>CAVWVM010000001.1:0-290186 GCA_963758485.1 uncultured Acidobacteriaceae bacterium
GCCATAATCTTTGTTATCTAGCACTTAGACGTGGTGACACCTAGACTGATACCTAAAATCAGGAAAGGATCACCCGTTAACCGCGAAGTCAACGTCACCAAGCGCGTCAAAACTCCCCAAGGTCTTCGCTACTGCGCAGTCGTGCTTTCCGCCAATGGTCGCATTCGGCCAGACTGGGTTTTGGTCAATGGAATGAGGAGCGGCATCCCGAGGGTGCCTACTACCTAGAATGGCGGGAAGGCACAAACGGAACATTCGCTGGGAAATAGGACAACTGATTAAGAGTTGTTGCACCTCAGCAGTAGCGATCACCATGTGAAATCAATCACTTGCCGACAACTTGGCCCGCACCGGAGCACTTTGTCGAAGTAGCGAAAAGATCGTATTGGCGCGTACCGGCTCGAAGCGTACGGCACATTCTGCGGCACACCTTGTCAGGTGAGCCACCTGCGGCTGAGACCTCAGCCGTGTGAAGGCCGACTGCGACGGCGCAGGGCCAAAACTACTTGCGGGGGCACGACTCCGCTAACCAGAATTCACCGAATATTGTGGTTGAAGCACTTTGACCGAGTCCTGAGGTCATTTTCACTAAATCGGCTACGGAGTTGGCTTTCATCTTTTGCATCACTTGCCCGCGGTGTGCCTTCACTGTGCTCTCAGTGATACCCAGTTCACCAGCGACCTGTTTATTCAGCAGACCGGAGACGACCAACGCCATCACGTCCCGTTCGCGAGGAGTCAGTGACGCATAACGTTCTCGGACCTCCCGCATCTTCGCCTGCAGGGCGAGAGCTACGCGGCTTCGATCCAGCGCTTGCCGGATTGCTGTTAACAATACTTCGTCATTGAAGGGCTTCGTCAGGAACTCGGTTGCCCCCGCCTTCATCGCGCCGACTGACATAGGAATATCGCCGTGTCCGGTAATGAAGATGATCGGCATGTCAGTGGGTTCGGCGGCCACGCGCTTTTGCAGTTCGAGGCCATTGATGCCGGGCAGGGAAATGTCCAACACAAGACAACTTGGAGTAAGTGCCCGCGGTCTGTCGAGGAATTCTTGTGCGGAGGCGAACGTTTCTGGCTGCCAACCTTCGTCTTCTAGTAAGGTTCCCAGCGACTCGCGTATACAGACGTCGTCATCAACAACGAAAACGATGGGCTTGGCGGTCGCCATTGGTGATGACCTCACTGCATGACCAAGTGTGCCGATTAGGTTCATTGTAACCCCAGAACTGCACAGCCAGTTTTTCATTCCCCGGAGAGGGCTGCATTGACGGCATCGAGCAAAGCGCTGTCGCTAAACGGCTTGTACAGGAACCTCACAGCTCCTTGCCTGAGCGCCTGCTGCCGGACGTCGTCGTTTTTCTGACCGGTGATGAAAATGATTGGAATCCCTTGCCCACGGCGCTTCAATTCCTCTTGAACATCAAGCCCAGACATTCCCGGCATTGCGACATCGAGGATCAGACACCTAGTTTCATCCACATGACTAGATGACAGAAACTCTTGCCCAGAGGAAAAAGCTAGAGCTGCAAAGCCGAACTCCCGGAGCAAGTCGGGTACTGACTCGCGTAGCATCTCATCATCATCGATCACGGATAGAAGCGGACCTTCCCTGGCGTTCTTTCCGGATTGCATAACAACACAATGCGCCAACCCTATCAGCGCCGTCCATTCGACTTTGGTACTGCTCGGCGGCTCTCGATGAGCATAGACTCCGCTGACGCCTCCATGGGATCACTGGATCAATGGGAAGAGGCGTATTCTGGCCCGCTTCCAGACTTTGGATAAGCGCGTGCGGCGAACCACGATATCAGGAGATTCTGCAGAACCAGAGGCTGGTGTGATGAAATCTGTTTGAGTAAGGTCGTGACATCGAAATAGATACGGGCTGCGGTGATCTGCCGCTTCAGGGGGTCGAATTGGTACACTCCGCAACCCGGCAACTTCACGGCGGAGCCGGTTGCAGCCGTGCCAGCGAAAGCCCCTTTGTGTGCGGCTTCAAACGTCCATTCGACAACGACGACGTCTTTACCACAAATCATGTTCTTCACAACGTGACGGTTTCCAGGAAAACCGGCGACAAAAGGGCGGACAAACTCGTCTCGGAGGGCCGCTTTCCCATTGATGATCGAGCCTGGAATTTCCAGCGAGACGGCGTCGGAGTAGTAGGAGAGAATCCGATCCTCATCGGTTCCTTCCCATGCTTTGAAATACTCGTCGATGAACTTCCGGATGTCATCAACGGAAGAAATCACGGCAGAGACAGCCATAGTTCCTCTCCTGCGCCGAGCATTTTAGCTCAAGCTGTACAACGTTGTCCGCCCGTTACGAACTCGTTAACTGAGGAGCCGCGGGCGAGGCGCTCTCTCGACCGCAAGGAATCGAAAAAGAGAACGTGGTACCTGGCCCGTCATTCGGTTCAGCCCAGAGTCGGCCCTGATGTCTCTCGATGATCGAGCGGCTGACAGACAACCCGATACCCATGCCGCCGGTCTTCGTTGTGTAGAAGGCCTCAAACAGCCTCTCAAAGTCTTGCGGCTTAATCCCGCACCCATCATCTCGCACGACCAGGCGCACACGACTGTCACCTTCTCGCTGAGTTCTGATCACTAGTTGCCGAGGACGGTCCTCAACTTCAACCATTGCGTCGGAAGCATTGCGGAGCAGGTTCAGGGTGACCTGCTGCAGTTGGACACGATCGCCAATGACGGGCGGGAGGTCCTCGGCGAGTTCCGCCCGCAGAACAACCCGGTTTCTCTGAAGATCGCTCAATGACAATGCAATCACTTCTCGCGTGGCCTCGTTCAAGTCCAGCGTCTCAAGACTGAATTCCTTCTTGCTGAACAGAGCACGCAAGCGCGTGATCACATCTGAGACGCGGTTGCCGTCGCGAAGCGTCCGCACCACTGTTTCTCGAGCGCCGTCGATATTGGGGGGATCGGCATTCAACCTCCGGAGGCAAATACTGGCGTTCGTGATGAGGCTCGCCAGCGGCTGGTTGATCTCGTGGGCGATTGAGGCGGTTAATGCATTCAGGGTGGTGATGCGCGCCACGCGGGCAAGCTCAGAGCGGGCCTTGTCCAGAGCTTCCTCGGCAATCTTACTCCCCGTTACATCCTGCAGAGCCCCGATGAACAGGGGGTGACCTGAGATTTGTACCATGACACGAGCCATGCCGCGTATGTGTTTTATTGCGCCTCGAGGGGTCACGATCCGGAATACAAAATCGACATCGGTACCCGTCATGCCGCGCGCGATTACAGCGTCGAACGTCGGCAGGTCATCGGGGTGAACAACATCCCGAATCATCCGCACCGTGACCTTGGTCGCGGGATCGAATTCGAAAATGCGGAAGGTCTCCTCGGACCAATTATGGTCGTCTGCCAGCAAATCGGTGATGAAGCTGCCCGTTTTGCTGAGCTGCTGTGCTTCGGCGAGACGAAGATAGGCCTGCTCGACCTGCGCTTCCGCTCGTTTTCGGTCTTCGATGTCGAACGCAGTCGCATACCATCTCTCGATCTTTCCCTGCTCATCGAGCAGGGGATTGTAGCGAATCAAGAACCAGCGATATTTGCCGTCCTTGCCCATTGCACGTTGCTCATATTCGAACTCTACGGGTCGCTTTAGAGCCTCTTTGCGTTTCTCGTGCAGTCTTTTCACATCGTCCGGGTGGTAAAAGCGATCGCGAAAGTCATCTTTCTGGACATCCTGTAGGGTGATACCGTGGTAATCGAGCACCGTTTGATTGACCGAGAGTATGCTCCCATCCGGTCGCGACACTTGTATAAAAGTTGGGATAGTGTTGATTGTCAGACTCAAATTGCGCTCGCTTGACTGTAGAGCCTCTTCAGCCTTCTTGCGATCATCGATGTCTGAAAGAAGCAGGTACCATGCGGTTATTTTGCCTTCCGGATCTCGCACGGGAAGCCCGCGAACCTGGAACCAGCGGTAAACCCCATCCGCGCGTCGACAACGATGCTCAACCTCGTAGATCTGACCTGTTTCGATCGATTGTTTACGTGCCTCGATGACGCTCGGAAGATCATCAGGATGAACCGCGCCCATTAAGGCCCAGTTTTTCAAATCTTCACTTGTTCTCCCGAAGTATTCGAGAGTCTGGCGGTTCAGAAACTCCACTTCGCCCGTTGCGCCCATGGTCGCGACAAGCCCAGGAATGTTGTCAACGATCTGTCGCCAAGAGAGTTCGCTGGCGCGTAGTCCCTCTTCCACTCGCTTTCGATCTTCGATGTCTACATTCGTTCCGTACCACTTTAAGATCTTTCCGGAGTCGTCTCGCAAGGGATTGGCGCGAAACAGGAACCAGCGATATGCGCCGTCGAAGCGACGCATGCGTGCTTCGACCTCCACAGGCACGCCAGAAGCGATAGCCGACTGCCAAAACTGCACTAGACCGTTAACATCGTCGGGATGAATCGCGGCGCCCCAACCCCAGCCGAGTGCCTGTTCTTCTGACAGACCGGTATAGTCGAGCCAGCGTCGATTGAGGAAGTCGGCGGAGCCGTCGGGACCTGCCGACCAGGCCAGAGTTGGAATCGTATTAATGATGGCTACGAGATTACGCTCGCTTGCTCGCCGCGCCTCCTCTGCCTGCTTGCGATCTTCGACATCGGTGCTCGTACCGTACCACCTGACGATCTTGCCCGAGTCGTCGCGGAGCGGCTGGGCGCGAATGAGAAACCACCGATAAACGCCATCGTGGCGGCGAAGACGCGCCTCGATTTCGTCTGATTCTCCTGAAACCAACATCGTCCGCCACTTTTCCATTAATGGCGGCAGGTCGTCCGGGTGGAACGCAACTCGCCAGCCCCAACCATGCGACTCTTCTGGGGAGAGACCCGTGTACTCGTGCCAACTTTTATTAAGGAACTCGTTGGAGCCCTCGGGCAGATTGCACCATGCGAGTGTAGGGATCGCATCGATTGCTTGGCGCAGTTGAGCCTCTGATTCCTGGATTCCGTCCAAGGCTTTCTGCAACGCGGCTTCGCTCTTCTTTAGCTTTTCATTGGTGGCAGCGAGCCCTTCAGTCCGTTCCGCGACTTGTCTCTGGAGTTGATCGGCGGTTTGTCGCTGCTCGTTGCGGAGTTGGGCCTCCTTAAGTCCGCTCGATGCCTGATTCGCCGCGACGCTCAGAAGAAGACTCTCGATCTGCCCGGGGAAGTCCACCCGGGTAGAACCTACTAGGATCATGCCCGTAGCACCATACGCCTCGAGGGGCACTGGGAATATCGAAATTCCTTTGTCTGCGAACCGCTTCCGCGTCGACTGCAGAGATTTTTGGCCGTCACCGTCAATCCCGTCGCTGAGCATTTGACGGATCTCGTGAGGTTTTAGGTCGCACGGGGGTGCAACTCGGATTACCTCGACCGGTGCGTTAACGACTGGCGGCGTCACGCGAGCGCAGATAAGATCCAGGGCGACCATTGGGAGGAGCGCATCGAGAAGGATCTCAAGAATCCGGGATGGTTCGCTGCCACTCCAGACCGCGGGCAGAGCGAGCAAGGCGACCAGATCGTTAATGCAGCGCTGAAGCCGATTGGCCTCTTCAGCTGAATCATTGAGTTCCAGATCCATATCCCGATGATGAAGAACTAATTAGTGGTTAGGAATTATCCTCCATTCGCGGCGGGCAGACCACTCTGAATGCCAATTCCGTAATGGCTCCATTATTGAACTACAAGCGAATCATGACACTGATGGACGCTTGGTCCAATGCCAAGGTCCTGTCATACCATCGTCCAATTGTTGTCGCTTGCGTGCCCGCACGCCCTGGCAAGAAGCTTGATTGCGCTGGCTCTGGATCACATCCCTCCTAGACCTCCGATCAGTGAGGACGACGGCGTGTATCGGACTGAGCGTGTTAGACGGAAGTAGGGTTAGACCATCGTCTAATAGACGCAGTTCCGGAGTTCTGGCTTAATCGCAAGGAGCATGGGCGACTCAAACCGTGGCTTGAACACTGGAAAGGTGAATGCCAATCCCAAGAATCCCTCCTCGGCCATTGATTTCAGAGCGATGCGGAGAGAGTTGATGACAAGCTTCGACTATAACGTGGTGATCATCGGCTCTGGGTTCGGTGGCAGTGTTGCCGCGCTCTGCGCCGCGGAGAAGGGCTATCGGGTCGGCGTCATGGAGGCGGGCAAGCGCTGGAAAGACGAAGACATTCCACAGACACAGTGGAATCTGCCACGCTTCTTATGGTTTCCTGCAGGAAAGTCAGATGACGAAATTAGCCAAAGGCATTGCTGAAGGTGAGCACGCGAAGTTACCGGAGACAATATGATCCGAATCACCAAACGCTATCTTGTTATCGGGGGCGTGTTCGGTTTAATCGCAGTTGCACTGATTGTTGGAGCGATTCGCCCATACAAGCATGCCCAAGGAGCGACGGTCGTCCCGTCTCCCACCGTCGAAGTCGTCCAGGTTCAGCAGGAAGATGTTCCGGTTTACGGAGAATGGATTGGAACCCTCGATGGGCTAGTCAATGCTGACGTTAGGGCACAGGTTACGGGATACCTGCTGAAGCAGGGATACCAGGAGGGCAGGTTCGTCAAACAGGGCCAGCTATTGTTTCAGATCGATCCCCGTCCTTTTCAGGCAGCGTTCGACCAGGCCCAGGGGCAGTTGGCTCAGGCGAAAGCAATGCTGGCTAACGCACAGGCGGTGCAACGCCGCACAGAACTCGATGTGGAACGCTACACACCGCTAGTGAAGGAGCAGGCCGCCAGTCAGCAAGATCTCGACAACGCCGTGCAAAACAATCTCGCCGCCCTGGCAACGATCGAGACAGCCAAAGCGCAAATCAAAACCTACGAGGCGTCCGTCGAAACAGCGAAGATCAATCTCGAATTCACTCGTTTGGTTGCGCCGATCGATGGCGTGGCCGGCCAGGCCCAGCTCCAAGTAGGCGCTTTAGTTAGTCCGGGCAGTGGTGTGGTCACGTCTGTTTCTACGCTGGATCCGATCAAAGCATATTTCACCGTCAGTGAGCCTCAATATCTTGAGTGGAGGAAACGCTTCCCGACGGAGAGCAGTCGATGGGAGGCCGATAAGAAATTGCGCCTTCAACTCATTCTGGCCGATGGCTCAACTTACCCACGCGAGGGGACTTTCTATTTTTCTGACCGACAAATTAATGAGACGACCGGCGCCATTCGGCTCGCTGCGCTTTTTCCCAATCCGGACAATGTATTGAAGCCTGGTGGTTACGCCAAAGTTCGTGCAGTAATCCGGACGGAAAGCCGAGCCCTGCTGGTTCCTCAGCGTGCGGTTTCTGAACTCCAGGGTGGTTATCAAGTGGCAGTCCTCGACGCCGACAACCAAGTGACCATCCGGCCCGTAACGGTAGGGCCGCAGGTCGATCGACGTTGGGTGATCGCAAGCGGACTCAATCCGGGTGATCGGATTGTTGCGGAGGGAGTTCAGAAAGTGCGTACCGGCATCCGGGTCAATCCGAAACCGTTCACCACAGAAACGATCGGCAGGTAATGTCATGTCAAAGTTCTTCATCAATCGGCCCATCGTCGCGATCGTGATCTCGATTGTCCTGGTGCTGGTCGGATCACTTACCATTCTCAATTTGCCTGTCGCACAATTCCCGAATATCGCTCCGCCCGAGATCCAAATCCTGGCTACGTACGTTGGGGCCGATGCGCAGACGCTGGAACAGGCCGTTGCCACTCCGCTCGAACAGCAGATGAACGGCGTGGACAACATGAATTACATGTACTCCCTGAATGCAACGGGAAGCTCCAGCACAAGCTTGATCGTCAACTTTGACCAGAAGACCGATCCAAATACTGATTTCATCCTGGCGCAGTCGCGAGAAACGCAGGCTGCCTCTCAACTTCCTACCGAGGTAACGAATTACGGAATCACGGTTCGAAAATCGGTGACCGCCCCTCTCATGCTGGTGGACGTCTATTCGCCACATGGAACTTATGACGCAACGTTTCTGGCGAACTACTCCTACATCAATCTCGCAGACCCGGTCTTGCGGTCGCCCGGTGTCGGCAACGTGCAGGTGTTTGGTGCCGGTCAATATGCGATGAGGTTGTGGGTGAAGCCGGATGCATTAGCAAAGCTGGGCATCACCGTTCCACAGATCGTTAGCGCTATCCAAGCGCAAAATACGGTGAACCCCGCCGGGAAGGCAGGCGGTGAGCCCTCTCCGAAAGGCCAGGAATTCACCTACACCGTCTTGGCACAGGGGCGGCTAGTTTCTCCCGAGCAGTTCGGCCAGATCGTCCTGCGTGAGACACCTGATGGAGGAATTGTCCGGGTCAAAGACGTGGCCCGCATCGAACTGGGAGCCCAGGACTACAGCGTTGCCGGACGGTTTAATGGGAAGCCAAGTGCCGTGATCGCTGTATATCAGTTGCCGGGTTCCAATGCCGTCGAGGCAGCCGCAGGAGTCAGGAAACTGATGGAGCAGTTAAAGCAACGGTTTCCAGAGGATCTGGATTTCGTCGTTGCGCTCGACACAACACGATCCGTCACACAGGGAATCAAGGAGATCGTCAATACTCTATTAATCGCCCTCGTCCTCGTGCTTATCGTCGTCTACATTTTTCTCCAGGGTTGGCGCGCCACATTAATTCCTCTTCTTGCAGTACCGGTGTCGCTGGTGGGCACGTTTGTTCTGTTTCCGCTGTTCGGATTCTCCATCAACACACTCTCACTTTTCGGACTCGTCCTGGCTATCGGGCTGGTCGTTGACGACGCAATCGTTGTGGTGGAAGGTGTCGAACGGCACATAGAGGAGGGTTTGACACCGAAGAATGCCGCGCTGAAAGCGATGGAAGAACTCACTGGGCCTGTTGTGGGCATTGCTCTCGTCTTGTCAGCTGTATTCGTGCCGACAGCGTTCATCCCGGGCATCACAGGACGTCTGTATCAACAGTTTGCGGTTACGATCGCGATCTCAGTTCTTCTCTCCGCGTTCAACGCTTTGACTCTGAGCCCGGCTTTGGCCGCTCTCCTGCTGCGTCCCCGGCAGGCCAGCCACGGACTCCTGCGGCGATTCTTTGATTGGTTCAACCGTGTGTTTGAGCGCGCCACCGAGGGTTACGTCCACTGGAGCGGAGTGCTGGTCCAGAAAACCGCAGTTGTCATAGTGTTGCTTCTGGTATTCGGCATTGCTGCCGGATTTTTCGCACAGCGAGTGCCGACGAGTTTTCTACCCGAAGAAGATCAGGGTTATGCCTATGTGTCGGTGCAACTGCCGAACGGAGCGTCGCTGGAGCGCACTAGAGCGGTCGTCGCCGACGTAGAAAAGACAATTATGAACACGCCTGGGGTCGAATACTCGACGTGTTTTGTGGGATTCAGCTTGCTTAGTTTCGTGCGCACGACCTACAACGCAACGTTCTTTGTAAACTTCAAACCTTGGGATGAGCGGACCACGAGGGCCCAGCAATTCGAATCGCTGAAGGCCAACCTCAATCGAGAATTCGGCAGGGTTCCGCAAGCAGTTGTATTCGGTTTCGCTCCCCCGGCCATTCCCGGAGTTGGTACAGCTGGAGGATTTACATTCCTGCTCGAGGATCGTTCCGGCTCCGACATTCAGTTCCTTGCAAGGAATCTCAGCACTTTTCTTGAGGCTGCGCGGAAGCGCCCTGAGATTGGTAGCATCAACACTACTTTTCTGCCAGCTGTCCCCCAAAAATATATCGAGGTTGACCGCGATAAGGTCCTCAAGCAAGGCGTCATTTTGACCGACGTCTATCGCACCATTCAGGCCTTTATGGGCGGCTATTTCATTAACTACTTCAATCGTTTTGGCCGTCAATGGCAGGTGTATATAGAAGCCGAAGCGCAGGATCGCGCTGACGTAAACAACGTGGGCCGCTTCTATGTCCTCAACAATAAAGGAGAGAGTGTACCGCTATCGACACTCACCACAATTAACTCCCGAGTTGGCCCAGAGTTCACGCAGCGCTTCAACGAGTACCGCTCTGCCCAAATCAATGGCAGTGCGGCACCGGGGTTCAGCGCTGACCAGGCCACAAACGCCCTGGAAGAGGTTTTCAAACAAACCATGCCGCGAGAGATGGGTTTCGATTATTCCGGAATATCGTTCCAGGAGCAAAAGGCCCGGGAAGGTGTCCCGCCTGCGGTCATCTTCGGGCTTTCGCTTCTGTTTGTCTTCTTAATACTCGCAGCTCTGTACGAAAGCTGGTCTTTACCTTTCAGTGTTCTGCTTAGTACCCCCGTCGCGGTGTTTGGAGCGTTCGCCGTGCTTTGGCTGCGCCGTGTCGTGCTGGGATATTTTCTGCCGCCATATCTGGTCCAGATCGAAAACGATGTCTTTTCGCAAATTGGCCTCGTGATGCTGATCGGCCTGGCTGCCAAGAACGCAATTCTGATCGTCGAGTTTGCGAAGGATGCTTATGAAAAGGGCGAGCCGCTGGCGAAGGCTGCCCTTGACGGCGCTCGGCTAAGGCTGCGGCCGATTTTGATGACGAGTTTCGCGTTCATTCTTGGCTGTGTTCCTCTGTGGACTGCTTCGGGCGCTGGAGCCGTAGCACGCCAGATCATGGGAACAACTGTCATTGGGGGAATGATTGCCGCCAGCGCGATTGGAATTTTCTTCGTGCCGGGAATTTTCTATATGGTCGAAAAGTGGTCAGGCGCGGGTAAAGAACCTGAAGCAGGAATGTTACCGGCATCCCCCTCGCCAGTACCGGGAGACTGAGGGTGAACATGAGCAGGGTGAAAATGTCGAAATTGATGGGTGCGTTGTTGTGCTGCGAACTGCTCGTCAGTTGCGCAGTTGGCCCCAAATATCATCAGCCCGCGGTACAAACCCCAACCTCCTTCCGCGACATCGCACGCGATCCTCAGCAGCAGGCCCAAGCGGCTTCGTATGCCGACCTTCCCTGGTGGCAGGTATTTCAGGATCCGAAACTGCAGGAACTCATTCGCAGCGCCCTCAAACAAAATTATGACTTGCAGCTGGCTGCAGAACGAATCAACGCGGCGCGTGCCCAGGTCACCATCACCCGCTCCAGCTTGTTTCCGCAGGTTGCGGCCAATGCCAATTTCAACGGAGGCAAAGACGGCTCTACTCAATTCAAGTTCAACTTCTTAACCCTCGTCGGAGACGCCGCCTTTCAATTGGATCTATTTGGCCGCTTGCGCCGAGCCACGGAAGCGGCACGCGCCGAGCTCATGGCAACAGAAGATGCGCGGCAAACCGTAATTCTGACCCTCGTCAGCGACCTGGCGAATAATTACTTCACTCTCCTGCAGCTGGATCTTCAACTGCAGATCACGCGCGAAACCGTCAAGACTCAAACCGATTCCGTTAAATTGACCAACCTCCGCCTTGATCGGGGAGTGGCCACAAAGCTCGACGTATTACAGGCCCAACAGGTACTAGACACTGCAAATGCGCAGATCCCCGATCTCGAACGGGCAATTGCTCAGGAAGAAAACGCTATCAGCATCCTGATGGGCGACTACCCGCATGATGTTGCTCGCGGACTTCCTTTGGTCGAACAAAATCTTCTGCCTGAAGTTCCGCCCGGCCTTCCATCTTCAATGATCGAGCGGCGTCCTGATATTCGGGAGGCCGAGCAAATCCTGGTCGCGTCGAATGCGGAGGTTGGAGTTGCCAAAGCTCAGTTTTTTCCGCAAATCGCTTTGACTGGATCAGGCGGCGGTTCTTTCGGGCGAAGCAGCGCTTTCTCAAGCCTGATGGCATCGCAGATTGGCATCTGGTCGTATGGCGCGCAGGTAAGCCAGCCAATTTTTACGGGCGGGGCGCTTCGCGGGAATGTACGGCTGGCCAAGTCTGAAAACCAACAAGCTCTCATCGCTTATCGCGAAACCATCCAGCGCGCTTTCGGGGAGGTGTCGGACGCGCTCATCGGATATCAGAAGCTTCACGAAGTACGACTGCGCCAGCAGGACACAGTCTCGGATTTGGAGGAGACGGTCCGCATCTCTACACTTCGCTATAAAGGTGGAACGACAACCTACCTTGAGGTATTGGACGGGCAACGGTCACTCTACGGCGCCCAGTTAACGCTCGCTTCGGCCCGTGGGGAGGAATACCGAAGCCTCGTCCAACTCTACAAGGCCCTCGGCGGAGGCTGGCAACAATAGGAAACACTCGTGCGCGATGCCATTGCAGTCTTTCTTCTCACATTAAGTGCGCTCTTTCCGATCGTCGATCCGCTTGCCGGAAGCCCCCTTTTTCTGGCAATGACGCAGGAGTATTCACCTCAGACCCGAAGGGCACTTGCCTGGCGCGTTGCCCTGAACAGCTTGCTTCTGATGGTCGGGTCTTATTTTGTGGGAGCGCACGTGCTCAACTTTTTTGGCGTTTCGCTCCCGGTAGTGCAGATCGGCGGAGGTCTGGTAGTTGTCTCGATGGGCTGGAGCATCCTGCTGGAAAAGGATGAAGCTCATGAAACAGCCCGTCGTAGTGTGACCTGCTCCGATGCTCTTCACAGCGCCTTCTACCCGTTGACTCTGCCTTTGACGGTCGGACCAGGGTCGATTTCCGTCGCAGTAACTCTGGGAGCAAACTCCACCCGCCGGTACGGCTTCCATATTCACATAATTCTTGCCGCGCTTATCGCAATGACCTCAGTTGCAATTAGCATTTTGCTCTGTTACGGCTTAGCCGACCAACTTGCTCGGGTGATCGGAAAAACTGGAATGATCGTAATCGTTAGGCTTTCGTCGTTTCTGCTGGTCTGCATCGGTGTCCAGATCGTGTGGAACGGACTCAGCGCCTTGCTCGCTACGCTGCATACATGATCCGCTTCTGTCCAGGCTGAACAGAAACCATTCTAAGCTTATGACGGGGTCTCGATCTTCCACTCACATCGTTAGCACCACGCGGAACTCGGCCTTTCCGCTCAGCATCCGCGCGTAGGCTTCGGCCGTCCTTTCAAGTGGATATGTTTCGATCATGGGGCGCACGCCGGTCAGTACGCAGAAGTTCAGAGCGTCTTCTGAGGCAGCAGGCGTTCCTGCAGCCCATCCCTGGATCGTTTTGCTGCCAAAAATCAGCTGAGCCGGTGTGACCTCGATGGGATCAGGGCCCGCACCCACCACAACCAGTTTGCCGTTCGGCCCGAGACCATCGACAAGGGCAGACATCGCCTTCGAGTTCGGAGCCGTTGCGAGGATGACCTGTGCTCCGCCGAGTTTTTGCAACTCTTCGGCGGCATTCGTCGCCTGGCTGTCAATATAGATGTGGGCTCCTAGTTTTTTGGCCAGCGCGGCATTTTCGGAACCGCGTCCGATTGCGGCGACTTTGTAGCCAAACTTGTCAGCGAATTGGATTCCCAGGTGACCCAGGCCGCCGATGCCCTGCACGGCGACCAGATCACCGGGCATCGCACCGCTGTGGCGGAGGGCGTTGTAGGTTGTGATTCCGGCGTCGAGCAGTGGCGCAGCTTCTACATCACTCAGTCCCTCTGGGATCGGCACTAGCGCTTCTTCAGGCGCTACCATGTACTGCTGGTATCCGCCGTCATAGCTGATTCCGCTTATCTTCACGTTTCGGCAATTCCGAAAGTCTCCGCGCCGGCATTCCCGGCAAGTGCCGTCGTGCCCGCCATGCCAGCCGACTCCGACTCGCTGCCCCTTCTTCCACACTGTGACGCCCGGCGCAACTTCATCAATGATGCCCGCAACTTCGTGACCGGGAACACGTGGATATTGAATCCCAGGCAACACGCCCTCTTTGACGAGCACGTCACTGTGGCAGATGCCACAGGCCTGAACTTTAATGCGTACCTGCCCTGCCTCGGGTTCAGGAATCTCACGCTCGACGATCTCGAAGGCTGCTCCAGGTTTGGAGATCCGAGCGGCCTTCATGGTTGCTACCGCTGGTTTTGCGACGGTTAACGTTGCCATAAATCCTCCTAAGATCTCGCGCGTTTAGTTCACGTTGATTTGGCCGCCACTATGATTCTCCTGTTGGCGGCCAAACCTCACCACGCGGCACGGGTAGCAGGGCTTCGACGCAGGAGCACCCCACTCACGATCATGCCCCAAACCACGCCGATGGCGGGCGAGACGAAACGCGAATAGATACCGTCTGGCGCCCAAAGGCCGCCGCTCAGCCAAGTCGTGCCCCCGAGTAAGACGAGCACGACCGCTGCGACTCCCGCGGCGAACAGAGCGTTCGAGATTTGCCGGGCCCGCCAGAGTCCGAAGGCAGAAGACATGATTAGCATCGCCCTCGGAAACGAGGTCAGGACAAGGCCTGCCCACACAACGTCGTTTAGGCTGGATGTGAGCGCGTGGTTCCCGGAGCCAGCGATCGAGTACGCGGCGGCGGCCGCCACCGCCACAAGCAGAAAGAACAACCCTCCGAGCGCGGAGCTGGAGGCGGTCGCCGCCGCGCCCCAGCCGTCATACCCCGCATCCGCCAAAGTGGTCCTTATAGCGGCGGAGAACCACATGAGATTGAGGACGGCCACACCGTAGAACACCGCCGCGATCAGGATGCGCGTACCCGAGCCGCCATAGAAAGCGGTGAGTGCATCGGGCGACGCGCCGACCTGCGGCTGGCTTCCGTAAGCGATGTATCCGACGATGAAGCAGAGTGCGGACTGGATCCCGGCGGTGCGCCACAAGCGCTCCCAGAAGGCAGGCACGGTGTATGTGCTGGTGGATGACGTCATTGTTGTAGCGGATGCGCTCATGAGAGTCTCCTGTCGAACCGAATGAGGCTACCCCCGCGAAGTGACCGGATTCAACGAGCGGGGCTGCCGCGGACGAACAGCATTCTCGTCCTCCGGATGAAAAAAGCGCAATTAGACAAAGGTACGGGGTACATCCCTCGAAATCAGCTCTCTCTAAGCCCGAGGCAATTGGCGGTGTTCCCTCATGAATCTCTCAGCCGAAAGTGAACGAGAAAGCCTCGACACCCGCATCGATAAACTCGACCCTGACGTGTGTGTTGAAGCTGCATAATTCATCTCCTGTTGCGGGGTCATCCGTTTCAAATCGATTAGGGCGCGTAACGGGCGAATACAAAATCGCGATCTTTCGCAGGCGCGTGGCAGGGGAAGCAGGTTTCGTGGAGCGCCTTGTCGCCCGGCTTTCCGTCATTAAAGTCAGCGAACCCCCAGCCAGCCGTCGCGGCGTACTTCTTCGAGTTCTTGAGCATGAACTGAACATTCAGCGGCGAGCATTGCGGCCGAATTCGCTAGAACACTCGCCAGTGTGCCAAAGTAAAAAGTTCGCTAATACGTTCTGTATTCTTCTTCGGGGTTCAGGCGCCGGTAATCGATCCCGAACTTCAATTGATGGCCACTCACGATCCACGACAGACTGTCAGTCACATTTGATCTGATGTTGCAGGTTGTTTGCGAGTTTGCCCACTTCAAAACTAAGACCAAATGGATTGAGATCGCTCAAAAAAGTGAAAGAGGAAGTGCTCAAGGGTTGACCTGTTGGGAGTAACACCGAACTCGAAAGGGGTACCGCACCTCCGAAGTTGTCCAGGGTCAAGAAGCCATTTCCTGAGCTTCGGCTGACCGATAACTTCTGCTCTTCATTACCCTCCACCGCTCAACATTTCGGTTCGACTATGAGATGAATCCCGGATGACCGGCGATCCGGAAGTTGGCTCAGAAACGGGCTTCTGGGAAGTGAAGAGATAACCTAGCGCAATCGCAGCGATTAACGAGCCTTGACCGTTGGGTCTGCAATCTAAACAGGGGACTGCGTGATTTCCCAACAACAAGTTGACATGGGGCCACCGATCTGGCGTAGGACCGCGAACTGGCAACCATAAGCGATTGCCGTCAACCGAGCGGACCTCGGTATTGCGCATTTGCCAGGCAGGGAGATTTCGATTGATTTCGTACACGTTCGTGTTATTTCGAATCTGATGTAATATCTCCGGTACCGCACTACTTGATAAGAACCTTTGCCCTTGCTGGAGCAGTCTATGGATCGACGCACTTTCTTGAAGTCCGCGACCGCCACAGGACTCGCCGTCGGTATGTTAGACGCCCGGGCCAATGCCTCCATCCCTGAACACAACTGGGACAGATATGATTGGGGATCCGGCCCTCCGGTTCTCGACCGGCTTTATCAGGGACCGTTCCCTCAGTATGGTGCATGCGCAGTTGTTCCCGATAGCGATGTCTCGATGATCACTTCGCCGTCCAGGGAGATCGTCAGCAATTATGGAATGGGGCTCATTGTTTATCTTTCCGACGATACTGGGCCCCTCAATGTCCCAGGCCAGACCCAGGAACAAATTCTGGAGGATCTGGTAAAACTGCCATTCGTGCAGAAGGTCTACCTGCGACCCAACTGGCGCGAAGTGCAGAAGCAGCCCGGCCGGCTCGACTTCCCGTCGTGGTGGAAGATTGCGTTTGACCTTGCGCGCCGCTACGACAAGCGCATTGGCTTCCGAGTTCAACTGGAGAATCCCGACGTTCCCGATCCTGGGATGCCGGACTTTCTGCTCAACAAGGTTCCCTACGTAAAGCTGAAAGGCGAGTGGAAGGGGAACCCCGCGGAAATGCGCTACAAGAAAGATAACCGCGTGCCCCGCTACGATCACCCTGCATATCAGGCTGCGTTTCGCGAATTAAATGAGTTGCTGGCGGCGGAGCTCAACGGTCATCCGCAAATCGAGTTCATGGACACGATGATGTACGGCTTCTGGGGCGAAGGACACACCTGGCCGTACGAGGGCAATCCCTTCCCCAGCCAATTGGTCGCGGATCAGACCTGGGCCGCCATGTTCGAGATGCAACTCGAACAATGGACCAAAGTACCGCTGGCGACCAACACGCAGCCCGACTTCAGCAACGTGGGCAACGCAGATCTAGTGGATCGCACGATGCGCACCGGCAACTGGCTGCGCACGGATACGATCTTCATTGAGAACACCCAGATCGAGGCGTTGAGTTACCGTCCACCCTGGGCCGCGGCCATCTGCGAGGTCGGGTTCACCACCGGCGATGTGAAGGATCTTCAGATCGACGAAGATGGAATTACGTACAACGAGCAAATCATTTCTCACGTGGCCGACGTGGGCGTCAACTATCTATCCGTTTGGAGCTGGCACAACCAGTCGGCCCGCAGCATTACGAGCTACTACGAGAAGTTTCCCGGGCCGATCGATGCGATCGCCCGCCAGATCGGCTACCGCGTCCGCCCCTCGTTTATTTGGACCTTCCAGCGGGATGGAGCGAACGGTCTGGTTCTGGGATTGACGAACGATGGAATGGCGCCAGTTCCGGGGGTGCTGCGGCTTACGGTATCCAGCGAAGACAACAAGATTCGAGTGTCAGGCTGCGTCGACGCTGGCTACCCGAAACCAACCGGCGTTCATCAAGCCATGCTGATGCTGCCTACGGGTGTGCCATGGGAGGGACTGCGGCTCAAAGCTGAACTCGAAGTGAAGGGTGTGCGTTATCCGGTCCGATGGGCATGCCGGCAAAAGGTGAATGCCGATGGCTCGCTAACATTGCGCCATAATTACAAACCTGATCAACCGCTGGTGTAAATCCGTGGGCCTCGTACCCAACAAGCCACAAAAACGATATCGATCATCCGACATAAGGCGCCCACTCAGCGCCGGGGAGTTATGAGCATGAAGTCTTCGATCCTGTTTCTATTGCTGACTTGCGTCTGCGCCGCGTTCGGACAGAGAAACTCCTCCTTCTACGTGTCAACGACCGGGAATGATTCGAACCCTGGCACTCAACTGGCGCCTTGGCGCACCATTCAACACGCCGCAGACACCGCGCTGGCGGGCAGTACCGTCAACGTTCGGGGCGGAATCTACGAAGAGTTGGTCAACATCAAGGCATCGGGAAATGCGAGCGATGGATTCATTACTTTTCGAAGCTATCTCGGCGAAACGGCGGTTCTGGACGCAACGCGGTTCACGCCCTCAGGACGAATCGCCGTACTAACGATCGAAAACAAAAGCTACGTGCGAATCGAGGGTTTCGAAATCCGTAACTTCCGCACCGCCGAACATCGGCTCGCTCCATTAGGCATCAGCGTTATGGGAGCCGGCTCGCATATCGAACTGCTGAAGAACAACGTCCATCACATTGAGAACAATTTTCAGGGCCGCGATGCTCCAGGAAGCGGCGGCAATGGCTTTGGCATTGCCGTATATGGTACCGACGCCAAGACGCCTATCACTGACCTGGTCATTGACGGCAATGAGGTGCACCACCTCAAAACTGGGTCGAGCGAGTCGTTGGTGGTGAACGGGAACGTCACGATCTTCCGCATCACACACAATGTCGTGCACGACAACAACAACATTGGAATCGACGTCATCGGTTTCGAGCGCACAGCGCCCGACCCCGCCGTTGACCAGGCTCGCGACGGAGTCGTGAGTGGGAATCTGGTTTACAACATTACGTCGCGCGGCAATCCAGCATACGGCGACGATGTAAATTCCGATGGCATTTACGTGGACGGTGGAACCCGCATTTTGATCGAACAGAATGTCATGCATGATGTGGACTTTGGCATCGAACTGGCCAGCGAACACAAAGACCGCGCCACCAGTTACATCACTGCCCGAAATAACCTGATCTATCACTGCCACACTGCAGGGGTTTCCATAGGCGGCTACGCGCCTGAGCGAGGGCACACCAACCACTCCACCGTGGTCAACAATACTCTGTATGAAAATGATACGTCGGGAACCGGGTCCGGTGAGCTCCAGATGCAATGGAACATGGCTGACAATGTTTTCGAGAACAACATCGTCTATGCAGGGGCACGTTGCCTTTTCTCGGTGACCAAATCTGAGGTTGATAAGAACCGGCCGCCTGCCACAATTGATCACAATCTTTATTACTGTGCCTCTGGAGCGAAGAAGAGCACATGGGCGGGCGCTACCGCCACGGTGACGGGATTCGACAAGTATGTTGAGTCCACCGGGAATGACCGTCATTCGCGCTTTCTCGATCCGCATTTTGTGGACACTGCTGCGAATGACTTTCACCTGCAATCCGATTCTCCCGCGATCGCTGCGGGCACACTTGACGGAGTGCCAGTTGGAGAACTGGATCTTGCGGGCTCTCCGAGGATCAAATCCAGCCACATAGACATCGGCAGCTACCAAAAACAATAGGAGTAGACCATGCTGAAATCGGATTTGAGTCGCCGAGATTTCCTGAAGATTTCCGCCGGAGCCGGGGCCGCAATGGTGATGCCGACGTCAGGTCAGGCTGATCTCTCCTCCAGAATGATCGGCATCCAGGTCGGAGCTGTTTCCTTCGTAGATGAGGGCACCGAGAGAGTCTTGGACGTGCTTCAGGAACGTGCCGGAGTGAATACGCTGTTTCTCGCGGTCTTCACCTACGGTCGCGGCATCGCCGGAAGACAGATTCCGGGTCAGCCTCTGCCCGATCATGGCAAACAGGAGTACGATCTCAATTTTCACGGCGGAAATTTCGCCACTCCTCATCCGCAGTACTACAAAAATACGGTTCTCCAAGATACGCGCGCGCCCGACCACGGAGACCTCGATATCCTGGCCGAAGTTCTTCCCGCGGCAAAGAAGCGCGGCATGAGGGTCATCTGCTGGCTCGAAGACGTATTCCGCACCGACCTGCCGAACATCGAGAAACTGCAAGAGCGCGATCTCCACGGACGGAATGCCGACACGCTGTGCGTCAACAATCCGAACTACCGAAATTTTCTGACCGGCCTGGTAGAGGACTATGCGCGTTCCTACGACATCGACGGAATCATGTGGGGATCGGAACGCCAAGGTGCACTTTGCGACAGCCTTGGAGCCACGCACGATATGCCTCCGGTCGATCCGGGCAACGTCACATGCTTTTGCGAATTTTGTCAGACCAAAGCGAAAGAGCGCGGCATCAATGTAGAGCGCGCCCGCCGGGGTTTTCTGGAGCTCGAACAATTCGTTCGCTCATCCCGCAGCGGCAAACGCCCAGTGGACGGTTATTACGTCCAATTCTGGCGACTGCTGTTGCGCTACCCCGAACTGACCGCATGGGAAATGCTTTGGACCGATAGCCTGCGCGAGACCTACGCTGCAATTTACAAAACCGTAAAAACGGCGAAGCCGGCAGTGCCCGTGGGTTGGCACATCTGGCACAACAATTCCTTCAATCCGATCTACCGCGCCGAGCAAGACCTTCATGAACTCTCGAACTACTCCGATTTCATAAAGGTCGTCATGTACAACAACTGCGGAGGCGAACGCATGGCGTTGTATGCAGACAATGCCGGATCGACTCTCTATGCCGATCTATCAAAACAGGGCTTGCTCAATTTCAACTACAACGTGATGGGATTGAAGGAGGGCAGCTACGATCAGATTCCGCACACAGGGCTTTCGGCCGATTACGTCTACCACGAGACGAAACGTGCGCTGGAGGGTGTCGCCGGCACGAAGACTCAGATCTGGCCCGGCATTGATATCGATATCCCCACCGAGCCCGGCAACAGTAAGTGCACGCCGCAAAGCGTGAAACAAGCATTCCTGGCCGCTCTCCGTGCCGGCGCGCCGGGTGTGATTCTGTCTCGCAAATATTCTGAGATGCGTCTCGCCAACCTCGGTGGCGCTGGCGATGCCATTCGCGAGTTGAAAGCATAGGGCGAATCTTGCTTCGCGTTGATTTGTACCGAGAAATCGGCTTTCTCCAAGCATGGCTGGTGATTGCGTTTGGTACTCGCCCAGAAATTCCCGCGCATGAGAACAAACTGCGCTCGGGCCGTGCATGTCATATCCTGTTGGGGTAAAGGAGCCGCATTCATCCCAATCTATGTTCACGCGAATCATAGCTGGTCTCCTCTTGGCCCTGATCTCCGCCACAGAACTGTCCGGTGCCGATTTTTCTATGAACGTGACCGAGAAGAATTACCTCGACACTCAAGGTTTCAGTGTTTTTCTCTACGACAGCACGTACCATCCTGTTTTTGTCGATCAGAAGAACACAGCCATGGAGATGATTCTCCACGGCCAGCGCATCGCGACCAACGGCGACGTGCGCCTGATGCCAACGCCGGAGCAGTGGGACTTGGTGGCAACCCTCAAAGATCGCCATGCTGACAAGGCAAACACCCGAGTCAGCGCCGACCTGGCGTTCCCGGCGTTCGACTTCAGTTACACACTGGAAGTGGCAGCGGAACCAGGTGGCGTGAAGGTTAGCATCAATCTCGACAAGCCGCTACCGGGGAAGTTGGCCGGGAGGGCGGGCTTCAACCTGGAGTTCCTGCCCTCGATCTATATGGGTAAGGCCTATCTGGTGAACGGAACAAAAGCGGGTATCTTCCCGCGTACGCCGAACGATCCCATGACGAAGGTCTTGCCTCTGCCGGATGAACCGAAAAAAGCGTACTACCTGGAGGACTGGGATAAGGCCAAGGGATACACCCAGCCGCTGCCGTTCGCCGAAGGCAAGAGTATTACTCTTGGGGTCGACGACGCGCTGGCTCGGGTGAATGTAGTGTCGGATACGGCCAACCTCATGCTGTTCGATGGACGTGACCGGGCGCCAAATGGCTGGTTCGTGTTGCGTTCGCTGATCCCTCCGGACAAAACCACCGGCGCGATCGTCTGGCACATCAGGCCGGACGTGATTCCGAACTGGACGCGGCCGCCGGTGATCGCGCACAGCCAGGTCGGTTATGCGCCGGGCTTCTCAAAGGTGGCGGTGCTCGAACTCGACCCGAAGTACAACGCTCCGAAGACGGCCAGAGTGCTGCGCCTGATGGAAGACGGATCTTACCAGCAGGTGTTCGAGGGCCCGATCACGCCTTCAACACCCTGGCTGCGCTACCTCTATTCGAAATTCGACTTCACTCCCGTGAAGGATCCCGGTCTTTATGTAATCGAATACGCAGACCAGCGAACGGCGCCCTTCCCTATCTCAAACGATGCTTACGCCAACATCTGGCAGGACAGCCTCGACCATCACATTGCCGAGCAGATGGATCACGTTTCTGTTCGGGAAGGCTACCGCGTGTGGCACGGCGCTTCGCACCTGGATGATGGCCGCATGGCGCCTGTAGTTGGAGAGCAATTCGACGGCTGGAATCAGGACACGGCAACGGACGGAAAGTACAAAGGCGGCGACCACATCCCCGGGATGAACGTGGGCGGCTGGTACGACGCCGGCGACTTTGACCTCGAGGAGCCTGCGCAGCTGAGTGTGATTCAGAGCCTCGCTCTCGCGTATCGCGAATTTAATCTCAAGTACGACGAGCTCACGGTGGATGAAGCGGCCCGTGAGGTTGAGATGCACCGACCCGACGGCATTCCGGACACGGTGCAACAGGTGAAGCACGGCGCACTGCTCATCCTGGCGCAATTCCACAACATCGGCCATGCCATCCGCGGAACTCACGAGCCAGATCTGCGCCAGTACACACAGGTGGGAGACGGAGCCTCGAAAACTGACGGCCGCTTTTACGACCCGAAGCTTGGGCCGCACGAAACGAAGGGCGATTACTCCGGCAAGCCGGACGATCGCTGGATCTTCACTACGAACAACCCGTTTTTCCAGTGGAATGCCATTGCGGCCCTGGCTGCAGCGGCGGATACGCTGAAAGGCTGGGACGATGCACTAGCGAAAGACTGCCTCGAGACCGCGATCAAAGCTTGGAAGGATACGTCGACGAATCCAACACTGTATCCGACATCCAGCGGGCCAGACCGAGAGACTCCTGAAAACGGTGTGCTGGCGGCCTCTCAGGGTGTTGTCTCTGGCGAACAGGGCGCTCGTAAACCAAAGAGCACCTCGGGCGCTGCGACAAACTCCGCAGCACCGGCAGTTCCACCGACCGGCTTCGGCCGCGGCCGATCTTTTGTCGGCATGGAATGGGACGCGGCTCTGGAATTGACCATCGCCACCAATGGTGCGGAGCCATACAAGTCCCGGCTCAAGGAATTGTTTCCTCAGATGATTACTCCGGAACAGATGGACCAACGTGGTTGGACCGCAATTCGGGTATTGCCTTATCTGGACGCGAGCGCGAAAGATCAAATGCGCGAAGCGGTAAAAACATACATGGCTGGTTTGGACAAGCGGCTGGACGAGACTCCGTTTGGCGTGCCCCCGAGCCTCGGCACCTGGGGCGGCTCGGGCGCCGTGGTGGACATGGCCATCCGAATGTATTTCCTCCACAAGACATTTCCGGATCTCGTGAGCTCCGAATACACACTGCGCGCAGTCAACTACATTCTTGGTACGCACCCGGTATCCAGCACTTCGTATGTAGCCGGAGTCGGCACCGTCTCGAAGACGAAGACGTACAGCAACAATCGCGCCGACAATGCTTACATCCCAGGTGCCGTGATTCCCGGATACATCATCATCAAGCCGGATTTTCCGGAGTGCATCGACGATTTCGGATTCCTGTGGTTCGAGGATGAAGCCGTTGTGGCCGGCTCGGCAAGCTGGGTCGTGGCCGGCAATGCGGCGGACGCGATCATTAAGGAATCGAATAGGACTCGGAACTAAAAGCGCACGCGGGCCCGAGCAACTCCAAACGCTTTTTTGGGGCGTGTCTTGACTTAGTCGCCAAAGCACCGAATATCATCGCTCAGACTGCTTACTATCGATGGGCGTCAGGTTGGGAACATACCAGTTCCAGGAACTGTGTAGCGAGGGACCAACGGAAACGTCGTTGTCGTGGTTCCAATTTCCCCAATAGCCGTTGTAGCCGACGATGATTCTAGCGTCATCACTCAGGGGATGTTCAATCTCGCCAAGGTTCGGAATGTTTTGCGGGATGTAGTGATGAAACGGATCGTCACCGGCATGGCTCGGGGCATACTGCGCCGACCACTTCGAGGTGGGCCAGAATTCGTGAGAGCCGGCTTCTACAAACACAACCGGATGCGAATACTGTTGCGTTGTGGGATCTTGCGCGAGTGAGAGCTGATTGTTCTGGGCCTTCTGTGGTTCGCTTTGATGTGCCCCAGTAATTAAGTTCACGTAGAGAATATTGAAATCGCTGTATTGGTTATTTTCTCCGCGGCAAGTCTGTTCCGCACCAATCATCGGATCGAAGTCTGGCGTGCATTTACTGCTTGCCTTGAGCAGGTCATAGCGCATCTCGTAGCCATGTGCCCAATGCGACACGGCAACGATTTGATCGAGCTTCACGTCATAAACTTCGGTGAGGATCGCCAGATCGGCCTGATGGTTGCCGATTCCCAAGTCGGCCCATGCCTGGTTGAACCCGAAAAACTGGTAATACTCGATTTTGTAGCACACGTCAGCGCCGCAACTGGATTCATAGCCGCTTACGGGGATGACCGGCTTGCCGTTGTCCTGCATGCGTCCGTTGTGGGACGCCAGGTCACTTGGCGAGTTCGGAATGAATGGCGACACGTGGGCGTACGTCCCGATGTTCTTTTGCGCCATCACAACCGGCCAGTCCGCGCCCTGATCGTAAGTTCCTGCGTCCGGGTTGTTGTCGTCGTGGTTACGCATCAACCCTTGCAAGGCGACTTCCATCCTGGGATTAAGTCCTGGTCTGCATTGGTTTGCCTTGTAAGTGTCGAGGATATTGTTTGCCGCCGCAGCGCTGGGGGTGACAGCCAGTGTCGAGTTGGGAATCAATATTAGGCTGCCGCCGTGATCGACGAGATCAGAGTTGCGCACATAGTCGATCATGTCCATCGGGCGGTATTTATCGGAACCGCCATCCTTCTCGATGGTGAATCGGAAGAGCGGACTGAAGCGTTCAAGCAGCTTCGTTTCGAGCGCGTCGGAAATGCCGTCACCATCGACGTCCGGGTTGGGCATGCAGTTGAGCTTGGGGTCGCCTAGATGCGCGGGCACGCATATTTGCGTAGGAATGGGCTTGATTATCGGACAGGCGCTCGGATTACATGAGGCCACTTTGCTGACCAGAGCACTGTAGTTAGCCCGGTGCGTGCTCCACCAGGCGTCCGCCTTCGCCGGGTCGGAAACGCAAAGTGGTGCGCCGGTGGTCGCACTGGAATGTCCACCGAGTGGTTGTACTGCGGGAATCTTCGGTCCTCGAACGCTGGTCGGCGATGTGCATCCCCCTGCAGTGGCGGCCTGCGTGCTGAGTTCCTGTAACTGCTGTGCCGCTTGCTCGCACGTCAACGAGGCGATATCAGTCGGGTTCTGGGCAAGAAGTGAGAATGAGCAAAGGAAGAAGGGAAACTGAAATGCAGCAGACCAGATTCTCCTCGTGATAGTGTAGCGGATAAGAGCGCCGTTCATATTCCTCCGAATGAATTTCGCTGTCGGCTGGTCCTGGATTCGCGCGGCAGAATGCAGACAGGGTCTTCAGTGGCCGGCTTCTTATCTATAGTGATTGGAGCGGCAAAGCGTTTCACGATAATTGATCTACATGGAACCCGCATTATGGAGAAATTCTTCGGGGCGACTTCCGAGCATTTGTCCGGTGATCCCGAAGACAGCGTTCAGAAGTCGGTTTCGCGGAAGTTGGTCCCGCCGGTCGCTAAGTTATAAGTACATCGCGAGCAAATCGAACTGTGGCAGAAAGCTAGGTCCTTTGGGAGGTATGCTGCAATCTCATTGGTGATGCACACTGGTCGCGCACCGCGGCGACGAAACTCACCATGATTTCGATCGATCAAACGGGATGGCTATTGGAAACTTTCTTCCGCTATTGCACGTTGTTGATCAAGATTACGTCGCTGTTGACACTTCCCCGCGCCAGAATTAGTTGTTTGCCATCCCGAGAGATTGCAAAATCAAAGATCAATCCGGTGGTGAAATTCGTAACCTGCCGCCGAGGCCCGCCCTTCACCAGCTGGCTCCAGAGATTTGACACTCCATCCTTGCTGTCAATGTACACAATAGATTTGCTGTCTGGCATCCACTGAAGTTTCGTACCATTAAGCTGCGCGACCTTGACCGGTTCGCCGCCTTCGACCGGGACTACGCTCTCTCCCCATCCAGTCTTTTCATCGAAGGAGGTAATGGCCAAGAACTTGCCGTCAGGCGAAGGAACCGCGTTCGCCCAGATGGCGTCATTGACTTTCACCGACGTTCCACCCGACAAGGGTATCTTCCAAACGCCAAATCGTCCCGAGACCGCGGAACCGTAGAATACCCATTTTCCGTCCGGAGCAACTTCCGGGAACCGATCCGTGCCGCCGTGCGTCAGTTGTAACGGTTCGCTTCCGTCAAGTTTCATCTTCCAGACATTGCTTTGACCATCGCGGTTCGACGTGAACACAATCGTTTTGCCGTCGGGTGTAACGCGAGGACTAAAGTTATTGCCAACGTTGAAGGTCAACTGAACTGGGGCGTTGCCATATGCTTCAATGCTCCATAGGTCGAGATGGCCATTGATATTCGAGGTATAGATCACGCCTCCATTGGGTGTGAAGGCCAAGCCGTCGTGGCCATCGCTGGTTCCACTGCCAAAGGTGAGCTGGCGTTCGCCCCCCGCTCCCAGCGGCGCAGTCGATATAAAAGACGAAACCTGACTCTGTACCGTCACCATCGCGCTGGAATCGGCCGTGAGACTCACGCCGTAATATCGGTTCACGTCGTGGGTAATTTGCCTGACGCTGCCTTCTGGAAAAGAGATGTACCAAAGCTGCGGAGATTGTCCGAACGACGGATCGGCAGAATCCAGAATCACCCCACTGCCGTCAGCCACCCAAGCGACTCGACCAGAAAAAGCCCACCGTGGCGGCACAATGATCTTCTTTTCGCCGCCTTGCAAAGGCACATCGAGCAAGCCCCAGGTCGTGTTGATACCGAGCGTACTCTGTGCCGTCATGACGATGATATGCTTGCCGTCCGGCGACCACCCCGCACCGCAGCTCTGCTCAAACCAGGAATAGCAGTATCGATCCGGAAGTTTGCTGCGGTCGACTACATGCTCATCTGATCCGTCTACTTTAGCCACCAGCAGGTCATCCTCCCCTTTTGTCGGAAGGAACCGAACATAAGCCATTTGTCTGCCATCAGAAGACACCGCGATTGGCGCATCCACATCCTCCATCACCTTTTGCAGGGTACCCCCAAGCACCGGCACTTGGTACACCCCGGCCTTGGATTCGTTCTTGCGTGCGGCTACGTAATAAATGTAGTTACCGTCGGGCGAAAAGGTCATCCCAAAATACTGCACCTCCGCCGGCGCGACGATCTGAATATTGTTTGCAGTCGCGACCTGTCGCACCCACAGACTTTGCTTGCCGCCATCCTCGATCACGTGTACCACGTATTTTCCATCGGGTGAAATTGACGCCATGCGCGATTTGCCCGTGTTCGTCAGCCGCGTCATGTGGATGGACAGGTAGGGTGGGGACTGAGCTTTTTTGTGCCGCACGGAGTGGTAAATCGCGGAGCCGATCGTGGCCATAATGACCAGTACAGCGGCCCCAATCACGATTTTCTTTCTGCTGCTCGGAGATCGCCGCTCCAGTTTCTTCGTGGGCGGCCGAAACCGCGTCCAAACTCGAAGTTCGACTCCCAGGACCGTTCAGTGTTGTAACGGGCGCAGAGAATCGATAACCCCGCCGAGGGACAGTTTCCAAATATCGTGGAGTTTCAGGATTATCGCCCAAGGCATCTCGAATCTTTCGAATCGCGACGCCCAAGCTGTTGTCGAACTCCAAGAAGGTGTCTGGCGACCAAATCCTCTGCCTGATCTCGTCTCGGCTGACAACTTCACCTGGCCGTTCCACTAGCATGATGAGCAAACGGCAAGGCAAATCTTGAAGTTTTAGCCGACTGCCATTGCGCGCGAGTGTGCCCTCCGCTGCGTCGAGCTCGAACGGACCAAACCGGTATTTGGGACTGTTTGAAGGCACTCGTGAGCGGACCTCTCGCCAAGTGGCAACATCGTACCACGTCGTCCGAGCCTGTCGCCGAGTTAAGACTCAATTTCAAACCGTTGGAATTAAGAGACTTAGCTGTTAAGGCAGACTTAAAACTTAGTTCAATTGACTCTCCTTCCAACCTGATCCAAATTCACGCTCGCGGGCTCCAAAACTCGCATGGGGCGTCGGGCGGCGAAAGCGCCGCAACAACTGGCGAAGAAAAAGGATGGCCTCATTGGAGTACGGCTGGGGTCTTCTTGACGGTGCCGTTGCCGCGCCTGCGGAAGGTCACGGCGAGGCGGTTTGTTGGAAGCAAGCAGCACCCATCCCTGCGTCCGGGGGGAAGGCGGGGATGGGGGTTTTCAGTTTCAGTCCGCGGAGTCCAAGGAATTCGGCCATGAAGAGTTGCGCAATCCGCCGTGCAGTGCTCCTGGTTTCTCTGATTGCCGTTGCAGCATCGATTCGCTCATTGGCGCAGACGAGACCTGCCTCGAAAACACGTACCTACTACATCGCCGCTGACGAAGTTGAGTGGGACTACGCGCCGGCCGGTCTTGACGCGATGATGGGGATGAAATTTGAGACTTGGGGAAAGATGTTTACCGAGAGCGGACCGCACAACATCGGCAAGGTTTATCGGAAAGCCATCTACCGCGAATATACCGATGCCAGTTTCTCCACGCTCAAGCCGCGACCACCTGAGTGGCAACACTTGGGCATTCTGGGGCCGGTCCTGCGGGCCGAGGTTGGCGACACGATCAAAGTCATTTTCAAGAACAACGCCACGCGGCCATACAGCCTACATCCTCACGGCGTGTTCTACACGAAAGAGTCAGAAGGTTCTGTCTATGACGACGGGGCAACGGCGGCACAGAAAGCTAACTCCGTTGTGCCGCCGGGCGAGACTCATACCTATGTCTGGGAGGTTCCTGAGCGCTCCGGACCCGGTCCGGGGGACGGCAGTTCGATCGTCTGGCTTTATCACTCTCACGTTGACGAACAGCGCGACGTTAACGCTGGACTGATCGGACCCATCATCGTCACCGCCCGCGGAATGGCAGGCCCGGATGGTCGCCCGAAAGATGTAGACCGCGAATTCGTCAATCTGTTTCTTGTTTTCAACGAGAACGTAAGTTGGTATCTCGACCGCAACATTCAAACCCACACCTCGGATCCGAAGGGCGTGGACAAATTGGAAGGAAAGCCTGCGGACTTCGACGGGGCCTTCTCGTTTATTGGCACCGGTTTCTCCAGCGCCAATGCGCGCGCGACCATCAACGGCTACATGTACGGTAACGGGCCGATGATGACCATGAAGAAAGGCGAACGCGTGCGGTGGTATCTCGTCTCACTTGGCGGAGCCGTGGATGGACACACGCCGCACTGGCATGGAAACAACGTTGTCTATCGCGGTCACCGCACTGATGTTGTGCCCCTCGCGCAAGCGGAAATGGAAACAGCCGACATGGTTCCCGACAATCCGGGTATCTGGATGTACCACTGCCACGTCGATGAACACATGGTGATGGGGATGATGACCCGATACAAGGTTGAACCCTGAGGGCCGATTGTCAAATCGTCACGGATACCAATCCCGCAGGTGAAAGAGGATCTTTGTAGTCAGAGCGCCGGGCATCATGGCCGCTTTACGGGAAATTACTAGGTGCGCCGATTTCGAACGAACGTATCCGACGTCAAGAAGAATTTGAGGAGACCCTATAATGAACATCCGCCACTTGATTGTTTTTCTGGCCGCCGCTATCTTCATCTCCCTTGCAGCCATGGCCCAGCAACCGGTCTCTACAGCCGGGTCTTCTGCGGCGGTTCCACCCTTGGTGAACTTCACCGGCGTTCTGAGTGACGTTAACAGCAAGCCCATCGTCGGGGTCACGGGTGTCACGTTCCTTCTATATAAGGACCAGTTGGGCGGATCTGCGCTCTGGACAGAAACCCAGACGGTCACCACCGACGAAAGCGGGCGTTACTCCGTTACGTTAGGAGCGGGCAGCGCAGCCGGTCTGCCGACGGGTCTATTTGTGGCAGGCGAGTCTCGTTGGCTAGCCGTGCAGCCTCATGGCGAAACGGAACAGCCAAGAGTTCTGTTGCTGAGCGTCCCCTACGCCTTAAAAGCCGGAGACGCCTCGACCGTCGGCGGCCTGCCGGCATCCGCATTTATGTTGGCCAATTCCAGCGCAGCTGCCACCAAGATCTCTAACTCGGGTCCGTCCGTTGCCACGCCCGCTGCAGCCAGTAAGCCCGTACCGCCAGCCAACCCGCCAGTCACCGGAAAGGGCACGCTGAACTTTATCCCCATGTGGGATAGCGCCAGCGACATTATCAGCTCGGTGATCTTTCAAAAGACATCCGCCATCGGTATCAGCACCACCACGCCGGCGGCACCGTTGGACGTAAATGGTAAAACGGATATCCGCGATACTCTGACTCTGTTTCCGAAGAGCACCGACAACACCCTTGCAGTGAGTGGTACCAGCTTTAAAGTCACCAGCACCGGTTTGGTCACGTTTGTGTCCGGCCAAACTTTTCCCGGGACCGGCAAGGGCACGATCACTGGTGTCAACACGGCGACGGGGAGCGGGCTCTCGGGTGGCGGCACGACTGGAACCCTTAATCTGAAAGTTCCTGCGGCGGGAATCACGAATGCGATGTTGCAGAATTCGAAAGTAACGTTGAACGCCAGCGCCGCCGGTGGGCTGACGGCTCCCGGGGCAATGACGCTCGGCAGCACGTACACCATCGGATTGAAGACCTGTGCCGCCAATCAGGTTCTGCAATTCAACGGTACCGTCTGGAATTGCGCGAGCAGCGGCACGGGAACAATTACGGGCGTTACCGCTGGAACCGACCTGACCGGCGGAGGAACCACGGGCACCGTCACGCTTAATCTCGATACAACCAAAGTCCCATTGTTAGCGGCGTCCAACACATTCATCAACAATCAATCCATCGCGGGAGATCTCAACGTCACGAGCGCCGATTACCAAGCAGCGACGGTGCAGAGTTCTAACGGCTTCGGAACATGGCTGGCGCTGGGCAATACCAACTCTGGCCACACGTGGAATTTTCTTACCGCCACAAGTGGCAACGCCGAAGGTGCCGGCAACCTCGGGATTACCGATTTAACCGGGACGAGCACCATCTGGCTCGAAGGCTACACGAACATTACGAACAACTTGGTTGTCACGGCTACTCCAGACACCAGCCTTTTTGGGCTTGGTGCTATTTCGGGATATGGTGCTAACGGAGACGGATCAGGTGGCGTCTTTATGGGCGGTGCGCCAGCGGGCGGCCTTGTGGGTGGAGAGGGTATTGTTGCCTACGCGGGGGGCACAGACACGGGTGACGGTCCATACGCCGGGCTCTTCATAGGGGACGTTCTCGTTACCGGCGAGGTCACCGGTAGCGCCGTGCCGATGCGGATTGACCATCCTCTCGACCCGGCCAACAAATATCTCGAACACAGCGCCGTGCAATCGCCCGACATGATGAACATTTACAACGGCAACGTTGTGACCGATGCTTCCGGGGAAGCAGTGGTGAATTTGCCGGATTGGTTTGAGACCCTGAATCGGGATTTCCGTTATCAACTCACAGCTATCGGCCAGCAAGCTCAGGCGTGGATTTCCTCTGAAATTGCGAACCGAACTTTTGCCATCAAGACGGACAAACCTAACGTGAAAATTTCCTGGCAGGTTACAGGCATTCGGCAGGATGCCTGGGCCAACGCCCACCGCACGCCTGTGGAATTAGAAAAACTCGATCGGGAGAAAGGTTTTTACCTGCATCCCGAACTCTACGGAGCGGCGCCAGAGCGGGGAATTGCGTGGGCGCGAAATCCTGACATCATGAAGCGCAAGCAAGCCGCTCAGCTTCATGCTGCCGATGTAAAAGCCACAACGCATGCTCCATTTGCAAAATACTAGCTAAGAAAAATCCTGAACGGACTTCTATCGCCGACATCGCACCGATGTTGTGCCGCTCGCGCAAGCGGAACTGGAAACGGCCGACATGGTCCCTGATAACCCGGCGTCTGGACGTATCACTGCCACGTTGATGAGCACATGGTGATGGGGATGATGACCCGATACAAGGTCGAACCATAAACGGGGATTGTCAGTGATCGTTAAGGACGCTGTCCGGAGGGCCCAATTAATGAACAGTTCTTCAAGCTCAACCCTTCTTGGCTTGGCAGCGACGCTGGCGGTCGTATCGTTTTGCTTAACGGCACGCGCCGCAAATCCCTGCCAGCCAGTATTTGACGCGCTGGACAAAGTAACGATGACGCCGAGGCACGCATACTCGTCGCTCACAGCCGCGTTTACGCATGGCCAACCTCGCGAAAGCGAAACCATTGTGGCCAATGGCAAGAGCTACGTCCGGGTAAATGGAAAATGGCGGCCAGACATGGGGAATCTGCAGGAAATGCAGGAACAGCAAAAAGAAAACCGCGAGCACACCAAGGGAGATTGCCAATTCGTGCGCAACGAAATGGTTGGCACTGAGGCCGCGCTGCTTTATTCCATGCACACAGAAAGTGAAGACGCTAAGGAAGATGGACAAATCTGGATCTCAAAGAGCACCGGACTGCCGTTGCGCGAAGAGCTGGATATTGACGTTGGAGGAGCGGCGGGCAAGGAACATCGCTCGACCCGGTTTCAATATGGCAACATCCGGCCGCCGATGTGAAACCCCAGCGGTCTACAGATGCGATCCAATAAATGTAGAACGCGAAATCGAAACTGGCGGAAGTAGCGTGAAAGCCACCTGTCCACGTTACGAATACGGTGACGGTCGCCACCCATGTGATGGTGTCGCTTTGACCGGGCGCAGCTAACGATTTCGGTAAATGCGTCTAAGGCCATGGCGAGTTTCTCTATGAACTTACAAATCGAAGGAATTAAGAACATGCGTTTCACAACCATCGGAGTGCTAACATTCGCGATCCTGCTAGCGGGAACGATGATCGCCTCGTCGAATGCCGCGGCGGCCGATGCGAAGGATCCCCTAACGGGTCTGCCCCGTCACACGGGCATGTCTTTTCAGCAAGAAGTAGACTCCCAATTTGCGGGAAAAACGCAAAAATGGATCTTACGACACTCCCGTGAATGCAAGTCTGGCGGAGTACGTGGCTTGGTGCAAACCAGTTGAAGGACTTCCACTCTGTTCATCAAGTGTGGTCCGAGCAGGCCCAGGAGCTGTTCTATAGCCCGGACGGCTCTCGGGGAGTTGGCATTACCGCTACTCCGGACGGCCCACAGCGCGTTCGCCGTGACGTTCATGAAAATCTCTGGGAGTTTCACGACGCACCAAGAAAATGTATTCGGCCCTTCCAATGCGAACCGTAAATAGAGGGCGCGGGCGAAAATGGGCAACCGACTACGGTACCTGCTGTAACGGACGGTTCGAGCAGACAGCCCTCGCTCGCTCATTTTCTGGTAAACAGCCTGAACGTCCATTAGCCCGCATTGCCGCCAGCCAGAACTGCAGAAGCTCGTTCCACAAGCCCGTTTACCAGTCCAAGGAATTTAGCAACAATTCATTCAAGGCATGTTCGCCATCGACCATAGCGCATTGAGGATTGAGGCGGCGCAAGCAAACGCTCGAAGTGAGCAGACCGATCCATTCCTTGATTGCGAAATTCGTAACCGAATAAGCAAGCGACAAATGTCCCGACTCAGCGCTACACTAGCCCGTGCGCTGCCGAGCTGCTGAGTAAACTCGTGTCTTCGCGGCTTAAGCGACGACTTCAGCAATCAAATGTGCCTGGAAGTCGATGTGACGAATCGCAGCATCCCTCAGAGGAGCACTCAGAAGCGTGGATCATGAGAAGCACGGAAATAGCCACCCACGGCTAATGGCAGATGAGCGGAAGCAGCGCATTCTGGAATTTCTCAATCTGCAGGGCAGGCTGACGGTTGAAGAGCTGATCGAGAAGTTAGGCGTCTCCGCCGTGACCGTGCGAGCGGATTTAGACAGCCTCGCGGATGCTGGTTTGTTAGCGCGCTCGCGAGGAGGCGCCTTGAAACCGGTGGGCCTCGCCGCGGAATATCCACTTTCCTTTCGGGAGAATGTTCAAAAGCCGCAGAAGCAGCGGATCGCCAAGGCGGCAGTGGAATTAATTCGGCCAAATCAGACAATTCTGTTGGATTCGGGAAGCACAACCACGGAGGTTGCGCGCCGAATTCGCGTCCTGAAAATACATCCCCTTACGATAATTACCAATTCGTTGCAGATTGCGACCGAACTGGCGGGGTTGCCCCAGATTTCGATTGTGCTGCCGGGTGGAATTCTTCGTCCGAATTCGTACTCTATGATTGGGCCTTACGCAGAACGCACTCTGCGAGAACTCAGCGCCGATCATGCATTCCTTGGAGTGGATGGTCTGGATCCGTCTTACGGTCTGTGCACAACCGACATACTTGGATCGCAAGTCGACGCCTTGATGATTCAGATTGCACGCGAGGTAACGATTGTTGCCGATTCCACGAAAATTGGCCGACGTGGGCTATCAGTGATCGCAAAGATCAGCGCCATTCATCGTTTGATTACTGATCGTGGGGCTGAGCGCCGTTTTATTGACGAGCTTGAGGCACAAGGCGTTACCGTCCAACTGGTCTAGCAGAATTTTTCACGACTCGATCACACGAACTTTGCCCGCAGCGCCCCGCCAGCGAAGTAAATCAGCATACCGAGTATGGCAATCTCGGACGCATGCGCGGCCGATTGGCTTCCCATCAGAACTCCCGCGAGAAAGACCAAAAATCCAAGTCCGAGGATCCAACTTCCGGCATTCGCAAAGGTGGCGGCCATCTTAGTCCTCGCTACCGCCTCGGTGGCGCGGGGAACTTCAAACGAATGGTCGACCGAGGTGTGGCCATCCAACTTGGCAAGTCTCGCTGCAAGGGTGGCAATCGGACAAACGCATAACGTCACTGCGCCGCTGATTAATGTCACCGGCGCGACATCGAAATGAAAGCCGAATCGCAGCACCGCGCCGGCAACTGCGCCCGCCAGATATCCTGTCATGGCGCCCTGCCAGGTTACTTTCCTCCATAGCAATCCGTAGATGATTGCGATCACGAATAGTGGCATGTCCAGGATGCTGATCACGGTGAGGTAAGCATCCACTGCACCACCGAGATAGGGGATTAAGCAGGTGATCGCAATCATCAGTAGACCCGCGATCAGCGTTGCAACCCTCACAGCAACGAGTAACTGCTGCGGGGAAGTGTTCTTGTTCACAAAACGCCCGTAGATATCATTCGTGATCAGGGTTGCGACTGCAGCAAGATTTGAGCCTATCGTCGAAAGTCCCGAAGCCATGAAACCGCAAATCACTAATCCTAGTGCGCCGGCAGGAACCAAATGCACGATGAGTGTAGGAACGGCCAATTCACCTCTCGGCAGGCCGGGATAAAGCACCCTGGCGGCAAGGCCGGGGGTGATCCATAAGAAAGCGAAAGGAGTAATCATCAGAGCGGATATGACCATTCCCTTGGAAACGACCCTTGGGTCTCGGGCGGAAAATGCCGATTGCAGCAGCCCTTGATCTAACGAGGCCCATTGCAGCCCTAACAGCAAAATTGCCAGGATGAATGCCCAGTTGTACTTTCCAGAGTGTGGCACAAACTGCAAATGCCCCGCTGGCAGGTGAGCCACCAGTCCGGGCCACCATCCTACTGATTTCATCGCAATGGGAAGGACCGTGAGGACGCTAACCATCACCAGCAAAAAACCTAGATTATTGGTTAGTACAATCGACCACATTCCGCCAGCAGTCGTGTAGACAATCACGATGACAGAGAACACCACAAGCCAGAGCACAAAAGAGTGAATGCCGGTGAGTTGTTGTGCGGCCATCACTCCGGCATAGAGAACGACGCTTATCCAGAAGGTCAGCCGAAAAATCCAGAGAACTCCTACAAGGCTGCGAACCCCTGGACCATAGCGCATTTCAAGAAACTCGGGGACGGTGCGAATTCGTAAACTGCGCAAGAATGGAATGACGTAGAGGCCGCTGAAAACCAAGGCCATATTGCCCGTCCACGTCATCCATATGATGGAGATACCACTCTGATATGCGGTTCCGCTCACGCCAATCAAGCTGAATAGGCTGATATTCGCGGTGGTCATGCTTGCAGCAAGGATGAACGGGGTGAGTTGGCGGCCAGCCAAGTAGAAGTCATCCGGAGCGCCGATCCACTTATAAAATCGGGAACCCAGCCATAAAACGCCGATAAGGAAGGTAATTACCGTCGCATAATCAATCGTCTTCATGCGCGAACCGGTTCACCTCTCATCGGGCCCGGTTCGTGTGTCTTCGCCTTAAGAAACGCTTCCACTTCATTGCGAGCGGGGAAGCCGTCTATTCCGCCAAGAGCTCTTGTCGAGAGCGCGCCACAAGCATTCCCCCACGACATACATTTCTGCAAATCTCCGCCTTGAAGATGTTGAAAAAGGAACCCGGCGTTGAAACTATCGCCCGCTCCCGTTGTATCTACCGGTTGGATTTTGAATGCTGGCGCGGAAACGACCTGATTGCCGCGAATCATAGTTACTCCGCAACTCCCGCGCTTGATGACCGTCGTGTGTCCGAAGCTGTCAAAGAACTTCATGGCAGCGTCCAAGTCTTGCGTTCCGGAAATTCGTGCAGCTTCCACCTCGTTTGGCAGGAATAAGTCCACTTCGTTCAACAACCGTCGGATTCCGCCGCCCCACTCTTGGCGAGGATCATTATCCGGATCCAGCGACGTAGTAAGCCCGGCAGCCTTCGCGCATTGAAACAACTCAAGGCAGCCCGACTGCAATCCAGGTTGTAAGTAGTAACTCGAGAGGTGAAGATGACGAGCTTGTTTGACGTAGTCGAGGTCGATCTCTTTGAGGGTGAAGCTTTCTCGAATACCCGGATAACTCACCATCGCATAGTCGTTGGGAAATGACATCGATACGCAAATGCCAGTCGGCAGGTGTGAGTCTCTGACGATGCCTGAGGTATCCACGCCTGCACTTTTCAATGTGTCGATCAGGAAATCGCCGAGGTGATCTTTGCCAACCTTACCGACAAAGCCGGTAGCGGCACCCAATCGAGCGATGTTGTGCGCAAAAATGGCCGACGAACCACCGAGGGTGAATCTCATGCCCTTGGCATGTTTGAGTTTCCCGAGTTCTGGCAACGATGGCAGGCCGGTGAAGATGAGGTCTGCATTGACATCGCCAACCACCACAATATCCACGTGCGCTCCTCAATTTTACAAATGTCACTCGAGTGTATTGCCCGTGGCGCGAGCGCGATAGTACGCGAAAAGCTGCATAACCGGCATCATGAGAATCGTATATGCCAATTCAGAGACCCCGGATCCAATCTCGAAAACGAAGTCCGCTTTTTCGCGGATCTCACCCGAAGCCTTCTCGCAGATTACGAATTTGCACGCTCCCGAGGGCCGCAGTCGCTCCAGCAGCCCCAGTTCGAGCGTGCGTGCGCTCTCCGCGTGAAGCAAAGTGACTAGCGTCTTGTTGCTTAACAAATAATTAGGTCCGTGCATGACCTCAAGCGATGGATATGCTTCTGCAGGCGCCTTCACCATCTCCTTCACCTTCAGCATCGACTCAGCTGCCAGTCCATAAAATGGACCTTGGCCCAGACCGACGTAATCATCGAATTGCTTCTCTTCCGCGATGAACTTTACCATGCTGCGGCAACCCTCAATCACGCGCCTGCAGGCTTCAGGCAGATTGAGTAAGTCGCGAACGATCTCCGGATGGCCCGTATTTTTCGCGACGAGGTACTGAATCGCCAGCAGACCGCCTGTAAATGAGCGAGTCATGTACCGGCTTTTCTCCGCGGCTGGAGTCAGAAGCAGTCCCGGTTCGCAGATTTCAAGCAGCGGGCTGCTGGCGACGGTAGAAACGGCCACGGTCGTGGACGATCGCGACTCTCTGAACCAGCGCGCGGCGCCTACGGTTTCCGCCGACTTCCCATTCCGCGAGACTGCCAAAAGCGAATACTCTCCGTTTTCCGGGAAGAGAGCTTCCGGGAAAGTGCAAACCTCTGAGCCTGAAATAGCCAAAGCTCTGCGTCGGCTTAGCTGAGTGAAGACGGCTGCGGCCGTCAGGCAGAGATAGAACGAGCTGCCAGAGCCCGTCAGTACCGGCTGCCGACTGCTCATCCATTCTGAGACCTTCTTGTGTTCCTGCTTTTCGCATAACTCAAGAATTTGTTGCCATACCTCCGGCTGAGAATGAATCTCATTCAGTGTGTGATCCGTCATTGTTTTCCTTGATCCGTTTGTATCGTCTTTGGAAAAGCTCTCGGAACTCCTTAGCAGTTTGAAAGCACCAGTAAAGCAGCATGGCCAAACCAATCGCGAAAACGCTCCAAGTGATCCAATCAATTTGCATAACTCTAAGTTGCGCAGAGCTTACCATATCTTTCTTTTCCTTTCTATTATTTTCTGTTATTGTCGTTCTCGCAAAGGAAAGGCAGTTTGAAATGCCCACCTCATTCTCAGGACAACAAGAAGAGTTGCTCGCCAAAACTCCAGGGGAACAGCGCCAATCAGGATACTTCCATACCTTGCCGGAGATTTGCCGCCAACCCCAGACCTGGCGCGAAACCTGTGAACTGATGATAGAGTCCGCCGCTACCGTGGACGTATGCTTGCGCCGAGCGAGGAGCCTCATATTTACAGGTTCGGGCAGTTCGGAATACGCAGGCGACTGTGTGCGCGCCAGTGTACAGGAGGAGCTGGGAATTGAATGCCAGGCGATCGGCGGAGGTGTTTTACTTACGGAAGGGACAGAAGCGCTGCCCGTTTGCCGGCCGCGCTTAATGGTTTCTCTGGCTCGATCCGGAGACAGCCCCGAGAGCACCGGAGCCCTGTCCCTGATGCTTGAGCGCGACCCCGAAATGCGTCATCTCGTGCTCACTTGCAACCGCGCGGGAGCGCTTGCTCAAACTTATCGCAATCACCCGCAAGTAAGCGTTATTACACTGGGCGACAACACCAATGATCAGAGCCTGGTCATGACCAGTAGTTTTACTAATCTGATCATAGCGGCCCGTTTTCTCGGACTCGCGAAGACCCCGGACGTTTACCGCGCCATCTGCTATCAGGCGGCAAGCGTAGCCGCCGAGGTATTGTCGGGGCAATTTGATGCCATCGCGCAAGTTGCAGAATCAGGTTTCAAACGAGTCGTATATCTGGGCAGCGGGGCTCGTTATGGCGCCGCTCGCGAGGCGGCTCTTAAGATGCTTGAGATGACCGCCGGCCGAGTCCCCACGCTGTACGAATCTTTTCTCGGGCTCCGGCACGGCCCCATGAGTTACCTGGACGGCGACACCCTTGTGGTCTGCTTTCTCTCCTTCGACGAGACAACTCGAAACTATGAAGCGGATCTGCTCCGCGAACTTTCCCAGAAGCGTCTTGGCCTGCGGAAACTGATCGTAGGAGAAGCGATCCCGAGCGATGTGTTGCGAAGCGACGATGCTGTGGTTGAATGTAGCGGCCTCAAACATCTGGGCGATCGGAATGCCGTTTTGGTGGATGCAGTTGTGGGACAGTTGCTGGCTTTTTTCCGATGCATACAGGAAGGTCTACACCCAGACTCACCTTCGCGCGATCACGTGATCAACCGGGTAGTCCAACGATTCCCTCTGTATGGGGTCAAACATCCGTGCTCGGGCCGGTCGTGAGTCAACTGTGGGAGCAAATATGATCAATCGGCGGCAGTGGCTTTACGGAGTAGGAGTCGTGGTCGGCGCAGCGGCCCAGACCGGCAGCAGTTTCGGCAAGAATCAAGAGAATCAAGAGACTCGGAAACCCCAGCATCACCCTTTGGAGCTCTCCGCCTTCGAGCCAAAAAGCATGCTGCAGGTGCACGAGTCACGAGTCGAGCGTGCTAAATTTCCTGTCCTCGATTTTCATACCCACATCACGCGATCGGCCAGGACCGAAAACGGCGTGGGGTTGTCCTCGGAACGTAAGTATCTGGGCGCGCCGGAAGAGCTGCTCGCCATTATGGATCGAAAAAATGTCCGTGGCATGGTGAATCTCACCGGCGGCTATGACAAGGGATTGAGCGAGGTAATCAGCAAATACGACCGAGCATTTCCCGGACGCTTCTACAGTTTCACCGAGCCCTGTTATGAACGTTGGAAAGAACGTGGCTATCCGGAAATTCAGGCACAAGCCATCGAGCAAGCGCATCGGCAGGGTGCGAGGGGCTTGAAAATTCTGAAGACTCTAGGTCTTTATCTCCGAGAAAATATTACTTCCGGCGAGCTCGTGAGGATTGACGATTCGAGATTCGATCCCATGTGGGACGCTTGTGCTCAATTCAACATGCCGGTCGCGATTCACGTATCCGACCCGGTCGCGTTTTTTACTCCCATCGATCGGTTCAACGAGCGCTATGAGGAGCTCAGTAATCACCCTGACTGGTCTTTTTATGGCCGGGATTTTCCCAGCAATGCGGAGTTACTTGAGGCCCGCAATCGGGTTTTCGCCAGACATCCCAAAACGCAATTCGTCGTGCTACACGTGGGAAACTTCGCCGAAAATCTGGCGAATGTAGCGGAGAACCTCGACCGCTTCCCGAACATGAGCGTTGACATTGCTGCACGCATCGGAGAGTTGGGTCGGCAGCCCCGAACGGCGGGGAAGTTTTTCGATAAGTACCAGGATCGCATCCTGTTCGGCACCGATGCCACTCCGCACGGCGACGAATTTCCGCAGCAATTGTTCAACGACCAGTTGTACGAAATCTACTATCGATTCCTGGAGAGTGAAGACGAGTACTTCGATTACGCTCCGGCGAAAATTCCCCCACAAGGGCGATGGCGCATTTACGGTATCCATCTGCCGGAGGCGGTTCTCCGCAAAGTGTATTTCGAGAATGCCGCTCGGCAACTAGGAGTGACAGCCTGATGTATCGATCCCTATTAACGCCTCTAGGGAATGGCGTGATCGTTTGTGCCCTGATTTCTATCGGAGTATCAATTCTCATGGCCGCCGATTCCGCGGTGATGGAAAGTACAAAATCTCGGGAAGACGTGGCATTGAGCACGGATTCGACCAGCCCGTTCTGGCGCGCAGCTGGTGCGGTTTACGCGGATAAGGCTCCTTACGGCCAAAGCCAGCCGCGCTACCGGACCGAGATACGCTCCCGTTGGACAGAGAGAAATCTGTATTTCTTATTCGTTTGTCCCTACGAAACGCTGTATCTCAAGCCTTCCCCCAGCACTTCAACCGAGACAAATCAGCTTTGGGATTGGGATGTCGCCGAGGTCTTTATTGGTTCTGATTTTCAAAACATCCGCAGATACAAAGAATTCGAAATCTCGCCGCAAGGGGAGTGGGTCGATCTCGACATTGACCTCTCCAAGCCTCATCACGAGGATGGCTGGACGTGGAACTCTGGCTTCACGGTAGCCGCTCGCATCGATCCGGTCGCGAAAATCTGGTACGGAGCGATGCGCATCCCATTTGAGGCTTTGCAGAGCCACGCTCCGGCAGTTGGCGACCGGTTTCGAATCAATTTGTTTCGCAGTCAGGGTCCGCCGCCGCATCGGGTTGAAGTGGTCTGGCAAGCTACGATGAGTCATACATTCCACACTCCAGAAAAATTTGGACTGCTCCGACTCGCAGAAGACGGCAAGTAGAAACTGCCGGGCCCAGCCTCGCTGTCAGCGAATTCGTTTTTATCGTTGGCCAGAGTGTGTGAAGTCGAGTCTGGCTCTACGAGTTTTCATTTGCTGTCGTAGTCTGTTTTTTCTGGACAAAACGTAACAAAACGATATAAAAAGAAAGGTCCCGTTAGTCTCAGACGGTCGCGCTCCGATAACGGCTAAGAATTACCGCGAGAGTTACTGCTTGGCCTTGATCGGCACTGCCATTTGTCCGCAAAGGGAGAAACACTCATGAGGAAGACCATAGGGGTTGTTGTTTTTCTGATCAGTGTCGCCGTGGTTGGGTTAGCACAAGTCGATACCGGCAGCTTGGTTGGAACCGTCAAGGATGGAACCGGTGCTGTCCTCCCCGGAATCACCGTGACCGCTACGAATGCAGACACGGCCGTTGCAGTCTCTGCTAAAACCGGAGTTGATGGCAACTATGTAATCAACCCTCTCAAGATCGGTACGTACTCTGTCGCGATTGAAGCGAATGGTTTTGAAAGAGAGATACGGAAAGGCATTGTGCTCGATGTACAGCAGAGCATTAAGCTGGACTTCACTCTCAAAGTCGGCTCAATTTCGGAAACCATAGTAGTCAGCGGAGCCCCTCCGCTACTCGAGACCGAGAACGCATCCCTGGGCGACGTTGTCAGCGCTGAGCAAATCCAGCAAATGCCTCTTAACGGGCGGCGTTACACGGACCTCGCCGCCCTCACGTCGGGGGTCACAAAGGTCATCGAGGGGCCGGTGAACGGTGGCAACTCGCCGACCAACGGCAACGCTGGGGGAAGTTTTGCAGTCAATGGAGTGCGGGGCACACAAAATAATTTCCTGCTGGACGGCGTTGACAATAACTCCAACGACAACGCCGACGTTTCGATATTGAGCAGTGTGGATGCGATCGCGGAATTTAAGGTACAGACCTCGAATTACTCGGCCGAGTTTGGCCGGACCGGCGGAGCCGTGATCAACGCCACCACCAAGTCGGGCACAAACAAAATCCACGGCAGCGCTTGGGAGTTCCTGCGCAACGATGCCTTCGATTCAGCACAATACGGTTTCGGCTCTCCCCAGCCCAAGGCGCCTTACAAGCAAAATCAATTTGGAGCGACGTTTGGCGGCCCGATCAAGAAAGACAAAGCTTTTTTCTTCGTGGATTATGAAGGCACCCGCATCCACTCGGCAACGCTCGATTTCGCTACAGTTCCAACTGTGGCCGAGACCACCGGGAATTTCAGTGACGTACTCGGCCCGCAATCCGGCACAGATGCGCTGGGCCGGCCCATCTTCACCAATGAGATCTACAACCCGTCCACAACCCGCACCCTATCGGCCGGGGAACCTGATCCGGGGTGTTCTGGGCTCACCGCGATTAGCAGCGGAACGGTGCGTGAAGGCTTCGGGTTTAACTGTGCGACCGGTCAACCCATACCCGGACAGGCGAACATCATTCCGGGCGGCATGAGTCAACTGGGCCTGAACTATGCGGCTCTCTATCCCGCCGTGACCACACCCGGTGGCAACAACTATTCCGTGAATGCGCCGGGCAGCAATCAGGTGGATGAAATGGATGCGCGGGTCGATGAGAACGTCACTTCCAAACTCCAGCTGTTTGGGCGTTTCTCTTTGAGCCAGGTATCACGTTTTCAAGCTCCAGTATTCTCGGGCATTGCTGATGGCGGAGGTTATAACACCGGTAATCAGCCACTCGATACCCGCGGCTTGGTGGTCGGCGCCACCGACGCGATCAACGGGAACCTGGTGAACGCGCTCCGCATCGGACTCAACCGTATCCACTACATTGCCAACTCTCCGACCTATGGCCAGAACTATCCGCCCGCAGGCTTGCAATTTCCTGGCGTCCCAAATAGTCCATCCATCAACGGGCTGGCATGGTTCGCGCCCAGCGGATACAACGGGCTCGGTGAGCCGACCTACACACCCACTAAGAGCACTAGCCAGGACATTCAGATCAACGACACGCTTAGCTATGTACATGGAAAGCACTTTCTCAAGATGGGCCCGCAATTCCGCTTTGACGAGTTCAATCTGTTGCAGGTCGCACAACCCCGGGGCAACATCTCCTTCAGTGGCCAATTCACCGCGGTTGATCCGGGCAACGCGCAGGGTAGCGGCAACGCGATCGCCGACATGCTCCTGGGCAATCCCATTGCTGCCAGGGTTTCGACCGTCGCCTACGTCCGCGATCGCCAGCATACGTATGGGGCTTTTGTAGGGGACACGTATAAAGCTCTGCCGAATCTGACCGTGGACCTTGGGCTGCGGTACGACTATGCCACTCCGCTGTATTCGGCCAATAATCAGGAAAGTAATTTCGACTACACGACGGGACAAATCATTCCTGCCGGAACACACGGCTACCCCTCAAGGCTGGCTACGACGGACAAGGACGACTTTGCGCCACGCGTCGGTTTTTCCTACAGTCCATTTTCATCCCATCCCCTTGTCGTGCGCGCGGGATATGGGCGATTCTTTACCTTTTATGAAACCCGTACCGGAGACCCCTATCAACTTGCCTACAACCTCCCATTCTTTTTCGAGCCTACCTTCAACAGCGACGGCCTGACTCCAGCTGTAGCCAAAGATGGGAACCTCATAACGTTGCAAAACGGTTTCCCACCCCTGACTCCAGCCGATGCATTCTCCGCGGTCACCAGCGAGGACTGGCACCCGCACACCGCGGTTTACGACGAGTGGAATCTTGATCTCGAATACCAACTGCCAGGCGACATTCTGATTACTCCCGCGTACGTGGGCACCAAAGGCACTCACCTGCAGGCTTTGCTGGATCGCAACCAGATTCCAACTCCGCAGGCGACGTTCAATCAGGATTTACGGCCCTACCCGCAATATACCGGGTTCGCTTCTATCGAGAATCGCGGTAACTCCACCTATCACGCCTTTCAACTCAAGGCAGAGAAGAAGACCTCGCATGGCCTCTATTTCCTGAGCGCCTTTACATTCAGCAAGAGCATCAACGACCAGCCAGAGATTTGTTGCAATGCGCCCTACCCGCAGAACAGTTACAATCTGGCCGCGGAAAAGGGACCGTCAGACTTCGATAACCGCGAGCGCTGGGTCACGAGTTTGGATTACACCCTGCCCGTCGGAAAGGGGCAGAAGTTCCTGAACCGAGGCGGACTAACAGATGCAATGCTCGGAGGATGGCATCTCGGGGGCATCATCAACTTTCGTTCAGGCTTTTACTTCTCTCCTCAAATGGGCTATGACCCCACCAACACTGGTTCTCAGGGACTACTGCGCACCGATCGCATTGGCAATGGCGATCTTCCCCATCGCAGCCCGGCGCTGTGGTTTAACTTAAACGACTTTCCGGTGCCGACGTGTAATTGCTTCGGCGATGCCGGCAAGAACATTCTCGAAGGTCCAGGAGAGAAGACGGCAGACCTGTCCGCCCGCAAATACTTCAACCTCACTGAGCAGTTTCATTTGGAGTTCCGCGCCGAATTCTTCAATGCCTTTAACCATCCGGTCTTTTCTCAGCCGGACGCATTCATTACCGATGGCCCGGGCGCCGCAGGCGTAATCACATCCACCGTAATACCGCAGCGCCAGATTCAGTTTGCCCTGAAGTTAGAGTTCTAGCCCTTAGCTTCCCGGGGGAATTCTGTAGGTCTCCGGGAGTGAAGTCATTGGTGTGGCAGTGACTACCACGACGCAGTCTGGTGGCGTTGTGCGCCGAATAGCAAGGAGGATGTGACAATGCAACGTCGGGACTTTCTTAAGAGCAGTGTCGCACTGGCAGTAGCAGCGGAACTTGGAACGGGCAAAGCGCATGGCTTCGTTCCCGCTCACAACTGGGCAAAATATGATTTCGGTTCTGGCCCGACAGTCACTGATCGCCTGAATCAGGGTCCCTTCCCACAATATCCCCCGGACGCCGTCATTCCAACGGATGACGTCGTGATGACGACGACTCCGACCGAAGAAGTCGTGCCGAACTATGGCAAAGGGTTGGTCACCTACATTACTGCCGACATGGGTACGGAGGAAATCAAATCGGACAATGTTTCTCAGGCGATTGAGGATCTCGTCAAATTTCCGCTAGGGCAGCAGCTTTATGTGCGACCGACGTGGCGGGAAGTCCAGCCACGGCCTGGCAAACTTGAGATGCCGGATTACCTCAAGCTCGTTTTCGATCTGGCGAAGAAGAACAATAAACGGGTCGGCTTGCGCATTCAGATGAGCGCTCCAGACTATACCCACGCTGCGGCGCTGCCAGACTTCGTTTTGGAAAAAGTGCCGAAGGTCGATCTTGTGATGGATCCGAAAGAGAGCAGCGCGGCGGCGGAAAGATACTTGAAGAATCCGCATGCGCGCTATCAGCCCCGGTTCGACGATCCTTTCTTCCAGCAATCATTCAAAGAGTTGATTGGACTGCTGGCCGCTGAGTTCGATGGAAGCCCATCCATCGAGTACATCGACACCTTCATGTACGGATTCTGGGGCGAGGGCCACACCTGGCCGTTCGCCAACAATCCATTCCCCGACTACCAGACTGCCGAGCGGACCTGGATCAACATGCTCGAGATACAGTTGGAGAGCTTTAAGAAAACTCCTTTGCTAACCAACACCCAGCCCGACTATAGCCGCGTGGGCAACTCGGAACTCGTCGACCGCACCATCCGCAGCAATAACTGGATTCGAAGCGACACCATCTTCATTGAGAACGAACAGATTGAGTCACTCAGCAACCGCCCGCCCTGGATCGCAGCGTTGCTCGAGGGACCGCTCCCGGGCAAGGTTCCGGATGCGGCCGTGGCGCAGGAAGGGATCTCCCCCGCTGAGAACATAATCGCCCATGTGATGGACGTCGGAGCAAACTACTGGTCGCTTTGGAGCTTCCATCATATTGATCCACGGACTCTGGCAGCCTACTACCAGGCATCACCAAAGTGGTTCGACCGGATCAACCGCCGGATCGGCTATAGCGTGCGGCCTTCCTTTATATGGAGCTATGACGACTCAGGCTACCAGGGCCTGATCATTGGCTTCGCTAACGACGGCATTGCCGGTGTGCCAGGCGTGCTGCGTGTGACCATCGAGACCGAGGATGGGAAGGCATTGAAAACCGGTTGCTTGGATCCCGGCTACCCACTCCCTGGCAAAATCCGGCAGGCGCAGTTCGTTCTTCCGAAAGGTACGCCGTGGAAGGGCCTGAAGCTGAAAGCGGAGGTCGAGGTCAAGGGCATGCGCTATCCGGTGCGATGGGCTTGTCACCAGAAGCTGAACGACGACGGCTCGCTCACGCTTCGATCCAACCTTCATCAGAGCGTCTAGGCGCGAACAAAAACCTGAACCCAAGGAGATCGACCATGCGCAGACGGGATTTCTTAAAGACGGGTGCAATTGTGGCAGGTGCAAGCAGCTTTGCGCCGAGGCGTATGCTCGCGGATGTTCCTGATCACCTGTGGCAAGGTTATAACTTCGGCTGCCCCACTGTAACTAATCGCCTGGACCAAGGTCCATTTGGCATCGCTCAAGATGAAGGTTGGTACACGATCTTCGCCACGCAGCCGTCTCGCAATCACATCCGAAATTTCGGCACGGGTCTGGTCGGCTACACGTGGGAGGAAAACGGTCCGGCTCTAACCGTTCAGTGCGGCAAAGAGACGCTGGAACAAAACGTGGAAAGAATGGCGTCCCTCCCCTTCGTCGACGTCTTGTACATCCGGTGCGACTGGCGAGATGTGCAGAACAGCCCCGGGAAGTTGCAACTCTCTCCCGTTTGGGAAGCCACCTTCGATGCCGCCAAGCGTCACAATCTTGGCGTCGCTTTCCGCATCCAACTCTCCAGTCCAAATATCCAACCCAAACGACTTTCACTGCCGGATTTTCTGCACGACAAAGTTCCTATCGTCAACATCGGCCACAAATCAAAGGAACACCATACCAGCTTCGATTTCTACGAGCCGCGTTACGACTCCCCCGAATTTCAAAAAGCCTTCACCGAATTGAATGAATTGCTCGCCGCGAAATTTGAGGGCAATCCTCAACTGGAGTACATGGACCTGATGATGTACGGATTCTGGGGAGAAGGTCACACCAACGATATACCAAGTCCCTTTCCCGACTACCTGACCGCCGAAAAGACGTTTGTTCACATGACCCAGTTGCAAATCGACGTCTGGAAGACCACTCCGCTGGCGGTGAATACCCAGCCTGACATCAGCAATGTGGGCAACCGGCAGGTGCAGGATATGGCGGTTCGCGCGGGATGCTGGCTACGCTCCGACAGTCTCATTATGGATGAGCCCATCCAAATCGAAGAACTCGGTCATCGTCCGCCCTGGGTCGCCATCGTCATGGAAGACGGAGAGAATCGACACTACGTGCTACCCGAGTTCGCCGCCGAAGAAAAAGCCTGCCTGAGTAAATTGTCTGATTCGAAGCTCGCGTTTGTTGGACCGGACGACGAAGCCCTGCCGACCGATGACTATCCTCACCGCATCGGCGGCCCGATGGACCGTCCCTATCGCGAGAGCGCGAGCTTTCACGCTCTTGATATCGGAACGAACTATTTCGGCCTCTGGACCGAAGCCGATAACATCCGGCGCTACTATGAGAAATATCCCGATTCGCTGCGAGCGATGGAGCAACGACTTGGGTACCGTGTTCGCCCGTCGATAATCTGGCAGAGAAAACGCTACGACACGATGGAACTAATTGTGGGCATCGTCAACGATGGCGTTGCCGGGGTGCCGGGAATTCTAGGCGTGTATGCCGAGACTGCCGACGGCCGAGTCAAAGTAGGAGGCAATCTTGATGCGGGCCAGCCGCTCGCGGGGAAACTGCGCCAAGCCTCGATCATCCTCCCCAAGGATATGGATGGTCAGCAGATCATTTTGCGGGCTGAGATTGAGGTTAAAGGTGTGCGAAGGCCCGTCCGCTGGGCCTGTCACGAGCGAACCAACCCCGACGGTTCTTTGACCATTCGTCTTAAAAAGGGCAGCGATCCAGACTGGAAAAAGGGAGTATAAATATTCCCGCTCATCGGGGCTGACTGTACATCTCGAAGGCGTTCAAACGCGCTCCCTGGTGCGCAACACGTCGACAGTCCAACTCTCCAGGCTTTAACTCCGTGAACGATGATTGTGTGAGTTTCAAAGTGCGGGATCACCAGGCACAACCCAACCAGGCGGCAATTTCTCTCGACATACAGCCTGCTCGATAAGCCTTGAGCTATCATCACCATTTCAAAAGAGATGCCATTCGGCCCAAGTCTGCCGAGAAAAGAGAAGAACAGATGGCCATTACGTTCGCTCATGGATCTGAATCCATAGTCTGTTCCCCGATAGTTCAAGGGGATACTCTACCAGCGAGGACGGGATTCTTAACTCAATCCTCGTCATTCGTTCCGTCGTCCCTGGCACTTCCGCCTCAAAGGGTATCGCCTCTTATGCGTGCATTTCTTGTCGTTGTCACTCTGATCGTTATAGCTATCGCCGCGCCGAGAATGGCTGCACAGAAAGTAGAGTTGTCGATTGACGCATCCAAACCCGGCGCGAAGATCGACCGCAATCTTTTCGGGCAGTTTGCCGAGCACCTCGGACACGGGATTTACGAGGGCATTTGGGTCGGCTCCGATTCCACAATTCCGAATACACGCGGCATTCGCAACGATGTGGTTGGCGCTCTGAAAGCGATTCATGTGCCGAACGTACGCTGGCCGGGAGGCTGCTTCGCCGACGAATATCACTGGCGCGACGGGATCGGGCCGCAGCGAGTGGTGAGGCTGAATCCCAACTGGGGCGGCGTGATCGAACCGAATACTTTTGGGACGCACGAATTCATGGAATTCATCGACCAGATTGGTAGCGAGGCTTACGTCTCGGTCAACCTGGGCTCGGGTTCTCCCCATGAAGCGGCCGATTGGCTGGAGTACATGACCGCCGCGCAGGCGACGACGCTCAGAAGGAACGCGCAGCAAACGGGCATCCCGCGCCGTACAAAGTCGCCTTGCTCGGGCTCGGCAATGAAAGCTGGGACTGCGGCGGCAACATGACGCCCGAGTATTATCTGGACCGGATGAAGATCTTCAGCCGGTTCGTTCGCAACTACAATCCGGCGCAGATGGAGAAAGACCAAATGCTAAAAATCGCCGTCGGACCGGGCGGCGGCGAACAGCGCTGGACCGACTGGACCGAAACCGTCATGAAAGCCTACCAGCAACACACGTGGAGCTGGGACATCAACGGCCTTTCCATGCATAGCTACACCGTCGTGAAGTGGCCGCCGGCGTTTAAGTCGGTAGGATTCGGAGAAGACGAGTACGCGCAGATTCTTAAGGCCACGCTGGACATGGATGACCTGATCCAAAAGCATTCGGCCATCATGGACAAGTACGATCCGCAGAAGAAGGTGGCGCTCGTGGTGGATGAATGGGGCGCATGGTACGCGCCTCTGCCGGGCACGAATCCGGGATTCCTGGTTCAGCAGAACAGCCTGCGGGACGCTATTCTTGCGGCGCTGAACCTGAACATCTTTGCCCGGCACGCCGATCGGGTGCGCATGGCCAACATCGCGCAGATGATCAATGTGCTGCAGGCCATGATCATCACGGACAAAGAGAAAATGGTTCTAACCCCGACTTACTACGTCTACAAAATGTATGTGCCGTTCCAGAATGCAACCTTCGTGCCTGTGACTTTCGATGCCGGCACGTACAGGCACGGAGACATCGCCTTGCCGCGCGTGGACGCGATTGCGGCGAAAGATACGACGGGGAAGTTGTGGCTGGAGATTACGAACGTCGATCCCAGTCAGGCAGTTGAGGTCGAAGCGACTGTGACGGGCTTTCAGGCGAGATCGGCCGGGGGAGAAACACTTACCTCGGCGAAGGTGGACGGCGTGAATACATTTGAGGAGCCCGACACCGTCGCGCCTAAGCCGATTTCAGCAAAGATCGACGGCGGTAGACTGACGCTGCATCTAGCCCCGAAGTCGATAACGGTCATTTCAGTTCAATAATATTTCGATCGCCTGCGAGATCCATGAAACCAGAAATCAGCAACTCTGCTCACGACGAAAAAGAAATGCTTTGGGAAGAGCGCTGGCATCCGCTGCGGGAAGAGTGGGTGATCGTCGCGGCGCACCGGCAGAACCGCCCCTGGAGCGGCGCGACAGTGGCCAGTAAACAAATGGAAGTCCCGGAATATGTGGCAGACTGCTACCTCTGTCCGGGGAATTTGCGGGTAAGCGGCAAAAGGAACGACCGCTACAGCGACACTTTCGTGTTCGACAACGATCATCCTTGCGTTGACATGTCCGCGCCTGCCAATCTGGACGTTCCACCGGGGATCTACCGCAATCGACCGGCGCATGGAGTGGCACGCGTCGTCTGTTACAGCCCGAAGCACAACCTGTCGCTGGCGGAAATCGACTTGGCAGGAGTGGAGAAGCTGCTGCAGGTTTGGCAGGCTCAGTACGTGGACCTGGGGAACCGCCCCGAGGTTTCGCACGTTTTGATTTTCGAAAATAAAGGCGAGGTGGTGGGGGTTTCAAATCCTCATCCGCACTGCCAGATTTATGCGACGAACTTTGTATTCCGCACGATCGAGATTGAGGCGGCAGCGAGTCGACGGCATTTTGCGGAGTCGGGACGAATTCTTTTCCAGGACATTCTCGCGGCGGAGAAAGTCGATGGCCGCCGGATCATCTGTGAAAACGAATCTGCCATCGCTTTTGTTCCGTACTTTGCGCGCTACGCTTACGAAGTATATGTGGCGCCCAAAAAGACATATCCCAGCCTCGCTGCAGTGCCGGACAACGAGTTAGGCGGTTTTGCTCAGGTGCTGCACCGTGTTGCCATAAAATTCGACAACCTTTGGCAAATGCCATTTCCCTACGTTATGCCTCTGCATCAGGCGCCAACCGATGATGGCGACTACAGCAGTTTTCATTTTCATGTTGAATTTCATCCTCCCTTGCGCAAGCCTTCTTTGCTGAAATATCTCGCCGGGCCGGAAGTGGGCGGAGGAAATTTTCTGAGCGATACATCTCCCGAAGAAAAAGCCGCAGAATTGCGTGCGTTGCCTGAGGAACATTACAAGCACTCGGGTAAGGAACGGTGATGATGCTCGCTCATCCCCTGCTTGCGCCGATCAGAAAACTGCACGCCCAGATTCGCGACGCTGTTGTCGCCGCATGCGAGAGGTCTTCCACTGAGGCGATGTCGGACATCGCACAAGAACAGGAAGGCGACACGATTTACGCGATTGACCGTGTGAGCGAAGAATTGATTGTCGAATTCTTTGAACGCGAGGCCGCTGCAAGTGGTGGCATCGTGCTGATCGCCGAGGGCCTGCAGGGCGGACAGGTTGTGCTTCCCCGTGGGGCAAGCGAAAGCGATGTGAAGTGGCGAATCATTGTTGATCCGATTGATGGCACTCGCGGGATCATGTACCAGAAGCGCAGCGCCTGGGTGTTGACCGGCGTTGCGCCGAATCGCGGGCCGCAAACCGCTCTTCTGGACATTGAACTCGCGGTACAGACGGAGATTCCGCTGGTGAAGCAGCATCTGTGCGATGCGGCATGGGCCCTTTGCGGCGAGGGCGTCGAGGCGGAACGTTCCAACCGACTGAACGGGCAAGTAAGTCCCCTGACGTTGAAACCTTCGAAGGCGCGCACGATTGCGCACGGATTCGCAACGGTGGCGCGCTTCTTCCCCGGAGCGCGAGAGGAACTGGCAGCGCTGGACGAGGAAATCGTGCGCGGCGCTTTAGGTCCGGTCCAACCTGGCAAGGCCCATTGTTTCGAAGATCAGTACGCTTCGACTGGAGGCCAGTTGTTCGAATTGATGGCCGGGCATGACAGATTCATCGCCGATCTGAGACCGCTGATGGAGGCCGGCCTCAAGAAGCGCGGACTAGCACTGGGCATCTGCTGCCATCCGTACGACATTTGCACCGAGCTCATCGCGCGTGAGTTAGGAGTAATCATCACCAACCCTTTGGGTCAGCCGGTTAACGCCAGGCTATCCGTTGAGCCGGATGTCGCATGGATCGGGTACGCCAACGGCGATATTCGTTCGCAGATCGAGCCGCTACTGCATGCGGCATTGCGGAAGAGAGACTTAATCCAAGGCGTCTGAAGAACCAGCTTGGCGAAAACCCGACAATCCGAATACCGCGTTGTCAGCGGGTCCACGCGAGGACTTGCCGACGTCGAGAATTTCCTTTTGACGTTGAGCTCTTCTCGCGAGGCTCAGGTTTTGTTTGACCGGGAGCACGACATTTTTGTGGGTCGCGCTCCGGGCCGTCTGGATGTCATGGGCGGTATCGCGGACTATTCGGGCTCTCTTGTTCTGCAGTTGCCTATCCAGCAGGCGGCATTGGCCGCTGTGCAAGTCAATGATCTCCAGTCAGTGCAAATTGTAAGTCTGGGCAACAGCGAAAACGGCAGAGGCAGCGCAAGTTTTTCGATGTTGCTGAACGATCTTGCGCCCGCGGGGAGACCGTTGGATTATGATGCCGCGCGCGAATATTTCCGGCGCAATTCCGGGCACGAGTGGGCAGCCTACATCGCCGGAGCGTTGCTGGTGCTCATGCATGAATGCGGTGCCAGGTGCGGCGGAATACGAATTCTGCTGGACTCGCATGTCCCGGAAGGCAAAGGGGTGAGTTCCTCGGCTGCGATTGAAGTAGCAACTATGCAGGCCATTTGTGCGGTACTCGACATCAAACTCGAGCCTCGCACTCTCGCACTCTTCTGCCAGACCGTGGAGAACCGGGTGGTTGGCGCTCCCTGCGGCGTTATGGACCAGATGACGTGCGGCGAGCGGAGAGCAGGATCGTCTTCTCAAACTGCTATGCCAGCCGGCTGATGTCCAGGGAAGCGTCGAAGTGCCGCATGAAATCGCGTTCTGCGGAATCGATTCTGGAGTTCGCCATTCAGTCTCAGGATCGGATTACAGTTCGGTCCGAATCGGCGCGTTTATGGGCTACCGCATCATTGCCGATCTCGCCGGGCTCCCAGTGAGAATGGATCCAAACGCCGCGCTGGTGGAGATTCCCGATGCCCGCTGGAAGGGCTACCTGGCCAATCTCACTCCAGCGGAATTTGAACAATACTGTCAGCAAATACCCGAACAAATGGTCGGTAGGGAATTTCTGGCGAGGTTTCATGGAACTACCGATCCCGTAACGCAGGTAGATCCTCAGCGGACCTATGCCACGAGACGGCCAACGGCGCATCCCGTCCACGAGAATTTTCGAGTCAGACGGTTCGCCGAACTCCTGGTTGGGTGCCCGGGCGAAACGCAATTCGAGCAGTTGGGAGAACTGATGTATGAGTCTCACGCCAGCTATTCGGCTTGTGGGCTGGGCTCAGAGGAGACAGACCTGCTCGTCAATCTTGTGCGCGCGAGCGGACCAAAAAATGGACTCTATGGCGCGAAAATCACCGGAGGCGGCAGCGGAGGAACCGTCGCCATTCTCGGCAAGCGAGAGGCGGAATGGGCCGTGCACGAAATCGCCAACTCCTATTCCAAGAAAACCGGTCACCATCCGATCGTGTTTCGCCACTCATCACCGGGCGCCGCCGCGTTTGGGTTTCTTCGCGTAACGTGCAAGTAGGCAAGGCGCACGAACCGCTTGCCATTGGTTTTTTCCTACATCAGCGGATTCCGTGGCGCGGACGGTTGAGACCGCAAACTGGATCCCAAGACCGTGTCGCATCGTGTGGAACTCGCGCTCTGCGGCTTCCATCTGTCAACCGTGTGTTTGCTCTGACACGTACGCTCCCCCATCATCTTCCGCGGCTTAGATCTCTCAGCATGCTCAGCGTTCGAAACGTTAACGTACACGAATTGGCCAAAGTGTGGCAAAATGGTTGCCATGGTGAGGACCGAGCCTACCCTGAGAATCAATATTTTCAAGCGCAGCAATCCGCGGTGCTCGGTGTGCGGTCAGGAGTTTGGTAGCGAAGGTTTCACTAACAGCCTGATCGAAGCTTTTGCTCTTCACGTTCGGCGCCAGCACATGCAGAGTGAGATGAACGCGGGCGCGGCGCGCTCATACGCTAACTCGTCTTCTCGAAGAACCGCTCGCGCCGAAACGCACCGACCGTAAACCTCAGGTAAGATCCGCAAAGTAATCCCGTTCTTAAACTCCCTCTTTCTGCTCTAGTACTTAAAACTAGCGTGCGGGAGCTGGTTCTTTCACAGTCAGGATTTGTCCTGACGCCACATCCCGCAGCTGCTGCACTGCGCCTGAAGGCCACCGGATTTCGACAATGTCTGCCGAAACACTAGTTCCCAATCCAAAATGAACCGGGCCGGCGCTTGACGACGCATACCCCGCGGCGGTCGACTTGTGATCGTATTGCGTCCCGCTCTTCGTCACCACCTTGATGCGCGCTCCAATGCCATCGCGGTTGCTCTTCGTTCCCTGGAGTTTAATTTCCAGCCAGTGATTATTGCCGGGGCTCTCGTTCATCCAAACTTCCGCCGGCGCTTTCAGCGCGGTTACAACCACGTCGATCCGGCCGTCTCCATTCAAGTCGCCGATGGCGGACCCGCGATGACGCGCCGGGGGACGCGAAGTCAGTCCCGCTTCCGATGTCAAGGCAGCAAACTTCATCCCACCCAAGTTGCGGAACACGGAATTCGGCTGCGCGACCGTGATGCGAGGTGCCGACAGGAGGGACTGAACATGACCGCGCGAAACGAAAATGTCCTTCCAGCCATCATTGTCGAAATCGGCAATTGTCGGAGAATAGCCGCCCATCGGCAGGCTCAGCATGGTCATGTCACTTTGTTCGGTCACTTCAACGAAGGATCCCTTACCGGTGTTGCGATAGATGGGAAATGTTTCGTTATCGAGGGCGACAACCACAATGTCAGGATATCCATCATTATCGAGGTCGCGAAAATCGACGCCCATCCCGGAGATAAATACGCCGTCCTCCCGCAGGGCTACATTTACGTCGAATCCCACTTCATCAAACGAGGTTCCCTTATTTCGAAAGAATGAATTGAATTCTTTATCGTTCGCAATGAAGACGTCCATTTTTCCATCAAGATCGAAATCCGCGGTCGCACCTCCCATGCCCTTTCCCGGGTGAGCGCGCAAACCCCATCCCACCGAAGCATCTGTGAAAGTCCCGTCTCCGTTATTGATGAAAAGCTGGTTGGGAGTTGGCTTGTACATCTTTGGATGGCAATAGTCGGGATGGCCGTCGATGGGGCACGAGGGCTCGTGGTTGATGTCCCACTTCATGTAATTGATGACTAGCAGGTCCAGCAGTCCATCGTTATTCACATCGACCCAAACACCACCGACCGACCACAACGGACCATACTCGGGATCGGGCTTATTCAGACCAGCCTTGGCAGTAACGTCGGTGAACGTGCCATCCCCGTTGTTGTGATAGAGAGTGTTTCTATACACACCTGCCACGAAGATATCTTCGAATCCATCGTTGTCATAGTCAGCGACGGCAACGCCAATGTCGTATCCACTCCCGGCGAGACCTGCCTTCTCAGTAACGTCTGTAAAGTGCCCTTGGCCATCGTTTTCGTAAAGATGATTGGAATATTTAGGGGACGACTTTCGAAGAGTATGGATATCAGCCCCGTTGGTAAAAAATATATCGAGCTTGCCGTCGTTGTTGTAATCGAAAATGGCGACGCCTCCGGCCATCGTTTCCGGTGCATGCCGCTCGGGAGTTTCGCAGCTATCGAGTTCGAAAGCAATAGGCTGGTAAGCAAACCGTATTGGACTTACGCCGGCTGTGTGAGCGGCGCTCTGGTGATCCGCAATCTGCGAAGGGTGTGCGGATGCGCCAGGCTTCAGCGAATCTGGCTCACCAGGATGTTGGGCACACAATAGTGTCGAAAAAACTCCTGTAGAAATTGTGAGGGCCCAGTATCTTAACTTCATAAAGTCAACTTAGTCCGGCAGCACGACTTTACCTTTGACCGTAAAGTTTCGCTTCTGCTTGCGGAGCACCTGTCCCCGGCTGTCCGCCTCCCACCGTGAGATGATATGCGCCGCTGGCGACTATCCGATTTCCTTTGTCGTCTACCTCGCTTAAGTCGCGCGCATCCAGCATGAAGTGGACATGCTGCGTTTCGCCCGCGCCCACATGGATTCGCGTAAACCCGCGAAGCGCGCGAAGTGGAGCAGACGCGGACTGCGGAAAACTTATATACAGCTCTGCCACTTCATCCCCCTCTCTCTGGCTTGTGTTTCGAACATCCGCGTCCACCATGAGAGAATCACCGGCTTTCAGTTGCGCGCTGGAAATCTTCAAATTGCTGTATTCAAATTTGGAGTAACTAAGGCCGTGACCAAAACCGTAGAGCGGTTGCCCCGTGAAGTATCGATAAGTCCGATTCTTCATCGAGTAGTCTTCGAAGGCAGGTAATTGGTCGACGCCCTTGTAGAATGTCACCGGCAATCGCCCCGCGGGGTTATTCACGCCCGCCAAGGTCTGAGCGACCGCCGCTCCGCCTTCTTCGCCGGAATACCACGCCTCCAGAATCGCGTCGGCGTGTTCACTCGCCCAATTCACCGACAGTGCGCTCCCGTTCATAAGGACAACCACAAGTGGCTTGCCCGTACCCTTCATCGCCTCCAGAAGATCCTCCTCTTCTTTCGGCAAATCCAGGCTGCTGCGGTCGCCGCCCACGAAACCAGGAACGGTCACTTTCATCTCTTCACCCTCGAGTTGCGAGGTGATGCCAACCACAGCGACAACTACGTCAGCATTCTTTGCGAGGGCAACGGCGTTTGGAATCGGATCGGCGACAAGGCGAAGCCAAACTAACTTGATGCCCGTGCCGCCTTGCCCGTATTCCAGCTTGATCGCGTATCGATGTCCTTTTTCCAGTCGCACCTTCGCCTTCGTCGGTTCGATGTCATGCCCTATAAAGTCATCGACAATGAGCTTGCCGTCGAGCCACAGGCGGTCCATCGAACCCACATCACCGATTTCGTATTCACCAGATTCATCGGGAGTCAGAAATCCCGTCCAACGCGCCGAAAAGTTGAATAATCCGGGAGGAGGCATGATGGAAGAGCGCTCGGGATGAACATGCTGCAGGTCGATGGTTTTGTCCACGCGTACAACCTGCGGCGTGCCCTCGAAATTTGACTTGTCAAAATATTCTCCCGTCAAGCCCGGTTGTCCGTCCATCGTTGTCAAGGCGGTCGATGGAATGACTTCTTCCTCCCGAAGAAAGTTCATGCCAGGGGTATAGGTTACTTGCGCCGATGAAAATTGCCGCCGAATTCCTTCCAGCGCCGAGGTCGCGTGAGATGCCGTACCGTTGTAGTTCCCGTGCAGTACCTCGGTTGATTCCGCCAGCGGACCGACGACCGCGATATTTTTTACCTCCGAACCCAACGGCAAAACGCCTCTGTTCTTCAGAAGGACAATGGATTCCCGGGCCGCCCGCAGTGCGAGGGCGCGGTGAGGTTCGCTATCGATCTCGGAATCTGGAATGTTCGCATACGGCACCATCTCGGGTGGATCGAACATCCCCAATCGGAAGCGTGCGGTAAACAATCGTTTCAAACTGACATCTACATCTTTTTCGCTGATCAAACCTTGCTTCACCGCGTCTACAAATTTCACGTAGTCGGAGTTGTCCATTGCCTGGGTAAAGAAGTCGGCGCACTCATTGTCCACGCCGGTTTTCAACGAAACGGCCCCAGCCTCTGCCATGCTCTTGGTGTAGTGATGGCCGTTGAAAATATCGGCGATGGCATCACAATCCGACACCACATAACCCTCGAACTTCCAGGCGCCACGCAGTTGATCTTCCAACAGAAACTTGTTGGCGCAGGCAGGTTCGCCATTCACCCGGTTGTAGGCACACATGATCGAAGCAGCCTTGCCCTCGGTAATAGCTGCCCGGAACGCAGGAAGATAAGTATCTTCTTCGTCATGCTTCGACACTTTCACATCAATCGAGTGCCGCGACGGTTCCGGTCCGCTGTGCACGGCGTAATGCTTGGGCGTGGCAATCACTCGAAAATATTTCGGATCTTCTCCTTGCATCCCCGTGACGAAAGCGACTCCCATCCGTCCGGTAAGAAATGGATCTTCGCCATAAGTTTCTTGACCTCGTCCCCAGCGGGGATCGCGAAAGATGTTGATATTTGGCGACCAGAAATCGAGGCCTTCCATGATGTCGCGACGTCCGGCGCGCACCGCCTGGTTATGTTTCGCGCGCGCTTCTGTGCTGATTACGACTGCCATGTCGTGAATCAAAGGAGAATCAAAAGTTGCTGCGAGGCCGATCGGTTCGGGGAATACGGTCGCAGTCCCGGCTCTGGCCACTCCGTGAAGGGCTTCACTCCACCAGTCGTACGCCGGCACTTGCAGTCGCGGAATCGCTCGTGCCTGGTTCACCAGCTGTGAAGCTTTTTCCTCGAGCGTCATGCGCGAGACCAGGTCATCCACGCGATCATTCAGCGGGAGCGACGGGTTAAGGTACGGCGCATTTGCTGGTGTCGCGGTTTGCGCAACACAATTCGATGCTGCTACAAACATCAATACGATGATCAACACGAGTATGCGAGGATGGCATGCAGACATGAAGAAGATCTCCTGGCAAATCATTTTCAAAACCGTGGTGACGGTTCAAAGCCGGGACGCAGTATAGCACCGTCAACGTACACGGAAGCCTAAACGCTAAGCGGTTGACGGGCATCGCGGCGCGCCACCGCTATCATAGCGATCAACCTGCAGTACTAGTCGGCCACCAAAGAGCAAACGATCTGGCAAGTAGGCTAGAATGAAAATCCAAGGATGAGCGCAGCGAGACACAAGAAAGATCGGCGCGGAATCCACCTGATTGCCGAACTGGCGAATGTTTCCATCGGGACGGTAGACCGTGCCCTACACGGTCGCCCCGGGATTAGCGAATCCACTCGCCAGCGGATTTTGAAAATCGCCGAACAGATCGCCTATACACCGAACTTGGCTGCGCGCTCTCTCTCTGTTTCCAAAGCCAGCGCTCGCATCGGAGTATGCATCCCCCGCGAGATCCATTTTTTCTACGATCAACTTTGGGGAGGCGTTCTCGATGAAGCGCGCAGTGTGGCGCAGCAGGGCATTCAACTCATTTACCGCCCGGTTCAGACTCTCGGCGAGGCGGACACAGAGGCCTTCGAGGATCTACTGCGGGAAGGCGTGAACGGAATCATTCTTACGGCAGGAAATCCACAAGCTCTGGCACCCTTGATCGATGAAGCCGAGGAAAAGGGTATAGCGGTACTCTGCGTGTCCACCGATGCTCCGGAGAGCCGGCGTTCGAGTATTGTGTGTGTCGAACCATTATTGAACGGACGTCTGGCCGGAGAACTCATGGGCAAGTTTGTGCCTCCAGCCTCGAAAGTGGCCGTCGTTGCTGGCATGTTGAGCGCAGAAGATCATCGGCAGAAAACCGCCGGATTCTCTGACGCCTTTCCCCGCAACTGCCCAGGAGGCAGGATTGTCAGCGTTTTGGAAGGTCACGAAGACGAGGACGAGAGTTTTCAGAAGACCTTTGATCTCCTGGGCCAAGTCCCAGACCTTGCCGGAATCTATGTGAACACGGTCAATTGTCTTCCCGTGTGTCGGGCTCTCGGCGCACGCGGCGTCGCCGGAAGAACCAAGCTGATCACCACCGATCTTTTTGCAGAGATGTCTCCTTACTTCGAGAAGGGGACGATCACGGCGTCGATTTATCAGCAGCCTCATCGTCAGGGCCAAATGGCAGTTCGATTGATGGCCGATAACCTCACCGGCCGACTACCTCTTCCCCCCACAGTTCATCTCAGCCCAGGGGTTGTGATGTCCTCGAACCTTCATCTTTTCCGCGAGATTCGACTGGCCGGAGTCAAATTCGATGACTCGGCTATCGGGGTCTTGAATCGCAGTAAAGGTGCCAACCGGCCATACCTCCGCCAAAGGACCGAAGCTTTAGGCTGACCTCTCTAATGAGACGTTTGTCCTGGTTTCATCTGCCGTCAACCCAGACCTCCCGATGCAAAGCTGCGCCCCGCGGGCGCGATTGAACCTTCTAATGGCAGGGATTCAATATTTTTCTTGACAACAGATAGCGAAAGAAGATAAACACTGCTCCGTGCACGTTAACGTTAACGTTTAACGCTGACGCCGGAGGAAGTGAATATGAATTCTCGTCTGTCTCAGATCACCGGGAGCCTTGTCGCCACCGGTAAAGGGCAGGGTCTTAAGCTTGCTGTCTTTGGCATTCTCTTCCTTGGCTTGTCCATTCACGCCTTTGGCCAGGAGGCAACCATCCTCGGAACCGTGACCGACCCGTCCGGGGCAACCGTTCCCAACGTAAACGTGACCGTCACCGATACCGACACAGGTATTTCCCGAAACGTCACCACCAATTCTGACGGACAGTACGTAGCTCCCGACCTTCATATCGGCCACTACGACATTCGCGCGGAGGCCGCGGGCTTCAAGACGGGCGAGAAGAAGGGAATCGTGCTGCAGGTGGGCGACCGTGCCCGCATCGATTTCAAGTTTGAGGTAGGAACTGCAACCCAAACCATCACGGTGGAAGCTGCCACTACCGCGGTGCAGACTGATACCAGTGAACAAAGCAACGTCGTTACTGCAGAACAGGTGAGTCAGCTCGCAACGAATGGCCGGAGCACTCTAACGCTGTTCGACTTATCCCCGGGGGCGTCGAACTTGGCCAATTCCCGGGCGTCGTTCACGCCCGTGAGCGGCGACGCCACCGTTAGCGTCAATGGCCAGCGTCCGTCAGAGAACCTGCAACTCATTGACGGAGGTGAAAATCTCGACCGCGGCGGCAGCTCCGGTAGTGTGAGTCCCTCGATTGACGCGATCGCCGAGTTCCGCAACATGACCTCAAACTACAGCGCGGAGTTCGGACTGGCCTCGGCCGCGACCGTCTCCATGGTCGTCAAATCGGGGGCCAAGCAGTTCCACGCATCAGCATGGGAGTATTTTCGCAACGACGATCTAAACGCTCGCAACTATTTCTTTCCGGCGCCTTTAGTCGTTCCGGAACTGCGCTACAACGTATACGGGTTCAACGTGGGCGGTCAGGTTCCTGTCGCCAAAAGCCATCCGACATTTTTCTTCTACAACATGGAATGGCGAAAGGAAATTGACGGCGGCCTCACCAACCAGCTGGTTCCGCTGGCAAGCGAATATCCCAATGCTGGGGGAGCCGGCACGGGTGCCGTGCTTCCCACAACATTCAACGGGAAGCCGAGCATTGCTACGGACCCGTCAACCGTGCCAGGTTCTATTCAATTCGCGAATTGCCCCGGCGGTATTGCGCCGCCAGGGGTCGTACCCGGCCAGCCGTTCCCCAACAACACGATTCCGGCTTGCATGATCAGCTCCAACGCGGTGTCCTTGTTGACCGCCGGTGGCAAATACGGCGGCATCTTCCCACAGCCTAATAGCGGTGCGTTTTTCAAGGGCGGCAACAACTCCCCTACGGACCTGCGGGAAGAGATCGCCCGTGTCGACCATACATTCAACGGCAAGTTCAGTATCTTCGGGCACTGGATTTCCGAACAGATTTCGCAAACTTACGGAACCACGCAGTGGAGCAATGACAACGTTCCCTCCATCGCGGACGTGTTTGGGAACCCCTCCTACAGCGCCGCAGTTCACGCAACCCACATCATCAGTCCCAGGTTGCTCAACGAAATTGCATTCAATTACAACGGGAACCGTATCCACATCATTCCGAACAACCTGGTCACTGCGCCCAGCGACTTTGCCTTCAATCGTTTGTTCTCGGGTCCTAACGCGGACGATCGCCTCCCGGCCATTGCCCTGAACGGCGTCACAGGATCGAACTACACCGCCAACTGGACTCCGTGGAATAACACGGCCGACGATTACCAGATTCGCGATGATGTTTCCTGGACCCGAGGCGCGCATCAGCTAAAGTTCGGCTTTAGTTGGGCGCTCTATAAGAAGGTGCAGGACGCATTCGCAGACACGGAAGGTCAGTTCGGGTTCAATGGCAGCTTCACTGGGTATGATTATGCCGACTTCCTGCTTGGCTACGCCCAGTCTTATGCCGAGGATGGCGCCAAGATCACCGGGCACTGGAACAACATCTCTCCCGCTGCCTATGTCCAGGACAACTGGCGCGCAACCAAACGCCTTACTTTGAACCTTGGCCTGCGGTGGGATGGTATTCCGCACACTTACGAGGCCAACCACCTCTCGTCAAACTTCTATCCCAACTTGTACAATCCCGCAAACGCACCCACCTTCTGGAACAATGGAAGCGGCAACATTTGCTCGGGCGTCGCGACGGCCACCGCGAATTTTGGGTGTACCGGTCCAAGCCCGGGTCTGGTTTCGGGCCTCGACGGGTATCCGTTCTATCTCAACGGCATTGGGATTGGCGGCGAGAACGGAATTCCCAAGGGCCTCGTGAACGGAGGCTATAACAACTGGGGACCGCGCATTGGCTTTGCTTATGATCTTACCGGCTCGGGCAAGACCGTTCTGCGAGCCGGTTACGGAATCATGTATGAGCGCATTCAGGGAAACGATATGTACAACGGCGCCACCAACCCGCCGGGTGATCCCAGTCCCACAGTAAACAACGTTTCATTGCAGAATCCGGGCCTTACGGTTAGCGGTCCCGCAGCCGGACAGGTCATTACTGCGGCAAGTTTGCCGGCGCTGCCGTTGGGCGTTACCGGCATCGCTACTGATTATCCCGCTCCGCGTGTTTCCCAGTTCAGCGGCGGAGTACAACAGGCGGTTGGAACCCGTGCCGTGCTGAACGTTTCCTACGTAGGCAGCATTGGACGGCACATGAATTATTACCAGGACATCAACCTTCCGCCTCTGGCCGCTCTCCCCGCTGAGGTTGCCGCTGGGTCCTTGAACTTCCAAACTCTCACCTACCCGGGGCTGGGCAATGTCCGCCTGGCTTACGACGGTGCGAATTCCAAATACAACTCACTGCAAGCTTCGTTGAATGGCAAGGTGAGCCACGGCCTTAACCTGCAAGTCGGATATACGCTATCGAAGGCGTATGACATTTCCCAACCTCAGAGCACGGGAAGTGGAGGCGATCTCCAGAACATAACCAACCCCTATGCGGGATGGAGATACGACTGGGGACCTTCGCCGTATGACCGCCGCAACGTATTCTTCCTGAACTTTGTTTACGACGTTCCGTTCTTCGGTAACGCCAGCCGCCTCGTGAAGGCAACTCTTGGCGGATGGCAATTCTCAGGCATCATTACCGAGGAAGGCGGGGCACCTGTCAACATTGGGGTGAGCGGGCCCATCAATGGGGTCAACACCGTTGGCAGCATTCTCACGAACACTGGGCCCGGCGGATCGGGAGCCGCAGGAGGGACACGACCGAACCTTACAGGTCCAATCAGATACCCGCACACGACGGCTGAGTGGTTCGATACGTCCACCTTCAGCATACCGGTCTGCCAGACGGGACCGGACTGCTACGGCAATCTTCCATTCGATGCCATTCGCGGTCCCGGCCGCAACAATGTTGACCTGTCGCTGTTCAAGAACTTTCCCATCACGGAAAGATTCCGCGCACAATTCCGCGTGGACGCTTTCAACACCTTTAATCATCCCCAGTTTCAAGGCAACGAAGATACTGGCGGGATGGGCAACAACCTGGGGTCCGGCAATTTCGGCCAGATCACCCAGGCGTATGACGGCCGTCAGCTCCAGCTTGCTCTGAAGCTTATTTTTTGAGGCCGTATTCCGGTCTGCAAATTCCCCGCCTGCATCGAACTTTGATGCGGGCGGGTTTTCTTCTTGGAGGGATTTCCGCCTCCTGTCCAAGGGGATTTGCTAAGGTTGAATTCTCTTTTCCCTTGTGTTCTCGCGATGACCAAGCCGACGTTGAACATCGCCGCCCTGGCGCCAATCCTGCTCCTCGCTTCGTTCGCCCAGTGCCAGACCCCCGCGCAGGCGATCGAACTGCAGCAGCAGGGAAATTTGCCGGAGGCCGCGCAGGCTTGGCGAGCTGTGATTGCACGCGATCCCAAGGATGCAGACGCCCTCGCCAGCCTCGGCGTCGTTCTTTCGAGAGAGCAGAAATATTCAGAAGCCGCCTCAGCTTATCGAAAAGCTCTGGCACTAAATCCTAAGCTTCCCGGCATCGAGCTGAATCTCGGCCTGGCTGAGTTCAAACAGGGACACTTCGAGGCAGCAATCCGGGCCTTCCAGGCGGTTCCGGCGGCCGATCCCGGTCATCCGCAGGCTTCTATGCTGTTAGGGCTTAGCTATTACGGCGCAAAGCAGTTTGCCGAAGCGGTGAAGTACCTTGAACCGGCGGGGAAGTCCGACCCTGCCAACGCCGAGCTGCACCAAGTATTGGCCCAGAGCTGTCTGTGGGCGAAAAAGTACTCTTGTGCTCTGGAGGAATTTCGTCAAATCGTGCAGCTGCAACCGAACTCGGCAGCTGCGCACATGCTGAGCGGAGAAGCGCTGGATGGTCTGCAAAGAACGCCAGAAGCCATCGTCGAGTTCCGGCGAGCGGCTGAAGCTTCACCTGAGGAACCCAACGTGCACTTCGGTCTCGGCTATCTCTACTGGAAGTCTCATCAATACGAGGAGGCCAAGGCGGAGTTCGAGAAAGTGCTATCTCTCGATCCCAACCACCCGCAAGCGCTGGTTTACTTGGGCGACATCGCGATGAAAAAGACGAATCTTAACGAAGCCCTTACGTTGCTGCGCAAGGCCGTCGGCGAAAAAAACGATATACGCCTTGCCTATATCGACTTGGGCGCGATCCTGACCGAGCAGAAACAGTATCCAGCTGCCCTGGCCGCGCTTCGGCGTGCCGTGGAGTTGGATCCCGCCCAGCCGGATGCTCACTACCGGCTAGGCCGAGCCTATCAGGCTCTGGGAAAGACGGCGGAATCGCAAAAGGAATTTGCCGAGGTTCGCGAGCTACATCAGAAAGCGGATGAGCCTCTGGCGGCAAAAATCTCAACCAGTCCACCGCCCTTGCCTCAGTAGCTGCTCCGCGACGGGTTGATGCGCTTCAGGAGTTCCGCCTCGGCGAGAACTTGAAACAATAAAAAAGACCGAACAGCAGCAACACCGCGCCCCACCACACATTCGCGTGCAAATTGAAGAGGACAACGCCAGGATTCGAGGGGGGATTCACCAACTGATAGATTCCCGCCGCCAGGATCAGTGCGCCGTTCACCGCCAGCGAAATCCCGATAAAAAACCAGATCGAAACCATCCTGTAGGCCTCCGCCTGTCAGAAAACATTCAAGACCACTGACCGCCCAATCGTTACCAGAAAATAATATTCAGTATCAAAAAAACAACTGTGACTACGCCAGCCCAAAAAAGAGGCTTCTGATAAAAGGGAAGATCTCCCACGGAAGGAACCTCTGTCAGTCCATACACCAGGCCCGTCAATTGACCGTCCGGTATAGGTTTGGTCGCAAGACTCACGAACACGGTCACAACCACACAAGTGATAAAGGACCATAACGCTTGATACATATCCTGGGCGAGTCCTTTGGCATTGGGCGAGAGCGCTACGTACCGCAGGGCGGTGGGATCGAGCTTTACCCAGGTCCACATGCTGATGGAACAAAGAGTCCCGCTCAACAGTCCCCAGAATCCGCCAGCACCGGTCGCACGCTTCCACAGCATTCCCAGCACAACCGTGCCGAAGAGTGGCGCAATAAAGAAGCTAAACAATGCCTGCACATAATCCATGATGCTGGCAAACTGCATTACCAGATAAGCCGTGCCGACGCTGATCAATACGCCAATTACCGTTGTCCACCGTCCCATATTCACGTAGTGGTGGTCGCTGGCCTTGCTGTTAAAAAATGGACGATAGATGTCATACGTCCATACCGTCGTGAACGCACTCACATTCCCCGCCATGCCAGACATGAACCCGGCAATCAGAGCGGTAACGCCCAAACCAAGCAGGCCAGGCCCACAGTAACGTGCCAGCATGAGCGGAAGCACGTCGTTGTAGCTATGAGCTCCTGTCACTGCAGCCACCGATTCCGGAACCAGCTTTTCCGGCAGAACTGCCAGGCCCAGCAGCCCAGGAAGGATAACGATAACCGGCACCAGCATTTTGAATCCGGCTCCGATGATAGGGGCCATCTCCGCACTGCGAATATCCTTGGCCGCCAGGATGCGCTGCACAACCAGAAAATCCGTTGTCCAGTAACCCATCGAGATCACGACCGCGAGCCCAAAGACAATGCCCGTCCAATGGATTCCCATCGGGTTACCAGTGAACGACCCTAACCCCGCCCAAAGATGTACGTACTGCTCCGAAGCCCGCTGCGCAATCTGCAGCTTCAGGTTCGTCCAACCGCCCGCTTCGTAGAGCCCGAGAATCGGAATCAGCAACGCACCGGCCCAGATAAGAAAGAACTGCAGCACTTCGTTGAAGATGGCCGAGCGCAGCCCGCCGAGCGTCACATAAATCGCCACCGTGAGCGATGAAACCCAGATGCTGAAATTAATGTCCCATCCCAGCACAATCTGCATGACCTTGGCCATGGCGAACATATTGACGCCGCTCATCAGCACCGTCATGAATGCAAACGAAATTGCGGATAAGGCGCGGCTGGATTCTCCGAACCGCAGCTTCAAATATCCCGGCACCGAATGGGTTTTAGAAATGTAATAGAACGGCATCATCACCAGCGCCAGAAACAGCATCGCCGGAATCGCGCCAATCCAATACCAATGCGTTGCGAGAATGCCGTACTGGTATGCAGATCCCGCCCACCCCATCAACTCGAGCGCTCCCAGATTTGCTGACAAGAAACTTAGACCGGCCACCCACGCCGTCATCTCCCGTCCCGCCATAAAGAAATCTTCGCCGGTATTCGCTTGGCCCTTTAAGTACCAGCCAATGGAAAGGACCAGAGCAAAATAAAAAACCACAATGACGATGTCGACAGGAGCGAGGTGGACCAGTTGGTTGGGGACGGCCAATGCCAGCAGTGGGCTCATGCGGTTATCTCACGCCCAAAAGCAAATCGATCGTGAGTTGATCAAGGTGCTCGTAGGGCAGACGCTTCTTCAGGATGGTGTCTTTATCAAAGACAGTAGCCAGTAACTCCGAAGTGCTTTGCTTCGAATAATGAGTCAGGGTTTTCGTGCCGTTGTGGCTTTTCGAAATCTCGCTGAGGATCGCTTGTATTTCTTTATCGGCGTTCCACTGTTTCGCCTTCTCTTTCAAGATCAAGTACGTCCGCATGCAGCCGCGGGCGAAATCCTTTACGCCTTCATAGTCCTCGGTGCGGTAAGCGTGCGCATCAAAGTGACGGGAGCCGCTGTACCCAACATCTTCCAGAAACTTAACCAGCCAGAATGCCGACTTCAGGTTGGATGATCCAAAGCGTAAGTCCTGGTCAAATCGGCCGGGCATTTGGTCATTCAGATCGATGTGAAAAAGCTTGCCCGCTTCCCAAGCCTGCGCCACGGCATGCATGAAGTTCAGTCCCGCCATGTGTTCATGTGCCATCTCGGGATTTACGCCAACCATTTCCGGATGTTCAAGCGTGGGAATGAATCCCAGATACTGCCCCGTGGTAGCCATGTATATATCAGCGCGGGGCTCGTTGGGCTTGGCTTCTAAAGCGAACTTCATGCCGTACCCGCGATCGAGGTTGTATTCGCAAAGATAGTTGACAGCGTCGCGCAATCGTTTGATCGCGTCTTCAGCCCGCCGGCAAGCGTCCGTCTCCACCCCCTCGCGGCCGCCCCATAAAACGAAAACTTTCGCACCCAGTTCCGCTCCAATATCCATGGCTCGCATCGTCTTCTGCAAAGCGTAAGCCCGCACTTCAGGATCGTTAGCGGTGAAAGCTCCATCACGAAATATGGGATGAAAGAACAGCGAAACCGTCGCCATGGGCACAACGATCCCGTTACTCTCGCATGCCTTCTTGAACGAGCGCACAATGCAGTCGCGTTCGGCAGAGGTCGCGTCGATCGGAACCAGGTCGTTATCGTGCAAATTAACTCCCCACGCCCCTACCTCCGCCAACAGGGACACAATTTCAGTGGGAGAAATGAGCGGCCGTACCGCGTCCCCGAACGCATCTCGTCCGCGATTACCAACGGTCCATAGTCCAAAAGAAAACTTATGCTCTGCTTTGGGCTGGTATTTGTTTGTATCAGGCTGATGATTGCTCATGAGGTACTCTCCATCTCGCAGCGTTTATCAAATTAATTCAGTATGGATTTCATCGCAGGATACATGCGCCGATATCTGGCGTATGCACCTTCCAGAATCCGGGAATGTGCCGAGACCGGAGTGATTGTCTCGGCGATTCGCACCACGGATTTGCAGGCTTCGTCCACAGAAGACCAGGTCTTCCCGCCGACTCCCGCCAGAATGGCTGCTCCGTAGGCTGCTCCTTCTTCCGCCTCCACAGTTTCGGCTGTTTGTCCGTAGACATCCGCCTGAATCTGGCGCCAAAGCGCGGATCTAGCTCCTCCGCCACCCAGACGAATCCTTGTTCCGGGCACTCCCATCTCGTGAAATATCGTGAAGCTGTCGCGCAGGCTGAAAACTACACCTTCGAGAATCGCCCGGATTACGTGGCCCCGCGTGTGAGAAGCGCTCAAGCCCACCAGCATCCCGCGCGCGCCCGGGTCAAGATACGGAGTCCGCTCGCCCATCAAATACGGAGCCCACAACAAACCATCGCATCCCGGCGGAGCCGTGGCCGCTTCCGCAGTAAGAGTGCTGTAGGACTCAGCTTGCTTGCCCGATCCAAACTGATCCCGGAACCAACGCAAAGACAGCCCTGCAGCTTGCGTCACGCCCATCGCAATCCAGCGTCCGGGAACGCCGTGGCAAAATGTATGTACTCGGCCCCTCGGGTCCAGCGCAGGGCGATCCGTTGCCGCCAATACAACGCCGGAGGTTCCGATGGTTGCACTAACGGTGCCGGGAGAGACGACTCCCATGCCAATCGCTCCGGCAGCTTGATCTCCCGCTCCAGCCACCACGGGCGTGCCTTTCAGCAGGCCGGTGGCGGAGGCGCCCGTGTCCGAAATGCGTCCGCAGATTTCCGGGGACTCATAAAGCGCCGGCAGCAGCGACTCGTCCATCTCCACCAGTTTCAACATCGCCTTTGACCAGCACCTGTGAGCAACGTCAAGCAGCAATGTACCCGAGGCGTCTGCCACATCTGTGGCTCGTTCGCCGGTTAATTGAAATCGAACATAGTCTTTGGGCAGCATAAGAGATCGAACCCGGCTCCAGTTTTCCGGTTCGTTTTCTCTGACCCATAAGCATTTCGTCAGCGTGAAATTGGTTAGCGCCGGATTGCATGTGAGCTGAATGATTTGCTCAGCGCCAATTTGTGCGGTTAGGTCCTGGCACTGTTTTTCCGTCCTCACGTCGCACCATATCAGTGCAGGTCGCACAACCCGGTCTTGCTCGTCAAGAAGAACTGCTCCGTGCATCTGGCCCGAGAAGCCGACGCATGTGATCTGCTCCCCGCCAAGTTCGGCCTGTGCCAGTGCATGGCGCACCGCCAAGCCGCAGGCGCGCCACCAGTCGTCGGGGTTTTGCTCAGCCCAGCCGATTTGTGGAGATACGAAGGCTTGATGATCTTCGGTAGCGGATGAGACCACACGCCCCGCTTCGTCAAGGATGAGCGCGCGCGTGCCTCCGGTTCCCACGTCGATTCCCAAGAGGTATTTTCCCACTGAGTGCCTGCTGGCTGCCATTCAGGAGAGAAACATATGTCTTCACCGTGTACGTTAACGACAGGGTATATTACCATGCGCTTCCCGGATTACAAGCAGGGAAATCCGCTAAAAATTCGCATCACTTTGCCCCTGCCAGGTCATCGGAAGCCAGAACATAGGTGGTGAGTTTATCGAGCTTCAAATCGGAATGCTGGTCTATCAGGACAACCGACCCGTCCCCATTTCGGACGGACTGCACATCCTTCATCAGAATGCGATGCTGCGAAATACTCGACGCGGGCGAAGCCGCACCCGGCCCCGCGTCTTTATTGCTATCATCGCTCGGGAATCTCTGTTGTGAGATCTTATTATTCGGATCGGGGTAGGTGCCCATCCCATTCCAGTTTCTCTTGCTGTTGGCGGCATCTGGAGGCTGATACGAAAGATTCGGATTCGTGGCCGCCGCTTCGGGGTAATACCAGGCCGTCAAATACACTTTGATCGCTGTCGATCCTTTTTTCCACTCTGCAGTATCCATGCGAATCGAGAGACGAGAAGGATCTGCTCCCGACTTCTTCACCGATTCGATAACCTCACCCGTTAAAAGTGCGTCCCGCGGCACCACAACCCCCTTGACCAGAGTGGCCGTTACCAGTTTGGCTTGGACTTTTGTCCCCACGAGAGTCTTGCCGGCAGCGATGTTCTGCTTCATCACAACCGGAAACTCGGTTGCCGTGGATGATGGCGACGATTGCGGAAATGATCGCTCGGCTAGCCCTACGAAACCAAGCATCATAAGGAGAGCGGCGAACCTCAGGCCCCGGTTTACCATGCTGTTGAACATTTGGTGTCCTCTCTGTTCGGAGCGGCGACCGGCTATCAGTATGACGCAAATCGTCAATACTACGCCGGTAGAATTCAATCGGTCCAACGCATGCTCCCGCCAAATCTCATCCCCGCCAATCGACGTGACTTTTTCACCACCCACAAATCCCGATCACGCTGATTAAGCCCCACTTCGTAGCCTAGTTCGCCACAACTCTTGCTGTCTTTCCTGTCCGCGACTGGGTTAAGGGTACGCCTAATTAGAAGCCGATAATCGTCCTGCGCCATCAACGTCTCGTGCATTAGCGAATCCTCAACGAACATCGGTTCCAAGTGGATCTGAACTCCCTCGTCGAGCAAAAGTCCTCGAATCTAGCGAACAGCAGGCCGCGGCGCTGGCGAATGCGATGATCGTGGCCACTGCCAGCACGCTTCCAATTGTAGTGCTGCGCCCGTTGCCAACGGCCTCTTCAGCGGCGCTGGCCAGCTAAAGTTCCGCCGTCTGTTCCCGATAAAGCCTAACGAGACCACCTGGAACAAGCGTCGACGGCGAAGAATGCGTTTAAAGGAGTCTGCCTTGTGAGCCAACTCTACGAAATGAAACTTCAGATCGAAGAAAAAATCAAGAAAGACAAGCTGGATGAGAGCGCAGTGAAGGGCAAGATCGGACTGAAATCCGGGAAGGTTCTGGCCTTTATCACCGCCAGCACTCCCGATGATCCGGCCTCGGTGGCCAAACTGAAAGCCGCAGCCCAGGAAATACTAAATCTCTGCTTGTGAGAAATCGCGAGCTTGCCAGGAGCTTCTATGAAATGGAATTCGATTCGCACGAAGGTTCTGCTCATGCTGCTGGGCTGCTTGGTGGTCGGGGTGGCTGGCATTGTGGCGCTGATGCACTATAGCTTCGAACGCAACTCCCAGGGGCTGGCGGCCGAGTCGGTCACCGGCGCGCAAAGGCTGTTCACCATTCTGGAATCGCGGGAGATCAGCAAGATGACCGCGGTCAGCGAGATGCTGGTCAACAATTCGCAGGTTCGGGACGCGTTCGCCGCGAAGGATCGCGAACGACTCCTCGAACTGACCGCGCCGCTTTATCCGCAGCTGAAGAGCCAGGGCATCACGAACTGGATGTTTCACACCGCGGAACCGAACATGACCGTGTTCTTGCGAGTGCACAATTCGGCGAAGTTCGGGGATGCGCTGAATCGCTACATCGACAAACGGGTTGTCAGTACACATGCCATGGTGAGCGGCAACGAACTGGCGAAGGCCGGTTTTGCGGTGAGAATTCTTACCCCATTTCCCGATTCGAAAGGCGCTGTCACCGGCTATTTGGAGTTGGGGGAAGAACTGGGTCAGTTTATCCACACCATGAAAGATCAGACCGGAAGCGACTACGGACTTCTGTTGAACAAGAAATATATGGACCGGCAATTCTGGGCCGATTCGAGCAGAGTTTGGAAGCGCCGCGACAACTGGGACGACAATCCGAACTTTGTAGTGGCGGACAAGACCACGGCCGACGACAACATCCTCCGTTTTCAGGGCGATCTCTCCCACGTGCCTGAAAATGGCGAGGTGCTGGAGCGCTTTCAGAGCCAGAATTCGGTGTTTGTGCGCGGCATCTTTCCGGTACGTGACGCCGCCGGCAACACGGTGGGAGCGATGTTCGTGGTGCACGACATTTCCGGCTTCTATCTGATGATGCATCACACGCAAAATGTCCTGCTCGTGTTGACGATCGCAGCTTTGGCCGTGGTCACGCTGCTGGTGCTCACGCTGCTCAGCCGTCTGGTATTTCGCCGGCTGGATCATATCGTCGTGGTCGCCACTCGCGTGGTGGGCGGCGACTACCAGACCGAGATCCAGGTCAGCTCAGACGATGAAGTCGGGCAATTCGAACAACTCTTCGAACAGTTCCGGCAGGTCTTCGTGGATGCGCTGGGGCGCGTACCGGAACTGCAACAGGCGCAGGCCAAGCAAGCGCGCGTCGGCGGACCTTAGTTCGAAATGCGTATCTGCGCCAGCCTGATGGCGGGCTTTCAGGTCGAAACGCGTTGGTCCGGCGCAGAGGCTGTCGTTCTCCAATTACTAAGGGGCAGGGGAGCAGCAGCGCCTCACCGAATTGGAAGCCGTCGTGCACCTTCCCGTAAGCCAGCAGCACTGGAGATTACTTGCTTCTTATCTCACAGCGACAATCAAGCAGGAAGCGCCGGGCTGCGCAATCAGAATGCGGAGGATTTCTCCGCGGTCTGGGTAAAGGATATGTATGTCCGGCCGATAAAGAACCTTGTGGCCGGTTGGACCCGGTGATCCAGCGCAAGACACGGTCCAGAAGGTATTAGCCGATGAGCGATTTAGAGATCATTAAGGAATTTTTAGTGGAGAGTTACGAGAACCTCGATCGCCTAGACCGGGATCTGGTGGCGCTGGAGAAAGACCCCAGCAACCGGGAGATTCTCGCCAGCGTCTTTCGTACCATTCACACGATCAAGGGAACCTCGGGCTTTCTTGCCTTTAACCAACTGGAGAGCGTGACACATGCGGGGGAAAGCTTGCTCTCACGCTTGCGCGATGGCCTGCTCACGCTGAATGCGGAAATCACGACCGCGTTGCTGGCCATGGTGGATGCGGTTCGCCAGATGCTGGGAAGCATTGAAGCCAGCGGGAACGAAGGGGAACGGAACGACCAGGAACTGATCGCCACCTTGACGCGTTTGCTGCAGACGAGCGCGGAATTGATCCCGACTCCCGACCCCGTGTTGGTCCCAGAGGCCCCACACCACGATGTGCCTCAGCCCGCACCGAACGTGGGCGACATCCTCATCAAGCAAGGCGCGGCGAAGGTGAGCGACGTTTACGAAGCGGTAGAGCAGCAACAGTTAGGAGACCCGCGGCACGTAGGCGAGATTCTGGTGGGGAACGGAGCCATCAAGCCGCAGGACGTGCTCGAAGCGCTGAACGCGCAGCAGCAGGCGCGCGGACCAAGCGCCAGCGACAGCACGATTCGAGTCGATGTGGCTCAACTCGACCGGCTAATGAACCGAATGGGAGAACTGGTCCTGCTGCGCAACCAGATCGTGCAATTCACCAGCTCCAGCGAAGACAGTGGACTGTTGGCCACCAGCCAGCGGCTCAACCTTCTGACCACCGAACTGCAGGAAGGCGTCATGAAGACCCGAATGCAGCCCATAGGAAACATCTGGAGCAAGTTCCCGCGCACCGTGCGGGATGTTGCGCAGGGCTGTGGCAAACAGGTTCGCATTGAGATGGAAGGCAAAGAAACCGAGCTCGACAAAACCATCATTGAGGCCATCAAGGACCCGCTCACGCATATCGTGCGAAATTCGGTCGACCATGGCATCGAAAGTCCAGCAGTGCGAACTGCAGCGGGAAAGAACCCCGTGGGGCGCCTTTTCTTGCGTGCCTTTCACGAGGGCGGGCAGGTCAACATCGAAATCACCGACGATGGCGCCGGACTGGACTTCGAGAAAATCCGCAACAAAGCCATTCAAAAGGGGATGATCACGGCTGACCAGGCGACCCGCATGACCGAGCGCGAGACCACCAACCTCGTCTGGCTGCCGGGTTTCTCCACCGCAGAAAAGGTTACCAATGTATCCGGCCGGGGTGTGGGCATGGACGTGGTGAAAACCAACATCGAAAAGATCGGGGGCACGGTCGATTTGCAGTCAAAGCCTGGGCAGGGTTCGACGGTGCGTATGAAGATTCCGTTGACTCTCGCCATTATCCCAGCCTTGATCGTGACCACTGCCGGTGACCGTTACGCCATTCCGCAGGTCAGCCTGCTCGAATTGGTGCGCCTTGAAGGAGAGCAGGCACGCAAGGGCATCGAGCTGGTCAACGGAGCACCGGTACACCGTCTGCGGGGACGGTTGCTCCCCCTGGTGTATTTGAACCGCGAACTGAAGGTGGATACCGAGGCTCAGGAGGGTACGGGGACGAACCAAACCGTCAGGTCAGGGGATCTGGATTTTTCCGCCGTACGCGACAAACACCGGCAATGGATCGAGATCCTGCAGCAGGTTCTTGAGGGGAAACAAAACGTGACGGCGCAGCAAGCTGGATCACATGAAACGTGCGCCCTCGGAAAATGGATCTACAGCAGAGGCTTGGACGAGTACGGCGCGATGGAAGACATGCACCTCCTGGAAAAAACCCACAAGGAGTTTCACCACGGTCTCCACAACGTCCTGCTGCACAAGAGCAAGGGCGAGGAGAGTCTTGCTCAGCAGGAGTTCCACGCTGTCACCCGGAGTTCCCATCGCATCATGGAACTCACCACCAGCATGGAAAGGACAGTCCTCGAATCCCAGAATGCCAACATCGTGGTATTGCGGGCCGATGAGCAACAGTTTGGGCTCGTGGTGGACGAGATCAACGACACCGAGGAAATCGTGGTCAAGCCTCTCAGCAAACAGCTGAAGAGTATCAACACGTTTGCCGGGGCCACCATCATGGGCGACGGGCGAGTGGCTCTGATTCTCGACGTGCTGGGGCTTGCACAACGCGCCAACGTGGTTAGTGAAGTCCGGGATCAACCGGTGGCCGATAAAGACCGGAAAGAAACGCTCGAGATCACCGACATGAATAAGCGCAATGCCGTGTTGCTATTCCAGTACGGGGAAGACGGGAGAATGGCTATCGACCTTTCCCTGGTGGCACGCCTCGAGGAGTTTCCCTGCGACACCATCGAAGTCGCCGGGGACCACGAAGTGGTGCAGTACCGCGGGCAGATCATGCCCCTCGTCCGGGTTTCCGAGGTGCTCGAGAGCAAGCACCGGAAGGCGGCGGAGGCCAGCCAGGAATCGCTGCACGTTGTGGTGTACGCCGACAAAGGGCGCAGCGTGGGGCTGGTGGTGGACCGCATTCTGGACATCGTCGAGGAATCTTTTGTCATGCAACGGGAAAGCGGACGCCAGGGCATGCTGGGCTCGGCCGTGATCCAGAAGCGGGTAACCGACATTTTGGATGTGCCCGGTTTGATCACGGCGGCCGAGGGCGGCCCGCTCGCGGCCGGGGCTTCAGCGTAAGGAGAGAGCAGTCGTGGAGAACAAACAGCAGTTTTGCACATTCTTCCTGAAGGATCAGTTTTTTGGAGTGCCTGTGCAGCAGGTACAGGAGGTGATCCGCTACCAGGAGATGACGCGGGTGCCTCTCACACCGGAGGTGATCCGCGGGCTGATCAATCTGCGGGGACAAATCGTGATGGCGGTGGACTTGCGCCGTCGTTTTGACATGGAAGACCGTCCGGAGTCGCAGTTGCCCATGAACGTGGTCGTGCGCACGGATGATGGGCCGGTGAGCTTTCTGGTGGATGAGATTGGGGATGTGTTGGAGATAGAGGAAGAGAGCCTGGAAAGGCCTCCGGAAACCGTGCAGGGACGAACCCGCGAACTGGTGAGAGGTGTGTACAAGCTGCGGGAGCGATTGATGATAGTGCTGGATACGGAGCGGGCGGTCACTGGCGGAGATACGAACGTCCACAGCGCGAACTAGGGGGCGAAGCTAAGAGCTGAGATCGCCCGGACGGGTCATCTCAACAAGGAAAACCAAAATGTCTTCTGCAGCAAAACCCGCAATGATTCCTGCGACCCTGCCCAAGGTCGCCAACCCTGCTCCGCTCGGGCTCGCTGCCTTCGGAGTAACAACTGTGGCTCTCAGCTGTATCAATGCGGGCTTGCTTCCGCCGGAAGCAACTGCAGCCGTGGTACCTCTGGCGTTTGCTTTTGGGGGCCTGGCCCAGCTGATTACCGGCGTACTGGAATATGCCAACGGAAACACATTCGGCACAGTCGCCTTCACGTCGTATGGGTCGTTCTGGCTGTGGTATGCCTCGCTCGTGTGGACGGTAGGCGCAGGTTGGCTGAAGCCCCCGGCTGCGTCAGGAGTAGCCGTTGTGCTGCTGATGTGGGGCCTTTTCACGCTCTTTATGTGGATGTGCACGCTCAAGGCCAATAAGTGTATTTTCGCGACGTTCCTGCTGCTGTCGGTGACGTTCTTTTTCCTCGCGGCCGGTGATTTCGGCTGGGCGCACGGAAAGCGACTGGGTGGAATCGCAGGGCTGATCACGGCCGCATTTGCACTCTACATTTCTTTCGCCGAAGTCATGAACGGCACGTTTGGCAGAGAGGTGCTGCCTTTGGGAAGGCCTTTGATCGAGTAGTCCATCACTCTGTTCCGAGCATGAATCGAGCGGCTCGGGAGGGCTGTCGACATACGAAGCCACGAAGAACTTTTAGCACGATCTGAAATCGAGATAGAAGAAAGCAAGAGGAGATTCCGCAATGAAAACTACAAGTGGACGCGGCGCAGCTGCCGCGGCAATGGCCCGAACAACCGACTCGCGTGAAGCTCTCATGTTCCACGAGATGCTGGAAAAGGCTCCCCTCAACTTGATGTGGGCAGACACCAGCTTTGTGATTCGCTATATTAACGCTGCATCCAAAAAGACTCTGAGCGCGATTGCCCACCTCTTGCCCTGCAAGGTTGACGAGGTCGTGGGCAGTTCCATCGACATTTTTCACAAGAATCCTGCCCACCAGCGGAAGCTTTTGTCGGACGAGCGAAATCTCCCTCATCGGGCACAGATTCATCTGCAAGAGGAAGTGCTCGATCTTCAGATGCAAGCGGTCCACGACGAGAAGGGAAACTATTGTGGGGCGATGGTGACATGGGATGTGGTCACCGAGAAACTGCGCCTCGAAGCCGACAACAATGACTATGCCCGCCAGATCGAAGCGGTTCAACGGACGCGGGCTACCATCGCGTTTGGAGTGGACGGCACCATCCTCACCGCCAATGACCTCTTCCTCCACACAATGGGTTACACCCTGGAAGAAATCAAAGGGAAGCATCACTCCATTTTCGTCGGAGAGGCGGCAAGCAGGAGCAATGAGTACAAGCAATTCTGGGAGGACTTGCGCCATGGCGAAGCCAAAGTGGCGACCTTCAAACGGCTCACCAAGAGCGGGTCTGAAGTGTGGCTGGATGCGATTTACAACCCGATCCAAGACGTAAACGGAAAAGTCTACAAGGTCGTGAAGTTCGCTAGCGACGTTACCGAGAAGAATTTAAAGCTTGCCGAACAGGCCGGCCAGCTGCAGGCGATCGGCAAGGCGTCCGCCGTGATCGAGTTCCACATGGATGGCACCATCGTTACCGCCAACGAAAATTTCCTTCAGGTGCTGGGTTACACCCTGGAAGAGATCAAGGGAAAACATCACAGCATGTTTGTGGGCGAGTCCGACCGTCATTCCGTCGAATACAAGAGATTCTGGGAAAAGCTCAACCGCGGCGAATACGAAGCCGGCGAGTTCAAGCGTCTTGGCAAAGGCGGCAAAGAGATTTGGATTCAAGGCTCTTACAATCCCATCTTTGACCTCAATGGCAAGCCTTTCAAGGTGGTAAAGTTCGCCACCGACATCACCCAGCAGAAGCTCTCCAACGCCGATTACATCGGTCAGATTGAGGCCATCGGCAAGTCGCAAGCCACCATCGAGTTCAAGATGGACGGAACGATCGTCACCGCCAATGACAACTTCCTGCATGCCCTCGGCTATACCCTCGACGAGGTCAAGGGGAAACACCACAGCATGTTTGTGGATGAGGCTTACCGTCGCAGCCCGGAATACAAGGAATTCTGGGCCAAGCTGAACCGCGGCGAGTACGTGGCCGACGAATTCAAGCGCATCGGCAAGGGCGGCAAGGAAGTCTGGATCCAGGCCTCCTACAACCCCATTCTCGACCTCAACGGCAACCCTTTCAAAGTCGTCAAGTACGCATCCGACGTCACCGCGCAGAAGTTGGCTTTGATCGCCATGCTGACGGATGCAGGCATGCTGTCCCGGGCGGCGGTCGAAGGCAAACTCTCTACCCGGGCCGATGCCAGCAAACACCAGGGCGACTTCCGCAAAGTGGTCCAAGGCGTAAACGACTGCCTGGATGCTGTAATCAAGCCGATTCAGGAGGCCGGAGCCGTATTGAAGAAGATTGCGGGAGGTGACCTCACCGCCCGCGTGGAAGGCGAGTACCAGGGCGATCACGCTGAAATCAAGACTTCCATCAATGACATGGTCCACGGTCTACAGGGCAGCATGCAGTCGATTGTGCAGAACTCGCAATCCCTGGCCAGCGCTTCGGAGGAACTCTCCAGCACCAGCCAGCAGATGAGCGCCAACGCGGAAGAAACGTCGGCGCAAGCGAACCTGGTATCGGCGGGGGCCGAACAAGTCGACAAGAACCTCCAGACAGTGGCTACCGGAACCGAAGAGATGAGCGCCAGCATTAAGGAGATCGCGAAAAACGCTCATGAATCGGCCAAGGTCGCCACCGCTGCGGTCAAGGTGGCGGAAGATACCAACCAGATCGTCAGCAAGCTCGGCGATTCGAGCACGGAGATTGGGCAGGTCATTAAGGTCATCACCTCGATTGCCCAGCAGACCAACTTGCTGGCCTTGAACGCCACCATTGAAGCTGCTCGCGCCGGGGAGGCAGGCAAGGGTTTTGCGGTCGTGGCCAACGAGGTGAAGGAACTAGCCAAGCAGACGGCCAAGGCGACGGAGGACATCAGCCGCAAGATCGAGGCCATCCAGGGCGATACCAAGAACGCGGTCGGGGCCATTGGTCAGATTAGCGGGGTTATCAAACAGGTCAACGATATCTCCAATACCATCGCCACGGCTGTCGAAGAGCAGAATGCGACGACGAACGAGATGGCACGCAATGTCGGCGAGGCGGCGAAAGGCTCGGGCGAGATTACCAAGAACATTGGTGGCGTGGCCGAGGCAGCCAAGAGCACAACCCAGGGTGCCAACGATTCGCTGAAAGCGGCGCAATCCCTGGCGCAAATGTCAACCGGACTTCGCGAACTCGTGCAGAGGTTCAAGATCTAGTCGCGAACTGAGGCTCCGGTCATAACCGCTAACTAAACCGCGGATGCTGCGACAGGACACGCAGCATCCGCCGCAAGAGGGCTATCTTCCCCATGCTTCCAGTGCGGGTTCTGATCGTGGACGATTCCGTGGTCGTCCGTAAACTGCTGTCCGAAGCCCTCGCTTCCAGCCGCGAAGTGAACGTGGCGGGGACGGCCTCCAGTGGGGCGCTCGCTCTGGCCAAGATTCCGCAACTGAATCCTGACGTGATCACACTCGACATTGAGATGCCCGGGCTGAATGGGATCCAGACCCTGGTGGAGATCCGGAAGCTTTACCCCAAATTGCCCGTGATCATGTTCAGCACCCTTACCGAACGGGGAGCCGCCATCACGCTGGAGGCGTTATCGCTGGGCGCGTCCGATTACGCGACGAAGCCAAGCAATAGCCAGAGTCTGGCCGAGGCGATGGGAGAGGTACGGCAGGAGTTAGTCGCCAAGATCATTTGCCTGGCGAACCGCGTCAGTTACACCGTGCCCACGCCAGCCCCACCCTCGCAAGGGAGGAAACTGGGCGCGCAGCGAATCGATATTCTCGCCATCGGCACCTCCACGGGGGGGCCCAATGCGTTAGGGGAAGTGATTCCACAACTTCCGGAGGATTTTCCGGTGCCCGTGGTGGTGGTACAGCACATGCCCCCGTTGTTCACTCGGCTGTTGGCAGAGCGTCTGAATTCGCGCTCTCCACTTTCGGTGCGCGAAGGAGAAGCCGGGGAGACGCTGGAACCAGGACAGGTTTGGATTGCGCGCGGCGACTATCACATGACGGTGGCGCGGGAGGGGACCCGGGTGGCCTTGAACCTGAATCAGGCGCCTCCAGAAAATTCCTGCCGCCCCGCGGTGGACGTTCTGTTTCGTTCCGTCGCCCGGATCTATGGTCCAAACGCGCTCGCCTTGGTGATGACCGGAATGGGTTCTGACGGCACCCGTGGGGCCATGCACGTCCGGGAAGCCGGCGGTGGCATTCTCGTGCAGGATGAAGCATCTTCGGTGGTCTGGGGGATGCCAGGAGCCGTGGTCGCCGCGGGCCTGGCAGACAAAATCTGCCCACTGCAGGAGATCAGCCACGAGATTGTTCGTCGCGTCGCCTCTACCCGAGCGCCAGTTATCGCCGCGGCAGAAGCACTCGAGTGACATAAGTCGAGTGACATAAGTAGAGATACAAACTCCCGCGCGGAGTGGGATGACACAGTGGAAGCGAGTACGGCCAAGCCGATGAAACAGTCCGAGGATCTGAGCGATCCCGCATACCTGAAGATCCGCGACGTAATTTACCAAGTCTCGGGGATCTACCAGCCGGAAGAAAAACTGTACCTGCTGGCTTCTCGTTGCGCGCGGCGCATAAGCGCGTTAGGCGCGAAGTCGCCTGCGGAATACCTGGAGCACTTGACTGTCCGCGCAGGGCGGGATGCGGAGTTGCGGTTGCTGCTCAACGAAATCACCATCGGGGAGACCTACATGTTTCGCAGCCAGCCCCAACTGGAAGCGCTGCGCACCGTGATTCTTCCCGCGATTCTGAAAGCCAAGAGCGCCATGGGTTTTAAGCGTCTTCACATATGGAGCGCCGGTTGCTCGACGGGGGAAGAACCCCATACCTTGGCCATGTTTTTGTTGGAAGAGAGTGAGAAGATGCTGGCAGGTTGGACCTTTGACATTCTTGCTACGGATTTGAACGACCGGTCGCTGGCTACAGCCAAGGCTGGGATCTATGGAGAATACGCCCTGCGGAGCACGACCGAGACCTTAAGAAGGAAGTATTTCAAGCCTTACGATGACAAGCAGCTGCAGGCCACGGACCAGCTCAAGTCGCTGATCCGGTTTGACCGTGTCAATCTTAACGACGACAGGAAGATGACGTTCCTGAAGGGGATGGATCTGATCTTTTGCTGTAATGTGCTGATCTATTTCGATCTGGGTTCGAAGCGCAAGGTCATGCAGCACTTCTATTCGAATCTGCTGCCCGGCGGCTACCTGTTTCTGGGTCACGCAGAATCTCTGTACCAGGTGGACGATCGATTTCGACTGGTCCACTTTCCGGGCGCCATCGGATACTGGAAACCGCCCGTCGGATATACCGACGGAGGCAAGCCATGAACGCTCAAAGACTCGAAAAAATCAGGCCAAGAATCAAGGCCCTGGAAGCGGTGCCGACTATTCAAGTCATCGTCCAGCCGCTGGTTGCCATGCTCCGGCTGCCGGCGGATCAAGTGAACATAGAGAGAATAATCGAACTAGTGTCTTATGACGGGACGATTGCAGCCCAGTGCCTCCGGATGGCAAACTCGCCGCTGTTCGGGCGACGAAACACCGAGACCGTACGCACCGCCGTCATGGCACTTGGTCTCAAGCGAATAGAGGCAATCCTGCTGGGCTGCAGCCTGAACAACATTGTGCCGGCCGACAAATGGATCCTGGACGCGGTTACGTTCTGGCGTCACTCCTTGGGCTGCGCGTTGGTCTCTAGGAAGATGGCAACCTTGATCGGGTATCCCGATCCGGAGAAAGCCTACCTCGCCGGCCTCCTCCACGACGTGGGAATCCTGGTCAACACCCTTGCATGTCCCGAGGATTTTCGCACATGCCTCCAAGAATCCCGCGATGCACACGTTGCACTCCACGTGAGCGAGGAAAAGCATCTGGGATTCACTCACTGTGAAAGCGGCAAGATATTAGCCGAACACTGGCATTTCTCTGGCGACGTGATGGAGGTGATCGAGTTTCACCATGACGTGGTCGTGCGACCTGCTGGGGCTCTGGTCTCCCTGATCCATCTTAGTGACTTGTTGTGCAGGGTCCGCGACCTGGGATATGGATACTACGAAGCAATGGGCGTGGACTTGGCGGGGGACAGCGCGTGGGCGTCTCTTGTAGAGCATTATCCGACGCTCAGAAACATGGACCTCGCACGTCTCAGTATGGACATCGATGGATCAATGGAAGAGATCGTCGGGGTCGTAGACGCGGTGTTCAAGCCGTAGGTGTTTGTCGCCAGCGCCAAGTCTCTGTCATCGCTAACCGCCGTTGAGTTTCGCAAAATTATTCTTATCGGGATAAAGTGAGGACATGGAGATCCCGTTCTTCCCGCACCGTTTATTTATCTTCCTTTTTCTGCTTGGATCAATTTCGCGGTCACCGCTCGCCGAGGCGCAAAATAGCGCGGGTTCGTCGACTGCTTCCCCTGCAGCGGAAACCAGCAACATGGCTCTGGTTGGGGCCAACGACTTGCAGGGCCGTGGAGCCTACCAACCGACGATTCACAAGCAAGGCGAGCGCTGGATCGCATACATCGGAGAGATGGGCGGTTCGGCTTTGAATTCTCTTACCGGTAAGGTTGAAGACAACGGTACTTCGATTCTGGACGTCACCGACCCTACGCATCCTTCCTATCTTGCGCACATTCCAGGGGAGCCCGGAACGCCGGGCAAGGCGGAGGCCGGCGGCTCGCAGATGGCGCGGGTGTGTGACGGTAGCACCCTGCCGCACGCCGACAAAAACAAGGTGTACTTGCTGCGTCCCTTTGGAAATTCGGCGCAAGAAATTTGGGACGTTTCGAACCCCGCGAAACCAGCCCGCCTCACTGTACTCATCAACGGACTGCGTGACACTCACAAGAGCTGGTGGGAGTGCGACAGCGGCATTGCGTATGTGGTCGCCGGCGATCCGCAATGGCGAACCCGTCGCATGACGAAAATCTATGACCTCAGCAATCCGGAGAAGCCGGTCTTCATTCGCGATTTCGGATTGCCAGGACAGCAGCCGGGCTCGACCGGACCGGTTCCGAGCGACGTGCACGGTCCAATCTCGACCGGACCGAAAGGGAATCGAGTGTACTTTGCTTACGGGCCGGGGCAGTCGGGTATTGTCCAGATCGTGGACCGAGAGAAGTTATTGAGTGGCCCAAAGGAGCCGACCGATGCGAATCTGTTATATCCGCAAATCGCGCGAGTCGACTTTCCAAAAGATACGGGCGCGCATACGGCATTTCCATTGATCGGGGTTGAGACTGAGCAATTTGCCAAGATGAAAGAAGGCAAGGTTCGTGACTTTCTCGTGGTGCCCGGGGAATCGTTGACCAACGAATGCCAGGGTCCGCTGCAGATGGCGCACATTCTCGATATTACTCAAGAGAGCGCGCCGCTTGGGGTTTCAACCTGGGGAGTAACGGAAAGTAGCGGTAACTTTTGCGGTCGCGGCGGCAGGTTCGGCACGCATTCCTCGAATGAGAGTTTCTCGCCCGCCTATTACAAGCGGATCGTGTTCTTCGCGCACTTCAACGCGGGTGTACGCGCCGTGGATGTTCGCGATCCCTACCACCCAAAGGAAATTGGCTACTACATTCCCGCCGTGACAGAGAAAACGGACAAGCGATGCGTGGGGACTGGCGCGGACCAGCATTGCAGGACTGTGATTCAAACCAATAATGTGGAAGTGGACGACCGCGGATACATCTATATTGTCGATCGCGCCAATACCGGCCTGGATATTTTGCAGCTTACTGGACCAGCACGTGCGATTGCGAATCTGCCTTAGACCTGCTTGAAATTCAAGCGAGACGAATAACAGAAGAAAGTACATGCCCCGCTTGATTTTCACTGCACGATAGTTTGTTCGCTGAAGGCCATCAACCACTGTCCATCGCGTTTGATCCATATGCGGCTCACGCGAACCGGCTTGTCGCTATCGCGCTTATGCATCGCGGTCATGATTACGGTGTCGCCGAAATCGAACATTCGCGCTGAGACGAGAGGGATCGGTCCCGAAGGTGTGCCAGCCTGTTTTTGTCTGTCGAGAATCGCCAGGCGGTCAGCTTTGGTAAAGGGATGATCGTTGTTCGAGTTGATCAAAAGGAATTCATCCGCGACGTGCTGTCCCCAGATTTGAGAATCATGATTGGTGACTGCAGTTTCCAGCGCTTGCCATGAGGTAATGATCCCCCTCTCAGCATCATTCTTGGGCTCATAAGGAAGAGTCTTACACGGGTTCTCGCAATCTTTAGGACGCGGACCTCCGCTGCGAGCCTCTTCGGCGAGCGTAGCCTCGTGATAGACGAGCAAGTGCCATCCATTGGAGGCCTTCACCCAGAAGCGAGCGGCGTGAGTTTTGCCACTGGTGGCGAGGATCAGACCAACGTTGCCGTATAGCCGTTGCTCAATCTCTGCGCCAATCGCGACCGCCGGAGAAGCTGGCGGAGCTTTGAGAACCTCAGCGCGGGTGTAGGTTTTGCCCGCGGAATCGGTCCATGTGAAGCCCTGATCCAAAATTGAGGACAACGCTCGCTTATCCGAAGAAGATGCGGCTTGAACGAATGCCGAGTCTGCTTTACTCAACCCTGGATCGTCGGCTGCAAAGGCATTGGGGAGCAATTGCGTTGAAGAAAAAACTAAAAGAGCAAACGAAAACACGGCGAATGCTTTCTTGACGGTCACAACACCCCTCAATTCAAATTGATTGACTGGGCTTATTCAGCCCAGGACCTGGCTGATGATCAAGACCTATGTCGGCGACACAACGATCAAATGAAACGATCCCGGCACCACGGCTGGGCGCGGGTGTTGAACCTCTTTAGTAGGAGCGGGAACCGGACCGAACTTTGCCGCCGGCAAATAGATCACGTGCGTTGTGGGATCGAGGGCCATGGTGCGAGCGCTTTTTTCGGTGGTTAAGGTGCTAGCCACGGAATATTTGTCCGCGCTTTCCTGCTTCACGATGGTGAGCGTGCCGCTCTCCCCATTTGAGGAAAAGATAAGCTTCTTATCCGCGTCGTAAGCGGTCGCGTCCGGGCCTTCGCCGATCGGGACGGTGGCAACTATTTTCCCGGAATCATAATCGACGACGGCCATCGTCTTATTGTCACAAACCGAGAACAAACGATGGGAACCGGTGTCAATCGCCAGGCCGGAAGGCTCGTCACAGCCTTTCAGCGGCCAGTGCGCCACTACTTTCAAGCCCTGCGGATCGAGCTTCACAATCTCGCTTTTATCTTCGACGTTCACGAAAACGGAGCCTTTGTCGTCGCTCGCCGGAAACTCCAATTTACCGCCAATCGCTATGGTCCCGGCAACGCTTCCATCCTTCGCGTTAATGGCAGTGACGTCCCCGCTGCGGCCGTTAAAGGCGAAAACCCTCTGCGTCGAGCGGTCGTAAACAACGCCATCAGGATTGTTTCCAGCCTTCACCCTTTGCAAAATGCTATTGGATTTCAAATCGAAAACCACAACAACGTTATCGCCGCCGTCAGTGATGAAGCCGCGATTCAGTTCGTCCGCAATGGCGATGCCGTGAACGTGCTTTAGGCCGCTGATGGTTGCGGCTGACTTTTGCGTGTTAAGGTCAATCACGTCCACTTGGGTGTTGTGGGCGACATAAAGTTGGTGGTTAGAGGAATCGGCGTAAGCGTAGTCCCAGCCACCGGCACCTTCGACCGGAATTGTTCCGGTGACCTTGTATTGCTGAGCATGAAGCGAAATCGAAAATCCCACTGACAAGAGAGCGAGATACAGCCACGAACGACGCATGGAAATCTCCTTCACCAATGAAGTCTATCTGCGGTTATAAACCGTCGGTCTGAAGGACACCTGAAAATTGTCGGGCGTCAAAGATTATTTAGCCGGGTTTGCTTCGATCACCGTCTGCTGGCTGTAGGCAAGTTGCCAACGGCCATCCCGCTTCACCCAAATCCGCATGGCATGATACGGATGTCCCCCAGTCGTAGGCTGCTGGTCGTCGGCCATGACGGCGGTGGTTCCGTAAACCCATACCTTCATGGTTCCGGGAATAACCGTACCGATATCCGTGACAGTCTGGCCTTCCGCCTGTTTACGGATGATGGCAACACGGTCCGCCTTGGTAAGAGGATTGCCATCTTCCTTCACGTTAAAAACAAATTCGTCGGCGACATGGGACGCCCAGCCATCCGCGTTGCGATGGTTAACCGCGTCTTCCAGCGCCTGCCATGATGCCACAACGTCTTTCGCATCCGATGAGGGAGCATCGTAGGGAACAGTCTTGCACGGGTTATCGCAAGCGGTACCCACGGGGACCGTGGCTTGAGGAGTGGCGACCTTACCCACCAGTTGGGTTTCCTGAAACAGAAGTAGCTGCCATTTTTCCTGCTTCTTCACCCAGACACGTACGAATCGGACTTTTGGATTCTGGCCGGAGACCCCAGTGAAGTAGACTACGGATCCATATTCATGCGGTTTGACGTCCGACGACAGGGCTGCATTGGCAAGACTGGAGATGGCGTCGGATTTCGAAAGGCCCTTGCCCTTGGCATCCGTCCAGGTGAAATCCTGGTCGAGAAGAGTGGCTAGCACAGCTTGTTTCTTTTGCGTTACGGCTTCGATGAGTTGTTGATCGGCGCTTGATGCAGTGCTGGTTCGATCGGCTTCGGCGGAAACGCACAGAAACGTGAGGGAGACAAGGACGATGGGAAGAATTGTATTTCGCAGCAATTTATAGGTCCCTTCCAATAGCGGTCTGACCTCTATACCATAATATGGGTCCGATCCGTCAAGCGAATTTCGGTTCACCCCTTCAAGGCAATCCCACCAAGAAGGTTTTCCGCAGACTAATTCAAGGTCAAATCGAAACGATTTGACTTTGCACTCTATATGATGGTATAGCTGTCGGACCACTTATGCGCGTATTACTGTAATACTAATCTGGGGGGTCAGATATGCGCTCAAACCACGTTGTTTTGAGACTTGCCATGGTCACTCTGGCGGGATTGCTTGCTTGCATTTCAGCACCAGCGCAGACTGCGACTGGTCGTATTTTAGGCAATGTTACCGACCAAAGTGGCGCCGTCGTTAAAGGCGCTGTCGTCACCGTAACCGATACGTCACGCGGAACCTCTCGAACGTTGACCACAGACGAAGCCGGCGCATACTCGGCTCCAGACCTGACTCCAAGTAACTACAGCGTAAAAGTAGAGGCAGCCGGGTTCAAGACAGTTGACCGGCAAGCCATCGAGTTGCAGGTGGCTACCGATGTGCGCGTCGATGTTGCGCTTCAGCCCGGTCAAGCCTCGGAAGTTGTTCAGGTAACAGGCGAACTGCCGCAGGTTGACACCACAAACGACGTTCTAGGCGGAACCCTCAGTAACAAGCAGATCAATGACATGCCCCTCAACGGCCGCGACTTCTTGAACCTCGTGGTTTTGCAGCCGGGTATTCAGCGCTACCCCGGAGGCGGTCATTACTCCGTAACGTCGAATGGCGTTCGACCCGAGGACAACAATTTCATTATCGACGGCTACGATTCCAACGACCCCTATGGTGCACAATCCGTCATCAACGGCGTCGGCGTACAAGGAAGTCCCGCGACCATTCTCCCCATCGACGCAATTCAGGAATTCAACGTGGAAGAAAATCCCGAGGCGGAGTTCGGATGGAAGCCGGGAGCGATTGTCAATGTCGGATTGAAATCCGGCACCAACGGGCTGCACGGAACCGCGTACGACTTTGAGCGCAACAGCGCGGTCGATGCCCGCAACTATTTCAACAGGGTAGGACCGCAAACGCCTCTGCGCCTGCATCAGTTCGGCGCAACGGTGGGCGGCCCTATCATCAAGGACAAGTTATTTTTCTTTGGCGGTTACGAAGCCATTCACGACCTCGTCGGCAACACCTTCACGGTGACCAGTCCCGACACCGTGTCTCTTGGCGGAGATCCCGCGAACAGTCTTCCGGATGCGGCCGCGGCGCTGCAGGCAATGGGGATTCCGATCAACCCCATCAGCGCAAACATTGCAAAATTTTTTCCATTCAACAACGCGCCGGAGCCAGGCGCGGGGAACAATACCCTGCTGAACATCGGCTTTCCCAATACCAACAATGGCAATAATGGCCTGGCCAAGATCGATTATCGCTTGAACGCGCGCCACACCATCAGCGGCGATTATTTCATCGGCGGCAGTACCCAGTTTGAGGAAGATCAAGCGGTGTTGCAGCAGCCGTGGGAGTCGAAGGCGATCACCCGGTCGCAAGTCTTCGGCGTGAGCTGGACCTGGACACCAGGAACCAGTTGGGTCAACCAGGCCAAGTTCTCCTACACCCGTCAGAAGCAGCTGATCACGACCGCGGACAGCAACGTCAACCCCACGACTTACGGAATCGACACGGGCGTTACGAATCCTCGCGATTTCGGTTTTCCTGTGATCTTGGTCGGTGGATTCTACCAGCTGGGCGGGAACCAGGGATGGCCGTCGCTGCAGAATCCGGCGCTCAATTACTCTTTTTCCGATAACGTTTCCTACGTGCGTGGGAATCACTCCTTCAAGTGGGGAGGAGAAGTCCGTCGTGGAAGCATCGACAACATTAAAGATCGCTTCGGGCGCACCCGCATCCAGTTCGGCAACGGCGACAAGGCGTTCCCGGGGTCCACGGCTCTGGAAGATTTCCTTGCCGGTATCCCGAAAAAAGGCCGCGTCGCTGTGGGGGACACGCAGCGCAACGTCTCCATGTGGTCTTACGCCGGCTACTTCCAGGACGACTGGAGGATCTCGCCCCGGCTTACGATGAACGCTGGTATCCGCTACGAGTTGAATACCGTAATGAAAGAGTCACACGACCTGCTCGGGAATTTCGATCCGAACCAAGGATTGGTGCAGGTGGGGCAGCAGATCAGCGCGCCTTACAACGGGGATCATAACAATTTCGCTCCCCGTTTCGGTTTCGCCTACGACCTCTTCGGCAATGGTAAGACCGTGCTGCGGGGTGGCGGCGGTATCATTTATTCGATCTTTCCGTTTAACGCGTTCATCGGATATTTCGGAGTCGATAATGCAGCTACGCCCGGTATCAGCGTAATTCCCACGGCGGCGCAGGGTGTGCAGCCGGGCGGTGGAACGATTCTCGCAGGTACGGTGGACATTCCCGGAAGCCAGCTGAATTACACGGGGAATGGCGCGATTTTCTCGGCGACCACCAATCTGAATTGCGATCCAAACACCGGCGGCACCCCGTGCTCCGTGCTAGGCGTGAATCGTAATCTTCGAACGCCTTACGTTTCTTCCTGGAACTTGAACATCCAGCACGCCATAACCAACAGTATGACTTTGCAGCTGGGCTACGTTGGCAACAAGGGCACGAAGCTGCTCAGCGTCTACGATGTGAACCAGGTCGTGCAGAGTAAAGACGATGGCAGCGAGCAGTTGGGCCGTCCTTACAACGCGCAGTTTCCATTCCTGGCGGTCGTGAACGTTCTGGGCAACGGCTACGAATCGAACTATAACGGTTTGCAGGTGCACCTGACGCAGAAACCGAGGCATGGATTCTCCTTCGTTGCCGGCTACACCTGGTCGCACACTCTCGATCAAAGCTCGGCGAACCGCGACCCGCAACCCCAGAATAGTTATGATCCCGCGGCAGAATACGGCAACAGTGACATGGACATCCGGCACCGCTTCACCTTTACTACGACGTACGAGTTCCCGTCGAAGCCGGGGTATGCGCAACTGCTGCAGGGTTGGCAGGTGAACTCAATTCTGACCTTGCAAACCGGACAGCCCTGGAGTGTGATTGACGGAGTGCTGAATGGCAGCGACGTGAGCCTGACTGGCGAACTGAGCGACCGCTGGGATTTCTTCGGGAAACCCTCGGACTTCAGCGTGACTAGCACGGCCATTCCGCAGTTCACCAGCGCCGGCGACGCAGGGGATCCGCGGCACATTTATTCGACCGTTTGCGTTCCCCAGGCGCAAGCCGCAGGTCATGACACCAGCGCCGCTGGCTCTCTTGCCTCTCTGGGGTGCTTTGTAAAAGGCAACTCCGTCCTGTTACCCCCGGACTTTGGAACTTTCGGAACGATGGGCCGCAACATCTTCCGCGGACCTTCGTTCCACGAATGGGACCTATCGGTGGTAAAGAGTTTCCACTTCGGCGAGCGCGTGACGGCGCAGTTGCGCGGTGAACTTTTCAACGTACTGAATCAAGTAAACCTTGCCAACCCCTGGGGCGCTTCCGGTACCTTCGGAAACGTCGATCCCTCGCAGCCCGGCACCTTCGGTTGCGGTTGCGCCACGCCTGATGTGGCGGGAGCTAACCCTGTTATCGGAACAGGTGGCCCGCGCGCCATCCAGGTCGGATTGAAATTTTTGTTCTAACACCCACCCGCCAGAGAAGGCAGCCCTTCCCCTTTGCCTTCTCTGGCTCGCGTGGCCTTAGTACGAAAGCATAAATCCGAGTCGAAATCCACCAATGGCCTGCGAGTAGAAGCACGCTTATGGAAAAAGAGTTTAGCCGCCGCAGTTTTCTGGGAAAAGTAGCCAGTGCGGGAGTGGCGGCCAGTCCGATGTCCTTGGTCTTCGCGAATCTTTCCGCCAGCGCTACGCTACCATCACGAGGCGCGATCCCATCCGCGTACGAAGCCCCAAGTGACAGCGCTGGCTTGCTGACCGATGAGCGCTTCCGCGTGGGCGCTCAGTTTCGCATGAAGCAATTCATCCAGAAGGGCGCCGACCCACAGGATGCGGAAGCGATCTTTCGCACGCTACCCAATCTCGATGCTCAGCCTTGGGTAGATGCGTGGAGTCGCCTGGCCGAACCGCTCGAGCGCCGCGGCGCAGAGTTGGAAGCGCAGGGTAAGAATAGCGAAGCCAGTCGGGCTTATCAGAAAGCCTCGTTTTACTACGGTATCGCAAAATTCCCCGTCATCAATCATCCAGCGAAGAAGGCCGCTTATAAGAAGTGCATTGAGACTTACTTGAAAGCCGCCAAGTATTTCGATCCGCCGCTGGATCGAATCACGATTCCATTCGAGGGCAGCCAGATTATCGGCTACCTCCGCAAACCCAATGGGGTCTCCAAACCTCCCGTGGTGATCACCACCGGCGGCGTGGATGTTTACAAAGAAGAACGCGACACCACCGACATTCTCGACGCAGGCATGGCCGCCTTTAATACCGACATGCCAGGGAATGGCGAGTGTCCGCTGTGGTATACGCCCGATGCCGGCCGCTTTTACAGCGCGATCATCGACTACCTGCTTACGCGCGACGATTTGGATGCGAAACGCCTGGGAATGATTGGCCGCAGCTACGGAGGCTACTGGGGCGGCAAGATGGCCTATGTCGAAAGCAAGAGAATCAAAGCCGCCGTGCAATGGGGTGGCCCTACTCATTACACTTTCCAGGAACCGTGGCTGCAACATCTGAAGGAAGACAAGCTATATCTGTGGTCGTTGCTGGATTCGATGATGTACGCGAATCACGTCAATAGCTACGAAGAGTTGCTGCAGCAGGCGCCGACCATGTCCCTCAAAACCGAGGGATGGTTCGACAAGCCCGCAGCGCCGATTCTCGCCATGAACGGCGCGAAGGACGGTTGGATCAGTATTCAGGATCTTTACATCCTGCTGGAGAGCGGCGATCCCAAAGCCGCTCGGGTTTATCCCGAAGGCGGGCATATGGGCGGAGATCCTGGAGCAAACAAACTCGCCATGGCGTGGTTGAAAGGAAAGCTCGCCTAGATATTCATGCTGCAACTGACCTATCGGCCGATGAAAGTTCTGGCGATTGCCACGCTGCTGCCAGTGATCTGTGCGCTTGCGCATGCCCAGAGTGCCGCGCCCCAAACTATTCACGTTATCGCTCTCTATCCACATCTACCGATCGTAATCGCGAGAGACCATGGCCTGTTTGCAAAATACGGCGTAGAGGTGCAGATGGATACGGTTTCAAGTTCTGACGCGCTTCGCGAAGCTTTGGCAAGCGGCAAGGCGGATCTCGCGCATGCTGCCGCGGACAACGCCGTCGCCATGGTCGAGACCGCTGGCGCTGATGTCGTGATTGTGATGGGTGGGGAAGACTCCACCAACGAACTGATTGCTCAACCGGAGATCCACGCGGTGGCCGATCTGCGTGGAAAAACCGTGATCGTGGACGCGCCGAACACGGCATATGCGCTTCAGCTCAAAAAGATATTGCTTCTTAGCGGGCTCAAGGCAGGCAAAGATTATGAGATCAAGCCCATCGGCGCCACCCCGATTCGTTTGCAGGCGATGCGCGAGCACAAAGAATATGCCGCCTCGATTCTTGGTCCGCCGACTTCGATCCAAGCCAAAAGCGCCGGCTTCGTGAGTTTGGCCAAGACGCAAGATTTAATCGGACCTTACCAGGCAACCAGCGCTTTTGTGCAGCGCGCGTGGGCTCGTGACCACAAGGAAACGCTGGAACGCTACCTGGCAGCCTACTCCGAGGCGCAACGTTGGCTGCTTGATCCCGGAAACGAATCCCAGGTAATCGCGCTGGTAAAAAAACAATGGAAACTTTCCGACGATCAGGCGAACGAAACCTACGCGACGCTCGAGGGCCATGTCTGGTATGAACCAGACGCGCGCTTTGACCTCGAAGGCTTCAAGAACGTTTTGAAATTGCGGGCACAAATTGAAGGCCAATGGGCCGGGCATCCTCCAGCGGTCGAGAAGTATCTTGATTCGTCTTACTACCAGCAAGCGTTAACCAGGATCAAGTGAAGATGAGATTGGCGGATATGAAAACGCTGTCACGACGATGCGGAGCATTGTTAGTGAGCCTTTTTCTGTTGGCAATGCCATTCTCAGCGCAAGACCAGGGAACGGCTTCCCCAGAATTTTCTCTGAGTCTCGCGGGCGATTCCATCATCATGACGCCAGCAACGGTGCATCAAGGCAATCCGAAGTTCGCCGCACTTAGAAACATAATTCAGGAGAGCGACGCTGCCTTCACGAATCTGGAAGGCACCTTCCCTACGCAAAATTCTTATCCTGCGGCGGAGCCTCGTGCCACATGGATTTCTAGCGATCCAACCATGCTGAAAGAGTTGCAATGGGTCGGCTTCAATCTGTTTTCCAACGCCAACAATCATGCGATGGATTTTGGAATTGATGGACTGCTGAACACGATGCGGGAGATGAAGCAGGCGGGCGCGGTGTATGCGGGAGTGGGCGAAAATCTCGGTGAAGCGCGCGCTCCCGGATATCTCTCGACAGCACATGGCCGAGTTGCGCTAATCGCCTGCGCTTCCACATTCCAGCACGATTCCCCGGCGGGGCAATCGCGGCCCGATTTGCGCGGGCGGCCTGGCATCAATCCCTTGCACCACGAAACTAAATACGAGGTCGATGCGAGTACGTTCAGCGCTCTTCACAAAATGAAGGACGACCTGCATTTGGGCGGTACGGCTGCGGCTCAAAATCTCAGTCTCGCATTCGAAGGTTCGCCAGTTACGTTCACGGCAAGTGACCAGCCGAAAATCGTGACTACACCTGACGCTACCGATCTCGCGGCCATCATGGCGTCGATCAAAGACGCGAGAGAAATGGCGGATTACGTCGTCGTTTCGATCCACTCCCACGAAGGCGCTCCCGGCGCTAATTCTTTGCAGGAGCCGGCGCAGTTCGTTCGGGAGTTTGCTCATGCGGCGATTGATGCCGGCGCAGATGTATTTGTCGGTCACGGCAATCACGCCCTTCGCGGTATCGAAATTTATAAGGGCAAAACGATTTTCTACAGTCTGGGCAACTTCATTTTTGAAAATGATTTGGTCGTGCCTCAGCCGACCGAGTTCTACCAGCAGTTCGGGTTGGGGGCGGATGCGCTGCCTGCACAAGCTTTTGACACGCGTAGCGATCACGATCGCAAAAGCTTCCCCGCAAATCCTCTTCTATGGCGCTCAGTGGTGGCGCACGTCATATTCCGCGACAAACGTCCAGCGGAAGTGACGCTCACCCCGATCGTTCTTGGATTCGGCAGGCCTCGCCCGGACCGCGGCTACCCTGAGATTGCCGACGCCAAAGCTTCTCAGGAAATCCTGGAAAATCTTCAGAAACTCAGCCAGCCCTTCGGAACAAATATCGCCATAAAAGACGGCGTCGGAATTATCACGATCGGGAGATGAAAGTAATGCCGCGAGGAATAAGTCGATGAGCGCAATGACCAGACGAGGATTTGTGAAGGGGGCAGCGCTTACTCCACTGGCACTCTCCCCATTGGCCCGTGGGCAACAGATGCCATCGGCGACGTCCGAGAAGTTTGATGTTGTTGTCGCTGGCGCTGGGCACAACAGCCTGGTCACCGCCGCTTATCTCGCCAAAGCTGGATATCGCTGCCTTGTTCTCGAGGGGCGTCCGATTATTGGCGGAGGCGTGAAGACGGCGGAGTTGACTCTGCGCGGCTTTCTGCACGATACCTGCTCTTCGGCTCATCAGTTTCTTTTCAACAACCCCATGCTGCGCGATAAAGAGATCAATCTCGAAGAGTATGGGCTTGAATATATTTTCCCCGATCCTGTGTTTCACATGCCGTTTGCCGACGGCAGCTATCTGACGCAATGGCGCGATCCGGAGCGCACCATCGCGGAGTTCGCGAAATTTTCCAAGAAAGATGCGGCTTCGTATCGCCGCATGATGGAAGAGTACGAATCGGTGAAACCGATTCTGGAGGCGGTCACCTTCACTCCCATCGGATTCGGTAAGCCGCTCAATGACCGGCTGGCAGAGCATCCCAAAGGCAAAATCTGGCAGCGCCGCCTCGCCATGTCGCATTGGGAGATCATTCGTGACAACTTTGAGGACGATCATTGCCGGTGCTTTATGCTGTGCGGGCCGTGGGGGAATATGCCGCCGGAAAATCCCGTGACTGGACGGAACGCATACTCCACCTTCAATCAGCAGAAGTCCAGTCGACCGCTGCCCAAAGGTGGCTCCGGAAAACTTAGCGAGGCATTGGCCGGATTCATCAAAGCTCATGGCGGCGTGATCCTCACCAACAAGCCGGTGCAACAGTTGATCATTGAAAGCGGCAAGTGCGTTGGCGTGGAGTGCGCCGATGGCAGCTCTTATCGCGCGGAAAAAGCGGTTCTCTCCACAATTCACATTAAGCAACTGGTCGACATGGCGCCCAAGCAACTATGGGGGCAGGATTTTATTGAAGGTGTAGAAACTTGGCAAAGCGAGTGCCAGATTTTTTCCGTGAGTCTTGCGACTTCCGAGCCGCCGAAATATGCCGTTCAGGGCGGAACGCTGACACCAGTCCACTCGGGATATTTAGCGAGTCCTGAGCGAGCGCTTCGTTTCGGATATGACTATGCCTGTGGCACGGTCAACACCGAAGAACCGCCCTTGCACGTGATCTGCTGCAGCGTGCCGGATGCAACGCGTGCGCCGGCCGGGATGCATACGATCAAGGTCATCGGATATCACCCCTACGAATTGAAGCAGGGTCCGCAGCATTGGGATGAGCTGAAGGAGAAAGTTGCGGATGCTCATCTCAGTTATCTTCGGAAGTTTGCGCCCAACCTAACCAATGACAAAATTCTGGCCCGCATCGTGGATAGTCCTCTCGATTTCGAGCGTATGAATTCCCACAATTGGCACGGTAGCTGTCATGCCGGTTCGTGGGGGCCGGCGCAGTCGGGGAACATGCGTCCTGTACCGGGATGGGCGCAGCATCGCATGCCGATTCCAGGCCTTTATCAAACTGGAGCGACTACGCATCCCGGCGGCTCGGTGACCGGCGCGCCTGGGAGAAACGCAGCGGTCGTCATGCTGAAGGATTTCGGCACGAGCATTGATGCAGTAGTGAACAAGAAAGCATGACGCCGGGGAGACCAGAAATGCATTGCGTCCTGAAGAGTGCAAACATAAAATTCGCCGCCACAATGATTGCCACGCTTTTTTTGTGCGCACCTCTCGCCGTCCGATCGCAAAACCAACCTTCTGGATTGAAGGCCGTCGTGCCGGAAAACCCCATGAAACCGGTTCCGTCGCCTGAGCAGCCAATTCCCTACAGCCACAAGCTTCACATCGCGATGGGTGTGCAATGCAAGTTTTGCCATGTGAACCCCGAGCCGGGCCGCGAAATGACTTTTCCCGCAACCAGCGTTTGCATGAGCTGCCACCAGAATCTTGGAAAAACGAAACCTGATCTCGCGAAACTTGCGGAGTATGCGAAATCCGGCGAAACGATTCCGTGGGTGCGTGTATATAAACTTCTTCCCGGCCCGCGCTGGAGTCATCGGACACACCTCGATGCAGGCGCCAAATGCGAGAACTGTCACGGCCAGGTTTCAAAAATGGATCGCATCGCCGAGGTCACGAGCGTCACCACGATGTACAGCTGCCTGAGCTGCCATCAGGCGAACCACGCGAAAACCTCCTGCAACACTTGCCACTCGTGGCCAGCCGCGGATCTCGAGACGAAGGGTCAATGATGGCGGCTCTTGGAGTAACACAAACCTCGGGAGCACGAGGACAGACTCCCGCCACAAAGTCGGACAAATTCGATGTGGTGGTGGCGGGCGCCGGCCATAACAGCCTTGTCGCGACGGCTTACCTGACCAAGGCTGGCTACCGTTGCCTGGTGCTGGAAGGCCGACCGGTGGTCGGTGGCGCGGTCAAGACGGCCGAACTGACACTGCGGGGATTCAACCATGACGTGTGCTCCGCAGCCCACAGCGCGATCTTCAACAATCCGATGTTCCAGAACAATGAGATTGATCTGAAGGAATACGGCCTGGAATATATCGAACCAGATCCCATCATTCACATGCCATTTCCTGATGGCACTTGGATCACGCAGTGGCGCGATCTGGATCGCACTTGCGCGGAGTTCGCAAAATTTTCCAAGCGGGATGCCGCTGCTTACCGGCGAATGTTGGGCGAGTTTGAGAAGGTCCGCCACATCTTTGAAGCCGTTGCTTTCACGCCGATCGGCTTCGGCAAGCCTCTGAACGACCGACTGGCCGAGGTTCCCGACGGCCATCTCTGGCAGCGCCGCGCGGCGATGTCGCAATGGGAAATCATTCGCGATAATTTCGAGGACGATCATTGCCGCGCATTTCTGTTGGCCAGCCCTTTCACCCACCAGCCGCCGCAATATCCTATGACCGGACGTTTGGCGTACGCGTCGATCCGAACCACTCCACGGCGTATTCCGAAGGGAGGGTCCGGCGCTCTCACGCAAGCCTTGGCCCGGTACATCGAGGCTCATGGCGGCGTCATTCTCGTGAACAAGGGCGTAGCCCGCTTAATTGTTGAGAATGGAAAATGCACCGGCGTCGAATGTCAGGATGGAAGCCAATACCACGCCGAGAAGGCCGTCCTTTCTACGATCCACATCAAGCAACTGGTCAACATGGCTCCTCATGAACTTTGGGGAGATGATTTTCTTTACGGAGTAGATACCTGGCAACCTGAGATTTCCGCAGTAGTCGCGCACTATGCCATCACGGAACCACCCAGATTTCAGTCTGACAAGGGTCTTTTCGAACCCGTGGAAACTTGCATTATGCCCAGTTCCCAAAGGGCGTTGGCATTCATCTACGACCATCTTTTGGGAAGGGTCAACCTGGAGAGTCCGCCTCTGGAGATCACCTGCTGCAGCACCGTCGATCAAACCCGCGCGCCCGCCGGAATGCACACCCTCCGCGTTCTCGGCTTCCATCCCTATGACTTGAAGCAGGGGCATGAACATTGGGACGAATTGAAGGAAGAAGTCGCCGAATCCAATCTCGAACTATATGCGCCGCTTCGCGCCAAATCTGACGGAGGATAAAATTCTTGCGCGATTCGTCGAAAGTCCGGTGGATTTGGAGCGCATGAATCCGCACAATTGGCATGGCAGCTATCACGCTGGAGCCGCCGATCCCTCGCAGTCCGGCGCTTTGCGTCCCATGGCCGGATGGGCGCAGCATCGCATGCCGATCCCAGGTCTTTATCAGACCGGAGCAACCACCCATCCTGGCGGGTCAGTAACCGGAGCACCCGGTCGCAACGCGGCAACCGTAATGCTGAAAGATTTTGGCACCAGCATCGAGGCGGTAGCGAGCAAGAAGGCTTAGTAGTATTGGCGAGGTCCGTTGGTCGCTATCACTGCGCGAAACTGGCTCAATCCGCCAGCATGCGCTTTCGCAAATCCTCGGCTCCCAGTTCGCCTTCCCAGCGGCTGACCACTAGCGTCGCGACGCCATTGCCTACAACATTCGTGAGTGCACGGCACTCGCTCATAAATTTGTCGATGCCGAGAAGCAACGCCAGCGTCTGAAGTGGGATCCCGGGCACGGCCGCCAGCGTTGCCGCCAGGGTTACGAATCCGGTGCCGGTAACTCCGGAGGCTCCTTTGGAGGCGATCATGGCGAAGAGCAATATCCCCAGCAACTGACTAAAACTCAGGTGAATATTGGTGGCTTGCGCGAGAAACAATACCGAAAGCGTCATGTAGATATTGGTGCCGTCGGTGTTGAAGCTGTATCCAGTCGGAAAGACGAGGCCCACGATCGAAGGCGAAGCCCCCAGATTTTCGAGCTTCCGCATCATGTCTGGCAGAACTGTCTCGGAGGAACTGGTGCCCAACACGATGAGTAGTTCTTCTTTGATGTAAGCGATGAAACGAAAAATCGAGAAGCCGGCAAGGCGGGCGATGATTCCCAGAACAAGAACCACAAACACAACGCTGGTGATATAAAACGTCCCAATCAGTTTGGCCAGACTTGCCAGTGAGCCCAGGTTGTAACGCCCGACGGTAAACGCGATGGCCCCAAAAGCCCCGATCGGGGCGGCCTTCACGATGATGCGAATGATGCCGAAGAATACTTTGCCAGCCATGCTTACCGCGCGAGTGATCTTCGCGCCGGTCTCACCGAGGCGAGAAATTGCGAAACCGGTGAGTATGGCGATCAACAATACTTGCAGAACATCTCCCTGCACAAAGGCCTGAACAAAAGTGTCAGGAATGATCGCTTGCAGCCTCGATACCAGCCCGACATCCTTGATATGGCTTACGTAACCCGCGACAGACTTTGCATCTAAAGTCGATGGATCAATGTTCAAACCTTTGCCCGGCTGCATGATGCTGGCAACGACAATCCCAATGATTAGCGCGAGCGTGGAGACAATCTCAAAATACAGCAATGCTTTTATTCCGACGCGCCCAACCTTCCGCATATCGCTCATGGACCCAATGCCCTGCACGACCGTGCAAAAGACAACGGGAGCGATCATCATGCGGATTAAAGCGACGAAACTATCTCCCAGAGGCTTGAGCGCAATGCCGGCTTGCGGAAAGAAGTGCCCCGTCAAAATACCTAGCGCCATCGCAATGAGGACTTGCGCATAAAGAACGCTGTACCAGGGACGGCGCTTTGCGGCATTTGCCATGTATGTCTGTTTCCGGTTTTTCAATACGCGCGGTTCAGCGGAGGTCGTTTCTCAATCAAGACCCGTTCCAGATTCTGCCAGGCCGTGCGAAATAAAATCGCGGCCGACTGTCGCGTCACTCCGGCGATATGCGGAGTGAGTAGAAGCCGCTGTCTGGCTTCTCCGGCTAACGCGATCAGAGGGTCGTCTGGCGAGCGGTGGCTCGCTGGTGTAAACGTCGACGGCGGCTCCGCCGAGCCTGCCGGCGTGTAAATGCTTCGCGAGAGCGGACTCGTCGACAATGCCACCGCGCGAGGCCTGAATCAGAATGGATCCTGGTTTCATTTTCGACAGCTCACGGTCGCCAATCAGGTTTTGCGTGGCGGTAATGAGCGGGACGTGCAGCGTGACGATATCAGCGGCTTGGAGCAATTCATCGAGCGACATCGATTTTGCACTGAGCGCTTCCGCCACGCCGTCAGCCGGGGGAACCGGATCATAGTAAGAGATACGGCAGCCCATCTTATGGAACAACTCAGCTACCGCAACTCCGATCACCCCGAAGCCAACCACGCCGACCGTGAGACCTTCCAGACCGGACAGGTTATCCGCCAGCATGCGCGAGCGAAACGCTACGTAATTTCCCGCATGAATCTCCGAATCGGCCCACGACATTCGGCGGAGAAGAAGCGAAGCGGCGGTTACCGCATATTCGGCAACAGCTCTGTTGCTTCCGCCGGGAACATTGGCGACAGCGATTTCCATGCGCTGCAACGTAGCACGGTCAAGACGATCCAACCCCGCACCCGTAACTTGCACGAACTTGACACTGGTATCGGAAAATAACTCAGGCGGCAGCTTGGGACCAACAGCCGGGATCAGGAGTGCACTCGCCGTCTTGAAGAGCTTAGGAACGTCACCATCGTTGAGACTTCGGTAGAGAACGCTGAGAGAGACCGGGGCAATTTCTCCGGCACGTTCGAAATCGGCTTGCGGCCGTAAGCAGAGCACGTCGCACTTCATATTGTCGCCGAGGGACCCGGGGACGGTGCGGACTCATTGGTAGCGCTCGCGACATCGCCGACTGGGAAAAAACACAAGAGCCGCAAGGGCACTTCGCCGGAATTGCAGGTATAGTGCTTTTCACCCGCCGGAATCCAGATGGTGTCGCCGGGCTCCAACTGGAACTCCCCTGAATCGGCGTGGGTGACGCCGTGTCCCGAGAGCACAAAAATGCATTCCTCAAAGCTGGAATGAGCATGGGGAACACGTGCGGGGGCGCCTGCTGCGGCAACCGGAATCTCAACCAATCGAAGCGTAACGGAGTGAGTTCCTTTCTCCGCCGAAAGAAGTTCGATGGAGTCGCGGCCCGGAAGTCCAAGCCGTTTGCCTTCTCCCTGCGTGAAAACCTTTGCCATCAGTTCACCCGGGTGAGGCTTTTGATCTCGGCGATTCCTTGTTGAACTGCTTCGAGCTGTTTGAATATTTCGCGGGCCTCGATCGAGATGGAGTCGGCGATCTCTTTCACCATCTGTGTGCCTCTTTCCAAGGTCGCGCGTTGCGGAGTGCCATACCAGCCAGTTGGGGCAATGGATCGGATATCTCCCAGGATCGGTTGGTAGTTATTAGTGCGGCGAAGCCTATCCATTTTATGGCCATGCTGCTCATCCGAAGAACCGACGATGCGTTCAGCATTGACCAATGCCGGCTTGGCGGCGAGCACTGCCAGAGTCTCGATTTCCCCGCCGTGCGAAAGGCCGCCGCAGGCTGCCCCGAACATTTCCGCGGCCACATAACACGCTTGCACGATCAGCACCGTCATCCCATGATCGATATGCAAGGACTGTGCGGCAATGGCGAGTGCGGGAATGTTTCCTTCATGCCAATTCAGAATCAGCAGCCGCTTGGCTCCATGCTTTGCGGTCGAGATGCATGTTTCCTTCACGACCCGCATATAAGTCTCGTGCGAAAGCGTAATCGTGCCCTCATAGGGCATATGGAGCGGGGTAACCCCGAGCGGTCCACCGGGCAATACCAAGCCGTCCATCCGTTCGGCGACAGCTTCGGCGATCACGTTGGCAGCAAAGATGTCGGTACCCGTGGGCAGGTGAGGACCATGTTGCTCCACACTGCCGGCGGGCAGAATCACCAACGGATTTCTCTTGAGCTGTGCCGCAATCTCCGGCTGGCTGAGCTCGATGAAGGAACGGTTATGCAAGTTGGTGGCTCCTGCTTGCAAGTCGCATCCGCGCTTCTTGCATCACATCTGCAATCCGTACATACTCGCCATTCTTCTCGATCGACCGAAGCGCCGCATAGACAACGGCGACAGCTACGTTTCCATTCTCCGCATTCAGCTCAGCAGGTTTTCCGCTGCGGCAGCACTCTGCGAACATCTCAAGTTCTGCGCGGAACATATCGCTGGCCGGGACTTGGATCTCCTCGCGCTTGGCGTAGCCATCTTTTCCCCGCTGTATATAAAGGACGGAACTCTTGTGCAGGAGAGCAGGAGTATCCCACGTCCCAAAATCGATCTCATAGTGCATGAGTCCTTTGGACCCAAACACGCGGACTGCAAAGATTCCCGGCGAGGTCCAGCACGAACCTACATATCCAATCTTCCCGTCGGTGAATTTCAAGAACGTCATGGACTGATCATCCACTTCCGCGCCCACGGGCGAAAGCTTCGACGCCATCGAGCCGGCTTCCAGAATTTCGCCGCCAAGATAGTGCAGCACATCGAATTGGTGAATGGCCAATTGCGAGAGCGGCCCGCCTGGGGCTCGGTCTTTATACCAGCGCCACGTTTTCGGAGTCAGTTCCAAGGCTCGCTCGTTCGAGAAATTTGCTTCCATAAAAGCCACGCGTCCCAACTCGCCCGCGTCGATCGCCTCACGAATCTTGCGGATGCCTGCCATCAGACGAGCGCTGTGCCCAACCGTTACGGTGATTCCATATTTCTCCTGCAGTCCTGCGATTTCCAGTCCTTCTTCCAAAGTGCTGGCAATCGGCTTCTCCGTGTAAACGTGCTTCCTGGCTTTCGCAACCTCCATCGCCACCGGCAAATGCTGCTCGTTCGGAACGGTTAAAATTACTCCCTGAATCTCAGGATTGCTGAGGAGAGTTTTTAAATCTGGAACCGTAGGGATCCCAAGATCCTTCTCGAAATCTCGCCGCTTTTCTTCCGAGCGGCTATAGCCAGCGACAATGCTGATTTCCTTCGAGTTGGATAAAGATCGAGACAGCACCTTCGCCCAACGTCCTAGCCCAACGATCCCTACTTTCACCATGATTGACCTCGTGCCCTTATCCTTTAATGTCCTGTATTCAAAAAGAATGCTCTGGCGTGTTCACTTAAAACTTGTCAAATCCGGCCAGTGATCGTACGATATTACGGTATGACCATCGAGTCAAGTCTGCCGTCGGAATTGCGAAGTTCCAACCTTCTTCCGATTCGTAAATCGGCCGCTCCGCTGCGTAATCAAGTGTTGGAAGAGTTGCGGCAGTCGATTATCTCCGCCAAGTTGCAGCCCGGCGCACGCCTCGTCGAGCGTGAGTTGATCGGCATGCTGCACGTATCTCGCACTGTGCTCCGCGAAGCGTTGCGTCAGTTGGAGTCGGAAGGACTCATCACCATCATCCCCAACAAAGGGCCGGTGGTCCGCCAGTTGACGGTAGCGGAGTCACAGGACTTGTACTCGATTCGCGCTGTGTTGGAAGGTTTGGCCGCCCGGCTTTTCACCGCAAACGCGGATGAGGCTCACATTCTTAAGTTGGAAAGCGCTTTGGACGCAACCGCCGAAGCCTACAAGGATAATGATCCTGATCGCGTCCTCGAGTGCAAGAACAAGTTCTACGATGTGTTGTTTCAGGGCGCACACAGCGAAACCCTCTCCACAATGATTGGCACGCTCCATGGCCGGATCTCGCGCTGGCGTGCGCTCGGTCATCATCACCCGCAGCGCTCCGCCAGTCGATGGAAAGAGAGTATTCAAGGATTGCGCGCCATGCTTGCTGCTATAAAAAAACGAGACGCCGACTCGGCCGAAAAACTGATACGAGAAGAAGTCACCAAAGCCGCTGTCGAAATAACTCGGCTGATTGAGTCCGATAAGTCAGGGGTTAGCACCGAACCCCGCCACTAGAGACGGCGAAATCACTCGCGAACCATTCGCAACACAAACTCACGTAATACATCAAGAGGAGAAGATGGCGATCGATTTTATTGTGCACGATAAGGCCGACAATGTGGGCGTGGTGGTCGTAGAAAACGTTCAAGCCGGAAAGAATCTCAGCGGATGGATCATGGAAACGAATGAAACCGTTGCCTTGCCAGCGCTCGATGCAGTACCCCTGGGTCACAAAATTGCTCTCGCGAATCTGCAGAAAGATTCCACGATCTTGAAATATGGCCATGACGTGGGACGTACAGTGGCCGAGATCGGCGCGGGACGTCACGTTCATACACACAATCTAAAAACCAAGAGGTGGTAACGGTGAGAAGCTTGGATTTCTACGGGTATCGGCGCGAGAACAATCGAGTAGGCATTCGCAATCATGTCATCATCCTTCCGCTCGACGATCTCTCCAACGCGGCCGCAGAAGCGGTCGCAAATAATATCAAGGGAACACTCGCTCTGCCGCATGCCTACGGGCGTCTGCAATTTGGCGAGGATCTCGAGTTGCATTTCCGCACTCTTATTGGCACCGGTTCGAACCCGAATGTTGCGGCTTGCATCGTGATCGGTATCGAGCCCAGCTGGACGGGACGGGTGACCGATGGCATCGCTTCCACGGGCAAGCCCGTGGCGGGTTTCTCCATCGAAGGGAACGGCGACATTTCCACGATTGCCGCGGCTTCCCGTAAAGCACGAGAATTCGTGCAATGGGCCTCCGAGAAGCAGCGCGAGCTCTGCCACGTGAAGGAACTTTTCGTCTCTACAAAATGCGGTGAGAGTGACACCACTTCCGGTCTGGCCTCGTGTCCGACAGTGGGAAACCTCATCGATAAAATCGATCCGCTCGGAGCGACTACCTGTTTCGGCGAGACGTCCGAACTCACCGGAGCCGAGGCGGTTTGCGCCAGTCGCGCCGCCAGCAAAGAAGTGGCGGACGAGTTCTGGGAAATTTTCAACCAGTATCAGGATGTGATCAATCGCTATAAGACCAACGATTTGTCAGAGTCTCAGCCGACCAAGGGAAACATTGCCGGAGGACTCACCACGATCGAAGAGAAGGCCTTCGGAAACCTGCAGAAGATTGGCAAGAAGACAAAATTCATTGACGTTCTGAAACCCGCCGAAGCCCCGGCCAAGGGACCCGGCCTGTATTTCATGGATACGTCTTCGGCGGCGGCCGAGTGCGTCACCTTGCAGGCTGCCGCGGGGTTTGTCGTTCATCTATTTCCCACGGGGCAGGGAAATATCATCGGGAATCCCATCGAACCTGTGATCAAGCTGACTGCCAATCCCAAGACGGCGCGAACTATGCCCGAGCATATCGACCTCGACGTCTCCGGAATTCTCAAGCGCGAGATGACGCTCGATGAAGCGGGCGATAAGCTGATCGACATCATGATCCGCACCTGCAACGGACGCCTGACTTGCGCCGAAGCTCTTGGTCATCGGGAGTTCGTTATGACCAAGCTCTATCAGAGCGCGTAAGGATAAGGGAGAGACCTTTGAGATATTGCCGATTCATGTACGACAATCAAGCGGAATACGGGCTGCTTGAGTCCGTAAGCGGAAAAGACGCGATCACGCATGTATTCCTTGCACCGCCCGAGCAGAGCCTACGCGGCGAGCTTCCGGCAACGAACGAGCTTCCGGCAACGAAAAAGATAACGCCGATTGCCTTGGATCACGCGTCCCTCTTAGCTCCCGTCAATCCATCCAAAATTGTTTGCGTGGGCCGCAACTACCGAGCCCATGCCGCGGAAATGGGCAAAGAGGTTCCGCAGGAGCCGCTGCTTTTTTTCAAGCCGCCTTCTTCTCTGATCGGACCTGGTGAGAAAATACGTCGTCCAAAAGAAAGTCAGCATACGGACTATGAGGGCGAACTTGGAGTCATCATCTCTCGCCATTGCCATCGGCTTGACCCGAGCGAAGACGTTCGTCCGTATATTCTCGGCTATACCGTGGTGAATGACTTCACCGCGCGCGACCTGCAAAGAAAAGACAGCCAGTGGGTGCGGGGAAAAGGATATGACACTTTCTGTCCCGTCGGCCCGCTGGTCACGAATGAGGTAGATCCCTGGAAGGGCCTGAGAGTGACCACGAAAGTGAATGGCGCGGTTCGCCAGGATGGCAACACTCTCGATTTTATTTTCCCACTCGATGTTTTGATTCGTTACGCGGCCAACATCATGACTCTTCTGCCCGGTGATCTTATTGCCACCGGCACGCCAGATGGAGTGGGGCCGGTCGTCTCAGGGGACGTCGTCGAAGTGGAAGTCGAAGGCATCGGAAAGCTGACGAATCCGATTGTCGACCTGGGTTAATCTGCCGCTCGCGAGTGAGCGGATTCAATGAGATAAATGGTAGGCACGAGGAGACTCGAACTCCTGACCTCTACCGTGTCAAGGTAGCGCTCTAACCAACTGAGCTACGCGCCTACTGATCGCTAGATTATACCTTAGGCCATGGTGCCAGAGGAGCCAGCTACGAAGCAAGGCGCCGCGTAGAAGGCGAAAGGCTATCCAGGAGCCGACGGCAAGCACGCTTATCAGTTGCAAAGTTCCCTCCGCGAAGACGACAATCGTTGCATGCGAAAAACCACTCAGGGTAATAAGAGTCATAGCGGCAGTAATGGCGCTCAGGCACCGGTTCATGACCCTTTTTCATCTGGGGCGATGGTGGTAGTGACTTTGGGAAATCCGCGCGATAAATTCTGGGGCGTAATTTTGTCGCTGTCTGCGGAAGGCCTCAGCATGAGTGGCGTCGAACTCGCTTCCTTCGAGGACCTTGTGCTGATGGTGAAGGATGGCGAGTCGTTCAGTCCCGCAGTGGTTTTCTTCCCGATGCACCGCATTGAACGAATCGAACTCGATGTTCCAGACGGAAATTTACCCTCGCTCTCGCAGCGCTTTTCTGCCAAGACGGGGCTTGATCCCGCGACCACATTAAGTTCTCCTCTCTCTAATGGCGGCAGTAACCGTAGTGCTGGCGCGCTTGTTTCCGCTGCTCCTCCCGCGAAAGAGCCAGCATGAGATTTTCGAAAGTCTTTACAGCCCCAAACCAGCTGACCATGCTTCGCATGGTCTTCGTGCCGTTTATCGTGATCGAGCTTGTCGACGGACGCTACTTCCGGGCCCTGCTTCTCTTCGTTATTGCCGGTTTTAGCGATGGCCTCGATGGATTGCTCGCCCGCAAGTTACATCAGCAGACCCTGCTGGGCCAGTATCTCGATCCCATCGCGGACAAGCTTTTGTTGAGCACCATGTTTCTAGTTCTCTCGATTTTGCACAGGATTCCCTGGAAGTTTACTGTCCTCGTATTCAGCCGGGATATTTCTATTCTTTCCGCGAGTGCGGTATTATTCGCAATCGCAGGGCTGCGCAATTTCCAGCCCAGCATCTTCGGCAAGGCGAATACCTTTTCTCAGATCGCGGCCGTTTTCTTTGTCATGCTGTTCTGTCTGCGGCCAGACCGCTGGGTATGGATCACCAGCAAACTTTTTCTGCGTGCTACTTTCTTTTTCACCATCATTTCTGCTTTGCACTACGTTTTACTGGTTCAGCAGAGGCTTCGTCCGCACGCGCATGCGCTCGCTCCTCCTCCCCCTGCGGACGTGCGAGCCAGTTGACCCTCTTTCTCGGCTCCCCCTAGAATTGAGGGTTCGTGTCTGAGCGCCACCATATCTGACCGCCACTATCGCCTATGGCCTTGCACCTTTACAACACCATGTCCTCGCAAGTCGAGGAATTCCGCCCGCTTCGCGACCAAGAGGTTTCGATGTACGCGTGCGGGCCTACCGTTTACGACTACGGCCATATCGGCAATTTTCGTACATTCCTCGCGGTCGATATATTGCAGCGTTTTCTGCGGCAATCGGGCTACCGCGTCCGCTACGTCATGAACATCACGGATGTGGACGACAAGATCATTCGCAACTCGGCGCGGGACGGCGTGAGTGTTCAGCAATACACCGCGAAGTACGAGAAGGCATTTCGGGAAGACTCCGCCATGATCGGCATTGAGGAACCAAAACTGGTGCGAGCAACAGAGCACATCCCGGAGATGGCAGATTTTGTGAGCAAATTAGTAGAGAAAGGCAGCGCGTATCGCACCGACGACGGTTCCTATTACTTCCGCATTGCCAGCTTCCCCTCGTACGGGAAACTTTCGAAGAAAGATTTTAGCGGCATGCTCGACGGTGCTCGCGTGGAAGTTGACGAGTACGACAAAGACAGCGCCCGCGACTTCGCGCTCTGGAAAGCTCCCAAGCCCGGCGAAGCTTCATGGGACACATCGATTGGGCCCGGGCGGCCGGGCTGGCACCTGGAGTGCTCGGTCATGTCGATGGAAGAGTTAGGCGAAACCTTTGATCTGCACGCTGGAGGAGAAGATCTCGTCTTCCCGCACCACGAGAACGAAATTGCGCAATCGGAATCGCTCACCGGCAAAACCTTCGCGCGATTCTGGTTTCATGTGCGTTTTCTCCTGGTTGAGGGCGAGAAGATGTCGAAGAGTTTGGGCAACTTCTACACTCTTCGCGACCTGGTGTTGAAGGGACACAAGCCCTCGTCGATTCGCTACCTCCTTGCCTCGGTGCCTTATCGCAATCAGTTCAATTTCACCTTTGATGGCTTGAAGCAAGCCGCGGTCTCCGTGGAACGCCTGAGAAACTTTCGCCAACGCTTGACCGTGAGCAGTTTTACAGCCTGGGTCGAATTTGGAGATGCAATCGCTCGCGGCGGAAACAATCAATCGCATGAAGTCTGCCCTGGAAGATGATTTGAATACTGCCCAGGCGCAGGCTGCGATTTTTGAAATGGTGCGCAGCGCCAATGCTGCTTTGGACGCGAATTGCATCCAACAAGACGATGTTCAGCCTCTGCTTGTAGCCTTGGAGCGGTTCGACGAGATTTTCGCGGTTTTAAAAGATGACGACGGGCCCAAGATGAAGCAAGTGTTTGATTGGGCTCCAGCGGCGGGCCGAGAACAAGATATCAGTGAGGAGCTTCGCGAAGCGGTCGAATGCAACCAGTTATCCGATGCTGATATCGAGAAGAAGATCGCAGAGATGGAAACGGCGCGCCGCGGCCGCAACTTTAAAGTCTCCGACGCGTTGCGCGCGGAGCTGACCGCTGCGGGGATCATCATCGAAAACACGAAGGATGGAGTTCGCTGGCGCAGGAAGTGACCGCATTTAGCGATCGAGTGACTTGGTGATTTTAGCGAGCAAAAAACAGAGTCCGCATGAAACATTCATGCGGATTGTCAAATCTGCAAAGCCCTATGCGCTCCCTGGATGAATACCTCGTCGATGCCGAGCAAGCTCATGGACACTTGTGCGCGGGACAGGTGCTCGGCGTGCGCCTCGCAATGCTGGGTCTCGCGAAACTTGGCATCGACGACCCCCGCGGCAAAGATCGCAAGCGGCTGGTTACGTTTGTAGAAATCGATCGATGCGCTACCGATGCGGTTGCCGTAGTCACGGGCTGCCGTTTGGGCAAACGCGCTCTGAAATTTCGTGATTGGGGAAAAGTTGCTGCCACCTTTGTGGATGTGAATTCAGGAAAGGCCGTCCGCATCGCGGCCAAAGAATCTTCAAAGGCTCTGGCCCGCCAGATGCATCCGGAAATCGCGGATAAGAATCAGCAACAAATGTTGGCCTATCGAGAGATCACTGATGACGATCTGTTCACTACACAATGGGTTAAGGTCGCGTTGCCTCCGGAAGAATTCCCGGGATACAAAGGCGAGCGTGTGACCTGCGAGGCTTGCGGAGAGGGCATCAATTTCCGAAGAGAAGTCCGCGTTGCAGAGAAAGTTCTTTGCCGCTCTTGTGCGGGAGAGAGCTATTACGAATTGCTTGGAGCCGACTGCTCGTAAGCATGCCCGATGCGAAGAATCGTGGCTTCGTCGAAATGTCTTCCCAGAATTTGCAGCCCGATGGGAAGGTTGTCGTTGTTCGTTAGCCCGCAAGGAACAGAAATCCCCGGGATACCAGCCAGATCCGCGGTCACTGTGTAGATGTCAGCAAGGTACATCGCCAGCGGATCATCCGATTTTTCTCCCAAGCGAAATGCCGCCGTGGGACTGGTTGGCGTAACGATCGCGTCTACTTTTTGAAATGCTTGCTCGAAGTCGCGCGTGAGCAGAGTGCGCACTTTCTGCGCCTTCAAATAATATGCCTCATAGTAGCCGGCGCTTAAGGCATATGTGCCAAGCATAATCCGGCGCTTTACTTCAGCCCCGAAGCCCTCCTCGCGCGTGCGCCGATACATTTCTGACAGCGTCTTCACACCAGAGGCGCGATAGCCATAGCGAACGCCATCGAAACGAGCAAGATTTGACGATGCTTCCGCGGTGGCGATCAGGTAATACGCGGGAATCGCATACGCAGTGTGTGGCAGTGAAACCGGTACAACCTCGCAGCCCAAATTCCTTAATTTGTCGATCGCTAACTCGACGGCCTGGCGCACCTCGTCATCCAGTCCTTCGCCAAAGTATTCTTTCGCCACACCCAGCCGCAAGCCACGCACGGGCTTTTCCAGTTCACCTGCGTAATCCGGCACTGGCAGGTCAGCCGAGGTGGAATCCATGGGATCGCGACCGGCAATCGTGCGCAGAACAATGGCAGCATCTTTCACTGTTCTAGCGAACGGACCAATGTGGTCGAGGGATGATGCGAATGCAATAAGCCCATAGCGGGAGACGCGGCCGTAAGTAGGCATCAATCCAACGACACCGCAGAAGGAGGCCGGCTGGCGGATCGATCCTCCTGTATCCGAGCCCAGCGCGACCACTGCCATGTCCGCGGCGACCGCCGCGGCAGAACCTCCGGAAGATCCTCCGGGTACGCGACTCAGGTCACGCGGATTGTGTACAGAATAAAACGCGGAATTCTCGTTCGAAGAACCCATCGCGAAAGCATCGCAATTGGTCTTGCCGAGCACCATCGCGCCTGCCTCTTCCATCCGCGAAACGGCAGTGCAATCGTATGGAGGAATGTAGTGGCCAAGGATCTTCGATCCGGCCGTGGTGCGCACGCCCCGTGTCGACATGACATCCTTAATGCCCACGGGGACGCCGCCGAGAGGTGGCAGCGTCTTGCCTTCCGCAGCCATACGATCAATGCGATCGGCTTGCTCTAGAGCGCGCTCTTTGCACAGGGTAAGATAGGCCCCGATCTTTGGATCTTCTTCTTGTATGCGAGCGTAATGCGCCTCGGCGATCGCAAGCGCACTTGTTTTGCGCTCCTGTATCGAAGCGCGGGTCGCGTCGATGGTGAGTTGGCCCAGATTCATCTCGTTTAGCCGGTGGCTCAGAATTCTGCAGGAGCAAGCTGCCGTAGATCCGAAAAAAACGACGAGCCTCTATCTTTCGATCACTTTCGGTACCCGGAAGAAAGTTCCGTCCGCATCAGGCGCGTTGCTCAACGCTGCGTCCTGCGACAAAGATTTCCGCAGTCCTTCTGGCACATCTTCGCGATAGGCATACGCGAATCTCTCGCTTCCTTGCTTCGATTCGTCGACGCCGTAGCGGTCTGAGACTTGCGCCATCGGTTCGACGTTCGAGGTGTCCAGCTCGTTCAGTCTCTCCATGTACCCGAGAATCGAGTTCAGATCGCGCACCATGCTCGTTTTCTCCTCGGCGGAGAGTTCGAGATTGGCAAGATCGGCTACGTACGTGACGTCTTTTTCAGTGACTTTCATCTTTCCGTTTGCTCTTGCGTGCTTGGACGAATCACAAACTCAATTCGCTCCACTTTCTGACCCGAATAACGATTAAGGGTAGCCAGATAACGGGCAGCGAGGCCTTGCAATTCGCGCTTCCATCCAGCATCCGGCACTTCCACGCTTAATATTGCGTTCGAAAAATTCACAGCCCGTGTGCGTTCCGCCACTGCGGATCCGCAGACTAACGGCCACGCCAGCGTTGGAGCGTCTGACGCAGGAACATGCCGTAACGAACTGATTACGATCTTCTCGAGTCCTGATCCTGCCGACTGCATTCGTTCCTCGCCAATCTTGCCTTGCCAACCTTAGTCTGCTCCCGAATTCTAGCATCCTGTTCGTTGGCTCAAACGCAAGCATTCTTAGCCGTTAAGAATCAGGCGAGCTCACGCTCTGTGGAAACGCGCGCTTTACAAATTCGAGTGCAGCCTCGTGAGAGGTCAGCCTACCTTCGAGTTGAGCGTCTTCAACAGCTTCCAGTATTTCGCGGAATAGTGGTCCCGGCGGATATCCGGCAGCAATCAGATCATCGCCCTTGATTAAAGGAGCCGGTCGAAAATCTGGCGGAGGTGTCTCCTTCAATTTATTTTGCAAAAACTCATACACGCTAAGATTGCCGTGGCTCGCCAGACTATCGGCGCGGTGTAACGCGAGATGCTCCTCGAAGGCAGGCAGACGCATAAATCTCTTGATCGTCGATTCTTTCATTCGCGTGACGTCGCCGAAGCGCATGTGATTGTCGACAAGAGCCAGCACCTGATCCGTGTCGTGTTTGGAGAAACGAAGACGGGCGCAGATTTCTTCCGCGATCTTTACGCCAACTTCTACATGCCCATCGAAGCGAATCCGGTCAGGCGCCACGCGGAACGTCGCAGGCTTGCCCACGTCGTGCAGCAGAGCGCCCCAAGCCAGCGTGGGCGGGCACGGGTTCGGCAGATTTTCCAGCAGCAGCAATGTGTGAATAAACACGTCGCCCTCAGGATGGTATTCCGGCGGCTGTTCAACGCCTTTCATCGCAGAAATTTCCGGAAGCACCTGTTGGAGCAATCCCGTCTGATCCAGTAGCAGGAAAGCCCGCCGTGCGTGACCCTCGGTGAGCATCTTTGTAATTTCGTCGCGAACCCGTTCCCGCGAGACCATGCCAATTTCTCTGCTCCGCAGCTGAATGGCCGCAAAGGTTTCCGGCTCGATCGCATACTCGAACCGAGCGGCGAAGCGGATAGCACGCAGCATGCGCAACTTGTCTTCGCCAAAACGTCGATCGGGTTCGCCGATGGCGCGAATCAGTCCGGCATCAAGATCCTTGCGGCCGCCGACAAAATCGAGCACCTCTCCGCTGATCGGATCGAGCATCATGCCGTTGATGGTGAAATCGCGGCGAGACACATCCTCCCGCGGATCCTGGCTGAAGCGGACTTCATCCGGATGGCGGCCGTCGGAGTATCCCAAGTCGCTGCGAAACGTCGCGACTTCGATGGCATGAGATTTTGGACTTGTGCTCTCTCCATTCCCCTCGCGCGCGGATTCCGGCAACGGCACGAGCACAACGCCGAACTGTGCGCCCACAGCATAAGTCTCGGGGAAGACTTCCATCACTTGTGTGGGAGTTGCGTTCGTAGCTACATCGAAATCGGCGGGTTCTCGGTTCAACAGAAGATCACGGACGCATCCACCAACGAGGTACGCTTGGAAGCCCCGTTGACGCAGGGTCTGAATGATCGAGATTGCGAAGTCTTTCCACATGAGCCGCCGCCAGGCCTCTCAATCATTTTACTAACGGCGCGTTCTGGAAGGTATGGTGCGGCGAAGTTGGGCGCGACACATATGGTGCGGCAAGGTGCGGCTCGGCGTGAAACGTGAAAAGAGCGGATCAAACTACTCCGCGTTCGACGCCGGCCTCTTCCTTCTTCGACGTCTTATAAGCCCATGCCATGCGCGGAGTGTTGTGTGCGATACCGAACTGGCCTTGTGCATTCAGAACGATGATGCCGCCGTGGCCATTCAGGCGCTGCTGCAGGTAATTCATCGCTTCCAGCGCGGCCCACTCCGGAAGGTTACCCGCCAAAACGCGATCAGCCGTCCATTTTGCCAGAACGAGCTTCATGATGGGCTCTCCCCAGCCGGTGGTCGAGGCAGCGGCGCTCAGATTATCGGCGTAACAGCCGCAACCGATCAGTGACGAATCGCCCAGGCGGCCCGGGGACTTTGTTGAGCGTACCGCCGGTTGAAGTGGCAGCGGCGATGTTGCCTTCCCGATCCAGAGCGACCGCGCCAACGGTATCGTGCGAAACGGCAGGAGCGAATAAGTCATTGCCATCCCGCTCCGTTCCGCTCTGATATTCGCGTAGGCGCTCTATCTCGCGGGGGATGACCAGATCTTCATTCTGACAAAGCTCCAGGCCGTGTTCCGCCGCGAATCTCTCCGCGCCTTCCGCGACAAAATATACATGCGGGCTCTCGCTGAGAATCTTGCGCGCGGCGCGTATGGGATTGCGCAGGTGCTCAACGCAGCCGACGCCGCCGGCTCGGAGCGTAGCGCCGTCCATGATGAGGGCATCGAGCTGCACTTTGCCATCCCGGTTAAGAAAACTTCCGCGCCCGGCATCGAAAGTTTCATCATCTTCCATAACGATGACGGCTGCCTCAATCGCATCGAGAGCGGGGCCGCCACGCTCCAGGATGCGCCAGCCTGCCGCCACGGCATTGCGTACGCCGTTGAGGTGAGCTTCCACCATGTCGTCAGGCATGGACCAGGCACCGCCATGGACAACAAGCACGGGATCAGTAGGCAAGTGATATCACCAGAAGAAGGGAAGCGATTAAGTAGTCTAGCATTCGACGAAGGCCTAGGCGGCGTGGCCGGCTTTGGCGGTCACGGCGGGCGGAGCATCCTGCGTGCGGGTCCACGTGTAGCGCATGCGATGGATTACGGTAAGCGTAGAAAGAACCGCGATGATCCACAGCACGGGCGCCATGCGGTTGAACAGCGCTCCGATAATCACCAGAACCAGCCGCTCGGGACGTTCCATAAATCCCACGCGGCAGGATCCGATGAGCGACTCAGCCCGGGCGCGAGTGTAGCTCACCATGATGGCGCTCACCATAACGAACGCAGTGAGCACGACGTAGAAGAAGCGGTCGCCACGCGCGTAGAAAACCAGCAGACCGAGGAACTGCGATGCGTCGCTGTAGCGATCGACCACCGAATCAAAAAACGCTCCGAAACGGGTGACGCGGTTGGTGGCACGGGCTACCTGGCCATCCACGAAGTCAAAGAAGCCGGAAAAGATGATCACCAAGCCGGCGAGAAAAAACATGTGCTCTCTGATTGGCGGCGTTGGCGGAGCCGAAAAGAATGGCCGCCCAGGTATTTACCACCAGCCCCATAAAGGTCAGAACGTTGGGATTGATGCGGGAGAGCGCCAGCCAGCGGACGATGGTATCGAGTAGAACACCACAGGCGCGGCCGAAGGCGCTCGTCCATGAAACCGGACATCAGGCTTCCGCCTTCTCGGGTCCGGCCTCGTCGTGAACCGTAATAAGGCTTAAGATCTCCAATTCGCGCTTGCCGTTGGGTGTGATCACCGTGGCTTCGTCGCCAACCTTCTTGTTCAGGAGCGCGCGGCCGATGGGCGAAGTGGTGGAAATCTTTCCGGAGCTTACGTCCGATTCCTCGCTGGTGACCAGCTTGTACTCGATCTCCTCATTCTTGGTGCTGTCGAAGACCTTGACCGTGGAACCAAGCCCCACTTTATCCCTGGGGATGTTGTTCATGTTGGTCAAGGACAGATCGGCAAGGCGTTTACCGAGTTGGCGGAAGCGCGCCTTGACGAACTCCTGGCGCTGCTTGGCCATGTGATATTCGGCGTTTTCGCTGAGATCCCCCAGCGCAGCGGCCCGCTTGATCTCTTTGGGCAACTCGTGAACCAATTCGTGCTCGAGCGCGTCGACTTCTTCCTGCAGTTTTTTTCTAAGCTGATCAGTCATGCGTGAGGAACGGCCTGCCTTCAATAAAAGCTCTGACGATTATAAACCTGTTGTCTGCGACAGGGTATGGTGGCTGGCCCGAGCGAAGCCAGCCTGATTTGCGCTGGAATAGCTTCGCAGGAGATTACGGCCTGCGCAGGGTCCAGCGTGATCATTCTTCGGAAATTGATTTGCGCTTCGGGAAGTGCGCAGCCGTAGCACAACGCATTCCGTTTCGAGCCAGGGTTCGCCAGCCTCTTCCATCTGGCCGATGGGCCACAAACGCGGCGGTGCTTAGCGGTCGAATAACGAGCGGGATCAATGGTGGTTCGCTGAGGTTTCCAGAGCGGATAGACTCCCGGGACATGCTTGAGACTCAATTCGCAAATGTGGCCGCCGCCTTCCAGGACTGCGACATGACCCCATTCGGCCTCGATGCGATAGCCAGCACGGCCCTCCAAGAGGCGGGCGCCTCTTCCGCCGTTCTCGCCACTTCCTTGCTCTAGAAATCATGGTCGCCGGTCCCCACGACCATATACGCCCGATCGTGTAGCTGGAATTATCTCTTTGGCAACCATGGAAGGAACACGCTTGTTCTTCTTTTGTACTCCACGAAATCAGGATTCTCAGCCATCTTCTTTTCAAGCATTGGAATCCCGGAAACCTTCAGGATCAGGAAAGTGATGGTGAGGGGCCCGACAATGCCAAACCAGCCGCCCGGAACGCCGACCGCCAGCAGCCAAATACCCCACCACTGGACGACCTCTCCGAAATAGTTGGGGTGTCGGGTATACCGCCACAGCCCGCTTTGCATTATCTTGCCTCGGTTACGCGGATCTTTTGCGAAGCGAGCGAGTTCTGCATCGCCCACCGATTCGAAAATGAACCCAAGCACCCAAATACAACCCCCGATGCCATTGAGAATGCCGAACGAGATCCCTGTGCTTCGATTGATCATCAGCACCGGCAACGCGACGACGAACAGGAGCGCACCCTGCAGAAGGTACACCTGCGCATACGAGCGGGCATAGAACCACTTGCCCCACGCCCGCCTCCAAGCCATGTAACGGAAATCTTCCGCTTTGCCTCGATGGCGCCCATGGATGTGCCATGCCAGGCGCAGTCCCCAAATGCTGACCAATATGTCAACCAGCACGCCTCGCGTTCCCAAGCCGCCAGATAGAAAAAATGATGTCCAAGCCAGAAGTACGAAGCCTAGCCCCCACGCCACGTCGGCAACATCATTCCTTCTCTTGATCAGCGAGATCAGGAACCAGAAGGTCATGTATCCCCACAGCATGACTCCCAGAGTGAGGTAGTACTTCATAGGCCGATCTTGCGGGCGATCAGGTAGCTTCCGATAGATACAGACCCCGCCAAGACAGCGCCCCAAGTCAAATCCACAACTGTCAGCGCCAGCGGCCAGTCCTTGAGCGTGGCGAGATTGGTCAGATCGTAGGTTGCATAGGAAACGAGGCCGAACAACGCCCCGAGCAGGAGGGCGCGCTCCCACGAACCTTTTTCAACCGCCGGAGCAATAACGAAAACCACCAGGCCCACGAGGAAGAGGAGGTAGAAAACGATGGCCGCGGCCCAATTGACGTTGGGCTTCATCAGAAATCCGATCTGCTTGGCGTAGAAATTCTTGGCTGCTAGCCCGAGCCAGACCATATCCAAGCCAAAGAAGATCGGTAGGGCAATGCAATACAGTTTTAAGAACATAGCGTCACCTATTGTGTTTCAACGTCACGGTCCAAAGTATCCCGCCAAAATAAGTTCGTAGGCCGACGTTCATTGACGACCTTCTCCGAGAGCACTGCGCACACAATCTTCATTAGCAGCTCCAACAAAGCATTGGGAATCTATGCGGAATCGGCGATGGTTCTACGCCTCCCAGAAGAGGCGGCGACCTCGCGCAGCGCCCGGGACAGCAGGAAATTGAGGAGAAGAATTGCAGGCGGACCGATCAATAGCCATGCGGATATGGCGTGGACTTCAGCCAGCCAAAGGGTCGCGACCGCATGCGGCAAGTCGGCGCGGATCATGGCCAGCATCTGCGCGAGAGATAACTGCAGAGGCACAACTCGAAACAGCTTCTCCCCCATTCGGATGAAGGGTACGAGCAACAACAACTGCACGGGGTAGATCAGGTAGTTTACTAGCTGGATGGAAGGCAGATTCAACTGGAGAATCAAGGCTGCCAGCGCACACAGAAGAGTAGTTGAACCGAGCACCGGAAAAATTCCCAGCACAATTCCAAACGCCAGGCTCAGGGCGATCTTTTCCGGCGTAATTCCTTGCGTAAGAAGCGCTACTACTGGTCCAACGAGGCGGCGATACAATAACGCGTTTTTCATCCTACTGTCCTCGCCACCACTGTCCATTACGATACTCGTCTTCATTTGGATTGCTTTGACCTCGGCTAAAATCTCGCTCCCCGAGCAGTCAATTGGTGTTCAAGCGCGGAGAAATCGTGCAGCACCATCCAACGAGAACCTTTCGTTGCCTGGTCGAGGTGCAGTTCTGAAGCGCCACCGAGCCACAGAGCGGTAGCCCGCGGCAACTTGCGGGCGATGTGACTGAGATCATCCATGATTTCTGAACCGGGCATGGACGAGAGGCTGAGCAAAACGACATCTGCTTCGCTCTTGCGCGCCGCCAGAATAATGTCGCCCGCCGGCAAATCCGTTCCCAGATAAATCGCTCCGAGTCCTCCTGCCGCAATCAGCATGGCAGCGGCTAGCGTGGGGAACGCGTGGCGTTCATTTGCCGGTGTGGCCAGCAAAACCCGGGCCGGCGGATTCGACGGAGAATAGGTTCGCACCAGCGAGGTCAGTACGCCGGTTAGCAGATTGGTCAGCATGTGCTCCTGTGCGATGCTGCACCTGCCCTCGTGCCAGCGTTCGCCGACCTTCCGCATCAGAGGGAGCGCGGCTTGATGAACGAAATTCCGAGGACTTCCCAAACTCGCTGCCAGACGGTTGATTTCCCGGTCGGTACCGGCATAGTCGAAGCGGTCGAGGGCCTGTAGAACCGGCGCTACTACGTCACTCGAGTCCTTCGGTTTGGCAGCCGATTGTCCGGCGGCAATGGAAGAGCTTTTCTCCAAAAGTTCCCGTAACTGCCGGTCGCCGAGGCCGGCAACTTGTCCGATGGCGTGTCCCTGCTCCACCGCTCGCCGCAGCAGGATCAATTTCTGGATTTGCGCCTCGGAATAGAGGCGTCCACGCGAAGCCCGTTGGGGAATGACCGTCTGGTATCGGCGCTCCCAGGCGCGCAGTGTGTCCAGGGGAATCCCGGTTAGTTTGGCCACGGCGCTGATGGGATAGGACGTCGACATCTGGAAGGATCGTACCAGTTGGCAAATTACACTGTCAATGCAATGTCCTGGACAAAACATTGACAAAAATTATTCAGGTTGGTACAACAAACCAGGGAGCAATCCGCTCCGTGCCTGATGCGCGTACTGGCTATGAGAGCTTACCGACTCAAGTCAGAACTCAGGTTTGACAGCTGGGAATTCTGCGTGATCAAGAGACTTCGCAATTACAGTTTCGGTACGGTGATTCCCTTTGTGCTGCTGCATGCGGCATGTATGGCCGCGTTCTTTGTTCCTTTCCGCTGGTCATGGGTGTGGCTCATGTTGGGGATGTATGCGGTGCGGATGTTCGGTATCACGGCCGGATATCACCGATACTTCAGCCACCGCAGTTACAAATTAGGCCGCGGCTGGCAATTTCTGATGGCCTTTCTGGCGGAGACTTCAGGGCAGAAAGGCGTGTTGTGGTGGGCTGCCCATCATCGCGTCCATCACCGGCATGCAGACCAGGATCCCGACATTCACTCCCCGCTGAAACGTGGATTCTGGTGGGCCCACGTCGGGTGGGTGCTGTCGAATGAATACGACAAGTACGACCCGGCGTTGATTCGGGATTTCGGCAAGCATCCGGAACTGCGTTGGCTGGACAAACACTATCTGGTTCCACCTGTCGCGTTAGCGGCATTGCTATTACTCGCAGGCGGGCTGGGAGCTTTTGTGTGGGGCTTCGTGGTCTCGACCGTATTGCTGTTTCACGGCACTTTCACCATTAATTCGGTGGCGCATCTGTGGGGATCGCGACGCTTTGACACATCGGACGACAGCCGCAATAACTTTGTCCTCGCCATCGTTACATTGGGAGAAGGCTGGCACAACAATCATCACCAATTCATGTATGCCTGCCGGCAGGGACTTCGCTGGTGGGAACTGGACGTTACTTACTACGCATTGAAGATGCTGAACTGGCTCGGAGTAGCCCGGGATTTGCGGGGCATTCGGCTTCCGCTTTCAGAAGGGAAGGCGTCATGAGCCGGATCGCGGTAATTGGAGCCGGCATCTCAGGAATGGCCGCGGCTTTCTTCCTCAGCCAGAAACATGAAGTGTGGCTGTTCGAGAAAGAGAGCCGTCTTGGAGGCCACACGCATACGCATCAAATTGAAACCAGTTGCGGCGTTTTGCCGATCGACACCGGTTTCATTGTTCACAACGACCGCACCTACCCGAACTTGGTTCGATTATTCGAACAGTTGGGCATCGCCCGGCAGTCGAGCGACATGTCGTTCGGAGTGTCTTGCCGTCAGTCTGGATTCGAATACAGCAGCCGTGGCCTGAGCGGATTCTTTGCGGAGCGGAACAATTGGTATCGTCTCGGACACTACCGCTTTCTGGCCGAGATCATGCGCTTCAACCGGGAGGCTCGCAAGCTTCTTCAGGATCCTGCCAACTCAGAAATCAGCTTGAGAGATTACCTGCATGCCAATCAGTTCGGGGGCGAGTTCACGCGTTTTTATTTGCACCCGATGGCGGCGGCGGTGTGGTCCACGTCGCCGGAAGAAATCGAAGACTTTCCGGCCTTTACCTTGATTCGCTTTCTCGAGAATCACGGGCTCCTGGGTTTGACGACGGCCCCCCAGTGGTATGTGCTTAAAGGCGGCAGCAACATTTACATTCCGCTGCTGATTGCGCCTTATCGGGACCGGGTTCGGCTGGGTGCGAAGATCGACGGTGTTACGCGCACCGCGGCGGGCGTGAAAATTGGTTTTGAGGACCGTCCGCCGGAGTCTTTCGACGAAGTTGTCTTCGCCTGTCACGCGCCGCAAACTCTCCAACTTCTGAAGGACACCTCTCCATTGGAGCGTCAGGTGCTGAATGGTTTCCGCACCAGCCGCAACGAGACCGTGCTGCATACCGACTCGAGCCTGCTGCCCCGGCGGCTGGGGGCGCGTGCCTCATGGAACTATCATCTCAGCACCAAACGCGGAGCCGCTACGCTGACGTATCACATGAACCGTCTGCAGAGCCTGCCCACGCGAGAAGACTATTGCGTCACGCTGAACGACACTCCGTCCATCGACGAGCGTCGCATTTTGCGCGAGATGACGTACTTCCATCCTCTTTATACGCTGGAGGCGGTGCGAGCCCAGGCGCGCTGGCAGGAGATCAGCGGCCACAACCGCACGCACTTCTGCGGCGCATACTGGTTCTACGGCTTCCATGAAGACGGACTGAATTCTGCGATTCGCGTCGCAGAGACACTGGGCGCATCGTGGGATGCACCAAGAGAAGTGGCGGCCTGATGGAATCTGGAATCTATTCCGGGACATTACGTCATCGCAGGTTCAGTCCTGCTCGTCACGAATTTACTTACCCGCTGTTCATGGTCTTCGTTGATATCGACCGCCTGCCGGAGTTGATGAAGGTGTCTCCGCTTGCCGGATACAACCGCCGCAACTGGGTTTCCTACCAGGATCGGGACCACTTCGGAGATCCGTCGAGGGCGCTGCGCGACCGCGTATCGCGGGATGCGGAGAAAAATGGCATTGTCCTTCCCACAGGAAAAATCTTCCTGCTCACTCATCTCCGTTATCTCGGATACAACTTCAACCCGGTTTCTTTTTTTTACTGTTACGACCGCGAAGACAAATTGCAGGTGATCATGGCCGAAGTCAACAACACTTTCGGAGAGACCGCGAACTACTGGCTCACGCGCAGTCTTGAGCGCCCGGCGGGTGACAACAAACGGTACCGATTTTCCAAGACATTTCATGTGTCGCCCTTCCTGAAGCTGGGTCACGAATACGATTGGACATTCACGCCTCCCGGCGAGCGGCTGATCAGTCAGAGCGTCAGTTATGAGGACGGGCGAGAGATCTTCGATTCCACACTAAAGCTGGAACGGCGCGAGTGGTCGCGAGCAGAACTCCACCGGGCCTTGCTGCGCTTTCCCTGGATGACTGCAAAGGTAATCACGGCCATCCATTGGCAGGCGTTGCGGCTAATGCTGAAGCGAGTCCCGGTGGTCAGGCATCCCGGCGCGGGCCATTTCGAGGAGGCGACAGTGCGGCATTTGGGGGCATCATGGCGACCGGAATAATTACAAACATCGCGAAGAAGATATTTCTGAAAAGTCTTGCGGGACTGCGGGTGGGCAGCCTCGAGATTGTCTGTCCCGAGGACACGTACAGCTTTGGGCAATCCCGCGCCAGCGTCCAAAAAGAGTCGCTGCACGCTGTAATCGCCGTACACGACGAACGCTTTTTTCTACGCGCGCTGTTAGCTGGAGATGTTGGCATTGGCGAAGCCTACATGGACGGCGACTGGTCGACTCCCGACCTGATCGCGGTTGTGCGCCTGGCCGTGCGCAACTTGGACCAACTGGACGGCAGCAACCGCCTCTTGACCTCCTTCCGCAGGCTCGCCGACGTTCTTGAGCATCGCGGCCGCCGCAACACGCGGGCCGGCAGCCGCCGCAATATCGCGTATCACTACGATCTGGGCAATGACTTTTATCGTCTGTTCCTCGATCGCAGCCTGGCTTACTCCTGCGGCTACTACGAAAGCCCCGACGATACCCTGGAGCAGGCACAGATCCACAAGTTCGACCGCATCTGCCGCAAACTCCAGCTGGGCTCGCGGGATCACGTGCTCGAAATCGGTACCGGCTGGGGTGGCTTCGCTGCCTACGCGGCCGAAACTTACGGGTGCAACATCACGACCACGACCATCAGCCGCCAGCAGCATGACTACGCGCGTGGATTGTTTTCGCGGAGCAGGGCAGCGGAGCGCATCCAGTTGCTGTTCGAGGACTACCGCAACCTGCGCGGGCACTATGACAAGATCGTCAGCATTGAAATGTTCGAAGCCGTAGGGTACGAACATTACGACGACTACTTCCGAGCCTGTGATCGCCTGCTCAAACCGGATGGCAGCATGCTCCTCCAGACCATCACCATTCAGGAAAAAAAGTTTCACCAGTACCGTAAACAGAGCGACTGGATCAAGAAGCATATCTTTCCTGGGGCCGAGCTGGCTTCGGTCATCGAGATTCAACGATCGCTGGCTCGAACCACCGGCATGCAACTGTTTCACATGGAAGACATCGGGAAACACTACGCTCTTACCCTTCACGAATGGCGCCGCCGATTTCTCGAGCGTCTTCCGGAAGTACGCCGACTCGGCTTCGACGATCGCTTCGTGCGGATGTGGGATTACTACCTGGCCTACTGCGAGGGGGGATTTCGCGAACGCTACATCAGCGATGTCCAACTTGTACTCAGCAAAGTGACGAGCTCAATCCAATTCATGAATGAACCAGCAGTGGAGTCCGCATGGCAGAAAAACCTGTAGTGACCTATCGAGTACTAATCCCCGCGATTGTTGTTGTGGCCGTCGCAGTCACGCCGTTGATGGTCTTTGCCGTTTCTGTGCCGTCAGCGGGCAGCCTGGCGCCCGAATTCACCCTCGCCTCGCAGGAGGGTGCGCCGGTCAGCCTGAGAGATTATCGCGGCAAGTGGGTGGTCTTGTACTTCTATCCCAAAGACTTCAGCAGCGGTTGCACGATCGAGGCACACAACTTCCAGCGTGACCAAGGGCAGTACCAGCTGAGGAATGTCGTGGTGCTGGGTGTCAGCGTCGATAGCGCCGAATCCCACAAGCAGTTCTGCACGAAAGAAGGTCTGAACTTCAAATTGTTAGCCGACCCTGACCACAAAGTCTCCAGTGCCTACGGATCGTTGACCAACCTCGGCCTCGTGAAATTTGCTTCCCGTCACACCTTCATCATCAATCCCGAGGGCAGCGTGGCTAAAGTATTCACCGAGGTGAATCCCAACAAGCATAGTGAGGAAGTGTTGGCAGCTCTCGCCGAATTGCAAAAACAGAGCGCCGGCTCCCGCTAATGCTGTAGGGGCTAACTGCGACTCCATGAACTACGACGCCATCCTCGTTACGTCTTTCGGTGGTCCCGAACGTCCCGATGACGTCATGCCATTTTTGGAAAATGTCTTGCGTGGCAAGAATGTGCCCCGCGAGCGCATGCTGGAAGTGGCCGAACACTACTATCACTTCGGCGGTAAGAGCCCGATCAACGACCAGAATCGGCAACTCATCGCTGCACTTGAAGTAGAACTGGCTCAGCATGGCCCCAGCCCGCCCATCTATTGGGGAAACCGCAACTGGCATCCCATGCTCACCGACACGCTGCGCCAGATGAAAGCGGACGGTGTACGCCGTGCTCTGGCTTTTGTGACGTCGGCTTACAGTTCGTACTCGAGCTGCCGGCAGTACCGCGAAGACATAGCCCGGGCGCAAGAGGCAGCAGGCGAGGGCGCGCCAATTGTGGACAAGATTCGCGCGTTCCACAACCATCCCGGATTTGTTGAGGCCGTCGCAGATCGCTTGCACCAGGCGCTGGCAAAGATTCCAGAGGGCCGCCGTGAGGGGGCGCACCTTATCTATACCGCGCACAGCATTCCACTGGCGATGGCGCAGGGCTGCGACTACGAAAAACAGCTCAGAGAAACGGGCAGACTGGTGGCGGAGCAAATAGGGTGCAGAGAATGGCGGCTGGTGTATCAGAGCCGGAGCGGCCCACCCTCCCAGCCTTGGTTGGAGCCAGACATCCTTGATTGCCTGCGTGAGATAAAAGCGCGAGGAGGCAGTCTAGATGTCGTGATCGCTCCCATCGGTTTCGTCTCAGACCACATGGAAATTCTTTTCGATCTTGATACCCAGGCGCGAGATCTGAGCGCGGAGTTGGGCTTGCACATGGTGCGAGCGGAAACCGTGGGCACGCATCCGCGGTTCATACGCATGATTCGCGAACTTATTGGCGAGCGCATGGACCAGGATCAGCCGCGGCTTGCGTTAGGAGTTTTGGGCCCGCGCCCCGACGTGTGTGCGCCGGACTGCTGCACGATGCCAAGGCGACGAGATGGCCTGCTGAGGGTAGGAAAGGATTCTTGATGCGCGTACTCATCACTGTTAGGTCGGGAGGCGAATAGTAGATCAGTTCGCATCAACTCGATGAGCGCCAGCTTCGCAATCACTTTCTTCCCCGCTGCGGCTTCTCGTAAGCACATCCACTTCGAGTTTGCCATTGGCTTCTCGCTTGGCGGGTGGCCGAATTACTAGGGATGGGACCCACGCGGGAGAAAAATTTAGAAATAAGAAAACTTGTCACCAGGCGAATCCCATGCAGAGGTTTTGAGTAGATTGGTGGATGCAGCTCCTGATGGGAAAATACTTCCCAGATGAGAGCCTAACAGAAGCGCAGCTGAGGCGGTTGGATTCTGGCCGAAGGATTTAATGCTGCGAAGGCTCTCCCCGTTACGAACGCACGTTGCCGAAAGGTGGGGCTATTCCGCGTGGTGCGGGTTGGGAGGATCGTTACAGGAAGACAGAAGCCGTTCAATATAGCAGTGCTCATGTACGACACGGCCCCGTTCGTCTGAGTTTAGGTCTCGTTGCAAATCGACGGGCTTTTCACAGATGGGGCAGATATGAAGAGACGTTGATGACGGCATCCGAAACACCTCACACGGAGCCAGAGGCGGGAAGAACTCCCGCGCAGGTGGGGAACCGATTGGGGTATTATGTCATAAATCGAGCAGTTGTATGTGCGGAATCGCACAAACAATAGTTGTCGTCTGAGCAAAACAGCACACCATGGAAAATTTCCATGTGCGAAGCTTTGAGGCTACGAGCGTGACCTGACTGTTAATCGGAGAACGCGAGCTACGATGAATTATGAAGTTAAGAGCGTGGCGACTATATTGGAGCGAGAACTAGAATCTGCTGTCAAAGAATGGCTGAGGCGGGTGCATCTTCTTCCCGCACTCACGTGCATTCCGCTAAGCGACCAAGACCGCACGTATCATTTGCCAAAGTTGTTCCGTGACGTGGTTTCCCGCCTTCGCCTTGGGGATGGGAGCGCGCTGCCACTCTCCGTAGAGGCCGCTGAGCATGGGCGAATGCGGCGACTTCAGGGCTACTCGCCGGGAATGCTCGTTGAGGAGTCAAGGCTGTTCCAAGTGGTCACATTTCACACCTTGCATCTTCACCGAAGTGAACTGGATCAGGACCAAGTGCTGTCAGACGTGATGGTCATCGCCGACGAGGTTGATTTGCAGCTTACGGAGGCCGTGAACGCATTCAGCAAATTGACCTATCCGTATTGAGCTTAGCAGCTAACGGACAATGCGAGGCCGTAGAGCTTTGCTACTGGACCCGGCGTTTGCGTCGCAGACTGTTTGCCTTCATCCGTGCCAACAATTTCTTTAGGGCTGCTTCTTGTTTTTCTTTCGTAGCCGCTGATTGAGGCTTCTTCATACCAGGCCGATTCTAGACCTTGGAGGGCAAACGTCCGATGCCCCGCAGGCAAAAGATTAACCGCGAAAAGGTGCTAGCCGGGCTTAATACTCGATGCCCAAAGTGCGACTACTCCATACCACCGGGCGAGCTTCGCCGCCTGGATTTCAATACGATGCAGTGTCCGCAGTGCGGGGAATGCTTCACACCTAAAACCCCATCGTAAAGGGAAAGACATATTTTTCTTGCCTACTCAGCCTGCGCTCAAGCCTAACCCTGAGAAATCCTAGCAACGCACTATTAGACCATCGGAAATTCCGCTTGATCTGACGCCCGTTCCAAATAAAAAGCACTGGCAGGACAAACGCGCTACACTCGAAGAGTCCGCTTACACATCCCTCCGCCGTGCCCAGGTCGGGCGTCGGTCTCTTGTGCAATCTGATGAAAAGAGGCCGCACCGTGACCATTTCAGAATCGCAACGTGCAATGATTATCAAATTTCTCGACTCCGCAAAGACCAAACTAGTAGCCTGCCCAGACTGCTTGTCGCCCTTTTCATACCGAGCCACGGAATTTCTCTTCGAGGCGCAGACTTGGACGATACCGCTGCCCTTCTGCCCGATATGCGACGCCAAGTCGCACCGCGCCTAACAACGCAACTTTTAGATTGCGCTGCTAGCTTTTGGGCGGTGGCGAAAGCGAAGATGTGGCCACTAATTACCGAATTAGCAGAATTGCAGGCGAGTGAGCGCACGATTATGTCCGTAGCCGGACACGTGTCTAGACAGATGATGGAGCACTATTCTCATATCCGACTGGACGCGAAACGCCTAGCGGTTGAAGCACTATCTCAAAGGGGCAAAACGGGTGATGATGTCACAAACCACGTCACAAACGCAGTATCGGCCGAGTCGCCCGAATAGGCAACAGATAGAAAAGATTGGTCGGGGAGAGAGGATTTGAACCTCCGACCCCCTGGTCCCGAACCAGGTGCTCTACCAGGCTGAGCCACTCCCCGACGGCGCTATAGCGGGCGCAAGGATTACGCTACCCCCGAACTACTTCTCGATAGGCACACAAATTATAGCATCGCCCACGCGGCATGGCTGTGTTTCCTCCTCCTCTCTCTCTCTGCGATTCGCGGCTTTCGCGCTACACTTATTGGCGAATGGCGAGTTAGATTTCTTATCACCATTCGCCGCTACATCTCCAAAGCAAGAACACTACGCCCAATCTTATGATCGTCCTTTGCGCTCACCGTTTGTTCACGCCCCTCGAAGAGATACTGGATCCGCTGGTCTTTGTCGAAGATGGCCGCATCTTCGAGGTTTCTTCGCGAGCAGCGCGCGAGATTCCGGATGATGCGACCGTACTCGACTTTACGCGCGACCACGCCGATTCCATTCTGGCGCCTGCGTTTGTCGATATACACATGCACGGAGGCGCGGGGCTCGACGTCATGCGGGCATCGCTGGACGAACTCCCCCGGCTCAACAAATTCTTGGTTGCTCATGGAGTCGCGGGCTATTTCCCCACGACCGTTGCTGCACCGCTGGACCAGACGTGCGACGCGCTGGAGCGGCTCGCCGATGCGATTGAATCGTCCGCAATATTCAATGGAGACAACGTCAGCCAAGTGCAGGCGCGGCCTCTCGGCATTCATCTCGAAGGTCCCTTCCTTAGCCATAAGCGCCGGGGTGTTCATCCTCCGGAAAATCTGCTGGAGCCCACGTTAGAGATCTTTGAACGTTTGTGGCAAGCTGCCCGCGGGCACGTGCGCATGATGACGATCGCTCCGGAGCTTCGCGGGGCATTGCAGGTGATTGCGGAAGCGGCCCGCCGCAACGTATGCGTCAGCATCGGCCACTCCGACGCCGCAATGGAAGTTTCCAGAGCTGCTGTCAAAGCGGGAGCTCGCCATGCCACCCATACCTTCAATGCCATGCGCCCGCTCGACCACCGTGAACCCGGGATTCTTGGGGAGGCACTGACCAATGAAAGGATCACCGCCGACATTATTGTCGATGGAATTCACGTTGCGCCGGAGATCGTCAAACTCTTTCTGCAGGCAAAAGGCGTCGAAGGCGCGGTGCTGATAACCGATGCCACAGCTGCGACCGGTATGCCCGATGGCACGTACCAACTCGGCCCCATCCAAGTCGAGGTCAAAGAAGGACGCTGCACTCTTTATGGTGAACCGGAGAAGCTTGCGGGTAGCGTCCTAACCATGGATCGCGCCGTGCGCAACGTGACCAAATTCTCTGGCTGGAGCCTGCAGAACGCCGTCCGTGCCGCTACGCTCAATGCGACCCAGGCTACTGGCCTCACCCATCACGGACGCATCGTTCCCGGCGCGGAAGCCAACTTAGTAGTGTTGAGTAAAACCGGAGAGGTTCGAAGGACGATCGTGCGTGGCCGTTAGTTTGGTTTGCGCTCTTTCGCGTCTGCCATGTAGCGAAGCAGCAATGCCTCATCCGCGCGGGTAAGCTGATCCAGAAACGAGTTCGTTGCCTTGCTGTCTTCCACCGTTTTGGACACACTCGACTGGCGCATCTTGTCGCCGAGTTCCGGATCGTTGCTCATCACCTGGGTATAGAACCATAGAAAGTGACGCATCTGGTCGAGCGACTTGCACAGCACCTGGATGGCTTCCGTCTCCGGCAGCGCGCTCAGAGCTTCCATCAATTCCGGATCGCTGGGCGCCTGCATCGCGGCGCAGTTCAGTTCACGCTGGATCACGCGTAAGTCTTCGGTAACTCGCACCATTCGCGTGTGAAGGTCATCCATTTCCGGATCGATTCCTATGGCCATTGTTTGATTGGGTTGAGTTGTGTCGTTTGAACATCTCATCGGCAAGGTGAAGCGGATAGATGTCCCACGATCATGCGCTTTCGTAATTCAGACAATTACTTTAGTCCGGAGCAGCTCACTGCTGTTCGGATGCCGCCGAAGTCCGCAAATGGCAAGGCTTTTGGCGTGATGCCCACATAAACAGGCGGTATCGCGGTGCCATCGACCGCGTTCCACCCGAAACAAGGATGTACCCACGATTTGCTCGAAGGTCACTACCGCGGTTACTGAATGCTGCAACGGTAACAAAGCTCGGTGACGACCGCGCGCCGTCTATGGTACAAACGCGCGAGCATGGAATCGCCTTCTACTTATCATTCGGACCGTGGCCTCATCCGCGCCATCGGTCGCTGGAGCCTGGTCGCGCTGGTGATTAATTCCATCATCGGCAGTGGCATCTTCGGGTTGCCCTCGACGGTCGCTGGACTCATCGGCAATTTCAGTCCATACGCCGTTCTCGCCGCCGGTGCCGGCATGAGCGTGATTATGGGATGCTTCGCGGAAGTGGCCTCGCGCTTTCAGCAGGCCGGTGGCCCTTACCTCTACGCCCGCGTTGCCTTTGGACGGTTCATGGGCATTCAAACTGCATGGATGCTGTGGCTGGGACAAGTTGCAGCTCCGGCGGCCAATGCCAACCTGTTCGTAATCTACCTGAGCGAATTCTGGCCGCACGCCAAAGATCCATTCCCGCGTGCGCTGATTCTTACCGCATTGGTCGGCCTGTTGACGTTCATCAACATTCGCGGAGTTCGAGGAGGAACAGAAATCAGTAATGTCTTCACCGCGGCAAAAGTCATACCCCTGTTTGCAGTGATCATCATGGGTCTGTTCGTGCTTCACACGCACGGCTGGACCGTGGCAAGCCCATCGGTCGGCGGCTCCCGGCGCCGACCGGTGGTTAAAGGCAATGCTGCTTTTGGTCTTCGCGTACGGGGGATTCGAAACTGCTCTCGCGCCCATGAGCGAAGCAAAAAATCCCCGGCGAGACGCCCCATTCGCGCTCTTCATGGCGCTGGTGCTCTGTACCGCTATTTATGCACTCATTCAATGGGTTGTGGTTGGCGTCCTGCCGGACGCGGCGCACAGCTCGCGTCCGCTTGCCGACGTGGCGCGGATCGCCATTGGGCCCGTGGGCGCAGGACTCGTTGCCGTGGGTGCGCTGCTTTCTTTTTACGGATATTTAAGTGCCAAGATTCTGGCGATGCCCCGCGTTCCTTTCGCTCTCGCGGAACAAGGAGACTTCCCCAAGGCCTTCGCCGCAGTTCACCCGCGCTTTCATACTCCCTACGTGTCGATCCTGGTTTTTGCGGCTCTGGTTTGGGGCTTTGCCGTGATTGGCGAATTCAAGTGGAACGTAACACTATCCGCCGTCGCGCGACTCCTTTATTACGGCGTAGGTTGTGCCGCGCTTCCCGTACTTCGACGCAAGCAACCTGAGGGCGCAGCCGCAATGTTCCAGCTTCCTGCTGGAAACTTGTTCGCGGTACTGGGCGTGATCCTGTGTTTGATTCTGGTTACCCGCGTGGATTTCGGACAATCGCTCATCCTGGTGGCGACCATCGCGCTGGCACTGGGAAACTGGGCGTTGGTTGCACGCAAGAGCGCTTCCCGCCGGCAAGGGCAGCTTCCGGAGTGACCCAGATCACAGCATAATGCCCGCTGGAATCGCTACATTAGGGTTGATGAGCCGCTTCTCTATTCTGACCAACCGCAAACGCGCCATCGTCGCGCTGGTCCACTCCGTCGTGTTCCTGCTCATAGCAGTGCGCCAGATGCTTGCCTCCACGCCTGCGGCTGGAATCTGGCTGCCCTCAGCCGTTCGACCGGGCACCTGGATCCTGTGCGGAATTCTTGCCGTAGTTTCTTGTATCTTATTGTGGCTATTCATCATTTCTCGGGGATGGATGGAAAAGGTATATTTCGGATTCTGCACCATCAGCGCCACCTCGGGCCTTCTGCGGACCGCCGCTGGCGACCAAACCTTCCATGCCGGCCTGTATGTCAGGGTGGTCATGCTGGTCAGTGCCGTACTGATCGGCCTGCTGATCGTCCGCAGGCACTCGCGCGAGTTGGCGAGAACCTCTACCACGGATAGCGGCCGGAATGATCAACCCCAGTCCTTTCAACAGTTAACAGAGATCTAGATTTCTCCCCCCTCCCCATACATCCCACTGCGAAAATCATGCAACTAATTTACTAGTTGACGATCTAACATCTCATACGTCCAAAGATTAGGGACGAAATATGGAAGGAGGACGGTTTGCCGCCCAGGAAGTCTCCAACTCTCACAGAAGCTGAATTGCGGCTCATGGAAGTGCTGTGGCTAAACGGCCCAGCCACGGTCCAGCAGGTCATGGATCACCTTCCCGAGAAGGAGCCTCTGGCCTACAACTCCGTGCTCACCACTATTCGCATTCTTGAGAGAAAAGGGTACGTCAAGCATGAAAAGGACGGCCGAGCGTTCGTCTATTCGCCTTTGGTCGAGCGAAAAGATGCGACCCGTTCCGAGATCAGCCGTCTGGTCAACCGATTCTTTGGCGACTCTCACGAGTTGCTTGTTCTGAACATTCTTGAGGATCAAGGCCTGGACGCCGCCGAAATCAAGCGCTTGCGGAAGATGCTGGAAGGGGGCGAGTAACGCGATGCCGATAGCACTTCAAGGGCAGGCTCTCGCTGAGTTGTTGGTGGAGAGAGTGACCAACAGCATGGTGGAAGGAATCGTCATCGCCTTCTTCGCATGGATCCTCGTGCGAGCCCTACGGCGGCCAAATTCCAGCACCCGCTTTGCGGTCTGGATGGCGGCGATTGTGACAATTGCCCTGTTGCCTTTTTTTGAAGGCTCGGCCAGTGGAAATACAATCGCGTCACACGCAGCGGTTCGCTTGCCTGGTTTATCGGCGGTTTACTTAGCCATGGCGTGGGCCGTTATTGCCACAGCCGGGCTGGCAAAGATCGCGCTCGGTTTCTGGCGGTTGCGGAGGCTTCGGCAGACTTGTACAGAGGTCGACCTGGCCACCCTTCATCCCGATCTGCGCGAGACTCTGAATAAATTGCATTCCGGACGTCGCGTGGTTCTATGCACTTCTGATCGCGTGCGCGTGCCTGCGGCCATCGGGTTTTTCAAGCCGGCAATCATCATTCCTCGGTGGGCGCTCGAAGAACTTTCGCCGGTTGAACTGAATGCGATTTTGCTGCATGAATTGGCGCATTTGCAGCGCTGGGATGATTGGACGAACCTGGCACAAAAAATCTTGAGCACTCTTTTCTTTTTTCATCCGGCAGTGTGGTGGGTTGGGCGCGGCCTGTCGCGCGAGCGCGAGATGGCTTGTGACGACTTTGTGTTGGCTTCCACCTCCGATCCTCGAGCGTACGCACAATGCCTGGTGAGGGTCGCCGAGAAAAGCTGGTTACGCCGTAGTCTCGCGTTGGCGCAGGCTGCGGTCGGAAAGATGCACCAGACTTCTCAGCGCGTCACGAGAATTCTGGATGCCGAACGTCCAGCCGCCACGAGAGTATGGAAACCTGCACTGGGATTGGTTTCTGCTGTTTCCATTGCTTGTCTGGTTTCCATGCCGCATGCGCCGCAGTTGATTGCATTCGGAGAAGCGACCCCAGCTTTTTCGGAAACCGCTCGAGCTATGACGCCAGCGCCGTCCGCGGATCTAGGCATTGTGGGAGCGAAGGTAATTCCTGCGGCATTCCAAAGCAAAGTAACAAGGTTAAGCAAAGTAACCAGCTTAAGTTCGAAATCAAAGGGACTGAAACACGATCAATCGGCTCCAGTCGCCATAGCGTCGGCCCAGGGCAACCGCCCGTATTTACCGAAGACAATCGAGGCTAGTGCTCACGCTTCAGCCCAGGCTGTCGGATCGCCGCGTTCCGTGCTGGTGGTGATGCAGACTCAGCAAGTCGATGAATACGGCCAGGTCTGGAACGTTTGTGTTTGGCATTTGACGGTGTTCCATCCGGTCCGCCCTGAACTTCACAAGGGAATCGCTCCCAAAACAACTTAACCAATCTTGTCAGAAAAGACGACTTTGCACGATTCGAGAAACTAAATAATTAGTTACAAATAAGGAGAAGCACGAAAATGAGAAACTGGCTGAATAAAAACCTGACACGCCGCTTGATTGCGCCTGTTATTGCAATCGCCCTGGTGTTGTCCTTCACAACTTATGAACTCGTTAAACCGGACTACGCTCGTGGAGCCGCAGTCGCTCCCACGGCAACGCCGCTTGACGATAACAGCGTCAGTGCATTGCTATCGCTCGATCAGGCAATGGAAACGTTGGCCGCTCGCGTCACACCGGCCGTCGTAAATGTAGCGGTCACGTCCCACGGCAAGTCCGAGAACGCTGACGGACAAATGCAGCAGATGCCTGAGGGCATCCCGCCGATCTTTGGACCATTCTTCAACCATCCCGGAAGGCAGCAGCAACAGCAGATGGAGCATGGCATCGGCAGTGGCGTGCTCATCTCTCCCGACGGCTACATCGTTACCAACAATCACGTCATCGATGGCGCCGTTGATATCACGGTCACATTGAAGGATCGGAGAATCATGCACGCGAAGTTGATCGGTGCAGATCCGCTCACCGATCTCGCAGTGATCAAGGTCGATGGCACGAACCTTCCGAACGCCCCCTGGGGTAGCTCGACCTCGTTGCGTCCCGGACAAACTGTGCTTGCTTTCGGCAATCCCTTCGGATTCCGCTTCACGGTAACGCGTGGCATCGTGAGCGGTCTGAACCGGCCGAACCCGTTTTCAAGAAATGGACGCTCGCCCGGAAGCTTTATTCAAACGGACGCAGCCATCAACCCGGGCAACTCCGGCGGTCCTCTGGTAGATGCACGCGGGGAAGTGATCGGAATCAACACGTTCCTGGTTTCGAACTCGGACAGCTTCTCGGGTATGGGTTTTGCCATTCCGACGCAGATTGTCCGCCCCACGGTGGAGGCTCTCATTCGTGACGGCAAGGTAAGCCACGGATACATGGGAATCGGCATCAGCGACGTGACTCCGGAGAATGCCAAGTTCTTCCACGTCGACAACAATGAAGGTGCGGTGGTCACGCAAGTTGAAAATGACTCCCCGGCAGCGAAGGCCGGCCTGAAAGTTGGGGACGTCATCACCGAACTGGACGGTCAGAAAGTAAGCGATGCCAGCCAGCTTCAGATCGAAGTCGGGCAGAAGCAGCCCGGATCGAGCATCAAGCTCGATGTTCTGCGTGACGGCAAGAACGTGAACATTCCGGTAACGCTGGAACTGATGGGCAGCCGCGACAAAAACGGCACCGAAGTTGCCAGCAACGGCAATGGCAAGCCACGCTGGGGCGTCGGACTTACCGACATGACTCCTGAGTTGCGTGAGCAACTGCAGGCGTCGTCTGATCTCCACGGCGCGGTTGTCGAGCAAGTGCAGCCCGGCAGCGCCGCCGACAACGCCGGCCTGCAACGCGGAGACGTGATCGTAGAGGTGAATCGTCATCCCGTGCAGAGCGCGGCCGACGTGCAGAAAGCCTTGTCTGCGGTGCCCAAGGGACAAGACGCTCTGGTGCTCGTCTGGTCGAACGGCGGCAGCACCTTCCGTGTGCTGCATGCCCAACCCTCAAACGAAGACAAGCCAGGGATGTAAGGCAAGTCTGAGAGCCGCTCCGCTACCCCACTTTTCGTGCGATACCTGCGCGGGAAGTGGGGTTTTTTCTTGGAAACAATCCCGGAAAGCGGCACACCTTGTGTTCGGTGCGCGATGTTATCCTTATTGAGATTTCTTTCCGATGAGGCCGTAACCTTTCATGTCCAATCCAACCGTCCCCAATCAAGACATTTCTGAAACCCGATCCGCCGACGAGACTACCGAGTCGTTTGGCGACATGCTCGCCCAGTACGAGAAAACCCACTCCCGCAAGCGCAGTCATGACGATGGCAGCAAACAGATTCAAGCGACCGTGATCACGGTCTCTGCGGATTCCGTCTACCTCGACATCGGGTTCAAGAGTGAAGGTGTCCTGCCGCTCTCCGACTTCGGCAGCGAGCCTCCAAAGCCCGGCGACAAGATGCTGGTTTCCGTGAAGGGACGCGATCCCGAAGGCTACTACCAACTCACGCGCGCAAAAGTTGATCGGCCGAAAGATTGGTCGGCGCTGGAGAAGGCGTTTGCCGAAAAGGCGACGATTGTCGGCACCGTGACGGGCGTGATCAAAGGCGGACTTAGTGTGGACGTGGGCGTGCGCGCTTTTATGCCAGCATCCCGCAGCGGCGCACACGATGCAGCAGAAATGGCAAAGCTTGTCGAGCAGGAAATCCTGTGCCGGATTATCAAGCTCGATGTAGCCGACGAAGACGTTGTCGTGGATCGCCGCGCCGTGGTGGAGGAAGAAGAGCGCTCGGCCAAAGACCGCCGCTACTCGGAAATGAAGGAAGGCGACCGAGTGAGCGGCACGGTTCGCAGCCTCACTGACTACGGCGCGTTCGTGGACCTTGGCGGGGTCGATGCCTTGCTCCACGTCAGCGACATCGCATGGAGCCGCATCAGCAAACCCGCGGACGTGCTCTCCGTTGGCCAGCAGGTGGAAGCCAAAGTTTTGAAGATTTCAACCGAAGGCGAGAAGCGCCGCATTTCCGTGGGCATGAAACAGCTGCTGCCGCATCCCTGGGATGTTGTGGCAGAGAAATACAAGGTAGGCGAGCGTGTGCGTGGAACGGTCACGCGTGTCGCTGAGTTCGGCGCATTCGTGGAACTCGAACCGGGGATCGAAGGGCTGATCCACGTCTCGGAAATGTCATGGGGCAAGAAGTTAAGAAGCGCCAGCACGCTCGTGAAACCGGGCGAGATCGTGGACGCGGTAATTCTGGGCGTGAGCGCCGCCGAGCGGCGGATGTCTCTGGGACTGAAGCAGGCCTTGGGAGATCCGTGGACAGATGTCGCCGAGAAATTTGCCGCCGGGTCGGTGATCGAAGGCCCAGTGGTCAGCATCACCAAATTCGGCGCCTTCGTTCAGCTTGCGGAAGGCGTTGAAGGAATGATTCACATCAGCGACATGAGCGCCGAGAAGCGCATCAATCATCCTCAGGAAGTTGTGAAAGTCGGGCAAGTGGTGAAGGCGCAGGTGCTGGCGGTTGACAAAGAGAAGCGGCAACTGCGGCTGGGTATGAAGCAACTCGTTCCCACTGGCTTGGATGAATACATCGCCGAGCACAAGGCCGGCGACGTGGTAACCGGAAGGATGATGGAAGTATCGGACGGACACGCGCGCGTCGAACTGGGAGAAGGCATTCAGGCGAAATGCGTCATGCCTGCCTCCAGCGCGACGGAGGAAAAAGGTCAAACGAAGGAGTCGAGCACAAAATCCGCGAAGCCGGATTTATCTTCTCTGGGTTCCATGTTGCAGGCGCGCTGGAAAGGTGCAAGCACCGCCGCCGACAAGCCGAAGCCGGAACCAGCCCGCACCGGGCAAGTGCGCCAGTTCCGCATCACCAAGCTGGAAGAGACTACCAAGAAGATTGAACTGGAGCTGGCGTAAGTTCGAGCCGAGAAGGTCAGTGGACCCGAATCTCGCAGACGTCATCCCGAAAAGCGCTTCTCGACCAAGTCGATGGCGTCATCCTGAGCGCAGCGTTCTTCAGCGTAGCGAAGGATCTCCGCTACGACGCTGTGTCCCACCGGAGATATCCCTCGGCCCTACCCTAATCTCTCTCCCACATTTGTCCCTCTTGTGCCCGCATGCCCGCGCCCGCGGCCGCTGAGGACTCTTCCTTCTTCTTCTCCCAATCTGCTTCAGGCAGCACGGTGATCGCTTCCATCTTCTTTTTCTTTAATCCGGAATTGATTGTTCCCAGATCTTTCTGCGCCAGCTTCTGGAAGTCATCGATCACGTCCTGCAGTTCGTGCCCGAGTGACTCGGCGCGCGCCACCTGATAGTCCGTAGGCTTCCCATCGTATCCCGTGACTGCGCCGTAGAGTTGCCCCAGATGCTCGCGGATGCGTTCCTCGCCCGTGATCATGCCGCCTTCTTTGGTAGCTACGATCTTCGAACGTAGCGCGTCACAATCCGCGGCAAGCTTTTGCAATTGCTTTTTCAGCGGATCTTTGTCTGTCAGCTTCGCGGCCCGCGCATTCGCCGCATCGCGCACGCCTTCAATCGCCTCCACGCCATAGGTCATGTGTTCCAGTTCTTTATAAACCTTCATCGAGAGCTCGAATTGCGCCTTCCGTTCTTCGAGCGAGTATTTCGCTCGCGGATCCATGGCGACGTCGAGTTGCTCGGTGTAAGTCTGATCGCCCTTGGTCAGCTTGACGCTGTACTTTCCTGGCAGAACGCGAGGGCCTTGCGCCGCTTCGAATAATGCCGACGCAGCGGGCGCGACCGCAGGCGGCTTCACTCGCATGCCCCATCCGGCGCGGTTCAATCCGCGGCGTTTACTGCCGGCGACTGTGTCCACCAATTTCCCGTTCTCATCAAAGATCTCGATTTTCAAATCGCCAAAGATGTGGCGGCCTTTCTGATAATAGGTAATCTGCGCGTCGGTTGGCCGATTGCGGCCGCGGAATGTCTCATCCCCTTCCGGCCAGCCGCCGCTCACATCGAAATATTGAATGGATGGACGGCCTGGCAGCAGCGTCGCATCTTTTGTCATCACTTCCGGGGTAAGCGCGCGCAACGGAGAAATATCGTCCACGACCCAAATGCCACGACCGTGAGTCGCCACAACTAAATCGGATTCGCGGGCCTGCAGCACCAGGTCGTCCACGGGCACGGAAGGGAAGTCCGTTCCCTTGTATTGCGCCCAGCGCTGTCCGCCATCCACCGAAATATAAAGACCGAATTCCGTACCCAGGAAAAGCACACTCGGGTTGACCGTGTCTTCCTTGATCACGTGCGCATATCCGCGCACGCCGCTCTCCTGCGCCGGCAGCGCGGTCCACGTCTTCCCATAATCCGTCGTCTTGTAGACATACGGTTTCATATCGCCGAAGGTGTGCCGGTCAAACGTGGCATAGGCGGTGCCTTCATCGAACCGGCTGGCTTCGATCGTGGTGACCCACGAGTTTTTCCCCAGACCGTTCACGTTGCCCACTACATTCGTCCATGTCTTCGCGCCGTCGCGGGTAATCTGCAGGTTTCCGTCATCGGTGCCAACCCAAATGACCTGCCCATTCTTCGGCGACTCGGAGATTGAGTAAATGGTGGTGTGCATTTCCGCCGAAGAATTGTCGATGGTCACGCCGCCCGATTCTTCCTGCTTCTGCTTCTCCGGATCGTTGGTGGTCAGATCGGGCGAGATGCGATCCCAGGATTGGCCATGATCGCGCGAACGGAACAGGAATTGCGCTCCGATGTAAATCGTCCCTTTTTCATTCGGGCTCATGTGAATCGGCGTGTTCCAGTTGAAGCGCAATTTTCCTTCCCCATAGTTCGGCCAGGGATGAATGTCGCGCGTCTCGTGCGTGTACCGGTTGACCCGGCCAATCTCGCCACCTTGGGCTTCGGCGTAAAGGTAGGCCGAATCCGATGGATCTTCGAACATCCAGAAGCCATCTCCGCCATACATGTTTTCCCAGCGCGAGTTGGTCACTCCGCCCGGGTACGACGAATCGCCCACCCACGAACTGTTATCCTGCAAGCCGCCGTACACATGATAGGGATCCGCGTTATCGGTGCTGACATGGTAGAACTGCGAGACCGGAAGGTTCATCTGATGTTTCCAACGATTGCCGCCGTCTTCGCTCCGCCACAACCCCCCATCGTCGCCCGCAATGACAATATTCGTATTTGTGGGATCGATCCACACATCGTGGAAGTCGCCGTGGTCGTTGCCCGAAACGACGTTGAAAGTTTTTCCTCCATCGTTCTGAAAGCAACAAAATTAGGTCGGGTTTGAAGATTTTGTTTTCGTCCTTCGGATCGACGATCAAATTGCCGAAATAAAATGGACGCCACACCATGTAATTGCCCGCGTCGAGCTTGGCCCAAGATCCGCCGCCGTCATCGGACCGGTAAAGCCCCCGCCCGTTTTCCGCTTCGATGTTGGCATACACGACATTCGGCTTCGACTCCGCCACCTGAATTGCGATTCTTCCGTAGGGCTTTGGAGGAAGGCCTTTGGCGTTGTCCGGCTTGATTTCCGTCCAGTTCGCTCCGTCATCGGTTGATTTGAATATTCCGCTTCCCGGGCCTCCGGAGCGGAAAGTCCAACCTTGCCGGCGGAAGTCCCACATCGCCGCATAAATTGTCTTCGGCTCCTGCTTGCTGCGGGCGATCATGGCGCACCCGCTCGACCCGTTCGCGCCAGCCAAAACTTTCTTCCAGGTTTTGCCGCCGTCGTTGGTCTGGTAAACGCCACGCTCGTCGTTGTCATCCCACAAATGGCCGGTCGCGCACACCAGCACATCGTTGCCGTCACTGGGATTTACGAGGATTTTCGCAATGTGCTCGCTGTCTTTCAGTCCGACGTTCGTCCAGTTCTCGCCTCCATCGGACGATTTATAAACCCCGTCGCCGACCGATACGCTGTTGCGCACCCACGACTCACCAGTACCGACCCAAACATTTTTCGAGTTGGAAGGATCGATCGCTCACTGCGCCAATCGATTGCAAATCTTCGCGATCAAACACCGGCTTGTAGGTCGTTCCGCCGTTCACTGATTTCCACACGCCCCCGCTGGCGGCGCCCACGAACACCGTGATCCGCCCTTTCTCCTCCACCGCATCAAGTGCGGCAATTCGTCCGCTCATGGTGGCGGAGCCGATGTTCCGCGCCGGCAATCCCGAAACTGTCGCGGAGTCAAAGCGATAGGGCGCCTGCGCTCCCGCCGTCAGGCTACAGCAAATCAACGCGGTGCCGGTCAACCCGGCATTCAACATCGTTACAAATCGTGACTTCTGGGCGGACGATTTCATGTTCACGAATCCTTTTTTCAGAACTTTTTTTTCCTGCAGTGTGCGGATTGCATTCCCGCGAATACTCAAGGGCCTTAATGAATCCCAACCATGCCAGACTTTTTCTCTTCCGTCCGCAACGAGGCCGGTACGGCGAAATCGGCAGGATCGATGGTCACGTTGGGTTCGATCTTCTGAACCGTTGTGGTCTGGGCCTCAGGATTACTCTTCGTTCCCTGCGATATAGAAAAAGGGAACATCACCCCTGCCACCGGCTTGTAAGAGCCGTAGCCCATCACCCGGTCGCGCACCGAGCCCCGAATGAATTGCTGGACCTCCCTGCGAATTTCTATAAAAGTATCCGGGTCAAGGTAGTCGTAAATGATGTCGCCATTTTTCAGCGTAATTTTCAACCGCAGCGCGTCGTCCCCATCGACCACATCGTGCCCGAGATACTCCACGGTGCTGCCCTTTTCCTTGTAATCGACCAGTGGCCCGTCGAAGTCTGCGTCCAGCAACAGATCGCGCAGGTCATCTTCACCCAGCAACTGGGGATCTTTTTTTCCACCAAACGGCTGAATTTGCCATCCGGCGGCTCCGTCGTAGGCCTGCACCGCGGTCATTCCCTGCAGCGTGAATGTTTCGCGGATCAGGTCCGGCCGTTGGCTTTCCTGCGTAACGACCGCAGTAAAGCCGCCGCCACCTTCGAATTTTCCGGTCAAACGGTAAGTCTTGATGGCCTTGATTTTCTCCATCCCACCCTTCGCCTGTATATTCTTGGCGATCAATTCGTCGGCGGTTTGCGCGACGAGCATCGTCGACGAGAGAGATGGGAACGGAGCGAAGCAGCAGACAGCAATCAGCACAATCGCGGCGTGACGCATCGAGCAAAACTCCTAATTGATGAGAAACTGAAGGTCCCGTAAAACGAGAACAGTACTGTACTTGGTTGTAGACGTTTTGTTCAAGTCGAGGTGAGCGCACCATCTTCCAAAAACCGTACTCGAAGAACTTCGCTCCACAAGAAAGCCGCCCCCTTTGGGGCGGCTTTGGTTGCGACTTCCATCATCCCTCAGTGAGTAAATGAAAAGTTCAGCCCCGTCGTGAAGATAACGTCGTTATCCTTCGTACCAATAGGCGGGTTCGAGACGTATATATCGGTGAACTGGTTTTGCCAGCCCAGCCACTTGCTGATCTTCGTCACCGTCCCCAGATCAAACTCTCCTCGATACTGCCCGCCATATCCGCTGGATAAATCGGGATAAATATAGAGCTTTTGGGTGATCACCGTGCTCTTGCCCGCCTTGTGCATCAACTCTTCACCCAGCGTCAGCGCAGCGAAACGATTGGTGACGCCATACGAGCTATAGGTCGGAGGTGTCGTGACCGGCGTGTTCACCGTGCCATTGGAATAGGTTTCGTGGGTGTAGTTCAAGCCGGCCAGGAAGTCGAGAACCGTGGCATCCGATTTGATAGCGTGATAACCGAGTCCGCCCGCATAAACGGCTCGCAGATCCAGGTCCTGCAGCGCGTTGCTCATGAAGTCGGCAGCCACGAACGCAAATGTTTTTGGGTTGAGATTGTGGTCATAGCGAATTCCGCCGGTCACCAGGTTCGCGACCGTGCTGGGCGTAGCCAGCTGGTTTTGAGTATCGATCGAGGTCAGGTAGATCGTGGTCTTGTCGTTCAAGGTGGGATGGACAGCATTGATGGCCAACGCTAGATTGGTGGTCTGGCTATTGCCCCGTGCCAGCGAGAAGCCGACGTTTGCCCCGCCATTCCAGCCGTGCAGCAGCCCAGGATGCAGCGTCTTATCGTAAGCGGTCTGTTCAGCGTCGTTGCGGATGAGCGCAACCTGGTCCTGAGGAACTTCAACCTTACCGCCCCCTTGAGTGACGACTTCGATTTTGCCGTCGCTGGTAGTTACCGGACCGACGAAAGTCTTCTTGTCTGATGTGGTGACGTGCAATTCCTTGTCGCTGGTAATCTGCGTGATGGCTTTAAAGTCGAGGTTCACGTCCCCTGCATAGTCGGTGTGCAGTACCAGAGTCTTGCCGTCTGATTTCACGATAGTGCCGCTCAGATGGTCGCCATTTTTTAAGGTAATCTGGTCGGCGAAAGCGGCCGGAGACGCGACAAATACCAGTCCAGAAACCGCAATTAGGACCACAAATTCGAATTTACGCAACAATACCCACCTCCACTTTCAGAGTTGATTTTTAACGCTTAATTCTATTTAGGGTTCCCTGGGATACCGGAAGCAAAACGAGGAAAGCACAAGCGGCGGCTCAAACCACGGAGGGCGCCGCCGCGAAGCGAAAAAGGATCAGGCCTTAGGCTCCTTATTTTCAACGGTCTTGCTCTGGTCGGTTGTGGAAGCTTGTGGCGGAGTATCCTTCATGCCCTCTTTCAGCGCACGAATCCCTTCGCCTAGGCCCTTGCCTAGCTCAGGAAGCTTCTTCGGACCAAAAACCAACAGAGCAATCGCGAAAATAATAATCAAATGTGTCGGTTGAAATAAGCCTTCAAACATCGGAACCTCCAAGACCACTACACACTACTAGATGCTTATACGCTACCGGACGGCTATAGGGAAGTCAAACAGATCCCCCGGAAGGCAGCCTCGTTTGCGCTATGGCTATCCGTCCTGATCTTCGGTTATCTCGCCTATCGGCGCTGTGATTAAACTCACAAAGCTTTGTGACCGATACCGTCGCTGCAGCCAGACCCTCCTTCTAAATTGGATCGGCTCTGGTCACTCGATCGTTACTTCCGTGATCTTACTCTCGGCGTCGGTGGCGGGCTAATGTGAATCAACGGTTTTTAATCAGCGCTGAGGGCCGCACCCACGAGCCTCAGCCAGCGTGACCCAGCAACCCAAACGGTCTGCGGAGTGTCGAGTGAAGCGCAAGGGCCTGTCATTCTTTTTCTTTCTTTTTGCCGCGGTGCTGGCTGTCCAGTGCAGCGAGACTCAGCCCGTCAGCTCTACTCAATTAATGGCCTGGCTGATGGCCGGGATTTCCAGCGGACGTGTGGTTCGGATTATCCAGGAGCGCGGCATAGCGAGCGCTCCCGGCAAAGATCAGATTCATCAGCTCGAGATGGCTGGCGCAGACGCCAACCTTGTCCGCGCACTCACAAGTTTGAAGCCTTCCCCCAACGGCACCGCATCTGAGATCCCCCTGCCGTTGTTGAAAGCCGCGGCCGATGCCAAAGTCCAGCACTTCCATGAAGCAGAAATCGATCTTCGTCCAGCCTTAAATGCCGATCCGCAGAACGCTGCGCTTCACTACGCGCTAGCCGGGATGCTGATAAGGCAGGAGCGTTGGGACGACGCCTTTGACGAGATCACCCTGGCAGCGCAACTGATGCCCGACTTGCCCGAGAGTCACAGCAGTCTGGCCTACATCTTTTATCGCCTCGACGATGGGCCCAACGCGATTGCCGAAGCACGCACCGCCCTCAGCATGGATCCGCAAAATTCCGAGGCTTACCAATTTCTCGGCCTCGCTCTGTATTCCAACGGACAATACGCCGCCGCTGTGCACGCTTTTGATGAGTCGCTGGCCCGGGACACCGCGAATGCCGAAACTTACTACGATCTCGGCATCACGCTGCACGCGGCCGGAAACCAGTTCGCCGCCGTCACCGCCTATCGCCACGCTATCCAGCTGAAACCCAGTTTCTGGGAAGCTCATTCGAACTTAGCCGTAATCCTCCATGAACAACAGAAGTTCGAGGAGGCCGTCGCCGAATATCGGGAAGCCAAGCGCCTGGCGCCGGACGAAGCTTCTGTTCGCAATAACCTGGGCAACACTCTTTGCGATAAGGGCGACTTCGATGCCGCCATGGCGGAGATGCAGCAGCTCTATCGCGAGCATCCGGAGTGGCAGCAAGGGCACGACTGCCTGGCTCGTTCCTACATGTCGAAAAAGGATTACAGCAAGGCCATCCCCGAATTGCAGCTGGCGGTTCAGCAAAATCCCACCAGCTCCTCCGCGCATCGCATCCTCGGCGATGCTCTCGTACTCAATGAACAGTTGGGGGAGGGAATTCGCGAATTAGGGCTCGCAGTCACTCTCAATCCCGATTCCGCTTCGGCTCATCAAGCACTCGGGACGGCACTTTTCCGTCAGCAACAACTGCCGGAAGCAGAAAAAGAGTTTCGCGAAGCCGTCCGCCTGAACGCCTCGCCGGATAATCACTTCGCCCTTGCAGCCTGTCTCATGACGATGGATCGCTACGAGGAAGCCTTGTCCGAGCTGGATGCCGCGGCGCGGCTGGATCCGGATCGAACGCTTTACCGCGCTCGGCGCGAGGAACTGCTGAAACTGATGAAAGAAACGCGCTCGCGCTGACCGGTAGGACAGTATGCCGTATGCACTCCCGATATTTTCAACTCGGGAAGGGAGTTCTTACACTCGAATTCTTAGGGACTGGATTTTATGGACTTGACTGCATCCACACAAGCATCTGGCGCCAAAACCGCACAGTCTATCCCGCAGAGCGAGCTCGGCGCGCAGACCAGCTCTCGTCTCGTGACTTCCGCAGCTCCGGCTGCCGCCAAGCATAAGCCATCCGGCTACGGTTTGCCTTGCGTCAAATGCCGGCTCTACTATTCTGCGGATTTGGACGCCTGCCCCGCTTGCAACGAAAAAGAACGAGTCTCTCCTCAGGTAACGGCGGCCGTGGCAAAGCCACAGCCTGCAGCTGAAACTGTTCCGGATAATGCGATCGTCGAGAAGGAAAGAGAAGCTTTTCTGAAGGAGTTCAAGTCCCAGCTTTTCGCCGCTCATGCCGAAGTCTCAAATGCGCCAGTCGTTTGCACATTGGGGGAGCACCACATCGACGGCGCGGAGGCCGCGTCGGTTTGCAAAGCTTGCTATGAGCGGCTGCAAGAACGCGTCGATATATGCGAGGCCGCGCTGCACATGGATGTGAAAGAGGCGGGGCAAATTGTTTACGATGCCGTCTGGGCCGACCCCTCCGATCCGGGCAAGACCTACACCAATGCCGCCAGCGCGTTGCTGACAGAGTTGCGCAAGCGCGCCGGCGTCTCCACCATGATCGGACCTTTTCAGCCTCTCGGTAATTAGTACAGATCCCTCGATCTACCTGTGCGATCCAAGTTCGGAACTCACGCTCGGAAACGCTGACTCGTGTCGTTGCTATCGTCGCGCGGGCACGATAAGATACTTCGTACACATCTTCTCCGCTATTTTCCCAGTAAGCTTCAAACGTATTTGCCGCGGCAAGGCGTGTGCGACCCCGGTGTTCATACGTACGCACGGCGCAGCGGTGCGCCTGCGAATCCCTTTGTACGGAGTTAGCGGTGAAACCAGGCAAGACTGCGGTCATTGTCGGCGCCCAGTGGGGCGACGAGGGCAAAGGAAAAATCGTCGACGTTTTATCGGAGAGCTTCTCCGTCGTTGCCCGTTACGCGGGTGGCCACAATGCCGGCCACACGGTCATCATCAACGGCAAAAAGTTCGTTCTGCAACTGGTGCCTTGCGGTGTCCTGCGCAAGGCCTGCCGTAGCGTGATCGGCAATGGCGTGGTCCTCGACCCCATGGCGTTTCTGAAAGAGGTGAGCGCCCTGCGCGACGCCGGCCTTAGAGTCGATGGAAATCTCTTCGTCTCCAACCGCGCGCAGGTGATTTTGCCCTACCATCGCATGCTTGAATTAGCCGCAGAGAGCGCTCCTGGCCGAGTAAAGATTGGCACTACCTCACGCGGCATCGGCCCTGCCTATGAAGACAAGATGGGCCGCCGCGGCCTGCGGGTTGCGGACCTGCTCGATCTTCAGTTGCTTAAGAAGCACATCGAGAATGCGGTGCGCGAAAAAAACATGATCGCTCACGCGCTCTTTAATTCAGAGCCGGTGGATGCCGACAAAATGTATACGGAATACGCCGAGGCTTCTGAGAAAATTGCGCCGTTTGTCTGCGATACTGCCGTGCTGCTCAACCAGGCGCTGGCTGCGGGTGAGGCGATTTTGTTCGAAGGCGCACAGGGCACCATGCTCGACATCGATCATGGCACCTATCCGTTCGTCACTTCGTCCAGTTCAACTTCCGGGGGCGCGGCCACCGGCACCGGTGTTGCGCCGAATGCGATCCAATCGGTCATCGGACTTACCAAAGCTTATTGCACACGCGTTGGCGAAGGTCCATTCCCCAGTGAAGACAAGGGCGAACTCGGCGACCAGCTTCGCAAGCGTGGCAATGAGTTCGGCGCGGTCACTGGACGTCCACGCCGCACCGGTTGGCTCGATTTGCCGCTGCTCCGCTACGCCGCGATGATCAACGGCATCTCCTGGCTGGTCGTAACCAAGCTCGATGTGCTCGACGAACTCGCGGAAATCCCGGTCTGTGTTGGCTATCGGGTTAACGGAAAAAAGACAATGGAGATTCCAGCTCAGGCCAGCGGCTACGACAAGCTGGAGTGCATCTACCACAACATGCCGGGATGGCGGACTTCTACCCAGGGGATCACGGATTTCCACCAACTCCCTCAACTGGCGCGCGAATATCTCGCCTTCCTCGAAAAAGAGGCAGGTGCGAAGATTGGTTTGGTGTCGACCGGACCGGACCGCGACCACACCATCTTTATGGATGAATTCGCAAATGAGTTAAAGACAACTTCCTCCCAAAAAGTCTAGAATTATCCTCGTTTTCCGGCGTACGAAGAACGAACCACGCAAGGAGCGCATGATGGTGGTGTTGGCAGTAACATGGATGGCCAAGGTTGGACATGAAGGCGACGTCACTGCTTTGTTTGCGAAGCTTACCGAGGAATCCCGCAAGGAGCCAGGCTGCGCGATGTATCAGGTACACCGGCACAAGACTGAAGCCCGTCGATTTTTTATTTACGAACAGTACAAAGATGACGCCGCGCTTGAGGCCCACCGCACCGCGCCTCACTTCCTGCAGTACGCACGGAAAGATTTGCCCAAGATCGCGGAACGCGTGGAAGGCCATCTGTACGAACCGCTGGCGTAGCTGTCGCGGGCGGCCGCGCCGCCCATTTCATTCTTATTTACTCTTGTCTGCCATCAACTCGCCGCCTGAGGCGTAGCTTTCCTTCGACACTTCATGGAAAGCCACGATGATGCCTTCGCGCCGTGCTCCAGCTTCTTCCACCAGCGCATCGGTTACACGTTTCGCGATGTTCCGCTTCTGCTCCGCGGTGCGGCCCTGCAACATCGTGATCTGTATCATCGGCATAAGAAGTTCTCGGTCTGGTTGTGCGTGGGTGCCATTCAGTCCTCAGGAATGTGATCTCTGACTGAGAACTGGTTTCGGCTACTTCGCCAGTTCGTAACCCGCGAAGAAAAAGCTTAATTCGAAGCGCGCGGTATCCTCGGCATCGGAGCCATGAATCGCATTGTGCTCGATGCTCGACGCCCACTTCTTCCGGATCGTGCCTTCTTCGGCGCTAGCGGGATTGGTTGCGCCCATCAGCTTGCGCAAATCGGCGATGGCGTTTTCTTTTTCCAAAGCCAGCGCTACGATTGGCCCGCTCGACATGAAATCGGTGAGCGAACCATAGAATGGGCGGCTGGCATGCACCGCGTAAAACTGCTCCGCCTGGTGCTTGGAAATTTCCAGCATCTTCATCGCGAGAATGCGAAATCCGCCCTTTTCGAATTGTTCAATGATGTCGCCGACCGCGTTCTTCGCGACGGCATCCGGTTTCACGAGAGTAAGAGTGCGTTGCAACGTCTTCATAAATGGCAGTCAGTCCTTAGTCGTTGTTTTTCTGCTTTTGCTCGCTACTAGCTACTAGGTACCCGGTATTAGTTATTAGACTTTAACTCCCAGCGCGGCGACCAGCGTTTCCCCGATCTCCGCAGGAGATTTTGCCACCCGAATGCCAGCCGCTTCCATCGCCTTGATCTTCTCCGCGGCCGTTCCCTTGCCGCCGGAGATGATCGCTCCAGCGTGGCCCATGCGGCGTCCCGGCGGTGCAGTCTGCCCCGCGATAAACCCGACCACCGGCTTCTTCATGTGATTCTTCACAAACTGAGCTGCCGTTTCCTCGGCGTCGCCGCCGATCTCGCCGATCATGATGACCGCTTCCGTCTCCGGGTCCCGGTTGAACAGATCGAGCGCATCCAGGAAGTTGGTTCCAATAATCGGATCGCCGCCAATGCCAATCGCCGTGGACTGTCCCACCCCGCGTTGCGTCAGCTGATGTACGGCCTCATAGGTCAGCGTGCCCGAGCGCGATACGATGCCTACCGAACCCTCTTTATGGATCGATCCGGGCATGATGCCAATCTTGCACTTGCCCGGCGAAATAATTCCCGGACAGTTCGGCCCAATCAGCCGCGAGCGACGGTTTTGCAGGAACTCCCAGGCCTTCACCATGTCGAGCGTCGGAATGCCCTCGGTGATGCAGACGATGAGTTCCAGTTCTGCGTCCGCCGCTTCCATAATCGCGTCCGCGGCAAACGGCGGTGGCACGAAGATGACCGTGGCATCGGCGCCCGTTTTTTCGACGGCTTCGAGCACCGTATTAAATATCGGCCAGCCCTCGTGCGTCGTGCCGCCCTTGCCCGGCGTCACTCCGCCGACGACCTGCGTCCCGTAAGCCGCGCAGGCCTTGGCATGGAACGTGCCCTCGCGTCCGGTGAGTCCCTGCACAATCAATCGCGTTTTTTTATTAACCAGGATTGCCATAAGTATGATTCCTCACTGCATCTACAGCCATGATTGTCATCCTGAGGCGGGCGCTGTTTGCCCGCCGAAGGACCTGAGCGAGCCGCGCGAAACGTCGCGTTTTTGCAACGCGATAATCCGCGCGGTTTGGCTCGCATTCCTCACTGCATCTACAGCCATGATTGTCATCCTGAGGCGGGCGCTGTTTGCCCGCCGAAGGACCTGAGCGAGCCGCGCGAAACGTCGCGTTTTCTGCGACGCGATAATCCGCGCGTTTGGCTCGCCTCCTTACTAAACTCCCCGCGCTGCTGCCACCACTCGATCGGCGGCTTCTTTCATCGTATCGGTCACTATGAAATTGAATCCCGAGTCCTTCAGGATCTTCTTGCCCTCATCCACGTTCGTGCCTTCCAGCCGCAGAACGATTGGAAGTTTGATGTTGGTCTTCCTCGCTGCTTCCACCACGCCCGTGGCCAGCGTGTCTACACGCAGTATGCCGCCAAAAATGTTGATCAGCACCGCTTTTACATTCTTGTCGCTCAGCAGGATCTCGAACGCATGCGCCACCTGCTCCGCATTGGCGCCGCCGCCTACATCGAGAAAATTCGCAGGCATGCCCCCGGCATACTTGATGATGTCCATCGTAGCCATCGCCAGCCCCGCGCCATTCACCATGCAGCCCACGCTACCATCCAGTTTGATGTAGTTCAGGCTGTACTTCGAAGCCTCAACCTCAAGCGGATCTTCTTCCGTGATGTCTCGCAATTCCCGGATATCGGTATGGCGGAACAGCGCGTTATCGTCGAAGGTAAGCTTGGCGTCGAGCGCAAACAGGCGGCCATCCGTGGTCGTGATGAAAGGATTGATCTCCACCAGAGAGGCATCAGTATCGAGAAATGCTTTATACAGATTGGACAGAAACTGCACCGCTTGATTAATCTGCTGGCCTTTCAGACCTAAACTGAAAGCCATCTTCCGCGCCTGAAAGCCTTCCAGGCCCATCCCCGGCTCGATGTGCTGCTTCAGGATCGCTTCGGGATTCGTTGCTGCCACTTGCTCAATGTCCATTCCGCCCGCCGCGGAAGCCATAAAAACAGGCTTCCCCTCTGCGCGGTCGATCAGGATGCCTAGATACAACTCCTTTTCGATGGGCAATGTTTCTTCGATCAAAAGCCGCCGCACGATGCGCCCTTCCGGGCCGGTCTGATGCGTAACCAGCTTCATGCCCAACATTTTTTCCGCGATCTCGCCTGCCTCATCAGCGGATTTCGCAATCTTTACGCCTCCGCCCTTGCCGCGACCGCCTGCATGAATCTGCGCTTTCACCACAACCCCGGTTGCACCTGCGTTAAATAATTCTTTGGCGGCGGCGTCAGCTTCCTCGCGCGAGGTCGCCATCGTTCCGCGCGGCACGGTGACACCATACTTCTTAAGAATTCCTTTTGCCTGGTACTCATGGATTTTCATAATGACTCGTCAGCTAAGAATTGGAAGGAACCTGCTTGCAGCTTTCGACTGAGGGCAGCAAACCCCCAATTTTATAGAAGAGGATGGAAATAGAGCAAACCCGGAGTTCGCGTCTTTTCAATTGACAGCACATCTAAGTCTAGAATTGGGAACTCGCATTCCAAGCGAATCACCCATGAAGCGAGCTTCTCTATGAAATTGCTTTCTCTTAACGTCGGAAGGCCGCGCCTGATTGTCTACAAAGGAGCAACCATCAACACTGGCATCTTCAAGCAGCCGGTGCCTGGACGCGTGGCTCTGCGTACGCTGAATCTTGACGGTGATCAGCAAGCCGACCTCAGTGTTCACGGCGGCCCTTACAAGGCCGTGTATGCCTACCCATCCGAACATTACGAATACTGGCGAAAAGAATTGGCGGAAGACAATCTGCCCTGGGGCATGTTCGGAGAGAACTTCACCACCGAAGGCTTTGCCGAGGACGATCTTCATGTCGGCGACCGCTATCGGATCGGCTCATCAATTGTCATGGTCCGCCAGCCGCGCGTCCCGTGTTACAAGTTGGCCGCCAAGTTCAAACGCGACGAAATCTTGCAGCAATTCTTACTCAGCGGCCGCAGCGGATTTTATCTTTCCGTGGAGCAGGAGGGCGAAGTCGGTCCGGGAGATTCCTTCGAGCTTCTCTCGCAAAACGACAGTGGAGTCACCATCTCCGAGATGAACTCACTTTTTTTCAAAGACAAATACAACCGCAAACTCTTGCAGAAGGCGATCGCGACCCCTGCGTTGCCCGACGAGTGGCGCGAGTATTTCCGCCCAAGATTGAGCGGGCCATCCGTATCACAGGTCTAGCACTCCCCAATCGCGGGCGGCCTTTTTCCCTTACAATCTCCAGTGACAGATGATCCTCGACGCTCTTCATCGCATCACAAATCACGGGCAATCGCTGGCGCGTTCGGAAGCGCGCGAAGTAATGGCGGAAGTGCTGGCAGGGAACTGCACGGACGCACAGATCTCCGCGCTGCTCGTAGGCTTGCGCATGAAGGGCGAGACCGTCGAGGAGATCGTCGGCTTTGCGGAAGCGATTCGTACCGCGGCGACGCCGTTTCCCATATCACTTTCCGATCCTTCAACTTCCGAATCTGCGGCACTCGACCTGAGCGGCACCGGTCGCGACGCTCTCGTTGACACCTGCGGCACCGGCGGCGATGCCAGCGGTACCTTCAACATCTCCACCGCAGCCGCCTTCGTCACCGCCGGGGCCGGCGTTCGCGTGGCCAAACACGGAAATCGCAGTCTGACTTCAAAATGCGGCTCCGCCGATGTGATGGAGGCCTTGGGCGTTAATATTCAACTTTCTCCGGAACTTGGTGCGCAATGCCTGCGCGAGATTGGAATCTGCTTCCTCTACGCGCCTGATCTCCACTTTTCGATGAAGCAGGTGCAGAAGGTGCGGCGCGAACTCCACCTGCGGACCATGTTCAATCTGCTCGGACCGCTCACCAATCCCGCGCACGCCTCCGGACAGGTGGTCGGGGTGTACGCACTCGATATGGTTGAGAAGTTGGCCGAGGCTCTCAGTATGCTCGGTTTGCATCGCGCCCTGGTCGTTCACGGGCTCGATGGACTCGACGAGATCACCATAACCGGCCCGACGCGCATCGCCGAAGCTCGCGGCGGCTCGGTGCGAACTTACGAGGTCGATCCCGAAGAATTCGGGATGAAGCGCTCCACTCTGGCAGACATTGCCGGTGGAGACGCGGCTGACAATGCAGCCATCGTTCGGCAAGTCTTGAATGGAGAAAAATCTCCCCGCCGCGACGTGGTTCTTTTAAACTCTGCTGCTGCGCTGGTTGCGGCAGGCCGCGCCGATCACTTGGCAGAGGGTATTCCACTGGCAGTGCGTTCCATAGACTCCGGGGCAGCCTCCGCCAAGCTCGTTGAGTTAAGCAATTTCACGAAAAAAGAAAAAACGTAAAGCTCCCGCGAGCCTTACGTTTAATCCGGATCGTTTACTTCCGTTTCTGCGATCAAGCGAAGCTGCCGCTCACCCCCTGGAAGCCCCGTCCCGCTTGCTTCAGCACCCACTTCACCACTCTGGAATCGTTGTAACAAAATCCCAGATTGTGATTCAGAGTCGAAAAGCAATGGGTCTGGCATGACTTTTTCATTTCGTTTAATTGGGGAACTTCGAACTTATGGTTCTCGATGACCCCCCAGTCATGCGTCGCCGAATACATGGGAAAGCACGGAGCCAGGCTGCCGTCTACTCGGATAATGATTGAATTCTGCCCGGCACGACAGTTCCATGGTTCCACCTTGCCACGCATGAAGTCCTTCATATCCTGAAGTCGTTTTACCGAATTCACCATCTTGTATCCCGACTTGTTCTTCTCAATCAGCCAATCGACCAGTTCGTCCACCTGTGGCCAATGCTCCGGATAGATGAATGTATCGTTCGCATCGTAGTGCTTGAAGTGGCTTTGCTCAATCATCGGTGATTCGTTGAGGTGGTAATCCGTGGCAATGCCATTGTCGCGCGCAATCTCGGTTAACGCCTTTACGTCTTCCATATTATTGCGGCAAATATTGATGTTGAAAAAAACGGAATATCCGTATTTGTACTGTTTGCGCACCAGATAATCGAAATACTTTCGCACCGGAGTGAGCGCCTTCGGCAGACCCGGTTTCTCATCGACGGCATCGACCGCGAAGTTGAAGATAGCTACGCCGGCATCTGCCAGCCTGTCGATTACATCCGGACGCAACAACCGAGCATTGGTCGGCATGTAAATCCAGAAGCCCTTCTTGGCCGCGTAATAACAGGCTTTGTGCACCAGTTGTGGACGCAAAAGCGGCTCGCCCCCCATGAAGGCCAGCACCCGGCACGTGGTCGAATGCAGCCAGTCAATCGAGCGTTTCGCCACATCTTCCGTCATACCTTTCACGCTGTTGTCAAAGGCCCAGCAGTAGTGGCAATCCAGGTTGCATTTCCACTCGGTGAACAGGTAAGCGATGATGGGATGAAACTGACCCGGCAGCACGCGCGACTTCATGTACGGAAACAGCCAGCCATTCATCGCCCTTAAGACATAAGGTGCGGGCCAAGGCCGTTTTCCGGCTCGAGCGCGTGCCAGGTTCTCTTCATAGTTATCGTCTTGTGCGAGAAGATCGGGACGTTGAGGGAAAATTGGCTCAGGAAACTTTTCGTCGCCGTTTCCAGGGAGTGGCGTGGGTTTCGCGCCCGGGGACTTGGTTAGCAGGTTGTGAAGCGGGACATCCAAACGAAAGGTGGGTGAGTTGTCTCTCTCACCGACATGCTGTTCTTGCACGGTGGGCATGCGTTCGACTCCTCATCGATGGTTTTTTGGATGAGGCTCGGTGCGATTGGTTGCAGCAAAATAACAGTCATTAGGCGGCGTCGAGAGGCTCATTCTCGGGAGGCGCGGTCCATAGTGGATCAGGTAAAGCTCATTTCGGATCGTTCCCCGGATCGCTGTTGACAATCTTGAAAGCATTGTTCGTCGTGTCGCTTTCCGGCACGCTGCCGTCATTGACCACAATTTCCTCAGGCGGCTTTGGGACCTCCACTCGAATCACCCCGTTACTCTTCCCGCGCACAACCAGTCTCTTCGAGACTTCTCCGCCGGCGAACTTCACCATGAGCGGAACCTCGGCGCCCGCCGCTCCCAGGTTGTCGACCGTAATCGTCAGCATGTAGCCCTCAGGCAATGTCCTGCGTGTGTATGCAGAAGCCACCTTGAAGTCCGGCAGCCCCCGGTCCCGATACACCCAATCGTCGAAAAACCATTCCAGGTCGCGCTGCGTCTGCCCTTGAATCAACCGCGGCATGTAGGAAGGATCTTTGTCCTGCTCCGCATGGTAAGCCGCGATCGCTTTTTTCAGTGCCGGATCGCCGACCATGTCCCGCAACATCCACCACACGCACATCGCTTTGCTGCGGTAGAGTTCTTCGCGGGTGGTGTTCACAAGGGATTGAGTTGCGGCGTCGTTCGCCTGAGAGGCCGTGTCTGAAGTATGCTTTTCGCTTTCCGCCGTGCTCAGAGCGGAGCGGTGCAGGCCCATGTAGCCGAGCGCGGCCTGCCGTCCGCTTTGGCTTTCCAGGTAGAGCGCCTGCGCAAAATGGGCCAGGCCTTCGTTAATCCACGGCCGCGGCGAGGACAAAGCCGCGTGGGTCAACTGGTGGGCTGCAACCAGTCCTGCTAGCTTGGCGTCGCTACTCGCTAGCGGCGTCAACAAAAAAGACCCACTCTCAAAGGGGCCCGCGCCCGCATCGATCAGATCGGCAGTTTGCGCCTTTCCTCTTGGCTTTCCAAACCACTCCGCGATGAAAGGAGCGACCTTCTCCGCCGCATCGGCATAATTTGTTGCTGCCGCGTCATGCCCTCGCAGGAAATGCACCGCGATATCCGGTCGATCCACCGACTCGTAATTGGCGATTACAAATGTCGGCACGGCTGACCCGGAAAGTTGGTACATACAGTCTGTAACAAAATCGCGCCCCGCTTCGTGCGCCGTCGGACAGCTTGAGGCATTCAGAAGAAGTTCCGGAGGTTCTCCATCTTCATCGCCCTGCACCGTGATCTGCAAATGCATGCTGGAAGCTGCTTCTCGCAATTTCCATTCGCCCAGAGTCTCAGACAAACTCTCACCTTCTGCGAGACTCGCATCTTCGGTCGCTATGGGATACCAGGTGACATACCCCACACCGCGTACGGCGGTGAACTTTGAGCTGATCTGATCCCAATCCGTGCTCTTGGCCGCTGGTTCCGGTGTGCCGATCCGCGTTAACCGCGTGGCGTCAAGCAGGATCACCCCTTCATACGCGATATCCAGGTCGATGCTGCCTTTCGGAGCAATTGTTTCCGGCAAACTGACAACGGACTCTGAAAGCGCGCCGGTGTGATCGATGTCCGATGTGTAGGGCTGAGAGACGAATTGCAACGGTGTGCCGCGCGACGCAACCGAACGCCAGCCGAGCGAAGACGAAATCTGCAAGACCGCAAATTTCTGGGGCGTCGAGGAGTCGTTACGAAGAGTGACTTTGCCACGAACTCCCAGACGTTGTTGTCCAGGTTCGATCCGAACCGCAAGATCGTACTTCGTAAACGTGAATGCATCGCGATCGAGCGCAACCGCATTCACGGCAGCGGACAAGAAGAGACAGAGACAGGACAGCAGACTTCGGAATCTCATTTCCCGCCCGCGGAAGTCTCTCGTTCTTTCGCGCGTCGCTGTCGCACGATTTCGTACATCACCACCGCTCCCGCTACGGACACGTTCAGCGATGGTACTTTTCCCAGCATCGGTATCGACACCAGAAAGTCGCACTTCTTTTTCACCAGATCGTGTAATCCCTTGCCTTCAGCGCCCAAAACGAGCGCACAATCCATGTTGTAATCGAGCGCATCGTAGGTCTGCTTGCCGCGTTCGTCGAGCCCGACGGTCCAGATGTTCCGCTCCTTCAACTCCTCCACCGTCCGCGCAATATTCGTCACCCGGGCAATCGGCAAGTGTTCGCTGGCGCCCGCCGAAGCTTTCGTGACCGTCCCCGTAACTGCCGTGGCCCGTCGCTCTGGAATGACTACGCCATCTGCGCCTGCCGCGTCCGCCGTGCGCAACACAGCGCCAAGATTATGCGGATCCTCCACACCATCCAGCACGATGACCAGCGTATAGCGCCCGCGCTTAGCCCCGATCACATCATCCAGATCGCTGTATTGTTTCGCCGATGTGACCGCCACCACGCCCTGGTGCGCCGCGTTGCCCGCCATGCGGTCAAGTTCTACGCGCGTCAGAAAACGCACCGGCACGCCCAGTTTCCGGCACTCTTCGATCATCCGCTGTAAACGGATATCGTGCCGCTCCTTCGCCATCCCCACCCATTGAAAAGCCCGTCCTCGGGCTTTGAGAGCCTCGCCGACGGCGTTGATGCCGTAGATATAGTTCATGAAGTATCAGTGTACCGAAAGCTGGAGTGTGGCGCGGGCGCCCTCGCCCGCGTTGCAGCGTTCAAGAACGAACGTTGTGTTCGAGAAAGTTCAAAATGTCTGTCGGTTCGGGCCGCTCGGTGTAATCCTCATTCGCAGAGGAGAACGACACGGTCCCATCCCGCTCGATAATGTAAGTTGCCGGAATGGGCAATTCCCAACTGTCAACTCCATTCACAAACGGCAAATTCACGAACGCGCGTTGATAGATTGCCTTTTGCTCCTCTGGGACACGGTACGCCAGTCCAAACCGCCGGGCCACGTTGTTGCCGACATCGGAGAGCAAAGGGAACTGCAGCTTGTGCTGATCGCGCATAAAAAACGATTGCTGCACCGTCTGTGGGGAAATTGCCACGAGCATCGCGCCACCTTGCTTGATCTCCGGCACGATCATGTTCATCGCTTCCATCTGCGCAACGCAGAATGGGCACCAGCGCCCTCGGATGAAACACATCACCAGCCTTGCTGTGGCAAGCTGTTCAGACGAAGAGAAGCTCTTGCCGTCCTGATCTTGAAGCTGGAAATCTGGAATTTTTGCGCCGACGGGAAGACTGTTCGCTGCCAGATTCTGTTGCCTCAGCTGCGCAATCGCTCGGGCGTGAACAGCTTGCGTTTCCGCGGGAACGTACTTCGCGATCAGTTCCTTCCGTTCCCCGAAGATTTCGCTGAGTGGACGTCTCTCCGTGGTGAATTCCTCTTACGCTCTCTGCGCTCCACCCAACCCTTGCAGCGCCGCCACGATTTTGCCCGACCACTCCGCAATCTGCTCGTCCCGCAGCGTTCCCTCATCCGACTGCAACCGTGCCCGCAACAGAATCGAATACTTGCCCGCGCCGATCGATGCGCCCCGAAAAATCTCTACCGGCCTGAAGTCCCGCAAGGCGCTTAGCCCCAGCCCCGTTACCGCCCGTTGCATCGTCGCAAACTCCACTTCATCCGGGAATACAAACGAGAAATCCCGCTCCACTGCCGGATACTTCGCCAGCGCCGCGAACCGGACCGTGCGCAACCCGCGCGCACGCAACTGTTCCACATCGATCTCTGCCAGGAAAACGTCCTGCCGTAATTTCCGCTCCGATTTCGCGCTTTCCGCAATCTGTCCAAACTGCGCCACCGCTACTCCATCCATCAGCGCTCGCGCCGACCGTCCCGCATGAAAATATTCCGAGGTGTCGCGATCGAAACTCAAACTGTCATAAGCAAAAGGCGCCAGCAAATTCTCCACATCTCCCTTGAACGCCCGAAACGCCTCCACTGCTTGAGAAGACCCGGGTGCCCCATCCAAGCCATCTTTTGGCTTGGGTGGGGATTTAGACCCTCTACTCACATCGAGCATTGCCCCCACTGGAATGCCGGATTCCACCGCGGCCAGCGTCGCCCCCAGGCACATCCGCGCCGGTTCGGCCCGCTCCCCGTCTCGCATTTCGTAAACCCGTCCCATCTCGAACAGACGCACATTTTCTGAATCCCGATTCAAATTCCACGCCAGCATGTCGAGCATTCCCGGAGCCATCGAGGTCCGCATCACCGAAGCTTCTTCGCTCAGCGGATTCTCCAACTCCAACACCCGCCTGTTTGTGTTTTGAAAGGGCGCGGCTTCGAGCCGCGCCACGCTCGCCGCAAAATGGTGCGCGGCTTTAGCCGCTGAGGTGCCCGCCTCGAACCCGCCCGAAAACCCAAACGTTTCCGCATCCGCATGCGAAATAAATGTCAGCGACACCGCTTCGTTATATCCCAAAGCCAAAGCGCGCTCGCGCAAAGTGGCGTCCATGGCCGCGTACGGCAGATCCACCACCGCTCCGCTGTAAGCCGGCAAAGTGTTTTCGAATTTGTCGTAACCATGCAGCCGCGCCACTTCTTCGATCAGGTCGATCTCGCGTTCCACATCCAGCCGCCAGCTCGGAATCTGCACCCGAAACTCCGCATCCGCCTGGCCTTCCGGGATCAAGCCAAATCCCAGCTTTTTCAGGATGCCGAAAATATGTCCGCCCGTGAGCTTGCCGCCCAGAATTCGCTGCACGTCCGACACCCGCAATATCACCTGCGCCTGGCCCATCTCTCTCGACATCACGTCGATCGCGTCGCCTGCCAACTCTCCGCCGCCCGATTCCAGAATCAGGGCCGCAACCAGGTCGCACGACAAAACTGTCGATTCGAAATCCGCTCCACGCTCAAAGCGATGCGAAGCATCCGTATGAATTCCGTGCCGCCGCGACGTCTTGCGCACCGTTGCCGGATCCCACCACGCTGACTCGATCAAAATATTCCGCGTCTTCTCCGTGATCATCGTGTCGAAGCCGCCCATCACTCCTGCCAGTCCAACCGGCTTCTTCGCATCGGCCACCACCAGATCGTCCGACGTCAGCGTCCTCTCCACTCCATCCAGCGTCTTCAGCTTCTCCCCGTTCTTCGCCTTTCGAATGATGAGCCGCCCACCCTCCAGCAAGTCCATGTCGAAAACGTGGGTCGGCTTTCCCATTTCCCACAAAACATAATTGGTCGCGTCCACCGCGTTGCTGATGGGCCGCTGATCCAGCAACTGCAGTCGATGCGCAATCTTCTCCGGCGATGCCTTGATGGTCGTATTACGAATCACTCGCGCCGAGAATCGCGGACAAAGCTGCGGCTCTTCGACCGTGATGGGAAACGGAACGTTCGCGAAAGCTGTGTTCGGGGTGGTTGTGTCTGGGGAGGTAATGTGCGAGGTAGGTGTCTTCGCCGAAGCCGTGTTCGCGAAGGTTGTGTTCGGGGTGGTTGTGTTCGGGAAGGGCACGACTTCAGTCGTGCCGCCCCAGCTATGTTTTGAAAGGGCGCGGCTTTCAGCCGCGCCGCTAGAAGCCAGAGACGAATCGGCTTTAGCCGCTGGGGGTCCTGCTGACCGCTGATCCTTTACAGCCTCAAGCGGCTTCAACTCCACGTCATAAATCGCCGCCGCCTCCCGCGCCACCCCATAATGATTCATCGCGTCCGGACGGTTCGTTCCAATCTCCATCTCAAACACCGTGTCCGCGCCCGCGCCGCTGATTCCTTCGACAGCAATGCCAACGCTGGTCAAATCTTCCGCCAGCCGCCGGTCATCGACGGGCAGATCGACAAAGTCGCGAATCCATGATGGAGAAAGTTTCATTCTTCTGTCATCCTGAGGCGCGCGGTTTTCGCGCCGACAGGATGCTATGCGATCTTTGTACTGAGGCGAACGCCATCACGCCCACTGCTCCAGAAACCTCACATCCCCGTTGAAAGAACAACTGAATATCATCCACGCCATACTTCAGCAGAGCGATCCTGTCCGCGCCCATGCCGAAGGCGAATCCCGAAACTTTCTTCGGGTCATATCCGTTATCCTTCACAAACTCAAACACATTTGGATCGACCATGCCGCAGCCCAGAATCTCAATCCATCCCGTCTGCTTGCACGGACGGCACGGATCGCTCCCGCGCCTTCCACTGCCGCCGCAGATGAAGCACGAGACATACATCTCCGCGCTCGGCTCGGTGAATGGAAAGAACGACGGTCGAAAACTTGTCTTCACGCTCGATCCGAAAAATTCCTTCATCGCATGATCGAGCGTCCCCTTCAAATCGCCGAACGTAATATTCGTGTCGACCGCCAGCCCTTCGATCTGATGAAACATCGGCGAGTGGCTCGCATCCGGAGGATCGTTGCGATGCACCGTGCCCGGAATCACAATCCGCAACGGCGGCCGCATCTTCTCCATCGTCCGAATCTGTACCGGCGACGTATGCGTGCGCAGCAGCAACCGCTCGCGCTGCTCCTTGGACTGCTGTCCCGCGATGAACAACGTATCCTGCGTATCCCGCGCCGGATGATTCGGCGGAAAATTCAGCGCCTCGAAATTGTAGTAATCCGTCTCGACCACCGGCCCTTCAGCCACCGAGTAGCCGAGCTTCTGAAACACGCGAACCAACTCGTTCGTCGTCTTAATAACCGGATGCTCCGCCCCAATCGGACGCCGAATGCCAGGAAGAGAGATGTCGACCTGCTGCTCAGCCTGCGAAGCCCTGTCGCGCACGCCGAAACACTGCGCGCCCTCGACCAGCTCCGTAATCCGCGCTTTCAATTCATTCACGCGAATCCCCGCCTCGCGCTTTGCGTCCTTCGGAGCGCCCTTCAACCACAAATCATTGATCTGTGTCAGAAGACCGTTCTTGCGTCCAATCCACCGATCGCGAAATGTCTTCAACTCCGCCTCGTTATGGATGGCGGCGCGATCCGTCAGACAGGCAGAGACGCACTCAGCTGGACGCTTTTTCCAGCGCCTCCGCCGAATAATCCGTCAATTTGGAAACGGTATAAGCCACTCTGTTTAAGTATCCAGGAATGCTAAGAATGTCATCCTGAGCGGAGTAACCCGATTTGCGAAGCGAATCGGTTGCGCAGTCGAAGGATCCTATCGGCTAAATCCGCAGTGCGTGGCCGGGAATCGCGTGACACTGACCCCGAAAGCAGATTCTTCGCTCAAAATGACAAAGCAGAAATGTACGAATGAATGAGAACCACCGAAGGTCTGGCTCGCGATGCCGGAAGCCTACGCCAGCGCGCCCTTGGCTTGCTCCGCCAGACTCGCAAACGCCGCCGCATCTTTCACGGCCAGGTCCGCGAGAATCTTGCGGTCCAGTTCCACGCCCGCGAGCTTCAATCCGTGGACAAACTGGTTATAGCTCATCCCATTCAGCTTCGCCGCCGCGCCGATTCGCACGATCCACAACGATCGGTATTGCCGCTTGCGCTGCTTGCGCCCCGAGAACGCAAATTTCAGTCCGCGCTCGGTGGCCTCTTTCGCTGCCCGGTAGAGTTTTGATTTAGTTAGGAAATAACCGCTGGCGCGGTCTAATATTTTTTTCCGCTTGGCGCGGCGTTTGGTTCCGCGTTTTACACGTGGCATTTTGTTCTCCTTTTTTATTTCTATTTACTGGCGGCTGGAGGTAAGGACGATCACCCTTGCGGCGATCACAGCCTCTTCACACGCCTCAAAACCATTGTCGATTAAGCGATCGAGCCATTGACGATTGGAAGACCTCAGCCGCTTTCGCGAGATTTTCAATCGCAAAATCACCAAATCACAAAATCGGCAATGCTTACTATTGATACGGGATCATCCGCAGTACTTTGCGCAAATCTCCGTCGCTCACCAGCGTCGACTTGCCCAGTTTGCGTTTGACCTTCTTGTCTTTCGAGGTCAGGATGTGACGCGCCTTCGCATGGCCGCGCTTCACCTTTCCCGTACCGGTTTTCTTGAAGCGCTTGGCTGCGCCCTTGTGCGTTTTCAATTTCGGCATAGTTCCTCGGAATCAGCTGGCAGCCGCAGCCATCAGCTCTGCTTTTGAATTCTACTATGGGAGTTCGTTCGACGCGCCGCGAAGTATCGACGATGCAGTCTTTCCACCAACCCGATCCAACATCCGAATCTACGAACCCGGATTCGGACCGTCAGCCCCGGCCACTGCCGCTGCCGGAGCATGTTCTTCTTTCTTCTCCGGTGCCAGCTTCGCCTGCGCCATTTTTTCCTGCAACATCTTTTCCTGGCGCTCGGCTTTGGCTTTCGCCTTGGCTTCTTTCTCTTTTTCCTTCTCGCGCTCCGCCGCCGATTTCTTCGGCGCCAGTATCGCGTGCAGCGTGTTGCCTTCCTGCCTGGGACGGAACTCCACAATGCTCTGCGGCTCCACGTCCTTGATCAGCCGTTCCAAAATCGTTCGGCCCAGCCCGGTGCGGGTCATCTCACGTCCGCGGAAAAATATCGTGGCCTTTACCTTGTCGCCTTCATCCAGAAAGCGCAGCACATGATTTTTTTTCGTCTCGTAATCGTGATCGTCCACATTAATGCGGAACTTGACCTCTTTCACCGTAATCGTCTTCTGGTGTTTCTTCGCCTCGCGCTCTTTCTTTTCCTGCTGGTACAAATATTTCCCGTAGTCCATGATGCGGCACACGGGGGGTTGCGCGGTGGGTGAAATCTCGACCAGATCCAGATTCTTGCTGCGGGCCAGTTTGAGCGCTTCGAATGGGGGCATTACACCAATCTGTTCCCCTTCATCGCCGATCACGCGTATTTCGCGTGCCCGGATGCGGTCATTCGTTCGAATAAAGCGTTTATCGATAACAATCCTCCACACTCTAAACCACAGAGAATACGAGATTATAACATGCCGACTCGGCTTGCCCGCCCGTTCAAGCCGCTCTTGATCGCATCTCGCTCACAAAAGTTTCTCAAACTCTCGCTCGCATTGTTTACCCCAGCGTCGCCGCCGTCGGCACAATCGTAGCTTCCTCCGTCGCCACAGGCGTCAGCAACGGCCATCCCTTCCGTAAAACGTAATCGAGCCATGCGCCCGCCATCTGCGAAGTCAGCACCGCCGCCAGCACCAGCGTCGTGTAAAACGTTGCGCTGATAATTCCCGCATCGAAAGCCACGCTCGCTAATACGATTCCCGGCCCGCCGCGCGCGTTCGTCGTAATCGCAAGGTTGAGCAGATCGAGTCCCCGGAATCCCGCCAACCGTCCCGCCAGCGACACCGACATGATCTTCACCGCGCAACTTCCCGCCAGAAACACCGCGAGCATCTTCCATGACAGTCCGCGCACCAGATCCAGTTTCCATCCGACAATTGCAAAGTACACCGGGATGAAAAACGCGAACGAAACTTTTCCGATCGCATCCAGCGCTTCCGCGAAGAGTTTGCGCTTCTTGTGCACCACCGCGAACCCGGCCAGAAACGCCGCAAACACGATGCTCACATCCAGTGATCCGGCTACCACGCAATACGCCAGCAAAACCCCCATCGCGTACGCAATCGGCGATTGTTTCGCCAGAATATTGAACCGTGATTTGTTGATTCGCTTTACGATTCGTGGAACGATCGTCAGACCCAGCACAAAAAACGCAACCGTTCGCACCAGATGCAGCGCCATCTGCGTTGTGTTGATCGCTCCCTTTCCGGCCATCGCTGTCGCCACCGCCAGCGCCAGCCACAGAACAATATCTTCCAGCACGGCCACGCCCAGCACCAGCCGCGCAAATCGCGTGTGCAGGATTTTCAAGTCGGCAAATATTTTCGAGACCACCGGAATGGAAGTCACCGCAGCCGCAACCGCCACAATAATAATGAGAGAGAACCGGTTTCCGTTCGGCCCCGCCAGCGTCGGACGGATCAGCCACGGTCCCAGTCCCAGCGCCAGCGCGAACGGCACTCCCGTTCCCACAATCGTCAACCATCCCACTTCCCGCCGTTCGTCGTGGCTGAACAGTTGCCGCGTCTCCGCTCCCGATAAAAACATCAACAGCAGCAATCCCAGCCAGTACACAAAATTCACGATCGCGGCCTGATCCTTCGCCGCTGCCGTCAGCCCCGCCGCAAAATGCATCCGCCCCAGCACCGCCGGACCCAGCACGATCCCTGCCGCAATTTCCCCCACCACCTTCGGCTGCCGCAGTTTCACAAACAGGCTGCCCAGCAGCTGCGCCAGTCCTACCAGCAGCAAGAGGATTAGAAGAATCGAGGTGAGTTCGGAGTTGGACACAGTGGCGCGTGTTGGATGCGCGCTATATCGCAGAGGTTTTGCCGCGGCGAATATTCAACCGCATTGGACTCGTGGACCGGCGTAGATAGAATGTTGGCTCGATTCAGAGAAACAGTAAAAATCTGAACGTCTTCGCCTATATACCCTCCGCCGGTCCCGCTGACACTGTTCGTCTTCGTTGAGTCCAACCTGGAACCAAGCGGTGGCAAGGCCCGGGATTCGCTCTTTGGATGCCATTCCGCCCCGCAACGTTGACCTCTGGTCGAAGGTAGCCCGAAAAGCCGTGGGATAAGCGGAAGGGAATCGACCTCAAAGCAGCAAACACTGCTCTCGCGCCGAGTCGAGTCGGCCTCCCCGCACACTCTCCTGTGATTCAAGTCACAGCGGCAACCGCGGTTCGCAGGCATTATGAAAATGAAATTCAATTTCAATAAGGTGCAATGCTTTCTTCTTCATATCCCTACGGAGAAAACAACCCGTGACAACAATCTTGTTCAAACCTACACCAGAAAAACCAAAAAGAATTTCGAGCTTATGGCTTGCACTCCTGGTGTGCTTTTCCGTCTCAAGCTTTGCCAGCGACGCGGCCAGCATTTCCGGCACGGTCGTCGACCCCAGCGGAGCAGTCGTTCAACCCGCCATCGTGAAAATCAGCAATTTGAAAACAGGTTTGGAAGAAAGCTCTACCACCGACGCTCAGGGCTCTTATGTGTTTCCCTCTCTCCCCGCCGGTCGCTATCGCCTTGACATCACCGTTCCAGGATTCAAGCCGTACGTCCAAACTGATTTGGACCTCTCCACGTCGGCCGCCCTCACGCTCAATATCACCCTCGAACTGAAATCAGAGTCGACCATTGTGGACGTCCACGCCGACAGCGTTGCCATCGACCTATCCACCACGCAAATGGGGGAGACCATCGCCGCAGCCAAGATGACGAACGTCCCGCTCAATGGTCGCAGCTTCACTGATCTTCTCGCCATACAGACCGGCATCGTTCCCACCACCTCCCAGCAGCCCAATGCCGTTGTGATGAGCGGCGTCACCAGCACCTCTCCGTCCGGTGACCTCAACGCCGGCAACACTTCCATCAGCGGCCAGCGGGAAACCGCGAATGGCTTCCGCGTCAACGGCAGCGACGTCGAAGAAGATGTCAACATGGGTACCGCGATCGTTCCCAATCTTGATTCCATCGAAGAACTCCGTGTACTCACCAGCAGCTTTGACGCCGAATATGGCAATTACAGCGGCGGCCAGGTCCTGGTTCTCACCAAGTCCGGCGGCAATCAGTTCCACGGCGATGCCTTCGAGTTCCTGCGCAACACCAATCTTGACGCCCGCAATTACTTCTCGGCAGACCGTGCGCAGTTCGCACAGAACCAATTCGGCGGCACTTTCGGCGGGCCTCTTCTCGGTAAGAGGGAAAGATAAAATTTTCTTTTTCACCGATTACCAAGGCACTCGCCTGAGCCAGGGCATAGACACCGGCCGAATTTCCGTTCCTTCTCTGCAGGATCGATCCGGCAATCTCTCCGACCTCGCCACATCGCTTACCGGAGTTGTCAACGGGCAGTACTGGGCAGACCTGCTCTCGCAAAGACTTGGATACTCCGTCCACGTCGGCGAGCCCTATTACACGTCCGGATGCACCACTTCCTCGCAATGCGTCATTCCGAACGCAAAAATTCCCCAGAGCAAATGGTCCGCGCCCGCGCAAGCGCTGCTTCAATACATTCCCCAGCCCAATCAAGCGGGCAACACGTTCTCCACCTCGGCTTACAAGCAAAGCCTTCGCGACGACAAAGGCGCCGTCCGCATCGACGCCAACACCCGCCTCGGATCCTTAGCCGCCTACTACTTCCTCGACGACTATTCCCTGAACAATCCCTACCCAACCGCTCAGGGCGGCGCCAACGTTCCGGGCTTCAACGCCATCACGCTTGGCCGTGCGCAATTATTCAGTCTGGCCATCACTCGGCCGTTCGGTTCCAATGCGGTCAACGAACTTCATCTCAGCTTCATGCGCGACGCCAACCAGGCAGGCCGTCCGGTTGGCGGCGTAGGTAAGAGCCTCGCCTCCCAAGGTTTTGTCGACGCCAACGGAGCACCCGGCATCGTTCCTCTTTCTCCGGCCATTGAAGGTATCGAAAACATTTCCTTCAACGACTTCACCTTCGGCGAGGACATTACAGGATTGACCCAAATCAACAATACCTACCAATGGATGGACAACTTCTCGCGCGTCATCGGCAAACACACTCTCAAACTGGGCGGCGAATTCCATCTCGATCAGATCAACACTAATCCCGATCCCATTTTTAATGGTGCTTTCGTATTTCAAGGAACCGAGACGGGCTCCGATATGGCCGACTTCCTCCTCGGCATCGCCAGCAGCTACAACCAGGGCGACTCCCGCCGTTTCTACGATCGCAACAAGTACGCCGGTCTCTTCGCGCAGGACAGCTGGCGCATGAAATCGAACCTTACCCTGAACTATGGCCTGCGCTGGGACATGGTCCCACCCTGGTCGGAGAAGTACAATCAACTCCAAACCCTGGTTCTCGGCGAGCAATCAAGGGTCTACCCCGGAGCTCCCGCCGGACTTGTTTTTCCCGGCGATCCCGGTGTTCCGCAAACGCTTGCGCCCACCAAATACAATAACTTCGCGCCGCGCCTCGGCCTGTCATACTCCCCCGGATTTCGAGAACGGCCTGCTCGCCGGAATTTTCGGCGGCCCTGGCAGGAGCACCCTTCGCGCTGGTTATGGCTTTTTCTACACTGCATTCGAAGGCTTGTCCGCCGGCATCATGAGTGCCAATCCGCCCTATGGATACGACTACACCAGCCTGGCTCCGCCACTTTTCACTACGCCTTTTATCACCGCTGCCAGCGGAGAGAACGTTGGCCAGCGCTTCCCCTTGACTCTCCCCGCGTTCGGAGCTTCGCCGGCTCACCCCAATTACAACGTGGATTGGTCCCAGTACTTGCCAATCACGGGAGTGCCTTCGTTCTTTCACCGCAACGTCCCTCCCTACTCGGAGAGTTACTCGCTTTCCTTCCAACGCGAACTCGCAACGAAAACTTTTCTCAGCGTCAATTACGTCGGCACGCAGGCGCATCATCTGCTTGTCCTCACGTCCGCCAATCCCGGCAACCCCTCGTTATGCCTGAGTCTCAGTCAGCCGAGCGATGTCATGCCCGGAACCCCCACCTGCGGACCCTTTGGCGAGAGCGGAATTTACACCACTCCCTCGGGCGCCCTCGTTCACGGAACGCGCGGACCTTTTAGCTCTCAGTTTGCTGCCGTTACCTACCAAAAAACCATCGCCAACTCAAACTACAACGCGCTGCAGATCGATCTTCGCCACAGCTCCGGGCCGCTGGAATTGATGGCCGGCTACACCTACAGCAAATCGCTCGACGAATCTTCCAGTCTGGCCGAAGCCGTAAATCCCACTGACCCCCGCCTCAGCGCAGCTCTCTCTGCCTTCGACATGCGTCATAACTTTGTGGCCAGCTATAAATACCACTTGCCGTTCAACCTCCTCTTTCACCGCGAGAATCAATGGACCGGCGGTTGGGCTCTCTCCGGCTTGACCCGCTTCACTGCCGGATTTCCCGTGACACTCTACAACAACACCGACCGCTCTCTGCTCGGAACCATTCCCAACGGCATCAATAACAATGGCGTCGATACTCCCAACTTCACTTCCGGCAAACTCGAAATCAATACCGATCCGCGCCACAGCAGCGCTGCCTTCAACACCTCGCTCTTCTCCATCCCCGCGCTCGGTGAAGTGGGCAACGCCGCCAGGCGTTTTTTCGCCGGACCGGGCATCGACAACTTTGACCTCGCACTTGAGAAGAATGTGAAGCTCTCCGAATCCCGTTCGCTCGAATTTCGCCTGGAAGCCTTCAACGTCTTCAATCACGCGCAGTTCTATGGACCAGCAGCCGTCAACGGCAACATCAGCAGCGCCAACTTCGGCCAGATCGTTACTGCCGCTCCTCCCAGACTGATGCAGCTGGCCGGGAAGTACGTGTTCTAGCGTTGACAGCAATTGAGCCAGGTGAAACCGGCGGATAAAAGAATGAAGTAAGTGATATTGGCTCGATGGATCTTGGACGCGCCAGGCAAACAACAAACTTCGGCTTCCCTTAAACTAACTTTTGCATCTGATTTCCCATGACCACCGACACGAAGTCCGACATTCAACTTCCAGTCCCCAACAACCGCACCCCCGCCGAACCCATGCCGCCGCCGATCAAGGAACCACCTTCTCCTATGGAGAATCCCGACGCCCCCGTCCGCGAACCCGATCCCGACGAACCCGAGCAGATCTAATGTCTGCAAGGACCATTTCCTTCGTGCAACTTCGTGCCCTTCGTGGTTCAGTGTCTTACGACGGTGAGAGGATTGCGATAATGCCCTCCGCAAGATCGGGCACGAACGTCGAGCCAAAATCCTGCGCAAGAATGGGGATGTCCTCAACGATCGCACAACCGGGGATGTCCTCGAACGATTGCACAACCGGGATGTCCTCGAACGATCGCACAACCGAGGATGTCCTCAACGATTGCACAACCGGGGATGTCCTCGAACGATCGCACAACCGGGATGTCCTCGAACGATTGCACAACCGGGGATGTCCTCGAGCGATTGCACAGCCGGGATGTCCTCCGATGACTGCACAACCGGGGATGTCCTCGAACGATTGCACAACCGGGGATGTCCTCGAACGATTGCACAACCGGGATGTCCTCGAACGATTGCACAACCGGGATGTCCTCGAACGATTGCACAACCGTGGAAGAGCGGCCCTTTAGGGCCGCGTAGTGATCGGAATGTTGTGGGCTTTAGCCCCTGTGCGACACTTTTGGCAAAACACCGATTTCCTTCGTGCACGTTCAACGAAATCTAAAGCTGGATGTTGATATTTCCTTGTAGATAAAGCTTCACTTCACCAGCGATCCTTACGCGATCGCCAACCAGCGCGCACCACATTTGCGCGCCGCGAGAACTGAGTTGCCGCACTCGAAATGTTTGCTTGCCGGTGCGTCCGGCCCAGTATGGGACAAGTGTGCACTGGATTGATCCCGTCGCAGCATCTTCGTCGATCCCCTCGGACGGAGCGAAAAACCTGCACACATAATCGACCTCTTTGTCGCCGGAAGCTGTAACAATCGCTCCACCACTCATGCCCAAATCAACTTTTGCCAGCGCAACTAGATCTGGTTTGAGATTTCGCACGATCTCTGCGTGATCGACAATGACCAGAAAGTCGCGAGGGTCGCGCCTTACCTCTGCCGTCTTCAGACCAAGAGCCGACAGCAGTCCCGTTGGAATTTCACATGTCACCGCGGGCCTCGACGGGAAATCCATCTCAAAGCGCTCGTGATCACGATTGACCGTCAACAAGCCACTGACGGTATGGAAGCGAACCGGCCAGGTGTCATGTCCACGCAACGAAAGCGCATAGGCGGACGCCAGGGTTGCATGGCCGCACAGATCATCTTCAACCACGGGCGTGAACCAACGCAGGTCAAAATCCCCATCCGCCCGGGCCACCACAAAGGCTGTTTCGCTGTGACGGTTCTCCGCTGCGATTTTCTGCATGACATCCTTGGCAGGAAATGCGGGAACGATGCAAATACCCGCAGGATTGCCCGCGAACAGTTCGTTCGCGAACGAATCAATGTGGTAATACGGAATTGGCATGCTTCCAAAATATCACCGGGCAAAAAACCGCTCGCTGAGCGTGATTCCCTCTGTGTCAACTCACTTGATCGGCCGCAGAATTCTGAGCGTGCTGTCTGCGTGCCCCTTCTTATCGTAAGCGCCGCAGACTCTCGACCGAAGGCACAAAATAATAGGAGCCAGTCAACGGCTCAGTAAAGCGTGTGAGGGCATCGCGTTTGCCTGTGGTCAGGCCTGCCATGCTATCGAGCATTTTCGACAGCCGCTTCTGCTCTGCGCTGAATCCAACGAACATGGTGCCATGATCTTCGACATTTCCGTAGGGCATGTTGCGACGGAAAATCTTTCCAAATTCGTCCTGATCGGTGCGAGCTACATGCGAGTCCGCCGGCTTGTGCTTGAATTCGATGCTGTCCGCCTTGGTGCGCCCCATGATGTGCTCCTGCTTCTTGACCTTCAGAGCTTCCCACTCCACCACCTTGTGTTTCCACTTTTGCAGCAGCAGCACTGAGCCGGCGGCGCCGGGAACTCCTTCGGGCAGCAGAGCTACGCTCGGAGCATCGAGCAGCGTCGGATTCTCCGAGCCGTCGATGAACCCGGTGAGATCGCGATCGTGCTGGTAAGGCCAACTCGACGTTTCTTCTCCCAGCGAGGCTTGCCCTGCAAGGTCACGAATAACCGAGCGCGCCATATCGAAGATAACGTCGTACGCGCTGCCGGAGAGCCACACCACCGCATCGTGTTGCGTGCTCGGCATCACAAATCCTTCAATGCCTCGGATCTTTTTGTTGAAGCCCGCCACGCCCGCTGGAGCGTCCTCCGGAACAAGATCGCGCCAGAGCTCAGGCCGAAACCCGATCACGAAGTTCACTCCTCCCGTGGTGGTCCGCGGTTCACGGATGGAGGAGATTTTTGAAGCGAACTTCTTGCGCTTCTTTGCGTCCAGAATGTCGAACTCCAGGTACGCGTGCGAGGACGTTCCCAGAGCAAAAATTCCAGCCTGCGGTGTGTACATGCCCGCATTATATCGGCCCCAATCTTCGCCGATAAAATTTCAAATAACCGCTCGGGGGACGCTCTGCTGGCATCACGCCAACGGTGCAGAGCAGAGGGGGGAATCACCATCTAGAACTAAACTTTATCGTCGGATCATCTACCTAGTCTTCGTGTTGGTGTTGCCAAGCTCGTCGGACCGTCCGGCATCGACACGCGGCCACTGCGCGATGGGACGCCCGCCCGGCCACTCTGGCTCCCAAGTCGGCGCGCCGCTTTTCGTCCGCGTGTAGGTGCACTGTTGTGGCCATTCCGGCGGCGAGTCTTCCCACTTCTCCTGCCGCCCATAGACCGTCAAATCCAGCAGATGATACATGTTGTCCATCGCCTCGACGCCCCGTGCCGTCGTCCAGTACGTCTCGAATACTTTCGATCCCTGTCGCAGGTAGCAAACAATGTGCATCCTTCCCACTCGGCGTCCTACCAGCAGCGTGTTGAGAGAATCCTTGGCGGAGTACCAGGGCATCTCCCAGCCCATAAAGTCGCGGTATCGCGCGCTCTCTTCATAGGGACCTTGGGCAAACACGGCAAAGGTGACGTGCCGAGAATGCAGGTAGCACAGCTCGCGGACTTGCGTCGTAATCCACGTGCACCCCTCGCACTGCTCCGGCGCAGGTTTCCCTGTGTGCCACATGAAGTAGTACGCGATGAGCTGCTGGCGTCCCTCGAACGCCTCGAGCAGCGTCACCGGACCGTGCGGGCCAATCAGCGTGATGGTGGCGTCCACCTCCACCATCGGTAGCCGCCGGCGCGCGGCCGCAATCGCGTCACCCTCGTGCGTGTGTGCCTTTTCCCGAACCCGCAGCGCCTCCAATTCTGCCTGGAACGTACTCCGATCGACTAGCTTGGGAACTGCTGGATCCTCTGTCTTTTTGTCTGACATCGTTCTCTCCTTAGCGCCAACGACTAGAGATGAGCCTCGTATTTCATTTTTCGCCTATTGCGCTCGACCTCACGGTTCGAGACGTCCCGCGGAAAAAGTCTGGCTTATTCGTGCTCGTATTTTAGTTTCGGATACCAGTCCTTGCCGCGACCTTCCGGCGTGAAGTCCAGCATCAGCCAAAGAGGGTCCGCGTCCGGCGCGCCCCTCGGATCTTGGCCGGGGTCGGCCATCGTCCCGCTCATTTCTCCGCTGTAGAAGTGACGAACGGTTCCGTCGCGTCGACTGAACACGCTGAAGCCCGGCACATCCTCGTCCTTCGGACTAACGTACGTACGCGTGTAGTCGCCGGAAACATCGGAAACAAAGGGAAGCTTGTCGAAGCCGCGTTGCTTCTTGTACTCGATCAGCCGCTCTATCGGTGAGCGCGCCGTGACTAAAATGGCGCACCGCTCGCGAAGGTTAATCGCAGTGCCGTTCCAGGATGTCAGGAACGACGTACACATTGGGCACGGCGTCTTGCGCGCTGGACCGTACATCATGCTGTAGACCATCAGCGTGTTTTTGTCGCCGAACAGGCTGGAGAGGCGAGTCGGCCCGGTCTCTGAGATCAGTTCGAAGTCGCGCGGGATCTCGCCACCCGCAGGCAGCGCGCGCCGCTCGGCCGCCACACGCTCAATGTGGCGCCGCAACTCAATCTCTTCGACGAGCAGCGCGTTGCGCGCCCTGCGATACTCCGCGCTCTCATTCGGAAATTGGACAGTGTTGGTAGCCGCAAGTTGTAATGCGGGCAAAAGCGTCTTCGCCTCTGTCATCGTTTCTCCGTTAGCGCAATGGCGCTTTTCCCCGGACTCAAGTCCTGCTCAATAGACGAGCTTCGGCATGAACTGCTCGCGTCCTTCGGGAGTCATGTCGAGAAATCCCCAGAGCGCATTCACGGCGTCACCCGATCGATGATGCTGCCCAGGATCCATCGGAGCCCAGGTGAGTTCGCTTCCCCAGAAATGTCGGATCGTGCCTTTGTCGAGACGAAAGACGTTAAACATCGTTTCGTCGTAATCCTTGCCGTCCTTGACGCGCTCTTTCCGCAAAGCAGATGGCAGCCTCGACGTATCGCCGAAATAGTCCGCGTCGTAACTGTTGCCGGAGGTGGAGAGAAAATCAAGATCATTCCACCCACGCTCTCGAGCCCAAGCGACTAGCCGCGCGATGGGCGATTTTGCGACGATGTAGAGCGACGCGCGTTGGCCGACATGACGTGCCCCGCCATTCACCGAATCGAGCAGATGTGTGCACATAGGGCATGGCCCCTCGCGTTCCGGGCCATACATGAAGCTGTAGAGGATTAGCGTGTTATGTTGGCCGAAGAGCTCCGACATTCCTACCTTCTGCGGCATTAGGTTCTTCCCGATCCGCTCAAAGAGATAATCCTGCGGTACTTCACCCCCGGGCGGCAGGGCGCGCCGCTGCGCGGCGACGGCCTCAATCTGCTTTCGCAACGCGATTTCTTCGGCAAGCAGTTTGTTTCGAGCCGCGCGGTACTCGGCGCTCTCGTTCGGAAAGTTCAGATGAGACATGTATCACCTCCGTTCGCGTTTCTCTTCAAGTTGACCATGATCTTGCATAACCTTGCCAAGTGGCGCGGGCGCCCTCGCCCGCGAATGCCGGCAATCGAAGTGGCCAGATATTCATCTCGCCGACAGACGCGGGAAGGCCTTCTTTAGCTCGCTTTCTCCTCATCCTCACGTCTTCGAAAAGCCGCTCCTTCTGGATCGGTGATGATATCCACCCACTTCGGGTGAGTTGCCGCCTCGGCGTCGTAGTTGTCGTGCCAGTTCCACCACTTGTACGGTGCAGTCTGCGGATAACCCTCTGGCGAGTCCTCCCAATTTTCCTGACGGCCAAGCGGTGTCAGGTCGAGATAACTCCACGTGCTTCCCGTCGCCTCGTCGCCGCGGTTGTTAATAAAGTATGTGCGGAATATCTGGTCGCCGTCGCGGTAAAACACGTTGTGGCCGTGCCATTCATCGACGCCAAAGTCCTTGTCGAAGCTGTCGGTGATCGTGTACCACGGCATCTCCCAGCCCATCCGCGCCTTCAGCCGTGCGATGTCCGCCTGTGGCGCGCGGGACGCGTAGACCAGCGTGGTATCGCGGTGGTTCAAATGCGCCAGATGTGCCACCTGATCGGCGCCGAACGAGCAGCCGCGGCACGCGTGATCGGGCCAGCCAAACACCCCGGGCTCGAAGAAGGCCCGATAAAGGATCAGCTGTGGCCGGCCCTCGAACAGATCGAGCAAGCCAACCTTACCGTTGGGTCCGTCAAACTCGTACTTCTTCTCTACCGCCATCCACGGCATCCGCCGGCGTTCCGCCGCCATCGCATCACGCGACCGGGTCAACTCCTTCTCTTTCACCAGCAACTTTTGCCGCGCACTCTCCCAATCCTGCTGCGACACGATCGAGTGGTTTCTTCATCGCGACACCTGTCGCATGGTCCTTGTTTTTCTCTTTGCTCGTCGGCATTCCTATCTCTCCTTATTATTCAAATTCGGGATGACTTCTTCCGCTGCGTTCTTCTTGCGGGAAACTTTCACCACCAGTGCTGCCAGGCCGCCGGTCGAAACCGCTCCCGCGACGACTAATCCCACGGTTGCGAAACAGAATGGACACATGGTTTACCTCCTCGGCGGACGAATTTGATTCGTTCCGCCGCCTTCTATATGTATGACGAGTAGGGCAGGGTTATTTCGACAGGAAAAACAAAAAATTATCCAGCCTTTTTGAGCAGAGTGTGGTCTTGCCTCTCGTATTCCTGCACCGTAATCGACGCGCCCGTTGGTTTTCAATCCAAGATTTACAGAACCACAAAATTCCGCTTTCAACATCGTGAAACTTGGGACGGGAGCCCGATCGGTTGGAGACCTTGAATCGAGCAGTAGGTAGGAGCCACGTGCCCCGACGAGAACCTAGACCGGCTGGAAGTCCGTATCCGGCGCCGGATACCCCAGAATCCGCAGCATTGCGACAACCTGGCCTTTGTGGTGAAACGCATGGGTTATCACGTGCAACAAAATAAACGCGGGACTTCGAAGTTCACCGCCCCAATCTACCGGACGCTTTGCGAGGGTCGTGTTAAGTTGCTCTTCACTCAAACCGTGCAAATAGGTTCTCGTTGCCTCGCGAACTCGGCTTTTGGCAGCCAGAAGGGAAGACAACGTAGGACAGTCTTCTTCGCCCCAGCCGGCAAACGCCTTGTACTGCAAATCGCTCACCCAGCCTTCTTCGCAGGTCAGGATGTGCATCATTTGCTTGAACACCGAAGGGTGGCCAAATCCGGGAATCGGCTTGTGCTGCAGTTCATCGGGCACAGTCCCAATATGCCGCAGGAGGAGGTCAAGCCGCTCGTGGGTTACCGCGTGCAGATCCGTGATTCCGGATTTCGTGTACATTGCCTTCCTCCTGTGAGTCCGCGTTTGCCGGTTATGGGATGACCACAAGTCTGCGGCCTCGCCCATCGCGTTGCCAAGCCTTCTCAATATCTGCGAGAGGAACACGTTGCGTCTCGATGCGAAGATCCCCGCCTGCAGCATGGGCCATGACTTTTTGCAGAGCCTCGACGAGAACATTGCGAGGAGGAATTCCGGCAGTCCCAAGTATGGTCAGCGCTGTGCTTCGCAATACGGCCGCTGGAAGTGAAATCGTTGGCCCAGCGCTTTCCCCAACTTGAACCAGTCGAATCTCGGACGTGATGGCGCCAAACTCTTTGCGGGTGATCGCAGCCAGAAATGCTTCTACCGGGCTGCCCCACACGTAGTCAATCACGACTTGAAAGCCTGCCTGGCCAGCCTCTTTCACAAAAGCCTCGCCAAGTTCCTCCGCTGACGTATCGAGCCGAATGATGGCGTCGGCACCAAGCCCGTGCAATGTGCTCAATGCTTCTTGGTTGCGTCCCGCGGCCACAACGCGACCTGCCCCAAGAAGTTTTGCCACCTTTACCGCCAGCTTACCGGTCACTCCTGTCGCACCGAGAATGAGCACGTTTTCGCCAGGCGCCAGCTTCGCGCGGAAGGCAAGTGTGAGCCAAGCGGAGACGCCGGGATTGGGTAGCGCCGCAGCCGTCTCATCATCTACTTCTTGAGGCACCGGAAACGAGAATGCTCGCCTTACCACCGTGCGTTGTGCCATTGCACCGTATGGAGCGCGCGTTCCACCGAAGAACACCCTTTGCCCGTCGCTGAGGTGCCCCACTCCATCTGTGCCGCAGACGAGGGGGAACTCTTTCGGACTGGCGTAGTGAGAGCCGCCGGCCAGTTGTTTGTCGATCGGTTTCAGCGACGCCGCATGCACATGCACAATCACTTCGTCGTCACCAGCGATTGGCTCGGGGAACTGTTCGTACCGGGGCGGTTCTCCGAGAGCGTGCAGAACAGCAGCATCCATAGTGTCTTCCTCGCGACCGAAGGCCTGTAGAAAATGCGCCCCTTAGGCCCACCGATTTTGCATCAGCATTTTACGCGAGGCGCCGCTGAATAACTTCCCTAAGAAGGTCGATCGCCTCGAACGATGGCACAACCAAGAACGAGGACGACCTCGAACGTTCGCACAACTACGAACCATGACTACCCCGAACATCGCACAACGAAGAACGAGGACGATCTCGAACGATCGCACAACCAAGAACGATGACCGCCTCGAACGATCGCACAACCGTGGAAGAGCGGCCCTTCAGGGCCGCGTAACGAAACGAAAATATTTAGGCTTTAGCCCCTGTGCCGGGCGCTCCGCCGGCAAGGCCGATCTCCCTTCGTGCAACTTCGTGCCCTTCGTGGTTCAAATCCCGCCCTGGCCAGGGATACGGCGATACGACCTGCGCAAGACGAAGATGATCTCGAACGATCGCACAACCAAGAACGATGACCACCTCGAACGATCGCGCAACCGTGGAAGAGCGGCCCTTCAGGGCCGCGTAACGAAACGAAAAGATTTAGGCTTTAGCCCCTGTGCCGGGCGCTCCGCCAGCAACGGCCGATCTCCCTTCGTGCAACTTCGTGCCCTTCGTGGTTCAAATCCCGCCTTGGCCAGGGATACGGCGATATCGACCTGCGCAAGAACGAAGATGACCTCGATCGATCGCACAACCAAGGACGATCTCGAACGATCGCACAACCAAGAACGACGACCACATCGAACGATCGCGCAACCGTGGAAGAGCGGCCCTTCAGGGCCGCGTAACGAAACGAAAAATTTGGGCTTTAGCCCCTGGGCCGGCTAATCACGAGAAGCTCTCTCATCAATCAGACGAGGGAGCAGAGAAGAGCCGCGATGAAGGACGCTAGGAAGAGCCACTTCATCTCAATGCGTATAATCGCCATTTTGCAACAAGTTAAAGTTTCCATTCATAATCAGCCGAGACCCCGAGGTAGGCGAATGATGCCGGTAGAAACCAGGACGAGCCCGAACGTAAAGCAGGCGGTGCCGTTTTTCGGCGTGACCAACATGGAAGCGTCACTGCGATTTTATAAGGATGGGCTTGGGTTCAAAATGAAGCGCTGGTGGATTCCAGATCAGGCTGATGGTCAAGAACATTACGAGCCCGACGGCAGAATTCGCTGGTGCTGGCTGGAACTTGGCGAGGCCGCGATTATGCTGCAGGAGTTTATACCGGAACGCCAACCAAAGGAAGCGCTGGGAACTGGAGTAAACATCAGCTTTCAGTGCGAAGACGCGCTCGCGCTCTATCGCGAGTTCAAATCGCGCGGAATCCAGACACTGCAACGTCCATTTGTGGGAAACCGCTTATGGGTTGTGCCGGTGACTGATCCTGACGGCTACCGCATTGAGTTTTCGAGCCCAACTGACGCGCCGGAAGATACCGAACTGGAAGAGTAGCTGCTCTTACATTCAAGTGCCTACCCAAGGACAAACGAGTGTAATCGAAGTTTATCGCCAACAACGTTCCCAAGGTCGGGCCTGCTTGTTAAACTTGGCCCGATGATTCCTCTTCCCAGCCACGCGGCTTCTGGGATTACGCGCTCTTTGCGTTGGCGATGACCGTCGCACTGGTGCTCCTGTTCTGGTTGGAAGCCAGTGACGAACTTAGCTGGACCGCTGCCGCGCTCGCCTCTGCGACAGCGGCATTATTGGTTTTGGGAGCTATCGTCGCTCGGCGAGGAGAAAAGGCGACCTGGATAGCGCGACCAGCGTGGCACGCGTATTCACTCGCCTGTCTCGGAGCTTTCGTACTCTTCGGAGCTATTTATGGAGACGCCTAGCTCCTCCATCGCACGGATATCACATCCAAGCGACTTCGCGATGACGCCGCCCTTGCCTTGGTCTTAACCGTCGGGACGCTCCGGTCGTTACGAGGCGACGGTCTGCAGGCCGTCAATTGACGAAACCAGGCTTCAACCTCATTGATGCGTTTTGAGTGCTATCGCGATTTTTCGCCAACCATTCTGATGTCGAAGTACGCTCGCACGCTATCGCACGGGAGTATTCTATTGGCCTGCTGTTCGGAATAATGTCATGAAAATTGTGCCTGTGATCAAGACTAGCGATTTGCAAAGATCATTGCATTTCTACACCCAGGTTCTCGACTTCGAGCGCAAATGGCCTGGATATGAAGATACCGAGATGGCCAACGGAGTCATTGACCTGGTTCGGGACGGGGCTGAACTACAGCTTTCGCGTCATGCCGGCGACGGTGTCTTCGGCTCCGTCAACCGTGTCTTCGTGGACGACGTTGATGAGCGTTATGCGACCTTTCGCACTCGCGGTCTGAATACCACACAACGTCCTGACTCTCCCATCCACACCGCGCCCGTCGATCAGACGTGGGGACTGCGCGAGTTTGCGGTGACTGACCCCGACGGCAACAACCTCTGTTTCTGTATGCCTAAAAATTAAATCTCGCAACCAGGCGATTTACTCATTGAGAAATCCTGCCAAGGGGCAATGAGTGAAATCACGATTCTTGACCAACTGAGGATAAATCATCGTTTAGAAGTCACGTTGTCACGGCTGCAGCGAATAAATTGCGCCGCATCCCATAACCCCGAAGGCGCCCGAGCACTGTCCGGTTCCTCCGTATTCCGTGCCGCCGTACAGTAATCCGTGCGGCCCGAAGATCGGGCTCGTGCCTACCTGCTCCCCGTCTGGCACACCCGCGAAGCTATACAACACGGATTCCGTCCAGCCACTCTGAGTGTGGGTCAACTTGAAAATCGTTCCGCATCCGCCGGAAGCTTGACAGTCATTCGCAGTTCCGCTTCCTCCAAAGGCTCCGCCGTAAAGATTTCCCTTCTTGTCGAATCGCAGAGGGACTTGCGGGTTGCTGGCATCCGGAAACCCGCGAAAACGATAGAGTATGGCTTCTTTCCACCCCGTCCTGCTCAGGCTCAGTTCGAAGACCGTGCCACACCCCGCCGAGGATGCCGAGCAGGAGCCTCCGCCGAAACTCGCGGTTCCGTACACATTTCCCTTCGCATCCAGAGTCACCCCACCGAAAGGTTCCGTACCATCGTTCTTGGTGGCCCCGAACTCGTGCAGGAGCGTTTCCTTCCAATCTCCGGCGCCGGACGGCGTGAGCTTATAAACAGTGCCCAGCTGAAATCTGCCGCCGCTCGCACTTGTACCGTACAGATTGCCCGCCGAGTCCATCGCGACGTTGGAGGAGGGCGCTGAGAGATCGTTCTTGCCACCATCTCCGAAGGTATAGACACGGCTAAACCTCCAGCCACCATTCGAGCGGCTGAGCTTGAAAACGGTACCGAAACGGTAGGATCCGCCGCTCCTGGTTACGCCGTAGAGGTTGCCCGAGTGGTCCAGAACCAAGCCATAAAATGGGTTGCCGCCGTCCGCGCCCCCGGTAAAGTCATAAAGGATGGTCTCGGTCCACGCGCCGTCGCCAGCGGGCGAAAGTTCAAAGACAATCCCACAGCCGGCGATGCAACTGGAGTTATCATGCGAGCCGCCGTACAGTGTGGTGCCGTAGAGATTGCCCTCCGAGTCTCGCACCAATCCGCTTGGTTCTTGGCCGTCAGGAGCGCCCTGAAAAGAGTACAGAGTGGTCTGCGTCCACCCGCTCCCGGTGGGCGACAACTCGAAAACTGTTCCGTAATCAGGATAAAACCAGGTAACTCCGTACAAATTGCCGGAGTCGTCCTTCGCCCAGACGCTGGGCGCAGCGTAATCGCCATTATTGCCCTGAGCGCTGTAGATGATCGTTTCAGTCTGTGCGGCGACGAACCCGGAGCTCCAAACAAGCATGGAAAGCAGCAGCAACACACAAACCAGAAGATTGCGCGGCGATCTAAACATGAGAGACACCTCGATAAATGCGGGGGGGAGCCGCGAGCGGTGAGCTGACACTATATCAGAGGATGCAACCCGGATTTTCCTCAGTCGGGGGCCCACCTGACGATCGCCTCGAGCATTCCACAACCAAGAACCAGGACGACCTCGGACAATCGCACACTCTGAACCAGGACGACCTCGGACAATCGCACAACCAGGATGACCCCCGAACGTTCGAACAACCGTGGAAGAGCGGCCCTTCAGGGCCGCGTAACGAAAACAAAAAGATTTGGGCTTTAGCCCCTGTGCCGGTTAACTACGAGCACTCTCTCATCAAGGAGTGGAATGCCGATTTTCGCCAACAAGTTGCAGCCAGCGCCTTGCTCGCATTGACTTGCCGTGACCCGAAATATAAGATTCACCGCAATCTGGCACACCGCATAGGGGACACGATGAATCGAGAAGGCGCATTGAAGGTCGTACTGGTGTTGGTGGGGTTGATTTTTTTGCTCGGTGTCTACCCGCTGATGATGTTTCTATGGCCGAGCGGCTGGCGATGGCAGCCCAATCAGCCGGAGTACGAGCAAATGATCCTTGGCGTCTATGCCACACTCGGCATTTTCCTTCTGCTCGCTTCGCGTAACCCCTCGGCAAATCGCAGCCTGATTGCCTTCACCGCGTGGTCGAGCCTCGTTCACGCTGCCATTATGGCGGTGCAGGCATTCCACAATGCGAGCGAACACGGACATCTTTTAGGTGACGTACCAGCGCTCGTCGTTGTCGGGGTTGCTCTGATCGCACTCGCGCCACCAAAGCCGGCGTCGGCATCCGCTGCATCGTAAACCCGGCGACGAAACCCGGCGACAGACGCAACGTTCACCTGTTTCTCCATCCTCCTAAGCTAGGGACAGTCTGAGCTAAGGAAACTTCCGTCCGTCCCGATTTCCTCAGAACGAACAACAAAGACGACCTCGAATGCTCGGACAAGTACGACGACGACCTCGAATCATCATCACAAACAATAACGAGGATGACCTCGACCGATCACACAACGAAGAACCAGGACGACCTCGAACGATCGCACAACCGTGGAAGAGCCGCGAAGCGGCGACAGAATGCAGCCCACGGCGCATGCCGTGGGTGAAAAGCCTTCATATGGAACAAGCTCCGCAGGAGCGAAAGATAACCCCCGCACATCACGCCCGCGCGTACCAAATCCATCGTCCAATCCGCGGCCCACACCCTCCGTGGCAAGGTGCACGTAAGGATCGTTCGAAGTGCGCCACCTGCCGATCGCCTCGAAGCATTCCACGACCAAGAACCAGGACGACCCAGAACGATCGCACAACCGAACGAGGACGACCTCGAACCATCGCACAACCGTGGAAGAGCGGCCCTTCAGGGCCGCGTAACGAAAACGAACTGATGAGGGCTTTAGCCCCTGTGCCGAGTCCAGAGAATTGTCCAGCCGCGAAGCGGCGATAGAATGCAGCCCACAGCCTGCCCTGAGCCTGTCGAGGGGCGCAAGCCGTGGGTGAAACGACTCCTCTGGAATAAGCTCCGTAGGAGCGAAAGATAACCCCCGCACAACAAAGAACGGACGACCTCGAATGCCCGCACAACAAAGAACGGGGATGACCTCGAACGATCGCACAACCGTGGAAGAGCGGCCCTTCAGGGCCGCGTAACGAAACGAAAAGATTTGGGCTTCAGCCCCTGTGGCGAGCGCCCCGCAGGCAAGGCCGATCTCCTTCGTGCAACTTCGTGCCCTTCGTGATTCAAATCCTGCTCTCGTCAGGGAGATTGCGATAACGACCTGCGCAAGACCCAAGAACGATGAACGATCGCGCAACGGGAGCGAGACGACCCCGGACGATCGCACAACGAAAAACGGACGACCTCGAACCATCGCACAACCGTGGAAGAGCGGCCCTTCAGGGCCGCGTAACGAAAACGAAGATGAGGGCTTTAGCCCCTGCGCCGAGTCCAGAGAATTGTCCAGCCGCGAAGCGGCGATAGAATGCAGCCCATAGCCTGCCCTGAGCCTGTCGAAGGGGCGCAAGCCGTGGGGGGAACGACTCCTCTGGAATAAGCTCCGTAGGAGCGAAAGATAACCCCCGCACAACAAAGAACGGACGACCTCGAACGATCGCACAAGGGAACGAGGATGACCTCGAACGATCGCACAACCGTGGAAGAGCCGAGGGCCCGCTCATTGAGCGCTATCGGGATTTATCGCCACCCACCAGCCCAACCTTTTCGCCCGCGCCACTATCTTCTGTGATGCTTGTCACACTGACATATTCTTAGTGTCACATCTTCTCTTGCCGACGTCCGCACATACTCACTGACGCCTTTCCGGTATGTCTCTTCTCAAGGAGTCAACGATGAAGTCTGTGCTCGCCGCGATTCTCTGTCTCGTTATCCCAACCGCACTAATTGCCGCAGATTCTCAACCCGCATTCAAGGTTAAGTATGATGGCGGCTCACTACAAAACGCTAAAGCTGGTGCTGACCTGAAGCTCTACGTTAACTCGGACTCAGTCCGGATCATGCAAGGGAACACCGAGGTAGCAAATATTCTTCCCTCATCTATCACCGAGGTCAGCTACGGCCAAGATGTTCATCGGCGGGTGGGCGCTGCCATTGGACTAGCAGTCGTCTCTCTTGGCATCGGCGCTTTGATGGCACTGACTAAATCCAAGAAGCACTTTGTAGGACTAACGTGGGCCGACGGAGACAAGAAGGGCGGCTTTGCGATGCAGTGTGACAAGAATGATTACCGGGGAGTTCTTGCAGCACTGGAAGGGGTCTCGGGTAAGAAAGCAGTAAACTCAGACGCTATGACAGTAAAGAACTAGTTGGTAATGGGATCAAGTACGGGGCCGGGTGCCCCATTTTTCGCGTCCCTTGCGTAAAGCCTGTCCTGAGCGAAGTCGAACGGACTGAGCTTGGACGGGGCGCCCATTGTGTGGGTGATGCCGGCGGGATCAAAAGCTGGGCCGCCCCGCCCGATTACAACGCGATATTATTTACACGCGATGGAGGCAGAATGTCGATCGACAATCCACTGGATGCATTCGACCAGCAGCACATGAAAGATGAACCGGCGTTGCCCACCAAAATAGCCAAGGTCGTGGGCAGTATGGGCGCGGAGGTGGCTTTTCCCGGGGGTGGACTGGCTCTGCAGATTTTGCTGAAAGTGGCAGAAGCACTGTTCGATAAAGACTCCACAAAAGAGCGGGTCAAGAAGATGTGGGAAATGGTCAAGAGTGAGTTCGAACACGTCGAGACCACGAAAGCTGACCATGGCGATGTGCAAAGAGCGATACAGCTCGCGTTTGCGTATGACGCGCGAGAGAGAAACGACAAGAAACGCGAGCGCTATGTGAATCTGATCGGGAGTGCTTTACGAAGTGAAGATCAGATTCAAGACGTGGCGTCGTTCATCCAGACTATCGAACAGCTTAACGAGCGCGATATCACGGTGCTTAAAGTTCTGAACACGATAATGAACAAAGCAGGAGATTGGAAGTCGCAGATGAATTCAGTCACGGGCAACGTGATGAAGAATCACCCCAACACCTTTATCCAGCGTGCTCAAGAACTAACGGTTCAAATCGCAATGGCTCTGGGACAGCCAACCGAGAACGATCAGTACACCCGCGAGATTGGCTACGGCGTTTGCTGTCGACTGCAGGGGTTCGGTCTGGCGCACGAGATCCAACTTCAAGCCAGAGAACTCCCGTTGGCGAACTATAGCTTCCGGCTCTCGACGGAAGGGTTAATGCTATTGAAACTGCTAGGAGAAAAAGTTCTGAATTACGATTACTACCTCCAGCCCTTGCGTCGCGCTTAAACAGGGAGTTCTTCGTGCGATGGAAAACCGGTTACAAAAACTGGGGACAGACGGGACGTTCACCAATTTCCATACGTCGAAAAACTTGGGTAACGTCCCCTCTGTCCCCGGTTTTTTCTTGATCTTTGTTGAACGGGCGGATAGCGATGCTGCCGATGCACCTTTGTCCTTTCTGCATAAACCCCGTTGCGTATGCGTTCGTGGTTACCTGCCCCTCGCCAACAACGCGAAGGACGGGGCACCCCACTATGTTGGTGACGCCAGCGAGTTTAGAAGCCTGGGCCACCTGCCCAAGCGCCGGAATCCATTTTTGGGAGGACGCAAAGGATGGTTTCGTATTTCACAGACTTCCTCAGCCCGCGCTTCTGCTAAGGTCTCCTTTGTATCCGACGGGGGCTTTGAAATCTGTTTGAGCTCGGCACAATGACCGGATTCACTCGTTTTGAGGTTGAAATTGTGGCAATAGACAAAGTACCTACCACCTATTGTGGCGAATAATCATTCGCCCTAATTGATTGTATACTTGCTCTTGATCTTTAGCATTGCACAGCAATACACTTCCTCTACTGATTGCGGGCCAAGAATCGAATCGCACTCGTTTGGTTCGAGCTATGCAGATGCAGGAAGTAAGAGATCCGGTCCACGGTTTCATTTATTTCAATGACACCGAAATGGAAATCGTCAACACCGCGGTTTTTCAAAGGTTACGGTACATTCGCCAGTTGGCGTTTACACATCTAGTCTATCCAGGTGCTGAACACTCCAGGTTCGCGCATTCGATGGGAGTCATGGAATTCGCAACCAAAATGTTTGACACGCTGACGATGAAGAATCTAGCGAAAGTAAAGAAGTGGACCAAGGCGCGAGTCATGCGTAATAGGCAGCTTTTGAGACTAGCTGCCCTTTTGCACGACACTGGGCACGCTCCCTTCTCTCATGCCTCCGAGGAGTTGCTGCAGGGTGTCAAACATGAAGAGATTTCGCGGAGGTTTATTCTTTCCGAGCCTCTCGCCCCCCTGATTAACAAGTTCAAGAAGGGCCTCGGCATCACCGCTGAGGACGTTGCCAGTTTTTTCTCATCAACGAATCTCGATCCGGATATTGCTTTTCTTAAGGAGATTTTCGCCGGTGAAATCGACGCCGACAAGCTCGACTATTTATATCGAGACAGCCTCTTTACCGGAGTCCACTATGGGAGATTCGACTATCAGCGTCTTATCCAGAGCCTTTGTCTCATTGAGGACCGTGACAGCGTAGGAAATTTCATAATGGCTATTGAGCATGGTGGATTGCACGCCCTTGAAGCAATGGTGCTTGCGCGTTACTTCATGTTTACCCAAGTGTACTTCCACAAGATTCGTAGAGCCTACGACCACCACCTTTTGGATTTTCTGAAGGAGTACGTCAAGAAATACCCGACTTCATTGAAGGAATACGTGAAGTACGACGACCATGTCATTTTTTCGCTGATGCGTGAGCATTTTAAGAATGATGACGCGAGAAGAATTCTCTCCAGAGATCCCTTTGTCCAGTCATTTAGAACCATTGAACATATCGATGCGGAACAAAGGACAAGGTTTAGTTGGCTTCGGGAGGCGCTTTGCCGGGAATTCAAAGGAACGAAAATGTTTTTCGATGCCGCTGAAGGATCACCGCACAAGTTCGAAAAAATTGGAACCTACGTGCTGAGCGCCAGCACAGGCGCTCCAAGCTTGGTGCAAGTCGAATCTGGGATAATTCACAACCTTCAGAAAATCGAACAGTACAGGGTTTTCACACCCAAAGAAAGCAAAGAGAAAGTACACAACTTTTGCACTCAGTTTTGGAGCGACCACGCGGTCGGGACTGCAGGCGCAGCCGCTGCTAGCTAAAGAGGGAGATCGGACATGCCACAAGATCTAAGAACAGCCGCAATCGTTGAACTGGTACAAAATGCGCAAGCTCGACTTGGCAAGACGCAGGTGCAAAAGCTTGTGTACTTCGCTCAGCAGTGCGGAGTTCCTTTGGGATACAAATACGAAATTTACCATTACGGTCCTTATTCCTTCGAGTTGTCGCACGACTTGGGTTCACTAGACTCCCTGGGTGTCCTCAACGTCGACAGTGATCCCGCTGGATTCGGGTTCGACATCTCGGTCGGCAAATTTGCCGAGAGGTTTAAGGTGGGAGCCAAATATCAGAAGAAAATCGAAAAGGTCACTAATCAATTCGGATTGAATTCCGCTGCAGAACTTGAGGTCAAGGCTACAGTCCACTTCGTCCATTCTGTGATCAGAGAGAAAGTCGCAGCAGGTAAGATGAGGGCCGAGGTCATTCAGAAGGTACGAGCGCTTAAGCCTCGTTTTTCCGATGCCTTCATCAGGAATTGCTATTCAGACCTGGAGCGATCGCACTGGATCTAGCTGACGCACACTGGTGTTGGCGGTTGGGCGGCGAACGTGGGGACAGACGGAACGTTCACCTGTTTGCCGTCGTCTTCACTCCCGTCTGTCCCGACTTCTTCTTCCCTCCCAAACTCGGAAGTACCTCTTTTTCTTGTCAATAGGCAAAACTTACACGATTCCCCTTATCTCTCGGCAAACAAAGCAAAAATAAACCTAGCTAACATGTCCCAATCACCCTTTGCCAATTGATATACTGGATATAGGTAGCAATCATTCAGAAAAAAGCACAAGGCGTGGCCCTCGGGTCGCGCCTTTTGTGTTTTCGGAGGCAGTTCTCCAATGAGTCTATGGTCAAAACAATTCAGAAATAGCGCCGAGCGCGGCGAGTGGGCCGAAATCCGCTTCGTCGCCCGTGCCGTCGAGCAACAATTCCGCGTCTCCAAGCCCTGGGGCAACACCGCCCCCTACGATCTCATGGTCGAGCGCGACGGCTTGGCCTATCGCGTCCAGGTCAAATCCACCATCCATCAAGTCGGGCCGCAATCCTACGCCTGCAGCCTGCCCACCACCAAGCGTATGCGCCTTCTTCTCCGGGAAGTTGACTTCATCGCCGCCTACGTCATCCCCGTCGACATCTGGTACATCATCCCCGCCGGCCGCGTCCGCGCCCAGAAAGGATCGATCTGGCTTTCTCCCTGGAAACGCGGCGCACGCTTCGATCGCTATCTCGAATCCTGGTATCTCCTGCGCCAGTGGCGACCGACCTCCAAGTCGCATGGTCGATGTCATCCTGAACGCAGCCGGTTTTCAGCTGCAGCAATGTCATCCTGAACGGAGCCGGTTTTCAGGCGCAGCGTTGTCATCCTGAACGGAGCCGTTTTTCAGGCGAAGTGAAGGATCTCCTGTTCCACCGGCCTGGCGCGTAAGCCAAAAAGTGCGGGTGGCCGCATCGCCGGTAAGAATGGAGATTGACCCTAGATAGCAGATGTCATCCTGAACGCAGCCGGTTTGCAGCTGCAGCGATGTCATCCTGAACGTAGCCGGTTTTCAGGCGCAGCGTTGTCATCCTGAACGCAGCCGGTTTTCAGGCGAAGTGAAGGATCTCCTGCTCAACCGGGGTGGCGCGTAAGCCAAACTGCGGTTTGCTGCATCGCCCGAGAGCGACCCCACAACAGCAGTGTCATCCTGAACGTAGCCGGTTCTCAGGCGCAGCGATGTCATCCTGAACGGAGCCGGTTTTCAGGCGAAGTGAAGGATCTCCCGGCTCAACCGGGGTGGCGCGTAAGCCAAAAGCGATGGCTGCATCGCCGGAGAGCGACCCCACAACACCGGTGTCATCCTGAACGGAGCCGGTTTTCAGGCGAAGTGAAGGATCTCCCACTCAACCGGCCTGGCGCGTGAGCCAAACGTATCGCCGAGCAAAGCCCCATCTCTCACTCCGTCGATCCGTGCGGTGATCCAGCGATTGGCCTCGTGTCGGCCCGGCAGAAAAAGCTTTTGATAATTGTCCGTCAGCGCCTCGGTAAACTCACCCTCAGGAAAGTTGTGCACACTGCTTAACGTGATCGCCGGCAGCGTCGATCCGACAAACGACTGCTGGAACGCTTCTTTCTTCGTCGCCGCCAGGTCGCGCAAAACTTTGTTGCGCTCGCGCGCGATCTGCACCGGAACTTGATTCGCCATCGCCGCGGCCGGAGTTCCCGGTCGCGCGGAGTATGTGAACACATGCAAATACGTGAAAGGCAACTCTTCGATCAGCCGGCGCGTGGCATCGAACTCCGCCTCCGTCTCGCCCGGAAATCCCACCATCACATCCGCGCCGATCGCCGCGTCCGGCATGGCCGCGCGGATCTTTTCGATCTTCTCGCGATAGTGCCAGGGACGGTATTTGCGATGCATTCGCCGCAACACCGCGTCGCTCCCCGATTGCAGCGGAACGTGCGCGTGCCTCGCGATCCGCGCCGACGATGCCACCAGTCGAATCAGATCGTCGGTCCAATCCATCGGCTCGACCGACGAGATGCGCAGCTTCTCTACCCGTGTCTCCGTCAGAATCGCGCGCAGCAGGGAAACAAAACTTGGCTTCCCGCTTTTCCCTGGCTCTCGAAGCCGGAAGCCGGACTCGCGTCCCCACCGTCCCAGGTTAATTCCGCTGATCACCACTTCCCGGTATCCCGCCGCGACCAGCGCATCGATCTCGCGAATCACATGCGACTCAGGCAGCGAACGGCTCTGCCCCCGCACGCTCGGGATCACGCAGAACGAACAGCGGTTGTCGCAACCGTCTTGCACCTTCAGGTTCGGCCGCGTCCGCTCACTCTCGCTTGCTCCGCTGGCATTTTCGAAAACCGGCGCAGCCATCAACTCGGTATGCGCAAAAATATCGGAGACCTGAATCGCACTAATCAACGTGGAGATTGGAACAAAACTGTTATTGCCGCTTGGATTTTGCCCCAGCACCAGTTCCGCCAGCAAATGTTTATGGGAGTTTCCGATCACTGCCGTGACGCCGGGAAGCCCCGCCACTTCTTCGGGAGCGCGTTGCGCGTAGCATCCCGTCACGATAATCTTCGCCAGCGGATTCTGTCGCTGCACCCGCCGTATCGCCGCCCGCGCATCCTGATCCGCCGAATTCGTCACCGTGCAGGAATTCAGTATGACCAGATCGGCTTCCGCGGGCTCCGCCCGCGTCAGCCCGCGCGCCTCGAACTGGCGTTCGAGCGCCGCGCCGTCCGCCTGCGTCGCCCGGCATCCGAAGTTTTCAACGTGAAAAGTCCCCACGCCCTCTATCGTAGCCCAAGCCCCATCGTTCAATCCACCCGCCGTCGCGCCGCGCTTCGCGCCGACGCGACTCCATTTCACGCCGGCTGCGCCCCATTTAACGCGGCTGCGCCCCATTTCACGCCGATGCGACTCCATTTCACGCCGATGCGACATTCCTTTTTTGCGTAAAACACTCCCGGCACAGCACCGGCCTCCCCTGCGTTGGCTTGAAGGGGACGGTGGTGTCTTTGCCGCATTGGGAGCAGGTGGCGCGGGTTTCGACACGGGCGAAATGGCGCAAGTTGTCGCGGGATTGCGGAGAGGCGAGAACGGCGGCGCGCTTGGACTTGCAGGTTTTGCAGCGTTTGGGTTGGTTTTTGAATTGCTTGTCGTGGAAGAAAAGTTGTTCCCCGGCGGTGAAGACGAAGTCGGCACCGCAATCGACGCAGGTCAGTACTCGGTCCTGAAACTCCATTGAGGATGGCTCCCTTGGTAGGAGTCCATGCCCGTTGCGCCAGGCAGAAAGCATGGCGGCATGCAGGCGAAATACGACTCCCGTATGCTTGTGCTTGCGCCCGCCGACGCGGGGACGCCGACGCATGCAACACAAGATTCACATCCCCCTCAAACTGCCCCTGGACTCGGCCCGCCGCGCACCTGGAACGGAGCGCGGATACAGCTACGCTTTACTTAAAACGCCGAATGAAGTGATGACGACTGAATGATCCCTGGTTGCAACTCCTGCTGGTGGGGACCAGAAGAAGCAGAGCCGCCCCCGGGAAGAGGCGACCCTTTACTGCTTCTATCTTTACTTATTAACAACTTAACTCCCTGCGTCGGAACTGCCTTAGTCCTGCTCTTTGCGAACCTTTTTCCGAGCGCGTTTCCGAGCGAGGGCGGCCTTTACGCGTTTCTTTTCACCTGGCTTCAGGTAAAAAGAGTGGCGCTTGACCTCTTTAATAATGTCTTCCTGCTGAACCTTGCGCTTGAAACGGCGCAACGCGTTCTCGAGGGATTCACCCTCTTGCAGTCGAATTTCTGCCAAACTAACACACCCCCAAACCCGTCCGGAAGGACCGAATAGTTATTACAAGTATTTTACGTGAAGTCAAGGAGAAGAGCGGGGATTGTGAAAAATATTGCGGTCTTTACTACACATTTGGATTAATTCCAAAAGAAGGCACTTACCACGAAGGGCACGACGGTACACGAAGGAACGTCAAAGAAATGAGGGCTCCAAGCTTGACAATTCATAACCGGATGGTTATCTTTAATTCATAGCCGCTGGGTTATGGTTTCTTATGCCGACTGCACCGGATTCGCTGTTCAAATCTCTGGCCGACCCGACCCGGCGCGCGCTGTTTGAGCGGTTGAGCCGGGATGGCGCACTGACGGTGCGGATGTTGACGGACAAGTCGGGGGTGTCGCAGCCGGCGGTGTCGAAACATCTGGGAGTGCTGAAGAACGCGGGGCTGGTTCGGGCGCGGCACCGGGGGCGCGAGACCCACTACAGCGCGCAGCCGCGAGCGCTGGCACCGCTGGTGGACTGGATGAGTTACTACAGCCGCTTCTGGCACGAGCGGTTTGACCGCCTGGAAGACTTACTGAAAAGGATGGACCCATGACTACGACGCGCTCGGTTGTGATCGAAAAAGAACTGCCGTACCCGCCGGAAAAGATCTGGCGCGCGCTGACCGAAGGCTCGCTGATTAAAGAGTGGCTGATGGACAACGACTTCGAGCCTGTGGTGGGCCATAAGTTTAAGTTCCGGTCGACGCCGGTGCCCAATTGGAACGGCGTAATCGAGAGCGAAGTCCAGGTTGTCGAACCGAACAAAAGGCTCTCCTATACGTGGGGCACATTGGGGATGGAGAGCGTGGTGGTGTGGACGCTGGTTGCGACGAGCGGGGGAACGCTGGTGCGCATGGAGCACTCGGGCTTCCGTGCCGATCAAGAGGCCGCTTATAAGGGTGCAACCTACGGCTGGCAGAGGTTCATCGGTAACCTGGAAAAAGTGGTTGCCGGGCTGCAATAAGAGACATCGAAAGGAGTGGCACCATGAGCCAAGGGATTGGACGGTACGATTGTTCGCTGGATTCACATCGTGGTCAGCATTCCGATACTGGGGTATATCTATAGTCCGTTTGACAAGATTCCGCAGTACGCCTTTCCTACGCGGTTTATTTTTCTTCCGACCATGGTGGTTTCGGGATTGTGGATGTGGAAAGGCCACCTGGTGCGACGACTTTTTTCGAAACGACCGGGGCTAACAAGAACCGCTACAAATTGAGGGAACCGAGATGGGCGCTAAAACAAAGAAGGAGCTGCCGGCGGAACAACGCGAAGGACTATTGAAAGCATTGCAAGCCCGCTTTGAGAAAAACATGAAACGGCATGAAGGCCTGAAGTGGGCCGACGTCAAAGCAAAGCTGGAAGCGAGTGCGGAAAAACTGTGGTCGCTCAGCGAAATGGAGAGAACGGGCGGGGAACCGGACGTTGTCGGCCAAGATAAAAAGACGGGCGAATACATTTTTTATGATTGTTCGGCGGAGAGTCCGAAGGGCCGCACTAGTTTTTGCTACGACGGGGAAGCGCTGGCGTCGAGGAAAGAAAATAAACCGAAAAATAGCGCGATGGATATGGCAGCGGCCATGGGCATTGAGCTTTTGACGGAAGAACAATATGGCGAACTGCAGAAGCTTGGAAGTTTCGATACGAAGACGTCGAGCTGGATGAAAACGCCGGCAGACGTGAGAAAGCTGGGCGGCGCGATCTTTGGCGATCGCCGCTTCGGGCGCGTGTTCGTGTATCACAACGGAGCGGAGTCGTATTATGCGGGCAGGGGATTCAGAGGGTGGGTGAGGGTGTAGGGCGAACAATGTCTTATGTCAGACGTCGGCTCGCTTATAGGGATCCTTCGACTGCGCACGCGGATTCGAAAAGCGAATCCGCATGCTTCGCTCAGGATGACAATTGTGCGGGGCTGACGTCAGTTGACGTCAACAGCAGGTCCCTCCACTGCGCGGATCATCGTTTCACGATGTTCCGCTTCAGTCGGAGAAGATCTGCTCATCCCCACTCAAGCCAAAGGCGGGCTTGAATGGGGCACCCGTCCTCGTGGAAGTGATAGGGATCCCCTTCACTTCGCTTAGGGGAGCCTTCGCCTGCGCATGCGAAAGGCGAATCCGCATGCTTCGCTCAGGATGACAGTTGTGCGGGGCTGACGTCAGTTGACGTCAACAGCAGGTCCCTCCACTGCGCGATCATCGTTTCACGATGGTCCGCTACCGTCGGATGACTGATTAGAGATCGGAAAATCCCCACTCAAGCCAAAGGCGGGCTTGAATGGGCCACCCGTCCACCGTCCTCGAAGAGCCTATAGGGATCCTTCGACTACGCATGCGGATTCGAAAAGCGAATCCGCATGCTTCGCTCAGGATGACAATTGTGCGGGGAACTGACGTCAGTTGACGTCAACAGCAGGTCCCTCCACTGCGCGGATCATCGTTTCACGATGGTCCGCTACCGTCGGGATGACTGATTGAGATCTGAAAATCCCCACTCAAGCCAAAGGCGGGCTTGAATGGGCCACCCGGCCTCGTGGAAGTAATAGAGATCCCCTTCAACTTCGCTCAGGGCAGGCTTCGACTACGCGCGCGAAAAGCGAATCCGCATGCTTCGTTCAGGATGACAGTTGTGCGGGGCGACGTCAGTTGACGTCAACAGCAGGTCCCTCCACTGCGCGGATCATCGTTTCACGATGTTCCGCTCCGGTCGGAGAAGATCTGCTACATCCCCACTCAAGCCAAAGGCGGGCTTGAATGGGCCACCCGGCCTCGTGGAACTATAGGGATCCTTCGACTACGCACGCGGATTCGAAAAGCGAATCCGCATGCTTCGCTCAGGATGACAGTTGTGCGGGGAACTCGTCTGTTCCCGTCACAAGAACATATCTCTCCACTCCGCAGAACATCCTTTTCACGATGCTCCGCTCCGGTCGGGATGACAGGTTGAGGAGATCGGGACATCCCCACTCAAGCCAAAGGCGGGCTTGAATGGGGCACCCGGCCTCGTGGAAGTAATAGAGATCCCCTTCAACTTCGCTCAGGGCAGGCTTCGACTACGCGCGCGAAAAGCGAATCCGCATGCTTCGCTCAGGATGACAGTTATGCGGGGCAGACGTCAGTTGACGTCAACAGCAGGTCCCTCCACTCCGCGGAACATCGTTTCTCGATGTTCCGCTTCGAGTCGAGAAGATCTGAACATCCCCACTCAAGCCAAAGGCGGGCTTGAATGGGGCACCCGGCCTCGTGGAACGGATAGGGATCCTTCGACTACGCATGCGGGTTCGAAAAGCGAATCCGCATGCTTCGCTCAGGATGACAATTGTGCGGGGCTGACGTCAGTTGACGTCACAACAGCAGGTCCCTCCACTCCGCAGATCATCGTTTCACGATGTTCCGCTACGGTCGGAAGAAGATCTGCACATCCGCCGACTCAAGCCAAAGGCGGGCTTGAATGGGCCACCGTCAGGAAATTCAAAGTCAAAATCACGAGCGATCCAGATTTGGTGGTCGGCCTATTCAAGGCCGATTCTGGTTTGAGTGGGGCAGTTCAACCACTGGATGAAGCTTTCCCGTTGCTCGTTCGCGTTTTCGCGCCGTCCATTCTGACTCGATCTCTACCAGTCCCTCACAGCCCAGTTGCGTAGTGACGAAAGCTGCTCCACTCCCAGTCTTCGGGACGTTCGCACAATCCTGCCTTCACCGGATTGCGATGGATGTAACGCAGCTTCTCCACGAATTGCGGGTAATCTCGAATGTTGAAATCGTAATATCTCTTTTGCCAGAAATGTCTTTCCCCACTCAAGCCAAAAGCGGGCTTGAATGGGCCACCATCCCCATCACCCCCACCTATTTTTGGAAGCAGGCGCCGGGATACGCCTTGCTTCAATGACTTCAGTGCATCGGCCAGCGTAGCCTGTTGCGGTTCGCTGAGCACGAGGTGAACGTGCTCGGGCATGACCACGTACGCGTAGACCTGAAGCCTGAAACTGCGCCGCACGCGCTCCAATGCGGATTCGAAGGTTCGTCGGCTTGCGTCCGTGGTGAACAATCGAAGGCGATGGTAGCAGCAGAAAGTGACGAAATGACTTTGTTCGCTGTGATGAAAACGGGTGAGTCCCCACGGCATGAGGGCAATCTAGCTTTGTTCGGTGGGCTCGTCTGTGACGTGTGAACATCCCCACTCAAGCCAAAGGCGGGCTTGAATGGGGCACCATCCCACTCAAGCCAAAGGCGGGCTTGAATGGGCCACCATCCCACTCAAGCCAAAGGCGGGCTTGAATGGGGCACCGAAGTAAGTTACTGGCCGGTGGCGTTGAGGACCATGGAGCCGAAACCATCGGCTACGCCGACAAGGAAGAGATTGCCGTGAGGAACTACGACGCCGGCCGCGATCACGTCATCGATGAGCTTCTGGTGGCGTGGATTCGGATCGGGGGTGGGGACGATGGACCATTTCGTTCCGTCCCAGTGCATAACGAGGTTGGTGATTTGCTCGGGGCCAAAGGCGTCGGTATCGCCGAAAGCCCAGACATCGTTGGCGGAGACGGCGATGACGCCGCGAAGTTCGTTGGAAATAGTTTGCGAATTGTTTCCGCCAACGTTGGGACTCGGAACCACCTTCCATCGGGTGCCATCCCAGTGCTCGACGAGCGTCTTCTGGGGACGGTCCTGGTTGGCGGCGGTGACGAAAAAGCCGACCGCCCAAACGTCGTTGGGGGCCAGTGCGGTGACGCCGAGGAGCGCGTTTTCTCCGTTGCCGGGGCTGGGGCTGGCGACCACGCGCCACGCGGAGCCGTCATAATGCTCGGTAAAAGTTCCGCCCACCGCGCCGACGTATCCCACGGCCCACACGTCATTGCTGGCCACTGCGGAGATGCCGAACATGAAACTGTCGAGGTTCGACTCATCGATGATGGCCGTCCAGGAAGTTCCGTCGTAGTGCTCGAAGAGAGGGAAGGCTTCCTGACAACATCCGATGAGAGTAAGGATGGAGCCGGTGGCCCAGAGGTCGGTGGGCGATGTGGCGGTGAGGCCGTTCAAATACGGCTGGTCGGTGGGCTGGAACGTGGGGCCGGTCGCGACGCTCCACGCGGAGCCATCATAGTGCTCGATAACCTGGTTTGGGTTGTCCTCGTGGACGTTGATGTCTCCGACTGCCCAGACGTTGTTGGGTGCGAGGTCGGCGACGCCGGTGATGCCGCTGGTGAGATCTCCGGCGATGAGAGGCAGGGCGAAGGCTGTCCATTTCTTGCCATCGAAATGAACTCCCGATTGGCCGACTGCCCAGATGTCGGTGGCCGAAGAGGCGGAAACCGCACTCAAGTCGCTATGAAAAGGGAACGCGCGAATATTGGGCGTGGGCACGACTTTGAAAATGGATGAAGATGGGGCCTCGGTAGCCTGCGCGTGCAGGGCTTGCGGTGTGAAAGTCATTGCTGCGACAGCGGCAACCAGCGGCAGGAATTTTCTCATTACAACCCCTTGAAATGGTCAATTGGTGCTGCCGACGAAGGGTATGGCCTGCGGGCTCTCCAGTTGTCACCGAAGTGTCACGCGGAGGTAAATTTTAGATGAAAGGCGAGGGAGGCCCGCCGGGATGACAGGATTGAGAAGTCTAAAAATCCCCACTCAAGCCAAAAGCGGGCTTGAATGGGCCACCGTCGGGCGCTAAATTTATTCATCATTAGCCATTAGCCGAGAATCCCATGTTTCGCAGAAGAGGCGAAACATGGGGCACCCTTTCTCGCGCCGCGCCGTACATTTCAATTTCAGAAGACGAATTTCAGTCCCAGTTGAATTTGGCGAGGGGCGAAGGCGGATGTGGGTTTCATGAAATTCTGCGGCTGCTGGTAGTAGGCAGGGTAGGGAACGCCGTTGACGTAGGTGCTGTAGGGAGTGAAGGTGGTGGCTTCAGCGGTGAGGCCGTTGGAGGTGATGGTGACGCGCTGATTGTCGCGGTTGAAGAGGTTGAAGGAGTCGGCGGTGAAGTCGAGGCGGCAGGCGTGACCGAGGTGGATTTTGCGAACGAGGCGGAGGTCGGTGGAAGAGTAGTCGGGGCCGGTGAAGGCGTTGCGGCTGTAGCCGGGGAGACGGTCGTTGAGATCGTTGCCGTCCTGATTGGGATCGCCGCTGACGGTAGCGTTGACGGGGCGTCCGCTGCCGGCGGTGACGATGCTGGAAATCTTCCAGTCGTTGAAAATGTGTCCGAGAAATTCCTGGCCGCGGTGAAAGGGACGAGGTTCCGCGGAAAAAGCGGCGACGAAGCGCTGGCGCTGGTCGGTGACGCTGGGACCGCGCTCGGCGTTGGGCTGGTAGGAATTCTGGACAGTGGCGGGTGCGCCGGCGACGAGAGCGTCCTGACCATCGTCGATGGCGTGAGCGTAGGTGTAAGAGAGGCGGAGATAAGTTCCGCGAGCCATGCGGCGGTTGATGGAGAGAGTGGCGCCGTTGTAGACGCTGGAAGCGGCGCTCTGGAACTCGTCGATGGCGCCGAGTTGCGCGATGGGCCGGCCAAGAGGATTGATGCAAGGCGGAAAGGGGCAAGTGAGCGAACGAGTGTATTGCCAGGTGGCGAAGGAATCGACGGTGTAGTAGCCGTTTTGAAAAATGGAGCCGGTGGAATCGAAGATGGGATAGGTAAGGGCGACGGGTTGCGGGAGGTTGACGTCGAGCGCGCGGATGAGATGCTCACCGTGGACGTGGAGATACGAGATGGCGACCGTGGTGTGGCTGGCGACTTCTCGCTCGAGCGTGAGACTGGCCTGCTGAACGCGCGGGGTGACGAAATCTGGAGCAAAGGCCGAGACATTGTGAGTGACGCCCTGGGTGAATCCGGCAGGAAGATTGCATGAAACTGAGCTGACGGCGCAGCTCACGAGGGGATTGGGATAGGTGGGAAAAACCTGGTGGCCGTAGTAGTCATTGTTATTGAGGAAGACTTGAGCGTCGGTGATGCCGTTTTCCGTGGCAATAGCGGAGTTGTAAATCTGAGGAATGCGAACGTAGAAGAGACCATAGCCGCCGCGGATGACGAGAGGACGGTCGTGACCGAGGGAATAGGCGACGCCGACGCGCGGGCCGACGTTGTGAGGATTGAAAGGAACTTTGCCGGAGGGAGGGAAGAGGGGATTGGAATGCAGTCCAGCGGTGGTGAAGGTTTGCAGATCCCAACGAGCGCCGAGGTTTACGGCGAGATGGTTGGTGAGGCGGATGGTGTCCTGGGCGAAGGCGGCGTAGTCATTGCTGTTGGGGTTGGAAGCAGCCGCGCCGAAGTTCTGAATGTAGTAGTGGGGAACCTGGTGGGCGTAGGCGCGGAGCGGGGTGAGAGGAAGTCCGGCTTCCATGGGCTCGAAGGTGAAGGGGTCCACTTTAATTTCGTAGAAGAGGTATTCGCCGTTTTGCTGGCTGGGAAAAAAATCGTAGATCCAGGTGAAAAGCGCATCGCCGCCGAATTTGAAGGAATGGCGGCTGGTGTCGAGGCTGAGGGTCTCGGCAAGCTGGGCGCGATGTTCGCGCGTGGCGCGGGGGAGCAAGTTGGAACGGCCGATGCCGTCCATGATGTCATTGACTTTGATGAGGGTGTCGTTGGTGTTGGTGTAGGACTGGCGGAGGTCGCGAGAGAACTGGGCGCGGAGATGACTGATGACTCGCGACGTGAGACCTGATGTGAGCGAGGCGGAGCCGGTTTCGGTGGAGACGGTTTCTTCGCCGTTGTCGGAGATGGAATCGTAAGTGACGGGGCTGGCGGGATCGAGGAAGACGTTGTTCGATCCCCAGTAACGGGAGGAATTGAAACGAACGGCGAGCTGGTTGCGCGGGGTGAGATTGATATCCAGCTTGGAGTAAGCGGCATTGCCGATCTGCGCGGCGGGATAAGCGCCGGCAAGCGAAGTGAGGTGAGCAGCAGCGGCGAAGACGAGTGCTTGATCGCTGGCTTCATAGTCGCCGGGAGTGAAAGGTCCGGTTCCTGCCTGGGGCGTGACTTGCATGGAGCCGTCGAGAAATTCGACGACGTCGGGAACGTGGAAGTAGTGCTGGTCGAAACCTCCGAAGAAGAAAATTTTATTTTTCTTGAGTGGACCGCCGAGGGTAGCTCCGCCCTGCTGCTGGCGGCTGTGCGGCTTGAAGTTCATCATGGGATCGGCGGCGCCGAAGCCGCTATCGCGAATGTAATAAAGGCCGGTGCCGTGCCAGTGATTGGACCCGGACTTGGTGACGACGTTGACCACGGCGCCACCGGCGCGGCCAAGTTCGGCGCCGTAAGAATTGGACGAGACGCGAAACTCCTGCACCACTTCGTTGGAAAACTGGTAGGGCGCACGATAGAGACCGCGAGCTTGTGAGAAGAAGGCGTTGTTGAAATCTCCACCATCCACGAGGAAGCTGTTCTGAAATCCGCGAAGGCCGCCGAAAGAGAGATCGCCGTTGGTGGCGGAGGTGAGGCTGCGGGGATCCTGAGTGACGCCGGAGGAGAGCAGCATGAGATCCGAGAAGCGGCGGCCGTTGAGAGGGAGGTCGGAGATGGCGCGTTCGTCGATGAGGGACGAGACGGCGCTGGGAGTGGTGTCGACGAGTTTGGGGGCGCTGGAGACGGTGATGTTTTCCTGAAGCCCGGCGATGGAGAGATGGAACTCGAGCGCGGCAATGCCGCCGACATCGACGTGGAGAGTTGGCGTGACTTGCGGGGACATGGAATCGGCGACGGCCCGGGCGGTGTAATCGCCGGGAGGAAGGAGTTCGAGGGCGAAGCGGCCCTCGGGGTCTGAGGTGGTGGAGTAAATCGCTCCGGTAGAGGAGTTGACGGCGACGATGGAAGCGTGCGCGATGTGGGCTCCGGTGGGATCGAAGACGATGCCATGAATGGCACCGGTGGGGGCGTCCTGAGCGAAGGCGAGCGAGGCTAATAATAAGGAGGCGGCGAGAGCGATAAGGAACGAGGCGCGCGGCATGGAGTCCCACCTTGAATTGGGATGAGGCTCGGAGGGCGATCTCGCAGAGCTTTACCGGAAGCCATGCGGAGGTTGGGAAACCAAGACCTGTATAGCACGGGAGGAGTGAGGAAGAATGTGATGGAGGGGAGTTCTTTTTGGGGATGAGTGCCGGAGTGGGAAAGCAGACTTGTGGTGGGGGTTCTTTCGCGGCTGCGGGGCTTGCTGATTTCAGCTTATTCGATGACCCACGGCTTGCGCCCCTTCGACAGGCTCAGGGCAGGCTCGTGTCTTTCGCCGCTCTGCGGCTAGATTTCCAGCGAATCGATGAGCCGGTGGTTCCGTGATGGCGCGGTTTAGGCTCACGCGACGGAGCGGCTTACGCAGGAGATCCATCGAAGCCTGGAAAACGGCTACGCTCAGGATGACACAATCGAGCAGAAATTCCTTTCGCGGAGAAGCCGGCGCTACGATTTTGTTCTTATGGCGATGCCCAGGTCGCGCAACTGCGAGTCGCTCACTGGTGTGGGGGCGTCTACCATCAAATCTACCGCTCTGGCGGTTTTGGGGAAGGGAATGACTTCGCGGAGGCTTTCGGCGCCGGCGATGATCATGACGATGCGGTCGAGGCCGAGGGCGATGCCGCCGTGGGGAGGCGTGCCGTACTCGAGGGCTTCGAGAAAGAATCCGAAGCGGGCGCGAGCTTCTTCGTCGGTCATGCCAAGGGCGCGGAAAATTTTGCTCTGAATATCCTGACGGTGAATACGGATGGAGCCGGAGCCGAGTTCGGTGCCGTTGAGGACGACGTCATAGGCGAGAGCGCGCACGGCACTCAGCGGGGATTGCGGATCGTTCACGGATTCGACACCAGCTTCGAGCAATTGCATGTCGCTCTCGTGGGGAGAAGTGAACGGGTGGTGCGCGGCCATCCACTGCTTGGCAGACTCGTCCCACTCGAACATGGGGAAGTTGGTGACCCAGAGAAAACGGAAATCGTTGGCTGCGTCGCCGGTTTTTTTGAAGATGCCGTGCCGGTCGGCATACTTCTGCGCGAGCGCGAGACGAAGCAGGCCAGCGGAGGCGTAGATGGCGAGCTCCTGCGGCGTGACTTTGCGATGCGCCGGCATGGCAGTCTGCGGACCAGATTGTGCGGATCCGGCGACGAGCACGATGAGATCGTGATCTTCGGCGCCGGCTTTCTTGGAAATCGCAGCGGCGGCCTCCGGGAATTTCGTGGCGATACGCTTGAAATCTTCATAGACGCGAGCGCCGCCCTTGGAGTGAAACATGGGCTTGATGTCATCGCGCTCTTTGCGGGAGAGTTCGCCGACCTTGGGCGTGCGGATGGCGATGACCGGAAGGTTGGAATTGATGGCGAGATCGTGCAGGTTTTCCGGCGTGAAACATTCGCGAACGTCGGTGAATGGGGGCAGGCGCAGGTCAGGCTTGTCGATGCCGTAGAGACGGATGGCCTCGTCGTAATCCATGCGCGCGAACGGAGTCTTGATGGTCGAACCGGCGGCATGGAAGGCGGCGGTGAGAAAACCTTCCACAACTTCCCAGACACGCTCGGGCTGCGGGTAAGTCATTTCGAGATCGATCTGGGTGAACTCGGGCTGGCGATCGGCGCGCAGATCTTCGTCGCGGAAGCAGCGGACGATCTGAAAATATTTATCGAAGCCGGAGATCATCAAAATCTGTTTGAACATCTGCGGCGATTGCGGCAGAGCGTAGAACGTGCCGGGCTGAACGCGGCTGGGGACGAGGTAGTCGCGAGCGCCTTCGGGCGTGGAACGAGTCATGAAGGGGGTTTCGATTTCGAAGAAGCCCTGATCGGAAAGATAGTCACGAATGGCTTTCGCAACTTTGTGGCGAGTCTCGATATTGAACTGCATGACGTCGCGTCGAAGGTCGATGTAGCGATATTTCAGGCGCGTCTCTTCGTTGGTAAGGGCGGTGTCGGAGGGCAGGAATGGAGGGAGCTTGGATTCGTTGAGGATGCGCAACTCTTCGGCGACGAGTTCGACTTCGCCGGTGGGCATGTTGGGATTGATGGTGTTCGAGTCGCGCAGCTTGACCGTGCCGGTGACGGCGATAACGAATTCGTTACGCAGCGATTCCGACTTTTTGTGGATGGCGGCGTCGCGCTCGGCGTTGAAGACGATCTGGGCAATGCCGGTGCGGTCGCGGAGGTCGATGAAGAGAAGATTGCCGTGGTCGCGGCGGCGGTTGACCCATCCCATGAGGGTGGCTTTTTTGCCGGCGTCAGAGGAGCGGAGAGAGCCGCACATATGAGTGCGTCGAAGATCGCCTAGGAAGTCGAGCAAGATGTGTCCTTACGGTAAGAATTAGGATGAATGATGAACGTCTAAATGATGAACCAAGGATTATAAACGGTGTCCGCATTGGTTGGGTTTAAGCAGTTGTCTAGTCCAGGTTAAGAGACCCACCACCCTCCGGCTGTAACACAACAGAAACCTTCGTTTGCTACTCTGTTCTGCCCTTTTATCTATTCCTGCAAGCAGACATTGTGGAGCGACTCGAATGAAACATTCTCGCCAGCACGAGATTCCCCTATCTCAACGCCGCAACACCAGCTCCTTTTCACACGTCCGGGCACGCCGGCCCGCGCGAGATGCGGCCAGGAGAGTCCCTCTGCACGGAGTCGCTCCTGCAGGTCTTCTTGCATTGCTTTTGCTGTCGCTTATTCTCGCCGGCTGCAGCAGTAGTAAAAGTTCGTCGACCACGTCAACAACGCCGCCGACCCCTGAAGTTCTGGCGCTTGCTGCGCAAAGTGGATCGTCGCAAAGCGCGGCCGGGGGCCTCACTTTCGCGGCTCCCCTGGAGGCGACTGTTACCACAAACGGTATCGGCACGCCCGGCGAGATCGTCACCTTCACGGCTCCGTCGTCGGGCGCCAGCGGCACCTTTGTGAATGGAACCACCACCGAGACCGACCTCACGAATAACAATGGTGTTGCCACGTCTTCCAAGTTGACCGCGAACGCAACTCCCGGCACCTTCACGGTAAGTGCCGCCGTCACCGGCGTGAAAACTCCGGTCACCTTCAGCCTCACCAACATCGCAACGACTTCCTACTCGTTTTACCTGAGTGGCGCGGACACGGCGAGCGGAAGCTTCTACGCTCTGGCAGGATCGGTGCTCATCGACACCACGACAGGCAACGTGCTCGGGGGAGAACAGGATTACAACGATGGCTTCGGCGGCATCACCTCGCCCTCGAAAGGTGACCAGATCACCGGTGGTACTCTGAGCTTTCCCTCCGGCAACCCTCCAGGACAGGGTTTACTCACAATCCAGACCAGCAACAAAAACATCAATTCAGGCGGCACTCCTCCCGGGCAGGAGATCTTCGGCGTCCAGTTCGTTAACCCGAGCCACGCGCTCATCGTGCAATTTGACGGCTTCGCCACTTCCAGCGGAAGCTTCGATCTGCAAACTTTAGGCACTACGCCCAGCGTCGGCGCCGGCGGTTATGCCTTCACCCTCTCCGGCGGAGATCAATTCGAATCGCCGGTATCGTACGGCGGAGTTTTCACGGTAAGCGGCTCGAATCTGAGCAATGGCATCGTCGATGTCAATGACGCTGGAACGGGCGTCGCGACCACCAATACAGCTTTTACTGGGACCTTTACCACTCCCGACGCCTACGGTCGTGGCAGCATCACCGGCGTCAAGATTTTAGGCAATTCGCTCAAACTGAATTACTACATCGTCGGTCCGGAGACGCTCCGTATCATTGATGTGGACACTGGTTCCTCTGCATCTACGACTGGCGGCCCGGCCATCGGTTCCGCTTTTGGCCAGGGCCAGACCCAGGGCACGGCGAACACTTTCAGCAACGCTTCCCTCGGAACCTCTGTCCTCGCGATCCAGGGCAACGTTCTGCAGCAATTTGCTGCTCTGGCACAATTCAGCACCAGCAATACGACATCGGCCACCGCGGACTTCAAGGGAGTGGGCGACGACAATGAGCTGATCAATGGCTATGTCTCGCCGCAGGCGATGGGAGTTTCCGGAACTTATGCGATCGCCAGCAATGGGTACGGGAGCCTGACGTTCAAAGTGAACCAGAATACATTTCTGGGGTTTGGAAACATCGCGTCCCTTGGGGTATACATGACCGATCCCAATCTTAATCTGGAAGATCCCAATAACCCCACCGGCGGGGGCGGGGCGCTGGTGATTGATATGGATGAGTTCACCTTGACTAGCGGCGCATTTCCAGGCGGCGCCGGTGTCATCATTCCCCAGACGGACACTTTGACCGCCACCACCGACTTCAATGGTTCCTACGTCGCAGGCTGGCAGATCTATAACAACGGCTCCGAGTTCGACATGATCTCGCAGGGCTCGATGGCATCGGGAGGCTCATTGAGTCTCACAGGTCTGGTCAGCGATCCGTTCTTCTCTGCAGGCACACCCGACCCCACAAGCTCTGCCGATACTTTTACTGGGCCTCCGCTTCCGGACCCGAAAAATCCCGGCCGTTATAGCATGATTTCCAGCAAGGACTCGCTCACCAGCGTCATCGATACGGTACCCATCGTGCCTTCTTTCACCTTGGTGATTTACCAGGCGAGCGGCACACAATTATTCTGGTTGGGTGATGGCACAGCCTTGAATCCTCCATCGTACGTATTCTTCGGCCCGCTGGAGCAGCAAGGATCGCTGACCGGTCTGCCTGCGGTCAGGAAGTCCGCGACGAAAGCAAAACTGAGGCGCTAGCCGGGATGCGTCGAACGACGCGTCCCCACACATATCAAAGACCATAAGCACCCTCCACGCTTACGAAGGGCGCATCCGAACGTCCAAACACGCGCGGCGGTAGCCCATCTAGTTCGCCGTGCTGTTCAAGCCGCGCCCCGCATTTGTTTGCCAGCGCTCACTCGGTGTATACAGTGTGGGCTGAATTTTTGGAGGATTGATGTCACTCTCGTTTTTCCCTCGTTCCGCCGCTAAAAGAAAACTCTCCATAGTCTGCCTCGCTCTCACCGCCATTGCATGGGCGCAGAACTCCCCGGGCCCGCAACCCGCTGCGCCCGCCGCAGCCATCGTGGTCCCCGCCGACACACCGTATCCCGGCACGATCAAGCTGCTGGTCGATGTCACGAATATCACCGACCGCATCCTGAGCGTGCATGAGACGATCCCCGTGAAGGGCGGTGAAATTACGCTCCTCTACCCCGAGTGGCTGCCCGGCACGCACTCGCCCTCAAATCCCGTGGAAGAACTCGCGGGCCTGGTCATCACTTCCAATGGCAAGCGCATCCCGTGGGTGCGCGACCGGGTGGACATGCACGCGTTCCACGTCAATCTGCCGGCGGATGCGACCACGCTCGATGTCAACTTTCAATTCCTGGCCCCGCAAGATCCCAAACGCGGACGCATTTCCTCCAAGTTCGCCGACGTGACGTGGAACAGCGTCCTGCTTTATCCCGCCGGATATTTTTCCCGCGGCATCAACTTCGACACTTCTATCCGCCTGCCTGAAGGATGGAAGTTTGCCTGCGCGCTCGACGTCAAATCGCAAAACGGCAATACCGTTCAGTTCAAAGAAACCACGCTCAACACGCTCATCGATTCGCCGCTTTACGCCGGTGCCTACTTCAAGCGCCTCGATCTCTCTTCTGGTGCGGACAACCCCGTCTATCTCGACGTGTTCGCCGACAAGCCGGCCGATCTTGAAATCTCTCCCGACGAACTGCAGTTTCACAAGAATCTGGTGATCGAGGCCCAGAAGCTTTTTGCCTCGCATCACTACACGCACTACGATTTTCTTTTTTCCGTCAGCGACATCGTCAGCGGCAAAGGCCTGGAGCATCACCAATCCAGTGAGGACGGAGCCCGCGCCAATTACTTTACGGACTGGAGCGCTGGCGTCGGCGGCCGCGCGCTGCTGCCGCACGAATACACACATTCGTGGAACGGAAAGTTCCGGCGCCCCGCTGATTTGTGGACCCCCAATTTCAACGTGCCCATGCGCAACGATCTGCTCTGGGTTTATGAAGGCTTAACCGATTATTACGGCGATGTCCTCGCGGCTCGCTCCGGCCTGCGAACTGCGGAACAGGCCCGTGACGAATTGGCGCGGACCGCCGCATCGTTTGAAATCAGCCCGGGTCGTACCTGGCGCTCTCTGGAGGACACCACGAACCAGCCCATTGTTACCTCTCATTTCACCGTGCCGGAAACCTGGGCGAGCTGGCAACGTTCGTTCGATTACTACCCCGAATCCGACCTGGTCTGGCTCGACGCGGATACAAAAATTCGCGATCTAAGCGGCGGCAAAAAGTCTCTGGATGATTTCGCCAGAATGTTTTTCGGAATCGACAACGGCAGCTACATCACGGTCACCTACACCCTCGAAGATATCGTGAAAGGCCTGAACAGCGTACAGCCCTACGATTGGGCCGGGTTCTTTCGCACCCGGGTCTACGAAGTCCACCCGGAAGTTCCTGAGGATGGCATCACCAATGGCGGCTATCGGCTGGTGTACAACGATAACGAACCGGAGTGGCTGAAGAAGTCAGAGAGCGTTCGCGGCGCCACCTTCGCCACCTCGCTCGGCTTCTCGCTCAAGTCAGAGAGCGGTGGCGGCGACTCTCACGGTGGTCTGGATCAAGTTTGGTGGGACAGTCCAGCTTTCAAAGCCGGAATTACGCCGGACATGCAACTGCAAGCCGTCAACGATCAGAAGTACACGCCCGCCGTTTTGCGTGAAGCCGTCCTCGCCGCGGAACACGGCAAGGAACCGATCAAACTCTTGCTGAAACGCGGCGACGAGTTCGTTACCATCTCACTGGACTACCACGGCGGCCTGCGCATTCCCCACCTCGAAAGAGTAGAGAAAACTCCCGATCGTCTGGATGCCATCCTGGCGCCGGCGAAGTAGGGCCTGCACGCGGAAAAAACCCCGCCCAGGCAGGGCCTGGACGGGGCATCTTCTTGAAAAACCGACTAGGGTTCTTGTGCCTTACTCGGTGGTGAAGGTCACCGACTTCGAGTTGTAGTTGTCGAAGCTATCGACCACTACAAACGACGCGGTATGCGCTCCCGGTTGAAGCGTGGTGGTGACGTTGAGTTGGTCCTCCAGATTCTGGCCGATCTTCTTGCCATCGATCCAGAGTTCCATGCGTTTGGCGATTCCATTGAAGGCATTGCCTGCGCCTATAAAGGTGGAGGTCTTGCTGACGACAGCTCCGCTTTTGGGCGCGCAGATGTTTACGCTGAGGGCGTTGGCGGGCGGAGGATTACAGTTTCCCCTGGCGTTGTTATTAATCAGGACATCGCCGCCGCCGTTGTCGTCCTCCACGTTCAACCAAGCCATCGACACGTCGTGGCGCGAATCGAGATTCATGTCCCGAATGAATCGGATAGGAGAATGTGGTGCCCTGATTATCGTAGGGAGCGTTCTGCGGCGCCTGGAAGCTGCCGTCGCCATTTCCGATCATGTACTCGCTGTAAGGGCCTCCGTAGAAACCGCCGCCGCTGATGAAGACATCATCGATAAAATCCCCATTGAGGTCGCCGCCGGCGATATAGGTCGGGCCCTCTGCTACGGGCTGGGTTACCTGCGTTGAGGGCCCAACCAACAGCTGCCCGTTCGAATAACGGAGGGTTTCGACGTAGGTTGTGTCGTTACCATCTTGCGGTCCTGTGGAGTAAAGCAGCGCCAGACTTTGAATTCGGTTGTTGTAGAAATCGCCCACCGCCAAGCCTGAGTTGTAGTTACCCGTAACCACAATCGGGGTGTTAAGCGTTCCGTTACCGTTGCCGAGGAACATACCCACCGTATCGCCGCCGCTGCCTGATCCCGAAGCGTAAGCTACATCCTGCTTTCCGTCGGCATTGAAATCACCGACTACCAAGGAGTTTCCTCCGAACTTCTGGGTGTTCGCCAGGGTGAACGTGCCGTTGCCTTTCCCCAGGTAAATCCAGGTGTATGCGGAATAACCGTCGGAGATGGCGATATCGGGAATGTGATCGCCATTGAAATCTGCGAGCGCGATAGCCGTCGCGTTGCCGGGTCCGCTATCGGTGTCAACCGTTATACTCTGTCCCTGCGTGAAGGTGCCGTCCCCATTGCCAAGCATGATGGTGACTGGACCCGTCGCTGAGGAGAGGCCCGGGCCGGCCGCGATGGCCAGGTCAAGTTTGCCATCCCGGTTAAAGTCGGCGCCGAATGCGGGTCCACCGATGCCGGCTTGGTTACTTACATTGATTGGAGAGTTGACCGGAGTGGTCGAGAATTTTCCTCCACCCAGCCCTTTGAAGAACGACACCACGCTCCCTGATGGAATTCCTCCGATAATCACCACGTCGAGGATGCCATCGTTGTTGAAGTCCCCTGTGATGACCGAGTCGCCGCTACCGTTATTGTAGGACGCGGTGCCGAGGGGAAGTTCGCGTTGGGTGAAGCCTAGCTTAGTGACTATGGGGTTGGCCTGCGCGGAGGCATGCCAGAGTGGCCAGAAGGAAAGCGGTTAGGGTAAAGAGGAAGGTCGACGAAGAGGCGAGCGACGAAGCACGGGAACTGCGGAACATAGAAACCTCACGGGAGGATTTGGAGCGGAGACCATCAGATGCCTGATTCCTGGGCAGGTTGGAAATGCGTGGAGGCGAATTTTTCCCTAAGGTATCTCTTGAGAGATCTACGGTCTTCTGGTTGACTCTAAAAGAAACTGTATCGAAACGTAGCTGGACAGTAACCCATCATCTTTAGCGAGTTAATCTTCTAGTCACTGCTACAATCCGGATTTCGAGTCACTCGCGAGTCGGATGCGGCATTCCGCGAACTTGCGGGAGCACATCCTCGTACTGTCTTGTGTGGAGACGGTTCGAGGAGGAATCCACAACGCTCCTCCACGGTGTTGGCACAAGGCGAGCCGAAAACGGTTGCAGTGAAACGGTCTCAGTACAAACGGTCTCTGAATGGAAGATGTCCAGGTAGTTGCGATGCTGGTCCGCCGGTGCGTAGCCGGTGACGCCGCCGCCTGGGAAGAAATCGTTCAGACCTACAACCGCCGTATCTATAACATTTGCTACCGCTTTGCAGGATCTTCGGACGACGCCGAAGACCTGGCCCAGGAAGTCTTCATCAAGATGTATCGCACGCTCTCGAGCTATGACAGCTCGAAGGGAGCGTTCGTCACCTGGGTGACCACGATCACTCGCAACCTGCTGGTCGATCATTTCCGCAAGACCAAGCAGGATCGCATCACCGACTCGCTCGATGCCAACACGTCTTCTCACGAAGACGCGCTCCCGCTCAGTGAGCAAATTCAGGACCAATCTGCGCCTCCTGACGCGCGCGTACGCAGCCGGGAGGTGGGAGAAACCGTGCACGCCGCTCTCGGAAAGCTTTCGCCAGAGCTGCGCGAAGCCGTGATTCTAAGAGACTTACAGGATTTGGATTATCGCGAAATTGCCACCGTTTTGAAGGTTCCGGAGGGGACTGTGAAAAGTCGAATAAATCGTGGACGCGCGGAACTTGCGCGCCTTCTACAACGTACCTATAGGCAGGTGATGTGATGCCAGACCACACCAATCTCGGAATGCAGTGTCACGAGTTTGACAGCCTGCTCACGGACGCCCTCGACGGCGTTCTGACCGGCCCTCAACTCGACCGCTTCCAGGCTCACGTGCGGATTTGTTCCGCCTGCGGGCCGCTGTTCGCCGAAGTCGAGGCGGGCCGCAACTGGCTGAAGGATCTCACGGAGGTGGAGCCTCCAGCCAGCCTGGTGACGAATATTCTGGTATCCACAACGGGCGTTGACACCCAACGCCTGCGGGTGAACGTGTCTGCGTCTCAGCCTCGAATTCCGTGGCTGGAGAAGGCGCAGGCCTGGTTCTCCGGTGCGATGCAACCTGCCTGGGCAACCATCCGCCAGCCTCGGTTCGCCATGTCATTCGGCATGGCGTTCTTCTCGCTTTCGGTGGCGTTGAGCGTACTCGGCGTCAAACCTGCCGATCTGCGCCAGGTCAGTTTGCGTCCTACCGCCATCCGGCACACGTACTACAATACGCAAGCCCGCGTCGTCCGCTATTACGAAAATATCCGGTTCGTTTATGAAGTGGAATCGCGCGTGCGCGAACTGAAACGCAATATCAACGTCGCGCCCGCCGAGCCCGCTACGGATAAGAAAGACCACAAAAACGACACAACGCAACAGCCCGAGCAGAAGCAGGATCGCGATTACAGCCAGAACCAGGATCGTTTCATTCTGGCCGGCGATCCTCTGGGTCCATCTGTCAACGATCTGCCTGTAGTGTCGGTGACCACGTACAGGAGGTTCGTATGAACTGCGCCACGCACCAGGATACGGCTGCAGTCGCGTTTTGCCGCACTTGCGGCAAGCCGCTCTGCGCCACTTGCACGCGCGACGTTCGCGGAGTCGTCTACTGCGAATCATGTCTCGCTGCCCGCATGGAAGGAACGGCCCCAGCTCCGGGCTTTGTGCCCCAGCAAACTGTCTATCCGGCGCAACCTGTGTATTCGCCGCTGGCCGCTGCTCCGCCAGTCCAGCGTCACGGAAGCTCTGGCCCCAATCCCACGGTCGCAGGCATTCTGGCCGGTTTCTTTCCCTTCGGCGTCGGTGCCGTTTACTGTTCGCAGTACGCCAAAGGACTCGCCCACCTTCTCATCTTTGGATTGCTCATCTTCGGTTCCGATCACGCCGGCAGTTTGGATTTCGTCTTTGGATTCGGCATCGCGTTTTTCTACGTCTACCAGATTATCGATGCCGTGCGCACCGCCCGTGCTCTGCAGGAAGGCTTGCCAGCGCCCGATCCGTTCGGCCTGGGACAAGCGTTCAGCATGGGCGACCGGACGGAAACCAAGAACATTCCCTTTGTCGCCATTGTCCTGATTGGCCTAGGTGTGCTCTTCCTGCTGCACACCATGAACATCTTCGAGTTTGGCCTCGATCGCTTCTGGCCGCTGATTCTGATTTTTCTCGGCGGCTGGATGTTCGCCCGGCAATGGGGACTGGTGGGAGCTCGCTGTACCGGTTGCCAGTGTGATCGCTGCCGCATGCGCAAAATCATGGGCCCGGCCATGCTGGTTACCATCGGTATACTGCTTTTGCTCGGCACCCTGAACGGCCCCGGCTTTGAGCGCACCTGGCCCGCAATCCTGCTCGTTGTCGGAATTATCCGGCTTCTGCAGAGCAACGCGTCGACCGCCGGTCATATCGACCGGATTCAACCCGGCGTTGCACCGCCCGTTCCGCCGGTCGCTCCTCCGATGCCGCCGCCTGCAGATCCCGGCGCAGCGCCCAATTCCGGGGAGGTGAGCCATGGCTAGCCCACTGCAGACCCCGGTTCAGCCTCCGTTCCCGCCCCGCCGTCCTCGTCGCTCGTTTGCGGGACCGTTTGTGCTGATTGTCCTCGGAATTATCTTCCTGCTGGGCAATCTCCACATGCTGGCGTGGTCGAGGCTGGGAACCTGGTTCGCGCATTACTGGCCGCTGCTGCTCATTCTTTGGGGCGTCATCAAGCTGATCGAGCATCAACAGGCGCAGCGCGATGGCCTTCCCGCGCGCGGCATCGGCGCTGGTGGAGTATTTCTGGTCATCGTGATCGTCATCTGCGGACTGCTTGCCACCCAGGCGACGCGCTTCAACTGGGGCGAGATCCGCGACAACATGAACATTGATGACAGCGATCTCGATAAAATTTTCGGCGAGACTTATAACTTTGATGACCACATCGAACAAGATATTCCTGCATCCGTCACCAGCCTGCGAGTGAACAACGATCACGGCGCCGTTCGCGTGACCGCTGCCGACGATAACAAGATCACGGTTGTAGTCCGCAAACGCGTCGGTGCTGACAACCAGTCCGATGCGGACAAGTACAATGCGCAGACCAAGCCGGCCATCACTATCGCCGGCGGAGTGGTCACTCTGGATGCCAAGACGCAAGTCTCCGGCGATCGTTCCGTTCAAAGCGATCTTGATATCTCCGTGCCACGCAAGATGGAGTTGCACATCACCTCCCGCCGTGGCGATGTTTCCGTCACTGGCCGCGACGGGCAAGTCGAAATCGCCGCGCAGCACGGTGACGTGTCGGTGGAAGACGTGAACGGAAATTTGAAGTTGAATCTGGACAAAAGCTCCGCCAGAATCGAGCGGATTGGCGGCGATGTCCACATCGACGGCCACCTCAACGAAGTCTCTATCCTGGACGTGAAGGGATCGGTGCAACTCGACGGCGACTTTCAGGAAAGCGTAAAGCTCGCCCGCATCGACAAGAATGTCAGCTTCAAGTCTTCCCGCACCGACATGGAGTTTTCCCGCATCGATGGCGAACTTGATCTCGATTCCGATGACCTGCACGCGGACCAGATCACTGGCCCCGTGCATCTGACCACACGCTCCAAGCAGATACGTTTGGACCAGGTTTCCGGCGATGTGCGCCTGCAGAACGACAATGGCGAAGTGGAAATTGCCATGCGTTCCCTGGGCAACGTGCAGATTGACAGCCGCAACGGCGACGTGCAGCTCAGCGTGCCCGATAAGGCCGGATTTCGCGTCGATGCGCGCGCCCGCGACGGTGAGATTCAATCGGACTTTTCAGAATTGAAAATCGAAAATGGCGATCATGAAGCCAGTGCCACCGGGACGGTTGGAAACGGAGTGGCTCACATCGTGATCAACAATTCACACGATGGCATCGAGATTCGCAAAGCCTCGGCCAACGCGATGCCAGCTACTCCCGCACCGCCCGCCGCACCGGGCAAGCCCGCCAAAGCGTTGCCGGCTCCCAAAGCAAAAGTAGAGCCAACCGATAACTGAAGCGCGTGCTTCTGTAGGGACAGCCGCCACTCGGCAATCTTAGGGAAGGCCCTCGGCTGTCCACGGGGGCAGCCTGAAGCTGAGGGCTGATTTGCTCAACTTCCCAATTTCTTCCGCGCCAGCTCCTCCACTTTTTCCAAGACTTCGTCCTCACTCAATTTCGTCGAGTCGATCACGACCGCATTCTCGGCCGCAACCAGCGGCGACGCGGCCCGCGTTCGGTCGCGATGATCGCGCTCGCGCAAATCGGCCGCCAGGTTTGCCGGAACTTCTCCCTTGATCTTTTGCTGCTCCATGCGGCGCTGCTCGCGCACCACCGGGTCGGCGTCCAGAAATATTTTCAATCCGCATCCGGAAACACCTTCGTCCCAATGTCGCGGCCTTCCATCACTACACCGCCGCCCGCGCCCATCGCACGCTGGTGCTCGACCATCCATTCTCTGACCTTGGGATGCACCGAGACGCGTGAAGCCGCCTCGGTCACATCCCGCTCGCGAATGCGGGAGGAAACGTCGTGCCCGTTGAGCAGCGTCCGGTTTCCGTTCCTCGTGGGTTCCAGTTGAATGCGCGAGTCTTCCGCCAGTTTCAACAGCGAGTCTTCATCGTCGAAGGAGACATCTTTTTCAATCGCCTTCAGCGCCAAAGCCCGGTACATGGCGCCGCTCTCCAGGTTCACGTATCCCAGCTTGCGCGCCAGGCGGGACGCAATCGTGCTCTTGCCCGCGCCCGCGGGCCCATCGATGGCAATGATCAGTTTGCGTGAGGATTGTTCGGGATTCTCAGTCATTTGGCGAGACGATTGTACCTGCTTTTGGGTGGCGCAGCGCTTCAGCGCTGCGATCTGCAATGTTTTTGGACTCGGCTTTAGCCGCTGAGGTTAGAGACTCGCCGCCAAACTGCAGTCTCCCATTATTTCTTCGGCTTCCCCGACCGTCCCGAGGTAAACGATGGCCGCCGAGATCCAGAAAACCCACTTCTCACACCCGGCCGGGCAAACGTCTTACGCGGGCGAGGAGTCTCATCCACTCGCGGCTTCGGCGATCTAGCCGGCGCCACATACGGTACCGGCGCTTCTTTCTCCGGCGTAATCTGCAGCATCGATCTCCCGCTCACATGCACAAAGCTCAACTCTCGGGCCGCCAGTAACGCGTTCACCGCTTCTTTCACCCGCGATCGCGCCACAAATTTTCCGAAGAAGGCTTCCAATTCTGACTGCTCTGCCGCAACCACGCAATCCAGATATTTCGACAGCAGCCCCGAGAGCGCCTCCTGCACCGACAAATTCACTCCCTCGCGTACCGCCTCCGGCGCCCATCGGTTTAATTCATCCCAGTAAGAACCCTCGCTGGCCTTGTAATCCACTCGCGTAATCCGCAACTTCGCCAATAACTCGCCCAGACGCCTTATCCAGTGCCGGCAGTGAAACGCTGCCTCCCAACGCCTCTTGCAGCTTTTGCTTCGAGATCGGCCCATCGCGGCGGATCAGCGCAAACGCATCGCACGCCAGTGGAGAATATGCCGAGCGTGGCCCTTGCTTCGGCGCCAGCTTCGGATTCCGTTCTCCTACCAGCGCATAAAAGTAAGGAAACGCCGACGCCGCCACCAGGAAGGCGTTATTCTCTTCGAAAATGTTGGCTTCGTACGCCGAACGCTCGCGCAACAGCCGGACCATCAGCTCCGTCGCTTCCCGCGCGCGCGGATCCGAATACGCATGCTGCCACGTCGGCAGCCGGTTGTCCGACCCCACAAAGGCTCCAATAAATGTCGGCACCGGCATCGCAGGCCGCACCGGATACATCAGGCAGAACCCGACCTCTTCCACAAAGGCGCGCGCCTCTTCAATCGTCCGAATGGCTTTCCCATTCAGCCGCCACTTCTCCACCCGCAACTGCTGTAAATCCTGCTCAGTCATAAAAACGTTAGCGCCTTATGGAAAGGGGTGCCCCATGTTTCGCCTCTGTCGCGAAACGTGGGATTCCACGATTGCTTAAGCCTTGGTCTTTGCTCTCACGAGAAGCGAGAAGTTTCTCAAATTCTTTTGAACGCCTTCTGGATATCCTTTACAGAATACCTCAGCACCACGGGCCGTCCGTGCGGGCAAGACATGGGATGATCCGTCTTCGCCAGTTCCGCCAGCAGCCACTCCATTTTATTTTGCTCCAGCGGCATATTGACCTTGATTGCGGCATGGCACGCAATCGAAGCCGCAATCCTGCCGCGAATCTTTTCCAGATTCAAGGACTGCTCTTCCCGCGAGATCTGATCGAGCAGCTCATGCAGCATCTTCTCCACCACCGCCGCATCGACTCCTGCCGGCGCAACTTTCACCGCGACACTCCGCGCTCCAAAGGGCTCCGCCTCAAATCCATTATGCTGCAGTTCGTCCGCAATCTCGCCAAACACCGCCAGCTGTGCCGGGGAGAGCTCCAGCACAATCGGCATGAGCAGCCGCTGGCTCTCCATCTTCTGCGCCGCCCTCTGCTTCAGAATGCGTTCGAACAACACGCGTTCGTGGGCCACATGCTGGTCGACTATCCACAGCCCATCCTCATTCACTGCCAAAATAAATGAATTGCGAATCTGACCCAGAGGACGCAACGTTCCCAGTGCCGCCAGGGTTGGCTCTTCTTCCCGAACCTCGATCGCCGGAGCGCAACCGCTATCCGGAATCGAATCCTCTTCTCTTCCTTCCAATTCTCGCGACTCCAGGCCCCGCGCCACTGGGATCGCCGCATTCGCCTCAACCGCGATCCCGCCCTCAAATTGAAACCGCGCGGAAACCGGCGGCGCTACCGGAGCCTGCAAAGCGAATCCATACGCGCCCGCAGGTTCGTAAAATCCTGACGCCGCCACCGAGCCATTCCCAGCGATGTCTGAGGGTGCCTCCCACTCTCGCGCCCCCGGCGTCAGTCCCGAACTGGCCGTCGCATGGGCGTGAATCTCCGTCGTAAACTGCGGTGCCGGTCGCGCTTTCATCAAAGCGGCCCGCACCGTGTCTCGCACAAAATCGTGCAACACCGTCGACTGCCGGAACCGCACTTCCGTCTTCGACGGATGCACATTCACATCGACCTCTCCCGCCGGCAATTCCAGAAACAGCAGCACCACGGGATAGACCGACGGCGGAATAATATTGCGATACGCCTCCGTCAGCCCATGCTGCACCAGCCGGTCGCGAATCAATCGCCCGTTTACAAAGACATAAATCGAGTTCCGGTTCAGCTTCTGAATTTCCGGCTTCGAAACAAATCCATGCAGCCGCATCTCCCCGGGCTGTGTGGGAAGGGCGCCTTCGTCACCCTCCTCCTGTCGTCTCCACGGCGGAGGCTGCGGCAGTCCCACATGCTCCAACGACTGCACCGCCGCCACCGCAATCAACTGGTCCAGCGTTTCCTTGCCGAACACCTGATACACGCGCTCGCTGTATCCCGCCACAGGCGGCGCAACCAGCATGGCATTCGTCGCGGAGTGCAATTCGAAATGCTTCTCCGGATGCGCCAGAGCATAATGCGTCACCAGCGAAGCGATATGCGAGAGCTCGGTCGACTCCGCCTTCAGAAATTTCTTTCGCGCGGGAGTATTGAAAAACAGATCCCGCACCGTGATCGACGTTCCCTGCGGTAGCCCAGCTTCTTCGACCCGCGCCATCTTCCCGCCATTAATCTCAATAATCGTCCCCGAAGAAACGTCGGGTGGCCCATTCAAGCCCTGCTTTGGCGTGAGTGGAGATTCCTCAGTCCCAGGGATTGATCCCTGACCCGCGCACGTCTCCAACCTCAATCTCGACACCGACGCAATCGACGGCAGCGCCTCCCCGCGGAATCCCAGGGTGGCCACGCTCAACAAATCTTCTGCATCCTTGAGCTTCGACGTCGCGTGCCTCTCGAAGGCCAACATCGCGTCGTCGCGAACCATGCCGCACCCGTTGTCCGTGATCTGAATTAATTTTTTCCCGCCCGCTTCCACGTTGATCTTGATTCGCGTTGCGCCGGCGTCCAGCGCATTCTCCAGTAACTCCTTCACCACCGAGGCAGGCCTCTCCACCACCTCGCCGGCGGCGATCTTATTGGCAACCTGTTCGGAGAGTACGTGGATACGGCCCATGCGTTGAGATCGCTCGTTCTACTCGGGATTCGGCGGCGAGATAAACGTCCGCAAGACGCTTCAAGTTTCGCAGATGACACGGAGGAAGGCAAAGACGGTAAGCGCGAAAGCCAGACCGCCGCTGCTGGTACTATTTATTCTTGTCTTTTTCGATCCATCAATTTTGTCGGAGCAAGGAATGATTCGGTCTTTCAAGGGCATGCGGCCCACAATTCCTGCAACCTGCTATGTGGACGACTCCGCCCAGATCATCGGCGACGTCACCCTCGGCGAGCATGCCTCCGTCTGGATGAACGCCGTCATCCGCGGCGACGTCTTCGCCATCCGCATCGGCGCTCACTCGAACGTCCAGGATTGCAGCGTGCTCCACGGCATGAAGAAGACCTACGGCGTTACCCTCGGCGAATATGTCACCGTCGGCCATTCCGTCACGCTGCATGGCTGCACCATCGAGGATCGCTGCCTGATAGGCATGGGCTCGATCATTTTGAATGGCGCCAAAATTGGCGCGGGATCGATCATTGCCGCTGGTACTTTGATCCCCGAGCGCACCGTCGTTGAGCCCGGATCGCTCTGGATGGGCTCTCCCGGCAAGTTCCGCCGTAAACTAAAAGATGGCGAAGACGAAATGATCATGCGCTACGCCAACAATTACCTGGGATACACCGAAGAGTATTTGCGCGAGCGTTAATTTGGTAACTTTTTGCGCTCTGTCATCCTGAGCGGAGCAGGACAGGGAGCGAAGCAAACTGTCCCGCGGAGTCGAAGGATCGCTGAAACTAAGAATTCTTTCTAGCAAGACTGAGAACTGAGAACTTCATAAATGATCAAAGCTCCCCGAGGAACGCGCGACCTGCTGCCGCCCGATACCGCGCTATGGAATCACGTCGAGTCCACGGTTCGCGATGTTTTCCGCGCCTACAATTTCCAGGAAATCCGCACTCCTATCTTCGAGAGCACCGAACTTTTTGCCCGCGGCGTCGGCGAAGAGACTGACATTGTCTCCAAGGAAATGTTCACATGGGAAGATCGCGGCCGCGCCGAAAGCGACCGAGGCAATTCCCTCACACTTCGTCCCGAAGCCACCGCCGGCATCGTTCGCGCCTACATCGAACACAAGCTCGGAGATCGGGGACTCAACAAGCTCTACTGCATGGGCCCGATGTTCCGCCGCGAACGGCCGCAAAAAGGCCGTTACCGCCAGTTCTACCAGATCGATGCGGAAGTCATTGGGCCCGCTTCGGCAGGCAGCGAATCTCCCGCGCGCGATGCCGAGGTGCTGGAGATGCTGGCCACCATCCTCGATCGCCTGGGAATCAAAGACTGGATTCTCGAACTCAACTCCGTCGGATGCCCCAACGATCGCGCCGCTTTCAACGAGGCTCTCCGCAAAGCTCTCGAACCCGTCGTCGGACAGATGTGCGTCGATTGCCAGCGCCGCGCCGTGACCAATCCGCTGCGTGTCTTCGACTGCAAAGTTCCCGCCGATCAGCCCATCATCGAAACTCTTCCCCGCATCAGCCAGTTTCTCGACGAACCCTGCCGCGCTCACTTTGACGCTGTAAAAGAAATCCTGGCCAAAGTCGGCGTCCCGTTCACCTTGAACGACCGGCTCGTCCGCGGGCTCGACTACTACACCCGCACTGCTTTCGAGTTCACGCACGGCGCGCTCGGCGCGCAAAACGCCATCCTCGGCGGCGGCCGCTATGACGGCCTCTCCGAAGCTCTTGGAGGCCCCGCCGCTCCCGGCATTGGCTTCGCCATCGGCGAAGATCGCCTCGTCATGTCGCTCCAGGAAACTTCGCCTGCGGAAAGCGTGCTGAAAAAGCCGGATGTCTATATCGCGCCGCTCGGCCCGGGGATGAATGCCGAAGCCGCTCGTCTGGCGCGCGAATTGCGCAACCGCAATATCATTGCCGATCTCGGCGACGAAGCGTTTCGACTGAAAAAGTCCTTTGAGGCCGCCACCAAAGCGGGCGCAACATATATCCTGATCGTCGGCGAGAATGAAGTGCAATCAGACACGTTCGCCTTGAAAAATCTGGCGACCGGCGAGCAGGTTTCCGTGCCGCGCAACGAGCTGGCAGAAAAAATTCTGCCGACGACGACCAGGGGATAATCATGGGCAAACCCCGCACCACCATCGACGCCGCCGCTACGCGCTTCATCGCCGCGCAGCATCTATTCTTCGTCGCCTCCGCTCCGCTCGACGCCTCCGGTCACGTCAATCTCTCGCCTAAGGGTTGCGACACGTTTCGCATCCTCGATCCCGCCACCGTGGCTTATCTCGACTTCAACGGCAGCGGCGTCGAAACCATCGCGCACCTGAAAGAAAACGGCCGCATCGTTCTGATGTTCTGCGCCTTCCAGGGACCGCCCAACATTCTCCGGCTCCACGGCCGTGGCCGTGTGGTCGAGCCCCACCATTCGGGCTTCGACACGCTCGCGCAAAACTTTCCGGCGCAGGAACATTTTCGTTCCATCATCGTGATTGAAATCGACCGCGTTACCGATTCCTGCGGGTATGGCGTTCCTCGTTTCAAATATGAAGGCGAGCGCGAACAACTTTCCGCCTGGGCTCGAAAGCAGGGCCCCGCCGGGCTCAAAGCGTATCGTGAACAAAAGAACAAACAAAGCATCGACGGACTTACCGGTCTTTCGCTTTAACATATACGGCTGGCATTTGGTAAAGGAGGCAATGTGAAACCTTACTGGCTTCTCTCTTCGGCTTTAGCTCTCACCTGCGTCGTCGCGCCTCAGGTTCGCGCAGACGCATCGTCCCCTTCGAAACCTCTCACGGCCTTCGAGCAATCCGCAATCGCCGCCGAGAAAAATCTTATCGAGGCCAAGAAGAAAGACGATCCCGCATTCTTCAAGAAAACTTTAGCCGAGAATTTTTCTCTGGTCGGGGTGGATGGCCGGCTGCTGGAAGGTCAGGAAGCCGCGGAAAATCTCGGCGACTCCGGACTAATCGAAATCATGCCCTACGACATAAAAGTCGTCTCGCTCGGCGACGACACCGCCATCGTCACCTACGACGCTGTAGTGCGCGAATCGCCGCAGGAAGACCAGGGCCCGCCTCCTCGCTATCAACACTTCAGTTCGGTATGGCAAAAACAAGGCGATCAGTGGAAGCTGAAATTTCACCAATCCACCGCCGCCCACTGGGGCGACTGGTAGATTCTTTGATGTCTTGATTGAGGCGGTGGACACGCCCTCGACTGTGATTTAGTGGCGTGTGAAAGGTTCCCACTCAAGCCAAAAACGGGCTTGAATGGGCCACCTGCCTTATTCGCTGGTGAAGTAGTCGACGGTCACGGGATTTTCAAACAGTGAGTAATCGCGGGTGACCACGGTGATGCCGCTATCGGTAACGAAATAGCGGGAGCGGTCGGCTTCGGTGTCGTAGCCGATGGTGGTGCCCTCGGGCAGATGAACATTGCGATCGATGATGCAGCGGCGGATGCGGCAGTGGCGTCCGACGGCAACGTGGGAAAACAGAATGGAGGAATCGACTTCGGAATAGGAATTGACGCGCACGTCCGGGGAGAGGATCGAGTTTTTTACGGTTCCCCCGGAAACGATGCAACCGTTCGAAACGATGGAATCGAGAGCGGTGCCCATGCGATCTTTTTCGGCAAAGACAAATTTTGCCGGGGGGTACTGGCGCTGGTGGGTGCGGATGGGCCAGTCCTGATCGTATAGATTGAAGATGGGCGAAACGGCAACGATGTCCATGTTGGCTTCGTAGTAAGCCTCGAGCGTGCCAACATCGCGCCAGTAGAGCGCTTCTTTCTTATTCTCGTCGATGAAGTCGTAGGCGTAGACGCGGTAATCGTCGACCATCTTGGGCAGAATGTCTTTGCCGAAATCGTGGCTGGAATTGGGATCCTCGGAATCTTTCAGGAGAACAGGGATGAGGACGTCAGCATTGAAAAGATAGACGCCCATGGATCCCGCTACTTTTTCGGGATTCAGGTGCGAGCGGAGATTCGTATCTTTGGGCTTTTCCTCGAAGCCGTTGACCCGGCCATCCTTGTCGACATCGACCACCCCGAAGCGCGAGGTTTCCTCGAGATCGATCTGGATGGTGGCGAGGGTGACGTCAGCGGCCGAATCCTCGTGCTGCCTCAGCATCTTTCCGTAATCCATTTTGTAAATGTGGTCACCGGAAAGAATCAGGACGTATTTGGGCTGCTCGGAGCCAATCGAGTAAATGTTCTGATAGACGGCGTCGGCTGTGCCCTGATACCACTGGTCGCTGACACGCTTCATGGGCGGCAACACTTCCACGAACTCGCCCACTTCGCGGCCGAGAACGTTCCAGCCTTCTCGGATGTGACGATTCAGGGAAAGCGCCTTGTATTGCGTGAGGATGTAGACGCGGCGCAGATCAGAATTCAGGCAGTTGGAAAGAGTGATGTCAATGATGCGATACATGCCGCCGAAGGTGACGGCGGGTTTGGCACGATCGCGAGTTAGAGGGTAAAGGCGTTCTCCGGCACCACCTGCGAGAAGGACTCCGAGCGTGTCTTTCATCGGGTTGCCTCTGATTTCCTGTGCGAATCCTCGAGAGAAAGAATCGGGCTGTTATGGGTCACAGAAAACAGTAGATGGTAGCACAGCCAGGAAAGTTGCCGCGCGTGGCCGAGAAGATGGTGCTATGCGAAAAGAGAGGCCGCGCAAAAGATCATTTTTCTTCCTCGATCTTGATGCGAAGCGACTTGAGGAACTTGACGTCCTGATCGTTGACTTTGAATTCAGGATTGGTCGACAGGGTGGTGACGAGGGAGGTCTTATCGGAACTTTTCTCCCCTTGTTTGCTCACACCGATGGTAGCTTCGAGGACCAGGAAGATGTCATAGCCGCCCTCTTTAATGCGAGAAACGACTTCGGCGATCTGCTCGGAATCCGAGAGAGATTCGTTGATGGCTTCGCCAAGTTCTTTCATTAGGTCTTTGAGTTGCTGATCCACTGAGTCCCCCAGTCGCGGTACGGCCAAACTTTCTGTGAACAAACTTGCTTTCAATAAAGCTTGCTTCGATAAATTAGATGCCTTTGACCGGGATAACGGTTTTGCGGGAGCCAAAGGATTGCGTCATTGTAGCGCCGCAGGCTGTTAAAATCGAGCCGTGAGTAAGGTTTCTACCGCACGGAAGTTAGGGGTGGTGGCACGGGTGGTGGGCCAGCAGGCCAAACGCAGCCGCACCCTGCGGGCCGCGACGCAAGCCGCAGCGACCACGGGACGGGCTTTCGGGAAGGTGTTGCACCAACTGTGGTTGGAGATTACGGGCGTGATTTTCCTGCTCATGGCCTTGAGCTTCGCCGGGGCCTCTGTGAAGGAATTTGGGAAATATCATGCCGGGCAGGCGAGCCTGGGGCGGGTTGCGATGGCAATTTGCTTCACGGCGGTGTTTGCATGGTTCGGGATGAGTTCTTTCTGGAGGGTTAAGAAGAAGGGGAAAGCGGGGACGCGGTGAGGCGGGCGAGAATTGAGGCGCCGTACGGGACAGCAGGTTCCTCTGCGCTGCGCGCTTCGGAATGACAGTATTTTCTTCTGGGGGCGGACCGGGGTTAGAAAAGAGTCGTTCATAAATGGCTGACAAAGCAAGAGTGGCGGATCCGAAGGTGGAGGCGCAGACCTCTTCGCATATTCTGGTGAACCCGCTCTATACGCCGGCGGACCTGAAGGGCACGGATTACGAGAGCGAGATCGGGTATCCCGGGGAGTATCCGTTCACTCGCGGAGTGCAGGCGACGATGTACCGCGGACGGCTCTGGACGATGCGGCAGTATGCCGGGATGGGCGACGCCGAGGAGTCGAACAAGCGCTACAAATATTTGCTGGCCAACGGGACGACCGGCTTATCCGTGGCGTTTGATCTGCCGACGCAGATCGGGATGGATTCCGACCACGCCCTGGCTGCGGGCGAAGTGGGCAAGGTGGGCGTGGCGATCGATTCGATCGAGGATATGGAGCGGCTCTTTTCCGGGATTGAGCTGACGAAGATCTCGACATCGATGACCATCAATGCAACGGCCTCGATTCTGCTGGCGTTGTATGTAGCGGTGGCGCGGCGGCAGGGCGCGGACATCCGCCAGCTTTCAGGGACGGTGCAAAACGATGTGCTGAAGGAGTACATCGCCCGGGGAACATATATTTATCCGCCGCAGCAGGCGATGCGCGTGATCACGGACATGTTTTCCTGGGCGAAGGAAAACGTGCCGGAGTGGAATACGATTTCGATCTCGGGCTATCACATGCGCGAGGCGGGATCGACGGCGGTGCAGGAAGTGGCGTTCACGCTGGGCAACGGCATGGCCTATGTGGAGGCGGCGATCCGGGCGGGGCTGGATGTGGATCAATTCGCGCCGCGGCTCTCCTTCTTCTTTAATGCTCACAGTAATTTTCTGGAAGAAGTGGCGAAGTTCCGCGCGGCGCGGCGGATGTGGGCGCGCATCATGCGGGAGCACTTCAAGGCGAAAAATCCGAAGTCGTGGATGCTGCGGTTTCACACGCAGACCGCGGGATCGACGCTGACCGCGCAGCAGCCGGAGAACAATATTGTGCGAACGGCGATTCAGGGATTGGCGGCGGTGATGGGCGGGACGCAGTCGCTGCATACCAATTCGTATGACGAGGCGCTGGCGCTGCCGACGGAGCAGGCCGCGAGAATCGCGCTGCGCACGCAACAGGTGATTGCCTACGAATCGGGCGCGGCGCAGACGATCGATCCGCTGGCGGGGTCGTATTACATTGAGGCGCTGACCAACGAGATTGAGAAGCGGGCGGCGGAGTATCTGGGAAAGATTGAAGTGATGGGCGGAATGCTGAAGGCGATCGAACGCGGATTTGTGCAGCAGGAGATTCAGAACGCCGCCTATGAATATCAGCAGGCGGTGGATCGCGAAGATGCGATCGTGGTCGGCGTGAACCGGTTCGAGGTGGAAGAAGAGAAAGCCGATTCCGATCCAGAGGATCGATCCGGCGCTCGAGCCCAAGCAGATTGAACGCGTTCGGGCGCTGCGTGCGCGTCGAGATGCCGGGCCGTGGAAGGCGGCATTGCAGGCGGTGGAAGAGGCGGCGCGATCCGGCGCCAATGTGATGCCGAGAATTGTTGCGGCGGTGGAAGCGTGCGCAACCGTGGGCGAGATTTCGGATGCGATGCGACGCGTGTTCGGCGAGTATCGGGAAGCGGTGGTGATTTAGCTTGCGCCTGCGACGCTGGGCGTGGATTTTGTTGCTTGTCTCTCATATGGGATTGATAAGCGTTGCGCAAAGCGCCACCCCTCCTTGCAAGAGTTGCGCGGAATGGAACCGGCCGCAAGCACCATTTCGCATTTTCGGTAACATCTACTACGTCGGCCCGCACGGGTTAAGTTCGATCCTTATCACATCCAATGCCGGGCACATCCTGATCGATGGGGGTTTGCCCGAGTCGGCGCAGCTTATAGCAGCCAATGTGCGATCGCTAGGATTTCGCATTGAAGATGTGAAGCTCATTCTGAACTCGCACGTGCATTTCGATCACGCGGGCGGAATTGCCGAATTGCAGAGGGTTAGTGGCGCACAGGTGTTTGCGAGTAAGTGGAGCGCATCTGTGATGAAGAAAGGCGGCGTGGGACGGGCAGATCCGCAATACGGCATATTGGCCGGAATTCCTCCCGTCAAGCACGTTCGCGAACTGCGGGACGGGGAAACTTTCCGGGTGGGCGAGATCGTGATCACGGCGCACTTGACTCCGGGACACACCCCGGGTGGCACCAGTTGGACGTGGAAATCCTGCGAGGGCGGTGTGTGTCGCGACGTCGTCTTCGCGGATAGCATCACGCCTGTTTCTGCGGATGGATTCAAGTTCACCAACAGCCGGAAGTATCCAAAGGCGGTGGAAGATTTCGAGAGGAGTTTTGCTTTTCTGGAGGCAGCGCCTTGCGATGTCTTAGTCACAACGCATCCCGAGGCTTCTGGTCTTTGGGATCGTCTCGAAGCGCGCGAACATGGGGTGACCCCAGATCCTATGGTGGACTCCAGCGCCTGCCGGCACCTGGCCGAGCAGGGACGGTTGCAGCTCCGCGAGCGGCTTGCGGAAGAACGTAAGTAAAGCTTTACAAGTAGCTCAGCCACCAATCTTTCCGCCGTTGCTTGAGGCCAGCCCACCAGCGGCAGGGAAGATACAGAATGATCACCGCCGTACTCCACATCAGATAAATGAATGGCAGATTGTGGCCATAGCCGCTTGGGATGTCGTTCATGAAGAACGCCCCGTGAAGCAGCCATGACACGGGTTGATGGAAAAGCACAGCCATCACAACTGCGAGCGTATGGATCAAGTAGATGTGCAGCACGTAATAAAACAAGGGAACTCTGCCATAGATGACGAGAGCGGAAGCCCATCCGCTTGCAGGTTTTCCGGAAGTTCGCTTTTCAAGCCATGCCAATAAAAGCAACGATGGCCCCAGCGTCATGAGCAGAAATTGAAGCGAGGGCGGATATTTTTCCACGTCCAGGAAGAGGATTATCGTTTTCTCGACGGTCGGCTGAATGTGCCAGTCTCCTTGCGAGACGCCCCCCAGTCCGGCTGGCGGATTTCCGTATAGATTGGTGGCTCGAAGAACCACGAATGCCAAAGTCAGTGCCAGGCCGAGGCGGAAGATGAGCTTGCGGCGACGCTCCGGTTCGAGCGAATACACCGTGCCGAACACGTAGCCCGCGCCCATGACCGCAACCCACGGAACGATGGGAAACAGGACGAACTCGGGTATGCCGAAGGGAAGCTGGACGAAGCCGCGGACATGAAGAATCTTCCACAGCGGCGCCAGCGAACCGAATTGAGCCGGCCGTACTTTGTCGAGCAGGTCGTGAGTCAAAATCGTCAGGACCGAGAGCGCGCCGAGCCAGCGTATGGGCAGGCGCACAGCCGCTGCCATGATGACCATGCTCGCCCCCAACGCCCAGATGACGCCGAAGATGCCAAAAGGAAACTGGAAGGTCCAGGCGATGCCGACGAGGGTGAATTCGACGACGATGAGCCATAATCCGCGCGTCCAAAGAAATTTTGTCAGCTGTGCCGGCGTCCTTCGACGTCCGTAAAAGTAAGCGCCCGTCCCCGCAAGAAAGAAGAACAGCGGAGCGCAATAGTGAGTGATCCAGCGAGTAAAGAAAAGGGCGTAGTAGGTTCGGCTGAGATTCTCGGGCTCGAAGCGAAGGTGGGTGAAATAGTCGCGCGTATGGTCGAGCGCCATGATGACCATGACCAGGCCGCGCAGAATGTCGATGGAATCAAGGCGGCCTGCAGAGGGCAAACTGACTGTGCTAACGCGTGGCTGGGACACTGCGGTTGCGGACACGAACCCCTCCCACTAAACCCTAAGACGAACCGATGGGAAAGATGTTAGCAGATACGGATTTGGTCGCGCGCATGCGCCAGAATTGTTATCGGGCTGCAAAAAAATAACGAGCGTCAGGATAAGGTTTACGCAACCTTGGGCGGAACGTCGTCCGGTCTTCCATACTCTTCGTGAGTATGGGTGGGGCGTTCCGGGTGATCGGCGGCATCTTCGACGCCTTCAACCGCGGCGCTTTCGAAGGCCTGGTCGGTGTCGGCGAGTTCCTCGACGCTTTCCTCGTTCGCGTCTTCCACTTCGGATAAGCCTTGCGACCCTCCTGATTGACCTGCGCTGCGAGGACCGACCTCTGCCGGATCGTCACCTAATTCGTCAAGTTGTGCCTGATCGTCGTGCTCGAGTTCGGGAGATCGCTCAAGCGAGGTATCGCGGGATTTGCGGTTATTGGGCATGTGTCCTCTCTCCAAATTAGAGTGGATCGGGACACGGAGTGTTGCCGCTTAGTCGGAAGTTTTGTATTCGCAGGCGCTGCGGCAGGGTTCGCAATACATCAGGCCGTCTTCACAAATTCGGACGTCGGTGGTGGTCTGGCACAGGCAGCAGAACTTGTCGCAATCGCAATTGCCTTCCGGCATTTCGCACTGGGCACAACGGAATTTGTTGTGAGAGGTTCCGCTGGGGGAATACGAGCTTGAATTGGACATAATGAATTAATGTTAAAGCCATGGTGGGACTGAAGAAACGTACCGTTGGTAACCTGCGTAGGGAAGAGGGAAACAGTGAGGAGTCGCAGTGCTGAATTTGGTTTCAGAATCGTCGACCCTCAGCGGCTAAAGCCGGCGACCTAGAGGGACGGTGATCGCAGCGCTAAAGCGCTGCGCCACCCAAAATCAACATCAAAAATTAGCTTCCAGCATCAGCAACTCCGTCTGCCAAAGTTTGCGCAGCGGTGCAGTTGGGCTCACGCGCCGGGGCGGTTATGCGGGAGATCCTTCGCTACGCCTGAAGAACGGCTGCGCTCAGGATGACAACGACAGCGTGAAGAACGGCACGCTCAGGATGACGCGCTGAAGGCGGCTACGCTCAGGATAACAACGCCTATTGCCATATAATTCTGAGCAATGACCTTCCAACAGTTGCTGGACGGAGCGGAAGTGCTCGCGCAAAGCGGGGATCCGGGGGTGATCGGTGTGGAATATGACTCGCGGCAGGTGAAGCCGGGGACCGTATTCGTGGCCATGCGAGGCGAATCCAGCGACGGGAACCGTTTTATCGATCAAGCCATCAGCGCTGGAGCAGTAGCGGTAGTAACCGATTCTGCCCAGGAAAAAGCGCGTCCGAATGTTGCGTGGGCGCTGGTGCCGCATGGTCGTCGCGCACTGGCGAGGCTGAGCGCGAATTTTTATAGGAAACCGGCGGAGCGGTTGGCGATCACGGGGATTACCGGGACGAATGGAAAAAGCACAACAGCGTTTCTGTTGGAATCGATTTTGACTGCCGCAGGACGGAAAAGCTCGCTGATTGGAACGATTGAGTATCACGTGGCGGGAAAAGTTTTGCCGGCACCGCACACCACGCCGGAAGCGCTGGAACTGAATCGCATTTTCAATGAGGCGTTGGGCCAGGGAGCAACGGATGCGGTGATGGAAGTTTCGTCGCACGCGCTGGCGCAGGAGCGGGTATATGGAGTGCCGTTTGATGTAGCGGTATTCACGAACCTTACGCGCGATCATCTGGATTATCACAAAACGATGGAAGAGTATTTTGCCGCCAAGCGAGTTTTGTTTGAAGGCTGCGGAACCGATCCGCCGCGGGCGGTGGTCACGAATGTGGATGACGAGTACGGCGCGAAGCTGGCCGAGTTCAGCCGGAAGCGCAGTCCGGTGGTGTTGAAGTACGGATGGGAGCGCGGCGATCTGCATGCGGAGAAAGTTGAGATCACGACGCGCGGGACGCGGTTCGATCTGGTGATGCCAGAAGGCAAGATCCCCGTATTCTCGGCGCTGATCGGGCGGGTGAATGTGTACAACATTCTGGCCGCGGCGGGAGCGGCCTACGCACGAGGATGTAAAAGAGAAGAAATTGCGGGTGGAATCGAAAAGTTGGCCTGCGTCCCGGGAAGGTTTGAGCGGGTGGATTGCAGTCAGCCGTTCACGGTGGTGGTGGACTATGCGCATACGGACGATGCTTTGCGAAATTTGACTGCGCTGGGGCGTGAATTAGTTTCCGGAGGGAAGGGAAGGGTGCTGACGGTTTTTGGATGTGGCGGCGATCGAGACCGCAACAAGCGCCCGTTGATGGGCGAGGCGGCAGGACGGGGCAGTGATTTCGTAGTGCTTACTTCGGACAATCCAAGGAGCGAGGATCCGCTGGCGATCATGAATGACGCGGTGGTGGGGCTGCAGAAAACCGGTGTGAAGTACGTCGCCGAGGCCGACCGGCGAAAGGCGATTGCGCTGGCGATCAACGAGGCAAGACCGGGAGACATTGTTTTGCTGGCGGGAAAGGGACACGAGAAAGTTCAGGCGACGCGGGAGGGTACGACACCATTTGATGATCTGGAAGTGGCGCGCGAGGGGCTGCGGAAGGCTGGGTATGACTGTGGCGCCCGTAGAGCGGGGGCGCAGGGATGAAGTTGACGCTGGAAAAGATTGCGGAGTTCATTTCCGCGGGCGGCGATTTCCCGGCGGACGAAATCGCGAGCGGCTATTCCATCGACTCGCGAACCGTGGGACCTGGACAACTTTTCTTTGCGGTAAAGGGCGAGCGGCTGGATGGTCACGATTTCGTGGAGCAGGCGCTGGAAAAAGGTGCGACTGCGGCAGTTGTGCGGAAAGATCAAGTGGGCCGCTACCCGTCACAAACGCGGATTTTGACGGTGGAAGATACGCTGTTGGCATTGCAGGGACTGGCGACCGGGGTAAGGGAATTGTGGGGCAAGCCGCTGGTCGCAGTGACGGGTTCGGCGGGGAAAACGACCTCCAAAGAAGCGATTGCGCACGTACTGGGAGCGCGGTTTCGCGTGATGAAGTCGGAAGGAAACTTCAATAACCATTTTGGATTGCCGCTGATGCTGCTGAAGCTGGAACCGGAGTACGACGTGGCAGTGGTCGAGATGGGGATGTCGCACGCGGGCGAGATCCGAACCCTGGCGAAGATTGCGCGGCCGAATATTGGAGTGGTGACGAATGTAGCGGCAGTCCATCTGGAGTTTTTCGATTCGCTGGCGGGAATTGCGCGGGCGAAGTATGAACTGATCGAATCGCTGCCGGCGAACGGGACCGCCGTGCTGAATGCCGACGATGAGTATGTCTCGCAATTCGGGCGCGGGTTCAAAGGTAAGGTTGTGTTGTACGGAACTCGGGCAGTGGCTCATGTGCGGGCGGAGAACATTCGATCGCAGGGCGCGTTGGGTACGGAGTTCGACGTTATCGCGGGAAGCGCGCGCCAAGCTGCGAGATTGCCACTGGTGGGCGAGCACAACGTGCTGAACGCACTGGCGGCGGTGGCCGTGGGACTGGAACGGGGGCTGACCCTGGCGGAGGCAGTGGGAGCGCTGGCGACGCTGGCTCCCGCGGAGAAACGCGGTCAGGTTCTACAAGTGGGCAACATCACGGTGATCAACGATTGTTACAATTCGAATCCGAAGGCGCTGGAGGCCATGGTGGATGCATTGGCGGCGATGCCGGCCAAGCGACGCATTGTGGTGGCAGGAGAAATGCTGGAACTGGGGCCCGCGGGCGAGGAGATGCATCGGAAGGCAGGCGAGCACATCGCAGAGAAAAAGATCGAACTGCTGGTCGGAGTGCGGGGATTAGCGCAGGCGATCGTAGATGCGGCGAACCAGGCAGGAGTTAAAGCAGAGTTCGTGGAATCGGCGGAGGCCGCCGGCGATTGGCTGGCGCGGGAGACGAGGGATGGCGATGTCGTCTTATTGAAAGCTTCGCGTGGTGTGAAGTTGGAGAATGCGCTGGAGAGATGGAAGAAATTGAGTAATTTAGAAATTGAGTAATTGGGTCATCGAAAATCGCAAGGCGCCGTATTCAATTACTCAATTACTAAATATCCGAATTCCTGAATCGCGGGACGGAGGCTGATTGCTCTACTGGTTGTTGTTCGTGAAGCTGCAACATTCATTTCCGCCATTCCGCATCTTCCGCTATTTAACGTTTCGCACGGCCTTTGCCAGCCTTACCGCCCTGTTTACCGCGCTCATCGTGGGTCCGCTGGTGATTAACCGGCTGCGCGAATTTCAGATCGGACAATACATCCGCGAAGAAGGTCCGAAGGCGCATCAGAAGAAAGCGGGCACACCGACGATGGGTGGCCTGCTGATTGCCATTGCGATAATCGTGCCGACACTGCTATGGGCGGACCTGAGCAATCGCTTCGTATGGATTGCGGTGTTCGCCACGGTTGCGTTTGCGGCGATCGGATTCACGGACGATTACACGAAGGTGTCGCAGAAACGCAATCTGGGACTCACCGGGCGGGCGAAGTTGGGACTGCAAGTGGCCACCAGCGTGGTGATTGCGGTGATGCTGATTGCGATGCAGACCTACGGAATGTATTCGACAAAACTGATTGTGCCCTTCCTGAAGCAGTTTCATCCCGATCTGGTGGTGCAGAATCTGGAACGGTTTCCGCATCTTTGGCCGCTCGCGTTTTTGCCATTCATCGGGTTTGTGGCTTTGGTGATCGTAGGGTCGAGTAATGCGGTGAATCTGACCGATGGCCTGGACGGGCTGGCGATTGGTTGCACCGTGATTGCAGCCGGAGCGCTGACCGTGCTCACGTACGTAAGCGGGCACGCGACGTTCGCGACTTACCTGGAAATTCCCAAGATGCCGCAGGTGGGAGAGCTGACGATTTTTTGCGGGGCGATGGTGGGATCTTCGATTGGTTTCCTGTGGTACAACGCGCATCCCGCGGAAGTGTTTATGGGCGATGTGGGATCGCTGGCGCTGGGCGGGGCGATTGGGACCATAGCGGTGATCATCAAGCAGGAATTGCTGCTGCCGTTCATTGGCGGAGTGTTTGTGATTGAGGCGGTGTCGGTGATTCTGCAGGTGGGATCGTATAAGCTGCGCAAGAAGAGGATATTCAAGATGGCGCCCATCCACCATCATTTCGAGTTGATGGGATGGTCGGAGTCGAAAATCATTGTGCGGTTCTGGATCGCATCGCTGGTGTTTGCGCTGTTCGCGCTGACGACGTTGAAGCTGAGGTAGGAACGGATTCACCACGGAGGCACGGAGACACGGAGAAAAGCGCAGGAAGAAAAATCTTCCGAGGGCTGGCGGCGAAGAACAATCTCGATGTTCTTGAAAGACTAAGGGAAGATATTTGCTATCTCTGTGACTCCGTGACTCCGTGGTGAAATGAAATTAATGGAACTGAAAGACAAACGCGTGCTGGTGGTGGGACTGGGCAAGTCCGGGGTAGCGTCGGCATTGTTCTTGAAGGCGCATGGGGCGCGGGTCACCGTGTCCGACACGAAGAGTGGAGACGAACTGCACAACGAGATTCCGACGTTGCTGGATCATGGAATCACGGTCGAGACCGGAGGACACGGCGAGCGGACATTTCGCGGACAGGACTTGATCGTGGTGAGCCCGGGAGTGCCGACGGATGCGCCGCCACTGGTACAGGCGCGCGCGCTGGGCGAGCAGGTCATTGGGGAGATTGAACTGGCGGCGCTGTTTCTGCCGGGACCGATCGTGGCCATCACGGGATCGAACGGAAAGACGACGACGACCTCTCTGACCGGCGAAATTCTGACGGCGGCTGGATTTCCGACGCTGGTGGGCGGAAACATCGGCACACCTGCGATATCGCTGGCCGAGCACGCGAAGCCGGAGAGCATAACCGTGCTGGAAGTTTCGAGCTTTCAACTGGAGACGATCCAGAGTTTCCGTCCGAAGATCGCCGTGGTGCTGAACGTGACGCCCGATCATCTGGACCGGCACCGAACGCTGGAAAACTATGTGGATGCGAAAGCGCGCATCTTTGAAAATCAAGGCGCGGATGATTTCGCGGTGCTGAATGAGGATGATCCGACGTGCGTGGAAATGGCGGGGCGGACGCGGGCGCAGGTGTTCTGGTTCAGCCGGCAGAAGGAAGTGAAGCAGGGCGCGTGGGTCCGCGAAGGGAAGATTTTGTTTCGCGCATAGGCGCAGAGCAGCAAAGCGAAATCATGCAAGTTTCCGAGATTCCGCTGAAGGGCGCGCACAATCTGGAAAATGTACTGGCAGCGGCTTGCGCGGCCTCGCTGATGGGATGCAAACCGGAGAAGATCGGGCAAACGGTCCGCGAGTTCAAGGCGGTGGAGCACCGGTTGGAATTTGTCGCCACGGTGCGCGGCGTGGATTATTACAACGATTCGAAGGCGACCAACGTGGATGCGACCATCAAGGCGCTGGAGTCGTTTCCCGCGGGGATTCACCTTATTCTTGGGGGCAAGGATAAAGGAAGCGACTACACCGTGCTGAACGATCTGCTGCGTGCGCGGGTGAGGCGCGTTTATACGATTGGCGCGGCGGCAGGGAAGATTGAGTCGCAACTCAAGGATGTGGAATTGGTGCACGCGGAGACGTTAGAGAACGCGGTGCGCAAGGCGAGTGCCTCAGCCCAACCGGGAGAAGTCGTGTTGCTGGCTCCGGCGTGCGCGAGCTTTGACCAATTCAAGAGTTATGAGCATCGGGGAAAGATGTTTAAGGAGATTGTGCGGGGGCTGGGGTGAAGGGCTTTCTCGCCTGACGCGAAGCGGGGTCAATTGCTAGAGTGCCTGGATCTTCCCCGAACGATCACGATGTCGCAGGCCAGTCTGCTGATTCGCCAGCGAGCGTTCCGGCTGCGATCAATGATGGCGGCCTACGGGGTGCCGTCCCTACAGGACTCGGTTCGATCTTTCTAACCTAACCCAGGACTTACGTCCTGGGCTAACGTATGCCGCCGCTCCGCGGCTTGAGTTTGGCAGCCCGCTTTGTGTCTTCGCCGGACAGGCCCGAACCAAAACAATCAACATTCAGATTCAACAGACAGCAATTCCTTCTGCGTGGCTCAGGGACTCCGTGGTGAAATGAAGTCCCATGGCGAAGCGGGTGAGTGTGGATCGCTGGTTATTTGCCGTTACCATGCTGCTGGTGTTTGTAGGGCTGGTGATGGTGTTTTCGGCGTCGGCGGTGATGGCGCGAGAGCGATTCGGGTCGCCCTACGCGTTTCTGCTGAAGCAGTTGATCTGGGCATCGGCCGGCATTGTGGCGATGGTGGTGGCGATGCAGGTGGATTACCGGCGCTATAAGAATCCGGCGTTAGTGTTTTCGTTTCTGGGTATAACGACGCTGCTGCTGATCTCGGTTTTTTTCCTGGACCGATCGCACAATACGCATCGCTGGATCCACGCCGGCGGATTTTCCTTTCAACCTTCTGAGTTAGCCAAGCCGGTTCTGATCCTGTTCCTCGCATATTTCCTGGAAGGCCGCGCGAGGACGATGGATGACTGGCGGAATACGCTGGTGCCGGCGGCGGCGCCGGTGCTGATGCTGCTGGGCCTCATCGTATTGCAGCCCGACTTGGGCACGGCAATTGCCTGCGCCGGGATTGCGGCGTGCATCCTTTATGTTGCGGGCATGCGGTTGCGATATTTTGGGTATGCGTTCGCGGCATCGCTCGTGCCGCTGTACTTCCTCATCTTTCACGTGAGTTTCCGGCGCGACCGGATTCTAGCTTTTATGAATCCGTATGCCGAGCGGCAGAAGGCTGGGTTCCACCTGATTCAATCGTTAATCGCGGTGGGGACCGGGGGGCTGACCGGCACGGGTTTAATGGAAGGCAAGCAGAAACTGTTTTATCTGCCGGAGCCGCATACTGATTTTATTTTTGCCGTAACCGCGGAAGAGTTGGGATTGGTAGGAGCGCTGTTTGTGGTCACGTTGTTCGCGATTTTTCTGTGGCGCGGGATGCGCGTCTCATGGCGGACCGAGGATCTTTTCGGGCGATATCTGGCGGTGGGAATTACCAGCATGGTTGTGCTGCAGGCATTCATCAACATCAGCGTGGTGCTGGGCATGATGCCGACCAAGGGAATTCCGCTTCCGCTGGTTTCGTATGGGGGTTCGTCGTTGTTCGTAACTCTGGCGTGTGTCGGCGTGCTGCTGAATATTACGAAGCAGTCGGAATGAGAGATTGCCACGGATTTTCGCGGATTCGCACGGATAAGCCATAGTCACGGAGGACACGTGAGAAGGTTATTTTCTTTGCTGTTTTGTTTTGCTCTGGGAGTGACGACGCAGGCTGCCGCCCAGAAGACAGAGCAGGGGCAGGGCATCCAGATGCCACCGCAGGTGCCGATGTTTACTGCGGCAGAGCTCGCGGCGAAAGTTCCGGCGGCGAAGGCGGGAGACGTGAAGTCGATGGATGCCATTTTGGCTGCGATTTACGACGTGATTTCCGGACCGGCGGGCGGCCGCGACTGGAGCCGCTTTCGTTCCCTCTTTCTTCCGCAGGCGCGTTTCACCGAGGTCAGTACGGGACCGGATGGATCGAAGATGGTCCTGACCTGGAGTGTCGACGAGTTTGTTCGCGATGCGGGCGAGGTCTTCTCCAAAGATCCGTTTTACGAGAAAGCGATCGTCAACCGGCCGGAGAGTTTTGGGAACATCACGCAAGTGTTCAGCAGCTACGAATCGCATCGCAGCCTAACGGACAAGCCTTTCGAGCGCGGAGTTAACAGTATTCAAGTGCTGAACGATGGCACGCGCTGGTGGGTGCTCTCGATTTTGTGGGATACGGAGCGGGCGGGGAATCCGCTGCCTGCGAAGTTGCGAAAATAGATGGCGACGGGCTCGCAAGGATCGTCAAGGATTTTTCTCGTCTTGTACAATCCGCAGGAATCCGTGTTGATCCGCGGCACTGGTTTATAGTCACTTCATGCGGGCCATTCTGGCGGGCGGCGGGACCGGTGGACACGTGATTCCCGCACTGGCGATCGCCAACGAACTCAAGAAAAGCTATGGGGCCGAAGTGCTGTTCATTGGGACGGCGCGCGGGATCGAGAACCGTCTCGTGCCCGCCGCCGGATATCCGCTGCAACTGGTGCGGGTGGGGGCGCTGAAGAACGTAAGCCTCGCGACTCGCGCCAAGACGGCTTTCGATCTGCCACGGGCGGTATGGAGCGCGGGCCGCATGCTGAATGAGTTTGCGCCCGATGTGGTGATTGGCGTTGGCGGATATGCGTCGGGTCCGGCCATGTTGGCTGCGGTGGTGAAACATATTCCGACGCTGGCCTTTGAGCCGAACGTGGTTCCGGGATTCGCCAACCGCATGGTGGCGCGATTTGTGTCGGCGGCGGCTGTTCACTTTCAGGAGACGGCGAAGTATTTTCGTCATGCCGAAGTGACCGGCGTTCCGGTGCGACAGGCGTTTTTTGAAATACCGGCAAAGCGCGGCGGCGTGCCGACTCTTCTGGTGTTTGGCGGAAGCCAGGGAGCGCACGCGATCAATGAGGCGATGATTCGATGCCTGCCCGAATTGCAGCGACAGGCGCCGGGGATTCACATCATTCATCAGACCGGCGAGCGTGACTATAATGACGCGCTGGCGGCGTATAAATCATTCACCAACGCTGCAGGAGAGGCGGCGGAGGTTTTCAAGTTCATCGAAGACATGCCAGCGGCATTCGCGCGGGCAGATCTGGTGGTGTGCCGGTCGGGTGCGAGCACGGTGGCGGAAATTACGGCAGCGGGAAAGCCGGCGATATTCGTGCCCTTTCCGCGAGCGGCGGACGATCATCAGCGGGTAAATGCCGAAGTGTTGGCGCACGTCCGGCGCGGCGGTGGTGGTAGAGGAGTTGAAGCTGGAGGGTGTGTGGCTGGCGGAAACGATTGCGGCGCTGCTGGGAGATGCGCGGCGGTTGCAGGCGATGAGCGGGGCGGCAAGGGAGTTAGCGCATCCGAATGCGGCGCGGGATATCGCGGCGCTGGCGGCGAGGTTGGCGGGAATCGAGGAATTGAGTAATTGAGTGATCGGGCGATTTGGTGAATGGCTTTCTTCAGGGATGGTATCGGCAAAATTACTTGATTGCCAGGTTGCAAAACTGTTCAAGATTCTGATTTATGTTTGCCAAGATTCAGCAAATACATTTCGTGGGGATTGGCGGGATCGGCATGAGCGGGATTGCCGAGGTGCTGCTGAATCTCGGGTACAAGGTTTCGGGGTCGGATTTGAAGGGCTCCTCGGTGACTCAGAGATTAACGGGGCTTGGCGCGACGATTTTTGAAGGACATCGCGCCGAGAACATTGCCGGAGCCGAGGTGGTGGTCACGAGCTCTGCGATTGCGACAGAGAATCCCGAGGTGGTTGAGGCGCACAAGCAGCACGTGCCGGTGATCCAGCGGGCGGAGATGCTGGCGGAGTTGATGCGATTGAAGTACGGAATTGCTATCGCCGGGATGCACGGCAAGACGACGACAACCTCGATGGTGGCGGCGGTGCTCGCGGGCGGCGGGCTGGATCCGACGGTGGTGGTGGGCGGACGCGTGGATGCGATGGGATCGAATGCGCGGCTGGGAAAATCGCACTATCTGGTGGCGGAGGCGGATGAGAGCGACCGATCTTTTTTGAAATTGTCCCCAATCCTCTCTGTGGTGACGAACATCGATCGCGAGCACATGGATTGCTACCGCAACATGCGGGACGTGAAAAATACGTTCCTGGAATTCATGGATCGCGTGCCGTTTTACGGCATGGTGGTGGCGTGTAACGACGATCCGGTGCTGCGGAAGTTGTTGCCGCAGGTGCAGCGGCGGACGGTGACGTATGGGACGAAGCGCGGATCGGACTTCTGGATCAAAATGGACACTGCTAGCCGCAAAAGACGCGGCGAGAGTGGGGCACCCGCTGAATCTCTTTTCATGTTCGCTATCGCGGCGAGGATCTCGGCGAGTTCACGTTGCATGTGCCGGGAGTGCACAACGTTTTGAATGCGACGGCGGCCATTGCCGTGGGAGTGGGACTGGATGTGGACGTGGAAGCGATCCGCGCCGGGCTGGATCAATTCCGCGGCGTCGACCGGCGGTTCCAGTTGCGCGGGCGGGCTGCGGGCGTGAGCGTGATTGATGACTACGGGCACCATCCGACGGAAATCGAGGCGACGCTGGCGGCGGCGCGGCAGTGCGGCTTCGGGAAGGTACATGTGGTTTTCCAGCCGCATCGTTATACGCGCACCCGCGATTTGATGGAAGAGTTCACCACGGCATTTGGTGATGCGGATTCGCTGTTTGTGCTCGACATTTATGCGGCGAGCGAGAAGCCGATCGAGGGCATTAGCGGGGAAGCGTTGGCGGGAACAATTCGGGAGAAGGGTGGCGAGGAGCGCAGAATATGCTGAGGTCGTTCGGCGATGCCGCGAGTGTCGTCGCGGAGGCCGCACGGGAGGGCGACATGATTCTGACGCTGGGCGCGGGCAGCGTCTCGCAGCTGGGGCCGATGATTGTGGAGAAGCTACAGGAAAGAACGACACCTCAGGAAAGCGACGCCCGGGCAGGCTTTCAGCCAATCGTGTAAAATGTGATATGAGCATGTGTATGCTCATACGCATGAGAAAGGATTTATGAAGACGGCGCGCCTGCAAGTATTGACGACTCCGGCGTTTCGAGACTGGCTTCGCAAGGAGGCCAGGAACGCCGGCGTGAGCGTAGCGGAGCTGGTCCGCACACGCTGCGAAGATAAGCCGACGGGGGAGGAAGTGGCCGTCGCGAAGCTGGCATCCCATCTGCATAAGGAAGTCCGGAAGGCACAGGCATCCTTGAGAAGTGGACTGGCGGAGGCGAATTCGGTGCTCGGGGAATTAAGAGCCGAGCGCGAGCGCCGCCGCTCGGCAGAACGCGGATGAGTGTCCTGAGCCAAGCCATTGATGCGATCAAAGAAGCGTTGAAGCTCACCGACGAGGTGCGCCGCGCCGGCGAAACGCTTAAAGAGTTGGCCCAGGAAGTTCGAGACCACGACCGGCGCATCACCCGGCTAGAAGCGCAGTGGGACACGGCAGCCATGTTGTCGCGAAAACGGCTGGAGTAAGCGTCGGGATTGCAATCTTCAGTGCATCCTTTATGAATCAGCCCGCTATGAATCAGCCCGCATGCGGAACTTTTACCCCTTCTTTTCGTATTTCCTACTGCTAACCGATTCAGAGTAGGTGCGTCCAATCTCCCATAAGGGGTTCATGTTATGAAAAGTACACAGGCATGGGGATGGCTGGTGGCAGGAGTGCTGGCGCTAGGATTGAATGGCGTATATCAGGATGGTGGCGCGGCGTGGGCGCATCGCGCCGTAAGTCACGTGATGGCGCAGATGGTGGAAAAATCCGGCGCCGTTCTCGCGCTGGCTGCGGGACGTGCGGACTGGTTCATGACGAAAGTGAGCCACGATGTCACACGGGATGAGCAGGCGTCCTGCCGCGCCGCAGCAGCGATGGCGCGAGCCCGGGCGAAGATGGCGCGCGTGCAGGGCGGAGTGGCACGGTTCGAGGCGATGTCGGCGCGAGAAGAGGCACAACTGGCGCGGTTTGAAGCGAACCGGGCGCGAATCGAGGCCCAGGTGCAGCGGGTGCGGTTTGTGCCGGCAGACTTTCGCAGCGTAAGGATTCCCGAGGTTTGTCCCCGAGTGAACGTTCGCATGCCACGCATTGAGGTTCCGCGGCCGCCGATGGTTCGAATCCCGGAGGTCCATGTGGAGATGTCGGGCATGGGGCCGGTATAGAAGCTTTCCTCCTCGTACGGGTGGCGGACGCGGATGTCAACCGCGTCCGCTTTTGTTTTTACGAATGCTGTCGAGCGCCGGCGCCTGGCGAGGACAGCGAAGTTCGCCGGTCGACATAATCCCCCCGCGCTCGATTTCCTACCTGATGGCCAATGCGGTTCCTGCCTGTGCAAAAGTCCAACATTTTGTGTGTCTCAATTCGCGAAATAAAGTTATAGTTTGAAAGCTCAGCGATTCAAAGCGACAACTGACCTGAACTGATGGCGCGGAAATCGGCACCGACCATCTTGCAGGAAGAGTTGTACCCGTCCACGGCTGGAGCCGCGCGCGAAGAGATCGACGACGCGCGCCTCGTAGACCTGGATGTGGACGATGAATCTCCGTTTCTGCGCGGGCAAAAGCGAGTCTCCGCCCGGCGCAGTTCCCTCCCTAAAAAAACCGCAAACCGTTTGTTGTGGGCAGCGATGGCCGCCGGCATTTTCTGCGTGGCCGCCTTTGCCGCCGCCGCGCTCTATCACTACGGCGAACACTCCTGGCGGTTCCGGGTGGAATCCAGCGACGATATTGAAGTCGCGGGCATGCAGAACGTGACCAAGGCGCAAATCATGGAAGTGATGGGCGCCGATATTGGGCGCAACATTTTCTTTATCCCGCTGGCCCAGCAAAAGACGCAGCTCGAGCAGATTCCCTGGGTGGAATCGGCCAGCGTGATGCGCTTCGTCCCGAACCGATTGAAGGTTGAAATTCACGAGCGCACGCCGGTGGCATTCGCCCGGGTCGGGCCTCGTATGAATTTGATCGACGCGGGCGGAACGCTGATGGAGTTGTCGCCTAAACACAAATACTCCTTTCCGGTCATTCTGGGCATGAATCAGGGCGAGCCGCTATCGACGCGAATTCCACGCATGAAAATTTACAGCGAGATGGTGCGCGAACTGGACTCTGGCGGCGCGCGCTATTCGCAGGACCTGAGCGAAGTGGATTTATCCGATCTGGAAGATGTGAAAGTGCGGGTGAACGATCCCGCGGGCGATGTGCTGGTGCACCTGGGATCGTCCGATTACTTGCGGCGCTACAAGATTTTTGTCACCCACGCGCAAGCCTGGCGGCAGCAGTTTCAGCGGCTGGAGTCGGTAGATCTGCGCTATGACAATCAGATCATCGTGAATCCGGATATCGAGCGAACGGCGAAGCAATCGCCGTTGAGTCCGACGATGGCAAAAGCAGCGGCAGCAGCGGGAGTGAAGCCTGTGTCTTTTCTCACGAAGATGGGGCCGAATGACCGTGCCGTGCCGAAGCCGGCATTTGAATTGACTCCGAAAAAACTTGAAGTGAAGCCAGCGGCAACGTCGCCGAATAAGGCGAGCGCCAAGCCGGTGGGGAAGACAGCGTTGACACCGGCAAAGACAACTGCGCCTGTGAAGAAAGCGGCAGTGGTTGAGAAGTCGGGAACAGGCAAGGTTGCAAAAAAACGGCTGGTTGCAACTGCCGCACATCCTGCTCGTCGAGCGGTCGAGCACAAGAAGCCGCCTGCTCGAACTGCGGGGCCGGCGAAATCGCCGAGTCACAGTGGAGGTCAAAAGCCAAGTCCAGCGATTGCGAAGACGCAGGCAAGCCAGGAGCCGAGCGATTAGCGGCGAACTTTTTATCGATTTTGTGACGCAGCAAATTTATTTCAGGAATTAATTAAAGAATGGCGAAACAGCAGGGAAATGTTCTGACGGCGATCGATGTGGGCAGCGCGAAGACTTGTGCGCTGATGGTGGAGGTCACGGACGGGGGATTGCGCTATCGCGGACACGGCGTGGCGGAATCGCGGGGATCGCGCAAGGGCGTCATCGTTGACCTGGATAAGGCGGTCGCCGCAATTCAGAAGGCAGCCGAAGCGGCCGAGGATGTAGCCGGGGCCGCGGTAGAACATGCGATTGTGGGCGTGGGCGGAGCGCACATTCGCGGCGTGAATAGCCATGGGGGCATCAACCTGGGTACGCGTCCGCATGAAATTGGGCGCGACGAAATAAAGCAGGCAGTGGAGCGGGCGCGGGCGATTCCGCTGCCATCGGATCGCGAAGTGATTCACTTGCTGCCGCAGGAATTCATTCTTGACGATCAGGCGGGCGTGCATGATCCGCTGGGCATGATGGCAGCGCGACTGGAAGTGAGAGTTCATCTGGTAACCGCGGCGGCGAGCGCGACGCAGAACGTGATCACGGCAGTGAACCGCGCTGGTGTGCACGTAGACGACACTGTGTTCGAGCCTCTGGCAGCGGCGGATGCTGTGCTGCGCGCGGACGAGCGCGAGTTAGGAGTGTGCCTGGCCGATATCGGAGCGGGATCGACCGAGTTGGTGGTGTTTCTGCAGGGCGCGGTGGCCTATACAGGAGTGATTCCGGTTGGCGGTGATCACTTCACCAGCGACCTGTCGATGGGGATGTGCACGCCGCTGGCGGAGGCGGAAAAGATCAAGAAGATCTTTGGCAATGCGATCGTCACGCTGATTCCGGAAGGGAACGAAGTGGAAGTTCCCTCGGTGGGAGACCGGCCTTCGCGGCTGCTGCCGCAGCGGTTGGTGGCGGAGATTCTGGAGCCCAGGGCTCGCGAACTGTTCGAAATGATGCGGGACAACTTGCGGCAGAGCGGAATGTTCGACGCCTGCCTGGCGGGCGTGGTGCTGTGCGGCGGAGGATCGAGACTGCCGGGAATTTTCGATGTGGCGGAATCCGTTCTGCGGCGACCAGTGCGGTTGTCGTGGCCGATGCCGTTGGCAAAGATGCCGTCGACTCTGGCCGAGCCCGAATATGCCACGGTGATTGGCATGGTGAATTACGGGCAACGAGCGCGGGTGGCGCGAGGGTTTCAGGGAGAGCGGTGGGGATCGAGATTGAAGGCGATGTTGGTGGGGTGAAGTGGCGCTGCAGGGAAGCAGGTTCCTCGCTGACTCACGTCAGCTCGGAATGACAAGTCTAGAGATTGGACAAACGAACTAGCGGAAGAAAATCAGTTCACAGTGGAGAATTATGACAAACGATTCGAGCATTCGCATCAGCTTCAACGAGGAACCTCTTAACGACGCCAAGATCAAGGTGATTGGCGTGGGCGGCGGCGGCGGCAACGCGGTGAACCGCATGATCGATGCAGGGGTGGAAGGCATCGAGTTCATCGTGGCCAATACTGATTTGCAAGCGCTGCGCATGTCGCGGGCGCCGGTGAAACTGCAACTGGGCGTGAAGCTGACGAATGGATTGGGCGCGGGTGCGAATCCGGAGGTCGGGCGCAAGGCGGCACTGGAGGATTCCGACAAAATCATCGAAGCGCTGGAGGGCGCCGACATGGTGTTTGTGACCACTGGCCTGGGCGGAGGCACGGGCACGGGCGCGGCGCCGATCATCGCGTCGCTGGCGTGCGAGATGGGTGCGCTCACCGTAGCGGTCGTCACCAAGCCGTTTTCCTTTGAAGGGCGGCGGCGCATGACGCAGGCCGATCGCGGCATTGCGGAGTTGATGGAATCGGTTGACACGACGATTGTGATTCCGAACGAGAAGCTGCTGGCGGTGGCGGAGGACGCGGGATTTTTTGAATCATTCCGCGTTGCCGATGATATTTTGCGGCAGGGCGTGCAGGGAATTTCCGACATCATTACGATCCCCGGCATTATCAATCGCGATTTCGCCGATGTGAAAACCATCATGGCGCGCATGGGCTACGCGGTGATGGGGACGGCGACGGCGAGCGGGACGAAGCGGACCATCGAGGCCGCTCAGCGGGCGATTGCGTCTCCGTTGCTCGAGGCGGGAGCGATCGACGGAGCTCGCGGAATTCTGATCAACATCACGGGCTCGGCTTCGCTGAAGCTGGCGGAAGTGCAGCAGGCTTGCACCATCATTCAGAGCGCAGCGCATGAGGATGCCAACATTATTTTCGGCGCCGTGCTCGACGAAAAGATGAAGGACGCGGTGAAGATCACGGTGATCGCGACCGGATTCCGGGAGATTCCGCGCATGCAACGAAGAACGGAGACTCGTTCCTCGTTCGCCTCGACTCATGAAGAGGCGATGGAGTTTCCTCAGTCGGCCACAATCGATGCAGCCGGAATTTGAAGAGCCTGCGGAAGATCGCATGATGGAGATGGATGAGGTGAGAATGGAGGAGTCGACGCCGGTGGCTGCGACGCATGCCGGGGCGGATGTGATCTCTCTCGACGCCATGCGCAGCGCGATGGTGGCCAACTTCGAGCAGGCCGATCTGGACGTTCCGGCGTTTCTGCGCAAGCGCGGCGAAGTGATGTGAGGGTGGGAGAGCGAGGGACTGCCGTGCGTGAGCGAGGGTAGAGGGAAAAACTTTACCCTCATGGGCAGTACCTTTTCGGTAACGAGGTAACTCATTACCGAGGTCGCCGGTACCGAAGTTTTCCCGTTTAAGTACTTTATTCGAAACGAGTTATATCGAAACTATCGCTAGTCTCAATTTAAAGTTTGTGATTGCCGAAATACAGTAAGTGCCTTAGTATCGCGATGTTGGGGCATGTTACCGGCGTCAGCGCGAGGCTGGCAGGCTTCGTGCATCAAAACCAGTACACAACAAAATTATCTTTGCAGTAGGGGAACGAGCCAAAGATGTCCAAGCTGGGAGCGCGTTGTCTTCGTCTAGTCGTGATTCTGAGCGGGTTGCTGTTGGCGCCGGGAATATGGGCGGCCCACGTCAATCCGCATTCGCTCAGCCCCAAACCGAAAACCACTCGAAAGGTGAGCGAAACCCAGCACACCAAGCGCCGGATGCGTCACCTGGCGCGCGGCCGCACGACCTCGACCCATAGCGCAAGCTTGACCCGGACCTCGGTACCCAGGAGTACATCGGGTGTTCGACGGCATAGCTATCACGAGCGCTTCTTTATGAGTTCCTTCGCGGAAGGGATTACCGGCGGGGACATCACGGATGGAGAAGATCCGGTTGTAAGGCAGGCAGCCATTGACGCGCTGGGGAATATGAATGGCACAGTCGTTGCCATCGAACCGACCAGCGGACGCGTGCTGGCCATGGTGAATCAGAAGCTGGCATTGTCGAGCGGCGCGCAGCCGTGCTCGACTATCAAACTTTCCGTGGCACTTTCGGCGCTGAGCGAGGGCCTGATCTCGAAGGAAACCGAGGTATCTCTGGGCGGCGGCGGCCGAATGAATCTGACGCAAGCCCTGGCCCATTCGAACAACGCCTATTTTGAAGCCGTGGGGCGCAAGCTGGGATTTGAAAAAGTGGCTTACTATGCTCACCAATATGGCCTGGGCGAACTGGCGGGCTATGACATTCCTGGCGAAAAGCTGGGCACCTATCCTGACGAAGTGATTCCCGAGAGCCTGGGCGGCGTAGGGAAGATGTGTTCCTTCGGTGAAGGGATTTCCATGACGCCGCTGCAGCTGGGCGCAATGGTTTCCGCCATCGCGAATGGCGGCACACTCTATTATCTGCAGCATCCCTCCACTCCGGAAGAAATCACGAACTTTCAACCACGGATCAAACGCCAACTCGATATCGCCCCTCTGATTCCGGAAATTTCCGTCGGCATGGCGGGAGCGGTGCAATATGGAACGGCGCGCCGGCTGGGACTCAATTTCAGTGAGGAAGAGATTCTCGGCAAGACCGGTACTTGTTCCCATGCAGGAACCCGGTTCGGCTGGTTCGCTTCCTATGCCAATACCAGCAGTGGACGCATTGTCGTGGTGGTCTTTCTGCAGGGCGGCCGTCCCACCTTCGGACCAAAGGCCGCTGAGATTGCCGGGCACATGTACCGTAATCTGTACGATCACAATTTCTTCATCGCCGGGCCTTCCCGCACGCCGGATACTGCGGCATCCGTTCGGTGATTCTAAGCAGGTAATCTTTTAAGATCTGAACCCGCGTCTCGTTAGGGCCTCTGAAAAGAGGCCCTTTTCTTTTTGGTTTCTGAGGGGGTGACGCGATGCTTAGAAATTCCTAACTACTGGAGATGGAGAATCTCGCCGATGTACAACATGGAAATTTGGGGATGAGAAGGGAGTGACCTGGCACGAGATCATGAGCGCTGCGATCACAGGCGTGTTGATTCCGGCGATGCATTACGGCGAAAGGTGGACGAGCAGTCTTCAGGATGCAAGTGTTGCTCCCGATCTGACTCACGCCGTACCCATTTCGACGATGGGGATTGTGGCCCTCGGCGCAGCCAGCATTCTTGTATTGGCAGTTGCGCTCGCTTCTTCGGCTTTCGACCGGTTGAAGTCTGTACAGAGAGACACGCTCGGCATTGCCCGTGAGCGGGAGTTGTATTTTCAAACCATGGCGGAAGCGGTGCCCGAAATATTGTGGACCGCCGATCCGAACGGAGCGGATGACTATTTCAACCAGAAGACAATCGATTACACCGGACGCAGCTATGAGCAAATGCGGGGGAATGGCTGGTATCAGTTAGTCCATCCCGATGATCTCGAAGACTGCATTGCAAAGTGGAAAAACGCTCTCAGCACCGGCGAGCCCTACGAAGTGGAATACCGGCTACGCGCGAAGGATGGAAGTTTCCGCTGGTTTCTGGGGCGCGCGAATCCGATCCGCAACTCCGAGGGAGCCATCGTCAAGTGGTTTGGAACCTGCACCGATATCGAGAATCAAAAGCACAACCAGCAAATTCTGGAAGAGCAGATTCTGGAGAGAACCGCGGAACTGGCCGACCTGAATTCCCGGCTGCAAGAAGAAATGGTGGAAAAAGATTTTGCGCGCAAAGAGCTGGATCAGCAGAATGAAACGATGATGAGGGAACTGGAACAACGTTCGCAACGGGCAACCATGCTGGCGAAGATGGGAGAGTTGCTGCAGAGCTGTATCAGCCGGGAGGAAGTGTTTGCGGCAGCTCTGGGATTTGCGCCGAAGCTTTTTCCGAACGCGCGAGGAGCGGTGGCGCTGCTGAACGCTGCGCGCAGTACGGGAGAAGTGGTGGGTTCGTGGAACGAATGCGTGCTGCCGGCGATGGATTTCGATCTGAGCGCTTGCTGGGCGCTGCGCACCGGGCACTCGCATCTGGTGCCAGCCGGTGATAACACGGCCCGCTGTGCGCACGCGGCCGGGGTGGAACGTACGTATTTGTGCGTCCCAATTCTGGCGCAAGGCGAAACGCTGGGCATCCTGCATCTGCAGGCGACGGAAGAAGCTCGACATCTAAGTGCTGCGGAACTGGCGTTCAGTACGGCCAGCTTCGCGGGGCAAATCGGATTGTCGATTGCGAACCTTCGCCTCCGAGAAGCTTTGCGGACGCAATCGGTGCGCGACGCGCTGACCGGCCTGTTCAATCGCCGCTACCTGGAGGAGATTCTGGATCGCGAAACCCGCCGGGCAGGGCGAGCTGGACAATCGATGGGCATTCTAATGCTCGATCTGGATCACTTCAAGAATTTCAACGACACTTATGGCCACGAAGCGGGAGATACGGTTCTGCGTGAGACCGCCGCGTTCTTGAGCAAGAATGTGCGCACCGAGGACTTCGTGTGCCGCTTCGGAGGGGAGGAATTTGTGGTTCTTCTGCCCACCGCCGATTTGCAAGGTGCGAAAGCACGAGCAGAGCGTTTGCGTACAAGAATGCGAGAGCTGACGATCATGCACCAGGGCAAGCTGTTGGGGATGCTCACGATTTCGGTGGGGGTGGCGGAGTTCCCGAGACACGGAGTGTCGCCGAAAGAGTTGATGGCAGCGGCGGATGCCGCTCTCTACCAGGCCAAGCGGAGTGGACGCGACCGGGTCGCGGTGGCGGTGCAGAAAGGAGTGGATGAAACAGAGATTGCGAATGTAACCGGGGCAGCCATGGGCGCCGGATGATTTGCCGGCGCGTCAAGATCCTCCGGACGGATTAGCGGCTTACTTTTTTCGCTCGTCGCGCTCCACCACTCCGTCTTTGATATTGACGATGCGATGGGCATATTCGGCGATGTCATGTTCGTGAGTGACGAGGACGATGGTGTTTCCTTCGCCGTGCAGGCGATCGAACAACGCCATAATCTCATTGCCGGTGGCGGAATCCAGGTTGCCGGTGGGTTCGTCAGCCAGAATAATGGAAGGCTTGTTGACCAGAGCGCGCGCCACCGCGACGCGTTGCCGCTGTCCGCCGGAAAGCTCGTTGGGTTTGTGAGTCATGCGAGCGCCCATGCCGACGGCAGTGAGAGCAGCCTTCGCCCGCTCGCTGCGTTCATCGGTGGAAACTCCGGCGTAGATGAGAGGCAATTCCACATTGTGAAGCGCCGTGGCCCGAGCCAACAGGTTGAACGTCTGAAATACGAAACCGATTTCCTTGTTGCGGATACGAGCCAGCTCGTCGTCATCCAGTTCGCTGACTAATTGACTGTTGAGCCAGTATTCCCCCTTGGTGGGCGTGTCCAGACAGCCGATCAAATTCATGAGGGTCGACTTGCCCGATCCGGACGGGCCCATGATGGCGACATATTCTCCGCGTTCGATCCGCAGGTTGACGCCGCGCAGCGCGTGCACTTGTTGCTCCGAGCCCATGTCGTAAGTCTTCCAGAGATCCACAGCCGCAATCATGCAAGATTGGGGAGATGCAGCGGCTGCGCTGGTGGGCATGTTAATCACTTCGGCGGTTGCCATAGGTTTCTCCTGCTCCGGTGCCACAGAGTTCTCCGAGTTTAGATTCGTTACGAGGGCTCCGTTTAGTGGTCAGACTGTGAGGCTTGTTCTCGATCGGCAATGCGAGACCTGTTGTTGAACCCATACTTGCTTTGGACGGACCAGTCCGGCGAACGTCATTACGATTCATCTTCTTTCTTGGGAACTGAGTTATCGATCTTGACGCCACTTCCAGAACGCAGCGTGCGCAGAACCTTGTAACTCCCGGTAATCACTTCGTCCCCTTCGTTCAGGCCGTTAAGAATCTCGATGTCGCTGGTTCCGGTAACACCGGTGGTGACGGGGACGAAAACTGCTTTCTTGTTGCGAATGACGAAGACGCCCTGCACATCCTGGTCTTTACCCTTGGATGCGGGTTCTTTCGGTGCCGGAGCGGCGGCATGTACGGAACCCGGGGTTAATTTCTCTTGTTCCAGCTGCGACTTGGTACGAACAGCCAGCGCCTGAATGGGGATGGACAAGACGCTGTTGCGCGCCGCTGTCGTAATCTTTGCGGTCGTCGAAAGCCCGGGACGCAAATCCGGGGGAGGATCGGTGACGGTCACGACGACTTTGAAATCCTTGGCCTCTTCGCTGGCCGTATTTTGTTGAGAAGTAGCCACGCCGGTGGAGCGCACGATCGCGTTATCGCCAATCTCGGAGACGATTCCGTGAAAGACCTTCTTGGGAATCGCGTCAATCGTGACTTCAGCCGGTTGACCGAGGTGGACGTTTACGATATCGGTCTCATCGACCTTTACTTCGGCGGTGATCACCGACATATCGGCGAGCGTGAGGAGGGTGCTGCCCAGGGCATTCTGAATGCCGATGACCACAGACTCGCCTTCCCGCACCGGCAAGTTGGTGACGACTCCGTCATAGGGAGCGGCATAAGTAGTTTTCTGCAGCACGTCCGCGACGCGGGTAAGGTTGGCCCGCGCCTGCGCAACATGCCGGTCCGCGGAATCATTCTGAGCCTTTGCCTGAGCGACGCGAGCCTTCGCCTGGACCAGGCCAGAATCCGCCGTAGCCCAGGCATTCCGCCGGCTATCGAAATCGGATTTCGCGATCAGTCCATCTTTGAAGAGGCTTTGAGCCCTCTCCCAGTCCAGCTTGTTGCGCTCGTAGTCAGCTTGAGCCCGCAACAGATCGGCGTCAGAAGTCTTGAGGGCGGCGTCCGCGGCGATGGCATCGGTTTGCGCAGCCTGCACGGACGCCTGGTTCGCGCTTACGTCCGCCGTCGATTGCACATTTTCCAGTTGTGCCAGCAATTGACCCTTCTTCACGTGATCCCCCTCTTTGACATACAAGTGGGTGATCTTTCCGTACGCATTGGCCCCAATGTTGACGTAGGTCTTCGGCTTGATCTCGCCGGAAGCGCTTACCACCGCCGTCAAATCCTGGCGCTCGACCTTTCCGGTCTGCACCGTGACTACATTCTTACCGCTCTGCTGCACCGTAATCCCGACGATGATGGCCAGTAGCACCACACCGCCGGCGCCGATCACGATTTTTTTCCAAGGTTTCATTGTTTCCGTCGTTGTCCAGGCCTCAGGCAAAATGCCTTCGCCCCTCGGTTCGTTCCCCACACAGGCCGGTTGGCCCCGGTCCGACGGCTATGTTCATAATACGAGCCTGGTGTTGGGAAAGTTCCCGTTGAGACGGGCCGCCGGGAAGCTAAGTGGCCGTCGTGAGCCGACAGATTGGACCGGAACTATGGATTATAGCGTGACGGCGAATCCGTGCTGAAGGTTTCGGATGGAGTTCGGGAGGATAGTGTTGCGACCAGCATATTTGTTTGAACCGTCGGGCAACGCGCCGAGGCCAATGGCGCATCGAGCCAACTGAGGTTAGTGCTCGGAATTCGTTATAATAGTGTGACTTAACCTTGCTTTCGCGCTATTGAAGGCCTAAAATACGTGGGCTATCTTGTTGCGCAGTCGCAGGAGTTCCTCTCATGGTTTCGGCCGGTCCACATCGCTTTACATCCCTATTCGTATTAGCCCTAGCTTCGGGCTTGGTCATTCCGGCCGGGGCTCAGAGCGACAAGCCCGCTTCGAATCCTCCAAGCGCTGCGCCATCCACCACGAATTCTCAGGCGCAACCCACCGACGAGGTGGATCCCTTGAAGCGGAAACCTACGGAGAAGGAGAAGAAGGCCCAGAAGAAGGCTCTGAACCAGGAACTCAGCAAGAGCTATAAGAAGTGGCTGAATGAAGACGTGGTTTGGATCATTACCGATGAAGAACGCGCGGCGTTCAAGCAACTTTCCAATGACGAAGAGCGCGATAACTTTATCGAAGCTTTTTGGCAGCGGCGCGACCCAACTCCGGATACCGAGGAGAACGAATATAAGGAAGAGCACTACCGCCGCATTGCCTACGCCAACGAGCATTTTGCAGCAGGCATACCGGGGTGGAAGACGGATCGCGGCCGAATGTACATCATGTATGGTCCAGCGGATGAAGTTGATTCGCACCCGTCCGGCGGATCGTACGAGCGGCCGATGGAAGAAGGCGGCGGCGAGACTTCTACTTTTCCATTTGAAGACTGGCGGTATCGTTACCTGGAAGGCATCGGGCAGGAAGTCATCATCGAGTTCGTGGATTCGTGCATGTGCGGCGACTATCACATGACGATCGATCGCTCAGAGAAAGATGCTCTGAAGTACACGCCGAATGCTGGTTTGACGCTCTACGAGCAGATGGGCCTTTCGAACAAGGCAGCTCGATTTAGTGGCGGAGGCCTAGAGCAATTAGGGGCTGGACCCAACAGTTCCACACAGCAAACCAAGCAGTTCGACAGGCTCGAACAGTTCGCCAAATTGCAGGCGCCGCCTCCGGTGAAGTTCAAAGATCTTGAAGAGATAGTAAACACCAAGCTGATCACAAACTTGATGCCGTTCGACGTGCGCTCCGATTTTGTGAAGGTGACTGGGGACACGGTGCTGGTGCCGATCACCATCCAGATGAAGTATCGCGACATCACGTTCTCCAACAAGGACGGCGTGCAGCGTGGGACGGTAAATATTTTCGGACGGGTCAGCACCTTGACCGGTCGGGTGGTGCAGACGTTCGAGGACACGGCTCAGGTGGATGTTCCGGCGGAGTTGCTGCCGCGCACCGCGGAAAACTCCTCGGTATATTGGAAGGCACTTCCACTGCGGCCGGGCCGATATAAAGTAGAGATTGCCGTGAAAGATGTGAACGGCGACCGGAAAGGGCTGTGGAGCCGCGGAATTGTCGTTCCGGAATACTCGGACGACAAGCTATCGACCTCGTCTCTGATCGTCGCGGACCAGATGGAAGCGGTGCCGACGAAAGACGTAAGCACCGGTAGTTTCGTGATCGGAGTCACCAAGGTTCGTCCGCGGGTGGCGCCGGCAGATGGCAAGCCCGCGCTGTTCAAGCGAAGTCGCGATCAGAAAGTAAATTTCTGGATGCAGGTCTATAATCTCGGCGTGGACGAGAAGACCCACAAACCTTCCGCCACGTTTGAATTTGACATCGTAAACATAGCCACCAACAAACCCGTGGTCCAGAAAATGGAATCGACCGAACAAATGGGCAACGTTGGGGATCAAGTGACATTGCAGAAGTCGATCGCGTCGGCGAATTTGCAGCCAGGTACGTACCGGATCGAGATCAAGGTGAACGACAACATCTCCAAGCAGACAATTGATCCTTCAGCAACGTTCGCCGTTGAATAGGTGCGGTTCAGGGAGCTAAGGGTCGCGTTGTGCTTGTATTCCAGGGGGTGGGAGTGAATTTTCGCCAGCTCGGAACTTGGGCGGTGATGGTCGCGTTGTCGCTTTCAGCGGGTGCCGTAGAACGTCCCGGAGCGATATCGGGCTACGTGCGTGATGCCGCAGGCGTGCCCCAGATGGGCGCTGTGGTTGAAATTATTGGAACGGCAGCCCGCACTTTCACTGTGTTTACCGACGGGGCTGGATTTTACTCCGCCGCCGACCTGGTGCCTGGTTTCTATACGGTAAAGGTTTCGGCTCCTTCCTTTCTTCCCGCCTTGCGCGACAAAGTTGGATTGCACCCCGGCGCCAGCACTCACCTGAATATCACTTTGGGCACACTTCTGAATGCCATGCGCGTGGGGCCTCTGCGCGGCGCGGCGGATGATGATGATTGGAAATGGACTTTGCGTTCGGTGGCGAATCGTCCGGTTCTGCGAGTATTCGATGATCCGACGATAGCGGGAGAAACACCGAATCACGAGACGACCGGAACTCTGTCGTTTCTGGCTGGCTCGGCCGCGGGCGGTTACGGTAGCGGATCCGACATGAGCACGGGATTTTCGGTGGAGCGCTCTATCTTCTCAGTGGATCGTGTGGGCCTGAGCGGGAAAGTTGGTTACGGCGAGAGCGTGCCTTCCGCCGTTGTGAGAGCGAGTTATTCCCACCGGATGATCGATGGCTCGGGGCCTTCGATGGGTGTGACGGTCCGGCGCTTCGCGCCATCCGATCCGAATCTTCACAATGCGTCCTTGCAGGCAATAGCGTTTTCCGCCGCGGACGATATCAATCTCAGTGACGCTCTCGAACTGAAATTCGGCAGCCAATTTCAGACGATTCAATTCCTGGGCCGCGTTAACGCTTTCCGGCCTTATGGTTCTGCGACGTATCACGCTTCGCCGAATACTGTGGTGGCGTACGAATATGCGACTTCGCTGCCTACAACTCGGGAAGAAAAGGGTTTTGATTCCGCTCCCGCCGATTTGAGCGAGGCCGATCCGCGAGTCAGCCTGACTGGATTTTCCACAAAACTGGAAAGCGCCCATCATCAGGAACTCAACGTCTCCCACCGCATGGGAAACACCAGCGTGCAGGTCGCGTACTTCACGGATCGCGTGGATAACACCGCGCTGCTCGGCACCGGCGGGGTTACGGCTGCGGGCGGAGAGCTGCTGCCGGACGTTTATTCCGGCACCTTCACCTACGCCGGCGACACTCTAAATGCCAATGGCCTGCGGATAGTGCTGGAGCGGAAGCTGTCCTCAGATCTAACGGCAGCGCTGGATTACGCCAGTGGTGGCGTGCTCGATCTGACCAAGCCCGATGTGGAGGTTCAAGACGCGCGGCAGTGGATCACAACCCAGCGGCGTCATGCATTGGCGGCAAAGTTTAAAGGCACCGTTCCCCGCACGCACACGCAATGGATCGCATCCTACCGCTGGATTAACGGTCCCGCGTTGACGCCAGTGGATATGTTCAATTCGTCGCCGGGACAGAGTGACGCCTTCCTGAACCTGTTCATCCGGCAACCGATACCCACGATGGGCTTTCTGCCAGCGCATATGGAGGCGCTGGTTGACCTGCGCAACTTGTTGGCTCAGGGCTACGTTCCTGTCATCGGACAGGATGGTCAGACGGTTTACTTTGTACAGTCCGCACGCTCGGTGCGCGGCGGCTTGGCCATCAGCTTCTAACTTTCTGCAGCGCTGGCGCCGCTTGTCTTCTTCTGAAAAATCTACGCAGGTCTCAGATAACTTCACTGGTATCAATACATTGAATGGGATTAATCGGAAATATGACGATGTGCCTTGCTCATTTCGAAGCCAGTGAAGAGTGCGCTGAGCGGTAGCATGATCCTTTGCCACGCTGAATTCATAACCTGTTGTAACTAAATGGGATTTCTTCGGTCCCAGGCCGCCCACTGTCTCTGCGAGAGGAGCAGCGCGGAAGATTACTCGACTCCAGGACATTACTGTTGCGGCGCTGCCTTGCAACTCATGGTTGACTGTGGGGATAACCTTTCGATAATGTTCTCGGTGCGGTTAAGGCGCTGCATGTTGTTCCTGTGCAAGGAATTGCAAGCCGCCTGGCAGGGCCGAAGAGATCGGATAACGCCACCCCCAACCACCAGATTCAAGGAGAGACTATGAGAGTGCGCATTATGCTTGCGTTTGTGCTGCTGGCCGCAATCGGCCTTTCGGCCCAGACTTTCCGTGGCACGATTCTCGGCACCGTCACCGACCCCTCGGGTGCAGTCCTCGCGGGCGCCAAAGTTACGGTAAAGAACCTTGGGACCGGGTTGGAGCGCACCACTGAGACCAGCGCGGATGGCAGCTACTCTCTGCCTGAATTGCCGATTGGCACGTATTCCGTGACGGTGACACTAAACGGATTCCAGACGTCTGTGGCCAACGACGTGACGGTCGACGTAGCTTCCGAACGTCGCGTCGATGCGCATTTGAAGCCCGGACAGGTATCGACGAAGGTGGAAGTTTCGGCGGATGAACTCCCCTTGGTAGAAACCACGACCAATACCCTGGGAGGAGTTCTAACGGCCCAGACCGTGGAAAACATGCCGGTTAATGGTCGCGACTATACCAAGCTCATTTACATGAATCCGGGCGTCGCTGGCTCACCCGACCAGATTTCTGACTCTCCCGGATCATTCGGAGAGTTCTCGATGAATGGCGCGCGCGGCCGCTCGAACAACTATCTTCTCGATGGTACCGATATGAATGATGGTTACCGCAACGATCCGGCCATCAATCAGGCGGGCGTGTTTGGAACACCATCGACAATCCTGCCGATTGATGCCGTTGCGGAAGTGAATGTGTTATCAAACTTCGCTCCTGAATATGGGCGAAATGCGGGGGCGGTCGTCAATATTGTTACGAAGAGTGGGACGAACGCACTGCATGGGACCTTGGCCGAGTACTTCCGCAACGATGCACTCGATGCCCGTAATTATTTCAATCCCTCCAGCCTGCCGAAGGCGCCATTTCATAATAATCAGTACGGCGCTTCTCTCGGCGGTCCGATTGTAAAAGACAAGACGTTTTTCTTCCTTGATTACGAAGGGCAGGAAGAACCGGTCGGCGTGGTTACCGTGGCCAGCGTTCCTACTGGAACCGCACCGAACGGATCGCTAAGCCCAAATGATGCCACCAATCCTGTAATCGCTCAGCTGCTGGCAACTAACCCCTGGCCGGCGCCAAATCTATCGAATCCCAATCCCGGTGTCATCTCCACAAATGGAACGGCTTCGGTCGTGTCCCCGTCATTCAATAAACTTTCCAGCGCCATCGCGAAAATTGACCATAGTTTCAACCCCAACAACATCCTGACCGGTCGCTACTTCTTCGGCGACAGTGTTCAATCGTTTCCACTGGCGCTGACTGCTAGTGGCGGGCAACTGCCAGGGTTCAATACCTACACTCCAACACGGGTCCAGCTCGTGTCAGTGTCTTATACCCGCACGATTGGGTCGAATAAGGTAAATGAGCTGCGTGTCGGCTGGAACCGCTTCGCCGAGGGATTTTTCCCGGCAGATCAGACTTTTCATCCCAGCTCGATCGGACTTTGCGCGGCGATGAGTACGGCGCAATGCAACGGAACGGCTCCTTTCGATTCGGGCTTGCCGATCATTCTGGTGAGCGGCGTGGCACAACTCGGAGCGACCAGCAGCGTGCCCAGGCACCGTGTCGATAGCAATGATCAAGCTGGCGACAACTTCTCGTGGAAGCTTAATAAGCACGATGTGAAGGTGGGAGGAGATTTCCACCGCACGTCGGTTCAGCAATATTTCGATAAATATTTTCGAGGCCGGTTGAGTTTCGACGGATCCACCACCGGTTCCTCTATTCAGGATTTCCTGGCCGGAGACGTAGACGGCGGCTTCCAATACTTTGGCAATTCGACGCGGCACACGTACGAAAACAATTTTGGTTTTTACGCTCAAGACAGTTTCCGGGCGACGCCGAGGGTGACCGTGAATTACGGGCTGCGGTGGGATTACTTTGGCCTTATCCAAGAGAAGAACAACCAGCTTAGTAACATCACGAATCTGGACGCGGCGGGCGGTACGTTCACCCTTACGCAAGTTGGCCAGCCGGGGCTAAGCAACTTATACAACCCTGACAAGAAGGATTTTGCTCCTCGCGTGAGCGTCGCGTGGGACACAACCGGAAAGGGCCAAACTGTGGTCCGAGCCGGCTTTGGAATGTTCTTCGACGCTTTCTCACAGGACATGGCGTTGGGTCACCTGCCATACTCTCCTTTCTTCGATCCGGGACCGGCTTACAACAATATTGGTCCGAACCCAATTCTCTCCACCGGCGCGGTGGGTGGGCCGATCGCCGCGGGAGTTCCTCTGTACGCCGCCACAACGACATGCAGTTATGAGTGTGACGCCTTTGGCTTCGACCGGAATATAAAGATGCCGTACATGGAGAACTTCAATCTGAATATCCAGCATCAGATTTCGGGGAAATCCGTGCTGGTATTAAGTTACGTCGGGTCGGAGGGCCATCGCCTATGGAGATTCTTCGATCTCAGTCAACCCAGCCAGGCGCAGATTACGGCATCGGATTGCCCATCCGGTATAGCAACGTGTGCGACGACGGGCGCGATCACGGGAGCCTACGGCGTGCCCCGCAACTACATTCCCAATAATCCGTATGGAGCGTTCTACCTGTTGCAGGAGAATTCTTCAGGGCAATCGAATTACAACGCCCTGCAAGTCAGTTATCGGATTAATGGATGGCACGGCATCACGTCGATTGCGAACTTTGTATGGTCTCGCTCAATGGATAATTCGAGCGACGGTGAAGACTTCGAGCCGAATGCGGCTCAACCGAATGACAGTACGCGGCCGCAGTTGGAGTACGGACCGTCGAATTTCAATATCCCGCACCGCTTTACCTGGAACTTTGCCTACGAGTTCCCGAAGACAGGCGGGAGTTGGCAACGTCTGAAGAATGGCTGGGGCCTGAATAGCGTGCTCACGTTGCAAGACGGCCAACCATTCCAACTCAACTACAATTTCGAGGACGACTACAGCGGCAGCGGTAGCGGATTTGACCGACCGGATGTGGTTGGCCCGATCAAGTACAATTCCCGCGATCCCTTTAACTTCCTCGATCTAAGTTCCTTTGCGATTCCTTGTACGATCAATCCTGCGTTGACCTCAAGCACCATCACCGGGTCGGCGGCTGACTGCATTCCCGGGACTCGTCACTTCGGAAATGAGGGGCGCAATTCCCTGACGGGACCCGCTTTCAAGGAATGGAATTTTGCTTTTTACAAGACAACAGCGCTCACTGAGCGACTGACGATGCAGCTACGCGCTGACATTTTCAACATCCTGAACCACCCGAATTTTGCCAATCCGTTCTTGCCTGCCTTCATCGCCGATGCCGCTGGGCCCAGCAGTTCCATCTGCAATGGTGGGGGAGGCTGCGGATTTGTTGCCAACGGCGCGGGGCGCGAAGTCGGGAACGGAGGCTACCACATCACCGCTACAGGCGATGTGGGTATCGGCAATCCCTTCATCGGCGGCGGCGGACCGCGAGGTGTTCAATTGGGTGCCGTTTTCCGCTTCTAGTTAGCTTCCATCGACGTGTTGGCTACCATTGACTTGGCCCCTGCGCTTCCAGCGGGGGCCTTGTTTTGATGTCCACCCGTCTTACGTCTTCCGTCACTAGTTCGGCGGTTACCGCGATGTTACGCTGCATTCGTAATTCTCCCCCAAAGCGTCTGTTGCGGAGACTTCAATGCGTCGCTCCATCTACGCTCTAGTCATTCTGGGCATGTGCTCTGCCGTGCCGATTTATGCTCACCACGTCAAGCAATCTAACTCGGCGTCCATGCCGGTAACGACGTCCTCGGCACAAGCTCGGGCGCTCTACGAAAAGGGCATGCAGGATTACGAGAACCTTTACCTGGAGCGCTGCAATGAGGATTGGCGTGCCGCGGTAAAGGAAGATCCCAACCTTGCCGTTGCCTGGGCATGGATCGCCTTTAACGGCAGCGATCCCAAAGAAGTCAGCGCGGCTCGCGAAAAGGCCAAAGCACTGGCTCACAAAGCCACGCCTGGCGAACAGTTGATGGTCGAGTGGGTGGTCAAGATACAGGAAGGCGACTTCATCGGCGGCATCTCCGCCATGAACGACATGCTGGAAATGTATCCCAAGGACAAGCATTTGCTTTATCTGGCGGGCAATTGGCTGATGGGAGAAAACGGGGATGAGCAGGCGCTCCATTTCATGGAGAAGGCTCTCGCGCTGGATAAGAATTTCCCCGCCGCTCTGAATGACCTGGCATATCTGGATGCGCGCAATTATCAATTTGTGAAGGCATTCGCCGCCATGGATCGTTATGTCGCGCTGCTGCCCAAGGAACCGAATCCGCAGGATTCGTACGGCGAACTATTGCGCATGGCAGGCAATTTTGAAGGATCATTGCAACACTATCGCGCCGCCCTCAAAATCGATCCGGATTTCGTGACCTCGCAGGTTGGATTGGGCGACACGTACGCGCTCATGGGAAACCAGGAGCAGGCCAGGATCGAATACGACAAAGCAATTCGTTTTGCCCACAACGAGGCTGATCGTTTGAACTACAGCATGCAGAAGGGTATGACGTGGGTTCGCGACGGCAACTTCGCCGAAGCGGATAAGCTTTTTCTGGAGGTGGCCGACAACGGTCACGCCAAGGAGTTGGATCTGCAGGAAGCACAGGCCTTCCGTCACTTGGCGGAATACCGCGCTGACGATCGGACCGCATTGAAATATTTGCAGAGTGCCGAAGAGGCGCTCGGACATCGGACGATTTCGAAATCGGACAAGGAAGAAGAGCTCTCCCGTGTGCTGCGGGTTCGTTCTGTGCGCGCCGCTCACGCCGGGGACGCAGCGCTGGCGGAGAAATCTCTCAAGCAGTTGGAGACGATGGCTTCCGGCAGCCGCAACCGCGTGATTCAGAGTTCCTATAATGGCGCGGCGGGAACGTTGTTGATGGATCAGAAAAAATTCGACGCCGCCATTCCTTACCTCCAAGAAGACCAGACCAACCCCTTCACTCTGGAACTTCTGGTGCAGGCTTATTACGAGACCGGTCAATCCGACAAACTGCACGAGACCGAGGCTAAGTTACGAGGCACTAACGTTCCGACAATGGAGCAAGCACTCGTTGTTCCTGCGGTACGTTTACGCCGGCCGGAAATCTAAACTGGCCCCACATAATCGAGCTGAGAATCGTCTATACTGGCGAACCGAGCGGGAGAAATAGTCTTCCCGCTCGTTTCGCTTTCGCTTGTGCGCGCGATGTGCGCAAAATAAAAAAATAAGTTGTGCGCAAATAAATGATCTCTAATATCGATCGACGTTCTCATCCGAGAGTTGCTGCCCGGCTGCCTGTCCGCGTGAACAGCAAAGGCGGGTTGGAGAGCGGGGAAGTGGTTGCTGAGACCCGTGACGTAAGCACGAATGGAGTATTCCTTTTCACCAAGTCCCGACTGGCGGAAGGCTCCGAGGTGGAGTTGGTGCTCATGCTTCCTCCCGAGCTGACTTCGGGTGAGAAGTGTTGGGTCTGTTGTCATGCGCGTGTGCTGCGCGTAGAACAAGGGACAGGCACGGAGTTTGGCGTGGCCGCCGAAATTCAGCGCATGGACGTTCTGCCCGAAATCCCCTCGTAATTCACGTAATATTCCCGTTTCTGGCTTAACCGAGCGAGCGGGTTCCCGGAATGGCCTTCCGTTGGAAAAAGGGCCTCCGCGAGGCCCCGCCGCAGAGGCGAGGATGCGAATATTCCGCAAATTATTGGTGAAAGCCCTTCCCTTGGCCAGTCCTTGGTGCAATAATTACGGCCCTAGACGTGCTCTGGCCAATCCAAGAATTTAGGTGGCCCTTTTTATGTGGATTCAGAAGCTTGCGGACGGTGTGGTGCAGGTGCAAACGCCCATCGGCCCACGATACTTAATGCCTTCATTTATTCAACGGGTGTATTTTCTGTGGATGTTTCGTCACTTTCCGATACTTCCTCATGCGGTGCTGAATTCGTGGCAGAAACGCCTGATTGACCGTTTATGTTCCCAGCAAAGATTCGTCTCCATGGCTTACGCCGATGGTCTGGAGGATGCGCCGGTGATCGGTACGGTGGAAAGGCGTCCGCCAGCGGGACCAGACGTGTTGCCGCCGCGCCGCCCGTCGGCGAGCGAAAGCCCGGATGGCCTGGCCGCGCAAGTTCGCCAGCGACTTTAAAACTGTTTTCCGAATGCGTCACTTTGAGGAGCAGCGCACCTTGTGCTTGCTTCCCAGGATGATGTTGTCCCGCTTGGGATTGATGTGTCGACAGTAGCGTTTCCATCGGATCAGCGATTTCCCTTTTTTTCTTGGGTCGCATCGTACGCGGTGTTTTCTCGCGGTGAGCTTCGGCTTGACGCTATCACCTCACGACGCCGGAGATGTTACAATCACCAATTGTCCAATCCCTGTAGATCTCTCAAGGGCGCGTAGCTCAATTGGCAGAGCAACTGACTCTTAATCAGTAGGTTGGAGGTTCGATTCCTCCCGCGCTCACCATCTTTATCAATCACTTACCGGGTTGTTGTTTTTACGGTGTGCCGTAAAGTGTGCACCCATTTCAGGGCCAGTGCCTGCTGCTGAGTTCTGGATGCCGAGACCGCATCGCGGTCTTCACATTTGCGCGCCTTTTTCTTTAACATAAGTAGTCGTCGTCAATCGCAAGATCACCGATCTCTCGGCGGGTTCTGATGGGAGTTTCCGCTGACTGGAGCGATGTTCAACGCTTGGCTCACAGGTGCTGGGTGGCTCGTCAACTCGCGGCAGGTGGAAGGCATCTGAGATAGTTTGTGTATACGGACTATTTGGCGGTACATATAGCTATGACCTTTTCGCGCCTCGCCGTAATCCTCACTCGCACTCGCAACGTTGGCCAATATTCAAAGCCCGGTCGGCCGAGGTCCGCCTTTAAGGCGATTCAATCGTTCGTCGCTTTGCTGATGCTACTGTCGTTGGTGCGTCCGTTGCCGGCCTTCGCGGCGGATCCTGACCTGGAGACAGTTCTAGCCGGAGCGCGCCAGCGTATTGAAAAATTCGACTACCGCGGAACGGGCCGAATCACACGCGTGGAGGGCGATGGCAAGCGCACGAACTACAAGTTTGCCGCCAAGGCGCACTGGTTTCCCGATGGTCTGCGCCTGCTATGCGAGATCTCGGGACCTGGCTCAGAGAAGACACGCCTTCTTCTGCAGATGAGCGTGAGTGGCCACCTGACCATCCAGGCGATTCTTCCGGGTGAGAAGACCGCCAGCGTGTTGCCATTCGAACGTTGGAAGGAACCAATCGTGGGAACAGACTTTTCCTACGAAGATATGGTGGAGAGCCAGTTCTTCTGGAAGAATCAGAAACTCCTGCCATCCGAAAAGTATGGCGCGCGCGATTGCTTTGTTCTGAAGAGCACGTCGGGCGTTCAGGATCGGTCTCACTACGATTCGGCCACGTCGTGGATTGACCGCAGTATTTTCTATCCGGTGCATGTGGTGAAGACGATCCACGGGACGGGGCAGCAGAAGGAATTTATTTACTACGGGCTGAGGCAGGTCAGTGGCGTTTGGTCCGCGTCGCAGATTGAGGCGAAGGTTGAAGGCCAGCCCGGTTCCTCGATTCTTGCAATCGAAGCGGGCTCACCAAAGGCAAATCTTGGGCGAAAGGACTTCGACCTGAGCCCGTCCGGCGCTCAAGAAGAGAATCAAGAAGAGAAAGCGAAATGAGCCGCGTCGCTTAGGTGAGCATTTGCCAGGAACTGTGCTGTCATTGAGCATCCACCGTGCTCGCCTTAGGGGAGGACAAATTCTCCTCCGAGGTTACGTTGGCGCCATGCAAGCCGAAGGGCCACCAATTCCAGTCGCCGGCGAGTCGCAACAGAGCTGGCCCAACAATGATCCGCACCACTGTCGCGTCGATGAGCACGGCCCCCGCCAGCGTAAAACCCAGCATTTGAATGACCAGAAAGCTGCCCATGGTGAATGCGGTGAAGACGGCAATCATAATTGCCGCAGCGCTCGTGATGAGACCCGCGGTCCGCGCCAAACCTTCAATCACTGCTGTGCGCTCACATAGGCCGCGCCGCCTTTCTTCGAGAACGCGTGCGACCAGAAAGACCTCATAATCCATGCTCAATCCAAAAACGATGGCAAAGGAGAGGATCGGTACGATGGGGTAGACGCTGCCAGTGGGTCCGTGAAGTCCAAAGAGTTGGCTGCCATGGCCATCCTGAAAAACGACAACGAGCGCGCCGAAGGCAGCGCCGACCGAGAGCAGGTTAAGCAGAATTGCTTTGATAGCCGCGAATAAAGAACGTAATCCGATAAGAAGCGCCAGCAAGCTCCCTAATACAACGCCAAGGATCACCCGGGGCAACTGCTCTTTTACGACCGCGTCATAATCTGCCTCGAGTGCGGGAACGCCGCCAACGCGCAGCGCAGCGCCGGGCACTCCGGTCATCGCCGCGACATCGGAGGAACGCACATCTCGTACCCATTGGACCTGTTGGTTGGGCGAAAGCGTGGCGGTGGGCAACAACTCAAGCAAGGTAGCCTGGCCGTCGTTGCGAAGAAAACTCTTGCGGACCGACTCAGGCACATCGGTGGCGGCATCTGCCGTGTCAGACATTCCCGTCAGGGTCGGAAGAGATAAGACTTCCTGCGCTCTAGGATCGCTCTGAAAGTGTTGCGTCAAGCGACTGACGGCTTGCCACCCAGCTGGCGAGAGTGGCGGAGATTGCGGCGGCAATTCCAGGATCACTCGAAGACCCTGAACGATGCCCGACCGGCCCATGCGCTGAAGCGTGTGCAGCGCTCGCACCGACTCGGCTGCGGCCGGGAGCGAGTCATGGTCCGGAATGCCGGGAGAGATTCTCCGCGCCTGGAAGGCAAGGATCAGGAGCGGGATCCCCGCGACCAGCAAGGCTGTCCAGGGCCGGCCGGTAACGATGGTGCCCCACCGAACCCACCGCTCGCTCGCCGCGCATAGGTCCCGCGGCTTGCAATCGTCTGGATGGTAAGACTTACTTTTGTCGCATCGATGCGATGCCCCAGCAGACCCAGCACCCAAGGCAGAATGGATGTGCACAAGATGACGCTGAAGGCCGTCACCAGCAGGCCCGCGATCCCGATGGAGCGTAGCTCGCTGATGGGCACAATCAGGAGAGCGGAAAATCCGATGGCAACCGTCGTGGCTGAAATGATGAGAGTTTGCCCGGCTTGCCTGGCAGCAATATCGGCAGCAGGGCCGGGATCGTATCCCTCGGCTAATGCTTCGCGAAACCGGCTCACCATCAGCAGGGCATAGTCGATGCCCAAGCCAAGGCCGAGCATGGTTGCCAGGTTCTGGACCAGAATGGACAGCTGCAGAAAATGCGCGAGTAGCGCGGCCGCGCCTAACGCCATCGAGATGGAGAGCAATCCAACTCCCAGCGGCAATAGTGCGGCGACCAGACTGCCGAAAGCCAGCGCCAATAGCACGAGAGTGACCGGCATCGCTCGTTCTTCAGCATGGGTGACGTCATCGGCGCTGACCTTGCGAAGATCGAAGTTCAGTGGCGTTTCGCCCGTAATCTCCAATTTGATATTGGGATATTTCGCCCTAAGCTGACCTTCCATCCAGTCTGCTTTTGCCCGCAGTTTGGGGACCAACGCCTCCACGCTTTTATCGTTCGGGTCCAACCCGACGATGATCAAGGTCCCGCCATTGTCGCCGGTAAACAGAGGATCTGGCCAGTCCACACTGGAAATAGCACCCGACACTCCTGGCAGACTACGCAATGAGGTGGTTAAGAAGCCCAAGGCATCGGCGCCTTTGGCGGAATCCGGATCGGGAATACCGCTGATGACCAGAATCAGGCGGCGGGCGAACGGAGACTGGAAACGTTGCGCCAGTTCGCGGCTAACTTTTTCTGATTCTCCACCCTTGATATGAACCTCAGTCTCCAGGCGGCGTTCCACTTTGTAGGAAAAGGGCAGAAGTACAAGCGCCATAACAAAGCCAGTCATCGCCAACCAGAATCGGCGACGAGCGGCATTATGGGCAGTCTTCGAGCTTGGCGTGGCCATAAGAGGTTAGTGTCGTTTTCCGGCTCGTTTGGAAGCATGGAAACGACTTTACTAATCTTACATTTATGCTGGACGTCCCTACTCGTAACTGAATGTGGACCTCGCGGTCGCCGCGCCCGGCTGGGATAGTTTAGAGCCCATACCGAATTGTCGTGGGAGGAACCGCGAGGCGAAGACGCTAGTGCACAATGCGGCTGCGAAAGGATATCGCAAAGAGTACGAGCATGAGCGCGAACTCTGGAGAGGCTTCTCCTTCTGAACAGGCTCCTCTTGAGGAGAAGTCGCTTCTTCAGCAAACATCTCCACCCCGATGCTAACGACTAAAGCAAACAACTACCAGTCCTACAGCGAAACTCCGATGCTGTTGCTATCTCAAAACCGCTATAAACAGAGTGTTACTTGTGATTTAGCTGCCACGCAACCAGGACTCTGGAACCATGATCGGCGCAAAAGGGTTCAAAGAGGGTCGCGTACAAAAAGTGTTAGTGTATGAGAGGGACGTTGCGGTTTCCTTTTTCCTGCGGACACTCTTGCAAGACTGCGGGTTTTCCATTTCAGGAGCCGTGACGCGCGAAGAGGACCTTCCCGCAGCGACTGCAAACTACTCTTCCGACGTCGACGTCAAAGTCATCTCTCATCCGAGACCACTCGACGCATTGAAAGCTGCGGATGATCTTGGATCCAGCCAGCGGTTTCGAATTGCAGGCCTTAGAGATTTGCGCTGTTCACTCGCGCACCGTAGAAGGTGTTGGATGGCTCGGCTGATTCTAACCGGCGCGAGACCTGGGTCGTAGGTTGATTTAGAAAGAGCGTGGTGGGTTTTTCAAAGGTAATTATTTGTCTATTTTCTCTCGGACGGCAAAAACATGGACGTAATCGTATTGTCACATTTGCGCTGGAACTTCGTATTTCAGCGGCCTCAGCATCTCATGACCCGCTGTGCCCTCACCAATCGCGTGTTTTTCTGGGAAGAACCAATAATGGACGCCGAGTCCTCGTTCCTCGAAGTACAGCAGGCGCAACCTAACATTCACGTGATTGTGCCTCATGTGCCCAAAGGATTAAGCAGCGACCAGGTGTGCCGTCTGCAGGAATGGTTGCTGGCTGGGTTGATGCAACAGCACAGTATTAAGAATTACATACTGTGGTACTACACTCCCATGGCGCTTGATTTCACGCGCCAACTCCAGCCGCAAGCGATTGTTTATGACTGCATGGACGAGCTTTCCGCCTTTCGCGGGGCTCCCCCGGGTCTTCGTGCCGCGGAGACTCAGTTGTTTGCCAAGGCGGATCTGGTGTTCACCGGCGGTCGAAGCCTGTATCACAAGAAAAAGAATCAGCACAGCAGCGTCTATTGTTTCCCAAGCAGTATCGATTGCGAATTCTTCGGCGCAGCTCGGTCCAAGAACATTTCTCCGGCGGATCAAGCTCATATTCCGGAGCCGCGTCTGGGCTATTGCGGAGTAATCGACGAACGATTGGACGGTGATTTGCTCGCCTCGATCGCTGACCAGCGTCCTCACTGGCAAATCGTGATGATTGGACCGATCGTCAAGGTCAAACCTTCCGAATTGCCACAACGCCCCAATATTCACTATCTGGGAGCTAAAGAGTATGGGAAACTCCCGGCGTATCTTTCCGGCTGGGAGGTTGGCCTTATGCCATTTGCACTTAACGAGTCAACCCGTTTCATAAGTCCCACAAAAACACCGGAATATCTTGCCGCTGGACTACCTGTAGTCTCCACGCCAATTACTGACGTCATGGATCCGTATGGAGTGAAGGGTTTAGTGGAAATTGCAGGCACGCCCGCAGAATTCGTCGCCTCGGTTGAGCGCGCCATGACGGCGAAGAATTCCTTAACAAGATTGGCCAGAGTGGATCAATTTTTAAGTCAAGTCTCTTGGGATCTAACGTGGGGGAAAATGAATGATCTGGTCGAACAGGTTCGCAACCAAATGCCCATCGACAACAAATTTTCCAGCACCCTTGATAGCGCGGCCGCCGATTGATTGATTCCATGTTCGATTACCTCATCGTTGGTGCTGGTTTCGCCGGAAGCGTGCTCGCTGAGCGTCTCGCGCGAGTGTGCGACAAAACTGTGCTGCTGGTGGATCGCCGCCCGCACATCGGGGGCAACGCCTATGATCATTACAACGAGCACGGTATTCTCGTGCACAAGTATGGTCCCCACATTTTCCACACAAACTCTCGCGAAGTATTTGAATATCTTTCTCAATTTACGGAGTGGCGCCCCTACGAACACCATGTATTGGCAAGTGTCGATGGTCAGCTGTTGCCGATGCCTATCAATCTCGATACGTTGAATCAACTCTACGGCCTGAAGATGAACTCGTTTGAGGCGGAGGCATTCCTCGCGTCGCTGGCTGAAAAAAGGGAACAGATCAAGACATCAGAAGACGTTGTTGTCAGCCGCATTGGTCGCGAACTCTATGAAAAGTTCTTCCGAAACTACACGCGGAAGCAGTGGAACATGGATCCGTCCGAGCTCGATGCCGCGGTGACCGCCCGCGTACCGGTGCGCACAAATCGCGATAACCGGTACTTCACGGACACTTACCAGGCGATGCCGCTTCATGGATACACCAGGATGTTCGACAAAATGTTAGACCATCCGAACATCCAGCTGCTCTTGAACGCGAATTATCGTGAGATCAAGACGGCGGTTAGCTTCCGGCAGCTGATCTACACCGGGCCCATCGATGAGTTCTTTGATTTCCGCTACGGGAAGCTGCCTTACCGATCATTGGAGTTCAAGCACGAAACCGTGAATAAGCCCAGGTTTCAAGCGGAGGCAGTCATAAACTATCCGAACGAGCACCTGTACACGCGGGTCACGGAATTCAAATATCTGACCGGGCAGGAGCACCCGAAAACGAGTATTGTCTACGAATTTCCACAAGCCGAGGGTGACCCATATTATCCCGTGCCCCGGCCAGAGAACCAAGCGATGTACATGAAATACAAAGAGCTGGCCGACAATACTCCAAGCGTAAAGTTCGTTGGGCGACTGGCGACTTACAAGTATTACAACATGGACCAGGTCACGGCACAGGCGCTCGCCACCTTCAAGCGACTAAACACTCAGAATGCGATCGCGACAGACGGCAAGGTGAGAAATCAAGTGTTTGCGGGAATCTCATCGCCAGTTGCGACCATGACGAAGCGCGAGCAGGATGCTGCTTAACGATTGCACCGGTTCGACGAGCAAAAGTAAATCTAGAGTGGCACTGCGACGCCGATATGATATTACGAGGACTTGACTTCGAGTTCGGCGTTGTACAGCTCGAAAAAGTCTCGAGCGTTTTCGCGCTCGCGGATGAAACGGCGAAGGGCATCCTCCAGCGAAGGAAGCAGCAACGCTCGTTCGCTGCCCAGTGCGCTATACAAAGGGCGCTTTGCCGGCAGCATCAATTCATGAAGGGAACACTGGCGCAGTGTTTGTGCAGAAATTCCAGCTGCCTCAGCTGCCTTTTCGGCAAATGATGCCCAAGAGATTGCGCCGACATTCGCCAGGTGCCAGATCCCCTGTTCGCCATCGATTAACAGATCCAGGCAGACATTCACCATGTCCGGAACATACGTAGGCGAGACGACCGTGTCCGCCGGCGCGAAGAATCTGCGTCCGGACTGCAATTCACGCAAAGCAGTGGCCACGAAGTTATCGGTGTCCCAAGGTCCAAAGAATTCCCCGGTACGCACGACCAGGGCGGAAGACATTGCCGCCAACACTCGCTGCTCCGCTTCCAGTTTGGTCGCTCCGTAGTAATTCAGCGGATCGGTTCGATCGGATTCCGTATAAGGACGATGTTTTGCACCGCCGAAAACCTGGTCGCTTGAAAAAGTCACGAATTGAATGCTGCGCTGGTTACATTCGGTTGCGAGCAGCACGGGGCTCTCGACATTCTCCCGATAACAACGCGACCCGTTGATTTCAGCGTCGTCGATCCGATCGTATTCCGCGGCATTGATGATTGCCCACGGCTGCAATTCGAAAAGAGTGCGATGAAGGGATCGACGATCGGTAATGTCGAACTCCGCGCGCGAAAGACAGCGATACGGAATGCCTCGAGCTTCGCAGATTCTGGCAAAGGCTTGACCCAGAGTACCCGAACCCCCCGTGATTAAAATGGGCCGGACTCCAGAGGAAACTCGCCTCATAAAATCATCCTGATTGGGAGCAGGCGTGGCGCGTCCCTCTTCATTCACAGCAATTCCGTAAATGAATCGCTGTGGGCATTTCCACCAGCCGGGCACTTGCAGTAAAGGATGTTCCGGGACGTGTCCACTCGCCAGTTGCCTCATGCTCTCAACGAGCGCAGTCCGTCTGGGAGGAGTAGATCGTATATCGAACACACCGGACTCATAGTGGCCTTCGCTGCGCGTCACCAAGCTGTTCCAATCGAATGCGCCAAGAAGAGACCAGGCGGTTACCGCCCGCACGTCAACTCCATTTCCCTGACATTGTTCCGCAGCTTGCCACACCTCGAGAAACCAACGAAGTTGTTCTTCCCGTGTGCAGCCGTTATGGCACTCCGTGACAGCCAATGGCAGGCGATAGCGTTGCCATGCCTCAGTGAACAAGGCACCAGGACCTGCGCCTCCATCTGGCATCACTCGCACCGCCGCAACATCCGCGTATTGATCGCGGCCATTCCCTCCATGGCTATCTGCGGGATACCGGTCCAGGTGCTCGTCCAAGTAACGTTCACCGGTCAAGTAGTGGTTGATTCCGATAACATCCGGCGGACAGGGATTATCAAGAAACCACTTCAGTTCAGATTCCTCGATGCCTGCCCATATGAAATGCCCCCACATTCGGTGGTCAGGGGTTAGGGTTCCACAAAGCAGGTCATAGGTGCACCAACGACGTTCATTTTCAAATTCTGCCTGATAGGCCAGCTTCGGGGTGCTGAACACCTTGCCCATATCGTCTGTTTGAATCAAACGAGCGGCAGGATTGACGGCGCGAATCGCGCGCATGGACAGGACAATGGCGCGGCACTCGTTCAAAAGCGCGCGCGCGAACGAAAGCTCGTCACGGTGATGTGGATACCAATGGCCATAGAGCCCGCTGAAACGCGCCGTGGTAAGCGGCTCATTGACGGGGGTGTAGTCGTCAACCCAGGGATACCGGGCCGCGACCGCAGCGGCGTAAACACTTAATTTCTCGGAGAACTCGGGGTCCAGGAGGTTCGTCGATCGCGGGCCGCTGCCATGATGCACAAGTCCAAGGATTGGGCGAATACCCAGCTGTCTAAGCCGTTCCAGCGAGGCATCGGCCCAGTTCCAGTTGGCCGTGGCCAGCCCGAGTGGCGCGATGTGTTCCCAAAGTACCGGATGCCTGAGCGCGGTGATGCCCATCGCCGCAAACTCATCCAGGTCGGAGAGTCGTTGTTTGTGACCGCTCCTTTCGAGCTGATCAATGTAGGCGTCGCCGACACGGTTGACAGTGCATTCCACGCCTCCCCATAGTTGCAGGCGTGACCGGACGGTTTCTTGCTTCGGTTGCAGCGTTCCTTGCAATTGTCTATATAGCCTCTCTAAAAGAATAAGAGCAGATGGTGTCGCTCGACATACAGCAAATGAGCTAATAACTCAGTAGAGATAACGTAGCCCTCGTAACCGCACGATTCCACCGCATCGGTCTGCTAAGGCGGTTGTCCGCATGCGGAGGGCAAAGTCGGCCCTTTAAATGGTCAAAGTGGACAAAGCGGTGCGTTTGGTGGGCAGGCTGAGGTGATTCGTCTCGAATTGAAGAGTTTCATACGCTTTCGCACAACTCTCGAAGGCGCTCGGCAGCGGTCTCTGCAGTAATGTCCCTTTGTGGAGTGCCCAGCAATTCAAAGCCAACCATGAACTTGCGGATGCCCGCCGAACGCAACAGAGGCGGATAGAAATGCATATGCAAATGCCACTCCGGATGTAAGGCAGCATCCGTTGGTTGCTGGTGAAAGCCCATCGAGTAAGGGAAAGGAGAGTTGAACACACGATCGTAACAGCGGGTGAGCCTCGCAAGTACATCGGCGAGGCCATCACGCTCCGGGTCGGTCATGTGAACGAGATCGGGGAGATGTCGAACTGGCAAGACCAGAGTCTCGAAGGGCCATATGGCCCAGAAAGGTACCAGCACCAGGAAATGATCGTTATTCAGCACCACGCGAGCGCCATTCGCCCGCTCCAGCTGGATATATTCGCACAAAAGGCATCGATCGTTCTCTCGCAGATAATCCCGCATTGCGGCCTGCTCTTTGGCGGGCTCGTCGGGAAGGGAACTCGTGCCCCAGATCTGGCAATGAGGATGAGGGTTGCTGGCACCCATCATCGCGCCACGGTTTTCGAAGATCTGTACGTGATTAATAAAATCCAGCGCGCCGAGATCCGCGAACTGCTCACACCACATCGCTATGACCAAAGCAATTTCTTCTTTGCTCATTTTGGACATAGCCAGGTTGTGCGCCGGCGAGAAGCACCCGACGCGGCAGATACCCTCCTCAGCCTGCGCAATCATCAAACGGTTCTGTGGATGTTGGGACTGGTGCAAGCCGGGGATCAACGCAGGATAGTCGTTATCAAACACGAACGTCGAAGAATAGCTGGGATTTCGTATTCCACCGGCGCGCGCGTTTCCGGGACAAAGGTAACAGGATGGATCGTAAGCCGGCTGGTCGTGAACCGCCGCGGCTTCGACCTGGCCTTGCCATGGGCGCTGAGTGCGGTGCGGTGAGACAAGCACCCATTCGCGGGTGAGCGGATTGAACCGTCGGTGAGGGAATTCGCTGGGCGGGGCCGTCATGCAGCACACGTCGTCTTGTACCCGCAAGGATGGCGCTGGTGCCATTGCCAGGCGCTGGAAACAATCTTCTCAAGTTCTACATATTGCGGAACCCATCCTAATTCTTTCCGAATTCTTTCAGCGCTGGCGACCAGTTCTGGCGGATCCCCGGCCCGCCGCGGGGCTTCGATTACAGTGATCTCTCGGCCCGTGACCCGTTGAGCCGTTTCGATCACTTCTCGAACCGAGAATCCGCGACTATTGCCAAGGTTGTAGATCAAAGGCGAGCGAGTGTCCAGCGCATTGAGTGCCAGGATGTGGGCCCGCGCCAGATCGATTACGTGAATGTAGTCGCGAACGCAGGTTCCGTCCGAAGTGGGATAGTCCGTTCCGTAAATTGAAACGGAGGGTCGCTTTCCAGCAGCGGCATTCAGCACTAACGGAATCAGGTGGGTTTCGGGCTGGTGGGCTTCCCCAAGATTTTCGGTAGCACCGGCCGCGTTGAAATAACGCAAGCTCGCGTAGCGAAATCCATGAGAGTGATGGAACCATGCAAGGATTCGCTCTACCAGAAGCTTTGATTCGCCATAGGCATTCGTAGGGTGGAGATTCGCCGTCTCCAGGATGGGATTGCTCTCCGGATTGCCGTAAACCGCAGCAGTGGACGAGAAGACGAACCGGCGAACTCCCGCCCCCAACATGGCTTCCAAAACCGCCAACGTACCGCCCGTATTGTTCCTAAAATAACGCTCCGGTACCACCATGGACTCGCCCGCCTCAATTGACGCGGCGAAGTGCAGGACTGCCTCGATGCTGCGCGTCCGCAGAGTCGACGATAATCTGGGGATGTCGGCGATATCGCCAACTACGAGTTCGGCTTCGGATGCTACGGCTTCACGATTGCCATTTGAAAGATTGTCGTAAACGACGACCGAGTGTCCTGCGGCAATGAGTTCCGCTGTGGTTATGCTGCCAATATACCCGGCTCCCCCGGTGACAAGTATGTTCATGGGCGGAACGTTAGATTTCGAAGGGTCACTTCAGGGTTGCTCATCGAGCGATCATCCGGCAAGACCGGCGCCATCCGAAGCCTGCGTAATATAAACCTCCGGCAGAATGCCGGTTTTCTGAAAATATTTTTCGCGGATGCGGTCTCGAAACTCCAGGGCCGCTGCCCTCTCCACAAGGTTGATGGTGCATCCTCCGAAACCTCCACCCGTCATGCGCGCCCCATAGACTCCCGGAAAGTTCGACGCCAGTTCTACCAATATGTCTAACTCCAGGCAACTCACCTCGAAGTCGCGTCTTAAACTTGCGTGCGATTCATACATCAAGCGGCCAAACGTCTCGAGTTCGCCCGATTTGAGGGCGTCGGCGGCGCGAAGGACACGTGCGTTCTCTGTGACCACATGACGGCACCGACGCAGCAAGACTGGCGAGAGTCCGGCGGAGTGCCTTTCCAAATCGTCCTCTGTAACATCCCTCAAAGCTTTGATTCCGTCTTTCCGTTGCGCGAAATGTTGAACTCCTGTTTCGCACTCTGCGCGACGGGTATTGTATTCCCCGGCGGCCAGAGAATGTTTAACCATGCTATTACAGATGACCAGACTTGTTTCCGCGGGAATAGGAAGGTAGTCAAACTCAAGACTGCGGCAGTCCAGTAGTACGGCGTGCCCAGCGCGGCCGTGCAACGATGCAAATTGGTCCATGATTCCGCAGCGTGAGCCCACAAACACGTTTTCGGCTCGCTGGCAAAGCTTGGCAACCTCCACTTTGCCCATGGAAGTGTGCGCCAGTTCAAGGAACGCGAGTGCCGCCGCGACTTCAATCGCCGCCGACGAACTAAGCCCGGCGCCGATGGGCACTCGTCCATCAATCAGCAAATCTGCGCCCGTGAGTGAGATTCCCAAGCGCTCCAGTTCCAGCAAGACGCCACGAACGTAGTCGCTCCAGTCATGCGCCGGTTGCGGGTCGGAGGCCTGCGTAGGAAACGCAGCTTTCGTCGCATCCTGCAAGGACTCAACCACCACATTTCCGCTGTTCTGGTTGGCGCAAGCCACGTAGGTGTCGAATCCAATGGCGACCGGCATCACATAGCCGTCGTTATAGTCGGTATGTTCACCAATCAGATTCACTCGTCCCGGCGCGCGGAAAATTTTGCAATCAACATTCGAACGCTTCGCGAATTCCGATCGTAGATTTTCCAACAACATGCTTCCTGTGATACGCAAGAACTCGGTGCGTCGGGCAATTATGAGGGCTGCGAGATCGCTAGATTGTTAGGCAATTCAAGTCGAGGCTGGCAATGGCCGGTCCCAATGTAACGTATCAGTGAATCGAGAAGATGAGCAGCATACAGATTCCCCTCACAGTCGTCGAAACGATACGTGGTTACAATCAACCGGCCGGTGCCGACTCGCATCTGGAGCGCCAACCCACAGTTCTTGTTCAACCAGCCCAAGGCCATGCCAGACAGCACATCTGTTTTGTAACTTTCCGGTTCGATTCCCTGAATCACATAATGGGGCGCAACTCCGGCAGATTCAAATCCGAGAATAGAGCCAAAGGCTACCGATGAGAAAGGCTCCTCGGTCTGACGGATCCAGTTGAAGTTGGAGAACCACCGCCCATCCAGCTCTGTGCCAGCTCGGGGAGTGACCTTAAGAGGCCAATCTGAGGGCAGAGCATCACCCGAGCTGGCGAGAAGCAGCACGTTTCCTCCGGACTGCAGGTGTGCGGCTACGTGTGAATCGTACCTGGAAGCGATGATCAGTGTTTTGCTATCGGTTTCCGTCAAGAGCGAGAGCTGGTAGCCAGCTCTTTCCAGATTGGCCTTCAAGTCGTTAGGAACGTCGGTCTGAACAAATAGTGAACAAGACTGCGAAGCGAGGCGATCTGGAAAAACGAACAACTCATACGAGTTTTCTGTTGCCCGTTTCCCGTTTTTAAGACGGACCTCAATCTCCAGACGCAGACGACTTGCCCGCTCTACCTTTGGCATATCGACCTGAATGTTCTGAAGGCCGACTACGCTACCCGGGGTGATCTCGTCCGGTATGAGAAATTGCCCTGATGCCCCGGAGTCTGTGGACCACAAAACTCTCGCGCCTGCCAGACTTCCTTGGCTGAAATGGGAGATGAGCGTTGGTATAGTTGCGCGTTCACCCGATCGGAAACAGTAGTTTCGAAATTTACACATGATCAGGTCGGGCCGCTGCAGTGCACTGAGCTCGGCGGCGTAGACCTTCTCATTGCGCCACATATCAAGAAGACCGTTTGCTTCCCAGTGAACATCGGTGATGCCGGTGATCACATAGCCGCTGAGGGAATCGTAGCCGCGGATGCTCTCGATTTCGTACTTCAAGGAACTGAACTGGTGGCGTTGGGTTGCCTCGGCCAGGTCGTTGAACGAGCCAAACAAGGTATCGAATCCATACGCGAAGAAGCGATCCAGCACCCCGTGGGGGCGCGTCACTTCACGATCGCCGAACGAAAGTTCCAGCCACCACGGCAGTTCATCGGGCAACTTCGGCAAACCCCAATTTCCAAATTCAGAAACCAGCAGCGGCTCTCGACCACTACGCTCCGCATCACCATACGGACTGAACGTCCACTCCGGATGGGTAGCCAATTCAGCCAGCCACTTGTCCCACTGTTCCACCTGATCCGGCATGGAGTAGTACTGGTGAAAATCTTCAATGTCCGTCTTGATGTGGAAGTTGCCCTCGCATGGACTATTGTCCACCACGAGTCTTCCAAGGGGCGCGAGAAGTCCCTTGACGCGATCGAACGTTGTCCGCAACCACTCGCGTTGCACGACATCCTTCAAATTGATTCCCCAGGACTCGTTCATGATCGTCTGCAACACGATGCACGGATGGTTCCAGTCGCGAATCAAGATTTCCCAGAACATCTTGTCAGTACGGACCGCGGCCATGGTCGAGAAATGATCGGACGGAAACCAGCAATCGCTCCAGGAAGGCAGCTCCGTCCAGATGAGCATTCCAATTTCATCCGCCACATCGAGATAAACGGGATGCGCAACTTTGAGATGGCAGCGCAGAACGTTAACTCCCAGGCGCTTTGCTTTCACCATCATGTCGAGCACTGACTCTTTCGAACTGGGAGTGTGAACGGTTTCGGGGTAGAAGTCCTGATCCAAAGCGGCCAACAAGAAAAAAGGCTTCCCGTTGAAGTACAGCCTGCCCTCTCTGGATTCGAAAGACCTAAATCCAAAACGAGTACGACGCCGGTATTCCAGCGCCCCAGTGAGAGAAACCTCGACCCGGTACAGGGAGGGATCATCGAGCGTCCACAGTCGAGGATGACTGATTATTCCCTTTACGCGGATGGTGTGATTGGAAACATCAAGGGGCTGGGTTGACTCGAACACGCGGCGTCCATTGCTGTCGTAAATTTCGCTGTTAAGCGTGACGCCGGCAGCAAGTGCTCCGTTCTCGGCAGTTAACCCCACGCCCGCAATCTTCGCTATCAGTTCGAACTCGCCGGTAATCTGAGGGACTACATCCAGCCGCTCAATGTAGATTGCCGGACACAATTCCACTCGGACGCCCTGCCAGATTCCAGAAATCTGAACGTACCAGTTCTGCTTTCCGTGCGGAATTTCGTTGTACATCATATCCGGGAACAAGGCTCGATTCTGAGCCTCGTCCATAGGGGGGTCGACTACTCTGATGACGAGTTGGTTGGGGCCGGGACGAACCGCGCTGGTAACTTCGAAACTAAACGGGGTGTAGCCTCCCTCGTGAGTTCCGATGAATACCTGGTTCAGATAAACCTCGCAAAAATAATCCACCGCACCGAACTTCAACAACACGTGTCGAGTGTCATGAAAAACCGGCAGTTCGAAGGTGGTCCGATACCATGCCGCTCCCATGTAATTCCGGAGGTCATCAAATTGCACATTCCAGGAGACGCCGACCCGCGCACTGCGCCAGCCATCCGATTGCTCCGCGTTTTCACGCTGCATAACTCCCGTGGGATCGATAAGAATCTCCCAGCCGTACTCTAGTTCGAGTCGCTGGGTAATGTCGGCTACTTGTAAGTCGAGAGAAGGGGCCATGAGAAAGGGGTCAGAAATCCTATGACGATTCTAGAAGAAATAGCTCCACGTGCATACTGTGCGGGTTCTTGAGACTGGGCTACTCTGGCTCGTACTCGCGTTATGGATGCCGGAGACGCTTCCAAAACATTTTTCGTAACGGTGGGCGTTAACTTCCGTGAAAGCAACCTCACCATCCTAGTGGCATCTCAGTGGAATGCCCCCAATTGACGTCGCGAAGATCGTCGGTGCAGCCTCCGCTCCGGTTGCGCTCATTATTGCCACCTCTATTTTCTTATCCAATTTAGGCGCGAAATATGCCCTGCTCGCCGCCACGTTTCGCGATCTTACAAACGAATTCCGCAAAACCGAGGAAGGGGATAAGGGAACACTACGTGACAAGAGCGTACATCAGGCGTTGGAGATGTATGCCATGAGGCTGCATATACTCATGCGCGCCTCTTTCTGGCTCAACATCTCGATCATTTGCTTCATCCTCACCGTGTTTTTCACGGGCGTGGGGGTCATTTTCCCGCGCAACGTAACGTGGCAAATCGTGACAGCGCTCTTCAGTTTCGCCGGTCTGCTGATCTTGGCCGGTAGCGTGGGACTTGAAATCTGGGAAAACCATCAGGCGAAACGTGCGCTGCTCCTTGAGACTTCCGATCTTCCAGGCATTCTGCCCGAGCAACTAAAACAAGGGAAAGAGGAGTTTCTGCGCAGCCTCCGTGACGAAAGCAGGCGAGATGCGGCCTGATGGCTGGGCCCCCGGCTCATTTCTTAAGCTCCGTAGGCCAGTTCGTCACCAACTGAAGCGGAGCCTGGGCTTCTTCTTGAGACTGATTCACCAGCAGACGCTTGCCATCGGACGAGACATCGAAGGGTACGCCGACGCCTGGCGTTGGAGCGTGGAACTGGCGCTGTGGCGAGCCGACCTCGAGTTCTGAGTCCTTTGGGACCAGGGAACAGGCGTAGAAGTCCTCCGCGAGACTCACGTAGAAAATCTCTTTGCCGTTTCCGGTCCACGCGGGGTAGGCGCCTCCGCCGGACGAAACCTTCCATTTGCCTTTGCCTTCCGGGAAACTGGTAATGTAAATCTCTTCCTGGCCTGATTCGTCGGAAACGTAGGCGACCCAGCGAGAGTCCGGCGAAATTCGATAGTCGTGAAGATTCGATTGCGCTGATGGTGGCTGAACCACCGCGACGGGCTTGGCGTCTCCGCTAGTCGGCCGTATCCAGAGCGACACCATTTTTTCGCCGTCGCCCCAAAGGTAAGCAAGATATTTTCCATCGGGCGACCAGCTGGGATAGTGATAGTTATTCTGCTCGGCAAACAGCGTGCGCTCAGAACCGCTGCCGTCGGCGGACTTGGAGCGAATTTCGACGTTGCCGCCGCCAGACGTGACGAGCGCTGCAAAAACAAGCGACTTGCCGTCGGGAGACCATGCAGGCTCCTGGACAACTTGGGGATCGAAGGTGATGCGCGTCTTGGTTTTGCGCTCTAGATCGAGCGTCCAGATGCCGAGTTCGCTGGCGAAAGCCAGCCTTCTGTTGTCCGGCGAGAGCCGCACATCCCGGACATCGACGATCGTAGCTTCGTGAGGGTCGTAATCCGCGAGCGCTTTACCGGATCGATCGAACCAGACAAAATGGGTCTTGGCCGAAGTAGCGCTGCCTGCTTGGTAAATCATGAGGCCGTTTTGCGAGACGGCGAAGATGCTGCGCCACACGCCAACGTCATCGCGGATGCTATTTACCAGCGCGGTTGGCGATCCCGATAAAGTCCCAGATTGCGCATCGAAAGGCTGCGCTACCAGGGCGGTATTGGCACGGTAGAGAAGATAGCCGGACGCGTACTGTGCCGCGGAATCGGTGGCTATCACCAGGTGGGTTTCCGTGCTGTCGAGCGAGCCGAAGTAGATTCCATTTTGTTTGGGATCACCACCGGTGTGATTGGTCGCGAAGAAAATAAAATGTTTGCCGTCAGGCAGGCACCATGGCCAGCGATGAGTGTCGTGTTTCGTTTTGTCGAGAACCGTGGCGGCCATGACCGTACCGCCCTGCGCGTTTACCTTGACGAGAGCGTTCTGGAAATCGGCGGCGAAAACGATTACATCATTGGTGCTCCAACTTCCTCCCCGAGAATTTGGAGCATCGGCCACAACGGCCACTGGACCGCCGGTGGCGGCGATCTTCATTAACTTACCGCTGGCAAAAAACCCGATGTAGCGCCCATCAGGCGACCAGAAAGGATGGGCTGCGCCGGCAGTCCCCTGAAGCGCTTGCGCAGAGTCGCTGCTGAGCCAGCGGACAAACAGCAGTTTGACTTCCCCGGAATGAGCCACGAAGGCGATCTTGTCGCCTTGCGGAGAAAGCACCGGCATGCCGCCCGCGTCCCCGGTGGTGTCGATGGAAAACTTGTCGGGTGGGGGGATTTCGACGTGAAGCGATTGGGATGCTTCGGAGGACTTGGCCCAGCGGTATCCGGCAAAACTTGCCAGCGCGATGAAAACGAGCAGAAGTGTGGCTGCCCCGGCAGCCCATGACTTATTGAACCGGGGAGACGATTTTCCCGAGGCCGGGGTGTCGGCGCCCGCGGATTCGGAGGCCCAGCGCAGGTTCATGGCGAGGTCGTGCGCGGACTGTAACCGGTCGGCGGGATCCTTGGCCAGGCATGCGCGCACGACACGATCCAGCATAGGCGGAGCAAGCGGTTGGCTGGCGCTAATCGGATCCGGATCCTTTTCCAAAATAGCGCTGAAGACGCTGAGCTGCGATTTGCCTTCGAAAGCGCGGCGCCCGGTAATCATTTCGTAAAGAACGCATCCGAAACTGAAGAGGTCGCTGCGGGCATCAGCTTCTGCACCTTGCAGAAGCTCGGGAGCCATGTATTGGAACGTCCCGACGATGGAGCCCTTCTGCGTCAGCGGCGACACGGCGGCGGTGAGGGAAGCAAGATTCATAGTCGGCGTGGAAGGCGTGAGCGGGCCGATGGCGCGGGAGGCAATTGCCAACTCGGGCTTCGCCAGGCCGAAGTCCATCAGCTTGGCTCCAGCTTTGGTCAGCATGATGTTCGCGGGCTTCAGATCGCGGTGGATGATGCCATGCGAATGCGCTTTCTCGAGAGCGTGCGCGATTTCTGTTGCAATCTTCAGAACCTGATCGAGAGGCAGCGGACCTTTCTGAAGGCGCTCGGCGAGAGTTTGGCCTTCGAGATATTCCATGACCAGGAAATTGGTCCCATCCTGCGTGCCGATGTCGTGGAGGGTACAGATATTGGCGTGCTGAAGCGCGGAAATGGCTTTGGCTTCGCGCTCCATGCGCTGTTTCAATTCCGGGTCAGAGGAAAGATGCGAAGGCAGAACCTTAATGGCGACCGTGCGGTCGAGGCGGGTATCCCTGCCGCGGTAGACCTCACCCATGCCGCCTGCGCCAAGAAGAGACTGGATTTCGTAGGGCCCGAGTTTGGTGCCCGAGGCTAAAGCCATGCGTGCGCGATTATAGCTGATGGGCCAGCGAACTCAGGGTCGTCTGAGTGATCCAAGTTCAAATGATAAAATTTCGGTCTAGAGATCGAAAAGCAATTCAGCTTTGAGGATGTAAAACCTAAGGCATGAAGGCCAGACATTCACTTGATAGCCGAAGATTTCCGTGAACGTTTTCATCGAAAACGGATTCAAAGCCTAGTGGAGCGAGCCGGCCTAAGACATGAGCACTACCAGTCCAGGTTGTTCTGATGTGCCTAGGTTACAGTTGACGAGGCTTCGATCGTTCTGGCGCCCGATAATGCTCGTGGTGGTGATGACACTCTTGGCGTCACACTCTTCCGCGTACTCCGTTCTGACACACGAAGAGCTGATCGACCTCGCCTGGAATGATTCGATACGCCCTTTCCTGCTGGCGCGATTCCCGGGAGCAACCGAGGAACAATTACGCGAGGCGCATGCCTACGCGTATGGCGGCTCGGCCATTCAGGACATGGGCTATTACCCCTTCGGCAAACAATTTTTCAGTAACCTGACGCACTATGTGCGCAGCGGCGACTTCATTGCGTGGCTCTTTCGCAATGCTCGTACGATCGACGAATATGCTTTTGCCATCGGCGCCCTCTCTCACTATCTGGGCGATTCCATCGGTCACTCCGAGGCGATTAATCCCGCAACCGCCATTGCATTTCCAAATCTACGGCGCGAGTTTGGCCCCAGCGTTACCTATGACGAAAGCCCGCACGGTCACATTCGAACCGAATTTGCCTTCGACGTTGGGGAACTCACGAATGAAGCGTTTGCTCCTCCGGCCTATTTGCGCTACATCGGATTTAAAGTGCCTAGGAAGTTTCTTGAGCAAGCTTTCATCAATACTTATGGATTTGATATCCATGAAGTGTTAGGTCGGGCCCACCCATCTCTTCGGAGCTATCGCACTTCGGTCCGCAGCTTTATCCCGGCGTTTGCAGAAGCAGAGGTCGTGTTGCACCGCCATCAGTTTCCTTCTCCTCCGGACGATGCAGCGTATCGCATCTTTGCTGACAGGGTGAGCCGCACAAACTATGACCGGCACTGGAGGCACGCGTATCGTGGTCCTGGATTCAGGGCGCATCTGCTGGCGATTCTGGTCTTTATCGTTCCGAAAATTGGTAGCGCTTCGGATCTGGCAATCAAGATTCCCAATGTCGATACGGAAGAAAAGTATCTGCACAGCGTCAACCGTACGGTGGATGAGTTTCGCGGAATCCTGCAGAAGGTAGGGACGGAGACCGGCTCGCATGTCACGCTCCCGAATATCGATCTCGACACCGGAGATCACGCAAAACGCGGTGATTATCCACTCGAAGACCAAACTTATGCGCGACTGCTCGCACGCATCACCTCAAGGCCTGATCGGCCCATACCGGCGGATCTAAAGCAGAACCTGTTCGAATATTATTCGGCCGGAAGGCCCAGCGGTGAACTGGAATTCATTATGCGCCAACAACTCGAGACGCTAAAAAAAATGAAAGTTGTAGATGGCCTGGATTGAACTGGAAAGAGAGTTAGGTTCTCAATCCGCCGCGATTAGTATGCGTTCTTGCTGGTAAACATTCGCAGCAACGTCATGGTGATGATTTGGAGATCGAAGGTTAGGCTCCAGTTGCGGAGATAGTAAAGGTCGTATTCCACGCGCTTGGCAATCGAAGTATCACCGCGCCAACCGTTGACTTGAGCCCATCCGGTGATCCCAGCCTTGAAGAGATGGCGGGAGTTGTAGCGATCAAACTCCTCCAAAAAGCGCTCAACAAAGTAAGGGCGTTCGGGACGTGGACCGACGATACTCATGTCGCCGCGAAGCACGTTTAAGAATTGGGGGAGTTCGTCCAGGTTGGTTTTGCGCAGTAAAGTTCCAATCGCAGTTCGCCGGGGATCCTCGTCGCAAGTCCAGCGGGTATCTCCCTCTTCACGGCTGCCGACGCGCATTGTGCGGAACTTGAACATCTTAAAAACGCGTCCATTCAATCCCACTCGATCCTGAACGAAAAAGACTGGTCCGCGGCTCCCCAGCTTGATGGCAAGGGCGATGAGAAGCGTCACGGGCAACGTAAGCAGCATTACAAGAAACGAGAAGCCGACATCGAAAATGCGTTTCTGAAATAAGTAAGGACCGGTCTCGGCCAGGGTGGGCCGCAGATCGAGCATATGGATTCCGCCGAGATCGATCAGGCGATCGCGCAGAATGACGCTGTCGCCCAAGTCGATCACTACACGGGTAGGAACGCAGAGCTTCTCCAGCACCGGAGCTATTTGCTGGACTTCGCTCAAGCGAGCGGCTGGTAGCGCAATGATGATGTCGTTGATCGAGTTTCCGTTGGAGAAAACCGGAATTTGATCCAGCTCATAAACTGGGCCTTCTACCGCAACTTCCTGTCCGGGAAGGCGCACGAACCCCATAATCCTGCAGGGAAGTACCTCGCCGTGCAGTAATGAGGTTCCGACCCTCCGCGCGAAACGGTCAGTTCCTACAATCAGGATCTTGACTTCGTTCCTTCCATCTTTGCGTAGTAGTTCGAGGAATACCCGGAAGGCGATGCGAAGCGTGGTCGCTAGAACGAATAAAGCCAAGGCGCTCAGGCCAACGACCAGCCGCGAATAACTGGCCTGCCGGTACAGGAAGCCAGCCGCCATGACCACAGCGTAGGTGAACGCGAGGGCCTCGAGAAGTCTCCGGCTCTTGCCTCCTGGGGCGTATAACTGCTCGACGTTCCAAAGCCCGGATTCCTCTGCGGCAATCGCCCACACGATCGTCGTGAGTAAGAGGATGCTCCAATAGGAGGGCAGTCCCGACGGAGAGGTTCGGGAGAACAGGAAATTGATGCCAAATCTCAGCTTGACTGCGATGAAGTAGGCACACGCAGGCAATAACAATGTCACAATCTTCAAATACAAGCGGGCAAAGCTAAGGCGACTGCGAATCATACATTCTCACTTCTGCCCCCCGATGACCACATTATCAACCTATTCCTACGAGGTTTGTCTAGCCCCTTATTGTGTTCGCTGTGCTCTGAGTAACCCAAGACTAAGCGAAAAGTTGCGCTACTCCCAACGATTGGTGTGTTTTTTTGCACTGCTCGCCGGAGCGAGTTCCCAAAAGTGAATTTCCGTGCCTGCGTCGGTACGTCCTCACGGCTGTCCAGGTTGCCCCTTCACGGCAGAATGCGAACGTTGAAATAGCTTGTGCGGTTCAAATGTTACTTGCACGGCTGCCGTTATGTTTTTGGAAACATTAGACTGTATCACAGGAAATAGCCATTGTTCACGTTGCACCCAGGCGGAGAGCCCAAGGTCGGACCGCAGCCAATAATCGGAGGAAAGGCCGAAATCAGTCACCGTTCCACCACTCGGAATAAATTGTTGGCTTACCTTTTGGTGCCTGAAATTTAACTCGATCTTGCTTTTCGGATTCAGCCAGTAGGTGGTCCAGGCTTGCGCGCCTTGCCCTTCCCGCCCGATCCAACTTCCGATCAGGTTTCGATCGTTTGTGTAGCCGCTTTTGTAACGGCTATTGATGTAGAAAAAACCGTGTTCGATCGTCGTGCCCCCACCTGGAGGATCAGAGTACACGCCCTCAGCTCGTAAGCTGAGTTTCGGAATACCCGGCACCCGAGCCAGATAGAGACCGGATGTGAGGGCGCTCTTGTTCCAGGCAAACCATGGGTTGGGCTCATCGTCGGTGAAGGCGTCGGCGTAAAAGGTGAGCCAATCGCGCATGCCTGGAACCCGATAGGCGAAATCAAATCCGCCACGCCGGTCCCCTGGATCGCTGGAAGTTCCAGGAAGCCCATTCCCGGTCGAGAACATAGCTCGTAGCAGGCTGTGAGTTGTAGCTGGGACGCCCGAACCGCCGAATAGAGCTGTGGCGCTGATACCCAATTCCAAGTTGGATGTAGGTTTAAAGGTGACTTTTTCGCCGACTATGAAAGGCTGGTCACTTAGCGAATGGGCCCAGGATCCGGTGAAACCTGTGTTCGAGCTATACAACCACTGATAGCCGGTGAGTCGCCCAATCATGTAATCGACGCGGATATCCCCTAAAACCGAGAGCAGGCTAGGAAGCTTGAATGGGGTTACGCGATTGATTTGGAGCATCAAAATAGGCGCGGCGTTGGTGCTGAACAGCATTGGACCGCTTCTGTCCGCTCCCCACCAAAGGGATTGCTTGCCCACCGAAATCTGCCAATTGTTGAGTTGCATTCCCACGTAGCCTTCCAGCAGATCGATCTGGTTCACGGCTGGAGTGGGAGTGGTGGGTGCAGGCAAGGGAAGTCCGTCGACCGCTGAGATCGTGCTCGCAGCTGTCGCGGAGAGCCCGTTGATCAAAGGCGCGTGCTGGTATTCGGTACGCACATAAAAGGAGAGCGGGCCTAACGCGGCGTGACCGCTGAAGCCGGTCACATTGTTGAAGCCTTCGCTGTACGGGCGGCCGTAGTCGTTAATAATGGTCTGTCCAAAGTGAAGCCCATCGTGTAGCGGGGTGCCGGAGATACCGAGGAAGCGGGTATAAAGTGAGTCAAGGTTTATGCCGACATTCGCGTCTCCATTTAAGCGGGAGGTCTCATCGCTGAATTCCTCCGCTAACGCCGCCTGGATTTTGTGCGGCTCAATCTCCTCTTCTTCCCTGCCTTGAATTTGCTCATTAGCCTCGGCTACCAGTCGCGCACATTCCATTCTTGTCCACGGCCGCATTCCCAAGTCGGCGGACTGAATGTAGCCCAACGCTATTAGACGCTCCATTGCCGGGTACACCCAACTGTCCAAGGGCACGTACGGTGATCCCATATTTCCGGGCTCCCGGCCTGTGTCCGTATCTTCCCCTTTGCTGAACGTGCCCCATCTTGCAATTTCTGCGTCACTGTAATGGGAATGAGCGCGGAAGACTTGTCGTCCCGTATACCAGCCGAGCGCGCTGCCAACCAATACGTCAGTTGCGAAGTGCTGATGGCCCACCAGCCTGGCAGCGCCGACTCCTCCCGCTACACCATAAGCCAGAATTTCCGTCAGTGGGCCGGGGTACTCATGAGCGATCACGCTCGCAATCGCCCAACTGATCGACGCATGCTCGGAAGGGAAGGAAGTTCCTCCCTGGAAAAACTGGCCGCGACCGTTTCCCGTAAAAGGACGGTCGCGCCCAAAGATGTATTTGAAAGCTTCGGTTTCTAAAAGCGCATCAATGCCTGCTTCTCCGCTCAGGAGACCGGTCTCGCGTTCCTGATCGTTGCCGGAGAAGTGTCCTAAAAGGAACATCCCTCCGCCGACGCCAGCCAAGGCTCCCAGTCCCGCGTTTGAGGCTGTAACCGCATGCGAGACGGTCGTTGGATTGGTCGGAACATGCTTTTCGATCGCTGTGTCGCTTGCCAGCAACCCAGCGCCGACAAATGCCAATGGCACGGTCCACTGCCATTCCCGCGTCGACATGTGAAAGGGAGTGGTCCAGAATGCTTTCTGATCCTGAAAGAGATTATGCGGCAGCGACTTCAGGTCAACAGACGGTAGCTCGAGATCGACTGGCTGGGCTGGCGTAGGAGGCGGAGTCGATGAAGCTTGCTGATTGCCTGGCTCCTGGGCGATCGCCAGCGAACTGAGCAAGATCAAGGAGCTCAAAAGCTGCAAGGGCCACTGAGCTTTATGCTGAACGCGATCCGTCTTCGGCATCTTCCAATTACCAAACTGCATCTTCGAGGTTCCCATAGTGAACGCAGGCCTGGATTAAGGTGCTCGATTCTAAGTTGGGCACATTCACCATGACCATTATGTCGATTCTTCTTAAAAGCTAGCATGAAACTCACTACGCAATGGCTGCACCCAGTTGTTTAAAATAGAACGCAAGGGGCTGATAGCATCACTCTCGGCAGAAGTGTCGTAATAATCAGGGATGTCATAACAGTGAAGCTTGCTGCGAGACTCATGCCGCCGTCTCTTGGGTGTTCCTGCGGGCGCGTTCCGCGCGAGCCTTCGAACTGCCGGAAAATCGGCAGCGCCTGCGAACTATTGGGGGAGTCTGTAAAGCCAAGCGGGATACGGAGTAGCTCAGCTTCGACTGGAATGAAGTCTCGGAAGAAATCCTTTAGTAATCAAGGTTGCCAGCCGGGATGGTAGTATTTGTTTCCGCGCCGTAGATTCAGATATATACTTATAAAATGCATGTTTTATTCTTAAATCCACCCTTTCACCCCCGTTTTTCGCGGGAGCAACGCAGTCCTGCGGTTACCAAGAGTGGAACCCTGTATTACCCCAAGTGGCTAGCCCATGCGGCTGGCGTGGCAATCAAAAGTGGCCATGATGTGGATCTCGTCGATGCTCCCGCGGCGGGCGCATCGGTGCAAGCCGTCATCGACCGGATCAAAGCAAAAAATATCGAAGCGGTGGTCTGCGACACCTCTACCCCCAGTATCCTCAATGACGTCAGCGTGATAGAGGCTTTGGTTGCAGCGAAGCCTTCGCTTCACGTGCTAATGGTAGGACGCCACGTGTCGTCGCTGCCCAAAGAGACGCTGGCCACCTCTGCATCCTTGGAGGCTGTGGCTATACGCGAGTACGAATACACAGTCCGTGACTGGTTGGAAGCGAAGTCCTGCGGGGCAGATCTTTCCGGTGTCGACGGGTTGGTATGGCGCCGCGCGGCCACAGGCGAAATTGTAACCAACAAGCCACGCGAGGCGATCAAGAATCTGGATGAGTTGCCTTTCGTCTCTGAAGTCTACAAGCGATTTCTGCACACGCCCGATTATTTCTACGGACACTCGCTGTGGCCGCTGGTGGTCTTCGATACCAGCCGTGGATGTCCTTATCACTGCTCTTTCTGCGTTTACCCGCAGACCTTCAGTGGACACACCATGCGTTACCGGTCGGTCGCGAACGTGGCTGACGAATTCGATTACGTCTCCCGCGAAATGCCTGAGATCAAGACGGTCATGCTGGAAGACGATACGTTCATCATCAGCAAGCCGCGCACGATGGAACTGGCCAACGAACTGATTCGCCGCGGCAACAAACTTCCATTCGACGCTAACTGCCGTGCCGATATCGGTGCCGAGGGTGAGCTCCTATCCACGCTGCACAGAGCGGGAGCACGCCTTTTCTGCGTCGGCTTCGAGAGCGGCGACGTCGAAGTCATCAATGGTATGAAGAAAAACAATGATGACCGCCGGGACGCGAAGTATCACGACGAAGCGCACCGTTTTGTGCGCCGTTGCCAGGAATCGGGCATCATGGTTCACGGTTGCTTTATGGTCGGCAACCTGAATGAGACGCCCGCCAGCATGGAGAAGACGTTGAACTTTGCCAAAAAGCTCCAACCGGACACGGCTCAGTTCTTTCCCATCATGGTGTATCCAGGGACGACCGCGTACGAAGAGGCCAAGAAACGCAACTATATTCAGATTGAAAGCTGGGATGCGTGGTTAACCAAGGACGGACTGCACAACAGTGTTGTCACGTTGCCGAATATCACTCATGAGCAGTTGGTCAGTTTCTGTGATCGGGCCCGGCGCAGCTTTTATCTCAGCCCCTCTTATCTTCTCTACAAGCTGAAGCAGTCGCTGAAGGATCGCCGCGAATTGCAGCGCAACGTAAAAGGATTTATTACGCTCTCGAAATACCTCTTGCGCGGCAGCCAGCACGAGAAAACTCAGTCAGCGAAGCAATCTCAGCCAGAGCACCACGCAATCACCACAGTCCCAAGTCCCCAGGGTGGCGATTAGGCCGATTGGGTTCCGCGAACGTGCGACCAGCCTTGGAGAGTGAGTCTAGCCATAAGGCAGCAGGCGAAGTGTCCATCCCAGACCAGGCAGTGACGTCCGTCATTATCCCGACGTTCAATGGTGCATCCCGCATCGGGCATTGTCTGGATGCACTTGTTCAGCACACGGCGCGAAGAAGCGTAGAAATTCTCGTCGTCAACGATGGCTCCACTGACCAGACGGCGAATGTAGTCCAGCGATATCCGGGCATTCGTCTCATCAACCAAACCAATGCCGGACCCGCGGCAGCACGCAACCGCGGTGCGCTCGCGAGTTGCGGGACGATTATCTTGTTCACTGATGATGATTGTGTACCCACTCCGAACTGGCTTGACGCCATGCTCGATCCTTTTAAGAATCCCGAGGTTGTGGGCGCAAAAGGGGTTTATCGCACCCGTCAAAACAGCTTGCTAGCTCGCTTCGTTCAGATCGAATATGAGGACAAGTACCGTCTCATGGCGCGTCTTCCGGAAATCGATTTTATCGATACCTACTCCGCTGCATTCCGCCGCGACCGCTTTCTGGAGATGACTGGTTACGACACATCGTTCCCGCTGGCTTGCGCCGAAGATGTCGAGCTCTCCTACCGCATGTCAGCCCGCGGATGGAAGATGATCTTCGCGCCGAATGCGATCGTGTACCACACCCACCCCGACACGCTCTCGAAATATCTTAAGAAGAAATACAAATTCGCTTTCTGGCGCGTTCTCGCCGTGCGCAAGAATCGCAGCAAGGCCATCAAAGACAGCCACACGCCACAATTGATGAAACTTCAGCTTCTGTTCGCCCCCGCGCTGTTACTCGCTATAGCATTTGACTTCGCGGTACGGCCGTCGGTTCCGGCGTTTGCGGTAGTCTTGGCAACATTCTTCGTAAGCACGTTGCCATTTTCACTGCGGGCGATCAGGAAGGACGTGGTCGTCGGGCTACTGTCTCCTGCGTTGCTTGCGGCGCGTGCATCGGCGCAATTTCTTGGCGTAGTCGCCGGTATTGTCAATGCTCGCCGCAAGCCAGCCGCGGTAAAAACCACATCACCGGCATGACCCTAGCCTTCAAGACTACGTTTGAGGTATTCACCAGGGTTTGCCCCGACAACTCGCTTGAAAGCCTTACTGAACGCAGCGTCGGACTCGTAACCGACCGACCGAGCGACGCCGATGAGCTTCTTGTCACGCTGTTGTAGTAACTGCATTGCCTTCTGCATCCGCCACTCCGTTACGTATTCCAGCGGCGTTTGTCCGAGCAGCTCTTTGAAACGTGCTGCGAATGCGGAGCGAGACATGCCCGCAGCTTCGGCCAGGGATTCGACCGTCCAGGGTGTATTCACTCTGTCGTGAATGGCACTCAGAGCGGCGCCTATTTGCGGATCGAAAATTGCACGAAGCCATCCTTTGTTGCGTTCCGGTCCCGACGCAATATGCGCCCGCAATACCTGGATAAACAGAACCTCGGCCAGCCGACTCGCGACGACTTCAGATCCCGGCGCCTGTTCTTCCATCTCCGACGCGAGCGCCTGCACTGTGGTGTGAAGAGCGAGCGTGCGTGCCTGATCGGCCTTCATCAAAATGAAGTGCGGCAGTAACTGGGTGATCGGCCTCAGGCTGGCGCGATCGAAACCCAGGGACCCACAGACGATTGTCGTCGGTGCGCCACCGCCGCCACAAAGAACGACATTGCCGTTGGCCTTGGCCCCGATCTCGCGGAAGCTCCACCTCGGACGTGTTCGCGGGCTGTCGCGCAAAACAATCGAAGTCCCCTTAGCCAGTAAAAAGCAATCACCACCGGTGAGGGGAATCGGCTCCGCAATCCCTTCCACACTCAGCCAGCAGTTGCCGCGCGAAAGCATGGCGAAGTGCGCCAAATCTGTGGGTGACATCTTTTTGTCGGAGGGCGTGACTTTTTCTTCGGTCTGGTTTTCCTGTTTTACACCCCACGGCGCTGTGGCTTCGAGCCTGTGCAGACCGAAAGCGGTTACGTGCATCGTTCTGAAGATGTCTGTTATCGGGTCCAACTTAGTCTCCCTCTTCTGGACGAATGGACAAAACTTTAGGACTCCTGGGCAGTTCTCGTCCACGGCCAAAGAATCTACTCTAGTGTACCGAATGCTACGCATTCACTGAAGGGAGCAATCATGGGAAGGCTTGAGGGTAAAGTTGCTGTCATCACGGGTGGATCCGACGGCATGGCGTTGGCGAGCGCCAAACTGTTTGTTGAAGAGGGTGCCTACGTTTTCATCACGGGCCGGAAGCAGGAGACGCTCGATAAGGCCGTCAAGCGGATTGGCCGAAACGTGACCGGGGTGCGCGGTGACGCGGCCAATCTCGACGACCTCGACCGCCTGTTCGAGACGGTTAAGCGGGAAAAGGGCAAGATCGACGTCCTGTTCGCGAGCGCCGGCATAGGCGAACCGGTCCTGCTGGGCGAGATCACCGAGCAGCACTTCGATAAGACCTTTGACCTGAACGTGCGCGGCACTCTCTTCACTGTGCAGAAAGCGTTGCCACTTTTCAACGATGGCGGATCGATCTTCATGACCGGGTCCAATGCTGCGGCGAAAGGCTTCCCCGGTTTCAGCGTATATGCGGCGAGCAAGTTGGCACTGCGCTCCTTTGCGCGCACTTGGCTCAACGAACTCAAGGATAGAAAGATCAGGGTGAACCTGCTGGTTCCTGGTGCTATTGCCACAACGATGCAGGAAGCAGTACTGACCAAGGAAGCGAAAAAGTATTTCGAATCCCTGATCCCTCGGGGAAAGATGGGTCAACCTGAGGAAGTCGCGACAGCCGCGCTGTTTCTTGCTTCAGACGATTCGAGCTTCGTGAATGGGGCGGAGTTGTTCGTCGACGGCGGCATGACGGCGATCTAACGTCTGCAGACCTCGGCTAGTGGCTGGCCTTCCGGCCGCACGCGAAGTAATTTTTCGGCGGGACCTTTACGGAAGGTCGCCACAGAACAGAACTTGATGTCCCCGCCGCGAAGGCTGGGAATCACCATTAACAGCGATCGGAGAAACGTTATGAGTTATGCAATTGTAGGATTCGGAAAGATAGGCCAGGCCCTCGCCCGCGCCTTTGCCCGTAAAAACATCAACGTGACCGTCGCGAGCCGCCGGCCGCCCGAGACGTTGGCACCGGAGGCTCGGGCGATTGGACCAACAGTCACCGCCAAGTCACTGCACGAGGCGCTCAAGGCCGACACGATCATTCTGGCGGTCCCGTTCGGGGAGCATCGGGAGGTAGCGAAGGCCCTGCCGGACTGGAAAGGCAAGACGGTCATCGACGCGATGAACTCGTTTCCAATCCCACCTGAGGAATTGGACGGTCTTCCGTCCTCCGCATTCGTTGCGAGGTCTTTCATCGGCGCCAAGCTCGTGAAGGGTTTCAATCACCTGGGTGCGGCGATCCTGGCTACCGATCCGATCGTCGAGGGCGGGCACCGGGTCGTCTTTCTGTCGAGCGACGACGAGGACGCGATCGCACCCGTGGCGGATTTGGCCAAACAACTCGGATTCGCACCCGTCAACCTGGGAAAGCTCAACGAGGGTGGCGCGCTGGTGCACGCACGCGGCCGCACTTGGGGTCCGCTCATCTTCCAGGATTTGTTCAAGAAGAAGCTGTGAGCGATGACTATGTCAGCTTTGGAGGAATAGCGTAATTCAACAAAAAAACAGCAAAGCAAAAAGGAAAAAACATATGAGTAATAACAATGGACAGAAATTGGCGGGAAAAATTGCGGTTATCACAGGCGGAAGTAGCGGGATTGGCTTGGCCACAGCCAAGCGCTTCGTGGATGAAGGCGCCCACGTAGTGATCACTGGGCGACGAGAGAAAGAGCTGAAGGAGGCCGCAGCCTTCATCAGGAGAAACGTTACAACGGTCACAGGCGACGTATCGCGCTTGGAAGATCTGGATCGCCTCTATGCCGTTGTGAAAGAGAAACATGGTCACATCGACATACTCTTTGCGAACGCGGGCGCGGGTACAATCGCACCGCTCGCGCTGGCTACCGAGAAACATTTCGACCAGACCTTCGACGTGAACGTAAAGGGTACGTTCTTTACGGTGCAGAAGGCCCTTCCACTCTTCAAAGACGGTGGCTCGATTATTCTGAACTCTTCGGTCTCAAACGTGTTGGGGCTCCCAGGCTTTACCGCCTACGCCGCGAGTAAGGCGGCTGTGCGCAACTTCGCGCGCGGATGGACTATGGAGTTGAAAGACCGCAAGATCCGCGTGAATTGTATGAGCCCCGGAGCAATCGACACCCCAGCCTTAGCGACGACGACGGGCCTCACCGCTGAACAGGCCGAGCAAGCGGTCGCCCAGTTCACCTCGCAGATTCCGCTCGGTCGCAGGGGCAATCCCGAGGAAATCGCGGCCGCAGTCGTGTTCCTCGCCTCCGATGAAAGTTCCTATATCACCGGCGTGGATCTCGCCGTCGATGGGGGCATGGCGCAGGTCTAGTAAGGAGTGTGCAGATCAAGTCGCGAGACAAATGGAAAAAAATAGCGGAGGCGTGAGAGCTGTCGCGCTGAAACTGGAGCTGACTTAAAGTCTGTTGGAACAGAACGATCGGAGACGATTCGACGTAAGGGAAAGGGAGAGATTTCGATGAG
>CAVWVM010000002.1:0-30340 GCA_963758485.1 uncultured Acidobacteriaceae bacterium
CGCCAATTCCTTCAAGATTGGTAACCCTAACACCAGCAGTGGACCTAGCACGATAAGCGCCTGCCGAGAATCTTCCCATCCCACGTGCCTTACAAACAACATTGATTGATTAAGTTTGCTTTCGGCAAGAGCCGTAAAGCAAGCGTTGATGATTTGACCTGTGCCAAAGCTTGGTTTCGTTCGCTAGAGAATATTGACTGCGCGCGCTGCCAGCAGGGCTACCGTTGCCAGGGAAATGAGCGATTGAACCATCATAAGGAGTTTGGCCCATGCTGATAACACGGGGCAGTCCGTGGGAGAGAAAGCGGTACTGGTGTTAAAGGCAAGAAACAGATAGTCCACGAAACCTGGGCTCCAGCATTGCTCTCCCATCTCGCGCTTGGCTTGCTGATCGAGAGTCATCTGTGGAAAAAGGAATGCTCCATCGGTATGCACCCCGCGCAACTCGCGTTCGCGCGGGCCACCTGCATCGAGCCTCCAGTACCATGAAGCGAACACCAGTATGTTCGTGGTCCATAAGGCTGCAGCGGAACGCAATAGATCCTGAGGCGTCTGCCGATGCGCGGGTAGAGCCGCCACCAGGCATCCAAGCGACCAGATCATGTCGAGAGTCACGATGGAGCTCAGCAGATAGCCCAAGAATTTGTTGACATCATCTTTGCCGCGCTGGCGCGCCCAAGCGGTAGGAATCAGAAGCACTCCAACCACGACGATGATCAACCAATTGGGGCCCAATGACAGGGATTCGGGTAGCGAAAGGCGCAATCCTCCGACCGCCAGCAGAGCAAGCATGGCAGGCCATCGTGGCTCTAAGTGTTTCGAAGTGTTTGGCATCGTGCTCCATATTGCGACACCGGCTTGAAAAATGGCAATTGAGCGATGTCGTTCTGGACATTGTTGCATGATGCGCCGCGGTGTTTTCGCAATTGCTCGATTAGAAAACTATTCCCACGCGGGTTTGTAGGTTTCAAGCCACCATTAGCCGCTGGCGCTATCTTGGGGAAGGCCGAATGGCTGCGCGCCTATAAACACTTCCTTCCATGCCACATTCGGTCTTGCCGCCCTTCAGTGAGATAGCGAGAACTAAACACCGTCGAAGCGAGGGTTGCTCAATCACATTCTTTAGTGATGCAGGTCGTCGCTTACATCTAAGCCAAAAGATAGTCTGATGGGTCCCATGGGAGTAGGAGGAGTGCGCGACCTCGCAAAGGAATTTGTGCTGCGAACTCGACGGGATCGATCATCTCGAACCGCTTGATGAAGCGACGCAGGTGGATCAAGGGACCGGGGTCGTGTAGAACGAGGAAGTCCGACTCATGGCGAAATTTACGGTAGTCACCATGCCCGGAGACGGAACTGGGAATCAGATTCTTCCCGAAGCACTACGGTTGCTGAAGGCGGTCGGTTTTGATGCCAGCTATGTGCATGGCGACATCGGTTGGGAATGCTGGCGCCGGCACGGGAATGCCTTACCGGATAACACTATAGAGCTGTTAGCCAAGCACAAGCTTGCATTGGTTGGGGCGATCATCAAACCCAAAGAGGCCGTTGAGCTCGAACTGAGGCCGGAACTCAAAGCCAACGGACATTCTCATTTCGATCCGCGCTATTTAGATCCGCTTGTGACCTTGCGTCAGCGCTTGCATCTCGACACGTGCGTACGCCCGTGCTCTTCTTTTCCCGGCAATCCCCTGAACTTCACTCGTCGGGGCGCCGGTTCTGAGTTTGAGGAGCTCGCAGTGAATGTGGTTGTCATCTGGCCAAATACAGTGGTAGTGCAAAAGTTTTGGCTCGCAGTATTCGAGTGGGCGAAACGATATGGCTACAAGTCGGTGACAATTTGCCAGGAGCCGAACGTGCCGCGGGCGATTCCTGGAGTGCTGGACCAAGCTGACGCAATCGCGAAAGAATATCCGGAAATCGCTTTGCGGTCGGTCACCATCGAGGCAACTACTTGGCCCCCGAGCAATCCTGAGGATTTCGGGGTTGTTGTCGCATCGGATGGCGTTGGTGATCTCGTTGCGGACACCTTCACCGGACTAACCGGCGGCCTCGGCTTCGCCGCTTCCGGGTATCTTAGCGATGAGTGCGCGGTCTTCATGCCTGCTCACGGATCGGCGTCCCAGTATGCGGAACTCGATCCACCAATCGTCAATCCAATCGCAATGTTTCTATCGGCTGTCATGCTTCTGAATCATATTGGGGAAACTGTGAAAGCCAAACGTATTCGGGATGCCATCGCGGCTGTGGTAAAGGAAGGGAAGGTGCGCACTTTTGACATGATGCGCATCGCGGGCGGCGATAAAGCGATCAGCGAAGGCGCGGCCAGCACCTATGAAATGACCGACGCGATTCTGGCAAAGTTGATCCAAGAGTCGAGCCCGCTACCGCCAGAGTACGCGGCGACTCGCGACCGCAGCCAAGTTGATTGATCTTCACGCACACTCACCCTAGTGACCCATATCACTGCGGTTCGGCAAGATTCGCTTCATCGTTATGGAAGGATGTTTGAGCCATGGGCACATCACCTGCGAGCGGGTGCTTTTTTCGCTGAGGAGACATCTGTCAGTCACGCCGAATTCACACTGGCGCACTACGTTCTTCCCATCACATTCGTCGCTTTGGCTGTGATGATCATCGTATGGCGTCTGCAGCGCTTGGAATGGATTCGCGCTTGCGACGCCCTAAAGCTAGCCGCTGAGCAAAGGCACCAGTTGGAAACCGAACGCAATCAGGCGCAGGAAGAAGTCTATCGTCGGCTCTACGAAGATCGGGAACTGAACAAAGAGAAATTTCAGTTTCAGGCCCAACTGGCCGAATACGAAAAATATTCCACGCTTGCTCAATTAGCTCTAGGCGCGGCTCACGGCATTAACAATCCCCTGCTTGGCATACTGTCGCACCTGGAACTGGAGATGAAGAGCGCGACTGATTCTGAGCAACGTTGGGAAATCGAGCAATGTATTGCGGGCACTAAACGCATTTCCGCCACGCTTCGCGGACTCGTGAACTACGCTCGTCCCGGCCCGCTGGTTCTGAGTAATCTGAGCCTGCATCGCCTGGTTAGCGATACCCTTGGTTTCTTGGAGGGGCAGCCCGCCCTGCGCGGAAAGCGTGCCGAGAACCAGGTCCCGGAAGATCTGCCGCATATTCTGGTGGACTCCAATCAACTATCGCAGGTACTGATGAATCTCCTGATCAACGCGGCCGAAGCCACGCAGGATGGCGGTGTGATCGCCGTCTCAGCCAAGAAGCTAACGCTGGTCGATAGCATCGAAATTTGTGTAAGCGACACCGGCTGCGGCATCTCTCCTGACGTTCTCCCGCACGTCTTCGAACCTTTTTTCACCACCAAACCGGGCAAGGGTACCGGGCTCGGACTCAGCATCAGTGCCACCTACGTGCGTCGAAACAAGGGCGAGATTCGTATCGACAGCGTCCTGAAACGGGGGACCACCGTAACCATCACGCTTCCAATTCGGCAGGAGGAATTGCACAAGAATCCACATGAGACGGAGGTCGTAGCGTAAGTGTTTCGAATTCCTGCTTACGGTTGGCAACGTTCCACTATTCGCCAGACGTAACGGAATCTGGCTCGGGTAAACATGCCATATTGCGCGCTCATCATCGATGACGAAGAGCTCACGCTCCGCACCATTTCCCGTGGTTTGCGCCAGGATGGCTTTGAAGTTTTCACCGCGCTGTCGGGCGAGGACGGGATGAAAGTATTTCAGGAAGAGAAGCCGGATCTCATCTTGCTGGACATCGTTCTACCCGGTATCGATGGCGTTGAAGTTCTGCGGCAGGTCAAGCAGTCAAATCCAACCGCCATCGTGATCATGATGAGTGCCTACCACCTGGTGGAGCGCGCGGTTGAAGCTATGAAGTTAGGTGCCTTCGATTATCTCGTCAAGCCGTTTCATCTCGAAGACATGATGAACATTCTGCATCGTGCGGCCGAAGTGCTCGCGCTGCGGGTGCGAGTCCGCGACTCCGTCGAATCGGAAAAGGGCCGCTACGATTTCGGACGCATCGTCACCCACAATCCCGCGACCATCAAAATGCTGGAAATGGCCCGTATGGCTGCTGAGGCCGACCGCACCACTATTCTGATTCAGGGAGAAAGTGGCACCGGAAAAGGTGTGCTGGCAAAGGCTATCCACTACGCCAGCCCGCGCACCTCCATGCCGTTGCTCGAACTCAACTGCGCAGCTCTTCCCGATGCGCTCCTGGAAAGCGAGCTCTTTGGTTACGAACCCGGCGCCTTTACGGACGCTCGCCGGCGCAAGGAAGGTTTGCTGGAGCGAGCCACGGGCGGCACGGTTTTTCTGGATGAGATCGGCAACATGTCCGCCAGCGTGCAAGCCAAGATTCTGCGCGTGCTGGAAGAGGGCACGTTTATGCGGCTCGGCGGCACAAGCACGATCAAAGTCAATATCCGGTTGATCGCTGCCACCAACGACAACTTAAAGAATGCCGTAACCCAGGGACGGTTTCGTGAGGACCTCTATTACCGCATCAACGTGGTGCAGGTCGAAATTCCTCCACTACGCGAGCGCAAGGAAGATATCGTTCCACTTGCCCTCGAAATCCTGTTGCAGTTCAACCGGGAGCTGCGAAAAAACTTCACCGGCTTTAGTCCAGCGGCCGCCAATCTGCTCGCAGATTATCCCTGGCCTGGTAACATTCGCGAACTGCGCAACGTAATCGAACGGACCATGATCCTTAATAAGGAGGGCGAGATCGATTCTTCTCATCTTCCCGAAGAGATTCGGGACCAGCATCCCGAAAAGCGAACGATTGAGGCTTTCTCCGAAGATGACATTTCTCCTACCGGCGATCAATTTCTGAGCCTTCGAGCCCTGGAAGATAACTACATCGAGCAAGTCCTGGCTGCCACGGGCAACAATAAAACGCAGGCGGCTCGCATTCTCGGGATACATCCAACGTCGCTACAACGGCGGTTGAAAGTTAAAGCTGCAGACTAAGACGCGAATACGAAATTAGCGCAAGAAAGAAAAACCCCGGGCTGGTTCTCCCGGGGTTTTCTGCTGCCGCGTCCTGCATCAGGCTCTTGCTGGAGCGCCGGCAGCCATCCATTTCTTTGTCGGAGAATTCTTCGGCAAGATATCCAAATACCGAACGGCGTAATGGAATGCCACCACCGCAGCGGTAATGGTTGCCAGCGAGGCGGCGAATTCCGTCCATTTCGGTACGTAGTAGATACCCGAACTCGCCTGCAGCGCCGTGATGGAAACGTTCAGGCGATTCGTCATGAATCCCATTACGATCAGTGCGCAGGTTCCATACAGGTATTGCGGGTTTTGTCGTACTTTCTGCATGTTCAGCAGGAACAGTGGCGCAACCACGAGCAGAAGAATCTCCACCCAGAATAAGGCCGTCTCTTCGCGCCACATCCACAGGTACGCCAGCGCGTCGCGATTGATGATATCGACGAAGCGGAAGACACCCCAGATCGCCAGAAGCGGTCCAATTACCTGGCTCACATCGCTGAGAAGGCTCATATCAACCCGAACGTTGAGTGAGCGTACGCAGAGATAAATCGCCATGATGGTGAGCGCCAGTCCTGCTGGGATCGCTGACAGATAGAACATGGTGGTGAGGTACGGTGTGTACCAGAGTGGATCCAGCCGCCCTTTGGTGATCAGGTAGAGACCCCCGAGGAACGATTGGTGCATCGAGGACAATAGCGTTCCGATCAGCACCAGGGCGATCAATATGCTGTGATGCCAGCGCAGATAGAACTCACGCGGCTTGGCCCAGGGTAGCTTCTCGATAAGCGCTGGCGAGAACTCCAGCGCGAGCACCGTGGTGTAAAGCATCACACACCAGGACACTTCGAATAGCACAGAGTGGCGGTTCCACATGATGATGGGATGCCAGATTCTCCAAGGAATGCCGAGCTCGTAGAGCATGCCGATGCATACCGTGCAATATCCCAGGAACGATATAAGGACGGCTGTTCTCAGAATCGGACGATAGCGATCAAGACCCAAAAGGTATACCGAGGCCGCGATGGCAAAGCCTCCGGCCGAAAGGCCCACCCCGCATAGTGTTCCCAATCCCACCCAGAGGCCCCAAGGTTGAGGATCTGTGAGATGGGTTGCGGCTTTCAGGCCTAAACCGAAACGGGCGTACATCGAATAAATGCCAGCGGCGAAAATGATTGCTACGACCGTGCGCCAGAAACTGATTCTAGGAATTCTTCCGGTAGTCATGGCTAGCTCCTTTCCTTAGCAGACTTCTCGCGGGCTTCAGCCAGAGCGACCAAGGCCCTCCGTTGCGTGATCCAGTACAAGCCAGAAAGCAGAGCTCCGCCAACCAGGATCACGGTTGGCCCGTCGCCTAAGGCGCTGGCGGTGAGCAACGGCAGAGCTTGCTTCGGAGGTGTGACAAATCCCAGCTTCTCGAAGGGAACATCCGAGATGAAGAAGACGGAAGTTCCGCCCGCCTCGTCGCTGCCGTAGATGTGTTTCACATATTTCGAATCGGCAAAGATGCGGCGCTGCGCTTCTTCCAGAAGTTCATCGCGAGTCCCGGAAATCGACGCCTGCACCGGACAAGCTTCCACGCAGGCCGGAACTTGTCCTTTCAGTTGACGCTCAGAGCACATATCGCACTTCTTAACGTAGGGTACCAGCTTCGCCCACTCGTAGCGCGGCACGCTGAAGGGGCATGCCACCAGGCAGTAGCGGCAACCGATGCATTTCGAGCCGTCATACGTAACCGGGCCGGCGGCGCTCTTCTTCAAGGCCCCCACCAGGCATGCCGAAGCGCAGGCTGGATCCTGACAGTGCATGCACATCCGGCGAACGAACTTGTCGCCTCGCTCTTCGATCACGGTGAGCGCTGTGGGAGAAAGCTTGGCCTCGGTGTCGGAGGGGAAGCCGTGAATCTGTTTGCAAGCCTGCTCGCAACTACGGCAGCCGATGCACTTCGTGATGTCGACCAGTATCGCTTTGGTGGATGCCATGATTCTTCTCCTTTCTCATTTGTGTTCCGCAGCGTTATGACAGCAAGAACTCTTTCGTCACCTTCTGCCTTAACTCAGGGGTAAGCCGCGGAAGCACGCCGCTGACGGGAGTTCCGCCATCCTGCGCCAGCGCGGGAGACGATTCGGCCAACATCGCGTTGAGCCGGGTCACGCTGTTCTGCATCCAGGGAGCTACCATCGAACCCTGGATCAAGTTCCGCTGATTCACCGCCAGGTCAGGAGATTTCACCACGGCGATCCAGCCATTTTCGTAAGGATCGTCGGTGACCAGGCTTGGATTGCCCAGCGCATCGTTATTGATGGCGGTGACCACGCCCTCCACGGGAGAAAGCAAATCGACGCTGGCGTTGCCGCTGTGCAGCGTAATCAGCTTCTGTCCCTGGCGTACCCACCGGTTGGCAGCGCAAACATCAATATGATCGACTTTTCCCAAGAGATTGGTGACGAACTTGTCTACGCCAACTCGAGCATCATCGGAGCTTTCTTTCATCACCCACATGTGTCCAAGGTGGAAGCCATAATCCTGCGGGATATCGAACCCGTACTCGCGCTTAACGCGCGGAGCTTGCGGCTTTGCCGCCACTTCGAATTCCACCGCGGGCTCGGAATGAGGCTCAACAAAATAGCGGACGCTGATCACCAGTAAGAACATCAGTAGTACAAACAGGATTGACATAGACCCTCCTTTCGGGTTCGACCCGGCGCTTAGCGCGCCTGCTTGCATCCTTATTAGTGCACGCGAGGGGCAATTCCACTGGCGATTGGACTTGTTGTAGGGATTGGACTTGCGAGCGAAGGCCGGTGGGGATAGCCCTTCCGGGCCACTGCATTTTGCAGCGCCCCAGCGTTTTGCAGGAGCTGGCTCACTTTGAGCGCATCGACGCTTCCAATCTTTCCATCGGTTTTTCAGTGCATTTACAATCAACCGTCTACACGGGCCGAGCTTCAATGGCACTCACAGAATCCGAGGCAATCGTTCTGCGCACCTATCCGCTGCGTGAAGCGGATCTGCTGGTCACGCTCTTTACCCGCGCGGAGGGTAAAGTGCGTGGCGTGGCGCGCGCGGCAAAGAAATCCAAGCGCAGGTTTGGGGGGGCACTCGAGCCGATGACTTATGTTCGCGCCTTTTACGATGTTCGTGAACGGCAAGAGCTGGTGCGCCTGGATTCTTTCGAAGTGATCGAATCTCCCATGGCTAGTGAAGTCACCTACGCCCGAGCTGTGGGGCTGGCCCATGTGGCTGAGCTGGTGGACGAACTCCTTCCCGACCGCGAAGCCAACGATGCCATCTTTCGTCTGACGCTTTCGGTGCTGCACGCGATGAAGGGATCGGAAGTGTGGATGCCGCTGACCTATTTTGAATTGTGGTTGACCCGGCTGGTGGGCTTTCTTCCTGAGCTGACTGAGTGCATCGTTTGTGGCCGGAGCCTGAATGGCAGCCCCGCGTATTTCCATGCGCTGGCGGATGGCCTGATGTGCGTGGACGATAAGCGGCTGGCGTCATCGCAAATTTCCAGCGAGTCGCGTGCGCTGGCCGCTCAGATGTTTCGTGCTCCGGTGGACAGCTTTTCGGATATGCCCTGGCCTAAGGCTCTAGGAGCGGACCTGCGGAAGTTTCTGATCCAAATCCTGCAGCGGCATATCGAGAAGAAACTAGTGACCGCGGGGATGCTCGAGAAGGGCGGATTTTAGAAACCGGCTTCGGCTTCCTGTCTCCACTATCCGCATAACAGCTAGTTTTCTTCCGCCGTGACGTCTCTAACGATTCTGGCAGCCGCCTCGGAGGCGTCCTCCCGGTACGGGGTCAGCTTGTCCAGGGCAACCGTGCGAATCGGATCCCCTAGAGATTTTTGCGTTGAGATATCGAATCTCTCAACATCTGCCTTATCGGACGAAACGGTCACAACCCGGTAAACGCCAACCATTCCATCTGAGACCACGATCTCGCCGACATTTATTTTCTTCGCCATATCCCCAGTTTCCCACAGGCCGAAGCGGATTACTAGCTCAGGATTAGAATTGCGCCGCTCCCGTATTTTTGATTCGGCTGACGACTTCCCGCCCCTTCCGTTACAATCACTGGTTACCCTCGAATGTCTGAAGAATTCGTGAATCGATCCTCCTCCAAGTCGCTAACCTTCCAGGAGCTAATCCTGCGCCTGCAGGCGTTTTGGGCAGAACGTGGCTGCGTCTTGCAGCAGCCCTACGACGTGGAAGTGGGCGCGGGGACGATGGCGCCAGAGACGTTTCTGCGCGTGCTGGGGCCGAAGCCTTATAAGGTGGCCTATGTGCAGCCGTCGCGGCGTCCTGCCGATGGCCGCTACGGGGAAAATCCCAACCGGCTTTTCAAACACATGCAGTTGCAAGTGATTCTGAAACCTCCGCCGGAGAATGTGCAGGAGCTGTATTTGGAGTCCTTGGGCGCCATCGGGATCGACCTGCGGCAACACGATATCAAGTTCGAAGAAGATAACTGGGAAGCTCCAACGCTGAGTGCGTGGGGCGTCGGCTGGCAGGTGATGCTCGACGGCCTGGAGATTACGCAGTTCACTTACTTCCAGCAATGTGGCGGCGTGGATTTGTTTCCGATTTCCGCCGAGTTGACTTACGGACTGGAGCGCATCTGCGCATTTCTGCAGGATGTCGATTCAATTTACGACATCGTGTGGGCGCGCGATCCGGACAGCGGACACGAAGTGAAGTATGGCGACGTGCGGCTGGCGGATGAAGTGCAATTTTCCGTCTACAACTTCGAAATGGCTGATGTCGAGAAGGCGTGGAAGCATTTTGAGTTGTGTGAGGCCGAATGCAAATCGCTGCTCGAACGCTATGCCACTTTAGGGAAGGATCATGCTGTTTCTCCAAGTAACGGAGAGACACAATCAGGGCATCCGGATGTTGTTCGGGAAAAGTCTCGGTTCCCGTTGCTGGGCGCTTACGATCTATGCTTGAAGTGCTCGCATCTGTTTAACATCCTCGATGCCCGTGGTGCGATATCCGTGACCGAGCGCGTAGGTGTCATAGGGCGCGTGCGAGCCCTCGCCGTGGGCATTGCGAAGGCCTGGGTTGATCAACAAAAGAGCGAGCCAGCAGCGGAAAAGTCCGACGGCTCTGAACCTGCGCCTTTGCGCAAGAAACATAAAGAGAAACTTCTGCCTGTCACTTCATAGGCGGAATTACAACAGTTAAAGATCCTCGATGTGACGGGCGTCACATCAGTTCCAGGCTGGATTTGCCAAGCTAGATAGTTTGAAGCCATGCCAACTTTCCTGCTAGAGATCGGCTGCGAAGAGATTCCCGCGCGGATGATCACCGCGGCGTCCCAGGAGCTACGCGAGCGAGTAAGCGCTCTGCTCAGCCGCGAGCGTCTGGCCGTTGGCGATATTCTTTCCTTCGACACACCCCGCCGACTGGCGGTGATCGCTCACGACATCGCCACTACACAACCGGACGCTACCGAGCAAATCACCGGCCCTTCATTAAATATCGCCTATAAAGACGGTCAGCCGACTCCTGCGGCGCTTTCATTTGCCAAAAAGGCCGGAGTCGAGGTCGCGCAATTAGAGAAGATCACGACTCCTAAGGGCGAGTACCTGTCTGCCAGGATTACTAAGAAAGGCAGAAGCGGGACCGAGATTCTTGCCGAAGGCCTTCCGCCGGAAATCTCCTCGATTTACTGGCCGAAAAATATGTATTGGCGCAAGACCAATGAACGCTTCGTGCGTCCGGTGCGCTGGCTGGTCGCCATGTTGGATGAGGAAACAATTCCGCTGGAATTCGACGGCATTCGAGCCGGAAATACTTCCCGCGGGCATCGAATATTAGCCAAGGGAAGCGTGACGATTCCGCGTGCAGGCTCCGCGTACGTGGAAGCGCTGCGAGCCGCCAAGGTTTTAGGCCGCGAGGAACGAGAGCATCAGATTCGCAAAGCTCTCGATGCTGCTACCCGGACCATTCCCGGCGCACGCTGGCGCGAAGACAAGGCGCTGCTGGCTAGCGTTGTGGACTTGACCGAATTTCCTGCGGTAATTCTGGGCGAATTTGATCCGCAATTCCTGGCTCTTCCGGAAGAAGTCCTGGTTACGGTGATGCGCGATCACCAGAAGTATTTTGCTTTGGAAGATGGCAGCGGCAAATTGCTCCCGCACTTTCTCGCCGTGCTGAATACCGATGGGGATCCGCAAGGCCTGATTCGTCACGGCAATGAGCGCGTGCTGCGCGCGCGGTTCAATGACGCCCGCTTTTTCTGGGAGACGGATCAGAAACGTTCCTTGCTGGAGCGTCTGGATTCATTGCGCAACGTTACGTTCCAGAAAGATTTGGGCAGTTACTTTGACAAGACTCAGCGGGTTCAGCGCCTTTGCAGTTGGCTGAGCGAAATCATCAAGCAGAGCGGACTCGCGATCCGCGCAGGCGTGGTTCATAAAGCCGTATGCCTGGCGAAAGCGGACTTAACCACGGAATTAGTGAAGGAATTCACTGAACTTCAGGGAATCGTCGGCGGATTGTATGCGCGCGTGCAGGAGCTCGATCCGGGTTTGCCGGAGGCTACGCGCTTGGCTATCGCCGACACGATCTACGATCATTACAAGCCTGAATCTACGGAAGATGCCGTGCCCAGGTCGATTGAGAGCGCCGTGCTTTCGATCGGCGATAAGGCGGACACGATTGCCGGCATGTTCGCTTTGGGGCTGGCGCCGACTGGGTCGAAAGATCCATTTGCTCTGCGTCGTCAGGCGAATGGCATTGTGAAGATCATTGCAGAAAAAAAACTGCCGTTGCGGCTCTTGCCACTGATGCGCGATGCGCGAGCCGGATACAAAGGGTCTGAAGCGGAAAAGAAATTCACCGACGACCTGACTTTCGATGAGGCTGTGCGGACTTTCTTCCGCGAGCGTCTGGAATTCTTTCTGCGTGACGTGCATGCCTACAACTACGACGTAGTGAAGGCAGTGCTGGCTGCCGATGCCGACGACGTGGTCGATGCGGTGGCCCGGGCCGAGGCCGTCAAGCAGGTCATGCACATGCCCGAGTTTCAGGCGATCGGGGCCGCTTGTAAGCGCATGCGAAATATCCTGCGCCAAGCTGCCGAGAAGAAAATCGAACCTGCCGCAAAGTTTGAATATCTTCCGGACGCCGCCGAAGAAGAAAAAAGCCTGATGGCGTACATGGATCGCACCAGCGCGAAAGTAGAAGAGCACCGTAATAAGAAGGAGTACGTCGACGCGCTGCTTCTGCTTTCGACAGCTCGGGAACCGGTGGATATGTTCTTCGACAAGGTTATGGTGATGGTGGAGGACGAGAAGATCCGGGCGAACCGGCTGGCGTTGTTGCGGACTTTGTTAAAGGAGTTCTCTACCATTGCTGATTTTTCCGAGATCGTCTCGGAAGGCAAGAGCTAAAAAGACACTACGTTATCTTTGTTTGGACTCTGAGATGCGGCAATTACTGCTGCGTCATTTGAATGAAAGCTCAACCACTAGATTAAGTTCACAAATCTCGAGCAAAGGACTAATACTCATGGCCACGTTGACCCTCCCCGAAACAGAAGTCAAGGAAACAGAGAAGAAAAGAACCCCGACCAAATACGTTTACTTCTTCGGCGGCGGTAAGGCCGAGGGTCACGGAAAGATGAAGGATGACTTGGGCGGCAAAGGCGCCGGCCTGGCAGAGATGACTAATGCCGGCTTGCCGGTTCCTCCTGGTTTCACAATCCAGACCGAAGCCTGCCGTGAATATATGAGGCAGAATGCGGTCTCCAAGGAAGTCGAAAGCCAGATGGACGAGGCTCTGGCGAAGTTGGAAGCCCTGCAGGGCCAGAAGCTGGGTATCGGCGAGAATCCGCTGCTCGTCAGCGTGCGCTCGGGCGCGAAGTTCTCCATGCCCGGCATGATGGATACGATTCTCAATCTCGGATTGAATGACAAGAGCGTGGAAGCGCTGGCCAAGCGCAGCAACAATCCGCGATTCGCGGCCGATTCCTACCGGCGCTTGATTCAGATGTTCGGCAATGTCGTGCTCGAGATTCCCAAGTCTGCATTCGACGAAGTGTTCGATGCGAAGAAAGCCCAGAAAAAGACCAAGCTGGACACGGATCTCGACGCTAAGGCTCTGAAGGAAGTGATCGAGGAGTACAAGAAGGTCGTCAAAAAGCACGCCAAGCGCGACTTTCCCCAGGATCCCCATGAGCAGCTGGTCATGGCGAGGGACGCAGTGTTCCGTTCGTGGGGCAATGAGCGCGCCAAGCATTATCGCCGCATCAACAACATCGATGACATGCTGGGGACAGCGGTCAACGTCCAAGCCATGGTGTACGGCAACCTGGGCGACACCAGCGGCACCGGCGTGGGTTTCACGCGAAATCCGGCAACTGGGGCCAAGGAATTTTACGGCGAATTCCTGATGAACGCGCAGGGCGAGGATGTGGTTTCAGGCGTACGCACGCCGGTGCCAATTCTCGAACTACAGAAGGTCATGCCTGACGTTTATAACCAGCTGCGCGAGATCACCACGCGCCTCGAGCAGCACTATAAGGATATGCAGGATTTCGAGTTCACCATCCAGGATGGCAAGCTCTACATGCTGCAGACCCGCAACGGCAAACGTACCGGACTGGCCGCAGTGCGCGTCGCGATCCAAATGGTGGATGAAGGGTTGATCACCAAAGAGGAAGCAATCTTCCGCGTCGAGCCCAATCAGCTCTATGACTTCCTGGTGCCGCGCCTCGACGAGAAGAGCACGAAGGTAGAAGTGCTCGCGACGGGATTACCGGCATCTCCGGGTGCGGCTGTTGGACAAATCGTATTCACTGCGGAAGAAGCGGTGAAAAAAGCGGGGCACGGACCGAAAAAGAATCCGGTGATTCTGGTGCGCGCAGAAACCACTCCGGAAGATATTCAGGGCATGGAAGTGGCGGCGGGCATTCTAACCTCTCGCGGCGGCATGACCAGCCACGCGGCTGTCGTCACGCGCGGCATGGGAAAGTGCTGCGTGGCGGGCGCCGGCGACATCGGCGTCGATGAGAATCGTCGCGAGATGCGTGTGAAAGGACAGGTCTTCAAAGAAGGCGACTGGATTTCCTTGGACGGCACCACGGGCCGCGTCATCAAAGGGCAATTAAAGACGATTCCTCCCACCGCCGATGATCCTGAGCTCCAGAAGCTGATGGGTTGGGCAGAGCCTTTCCGCAAGATCGGTGTGCGCGCGAATGCAGACATTCCGCGCGACGCGATTCAGGCCAAGAGCTTTGGCGCTGAGGGCATTGGCTTGTGCCGCACCGAGCACATGTTCTTCGCCGAAGATCGCATCCCGCACATGCGGACGATGATTCTGGCCAACAACGAAAAAGACCGGCGCATCGCTCTGAAAAAACTGCTACCCATGCAGCGGGCCGACTTCATCGGTTTGTTCAAGGCGATGGAAGGCCTGCCGGTGACCATCCGCTTGCTGGATCCGCCTCTGCATGAGTTCCTGCCCAAGCGCGAGGAGCTCATGGTGGACATTGCGGTACTCGAAGCCACGAAGCCGCGTTCTCCGAAGTTGAAAGAATTGCGGATGCTGCTGGCGCGCGTGGAAGAGCTGCATGAGTTCAACCCCATGCTGGGACATCGCGGATGCCGTTTGGGCGTCACCTATCCCGAGATCACCGAGATGCAGGCGCGGGCCATTATCGAAGCCGTGGTTGCCGTGGACAAGGAAGGCATCAAAACCCACGCCGAAGTGATGATTCCGCTCATCAGCACCGTCAAGGAAATGGAGAACCAGGCAGCGATCGTCCGGCGTGTAGCGGAAGAAGTATTTAAGGAAAAAGGTCGGCACGTTCATTACCTTGTCGGAACAATGATCGAGTTGCCGCGCGCTTGTCTGGTTGCGGACGAGATTGCCAAGGAAGCTGAGTTCTTTTCTTTTGGAACGAATGATCTGACGCAAACAACGTTCGGCTTCTCCCGCGACGACGTCAACAAAGTACTGCCGACTTACTTGGCAGAAGGGATCCTGAAGCAGGATCCGTTTGCCGCCATCGATCAAGTGGGCGTAGGTGAGCTGGTGAAGATCGGAATCGAGCGCGGCCGCAAGACCAGGCCTAAGCTGGAGGTTGGGATCTGCGGCGAGCATGGCGGCGATCCCTCCTCGGTGGAGTTCTGCCACAAGGTGGGAATGGATTACGTTTCCTGTTCTCCGTTCCGCGTGTTGACAGCTCGCCTGGCGGCGGCTCAGGCAGGTGCGTCGGACAAGCTGAAAGTCGAGGGCGGGCGGACGAAGTAAACTAGTCCAAAGGCACAGAGTCAACCAACCGACTCTGTGCCTTTTTTTATTGCACTTTCTGCAAGCGCGCGATCAGTTGCTTCGCCAAACTTTCTTCCGACTCCGACCAGAGCAGCCGGGAACTCGCGCCGCTGTTCTTTTCAACGTTCACTGAGAACCCGACGAGTTTCGCTACGTTGTCGCGAATCTTGGCGCGAGTCTGGTCACTGAGTTCGGTTTCAGGCTGCAGGAAATTCGAATCGAGACCAAAGTCGATTTCGATGTGCCCAGTCTGCTGGTAAGTTCCTTCGTCGAATTGTTCGCCCTGCACAATGAACCGGACCGGCGACGGTTCAAGCACCCACGTCCCACTCGCTTTGTCGGGCATCCATAAATCCCAGTACGCTTCGAATACAAAAGCGTAATCATCGTGAATTAGCTCGGCGGCGATGAGGGTGGCTTGCCCGGCATCGATCCCGGCAGGGAAGCGGCGTTCCAGCACGGTAGCCTCGCTCCACGAGACCGGGTGCACCGCAAAATAGCTGATTCCGGGGCGCTGCTCGGAGAAAGGGAATTGCTGCAACACGGTAAAAGCGTGCGGCAACATTTCGGGTCCGGAGAAATCGCGGAACCACAGGCTGAGATAAACTGGATCGGACACATCGACCTCGAACAATTTAGAATTTCGCGCACTGCAAGCGCGCCTCTTGTAATTCTAAATTGTCCGCTGAGTATGGGAAAACGTAGCGATGTCAAGGCGCGTCTATCTTTGACAGGGTTACGACGGCTTGTTACGATCAACTGTTGCGTCAGCAACCCTCCTTACAGTCGTCCCCGTCGTCTAGCCTGGCCTAGGACATCGCCCTTTCACGGCGGTAACACGGGTTCAAATCCCGTCGGGGACGCCAACAAAACAGACAGATTAAAAGAAGTTGGGCCATCTTCGCCGAGGGTTTGAGAAGGGTTCGATAACAGAAAGTCGAAGCCCTTGAAAGGATGCTCTCCCGCCGGTAATCTTATGTCGGCAAGAATCATTCTTCACCAATCTTCGTCTGTGCCGCACGTTTGGTTGAAGTGACTGCCTGCGTATAGGTATCCGCCGTCACTTTGTAATTCGAATGGCGCAACAGCTCCTGAATCGTCTTGATGTCTTCGCCATTCGCTTTCATCAAAGTGCCGAACGTGTGTCGTAGCGTATGCCATCCCACCTTGCCAGAGATTCTGTGCAGCTTCCAGAGCTGGTTTGAGATGGGCGCGAAAAAGCGCACCCGGCCAGTACGGTTGTTTGCCCTTCTTGTGTGGACTGGCAAACATCCAATCGCCCGGTTGCGCATAGGGAGCCTGGAGCTTCCAATTCAGCAGGACCTCCGCCAATTCCGCGATCGAGCGGGATTGGCTTGCGAGAGGCTTCCGTCTTGCAGCGGGTGATCCTCTGCTTGACTACGGAGCGAGTTGACGTTTACTTCTAACGATTCGAAGTCCACGTCTTCCCACTTGAGGCCAAGGAGTTCTCCCACCCTCAGGCCACTCGATGCATCGAGGAAGACCGCCGTACGGCAAGGTTCCTTCAGATGCGAAAGAAATGCCTTGATCTGCTCGATCGTCAGAATCAGCGGAGTCTTTCTGCGTTTCGCACTCTGCCGAACGTGGGTGATGGGATTGCGTGTTGTCCATTCCCAACGAATGGCGTGGCTGTACAAGGCGCTCATGATGTTTCTGATCTTCGCCTTGCTGCCGGGTGCTAACGAGATGGATTTCAGCCACTGCTCGACGTGCACCGCCTTCACATCTTGAAGGCGGTACGACCTCCAGCGTGGCAGAATCCACTTTTTCAAATACCCCTCGTAGGTGTCTTGCGTGGCATACGCCTTGCGATTTTCGTCCTCGGCGACATCCGCTGGTAGTTGCGATTTCTTGTAAAAGATGTCCGGCATTTCGTGCTGGCGATAATGCTGGACCAGCGTCTCGAAGCGGATTTCCTTCAATTGCTGCCGAGGTGTTTGTTCGTTGATGGTGAGACGTAGAGCGTCCACCGCATTCTGTGCCTCGGACTCGGTCTCGAATTCCTCGACCGATCCGACCACGATCTTGCGGTATTTCCGGCTGCCGTCGATTTGGGTTTCTCGCCAACGAAATACCCATACGGTTTCACCTGATTTGCGCCTTACGCGTTGAAGACTTCCTTGCTGGTGTCGTGCACGCCTGAACATTTCTCTCCTTATCTTTAGGCGGCACGGATCGCTGGCACACAGCTTAGCGTGAGTCGCCTGCCGAGTCGAATGAGAATTCAGCTGGCCATCTTGTGCTCAAGCCACTCGTTCAGGACGGAAGCGCGAAAACGCCACAGCCTTCCGACCTGCACGCCTGCAATCTCGCCATGGCGAGCCATTTTTTGGAGAGTTTTGGGATGGATTTTCAGGAGAGCTGCAGCTTCGTCGCTATCGAGCAACTGCTCAAAGATCATTCCGTGGATTTCCGCCCTGTGGGCTGGTTTGGAAAAAAGGTTGGACATCGACTGTCTCCGAGCGAACGTTTATGCAGCTGGGGGCGCTGCCAGAGCAGTTTGAAGTTACGTTCGGACACAGAGCGGAGTCCAATTCATTCTTGGAAAGATCTTATGAGCAGCAGGAATAACCCTTGAGATCGAGGTGGGCGAGAGTCGAACTATTCGGCGTGTTGATAACACGTAAGTTACTGATTCCAGGAACCGCCACAACGGCTAAAAAGGCCTCTTTACCCGATCCATTGTACGTTTATTGTACGAAAATGCTTTTCGATCTGGCGTCAAGCTGATGCACTTCTTGAGAACGGTATCCCATAAATTTGCCAGGATGGATCGAGAGAAAACAGATCACTGCTCTGCCGCGAGTTACATTTCTTCCTTCACGAGCCTCCCGTCTCGATCGCTTCCCGGGTTGCAGTCATCTACGCAGAATCCGAAAATCAGCCTACACCTATCGGCCAAATCGTCCGACGATTACGCCAATGATGATTCCACCAATTGCTCCCATACCGATGATCGGCGCGTAGGCCTTGGTGATGATCGCATCGGGGATGCTCAGCAGTAGGCCAAAGCAGAGGCCCACCGCCCAGCCCGGCCAAGGCAAACGGGCAGCGCCTATCACGAACCCAATCCCAAAGCCGGCGATGAAAGCCCCCGTGATTGCGGCCTTCTTATCGGGAAAGCTCATCGGCAGCATGATTCCGATGTCGATAGCACCGAACGCCAAACCACAGATTATGCCTAGCTGAGGATTTCAAACTGTGTGTTCTTCTCGAATCTGGGTCTTGCCACGGGCTACCGTGACGAAAAGGGACAGAATCGTCGCGTGGACACTAAGATCTCTAGACTTGAGCGCGGTGCCCAGAGACATCTCGAGAATTGGATATAATGAGTGCTTCTTCTCGTGAGGGCTTCGACAAGTGGAATCAGATCCGGGGGAAATAACCGAACTACTCCTCGAACTCCGAGCCGGGAAGCGCGAGGCAGAGGAAAAGCTTATTCCACTGGTTTACGGCGAACTCAGGAGTTTGGCGGCTCATTATCTGAGAGGAGAACGCCGTGACCATACATTGCAGCCAACCGCTCCTGATTCATTTTGACGATCCTGCGGGCACGGCCGACAATTTGCGCGGCAAACCCCACGTCCCTTCCTTGGCGCGATCCCTAGTCCCGACGGACTCTATCAGCCTCACGGCCGATCAGTTGTCCGCGCGGTTATTTCCGGTTTGCCTGTCACTCGCGAGCAATCGAAGATGTAGCTTGTTTCAGAGGCAAAGTTTAGGGGCGCTTGCCCATTTGTGGTTTGCCCCATTATTCGTCTTTCAGAGCACCCCCGAAGACCGGCTGGCTCCCGAGCGAGACATAAAAGCCCCAGAAAAGCAGAATGAGCGGAGCCAGCAGAGCGATCACGGCGCGCCCAGCGTACCACTGGTCGAGAATCAGTGGTGGTGAAGTGCCGAGGGTTAACAGGATGAAGAAGAAAGCAGCCGCAGCAACGAGCCCAATTCTAACCAGCACAGCCAGGAATACAAGCACGAACAGGACGGTCAAAGTGAAATCCACCGCAGTAGGCTCCGCATTCAGCAGAAGCATGATAAGTCCAATGCCGACCAGTCCGAACCGTGGCCGCCGCAACAGGCCAGTCATGACGGACAAAATGCCAAAGTAGAAAAGAGCGTAGAAGGATGGGGCAAATAGCAATAAGAAGCAGTGGCCGATGGACGGCAGAATCCCTTGACCGAAATAACTGTCCACGGGGGACGCTGCCGAGTTGTGCGAAAACGCCCCGGCGCCCAAGAAGATGGTGCCGATTGCCGAACCAGCCTCGATGCCTAACAACAGATCGCGTCCAAACAATGGATCCCGAAGACGACCGTTTAGAAGACGCTGCCAGGAAACCATCAGCTTGGGCCAGCTTTGCCGCGCATAAGGCTCCATGGCCATATATCCCAGCCACGCGAGCAACGCAAAAAGCAGGGGAGCGCCTAGCAGAATAAATTGGACCGAAATATATTCCGCTTGTGGGACATAGTGATAGAGGCAGAAACCATAGACGCAATTCGCCAGGATTGCGAAGCCCGCCAGACGCAGCGACCCCTTCGTGTCTCCACGCCCGCGGCGGACGTTCCTGCGCGCGAAAAAACCGGCGACGAGAAGATAACCCGCCATCAGTAATGGCCACGCCGTCGAAAGAAGAATGCCAGAGGCGGCGGGCATACGAGATGGACTGGAAGGATCTCCTCGCCATGGCTGATCCCACGGAGCTATCACCTGGAAATATGTTGGTACGCCGTGGTAGGCGGCGGCAGCAACGTGGAGAAGCAGGTCAGGGCGATCCGGGAGATGACCCTCCCAGTCGGCGCGGACATCGAAGGAATCGGGCGGAGCCCATTTGGGGTTGGCGGGAACGAACTGAGAGCGGTCGAGTCCGGCTTCGGCAAAAAGTAAGCTCCAGTTCAGATCAGGGCGGGCTCCTCCGGTCTCGACTTGCGGCGGGACACCGCGCAGAAACAGGAGATTTCCTTGCATATCCAGCCTGAGAGCAACCATGCCCGAGGTCTCGTAAGACGGATTCAACAGAGTCACTCTCGGAGGGCCGTTCGGGCTCTGAGCCCCCGGCATCATCCACTGCGGACTTTGCCGGTACCAGAATGTGACCGGGGACGGCCACGCGTGACCCGCTGGAGTACGTTTCCAATCTTTGCTGGAGGAATTGCGAGCGGTATAGCGGAGATAATCTTTGTCTGAAGCAACCCAGAACGCGCGATCCAATGCGACGGAATAACCCAGCTGCTGCGCCAGGTCCTGAGCGCGGTCTGCGAGCACTTCCGGGGACTTGTTCATCGGTGCAAGACCCCAGTCCATGTTTCTCGGCGCCAGAAACATCGATGCCGGCAAAGATCAGGATTAGAGCACCCACGAGGCAAGCCCACGCAACCGCTGGTCGTAGCGAGCCCTGAGGTCCCGCGGCCGCCACCATCTCTGGGGAAGGAGTTTCTCCGGCCGCGAGCGCCGCCGAGAGCGGATCACCACCTGGCAGAGCTGCAGCGACACTGAACGCCGAGTTCGGGCGCTGCGTTGGATCTCGATCGAGACAACGCAGGATGGCACGCTCGACCGCCGGATCAAAGTTCTTGACGACGTTCGAGGGTGGGGTTGGATTGGTTTCCGTTTGCTTGCGATGAAACTCGGCCATGCTGGAGGCATCGAAGGCCTTCTTCCCGGTAAACAGTTCATACAGAACCAGGCCGAGCGCGTACAGGTCACTCCGAATGGAGGGCGCAGCGCCGTCGAGTAACTCCGGCGCAAGGTATCCGGGTGTGCCTGCAGGGCCGGTTTGCTGATCCGCCTCTGACGCGGCAATCGCTAGCCCGAAATCCGTAATACGAGCGCGGCCCTTGCCATCGATCATCACATTCGAGGGCTTCAGGTCACGATGCAGAACGCCGCTGCGGTGAGCGGCGGCCAGGCCGGCACAGAGTTGCTGTGCCACCTCCACAGCTTTGTCGTCAGGCAAGCGGCCGATCCGCCGCAGCAGTGACGCGAGATCTTCGCCGTCCACAAATTCCATGGAGAGGAAGAGCCTGCCGTCGCTCTCTCCAACGTCATACACGCGACAGACATTGGGGTGGGAAACTTGCCGCGACATGCGCACTTCCGCATAGAACTGATCGCGCCAGCTGTGGTCCTTTCCGCGTTCCGCGGGGAGAAACTTGAGCGCCACCCGCTGGCCGAGTTTGAGATCATCGGCACCGTAGACTTCGCCCATGCCGCCACGCCCGAGCAACGACACCACGCGGTAGCGACGGCGACCGTGCTGCCAGGAGCGAAGTTGAACGCTGGGGACCGGTCGTGGGCAGCAATCGGGCCAACGGCTGTGCGTCTTTCACCTGCGACTGATTCACCAGGCGAAATCGACATGGTTGGAGATGTGGCGAGCGTTGCCCCACAACGTTGGCAGACGTCAATCACTTCGGAGTTCTGAGTTCCACAAACCTGGCAGCGACTCACATTTGCTCTCTACAAGCAGAACTTGGGTCCGACCGATTCTGCATCCTGCTGTTGAGTGTAAAGCATCAGCGCGACAGCGAGTTGACTAGCTTTGCGATGCGTGCGGCGATGGGATAATTTCTGGATGGTCGGCTAATCGAAGATTGAGACGGTTTCACTTTGATTCGGAAAGCTGGATGCGGACTGTTGCTGTGTGCGAGTAATTGCGTGCCGGGTTTCAGTTTCAGGCGTCGCAAGGCGGCACTGAGGCCCATCTGGATCATGAATGATAAAGGACGTTATCATTCCCAATGCGGCATTGCGTGCGATGGTCATGCGATGGACGCTGTAAGAAAATAGGATAACGGTTCCGGGAGCCGTTGCTCACTTTCGGGTGTTTTGAAACCAACCACCGCAGCCCGTCTGGAATCAAAATCCTACAAGCAAGCGTCTATCAAGGCCGTAACCATTTCCTGAGGGGGTTCTGGTTACGGCCTTTCCTGTTCGCCAATCATTTAACGGCAATGGAGTAGAATCGGCCTCGCGGTTCTGTCGAGGCCGCATCCTCCATCCACGTGGGTGATGGTTTGCGGCTTTAAAGCCTCAACGCGGCTGCGGAAACTGCATGCCCTTCAGATCATGGCTATGTACGCCACCGCAAAGATGTGAGAAGCTTTCGACGTCATGGCCCGAGAGTTGGTGTTCTTAGAAGACAACAGCTTTGCGGCTTGGGGATGCGACGGGTGTTATTGGATCGTGCCAGGTGGAACGGAATTCGACAGTCCCCCATCGGAAGTAAAAGAAGCTTTCAACAAACACGACTGCGCCCAGTTCCCCCGCCCGACACTGCCCGTGAGAGGGCCTGCAAAGGCTGATTCCGGCCCTTCCTAGCGACGATCTAAGCCGGGGTAGCCGGAGCCTCACTTGTGTTCTTTTGCTCAGTACTGGGGGAAGGCAAGGCTTACAGTGTTGATATGGATGAACGACATGTGGCACAGCAGGAAGGGATGATGTCTCATGAAGAAATCATTCAGCGATTCAAGAACCTGTTTGGTAGAGAGATGACGGCCGCAGAGCGTCAAAGTTTCTTTTTGGACCTACTGATGACCGTATCCAAGGCATGACCCTGGGTATTTGCAGCGATAGGAGCGGCGACCGCAGCCCTGAATCCTCTTGTAGGTTTGGGAATCAGCGCGGTTGATCCGTTCCTGGCCGATCGGCTCGTTAAGGGTGGAGGCCGAACCAATTCGTAGAGGCCATTGCGTAAGTTTCTGGAGAACAGCGTCGGCGGATGACGAACTCGACCTATGGGCCTTGCGGGGCCTTCTTAGCCCACGTGCCAATGGCAAGGCTGTCTAGCCGGTCCGGCCCGCTCGTAGTGCCAACAGCCACAGGGAAAAAGCCAAACAATAAAGGGTGCGCGTTCGTCGCACACCCTTAGCCCCCTCAAGATGTTCAACGCACTCTGCGAGTCGGCATAATCGGGGAAGGCAGGTACTCGCAGAGACGGATATCCGAAGAGTCATCCGTGACCTTACACCCGAATCGCTGTGTATGGTATCCGACAGACAAAACTTTACAATAGCCTTACAGTTTCGACTCCTAATGATCTGCCGCATGAAGGTCGCCAGTTCTGGGGGGAGCTGACGGCCTTCATTTCCAACCACGCGGCTGTGATGGCCCTATCCGTCCGGGATGTGGAGACGGAAAATTTTAGTGCGGCTGACGGTCCCGTCGTTATCCCCCGGCGCTTCGGACGATCCACGTTGCTAGCCGGGCGATTCAGTTCTACGCACTTTGAGCAGCCACACTCGAAAGCCTCATCGTCTGTACGTATATGGCCGCACTCCGCGCATATGTATCTACCATCGACGTGGCGCACCATTAGCCGGAAATTGCCATCTCCGACGCAATACGGGCATCGGATGGGATCGACGGAGGCCATAGCGGGGACAGCTTAATCGCGTTACACGCAGAACGCAATAGTACGGCTTACGATGTCAGAACGGATTCAAATGCGCTAGACTGTCCCGATGGCAAAGCGGCAATTACGGATCGTCAAGAAGGCCCCACTGCCTGCGATTGGAGTATGCGAGTACTGCAACGCCCGATTCGAATCAAAGCTCAGGTATAGCGCGGCTGACGATCTTCAAATGCAGTTTGACGCCCACACGTGCCAGCCGATGGACTCCAGCAATACAGGTAGCGCTGTAAATTAAATCGCGATTCGGAACCCTCGAAATACGATCCCATCACAGAGTTGGCAACAACAGTAGCAGAAGATGCCTCTAAGTCGCAGCCCAACGTTGGAAAGAGTTTCGCTTGGTACGCATCTTTCTAGTGGATGACAATTCGACGGCGAGAGCCGCTCTCAGGACGGCACTAGAGCAACGGTCTGATTGGATCGTGGTTGGAGAAGCCGTAGACGGGCATCATGCGTTGGCGACATTTCATCGTCATACGCCGCATATCACATTGATGGATTTTATAATGCCTGAAATGAACGGGCTGGAAACAGCCCGTCACCTAACTTCTCGAAACCCTGACGTTCTAATCTTGATGGTCACCAATGCTCCGTCGAAGCAATTGGAAAGAGAGGCAAAAAGGGCGGGAATAAAAGGTCTCTGCGCCAAGAATGAAGTGCATTGTTTAATGAAAGCCGTAGAAACGGTGGTGGGCGGGGGAACCTATTTCAGCGAAGATGCCGTAGCCTAATAGCCGCCTTAAAAAGCGGTGCATGTCCGACCTGCCATTATTAGGGATTGCCAAAACCCATCATACCGATGTCGAACAGCGGAATGAACGCTTCGACAAGCGTTCCCGGTTCCGCCTTTGTGACTTTAAACTCGCCGTTCAGTTGTTTGATTCGTTCTTTCATCCCACTTACGCCGACTCCACCGGTTAGACCAGCTGAACCGATGCCCTTCCCAAAATCTCGAACGCGGACAAGGACACGGTCGGTTTCTTGAGTTATCTCGACACGGGCGTCTTGGCTGCCAGAGTGACGATAGACATTCGTCAACGCTTCCTGAACAATTCGGAAGACCGCTGTTTCTAGGTCAAGAGCCAGTCGTGGGAAATCCGTAGGTTTGAATTCAAACGTGACTTTCAACCCACTACGTTTCTCAAGTCCTTGGAAGTACCAATGCAATGCTGGCAGTAAACCGGATTCATCGAGCAGCGGGGGATGAAGCAAGTAAGAAAGATTCCTGACCTTCAAAATCGAACGCTCGACTGTTTCAATTGCCGGAGTCAATTGTTTTCCGTCCAGTTTTCCGTTCTGCGCGTCCAACTCCATTTTTAGTGCAATTTAGCTCCTGACCGAGTTCGTCATGGAGTGACCGTGAGATTCGACGACGTTCCTCGTCCTGGACTCGCATCAGTTCCCCGGAGAGCTTTTGCAACTCCAATGTTCGCAATTCCACGAGCCGTTGGGACTCCACGAGTTGCGTGATCCGTGCCCGAAGTTCTTTGTTCAATTGCCTTGTTCGTTCTTCTAGGTCTCGTCGTTCCGTTAAATCTCGGGTAACTTTTGAGAACCCCCGCAACGTCCCACTCTTATCTCGCAAAGCAGTGATGACTACGTATGCCCAAAACGTCGAGCCATCTTTTCTTACGCGCAGCCCTTCATCCGTATATCGTCCTTCTTTAGTCGCAAGCTCCAGTTCACGGTCAGGCCATTTGCTCTCGGCCGCTTCCCGTGGGTAAAAGCGGGAGAAATGTTGCCCGATAATTTCCTTGGCACGGTAGCCCTTGATTCGTTCTGCACCTTGATTCCACGTCGCTACCTTCCCGTCCGGGTCCAGCAGAAAAATAGCGTAGTCCTTGACGCTGTCCACGAGAAGACGGAAGACCTCATCGCTCTGAAGAGGATTCCGGGCGGCTCGTGCATCACGTTCGTGAGGAACCAACGAGAGGTTCTCTTGCGGCTGGTCCAAGGGTGCCTCCGACCCCAAGCCTAGAATGGCAGCCAAACCGCCATTATATCTGGAGATTCAAACCGTAGAGAGCAGATTCAAAACCGTGCAATACTGTGTACGCTTGCGTCCCAAGTAGTTTTTTCGTAGAATTTCTGTGTCTGATTGTCCTCTGTTCCCAGGAGGCCACTGTGGAAATCTCTCACAAGTTCGATCTAACCTGCCCGCTCTGCAATCAGCCAGTCTCCCTAGAAACTGACACCTGCGCCGATGAAAACGGCAAAGCTGTTCATCAGAATTGCTACGCACAACACGTCATCCAACGGGAACCGACGGAACCCGTGTCGTAAATGTCTCAGTATCAGATACGACTTTGTGACTTGTTGGTCGCCGGGCGAAATTAGGTTCCTTGGTGGATGGTCGGGAACTAGGAAAATAAACCGGCCTCCGGGAAGCACAGAAAGCTCGGTTTCCAAGCGGAGATGACGTATAGCGTTGAGGGCATCCCACCATTCTCGGTTTGGTTCCAGTAGGTGCTAGCGCAGCTATCGGAACTCCTGTACTACGAATTATCAAGAGTGTAGGATATGATGACTCGTCGGTGAAAGGCAGCCCCTATGAATAGCAATGTCCCTGTGCCTTCGAGCCAAACTCCTGTGTTTTGGGGCGAGATTGCCCCCTGTGAGCACATCGCTCAATTCTATGAACACGATGGTGTGTTGCTCGATACGCTGGCCGGATTCGTTGGGGGTGGGTTGAGGCAGGGAGAGGGAGTTATCGTCATCGCCACAAGCGAACACCTTACTGCTCTTGAGCAGCGTCTGGAGGCATCCGGCGTCGATTTGCAGCAAGCCAAATCGAAGGACGGGTATATTACGGTTCTTGCTGAGGAAGCCCTTGGAAAATTCATGGTGAACCAGTGGCCGGACGACCAACTGTTCTTTAGTTTCGTGGCGGAGTTGATCGCGCGAGCGCAGAACGGGGGGCGACGTGTTCGGGCTTTCGGCGAGTTGGTCGCCCTCATGTGGGCGAGGGGCCAAGTTGCTGCTACTGTGCGTCTCGAATTTCTCTGGCACCAGCTTTGCCACCAGAAATCATTTTCGCTTTTCTGCGCTTACCCAAAGGCTGGATTTACAGAAGACCCATTGAAGTCATTGGATGTAATCCGTGCAACGCATTCCCGGATTGTTTAGCTGCCTCGATATGGCCACGACGTCTCGTCATCAGTGCCTTATTTACAAAGGCTCACCCTCGCAGCATTTGCCTGCGTTGGCGACGGCTTTGCAGCAGAAATTAAAAGAAAACTATCGATGCCTTTATCTAAATAGCCCGGTGATGGTGGCTGGACTGAAGAGCCATCTGGCGGCGGAGGGCCTGGATGTCTTCCATCATGCCGACAAGGGCAGTCTGGTGTTGTCGTCGGACCGGCATCATCTGTTTGAAGGCAGCTTCGATGTTGACAGGATGATGGCGGCTCTCGAAGATGCGCTCAGCAATTCGATGAAGGATGGGTATGAGGGTCTTTGGGCCACAGGAGACATGAGTTGGGAGTTCGGTCCGCAAAATGATTTTTCCAAGCTTCTCGAATATGAAACTAGGCTCGAAGAATTCTTCCAGCAGCACCCTACTATCAGCGGCATTTGTCAGTACCATGCGGATACCCTTCCCCGCGAAGCGTTGCGGGAAGGTTTACTTGCACACCCAGCACTCTTCGTAAACGAAACACTATCGCGCATCAATCCCCATTATCTCCACGCAACGAATCCAGAATTGGAGTCCGCTGCTAATCGTTTATTGCAATAGACTTTTTGCGACGTTGAATTCACCAGAAGACCTTTCATTTTGATAGCGGCTGCAAGGTCGCTCCCGGCAGACACGGCCAATGCCGAGTTCAAGGCTGCACTGGGCAAGCACGCTCAGGAGAATATTGCGAAACTGAAAGCGGAGAACAAAGAGTGGCTACACAGTTTCGCATTAGCTCGATAGCGTCCATCCGTTCACGGCCAGGGTCAATGAGAGTGTGATCGGGAGTTATCGCCACTTGTAGAATCTTTGGTGCGCCACAATTCTTGAAGCCTTCATCAGTCATGTTTACCATCGAGCAAATAAATGCCATTCACGACCGGCTCGGCAGTGCGAAGACGCTCGGAGAATATGTTCGGGCTCTCAAGGCGCTCGGCGTCGAACGATACGATTCTTACTTGGCCGACGGCCATTCGGAGTACTTCGGACAAGACGGCCAGACCATCGTCTCACCACCGGTGCACGAAGCGTTTCCCGTCGCTGCAACCGGGCAACGCGACACGTTTTTTCAGCACATGGGTCGGCACGAGCGGCACGAAACGACATACTTAGAGATGTCTAAGGGCTTGGCGCAGAGCGGGATAGAGAAGTGGAGTGTGGACACGGATAGGATGACTATGACGTTCTACGATAAAGCCGGCACAGAGATGCTGTTCGAGCAGCTCAGCTAGTTCAGTGTTTCACCACAGAAAAACTGGCCCGACTGTGCCCAAGAAGAAAAAAGATCGACCTCGAAAAAGTGCTGGCTGTTTGCGTCTGACGCCTGGTCACCAAGGTGTAGAATCCGCCTTGCAGTTCTGCCGAGGCCACAGTCATCAACCACAGGGAAAGGGTGATGGTTTTGCGGCCTTTTTTGTCACAGTTTGAGATTCATGGTGGGTCTGTTTTGTTTCACGGAAGAGAGTAGGCTTGTAGTATGCATAAGCTTCAATCAGCAGCGGCGAAACAAAAGCAAGAGGTGCTTTTAAAGAAGCTCCTGGAGCGAATGAAGGCAAACCGTATTCGACGTGAACGCATGGCCTCACTGTGATGTCTTAGGTGCTTTCTCGTCCATTGTTCTGAGCGCTGACACGAGAGCCTAGTGCCTTAAGACAATCGCGCCTGCAATAGTACCTGTCGCAGCTCCACTCGTGCTCCGCATTCTTCATCGTCGTTCGCGACGTGGTTGATGCGCGTACTAATCGGGTAACAGCTCATCACGCCCGCATCGTACGGCTTCAGCAATTCTACCGCCGTCTCCGCATCTCTCATTCCATGGTCGAGCCAGAGATCGTAGTTAGCAGCATCTAGAATCACCGACATTCGGTCGTGGACGGTTGAGGCCACTGCGTTCGGAGTAGTAGTCAGAACGGACCACGTCTCCAGAATGTTTCCGCCCCGATCCTCCCATCTCTCCCAGATTCCCGCAAAAGCAAACAACTCACCTTCGTTCACCTCGAAACAATAGGGCTGCTTTTCCTTCCCAAGCCTCTTCCACTCGTAAAAGCCATTCGCGGGGATCAAGCACCTGCGAAATCTCAACGCATCGCGGAACGCCGGCTTGGTCGCGACGGTCTCCGATCTCGCGTTAATCAAGCTGGCTCCCAAGGAAGCGTCCTTCGCCCACGAGGGGATCAGGCCCCAACGGACTAGCGACAACTCACGTCGAGGTTCTTTCGCACGCTGCCGGATAATCGGAACAGGTCGGGTTGGTGCGACGTTGTATCGGGGAACCCAATCCTCTTCTCCAGCGCTGTCGAAATATTCTTCAACAAGTTGCTTCCGTCGCGAAAGTCGATAGCGCGGGTTTTAAATCAGCACGGATTCCCATCGACAATCGCGCAGTTTGTAAGATGTTCAGTCCGCTATAACCGCACGGAATAGCATCCCGTCGAAAAGTTATTGGACACGGGAATTGACCGGCCTTACGGTGGGCGAATAGCGGCGATTTGAATTTGCAACTGGAGGTCACGATGTACCGCCTGAAGGCCCTCAAGAAAGTTCCTGCAAAAGAATTCCAGTCCCACAACCGATTCGCAGGTTCGGCTCTGACGATCCTTGCCATTCTGCTGCTTGCTTCCACCTCCGCTCATGCCCAAGGAAGCCCGTTCGATACCGGTTTCAATGCACTTCAAACACTATTCACTGGGACCATCGCGAAAGTTGCAAGTCTGATTGCTATCGTCATCGGCGGCTATGGTTTCGCGCATGGCGAACCCGGAGCGAAGAAGGCCCTCGCGGGAGTCGCTGCGGGAACAGGCATTGCCGTCCTCGCCGTCAATGTTCTGAGTTGGTTGTGGGGTGTGTAGCGTCAATCCCCACCAGGTTTCGATCTCGTCGAGTCTCCTATGAAGAAAAGTGAAACGACATGACCGATAAAGCGCAACAGAAACGTCGCACAAATCGGGTTTTCAAGAGTCTGCACAAGCCGCTCACCTATTTAGGTGTTGAGCGGACGCTCTTCTACTTCGTCTGCGTAGGCGCCGTGGGCGCGTTCAATCTGTTCAATTCCATCCTTGCCGGCGTCGCCGTCTTCATTGGCGGCTTCGCCTTCGGTCATTGGGTCACAAACAGTGATCCGGCGTTCCTCCGCATTCTGGCGAAGTCCGAGCGCTACAAACTCCGGTATGACGCAGCAAAGCAAGAAATTCCGCGCGTGGAGGTACTGTGATGTTGCGGCTCGACAGAGTCATCAAGCCATGGAAAGAGAGCGCGGCTCTGAATGCGCACATCAACCTCTATGGCTTCTGGAATGAGACAACGTTCCTTACCAAAAGCGGCGATGTCGGCATGGTTCTCCGCGTTACCGGCGTGGACTACGAAAGTCTTGACCGCTCAGAACAGGAGTACGCAGTAAAGCGGCTGGAATCCGCACTCAAAGCGTTTGGG
>CAVWVM010000003.1:0-9470 GCA_963758485.1 uncultured Acidobacteriaceae bacterium
TCGCGGTTTCTTGCAACTGACTTGACTCTTAGTGGGGTCCCTGTACCCACGCCGCTCACATCCGCCCGAAGTTTCTCGCCGTGACGGGCAACAAGATAAACATGAGGCGGCAGAAGGAGCAAAATGCGTATTTCCCTCCCTATCCGTGCATTGCTTTTCTCGTTTGCGCTCTTCGTCCTTTGTCACAGTGCTTCCGCCCAAATCGGTGTCGGCATTTCCGTTAGCTTCGCGCCTCCTGCGATTCCTGTCTACGAGCAGCCCATTTGTCCCGGCGATGGCTACATGTGGGTTCCGGGCTACTGGGATTATGACGACGACGATGGTTATTACTGGGTCCCCGGGACATGGGTGGAAGCACCAGAAGTTGGGGTCTTGTGGACCCCTGGATATTGGGGCTGGAACAACGGCGCCTATCTTTGGAATGCTGGATATTGGGGTCCGCATGTCGGCTTCTACGGCGGCATCAACTACGGATTCGGGTACTTCGGCGTTGGCTTTGGCGGCGGAGAGTGGCGCGACAACAGATTCTTCTACAACACCGCCGTTCTGCACGTGAATACCACGATCATCACCAACGTGTACGAGAACCGAACGGTAATTGTGAACAACAATGTTCACGTTTCATATAACGGCCCTGGCGGAATTCAAGCACGTCCAAGCCCGCAAGACGAACAGTACGCGCACGAGAGGCATATTCCTCCGGTCGCCGCTCAAGTGCAGCACGTTCAGGCGGCCCGCAGTAATCCGCAATTACGCGCTTCGGCCAACCAAGGCAAGCCGCCGGTCGCGGCCACTGCCAGGGCGGGCGACTTCAAGAGTGCTGTACCAGCAAGGGAAGCGGGTGGTGAATACAAGGCCCCTCCAGCTAATGCCGCACGAAGGGGAGAAGCGCCCCCTGCCACGTCGGCGGAGAATCGGCCCGGAAACGGTGCCCAACCGAATCACGCGAGCGATTTGAAGCCGCACACGTTAACGCCGCCAAACACAGGCAATGCTGCGAACGACAAGAAATACCAGCAGCAACAGGATAAGCTTGCTGCTCAACAGGCAAAGGATCACCAGAAGCTTCAGCAGCAGCAGGAGAAAGAACATCAACAAGCGGCCGCCAAAAACTACAATGACGCGCAAAAACAGCAGATGGAGCAGCGTCATGCGCAACAGACGCAAAAACTGGAGCAAAATCACGCTGCACAGCAGAGCAAGATTCAGCAGCGCCAAGCTGCGCCAAGACCTCCCGCAGAAAAGCCTCGGTGATTGCGGTCCAATGGTTTAAGAACAAACGGGCTGGTCCGGATAAGTTATCTCCGGCCAGCCCAATTTTTTCTTTAGCGATATCGGGGCATTGCCTGGAATTTGCCGCCCCTTCAACGGCCCCGTTGCGCGCCAAGGCTTCATCGCTGTCGCAAGGCCGGCAAAGGGATTTTGTCTTTGATGCCGTTGCCCTCAACGACCGTGTATATAAAATCTGTGGGCACATCATGCAGCGTTTCGCTTTGCCCATTTGGCCAGCGGATCGTCACTTCGCTCATCTTGTCGTTTGCACCCAAGCCAAAATGCAAGCGTAAATCGTTCTGTGAGAGATAACTGGCACCTCCGCGAACCTCGTTCATCTGCACCAGAGTGCCCGCCTTTACCGTCACGCGCGCGCCAATTGCCGCTTTATTACTTTTCGTTCCGACCAGTTTAAAGAGAACGCGATGATTTCCGCTTACCGTGCGATTGAGAAACAGCGAGGGAGGCTCGCCAACGTTAAGGACAACGATATCCACGTTGCCGTCGTTATTGATATCGCCAAATGCCGCCCCTCGCCTGGATTGTGGCGGCATGGAAGCCAGCGCCTGAGAAATATCTTCAAATGTTCCGTCACGGTGATTGCGGAATAGCACCAGGGGTTGGCGATACGGCGTCCCGCCAGGGATGGTATCGACTTGCGGATAGACATGGCCGCTGGCGATAAATAGATCCAGCCAGCCGTCATTATCCATATCAAAGAACGAGGTTCCCCAACTCACGAAAGGATAGGTCGCCCTTAATATTTTGGCGCGCACAGTTACATCGGCGAAATTCTCTTTGTCGAGATTGTGGTACAGCGTGGTCCCCTGCTCAACAAAATTTGTGACGATCATTGAGAGGCGGCCTTCGTGCATATAGTCGCCCCAGGCCACCCCCATCGAACCTTGCTCCATGCCATCGCCACTCAGCGCTACGCCGGCGAGCAAACCGACGTCTTCAAACGTTCCGTCGTGCTTGTTGTGATAGAGAAAGTTGGGGCCAGCATCATTCGCCACGTAAAGGTCGGGCCAGCCGTCGTTATCGTAATCGCCCCAAGTCGCGCCCAGTCCGTAGTAATGATGCGGATCGTCAACGCCGGCCTTCTTGGAAACTTCTTCGAACGTTCCATCGCCTTTGTTGTGAAAGAGCAAATCGGATTCGCCCGGCATACCCCAAGGTCCGCACTGCACCAGCACTCCCTTGAAGCGGCAGAAGCGCGGGTCGTTGCCGAACTGGGGCAGGTTGTCGATATCCACGTGGACGTAACGTGAGACAAACAGATCCACGCGTCCGTCACGATCGTAGTCCGCCCAGGCCGCACCCGTGCTAAAGCCCGCCGCACCCACGCCGGCTTTGTCGGTGACATCTTCAAATTTGCAGTTTCCAAGATTGTGATAAAGCGCATTCCCGCCGTAGCCGGTGACGTAGATATCCTGCAAGCCATCGTTATCGTAGTCGGCGACGGCGATACCCATACCCCAACCTTTGTGCGTGAGTCCGGCGGATTTCGTGATGTCAGTGAACTTGGGCGTGTCAGTAGCCGAATCGACGTCCTGATGGTAGAGAGTGATCATCGGGTCTCCACCCTGGCGATAGCGCGGAACGGTGGAACCGTTGACGGTAATAATGTCGAGTTTGCCGTCATTGTCGCAGTCAATCAGACCGACTCCTCCGCTCATGGATTCGACAATGTACTTTTTGTCAGAGGACGAAATGTGTGGAACGGTGAGGCCGACTTTCTGCGCCACGTCTTCGAACTGCGGCAACGAGTGTTGCGTATCCGGCGGGAGCGGCTTGTCTGAAGCTGCGGATGGAGCATTGGGATGAGCAGTTTGGGCGGGCAACAAAGGGGCGGCAAGAAATGTCGCAAACAACAAAAGAAAAAATCGCATAAGCAGGAAATCGATTATACCGTGCAGAAAAACTGGTACGGCAGCTGACTTCGGTTAGACTGTAAACACACTTCCGACTGGGACCATGGGAAACAAAACTTTCCGAAATTTTGGAGTAGGCGCCACATCGCTATTGTTCGCGGCCTGTCTGGGGATCTGCCAGCAAGCGACTCCAGGGCGCTCGGCAAAGGAGTCCGCCAATGTCGATCCGCCAATGTCGTTGACGGCGGACCAAATCGTACGAGAACTTGAGGAAAGAAATGCAGAGCGGGCCGCCGCCCTGAATCAATATGAAGCGGTGCGCGTTTACCGCATGCAATATCACGGTCTGCCCAGCGATCACGGAGCCGAGATGGTGGTTGACGTAACTTATAACGCTCCCGACAGCAAACAGTTCAAGGTGATTTCGCAGAGTGGGACCAAGTTCATCATCGATCACGTTTTTAAAAAGCTTTTGGAAGGCGAGCAGGAAGCAGCCAATGAAGAAAACCGTCGGCATACGGCCCTGAGTACTGACAACTACGATTTCACATTAGCTGGCCACGAAGCTGGGCCGAATGGCGGACAGTATGTACTAAACATTTTCCCCAAGACTAAAAACAAATTTTTGTACCGTGGGAAAATATGGGTAGACGCGACTGATTTCGCCGTCGTTCGCATCAAGGGAGAGCCCGCCAAGAATCCATCCTTCTGGATCAAGCGAACCGAGATCGAACATAATTACAGAAAGGTGAACGACTTTTGGCTTCCGGCGGAGAACCGCACGCAGAGTACGGTTCGCTTGGGCGGAGTAGCCGATCTTTCGATTGAGTACAAAGACTATAAGATTACAAAAGCAACGGCGCTACGCGGTTCCAGGTGCAAAGATGGACAGACCCGAACAGATGCTCAGCGGACGAATTGTCGAGATGCATCCGGTTTGGCAAATGCGGTCACCAGATAATCGGCCGCGACAACCCTTCCAAGCATTCTCTCAAATGATGAGCCAAAAAAACGAACGTCCCAAGACTCTTTCGAGTTTTGGGACGATCATTAAACAGCCCTCCCCCAAGTGCTGCTCAACTTCAACTTAAACGCTCTCGTCACATTCGTGAATAGCCCCTCAGTGCCAGCGAGGGGCACTACCGGGCTAATTCTTTTGTGGCAGTCTCGGTCATTGCGAGTTCAACACCGGCTGTTTGAACAGCACGGTTTCGGCCGATATGAGATCAGGTCGCCGGTTCCCCGAAAGCTTTGATCTGATCGGCGATCTCTCGACGACGCCGGTTGCGCAATTCGGATTCAGTGGCCTCGCTGGCTGGCCCTGCCCGCTGGTTTCGATCTAACTCTTTGAGCATGGCAAGCTCTTTCAAAAGATCCATCATTAGGTTCGACGATTCTGTGCTCATTTGCCACTCCCCTTTGGATTGGCGATACCGTTGCTTACTTATGATGCGTTTCGCGCTCAGGCCGTTTTAGACGTGTCTGGATAGAGTTGGTTCGGGCGCCTGATGGCCAAATCTCAAGTCCGTAAGTTAACATGGCCAGGGATCAACGCGATTGACCCTTCGGATTCGCATTCTCAGACCTCATATCGCCCTTGAGATGGTTAACGATCCGTTGCTGCCAGTTCAGCATTTTCTTGGCATAAGCTTCTTCCGAAAATTCAGCCAAAATGTCCGCCGGGGTCCCCCCGAACGCAGTGACTATGTACCTCACATCCACCTTACTCTGTTTCGTGGACAGGGGTTCGATCTTCACGACAATGTGGGCGGAGTGAGAGTGCGGGGCGATGCGAACGTACTCCGCAGTATGGCTCTTCCACTCTACGGCCAGAATGATCCAAATCGCTTCTCCGCCGGCGTCCTGCGTTTGAAAGACGGTGTCGCGACGGAACTCAATCGTGCTGGGAAAGATGGGCTTCGGATCCCATCCTTTCACCCATTCGCGTTCGCCTTCGGGACTAAAGAGTGGAAAAGCCTTCTCGGCATCACATGGCAACTCGAAGGCCCCGGCGCGAGCAACCCGGTGGGCGCTTTGTTGCGAAACTTCGTCAGTGACCATTGCCAATTATCCTTTTTTGCAGGCGGCGACCGCCCAAGCTGCGGACGTGTAGATGATGAGATTCCCCACTTCGTACATCCCGTGGAGAAGATGAATCACGATCGCCAGCACAAAAGTCGCGAGCAATAGCCAGGCGCCGCGAACAACCGTTTTCGGAATGAGCATAAGAACAGAACCGGCGATCTCGCCACAGCCCAGCACCAGCCGAATCGCGTTTGGCATGTGAGTCTTTGCGAAACCGGGAGCAGAGCTGGGCAGCAAGAACAGAACTGCCTCGATCAGAATCACCAGACCTAGGGTCCACTGCACTGCGGTGATGGCGTTTCTTGCAGATTGAGTCATGGATTACCCTTCGTTTTGTCGCCGCCGCGTTTGCGTACGGGGCGGGACTTGATTTCCTTGAGGCGGTGGCTGGCGCCGGAATCGAGATCGAAGTCGTAGAAGCGCTTCAATTCCTGTATACGTTCGAGCGAAGCCGGACTGAACGGCGTCTTGCCATCAAAAGCATGGAGAACGATGCCTTCGAGCAAATCGCCAAGGGTCATGTCATGGTATTCCGCGAAGGCCTTCAAGATTTTGAGCAGGCGCTTCTCGATGCGGACACCGGTCTGGACGCGTTCGATAAGCAGTTTTGAATCATCAAGCATTGGTACTACTGTACCTTGGTACCTCGGTAGATGCAATCCGAGAATCCTCCAGGGATTCAGACAGGCGAGTTTTCAACGCAGGTTGTTTATAATCGCGTTTCATCGTTGTTCTTGAGCGCCAGCATGGCGCAATTTCCGATTAAAGGATTCACTTGGCATTCGACGAAAACGTTTACGAACTGCGGCGCCAGAAGCTGAAGCAGGTCGAGGCGCTCGGGCAAACCGCGTACCCCAACCAATACGAGTTCACACACACCGTTCCGCAGATCTTGAAGGAATATTCGGATAAAACTGCCGAGCAACTGGAAACTCCGCGCGTCAATGTTCGCGTGGCCGGGCGCATTATGGCGATCCGTCTGATGGGCAAGGCGGGATTCTGCCATGTACAGCAAGACGGTCAGCGGCTGCAGATCTACGTCAAGAAAGATGCGGTCGGTGAGGCCGGATTCGAGTTATTCAAGCTGCTCGATCTTGGGGACCATGTCGGCGTCAGCGGTTATCTGTTTCGCACCCGCACCGGCGAACTAACGGTCCACGTAGAAGAGATCACTTTCCTCAGCAAGGACCTTCTGCCCTTGCCGATCGGTAAAGCCATGGAAGGAGACGCGTCCGGGGAAGGTCCTAAGAAATGGAACGAACTCACCGACGTTGAGCTACGCTACCGCCAGCGCTATGTCGATCTGGTAGTGAATCCCGAGGTTCGCGAAGTTTTTCTAAAGCGCAGCAAGCTGGTGCAGTCGCTGCGCAGAACGATGGAGGAGCACGGATTTGTCGAAGTCGAAACGCCGATGATGCAACCGATTGCCGGTGGCGCGGTGGCGCGGCCGTTTGTGACGCATCACAACACGCTCGACATGGATCTTTATTTACGCATTGCCCCCGAGCTGTATCTGAAACGGCTGGTGGTGGGCGGATTTGACCGCGTCTATGAAATCAATCGAAACTTCCGCAATGAAGGACTGGGCTGGCGGTGGAATCCCGAATTCACCATGCTCGAGTTCTACCAGGCGTACACGAATTACCAGCGAATCATGGAGCTGACACAAAAATTGATTACGCAAGCGGCGAAGGACGTGAGCGGCGGAACGAAGACGAAGTGGGGCGATCAGGAAATTGATTGGGCGACATGGCAGCGGCTCACGATGCGTGAGGCCATCATCCACTACTGGCCGGAGGCGGCAGGCGCAAAACCGGAGAGGGGCGACTTTGGTTCAGCCGAGGGTGTGAAAAAGTTAGTGGAACGATTCAATCGAGTGCAGCCGCATATGGCTTACGATCCAAAGGAGCCCACAGGCAAGACGATTGCGAGTCTGTTTGAAGCGGTTGCGGAGGAGCATCTCACGCAGCCCACCATCATCTACGAGTTCCCCACCGCCGTATCCCCCCTGTCCAAGCAAAAGCGGGATGAGCCCGAGTGGACCGAGCGCTTCGAAGTCTACGCCGGACAGATGGAGATATCGAACGGGTTCAGTGAACTCAACGACCCGGAAGATCAACGGCGACGATTTGAAGGACAGTTGCAGGAGCGTGAGAGAGGGGATGACGAGGCGCACCAGATGGATGAAGACTACATCCGCGCGCTATCGTTTGGAATGCCGCCTACGGGAGGCTGCGGCGTGGGGGTGGACCGCCTTTGCATGCTGTTGACGGATTCGCATACCATCCGCGATGTAATTCTGTTTCCGCTGCTGCGGCCGGAAAAGGACGTAACCTCTCTTGATGAGGGACACTCCCAAGGGAAACAGTAGAGTGCTTACTGTCCGGGCTGTACCCAGAAAAGCACTAGAAAGCCGCCACAACGTTTCCTATACTCAACGCATCTGATTTTCGTCGCTAAGAAACATGGCAGCGCTGCCGTAGCGTCCACGCATTAAGGACACTGGGTCGGTAGCGCTTTGCTTTTGCGCAACGCCCCGTCTCCTACTTCGCTTTCCCGCTTTTCTCCGACGTTCTCTGCGGTTCGTATTGAGGTTGGTCCGGACTGAAGTTCGTGCTTAGGTAGTCGATCAGCGCATCGCGATCAGCAGAGTCAACAGTGGCGCCCCATTTCGCCATCTTGTCGACCTCCTTGGCCCAAGCGGCTTTGCTGAGGCGCTGCTGCAGAATAATCCGCGCCTCATGACACTCCAGGCATGTAGTCGTCGCCTTTGCCTGCATGGGGCCGGCCGGGAGATCAGCCGTCACGTTTGCTGAAACGGCTTTCTGCCCTTGTAGCCCCGTTGTGACGAGTAGCAAACCAAGAACGAGCGGTACACCAAGCTGGAGCTTACAACCTGATTTATGCAACATGAACATTCACCTGATCGATGGCGTTGTAAAGATAGCCGCTGGGATTCCACGTCGGTGTCGCCGGCTGAGTGCGTCCCTGGCTGTCTGTCGCGCGCGACTGAACGGTATAGTCGCCGGGCTTGCCGGGGTTCCAAGCGTAATTCCATAAGCGCCATGCATAGTGCGACTGATCGCGGCCGAGTTGTGCCGGGCTCCATGTGGCGCCACCGTCCGTTGAGATCTCAACTTTGACAATGTCGGCTTCGCCAGCCCAGGCCGCGCCGTGAATGGCAATCCTTCCAGTCTTCAAGCTAGCCCCGGTCGATGGTCCGGCAATCACAGACTTCACGCTCAACGCAGTGAGCGGATGCGTGTCTTCAGGCTTCACCGCCTCGCCGGGCTTGCCGGGCTGATTGGGAAAGCGGTAACCAGGGCTCATGAAATTGCCGACGAATTCCGCGTCGAGCACTTTGATCTCAGTGAGCCACTTGCAGGAGGCTGCGCCAATCCAGCCGGGCACCAGAGCCCGCGCGGGAAATCCGTGATGCTTGGTAAGCGGAGCTCCGTTCATCTGCACGGCAATGAGCGTATCGGAATCCAAAGCTTTTTCGATGGGAATGCTCCGAATAAATGGAGGAACCTTTCCGGGGACTTCGTCGAGGCCGCGGAACATGACGTGTTTGCCCGTGGATTTTACTCCTGCACGCCGCAGAAGGTCGCGAAGTCGCGGCCCCGAAAATCGAGCGGTGCTCACCGCACCTTTGCCCCACTGAATGCCGGGCACCTGCGGGCGCTGCAGGGCGCGTCCATTACCGGCGCATTCAAGAGTGTTGACCACTGAATGAGGTTCGATCTTGGTAAGCTCCGACCAGCTCAGTGTGAGAGGCTTCTCCACTTCTCCTCCAATCGAAAGACGCCACGTACCACGATCCAGTTCGACCGGTTCGTACATGTGATTGCGCACGAAGAAATGAGAGGTGGGCGTAAGCCACGTATTGAAGTATTCGACGGGACTTTCGAGATCGACGAAGCGAAACGAGCGAAGGATCATGCCATCTTCGCCAGGAACGTCAACGACCTGTTTCTGCGAGAATGCCCAGCTGAGGAAAGTAGGAATCGTACCGGCCGCCATAGCAGCCCGCGCGGAGTTCTTAATGAATTGACGCCTGGAGTTCATAGTTTTTCAATTCTAACCAAGGATTTGCGCAAAAGTTGAGTAACCCCACCGGCCCGGAAAAGGAGAGTAGCCAAAACCGGGCCGGCAGGTTTTCCGAGGGGAGTCACCCTCGAAAGTTCATGAAGTAAATAACCGCAAAAGCCCCGTCAATATGGACCCATTGCAGTTATG
>CAVWVM010000004.1:0-1092658 GCA_963758485.1 uncultured Acidobacteriaceae bacterium
ACAAAGCAGCCACTCAAGAGAAAAGTGCTGCCACTCGCTCCGTTGGAGGTTCAGGGAACGAACGGAATAACCACCGAATCTCGCGGCAAGGCACAACAGGTGTCGAGCTGTTCGACGGTCAGATGTTCGGTGGTTGCCTCTTGTCCCCCCAAACAGACTTGTCATCCCGACCGAAGCGAAGCGCAGCGGAGAGATCTGCAGTGCGCCTTTCCATCTGACAAATTCCCGCTCTATCCGCGCCTCGGAGGTTTTGGTAAGTTACGTTGTTTCCCTGGCGCAGGGGAACGCCGGGAATCTCGGCATTATCGTAAAGCAGGCGGTCGGAGAGCGAAGACTGCATTCCCTCGATCTGAGAGGAGAGCACAGCCTCTTTGCGAAGGTAGGAGTAGAGGAAGAGATTTAGGTCTGGGAAGGCTGAGGTCATCCCGTCTGGGTTTAATAGCGGCTGACACTGTAACCGTTCCTTCCGCCTTGGGAATGACTCTCCGGCCACTCGAGGTGTCGACTGGCCGGGACTTATCACTCACTGAGACCGCGGCTACATAAATCGCAGGACGTACATCTGAATGCTTATGCTTACCCAAACCGTAACGCGATCCTTCGAATGTGATTTAGAACCTGGGGAGCTCTACAACGTGCTCGCGGATGTCAGGAATATTCCAAAGTGGGCCCCTGCGTTCGCCGACATGATTGAGTGCATTGATCAAACGCACTGTCGCGCCACAAAGAATGGCGAAGACTTCCCTCTCGAAGTCTCGCTGCATCCGACTGCTGGTGCCGTTGACTATACGCGAGAAATGCCCAACGGAAAGAGGGGCGGGGCTTACATCCGCGTGACACCTCGTCCTCTCGGCGGAAGCACTATCACGATGACTGTGCCAATCGGCCCGAATGCCACGGAATCCGGCGTTGCAAACGTTCTCGAACAGGAACTCGCCGACCTTGTTCAACTCTCTTCGATCGAGAGCGCATAGGTCTCTGACCGTACTAGGCTTCTAACGAGACCTGGCAGGCAATTGCCTTCGAGGAGTGCATCGGCGATGATGCGCTCACGGACAAACTGTAGGAGATCGCGGGACTGAAGCGCGTTGAAGGATAGGTGTGAGCAATCATAGGGGATATCCTCTCTTGCTCACTTCGCAGACGCGCAAAGATGTTTTGATTTCCAGCTGTCCACCAATGTCGTCGGCGGCTTCGATGCATCATGAAGAACGAGGATCAGGCCGCGTCGGGCCTCTGTCCCAACGGCCGTGAGTTCCATAGGTACGCCTTCGGGAACGATAATATCCGTTCCCTTCTTTCCTATCTGCACTCCACTCGGAGTCTCCAGGCAGGTTTCGCCGCTCTCCGTGTAAAACGCCTCAACTCCTGAATGGAGATGCGTCTTGCTCACCATCCCCGGTTGTAGATTTGCTTCCATATATTGCGCTGTATAACTTCGTCCTGCCTCAACGGCGAGAGGCCCAATCTCTGTAATGCGCGTTGCCGAAGAATGAAGTTTTGGCTTGTCCCCTATCGTAAGGAGCCACACTTTGCCCAATGATTCAACGACCGTTCCGTGTGGTCCTTTGGCTTGCTCTGCAAGCTCCTTTTTCGGAAATAAATCAATCGTCCAGTAAACGAGTGAATCAGGAGCACCCAGAGGCTGACTGGCCAGAATCCAACACCCAGTTTCGCCCGTCTTCTGGCTCATAGGCTTACAACTCACCAGATTTCCTGGCTGTTGAGCATAGGCTTCGCTCCCAATGTAGAGAGGAAATAGACAAATTGAAGCCTTAAGAATGAGCGGGACTACATGCGTTTTATGGAACAAGGACATTCACCTCGCAGAATTCGAGCCACATCGGAAGAATGCCATAGCCGCACTCCTTGACCAAGCACGATTTCGCTCGGAGAATCGCAAAAAGAAACGAATCGCAACGCTCTGCACAAACGGCTTCCCCGGTAACTTCATCTGTTTACCAACTGGTTACTTGACCTGGCCGCTCTGAGACAAAGCACTGACACACCCCGGCTCGATCGCGGCCGGTGGCCCGTCGAGATCTAGACGAGGGATGGCCCGCTCTTGGAGACGCGGGTCCGCAATCTGCTTCCTTTAATGTTTCGTGATTTGGGTAGGATCAGCCAACGATTCTTCGATGTGGCCGCACTGCGGGCACTCATAGCGGGTTCTGACTGCGGCTACCTCACTAGACGGGTCTTCCTGGATCGGCGTCTTCGTCCCTCTCATGATCGCGTAACAGGTTGGACACTTTTTCATAAAATTAAACCCTCGGGTGCACGCTTTGCTGCGCGTGCTCGGTAGTTGCCATTTATTTGGATGTGCGCAGTTGCTCTGAGGGTTCCTTGATGCAAAGTTAAGAGTATTGTGCCAACGATCCGCTTCCGCAGGAGGGCGCGCGGCGCCAAAGCAGAGATGGCGCCGGTTTTAAAACACACCCTGAGCTGGCTTAGTCCATCGCTGCTGGCCAAGCGCTTCATGGGCACTGGGAACATCCAAATGTCTCCCCATGGCTCAGCCCGACACCGTGAAAAGCCGTCCAGGATTGTCGCGGACCACGACGCCATCACCGTGGCCGCCGAGATCGACGATCAACTGGCGCAGCGCGCCGTCGTGGAGCACGTTGTTGGCGATGACGCAGTCCTCAAGCCCTGGTAGACGATGCCTTCCGAGGGGCTCCAGATGCCCTTGCGGCCGTCGTCCTGGCCGGATTGCAGGACGTTGCCCGTGCAGGTGACCCCGGTCGCCCCTTCCAGGAAGATCTGCGCCGAATCATGCGTGCCGGCGTTGGCGAACTTGCCGCTCCGCTTGACGAAGTTGCCGGTGATCGTGAACTGCGTGCACGGCCCTTTGTTCCAGCCATCCGCCTGCGGATTGTGGCGGAGCGCGATGCCGACCGTTCCCGCGCGGTCGAAGAAGTTGCCGGTGATCTGGTAGCCATCGCCGCCCACAATCACCATGTTTTCGTCATGATTCCACTCAACGCGGTTGGCAGTGAAGGTGACCGAGGCGTTTTCATGACGCGCCGCAAAGCCGGCGCGGCCATTGCCGGAGAGCCAGTTATCAAGAATAAAGCCATCCCATCCGCGCAGGCTGAAGCCGTCGCCGTGGTTGGCGATCATCTCGCAGTGCCGGACGGTGAAACACCATGCGCGTTCCAGGTGAAGGCCATCGCCGCTGAAGCGCGCAACCTGGGTGCGTTCGATGCGGAATCCATCTTCGTGCGGTCCATACGCGGTGCGCGCGGTAAAGATGCCGTGGATACCCTGGCCCAGCTCACGACCGTCTAGCGAGAGTCCGTCGATCGTGGCACCCCGCGCGCCGGTCAGATTCAGCAGGCCCGGCGAAGACGCATCCGCCAAACGCAACACGCTGCCGCCGCCGAAGCTGTAATTCCATCCGGGCACGCCGATCAGCGCCACCCCAGGCCGCACATGCAATTCGCGTGAAAGGTAGATGCCGGGTGGCAGAAACACGCCGCCGCCCTTCTCCCCAGCGGCATCGAGGGCGCGCTGCAGCGCAGCCGTATCGTCAGCCTTGCCGTCGCCTGCAGCGCCAAAGTGGCGCGCATCCAAAAGCGTAGAAGTGACTGTCTGCTGCGCGGCAAGCATCGATGCGGAGAGCACCGCCGGAGGCTCCGCCGAAGAGAGCGGTGCGCGCAGATAGGCGGCGACTGAGAGAGGGGAAACCGGGGCGGGCTCTAAATCCAAGTGCAACATTAGTTTTTTTAAATTTATAGGCTTTTCCGCAGTAGGGGCTGTTGGAAAGTTGGAAGCGCTGTTTGCTTCCTACTTTTCAATGGCCCTCTTGTCAATGAACTCTGGCAGTAAGACAGGCTTGTGTGGCTTAGCCCAATACTGGACGAAGTCGAAGTCACCTTCCGGTAGAAACAGCTCAGCGGGAGCTTTCCAGTTCAGGCTTTTTCTTGGTCTCGCGTTGAGCTGAAAGGCGATTTGGTCCAGGTGCTCTTGTGAATGCACCGACAAGTCAGTTCCTTTCGGCAGATACTGACGCAACAAGCCATTGACGTTCTCGTTGATGCCACGCTCCCAGGGGGAATGAGGATGGGCAAAGTACACCTTGACGCCTGTGGACTGGGTGAGACGCTGGTGGTATCGCATCTCAGATCCCTGGTCGAAGGTCATCGAAAGACGCAGCTGGCTGTCGAAGCGGTTGAGAATTCGGCTGAAGCCCTGCATGGTCTCCTCGGCCTTGCTGCTGTTGAGCTTCACCAAAGCGACAAACAGGGTCTTGCGTTCGATCAGCGTGCCTATCTGGGATAGGTTTCCCTTGCCAATGATCAGATCGCCCTCCCAGTGGCCCGGGATCAGGCGCATCTCCACTTCTTCTGGTCGTTGATCGATCAACACCATATCCGGAATCGATGGCCGGATCCGCCCTTGCTCGCTGCGGCGGGGTTTGCGTGCCCGATGCCGACGCCGCAGCTGGGTCAAAATACGAGAGCGCAATACTCCCTTCGGCATGGCGTACAGCGCGGTGTAGATCGTCTCATGGGACAGTCGCATCGGCTCAGCCATACGACCGAGTGTGCTGCATATCTGGGCCGGACTCAAGCCCTCACTCAGCCGATCCGTCACCGCTACCCACATCGGGTTGCCGACTACCAGCTTGCGCTCCACCCTCGCCTTTTTGGCAAGCACCCGCGCACGCCGCTCGGCGCGTAGGCAACGATAGCCGCCAGCCAACCTGGTTCGGTGCTCAACCGCCAACTCCCCGGCAGACCGCCACCCATTGCGCCGTATCTCGCGCAGAATCGTCGATCGAGCTCGCGACAGACTCAACGCGATCGCACCAGGCTTCACGCCCAGTCTTAACTCCGTCTCAATGATCGCCCGCTCGTCGATCTTCAGATGCCCGTACGTCTTCGCCATGGTCTAAACATCCTCCTTTTTGAAGAATGTTGCACTTCGACCTTGGATCCGCCCACCCGTCCAGGGGTTGGGGCTGGTAGTGAGTGGAGACTTTTTCTCCACCACTTCCCGTCCAGGGGGTGGGGCTGGTAGTGAGGGGAGACTTTTGTCCCCACTTTCCCGTCCAGGGGTTGGGGGTGGTGGTGAGGGGAGACTTTTTCTCCACCACTTCCCGTTCAGGGGTTTGGGCTGGTAGTGGTCTGGATGCGTTTTTTTGCTCATCCCACTAGACTTGTTGGTAGATGATTCCGCAGTTTTGCGGTGAATGAGGGCTTTGCTATGGCAGAAGATGGGGCGAACATCGCGACGCGGCGCAAATTTCTGGGGGTAGGGTGCCGCGCTGGCAGCCGCGGCGATGGTGCCGTTGGCGCAGGCGCAGCAGAAAAGGCCGGTTCGCTCTGCCACGAGCGATCAGCCGAACGAGGAGCAGCCCGGTGAGAACAACGGGCCGCTCGATGCGGAGAATCCTAGCTCCGTGTGGTCGCCGGAAACGGACAACGGCACGGTCGAGCCGTTCAAGTATTCGTTTTCGCTGGCGCACAAGCGCATTGAGACCGGCGGCTGGACGCGGCAGGTGACGGCGCGCGAGTTGCCGGTGTCGAAGACGCATGGCCGGCGTGGAGATGCGGCTGGTTGCGGGCGGCGTGCGTGAACTGCACTGGCATATCGGCGCGAGTGGGCGTTCATGCTCTACGGCAGCGCGCGCATCACCGCGGTCGATGCGGAGGGCCGCAGCTTTGTGAACGATGTGAACGCGGGCGATCTTTGGCTGTTTCCGGGCGGGATTCCGCATTCCATCCAGGGGCTGGGGCCGGATGGCTGCAAGTTTCTGCTGGTGTTCGACGATGGCGACTTCAACGAGTTCGAGACGTTTCTGCTGACCGACTGGTTCGCGCACACGCCGAAGGAGGTGCTGGCGAAGAACTTCGGCGTGCCGACGTCAACGTTTGACAATGTGCCGAAGAAGGAGCTGTTCATCTTTCCCACGGAGCTGCCGCGGCCGCTGGCTGAGGAGCAGAAGGCCGCAGCCGCGGGATCAGGCGCGATCGACGAACGCTTACGTTTTCCGGGCGAGCACGATGCCGCCGACCAAGGCGACGCGCGGGCGGGGAGGTGCGGATCGTCGACACGAAGAATTTCCCGGCGACCAATATCGCCGCGGCGATTGTGACGCTGAAGCCGGGCGGTCTGCGCGAGCTGCACTGGCATCCGCAATGCCGATGAGTGGCAGTACTACGTGAGCGGCAAGGCACGGATGACGGTGTTCGAGGCCGGGGCCAAGGCGCGCACGTTGGATTTTCAAGAGCGGCGACGTGGGCTATATCCAGATGTCGCGGCCGCACTACATCGAAAACACGGCAACGAAGACCTCGTGTTCCTGGAAGTGTTCCCGATCGGGACACTACCGGATATTTCTGCGGCGGAGTGGCTGGCGCACACACCGTCGCGCCTGGTGGATCAGCACATAAGACGGGGGAGGAGTACCTCAACAAGATTGCAAAGAAAGAAGCAGTGATTACGCCGCTTTAGTGGCAAATCGGACTGCGCGGCGTTACCGCAGGATTAAAAGTGCTTGAATTCCGAAGTGCTGTGTGTCATTAATAGAGGCGCGTACCCCTCTGGTTTTACCATCACAGGCCCTGGTTATAAGGTTACGCTCTTACGCACCACACGCTTCCTTGACCTGTCCCTTCCTTGTTGAAGGTGACTGATAAGCCGGGATAAGCTTCCTCGTCGAAGACCCCCAAAAAGATGATTTGCGCTGCCCCCTGCACATTCGCGCGGGAAGGAGGCAGTTTTGTATGTTCGTCCAGCGAACGCGACGCGGCCCCTACCCTTTTGGAGGTTCTACATGCATTTTCGTTTCTACACGGGTCGCCGTGTCTTCAGCGTCCTGCTCAGTCTTTTCACCATGACGGGCGCCGCACACCTGAACGCGCAGACATTTCGCGGGGGCATTAACGGCACGATCGTGGATGCCTCTGGCGCGGTGGTCGCCGGGGCCGCTGTTGTTCAGCAACGAAAAACGATGGAACGGGCGTGACGGCCAACGCTGTGAGCTCGAGCACAGGCGAGTTCCTCTTTCAGGACCTGCCGCTCGCGTCCTACACCATCAGCGTGGAAGCCAACGGGTTTAAAACCGAGAAGGTAAACGGTGTGCCGGTGACCGCCGGCACGATCTACACCTTGCCAATCAAGCTGAGCGTTTCGTCCACAGGAGAGACGGTGGAAGTGATGGCCAACGCGCTGGCCCTGGATACGACCTCGACGACGCAGACCTCTGGAGTGGGCGGTAAAGAGTTGCAGGATACGCCCTTGAATGGGCGCGATTTTACCCAGCTGATCACACTCACGGGTTTTGCGAACAGCGGCGCCGGTGGGTATGGCTCGCTGAACGGCACGCGCCGATAGGGTGTTCCGTGTAGGCACCGGGGGGTTGACCCGGTACGCCCCAGGACCTTAGTCGATTCCTAGTTGTTTCTGGATCTGTTCCAAGGGTACGCCCTTGGTTTCGGGAACCATGGTCTTAACCCAAATTAGTTGCAGCACCATCATGCCCGTGAAAAAAGAAAAGACATAACCCGGCGGGAATGCGGTGACCATCTTGGGGAAGAAGGTCGTAAGCAGGGCAGCGAAAATCCAGTGTGTGAAGCTGCCGAGCGTTTGACCTTCCGCACGATGGCGATTGGGGAAAATCTCCGAGATGAAAACCCATATCACCGCTCCCTGACCAATCGCGTGTGCAGCAATGAAGCCGAAGATGCAGATCGGCACAATCGAGTAATGATTCGTGAAAAACCCCCAAGCCACCAGTCCGAGCGAAGTGATATAGCCAAACGAACCAATGTAGAGAAGCGTGCGGCGTCCCAACCGGTCAATCAACCGAAGCCCAACAAAAGTAAAAAGCAGATTCGTCACACCGATGCCAATGGATTGCAGTAATGCGGCTTTCGCTCCCAGCCCTGTGAGTTCAAAGATCCTCGGGGCGAAGTACAGAATCGCGTTGATGCCGGAAAGCTGGTTGAAGAAGGCAATCAAGATCGCGAGCAGGATTGGTTTGCGAAGCCTTTTCGTCCAGAAATCTCCCGACGAGGGCTCGGCCTGCGAAGCGGCTATAATGGTGTCCGCCTCAGCCGCAATTTCAGCTTTCGGGGCCTTGGGTTCGATCCGTTGCAACACTGCCATGGCGCCTTCTCGGTCGCCTTTTCTGCTGAGTAACCAACGCGGGCTCTCCGGAAGACCAATACAAAACGCGGCGTAAAGTAACGACGGGAAGGCCGCCACTCCCAGCATCCATCGCCAGGCATTCGGGCCGGTGCCCGCCAGCAAGGCGTTCGACACGAAAGCGATCAGGATGCCAAAAACGATGTTGAACTGGAACATGCCCGCCAGTTTTCCGCGATGCTTAGGCGGCGCAATCTCTGAAATGTACATCGGCGCAACTACGGTGGAAATACCAATGCCCAGTCCGCCGATCACTCTCGCGATGATAAAGACCGTAACGTTCGGCGCTAATGCAGAACCGACGGCGCCAACGAAATAAAGTACGCCGATCCAAAGCAAAGTGGCCTTGCGGCCAAATCGATCAGCGGGCCAGCCGCCGAGCAGGGAACCAATTACTGTTCCGTAGAGCGCCGAGGCCATCGCGATGCCATGAAGGCCGGGACTCAGTGCCCAGAGCGTCTGAATTGTTTTTTCCGCGCCGGAAATTACAACCGTATCGAAGCCAAAGAGAAATCCGGCGAGTGCTGATGTGAGCGACCAGAAGAAGATGCGACCATTCATAAGCGGGTAGAACGGTGCTTAACAACACGAGTGCGTAACCACGTTAAACTATCTTTCCCGGTCTCGCCAATATACGTTCCGCTAACTGCCTTTGGTGAGCGGATAGCCTTTCTCGCGCCAATCGCGGATCCCCCCATCCATTGAGATTACATGCGTATAGCCCATTTTCTGCAAATTGTCGGCCGCCAGCGCGGACCGGAATCCGCCGCCGCAATAGAGAACGATCTCTGTATTCAGATCGGGTATTCGAGCTTCAATGTCGCGCTCGATGATTCCCTTGCCCAGGTGAATCGCATTGGGAAGATGGTCTTTAGCGAATTCACTCTCCTCGCGAACGTCCACTAGCGTGAACTTCGCTCCGTGATCGATCTTCTTCTTGACCTCATCGACATTTGTCTCGCGAACTCTTGACTTGGCGTCGCTTACAATTTTCAGAAACCGCGGAGGATGTTGCTGAGCCATAAAAACTCCTTTCCAATGCAGTTGCCGATGACATCCTACCAAGTCGCGGTGGTTAGCGCATGCTGTCGGAGACTTCGTTTCAGCCCACGGCCGTATTTTTCGAAGTTGTCGCCCTTCGTCGTCGGTCCGACCTCATTTAGCATGAACCAGTGAAAGAAGCACCCCGCAAAATTGGTCTGGCTCGAGCCCTCTCGAAGCTAGGCTACTGCTCACGATCGCAAGCTGCCCTGTTGATTCGCGCGGGACGCGTGACACTGAATGGAAAAGTTCGCCGAGACGCAGAAACACCGGTCTCTGAGAATCACGATCGAGTGGCCGTCGACGGAGAGGCGGTGGAATCACGCCAGAAAAGTTATTTGATGATGAACAAACCGCGAGGCGTAATCACCACGGCATCGGATGAAAAGGGCCGCGACACCGTGTACCACATATTGAAAAGCCCTTCGGGCGCAGGGTCGACGGAGCAGCGATCGTCCGTTCAGTCGAGAAATCCGCCTTGGGTTGCGCCCGTGGGCCGCCTCGATAAAGCCAGCGAAGGTCTTCTGCTGTTTACCAACGACTCCGAGTGGGCGGCTCGCATCTCTTCACCGGAAACACATCTCGACAAGACTTACCATGTGCAGATCGGAAGAGTGGTTGATCGCGAATTCATCCAGGCTCTGACTGCCGGAGTCAAAGCCAAAGATGGAGAACTCTTGCGCGCCAAGCAGGCTCGCGGCTTACGCGCCGGCCAGAAAAACTGCTGGCTCGAAGTCATTCTGGATGAAGGCAGGAATCGTCACATCCGCCGCATGATGGAAGCTCTGGACCTTGAAGTCCTGCGGTTGATCCGCGTCGCCATCGGTCCGCTCTTGCTCGGCGATCTTGCAAAAGGCAGCTATCGGTCCTTGAGCACGGAAGAAAAGTGGCTGCTCGACCGCGCCATGCGAGGGGCAGAGTTCATGACCGACCTCGTTTTTCTGACCGCAACCGCAATGGCCGAGTCGATCCGCAAGAAACAAGTCTCGCCGGTTGAACTCGTCGACGCACACCTGGCGCAAATCGAGAAACTAAACCCGAAACTCAATGCGTTCGTGCAGGTCGACGCGGAACGAGCTCGACGGTCGGCGCGGCTCGCGGAGTCGGCCGTGATGAAATCTGAGCCACTTGGTCCGCTTCATGGAATCCCTCTCAGCATTAAGAGTTCTTTTGGCGTGGAGGGTTTGCGCTGCGAGGCCGGAACCCGGCTGCGCGCCGGATTGGTGGCGGCCCAGGATGCCACGCTGGTTACGCGCCTGAAGAATGCAGGCGCAATCATACTCGGTATCACCAACGCTCCTGAACTTCTGATGGCGTGGGAAACCGACAATCTGCTCTACGGGCGGACAAACAGTCCATGGGATCTGGAACGCACGCCCGGGGGATCCAGCGGCGGCGAGGCTGCGGCCATCGCGGCTGGCATGTCGGCGGGCGGCGCAGGCAGTGACGGTGGCGGGTCGATTCGCGTTCCGGCACACTTCAGCGGTATCTGCGGGTTGAAGCCGACCCCGGGCCGCATCCCTTCCACCGGCCACTATCCGGTCTCCGCCGGTCCATTTGCCTCGATCGGCGTTGTCGGACCCATGGCCCGCACGGTCGGCGATCTGAAAGCTCTATTCGAAGTGATGCAAGGCCCCGATAGCGGTGACACGAATTCCGCCCCAGTTCCTCTTCGCTGGGCTGATGAAGCCGAAACCAAAAAGCTTCGCATCGGTTATTTCGAAGACGACGGCCGCACTCCGGTCACCGCAGAAACTCGCGCTGCAGTTCGCGCTGCAGCGGATGCCTTGCGCCACGCCGGCTTTGCGGTGGAACCGTTTCAGCCCGACGGCCTTGAGGAAGCGCGGCAATTGTGGTGGAAGTATTTCGTTGTGGCCGGCGGCATGCTTATCAGGCCGATGTTTAGCGGTCGTGAATCCGATCTCAGCCCGATCCTGAAGCAGTTTCTCGACTATTCTGCAGCTCTACCCGTTCACACCGGTCGCACCTTGCTGGACGCCTGGATCCGCCGCGACGCCATCCGAGCTCAGTTCTTCGATCAAATGCGGCAATACCCAATCTTGTTATGTCCCGCAGCCGCGATCCCTGCGTTCCGGCATGGTGAACGGAGTTGGGAAGTCGAGGGGCGAAGCCTCAATTATCTCGATGCATGGAGTTACACAGAATTTTTCAATCTGTTAGGGAACCCGGCGGCAGTGGTCCCGGTTGGTCAATCGCCAGAGGGTTTGCCGATCGGCGTTCAGATCGTCGGCCGGCCATGGGAGGAAGAACAAGTGCTCTCGGTTGCTGCCGCGCTGGAACGGAAATGCGGCGCGTGGAAAATTCCGCCGCTTGCGTGAATTGGTTCCCTGCGGCGAGTAGTATTTTTTAGTTATTCCACTTGCGCACCCACCCCAGTAACTTGGTTCGCACGCGATTTCAGTCACTGTGGGACTGAAGCACGCTGCAAGCGTCTGATTGTTTTCAATGCGAGAAACATCCCTATCCCGTACTTCCGCTGGCCGCGCTTTGTCGTGGCTTTTGCCATTCCTGGTGATCTCTGCCGCTTATCTCTATACCTTCCCGCAGGCGAATGTTTTCTATGCGTGTGTGGTGCTGGTGCACGTGACGGCAGGGGTAGTCGCCGCAATCTTGCTCATTCCGAAGCTCATCAAACTTCTTCGCGCCGGGACGTTTCTGGAGCGATCGGGATGCCTATTCATCGCGGCGGGCGCACTGCTCGGACTCATCCTCATCAAGACGGGTACGCCGCGCACGGAATGGAAGTGGCTGGCCCTGCACATCCTTATCTCGCTCGTTGGCGTTGGCTTCCTAATCGCCAATCAACTGGGGAAATATTCTGGATCGACTTCCAGCGTGACCCCGGCCGTTTTGCGCACAGCGGTCTGCCTGATTCTTTTGGCGGGAATCGCTTTCGGTGCGCGTTATATTCGCGAGAGTTGGCAGACGCGGAGCCTCATTCAAAATCCCCTGATGGCTCCCGACAATATGAATGCCGAGGGTGATGGGCCCGAGGGATCGTTCTTCCCCAGTTCCGCCCAGGTGTACGGCAAGCAAAAAATTCCCAGCAAGTTTTTCATGGAGTCCGACTCCTGCAAGCGCTGCCACGAAGATATCTACAACCAGTGGTTCAGTTCGGCCCACCATTTTTCATCGTTCAACAATCAGTGGTACCGCAAGGCCATCGAGTACATGCAGGATACTGTCGGCACGAAGCCGTCAAAATGGTGCGGAGGTTGTCATGACCCCGCTGTGCTTTACAGCGGCTTGATGGATACGCCAATCAAGCAGATTGTCCACCGCCCGGAATCGCAGGCGGGACTGGGCTGCATGATGTGCCACTCCATCGCCAACGTGAAGAGCACCATGGGTCAGGCGGATTTTTATCTGGAATATCCCAAATTGCACGAAATGGCCGCGACGCAGAATCCCGTGGCGCGTGCCCTGCACGATTTTGTAATTCGCCTGAATCCCGAACCGCACCGCCGCGTTTTTCTCAAGCCGTTCATGAAGACGCAGACGGCCGAATTCTGCTCCTCGTGCCATAAGGTTCATCTCGATGTGCCGGTGAACAGCTATCGCTGGTTCCGCGGTTTCAACGAATATGACAACTGGCAGGCCAGCGGAGTGTCCGGTCAGGGCGCGCGGTCCTTTTACTATCCGCCCAAGCCGCAGCAGTGCGCCGATTGCCACATGCCTGCGGAAGCTTCCCATGACGCCGGGAACGTCAACGGTTTCGTGCACTCGCATCGCTTCCCCGGCGCGAATACGGCCGTCCCCACGGCGAACAATGACGACGCTCAGCTGAAACTCACAGAGGGATTCCTGAAGAGCGGCGCGCTTACCGTGGATATCTTTGCGCTATCTCCGGCCGCGCCGTTGCTCAAGACGGGCGCAGCCAGCCAACCAGAACTAGCCACCACATTTGCAGTGGGCGAAGAAGCAGAAACCAAGATTAACCCTGGAATCAGCGGAGCCGCAGGCGAGGAGGTTGCGCCGGTGACCGCCCCTCTAAACCGCGTGCAGCCTGCATTGCGCCGTGGCGATACGGTTCGGGTCGACGTCGTCGTTCGCACAAAGAAAGTGGGGCACTTCTTTCCCGGGGGCACAGTGGATGCCTATGATACCTGGCTTGAATTGAAAGGCACCGACGACAAAGGCCAGACCATTTTCTGGAGCGGCATGGTCGAGGACGGTGGAAAAGGGCCAGTTGAAAAAGGGGCGCATTTCTATCGCTCCCTGCAAATCGATGCTCACGGCAATCCCATCAACAAGCGGAATGCCTGGGCGACGCGCGCCGTGGTCTATGTCCGGCTCATCCCCCCTGGAGCGGCCGATACCGTGCATTACCGGGTAGCAATTCCGCAAAATGCCGGAAACAAGATCACGCTGCATGCGCGCCTGTGCTATCGCAAGTTTTCCTGGTTGAACACGCAATTTGCTTTTGCCGGCGAATCGGACCAAACATCAGGCCACAATGTCGCCGCCGCATACGACGATCGTCCATTGGTGTTCACCAAGTCGCTCCAGGGAGTCTCGGCGAAAGAAGAAAAGATTCCTGACGTGCCTATTGTTACCGTTGCGGAAAATGAAGTAACGCTACCGGTGGTTGCGCGCAACAGTCCCGCGCTCCAGCCGAAGACGATCGCTCGCAAGGACGAATGGCAGCGCTGGAACGATTATGGAATTGGCCTGTTCCTCCAAGGTGATCTGAAAGCCGCGGCGGCTGCATTTCAGAAAGTTACGGAGGCAGATCCTGAGAATCCCGATGGCTGGGTGAATATCGGTCGCTGTGCCGTTCAGGAAGGCGACATGGAACGCGCCCGCACTGTGCTGGAAAAAGCGCTTGTCTTATCGCCAAAGCTTGCCCGAGCCAACTACTTCTACGCTCGAGTGCTGCGCTCGGAAGGCAATTATGACGGCGCGGCGGATCGACTGCAAATTGTGCTTAGCCAATATCCGCGCGACCGCGTTGCGCTAAACGATCTGGGTCGAGTGCGCTTCCTGCAACGAAAATATCAGGACGCGATCAACACCCTGCAGTCTGTTCTGGCGATCGATCCGGAAGATCTGCAGGCACACTACAACTTGATGCTGTGCTACAGCGGCCTGGGCAACGAAAAGCTGGCCAAGGAACACGAAGCCCGCTACATGCGCTTCAAGGCCGACGAGTCGTCGCAAGCGATCACCGGCCCGTATCGCCAATCGCATCCAGAAGACAACAACGAACGTCAAGCGGTGCACGAACACGTCAGTGTTCCGCTGGCTGGATCAGCCACCGCTCATGTGGGGATAGCCCCGGCTGTCCAGCCGGGCAAAGCCCGAGAAGCGTCCGTCACGACTTCTGCCGGAGGATCGAGATGATGCGAAAGCGATCGCCACCCATTGATTTCCTCCGTGTCTCCGTGTCTCTGTGGTTAATCGGCTTTGTGCTGACGCTTCCCACCCAAGCGCAGCAGATCCACTTTCGTGACGTCACGGCACAGGCGGGGATTCATTTCACGCACAACAATGGCGCATTCGGGAAAAAGTGGCTCCCCGAAACGATGGGACCGGGCTGCGCTTTTATCGATTACGACAATGATGGCTATCCCGATATTCTTCTGATCAACGGCACAGACTGGCCAGGACACGCTCACGGTGGAGTGACTACCCCAAAGCTCTACCACAACAACCACGACGGAACGTTTACTGATGTAACCCGCAAGGCTGGGCTCGCTGTCCCAATGTTTGGCTTCGGCGTGGCCGTCGGCGATTATGACAACGACGGTTTTGACGATCTCTTCATCACCGCGATCGGACAAAGTCATCTTTTCCACAACAATGGCAACGGCACATTCACCGAAGTTACAAAAACCGCCGGCATGTGGGGTCCGGATGAATTTTCGACGAGCGCCGCGTGGGTCGACTACGATCGCGACGGCAAACTCGACCTGGTTGTTGCAAACTACGTTCGCTGGACAGAGCAGACCGACCTGTACTGTACGCTGGACGGCGCACATAAATCTTATTGCACGCCCGAGTCCTATAAAGGAACATCGGTACGACTGTGGCATAACCTGGGCGGCGGCAAGTTTGAAGACGTTACACAGAAAGCGGGGCTTGGCGATCCCACATCGAAAAGCCTGGGCATCACGATTCTGGATTACAACGCGGACGGCTGGCCCGATATCCTGATCGCCAACGATACCCAGCCCAACAAACTCTACCTCAACAAGAAGGATGGGACCTTCGAAGAGCGCGGTGTTTCTGCAGGAATCGCGTTCAGCGAAGACGGAGTTGCCCGGGCCGGCATGGGCGTGGATGCTGCCGATTACGACCACTCGGGGCATCCCAGTGTGCTCATCACCAATTTTTCCAACCAGATGGTTTCTCTGTTTCACAACGAGGGCAATGGTCTGTTTGTGGATGAAGCTCCGCAATCCGAAGTTGGACGCGCCACGCTGGTCACGCTGGGATTCGGCTGCTTCTTTTTTGATTACGACAACGACGGTTGGCCGGACATCTTCGTCGCCGATGGCCACATTGAGGACGCCATCGAGCGCGTACAAAAGCGTGTCACCTACGCCGAACCCGCGCATCTTTTCCACAATCTCGGTGGAGGCAAGTTTCAGGAAGTCACGGCGCAGATGGGGCCATCCTTTGTTGCGCCGAGAGTGGCGAGGGGCGCGGCTTACGCCGATATCGACAACGATGGCTATCTCGATGTTCTGATCTCCACCAATGCTGGTCCAGCATATTTATTTCACAGCGAAGGTGGAACGAATCACAGCCTGCGCTTTAAGTTGGTGGGAACGAAATCGAACCGCGATGGGATTGGAGCCGTCGTGCGTTTGTCCTCGGAGAACCATCAACAACATCAAGTGAAGATGCTGCGTTCCGGATCTAGTTATCTTTCGCAGAGCGAACTGGTGCTTACCTTCGGGCTAGGTTCGCAAATGAAGGCCGATGCAGTCGAAATAGAATGGCCAAGCGGGCAGGTAGATAAGCTGGCGAATATAAACGGTGGACAGACAGTTACGGTGCAGGAAGGGAAGGGCATTGTCGCAAACCGGCCCTATGGCACCGTCGCTGAGGGAAGAAAGTAGATTTGTCATTCCGAGGAGCGAACGCGATGAGGAATCTGATGTCGCCTCAGCCGCGACCAAGGTCGATTCTCGTTTCGGTGTATTCCTGTGGGCTCTGTGTTTAAATCGTAGTCGAATGAATCCACGAATCTCGATTGCTCTCGCCGGCATGGTTCTTGCCGCCCTCGGCCTGTTTGCTACGGCCCCGCAGATTCAAAGTAAAACAGATCCCGTGGAAGCCGCACGCCTGAACAATCTTGGCGCGGCATACATGAACCAGCAGCTTTTCGAGAAGGCACTCAAGTCCTTTCAGCAAGCCGCCGAGCTTGATCCCAAGCTAACGATGGCGCAACTGAACATCGGCATTGCGCTGCTGAACATGCAGAAGATCGAGGAGGCGAAGGCGGCGCTGCAAGATGCGTTGAAGGAGGATCCAAAAAATCCCAATGCCTGGTACAACCTCGGCCTAATGGCAAAGAATACCGGCGACGCGCAGACCGCGGTGGGCGCCTTTCGCCATGTAACGGAGATCGATCCGAACGACGCCGACACTTGGTACTTTCTGGGCACAGCTTACGTGCAGGCGAAGGAATTCCCGCAAGCCATCGACGCCTTTCAACATGCTTTGAAACTCAACCCGCTGCACGCCTCCGCCGAGTTCGGATTGTCTCGCGCGTATCAGCAGTCGACAGATGTGGATCACGCCCGCGAGCATCTGAAGAAATTCCAATACATCACGCAAAACAAAATCGGCGCACCCATGAGCTTGGCCTATGGCGAGCAGGGACAGTATTCGCGCGCAGTGGAATCGCCGCAAGCCGTACTGAAGCCCCCGGCGCAGATCAAAGTGCGGTTTGTGGATGTGACGCGGGAAGCAGGACTGCCTTCCTCGCCGCCGGTTCTGCCCGGTATCGTCGATGCGGCGGGACCTGGGGCGTGTTTTCTTGACTACGATAATGATGGGAAGATTGACATTTTCTTTGCTGACAATGGCGCCCAAGGGGGGATGTCGCTTTATCACAACCTTGGAAACGGCAAGTTTGAAGATGTGACCAAGAAATCGGGGATTCCCGCGAACATCCACGGCGTCGGCTGCACTGCCGGTGACTATGACAATGACGGTTGGGCCGATCTCGTGGTAAGCACGAACGAAGAAGTTTTGCTGTTTCACAACCAGAAGAACGGTACATTCCGAGAAGTCCACGGCGAGGCGAATCTTCTAGCGGATTTGGATCATCTCGGAGTTACTTTCGTTGATTACGATCATGATGGCGATCTCGATCTTTTTCTGACGCGGGGTTACGACGCTGCAGGGGCCCTCGGGATGTTCCGAAACAACGGCGACGGAACGTTTACAAACGTTACCGATGGGCTAGGATTACTTGAGGCGCGATCAACGGGTGGAATTAGCGTAATCGGCAGCGACTATAACAATGATCGTGCCGTAGATATCGTCCTCCCGGATGGCGGACCGACTATTCTCGAGAATCCACGAGAAGGGAAATTCATCTCGAAGAGAATTTGGCCGGCAACGTTTCCTTCCCCTCCCAGAGGCGTTTCTATTCTTGATTTTGACCATGATGGCTGGATGGATGTCGCGTTCACCCACGGCGACTGGCAAGGCATCACGCTGTGGCGTAACAATCGGGGCAAGACTTTCGAGCGTGCGCCCCTTCCAAAGACGGACTGGATTCGGGGCGCCTACGGCGTCGCTGCTTTCGACTACGACAACGACGGCTGGGTCGATCTCGTCGCCGTCGGAGAAACGAAAGAAGGCAAGGGCGAGATCAAGCTGTTTCGCAACCTGGGCCCTGACGGCTTCAAAGATGTAACCGCAGACGTTGGTCTCGACAAGATTCAACTCAAAGAGCCGCGCGCCATCATCACAGGCGATTACGACAACGACGGCACCACCGATCTGCTGATCACGCAGAATCACGGCCCTGCGATGCTGCTGCGCAATGAAGGGGCGAATCAGAATCACTGGCTGCGTCTCTCGCTCAAGGGATTGGCTGATAACAAGAGTGCCATCGGAACCAAAGTGGAAGTGTTCGCGGGAGGCAACCGGCAGAAATTTGAGATTGCCGGATCGAATGGATATCTGGGGCAGAACTCGACCGACATTGTGGTTGGCCTCGGCGAATCGAAAGCCGCCGACATCGTTCGCATGACCTGGCCCACGGGCGTCTTGCAAGACGAAATCAACGTCCCCGGCGACCGTGAGCAAAAATATCTTGAGATGGATCGGCGCGGCAGCTCGTGCCCAACGTTGTTTGTATGGAATGGCACGCGCTACGAGTTTGTTGCGGACATGCTGGGCGCGGGTGTGGTCGGACACTGGGTCGGGCCGAACCAGCGCGATGTCCCGCGGCCAGTGGAGTACATCAAGGTCGATCGGAACATGATTCGGGAAAAAGACGGCAAGCTGAGTTTTCGCTTCATGGAGCCGCTGGAGGAGGCGGTCTATCTCGATCAAGCGCGTTTGCTGGCTGTGGATCATCCACGCAATGCCGAGGTGTATCCCAACGAATACTTCGCGTCGAACCCGCCGTATCCTGAATTCAAGGTCATAACGAGCCGCGACGCGCGTGCGCCTGCCGGGGCTTGGGATGAACATGGACACGATGTCTTGCCAAGCCTTTTGTCGCATCGATACTTCGGAGATTTCGCATTAACGCAGTTTCAGGGATTTGCCAAACCGCATAGCCTCACTCTCGATCTTGGCGAGGCTTATCGCGGCGGACCGCTCTGGCTGCTGCTGCATGGGGAAGTCGAATATTTTTCCGCAAATAGCATGTACGCCGCATCGCAGGCGGGGATTCAGGCCATCTCGCCGTACGTCGAAGCACAGGACGCCAGGGGAAATTGGAATCGCGTGATGGACGATATGGGATTCCCCGCGGGTGGTCCGCGAACGATGACGGCGGATCTGACGGGTAAACTCCCGCCAGGCACCCAGAAAATTCGCATCACTACGAATCTGCAGGTTTACTGGGATAGCATTCTCATAAGCCGGACGAGTCAAGCCGCTCGAAATGAGAGCGGCACGTCGCGCCTGACCCCGGTTCCGTTGACTCACGCCGATCTGCGCTTCCACGGGTATCCATTCAAAATCGAAGGTACGCCTCCGGGGAACGTGCAATATATCTACGAAAAGGTAAGCGCGACTGGGCCCTACACGCGGCCTTCGGGAACGTATACCCGCTATGGCGATGTATTGCCGTTGCTGACGGCTCTCGACGACAAGCTTGTCGTGTTCGGATCGGGCGATGAAGTGCGATTGGATTTTGATCCGTCGCATCTGCCGGCGCTGCCGGAGGGTTGGGTGCGCGATTATTTCTTCGCGGCGAATGGGTACGAAAAAGATATGGATTTCTATGCGGCGGAGGGAAACTTCGTCGCACCACTGCCGTTCCTCAGCATGGGCGACTATCCCTACACCCCGAAAAAATCTTTCCCGCTCGATGACGCCCACGTGAATTATCTTCTCGAATACAACACGCGGCACATGTCCGGCAATGAACAGCGAGGATATTGGTTCGATTACGGTGAGCCGAAGTAATTGGCACAGGGCGCCTTAATCTCTAGAAGATGGCCGTCCTTGCTGTCTTCCGAACTTTCTCCGACCCGAACTTCTGCGGAGCACTTGTATAATTTCGGATTATGTCCCCTGTATTTCCGGGCCGCTACAGCACCTCGATTGAAGGGCCTTTCGTGCTCTTCCTCATCGGTTTTCGCATCAACCGTTTGCTAGCTTTCGGCAAGTGGTTAGCGGTGGCGAAGGCTATGCCCCCGATGCTAAAGGAGCTCTCTGCCAACCCGTCTCTCGGATTCCTCGCCGGCCATGCTTCCATTTATTGGCGAGGCGCCATGATCACGCAATATTGGCGTAGCTTCGACCATCTCATTGCCTACGCGCAATCGCGCGATGCCGCACATCTTCCGGCATGGAAGGCGTTCAACCAGAACGTCGGATCTGACGGCAGTGTTGGCATATGGCACGAAACCTACCAGGTCGCGAACGGCCAGTACGAGTGCATCTACGCGAATATGCCGCGTTTCGGCCTCGCCGTTGCAGGCAGTCATGACGCAGCGGAGGGCCACCTGCGCGATGCTCGCTCGCGCATGCGAACCAAATCTTAAATTTGTTAGATCGAGCGGCGGCGCGACTCGCTGGTCTAACCGCACGATAAATCGTTTTAATATTGACAGTTTTGCCTTCGGCATAATCCAATAGGCGCACCCATGGAAATCGTTTCCGACGCTGCCGTGTCTTCTGCGCCGCGCTTGCGCCGCACACTCACCCTTTGGGATTTAATTCTCTATGGCGTTATCGTGATTCAGCCAGTGGCTCCCATGTCTGTGTTTGGGGTGCTCAGCAATCGCGGTCGAGGACATGTTGTCACGACCATTCTCATCGCCATGGTCGCCATGCTCTTTACCGCGATCAGCTACGGACGCATGGCGCGCGCCTACCCAAGCGCCGGTTCGGCGTTCACCTATGTTGGACAGGAAATCAATCCCGCTCTGGGCTATGTAACAGGATGGAGCATGGTAATGGATTACCTGCTCAATCCCATGATCTGTGTTATCTGGATCAGCCAGCAGGCGCACGTATTCGCTCCCGGGGTTTCCTACGCGGTTTGGGCAACCTTCTTCGTGTTTGTTTTTACCGCTTTGAATGTTCAAGGCGTGAAGACTTCTGCTCGAGTGAACACGGGGCTGGCTGCGGCAATGGCGGTGGTGATTGCGATCTTTTTTGTGGCCGCGGCGCGATATATTTTCGGACATCCGCATGACGGCGCCGCTTTCTTTACTCGGCCGTTTTATGATCCTGCCAGCTGGAATACGAAAGCGGTGCTGGGTGGGACGTCGGTTGCGGTGCTCACCTATATTGGCTTCGACGGTATCTCGACGCTCTCGGAAGAGGCTGAGAATCCTCGCCGAAATATATTGCTTGCCACCGTTCTTGTCTGCGTCGTCATCGGAGTCTTGTCGGCGTTCCAGGTCTACGCCGCCCAGCTGATTTGGCCGGCCTCGGAACCGTACCCCAACATGGATACGGCTTTCACTTTCGTGGCCGGCCGCGCGTGGGCCCCTTTGTTTGCGATTGTCGGATTCACCCTCGTCGTGGCCAACTTTGGCTCTGGCATGGGAGCGCAGCTGGGCGCGGCTCGTCTGCTCTACGGCATGGGCCGCAGTAATGCCCTTCCCAAATCTTTCTTCGGCGCGGTCGATGCCAAACGTCGAGTCCCCCGCAACAACGTTCTGTTTGTCGGAGTCCTCGCGCTCGCTGGCGCTTTTCTTTTGCCGGCATTAGCCGGGGCTACCACGGGTTATGATCTCGGCGCCAACCTGCTCAACTTTGGAGCATTGATCGCCTTTATGGGAGTGAATGCCGCCGCATTTGTTCGTTACTATCTGCATGAACCCGAGAAGAAGCTGGGCAATCTGCTGCCGCCTGTCCTCGGTTTTGTGATCTGCTTTTTTTTGTGGATCAGTTTAAGCCCGAAAGCCTTGGTGTTTGGCGCTATATGGATGGCGGTCGGTATCGGCTTTGGCGCTTGGAAGACGAAAGGGTTCCGCGGCAACCTGGTGGACTTCGAATTGCCGCCGGAAGAGTGATAAGGAATTAGCGATGCTGCTAACTTCTTAATCGGGTCGCTTGAAAGACCCTGCCAAATGTTTTGCGATACGGGGAAAGGAACGCATGTTGGGTTCGACTAACATTGTCGCTTTTGTTCCCATCACCGACGTCGAGAAGGCGAAGGCTTTTTACGTGGACGTGCTCGGACTGCGTTTCGTTAAAGATGACGGCTTCGCCATAGTTCTTTATGCCAACGGAATTATGGTGCGCGCTGCGAAGGTTCCTCAACCATTTACGCCGGCTCAATTCACCATTCTCGGATGGCAGGTCACCGGCATCGAGAATCTAGTGAAGGACCTTCAGGGCAAGGGCCTACAATTCGAACGCTTTGGATTTGTTGAGCAAGACCCGCTCGGAATCTGGACGGCTCCCACAGGCGACAAAATAGCGTGGTTCAAAGATCCCGACGGCAATATTCTTTCAGTCTCCGAGCATGTAGCCTAGGCGTCTTTTAATCACGCGGAGAAACTCATCGCCGACCTTGAATCAATCAGCGATGAGTCTGACCCGGGATCCTTATTTCACCGTCACCGTGACGTAGGCAGTGTGGACTGGTTTGTAGTTGTTGTTTGGATTAATATCCATGATCGCGAGTTGATAAGTTCCCGCCTTTGGCAAAGTGACATTCTGGTTGATGAATACGCTATTCACTCCCGTCCCAGTTGGAGAGTCGGCAAGTTTGGTTCCGTGCGTGTTATCCCATACTTCAATGTGATCAACCAGCGGCGTGCTGGCCCCGCTCTGCTCGTAGGCGTAGGCGTTAACAGGCACAGTGGTCGTGGACCATGTCGAATTATTCGCGGGCGAATTCACAAACATCCCGGTACCGGACGCCACGGTGATGGCAACGTTGCTTTCGTGGATAGTTGCCCCCGAATCAGCTACGTCTTTCACGCTCAGAGTATATTTTCCCGGCGTCAAGGAATACCACTGGCTGATGCTCGTTCCTTTTGGCGAATCGCCAAGCTTGGTGTCGCCGTTCCAGACTTCAATGTGATCGATGCCGGAGCCCGATTCCTCGGCCGCCGCCTCAACGGCAAAGGCGTTGACAGGAAACAGAGTGGATTGTGTCGAGTTGTTCGCCGGAGTATTTACGAAGACTCCGTAGCTGGAGGATAGCGTGTAACTGATAGATTCCGTGTGCAAGGGTTTGTAATCAGGAGGGCCGCCGATATCAATCACCGAAAGCTGGTGGGATCCGTTTCCGGTGACAGAAAAAGCCTGATCGATCGATGTACTGAAAACATTCCCCAGCTTGGTGGATTTTAAGTTGAACAAATCCCAAACTTCCATGTGGTCAATCGTCGACCCCCATTCGGTGGCAGCGGCTTTCACCAGGATGGATTTTCCCTGAGTGGAATTGCTCGCGGGCGAGTCTACGACCACAGCGCCGGAGTTGGAAGAAAAGAAGTCGGACATATCGGCCACATTCGCTGACCATCCCGGATGGGTATCGATGTCCAGGGAATCCAACATTGTTCTTAATGTGTTCTCGTGCTTGTAATAGACGTTGGAGACATATCGCGGCTTCACATTTGGCCCGATGACCGCAGTGAACAGCCTCCCCGCTCCATCTCCATTGCCGTTGTCGAAAGTCACAATCAGCAAGCCGCTCCCGCCCGGCTGAAAATCGGGTAAGTTAAGCATGGGAGTTAAATTGCTGTTCAAAAAATTGTCGGCGTTTGCCAAGGACGAGCAGCCGTCGTGCAAGTCCCAGCATCCATCGGGGACGATGATCGCAAAGCGCGGCAGCGCGTTGTTTGCCACGTCAATGCCGAACTGCTCGAAGTCCACAATGTTTCCCTGTGCGCCCAGAGTGTTACTCAGTACTTCTTCATACCAAACGGCGGCGTTGTGGCGCGCGTAGTAATTGGTAAACGGCGGCTGGTTGGGTGAAGTGAAATCAGGTACGTTCACCGTGCCGCCAGCGTTCAGATAATTCTGCACGTACACCTTCCAGGACATCGGCTGGTTGTCCATGAGATGGAAGATGTTCTCGTCGGTGATGGGATCTTTGGTCGAAGTGGGTACACAACTCTTCAGCGTGAAGCAGTCGTTGCCGTTGCAGTTGAAGTTGTGACTTCCTGAGGGCAGGCTACAGGAGGGCGCGCCCCCGCAGGAATAGTCGGATTCGCAGCTTCCTGAAGCGAGGTAAAGATAATCGAGAAGCGATCCACTGACATCCGAGTAATAGTTGTTCGCATAGCCGTATTTTTTTCCCTGGCTCACTAGCCAAGGCATGCCGTTGGGATAAACAGTATTGAAGGACGTGTTCTCGTCTATAACCAGGACCACATGCTGCGCCAGTGGGACGGCTTGAGCAGAAACTCTAGTCGAAGTGGCAAAGATCATTGCACAGCAGATAGGAAGAAGGGAAAGGATGAGGTAGACGAAATGACGCTTTGAACGCATGCAAGAATTCCTCTCGGGGATTGTTTATGGCGAGTGGATGAGCACTGGCCAGACGTGCCTAGCCGATCTTGTATTGCGGGCAGGGAAATCCTCTCTCCCGCCTTGGCTCTTTCAGTTGTTCGTTGAAAGTCGACAACAGAGGTGTCTGGCGACCGCGTTCAAGGTAACCCGGGAGTTCATCGGCCACAAGTATCAGAGGTTCTAAAACTATTGAGGTTGGAAATCGCAGGTGGGAATTTGTTCCGTTACGGGAAATGAATCGACAGATTAATGCAATGTGAATCTGAAAGCAACTGTGCCCTGTACTAGCGACTGTGTTCCGTCACACTGATGTGAGGCTCGACCAGGACGAGCAATGGTTCCTTCAGAAAAGGTCCGCAGGCAAGAAGACCAGACAGAAGAGGGTTGCGACGATTGGCAGTCAGGCTTGCTTTATCGAGCGTGGAGACAAATCCTCCGGCGCTCTGTACCAGGGCAGCTCCGGCCACTACGTCCCATTCGTTCTTGGGTGTCAGCGTGAAGGTGATATCGGCAAGCCCTGCCGCAACTAAAGCAAGTTTGTAGGCAACAGAACCCATTGGCCGGACGGTAAAGGTTGAGTTTTCGAATGGCTTCCATTCGCCCCGTTTGACCTCGCTGCGACTGGCGAGCACGAGAGCGCCGTCCAGCGTGCGGCGCTGGCTGGGTTGGGAAGGCTTGCCGTTGTAGGTGACCCCAGAGTGAATGGAACCGAGAAAAGTCTCGTCGGTGGCAGGATTATAGATTCCGCCCGCGACCGGGCGGCCGTTTTCAACAAAACCGATGGAAACACAAAATTCTGGAATACCTTTGACAAACTCGCGCGTGCCGTCGAGAGGATCGACGACCCAAACGTGCGAGTGTTGCAGGCGGATGGGATCGTCCACACTCTCTTCGGAGAGCCAACCTTCTCCATCACGGAGCAGTTCCTTTCGCAAAACGGCATCGAGCGCGCGGTCCGCCTCCGTAACCGGATCGTGTCCTACCTTATATTCCGTTTCGATCGCCCCCGGAGTGAAACGGGCAAAGACGGTGCGAGAGGCCTCGATCGCGGCGTGAATGCGTTGCAGGATTGGCGCGTAGGAATCTGAATTCATAAGCTCCCGAGTCGAATCTGTAATCAAATAATTTGGTAATTCGTAATCTAAAAAGCCGAAAGGTTTTCCAAATTACCAAATCAAGAATTCACTTAATTTCTTAAGCCATCAGCATACGCGCGCCCGTTGCCAGCAACACCGCGCAAAGAATGCGCCTCAACCATGGCACGGGAACTCGAGTGCTCAAATAAGAACCCAGAAGTCCGCCGGGCACCGACCCCAGTAAGAGTGCTCCCACCAGATGAACGTCCACGTTGTGCATTCGGAAGTGCAGCAGACTGGTCACGCCGGTGAGAATGAGCGCGTGCACAATATCGGTGCCGACCATAACTTTGGGTTGAAAGCTGTAGAACAGCAACAGCATCATCATGACAATGCTGCCCGATCCGACGGAAGTGATGCCCACGAGGAAGCCCGCCACCAGGCCAATCAGCGACATCCAGGCGAACGATTTCATGCTGGGTGGCTTTACGGCGGCGCGGTCCTCAATTTTTTTCTGGAAGAAAAGGAATGTTGGGATACAGATCAGCAAAACGCCGACTGCAATCGTGATGAAGCGATTAACGCCATTGCCGTACACATTGCGTAAGTGGACTAGAAAACTTACTCCCAGGTAAGAACCGGGGGCGCTTCCCACCGCAAGAGCCAGCACTACTTTCCGGCGTACCGTGCCTTTGCGAAGATGCACGATGCTGGCGCCGATTTTGGTGAGAAAGTTAAAGAGGGCGTCGGAACCGACGGCACGAAGCGGCGGCACACCCAAACCGAAGATAAGAATCGGGAGCAGCAGAACGCCGCCCCCGACTCCTGTCATTCCGATAAGGGTTCCAACAAACAAACCAACCAGGCTTTTTATCAGCAGATCCATGACAATATCGGCTTCCGCCTTTGATCGTTCTCAGGCTTCCGCCACTGATGGTTACGCCGACTCCGCCGTGGTTCCGATGAAGCCTTCCCGCTCGAGGTGCAGAATGATTTCCTGCGCCGCTTCTTCAGGAGATAGTTCGCCGGTGTTAATGGTGACTTCGGCGTCGGTGGGGGCTTCGTAAGGATCCGAGATTCCCGTAAACTCCTTCAGAATCCCCGCACGGGCCTTGGCATACAAGCCTTTCCGATCGCGCTGTTCGCAAACCTCGACCGAGGTTGCGATGTGGACGAGGATAAACCCACCGTAAGGGTCAATCATCTGGCGCACGTGTTTGCGGGTTGCATCATACGGGGCGATGGGAGCGCAAATGGCGATGCCGCCGTTCTTGGTGATCTCCGAAGCTACGTAACCAATGCGGCGGATATTGATGTCGCGATGCTCTTTCGAGAAACCGAGTTCGGACGACAGGTGCTTGCGAACCAGATCGCCATCGAGCAGCGTGACGGGACGTCCACCAGTCTCGAGGAACTTGGTGAGCAGCACGTTGGCGATCGTCGACTTACCGGAGCCAGATAGGCCCGTGAAGAAGATGGTGACGCCTTGTTTGTGCCGGGGCGGAAAACTCTTGCGCAACTCCGCGACAACCTCGGGATATGTGAACCACGCTGGAATCTCGCGCCCTTCGTTCAGACGCTGGCGGAGCTCGGTGCCGGAAATATTCAGAACGCGATCGCCCTTTTTGACCTCATCGTCGGGAACATATTTGTCCTCGTCCTCGAGGTAGACCATCATGTTGAACGGAACCATGGTCACGCCGATGTCAGCTTCGTGCTTTTTGAAAACTTCCTGCGCCTCATACGGGCCGTAAAACGGTTTGCCGTCAGTGTCCTTGCCCGGGCCAGCGTGATCGCGGCCAACGATGAAGTGCGAGCAGCCGTGATTCTTGCGGATAATGGCGTGCCAGATGGCCTCGCGGGGACCGCCCATGCGCATTGCCAGAGGCAACAGCGAAAGCTTCGCCGTGGATTGGGGAAATTTCGAGAGCAGTAGTTGGTAACAGCGTACGCGCGTGTAGTAATCCACATCGCCGGGCTTGGTCATGCCGACGACGGGGTGAATCAGCAAATTCGCTTCCACTTGTTTGGCGGCACGGAACGCGAGTTCCACGTGAGCCCGGTGCATAGGGTTGCGAGTCTGAAAAGCCACCACGCGACGCCAACCTTCGCGGGCAAACTCCGCCCGAACGTCGGCGGGAGTCAGGCGTAGGTTCCGGAAATCGTAATGGGAAGGAACTTGTGTGGCTTCGATTTTCCCGCCGACATACCACGGGTTGGATTTGTTGATGGCGTAGTCGGCGCCGGGATGGGCGGGACTTGTGCTGGCAAACACTGCCTGCGCTTCCGCCTTGCGATCCGGCTGCCACACATCTTCAACGTGTAACACGGCCAGCATCACGCCTTCGGGGTCGCGCAATGCGACTTTGCTTGTACCGGGTGTGAGCTTCTTGGCGAATTCCTCAGTGACATCGAGCGTGATCGGCATGGGCCAGAGAATGCCGCTGGCCAATCGCATATCTTTGCAAACGCCTTCATAGTCGGCGCGAGTCATGAAGCCGCGAAGCGGTGAGAATCCGCCCGTAATCAGGAGTTCCAGATCGCAAAGCTGGCGCGCGGTTAAGTCCCATGACGGCCATTCTTTGGAGTGGGCCTTTAATTCGGCAACTTTATCTGGTTGAGCGATGAGGTTGATGAGTTCGCCGCCGTGTGGCGGAGTGAGATGGCTAGCTGAAGCAGTCAAGTGCGGAGCCTCCTGGATTTATTGCTGGTCTCTTGTCTACTACCTTTATTGTCTTTGGCTGGATTATTTCCCAGTTTCTTGCGGGCATCGAAGCGAAAACCGATTGCAGAATGCTAGGGAGAGGAGTCCCGAAACCTTACGTAACAGAGTACCACTGAACAAGCGTGATACGAAAGCGGGGCTTGCAATTTTTAAACGAACCGTTGGAGGCTGCAAGTGGCGGGCCTTTTGGCGCCTCCGTGGCGATTGCAAACCACTGAAAAGAGGGCCATGGGTACGACTTTTTCTCGCTTAGACGAGTGGGAACTTTTAGGGTGAAAAAAGTTGCGCCAACGGCCAAATTTGTTCCGTCCCGGCTTTCTCATTCCTTACTCGGGCACAATGGGAGGGGGGCAGAATTATTGTCGTCTTTCCCTTTGCCGGCTGACCAGTCTTTTAGCTTCCAGTCTCGTCCGCGCACGCAGAGGGCGGCGATATATCCGGAGCCTGCCGGTACCTTGATTAACCTCCAGCGAGTCGCTTCCGCAGCATCCGGCCTTGTGGAAACCAGCGCATTGGTGCACGCCGGAGCCAACGAGACGTCGAACTGCGTCAACGGCACAGACAGTCCCTCACCCGTCGCTTTGATATAGGCTTCCTTGCGCGTCCAGCAGCGGAAGAACGCTTCTACTCTTTCAGCGGCAGGGATCAGCGCAAGTTCATTCTGCTCTTGCGGAGAAAAAAATCGGCGCGCAATTTCTTCCACGTCGAAATCACGGCGAACTTGTTCCACATCAACGCCCACGTCACGGCGGCGCGAAAAAGCGTAAAGGGCAATGCCCCCAGAGTGGGAAAGATTGAACGTCAAGCCACTGTCGGAAAAAACCGGGCCCAGCGAAGGCTTCTCCTTTTTCGAATAGACGAAAGTAAGATCGCTCGGAACAGCATCCAAATATGCGGCAATAATTTTTCGCAGGAAAGCTCGTGATGCGATGAATCGTTGACGGTCGACTGGGAAATGGAACCGTGCAGCCCGCTGTGTTTCGTCGCCGGACAGCACTTTCAGCCAGCGGGGCTCTTCCGAACGGATCGCGTCCAGATCAACACGCCAGAGGTGCACTTCATCATCCGGCATCGAGAGAGGTGCATTGACCTGGTAACTCGAATCTCCGATATTCATGAGTGAGAGATGGTTTTGGGTTGCAACGCGCTGAAATTCATTTCTTTCGCCAACCGACAAAACGAAAACATGGTCTAATTAAAGAATCACCTCTGAGCGAAGGGCCGAACGGGAGACTTTATCATGATAAAGAGCAAGGTTGGTTACGTTCTAGTGGCTTGTGTGGCCTTAATCTCTTTTGCTCCAGCACAGACTCACAAGGGCGCGAAATCATCCGTCAGGGCTCCGCAGGATCCAGTGAATAAGCCTCTCTCCTCGAAATCGCCGATTTCCACAGGCAAGCCCTCCGCAGCGCCGACGGGAGCGTCGACGAGTAGCCGAAAAACAAATGCCGAGCTGGCTCATCTCGAAAAGCAGGGCGTTGTCACAGGTTCCAAGACACCCAACTCCGGATCTGCAAGGACCGTTCCCGTCAAAACGACGAAAACGAGTTCCGGAACCGGCTCCGGAATCAACGCTTCCTACCAGAAACCTCACATCGCCAAGAAGTAACACAGCTGAAGATTCGGACGATTTTTTCGTAGCCTGAGCACATCAGACTTCTACGCGCTTCCACTCCGCTTCACGTACTCGAGCATAATCGGCACAATTCTTTCCGCAGCTTTGCCATCCCACAGGGGAGGACTCTGGCCGCGCCGCTTGGGTTTCAATAGAATTGATCGGGCAGCCGCCAGAATATGCTCTGGCTGTATTCCCACGACCTGATTCGTCCCATACTCGACCGTGGCGGGGCGTTCGGTATTTTCACGCAGAGTCAGGCATGGCACACCCAGCACCGTTGTTTCCTCCTGCACTCCTCCGGAGTCCGTGAGCACGATTTGTGCATGATCATTGAGCGCCAGAAAATCGAGATACCCGAGTGGATCAAGAGGGATGATTCCCGAACGCTCCTTGCATTTCGAATTGGCAAGGTATTCTCCAAAGCCGAAACCCTCGATCGTCTTCCGGGTCCGGGGATGAACCGGAAAGAAGAATGGAAGGTCACGCGCGAGAGAGCTTACGGCGCCAAGAACATCTCGCAGGGTTTCGCGGTTATCTACGTTCGATGGTCGATGCAGTGTAAGAACGCCATATGGGCTGCAGCCCCTCCCATTATTGCGTAAGCCCAGCGTATCGAGGATGGGAGAGCGTGCCGCCGCCACACGATGGCGGAGAAGAGAATCGATCATGACGTTACCAACCAGAAAGATTCGTTCAGAGGGCACTCCCTCGCGTTTCAGGTTGTCGAGGCCACTGGCTTCGCTCACGAAAAGCAAACTTGATATGGCATCCGTTAGTTTGCGGTTTATCTCTTCCGGCATGCTCAAGTCAAAGCTGCGCAATCCGGCTTCGATGTGAGCGACCGCGATTCCCATCTTTGCGGCGGTCAACGCGGCAGCGATGGTGGAATTCACGTCGCCGACAACCAAGACCATGTGAGGTTTGAAATCGGTTAAAACCGGCTCAATCCTTCTCATGATTTCGGCGGTTTGCACGGCATGGCTGCCAGAGCCCGCTTGAAGATTGGCATCGGGTGCCGGAAGTCCCAGATCACCAAAGAAACTTCCAGAGAGCAGTTCGTCGTAATGCTGGCCGGAGTGCACCAGAAAGTGGGCAACGTCGGGATATTTTTTCAGCTCTTCCAGGATGGGCGCAATCTTCATGAAATTCGGCCGCGCGCCAACCACGCTGAGAAGCCTCGTCATTGACCACCCGACTCCCGAAGTTTTCCTTGGTCAACCGAGGAATTGTTTTCTAGCATACGCAACAGTGTAGACCAGGTGGGTTAGCGCCGAACTAACTCTGATTTTGGATCTTCATTTTCAAGAAACGAATAATTTAGCTGGCCAAAGCTGGCTCTGGCCGTTTACTTGCTAGCAAAATCGAGGGGCGCAAAATTAACAGGCTTATTACGAAAGATGTAAATTCTTCAAGGTTCCTACCACGCATACAGTAGTTTTCTCCTAAGGTGTTTGCCCTAGTTTGGGATCGCATCACAAATGAAAGCATTTATATTTTGCCGGATTCAAGTCACTCCCGGCCCCCGCATTTCGTTCCCCGACCTGCCAGGAATTCACTCAGATTTGATAAAGAACTAGGCGCGGACCATAAGACCCTGCTATGTATGGCTTTTGATGGCCTCCTGTTCCCTGGATTGATTTCGGTTGCCGCAGTGTTCCCCGGAAATGAGGCCCCGCTTACGCTAAGTCGGGGCCATTCTTGTGCCCGCAAGTGACTGTGGAAATGTGTGTTCACCGCTCACAGCGCTTTCCATCTCGAAGTGGCAAGGTATGTGCTACCGATTAGGCAAACATTCCATTTTGTACATAGTCAGTGAATTTTAGATCAGGGGGCGAGTAAAACGATGAACGAGAAGTCCGTTCGTCTAGGCCCGCGCGAAAGAGAGATTGTCGAACTGCTTTTGCAAGGCTGTGACAACGCCGAGATCGCCAAACAGCTGAAAATGGCGCGCCGGACGGTAAAGGCGCATTTCAATCGGCTCTTTTTACGTTTTGGAATTACAGACGGAATCAAGCGAGTAAAACTCGCAACACTTTTATATCGGAGGCAGTCATGTTCCCCTACGAACGCTACGGAAACCGTGTCCCAAGCGAGCGTGAACACCGTGTCATCGAATTAGTCGCCCAAGGATTGAAGAATCGCGACGTGGCCCAGGAAATCGGCACCACAGAACATGTGGTCAAGAATTATCTTCGCGTGATTTACGATAAGCTTGGGCTTTGGAACCGTGTCGAACTGGCGCTGTGGTATGAGTCACGCCGACAGGGTGTGCAGGTTCCATCCGGAGTTGCTTAGTCCGAAACGAACGCGGCGCGATACCGGCCGCGACTCAGTGACAACCGAAAGCCCGCAAGTTACGCAGCCGCTCAGCGGCCGCAGTTGCTCCCTTTCGTGCGGCAGCATCCAGCAACAGACGAGCTTGATCGCAACTTTTGCTTACCCCGTCTCCACGTAGATACAAATCGGACAAGAGCAAAGTTGCGGTCAGGTTTTGTTTGGCCACTGCCTTCCACAACCAGTTCGCCCCTTCCCGGCTATCCCGCGACGAGCCAGAACCCGCGTTAAGATACCTCTGCGCGACCGCCAGTTCCTCAGCACCACTTTGCCCGTTTGGAGGAGTCGTGGGTTTCGTAGCGGCGGTCAATTCGCGCGAAGCAGCGGCGTTTGCTGGTCGATCGCTGATCTTGCGACTAACTTCCTGACGAGGAGTTGCCTCACGATTTGTTGTTCTTGGCGGCGGATTTTGTGAAGACCCCGCTAAGGGCGGCTTTTCGTTTCGCGGCGCAGCAGTTGGTGGTGTTGCCGGTTTGGCGGCCGCCGGCGCTGGAGCAGGGGCGGATGGCTCCGGCTCAGCAGGAGATGGCACGGCCTGAGGAAGCGACGAGGGCGCACTCCCGCTGCTCCAAAACGCGGTGTTGTTTCGCCACGCAGTATAGACCAACAGACCGAGAATGACCGCTATAGCCACGCCAACGTAAACTCGGTAGCGGTTGGGTCGCTCCGATCCATAATCCGAAAGCCCTTCGAAGGGAGCTCGGATTTGCTCGAGAGAGGGAAGCGTGTCGGGTTGCCCGTAATGATCATCTCGATCTCCTCGTCGATCTTCGCGCTCTTCCGCCGCCCGCTCTTCCGCAAATCGTGCATTCATCTCTGCTGCAGGAGGGACCGAGGCCTGTTCCGGAGAGCGCTCTACAAATTCGCCTTCGCTAAAGGCTTCCGGAGATGGTTCCGCGGGCAATTCCGCTTCTACCGGACCCCGGCGATTCCTCGACGGCGGGCTCAGAACTTTCCCGCGGCCAGCTGGAAAGCGGTACGCCGCACATTCCGCAGAACCGCTGCCCGGCCAGGTTTCGATGTCCGCAGGACTCGCATACGACGCTAAGTTCCTCAATTCCGGCAAACAACTCTTTATCCCGGTCAGTGTGACCTTGTGGGAGCGGGTTTTCAACCATTTCGGTTGAACGATAGCTTGTGGTGGAATTGCCCCGAAGTTCACGGACTAAGTCGGAAACCGCTTCTGCGCGCCGTTCGGGAGGACTGGTGAAATACACCTCAGCCCACCGCCCCATATTCTCGCCGAGCACAGGATTCAGGAGGGGATTCAGTTCAGTTTCTGGCAAGACCTGTGATCTTGATTCGTCATTGGATAGGGGCACGATGAGGTTTTCTCCAGAGCTTGGTATGTATGATTGCACTCCCGGCGGACAAGGTTGTCAATTCCAGGGTTCAATTGGAAGTACAACGGTCGGGGAATTAGTCGCAGGCCCGTCGGGACGCGGATTCGAACTGGTCGAGCTGGGCATCCCGCTGGCTCGCAAATCTGCCATTTGGAGTCTTTCCGAACAGTTCCGAGCCTGGACAATAGTAGAGAGCGGTATGCGTGTCGATCCATACCTGCGTGTCAGGATTGCCTTTATATTCTGGGGATTCCGGGGGATCCGCCAAACCCAAGCTGATGAGGAGCTTGTCGAACGGAGAGAGATCCGCGTTGGGCGCGGCTTTTCGACGGTTGGCGGCTGAAACACCGGTACCGCCGCCGGCGCCCATTGAGCTCTCGGAAAGGATTCCCCAGCGAATTACGATTGCCACCAGAAGTACCGCGACGGCTAGATAGAAATCTCCGCGACGAGCCCGCCAGAACCGCACCAGACCGCTGGGTGGGTGCGATTCCGAGAGCACTTGCAGAAAATCCCGGGTTTTCGCGGCGGAGCTCCAGGTGATTTCCTTCGGTGTCGAGTCGACGGACGGGGCCGGGAACTCCAGTCCATTGGATTCCCTCTTCCGTCCGCTTACGCGTATGGGTTGCAGGGAATTTTCCGGAGCGCCAGGATCGGCGGTGACTGCGCGAGCTTCCGGTGAACTGTACTTCTCGTCCTCGGAGGTTGGGGAGGTCACAGGCGAAAGAGGGCGAGCTCCGTTTTCGGGCGTCGGAATAGAGTTCCCGGATAACAACGTCTCTCGATACGGGGGCGACCCTTCTGGGGTGGACTGTTGCCTATGCCACGCCGAAGCCAGCTTGCTCTGCAAAGTGCCGCTGTCAGTATCGCGCGCGGCACCGCATCCTCCGCAGAACTGTTCTTCCGCGATCAACTTGTTACCGCAATTCCAACACGTGCTTTCGCCAGCGTTTGCCGCCGGAGTTTCCAAACTGTCACTGGAAGTTTCAGCGGGAGCATCTTTCGCAATAGCAGCCAGGCTGGGCTTTAATTTCTCGATTGCCGCCAACATCGAGGAGTGTTCCTCCGCCATGGCCTTCTTCATGGCTGACTCGGAAGCACGCCCAATCGCCTCGGTCACTAGGCCTGCCATCAGCTGACAGGTGTGTATATCCTGTTCGGCGTAACCTTGCAGACGGTCGAAATAGAGTTCTAAAGCTCCGACGATGTTTCCATCGTGATAAACCGGCACGGCAACCAGCGACAGAATCCCGCGCGGGTGGCACAAGGCCGGGTCGAACAGAAATTCAGTATTGACGTCGGGGGTGCGCAGCACTTGTCCTGTGCGCACGCACATCGCGCAAATCGAATTCTCTAACGGCACCTCGCTCCCTACCGGCAGCGACGGAGCTCCTGCGCCGGCCTGATACCGTATCACCTTTCCGTCGAGAATTCCGATCCCAGCACCGCTGGCCTTTGTGATACGAGCAATTCTTTCCGCGATGATGGCCATCGCTTGTTCGGATTTGAGATGGCGGATCTGGATCTGGCGCTGAGCTTCGACAATCTCCGCCAGGGTAAGCGTGTAGTCGGCGTTGGTCCGTTTGGTTTCTTCCGCGCCGGGCGAGCCACTCTGGGATGCGGCGCGAGCTTCCGCATCTTGCTGCCGCAGCTGCTCGCTCTGCAGCTCCAGACTGGTTTCCATTTGCCGCATTTCGCGGTTGTGTTCCTGGAGCACAAAGGCGGCTTCCAGTAACTTGGAAAAAGTCTGCTCGTCGAGACTTGGTTTGTTCTTTAGGTCGGTCAAAATTTATCGTTCGGCAAACCGGCAATTTAGGACGAACGCTCAAACGACGCCCATCTTAGTGTAATTCCTTCAGCAAACAATTGCGCTCTCCTTAAGCGCCATCAAGGACCCAAGTTCACAACCGAAAGGCATCAAGTTTGATGAATTAATGTGGTTACGAAGGTAATGTACGCTTGTTGACCCGCTCAGTCCGATAGTGCTCGGGCGAAGGGAAACGTTGCGAGGACAGAAAAGGCCGACGGAGAATTCCTCCCTGAAGTCCTACCGGAACCCTCAGGCCAGAGATTCCTGACCTTCGTGAGTGTTCGCAGCGCCAGTTCTCGCGAGGAAGAAGTGCACCGCTGGAGTAATGATCAGCGATAGCAGCATGGAAATCAGGACCCCGCCAATCACCGCGATAGCCAATGGCTGAAGCATCTGAGACCCGGCGCCAATGGCGAAGGCGAGCGGCAGCATACCAGCGACCGTCGCCAGAGCGGTCATGACAATGGGCCGCAGACGGCGGCGGCCGGCTTGCAGGATGGCGTCTTTGTCGTTGATGCCGAGTGCTCTAAGACGTTGATCCGCGTCGAGCAGAAGGATGCCGTTCTTAGCCACAATTCCGATGACCATGATCATTCCCATGAAGGAGGAAATGTTGAAGGTGGTGCCGGTAATCAGAAGAGCAATGAATACGCCCGAGGTGGAGAGCAGTGCCGACGACAAAATGGCGACCGGAGCGGCAAAAGTGCCGAATTCAAACAGAAGCACGATGAAGAGCAAAAGCACCGCCAGAATTAAAACGATGACCAGATCGTGGAATGATCGTTGCTGCTCTTCATAGGTTCCGCCGTATTCGACGCGGATGCTCGAAGGCAGATGAAGATCATTCACGGTTCGTTGCACCTCGGTCATGGCACTGCCAAGATTGGTGCCTTCCAGTCGGGCGGTGACAGCGACGTCACGCTGCAAGTTTTCTCGCCGGATTTCAGTTTGTCCCGCATTCTCCTCAACTGTAGCCAGCGCACCCAACGTCGCCGTGTGTCCGGTGCTGCTGACAAGAAGCGTATCTCGCATGGCTTCGAGCGAGGCGCGATTCGCGGCAGGGAAGCGCACGCGCAGTGTATAGGCACGCCCATTCGTCACAACCGGAGTAGGCGCAGGTTCGCCCTCGAGAATCGCAGAAGCATCGACTGCGATTTCTTCCGCCGTGAAGCCAGCCCGGGCGGCTACGCTCGGATCAACTTGAAACGTCACTGCCGGTCCGCTGATCGTGTTATCGATTCCGTTCAGTGTGTCAACGACGCCGCTGATCTTTTGGATCGCAGTCGCAACTTTCGGCGCCCACTCTTCAAGCAGTTTTGGATCCTCCGAGAACAGCTTGATCTGAATCGGTTCCGGCGCCGAAGTCAGATCGCCGATCATATCCTGCAGCACTTGCGTGAACTCCACGTCCAAAGCCGGTTCCTGTTGCTTCACCTTGCCGCGGACCTCGGCGATCACCTCATCGATGCCTCGTTCACGCTTGTTTTTCAGCTTTACCAGCACATCCCCATAGTTTGCCTCGGTCACGGCCGCGAGTCCAAGCTGCAGGCCGGTGCGGCGGGATGTGCTCTCCACCTCGGGAGTATCGCGAAGAATCTGCTCAACGTGGCTTACCACGCGGTTCGTCTCTTCCAGAGAACTGCCGGCGGGCATGAGGTAGTCGAGTACAAAACCGCCCTCATCCATCTCAGGAAGAAGGTCAGAACCGGAGTAGTGGTAGCACACGTATGAGATGGCAACCAGCACGAGACTCAATACGATCAGTATGCGCGGACGTTCCAGTGCGCGCCGCAGCCAGCGTTCATGAAAGTTGATGATCCGCAGGAAGAATCCGCCGAGGTGCGCTTCCTCGGCCGCAAGCAAGCGCCGGACATCATTGTCTTGCGATTGTTCCTCGGTTTCCTCTGATGACGTCGCCGCGCTCGGATTCGCTTCATTTTCCCCAATTCTGTGCCTTCCCCGGATGAAATATTGGCTCAAGGTTGGCGTCCACGTTAACGCAAGAACTAGTGAGGTAATGAGCGAAACGCTCATGGTGATGGCTAGGGCGCGAAAAAATACCCCCGTCACTCCCGTGATTGCGATCAAGGGGATAAAAACCACGACCGGGGTAATGGTCGATCCAATCAAGGGCACCGTGATTTCCCGGAGCGCGCTCTCGATCGCCTCGAGGCGGCCCTGCCCGGCGTCGCGATGCGACACAATATTTTCCACGACGACGATGGCGTCGTCGATGACCAGCCCGACCGCAGCCGCCAGTCCGCCCAGCGTCATCAAGTCGAAAGTCTGGCCCATTACCTTCAGCGCGATGAACGTCACCATCACCGTCACGGGAATGACTAAACCTGCCACCAGTGAAGTTCCCCAGTCACGCAGAAACAAAACCAGGATGATGGACGCCAGAACCAGGCCAAGCAGGATCGCATCGCGTACGCTCTTGATCGACTCATTCACGATGATCGACTGGTCGTAAAACGGCTGAATGTCCACTCCCGGCGGAAGAGTCTTGCGGATGCGTTCGATCTCGGTATGAACTTCGTCCGCGACCTGTACGGTGTTGCCGTCAGGTTGACGATTGATATTCAGCAGCACCGCAGGTTTGCCGTTGGCGGTAACTACCGTGTATACGGGCTTTACGTTGGGCTCAACCTTCGATACGATCTCCGATGCGGACGGGAAATCCCGCCGCCGTGTTCTTGACTACGGTGCCCGCGATCTGTTCCGGCGTCTGCACCTGGCCATTCACCAGACCGAGGAAGAGTTGATGATTGCGTTCCAGCAAGCCGGGAGAATCGACTAAATTGGTGCGGCGGACGGATTCAAGAATGTCGGTTACGGTTACATTCGTGGCCAACAGCTTGGAAGGGTCGGGAGTGATTTGAAATTCTGGTTCCTGTCCTCCTTGAACAACCACGGTTGCGACGCCGTCCAGGCGATTCAGCCGCGGCTTCATTTCATAGGTCGCCATCTCCCAAAGTCGCGTCTGGGGCACCCTGTCCGATGTAAGGCTGTATCCGAGGATAGGGAAGCTGGCGAAAGTCATGCGGTGAGCTTCCACCTTGGCAGTCGGCGGCAGTTCGGGCTGGACACGCGACAACGCCGCGTTCACATACTGCAGAGTCTGGAACATATCCAGATCCCAGCGAAAGTAAAGATCGATTTCCGCTGAGCCGCGACTTGTAATCGAGCGTACTGTCAAAAGCCCTGGTACGCTGTTCACCGCTTCTTCGATCGGCCTCGTGACCGTCACCATCATTTGGTCGATCGGCATCACGCCGTTGTCGACGCCGATCAGCACGCGCGGAAAATTGGTGGCAGGGAATACCGACACCGGGATGGTGAAGGCCAGGTAACCGCCCAGCAGGGCCAGTGTGAAAATCAGGAAAATCATTGGGCGGGAATGTCTCGCCACCCAGTGGCTGGATTGCTTGTGATTCACGCTCTCACTCCGAAACCGTTATTTCTCACTGGGACTTTCCTTGGGTGCGTCTTTCGGAGTCTCAGACGGTGCTGCGACACTGATCTTGGTGTTATCCGGCAATCCGTAAGCGCCGGTAGTCACCACCTTGTCCCCGGACGATACACCTTCCAGAATCTGCACGTCGTCGTCCTGCCGGATTCCCAGCTTGACCGGTTTTTGATGGGCACGGCCATCGGGGCCTGCGATCATGACCGTGGTGCCGCCGTCAGGTGCAGTGAGAACTGCGGCTGCGGGAATGACGAGAGCGTCTTTCACCGTTTTCGCGGTGAGAGAAAGTTTCACGCTGGTGCCGGGCTTGAGTTGTTGTTTGGGATTCTTCGCCTCCATCCAAATTTCCACGGTGGTGCTATTCGGGTCGAGGGCTGGACTCACTACCGTGACCGTGCCTTCAACGGGATCATCGAGCCCGGGCACCGTCATGGTTCCTTTATCGCCAACTTTCAACAGGGCCGCATCGGCCTGCGGAATGTGAGCCTTGGCAATCACGGACGAAATATCCATCACGGTGACGATTGCGGTGCCCGCTGCCGCCATCTCGCCGGGATACAGAGGGCGGTCGGTAACGACTCCATTGATGGGGCTGCGGATCTCGGAGTAGCTCAACTGGGCTGCGGCGCCCTGATATTTTCCCTTCGCGGATTCCAGTTGACCCGCTGCAGCCTTCAGTTCCTGTTGTTTTCCGACCGCCTGCAAGGTATCGAGGTGACGCTTCGCAATGGAATACTGATTGCGGGCCTGGAGGATTTCGACGGAAGACTGGTCCAGTTCTTTCCGCGGCAGTGCTCCCTCCTCATATAGTTGCTGCCGGCTCTGGTAAACCTTTTCCTGCGCCTCCAAAGCCTGCTTAAATTGTTGGGCATCGGCTTCTGCTTTCTGAATTTCTTCCGGCAAGCTGGCCGCCGTCGTGGTCTCATATGTCGCTTGCGCCTGGTCGAAGGAACCTTTGTTTTCCTGCGCCGCGGCCGTCAGGTCGCGATTTTCCAGAACTGCCAACAACTCACCCTTGTGAACCCGGCTGCCGCGTTTGATCAGAAACTTTTCCACGGGCGCGCTGATCTTCGAAACAATCGCCGCTTGCTGCAAGGGAAACAGAATCGCTTCTGTCTTGATGGCGTGCTGAATCGTGGTGGTTTCAACCGGTGCAACTTGCACGGTCACCACTGCTTCCTTATCGCCTTTTTCGCCGGAGCAGCCGATGCCCAGCGCTAGCGCGCCAAACGCAGTTGCAAGGAGAAGCCAACGAAAAAAATCCGGGCAACCTCGTAATGTCTGAAAGGTGCGTATCTCAGGAACTTGCGAATGAATCATCGGTCTAGAAGCTCCCCGTCAAGGTTTGCAGATTGGCGACGGCAACCCGGTAACGCATCTGTCCGTCGTCGTAGGCATTCCGTGCCAGCGTAAAAGTATTCTGCGCGTCGACCACTTCCAGCACAGTCGATTCTCCAGCCTGGTAGCGCAGGTTCGTTAGACGCAAACTCTCTGCCGCCATATCGGCGGAGCTGGCCAATGACTCCATCTCTGCCCGGGCCGTACTCGCTTCCTCATAAAATTGCCGCAGGTGGCTGAGAAGCAGTTTCTGCTCGTGGCTCAGCTCAACGTGGGCCTGGTCGCGCCGGAGCTCTGCCTGCTTTAACTTGCTGCGATCGGATCCCCAACTGAAAATGGGGATCTGCAAGCTGGCAACTGCCGAATAACCCAGATTCCGCATGCCGTCCGTTCGGATTGCGAACTTGTTCGAATCAATTCCGTAAAAGTAATCGACACTCAAGCTGGGGAGCAGGCCGCCCCACGCAGCGGTTACCTCGTGATTAGCGGCGGTAAACGCAGCCAACGCCGCGCGTAACTCGGGATTATTTTTCTTCCCGGCGGCTTCGATGTCCGCGAATCCGGGTAGCGGTTCCGGCGTCTGCAGGTCATCCACAACACTGAAATTCTCGTTCCAGTCGGAAAAAATCAATACCGCAAGATCCAGATGGCTGCGCTGCATATCGAGTTGGGCCTCCTGAAGATCGCGCTGTTGCTGCTGAGCTTGAATGCTGGCCTTGACCACATCCGCGCGGGCAACTTCGCCGCCATGCTGCAGATCCTGGCTGATCTTGAGAAATCGCTGCGCCTCCGTCGCGGCCCGTTGGGCGGTCGCATATTTCCGCTGTGCGATCACCAGGCCGTAATATGCCTGGGTAACTGTGACTACCAGGCCTCTCGTAGCGATTTCCGCCTTGGCGCGAGCTGCCGCCAACAGCGCGGAGGACCGCCGGTAGTCCGCGAAGTTCGTCAGGGAAACAGCCTCATGGGCGTTGCCCTGGCTGATGTATTCATGCACCCCATTATTGGCAACGAAGCGACTTGCCGTGCAGGTGGAAGTAACGGCGCAGTTAGGTTGGGGGCCCGTGCCCTCCGTGTATATGAACGAGTTGTTGTAGCTCACGCCTGGCAGTAATCCGGCGCGCGCTTGAACCCTGTCTTCTCGTGCCAATCCCAAATCGGTGACTGCGGAACGAAATTGAGGATCGTTGCCCCGTGCACGTTGTAGCGCGTCTTGCAGGGTGATCGTTAGCGGCGCCGAATCGGAGGGAAGCACGCTGATGCTGGCTCCAGGCGCAGGAGTCGCGGGCGCCGCCTGGGCAAAAATAGTCGGCGTGCTCATTCCGAGGGTCATAGTGAACACGAGAGCGCCATGAGCGATCCCATTCCGGGAAAGCACGAGTTTTCTGCTGCGCTCAAAAACCTTTATCATTTTCATACCAACCTCGAATTAGTCCCACGTGCACGAATTTTAAAAACTACAAGAAAACAAACTTCTTACAAGACTGCCTCTTTGTGTCCAGCTCAATCCTTCGAAGCCGTCCGGCCTTCAAGATCTCAGCGACGCTCTGTTAAGCACGAATGCGCAAATGACGATTTCGATCGCATCGACCCAATCTGGGAATGCCAGCGTAGCACGGTGTTTCTGAACTTCTTCTGAAAGCCATCCGGCCGTGTCCCCAAGTGCAAGTCCGCATTAGGCTTAGGCATAGACCGAAGGAGGGCGAATTTTTGGCGAAGCAGGTGCATGGGATAAACCGTTGGGCATTAAAAGATCAAATCGAGAGGAGAAGGAAAGTGACAGAAATTAGCGCAATCAAAATAACGCCCAGGGATCAGCAGGTTCTCGACCTGCTCGTACAAGGTTGCAGTAACAAGGAGATTGCGGGCCAGTTAAGCATCAGCCCCAGGACCGTCAAGCAACACCTGCGGACGCTCTTCCTTCGCGCTGGAATACGAGACGGCCGGAAGCGGGTAAAGCTGGCAATCGCCGCCTTCGAGAATCAGGAGGTGATCTCGTGACGCCCCGCGAACATTTAACGGAAAAAGAAATTCAAGTCGCAGAGCAAGTCTGGCAGGGCCTGACGAACCGCGAAATCGGAAGACTCATGGGGACGACCGAGCAGGTCATCAAGAATCACTTGCGCAGCACGTTCGACAAACTGGGAGTATGGACTCGTTTGGAGTTGGCAATGTATGTGGCCAGCCACGGGGGCAGAGATTGGGCGGTTCGGCTGAGCCATACGTAGGGGTGCGAATTCGATCGCACCCAGAGGAAGGAGGTCTAAACACTGGCGAATTTCTGCAAAACCTTTCTGTCGAGCTTTTCCCTGGAAGTCGTAGCTAGGGTTAAACGATTGAAAACATTGGAAAAGTCTTTCCTGGGACTCGGCCTACCAATTGCACCAATGAAGCCGACCCGGGATAGCGCCTTTCCTCGCGTTAGAGGAAGGCCATCCAGCGGACAAAGGGCGGGATGGCTTACAAACAGACTTTTTGGATGGCTTGCGATTCTACCGAGCAGTTAAGGGCGGAATACGGCCCGTTTCACACGCGCGCCGAGGCGGAAACAGAAGCTCGAAAGCTCGGATTCAGCTATCTCTTGCGTTATGAACACCTGCTGGACGAGAAGGAAGAGATTCAGGAGGTACGCTGCATCTTTCTCGAGTTGCCCGGGGCGGTTGCGGTGGAGGTTTGCGCGGTCACGCTGCATACGCGCTGCGCCACTTGCGGCGCATGCGCTACACATACGAAATCATGGCAAGCCGAGGTTTGGGCCGATATCCACGAGTTTGAACACTCTCGCCATCGGGTGCGACTCTTCGAACATGCACGCGGAAAAGGGCTGACAGAAGTGTCCGCCTGGCGGGACCGCCTCCCTCGCGGACTGCCTCCATCATCCAACGGATGCCGTTAGCTGGCTGGCAGCTGCGCGATCCACGAACCAAACCACCTTTCCATCGGTTGGACGTACGAGTTTTGATGGGTACTTCTCGCCCGGCCCCTTCCCCTCCAAAACTTCGTGCAAGACTGGGGCCTTATCGGCTCCGCTCACCAGAAACGCAATGCGCCGCGCGGCATTCAAGACAGGTAGGGTGAGCGTTATACGGCTGGTGTTGAGCTTCTCCACCCAGTTTGATACGACGAGCCGTGAGTTCTCGCGAAGCGCCGCGGTATCCGGGAATAGGGACGCAGTGTGCCCGTCCGGGCCCAAGCCTAAGAGGATCAGATCAAATCTGGGGAGTTCGCCCGGCTTCAGAGAAAAAAACTTGCGGATCGTTTCTTCGTAGGACTGCGCAGCGGCGGAAGCGTCGGGATTCTCCGAAGGGATGCGAAAGATATTGTCGGGTGGCACCGGCACCTTCGAAAGCAGACTTTCCTGGGCCATACGGTAATTGCTTTCGGCATCGGTGGGCGGTACGTGACGTTCATCGCCCCAGAAAAAAAATATCTTGCTCCACGGGAGGCTGGAACTCGCGTTGGCGGCAATAAGTTGAAACATGCTCTTGGGAGTGGACCCTCCGGAGAGCACTAGGGTGCAACGCCCTCGCTTCTCGATCGAGGCGATTGCGCAATGGATCACTTCTTCGGCGGCGGCCTGGAAAAGATCCTGCGGCGTCGTCAACCTCCGGATCTCGATGTCTTCGCTCACGATACCCCTGCCATGACGGTTAAGTATTTTGCCGCGGCACATCGCGCCGCACCCAGCAGTCCCGCTTTGTCGTTTGTAATAACTTGTACCGGTATGCCCTCGAGAAGTGGTTGCAATCGGCCTTTCGCTAGAAAAGCCTTCATAAATGTTGGACCTGAGAGTTTCGCCAGAATCTTCGGAGAGATCCCACCTCCCAGGAAAATGCCACCCGTAGCCATGGTTTTAAGCGCCAGATTTCCCGCCTCCGCGCCGTACACCGAGACCCACAGCTCCAAAGCGTTTCCCGCCAGAGGATTTTCTCCGTTGAGAGCGGCTTGAGAAATCGCCGCGGCTGGATCCTTCTGACGAAGCTGTTCGGCAAAGCCACTCGGTTCTTCCGTACAGTCTTTTCCCCGCAAAAATTCGTAGATGTTCACCAACCCCGGCCCGGAAAGAACGCGTTCGTAACTGACATGACCGTAGCGGGAGGCCAGGAACTCCAGCAACTCAATCTGAAGTTCGCCCTGCGGAGCGAAATCCGCATGTCCGCCTTCGCACGCGAAAATCTCGTGCTGTGTTCCGTTCCAGAACAATCCGGCCTGTCCTAGACCAGTTCCAGGGGCGATGACTGCCTGATTGCCCTGCGAGGACGGAACCTGATTGAGAGCGGTAAGATCCCCCGATCGAAGACCACCAATTCCCCAGGCCGTAGCCTCAAGATCATTGATTAAGAGAGTTGCCGGAAGTTGGATCTGTTTTGCCAGGTGCGCCTGCTCGATCACCCAGGGGAGGTTCGAGGTTTCGACTTTTTTATCACGCACGGGGCCGGCAATTCCAAAACAAGAGACATCGGGACGGATGCCCGACTCTTGAATGAATCTGGATGCGATGTCGCCGAGGTCGCTGTAGTCGCGGCTCGGAAAAACGCTCTCACGGATGAGCTGAACGCTGCCATTCTGAGATTGAAAATAGGCTAGTCGAGCGTTGGTTCCCCCAATATCGCCGGCGAGAATCATTTCTCGAAATTCCTCCAGCGGCGACCGTCGCGCTCCAGCAGTTCGTCGGCTTCCTTTGGTCCCCATGTGCCGGAGGCATAGTTGGGGAAGTTGCGTGGCGGCAGCGCCTTCCAAAGATCCAGGACCGGATTGACCACGCTCCAGCCCGCTTCCACCATGTCCGCCCGTTGAAACAATGTCTGGTCTCCGATCATGCAGTCATGCAGCAGCCGCTCGTAACCCGTACTGGGCTGCTTTCCGAAGTATTCCTGATATTCGAAGTTCATGTCCACTGTACCAAGACGCATGACCGGTCCGGGCACTTTCGCCGCGAATTGCAGGGAAATGCCTTCTTCCGGCTGGATGTGCAGGACGAGCTGGTTCGGCATCATGTGTTCGACCGTCGTCTCGCGGAACAGAACAAAAGGAGCCCGCCGGAACTGGATCACGATATGGGTGTTGCGCGCTGGCATCCGTTTTCCGGTTCGAAGATAGAACGGGACGTCGGCCCAGCGCCAGTTGTCGATCAGGAGTTTCATGGCGACGAAGGTTTCCGTGCGAGAATCCGGAGCTACGTCCGGTTCCGCGCGATACGCGGGAACATGCTGGCCACCCGCGGTGCCCTCGCCGTACTGTCCACGGACCGAGCGGCTCAGAACTTCCTCGTCGCTGATCGGCTGGATGGCGTGCAGGATCTTTGCCTGCTCATCGCGCACCGCATTGGCGTCGAACGAAATCGGAGGTTCCATCGCCGTCAGGCTGATGAGCTGCATGATGTGGTTGGGCACCATGTCACGCATTGAGCCCGCATGATCAAAATAACTGCCGCGCCCTTCTACGCCTACGGTCTCAGCCACGGAGATCTGTACGTGATCGATGTAGCGGCGGTTCCAGATCGGCTCGAATATCCCGTTGGCAAAGCGGAAAGCCATGATGTTCTGCACCGTCTCTTTGCCGAGATAGTGGTCAATGCGATAAATCTGCTTCTCGTCGGCAACCTTGAGAAGTTGCTGATTCAGTGCCTTCGCCGACTCCAGATCGTGTCCGAAGGGCTTTTCGATGATCACTCGCCGCCAGTGATCATTGTCCTGTTCCATCAAACCGTTGGCAGCCAGTTTTTCAACGATGGGGCCAAAATAATTCGGCGCCGTCGCTAAATAGTAGAAAACATTCTGATGGGTCGAGTAATCTCGATCGATCTTCGCAAGGTGTTCCTTAAGCTGGGGAAAAAGTTTGTCGTCGTTGAAGTCGCCGGCAAAGTACGAGAATCGGCGCGAGAAGCTGTCCCAGAGCGAATCCTGGATGCAATCGCCACAATATTCCTTGACGTCCTCATAAATTCGCTTGCGGAAATCTTCATCCGACATCTGCGCGCGGGCCACGCCCAGGACTGCGAATTCCTTGGACAGCAAGTCGGCGCGCGCCAGGTTATACAACGCAGGAATTAACATGCGCGCGGTTAAGTCACCCGCCGCGCCGAAGATGACCATTACACAGGGATCACCTTGCTTGCCCACACGCGGTAGCGTGACCGTCGGGTTTTCCGCTAATTGTGCCATCATTAGGTCCTTTGCAACCACACTGGAGGCTATGCTGACTTCTTGATTTTATTCGCAGCTCCGCCGGCGCCTTCTCCAGCTTCCACGTGACCGCCAAATTTCTGCCGCATGGCAGAGAGCATTTTTTCCGCAAACGTGTGCTGTTGCCGCGAGCGGAATCGGACATAGAGTGCCGCAGTCAGCACCTCCGCCGGCACGGCTTCTTCGATGGCGGCTTGAATCGTCCAGCGGCCCTCGCCCGAATCCTGCACGTAACCTTCGTACTCGGAAAGCGTTGGGTTCTCGGTAAGAGCCATCGCAGTTAGATCCAGCAGCCAGGAACTGACCACGCTTCCCCGCCGCCATACTTCCGCGATATCGGGAAGATTGAGATCGTATCGGATATTCTCCGGCAGCTCTTTGCTGGTTGCGTTCTTGAAAATATCGAATCCCTCGGCATACGCCTGCATGATGCCGTATTCGATGCCATTGTGCACCATTTTTACGAAGTGACCGGAACCCGAAGGCCCGCAGTGAATGTAACCTTCTTCCGCGGTGCCGCCCAGTTTTTCGCGGCCTGGCGTGCGGGGAATCTCGCCTCGCCCCGGCGCCAGCGTTTTGAATATAGGATCGAGGCGCTGCACCGTTTCGTCCTCACCGCCAATCATCATGCAGTAACCGCGGTCAATACCCCACACCCCGCCGCTGGTTCCCACGTCCACATAATGAATGCCTTTGCTCTTCAGTTCGCCGGCGCGACGCACATCGTCCTTGAAGTAAGAATTACCGCCGTCAATGATCGTGTCACCGGATTGCATGTGTTGCGCTAACTTCTGCACCGTCTGTTCGGTAGCGTTTCCGGACGGAACCATCACCCACACCGCGCGTGGCGCCTTGAGCTTGGAAACCAGGTCCTCGAGCGACGATGCACCGCCCGCACCTTCTCCCGTAAGTTGCTTCACTGAATCCGCGCTCAGGTCTGACACCACCAACTGATGCCCACCGCGCAATAATCGCCGCGTCATATTCGAACCCATGCGGCCCAGGCCTACCATTCCCAACTGCATTGCCGTGCTCCTTGAATGTTCTTGCTAACCCAGAGAAAATAGCTGCTGAGAAGTCGAAAACTATTCGAGTGCTTTTTGAATCGATGCCCCGAGAGTCCGCAAGCCCGAATCCACATCTCTGCCGAGATGCACACGAAGTGCGCGCCGTCCGCGCTCCGTCAGCACCTGAAAATCACCGCGTGCCTGTGCGGCTTTTACCACGCCAAACGTGTATTTCTGTCCCGGCACCGGTAGTTCTACCGCATCGTCGCAGGTGACCTGCAAAAACACTCCGGAATTCGGCCCGCCCTTGTAGGCCTGACCTGTGGAATGTAGAAAGCGAGGCCCAAAGCCAAGGCAAGTTGCCACATGCTTCTTATCGCGGATCGCGTGCCGAATCGCCTGCAGGCTCTTTTCGTGAGCGTCATCCATTTGAATAAATCCTAGAACCGCAAAGTAATCGCCCGCACCGAGTCGGCCCAAATGAGCTTTCAGATATCCTGCAAGAGATTTGTCGGCTCCCGCCGCGCTCGCCAGACTTGCAGCATTTTTTTCGTCCGTGAAAAGCTTGATTCCGTCCTCTTCAAGTACAGGCTTTTCGGTGGGAAGGGAGCCAGTCTTTTCGTACTGAGATGTCAAAGTTTTCGTTGCAATCTTGCTGGCTTCTACATCGGGCTGATTGAATGCGTTGATGCCGATGATGGAACCCGCGACCGCCGTGGCAATCTCCCAGCGGAAAAACTCCGCTCCAAGATCGTAAATGTCAGCCATCGAAATCCGAACCACAGGGTGTCCGGCTTTTTCGAGGGCAGCCAATTTTGTCTCGCAAGCCGCGTCGGTTGCGTGTTCGGTGTGAACGTAAGCGAATAGCCGATCTTTACCGTAAACCTCCGGCGCTCCCAGTTCCTCCCGATCCACGGGAATAATACCTTTTCCTACCTTCCCGGTAGACTCCGCCAGCAACTGCTCGAGCCAGGCACCCAGATCGGAAATGTCCGGAGACGTAACGATGGTGACTTTATCGTGGCCGGCGTTCGCCGCGGTTCCCAGGATAATCCCCAGCATTGCTCCAGGATTTTGTTCGACGGCGGCCGAAGGGCCGCATGCTGCGACCATTTCCTGCGCGCGGTCAAGAAATTTTTTCGTATCGATTCCAATCACGGCAGCAGGCGCCATTCCGAAATTTGAAAGTGCCGAGTACCGGCCACCGATCGATGGCTTGCCGAAGAACACGTGACGGAAACGGTCGCCTTCCGCTACTTGCTGCATCTTCGATCCCGGGTCGGTAATCGCAAGGAAGTGACTGCCTGCCTTATCCGCGCCGACCGCTTCTTTCGTCCGTGCGAAAAAATATTGCTTGAATATATTGGGTTCGAGAGTGCTGCCCGATTTGCTGGAAACGATGAAGAGCGTCCGAGCAATATCGATTTTTTTCTCAAACGCTTTTACCTGCGCCGGATCCGTGGAGTCGAGAACATGCAGATCCGGATAGCCGGCTATCTTTCCGAAAGTCTTGCGAAGCACTTCAGGACAGAGGCTCGACCCACCCATACCGAGCAAAAGCGCATCTTTGAAGCCGGCGCTCCAAACCTCCTTCGCCAGGTTGCGCAGTTCGACGGGATGCGCGATCTCTTCTTCAACAATATCCAGCCATCCTAACCAGCTCGCTTCGTCGGTGCCGGTCCACAAAGAAGCGTCGTGTGACCACAAGCGCTGCATCCTGCCGCTGGATTGCCATTCCGCGACGGTGGTCTTGACTAATGCAGCGATGCTCTCTGGCAGCGAGGATTTCAAGCGGCTCAAGCGTTCTTTCCTTTTTGCTCAACGCTTTTTTCAACCACAGCCAGCAGTTTGTGAAATGCGTCGGCAAAGAGCTTAACGCCGTCATTCGTCAGCTTGGTGGTCACTTCCTTCATCGAGATCCCACTCTTTGCCAGATCATCCATCACCTTCTGTGCACCCGGGAGGTCCTCGGTCAGGCTGTTGCGCACTCGCCCGTGATCGCGAAATGCGTCGACCGTCGCGGGTGGCATGGTATCCACCGTATCAGGCCCGATCAACTCCTCGACGTACATCACGTCCCGATATTCCGGATTCTTGGTGCTCGTGCTGGCCCACAGTACTCGCTGGGTCTGTGCGCCCTTCGCAGCTAGAGCTTCCCACCGTGGCCCACTGAAAATCTGCTTGTACCGTTGATAGGTCAGCTTTCCATTGGCGATAGCAACCTTTCCTTTCAGCCCCTTCAACCGCGCTTCCTCTTCTGAGTTCGAAACATCTTTCAGCTTTTCGTCGATCAAGGAATCGACCAGCGTATCGATGCGGCTGATGAAGAAGCTGGCCACTCCCGCCATCCTTTTCACATCGCCGCCGCGCTTCGCCAGTTCTTCCACTCCGGCAACGTAAGCTTGTGCAACTTGTTCGTAAACTTCCTGTGCGAACAGGAGCGTCACGTTGATGTTGATGCCTTCGCCGATGAGCTGTCGAATTGCCGAGATCCCTTGCGGTGTGCCGGGAACCTTGATCATTACATTCTGCCGGTTGACGGCCTTCCATAAGCGCCGTGCTTCATCGAGAGTCTTCTGCTCCTCGAGAGCGAGGATCGGTGAAACTTCCAGGCTCACATATCCATCATGGTATTTCGAGCTCTCATAAACCGATTTCAGAATGTCGGCAGCGTCCTGAATATCGCGGATCGCGATCTGCTCGTAACGGGCCGTGGCATCCAGATCGGGCCGCGAGGCCAATTCCTTTAACTTGTCATCGTATAGCGAACTATCACCGATAGCCTTCTCGAAGATCGATGGGTTGGAAGTCATTCCACGAAGCCCATCGTCCTCGATCATCGCTTTCAGTTTTCCGCTGGTCAGCAGGTCGCGCCGGATGTAGTCGAGCCACATCGATTGTCCAAATTCAAGTAAGGTCTTCAGCGGATTCGTGGCTTTTGCAGTTTCTAGTACTCCAGTGGGTTGCATAATAATAATTCTCCTGATCTCTGACGGCGGACGTCCGTTTAGTGCGGCTCGATGCTATTTTCCAACGAAGGGAATGCGATTACTTATCTGCAATCGCCTTACGGGCCTCCGCGACGACTTCTTCCGTGGTGAAACAGAAAAACTTCAACAAGTCCTTGAGGGGGGCGGATGCTCCAAAGCGATGCATCCCAATTTTTCGACCCTTTAGACCAACGTAGTGCTCCCAGCCAAACGTTGCTGCCATTTCAACTGAGACTCGGGCAGTCACTGACGGCGGTAAAACGCTATCTTTGTACGCCTTATCCTGATTATCGAAAATTTTCCACGAGGGCATGCTCACCACGCGAGCCTTGATACCCTCTGCCTTGAGTTTTTCGTAGGCTTCTACGCACAACGAAACTTCGCTGCCGGTACCAATTAAAATCACGTCCGGGTTTCCCCCGGGCGCATCTGCCAAAACATAACCGCCCTTAGCAGCCCCTGACGCCGCAGCATACTTCGTGCGGTCGAGTGTTGGCAGATTCTGGCGCGTCAGCACCAACGCGGCAGGCTGATTCTGTAACTGCACAATGATTTTCCACGCCTCGACAACCTCGTTCGCATCGCCCGGACGGAAGACGATTAAGTTTGGCATGGCGCGCAAAGAGGCAAGTTGCTCGATAGGTTGATGGGTCGGTCCGTCCTCACCAACGCCAATCGAATCGTGAGTGAATACGAAGATGGAAGGAATCTCCATGAGCGCGGCTAGCCGGATACTCGCGCGCATGTAGTCGCTGAAATTGAAGAAAGTTGCACCAAACGCTCGAATGCCGGAGACGACAAGACCATTTACGCTTGCCCCCATTGCGTGTTCTCGCACGCCAAAATGCAGATTGCGTCCAGCGTAGCTGCCAGGCTGGAAATCGCCAGCGCCATCAAACTTCAGCGTGGTCTTATTCGAAGTAGCCAGATCCGCTGATCCGCCGATCAGCCATGGGATATTTTGCGCTAAAGCATTCAAGACTTTTCCGGAACTCTCTCGCGTGGCTACTCCCTTGGGATCGGCTGGAAAGGTTGGCAGATTCTTGTCCCATCCTGCAGGCAATTCGCGACGCTGCATAAGATGCAGCCGCTCCGCCAGTTCCGGATATTTTTGCGTATAGCCGGCAAACATATTGAACCACTGTGCGCGCGCTTCCTTCCCGCGCTTTCCGATTCCTTCCTGAAAATGCTCGCGCACGCCTTCCGGCACCAGAAACTTGGCATCTTCCGGCCAGCCATAGAACTTCTTTACCAGCCGTACTTCGTCTTCTCCTAGCGGTTCCCCGTGCGCTGCGTTTGTGTCCTGCTTGTGCGGCGATCCGTAACCGATGTGGCTGTCCACAATAATCAGCGTTGGACGATCCGCGGTATTCTTGAAAACTTCAAACGCCCGCGCAAGCATTTCCAAGTCATTCGCGTCTGTTACCCGCGTTACATTCCAGCCGTAGCCGACAAACCGGGTGGCGACGTCTTCGCTGAAAGACCAATTGGCGGGGCCGTCGAGCGTAATGCTGTTGTGGTCATAAATCCAGCAAAGGTTCGAAAGCTTCAAGTGGCCTGCCAACGAGGCCGCTTCTCCTCCGATGCCTTCCATCAGGTCGCCATCGGAACACATCGCGTAGACGTCGTAATCGAAAACTTCAAAATCAGGGCGATTGAAGTTTGCGGCCAGCCATCTGCCCGCGATCGCCATTCCCACGCTATTGCCCACGCCCTGACCTAACGGGCCTGTGGTTGTTTCTACGCCGGAAGTTACGTGCGACTCTGGATGTCCCGGAGTTCGGCTGCCCAGTTGACGGAATCGTTTGATCTCTTCCATCGGCACCGCGAGCTCTTTGAGAACTTGATTGTTCTCATCGACCTCACGCACCCCCGCCAGATGAAGCATCGCGTAGAGCAACATGGAGGCGTGGCCATTCGATAAGACAAAACGATCGCGATTCAACCAGGTAGGATCCGCGGGGTCGTACTTCAAAAATTCCTGCCATAAGCAATACGCGACTGGAGCCAAGCCCATCGGCGCGCCAGGATGTCCGCTGTTGGCTTGCTGAACCGCGTCGATGGCCAAGGTACGAATCGTGTTGATGCACAGCGTGTCCAGTTGCTTGCCTGTCACTAACGCTTGTTCACTGGCTACCATGCGACGCGTGCTCCTTCCGAGGTTACATCGTTTATCTGGGTGGTTGTTTTACCGGCCAGTCCATTAGAGTTCTGAGGGCGATAAAGGGTTTCAGAGATGCCACACGAGTGTATCAATTTCTCGCGGAACCCAGTTAGGCCTCCTGTGTAAATAAATGGCCGGGGGCAGACATTCAACGATTGCTTGAAGGGATGGTCTAGAGGATTACTTGAGGAGTTGCAGGTAGCTGCCTTCGTTCGTGGTGACTCTCGTGGTTTCCTGCACGTACTTCAGGAATTGACGAAGATTCTCTTTTCCCGCTGGATCCATTCCGGCGAAGCGAATTCGCACGCCGGGTGAAGAACTACGAGTGACTACCCCATTGAGTGCGAGGCCTTTCACCCAGACCTTGCCGCTTGCCACCCAAAGGCCGATTTCAACTTTCGAGCCCCCACTGATGTGCGCGGCAGTCTCAACCTGACAACCGCCAACGCCAGTATTGGACAAATTTCCCCAGAAAGGAACATCGCTTTCATTCACCCGCAGCTCCACCGCCACAAAGCATTTAATCCGGGGATGACGGCGTCGATCCTGACTCCAATTGGCACAAAAAATGTCGGGCTCAAATGGTGGGGCCGTCGATGCCATGGTTGGCGCCGACTCTTTGACCTGTTCAGCGGTCGACTTGGGCGAATCCGTAGTCGACTTGGAGGTTCGTTTGATCTCGCGCATCGCCTCCAGCAAAGCTTGCTCGCGACGGTCCGGCGGGGCATCTCGATACGTCTGCAGAAGCTTTCCGAGGTTTCGCGCCAGATCGGGATCTGCCAGCAATCCGGTCCAGTCCGTAGCTGCTGGTTGGAGAGGCTTTGAATCAGGCATGCGTGTCGTTCTTTTCCGTCTTCTTCATCGTCAGAAGCTTGCGCATTTCCAGCGTGAACCTCAGGTCGCCGGTCCGCAAGATGACCGAAGTCATTGCACGATTACAACCCTCGCGAAAACCCTGCTATTCAACTGGGTGGAGGTTTTTAAGGTAATTCTGGATGGACCGTTGGCCCTCGTCGCTGAGTGATAGAAATTCAAGCCCATATTGACAGCCTTGGCGAAAGCGAACAACCGCCCGTACATCCCACGGAAGAGCGGATCCCGGAAGGGAAAAGGTCAAACTCAGAACGTCACCAGTCCCCACCTCCGCAGCGAGGATTATGCCCATCCCGGCCTGCGACAAATCGCGGCAGTGTCCTTCGAGTTTCCGATATTGGTTCTCGACGAGTTGGCTCACCGTTACTCGGAAGTTTCCCCGGTATCTGACGTGCCGGCGACGGCGCGCGGCATCATTCTTGACGGGGACAGGTTTAGACGATGGCATGAAGGTCAGGGTCGACTCAGCTCTACGCGCTCGGAGTTCCTCGTCCCCAGATCGGTGCGGGCAGGCTCTTGATTTGGGTCGACGCACAAGGCATGGAACACGGGTTAGCCAAGATGAAGGTTTCCAAAAAATGCATGGGAGCCGTGACCACATTAACGGGTCAAACCAGGCGAGCGAAAGTTCCAAAGGTAACCATAAGACTTTCGTCAACCAGATTACCGTTTTACGGACGTTGCTCAATCGGCATCCTAATACCGTTTATAGGGAGGAGAGCCGATTTGGTTTTGCATCCCTCACAACGATAAGTGAATCCATATCAATGCGTTAGTCAATCACGGATCTGGCGTTATAGTGGTTGTGCATAAGGAAGGATCGATTTGCAAACTCTATAATGGAGTCTTATTCAAAGATAGACATGCACGTCCCCTCAGTTTATTCGACCCGCAGATTTCTCGGCTGGATTTCAGTGATGGTGATGGCGGCTACGAGTCTGGTTGCCCAAAACGCCACCCCCACTCCTTCCATCAGCTTGCCCGGATCGCAGAGCACTTTTTCCGGCAGCGAGCCGGAAGGGAAGGCCACATCCGAAGTCCTCCAACTAACCTTCCAGGAAGCAATCGACCGGGGGTTGCGCACCAACCTCGGCCTGCTGATCTCCGGCGATCAGGCGCTGACGGCGCGAGGCGAGAGATGGAAAGAACTGAGCAATCTGCTTCCAAACCTTCAAGCGAGGGTTCAGGAAGATGTTCAGACGCAGAGTCTGACCGCCCTTGGCTTCAAAAGCAACATTTTCCCGTTTCCGCTGCCTCGGGTAATCGGTCCGTTCAACTACATTGATGCGCGAGCTTCGCTCAGTCAGTCGATTTTCAACTTTCGCGATCTTGAACAGGAACGGGCTGCCACCGAACGGTTGAAATCTGCCCAATACAGCTACAAGGACGCAAGGGAATTGGTTGTATTGGCGGTGGGGAATGCCTACCTGCAGGCAATCGCGACGGCTTCCAGGATTGAAACCACCGATGCCCAGGTTCAGAACGCGCAGGCGCTCTACAACAAGGCGTCTGACCAGCAAAAAGCAGGATTAAACCCCGCAATTGATACCTTGAGGTCCCAAGTGGAGTTGCAAACGCGACAGCAGCAACTGATTGCGGCGCGCAATGATTTCGCCAAGCAGAAACTGTCTCTGGCTCGAATCATCGGGCTCCCGCCCGGTCAGGAGTTTGCACTGGTGGAGAAGGCGCCCTACCAGGCTCTGACTCCCATGCCGCTGGAGGTTTATTTACAGCGCGCGTATGCTTCGCGATCCGACTATCAGGCTGCCCAGGCGCAAGTCAGGGCTGCGGAACTTTCCCGTCGCGCTGCCGCCGCAGGCCGCTATCCCACCGTGGGTGTCGACGCGAACTTCGGCGATATCGGAGTGACTCCTGCAGAGTCGAACGGAACCTGGCAAGTGAATGGGGGCGTCAATATTCCCATCTTCGTCGGCGGAAGGGTTCACAGCGACGTGCTCGAAGCCGATGCGCAACTCAAGCAGGCGCGCTCACAGTTGGGCAATCTTCGCGGCCAGATTGACTACGACGTTCGCGTGGCCTTGCTGGATTTAATCTCCGCTGCCGATCAGGTGGAAGTAGCCCGTAGTTCTGTGGATCTGGCCGATCAGGCGCTGGAACAATCTCGCGACCGCTTCAGCGCAGGCGTGACTGACAACCTGGAAGTGGTTCAGGCGCAGGAAGCGGTGGCTAGCGCGCACGAAAGCTACATCGAAAGCCTTTACGCCCATAACCTTGCGAAAGTGGAACTGGCGCGGGCCATCGGCAATGCTGAACAGGGAGTCAAAGCATATTTGAAAGGCGAACAGAAATAATAATTTTATGGAACAGACGACGCAAAGCCCACCCGCCGCTCCGCCCGATCAGGCAGAAAGCCGAAACAAGCCTTTACCGGCCACCGAGCGAGACTTCCGCAATCGTCCTTCGCGAACCGCAAGCCCCGGTTTCCGCATTGCGATCATTATTGGCATTGTGGTCCTGGTGGTCGTTGGGTTTTTCGTCTACCGCTACGTAACCAGCTATGAGTCCACCGATGATGCTCAGGTCGACGGCCACATCAACTCGGTCAGCGCGCGGGTATCGGGACATGTCATCAGCCTCAATGTCCAGGACAACCAGTACGTCCAGGCTGGCACGCTCCTGGTTGAAATTGATCCCACCGACTATCAGGTAGCCTACGCGAAGGCGAAAGCAGACTACGAAGACGCGCAGGCAACCGCCTCCGCGGCTGGGGTCAATGTTCCCATCACCTCAGTGAATACGACGAGCCAGGTTTCGGCTTCGGAAGCCGATGTCGCTAGCGCCCGCGCCGGGATCGCGGCCGCTAGGCAGCAATTCGAATCGGCCAAGGCGCAATTAAACGAGGCGGAAGCGAACGACGTCAAAGCGCAAAACGATCTGGGTCGTTACAAACAACTGGTCGATAAGCAGGAAATTTCGCAACAGCAATACGATCAGGCGGTAGCGGCGGCCAAGGCTAGCGCTGCTTCGGTGGCTTCTGCCCGCGCTATGGCCGATGCAGCCCAATCGCAAGTCATACAGGCTCAAGGCAAATTAGTGCAGGCGCAAGCTAATTACAGCAACGCCCAAACCGCTCCTCGGCAAATGGAGGTTATCCGCTCGCGCGCCGCCTCAGCGTTGGCGATTGCGCAGCAAAAGAAGGCTGAACTTGATCAGGCCCAACTGAATCTCCAATACACGAAAATTCTCGCACCGGTAGCTGGAGTCGTGAGCGATCGCACGGTCGAAGTGGGCCAGAACGTCTCCGTTGGGCAGGAGCTGATGAAAGTCATTCCCCTCGACGATGTCTGGATTACTGCTAACTTCAAAGAGACTCAACTCCGTTATATGAAGGTGGGACAACCGGTAACCATCGAGGTGGATGCAAACGGAAGAAGCTACAAGGGTAAGGTCAACAGCATCGCTGGCGCCAGCGGAGCCCGTTTCAGCCTTTTGCCTCCAGAGAACGCGACCGGAAACTATGTAAAAGTGGTGCAACGTATTCCGGTTAAGATCGTGCTCGATCCTGGGGAGAATAAGGACCAGTCGTTGCGGCCTGGAGAATCGGTAGATCCAAAGGTGTGGATTCGTCAATGAGTTCGGCCGCAGTCCCTTTGCAGAATGCAGATGTCTGGCGCCCGGCAGTCAATCCATGGATCATAGCCATCACGGTTACGTTGGCGACGTTCATGGAAGTGCTTGATACGTCGATTGCCAACGTGGCCTTGCCCCACATTGCGGGCAGCCTTTCCGCCGGTCAGGATGAAAGCACCTGGGTCCTGACCTCTTACCTCGTGTCGAACGCGATCGTCCTTCCCTTGAGCGGCTGGCTTTCCTCGATCATGGGCCGCAAAAACTTTTACATGACATGTGTTGCACTGTTTACCGTCAGTTCATTCATGTGTGGATTGGCGCCGAACCTCGCGACACTCATCTTCTTCCGCGTTCTACAAGGCGCCGGCGGGGGCGGCCTGCAACCCAGCGAGCAGGCCATTCTCGCCGATACTTTTGCACCGGCCAAGCGCGGCATGGCCTTCGCGATCTATGGCGTTGCCGTGGTTACCGCGCCCGCAATTGGCCCCACTCTGGGCGGCTGGATCACCGACAACTTTACCTGGCGCTGGATTTTTTTCATCAACATCCCGGTCGGCATCATTTCGATACTCCTCACTTCGAGGCTGATTCAAGATCCTCCCTACCTCAAGCGCCGCAAGCTCAGCGAAACCAAGATTGACTATATCGGCCTCGGCTTCGTTGCCCTCGGCTTGGGAACGCTGCAGATCGTGCTTGATAAAGGGCAGCGGGACGACTGGTTCGAATCGCATTTCATTCTGATTCTTTCCGTGATCTGTGCGATTTCCCTGATATTTGTCGTTATATGGGAATGGAAGCAAAAAGATCCCATCATCGATCTGCACCTCTTCCGCGATCGCACTTTTGGTATCTCAAATTTGCTGATGTTCATGCTCGGATTTGCCTTGCTGGGCAGTACTCTATTGCTGCCTTTGTTCATGCAAACTCTGCTTGGCTACACGGCTGAGCGATCCGGGCTAGCCTTAATGCCGGGCGGACTGACCATCATGCTCCTGTTGCCGCTCGTGGGATTCTTGCTTTCGCGCTACAGCCCGCGATGGTTGCTGGTTTTTGGTTTGGCCATGCTTTCTTTTTCCTTGTTTCATATGACGGGGTTTGATCTGGGAATTGACTTCCGGACTACGGCGATTGCTCGCGTATATCAGGCTGTCGGTATGGCTTTTCTCTTCGTCCCGATCAACACCGCCGCTTATGCCTACCTTCCCAGGGACAAGAACAACGCCGCATCCGGGTTAATGAATCTGGGACGCAACATCGGCGGCAGTGTCGGAATTTCATTGGTGACCACATTGCTCGACCGGCGCACTCAGGTTCACTTGAATGATCTATCCCGGCATCTTAGCGCCAGTAATCCTGCCTTTCAGTCCATGTTGCAAGGCACCACGCAGGCGATGCGCGCACACGGTGCCAACTCGGCATTCGCCAGCCGGCAGGCGTACGCGTTAATTGAGGGAACGGTTCAAAGGCAGGCTACAATGCTGGCGTATCTGGACGATTTCCGCTTGCTTGGCTTTGCGATTTTGGCGATGATTCCCTTGGTATTCCTTATGAAAAAGGGTAAGCCTGGGTCGATGGCGGTACACTAATCAGCATCCAATGGTAGGTAGCCATGTTTCGCGTGATCACGATCGAGCGAGAGTACGGTTGCGGCGGCGGTGCAATCGCTGCCCAACTGGCGCAGCGGCTGGGCTGGAACTTGTGGGATCGCCGCCTCACCGAGGAGATTGCCCGCCTTGCCAACGTGGATCCCTCTGCGGTGAAGCGGTGTGATGAGCGTATGGACAGCCGGCTTTATCGGCTGGCCAAGACTTTCTGGCGGGGCAGTCACGAGCGCAGTTCCCATCTTATCGGTCAGGCGTTCGATACCGACCGCATGATGACCATGATGGAACAAATTACAGAGCGAATCGCAAAGGAAGGGAACTCGGTTGTGGTGGGCAGAGGCGCCCCATTCTTTTTGCGTGAGCATCCCGACGTATTTCACGTCTTCCTTTATGCTCCACGCGGGGAGAAAATTCGCCGGTTGCTACAGGACGGCGCTACTCAGGCGGAAGCCGAAGATCTGGTGGACGCTGTGGACCGTGAACGTATTGCCTACGTCAAGCATTACTTCAATGCGAACTGGCCTACTCGATCGCTTTACCATCTGATGATGAATACCGCGGTTGGGAACGAAGCTGTGATTGAGACCATTCTTAACACCATGCACCGGATCGAAGGACAACCCATAGCCACTGACTACGAACAACCCAAGGCTCCGAGTCCGGTCTAACTTCTGTGCGGCGGCCCGTGTTGTGGAGCAGGACAGCAACCTTCCACGCAGATATCTGGTCGAGGCCCCAGTATTCCGAGGGCTCGCCGTTCGAGTTGCGGATTCATTCTCTCCAGTATCAGTTCACGAAGCATGGTGATAAATCTGGGATCGACCCCGACGGTTTGTGCCCTGGCCATAGGGAGCGCGAGCTTTTCACAGAGTTGACGCGCTTCTATATCGAGGTCATACAACACTTCCATGTGATCGGAGATAAAGCTGATTGGCGCTAAAACTACCGCCGAGGCCAAACTCTGGTTTTTCACCTGCCGCAAGTGATCCAGGATGTCTGGTTCTAACCAAGGTTGCCCCGGCGACCCGCTCCGGCTTTGGTACACCAACACATCGTTCTTCTGTCCAAGCGCTTCTGAAACCAGCCGCCGCACCTCCTGCAACTGCAGAACGTAGTCGCAAGTATTTGCCATCGAAACTGGGATGCTATGTGCGATGTAGACGATCTGCACGTTTTCTTTTGCATTCTGCGGAATGGACTGCAATGCGTCACGTACGCGATCAATCGTAGGTTCGATAAAGCCCGGGTGATTGAAGAAGGCACGCAGCTTGTCCACTGCGGGCGCGCCCGGTCCAATCTCCGACTGCGCGCGGGCAATATCCTCGCGATATTGCCTGCACCCTGAGTAGGAACTGTATGCCGAAGTGACCAGTCCCACGGCCCGCTGAATTCCGTCTTCCTTCATCTTCTTCAGCGCCTCTGGAAGTAGCGGATGCCAATTTCTATTCCCCCAATAAATGGGCAAGTCGTGGCCATGGCGCTTCAATTCCGCATCCAGGGCGACGATCAATGCGCGCGTTTGCTCGTTGATGGGGCTCTTGCCTTCGAAAAGGTAGTAGTGCTCCGCCACCGTCAGCAATCGCTCGCGCGGAATATTACGCCCGCGGAGCACATTCTCCAGAAAAGGCATTACCTCTTCCTTCGATTCAGGACCACCAAAAGAAACCACAAGAATAGCGTCGTAGTTCATGCAGGAATGGTTGAGATCAAATGGAAGCAAAAGAGATGATTCCGACGTCTAGCGTAATCAATTTAACGGCTCGCTCGGCAACACCTTACCTTCCCTGGCCCCACACTGAATATACCTGACGCACCACGCGATACTTTTTCCCGGCAATTGAGTCCAATGGAGAGTGCAAACCATGCCATCTACCTTGAGGTGTGAGACGCCTCTTAACTGCTCCCTCGGATTGCGGCTCCTTCCGGAATCGCGGAATCTTCATGGTAGGCTTTTGCGGGTGACCGATGAGGACGTCTGAGTGATCCGCCGGGTCTTTAAAGCATTTCAATATCGTGACTTTCGCCTGATGTGGATCGGCGCCTGCACCTCCAGCATCGGCACTTGGATGCAGATCGTAGCGCAGGGCTGGCTGATCTACCGCTTGAGCCACTCGGCATTTCTGCTGGCACTCGACCAATTCCTCGGCGGCATTCCGATTTTTCTTTTTTCGCTGATCGGCGGAGTCGTGGCCGATCGGGTTGAGCGCCGCAAGATCCTGCTGAGCTCTCAATATGTACAAATGGCGACCGCGGGCTTGCTCACCATCCTGGTCGCCACCGGCCTCGTTCACGTCTGGCACATCCTCTGCCTCTCATTCATTTCTGGACTGGCGCAGGCATTTGGAGGTCCCGCCTACCAGGCACTCATTCCCACCCTCGTTGAAAAAGATGACATGCCGAATGCCATCGCGTTGAACTCGATCCAGTTCAACGTGGCGGTGATGGTTGGTCCGGCGCTCGCAGGCCAGGCATTAGCGAAGCTGGGAGAAAAATGGTGCTTCGGCTTGAACGCGCTTTCTTTTCTCGCACCCATCGTCTCGTTGTCACTTATCAGTGCCCGCTTCCTGCCGGCCAAGACCGCGGAGTCCATGTTCGCCAGCTTAAAGCAAGGCATACAGTTCGCCCGGAAGCAAAGTTCCATGGAAGCACTGATTTTGCTGGCCTTCTGCATGACCGCTCTGGGCATGCCGATGCGGACCTACATTCCCGTATTCGTGAAAGATATTTTCCATCGCGGCCCTGAGACCTACGGCAACCTGTTATCCCTCATGGGACTTGGTTCCATCTTCGGTTCGCTGCTTATCGCTAGCGCAGGCAATTTCAAGAACAAGGGGCGCGTTGCCCTGGCTGCATTGATCTTGCTGGGCGCCAGCATTTCGGGATTTGCTCTTTCCAAGTCAGTGCCGTTAAGCGGAGGGATTCTGGTGCTGGCCGGGGCTTCTATGATGGCCGTCTTTGCAACAGTGAATTCCCTGGTTCAGTTGATCACGACTAACGAAATGCGCGGCCGCGTGATGAGCGTCTATAACGTTGCCTTTCGCGGCGGCATGCCAATGGGAAATCTTTTATCGGGATGGCTTGTCCCGGTGTTTACGGCTCCGATCGTCCTGGGCGTGAACGGCTTTCTGCTGATTCTGCTGGCTCTGTACTTTCTGCTCGTGCAACGTCGCTTGGCTGCCCTTTGATGTGCGCATTAGAGTTTTAGAAGAGGATAGTAAGTAAGATGGTCCAAACTGGCTGGCACGCTCCAAGCGGCTCGGTGGCCAGCGAGTAAGAATGCCGGCTTCCTCTAATCACGCTTGTTCAATCCGGGTGCGCGGAGTCGTGCAAGGAGTAGGCTTTCGTCCCTTTGTGTATCGTCTCGCTCACGCCAATACGCTTGCCGGATGGGTTTTGAACGGCGAAGAGGGAGTGGAAATCTTTCTTGAGGGCGCCGAAGCGTCATTACTCGCCTTCGTGCAGGACTTGAAGGAAAATCCTCCCGCTGCTGCCCGCATCACAGACATTGAAGTCCATCATGCCGACCCCCTCGGCTTGCAGGAATTTACCATTCGCGAAAGCCACCGTCGCGAGCATCCGACCGTGCGCATCTCTCCAGACCTGCCTGTCTGCGATCAATGTCTAAGAGAATTATTCGACCCCGCCGACCGCCGCTACCTGTATCCCTACATCAATTGCACCAACTGCGGCCCGCGTTACACGGTTGTTCTGGCTCTGCCCTACGATCGCCCGAACACCACCATGCGGAGTTGGCCGCTTGATGAATATTGCGCCGCTGAATATCGTGATCCCAATAATCGCCGTTTCCATGCGCAACCCGTTGCCTGCCCAGCCTGTGGGCCTGACTACTACCTGCAGCAGAATCGGCCAAAATCTTTACAGAAGCGCCGAAAGCATACGTAAGGCAGGCGAACTCTTGCGAGACGGAAGCATCCTCGCGATGAAGGGACTGGGCGGTTACCACCTGGTTTGTGACGCCTCAAACTCCGTCGCTGTCGCACACTTGCGTGAGCGCAAGTTCCGTAAAGAAAAGCCGTTCGCGATTATGGCGAAGAATTGCGAAATCGCGAACAAGCTCGTCGAACTCTCACCGGAAGCCTTGGACCTACTCACATCAAGCGCCTCGCCCCATCGTGCTCGCTCCGGCCAAGGCTGATTGCAACCTCGTTGCTCCCCAAGTTGCTCCCGACAATAGTGAACTCGGCATCATGCTCCCCTACACGCCCGTCCATCATCTGCTGTTCGCAGAGGGCGCGCCCGACGTATTGGTGATGACCAGCGCCAATCGATCGAGCGAGCCGATCGCCTATGAGGATGACGAAGCTCTGGAACGCCTCGCGGGAATCGCCGATGCATTTTTGATAGGCGAGCGCCCGATTGCTCGTCGCGTCGATGATTCCGTGGCTCGTGATGGAGCGTTTGGTCCCGTGATCCTTCGCCGCGCCCGCGGCTATGCTCCCGGAGCCGTTGCTCAGCTTCCCCCCGGTCGCTCCCTTCTGGCCGTTGGCGCGGATCTTAAAAATACAATCACTCTCGTGGTCGATGGCCAGGCATTCATGAGCCAGCACATCGGAGATCTCAGCCACTTTGGATCGTTGCGCGCCTTCAAAGAAACCATCCAGGACCTGATTTCGATGTACGAGGTTCGTCCTCAAGACCTGATGGTCGCCCATGATGCGCACCCGCAATACGCCAGCACGGTCCACGCAACCGAGCTGGGAATTCCTCACGCAATCGCCGTTCAGCATCATCGCGCCCACATCGCGTCCGTTTTGGCCGAGCGAGGTGTATGGGAAAAGCGGGTAGTGGGCGTCAGCTTCGACGGCACGGGCTATGGTGACGATCGCAGTATTTGGGGCGGCGAAATTTTCGTGGGGAGCATCAAAGACGGGATGAATCGCGTCGCGCATTTGCGTCCAGCATCACTGCCGGGTGGCGACGCGGCCGCGCAGTTTCCTGTGCAAGCTGCAGCTGGATTTTTGGAGCAGATTGAGAATCTTCCCGACCTCACCGCTCCCCCTTTTAATCTTCCGCAGCGCTATCAGAAGGCTCGCGAGCTGGTGCAGAAAAATGTTCGAAGCTTTACCACCACGTCGATCGGGCGCCTATTCGACACGGCAGCCGCGCTGCTGGGCTATGTCCGTGAAATAACATTCGAAGGGCAGGCGGCGATGTGGCTCGAACAGCTGGCCAGCGGCGTCGCCTCGATAGATGCATACCCCTTCCCGTACCTGCAACACGAACTCGATTTTCGGCCGTTGCTGGAAGCGATGGTCCGGGACCGATCCCGTAGCCGGCCGCTCCCGCAGATAGCCCGTGCCTTCCAGCGAGGCGTGGCTGAAGGTCTACGCGATGCCGTCCTCAGTGTGTGCAATGATCACGGACTCGATATAGCAGTTCTTTCGGGAGGGGTTTTTCAAAATGAGTTACTCTTAAAAGATGTGCACGGCCTGTTCGAGGCCAAACACATCGAAATTTGGACGAATCACGCGGTTCCGCCCAATGACGGCGGCATCAGCCTCGGACAGGCAGCGATTGCGGCGTTTTCGCAATTGCGTGGCGAAGAGTGATCGGTGCGAACGCGGCAGGAAACCATGCACGAGCTTTCCATTGCGATGAGCATCCTCGAGGTCGCACAGGAAGAATCGGAGCGTCGTAATGTGCAGATTACTGCTGTGCACCTGAAACTTGGGGCGCTTTCGGGCGTGGTGAAAGAGGCGCTTCTCGGCTCTTTTGAAATGGCCTGCGAAGACACTCCCTTGAGTGGAGCGAAGTTGATCATCGAAGATGTTCCGGTCCTGATCAACTGTCGCACCTGTCAGGCGCATCGCCCGATTAGTTCCGTGCAATTATTTTGCTGTGCGGAATGCGGAACTCCGTCAGCCGAAGTGGTGCAGGGAAAGGAACTCGAAGTGGTTGCACTGGAGATTGAAGAATGGGACCACAGCCCCGCTTAATCGAAGTCCGCAAGAACGTTCTCAAGCAGAACGATTTGCTGGCTCGTGCTCTGCGTGAACAATTCCGCGCAGCCGGAGTTTTTGTCGTGAGCCTGGTGTCCAGTCCCGGTTCCGGCAAAACCATGTTCCTCGAGAAAACGCTAACCCTTCTGCGACCGAATTATCGCGTTGCCGCCCTCGTCGGAGATCTTGCCACCGAGAACGATGCCGTCCGACTAGCCCGCAGTCAGGTCCCCGTGAAACAAATCACCACGGGGACGCTCTGTCATCTCGAAGCCGCCATGGTCCAGAACGCACTCCAGGAGTGGAACCTCAACGAACTGGATTTTCTTTTCATCGAAAATGTGGGAAATCTCGTCTGCCCTTCTTCGTATGATCTCGGCGAGAATCTCCGCCTCGTTCTCATCTCCGTAACTGAAGGGGAAGATAAGCCCCTCAAGTATCCAACTATCTTCAACAGTGCGGATATCGCGGTGGTCAGTAAAATGGACCTGGCATCAGCGGTTGAATTTGACTGGGAGACGGCATATCGCAACATTCAGGCAGTGCGCCCCGGCATGCAGGTATTCAAGCTTTCCGCAAAAAGCGGCGACGGAATGGAAGATTATCTCGGTTTCCTCAAGAAGCGTCTGGATGAAATCCGCGTACCCGCGATTACGTAAGGAGCGACGGTAATCGGTGCTTACATTCTTATCAATCATCGCGGTGGGATTTTTTCTCGGGATGCGTCACGCCACCGATCCCGATCACGTGATCGCCGTGACCACCATCGTGAGTCGCCAGCGTAATCTCTGGAAGGCCGCAATTACTGGGATTTCCTGGGGTATCGGCCATACCCTCACCATTTTTGTTGTGGGCTCCGCCATCATTCTCTTTGATGTAGTCATTCCCGCGCGCATCGGCCTTTCCATGGAATTTTCCGTGGGGCTCATGTTGGTTATCTTGGGCGTGATGAATATCGCCAGTTTCGTTCGCACGGCTCGTGCGGTTCCACCGGCACTGCCTGAGTCCGATGTAGTGCACTCTCATCCGCATAGCCACGGCAGCTTGATCCACAACCATGCGCACGTTCACGCTACAGAAGCACACGCGCATGAAGATCAAACTTCTTTTAGTTGGCTTGATCGGACGTTCGGTAAGATCGGTCTGTATCAGCAATTGCGTCCCCTGATGATCGGCATCGTTCATGGACTCGCCGGTTCCGCCGCCGTCGCGTTGCTCATTCTTACCACCATACGCAATCCGCGCTGGGCAATGGTTTACCTGCTGGTCTTCGGCCTGGGAACCGTGGGCGGCATGATGCTCATTACAATGAGCATCGCCTCCGCCTTCAAGTTTTTCGGCAGGAAGAATGAAAGATTCTCCCACTGGCTGGGATTAGCTTCGGGCTTCGTAAGTTTGGCGTTCGGGCTTTTTCTGGCCTATCACATAGGCTTTGCCAATGGACTCTTTTCTGGCCACCTCGAGTGGACGCCCCACTGAGAATTGTCCCGGTGCAAATCGCGCCACTTCGTAGCCCGCATCGAAGCTGTTGGAGCGCAAGTCTTCTCGCTCTTGCGCTTCTTGTTCTCTCCGGCATTGGGTGGTGTGATGCGATTCATCTGTCAGGTCGTGTACTCGATCCGGCGGCGCTCCGATCCCCGGGGCTTCACTTCATCTCGTTCAGAAGTCACCGCAGCATCGATCTGGCGAATAAGACTGACGAAAAGGGGAATTTCGAGTTCGTAGTCCGCACAGCCGGGCAGTATCGTCCTGAAGGCCGAGGCGCCAGGGTTTCAACCCATCGAGAGAACTATTCAGGTCACCGCTGCCTTGCGGTGATTCGATATTCAATTAACGAGACTGGCCACGCGGAACGAAACAACCTCCGTTACCGCCAATGTAGAGCAAAACAGTATCGCTTCCCCCGATCCGGCGGAGCGCGTATTCGCGCGTCAGGAGTTACTCGACGCCAATCCCGGCCATGCCGGTGCTCCGGTTTCCATTCCTGGCCTTCCTATTGAGACGGCTTCCGGCGGAATCAAGGCGCCGCAATATTTCGTTCCCGGCGTGGCCGGAGATCACGGCGAACCGATCGCGCAGTATCTTCGCGTAGGCACTTATCTGGCCTCGAACAATCTCTCCGCCAACGCGCACGGCAACGGTTATGCCGATGTCAACATTTTCATTCCTCAGATGATCGATAGCGTTGAGGTCGATGGCGGCGCCTTTAACGTGCTGGAAGGGAATCACTCTGTCAACTTGGCTGCAACTTACCATCTTCATCCGCAGATAAATCCTTTTGTCACGCGTAACCGCGGATTACCGGGACGTCGATGTGGTTACAGGTTTCAGTCCATCGAATCCCGCAGCGCGCTGGTGGGTCGCACTGGAGGCCGCATATGGAAATGGTCTTCTCGATCGATTGGAGCATCGCCAGCAATACAAAGTAAACGCCTCTCGTGTTCTTACTCTCGGAAACCATGAGTTAAGTCTTCTTGGAATTGCATACTACGGATTTTCATTCGTCCCCGGACTGACCCCGCTCAACGCTCCCGAACTGCATGACACAATCGACCCGCGCCAAAAAGATCAGACCCATACTGCCGAACTTGTGGCGAACGATGTGTGGAAATTAAGTTCCTCGCAGCAACTGCAACTCTCCGGTATGTTTCGCACCTATAACCTGTCACTTTATTCGAATTTCGGGGATGGTCTGATTCGACAAAGCGAATTCCGCACCGTCACCGGTGGGAACGTCACTTACATCAACCATTTGAATGAATGCTTTTCGATACTCGCTGGAATTGATTACGCACGAGAAGCGCCTCGCCGGTTGGACCTCGATCATTATGATTCAACCAATCCCAATTACTACGGGCTTTTTCAGCCGGTGACAGCGAACAATGTCACGCTCAATGACTTCGCTCCTTACCTGGCTGCGAACGGCGCCGTTGCCAAACATTTCCGCTATTATCTCGGCTACCGGCACGACGAAATAAACTTCAACAACACGGATCTTCTTCATTCCAGCAATTCATTCGACCACTGGATTCCACTGAGCCTTCCGAAGGCAACGCTCTCCTATGCCCCAGGTTCGTCATGGTTGCCGACGGCGGCTATCAGTTTCGGAAAAGCGTTCTTCACTAACGATCCTCGGATCGGAAGCGGGACGATGCAGGGATCGTTGATCGAACATGCGCGCTCTTATCAGCTTCTGCTCGACAAACAAATCGGATCGACCGATCTGCGTCTTACGCTCGGCCATGTAACCACAGACGCCGCCTTCGCAAAAATCGATCCGGACACCGGCTTACAGGAAAACGAAGGGCCGGGAAGGCTTCGTTTCCTTACCCTAATGGTCGGCCACCGTTTTCGCTTCGGTATGCTGCAATCGTCATTCTCGAAAGCTGATGCCCGCAACTTGCTTACCGGTCAGCCAACCCCGGAAGCGCCGCGAACCATCGTCGATGCCTTAGGCACACTTGACCATTTGCCTTTCAAGTTCCGGGCGAAGGGCGAGTTTGAGTATGTGGGACAAAAGCCGCTTGGGGATGGCTTCCTCTCCGTGCCGGCGAAAGAGATTCGGGCCGCAATCTTGCGTACCTTTCCGCAGATCCGACTGGAGCTTGGACTGAATCTCTTAATTGCCAGCGGATACACCGGTCAAACTACGGAGATCCTCGCATCCCCGATCGATGCGGTACCGCTCGAACAAGTGGTCGGAGTACGGATGCGTTCCTACGCAGGATTGTCAGCGTCCTATCATTTTTAACTCACTCCTCCACTCAGGCTTCCTGCCTGGTCTGAAACGCGATACCCCAATCCCAAGGGCTCAGCTTGCCTTCGGCCTCGCCATCTTCTCGTGCATTGCGCCCTTTACTTTCCCGGGCGTGACGTTGGCCAGCATACCTTCGACCTTCGTTTTAACCGATGCCGAATAAACATGGTCTTTGCCTGCAAGCAGTGCTTCAATTCCTTGGCGTGCGACATCATCTGGCTGACTCTCGGACTTGCCGCTCGATCCAACCTCCGTATTGTCCATACCGGCACGATGGAAGAAATCGGTATCGGTGGGACCGGGCTGCAGAGCGGTCACAGACACGCCGGAGTCGCTCAATTCATATCGAAGGCTGTGCGCGAAGGAAAGGACGAATGCTTTAGTGGCCGCATACACCGCCTCCCGGGGCGCTACCATCTCTCCCGCGATGGAAGCCGTAAAAAGAATCCGTCCAGCCTGACGAGGCACCATTTGCTGCACCACATATTTCGCCAGTTGCACAGTGCCGGTGCAGTTTAGTTCAACCATATCGAGTTCGGCATCGAGATCCGTCTCCGCAAAAAGGCCCCCCACGCCCACTCCGGCGTTGATGCAGGCAATATCGAGCGGTCTGCCCAATGACATCACCTTTTCCCAAAGCTGTTGCACGCCTTCGCGAGTAGCAAGGTCGGCTTGTATTTCTGTGACCTGTACGCCTAAACCGTTCAACGTTTCGGTGGCGTCGTGCAAACGCTCGCCTGCCGAGCAAACTGCCAGGTCGTAGCCGCGTCCCGCAAGTTCCTTTGCCAGAGAAAGCCCAATTCCACTTGATGCACCTGTCACTAACGCAAACTGATTTGCCATCTCGTCTCCCTTTTGAATTCCTGGATTTGTTCTTCAGCTCTTCGAGCATAGGAAGGCAACATCGGTAGCCTTCTTGCCGAATGAGCAAAAATTAGGGCATTTAGAAATCTAAGTTCAGCTCAGATGCGGGGTTTCCAGAACGGGATGCCGGAGAAGTGAATCGCATAACGCTGCGGATGCCTCAAACATTGGAAGTGACGAGAAGAGAAATCTGGTGCGCCCGGAGAGATTCGAACTCCCGACCTATTGCTCCGGAGGCAATCGCTCTATCCATCTGAGCTACGGGCGCGTGGTGTAATCAGTTTACATGGGAGGCTTGCGGCGCATCAATCTTACGTCGATGGTGATGTTTTGGTAGCTCGCGGCTTGATCCAGAAGACCACACGAGCTGCGCACAGAGAGCCAAAACCGGTCGGGCAGTCTTCTTGCGCGACAATTCAAACCGTGCAGTGATCAACCTGCTGCCGAAAGGATGCACAGTCTTGGGACGTTGAAGCGAGCCTAGTATCGGCCTCGCCCTCCCCCACCACCGCCGCCGCGACCACCACGATCACCGCCGCGGTCTCCGCCTCGGCCTCCGCGGTCGCGTCCGCCGCCACCGGCATGCTCGGTTTTAGGCCGCGCCTCGTTTACGTTCAGCGTGCGTCCGCCAACTTGCGAGCCATTCAAGGCTGTGATGGCTTTATCCCCATCTTCATTGCTGGCCATTTCCACGAAGCCGAAGCCTCGCGAGCGTCCTGTATCGCGATCGGTCATGATGCTGACCCGGTCGACTTGACCGAACGGTTCGAACATTTGCCGCAGTTCGTCTTCCGATGTGTTGAAGCTTAAATTCCCCACGAAAATATTCTTCACGCGTCTTCCTCTGCATTGAGCTGTCGAAGTGCAAGCTCGATGCGGCAGACTCGCAGGTTGGAAATTCCTTCCTGTAAATCGAGACCGGAGCTGGCGAACAGTCGAATGCGGCTGGAAGTATAGCAGGTTTGTCAAATACGGCTGGTTAAATCGCGGGAGAAGCTACTGACCGGGCGACTAGCACTTATCGACTTTCCAATAACCTTCGCGCTGGTAGCCGAACTGCAGGAGCCGATTTTTTGGATCATGCCGCTTGCTACAGCCGGGACAGATCAGATAACGGCTCCACGCGGTTCCAGCACGATCATAGTTTGTGGGGACTGCGAAGGTTCTTCCACAACTGCAGGGAACCAAAAACATCTGAAATGAAGTTTCAGTCTTTGGTTTGTCAAGATGCGCTGCAGGTTTCATGCTTCTTCCATGGCTACCTTAGAGCGCTTCTTGCGATCATTTAAATGCAGAAATTTCTTGCGCAGGCGCAATGACTTCGGAGTGACCTCGACGAATTCGTCATCGGCGATGAATTCAATTGCCTGTTCCAGGTTCAACTGCCGGAAGGGCACCAGACGTATGGCTTCATCTGCGGTGGAGGCGCGCATGTTGGTTAGCTTTTTCTCGCGTACCGCATTCACATCGAGATCATCGTCCTTCGCGTTTTCTCCAATGATCATGCCCTCATACAGCTCGACGCCAGGACCCACGAATAATTCGCCACGTTCCTGTAATCCCCACAGGGCGTAGGCGGTCGAAACTCCGCCGCGATCAGCAATCAATGCTCCAGTCAGTCGGTGCGGGATGTCTCCCTGCCATTCCGTATATCCATCGAACAACGAATTCATCACAATCGTTCCGCGAGTGTCCGTCAGCAATTGGCTGCGCAGTCCAATCAAGCCGCGGCTGGGCACTCGAAACTCGATGCGCACCCGTCCGTAACCGTGATTGTGCATGTTTAAGACCTCACTTTTGCGCGATCCCAGTTGCTCCATCACCACGCCCACAAAGGCTTCGGGCACATCCACGGTCAGATGCTCCACGGGTTCCATCAGTTTTCCATCAATGCGCTTGGTAACAATCTCGGGCTTTCCCACCATCAACTCGTATCCTTCACGGCGCATCATCTCGATGGTGATGGATAGTTGCAATTCGCCGCGTCCCAGCACCTTGAAAGAATCGGTGGTACCCGTTTCTTCCACGCGCAGAGATACATTGGTGAGTAATTCCTTTTCCAACCGCTCGCGCAGATTGCGCGATGTAACGTAAGTTCCCTCACGCCCCGCGAAAGGAGAAGTATTTACCGTAAACATCATGGCAATGGTGGGCTCGTCGATTACGATGGGGGGCAAAGGCGCGGGATTAATTGGATCCGTAATGGTCTCGCCAATCGTAATGCCTTCTACGCCCGCCACGGCGATGATGTCACCCAACACCGTTTCTGTGATGTCAGTTCGCTTCAATCCAGAAAAAGAGAAGAGCTTGGTGATTTTTGTTTTGTGCATCGTGCCATCACGCTTGGCAATGACAACGTCTTCGCCGGTAAACATTGTTCCGTTAAAAACGCGGGCAATCGCCAGGCGGCCGAGAAAGTCACTGTAGTCAAGGTTGGCCACCAGAATCTGCAGAGGACCGGCGGGATCGCCTTGAGGCAGCGGCGTCGTTTTCAGAATCGCGTCGAACAGCGGCCGTAAATCCTCTCCGGCAACCTTAACGTCCGTTGATGCGGTTCCTTGCTTGGCATTTGTGTACAGAACGGGAAAATCCAGCTGATCTTCTTTCGCATCCAGATCGATAAACAAGTCGTAGATTTCGTTCAACACTTCCTGGGGGCGCGCATCTGGCCGATCAATCTTGTTAATCACCACGATCGGCGGCAACTTCGCCTCGAGAGCCTTGCTCAGCACGTAGCGCGTTTGCGGCAGCGGGCCTTCGCTCGCATCGACCAGCAACATCACGCCATCCACCATCTTCAGCGCACGCTCCACCTCTCCGCCGAAATCGCTATGGCCCGGCGTGTCCACAATGTTGATCTTCACGTCGTGATAAAGAATGGCCGTGTTCTTGGCCAGAATGGTGATGCCGCGCTCGCGCTCCAATTCGTTCGAATCCATCACGCGATCCACATGATGCTCGTTGGAGCGAAAAGTGCCACTTTGTTGCAGCATGGCGTCGACCAGCGTCGTCTTGCCATGGTCTACGTGCGCGATGATGGCGATATTGCGAATACTCAAACTCAAGGGTAGTTCTTCCTTAATGGAACAAAAGGTTGGGCACGCGCACGGTGGCAATTCGCCAGCCGCATACCTACCTATAACTTTACTATGCCTTGGGGATTCTCAGGAGATTACATCGCACCAATTACAAGATCAGTCCAACTCGGGATTTGCGTTTCAAGCGGTTCGACCCTCAGCCGCTTCCACGATCTCGGTCCCTACATCTGCAGATCCTTCCCCGCGCATGCGCAAGCGGTACCAAATCACGATTGCTATCAGCGAAAACACAAAGATGATTGTGGATACGGCATTGATCTCGGGCGTAATGCCGCGTCGCAATCGTCCCCATATTTCCAGCGGCAATGTGTTATCGCGCCCAATCAGAAAGAAACTCACGGCGATCTCGTCCATGGATAGGGTGAATATCAGCAGCGCCGCACCGATAATCGACAGTTTCAGATTCGGCAGAGTGATGCGCCAGAAGGTTTGCCAATAATTTGCTCCCAGGTCGAGCGAGGCTTCTTCCTGCGCGCGATCCAGCTTCTGGAGTCCCGCAAACACTTCCGTGGTTGCCACTGAGATCAATGCGGTTCCGTGGCCCAAAATGATTGTCACCAGGCTAAGCTTCGTGCCGGTTAGATTAAAAAGCATCAGCAGCGAAAGGCCGGTGATGATTCCGGGGAGGATCAGCGGAAGCAATACCAGTCGGCGGAACAGGGCCTTCCCCGGAAACTGCGCCCGTTCCAGCGCCAGGGCAGCCGGAATTCCGAAAGCCAACGCGATCACCATGGCCGCGAACGCGACTTGCAAGCTGTTCAGCACCGAATCCCAGATAGGCCCATCCTCGAAAAGTATTCGGTACCAGTTCAGCGTCAAATGATGTGGAGGAAATCCGCCGACTCCTTCTCCGTTGAAGGAGTAAAGGATAAGGACCACGATCGGCAAATACAAAAAAGCAAACACCGCCATTGCATGGAAAAGCAACCAGCGCGAACCCGTTGCCACTCCCATGCGAGTCACGAGATACTCCACTTCTTTTCCAGTCGCTCGGAAAAGAAAAGAAGGCTGACAACCAGCACCAGCATGCACAAGGAGATCGCGGCTCCTAACGGCCAGTTGTAAGCCGCGCCAAACAGGCTTACGACGATGTTCGAAATCATGATCCCGCTCGGCCCACCCAGCAGCAGAGGCGCGAGAAAATCCCCCAGGCTCAGGACGAAGGCAAACGTCGCCCCCGCTAATACTCCTGGGAACGGACAGATGGGAAAATCACTTTCCAGAAAGTCTGAGCCGGCGTTGCTCCCAAGTCGTGCGAGGCTTCCACTAAATTGCGCGGAATGTGCTCCATTGCCGCATAGATCGGCAAGAATGCGAAGGGGGTGTAAATGTGCGTTAGGGTCAGTACCACGGCGAAAGGACTATAAAGCAGGAACTCCATCGGATGCTTCGTCAAATGCACATACTGCAGCAACTTGTTGAGCACGCCTTCTGAGCCGAAGATTGTCTTCCACGCATAAGCGCGTACCAGATAGCTCACCCAGAGGGGGATGATCACGAACTGGTAGAGCAGATCTTTTCTTGCTCCTGCGTAGAAGGAAAGAAAATAGGCAAGAGGAAATCCCAGCAGCAATGAAAAGAAAGTAACGCGAGCCGCAATCCACATCGAGCGCAGCAGCGTCTGCCAGTAAACATCCACCCGCACCAGTTGCCGATAGTTAGCGAAATTCCACGAGTGCACAATCGTCTGTGCCGACGAGACGGACCAGAAGCTGTAGCAAAACATCAGCAAGTACGGAAGTAGCAGGAACGACGCCACCCATAGCAGAGGAGGCAGAGAGATGGCCGCTTTGTAGGCTCGCGAAAACATCAGATTCGTTCCGGAGACTCGCGCACCAGAACTGCATCGTCAGGAGAAAACTCGAGTTCAATCTTGTCTAGGGCGTCTGCGCCCGCCGGTGTGCGTACCACCAGCACCAGGCCATTTTGCGCACTCCACTCGAAGTAATTCCGTCGACCCTTGAAATGCCTGTTGCAGAACTTTCCCGTGCGCACACACTCCGCCGGCGAGCGCCGCATTTGGAGCGGCTACCCGGATGTTCTCAGGTCGCAAGGAAAACAAGGCGACTCCGTCGGGAAGGTTGGCCGGCCAGGCTAACGATCCGCAGCGCACCAACCCTGCCCGAATTTCGCATTTCAGCAGATTTGTATGCCCAATAAATTGGGCCGCATAAGCCGTCGCAGGCCGCCCGTAGATCTCTCGCGGCGTCGCTACCTGTTCCAATTCGCCCGATCGCAGCAACGCGATCCTGTCGGACATCACCATCGCCTCTTCCTGATCGTGAGTCACGAATATGAAAGAGATTCCGACCTCGCGCTGCAAAGATTTCAGTTCAACTTGCATCTGCCGTCGCAAGTTCGCGTCGAGCGCGGAGAGCGGCTCATCCAACAGCAAAAGTCTCGGACGATTCACTAGCGCTCGTGCGAGGGCTACCCTCTGTTGCTGACCTCCGCTAATCTTCGAAGGCTTCGATTTGGCATGCGCCGACATCTTTACCTTGTCGAGGGCTTCCGATACACGAGCTGCAACTTCCGGTTCAGGTTTGCGCGCTACGCGCAATCCATACGCCACATTCTGTTCGACGGTAAGGTGCGGAAAAAGCGCATAGGATTGAAAAACCGTGTTTACGCGGCGCCGGTAAGGCGGCTGCCTATCCAACCTCTCTTCGCCCATCCAAACTTCTCCGGCGCTTGCGTTCTCAAAGCCTGCGATGATTCGGAGCAGCGTGGTTTTTCCCGAACCGCTCTCGCCCAGGATCGTGAGAAACTCACCTTCCGCCACCTCCAGAGAAATATCCCGAAGCACCACGTTTTTTCCAAATTGTTTCGCGACGTTACGAATGCTGAGCAGGGTGCCCGTCGTACGGTCGGCAGAAGAAGTCATAAGAATTTCAGCAATGGAGCTCAATTCTGGCGTCCTCGTGGTTCTCGACATGGCCGAAGCACGACACCGAAGTCCGCAGTCACTGTACGGCCTTCACTTCATTCCAAATCTCGTTGTACTTGGCGCGCCGCGGCACATTCTGCCAGAAGTAAAGCCGCTTCTGATAGTTGTCCACATCATCCAGATGCAGGCTTTTTACCTCATCCGGCGTCATAAACTGCGCCGCCTGCGGGTTGGCCGGAGTGTAACCGGTCACATCCGTCACTTTCTTCTGCGTCTGTGCTTCGATCATGAACTCGAGAAACTGATAGGCCAGCTCTTTGTTCTCACTTCCGGCCGTGACCATCAGATGATCGATCCATCCTGTCGTATTTTCTTTCGGAATCGTTTCTCCGACGGGAAAGTTGATTTTTCGCAGTTGATTTGTCATGAGCGGCCATCCCATCGCCGCGACGACTTCATGGTTCTGAAACAGATTGGTCAACTCCCCGCCGGTCGACCACATCTTGCGGATGTTCGGCTTCAACTCCAGCAGCTTTTTCTTCACCGCGTCGAGTTGGTCATCGCTCAGATTATAAAGTTGCGATGGATTGGGTTTGTCGTAGCCCAGCACTTGCGCGGCCATGTAGATGGTCGACAAATCGTCCCACACAGAAATCTTTCCGCGATACTTTGCATCCCACAAGACGTTCCAACTATCAGGAGCCTGCGGAAGAACCGTGGTGTCGTAAATGAGGGGGTCTGGCCCCCACATGAACGGCACTCCGTATACTTGCCCGTTCACGTGTACGAGCGGCAGAGAAGTTAACTGCGGAGATAGCTGCGAGTAACTTGGAAGCTTTGTCAGGTCCAACGGAGCTGCTAATCCGGCCGACGCAATCGAGGTGGCGACGTCGCTCGACGGCGAAATTACGTCGTAGTTTCCAGAACTTCCGCCGCGCAACTTCGCTACCAACTCATCGCTGGACCCCATGTAGGAAGCTGAAACCTTGCAATGATGCTGCTCCTCAAAGCTCTTGATGAACGCAGGATCAGCATAACCTTCCCACACCAGCAGGTTCAGCGCTGGAGTCTTCTTGGTGCACGACACGCTGATCAGAATTGTTGCTAGAAGGAAAAGCAGTACCGTCGCTGGCCGCAATCTCATAGTCCTCCCTTGCTCAGCCCTGCAGTTTCAATCGCACGAAAGAAGAATGCGTTCCGAATGCATCCGCTAGAACGTTGGTGGCGTATTCACCCAAAGTACCCAGGTTTCAGCTCGTGCGGGATTTTTCCAGTGATGCGGCGTGGCGCTCTCAAAATAAAAACTGTCTCCCGCCTTCAAGCGAAAGTCCTCTTTCTCCAGCGTGATCAATAATTCTCCACGCAAGATGTACAGGAACTCTTCCCCTTCGTGCGTGTAGGAGTCTCCGCTGCCGGCCCCGGGCGCAACGCGAAATAAATGAGGCTCCATGACGGTGTTTCCCCACGCCAGCAATTCCATGCGCACTCCGGGACCAGCCTCCAGCACCTTCCTTTGCGCTGGCTGTACCTGCCGACTGCTGGCTCCGTTCGCATCGAAAAAATCCAGGATATTGGTTTTATAAAATCGCGCCAGCTTGCGCAACGTGCCGACCGATCCGCTCATCTGCGATCGTTCGAGCGCACTGAGGAATCCAACGGAGATCCCGACCTCACCCGCCACCTGTGCCAACGAGAGCTTACGCTTCGCACGCAGTTTCCGCAGATGCGATCCAATCGCCCTTGCGTTCCCATTCGTCGTCGCCTGACCGGTGCGACCCTCGCGCCGCAGCAACTCCACGATCGCGGCGGCATTCAAGCCTCGCACCTTCCGAAGAAAGCGCGCGCGCTTTAACAACTGCACATCCTCCGGCGTATACATCCGATACTTGCTTTCCGTGCGGCTCGGACGCGTCAGCCCGATACTCTCCCACGATCGGATGACCGACGGCGAAACGCCCACAAGCCGCGCCACATCTCCGATTTTCAAGTAGGGTTTCGCGCTGGATGAAATCATCTTTCACCGGAGGAGCATTTGAGTTTTCTATGCGGGGCAGCGCGTTTTTGTCCTTGACAGTTCGCTTGCCTCTTCTCTAACCTTGCGGGATTATAGCAAGGTTGTCGCCGGACACAAGCAGTTGCTTTCAACAAAAAGCTTCCCCAAAAAAGGTGTTTGGAGGTTCAATGCCGTCACTGCGAGCCCGCTGGACCGCGCGTTGCCTGGAAACGCTCTGCCTTGTTGTCGCCTTCTGTCTCATCTTCCCCGCTCTGTCGCTTGCTCAAGGAACCGGTGGCCGCGTCTTGGGGCGTGTTGCGGACCCAAGCGGGGCCGTACTTAACGGAGTGAAAGTCACCGCCGTCAATGAAGCCACGGGTGTAGCTCGCGACGCGCAGACGGGCGACAGCGGCGATTATGTTTTTCCCGACCTGCCCGTTGGAACCTACACCTTCAATTTCGAATTAACCGGATTCAAGAAGGATGTGCGTAAGGGCGTGGCCCTCGACGTGAATCAAGTGATCACGCTCAATATGACGATGCAGCTGGGCGGAGCCCAGGAAGTGGTTGACGTGACGTCGGAGGCGCCGCTGGTTGACACCACCAGCACGCAACTCGGTGCGGTGGTCAACAACCGCTCGGTAAACGAACTTCCGCTGAACGCACGCGACACTTACCAGTTCCTGCAACTGCAGCCCGGCGTGCAATCGCAGCTCGGCTCCAGCGGCGGCACATTCTACGGCAGCGGTGATGCCGGTGCCGTCTCAGTGAACGGCGGCCGCGGGCGTGCTAACAATTTCAGCGTGAATGGCGGCGATGCCAACGATCAGTTTGCGAACCTGCCGACGATCCAACCCACTCCCGATGCGATCGATGAATTTCGAGTTATCAGCAATACGTTCGACGCCGAGTACGGTCGTAACTCCGGTGCGGTTGTCAACGTGATTACAAAATCGGGCACGAACCAGTGGCATGGCGACGTCTACGAATATTTCCGCAACACGGTGTTAAATGCACAGGGATATTTCAACACCGTCAAACCGCAAGAAAATCAGAACCAATTCGGTGGAACCTTCGGCGGCCCGATATTGAAGGATCGCACCTTCTTCTTTGTGTCGTATGAAGGTCGGCGCGTACGGCAGGGGATCTCGGGGCAGACAGTAATTGTGCCAACTCCGCAGGAGAGAAGTGGGATCTTTAGCGGCGGATTAAGTGGCGGCATCACCGATCAGTTCACCGCGGATGCTCTGAATGGCAGGCCGGGCTGCACGGCGGCAATCGCCACCGAAGGCGGACAGACACCGGTGGCAGGAGCGAGCTGGGGCGATATTTTCCCAACTGATGCCAATGGCAATGCAACAATCCCTACTCCATGCATGGACCCAGTGGCTCAGGATATGCTTCGCTTTGTGCCCGGAGCGAATCGTCCAAACAGTATTTATCAGGCCGTGCCCGTCAGCGCTGATACACAGAATCAATTCACTTTTCGCTTCGACCATCACATCAACTCGCGACAGAATTTCAGTTTCTACTATTACTTCACCAACGATGCGAATTTTGCGCCCTTCTATGATTTCCAGGCCTCGGGTGCGAACATTCCGGGTTTCGGCGCCAATGTAGGTTCACGGTATCAGCAGTTCAATCCCAGCCACACCTGGACGATTTCCAACTCTTTAATCAATGAAGCGCGCATCACCTATATGCGTGAAGGCCAATTAACCTTCCAGCATCCTCAAACGACAAACCTGGTGCAAGACTCGTGTGCTTCCCCAGCGGCGCAGGCCGTTTGCTTCAACGGCGTTTCGGACTCGAACGCTCCAGGCGTTTCGATTCAGGCCGACCTGCTGGCAGCTGGGCTGCCTGCAACGAGTCCGCAATACGGCATCACGACCGGCCTGCCCGCGAATCGTCAGGGTGTTCCATTTATCGGTGTTTCCGGCGGCTTCGCCATCGGCAACGGTTGGGAAGGTGAACTTCCTCAGGTTGGAAACTCCTACATGGCCAGCGACAGTCTGACGTGGGTGAAAGGAAGCCACACCATGAAGTTCGGCGCGGATGTACGCCGGGCGCAATTCGATCAGACCCTTTACTACAACGTCAGCGGCGAATACACCTTCAACAGCACAACGGAGAATTCAGTTCTCTACAACGACAATTATCCCGGCTACCTGTTGGGCCTCGACGACAGCTACTCTCAGGGTTCGGCGCAGCGAGAGGACATCCGCAACACCGGCGTCTACGTCTTTGCCCAAGACAGCTGGAAGATAAAGCCGTCACTCACTCTCAATTACGGCCTTCGTTGGGAATTGGATACGCCTCTCTCGGACGCCCTCCACCATGTTCAAACTTTTCGTCCTGGCCAGAACTCAACCGTATATCCTTGCGTCTTAACCCCTGCGGAACAAGCTAGTCTCGGCGCGACCGATTGCACCGCGGCAGGTGTCCAGCCTACGGGGCTGGTTGTTCCAGGTGATTCCGGAGTGTCCGCCGGTCTTACACAGACTTACTACAAAGCCTTCGCGCCGCGCATTGGCATCGCCTACAGCATCAACCCAAAGACCACGATCCGCGGCGGCTGGGGATTGTTTTACAACCCAATGGAACAACTGGTGCTGGAACAATTTGGCGCAGAGCCGCCGTTTGGGGGCAGCACCTTCTTGCCATCTACCTTCCTGAACACTCCTTTCATCTCTCAGACTGGCACTGTCAGTCCGAACCCGTTCAACGGGATACTGAGTCCCAAGCCTGGTACTCCACAAGACTGGGCTGCATTCCGTCCGATGCTGTTGTACGGGGACTTCCAGCCGCACATGCGCACACAATATACGGCCCAGTACAATGCCAACATCCAACAGGAACTCGCGCGAAACGTGGTCTTCCAGCTTGGCTACGTCGGGTCGCAGGGACATCGCTTGCTGGCTTCGCACGATATCAATCCCGCGAACCCTCAGACATGCCTCGGCATCGCGGCACTTTCAAACGCCAATCCTGCCTGGGTTACGGATGGCTTCGGCAATCAAACCACTTGTGGGCCCTTCGCGGAAGACAACCCATATCTCATAAGCCCGGCAGCGGTTGCCCCAGCAGGCGGGCTGGTCATACCTTATAACGGGGGTGGCGGCGGAAATGCGAGCGTAATTCCTGCGGGCACGACCATTGGCTCGGTCGCTCCTAACGGCATCAACCTGGTGGGACTTCGCCCCTATTCCTCACCCAACTGTAATCCCATCACCGGCGGGCCCGGTAACGGTTGTCCGGGCGATGGTGTTCCGGTCTTCACCAACATTTTCGCCGAAGACACCATTGCGGCCTCTGCCTACAACTCGCTCCAGACCAGCGTAGAAAAGCGCTTCTCTCATGGATTGCAATTGCAGGCCGCTTACACCTGGAGCAAGTCTTTGGACTGGGCATCCAGCTTCGAGGAGACTGTCAATCCGTTCAATTACAAAGCCAGCCGCGCGCTGTCGCTCTTCAATTCGGCGCAGCGCTTCGTTCTCAATTATTATTGGGACCTTCCGGTTCAGAAGTACACCGGATTCAAGGGAAAACTACTGGACGACTGGTCAATGTCCGGCATTATTCAATTCCAGACCGGTTTTCCTATCCGCATCCAGACACAGGACGATAACGAGCTGATCAGCAGCTTGTTCTTTTTGAGTGCCGATGCGCCGCAACTTACCGGGCCAGTGCAAACTCAGAGCGGAAAACAAGTGACCACGCAAGTGGTGAATGGCACGCCTGAGACTGGTCACTTCTTCATCAATGCCAGCAGTTTCTCCGATCCTGCTCCCGGCACTTTTTCCACCACTCCGCGCTCGATCTGCTGCGGTCCCGGACAGAACGAGTGGGATATTACCGTCTCGAAAAGAATTGCGCTGAGCGAGGCGAAGTATTTCCAGTTCCGCGCCGACATTTTCAATTTGTTCAACAAAACACAGTTCGTCAATCCAGATGGCAACTTCAGCGATCCGACTTTCGGGCAGGTGCAGCAGGCCCGCGACCCGCGTGAGGTGCAGTTTGCGCTTAAGTTTTACTTTTAGTTGTCCATGTAAGATGTGATTAGTCCGCACTCCCGGGCGGTTCGCCGCCCGGCATTCTAATGGCCGCTCACTTCAGTGACGACGGCCTGAGCCATCCCGGAGCAATTCGATGTATCCCGAACTACAGAAGGAACTCGACACGTTCGAGCGCCGCACGCCCAAATCTCACGAAGCGCACAAGAAGAACCTCAAACGCATTCCGCTCGGTGTGGCGAGCAATTACCGCCATTACGATCCTTGGCCGATCTTCGTGAAGGAAGCCAGTGGCAGCAAGTTTCGCGACCTCGATGGCAACGAGTACATCGATCACAACCTGACCTTCGGCGCTCTGATGGCTGGACACTGCCACCCTGCGGTAATGAAGGCTGTCGAGAAGCGCCTCTCCACGGGCACCATGTTCGGCATGCCACACGATATGGAATGGGAGCTTGCCGAAGAAATTTGTAATCGCTTTCCCATTGAGATGGTTCGCTTCGGCAACAGCGGTACGGAAGCCACCATGCACGCGATTCGCTTGGCCCGAGCCGCCACTGGCCGCGACAAAATTATCAAGTTCGAAGGCGCTTACCACGGGTTGCATGATTCCGCATTAGTAAGCGTGAAGCCGCACGCTCCTGAGTATGGCGATATCAACGACCCGACTCCAGTGCCGGGCGGATTGGGCGTGCCAAAGTCCGCAATTGCAAATGTAAAAATTGCCACCTTCAACGATCTTGCTACGGTTGAGCGCCGGTTCAAAGAGAATCCTGACGAAATTGCCGCGATCATTCTTGAGCCGATTCTGATGAATGTCGGCCTCTGCATCCCGGAGCCGGGGTTTTTGAAAGGACTTCGCGACCTCGCCACAAAGTATGGAGCGTTGCTGATTTTCGACGAAGTAAAGACCGGAGCCAAACTCGGATGGGGTGGAGCAAGCGAATATTTCAATGTCAAGCCCGACATGATTTGTCTCGCCAAGTCGATTGGCGGGGGCCTGCCGTTAGCTGCCTTCGGCACTAGTCGGTCCGTGATGGATTTAATCTCGCAGCATAAGGTCTTCCACGGCGGCACTTACAACACAAACCCGGTTTCGATGGCGGCAGGGCTCGCGACCTTCCGCGAAGTGCTCACGCGTGAGAATTACGCTCACGTGGATAAGCTTGGGAAAAAACTTGCCGATGGGTATCGCAAAACCATCGCGAAGGTCGGCCTGCAAGCCTACATCGCGCAAGCTGGAGCCAACGGCGCGCTGATGTTTTATCCCAAGGAGATTCGGAATTACCGCGACTGGACCACGATCGACATCGATCTTTGGAGACACTATTGGTTCGGCATGGTTAACCGAGGCGTAATGGCCCAGCCTTATTGGTGGGATGAGCAGTGGACCATCTCCGTGCAACACACGGAGGCGGACATCGATAAGCATCTATCTGCTTTCGATGACATTGCCGCCTCGCTTGCAAAGGCGCAACAAGAGCGCGAAGCTCCGGTTGCGGTCGCGCACTAGAACAAGTGGTCAGTGCTCGGTGGCCGGCATTCAGTTCGGATCAAAACGACTGAAGCTGGCCAACTGACCACTGACTACTGATCACTGATCGTGTCCACTACCGCCCAACCCGCCGTTCAGCCTCACCTGATTCGCGCCCTCGGGCGCCGCGATCTTGTCCTTCTTTTCGTAGTCGCCGTATTCAACTTGAACGTCGTGCCCTCCATCGCGGCGAACGGCGGCGTCACCATCTGGCTCTGGATCATCTCACTCGTCCTGTTTTTCTGGCCGCAGGGCATCGCGGTCATAGAACTCGCCCATCGGTATCCCGGCGAAGGGGGAGTCTATCTCTGGGCCAAGGAAGTTTTCGGCGACTTCCACGGATTCCTCTCGGGCTGGTGCTATTGGACCAACAACATGCTTTACGTGCCAACGATAATGCTTTATTTCGTCGGTGTATCCGTCTACGTTCTCGGCCCTACTCATCACGATCTCGCCGACAAGAAGGCATTCGCCGCAATTGTTTCGCTGGCGCTGCTATTCCTTCTGACTTTCCTCAACATTCTTGGCCTCGGCGTCGGCAAATGGATCAACAATTTCGGAGCAATTGGAACGTTTCTTGCTGCCGCCGTGCTGATCGTTCTTGGCATGGTCATCTATTCGCGTTTCGGTTCTTCGCTTTCCTCGGCGGACTTCAAAATTCCCGCGAACCCTCGCTTCGTTCTAAACTCTTTCGGCGTTATCTGCTTCGGCCTGATCGGTCTGGAACTTGCCTCCGTCATGGGCGATGAGATCAAGGATCCAAGCCGTACTCTTCCGGGTGCTGTGGCTTGGGGGGGCGTGCTGGCAGGCGCTCTTTATGTGGGCGCCACGTTGACGCTGCTGATCGCGGTGGGCAAGAACGTGAACGTACTTCAGGGCATCGTGCAAGCGGTGACGCACATGGCGGAGAGGGTAGGTCTGTCGGCCATCACGATCCCGTTCGCCATCCTGCTCAGTCTTTCGATTGCAGGCATCGGATCGGCCTGGATCGGAGGGTGCGCCCGTATTCCTTTTGTTGCCGGGCTCGATTCCTACATGCCGTCATGGCTCGGCACGATTCATCCGCGATACAGCACGCCTTACGCGGCACTGATCGTTCAGGCGCTCGTCTCCGCGATTCTTGTCATCTTGAATTTTGCCGGTGCCGGGGTTGCAGAAACATTTCAGAAGCTGCTTTCCCTGGCCGTCGTTCTAAACCTTGTACCTTTCGTCTATATGTTCGCGGCGCTGGTGCGTTTCGCTATGACCGAACGCCAACCGAAGGGTCGATATGGACGCACTACACTGTTTCTGGCTGGATGGTCCGGCTTGCTGACTGCTCTTGTCGGCATCGCCCTTGTGTTCTTCCCGACACAACAGATCACGTCGCTTTTCTGGTACGAAGTCTGGATGTTTGGGGGCACATTATTTTTTATTGGCCTGGCCGCATTCTTCTTCTTCGTTTACGGCCGCAACAAAGCGCTAAAGAAAACAGTGGTCGAAACCGTTGGGGTGGCAAGGTTCACGTAGCGACGGACGCCTTCGCTGTCCGCTGATTTCGGAAGCGCGACTTCAATCGTGCTAATGAGATGGAGAATTATTTGGGCCTTCCGGCCCTGCGTAAACAGGAGGTCGAAACCAATGCCCGGCGGAGTCAAAACAGAAGTTCGAACTTATCAGATGTTCATCAACGGCGAGTGGGTGGGGAGTAAATCCGCGAAGACTTTTCCGGTTTACGATCCTTCCACGGAAGAAGTGATTGCTCAAGTTCCTGAAGCCAACGCTGATGACGTCGACCGGGCCGTGGCTGCCGCCAAAGCCGCGTTTGAAGAGGGACCGTGGTCCACATCCACCGCGCAGGAACGCGGGCGTGTGCTCTTCCGCCTCGCAGAGAAAGTCCGCGCCAATCTGGGCGCACTCGCCGAACTCGAATGCCGCAACACCGGCAAGCCTATTGTGGAGGCTGAGTTCGATATCACGGACGCGGCAACATGTTTCGAATACTACGGTGGCCTTGCCACGAAAGTTGTCGGCTATGTAAATCCCGTTCCCGACAATGCAATGTCGCTCTCGCTGAAAGAGCCTGTCGGCGTCGCGGGACAAATTATTCCCTGGAACTATCCTCTGCTCATGGCCGCGTGGAAGCTGGCGCCAGCGATTGCCGCGGGCTGCACTTGCGTTCTCAAGCCCGCCGAGCAAACTCCTCTCACCGCGCTCGAATTCGCCAAATACTTCGAGGACTGCGGTTTGCCTCCGGGTGTGGTGAACATCGTTACCGGTTTTGGAGAGACCTGCGGCTCTCCGCTCGTCCAGCACCCTGACGTCAACAAGATCGCTTTTACCGGTAGCGCTGCGGTCGGCAAGATTATCGTCAAACAGGCCGCAGACACCGTGAAGCGCGTTACGCTGGAACTCGGCGGGAAATCCCCCAACATCTTTTTCGCCGATGCCGATTTTGAAGCCGCCATCGACGGTGCGCTGTTTGGAGTTTTCATCAACCAGGGAGAAGTCTGCTCAGCCGGAAGCCGGATCCTGGTGCAGAAATCGATTTACAAAAACTTCGTCGAAGCCATGACCGAGAAAGCCAAGAAGATCAAGCTTGGTCCTCCGCTCGATCGCGAAACGAAAATGGGCCCCTTGGTCAGCAAAGAGCAATACGACCGCGTTAACGAATACATCGAAATCGGCAAGAAAGAGGCCAAGCTCAGTTCCGGCGGGGGGCGTCCTGAAAAAATCGGCAAAGGCTATTACGTGCAGCCGACAATTTTCTCCGACGTAACCAACTCCGCCCGTATCGCCCGCGAAGAAATCTTCGGACCGGTTGCCGCGGTGATTCCGTTCGAGGACGAAAAGGATGCACTCAAAATCGCCAATGATTCTCCCTATGGCCTCGCGGCAGCGGTCTGGACTCGCGACATTTTCAAGGCGATGCGAGCCGTAAAAGCTCTGCGCGCCGGCATCGTTTGGGTGAATCACATGCAGCCGACCTATGTCGAAGCGCCCTGGGGCGGGTACAAACAATCCGGCTTCGGGCGCGAACTCGGTCCCTGGGGGATCGAGGAGTATCTCGAAACCAAGCAGGTATATATCAATCTGAATGAAGCACCAATCGGCTGGTACTAAGGACAGCGGCCAGTGATCAGTGGCTGGCTTGAGAACACGAATTTACTGGCCACTGGTCAACTGACCACTGGCCACTTGAGAACTAAAGATGTCAACCATTCAACTACGTACAGCAATTCCCGGCCCGAAATCGCAAGCGCTTAGCGAGCGCAGGGCGCAAGCCGTCCCCCGTGGCCTTTCTCATGCCACGCCCATCTACGTCGCGAAGGCCGAAGATGCCTGGCTTGAGGATGTCGACGGCAATCGCTACATCGATTTTGCGGGCGGCATCGGCTGCCTCAACGTGGGTCATCGCCAGAAGACTGTGGTCAATGCTGTTCGCGAGCAGCTCGATAAATTTCTTCACACCTGTGTTCAGGTCACACCGTACGAGGACTACATCCGTCTCGCCGAGCGGATGAACGAAGTCACGCCGGGAAAGTTCGCCAAGAAGACTATCTTCGTCAACAGCGGCGCTGAGGCGGTAGAAAACGCCGTTAAGATTGCCCGTGCGCACACAAAGCGTCCGGCGATCATCGCCTTTGAGGACGCATTCCACGGGCGCACCATGATGACGCTGGCGCTCACCAGCAAGACACATCCCTATAAAGCTGGATTCGCGCCTCTTCCCGGCGATGTTTATCGCATTCCCTACGCCTACTGTTATCGCTGCTCCTATAACCTGAAGTATCCTTCGTGCGACCTTTATTGTGCGCGGCATCTCGAGGATACGTTCAAGCGGGTCGTCGCGCAGGAAGACGTTGCAGCAGTCATTGCCGAACCAGTTCTCGGAGAAGGTGGTTTCGTTGCTCCGCCACCAGACTATTTCAAACTCCTCATCGAGCTCTGCCACAAATACGGCGTTCTCTTCATCGCTGACGAAGTCCAATCCGGCTTCGGACGCACGGGCGCGATGTTCGCCAGCGAACGCTATGGCATTGAACCCGATATTTTAGTGACTGCGAAATCTCTCGGCGGGGGCTTGCCGCTCGCTGCCGTCACTGGGCGCGCGGAAATCATGGATGCGCCTGCTCCTGGCGGCCTCGGCGGCACTTTTGCCGGGAAATCCGCTTTCTTGTGCGGCAGCACTAGCCGTTCTTGATTTATTCGAAAAAGAAAATCTTCTTGCCCGAGCCAACGAACTCGGAGAACGATTCCAGCGCCGGGCACGCGAATGGCAGCGTCGCTGGTCCCTCATCGGTGACGTCCGCGGCCTCGGCGGCATGCAAGCTATCGAACTCGTAAAGTCGCAGGAAACAAAAACTCCGGCGGCGCAGGAAACCAAGCAGATCACGCAGTACTGTTATGAGCACGGCCTCATCACGATCACCGCCGGTTCGTACGGTAACGTGATCCGCGTCCTTGTTCCGCTGGTAGCCACCAACGAACAAATGGACGAGGGTTTGGGAGTTCTGGAATCCGCGCTGGCCGCGGTCTGCGATAATAAAACAGCTGTCGCTCAATTGGTCTGAAGCTTCGCAGTAGCGCTTCTCCTTCGTGTACCGTTTTGTCCATCGTGGTAAAGGTCGTTCGAAAAACTTCGCGATAGCAGAGGCAAGGTCATGATGTCAGTCGCAGCACCGCCCGTCATCAAGCTCACCAACTACATCAACGGCCGCTGGACCGACTCGTCGGCAAAAGAATGGCGCGACGTCCTGAACCCCGCTACCGGCGAAGTCCTCGCCCAGATTCCGCTCGCCGACGCCACCGAAGTGAATCAAGCCGTCGAAGCTGCGGCGGCCGCTTTTCCCGAATGGCGGCGCACGCCGCCCGAGGACCGCATCCAGCCGCTCTTTAAATTGAAGATGCTGCTCGAAGAACACATCGATGACATCGCCCGCATCATCACGCAGGAGAATGGCAAGACCTTCACTGAGGGCAAAGCCGAGATGCGCCGGGCGATTGAAAACGTTGAGGTCGCCTGCGGCATCCCTATGATGATGCAAGGATATAACCTGGAAGACGTGGCCCGGGGCATCGACGAGATGATGATTCGGCAACCCATCGGCGTCACTGCGGCTATCGTGCCTTTTAACTTTCCGGGCATGATCGCCTTCTGGTATCTGCCTTACGCCATCGCTACCGGCAATACATTCATCCTCAAGCCCTCCGAGCGTGTTCCGCTCACCATGCGCTACGTCTACGAATTGCTGGAAAGAACTGGATTGCCGAAAGGCGTGGTGAATCTAGTCAACGGCGGAAAAGCCGCGGTCGACGCACTACTCGATCATCCGAAAATTCGAGCCATCAGCTTCGTCGGATCGACTCCAGTCGCAAAATATGTGTACTCGCGCGCTGCAGCGAACGGCAAGCGAGCGCAGTGCCAGGGCGGGGCGAAGAATCACGTCATCGTTCTCCCCGACGCAGATATGCCAATGGCCACGCAGATCATCAGCGACAGCGCCTTCGGTTGCGCTGGCCAGCGCTGCCTCGCCGTCTCGGTTGCTGTAACTATCGGTGAAGCGCAGAAGACCTTCCGCGACTCCATTGCAGACGCTGCCTCGAAACTCAAAGTCGGCAATGGTCTCGATAAAGATGTACAGATGGGCCCGGTGATCACGCCGCAGAGCAAGCAGCGAGTCGAATCGCTCATCGGGCTTGGCGAAAAGCAGGGAGCGAAGGTTCTTCTCGACGGCCGCAACGCGAAGGTCCCGAAACACGAGTCGGGAAACTTCGTAAATCCCACAATTCTCGACAATGTTCCTGCGAGCAGCGATCTCGCCGACACGGAAATCTTCGGCCCGGTGCTGAGTCTCGTCCACGCCGATAACATGGACGAAGCTCTGGCCTTCCTCGAACGTAGCGCCTACGGCAATCAAGCGTCGCTGTTCACGTCGAGTGGTTCGGCTGCGCGGCGTTTCCGCTACGAAGCTCCCGCGGGCAACATCGGCATCAACATCGGAGTAGCCGCGCCCATGGCCTATTTTCCGTTCAGTGGATGGAAGAACAGTTTCTTCGGCGATCTCCACGGTCAAGGCCGCGACGCCATCGAGTTCTACACCGACAAGAAAGTCGTAGTCGAGCGCTGGGCCAAAGAGCACAGCCGGAAATTCTAGGAAATTGAGTGATTGTGCGATTGTGTGATCGGGCGATTGACCACGATGCGCGGGAGAGCATTTCAATCGCTCAGTCGCAAATCACAATCGCTAAATAATCAGTGATGCTGTTGGGTAAGAACCTGAGGATTCAATGACCACAACTCTAACCACGCCAACCATGTCCGGCAAGGAAATCGTCGACCTTTCACGCAAGCACACGCTCTACGAATGGTCCGCGCAGTCGAAGGTCGATCCCATTCCCGTGGCCAGCGCGAAGGGGATTTATTTCTACACGCCGGAAGGGAAGCGCTTCATCGACTTCAACAGCCAGCTCATGTCCGTCAATATCGGACACGGGGATGAGCGCGTCATTGCTGCGATCAAAGAGCAATTGGAAACACTGGCCTACGCGAATCCGTTCATGGCGACGGAGGTTCGCGCACGCCTTGGCGCGAAGCTCGCCGAAATCACTCCTGGCGATATCGATACCTTCTTCTTCACCAATGGGGGTGCCGAGGCCAATGAGAACGCCATAAAGATCGCGCGTTTCTTCACTGGGCGCCACAAGATCATCGCGCGCTACCGCTCTTATCACGGCGCAACCGCGGGAGCGATCAGTCTTACGGGCGATCCTCGCAGATGGGCTGCGGAGCCCGGCATTCCGGGCGTGGTGCATGTGCTCGATCCTTATCACGGAATCGAGCGCGGATGGGAATCGGCCGAGTCTTCCCTGGCCATGATCGAGGAGACGATTCAGCTGGAGGGTCCGCAGACGATTGCGGGATTTATTCTCGAACCGGTGACCGGAACCAACGGCATTCTTGTTCCTCCGGATGGATATCTTGAAGGCGTTCGCAAGCTTTGCGACAAATACGGCATCCTGATGATCGCCGATGAGGTCATGTCAGGCTTCGGACGAACCGGCGCGTGGTTTGCGGTGGATCACTGGAAGGTGGTGCCCGATCTGCTTTGCATGGCGAAAGGGCTGACTTCCAGCTATCTTCCGCTGGGAGCCGTCGGAATGCGTCATCACATCGCGCAACATTTTCAGGACAAAGTGTTTTACGGGGGACTGACTTACAACAGCCATCCCATGGGATGCGCTGCGGCGCTGGCGACGATTCGCGTCTATGAAGAAGATGGGCTGATCGACAACGCGAAAAAGACGGGCAAACTTTTGGCGCAGCTTGGAGCAGAGATGCAAGCGAAGCATCCGTCGGTGGGCGCGATGCGGTCGATCGGATTGTTCGGCATCTTCGAACTGGTTCGAAATCGCAAGGCGCGTCAGCCGATGGCGCCGTTCAATGGCACGTCCGATGAAATGGCTGCACTGGGCCGTTTCTTCCGCGAACAAGGGCTCTATACGTTCGTGCGCTGGAACACGTTTTTCACCAATCCTCCACTGATCATCAACGAGCAGCAGATGCGAGAAGCGTTCGCCATTATCGACAAGGCCCTCGAAATCACGGACAAGGCCGTTACGGACTAGCGGTGACAATTATTGCGAGCGGCTTGTTGTGTTCACTTGTTCGAGCACAACGAGCCGCTCTTGAACTTGCCTTCTCTACTTTCCTTCGTGGTCGCCGGGCCACTCTTTGCCAGCTTCGCTGCAATTACCATAGACCTCTTTGATCTTCTGGGCTTCGATGGTCAGATAGCCGACCCCTGTGGTTGACCCTTCGTTATACATACCATTCTGATTAGCAAGAGCATCATTCTTAGCGACGATGCCCACCACCTTGATCGTATGTTGAGTTTTTCCCTTCAGCATCGAGACGTCGCCGGAAATGATGCGGAACTGTTTTGCGCCAGGCGCGCCGCCCGTGATCACATAGGTGCCGTCGGTTTTGGATAGGCATCCGACGACAGTTTCCAAGCCAAGGTGCTGTGGTACGGTTTCTGCGTTATTCGGATTTACGGTTTGCTGCGCGAGGGCGCTTCCGCTGAACGACAATGCTGCCAGACAGATCAGAACTAAACGGTGCATAGAGTCTCCTGATTCGAGAAAAGGTATCTTTTCGATTAGAAGTCGTATCTGCGGCGCGGCTTCTTCAGGAAACGTTTATGTCGCGTGTCGTTTGCACCAGCGGATAACATCGCGACGTGATGTGCCCATGCGGTAAAAACTCAGTTCCGGAGACTTGACTGCAGATGGCTGCGGATTTTGGAGAACCACAATGGGAGAAATACTTAAGGGAGCGGCGGTCAGAAGGACGGACGAAGCGTCTAGCCTAGACGATCGACAACGAATGGATCAAACGCGATACACATGCTGCTGGGCATCGAGAGAGGAGAACATTACAGGCTCGTGATGAACCTGGGTGGCGTGGTGGTTAATGGCGGTGGCGGCCTGGGTGCGGAGGTTGCCGTCGCGGAGATCGAAGTCAAGAGTGCTGACATGATGGGCGCAGTGATTGCAGGTGAACTTCATACCGCCCTTGATGCGTGCGATGGAATATAGACGTTTCACAGTTTTAAGTGTAGTCCTTTGGGGGAGAAGGGGAAGGCACGAGGGGTGAGCGGCGAAGGTAATGAAAGAAATGCTTGAGATGGGATGCTTGGGAAACAGCGGCCTGACTCGCCTCGCGAGTCGGATACCGAGGCAGCTATGCGTGCTAAAACGTTATTTTCCAAGGCGATTGTACTTTTTTAGAACTTCGCGGAGACGGTCGTGAGGGAGCGCTATGACGACGTGGTCATCGATGCCTTTCATGGTTTCTGCGGCAACCATGGCGTTGACGACGGCTTCTTCGGTGGCCTGGACGGTGGCGAGGAAGATGGAGTCAAGAGAATCGTTGGGGAGCATGGTGAGCTGATGAGTGTTGTTGGGCCGGTCACTTTTCGGGCTGACGGCGCCGGGATTAGATGTGGAGAAGGCGAGGAAAATGTCACCGGAGCCGTCGCCCGAGTAGCTGCCGTCGCGGCCGAGGCCCAGCGAAACTTTCTTAGCGACGCGCTTGAGTTGCGTGGGAATGAGCGGCGCGTCGGTAGCGACGATGACGATGATCGAGCCTGTGTCGTCACTGTTGCCGTAGGCGGGATTGTCGGGAATCTCTTTGCCGACGGGAACGCCAGCTATTCGGAGTTGGTCGCGGCGTCCGTAGTTGCATTGAACGAGGACCCCAACCGTGTAGCCTCCTTCTTTGGCGCTCAGAACACGGGATGAGGTACCAATGCCACCTTTGAATTCGTTGCAGACCATTCCTGTTCCGCCACCGACATTGCCTTCTTCGACCGGGCCGGAGTGAGCAACATCGAGGGCGTGGAAGGCGTCTTCGGGGTGGACGTGAAAGCCGTTGATGTCGTTGAGCCAGCCGTCCCAGGTTTCGGCAACGACCGGCAGAGACCACCAGTACCCTTCCATATCGGGCGTGCCGTGTTTGACCTTCCAGGCAATGACGGCGTCGCGGACTACGCCTACGCTGTGCGTGTTCGTGATCATGACGGGACCGTTGAGGAAGCCGGAGTCGTCGACCCATGTGGTGCCCGTCATTTCGCCATTGCCGTTGAGAGTGAACCAGGCGGCGAATACGGCATCGTTACTAGCTTTGCCGCGGGGATGGATGGCGGTGACTCCGGTGCGTATCGGGCCTTTACCGACCACCAGTTTGCCGCTGCCGGAGATGATCGTGGTGTGCCCAACTTCGACGCCACGGACGTCAGTGATGGCATTGTTGGCGCCGGGTTGGCCGTCAAAAGGAACGCCGAGATCACGGGCGCGAGGTTTGGATTGAGCGTGGGCGACGAGAGCTAGAGTAACTAGAAGCGCGATGAGTAGGTATGGCTTCGCTGGCCGGCCGTGTGGCTTCGGGGACGCTGGGCTTTGACATCTCATAGCGGTGAGCGGAATAGAGCGGCGCAACATGGGGGCCTCCGAACGGGACCGGAAAGTATAAAGGATGGCGGGTATGCGGTGTTGCCTACACGGCCGGAACTCGCAAGCTGCGATGACATCGCAACGCTAGAGGGAAAAAAGGCATCGGAGAGAGGTGAGTAAATCGCAGGGCGGGGTACAATCGCATGAAAAGATTTCGTGAGGGCAATATGGAAGGCTGGAAGAAGGCGGTATTGGCGGGATCGGTTGGAGCGGCGACAGTTTTGTTCTTGAAGCGGAAGAATGCGGCCGGGGTGCTGGCGGGAGGAGTGGCGCTGGCATTGTTGGCGGCGGAGTATCCGGAAAAGTTCGAGAATATTCGAGAGTCCTTACCGGATTATTTTGACCGCGGGATGCAGGTAATGGAAATGGCGGCGAAGGCTGGGCGAAGAATCACCGAAGCAGCAGGGCAGGGCGCGGTGGATGCGTGGGCTGATCTGTAGGGTTAATGCAGAAGTACAATGCAGAAGGAAGACTCCTGCGTTTCTTGGTTCTACTTTGTCGAATCACTTGTCCCCGCCGCTTACTCGATGCCGAGTTGTTTCTTGGCGTCCGGGCTGAGGCGTTCCGGGGTCCAGGGCGGGGTCCAGACCACATTGACGGCGGCGTTGCGGATGCCCGGCAGTTGCTCAAGACGGGATTTTACCTGTGCGCTGATATTGACGTGCTCGGGGCACCCGGGGGAAGTCAGAGTCATATCGACGGTGACGTCCTGCTTTGCTTGTTCGGGCGTTTCGGCATCGACCGGCGCGAAGTTGACGGTGTAGATGAGCCCGAGATCGACGATGTTGACGGGGATCTCGGGATCGTAGCAGCTTCTTAGAGCGCTCAGCACATCTTGTTCGGTAACTGGCATAAAACTCCTTCCTTTTAGTTTACCTTAGGAATGCTTCGCGGGCCGGGCAAGGCCTTTATAGAGCGGAACAAAAAGGTGACAGGTTTTGGCAGCGAAACGATGAATCATGATGAATGAAGACGCGAAGAAGTGGTTGCAGGTAGCGCTGGCGCTGGCCATTGTGGTGGCCGGAGTGCGAGCGGGGTACATCCTCTATGCTCGACATGCGGATTATGTTGCCGGGCAGAAGCAACAGGCGGCGAAGAATGCAGGGTATTCGAATTCCGAATATTATGTGACGCCGAAAAAACTTTATCCGTTTGATCTGAAGTCGGCGAGGCAGTTGACCCAGCAGCCGGTGTGGGTAAAGGAAGGATACCGGTATACGTACTATCCGTATGATTCGGGGCGAAAGCGGGTGAATTTCGGGCGTGAAGCGGGGCTACTGTTGCCGATCGAGCGATTGGAGATCAAGGATGTGCTGACGGACAACGCCGCGGGAAAGAAACAGGTAATGGCCATTTTTCAAAAGGATGGAAAGAGTTACGCGGTGCCCATTGGATACGAGATGGAAGGGCAGTTCAAAATATATTCTGACGAAATGTTTTATGTGGAAGATCCGCATGAACTCTATAAGCAATGGCCGGCAGATATATGGCAGGCGATTGCTCAGCACGAAGTAAAGCCGGGCATGGACGAGTTGCAGGCAGACTTTGCCGTCGGAATGGGCGTACCGGATTCAGGCGAGTCGTCGGATCAAAAAACGGTTCGGTATCCGAATGGTGGTAAGCCGGTGGTGGTGAGTTATCAGGGAGGGAAGGCCACCGAGGTGAAAGCGGGGTCGTAGAGATAAATACCCCGTCACTCTGTGAGTTCCGTGGTTGTAGAGATCCTTCGACTGCGGCTGGTTCTTGCGCTCAGCGCAAGAACCAATCCTCGCTCAGGATGACACGGTGTCAGGAAGACTCGGTGTCAGGGATGACTGCAACCTGTCGGGACGACAAGTTTGTCTATTTCACCGCGGCCAGAGCTTTTGAGACTTCGTTGATATCGGGCACCACCGGAATGTCGTAATTTTTGTGCCAGGCGAGATTGCCGTTTTTGTCGATGATGGAGATGGCGCGGCCGGTGATGCCTTTATCTTCAAGATAGACGCCGTATTTGGCAGCGACGGCGCCGCGGGGATGGAAGTCGGCCAGCAGCGGATAGTGGATGCCCATCTTATCGGCGTACGCTTTGTGGGACCAAACACTGTCGACACTGAGACCGAGGACTTGGGCGTCGAGATCCTCGAACTGCTTTTTGTCGTTGATCATGCACGTATGCTCTTTGGTGCAGACCGGGCTCCAGTCGAGCGGGTAAAACACCAGCACCACTCGCTTCTTGCCGCGATAGTCGCTGAGCTTTACTTCTTTCTGGTCCTGATCTTTTAAGGTGAATTCGGGCGCCGGAGCGCCGATTGCTGGTGACATGATTCCTCCCTACGGATTGTCCGATCCTAAGATGAATTCCTGACCATCATAAACGAACTACGCAACCGCAAAGATCTGGCCTCGCCACGATGACTTTTCGCGAGAACGCTGCCCATCACTTTACCAACGGGGAGTCTGGGCCGGCGGGCTTCTCTTCGTCGCCGTGGATCTTGCCGTCGTCTTCGGCGTAAAAGGATCGGTGCTGGGCGTCAAGGTGCTGCGGCGTCATGAGGAGAATAAAGCTGTCTTTCTTGCCTTTAAAGCCGACGGTGTAGTCGCCGCGATTGGGGTCGACCATGCGTTTGGTGAAGGTCCCGGTATGGACGAGTTCGGCAAGGGAAGTAGCGAAATGCCCATATTGCTTTTCGAAATGATGCTGAGCGCGGAGAACGACGCGCATGTAAGCGAGGGCGGCGGCTTCCGAATCGGAGCGGGCCGGATCGCCGGCGAACTTCGGCTGATAGGTTCCCGCGGAGGCCTGGGCGTTAGCAATTTGCGGAACTGCGGCCATTACGATGGCGCTCAGGACGAGAGACATAGTAACCACGAAGCGGGTCGAACTTGAGTGAGTAAAGCTTCTTACCATTCCGCAATCTTCTCCAACTTAAGCGTTAGCGATCTAAGGAAATCACCGGGAATTACGTGTTGCGAGACTTTTTTCATGTTACTCCCGTAATTCAACTTCGGTCACGTCATCTTTGCATTGTGACGAATTGCCGCTATGCTCTTTTTAACAATCATGCCCCACGGGGAGAATTATGAAAGCAGCCGTAGCCAGAAAACCGATTATCAAAATAGCTGTGGTGGAGAGCGACCCACTAAGATTTGTGGGATTTCGCGCCCTGTTCGATACGGAGCCCGAATTCGAACTGATCTCTGCTGGACTGCCTGAAATTTCCACGCTGCAGGACGTCGACCTTATCTTGTTGGGGAATCGATCCGGCCAAAATTTGTTTGACGTGATGGCAAGCCTGAAGGCGACGCGACCAGATCTGCGGATTATCGTCACCGGGTCGGGAGTGGATGAAGAGACGATTCTGAAAGCCATCGCCTCCGGGGCCAAGGGCTATGTGGACGAGGCAGCTTCGCCAGCGGAATTCGCTCAGGCCATTCGCATCGTGAGCCAGGGATCGGTATGGGCTCCGCGAAGAGTGCTTTCGATGTTTATCGAGAGGGTGTCGTCGGCGCCGGGGCGGATCTTTCCGGCAGGCCGGGTAACATTTACGGACCGCGAGAAGGAAGTGCTGGAAATGCTGGTCGCGGGACGATCGAACAAAGAGATTGGGTCACAGCTTGGAATTGAAGAGCGCACAGTAAAGGCTCACGTTGCCAAGTTAATGCGCAAGGTAGGGGTACAGAATCGCATTGCACTCTCCGTGCACGCGATCACGCATTCGCTGGTGGCGGCAAAGTAATTATTCGTGGCGACGATGCCGAGTAACTTTAGGACGATGACCTCGGTAATCTTGTCGAGAAAACAGCACTGACGCATACTCAGCTTACCTACCACAGAACCTGGGAGACGGGGTTGAGGCAGCGATTAGGGTCACTGCTTTCAGCCCCGATTTTTTGTCCGCAGGAACTCGCGTTGCTTTCCTGGTTCTTCCTCCATCCGAAAGGTTAGCCATCCCGCCACCTGGCGTTTGTTTCATTTACAATCCAAGCATCAGATCCCAGAAATCTTGTGTGGTGAGGAACAATGAAAAAGCTATTGCTGGTGACGCTAGTTGTGTCCCTCTGTGTGTTTTCTTTTGCGGCCGATGAAGAAACAAAAGCTGCCGAGCGCGTGCAGGCCGCTGCAGACGTGCTGAATGATATCCAGGGCGCGCCGGACAAGGGAATACCGCAGGAAGTGCTGGGTTCCGCTGAATGCGTGGCTGTGGTGCCGTCGCTGCTGAAGGGCGGATTTATTGTAGGTGCGAAATATGGTCGCGGGCTGGCGAGTTGCCGCACGGAGAAAGGCTGGAGCGCTCCGGCCTTTTTCGTGGTGACCGGAGGCAGTTTCGGTTTCCAGATCGGCGGGCAGGCGGTGGACCTGGTGATGCTGATCATGAACAAAGACGGGATGAAGCATCTGCTGTCGAGCGAGTTTGCGTTGGGCGCGGATGCTTCGGTGGCAGCCGGTCCGGTGGGACGCCATGCGGAAGGAAATACGGATTGGAAGATGCGGGCCGAGGTTCTGACTTATTCGCGCGCGCGCGGGCTGTTTGCCGGCATCAGTTTGAATGGAGCGCAGATCAAACAGGATAAGGACAGCACACGGGAATTTTACGGGCGCATGGTGCCGTTCCGAACCTCGCTGACGGGAGAGATCGAGCCGCCGGCAGGAGCGAACGCGTTCTTGACGTCGCTGTCGCAGTGGGCGCAGGCCGCGGCGAAGTAAGGATACGAGCCGAACGCGCGGTTGATGTGCCGCACAGAACGCGACACTTCGCGCAGGCTCGGGTTCTTCGGCGGGCAAAAACAGCCCGCCTCAGGACGACAACCTTCTTTTCTATTGTTTGCAAATAACTTTTGACGGTGGTACCGACACGCTTCCCCCGAATGCGGCAGCGACTTGAATACGCGGCAGCCTGGCCGTTCATCAAGATTCTCGGTGCTCTGCCGCGGCCCTTGGCGCGGGCTTTCGGCGTTGGGCTAGCGCAGGTTGTTTATCTTCTCCATGTGCGATTGCGGCAGGTTGGCATGCGCAATCTCGCCATGGTGTTTCCCCAAAAAAGTGAGGCGGAGCGGGCGCGGATACTGCGCGGGGAGTTTACTTCGCTGGGGCGTCAACTTGCAGAGGTCTGCCAGTTTCCCAAGTACACACGGGACAACGTGGAACAGGTGGTTGTCTATGATGGGCTGGAAAATTACCTGCAGGCTCATGCGCGTGGCAAGGGAGTGCTGTTTCTTACCGCGCATTTTGGAGGTTGGGAGCTTTCGGCGTTTACGCATTCCCTGCATGGACACTGGATGCACGTGGTGGTGCGTGCCATGGACAACGTCTATCTGGACGGGTTGATCCGCAATTATCGTTCAATGCACGGCAACAAGGTCGTGGAGAAGGATGACTTTGTTCGCGGATTGCTGGGGGCGATGAAGGCAGGGGAAGTGGTAGGCATATTGATGGACACGAATATGACCCCGCCGCAGGGAATCTTCGTAGATTTTTTCGGAATTCCGGCGTGCACAGCCAGCGGCTTGGCGCGGATCGCCTTGCGCACCGACGCGGCTGTAGTTCCGACGTTCACGATCTGGGATACGGAACTGAAAAAATACCGTCTGCGGTTTGATCCGGCAGTGGAGTTGGTGCGCACCGGGGATCTGGAGGCTGACATCCAGGCAAACACGCAGAGGTTTACGTCGATTATTGAAGATTACGTGAGGAAGTATCCCGAGCAGTGGCTGTGGGTGCACCGGAGGTGGAAGACAAGACCGCCGGGGGAGAAGGGGCTGTATTAAGGCCGCCAAGAGCGTCTGGGCCTGTCGCCCCTCCACCCGAAGGAAGCGGGAAGAGGGGCACCCAGGCTTAGATACGCTAGCCGCGATGGAGGAACGCCTGATAGCCTTCTCTGAAACCGTGGCGATAATCCTCAAAGGCCGAGGGCGGCACTGGAGGATTCCGGAATCGCGGGTGACGCTCGACGTTCGGAGGTTTTCCCTGATCAACATCACGCCGTGCCGCTGCGAATCCATCGTGGAAACCTTGTCGAGAAATCTCCGTGTAGTCGGGCGGTGGAGGCGGTTCGGCATAGACCGGGCGTGGATGAGAACATCCAGCCAGTGAGAGAGGCAGCAGCAACGTCGCCAAGGCAAGCCATTTCTTCATATCGTGTCCTCGTTGTCGTAATCGATGTCTCGCCAATATGCTGGGCTCGACGCTCCCAGATATGAACCCCTGATCGGGAAAAGTGTTGTGGCGGGAAGAGTGAGAAAGTGCAGTGTCGTGGAGAAGCAATTCGACAGATTTCAGTGGGCATCCGGTAAAATCAATTCTTCCTATGAAAACTTTCGAACAAATCGTGGAGTTGGAAAAGCAATATTTGCTGGGGACTTACAACCGCTATCCCGTGGCATTTACACGAGGGAAGGGCGTGTTTCTTTATGACCTTGAGGAGAAGCGCTACCTCGACTTCGTCTCGGGGTTGGGGGTGAATGCGCTGGGGCACGCGCATCCGCGGATTGTGAAGACAATTCGGGAGCAGGCGGCGAAACTGATTCATATTTCCAATCTTTATTACCACGAGTATCAGGGAGAGCTGGCGGAAAAGTTATGCACGCTGGCGGCTGGCACGTCTGGAAACAAGTTCCGCGCGTTTTTTCAGAACAGCGGGACGGAAGCGATTGAGGGGTCGATCAAGCTGGCGCGGCTGGCGGGGCATCGCGCAGGCGGCGAAAGCAAGTCGAGGCTGGTGGCACTGCAAGGGTCGTATCACGGGCGGACGTTTGGAGCGCTGTCACTGACGGGGCAGGAGAAGCATCGCAAGGGATTTGAGCCGATGCTGGAAGATGTGACGTTTGTCGCGCAGAACGATGTGGAGGCTTTGCGCGCGGCGGTGAACGACAACACGTGCGCGATTGTGCTGGAGCCGATTTTTGGCGAAGGCGGAATTTATGAGTGCTCAGTGGAGTTTTTGCAGGAGTGCCGGGCGGCGGCGGACAGGCATAAAGCGGCGCTGATCTTTGACGAGATTCAGTGCGGGCTGGGACGTACGGGGACGATGTTTGCGTTTCAGAGTTTTGGAGTGACGCCTGACATTGTGGCGATTGCCAAGCCGATTGCGGCGGGACTCCCGCTGGGGGCATTCATCGCGAAAGAAGAATTTGCATCGGCAATTTCGCCGGGGCAGCACGGGACGACGTTTGGCGGGGGTCCGCTGGCGTGCCGAGTGGCGCTGGAGTTCCTGGCAATCGTAGAAGAGGAAAAACTGCTCGATAACGTGAATCGAGTTGGGGCGTATTTGCAGCAGGAGTTGAAGATTCTCGCAGAGAAGAGCGCGGCGGCAAAGGAAGTGCGCGGCAGGGGATTCATTCAAGGGATCAATCTGGCCATTCCAGCTCGACCGATTGTGGATGAGGCGCTCGCCGAAGGCGTGCTGTTCAATTCCACACAGGATACGGTGGTGCGATTTCTGCCTCCGTATTTGCTTGAGGAGAAGCACGTGGACAAGGGGATTCGAGTGCTGAAGAAATTGTTGAAGAAGAAAAGAACATCGGCCAGTCAGTGACCAGTGTTTGGTAACTTAGGTTCCGTCTTTGCGGACCACTGTGCATTCGCCACTGATCACTGGTTCATAAAAAACGGGGAGCCGAAGCTCCCCAAGTGAAGCGAACAGAGGCGATGTTCAATTAGATAGACTCGGGTGGTGGGGAAAGAGTTGTCTGTGGGGAGTCAAGAATCAGCCGTGGTTACAGAAGAGCGTGGGTTGAACGTACCTTTCCCGGGATTTAGTCCTGGCGTGGAAGAATGTTGGATGGATTTTGATGGGGCACGGATGCGGTATCTGCGTGCCGGCTCCGGACCACCGTTGATCTTGTTGCATGGGCTGCTGGGGTATTCGTTTTCCTGGCGCTACACCATGCCGGCTTTGGCTCCTTTTGCCGCGGTATATGCACCGGACTTGATGGGGGCAGGATTTTCCGATCGGCCTGCCGGGATTGATCATTCGGTGCGCGGGACAGCGGCTCGGCTTCTCAAATTTATCGCGCGGCTTGGAATCACGACATTTGATCTACTGGGAACTTCGCGCGGCGGCGCGTTGGCCATGATGGCTGCAGCGGAATGCCTGCAAGCGGATTCCGCATTAAAAGTGCGGCGTCTGATTCTGGTGGCGCCGGTAAATCCGTATTCGCCGCACGGCCAGCGGCTAGCGCCGTTTTTCGGCAGCGATTTTGGCGCGGCTTTGTTTCGGAGGGTGATCGCGCGGACAAGATTCTCCTATCCCTACTGGCACCGCCGACTATATGCCGACCGTGCCCGAATTCCGCCAGATGCGCTACCGGGGTACGAGGCTCCGCTGACCAAGCCCGGACTGTTCGATCATGCTCTGAGCATTGCGCGCACCTGGACCAAAGATCTGCGCGAACTGGAAGAGACTCTACCGAAGTTAAGGGACATTCAGACGCTGTTCATTTGGGGCGATAGAGATCCCGCCGTTTATGTTTCGTCGGCAAAACAGCTGGCGAAACATTTTCCGACGCTCGAAATCGATCGTCTTTCCTGGAATCGGCCACCTTCCTTATGAAGAATGTCCGGAGGAGTTCAACCGGGTATTGATTGAATTTCTGACGGGGGCGGCTGATCTACCCTGAAGAGAAATTGAGTACAAGTGTCGCCGGTATCGCTAACGCGATATCCTGAAATGAATCTGTTTCCGACGCGACCTACAAAAGAGCGTATTTTCTCCTGATCGTTCCAACCATGACCCACCACATTCTTGATCTGTTACGGGCAGCCCTAGTGCATTACGGATATTGGGCCGTGGCGGGGGCTTTGTTGCTGGAAAGCGCGGGCTTGCCTCTTCCCGGGGAAACGATACTGGTGCTGGCGAGCTTTCTGGCGTATTCCGAACATGAGTTGCGATTTCAATGGATCATTGTGGTCGCGATCGTAGCGACGACTTTGGGAGGGGAACTGGGTTTCGCGCTGGGCCGATACGGGGGGCGTCCTCTGATCGAACAGTACCGCGAGGTTTTCTACGTTCGCCAAGAAACTTTGCTTCGCGGGGAGAGACTTTTTGAGCAGTACGGATCTGCCACCGTTTTTATGGCGAGGTTCTTGTTTGGCCTGCGAGTGCTGGCGGCGCTATTGGCGGGAGCACTGCGGATGCCCTGGCGGAAATTCACTCTATTCAATTTCCTGGGAGCCGGAGTGTGGGTGACGACGATCTGCAGTGCCGGATATTTGTTTGGGGGACATTGGAGCCGACTGACGCGCGATCTCAAGCGCTTAAACCTGGCGATCGCGATCGTGGTGGCGATGGTGGTTTTTTGGTGGTGGTGGAGAAGCCGCAGAGTTCAACCTGACGATTAGAACGCACCTTATCAGTCAACGGCAATGCCGATCGGATTCGAACACGGGCGTCATATACTGTGCGGGTGTCGAGGGCGAGCAGGACCGGAAAAGTGGAGTCCGAAGGCACGGATATGAGAGGCGCCGTCCGCGCCAAATCCGGACGAGGAGGAACATTGTGAAAAAGATTGGGTTCTTCAGTCTACTGATCACGATTGCCCTAACGTTAACCCTTGCATTTCCGGCAGCAGCGGCCAGTCCGAAAACTCCGTCCAGTCCGGTCCCGGTAGCCGCAGCGGCGCCCGTACCGGCTGCTGCTTCACCCGCCCCCGAGCGCCATCCGCACATTGATGAAGCGCTGGAAGCAATGCGCGCCGCCAAGCATCATTTGGAATCGGCCGAGCATGATTTCGACGGACATCGGGCAAGGGCGATTGAACATTTGGATCGAGCAATTCACGAAGCGGAAATTTGTATGTCGATGCGGTAGAACGATACAAAAATGAAAAATTAAAAGGCAGCGTCCCAGGACGCTGCCTTTTTTCTTACCTCTTTCATCGCGAACTGCGTTTGCAGTTGAAAGCCCTTTACACGCGGAATCAGTGACCGATGGTATAGCCGATCGAGGCACCAACGCGAAACACGTTGTCGGTGTGGAATTGTGAATTGTTCTGAATGTGGTAGTAGTGCACCTCAGGGCGGACGAAAATATTGGGCAGGCGGTGCCAGACGTAGTAACGAACGCCGCCGCCAAGGTCTTCCATGAAGTGATTGCTGCTGGTGTAGAAGGTGCATCCCCCGGTTGAAACCCCGCAGGAGGTAATGAAGGGACTGGAGAAACGGGTAGTCGCCACGCCGATCCCGCCAAAGAGGTCGAGCCCAAATTTCTTACCGATACGCGGCTGATAGAGCGCGTTGACATCCGTGAAGAACGGACGGTAGGTCTCGTCGATGTCCGGGTAATTCGCCCGCTTGTATCGCCACGCGACCTCGGCATTAAAGCCGAGACGGTGCTTGAACTTGATGAAGTCACCACCGACGCTGAGGTAAGTACTACCTTTTTCTGTGGCTGGTTGAAAGGCGACAGAGGAATTGCTCGGGGCCGAGGACATCAGGGTACTTCCGCCGAGCAAGATGTCGCCCTGTTGGGCAGAGGCAAAGTTACAGGAAAGAAGAAAAAGACAGGTGGAAGCGAGCAGAGCGAATTTTTTCAATACGGCCCCTTGTTTGTTCGTCGCAGGTTGTTCGTCGCAAATCTCCGGAGGCATCCGTAGCAGCGCCTCTGGATGGTGGTTCTGGTGTAACAGCCGCATCATGAGCGGCTGTTACGGAACGGAATTTCCTGCTGATGAGATTGGCTCGTCCCGATAATATCAAAAGCGGCCGGTATGCCGGCCGCGCAAGGCGAAGGATTAGTCGTTTCCGATGGTGTAGCCGATCGAGGCGCCGACACGGAAGACGTTGTCAGTGCTGAAGCCTCCGCTATTAATGTTGTCGTTATTGTCGATGTGGTAGTAGTGCACCTCGGGACGAACGAAAACATGATGCCAGACGTAGTAGCGTAATCCGGCGCCGAGATCCTGCATGAAGTGATCCTGGGTGGTGTAGTTAATGCAACCGCTAAAGTAGCTGCAACTGCGTCGCATAGGGTACGTAGAAGCGGGTGCTGGCGATGCCGATACCGCCGAACAAATCGAGGCCTACCTTCTTTCCCAGTTTTGGTTGGAACAAGAAGTTGAAGTCAGTCAGGATCGGACGATAGCTTTCGTATCCGAAGTAGCTCGCCTGGCTCGCTCTCCAGGATGTTTCCACGTTGAAGCCCATGCGTCTCTTAAACCCGACGACATCGCCGCTGACGCCAAGGTAAGTTCCGCCCTTTTCCGCAATGTTGCCGAGCGCCAGTTCGCTGCTGCTGGGCGAGGACGACATCAGAGTGCCCCCGAAGAACATAATGTCGCCTTGCTGGGCGGCAGCAAAGTGGCAAGAGAGCAAAAGGGCAAAAATCGGGTGCGAGAAGAACTAACTTTCTCAAGAGAAGCCTCCAATCAAAATGAACTGCCGGATAATATGACCGTAAGATGCAATCACTAAAGCCTTAGGATGCAGAATCGTTCACTGGAATCATAATTCCAAGCCGCCGATCAAGTCAGCTCTGTGTAAAGAAACGTCAATGGGTATCGGATCTCTAGCCTATTCTCTGCGCCAATCAGCAACAAAAGTCGAACCCAAAGCCGGCAAATAAGTTGCGCCGGAAACACAGTTTATCGACTATTCGACTTCATGCCTCCTGGGGCCCGGATGTGGTCGAAAGCAATGGGTCCGGAGCCGAGGAAGATGAGGGCAAAGGCCAGCGTAGCCAGGGCCAGAGGAAATTCGTAGCCGTGCTCACCCATTAATCCATTGTGAAAATGAACCTTTGCGATGGCGACCGAAAGGTCGATACAGATCGCCAAGGCAGCAGCGCGGGTGAACAGACCGATCAACACAAGTAGGCCGCCAAAGAATTCCGCGAAAGCCGAGAGATAAGCGCTCCAAGCGGGAAGTCCGAGGCTGGTGACAAACTGAACGTGGTGATGAAGTCCGCCAAAAACTTTGTGATATCCGTGCCCCACCATCACGGCTCCCAGGGTGAGGCGCATGACGAGGAGTGCGAGGGGTTGCAGGCGATCGAAATAGCGCAAGAAGTCCTCCGAGATACAGGTTAGATTACAGGAGCAGCTGCAGAGAAAGGAAGTAAGGCCGATGGAACGTGGGGTGGCGCTCAATGCATCGACGTTATTGGTGTATTTGCGCCGTTCACCAACTTCTGGTAACGTTCTTTCGCCTCAGGATATGGGTCTGCGTTGACGTTAACTCGCCTTTCGGTGCGGGCATCTTGCTGGCCTTTCCTAAGCAGGTTCGGGAAACTTTCAAATGGTGCGCGTGGAATCCGCGAGCTCCGTGTTTAAGCTAGCGAGTTCCGAAACCAACCTGCGTGCTTAGCCGGTGTGACGGAAAATAAGCGGCGATGAAGTTAAAGATATGAGGAGACGGTGATGATTTCGAGAAAAACGCTACATCAATGGATGTTAATTCTGCTAGCGCTTGCGGTTCCGGCGACGGCGTGGGGACAGCACAAGAATGAAGGATCGCATCCGAGTGCGCCCGCGCACCAGAGTGCGCCGTCTCATTCCGCGCCTTCGCATAGCGCTCCGCAATCGCACGCCTCAACACCTTCCCACAGCGCGCCAAGCCACACGGGAAATACCGGCCACACGACGACATCCAGCCGGCCCAACACGTCTGCCGGTCACGCGGCGACGACGAACCGCCCGAACACCGCCGGTCGCACCAACACGCCGGCCGGTCGCACTGCGACAACAAACCGGTCGACGACACCGAACCGTTCCGCAACACCGAACCGGTCAGCGACACCCAACCGATCCAATACGACGGCGGGTCGTCCGAATAACGCAGGACGACCAAATACTGCCGCGACCCGAACGAACGCGGCGAGTCACACCCCTCCTGGCAGAACGGTTTCGCTGAAAGGCGGAGGATCGGCCAGCATCCGTCCCAACGGACAGATTCGTTCGATCAATCGCAACGGAATGCAGATTAATCATGGAGTTCATGGCGGTCGCACAGTGGTAAGCGAGCACAATGGAGCCCGAATCGTGACGACAGGTCACAGCGGCGGCTACGTGCAGCGCGCTTATGTAACCCGAGGTGGAAGGTCCTATTATTCCCGAACCTACGTGAGAGGTGGAGTGGTTCGGGTTGGGGTTTATCGCGGATACAACTGGGGTGGACACGCCTATTACGGTTGGCGACCGGGATTCTACTTCCACCCAGGATTTTACGGCTGGGGCTGGCATCCTTGGGGAGCGCCGGTGTATTGGGGAGTCGGGGCATGGGGTTGGGGAGGAGCGCCGTGGTGGGGCTTCTATGGCGGCTGGTGGAATCCTTACCCGGTTTATGCAGCTCCGTACTTCTGGCTCACTGATTACCTGATCGCGACTAACTTGCAGGCAGCCTATGCGGCGCGCTCTGAAGCGAACGCAGACGCCATGGCGGCAGACGCCGAAGCGAGCGGTGGTGGAGGCGGCGGAGGAGATGCAGCTCCGGCAGCATCGAATGGAGTTGCGCTGACACCCGAAGTGAAGCAGGCGATCGCGGAAGAGGTGAAAGCACAGCTGGCAGCGCAGCAGGCGCAGGCCGACCAGGGTGCGGGCGGGGGACAGGCCTCTGCGGCACCGGCACCGTCGGGCGCAGCACCGGCCTCTGCGAGTGGCGAGGTTCCGCCGGCATTGGATCCGGCACAGCGCACGTTCGTTGTGGACTCTGACGTCACTGTGGTGGCAAATGGTCAGGAATGCGGCTTAACGGCGGGAGATGTAGTGACCCGACTCACCGATACGCCAGATGCTGACCAGACGGTGACCGCCAGCGTGTCTGCAACCAAGAAGGGGGATTGCCCTTCGGGACAGACGGTAGCCATCAAGGTGGACGATCTGCAGGAAATGTATAACCATTTTGCCGAGAATCTGCAGAACGGCATGACCGAGATGGCGAAGAAGCAAGGTACTGGCGGAATGCCGAAGGCTCCGGACACGGGGACGATGCCTTCCGACGTACCACCGCCGCCACCGGACGACACTGCGGCCAAGCAGCTGCAGGAGCAACAACAACAAGCTGACCAGACCGAGTCGCAAGTAAAGCAGGAAGCGGCGGCGGGGGGCGGCGGGCAATAGATCCAAAGTGGTAAACGTAGTTCTTGTCGAGTAAACCAAAGCGCGGGGAGCGTCAAGAAATTGACGCTCCCTTCTGCTATTGTGGTCACGACATTTTCAGCAGTCCCCGGAAAACAAATAGTGAATTGCTGGAGAAAGACGAGGGCGAAGCTCTATGAAGTCGGTCGGACATTCCAAGATGGCGGGCGTGCTGTGCGTGGCAGGAATGCTGTTTTCTTCGTCGCCGCTGAATGCGCAGGCAGTTACTCTGCAGGAGCAATTGGCCGCGCAATACAAACTGGTGAAGATGGGATCGGACACGAGCGGATATTCCGTCGTGGACAAGGGCACGCTGTTAGCTATTCAGAAGGGCGGCATTCTGGGCGTGCCGTATGGAGATCAGAACGTTCTTGCCAGCAAGTACGAAAACGGAACAATTAAGGGGCCGAGCAGCATCTCGCTGATGGGACGGAAATCCATCATGGGGAAATTTGGAAAAGAACAGACGACTCATCTGTTTGCCGTGGGAGACAAAGTCTATCCCATGAAGATTGACGTGAATGTGGCGAAAGACATTGTGACGCTGGAGATTGTGGCTTGCGATACGTGCAACAAAACCGATCCCACCACTTACAACAAAGCGAATGTAGTTTTTCAGTTTCCCCACGGTTCGCTAGCGAGTGCGAGCGCGGGACAGGTGGAAGATACGATCGGGCAAGTGCTCACGATCAGCAGCGAAGATTCGCAAGCGGCGCAGGGCGGAGATCAAGGTCAGCAACAGGGTGCAGATCAGGGAGCGCAGCAGCAGGCAGGCGGCGGTGGTCAACAGCAGCCAGCAGCGGAGCAGCCTGCGGCGGATCCGGTGAATATCGAGAAAGGGATGACGCCGGACCAGGTGGAGGCGGCGATGGGCAAGCCGGAAAAGAAAGTTACGCTGGGAAGCAAGGTGATTTATTACTACAAAGACATGAAGGTGATATTCCTGAGCGGGAAAGTTTCAGACGTGCAGTAAGAAGTCTCAAACCTCCTGAGATACATGTCGTTAGATCGCCAGCGGCGCCCGTTTTGTTAAGTAAAAATACTGGTTAGAGGAAGTACTGTGCAGTTCTGGAGAACGGTCTTGACCCATCAGGGTTTGCGGAGCTCAATGCTTCCCGTTGCGCTGACTCTATCCGTCATGTTGGCGGGATGCGGGGGAAATGGCGGGACATCGAGTTCCAATCAGCTTGCCTTGGTTTCAATTAATGTGAATCCTCAAGGATCATCGCTCCCCGTCGGTGCCCAGCTGCAATTCGCCGCCCAAGGCGTATATACAGACGGACTCCCTGGGAATACGCAATTCACTTGGAGTACGAGCAACAACGCTATCGCGACGATTAACTCTAGCGGCTTAGCGACGGGAGTGTCATCTGGAACAGTGGCGGTAACAGCTACCTCAGGCCAAATTTCTGGGAATGCTTCGCTGAATGTTGATGTGACGCCAGAGTTGTTGACTATAACGATATCACCGCCAAGTGCAACGATGAATCTTCCAGGAACTTTACAGTTCGTTGCAACCGGCTCCTATAGCGACGGTAGCAGCAATGTTTTGACTTCATCTGCCACGTGGAAGTCTTCCGATACGGGGGTAGCGACTATTGTCTCAGGCGGTCAGGCCACCGGGGTTGCGCCTGGCTCCGCCACGATCACTGCAACCTCGGGAACAGTCTCGGGGGCTGCGAATCTTTCCGTGAACTAGGTCCCTTGCGACCTGTACCGCTAAAACCCAGTTTTGCAAAAGTCGGCAAATAAGGGACTTCACCCGGCGATATAGTACTTCCGTACCGTCTCTAGTACTTCGGTTATCGCTTCACAAGTGACTGCTTCCTATCTGAGTGACCGACCCCACTAATAGACGTAAGTACCGCTATATCCACCATATGTAGGATTATGCCGATTTGTTCCTTTCTCTCCTTTCCAGAAAAACCTCAAAAAACCCAGCAAAAGCGGGAAATTCGCGTAAGGGCTGGGTTTTTCCGGCCTGTTATATGCTCGGGACACCGAAAGCCCTTTGACACACGGAAAGGGCATGGGCGTCTTCCAAGCGGAACCTGCGGGCCAGAAAGAAGGCGCGCGAGTTGGAGGACAGGACAAAGGAAATATGGCCGACTCGCGGGAAGTGATGAACATTCGCCAGGCGTCGCAGTATCTGGGGGTGAGTCCGGACACGCTGTACAAGTACGTCGGGGAACAGAGCATTCCGGCGTTCAAGCTGGGCAACCGCTGGCGCTTCAAGAAATCGAAGCTGGATCAGTGGATGGAAGAGAAGTCGAGCCAGATAAATTTGAGTGCGAAACGGAAACCGAAAGCGGCGACGAAAGCCGCTGGGCAGCTTTAATTAAATTGTGGCGGGCGAGGTCGCCCGCGACACACGAAAAGGCGGGCACATGTTTGGAATGGGATCAAAGACGATTGTAGGTCTGGATGTGGGCTCTTCCAGCATTAAAGCCGTGGAATTGAAAAAGAAGGGTGGGCAGATTGAAGTAGCCCACTTGGGTCTGGAAGCGTTGGCCTCGGACATCGTGGTGGATTCGATGATCGTGGACTCGGGAACGGTGTCGAGCGCGATTTCGAAATTGTTTGCCGATTGCCTGATCAAAACCAAGGCAGTGGCGACAGCCGTCAGCGGCCATTCGGTGATCGTCAAGAAAATCTCACTGCCCTCGATGAGCGATCAGGAGTTGGCAGAGACGATCGAGAAAGAAGCGGCTCAGCATATTCCGTTCGATCTCGCCGACGTAAGCCTGGACTACCAGATTCTGTCGGAAGAGGCGGGCAGCCCGCAGATGGATGTGCTGCTGGTGGCGGTGAAGAAGGACAAGATTCTGAACTACACCAACGTACTCTCGATGTCGGGGCGAACCCCGGCTATTGTGGACATCGATGCGCTCGCGTTGCAGAACTGCTACGAGTACAACTACCAGCCGGCTCCGGGCCAGGTGGTGGCGCTGTTGAACCTGGGCGCCAGCGTCATGAACATCAACATCGTGAAGGGAACGACGCCCCTCTTTCCGCGCGACGTCAGCGTGGGCGGACATCAGTACACGGATTCGCTGCAGAAAGAACTGGACCTGAACTTCGAAGACGCCGAAAAGCTTAAGTTGGGCGAGAAGGTCGGGACGGTCAGCGAAGACGCGAAAGCGCCGATCCTGCAGCAGGTGACCGAGATCATCGTTTTGGAAATCCAGAAGACCTTCGACTTCTTCCGGGCGAGCGCCGCAGGCGAGCATATCGAGAAAATTTATCTGGCGGGCGGTTCGGCGAAGGTTCCGGGACTGATGGAAGCGTTGCGGCAGGAATTCTCGATGCCGGTGGAACTGCTGAATCCGTTCCAGCGCGTGGTCCCACCCGCGGACGGGCCAGGAGCCGAACTGGTCGAACAGAATCCGGGTCAACTCGCGGTGGCGGTGGGTTTGGCTTTGAGGAGCTTTGAATCCCTATGATCAAAATCAATCTGCTGGAATCTTCCAAGGGGAAAAACAGGCGCGGCGGCAGCAACTCGCCAGCGATGCCTACGATGGAAATGGGCGATATGGGATCGCCCAAATTGAAGGTGCTGGTGGTGCTGCTGATTGCAGGTGCGATCAACTTTGGCTACTGGTACAAGCTGGACCGCCAGGGAAAATCGATCGCTGTGCAAATGCAGGCCGCGGAACAGAGGAATCGTGAACTGAGTGACGTAAAGGCTCGCTACCTGGAACGGCAAACTCAGGCGAACAATTACAAACGGCGCGTGGATGTGATCGACTCATTGCGCGCCGGGCAGGCTGGTCCGGTAAATCTGCTGGCCATGCTGGGTGAGACGGTGAACGGAACCGAAGCCGTGTGGCTGAAAAGCATGGACGCGACGGGATCGACCGTGAGTTTGGAAGGTACGGCGCTGAGCACGGATGCGGTAGCGAACTTGATGGCGAATCTGCAGAAGACGGGCTTCTTTAAGAATGTCGAGATCAAGGAAACCTATCAAGACGACTCAATCAAGGACATGCAGGCGTTCCAGTTCACGCTGAGTTGCGAGAAGGGAAAGTCGTAAGAGGCGGACCTATGGCGATGAATTTCAGCGATCTATCGGGGTTGAAGCAGTGGGGAGCAGTGATTGCCGGAGGAGCAATTGTGACGGCAGCTCTTTTCTTCACCGTATTCAAGACCCAGAGCGACAAAAATGCGGCCGCGCAGCACACGTTGCAGGACAAAGTTCGGGAAAACAACGAACTGGAGTCTTACCGTCCCAAGCTAAAAGATATGGAACGGCAGCTGGCTAACCTTAAACAGCAACTGGAAATTGAAGCGCGCATCGTCCCCGACGAGAAGCAAGTCGACTCTTTCATGGAGACGCTGGACGCCGAAGCCGCGAAGGCTGGGGTCGAACTGCGGCGTTACACGGCGAAGCCGGTAGCCGCGAAGGAGTACTACTCCGAGATGCCGTTTGATTTGGAACTGGATGGTCCGTACTACTCGATGCTGAATTTCTTCGATCGCGTGGGCAAGCTGGAGCGCATCGTGAACGTCAGCGGACTGTTGGTTTCAAACACGAAAAATCCAACGTTCGCCAAGGCGAAACACACGTATCAGTACGCGCCAAATGAGAGTGTGGTAGCCACTTTTACGGCGACCACCTTCTTCAGCCATGACCTGGAGCCGGCCGGAGCGGCACCAGGAAGCAAACCCGCGACACCAGTTGCGGGCGCGGGCAAATAGGAATCGCTATGAAGATAACCACAGGCATTCTGGTAGCGGGACTGATGACGGGCGGGCTCTGGGCACAGAATCCGAACATCATCAACAACACGCAGAGCACGATGAACACGGTGCAGACGGCAAAGACGAATGACTCGAACGCCGCGTTAGGCATTTCGAGTACTCCGTCAGCCAAGCCGGCGGCTCAATCGCCAGCGGGGACGCAAGTAAAACCCGCGGCATGTGCCCGCCTCGGCGAAGAGCGCGCCAACTTCTGCAAAAGTTGCCGCCAAACCGCAGAGTGCTGCGATAGCAAAGAAGTCGAGCAAGTCACGCACCGTGATCGCCGCCAAAGAGACCGGTGCCAAACCGGTGGCCAAGAGTGATCCGTTCGCCGGGCCAAAAACTCAGGCGGGGAAGCCAGTCGAGGTCAGCAGGAGTGGAGAAGCGTCCAAACCAGCCAAGCCCGAGGAGAAGAAGTGGGCGATGAGCGGGAAACGCGATCCCTTCTTCAGTCCGGTAGTGCAGCAGTCTTCCGGTTCGGGTTGTTCGACCGGGAAAAAGTGCCTGGAGATTGGGCAGATCAATTTGCACGGGATCGTCAAATCGGAGAACGGGTTCATCGCAGTCGTGACGAACAGCGCGAATAAGGCCTACTTTCTGAGAGAAAACGATCCAGTATTCAACGGGTACGTAGTGAGAATTACCGGGGACGCGGTTGTATTTCAGGAAACGGTGCAGGACAAGTTAGGCAAGTCGCTTACCCGGGAAGTTACCAAGCGAATTTTCACGCCGGCGGTATAGGGCAAGAAATGGCGTACCGGCAAAGCCGGACGCCAAAAATCGAGTTCCAGTTAGGACACGCGGGTAAACACCCGCGAGTTGGGGAGAGGCGAAATGCGAAAGCAACTGCTGAGTGTATTCCTACCGTTACTGCTTCTGGGGCTGACCGCTTCAGGCGCAGAGACTCCGGTATTGCCGGCGGCGGGCCAACGAAGCGAACTGCAGCGGGTGAACGTGGTCCGCGGCACGGATGAGATCCGGGTCGAGATCACGGCTCGTGGCGGAGTCGTGCCCAAGCTGAGCACGGCGGCCACGCCAGCGCGTTTGATTGTGGATTTGCCTGGCACCGTGATGGTGACAGGGCAGAGCCACATCAACGTGGATAGTGAAGGCGTGAAGGGCGTGCGCATCGCCATGGACGGTGAGAAGCCTCCGACCACTCGCGTTGTGGTCGACCTGGAGCATGCTTGCCGCTACGAATTAAATCCGTCAGCGGATGGCAAGCTGGTGTTGACGCTTTACACCGCGACCACGAGCGCTCGAACCGCTAAGGCTGCACCGATAGTTTCGGCTGCAACCGCAACGGGCACTTCTTCAGTTGCGCCGCGAGTCATTGAAGTGAAAGCGGAAGCCAAGAAGGAAGTGATTTCGAATTTGCCGCCGCAAGCAGCAACCGACTCGGTGATCCCGAAGACAATCGCGAGCGCGCCGGGCGCGAAACCGGAGCCTACATCGACCGACTTTGTTTTCGTTGAGCCGACGTATGCAGCCAAAACGAATACTCCGGCACCAGTAGAGCCTGCCGGACGAGCACAAGAGGCGGCCGCGCGTTTCTCGGACAAAACTGCCCCAGAGCTTCTGCCGGTAAGTATGAACGCGGCGCAAGCGTCCTCGCAGGGAACTTCTTCGGATACCGGGGCCATGGGCATTCAGCCAGCAGTCAATCTGGCGGCGGAGCAGAAGGCGCAGGCTGGCAGGCAGCCCGCTTCGGTCGGCCCGAAGTATACAGGCGAACCGATCTCGGTGAACTTGAAAGATGTGGATTTGAAAGACTTTTTCCGACTGATTCACGAGATCAGCGGACTCAATGTAGTTCTCGATCCGAACGTACACGGCACCCTGACGGTAGTCCTGGACGATGTGCCGTGGGATCAGGCCCTGGACATCGTTCTGAAGAACAACGATCTGGCGCGTGAACTGGAAGGCAACGTTTTACGCATTGCGACCGTCGACACGCTGAAGAAGGAAGCTGACGGGCGGCGCGCTCAGGTGGAAGCTGAGGCAATGGCGGTCGAGAAGGTTTCGGTCACGCGTTTCCTGAGTTATGCACACGCGAAAGATGTGATGGTCACAGTCAAGAAGTTCCTCTCCACTCGTGGCGACGTCGTGGCGGACGAACGTACCAATGCTGTGATCGTCAATGACATTCCGAAAGTGATTCCAATTATCGATCGCCTGTTGACGCAGTTGGATCGCAAGACGCAGGAAGTTGAGATCGAGGCACGAGTGGTCGCAGCAACGCGGCAATTCGCACGCGATATCGGCACTCAGCTTGGTTTTGGTTGGGGCAATAGCTCGACAACGGTAGGCGGAGCGACAGACGCATCGCCGATCGGAACGTTTGGAGGCAATCCGCTCTATACCATCGTTGGAAATACAGCTCCAACGGCTACGACGTTGAATGCGATTCCCTTATTCTCCAATCTAGCAGTGACGAGCCCGACCAGCGGTTTTGGTTTCCAGACGTCGAGCAATAATGTTCGCATCGACGCCATCCTTACCATGGCGGAATCGCGCGGCCTGCTGAAAGTGCTCTCCCGGCCGCGAGTCGTTACCCAAAATAATATTCAGGCGCTGGTTAAGCAGGGCGTACGCGTGCCCATCGTGACGCAGGCGCAGTTGGGTGGTCCTCCGACTGTAACTTACGTTGACGCTTTCCTGCGATTGACGGTGACTCCCCAGATCACTTCGGAAAACACCATCTTCCTGAACGTAGACGTTGAAAACACCACGCCGAACTTCGGTCAGGAAGTACAGGGCAACCCAGAACTGATTACCCAGCAGGCGACCACGCAAGTGCTGGTCACCGACGGGGGAACAGTGGTGATCGGTGGCGTAATACAGACGCAGAACTCGATCAACGTCACCCAAGTGCCGTTGCTTGGCAACATTCCAATCCTGGGCAACCTGTTCAAACATACACAGGTGAACACGTCCAACCAGGAGTTGATTTTCTTCATCACGCCGCGAATTATTCAGACATAACGTCAAAGATTGCAGCGCTAAGTTGAAGATTTAAGAGCCGCCGGCCTGAAGAACCTGTCAGGTCGGCGGTTCTGCGTTTGGGCGTTTCGGAGTTTTCATTTCTCAACGTCACGGGTTTAGAGACGAGAAGTACGTTCTTTCCTCCTGTTAAACTCAGAAGTAATGAACTTTCTCGCGCGTCAGAAAAAATTGCGGGAGCATCTCGCCACTACTCGATTCGATGCGCTGCTGGTCAGCCACCTTCCAAACATTCGATATCTGTGCGGTTTCACGGGCAGCGCAGGATTTCTTCTGGTCGAGGAATCTGGCAGCGTTTTCTTCACCGATGTTCGGTACGACACGCAGAGTCGGGAAGAGGTAAAGAGCGCGAAGGTCGTAGTGGCGAGGAAGTCGGTGCTGCAAGCGATGGGCGAATGGATCGGGTCGCGAAAGAGGTCGCGACGGCGAACCATTGCCGTGGAAGCCGAGCATATGACGCTGGCTGAAAAGAAACGGCTGGCGGGATTTCTTCCATCGGGAATTCGGATAAAAGACGCGGCCGCTATCGTTGAGCGCGCGCGTATGGTGAAGGATCCCGAAGAACTGGACAAAATTCGAGATGCAGTGCGGTTGGGGGCGATACTCTTCGACCGATCGTTGAAAGACCTGCGACCGGGAGTGAAAGAGACGGAGGTGGCAGCTAGTCTGGAGTACGCGGCGCGCGAGGCAGGAGCGGAATCGATGTCATTTCCTACCATCGTTGCTTCGGGAAGTCGATCCGCGTTGCCGCACGGCCGTGCCACGGCACAACTGATCGCCTCCGGCGGATTCGTAGTGTGCGATTTCGGTGTTATACTCGATGGTTATTGTTCGGACCAGACGAGGACCGTATGGGTGGGCCGCGTTCCGAACGATGCGCGCTTTGCCTACGAATCGGTGAAAGAGGCACAGTTGGCGGCCATTGCAGCGGTTGGGCCGGGGGTAAGCGTAGGAGAAGTGGATGAGGCGGCTCGCAAGGTATTGCGCAAGGCGCGATTGGCAAAGTATTTTACTCACTCGACCGGGCATGGGGTGGGACTTGAAATCCACGAGATGCCCCGGGTGGCAGCCGGGCAAAAGGATATTCTGCGTCCCGGCATGGTTATCACGATTGAGCCGGGTGTGTACTTTCCCGGCAAGTGGGGAATAAGGATCGAGGACATGGTAGCTGTAAACGAAAGCGGCTGCGAGGTGCTGACACCAACCAGCAAAGATTTCGTTGCGGTTTAGAGGGGGCTGTAGTGCTTCAAAGGGACGCAAGATAAATATCAAGCAGTAAATGTGGAACGCACGACGCTCTGGATATCGAATTTCTCGAGCAAGCGATCCTACCTTTATAAGAATGAATCAAAAAGAGCTGAAGGAACTCATCGAGTTCTTAATTGAAAAAGATATCGCCGAGTTTGAACTGGAACGCGGCGACGTGAAGGTGAAGATCAGGCGTGGCGGGCAACAGGTAATCCCCGCGCGTAGCGAGATTTCCTACACCATGGCGCCGCCTTTGGCGGATATGCGGCCCAGCGCGGCGGTTCCCGCATCGGTGCCGCCTGCGGTGGCGAGTGAACCTCCTCCAGAAGAAAATCTGCATATAGTAACCTCTCCGATTGTGGGAACGTTTTATGAGGCGCCTTCGCCCGGTGCGCCCCCGTTCGTTAAAGTGGGCGATACGGTAGAGGTGGGGCAAGTGCTGTGCATCGTCGAGGCAATGAAATTGCTGAACGAGATTGAGTCGGATGTGGCCGGCGAAATCGTGAAAAAATTGGGAAATAACGGTCAGCCGATTGAATATGGGCAGGAGTTGTTCGCCATTCGGGCGAAAAAATGAGGTCGGCGGCCCGTTTCGCTTCGCCGAAACGCCGCTATTCGGCGGATCAGTTTTCTCCCACTTCGTTCAACGGAAGCAGATTCCCATCAACAGTTTTTCGCCAAGAAGTGGTGACCTGAGTTAAGAGCTAACGGCTGAGAGCTGAAGGCAGATTTATGTTCAAGAAGATTCTTATTGCGAATCGCGGGGAAATTGCGCTGCGCGTAATCTGCGCATGCAAGGAACTCGGTATTCGTACGGTTGCGATTTACAGCGAGGCTGACCGGCACTCCTTGCCGGTGCGCTTTGCGGATGAAGCCATCTGTATTGGCCCACCACAGCTGGCGTTGAGTTACCTGAACATTCCTGCGGTGATCAGCGCGGCGGAGATTGCGAATGTGGACGCTGTGCATCCGGGCTATGGGCTGCTGGCGGAGAATGCCAACTTTGCCGAGGTTTGCGAAACCAGCGGAATCAAATTTATCGGACCGCGGCCGGAAGTGACGCGGCTGATGGGGGAAAAAGAGAAAGCTCGCACGGCGATGAAGCGAGCGGGCGTACCTATTTTGCCCGGATCGGAAGGGATTCTCGCTTCCGAAGGGGAAGCCATGGAATGGGCGCGGCAGGTAGGTTTCCCAGTGATTGTGAAGGCTTCAGCAGGCGGCGGCGGTCGCGGCATGCGCATTGTGCGCAGCGAGGGAGATCTTCCAGGACTGTTCCGGGCCGCGCAATCGGAGGCGGCGGGTGCATTCGGCAATGGCGATCTGTACATGGAAAAATATGTCGAACATCCGCGGCACATTGAGTTTCAGGTGTTGGCCGATGAGCACGGCAACGTGGTGAGTCTCGGAGAGAGGGAATGTTCGATTCAGCGTCGTCATCAGAAACTGCTGGAGGAGTCGCCGTCAACGCAGGTCACGCCAGAGTTGCGCGATCAAATCGGCACTGTGTTATGCAAGTCGCTGGCGGCGATCGGTTACACCAATGCGGGCACGATTGAATTTCTGATGGATCAGAATCGTCAGCTGCACTTCATCGAAATGAACACGCGCATTCAGGTGGAGCACCCAGTGACGGAGATGGTGACGGATGTGGACCTTGTGAAGAGCCAGATCATGATTGCCGCAGGCGCGCCGATGAGCGAGGTGCTGCAGGGGCCGATCATACATCGAGGGCATGCCATCGAGTGCCGCATCAATGCAGAGCATCCGGAAAAATTCACGCCGTCGGCGGGGAAGATTACCGCATTTCATGCGCCCGGCGGGACAGGTGTACGCGTGGATACCGCGGCGTATGCCGAGGGAGTGATTCCTCCTTACTATGATTCGCTGATCGCGAAATTGATCGTGCGCGGAAAAGACCGCAATGAGGCGATTTCGCGTATGACGCGGGCGCTCGACATGTTTATTGTCGAAGGCGTGTACACGACGATTCCGTTGCATCGGAGGATTTTGGCTGATCCGGACTTCCGCGCTGGAAAGTTCGATACCGGATTCATTGAACGGTTTCTGGCGGCTGGTAAGAAGGAAGCCGCGTGATCTCGGTTCCGCGACTTTATCCCATTGTGGACGCGCGGTTTTTCCAAAAAACTGAAGACTTAATGGCTTTCGCCGCGGAACTGATTGCCGCGGGATGCACCCTGCTGCAATACCGCAATAAGAATGGAAACGGGCGCGTCATGCTGGAACAGGCGCGAGAATTGAAGAAACTTCTCACCTCCGGGACACACTTTTCCCAAAACGTGGGAGAAGTAGGGCACCCCAAGGTCCGGCTCATCATGAATGACCGCGCAGATCTGGCTCTGGGAGCGGGTTTTGACGGTGTTCATGTCGGGCAGGACGATCTGCTGCCCGAATCGGTGCGCAGGTATCATCGGGTCGGAGCGCATGGCTTGGGAGTTTCGACGCACAATCCGAATCAGCTTGAAGAAGCTGAGCGAACTACCGCAGATTACCTGGCGATCGGGCCTGTATTCTCAACTTCCAGCAAAGAGAGGCCGGATCCCGTGGTAGGTCTGGAAGGCGTGCGGCGGGCGCGGCAATTGACGAGCAAGCCGTCTGGTTGCGATTGGCGGGATCACGCGAGCGAATGCGGCTTCGGTGATTGAGGCCGGGGCCGAATTCGGTTGCGGTGATATCCGATCTGTTACGGGATCCTCGCAAATCAGCAGAGGAATTTTTCCGCATCTTGAGGTAAAGTCATTCCACCCTGATCGTGGCTGTGGAACGGCTCTAAGCCGCCGGCTACCTTTCAAGGAGGGATCCTGAGTACACCGACAACGCATCCGGCTACGGGAAGCGACTGGGAAATACATAGCTCATCAGGATAAGGAACTGGTCAAAGGCCTCGGGCTTGACCAGCGCGACCATGCTGGTCATGGGGTCGATGATCGGCTCCGGCATCTTTATTGTTTCTGCGGAGATTGCCCGCGAAGTGGATTCACCGGCGTTGTTGATCGCGGCGTGGGCGGTGGCCGGGTTCATGACGATCGTGGCGGCGCTGAGTTATGGGGAGCTTGCCGCGATGATGCCGCGGGCCGGCGGGCAATATGTCTATCTGCGCGAAGCGCTCGGGCCGTTGTGGGGATTTCTTTACGGCTGGACATTATTCCTGGTGATTCAAACCGGTACGATTGCCGCCGTGGGCGTGGCGTTCGGCAAGTTCCTTGGAGTTTTCTTCCCGTCGGTTTCTTCCTCTCACTGGATCCTGCATATCTGGAAAGTTCCCCCGATACCTATCGGCCCCATGGTTCTAGGGAACATGGATGTCGGAATCAACACGCAGAATCTGGTTGCCATCCTCCTCGTCATCGTCCTCTCTGTGGTGAATATTTTTGGAGTGAAAACAGGCGCGCTCATTCAGAACGTTTTTACCGCGGCAAAGGTTTCGGCGCTTTTGGGCTTGGCTGTCGTTTGGATTGGCATTGGGCCGCAATGCACATGCGTTGGCGGCAAACTTCAACGGACACTTCTGGCAGAATGCGGGATTGAGCGCGCAGCATGCAGTTCAAGTGGGAGTTGGCGGCCCGGTCGTGATGGTGGGAACCCTGACGATTCTGGCGGTGGCGCAGGTGGGTTCGCTATTCTCGGCCGATGCCTGGAACAACGTGACGTTCACGGCGGGCGAAGTAAAAAATCCCAGCCGCAATTTGCCGTTGTCGTTGGCTTTGGGCACGGGTGTGGTCATCGCGCTTTATATTGCCTGCAACTTCATCTACCTGCTGACGCTTCCGCTGGACGGAACCGCGGGCGCGGCAACGATCGTTGGCCGGGGTATTAAGTATGCTGCCGAGGATCGCGTGGCGACCGCGGTGATGACCCAGATGTTTGGCTCCGTGGGCGGACTGCTCATGGCAGGAGCAATTTTGATCTCGAGTTTCGGGTGCAATAATGGGTTGATTCTTTCCGGCGCGCGTGTCTATTATGCGATGGCGAAGGATGGCCTGTTTTTCCGGAGCGTCGCCAAACTCCATCCGGTTTACAAAACTCCAGCGGTTTCGCTGATGGTGCAGATGGTGTGGGCTTGCCTGCTGTGCATCTCCGGCAGCTACGGGCAACTTCTCGATTACATTATTTTTGCTGTGCTGGTCTTTTATATTTTGACGATTGTGGGGTTGTTCGTGTTACGGCGAACGCGTCCGGAGGCGGAACGTCCTTACCGCGCGATAGGATATCCAGTGCTGCCGGCGATTTATATTCTGATGGCTTTATTTATCGATGTCGTACTATTGCGCTACAAACCGCAGTTCACATGGCCCGGGCTCATCGTAGTATTGCTGGGTATCCCGGTATATTACGCGTGGTCCAGAAGCGCTGACTCAAGGCGTGTACCGGCGTAGGTCAAGGAGAAACGAAACGAATGGCGAATCTGTTTGCAACCAAGCCGCTGAACCTCCTGCTGGAGGAGGCGCGCGAAACCGGCGAACACAGTCTGAAACGGACGCTCGGAGTTTTTCAACTCACCGCGTTGGGCGTAGGTGCGGTGATAGGGGCCGGTATCTTTGTGATGGTAGGACTGGGAGCCCACTACGCAGGCCCGGGACTCACACTGTCATTCGTCCTCTCTGGCATTGGGTGCGCTTTCGCCGGCCTTTGCTACGCGGAATTCGCGGCAATGATTCCTCTTGCGGGCAGCGCCTACACTTACGCGTACGCCACGCTGGGCGAATTGCTAGCCTGGATTATCGGTTGGGACTTGACGCTGGAATACGCCATGGGAGCCAGCGCGGTTTCTTCCGGATGGTCGAATCACTTCATTGAGCTCTTGAAGATCTTTCACATCGAGATGCCGTTGTGGCTGGCTTACGATCACTGGACGGCGCTGAAAACCGCCGAGAATATTGTGGCGCGCCAAATGGCCCAGGCTTCAGACTCCTCCCTGGTTCCGGGCACTCAAGCCTTCCTCGATAAGATCAGCGCGATCATGAGCACACAGTCTCCGGAACTGTTGCAGCGCGCGCATACGGTACTGGCGGCGCCGCATCTGTTTGGCATGGAGGTCGGCTTTAACTTGCCAGCTTTCATTATTGCCCTAATCATCACGGCGATTCTGGTCGTTGGAATTCAGGAAAGCGCCAGCTTTAATACCGGCATCGTGGTTATCAAAGTTTCCGTTGTGCTGTTTGTGATCGCTCTCGGAGCCCGCTACATCAACGTAAGCAACTGGGGAACGGATTGGCACTCCTACGCGCCAAATGGCTTAGCCGGGATTGGGGCGGGGGCGGCATACATTTTCTTCGCATACATCGGTTTTGACGCGGTTTCGACTACGGCGCAGGAGGCGAAGAATCCCCAACGCGACTTGCCGATAGGAATGATCGCATCGCTGGCGATATGTACGGTTCTCTATATCGCCGTGGCCGGTGTTTTAACCGGCATGGTGCACTGGCAACAGATCAATATTGAAGCGCCGGTAGCCCGCGCATTTCTGGATCGAGGCCTGACGACGGCTTCCCACATTATTACGATCGGGGCCTTGGCCGGCTTGACCAGCGTGATGCTGGTGATGTTGCTGGGACAAACGCGTGTGCTTTACGCGATGGCGAGTGATGGGTTGCTACCGAAAAGGTTTTTTGCCGCGGTGCATCCGAGGTTTCGCACGCCGTGGAAGAACACCATCCTTGTAGGCTTGCTCGCCGCGGTGGTCGGCAGCCTCACGCCGATCGACGATATCGGAAGGATGGTGAACATTGGAACGTTGCTGGCGTTTGTGATTGTGTCCGTTTCGGTGATGGTGCTGCGTTATACGAATCCGAACCAACCGCGGCCCTTCCGCACTCCGTGGGTTCCTCTCATTCCCATTCTCGGAGTAATTTCCAACGGTTACATGATGTACAAGCTCGGGATGTGGAACTGGATCCGTCTCGTTGTATGGCTAGCCATTGGACTGGTGGTCTATTTTAGCTACAGCGTGAAGCATAGCCGGGTGCAGGCCCTGCAACCGGGATATGAGAAAGAAAAACATCCGATAAGCTAAAGTTCCTGTGGCAACGAGGCTCTCCGCCCGGCGCGGAGAGCTTTTTTGTTTTATAGTCGGCCATAGGGAACGGAAAAGCGATCGAATTATGAAGATAGTGACAGCGGCAGAGATGCGAGCCATTGACCGCGCTACCAGCGAACGCTTCGGCGTGCCGTCAACCACGCTGATGGGGAATGCGGGGGCGGCGGCGGCTGATTTTGTGCTCTCGCATTATTCGGAGAAGCAGCGCATTCTGGTGTTTTGCGGCAAGGGAAACAACGGTGGCGACGGATTCGTGGCGGCGCGGCGGTTGCACGATCAGGGCAAGGAGGTTCAAGTGATATTGCTTTCAGATCCTGCTGAATTGCGCGGCGATGCAGCGATCATGTTTGGCAAGTTACCGATGCATGCGCTTGAAGCACGGTCCAGTGAAGAGTTGAAAAGCGAGGAAGTGCAAGCCGCAATGAATGCCGACATCTGCCTGGACGCGATTCTCGGTACGGGATTCAAGCCCCCGGTACGTGGAGTGTACGCTGATGCGATCGCGATGATGAATGCCGGCCATGCGACCGTAGTCGCCGTGGACGTTCCTTCTGGAGCGGATGCTGACCTGATGACTGCTCAGGCCGGTTGTATCGCGCGGGCGGATGCCATCGTCACATTTACTGCGCCGCGTCCGGCGCATGTCTTCGGCAATTTAACTGCGGGGCCTACCGTGGTCACACCCATTGGATCGCCGGATGAGGCAATCAAGTCTTCGCTGCAATTGAATGTGATCACGGCGCGGGATATCGCGCCCCTGATCGGGCCGCGGGTTGCGGAATCGAATAAGGGGAGCTACGGACATGTGCTGGTGATTGGCGGATCGTTTGGGAAAGCAGGCTCAGTGGCCATGGCCGGTATGGCCGCGTTGCGGGTGGGCGCGGGACTCTCAACGGTGGCGACGGCGAAATCCGCGCTTGCCACGGTTGCGGGATTTCATCCCGAATTGATGACTGAGCCGCTGGCCGAAACGGAGAGCGGAACGATTGGGGCAGGCGCGCAGAATCGCCTGGAAGAGTTGGCGAAGAGTATGAGCGTGATGGCGATCGGGCCAGGGATTTCGCGAAATTCGGAGACTTCCAAACTGGTGCGGAGTCTGGTTTCAACGACGCAGCTTCCCATGGTGGTGGATGCGGATGGTCTGAATGCATTCGATGGATGCGCGGAGGAGCTGAGCGGAAAGGGACGCACTCTGGTGATTACGCCGCATCCCGGAGAGATGGCGAGGCTCGCAGGGTTGAGTATTAAAGAAGTGCAAGCGGATCGATTGGGTCTGGCGCGGAAGTTTGCAAGGGACCATGAACTCATTGTCGTGCTGAAGGGGCATCGCACGTTGGTCGTGCAACCGGACGGCGAAGCGTGGGTGAACATGACCGGCAACCCGGGAATGGCCACCGGCGGTACGGGAGATATTTTGACCGGTATGGTCGCGGGGATGATCGCGCAGCATCCGAAGGATGCGCTCCATGCAGTGCTGGCTGCAGTTCACCTACACGGACTCGCCGGGGATGTAATTCGCGAGACCGTGGGCGAACATTCTCTGGTTGCGACCGACCTTCTCCGCGGGCTGCCGGAAGCCTTCCGGCGCACGCAGAATAGCGCAAAAGAAAAGCTGGTCTGCTGGGGAGGGTAAGCCCGCCCTGCTGTTATCTCGTCGCAGGCAAGCGAACCGTTTTACCTAAGGATGCGGAACGGCGGGCTGCGTCGAGGATCTCCGTTACGGTGACATTGGTTTCAAGCGATGACAGTCCATCCGGCTTCGCTCCCTCCATCACCACTGCTCTCAGCAGGGAAATGGAATTGTCGTAAGGAGTCAGCGAGCGGCTTCGCTGCAAGCTGCTCTTCTTGCCCGCCAGCACGGCGTACACGAATGTCATCGTGTTTCACGGTGATGACGTAGCCCGTTTGCCCATAAACTTCCATGTCTTTGCGATCGAATGGCCAGTTCCAGGAGGCTTGCACGATGGCTTGCGCCTTGGGATACGTGAGAATGACGGTGGCTTCGTCATCGACACGCGGATAGATTTCAGGCTTGATCTGTTGCGTAACAGCGGTGACAGTTTCTGGACGTTGTCCGTCCATCAGCCAGGTCATTAAGTCGGCGCCGTAACATCCGAAATCAAAGAGAGCGCCACCGCCATTTAATTGGGGGTCAGTAAGCCAGGCTAAAAACTCTGGGCCTACCCCAATTTCCTTCGGTCCGCTGTGGCCGTCGTGAACCACAACTTTACGAATATCTCCCAGCGCTTTCTCGTGGACGAGATCATAAGCGGCGCGATTGCTGCGATACCAGGTCGTCTCGTAATTGACCAGAACTTGAATCTCGCCGCGATGAGCCGCCTGCTCGATGGCGAGTGCGTCCTCCAGGCTGACCGCCAAGGGCTTTTCCATCATTACGTGAACGCCATGGCGTGCGCAGATTTCTACGACGCTACGATGATCAAAAGTATTCGTATAGACGAGAACTGCGTGCGGATGCGTGTGAGCGAGCATCTCCTCCAGGTCGACAAAGAGCAAGCTCTTGTCGAGACCATATTTCGTGGCATAGCGCGAGGCGAGCGCTCGATCCGGTTCGGAAATACCAACGATCTCAATCGCCGGATTGTGGAGCGATTGGTCGAAGAATCCCTGGACATGTCCGTGAACGAGGCCAACGATGCCGACGCGGAGCGGAGTGGAAGAATGATTGGGAGGTGCTTGACCTTGCGAATAGCCGATCAGTATGAACGTGAACAAAAGAGTGAGAAATACGGGACACGAATTGCGCATACGCCTCCGCTGAAGGACATTGTAGCAATAGTAAACAGGGAGGTAAGTGACTGCGCCTCATGGGCTTGAACGCTCCGAGAGGGGCTAGGGGAAATGGAATCTGGCCATCTGCCGTCCGTAATCTGTTACCAGCGCAAGACTGATGCGATAGTGCACTCAGCTTATGACCCACTTCCCCCAACCGCACCCATCGAGGCGCGCGGCCCGGGTCCAGCTTGGAGATTCCGTCCTGGCTGTGATCCGTCTAGAAGACGGCCGGCGCACAAAAGCAAAACTACAAAACATTTCCGTGAACGGCGGATTGCTGCAAATGCCGCACGCGCTGGGAAGCGGTTCGTTCGTCGAACTCGCCTTCCAGACGCAATCCGGTCCGGTGCATGGTATGGCTGAGATATTGGCTCCCATGCGTAAGACGACCACCGGAGTGTTACAGCCGTTCCGCTTTGTCGCCTTCGAGGACGATGATCACCGGCGTCTGCGCACATCGGTCGATCACGTGGCGGACCGGAACCTGCTGGGTCTGAAATCGTCAGTATTTGTAGTACCCAAAACGATTTAGGTTCCGCGCGCTCTCTCGCTATACTGGTCGTGGCTTACAGGCATTGGTCTGCGATCACGAACGAAATGACGCGGGAGATCACCACACAGTCTGCTGAGGAAACGGTTGCGTTCGGCCGGACGTTGGCGGAATTGCTGGCACCGCCGAAGCTCGTGCTGCTACGCGGCGATTTGGGCGCGGGAAAAACGACGCTGGTCAAGGGAATCGCTGCTGGGTTTGAAGCGGCTGCGGAAGAAGACGTCACCAGTCCTACCTTTACACTGGTGCACGAATACCGCGGGCCACGAGCGAATCTATATCACATCGATCTTTACCGCATCGACACGCCGCGCGAGTTAGAGACGTTGGGCCTGGATGATCTGCGGGCTGACCCCAAGGGCATTCTGTTGATCGAGTGGGGAGAGAAATTTCAGCGGCTACTGCGGGAGCGGGATCTAGAGATTGCGCTGGAGCGGGCGGGGGAGGGCGGGCGAAGGATTAGGATCACTCACTAGGGCTATACTTTGACATACGTCGCGGAGTTAATGCTTCCGTTCGTCGCGTCTGGGTCAGCGATCCTTCGAGAGAGATTCATCAGATCTATTCAGTTGAGGTCGAATGCTTATAAATCGGGTTCTCATAGCGCTCCTTGCCTTCGGAAGCGTGCTCGGCCTAGCCCAAGAGCCAAGCTCTCCTCCGCAAAATCAAGCATCCCAGAAACCTCAGCAGATTCGCGTCTCCGGCGGGGTGATGGCGGGAATGGTCGAGCGGAAAGTCTTGCCAGAATATCCGGAACACGCCATGCGGACAGGAATCCAGGGCGACGTAATTTTCAAGATTGAAGTGGACGAAACTGGAAAGATCGTCCTCAGCCAGCCAGTCGAGGGCGACCCTTTGCTGATTGCCGCCAGCGTGGAGGCGCTGCGGAATTACCGCTTCCGCCCTTATCAGCTCAACGGGACGCCGATCCGAGTCGAGAGCCAACTCGGATTCCACTTCACTCTCAACGGTAAGGGTGACGAGGTCAAAGGACAAGTGGAGTGTATGTCCACAATCCCGTATAGGCCGGAATTTCGTACAGGAGTTGTGAACGGGCAGGGCACGATCGTTTTGTCGCCTCGCAAGCTATCGGGAGCCGAACCCCAGCTGCCAGCAGACTTGGCGGGGAAGTCAGGCTCTGTGTACTTAACCGTGACCCTCGGAGTAGACGGCAAAGTTACGGATATCAAGGTCATCGCGGGCGAAAAAGAGTTCATCGATCCCGTCGTCGGCGCGGTAAAGCAGTTTACCTATGAACCTCAGCTTGTCGGGGGAGTACCTTCGGTGGCTACTACCGATGCAAGCTATCACTTCGGACCGCAGCGATAGGGGCGATAGCTCCGAAAGCATCCAGGACATCAACGATCGTCTTCAAAACCCCATGATGTTATATCCGCAATCGACATAGATTACTTCGCCGGTAATGCCGCTGCTGGCGTTGGAGGCGAGAAAGACTCCGGTTGAGCCAACTTCTTCCACTTCCACACGCCGGCCCAGCGGGGCGCGTTCCTCATGGCCCTTTAACATGTCACCGAAGCCGGCGATGCCACGGGCCGCTAGAGTCTTGATTGGCCCGGCGGAAATAGCGTTCACCCGAATGTTCTTCTTTCCTAGCTCGTAGGCAAGATAGCGCACCGAGCACTCGAGCCCGGCCTTGGCTACGGCCATCACGTTGTAGCGCGGGACGACTTTCTCGGAGGCGTAGTAGGTCATCGTGAGAATCGATCCCCCGTCTTCCATGAGCGGCGCAGCTCTGCGGGCGACTGCGATCAAGGAATAAACACTCACGTCCATAGCGGTGCGAAAGCCTTCGCGGGAGGTATTAATGAAATCACCCTTCAGTTCGTCGGCGGGAGCGTAGGCGACGGAGTGCACCAGCGTGTGCAATTTCCCGTGGCGCTCTTTCAACGTGGCAAAGAGACGATCGATTTCCTCGTCTTTGCTGACGTCGCACATGTAGGCCTCGGCACCCGGGAGCGAGAGGATGAGATCTTTGGCTTCCTGCTCCAGGCGCTCGTTCTGGTAGGTAATGGCAAGCTTCATGCCGGCGGTGTGCAAGCCTTGAGCGATCGACCACGCAATCGAGCGCTTATTGGCAACTCCGAAGACGACCGCGTTGCGGCCTTGTAAGTCAGAAGACATGAGTGCTCCTTGGAATGGGAAAGAATAACAGCGCACGGCGTGGATTTACCACATAGACACAGAGAAAGACCGAAGCCGAAAACAGTGGCAGTCCATATTGCTTTGCCGTGGCACGTTGTCACTGCGGTGAATTGGTTTCATTTTCCTGTGCTGACTTCCTCGACCGATGCCGCCGCCTCCACTGGCCAACTTGCTGCCACGAACGAGCACCCGTAAACGACAGCCAGAATTGCGAAAGCGGCGACCAGGCTGGCCTTGTGAGCAACCGCTCCCACGACAAGGGCTAAAACAAGCTGGAGAAAAGTCCCCCAGAAATAGAAAGAGTTCTGCACGCGTCCCATGAGATGTTTTGGGACCATCTCCATCAGGCTAGTGTTCATGGCAATGCCGCCGACGCCGCGGGCTGAACCCATCAGTCCATAGATCAGTATCGCGGCGACGAGCCAGTGGGAGACTGGAGCGCAAATGACGCACGCTGCCAGTAGCGCCATGGAAAATGCAACTGAGCGACGGCCGCCGAGGCTGGCAATGATGGCCGGTGCATAGAGTGCACTGAGAAAGGCACCGGTACCCCATCCAGCGTTGAGCCATCCGTAGCCGTTGGCGCCCGCGTGGAAGATACGCTCGCTCAATGACGGCGTGACGACCACTCCCATGGTCATGGCACCCAGGAACAGTGCCCAGCTGATGCCGAGTAGCACCACGGCGCGATGGTCGCGAAGAAAGTGCAAGCCTTCGCGCATGTCGCGCCAGAAGCGCTCCAGCTGAGTTTCCGCGGCAAGAATATCAGCACGCAGCTCTTGGGGGCTGAGAACCACGTGACGGCCCTTTCGCACCGCGAAATAACAGCAGAACGAGACCACGTAGGTAGAGACATCGATAAGCAGTACACCGCCGAGACCGATGTGGTTATACATGAATCCCACGAGGGCTCCGGCAATAAGCCATCCGCCCTGCACGCCAGCCAACAAGAAAGTATTGGACTGCACGAACTCGCCTTCCGGCGTGAGTTCCTGGATCAGCGCGGTGATGGTCGGCCAAAACATCCAGAATCCGGCTGCGACCAGGGTGTTCATCAGATAAAGCTGCCAAACCTGCACCCGGTGGCGGAATGCGAGCACAGCGACGGCCACGATGATGACGGCGCGCACCGCATCGAGCCACATGACCAGCCGTCGACGATCTTCACGATCGATGATGACGCCGGTGAAGGGGAGCATGAGCATGGCAGGAAGGGTCTGCAGAACGGCAAACGTTCCTAGCGCCATCTCCGAGTGCGTGACTTCGAGGATGTACCAGGCGACGGCAGCCGAATTCATGCCGCTGCCCAACATGGAGATCACATTGGCGGCGAAAACGAAACGCAGCGGACGCTGACTGAGGATCGAACGCATAATCTAATTTAGCCGAAGCAGAAGGGACAACGCTGAGGAATGCGGCGCTCAGGAGGCGGTGATTTTGTCAGCTTCCTCGCGGATTCTCTGCCATGCGCGCTCCACGTGCCTGAATTCCGTATTTGTTTGGCCTACGCAGAGGCGCAAAGTGAGTTTTCCGTTCAACTTGGTATGGGTGAGAAAAAGATCGCCGCTGCGGTTCAGGCGATCCATGATGGTCTGGTTCGCTGCATCTCCGCCCCTGTGGCGAAAGCACACGAGATTCAATGGTGCAGGTGCGGCGAGTTCGAAATCTTTGTCATGGCGCACCCATTCTGCGAATTGCTGCGCCACTTGCACATGCTGGCGGATGTGGTGCTGCAGGCCTTCCACGCCGTAATGGCGAATGACAAACCACAGTTTCAGCGAACGAAAACGGCGTCCAAGTTGAATGTGCCAGTCGCGGTAGTCGATGACGGCGCCGGACTCGGTGGCTTGATTGCGCAAATACTCCGGCAAGATGCTGAGCGTCTGGATGAGCGCTTTGCGATCGGCAACCCAGAAACAGTCGCAATCGAAGTTGGTGAACATCCACTTATGCGGGTTGAAGTTGTAACTGTCGGCGAGTTCGACTCCGGCCTGCAAGTGCCGAAATTCCGGAAGGAGCGCGGCGGTGCCTGACATGGCGGCATCCACATGCAGCCAGAGATTGTGCTGCTGTGCGACGGTGGCGATTGCAGGAATGGGATCCATCGCGTTCGACGACGTGGTACCTACGGTAGCGCAGACAAAAAATGGAATGAGGCCGGCCTGCTTGTCAGCCTCGACCTGGCGAGCGAGTTCGGCAGGCAACATAGCAAAGTTTTCATCGACGCCAATTGAGCGCAGATTGTCGACGCCGATTCCGGCAATCATCGCGGCCTTTTGCAGGGATGAATGAGTCTGGGTTGAAACATAGGCGACGAGTCGGCCGTCACAGCCTTGTTTATTGCTCCTGTAGTTGGTGGCTCGTTCCCGAGCCGCTAACAGAGCGCAGAGCGCGCCGCTGGAAGCGGTGTCCTGGATTACCCCGCCGCCGGTTTTCGAGGACAGAAACTTGTCAGGAAGCCCGAGCATGCCAACCAACCAGTCGAGCACATGCGTTTCCAATTCTGTGCAGGCGGGACTAGTCGACCACAACATACCTTGCACACCGAGGCCGGAAGAGAGCAGGTCGCCGAGAATTCCCGGACCCGAAGCGTTGCAAGGAAAGTAGGCGAAGAAATTTGGGGATTGCCAATGGGTGATCCCCGGCAGGATTAGATTTGTGACATCGTTGAGCATCGCGTCGAATGGCTCGCCATGGGCCGGCGGGCAAGGTGGCAACGATGCTCGAATCTCTCCGGGCTTCACTTGGGAGAGCACAGGAAACGACTCGACGCGGGTCTGATAATCGGCAATCCAATCCACCACGGCGTGGCCGTGGCGGCGGAATTCCTCGGGCGTCATGTGAAAAGATGGTTTGTCGGACACGGCTTGCCTCGGGCATGGAAACAAAATTGATCGTATCAGAGGTGAATGGCCTCAGCTGAGATGGCCGAAATACAATCGTGTTTTGTACTCGAATGTGATTTGACCTTTGATGGAACAGTCATCGAAGATGCGTCGCAGCTCTCGCAGCATGGGGTCGTGTTGCGGATGATCCGGCCCAGGCGCGTAGGAGGACGACAGCAATCGTCCTTCAAGGCCCGCGTAATCAAACTGCTGATGCATGGCGAATACCCGCTGCTGAAAAGGCGCGGGGTCGAAGAACTCGTTGACGGCCTCCGTCGTGCGCTCGTGACGAACTTCTTTGTAATCGGTCCCGAAAGTCAGCAGCAGTTGTTCATAGTCGCGAAGAAATTTGGTTGAGTCCGTGACGCGTTCGTTCCACAGGAGAACCAGCCAGCCGTCGGGCTTCAGAATGCGAGCGAATTCGCGGCGGGCAGGCGCACGGTCGAACCAATGGGCTGCCTGTGCGGCAGTGACGAAATCCACGCTGTGACCGGGCAGGGTGGTCGCTTCGGCGGTTCCCGAGACGCTGGTAAACTTGGAAAACGCATCCAGCCAGCGCTCGCCCGCCTCACGCATCTCGGGATTGGGCTCGATGGCGAAGACAGCATTGCCATTCTCAAGCAGTGTGCGCGTCCAAATGCCCGTTCCGGAAGCGACATCTGCGATAACGTGGTTGGGAGCGAGGCCGCATTCCTCTTGCAGAGCCTGTAGCACTTGGGGTGGATATCCCGGGCGATATAGGACATAGTTTTCGACGCGGTCGGAGAAGCGACTGGTAGCGTTTTTGGCAGGCATCCGGCTATAGGTGACAAGTTTTTTCATCTTGCCAGAAATCTATTTTAATCGGAGGATAGGACATTGTCCTTCCCCGCCAGACTCCCTGTCCCGCTAGCGCGGATGCTACAGAGAATCCCCCAGGCAAAATGAATAGCCTTGTACGAGACGTGAGTGCGTTACCATTCCGATACGCTAGGAAATTGTCCATCGCATGAGAATCGTAATTAAAGTCGGCACCAGCCTGATCGCCCCAGGAGGCCAGATTGACGCGAATTTGCTACGCGCCATGGTCGATCAGTTTGACCTCAGCAAGAACGAATACCTGATCGTCACGTCTGGCGCCATCGCGGCGGGCATGTCCGGGCTGGGATTGGCGAAGCGGCCGAATGACGTACCCGGCATGCAGGCGTGCGCAGCGGTGGGGCAAAGCAAGCTGATGCACACTTACGAGCGGCTGTTCTTCGGGAAAAAAGTTGTGGCGCAGTTGTTGCTTTCGAGTGACGATTTCACGTCGCCTATCCGTTATCGCAATTTGCAGAACGCTCTGGCCGAACTGCTTTCGCTGGGTGTGATTCCGATCGTCAACGAGAATGACAGTGTGAGTATCCGCGAACTGGTTGGCGCTTTCGGCGATAACGATGAACTCAGTTCGTTGCTGGCTACGGCCGTGAAAGCGGACTGGCTGCTGTTACTGACCGACGTCGACGGCTTTTACAAACCCAATGGCCGCAAGAAGCCGCAACTGGTACGCGTGGTCAAGAAATTGACTCCGGCGCTGGAAGCGCAGTGCAATGGGAAAAGCACGCTCGGGCGCGGGGGCATGATCTCCAAGTTACGAGCAGCAAAGCTCGCGAGCGAAGCTGGAGTACATGTAGCCATCGTGAATGGAAGACACGCCCAGGGCATCAAATTAGCTATCGAGCGGAAGATCGGGACATATTTCCCTCCGTCACAGGGAAAGAGCTAATGGCAACGACGATTACAAACTCGGCCTGTACTCAAGAAAAACTTTCGAGAGCGCGCGAGGCGTCCTCGAAGTTGGCACTGCTTTCGACGGAAGAAAAAAACGCGTTGCTGCTAGCTATGGCCGATGCGATCGAAGCTGAGGCAGATACGATTCTTGCCGTGAATCGCGACGATGTGGAGACTTCCGGTTTGGAAGGAGCGATGCGCGATCGTTTGCTCCTGACTCCATCACGCATTCAGGAGATGGCAAAAGGTGTGCGGGAAGTTGCGGCCCTGGACGATCCGATTGGCGAAACGCTGGCGGAGTGGACGCGCCCGAACGGTCTGCAGATACGCAAACTGCGAGTGCCGTTGGGCGTGGTGGGAATTATTTATGAATCGCGGCCGAACGTGACCGTGGATACTGCGGTGCTCGCACTCAAAACCGGCAACGCGATTGTGTTGCGCGGCGGAAAGGAGGCAGCGCGCAGCAATCAGCGGCTGGTGGAAATTCTTGCAGCCATTCCCGGAGTTCCTGCCGGCGCGATCGAATTGCTGGATTCAAGCACCCGCCAGACGGTGCACGAACTGATAAAGGCGCGGGGACTGGTCGACGTTATTATTCCTCGCGGCGGAGCGGGGCTGATCGCGTTCGTCACCGAGAACTCTTCGGTCCCAGTGATTGAAACCGGGGCAGGGAACTGCCATATCTTCGTGGACGAATCCGGCGACTTTGAGATGGCGGACCGGATCGTCATCAATGCCAAGACGCAGCGGCCTTCGGTGTGCAACGCCGCCGAAAAATTGCTGGTGCACGAACGCATCGCGGCCGAATATGTTCCACGAATCGTGAAGAAGCTGATCGATGCGGGTGTGGAGGTGCGCGGTGACGAGACGTCCCGCCGCTTGGCATCTGAACTGAACGTTGGCGCGGCGACGGAACAAGACTGGTATGAAGAATACCTGCGGCTGTGCATGGCGGTTCGCGTCGTAGCGGATGTGAACGAAGCCATCTCGCACATCAATCGCTATTCCACGAAGCACTCCGATTCCATCGTCACCCGCGAGGAAGCGAATGCCCGTAAATTCCTGCGAGCTGTGGATTCCGCCGCGGTTTATTGGAATGCTTCGACACGGTTTACCGATGGCGCGGAGTTTGGCTTCGGCGCAGAGATGGGGATCAGCACGCAAAAGCTGCACTGTCGCGGGCCGTTTGCGCTGGCGGAACTGACCTCCTCGAAGTACGAGATTGTTGGGACCGGGCAGGTGCGGTAAGCGCGTAAAGGGCATTAACGACCAACTCAAAACTGGGTAGTGGGCGGTTATTCAAAACCGCCCACTACCCAAAACTGCGATAGGAAGCAAAGCAGGTAGCCGCTGTGCTACCTTACTTACTTTCGGCGCGGATCTTGATGCGACTCTCACCACCGGTAATTCTGTCTTCGGTTGTCCTGCTTTTCTGCCTCTCGATCAGCATGAGCGGATACGAACCGCAGGCCTCCGCTGCGACTCAACCCATCTTTGGCTTTCGCGATTCCGCCGCGGAAAGCGCCGCCGAATCCCGCTTCCTGGCCGTGCCTGATCCTAAGCTCGCCGAAGAGCACTTGCGCACCTTAACTCAATCTCCTCACATGGCGGGAACAGTTGAAGACAAGGCCACAGCAGACTACGTGGCGCAGAAATTTCGTGCCGCCGGGCTGGAAACAGAAATCGTTGAGTACAAGGTGTGGATGAATTACCCGCTGGAAGTCAGCGTAGACGTCACCGCGCCGGCAGGCATCCAGATGCATGGACCGACGCGGGAGCATGTTGATGGTGATCCTTATGACGGCGACCCACGCGTGGTGATGCCGTTCAATGGCATGTCGCCATCCGGAGACGTAGAGGCCGATGTGGTCTATGCCAACTATGGGACGCCGGAAGATTTCGAGAAGCTGGATAAGTTGAAGATCGACGTTCGCGGCAAGATTGTGTTGGTGCGTTACGGGCAGAACTTTCGTGGGGTAAAGGTTTTCGTTGCGCAAGAGCACGGTGCGGCCGGGGTGATCATTTATTCCGACCCATTCGACGATGGCTGGCGGCGCGGCGATAAATATCCTCAAGGTCCCTGGCGGCCCGATACCGGCGTGCAGCGCGGCTCCGTAGGATATATGTTCGAGTTTCCTGGTGATCCTACCACCCCTGGATTTGCTTCCTTGCCGTCACTCCCAGAAAGCAAGCGAGTTGCTCCGCAGCAGTCCGCGCAGATGCCGAAAATTCCGGTGACGCCGCTTTCGTATCAGGATGCGACACCCATCCTGCAAAATCTGGGAGGTCCGGATTCGCCGCGTGAGTGGCAAGGCGCGCTGCCTTTTACGTATCACCTAGGGCCAGGCCCGGTGCGCGTGAAGGTGCACTTGAAACAGGACTATCAATTCCGAACTTTGTGGGATGTGATTGGACGAATCCCCGGCAGCGAAGCGCCGGATGAGTGGGTGGTTGCGGGAAATCATCGGGATGCATGGGTGTATGGGGCGGTCGACCCGAATAGCGGTACGGCAGCCATGCTTGAGAGTGTGCATGGCTTGGGCGAGTTGTTAAAGTCTGGCTGGAAACCGAAGCGCACCATGATTTTTGCCAGTTGGGATGGAGAAGAAGAAGGTTTGATGGGCTCGACGGAGTGGGCGGAGCAGCATGAATCGGAACTGGCGAATGCTGCAGCGTATTTCAACATGGATGTGGCTGTTTCTGGCCCAAAGTTTGGTGCATCGGCCGTGCCGAGTTTGAAACAATTCTTGCGCGACGTGGCCAAAGCCGTTCCCAGCCCGAAGGGCGGAACGGTTTACGACGCGTGGCAGAAAGCGGATCAACCGGGCGCGCTGCTGGCGCAGTCGCCGGCTGAGGCAGTCGGAGATAGCCGTCGCCCTCCGGTTGCGGCCATGAAAGGCGATATTCCAGTAGGCGACCTAGGTAGCGGCTCCGACTATAGTGCCTTTCAGCAGCATCTGGGTGTGCCTTCGACGGATATCAGTTCTACCGGGCCCTATGGCGTGTATCACTCGGTGTTTGATAACTTCGCGTGGTTCAAGAAATTCGGCGATCCGGATTTCGTGTACGAGCAACAGATGGCACGCGTGTTTGGACTTGAGGCCTTGCGCATGGCCGATGCCGATGTGTTGCCTTACGATTACGAAGAATATGGAAAGGAAATTGGCGGCTACCTGGATGCCGCCGAAAAAAGGGCCGAGAATAAATTCGGAAACCATGCACTCGATTTCGGCCCAGTAACTGCGGCTGCAAAGCGCTTTCAGGACGTGGGGGCAAAAATGTTGTCGCGGGAGAAAAATGCCCGATCAGATCCGGCGCGAGTTAATCAGGCTCTGCGCTCCACGGAGCGGGCGTTGCTGGTGAAAGATGGGTTGCCGCACCGTCCGTGGTTTCGCCATGCGATCTATGCGCCCGGGGAATATACGGGGTATGCAGCGGTGGTGATACCGGGAGTGAACGAAGCTCTCGATAAGGGAGATGCGGAACGGGCGAGGCAGCAGTTAGTTGTTCTCACGGAGGCGCTTGAGCGCGCGGCGAAGGTTTTGGAGGGAAGCCGGTAATCGATGCATGCGACACACGCACTCGGGCAATTTCTCCGCACGTTGCCGCACTCGGCGGCGGCGACGTTTCTGGCGCTGTTTCCCATCGTCGATCCCTTCGGGGGCATTCCGATCTTCTTCACCATGACGTCGAGCTGGACTCCTCAGGATCGCCGGAAGACTGCCATGAAGACTGGCCTGTGGGTGTTTGCGATCCTGGTTACGTTTCTATTCTTTGGCCGGTTCGTGCTTTATTTTTTCGGTATTTCGCTGCCGGTCTTGAAAATCGCAGGTGGATTGATTGTGGCCAACACGGCGTGGGGCATGGTGACTTCTCACGCGCGGATCACGCCGGAAGAAAGTCATGAAGCGCAAGATAAAGAAGATATCTCGCTCACGCCGCTGGCAATGCCGCTGATGTCTGGACCCGGGGCGATTGGGGTGGTGATGGCACTCGCGGCGCATGTCGATAGCGCAGCTTCCTATATCGGTATGGTGATCGGGATCGGAGGAATTGCTCTCTCGGTGTTGCTGTTCTTCTGGCTGGGAGGGCCGCTCGTGCGGCGATTGGGGCCGAGCGCAGTGGGAGCGATCAACAAGATTTTCGGTTTTCTGATTTTAGCGATTGCGGTGCAGTTGGTGTGGGACGGCGTGGCCGATTTCAAGAGCTAGAGCCTACCGAGAGTTCATCTCTCGCGAAAAAACTCCCTCCACCTTCGACAAGTAATTCATCGAGCAGATCCGGGCCCTTCCGGGACTATTTCTCTTTGACCTTCTCAGCCAATTCGCGAAATTCCTTAGCTAGCTTGTGGCTCGCCTTTATTTGCAACTGTGCGAGTTGTCGAGAGTTCTCGGTTGTCAGGATCGGCGCCAAAGCCTCCAGTTCCGTTGCCACTTCGCGGGCGTGATCGGCCTCTTTCAACATCAAATGTTCAAATTTCCGGACTGCTTCGTGGTGATCCATAGACCTCGCTTTGGGGTAGATCCAAGTGCGTGTTTTACTTTAGCGTCACCAATTTCTCCACCAGCTCCGAATAGTCTTTCTTCTCGATGCCATGAACTTCCTTGTTGTAGGCGTCCACCTTCGAGGAATAATTCATCGAGCAGAACTTCGGGCCGCACATGGAGCAGAAGGCTGCCTCTTTGTAGTGCTCGTCTGGAAGGGTTTCGTCGTGCATGGAGCGGGCGGTTTCGGGATCGAGGGAGAGCTCGAACTGCTTCTCCCAATCGAATTTGTAGCGGGCGTAGCTGAGGGCGTCGTCGCGATCGCGCGCCCCGGGGCGTCCGCGGGCGATGTCGGCCGCATGGGCGGAAATCTTGTAGGCGATGATGCCGTCTTTTACGTCTTTTTCGTTGGGCAGGCCTAGGTGCTCCTTGGGGGTCACGTAGCAGAGCATGGCCGCGCCGTACCATCCGATCATGGCCGCGCCGATGGCGGACGTAATGTGGTCGTAGCCGGGCGCGATGTCGGTGACCAGCGGGCCGAGAGTGTAGAAGGGAGCTTCGTAGCAGAGTTCGACTTCCTTCTCGACCTGCTCCTTAATTTTGTCCATGGAGACGTGCCCGGGGCCTTCGATCATGACCTGCACATCGTGCTGCCATGCGATCTTCGTCAACTCGCCCAGAGTCTTCAGTTCGGCGAACTGGGCTTCATCGCTGGCATCGGCGACGCAGCCAGGACGGAGTCCATCGCCCAAGGAGAAGCTGACGTCATACTTTTTGCAAATCTTGCAGATATCCTCGAAGCGTTCGTAAAGAAAATTTTGTTTGTGATTGTAGGCCATCCATTGCGCGAGGATGGCGCCGCCACGGCTGACGATTCCGGTAATGCGCTTGGAGATGAGCGGCAGATACTGCACCAGCACGCCGGCATGGATTGTCATGTAATCGACACCCTGCGCGGCCTGCTCTTCGATCACTTCCAGCATGACTTCGGCGTTCAGGTCTTCTACTCGCTTCACGCGCGAGATGGCTTCGTAAATCGGCACCGTGCCGATCGGGACCGGCGAATGGCGAAGAATGGCCTCGCGAATCTCATGAATGTTGCCGCCGGTGGAAAGATCCATCACCGTGTCCGCGCCGTAATGGACGGCAGTATGTAGTTTCTTGAGTTCCTCTTTAATTTCCGACGAAACGGCCGAGTTGCCGATATTCGCATTGATCTTGCACAGTGAAGCTACTCCGATCGCCATCGGTTCGAGTTCGGGATGGTTGATGTTCGCCGGAATGATCATGCGCCCGCGCGCCACTTCGTCACGCACGAGCTCTGGCGTCAGCTTCTCCTTGTGGGCGATGAACCCCATCTCCTCGGTAACCACGCCCCGTCGAGCGTAATGCATCTGCGAAAAATTGCCGGTGGTGTTCTCGCGCTTTCGCCGCGCAAGCCACTCCGCCCGGGGTTTAGGAACACTCTCCGCAAAGTTACCGTTTCCGTTCGAACCATTTGGAGAAATCATGAAGGGACCCTCATTGTGTGCGTTGGACTCAGTTCCGTCGAATTTTCTGATTATACCTGTGTAGTGCTGACCCTACGGAAAAAACGGATTTCGTGCTTCTGCGTCTGAAACGAGCCAAATCTCTCTTTAGTTGGAGCGTCGTCTCAGGACTATCAACGAACAATCTGCCACATGTAATAGTTTCGTAATGTGCTCGAGGTCACTGCCAATCGTGCTGTTCAACCGTTAGGCTTCAGTCAACATCCAATGAAAACTCATCCTAAAGGCAGCAACGCGCGCATTCTCTTGAGTTCCGTATTCGGCCCCTATGCACAAAACGATGAATTTGGCAGCCGCTCGATCAACCCGATGGAGCTTTACCATAACCAGGTCACCCGCGCCCAAGGCAGCTTTTCGCTGCGCATGTTTCATCGCTCCTGGGGCATCATGATGATCCAGGAGAATATTTCTGCGCCCTGCTCGTTGCTTGATTTTCCAACGCGGGAGGCTTTTGCCAAAGAATTGACCAGCAATCAGTATGACGTGGTCGGAATCTCTTCGATCATCGTAAACGTGCTGAAGGTGCGTGAAATGTGCCGCATGGTGCGAAAGCTATCGCCGCATTCGACGATCATCATCGGCGGACATGTGGCTGCGATTCCCGGCCTGGAGTCCATGATCGATGCCGACCACATCGTGAAAGGAGAGGGTATCTCGTGGATGCGACGGTATCTGGGCGAAGATGAGCACGCGCCTATCAGCCATCCTGCGATCGTTTCCGGATTGCAAACACGCATCATGGGCGTTCGCCTGCCACAGCGTAAAGGCGGAACGGCAGCGACGATTATTCCCTCGGTGGGTTGTCCCATGGGCTGTAACTTCTGCACCACGTCGGCGTTTTTTGGCGGTAAGGGGAAGTTCGTGAACTTCTACGAAACCGGCGACGAGTTGTTCGATGTGATGTGCGGCATCGAAGCCGAGCTCGAAGTGCAATCCTTCTTCGTCATGGACGAAAATTTCCTTCTGCACCGCACGCGAGCCTTGAGGCTGCTCGAGCGAATGAAAGAAGCGGGAAAGAGTTGGGAACTTTCGATCTTCGCCTCCGCCAATGCGATTCGTAAATACACCATGTTGGAACTGGTGGAGCTCGGAGTGTCCTGGGTGTGGATGGGCCTTGAGTCGCCGCGCTCGAGCTATGGCAAGCTGCAGGGACACGATCTGACGCAGCTCACGCGCGAGTTACGCGAACACGGCATTCGCGTGCAGGGCTCAACCATCATTGGTCTTGAGCATCACACCCCGGAGAACATCGTTGACGAAATCGAATCGGCCGTGGATTACCAAACCGATTTCCACCAATTCATGTTGTACACGCCAGTACCAGGCACTCCGCTTTACCAGGAGATGTCGGAACAAGGGCGTCTCCTTACGAATGTTGATCCCGCTGACATTCACGGCCAATTCAAATTCAACTTCCGCCATGCCGCAATCTCTCGCGACGACTCGAAACGGTTCCTGGATTGGGCGTTCTGGCGTGACTTCGAGCGCAATGGGCCAAGCCTCTACCGGCTCTGCCAGACTATGCTGCTGGGATGGCAACGGTACAAGGATTCTCCCGATCCCCGCGTCCGCGAACGGTTCCAGCGGCAGGTAAAGAAGATCATCGGGGGTTACAACGCCGCGCTGTGGGCGATGGAGCGAGAGTTCAGAAAAGTGAATAGCGGCGTGAGTGACAAGATCCACAAACTGCGGCGCGAAGTCGAAAAAGAGTTTCCGGTGATGGCACGGCTGACCGCAGCGTCCCTTGGCCCAGTTTTACTGTGGTCGACGCGGAGGGAAGAACGCCGGTTAGCGGCGGGACAGACGTACGAGCCACCGACATTCCTGGAGCGGCGCAACTGGGTACCGGCTTCATAAGCTCTGAGCGCTATCGGCCATCCTTGCCCGCGCAGACGGCGCAGGCTTAGAATCTCCTCCGTTCTTCAAAGGAGAAGTTTTCGATATGCGTGTGTTCGGTTTCTTGACTGCCTTGTTTCTCTTCTTCAACGTTGCCGCTTTTGCGCAAAACTCTTCGGCTCCGCGACCAGCTCCCGGCTTCAGTGTCGATAACATCGACAAGAGCATCGATCCCTGCGTGGATTTCTACCAGTACGCGTGCGGCAACTGGATCAAGAATTCTGAAATTCCGGCCGACCAAGCCCAGTGGGTGAGCTTCGTCGAATTGCACGAACGCAATCTGGACATCGAACGCGAGATTCTGGAGAAAGCTTCTGCCGGGGGCGCTAGCCGGAATGCGGTGGATCAAAGAATCGGGGACCTTTACGGTTCGTGCATGGATGAGAAAGCGGTCAACGAACGAGGAATGACGCCGCTTAGGCCCGAACTCGATCGACTCGCGGCGGTGAAAGACAAGTCTGCGCTTATTGACGAATTGGCGCATCTACACCTGGTCAGCGGTAATTCGCTCTTTAGTTTTTATTCGGCTTCTGATCTCCACAACGCCGATCAAGTGATCGCTTATATCGATCAGGGCGGGCTCACCTTACCGGATCGCGATTACTACATCAAGGAAGATAATCCACGGATGAAGGAGATGCGGCAGCATCTGGTGGAGTACGTGACGCAGACGTTCACGCTCGAGGGTCAAACGCCGCAGCAGGCAGCCGACTCTGCGCAGACCGTCCTGCGCATCGAGACCGCTCTGGCCAAAGCTTCCATGGATCGCACGGCGCGGCGGGATCCGAAAAACCGCGATCACAAAATGAGTCGCGACGAGGCGGTTGCCCTGGCTCCGGATTTCTATCTCAATCGTTATTTCGCTGCAATCGGCGCGCCCAAGTTCACGCAACTCAATGTCACCAATCCCGAGTTTTTCAAGCAAGTGGATGGCGTGGTGCAATCCGAATCGCTGGATGCCTTGAAGACTTATGTAACCTGGCATCTGTTGAACTCGGCGGCTCCGTGGCTTTCGCAGCCGTTCGTAGAGGCGAACTTCAAGTTCCAGCAGAACCTGACCGGACAAAAAGAGATTCAGGCGCGGTGGAAGCGCTGTGTCAATCTGACCGATCATGAGCTCGGCGAAGCCCTGGGACAGCGATATGTTGACGTGACTTTCGGGCCAGACGGCAAGCAGCGCATGCTCAAAATGGTGGATGCGCTGGAGAAATCATTGAACGAGGATATTCATGATCTTTCCTGGATGACCGACGAAACCAAAATGCAAGCCAAGGTGAAGTTGGAAGCCATTCGCAACAAGATCGGCTATCCGGAGGTATACCGCGACTACAGCCCGGTGGTGATCAAGCCGGACGATCTGCTGGGCAACATCGCCCGCGCCGAAGAATTCGAATCGAGGCGAGGGATCAACAAAATCGATAAGCCGCTCGACCGCAAAGAGTGGGGCATGACACCGCCTACGGTAAACGCCTACTACAGCGGCTCGTTCAACGAAATTGTTTTTCCGGCAGGGATTCTGCAGCCACCGTTTTTCGATAAGAGCATGGACGATGCGGTGAACTTCGGGGGCATTGGTTTAGTGATCGGTCATGAACTTACGCACGGATTTGACGATCAAGGTCGGAAGTTCGATCCTCATGGCAACCTTCACGACTGGTGGACCGAGCAAGATGGCAAGGAATTTGAGAAGCGTGTCAGTTGCGTCGCGGATGAGTACTCAAACTTTGTTGCCGTGGATGACCTGAAGTTGAATGGTCGACTTACGCTGGGTGAAAACACTGCAGACAATGGGGGTGCCCGCATCGCGCTGATGGCGCTGGAGCACATGATCGCGGATGACAAGACTGGGAAAGAGGCGCAGAACATTGATGGCTACACGCCGGAGCAGCGCTTCTTCCTGGGATTTGCGCGGGTGTGGTGCGAGAAGCGGCGTCCGGAAGTGGCTCGCACTCGAGTCCTCACGGATCCGCATTCCCCCGGCAAATACCGGGTCGATGGCGTCGTGCAGAACATGCCCGAATTTCAAAAGGCTTGGGGGTGCAAGGCGGGGCAGCCCATGGTGGCGCAGAACGCTTGCCACGTGTGGTGAGCCCACATCTAACAGTGTTCCTAAGAAGAGAAACGGCCCGGCGGATAAAAAACGCCGGGCCTTTTTTCCACTTCTTAACTTTAGTAGTTCGCAGCTTGAATGATCAGGTGATCGACAATGTGGTGGGCCTCATCAATGTGATGAATGGCGCGATCGCGCAAGCCGCGCACGGAGGGATCATCCTCTTCGCGCGCGATATCATTGTGAGCTTTGTCGAGCAGTTCCAGAGCGCGGTGAAAGCGGCCCGCGCGATCCATGCGTGCATCGACCGGAGGATGGTCGTTCAAGTTCTTGCCATCATCAATCGCGGCGCGCTTGATTTCTTCGATAGCTTTGTCAATCTCATTAATTGCGTGTTCTTCTTCCTTATCCATGTGATGTGTCGGCGCGAGATTTTCCAGGTGAGCACGGGCATGGCGAAGATCGGTAAGGGCGTGCAGATATGCGGGATGGCGTCCCGGTTCGTCGGCGAAACTTAGAGCGGAGCAAAGAGCAACAACAAAAGCGAGTACGGCGCAATGTCGGAAAGTTTTCATGGTCTCCTCTAGCCTTTTGGCAGAATGAACTTCATTCACTATGAACCCAGTTTTGCAGAAACAGACTCGCTGAATTCTAAGAGCTGACCTCGAAACGATGAAGTTACTTGAGTTCATGTCCCCTCAAGACTTTGCGGGGGTGGGGATTGCGACAAATCGGTGCGAAAAAATGGATAACAAACGCTTGAACCCGCCTCCTGTCCCCTTTTTTACCGGTGACGATGAATTGACTTACGATTTACGCCCCCGTGACATTCCCACTTCTTGCTCCACATAGGCTCGCAACATCTCGAGCGTAGGACCCCTGCTAACTCAATAAGGATTTGACCCAAAAGTAGCCGGCCAAGTCGAGGGAGAACCTCGGCCGCTGACCGGTCAGTTTAGAGACGTCGATGGAGGAAAAGATGAGCAAACTTTCTACATACACTCTTGCAATTGCGGTGTGTCTGGGAACGACCGCAATGCTCGATAACAGCCAGAAACCCGCGCCGGCAAGTTTGGGCGCGGAGCAACGACTTGACTTGGATGGAGCGTTTCGCGATGGATTGTACCTGGGCAAACTGTCGGCCGACGCCGGGGCACCGGCCCGCCCTCCGATTGGCCGCTGGTCCTCAGATCGGGATCGTGCCGCCTTCGTAACTGGATTTCGCCGGGCATACAGCGAATCAATCAGTGCTCTTGAGCCATAAAGGTTTCTAGAACGAAGACATCGAAAGGTTGCAACTTATGCCTGGGAAAAAATTGATTTCTATTTTTGTGCTCGTCTTGTTGCTCTGCTCTATCCTGACAATCCTTCTCGCGACTCAACGCGCGAATGCTGGCGGCTCTCCAACAGAGACCACAGGCAGGGCTGAATTGAAGGGCAGGGTCCGATTTGAGGGGATTCTTCCAAAGACTAAGCCGATCGACATGGCTGCCGATCCGAGTTGTGCCAAACAACACGCTTCGCCGGTCTTCGCTCAAGAAGTGATCGCGGACACCAAGGGAGATCTACAAAACGCGATTGTTTTCGTTGCCGACGGGTTAGGCGATCAGACATTTGCTCCGCCGACACAGCCCGTAGTGGTGGAGCAAAAAGGATGCATGTACCTGCCGCATGTACTGGCCGTGAGAGCAAATCAGCCCGTACATGTTGTGAATGACGATCCCACCTCGCACAACATCCATCCAACGCCTGCCAATAATCGAGAATGGAACAAAGCGGAGCCGCCCGGTTCTAGCATGAACGAATCGTTTGCCCGGGAAGAGATTGCGATACCGGTGAAATGCAACCTGCATCCCTGGATGCACGGTTACATCGCGGTATTCAAACATCCCTACTTTGCTGTGACTGGCAAAGACGGAAGCTTCGATTTGAGTAGTCTGCCTGCGGGAACGTACACCATTAAGGCGTGGCACGAGAAGTTGGGCACATCCGCGCAGACGATCACGATCGGCCCCAACGAGACAAAAGAGATCAGCTTTGTGTTCAAAGGAATGTAGCCGGGCAACTCATGCCAACACTTCAATGCATGCGGTTAGTGTTGCCGGTTAACGAGGCACAAGTGCTGGTCACGATATGTGATGACGATATTGCGCAGGCGAGAAGCGAGGCGGCACAAAACTACAGGCGCGCTGATACTGAAAACGAAGCAGCATTCTGGTTCGGCGTGATCGAAGTGTTGACGCCCAGAGCGAGGCTGCAAGCCTAAGTCGTTGATCGCTCAGTCATCCGCTCGCTATTGGGTCTCAGTGTTTTTCCGGCATCTTGAAGCCTCTGCGGCGTTGCTCGCTGTAGCGATGCAAGGCGTCGAGGATGATCGGATAGGCTTTGCCGGCGGGTTGTATCTCATTCACTTCAACGGCCTTGCCTTCGAGCTGTTTGTAGTCTTGGAAAAAGCGCCGCAGCATGAGCATGCGGTGGGGCGGCATTTCCGCCGCTTCGTGATAGGAATTGAACTCAGGATCTTGAGTCGCGATGGCAATAATTTTGTGGTCAGGCTTACCGCCGTCGATCATGCTCATCAATCCAATAGCGCGGGCGTGAATGATGGTGAGGGGTACTACCGTTTCCTGGCAGAGAACCAGAACATCGAGTGGATCGTCATCCTCGGCGAGGGTCTGCGGAATGAAACCGTAATTGGCCGGATAATAAACGGCAGAGTAAAGAATGCGATCCAGCTTGATGAGGCCGCTGGTTTTATCCAGTTCATACTTCACGCTCGATCCGAAAGGGATCTCGATTACGCAGTCGAATTCCTGCGGGAGTTTGTCGCCGGGTGTCACATCGTGCCAGGGATGGATCATAGGATTGCCGCCCTTCTATTCTAACGTGCAGAATGGCGGATAGGGCTCCCGGGTCGAAGGCGTGAAATCTTGCTTCCGCCTTGGGAGAAGGGTAGAGTCTAAGAGCAGCTCTCTGGGGTGTGTCTCCATGTCTAGTCAAGGTAAGACCTACTTAAAGTTTGGTGCGGCGACAGTGGTTATTTTGCTGCTGTTGGGTTATCTCGCCTACACGGGTGTGCAAGATAGCAAGAGCTATTACGTCACGATCGGCGAACTCCATAAAATGGGGAACGGCGCTTATACCAAGCGGTTGCGTGTGGCGGGGAATGTGCAGCCGGGGTCGATCAAGCGAACGGGAACGCACGTGCAGTTCGTGCTGATGGAGCAGGATCAGTTGCTGAACGTGGATTACACCGGAACCGAGGCGCCTCCCGATACCTTCAAAGACGATTCGCAGGCCCTAGCCGACGGCAGCTTTGGTCACGACGGTGTTTTCCACGCCAAGGCACTCCAAGCGAAGTGCGCTTCAAAATACGCACCGCAGCAGCCAGGGAACCAGATGGAGGCGGCGCCGGCCAAAAGCGTGACGCAAGGCCCAACTGCGGGTTCTGGAGCGTTGGCTTCGAATTAGTAACATCGCCCTGTCCTTCTCCAGAACGATCGATCAATCAATTTCTTGTCTGCGCGTATTTCTTTGCGGATTTCTGATTACCAAACGAATGCACAGAATGCGAGGGTCCGGTACACTCATGGCCGGAACTGAAGCAGTGTCTTTCGCACGCCCGTGACCGAATCGTCTTCCATCATTACCGTCAGCAATTTAATCAAGCAGTTCGGACGCTTCGCGGCGCTGCGCGGCGTGAGCGCAGAATTTGTCGGCGGGAAGTTTCACGTGATTCTTGGTGATAACGGGGCAGGGAAGACTACTCTGCTGCGGGTGTTGGCCGGGCTGGCGGAACCGACTCGCGGCGATGTTTCCATCTTGGGCAAGAACCCGCGCGCGGCTTGTCGCGAAATTGGCTATATGGCTCACCCCTCGCTACTCTACGACGAGATGAGCGGACGAGAAAATCTGCGATATTTTGCACGGCTTTATGACATCGTCGGCGATGGCCGGTGCGATGAGGTGATTCGCGCGGTGCGGCTGGATCCGGGGCTGGCTCGTCCGGTGGGACAGTATTCGCAGGGAATGCGGCAGAGGATGTCACTGGCGCGGGCGATCCTGCATGATCCGAAGATTCTTTTGCTGGATGAGCCCTTCTCGAATGTGGACGTGCATTCGGCGCGAGAGATGGTGGCGTTGCTGAAAGGGATGCGCGATGCAGGGAAGACGATCTTTGTGGTCACCCACCAGGCGATGCTTCTGGAGGGAGTGGCCGACGAATTTGTGTGGATGCGGGACGGGCAGATCGTTGACCGGACGTCGTGTTTGACGCCGCACCGGGCGGAGATGCAATGAGTTCGCTGCGTTCCATCACAGTGGCGACGCTGACAAAAGATATACGACTGGAGTGGCGCTCGCGCGATGCGATCAACTCCATGTTGTTTCTTTTCTTTGCTGGTGGTGGTAATTTTCAGCTTTTCCTTCGATCCGAATGCGGAAGAATCGCGCGAGATTGCGGGAGGGCTGATCTGGGTCGCATTCCTGTTTGCGGCCGTGGTCGCTCTGAATCAAACCTGGGCGCGCGAGCTGCGCAACCAGGTGCTGGATGCCTATCGTGTCTCTCCTGCACCGGCGAATGCATTGTTCATCGCCAAGGCCCTGGGAAATTTCATCCTCGTAAGCCTGCTGGAAGCGGTAATGGCGCCGCTGTTTATGATCTTTTACAACCTTCGAGCATTGGGGCCGGCGTGGGAACTGATTCCGGTGGCCATACTCGGAACGTGGGCGCTTGTGGTGAATGGAACTTTTTTCGCCGCAATGTCGTTGCGAACGCGCAGCCGGGAAATTATGCTGCCGCTGCTCTTGTTTCCGATTTCCATTCCCGCCGTGCAATCGATGGTGGAGGCGACGCGCATTATTCTCTCAGGTGATGGCTCGGCGCGCTTCTGGATCGTGTTGCTTCTCACCTACGATGTGGTGTTTACTACAGCTTGTCTGGGCTTATTCGGAACCATACTGCAGGCGGAATGAAACGGGCCTTCCCGATTTTCGCAATACTGACCGCATTGTTACTGGCTTACGCTTTCTATGAGGCGATGTGGGTAGCGCCCATGGAGCGGACCATGGGCGATGTGCAGCGTATTTTTTATTACCACGTGCCTTCCGCATGGACGGCGTTTTTGCTCTTTTCAGTGAATCTTGTTGCCTCGGTGGTGTACTTGATCCGGCAAAGCGCGAAGGCGGATGCTTTGGCGCTTGTTTCGGCCGAAGTGGGCGTGGTTTTCTGCACTGTAGTGTTGGTGACGGGGCCGATCTGGGCGCGGCCGGTGTGGGGCATCTGGTGGACGTGGGATATCCGGCTCACGACGACGCTGGTGCTGTGGCTGATTTACGTGAGCTATCTGGTTCTGCGGAAATTCTCTGACAGCTCACAGACTCCGAAGCTGGCGGCGGTGCTGGCAATTTTTGGGGCGCTGGACGTGCCCGCTGGTTTATTTTTCGATCTGGTTTTTCAGCACACAGCATCCGCAACCGGTGATTGGCGGCGGCGGGTTCGATCGATCCGCGAATGCTGCATGTGCTCCTGATTAACTGGCTGGCGTTCTCGTGTTTCGCGTTTTTGCTTTGCTGGGCGCGTTACGGAATGGAGCGCTTACGCCGCGAAGTGGAAGAGGCGGAAAGCAGGGAATCGTTGCAGGGGGTGGGTCGATGAACTCGGTGAGATTTTTGTACGCGGCCTACATCGCAACCTGGGTGATTCACGGTGTGTATTTGACCAGTATTGTTCGGCGCTATGGGCGCCTGCGGCAGAGGATGAAGGATTTGGGGAAGTGATAAGAGTCAGGATGGGGACGTCTTCGTCCGCTTCCCAAAAATATGCAAGGCCCTTACGAAAGAGCCCGGCTACGTGTTTCAGTTCCAGCCTTTCAGTTTGCTTCTTTGCAGTTTTCTTGTAGGGCGCTGAGGAAATCGCTACTACCGGTCGAGCGCAAGAATTCGTAGTCCTCGATTAGCGCAGCAGTGCCGACGCGGGATGAGGGAAGGGGCGATTCCGAACGGATCACGCGAGCGGTGAAGCGAACACGAACGGCGTCTGTGAGCGTGATATGAGGGGGAAAAGTGAGCGTGACTTCGCAACGCGAGCCCGCAGGCAGCGACCGGTCGAGATAAAAAAAGACGCCGCGAGCGCTAACGTTTTGCGTCTCCGTTAGAAATTCGATTTGCGGATCCAGACGTACTAAGGCCGGTAGACGCATATCGAAGCGTCGCATCAACCTGCGTTCCTGGGAGTTCGGTTGCATTCTGGGCGAGTTTTCCGAAAGCATTTTTCCCCGAGAGACCAGATCGAATGCCGAACGACGACGGCTAGGCTGGGAGTTACAAGCGCTGCCGAATTTTGGGGGCAGGGCCTTGATGCTCACTTTATCGATTTATGAGAAGTTTGCAAGAGGAAAAAGACTCATGGAACTGAGTCAGTCACTGCATGGGTCGTACGCAAGTTTGTTCATTTCCACTTTCGCGCCATGGCGCGGCATCTTTCGAAGAGCGCGAACGCATCTGACAGGCAGGGGATGCTCGAGATAGGCGGAGGCTCGCTTGACTTGGCTATCCACCAGATGATTAAGTAGTTGTTTGTTTTCCGCCAGTTCCTAAATGACAGATCAGCAGCGGGCGGTTTCGCCGGCGCACGGCAAGATCTCGCGCCGATTCTACTTTCTCCATTCAGATCGGCGTTGCCAGGGAGGCTAGCGTGATGGGAAATGGCTGTGACTTGGGGGAGGAAGTGTTGAGACGACGATTGTCCGGAGGAAGCTTGGGAAGCAGCTTAAAGAGAGTACTCGTCGCAGGAATGGCACTGATGTTGCTTTTGGCAGCTTGCGCTATGTTGCTGGCAGGTTCTCGGCACACGGTTCGGAGTGCGTCCGCTTCCGCGTTCGGCTCTCCATTTTTGCCCGCTTCAGGTCGGTCGGTTTCTCCGGCTTCTTTTTCCCCGCGCTCAGCGGCGCCTGCTAAGGGGGACGCCAACTCCCTTCTCAGCCATCTTCCGCTGATCTTCGAGCCCAATCAGGGGCAGGCCAGCTCCGCCGTGAAATTCGTCGCTCGGGGCGCAGGGTACAGTTTGTACCTGGATCCCACCGGCGCCGTTTTGGCTACGCGAAGCTCGCATTCGACGAAGGACCAACCCGTCGTGGAAGCGGTACGCATGACGCTCGTTGGAGCGAATCCTGCGGCTGCAGTTGCGGGAAGCGATCCGCTTCCGGGCAAGAGCAATTATTTCATCGGCAATGATCCGAAGAAGTGGCATGCGGGCATTCCGCAGTACGGCGGGGTTCACTACGAGAGCGTCTATCCCGGAATCGATCTGGTTTTTTATGGAAGCCAGGGTCACCTGGAATACGACTTCAAAGTAGCGCCGGGTGCAGATGCGTCGCAGGCGGAGTTGCAATTCGATGGCGCCAGCAAGTTGGAACTGAGCGGCGGCGATCTAATTCTGAAAGGATCGAATGTTCGCTTGCAGGCGCCGCATCTCTACCAGAGCGCGGCAGGCGAGCGACAGGCGGTGGAAGGGCACTTCGTTCTGCGTTCCGAGAATCGGGTAGGCTTCGAGATCGGTGCATATGACCGGAGCAGGGAACTGGTGATTGACCCGACGATCGTCTACTCCACATATTTCGGTGGCAGTGGCGCGGAGACTTCGCCTTCAATTGCGGTAAACGGGAACGGATTGATTTATCTTGCCGCGTCCACGACGTCGACCGACCTGCCGGTAACGGGTAACGCATATCAGGCTACCTTGAAGGGCGCGCAGAATATTTTTATCCTTGAGCTCGATCCGACGGCTGGCGCTGGCGGTGTGGATTACCTAACTTACCTGGGCGGGAGCGGGACGGATACCTTGGCGGGATCCCCTAGCGGCGCCTCCGCCGGTCTTGCAGTCGACACGGGAGGAAATGTTTTCGTCGCGGGCTCGACGACGTCGGCGGATTTCCCGTCGGTGAACGGATACAAGGGACCGGCTGCGGCTGCTGGTGTTAATCACGTTTTCGTCAGCGAGATCAGTCAGATCACCGCTGCGACACCAACGCTTAGTTACTCCACCGTGCTGGCCGGGAATGGTACGGATCTGGCAAGCGCCATAGCGATTGATGGCAAGGGTGACGTGTTCGTGACCGGAACCACGACCTCCAGTGACACACCCAGCATCACGGACGTTTTTCCTGCGAGTTTCCTGCCAACTCCGTTTCAGACGGTGCCGCAGGCGGCCATTCAGTTTTTCATGACTGAGGTGAATACTAAAAACATCGGGGTTTCCAGCGTTCCTTATTCCACCTACTTTGGCGGTGCGACCGGTACGATTGCGATCGGCGGCGGCATCGCAGTCGATACCTCGGGGAACGTCTACTTCAGCGGCACCACGAATTTCTTCAATAGCGGTGAAGGCACCAACGGAGTGGGAGGCCAAAGCTCGGGCGACTTTCCAATCGCGAACGCCTCTCAGCCTTGTCTGGACACCGTTCCGCCGACCACTCTCACCTATCCACTCACCTGTACTGCACCGGCGAGTCCCGCACCAACGGATGCTTTCGTGGCGAAGATAAACCCTGCAAACGCACAGACGGGTGCGGCTCAGTTGCTCTTTTCGACCTACCTCGGTGGGACGGGTGACGATTCCTCGACCGCACTTACGATCGATACGGGTGCGAGCTACGTCTATCTCACGGGCACAACCGATTCCAGCGATTTTCTGATTCCGACGGGCACCGGGGCTTTCCAGCAGTGTCTGGATAATCCGGTCAATCCGATACCGCCGGCCACATGCACGACCGGTCTAACCAACACCGACGCGTATGTCGCCAAGTTCAGCAATCCCACCGAAGCTACTGGCAGCCTTACGAATCAAGTGACCCTCAGCTATTTCTCTTACCTGGGTGGAACAGGCAACGACAGCGGTTTAGCAATCGCTGTGGATACAGCAGGCGGCGCACTTCTCACTGGCACTACGAGTTCGACGGATTTCCCCGCATCCACGGGCGCGATCCAAACGCATCTGGGAACAGGCGCGACGCAGAACGCTTTCTTTGCCCACATCAATACGACAACGGTGAGTACCACAAATACTGTGGCCTCGTATGCGACTTATTTTGGGGGCGACGGTTCGGATCGCGGCACCAGCATCGCCGTCGATCCCAGCTTGAATACCTATTTTGCAGGAGATACTACTTCGACAAATCTGCAGACTCAGGGGCCGTACCGGGCTACCCTCGACGGCCCGAGCGATGCGTTTGCGGTTAAGTTGCAACCGGCAAGTACTCTATGCCTCAAGTGCGGCGTACCGCCGGTGCTTTCTCCAGCATCCGGGGTGGTGAGCGCAGGCACGGCTATCACGGTTACTTACACCTTAACCAACCAGGGGCCCGATCTTGCAACCAACGTCGCGATAGCAGGCAACGTGACCGGAGGAGCTACGTTCACCAGCGCGACTGCCGGTTCCGGCACGTGCAGTGCACCAAGCGGAGCCAGCGCTGTCTGCACGATCCCCGCTTTGCAGGCAGGCTCGACTTCTTCGATCGTATTCTCGATCACGCCGAGTAAGGCCGGCAGTTACTCAGCAACCGCGACCGCCACCTTCAGCGGTTCCACGACCACTGGAGTTACGGCAACCGCTTCCTTTACCGCGACGGATTATTCCATAGCGATCAGCCCGCCCAGTGCAACGGTGTCGGCAGGTAACACAGCGACCTACTTCGTATCCGTCAACCCCTCGCAAACGTTTGGAGCTAATGTCACCCTGTCGTGCGGGTCACTTCCGACCGGGGCGAGTTGCGGGTTTAATCCGAGTTCGCTTACGTTCAACGGTCCGGGGTCTCAGTCCAGTACTCTGCGACTGACAACGACCGCGCGTCCGGTAACCACAATCAGTTCCACAAAACGGCGCGGTCCTATGTATGCGTTGTGGCTCATGGCTCCCGGGATGGCTTTGCTCGGCTTGGGCAAGAGCATACAGCGACGCCGTCAGCTGCTGGGTTTGTTTGGCATATTGACGCTATTTGGCTTGATAGTTCTGTTGCCGGCCTGCAGCAGCACGCGACAGCAGCCAGTTGTGAGCGGCACCCCCGCTGGCTCTTACACGCTGACGCTGACCGCGACGTCGGGAACGTTCACGCAGTCCGCCGGATTCAATCTGACCGTTCAGTAGTGCGCGGGGTTCGCTCGCTGCTGCTGAAGTGCGGTTGGATGAAAGCGGAGTTTACGCGCCAGCCGAGAGCTTGTGGTGGCTTTTGGCTTCGGCGATGCCATATTGCCGAATCTTGTACAGAAGAGCTTTGTAACTGATCTGCAGCAGAACTGCCGCTTGCTTGCGATTCCAATTGGTCTGTTCGAGCGCCTGCTTGATGGCTTCGCCTTCGGCTTCGTCCTTGGCGTTGCGAGCCAACGACTTTAACCCTCCGCCGGACTCGCCGCCCCGGCCTGCATTATCGGAGAATGCGCCGCCTCCACTGCCATCCTCTCGCGGCTGAAGCTCGGCGGCTGCCAGGTTCTCATCCCCTAAAATCAGGTAACGCTTTAAGAAGTTATTCAATTCCCGCAGATTGCCCGGCCACGAATATCTCTGGCACGCCTCAAGCAGGGCCGGTGACAGCGGAAGCTGGGGCCGGGCGTACTGTTCGGCCATGTGTGCCATGAAGTGCTTCAGCAGAACCGGAATCTCTTCCTTGCGTTCACGCAGAGGTGGCAGTTGTAGCGTGAAGGCATTAAGGCGATAGTAAAGATCCTCGCGCAGACGCTTGGTGGCCAAAGCCTGAGGTATATCGATATTGGTAGCAGCCAGGATGCGCACGTCGACTTTGATCACGGTGCGGCTGCCGAGACGCGAAAATTGCTGATCCTGCAGCACGTGCAGCAGTTTGGCCTGCAAGCTGGGAGGCATCTCGCCGATTTCGTCGAGCAGGATCGTACCTCGATTGCAGAGCTCGAACTTTCCAGGTTTGGCGTGGGTTGCTCCGGTAAAGGCTCCGGGCTCGTATCCGAACAGTTCGCTTTCCAGCAAATCAGCGGGCACCGCCGCGCAATTCACCTTCAAGAACGTGCGATGGGCTCGCGGCGATAACTTATGGATCAGGCGGCCCAGCACTTCTTTACCGGTGCCGCTTTCTCCCAGCAATAAAACCGGGATATCCACATGTGCCACGAGCGCGGCCTGCGAACGAATCTTCCGCATCGCCGGGCTGGCCGCGATAAAGAAAACGTCATTGGCTACTTCCTCGACTTCGCCGCCAACCGGGCCTTTTCCCTGGTTGAGGCACTGGTCAATCACCGCATCCAGTTCCGCTTTCTGAAACGGCTTGGTGAGATAATCGTGGGCCCCCAGGCGCATCGCCTGCACGACTTTCTTGGTGTCGCTGACGCAGGAAAGCATCACCACTTTGGCGCCGGGGCGCTTCTTGCGAATCTGCTCCAGGGTCTCCAGCCCGTCGATACCTGGCATGAGTACGTCGAGCAGGATCAGGTCGGGCTCCATGCCTTTGTCGATTCGTTCGAGCGCTTCTTCTCCGGTGGACGCGGTTTCCACCTTATAGTCATCCACCTCGAGCAAGGTGCGGATGTAGCGGAGCATGGCAGGTTCGTCATCGACCAGAAGAATCTTGGAGCTTTCGCTCATCGGTTCTTTCCTTTGCCAGTTGGGATTGCGGAAGGTTTGAAGGGGATCAAGAAAGAAAATTTGCAGCCTTCTCCCGCTTCGCTTTCTACCCAGATTTTTCCGCCCATACCTTGAACCAGGCGACGAACGATGGCAAGTCCGAGTCCCATCCCCTCCTGACTCTCATTGCTGGGTAAGCGAAAGAAGTCGTCGAAGACCTCCTGTTGAAACTCCGCAGGTATCCCGGGTCCGGTATCCGATACGCTAATCTTTACGGAATTGGGTTGTGCATTGTTGTGTTTCCGGCGCTCCCCTGCCGAGGCGGGCTTCACTGCCGCCCGCCGCTCCCACATGTAAGGTTCCGCGTGTAACCAGACGGTCCCGCCTTGCGGAACAAACTTGAAAGAGTTTTCCAAAAGGTTCGAGATGACCCGTTCGAGCTTGGGCAGATCAAATTCGAACTCGGACAACTTGTCATTCGCCAGAAAATAAAGCGCCAGCCCTTTTTCCTGAAAGCGAGCGGACCAAAGGCGGCACACATCCGAGAGGCACTCGTTGATGTTGCCCAGAGCAAACTGCATTTTAAGGCCGCCGGTCTCCAAGGCACTGTAAGTGAGAAAGTCCTGAATGAACTGCTCCAGTCGCTTGCCACTGGCCCACATATCGCGCAACACTTCCTGTTGGCGCTCGGTGATCGGGCCCAGCTTTTCGCTCCGCAGTAATTCGACGTACCCATTCATTATTGCCAGGGGCGTCTTCAAGTCATGGGCGGCTGACCCTAGCGCGTTGGTTGTACGTTGAAAACGTTGCTGCAGGTCAGAATATGCCTGCGGCAGATCGGCCGGACTGGGTATGCCAGTCCCGGAACCCGACGCAGTGATTACTCCATTTTTCTTTCCTCGGGTAGCCTCTGAAGCACACATATTCTTTTGCACGCTGGCCATAAGAAGTACGGTGTTCTGAACAGAAAGGGGGTCCGCTCGTCTGTTCGTTGGGGAAGAATCTTGTACAAAAAGCGTATGTCAGGTTACTTTTCATTGTCAACGAAAATGAACGTGTATTACCCAAGAGTCGCAAAACCTTGCACTTTCGAGTATTTCTAGACTGCTCACAATGTGCTTCTCACGACTGCTCCCGATTTGGTACAAGGCTAAGTAAACACAGCGATTTACCTTGTTTTGTGCGGTCGAGGAAGGAAACTCTCTGTGTTCTTTAGGGTTCTCGGATGGTAGATCCAGAAGACATCGCCGTTCTCTTTGGTTTTGGCCCCTCTCGTGCTTTTAATGTGCCGCAGTTTACGAGGGAAGGGGTGTGCGTGAGCACTAAGAGTGCAGCGGCAGAGCGCCGAAAATGGCCGCGCCTGCCTTTAGCCATCCCGATATTCGTGCGAAGCCAAGTGGACCAGAACAGGGAGTTTCTTGAGTTTGCGACCGCGCTCAACGTATCCGCAGGTGGGATGTTGGTAGCGGTCCGGCGAGCGCTGCCAGCCCATACCGAGGTTTCCCTGGAAATACCGAGCGCGCCTCTCGCCGCTTTCGCTTCGGCGCCAGCGGTAGCGCGAAACTTGTCGGGTAAAATTCTGCGAACCGAGCGCGCTGAGTCCTACCACCTTATCGCTCTCAAGTTTTCACGGCCAATCGTCTCTTCCCGACCCAAGTTCAAGTTGCAATTGCGCAAGCAAGTCTCTGCCTTGTAATTCTCCTAGCCGAACCTCGATTCCGAAACGGAGTGGATTACCTGCGTGCACACCGAGGAGTCTTTAGTAAGTTGCTTTTCCTCAATTAGATAGACTAGGCTTGACCCCGAAGGCTTCCACGCATTCCGTTTCATTCGCCGGACACGCATGATGAAATACTTCTGTCCCGAGGCTGGTAACAGCCTATGAGCACCCAGAATTCGGTGAGTTCCCTGGTCCAGCCGTTGGGGGAAATGCCTCCTGAGTCTGTGGTATTCGGGGGCACCGAGGTGATGCGTGCTCTCCGCCACCGGCTCTCGAAAATAGCAGGTGCAAATGTGCCGGTCCTCATTCAGGGGGAAAGTGGCACAGGCAAGGACATCATCGCCCGGATGATTCACTCGAACTCACCCTGGAAGAGCGGCCCGTGGGTGAAAGTAAACTGTCCAGCTATCCCAGGAACGTTGCTGGAGAGCGAGCTGTTCGGGTACGAAAAAGGAGCCTTCACGGGAGCGGTTGGGACCAAGCCGGGGCGGGTCGAGATGGCACACCGAGGCACACTTTTCCTGGACGAAATTTCCGAACTCGATATGAGCTTGCAGTCGAAGCTTTTGCAGTTGCTGCAGGATGGCCAGTTCTGCCGGATCGGCGCGCAGGAAGACAAGAAAGTGGAAGTGCGAGTGGTCTGCGCGACCAATCGAAAACTGGAAGAGGAAATTGCCAACGGCACATTCCGCGCGGATCTGTTCTATCGCATCAACGTCGTCAATCTGTATATGCCACCGCTGCGGGAACGTGCTTCTGATTTGCCGGAAATCATCGCTTTCTTCCTGGAATCCTATAATCGCAAATTCAATGCGCGCGCAAAGCCATTGTCCACAGAGTTGATGAACTCGCTGCGAAAGTATCACTGGCCCGGCAATGTTCGAGAGCTAGAGAACTTAATCAAGCGCTATGTAATTCTCGGTACCGAAGACGCGATCTCCGCAGACCTGCGTCCGCGACAAGTCGATTTTTTTAGCGCCGATATTTCTGTCGAAGGTCCCATCTCGCTCAAGAAGATCACTCGCCAGGCGGTGCACGAGTTAGAGCGCAAGATTATCCTCAAGGTACTTCAGCATCACCATTGGAACCGCAAGCAAGCAGCTCGCGCTCTCAACATCAGTTATCGTGCACTGCTTTATAAGATTCGTGACGCTGGACTGCCCTCGAATCGCGCGGCTCGCCGGGCCCAACCCAGCGCTTCCGACCATATCGCCGCCGACTAGAATAACGACGTTACTTTCCAGCTTCTTAGATCAGACCCTTTGCGACTCTTTCCAGAAAGACCTGCGCATCGTCGCGAGCCTTCTGCATAGCCTTTGCGTCGTGCCCGTTTTCCCTCATGATTTCGTGTAGAACAAGTTCAACGGCGCCTTTGGGTGTATAGCCCCTCATCACAAGCATTCGAGCTCGCTCGTCGAATGTGGCAGGAGTTCGTTGGTCTGTCGGAGGAATTGCGGTCTTCGTTTCGCACCTGTGCTCGCAAAATTTGGCGGCGGCCTGGCGATCGTAATCGTTTCCGGCCGCTTCCTTTGGGCGCGACCCGGACAGGTATCAGAAATCTCCAGTCACAAATCGAGCAACACCAGCCCTCACCGGCATCGAGCCTGATCAACGAACGTTTCATAAAACGGCCTCAACGTTGTAACCCGTGGGCAATTCCACCTGAAGCCCTACTGCAGGAGTTGCAGAGTCTTACATAGTTGGCTGATCGTCTCGCGCTGATAGACGGTCGGGTTCATGAACTCGACTCCGTAACTGAAGCCGCTTCGGTTTCGAATTAAACCTCGAATCGCCATGGCCCGCGAATTGTAGGGAAGAGAAAACTCCATCAGAATGATGACCCCTGGATCGAGCGGACGAGGCATAAATAATCGCAGCCCACCTTGACTTACATCGCTCGCTTCGCCGTGAAAGCACGACGACTCGCCATTCAAGCTCAAAGTGATTTTGATACGGATATTCACGGGATGCCGTTCCCACCGTCGTTTCTGCAGTTCGTTCGACTCCATCCAAGAACTCACCGTCTCCTTCAATCGCCCGGTATGGACTTATACGATTCTCAACAGGAGGAACAAATCAGCAATCCGGTTTACGCAATAGGACGTGCTCTTATTGATCGCAAAGGTTCATCGTGGCAGGTGAACTTTAGTGAAACGTTTCAATAAGATATTGTCCTTGAACTTCCCCGAACGAAAAGATAAGGTATCCCACACCGTTAGATGAGGGGCGATGTTCTCAGAAGGCGTACACCACTCTCCACAAAATTTGCTGCCGGATCCTTTGGTTCTTCAAACCACCGATATCGAGGAAGCGGCGTCGTTTTTGGCTTCGTCGGCGGTGCCCTACCGCTCGCAACTGCTGAGCCCCAGTACTACGTTCTCTACCCAAATTTTTGGAGCAGAAAGCCCGCGTATGAGCTTGTCGCGCGTAAAGACCAACGGGGCGATGCAAGTACGTGCGGAATTGCCTTACGACTCCTACGCTGTTGTTCTTGCTGTCTCCGGCGAACTCGAACACCGGGTGGCAGCGGAGACCGTCTCGGTTCGCTCCGGGTTTGGATTAGTGCAGTCGCCTTTGCAGCCAGTCGAGGTCCACACCCCCGAAAGCTTTGAATTGCTCTTCTTGAAATTCAGCCGGGAGAACGTGATCGAGGAACTAGAGAAGATGCTGGCGAGGGAAGTCAGCCGCCCCTTGATATTTTCGCCATGCTTTCATACACGGACAGAAGCGGGACAACTTTTCCGCAAGTTGGTATTGAGTCTGTGCGCCCACACAGGAGGAAGCAGCCGAACCCGCAGCTGGGGAGATGATGTGCAACCGTACAAGCCAGGAGATGAAGGTTGGTTAGCTGCGCGAGCCCTCGAAAATGAGCTGGTTACACTGTTGCTGGAAGCGCAGCGCCATAACTATACACGGCTGCTGGTCCGCAATCGCGATGCTGCTCCATGGCAGGTTCGCGCCGCCGAAGAGTACATGAGCGCGAATGCCCACCTTCCACTCTCGCTGGGCGATATCTGCATGGCTGCCGGCGTAAACTCACGAACCTTGCAACACAGCTTTCAGAGCAAGCGTGGTCACACGCCGATGCAGTTCCTGCGGCGACTGCGTCTCGAACGCGTGCGCGCCGATCTCTCGCAACGCCACGAAGTTACCAACGTGACTCAAGCTGCGTCGCGCTGGGGATTTCTTCACTTCGGTCGTTTCGCCGCCGAATATCAAGCACGGTTTGGCGAGAGACCTTCCGAAACCCTGCAACGCTCGCGCGCACAAAGTTAAGGAACATAGCCTCCTTTTTCAGATTTTCAAGCAGAAGGCATCTCGGTGAGCGTCTTCGTGGCACTCTCGAAGTAAAGATCAGTTTCGGCTCCCTGGTCACATTCCTGTTAGGAGACTTGTGGCCTCATCCCCTCAATTGGGACAGAGCCTTGCGCGCATCATTGAAATTAGGATTGATTTTCAAGACGCGCTCGAGTTGCTGGCGCGCTTGTGTGGGCTGATTCGTTTTCTGATAAGCGAGTCCTAAGTGATAATGGACGGTCGGGTCATCCGCTGCGCCACGCTTCTCGTTGAGACGTAGAGATTCCTGGAACATATCGATGGCGGACTTGTAGACGCCCTTCTGGAAGTAAGCCCAGCCCAAAGTGTCCGCCGCGTTCGATGAGTCCGGCATCCCGCGACGTGCCGTCTGCGCCATGGCCAACGCCATGTCGACATTACCGCCCTGCTCCAGCATTACGTACGCGAGATTGTTGGAAGCGAGAGGATTGTTGGGCTGAATCTCGAGCGCTTTTTGATACATGGTTTTCGCATTGTCCCAGTCGCTCTGCGATTCGTACATTTCCCCCGCAAGTATGTAGAAAGCAATCTCCCGTGGATGATCCTTGATGGATTGCTGATACGTCGCCAGAGCCTCGGTGACCGATCCTTGTGCTGCCTGGACCTGTCCCAGTTTCAGAAGCGCGTCGGAGTTATTCTTGTCGAGGTCAATGGCTTTGCGCAGCGCCGCATCCGCTCCATTTAAATCTTTCTTTTGAAATAAGGCTGTTCCAAGAAGATCGTAAAAGCCCGTGTTATTGGGTGATTTGGCAATCTGTGCTCGAGCCACGGCGATGCCCTGATCTGGCTGCTTCTCCGCCAGATAAACATTCATGATGCCTTGCAGCGCATCGGTGGACGTTGCGTCCTTATCGAGCGCCTGTTGGTAGAACTTAATGGCTTCGGGGTAGTGCTTTTGCAAGAGATACAGATTTCCCATTTGCACGTAGGGCACGGAGTTCGCTGGAGCGACGCCCATGGCCTTGGTCAGGTCGAGTTGGGCGTCGGAAAATTTCTGCCGGTTCATCTCCGCCAGAGCGCGAAGCAGGTAGCCGTCCGGAGCATAGGGCGAGTTGGCGATGATCTGCTGCGCGGTCTGGGTGAGAGCGTCGAGGTCATTGCGCCGCAATTGCAGCGAAGCTAAAGCGCGCTGCGCGTCAGTAAGGTCTGGACGTAAGCGCACGGCCTCGCGCCACTCCGATTCGGCGCGCCCTTCATTCTGCTGCATGTCAAAAGCCAGTCCAAGTTGATAGTGAGCCACCGCGTTTCCTGGATCATCTTTCAAAGCCTGCTGCAACGAGTCTACGGCGTCGTTGGCATTGTTCTGGCGGAGTTGGATTTGGCCGCGGTAGACGAGAGCATCCACATCGTGGGCGCTGTTCTTCAGCAGTTCGTTAGTGAGTTTGGTCGCCTCATCGAGCCGGTTCTTGAGGATAAGAAGCTGAATATAGTTTCGCTTGACTTGCGGATCTCTGGGGTGATCGTTATAGAGTGAGGCATACTCCGTGGTCGCTTTGTCGAGATCGCCACTGGCGAAATAAAAATCGCCAAGCATGCGGTAACCTTCGGAACTATCCGCGAGATCTTTCTTCGCCTGCACGAGTAACCCCTCAGCTTCGGCCTTTCGCCCGGCAGCCATGTAAAGCCGCGCCAGCGCTTCTCGCGGAGCTGGATCTTTCGGGGCTACCTCAATGGCATGTTTGAACTGCTGCTCGGCTTCAGGCAGACGGTTGCGCGACTGGTAATAGCCTCCCAACGCCAATAGGGCACTCACCGCCTTGGGATCGAGTTCCGCTGCCTTCTTGAAGTTGCTTTCCGCCTGATCCAGCAGATTTGAGCGCATCTGAAGCGCTGCCAGGTCCAGATACGATTCCGAACGGTTGGGATCTGCGGCGATAGCCTTCTGCATCTCCAGCAGAGCGGCGCCTAGGTTATTTTGCGCGGCATAATAGTTCGCCCACGCCTGGAAGACTTCGGGATTTTGCGGCTGCTTTTCCCGAAGCAGATCCAGGTGTCCGCGTGCCTGTTTTATGTATTCCTCCATGGGAGAGCCGTCAGGATTGCGGGCTCCGAGTAGGAGGTTTGCGAGATCGATGCGGGCGCGATAGTCATCGGGAGCGAGTTCGACTGTGCGGGACAGTTCCTGAAAGGCTCGCACGGTTTCGCCAAGCTTGAGATACGCCTCTCCTAGTTGGTGATGGGCCTCCGCAAAATGGGAATCCACCTGCACTGCGTTGGAATACTGAATGGCGGCTTCGCGATATTTGCCTTTGGCGAAGTAGCGGTCGCCACTTTCCAGATATTTCTGCTTGCGCACGTTCGGATCGCGTGAACAGCCCGTAAACAGGGCAGCGATCAGTAAGCAGACGAGAAACAGACGTGGGGCTACAGAGCGGATCATGTTTTCTCCCAAGCGGGCGCGAACGCGCGAATGATTACGTACTCGACCCTACAAAGGTACTGCAAGATGCGGCGTAAATAAAGCTGTTGAGCTCGCCACGGCGAGGAGTGGAGAGAGGCGCTTGGAGCGAACGAGGAGGCGAAAGACCCATCTCGCCACAAGCACTTGCTACTCCGTCGCGGTACTCTTGCGGCTGCCGCGTTTCCAGTAAAGATATCCTGGAACGCCCATTAACACGATGGTAGTGCCCCAGAAGGCTTCGATAGGACGTGTGACGATGGTGTTGAGCGTCCACGCCGCGCCGATTAAAACATAGACCCCGGGGAGCCAAGGATAGCCCGTGCAGCGGTAGGGGCGGGGAACGTCGGGACGCTTCCAGCGCAGTAGAAACAGCCCGATTACCGTAAGGGTATAGGAGAGGACCATGCCGAAGATGACGTAGGTATACAGCTGATCGTAGCGGCCGCTGAGGGTCAGCAATGCGGCCCAGACGCCCTGACCGATGAGACTGAAGGCGGGTGTGCGCCACTTCGGATGAATCAGTGCCATGCGTTTAAAAAAGACGCCATCCTGCGCCATGGCGAGATAGACTCGCGCCCCAGAGAGGGTGCAAGTGGCGGCGGCGCTGAAGCAGGAAATGGCAATCAGAAGGGAAAGCCAGACTGCAACACGAGGCGAGAACATCGCTGCCGCAGCTGCGTGAGCGATGGTTTCGTGTTGGGCGATCTCGCCGAGAGGCAAGCGCGTAAAGGTAAGTCACGTTCATCGCCATGTAAATTGCGCCGACCACGAGCACCCCCAGTCCCATCGCTAAGGGGACGTTCCGGCGAGGCTCTTTAACTTCCCCTGCAACCCAAGTGATGTAAACCCATCCGTCATACGCCCAATAGACTGCGATTAATCCCACACCGAAGGCTGAAAGGAATGCAGTGGGGTGAAGCCCAAGGGTTAGTCCTACGCCGTGCGATTGGAAATGAGACCAATCGCCTTTGCCGATTGCGATTCCCAGTACGACGAAGGCGCCCATGGCCACAAACTTCGTCCAGGTCGAAAGGTTTTGCAGAAGCGTACCCCAGCGCAGTCCCACAACATTTACGTAGGTGAGGATCGCGATGAGCAGGAGGCCGAACAGGTGCGCGCGCGTGATGGCCACTCCGGCGAACTGGAGCACGATATGTTCCTGTGAAATCACTGGAAAAACTTGTCCTGAATATGCGGCTGCCGCTACGGATAGCGCAGCGATGCTGCCACCGTTGGCGACCGAAAACAACATCCATCCATAGAGAAAGGCGACGAGATCGCCAAAAGCCTCACGGAGGTAGATGTACTGCCCCCCCGATTCGGGGAACATGGAGCCGAGTTCGGCGAAGGCAGCACAGCCGAAGAGTGAGATAACGCCGCCGATTACCCAAACCAGCAAAAACAACATGGGCTGCGGGAGTGGGCCGGCGATGTCTTTTGCCGTTAGAAAGATTGATGAGCCGATAATGCCGCTTACCAGCAGGAGAACGGAATCAAGCAGAGTGAGACCGCGAACGAGAGTTGGCTTAGTTTCGACTGCACTTGGAGGCGCTGTGGAAGTGGCAGCCATCATCCCATCCCGAGTTCATCGGGAGTCTCCAGCGGAGTGCCGCAGCGCCGGCAAATGACTGCGGAGCAGTCGCCGCACGTCAGCGGATCATTCACTTCTTTCGCACAATTCGGGCAATAAAACGAGCCTGGGTCAGGTTCGGGCTCGGTCGGGGAGTGCGGGCGGGTCGCCATGTGGAGGAGAACTGTACCACAGACGGCTTATATAGAAGAGTCCCAGCTCAGCTGGCTTTCGTTTCCTGCTTCGAGCGGACCTTGTCGACGATCGAGCGCGGCTCGTCTTGCTCCGACAGAAGAATGTCGGCCTCGGGAACAGTGTCGTTCGCATCCCGCGCCAGGTAAATGATCAGGCCGGGCGGGCAGTTCACCCGAAAAAGTCCAGCCAGATCCCGATAGATGGCGAGAGAAGTAATGTAGCCAGTCAGAAAAACTCCGCACCGGCCCATTTCAATCTCGAAGCGAGCCTGCAATGGAGTCGATACGGAAATGACCTGAAAGCCAGCTTCGCGAAGGGCCGTTTCGTGCACACGGAGTGTTTGCCCATCCGGATTCAAAGATAAGACCGTGTTTAAGTCCGCCATTGTTTTTCTTTGGATGTGGGTGCAAATCTCAAGGTTGCGGCGTCAACTTTTGAAACCTTCAGAAAGTGCCGCAGGTATGTCCTCTTTTCAAAAGATCTGTTCTTGAACTAGCCTGCCAACAGCGGTACCATGGCGTGCTCGTCACTTTGCTAGAGCAATCGATTTCTTTGAGGCCTCATGCCGCAAAATTACGTACCTATCTTCATATTCATGGCAGTGGTCGGCGTGCTCCTGCCTTTCACTCTGCTGCTGGCCAAACTCGTCCGTCCCAGCAACCCGAACAAGACGAAGCTGATGCCGTATGAGTGCGGTATCGATCCCATCGACAATGCACGGGGCCGCTACACGGTGCGTTATTACATTGTGGCTATCCTCTTCGTGGTCTTCGATGTGGAGACTATCTTTCTATTTCCCTGGGCGGTCAAGTTCAAAGCCTTGGGTTTTTTCGGTCTGGTGGAAATTCTTATATTCCTGGTGATACTCATCGTGGGATATATCTGGGTCTGGCAGAAAGGTGCTTTGGAATGGGTGTAACGCCGTCACCAACTGCCGAGCCATCGGGGCAAACCTTTACCGCCAGCCGCTGGACGCAAGGCAATTTTCTTTTCCCCACTCGCATCGTCGTCAGTCCAACGCGCGTGAGCCGAATTAAGTCGCGATGGTTCGGCAGCAATGATGAGAGCATCGCCATCTCGAAAGTCGCTTCTGTCCACATCACAACCGGTGTGGTATGGGCGGAGATTCGGATTGAGTCCACCGGTGGCACTGACCCCATCACCAGCCATGGTCATCGCAAGGCGGATGCGCAACGCATTCGCGATCTGATCGAGTCCTATCAGGCGCAAGCCCGAACGTAGAAATGTCTGCAGAGTTCATGAGGTGTAACCTCTTTTTTTCTCGTCGACGTCGTTGACACCGCATCCGCAAGCTGATAAAAATTAACGTTCCTCACGACACCCTGCGCGCCCGAGGTTTGTGCCTTCGCAGCTAATGCCGGATGAAATCAAATCTCCCTCTTTACCGCCGTCGGAAGGCGAACCGAAACCGACGGCGGATCAGCCAGCCCTTCCTGGCGGCGTGAAGGCAACGACATCCGGTTCGGTTCAATCAGATTCCAAACTTCCCGCTGAAAAGTCTCCATCCACCACTCCGACACCCACTGCTCCGAAACCAACACCCGCAGCGCCAGTCCCCGCAAAACCCGTAGCTACCGCGAAACCGCCAGTGCCCGCACCCGTTCCCTGGGATTCCGCGATGATCGCCAAGTTGAAACAGACTTGGGGTTCCGGTATGACGGCTCTTGCTTACGCCGGGCAGAACTACATGGTGGTGGACCGGTCGTTGATTCCGGAAATTCTGCAAGTGCTGCGAAATGAAGAGCAATTCGATTACTGCGTCGACCTCACTGCGGTGCATTATCCGAAGCGGGAAAAACAGTTTGACGTGGTGTGGGTGCTATATTCCTTCGCGCGCAATGAGCGCATCCGTGTGACCACACAAATTTTGGATGGCGAAAGTCTTCCCAGTTCCGTTCCCATTTGGCCTACCACAAACTGGCTGGAGCGCGAAGTTTACGACATGTTCGGCATAAAGTTTGATGGACATCCTGATCTGAAACGCATTCTGCTGCCCGATGGCTGGAAGGGGCATCCCCTGCGAAAGGATTACAGCATTCTGCAGCAGGACAAGGAATGGGTGCAGATAAATCTGGGCATTGAAAGCGGCCAATGAGAGTGCTTGTTAAGTTGGCGACTAGAGTCGAATGACCGATTCCCAAAGCTCGCTCTCGAATCTCGATCTAGAGACTCACGAGAAGCCGTTTCTTGATTCCAACGAACTTGTCATCAATATGGGCCCGCAGCATCCCGCCACGCATGGCGTGCTGCGTGTGATTCTTCGATTGGATGGAGAAAAAGTTCTTGGCCTCGAGTGCGTGATCGGTTACCTTCACCGCGGCGTCGAAAAAATTGGCGAGCATCGCACCTACACGATGTTCAATCCCTACGTTGACCGCATGGATTATGTGGCTGCGGTCTCGAACGGGCTAGGGTACTGCGAAACGGTCGAAAAACTACTGAATGTTGAGGCTCCGCCTCGGGCGCAATACATCCGCGTGATCCTGACGGAACTGAACCGCATTGCCAGCCACCAGCTTTGGTTGGGGACCCATGCTCTGGATATCGGCGCGATCACGCCGCTCTTCTACACCTTTCGGGATCGAGAAGAGATTCTGAAGATCTACGAAAAATATTGCGGCGCACGCCTTACGACGCATGCTTTTCGCATTGGCGGGCTGCAGTACGAAACCTATGCCGGTTTCGAAAAAGACGTAAGAAATTTTCTTACCTTCTTCCGCCCGAAGATAGACGAATACGAAGAATTACTTACTACAAACCGCATCTGGTTGGAGCGCACGAAAAACGTTGGGAAAATTTCGGGAAAAGATTGCATCGCGCTGGGCGTAACTGGACCTGTTCTCCGCGCCAGCGGGGTGAAGTGGGACGTGCGCAAAGCTCAGCCTTACGCAAACTACAAGAACTTCGATTTCGATATTCCGATCGGCGAGAACGGCGACACGTACGATCGATATCTGGTCCGCATGGCGGAGATGCGGCAATCCGTGCGCATCATCGAACAGGCGGTCGAGGCCATTCCCGAGGGCCCAGTGCTTGCGAAAATTCCCAAAGTGATGAAGCCGGCGGCGGGAGAGGTCTACCACTCCATCGAAGCGCCGAAAGGAGAACTGGGATACTTCATCGTCAGCGACGGTTCGACGCAGCCCTACCGCGTGCGCGTGCGACCGCCTTCGTTTGTAAATTTGCAGGCGCTGGACTTAATGTGCCGCGGCCAACTCGTAGCCGACGTCATCGCGATCATTGGCACTCTCGATATCGTCCTTGGTGAGGTAGACCGCTGATGCTCGCCTACATCAAGTCTTACCTCAGCAGCAGCCAGACACCGGGCGGCGCCGGAAATCTTTTCTGGGTATTGGTATACATCCTTATAATTTTCGGCGGCCTGTCGGTCGCGGTGATGTTGATGACCTGGCTTGAGCGCAAGGTCCTGGCCCATATGCAAGTGCGCCTTGGCCCCATGCGCGTCGGCCCGCACGGCCTGCTGCAGCCCATCGCCGACTCTCTCAAGCTTCTTCTTAAGGAAGACATCATTCCGACTGAGGCCGACGGCTTTCTCTTCTGGATAGCTCCTTTCATCGTCGTGCTTGCCGCCTTCACAGTTTTCGTTGTGATTCCGTTCGGTCCCACACACGCCATCACAGATATGAACATTGGCATACTTTTTATGCTCGGTGTTTCGTCCCTGAGCGTGCTAGGCATCGTGATGGCGGGCTGGGCTTCAAACTCGCACTATCCATTGATCGGTGCTCTGCGCTCCAGCGCCCAGATGGTTTCCTATGAAGTAGCCATGGGATTGGCCGTGGTGTCAGCCATCTTGATGACCAGCCTCAACGCTGAGGGAACCGGGACGCTCAGCATGATCGGCATCGTCCAGGCACAACAGGCGCAGGGGGAATGGTTCATCTTTAAGTTCTTCCCGCTTGGACTCATTGCCTTCTTTATTTTTGCAGTAGCTATGATCGCCGAGACCAACCGGGCCCCATTCGATTTAGCCGAAGCTGAATCAGAATTGACTGCCGGCTTTCACACTGAATACAGCGGCTTCCGTTGGTCTCTATTTTTCCTGTCGGAATATACTGCCATGATCGCCGTCTCGTCCATTGCCGTGACGCTCTGGCTGGGAGGATGGTTGCGTCCCTTTCCAAACTGGCTGAATGGTCCCACATGGGACAGGGCATTCTCGTTGTTTCCCGGGATTGCGGTTCTTTTCCTGGCCGCGATGTGTTTCTTTAACGCCGCCCGCATGCCCAAACATCCCCTGTTCCGGGTGCAGACCATTGGCCTCGCGGTGTTCGGAGTTCTGCTGGGGTTGATCGGATTGTTTCTATTTATACCGGCGGTCAGCATTCGAGTACAGGATATTTTCTGGTTCGCAGCAAAAGTCGCAGGATTCATGTACCTCTACATCTGGTATCGGGGAACATTCCCGCGATATCGCTTTGATCAACTGATGCAGATGGGATGGAAAGTACTTCTGCCCATCGGATTAGGCGTACTAATTCTCACGGCTGGCGTAGCTTTGGTGCAACAAAACTTATGGCACCCGTAGCCACACCATTTTTCTTTTACATGCTCTCCGGGATCATGCTGATTGGCGGCATCCTGGTGATCACGCGCAAGAATCCTGTTCATTCGGCGCTGGCTTTGATCGTCACCCTGTTGGCGCAGGCGTCGATCTACCTCATGCTCTACGCACCGTTCGTCGCTGGCGTGCAGATCATTCTCTACGCAGGCGGAATCATGGTTCTGTTCCTGTTCGTGATCATGTTGGTTAGCATCGACCGCTCGGTGAAAGAGCGCCAGTTCAACAGCCAATGGGTGGTGGGAATCATCGCAGCGACGGCTCTGGGTGGATTATTCATCGCTGTGTTTACGAAAGGAAAGGACATCTTTCCGGAACACGCGCTGCCGATGATCGAAAACGACAACACGCAGCAACTGGCGACCATGTTGTACGGGCAATACATGTTCGCGTTCGAGATTGCGTCCCTGCTGCTGCTGGTCGCAATCATTGGCGCAGTGGTGATGGCGAAAAAGAGGATCTAGCAGTTAGCAGGAGTACTGGGTACCGAATTATGGAATCGATGCTTCACATTACGACGCTGCATTACCTGGTGCTCGGGGCAGCGCTTTTCCTACTGGGCGTGATTGGCGTTCTGACCCGCCGCAACGTGGTGATCGTACTGATGTCGATCGAACTGATCCTGAATGCGGTGAACCTGAACCTGGTGGCATTCTCCCGCATGTGGGGAGGGTTGCACGGCCAGGTTTTTGCGATTTTCGTAATCACCGATGCTGCCGCAGAAGCTGCGGTCGGCCTCGGAATTCTGATCGCTTTCTTCCGCAACAAGGAGACGGTGAATATCGACGAAGTGAATTTACTGAAGTGGTAGGGATGCTGCTCCTGGCTTTTAGCTGTTAGAGCCAAGAGTGAGTGGCTAAAACGATGGTTTTCTTAACCCACATCTGGCTGATTCCGCTCCTGCCCGCCTTCGGCGCGGCGATCATGTTCTTCTTCGGGCGCAAGCTGCAGAAAGCCACGGTCAGTGCGGTTTGCGTGGGCAGCATCGTGCTGGCTTTCATCATGGCCTGCGGAGCGGTATCGCAGTACTCGACGTGGTCGTCCTCCAATGAGCACTACCACCAGCCCTATCAGACGATTCTTTATACGTGGCTGGGTAGTGATACAGGCCACCTGAATTACACCACGCATGATGGTTCTCCCGCCCCGCTGCAGGCGGATGCCGGCTTCCTGCTCGACCCGCTCTCCAGCATCTGGCTACTGTTTGTCACCGGCGTCGGAATGCTGATCCATATTTATTCGACGGGATACATGGCGCATGAAGGCGGCTACTACCGCTTTTTCGGCTACCTCAATCTCTTCATGTTTTCCATGCTTACGCTGATCCTGGCCAACAACTACGTGCTGCTATTCGTGGGTTGGGAAGGCGTCGGACTGTGCTCGTATCTGCTGATCGGATTCTATTTCCATCGCAAGTCGGCCAGTGACGCAGCTGCGAAGGCCTTCATCGTGAACCGCATCGGCGATGCGGGTTTTCTGCTGGGCATGTTTTTTATCGCATGGTATTTCGGTTCTTTGCGCTTCATTGACGTGACACACCTGGCCCGTACCGGCCGCTTCGCCATTGGCGACCCCATCATCACCGCAGCGACGCTGCTGCTGTTCGTCGGGGCATGCGGCAAATCCGCGCAACTGCCGCTTTACATCTGGCTGCCGGACGCGATGGAAGGTCCGACGCCTGTCTCCGCTCTCATCCACGCCGCAACCATGGTAACGGCTGGCGTCTATATGGTCGCGCGGTCGAATGCCCTGTTCGTGCTGGCGCCTACATCGATGAAAACTGTGGCGATCGTTGGCGCACTGACGGCCATTTTCGCGGCATCGATCGGCCTTGTGCAAAATGACATCAAGCGGGTGCTGGCCTACTCCACTGTTTCGCAGCTGGGATACATGTTTCTCGCGCTGGGCGTGGGCGCATTCGCTGCCGGCGTGTTTCACGTGTTCACGCATGCCTTCTTCAAAGCGCTGCTCTTCCTTGGCGCTGGTTCGGTGATTCACTCCATGAGCGGCGAGCAAGACATGCGAAACATGGGCGATTTGGGCCACCGCATTCCCATCACTCATCGCACCATGTTCATCGCGACATTGGCGATCGCCGGGATTTTCCCCTTCGCCGGATTTTTCTCCAAGGATGCAATTCTCTGGGAAACATGGTCACGAGAAGGCGGTGCTTACCGGTTTCTCTGGTACATAGGCTATGGCACGGCGTTGATGACCGCGTTCTATATGTTCCGGCTGATGTACCTGACTTTTCACGGCCGCCCGCGCATGAGCCACGACGTGGAGCATCACATTCACGAATCTCCCGTGTCGATGACGGGGCCGCTGGTGGCACTTGCTCTCTGCGCCATCGTCGCGGGTTGGCTAGGATGGCCGCACAGCCTCGGCGGATCGGATCGTTTTACCAAATTCCTCGAGCCAGTCTTCCAGGGCGAAGCTCGCGTTCTTCAAGTAGAAGGAAGAACCAGCCAATTGGTAGAAGGCGTCCAGGAAGAAAAGAACACCAGCACGGAGTGGCTGCTGATGGCGCTCTCGTTGGGCGCTGCCGGCTTGGGATGGGGTTCGGCATGGCGAAGCTATCGGCACGCAGACAAGGGCTATACCGAACCGATTGCCGCCGCAGCGCCGCCCGTCTACAACGTGCTCATGCATAAGTACTACGTCGACGAAGGCTACGACTACGTATTCACGGGGCGTCGCAAGCTGGGAAGGCTGCGCCTGGGAGTGCTGGGACTGGGCACTGCCTCTTCATGGTTCGACACGCACGTCATCGATGGTGCGGTCAACGCCGCCGGATGGATCACGCGTCTGACTGCAACAATTTCCAGTTGGTGGGACAAGTGGATCATCGACGGCATCGGCGTCAATGGCCCTCCAATTCTGGCGCGCATGCTCTCTTATCCCGCGCGCCTGTTCGAATGGGGTCTGGTCCAGTGGTATGCGCTGGTGATGACCGCAGGCTTGGTAGGTTTCGTTTTTTATTATGTGTATCACTGAAATGCGGCTTCCAGTTACTAGCTCCCGGCTTTCCGCCAGGAGCCGGGGGCTAGAAGCTAGAAGCTGATCTTTCATGCAAAACCACATACTCTCGCTCATTTTATTCACGCCGCTCGTGGGCGCTCTCGTGCTCCTGTTCGTTCCAAAGGAGAACAAGAGTGCCATCCGCTGGATCGCAAACTTTTTTGCGCTTGGCGGCTTCCTGATCTCGTTGCCGCTAGTCGCAATGTTCTGGGCGCAGCGCTTCGAGCCCGGCTTCAAGTTCATTGAGGGCACGCCAAACAACTGGATTCCTTCGATCGGTGCGGGGTACGTGCTAGGCATCGACGGCATCTCCTTCCTGCTGATCATGCTCACCACGCTGCTGGGCTGGATTTCAATCCTCTCTTCGTGGACGGCCATCGAAAATCGCGTCAAGGAATACTACGTCTGGTTTCTGATCCTGCAGACCGGTATGCTCGGCGTCTTCATGGCGCTGGACTTCTTCCTGTTCTTTGTTTTCTGGGAAGCCATGCTGGTCCCAATGTACTTGCTGATCGGCATTTGGGGCGGCCCGCGCAAACTCTACGCAGCGATTAAATTCTTCCTCTACACGCTCGCGGGCTCCGTGCTGATGTTGCTGGGGATACTGTTCCTGTATTTCCATCATCACGCTCTGACCGGGATCTACACCTTCAGCCTCACCGCTCTGTATCAGACGGCACCGAAAATTTATTCGGATCCAGCGTACGGTCCGACTATCGCTACGTTGCTGTTCTTCGCATTCTTCTTTGCCTTTGCCATCAAAGTGCCGATGTTTCCGTTCCACACCTGGCTGCCTGACGCCCATGTGGAGGCGCCGACGGCAGGATCGGTCATCCTGGCAGGCGTTCTTCTGAAGATGGGAACGTACGGCTTCATCCGCTTCTCGCTGCCGTTCTTTCCGGATGTATTGATGCATACGAAAGTTCGCAGCTGGATGATTACTCTCTCCATCATCGGCATCATCTATGGCGCACTGGTTTCGTTAATGCAAAAGGATATGAAGAAGCTGGTGGCTTACTCATCGGTGAGTCACTTGGGCTTCTGCACGTTAGGCATCTTCGCCCTGACGCCGCTGGGATTGAGCGGATCCGTCCTGCAGCAGATCAATCATGGAATCTCAACCGGGAGCGCTGTTCCTGATCGTCGGCATTCTTTACGAGCGCCGGCACACCCGCGAAATCTCTGAATATGGCGGCATCTCGAACGTGATGCCCGTGTATGCCACCATCACCATGATTATGTTTCTGTCATCAATGGGGCTGCCGCTGCTGAACGGCTTCGTCGGCGAATTCACCATTTTGCAAGGCACCTTCATGGAGAAGTGGCAGTGGGGCGCGTGGGCCGTGCCTGGGGTGGTGCTTGCGGCTGCCTATCTGCTGTGGCTTTATCAACGCGTCTTCTTTGGCACGGTCACGAATCCGAAGAACGAGAAGTTGCATGACCTTACGCCGCGCGAAGTGCTGACCTTTGTGCCGCTTCTGGTGATGGCATTCTGGATCGGTCTTTATCCCAAACCGTTCTTCCAGATTCTTGAACAGCCCGTGAATCAGATCGTGCAAAACGTGCGCAACCCGCAGGCAGGCGACGCTGTGAATGCCGCGCTCCCGCACGAGGAAGTAGCCACGCCAATTGCAACCACGGCTGCCGCAATCCATCCGTCAGCCGAAGCGCCATCAGCGAAAGGGAAGAACTAGTGGGCCCGATCGTACAATTCACCCCTAGCGACTACCTGCTGGCGCTGCCCATTACGTTGCTCACCTTGTTTGCTCTAGGGATTCTGCTCATTGATCTCATGATCCCGCCGGAGAGCAAGTGGGCCAATGCTGTTACTGCGCTGATTGGCGTGCTGTTCGCCGCTGGTGGCGTATTTAAGATCCAGTTATGGATGAAGGCCAACCATTCGGTCAACTATGGTTCGCTCGGGATGATGGGCACCATGTTGGTGGACCGGTGCGCCCTTTACTTCTTCTATCTATTTTTGGCGGCCACGGCTATTTCCATCTTGATGTCCGTTCGCTACATGACGACGGAGCACGAGAATCACGGCGAATATTACGCCCTAATGCTCTTGTCGGTGGTTGGCATGATGTGCATGGCCGGCGGCTTCGACATCGTGCTGATCTTCATCGGGCTGGAAGTGATGGCCATTTCCACCTATGTGCTGGTTGGATTCCTGCGGCGCGACCGCCGGTCCAATGAAGCGGCACTAAAATATCTTTTGCTGGGCGCGTTTTCTTCCGGAATTTTTGCCTACGGCCTTTCGTTGCTTTACGGACTGACCGATGCCACAAATCTTGGCGACATCGGACAACGAATGGGCTACATTCTCGCCAGAAATCCTCACAATCCCGTAGCCATCGTGGCCCTGCTCACCACCACTACGGGGCTCTTATTCAAAATTGCGGCGGTGCCATTCCACCAATGGGCGCCCGATGCGTATGAGGGCGCACCTACCTGCATCACGGGATTCATGTCGGTCGCGGTCAAGGCAGCGGGATGGGCGATGCTGCTGCGAATCCTGGGCGCCACCTATCCTACATTTCCGAATGTGGTGCTTGGCCTTGCGGCTGCGCGTCCACTTTACGTCCCGCTGTTTGTGTTCGTCTCCATAGCCACCATGACAGGAGCGAATTTCGCCGCGCTCACCCAAACCAATACGAAGCGCCTGCTGGCTTACTCTTCCATCGCCCATGTTGGTTACATGTTGCTCGGCTTGATTGCGGGAACGCCTACGCAACTCAGCCCGGACGGTGTCAAAGGCATTCTGATTTACCTGCTGGTTTATACCTTCATGAACCTTGGCGCCTTCGGTGTGATTACCTCGCTGCGCCACCGCAATGTTATCGGCGACGAGCTCGACGATCTGAACGGACTCTATTCTCGTGCTCCCGTCGAAGCCGTGCTCATGCTGATCTTCCTGCTCTCGTTGGCAGGCATTCCGCCGCTGGCTGGATTCTGGGGCAAATACTTTATCTTCCTCAGTCTCGTCGAAACTGGACACTATGCCTTGGCATCATTGGGCGTGTTGTATTCCGTATTTGGGCTTTATTACTACTTGAAAATGGCGAACGCCATGTTCATGGGCCAGCCTGAGGAAAAGGGCCTGCTGCCAGTTAGCTGGACGATGCGCGCGGCTCTAGGGGTCACCGCATTCGCCACGCTCTTCATCGGGCTCATGCCGGATCGATTCATTAACCTGGTCAACTGGTCGCTGGTGATCACACAGGCTTCACCAATCGCGAGATTGGTCCATTAGAGAGTGATCCCCCTTGGGATAGAATGATTGCTGTCGTGGCCCAACCTTCCAACTCCGGCGACCGGGATCGTTCGCCGAAATCCAATGCCCTGGTCTCTGCGGCTCGCTATTCGGAGATCGGCTTTATCATTCCGGCGGCAATTTTTCTCGGCTATGCGCTCGGAAGGCTCGGAGACTACTGGATGCACACGCACTGGCTCTATCTCGCAGGAGTCATCTTCGGGGCGGTCGTTGGCTTCGCGCAGATGATCCGGATGGCAGCGGCACTTTCTCGCGACAAACCGGATGCCTGACCGGTTGGACCCTTCCCAAAAGTGAACCATGAATTCCGGCCTGCCGCCTTCGCCCGAATCCGCTGAGACTCGATCGGAGCGTTTCTTTTCCGCGGCGATCCCACGAATGCTCCGCTTCCTCCTGGCCCTTGGTGGTGTCCTGGCGATGGTTACCGCCTGGCGTTTCGGCATTATCTACGCGTTGGGCTTTGCGGCGGGCGCGGTCATCGCTTATCTGAGCTTTCGGTCGTTGAACAAGGCGGTGCAGGCCTTGGCCAGCCGCATCGTTGCGTCGGGGCAGCCCGAGAGCGGATTCTCCCTGGTCAACGGCTTTTTTCTCCGCTATCTTTTGGCCGGAATCGTCGCCTATGCTATATTCACAAGTTCCTCCAAAGCCTTTCGGGGCTTTCTCTTCGGCCTTTGCACACCGGTTGCGGCCATGCTGATGGAAGCGGGCTATGAAGCCTACGCCGCATTGCGCCGGGGATACTGAACTCAAGAAGGACTGATCGCAAGTTATGGAGCAACTCTGGTTTACCGCAATACTCAATCGCCTTTTCGGCGGCCCCGTAACATCTTTGCTTCTCGCCTTGGGAATTCATCCCAAACACCCGGCAACGCCGATCTCTAATAGCTTTTCGATGGAATTGCTCGTTGTCATCCTGCTTACGTTGTTTTTCATTGCCGTACGCCTTCGCCTGTCGGTCGACCAGCCGGGCGGCTTGCAGCACACCATGGAAGGGATCGAGGGTTTCATCGGGAACATGGGTGAGGAGATCATCGGCCACCACTATCACCCCTATCATTCCTATCTGGTGACGCTCGGACTCTTCATCCTCACATGCAATCTGATTGGCCTAATTCCCACCTTTGAGTCGCCAACCGCGGTTCCTGTCGTTCCTCTCGGTTGCGCGTTGTTGACTTGGTTCTATTATCACGCACAGGGAATTCGTACGAATGGTCTCGGATACTTCAAGCATTTCATGGGACCGGTGTGGTGGCTCGCACCTCTGATGCTGCCGATCGAGATTTTTAGCCATACCGCCCGACTCCTGTCGCTTACGGTGCGTTTATACGCGAATATGTTCGCTGGCGAGATGGTCACACTTGTGTTCTTTTCTCTGGTGCCTATCGGTGTTCCAATTATTTTTGAAGGACTTCATATCGGAGTGTCGTTGATCCAAACCTATATTTTCGTGATTCTGGCCTGCGTTTATCTGGGCGAAGCGACGGCTCACGAACACTAAACATTTATTCCGGCTTTATCTACATTTCGTCAGTGTGAGGGCGTCTGCTTGAGGATGGCGTCAACCACCTCCTGGCGATATTTCTAAGGAGAGACAAACATGCGTAAAGTAGTGTTCCTGATTCTGACTATCGTGGCATTGTCTGTTTTTGCTATGCCGGCTTTCGCCCAGGGCGGAGAAGCAGCCGCATCCAGCGGCACAAACTGGGTAGCGATCACTTCCGGATTTGCAATGGCTTTCGCCGCTGCTCTGGCTGCACTCGGTCAAGGCCGCGTCGCTTCGGCCGCATGCGAAGGGTTGGCTCGGAATCCCGCAGCCCGTCCCGGAATTCAGATTGCACTATTCGTCGGACTGGCGTTCATCGAGTCACTGGTCCTGTTCACCTTCCTGATCATCTTCGTCAAAGTTGTGAAATAAGCGACGAAAAACCAAGAGGCCTCTACCGATGCGGCAGAGGCCTTTTGGTTTGTTTGCTTATTCTTTGCGGAACGCTGTGCCGCTTGAAATGCGAGGCGTCAGATTTTTCTTTCGCCGCTCCACTCTTGTTCTTTTTTCTGAGGAACGTTGCTCAAGGCATCTACCAGCAAACGCCTCAGCCGGTAACGGCTTTCCAGATCAGTGCTTACGATCTCAAATCCAACTTCGTTCACGCGCGCTCGCCGCAGCAACACGTGCGCCTTGATCTTCGACCGCATGCCCAAGGAAATCTCGAGATCAGCCTCGCTGCCGATTCGGAGATTGTCTTCTTTCGTGCCCATTCCTCCACCGAGGCTTAGTTCGCGAATCATAATTTTGGATTTGCCCCACGAGCTGCCGATGGTGGCACTCAGGGCGCGGGACAAGACCATGCGTTCGTAGCGTCGTTGCCGGACCCAGGGGCATGCTGGAGCAGTATCCAGTGGCGCGATCGCCAACTCAGCCGCCTCAAGGCCGCTATCGGAAAGAATCTGAGCGCTGTAGCGAGGATCTGTTTTGGCCAGCGACTGAGCTGCAGCGACTCTCAGTTCGCGGTGATGAATCCATCCAAAGGTTTTCCTGGTTTCCACAAGCTCGCGCAAAAGTGCAACCGACTCCGGATCGCGCAGCCTTCCAAGAGATTCAATCGCTTTCAATTGTATAAACGGAGAACGTGAGGCGGATTCTCCGGGCTTCGCCATGGCTTGCAAAGGAAGGGCGGCAGACAGATCGCCGCTCATCCCGATTTCGTCAATCGCTTCGGGCAACACGACGGCATCCAGTACCTCGGCCAGTTCGAGTAGCGTTCTTCCGCGATCGGGAGCAGCTCCATAAGCGATTTGGCGAATCACGATGTCATGATAAAAACGATTCCATTCCGGCAAGCGAATCGGCAGCAACTCGAGCAAGGTTCCAACATCCAGTCGGCTCAGCAGGCCGACGGCAGCCGAGGCTTGCCGTGACTGCCCAGTGCGCAAGATTTCGCGCAACTGTGTCAGCGCCGGAGATCCCATCTCCTTCACTAACTCGACCATGCGATCGCATTCATCTCGCCGCATGCAACGGAAGAAGCGATCAGCTAAGTGTTCCGCTCCGGATTGACAGGTCCGGCGGAGTACGGTCAAAAGGTGTGGCGGAATCGGGTCGCAACGCAACGCTTCTTCAATAAACTCCGGAATTCGATTCTCCACGCCGACTCGCGGGCGCAGATCGTTTACCATCACGGGGCGGTTTTGCAACAACATCTCCATCCCGGCGCAAACTTCGTTTACCGCCAGATAGTTCTTGGCGGCGCTGGCCTCCTGGCTCAACCGCACAAACGCCGCGCTGAGCAGGCTCTGCAGCTCGCTATCCTTTTCGGCAGACAGTTGCTCCGAGACTTGGCGGATCGCTGTGCCCATCGATTCACCGCCCAAACGCGCATAGAGATCCGCGAGCTGGCTTAAGCCGATGGCGCTCTTGCGGCGCGAGTCCGCTTCCTTGGCGTTCAAGCAGGCGGAATAGTTATTCAGAATTTCTGCCGCCGCTGGTTTATCATCTCGATCCAACAGCACTTCCACAAACTGGCGCACGTTTCGCGCCGGCACGCAGGGAGCCTCGTTAGAGAGCAATACCGTCTTCTTGCCGGACTCAGGTACTTCCGCCCAGAACATGCGGTCCAGGATGTCGGCGTGCGACTCCACCAGGATGCCGGCCTTGTTCATTTTCTCTTCCTGCAGCTTCAGAATTTGCCGCAGCGAATCCATCTGGCGACTCATGTGCTCCATCATCTGGTGCACAGCATTAACTTTTACTTCGCCTTTCGAATAGCGTTCCATGGCGAAGCGGATCGCCATATGCTCGGCCGCTTTCATCAGAAGCGGCGTATCCTGCTTCTCCGAGGTCGCTTTGGCCGCGAGCGAACTGAGCAATTGCTGCAAGTTCAAACGCGTATTCGGATCCGTCTCCCCTAACTCTTTCTGGAACTCTTCGGCACGAATCGTCGGATCCTCTTGCACTTGTCCGAAACGGGTCAAGAGCCGAATGGCTTGCACCACCTCCGCCTCCTGCAGCGGTACTACTCCACCTTCCCAAGCCGGAGCCGTGCCTGTGCCGGTTCCTGTGGCGATAGCGCTGCCGGCCGGCGCCGGGCCAGCGACCCAGTGCCCCCCTTGCATGTTCGGAACACTCCCAAAGGGAACCACGGTTCCGCCCGCTTGCCCTCCTCCGCCGCCTGCGCTGGCCCCCTCCGCCGCCGCAATCAGCTGCAACAATTTCTGGGGATCGTTCAACCACTGCTTGAATTCCGGCCCCAGGGATTGTGCAGCGATTTGCGCTGCCACACTGACGTCGCCGGTCAAGGGATCGGCCGCCACGAACTTTACTTCATTGATTTTGATCGTGCTCAGCTTATTTCCGCTGTTGAGAGCTTCTTTGATTTGCTTGGATACGTCTTGCGCCTTCGATCCGGCAATCGTAAAGGCCCGCACCAGGCGCGTGAAGTCTTCGAGCGTAACATCCTGGGAGAAGTGCAGGCTCGCCAATCCAGCCGTACTTAAGAGCTGTCCAAAGCTGCGTTCCGTCTGTCCTGCTTCTAATGGAATCCCGTCGAGCAAAAGCTTATTGTCGGAAACTCCCAGCAGAAAGCCACCATCTCCCGCGACCGGCAAACCCTGCTGCAGTTCGTTCCACGTAACTTCGAACTGCGCCTCGGTCCGCTTGTGCTCGTACCCATACATCCGAGCGTACTTAATGAGTATGTTCAGGCTGTGGACGAAGGCGCGAGCCGAGGCCGCGCGGTTGGCATGGAATGTACTTGCGTTCGTAATAACCAGCTCCTCGAACTGCACTCTGCGATTAAAGGTTAAATCCATTCTGGTAAGCTCTGCATATTACCGAGGTAATTGAACTTGTGGGACAAATCGGGTGATCTTCCCGATCCGCCGCTGGCTAAGCGCCTCGGGATTCTCTCTGTCACTGGCATTGGAGACGCGTCTCCGGCGAGAATAGGACTTCCGCTATCTCTCGCGGAGCTTACTTGTGCCGACCTCGCTCCCTCAAACCGCGCGTACCAAGAAAGTTACCGGGCTCCGATACTGGATGCTCCGTGTTCTGGAAGAATGCGACCACGTTTCGGTGGATTTTGCCGCGGACCCTGTTCATGATCTGCGCGTTTCGCTTCGCCGCTGCCGCTCTTTGGCGGATGGACTGATGGCTCTTGATCCGGATCCCAACTGGAAGGCGATGAAAAAGGCTGGCCGGCGGCTGTTCCAGCGCCTCGGGGCACTCCGGGATGTACAGGTGATGATGGAGTGGGTGGAAAAACTGAGTAAAGGGCAGGGAGTCCAATTTATCGGTATCGCAAGAGAGCGAAACATTTGGTCCCCAGCCCCGGCCTCCCGAGGATCCCGCCGATCCAGTGCTGCTTGGCTCTCTTGGAACTACTTCACCGCCGTGAGCAGGAGCAACAGCGCGAAGCTCAAGCCGCTCTTGAAGAATTCGACCGCAAACAATGGCGGCAATGGAGCAAATCGCTCCCCACTCGTGCCACTCGGATCCGGCCGGGCAGCGCACTATTCAAGCACCTAGCTCTGGAGCGATGGACCGAAGCGCGCGCGCTGCATAACCGCGCTTTGCGCAACCGGTCGCAGGTCGCCTTCCATAGCCTGCGTATCGGTATCAAGCGATTCCGCTACATCGTGGAGAATTTTCTACCGGTCGAGCATAAAGCATGGAGTAACGACCTGAAAGAAATACAGGATGCCTTGGGAGAGGTTCATGATCTCGACGTTCTGTGGTCCACTGCCATCTCCAGCAACATTTTTCCGGATGCCGGCTCGCGCAGACGTTGGCGGGAAATCATCCAATCCGAGCGCAGGAAGCGCGTTGACGGCTATCGCGATAAAATGGTCGGGCCCGATTCCCTGTGGCAGGTTTGGCGTGCTGCTCTGCCCCAAGGCCGCCAGATTCAAGCGCTTGCGACGCGCCGGATGAAGCTGTGGGCGAACGGTCTCGATCCGGACTTTTCGCATTCCGAACGTGTAGCCAGTCTCGCGCTCCAACTCTATGACGGTCTTCTAGCCTGGGGATGGCAGCCTCCGGTTGATGCCGCGTCTGCGCGTTCCAGTCTTCTTGCCGCTGCCTTGCTGCACGATGTGGGCAAATCAGAAGGGCTGAAAAACCATCACAAGGCGTCGTTCGAGTTAATTCGTGCCCATGGGAATCCTCTCGGCTGGAAGCCCGCCGAGTTACAGCGAGCTGCAATCGTTGCCCGCTTCCATCGTGGAGCGCTGCCCACACGGAGGCACAAGACGCTCCGGGATCTTCTCCCCGACGAGCAAAAAGCGACCATACAGCTGGCCGCGGTTCTGCGTCTCGCCAACGCTCTCGACGCTGCGCACGACGGCCACATCGGCCGGATTCAGGTGGTCAATGGACAAGCGATGAAGAACGATCATGACGCTCTGATCGTTGCAGCGGAAGGCTACTCGCCATTGGCGGCGGCTGCACAAATCATCGCCGCTGAGCGGCATCTGCTGGAGACCGTGCTGCACCGACCGGTGGTAGTGAGGCCCATGACGCACTCTCCAGTCAGAAGTCGCTGAAGAGTTCGAATTGCTTAAGGGCACCGCCACGTGACGAGAATACGTGCTGGAAACTTCCAAGCCACTTTTCACTTCGCGATCCAACAGCTACAAAATAGGCACCCATGACTCATGCTCAGCTTGTAGAAAAGGCGGTCCAGCTGGTTGCGTCGTTATCGCTGCGGGGTTGTGCTCTCGGAGCAGGCCTGCGTCAGTGGCGAGATGCCTGACGCCATCGGATGGAAGCGTGCTTGCCATTCCGTGCTGATCGAGTGCAAAGTGACGCGCAGTGATTTCCTCGCAGACCGGGCCAAGCCCTTCCGCCTCAAGTCCGAACAAGGGGTGGGCTGCGAGCGCTTCTACCTGACTCCGGCGTCATTGATCCGCCGTGAGGAATTACCCACGGGGTGGGGGCTGCTTGAACTGCAGCGCGGCCGGATTCAAACGCTGAGTCCTTCCGCCAAAAATCTTCGCACAGCCGTTGGCTTTCGCTACGAAATGAATCTTCTTCTCGCCAGCCTGCGCCGCGTCGAGGTGCGCGTTGAACCCCAAAGCATCACCGACTTCCTCAAATGGAAAAACCGAATGGCTGAATATAACCGGGGCACGCTACCAGAGGGCCTGGCTTCGGCCGAAGAGGAGCTGAATGTCTTTCTTGAGCCCGATCTCACGTGCTAAGCGCTTACAACTCGCGCCGCCCTTCCATGGCCTTCAGCATCGTGATCTCGTCGGTGTATTCGATGTCGCTGCCGACAGGAATGCCCATCGCAATGCGCGTTACCTTCACGCCCGCGCGCTTGAGTTGCTGCGAGAGATAAGCGGATGTGGCTTCCCCCTCGACCGTGGGATTGGTGGCTACGATCACCTCATCCACATTGCCCGCATCCACACGCGCGATCAAATTTGCGATGCGCAACTGATCAGGCCCAATGCCATGGAGAGGCGAGAGCGACCCGTGCAACACGTGATAAACGCCATTGAAATGCTTGGTTTTTTCGATAGTGGAGATGTTGGTGGGTTCTTCTACGACACAAACTAGCCGCTGATTGCGGGTCGCACTGGTGCAGTAAACGCAAGGGTCAACATCTGTAATGTTGTTGCAGACGGAACAAAGTCGCAAGCTGGCCTTGACGTCCCGCACCGCCGCGGCGAGGGCTTCCGCATCTTCATCGCTGGCGCGCAAAATGTAAAACGCGAGCCGCTGCGCGCTCTTTGTGCCTACGCCCGGAAGCTTCTTCAGTTCATCGATCAGCCGCGACATCGGCTCGGCAAATTTAGACATACAGTGCTTAATTCCTTAGAGTCCGGGAATCCCCAACCCGCCCAGCATTCCACCGACCGACGATTGCATGGCTCCATCGACTTTGCGGCCGGCTTCATTCACCGCCGCAAGAATCAAATCCTGCAGCATCTCGACGTCGCCGGATTTCACCGCCTCGGGATCGATGTGGACACTCAGCAACTGCTTGCGGCCATCCATTTTCGCGGTGACCGTGCCGCCACCGGAGGAAGCCTCAACCACCGTCTCCTGCATTTTTTTCTGCAGCGACTCGTATTGCGACTTCGCTTTCGTCATCAGCTCTTGCAAATTGAATCCGCCCATAATGCTTTTACCGCTTCTCCTTGTAGTCGATCACCGTGCGAATTTGCGCCCCGAATTTTTCCTGCATTCTGCGGACCACAGGATCGTGATCCGCACGGTTGCGGCCGCCTTCAACGCCGCCGGTGCCGCCCGATTTCGCATTTGTCCCGTTGCGCTTTTCGGTCGCAGCAACACTGGCTCCAGCGACGATCCTCAACTTAACAGCGCGCCCTAATACGCCACTGGCGGATGCGACGGCGAGGCGCCGAGCATCTGGTCCGAGCGACATATCAACGACAGTTTGCGACTCTGAAACTCTTACCACAACTTCATTACTTTCAACCGCCCACTCGCCGGCTTCAAGCATGGAAACCAGTATGCGTTGATTTCCATCCATCAGCGCCTGAAGAATGGCACTCCTCACACGCTCGACGGATGGGGCCGGAGCAGAAGCCGACGGCTGAACCGATGGGGCAGGTGGTGCCAGCGCCATTTCGGATCGAGAAGTCCCTGGCGATTCGGTCTGTGGTTCCGGCCGTGAGCTAATCAGAGGTTCAGGTGCGTCCTCAACGAGGGTCGCAGACGCGACTGAACCCATGATAACTGGCGAAGTCGCGTTCCCACCGCCAACGATGCGCGGCCCACCTGAAGAAACAGAATCGCTCGGAAACTCTTGCCTGGGGCTGCCTTTGCGGGCAGTATCCGCGGCGAATGGCGAAACCTGATTCGACGGATTCGAGCTCGGACGAGGCGGGGTAAGGACCTCCGCTCGCCGGTTCTCACTCGCGGGCGATGCAACAATCGACGGGCGATTGGGCGTTCTCGCCGCATTTCCTCCGGTTCCTGTAGCACTGGAAGAGTGGGCCACATCGCTAAGCAGCTGCTCAATGGGTAGCAGGCGTTGCGCATGCGCCATCTTTAACAGTCCGAGCTCCAGATGAAATCGCTGCTCCTGTTTATAGCCCAGCTCGCCGTGAGTGCGCAGCATGATCTGCAGATGCCGAGTGAGATCCTCTTCGCCAAAGAGCGTCGCAACGCGCTCAACGCGTTCCCGTTCCTCGCTGGATATTTGAAGGAGTGAGGAATCTTTCCCGGCAATCTTGGCGACAGTTGCGTTGCGCAGGAATCGGACCATTTGCCGCGCAAAGTGTGTCGGGCTGTGGCCCTCACTGATGAGATGGTCGACATGCCGCAGCACGTCTTCGCTGGAACTGCGAGCGATGGCCTGCATTACTTCTTCAAGAATGTGCGCGGGCGCGGCGCCAACCAGATTGCGCACGGAATCTGCGGTCAGTCTTCCGCTACTGGAGGCGATGGCCTGATCGAGGATCGACAACGCGTCGCGCATGGAACCATCGCCTGCCTCAGCCAGCAGAGCAAGCGCATCATCATCGGCTTCAAGGTTTTCGCGGCCCACAAGATCGCGCAACTGTTTGACGATGGCATCAAACTTTACGGCGCGAAAACTGAAGTGCTGGCAGCGCGAGCGAATGGTCTGCGGGATGTCTTCTGGCTGCGTGGTCGCCAACATGAATACGATGTGATCCGGCGGCTCTTCGAGTGTCTTGAGCAGAGCATTGAAAGCGGCATCAGTGATCTGGTGAGCTTCGTCGAGAATATAAATCTTGAAGCGGTCGCGCGCGGGCCGATACCGCGCAGCCTCGCGCAATTCCCGGATCTCATCAATGCCACGATTGGTCGCAGCGTCGATCTCGATCACGTCGACGGCGTTGCCCGCGCGGATCTCGGTGCAGGATTCGCAAATGCCGCAGGGTTCCGCAACGGGTTTATCCGACGAACGGCAATTCAGCGCCGCCGCCAAAATGCGAGCTACCGTAGTTTTTCCAATACCACGATGGCCGCTGAATATGTAGCCATGAGCGGTCCGTCCTTGTTCCAACGCATTCTGCAGCGTGCGGGTGACGTGCTCTTGCCCGATTACGTCGGAGAACTTTTGCGGACGGTATTTACGCGCCAGAACGGTGTAGCTCATGAGCAGGAAGAGTCGATTATACGTGATCCGGAAGGCAGGATGGGCGGGCTATTGCTGCAAGACCAGCTTGCTAAAAGCGAAGGGCAAAGGATAGTCTAGTCCGTTCATGATGCGTGCGTTTGCTGGGCGAAATCGATTGAGTGGTTCGTGAAGGAGATCATTCATGCAACTAAAACTCGCAACCAAAACGAAAGATGGAGTTCTGGTGGTGGATTGTATTGGCCGCATTGTATTTGGCGAGGAATCCTCTGTATTGAGGGAGACCGTGAAGAAGGCTATTTCAGAGAATAATCGCATCGTACTTAATTTGGGCGAAGTGAATTATATTGACTCTGGCGGACTAGGAACCCTGGTGGCCCTGCGCACAACCGCCCAAAATGCAGGCGGCACCATCAAGCTGACGAACCTCACTAAGCGCGTAGGCGATTTGTTGCAGGTCACGAAACTGCTGACCGTCTTCGATGTCTACAATTCGGAAGCGGAAGCGATCGAATCCTTTCGCAAGGCGGCGTAGCTGTCGACGATCGCCGAGCCCGGCACCGGGACTGCGGATAAACCTCCCAGCCCTATGAATTTACCCGGAACGCTTCCTCGGATCGTTTTCCTGGTGTGCCTGCTGGTCAGCGCCAGCGGCTTTGTGTCGCCGCCGGTTGCATTGGCTTTGGGGCTGGTGTTCGGGCTGACGCTGCCGCACCCTTACGGCAATGAAGCGAAAAAGATTTCCAAATATCTGTTGCAGGCCTCGGTCGTAGGACTGGGGTTCGGAATGAACCTTCATCAGGTGGTGCAGGCAGGGCGGAGTGGATTCGTCTACACCATGCTGGGCATCTCCTTCGCGTTGCTTGCCGGCATGGGTTTGGGCGCTCTTCTCTCCGTGCAACGCGTTCCCGCATTCCTTATTTCCACGGGCACGGCAATTTGCGGAGGCAGCGCCATTGCTGCCGTCGGACCGATCACCCAGGCCAGCGACGAAGAGATGGCGATCGCTTTGGGGACGGTCTTCGTGTTGAACTCGGTGGCGCTGTTGATTTTTCCTGTCATTGGAACGTATTTGAAGTTAACCCAATCGCAGTTCGGTTTATGGGCAGCGCTAGCCATTCACGATACAAGCTCCGTGGTGGGTGCGGCGGCAAAGTATGGGGCCGTAGCCTTGGCAATCGCAACTACGGTAAAACTAGCTCGCGCATTGTGGATCGTACCACTCTCGGTGGCGACGGCGGTGGTGCGGGGCGCTAAAGCCAAAATACAGTGGCCCTGGTTCATCGGGCTGTTCTGTCTTGCAGCGGTTTGTAATACGTATCTGCCCGCCGGAACGCATGTCTATGCGCTGGCGGTAAAGGCGGCAAAGATCGGCCTTACTGCCACGTTATTCTTGATCGGCAGTGGCATTTCGATCGCGACAATCAAACGCGTAGGCCATCGCCCATTGCTGCAGGGAATTATTTTGTGGCTCCTGGTATCAGTGGGATCTCTCTGGCTCATACACATTGGATGGATTTCACTGTGAAGCTGGGAAGTGCAAAGCCTGGGAAGCGTCCGAAAAAGCAACGGGTGGGATCGGCGTCCGATCCAGCAAACGTGCGAATGCGCATAGAAGCGGCGATACGACGCATTCCTAAAGGAAAGGTTTCCACTTACGGAGCAATCGCGCGCGCAGCCGGACTTCCCGGGGCTGCACGGCAAGTGGCGCAAGTGCTGCATCGCGGTTACGGGTTGCCCTGGCAACGCGTGTTAGGCGCGGGCGGAGAAATTAAACTGCGTGGTGATTCCGCCATCGAGCAGCGGCTAAGACTGGAAGCGGAAGGAGTCCGCTTCCGCGGGCGCAAGGTGGATATGAAGCAGTGCGAGTACAAATTCCACCGTAACTAGGCACCCTGTCAACAGAGCTGATTTCGAAGCAGTCCAGCATGGCCGCTGTCGCTACTTGGCTTGACGGCCATTATTCTTGAACTGTTCGTCAATCTCCACCTGATAGCCGGTAACCATTTTGTTGGTCTCGCTTGCCATGCTGGCAACCGCGATCAACTCCTTGAACATCGCATCGGTCATCCCTTTTTTCTGCGCCGAGACGGTATGCGAAGCGATGCAATATTGACATTGATTGGTTACGCTCACCGCCACGTAAATCATTTCTTTCGTCAGTGCATCGAGCGCGCCAGGGGCCATGATTTGTTTGATATCTTCCCATGTACGTTTCAGCGTGGCGGGATCGTGCGCGATGGCTTTCCAGAAATTGTTGATCCAATCGGTCTTGCGAGTAGCCATGATGTCGTCATAGACCGCTCGTACTTCGGGGCTGGCATCTTTGTATTCAATAAGGCCAAGCGTAGACATGAATTCTCCAGTTTGTTCCTTTCGACTTGCTGCTATGGTGAAAGCTGATTGAGAGTCAACGGCTACTTCGGCAATTCTCCGCTCAGCAGTTTGGTCAACTCCGCCGCTGGACATCGGACTCCCACATAGAACTGGCCGAAGAGCGCATATACGGCGCTGACTTGATCGAATCGCATCTCATAAATCAATTTCTTGAAAACCAGCGGATCGTCGGCAAAAAGATCGACGCCCCATTCCCAATCGTCAAAGCCAATCGAGCCGGTGATGATCTGTTTCACTTCACCCGCATAGCGTCGGCCTACGAGTCCGTGCTCATTCATCTGGCGGGCCCGCTCTTCGATGGGAAGGGTATACCAGTTCTTGTCCTCACCGCGGCGTCGATCCATGGGATAGAAACAGACGTAGCGGCTGGACGGGATATCGGGAAAAAGACGGGGGTGCATGGCTTCGCGGTGGCGTCCTAGTTTGCATTCGATCTCCGCCTTCCACTGATCGGAGTGCGGCTGGATGCCCTGGGCGGTTAGCTCTTTGTATATCTTCAGCGTTGAGTCGTATAAGCCGAGTTCGATGATGGAGAGATAAGAAGATGTGGGCTCGAGATAGTCACTCCATCGCAGGCTGGCAAGCTTCAGCTCCGCCTGATTGAGATCGGCGAAAGCCTTGCGGAAGTGTACGAGCATCAAATCGCCCTTGTGACCGATCAAGGAAAACAATGCAGACTGGCCGTCTGACCCCTGCTCCATTTTGCCGAGCACCGAGGTAGCCTCTTGAGCAATTTCAGTGCGGGTTTCGGATGACAAGGCGCGCCATGCGGTCCAACGGAATCGCATCATTTGGTGAAGTACGCTGTACCCCTCGGTGGTTAGCGGCACCTCGGGAAGCGAGGCCGATGGGGATGACGCTGGTGGGCGGACATGCGGCGGTGGGGAAACGGCTACTGGATTTTCTGGATGTGTGCTCATGATTGTTGCATCTATCCTAGGCAGTAGTCATGGTATCAACTTATCCGAAAACTATCACTTTGGCCGGATTCGTTGACTTGTCGCACTCCGCAACGTAGGATTTTTTGACGTGATCGGACAGACCATTTCGCACTACCGTGTTGTCGAAAGACTCGGGGGCGGCGGGATGGGAGTCGTCTACAAAGCCGAAGACTTGCGTCTTCACCGTTTCGTTGCACTCAAGTTTTTGCCCGACTCCGTAGCGCACGACCCGCAGGCGCTTGCCCGATTTCAACGCGAAGCCCAGGCAGCTTCCGCTCTTAATCATCCCAACATATGCACCATCCATGACATCGGCGAAGAAGACGGCCGTGCCTTCATTGCCATGGAGTTTCTGGACGGTCTGCCCCTGGTGCACCGCATCGCGGGACGCCCGTTAGAAATCGAAATGCTGCTCACGCTGGGAATCGAAATTGCCGACGCGCTGGACGCGGCTCACAGCCATGGGATCATCCATCGCGACATTAACCCGTCAAATATTTTCCTGACTAAGAGAGGACATGCCAAGATTCTGGATTTCGGCCTCGCTAAGCTGACGACCGAAAACGATTCGCTGAGCGGCAACACATTTGGCGGCGTTACGCAGGCACGGGAAGCGCTCACCCGGCCGGGCGCCGCCATGGGCACAGTTTCTTATATGTCTCCGGAACAGGCGCTGGGCCGGCCTCTGGATCTTCGGACGGACCTGTTCTCCTTTGGAATCGTGCTCTATGAGATGGCCACCGGAATATTGCCATTTAAGGGCCACACCACGGCAGCGTTCTTCGACGCGCTCATTCATAGTGCGCCGGAATCACCGCTTCGATTCAATGCGGCAAATCCTCCTGAGTTGGAACGTATTGTGAGGAAAGCGCTGGAGAAAGATCCGGCTTTGCGTTATCAGAGTGCGGCTGAGATGCGAGGCGATCTGCAGCGACTGCGCCGCGAGATTGGGTCAGGACCAGGCGTAACCGTGAATCCCTCAACACGGCCGGTGCCAGATTCGAAAGAGCGAATCCGGGCCATGTTCGCCACGGCCTTTACCACTCCGGCGGTTGAGCCTAAGAAGCGGGTCAAGCCGTGGGTGATCTTCGGAGTCATGGCGATCGCAGTTGTGGCCGCCATACTTTTCTGGATGAGAACCCCGGAACCGGCTCCGGTCGTCGTCTCAACGCTGCAGATTACGAATGACGGTGCGTCGAAGCGCTCTTTGGTGACGGATGGAACGCGGCTGTACTTTTCGGAACATGTCAACGGCCATTCCGTCCTCATGCAGGTTTCGACGTCAGGCGGAGAAACGGCGGCCGTGCCGACGCCGCTGGATAGCGCCGATGTGTACGATTTTTTCCCCGGCCGATCGGAATTGCTGGTGAAGGGTTTGGCGGAGGGGTCCGACACGGAATGGCCCGTGTGGATATTGCCGCTGCCTGCGGGCTCGATGCGGCAGGTTGGAAAAGTTATGGCACACGCGGCCGCGTGGGCTCCAGACGGCCAGCACATTGTGTACGCCCGGAATTCAAGTTTGTACTGGTGCGACGCGGATGGCAGCGATTCCCGTGAATTGGTTGCGGTTCCCGGGGTTCCGTTTGCGCCAAAATTCTCACCGGACGGCCGCCGTTTGCGCTTCACCGTGCAAGATCCGACTCAGCGAACTTCTTCTTTATGGGAGGTCTCATCCGACGGCAAGGGCTTGCACGCCGTCTTGCCCGAATGGAATAAGCCGGCGCAGGAGTTTGGCGGAACCTGGACGCAGGACGGCGAATACTTTCTGTTCGAATCAACCCGCGATCATGCGCAAAACATTTGGACGATACGGGAAGGGAATTCACTCTTCGGCAAGCGCGCCGTCCCCACCCAGTTGACAGTCGGTCCGCTAATGTTCAGCAATCCCACGCCCACTGCGGACGGGAAAAAGTTGTTTGTTATCGGCCAGCAGCGGCGCTTTGATCTGGTTCGTCTGGATGCAAAGTCTCAGCAGTTCTCGGTTACCCTTCCGGGGGTATCCGCGGGCGAAGCTGACATCACGCGCAACGGTGAGTGGATCACGTACGTCCTGCATCCCGACCTGACTTTGTGGCGGAGCAAGCTGGACGGAAGTTCTCGCGAGCAGCTCACTTTCTTGCCAATGAAGGTGCATGCACCGCGCTGGTCGCCGGATGGGGAGCAAATCGTTTTCATGGCCTCGCGTCCTGGGAGGCCCTGGAAAGTTCTCGTGATAGCGGCGGAAGGCGGTAACCCGCGCGAATTGTTTCCTGGAGACGGGCAGCAGGGAGATCCAACCTGGATGCCCAAGGGGAATGCGATCGTGTTTGCTGGAATCCCGTGGCTCGAATACAAAACGGTGTCGGGCCCTAACATCCACACGGTTGACGTGAATACTTCACAAATCTCAGATTTGCCCGGATCTGAAAATCTTTTCAGTCCACGCTGTTCGCCCGACGGCCGCTACATCGCGGCTCTTTCCGCCGACTCGACGAAGTTAATGCTCTATGACATCGAGAAGAGAACTTGGTCGCAGCTGGCTGTCTCCCGCTTTGCCTTCGAGAATTGGTCCCACGACGGAAAGTATATTTATGCCGAGGACTATCTCGACAAAACCGACGATTGGGTTCGAATTAGCGTACCTGAAGGCAAAGTGGATCGCCTTCGGAGTTTGACAGAGATTCCACGAGGATTCGATCCTTTTGAATTCTGGGTCGGCCTTGCTCCCGATGATTCGCCCCTTCTGATGCGCGACAAGAGTACACAGGAAATCTATAGCCTGAATGTCCGCTTCCCGTAATAAAAAAGTTCCTACCAATCCTTCGCTTTTGCCTTATATCGCGTCTTATACATTCCACAGGAAGCTTAATGATGAACATCCTGGACCTCGTAGTTGGAAAGCCCATCAAGACTACTGACGAACGTGCCGAGCAGATCGGGCCCACGCAGGGCGTGCCGATCTTCGGTCTGGACGGGCTCAGTTCGGCGGCTTACGGACCGGAAGCAGCGCTCAGCCTCTTAATCCCGCTGGGGCTTATTGGCGTTCGCTATATTGTGCCGGTAAGTGCCGCCATTATCACTTTGCTGGTAATAGTGTACTTCTCGTATCGACAGACAATTGCCGCCTATCCCTCGGGTGGCGGGTCTTATACGGTAGCCCGATTCAATCTTGGGGCGCGCTCGGGTCTGCTGGCGGCAGCAGCGCTGCTGGCTGATTACATTCTCACAGCGGCGGTAGGGATCTCTGCGGGAGTCGGAGCGTTAGTCTCAGCCGTTCCGTCGTTGCTGCCGCATACAGTCTCGATGTGCGTGGGGATCCTGATTTTGATCACGATTCTGAATCTCAGAGGAGTGCGCGAGGCGGGAACGGTTTTTGCGGTTCCCACTTATCTATTTGTAGGTGCTCTTCTTATCACAATCGGCGCAGGCATTTTGAGGGTTTTGTTTAGCGGAGGGCATCCTACCCCGGTGGTTCCGCTTCCGGTTCCTCCAGCGATGACGGAAGCGGTGACGTATTGGCTGCTTCTGAAAGTGTTCGCCAGCGGCTGCACGGCACTCACCGGAGTGGAGGCAGTGAGCAACGGGGTCAAAGCATTTCGCGAGCCTACGGTAAAGAACGCTCAACTCACGCTCACCATCATCATTTTCCTTCTGGCTGTGCTGCTTGCCGGGATTTCCTATCTGGTGAAGGCCTACGGCATAGTGGCTACGGATCCGGGTGCGCCAGGCTATCAGAGCGTTCTTTCCATGCTTACCGCCGCGGTATTTGGCAAAGGAATATTTTATTACCTCACCATCGCGTCCATCCTTGTCGTACTCTCATTGTCCGCCAATACAGCATTTGCCGATTTCCCGCGCCTGTGCCGGGCGATCTCGCAGAACAATTACTTGCCCCACGTGTTTGGCTATCGCGGACGGCGGCTGGTCTACTCCTATGGCATCGTTGTACTGGCATTATTGTGCGGCGGAGTGTTGATACTGTTCGGGGGCATCACGGACAGGCTTATTCCTCTTTACGCCGTCGGCGCGTTCATGGCCTTTACGCTGTCGCAGGCCGGGATGGTGATGCATTGGAGGAAGAAGCGCGGGCCGGGTTGGGTGAGAAGCGCATTCGTAAACGGGCTGGGCGCATTCGTGACCGGCATAACGACCCTCGTTGTCCTGGTCGCGAAATTTGCAGAGGGAGCATGGATTACGCTTCTTTTTATTCCTCTCACAATTACTTGCTTTGTTCTGGTGAGGCGGCACTATCATCACGTTAAGATGCTTACCAATTGCAAGGATCCCGTAAATGCGGCCGCCCTGAACCAGCACCCTATCGCCGTCATCTCAATTGATCGCTGGAGCAGCATTACCTGCCAGGGACTTCAATTTGCCGCTCGTCTCTCCCCGGATGTGATCGGCGTCCACGTGGAACCGAACGAGCATTCTGAACTGCTGCAGGAGGACTGGCAAGAATATGTGGAGAAACCCTTCAAGGCAGCGGGCCGACAGCCTCCCACTCTTCACATTCTGCCTTCCCCCTACCGTTTCGTCATTATTCCGATGGTTCAGTACGTTCTTGATCTCTCAAAGAAAAATCCTGACCGGAGCATTGTGGTCGTGATTCCAGAACTGGTGGAAGATAAATGGTACGAATATTTTCTGCATAACCAGCGTGGCCGCATGCTGGAATGGATCCTGCTGGCCCGCGGCAATGAACATATATTCACGGTCTCCGCTCCCTGGTACGTTGGAGAACGATCCCACTCGAAAGCAGCTGCGAGACACTCTCAGATGAAGGCCCTCACTGAAAAGGACCAGTGAGATCTCATTTCAAGTCCGAAGTTTGACTACGGTGATTTTGTCTGCCGGCACGATAGATCAGCCATCCGACCAGATTCGCCCCTATGACCACAACAAGGATTTTTATCGAGTAGATCCATTCACTCTCCACGTCGATGATAGGGAATACGGACAGCGAGACGAAAAGCACCGTAACCATCAACCCGCAGAGCGAGCCGATTCGCAGCCACAGAGCCGGTCGAATCCCTCGCTCTTTGGGTGCGAACAGTGGGATCGCGAAAAGAGCCAGGTAAGCGAGTCCGTAGAAAGTCCAGCTCCAGATCTGCAATAGGACAAATGCTTCCTGGTTTCCGGCGCCGATCAGCACGGCCGTGCTCGCTGCCAGGGCAATTCCGCCCATAAAAAGAATTGAATTGATAGGAGTTCGATACTTCGGGTGGAGAACGGTGAACCAGCGCGGCAGCAGATGGTCCCACCCTGCGACCAGGGGAAGCCGTGTGTTCGTCGAAAAATAAAGGGTGTAAGAACTGAGGTAGTTCGTCAGCAACAGAAGAACGACGATCGGTACGACGATTGCGCCGATGCCAGTGGCGCCCAACGCTACTCGCAGCGCCTGCGGAATAGGGCCGATCACGTCAATTGCGTCTGGTGACACGAAGGCAAGGATGGAACTGGTCCCGAGAATGTACATTAGCGCAATAAGGGGAGCGGTGAAAAGAATGGAGCGAGCCAGATTGCGACCCGGACTGCGCGATTCTCCCGCAAAGATTGCGACCTGTTCGAATCCTGATAGCGCGCCGAAGGTCATCTTGCTGAAGACGCTGAAGCTGAACAAAGTTAATGCCGGACGGACGAGCGGCAACGCGTGATAACCGGATACGCTCGCATGTGACAAGTGAAAATGCGGCAAGACAATCAGCACGCCTAGAATAAATATCGTGAAGACGCTACCCGCGTTGCTGACCCACTTACCAACGCGTAGCCCGAGCCGTGCGACCACCATCATCCCGGCAATCAGAACAATCGATGCAACCAGTAGGACCGCGGAATTCGACGCGACCCATGCGACTCTTTCGCCAAATGCATAACTGAAGTAGGTGGTCGTGACCAGCGCAATCTGTGAGACTTGAATGGTCGTGTTCAGCCACATGTTCCAGGCGACCAGAAACCCAATGCGGTCGCTAAATGCAAGTCGAGCCCACTCATAGAGGCCGCCTTCCAGGGGCATGAGCCGGTTCAAGTGGGAAACAATCAAGGCTTGAGGAATGAAGAACGATGAGATCGCGAGCAGCCATAGAACGCCATGCGCGGGCCCTGCCTTTACCGCAGTGCCAAAGAACTCTGGAACGATGACGACGAGGATTTGAGCCAGCGCTAAGTCAGCGAGGCCGAGTTCTTTCCTCAGGACGTGGCTCTGCGGCTGCACCGCAACGCCGGAAGTGGTGATCGGGATGTTGCCGGCAGAGCTCAAAGGATTTCTTAGAGAGCAACGATCCTGCAGCTATTTTTTCACTTCAGGCTTCAGCAGCAGATCTTGATAATCGAAACTGAAGTCCGCCAGCGGAGACACGGCAGCCATACGGGCGCTATCGATGCTGCCATCCGGCTTTAAGGAGAAGGTGACAAAAGCGTCTTCAATGGTGCGATCGCGCCAGTGCGCTTTAAAGGTGTCGTACTGCCAGTGTTGCAGGTCGCCGATCATGGTGGGCGTGTGATCGAAAGTCATGATCAGCCCGCCGTTTTCGAATCGTATAGTAATGGGACCATACCAGGCATCGCGATAGACCCCTGCATACTTATCGAGTTGTAGGGAGGGCTTAGAGCCCACAGCACGCGCACCTTCCGCGTTCTTTATGATCTCGGAGGCTTCTTTGACTTCAGAATCTTTCACGGACTTATACGCGCTAATCCAATCGGTTGCAGGCAAGCCGAAATAAAAGTCGAAAAAGTGATAGAGAATCGAGTCGAATGCCCCGTCTTCCTCCGCATTGGTCAGAATGACAACGCCTAAGCGTTCTTCCGGTACCAGCATTACGCGCGAAACAAAGCCAGCTACGCCTCCAGTATGTCCGACCAGTTTTCGGCCGTGATAGTCATTGAGGGTCCAGCCCAAAGCGTAATCTGCAAAGTTTTCCTTTAGGGCGGCAAGTGGAGCGGGTGGATTTCCGGTTGGAAGGATTGTTTGCGGTGTCCACATTTCCTTCGATTGTTGCTCGCTGAAAAGGCGTCCGTCTCGATCGACGAACTTCCCGTGATTGAGTCGCAACTGTATCCACTTTGCCATGTCTTCCGCGCATGAATTGATTGAACCTGCCGGGCCTGCATTATCGAGCACTTCAAACGGAATGACGCGCGGCTTGCCGTCGAGGCGTTCGTGGGGAAACGCGAAGTCATCGCCGGGCTTGAACAATGAGTTGCTCACGGTCGAATGTTTCATGCCGAGCGGCGCGAAAATATGTTGTTGTATGTAATCGTCCCACGAAACGCCCGTGACCGCCGGAATGATCTGCCCGGCTGTCATGTAAAGCAGGTTGTCATAGGCATAGTGGCTACGGAAGCTCGATGTGGGTTTCATGAATCGCAGCTTGTAAATAATTTCCTCGCGGGTATAAGTGGTGGGCGGCCAAAATAGCAAATCTCCTTCGCCGAGCCCCATGCCGCTGCGGTGCGTCAGCAGGTCGCGGATGGTCATCTCGTGCGAGACGTAAGGGTCATACATCACGAAGCCTGGCAATCGTTGGTACACCGGATCGTCCCAGGAAAGCTTGCCGGCATCCACCAAGCCGGCCAATGCCGCTGTGGTGAACGCCTTCGTATTCGATCCGATCGCGAACATGGTGTGCTCATCCACAGGAGTCGGATCGCCGAGCTTGCGCAACCCGTAGCCTTTTGCCAGCACGATCTTTCCGTCTTTCACGACCGCGATTGCCATTCCCGGCACCTCGAAGACACTCATCGAACGCGCGACGTAGGAATCGAGATCAGATGGCAGGACAGTTTGGGCACAGATCGAGGAGGAAAAAGCGCTAAGCAGCGCGATCACGACGCAGAACCATTTAGACACGGAAGCTCCCTAAGAAACAGAAGCCAGCATTAGAACACAAGGCGCAGGTTCTTAGTAGGAAAGGAAGGGTTTTAGTTCGGCGCGAGATGATTGATAAAACAGGGAAGCAGGTGGCACCACTTCCACCTGCTCCCTTCGATAAAAACTTTTAGTGGCGATCATGGTCATTGTCGCCATGACTGTGACGCCAGGTCCAATACTCTTTCTGCTCTTCCGGGCGAAGTTTGCGGAAGTCGCGATTCTCATCGCGGTGGTTTTCGCGAGCCCAGTTGTGATAGTACGTGACCTCGGTATCGTTCCAAACGTGATAATCGCTGTAATAGGGGTCGTAAACGCGGTAGGCGTGATGTCCACCGCAAGCCGCGCCCATAACGCCACATGTCAGCGCGGCAGCCAGGAAGCAGGAACTGAAAAATCTCGATTTTCTATCCATCAGTAACCCTCCTCAGTTTTTGGCAAGGCAATTGGCAAAAGACGGCAACTATTCGAAACTATGATTAGTTGCGCGCTGGCTACTCTGGGGTTGTTGCATACGATTGCACAAGACACGGGCTTCGTGTCGGCGGTGCAACTTCATCTTTTGAGTTAAACTAAAACAAGGTAGGTTCTCTCATTCTACTTTCAAACCGAAGGAGCACGAATGTATCCGGAAATCATGGTCGTCCCAATGCGCGAAGAGCTGACCCGATTAGGAATCGAAGAGTTGCGCACAGCGGAAGCGGTGGATGCAGCGCTGAAAAATCGGCCGGGTACTGCGATGGTCGTCGTGAATTCGATCTGCGGATGCGCGGCGGGCCGTATGCGCCCCGCTGTTCGTATGGCGCTCGAAAAAGCTTGTCACCCGGATAGGGCCTTCACGGTATTCGCTGGACAAGATACCGAAGCTACGGAGCATGCCCGCAGCTATTTCACAGGTCAACCGCCGTCCTCTCCCTCGATTGCCATTCTTCGTGATGGCCAACTGGTTTACATGATGCCGCGCCGCGACATTGAGTCGCGCGAAGCTCCAGCCATCGCCGCTGAGCTCAAGGCCGCCTTGGACAAGTATTGCGCCAGAACAGTATCGGCAACCTAGCACCTCCGCCCGCTGACCTTGACGCGGGGGGATCGACTCGCAACGAAGTTGAGGATTGTGGGTCGTCTATTTGCCTGACTTCGACCCGCCCAGCATGAATGCCTTGACTGCGATTGCATTCGGTTGAACGCCGACCGGAATCATCGTTAGCAATGAATATTCCGTGGGTTCCAGCTTCCGCGGATTTCTTCTTTGGATGACTGTCACATCGCCAGCCTGCGTATCCAGTACGAGCAGATAACGCTCATCCTGTGATAGCGCCAGCCCCTCCGGATGACTTCCTGCCTGTATTGTCGAAATCCTGCGTCCGGCGTCGATATCATAGACCGCAACGCTGTCTGAGCCAAAGTTGCTCACATATAGTCTAGAGCTATCACGTGTAACCAGAGCCCGAGCCGGGTGCTGGCCCACCATCGCACTGCTCCCTACTTCGTCATTACCGGTCTCAATAAAAGAAATACTATCGGAGTCGAAATCGCAGACCACAAGTTCGCCGCCGTCAGGTTTCAGCGAGAGATTCACTGGTGTCCTACCGACATCGAGCAGGGCAAGCACCCGGTCGCTCATCCCATCGCCGCCCTTTGTTGCCGCTAATGCGATCGAGGCGACCTGCGACGATCCGGAGCACGCAACAAACGCTTTGCTCGAATCGGGCAGAATCGCAATATCTTCTGGTTGCCGACATACCGCGAGGGTTGCTCGCACTCGAAGCGTCGCCGCATCTACCACTGACACCGTGTTGTCGTTCCGATTGGAGACCACCACAGTTGCTCCGTCGGGAGAAACGCGCGCCAGCCCCGGCCCTGATCCCACGCGCACGTTTCCGATCAACTCGCGTTTCTCGAGGTCGATCACTGAAATATTCGCCGATGCGGAGTTAGCCACATACGCGCGCTTTCCATCTTGCGCCACGTCGATAAAGTAAGGACGCCCGTGAACGCCGATGGTCGCAACCACGGTATTTCGTTCGGCATCGATTACGGTGACGTTGTTGGAACCTGAGTTCACCACATAGATTTCGTTTTTCGTGGTATTTGCGGCAACGCCGGTGGGCGACACACCGACCGCGATCGACTTCGCGAGCTCAAACGTACGCAAATCAATGACGCTCACCGTATTGCTTTTGCCGTTGGTAACGTAAGCATATTCTCGATACGCCGGCCCATAATCCGGGAGCGCTCTCTCGCGGAAATACCACCACCCCGCGGCGCCCAGCAGTGGAATCAGAGCGACAATTAGAAGGATCTTGCGCAAGGTGAGCAGCGTTTCCGCAATATTCTGAGAAGAAACAAGACTACCAGAGATGATTTTTCAGTCGCAGCTAGCGTGTCAGTAGTTCGGGTTGCGACATCGAATGATCCGGCGCTGGAGTAGAGCGCTGTCTGAGACCATTACTAACTGCGGTCAGATTTTCGTTTGCGACCACCATATCTCCATCAAGCACCGCTCTCAGGCGCCCCGAGCCGGTGCCTTCAAAACGAGCTCTCCTCAAGGACGCATAGTTTCGCGCCGCGCTTGGAAGGGACGACTTGAAGTCATCCCCTTGCCGCAGGATGAAGAGGACCGACTCCGTGATCTTGTCTCGAAGATTCTCGCCGAGTGTTCCAGAACGCAGTAACTCGCCAAGCACCCCTTCCGCGCTGATTCGCGCGATTTCTCCCGTCAACCTGAGCGTGCCGTCTTCCGCGACCGTAGGTGTCAGTCGCACTTCGATGGTGGCGTTGCCTTCCGTCAACTCGTTAGCGCTTTCGCGGCCCAGTTGCGTGCCACAGGTCCAGCGCTCATAGTGCAGTTGCACGACCACTGCGCCCGCCGGTTCCTGTGGACCAAGGGTCGCGGTTTGGATGGCGACTTGTTCTCCGCAGCGGTCCGTTTTGTTGAGTTCGTCCCGAAGTACCCCAGTAATATTTTGTTGCAGGTCCCAGAGGTCCGCGGTAAGTTTTACCGAGAAATTGTTCTGGGCTCCCTCCGTCGCAGTATTTGAGACCACTCCAGAAACATGAATGTCGATCGTCTGATCGCCAAACTTGACCGTGTTCGTCGCAGGTAGCAGGTTGAAAGTGATGCCCTGGTTCGTGCTTGGAGCCTGGATGCTCATTTCTTCACCTAGCTCCAGTTGCGCGCGCTGGAAGGTGGTCAGCATGTGCTCTACACCTTGCGCCGCATTCATGATTTGCGGACTGTTTGCGTTTGCTTCGAACGCCTGATCGAGTGCCCGCGCCTGCTGCGCTAGTTCAGAATCTGCTTTGCCCAGTCGCTTGGTCATCTCTTTCAGCCCGGATTTCTGCGCTTCAGAGAATCCCTCGATGAACTTCTTGTTCAATGTACGCGCCGCTTCCAGGGCTTCCGTGAGACTCTTATCGTGATTCGCAAGTTCAGGCGCATTACCTTCTTTGCCCGCTTGCTTCATGAAGTCCTGCAATTCCGCCATTGCTACTGATGTTGTTTTTACCAGTGCAGCGAAGGCGGCCTTCTGTTCTCTGCTTGCCTGCACGGCCATAATCTGGTGAAAGTCTCTCAGATCATCTTTGTTTTCGACACCAGTGGGATGACCTCCTCCAGTCATACTCCCCCCGCCTGCCGTAGGGCCGCCGATGCGGCCGCCGCCCGCGCCGTGCTGCGCGAGAACGCCGGCTGGCAGCGCCAGAAGCGCCACCCCGAGAATGATGGTTTTACGAAACATAGGTGAGTCTATTGCTCAAAATTGACTCTAGCTTGGCTCAGCTACCGGGAAAACGCCACAACATTTACAGTTCTTTGCACAATAACAAAAGGTGGATCAACGTCAGGGGCAGAATTACTTGCTGACTTCAACCGTCTCCCTGGCACCAATCGCAGGCACGGTCTTACCTACTACCGCCGCGATCTGCCGCACCTGCTTCATGAGTTCATCGAACTGATCCGGAAACAGCGACTGCGGACCATCCGACAGTGCCTGATCTGGCTGATTGTGCACCTCTACCATCAACCCGTCCGCGCCGACCGCCACCGAGGCGCGCGAGAGCGGCGTAACTTTATTCCGTTTTCCTGTGCCATGACTGGGATCCACAAGAATCGGCAGATGACTCAATCGCTGTACGGCCGGGATCAAGCTGAGATCGAGCGTATTGCGAGTGTGATCGGCAAAGGTGCGCACCCCGCGCTCGCATAGCGCTACGTTGTAATTACCTTCACTCAAAATATATTCCGCTGCCATGAGAAGCTCTTCCAGGGTCGCAGACATGCCGCGTTTCAGTAGCACGGGCTTCTTCGCTCGTCCCGCGCGCTTGAGAAGCGAAAAATTTTGCATATTCCGAGCGCCAATCTGGATCACGTCCGCATATTCTTCGACCAGGTCCAGCGATTCGTTGTCAATCGCCTCCGTAATAATCTTCATTCCATACTCATCGCGGATCTCACTCATGATGCGCAGCGCCTCTTCGCCCAAGCCCTGAAACGAGTAGGGAGACGTGCGCGGCTTGTAGGCTCCGCCACGAAAAAACTGCGCTCCAGCGTGGTGCACCCGCTCTGCCACGGCAAAGGCCTGCTCGCGGCTCTCGATAGCGCACGGTCCGGCGACGATCGCCAGACCTGGCCCGCCAATTGTCGCATCGGTTCCGGCAAAACGAATCACCGTGTTTTCTTCTTTGATATCGCGACTGACCAGCTTGTAGGGCTTGGAGACCTTGATCACTTCCTGCACGCCTGACATTTCTTCCAGCGTGCCCTGCTCAACCTCGCCCTTGTTTCCCGTAATTCCGATCGCAGTCCGTTGTGCGCCGGGCATGGCGTGCGCCCGATAACCAAGTTTTTCAATTTTTTCGCAGACGGCCCGCACTTGTTCTTCGGTGGCGTGCGCCTTCATGACGACTAGCATGCATTTATCCCTTCAACCGGCTTATGACTTATATCCGAAAATCCACGTAGGGAAAGCTCGCCCCGCTATGCAGTCAAGCGCTTGCTCGACTGGGCCTCCCCGGCAACCAGCAGAAAGCTTGATCTCAAGTCTACCGTCGCGATCGTAGGGCTGCAAACCGGTTAAGACTAAGCTACACGACCCTTGTGATCACTCGTGGGAAAGCAGCTTTCCGCAGTCCATTTGACCGAAGCTTGGACTCGCCACCTTTCAAGACAAACTGAGGCAGCAGAAACGCTGTCCTGAGTCCAACTGCTCTTTGCAGCATCCAAGTTTGAGATTCGCAACGAGAAACTTTGACCGAGGAGATTCATCGCATGAAAGCCGCCGTCGTTCCTGCCGTTAATGCCCCATGGGAAGTGAAGACCTGGGAAACGCCCGAAGCCGGGACCCAATCAGGTCATCATCAAAATTCATGCCAGCGGTCTTTGCTACACAGATGTTCACCTTACCCACGGATTGTTTCCTTTACAATTCCCGCGCGTTCTCGGCCATGAGCCGGTTGGCGAGATCGTAGAACTCGGCGCCGGAGTCACAACCAGAAAGATTGGGGACCGCGTAGGCGTTGGCTGGGTTCAAAAAGGGTGCGGACGTTGCGAGTGGTGTTTGCGCGGCAAGAAAGAATTGTGCCAGAACAATCAATCGACTGGCATCAATCTGCAGGGCAGCCATGCCGAATACATGCTCGCTTTCGCCGATGCCACCATGCTTATCCCGGACGCTGTCAGCTACGAACAAGCTGCACCTGTCTTCTGCGCTGGCTATACCGTCTGGAGCGGCCTTCGCCTTGCCGATCCCAAGCCGCACGAGCGGATTGCCGTCGTCGGTATTGGAGGTCTCGGCCATCTCGCCCTGCAATATTCCAAAGCCTCTGGCTTCGATACGATCGCTGTTACCAAGAGTAAGGACAAAGAAAAGATGATTCGCGATCTCGGTGCCGATGACGTTGTCGAGAGTGGAGAGCAATTAATGTCCGGCGGAGGAGCTGATGTCCTTCTTGCCACTTCGAATTCCTGGTCCGCTGTTGTCGACGCCGCGAAAGGCATGCGTCCGGACGGCCGGATCATCCTGATGGGCGTGGGCCACGAGCCCCTGAACTACACTCCGGAACTCATGTTCAAGCGCGTCCGACTAATGGGCTCTTCGCAAAACGGTCCTGAATACCTCTATGAAGCGCTCGACATGGTGGCTAAGGGCAAAGTAAAAGTGGTTGCCGAGACCTACAAACTCGACGACATCAACAAGGCTTACGACCGCGTCGCCGAGGGTAAAGTGCGCTTCAGAGCAGTGATTACCATGGATTGATTTTGGATAATCCGCGAGAGGGCCAGCCGCTCCTGCTGTCCCCACGAGCGCTGCGCGGGCGTTTTATACTTTGAAGATGCCGTACTCCATGGCCCGTGAACAGGATATCCTCGCCCGTCCCGCGCCAAGGCGCCCGCCGCGCCTGACTTCCAGGCGCATCGGAATTCACACGTCAACGGCCGGAGGAGTACACAACGCCGCCGAACGGGCATATCGGCTGGGCTGCAATACGCTGCAAGTCTTCTCGTCCAGCCCGCGGCAATGGGCACCTTACCAGCTCAGTCGCCCGCTCTGTGACGAAATGCTTGGCCTTCGTAGGCAGTACGATTTGAAGCCGCTGGTTATCCACACGAATTACCTGGTGAATTTGGCCAGTACGAACCCTTTGTTTCTGAGGAAGTCGATTGAGGCTTTTCGGGGCGAAGTCGAGCGTGCACTCGCCATCTGCGCGGATTACCTCGTACTCCACCCCGGCTCATTCCGGGGAGCCGACCGCGAAGCTGGACTCTTGCAAACTGCGGCCGCTATTGCCGCCTCCACGCAGGGTCTTGACCTCGCGGCTTCGGGCTTGACGATTCTTATCGAAAACACCGCCGGAGCCGAGTTTTCGCTCGGAGGCAGCTTCGAACAAGTCGCCGAGGTTATCGATCGGCTTCGCGGCATCGTGCCTGCTGCCGCGTGCATCGATACTTGCCACACGCACGTTGCCGGATACGATATCGTCACAGAAGCTGGCATTTACGCAACACTTCAGCACCTCGACGCAACCGTGGGACTAAGCAACGTGAAGGTCATCCACTGCAACGACGCCAAAGCCGCCCGCGGATCTAAGCTGGACCGCCATCAACACATCGGTAAAGGGACGATCGGTACGGAACCGTTTCGTACCCTGCTTAACGATCAGCGCCTGACGCATGCGGCTTTTATCGCGGAAACTCCTATTGATAAGCCGGGCGACGACCGCAGGAACGTAGAGGCTCTCAAAAAACTGGTTAGCTGATCCACTCATTGTAAAATGTAAGGTTTACCCTTAGCTCTCCCAGACCGTCTTATGCCGCAAGAAAATATGCAGGAAGATAGAACAAGCAGCCCCGATCGTCCCAATGACGAGCGCTACAATCCGCAGCGCGTCGAAAGTAAATGGTCCGAGCGCTGGCAGGCCGATCCCAAACTCTATGCAGCCGATCCGGCCGACTCCGCGAAGAAGAAATTTTATGTCCTTGAGATGCTCCCTTATCCCTCGGGAGCGCTCCACATGGGGCACGTGCGCAACTACGCCATCGGCGATGCATTAGCGCGCTACATGTGGATGAACGGCTACAACGTCCTTCATCCAATGGGATGGGATTCGTTCGGACTTCCGGCGGAAAATGCCGCCATTCAGAACAACACGCCACCCCGCGAGTGGACCCTCGGCAACATCGCCAAAATGAAGGCGCAGATGAAGCGCCTGGGCTTCGCCTACGACTGGTCGCGGGAAGTGACCACCTGTCTCCCCGACTATTACCGCTGGAACCAGTGGTTTTTTCTCAAGTTCTACGAGAAAGGTTTGGCATACCGCAAGAACAGCCGAGTCAACTGGTGCCCCAAGTGCGCCACTGTACTTGCCAATGAGCAGGTAATCGATGGCCGCTGCTGGCGGCATGAAGACACGTTGGTGGAACAACGCGAACTCGAGCAGTGGTTCTTGCGCATCACCCAATATGCGGATGAATTGTTGCGTGATCTGGAGAAGCTCGATGGCTGGCCGGAAAAAGTGCGCACCATGCAGCGCAACTGGATCGGCCGCAGCGAAGGTACCCTGGTCGACTTCAAACTGGACTACTCGCAACCGCATAAAGGATTCGGTCCGGCAGGCGCAACCGTCAGCGTGTTCACCACTCGCGTCGATACTATTTTCGGCGCGACATCGGTCCAACTTGCGCCACAGCATCCCATCGTGGCTGATCTTGCCGCAACCAATCCCGATCTCCGGGCCAAGGTCGATCAATTGATTGCCGAGCAGCGCAAAGCCAAAGAAGTGGGAGACATCGGCGAAATTGAGAAACATGGTGTTGCCACCGGTCGCTACGTGATCAATCCATTCAATGGCGAGAAAATTCCGGTATGGGTTGCCAACTACATTTTGATGGATTATGGCACCGGCGCGATCATGAGCGTGCCCGCGCATGACGATCGCGATTACGAGTTTGCAAGAAAATATAAGCTTGAAATTCGTCTAGTGGTTCTTCCCGTCTCAAACGATCCTGAGGAGACGATGGCCGAACCGGCGCTCCCGTTTGTCGCTGAAGAAGGCATGTTGATAAATTCCGGTCCATACAGCGGACTCGAGTGCGCCGAGGCGATCAAAAAGATGTCAGCGTATGCCGAGGAAAAAGGCTTCGGAAAAGCCACCACAACGTATCGCCTCAAAGATTGGGGAATCTCCCGCCAGCGCTATTGGGGCACCCCAATTCCCATGCTCTATTGCGACAAACATGGCATTGTCCCGGTACCAGAAAAAGATTTGCCGGTGATCTTGCCGGAGAATGTCGACATCACGCTGGCCGGCGGGTCGCCGCTCGGGAGAGTGCCAGAATTCGTCCACGCGACCTGCCCGAAGTGCGGAGGTCCGGCGCGACGCGAAACCGATACCATGGACACCTTCGTCGATTCGTCCTGGTATTTCTACCGTTATACCGATGCACACAACGACCAAGCGCCGTTTGACTCGAAGATCGCGCAATATTGGTTTCCGATCGACCAGTACATTGGCGGCGTCGAACACGCCATCTTGCACCTGATTTATTCGCGCTTCTGGACCAAGGTAATGCGCGACCTTGGGCTCATTACAAACGACGAGCCCGTCGAGCGCTTGTTTACGCAAGGGATGGTGATTAAGGATGGCGCGAAGATGTCAAAGAGTCTGGGCAACGTCGTGAGCCCGGATGAAATGGTGGCCCGCTACGGAGCCGATGCGGCCCGACTCTATAGCCTCTTCGCCGCCCCCCCGGATCGCGACCTTGACTGGCAGGATTCCGGTATTGAAGGCATTCAAAGATTCTTGGGCCGTGTCTATCGTTTCGTGGTGCGCAATTCCTCGCTGAGTACTTCGGTTGAAGCTGCGCCCGTATCCTCTCCCTCGCCTGCAGACCGCCAGATCCAGCGGAAACTTCACCAGACGATCAAGCGCGTGAGCGACGACTTTCAAGGGCGCTGGCACTTCAACACGTGTATCTCCGCCATCATGGAGCTAGTTAACGCGCTTTACGTCTACGAGGAAGCAGGTGCACAAAATAGCGGGAAGGCGCGGACGCCGTCGGCGGCCGGTGCCAACGATGAAGCTAGCCACGTCAGGCCGTCGCCCGCGCTACTCGCTGAAGTGCAACGCAATCTGGTCTTATTGCTTGCGCCATTTGCTCCTTATCTTGCTCACGAATTGTGGGAGATGCTCGGCGAGAAGGGAAGCCTGCTCAAAGTGCAATGGCCAAAATATGATGCTGCACTCGCGAAGGAAGATGAACTCGAGATTCCTGTTCAGGTAAATGGCAAATTGCGGGGCCGGATCGTCGTCGCTGCTGAAGCGCCGGAGGAAGAAGTCGTGCGGTTCGCTCTGGCTGACGAAAAAGTGCAGGCTGCCATTGCCGGCAAGCCGATCGTCAAAAAAATCTTTGTGCCGGGCAAGCTGGTTAATATCGTCGTCAAGTGAGCGGCAATATTCGAGGGTTCGAAGGTAAGGGTCCGGAGCCGGCTGAGGTATTCTATTGAACGAATAAGAAGCCAATGTCTGCGCCGTCCCCCACCATCGAAGGTTTCCGAGCCGCCTTTCGTCGTCCTTCATTTACATTTGCGGAAATCGCGTGGCGATGGAGCGTAGGAGCGGTCGCGGCCGCCCTGTTCTGTTTCTATGGCGTCGAATTCCTCAACACATTACCCGTGACCGGGGCGGATGCCGCGCTGCTTTCTACTCGACAACCCGCGCTCGTCGGCAAAGCCATTTCTCATATCCTTAGCGGCAGCCGGAATCGAGCTGTACTCGGGGCGCTCGTCACGGCGCTTGCGCTTTCACTTTTGTGGATCGCTGCCTCTTCAATTGGCCGCCTCGTCTCGATCCGTGCGTTGCTTGACTACTTTCGCTCGGACGATGCGCGCAGCGCCTTCACTGAGAACGAAGACGCCAGCAGTTTGCCGCCGATTCGTGGGTTGATCGATCTAAGCTTTCTACGCGTCGCAACAGTCCTGGGGACAGTTCTGGCGTTGGTGGGCGCGGCTGTAGTCTCCAGCTTTGTTTCATCAGATGCCCATCCCAAACCGGGTTTAGCGGTCGCGCTATTCCTGGCCCTGGCAATAATCATCTGTTTTACCGGGTGGGTCTTGAACTGGTATCTGTCACTAGCTTCCATATTCGCGGTCCGCAATGGCGAAGATGGTTTGGGAGCACTCTCTGCGGCGGTGTCGTTTAGTCGTGATCGAGTTGGCCCGACTCTGGCGGTGAGCACATGGACCGGCCTCGCGCATGTTGTCGCTTTCAGCGTCGCCACGACTGCAGCGTCGCTGCCGCTGGCCTTTCTTCGCATTGTGCCCATTCGGATGGTCGTCCTCGGCGTCCTATTCGTGACTGTTGGCTATTTTGCCGTGGTGGACTGGCTCTACATAGCGCGTCTGGCGGGTTACGTCTGTATCGCGGAAATGCCTGAGATGTCGCTTGCAACGCGGGGTACGCCGCTGCCCAGGCGCGAAACTTCCGACGGTCGAAACTACAATTGATCGCGAAGAATCAATTTTGAGCGATACTCCCGGCCTTGCCACGAACATATAGACCAGCGGCGGCGAGCGCAGCCTCCTTTACACACAGCCAACTGATTTGAGAAACTCATCCGTGGAAAACCAATCCCTCCAGAACCCGCCTATACAAAATCAGTCCATCGTAATCCTCGATTTTGGCGCGCAGTATACGCAACTCATCGCACGTCGCATCCGTGAGCAGAATGTTTTTTCCGTGGTTCTTCCTTGCACGGCCTCGCTGGATGAGGTGAAGAGCTACTCGCCTGTGGGTATTGTGCTCTCCGGAGCGCCGTGGTCGGTGTATGACAAGGACGCACCCCCGGCGGATGCGCGCGTGTTTGAACTGGGATTTCCTGTGCTTGGAATTTGCTACGGATTGCAGTTCATGGTGCACACACTCGGCGGAAAGGTTCGGCCGGCAGACAAGCGGGAGTACGGGCACGCGGATATCGAGATCATCGCCGAGTCGGTGTTGTTTCGTGGATTAGACAAGAGGCAGGCGGTGTGGATGTCCCATGGAGACGAGGCGCTGGAGTTGCCTCCGGGCTTTGAACTGACAGCCAAGACCGCCCATGCTGTCGCCGGAATCCAAAACGTTTCGAAAAAATGGTTCGCTGTTCAGTTTCATCCGGAAGTTCACCACACCCGCAACGGCACCGAAATGCTGCGTAACTTTGTCTTCGAAATCTGCGGTGCCCAACCTACGTGGACACCGCAACACTTCATCGATTCGACCATCCAACAAGTGCGACAGCAAGTGGGAGACGGTCGGGCGATCTGCGCGCTCTCTGGCGGCGTCGATTCGTCTGTCGCGGCTGTGCTGGTAGATCGGGCGCTGCGCGACGCGAATGGAAAATCCCGGCTGACGAGCATCTTTGTAAACAACGGAGTGCTGCGCAAAAACGAGTTCGAAAAAGTGCAGCAAACCTTGCGGGACAAGCTGGGGTTGCGGCTGGATGCTGTCGACGCCACGGATCGCTTTCTCAGTAAGCTGAAGGGCGTGAGCGATCCCGAGACAAAGAGGAAGATTATCGGAAACGAATTTATCGCGGTGTTTGACGATGAAGCGCATCGCATTGCGAAAGAAGAGGGCAGTGTCGACTACCTGGTGCAGGGCACGCTTTATCCGGACGTGATCGAGTCGCGGTCCGTGCGAGGGCCGTCGCAGGTAATTAAGTCGCACCACAACGTGGGTGGACTGCCGGAGAAAATGAAGTTGAAGTTAATCGAACCCTTGAAGGATCTATTTAAGGACGAAGTTCGAAAAATTGGGCGTGACTTGGGGATGCCCGATGAAATTCTGCAGCGGCAGCCGTTTCCAGGACCAGGACTGGCCGTCCGTATTCTCGGCGAGGTAACGCCAGAACGACTGGCTTTGCTGCGCGAGTGCGATGACATCGTCGTGAGCGAGATCAAGAACGCCGGCCTGTATAGAAAGATTTGGCAATCTTTTGCAGTGCTTCTACCGGTCATGTCGGTGGGCGTGATGGGGGATATGCGCACATACGCCTACACGTGCGCGGTGCGGGCGGTGAGTTCAGAGGATGGGATGACGGCGGATTGGGTCCCACTTCCTCACGAGGTGCTGAAAAACATCTCCAACCGGATCGTTAATGAAGTGAAGGGTGTGAATCGCGTCGTGTACGACATTACCTCGAAGCCACCCGGGACGATTGAGTGGGAATAGAAACATCTTGACTTGGGTTGGTTTGGTCGCTGAACTGTGGGATGATCGAATCATGAGCAAGCGATCGAGAAGGTTAGGGAAGAAGAATGAATTGCGTGCCGTCGAGGAAGCGATTGGTGCGTCGCTCGGCAAGAAGTCCCTGTCCACAGGCGCGACGCCGACTGCGCGCGAAAGGGGGATGGGCTCCACTAAGCCGCGACCCGAGAACGAAACCCGCAAGAATTAGACGAAGGTTTATTTCGGAGCTAGCGACTAAGCCACGTCCACATGGCCCGATTGACCGACAGGCACTTTACCACCCGAAATGGCAGCCGCAGCGTATCGGATGCCCATAATAATCTTGCTGCTGTTCGCTTCCCAGAAATCCCCTTCGGAAATTTCGACTCGTAGCACCGTAATGTCAGGATCGTTCTCCCCTTCAGGAAACCAGGCTTTGTACATAGGATTCCAGAGTTCCTTTATCCTGGCACGATCGTTGACTACAGATGCGGTGCCGCGGAGCGTGATGTACTTCGAATTGCCTGGATCGGCGTAGTCAAGGGTCACTTGCCGAGTGCGCTGCAGATCTCCCATTTTAGCCGACGTTGCGCGTGTGAGGAACCAGAGGGTGCCGTCGAAATGTTCGTCCTGTGTTGCCATGGGCCGGCTGTGGATTTGTCCACGGCTGTCGACTGTCGACATCATGGCGATACGGATCCCTTTTACGAGTTCGGCGATCTTCTCCATGCCCGGCTCGCCAGTCAATTCCTGGTAGTCCTTCGCGTGCTTGTCGTCGCGCTCGCTCATTTCATACTCTCCTCAAGTTCAATGGAAGTCAGATGCGGCCTGTGCCAGGCTGTTTGCCGTTATTAACGCGGAGGAGAGTTCACGTTCCCATTGATCAAAAAATTCCCTTAGGGTTTGAACCCAAATCAAGTCGCCCGATCGCGGGGTCCTCAGATGGCTTCGAGACTTTTACCCTTGGTTTCGGGCAACATCGTAAGCGTCACGATCACTCCGATGACGCTTGCCAAGGCGGCAGCGGATTCTGCGCCCAGCAGGCCTTTCCAATTCATGAGATAGGGAAATAAGAACACTCCCGCGAATCCTCCGAGCTTGCCGACGGCAGAGGCGATGCCGTGCCCGGTGGTGCGAACTCGCACCGGGAAAACTTCAGAGGGGTAGACGAACGTCGTGGAGTTCGGCCCGAACTCCGTGAAGAAAAAACTGAGTCCATAGATGATGAGGAACGGGACGGCCATCTTCTCGAGATTGGGAACAAAAGCGAGCACCACAAAGGTGAGTGCCATCATGCCGAAGCCAACTGCCTGGATGGTCTTTCGCCCGAGACGGTCCATGGTGAGCGCGGCAACAGCGTATCCGGGCGCGGCGAACACCGCGAAGATTCCGAGCTGCGTGAGTGTTTTCTGCAGCAGCGTACGGTCGCTGTGGAGAACGGAGAGAACGAGCGGGCTCGAAACGGTGTTCCCGTAGTAAGCGGCGTCCATCAGGAACCAAGCGGCGCTGGTGCCAATCAGCCGAAGCAGCAGTTTGTTGTCGCGGATAAGGTTCTCAAAGCCATTCCAGAACGTGTGGCCGTGCTTGGATTCGTCGAAGTGCTCGGCGTTTGAGATGCGACCTTTTTCATCCTCTTGTTTACCATTGGCCGCTAAATAACGGGGAGTTTCTTTGAGGTGGCGGCGCTGCCAGTACACGGCGAGCGCAGGAACGGCACCGAACGCGACAAGGACGCGCCAGATGATGTCGTGAGAAAGCTTTGTCGACAGTAACGCGGAGGCGAATAGAGGTCCCAAAATGAGGCCTGCCGCCTGCATGGTGAAAACCAACGTGACCAGCATTCCGCGCGACGCTTTTCCGGCGTATTCGCTCATGATGGTAGCCGACACCGGATAATCACCGCCGATGCCGATGCCCAGAATGAAACGAAGACCGATGAGCCACCAGATATTCGGCGCGAAAGCGCAGCCAATGGCACCGGCCGCGAGCACCAATACTTCCACACCGTAGATTCGTTTGCGGCCGATCATGTCGGCCACCCGTCCGAAGAGCAGTGCCCCTAGTGCGGCCGCGAGCAGCGCCGTCGAATCCACCAGGCTCTCTTCGAGTTTGCTGGTGTGCCAAATCGGCTTCACCAGCGACATCACGACACCGATGATGAACAGGTCATAGGCGTCCGTAAAGAAGCCCATGCCGGAAATAAACATGATTTTCCAGTGTTGGCTGGAGATGGCGGCGTTATCCATTTCAGAAAAATCGGACACAGCGTTTGTCATAGGGGCTCCCGTGGATGGAAGCATAGATGTGGAGCCCCGTAGATAGGCTTGATTAAAGGATCGTTAAAATGTCAGCGAGGCTTCATTACAAGTACAAACGCCCGGCCTGTTTGGCTTTAGTCAATTTGGTGTGTCGCTTGGATGACACAAGTAAGTGCGGGGTTGGTTCACCGAAGACCTGCTTCTACCTCGCCATGGGTTCGCTGCGAAACTATTAACAATTGTCTGGTGCCCCAAAAGCATCCAAAGTCCGATGCGTTACAAGTTATTAGCTACCGACTACGACGGCACCCTCGCCTCGCAAGGGCATGTGAGGGAGAACATAATCGAATCGCTCAAGAAGGTCTGTTCCTCGGGGCGAAAACTAGCGTTGGTCACGGGAAGGCATCTGCCCGATCTCATGTCAGTCTTTTCACAGCTTGAGATTTTTGATTTAGTGGTGGCTGAAAATGGAGCGCTGCTCTATCGCCCGGAGACGCGGGAAGAGAGAGTGCTGGGAGAGGCTCCAAATCCAAAATTCATCAAGATGCTGGAGGAGCGTGGAATCCCGGCCGCTGTCGGTCGCGGCATCGTGGCGACATGGGAGCCGCATCAGGACGCCGTGCTCGATTGCATTCGCGAGCTCGGACTGGATTTGCAAGTGATCTTCAATAAGGGAGCGGTGATGGTGCTCCCCGCAGGTGTGAACAAGGCGAGTGGGTTGGAGGCAGCGCTGAAAGAGCTTGGGCTATCGGCGCATAACGTGGTTGGATTTGGCGACGCCGAGAATGATCATGCATTTTTGTCGAAATGTGAGTGCTCTGTAGCGGTGGCGAATGCGCTGGAAACCTTGAAGGAACGAGCGGATATCGTCACCGAGAAAGACCACGGGGATGGTGTGAAGGAGATTATCGATCAGCTTTTGAAGAACGATCTTGCCGACTACGATTCGCGCTTGAAGCGTCACGCAATCACGCTGGGCCGCACACTCGACGGTAGCGATGAGCCCGTGGTGGTCAGTCCGTATCGCAACAGCATTCTGGTGGCGGGGCCATCGGCTAGCGGAAAATCGACGGCAGTCGCGGGAATTCTGGAGCAGTTCGAAGAACATCAATATCAGTTTTGCCTACTTGATCCGGAGGGAGATTTCGAAAACTTCGCGGGGGCATTGACGTTGGGCACGGCAAAGGAGCGGCCTGATCCGGATAGCGTGCTGCGAGTTTTGGCGTCGCCGGAGCAAAGTGTGGTGGTGAATCTAATCGACGTTCCCCTGGCGGGGCGACCCGAGTACTGCGCCGTGTTGCTGCCAAAGATACAGGACCTGCGAGCTCGTACGGCGCGGCCGCACTGGCTGGTATTTGATGAGGCGCATCATCTATTGCCGGCGTCCTGGTCCTCGGCAGCGGGCACGGTACCCCAGTCGCTCGAAACCACCATACTAATCACCGTTCATCCGGATCACATTTCACCAGCGGCATTGCAGTGTGTCGACGCATTATTGGTAACGGGCAACCAGCCCATGCAGACCCTCGCTGCATTCGCGAAAGCGGCTGGGCTCGCCGAGCCCGAGGGCGAAGAAGTGGAGTTGGAAAAAGGTGAGGCGATGGTTTGGTTCTGCAGACAGAATGAGAAGCCCATTCGCGTGCGAACAGTCCCAGCGAAAGCCGAAAGACGCCGGCATGTGCGCCGATATGCGGAAGGCGAAATGTCACCGGAACAAAGTTTCTATTTTCGCGGGCCGAAATCGAAGCTCAATTTGCGAGCACAGAATTTGAATACCTTCCTAGACCTGGCTGAGGGCGTGGACGACGAGACCTGGATGTTCCACCTGAGGCGCGGGGACTATTCGCAGTGGTTTCGAGACATCATCAAGGACGAACCACTGGCGCAGGATGCGGCCGGGGTCGAAGAGGATGAGGCGGCAACGGCTCGCGACAGCCGTGACAAGATCAAGGCGGCGATTGAGACGCGATATACGGCGGCTGCGTGATTCGCTCGCGCATGTTGAATTGATCTAAGAAGTGATCTCCACGAGATTTCCTTCCGAATCGGCGACCACAGCTTCATAGTAGCCGTCGCCCGTGATCCGTGGCGGGCTCACGATGCGGACTCCCGCAGTTCCCATCTCCTTCACCATATGGTCGACCGCTTCGCGTGAGCCAACCGAAATGGCGAGATGTGCGGGCCGGGGCGTCTCAACGGGAGAAGCCATAAGTTCCAGACGTGCGCCGGAACCGAGCGACAAGAAATATGATTTGAAATCACGCGTCGAACTGGAGTAGCCCGGGCCCGAGGAAGCCTTAAACCAACGCTCGTAAAATGCACGGGCGCGCTCCAGATCGGAGACCCAGGCCGCAACATGATCGATCCTCACACCGCTTATTTTGCCCCTTGAGTCTAGCAGTCCCAGCTTTACCAGTTCGTCACGAAGGGCAGGAGGGTCAGTGAACAGAATCCCGTGCATGCCGAAGCTATTTGCCGCGTCCACGTTTCTTGGCAAATCGTCAACGTAAACCGTTTGGGAAGGATCGATGGCATGCGTCTTAAAGAAGTGCTCAAAAATGCGCGGATCCGGTTTGTTGGCGCGCACTTCGCCGGAGAGCACGATTCCTTGAAACCAATGCAGGAAGTCAAAGCGCTTGAGCGATAAAGGGAAAGTTTCCGCCGACCAGTTGCTCAGGGCGTAGAGCGGAACTTGCCGTTGGCGTAATTCGGCCAGGATTTCAACCGTTCCGGGAATCTCGCCGCTGATCATTTCCGGCTGACGCTCGATCCACGCGTCGATCAACTCAGCATGCTGCGGGTGCTCTAATTTCAGAGCGGCGCAGGCTTCCGCGAAAGGCCTGCCGGCATCCTGCTGGGAGTTCCACGCTTGTGTGCAGACGTTGGAGAGAAAGTGTTCCATGCCAGCTTCGTCTCCGTTGAAAAGCTTGCGGTAGAGGTAGCGCGGGTTCCAGTCGAGCAGGACGCCACCAAGGTCGAAGACTGCAATGGAACGGTTGGGAACCATATCGCTGATTTTATCCCGCATGGCTGTTAGAAAAGAACCATCGAAGGCAATCGCGCGACTGAAGTGCCGGTCGCGACTTTAACTTCGGTCGCGATGCACCGTCTCCATGGAGAAATGCCGGCAGACAGACGGCGATGTATTCGGCCCCACCTTCGTGCGGAGTGGAGTAGCGAACCCACTCGCCGGCATGGGCGATCACGGCTTGTCCCGAGGTCACATCCAGTGTGCCGCCTTTGTACTCTACGTGCAGCGTTCCTTTCAGAACGATAGTGAACTCATCGAATGCTGGCGTCTGTCCGGGTTCCAGCCATCCGGCGGGACTTCGCATGTGCGCCACGCTGGCTGAGGTTGTTTGTGAGTTCACGCGGCCGATGTATTCGTCGATCAGCTTGGGTTTGTTGCCAGCGGATTGAACCCGCGTAGGTTGAGCAATGAGTGTGGGCATAAGTCGAGAGATCATTAAATCATGAGGGCGCGGGTTGCGCCGTGCCCTCACTGGCTCGACTAGGGGCAGGGATGTGAAGTAGGGGGAGTAGCCGGGATCCCCGGGATGTGAGTAGCGGGCGTTCCCGGCGAATTGCCGATGGCTGGCGTTCCTGGGATGTCGATGTCTGGAGTGCCAGGCGTTCCGGGCGTGTAACAGGTGGCGGGGTCTGTGTTAGGCGGGGGAGGAATTGGACGCGGTCGCGGCGAAACCGGCTGTGTTGCGATCGGATGCTGCGCTGCATCGCGGATGGCGTCGGCGACCTGATCGGTCTCCAGAGTGAGCGGATGTTGCAACACCATCTCGACGGGCGCACCTACATCGAGAAAAAATTGATGGGAACTGGTGGCGATTAGCAACCCAGCAACCAATCCAACGCCTCCACCAATGGCTGCGCCGATGACAGTGTCTTTGCCCTTGTCAGGAGGCCCCGTTACGCTCGATGTCAAACATCCGAACGAGCCAGTCACACAGCCTGGGGGAGCGCTTGTGGTGAGTGTGGTTCCCTTCGAACTGGCTACTGAATGGCCGATCAGGGCTCCTATGCCCGATCCGGCTAGGGGGCCTAGTACAGCCCCGGCTACGCGACCTTGGCCGGGATCCTTTAGCGCGTAGCCTTCGTTGCTTCGCAAAGTAATCGGGCCTTCGATGGGCGCGACATAGCCGTCCGGGAAAGCTACCGCCATGGATTGCAGTAAAAGCTCTCCTCGGTTGCCATTACGACCGAGCTTGTCGACCTTTCCTTGGACAAGTGTCCCGGCCGGAATTACGACCTCATTGCCGCTGGTGACGGGGGATGTGATTTGCGCGTAGATGTCATCGCCGCGATGGATATTGCGGCTCTGAATCGGATGGGTCAGTGCCAGCGCAATGTAGGTGCCGGCTGGAACCGTAATCGCTGCAGCGAGGGCAGTATTTGACGCGGTGACTGGTTGGTTCGGGGGAGGTGATGTCGGCTCCTGGGCACTTGAAGCTAGTGAAAGGAGAACAGTAACTAGCAAAGTAACAATCGGCTTGAGTTTTGGTTTGGCCAGAGCTAAGAAGGGGCGAGCGTGAATGTTGGACGGAGACATCGATGATACCTCCTGAAGGCTGTGCCTTCCAATCCTGCGGCGCTGAGCAGAGCTAATCTCTAACCCTTCTCATGATGAAAGGAATCCCGCACCGACGGAAAAGTTGTATAGAGAATCATGCAGAATTGAAAAGATGTGAGCGGCATCTGTAAAGATCGGTCACGGGACGTGACTGAAATCACGGGCATGGCTGGTTCATCGCAGGGTCGATACGTGCATCGGGTACAATCCTCGCTTATGTTCTATCGATCGGATAATCGTGTTGTGGACCAGTTGCGCCCGGTAGTGATCACTCCAGAATTCATTACAACGGCAGAGGGATCGGCGCTGATTGAGGTAGGAAACACGCGCGTCATCTGTACTGCCTCGATTGAAGAGACCGTGCCGCCCTTTATGCGGAACACCGGCAAAGGATGGATTTCGAGCGAGTACGCGATGATTCCCCGGGCGACGCTGACTCGAACGTCGCGCGAAGTAGCGAAAGGGCGCCAGAGCGGCCGGACCCATGAGATCCAGCGCCTGATTGGGCGATCGCTTCGGGCGGTGACGGATTTAACACGGTTGGGCGAGAGAACGGTTTGGATTGATTGCGATGTGATTCAGGCCGATGGTGGAACCCGGACGGCCTCGATTACGGGCGCATTTGTAGCTCTAGGTTTGGCTCTTGAAAAACTGGTGGAGGCGGGCACGCTGACTTCGGTTCCGCTGAAGGATTTCGTCGCTGCGGTGAGCGTGGGAATTGTCGATGGAGAAATCCTGCTCGATCTTTGCTACGAAGAAGATTCCCGCGCCGATGTTGACATGAACTTTGTGATGACCGCCGGCTACAAGATGGTCGAAGTGCAGGCAACCGCCGAGCGCCAGGTCTTCGACGAAGCGCAATTCGGCAAGATGATGGCCTATGCACGCCAGGGAGTGCAGGCACTGATTGCCAAACAACAGGCGGTGTTGAGTAGGTTGACGTTAAGGCAGTGAGCAACGGGTTCCCGGACGGCGGGCAACAGCCGAGGGCGCCCGTCCCCACATAGACGCTCCCCTCGGCTTCTTATGCGACCCATACGGTCTTTATATTCATAAACTCCCGAATCCCATTGGCGGCGAGCTCGCGGCCGTGGCCAGATGCTTTGACGCCGCCGAACGGGATGCGCGGGTCGGATGCGACCATTTTGTTGATGAAAACCATACCCGACTCGAGTTCGTTGATGAAGCGCTCACGCTCTCGGTCGTCTTTCGTCCAGGCGCTGGCACCGAGGCCGAAGCGGCTGTCGTTCGCGAGCCGGATGGCTTCGTCGATGTTTTTGACCCGGAACAGCGAGGCGACCGGGCCGAAAAATTCTTCGCGATAGGCAGGAGATTCCTTCGGAATATCGGTCAGAACCGTGGGCGCGTAGTAGTTGCCGGGGAGATCGAGCTTGTGGCCGCCCGTTAAGAGCCTGGCGCCCGCTTTGACGGTTTTCTGTACATCGGCATCAAGATCTTTAACGGCGCTGGCGGTGGCGAGAGGGCCGAGTTCGGTTTTCTCGTCGAAGGGATCGCCGATGCGGAGATTCTTCATGCGGTCAACGAACTTCTTTTCAAAGTCAGCCGCGATGGATTCGTGGACGATAAATCGCTTGGCAGCGATGCAGGATTGGCCGTTATTGATGACGCGCGCCTCGACAGCAGTGGCCACGGCGGCCTCGAGATCGGCGCTAGGCATCACGATAAAGGGGTCACTTCCTCCGAGTTCAAGGACGACTTTCTTAATGCGCTTGGCGGCGGAAACTCCCACTTCGATCCCAGCTTGTTCGCTGCCGGTCAGAGTGGCCGCTACAACGCGGGGATCGTTGAGAATGGCGTCCACCTGCTGCGAGCCTATCAGCAGCGTCTGGAAAGCGCCTGGCGGGAAGCCGGCTTCGAGGTAGAGATCCTGCAGCGCAACGGCGCACTGGGGGACATTTGAGGCGTGCTTGAGCAGGCCGACGTTCCCCGCCATCAGCGCGGGCGCTGCGAATCGCACTACCTGCCAGAAAGGAAAGTTCCAGGGCATAACGGCGAGAATGGGTCCAATGGGCCGGTAGCGGATGAAACTCTTTTTTGCGCCGGTTTCGATCATCTCGTCCTTGAGAAATTTCTCCGCATTGTCCGCGTAATAGCGGCAACCGGAGGCGCACTTTTGAGCCTCGGCGATGGCCGCTTTATAGGGCTTACCCATTTCCAGAGTCATGAGGTGAGCGAATTTAGCCTGGTCCCGCTCGAGGATTTCGGCAGCTTTTCGCATGCGGCGGGCGCGCTCGGCGAAGGAGGTTTTCTGTTCTGCGCGGAAGGTATCCACAGCGAGCTGAAGCTTCTGCTCAATCTCGGTGCTGGAAAGCGGCTGAAAAGTCTGGAGGGTTTCGCCCGTAGCGGGATTAATAGTGGCAATCGCCATACAGAATTGTCCTCAATCTTTGGTGTTTTGGTCTAGAACTCCACAGGATCGATCATCAGTCGATATCTCAGACCGATTGGTCCTACCACTATACCACCGCGCTTACACATTCACTGCAGCGTCTGCAACTGCGAAGTTAATTGATTCACGGCGGCCACATCGAAAAAATTTGAGAGATCGGCGTGGCCAGCCAACGTTTCCCGCTGCGTGCCTTCCACCAGTATTTTGACCCTCGTAATCCCTGGAACGTTGGTGGAGAGCGTCTCGATGAGTGACGCGACGCTGAGTTCTTCGGCCAGGATGCCCGAGCGGTGACCGTCGGCGAAGGCGGCGTTCAGGTCGATGACAGCCAAGCCAGGATCGACCAGATAGACGCTACGAATGTCCGAGCCCGGTGCGAGCGGGTGAGATGAAGATTTGTTCAGATACAGAGCGATTAACGCTCGGAGAACTTCCTCGGCGCGTTGTTGACGGACGCTCGGCATAGGAACCTGAGCCGACTGGGCGCGGAGCACTCCTACGTCATCGTAGGCCACATACAATGTAACTTGCTCGGTAGTGCCCGCCACCGGAGCGACAACGGGGCGTGTGTCGGCCGTGGCGACAGGCGTGGCAGCCGCCCGCCCGCGCATTCGCCATGCATACACGCTCATGGCGAGCGCGGCCGCTAGCAGGATGGAAGCCGCGATGATGAAATGGCGTGGAATCATCGAAAGCTCAGGTAATCTCCTTTATTTCGTCCTACGACTTGGCAATCTAAGAATCGCCCTGAATAACCATTCCTTCCCAGCGAGTAACTAGTTTTCAAGGTGCGGCGGCGAGTTGGGAACGAATGGCCATAATTCCGTTGGCAACAGCGCCCGTGATGAGTTGCTGGTAGTCCGGCGAAACCAGGGCCGAGACGTCCGTCGCGGGCGGAGCGACCTCGACGGCGATGGCGGCGGTGACGATATTATTTAGTGGCCTGAGCGGGGCAATCAGGGTGCGCACAGGAACCTGAATTCTTCTTAACGTGTCGGCGATGCTGGCTGCCACCGTCTGGCTAAGGGGAAGGGAAGATGATTGCGCGGTAGGCCACTCTCGGAAGGGGCCGGTGTCGCTGGCATTGTGGTTGGGAAGCATACAGGTGTAGAGGCGAACCCCGTGGCCGCTGGAGGCAGCATGGAGAGCGATGTAGACGGCTGCGTGGGTGGTATTGGCAAAGCCGGCACGATCGTCGAGCGAAAGATTGGCATCCGAATCGCGGAGGACGAGGGTGGTGATGCCGCGACTTTCGAGTTCCTGCCGAAGACGCCGGGCGAAGTCCAGGGTGACATCCTTTTCAGCAAGCGTAGGACTGAGCGCCTCGCCTCGATCACTTCCCCCGTGGCTAGCATCGACTACAGCGAAATACCGGCGGGCAACCGAAGTCAAAGTGGCCGCAGGTTGTGGTGGCGGAGCGCCAGTTAGCGGAGGTTGGTTCGTGGGCGCCGTCGCGGCCGCTGTCGGAAGTGGGCTCTTTGCTGGAACCAGGGTAATCGTGCGGCCATCATTGCTAAACGTAGCCATCAGGGGCATGGTGGTGGCCACCGTGATCTCGGCGGCGCCGTTTCCTTCGGAAAATGTGGCAGATGGAATCGTTTTGCTAGAGAAAGTGAGCGTTGGGGAGGCGGGTGCGGTCACGGGTTCGTGGGCGAAAGTCATGTGCAGCCTGCCGGGTTCCGAAGCCACCATCGGGTTCACCGGAGAGGTGAAATGAAAGACAAGATGCGAGGAGTCGTCGGCCGCAACTGAGGCGGTGAAATGAGTCGCGACATTTCCAATGAAAAGGCGTCCGGACTCTTCGTGGAAAGTGGAAGGTCCCCCCAGAAAATGGGGCAGAAGGGAATTAAGAGAACCGGTCGGAACCAGGCCACGCCCATTCTCCAGAAGGAATTTTGCTGAGAGATCTGCGTCGCGTCCCTGGACGTGCACCCGATTCTTATCCACCGTGAAATCAGCGAGGATGTTGTTGTACCGCAGACGCCAGCGCGAGCCTTCGAGCTTGGCGCTTACGGTGCCGAGAGGCTCCAGGAGTTCCAGTATGCCGATGTAGTCGTGGCCTTGACGCTGCACGATGGGCACAGAATAGTTGGCCGCGGTGGAATAAACAGAAAGATGCTTTTCAGGAACGGCGGCAGCTGTGAGCGGGAGAGCTAGGAAAATCACGAGGCCGACCGAGACTAGCGTCGCAAGGTTCGGAAGGTCGGACCACTCTCTAAGCCTAGCGAAGGGCCAATATTGATTGCGGCATTTAAGAGACTGCGTAACGGTCGTCGGAACCGTAGGCCCTTCGCTGCTAATCGAGGGCATAGACCGTCAATCCGCTGAGGAGCTTGGGATAGAAATCGGTAGACTTCTGAGGCATTACCTCACCGGCGAAAGCGATATCGCGCACTTGCGAAATGCGGCAGGGATTCATCAGGAAAACAATATTGGCGCGGGCGGAGCCTTGTACGTGGGAGAGCGCTTCAGCCGTGTCCCGCACGTAGGAAATATTCTGCTGGTTGCGAATGGATTCTTCCGTCAGGTGCAATACGTTTTCCAACAGAACCTTGTGCAGCTGCACCACGTCCAGCGATTGCTGGCGGACCGAGAGTCCGTCGAAAACCTGTGCCACGTTCGGGTTGGGATGATGGAGAAGGAAGGCGCAACGAGCCGTGACCGCCAGAATCGTCGTGCCGGCCCGGCCGCATTCACGCAGCATTGAGGTAGCGCGGTTCGCGTCAATCGGCAAGTCGACCTCTTCGACATCAAAGAATGCGCGGGCGGACTTGCGAAAAGATTCCTCAGAAAATGAAAGCAGGCTATGCACCACGCGATGCGTCGGAAGAATGACCAAAGCCGGGCTGTTCATATTGACGAAGGTCATCATCGCAAAATCGTAGGAGGCGGACCCCGGCTGAGCAGTTGCCGTGCTGCTGGCCTTGCTGCGACACTCATTTCGATAGTTGAGCGCGGTTTCGTAACGATGGTGACCGTCTGCGATAATCAGTTTCTTCCCGGCCATGGCGTCGCGGACCGAGTCGATTAATTGCGGATCCGAAACCTGCCAAACACTGTGGCTCACTCCGTATTCATCGGTTACCGCGATATCCGGGGTAGCCGGATTCGCTAAAAGACTATCGATCTGGCCAGAATCTTCGTACAGCATGAAAATCTGGCCAAAATGCGCGCGCGTTGAGCGGAGCAGGTCGAGACGATCCGCCTTAGGCTTGGCCAGGGTCTGTTCATGGCGGAACACGACTCCGGCTGCGTAGTCCTCGATACGGCCCAGGGCGATGAACCCACGCCGCTCCACTTCTGACCCGGAACCCGTTTGTCCCAGGTTCGCCTTCGGGGGAGTAAAGCGCTGAGAATACGTGTACAGGGATGGCGAGCTATCGCGCCGCAGGACCCCATCCTCCCGCCATTTCCGAAAGTAAGCGGCGGCGCGGGAATATACGTTATTTTCCCGATTGTCTTCCTCCTGTCGGCGACCGAGGATGATCCGGACGAGGTTATACGGGCTGGCCGTGTAATAGCGATCCTGCGATTCCGGCGAAATCTTATCGTAGGGTTGGGTTACGACGTCAGCGGGCGAAACCCGTTGCGGACTATAGCGAAATGCCTGAAACGGTTGAATGTCAGCCATGGAAACCTTTGATTGTAACAAGGCGGCGGTGAATTAGAGTCCGCGCAACCAAATTTGATGAATTGACGCCTGACTGATCGCCGGACATTGGTCGTCCCCCATGGATCGTCCCAAACTGAGCGTCCATTGTGGCTTTGTCATCAAGATTTGACAAAATACCGCCGTCGCGTGAGGAAAGCTGTGATAATATCGCGGCCAATTGAGGTGCTTATGTCCTTCATGGATGAGCGCCGACTATCCTGTCCCGAGGCCCGAGCTGGGAAGTCCGGTTGTCGACCCTGTAGTATCACCTTTTGGCGATTGCCAAGAATTCTGCGCAATCCTGTTCCACAAATCCATGCGGCTATTCGGCTCTCACTCGCCGTCGTTGGGACCTGCGTCTTCGCTGCTGCCGTGGCATTCGCGCAGGTAGACGTTAACGACGTGCACGTGATGCCCAGAACCGCGGAAGCTGCAAAAACAGCGGAAGTGGCAAAGGAAAGCGTAATATCCCCCTCTCTGAATACGCGTGTACGCCCCCTGAAATCGAGCGTTGATTTGGTTCTCGTGCCGGTAACAATTACAGACCCGATGAATCGGCTGGTGACGGGGCTGGAGAAAGAAAATTTCCAGCTTTTCGAAGGTGGGTCGGGACAGGAGATCAAAACCTTTTCCAGCGAAGACGCACCGGTTTCTTTGGGTGTCATCTTCGATTCCAGCGGAAGCATGAGCACTAAGATGGACCGGGCGAAGGACGCGGTCGTCGAATTCTTTAAAACGGCAAATCCTCAAGATGAGTTTTTCATGATCACATTTTCCGACGAACCTGAGGTGGTGAGCGACTTTACCAGTTCGGTCGAGGAGATTCAGGGCAAGCTCGTATTTACGGTGCCGCGAAAACGGACTGCGCTGTTAGACGCCATTTACATGGGCGTTACGAAGATGCGGCAGGCGAAGTATGCAAAAAAAGCGCTGCTCATCATTTCCGACGGTGGAGACAATCACAGCCGCTATACGGAAAATGAAATCAAGGCCTTGGTCAAAGAGGCGGATGTAATGGTCTACGCGATCGGTATTTACGATCGTTATTTTCCGACGGAAGAAGAACGACTCGGTCCAGCCCTCTTGGGGGAGGTCGCAGAATTGTCCGGCGGACGCGCCTTTACCGTGGATAATCCCAACGACTTGGCGGACGTAGCTACCAAGATCGGAGTCGAATTGCGCAACCAATATGTGCTCGGTTATCGTCCGCAGAACGGCTCGCGTGATGGCAAATGGCGTAAGATCAAAGTGAAATTACTACCGCCGAAAGGATTGCCGCCGCTGCGAGTGTATGCGAGGACCGGATATTACGCGCCCGAACAATAGGCGTGCGAGTCTTTTCAGTATTGTTAAATGCGCGATCGTAATCATGATCGCGATACTGGCGCAGCCTCTTCCAGGCCGCGCAGAGTTGAATCCTTCCCAGTCCTCTCCCCCGCCTTCCGCATCCCCAGGCCAATCCTCAAGCGCGCCTTCAACGGCTGAAAGTCCGAAGCAACAGCAGAAGCCCGACGACAACGGAACATTCGTTATCCGCAAAGATGTGGATGAAGTGGTGCTGCACGCGAGTGTTATCGATGACAAACAGCACATCGTGACGAATCTTACGAAGAATGACTTCACCGTGTATGAAGACGGGAAGCCGCAGGGGATTATTTCCTTTCACCACGAGGATATCCCCGTCGCCATCGGCATCGTCATCGATAATTCGGGCTCGATGCGGGAAAAGCGCGCCAAGGTGAATCAGGCGGCATTGAATCTTGTCCGCTCCAGCAATCCTCAGGATGAGGTTTTCGTTGTGAACTTTAACGACGAATATTATCTGGATCAGGATTTTACGAACGACTTGCTGAAGCTGAAGGAAGCTTTGGAGAAAATTGACGCCAAGGGCGGAACTGCTCTTTACGAGGCCGTAGTCGCGTCGGCGGATCATTTGAAGCGGAATGCGCGCCTGGAACGAAAAGTTCTGTTTGTCGTGACGGATGGCGAAGACAATGCCAGCCGCGAAACTCTGGAGCAGGCTGTCAAGCAATTGCAGGATGAAAACGGCCCGTCGGTGTATGCGATCGGAATTCTGGGAGACGAAGAACATCCGAAGCGGGCGAAACGGGCCCTCGAGATCATCGCCCAGCGTACCGGGGGACTGGCGTTCTTTCCGAAGACGCTCGACGAAGTGGACGAAATCAGCCGGCAGGTAGCCCACGATATACGCAATCAGTACACGATTGGCTACAAACCGACGAACCCAAGATCCAGCGGTGGTTTCCGGCAGATTCGCGTGGAGGCCAAGGCTAAGGGACACGGGAAGATGACGGTAAGAACCAAGAGCGGATATTACGCGGGAACACAGACGGCGAATTCCGGGGCAAAATAGTAACTTCCTCGCCGCCGACCTTCGTTCCATTGACGATTCTGGACTATCCCACTTAACCTGTAACGTGCACCAAAAAACTTTTGAAGTCTCCCATCTCGGCGTCGCCGACGACATTACAGACCTTGTCGGTGGAACCCCCATGCTGCGGCTGATCCGGCTCACGCCGGAAGGATCCGCTGATGTTTTCGCCAAACTGGAATATTTGAATCCCGGCGGAAGTGTGAAGGACCGCGCGGCCATCGGGATCATCCGGCAGGCTGAACTCGACGGAAAACTCGCGCCCGGTGGCACGATTGTGGAAGCGACAGCGGGAAACACCGGAATCGGCTTGGCGCTGATTGGGGTGAATCGCGGGTACAAGGTAAAACTGTTTGTGCCGGAGAATTTTTCGCAGGAAAAAGTGATCATCATGCGGGCGCTGGGCGCGGAAGTCGACCGTACCCCGGATGAAGAAGGCATGTCGGGAGCAATCCGCCGCGCCAAGGAATTGGTGGCGAGCGATAAAAGCGCGTTTATGGCCGGTCAGTTTGAAAACATGGCGAACCCTGACTACCACTACCAAACGACGGCGGCTGAGATCTTTGAACAGATGGATGGCCAAGTGGATGCAGTGGTCCTCGGTTGCGGCACGTGTGGAACCTTCACCGGTATCGCTCGCTACATGAAAGAGCACGTTGCGGGATCGTTGGCGTACGCCGTGGAAACGCAAGGGTCCGTGCTGGGCGGTGGGGAAGCGGGACCGCACAAGGTGGAAGGCATTGGGGCGAGCTTCATCCCCAAGACTTTTGACAGTTCGGTATGTGACGGTGTGATAAAGGTTACGGACGAGGAAGCTTTTGGGATGGTGAAGCAGCTGGCGGCGCACGCAGGTGTGCTCGCGGGCTCGAGCGGTGGAGCGGCGGTGTATGCGGCTCTGCAAGTAGCCAAGAGACTGGGAACCGGCAAGAGAGTGGCGACGATCGTTCCGGACTCGGCAGAGCGCTATTTGTCAAAGAAGATTTTTGAAGGCGGAGTGTAAGCAAACTGCACTCTGATTCTTTGCTTTACGCTACGGCCTAATTAGGAAAGCATGAAGAAAAATACGCAGGCTGGATTTGCAACGCGCGCGATTCATGACGGCCAGCAGCCGGACCCATTGACGGGATCGGTAACCGTCCCAATCTATCCCACCTCCACCTACGTTCAGCAAGGAATCGGCGAGCACAAGGGCTACGAATATTCTCGCGTATCGAACCCCACGCGCGATCGCCTCGAGGAGAACCTGGCATCGCTGGAAGGCGGGGTGGCGGCGAAAGTGTTCGCCAGCGGCATGGCGGCGATCAATGCCATCGCGAGCATGCTGAAAACGGGCGATCACGTCGTTTGCGGCAACGATTTGTATGGCGGTACGCCGCGGCTGTTCAACCAGGTTCTAACCGGATTTGGCCTCGAGTTTTCTTATGTCGATACATCGGACGCAGAGAATGTGGATCGGGCCATCCGCAAGAACACGCGCATGGTACATGTCGAAACTCCGACCAACCCGCTGATGCGGTTGAGCGATCTACCGGCGATCAGCAAGATTTGCCGCCGCAAGAAAGTGGAACTTGTCGTGGACAACACATTCATGTCGCCTTACTTCCAGCAGCCGCTCGCCCTGGGCGCCGACATGGTGGTGCATTCGACCACGAAATTTCTGAATGGTCACAGCGACGGTTTAGGCGGTGTCGTGGTGTGCAGCCGGCCGGATCAAGCGGAGAAACTCGCATTCTTGCAGAAGTGCGCGGGAGCGATCCTTTCTCCCTTTGAGTGCTGGCTGGTGTTGCGTGGGGTCAAAACTCTGGCTGCACGGATGGTGATTCATGACCGCAATGGGCGCGTCGTAGCCGACTTTTTATCCAAGCACAAAAAGGTGAAGCGAGTTTTTTATCCCGGGCTGGCCGATCATCCACAATATGAATTGGCGAAGCGGCAGATGAGCGGTTTTGGAGCCATGATTACCTTCGAGACAGGATCGCTGAAGAACGCCAACAAGATGCTGAAGAAGTTGCGCGTCTGTTCGCTGGGGGAATCATTGGGCGGGGTCGAGACGCTGATTTCTCATCCGGCGACGATGACGCACGCGGCGCTCGGGGAAAAGGGCCGGAAGGCGATTGGCATTACCGATGGAATGGTGCGTATCTCGGTAGGAATTGAGGATGTGCAAGACATCCTGCAAGATCTCGAGGGTGGACTCGCTGCTATCTAGAGGTCTTTGCAACCGGCGCACAAAAATTATTCTTTTGCCGCAATGGATCCGGCAATCCATTCCAAATACTCGGTGGATCCGTCTTCAATCGTCAGACTGATACATTCCGGAACATCGTAAGAGTGGAGCTCCAAGATTCTCTTCTGAACCAAACCAACGGCTGCAACTGTCGTTTTCACGATAAGTAGCCACTCGCGGCTTTCTTCCACCTCATTTTTCCAGCGATAAATGGAAGTCACTTGCGGCACGATGTTGACGCAAGCTGCCAGGCTCTCTTCCACCAGATGACGCGCAATATTCCGCGCCTCATCTTCTGAGCCTGCTGTCGTCAGGACGATTCGTTTGTCAGTCATATAAAATCAGCGGTCGGCGTACGGTGGTCGGCCAACCGCCGTGAAGAGATTAGCACCTTAAGCGAGGGGGCGGAATAGATGACGACGCAGATCAAGTTCGGGACATCGGGGTGGCGGGCTGTGATGGCGGAGGAGTTCACGTTTGCCAACGTGCGACGCGCCGTGGGCGGCATTGCACGGTACGTTTCTGGGCAGAAGCCGCAGGGCGCGCGGGTTATTGTTGGGCGCGATCCGAGATTTTTGGGCGAAACTTTCTGTTCCATGGCGGCGGACATTTTGACATCGCACGGGATTACGCCGGTGGTTGTTGGGGAACCCGCGCCCACCCCGGCTTTTGCTTACGCCGTTGTTCAGACCAAGGCGGACGGCGTCATTAACTTCACTGCATCCCATAATCCGCCGCAGTATAACGGCATCAAGTTCTCCACGCCCGATGGATGTCCGGCACTCCCGGAAGTCACGCATAAGATCGAAGCGGAAATTGAGAAAGGCGATCGCGACGCTACCGCATCAACAAAAAGTAATGGTCGAAAGCCCGAATCGCTGGATGTGAAGGCCGGCTATCTCAAGCGCTTAGGCGAGATCGTCGATCTGGAAGCGATCCGTAAGGCAAAGCTGAAAGTTTGCTTCGATCCCATGTGGGGTGCGGCGCGGGGATATTCCGACGAGTTCTTGCGCTGCGCGGGCGTCGAAGTTGCGAGCGTACACGACTATCGCGATGTGCTGTTCGGGGGACATGCTCCGGAGCCGGACGATCACCTGCTCGAAGACTTGCGAACGAAGATGCGGTCGACCGGAGCGCAGATTGGAATTGCGACCGATGGCGACGCGGATCGATTCGGCGTTGTAGACGCCGACGGAACGTTCCTCCAGCCGAACTACGTGATTGCCCTGCTCTTCGATTATCTGGTCGAGAGCCGCGGCTGGACAAACGGGGTGGCAAAGTCGGTGGCGACCACGAACCTGATTAACGCCGTTGCCAAAGCGCGGGGGGTAGAGCTCTATGAGACTCCCGTCGGCTTCAAGTACATCGGCGAGCTGATCATGCAGGACAAGATCGCGATTGGCGGGGAGGAAAGCGCGGGATTGTCGATCCGCCATCACGTACCCGAGAAAGACGGCGTCCTGGCGGGACTGCTCTGTTGTGAAATGGTGGCGAAGCGAGGGAAGTCCCTCGGAGAGCAATTGAAGGCGTTATGTAACCAAGTTGGTTCCTACTACCCTCAGCGCGACAACTTCCGCTTGACGCCCGAGGTGAAGGAGAAGTTCACTGGTAAGTTAGGCTCCGATCCGCATGAGTTTTCGGGACGCAACGTCGCGGAAGTCGTACGAACGGACGGACTGAAACTGGTCTTCGACGATGGGTCGTGGGTCTGTTACCGGCTTTCAGGAACCGAGCCTGTAGTGCGCGTTTACTCCGAGGCTCGAACGAAGCAAGGTCTGGAGCAGTTGAGCGAGGCGGCTAAACAATGGATTTTCGAGTGAAGGGCCTGCGCAATCTGCGGCGATTCCCGAGCCCGCAAGATGGGTTGCGGGCGATGGCCGAGAGAGCGCCGCAGGCTGAGGCGCTGGCTGCCTCCTGGATGTCGTTCTTTCGGCCGGCGTTGACGCGGGTGTATTTGCTGCGGCGTCGACTGGCGACAGTCACGGTCGCTCTACTGGCTGGCTTCTTGTTCGTACACGTATTGTTTGGCGCCAATGGAATGGTCGTGTACAAGCAAAAGCGTTCCGAATATGAGTCTTTGCAGAAGCGAATCACTCTTGAACAAAGGGAGAACGACTTGTACAGCCGGCAAATTCAGGGATTGCAGTACGATGAAAAGGCCATCGAGAAGGAGGCGCGCGAGCAGCTTCATTATGCGCGTCGTGGTGAAGTCGTATATGTCCCGCAGCCTCCGGTAAATGCGCCGTTAAGCCATTCGGCGAAAAAGTAATCGCGAACAGGATCGATAACGCCGGGTTTTTTGAAACGGTGTGAAAATGAGGATCTGCGTCTTGCGAGACACTGACAAACCCATGCTCCAACCTGTGCTATAGTTCGTGCAATCGACGAACGGCGAAGCCTGTTCTGGCTGCCGGACGAACGATTGCATCCAGCATTAACTTGCGGCGTGGGGCCGCCAGCGGCACAACCAAAAAGGAGAAAACCGGCCATGAGAAAAGTTTTGGTACTTTGTCTTGCGATCTGTTTCGTGTTTGCCCTTACGGCGATGGCGTTTGACGATATGGGTAAGAGCAGCACGGTCAACGGATGGGTGAGCGACGATAAATGCGGCGCCAAAGGCGCCAACGATAAGGCGGAAGCATGCACCAAGAAATGTCTGGCCGCGGGTTCGAAGATGGTAATCGTGACCGATAAAGATCAAAAAATCCTGATGGTCGATAATCCGGACGCGCTTAAAGATCACGTGGGACACCACGTCTCCATTAGCGGACACGTGATGGGGGATTCGATTCACGTGGACAGCGCGAAAATGTTGTGAGGTTTTTGGTCGGAATGAGACGGGCGGCCGCGGCCGCCCGTTTTTACTTGCCTGGAGTCTCGCTCGAAGATCAAGACCGCGATGGATGGATGCCAACTCTAACGGACTACCCCTTCGAGCGGAGAACTCGCGGTTGCGTAAAGCTTCCTCGGCATGCGGCCCGCCATATAGGCCTGGCGCCCGGCCATAACTCCATGCTTCATGGCCTCGGCCATCAGCACCGGATCATCCGCGTTGGCGATACCCGTGTTCATGAGGACAGCATCGGCGCCGAGTTCCATGGCGATGGCGGCGTCGGACGCTGTTCCTACCCCGGCATCGACAATCAGCGGGACGGTTGTGATCATTTCTCGCAGGATGCGGATGTGCGCTTGATTCTGAATTCCCATGCCACTGCCAATGGGAGCGCCCAATGGCATTACGGCCGAGGCGCCGACGTCGATCAGGCGCTTCGCGAACACGATGTCGTCCGAGGTATACGGCAATACCGTGAAACCCTCGTTCACCAGAACTCGCGTCGCTTCCAGTGTGGCTTGCACATCCGGATACAGTGTGGCTTGGTCGCCGATCACTTCGAGTTTGACCCAATCGGAAAGGCCAACCTCGCGCCCCAGGCGTGCCGCGCGGATGGCTTCATCGGCGGTGTAGCAGCCGGCGGTATTGGGAAGCAAAAAGTACTTCTTCGGATCGATGTAATCGAGCAGCGATTCTTTGCTGCGGTCCAGATTGACTCGACGAACTGCCACCGTTACCATGTCGGCTCCGCTGGCCTCGAGGGCGCGCGCCGTTTCCTGAAAGGATTTGTATTTTCCCGTACCAACAATCAGGCGGGAGCGGAAGGAGCGGCCGGCGATGATGAGAGGAGTCCGTCATGACCTTTTATTGTAATCCTCGCTAGGCAAATGTCGAGCCTCCTCGAGCGCAGCCGCTTTGCTGTTTATTGGGAGCTATTACGACTTGGCGGTTGCCTCGGCTTGCGCGTAAAGTTCGTCGATTTGGCTGCGGTAACGTTCATCGATGACGCGCCGGCGCAGCTTCATGGTCGGGGTAAGAGCGCCGTTCTCCGCCGTGAACTCGTCCGGGACCAGCAGAACTCGTTTGAGCTTTTCGAACTGCGCGAGATTTTTATTGATTCCTTCTACTAGGTCTTCATAAAGCTCCTGCACTCTGGGGCTCGCAATGAGTTCTGCGCGGGAAGAAAACGATATTTGATTCTCGCCCGCCCACTGTTCCAATAGCGTAAAGTTCGGTGACAGGATGACGAAGGCGAACTTCTTCTTGTCGCCGATGATGGCTGCGCTCCCTACCAAAGGGTTCAGCTTCAGGGAATTTTCAATGGGTTGCGGCGCAATAAACTTTCCACCAGAAGTCTTGATGAGTTCCTTCTTGCGATCGGTGACGGAGAGGTACCCGTCGCCGTCGAGGTGGCCGATGTCGCCGGTTTTGAACCAGCCATCCTCAAACGCCATCTGAGTTTCTTCAGGACGATTCCAATACCCCTTGAAAACCGATGGCCCTCGCACCAGAATCTCGCCATCTTCTGCAATGCGAACTTCCAGGTTGGGCAGAATCCTGCCTACGGTGCCGATGCGATGGTGTGTGGGAGAATTCACGGCTATTACCGGGGATGTCTCGGTTAATCCATAACCTTCATGGATGCGGATGCCGACCGTGGCATACCATTCGGCAAGTTCGCGGCCCAGAGGCGCGCCTCCAGAAATGAAAGTTTCTACTTTTCCTCCCATCCCTGCACGAATTTTCGAGAAGACCAGTTTATTGGCGAGCTTCCACCCTAGGTTCTTTGGAGTCTTCCCCTCAAGAATTTCAGCTTTGTGAGCGCGGCCCATTGCAAGTGACCATTGATAGATGGCGCGCTTGGGAAACCCTCGTGCTGTCATTTCGGTTTTGGCGTAGATCTTTTCATAGACTCGAGGCACCGCAACGCAGAGCGTGGGTTGTACCTCCAGCAACGTTGCCGGAAGATTTTCCATGAATGGGCAATAAGCCAGAGTAACGCCGTGGTAAATCATGGCTAGATCCACGTGGCGTGCGGTCACGTGTGAGAGCGGGAGGAATGAAACGCTGGTGTGCCCGGGATGCATGTCGAAGCCAAGTAACGAGCAGTTTATGTTGGAAGCCATGTTGCCATGCGTCAGCAGGGCCCCCTTGGAGATCCCCGTGGTGCCGGAGGTGTAGATGATAGTGGCGAGATCGTCCGGACCGACGCTTCGCGCGCGCGATTCAGTCTGAGGATCGAGAACAAGCGGGCCCTGGGTCATGAATTGATCCATCCGTATGCAAAGGCGCGCCGCATCGCTTGGAATCTGCAGGCGATCCATGATCACGATATGTTGAATTTCGGTTTGCGGAAGGACGGAGTAAATCTTGCGCAGTTGATTATCCGTGGAAACAAAAATGACCCGCGCACCGGAATCACGCACTGTGTAGGCCGTCTGTTCCGCGGTGAGGGTGGCATAGACCGGGACCGTGACGGCTCCCAGCAGCAATATCGCAAAATCGGCGGTGGACCACTCTGGACGATTTTCACTGAGAATGGCCACGCGATCGCCTCGATTTACGCCTAGCTCTTGCAGCACGCGCACAGTGGCAGCCACATTGCGCTGCAAGTCCAAAGATGAAATAGGAAGCCACTTTCCCGATTCGCGATAAAGCATGGCGCGCGCGAGGTTGCGCTCGGTGGCGGCAAAGAAAATATCGTTCAGTGTGGTGACGCTCATGAATCTGAAATCAGTCCGGAACTGAATTTACCCGTTCGCAGTCCCATTCCGCAATGCGAAAGAGGTGTAATCAGATCATGCTTGTCATGGAGGATCACAAGCAAATCTTTGCTCCTCCCGTCGTTCGCGCGAATCTTTTTCCCGCAACCAAGGCTTCTCCCTGCGTTAGTTTTAACCGTGGGCGCTGGCTTGAGTCGGCACTTTTGAGGGAGGTTTTACTTGCGGTTCGCGGTTTCCACTTCTTCATATAGGCCGGGCAACTTCTTCGCATCTTCGGAAGAGTTCCCGAACCGAGCCGACTCATAGGCCTCGGTGAACTTCCCGACGCGCGTGCGCAAATCGGCATCCTCAATCGCTCGCACAAATTCCTGCGCGGTCTGAGCTTCAGTTTTCTTCACTCCCCGTCGCCGATCGAGGAATCGAGCCATGCGTTCATACCACATCGCGGCCGCCTCGTCGGGCGAACGCTCGGGATGTCGCTGCAACCTTCTTACCCGGACGAGGCGCGCAATCCGCCCGATGTTTCCCAACACAAGAAGAAGGAGGCCCAGCGCCAAGCTTCCGCTGAACCAGCGAGCGGGAGATTTCTCCGCTCCGCGCTGGCCTTGCCGTGCCCAATCCATCAGACGCGCATACTTTGCCTTTGCCCAGAGTCGTATCCGCTCCCACGAATTGCGCGTTCCGTTCGCGGTTGCCCGTTCCAAAACGTATTGATGCGAGGAATCGTAGCTGATGACCCACTCTCGCCAAAACGATTGCGCCGCGTCCAAGTAAAGCATCGCTCGATCCCAACCTTGGGGCGTATCGACCTCGCCACCCGGCGTGGGATCAAAGGTGATCCAGCCGTACGCCGGAAAATAAGCTTCTACCCAGGAATGCGCGTTTTTCGCCCGCACCACGTAATTGTCCGTAACATCGTTGAATTCTTCGCTGCGAAAGCCGTTCACCACGCGGGCTGGAATCTGCAGCGTTCGCAGCATCACAGCCATCGAGGAAGCGAAATATTCGCAATGTCCCTGTTTCCGTTCGAACAAGAAATTCGCCAACGGATCTGCAACTGGAGAACGCAACAGCTGCAGCGTGTATCCGTAATGCGTCTTCAAATAAGTTTCCAGCGCGATCGCTTTGTCGTAGTTATTCGTAGCCGATCCGGAAATCTGTGCCGCCAGCCGCGGAATACGCGCATCGATCGGGGGCAGTTGCATATAAGAGGCAGCGAATTCCGGGGAAGGTTTTCCAGCTGCTCGCAGCTGGGCCGCAGAAGGTCGGCTTAGATCGGATTCAGCCTCATACATGCTTACCGCATGCTGGTCGTCCATATCGTAAATAGCGCCGCCCGCGTCCACGGCGAGCGCACGATAATAGCCAGCCACCCTGCGCCCCCAAGGAGCGAGAAAGAAAACATTCGTACCGATCGGCTCCAAAAGAACGCGGTAATGAATGAAAGCTTGAGGATTCGTGGACGCCGCCTGGTTGGACGCCGCCTGAGTGGGGGCTAGCGCGGTAGCAGACGCCCCCTGGGCAAAGGGAGGAACTACGAAGGATCGGTCGGCTTCCCGTGGCAACATGTATCGTTCGTGAGGATTCGACCAATTCTTGCCGTCGAAATTCGCCAGAGCCACCCCGCGCCAGTGCAGCGCATACTGTCCACGCGTGTCTCCGTCGATCTGAATGTGCATCACGATGGCATTCGACTGCTGAATCTGTCCGATCCGCCCCAACTGGACGCGATCACTGAAGCCTGTAGAAAGATCAGTGCCGAACGAGTACCCGCCCAAATATCCGGCGGCCATGCGAGGCATCAGAAAGAAAACCGCAGTCGCCCCCAGCAGTATCATCAGCACGAGTCCGGGCGTCATACGCGCCAAAGCAAACGCCAAATGGCGATGCTCGTGGGCATCACTCGAGTGCCGCGCCTGAAATTTAGCGGCCCGGCCCGATCGCCGCATCTCCATCAGGATGAAAGTTGCCACCGCCGTGAGCATGAATCCGGAGAAAAAGAGTAGAAAAACACTATCCACGGTGAGAACGGCAGACGCCAGCACCATCAAAAACGACAGGATCGCCAGCATCGTGTAGTCTCGATCGCGCCGCAGGGAAAAGGTTCGAACTACCACTGCGAACAGCACCAGGTGCACCGTCGCCGGCAAAAAGGCGCGAGAGAGCAACAAGTAATCGGCCGCGTAAAAGAGGAAGTAGGCGAGTGTCAGAGGGGTCGTCCACCGCTCCGAAATCACAATCCGGCGTCCCTCCGCCAGAAGGTAGCCGCGGAAAGCGAGCGCCGTACCCACGATGATGATCGTAGGCAGATCCAATCCGCCTGTGCTGGCAAGGGCGCCAAACCCCATTAGCACCAGCAAATAGAGAGATAGCTCCAAGTATTTGTTGATCGCCTGGGATAGCGGGATAAACGCGGGCTGTTGAGGCTGTGGCGACATTTCAAGGTTAGAGTTCGAAGTTATCGTTCGGTTGTAGGATGCAGACTCTATTGTTCGACATCCTCTATCAAGAAGGGAAGTCTTTCCTGGACGTTTCTTGCACCGAAAGTCACCGGTCCTTTGCCCGCTAAAAATTGCTGCGCGAAGCGCGAGATCCAGCGACCAAGGAATTTACTGAAGGTTTGCTAGAATGATTCAGGTCAGGCATCGGTCTCACGCGACGTACTCTCGCCAACCCCGCCAGGTCCGGAAGGAAGCAACGGTAACGGGCTCTTGCGTGTGCAGTGGGCCCCCGGTGCCTGGCTTATTCACGATTCTGCCTCCCGATCTTCCGTTCTGAACCAACCTTTACACGTTCTTTACAACTCTTTGCGCAAGAAATCGCTTCCACCTCATCTCATCTAGTTAAGGCTGATAAATAGGCAAGGTCGAGGATAATCATGCGCAATGCTCCATCGAATACCGTTTCCCCCAGCGTCACGATTCGCGTCTCAGGCTCACTGTCTCAAGGTCATCTGGCCTATCTGGATCAACTAGTTTCTTCCGCGATCGAATGCGCCTTGTGGCCGCTGCTCGACCTGGCTCATCTGGAGGAACTGGATCGCGTGGCGCTCATGTATCTGGTGAGCGGGGAAGGCCGCCATTTTGGTCTCCTTGCCTGTCCAAACTTCGTTCGCGACTGGATGCAGCACGAAAAGGAACGTGAGGCGGCGTGACCGCTGCCCTCGAAGTTGCCAAAAAGCGGCATCCCCATGCGTGCGCGCAGAACTAGCGGACTGGTTTTGCCTAACTGGGAGCCCTCAGAACCATCGCTGCTACCAGCTGGGTTAGACATTCTGCGTCCAATCCTGCAAAATACTGAGTCTCGTACTCAGGAGCCCTAATTGACCAGTCCGACTCGTGTCAGAGCGAAGATCAGCGCCCTTGGCACCTACGTTCCTCCGCGCTTGCTCACCAACGCCGACCTCGAGAAAATGGTCGACACCACCAACGACTGGATTCTCGCCCGCGTCGGGATCCGAGAACGCCACATCGTGGACAAAGGCGTGGCTACCAGTGATCTCGCCGTCGAGGCTGCCAAAAAAGCGCTCGCTCAGCGTGGCCTCGCACCGTCCGACGTAGATGCCATCATTGTGGCCACCGTCACTCCTGACATGTTTTTTCCCTCGACCGCGTGCTTGGTCCAGCATAAGCTGGGCGCCTCCGGCATTTGGGGATTTGATCTTTCTGGAGCTTGCTCTGCTTTTATCTATGCCGTGCAGACCGGCGCTCAGTTCATTGTTGCCGGTACCCACAAACGGGTCCTCGTGATCGGTGCGGACACGATGTCGTCGATCATCGATTACACCGACCGTGCTACCTGTGTGATTTTTGGCGATGGCGCCGGCGCCGTGATCCTTGAGGCTGCAGAAGATGATTCCGTCGGTCTGATCGACTTCGTTCACGAAATTGACGGCTCCGGGGGATGCTACCTCTACATGCCCGGTGGAGGCAGCCTGAATCCATCCTCTCGCGACACAGTAGATAAAAAAATGCACTACGTCCACCAGGATGGCCAGCAGGTTTTCAAATTCGCGGTCCGCAAACAGACCGAAGCTTGCCTGAAACTTCTGGAACGGAACGGCCTTAAAGGATCAGATATTGATGCATTCATCCCTCACCAGGCGAATCTGCGCATCATCAACGCGACTGCAGAACGTCTAGGGCTGCGGCCGGAGAGTGTGATTGTGAATATCGACCGCTATGGCAATACCACCGCTGGCACCATCCCTCTGGCAATGAACACCGCAATCGAAGAGGGCAAACTGAAGAAGGGAAGTCTGGTCCTGATGGCCTCGGTAGGGGCGGGATTCACCGTAGGAGCCACTCTGCTGCGCTGGGCCTTCTAGGACGATGAGCTTCTTCAGCGGGGCGGTTCGCCTTCCTGTGAGCGTCCTTAGGTAGGCCTGAGTGCTTCTCTGACCTTCGTAACCTTTGACGGATTACTTTTGCTATCAGGAAGCTGTCAGGATTTGTTATGTTCAGCGCAGCGTTGGCTTCACGCTGGGATAAGGCGGACGAGCAAGAACATGCAACGAACAATATGCTGCTGCCTTTGGTTGGCTCTTCTTCCGCTCGGGCAGGCAGCCGCTCAAAAACTTAAAGATGACTCTCAGGAAACCAAGCTTGTGGTCATGGAACACCTATGGAATGAATCGCAGTTGAATCGCGATTCCCGGGCGCTCGACAGTCTAATCGCCACATCTTTTATTAACACCGAGTGGGATGGTGAGGTTAGCGATAAGCCCAAATTCCTGGCCGACATCAAAGATCCTCTGTTCAAACCTTCGACTCTAACAATTCAGGATCTCAAGGTCAGCATGTACGGCGACTCGGCGGTGGTGGCGGGAATTTACCACACCAAAGGAACCTACCAGGGCAAGTCCTACGAGCACGTCGGCCGCTTTACCGACACATGGGTATTCACTGAAGGCCGATGGCAATGCGCCGCGAGCCATACCAGTCTGCTGAAGAAGTAACTATCGAAATAAGCCCATTCGCTTCTACCTGCCGCAAACGGCGGGAGCGATTCATGCGATAGAAAATATCCATCCGTGAAAATGTTTCCGCTGATATCCTTCGGCGATCCAACCCAAGAGCAGTTGATTCTTCGCGACAGGTGGGAAATCGAGTGGAAGCCACGACTGTTCCAAGCCGGTGGAAGATCCTGCTGGCCTTCGCCATCATTTATCTGGTTTGGGGTTCGACCTTTCTTGCCATCCGCATCGGTGTGCGTCAGGTTCCACCTTTTCTGCTGGCTGGTATGCGCTTTCTGGTTGCCGGCATTGTCCTATACACGTGGATGCGGGCAACGGGAACGCCCGCTCCGACCCGTAATGAATGGATCGCAGCTTCGTCCCTGGCGGTCTTGATCTTCGTACTGGATTACGGATTGCTCTTTTGGGCGGAGAAACGCGTACCTTCAGGAATCGCGGCGGTAATGTTGGCAACCATCCCAGCTTTTATGGCCCTTGCAGAAATCCTTTTCCTGCGTACACAAGTGCTCACGCTCCGCTTGGCATTCGCTCTCCTGATAGGAATTGGCGGCGTGTTGGTCCTGGTGAGTCGCTCGACTGGTTTCGGAGACCGTGGCGTTGACCCTGCTGGAGCCACTGCCCTCGTAGTGGCCGCGGTGAGTTGGTCGGTGGCGGCAACTCTATCTCGCAAACTGCGGCTGCCCGAATCGAAAGTCATGAGTTCTGGCGCCCAGATGCTTGCTGGCGGTATCTTGCTCACCTTGGTAGCCGCGATCCTGGGAGAGTTCAAAGGATTTCGGCCGGGCGATGTCTCCGCAGGCGCGTGGTTGGCGCTGGTCTACTTGATCTTCGCAGGCTCGGTTCTGGCGTTTACCGCCTATGTGTGGCTCATCCACCACGAGTCGCCCACCAGAGTTGGAACGTACGCGTATGTCAATCCGGTCGTCGCGGTGCTGCTCGGATACTTTCTGGGCGGCGAGGCGCTTGGCACGCGAACCATTGTGGGAACGTCTCTGGTACTCGTGAGTGTGGTGATCATCACGACGGCGCCGAAGAGGAAAGTCGAGGTCGGGCTGAGAACCATCAAGACAGATTCCCAATCCGTTGCCGGGAGTGCCGAGATAGAATCCAGTTGACTGGACGACAGGGTGCAGCCTCACTGCAAGCCAAGCAAGTCCCAAACGGAAGGGTGAATGTCCACGCTACGGTCTAGTCATTCTCTCTGGCTTCACCAGTTGATCGAACTCCTCGCCCGTGAGATACCCCAGCTTCAGCGCGGCTTCTCGCAGGCTGCTATGCTCCACATGCGCTGTATGGGCAATCTTCGCAGACTTGTCATAGCCCACTTTCGGGGCAAGGGCCGTTACCAGCATGAGGGAATTCTTCACGTACCAGTCCACCTTTGCGCGGTCCACCTCGATGCCGTTGATCATATATTCCACATAGCCGTGGCACGCGTCAGTGATCAGCGTGACGGAGTGCAGGAAGTTGTAAATGATCACCGGCTTGTACACGTTGAGTTCAAAATTCCCTTGGGAGCCCGCGAATCCCACCGCCGCCGTTGCGCCGTGAACCTGCACACAAACCATCGTCATGGCTTCGCATTGCGTCGGGTTCACCTTGCCCGGCATGATGGACGATCCAGGCTCGTTCTCAGGGATTGACAGTTCGCCCAGCCCGCAACGTGGTCCCGAAGCCAGCCATCGGATGTCGTTCGATATTTTCATCAGAGAGGCGGCCAACGTTTCCATCGCTCCCTGGGCAAACACAATCTCATCGTGCGCGGAAAGTGCGGCAAATTTATTGCCGTGGGAGCGGAAGGGAAGACCAGTGAGTTCAGCTATCTTTTTCGCGGCGCGTTCGGCGAATTCAGGATGCGTGTTCAGTCCTGTACCGACCGCGGTCCCGCCGATGGCCAAGTCATAAAGTCCATCGAGCGCCTGTTCCAGCCGCTTAATATCGCGGTCCAGTAGACTGGCCCACCCCCCGAACTCCTGTCCGAAGGTCAGTGGAACAGCGTCCTGCAGGTGCGTGCGGCCGATCTTGACGACATCGTTAAATTCTTTAGCCTTGGCGGAGATAGCGTTTCTCACACTGCGGATCGCCGGAATGAGTGCATTTTTCACCCGATCAGCCGCCGCAATGTGCATGGCAGCTGGGAAAGTGTCATTCGACGATTGAGACATATTCACGTCATCATTGGGATGAATCGGTTTCTTCGACCCCTTTTCACCACCCGCGATTTCAATTGCGCGGTTCGAAATGACCTCGTTCACGTTCATGTTGGTTTGCGTGCCGCTGCCTGTCTGCCACACTCGCAACGGAAATTGATCATCCAACTTTCCTGCGATCACCTCATCGGCAGCCTGCACGATGAGCTTGGCCTTCTCCGCCGGCAGCTTCCCCAAATCCTGATTGACCAGAGCGCAGGCTTTCTTTAATGTGCCGAACGCGCGAAGCAACTCCGGCGGCATCGTGTCTCGCCCAATGTTGAAATGCAGCAGCGAGCGCTGTGTCTGTGCTCCCCAGTAAACATTTTCTGGGACTTCGATTTTGCCCATGCTGTCGGATTCCGTGCGCATCCGGGCCGTCGACTCTGTAGAGACTGTCATAATGTGTCCTGATGAGAATAAGGAAATGAAATACCGACGATTATAGCGCGGGGCTCACATCGGGCTGTGTCCGGCCTCACTTACGGATGTGACTACCGGGGAGTCCAATCGACCCGCATGCTAGAATCATCGGTCTCCGACCTGCATAGTTAGCGTCACGGGAGACGCAACGGACAAACGATGCCCGACTTTCTCACAGACGAAGTTGTTGAAACACTGCCCAAGGTCAAAATGCATCCGCATGCAGAATTACGTACGGACGTGCTCGTAATCGGAGCAGGCCCTACCGGGCTTGCATGCGCGATTGAGGCACAAAAAATCGGGCTTCGCGTCATCATTCTCGATAAAGGCTGTCTGGTCAATTCGCTGTATCACTATCCACCGAACATGCTGTTTTTCACCACGCCCGAACTGCTCGAAATCGGCGAGATTCCCTTTACGACGGCCCGGCAAAAACCTACTCGCGAAGAGGCCCTGGAGTACTATCGCAAAGTTTCCGAGCACTACCATCTCGATATTCGCCAGTACGAGTGGGTTAAAACCGTGAATGGCGCAGACGGGGATTTCAGTATCACCGCGACCGATCGTGCCGGCCGTCCCCACGATTACCGAACCCGTAAGGTGATCGTATCTACCGGATATTACGATCTTGCCAACCAGCTTTGCATTCCCGGGGAGGATCTGCCCAAGGTCTCGCACTATTATGGCGACGCCCATCCTTACTACGATACGGATGTGTTAGTGATTGGCGGCAAGAATTCCGCGGCAATTGCAGCTCTCGATTTATGGCGCCACGGTGCCCGCGTGACGATCGTCTATCGCGGCAGTCATCTACATCACCACGTAAAGTACTGGATCAAACCCGATCTTGAAAATCGCATCAAGAATAATGAGATCGAAGCTTACTTCGAGAGCACCGTACAGGAAATCGGCGTGGACCACGTCGTCATTAACACTCCGGCCGGGCCGCTTCGGCTCAAGAATGATTTTGTACTGGCCCTCATCGGCTACCATCCCGACTACGATTTTCTCCGCAGTATGGGAATCGAACTCTCCGACGAGCAGCATCGTCCCGTCTGCGATCCGGTCTCCCTGGAAAGCAACGTGCCAGGAATTTATGTTGCAGGAGTGATCGTCGCGGGATCGCGCACCAACGAAATTTTCATCGAAAACGGGCGCTTCCACGGCAAACAGATTGCCGAAGACTTAAAGATCAAGCTGCGCCCGCAATCTTGAGAATTGACCATCACTTCAATAAATATTCCTTCACGAACATTATCGTGGCGTAGAACTGATAATCTCGGTTCTTCTTTTTGCCAAAGCCGTGGCCTTCATCTTTAGCCAACAGCCACCAAACGGGGGTCCCATTCTTCCGCACGACTTGCACCATCTGCGCCGATTCGCTAGCGGGGACCCGCGGGTCGTTCTGACCGGCAATCACAAAAAGGGGCTTGGTAATATTTGCTTGCATTGTTCGCAGGAGCGATGTGCTCAAGAAACTCGCGCATCTTCGGATCGCGTTCATCTCCATACTCCACCCGTCGCAAATCTTGCCGGTAGCCGGAGGTATGCTCCAGAAACGTCACCAAATTTGAGGGTCCGACCACGTCCACCGAGCAGCAAATTCTATCGTTGTAATTCGTTGCGACGGCCAGGGTCATGAATCCGCCGTAGCTTCCGCCGGTGATCATCACCTTCCCCGCATCCAAATCCGGCTGCGTTTGGATCCAGTCCAGTAGGGAATTAATATCCTTGTACGATCCCTCGCGTAAAAATCCGTTGTCCAGTTTCTGAAAAGCTTTGCCATAGCCGGTTGAACCTCTCACGTTCGGGTAGATCATCGCAATTCCCCATTCGTTAAGGTAGTAGTTGTCGTGACCAAGAAAGTCGGGACGAACCTGGCCCTCCGGACCCCCGTGAATATCGATTATCACCGGTCGCTTGCCGCTGAATTTCGTCCCGGGTTTATAAAGGAAGGCGGAAATGGATTTACCATCCCATGATTTCCAGTGAACCAACTGCGGCTGAGCAAAGCCGGTTGTATTAAGGCCGCCAGTCTCACTGAAAGTCCAACGCTCAATTTTGCCGGAAGCCATATCTACGGAATAGGCGTCATAGGGCTGGCTCGCCGTGCTCAATGAAAATGCCAGCTCGCGGCTATTTTTGCGCCATTCGATGCCGCCGATTACTCCGACCGGTACCTTTGGCACCGGCACTTCCTTCTCCGATTTTGTGTCCAAAACGTGCAATACGCTGATGCCATCTTCGTTGGCTTCGAACGCGATCCAGCGACCGTCCTTGGAGAGGTCGAATTCGTCGACATCCCAATTGAGGGCTGGCGTGAGGACAGTAACTTTACGGCTACTCAGTTCCATTTCTACCAGGCGCTGAAACTCCGAATCCTGATCGCTCGTCAGATAGATATGTTTGCCATCCTTTGCAAATCGCGCGTTGTTGTAAGCTATCGCGTCCGCGCCATCCTTTGGAGTGAGTAACTCCTTCTTGCCGGACGCCACGTCCACCAGCCACACATAACTCTCTGCGGCGGATACTGAGTTCGTTACCAGTAACTGCTTTCCATCCGGCGACCAGTCAGAAGGACTCCATCCGCCGCCTTCGAGTTGCACCACCATGCGCGCGCTGCCAGGATCCCGCGCATCTACCACCCACACGTCGACATCGTTGCCGTTCCGCTTTGTCGAGCCATAGGCGACTCGATCGCCCTGGTATGACCAGTGAGGGTCGGTGTTGCGAGACTTTCCGTCGGTGAGCAGAGTGATGTCGCCGGAAGCCTCGTCATAACGATAGATCTGAAAAAACTCACCGCCACCAACATCCTTCAGGAACAGGAACGAATTGCCGTGGACTGGCTCGTAGAGAGCGAATGCAACGCGGTCCGGAAAGAACGTGAGCTGGGTGCGCGCGCCTCCGGGAATCTTCACTTGGTGCACTTGAGCCGTATCGCCGAATCGAGTCGTGATCAGCATTTCGCGGCGCTCCGGGTTCCAGCTTGTAAATGCTGCTGAGCGAAACTCGCTATAACGCCCCGCAGCCTGGGCCAACGATGCGGGGATTTTCGGGATGCCTTCCACCACCAGATTTTCATTGGGAACGAGTTCGTCGCTCTGCGCACATGCAAAGCTGGCGGTTAGAACGACGGCAAACACCTGTACGCACAAAGACAAAAGCAAAGATCGCTTCATCGATCGGCTCCTGTATGCTTTACCCCTCGGACGAATGTAAAACGAGATGGTTAGCGGGATTGCAGCGCGCATCTTATTCCGCTCGTTACCACAGGTCAACTGTTCTATTCCCCCGGTCATTTGTGGCGGTCGGCAGTTTTCAACTGAGTAAGCGCTCGATCTTTGCCGCCATGATGAAGTCACTTTCCGTTAGTCCGTCCACTTTGTGGGTCCAAAGCTTTACCTCGACTTTTCCCCACGCCAGCAGAATGTCGGGATGATGGCCTTGTGCTTCAGCCAATGCTCCAATCTGATTGACGAATTTGAGTGCCTTAGCGAAGTCAGGGAACTTGTATTCCCGCAGCACATGGTGTTCATCTACGACAGTCCACTGCGGGACCAGTCTATGCAGCGCTTCTAGTGCTTTTCCTTTGAGTGCTGGCACGCCGCCTCGGCAGGGTACGCATGTCTTGTCTGCTAATTCTTCAGGCATGTAATATCTCCGCTGCCATGATAGTCGAACTCGCAAGCAGCATTCTGTCGAATTGCAGCCGGGCACTTGTCCCGTAACCGCAACAACCTTGAAACCTTAACCCACCACGTCGCATCTGTAGATGGTCGTTTCCACTGAGGCTTGGGGCAGAAAGAGAATGACTCCACAACCGGCAAGCGGCGGTGCAGCCCCGGCTAAAAATCCCTGGCTGGTCGCCATAGCGGTGATGCTGGCGACTTTTATGGAAGTGCTCGACACTTCCATCGCAGCGGTCGCTTTGCCCTATATCGCTGGCAGCCTGTCGGCAACCAACGACGAAGCCACCTGGGTGTTGACCAGCTACCTTGTCGCGAACGCCATTATCTTGCCCGCGAGTTCGTGGTTTTCTTTGCGTTTCGGGCGAAAGCGTTTCCTCATTACCTGCATCGTAATTTTTACAGTTTCTTCATTTGCCTGCGGAGCTGCGACTAGTCTCGCGTTGATCCTGATCGCACGCGCTGTGCAGGGCGCTGGAGGCGGCGCACTTCAGCCACTATCGCAGTCGATCTTGCTCGAAACATTTCCACCGCGAAAAGCGTGGGTCAGCGATGGCTGTCTTCGCCCTGGGGGTAGTGGTCGCTCCAGTTCTTGGCCCCACGCTGGGAGGATGGCTCACGGACACCTACTCGTGGCGATGGGCGTTCTACATCAACATTCCGATCGGCGTCTTTGCCATCTTCATGATCTCGCGCTATGTCGTCGATCCTCCGTATATCAAAGACGCGCATCCCGGAAAATTTGACGGCATCGGCCTGGGACTGTTGGCGGTTTGGCTGGGTTGCTTGCAGATCATTCTCGACAAAGGTCAGGAAGACGACTGGTTCGGAGCCACCTGGATTCGCTGGGCGGCGACCATCATGGTCATTACCTTCGTTGCCTTTCTGATTCGCGAATTTCGTCACGCCAAGCCGCTGGTTGATCTGCGCGTCTTCAAGCATCGCAACTTTGCGATTGGATGCCTCCTGATTGGACTGTTCGGTGCATCCATTTATGGCCTGGTCACCTTGCTGCCTCTTTTTTATCAAGAGCTCATGGGATACACGGCGCTAGCAGCGGGCTGGGCGGTGAGTCCACGCGGTGTCGGTGCAATTCTGGCCATGCCCATCATCGGATATCTCACGGCAAAAATGGACAACCGCTGGCTCATCGCATTCGGTTTCTCACTGTTTGGTGCCGCCAGTCTTTGGTTTGGCGAGGTCAATCTTTCCATTGGGCAGTGGACTTTTCTGTGGGCAATTGTGATCAGCGGTTTCGGCTCAGGATGCGTCTTCGTCCCACTCTCGACGACTGCCATGGCGTTCCTGAAGAACGAAGAAATCGGCAACGCAAGCGGTCTTTATAACCTGCTGCGAAATATTGGTGGAAGCATCGGGATCTCGGTCGTGAACACAATCGTCTCGCGGCATGAACAAATTCACCGCAACGAGCTTTCGGCATCCCTAAATCCAGGACGTGTCGAAGTGCGTGGGGCGATACAGGCGTCACAACAATTCCTGCAGGCGCAAGGGGCTTCCGCAAGTACCGCCTTGCAGCGTGCCTATGCGCTGATTGGTGTAAACCTGACCGGCCAGGCACGGCTGTGGTCTTATGTCGATGATTTCCGCTACATGGCGCTGATGTGCTTTGCCTGCGTACCCATTGTGTTTGCGCTGAAAAAAGCGGTACGGAAAGGGCCGGCTGGGGCTGCTCACTAACAGTGAAGGCTTTCGCTGTAAAATCAGCTGGAGCTGTGACAATCGAAGGCTGGCTCGCGCGCTTTCTCTTCCTCTTCTGAACGCACAGCCATCAGATAGCAGTCGCCATGAATGGCGTGACCAGCGGAGTCAGCCTTGGCAGTTTCAAGGGATACAGGGTGTTTGCAAATCGGACATAACGGGAGTTCCGGTTCCTGATAGCTCATGGGGGTCTCCAAGAAACGACGAAAGACGAAGGGCGCTTACAGACTGAAACCCAAAGAGCTATAGATAGTTTCTGCGGAAATGTTTCGGGGGCTGAAATCAACCCATCGTTCGAACACGATCACCGCCATGACTGCAGTGAGGCATGAAGCATCGGGTCAAGGATTGGTGGTGGAAGGCAGACTCGGCACAAGTTATAGGATCGGAGTGAGCCCTACGAGATTTCCACAGCCAAGACCCAAGCCATCTATTAATAGAGAAATCAATCCTAGAACGGAATATCCTCATCCGTGATTGGACCGGAGCCCGCGCCTGCTGGCTCGTGTTCAGGCATGCGCTGGTCAAAGTTATTGCCGCCACCGGCTGACGCTCCGCGCGAGCTCCCGCTGAACTCTCCGCCGCCTCCGCCTTCGCCGCGTCCGCCAAGGAGAATCAGGTCGCTGCCCACTACTTCGGTCATGTACTTTTTCTGGCCGCTGGTCTTGTCGTCCCAGGACCGGGTTTGCAGGCGGCCTTCGATGTAAACCTTGCCGCCTTTCTTCAGATATTCCCCCGCGATTTCAGCCAACCGCTGCCAGAGCACAACGTTATGCCATTCGGTACGGTCCTGCCATTCGCCAGCCTTGTCTTTGAATCGCTCGTTGGTAGCGATCGTGAGCTTGGCCACGGGCGTGCCCTGCGGCGTGTATTTGATTTCGGGATCCTTCCCCAGATTGCCGATCAATTGAACTCGGTTGAGACTCTTTCCTGCCATCGGGTGCTCCTTTGCAGGGGTTCACTATAGCAGAATTCGCGGGGTGGAAATTAAGTGAACCGTCACAATCGAAAAGTCAAAGTGCCATTTCGGGTGTTTCCGAGTTAGAGCGAAAGGCTAATCAACCGAAGGAGCTTAGGGTATAATCCTCGCCATGCCTGCCGCACCTGAGTGCGTGGAACTGGACAACTCGCGCTGTGGGGATGGTTCCCGACGAAATCAAGTGGGAACCGAAGTCCAAAGGCCTGACCACGCCGCGCAAGAAGAAACCGAAAGAATTGGCGGTCATCACCGAGTGCTGCACCGGCTGCGCCGGCTCGCCCGCGTGCGTGGAATATTGCCCGGTGGAAGACTGCATGTTCTGGGTTCCGGACGAAGACAGCACGCCATTCGGCCGCATCGCGGTCGATCCTATTCTCTGCATCGGCTGCAAGAAGTGCCTGAGCAAGGGCCCCGACGGCTGTTTCCTCGACGGCTGTCCCTGGGATGCCATCGTCATGGTGGAAATCGCGGAGGTGGAAAAAGAAGTGGGAGCGATGGCGATATAAGCAGCTTCTATCTATACGCCTGACGATTCCTTCGAGCCGGCATTTGACGCCGGTTGCTTGAGTTGCAGCAGATCCCACCGATTCCCGTACAGGTCTTCAAACACTGCCACCGTTCCATAAGCTTCCTCGCGTGGCTCTCTCCTGAACTTCACTCCATGCGCCGTCATAGCACGGTAGTCGCGCCAGAAATCATCCGTATGCAGGAATAGAAACACGCGGCCGCCGGTCTGGTTTCCGATACGACTGGTCTCCTCCGGTGTGGACGCGCGTGCCAACAGGAGATCGGTGCCGCGGGAACCGGGCGGGCGAACGAGCACCCAACGCTTGTCCTGACCGTTCCTGTCTTTGGAAACGCTGTCCTCGATAACAGTGAAGCCCAGCGACTGCGTAAAGAACTTCAGAGCTTCGTCATAATCCCGAACCACCAGAGCCACGTACCCAAGTGTCTGCGGCATGATCCAAATCTTCACTTACAAAGCTATTTTGCTCTCTGCTGTATCGCTTTCTCTGTCTCCACCGCCTGTTGCCGCACGTCATTCGAAATGTCCGGCAGGTCGCGTTCATAGGGGCGAATCGCTGAAATGTCTTCGGGTTGACCGATCAGGTAAAGCGCCCGCAGAGCTTCCCAGACCTGTTCGGTGGAAGGGTCGACCACCGCGATCTCCGCCTCCGTTGCAACGTTTGCGCCGGTGCCAACGACAGACCTAATTCGTCCGGGGATCGCCGAGCGAATTTCTAGTGTTCCGCTCCCGGTTTTCAACTTCGCAATCAGCCCACCTTGGTGGATTGCGGTGCCCGGCCGGTCTGCATCGACAACGCTTCCAGCTTGAGGAGACAGGATCTGCGCGGGCTGCAGCAAAGCCACAATTTGCGGACGGCCTGTCGCATCGCCGAAGCGAACCAGCGAGAGCGCAGCGTTACCGCGCACCATCGGCGAAGGATCGCCAAGCATCTTCAGCAGCGCCTCGTGAAATCCGCTGCCGCTCGAGTCTTGGCCCATGACCCAGGCGTCCGTGTTTCGCACTTCTTCTACGGGATCGGTCGCCAGTCGCACCAATTCCGGATACCACTGTTTTGCGCTCGTATCGTGCCGCGTGATGCGTTCGCCCACTTGCACCAGGGCCTGCTGAATGTGGCGCGGCTTCTTGGCGTCGTGCAGATACTCATTCAACTGCTGGTCCGAAAGTTTCCGGCCGAACCACGTGTTCCACCAGAATAGAAACGGCATCAGGCAGATCAGCCAAGCAGTCAGAAAGAAGAGAAGTCTTCTGGGTGCGGGACATGCCGGGCTTTTGCACGGGCGTTCCCGAAGCGGATTGCGGTGCGGCATGCATTAGGCTGTGAAGAGAGTCTGGGTCTAATCCACTACATCGGCGTCGAGCACGCGTTCTTGTTCCAAGTAATGCGAAACAGCGTACTGCGCCAGAAGTGGCGTCTGAAGCCGGATTTCGGCTCCGATCCATTCTCCTTTGCCGTGCGGCGCATCCGGAGCGTGGTTGCAGCGCCCGCCGCTGCCGAACTGCGGGCCGAAGTCGGCGCTCTGGATCTGGTCGAACTGCTTGATCTCCCGCCACGCTTCGTCGCCGACAGTTCCAGCAACGTCAATTTTCAACCGTACGATCGACATACTCAAAAATCAATCCACCACAGAGACACGGAGTCACAGAGACAATCTTAACGCTCTTTCTTCTGTTTTCCGTTCTTCTCCGTGCCTCTGTGGTGAGATCAGCTATGCGGGAACCACCGGTACAGCATGAAGTATACGAGCACCCCGGTAACGCTCACATACATCCACAGCGGCCACGTCCAGCGCGCAATGGCGCGATGCTTGTCATAGCGTGCCCGCAAGCCTCGGCTCAGGGTGATGATGACCATGGGAACAATCACAATGGCGAGCGTGACGTGCGGTATCAGCACAATCAAATAGATCACATGCCAGAAGTGATCGCCCAGGAAACGGATGTCTCCCACGTGGTAGTGGAAATACAGATAGCAAGCCAGAAACAGAGCTGAGGAAGCGACCGCCGCGATCATACAGGCGCGATGCGCGGCGACTTTCCCGCGCATTATCAGACTGCGGCCGATGACCAGCAGCACCGCGCTGGCTCCATTCAAGCTCGCAATCAGGGCAGGGAAGTAGGCGTATTGCTCTGCGATCAAGCCGCCGGCCTCGTCGTTCGTCGGTTAGCCATCAGGAATGCAAGTCCAAACATAACCAGCGAGAACAGTAACAGGGTCGCCATCGCCGAAGGCAAGGGAAACGGACTTTCCATTTGAGGATAAAGCAGCGACCGCAACGCTTCGACTCCATAAGTGAGCGGGTTCAGATACATCAACGCCTTAATCCAGCCGGATGCTCGCGTGATGGGAAACATCGAACCCGATAACAGCCACAACGGAATCAGAAATAGATTGATGATGCCATGGAATGCTTGCGTGGAATCCATTGGCCACGCGATGGCAAATCCCAAGGCCGTCAAAGCAAACGAAACCAGGAACACCACCACAGCGACCAGCAAAACTTGGATCACGTTGAGGTGCACGCCCGCGAAGGGCGCGAAGACCAGGAAGATCATGCCCTGAACAGCCGCCAGGGTCGTCCCGCCCAAAACTTTGCCAAGCACAATTGCGGAACGCGGAACGGGTGCCACCAGCACGGATAATAAGAATCCTTCTTTACGATCTTCGATTACTGACATCATCGCGAAGATGGATGTGAACAGTACGATCATGATCAGAGCGCCAGGATAAAAATAATCCAGGTAATTCTGCTGGCCCTGACCACCGCCAGAACGAAAGGAAGTTCCAAATCCCGAGCCGATGACCACCCAGAACACCAGAGGCGACGCCAGTACGCCGATCACCCGCGATTTCTGCCGGTAAAAGCGTACGATCTCGCGCCACCACAATGTGAATGCAGGCAGCAACACACCGGTCGAAGCAGCCGCAACCGGTCCCGATAAAACGACACTTTGAGTCGCCAAGAGACTAACTCGCTTTCATCGTGGTAGATTTCGCGGGCGCTAGAACTTTTTTCTTGCCCAACATACCCGAGTCCCGCATCTCCCAGTAAGCATTTAGCAAAAACACCGCGGATAGCGTTAGCAGTATCAGGCTCATAAAAAGGCCGTCCACGGTAGTGATCATCCCATTCATCAAAGTCAAAACCACGCCCAGCAACGGAAGTACACCAAACACAAGAGAAAGAATCAGCATCATGGAAAGCACCTTACCTCCCGTGAACCTCTGAATTTAAGTCCTCTTCTTCGTTCTTCTCGCTCCAGAATTTATGGCCGGTGCGCCGGATAAAAACATCTTCGAGCGCCGGCTTGCTCACCGAAAGCGCCTCGATCTCCCCGGGAAAGGCCTCGACCACTTCGGTCACGAAGCGATGCGCGCCTTCACGTTCGATGCGCACTTGATTCTCTAGAACCGTGGTGTCCACGTGAAACCGTGCGCGAATTCGCTCGGCCAGCACTCCCGCATCGTGGGCGGCGTGCAGCAAAACCACGTCGCCTCCAATCTCGCTTTTCAATTCCTCTGGCGTACCCAGTGCGACCAGGTTGCCTTCGTTCATGATGGCCAGCCGGTCGCAACGTTCGGCTTCTTCCATCAGGTGCGTGGTCACCAGCACCGAGACATGCTCTTCATCGCGCAGCATTTGCAAATACTGCCAAAGATCGCGACGCGCCCCGGGATCGAGCCCGGTAGTCGGCTCATCGAGCAATAACACTCCGGGATGGTGTAGCAACCCCTTCGCCAGCTCGATTCTGCGCTGCATTCCGCCGGAGAAGGTTTCCACCAGTTCCTTGGCGCGATCGGCCAATCCCACGCGGGATAGCACTTCTCCGATTCTCTTTTTTAGAGACGCGCCGCGCAGGCCGTAAAGATGCCCCTGATGCCAGAGATTTTCGTAGGCGGTCAATTTGCGATCGACGCTCTGCGCCTGAAAGACCACGCCGATCTGCCGCCGTACGCGCGCCGGCTCCTGTGCCACATCTTCGTTCATGATGGTGGCGTGCCCCGCAGTTGGGACCATGAGTGTCGAGAGGATGCGAAAGAGAGTTGTCTTCCCGCTTCCATTCGGTCCAAGCAACCCAAATAATTCTGCTGGGCGGACGTCGAATGAAATTCCGTTTAGCGCTGTGCGCTCCCCATAGCGATGCACCACATTTTGCACGGAAATTACAGCCACGGAGGACGGGAGAGCAACTTCCGGACCGGCATCAGCGAATGCGGCAACTTTAGATGTCAAGAGTTATTCCAGAACCCAGTACTAGTTTACGACGAGAAGCTGTAGAACGTCGCGGAAATGGACAGATACCCGATAATAACGGTGGGACGGAAAGCTTCGTGGCTCCGTTACACTTACGCGGCGGAAGCATCCCGCTGTGCGTGAGGCAGGCGCTCCTCAAACGCGAGCGGTACATGCCGCCATACCTGAATTGCCAAAACCACAGCAGTTGCCAGCAAGAGCACGCCCACTTGTACGTGCAACACCGTCGCCAGCACCATGGGAAGTTCAGGTTGAGCTGCGTTCTTCCCCCACTCCACGCGCGTCAGGAATGCGGCGAAGCCTAGACAAAGTTGAGTGATCAGTAATGACAGCATGAGGATCGCCGGACGTCGCACCGCTTCAATTCGCGAATAAACGGACAATGCTCGAATCGCGGTCCACGACAACACGAAAGCTACGAGCGCCGCGTTCACTACGTGTGGCCACCAACTCATGCCGTGATGGCGAAACATACCACCCAGGATGAGTTGAACGTAAAGCACGAAGATCGAGAGCCAAGTCAGAGTCCACAACGTCGGTCGCCGCGAATCGAACTCCACCTGGGGTTGCTCCTCGACCCATTTACGTCCAGTGAATAACGCGATGGCAACGGCGATACAAAAAAACGTTTGCGCCACCGTGGCATGAGCCGTCGAAACAGCTGGCGGCTGGAATAACAGAACTGTAAGCCCACCGAGAATAGCTTGCGCGATGACCGTGCAGAACGCGCCCACCGCCAGCCACCGCAGCCAGCGCCGGCGTTCCACCAGCAGCGTCCAAATGCCAATTGCCAAGGTCAGGGTTACGAGCGTTCCGGCCACCATCCGATGACTCCACTCGTAGCGTACGCCGCCGACGAAGTGGGGTGCCTTCACCAGATATCCGAACGAAGTGGGCCAATCCGGAACGGATAGTCCGGCATCGTTGCTGGTAACCAGCGCTCCGGCGGTAATCACGACGAAGGCCGCGCATGCCGTGAAGACCGCGAAGGCGTGATGTGCGCGGTTATATGTTGCTGGTATGGCTTTCAACGTGAGTCCCCTTGGGTTAACAGGATCGAATCCCTGCTGGACCTGTGCGGGCCATGCCAGTGGGCTTGGCCCGCTAATTCAAACAGGTGATTTTAACAGACCAGCACCCAGAGGCAAGGGCTGTGCAGTTACTCGGCCGCGGCTTTAAAACTCTGATCCACAGTCTTGCTGTCTTTAGCAGCCACGGTCACTTTCTGGTCCTGCTCGCCTAGTTTTTCATGTACGAAGGCGATGGTGTAGTCGCCTGGCGGCAATCCTTTAATCTCGTATTTCCCGCTCTTGTCGGTCACGGCAAAAAACGGGCTCTTCACCACGCTGATATACATTTTCATCCAGGGATGCTGATTGCACTTTACCGGCAGCATAATCTCTTCCCGGGCGAAATTCTTTTCCATCGGGGGAGCCGACGGCGGTTGCGATTCATTCCACTCTCGATTGTCCTTCGGCGTGGGATGAATGTTGTGCGTGGTCATATCGTCGTTCTTGATCTGTACCGTCTGCCCAGCCATCACACCGAGCACGTGCGGATGGTACTTACAACCGCTCTGGTCGAGCATAACCGGATCTTTGGGAACGTCGAAGGTGCGGTTTCCGAGACCGTCCTTCACGTAAACGAACACGTTCGCTAGATCGCCGCCTTCCACCACGATATTTTCCGCTTCGTTCGTCCCTTTGCAGGCCGGGTCTTGGCTCATATCAATCTTGGCGGCTTTCGGTGCAGTTCCATCGAACTTGACCGTTCCCTTCACGGTGGCAACCGTGGCCGGATCGATCGGCGTAGCGGCAGGAGCCGGCGCCGCTTCCTTTTCCGACATGGTGTTACTCGATTGCTCCGTGTTCTCCTTTTTGTTGCACGCTACCAGGAGCAACAGCGCAATTACAGTTCCCATAATCACGAACATTCTCTTCAAGCCCGTTTTCGCATTCATGATCTCGCCCTTCCTTAAATGAGGTTAAAGTTGCTATGTGTTTGGAGAAGCCAGCTCAACTGAACCGGCAATTCTACCGCGAACCGCCGTTCGCCGATTGATGCGACGACGGCAACGCGGCTTGACGGCGATTGTTTGGCGGCAACACGCTAGCCGTCTTGGCTCGCGGCATTGCCGACGCTACTCGCTTTTGCTCTTCCGGCGTTAACTGAAAAATGTAGTCAGTCAACAGTTTGCGGTGGTCCCCTTCATAACCGTTGAAAGAAGGAGGTGTCGGCCCGGCAAATACCCACTGATTGTTCTGCTGTTTGAACAGGCCGGACGGCATCGAAGTTCCCGGGCTCACTGCTTGGGGATCGGTGATCCAGCGCTCTACCCAGTCCGGCTTCAAGCGCTCTTTCGCCAAGAGAAAATTGGGCGCCGTGGCAATCTTGTCGTGCGCCGCATCCCCGGTCGCGTGGCACTTCAGACACGGAGCTGCACTGCTGGAAAAAAGGCTCCGCGCCATATCATTCTCTTTCGCCGAGAGCACCGGAACTTGCTCCGGAATGTAGGGCAAGGGCTGCTGCGATAACGCTTGGAAGAAGCGCACCAGCTTTCGCAATTCATTGTCCGAGAACGAAAATGTTGGCATACGAACCTTCAAGTATGGCCTTACGCCATTGCGATTCGTATCGGTCATACTGAGCGCTGGATTCGACAAAAACTTCCGCAGCCACTCCGGATCCACGCGCGCACCTTCCGTCAAAAGCTTCGGCGGCAGTTGTTCCTGATTGTCCTGGTATTGCGGCAGACCCATAAGAATGGTTCGCTGGCCGGGAATGAACTGATGGCAGCCCATGCAGTTGTACTTCTTAACGATCCACCATCCCTCCTGGATATCGTGCCTCGCGTCGCCTGGCTTATATTGATAACTTGCCGGCAGCGACGTCTCTTCGCTTCCCATCAGAAAGGTTGTGAGGTCGCGCACCTGGTCTTTGGTGAGGTGCACGTTCGGCATGCGCAGCGCTTCGGTTTCGCTCTTTACTTTGCCTTGGTCGTAGATGTTAGGCTCGGCCAGTTTATGCTCGAAAAATCCTTTGTGGTCGTACCAGGAATCTTTCGCCGGACCATCCGGCAAGCGCGCGAGATCTTCCTTATCTTTAATCGGCTCGGCGTCCTTGCCGCCACGCTGGGCGGTCTCGGTGAACAACGCGAAGTCAAGCCGTTCGATCGGCTTACTGCCTTCGAACGTGAGCTCGGTGCCAATCCTTCCTTCATCCTCGAACCCGGCAATTTCGTGGCAGCCGGAGCACCCGAAGTGTCTCACCCACTTCTTGCCCTCGGCTTTCAGGTTGGGATCGTCCATGAAAGAAGCATCCGCATAGGCTGACGGTTCCTGCGTCTTCTGCGTCATCAAGTAAGTCGCAATGTCCTCCGCGTCCTCCGGCGACAGGCGCAGGCTCGGCATCACGGTCATATTCTGCACTTGGAGTTCGTGCCCATCATTCGGACACTGGCTGTGTTCCAGATCGAACTGGTAGGGAAGACCTTTTTTCGCGTAATCCTCCGGACCAATATCTTTCTTTTCGTAAGGACAATAAGGTCGCGTCCGCTCGCGCGCGTTATGAATCCAGCGCACGAGATAATCGTAATTTGCTTTCTCACCAACGCGGCTCAGGTTGGCAGCAAACACGCCTCCCTCTTTCTGATCCCCTTCGCCAATCGAGTGGCAAGCAAGACATCCACGCGTTTCAAACAACTCCTTCCCATGAGCCGCATTCCCTGGTTTGTGCTGCGGAAGCGGATCCGTGAATCCGGATTGCCAGATATACGCCGATATCGCCTGGATCTGATGGTCGCTCAGGCGGAAGTTCGGCATTTTCGTTGTTGGTCGAAAATCGGTAGGCTTCTTCAACCAAACTGGAATCCAATTCTTATTCAGCTTCAGCCGTGCATCCTTTAAGTTTGGCCCGACTTTTTTCATGTCCTGCATCAGGCTATGCGACTGAAAGTCGAGCTGCTGTAAACGCCCGTCCAGCTTGCTGTTTGCCACTCGAAGGTCAACAGCTTGGCCATTGAGCCGGTTGGCTTCGTCGTTCGACGCCGCGGCATCTGCTTGTTTCATCAAATACGCGACTTGTTTTAAATTGTCTTTTCTCTGCGTCTCGATCTGCTTGATCTGCTGTCCCACTCCATTCAGATCTTCCGGCTCTCTGTCGTAACCCTCGTAGCGGTGGCATCCCATGCAACCTCGTTGACGGAACAGGTCCTTGCCATCGTTGATGGTCTGCCACTGCACATCTCCGCTGACCAGCACCATGTCCGCGGCATGACAGTTCTGGCACCCGGCCTCCGCGTTCTCCTTGGGAAACAGTGGCCACAGCCAGTGCTCGTAATTTCCGTGTGCTTTTTCAACGCTCGTGGTGGCCCGTCCGTTGCCCTGGTGGCACGGCGAACATCCAAACTTTTCCGGGTCGTGAATCTTCAGCAGCTCAGGTTCGGTGTGGCTGCCGAAAGCCTCGGCATACTCGTCGGGCTTCTTCTCGCCCTTCGCGACCATCGAGGTGGGAGTAATTTTCAGTGGTTCCCGCTCATTCATGTGGCAGGACTCACACCGGTCTACGATGTTCGCTTCCGCGACATTGATCTGCACAATCGCTGGAACCCATTCGGTGGCGCGTTTCTTCAGGCCTTCGATTTGTTGCGGCGTCATGTCTACCATATGGTCGGTGATGTATTCGTCCATCTTTGCCCGGGCGGCGGTGACAGGCTTCAACACCTCACCAAGTTCCAGGCTCAGCTTCGTGCGCTCGTCGCGAATCTCGTTGTAAATCTCCTCCAATTGCGGGAATGTATATTGTTTCCTGCTCCCGTCGGGAAATTCCACCGTCGCTTGTTGACTCTTGTACTTATCAATCTCTTTTCGTTTACTGGCTTTCGCTGAGTCGCTGGTACTGGTTTCCAGTTCGTAAGTAAGCGCATTCACATAGGCACGACGGTCCGTGAAGACGCTCTGCACGGCAAGCAAACGTGCACTGGCATCGTCCAGCTTCCTGCGTGCTTCGTCGGCTTGTGACTTCGAATCCTGGTAAGTTTTTTCGTATGCTTGCTTAAGCGCCACGTAATCCGGATTGCTTTCGATATCTTTTTCCGAAGTCGCCGACTTCGATCGGGCTGTGTTCAGAAATGCAGGATAGCGATCTTTCCAATGCTCTTGAAAAGCCTTCCACGGCCGCTGGCCCCACGCCTCGTCCCATAACGCCCAGAACAGCGTCGCCATCAGGATCAGAGTCGCGATCAAGTAATACGCCGCGTACGATTTGCTTGTGATCGGGTCCTGCTCCGCATTAGGTTGTTCAGGCACCGCTTCCTCCGTTGAATCAAAGCCAGCAGGCAGAAACTGAAGTTGTTGTCCTCACACGTTGAACCACGGTGTGATCCAGACATACTTGATGTGCCACAGCAGCCTGAGCCCCATTTTCAGGGGCAAGGCCACCATGCTCAGTAAGAGAAACTGTGTGAGAGAGAACTGCAGGAGGCTCATCCGCTTGAAATCTTTTCCCATATATCGCCGGAACAGCGAGTAAACGAGAAATCCGCCTAGCAGGTAATATCCGCCAACCACAATGGCGCCGAAAATCGCCTTCGCCATATTCGACGTGATGCCGAAAATATCCGGCAAATCGCGGTTCACTTCATAGATCAAACGGTTGTGATCCCACGTCTGCCCGGGCCAAAACCACTGCCACCCGGGCCCGCGAATGAAGGTGCCGATAATGATCATGGCAATCCACAAAATGATGAAGCCGAAAAGAAATGTCCCGATGGAGAACTTGCGCTGCTTCCACGTGTAATATCCGCTGCCCAGCGGATTCGTATCAATGTATGGAATTACCATCAAACCGACGATGATCATGGTGGGCATCACCACCCCAGCGATCCAGGGATCGAAGTAGACGAGCATCTCCTGCAATCCGAGAAAGTACCAGGGCGCCTTCGCCGGATTCATGGTGAGGTTGGGATTGGCTGGTTCTTCCAGCGGGGCATTCAGTGTGATCGACCACACCATCAAAATAATCGTCACGATAATCGCGGCAAGAAACTCGATGCGCAGCAGAAACGGCCAGACGTGCACTTCCTTCTGCCAACCTGGTTTGAACGGCCAAGTCTTGCGGTGATGGGTTTTCGCAAGGGCGGCGTCGCCTTCGAGCTGCTCGATCAACTGGTCGTTGGCATGGGCCTGCTTCCAGGCCAAATAAATGTAGAAAGCCAGCAACGGGATCAAGCCGACGATCGGCACGTTATCCGGAGCCGAACAGATTTCCCAAAGTTGTCGCCAGTCCATAATTTCTCCACGAACATTGTGGCTAAGTCTTGGTAGTTCAGAAGTAAGAAGTCAGAATGCAGAATTGTTGGTTGAGTTTCACTTCTGCCCTCTGCATTCTTCCTTCTGACCTTGCCGACGTTACTCTCCCGCGGCTTTTGGCCCTCTACGCGTCTTGTCCGCTTCAGCTGCCAGCATAACGGGCGCCGGACCGGAAATCCCGCCGTCCTTACGCACCCGCCAGAAATGTACGATCATCAGGATCGAAGCTACGATTGGAATTCCAATGCAGTGCCATATGTAGGACCTCAACAGAGCATTCGCGTCCACGATCGAGCCGCCGAGCAAACCAAAGCGCACATCGTTGTAAGGCGTCATGCCCAACATCGATCCGAACGGCCCTTCATGCCCCAGCAACGGCGTGGCTCGTGCCATGTTCGTACCCACGGTGACCGCCCAAAATCCCAGTTGATCGTCGGGCAGAAGGTAGCCGGTGAACGACAGCAATAACGTAAACACGAGCAGCAACACGCCGATGTTCCAGTTGAATTCGCGTGGCTTCTTGTACGAACCCGTGAGAAACACCCTAAACATGTGGAGCCAAACACCGATCACCATCAAGTGCGCAGCCCAGCGATGCATGTTGCGTAGAATCTTTCCGAATGGAACGTCGTGCTCGAGGTAGAGCACGTCGCGAAAAGCCTGCACCTTGCTGGGATGGTAATAAAACATGAGCAGCACGCCGGTATAAGTCAGAATGATGAACAGAAAAAATGTGATGCCGCCCATCCCCCACGTGTAGCTGTAACGCACAGCATCGCGGTTGATCTTCGCGGGATGTAAGTGCAAGAAGACGTTCGAAAGCACACCCAGAGCGCGGTTGCGCGGGGTGTCATCATGCTTGTGTCGGAAAATGGAGGTATAGACTTGGGTCTTGGTCGGATCTTTTAGTCCCTCGATCTGCTCTTTCGCCTTCGCTGGGATGTCGACCTTCATCGCCTGAATGTCTTCTTTGACGCGATCGACCAATCCCACTTTGCCGTTCTTTCCGTTCGGAATGTTTTCGTCAGCCATCATTTCCTCGTGCTACTGGTAAAGCCGGAATCAAGCCGGGCTACACTCCGGTTAGAAATGCTCCCGGGTCATTGAATTTCGTGGGCTGCCCTTTGGGCCACTGATAAAGCCGCGAGGTATCCACAATGATCTGGCCGTCGGCGGCGAGTTCAACATGCGCGCGATCCATGGGGCGCGGGGCAGGACCTTCGAAGTTGATACCTTCGCTGTCATAGCCGCTGCCGTGGCAGGGGCATTTGAACTTATTCTCGCTGGGCTTCCAATCCGGAGTGCAGCCAAGATGTGTGCATCGCGCGTAGATCACAAACACCCGGTCCGGCGTACGGTCGACCCAGATTCGATATTTCTGTTGAAACTTAGTATCGACGCCGAGGGCAAATTCCGACGGATAACCAATTTTGAAAACGGAGTTCGGCTCAAAAAGCGTGCGGGGAAGAAAAAACCGGAAGAAAGCGAGAAACCATGCCGTAAGAAATGCTGTTACACCCACCCATACAAGCCGCCGCCTTCTGCGGTCAACGTCAGTATTTGACGGACCCGATGACGAGAGTCCTGCGGCTGCGGCCGCCTTGGATGTCCCCACCGCTGGCGTGCCCACATACTTGGTGGCATCGACTGCGCTTCGAGGCGCAGCTTCAGCTGCTTCCGGACTCGGATTCGGATTCGGTTGATCGCTTCCGGCAACCGACATGGGTGCCCTCCTGCTATCAGTTCGTCCCTAATCAATGGCAGCAGCCAGCAACTCTGGCGCCGCAACGTGCCTCCCGATTGCATGGTCCGAAGTGCTGGCAACATCTGCGTCCCGCAAGGATTCCCGCACGAGTTCCGCCAGCGCGAAGATGAATTTCGGCGAATCGTTCAATCCGGAACTCATCTCGAAACGCGTAATGCCCAGCCGGCGCGCTTCTTCGCGCCCTTCATGGTTAATCTCGCCCAGCGTTTCCACGTGATCGGAAACGAAGGCCACTGGTACGATGCAGATTTCTTGCACCTTTTCCGCCGCCAGATCGCGTAAGGTTCGGTGCAGTGAGGGCTGCAGCCACTTGCTTGCGCCTACCTTGCTTTGGTAGCAGAGGCGATGGCGGTTTGGCCATCCGCCTCGAGCCATCAAAAGTTGTACTGTCTCCTCGATGTGCCTCTGATAGGGATCGCCTTTCGTGACGATCGACATGGGAATGCTGTGTGCACTGAAAACAATTTCTGGCCGCTCCGGTGAATCGAAGCGCGACAACGCTTCATTTATCTTTTCCGCGACCGCATCGAGATACAACGGATGGCGATAAAAATGTTCAACCGTATGCACGGGCAAGTCATCATGGAAAAGCCGATTCCACTCGTTCAAGCTGCTCCCGGTCGTTGTGGAAGAGTATTGAGGGTAAAGAGGAAGTAAAACGATTTCGTCGCAATCGGCCGCCTGCAGTTCCGCAAGTGTTTCGCGGGTGAACGGATGCCAGTAACGCATCGCTACGAAACAACGGGCGTCCACGCCTTGACGTAACAACTCGGCTTCCAGTGCACTCGCCTGCTGTTCTGTGAACCGGCGAATCGGCGATGCTCCACCGATCGTTGCGTAGTGATGCTGAACCTTGCGCGCTCGCGTGGTTGAGATCAGTTTCGCCAGAGGTCTGCGCCCGAGCCGGGCAAAAGGAAAGTCAATGATGTCGGGATCGCAGAAAAGATTAAAAAGGAAAGGCTCAATCGCAGCCGGCGAATCGGGCCCGCCAAGCTGAAACAGAACCACCCCCACACGCCGTGTTGTGCGCGTCATCCCCCAGAATCCCCAGACGGTGGGGAATGTACTCCCATCGGGGATGAGAGTCAATGGCGAGCTCAAAAAAAATTGGTGGAGAGGACAATTCAGCCTCTCCACCATTGCTTTCAAAACTAAATCAATCGGAATTTGGATTTTGAATTATGGCAGCCGAAGCTCCGCGTGTTCAGGGACAACAATCTGCTGGCGCTGGCCGTCATGCCAGTACAGCACGCGCAGAACCTTGTGAACCCTCGGATCAGGATCCACCCCCATACTGCGATTGTCGACAACCAGGAAGAGCCGGCCGTCGCGTTTCATGCTGCGCAATTGTTCGGTCACATTTACGAAATGACCTTCGCCACCGTAATAGGCTCGCATGATGTGAAGATCGCGGTCATGCCATTCATAGCCGGCATCCGGGTCCACTTCCAAGGCCACGTGAGCATATTCCGGGAAGCGAAATTCTTCTACATTCCCGTCCCAATGACGAATGCGGATAAAAAGCTCTTTGACGTGGTTGCGCGCCGGATCGACGCCCAGGTTGCGGTCATTGACCTCGAATTGCAGAATTCCATCGTGCATAAACGACCGCACCTGTGGAGTGACATCAACACGGTGATCGCCGGCGCCATATTCCGCAGCCACAAGTTGTCCCCCCTGAGCAGCAGCAGCCCCCGAAAGAACAAGCAGGAATCCCAAACCAATCACCACCGCCAACAATTTTTGCTTCATTAACGCCCCTTTCCCCTCATCGATCGATGAGGCCCAAGCATTGAGTTAAACAGTCTTAGTGAATAGCGGCAGGCGCCGCTTTCACTTTGTTCATTTCTTCGATCACTGAATCGGCAAACTGCGCTGTTCCAGCTTGCCCGCCAATATCCTTCGTGAGTTTCTCGGGATGGCGGTAAACCTTCTCCAGCGCATTCCGAATTGCCAAAGATGCGTCGAACTCCCCCAAATGGCGCAACATCAACAAGCCCGAGCGCAGCAAGGCCGTAGGGTTTGCCAAATTCTTTCCTGCAATATCGGGAGCCGATCCATGCACCGCCTCGAAGATCGCGCAATCATCTCCGAGATTGGCACTTGGAACAAATCCCAGGCCGCCAACGAACGCTGCACATAAATCCGAAATGATATCGCCGTATAAATTCTCCATCACCAGCATGTCGTACTGATATGGATTCATCACTAGCTGCATGCAGGTGTTGTCTACAATGTGTTCGCCATAGGTGATCTCGGGATATCCCTTGGCCACGCCGCGGCAACACCGCAGAAACAATCCATCCGACAACTTCATGATGTTGGCCTTGTGGATGGCGTGAATCTTCTTCCGTTGATTCTTGCGGGCATATTCGAACGCAAACCGGGCGATCCGGGTCGACGCCTTTTCTGTGATGATCTTCAAGCTCTCCACAACGCCGGGAACCACTTCATGCTCCAGACCGGAATACAGGCTCTCTGTATTTTCCCGTACGATGATGAGATCGACATCGGGATAGCGCGTGGGAATATGAGGCAAATTTCGAATCGGCCGGAAGTTCGCATAAAGCTCAAACTTCTGCCGCAGAGCCACGTTGATGCTGGAGAAGCCGCCACCCACGGGCGTTGTCACCGGGCCCTTCAGCGCCACCCGGGTGCGCTCGATCGATTCCAACGCATCTTTTGGAATGTATTCGCCGTACTTTTCAAACGCGTCTGCACCAACCTGGAACGATTCCCATTCAAACTTCACGCCAGTCGCTTCCAGAATGCGAACCGTCGCCTGGGTTACTTCGGGACCGATGCCATCCCCGGGGATTAACGTTACCTTATGCGCCATGATTTATTCCTGAGGTATAGGCCATCTGATTGTATGAACTCAACGCCGGGGATGACTTTAAACTTTCTGTGTCTTAGCTCGAACATCCCCAGCTTCCTTCGCCTTCACCAGATCTCGTAACTCATTCATAAACTCTTTCACATCCTTGAAGTCGAGGTAGACCGAAGCGAAGCGCACATAAGCGACTTTGTCATACCGGCGAAGGCGGTTCATGATGAGCTCGCCTAGTTCGCTGGTCTTTCGTTCGCGCTCCTGCGACTCAATGACGAATGACTCGGCCTCGTTCACAATTTGCTCCAACTTGCTGATGGGCACCGGTCGCTTCTCGCAGGCTCGCAACAATCCGTTCAACACTTTCTGCCGGTCAAACTTTTCGCGACGCCCATCTTTCTTCACCACCATGTAAGGGATCTCGTCGATGCGCTCGTACGTGGTGAAGCGTTTACTGCACTTCAGGCACTCGCGACGGCGGCGGATGGACTCCGCCTCTTTGCTCTCGCGCGAGTCGACTACCTTATCGTTGGCAAATCCGCAAAAAGGACATTTCATGAGGCTTTAGTTTACAAAGAGGCCACTTCGGCTAAATCAGATGTTTTGGGATGAACAAGAAATTGTATCAGGCGATGAGGAGGTTGAACCTCCAAGTATACGTGCGGGAACGGCAAGCAACCCGGCGTTAGGCGGCGGGGCCAAAGCTATCGGCCTCTTCTGCGTGATGACTTTCCGCCGAAAGCTTGCGCAGTGACAATCGTTCGTGATGCGCCAAAATCAAGCCCAACGGCACCACCGCCGCGAATGTGACCAGCCACAGGAGTATGCCGCAACTCGCCGCCATCTCGGGAGGAACGTCGAAGACGCTTGACAGAGCCGCAATCGTTGCCATTTGCGAGCCACCGCCAACTGCCGGCAACTGCAGCATGGAGCCGAGCATGCTCGCTCCCATCAGGATGAGCAATTGCGATACTGGAATCTCCAGCGCCGCGACGCCGTAGGAGTGGGTCACTTCCTGGTAGGCCAGCGCAATGATGTACCACATCCCCACCGAGACCAAGGTCAGCCAAAGCATGGCAAGCGGTCCCTGGATCGTGTCAAGTCCCGCCCCGAACTCACGAACTTTTTGCGCTAACTTGTGGCCAAAATTTGCGGATAGATGCCCGAACCTTGTCTCTACCCAGCGAGCCACCGCATCACCGCTGCGACGAATCACGATAGCAGCGACCGCGAGGGCGAGGACCACACCGACCAGCAAAAATCCACCCTCGCGGAAGCGTACGTAATACTCGGGGTGCGGAATGGAAGGCAGCGCACTAGGCAGAAAGATTGCCAGCACCATGAGGACCGTGAAGGCGCCGACATCAAAGATGCGCTCAACCGCCCATGCTGCCAACTGCGAAGAAAAAGGCAGATTGGTCCGGCGGGCGATCAGGTAAGGTCGAATAAATTCACCCGCTCGCCCCAAAAGCGCTAGCCCCGTGAATCCAATCAGGGTCGGAGAGAGGACATCCATGATCTTCGCCTTCGGACGCACGGGCTGAAGAAAAATCTTCCAGCGCACTGCCCGCAAGAAGTAGGCGAAATAAATCAATGCGACTGCATGGAAGACGTGAATCTTCTTGATGCGGCCAGTTTGGGCCCAGAATGTGCCCCAGTCGAAACTTTGCCAATGCCGATATTGCAGGTAAATCAGAGCAGCGAGGATGAGGAAGACGACCACGCTGGCCACAATGCGCTTTTTGTCCATGAAGTGGAGAGAAGCCTCGCGCCGCGACCTCGCCGGGCGAAGTAAGAACGCCACTTAAAGGTAAATGAGCGCGCGCGGAGGGTCAAACAATGTGAAAGTGCAGTAGACCCTCTCCTCGGATTCAAACATCGCGGCTCAACTCTGCTTTGTTGAGGCTAGTGAAATGGCTTTGCGAACATGTCCGCTGGATTGTTTCAGAGCGGCCACCGCTCGGGGTCGATTAACTCCCGCAGCCAGCATCACCAAAGCTACCGGGGTGCGCTGGCCCGATGCGATGAGAGCAGCGCGAGCGGAAGCGTGATCTGCTCCCGAGGCTCGTTCCAGGATGGCGACGGCACGCTGCATGAGCTTTTCGTTCTTGGGGACTACGTTAACCATCAGATTGCCGTAGACATAACCAAGCCGGCTCATCGCGCCCGTAGAAATCATATTGAGCACCATCTTGTGGGCAGTGGCAGCTTTCATGCGCGACGAGCCCGCCAAAACTTCGGCCCCCACCTGCGTAACGATGGCGAAGTTTGCAGCGCGTTCCAGTGGAGAATCGGGATTGCACGTCAGAGCGATTGTGACCGCGCCGCGGTGTCGTGCGAGTTCGACGGCTGAGAGCGTGAATGGAGTGCGTCCGCTGGAAGCAATTCCCACCACTACGTCGTTTTTGCCGGGTTTACGACGAGCCATCTCCGCCCGGCCTTGCTTCGCGTCGTCTTCACTGACTTCGGAGTCGGTGGCGAGTGCTTTGGTTCCTCCCGCAATGATGAAGTGCACGCGATCGATATTAAAAGTTGGCGAACATTCGGCGGCGTCCAGTGCTCCGATGCGGCCGCTGGTTCCCGCGCCTACGTAAATCAGCCGCCCGCCGCTTCGTATAGCAGCCGCGACCGCATCGATGGCGCGCGCAATCTGGGGTAGAGCTCTTGCCACTGCCTTGGATATGATTGCATCTTCTGTGTTTATAAGACGCGCAATTTCCAAAGCGGACTTACAGTCGAGATCCTGCGCGGCGGCATTCGGCTGTTCGGTACGAAGGCGCCGAAGGTTGGAACTGGAGCTACGTTTCACTGGCGATTGCCTTTCACAGTTGGCCCCGGATAACCGCATCGTGAAATATGGGCCGGATCTGTTTAATCGCATGATTTGAGCAGTCTGGCCATGTGCGGTTGGTTAATAGAGTTATCGAGAGCTGGCGATCCGGATCGATCCACAGCGAGGTTCCCGTGTACCCAAGGTGCCCAAACGATGCAGGACTAAAATATTGCCCGGATTGCGAAGGCTCAGTCGGCGTGTCCCAGCCGAGCGTCCGCGATGCTCCGGCAGGCGCGGATTCCCGCCGAGTAAACAACGCAACAGTTTCGGGCCGGAAAACCCCGCAACCACCGGTGAGCATAGCGTGCGCGAATTTCGCGAGATCTGCGGCAGTTGAAAAAACTCCCGCATGCCCCGCGACGCCACCCAGCACGCTGGCATTTTCGTCCTGCACTTCTCCCTGAATCAGGCGATGACGGAAGCTGCAATGTTGAGCCGTAGGTGGAATCTGACTTCTGATTTCAGTTGGTGGGTTGAAAGTCGTGCCGATCATGCCGAAAGGAGCAAAGATCTCACGCTGGCAGTAGCGATCGAGCGCCTCGTCAGCAATACGTTCAAGTGCGGTGCCGAGGAGGATGAATCCAACATCACTGTATTCCGAACGCGAGCCGGGATCGGCCACCAGAGCCATCGTGAAAGCTGCATTCAATAATTCCTCGCGAGTGCGGGCCTTCAGGAATAACTTCTCGTACGCTGCTAGCCCGGAGGAGTGCGCCAAAAGCATGCGAAAAGTCACGTCCCGACGGCGTGGGTCTTTCTCTAGGTCCGAGAGAAACTCCGGCAGGATCGCGCTCACCGGTGCTTCAAGATCGAGCAGGCCGCGCTGGTAGAGAAGCATCGCCATGGATGTCGTCGCGACCGCCTTGGTCAGTGAGGCAAGATCGAAAAGTGTCGATGGGCTGGTGACGGGAGAATCGGGCGCAAACGTGAAATTCCCGAAGGCTCTGAGCGCAACCAGTCGTCCTTGCCGAGTGATCGCTATCGAGCATGCCGGAAAAACTCGATCGGCGATCGCTTCCCGCAACACAGAAAATGCCGCCGCAAAGCGGTGGTCCTGATTTTCGAATGCGTCGAGCAGTTGCGGCGCTGGAGCGGAGGCAGACATCAAGACCTCCATGATATGGCATAAGTGGCACCCCCTTACTTGAGTTTCTTGAGTCGTCCCGCGCAGGTTGTGTAGAGTCAGAGCATCCTTCCTCTCAAATCAAACTCGGTGGCAATGCTTACGTTTTCGGCGTTGGCTCCCAACTCGCGGAACAATCGCAAGTCGGGATTCATCCGATTTCTATTCGTGACGACCGTGATGGTCTTCGTTTTTGGACTCGCTCTCACAGCCACCGACACCAAGCGCCCGGCTGCACCGCTGCGTTTGGGCACGGTGGACGCGGTAATCGAACAAGCCATCCACGATGGCACAATTCCAGGCGCGGTGCTCCTGATCGGTCATAACGGGCAGGTCGTTTACCGCCGCGCTTACGGAAATCGTGCGCTCGAGCTGCGTCATGAGGTCATGACGTTGGACACGATCTTTGATCTGGCGTCATTGACCAAGGTGATTGCGACGACGACCGCAGTCATGCAGCTCGTGGAGGAAGGGAAGTTGCGTCTGAATGATCCAGTAGAAAAGTATCTATCGGAATTTGGTCAGAATGGCAAAGCAGACATCACGGTTCGCCAATTGCTTACTCATTATTCCGGACTTGAGCCCGATCTGGATTTGAAAACGCCGTGGGAAGGAAAGACGACTGCCTATCAAATGGCGCTTGCAGAAACTCCGCAGGATCCTCCGGGCTCCAGGTTTTCCTACAGCGACATCAACTTTATTGTTCTCGGCGATTTGATCGAGCGAGTATCGGGCGAGACGTTGGAGGCATATTGCGAGCGCCACATCTTCGCACCGCTGAAAATGACGCATACTCGCTTCTTGCCGCCCGCCACGTGGCGGCCAAAAATTGCTCCTACCCAATATGACGAAAACGAACACATGCTGCGCGGTGTGGTGCACGATCCGACCGCGAGGCGCATGGGCGGTGTCGCGGGGCACGCGGGGTTGTTTTCCACCGCAGATGACCTCGCGAAATTCGCCCAGGCACTGCTGACCGGTGGTAGAGGCATTCTATCGGCCGCTTCCGTGGAGAAGATGACGCGTCCAGAGCAGCCCCCATCCGCTCCTGTTCTGCGCGGGTTTGGCTGGGATATCGATTCTCCTTTCTCCACGAACCGCGGTGATCTGCTGCCCGTGGGTTCCTATGGGCACACGGGTTTCACTGGAACATCGATGTGGATCGATCCGACCACAAACACTTACATCATCCTGCTCACCAATGCGGTGCATCCGCGCGGAAAGGGAAATGCGATTGCCCTGCGTTCGAAGGTCGCAACGGCGGTCGCAGCTGCGCTGCCTTTGACGACCTCCGAAAAAGAGGCGATGCGCTGGCAAAGCATCACCGGATACAACGAAGCGCAGAGCGCGGCTCGCCGCATGAGTGTGCGTAATGGCAATGTGAAGACCGGCATCGATGTCCTTGAGGAGCATGATTTCGACGTTCTCTTGGTTGCGGGACGAAAAAAGCGGATTGGATTACTGACGAACCAGACCGGAGTCGATGCCCAGGGCCGGCGCACCATCGACGCCTTGGCCCACGCGTCCGGCGTTTCGCTCGATATGATCTTCAGCCCTGAACACGGCGTCACCGGGACCCTCGACACCACGGACGTAAATAATTCGAAAGATGTGGCAACCGGCGTTCCCGTCTATTCCGTGTACGGAGCAAAAGATGCATCGCGGCGCCCACCGCTCGATTTACTCAAGCAACTGGACGTCGTTGTCATCGACGTGCAGGATGCCGGAGTACGTTTTTACACGTACGAAACTTCCCTCGGGTATTTTCTGGAGGGGGCGGCACAAGCCGGAATCGAAGTAATCGTTCTCGACCGTCCCGATCCCATCAACGGATCCTTCGTTCAGGGTCCGGTCTCGGACGCGGGACGCGAGAGCTTCACGAATTACTGGACCGTGCCCGTACGTCATGGAATGACACTGGGCGAACTGGCCAAGATGTTCAATGCCGAGCGAAACATTCATGCAAAGCTCACGGTCGTTCCCATGGAGGGTTGGCAACGTGGCGACTGGTTTGATTCCACGGGGCTCGCATGGGTGAATCCCTCTCCCAACCTCCGCAGCGTGACGGAAGCGGCCCTTTACCCGGGGGTTGGCCTGATCGAGGGAACGAATGTTTCCGTGGGACGTGGAACTGATTCTCCCTTTGAATTGTTGGGAGCTCCCTGGATGAAGGGCCGGGAATTAGCGGCATACCTGAATGCACGCGGGATCTCTGGAGTTCGATTTGTGCCCGTCACGTTTACTCCGACGTCCAGCAACTACGCCAACCAGAAGTGTGAAGGGGTGAATTTGCTTTTGACCGAGCGCAACGCGCTCGATGGACCCGAGTTGGGACTTGAACTGGCGTCGGCTTTACGAAAACTCTATCCCGCCGACTTTAAGATCGATCGCATGATCGAGCTGCTGGTGAATCAAGCGGCTTTCGATGGATTACTTTCAGGGAGGGACCCGCGCCGCATCGCGCAGGATTGGCAAGAGGACTTGGGGCGTTTCGAAGCAATCAGAAAGAAATACTTGATTTACTAAATAGCTGACGCTAAAAAACTCAGAGCGAACCCACTTCCGCGGGCACCTTGGTCGTGGCAAACGTGCATCTCAACCGCTATTGCATGGTATCCTTGACCCGAATTTGTGGGAAAGCCTTGCGGGCGATTGGAGGCTGAAAGATGCGCGCTCTTTGGACAGTTTTACTGCTTGCCGGAATTTCCTTTGCTCAGGATGCTGCCCCGCCTTCGGTCTCACCGGACCCTCCCGCGCCTTCGCCGATGTCCACGTCTGCTCCGGTGTCCGATCCAAATGTAGTTATGATTCCGGCCGGAACCAAAATTCCCCTGTCGCTGAAACAGGCAATCTCCACGAAAAATGCTCGTGAAGGCGATGCGGTGTATGCCGAGACGGCCTTCCCGTTCGTTGTTGACAATCGCGTCATAGTTCCCGCCGGCGCCTACATCCAGGGGAAGATTGCTCGCGTGGAACGTGCGGGACATGGCAAGGGGCGCGCCGCAATCCTGATGCACTTCACTTCAATGATCTATCCCAGCGGATATACCGTGATGCTGCCGGGGTCTGTCGACAATACCCCGGGCGCAGACAACAAATCGGTGAAGGATTCCGAAGGTACGATTCAACAGGATAAAGACACTGGCAAGCGGATCGAAGATGCAGCCAAGGGCGGCGTGTATGGCACCATGGGTGGGGCGACCGCAGGAGGTTTGGCCACCGGAGGGTTGAACGGAGCTCGCGTCGGGGCTGGCGTCGGCGCAGCCGCCGGCATTGCGTGGGCCCTACTGAAGCGCGGCCCCGATGTGAGACTAGATGTCGGCACGTCGATTGAAATGGAAATTCAGCGTCCGATTAGCGTGGACGCCAGTCGGATCATGGTTGCAAAGGCAACGCCTTAAGCTTGAAGTTGCTCTGGTTCCCCTGGGTTGAGACGCGCTTAAGAGGCGCTCTTGGCGGTCGCAGAGGAAGGGAACGGCGGAATAGAGTGGCCGTTGATCTCGCGGCGCAGGTCTTCGAAAATTTCGTCGGGTATCGTCATGAAGACCTTTACCACCTCGGGATCGAATTGACGTCCCGTCCAGGCTACAATTTCCTTGCGTGCCTCAGCGAGCGATCTTCCACGGCGGTAGGGCCGGTCAGAGATAATCGCATCCAGCGTGTCGGCTACCGAGAATATCCGTGATCCGATCGGAATTTCTTTCCCGCGCAGGTTCCTGGGATAACCAGAACCGTCGAAATGTTCCTGATGTGAGTAAACAATTTCGCAAGCCTCCGCCAGGAACGGTATCTTCTTCAGCATCTGGTAACCGCGATAACAATGCTCGCGCATCACTTCTCTTTCCGCATCGTTCAGTTTCCCGGGCTTGAGCAGGATATTGTCCGGGATCGCCATCTTGCCGATGTCATGCAGGAAAGCACCGCGCGCGATCACATCGATCTGTTCGCCCGGCAGGCCCATGGCGCGGGCAATCAAAATTGTGAAAGCCGTAACCCGGCGAGAATGTCCGACCGTCTCGGCGTCCTTAAGATCCAACGCATCTCCAAGAGCTTCCAGGGTGATGTCGTAGGAACGCTTCAGTTCCGCAACGGCTGCCTGTAATTCCTTGGTCCTCGCTTCGACCAGAGATTCCAGATTGGTTTGGTAGGTGCGGTTTTCCTGTTTAAGGCGGCGATTCTCCAAAGCGCGCCTTACCGCGTTCAGCAACTGCTCCCGCTCAAACGGTTTGAGCACGTAGTCGTAGGCGCCATTGCGAATGGCCGCCAGAGCCACGGAAATGTCATGGACCGCCGTCACCATTACAACGGGCATCTCAGGAAACTTCTCCTTGGCCCGCTCCAGCAGTCCAATGCCATCCAGGTCGGCCATCATCAGATCGGAAAGCATCAGCTCAAATACGTCGCCCGAGTTGAGCGTGGCGAGGGCTTCCATACCGGAACCCGCCTGTTTGCAGTCGTAACCGGCGGTTGCCAGGGTGGCGCAGACAATCTCGCGGATTGCCTCTTCGTCATCAACGACAAGAATGCGATCTGGCATGGCTATCTCAGGATACTATCGGCGATTCTACTCCACACGTGAGATGCCGAAAGTAACCACCCAGGTCCGGAAAGAACATCCAGATCCCTGACCTACGTGTTATTCAGGAGCTAGGCACTGTCACGCCTGCCTTCGGTTGCCGAGCACTGAACTGATTCTTAACCATGTGTCCGAGATAGTTCGCCTTAACGGCGCCCGCTAGGTAACGGGCTTGAACGAAATAAGATGACCGCTTCTCTTTGGTCGATTTGGAATACCGTTGCGCAGCCCGCGATTGCGAGGCTGAACCCCAGCGAATGCGCGCTGCTCATTACGCTCGCAATCTCGCTGCTGGTGCTGTCTGCATTTCGCGAACGCTATCTGGCGGTCTGGACCGCTGCCTGGACCCTCCTCCTAGGCTCTCGGTTACTGGCCAGCCACGGTACGGCGATGCGAATTCCAGAACGTTATATTCCTGCGGCCGAGCAAGCCACATTCATTCTCGCGATTGGCCTTCTAGCCGGCGCCATTCTCGTTTATATTCACGACCGCAACTTACTGGCGCCATTAACCGCCATTACCCTGTGTACGGCGGGTTTTGCCGTCGCCCGCGTTCTTCTCTGGCCAGATTCGCTGCCACTACGCGTTGCCCTGGAAGTTTCTTATCGCATCATTCTTTTAGCCGCTGCGATCGCGTTGGTACGCGCCCGTCGCGGGCGAAGTGAACCCCTGTCCTGGATGCTTGCCGGTTTACTTCTTGTACAGCATCTCGCATGGCCTCCGTTCACCGATGCAGTTCCCACTGCAATATTTTCCGCCGCAGATGTCGCCTTGGCGCTGACCGTGTTACTGGTCGTATTTCGCGACGCCCGGTTGCGAACTCAGCGCCTGACTGTGCTGCATGGATTGAGCGAGGAAATCGCGCGGGCGCAGCAGCAGGGCGGGATGATGGAACAAGCCCTGCAAGACTTGCAGAGCCTTACAAAATGCAAGGCCGCGTGGTTCCGATTGATTGATAATGGGCATCTCGTCGCGACACATGCTGTCGGCGTTTCTGCCGAATTTCTGCGCGAAGCAGGAATTGCCGAAGTAAGCCCCAGCGTCACCGAGATGCTGGAGCAGGGTCTACCCAAGTTGTCGAGCCGAGTCAGTAGCAGCCTTGAAGATGAGAACTTGCTGAAGTCGGAGAAGATTCGTTACCTGCTGACCGTGCCGGTACTCGGGAAGAAGGCTCCTATCGGCATGCTGATCCTCGGCAGCGTACAGGAACGCAGACTGACCGCAGAGGAAATGGAATTCCTGCATACCTGCGGTCGCCAGTTGGGAATCGCCATTGAAAATTTTCGCCTGCTGGAGCAGGTGCTGCGGTCGCAACGGCAATGGAGAAACACGTTTGATTCGGTTCACGATATTATCCTGGCCCATGACGCCGAATTCCGCATCATCAAAGCCAATCAGGTCTTACTTGAGCAGTTAGAACAATCCTCGTCCGATGTGATCGGCAGCACCTGTGAGTCGGTTTTGCCGCACCGTCTCGGGGATTGGACGGGATGCCCCTATTGCGCGCGGGGAGACGACGAAATTCTGGAAGGCCCGGACCCCTGTTTCGGAGGGTTCTCTCAGGTCTCAAGTTCGTCGTACACCGAGCAAGGCGGCAAGCAGAAGGGCACAATCCATATTGTTCGTGACATAACCGAGCGCCGTTCCGCCGAAGAAAAATATCGTCTGCTCTTTGATCAGGTGCAGGAAGGCGTGTATGTAGCAACTTCCGCCGGTCGCTTGCTCGATTGTAACGACGCCTTCGTGCACATGCTGGGATACGAGACCCGCGAAGAGTTGCTGCAACTGAATCTGGACGAAGATATTCGTGTGGATGCGGGGCAACGGGAAATTTTTCATAAAGATATCGAACAGCAGAATTACGTGCGGAACTTTGAAGTGACCATGCGACGCAAAAATGGCACGCTTCTTCTGGCTGCCGAAAGCAGTTTCGCCACGCGAGACGGCGGCGGAAATATCGAACGCTACCAGGGATTTGTTCTTGATGTCACCGAGAAGCGGCGAGCTGAAGATGAGATGCGCAGGCGCAACCGCGAACTGAATGCGCTGAACGCCATGGCGGTCGTGGCCACACAATCGTTCGATCTGGACGAAATCCTGAATCTAACTTTGCGCCAGGTTGTCTCGTTGTTCGGTGCCGAGAGCGGAGCGGTCTACCTTTCCGACTCCGACGCTACCACGTATCGGCGACGGGCTGCCTGGGGCCCACGGAGTCGGGACAAATCACGTCCTGCGGAAATCAATTTTGCCGATGGTTTTGGCGATTTGATTATGCGTTCCCGCGCGGAAGTGATCACGGCGGAATACCTCCCACACCTCACGGGTACAGTGGCGGAGTTCATTCGCTCGAATAGCGACGGCGCGTGGAGTTGGGTTCTGTTCTGGGGCAAGGACAATCCTATCGGCATGATGGGCCTGCGCAACCACGCGGAATATGAATACTCGAGTGGTGAAGAAAATCTGCTGGTCGCCATCAGCCGCCAGTTGGCGACCACCATTGAAAAGGTCCGACTCTACGAAGAAACCTGCAAAGCTTACGAAGACCTGCGTCGCACCCAGGAACAGCTTTTGCAGAGCGAAAAAATGTCTGCGGTGGGTCAGTTGATTGCAGGCGTCGCTCACGAACTGAATAATCCGTTGACCGCGATTCTCGGCTACGCTCAACTTCTGGAGACGGAAGGATTAAACGAGCGTGCGCAGGATTACGTCGCCAAAATGTTCAAGCAAGCCCAGCGTACACACCGGGTTGTTCAGAACCTGCTTTCCTTCGCGCGGCAGCGAAAGCCCGAGCGGTCGGAGGTCGACATCCGCAAGGCGTTGGAAGAAACCCTTGCGTTGCGCGATTACGATTTGAAGGTCAATCACATCGCGGTCGAAAAAGAGTTGGGGGTCGAGGCCGCGATGGTGGTGGCCGATCCACATCAGCTCGAACAAGTCTTCCTCAACATTATCAATAACGCGGTCGACGCCGTTCTCGAAACCGGTCGAGGTGGAAAACTCAGGATACGGGTTTCATCCGAGGGTGGGTTCGTAGCCGCACGCTTCGCCGACGACGGGCCTGGAATCAAAGATCCCAAAAGAATTTTCGATCCCTTCTACACCACCAAAAACGTGGGCAAGGGAACCGGGCTGGGCTTAAGTATTTGCTATGGAATCGTGAAAGAGCATGGCGGAGACATTCTTGCTTTCAATGCCGATGGAGGCGGTGCGGTCATCGAAGTGCGCCTACCAAGATCCGTGGCAGCGGGAGTTGTATCCGAACCCTTGCCCGCCCCGCTGCCGAAGCGGGAAGGGGCCATTGAAGGCCGCGTATTGCTGGTCGAGGAAGAAGAGGCGGTGCTGGAGTTTGAACGCGACGTAATCAGTGGCGCGGGCGCGAATGTTGTAACTGCGACCAGAAGCGAAGATGTGAAAACGCGCTTATTATCCGAGCCATTCGACGCCATCATCATGAGTGGCAGAATGCCCAACGATTGGAATGCAAAAGAAGCTTTCGAATGGCTCTCTCAGAATTGTCCCGACATGGAAAATCACGTTCTGTTCACGTTTTCGAATGGTCTGGAACAAGGCGACGAACGCGCCTTTCTGCAACAACACCACATTCCTTATCTGGTCAAACCGTTCGAAGTTGTTGATCTGATTTCCCACGCCCGCCGCTTGTTGCAGAAAGCACAAGCCGCGGCAGCCTCTGCCAGCTAAATTTCTTTCTTCCTGAACTTCTATATCACAACTCAGTCCGCAAGCTCTTCACCAGCCGCCGCAGGGCTTTTTCATTGCGCCGGTACCAGCGCCATTGCCCTTGCTTCACGGCTTCGACCAGGCCAGCCTTGGTCAGAATTGCCATGTGATGCGAGATTGTAGGCTGCGATAATTGCACGCGTGCTTCGATATCCCCCGCGCAGAAGCCATCCTTGATGCCCGAATTCGCACGGCGCTGTTTCAATGCCACCAGAATGCGCCGTCGGGTGGGATCGGCAATCGCATGAAGTGAAGTGTCGAGAGGGGTCTCCTGAATCTTCATAGATGCACTAACAAATATCTTCTAAATTGATGGCTGTCAATATTCGACTGGCAGTGTATAGGAGAAGAATGGGTACGCGGGATGAATCAAGAAACAATTAGGATTGTTTTCGCGGTGCCCGAAGCCACTCAATTTGGCTGAACTCCAGGTAGCGCACATCACTTTCCGGCAAGGAACACTGCGATTCGTCCAAACGTGCGGCCAGTGTTCCGCCGCGAATCCAATAACCGTTTTCGTCTTGTTTCAGAATCGTGGCGTCGAGGGGGTCCATCCCGTGAAGTTTAAAAACCACACGGCGGTTCAACAAGCGGTCACGCTTCATAGGAGTATTTCACTTCTTTAGGATCGGATTGTATCCGTCATTGATCAGCCGGGACCGCATGGCTTCCGCCTCTTTGATATCGCCAAAAGGGCCGACCTGCACGCGAAACAGCTTGTCTGTTGCGGCACTGTTTGCCACGAATGCGGGATATTGTTTTTTCTTGAGCGCATCCACCAGGGCGCCGGCGTCGTCCTCTTTACTGACCGCTGCTACCTGCACAAAATAACCTGTGGCCGGAATGGGGGCCATTGGATCAGGCGGATTTCCAACCTGTGCCGTGCTCGACAATGAGTCCGATCCTTGCGCGGGCGCTTGACCCGCCGTGCCAGAATTGTTTCCGGACACGGCCGTAGCCGGCGTCAGTTGCGGCGTTGCGTTCTGCTGCTCGACCGCTTTGTAGAAGGTCATCGGCGTCGCGGGAGGGGTCCCGGCAGAGCCAGGTTTTGCACCATTTGACGTTGGTAGCGGACCTGACGTCGTCGCCGACACAATCGCGTCGGACTTGCGCCCCAATGTGTAGCCGAGCGCAAAAAAAACCGCGCAAATCACCACTAAGCCGAAGAACAGCCCGAGCAGTTTCGCGGTACCCAGCGTGATTTCAGTATCCTGTGAAGAAGCCATATCCTTCCTCAATCCTCCCGCTCGCACATCTATGCGGATTTGGCAGCCGGCGCAGCATCATCGCTTACCTTGCCTAACATTTTTTGCAAGCCCGAGAAAAAGTCGACGGGCACCGGGAAAATGACGGTGGTGTTTTTCTCAACTCCGATTTCCGTCAAAGTCTGCAAATATCGCAGCTGAACGCTGACTGGTTCAGTAGCCAATAAGTGCGCGGCATCCACCAGGCGTTGCGCCGCTGAGAACTCGCCCTCCGCGTGAATGATCTTCGACCGTTTTTCGCGCTCGGCCTCAGCCTGCTTGGCCATCGCACGCAGCATCGATTCCGGCATGTCCACCTGCTTCACCTCGACATTCGTCACTTTCACGCCCCAGGGTGAAGTGTGCATGTCGAGGATGCTCTGCAGACGAAGGTTGATCTTCTCCCGGTGCGCCAGCAGCTCGTCGAGCTCTTGTTCGCCCAGCACCGATCGCAACGTGGTCTGCGCAAACTGCGAGGTCTGATAAACGTAGTTGGAAACCTCTACAACGGCTTTACTGGGATCAATGACACGCAGAAAGATGACGGCGTTTACCTTCAGGGTAACGTTGTCGCGCGTGATGATGTCCTGCGGCGGAACTTCCAGCGCCTCTTGGCGAAGCGAAACTCGTACCATGCGGTCGATGGGAGCGAAGACCAGAATCACGCCAGGACCTTTGGCAGAGCTCAGGAGCCGGCCCAACCGAAAAATCACGCCGCGTTCGTATTCGGCCAAAATTTTGATTGAGCTCAAAACATAGAGCACTATGATGAGAATGACTACGGTAGTAAAACCAAAACCAAGCTCCATAAATCCTCCAGCCGGAACGCCGCGCCGAGCACACGACCACCGCTGAGGCGGATTGTAACGCACTGGATGGCTCGAAACTGGGAATTCGAGAGCAGAACGGTTGCTTGCGCTGGTGCGCGGCCAGATTAGGGAATGGCGGTGACAGGCTCTCTTACCGGCAAGGGCTCAACCTCCAGTAACAATCCGTCCACCCGCCGCACTACCACTGATTGCCCCATCGAAACATCTGACGAAGCGACGGCGTCCCAGAGCTCGCCGTGCACGAAAACCTTGCCGCGCGGAGAAAGGGAGGTCTGAGTGATGCCCGTTTCACCGACCAGGCCTTCCGCTCCGGACACTCTCTTGTTTCGCCGAGCTTTGAGCGCAATGCTCATCAAAAATGCCGTGATTAGCCCCAGCGGGATGCTTACCGCCAGCGCCGTTAACAGATGAACTCTCATCTCCGGAATCGGCGAATCGACCAGCAGCAGCCCGCCCAGAGTGAGAAGCACGATACCGCCAATTGTCAGCACTCCGTGGCTGGCAAATTTGGCCTCGGCGGCGAAAAGCGAGAAAGCACCCAGAATGAGCACCAGCGCGGCAAAGCGAGTTGGCAGCAGGTTCAATGCAAAGGCCGCGATAAGAATGAACACGACACCCACGGTCCCAGGAATCACCGCGCCGGGATGATTGAATTCCGCATAAAGCGCCAAAGCCCCAATCGCCAGCAATATGAATGAAACATTCGGGTCCATCAAATAGCCAAGGATGTGTTCCTTCAACGTCATGCCAAAGGGCACGACCGCTTGCCCGGAAAGGTTCAACGTCACCTCCTGCCCGTTGAATCGTTTGAAACTCTTTCCGGAAATCTGCCGGAACAGATCGTCCTGGCTAGAGGCCACATAATCGATGAGATGTTGCGCGAGCGCCTCCTGCTCGGTAAACGATTTCGACTCGAGCACGGCGCTTTCAGCCACGGCGACGTTGCGCCCGCGTTTGGACGCCACGGACCGCATCAGCGCCGCCGTATCGTTTTCGATCTTGCGCTTCATCTCGTCATCCACTTTGGGCGCCAGTGGCCCAATCAGCACCGGATGCGCTGCGCCAGCGTTGGTTCCCGGAGCCATGGCGGCCACATCGGCGGCTTCCAATATGAAAATTCCAGCCGAACCGGCACGACTCCCACCCGGGGCCACGTACACGATGACTGGAACTTGCGAAGAGGTAATTTTGTCGATGATCTTGCGGGTAGAGTCCACCAGGCCCCCCGGCGTATTGATCTCGATCAATAAAGCCTGATCGTTCTGACGCTGGGCTTCATCGATGGCCCGCGAGATATATTCCTGGGTAACCGGCTGGATGGTATCGTCGACAACGATCTTGAGGATTTCGGCGCCGCAGGCAGCGCTGAGAACCAACACTACAGCGAGGCCGAGAATGATGTGTAAAGCGCTCTTCATGACTCGATGCCGCCCTCAAGATATTTTTACTCTTATTTTTGCAGGATGACAGGAGTTTCTCGGGCATGTTCTATCTCGGCTGTATTCTCCGGCTGGAGACCAGTCCATCCGGGCAGACTCGATCCGCCCGTAATCAGCCTCGCGCCGCGCTCGTAAGTGAAATACGACCATGCCCATTGGATGAAAACCAGTACGCGGTTTCGGAAACCAATCAGAAAGAGAATGTGAATAAATAACCACGCGAGCCACGCCATGAATCCGGAGATGTGAATTTTGCCGAACTCCGCCACTGCAGCCGCGCGGCCAATCGTAGCCAAACTCCCTTTGTCCCAGTAATGAAAAGGTTCTCGCTGCGGCGGGGGCGATCCGATGCTTCCGTGTTCGATTTCTCTTCTTATCACTTTGGCGACATATCGCCCCTCGAGGATTGCCACTGGAGCGACCCCCGGCAGAAGCTTGCCAGATTTGTCTTTGAGCGACGCAAGATCACCGATGACAAAAACTTCCGGATGCCCCGCGAGACTTAAGTCCGGTTGAACCAAGACTCGTCCCGCGCGATCGACGGGCGCTCCCAACTTCTTGCCCAACGGAGATGCGGCCACGCCTGCAGCCCATAAAATTACAGCGGCGTTCATCGTCGCGTGGTTCATGGAAATCACCCCTGGAGCGATTCCCGTTACCATCGTCGAGGTCAGCACTTCCACGCCGAGCCGTTGCAATTGCTGCAGCGCACTTTGCGAAAGATCTTCTGGATATGCAGGCAGCACATGCGGTCCGCCCTCGATCAGGTGTATGCGCGCGCGGCGCGGATCGATGAATCGGAAATCTCCTGCCAGGGCGTGGCTGCGAATTTCAGCGAGAGTCCCGGCGAGTTCTACTCCAGTCGGACCCGCTCCCACAACCACAAAATTCAAAGGCTCGTCCGGCCCTCCAGCCGCCGCTTTGCGCTCGGCCAGTTCAAAAGCCAACAGCACGCGACGTCGAATCTCGAGCGCGTCTTCAATCGTCTTCAGTCCGGGTGCGAACGCTCTCCATTCGTCGTGGCCAAAGTAGGCGTGGCTTGCGCCCGCCGCTACGATGAGAGAATCGTAAGGAATTTCCTGATTCGCGATCTGCACCAAGCGCCGATCCAGGTCAAAGCCGGTAACCTCGGCCATCAGCACTTCGACGTTCTTATGATGCCGCAAGATAGAACGGATCGGCTCCGCAATTTCACCTGGTGATAAACCCGCCGTCGCCACTTGATAAAGCAAAGGCTGAAAAGTGTGGAAGTTGCTTCGATCGATCACCGTGATCTGCGCGTCGGCTCCGGCAAGGGCGGTGGCAGCATTCAGGCCTCCGAATCCCGATCCCACGATTACTACACGATGTGTCGCCTTGCCGTTCATTCTTCTACTCTATAAGATTCAGCGCGATGGCAATCGGCTCCAGAAGTTCGATCAAGGAAAGCTCTTTTTCTTTGAGCCAATGGCTCATACCCTCTGTCGCAGATTTGATCTTTATCGCCTTGCTGGGGTTGCTCTCATTCACTGTGCTCTCCGTCCGATTATTGGGCGACGCAGGAATTGGCTGGCACATTCGCACCGGTCAAATGATCCTCGCGACTCGTGCCGTCCCGCTCGTTGATTGCTTTTCCGCTTCAATGTGGGGCCAGCTCTGGTTTGCGTGGGAGTGGCTCTACGACGTGATTGTGGGGCTAATTGATAGGGCAGCCGGGCTCAACGGCGTAGTTGTCTTCACCGCGCTCGTCATCGCGCTGACCTTTTCCTGGACGTACCTTTTACTTCTTCGTCGCGGAACAAACCTGCTTGTCGCTCTCGCCCTCGTGCTTCTTACGGCCTCCGCGGCCATGATTCATTTTTTTGCTCGTCCCCATGTGCTGAGCTGGCTGTTTACCGTCGTCTGGTTTTATCTCCTCGATGGTTCCGAAGTAAGGCAAACGGCGGGGAAGCAGCCGGATTGGCCTTTGTGGCTCCTGCCGCTGTCGATGGTTCTCTGGGTCAATCTTCACGGAGGATTTCTGTTAGGGCTGGCCCTTCTCGCGATCTACTGGATGAACTCGGTGTGCCTATATGCTCGTTTGCCAGAAGATCGCTTCGACGATGTCCTCCTGAAGCTTAGGCTCTCGAAGCGTATTCGAGATCTCACACTCGTCGGCTTAACTAGCGGCCTGGCGACTTTCATCAATCCCTACGGTTGGAGATTGCACGTCCACATCTACCGCTATCTTTCGAATCATTTTCTGATGGATCACATTGATGAATTTCAATCTCCGAATTTTCACGGTGTAGCGCAAAAGTGTTTCGCCATATTGTTGATGCTTGCTCTGCTTGCACTTGCCTACAGGAACCGCGATAGCAGTTGGATCCGAATCAGAGAATTGTTCGTGATCCTGCTCGCCATCTACTCGGCTCTATACGCTTCGCGCAATATTCCGACCTCAGGCCTGCTCCTGATTTTAGTGATCGGTCCTCGCCTTTCGGATACCGTGACCTCACTTGCGGCAGCCTGGCCAAGACGCAAGCGACCGATAGGATCGCGAGACTCTTTCCAATTCTTCGAGCGCATGCACGCGATTGAATCAAGCCTTCATAGCCATCTCTGGCCCGTCGTGGCAGTCATTCTGACCTGCTGGATCACCCTCCATGGCGGCAAACTGGGATCGAAGCTAGTCATGAACGCTCACTTTGACGACCGTCGGTTCCCGGCGGCAGCGCTGGATTACTTAGGTCAGCGAAATTTCTTAACCACAAACGCCGCGTCAGAACATTTTGCCGTTTTCGCTCCCGATTATTGGGGAGGTTACCTGATCTACCGCTTTTACCCGCAAATCAAAGTAGTCATCGATGACCGCCACGATTTTTACGGAGAGGCGTTCCTCAAGTCTTACTTGAAGACCATCCACGTCGAACCGGGCTGGAGAGAATTCCTTGATCAGCATCCCGCGCAATTTGTGATCGTTCCCAAAGAATCTGCAATCGCCAGCATCCTGACTGAAACGCCCGCCTGGCAAGACGTGTATCACGATGAAGTTGCTGTGATCTTTGCGCCTGCGGGCCAATAGACGGTCTCGCCGCTCTGCTATATTGCTTGCGAATTGCAAAACGCGTCCGCCTTCGGCGCCGTGCCTGATAAACTCTGTCCGTGTCCCGTCTTACGCATCTCGAATGCACCCGTTGCGGCGAGCATTATCCTGCCGACCGCCCCCAAACCATTTGCCCGAAGGATGGGGGGATACTCTATGCTCGTTACGATCTCGCTGCCATCAGGAAAAGTTTCTCGCCCGCATCACTCCTCCCGCTCGCTCCCACCATGTGGCGCTATGACGCCGTCCTTCCCGAAGCTGCGCCCGTCTCGCTCGGCGAAGGTTTCACGCCCATGCTGCGCAGCCGCGAGTATTCCAATGTCTTCATCAAAGATGAAGGACTAAATCCCACCGGCTCTTTCAAGGCACGCGGACTGTCCGCCGCTGTCACCATGGCCCGACATTTCGGTCTGAAGAAGCTTGCGATACCCTCGGCTGGAAATGCCGCCGGGGCCCTTGCTGCCTACGCCGCTGCGGCCGACCTCGAAGCTCACATCTTCATGCCCAAAGACGTTCCCATGGCCAACCGCATCGAGTGCGATTATTACGGCGCGCACGTGACGCTGGTTGACGGTCTCATCTCCGATTGCGCCCGCAAAGTCGCAGAGTTGAAAGAGAAGCCAGAGTGGTCAAAGGAAAAATGGTTTGACGTTTCGACCACCAAAGAGCCTTACCGGGTGGAAGGCAAGAAGACCATGGGCTACGAAGTCGCCGAACAACTCGGTTGGAAACTTCCCGATGGCATCATCTATCCCACGGGCGGAGGGGTCGGACTTCTTGGCATGTGGAAGGCCTTCGAGGAATTGGAGCAATTAGGTTTCATCGGTCCAGAGCGTCCGAATATGATTGGCGTTCAGTCTTCAGGATGCGCACCAATTGTTAAAGCATGGGATGAGGGTAAGTCGACAGCGGAGATGTGGGCTAACGCATCAACGCTAGCCTCCGGCCTGCGCGTTCCTAAACCGTATGGGGATTACCTCATTCTCGATATTCTGAAAAAAAGCGGAGGCCTTGCCCTCACCGCCACCGACGCGGAAATGCTTGCCGCCACTCGACACTGGGCCAAAGTGGAAGGCATCTTCGCTGCCCCCGAAGGCGCAGCCAGTCTGGTCGCCTACCAGAAACTCCTGGCCAGCAACTTTTTTTCTACGGATGACACCGTCGTCCTCTTCAACACCGGTTCCGGCCTGAAATATCTGGATGTGCTGGACGTTGCCGATGTGGCGCGGGCGCCATCGCCCGCCTCCCGCGCCATCGCGGGCATCATCGGGCCTTATTGAAATTCACAGGGGGAATAATTGCGATCTTGCAGTGAGCAGCCGTTTTCGGTCACCTGTAGACTTGATTAGCTCACTCTTGAATGCGCCGGAACTATCATCTGCTAGGCTGCCAAGCTGTCCTCATTCCAGTCACATGCGTGATTTTCTTGGCGCTTGCACACGCCCAACAGCCGGATAACAGCCCGGTCGCGCCCAACGCTCCCGCCCAATCCGCGCCGCCTAACAGAAACTTCTTCGCTCGCTGGGCCGACTTCTACCGCCAAGACTGGTTTCCAACGGCCACTACTTCCTCCCCAGCTCCACTACGCCGCGGTCTTCCGTCGCCGCTTGATGCGCCGCCCTTTCCGAATTCTGATTGGTCCTATGGTGGGTCGCCCGTCATCGGAGAGCCGGACACCAACAGTTACCCGCTGATGACTGCCATCAATCGAGCGAGAAGCCGATCAAAAATTTACGGATGGATGGATCCGACGCTGAACTTCAGCACCTCTACCCACAGCAATGCGCCTGAAGCCAACGATGTTTATTCGAACCGCCTGGAAATGAATCAAATCGTTCTCTACGCCGAGCGCCTGCCGGATTCGGTGCAGCGCGATCACGTCGACTGGGGCTACCACCTCACGGCCCTTTACGGTACCGACTATCGCTTCACCACCGCGAAAGGCTACGGAGTAGGACAATTATTGAACGATCATCACCAATATGGCTTCGATCCCACGCTCGAATATGTCGACCTCTACATTCCCCAAATCGCACAAGGAATGAATCTTCGGGTCGGCCGCTTCATCTCCGTACCCGGAATCGAAGCGCAATTAGCGCCGAACAATTACATCTTCAGCCATTCGCTTCTCTATGCGATTGATCCCTTCACGGATACAGGCCTCTTGGCCACGGTGAAGCTAAGCGACCAGTGGCTCGTCCAATTCGGCATAACGGGAAGTCATGACGTCGCCCTCTGGACGCCCGATGCCAAGCCATCGGGCACGGCGTGTGTCAGCTATACGACCAGTTCGGTCAACGACAATTTCTACGTCTGCGCCAACGGAATCAATAACGGCAAGTACGCCTACAACAATCTGCAACAGTATGACGCCACGTGGTACCACAAATTCTCGAAGACCTGGCACATGGCCACCGAATCCTGGTACATGTATGAGCGCGATGTGCCTGCTCTGGGCGGGTCGATCCCACCGGAACCCGGCGCCAATGCTGCTTATTGCGTTCCTGGAGAACAACGGTGTACCGCGCCCGAATATGCGGTGGTAAATTTTCTGCAAAAAGAATTAAACCAGCATAACTTCGTGTCATTCCGCAGCGACTTTCTCGACGACAAAAAAGGACAGCGCACCGGCTATGCAACCCGCTACTCGGAAAACACAATCATGTGGTGCCACTGGATCGGCAGCACTGTTCAGATCCGCCCTGAATTGCGTTTTGAGCGTGCCTGGGATATGCGGGCTTACGACAACGGCCGGCGGCAGAATCAACTCACCGCCGCCAGTGACCTTATCTTCCACTTTTGACCAGGTTAAGTGTTCAAGGAAGTAGCGCCGCTGTAAAGCAGCAGAAGGCCCGTGCCCGAACAGACTTGGGGTGGCGCAGCGCTTTAGCGCTGCGATTTCTATGGATGTTTAGATGCGGCTTTAGCCGCTGAGGTTCGTCGCCGCGCAGCCCCCGCAACGCTCTGCGATCAGGCTTCTCTATTCTTCAACTCTTGCTCCGCCCTCGCCACATTTTCCGGCCGTCCCATATCCCGCCAGAAGTATTCATCTGCGCGAAAGCCGGTGATATTTTCTCCCTGTGCGGCCAGGCGTAAGTATGCCGGGACAATCGAAAAAACACCCTCTTCGGTCATCTTGTCGAAGATGCAAGGTGAAATCACATGGATACCCGAGAAAGCCAGTGCCTGCGTCTGGCCGGAAGACCGCACCACTTCGCTCGTTCCGTCCCGGCCAGCGCGCCTTCCGCAAAGCTGCATTTGTTCGTCGAAAACTAGATACCGTGAAGTCTCCCGCGCCTGCACCGCCAGCGTGGCCAACGCTCCTTGTTCGCGATGAACTTCCACCATACGCCCCAGATCAATCGTACTGATCACGTCGACATTGTGTAGAACAAACGGTTCATCTCGCCGGGCAGAACCCTCCAGAAAAAACCATGCGGCCTTCTTCAATCCGCCCCCGGTGTCGAGCAACTCTTCTTCGCGAGAGATTTCGATTCGTATGCCAAAGTTGTCACGCTTCTTCAGATAGTCGACCACCATGTCAGCGAAGTGATGCACATTCACAATCACTTCGCGCACACCAAACTCGCGCAGCCGCGCTATCGTAATCTCGAGCAGCGTTCGGCCGCCAACTTCCACCAGAGCCTTGGGACGATCATTGGTAAGCGGCCGCAACCTCGTCCCCAGCCCCGCCGCCAGGATCATTGCCTTCATTGCCATGGCATCCTGGGCAAGCGTCCTTTGCGCAGCGAAGGTTCTTGACGAGCCTCGCGTTGCGTCGTATTCTTCGACGCAATAATCGCGCGTTTGGCTCGCTCCCTATTGCAGTTATCCTGCACTTCCACCCTCCAGTTCCCGATGCCGCAGCAGCACCTCTACTCCATTTCTCCCGCGCAACCGTTTCGCCAGTTGCTCCGCCAAAAAGACCGACCGGTGCTGTCCGCCCGTGCACCCAAACGACACCATCAAACTCTTAAACCCGCGCCGCTGATACTCATTCACGCTTGCGTCCACCAGCGACATCACACTCGCCATGAATTGATGCACGCTCTCCTGCTGGTTCAGATATTCGATCACCGCCGCGTCTCTTCCCGTCAAAGACTTGAACCGCTCTTCGCGCCCTGGATTCGGCAAACTGCGTCCATCGAATACGAAACCGCCCCCGTGCCCGGTCTCATCCTTGGGCATCCCGCGATGAAACGAAAAGCTCAAGATCCGCACCGTTAGGCTTTCCGCAGAAGAGGCAAGTCCCTGCAATTTCTCCGAGGCCAACATGCTATGGAACGCTTCCATCAATGTCGGCAACGCGATCGATAGCTTCACGTTATGCAGTAGCCAGCGCAAGTTCTTTAGCGCGTACGGTACGCTCTGCAGGAAGTGCGCCTTGCGTTCGTAAAATCCCCGGAACCCATACGCCCCAAGAGCCTGCAAAATGCGCACATAAACGTAAGCGTAGAAATAATGGAGAAACTGGTCGCGATCGACCTCTATAAGATCGCCTACTCTCTCCAGGTAAAGATCGAGCAAGTCCTGCCGCAACTCCGGCGGCAGATCGGCCTTCGCATCGTAGAGCAGGGAAGCAATGTCGTACTGCAACGCTCCCTTTCTTCCACCCTGATAATCCAGAAAAAACGGCTGCCCATCGCGTAGCATGACGTTGCGGGACTGGAAATCGCGATACATAAAGTAGTCCCGATCGGTACTCAACAGAAAATTCGTCAGCGTATCGAAATCATCTTCCAGCGCCTGCTCGCTGAATGAGATCCCCGCCAGACGCAAAAAGTAATACTTGAAATAATTCAAATCCCAGGCGATCGATTGCCGATCAAAACTTCCGCGCGGATAGCAGACGCTGTAATCCAGATCACGCCCGGCCTCAATCTGAAAGCGCGGCAGGTTCGCAACCACCTTGCGATAAGCTTCTACCGCCGCCGCGCCAATCCTCTCCCCTTGGCGGTTTTCTGAAACAAACTGAAACAGTGTCATATCGCCAAAATCTTCTTCCAGGTAAGCACCGTGATCCAGGTCTTCTCCGTAAATCTCGGGCACGGGCAGACCATGTTTGCGAAAGTGTTTGGAAAATTCGAGAAACGCGAGGTTCTCTTCTCGCACGCCGTATAGAATTCCAATCGCGCTAGCCTTGTCGGTGGCCAGCCGCACAATCTTCCGCCCCGATCCGCCTAACTCCCCTTGCAGCGCCTGAACCCGGGTCGGCAGAGCTTTGAAACGCTCCTCGAAAAGCTTCTTAAGAATGTCCATAGACTAAGATGAGCGACTACAACCTCTCAAGATAACATCGAAGCAGAACGCTTCAGCATTGGCTTACTTGGGTATGCGGTGTCCCTGGGTTCAGTAACTCCGATTCCGGATCATTCTCCGCATCTGAATCTGCTGCAGTAAAATAGCAGCTTGTCGCATGACCGATCGCCTCTACTATCACGATTCCTTTCTCTACGATTTCGACGCCGAAGTCTGCTCGGTTGTCCACAGCCCGCGCCCGGCGCTTATTCTCGACCGCACCGCCTTCTATCCCACCAGTGGGGGACAGATTCACGATACCGGCTGGCTCGTTTCCCAAACGCCGGAGTCTAAACAACGCGTCACCGAAGTTGTAGACACGGAAGACGGCCGTGTCGTCCACTATCTCGAAGCCCCCTTGAAAGACTTTCAGCCGGGAACCCGCGTCCGTGGCCTGATTGACCCCGCTCGCCGGCGCGATCACATGCAGCAGCACTCTGCTCAGCACGTGTTATCCGCTGCCTTCGTTCGCCTTTTCGGCATCCCTACCGTTTCCTTTCATATGGCCGACGACTATTGCTCGATCGATCTCGATACGCCATCGCTTTCTTCAAATCAAATCGAATCCGCCGAGCGAATGGCCAACGAAATCGTCCTCGAAAACCGGGCCGTCGATATTCGCTTCGTCACCCGGCAGGAGGCCGAGGGCCTTGGTTTGCGCAAGCTTCCGCCCGCTGATCGTGATCAGCTGCGTCTCATCGACATTCATGATTTCGATCTCTCGGCCTGCGGCGGAACCCATGTCGCCTCTACCGGTCAAATTGCCGGCATCCTGCTGCGCAAGACTGAAAAAGTTCGTCAGGGCTACCGCGTGGAATTCGTCGCCGGACTGCGTGCCGTCTCAACCGCTCGCCGCGACTTCTCCACGCTCTCTGAAACTGCAGCACTCTTTTCTTCCCACATCTACGACGTTCCCCAGCAAGCTCGCAAATCGCTGGACGAGATCAAGCTTCTCCGCAAGCAACGCGAGCAATCGCAGGAGGAGTTAGCCGCGGCGCAAGCTGCGGCCTTGCTTGCCGAAACTCCGGAAACCAACGGCCGCAAAGTTATCGTCCACAGTTTCCCTGATCGAGAGCTCGCCTACCTCAAGGTTCTTGCACAAAAACTGACACGCCAATCGCCCGCCGTCATCTGTTTTCTGGCGACCGAATCCCCTCAGCCCGCGCTTGTCTTTGCTCAATCCGCCGGGCAACCCTACGATATGTCTGCCCTGCTGAAGCAGACCCTCACGCCGCTCGGCGGCCGCGGTGGAGGCAGCAAAGATCTTGCGCAAGGTGGCGTGCCGGTATCGACCGGCCTCGCCGGAGCGATAGCGAATGTCGCCCAGGGCCTGCATTCCACTTAGCGCCGCAGCCGCCCACGCATGTTCACTCCCTATCTTTCATCTTCTTCCTATATCCATACGCACGTCGGGTTACCAGCAATTACTTCCGTACTCTCGAAAACGTGAGGGCTTCCCAATAACTTGCCAGCAGTACTGTGACAAGCCAGCACTTATTTCATCCCTCATGGTTCCCATTGGTTGCGACGTGTGTGACTATCGTGCCTCCCACGTTCGAGCCATTCCTTGATGGGTTTGCTTGTCTCACACTGTTCGAAAGCCCAATGCCATTTCCCCCAATGTCGTCCCCCAGAGCCACAGTTTTTCCGACCTAGGCTGTTTGAAGTCAATTGGAATGGAGTGCCACACGTCTATGAAGAAGCATCTTGCTTTCTCTGCGTTCCTTTTGTTCGTCTCGATCCAGCTTGTAGCGGGCCAGAGCCAGCCCAGCCAATTTTCCGTGCCCTTATCCGGCCAACAAACCGCGCAGGCCAAAATCGCCGCGCCACACGCATCATCGAAAATGCACTCGGCCCAGAGCCATCCTTATCTCAACAACCCGCCAGTCAATGCGGTCGGGTTTGTTTCCGCAAAACAGATTTCCGCAGGTGGCGCTCCAAAGTGGACCGCGGTCTCCGCTGATTTCAACGGTGATGGCAAATCAGATTTCGCCACGCCCGTGCTGAACCCAGACGGCAGCACGTTCTCCGTTTCCGTTGTGCTTAGCAACGGTGATGGCACATTCCAGCCCGCGAAGCTGACCGCCAATCCCAAAGGCAATTATGGCGATGCAATTCTCACGGGCGACTTTAATGAAGACGGCAAACCCGACCTTCTCGTGATTCACGCCACGAATCCGTCAACGTTTGAGGTGTGGCTTGGAAACGGGGACGGAACCTTCAACGTGGGAGGCAACGCGACGTTCTCCATTGGCTCGCCTTCGCTGGACGGCGGTGTCGTAGCCGATATCAACGGGGATAAACATCTGGATCTGGTGATCGTCGATGGTCGAACTCCCGCCTATATGTGGACCGTCCTGGGCAACGGCGATGGCACTTTCAAAGCGCCGTCAACTCCCTTGGCCCTCACAGGCGGAAAGCTGAATGACCTTGTATTCGCCGACTTCAATGGGGACGGATTACTCGACTTCGCTGCAACCGACACTGGCAGCAACAATCAGACGGTTGTATACCTCGCCCAGAAAAGTGGAGGCTATCTGGCCAGCGCACCCTTGACCTCTGATCTCGGGCAGTACGGACCTTGCAACAATGCCGCTGGAGATCTGAACGGCGACGGTAAGTTCGAAATTATTACTTCCAATTGCGGATATAACAATCTCATCGTTTACATGAATAATGGTGATGGAACGTTCAAGCAAGGAGTCACTTATGCTGCCGGGGATCCGGCCTCCTTCCTTTACCCGCAAGCTGTCACCATCGCCGACGTAAACGGTGATGGCAAGGCCGACGTCGTGTCATCCAATTCCGGCATATACCCCAACACCGGTGGCTCCGACATCACCATTCTCCTGGGTCATGGAGACGGCACTCTCGACGTCCCTTCTGTAGGCTATTCCACCGGCGGTTCTCCGCGAACTTCTGCCATCGTGGATGACTTCAATGGCGATGGAGTTCCTGATGTCCTTATTCCTGACGGCAAATTTAGTTTTGTTTACTTGCCTGGATTCGGAGATGGGTCGTTCCGCTCCGCCGTGGATTACTTTTCTCCCGTAACCGATAGCGGAGCCGCTCACGCGCAGACCATCGTTGCTGCGGACCTGAATGGCGACGGCTATCCCGACCTGGTAGTAGGAAATTGCTGTGACGGCTCCGTAGGGGTAACCGTATTCCTTTCCAACCCTGACGGGACTCTTCAACCCGGCAAAAATCTACGGATCGAGCGGTTCGTTGGCCAGTGTTGCTATTGCGGATTTCGATGGCGACAAAATCTCGACATCGCCGCCTTGAACGTCACGGGTGATGGCGTTCAGATCTTCAATGGCAACGGCGACGGCACATTCACGAATCAGGATCGTATCCCACGGGTGGCACGGATGTTTCCGGCCTTAATAACGGTCCCTTTGTCCAGATGGTCGCCGGCGACTTCAATCAGGATGGTCACCCTGACCTTGCGATTGCCAACTTCGATAGTAAGAATGTCAGCGTGCTCCTGAACAACGGCACCGGCGGTTTTCAGGCTGCCACCACCTACACGCTCCCCGGCAATGGTCAAGCCATCGCCGTGGCCGATCTCAATAACGACGGCATTAAAGACCTCGTCGTCACCGGATACTCCACGCCAGGCTCGGCCAGCATTCTATTAGGCAATGCTGACGGTACATTCCAGGCTGCTGCCACGACTCCAATGCAACTGAATTACAACTTGCCCGGTAACATCGCCCTCGCTGATCTCGATGGCGATGGCAAGGCGGATCTGGTGGTCACCGTCGATGATCCGACCTCAGGTACTGGCATCGCCGTGGCTAAGGGAAATGGCGACGGAACCTTCCAGCCCCCTGTCTTCTTCTCCACCACGCTGCAAAGTCTTACACTTGCGAAGCCGGTACCCGGCAGCGTTCAGATTGCCGATCTCAATGGTGACGGCAACCTCGATGTCGTCTACAGCAACGCCAATTACGGCACCATCGGTGTTCTCTATAACACCGGAGCCAACGCATTCGCCGCAGGAATGTTCTATGACCCGGTCGAATATCCGGCAGGAGCCAACGTCTACTCCCTGGCTCTCGCTGACGTGAACCAGGATGGCGCAGTGGATGTGGTGATGGCGGATGAGGACTTCGCCGGCGTCACCGTCCTCCTCAACGCCAGCGGCAGCAGCAGCACGCTTGCTTCTTCCGTCAATCCTGCGATCGTTAGCCAGTCCGTTACCTTCACGGCCACTCTAGCTGCTAAAGTCCGAGGTGTTACTGCCATACCGACCGGAAGCGTCACCTTTATGGACGGAAGCACCGCGCTCGGGACTGTTCCGCTCAACGGCGGCCTGGCCACCTTAACCACCGCGACCCTTGCCATTGGCACGCACACTATTACTGCTCAATATGCCGGAGATTCCAACTTCCACTCCAGCACTTCCACTGCGGTCAGTGAATTGGTCACGGCCACTCCGGACTTTACTTTCGGATCCTCATCCCCCACAGCGACCGTCACTGCGGGCAATGCGGCACAGTTTAGTTTCGGCGTCACTCCGAGCAATGGCTATAACGGTACCGTAACTTTTACTTGCCTCAGCACAACCGTGCCGTCCAAAGCCGCTTGCAGTTTCAGCCCGGCATCACTGGCTCTGGCGGGCAACAGCAGCCCATCCACAACGCTAACGATTAGTACGACGGCGGCGACCACAGCCTCCTTGGTCGTGCCAGCGCGCCCAGACTCGAATCCTGTGGCTCCCACGCTCTGGGCCAGCCTGAGCGGCGTCGGATTGTTCGGTTTCGTATGGGCGGGCGGCGCAAGCAAGAAACGCCGTCACATGGCGGTCGTCCTCGGGATTCTTCTCCTGGTCATGATGATCACCATGCTGGGTTGCGGCGGCAGCGGCAGTAGCAATAGCGGCAACTCCAACCACGGAGCGAGCGTCCCCGGCACGCCGGCCGGTAGCTATACGATTACGGTCGTCGCGACGGGCTCAGGTACCGGCGCTCCCACCCACTCCATGAACGTTACCTTGGTCGTGCAGTAATTCGGGCGAGAGAAACGCCAACAGCAAGAGCCCCGCTTCCTCGGAAGCGGGGCTCTGGATTTTCTTAAAGCTGGGAAGTGGTTACTCGTCTTCGGAGGGCTTCTTTAGAAGTAGCCCGGCCACAAAGGACGCCGTCGCAGCGAGCAGCCATTCGATACGCCACATCTGAATTGCCTGGAATTCCGCCAGATTCGAAGCCTTGTAGAAGAAACTGACTCCGACCGCTCCGGCGACGCAACCTAAGCCTAGAATGAACGCAATCAATGCCCCAGTCGGTAGGCCCACGGCCCGCTTGATTTCGTGGAAGTGCAGGTATCGCAGCCAGGCCGGAAACGGTATTCTCTGCCAAGACGAAGCGACGAACTCTTTCCCGGCGTGGGCTAGCGCCACGGACTTGATCCACAGCCCAGCAATGTCGTCTTCATCAATTGCCGCTAGCGGCTGTCCGCTAAACACAGGTCGCTGAAATCCGCAGGCGTGGCAAAATTTCGCCCCGATCATAAACTCTGCGGCACAGACGCTGCAGGCTTCCGCCATCGCTGGGGGAACTGTCAAGGGGAGGGAATCCGCCGTCGCTGCCAGTTCGGTGGGGGAAGGGCGCCTCCAAAATTCTTGCGAAGCATCTTGAACTACGTCAGCCATAACTAAAAGAGTCGGGGGAGGCTCACTTTTTACAACGCAACCGAACAGCCAAAGTTCCACCAGGCTTAACTCATTTTTTCCTCAGCTACTTGCAATTTTGGCTTGCGGTTAAAGCAAGTATTTCGGGCAATTATTACTCTCAAACTAGCGTAAAGATGCCTCGATTATCGATCATCGTTTCACCCTCTACGCGTTGCCAAATCAGTCTGTCTTTGGAACTAGAGTGCAAGGTACTCCCGCGTATCCTTCCGGAATAATATCTCCGCAAAAATAAGTTAAACTAACTCAAGTACCAACTGTGGGGATGCCATCGGGCCTGACATTCACGAAGTGTCTTGTGAAGAATTCTGTATGTTGTTGTCTCGTAGCGGCCTTGCTTCTTCCCGCTTGCACCTACTCTCAAACTCTCCCCGCAATCGGTATCGAGCTGGCGACCTCTAGCTCTTCCGGCCACGATCCTCTCCTCGATTCCGCGTTTGACCATTTCTACAACATGGATTACGACCGCTCGATACAGGAGTTCGATAAGGTTCTGGATCGTCATCCCAGTGATCCATCTGCCGTGAACCATGTCCTGGCGGCGACCCTGATGTATCAGCTCTACCGCATGGGTGCCATGAATACCGGCGATTACGCCAATGACAGCTTTATTGGTCAGGCTCATCGCCCTGCCGACCCCAACGTCCAAGAGCGGATCAAGCAGTTGGTAGCCCGCGCAGAAGAACTCGAAGAGCCGCTACTCAAGGTCAATCCGGATAACGTGGATGCTCTGTATGCCCGCGGCGTCACCCGGGCACAGTTTTCCCTTTATACTGCGTTGGTTGAGCGCGCCTGGTTCTCCGCCTTACGCAATGCCGTTGGGGCGCGTCGCGATCACGAACGTGTGCTGGAACTGAGTCCGGGTTACATCGACGCAAAATTAGTAGTTGGTGCCCATAATTACGTGATGGGAAGCCTGCCCTGGAGCGCGAAAGCCGCCGTCGCGCTCGTCGGTTTGGGCGGGAGCAAGGAAAAAGGGTTTCAGTACTTGCAAGAGGTGGCTAGCAGCACTGGAGAGAATAGCGTTGACGCCAAGGTCGTGCTGGCCTTGTTCCTTCGTCGCGAGCACCGTTACGATGAAGCCCGCAGCTTGATGCACGACTTGGGTTCCCGCTTCCCAAGAAACTACTTGTTCCCGCTCGAAGAGGCCAACCTCTTACGGTCAGGAGGCCGGTTTCAGGAAGCGGCCGCCGCGTACCGCCAAGTCTGGCAAAACGGCCGGCAAGGAAAATACGGCGCTTTGCATTACGAAATATCGGCTTGGGGTCTAGGCGAACTCTTACGCGGTGAAAAGGATTTTGCCGGAGCTGCCGCGGCTTTCGAGCTCGTCGGCCAGGTCCCCGATCCGGATCCCGAAACTCTTCAAAAAGCCAATCTCGCTGCCGGTGAGATGTACGATGTTCTGCAAAAGCGAGACCTCGCTATGCGGAAGTATCAGACCGTCCTCGCCGAGAACGGTTCAACCCCTCCCGCTGAGCAAGCCCGTAAACACATCAGGGAAGCGTATCGGGAGTAGCAGGTCCCGGTCCGAATGAACATTCGCGCTGAAATTACGTATCATCCTGTGAAGACAGCTATTGAGAGGTGAACGATGTACTGCAACTACTGCGGCAAAGTGATTCAGGACGATGCGGCGGTCTGCGCCTACTGCGGCGTTCGGATTGGCGCCTCGATTGCGCGAAAACGCTTGCTTCGCCCCCGTCAAGGGCGCAAAATTGCCGGCGTCTGCCTGGGCTTCGCGGAGTACTTTGACATCGACGTGACCGCCGTCCGCCTTGTCTGGCTTATCGCATCCTTCATGACCGGCATCGGTCTGATCTCTTACCCGATCGCGTGGATCGTTATGCCGGAGGAGCCGCTGATGTTATCGGCGCCGGTTGGCGCGCACAGCGTTACCAATCCGTAATGACTCGTCACCTAATCAAGAGCGGTGACGCAGAAATCGTATATTACGTTCTGGGCGACGGACCTCCAGTCATCCTTCTTCATCCGTTCCCCGTTAATCATGAGTTTTGGCTGCCCGTCGCCAGTGAGTTGTCTACACGCTATCGCCTCATTCTTCCCGATCTTCGGGGCCACGGCGAATCCGGCATCGGCGAAGGTCCCGCCAGCATGGACAAGCACGCCGCCGACATTGCGCGCGTCATGGACGATGCCGATATAGGTCGTGCTCCCTTGGTTGGAGTTTCCATTGGTGGATATGCGTTGTTCGAATTCTGGAGAAGCCGTCGTGACCGCGTCACCGCGCTCGGGCTGTTCAATACAAAAGCCCCGGCGGACAACGCGGAAGCCCGCAGCGCACGGCTGCAAGCCGCGATCGACGTAATCGAACGTGGAACAGAACCGTTCTTCGAAGGCATGATTCCGCGGGTGATCGGAAAAAGTACGCGCGAGCTGCGGCCGGATCTGGTCGATGGAGCGCTGCGCATGATGCGTAACATGTCTCCGGATGATGTCGCACAAGTCCAACGCGGCATGGCTGAACGTACCGATTCTGTCGATACGTTAAAGACGATCAACGTTCCCACGCTGCTGGTCACTGGGGAGGAAGACCTGCTCACCGGCCGCAACGAAGCTGCGCTGATGCACCAGCACATTCGCAAGAGTCAAATGCAAGTGATTTCCAAAGCCGGCCATTACTCTCCATGGGAACAACCCCAGCAAGCCGCAGAATTGCTCCGCAAGTTTCTAAGCCATCTGACCCCGGGCGCGATCTAGAATGGATGTGGTTTGAAAACGAGCTCTGCCCTAAGGAAGTCATGAAAAAAATTCTCCTCCTGATCGCGCTCACTTTCCCACTTTCTGCTTCTTCGCAAAGCCGCCCTGCTGACCGTCCCCACATTCTGGGTATCGATCACGTTTCGTTCTACACGACCTCGCCCGAGGGCGTGAAGTCGCTTTACGGCGGAACTCTTGGCTTGGCTTCCGCAACGCCGCTGGAATCCGCCGGGATCGCTCGCTACCTGGTGGGCAAACAATGGGTAGGCTTCAGTAACGCAACGGATCCCAGTTCCACCAACCGCATGGATCACGTTGCCTTCACCACGGATAACGTCGCGGCCCTTCGCGAATATTTGATTGCCAACGGCGTCAAAGTACCGGCGATCGAGAGCCGCCCCGACCATAGTTTGAGCATTCTGCTCCTGGATCCGGAAAATCACCGCATCGAGTTTGTCGAGCGCGTCCATGCCGAAGCGCCGGTTCCTCCGGAGTCTGCAGTTTCCCGGCATATGATTCATGCGGGATTGGTGGTTCACAACCGCGACGCCGAAGATCATTTCTACCGTGACCTTCTGGGATTCCATCTGTACTGGCATGGAGGTATGCAGCCCGGTCAGACCGATTGGGTCGCCATGCAGGTTCCCGATGGAACAGATTGGTTGGAGTACATGCTGAATCAGCGCACGCCCGATCTGAAGGTAAATGGCGTGATGAACCATATTTCCCTCGGCGTTGCGGACATGAAGAAGGCGCAAGCCATCCTCGAATCTCACGGCTGGAAGCCGCATGGCGAGGAGGAAGCGAAGATGGGAAAAGATGGCAAGTGGCAGCTGAATCTATTCGATCCCGATCTCTCTCGGATTGAATTGATGGACTTCAAGCCGTCCGAAAAACCTTGCTGCTCTGACTTTACCGGTCCTCATCCTGCGGAGTGAGTGTTAAAATCCTCTCGCCATGATTGATACGGTTTTAGTCGCTGATAAAACGGTCGTAAATGCCAAGGGAGATTCCCCCACCGTCGACCTGAGCGCATCATCCAATCGGGTTTACCTGCTCACACTGAACATTACGGACATCATTGAGCAAGAGTCCTTCGAACTCAGCATTGTAGGTTCAAAAGACGGGGCTACCTGGGATCCGAAGCCGCTCGTTACCTATCCGCAGAAGTTTTATCGCGGGCAAAGTCCGTTGTTGCTGGATCTCACTCAGCATGCGGATGCGAAGTTCGTGCGTGCGCACTGGGAAGTGGCGCGTTGGGGACGCGGTTCGGAAACTCCGATGTTCGAATTTGCCCTTACCATGAAAGAAATTCCGCCCGAGGTCCTGCGCGAAGCGAACGCCGAGGCGAAGGTCCTCGCCTGATGTCGTTTCCTTTCTAGCATGACAAGCCAGTCTCAGGTCATCGTGCGTCCCGCACGCAATGTCCGCGGCAGCGTCACCCTTCCCGGCGACAAATCAATCTCGCACCGCTACGCCATGCTGGCGGCCATTGCCGATGGCCCTTCCCAACTGGAAAACTATTCCACGGGTGCGGACTGCGCCAGCACCTTGCGCTGCCTGCGTACTCTCGGCGTGAAGTGGGAACGCAGAGACGCTGACAGCGTGATTGAAGTGCAGGGATGCGGGCTCGAGCTGAACCCTCCAACCGAATCTCTCGATTGCGGCAATTCCGGTTCGACCATCCGCATGTTAAGCGGCATCCTTGCGGGTCAAAAGTTCACCAGCGAAATGGTAGGCGACGAGTCTCTGTCGCGCCGCCCCATGGAACGGGTGATCAAGCCTCTCACGGCCATGGGGGCACAAATCACCTCGCAGAACGGTCGCCCTCCATTGCGCATTACCGGTACCCGCCTCAAGGGGATTCGTTATCAAATGCCGGTCGCGAGCGCACAAGTAAAAACCTGTCTTCTATTCGCAGGACTCCTGGCCGACGGCGATACACAAATCGAGGAACCGCTGCGCACTCGCGATCACGGAGAAGTAGCGCTGCGCGCTTTCGGAGCCACCCTGGAAACCACAGGAAACGAAATCCGGATTCGCGGTGGCCAGCGTTTGCGGGGCATCGAAGCCCGAGTTCCGGGCGATCTCTCGAGCGCAGCATTCTTTCTTTGCGCTGCCGCGCTTTTCCCAGGATCGCAACTGGTCGTCCCCAACTTACTCATGAATCCCACGCGCGCTCGTCTGCTCGATATTCTCATGCAAATGGGTTTGCGAATCTCCGTGACTCAACTGGAAGAGATTCATGGCGAATTGGTTGGCACTCTGCAAGTCGAAGGCGGAAAACTGAAAGGCGCGACGATCGCCGGAGCCGACACCGCAGCGTTGATCGATGAGATCCCCGTGCTTGCCGCCATCGCTCCTTATACCGAACAGGGAATCGAAGTGCGCGATGCGAGGGAGTTACGCGTGAAAGAATCGGACCGAATTGCGTCGATCGCAATTAATCTTCGGGCGATGGGCGCCCAGGTCGAAGAGCGCGAAGATGGTTTGAAAATTCCTGGCGGACAGACGCTGCGTGGTGCGGAACTGGATTCCTTTCACGATCACCGCATTGCGATGGCCTTCAGCATCGCTGCCTTGCGCGCGGACGGTGACACCCTTATCCGCGGCAGCGAATGCGCCGCCATCTCCTACCCAGAATTTTTCTCCACTCTCGAAGGTCTGACCGACCGGCAGTGAACTCGCCGGTTACTTCCGTGCGATGACTGTTGGTATCTAACTCGGGCGGCCGAAATCAGAAACAATCCCTAAGCATCGAAAAAAGTTTCCGATTCTGGGGGAATCCATGCGTTACCGCTTGCTGGTGCTGCTTTCGATCTTCGTGGCCTCTATCGCTTATGCCAAAGAGCCCAAGGCCTATCAGGACGGCAAACTGGTACAGATGGATTCCGTAGCCTGCGGAGCCGAAGAGAAGAACGTCGCCCCCGATCACGACACCCTATGCCAGGAATACGTCGTCGAAGCCGAACAGGTGGTTTACTCCGTTCGCCCCAAGGATGCAAGACACGCTTCGCTTCTGCCGATCGGCGAAAACGCAAAGTTCCGTCTGCAGAAAAACATGATGCTGTTGCAAGTTCCGGCTGCGGATGGCAAGGAGCGGGCATTTGTTGTGTTGTCAGTCAAGCCGCGCGGCGACAGCACAGCCAATGCCTCACCAGCTCGGGTGAATCATCTACAGTAACCTGAGACGCTTAGAGATATAGTCCCTGAGAATTATTTAAAAATACTTCATCAGTCGCCACGCTAATCCCTGGCGGCGCGCTCAGCAACCTCCCACCAATCCTCTTCATCTCAGCGACGTATCCCTGCCGCGTTCTCCGCGCGCTCTGCCTGTAGTGCAGGAACACTCGAAAACTCAAACACAAAAAAGAAGGACAAGAAGGAAAGGCTAATTGACATGAAACGCTACTTTGGCTCTGCGGTAATTCTGTTGCTTTTTGCAGCCCCCGCGCTGTTTGCGCAAGAACCTTCTGACCACATAGAGGTCGGCGCATTTGCGGATTATTTTCGCTACACTGACGTGACGCCCACCATAAACTTCGTCGGCGTCGGCGGCCGTGCCGCCTTCAACGTTCAGCGCAGCGTTCAGATCGAGGCGGAAATGGCATACGATTTCCGGCGCGCCTATGCGCAGACTTATACCAACGGCGTCTCTACCGAATTGGTGAAGTCGAACCTCCGGACGTTGCATGGATTTTTTGGTCCGAAATTTCAAACTGGATCCGGTCCGTTTCGCGTCTTCATAACTGGAAAAGTTGGGTTTGAAAATTTCAGCGTCAACAACTCCAACCCAGGAACCGGCTTCACCAATACGGTTGGCCTGGGCACAGGCACCACTCGATTTGCGGTTTACCCGGGTGGAGGCTTTGAGGCTTTCGCCGGACCTATCGGCGTGCGGGCTGAAGTCGGAGATGACATTTATTTTCTGAATGGGACGCACAACAACTTGCGGATCAGTTTGGGACCGCAGTTTCGCTTCTAGCCCCACACAGGAATGCCCCCTGGCGGCCTCTCCGGCCGCCAGTTTTTCCTTCCAAACCCTACTTCCGGTTCTGTGATAAAGTAGGCCCGCTTGCGATTCGAACGGGCCGTGGGGGCCCGGCTGCCTCGTCTTCATCCTTCGAGATTATGAACAGAGGTGTCTTATGCGGACGCTCCGCGAGTTGATTAAAGACCGCAAAATCTATTCCATCGACGCCAGTAGCACGGTGTTGGAAGCGGCGCGCTTCATGATGGAGCACAACATTGGCGCGCTGGCGGTGCTCAAAAACGGTGAGTTAGCTGGTATTTTTTCCGAGCGCGACATCATGAACCGAGTCGTCGCCATCGGACGCACGCCGGGACACACTGCTGTCTGCGAAGTTATGACCGCCAACCCTCGCGCAGTCAATGTCGATGAGAGCCTGGAAGAATGCCTCTTCATCATGAACGAGTTCGGTTTCCGCCATCTTCCCATTGTCGAAGGCAGACAGTTGCGTGGTCTCGTTTCGCTCAGGGATGTGGTGACGCAGCAGGCGGCCGATCTCCAGCGGCAGGCGAAACGCGCTTCCTGATGAGCTTCGCTTCCAATTGTTTCGCATCCGACGGATCGACCCCTTGCCCTCACCGCCAGAGAACGCGGCTCACTCGCGTTTCTGAAGCAGGAACTCGCCTGGCTTTGGCGGCAATTTGAGGGGGAACTCGAAGACTTTTCCGTCTAAGGGCACTCGCAGAATGAATTCTTCTTGTGCCTTCCATCCGCCAATCCACTTATTCTTGGTGTTGAAGTATACCCATCCACTCACTTCCGGGTTGCCATGATCCAGAGTTGCCGGGCGCAAGCTGTTCTTCCCCAGGAATTCGATCAGTTCACTCACCGATTTCTGATAAGCCTGTAAGCGGGCTTGGCGAGCTTGTTTTTCGTCCGGGTGCTTTTCCAAGATGCGTCGTGTTTCATCATCCAACGCGTCAGCGTCGGCCTGAATCTTTGCGATGTAATCGTCCGGGTCGAGCGAGGTTTGCACGATCTTGAAGTGCTTCATGAACTGCAACGTGATCGGCTCTGGACTGACATTCAAAACGCCATTGCCGCGGTACCGAATGGTCACAATGATGGCTAAGATCGGTTCGATGCGATGGCGGATGATTTGTACTTCTCGCGCGTCGACCGCCACAAAAATCCCCACGTCCCCTGACCATAAGTCGTAACGGTACTTGCCGTCGGCGGTCGCGAGAAAGGTACAGCCCGGCTGATCTTCGCTCCAGCGTATCGTCGGCGCAGCATGGCGCTGTTCCTCGGCCGAAGTGGGACGAAAGGGAAATATCACCAACCACAATGCTGCGAGGCAGCATCGGCGATAGAGCCTAGATGGCATACGGAATAAGCAGTCCGACGTGCTGGATCGCATTCGCTGGGACCGTTTGTCGTCAGTTTACTGTGAGGCTGACGGTGGCCGCACCGGTGCCTGTGGTCGTCGAAGTGTTGCTGGGTGATACGCCATTCTGGTCGACGCCTGTGAGTGTCACCGTGTACGAATTTTTCGGAGTAACCAAGCCGCTGCTGTTGTTGGAAGTGGAGGAGAGCGAGGTCGTCGAGTTGCAAGCCGGAAGCAGGATCAGCAATCCCGCAACTACCATAAGCAAGAAAACTCCGAGCCACTTCGTCTTACGGCTCCCGCGGGCGCCCGCTCCCATCAACGCAAGGCCGGGGAACGCCAACCACAGGCCGTAGAAAATTGGAGGAGTCCAGACCTTGGCGGTGCTCTGCGTCTTTCCATAGGTGCTGATGGTGAGGATGGATGTGCCCGCTGCACCGTTGGTTAACGATACGGTTGGTCCGCCGCTGCCACCCACGGCATTGAACGAACAGACAGGAGCGGCTACGACAACCGGCGTGACCGATAGGCAGGAGAGGGTGACGTTGCCAGTGTAGCCGGCAATAGGCGTCACGGTAATGGTGGCTTTTGCTCCGCCACCGGGCGTGACCGCGCTCGGGCTGATGGCCTGGGTTACTGCCAGCGTGTAATCCTGGGGAACATCCACCACGTTGAAGTAAACGGGGGCGGCCGTTTCAACCTCTGCGCCAGCCGTGCCCGTGACGGTGATCGTATATTGACCCGCGACTGTACCACCAAGAGCGGTGATGGTGAGCGAGACCGTGGCGTTCGGAATCGCCACCGTCGGGCTGACAGTGCATACAGGGAGATTACTGACCTCATTGGAGGTCACGGTGCATGCCAAGGTGACTGGACTTGCAAACCCCGGTGTGATGGCGGTCAGCGCAATCGTACCCGTGGCTTGGCCGCCCGGATCTACACCCGATTGCGGCGAGAGCGCAGAAGGCGTGAGGCTGAAATTCTGCGTCTGAGCCAGCATTGCAGGCGCTACCGTGAAGAAACATAGCGACACAACGACGAAAAGAGCACGCACGACCTGCCTGAAATTCAACATGTATGGATGGGAACTCACTCCGTTCGATTCCTCCAATGGCGCAAACGCTGCCCGGCCAGGCAGGAAAGATTCCGCCTGCGGATCACAACAAAAAGCAAAATTATGCGAGTCCTCTTGCAGAATGCGCCCGAAAGGAATCTTAGACTAGACTAGCCCGTCGCGCCAACCGTGCCGGTACTTAAAACAAAGCCGCCGGTGAAATGGCGGCCTTGTTGTTTGAGTTTCTACTGTACCGTCAGGGTTAGTGGAGCGCTGTGGGTGACGCTGCCGCTAGCTCCAGACACGGTGAGGGAGTAAGTCCCCGTTGGCGTGTCGGTTCCTCCGCCTCCTCCGCCACCGCCTTTGCTGCTACTGCCGCCGCAGGCCGGCAAAACCATCAACATCGCCAGTATCCAGAACAGGCCGATGCCCGCCAGAAGCTTTTTCTTGCTCGCTCGAGAGCCGACGATGATCGCTCCAAGCCCTCCGAGCGGCATCAGCATTGCGTAGAAAAACGCACGGCGGCTCATCGGCGGACTCAACATGCCGTTCCCCGTCGAGCCATTCGTTGAAATCGTAAGGTTTGAGGTCACGGCTGCGCCGGTGGGCGTGACCGATGGGGTGCTGAAGTTACACGCCGCATTCGTCGGTTTCCCGCCGCACGTTAGCGTCACTGCGTTCCCGAAAGGCGAATTCACCGAGGACACAGTTACAGTGATTGTGGTGGTGGTTTGCCCGCTGGTCACCGATATCGTAGCTGGCGAAACTGAAACCGAAAAATCGGCGGGAGCCGCTCCAACTTTGGCAACGAAGGCGTCGGCGATCCCACCTGCGTTGAGAGGCTGGAACGCGGATGGAGTCACGGGGAAGCCCACGGTGCTGTCTGTCGCCCCCGCCAGATAAGCGTTACTGCTCGCATCCACTGCGATAGCGCCCAGCGCCGGGATGACATCGCTTCCTACGTTTACGCTGTTTTCGTTCGCCGTGCCGCCGAGGTAGCTCGAGTAAACGGTGAAACCGGTATTACTTAGCTCAGTGACGAAAGCGTCAGTGCCCCCGCCAAGGGCCGTCTGAAAGGGAGAACCGCTGGTGGGATAATCGGAGGAATCCGTTTCACCCGTTACATACACGTCATTTAACGAATCCAATGCAATGCCCGTTGCAGTCTCATCCAGCGTGCCGCCGAAATATGTTGAGAAAAGAAGCCCAGTGCCGGTGGCATTCAGCTTCGTAATAAAGATGTCCGTTGCCCCTTTCAAGCTGGCTTGTGCAGGGTTCACGGTGGGAAGTGCTGTGGAATCCGTATCGCCCGTGACATAGGCTTCGCCAGCCGAGTCCACCGCAATGCCGTAAGCATTGGTGGTGCCGCTGCCGCCCATGTAAGTGGAGTAGATCAGGGCGGACCCATCCGCTTTGACCGCCGCCACGAAAGCGTTATCGCCGGTCCCCGCTTGGGCTGTCTGGAAACTGCCAGATGTCACTGGGAAGTTGGAAGATACGGTGATGCCGGTGACGTAGGCGTTATTAGTGCCGTCCACCGCAATACCGGTCACCAAATCACCCAAGGACCCGCCAATATAATCCCCGTAATCTAGAAATCCTCCAGTCGGATCTATCTTGGCGTAGAAGCCGTCTCCATTGCCCCCACTCGTAGCCTGTATTCCCGGTCCCGCGATTGGAAAATCCGTTGAGTCCGTTTCTCCGCCGATGTAAACGCCTCCCGAGCTGTCTACGGCTATGGCATTGCCAGAATCGGTACCCGTCCCCCCGATTCGCGTCACACTTCCTACTATTGCGCCCGTGGCGTTATTGAGTTTCGCCACGAACACATCCTGTCCACCGCATGGGGATATCGTGCATGCAAAGCTGGTGGATGAAGTGTTTCCGATGACATATGCGCCGGTGCTGTTCACCGCAATACCGAGTCCGAGAGTATCGCCTGAGCCTGAGGTCCCTCCTATGAATGTCGAATAGATTAATGCGCCGGTTGGATCGAGTTTGCTGACGAAGCCATCAAAGTTCGGACCGGCGCTTACCGAAAAACCCGGGAAGGCATTGGAATTTGTGGCACCCGTAACATAAGCACCCGTTGAGTCCACGGCGATGCCGTAAGCCTCATCCTCAGCTGTGCCCCCTAAATAAGTGGCATAGGTCACAGACGGATCAATGATCAACTCCCGGCTTCGGTCATAGGTGCCAAGACGAAAACCCACTCGTGCGACTGGATTCCAGAACAAATTCTGCATCAACGGGTTTGCGGTTTCCATTCTCGTCTTGATAAGCCACCGGCTTGTGCAGAACAACATCGCCCGCTCTGGTGGAAATGACAAGATTTCCACCGTCATCGGTCGCAATACTCTTTGCTCCGCTGAACGCCATGCCGATAGGCGCAGCGCTGGCTCCAGCACCCACGATGAAATCAAACTCCAGTTTGCTCTGTTGGCCGTAGTAGGCGAGATCGACCCCAGGGTAGACGCCTTTGTACGAAACGCGCCCGAACCGTGAAACGCCGGTGCGCCATTTGGCGGGATCGCTTCCCAGGTAGTAATTCGTCTTTCCCGCCAGCAAGCCCTCCGCCTCCGGTTGCGCTTCGCCGGTTTCGTTCACAAGCTTCATCCGCACTACCGCGGACGAACCCTTCTGCGTTTCGCCGGCACGCTTTATTCGGTCGGAGATTCGCCGAATCCTGCCCGGCGCGGCAGAAGGCTTCGAATGGAATGCAAATACCGCATCGCTCTCGGTGAGGAAAAGCGTATAGCCATTCGCCCGCGCAGTGTATTTCACCTGCGGATCCGTTTGCCCTTCATTTTTCTCAAATGCCAGTGGAAGAGCAGCAAACTTGGCCTGGATCATTTGGCTTTCCATCTGCGGGACCGAGTTTCCAGCAGAGGAGAACGATTGAGACGATCCCGCTCTCGGTGCGCGCCGGCGAGCAGCAGAGAAATGAAACAGAGCGCCAGCCATTACGACCACAATCGCAACGATGCAGATAGCGTAGTTTGCCCTACGCGCAGCAGATGGTTTGGACACGAAGTTCCTCCTGTGATGGCACCCTGAAACCCGCTCGGCCCTTGCATTACATCTGGAGCAGGCAAGATTAATCTGGAGCATCTTACCAGCCTTGCTCGGCCCCAGTAAGACTGAAAGTTTATGCATTTGATGCGCAAGTGTTGAGGGCAAAGGCGGGCCGCCAACGAATGTTCAACCTGGCTTTGACACGTAGGGATTGAAACAGTTCGATGCGTCTATGACTGCATTCAGGGCACGGTCACGATGATCGCTGTACAAGCCTTCTGGTTCAGACGCCGGTAGCTGTGCTGCAGGCCCGAATCGAAATAGATTGCATCTTCTGCTTCCAGAACGAACTGGTCTCCACCAACCTTCAGCTCGAGTGAGCCGTTGATCAAGTAGAGGAACTCAATCCCAGCGTGCTGGTGCGGCTTGGTTTTTTCCGGCGGAAGCTCCTGAAACTCTGCAAAAAAGGCACTTAGTTTGCGCTCCGTAGCGCGATAGTCCAGACACTCGAAAAAATACGCGACATCGATCTTGCCCGGACGCTCCGGGAAGCGAACGCGATCCTTCTTTCGCACTACGCCCACGACCCGCCGCTTGCGTTCGTCGGTAAAGAAATATTCCAGGCCCACACCAAACACCATCGCGATCCGCAGCAATGTTGGCAGTGTAGGGAATAGCTTGGCGCGTTCCAATTTCGACAGCAATGCGGCGGATAAGCCTGTGTGCTTGCCCAATTCCACCAGTCCCATGCTCTTGCGCAGCCGCAAGGCGCGCAATTTCTCGCCAATGGAATACTTGCTCAAGCCTTCGCTGATGGTTTCGGTTACCGCTGCCATGATTTCTCCGTAATCAAATATATATTCACAATGATAAAACATTTCCCCGCAGAACGCTAACAAAAAACCTCTGCCACGCGGCAGAGGTGTGCGAAGGTCGTCGGAGAGAGTTTGGATTACTTTGACTTTTTCTTGTTGAACATTCCGCTTAAGCCGCCGAGAGGGCTGTTCTGTCCCCCTTTGTTGCCGGAGAGAGCATTATTCAGCAGGCCGCCGGCAATGCCTTTCACGTCTGGAATGAATTTTGGACTTGAAGTGGTTCCCTGAACAAAGAAGGGAATATTGTCAGCCTTCATCTTGAAATCCAGAGCGTTGCTGGGGCTGACAGTTCCAGCCCCGGTGAGCGAACCCAGAGAGGGAACGATGAGGCTGATGTTATCGGCACGTGTGCCATCCGGCGCGGCGTGAACGTTGGCGCTAAAATTCTGAATCGTCGTGTCGTTTCCTCCAGCGCCTTTGCCGCCCAGCGCAGAAAGTGCCGACAACTCGGAACCTAAACTAAATCCCGCCAACGCAGAGTTCTCCAATCGAACCGTTCCGGTGCTGACCAGCTTGTCCACCGGTCCCACGATGGAAAAATCTAGAGCGAGCGTGCCGCCCTTCAGTTGCGACTTGGGAGGCAGCGACACTCCCACGGCGGGCAACATCGCTTCCAGGTCGTCCACAGGCATGCCCTGGCCCACCAATTTTAGGTTCACCGATGTCGCCGGTCCGTGTGCGTCGTACGTTCCGGAGAGATGTGCGACGGCCCTCCCCATCGCAACCTCGCCTTGCGTGATGGCTCCGTTTTCTTTTTCCAAGTTATGAGTGACGGCGTAGTTCACTTGTACAGGCTTTCCCGCGGGCGCCCCTTTCTTCGCCACCTGCAAATTTGTAATCTGCAGAGCTCCAGCGGTTTTCAGCTCATGTCCGTCAGAGACCACAGTGCCATTGAAATCGGCGATCCCCGATATACCGGATGCGGGATCGATGAAGCCGGAAGCCGCAAGGTTCACCTGGTGTATCACCACTTTTGCTTGCAGGGGCGTGAGGGCGGCGTCGCTGGCAATCGGCCCGGCGTTGCCGTCTAGCGTTAGAGTGCCGCCGGCGGGAAGATTCGCCGTCATTTTGAAGGGGAAGGATTTCGTGAAAGAGAAGCCGGTCACTGTGATGTTCACTTTGTCGTAAACTCGCGGCTTCTCCGCTGATCCGACTCGGCTGATCGTAAATCCGGCGTCACTCACACTCAGCTTGGCGACCGATAAGTTCGGATTACTCGACGCGGCTTCGGCTTGTTTCGGGGCCGCAGGAGAATTCTTGTTGCCCAGGCTGGAGAAGTTCCACTTCTCCCCGTTCTGCGAACGTACCAGGCTAATCTGGGGTTCATTAAGGGTTAGATCCGTAACGTTGAGCGCCTTCGAGAAAATCAAAGGCATCAGTTCGACTCCTACCTTCAGTGATTTCGCCCGAACGAACGGCGTCTGGCTAAAAGCTGGATCGTCAGCAATGGAGATGTCATCTGCCTTCACAGAACCGGACAATAACGAAAGTGAAAGATTTCCGACTTTCACATCCCGTCCCAAGGCTCCACTCAAGTCGGTTTCGAGTTTAGGTCGAAACGCATTCGCGTCGATCAGGAAAGGGATGGCGACCACGATAACAATCAGGATGCCTACGGCAATAGCGATAATTTTGAGAGTGCGATTCACGTTCTCCTCCTCCTAACAAGGCACAGTACAGCGCGACGGCGCGAATCTTCTTCTCGTAAATCATAAGCGTTCAAGGGTTCTCTTGTAGGAGTTCCGGAGAGGGAATGGTGCCGTTCTCGGTCTGTTTCTGTCGCTCGGCGCGTCGCTCATTATCCAGACGAACGGAGGTTTCCAGTTCCTTCTTTCCTTCTTCCTTGCGCCCCATATGGATCAGGACTTGTCCTCGCAGATAGTGAATATCGGTGCGCCCTGGATCGAGTTTGCCGGCGGAATCAATGGCGCTTAACGCTTCGGCATATTTCCCCGTCCGCTGGTAAATTTTTGCCAGGCCAACGTACGAATTAACCAGCCGTGGATCCCGCTGCAGCGCCGCCTTGTAGTTTTTCTCTGCCTCGCTGTCCAGTTGCATGAGGGCGTAGACATCCCCCAGTTCGTCGTAATTAAAAGCGAGATCAGGTTCCACGGCGGCATCCTTCAGGAATTCATCTCGGGCATGCTCATAATCTTGCTTCTTCAAATATGTGAGGCCAAGGTTGAAATGCACGAAGGTCAACTTAGGATTGGCTTCAGCCGCAGCCTGAAAATCACTCAGCGCCAAGTCGTATTGCTCAAGGTTAAGATGAGCCTTCCCCATGAATAAGTGGAACTCCGGGGAACCATCGCCTACTTTGATAAGCTGCGCCGTAGCCTTCTCATCCAAGGCAGCCATGTGCGCACGGTGCGCCGCGATCGAAAGGACATACAGATAGCTGAGTTGCTCCTTCTCCTGTGGCCACAGCGGCTCGAGCGTACTTCGCCGCGTCAGCCCATCGCTCCGTAAAGAAATAGCAAAGTCCCAAAAGATGACGAGCCTGTAGGCGTGCCCGGTTGATCGCGCACGACCGATTCAAAAAATGGAATAGCTTTGAGGAAATCATTTTGCCGGTAATAGGCGAGGCCTATATTTAGTCGGATTCCCGGGCACTTGCGGCATCAGACGCTCCGCTTTGCGCAACATTTCCAACGCCTTCGTCCACTGCTTGCGCCGCATATAAACCACGCCAAGGTTTGCGTAAGCACCTCCCACTTCAGGATTAGCCGAGAGAACCTCGCGGAAATCGCGCTCCGCTTCGTCGAGCTGGTTATGGTTCAATGCCTCTTGACCCGCCTGGAAAACTTTGCGCGAGCTTCGCGGATGCCGCTGTGGAGGCCGGGTTTGGCGGGTGAGACGCCGCTGCCGGCGCAACCTGGAAAGCCATGGTTCAGCCGTCGCAGCCAAGCACAGCAGCCACCACAACACCAGTGCCGATCCTGTGCGAGCGCTTGACAATGGTCTTACTCTCTGCTGTAGTGTCCGCCAACCTCCGCAGTGAATTCAAGCGTGAGGGGTACGGTCCGGTATCAATTCTGCGCGGCACTGCAAGGGCAATGCTGCGATGGTGACGATTCGTGATGTAGCGAAGGAAAGCGGCTTCTCTTCCACCACCGTGTCAATTGTGCTGAATGACGCTCCACTGGCCCGCTATATTCCGCCGGTCACCAAGAAGCGAATTGAGCGCGCCGCGGAAAAGCTTGGCTACCGTCCCAACCAGTTTGCCCGCTCGCTGCGCAGCAAACGCAGCCACACCGTCGGCGTCATGGTCTTCGACATGACCGATCCCTATTGCACACTGGTTTTGCGCGGGATCGAAAATACCCTCTATCAGGCATCTTATCTGCCCATTCTCACCGACGTGCACAATGAGCGCAGCCGCTTCGAGCGCTACCTTGAAATGCTCCTTGATCGCCGCATTGAAGGCCTGGTCGTGCTGGCGAACTGGCTTTTTCTCGACATCAACTTGCTCGCCGATCTGGAAAAGAGCAGCATTCCCACCGCCATCATCGGTTGCGAACTGAAGGGCGACTCGATGAGTTCGGTCATCGTCGACAACGAAGTCGGCGGATATCTCGCGCTCGAGCATCTGCATTCCCTGGGCCATCGCAAAATTGCTTTCATCCGCGGCCCCAAAACTCTGGGCGACAGTTCGCCGCGTTGGCGAGGTATTCGAAACTGCGCCAAGGCCTGCGGTTTGACCATCGATACGAAACTGGTCGTCGACTTGCCTGAATCGCGCGATCCCATTTCGAGCTTCGAGATGGGCCAGAAGTTGACCGAAGACCTACTTAAGCAAAAGCGTGCCTTCACCGCGCTGGTGGCGTTTGACGATATGACTGCATTCGGCGCGATTCGCGCTCTCGCCAAGAACGGGTTGCGTGTCCCCGAGCAATGCTCGGTGATTGGGTTTCGACGACGTCGCTGCCTCGGCACTCTGCACCCCTCCCTCACCACCGTACGCCAGCCGATGGAAGCCATGGGCGCGGGCGCCGTCGGCATCGTCCTCGACGGCATCAAGGCGGTTCTGGAGAAGCGCGAAGTCGGCGCGGACCATCGCAAAGTGGCGCCCGGAACTGGTGGTGCGGGAGTCTACTCGCAGCCTCGTTTAGCTCGGGCAATAGTCTCGTATCTGCGTTTTTTCCTTGACAGCGGATGTCATATAAAAGCACTATTCATACGTTTTAATAAACTTTTTGGAGTTCGGCTGGGAATCACGCTTTGTACGTTTAGCTCGCCGTCCGTTAACGAATGTTGCAGGCTGCTGAGTGACGCTTCGCACCTGAGAGAAGGAATGTCATCATGAAATCGAATCGCCAAGTCTCTTCTGTCGCAGCCTGTTTAGCCATGTTGTGCGCCGCAGCCTGGGCCCAGGACACCGCCTCCATCACCGGCACCGTCACTGACGCGAGCGGCGCTGCCGTCGCCAAGGCGCAGGTCGTCGTCAACAACTCCGAGCATGGCATAAACCGTACCGCCACCACCAACGATAGCGGCGATTTCTCTTTCGGCTCCTCTGCCCATCGGTTCCTACGACTTGACCGTACGCCGAGGGGTTCAAGAAGTACGAAGCCAAAGGATGTAGTCCTGCGGGTCGCAGAAAAGGCTCGCGTGAACGTCGCACTGCAAGTGGGCACGATCAGCACCGAAGTCGTCGTTCAGGGCTCCGAGGTCGCGCAGGTCGAAACCCAATCCTCCGACTTGGGCAACACCGTCACCGGCAAAGAAATCAGCCAACTGGAACTCAATGGCCGCGATTTCACGCAACTGGTCGCACTGTCTCCCGGTGTCACCAACCAATCCGGGCAGGACGAAGGCGAGACCGGCGCCTCCACGGTCGCCTTCAGCATCAACGGCGGCCGCACGGAATACAACAATTTTGAAATCGACGGCGGCGATGCCCTGGATAACGGCAGCAACAGCTACGCTGAACGTTTATCCCAGCATCGACGCCATCGCCGAAGTGAAAGTGCTGACCTCGAATTACGGCGCGCAATATGGCCGCAACGGATCCGGCACGGTTGAAGTGGAAACCAAGTCCGGCACGAGTCCAGTTCCACGGCGACCTCTATGAGTTTCTTCGCAACGACGCCTTCAACGCCACGCCGGAATTCGATACTTCCGTTCCTGCATACAAGAAACACGATTTCGGTTTCACCATCGGCGGCCCGGTCTACATTCCCGGGCACTACAACACTAACAAGCAGAAAACATTTTTCTTCTGGTCGGAAGAATGGCGCCGGGAATTGACCCCGGCCTCTGGATTCTTTTCAGTCACCACGTCCGGTTCCGACGGCTTAGCGGAGCGCGGCTGGGAACTTTCAGCGACCGACTGCTCCGAATGTCAACCCGAATTGTCCGTTGCAGTGACTGCCCGATTGTTCCCGGTTCACAAACAACGTCCAGGTCTACAACACCGAACCTGCAACTGGTTCCGGCATTCGCCGCGATCGCACCGATTACTCAGGCGCTTGATGGCGATGATTCCCGCGCCCAACATCGCATCGGGCGCTCGGCAGCGGAGTTCTCGACACCTGGTTCGCCACCCCCACACTGCCCACCCACTGGCGCCAGGAACTTTTCAAGGTCGATCAGAACATCAACGACAAGGTTCGCGCCAGCTTCCGTTACATCCACGATTCCTGGAATCAGCAATATCCCGTTCCTCTGTGGACGGCCGGCACCAGCTTTCCCACGATTCAGACCAATTTCACCAATCCCGGCGTCAGCATGGTGGCGCGATTACGGCCAATGTCTCGCCGACACTGCTGAACGAATTTGTCGCCAGTTACACCACGGACCACATCGGCACCCAACTTACCGGCCCGTGGCAGCGCCCGTCCGGATTTCCCGCGACTTGGCCTTTACAACAACGGCTTCGGCGGCAAGGTTCCGGGCATCAGCGTTTCCGGTGGACGAGTATGGTGGGGGCTTTGCCGAAGATCCCGGCTATGTTCCCAAGGGCCGCTGAATTCGAACCCCACATTCACCTTCCGCGACAATGTCACCAAAATCGTTGGCGCACACAATCTGCAGTTCGGCGCTTATTTCGTGAACGCCCACAAGAACGAAATTCCGCAGCCCGGCAACGGCGTGAACGGCCTGTTGAGTTTCACCAACACCAGCACAGTTATCGAGTGGCAACGCTTTTGCCGATCTGCTGCTTGGAAACATCGGCAGCTACACCCAGGAGGGCGCCGCGCTCAAGATGCACGAGCAATACAAAATCTACGAAACCTACTTGTCAGGATGATTGGCACGTCACGCAAGCGGCTCACACTGAATCTAGGTCTTCGTCTAAGCTTCTTCGGAACCTATCGCGAGAAAAATAATCTGGCCTGGAATTTCGATCCCAGCGTTCTATGTCGCCGGCGCCAGCAGCGTCGATCCCGCAACCGGTTTGGTGGTTGGAAATCCCTACAATGGATGGGTCGACTGCGGCGTCACGCCGGGCGTTCCTGCCGGCTGCCTGAAAAATAAATGGTTCAATCCCGCGCCGCGCATCGGATTTGCCTTTGATCCAAAGGGCGACGGCAAGTGGGCCATTCGCGGCGGCTACGGAATCTTCTTCGAGCACACCAACGGCAACGAGTCCAATACGGAATCGCTTGGAGTACGAAAGCAAGACCACACCCATCACGAGCATTCGCAACATTGCGGGATACAGCAACCTCGAACTCCGGGCTCTGATTGGTTTCCAGCTGCTGGCGCTGCCAGCACTACTCCATTGCAGTTCGTCTCGCTGCCCAATAAAGCCATCTGGCCCTACATGCAGCAGTGGCACCTCGACGTGCAGCATGATCTGGGCAGAACACGGTCGCTACGATTTCCTACGTGGGAAGCGCGGGCGTTCACCTGACGCGGTCCTACGAATACAACCAGATGATGCCGGTTCCGGCGAGTCAGAACCCATACGCCCCCGGCCAGGTCATAACTGCCGATCGATTGTGCCTCGTGTCACGATCGCTCCAACGGGTCAGGCTACGGCGTACTGCCAACGTGGACACCGGTAGTCCGACACAACCATGACCGGTGGATGGGCCAACAATCTTGCTGTCGCCTGCGGGAACAACGCCAACTTCTACCGTCCATACCTCGGCATCGGCGGCATCCAGCGCAAAGATCAAACTGGTCTTCCAACTACAACGCTTTTGAGTCTCGCTGCGCCACAGCATCGGCGGATTGGAACTGAACGCTGCCTATACCTACAGCCACTCGATCGACGATTCTTCCGACTACAACGATATGGGATTCGTAAACTCTTACAACCTCAATGCTTACCGCGCCAGCTCCAACTTCGATCAGCGGCATAATGTCGACATCGCTTACGTATATGACTTGCCGATTTTCAAAGGAATGGCCTGACCCACACCCTGCTTGGGTGGCTGGCAGTGGTCCGGCATCACGTTGATTCAGAGTGGAACTCCGTTCAGCGTTTACAACATTGGAATAAACGGGGTTAGCGGAGACAATGCTGGCGTCGGAAACAGCTTCGCTACAGCAGGATCATATCCCGATCTTGTAGGCAATCCAAAAGCGGGCGTTTCCAGTAGTCCGTTAGCCGGCTTCCAGGAAGGGTTTGGACCTTTGCTCTACAATCCTGCGGCTTTTGTTCAGCCGACAGGACTCACGTTTGGCGACGCGGGACGAAACATTCTGCGCAATCCGTGGCGCACGAACTTTGACATGGCATTGATCAAACATTTCGCCGTCACCGAAAGCAAATATTTCGAATTCCGGGCGGAAGCCTTTAACGTCTTCAATCATGTGGAATACACCTGGCTGGGCGGTGACGCTGGTTCGGCCGCAGACAACGGAGGCCGCGGAACGATCTCCAACGAAATTGCGATGTTACGGCGGACCGAACAACTCGGCGGGAGATCCGACCTGCGTGCGGCAACGGCCTTACCAGCTATCTTGCGCTCCGCAGGCACACACCTTCCGCGCATCATGCAACTCGCGCTCGAAGTTTATTTTCTAACTTTCACCCAAGAAGAATCCCGGCCACATGCCGGGATTCATTTCTTAGCGATACTCTAGCCAACTGTTACGCTGTTCGGCGCGGCCACGGCGTCCAGCGCCCCCTCCAGATCTGCGATCAAATCTTCCGCATTCTCGATTCCTACCGAGAGCCGGATCATCTGCTCGCTGATTCCCATTTTCCGGCGTTCTTCAGCCGGAACCGTCAGGTGCGAGGTCAGCACCGGGATCGAAACCAGCGATTCCACTCCGCCCAGGCTTGGAGCCAGAGTAAACAACCGCATCGCCTCGCGTCACCCGCCGCGCGTCTTCCCCGGTTCCTTCAATTTCAAAAGTCACCATGCCCCCGCCACCGCTCATTTGTTCCCGCGCCACTGCATATTGCGCATGAGTTTTCAGGAACGGATAATGCACGCTGCGTACCTTCGCATGTCCGCGGAGGAATTCGGCGACACGTTGTGCATTTTCATTTTGCCGCGCCACCCGCACCGCCAGGGTCTTCAGTCCACGCTGCAGAACCCAGGACGCGTGCGGATCCATGCAGTTGCCCAGCGTCGTCCGCGTCTGCCAGACCTGATCGATCAACTCCTGCCTTCCCGCCACCACGCCGCAAATCAGATCAGAATGTCCCGGCAAGATATTTCGTTCCCGAGTGCATCACCAGATCGATTCCAGATTCCGCCGGCCGCTGGTTGATCGGCGTACCGAATGTTGAGTCAATCAGCGTGAGCAGCTTGTGTTCTTTCCCCAGAGCAGCAATTTTCTTGAAATCGACCACCCGCAAGCCAGGATTGGTCGGCGACTCGATATAGATCAGCTTCGTGTTGGGACGAATCGCGCGGGCGTGCTGTTCATAATCCGCCGTATCGACAAACGTCGTCTCAATGCCCATCTTCGGCAACCACTGCGATAGAAACTTGTTCACGCCGCCATAAATTTCGCGCTGCGCCACAACGTGGTCGCCGCCCTTGAGAAGGGCCATCAACGTCGTGGTAATCGCGCCCATGCCCGAGGCAAATGTTAGAGCTGCATCCACGCCTTCCAGTGTGGCGATCGTTTGCTCCACGGCGGTGTTGGTGGGATTGCCGTAGCGCGTGTAATAACGGTCGCTGCCGGTGGTCCGCAGCTGTTCCTCATTGTCAGTGACCTCGAATGTGGAAGTCTGGTAAATCGGAGTTGCCAGCGGCCCGTTCTTCTTGTCCAGATTGGCCGCGCCGCGCACCGCTTTTGTCTCCATATGACGATTTTGCCGGGTCATGAATGCCTCGCTCATTTCAAGATTAATTGCGGCAGCAAGGTCCAGCAAGTGAAGTGTTCCATCCCGAAGCGTTTATAATGCCTGATTCATGAATCTGGGCCTGAAAGATCGTGTCGCTCTCGTCGCTGCATCCAGTCAAGGAATCGGGCTTGCCACTGCGGAAGCCTTTGCTGCCGAGGGCTGCATGGTCGCCATGTGCGCTCGCAACCAGCAAACTTTGCGGGCTGCCGCCGATGGAATCAGAAAGAAATACAAGGTAGAAGTCCAGGATGAAGCGTTTGATGTGACCGACGCTCCCGCCGTTAGCCAGTTCGTTTCTGGCATCGCTCAAAAATTCGGCAGCGTCGATATTTGTGTCACCAATGCGGGAGGCCCGCCGGCCAAAGGTTTCCTTGCCGCTATCCCTCGACGAATGGCAGCGCGCATTGGAGCTGAACTTTCTTAGCACCGTCTATTTCGCCCGCGAAGTCATTCCGCACATGCAGCGCAAGCGCTGGGGACGCATCATCACGATTACGTCCATCACCACGAAGCAGCCGGTGACCGACTTAGTTCTATCGAATGCTGTGCGTGCAGCGGTCGTCGGCCTGGTCAAAAGCCTGGCCAACGAATTCGGCAAGGATGGCATTCTGGTCAATAACGTTGGTCCGGGCTTCACGGCGACCGACCGGCTCAAGGAACTCGCCATGGCGCGTTCCTCTTCGTCAGGAAAAAGCGAACAGGAGATTTTCGATGGCTGGGCCGCGGATGCGCCTCTCAAACGTTTGGGCGAGCCCCGCGAAGTCGCGGAGACTATAGTCTGGCTCGCTTCGGAAGCGGCCTCTTATATCACGGGCCAAACCGTGTTGGTCGATGGCGGAATGTATAAAGGTTTATAGAGTTTTGCACTAACTAAATTTCGGAGAGTGCATGCGATCGATAGCATCCAGGATGTCGGTTATGAGCGGCGAAGGCGCGTTGTCGGTCTTTGCCCATGCCAGGGAACTCGAGCGTCAGGGCCGCTCTATCATTCATCTCGAGTTGGGCGAGCCGGATTTTCATCCCGGCGCGTCGGTAATCGAGGCAGCGGCGAAGGCGATCGCTGATGGGAAGGATCGTTACTGCGCCGTGGCCGGGCTTCCCGCCTTGCGCGATGAGATCGCCGCCTATCTTCAGCGCACTCGTAATATCAGCGTTTCCGGCGATAATATCGTGATCGCGCCCGGCTGCAAGGCAGGTTTGTTTTTCGCCATGATGGCGCTACTCGAGCCCGGCGATGAAGTTCTCTATCCGGACCCGGGATTCCCAGGTTATCCCTCCATTACCCTCGGCTTGGGAGCGGTGCCGGTGCCTTTCGAATTGTCGGGCGGCAATCATTTTCAGCCTGACTTGGATGAGATCGCCGGAAAGATCACGCGCCGCACGCGCATGCTGATTACGAACTCCCCGGGCAACCCCACCGGCACAGTCTATACCGACGAGGTCCAGCGTGGGTTGGCGGAACTGGCGGTCAAGCACGACCTCTGGGTTCTCTCCGACGAGATCTACGCGCGCATCATCTACGGCGGCGAATACCTTTCCATGCTGCGCTACGACGGCATGAAAGAACGCACTCTCATCATCGACGGATTTTCCAAGAGTTTCGCGATGACTGGGTGGCGGCTCGGCTACACCGTTGCCCCCCCGGACGTAGCGGCCGCACTGTCTATGCTTGCCATCAACAGTTACACGTGTGTAGCCGAGTTCACCCAGTACGCGGCGATCGACGCGTTGCGCGATCGCGAAGGGAACACAGCGCACATGGTTTCTATGTTTGAACGGCGTCGCCAACAGTTTGTTAACGACCTGAACCAGATCCCCGGCTTTCGCTGCGAGGCTCCCGAGGGCGCATTCTACGCGTGGGTCGACATTCAAGGGACCGGCACCAGCGCCGAAGAAGTGTGCCGTATCTTGCTGGATGATGCCGGGGTCGCTGCCATCCCCGGAGCGGCGTTCGGTCCAGCAGGCAGGCATTTCGTGCGCTTCTCCTTCGCCTCCTCGGTAGAAAATCTGCGCGAGGCAGCGGCCCGCATCATGAAAGTGTCGACCGCGTGGCAGGGAACGCTAGTCGAAAAATAGTCGAGCTTCCCGCGCGATCGTCGTGCGGGCTTGCTGTTGAAGGAAAACATCCCAATGAAACCTATTGTTTCGTATGCACTCTCTTTAGCTTGCGGCACCATCTGTTTCGCGACGTTCGCGACCGCGCAGGCCCGCCCCCTTCCCGGTCCCGACATGCAGCAGATTTATGAGCGTCTGCTGCCGCAAATCGAAAAGATCCCCGCTTTTGATCATCATGCCCATCCAGGATTTTCCGATGACCCCGATGTCGACGCCATGGCCGCGCCTCCCGACGCGAGCGAAGCCTTGCGCACGCGCGATGATAATCCGGAATTGGTCGCAGCCGCCAAGGCGCTTTTCGGCTATCCCTACAGCGATCTTTCTCCGGAGCATTCCAAATGGCTGGTGGCAAAGAAGGCGGAGCTAAAAAAACAATATCCGGGCACGGCTTATTTCGACATGATTCTCGACAAAATTAATACCGAGAGTTCCGTTGCCAACCGTGCCATGATGCCGGACTATCTCGACTCCAAGCGCTTCCCCTGGGTCTTTTTCGCGGACTCTTTTATGTGGCCGTTTAACAACGAGCACGAAACCGCCCGCAATCCGGACGAAGGAGTGTACATTCCGTTACAAGAAAAGATGCTGCATCGCTGGATGAAACAGGAGAACGTCAGCCAACTCCCCGCCAAATTCAGCGATTACCTGGAGTTCATCGTCCGGGTGCTCGCGGACAATCAAAAAAAAGGCGGCATAGCCATGAAGTTTGAAGTGGCGTATTTCCGTCCCACTACATTCTCTGATCCGACGCGCGAGCAGGCCGAGGGTATTTATCAGCATTACGCTTCGGGCGGGGTTCCGAGCGAAACCGACTATCGGATGTTTCAGGATTACATTTTCCGCTTCCTGGTCGGCCTCGGCGGCCGCTTGAACCTTCCGGTTCACATCCACACCGCCGTCGGAATTGGCGACTACTTCAACCTCTCGCAGAGCAACATCATGAATCTGGAAAGCGTATTGCGCGATCCGCGTTACCGCAGCACAACGTTCGTGATGATCCATGGCGGCTATCCACTGGAGCGCGAGGCGATATGGCTCGCGGCCATGAAGAATGTTTACATGGATTCGTCCTTCGGCGAACTGGCTCAGTATCCCTCCGCTTTCAAAGACACCCTCAAAATGTGGCTGGAAACTTTTCCTGATAAGGTCACTTTCGGTACCGACTGTTTCCCGTACAATGAAGTTCTTGGCGCGGAAGAAAGTTACTGGCTGGGCGCTGAATCCTCGCGCATGGCTCTGGCCGCGGCTCTCGCCGAGATGATTTCGGAAAATGAAATCACTGAAGCACGGGCTCTTGAATTGGCCCACGCCTATCTGCATGACACCGCAGTGAAGTTATACGGAGGTCGAGTTCACTAAATCATGGCGAAAACGGTAAAGTCCAAGAAATCAGTCGGTCGCAAAGTAAAAAAGACTAAGCCCCATGCACGCACGCAGAAGGCCGTGGCGAAACATGGTCCAAGCCCTACGCCTCTGCAGTACATTCCCTGGCACACAATTCCACTGGAAGAATTGAACCCGCTCTTGCAGCGGCAATTCGTGGTCGGACAGGAAATTATGGTGGCGCGAGTGCTTCTGAAAAAGGGTTGCATCGTCCCCGAGCACAGCCATCACAACGAGCAAGTCACCTACATCCTCGATGGTGCGCTGAAGTTCTGGATCGACGGCAGGGAAATTACGGTTCATGCCGGCGAAGTGCTCTGCATTCCAGCGCACATGCCTCACAAAGCCGAGGCCCTCGAAGATACCGTTGACCTTGACGTCTTCACTCCTCCGCGCGCGGATTGGATCAATCACACCGATCAATATCTGCGGGACGAACAGTAAACTCAAGACATGCCGCTCTCCGTCACTTCAGATCGAGATTCTGATGTACCGGGTGGTCAGTCGTGTGCGCCAAAAAGCACATTCCGTTTTCGCTGCATCGGCTGCGGTGCGGTCACGTCCAGCGCTGCTCAAGACTTTCGCTGTTCTCAGTGCAATCATCTGCTTGAGATTACGGATCCGAAATGGACCTCGACTGGGCTCGATGCCGCTGCTCTAAAATCTGTGTGGCGGGAACGCCGCTCCTCAAACGCGGCGCTCGACCTCAGCGGAGTGTGGCGTTTTCGCGAACTCTTGCCCGTTCCTGAATCTGAGCAGCACGTCGTTACCTTGCGGGAAGGGAATACTCCGCTCTACGAACTCCCTCGATCATCCCGCATCACCGGCGTTCCGCATCTCTATGCCAAGCATCAGGGCATGAACCCCACCGGGTCCTTCAAAGATACGGGTATGACGGTCGCTGCCACGTTTGCTCGTCAGGCTCGATATCGCTGGGTAGCCTGTGCCTCCACCGGCAATACATCCGCGTCGATGGCCGCGTATGCGGCTCGTGGTGGCATGCGTAGCCTGGTGCTTGTCCCGGATGGAAAGATTTCATGGAGCAAGCTCTCTCAGGCTTTGGATTACGGCGCGCTTACTTGTCAGCTGCGCACGGATTTTGACGGCTGCCTGCGTTTGCTTCAGGAACTTGTGCGCCGCGCTCCCGTCTACCAATTGAATTCCATCAATCCCTTTCGGCTGGAAGGCCAGAAAACGCTCGCGTTGGAATTGATGGAACAATTCGACTGGCAGCCGCCCGATCACATTATTGTTCCCGGCGGAAATCTCGGAAATAGCTCCGCGATCGGCAAGGCTTTGCTCGAAATGCGCGAAATCGGATTGATTCCGCGCCTGCCCAAGCTGTCCGTAATTCAAGCCGAGGGGGCCAATGCTCTGGTCCGCACGCTGCGCGAGATGGGAGGCAAGCAACTCGTCAGCGTGCAGGCGGAGACGCGTGCTACCGCGATTCGCATCGGCAATCCAGCATCCTGGGAAAAGGCCGTTAAAGCAATTCAAGCCACGGGTGGCGCGTGCGAGCAGGTCACCGAAGCCGAGATCGCCCAGGCTAAAGCGGAGATCGGCGCAGAAGGCATCGGCTGTGAGCCTGCTTCGGCTGTCACGCTGGCGGGCCTGAAGAAATTAGTGCTGCAGGGATTTGTGAAGAAAGAAGAGACCGTGGTCCTGGTTCTTACCGGAAACTTGCTCAAAGATCCCGATTTCACCATGGAGTTCCATCGCGGCGATCTTTTTTCCGGTGCGCAACCAGCCCGAAGCCGCTTTGCTCCAGCCCTTGCGCCATCCCCCCGTTGTCCTCGATGCCACTTTGCAAGCCGTGATTCATACTTTGGAACAGGCAGAGAAATCCGATTCCTCCAACTCTAATGCGTAAGAAAAAGGGTCAGAGTCCAACCGCGATGCATTTGGCCCTTCCCGCAACCTCGGCCAACTTAGGCCCCGCGTTCGATGCCGCGGCTCTTGCCATGGACCTCTACATCACCATTGACGCTCGCGCCGCACACAATTTTTCGATTCGTGCTTCCGGCCGCGACCAGCACATCTGCGAGGCCTTGGAAAATCATCTCATTCTCGCTACCTATCGCGACGTTCTCGAACACCTGGGCATTCAGCCAGCGCCATTATCCCTTCGCATAAGAAACGATATCCCCATCGGTAAAGGTTGTGGCTCCTCGGCCGCGGCGCGCTTGGCGGGAATTGCCTTAGCCAATCACTTCGGTCGCATGCACTGGACCGATTCTCAGATTATTGGCGAGGCATCACGTCGAGAGCATCATCCTGACAACGCTTCCGCTTGTTGGATGGGCGGACTCACGATAGCGCGCATGTCCGGCGAAGCGGAGGCGCAGGTAGTCAGGATCCTTCCCAAAGGGAAGTGGCCGCTGTTGCTTGCCGTGCCTGACGAAGCTTTGTCCACGAAAGAATCCCGCGGCCTGCTCCCAGCCCACTATTCTCGCGCGGATGCCGTCGTCAATATCCAGAACTCGATGTTCTTGCTCGCCGCCTTTATCCAGGGGCGGCACGCCCTGCTCGGCTTCCGCGCTCGAAGACCGCATCCACCAGCCCTATCGCGCTCCGCTTTGTCCGCTGCTTCCGTGTCTGCAGGAGTTGACCGGCAAGGATGGAGTGCTCGGCACCGCTCTCAGCGGTGCTGGTCCCTCCGCGATCGTTTTCCTCGATCCCTCTTCATCGGCACAAAAGACGAAGAAAATGATTGCCCGCCATCTGGCCCGCAATGGATTTCGTGTTGAGCTGCTGCTCACTTCCATCACACCGCGTGGCGCTCGCAGTTAGTAGAATCCCGCCAATAGAAACAATTTACCGGCTTGCTGGAGGTACGATGCCGTTCATTCGCAGATATTCAACCATCTGCCCATAGTGGTCGAACCCATGCCATGCCACGCTCGTCGCCAACCCCAGCCGCGTCGCTGGCTCCTTGCCAAACGGATTCTTTATCGGCTCAACCAGATTGTGTTCGGTGATGGTCATGATCGCCTTGTGTGCGTATGCAAAAGATTCCTTCAGGAAGTTCATGATCTCTGCCTTGCTCTTGATCGTTGCCGGTCCGGACTCGCCTCCTACGTCTACGGGAACCTTCTCGCCCAAGATCGCCGCGCCGAAAATATAGTTCACCGCCGCCACGTGCTTCACCTGCTCGCCAAAGGTCCGCACTCCCTTGAATTCGCCGGTGCTGGGAGCAAATCCATATTTATCTTCCGGCATCGCGTCTGCCGCGGAAACAAACTCTCCCTCCAGGTTCTTCACTGAATGGTCCAGCACCTGTGCCACGCTGCGAGGCTCATTTTTTGATTTATTTTCCTGCGCTTGTCCCAACCAAACCAATGCCACCACACAACATGCTGCACAAATCAGCCTCTTCCTCATGGCGCTCTCCTTTTTTGGACGGATGTGAAACTATTGTGGAATGTATGTAATTCAGGAAACCGGTTCTGAGTGTACTCCAGGCGCGCTGCCAAACGGCCATTGATGCTCTCGCCAGGCCCGAATCAGGTAGATCGCAATCCCGGTCAGCAGTATCACGACCGCATATCGGACTTCCTTCAACGCGTTTTCGCGATTGAACAGGATATATAAAAATCCCGCAATGGCTGCCACTGCCGGAAGAGGATACAGCCACATGCGAAACGGCCGCGGCATCTCCGGTTGCCGCACGCGCAGCACAATTACCCCTACGGCCTGAACAATAAACTGCAAAATGATACGGATGACAACCAGCGCTGCAATGGCATCCTTCAGCCGCAAGAAACAAAATGCCGCAGCCACTACTCCCAGAGCCAGAAGGGACACGTGCGGGAAACGATAGACGGGGTGCACTCGGGCGAATGCTCGAAAATAGTTCCCGTCCTTCGCCGCCGCATAAGGCACCCGCGAATATCCCAGCATTAGCGAAAACACCGAAGCAAACGCCGTCACGATCACCAAACCCGTGATAATTCGTGCCGCCCACAACCCATACACTCTGTTCATGAACAACGAGACAACGTATAAGCCATTGTTGTTCTGCCCTGCATGCAACATCTCGCGCCATGGCACTACCGCCAAAATGCACACGTTCATCATCAGATATAGGCATGCCACCAGCCCGATGGAGAGCAGAAGCGCCCTTGGAATATTTCGTCCCGGATCTTTGATTTCATCGCCCATGAAGCAGACGTTGTAGTAGCCCCAGTAGTCGTACGTGGCCACCAGCAGCGCGCCCCCTAATCCGGTGAAGAACCCACGCGAAAGAGTGAATGCGCCAGGAGGGAAATCAAATGCGCGTGCGGCATTGAAGTGGGTTAATCCGGCAAAGATGATCCAGCCAATGGTTCCCATCACGCAAACCCATAGCATTTTGGTCAGTCTGTCAATCGCCGTAATCCGGCGGTACAGCAACAGCACCGCCAGCCCGCAGATTCCAATCGCAAGCGCTGTTCCCGCGCGTCACGATCCAACTTACTTGCAGCGCTCCCGCCCACGGAATATGCAACGCCGCCGTGTGCATCGAGTAAACCGTCTCCAGGCTTGGCCAGTAATAGGCTGCGTATCCTGCCAGCCCAAGGCATCCCGTTGCAATCGAGAGCGGGGCGCTGAACGACAGTTGCCATATAAATAGGAACGAAATCAGCCGCCCCCATTTCTGCGGCCCGTAAATCTCACGCAAGTATGTGTACGATCCACCGGAGCCGGGTAGCGCCGCTCCGAGTTCAGCCGAGACCAGCCCGTCACACACCGCCAGCAACGCGCCCGCGATCCATCCCAGCAAAGCCTGCGGCCCGCCCATCGCCGCAAGCACCAGAGGCATGGTGATGAACGGCCCCACGCCGATCATGTCGATCATGTTGAGCGCAGTCGCGCTCCCCAAACCCATCTCCCGCATCAGGCCGGAAGAACTCGAATTCAGATTCGTTGGAGAATCCATGCGGCGATCGGATAAGGCGTTGGTAAAGGTGAACTGGAGCTACTTTTCTCGTGTAAAGCTTTTGCTGAGCGGACGAAACGCCTCTGGAATGCTGCCCAGGTTTTACTGGCAAACCAACACTGGCCACTGATTACTGCTTCTCATGTCCCGCACTGACCAGATTTACAAAAAGCCGTACCGCCCCCGGCACTCCAGCCGGCAACTGCCGGAAGAATCCATATCCCGTATAGATATATGTCCCCTTGCCATATTGTGCCCGCAGCAGTCCGCCATTCTGCGGCGGCTCACCCGGATCGTGGCAGGAGAGAAGCGGCTTGAAATGATCGTCCCATTTGTCCATGAAGTACAGGCCGCGCTCCTGCACCCAGCCGTTAAAATCGCGAGCCGTGATCTCATTGGGATAATGAAATACGCTGTCGGCCGGAGCAAGAATATCCACCGGAGCCTCTTCCACGGAGACTCGCGCGCGGCTCAGTTCTGCGGAATACGGAGTGAAGTGACCTCCGTTAAAATCCGCCACCGCCGCGTTGTATTGCACTACCAGCGTTCCACCCGCCGCCACGAAATCGAGCAGCTTCTTGTTATTGGCGGCCACAGCTTTCTGCGTATCGTAGGCGCGAATCCCTAATACGATCGTGCCGTAAGCGCTCAAATCCTCGCTGGGCAATTGCTCCGCAGAAATCAGGCTTACATTCATTCCCACCTGCTGCAGCACCGTGGGAATGTCATCTCCCGCGCCCATGATATAGCCGATTTTCAAATCATGTGGGACCTTCACGTCCACGATGCTTACCCTCTGCACCGCCGGCTGATAGTAATAGAAGCTGCCCAGGTCTTCGCGCGTCACCAGGGTGTAGCCCTCGCTGTATTTCTCCGCATTTACCTCAAGCACGGCACGGACCTGAGCGCGACTTTCCTGAAGGCCGGCCGGGAAGACCTTGAAATGGAAATCTTGTTTCTCTCCGCGGCTCTTAAAATCTACCGCCAACTGCGCTGGTTCGGAACGCCAGCCTGAAGGAAGTTCCAGCCGCAGCGTGCCGCGATTCTCGCCACTCAAATTGCTGCTAGCCCCCACCGTTACCTCAGAGTCGGCTCCGTTGTGAGTCGAGATGACTTGCGTTCCCGGTTCCAGCGCCACCGAAAATGCCGGTACCACCGCCAGCGGGCGTGCCCTTGTCACTCCGGAATCATCGATAAACTCCGTTACCACCGTAGCTCCAATTCCGATCTTCTCGTTCGCGTCTTTCGCTTCCCCTGTTTTCTCAACCGAATATTCCACCCGCGCTTGTAGCACTGGTGGCGGGAACGGTAACGTAGCGTACTTCTCGTTGTCGATGTGATTCACGCTTTCGGTTTCCGGATTGTCCCTGTGCCAGTAAGGTCGCGTATATTCTGCCCCGCTTGGAACCTTCTCCCGAAAGACGACGTGCAGATTATCACCCGGCTTGATCGCGACCGGCTTCGTCTTGTCAGAAATTGTTCCCCATCCCGGCGGTACTTCAAGCTTCAGGCCGTCGATGAGTAGTCGCTCCTTGGAGCCGTTGTGGAAATCCACGGCGACAAGAAACTCCTGCCCCGGGGAAACGGTCGTCCGTGCCTCGGCTTCCCTGGCTATCGAACTCTTCGGCTCCGCTCGTGCGACAACAGTCGCCTCCAGGCTCACATTCAGCGCATCGTTCAGCGCGGTATCCGCCTGCTCATGTTTTTCCTCGAGTCGATAAAGGAGATCGGACTTCGCACTCGCACTCAGACCGGAACTCTTAACTTCTACCGATCACCTGCGCAATCTGCCCTGTCGCTTCCATCAACGGCTTTGCAGCCAGGGCAGCGTCGTCCGCCTTCGCCCGATCGCTGGCTTGCGCAATTTTCGTAACAATCGCCGCTAACTCCCTGCGCAGCTGTGGAACCTTCGATTCCTCAGGTCCCAGTCGTTCGGCCAAACCCGGTAACGACGTATCGATCCCATCAAAGAAATCTTTTTCGTGCCCATTCTTGTCGAGCTTCGCGGGCTTGATCGAATCCACCAGCTTATAAAAAGTAAACCGGTCTCCGGGATCTACATTCCAGTTCGCCGCGCCCTGCGAAAGTTGGTGACGCAGCCCTTGCATGGCGAACTGTACATAGGAGACGCCAAGCTCCGGGCTGCGCTCGCCGGTATTCAGTTTTACCGTCCAGTCCGCGTCAGGACACGTCGTCGCTCCAAACCCGCACACATTGCCGATGTACAACTTTTGCGCCTGCCATGGCCTCAATCCCTCTGCAATCTGCTCGGGAAATCGCTTCGGGTCGGCCGCCGCACGGAATGCCTCTCGCGTCAAGATGCTGGAAGCCTGATGATGCCCGTGGCCGTCGCGATCCGTTCCGGAAAATCGAGCCACCAGAACATCTGGACGGAACGTTCGAATCACGCGCACCATGTCGCCAAGCGCCACATCGTGACCGCCCCACTTGGCAAACGTTTCGTCCGCACTCTTTGAAAAACCAAAATCCGCGACGCGCGAAAACCTTTCCTCCACTCCGTAATACTCATCTGCTGCCAGCAGCTCGAGCGTGCGCAACACGCCCAATACGTCCGACAAATTACTGCCCACTTTATTCTGCCCGCCCTCGCCGCGATTCAGGGTCATCAACAAAACTGTGTCCCCGCGCCCGCGCGACTCAAGGGTGAGCATTCCGCCATCCTCATCATCGGGATGCGCTACCGTCTGCATCAGGCGCGCCGTCGTGTTCAGGCGCCGCAGCATCTGCCTCAAGCCCGTTATTCCTCGGTCCTGCGGAAGCGTGGGCGGCGTTCCCTGGTAGGGAAGCTGAGGAAAATCCGTTACCTTACGGGTTTGCGCAGCAGTCTTTGAGGCAGAGTTTTTGAGGTCCGGACCTTCCCCCGCTTGCTGCGGCGAAGCCGGCAACAGCGCTGGAAGAAGACATAGCAGGAAAATTACGAAAGCTGGAGTCGCTAAAATGTGAAGAAGTTGCCGGGCGAGCTTTCTACGCCGGTTCGCGAGGTTGTTCCATCCCAAAAAATTCACTCTACAAGGATGGGGCCTAACCCCGCTTGGACGCAAATTCTTTCCCCATTCTTAGCTCCGCACTGAAGCCAATCTCCCAAAACAACACCAGGCTGGACGTGACCAGAGTCAAGGCTGAAAGTTGCTCACTGCTGCTCACGCCCTTCCTTCAGGCTATCCTGGCAGGCACTTCCCGCGGTGAGTACTTCATTGAAAGCCGTCTCTTTCCGCAGGTCTTTCAGAAGAGGATCTCCCAGCAAAGCAGAATAGGCGCAGTAATTCTGTTGCACGGCCGCCTTCAATAGGCGCAGTGCGGCCTCTTTTTGGCCGCAATATGCCATGAGCGCTCCCACGTGGTACCAAGCCTCCGGATCGGGCTCCATCATGACCGACGATTCCGCTTCGCGCACAATTCGGTCCAGATCCGCTGGCCGCTGCGCCTGCGTGCATGCCACCATCAAATCCCGGTGATAAGTAGGAGACTTCGCCACATTCCTGGCTGCCTCCCGGGCCTGCGTTAAATTCCCCGCCGACAGGTATACGTAAGGAGTTACCCAGGCCGCCCACTCCGATCCGGCGTCGAGATGCACAAAGTCCATGGCCCGGTCGGTCTGGCCCAGCTCCAGGAAGGCCCAGGCACAGGATCGGAAAATGAAATTTCCCGGATCGAGCGACCGTGCCGCATTACATTCCTTCGTGGATTGCTCCTGCATTCCCGCGTAGCGCAGCACATAACTGAGAGCAAAATGTGCATCGGCGCTTTGAGGACGCCGCCGGACCAGATCCGTGGCCGCATCGTAGGCACGTCCCAATTCTCCACGCTCCACCCGGTTCACGATCAGATTTCCCGCTGCTCCCACCCGGTTGGGATCCAGCGAAAGCGCCCGCTCGTAGGCTGAGTTCGAGCGCTGGAACATCGCCTCACCGCCGCCGCCATACACCGAATCGTAGTAATAGCGCAGTCCCAACGCTTCCCACGCCGGAGCGTACCCAGGATCCACTCCCACCACGTGTTCCAGCACCGCGATCGCATCCTTATTAGGCTCGGGATCGTGCGGGAGCGCCAGGCTATGCAAATATAGATCGTAGGCCTCCTGACTCTTTGGTCGCGCCGCTGTGCTGAGCGCTCCTGCCGCCACCCCCAGAGCTGGCACCAGACCCTGCTGCACCTGTGTGCTCAACTGCGACTGCAGAGAGATCAGATCGTTTACGGACGCCGTGGCGCTTCCTTGCCAGATGAGCCGGTCGTTGGCAACGTCGATGGCCTCCAGCGTCACCGTCAACTGCTCGCCCTGCCTCATAAAGTGTCCGGTCAGCAGCCTTCCCACATGCAACTGCTGCCCAACTTTGTGTGGATCCAGGTCCACTTCCACATATTTGCGCGTCGCGGATGAGGGCCTCACTTCCAGCGACCGCGAATACGTCAGCACGCTGGTCAGCTCATCCGCCAGGGCGAACCGCAGATAATCCACAGTAGTGTCCGCATTCATGTTCTGTAGCGGCAACACGGCGATCGCGTTCTGCTGTTCCGCCTTCGCCATGTCGCGATGCTTCAACCAGTAAGCTCCCACCGCAGCCAATACTGTTACCAGCAACGCTAGCGTTCCCAATAGAAGCCAGAACTGCCACCGGCTGCTCTTGTGCCCGAACGTCTTACTTGTCACCCGCAGCTTCTTCGTGTGCAGGCCGCTCTTCATCAGGCCCGACTCGGTTTCCCGTTTCAGCACCTGCAAGTCGGCTTTCATCTGGGTGGCGCTCTGGTACCGCTGCTTGCGGTCCTTTTCCATCGCCTTCCCGATGATGCCTTCCAGCTCCCCCGGTACTTTCGGGTTCAGTTCCGCTGGCGGAACGGGCTTGTCGTGCAGGACGGAATCCAACGTCATCAGCGAATTTTTGCCCGTGAACGGCTTCTTTCCCGTCGACATTTCGTACATCACCACGCCGAACGAGAATAAGTCGCTGCGGAAGTCGATTTCCTCGCTACGCGCCTGTTCCGGCGACATGTACACCGCCGTGCCCGGAATCACCCCCACAGCGGTCAGCGAGTTGTCGGCCGCCCCGCCGTCACTATCCGTTCCTACGTTATGCACCAACTTGGCGAGCCCGAAGTCCAGTACCTTCACCTGCCCGCTGGGAGTCAGAAAGATGTTCGCCGGTTTGATGTCTCGATGCACGATCCCCTTGGCATGCGACGCGGCCAGCGCGTCCGCGACCTGTATGCTGATGTCCAGCAGCTTCTCGGTGGGCACGGGCTGTCCGCCAATGCATTGCTTCAGGCTTTCACCCTCCAGCTTCTCCATCACGATGAACGGATGGCCGTTGTTATCTTCGATACCGTGGATGGTGCAGATATTGGGATGGTTGAGCAGCGAAGCTGCCCGTGCTTCTCGTTCGAATCGCTCCAGCGATCTGGCATCGCCGGTAAGATTTTCAGGAATAAACTTCAGCGCAACGTGTCGCCCCAGCTTCAGATCCTCGGCCTCGTAGACTACACCCATGCCCCCGCCCCCCAGTTTGCCCAGGATGCGATAGTGGGATACTGTCTGACCTATCATGAAGAGACGACACTCCGACCGCGGTAATGTTAGGCTCCCCCAGTCACCCGGTCAACTGGAGTCTGCCTCTAACATTAGATGCTTTTCCGGTACCCCGCAAAGAATCAGGGCCCTCGTTTTCTTCCCGAACTGAACAACTTCCGTGTCCCTTTGTGCGCTCCGGATGTGGCGCGCCATCCTGCCGCCGACTACTATAAATCCAGCGGTAGGTACAAAGCGGGTTTTTCTATGGCGAACAAGTTCGGTGCTTCTTCTGCGGGTTTGCAAAGCGTAATTCGTAAGCGCGCTGCCGATCTTTATCTGCAAGGCGGCAAAGTACCTGGTCACGATGTGGAGAATTGGAAGCGCGCCGAAGCGGAAATCTTGCGCGAAATTGGCGAGCAAAGCCCTCGTCCTGCCGTTGTGATTAATATCGATGGGGTCGTCTACACCGGGGAGTACGATGGTTCCACTTCGGGTGGCTACATTCCCGGCGAATGGAAAGCAGGAGATCGCATTCCGGTTCGCATGGAGGGCGATAAGCTCTTCCTTCGCCGGCCCAATGGGCGCGAACTCGTCACCAGCATAGTGAAGCGCATCGGCTAACCCTTGGCGCCGTCTTTCGGATCACTCTTTTTCAAATAGAGTCCGGCGGACGCTCCTACCCACTCCATATTTTTGTTGTGGTCCACGCCCATCATCAAGCCGCGTCCCATGCGGATTATCGTCAGCACCGCCTTCAATTCCTCTTGCCACACATACATCACGCGTACTTCCGCCTTGGTCGGCCCGAAAGGCGTATCGATGATCGGCGCGAACTCTAACCTTTCCTGCAGAATGTAATCCGCCCGCTTTTCCGCCGGAATCGCCTCGATGTCACTTTTCTTCGGCGCAATCACCACTCCCAGCCCCGCGAAAGAGTAAAGAGGTTTCAGCGCATAATTGTGCAAGTCTTCAGGAATCTCATCCAAATCATTTAGAAACCAGGTCTTCGGCACCGACTCGTGCCGCAGGTATGGAATCGAAAACTTGCTGATGCGGAAATACCAGTTCGGATGTCCTGCCCACTCCACCGCCAGATCGTCTCGCCAATCGAAGTTGAGCGGAATGCTCTTGCGCTGCAGTTCATCCACAATCGCGCGGTTATAAATCCGCCGGATCGGCACCCTCCCGCCGTTCCTCTCGTAGTAAAGCTGTGAACCCTGTTTCTTGATCTTCTCGATATCGACCGTTTTCACTCCTAGCATCTTCTCGGTCAGCAAGAAATCCGGCAGCGTTTTCTGAGCTTCCGGATGAATCTCCATGAGGATCACATTCTCCGGATCCTGTTTACCCACGATCGCACTGCGCAACAGCTCCCGGTACGACCGGGCATCCAGCCCGCCCAGAAAGTATTCCAACCCTTGTCCGCCCAACCCGAATGCATCGATATAACTTTGCGCCAGAGTTACCTGATAGGCATACAGGGAAGGGAAGGCCTGCAACTCCACCAGCTTCGGCTGCAACTCACCCTCGGCATCCCGAACCAACCCAAAATCCACTTGCACAAACAGCGGGCGAGCCGGCTCATTCGGAACCAGGAACTCCGGAGGAATCGAGGACTCCGATCGAGCGCGGTATTCCGGACTTTCCACCAGTTGCCGGATCAATTGTTTCCCATCCTCCGCCATGCGGTCGAGCAAAGACTTGGGAAAGAAACACGGAGTCTCCGAAAGGCGGAACTGGACATGGGTTCCGCAAGCCTCATCAATGCGCTGTAGGAATACCTGATATTGATCGGGAGTAAAGCTGGCGTTGAACTGTCTTCTGAGGAGGGGAATCATTACTCGCGGATTTCCATGCTGCGGATGAGACCATCGTCGATCGAATATACGTGCTCGACCATGCGATCCTGGAGCGTCTTTCCAGTGAGATCCTGAACTACTTGGTGCACGCCGACGATAACTCGCCCCGTCTCATCGAGCGTGAAAGTCTTTGGCTCGACGTGAGGGTCAATGATGCCCCATTGCCGGGTCCAATAATCACGAACACCAGACTGGCCATAGACGATGCCACCTTCCATGCCATTTGGCCACTCCACGTCAGAGTGCATGGTAGCCAATGCGGAGTTCATATCGCGAAGGTTAAATGCTGTGTAGGCCTTCTTTAGCAGCGCGACGTTGGAGTCTTCAACCATTAATGTTAGATCGTCCTATGCTTCCACCAGGAACTTCCCGTTCTGCATGATCTGCTCGTCATCCACCCAGATATTGAACTTTCGTCCCACAACATCGATATGAGTCGATGAATCCCACTCGGCGCCGGTATGTGCCCCGTAGGGATTGCCGAACGCAATGTGTACGCCGGGATATTTTTCATCCTGCAGAATCTGTCCAATCACGTCCTTTAGATCGATATTGGTTCCAATGGCAAACTCGCCGACGCGATCGCTATTTTCGTCCGTATGAGTGTACTTCCAGAAGTCATCTTCCAGTTCGCGGTTTTCCGAGTGTGCCTCCGTCAGCCGGTTCTTCTTCATGTGAATCGTCAGCGGGGTATCCTGCAAACTGCCAAATTTCGTACAAAGATAATCCCCGACCACTCCGTCGATCACGAACGTCCCGTTCACCTCGCCCGGCGCGGTGAAAATCTCGCCGCCCGGCAGGTTCCCCCATTTCTCTGCACTGATGATCCCGCTCGTCTTCAGCCAGCGATAATTCGGATTTAAATCTGCCGTCAGATCCGTCCCTGCGGCAGTCGTCGCGCGCACGCGTTGTGCCCTGCGCACCATCGCGATCACTTTGGCGCTCAGCCGGTCCACCTTCTGAAAATCCGCTCGCATGCCTTCCAGCATGATCTGCCGATTAATGTTCACCATGTGCGCGTGCCGGATCTTGTTTCGATTCACTACATCCGTCATCTGCATCCGCGATCGCAATTCGTTGCGTTGTGCCCATACCGCGAAAATCGAAACATGGCTGGTCTCCAGATCGGCCAGAATCTCCAGCGGCAAATCCTTGAGCGGCCGCTCCGCCAGATCTTCCAGCACCCATACGCGATGCGGTGACCCCAGATCCTCCAGTTCCTTTACGATGGCCGCCGCAATCTCCAGCGTCTGCTCATCGGTGATCACACATACTTTTTCTTCTGGCTGCACCCGCAGACAGACGCTTACCGCGTTGCGTGCCCCGATTGCGTATTCAGGATCAAATGGAACTGTTTTTCGGTTTCCCCATCCCTCGCTTTTTTGGCCGAGGACGGGCTCGTTGATAGCTTTCACAGGAGTGTTCATTACCCTACTTTCATCTCGCGAGCCGGCTCCACTTCCTCCAGGCCTACTTCCGTCTCGTCAATGATGTAATCGACAACTTTCTTGAAGTCACCGGTTTCCTTGTACACGCGCAACTGGCGGTCCGCGCCGCTGCCTTGCTCCAGCATGGTGTGTATGTAGTTCAATTCTTCGCGCGAATCCAGCTCGTCCACCACATCGTCGACGAATTCCAGATACTCGCGAATCAAATCCCGCGCAGGGACTTCCGTTTGCTTGCCAAAATCAATCAGCTTGCCATCCATCCCATACCGCGCCGCGCGCCATTTGTTCTCCATTATCAGGGCGCGGCGATACAGCCGAAATCCCTGATTCGCTGTATGCAGCTTATACAGTTTCGCCACTGTCGCCTGAATCAAAGCCGCCAGTGCGATCGTCTCATCCGCCCGCATCGGTATATCGCAGACCCGGAATTCAATCGTATTGAAAAACGGATGAGGCCGGATGTCCCACCAGATCTTTTTCGCGTTGTCGATGCAGTTCGTCTTGATCAACAGCCGTATGAAATTCTCGTACTCTCCCCAACTCGGGAAGTAGTCAGGAATATTGGTACGCGGAAACTTGTCAAACACCTTGCAGCGATACGATTTCAGCCCCGTATCCATCCCCAGCCAGAAAGGTGAATTCGTCGAGAGCGCCAATAAATGTGGCAGAAAATAACGCGCGTGATTCATCATGTGGATCGCAGTTTCGCGATCCTCGATTCCAATGTGCACGTGCAATCCGAAGATCAGATTGGCTCGCGCTACCAGCTGCATGTCCGCAATGATGTTCTTGTAGCGCTCATCGGGATGAATCTCCTGTGTGCGCCAGTCGGAGAACGGATGCGTCGCAGCCGACGCCAGCCGCAGACCGCTCTCCCGCGCCAGCCGGATCATGTCCCGGCGGAGCATCTTCACCTCAGCCTTGGCTTCCTTAATGTTCTTGCAAATGCCGGTGCCCACTTCCACCACCGACTGGTGCATCTCAGCCTTCACGCGCTCCTGTAGCAGCAGCTTTCCTTTTTCCAGAATTTCGGCGTGAATGTGCGACCGCAGATCCCGCGTCTCCGGATCGATGGTCTGATATTCCTCTTCAATCCCGATTGTGAACGTCGGCTTCATTGCAAACATCCTTGGCTATGCGAGAAGGTGGGAATCCGCTACCGGCGTGCCCTTCGTAACGGAGGTCTGCGTATTATACCAATGGCTTCGTCAATCCTATGACCAAAAAATCACAGGTGGCCCATCACTTACTGGCCTTCCCCCGCTTCCGTTCCGCCACCCATGCCGGCTCGCCCTTGCGCTTGGATTTGTCCGCTGGTGGCTTTCCCGCAAGAAACGATGCCCAGCGTAACTCCCTCGCGGGGTCTTCGCCAGTTACAGCCATCTTCACCGCCATCTCCGCCACCGCATTTACGATCCAATCGAAGTTCTCCTGGCCCACGGAAGTAATCTCCGCGTCCGGAGCCGGATTCAGGAAATCAATCGCATACGGCACGCCGCCTTCTACCGCGAATTCCACCGTGTTCAGGTCATACCCCAGCACCTGGCACAACGTAAGGGCGTCTTTTTCTATGCGCTCGGCCAGCGCCGGTGAGGACGGAGCCGGATTTCCCTTCACATACCTTTCGTGATGCGGCAGCCGCGGATCGTACTTCATGATGTGAACTTTTTCCTGTCCTACCACATAGCAGCGGTAATATTCCTCAAATTCCACCCCGTGCTGCAGTGTCATGCACAAGTCGCCGGTGTTGTTGTAGTGTTGAAAAAACTCCTCCGGCGAGTGCACGTGATACACATGCTTCCATCCGCCTCCGGAGTATGGCTTCAAAAAAGCAGGGAAGCCGACGTAATCAAACAGCTCCTGCCAGTTCAACGGAAAAATCAGATTCCGCATCGACCGGTCCGTCGTTCCTTCCGGATGCTTGTTATGAGGAAGAATCACGGTCGCCGGGATGGCCACGCCCAGTTTGTGTGCTAGCGCGTAGTTGAAGAACTTATCGTCCGCCGTCCACCAGAATGGATTGTTCACCACGATCGTTCCGTGCAGCGCCGCGTTTTTCAAATAAGCCCGGTAGAACGGAATATCCTGCGAGATGCGGTCGATGATCACCGCGTATTTCTGCGGCTCGTCCATGCGAATCCCGCCCACCTGCACAAATTCCGCCGTCACATCCTCCACCTTCATCGCGTTTATCTTCTCCACCAGCGCCGGTGGGAACGTATTCTCCATCCCAAATAAAATCCCGATCTTCTTCACGGATATTCTCCTGATGTTTTGTCATCCTGAGCGAGGATTGTCGGTTGCGCCCCAAGCGCGATCGACAACCGCAGTCGAAGGATCCCTATAAGTTCGTTGTTGCCGTCACCGCTCGTTCTCTGTGTCTGGTCCTCTGGGAAATAGAAACCAGCAACTGCCCTCAAAAATATTTTTCCGCCATCCTCAACCACAGCGGCCAATCGTGCTTCGAATTGTCCCCGTAAATATCTAACCAGTGGGGAATCGACTTGCCATTTAAGATTGCCGAAAACTTAATATTCTGGTCGAGACAAATATCCCAGTCCGCGGATCCCAGCACGATCTTCATTTGCCGGTAGCGGCTCAGAAACCATTCGTCATTCTGATTCGGCAGAAAATCCGGCGGACAATTGAAATAACAGTCGTCGTCATAATAGCCATCCAGAAATTGATGGATATCAAACGACCCGCTCATGCTCACGCAATGGGTCACCACATCCGGATGTTTTAACGCGAAATTGACCGCGTGATATGCTCCGAAGCTGCAACCGGTCATGGCCAGCCGCGGCGTCTGGTTCTTCCACCGCACAAACGGCAATAGTTCGTTCAGAATATAACGCTCGTACTGCAAATGCCGCATCACCCGCACCTTGGGATGTACGCCCCGGTTGTACCAACTCTCCGTATCGACCGCATCCGGGCAGAACACCTGCAGCTCTCCGCGATCGATCTTGTGCCCCAGCACGCCGATCATTCCACGATCTTCATACTCGAAAAATCTGCCCATCGAAGTGGGAAACACGAGCAGCGGTGTGCCCGCATGCCCAAAAACCAACACGTCCATGTCACGGTTTAATTCCTGGCTGTATCTCTTGTGATATTCGCGATTCATGAGTCGGCGTCAGACGGAGGAAGTATATTACCTGAACCAAAGCCGATTCAGCGCGGTTTTGTGCTGTACCCCAACTCGTCCACTGCATCCTAAATGATATCGTGATACGAGATATGCGATGGAAAGTCCCCAACCTGATTCCGCGTTCTGCGCCCATAATTCTGGTCGTGCTTACGCTCGGCGCAGTCACTGGATTCGCCGCCGTCAGTCATCTCGTTGCCCGCTACACCGCGAATCAGCAGTCACGGGGACGCCACCTTTATGTTGAAGGATTGGCGGACGCCAAAGCCGCTCGGTACGACGACGCTATCGCTGCTTTCCGAGCCGCGCTTAGTTGCGATCCCACCAATTCTCAATATCAGCTCAGCTTGGCCCGTGTTCTGCGCGATAGCAACGATCCACGCCGCCTCGATGAAGCCGAATCCTACCTTGTGGCGCTGTGGCAGCGCGCTCCGCAGGACGCCGCGGTGAATCTCGCGCTCGCCCGCGTTGCGGCCCATCGTGGTTCGATTGAGGACGCAACCCGTTACTATCACAACGCCATGTATGGCGTCTGGAACTCTGACCCGGACGCGAATCGAAATAAATCCCGCGTGGAACTAATCGAGTTTTTGCTGAAGAAAGATGCTCTCGCGCAAGCTGATTCCGAACTCATCGCGCTGGCCACCGCTTTGCCGCCCGATCCGCTTGCTCATCTGCAAGCCGCACAGCTTTTCGTGCAGGCCCAGGATTATCAGGGCGCGCTCGTGCAGTATGAAGAAGTCTTGCGTCTGCAGCCGGAGAACGTGTCCGCACTGGCTGGAGCCGGTGAAACTGCCTATCGCGCCGGCAATTACGCGCTCGCTCAACATTTTCTTCGCCTCGCCGTCAGCACCAATCCTGCAGACGATGCATCGCATTACTTGCTTGCCACTACCGATATGGTTCTCGAAGCCAACCCTTTTCGCAGTCATATCTCTGACGCGGAGCGCAATCGCCGCATCACCTCCGCCTTTAACCACGCCGAAGAACGTCTGATTCAATGCGCTCAGCAGGCTGGCGTCGATCTTAAAGTGAACGACAATGCCCCTCCGCCTTCATCTCCTTTGCCCGGGCTTCAAGCGCGCTGGCTTCTCGCCAAACCGCAACTCGAATTGCTTCGCTCTCCCGCGGAGACTGACCTTCCTGATGCGATCATGGACGTCGTCTTTCAAATTGAGCAGCAAACCGCCTCGATCTGCGGGCCGCCCCACGGCGTCGACCTGGCACTATTGCTGAGCTCCAAGAAACGCGAGGCGGCCAGTCAATAAGAATGAACTCGCCAATCATCAATCCTGCACCTGCCGCTCCTCCGCCCGTCGTCAGGCTAAAAGCCTCGAAACGATTGTTTTCCACTCTCGAGGGCGTCTTCCACGAAGAAGTCTTCTTCCTCATCCTCTCCGTCTTCATCGGAATCTTTTCGGGCCTGGCGGTGGTCTGTTTCCGCCTGGCCATCGACTGGATGCATCTTGCTCTCCTTGGCCCTCTGCCGGAGGCGCACAGCTGGCGCTTGCTCGTCGTTCCTTCACTTGCTGGCCTTGTCGTTGCCGCGCTCGTACTTCATGTCTTTCCCGGCATTCGCGGCAGCGGAGTGAATCAGACGAAATCCGCCCTCTACATTTTCAACGGGTTCATTCCGTTCCGCACCGCCGTCGGAAAATTCATCTGCGCGGCAATCGCCATCGGTTCCGGCCAGTCGCTTGGTCCCGAGGACCCCTCGCTCCAAATCGGAGCCAGCATCGCCTCTGCTCTTGGCCGACGCCTCCAAATCTCTCGCGAGCGTGTTCGCCTTATGGCTCCCGTCGGCGCCGCTGCCGGTCTTGCCGCCGCATTCAACGCCCCCATCTCCGCCGTCCTCTTCGTCATCGAAGAAGTTATTGGACGCTGGAGCGCCGGTATCCTTGGTTCCGTGGTTCTTTCGGCCGTTGCCAGCGTCGTGATCGTGCGCTCGTTTCTTGGCAGCGAGCCATTGTTTCGCATCCCGGTCACAACCTTCAAACGCCCCAGCGAACTGATTGCCTATGCCGTCCTGGGTATTGTCGGCGGCCTCGCCTCCGTTGCCTTCGCCAAATCCATCGGCTACCTTCGCCCCCGCCTGAAACTCCTTCCTCGCTGGACACAATATTTTCAACCGGCAATCGCCGGATTGTTGGTGGGGCTAATCGGCTTTCTCGGTGCTCCGCAAATCATGGGCGCCGGTTATGGCGCAATGGATGAGGCCATGCACGGCCAGTACGCCTGGAAATTTCTCGCGATCCTTGCCCTTCTGAAGATTATCGCCACCACGGTTTCATTCGTCAGCGGCACGCCCGGTGGCATGTTCGCGCCAACCCTCTTCATCGGGGCCATGCTGGGCGGCGCCGTCGGCGATATCGAACGCATGTTCTTTCCCCACCTTACGGGATCCACCGGCACCTACGTTCTGGTCGGCATGGGCGTTCTGTTTGCCGGATTCTTGCGCGCCCCCATGACTTCCGTCTTCATGGTTCTTGAGGTCAGCGGCAACTATGAAATTATTGTTCCCGTGATCGTGGCGAACACGTTTTCCTATGTGGTTTCACGCGGCCTGCAGAATATTCCGATCTTCGATATGCTCACTCGCCAGGACGGCCTGATCCTGCCTTCTTTAGAAGAAGATCGCGAGGAGACCATCCTTCACGTCGAAGACGCCATGCTACCTGCTCCTTCCACCATTCTCAGTGCCCAGGATTATGTGGATGCCAGTGCCCGGCGCGTTCAGGACTCCGCCGATGCTACCTTCCTCGTCCGCATGCACCCCAGTGGCTGGACGTCCATCACTCGTGAGCAAATCCTGCGGCTATTCCGTGAGGGCAAAGGCGAGCTCACGCTCGGCTCCGTTTTACCCGCTCAATATTTACCCAGCTTGTTCCCGGATCTTCCCCTTGATTCCGCCCTCCGTTATGTAAACGACTATCCAATCGTTCCCGTCGTCAATCGCGCAGATTCGCGCCATCTGGAAGGGATTGTGTCCCGCGACTCCGTTTTTCAGAAATATGGCAGCGTGCGCGCCATCGAAGTTCCCAGTGCCACTTGATCCTCGCCGCAGCGCGCAAAACTCCGAGCCATCCAATCGTCCATACAATCAAAAACCCGCTCCGAAAAGGAGCGGGTTCTTGCGGCGACGGGGGAGAGCCGTTACTAAGATCCGTTCTGGCAAACCGACAGCGATTCACCCTGGAACGTGAACCAGTTATTCACGCTCGTGCTGGGAGGCGCTCCAAAATAAGGCAGAGTCACCAGGTCCTGCAGGTTGTAAGTGAATCCGTGCAACGTGTAAGGATACCCTCCATAGTTGGGATTGCCTTCCAGCGGATCTCCCACCTCCAGAATTCCGCACGGCGTATTGTTTCCGTTGTAATTTACCGTGAGTGGATCGTCCGCCCATTCCCCTACTTCGTGCGACAAGGCCGACACATCCTGCGAGAACGCGCCCGGATGATCCACGTACGTTGCTTCCGCATAGGATTGCGGATTGCTCACGCTGCCTTCCGAGCTGTGATAACCGCCGATGCAGCAGCTTCCGCCTTGCGTCAGGTAAACGTCATAAGTTAAGAAGATGGGAAATGTGTTTGGCTGGATTCCCAATTTGCTGATCAAACCCGGCAGTTGCGCATCGAACCAGTTGATGTCGACTTCGCCGGCGGTAAAGCCAAACGGTGACCCAGTAGTGCCGTAGCTGCGAGAAGGGCTGAGCGTCTGCTCGGCCAGCACCGTTGTGCCCAGTAGCAAGTGATAATTCGGCTCGTTTTTCACCGTTCCCCAAAAATTTGCCCGCTGGAACGCATCGATGTATTGAGTCGTCCCCACGTCCACTCCACCTTGCGTGTAAGTCGTGGCAGATTCGAAGATCGGCGAGTCTAACGTGTTCGTGGTCACCGTGTTTCCGTTGGAAAGAACATGCGAGGGATCGAATGTAGTTTTCGTCCCCGAGCGCGAGGTGATTACGATCTTCACCGGAATGATGTACGTGGTGATCGTGGTGGATGTGTTCGTCGACGGCGCGGTTCCGACCATGTTGTAGGTGTACTTGGTACCACTGTAGGTAAATGATCCGTTCCAACTGGGCAGCGACGCCGCAGGCGGGGCAATGTCCGGATGCAAGTGGGCTGGTAGAGTTACAAACATTCCTCGCGCGGGCTGGTTTGTTTCAGAATTGTCCTGGGCTAAGGCGCTTCCGGCGCACGTACCGAGAATCGCCAACGCTACTAGCAAATTCACCCGAATGGAACTTTGTTTCATCACTGAGCGCTCCTTCTAGCGAGTTTTGAACGGTGGTGACGCAGATCAAAGCGGCAATCGGTTACGTTCAACCCGCCGCCCCAAGCGGCGAGCTACATCGATACGTGTTTTCTATTCTTGTCTTCTGCCCGAGTCAATCAGGGGTCTGTGGAATTTCTGATTTCGTAAATCGCATTATGAATTTCGTTTTTCGTAAATTTTTCGCGACGTTGTTATCCACAATTCCTACCTGCGGAGGAACATTCTTTGCCCCGCCCGCACTCCCTTGCAACATTCGAAAGCCGTCGCACAAAATAAAAAGCCCGCCCTTTTGGGGCGGGCAGGTTCATCAAATGATCGACTAGCCACCGTTGTTGCAAATGCCGAGGTGGAACGGATTATCGTGGAACGACTCCGTACCGCCATCCACTGATGTGGTGTTCGGCGCTCCGAAATATTCCAGATAAACCAAGTCCTGCAGGTTATAGGTCGAACCGTTTAGCGTGTAAGGGAATGCGCCGTAATTGGCGAAACCCTCTTCCGGATCTCCCACTTCCAGAATTCCGCAGGAAACCGGATTGCCGCCGGTGTTCACCACTAGCGGATCATCCAGCCACTCGCCCACTTCGTGCGACAGGGCCGATACGTCCTGCGCGAAAACCCCTGGCGTTCCGATGTAGGTGAAGTGCGAATACGCCTGGATCCCTGCGCTGGTGCTGTAAGAGCTGTGGTAGCCGCCGATGCAGCAGGTGCCTTCGGTCAGATACGCATTGTACGTAATGAAGATCGGCAAGGTGTTCGGCGTGATGTTCTTCTTCAACTTGGTCAGAATCGCTTGTAGCTGTCCGTCGAACCAGTTGATGTCCGCCAGACCAACCTTAACGCCAAACTCGGTGCCAACATTGCCATCGGCTGGCGGAACTACCAGAGTCTGTACGGGCGCCACTTTCGGGGTTCCCAACAGTACGTGGTATCCCGGAGCCGCCGATACCTGAGTCCAGAAGTTTCCACGCTGGAATGCATCTTCATACTGCGTCGTGCCCAGATCCGTTCCTTCCGGAGTGACCCAGTCCATGTTCACGAAAATCGGCGAACCGGTGGTGCTCTGCACCGCAGTCAGACCGTTCTTCAGCTTCGTCTCGGGCGTGAAGGTGGTGGTGGTTGTTCCGCTCTTATACGAGAGTGCAACCGGGATAACAAAGACCGGGACGGTCGTTGACGTTCCAGTCGAAGGCGCAGTTCCCACCATGTTGTACTTGTAGGTGTGTCCCTTATAAACGAACGAGCCGTTCCAGGTTGTGAGCGCGCTGGGGGGCACTGGCGCATTTGGGTCTAAATGCGGCAGCAGCCGTGCGAAGCGTGGGTGTGCGGGCAGTGTGTCGGTAGAATCCTGGGCGAATACGGTGCCGGCCAGGCTGGCCACCACCAAAAGCGCAGCGAAAACGCTGAGCGCAGTGAATCGTTGCTTCATGTGTGATATCTCCTTGGAGTGTTAACGCAACTTCGAGTAGCAATCTGTGAAACGCGAGTAGCAATCTGTGAAACCAACGACTGGCTTGTTGATTTTTCCAAAACTATAAATGGAAGCAGGGGACAACAAGATTTGCACGATTCTCGTCATTTTGTTTTCCGCTGTCAACTGTGCAAGATCTTTCATCGCCGGACTTTGAACATTTCCCCCAGTTTTTCTCCAAGAGTAAACGGAAGCACTCCGCGAACAAAGGAGTCTTCCCTCTGCGTATCCGATCACCGGCCAGCATGTCGGCGAATGTCTCACGGAAACTACTACCGTCACTCTGACGCCAACAAAATCTAGCGTCCAGGCACCGGCGGAGGCATAACCCACTCCACTACTGTTACCGTTACCATCACCTGGTAACCAAAACTCTAGTAACCAGAAAACAGAAAAGGCCCGGATCTTCTATCCGGACCTTTCTTTTTTCAGAGCGAATCTCCCCGCGATACCTCTCAAAGATCCCCTCGCTTTCCCCAATATGTGCAAAACAGTTGCGCTTGCCTTACTGCACGGCCTCTAACTTGAATCCCACCCGCACATTTTTGGTAAAGAGATTGCCCCTTAACAAGGTGAAAGTCGCGCTATCTGACTTTCCAAGTTCTCTACATGAGGAACGTCGCACCATGTACGACGTTTTCCCGGACCAGGATGATGACTATGAAAACCGCCGCATTCGCTCTGTTTTTTCTCTTCGCCGCAGCCGCCGCATTTGGACAGGCTGCTCCTGTCCTCTCCAATACACCGTCCCAGATTAGCGTGCCCGAGCATCCCCAGCATGCTTCCCAACATGCCATGGCAGACGAGACTAGTCTCTTGGGAAACACGCAATACAGCTATGCTAAGGGCGAGCAACCGCTCACAGATTTTGCCACGGCTAAGGTAGAAGTTCCGCTTGGCGATGTCGCTCGCGCCTACCGCCAGGGCCATGTTGCGGATAAGAAAGCCAAGGTAGTTTCCGAGAGTAATTAAGAACAAATCCAGCCGCACGATTTCCGCGGCCTGGCAGATCCGTGCAATCGCTACTCGCCCGCTCCCATCATCAGGATGGGAGATGTCGGAACCGGTGAACCGGTATCTTTCTCCACCGTGATGGCAAATGCCTTGGCCTCGACTCCCGCAGGCAGCGGAGGATTCACCACCGTCGCGCTGCCATTCGCGTCGGGCCTGAACACCCCGGCAGGAATGGGGCTTCCAGTCTTCGGAATCAGCCACAATTCATAAGCCTTCTGCTCTGGCAGAGGCGGCATGTTGTTGGCAAGAAATACAAGGCTGTTCCGGTTTCGTAAATAGAACGCCTTACCCTGCGGCTGCGGCGGAGTCTTGGCTGCTACCAGCGTCACCCTCTGCGCTTCTGGTTCAAGAATAGGTGCCGCAACGCGACGCAATTCTTCCAGCTGACGGGAACTCTCAGCCGCGCGTGAATTTGCCGACGCCACAATCGACTTCAGCGCAGAATTTTCTCGCCACAACGACAGTGCGAATATGACCACTGCGGCCGTTGCCGCCCATCCGAGCCATCCCCACCACCCCTTCCCGGTTGCCGTTTCCCGGACTGCGACCCCGCGCGGTTCCCGTGCGATCGCCTCCAGCAGCCGTTGTCGCGCACGCTGCGGTGGCCTGGGCCCGCTGGCCGTTAAAGCGAGCAATGCCGTATCCCCGCGCAGTTGCTCCAACTCCAACCGGCAACTGGCGCACGTCGAGAGATGCTGGTCGAGCTTCGCCCGTTCCTCTCCTCGCAACGCGTCTACCGCGTAGAGAGCAAGGTCCTCGGCGTATTGTTCGTGTTCCGTCATCGTTTACTCGATCACGCCTTTACCCAAATCATGTCTGAAAAGCCTTGCGTAGCGCGATCAATCCCGCGCGTATTCGCGTCTTCACCGTTCCCAACGGTTCTCCGGTCTTGCTCGCGATCTCGGAATGGCTCATGCCCTCCCAGTACGCCATTTCCAGCGCTCCTCGCTGTCCGGCCGGCATCGTGCCCATTATGCCGCGCACCTTCTCCGCTGTGCGCGAGAGTTCGGCTTCGGCAGCCAGGTCCGGCGCTACCGATAACACCACATCTTCAATATCTGTTTCTGGACGTCGTTTTCTGAGGGAGTCAATCGCCCGGTTACGCGTGATGACCGCTAACCAACTTGCTAAACTTCCGCGTGCCGCATCAAAGGCGCTGGGGTTGCGCCACAACTGCAGAAAGACTTCTTGCAAGACATCCTCAGCAGCCCCCGTGTCTCCGAGCACCCGCAATGCCACCGCGTAAACCACGGAAGAATAGCGATCATACAGGTCCGCCATCGCCCCCTGCTCGCCGGCCTTCAAACCGGTAACCATGGCCAGATCCACCGGCATCTGTTCTCGTTGCGGGCTCGACAAACGCTCTTATTCTTCCTTGTTAGATGTACGTTCCTAAAGCCTTAGCGGATTGCTCTCGAAACACCGCGTCAAAGACGTTGAAGCGATTTCCGCCGACAAAGCCTTCGCGAAAAGATATCAGCCGCCTGTGCACCCGGCAAGTTTATGTGGGGACAGCCGCCCTCGGCTGTCCGTCGTGCGAAGCGCGACTGCTTCTCTTTTCCTTCCAGTCCGGACCTAGTGGCTGAGCTTGATCGCCAGTTGCCGCTCCGGCTGCGTCATCCGGCTCCATAAGCTTTGTACTTGATTTTGCAGGTTCGGGTTGTTCGGATCTTTATGCAATGCGAGCGCAAACCATCGATACGCCGTGGGTAGATCGCGCGGCGTGCATGTGCCGCTCGAGTAGAGCGTTCCCAGCGAAATCATTGCTCTGGTGTTGGCTTGGGCCGCAGCCGGCTTCAGCAGCCGCAATCCACGATCGCAATCCTGCCGCACTCCGCGTCCGTAAATATAAATTTCCGCCTCGGACGTTGGATCCGCTGCCGTAACCGGACTTGGCTTCCTCTGCTGCACTTTCGGTTTCCGTGAAACATCTGGTGTGGCCTTCGCCGCCGGAGCCGCAGCCTCCTCATCGCCACTGTCTGAGTTTTCACCGGCGTCCGCGTCCGGCACTTTCTTTTCTGCGGAGGTATCCGGCGCGGGCGTCGACGGCGAGTCTCCAGCCTGAGGATTATTCTGCGCTGCTGCGACACTCGCAGGAGTCGTGGGTGAAGCGCTCGAATCCGGAGAAGTCGATGCAGTCGAGGACCCTGCAGCATTTCCTGCGTCCGCGCCAGGCGCCAGAGTCGCCGCTCCTCCTGCAGTACCGGAGTCCGGTGTCGTCCCGGCCGGTGCTGCGGCATTCGGATTCGCGGTGTCCGGAGGAGGTGTTGCTGCCGGGGCATTGCCAGAATCTCCGGCACCAGCCGGAACCTCGGCCGAATGCGCCGGTGCTTTATTTACCATCAGCCAATCAAATCCACCCTGCTTCCAGCGTAAATATCCAAATCCTGCTACCAAGGCCAATGCGATCACAACCGCGGCCAGCTTGCCCCAGCCTCGTCGGGGTTCCTCTTCGTCTTCGAGCAGATAGTCGACACTCCCCGAAGAATGCAGGTTCGAATCATGGCGGTTCGCGGATTCCCGTTCCGTCTCCGCCGGCTCCCACGTTCGCCGAGCCGTCGGCTGATTCAATCCCAGAAATGAAGGCCCGCTGATTCCCGGGTCATACACGATTCTTTCCCTGCGGCTCGGTGCAACTGCCGCGGGCTGTGCAATCCCAGATTGCGGGTCGGTTGGCTGCGGGACCTCGGACTGCGACGTAGCCGTCTCCGCCAGTGGCGCCTGCGTGACCATCCGTCCTGTTTCCTGCGATGGCCGCGAAGCCACTTTCTGATCGAGCTGATTACGATCCTCTCGCGCCCGATCCTCCCGCGCCCGATCCTCCCGCGCCCGATCAACCTGCCGGGTCCTATCGACTTCCGCACTTACTGCCGCCTGCTGCGGCCGTCGTTGCAACGGCGCGTTCGGCGTCGCCGTCGCAGCGCTCGCGGTCGGCGTGCGAGCCACCAACTCAGCGCCGCACATTCCACAAAACCGGTTCCCCGCGTTGTTCTCACTCCCGCATCGTCCGCAACGCACTTTGCCTCCAGAATTCATACCCTTAGATTAACTCCACACCCACATCGACGCGAATACGATGCCAATCTCGCCTGCTCCGTCTAAACCCCTGATATCGGAGTTGGTTCCGTCCCGCAGGCCAATTCCCCGATCGCGAACCACCGGTCGGTAATTGCGAATTGCCAACCGCTTTCCATGCTATGCTGCCGAAAACTAGCTTCTCAGGACGCTCCGTGCTGGTTGAACTGCGGTTGGAAAACTACGCCGTAATCGATAATGCCGCGGTCGAGTTCGCCTCCGGCCTGAATCTTCTTACGGGGGAAACCGGCGCCGGAAAATCCATTCTCATCGACGCGCTCTCCCTTCTCCTCGGCGAGAAAGCTTCCAGCGACGTGATTCGCACCGGCGCCGAGCGCGCCGTCATTTCCGCGGTTTTCGAGTGCCCGGACAGCGAAGCCTTCCTTCAGGAAATCCTCGAACGCAATGGCCTGGATGAATCTGACGATGGCTCCTTCATCGTCCGCCGCGAAATTGCCGCCGGCGGCAAGGGCCGCGTCTTCGTCAACAATCAGCCGGCTACCGTCGCTGTTCTGCGCCAGCTTGCTCCCTATCTCGCCATCATTCACGCGCAGAACGAATCCCTTCAGTCATTCGATCCGGCCGCCCGACTGGCGTTGCTCGATGGATTTGCCACCACTCACCTCGAGCCAGTAGCCACGGCCCATTCCACTTGGAACGATATTCGCAAGCGTATCGAGGACCTGGAGCAAGGCGAGCAGGATCGCCTCCGCCTCGTCGACCTTTGGACCTTCCAGTCCCGCGAGATCGAAGACGCCAAACCTCTGGCCGGCGAGGACGAATCGCTGGAAATCGAGAAGCGCGTTCTCGCCAACGCAGAGAAAATCTATAACGCTGCCATGCAGGCCTTCGACCTGCTCTACGAAGGCGACGCTTCCACGTCTTCCTCCCTGCGTTCCGCCCAAAAGCAAATTGAGGAACTCGCCCGCTACGAACCGCGCTTCCAGGAAGCCCTTGCCGCCCTCGAAACCGCTCGCATCAGCGTCGAAGACGTTGGCGCTACCGTCCGCGATTACGCCGGTGGAATCCACGCCTCGCCCGAACATCTGGCGGAAGTCGAAGATCGTCTGGCTTTGCTCGACCGGCTGAAACGCAAATATGGTCCCACCCTAGACGACGTAATCAATTTTGGATCTGACGTCGCCCGTAAGCTTTCCGAGATCGAAAACAAAGACGAAATTCTTCGCGATCTGCGCGCCAGTCTCGCCCAGGCCGCCACGGAGTATTTGCGTGCTGCGCGGTCCCTTTCCAGGAAGCGTCACGACGCCGCCCGCAAGCTCGAAAAGCTGGTCGAAGCTCAGATCAATGATCTGGCCATGAAATCCGCGTTCCACATTGAAATCGCTACCGCGGAACCGGAAGGGAACTGGTCTGCCGCCGGCATCGATCAGGTAAATTACATGATCTCCACCAACCCCGGCGAACCCTTGCGCCCTCTGGAAGACATCGCCTCTGGCGGCGAACTTTCCCGCGTGATGCTCGCCTTGAAGGTAAGCGTGGAAGAAGATCTCGCTCACAGCCCGGAGCGAGACTCCAAAGTGCCTTCCTCGTCGAGAGGAAGAAGTTCCCGCTCCGCCGCTCAGCGCACCATGGTGTTCGATGAAATCGATACCGGAATCGGTGGTCGCGCCGCCGAAGCTGTCGGCAAGAAGCTGAAGTCGCTCGCCCGCTCGAATCAAGTCTTGTGCGTCACGCATTTGCCCCAAATCGCCACCTTCGCCGATCAGCATTACGTCATCGAAAAAAAGGAGCGCGGCGGACGCACTCGTACCACCATCCGGCCCGTCTCCGGGGAAGAGCGCACCGAAGAAGTCGCACGCATGCTCAGCGGTGCCAAGCTCACTGATACCTCTCGCAAACATGCCGAGCAAATGATCAAGGCCAACGGCTAAAGGTTTCACCGGCAGGTGACCGATTGCTCGGTCAGGGGCAAGATTTAATTCCCGGTGTCCTCTACCGAGATCCCCTCCACCGTTCGCTGCTCCCATTCCTCCATTCACTGCTAATCCCCGCCGTTTCTGTCGCTTACGTTGACCAGAAAGATGCTTTCCGTTACTTTAGAAACACCGGAGCTCAGGAATCGTGTAGCCTGTTCCTATTCGTAGTCTGCCTCTTTTTGCATCGAAACATAGAGTGAGATGATCTCACCAGTGGGAGCTTAATGGTGCCAGCAAGCCAGGGGAAAACTTTACTTTTACTGAAGCCGCGAGGCTTCTGCGCCGGCGTAGTCCGTGCCATCGACGTGGTGCGCATCGCCCTCGAAGCCTTCGGGCCACCTATCTACGTCCGCAAGGAGATCGTTCACAACAGCTTTGTGGTGGACGAACTGCGCGGCAAGGGCGCCATCTTCGTTGATAGTGAAGACGAGGTTCCCAATGGCGAGCGCGTCATCTACAGCGCTCACGGCGTCTCTCCGGAGGTGCGCGAGCATAGCGCCCGCCGTGGCTTGCGCGTCATTGACGCGACTTGTCCGCTCGTCACCAAGGTGCACGTGGAAGCCGTCAAGTTCGCCAAAGAAGGCTATTCCCTGATCCTCATCGGCCATCACGATCACGATGAAGTAATCGGTACGCTCGGCGAGGCTCCGCTTGTTACCCAGGTGGTCGGCCATCCCGAGCAGGTGAATTCGCTATCTGTTTCCGACCCCAACCGCGTCGCTTATCTCACCCAAACCACGCTCAGCCTCGATGAGACCAAGGACATCATCGCCGCCCTCAAGAAAAAGTTCCCCAACATCAAAGGTCCCGCCGCGCAGGATATTTGCTATGCCACTGAGAACCGTCAGGTCGCAGTGAAGCAGGTCGCCTCGGATGCCGACTTGTTACTGGTGGTCGGTTCGGAGAACAGTTCAAATTCCAATCGTCTGGTCGAGGTGGCCCGCAACCTCGGCACCAACGCGCATCTCATCGATAGCTACAGAGATATCGAGCCACAGTGGTTGGGGCGGACGTGCAAGACGATCGCTCTGACGGCCGGTGCCTCCGCGCCGGAATGCCTGGTAGAGGAAACCGTGAATTTTCTCGCCACCAAAGGTTTCGACAACGTGCAGGAACTCGAAGTGATGCCGGAAAACGTTCGCTTCGGACTGCCGCCGGAGATTGTCGAAGCCATCGCCGCCGCTCCGGCCATAGCCTCCGCGGACTGATACCAAGACTGATACCAAATAGTGGTGTCCTTCCGACCGAAGCGTAAGGATTCTCGCGTGTACAACGAGGAACTTCAAGATGGATAGCAACTCCCCCGAATCAAACTTAGCTTCCGCGCCTCAACTTCGTTTCGGTAAAATCGACGGCCTCTTTAGCCGAGTGGGCGCCGCCATCGCCGCCGCTCGCAAGCTTCTTTTTTCTACCCGGCACGACGACGGCTACTGGTGCGGCGAACTCGAAGCCGATACCACCCTTGAATCGGATTACATCCTGCTCCATACCTTGCTCGGCACGGGTGATCCCGAGCGGTTTCAACGCGCGGCCAACTGGATCGTCCGCCATCAGAATGAAGACGGCGGATGGAGTATCTACGTCGGAGGCCCGTCCAACATCAGCGCCTCGGTCAAGGCTTATTTCGGATTGAAGCTCGCCGGATACTCCGCCGAGCATCCCGTTCTTCAGCGCGCCCGCAAGAAGATTCTCGAACTCGGCGGCGTCACCGAGGTCAATACATTTACCAAGATCTATCTCTGCTTTTTCGGGCAGTACGACTACGATGCCGTTCCCGCCATTCCTCCGGAGATCGTCCTTTTTCCCAACTGGTTCTGGTTCAACATCTACGAAATTTCTTCATGGTCTCGCGCCATCCTGGTTCCCTTGTCCATCGCTTACGCCAAGAAGCCATTCAAGAAAATTCCCCGTGAAATGGGCGTTGAGGAATTATTTGTCGGCGGTATGCAGAAATCGCGTATGCATTTGCGCTGGTCGAAGAAGCTCGTATCCTGGCGCAACTTCTTCCTCTTTCTCGATCGCATGACGCATTGGCTGGAACGTGTCCACATTCGCCCGCTTCGCTCCATCGCGCTCAAACAGGCCGAAAAGTGGATGCTCGAACGCTTTGAAATGAGCGACGGCCTCGGCGCTATCTATCCTTCCATCATGAACTCCATCATCGCGCTGCGCTGCCAGGGATATTCTCTCGACGATCCTCAGGTGATTCGCGCTCTCGATGAGTTCGAAAAACTCGGCATCGAGGATCCCGAAAACGATACCTTCCGCATGCAGCCCTGCATGTCTCCCGTCTGGGACACCGCCTATGCGGTCTTCGCCCTCGGCGAGGCTGGAGTTGCCGCCAACGATCCGCGCATGGTTAAGTCCGCCGACTGGATTCTGCAAAAACAGGTCCGCACCGTCGGCGACTGGCAAGTCAAAAACACCAAGGGCAAGCCCGGCGGATGGTATTTCGAATTCAATAACGAGTTTTATCCCGACGTCGATGACACCGCTATGGTCTGCCTCGCGCTGAGTCGCGTCGAGCATCCCAACGGCCGCTACCAGCGCGAGTCCGTGCAGCGCGCCATTGACTGGATTCTTTCCATGCAGTGCAAGAACGGCGGCTGGGCTTCTTTCGACAAAGACAACGACAAGATGGTTTTTCAGAACATCCCCTTCGCCGATCACAACGCTATGCTTGATCCGCCAACGGTCGATATCACGGGCCGCATCCTTGAGATGATGGCGACCTACGGTTACAACCAGAATCATCCCGCTGTAAAGCGCGCCATAAAGTTCATCCGCGACGAGCAGGAGCCTGACGGCAGCTGGTTCGGTCGCTGGGGCGTGAACTACATTTACGGAACCTTCCTCGTGCTTCGCGGTCTGGAAGCCATCGGCATGGACAATCACGAGCCCTGCATTCAGCAAGGCGCCGAGTGGTTGCGCATGATGCAAAATCCTGATGGCGGTTGGGGCGAAACCGTGGGCTCCTACGACGATCCCGCACTGCGCGGTGTTGGCGAAAGCACGCCTTCGCAAACCGCTTGGGCAATTCTCGGACTTCTCGCAGTCGGCGATATTCGCAGCGATTCCGTCGCTCGCGGCATCGCTTACTTGTTACGCACTCAAAAAGAAGACGGCTCCTGGGACGAGCCTTTCTGTACCGGCACAGGTTTCCCGCGCGTCTTCTATCTGAAGTATCACCTCTACCGCGAATACTTCCCGCTGCTCGCGCTCACAACCTACGCCAAGGTAATGGAGAAAAACGGAAACTAGCGGACGACGTTGTCATCCGCATTTGTCATTCTGAGCGCTGCTGCGAGCGATAGCGAGCACAAGTCGAAGAATCCCTTTAGACCTTTTTTAAACGGTTGACCAAATGCGGATCGCCAAATCTCAACGCTGAAGTTGACCGCCAATGTTGAATGAAAGTCTTCCTTACGGGCGCAACTGGATTCCTCGGCCCCACGTGGCCCGCGCTCTCCCCGACCAGTAAGCGGATTTGCCCCTTCCCGTGCGCTCCATAGTGCCGAGGTGTTTATACTTAAATGGGGATGCAGTTCGAATGGAATCCGCGGAAAGATCTTGCGAATCAGCGGAAACACGTAGTCAGTTTTCGTGAGGCTACAACCGTGTTCGGTGATCCTTTCGCGACAACCTTTCCCGACGCCGAACATTCGATCAACGAGCAAAGATTTCTCACGATTGGCGCATCCGCAATGGGCAGGCTGCTGGTCGTAGCCCATACCGAACGCAACGACACAATCCGGATCATCAGCGCAAGACCGGCAACTCCACGCGAGAGAAGATTCTATGAAGAAGAACATTGAGCACCGAAGCAGTGGCGACATGCGGCCCGAGTATGATTTTGCCTCGATGAAGGGCGGCGTTCGCGGCAAGTACTACGGGCCATACCGCAAGGGAACCAACGTCGTCCTGATCGAGCCAGACGTTGCTGCAGCGTTTCCTACCGAGGATTCGGTCAACGAAGCCTTGCGTGGCATTCTGAGTACGGCGCGTGTCGGGCGGCGCACCGGCGATCTTCCCGATCGCGCTCTGCAGACCAAGCCTGGTGGAGCTAAGCGCCGCGTTCGCGGATCTACTCGTTGAATGAAAGTCTTCCTCACAGGCGCAACCGGATTCCTCGGCCCCCACGTGGCCCGCGTTTTGTCCGAGCAGGGAGCCGACCTCCGCCTCTTGGTTCGCCCCACCAGTAACCTGAAAAATCTCGAAGGCCTCAACGCCGAAACCACTACCGGCGACCTTCGCGACCCAGCCTCTCTTGAAAAAGCCATTTCCGGCTGCGATACGGTCTTCCACGTGGCCGCCGACTACCGCCTCTGGGTCAAAGATCCTGCCGAGATGTATCGCTCCAACGTTGATGGCACCCGCGCCATCCTCGAGGCTGCACGTAAGAATAACGTGCGCTCTGTTGTTTATACCTCGAGCGTCGCCACCATCGGTTTCACCGCCAACGGATGTCCCGCCGACGAGGATTCTCCCGTCTCTCTCGCCGATATGATCGGTCATTACAAGCGTTCCAAATTCATGGCCGAGCAAGTCGCGCTGGAGGCTGGCCGTTCCGGCATGCGCGTCGTGACCGTCAATCCCACCACTCCCATCGGCGAGCAGGACGTCAAACCCACCCCCACGGGACGAATCGTTGTCGACTTCTTGAAAGGAAAATTTCCCGCCTACGTCGAAACCGGCTTGAACCTGGTGGACGTCCACGAGTGCGCTCTAGGTCACATCGCCGCTCTTGAAAAAGGGAAGACCGGTGAGCGCTATATACTCGGCGGCGAAGATCTCACGCTAAAACAGATCCTCGATAAGCTCGGCGCCATCGCTCATCTCCCATCTCCCAGCGTTAAGCTTCCTTACTTCGTCGCCTACGCCGCAGGTTTTGTCGACGAGAATATCGCTGGTCGCTTGCTCGGACGCGAGCCTCGCGCCACCGTCGAAACCGTACGCATGGGCAAGAAAAAAATGTGGGCCAGTTCCGCCAAAGCCGAGCGTGAACTCGGATACAAATCCCTCCCCGCTGACAATGCTCTGCGTCGTGCCGTAGAGTGGTTTCGAGCCAACGCGTATGCCTAAAGTCGCCATCGTAGCCGCGCTCCAGCGTGAAGTCAGCCCGCTCATCAAGCACTGGGCTCGCGTCTCGCACCGGCACGAAGGCCGCGACTTTACTTTTTTCGAGCATGGTGAAACCGTCGCCGTCTGCGGGGGAATCGGTGTCGAGGCCGCTCGCCGCGCCACCGAGGCCGTCATAGCAACTTACCGTCCTACTCTCGTGCAATCGGTTGGTTTCGCGGGAGCCCTCGACCCTAACTTACGCGTTGGCGATATTGTCCTGCCGGCGCTCGTGATCGATGCGCGCGATGGCAGCCGCTCCGAAGTCTCCGGCGGCGAAGGCACTCTGCTCACTTTTATGGCGGTGGCCGGAGCGCAACAAAAATCCAAGCTGGCGCAGGCCTACGAGGCCCGCGCTGTCGATATGGAAGCCTCTGCGGTTGTCGCATCCGCTACTGCTCACCGCATTGCCTCTCGTGTTACAAAAGTGATTTCAGACGAAGTGGATTTCGAAGTGCCAGGCATGTCCGCCTTTATTGACGCCGAAGGTCGTTTTCAAACCGCGAACTTTACTTTCTTCGCGCTGCTTCGTCCATGGCTCTGGGGACGCGTCTACCTCCTCGCCCGCAACAGCAGCAAAGCGGCTCGTGCCCTGGCGGCTTACTTACTCGCTGGTCATTTAGAAGATTTCGACAACACCGGCGCAGCTTCTCCTCTTGCCGAATCCATCCCGCCTCTACCTTCGATGACACGCAAATGAAATCATCTCTCCACTTATCCATCATCCTCTGCGCAGTGTTCTTATCGTTCATTCAAGCGACCGCGCAATCGACTCCCGCCGTCCCCATCTACGCGGAAAGTTTTCGTCAGGGTCAAACTCGCATCATGGAAAATCGTTTCGAGATCAAACTCACACCGCAGGACCCGACCTATCGCGAACGCATTAAAGATTCTCACGGAGCGGATCGCTACGTATTCTCGATCATTCCGCAAGGTCCGGAGGGGGATACTGAAATCACATCTTGGCAGGTGAAGTTGGTCGATCTGCACCACCCGTTCTATGACAATGTCCTGCAATCTTCGCAGCAGCCATCGTCGGACCCGAAGAATGTGCTCTGGTGGCTCGATCCCAGCAAGTTCGCTCCCATTCCCGTTGCCTCCCGGCGGATCATCAAAGTTGATAGTTTTTACCTCACGCTACAGGTAAAAGCGTTTCACTTCACGCCTGCGGATTCGCCATACTTGGATTCGATGGCTCTTGCTGTGGAATTCACGAATACAGATCCGCGAGTGCCGGATACCGTACAGAAATAGGTTTGCGCAAGGAGTAGAGTATGAAGCGAAAGGGCGCGCATCACATCTAAGTGAGGTTCAAAGCCGTACCCATTACCTATGGCAATCGCCGATTTAACTGCTGTTAACAACCCAACCCGATCGATTCCCGCGACCATGCAGGCAGCCGTGTATCACGGCATCAATGATGTTCGCCTTGAAACCGTGCCCGTCCCCCAAATTGGCGCTGGGGAAATTCTCCTTCGCGTCCACACCTGCGGCGTTTGTGGCACCGATCTCAAGAAAATCGCCACCGGATCACACTCCGCTCCCCGCATTTTCGGCCACGAGACTTCTGGCGAAGTTGCCGCCGTCGGCGACGGAGTTTCTCAGTTCCGGCCCGGCGATCGTGTCGTGGTTTTCCACCACATCCCTTGCCGCCAGTGCTACTACTGTCTTCACCAGACTTTCGCCCAATGTCCCACCTATAAGAAAGTCGGTTGCACTGCAGGCTTTGAGGCTTCCGGCGGCGGCTTTGCCGAGTATGTTCGCGTGATGGACTGGATCGTCCAGCAGGGCACGGTCCGTATCCCCCCAGGCGTCTCTTACGAGCAGGCCTGTTTCGTCGAACCGGTAAATACCTGCATGAAGGGCATTCAAGCCCTTCGCCTGCAACCGGGAGAGACCGTTCTCGTAATCGGGCAAGGCCCAATCGGCATCATACTTAGTGTCCTGGCGGCGTCGGGCCGGGGCCACCATTATTACTTCCGATTTGTACGCCGAGAGGCTTAAAATAGCAGAAAGCCTCGGATTACAGAACTCGCTGGACGCATCGAACCACGATGTCGTCCGCTCTGTGCTGGAACAAACCGAGGGCCGCGGGGCGGATGCCGTCATTTTGGCTGTGGGTAGCAACGGCTTGATTCGTCCCGCGATGGATGCGGCCCGTCCGGGAGGGCGGGTATTGCTATTTGCGCAGACCCAGCGCGGGGAGGTCACGATTGATCCTGCGGCGGTTTGCGTTGACGAGAAGTCGCTGGTCGGCTCCTATAGCGCATCCGTGGATTTGCAGGAGGAGTCAGTTCGTTTTGTGATGGACCGCCAAATGGATTTGGAGCGATTGATTAGTCATCGCTTCCCGCTGCAGGAGTGCACGCGAGCCTTGGAACTCGCCGCCCATCCGCAGCCATCGTCGATGAAGGTCGTGATTCAGCCTGGGAGTAACTGGAAACGTGAGTCCTAGGAAGGAAGCAAGCGAGTGAACGGAAAAATGACAGCCGCCGTCTTGTACGGCAAAGAAGATCTTAAAATTGAACGAGTACCCATCCCCCGCGTCGAAAAGGGAGAGGTCCTCGTCAAAGTCCAGGTGGCTCTCACCTGCGGTACCGATCTCAAAGTGTATCAACGCGGCTATCACGCCCGCATGATCGTTCCCCCTGCGCTCTTTGGCCACGAGCTGGCCGGAGTCATCGAAGAAGTCGGCGAAGGCGTTCATAGCTTCAAGAAGGGCATGAAGGTAGTCGCGCTGAATTCCGCGCCTTGCCAGATGTGCTTCTACTGCTCCAAGCACCAGGAAAATCTTTGCGAAGACCTGCTCTTCAACAACGGAGCCTACGCCGAATACATTCGCGTTCCGCGCCGCATCGTCGAAGCCAACATGCTGGTCATTCCGCCAAACGTCAGTTTCGAAGACGCCGCCATGACTGAGCCTCTGGCCTGCGTTCTGCGCGGGCTTCATGAAACCGGCGTCGAAATCGGCGATACCGTCACCATCATCGGCGGCGGCCCCATCGGATTGATGTTCGTGCAGGTGGCCCGCGCCATCGGCTGCAACGTCATCTCCGTCGTCAAACGCGACGAGCAAGTCACGCCGCCAAACACATGGGCGCGCACGAAATCGTGCAGACCACAAAAGTTCCCAACGTGGTCGAAGCAGTTCGCGCGCTCACTCCGCAGAAGCGCGGTTGTGACGTGGTCATCGAAGCCGTCGGCCGCCCTGAAGCCTGGGAGTGGACCGTCGAAATGGTTCGCAAAGGCGGCACCGTCAACTTCTTCGGCGGATGTGCCAGCGGAACCAAAGTGCAACTCGATACCAACCGTCTGCATTATTCGGAGATCACGCTGAAAGCTACGTTCCATCACACGCCCGAAACCGTGCGCCGCGCCTTCGGATTGATCGCCGCCAAGAAAATTCGCCCCACGGACTACATTACCGGCGAAGCTCCTCTCTCCAGCTTGCAGAAAGTGCTTCGCCACATGCTCAACCGCGGAGGCGACATCAAAACCGCCATCATTCCCGGCCACTGATCCGCGCTCCGGAGCCGCCGCCGTCACCAGAGCGCGATGTTAGCTCCGGAGGTGCAGGAGAATAGCCCAAGACAAGAGTGTTGGGTAAACTCCCGATGTGGAACGATTCTCGTAGGACCAGCAAAAATTGTGAGACGACCAGTTCGACCTTTTGACCTGTTGAACCTATACTCGCTGAAGCTATTTCAATGACCGCTGCAACTGGTACCCATTCTCGCTTGCTGACCGCTACCGCCACCGCCGCGGCTTGGTCTCGCTTGCCCGCAGGTTACGCCATCCCCGACCATGCTCCGTCATTGCTCGAAGCCCAGGAATACTGCCGCCAGCTTGCGCGCTCTCACTACGAAAACTTCTCCGTAGCCACTTCGTTCCTGCCCAAACAACTGCGTCAGGATTTCCTGAACGTCTACGCCTATTGTCGCATTTCCGACGATCTCGGCGATGAAGTCGGCGATCCCGCCTCATCCCTCGCACTCCTCGACGAATGGCAGGCCGAACTCGATGCCTGCTACCAGGGCAATCCGCGCCATCCGGTTTTCGTCGCGCTCGTCGAAACCGTAAAAAAATTTTCCATCCCCAAACACGAATTTTCCGATCTCCTCGTCGCCTTTCGTCAGGATCAGACAGTCACCCGTTTCGAGACCTTCACCGATCTTCTCGCTTACTGCCGTTACTCCGCCAATCCCGTCGGCCACCTCGTTCTCTATCTTTGCGGCTATAGCGATCCTCAGCGGCAGCAGCTTTCTGACTACACTTGCACCGCCTTGCAACTGGCTAACTTCTGGCAGGACGTCTCCGTCGATTACGCCAAAGGTCGCATCTATCTGCCGCTCGAAGATCTCCGTCGCTATGCCGTAAAAGAAGAAGACTTGGCGCAGAACTGGAACACCGTCACCTTCTGCGAAATGATGAAGTTTGAAGTCCAGCGCGCTCGCGAATTGTTTCAGCTCGGCTTGCCGCTGGTAAAAAAAGTGGACTCCCACCTCGCCGTCGATCTTGACCTCTTCACCCGCGGCGGCCTCGAGATTCTCAACGCCATTGAGCGCCAGCACTTCGCCGTACTCGGTCATCGCCCGGTCATTTCCAAGCCGCGCAAACTCGCTCTCCTCGCCCGTGCCGCCATGGGTAAGTTCCTGGGCCAGGCTCTATGAGCGCTGGAGCTCAGCCCTTCCAGGTTCCCTGGACTCCCGCTCCCGCCCAACTCACCATGGCGTATTCCGTTTGCCGTGGGATCACCCGCTCCAAGGCCCGCAACTTTTACTACGCCTTTCTCGTTCTTCCCAAGCGCAAGCGCCAGGCGCTTTCCGCCGTCTACGCTTTCATGCGACGCTGCGACGATATCGCTGACGATCCCGGCCTCACCGCCGACGAGCGCCGCTCCAAGCTCAACTCCTGGCTTGACGCTCTTCATCGCGTGCAGCAGGGCCAGCCCAGTGACGACCCCATTCTGCTTGCTCTTACCGACGCCCAGCGGCGCTACACCATCCCCGCCGGCCTGCTCGACGATCTTGCTCTCGGCACCGCCATGGATCTCGTCGATCCCGCTCCCGATAGCGACGCGGCACCTCTCTCCTCCAGCCCCGCCGCCCAACTCACGATTCAATATCAAACCTTCGAGGATCTGAAGCTCTACTGTTATCGCGTCGCTTCCGTCGTCGGCCTCGTCTGCATTCACATTTTTGGCTATCGCGATCCCGCCGCCGAACCTCTCGCCGAACAGTGCGGCCTCGCCTTCCAGCTCACCAACATCATTCGCGACGTTAAAGAAGACGCTGCCATGGGTCGCGTCTATCTCCCCGCCGAAGATCTGGCCAGGTTCAATCTCTCTGCCACCGATCTTCTCCTCGCTACGCCTGACGCCGCCCGCTTTCGCCCGCTGCTCGCGCTGGAAGCCGATCGCGCCCGCGAGGGCTACGAGGCCGGCGACAAGCTCATCCCCTATATTTCCGAGGACAGCCAGCCCGCGCTCCATGTGCTCATCAACATCTATCGCAAGTTGCTCGAAAAAATTGCCGAGCGCCAGTACGATGTCTTCAGCGGCAAGATCAGTCTCAGCGTCGCCGAAAAGCTCCGTATCCTCGCTCAAGGCTTCCTGCAACGCATCACGTAAAAGCCTGTTATTTTGAACTGTGCTGACGTCCTCTATATTCTTGTCATTCCGAATTGGGCTGAGGGCCCGGTGAGGAGCCTGCTGTTTTTCGCACCATCGGTGCTGTGTCGCACTGACTCATGAGCCAAGCCTCCTCCCAGCCCTCCGTAGCCATCGCCGGTGGCGGCCTCGCCGGCCTCGCCGCCGCCTGCGCTCTCGCCGACTCCGGACCTTCGCGTCACTCTCTTCGAGCGCCGTCCCTACCTCGGCGGACGCGCTTCTTCCTACGAACATCCCGGCACCGGCGAAGTCGTCGACAACTGTCAGCACGTTCTGTTTCGCGTCTGCACCAACCTCATCGAGTTCTACCACCGCATCGGTGTCGAAGATCAAATCCGCTGGTTCGAAGACATGACCTTCATCGAGCCCGGCGGACGATGCTCCGTCATGCATGCCTCGCCCCTTCCCGCGCCGCTGCACACCGCCCCGTCCTTCTTCGCCTTCCCGTTTCTATCTCTGAAAGATAAACTCGCCATCGCCCGCGCCATCTCCGCTCTCACTCTCACCGCCCAGCCCGACACCGGAAAATCGTTTCAGCAATGGTGCGACGATCATGGCCAGACTCCCAACGCCATCGAACGTTTCTGGAAGCCGATCCTCGTCAGCGCCCTCAGCGAAGATCTCGATCTCATCTCCGTCTCCTACGCCGCGCAAGTCGTCCGCGAATCCATGAAGTCGCCCGCGGCTCGCCACATGGGCGTCCCCAGCATTCCTCTCACCGACCTATACAACAAGGCCGGCGACTATATCCGCGCCCGTGGCGGCCAAATTCATTTCCGTACCTCGCTCGAAACTTTTGCCTCCGCTCCGTCGCAAGTCAATGTCCGCATCGCCGACAAAGAAGAAGCCTTCGACTTCCTCATCCTGGCTCTCCCTTTCAACACCGTCCAGCGCGTCCTCCCCGATACTCCCGCCGCTGCCCCTCTTCGCAACGACCTCGCGCATTTCGAATCTTGTCCCATCACCGGCATCCATCTCTGGTTCGATCGCTCCATCTCCGACCTCGACCACGCTGTCCTCCTCGACCGCACCATCCAATGGATGTTCCACAAGTCCCGTCTGCTGGCCACTCGCAGCGGTGCGGCCGCCCAGCAGCGGATTATCAACGCGGAGGCACGAAACTCAGATCGAGTAGATTTGAAAGGGCGCGACTTCAGCCGCGCCGTGATGTCTCCTAATGAAAATGGGGCTTTAGCCCCTGGGGCCAGCTACATCGAACTCGTCGTCAGCGCCTCGAAATCTCTCATCGACAAATCGCGCTCCGAGATCGTCGACCTGGCTCTCAAGGAAGTCCGCGAGTTTTTTCCTGCGGCTCGCGAAGCCGTGCTCGTGAAGTCCGCCGTCGTCAAGGAAGTCCACGCCACCTATTCCCCCCGGCCCGGCATCGACGCATTCCGTCCACCACAAGCCACTCCATGGCCGCGCGTTTTTCTCGCTGGAGACTGGACCGCCACCGGATGGCCCGCCACCATGGAAGGAGCGGTCCGCAGCGGCTACCTCGCCGCCGAAGCTCTTCTTCGCGCCGCCGGCTTCGATGACAAAAAGTTTCTCGTCCCCGATCTCCCCGCTTCGGGCTTCATGCGCCTGTTCTAATTGCAACGGCACCGGCCGACTTTCGGATCACCAAGCCTCGTGTCCACGCGCACTGACAATTCCATCCCCAGCGCAAACCATCAGTATGGATCAGTCCGCCGTTGATCTTTGTCCCCCGTTCTTTGCTGGAGGTCTCCATGCTTCCCACTCCAATCGTCACCGTGCTCTTTCTGCTATCGCTCCTCGTAGTCTCCCCCGGCCAGAAAGCTTCTTCAGTCCCGGCAAAGAGTAATCTTGCCCACCTCCCGCTCGAGGGAGCAAGAATCTTTCAACAACACTGCGCCACCTGTCATGGATCCGATGGCCGTGGCCACGGCCCCGCTGCCGGCGCACTGCAGGAGCCACCGCAAGACCTGACCCTCCTCTCCCGCAGGAACGGAGGAAAGTTTCCTTACCAGCAAGTAAAAGAAATCATCCAAGGAACACGAAACGCCACGGCTGCCCATGGCAGCCGCGAAATGCCGATCTGGGGTCCCATCTTCCACCAGGTTGAATCCGATCAGGACTGGGGCGAAGTCCGGCTCGACGGCGTCACAAAATACTTGGAATCTTTCCAACAAAAATAACCGCGCGTCCTTACCGGATACTGGTTTCAACACACCATCAACCCCCACGCCTCCCGATATTTCTCAAATCGCTCCTCGCCATCCTTCCTGCACCCAAACGGATACAGATTGATCGTCAGCCGCGCTCCCAGCGCCCGCACCGGTATCACATACCAGATCCTTTTTCCGCGCGTCCGCGCGCACTGGATCACCACCGCCATAAAATCAATCTGATCCTTGGTGTACGGCATGTACTTCTTGCTAGACCTCCACCCCGCCCGCACCGCAAATCCGCGATGATGAGAAGTCCCGCTCGCCTTCACCTGCACTCTCCATTGACAAGATTTCCCCAATTTCTCGACTTCGGCCCCTTTTCGCCAAAGACCCACCAGCTCTCCGAGCACGCCAAACCGACCTACCGAACCGATTTGCCTAACGCTGCTACCGCGTGGGCTGGAGCCAGCCGTACCGCAAACTTGTCCTCGTTCCCACAGCTGATTACAGTCGTACCGCCGTGCTCTCTCACCCAGATGACGCGATCCGGGTTCACAAACACTTCCATGCCGTTCACATCTTCAAACATTACAAAGTCCACGTCGCCTCCTTATTGGCAATGGCAGAATGACCGTCCAGTTCGATCGATTGTATCGAACACACCGCAGCATAAGTTTTGCCTCGAAATTGCCGATAGGAAGGGTAGCCATGAATACCGCAGGACAAGCGCCCGCCGAAATGTCCAAGGCGTGGTTGGCCAGGCAGCCAATTCTATCCAAAGATGAAAAAGTCTTTGGCTATGAACTCTTGTATCGCGCCAGCGCCGAGGCAACTCATTTCGAATCGGACGTAGAAAACGCGACCTACAGCGCCATTGATACCTTGAATGTACTAGGCTTGGATGCCGTGTGCGATGGTCGTCTGGCCTTCATCAACTGCACTCGTGAGATGTTATTACAGGATTACTTTCTCCTGCTCCCGCCCGATAGGGTCGTAATCGAGATTCAGGAAACGGTATCTGTCGACGAAGGCGTCCTGGCCGCCTGCTTGCGGTTCAAGCAAAAACAATACCGCATTGCCCTCGATAATTTCATTGCCATGGATCCTCGGGAATCCCTGATTCCATTCGCGGACTTCCTGAAAGTCGATATACGAAGAAACTCGCCTGAACAGAACACAGCAATTGGCAAAAAGTATTCCGGCAAATCCTGCCGCATGCTCGCCCAGAAAGTGGAAACGCGGGCGCAGATGCTGGCGGCAACCAAGGATGGCTTCACGCTATTTCAGGGGTATTTCTTCCAGCGTCCTGAGAGAATGCGGGCAAGACACATTCCTGCGAATCAGGCAGATTCCTTGCGCCTGTTGCAAGCCATCTCGGCCCCTGAACCCGACCTGAAAGCCATCGAACAGCTCATCAAACATGATGCATCCTTGTGCTACCGCTTTCTGCGCTACTTAAACTCCCCCTTGCTCGGTTTGCGTTCGCCCGTGCAATCCGTCGGGCATGGGATGTCTCTTCTGGGTGGGCGCGAACTGGCCCGCTTCATCCGTATGGTCACAATTCTGTCGATGGGCCACGAAAAGTGTTCCGATCTTGTTCTGTCGTCGCTGGTTCGTGCCAGGTTCTGCGAGTCGCTTTCCGCCAAGGTTGACCACTTACACTCCGACCTCTTCCTCATGGGTATGCTTTCCATCATGGACGCCATCCTGGATGTTCCCATGGGAGTGGTTGTCGAAGGCCTCCCGCTCGATTCCAGCACGAAAGCCGAGATCCTGGAGGCGAAGGTCGGACGCGATTCACCCCTTACTCCGATTTATCGTCTGATGCTGGCACGCGAGCTTGGCGACTGGGAAGACGTAACTGTACTTGCAAAAAAATTGAACCTGTCTCTGCCTTTCGTCAACCGCTCCTATAACGATGCGATGTTATGGGCGCACCAGATAACCGCCGGCATCCCAGCTTTCACACGATGATCTCTGCGCCTGCGTGCTTCGACCATCGCAGCGCCGCTGGACCTCGACTCGTAGCAACCACTCTTTCCGTACACTCAACGACAGGGAGCAGCTGCAGAGTGAAGTGCACTTAGGCATGGCCGAGTTCTGCTGATGTTGTTCTGGTGGATGCTTTGCTACAGTCCCAGAAACTGCTGCATCTCTTGCAATGCCTCGTCCAGCGCCCGCTGAAAGGCGCGGCTGCGTGGCCGCGCACCGGCGAAGCCCAGCTCATGCTTCAAATGCCCATCGACCACCTTCACATTCGCCCACCCCAGCATCTGCTCGCCCCATAACATGGGCATCGCGTAATGCCCCATTCTTCGCTTGTGTGCCGGCACATAGGCTTCAAACTTATACTCCCAGCCCCAGAACAACCGGAAGCGACGTCTATCCCAGACCACCGGATCGAACGGAGCGAGAAAGCGCAGCTTGTCGTCGATTCGATTTCGCGCGGCCGTTGGCTTCTCGCTTGGCGGCCAGAACCACACCACCCCATCGACCTGAGCATGCGCATAACGCAATCTCGCCTGATCCTGAACCTGCCGCATCTCGGCAGCCAGCTGCGGCACTCCAGACCGTAGCAGCGCGCACAAATAACCCAGGCTCGCCGCAGGCAATGGCGCGTAGAGCTGCATCACAATGTCTACCAACTGCCCGGCGCGCGCCAGTCGCGCCTCCGGCTTGTCGTCCTGCAGCAGCTGCTCCATTGCCTGATAGACTCGGGCGCCGCCCTCGCGCCGCACCACGCGCAGCAGCCCGCCGTAGTGCAGGCCCTCCAGCAGATGCGTGCTGGCATTCAGAGCGCTGCCCCATCGCTTGATGGTCCCATGATCGAAGTGCCCCTGCACCTCCTTGGAGTCAGTGCAACCATGCTCGCGCACAAAGGCCAGCACCTCCTGCGCGCGCCCCTGCATCCTGGCGTCCCATCTGCGCGGCATCCCTCGCGGATGCAGCAGCGCCAAGGTCTCGCGAGGTACAAAACCGTAGTTGAAGAAGAATGCTTCCTCGATCGCCAGCCGCGGATAGCGGCGCGCCAGCTCCCCGGTCCGATAATTCTTGACCCGTTGCGCCAGGATCAGATCCTGCGCGCGAGCCGGCGCTCGCATCGGGTCGGCCTGCACAAATCCCAGTCGCGCAATCGCCCGCGGCAGGCTGGTGGGCTTGAACAGGCTGCGCGCAATCGCGTAGCGGCGAAGCTGCTCCAGAGTGGGCGCCTTCACCGGGCTCATTTGCTTTCTCGAATCGGCGACGATTTTTGCCTTCCCCTCATCCAAAGAGTTACGTCCAAGGAGACCTTCATGACTCGCGATTCTAGAATGATGTCCGGCATTATTCTCATCACGGTACCCACCATTCAGTACGGCGGTTATTTCCTGCTCACCTCTTTGATGAGCAAGAACAGCGGCTACATGGACAACCCGCTCCGCCAGAATTTTTTCCGCGCCGGTCACGCCCACGCCGGTGTCATCGTAATCCTTTCGCTGGTTTGCCAGATACTGGCCGACGCCGCAGTTCTTCCCCCCGCAATGCTTTGGATGGTGCGAATCGGAGTGCCGCTCGCGGCAATCCTCATTTCGGCAGGATTCTTTTTCTCGGTGCTTCCGCCCAACGCAACTCAGGTCGGCGGAGCCGTATGGTTGATTTACGCCGGAGCAATCATCCTGGCCGCTGCCGTGTTAACCCTCGCCATCGGCTTGATCAGATCTCCCCAAGGCGCATGAAACGGCTTTGCTGGTCTGGGCAGACACGCGCAATTCCAGCTATAGAGGAAGCTTGTCGTGCAGAACCACCTCGAACAGTGACCTGTGTACTTGAAGGCTTCGGCTGTCGTAGTCGATAAAACCCATCTTCCGGAACCGGTTCATGAAGAAGCTGACGCGTGCACGAGTGGTGCCCACCATTTCTGCCAGCGTCTCCTGCTTGATCTTGGGGATCACAGCTTCAAATTTGCCCTGCTCACAACAATGAGCCAACATTAACAGCATCCGCGCCAATCGTTTTTCGCTGGCGTTGAAAAGCTGGTCCACCAGATCCGCTTCATATCGTGTGTTCATCGACAACAGATACGTCACGAACATGTTGGAAAACGCATGTTCCCGGTGGAGCACTTCCCTCATGGCCTGCTTGGCGATTTGCATCACGGAGCACGGAGTCATCGCCGTTGCCGACTGCTTACGAAAACGCTGCCCAGCCAGGCCACAGCTTCCAAAGAAGTCGCCCTCGCCCCGGATCCCTATCGTAGCTTCTTTTCCGCTCTTCGCCACAACGCTGAGCTTCACGCGTCCGCCCAGGACGTAAAACACATCATCCGCCGGACTCCCCTGAACAAAGATCGTTTCATTCTTTGCAAAAAAAACGATCCGCCTTCCGCTATCGACAGTGCACAGAAATTGTTTGGGATCGAAGCCGTTTGTTCTCCGCACTTGGGAAGCACGGGCCATCGAAAGCATTTTAATCCGACAAATGTCCGATAGCGAACATATTTATGTATTACGGTGTCACTTCTGGCATCCCTTGAATTAGTAGCGAACGGGGTAATTCAGAGTCCGAGGTCGCGGGGACCGACCCGACCCTCTGAATTACCAAACTCTCGGAGCAAGCTGACCTGGTCGCGCCTTATGCCAGAGCTTTGCACCTAGGGCACCCTAACCAGGGCCAGCCGCCCGATTACTTATTTACTTGCAATGGAATTACCATTACTTAGAGTAGTTACAGCAGCCCTCGTCAAGGCTTAACCCGTTGTTTGTAAAGACTCACTCCGGTCACTCAACTCTATTTACAACACCGCACTCAATGTCGTTAGTCCAGTATCTGGACTTTTACTCTGATCTGATACATGAACCTGTGCAAACTCGGCCGCGCGACTTAGTTGCAAGCGATCATGTTCTGGGTCACGCCTTCCAGGCTCATCACCGAGTTCACCACCAAAGGCGCGCTCCAGAAGCGGCTGTGATGCTTGCGCATGTAATACGCCGCCAGTGCGGATCCCGCGCTCTTGGCGGACGCCACGGCATAGGCGCGCGCGACCGTCGGATGGGTTCCGTAGAGGTAAGGCGACTGCGTCTCCACGTTGCAAACCCCCTGTTTACGCGCCAGCCAATTGTCCCGCGCAAATAGCGTGGTGTAGGAATCGGCGAAGGTGCTGCCCGCCGAAATCAGTGCGAGACTCATAAATTTCTTATCGATCGTTTTGGACTGCTCGATCCTTCCCGTGGAAAAACGCTCCGTCACTTCACTCGTCGAAGTCGAAGTCGATGCACTGGTGCTAACGAAGCTGCTTGGAGCGTTCGGCAGTTCGGCTGCCTGTACTACCGTGGTCAGCACGATCACGGCAAATGCAGCCAACAGGGTTGAGGTCAAAAGGTTGGCTCGCTTAACTGTGTTTGCGAGTAGGTTGCTCGTCGGGGGCGTGGGCTGAGTACGGAGGTTCATGTACCAAAGACTACGTTCGGGCCCGCAACCGCACAATCGCAAGTAAGTAATGGACGGTAATAACGTTTAGTAACACCCCCGTACCCCCCATTGGTGCCATACCATGTCCGAATCGAGGTGAACGGAATGAGGTTGAACGGCATGATACCGTTCAGTTCTAACCTACCACTGGTGTGTCGCGGGGCACGCCACTGCAGCAGTGTTAAGCCGCACCTGTTGGTCTTCCAAAAGGCGAAGTATCTCTTCAAAAATCGCTCCCAGTTTTTCTTGGTCGTTTTCATGGGAGGCGCGTTCGCAAAGTCCATTCCACTGCTCTTGGTTTGTCAGATTAGCCAGATTTCTGTGGTATCCGCAGGCGTATCATCGCCGGTCATCCTTCTCACGTTGAGTTAAGGACCTACGCTGCCGCCGCGGTGCCCACCCCGCCCGTGTAGCTTTCCATCGCCTGCGTCAACTGCGAATCCACTTCATCGGCGATGGTCATCACATCGGGTAACAGCAAGCTGAAATCCAGGGCACTCAGGTTCTTCTGCAAGGTCCCGAAGAGCGTCACTTGCAGGATTCGCGAGTCGTGTACCAGCATCGCGGCAGTGTAGCCCTGCGCCTTCCGCATCTTGCCATGTGCGACGGCCGCAGCGGAACAGATGGAATCGCTTTCTTGTCCGGGGACGATGGCCGCCCTCAGGCGAGCAATCAGGTCTTCGATCAGCTTCGGAAGATATCCCGTGCGCTCCTGGTCGCTAAGAGAAACGCCGGTCAGTTCTGCGCTCTTCTTGACCCTTGCCAGCCAATCTCTGATGATCAGGCTCGTGCAGTTCTGCAATATTTCGGCTACCCGTTCCTTTGGCGCAGAAACGGACGGTTCGTGATTGAGCAGCTTTTCGCGAACGAGATCGGCGAGTTTCATGGTCTCGAAAGGCTTCACGATGATTTGGTCCGCTTCCAAAAGGATAGCGTCCATCGCGCTCTTCACGTCGGGGTAGCCGCTCACCAGCAGCGTCAGCGCTTTCGGTTGGATGTGGCGCATCGCGGTAATCACCGCGAACCCATCGCTGGGGTTCGGCATGTGGAGATCAGTGATCAGGACATCGAAGCTCTCTGTCGTGATCAGCTTCAGGGCCTCCGGCACGTTGGCAACCGCAACCACACTAAACCCTTTGTGTTCAAGGGTAGCAGTCATCATTTCGCGAATGCCGTCGTCGTCATCCACAAGCAGAACCTTGTGGGAGCTCAGGGGTTCGGTCGGAGTCATACAGCACCACCTCTCTCGTCACGAACTAGATTTAGTGTCGCTATCTGTCATTTCGCATGATGTTCAAAAGTGAACAGTTATAAAGATCGTTAATAGCGCTTGGGCTGGCCCGCTCCACAATACTGGTCGGAGTAACCACGTCTCACAGACCCAACTCATCCCTTCGGCTTCACAAGTTGCGCCTTCGCCGATTTGCGCGCTCCATTGCTGAAGCTCTCCATCGTCTGGGTCAACTGTGCATCCACTTCGTCCGCGATAATCATGATATCGGGCAACAGCAAGTCAAAATCCAGCGTCTTCAGATTCTTGTGCAAGATTCCGAAAATGGTCACTTGCAGAATGCGAGATTCATGGATCAGCATCCCGGAAGAATAGCCCTGTGTCCGTCTCAGTTTGCCGTGTTGGATGGCGGCCGGGGACGCGGCGGCATCGCTGTCTTTATCGGGCACTTTCGGTTTGCCCAGACGTACGACCAGATCCTCAACCAGCCTCGGTAGATGTCCGGTTCGTTCCTCATCGCTAAGATGAAGATGGTTGAGCTCCGGGGTCTTCTTTGTCCGCGTCAACCAATCTGCGATCAGCTCGGTCTTACACCGCTTGAGTATCGCGGCCACGCTCTCCTTACCGGTAGGCTGCGATTTCTCATGCGAACGCAAAGCTGTTTGTGCCATTGGTAGTATGCGTGGAGCATTCATTTAAAACTCCGGTCTGTAACGACTAACGTTACAGTAGTCCTTGGAGCACTCCCGAGTCTGTTCAATTGTGCACACGGCCGCGTATCGGCAGGAGCAGGGACGGGGATGGGAGTAACCACGATTCTAGGTTCTACGCACTGCAACCCTCAACAGTCGCAGCCGCATTGGCTCTTAACGGTACCTGTGGCTTATCGGACCTGCGATAACTGGCTAAGTATCGGTGTCCGGTACCTCTTCCATGAATGGCCACAAACAATCCGGAGGCCAGTGGAACGTAGCTTTGGGTTTGTAAGTCAGGACCGGTAACTTATCCGGCTTATTGATAGGACGCTGATCAGACTCGCGAGATGGTATTTTGCTTATCATGCGCGACCCCTTCTGAAAGGAGGTGGCGCAGTATCTCCCTAAACTGCGCCCTCACGAAGGAAAACAGCGGACGACGGGGGGAGGGCCGCGTGAGTTCCCTTTGTTACCTCACTCCTTGGAGTCAATCTACGTCTGTGCCTATTTCAAGAATGTGCAAAAGTGTACACAGTTGAAAATAAATTCGCCGTTTGGGGAATTGTTACCTAAGCCGAAAGTATATCGATTGGCCTCGCCGTGCGATGCAGAGAGATATCCCTCGAACGATCGCACAACCGTCGCAAGAACGCGCGATCCCTCGAACGATCGCACAACCGTCGCAAGAACGCGCGATCCCTCGAACGATCGCACAACCGTCGCAAGAACGCACGACCCTCGAACGATTGCACAACCGTCGCAAGAACGCACGACCCCTCGAACGATTGCACAACCGTCGCATGAACGCACGATCTCTCGAACGATCGCTCGACCGTCGCAAGAACGCACGATCTCTCGAACGATCGCACAACCGTCGCAAGAACGCGCGATCCCTCGAACGATCGCACAACCGTGGAAGAGCGGCCCTTCAGGGCCGCGTAACGAACGAAATGATTTGGGGCTTTAGCCCCTGACTCCGCGGCGTAACTACGCGCGCGCTCGTTCCTCGGAAGAGAGTTCTAATTTGCTCAATCAGCAAGACCGCCCCGAAATGAGTTTTGATCGCAAGCGAGAAGCTTCCAGATTGGCAGCTTCATCATTGATGCCGAGGATCCTGGCGGGCATGTCAGACCGATCATAGTTCGATCCCGTCAAAGCTGATGGCGAAGCCATTACTTTTATAAGTCGCTCAAGCCTCTCGGGTGCCCGACGTTTTTGGCGACAAAGGTACGTCGGATTGCGCGGTTGTGGACCCGGCTTCCGCCGTAATGGTGACCTCTACTGGCGAGCCCAATTTGAGGTTAACCTTGCCCCCGGTTTCGTTGGTCAACGTATTCTTGATGCGAACATCCCGATACAGGGCATCCGGCGTCTCTATGCCGATCTGTACTGTGTCCGCTTCTTTTGGGGACAGCGAGGGAATCACCTTATCGACCGTTCCCGATAATGTCACACTGGATTTCTTAGATCTCAAATCGCCTCCATAACCTTAAACGTCTAACCTTGTGATACTGAGCGATCGTGACCACCCAAAGCCGGCTGGCCGGTCAGCCATTACGAAGTAAAGTCGTGTCTTGATAACTTGCTGTTCAGTTTTTAGGGGAGGACGAGATGGCGACGGCACCCGTCTCCTTGACCTTGAGCAGATAGCATCCTTCGTGGACGGTTCGCCCCGCTTCATCAGCCTTGGCAAATTCCAACTTTACGGCTTTGTTGCAAACGTGACAAAACGGCGTGTACGAGATCGTAGTCATGGAACGGCCTCCGATGCGAATTATCAGATTGCACAAGAGACCGACGCCCGGAACGGGAAACGGCGGAGGGATGTGTAAGGGGACTGCTTGACTCTATCATCAGACTGCAGCCAACGTACGTTCCTTTAGTACTGTGGCATGCAATGGGCGCACGCGATTCAGCCCGCCAGTAGCGCCACGCCCGCAGCTACCAGCGAGGCCGCGATCCATCGCCGCCGGTCCACTCGCTCGTGCAAAAAAATTTTTGCCGCCACTGCATTGCCTATGAACGTCAGGGAAGCGGCGGCGGGCGCCACCAGACTTACATCTCCCCACGACAGCGCGAACAGCAGACTAAAGAAGGCCACGGCCATCGCCATGACTCCGAAGAAAAAATTGGAATTTCCCAGCGTTCGCCCAATCACCGCGAGCACTCCCTCGCGCTTTCGCAACTCGCCAACATCCCCCACCTGCTTCATGGCGTGCGCCAGCAACACATCGCCTACCACCGAAGCAACAACAATCGCCAGAATCGCGCCCCATGTGTAAAGAACAGAGAGATGAGAACCGGCCTTCACCACGACGTTTTGGGCAAATATCCCCGACGTGATCCCGTAGCCGCGAAGCGGCGAAAGAATGCAGCCCACGGCGCAAGCGGTGGGTAGCCGCCCGACAAGGACCAAGCGCCGAAGGCGCGAAAGAAGACTCCTCATCGTTGCGCCCCCACCGCGTGAACATCCTCCACGGCAGCGCCCACTTCATGCTTCGTTAATTCCGGACCGCCCGCGATGAACCCCACGCCCCCGGTGATCAACGCAATGCCCATCCATCGCAGCGGGCTGACGTGCTCGTGCAACACGAATCTCGCAACCAGCGCCAGGATCACGTAACCCAGCGAAGTTGCCGGCAACACATACGTAAGATCGGCCCACGATAGCGCCGTCATGTACGTGGCAAAAAATGCGAGCAGCAGAAGAATGCCGATGGCTACCCAGGGATTCAGAATGGCGAAGATCACGCCTTCCAGATGATGTATGGAAATGCTGCCGACCTGCTTCATCCCATGCGAGAGCATGGAGTCCCCAGCCGCGGCAAACACCGTGACTCCAGCCAGCACAAGATACTTGCGAAAGTTCACGGGAAAATATGCCGGTGGCGCGCTTCGGTTGTCATTCCGAGCAAGCGTTCTTTGCGCAGCGAGGAATCTGGGCGAGCTGCGCGATGTGTCGCAGCCTGCCCTGAGCTTGCCGAAGGGTTCTGTGCGACACAATATTCGCGCGTTTGGCTCGCATCCTTATCACGCCTTCACTAGTTCCGCCGCCGCGTCGTCGGTGTGCTTCTTCACCAGCTTGTTTCGCGCCGAACGCAGCTTCATGAAGGTCTTTGCTTCCTTGTACAGACGCTTGCGGTCGTTGCTGTCGAATGCAGCTTTTCTCAGGATGCGGAACACGGCTTTCGGCCGGAAATAGTATTCATCGTAAAAACGATGTACTGCCGAAAGAATCTCATCCGCCGGCAATCCCGGATATTCGATGTGCGCCAGTTGGTGGCCGCCTTCGTCCACCATCTTGTTATCGCCCACGATAAATCCGTTCTTCACCGCGTAATCGTAAAGTTCGGTGCCGGGATAAGCGTGCGCCACCGAAACCTGGATTGTTTCCACATCCAGTTCTTTCGCGAATGCGATCGTGTTGTTGATCGTCTCCGGCGTCTCGCCCGGCAGCCCCATGATGAAGTCGCCGTGAATCACCAGTCCAAGCTTGTGACAGTCTTTGGTGAACTGCCGCGCCCGCTCGACGGTCGCGCCCTTCTTGATGTTCTTCAGGATCTGCTGGTCGCCGGATTCATAGCCCACAATCAGCAGCCGGCATCCGGCTTCCTTCATCGCCTTCAAAGTTTCAAAATCGGTCGTTACCCGCGAAGTGCAGGACCATGTCAGGCCCAGCGGCTTCAGTTTCGCGCACAACTCAATCGTTCGCGCTTTCTGAATGTTGAATGTATCGTCGTCGAAGAAAAATTCTTTTACTTCCGGCCAGTACGCCTTCACCTTGGCCATTTCGGCGGCCACGTCATCGGTCGAGCGCTTGCGCCACGGATGTCCGCTCAACGTCTGCGGCCATAGACAGAATGTGCACTGCGCCGGACAGCCGCGCGTGGTGTAAAGCGACACATACGGATTAAGCAAAAACGGTACGTTATAGCGGGTCACATCCAGATCCCGCTTGTAAACATCGGTGACGTGCGGCAGAGCGTCCAGATCCTGAATCTGCGGAGCGTCCGGATTGTGAACCACCTTGCCGTCCTTCAGAAACGAAATGCCGGCAATCTCTTCCAGCGGCTTGCCCTTGGCGTAATCCACCACTGCGTAATCGAATTCCTTGCGCGCCACGAAATCGATCGCCGGGCAATCCCGCAGCGATTTCTCCGGCAGCACGCTCACATGCGGACCCACAAACGCAATCTTGATCGTCGGATTCGCCGCCTTGATCGCCTTCGCCAGTCCGATGTCCCCGGGAAATCCCGGCGTGCTGGTAAACAGCACCAGAAACTCATAGTCCTTGGCAATCTCGATGGTCTGCTTCCGCCGAAATGTAATGCGGTGGCGCATCCAGCAGCCGCGCCCCTTCCAGCATCCCCGCCGGATAAGCCAACCACACCGGATACCAATAACTTTCGATTTCGCGGGTGGCGGGCCAACGAGAACCGGCGCCGCCGTCAAAGTTTTCAAATGAGGGTGGGTTCAGAAATAAGGTTTTTAAAGGCATATTGGGTGAGTCATTATTTTAGCATTCGCGGCGCGAAAGGCATCGCCGGAAAGCAGTGTTTATGCAGGTTCGTCGTTCGATAAGAGGTTTGATGCAGTGAATGGGGAAAGATCATTTGGCACATTCCGGGTTATTTTGGGCCCAGGGCCCAGGTTTCGAGGTTCCCGGTGGCACGGAGCAGGGCCACCTGAGTGCGTTCGAGTTCAAAAGTAAGGTCCTGCAACGCAGATGAGTTTTTCGCCGGATTGGGTGCGGGCGTTATCGAGGTCGTGGAGATTGGCGGCGGCGGACTTGATTCGGGTCTCGACGGCTTCGACATTCTTCTGGGCAATTTCATATTCCAGTTCCGCAACGTCATGAGCGGCTTGCATCTGCGTGACAGAACGCTGCAGGCGGAGAGTTTCTTCGGAGACCTGGTTGCGGGCGGCGTCGACTTGCTTTCTGGCCTTGAGAGCGTCGGCATCGGCGGCCTCGGCGCGAGCGCGTTGATTGGCGTTGAAGAGCGGAATGCGGATGCTGACGCCGACCGTAGCATTATTTTTCTGAAAAGCGCTGGCGGGACAGAGGAAGGTTCCGGTGCTGACGGTACAGATCCGCTCCGGGATGTAGTAGTTCTGGTAGTTGTTGAAGGTGGAGAAGAGAGCGTACTGTGCGCCGAAATCGACGGTAGGTAAGAGGGACCGGTGTTCACCCTGGGCGCGGAGATATTGTGCGCGGGCATGTTCGACGGCCGACTGAACGGAGGGACTGGAATCGGCAGCCTGTTTTGGGGCGCTTTCATCGGATGCGGCGGGGAATGCCGGAAGGGAATCGGTTTCGGTTTGAATGCCGGGGGCCGGGAGGCCGGTGAGTTTGGAGAGATGTTCACGAAGGACGTCGGCGGAGCCTTGCGCTTCAGCGATGCGAAAACGCAGGCGGGCTTCGGAGAGGCGGGCGCGGGTTCCATCGAGCTCACTGTCGACGCCTTCTTTCACGCGCTCGGCGACGGCGGCTTGCATTTTCTGAATGTCCGGATAAATTTCGTGGAGGCGATCGAGGCGCTTCTCCCATTTCTCAAGTTCGGCGTAGCTGAGAACGGTGTCCTGAATAATTTGGTTGCGCTGATCCTTAGTGTGGAATCCGGCGGCAGCACTTTCGCTTTGGGCGGCGCGAATAAAAGAGCGGAGTTCGGGGTGAAGCAAAGCGGACTGGGCATTGATGTTGAAAAGCGAAGGTGCGGAACCGGCCAAGCTGAGAGGGAAGCCGTAAGACCATCCCAGGCCGGCGCCGGTGCTGAGTTGGGGAATGTAGTTGTCGCGCAGCTGACGGACATTGGCAATCGCGTTTTGTTGCTCGGCGGCGGCGATGGCGGCGCTGTTGGCGTGCTGCAGGGCGAGTTCGACAGCGTGTTTGAGGGTGAGAGGCTCCGCGAGGAGCGAGACCGGAAGAAATAAGAGCGCGACCGATAAGAATCTCGAAATAGTGAATCCCGCATAGATCTTGATGTTCATAGTTCGCACCTTTGTGATGGCTAGAGAGATTTTACGGGCAATTCGATGTGGGAGGGATGATCAGGGTGAGTCGGAGAATGGGAGCCAGAGCTAGCTGCGCCATTCCCGTGGTTGTTTTCATGCTGTGAGCAGATCCGGAATGGCGCGAGCGGATGAGAAGGTATGCGAATTCATGATGGCGCACTCGCGAGCGGTTAACGCCGCTTGAGGCCCCCCGTTCATTCTTCATAGGGCAGACGCGGCACCCTTCCAGGGTCGTGTCGGCGGCTGTGACGTCCTTCGGGGATTATTCCGCCGAGCCTCCCCACTCAAGCCAAGGCGGGCTTGAATGGGCCACCTGCGGGGCAGATCAATGCATCAAGGGTTGGCGACAAAGCGGAAACGATCGCCTGTGAAATCTAATTGCCAAGGGAAGCGCTTATCGGGAGCCGGGCCAGGTGCGGGGATGGAGCATCTCATCCACTTTGCTCAGAAGGTCACCTCGTGATAGTGGCTTCTGCAGGAGGATAGCTCCCTCCGCGATGAGTTGTTGAGCCAGAGGGACCTCAGCATATCCTGAAACGTATAAGACTTTCGCTTCCGGATGCAACTCCCGTACCTTCGTCGCAACTGAGGGTCCACTCATGTCAGGCAGCACTACATCGCTGACGATCAGAGCGATAGGTCCCTTGTATTGCTCGGCCACATCGATGGCATGATTTCCGCGACCGGCTTGCAGGACATTGAAGCCGTTCGTGGTGAGACACTCGCACGTCACTTGCCGCAGAGATTCTTCGTCTTCCAACAGGAGAATTGTTTCTGTGCCTCGTGGATACTCGCTTCGCTCTTCCAGGCCGGTAGCCAGAGGCGGAGCTTTTTCATCCACCCGCGGCAAATAGATGTCAAAGGTAGTACCGACTCCTGGCGCGCTCGAAACCCAGACATATCCGGTACTCTGCTTAACGATTCCATAGACCGTAGCCAATCCCAGCCCCGTACCGCGGCCCTCTGCCTTCGTAGTGAAGAATGGCTCAAATACACGGTGCAGTATGGCATCCGTCATCCCCACTCCGTTGTCATTTACCGAGAGGCGAACGTACCGCCCAAGCTTGGCGTAGGGATGGAGGGCCAGATCGTCTGACCCCAGTTCGGCATTCCGAGTTCGGATCGTGAACTTCCCACCGTTGGGCATAGCATCGCGAGCATTTGTGGCCAGGTTCATGAGGATCTGCTCGATTTGTCCACGATCAGCCAGGGTTGAATCCAGGCTCGTCTGCAGGTCTGTCACAATCTGCACGTCCTCGCCAATCAGGCGGTACAGGATCTTCTCGACATCGCGAACCACCGCGTTCAGGTCCAGGATGGCCGGGTAGAGTATCTGCTTACGGCTGAAGGCAAGCAACTGCCGGGTCAGTTCGGCCGCACGCCGTGTGGCTTTTTTGATCTGCTCCGCGTAGCGTTGCTGCACTGCGGTCGGGGTGGTTTCGAGGAGCAGGTCAGCATTTCCGAGAATGACGCTCAGAAGGTTATTGTAGTCATGCGAAATTCCTCCCGCCAGCAGCCCCACGGCTTCCATCTTCTGCGCCTGACGGAATTGTGCCTCCAGGCTCCGTCGTCCAGTAATGTCTTCCACAACGACTTCGAAGTGGCTGAACGAGCCATCCTGCATGCGGAAAGCCCCTCCGCTTATACGAACGACGATGATCTTGCCGTCTTTGCGTTTCCAATTGACTTCACGGCCGCTCACGCGGTCGCTGGGCCCGTAGCTGTCAAGAATCGCCTTGCGATCGTCAGGAACCTCGTAAATGTCACGGCTCAGGTTCAGTGTCAGCAATTCCTCTTTTGAGCCGTAACCCAGCATGGTTACCAAAGCAGGGTTTACGTCCAGCAGGGCTCCGTCCAATCGTGATCGAAAGATACCGTAGGTTGCGTTTTCGAACAGTTGTCGATATTTCTCTTCGGATTGTCGCAGCGCTTGTTCCGCACGCCTGCGATCGGATATGTCGATGAAAGTGACCACCGCACCGACGACTACGCCGGCTTTGTACATTGGGTAAGACCAATATTCGGACGGGAAGCTGGTACCATCCGCGCGCCACAGCACTTCATCGGTGATGTTACTGGCCCGACCTTCGCGGACGGCTACATAAATTGCGCAATCTTGTTCCGGATAGGGCGTTCCACCCACCCGGGTGTGATGTATGAGTTCATGCATGTTCTTTCCGAGCAGATCTTCGGGAGACCCGTAGCCAAGCAGACGCAGGCATGCTGGGTTACAGAACGTGCAATCACCTTCTAGATCGAGGCCATAAATCGCTTCTGCGGTCGAGTTCAACAGCAACAGGTATTTCTCTTCACTCTCCTGCAGCGACTGTTCAGTTTTCTTCAGGTGGGTAATATCCACCCCGATGCCAAGCATGTGAGTGGACCCATTACGAACCATCACGCCGTGCGCATCGACCCAGCATGTAGTTCCGTTTGGCCACACCAGCCGATACTGCTGTGCGTACTCGGCGTCGCCCGCGACCACCCCTCGAATCGCATCTTCCACTCTAGGCCGGTCTTCCGGGTGAATCCTTGTGACAGCCTCTTCAACCCGACCGGAAAATGTATCCCGCGTGTATCCGAACTGGCGGTAGGTCTCGTCCGACCAAATCACCGTGTTGGCCAGTGCGTCCCAGTCCCACAGCCCAATCCGAAGTCCAGCCTTCTGTGCCAATACCAAGCGTTCTTGCCAATCTTGAACTGCTCGCTCTGCCTGTTTCCGATCCTTGATATCGCGTGCAACCACCTCGATCGCCGGTGCTCCGTTCCAGCAAATTGGGATGGCGACGGCTTCGATCTCCACGGACGACCCGTCACAGGCAATCATGACGGACTCCAGTGGAGGAGACGCCGTTCCGGTCGCGTAACAATCCTGGATTCGATTTTTTATTGCTGGCAGGTCGTCAGGATTGACGATCTCGTTAATGTCCTTACCGAGGAGTTGCTCCGGTCCTGACGCGCCCAGTAACCGTACACAGAATGGATTCACAAAGACTATTTTGTCTTCGCTATGAACCAGAATGGCATCAGGTAACGCTTCCAGAAGCAATCTAGATCTCTGCTCACTCTCGGCAAGCGCCTCGAGGGAAACATTGCGGTCGTTGAAGGGCGCAGTCCCTTGTCCCAAGGTTCCGACCATATTCAACTCCTTTGAGATGTTTCAGATTTTGCGAATGGCACAGAACGATCTGTGGCGCGCTGAATTCCAAGTCCCGGGCTACGTCTATCGCAAGCTCGACCTTACCATTCGCGCAGGCTGTCTTCCGGTCAAAAGTGCTCACTGCTCTTTTGGATTTTCATTTTGGATAGCAATTGGTAGATTGTGGCACGACCGATTCCCAATACTTCGGCAGCCCTAGCCTTATTGCCACCAACTCCTTCCAATACACGCAAGACATGGATGCGTTGGATTTCTTCGAGAGTCGAAAAACTGTCATCTTCGGTATCCGTTCCTTCAAGGGGTTTCCGCAACCTCTCGGGTAAATCGTCAATATCAATCAAATTTCCATCCGTCATCATGCACGCATTACCAATTACACTTTCAAGCTCCCGGATATTTCCAGGCCATGGATAGGACGCCAAGCGAGCTTGGGCCCTCCGCACTAGCCCGGAAATCGGTTTGCGGTAATCATTGGAAAACTTCTCAATAAAGTATCTCTCCAGCAGCGGTAAATCTTCTCGACGATTTGCCAAGAGAGGAAGAGCGATCTCCACCACCGCCAAGCGGTAGTACAGGTCCTCGCGAAATTGCCCTTCTCGAACCATATTCTTTAAATTGCGGTGGGTAGCTGCAATTATGCGGACGTCAATGTTTTTAACTGTCAGCGAACCTACTCGCTGTACTTGCCGATCCTGCAAGACTCTCAATATTTTGGCCTGTGCTGCTTGAGAAAGCTCGCCAATTTCATCGAGAAAGATTGTTCCTCCGTCAGCGTGCTCGAACATCCCGACCTTATCCTGGGTCGCACCGGTAAACGCTCCCCGAACATATCCAAAGAGTTCACTTTCAACCAGGTTTTCTACGAGAGCAGAACAGTTGCAAACTACAAAGGGTCCCCGAGCAGCCGGACTTCGCTTATGCAGGGCCTTGGCTACCAGTTCCTTGCCGGTCCCAGTCGCACCCGTTACCAGAACGCTTCTGAAATGCGGAGCAATTCGTCGTATCCTCGCGTACAACTCCAACATGAGCGGACTTCTTCCGACCATCCCCTCGAACTGATATGCGTCGATCAGTTCCTGATCCAGGCGTAGAGTCTTTTGCCGCGCTTCGGCTTCCTCCATCAAATTCGCGATTCGAGACCGGAGCTTTTCAATTTGGAGAGGCTTGGTCAAATAATCGGTAGCGCCCTTCTGAATTGCTTCTACCGCGGACTCGGCCGAGTAATGACCGGTGATTAAAATAATGTCGACTCCCGGATCTACAGCAACCATGCGCTCCAGCAACTCAATTCCGCCCACCTTTGGCATTACAAGATCCAGCAGGACGATCTTCGGGCGAGTTCGGAGGAACGCCTCGAACCCCTCTTCGGGATCCTGTGACGTAAGGATTTCCAGTCGTTCATCCTGGAGTGCCATCTTGATCATGTCCAAATTCTGCTTGTCATCATCGATGGCCAACAGGCGGAGGCTGGGCGAAGAATTCATAAATCGCTCCTGTCTAAGATAGCCGTGCTCCGCACTTGCGGGGTCGCTAACATTTTTGGTCTGGCCATATCGGAGTCAACCTCTCTCATAATCACTATAGACTTTCGGTGCAAGAAGACTGCCCGAATTCCAAGGGCGATTAAGAAAGGCTGCTTTAAAGCTATATCCGGGTGAGGGCAGCTGCACCTGGGATCAATCGTTCCTCGCCTGCATTTGCCACCTAGCGACGCCATTTCCGTAGTTGTTTCCACGCGGTGACGAGTTCCTGGATGGCCCGCGGGGAAGGGAAGGTATGGGAATTAATGATGGCGCACTCGCGGTAGGCGCGTTGGTACATTTCCCGTATTGCCGACTCGCTGAGATGTGCGAGGCTATCGGCCATCTCGTTAAGTTCCTGGCGGCTCCAGACTTTTTCGCCGCTGCTTAGATTAGGCCGCCTTGCCATAGAGCAGATTCTATCAGAGCGAAGAAAAGACGAAGATGGTAAAAGATAAAGGGTTGGTCGGCGGTTGTGACGGACGTCCTTCGCGGATTAAGTTCGCTGAACGTCCCCACTCAAGCCAAAGGCGGGCTTGAATGGGCCACCGACAGCAGTCGACTTCGCGGGTGGGATATGCTGGGGATTCCTAAGATATATATTCCATTCAGGGCGCTTGTTCAGAGTTTTCAATCGTATGCAGAAATGGCGAGATGCGGAATTTTCATGATGAGGGCAGAAAGGGTGCTAGTGTCGAACCCGAACGTAACTATCGGGCGTAAAAAGGGCCCGGTATCTCTCCTGGAACCGGTGTCGGGAGAAGCCCCGCTCTTCGTGAAGAAATCAATCGTTAGTTTTATTTTTGTTTTCTTTTGCGTCTTACCGCTCTTCGGCCAAAGCAACAGCGGTGAATTGCGCATCCGTGTGATCGATCCGGGTGGTCTGGGCGTGAAAGCAACCATTCAGATCACGAACAAGTCGGCGCAGTATCGAAATACTTTGGGGACCAGCGATCAAGGGAATCTGGACGTGCAGCGACTGCCGTTCGGCATCTACCAGCTCAAGATTACGCAGCCAGGCTTTGCGGAGCAATCGGAATCGGTCGACATTCATTCTTCGATTCCGACCGACCATACCGTGCAACTCAAGCTGCCCACGGTAAGTGAGTTAGTAACTGTGAACGCGCCCAACACCTTGATCGACCCCGATGAAGCGGGTGCCACAAATCAGATTGGCACCGATCTTATCCAAAACCGGCTGAGCTCGATTCCGGGTCGTTCTCTGCAGGATCTGGTGAATTCGCAGCCAGGATGGATCTACGAAGGAAATGCTGTCTTGCATCCGCGCGGCTCGGAGTACCAGACGCAGTTTGTGGTCGATGGCATCCCGCTGACCGATAACCGCTCACCGAGCTTTGGACCCGCGATTGACGCGGACGACGTGCAATCGATGAGCATTTACACTGCGGGCATTCCTGCGGAATATGGGCGGAAGATGGGCGGAGTCATCGAGGTGAACACCACACAGGATTCACAGCCGGGTTTTCACGGGCAGGTGGTGCTCTCCGGCGGGAGTTTCAATTCCGCGGGAGCTTCCGCGCAGGGTGAGTATCTGTGGGGCAAGAATGTGTTCGGCGGCAGCGCCAGCGGCGGTATGACGGACCACTATCTCAATCCTGTGGTCCCACAAAACTATTCGAATACCGGCACGCTCGGAGACTTTTCCGTCAACTACGAGCGCGAATTGACATCGAGAGATCGCTTGCGATTCATCGTGCGTCATGAACTCTCCCGTTACGATATTCCGAATGAACAGCTGCAGCAGGCTGCCGGCCAGCGCCAAACGGCCGATAACATCGAGACGATGGGAATCGCTTCGTACCAGCACATCTTTTCGGCGCATTCTGTGGGTGATATTCGTGGAATGGTGCGGGACAACGCGAACGATTTCAACTCGAACGCGAATTCAACTCCCATCGAAGTTTTTCAGCATAATTGGTTTCGCGAGGGATATTTCAAGGGAACCGTTACGATCAATGGTGGGCGTCACGAGCTCAAGTTTGGAGTCGAATCCGACGATAGCTTTCTGAATGAGAACTTCAGGTACATCATCACGGACCCGACTCAATTTGATCCCGCTTCGCCGTCTCGTTTCAGTTTTGCGGGGAATCGTCCGGATCTGGAGCAGTCGGCCTTTGTGCAGGATCTGATACGCTTCGGAAATTGGACAATCAACGCCGGGCTACGCTGGGACCATTATCAGCTCATATTGAACCGCGAGGCAGTCCAGCCACGCTTTTCGATTTCTCGCTATTTCCCGTCGGCTGCACTCGTATTGCATTTTTCCTACGACCGGGTGTTTCAGACACCTTCGTTCGAGAATATCCTCCTATCAAGTTCGACTGCGGCCACAGACCTGGACCGCGTTTCGCTCCAGTTGCCAGTGGCCCCTTCGCAAGGAAACTATTATGAAGTCGGCGTGGCCAAGGCCTTTTTCAAACAGGTCAAATTGGAAACGAATTATTTCCGGCGGCTGGTCAACAACTACGCGGATGACGACCAGATCAACAACACGTCCATCAGCTTTCCCATCGCGTTCCGGAACGCCGTAATCTATGGCGCGGACGCAAAAATCGAACTGCCCGACTGGCGTCGCTTTTCCGGTTTTGTCAGTTACTCCTATACGCTCGGGAACGCATTCAATCCCGTGACGGGTGGCCTCTTCCTGGGGGCAAACGCGGTGATACCAACGGGAGGCCATTTCCCCGATTCGCAGGATCAGCGCAACACGGTCCGGGGACGGCTGCGTTATCAGGTGGCGCCACGCTTCTGGGTGGCCGGTGGAATTCAGTTTGATAGCGGCCTGCCTTTTCAGTTTTCATGCGATCCAAGCTTGACTCTTGAACAATGTGTCTACGGACCGGGGGGACCGGCGCAGACGTATGGACAGGACGTGGTGAATCGTATCAACTTTGCCGTTGGACGAATCTATCCTTCGTTTCAGATCAACGCGTCGGCGGGTGCGGATCTTTATAAGTCGGATCGAATGATCATGCGGTTTCAGATCGACGGACAGAATCTAAACAACGTACTGGACGTAATGGATTTCGGAGGTCTTTTCTCCGGCAACGCCATTGGTCCCTCGCGGAGCGTCGCCATGCGTTTTACAACTATTTTCTAGGGCGGTAGGGTGTGCCAGTTATTTTCGGGGCTAACGCGGCGCTGAAGCGCCGCTCTTCCACGGCAGCGTCGGCTGCAGTGATGATCGTCAATCAAAGGCTAGACAGCTTGGCGGGGACTCCGTCTGCCACCAGAGGTTCGAGCTGCGCTCGAATGGACAGCCGAGGGGCGGCTCTCTAGATGAGCTTTTACCACGCTGGCAGCTCCCACATGAAGGATGGGTGGGGTGGGATCCGCTAATACCCTAGCTCTTTCGCGAGTGCTTTCCACTTGCTGTCGACTAATGCCTTGGTCTTTGCATCCATGAGGATTTCGTCGGGCCAGGGACGGGTGAAGCCTTCGGTGGGCCATTTGCGGGTGGCGTCGATGCCCATCTTGGAGCCGTAATTGGCGAGGCGGGAGGCATGGTCGAGGGAGTCGATGGGGCCGAGCGTGAACTGGATGTCGCGTTCGGGATCGATGTGGTTGAGAACTTTCAAGGTGACGTCAGGAATATTCTGCACGTCGACATCTTCATCGACCACGATAATGCATTTGGTGAACATGGCCTGGCCCAGCGACCAGATGGCGTTCATGACTTTGCGGGCCTGGCCGGGATAGGACTTGCGGATGGAAACGATCATCAGATTGTGAAAGACGCCTTCGATGGGCAGATTAACGTCGATCAATTCCGGGATGGTGAGGCGCATGAGCGGAAGAAAAACGCGCTCAACGGCTTTGCCCATGTATGCGTCTTCCATGGGAGGCTTGCCGACGATGGTGGTCGAATAGATCGGGTCTTTGCGGTGCGTGATGCATTGGACGTGAAAAACGGGATAGAGATCGGCGAGGGAGTAGAAGCCGGTGTGGTCGCCGAACGGGCCCTCGGTGCGGAGTTCGTCGAGATTGACGTAGCCTTCGAGGACGATTTCGCTGGAGGCGGGGACTTCGAGATCGACGGTTTCGCACTTGACGAGTTCGACGGGAGCGGAGCGGAGGAAGCCGGCGATCAAATATTCTTCGACGTCGGGAGGAGCAGGGACGATCGCGGAAAAAGTTACGGCGGGATCGGTGCCGATGGCGACGGCGACCTCCATTTTTCCGGCAGGATGATTTTCTTTGGCGATGACTTGGCCACCAGAGGTGCGCGCCATGAGGTCAACGGCTGCCGATTTCGTGGCAGAGGACGCGAAGTCCAAATCCCCACTCAAGCCGGAGGATGGCTTGGATGGGCCACCCACGGGTTGTGCTGCGGCACGCATGCGCTGGCGGGCGTGTTCGGCGGCGACCTTTTGACGCTGCCAGTGGGCGCCGGTGGTGGTGGCGTCGTAGACCTGGAGGCGATACATTCCGACGTTGCGCTTGCCGGATTTGGGGTCGCGGGTGACGACGCAGGGGAGGGTGATAAAACGGCCGGCGTCCTGCGGCCAGCATTGCAGGATGGGGAAATCGAGGAGTGAGAAGTTGTCGTGCTTGATGACTTCCTTGCAGGGGCCGGTGGCGACGGTCTTGGGGAAAAATTTTCCGGCTTCAGTGAGCAGGGGAAGCATTTTGAGTTTGTCGAGAAAACCTTGCGGGGACTTGAGGTCCATGAAGACGCGGATACGGTCGGCGAATTCGTCGAAGGAGTTCACGCCGAGGGCCAGTTTCATGCGGGCTTCGGAGCCGAACTGGTTGATGAGGACTTGGGAACCGGGATGGCCTTTGATGTTTTGGAAAAGAAGAGCCGGGCCGCCGGGCTTGCCGTTTTTCGATTTGCTGACGCGATCGGTGATTTCGGCGATTTCGAGGATGGGATCGACTTCGGTTTGGATACGTTTGAGTTCGCCGGCGCGGTCGAGGGCGGCGATCCATTGGCGGAGGTCATCGAAGGGCAAAGGGGGTCTCCTGGGAACGAATGATTATAAACAGTTGGTCGCTCACGAGGTCGCCCCAGCGGCTAAAGCCGCGATCATTTTTTGCCGCAGACGGCACGACTGAAGTCGTGCCCTTCCCGATCTGAGCTAACGCCCAAGTGAAGCGAGCCCTTCCCGACGTGAGCCGACGGGAAGAGTGAAGTCGAGCGTTTCCCCGATCTGAGCTGACGGCACGACTGAAGTCGAGCCCTCCCCGATCTGAGCTGACGGGAGGAGTGAGGCGAGCCAAGCGCGCGATTATTGCGTCGCAAACAGCGCGACGCTTCGCGCGGCTCGCGCAGATGCTTCGCTGCGCAAGTACGCTTGCTCAGGATGACAAACTATCGTTTAGAGTTTGGAGCGGAGCATGGTGATGACGTCGTCGGAGGTGATGACGCCGACGAGTTTGTTCTGTTCGTTGATGACGGGGAGGGTGACGAGATTGTACTTGTCGAAGAGTTCGGCGACTTCGTTATCGTTGGTGCCCTCGTGAGTTGAGATGAGAGGCTCCGAGGTCAGCGAGAGAAGCGGAGTGGTGGACTCGGCAAGAACAAGTTTGGCGAGGGGAACGGCTCCCGCGAGGGTGCCGTGGGAGTCGACGAGATAAATGGTGCCGACAGTTTCAACACCGCCTTCAAACTCGCGCAGGACGCCGATGGCGTTTTCGACGGTAGCGGTGACGGGGAGAGCGAGGAATTCCGTGGTCATGCGGCCGGCGGCGGTTTCTTCGCGATGCTCCAGAAGTTCGACGACTTCCTGGCTGGCCTCGGGCTCCATCTCGACGAGGATCTGCTCGGTGTGATCCTGGGAAAGATCGGCGAGAAGGTCGGCGGCGGCGTCAGGATCCATCTCTTCGACGATATCGGCGGCGCGCTCGGAGTCGAGAGATTCGACGATGGATTTCTGTATGTTAGGTTCGACCTCTTCGAGAGTCTCGGCAGCCGTCTCTTCATCGAGGGTACGGAAGACGGCCTCGCGCTCGTCGGGAGCGAGATCTTCGATGATGTCGGCGATATCCGCGGGATGAAGTTTAGCGAGACCTTCGTGGGTAGTCTTCAGCTTGATGCGGCGCGCAGGATCGGTCTCGATGAGATCGACGAAGCTCCAGGGAATGGCGCGGAGGGGAATTTTCTGAAGGAGAGCATGAATCGCGGTGCGAGGGGCAAGTCCGCGCAGAAGGCGGCGTACGGCGCCGCGGGCGCCGATATCGATGGAAGTTACGCGCAGAGTGGTGTGCGGGTGACCATTCTCCGTGACGGAATCGATTTGCAGTTCGACGTCATTGACGCGGACGACCTTGCGGCCGTTAATGTCGATGACCTGCTGATCGAGGAGATCACGGTCGAGAAGAAATAGTCCCTCAGAGCCATTCGCCGCAGGCCAGTCTGAAGGATTGGTGGAGGTGTGAATGTTTGCGTCGATCGTAGCGACGGCGGAAAAGGGAAGAATGCGCGTGCCGGATTTAGTCTTAACGATGAGCGAAGCGATGCGGGTGCGATCTTCCTGAGGCGCGAGCGTGACTTCGCGGACGCGACCGCTTGCCGCGCCAGACGGGTCGTACACCATGGCGCCGAGAAGATCGGAAAGTGGCAGCGTAGTCATCCCGGGTAGAGAATAGCTGAGTCTTGAGCGAGAAAGAAATGAAATTGTGGGGAATACAGGAATGCTTTCAAAGTACGTTTGCGGGGGAGACAAAAGTCTTACGGAGGGGCGATACGATCCGATGCAATCGACGTCAGAATATCAGCCTGGTTTTGACTACGTAGGCGCGGTAGCGGGAGTAGTCGTGCGTCTCGCGAAAGATCTGGCCACTGGCATCCACCCTAATCAGAACCTTCTGCGGCAGCCATAACGGCTGGCTCTCTGCGACCTGGGTTTCTCCGTAATAAATATCCGCGGTCAGGCTTTGCAGGTGAACGACGGGCATTGAGACCAGGAGATCGGTGCGCAAATGCACAATCTGCAGGTCGGACTCGTCCACCCATGCGATTCCCTGGTAGTAGATGGGAAGGATTTGGTCTCCGAATTGAAGCTGCGCGGGCGATGGCACGGCTGCCGGCACTTGCGCAAAAGCGATTACTAAGTGGCCATGTCCGTGGATGCTTTGTCGTCCCAGGAAGCGGAACCGGGATTGCGATCGATTGGAAGGATAGAAATAAACCCAACTGTTGGCGAAGCCCTGACTCAGGGGCAGAGCTCCTTTGTTATGAGTACTGGCTTCACGGCTGAGTTGTTCCAAGTCGACGAAGGGAGAGCCGCCGGATTGAACCGCCGCCGGATTGCTGCTTTCCTCGAGCGCGGGCGCTTTATCTAAGTCCACTCGATACTCGTCTAGCCTTACTTCCTTCTCTGTAGTGTGAGACAGGATTAAGTATTCGAACGCTTGCCGGGTTGCCTTGGAGTGGCCCGTCTGCTGAGTCACTTCTTCGTGGGCGATGAGGTTTGGCATTTTTCTAAACAGAGCGTGTGCCTTATCACCCACCTTCTCGAGGAGAGCGGGTAGCTCTTGCTGGTCCGCGGCGGGCTGCAATCCTCGCAGTTCTGGAATGGATTTCACAAGGTCGGTGAGCGGTAGATCGATGATGCTTTCCAGGGTTTCGGCGGGTTCGATAGCGGCCGATGTGCTGGCCGGGGATCGGGTTTCCCGGGTGGAAGGAGCACTGCTTTCGGCGGGGGCCGGTGCGGCCTGACCGAATGCTCCAGATAAGAGCCAAAGCATTGTCAGACACGCCTTGGCAGCGGCGCACTTCATAGCAAGATCATAGCGCAAGGTGCAAGAGGTGGATTTGAAACCGGCACCACGCGCAAGTCACGAAAGAGGACGATGATCCCACCGAATGGTCGCAGGCATCCCCAATGGCCCGAATCGCCATGAAGAGGCGCCATTCCACAGTCCGTATAATGCGGTAGTGCGCCTTCTTTTCGACATCTTCGGGCAGACCTTACGGACTTTGTGGAGCCACAAGCTGCGGTCGTTTCTAACCATGTTTGGGATTGCGTGGGGAGTATTCTCGCTGCTGCTGCTGGTGGGACTGGGAGAAGGATTTCGGTCGGGAAACAAGAAGCAGTTTGACACGCTGGGCGAGAACGTCATGTTCATATGGTCGGGGCGGGCGCCGGCGATGCAGGGAAGTTTTACCTCGCTGCGGCAGTATTACCTGACGGACCGCGATTATCAGGACATTTTGCGGGAGTGCAAGAGCGTGGGAGCGGCGGCGCCGGTGATTTCGCGGAGTGATATTCGCGCGGTGAGCGATTTCTATCAGGCGAGCGGGCAGATTATGGGAGTTCCGGCGATGTTCAACCAGCTTCGCTACCTGCCGATCAAGGAAGGGCGCTGGCTGAACGCCATGGACGTGGAGCAGAAACGCGCGGTGATTGTGTTGGGAGACGAGGTGCAGCGAACGTTGTTCCCCGGGCGGCCCGCGGTTGGGAGCACCATCCTGCTGAATGGGGTGCAGTTTGAAGTGATCGGAACGCTGCAGCGCATCGGGCATGGCGACAACAATAATTTCAATCTGCGAAGTTTTATGCCATTCAGCACGATGCGAGAGTATTTTCGTCCGCTTAACGTGGGCGAAGCGCCGGACGTGATTTCGTTTATGAATTACCAGCCTAAAACGCGGGCCGAGCATGAGGCGGCGAAGCTGCAGGTGCACCAGGTGATTGCTCGGAATCATGGGTTCGATCCGAAGAATCTTGATTCGTTCGACGAGTGGGACACGGTGCAGACGGTGGATCAGGTAGGCAAGATTTTCGACGCGATGAACACGTTTCTGGGAAGCGTGGGGCTGGTGACGCTGGGGCTAGGTGCGATCGGGATCATCAACATCATGCTGGTGGCGGTGGCGGACCGCACGCAGGAAATTGGATTGCGAAAGGCGTTGGGAGCGACCAACGGAAGCATCATGTTCCAATTTTTTGTGGAAGGTGCGTTTCTGACTTTGTTGAGCGGAGTTACGGGGATTGTGGCGGCAGCGGGGGTAATGGCCGTGCTGTCGAGAGTCAACCTGGGCGAAGGTTTCGATCCCCCGAAGTTAGTGGCGGGGACGGCGGCGTTGGCCGTGGTGTCGTTGGCAGTGGCGGGAGTGGCGGCGGGATTGTATCCGGCGAGGCGAGCGGCGCTGTTGGAACCAGTGGAGGCGTTAAGGAAAGAATGAAATCAGGAAACGCGGATGCATAGAGATTTACTGAGCCAGGCGTTTGCCGCGATGCGACATGACTTGCGCAAGACCACGCTGACCATGGCCGGCATGGCGTGGGGGATTGCGACGGTGGTGCTGCTGCTGGCGTATGGAAATGGATTTGGGACGGCGATCGAAAATATCTTTCAGAGTTTTGGGGCGACCGCGGTAGGGATTTTTCCGGGGAGAACGTCGCAACAGGCGGGCGGGAACAAAGCGGGAGTGCAGATCCGGTTTACCAATGACGACATCGAGTTGATGCGAAACAATGTGCCGCTCTGCAAGCATGTGGTGCGGATGTCGGAGAAGGATTCGTCGGTGCAAAACGGAAACCGCTCTTTCACGATGCCAGTGAATGGGATGGACCCGGCGATCGGCGATATCTGGAATCTGGATATCGGGGAAGGCCGCTTTATCAATGACGCGGACAACGCGCAACACGGGCTGGTGGCGGTGATTGGCTCGGAGGCGAAGGATAAACTTTTTTCTGGAGCGCCGGCGCTGGGAGAGGACATTCGCATCAACGGTGTTGAGTTTCAGGTGATAGGAGTGGTCACGCCGCGCATGCAGGAGGGTGACAGCGACGATAACCGGACCATCTACATTCCGTACAACTCGATGAATGTGTTGAAAGACAATCATTACCTGGACGGAATCTGGATGGACTCGGTGGGGCTGGATCACGACAAACTCGACCAGACAGTGCGAGCCACCCTGGCGGCGGCGCACAATTTCAAATCCGACGATACGCGGGCGATACAGCTGTTCGACGCGCAAAAGCAACTTTCGCAGTTTGGAATCATTTCGCTGGCGCTGAAAGTTCTGCTGGGGTTTATTGGAACGCTGACACTGGGAATCGGCGGGGTGGGCTTGATGAACATGATGCTGGTTTCGGTGACACAACGGACGCGAGAGATCGGAGTGGAGAAGGCATTGGGGGCGCGAAAGCGCGATATTCTGTTCCAATTTCTGGCGGAGGCGATGGTGATTACTGCGGTTGGGGGAATGCTGGGAATTGGGCTGTCCTACGTGGTGTCGGTCTCGCTGGGACGGATTACGTTTTATAGCGCGATGGCGAAGCATGCAGAGGCAGGGGACATACGGCTGATTGTCTCACCGATGATTTTGCTGGTGGCGAGTGGAATTTTGGCGGTGGTGGGTGTTGTGAGTGGAATGGTACCGGCCATGCGAGCGGCGAAACTGGATCCGATTGAGGCGTTGCGGTACGAGTAAGGAAGCGGGCAGAAGAATGCAGAAGGCAGAAGGCAGAATTAAAGCCTTATCGCGGAGATATTGTTGAGCTGGGAGAGCGGCGTTATGTCATCTGAGGACATTTTGAGTTTGGCTCCGCCGAAGGCTGATGCACGCGTCTCCTACGGGAGTGACAAGAACCAGTTTGTCGATTTGCGGCTGCCGAAGACCGAAGGGCCGCATCCACTTGCCATTTGTATTCATGGTGGATTTTGGCGGGCGAAATATGATCTGGAATACTTCGGGCATTTGTGCGCGGCGCTGACAGCGAAGGGCGTGGCGACTGCCAATGTGGAATACCGGCGCGTGGGGAATGCCGGCGGAGGATGGCCGGGCACGTTTGCAGATATTCGAGCGGCGTATCAGTATCTGACTCAAAAAAGCGGGCAGTACGAATTTGATGCGCAGCGGGTGATGGTGCTGGGTCACTCGGCGGGAGGGCAGTTGGCGTTGTGTCTAGCGGCGCATGAAGTGGGAGTGAAGGCGGTGGTTTCGCTGGCTGGCGTTATTGATTTGATGCGAGCCTATGAATTGCATTTGAGCAACGATGCGGTGGTGGAGTTTCTGGGAGGGACGCCAAAGGAAGTGGGGGATCACTATCGGGAAGCGGATCCGATGAAGTTGGCGATTCGTGCGCGGCAGCAGATTGTGCACGGGACGGCGGATGACGTGGTGCCGCCTACGATCAGCAAAGTTTATGTGAGCGAGAAGGTGAAGAGTAAAGAAGATGTGAAGTTGGTGTCGGTGGAAGGGGCCGGACATTTTGAGCTCGTGGATCCTCGATCCAGGTTTTGGGTTGAGGTGGAGACAGTTGTGACGGACTGCCTAAGAAAGGCCTGAGCAACTAGGCGCAGAGGAGCACGACGTAGGGCGCGACTCTTCCATGAGCGCGGAGAACTTCAGGGAGTTTTGGATTTTGGCTTTTTAGCGTTTGGTTGCGGTTTGCCGGTGGAGTGCTCAGGACTCCCGCCCGGTTCGGGGAAGTCAGAATCAGCATCTTTGAGAAGCGGATTCTGATCGCGGTGACCGAGTGGGCCTGACAGACCTGCGTTGCCATCGTGATCGTGTTCTTCGCCTTCGGTGGCGCCTTTGGCGCGGTCGGGATCGTTGTCGGAAATCTTCGTCATTTCATCTCACTTCTCAATATTTATTTTGCAGTGTGGCGGAATCTATTCGCCGGAGCGTCCAGAAGACACTCCGAGTTTGCGCAGACGCTCGCGAGCCTGCAAGGCTTCGGGAGACTTGCGGGTAGCGCTGGATGACGTGGCGGAGTTCCACGACGCCGTCTTCCTGCTTGCCGAGTTCGATCAGCGAAAAGCCTTTTTTCAGCTGAGCCGATGCGACTTTGGTTCCCGTGGGAAAATTCTGCAGAACCTGATCATAGCTCTGCGCGGCCTGCTGGTAGTTTCCCTGCCGGAATTGAATTTCGCCGAGATAGAAATAGCAATTTCCGGCGAGATCGGTGTTGGGATAAAACTTGATGTAATCGGAGAACTCCTGCATGGCGAGATCGTTCTTGGCGCCGTTGTAATCGCGCAGCGCGTTGTTGTAGAGAACGTCAGGCGGAGGGGCCTGGGCGAGCGCTTGCTGCTGGGCTTGCTTGTCGGCTAACTGTGCTGAGTGCTTTGAGTGGTGGCCTGCATGTCTTCCAGTTGCTTGCTGACTTTGGCGAGGCGAGCCTTCAGTTCGTCCAGGACTGTCATTCAGCGTCTGAATCTGGCCGGAGAGCTGGTCGACGTGAGAGGCGGAGTCGCCCTGCTGTTTCTGCAGAGTAGTTGCAGAGCATTGATGGCCGCGGCTGACTTTGTTGACGGCGTCGGTGTCCCGCTCGACAAGGTTGTTCATGACGCCCATGCGCTCGTCGAAGCTGCGCTGCATGGCGGTCATTTGTTCTTGAAGTTGCTGAACCTGGGTCTGCAGCTGAATGGTTTCTTTATTAACGCTCAAATGCCGGCAGGGTTGCCAGACACACGGCGGAGAGCATGGCGGATCGCGTGCAAAAACGTTTTAGATTCATAGCCGAAATTTTCCTGAAACCATTTTAGATGGATTGGGCGACGGAGTTGTGAGATGTCGCGGGGATGAACAAGCAGGGGCGAGGATCTCGCCCCTGCCTGGAAAGTTACGCTTTACTTCTGATAGACGAAGTGGCCGCGGCGATTCTGCTGCCAGCAGGCTTCGTTTTCTTCCATGCAGAACGGCTTTTCTTTGCCGTAGCTGATGGTCTTAATGCGGTTGGCGCTGACTCCTGCGGCTACCAAAGCGCTCTTGACCGAAGAGGCGCGCTGATCGCCGAGAGCGAGGTTGTATTCGGTTGAGCCGCGCGAGTCGCAGTGGCCTTCGACCGTGAAGTTGATGTTCGGGATGCTGGCTGAGGAACTGGGCGTCAGCCTGAATGGCGGCTTGCTGATCGGCACGAAGATCGGACTTGTCGTAGTCGAAATAGACATCCTTCACGCTCTGGCCGAAGAGATCCTCTTCCGAAGGCGACGGGGTGGAGACGACCGGCGCGCGGCGCTGGAGTGACGGTGAGGCGCGTGGTGGCGTCCTGCGTTCCGCCGGAACCTTTGGCGGTGAGGTGATAGGTGGTCGAAGCAGCCGGATTAACCTGCTGTGATCCGTTGGGCTGAACCGCGCCAATGCCGTCGATGGAAACGTCCGTGGCGTTCGAGGTCTGCCACGTCAAAGTAGCGGCCTGGCCAGGCTGGATCGTATCGGGGCTGACGGAGATGGAAGCCGTGGGTGATGGCGGCGGCGGTGGTGGCGGCGGTGGCGGCGGCGCTGCTTTCTTCTTGCAGGCGCCGAGCATCATGATCGCGCAGAGGGCGATAATGGTGGCGACAGACTTGAAAGTGGTACGTTTCATATAAATCCCCTTCACTTTTGATCCTCCTGCGGCCCCGAAAAAACTCGAGGTCAGACGAAGTTAATTGCGAACTTGTTTTTGAATCTCCAGTTATTTCCAACTCCAGTTCGGTTGAGAGTTACGTCCTGTAAAAGTCAGTTGATGGAGCTTGGTGCCATCGGCGAGCATCATCCAGATTTCTTCCTTGTCCGGAACGGCTGGATTGGAAGACGATGTGGCGGCCGTCGGGCGCCCACGAGGGGAAATCGTTGCGTCCGCCGTCGTGGGTAAGCTGAACCCATTGCTTGCTGGCGATATCCATCAAATAAATGTCGGAAGAGCCGGGCTCGCCGGGACCGTACTTGCGAATCCAGGCGAGGGTGAGGAATTGCCCGTTGGGCGACCAGTTGGGCGAGACGGCGTAGCCTTGATCAGTCATGCGCTGCTGGTTGGTGCCGTCGGCCTCCATGGTGTAGATCTGGGGCAAGCCGGTGTTGCCGCTGACGAAGGCGATCTGCGCGCCGGTTTTGCGATTCCACGCGGGGGACACATCGGGGCCTCGGCCCGTGGTCATGGGATGAAGGTTTCCGCCGGAGGAATCGCTGACATAAATCTCGGAATGGCCGCCGCGCGAAGAAGAGAAGGCGAGGTGAGCGCCGTCGGGCGACCATGAGGGCGAAAGATTGGTGCCGCCGAAGTGAGGAAAGCTCACGAGCACGATTGAGGTCGGTCGAGATACATCAGGATGTCCCAGCCGGACTTGGTCGAGCGAACTGAAGGCGAGACGGGAACCATCGGGCGAAATGCGCGGCGACAAGAGAAATAGAAGCCTGGTGAGTGAGTTGGCGCTGGTTGCTGCCGTCATAATCCATCACCCAGATTTCTTTGTGACCGGAGCGATCGCTGACGAAATAGATTTTGCTTTCGGCGATGCCGCGAATGCCGCCGCCTAGACGAAAAATAATTTCGTCGGCAAATTTGTGGGCGATGAGGCGGGCGGCGTCGTCGGTGGGAACGTCGGCGTATTGTTTGCCGAGGACCAGAGGCGAGGCGGTGTTCTTCACGTCGTAGAGCCAGCCTTGCACGGTGAGCTTGCCGGCGGCGCACGCCGAGGTTGCCGAAGGCGAGCATGGCGGCATTGGGCGGAGGCGAGTTCCAGACGCCGAAAGTGACTTCAGGAGGAGTGCCGGGCACTTGCAGTGGATAAAAGCTTTTCGAGACGAGTTCGACCACGCCGGAGTTATCGAGATCGTTCCAGAACGTGTCATTAAAAGTCTTCAGCAGAGCGGTGTTCTGCGGATCGGTAGTAGGACGGCTTGAAGTCGGGAACGGCGAGGCGTACTTTTTCAACGCCGAGACCAGAGCCGGTGCGAACCCAATCCTGAGCAAAGGAGGTTGAAACGAGAGGAAAGAATGATCAGTAAAAGGGAAGGCAGGGTGCGGTCAGGGCAGAGGCAACTTTGCCAATGAAAGGAAATGCGAGTTGTTGGTTTGCTGGCTGAGCCATCCGTTTTGAGTTGGTACGCGCGCAAAGAAACTGGAGAACGACGTGACAGAGTATCGTAGTCCGATATGTTCTGATGGTGCAAGTATACGAATTCGATCATACTCGCGAATGTGGAACCTTAGGAATACATCAGGTACATGAGTACAATAATCTATTGCTTGTAATCAAACCAGTATTCCACGGAGATCTTGCTGCCGCTGTAATCGGGCGGCAGAGTACCGAACGTGTCAATGCGCTGCAAGGCGCGAACGGCTGAGATATCGAGAGAAGGAACGCCGCTCGATTGCTCGACTCGAACGTTGAAAGGGTGGCCGTCGCGGGCGACGTCGAAGGTGATGTAGACGCGCTTCGCGGTGCTGATGCGGGGATCGACTTCGTACTTCAGCCAATTCTCCGAAACCTTCCTCTGGATGACCTGGACATACCAGCCGTAACGCGTGCCGAAGTCTCCGCCGCCGCCGGTCACGCCGAATCCTCCCTTGGCCCCGCCGGCTGCGAAACTGCCATAAGGACCGCTGACCGGACCACCTTCGCCGAATGCAACCTGATTGGTTTCTTCTTCCGGTTGCGGCTGGGTCTTGGCCTTGGTAGGGCTGGGAGGTTTCTTCGGTTTGATTTTCGCGTTCTTGCCTTGAATCTCGATCGCGTCCGGTTCTTTTTCTTCGATCTTGGGTTGCGATTTGGTAATGCCTTTGGACTCGTTGGCGAGAACGTTCTGAGTTGCGACGGCGTCGACGGCAGGGGAACGGAACTGACCAGGGTTACGCCCATGGCGTCGCCGCCTCCACCGCCGATCCCCAGCCCTCACCGCTGCGGGCCGGTGAAAAAGGTGGAATAAAGAAGGATGATGGCGGTGAAGTCCGATGTGGAACCCCGCAGACCAGGCGAGGGCGCGTCCCCAGCTATCGTGCTCGAAAAAGATCTCAGCGTTTTGCGCCATTTTCTTCCAGAGGCTGAGTGACGATGCTGACGTTGGTGATGCCCGATTGCTTCACCGCGTCCATGACCGTGGCGAAAGCGCCGAAGGGAACGTTTTCATCGGCGCGGATAAAAATAAATTGGTTGTGAGGATCGCGAATCTTCTGTTCGAAGCGTGGCGGCGATCTGATTGATGTTGATGGCGTCATTGCCGAGGAACACGCGCTGATCTTTGTTGATCGTGATGACGGTGCGTTCTTCGGTAATTTCTTTGACGGTCCGCGTCTTGGGGACGGTGACTTCGATTCCGGACTGCAGGACGGGAGCCGTCACCATAAAGATGATGAGCAAGCACCAGGACGACATCGACCAGCGGCGTGATGTTGATATCGGCAAGGGCGGTTTGCGTGCGGCCGTTGGAGGAAGTGAAAGCCATTAGCGCCGGACCTCGGACTGGTGAGCGGAGCAGCGGCTTGAGGCTGCATGCTTTCGATGGCATTGAGCACTTCAAGAGAGAAGTCATCGCCGCGGGCGGCGAATACGCGGATCGAATTGCCAATCAGATTATAGGCAATGACAGCGGGAATGGCGGCGGCGAGTCCGGCGGCGGTGGTGATGAGGGCTTCGGAGATGCCTGGAGCGACGGCGCGCAAGGTTGCGCCGCCAGCAGTGCCGAGTCCGTGGAAAGCGTCAATGATGCCCCAGACAGTGCCGAACAGTCCGATGAACGGAGTAACGGCGGCGGTGATGGCGAGCCAGGGAACGTTGCGCTCGAGGCGCGTGATTTCTTCGGAGGCGCCGATCTGCATGCCGCGCTGCACCGCCGTCAGGCTGCGCAAGGTGGCGGAGGGCGTGGAGATCTGGCGCTTGTATTCCTGGAAGCCGCCTTCGAACACTCCGACGAGCGGGCTGGGACGGAATTGATCGGCGACAGTGGCGATATCCTGCAGGCGTTGAGCTTTGCGGAAAGCCCGCAGGAAGCGACCACTCTGTATCCGGGCGCGCCGGAGCAGGCTCCACTTAGTAAGGATAATGGCCCAGGAGATGAGACTGAAGGCCAGCAAAGTGACAAGGACGAACTTGGCGACGGCACCTGTGCTGGAAACAAGGTCAAGGATTTCGCCGCCTATGAAAAGTGCAGAATATGGGAGAAATAGCATCGTGGGTTTGCGGAATACCTGACGCGATTATAGATGATTCACCGGATTGTCTTGCGGGGACGTGCCCTAAACATAAACTTGCGCGCTGGAAAAATCTGATCTGAATTGATCAGGTCCGATCGCGAGAGCCTGCGGCGAGAGGAATTTTGTTGATATACGCGCGCGGGAGGTTTGACATCAAAGATGAGCACGAGGAATGGAATCTTCGGGAGGATCAGAAATCTATGGCGAATTACGGAATGCTCCGAAACTACCGCTTCACGGAAGCCGACGGAAGATATTCGCGGCTCGAAGTTATACGGTCTTGACGATGAAAAATTGGGAAAAATCGACGACGTGATTTTCGATCACACCACTGGATTGATTCGTTACGTTGTGGTGGATACGGGCGGCTGGTTGAGTACGAAGAAGTTCATCGTTCCGGCGGAGCGCCTGCGGCCGTCCGATGAACATCAGGATGATTTTGCTGCCGACTTGACGAAGAAGCAGGTGGAAAACTTCCCGCCATATTCGGAGACCGATTTGGAGTCAGACGAGCAATGGTCGGATTACGAAGGAAAATACCGATCGAAGTGGGAATCGGATCCGGTGATGCATCGCGCGGAAACGGATCGGAACATTACACCTACACCCCAGCAAATGCCGGGCAACTCGCCTTCAGCAAGGGCAGCGGGCGCGCCGGGTGCAGAGCCGGTTGTTACGGGACGGTCGGACCCCGCGGATCTGGATGACACGGAATTTATTGAGCCGGGGTACGCGGGAGGAACCGACACGGTGGAGATCGACAGCACGGCGGTTGGGATCGGGCCACGATGGGATACTTTCCAAAACCGATTACGTGAACGGCGCAAGGAAGTGATTGGAACGGGAACACGCACCGAGGGAGAAGATACGTATCGCAAGGCTAGCTAGAAGTGGGGGATTCACAAAGCCACGGCTTCGGCCGTGGCTTTTCTTTTCGCGTCAGAAGAGTGCGAGTTGGGTGGCCGCTAATTTCTCATGGGCGTCGAGACTGCGGAGAGGGAGATCTTTCGCTACGCCTGAAAACCGGCTTCGCTCAGGATGACACACTGCTCAGGATGACAGACTGCTGAAACGGCTACGCCTGGATGCGCGCACGATCCAAATGAGAAAAGCCAGAGGAAGTTTTTACACTTATTTCAGACTTTAAGTATGGTGACCAAGCGATTCCGGGTAGCGGGCCAGCCTGCCGAACAATGACCAAAAGTGATGCAGTTAGTTAGGGAGCTTGTTGGAGGGATCGCTAAGCGCGATCAACTTTCCAACGGGATATTCTTCCTGAGAGAGCGGAGTTTCAGGCTCGTGGTTGATGATAGTGAGGACGTCGCCGCTAAGCACGCCGCGGACGAGCAGTCGATCGTTCTCGACGCCCACTACGCGATACTTCTCGTCGAAAATTGACATGCAGATTGGATGCCGACGCCTTCCTTATCGATGCCGATCAAATGACGTAGCACTTGCAGGGCCGTTAAGTAGCTAATCGGTGTTCTGCGAAAAAAGTCGCGGGAAATGCGCAACGTGGTTCAAGCGGAAAGTTCTCTTTCGGCGCCGCGAAACAGCGCGCGCAGCGCCTTTATGACGAGGCGCCCGAGCAGAAGCGTAACTGCGACGAGCGTGAGAGCTAAGGTAGCCGCTGTATAGGGATGCCTGGTGGCGAGCCAAGTGAGGCCAACGGCAAAGACATCCTCTCCGAGACTCAGCGTGATGTTGGAAACAGGTTCCGGGGATGGCGTAACGGCAGCGCGCAGAGCGGTTTTTCCGCCGTGAGCGGCGAGCGCGATGGCCGCTCCCAGAAATGCCGCCAGAATATGTTCGGGCGGGCTCAATTGCTGAGTGGCTCTGTAGGCGATCAGAGCAGCGATTGGAACGCGAATAAAGGTATGGAGCGCGCTCCAGATGAGATCGAATGCGGGAATTTTGTCGGCGAAAAACTCGATCACGAAGAGAACGGCGCTGGTAATAATGACCGGCCAGCTTTCGAGGACGTGCAGGGCAGGGGGGAGCGGAAGGTGGCCAAATCGAGCCAATCCGCCGAGCACGAAGATGGTGGCGTAAACGTTCAGGCCAGCAGCGAACGCAACGGCGGCGAGAAGAGCAGTGAGTTCAGGGAGCGGGATGTGCAGCCAATCGAGCATCACTCGCTCCTTCGGGACCGTCCAAGACGCTGAACAGAGTTTGAGGCAGAAGAAGATTATCGCGCAAAAGCGAAAGGGCCGCTATCAGCGGCCCTGCCAAATCATATTAAAGGGACTATAGAGTGGATTCGATCTCGAATCCCCAAGCTTCCAGAAGAGGTTCGGGAATGTATTTAGAATTCTTATTGCGGCGAGCCCACTCACGCAGGCGGGTTGAACGTAGATACTGATCGGGAGTGAGCTTGTATTCGCGCACGACCTGCTCAAACTCGGTGATGGTGGGGACGACGGGACCGATCGGTTCCGGCTTGCCCCAGTTGGGATTTCCACGTCGCTTAGCCATGCCAAAATGCCTTTCCTAAAAACGGTATAAAAATAGCTAACTATTTGATTCTCCAACGGCTAGCCGGATGCATAAAAACATGTGAACGACCAAGCAATCCTGGCTACTCTAACTCAGCAAAGCTGTTGGAAGACTCAATAATGTAGGACAAAAGTCCTCAAAAGTCAATTTAATCTTTCCGCGCCATTGCTTGATGAATTTCTTCTAAGTTGTTGTTCAATCAGCGGTTGGTTAAGCTCTCGCCTCGAACTGACCTATGAAGGCTTGCCAGCTGCGCGCACTGTCGCGGGTTCGGCGACCCGCGGACCGATCAACTCTCTGAGACGTCGCGACAGGTTGGTGGCCAGCGAGCGGTAAAAGCGAGAAGCGAGGTGCGGGAAAAGTTCAAAGAGCTTTTCGAGGACCGGACTATCGAGGTGGTAGGCCTCTACGTCATTGGCAGCGACGACATTAGCGCTGGCGGGCGCGTTTTCCAGAAACGACATCTCCCCACAAATCTGCCCCGGCCCAATTTCGGGCGAGGTTACCTGTGAGGGGATTTGCACGCGGGCCTTGCCCTTCAGCAGAAGGTAGATGCCGTTGGAATTTTTTCCCTTGTGGACCAGGATGTCGCCCTTGCGAAAGGTGACGCGGGCAGCCTTATCGGCGACCAACATCCAGTCATTGGGCGTGAGATAGACGAGCCCGTCTTTTGAGGAGGAGAGGACGGAGACTTCCTGTTCGATTTCCCTAGGCATGGCGCGACCCGAGCTCCCAACAGCTGCATGTGACCAGAACAGAAACAACAGGGCTATTGGGAAGCCTAGCAGAAAAGTTGGATATACAGCTCTTCCGGCGGGACTGGGAAGACACCGAAGTACCCATGTTGCCAACAAATGCGGGTTTTTGACTCGGGTCCACCGACTCGGATAGGCTATGCACCCGCCATGAATTCCTCGTCGCCAGCCATCTTTGTGCAGGACCTGAAGAAGTCCTACGGGGATGTGCACGCGGTGAAGGGAATCGATTTCGAGATCCAGCCGGGCGAGGTGTTTGGCTTGCTCGGGCCGAACGGGGCGGGCAAAACGACGACGGTGGAGATTCTGGAGGGGCTGAGACCACGGTCCGGCGGGCAGGTGACGGTGCTCGGCTTTGACCCGGACCGACAGCGGCAACAGCTCAAGGACCGCATCGGTGTTTGCCTGCAGGCGACGAACCTGCCGGAGAAAATAAGGGTACGGGAGGCGATGCAGGTATTCGCATCCTTTTACAGCCGGCATGTGGATCTGAATAAGCTGCTGCAACGGTTGCAACTGGAAGAGAAACGCGACGCTTTCTACGGCACGTTGTCGGGCGGGCAGAAGCAGAGGCTTGCGCTTGCCCTGGCGCTGGTGAACGATCCCCAACTTGTGTTTCTGGACGAACCCACGACTGGACTTGATCCGCAAGTTCGGGTCGAAATTCATTCGCTGCTGGAAGAGCTGAAGCGCGAACACCGGACAATTCTGATGACCACGCATTACATCGAGGAAGCCGAGCGGCTTTGCGATCGCGTGGCCATCGTGGATGAAGGACGCATTATCGCGCTGGACACACCGGCTCGATTGCAACAGCAAAGCCGGAACGCTTCGAGCATCGTGGTTACGTGCGCCACGCCGTTTCCGGAGGAGCGGCCGGCGTGGACGGAGGCGATCCAAAGCTCGATTGACCCGAGCGGCCGCACGCTCACGGTGAACTCGCGGCGTCCGGCGGCCACGCTGGTTGATCTGGTCAAATGGATCGATCAGAAGGGGCTTGAACTGACAGATGTCAGCCTGAAGCAGCCGAGCCTGGAAGATGTGTTCATTGAGCTCACTGGAAAGAGCCTGCGAGAGTGATGCCGACCCAGAGCGGTATACCAGAGCGGTATAGAAGATGAAGGCTTATCGAGCGCTGGTGGTGTTGGACCTGAAACTGGCTCTGCGCCAGAAGTCTGTCATTTTCTTCAATTATCTTTTTCCGCTGGTTTTCTTCTTCATCTTCGGGCAGGCCATGCACGCGGAGCGCGGCGCGGCGATGACCATCGTGATCTCGATGGTGCTGATCATCGGGATCCTGGGCAATGGGCTTTTCGGGGCGGGAATCCGAGCGGTGCAGGAGCGCGAAGCCAACATTCTGCGTCGCTATAAAGTGACGCCGATCTCACCAGCGCCGCTGTTGATTGCGTCGGTGGTCACCGGCTGGATTCTTTACATGCCTAACGTGATTCTCATCTTCACGCTGGCGCACTTCTTGTATGGCATGCCGTGGCCGCAGTCGATGCCTTCCATCCTGCTGTTTACCACACTTGCGATCTGCGGATTTCGTTCCATCGGTCTGATCCTTGCATCGGTGGTCAACTCCATGCAGGAAAGTCAACTGCTGGTGCAGCTGATTTACCTCCCGATGCTGTTTTTGAGCGGGGCGACGTTTCCGCTGACCATGTTTCCGCCGTGGCTGCTGGTAATCACACAATTCGTGCCGGCAACCTACATGGTGACTGGCATACAAGGGATGCTTTTACGCAAGGAGGGCCTGGGGGCGAATATTTTTCCGGCGCTGGCGCTGTTGTTGACGTCAATTGTTGGACTTTTCATCTCGTACAAAATTTTCCGCTGGGAGAAGGAAGAGAAGATTCGTCCATCGGCAAAGTTGTGGCTGGCGGCAGTGCTGACTCCGTTCTTAGTGTTGGGTTTCTGGCAGATGCATTCGCGCACGGGCGTTGCGAAGACCAAGATTCTGAACCGGGAGCTGTCGCGCAGTGAAACCTTTCTGATTCGCGGAGCCCGGATTTTCATTGGCGACGGCAAGGTGATCGAAAACGGCTCGCTGCTGGTTCGCGGCGGAAAGATTGCCGAGGTATACGAAGGCGAGGGCCCTGATGCCAAGAGTGTGAAGGCGGAGACGGTGGAAGCGGCGGGAAAAACCATTCTTCCGGGCCTCATCGATGTGCACGTCCATCTCGGTGCGCCAGGCGGGTTCTATCCGGACAACAGCAAGTATGACGCTGAAAAGAGCATGGAAAGAAATCTGGCCGCCTACCTTTATAGCGGAATCACGACGGTGCGAAGCGTGGGAGATGGTCTGGATGCCGTTCTCAGAGTACGGTCCACGGTAAACAGTGGGCAGTTGCTTGGAGCGGAACTTTCTACATGCGGGCCACTGTTCACTGCTGCAGGCGGACACGGCACGGAATACTTTAAAGATCTGCCGCCGACGGTGCGCGCGAATCTGGAAAAGCAAATGAACCGCATTCCAACCTCTGCGGAGGAGGCTCGACAGCAAGTGGACGGGCTGAAGAAGCAGGGAGTGGACTGCATCAAAGCGGTGCTGGAGGCGGGCGCGGGAGGCCGCGTTTTCAACCGTCTGGATACCGGGCTGTTTGACGCGGTCGCACAGCAGGCACACGCGGACTCTCTACCTTTCTCGGTTCATACGGGCGATGCGCGCGACGTGGCCGATGCGGTGCAGGCGCAAGCGAACTCCATCGAGCACGGTTCCTTCCGTGAGAAAATTCCCGACGCACTTTTCGTACAAATGGCGCAGCAGGGAATCTTTTACGATCCCACGTTAAGCGTTGGAGAGGCTTTCAAGGAGTTTGCGGCGGGGAAGAGCGAACTGCTGAAACGATCCCTGGTTCAGCAGGTGGGTCCACCGGAGTTGTTACAGGGAACTGCAGAGGCGCTTGCGTCATCGGACACGCAGGAAATGCGCAAAGCGATGGCGCAGTACCCGGTAGATTTGGCGGTTGCGACGGACAATCTGAAACGCGCGTACCAGCACGGAGTCTCGCTGGTTACGGGGAGCGACGCGGGAAACTATCTGGTGATCCACGGTCCTACGGTGCAGCATGAACTGCAACTGTGGGTGCAGGCGGGGATTCCGGCGGCGGTTGCACTGCAAGCTGCCACGGCGAATGCGGCGCGCTTATTGAGAATAGACAATCGAACTGGTTCGATTCGCGCAGGGAATGATGCCGATCTTCTGATCGTCGATGGAAACCCTCTCGAGGACATTACCGCGACCGAACGGATTTCGATGGTGGTGTTTAAAGGGGAACGGGTGGAGCGAACGGAACTGCTGGACCAGCATTAGCATTCTCCAGATTGCGGGCTCTTCCCGGATGCGCCACTTTCACGGCTACGGTAGGGCTGTCGAGCGTCCTCTTGCGGAATATCTTCTTCGGGCTTCGCCGTCCACTCGATGGAATTGCGTCGCTTATCGCTCTTATCTGGTGCGGACGATTGATTGAGCGGGGGCCTCAGCTTGAAGCAGGATTTCCAACTGGTTGATGCGCGCACTCTTCACGTTGTATTCGGCACGCTCTGCGAACGATAGGCCACCAAAGATTTCGTCTTCCCGAGACTGAATCTGTTCGTGGAGAAGGCGCATGATCTCGACTTGCGGCGTTTCGTGCTCCATGACGGACACCTAAGCCGCAAAGCCTCGCCATCACGTTGCAAAACGGAGCGAGCAGCGCTAACTGGACTGTACGCTTGTCGACATAGGTATGTCGAATGGGACATCCAGCTAGTCCATTTACTTTAACTGGGCAATCTGCTTTTTCGTGTCGGCGGAGTCGCTCGCGCTGGGGCTCAGTTGCAGCACCCGCTCCAGTTGCTGGCGAGCCTGCGCGGTCTGCCCGCTTTTCGCATAGGCGATCCCGAGGTGATAGTGGATGCGAGGATCGTCGGGCGAATGAGTCTTCTGGTTTAACCGGAGTGCTTCTTCGAGCGATTCGACGGCCGAACGGTAGGCGCCCTTCTGACAGTAAATCCAGCCAAGCGTATCGGCGACACGTGGGGAGTCCGGCAGGCCGCGGCGCGCAGTTTGGGCCAAAGAGAGGGCGACGTCGAGGTTGCCACCGGACTGCAGCATAACGGAAGCCAGATCATTCGAGGCCACGGGATTTTGCGGTTTGATGGCGAGCGCCTTCTGATAAGCGTCGGCGGCGTGCTTCCAGTCCTGCGTCGATTGGTATAAGTCCCCCATCAGGATGTGAAAACTTGGGTCGGATGGGTTGGCGGCGCTTCCACGCTGGCATGTTGCAATGGCTTGCTCAGTGGACCCCATCGCGGCCTGCGCTTGCGCGAGCTTCAGCATGGCATCGGAGTTGTTCTTGTCGAGTTCGGTGGATTTCTGAAATGCGGAGGCGGCGGCGCTGAGATCTTTTCTGTCAGTGGATAGCGCAGTGCCCAGTAGATCATAAAAGCCGCTGTTGTCGGGAGATTTGGCGATTTGCGTTCGCGCCGCCTGAATGGCTTGATCGGCTCGCTTTTGGGCGAAGTAAGTGTTCATCAGGCCGTGGAGGGCGTCGCGGGAATTCTGGTTGTGATCGAGCGCGGCCTGGTAAGCCTTGCGGGACTCATCGAATTGTCCCTCAGCGAATTTCAAGTTGCCCAACTGCACGTATCCGAACGAACTCTGAGGGGCGATGGCGATGGCTCGGCGAACGTCGGGATCGGCGGCGGAGAATCGTTTGCGATTGATGTTCGCTAATGCGCGCAGAGCGTAGCCTTCCGGAGACGCGGGCTGCAATTGAACAATCTGAGTGGCGTTGCGGTCCAGATCCTCCATATCGCCTTTCGTCATGTCGAGCGCGGCAAGCGACCGAATCGCATCGAGGAGATTGGGACGCAGACGCACGGCCGTTCTCCACTCGGTTTCTGCGCCTTGGGAATTTCCTGATTTTTCGAACGCCATTCCCAGGACGTAGTGGGCTTCGGCGTTGTCGGGGTCGTTCTTAATGACATCCTGCAGGGCCGCCGCGGCGTCGCCAGCGTGGCCGCTGCTGATTTGAATCTGGCTGCGATAGACCAGGGCATCGCTATCGTTCGGATTGGATTTGAGGACTTCGGCATCGAGACGGCTGGCTTCGCCGAAGTCTCCTTTTTGCAGCAGAAGCTGGATGTAGTCTTTCTTGATCGTTAGATCGCCGGGATGCTCCTGATTTAAAGTGCGGTATTCAGCGGCGGACTTTTCGAGGTCGCCGGTCACAAAATAAAAATTGCCGAGGAGACGGTAGCCTGCGGAGTCGTTGGGAAAATCCCGCTTGGCGCGACTGGCGGTGTCTTCGGCCTGCGCCGGTTTTCCTTCCGCCAGGTACAGGCGGATGAGCGCCGCGCGCGGCTCGGGATTTTTCGGATCGACATTGCCGGCGTCCTGAAAAGCGCGTTCGGCATCGTCATATCGAGTTCGCGATTGATAATAATTGCCCAGCAGTAAGCGGGCCTGCGACGTGTTCGGGTTTAGTTCGATGACCTTCTTAAGGCTGGCTTCCGCAGCATCGGGATCATTATTTTGTAGTTGCAAGAGAGCGAGAGTCAGATGGAGCTGCCAGCGTCCGGGATCGAGTGCGATGGCCTTATTCATTTCGGCGACGGCGGCGGAAGGATTGCCTTGCGCAGCCAGCAGGCTGGAATTCGCTGCATGAACTGCGGGATCTTCCGGGCGCTCCGTCAGCAATCGCGCAATTTGTTCCTGAGCTTCCGGAAGCGTGTGGTTGAGAACGAGTAGATTGGCGAGTTCGAGGCGGGCCGAGTAATTTTGCGGATCCAGCTGCAAAGTACGGCCGAGCTCCTGCAATCCGGCTTCGTTTTTGTTGAGCCGAAAAAAAGTTTCCGCCAGCTGACGGTGCGCGACTGCAAAGTTTGGATCGATCTTAACCGCGTTAATGAACTCGATCGCCGCTTCGCGGTACTTGCCTTTCTCGAAATAGGTCTGGCCACTGTGAAAATACTTTTGCTTACGCACTTCCGGATTGCGCGAACAGGATACGCCGAGGAGCGCAAGCGTAATGGTGATCAAGCAAGTACATTGTCTCGCGCAGGACTGCATGGATAAAGACCCTCCGAAGTTCGCGTCTGAACAGAAGCGTGGCGGAATGTGCAGACAAATTCATGATGAGAACGGAGGTGGATAGAAAGCTAGTTACGAAGGTAACTAGAAAATCGCTCTGCGAGTTACGCGCTGGTTACTCGTAATCGCAAGCGGTTGCAACTGTCGCAGAAATTATCAGCCTTGACTTGAAGAGGCCATGAGCTAAAGTAACGTTAGAAAGAAACCGTTGGTTGTTGACGGACAAAATTTCCAACCTCCCCCACTTTTAAAAAAGGTGGACCACTTAACAAATGAAGAAATCCACATTAGTTGCGATTGCAGCGATAGCGCTCTTCGTGCCGTCAGTTCTGGGACAAAACACAAATATGTCCTTCAACGGCGGCTATCAAGGTAGCAACTGGACTTATGGCAGTGAGACCGTGGGAACCGGTTTCTACGACGGGACGATCAACGGCGTAGCAGTCGGACCGGGACAGGCGGGTGGTCCCGGAATGATCTGCGACGACTTCAAAGACAACATCTATGGCGGTGAGACCTGGACGGCGAACGCGATCAACGCCGCAAGCCTGACTGCTTCCAATATTGGCCAAACGCTGTTTGGCACATCGATTGGAGTAGCCGGATATCAGCAGGTAGCTTATCTCGTCTACCAGATGTTCACCACGAATCCCAGCGCAGCGACTCAAGCCGCGTATTCCGAGGCTATCTGGGCTCTGACAGGAAGCGGCGTGGACCCCAGCAAGCTTACGGGACTGGCGTTGGCGCTTTACAACGGCGTGAAAGCCGGCGGCGAGACTCTGACCTCAACCCAACTGGCGAGCTTGTGGATTTATACGCCCAATCCGAAGGGTCCTGGGGAAGCGCAAGAAATGTGGGGAATGGTTCCGGTACCGGAAGGCGGAGCGACGATGGGCTATTTGTTCCTCGCCGGTCTGACTTGCTTCGGCGGAATCTTCCTTCGGTCGCGCCGAAAGGTGATGACCTCAGCCTAATAAGAGTGCCCTCGTTCAGTTTGCGAGAGCAGGCGTGCCCAACCAGGCACGCCTTTCTTTTTTATTAAAAGGTTCGAAACCAGCGCCGATGGCGGGTTCCGACTATTGCAGACCGCTGGTTGGCAGCCGGTCAAGATCGAGACTTGGTTCAGTGGCCGGCCGAGAAAGCTTGGCGCTGGCCTCCTTGTGGGCTTCTTCAAGCTGTTTCACCGTCAGCATTTGTGCAAGGACTCTCTTGAGCTCGGAGGCGCGTTCCAGCGCCACGAGATACCAGGTATAAGCTCGGACGATATCGTGCGGATCCGAACGCCGTGTGAGGTAGAGCTGAGCAAGAGTCAGCTGGGCGGCGGGCATACCTGCTTCTGCAGCTTTTTGTAGCACGGCAAATTCGTCGCGAAATTCCCCCGAACCATTTGTGGCAGCATCCGAGAGAGGCTGGCCCGGAGCAGCCTGGCTCATCGTCATGAACAAAAGTTCGATGCGACTGGAAACGCCAAGTTTGTCAAAAACGCGGAACAGGTGATTTTTTACGGTGTGCTGGCTGAGGTCGAGCCGTTCCGCGATTTCGCGATTGCTAAGGCCTTCGGCCAGACAGTGGACCACCTGAAGTTCCCGCTTGGAAAGCAAACTCAAACCACGCGCGTTCACGGCTCGAAGCGAGGGAGCGCTGGCCAAGGCATCCACGGCCAGGGATAACTCGTGACTGTTCGCCCAAATCTGCCCATCGTGCACACAGCGAATACATTCGCAAAGCATTTCAATGGGCTGAGTCTTGCCGAAAATTCCTCGTGCTCCCGCGCGAAAAGCGTTTAGAACACTTTCGTCCTTCAACGAATCCATCAAGATGATGGCGCGAACGCCCGGCTTGGCCGCGCGCACTTCTCGAAGCACGGCAAGACCGTGAGAGGGCTCTTCGTTCAGGTTGGAGCTGATGACCAAAACATCGATTTGGAAGCCGTGGACAGCAGCGATCAAACCGTTGGCGTCGGAGTCGCAGGGAATCACTTCAAACAGTGGATCGCGCTTCAAAGCATCGGCGAGCAGGTGGGTGTGAATGCGAGAGCTGTCGGCAACGAGAACCCGGATGCGGTTCCGGGTCTTTGAGTCGGTCAAAGTGGCACCCCTCATGGTGTTGCGAATGCCTTCTTAGAAGGCACCTCTGAATTTGGAGGAGGAATTCAGATTGTTGAGCCAGCTTACCTTGGCTTGCGACCGTAATGCAAGAGATTGCTACTCGTACTGTTCAGGCTGAAAAATTAACTCACCATGGAAAACGGGAGCAAAGTTTCTGGAGTGCCTAATCTGTGAAGCGTATAAGTAGCTATTTGGCAAAGGTTTGAGGGGATTGCTGAAAGGAACTGCCGGGCGTGACTAATGCTTTGGGGAGGACAAAATCGAGACTACCGAGAACACTTACGGAGTACGAAAGTACTCATTACGATAGGTCAAAAAATCCATGGAATGAGAAGATTGGCCTAGAGTAGTTTTATCCATTGCAATAGTCTGCGACCTTCACTAAAGTGCAATTCATCGGGAAGGAAACTCAGAAGAAGTTGAGATTTCCAATTTCCCTTATGCGGTTATGATTTTTCGGGTTGCCCAGTTCTTCCCCCCTAGCATCCCGATTACCGATTATGAAAATTCGTCGACGATTTGCACTGGCAACGGCCAGAGATTAGAGGCATCCAAGTGTGCATCGTCTGCCGATTTCTTGCACATATGGGTAGTTGTTAGCGAACTAACTAGGTAAGCAAGAACAAAATATTTGGTGGCAGGAAGTCACTTCGTCCCCGCCTTCCTGGCCGCAATTCCCCCGAAGTCTCACCGCCGAGATTTCTAACACTAAGGACCGAAGTGTCAGTTTTTTTGGGGTCGCTCTGAGGAGAGTGACTTAGAGGGCGAAGCTATGAGCGTCACCAGCATAACGTTGCCACAACATCCGCCGGTACTGCCGCAGACTGGGCCGGAAACGGAATATTGGTACGGGCTGCAAACGCGCCCGCGTCACGAAAAGATTGTGGCGCACCGCCTGGCGGAGAGGGGCGTGACAACGTTTCTTCCGTTGGTGACCGAAGTCCATCGCTGGAGCGACCGGAAGAAGTCAGTGGAGCTTCCGCTGTTCAGCTGTTATGTCTTCGCGAGATTTGTTCCGAACCGGGTGGAGCGACTGCGCGTGCTGCGAGTGGAAGGCGTGTTTGGCCTGGTCGGCGCGCAGGGCGAGGGAACGCCGATTCCCGATAGCGAGATCGAAGCGGTCCGTAGCCTGGTGGAAACCGAACTTCCCTGGTCGTCTCATCCCTTCCTGAAGATTGGCCAGCGCGTACGCATTCGCAGCGGTGCGTTGGACGGCATGGAGGGCATCCTGGTCTCGCGTAATGGAGACCGAACGCTCATCATTTCAGTCGAGGCCATCCAGCGTTCCTTGGCGGTACGAGTCGAAGGATATGAAGTAGAACCTGCCTGAAGCATCACACAGACCCTCCTCTCCCCCTGGAAAAGGTCCATCTACATGGCGGCAAATACAACTGAAACCCATCGCTTGCTGGTTGTGAGCAGTGAAGCGTCGATCGTCCGTACGCTGAATTCCAGTGCTGTCGAAAACTGCTGGCACCTGGAAACATCGGCCAGCGGGTGGGACGCAATGGAGCGCGTGCAGTCCGGCGCTGCGCCCGACCTATTGGTGCTGGATCTGGCACGTGACGATAACCATGGGCTCCAGCTCCTGCCCTGGCTACGTCGGCTTCGTCCGGAACTTGCCATCGTCGTCCTTTGCGATCCCGACGCGACCCGTCAAAAGGAAGCGACCCGCATGGGCGTAAGGGAAGTGTTGGTCCGGCCGTACACCGAGCGGCAACTGGAGGCAGTCATCCGCAAGCATCTCAGCCCGGCAAATGATTTTGGGGAACCCGAGATGGCGAGTGAGGATATCGAGTCACTGGGGGAAGACGAATTCTTTCTTAGCATTAGCCCTGGTATGCAGCAGCTTCGAGCGCAAGCCGAATTGCTCGCGCAGTCGGACGTTCCTGTGCTCATCCTGGGCGAGCCCGGAAGCGGAAAGGGCACGGTAGCGAGATTGATCCACGAGCGATCGGTACACTCCGGTTTCAAATTCCTGAGAGTGAACTGCGCGGAGATGCCGGCGGACTTGCTGGAGATCGAATTGTTTGGGCGAGAAGGGGCGTCCACGCGCCACCCCGGCAAACTCGAGATTGGACAGAAGGGCACGCTGCTGCTGGATGAAATTACTGAGATGCCGCTGGCATTGCAGTCGCGGATCTTCAAGGTTCTGCAGGAAAAGCAATTCGTGCGGGCCGGAGAAACGAAGCCGGTGGAAGTCGATGTGCGAATTCTGGCGGCCAGCAGCGATAAGCTGGATCGTGCGCTGGCGGAAAAGCGGTTTCAGGCGGATTTGTACTACCGGCTCAGCGCATTCACCGTGCATGTACCGGCCTTGCGCTATCGCAAGGACGAAATCAAAATTCTTCTGCGGTATTCGATGCACAAGGTGGCGAAATACTACGGGCTCCCGGTACGCGACTTCACGCCCTCGACGCTCGAGGCTTGTCAGAACCACTCCTGGCCGGGAAATTTGAAGGAACTGGAAACCTTCGTGAAGCGGTATCTGATCGCGGGCGAAGAACAACACCTGGGAGACATAGGGGGCAACTCTCTCAGCGATCGGCACCCGGACGACGAAGCGAACGCAACCGAGCAGGAAGATCTTAATACGGTGGAAGTGAAATCCCTTCCGAAATCGCTGAAGTCGATGATCCAGAGCGTGCGGTGGGAGACGGAGCGGAACGCGATCGCAGCGGCGCTGGAAAAAACGGGATGGAACCGGAAAGCGGCAGCCCGCCTTTTAGGCGTAAGTTATCGTACGATTTTGTACAAGATCGCGCAGTATGAGATGAGCGCTCCCGACTCGTACCTGGCGTCGCTACCCGAAAAATTGACGTTGCAGCATCAGAATAAAGGAAGCGGAAAAGCAAGTTGAAGCGGGAACTGGACAGGATGACGAAGATGGAAAGAGCGGGTTTTTGGAGAAGTGGCATCTGCGCCGCCGCAGCCTGTTTCATGGTGTCCGCGGCGTGGGCACAACAGGCTGGGACGAATCATGCCGCTGTTGCTGGCCCCCAAACCAGTCAAGCAAATGACGGCGCAGCGTCCGGCACCAAGCCGCACGATGACAGTTTCGTGATTGGCAACGACGATGTTTTGGCCGTCAATGTGTGGAAAGAGCCCGACATTTCCCGCTCCATCCCGGTACGTTCGGACGGAAAGATTTCGCTTCCCCTGGTGGGCGAAGTGCAAGCCAGCGGACGAACTCCGCTGAAGTTGGAGCAGGAGATTGCAACCCGGCTGAAGAACTACATTGGGGAGCCCGAAGTTACCGTCATTGTGCAGCAGATTAATAGCCAGAAATTCAACATTCTGGGGCAAGTAAACAAGCCAGGTTCGTACGCGATTGCGAGCGCTGCAACCGTGCTGGACGCGATTGCCGTGGCTGGCGGGTTTCGCGACTTCGCAAAACAAAAATCGATTTATGTTTTGCGCCAGAGTGCGGATGGAAGCCAGACGCGCCTGCGCTTTAATTACAAAGAAGTGGTGAAGGGGCAGAATCCGGCCCAGAACATCCAGTTGCAGCCACGCGACACGATCGTTGTCCCGTAACGATAGTTCTGAAGCATGAAACTTGTTTATCAAATTTGCGCAGGGTTGCTGTTGTTGCCCGCAACCTATGCGTGGTCGCAGGGCGATAACACGCCGGCGGCTCCGGTGCCCGCGGTTGTAGGCCCGGAAACGAACGCGGATGCCATGCTGGCTCCGCCGCCTGTGAGTGGCGAATCGTATCCCACAGTGGTGGGCTCCGAGGAGCGTTCGAATTATCTGCGCGGCGGGATGGCATTCACCAGCGCCTACACCGACAACGCGCTGGGTTCGGTTAGCGGTCAACCGGTGAGCGACATAAGCTACTCCATCGCACCGTTCCTCACGCTCGACGAAGTGACACCGCGCCTGCATATTATTTCGACGTACGCACCGGGCTTCACCTTCTATCAGAAGATCAGTTCGAGGAACGAGACCGACCAGAACGCTGCCATTGATTTTGAGTATCGTTTGAGCCCGCACGTGACGTTCACCGCGCGCGATGGATTTCAGAAAAGCTCGAATATATTCAACCAGCCGGACCTGGCATCGGCGGCGGCGGTTTCCGGAAGCGCGCAGCAAGCTAATTTTTCTATCATCGCGCCGATTGCGGATCGCCTGAGCAATACGGCAAATGTCGGCATCACGTCGCAATTCGCCGCCAACGGCATGGTAGGAGCCAGCGGGACATTCACCAACTTGCACTATCCCAACCAGGCAGAGGTTCCCGGTCTTTACGATTCGAGCTCGCAGGGCGGTTCGGTCTTTTACTCCCACCGGATTACGAAGATGCACTACCTGGGGGCAACGTACCAGTACCAGCGGCTGGTGGCGTATCCGACGGGAGGGCAGAGCGAGACGCAGACCCACGCAATCCTTTTCTTCTACACGCTCTATCCAAGTTCAAGGTTCTCGATGTCGTTTTTTGGCGGGCCGCAGTATTCGGATACGACGGCACCAGGGCTTTTGCCGCTGCTACCTCAAGCTCCTGCCGCTAAAGCCTGGAACCCCGCAGCAGGGGCGAGCTTGGGGTGGCAAGGGCGGATGACCAACGTCGCGATCAGCTACTCGCACATGATCTCGGGCGGCGGCGGGCTGCAGGGAGCGGTTCATCTGGATAGCGCCAGCGCCTCGGTCCGGCAGCAGATTACGCGGACATTCAGCGGGTCGGTCGCCGGAGGATACGTGCAGAACGACGTGGTTGCCGGAGCGCTTGCCGCATCGGCGAACGGCCACACGGTTTCCGGTACAGCCTCAGTGCAGCAGTTGCTGGGCCAGCGGATCAGTCTGCAAATGGGGTACACGCGGCTTCATCAGGATTACAGCGGGGTTGCAGTGCTGGCAACGACGCCTAACACCAATCGGGAATTTGTTTCGATTTCCTATCAGTTCTCGAGACCTCTGGGACGATAAATTTTATGGTTGACGATCTCGACGAGAAAAGTTCGGAAGGCTTCGACCTGCAACGGTATCTGGGCATTGTGCGGCGCCGCCACCTGCAGTTTTTGATCCCACTCTTTCTGGGGTGGGCGATCGTGTGGGGAGCGAGCTGGGTTCTGGCTCCGGTATACCGCTCGGGCACCTTGATTCTGGTGGAGCAACCCACCATGCCCAAGGATTACGTAACCCCGAACGTCAATGACGACCTGCAGGACCGGTTGCGGAGTATCACGCAACAGATTCTGAGCCGCACACGTTTACTGCACATCATCGACCAGCTCAATCTATATGCCGACAGCCGCAATCATCTGACGGACGACGAAAAGGTTGAGGGCATGCGCAAGCAGATTGAGATCGAACTGGTGCGCGATGCACAGAACCGGGTGAGCGCGTTCAATGTGTCTTATTCAGCGCACGACCCGCATGTAGCGCAGAAAGTCACCAGCGAACTGACGAATCTGTTCATCAGCGAGAATCTGGAAGTGCGGCAGCAACAGTCGGAAGACACTACGAAATTTCTGGAGAGCCAGTTGGAAGCCGCGCGCCAGGCCTTGTCCGACCAGGAACAAAAGATACGGGAATTCAAGGGGCAACACGTAGGCGAGCTGCCCGCGCAGGTCGGCAGCAATCTGCAAATCCTTGCGGGCCTGCAATCCCAGCTGCAGACCGAAGAAGATGCGCTGAATACGGCTCGACAGCAGCGGGTCTATCTGGAAACGCTGGTCAATCAATATCGCTCGTTGCAAGGTACGCCGAAGAGCGCCACCGGCACCACGGCGATGGGCTTACCCGCGATCGACGAGGAACTGGAGAAGCTGCGAGCACAGCTGGCGGATCTGAGTTCGCATTACACCGATCGCCATCCTGATGTGCGAAAAGTGAAACAACAGATCGCGGATACGGAGAAGACGCGGGCTCGCCTTCTGGCGGACCTCAAGACGAAAAGCACAGCGCCGACGGACCCGAGTGCCAGCGACCCGACTGAAGTGCGAGATCCGGCGTCTCCGATGGTGCAATTGCAAAGTCAGCTGCAGGCGAACCGAGCAGAGATTGCGAACCGGGAACGTGGGGTGGCCGACTTGAAAGGGAAGGTGGTCGACTACCAGGCGCGGCTGAATCAGGAGCCGGTGCGGGAACAGCAGCTTTCCGACCTTACGCGCGGCTATGAGCAATCCAAGGCGAGCTACGACGATCTTCTAAAGAAGAAGAACGAGTCGGCCATGGCCACCAGCATGGAGTTATTGCAACAGGGCGAACGCTTCCGGATCATTGATCCGCCGAGCTTGCCGGTAAAGCCGGATTTCCCCAATCGCCTGAAGTTCTGTGGCATCGGATTGGGGATTGGACTGGCTCTGGGCTTCGTGGTCGCCGGTTCTTTCGAGATGATGGATGACCGCATTCACGAGGAAAAACAATTGCAGAAGCTGTTGCCCGTGGCAATTATTTCCGAGATTCCAGCACTGACCGTTACCGCGGATGAGCAACAGGAGCGCAGGCGAATGTGGCTTGGATGGGCAACGGCGGCGGTGGTATCTGTTACGATTTTGATCGGATCGGCGTTGAGTTATCTGCGGGGCTAACGGAGAGAATGTACAAATCTTTTTACAGTCTGACGCGCAATCCCTTCGAGATCACTCCCGATCCTTCGTTCCTGTTTCCGACCAAGAGACACAACGAGGCTTTGGCGGCGCTTTACTACGGCGTGCGACGGCACAAGGGATTCGTTGTGCTGACCGGGGAAGTGGGAACGGGCAAAACGCTGCTGCTGCACTCGTTGCTGCAGTTGCTGAAGCAGAGTAACGACGTGGCCTACGCGTATATCTTCAATGGCCGGCTTTCACCGCTCGAGTTTCTGCAGTATTTCGCCAGCGATCTGGGACTTCCCGCCACCAGCAAGAACAAGGGCGAGTTGCTGTTGCAGATTGCTCACTACGTGATCGAGCGCAGTCAGAAAAAACTGACGACGGCTTTGGTAGTCGATGAAGCGCATCATCTTTCGGCCGAGATCCTGGAAGAAATCCGATTGCTCACGAATTTGGAAACGCCGCAACAGAAGTTGTTGCAAATCCTGCTGGTCGGGCAACCGGAGCTGGACGAAAAGCTGGATTCCGTAAGCTTGCGGCAGCTAAAGCAGCGCATCTCGCTGCGCTCCCATTTATTGGCCTTGAACTCGGAAGAGACCAAGGGATACATCGAGCGCCGTTTGCAGCTGGCGGGATGCCCTCATCCTTCGGTTTTGTTTCCGCCGGAGACTGTCGCGGCGGTCTACCAGCACTCGCAGGGGCTTCCGCGATTGATCAATACGATCTGCGAAAACGCCTTGATCGCAGGCTTTGGACGGCAGATGCACAGCATCAGCCCGGACATCATCGACGATATCGCCATTGATTTTCGCCTGGGGGTGCAAACTCCTCCGTTGGGAAGCCACGGCTCGAATGGACTGGATGCACAGAAGGCGGCGCAGACCTTGCTGGAACTCTATGCCCAATTGCAGGCCGAGCAAAAACAGGATCACGAGAGCGAAACGCGGGCAGGAATGCGGGTTACTGAACAATGAGCAATATTTTTGATGCGTTGCAAAGAGCGGGCCTGGAAAATTCGGGCAACGGGAACGGCACGTCCACGCTGACGCTGGCCACCGAATTACTGGAGGCGGCGGAACGGAAATTGCGAGATTCCCGCGGCGCAGTAGCCGAAGCGCCGGTCGCTCCGTCGAACCGTTCGTTCGATTCGGAGATGGCAACTCCGCTGGACAATTTGGAGCGGTTTCCGGTGCTGCCCGTGCGGTTGCAGTCGGACAGCCGACTCGTCTCACTCGGCGAAGAGGGCAGCCTGGGAGCGGAAAAATTTCGCTTCCTGGCGGTGCGCCTGCGACAGATTCGACAAACCCGCCCTCTGAAAAAAGTGCTTATCACCAGCACGATCCCGCAGGAAGGGAAGAGCACGGTAGCAGCCAATCTTGCCTGTACGATGGCGCGACGCAAGCCGCAACGTACTTTGCTGCTGGAAGGCGATTTGCGGCGTCCGAACATCGCGGCGCAATTTGGCATCGGCAATCTTCCTGGCCTGTGCGAATGGCTCAGTGGCGAGACCGAAACCATCAGCTTGTATCGCCTGCAGGACCTTGGAGTCTGGATCCTGCCGGCCGGGAGTGCACCGGAAAATCCGCTGGAGCTGATGCAGTCGGGAAAACTTTCGCCCTTGATGGCGCAACTGGAAGCATGGTTTGACTGGATCATCATCGATTCTCCCCCGTGCTTCCGCTGGCGGACACCAGCATCTGGTCGCGATTGGCAGACGGCGTTCTGCTGGTTACGCGAAAAGGAATCACGGAAAAGCAACAGTTGCAGCGCGGCCTGGAAACTCTGGAAAAGTCAAAGCTGCTGGGAGCCCTGGTAAACAGCAGCGAGAATGCGTCGCATAGCGACTACTATCAGCGGTACAGTTCTTCCTCCATCGATCGATCCAAGCAAGAAAGGCTGAAGTAGCAGCCAACCCCCGAGTTCTTGTCACTTTAATCGTCTTAACACCTAGCAGTTCGCTTGACTCGCCCCCCACAAGCAGAACAAGCGGAGGGATTTGTGAACGCACGACGTGCCAGCCACGGCAAGACCCTTAGTCCGATCACCGAAGCCTCATCCTCTGGTGATCAGGAACTCCTACAAGCCGAAGCTTTCCGGCGGATGATTGCGCTGGAAAGAAAGAGAAGTGAGCGCTCGCGAAAGCCGTTCATGCTCTTACTTCTCGACATGGGCGAGTATCTATCGTCCGCACAGAACGGCAATACACTGGAGAAAATTCTTTCCGCACTAGCCTTGTGCTCTCGGGAAACCGACATCATGGGGTGGTACGCGAATGATTGCGTGGTAGGAGTGCTTTTCACCGAGATCGCGGCTGCCGACAGCAACTCGGTTCCGAGCGCCATCATTGCCCGGGTGACGAGGACACTGCGCGCCAATTTAAGCTTCGAGCAATTCAAGCAGATCAGTCTGTCGTTCCACGTTTTCCCCGAGGACTGGGACGAAGATGGCGACAAGCGGCCGAGCAATCCTGCTCTGTATCCCGATCTGTCCAAGCGGGAGGACGCGCGCAAGCCATCGCTCGCGCTGAAGCGTGCCATGGACTTGCTGGGAAGCGCACTCGCGCTGATCGCTTTTCTTCCGCTTTTTGCGCTGATTGCGTTGATCGTTAAAGCGACATCGAAGGGGCCGGTGTTCTTCCGGCAGCGACGCATCGGGCAACACGGCAAGTCGTTCGTGTTCCTGAAGTTTCGCTCGATGTACGTGAACAACGATGCCGCCGTGCATAAAAAGTACGTGCAGCAACTGATCGCGGGAAAAGCCGACAAGCAAACTTCGACGGAAAATGCAGAAGGGGTATACAAGCTGACCAAGGATCCCCGTATCACGCGCGTGGGAGCGTTTCTACGCAAGACCAGCCTGGACGAACTTCCTCAGTTCGTGAATGTGCTGAAGGGAGAGATGTCGCTGGTCGGGCCGCGGCCACCCGTTCCCTACGAGGTAGAGGCCTACGACATTTGGCATCGGCGGCGCTTGCTCGAAGCGAAACCCGGCATCACCGGACTTTGGCAGGTGGGCGGACGCAGTCGCGTAAAGTTCGACGACATGGTTCGGCTCGACCTCAAGTATGCGCGCACATGGTCACCCTGGATGGACTTGAAAATCCTGGCACGTACACCGGGCGCAGTGGTGCTCGGCGACGGCGCACACTAAATTAGTTCCCCCCCCGTATCAATCCTTCCTCCCCTCCTAAAAAGCTGTCCAGAATCGAGGCTTTCCACATGGCTACAACTATTGCAGCACCACAGGATACGAACGTCGTAGTGAAGTCAGAGGGCGAAGTTGTCGTGAAATTCGGGGTGGTGGGGTACGGGTATTGGGGACCAAACGTCGTTCGTAATCTGGAACGGCTGGACGAAACGGAAGTGGTTGCGGTCTGCGACAAGAGCGCTTCGGCGAGAAAGAAAGTCGCGAAGGCGTATCCGGATGTGCTGGTAACTGCCGATGCAGCGGAACTGATGCGGTCGCCTGACATCGACGCCATTGCCGTGGTGACACCGGTGTGGACGCACTATGAATTGGCGAAGGCGGCTCTGGAGAACGGCAAACACGTTTTTGTCGAGAAGCCATTCACCAGCAACGCGGCGCAAGCGCAGGAACTGATTGAACTGGCGGCGCGAAAAAATCTGAAAATCATGGTCGACCACACGTTCCTGTTTACCGGGGCGGTGCAGAAGATCAAACAACTGTTGGACGAAGGCGCGCTTGGCAAGCTCTACTACTACGACTCGACGCGCGTTAACCTGGGACTGTTCCAGCACGATGTCAATGTGGTGTGGGATCTTGCCCCGCACGATCTGTCGATCATCGACTACCTGATTCAAAAGATGCCGGAAGCGATATCCGCAACCGGGCAAACCCATCTGAACGGCCACGAAGACGTAGCGTTCCTCACTCTGTATTTTCCTGACAAAGTCATTGCTCACATCAACGTGAACTGGCTCTCGCCGGTAAAAGTCCGAACCACGCTGATCGGCGGCGAAAAGAAAATGCTGGTGTGGAATGATCTCGAGGTGGACGAGAAGATCAAAATCTACGACAAGGGCGTCAACGTCACCAGCCGCGAGGGTCTCTACGATTTGCTGGTGCACTATCGCTCGGGTGATATGTGGGCGCCGCAGGTCGAACAAGTGGAAGCGCTGACCCGCGAGCTGACCTACTTCGCGCAATGCATTGTGAAGGATGAAAACCCAACCAACGACGGCCACGCCGGCCTTCGCGTGGTGCGTATGCTCGAGGCAGCGAACGCATCCATTGGCAAGCGGGGAGAATTGGTTTATCTCTGATTCTTCTGCTGGGTTAACACGAACTTCCGTTAGATTCCTCCGTCGCTTCTTGCGCGGGCAATTTACATGACCAGAGCGCTGTTTAAGACTCCAGAGCCAGCCGAAAATCGGACGACCGTTGTGGCTCCCACGGTTCTAGTGGCGACGACATCGTGCTGGTATCCGACGGCGCGGCTGGCGATGGCTTTGTCATCGGCCGGTTGCCGGGTGGATGCAGTTTGTCCGGCGTCGCATCCCGTCCGCAAGACGCGTTGCCTGCGTCGAGCGTACAAATATGCGGGGCTGGCTCCTTTGACGTCCTTTGCCCGCGCGATTGCAAGTTCCCGGCCGGACTTCGTAATTTCTGGCGACGATCTTGCGACTGAGCATTTGCATAATCTTTACGTGCGGGAACAAAACAAAGGCGAAGCTGGCGCCAAGATGGCTGCGGTGATTGCGCGCTCGTTTGGCAATCCGCAAAGTATTCCTTTGATGGCAGCCAGAACCGCATTCATCGATTTAGCGCGCGAAGAGGGAGTGCGGGTCCCGGCCACGCAGGTGATTGCGAGCGTGGATGAACTCGAGGATTGGATCGGCAGGATGGGCTTTCCGACCGTGCTCAAGGCAAATGGCACGTCGGGGGGTGACGGCGTGCGTATTGTGCGCACACTGGCAGAAGCACAACGCGCTTTTGCGCAACTGCAAGCCCCGCCGCTATTGGCGCGGGCAGCCAAACGGGCCTTGTTGGATCGCGACAAGACTCTGCTTTGGCCTTCGATTTTGCGGCACCGGCCAGTGGTGAACGCGCAGAGTTTTGTGGCAGGCCGCGAAGCCACCAGCGCCGTTGTATGCTGGCGGGGAAGCGTCCTGGCAAGCGTGCACTTTGAAGTGGTGAAGAAGGCCAGCACGGCGGGACATGCGACAGTGCTCCGCATGATAGAGAACGCCGAGATGGCAATGGCCGCGGAGCGCATGGTGCGCCGTCTCAGCCTCTCCGGCTTCTTTGGCTTCGATTTCATGCTGGAATCCGTCACCGGCGACGCCTATCTCATCGAAATCAATCCCAGGTCGACGCAAGTCGGACATTTGAGCCTGGGGCCGGAAAGAGATCTTCCGGCAGCGTTATACGCGGCTTTGTCGGGAGAAGCGGTGCGGCCGAGGCCAAGAGTCACCGAGAGGGAAACGATTGCTCTGTTCCCGCAGGAGTGGATCCGTGATCCCAAGAGTTCGCATTTGCAGACGGCGTATCACGATGTGCCGTGGGAAGAGCCTGACCTGGTTCATGATTGCGTAGGGAATCGCCGCAAACAAAGTTCCTGGTATAAGCGCGCCGCCCGCAGATCTTCCGCGACTCGGCCTTCCGAGCATTACGCTGCAGTAGCAGCAGGCCAGCCACTCGAACCTATATCAATGCAGAAGCCTATCTCGACGGCAGTTCTCGAATCGAATCGGGCGGTGGAACAGAGTCACTCCTTATGAATCATGTGATAAATCCTCACGTATGTATCGCGCCCGACGTGAAACTAGGACGGGACGTGAAGCTTTCGAAATTCATCAACCTTTACGGTTGTGAAATCGGGGACGAAACAAAGATCGGCGCGTTCGTCGAGATTCAGAAAAACGCCAGCGTAGGCAAGCGTTGCAAAATCTCAAGCCACAGTTTCATCTGCGAAGGCGTAACCATTGAGGACAACGTCTTCATCGGCCACGGCGTGATGTTCATCAACGACAGCTATCCGAGGGCCACGGCCGCGGACGGAAACCTGCAAACCGAGGCGGACTGGAAAGTGGAGCGGACGGTGATCAAAAAGGGTGCATCGATCGGCTCGGGCGCCACGATTCTCTCCAACATCAGCATCGGTGAAAATTCGATTGTTGGCGCCGGCAGCGTGGTCACCAAGGATGTTCCACCGGGCGTCATCGTGGCGGGAAATCCGGCAAAGTTTATGCGCGCGATTGAACAAATTACGGAGGCTACCAAGTGAGTGTTTCTCATAGCAGTCCAAACAGCATTCCTTTTCTCGATCTGGTCACTCCGCACGTCGAACTGGAACAGGAGTTGACTGCGGTTTTTCACAAGACGCTGCATACCGCCGGATTTATCGGTGGCGCGATGGTGGAAGACTTTGAAAAAGCATTCGCGACCTTTTGCGAAGTAAGCTATTCGGTGGCAGTCAGCAGCGGAACTGACGCTTTGCGGTTCGCTCTGATGGCGAGCGGGGTGAAGCCGGGCGACGTGGTGGTTACCGTTCCGCACACCTTTATTGCCACGACGGAAGCGATTTCGCAAGCGGGAGCGTTGCCCGAGTTTGTGGATATCGATGCCAAGACCTACAACATGGATCCCGCGAAGCTGGCGGAATATCTGGATAAGCAGTGTACGGTCAACGATGCCGGAAGACTGATCAGCCGGCGAAGTGGCCGCCCGGTGACGGCCGTAGTCCCGGTGCATTTGTACGGACAGATGGCGGACATGGATGCGATCCTGGAGCTGGCGGAGCGTTATCGCCTGATGGTGATCGAAGATGCCTGCCAGGCGCATGGCGCGGAATATTTTTCGCGCAAGCACGATCGTTGGATGAAAGCGGGATCGATGGGACGCGCGGCGGCGTTCAGCTTTTATCCGGGGAAAAATCTGGGGGCCTGCGGCGAAGCCGGAGCAGCGACCACCAACGATGCTGCCATCGCGAAGACAATGAAGATGCTGCGCGATCACGGCCAGGCGACGAAGTATTACCACGACGTCGAAGGCTACAACGGCCGCCTGGATGCGCTACAAGCCGGCCTGCTGCACGTGAAGTTGAATCATCTGGCCAAGTGGAACGCCCAGCGGCGGGAACACGCCGCGGAATACAACCGCCTGCTGGCGTCGAATGATGGTGTGATTACGCCTTTTGAGCCGACCTATTCGCGCGCCGTCTATCATTTATATGTCGTGCGCACAGCCGATCGTGAAGGCCTGATGGAGCACCTCAAGAAAGCAGGCATCGGCAGCGGGATTCACTATCCCATTCCATTGCATCTGCAAAAAGCCTATGCGGCCATGAAGTACCGCAAGGGACACTTTCCCGTGACGGAGAAGGCCGCGGAAGAGATCGTGTCATTACCGATGTTTCCGCAGCTTACCGGCGAGCAACAGGGCCGCGTGGTGAAGGACGTTCTTAAGTTCGTTTTGATGAGTGCGGGCAAGCCGGCTGAGAGGGATGGAGTCGCTCTTACCGGAGCAAACCGCCCGGCCTAGTCTTTTCATCCTCAAGTACTTTTCCTCCCTCAAATCTGACGCGAAGGACAGCTTAGGACATGAAAATTTCCGTGATCGGCGCCGGCTATGTTGGTCTGACAACCGCTGCTTGTTTGGCCCAAGTCGGCCATGAAGTGTTCTGCAGCGAAAGCGACTTGGAGAAACTCGCCAAGCTGCAAAACGGTGTCATGCCCCTTTTTGAGCCGCATCTGGAGGATGTGATCAAGGGCGGCAGCAAAGCTGGCCGCCTCCAATTCGGTTCTACCGATGATGCCATCGGCTGGGGAGATGCCATCTTCATTTGCGTGGGAACGCCGCCATTGCCCAACGGGGACGCAGACTTATCGGCGATTGAAGCAGTGGCTCGATCCATAGCAAAACAAGCGTCGGGGTATCGGCTGGTGATCGAAAAGAGTACGGTTCCGGTGCAGACTGGGGCGCAGCTCTTAAAGCACCTCTCGGTTCACAGCAGAAACGGCCTCCGGTACGACGTTGCCTCGAATCCTGAATTTCTACGGGAAGGCTCTTCGGTACAGGACTTTCTTCATCCCGACCGGATCGTGATTGGAACCGACTCGCCGCGGGCTGAAGAGCTGCTGCGAAAAATATACGAGCCGATCATTCGTCAGAGTTTCACCTGTCCCGTTCACTCGCGTTGTCCGGAGCGTGATGCTCCGATCTTTCTGGCGACTGACACCAATTCCGCTGAACTGATCAAGCACGCGTCAAACTCGTTTCTGGCAATGAAGATTTCCTTTATTAATATGGTGGCAAATCTTTGCGAAGAGGTGGGAGCGGACGTAAGCAAGGTCGCGCAAGGGATGGGTCTCGATCCTCGGATCGGCCCGTCATTTCTGAATCCTGGAATTGGGTTTGGCGGATTCTGCTTTCCGAAAGACGTGCAGGCATTTATCCGGATTGCAGAAAAGACCGGCTGCGACTTCTCTCTGCTGAAAGAGGTGGAGAAGATCAATCAGCAGCGGGTGGAACACTTTGTTGCGAAAATCCGCAAGGAGCTTTGGGTGCTCCGTGGCAAAACGGTTGCCGTGTGGGGCCTCGCCTTCAAGCCCAATACCGACGATGTTCGCTTTGCGCCATCCATTGCTTTGGTGAAAGCGCTGGTGGCCGAAGGCGCCGCAGTCCGTGCTTATGATCCTGAAGCCACCGATAAGGCCAAGGCTATTTTGCCGGAACTGACTTATTGCGGCAATCCCTACGAAGCCGCCGAGGGCGCCGACGCCATTTTGATCGTCACCGAGTGGGACGAATTCAGGCACATGGACTGGACGCGATTGCTGGCCACGGTCGAGCAGCCGCTGGTTATCGACGGCAGGAATATTTTCCCGCCGGATGAGATTGCGCGGCAGGGCTTCCGCTATGTCAGCATCGGGCGGACCGACGCTGCGCCACGAGCGCAGGAAAGCCGGACGGGTGGAGCGACTTCCATGCAGCATGGCAAAACGATTGAAGAAATTCCAGTCTAATCGGCAACCACGACTCTATGGAACTTCGGCTCGACCGTTTGGCTACGCTTTACGTGATGTCGCCTTTCTTGCGTCTCGCAGGCGGGAGAGGACAGTCGATTCCGATTCTGATGTATCACAGTATTGCAGATGAGAACGAATCGGGCTCGCACGCCGTACTACCGGACCAAGACATCCCCGGCAGTGTTTGCGCGCGCAGATGAAGTTCTTGCACGATCATGGATATACAACGTGCAGCGTGGCGCAGGGGATTGAGCATCTTCGCGATGAGGCTGCGCCGGCGGACAAATTCGTCGTCATCACCTTCGATGACGGCTATCGCGACTTTTACCAGCAGGCTTTTCCTTCCCTGAACCGGTACGGTTTCAGCGCGACGGTTTTTATCCCGACCGCTTACATCGGCGAGACTTCAATTTCGTTCAAAGGAAAAGACTGTCTGACCTGGACGGAAGTACGCGAACTGAACGAACACGGAATTCTTTTCGGATCGCACACGGTGCACCATCCGCAACTGCACGATTTGAGCGTGGCGAAACTGCAGGAAGAGATCACGCATTCCAAGAGCACGATTGAAGAACGGCTGGGTTGCGCGGTCGACTCCTTCGCTTACCCTTACGCGTTTCCTCAGGCAGACACGGAGTTCAAAAAGATACTGCGCGACTCGCTTCGCGGGGCGGGCTACCAAAATGGCGTGTGCACCATCGTGGGGCGGGCGAATCGAAGCAGCGAGCCACTTTTCCTGGAGCGGCTGCCGGTGAACTCCTGTGACGATGATGCTTTGTTCCAGGCTAAGTTGAACGGGGCATACGACTGGATTGGGAAATCCCAGTATCTTGCCAAAAAGGGAAAAAGTTATTTGAGCATCTCAACCGGGTATAAACATTGCGTTCCGAATGATTTTACTTGTAGTTCATAAGCCTTTTGGGCTAGAAGACCATGAACCTCTGAGACCTGTGCGCGACTGTCTCCGCTGGTAACCTTAAGACTCGATCATCCAGTAGATCGTGAGCGACTCCCCTACTGGGCAAGTGAAAGAGTTCGACCAGCAGGTTCGTTGACAAAGCGAACCCAGCACACGATTCATGGAGGAAAGCTTGAAAGCCCCCCGAAAACTCATATACGCAGCAATTTTTGTGATTCTTACGGCAGGATTTTCTGCCGCCAGCGACATTTACGTAGCGCAGAACGCCGCCGGAGGGAATACCGGCACCGATTGCGCCGACGCCCACGCGGCGTCGTGGTTCAACAGCTCCTCAAACTGGGGATCGAGTTTCGGTCAAATTGGTGCCGGGACGACCGTGCATTTGTGCGGAACGTTTAACGCGCCGGCCGGTTCCAGCGGCTATCTGACATTCCACGGATCAGGAAATAGCAGCAATCCGATCACGCTACTATTCGAGTCGGGCGCGGTTTTGACGGCTCCGTATTGGGGCGGGAATGGCGCAATCCAAGCCAGCGGAGTTAGCAACGTAACAGTTGATGGTGGGAGCAATGGGGTGATTGAGGCAACCGCGAACGGCTCGCCCAGCGGCGGATATGCGAATCACCAAGACGGTGCAGCTATTTACTTTTATGCAGTCTCGGGCGGGGAAATAAAAAACGTCAACATTTCAAACATTTACGTACACACGGATCCGGCCGATGAACAGGGCCAAAACACTTTTGGAATCGACTGGGCGGACGGAAACGGCGTCACCGTCGACAACAACACAGTTCACGATACGAAGTGGTGCATCTACAATGCCTACCACGCTGCCGGCACTACCTCTAATATCAGTGTTCACGACAACACGGTTTATCATTGCGACCACGGCGCGGTGATTGGCGACGGCGATCCTGGGTCTACTCTACAAGGTACGAATTCAATCTACAACAACACTATCTACGATCCTGTTAACTGGGATGACAATGCCAACTCGAACCACCATGATGGTATCCACCTTTGGGCAGTGAATGGGGGGGGATCAGTCGGCAACAATGTGGCTCTCTATAACAACTACATCTACGGCAGCTGGGGAACCCACATGAATTCTTTAATTTATATCGAGGGAAACTGGGTTAATTCCGGTGCGTATAACAATGTGCTGGTGGTAAACAACGGATGCACCAGCGGTGCGGGACTGTTAGCCATTGCGGGACAGGGAATGGGTGGCAGTAAAGAGTATCTCTACAATAATACGGTAGTCGGAAATTCGACTCAGTACTGTTCGTTGATCAGTGTGCAGGGCGGGGTACAAGAAGCTGTCGTCAAGAATAATATTGCGAGCACCGGATCCGCTGCCTTTTACAGTACGAATGACATAACGATTACTCTCGACCATAACCTCTATTACAACTGGGGTGGCTCCGGATGGACGATTGGCGGAAAGGTGTACTCCTCCCTTGCGAGCTATCAATCCGGATCGGGACAGGACCTGCATGCCATGTCCGGCAATCCTAACTTGACCTCAACGTACACCCTCCAATCCGGATCGCCGGCGATTGGCTTAGACGCTAATCTGACGAGCCTCGGCATGAACCCATTGGACTCTGACAAAGCGGGGGTTGCGAGAGCGAGCTCGGGCACCTGTACGAATGGCGTCCCAGGGTGCTGGGATGCTGGCGCCTACCAATTCGCATCGGGTTCGGGAGCGCCGACGCCTCCGACCGGCCTCAGCGCATCAGTCCAGTAAGTAACGCCAATCGTTTCAAGCGGCGTTCCCCGGTTAACGACCGTCGAACGCCGCAATTAGTTTCCTTCAATACATCGCGTCCTCTCCCGCCGAATCAGACGCTAATCTCAAAGCGCAATCAACTAAAACAAAATGGCTCATCCGAACATAGGTCAGACAGCTTCTTCTGACAACCAGTTGGCTGCGACGATTGGCAAGAGCGCCATTTTTGGCATGGTCTCGAGCGGTGCGCAGGTCGGCACAAGGCTGATTACAGTTCCTATTGTCATCCACCATTTGGGGCTCGGTGGTTACGGGATCTGGTCCATCATCATCGTGACGGCAGCATACATGCGATTCGGGAGCGCCGGGATCAAGTCGGCGTTCCAAAAGTATGTAGCTGAAGCCACGGGAAACGGTGATTTCGTCACCACGAATAAGCTGCTAAGCACCGGAAGTCTCAGCATGCTGGTGCTTTCCGCTATTGGCTTGATTCCCGTAGCCATTTGCTCGCTGTGGCTAGCGAGAATCAGCGGTGTCCCCCCGGAGTTTCTTCATGCAGCGGCGTCGTCCATAACGGTCTTAGCTTCTATTTACGTGGTCTCGAACTTCGGAGCGGCATTTGAAGCGATTGTCATGGGCGGTCACCGAGTCGACCTGACGAGGAAGTACGCGACAGTACTGACGATCTGCGAAGCTTCAGTGATCATCCTTCTGCTCCACCTCGGCTACGGCTTATTAGCAATGACACTCGTGATGGGGATTTCGGAGCTGATTTACATTTATTGCTGCTACCGAGCGTCCCATTGGATTGTCCCAGAGGTGAAGATAAGCACGCGATACTTTACTAGGAGCGTGTTTCCCGAACTGTTTCGATTCGCCGGAAGCTACCAGTTGGTTAACGTACTTGAACTGCTCTATGGCGCTATCCTTCCAATTGCGTTGTTGAGATTTTTTGGCCCCGAGGCGGCTGGAGTTTTTGCGGTAGCCTCGAGAGTTGTGACGTCTGCCCTGATTGCTCAAGATGCCCTTGTTCTACCGATTCTTTCAGGTGGAACGATGGTGTTTGCGTCCGGTTCGTCCGAACGAGTAAGACTCTTTCTCGCAAAGTCTTTCAAGGTAACCATTGCTGCAGCCTTGCCGTTGCTTGCATTCGTCGCTGCATTTGGCACCACCATGATCTACGCCTGGACTGGGCAGTCGGACCCCAGGTTCCGGATGGCGCTGTGGCTGACAGCGCTGGCAGCGTTATTGAAGGCAATTTCGCTTCTTCAGTTGATTCTTTATAGAGCCTCTGGGCGAGCCCTGCTGGACAATATTCGGCAGGTACTTCGAATTGCCGTTATCCTTGTCGTAGCTTACTTCGGGCGACGGTTGGGATTCAGTGGCGTTCTTGGCGGAATGGCAGCAGCGGAATTGGTCGGGGTAGTTTTCATGTTTTTTGCAATGGCGAGCACCTTCCATGCTTTCAGCGCCAGAATGTTCGCAAGGGATGCGCTTCGGATTTCCATGGCAACTGCCCTTACGATTTGTGTCGGGGCGGCGGCTGGCATGATTCCTCTTTCTCCGAACACTCCCGAGCGCTTAGCTGCTGCCATCCGGCTAGGGGGCGTCAGTCTTGTATGTCTCATTGCCGCGTGGCCAGCTTTGCTCTTAACGAATTCCATATCCAGCACCGAGCGCCACACCTTGCTGTCAGCTCTCCGCCTCAGGTCGCCGATCCGCACAGCCGACCCAAAAGCCGCTGTATGATCAATTCCGCCACGAAGGCCGGAACCGCGGGACAGTGGGAATCACCGAATAGAATTGCTGCCGAGGACCCTCTCTACCTGTTCTCCGCCGCTCTAACTAAAGCTAAAACGTTGTGGATGCGGGGGTTTTATCCATTCGCAAGGTTTGGTCGGGGCGTCTCGATTCACTATTCGTGCGACATCCGGCGGTCCGGGTCGAGCCGAATATCCATAGGAGACTCCGTCTACATTGCGCCCGGTACCTGGTTGAACATTCCCGAACCGGATAGTGGAACCGGGCCTGCATTGGTTCTGGAGAGTGGGTGCAAAATCGGTCGCCGGTGCATGATCACCGCCAAGAATCTTGTGTGTCTTGAAAATGACGTGATGTTGGGGCCTTCGGTACTTATCGCGGACCACAGTCACGAGTTTTCAAACCTGGACGTTCCGATACACGCGCAAGGCTTGACGGCCGGCGGTACTGTCCGAATCGAGCGAAACTGTTGGTTAGGACACGGAGCTGCGATCATCTGTACCTCGGGTGAGCTCGTGTTGGGTCGAAATACCGTAGTCGGTGCGAACTCGGTGGTGACGCAGAGTGTACCGCCGTTCAGCGTGGTGGCTGGAAGCCCCGCCAAAGTTGTTCGAAGGTACGATTCAGAATCCGGGAGATGGATCAAAACGGAGACATCCGCGGTCGCCAAATAAGAACACGCTAATGCAGGACCATCCAAATGTTACATTCGGCGGCGGCGCTGCCGATAGCACAATCAGCCCCATCGGGCTGGCTGCGATGGTGGTCGCTATTTTGTTGTTATTTTGCTTCCTCGAAAATGGGTGAATCGTTCCACTTCTTCTCTTCACTTTCCTCGTTCCTCTAGGCGAGCAGTTCACCGTTGGCGGCCTTCATTGGTACGCGCACCGAATCGTCGATTCTAGCTGGTTGCCTTCGAATGCTATTCAAATCCTCGGCGGACAGAAGGTTCGCGGGTGGTTTTAACGGAGCTCGACAAATTGTTCCTGGTATGGGCTTTCTGCCGGGTGATGGCGTTTGTTATTTACTACCATGTTGGGCGGCGCAGTGGTGAATCAGGCTGGGTTTCCTTTGGGATACTCTTGGGGGATATTTCCTGTTCCGCTATTTGATTCGGGGCGCGGACGATATCCGATTGATCGCGAAAGTTTTAGCCGTGATCGCGGTCATCATGGCCGGATGCATGGTATACGAGCTGCGCAAACTGAAAAACGTTTTCGGGCTCCTAATGGGGGGCCGCATTGTGCCGGACATCCGCAATGGGCACGTTCGTTGTAGCGGAGTCTTTGAGCAGGAAATCATTGCCAGCACGTTTGGCGGGACCCTGGTGCCGCTCTTCATCTGGTTGTGGAGTGGATCGAAAGGGAAAATTGCAGCAGTTTGCGGGCTGGTCTCGTCGGTGATTATCACCGTGACCGCATCGTCCAGCACCGGAATCGCGGCAGCCGCTATAGGGACTGGAACGCTATGCTTGTGGCCACTCCGCAAACATGTGCGCTGGATGCTTTGGGGGGTCGTAGCTGCGATCGCAGGATTGGCGCTGGTGATGAAGGCGCCGGTGTGGTTTGCACTCGCCCATGTTGATTTCGCGGGCGGATCGACCGGGTGGGATCGAGCCAACTTGATCGATCAGTGTGTGAGGCATTTCAGCTCCTGGTGGCTGGTTGGCACCGCGGACAACGTCAATTGGGGATTTTTTACGTGGGACTTGTGCAACCAGTTTGTCGCGGAGGCGGTGCAGGGCGGTCTGGCGACTTTGGTCCTGTTTGTGGCGTTGATCTGGCGCTGCTTCCGAAGGATTGGCGTTGCGAGAAGCAGAACAAACGATAGAAGCCAGGAGTGGCTGTTGTGGACGATTGGATGCATCCTGTGCGCTCACATCGCGGGTTTTTTCGGAATCAGCTACTTCGATCAGATGAAGGATTGGTGGTTTGTGACGTTGGCGATGATCCCCGCCGCCACCATCGCGGTGCAGAGAGCTTCGCGGAAATCAGAGAAGATCTCGGCTGCCGGGGAATTCAGTTATGCCGTTTCCGGTTCCAGCGCTGCCAGTGAACCATTCGCGGAGCGGCCAGTCGGCATTCAGATTTCGCGGCACTTGTTCAACTGAAACGCGCGTCGTAGTCAAAATCTTGAAACTTGGTTTAGGCAACCCATGAAGCTATCCATCGTAATCATCTGCTGGAATGACTGGAAAGTCATTGAGAACTGCTTGCGCTCGATTTTCGGGGGCACGCGGACGGTCCCGTTCGAGGTGATCGTCTCTGACAACGGGTCGACCGATGGGTCCGTGGAGAAGATTCGAGCGCAGTTTCCATCGGTGCGGGTGGTGGAGAATGGCGCGAATCTTGGCTTCGCGAAGGGAAATAATGCCGGGATCCGCGAGGCGACCGGGGATTACGTCTTGATTTTAAATCCGGACACGATCATTCATGATGGTTCGCTGGATCGATGGGTGGAATTTGCCGAGCGGCATCCGGAGGCGGGAGCATTTGGCTGCCGGGTGCATAATCCGGATGGCAGCTACCAGCGTTCGGCGCGTCCCTTTCCGACAATTTCGCGGTACCTGGTCTCGGCATTTGGGCTGCGGTTTCTTGGCCGATTGCCGCATCCGGTTTTGTCGGATGAGTACGAAGGGTGGGAAGGGGACACGGAGCGGGAAGTGGACTGGCAGTCTGGCTGTTGCGTGATGCTGCGCCGCGATCTGCTGCAGAAGTTAGGGGGATTTGACGAGCAGTTTTTCTATCAGTTTGAAGAAGTGGACCTGTGCCGGCGGGTTTGGAAATCAGGGTTTCGTATTCGATTCACGCCCGCAGTTTCTATTACTCACCTGGGTGGGCAGTCGGTGGGCCGTTTCCCGCTGCGATTTGCCATTGAAGTTTGCCGCAACGGATACCGTTACTTCTTTAAGCATTACGGTGCGAGAGGCGCACGGCAATACCGGTGGATGTTGCTGACGAAAATGCGCATCCGGCAGGTGGGTTACGGGTTTGCCAACCTGCTCCGGCCGAGTGACGTGGGCAAGAGTCGACTGGAGATGTATCGCGCCACCGTGAAGTGGAACCAGCAGCTGGATCCAGTCGAATTCGTAATGCATGGAGTGGAACAACCAGCCGAGCCGGCGTCGGTGCAGAGGGTCTGAGAAAAATCGCGGTAGAGGTTGCGGTCTTCTTAAGGAGAATTACACATGAATGGTCGAACGACATGTTTGGTGACGGGAGGGGCTGGCTTCATGGGCTCCCACGTGACGGACCACCTGCTCGCAATGGGCCACGACGTGGTGGTTCTCGACGATCTGAGCGGAGGCTTTCAGGAGAACGTTCCGGCAGGGGCGACCTTCGTAGAAGGATCGATCATGGATCACCTGTTGATCAATCGACTTTTCGAGCGTCATTCGTTCGATTACGTCTACCATCTCGCGGCGTATGCAGCCGAGGGACTGAGTCATTTTATTAAGCGATTCAATTACAACAATAATCTGATCGGCTCCGTGAATTTGATCAATGCGGCGATCAATCACAAGGTGAAATGCTTTGTGTTCACCTCGTCGATCGCCGTCTACGGAGCGGGCCAGAGTCCAATGTCGGAAGAAATGATCCCAGTTCCCGAGGATTCCTATGGGATCTCGAAACTGGCGGTGGAACAGGAATTGCGTGTAACCCACGAGATGTTTGGCTTGGACTACGTGGTATTTCGTCCGCACAATGTTTATGGTGAGCGCCAGAACATAGGCGACCGTTATCGCAACGTGGTGGGAATCTTTATGAATCAGCTGCTGCGTGGCGAGCCCATGACAATTTTTGGCGATGGATTGCAGCAACGAGCCTTCACTCATATCGATGATGTGGCGCCTATCATTGCAGCGTCCGTGGATGTTGCCGGCGCACGCAATCAGGTTTTCAACGTGGGCGCCGATGTGCCTCATACGGTCAACGCGCTCGCGGAAGTGGTGGCCGAGGCGATGGGAAAGCGCTGTGAGATCAACCATCTTGATCCTCGGAACGAGGTCAAGATTGCGTTTTCGGATCATTCGAAAGCGGAGCGTGTCTTCGGGAAGCGTACGAAGACCACCCTGCAAGAGGGAATTCGGGGCATGGCGGCATGGGTAAGAGATCACGGCGCCAGGGAAAGCTGCATTTTTGAAGGCATTGAGGTGATGAGGAACCTGCCGCCTAGCTGGGCCAAGGTGGCATCGCTAAAAGTTTAGTCCGGAGGAGAGGATGATGGTGACACGTTCCCAAAATTCGACGGTGCAGACCGCAAGGTACGTGGTCATTACTCCGGTGAGGGATGAGGAAGAGCACCTGGAATCGACCATCCAGAGCATGGTCGGTCAGACGATCCTTCCGCAAGAATGGGTAATTGTCGACGACGGCTCGCGGGACAACACGGGAAAGATCCTTGACGACTACGCCAGGCGTTACCCGTGGATTCGCGCAGTGCATCGCCCCGACCGCGGTTTTCGAAAGGCCGGAGGCGGGGTGGTGGACGCATTCAATGACGGATATCAGGCTCTGGGGTGCAACGATTGGGAGTTCGTGGTCAAGTTCGATGGGGATCTTTCGTTTGAACCGGATTACTTCGAGAAATGCTTCGGGGAGTTCGAGCGCGATTCCAAGCTCGGCGTGGGCGGGGGAGTGATCTGCTACGTCGTCGATGGTGTGAAGAGCTTTGAAGAGGCACCTTCTTTTCACGTACGCGGCGCAACCAAAATCTATCGCAAGGCGTGTTGGGACGGTCTAGGCGGATTACTTGTGGCTCCCGGTTGGGACACGATGGATGAGGTAAAGGCGAACAGTTTGGGCTGGACAACGAGGAGTTTTCCTCATCTGCATCTGGTCCACCACAGAGACACGGGTTCGGCCGATGGAGTATGGCCGACGCTGGTGAAATACGGTCGCGCGAACTATATATGCGGCTACCATCCTTTATTCATGCTCACCAAGTGCATGGTGCGCTTAATTCGCAAACCCTACATTGTGGGTTCGGTTGGCTTGATCTACGGGTTTGTTTCCGGTTATCTAAAACATGTTCCCCAAGTGAACGATCCTGCCGCGATTGCATACCTTCGCCAGCAACAACTCAGGCGCCTGTGGGGCGGCGAAACCATCTGGAGATAGATCGGTGCGAACTGCCGGGTTGCGAGCGAGCAAAACCTGGCGGGCTCGCTAGGATACCTATGAGAGAAAGCACGATGAGTTCTACTTCGAAAATCGAGCAAGTGAAGTCGCTGTTTGACATTCCGGATAAATACCTTTCTCCCCGCCAGTTTGACATCCAGATCCGGGTGGAGACAGTGCAGGAGTTTACGAAAGACTTAACCCTCGACCGAGTCTTGGATATTGGCTGCGGCGATGGCTCGCTCTCGCTGCCGCTGCTAGCGCGATGCAACCGGCTAACCTTGCTCGATGTTTCCAGCAAGATGCTTGAGTTGGCGCGCCGGAAAGTTCCTGCCGAGCGTTCCGCGGACGTCAACCTTATCAATGGCGGCTTTATCGGTTCGAATTTGAGCCCGCAGTCGTTCGACCTTATTCTGTGCGTTGGTGTTCTCGCGCACGTTGATTCACCGGACGCCGTCATCGCCGAAATCGCCCGCTTGGCGAAGCCTGGAGCCTCGATCATCCTCGAGGTGACGGATAGTTATCATTTCTGGGGTTGGCCGGTTGTCGTCTATCAGAAACTGCTGAAGCTGCTAAGGCCCGAGCCCTATGCCCTGAATCGGCTCAAGAACCGAAAGGTGATCGGGCTGTGCCGAGAAAGCGGTCTTCAGCCAGTGGGTCTGTACCGGTATGGCTTACCACCATTGGGCACTTCCAAGTTTGCCGGGCAAGAACAGATGTACAAAATGACACGATTTCTCTTTGGGCCTTCCAATAGGAATCGCAATGGCTGGATGGCGAACGAATTTATTTACCGCCTGCAGAGACCTTAACGGCGCGGATAATTCCTAGAGTTCAACAATGTACGAAACTGAAGTAAATCACGAAGTCGAATCGGGTAGCCAGATTCCAGCAGAAGTGGTTTCTGCCCTGGCGGAGTTGAAGGGAAAGGTAGTCGCACGAAGCGTGCTTCCCTGGAGCGAACATTGCACGGAGTGTGTTTGGCCCACCTGTTACACGACCTGCGACCTTTATAGCCCTCGTGAAGATGGCAAGTGCCGCAGATTCGCCGATGGCATGGTGCGAGTAGATTGCTCCGCGGCGGCCGGTTCCTATCTTCTAAAAATAAGATTCAAGCGCTGGGGGAAGCTGTGGTCGCCGGGGACGGTACGGATGCATCCGGCAGCGGAGGCGGAGCGACTGGAGCGCAGGGATTATAAAATCGGAAATGTGTTGTATCAGATTCCCATGCCTTCCAGTGTAAGGAAGACGGTCACCGGGAAGCGGTATAGCTTCAAGAAAAGGGTGGCAAGCCGGCCCGCCGAGGGCAGCGCTTTGCCAACATCTTTCCTGCTCGAGTGCTACAACCCTCAGTCTTACGAGATTCGGCTTTCCCTGACAATGAGATCTGTCAACGAAGAGGCGAAGATTCCATTCCAGAGGTTGATCGCGCTAACGCCTGGCTTCCATCGAATACGCGTTCCGCTGCTCGATATCGCCAAGGTAATGGAGGTCGAAAAGCCCTTCAGCATCGACGTTATTCCCAACGATATCGAGGATGGGACCACGCTTTATTTCGGCCTGATGGAGTTCGTGCAGGAGGCTGAGGCTAAGGTTGCACAGGCAACGGAGAAGAAGAGCAAGATCAAATGCATCGTCTGGGACCTCGACAACACGCTCTGGGATGGCATCCTGGTCGAAGACGGTCCAGGCAAACTGAAACTGAAACCGCAGATCGCCGAAATCATTCGCATGCTGGACGAGAGGGGCATAGTGCATTCCATTGCCAGCAAGAACAATCTGGACGAAGCGATGCAAGTTCTGAAAAGCTTTCAGATGGACGAGTATTTCTTGTGTCCGCAGATTTCTTGGTTGCCCAAGAGCGAAGGCGTGCGTGCGATTGCACAACAACTGAACATCGGCGAGGACACTCTGTTGTTCATTGACGATTCTCAATTTGAATTGGAACAGGTAAAGGCGGTTTGTCCGGAGGTTCGAGTTCTCCATGCGGAGCGCTATCAAGAGTTGCTCGAAATGAAAGAGTGCCGAGTTCCAGTCACAGCCGAGAGCAAGGAGAGGCGGAAAATGTATCAAGTCGAAGCCCAGCGGAAAGATATGGCGGCGAGCTTTGGCAATGATTACATGACCTTTCTCCGACAATGCGAAATACAGTTGCTGATCCGGCCCATGACGGAAGAGAACATCGAGCGAGTGCACGAATTGACCCAACGTACCAATCAGATGAACTTCTCCGGCAGCCGCTACGATCGCCAGGTATTGAAGGACATCTTGAATGACCCGTATTTGGACACATATGTTCTCAGCTGTGAGGATCGCTTCGGTTCGTACGGGGTGGTCGGGTTCAGCATCGTCGACAACCGCGAGCCACGCATGACGGATTTGATGTTCAGTTGTCGGATTCAATCGAAGCGAGTGGAGCACGCATTTCTGGGTCATATCATGCTTAGATACCTGCACAAGTCAGGCAGAGACTTCCGGGCTAACTATCGGAAGACCTCTAGAAATGCGCCTGCGGGTAGAGTGTTTGCGGACCTCGGGATGGAGGAGATCGAGACAGTCGACGGCGTCACTTCTTTATTATTCCGAAAAGACAAGGAGGTGCCGGAGGATGGGGTCATCCGAATCGTGGAACAGGAAGACGCGGTGCCGGCAGTCTAAGCCATGAATATGAGAAAGCAGCTTGGACGAGCACGCCGGCAGTTGTTGTCTTCTTTGTGCGCGCGGCGCGGCAGCTTGGGCCGTACAGGACCGATCGTATCATTTTCCTTCGACGACTTCCCTCGTACCGCTCTCACGGTGGGCGGAAGCATTCTCAAAAGCCATGGCGCTCGGGGAACCTACTACACCGCAGTCGGACTAATGAATACCGTCAACCATCTCGGCGAACAGTTTCGTCGAGAAGATATAGACAGATTATTGAGCGACGGCCATGAACTGGCGAGTCATACCTTTAGTCACGTTTCGTGCCGCTCTGTATCCTGCTCGAAGTTCCAACAGGATGTGCGGGAAGGGCGGAGAGCGATTGAAGAACTAACCGGACGCGCGGATTACGGGAACTTTGCCTTTCCGTTTGGCGAACTAACGCTGAACGCCAAAAAGGCGGTAGGCGCAGAGATGAGCAGCTGCAGAAGCATCTGGGAGGGGTTGAATGGCCCAGAAGTTGACCTGAATTTGCTTCGGGCGAAGAGCTTATACGGCGATCTCAATAAAGCTGCCGAGGTCCGGAAACTGGTTTTAGAAAACGGTGAGCGCAAAACGTGGCTGATTTTTTATTCGCACGACGTCCGTGAAACACCGTCGCCATTTGGCTGTACTCCCGAACTCCTCGAATTCGCAGTGTCGTGCGCTCACGACAGCGGCGCCCGGATAATGACGGTTGCTGAAGTAGTAAGGGGACTTAGTACTATTCCTGCAGCGAAAGATCAGGTTTCCGAACAGGCGATGGATTATTCTGGGATCGCGCGACGGTAGATGTTCGTGTTACGCGAAAACAAAAGCGTGAGTCGCGGCCGATCGACCGCGGGAGCGGCGACAGCTGCAAAGTTGGCGATTGCAGGAGCATCTCCGTTCATCTACAAGGTGGAACGCACGGCCGGAAGAGCTTACCAAATCGATCCGCTCTGCGATCCGCGGTGGCCGGCGTTGGTCGATACCCATTCCAGAGCGTCAGTCTTCCACAGCACAAAGTGGCTGACGGCGCTGCAGAATGTGTACGGCTACGAATCGACAGCGGTCACAACATGCCCATCCGGATCGGTCTTAACGAACGGCATTCTCTTCTGTCGCGTCAAAAGCTGGCTTAGTGGCCGACGTTTGGTATCACTTCCTTTCTCTGATCACTGCGATCCTTTGGTCGATGGTACTGAGCATCTGGAAGCCTTGCTCATGCACATGAAGACGCAGGTCAGGCAAGAACGATGGAAGTACTTCGAGATCAGACCGATTTCATTTAATCCGAGCAGCGGCACCGACCTCAGTCGCGTGGCTAACTACTATTTTCATAACCTGGATTTGCATCCTACGACGGAGCAGCTGTTTCATAATTTTCATAAAGACTGCATCCAAAGGAAGATTCGGCGCGCGGAACGCGAGCGGTTACAGTATGAAGAGGGTACATCGGAAGAATTGCTGATGAAGTTCTATCGCCTTCTGGTGATGACTCGCCGACGACAGTATCTGCCGCCTCAGCCTCTGGCCTGGTTCCGAGGTTTGATCTCCTCGTTTGGAGCGGATCTTCAGATTCGCGTGGCGTCGAAAGACGGCAGGCCGGTGGCTAGCATTCTCACCCTTTCCCACAAGAAAACAATGGTCTACAAGTACGGATGCAGCAGTGTGGCATTCAACAACCTCGGTGGCACCCCATTCTTATTCTGGAGAACTATACAAGACGCGAAAGACCGAGGGTTTGAACAGTTGGAGATGGGCCGCTCCGATATGGACAATCAAGGTCTCGTCGCCTTCAAGGAACGATTGGGGGCGTCTCGACGGTCCATCAGTTACTGGCGATATCCGCAAATCGACCTCCCCGAGTTGGACCGATGGAAAATCGATATCGCGAAGCGTGTGGTTCCGCTGATGCCAGACCTGGCTCTCGAAACCGTTGGCAAGCTTCTATATCGGCACATCGGGTAGTTCGACCCTTCGCATATCGGAAGCCAACAAAGAAATCTCTCTGAGGAACCGTCAGAATGTTTGTAAATAGAGCCTATTACTTTCTTAAGCCTGTCCTGCCATGGCGGTTGCGACTCGCGTTGCGGCGCTGGCGCGCGAATCGACGACGCCGGGAATTCGCCGAGACCTGGCCAATTGACCCGAAGGCTGGACATACGCCTCCAGGATGGCCGGGATGGCCGGAAGGGAAGCGATTCGCGCTGGTGCTAACGCATGACGTCGAAGGCAGCAAAGGAGTGTCGCGCGTCGAGCAGTTGATGAAGCTTGAACAAAAGTACGGATTTTGTTCCTCTTTCAATTTCGTTCCCGCGGGCGAATATCAAACTCCGGAGGCAGTGCGAACTGCTCTCAACCAAGGCGGGTTCGAGGTCGGGATACACGGGCTCGAGCACGACGGCAAGCTCTACAGCTCGAAGGAAATCTTTGCCGCAAAAGCCTCGCGGATCCGGCAATACCGAAGAGAATGGAATGTAGTTGGATTTCGCTCGCCATTAATGCAGCACAGACTGGGATGGCAGCACGCGCTGGGGGTTGAGTACGACTCCTCAACTTTCGACACGGACCCGTTCGAGCCTGAGCCCGATGGGGCAGGGACGATCTTTCCGTTCTGGGTTCCGGGCCTGAACGGGAGCGGCTATGTGGAACTCCCTTACACGCTGGTCCAGGATTTCAATCTGTTCGGAGTCCTTCGGGAAAAGAATATCGATATTTGGAAGCGCAAAGTTGACTGGCTGGCTCGAGAACGGCGGCATGGTTTTACTCAACACTCATCCGGATTACATGTGCTTTGAGGGCAAGGGAAACAGGGATGAGTATCCGGTTGCGAGATACGAGGAATTTCTGCGCTATGTTCGGGACAAGTACGAGGGGTCGTACTGGGCGGCATTGCCTCGGGAGGTTGCGCACTACTACCAGAGTGCTCTACCGTCATCGCGGCGAAACACTCGCAAAAAGATATGCATGATCGCGTACAGCCCCTATGAGGGCGACAACCGTGTGCGCCGGTACGCGGAGACTCTGGCCAAGCGAGGCGACAAGGTGGACGTGATTGCCCTGTCGAGGCATGAGTCCCAGCCAAAGACAGAGGAGATTTGCGGGGTTACGGTCTACCGCGTGCAACACCGCGAGCACAACGAACGCAGCAAGTGGACGTATGCATGGCGCTTGTTGCGATTTCTGATCCGATCCTCCCGCATGCTGAAGCGTCTGCATACCGAGAATCGATATGACGTAATTCATATCCACAATATGCCGGACTTCCTGGTTTTCGCGGCGTGGTATCCGAAGATGAGCGGGGCGAAGTTGATTCTCGACATTCACGACGTGGTTCCCGAATTGTTTGGCAACAAATTTCGTTCGGAGTTCAAAACGATTTACATGAGTCTGCTGAGGGCGGTCGAAAAAATATCTGCCCGGTTTGTCGATCACGTGATCATTTCAAATCATCTTTGGCACAAGACATTTGTGAACCGCTCGGCGCCGGAAGAGAAGTGTTCGGTGCTGATCAACCACGTTGATCCTGAAATGTTCTCCCGGCGCAGCCGAACCCGAACCGACGATCGATTCATCGTTCTTTTTCCGGGGAGTTTGCAGTGGCACCAGGGCGTAGACATTGCGATACGCGCCTTTGCCAAGATCAAAAAGAAGGTTCCAAACGCCGAATTCCATATCTACTGCGGCTCCGGCGTCATTCAGGGGGATCTCAAGCAGATCACGCGGGAACTGGGGCTCGAAGAGAGCGTCAAGTTCATGAAGGCGGTGCCGCTGGATCAAATGGCGCAGTTGATCGCGAATGCGGACCTGGGGGTCGTTCCCAAGCGGGCCGATTCATTTGGCAATGAGGCTTACAGCACGAAAATTATGGAATTCATGTCGCAAGGCGTGCCGGTTGTAGTCTCGCGAACCAAGATTGACGCATTCTACTTCGAGGAAGGAGTGGTTCACTTCTTCCGATCCGGGGATGACGAGTCGATGGCAAAGGCCATGCTCGATGTGATCAACAATAAAGAATTGCGAAACTCTCTCACCATGCGCGGATATGAGTATGTGCAGCGCAATGGCTGGGATCAAAAGAAAAAGGAATACCTGGATCTGATCGACTCTCTTTCGACCGAAACCTTCGCCGACGTTCAACCATTCGGCCTCGAGTTTGCAGCGGCTGAATCGGCTCTGGATTCAGTGTCTATGAATCGCAGGACGGCTCAAAGCGGCTTTGTGCAGCCAACCGAGATTCCGCTGGAGGAAGTTGGTGTCGCAGAGGCTCCGACCGACGAATCGGCCGTTTCGTCGCTGGAAGGCCGGTAGACAGATAGTTCACTAAACACATTTTTAAATTCTGACGGAACAAATCCTTGAACAAGCAATCCTTAAACAGCAACGTGGTCGTGATTGGTGCGGGACCCTACGGTCTTGCATCTTCTGCATACCTGCGAGCGGCGGGGATAGAGACGAGGACCTTTGGGGACCCGATGGCATTCTGGGAGAAGCAAATGCCGGTCGGGATGTGTCTGCGATCGAATTGGGGAGCATCGCACATTGCAGATCCCAACGGAGAGTTAACCTTGGACGCGTACTGCCGTGAAAATGGAAATCACCTTTCGAGGCCGATTCCACTGGATCGTTTCGTGGATTACGGGCGTTGGTACCAACGGCGGGCAGTGCAAGGCTTGGAGAATCGTGAGGTCCGGGCCATTGATCTTGATGAGCGCGGGTTCAACGTGAGTCTGGCGGATGGCGAAGAATTTGTGGCGCGACGCGTCGTCGTGGCGGCAGGCATCAGCTCATTCGTCCAACGTCCGGCTGAGTTTACTGATATTCCGGCGGAACTGGCTTCGCACACCAGCGAGCACAACGATTTGCGGAAGTTTAGCGGGCGGCGAGTGGCGGTGATCGGAGCCGGGCAAAGCGCGCTCGAGTCGGCGGCGCTGCTGCGCGAGGCTGGGATCGAGGTTGAGGTGATTGGGCGGAAGAGCAGTCTCAACTGGGTGGGGATGCATGCGAAGCTGCATCATCTCGGATTGCTCTCCAAAATGCTGTACTCGTCGCGCGACGTAGGTCCGGCGGGGATCAGCCGTCTAGTGGCAATGCCGCATGTGTTTCGGCGTTTTCCGCGAAGCTTTCAGGAGCGCACGGCGTACCGCGCGATCCGGCCGGCAGGCGCGGCCTGGCTGCAACCGCGAATCAAAGGATTGCCGATTACCCTGGGGCGTAAGGTCGTCTCGGCGGTGCCTGTGGGCAGCCAACTTCGTCTTTGCCTGGACGACGGGACAGAGCGTGTGGTGGACCATGCTCTGCTGGCAACTGGATTTCGCGTTGACGTTTCGCGCTATCCGTTTTTGTCACCATCGTTATCGAAACAAGTAAAGACCGTAAATGGATTTCCCCTATTAAAGCGCGGCCTGGAATCATCGATTCCGGGATTGCACTTTGTCGGTAAGCCGGCAGCCTGGAGTTTTGGGCCGCTGCTTGGATTTGTTTCGGGAGCAGAGTTTGCCTCTCGCGAACTAGTCCGCTCGATCACCGGCAGATATGGGAGAAACTGAGATCTGCAGACCTCATTAGTTCAAAAGGAAAGCAGGTATCGGGAAGCGCAACCGGGAGACCCGGTGGTTGGAGCCGTGGTTATTGGCGGCGACTACCAGGGACTAGGGATTGTTCGCAGCCTTGGCCGGCACCACATTCCAGTATGCGTTGTCGATGATGAACTCTCGATCTCGCGGTATTCACGCTACTGTGGCAGGTTTGCGAAGCTCGAAAGCTTACGCGAAGAGCGGAGGACCGTAGACAGCCTTCTCGAACTTGGAAAGAGATTCAATTTACAAGGGTGGGTGCTTTATCCCACTCGCGAGGAGTTGGTGGCCGCGTTCTCGCGGAACCGCGAGGAGCTGAGCGAATATTTTCGAGTTCCCACGCCCGACTGGGAATGCGTGAAGTGGGCATGGGACAAGAGAAACACGTATCAGCTTGCGCGCGAGCTCGATATTCCGACGCCTGCCACACACTACGCGGAAAGCATCGACGATTTATCGAGCCTGGATGACCTTGAACCGCCATTCGCGATCAAGCCGGCGATCAAAGAGCATTTCTTCTACGCAACCAAAGCGAAGGCGTGGCGCGCCGACAGCCACGCAGAACTGAAGAATTTGTTTGCAAAGGCTTCGCGCTTGGCTCCGCAGCAAGAAATCATGGTGCAGGAGCTAATACCTGGCGGCGGGACCCAGCAATTTTCCTACTGCGCCTTTTTTCGTGATGGGGAAGCGGTAGGGAAGATGGTGGTGCGCCGCAGGCGGCAGCATCCGCTGCAATTTGGAAGGGCCAGCACCTACGTGGAAACCGTCGATGTGCCAGTGCTGGAGGAGTTGTCCGAGCGGTTCTTGCGCGCCATCGACTACTACGGACTGGTGGAAGTGGAATACAAGCTCGATCCACGCGATGCAAAGTACAAATTGCTCGACGTGAATGCCAGAACTTGGGGCTATCACAGTTTGGGTGTACGGGCCGGCGTGGATTTCAGTCATATGCTTTTCGCGGATCAGATGGGTCTGCCGGTACCCGTGTCGACCGCTCGGACCGGAGTGGCATGGGCTCGCATGTCGACCGACCTTCCGGCGGCGGCGATGTCGATTCTAAGTGGTGACACCAGTTTCACCAGCTATATGCGGTCGATAAGAAACTGCAACGTGGAGGCGGTGTTCAGCGTAAGCGACCCTATGCCAGGTCTGGCCGAAGTTGCGCTGATCCCCTACCTGGCGATCAAGAGAGGCTTCTGAAGATGCGACCGCGAGGTCTTGAGTTGCTGTTCCGAAGTTGATGCGAAAACACAGAATAGGAAAGCTGCTTTTGCGGCTGGTCTGTGGGTTCGTGCTGGGGGGCATCCTGGTGGCGGGTTTGTGGCCGTTTCATGCGCCGAAGAACCAAGTCAGCTGGTTGGGTGAGAGAAACGGCCTGTCGTTTGGCAGGTACGGCAGCGTCGTAAGCGCGGGCGTCTTCCAGAGTCCGGCGGTAGCGGTAGATGGTTCTTGCAGTCTTGAGATTTGGCTGGAGCCCGCGCAGGTTCGTTCCTCGGGAACCATTCTTGCGTTTTACTCGCCCGAGAGCGGAGCGATCCCGTTCGCACTGCGCCAGTCGTGGGGCGACCTGGTGTTGCAGCGTCCTGGTCCTGACTCGGCGCATCGGAATAAGAAATTCAAAGCCTATGTTGATGATGTGTTCAGTCGTCAGCAGCCGGTACTGGTTAGCATTACCTCAGGTCCGTCGGGAACTACAGTCTATGCGGATGGAATTTTCGTCAGCACGATATCGACCTTTCGGCTTTCAAGTGGCGATTTCAATGGCCGGCTGGTAGCAGGGAATTCTCCGGTGACAACCGACAACTGGTCGGGGCAATTGCGCGGACTTGCTATTTACGACCGAGAGTTAACAGCGGACGAAGTGTCGCAACACTTTGCAAGCTGGACGAAGGGCAGCCCGGTCAACCTTGCCGCAGAGAGCCATGCCATTGCGTTGTATCGGTTCGACGAGAATGGTGGCAGGGTCGTCCACAACGGAATAGACGCCGCAACGGACCTCCTCATTCCAGAACGATTCTTCCTGCTCCATCAGAAGTTTCTGGAGCGCCCTTGGGATGAGTTCCGGCCCGATTGGAACTACTGGAAAGATGTTGCCATAAATATTGTCGGCTTCACTCCACTGGGCTTTTTTTTCTGCAGTTACTTTTGGTTGGTGCAGAGGCTGAAACATGCCGCCAGTTTGACCATAGCCATGGGATTTTTGGTTAGTCTGACGATCGAGGTGCTGCAAGCATTTCTTCCGACGCGAAACTCCGGGATGACCGACCTGATCACCAATACATTAGGGACTGCTATCGGAGTGATTCTGTGCAGGTGGGCGCTTAGACAGGAGATTTAGCAGCCGACGAAAATTAAACTGGACAACGGGGAAAAAGGATAGATATGCAAATGCAGACAACAGACATCGAACAGGAAATTCGTACTTTTGTTAAGGAAAACTTTCTTTTCGGCCGGGACCAGGAACTGAATGGGGATACGCAGCTTCTGGGAAATGTGATCGACTCCACCGGTGTGATCGAGCTAATCGTGTTCGTCCAGGAGCGCTTCACCATTTCTGTCGACGATGATGAAGTCATGACGAATAACTTCGGCACGATTAAAAGTGTGGTCGCTTTCATTGAGAAGAAAATGCAAAGCAAACGATAGGATCGCTCTCCACTGCTGATGGGGGTATCTCGTTCATTATAAAGTGCTTAGAAGTTCATTACTACTGGCTGTGCTGCGCGCTTTATCCGAGTCGAAACTGCCAGAGAAATGTTATGATCGCTCTGCGTTTCCCCCTCCGTATTTCCCCATTGGACTTTGTTTTGTTGTTATCTCACTGAAAAGGGTGGGCTTTCCATCACGCTATGGTAAACACAGCAATCATTGGCGCAGGTCCCTATGGACTGTCAATCGCGGCGCACTTGCGGCGCCGGGGTATTCCTTTCCGCATTTTCGGCCGGACCATGGACAGCTGGCTGGCGCACATGCCGAAGGGCATGATGCTCAAGTCGGATGGCTTCGCTTCGAACATCTACGATCCCGACGAGGCGTTCACTTTGGCTCAGTTCTGCCGCGAGAGAGGCATTCCATATGCGGACTCCGGACTACCGGTCCGACTCGATACGTTTACGGCGTACGGATTGGCGTTTCGGGATCGAATGGTCCCGGAGCTCGAAGAACGGCTGGTCTCCAATGTAGAGCGTATGCCGAACGGGTTCAAGGTGCGGCTGGAAGACGGAGAATTGCTCGAAGCGCGCACGGTGATACTTGCCGTGGGGATCACGCATTTCGACTACGTTCCGGAAAACCTGGCGAATCTGCCTTCCGAGTTTCTATCGCATAGCGCGCTTCACCGCGAGGTCGAGCCTTTTCGTGGCCGCGATGTCGTGGTGATTGGCGGCGGCGCATCGGCGCTGGATCTGGCCGGGCTGCTGGGGGAAGCAGGCGCGAATGTGCAACTTGTCAGCCGCGCGAAGGAGCTTAAGTTCCACAGCCAGCCAACTGGCAAGCCGCGTTCAGGCTGGCAGCAAATCCGACATCCACAATCCGGACTCGGACCGGGAATGCGGTCGCGCTTTTTCGCCGACGCGCCGGCAGCTTTTTACTATCTGCCGGAGCGAATCCGACTGGAGGCGGTGCGGCGTAGCCTGGGTCCCTCGGGAGGCTGGTTCATCCGCGACAAAGTGATCGGCAAAATGCCGCTCCATCTGGGATATGCGCCGCAAAGCGCGAATGTTCAGGATGGCAAAGTCCATTTGAAGCTTCGCGCGGAAGATGGCAGCGAGCGCGAGCTTGTGACCGGGCATCTGATCGCAGCAACCGGGTACCGGGTAAACATGGATCGTTTGCAATTCCTGAGTCCGGAGATTCGGTCAAACGTGAAGGCGTTGAATCGAGCTCCGATACTCTCTTCAAATTTCGAGTCATCGATTCCCGGACTGTATTTTGCAGGAGTTTCAGCTGCAAACAGTTTCGGGCCGGTGATGCGATTTGCCTTCGGTGCAGGATTTGCGGCACGGACAGTGACGCATGCTTTGGAGAAATCGCTCTCCAGAGCATCAGCTTCAGTACCGGTGGCGCGGGCAGCCACCACCGCGAAATGACAGACGCATCCGGCAGAAGAGGTTGCATCGCGGTGCAAGACTGCAGTACCAGCAGATCATGAAAAGAGAAACGCTTGCCATCCACGCCGGATACGACGGCGATCCGACGACGAAAGCGGTTGCGGTGCCCATCTACCAAACGGTGGCCTTTGAGTTCGACAGCGCCGAACACGGAGCGGCGCTGTTCAATCTCGAGGTGCAGGGAAACATCTACACCCGCATCGGAAATCCCACGAATACGGTGCTGGAAAAACGCATGGCAGCGCTCGAGGGCGGCGTGGATGGACTCAGCGTCAGTTCCGGGATGGCGGCGATTGAGTATTCCCTGATCAACATCGCGGAAGCCGGCAATAACATTGTTTCCACGCCGCAACTCTACGGCGCAACTTACACCTTGTTGGCCCACATTTTCCCGAAACGTGGAATCGGGTCGCGTTTTGCCGCCAGTGATCGTCCGGAGGACGTCGAAAAGCTGATCGATGAAAATACGCGCGCGGTGTATTGCGAAAGCGTGGGCAATCCGGCGGGCAATGTTGCCGACATCGAAGGACTGGCCAAAGTCGCGCACAAGCACGGGGTGCCGCTGGTGGTGGATAACACGGTGGCGACGCCGATCTTGCTACGTCCCATCGAATATGGCGCGGACGTGGTGGTGCATTCGCTGACAAAATTTGTGGGCGGCGGCGGCACCAGCATCGGCGGAATGATCGTCGATAGCGGCAAGTTCCCCTGGCGGCAGCATGCCAAGAAATTTTATATGTTGAACGAGCCAGAGATCGCCTATCACGGCGTGGTCTATGTCGACCATTTTGGCGAGGCTGCTTATGTCGCGCGATGCCGCACGGTGTGTCAGCGAAATACTGGCGCGACGCTCTCTCCTTTCAACGGCTTTTTGTTCCTGCAGGGCATCCAGACGCTGGCCCTGCGGGTGGAGCGCCACGTGGAGAATGCTCGCAAAGTGGCGGAGTTTTTGCGAGATCACCCCATCGTCAAGTGGGTGAACTATGCCGGCTTTCCCGACAATCCGCTGTATCCGATGGCACATCGATATCTGGGTTCCAGTTTTTGCTCGCTGCTGACATTTGGTGTGAAGGGCGGCTACGAAGGCGGCAGGAAGTGCTTCAACGCGTTTCGGCTGTTTAAGCGGATGGTGAACATGGGCGATGCGAAATCGTTGTCGTGCCATCCTGCGTCGACGACTCACCGGCAGTTAACGCCAGAAGAGCAGGAGAAGGTAGGAGTTACTCCTGAAATGATTCGGCTGAGCGTTGGTATCGAGCACATCGACGATATTCTTGAGGATCTGGGGCAGGCGTTGGGAAAGGCGGCAAACTGAGTGCGGGCTGAAAGTGCGCGCTTGCGTCGGGGAGATGATATGCCACTAATCATCGAAGGGCGGGTTCCGAGTCGTTGGAGCGAGAAAAGTTCTGCGCCGGCGGAGTCGATTTACCGCGGTCTCAAGCGCACGGAATGCGTGAGCCTCGCGCTGATTAACAACATGCCCGATGCCGCGCTCGAAGATACGGAGCTGCAGTTTTTTGAGCTTCTGGATATCGCATCGGGCGACATGTCTGTAGTGCTGAAGCTGTACTCGCTGACCGGCGTACCGCGGACGGATCGCGGACAGCGCCACCTGAACGAGTTCTACTTCGGCTTAGACGAGCTGTGGAATAACCGGTTCGATGGGATGATTGTGACGGGCACGGAGCCGCGCCAGCCGGAGTTACAGCAGGAACCGTACTGGCCGGCATTGACCAGCGTGCTGGACTGGGCTGAGCGTAATACGTTTTCGACGGTTCTTTCCTGCCTCGCGGCGCATGCGGGCGTTTTGCACAGCGACGGAATTCCGCGCCATCGCATGAGTGATAAGCAGTTCGGCGTATTCGACTTCACGAAGACCGCAGCTCACCAGTTGATCGCTGGAACCGAGCAGGTGCGATTTCCACATTCGCGGTGGAACGAACTGAAGGCCGAGGCACTCATTGCTTGCGGTTACACCGTGCTGACGCAATCGGCTGAAGGCGGAGTGGATACATTCGTGAAAAAGAAAGAAGCAGAGTCTGTTTGTGCATTTCCAGGGACATCCCGAGTACGGCGCGCAAACTCTGCTGAAGGAATATCGCAGGGACATTCGAAGGTTTCTGCGCGGGGAACGCGAAACGTACCCTGCCATGCCGAAGGGATACTTCGACCCGAACACGGCTGCAGTTCTTAGCGAGTTCCAAAAGAAGGCTCTTGGTGATCCGCGCGAAGAGCAACTCGCGCTCTTCCCTGAAACGATTACGAAGACTGTCCAAAGCACGTGGCATTCGCCGGCTACGGGCATCTATCGAAACTGGTTGCAGTATGTGCGTCAGAGACGGGAAGAGGCTTCGCCTTTCGCGCCACTCGCCAGTTCCAGTTCCTATGGACAGGGTCAGCGTAAGCGATCCGCCGTAATATAGAGTGCGATTTGTCTGATCTTTCTCTTCAGTCTTCAGCCAAAATGATTCCTTCCACGGTGACAATTAAGAATCAAGCTCGCGAGATTCTGGAAAGCCTGCCCGCTCGCATCAGCGACGTGGTGACGCCGTGGGCCGAGAAGTCACCAGACAGGCCGGCATTGGTTGAAGCTTCCGGTACCTGGACCTATCGCGAACTGGCTTCCGCAATTACCGACACGCAGGCGTCTCTTGGAAACTGGGGCGTGCGTCCGGGCGATCGGGTGATGATCGTAGGCGAAAACTGCCGTGAGTTCGTCGCCCTTTTGTTAGCTGCGGCTGGCATGGATGCGTGGCCGGTGCTGGTGAATGCGAATCTTTCGGCGCGCGAGGTTGACGAGATAAGAGAACATTGCGGCGCTCGGCGAGTGTTTTATACCACGAGCGTTTCGCCACATGCCGCGGAACATGCCATTCGGCACGGCGCCGAGGTCGTAGGAGTGAATGGTCTGGAACCGATCCGCATGAGCCGTCTTAATGACAGCGTGAAACCGGAGCCGGCAGACGGGAATATTCCCGATCGCGTGGCCGCATTAATTTATACCTCGGGAACCACCGGCCTTCCCAAGGGCGTCATGCTGAGCCATCGCAATCTGCTATTCCTGGCTGCCGGATCTGCGAAGATACGATCGTTGACACCCGATGACCGTTTTTACTGCATTCTTCCGATTTCTCATGCCGTGGGTTTATCGGTAGTACTCTTGGGCTCGCTTCTCAGCGGCGCTACGGTTTACTTGTCGGCGCAGTTTGATGCCATGAACGGCCGAGTCACCATCGAGAAAGAGCGGTTGACAGTAATTCTGGGCGCGCCCGCTACGTACAACCAATTTCTGCAGTATGCAAAGTTAAGAAATATAGAGTCGCTGAAGTTTCCCGCGCTTCGAATCATTGCTTCTTCTGGAGCGCAACTCCACGCTTCGACCAAGGCCGGCACGGAAAAGCTTTTCGGCATGCCGCTGCATAACGGCTATGGGGTCACGGAGTGCTCGCCCACAATCGCTCAAACACGGGTTGATGCTCCTCGCGCAGATACCTCCATTGGGCCGCCGTTTCCTGGAGTTGAAACCAGGCTGGTTGGTGCGGATCGCGAAGCGGTCCCGGCGGGAGAAGCAGGCGAATTATGGGTACGTGGACCGAACGTCATGAAGGGCTACTATCGCGCCCCTGAGGAAACTGCTGCTGCGATCAACGAAGAGGGATGGTTCAACACTCGTGACCTTGCCCGGATGGAAGATGGAAATCTGTTCATCGTGGGCCGCACAAAAGATCTGATCGTGCGCAAGGGATTTAACGTCTACCCGGCGGAAGTCGAGGCCGTATTGAACGCCCACCCCGGCGTTGTGCATTCCGCCGTGATTGGTCACGTGGTGGACGGGGATGAGGAAGTGATCGCGTTTATTCAGACTCTTCCTGATCTACACTTGACGGTGCCGGACATTGCAGAATACGCGGCGCGCCATCTGGCGCTATACAAGCGGCCATCGAAGATTTTTCTGGTTCCGAACATGCCGCTCACCCCGACAGGGAAAGTGGTGAAAGCGGAGCTGGCAAGAATGCTGATGAACAAGCTTCAACCTCCTTCCGATACAGAGGCTTGCCGGCCGGCGCCCACGGTTGCGTAATATTTATGGAGACAATGAGTCACACTGAACCAGGCGTGCTCGGCGAACCTAGCCGACAACTTGGAAGCCCGCTGCCTGTGGCGCAAGATGTTACGCGTAAACCAATGAGGGAAAATTTATTCCGGGGATTCATCAACAGAATTCTTCAACCTGTGGCCATGTTCTCCCCCGGCGGTCTGAGCCTTCGTGTGCTGCTACAGCGTGCTCGGGGAGTCCACATCGGGAAAGATGTTTTTATCAGTTACAACGTGGTTCTCGAAACAGGTTTTCCTCATCTGATCACGATCGAAGACGGGGCATTTATCGGGATCGGTGCCATCGTTATTGCGCACTTCCAGGATCATTTAACCGAACCGGACCGGGGCATCAGGATTGGAAAACGAGCCTTCATCGGGCCCGGCGTCATTATTCTTCCTGATGTTGAGATTGGCGACGGCGCTGTGGTGACGGCGGGGAGTGTTGTGACCAGATCGGTACCGGCGATGACGATGGTGCAAGGGAATCCAGCAGTTCCCATCGCCCGGTGCGGTGTGCCACTGTGGCCAGATACGCCGCTGAAAGAATTTTCCAGCCGGCTGATTCCGATTCCGCCGAAAAAGAATTGGCGAGCTCGGACAGCACAGGAAGATTCGGAGAAATAAATCTCCACTTCCAACGCTTCTCGTAATCCTCTTCCAAACGCGCAGCTAGCGGCCCGCCAAAAACCCGCCGTCGAGAACCAGCGTCTGCCCGGTCATGAAGGATGCGCGCTCCGAGCACATCCATAGGACCGCGTCGGCGATTTCTGCCGGCTTTCCGAAACGGCCGACCGGATGGCAATCCAGAACGTATTTGTTGACTGCGGGCACGCTAAAGAGCCGGTCCGCCATCGCCGTCTCTATTACTCCCGGGCATACGGCATTAACCCGAATCCCGCTCTTGGCGTTCTCCAGCGCCGCGGTTTTCGTGAGGCCCACCACTCCGTGCTTGCTCGCACTGTAAGCGCCCGCGCCGACTGATCCCATCAATCCTGAGATAGACGCCATGTTTACAATGGCGCCGGCTGTGCCCTGCTTGAGCATCTGCCGGATTTCGTACTTCAGGCAGAGCCACACACCCTTAAGATTGATGGCGATCGTCTGATCCCAGTCTTCCTCGGACTGCCTGGCGATCGGCACCCAAACACCCTCGATGCCGGCGTTATTGAAGGCGATGTCCAGGCGGCCGAAATGTTTGACCGCCGTCTGGACGAGCGAATCAACTTCTGACGCCTTGGAGACGTCGGCCTTCACAAATACGGCCTCGCCGCCCGCCGCTTGAACTAGGCTGACAGTCTCGTTGCCTTCCGGTTCACGTCGGCCCGAAACCACTACTTTCGCCCCTGCCTTCGCGAAAAGGATAGCGGTCTCGCGCCCAATCCCCGAGGTCCCGCCCGTCACGAGCGCAACTTTGCCTTCGAATTCCGCTGTCATAGTTCCTAAAAGAGTCACACTCCCAAACCGAACCGAGAGTTTAGGCTTGGCGAGAAGCTTCCGTCAAACGGTATGGTTAAATATCATGCAGGAATGGATCGCGGGACGCGAAAAGGTCGAGGCCGTACTCGCGGGCGTAGATGGGAGGGCATGAGGGATGGGAGTTGGAGGTATCGCAGCTGACGTAGGCGGGCAGGTGGCTGGAAAACTTGTTGGGACGTGGAAACTGGTGTCCGCCTCGAGCACAACATCGGGCGGCGAAAGAAGCGACACTCCCTACGGCCCCAGCCCAATCGGTTTCTTAACTTATACCGAGGACGGCAGAGTAACCGCGTTGATCAGTTACGGTGGGCGCAAACCACTGCCTGCGGGTGGCGGAAAGATGGAAGAGCAGGCGGAGGCGTTTAAGACTTTTCTCGCCTACGCAGGAAGATACACTCTAGACGGCGACAAAGTGACGCACCTCATCGAAGTTTCTTCGATCCAGAACTACGTAGGCAAGGGACTGGTGCGAAGCGTCAAATTTCAAGGCGATCAGGTCATATTGGTCACGCCGCCCACACCGGTGAACGGAAAAAATCAAATTATTGAATTGATCTGGCAGCGTCTGTCCGGGAGGTGGCTGGCGATAAGCGGTGTTCCTTGTACTGTAGAGCGACGGCGCTGAGAAGGCCAGCGACTCATCATCGTAAAGCGCGTTTTAAACAAATCCGATCCCGCAAGGAGATTAAGTTTGTCCAAGGCAGTCGCTCCAGAAAAGAAAGTTGTGTTCAGCGGCGAGATTTTGCAGGATCCGTATCCTACATACGCACGCTTGCACGAGGAAGGTCCGGTGCACTACCTCGATGTCGGCGGAAAATGGGCAGTGTGGTCGATTTTCAGCCACGCGGAGTGCTCTTCGATCGCGAAGGATCCGAGGCTGTCCGCAAAACGCGCGAAGCAGATGTTATTGTCTTTGCCGCTGAGCCGCCAGGCGGAGTTCAGCGAGCTAGCGCGCATGCTCAGCTTGTGGCTCATCTTTATGGATCCGCCGGAGCACACGCGGCTGAGGAAACTTCTCAACAAAGGATTTTCGCAGGCGGCCGTTGAGGGACTGCGGCCGCAGGTCGAGGCCATCGTCGATGAAATGCTGAAACCTCTGCAGCACGGGTCCGAGGTGGAACTCATGCGCGAGATCGCAAATCCCATGCCGGTGCGCATTATTCTGGAAATGCTGGGAATACCGCAGGAGATGCGTGAGACCTTCGTCGACTGGTCGCGGGCGATAGCAGTTTTTCGTGGCAATCCCAACCGCACAGTAGAAGAAGCGCAGGCGGCACAGGATGCCCTCACGGCGCTAACCGAGTTTTTCCGAAAGACCGTGGCGGAACGTCGACGCAATAAAGGGAGCGACCTGATCAGCCTTCTCATCGACATCGAAGAAGAAGGGGAAGTGCTGACCGAAGAAGAGTTGTACGCGCAATGCATCGCGCTGCTTTTCGCGGGTCATGAGACGACGCGAAATCTGATCGGCAACGGAATGTACACGCTCCTTCAGCATCCGCAGCAGATGGCAGAGTTGCGAGAAAAACCGGAGATGATCCGGTCGGCCGTCGAGGAGTTGCTGCGTTATGAGAGCCCAGTGCAATTCACGGCTCGCGTGCTGAAAGAAGACATCGAGGTTTGCGGACAGCCCATTCGAAAAGGCTGGACGGTTTTATGCATGTTGGGTGCGGCGAACCGGGATCCGAAACAGTTCAAAGAACCCGATCGCTTAGATCTGGCAAGGCTGAACAACCAGCATTTGGCGTTCAGTGCGGGCTTGCATTTTTGTATTGGAGCACAACTGGCGCGGTTGGAAGGACAGATTGCGCTTCTGAAGCTGGTGCAGCGCTTTCCGCAAATGAAATGCAATAGCGCGCGGCCGGAGTGGGCTTCTACATTCGGATTCAGAGGACTGAAAAGTCTTCCGGTAACTATGTAAGACTTCACGGAAGGCGAAATTGGCGACCAGTTCATTCTCGTCGATGTGAGTAGGGCGGCGCTCCCGTTCGAATGCTATGCCGCGATCAGCGTGTGTGCACTATGGAAGAGATGACGGACGAGCGCGCCGCTGAACTCGTAGCAACTCTTCCTGGACGTATCAGCGAAGTTATCAAGCCTTGGGCGGCTCGCTCACCGGAGAAGCTGGCTCTCGTGGAAGCCTCCGGGAGTTGGAACTACCATCAGCTTGTCTCTGCCGTCTACGACACGCGTCGCTGGCTCCTCGCGTCCGGTGTTCGGCCTGGCGATCGCGTGATGCTCGTCGGTGAGAATTGTCGTGCACTGGTTGCGATCCTGCTGGCCTTGGGGGAGATTGATGCATGGCCCGTCTTACTGAATGCGCGTCTCTCGGCTTCCGAAGTGGACAACATTCGCGATCACTGTGGCGCACGCCGCGTGATTTACACCGCGATGGTGTCGCGTCATGCCCGCGAACACGCGAAGCGGCATGAAGCTATTACCGAAGAAGTGGGAACCATCGGCTCCGTCGCCATTGGCCCCCTGAACGAAGTGGTTGAACCGGAACCCGTGGACGCCGATATCGCGCAACGGGTCGCCGCGTTGATTTATACCTCGGGCACGACAGGTTTGCCGAAAGGCGTCATGCTAACGCACTGCAACCTGCTCTTTGTCGCGGTAGTCTCATCCAAGATCCGTTCGCTATCTCCGGATGATCGTCTGTATGGCGCTCTGCCTTTGACTCACGCGGTTGGCCTTTCGGTCGTTCTTCTCGGCTCATTGTTAAGCGGAGCGACACTGTATCTCGCGCCGCGTTTTGATCCGGTTGCCGCGCTGAAAACTATCGAAAACGAACGCTTGACCGTTATGCTGGGCGTTCCGGCGATGTTTGCGTTGCTCGCTGACTATGCGAACTTGCAAGGGTTGAAGTCGCTCCATTATCCGGACTTACGAATCATTTCATCGTCCGGCGCACCGCTTCTGCCGGCCCTGAAGTCCCGGATTGAGCTTCTGTTCGGCAGGGAACTCCACAACGGCTACGGTGTTACCGAGTGTTCTCCGAATGTTTCTCAGGCGGTTGTGGGCGAGCGTAGAGGCGACACATCCGCGGGGAAGATTCTGCCAGGAGTGGAGGTTCAGCTGGTGGGACCGGATGGCAAGCCGGTGGCTGATGGAGAGGTCGGCGAGCTTTGGGTGCGCGGTCCGAATGTGATGAAGGGATACTATCGGGCACCGGAGGAGACCGCGGCGGCCATCAACGCAGAGGGATGGTTCAACACGGGCGACCTTGCTCGCATTGAGGAAGGACATCTTTTTATCGTCGGCCGCACGAAGGAACTGATCGTCCGGTTTGGAGAGAACGTTTATCCGGCGGAAGTTGAGGCCGTGCTCAACACACATCCGGCCGTTGGACGCTCCGCGGTGGTTGGACGGGCGGTTGAGGGATCGGAAGGCGGAGAGGAAGTCATGGCCTTCGTGGAGCTCTCGCCATCCGCCTCCGTTTCGGAGAAAGAACTGGCACAATATGCAGCGCAACATCTGGCGCCTTTCAAGCGACCTTCACAGATAGTATTCGTAACGTCGATGCCGCTGACGCCAACCGGAAAGGTGATCAAAGGCGAACTCAGCAGGCTCGTCCCACTCGCCCAGACGCGTTAACGATGCAGAGCGCCCGCTCTGCCTTTGTCCTCATCTGTTCCATTCTGCGGTAATCCCTTCTGCTTTTCCTGGTTTGCGTGTCGCCATCGGTGTGCCCGCACCCGGCTTGCTCCGGCGACGCTGCGAGGTCGAGGAAAACGAATTGCGGTGAAAGAGAGTTGCGATCCACAGATTTGTAGTGGAGGTACCTCCTTTTATCTTGACTCCCCCAGCAAAGAAGGGCACACTCCCATCTATCCGCCCACCTTTTGTATACGCAATCAATGTTCCCAACGAGTTGAGATGAAAACTATGCGTGACCTCAAGATGAGAACAGCCATCATCTTCGCAGCATTGGCGTTGATGTTGACCCCTTCCGTGATGCTTGCTCAGGTCTATTCCGTCGCGGACATGGGGACGCTGCCCGGCGAATGTTGCAGCGGAGCAAACGCGGTGAATTATTGGGGCCGGGCGGTCGGAGAATCGACCGACGCGTTCCTTTGGAGTCATGAGAATGGCGTACAGGATCTGGGAACTCTGAGCGGCGGAGGATACAGTTCGGCTACGGCGATCAATTTCTTTGGCGAAGTGGCTGGGTTTTCCGGAACCGCGGATGGAAATGAGCACGCAGTTTTGTTGTCTCTTCACCATGGAGTGCAGGATCTCGGCGTGCTATCCAAGGCCACTTCGAGCGACGCGTATGGAATCAATGACTTTGGAGTGGTGGTTGGGGATTCCTCGAGTTCCTCGGGATTTGATCATGCTTTTGTTTGGACGAGCTTTACTCGAATGCTCGATCTTGGCACATTACCCGGAGGCTCAATCAGCCGGGCAATGGCGATCAATGACGCCGAAACAATTGTTGGTTTTTCCACAATCAACAAGAATAGCCAGGTTCACACCTATCATGCATTTTTGTTAGCGCCATTCGGTGGTATTCACGATCTGGGTACCTTGCCGGGCGAGGATAATAGCTACGGTTATGCGGTCAATCAATTTGGACACGTGGCGGGGGAATCGCTCCTCTCCACTGCGGGGAACGATCACGCGGTGCTTTGGACGAGACCGTCAGCCATGAGCGATCTCGGCCTGCTGCCGGGCGGGACCATCAGCGTCGCCAATGCGGTGAACGATTCTGACATGGTGGTGGGTTTTGCCGATTTTTCGGGAAGCGCGGGAGCGATCCATGCATTCCAGTGGACGGCGGCGGACGGAATGAAAGACTTGAACAGTATGATCCCTCCGGATTCCGGTTGGACCTTGCTTGAAGCAAAAGGAATCAACGAACGGGGTGAGATTGTGGGGATTGGGGTGATCCAGGGGGAAGAACACGGTTTTCTCCTAATACCGAATGGCGGCGGGGGACAGCCGAACTCGCCATCGTCGAACGTTGCAAAAACAAATTCGCCCACCGTGCTTTATTTTCCCAATTGCGATCAAAAGGGATTAAGGGGCGGCACGGTTCGCCTGGGCTGCAAGCGCGACGAGCGATGAGCCTTGTGCGTGACCGCAAAAGGTCCTGTCGGCACGTATCTCTCGCTTGTTCGTACGACCTGGGAATGAAATGCCGTCTCTACAACGCCACTTCAATCAGGCTCGGCCCTTCTTCTTGGAGTCCTGTCCGTAAAGCCTTCCCGAAGGCTTCCAGCGAACTCACACGAGTTCCGGGAACTCCCATACCCTTCGCCAAATGTACCCAATCGAGATCGGGGCGACCGATCTCGAACATATCCAGGGCGCGCCTGCCCGCGTTGCCCACTCCCAAGTACGAAAACTCGCGTTTGAGCACGGCGTAGTCGCGGTTGGCGAATATCACAGTCGTGATGTTGAGGCCTTCGCGGGCCATCGTCCACAACGCCTGAAGTGTGTACATGCCACTGCCATCGGCGCTTAGGCACAAGACTCTCCGGCTTGGGCAAGCGACGGCCGCACCCACCGCCAGGGGCATGGCGATGCCGATCGACCCTCCAGTATTTCCCAACCAATCATGCCGCGGAGCCGCAGCAGTAGCCGCCATCAATCCGCGCCCGGACGTCATAGACTCGTCGACGACGATGCAGTTTTCCGGAATGGCTGCCCCCACGGCTGCGGCGAGCCCCGGCAAAGTAATCGGTCCACTTGGCATCGTTGGCAGCTCTGTTTTTTCCTGTAGGGGCTGTGCTCCGCGTACGGACAGGGCCGACACCAGCGCCTCGAGTGAACCGCGATAATCCTCTCCCGGGATTGCGAGGGTATCAATCTCGCACTGTGGCGAAGTGAAGACGCTGCTTTTGCCCGGGTAAGCGAAATACGCAACAGGAGCTTGCGCGCCCACCAGGATCAAGTGGCGAAAATCCTTGAACTGCTCGATTCCTTGTTCCAGGACGTACTGAACCCGGTCGACTCGAGGAAGTCCGGCGCCACGTTGCAGGCGCGTGAGTGGATAAGGAGCGAGGAGTTTGGCGCCGGTTGCGGCGGCGATGCGCCCAGCAGTCAGCAATCCATTTCCGTATAAAGCATTTCCGTTAAGCAGGATTGCGGTCGGTAAACCTGACCTAAGCATTTCCGCGGCGCGTTCGACACGTTGGCTTGAGGGCAACGGAGGCTCGGGCAACGCCGGAAGCGGCGCAACAGCTCCTCCTTCGCTCCATGAAACATCGGCAGGAACTATGAGCGTGGCGATCTGGCCTGGTGCGGTACGAGAAGCGACGATGGCTTCGACTGCGTCGCGGCCGGCCTCAGAGGAAGCGTGAGAGGTTCGCAGCCACTTCGAATAGGGACGCGCAATCGATTCGATATCCGAGGTGAGCGGCGTGTCATAGCGCAGATGACTCGTAGCATGCTGGCCGACTAGGTTCACAATCGGAACTTGTGCGCGGCTCGCATTGTGCAAGTTCGCCAAACCGTTTCCAAGGCCCGGGCCGAGATGCAAAAGAGTACACGCAGGTTTTTCAGCCATGCGTGCGTAGCCATCTGCTGCTCCCGTAACTACTCCCTCAAAGAGTCCTAGCACGCAGCGAATTTCGGGCACGTGATCGAGCGCGGCCACGAGATGAATCTCCGAAGTGCCGGGATTCGCAAAACACGTATCAACGCCTCCGGCTGCCAGGGAGCGAATCAGAGCTTCCGCACCATTCATCTGCTTGACGTAAGTCCTTCCTCGCCGGACCGAAATCTCACGCGCGGCGCATTCCGATTATTAATGTTGAGAAGACTCGAGAAGCTGCTTCAGATACTGTTGCCAGACTGCCGCCCAAGTGTGAGTGCCGTGGCCGTGGGTTTGCTCAGAAATGGGTAGCAGCACGAAGTGACCTTGTTTTACCCGTTTGATTTCGCGTTCTGCAATTTCGAGTTCGGGAGGATTGATGAAGTCATCGGCGGAATTCACAAACATCACCGGCACAGTGATTTTCTCCAGCTGACCCGAAGGATCGTAGTCCCATGAGGCTTCCAAGGCATACAGCAGATCGTTGGCATCGTGATTCGCGGTGAAGCGCTTTACGTATTTCTCATCCGACTCATCCGTTGCCTCGCGAGTGGGTAATTCTGTTTGCATCTGCAGTGCAGAACCAGCGGCGATGTGGAACATCTCGGCTGCAGTCTTGAGCGACGCGGCGGGTTCCGTGCTGTAGTCTCCATTCTTCCAATCGGGATCGTCGCGGAAACCATCGATCATTAACTTTCGCCACAACCGATTCCGTCCAGCGATTTGAACCGGCTGGCACGCGAGCGGCATTAGCGCATCCATAAAGTTGGGATGGGTTTCGCCCCAAATCCAGGCGTGCATGCAGCCCATGGAAGCGCCCAGGATCAGGCGCAGATGGTTCACGGCCAATCCCTTTTCCAGCAGCTCGTATTGCGCCGAGACCATGTCGTCGTAATCATAGTGGGGGAAGTGGGCGTGCAGGCCGTCGCTGGGCTTGCTGGATTTTCCGTGGCCGATGTTATCGGGAAGAATAATGTAGTAGCGAGTGATGTCCAAGAGCTGTCCCGGCCCGAAGAGGACGCCCTCAAATTGCGGGACAAGGAATTGTTCGCCCGCAGCGCTGGTGCTGTGCAAAAGCAGAACCGCGTTCGTAACCTGGCCGCTCGCGTTGCGAACGGGAGTTCCAAAGGTTGCGTAGTGCAGGCGTAATTCCGCCAGCTTTTCGCCCGACTTGAAATGGAAGTCATGGGCTACATAATCGCCTTCCTTCGGCGACGGTAACTGTTGTTGCGCAAGGGACGGCAATATCAAAAGAAACAGCACTGCGATTTGCGAAACTGTGAAGGGTCGAATCGCACCGGGCATAGTCGTCCTCTTTCCTCGACGCAGAGTACCACAGCAGAAAGATAGTATCGGACGCACTGATTAAGAGATCGCTTCGCGTAGATATCGAGACAGGACAGAGGCAAGTTGCTCGTAGGACGTTGCGATAATGCCCAAGTGATCACCGGGCACCGTTTCGACCTGGACATGCTTGGCCAGGGGAGCCCAGACGGCGGCAGCATCGGTCGGGAATCCGGAACTGATGGCAGCCCGCACAAAGGTTATTTTGCCGGGATAGAATCGCGGACGATAACGAGTCAAGGCCAGGTAGGCGCGATCTCGCACACGCTGCATCGCAGGCGTTAGCGATACTCCGGCTGGCGGTTGATAGGGTGCGTTGCCGCTGAGGTTACGGAGAATGTGCAATCGACGTCCGGCCTGCCGCGCAGCGAGTCGGATACGCTGCCCTAGCGACAAATATCGCATGTGAGGGTATGCATCCAGCATCGCCAGCAAAGCGACTTTCTCGCCAGCGGCGCATAAGCGTTGCGCAATCTCCAGTGCGATGAGGCCCCCAAGAGAATAGCCGATCAGCACATAAGGGCCGTTCGGCTGCAGTGTTCTCATCGCCTGCAAAGAAAACTCCGCCATGCCTTCGATGGTATCGAACGGTTCATCCAGCCCATCAATTCCTCTGGCTTGCATGCCGTAGATGGGATGGTCGGATTGGATGTGCCGAACCGGCTGGAAGAAATCGATAACGCTGCCTCCGAGACCATGAGCGAGAAAAATTGGCGGCTTTTTAGCGCCAGGTTTCATCAGCACGAGAGCAGGGAATCGCTGGGTGGCGGGCTGTTCGAGCAAAGCCGCGAGAGCTGTGATGGTTCGCGCTTGGTAGATTGTGACCGGCGGCAGTTCCCGGCCACACGCCTCCGCAATTTCAGTAAATAATTGAAGGGCTAACGAAGAATCCCCGCCCAGGTCGAAAAAGTCATCGTCGACCTCGACCGATGGCAGTTGCAGCACGCGCTGCCAGATCGGAAGCAGCAACTCGACCATCGATGACGTAGCTTCAGGTTTCACGCGCACCTAGAGATTCATAGAGCAATGGTTGGCAGAGTATGCTTCGTGTCCGGTCCATTGCCTTTGCGTTATTCGTTATGCTTCGCCAAGCCTATACCCGACTCCCGATTTCTGATTGCTATCAGGTTTTAGGTACTGACGGATGCTATACGAGTGGCCCTGATAAAATTCGGCCCATCGCACAAAACATGTAAGGTTAATCTGAATTTGCTTCCCAGTTAGGATATCGCCAAGTCCATCGTAGATGTAGAACGAGGCCCGACTAATCACCTTGGGGATATTAGTAACAAAGAAGGTTACGTTTCATGATCTCGATCGCGACCATAATCAGGGTAGCTGGTGTGCTCTTCCGTGACACCGCATGCAGAGCGCGATGAGATTTTCTTCCGAATCATCGCCTAGATGGCTGCGGAACTGTTGGTGATGAACCTCCAAGTTCGACATAGTGCGGCACGATTGGGTCGCTATCTGTGCGAAGTGCGGGCAGGACAGTACTGGAGGCTCGAAACCCTGAAGTCATTCGATGAGTTTCTGGAAAAACGTTTTCCTGGCTCCCGGCGAACTTCCCAGATGCCGACTTCTGGTCCGGAGTAACTTCCGGATGGCCCGTTAACCGGCAGGAGACCACATCAAGAAGAATTAGTGCAGTGGCGCTCGTTTGGACGGGCGCTGTGGGGTGCTCTGCCGGTTTGCCTTACCGCAATCCCTCCACCAAATACAGTTGGCTCAGCCCGTTGAAGCAGGAATAGGCATAGTACTGGCCGTCCGGAGTGAACAGGGCATCGACCAAAAGAACCCCTGCAGGATCGGATGGCCCGATTTTCTTGAACAACTCGCGGCGGCCGCTGGCCAGATCCACTCGCATCACATCCGCGGCGTAGCCAAAGAGCAACCCAACCAGAGCAGCGCGTCCGTCAGGTGACACAGAAAAGATTGTCTCGCCGGGATGGATGCCGGGGACCGGGCGTGGCGGGCCCTGACCATCCACTGGATACAGCGCTACAGAATCTGAGAAGCCGAATACGAATTTGCCGTCCGGGGTGGGGACGAATCCGCTCACTCCCTCGGGAGAAATCGGACGCGCTGTGCCCGAGACAATGGCTTGCACGTAGATGCGCGATTTGTGGCCAGGCTCCGTGCCGCTAAACACGACGTTCTTGCCATCCGGAAGGAAGCGGGCGCGACCACGGTCGATCAAATCATGCGTGATCTGATTTGTCTCCCCGGTGCCTAGGGGAATCAAAAAAAGCTGGCGCGGAATGTGCAAGGTGAGAGATGACAGCACCCATTTCATGTCGGGCGAGAAATCGTAGCCAATGCCATCGCCTACCCGTACGGGCGCCGCCGCGCCATCGCTTGCGCGCACATAAACGTCGTAATCAGGCCCGCTACCGGCCCCCTCGTCATTTAACAGCACTAGTTTTCTGATCAGGTGAAATCGACAAAACTTCACTCCAATTTTGAATGCTCACATCGTGGTCCTGATCCTGACCAGGCCCACGCGCGTAGGTGAGAACTTTAGTGCTGCCTTGCCCAAGAAGAACGCGCCCATCACGGGCAACATCGAAGAGAGTTGGAGTACCCGGAATTCGGTCGACCACGCGGGTATGGCCCGAGAGATCGGCGGCCTGGAGCTGAAACTCGATCCCGACCACCGCACCGGTGAACCAGACTTCCTTGCCTGAGGGAGCCCAATTCATGCCTTCAATGGCCGACTGCCGTGGGGATAGAGTGCGCTTGCGACCAGAAGAGTCCACCATCGCCACATATCCCGCATCATCTCCGAGCGTGGGATGCTCGGCGAACGCTACCCAGTCTCCCTTAGGCGAAACGCGCACGTTGCTTAGATAGCCAGCGCTGGGCTCATACAGAGCGTGGCCGATGGGGTACTCAATGCGAAAGTGTCCATCCACGTAGCGGGCAACTGCGATCTGGTTGCCCGGGCCCCAGTCGGCATCCGCGACGTCGTTCATCATAGGACGCGGAGCCGAGCCACCCAGCGGCGCTCGCGCCAGCACGCCAACTCTCGCAACACGAACAAGAGAGTGCCGCTGCTGGATCAGGAGCATCTCTCCGGTTGAAGAAATGGATTCGACATCCGCATCTTTCAGCCCGAGGTTTACAGGGGCATGACTGTCGGGCGCCAGCGAGAAAAGCTCGGTCTGCGTTCCGACCCGCGCGGTGCCGTAGATGATAGTTCGCTGGTCGGGAGCAAAACGCGCAGAAGAGATAGACTCGCGAGCGAACGTGAGCTGACGGTAGGAGGGCGGCTCGGGAGCGGGTGCGTTCACGCGAACGATAAGCAACGCCACGGCCACAATAAGGACGGCGATAACTCCCAAGAGCGAAGGAACGAGCCAGGATTTTCGGGACGGGGGAGCAACGGTCGTATCGGCGGGCGTGGCTACAGTGCTGGCCGCAAACAATGAAACTGAGGACAGAGCCTCCAACGCGAAAGCGACGTCGCGCGCAGACTGAAAGCGCGCAGCCGGATCTTTTTCAAGGCAATGGTGGACAATGCGCTCCAGCATGGGTGGCACGTCGCGCCCTGTGGTAGCCAAATCCGGAGGCTCTTCTTTCAGAATGGAGCTGATCGTGTCGGCCGTCGTGTCGCCACGAAAAGCGCGACGGCCGCTGACCATTTCATAGAGCACCGCACCGAAGCTAAAGATGTCGGAGCGCGCGTCGATAGTCGCTCCGCGGCATTGCTCTGGAGACATGTAACCGAGCGTTCCCAGCAGAACGCCGCGGCCGGTCACGGAATCAAGTGTCGCCTGCACGGACAGGCCGGGCGTGCTCGGCTCTGGCATGGTCAGCTTGGCCAGGCCGAAGTCTAGAATCTTCACATGGCCGTCGCGCGTGATGAAGATGTTCTCCGGTTTTAGGTCGCGATGGAAAATGCCGTCATCGTGAGCGGCAGCAAGTCCGCGAGAGATCTGGAGCGCGTATTCGACTGCTTTGCGCACCGGCAGCGTGCCGCTGTTCAGCCGCGCCCGGAGAGTTTCGCCCTCGAGCAGTTCGGAGACGATGTAGGGGGAATTCTCCTGGCTGCCAATATCGAAGACCGCCAGAATATTCGGATGATTGAGCGCGGCTGTAGCTCGCGCTTCCTGCTCGAAACGGCGCAGCCGCTCGGAATCGGGCGCAGAGCCCGAAGGCAGAACCTTGATCGCTACTTCGCGCCCCAAGCGCGGATCGCGCGCTCGGTAAACCTCGCCCATCCCGCCCGCCCCTAGTGCGGAAAGAATTTCGTAAGGGCCGAGTTTGGTACCCGAGGCCAGAGCCATAAATGTGTGCGTGTCATTATAGGGCGTTTTCGCTGAATCGGAAGGCGGGTTGGTGATAGTCGGCTACTCGGAAGTTGACGCGAAACGGGAATGTGGGAGATCTGGCGCGGGCGGAGTTCCCGGAAGCACGCTTCCTCGAAGCCGACTTCTGGCCCCGAATGACTTCCGGTTAGCCCTTCATCCGTGCGCAATCCGCAATCACCATGCTCCTTGCGCCCCTAGTCCACCGCCGGTGCTAGTCTGACATAGGAACCATGAACAACCACGACATCCGGGCGGCCTGGAAATATCACGATAGTACGAAGCACTCCTACTGGAGTATTCGTAATAATTCTCACTTCCTGGACTGGGCAAATCGGCCCCATCCCTTCAAAATCTATCCGAAGCTAGAGCGGCTTCCACTACCGCGAGACGTGTCACAAACGGGCGTGGCCGCGCTCTCCGCGCTCTCAGATGCGTTGTCCTCTTCGCGGGCTGATTCGGTACCTGACCTCCAAGATCTGGCGCGCATCCTCTATTTCTCGGCGGGCATTACCAAACAGCGCGGATCTCCAGGCGGAGAAATCTACTTTCGCGCCGCAGCTTGTACTGGAGCTCTCTACGAGATCGAGTTGTATATCGTGACTGGCGATCTCGCGGGCCTGGATGCCGGCGTTTACCACTTCAATCCGGCGGATATGTCGCTATGGCTTCTGCGAAAAGGTGATTTTCGCGGAAACCTGGCTCAGGCGACGGCGCTGGAACCGGCAGTGGTTGGCGCCCCCGTAACCATCATTTGCACCGGAACATACTGGCGAAATGCCTGGAAGTATCAGGCACGAACCTATCGCCATTTTGGTTGGGACAATGGCACCCTATTGGCGAATATGCTGGCTGTTTCTTCGGCTTCCGGATTGCCCGCCAAGATCGTGCTCGGGTTCGTGGACGCCGATGTGAATCGCGTACTCGATCTCGATACCCGGCACGAGGTTTCCTTGTGCCTCGTACCGATCGGGCACAGATCTGACAGTTCGCCCACAACGCCCAGTGAAGCTCATGCACTCGGCTTGGAAACGATCCCCCTCTCGCAGCGCGAGGTCGAATATCCCTCCATGCTTGAGATGCACGATGCGTCTTCGCTAGCGTCCGTACAGGAAGTGGCTCAATGGCGCGGGAAGCACCCGGTCGTTCCGCAGTGCGGTCCGGCGGGCGGGGGAGTGCGACTGCAACCCCCGCCGGAAGAAGAACAGCCAAAGGATACTATCGAGCAGGTGATCTTGCGCCGCGGTTCCACTCGAGCGTTCGAGAAGACAGCATCCATCACACTGGCACAACTTTCTACCATTCTCGACTGCGCTACGCGGGGTCTTCGGGCTGACTTCCTTGAGTCTCCCGGCGAGCGACTCAACGATCTTTACCTGATCGTGCATTCGGTGCAGGGCCTCAAGCCGGGTGCTTACTTCTTCCGGCGTGATCAGAACATCCTGGAGCTTTTGAGAGAGGGAGAGTTCCGCGCCGAGGCCCATCACCTTGGGCTGGAGCAGGAACTGCCGGCGGATGCCTGCGCGGACATTTTCTTTCTCGCTGATTTGAAACCCATTCTGGAGCGATATGGGAACCGCGGGTACCGGGCCGTCCAGCTCGAGGCAGGCGCCATTGGGGGCAAGGTCTACCTGGCTGCATATGCCCAGCACCTAGGTGCGACTGGGCTGACCTTCTTCGACGATGATGTGGTCAGCTTCTTTTCACCGCACGCAAAGGACAAGAGTGCCATTTTCCTACTCGCGATGGGCAAGCCGCGGAAGCGCGAATCACAATAGCGTCGACTCCGGAATTGTCGGCGCTATATTTCAGATCAGGAGTTGCTGCAAAAAGCTGATCAGCGCGGGATTCGCTGTCGAGGCGCTTCCACAGTTCCGGCGGCGGCTGGAAGAAAGATGCGAAGGCAGAACCTTGATAGCAACGGGGCGGTCGAGGCGGGTGTCCTTCGCGCGATAGACTTCTCCCATGCCTCCAGCGCCTAGCGAAGATTGAATTTCATAGGGGGCCAAGTTTCGCGCAAGAGGTGAGGGTCATGGGTGGGCGCAATTATAACCTGTGCAGCAGGTTGGCGAATTCAACGATTCTGGTTGTGTGGTCTGCAAACTGGAAACTGTCCAGAAACGGAATTCGGGGAGATTAATGGTGATCTCGTCGAAGCCGACTTCTGGCCTGCATCGAAGTCCGCAATCAAGTGTCGCATCCGATCTGCCTTGACTCAGGCAGAAGCAGCAATCGCAATCGCCACTTCTCTCCATGAGTAAACACTAGCCGACTTCCCGGGATTGACGCGGGCTGAAAGCTTAACGAGCCGAAAATAATGCGGTTATTCAGATAGCAGAGCAATAATCATGTACTCTTCTCCGGATAAAATTCTGCTGGGGATTTGAATGAACAACGACGACAGACTGGAGAAACGCGTCTCACCGTTAGCGATGAGTTCGGAGGAATTTCGCAAGCTGGGCAACGAGCTTGTCGGTCGCATCGCGGATTTTCTCGAATCGCTTCCCAGTCGCCCCGTAACTCGCGCCGAATCTCCCGCAGAGATCCGGAATGCGCTCGGGAGCCAGCGCACATTGCCGCAACAGGGTGCCGACCCAGGGCAACTGCTCCAGCATGCCGCTGACCTGCTCTTTGATCACTCCCTGTTCAATGGGCATCCTCGATTCTGGGGGTACGTCACGTCATCGGCTGCACCCATCGGCGCGCTAGGTGAATTGCTGGCTGCTGCGGTCAACTCCAATGTTGGAGCCTGGCTGCTTTCTCCGATGGCTAGCGAGATTGAAGGGCAGACGGTTCGCTGGATTGCCGAGATGCTGAGTTATCCCCCGGAATGCGGAGGTCTTTTTGTCAGCGGCGGCAATATGGCGAACATTGTTTGCTTTCTTGCGGCGCGGCAGGCGAAGGCAGGATGGGATGTGCGCACCAAGGGAATGAACGGCACGCGTCTGCGCGTTTATTGCTCGAACGAGACGCACACCTGGATTCAGAAGGCAGCGGATATCGCAGGTATGGGAACCGAGGCAATTCGGTGGATACCCGTGGATAAACAGATGCAAATGGATGTATCGGCCCTCAGAGAACAAATACTCAAGGATATTGAAGCGGGAGACAAGCCGGCTTTCGTTGTGGGAAATGCGGGTTCGGTGAGTACTGGGGCTGTGGATCCTCTGCCGGAGCTGGCGGCCCTTTGTAAGGAATTTGGTGTCTGGTTTCATGTAGATGGGGCATATGGCGGCTTGGCTGCGGCGTTACCGGATGGGCCGAGTGCGTTAGCTGGATTACGAGAGGCAGACTCAGTCGCAGTTGACCCGCACAAGTGGCTCTATGCGCCGCTCGAGGCCGGTTGCGCGCTGGTGCGCGATCCCGAAAAGCTGCGTGCTGCTTTCGCCTATCACCCTGTCTACTATCATTTCGGAGTCGAAGCTACCAATTATTTTGATCTCGGCCCCCAGAATTCGCGAGGTTTTCGCGCGCTAAAAGTGTGGCTCGCTCTGCAACAGGTTGGGCGCGATGGCTACGAGCAGATGATCTCAGACGATATACATCTGGCTCGATCTCTCTTCGAGCTGATTTCGCAGAATGCCGAACTTGAAGCGCTGACACATTCCCTCAGTATCACAACCTTCCGGTTTGTCCCAGCGGACCTCGATTCGGGTGCTGACGAAACGGCGAGCTATCTTAATGACCTGAATCTTGCGTTGCTGACTGACTTGCAGACGAGCGGCGAGGCCTATCTGTCAAACGCTGTGGTATGCGGAAAATTCGCTCTGCGTGCCTGCATCGTGAACTTTCACACATCGCTTCCAGATATCGAAGCACTGTTACCGATCGTACTCAGAGTGGGTAGAGCTCTTGACCTGGCAATCCGGCCAACGCGACTTCAAACCAAAGCGTAAAAGACCACGATCACACCGCCCCGATCAGTCCTCACAAACGCCCAAGCATCCAGGATTTTTTTCTCCAGCCTAGCCGACTTACCGGGACTTATCCAGAAACTCATAATTCCGGCGGCGGGCATTCAGCGTGTGAAGGGCGTCAGGCCGCTGGAACCTAATGGGCGCCCCTTGAAGAACTTCCAATTCTCCGCCAGCCGTGGTTGAAGCTGACCGCGTTCGGGATAGCCCATGGGAGCGAAATTCTCGAACGATTCGGTACAAACCTCTAACGTAAGGCGCTGACTTTTGTGGGCGTCGAGCCGGCGTCCTCAAAGGAAAATGCGATCGCGACATTGGGATGTTCTTTTCCGCCGATCTCCACGTATGGATAGACAAAATAGTTCAGCGGGGGGCCTTCTTGGGCGGGGGCGAGTTTGAGATCCCGTCCTTGCGTGAACTGCACCCGGTTCACGTCATGTGCGCCAAAAAAATAATCGTGTTTCTCTTGATGCTTCCACGCCTCCGAAATATCGACCGGCACCCATCCCACTGAATCAAGATAAAACTCGGCCCAGCAGTGGTATCCCGGAATCTCGGAGGAATGCTTGTCCGCCGGGAGCGGGAAGCCTATCTGAAAGCGCGCTGGAATCTTCTCCGCCCGCGCCATTGAGATAAATACGGAGTGGAAGTCTGTGCAGTTGCCGTGCTTCGCATCGCAGGCCCAGAGCGTGTCGCCGTGTCCCCAGCCGACTCCGCTCTTGTCATACTTCATTGTGCGAAAAACGTAGTCGTAAATGTCCTTCGCCTTTTCCAGGGATGTGGTTGCGCCTTTTGTTTCCTGTTCGGCTAGCTGCGCAGGAACGCCGGTAATCGGCACCAAACGGTCCGGCTCGAGAAACCGCGCCAGCTCGACCTGAGGCACCTTCGCGGATGGCGTCAGACTCGCAGGCTTGCCGTTGACCAGCACGACGTGCTCCTTTCGAACAACTTCATAGTCTACCGAAAACTTGTACTCGTCCTTATCGGGCTTCGAAGCTTCCGCGTATAGGACCTCGTTTCCGTATTCCGGCTGCCGAACCTGCTTCAGCGGTAAGTCTCCACTCTTGGAAGTAACTTTCACCTCCTGGAAGGCATCGGAGTGGGCCAACGGAATCCAGACACGCAAGCGCTCGCCGGGACTGACATTCTTCACCGTGAATGCGTAGTGAAAAGTAAAATGGCGCTCAGTCTGAGCGAGAGCTGGCAGAGACGAGAATACGAGAAGCAGGGAGAGTAGAGCTCGACGCAGCATGACGTATCCTTTGAAGGAGGATCGCTTTTCTTTTAAGCACTTTGTGACCGGCAACGGCCGGCAGACGCCTCAGGCGGGGCTGTCGTGAAGCGAAACCGCAGCCGCGCGGTCGCGGTGTGCGCATCTCATGATTCGAAGCACACTTTCGCAGTCTGCATGTTGCGGCAGCGTCCTGTCAAATCCTGGCTCTCGATAGGAAGCCGGGCGCAAAAAGCGCTACTGCCGACGTTGATTTGGAGCGTCCACTGGCAGGAACAAGAGGAACCGTTTAGAATACCGACTCCTTTTTGTTTCCCACCGCAAAGTGGCGGCATCGATTGGGTACGAGGTCTCATGACGATGACGAACACAGGCCCGACGCAAAATTCAGCCAACCAAGCGCCCGCGGCAAATGGGCTGGCGATCGTTCGTGTCACGATCGGTGCAATGCTGGTGTGGGTCTTCTTCGAAAACCTGGGGAAGGGTCTCTACACGCCGGCGGGTTATGCAGGCCTGATCAACTACTACATAAAGGCGAGTCATTCGCCGGCTGCGTGGAAGGCAGTGATGGGTTTGGCGGCGAGTCACGCCGCAATGGCCGCTCCGATGCAGGCCGTGACTGAGATCGGTCTCGGAATCCTGCTAGTGATCGGTCTGCTGACGCGCCCGGCCGCATTTGTGGCGTTTCTGTACCTGGGCAGCCTATGGGTTTCCGAATGGGGCACGTCGTGGATATGGGAGCTGCTGGTTCCAGTGCTCGCATCGCTCGGACTTGTGATCGGGCGAGCCGGGCGTGCGTGGGGTGTCGATGCCTTGCTGGCGCGAGCGTTGGCCGTCCTCCCCATGGTGGTGAGTTGAGCCAAGGTCAAGTGCGAGTGTCGGTTGTCATTCCTACACATAACGAAGCGCAGTCCATCAGCTGCGTCTTAGCTGATCTCCCTGCTGACATTGTGACGGAAGTCTTGGTCGTAGATAGTAATTCAACCGACGGAACTCCCGAGATCGCCTCAAGGATGGGAGCTCGGATCCTACGCGAGCCTCGCCGCGGATACGGGCGCGCCTGCTTGACTGGACTGGCTGAAGCAAACAGGCCTGACATCGTGGTGTTCCTCGACGGCGATTACAGCGATCGACCGGCTGAGCTGCCGCTTCTCCTGGCTCCAATCCTTGACGGACGCGCGGATATCACGCTGGGTTCGCGCCTTCAGGAACGGCGTTCTGCGGGTGCGTTGCCTTGGCATCAGATGTTTGGTAATCGTCTCGCCGCTGGCTTGATCAGGATTCTGTATCGACTAGACATCAGTGACCTGGGTCCGTTTCGCGCGGGCCGCGCAGATGTACTACGCGCGCTCGCGCTCGAAGAAATCACTTACGGCTGGGCGGTTGAAATGATTCTCAAGGGTACGCTTGCGGGGTTCCGCGTCGTTGAGGTGCCAGTGAGCTATCATCCGCGCATTGGGAAATCCAAGATTAGCGGCACGCTGCGAGGCACAGTCGGAGCGGCGTGGTTCATCCTCTCGCTGATAGTGCGCTATTATTTTCGGCATCGAAGAGGCAGAAATCCGCGGCCAGCGTAAATGTTGGCTCCGCGCTCCCCATGGAATACTCCCGCGAAAATACCGCACATTCGTCTAATGGGGTGCGAACACTGGTCGTCATGGCAAAAGCACCCAAGCCGGGGATGGTCAAGACTCGTTTATCTCCGAGCCTTCCAGTTGAAGCGGTCTCGGAACTCTATCGCTGCCTGTTGAATGACACCATCGCGCTGGCGCACTCGTTGGAAATGGTAGACGTCGCCATTATGTGCCCTGCGTCCGATGTCGAAGAACTGACGAAGCTGGCGCCAAGTGTGTCGAGCGTAGTGGGCCAGAAAGGACAAGGCCTTGCGGCAGGCCTCAACTCGGCATTTGCACACTTTGCAGCCAGTCGCCACCAACGCGTTGTTGCCTTCAACAGCGACAGCCCTCATCTGCCAGCGTCCATTCTTGAAAATGCATTCGAGGTGCTCGGCGGGCATGACGTGGTTGTGGGACCGACGCACGATGGCGGTTATTACCTCGTAGGGGCGAAAGCTTCTCACCCTGCGCTTTTCGATGGCGACAGCATGGGAACCAAGAGCGCGCTCGAGGCTTTACTGGCGCGCGCGCGTGCTCTCCAACTCTCCGTCGGCTTCACCGATCCCTTCTACGACATCGATGTCGCTGTCGACTTGACCCGGCTCGCCGCGGAACTGGATCTCGCCCCCGCTCGGGCGCCACGAACGGCGGTCTGGTTGAAGCTGTGGGCGTCGGCGGTGGCACAGTTGCGGACAGGCCCGGTGGGCCTGTGAAACTTACTCCAGCCGGCAGATTGTACGGGCTCGGCGCCATCCTACTTGTGGCGCTTACGATCTGCTCACGCAACTTCAGCAGCATGGGTGGACCTCGCTTCATTCTTTCACTGAGCATTGCCGGCATTACATATCTCCTTGCCATTCGCGAGCTCTTCGCGACTCCAAAATTTCCGCGCCGGGTCATCGTGATCGGACTGGTGTTGGCTGGACTGTGGCGTATTCCGTTTCTTCTGGCATCGCCAGGGCCGGATGATGACATTCACCGGTACCTTTGGGATGGACGCATCCAGCGGTTCGGGTATAACCCTTATCTCGTGGTTCCCAGCGACCCTGCGCTCTCGGGGTTACATACTACCGAAACCCGCACGCTGAACAATCCGGATTTACCGAGCCCATATCCGCCGGGCGCACAGATATTCTTCCGCGCCGTTACAGCGATTCATGAGTCTCTCTTTTCGCTGAAAGTAGCGTTTGTATTTTGCGATTTGGCAATCATTGTCGTCCTGCTCGAGATCCTGCGCAGCAGCGGACGAGGATTGCACTGGGTACTGGTCTATGCCTGGCATCCGCTACTGGCCACCGACGTTGCCGGCAGCGGTCACATCGATATTGTCGGCGTGTTGCTGCTGTTGGTTTCCGCGGCAGCGCTCGGGCGGCGATGGCGCGCGGTTGCGGCAGTCGCTTTTGGGCTGGCTGTCGCGGTGAAGTTTCTCCCAATCGTACTTCTGCCGGTCTACTGGAAACGTGTTCGTATCCGAGACGCCGTACTGGCGGCCGCCGTCGTTGGACTCCTCTATGTGCCGTTCTTAAACCATGGACGAATTCCCATTGGTTCACTCGGAACTTACCTGCGGAGTTTCCGCTTCAATGACCCGGTGTTCGCCGCGCTCGAGCGAGTTGCCGCTCCACAGTTTGCAGTCGGGGTGGCCGTGGTTGCGGGATTTCTTGTCGCGCTCTGGCTGAGAAGCAAGGCCACCGAGTGGTCGCCCGATACATTCGCGAGGCCGATGGCAGCGTCGCTTCTCTGTGCGCCGGTCGTGTACCCGTGGTACCTTCTCTGGCTCCTGCCGTTTGTCCGCTCGGCTTCGACGGTCCCGATCATCATCTGGACGGTCAGCATCATCCCAACTTACTACGTCTGGCATTTGCGCGCGCTTGGCCGTCCTTGGCTGGTTCCGGGATGGATCATGGTTCTCGAATATGGATCCGTGGCGCTGGCTGCCGCGACTATCGGATTTCGGCGATTGAGACGGCGGTCGGCGCCACGATCCTCAATTGAATAGATGCCCACTCGTTCGTCACCGCTGAGAACCGGAGCCGTTGTATAATCCGCGGCAAGCGCTGTGAATGCATGGGACAGGCGAAGAGTAACTATGCACAGCGACTCGTGTATCCAGAAGCTTGCACCGTCGTCCGACACAGCATCCGTCTAATTCACCGAGGAGCAAATCTATGAAAAATGCCCGCCGTTTAGCCACGATGGGTCTTCTGCTTTGCGGAGTGCTGGCCGTTGTTCCAAACTCCTGGGCGCAACAGCGCGCTCCAATTATCGAAAAGGTTGCGAAAACGTACGGAGTCGATTCCTGGGACCAGATTCAGGCCATCCGCTATACGTGGAACGGCGAAATCACCGGACTCTTCAAAGCCACTCACAAGTGGGAGTGGGAGCCGAAGACCGGCAAGGTCACCTACGAGGGGACAGACAAAGACGGCAAGCCAGTCAAGGTCACTTATATGCGCTCCGACCTAAGCAGCCAGCCGGACAACGTGAAGACCGCGGTTGAGCCGTCATTCGTCAACGATAACTATTGGCTGCTTTTTCCCTTCCATGCCTACTGGGACACTAGCGCCAACGTCACCGATGAGGGTATGAAAAAACTCCCGACGGGTGCCGGCGTCGGCCGAACATGTCGTAGTGAAATATCCCGCGGAACTCGGCGGTTACACGCCTGGCGACACCTGGGAACTCTACGTCGGTAAGGACGACCGCGTCGAGTATTTGGTCTTCCACCACGGTGGAGACAAAAAGCCGAGCCAAGTCAACGCATCTTGGGTGGGCTACAAAAAGGCCGGTCCGCTCCTTTTCTCAACCGAGCACCGCGGCAACGCCGATGGCAAGCCTCTGCACATCTTTATTACGAATGTGTCCGTTAAGCTGATGGGATCAGACACATGGATGGACGCGAAGTGAGAGACGACTCTCATCGGGCGATTACTACCGTAGTGCAGGAACTACTCATCTTGGGCAGGTCGCGGGTGGCGGCCATGCGGATTTCTAGGTGCGGCCGTCTGCTGCGAATGATCGGACAGTAATAGTCAGGCTCCAACAGAGCTCCTTGCAGACGTCGGCGCCCGGCACAGCCGCCATGGCAAGTCTCCCGGAATTCGCAAGGCCGACACGCATCGGGAATCGTCTGGGCCTGACTGAAGGGCAGGGAGTCTAGAATCTCGACGCCCGCCGAAATCAAATTCGCCAGCGGCTCGCCCGATCCAGGCCAATAGACACAGGGCTGTGTCGTAGCGCGCGGAGTAACCCTCACAGTGCTAATACCACATCCTCCCCGGAGCGGAGGTAGGCCCGCCAATGCTCGCACCAGCGGCTCGCCGATAGCGATCACATCGGTCTCTGCAAAGAGCTGACGAAACCCTTCCCAGTATTCTTCATAGGAGAGTGCATAGATGTCGGATCGCACCGCCTGATACACATTCACTCGCAAAGGCGCGGCAAAGCGTTTGGCCACCCGAGCCACGTCCGCCAGACTTAAGTAGTTCGCTTTCATCATGACCGCGATGATGGTGACCGGCACACCGAGCCTGACGCAGCGCTCTGCTTGATGTTGGATCAGTTCCCAATTGCCGGTTCCGCGCTGCGCGTCTTGTTCGGCTTGGGTAGGGTAATCGAGAGAAAACTCAATGTCGTGAAAAGCGAGCAGTTCCTTGTCCTCTAAAACTGCGACGCTGTGGCCGTTGGAAGTGATGGTAAGTTTGACGGGTTGCGTTCGCAAGTAACCCAATATCTCTTTGAACTCTGGATGCATGCCGTTCTCGCCGGTGCCGAGATTCACCGAGGCGATCGGCAGTCGTTCCAACACCGATTTCACTTGATCCAGGGAGAGGCGATCAGTGCGGGCTGGATCCCGGTAGCAAAAGGCGCATGAAAGGTTACATTCGTTGGTGAGCCCAAGCCCGAGCGAAATACCGGCCTCAGGCGTCTTCGCACCGGTTGTGGAGAATGAAGAGTCCGCCCGCCGGTCGTTCATTCTCGCGCCTCCTTCGCCGGATCGGGTCGAACCATGTATTGCCTATAACGCGCTACTGCGGCAAACTCTGGCCGCATACCCAGCTTACGTTCCAGTGCGAAAATGCGCCGATACTCAGTGTCGCGAGATACCGCGGGCGGCAAATAGTCCGCGACCACGCGCACACCTCGCTCCGCAATTAATGTCAGCGACGCCATTTTCAGCATACTTTGCAGGTAGTCGTCGCTGAAGAGTCGCACTCTACCCCCGTAGAGAGATTCTTCTCCCCACTCAGCCATAAGACCATTTTCCGCCTCATCCAAATTTCCATCTCGGATTGCGGCTTTTAATACCGCGCCTGCCTGGCTGCGCACGAGCACTGAGACAAACGCGGATGAACCTCGCAAGGCCCGAGCCGCATCACGCAACACAGCTCCGGGATCATCGACATATTCGAGGATGTTATGGCAGAGAATTACATCGAACGAGCGAGCGGGAAACACGCTGGCATGCTGTGCTGCGTCACCATATTTCACCACGATCTTCTCCGCGACCCCGGCTTCGTGAGCTGCACGTTGCGCGATATCCAGCATCGCGGCAGAACAATCCACAGCCGTGACATGAACTCCAAGTCGCGCCAGGCGAACGGCTATCGCTGCCGTTCCGCAACCGACATCCAGTGCGCGCAACGGCGGTTCGGCTTGTTGGGGAAGGAAATCGTTCAGGTTGGTGAAGGCCAAGTCCGAACGCAACCGTCCCTCGGGCGTTTCGAGGTAGGCCACATATTTATTCGAACCGCTTTGGAAGCGTTCGCTGCCAACACCGGCGGACATATCTATACGATCTCCAAGCGTCATGGTTCGAACTCGCGATTCGATACTTCGCCAATGCACTTTACATTAATCCAGGAACCTTGACAGCGGCGGCTTCCGGAATCGTCGGCAGCGGCAGTTGTGGGACAGGTTCGATTTTCCATAGATTTTAACCCTGATTAGATTCGCCAGAGTTGTGTGACAAAAACCAGCTCCGATTACCTCGACAGTTCGCTCAGCAACCCGCGAAAGCGTCTGCCGCACTAGCGGCCTAGCTCAAGTCGGCTGCTAGGAAGTGATTGCGATCGTTTCTGTTCGAGAGGCAAGTCGGAAGCTATGGTTGGGACAGACTCTCAACGACTCTGGCCGGAAGTCTTCTTGTAGGAAGTTTCACCAGATCAGTACCGATAAACGCGCTTGTGACCCCCGAACTATCAATTGATTGGCAAGAAACGGGCTTGTGGGAAGTCAGCGACCGAGCGGTTCCGAGTGGTTTGTTGCCAACTCGAAGACTGGAAAATGCTCGTAGTTGGCGAAAAATCTCATTACCCTCATTGACCCCAACAGTCTTCTGTCCTTATCGCTTCGCCATGCGACTCACATCCGTCTCTTTCTAAAGAAAATTCGATTGGAAGACTGGATATCACTTTTTTGCAATATTCGCTGACGCGCGCGTGATTGCCCAGTCGAGGAATAAGCATATACACACGACCGCCACTCATCGACAAGTCCGGTAGTGGGTCAGTTTCCTAACTGACCCCTACCACAAGTCCTGTGCGGATCCATTCATCGCCTCCGCCGGTTCCACTGCCGCAAGAGCCGGCTCGCGTTTCTGGAATACATCCATGGTTCTTCTTCCTCTCGCATGGCTTCTGCCGCTATCCTCCGACGCTGGAGATAGGCTGAAGTCGGATCGAGATGCTCGGTCGCTTCCGCGATTCTGATCTGCGCCGGCTTACGTACTTCGCTTGCATTGACGTATGAATACAGGGCGTAACGGAGGGCGTCCACAACGTCGTCAGCATAATCGCCGGGGGTTTTGCGAATATCCCCTGGTTTCTTCGGATCGTGGAGGCGAGTCGGAATTGCTTGGACTAACTGGGGACACGTGTCGCCGCAAATTACTAACTCGCCGGACTTCAACATGCGGTAGATAAGTTGCCAACCGCCCTCGCGATCGGTACTTGCCCTGGTTAACATGATGTCGTACCCTTCCACACGCCCCTGGAATTGGCTCGCGATCGTATGACCATCACCCCAGTTGTTCCAGGAATCTGGTCCCAAGTACGACGCCACGATCTTGCGCCGCTCTCCGTCGAGATCAGGGAGGACCAAGCGCCTTAAGAACTCGGCTGGATATTCATCGATGTTTGAGTCGGGCAGGCACAACTCTTTCAATACGTATACGCGACCGTTCGGGAACCAGGGATCCGCGGGTGTGCGTACACAAAGGTAGCTGGCTGCTTGCGACGACCCAACGCCCCAGTCGGTTCCGGTAAAGTGCAGGTGCCACCATGCCACGGGGGCTTCAGCGAACGGGATGACCATGCGGAGATCCGGCCCACGATAGTCTTTGGGCAGATCTTGGTCGCGGGCCTCGTCCCAACATGTGAAATATTGCCCTTTGAACTGTGCCCGGCAGCCTTCCTTCAAAGCTTTAGCCAGCGCCGGCTTCTGCAGTTCAAGCTTGCGAATGTATGGTGCGTTTCCAGCGGCTAGGTCCTCGGGGTCGGCGAAAAGGGTATGGTCGGTAACCCTTCCGGGGCAGTGTGGACATTCATCTCCGATGAACTGGTCGGCAACACACTGTTTAAGACACTAGCCGTCAATCTCCAGATCTCTACCTTGTAAAGTCGTAGAGTAAATGCTAGGAGAGGTCGCGGTTAGGATATCGCGACGCCTAACGTAGATAGGACGGAAGGCACGAATCATCTTCCTCCCCGATGAGGGGTCTTGTAGAAAGCTACATGACTTCCAGTACGAGTTAACTTCAATACATGATGGTCCGAGTGAGGTGATGCGGCCAGGACGTGGTGTGGTAGTGCGTCCACAAGCGCGCGTCAATTTGCGGAATGATTACCTGCTGATCCGAGGGACGCAGCTTGTTAATCTCATCCGCCAGTAGCGCGGTCGCGTAGAGACAATGCGCACGGATTTCGATCTCCTGACGGCTGTCACGCGGAACCAACTGGTAGGTATTGATTGCATGCTCCAGTTCCGGCGAGTAGCTGGTGATACCCATCAACCGAAGCGCAACCGGCACGATGTAGTCAGCAAAGGCCGTCATCTTCTGCGGATCTTCCAGCTGGAAGCCTCCCGCAGACCCCAATCCTGAATAGATCTGCCAGTAGCCGAGTTGCGTCAGCTTATAGAATTTTACTTCGTGGCCATCGTACAGGCTCACGTCGTTATAGCGCGGAAACTCCTGGGCCAGCCTCTCCACAAGGCCCTTGCCGTTGTCATAGAGGCGCGGAGGACAAGAGCGGATGAAGTTGTAATAACGTCCACCGTACTTTGCCGCCAGTACCGCGCCCGCGTCACGGAAGAGCTGCATCTTCTCCTCCAGCATGGGCATTTCCATGTTGCCGGCAAAAATCTTCTCCATGTCGGGGCGCGTGATCTTCGCTAGAAACTTCCCATCCAGAACAGGCACGCCGTTATCCATAGCGCGTTTTATACAGGCGAACATGGCCTCGGAATCCGACAGGTGAGCTCCGGCGTAGTCGGTCTGGAATTTCACATGCGTCTTGAAGTCGGTGAACGCCGTATCGATGGTGTTGGCCACCATGACGAAATCCATGGCGATATCGGGAGTCTTCTCCAGTCCATAAGGCACCGCGAGATTGGGCATGGGCAATTCTTCGTAGGCCATCCAGCCCGCGATCTCCACGATCTTTTCGTAATGGGTGCGAACATCTCGGGAATTCTCGATGACCGGCCTCAGGCTCGCGGTGACCGGACTGCCCAGCGGCCGGGGCGAGTGAAACGAATCGGATGGACCAGACTTCGCTGACTGCGCCCCGAATGCAGAGGGTTTCCCCGCAGTTGCAACCGCGGCTAACGCAGTAATTCCCTGCAACACCTGACGGCGGCTAAAACTCATTCGTATTCCTCGGTGTGAAGCGTTTGTTTCAGCAGAATCGAAGCAAGTCCATGCTCTGCGTGCACGAGTGTAGCAAATGTCTGATCCATGAGATCCCTAATCGTTCCAAATGGAAACCAGATGGTCCTCACAGATGCCTTTGCTCATCGTTCCCGTCATGAATGCGCGAACTTCCAGTAGAGTTCTCGCGCCTTTGTGTAGATGGGACCGAAGGGAAGAGTGCGATCGCCAATGCGTGTGACGGGAACAACCTTGGAATAGTTCCCGGTTGCGAAGATCTCGTCAGCTTTTTCGAAGTCCGGATAAGTGAGAGTTTTTTCAATCACCGAGATGCCGCTGCCGCGGAGCAGGCCAATCACTCGTTGGCGGGTGATGCCGGCGAGAAAGGTTCCATTCGGCATAGGAGTAAATACGGTTCCATCCTTCGCCATGAAGATGTTCGACGTGGCCAGTTCGGCGACGTTGCCCAGCATGTCGCAAACGATCGCATTATCGAACCCGCGGGTATGCGCCTCGAAAAGAGATCGCGAGTTGTTGGGATAAAGGCATCCGGCCTTCGCGTCGACGGGCATGGTTTCGATGGTCGGACGGCGGAAGGGAGATAACGTGATCGAAAAACCCTTGGGAGTCCGCATCGGCGCTTCGTAAATGGAAAGGCACCATCGTGTGGACTCAGGATCGTGGGCCTGTACCCAAGGCCCTTCGTTTTCGGCCCAATACATGGGACGAATATAAAGGGCGGCATCTTTGTCGAACTTTTTGATGCCTTCGCGCGCCAGCTTCACCCATTCTTCGGGGGAGACGGTCGGCTTAAGAAACAGCTTCTTCGCGGAATCGTTCACCCTTGCGCAATGAAGCTCGAGATCCGGCGTAACACCTTCGAATGCCCGGGCTCCGTCAAACACGATGGAGCAGAGCCACGCGGCGTGCGTGCGTGGACCCATAATTCCGATGTTGCCTTCGTGCCAATCTCCTTCGAAGAACGTCCAGGTTTTTGACCAGCCATTCCCTAGCGGCACTCGGCGCCTCCTGACTGCAACGTACTCAACTGATTATGATGAACACTGATTGTGATGAACATCCCCACTCAGCCAAAGCGGGCTTGAATGGGCCACCCGCCTAACATAATGCAAAAGCGGGCGCCCGAATTGGGCCGGACCTTAGAAGTCAACGTAGCAATGTACAACATATTAAGTGCAAAGGATTTGTCTGTCTGCTACGATGATCGCAAAAGAGCGCGGATGTTGTTGAGTCGAAAAGATCCGCGGATTAAAGAATGGCACTTAAATTGCCGCCCGTGAGGGTGGTGAAGTGCGTCTGGTCCGGAGCCCCGGGACGGCCGCCGCAAGTAGGAGATGTGTGTGAGCGATCCCGTGCAGGGTAGCGTCCAGGTTAAACGGCGAAGGAGAAGCCGTCGGCACCGTCGTAATCGTCTCATCCGCGGATTCGTTGCGGTTTTGGGTATTACGTTTTTTGTCGTCGGCGCATCTGCCTTGGCTTTGATGTATCTCAGCCCTTCTCTATTCCACGCACAGCAGTCAGTTGCTCCTACCTTCGAACAAACAGAGATCAGTCGGAACCGGCTGCTTTCCTTGAATCAGGAGCTTTCACAAGCAGCGCCTTCGGCAGCGCGTCCGGTCTATCCGTATTCCGTCGTGCCGGGCGGGGTCGAGGACGCCAAAGAATTGAAGTGGGTAGCAGAACACGATCCCATCGTGGGGGCGCATTATGCTGGCTTCGATTACGATCACGCCCGCATTGTGCGGCTAACCTTGGATCGAACGGCTTATGTGTCGTATCGAATTGGCAACCACATTTACTGGACCCGGCGGCGGCTGACCCTGCACAAGGGCGAAAAAATCATTACCGATGGCCGCATTACAGCACGCGGACGTTGCGCCAACCGTGTAGAAGAGGTTCCACAGCAGGCGGCTGCGCCGGTCGAGCCTCCGGCCGTGAAATTTGACCAGCCGATGATGCCAGCTATTGGAACCGCTACGCAGACTCCACCGGTTCCATTTCAATCGGCCCTGCTGAATCGAGCGAATGGCGCTGGATCGGGACCACTTGGACCTTTGGCGCTGTACGATCCGATTAGTGGAGGAGGTTGGACGCCGATCTCGCCACCGCCGCTTCCTTCCGGTATTTGTGGGCCGGGCAAGAAGAAGGGCACGGTGCAAAGTGGCTGCTGCGCCGGCGAAGAAGGCGAAAGCGGGGGCAAGAAGAAAAAGGGAAGCCCTTGCGGGCCGGGAGTCGTGCCCGAGCCAGGAACCTGGGTCATGCTGGCATCGGGCTTGGCGGCAATCTTCTGGAAGGCGCGCCACAAATTCGGCGTCGCCCAGTAAAACGGAAACAGTCTCGTCCTAGCGAAAAGCCAAAGCTAACTGTGGAGTCCAGCCAGATTTCCCCGACCGGTCTCATTTTTTCCAGCGGTTGTGCCCAAGGTCTTACGACTTTCGCCTGCTCATCCCCTTGCAGACACTGCTAGAATCCAAGTAACGCACTCGCAGACAATCTAAAGGATCTTTATGGGATGCCCTCGCAGAGCTACCAGACTGCTGGCCGGAATCTTAACCGGCTTGATGGTTTGTGCCGCTCCCGGTTTCCTGGCGACAATCTCCGCACACGCGCAGGAAGTCCCTTCCGTGCGACGTGTTCAAGTGATGGGCAATCGCAACCCCGTTGAGATCGAGATTGAGGCCAGCGATCGCATGGTCCCGCAGGCGCAAATATTGACCGGCCCGGACAGGCTGGTGATCGATTTTCCCAACACTGTGCCCAGCGCTCAACTACGCAATCAGACATTGAATCGCGGCGAGGTGAAAAGCGTGCGCGTGGGTTTGTTCGGCTCGAAGCCGCCGGTCACTCGCGTAGTGTTCGATTTGAATGGACCGCAGCCGTATCAGATTTTTCCGGCGGGCCGAACGGTGATCGTCAAGGTGGGTACGCCGGGCGTGCAGGCTGCGGCATTCACACCTTCGGCGAGCGGCGCCAGGCTGGTCACCACAAATTATTCAGCGCAGTCGGTGCAGATCACTTTGCCGGAGCCGCCGCCGTTAGTAGTTACGTTTCAGTCGGGACTGCTTACGGTGCATGCGAATAAGGCAAACTTGTCGGAAGTTTTATATGCGATTCACCAGCATACGGGAGCGGACATCGCCATTCCGGCGGGAGCCGAGCAAGAAAAAGTTGTCGCGCAGATTGGTCCTGCGCCAGCGGCGGAAGTGGTCTCGAGCCTGCTGAACGGATCGAAATTTAATTTTCTAATTCTTAGTGCGGCGGGCGACCCCGGCACGCTCGACCGCGTGATCTTAAGTCCGCGGCCGGATGGTCCAGCACCTGCCTATCGGCCGCTGCCGCAAATGCCGATGCCTGGAGAAGATTCCGCGGATGAAGGTTCGGGTAGAAATCTACCGCCTCCCGCACCTGCGCCCAATCCCAACCCTACACCAGTACCGAATCCGGACGGGCGAAATCCTGCGGATAACGTGCCGGAGTAGTTGTGCAATCCTTCTGAGATCAGTCTCCTGCCGGCGTAGTGATTAAACGAACCGGAACGGAAGACGTGCCATAAAGGGGTGGGGAACTGACTGCCGTGGATAATCCATTTCCGCAGCCGGAAACATTCATCACGGCTACCTGAAGATTGTTGCTTGCATCCACGGCATAAACGAAGACTTGCAGGAACCCAACGATGGTGACTGCGGTGGTCCCAGCCGGGTTGATAGCAAGCGCGGCCGGAGAGCTATCGTAAATGGGAAGGGTGATGATCGAGGTGCTGCTGGTGATGGGACTGGTACTCGCCACTCCTGCTGCGAGCAGAGGATTGTTACTTCCCGCTTGAATTTGGAAAGGGAATGTTGGCGGTGCTAAAGGACTGGTTAGAACGGGATCGAGAGTGTCCTGTCCGCTGCCCACGGCAGTAGAGCCCGGTGTTTGATGGATGAGGCATTGGATACCTGCCGGAGTATCGCTTACACTGAAGTTCGCTGAGGTTAGGTCAACGGTGTTAGCTGTTTGCACGCCGCACTGATAATGCGTCGTCTGGTCGCAGCCCGCAAGGGCTTGGTTGAAGTCGGTAGCGCTCGCGCACGAGGGTACCGCTGTAAAGGCGGAGGACGAAGTTGGCACTTGACCTGGGACGTACTCGAGATTGGGTGTTGCGAAATTCAAGTTGTTCGCGCTCGGCGGCCCAGTTAGAAACACGCAACCCGGACCTCCGACTGTACAGTCGGGTTGCAGCAGGAATCTTTCCCCGATCACGCCGCCGCCGCCGGGGCTAACATAAATGCCCGCCGTGGTAATGGCTCCTGAGGTGGGATCGACGAAGGTAAAGCACCCGGTACCGGTGCAGGCAGAATTTGGATGTACTGGGTCGATGTTCGGAATCATCAATGGCTTCACACATCGCGGCTGAACCGGTGTGACATTACTGCCCGTAACTGTGGCGGAACTTGAGGGATTAAACGCTTCCGCACTCGCTTTTGCGCTGACCGTGGTTCCGGAGAAGTTGCCACCGGGAAACAGCGAAAAGATGCGGCCAAAGAAGATCGGCAGCTTCGCGCTCTGAACCGTAACGGTAACAACAGGATTCACGACGAAACTCGTACCGGCCCCGGAGCAGTCGGCACTGGAAGCCCCACTTCCGGCACCGTAAATCACTGTTATCGACCCGGTGGGCGCGGAAACGCCGCTGATGAGATTCTGTTGAGCGACTTGCTTAGCGATCTGCGTGCTTACGGGATTCGTACCGCCGCAAATGCTGGCCCAGCTTGCGCCGCCAGTGTCACCGGTAATTCCCGACATGGCGATTGTCCTTGCCGCCGCCAAAGCTGCCGCATCGGCCGCGCGCTGCGCTTCCGCGCTGGCTTCGTAAAGCGTGCCAAGATCAATCGACAGCGCCGCCATAGAGATGATGGCGACGATAGAGACTGCCACCAGCGCCATGGTGACTCCTCGCTCGCCACTTCTGTGCGATGCGTGGTGTCGCGGACGCTGAATGAATGGGCGCAACATAAGCTGTCAGTTCTCGTTAAATGCTGATGCGGTTGTGGTGATCCCTGTGGGAAGAGTAAACCGCCCGAATAAACTGCTCACACTGGCGAATTGCCAAGTGTAAGGGTAAAGAATAGTGACGCAGGTGTCGACGATGTAAGTCGTGGTAGTGCCGCTGGTCACGGGAGTAATGCAGCCGCGATCGATCGTAAGGGTAATTCCGGCTGTCGGGCAGCCATTGCCGTTAGCGGCAAAGATCCACTTAAGCCCGGAAACTGTAGGTGTGGTGCTTGTTTTAAGATCGCAATCGTTGATTTTCTCTGATTGCAGGTAATTATCCACTACTTGAAAGGCGTCACTGACGGAAGCAGGAGCGGCGGCGGACGTTCCGCTGAGGTCGTTGGACGGATCGGCAGCGGCCACCCGAGCGGCGTCCCGTGCCGCGTTGGTGAGCTTCTGTTTGAGAGTAATGGCGCTGCTGAAATCAAGAATTCCTATTACAAATACCACGAGCAAGGGTAGCGAAACGGCAAACTCGACGATTTGGGTGGCGCGATCCTCCCGAAGAAGTTGTGATCCTGTTCTTCGGAACCAGATGGGGTTGCGGATCACTGGGTTTCCTCCCGCATTTCCGCCTGCGCGGGCAGGGTGATTTTCTGCAAGTCCAACGAAGAGCATGGCTGCGGCCAGCATGGCAGAGTGAAGTGAAAGGGATACTTGTATGCAAAGCTAACCGAGGTGCCGCATGTGCCGGTGCCGGGAGCGCCGTTCTTGGGAGTGATGTAGGACAACTGAACGTTTGGCTGAACGCATACATTACTGGTAGTGCTTGTGCCGGGAACGCATGCAATGCCGGTCGTGCAAGGACCAGTCAGCGTTCCGCATGCGCACAAAGCGGGGACCGGCGCAGGCGCTAAGGTTTTCGTGGGATCCAGCTTCGCTGCTGAAAGTGCGTTGTTGACAGCGTTCACAGCGTTGTCAACAGCGTTCTGAGAGGCACATGTCGCGCAAACGGGAGCGACAGCGGCTCGGGCACCCTCGCGTGCTGCGTGGGTGATCGTGCCATAGAAACGGAACGCCTGGCCGAACCAGAAAATCGCAAGCAGAACAAGGAAGAGCAGAGGCAGGATCATGGCAGTTTCGGCGATCTCGGATCCGGCGCTGCCGTGCGCGGAAGCAAGTCGAATTGGCAGACCGCCTTTCCTCATGCCTACTGTGCTCTCCAGATCTTCCAATTCACAAACCCGTAAAACACCGTGGTGACCGCCAACGCTACCCCATAAGGGAATTTTCAGCGATTGCGGATTATCCAGCGAGACTTCGGGGCCGGGCATATGAAACGTTAGCATGGACATCAACATGCGTCCGATATTGCGCAGCGTTTCCCCTAGCCGCCGCTTGTAGATCACCAGCCCGACTGCCATGATTCCGGCCACAAACACCGAGACCATTAGCAGATCGGCCAGCGCTCCCGGTCCCACGAATGCGCCCAGAGCTCCAGCCAGTTTCCAGTCTCCGGCGCCCAAACTGCGCATGAAAACAAAAGGCAACAGAATCAGCAAACCCAAGCCTGCGCCTAACAGGGAAGACTTTAAACCGCTCAAACCGCCAAACGCCGAGTTCAGCGCGACACCGATGACCAGTCCCGGCACGGTGAGCCAGTTCGGAATGCGACGGCTCCGCCAATCCGTGAATCCCGCCACCGCTGCCAGTATCACAGCCAATCCCAAGATAAGCGGCTTCAAAGGCGCTCCGCACGCTTGGGGAACGGACGGCTCCCCGCAGTTTCTGGGGAAGCTAGCGAAAAATTATTCATAGTCTTTGCCGGGTTCGCGGGGGAAGATTGTACTCGGCTTGGACCCTTAAGCCGACTGCCAGGCTACTGACGCGGATTTTCACACAGCCCGATGGCGAAGTCAATGAAGAGCGCAGGTTCAGCATGCCGGTCGTGCAGGGAAATTCTTCGATAATGCGATGACAAGCCAGCTTGACATCCGGCCCGGTTTGGCATTATCGTATGGAAAGTTAACTTGTCATGGAGCACGTCATTACCAATCGAGTCAAGGAGCTTCGCACGGGGCGCGGATGGACCCAGGAACAGCTTGCCGTGGCCACCGGCGTATCGCGGCAGAGCATTAACTCCATCGAGCGCGACCGCTATGTGCCCAGCCTGCTGCTAGCTCTCACTTTCGCGCGGGTGTTCGGTTGCTCCACTGACGAGATTTTTAAGCTGGAGGTAGAAAGGTGAAGGTCCCCATTGTCGGAGTGATTGACGAACGCTTTTTAAACCACCGTCGGCAGGCGACCAGCCTGGCGGGAGTGATCGGCGGCATTCTCGCAGTTCTGCTTTTTGGTTACCGCTTTTACATTGATCACGTGTGGAGTTGGGATCTCTTTGCTGTTGGGATAACGATTGTGAGTGTCAAGATGGGCGTCATGTTGTGGTTCCGCTTAACGGATTGAATCCTGGGGAGGCAGAAAATGATTTCTCGAAACCGATGGAATGAGCCAAAGTCACTGTTGGCGGTCGCAATGTTATGCCTGGTTGTAGCCATTCTCTGGCCCAACCTGTTTCATCCTGTCACGCAACTTGGCAAGAATCTTACTCACTTCGCTTGCGGGATGCTACTCGGCATCTCTCTGGTCATCAACCTTCGGGGATTATGGATAAAACGGCGGCAGCGTCTTTGTGGCAATATCGATGGCGCGCAAAAGTAAAGGCCCGGATTCTTTGTCCGGGCCTGTGAGAAAAGTGTGAGCAAACTAGCGGTTAAAGGCTCCGGCGCTATTATGTTCCGCCACGATTTTCTTGGCATTGTCAGCCAGTGCCTTCGCTTGCGGTAAGAGCTCGAGGCCCTTGATCACTTCCGGATCCGACTCGGTCCGAACTTTCAGCCCTTCATCCTGGCCAAACGCATCGACGAAAACCTCAGCCTTGATGTTGGACTTGATCCAATCGCTGTTGTCGACCAGATCGGCCTGGGTGTAGGGGATGCTGGCTTCATCGAGCGATTTGCGAAAGTCCTGCATGACAACATCATCGACTTCAAAGCTCTTCGTGGGATGATGATTCACGACGTAGCGCTTGGCGTAGTTGAAGAATGCGTAATGCTGCAAGAGCGTGTCCTGGAAGTGATTGCCTTTGACCGGAGGAATCACCACATCTGGCGTAATCCCGCCACCACCGTAAACGGTACGTCCGCTATCGGTGAGCTTTACTTCGCGGTTCACATTGCTGCCCGATTCAGGTTCGCGATTGTAGTAATAGTCGTAGAGCGAAATGTTGCTGTAATCACGCTGAATCAGGCGTCCGCTGGGCGTGTAGTAATGAGCGGTCGTCAGCGCCAGCCCGGTATTTTCCGATAGGGGATAGACGGTCTGCACTAATCCCTTGCCAAAGGTAACTTCTCCGGCGATCAACCCGCGATCGTGATCCTGGATGGCGCCCGAAACGATCTCCGCCGCCGACGCTGTGAGCCGGTTCACCAGAACGACCAGTGGATAGTCTTTTCCGCCGTTGCCATGCTGGGCCACGTATCGCTTCTCCGCCGACGCGCGGCCGTGATGCGAAACGATAACCTGGCCCTTCTTGAGAAACTTGTCCGCTACGCCAACGCCCTCGCTTAGCAGGCCACCCGGATTGCCGCGCAGGTCGAGGATCAATCCTTTAAGATCGCCAAACTCATCGAGAGCCTTGGAAACTTCCTCTTCGGTGGTTTCATTGAAACCGGTTACATGCAGATAACCAATGCCCGGCTTAATCAGAAAATGCACGTCGACGCTGTAGCGCGGAATCTCGTCGCGAATCAGCGTAAATTCCATCGGCTTCTCGACGCCTTCACGCGAAATGCTGATGTGAACGGTCGTTCCCTTGGGTCCCTTGAGCAAGTCGGCGACATCGCCGGTGCTCATATTTTCCGTGGATTTGCCATCGACGGCGATAATCACGTCTCCGGGATGAATGCCGGCCTTATAAGCAGGTGTGCCGGTGAAGGGGAAGATGACAATGACTTTATTGTTCCGCGGGCCCACGGTCATACCCACACCGTAATATTTCCCCCGCTGATCTTCGCGCATCAGGGCGTAAGACTTGGGGTCGAAGAAGTTCGAGTGGGGATCGAGAGCGTGCAGCATTCCGGGGATGGCGCCGTTGTAAATGGCCTTGTCTGGATTGACGGGCTCGGCGTAATTATCCTCAATGACGGCATAGACGTCAGTGAACTGCTTCAGGCTATCCTTGACATCCGAATCGCTGGAGGGAGAGGAAGCCTGCTGGCCGGTGCGTTGGGCGAACAGAATGCCCAGAAACCCGCAGAGCAGGAGAAAAAAAACCACCAGAAAAAGTGACCGGCGAGAACTACGTGCCATCTTGAAAGTTTCCTTCGCTTGAGGGATGTCGACCTTCCCCGGCTACCGCGCTGAATACACGCAGTATATCACTTGGTTAGACTGCGCCGGTCGGAGATTGTCACCATTGGTAACCTCTCGCTGCCCGTATTTCTAATAAGATGCGGCGGGGAGGGAATTAGGTGCGTCGCCGCTAATCGCGGCCGAAAAATTGCGTTGACGCGGGTTAAGTACCCCTATATTGTTGCCAGTCACCAGACGCGCGGGGGCCCGTTCTGGTGGACTCTTTGGCCGGGAGTGCTGCATGTTACTTCGTCGAGTAGGATTCGTCTGTCTTTCCGTCCTTTTTGGGGTATTAGGGTTCACCTCTCTTGGTGTTGTAGCCCATGCAGACGGTTTCCGGCCCATTTCACCCGAAGAACTCAAGCTGACCAGCGAGCCGCTGGCTCCCGGCGCGCCGGCGATCATACTCTACCGCCAAGTAGACCGCGATGATAACGGACTGACCTCCCATGAAGAAAACTACATCCGCATCAAGATTCTGACGGAAGAAGGGCGGAAGTATGCGGACGTTGAGATTCCATTCGTAAAAGGAGTCAATGACGTCGTACATCTGCACGCCCGGACCGTCAGGCCCGACGGCAGCATTGCCGAGTTCGATGGCAATGTCTTCGAAAAACAGATTGTGAAGGCGCGCGGCTTAAAGTACATGGCGAAAACTTTCACTCTTCCCGATGTCCAAGTGGGCAGCATCATCGAGTATTTTTATACTTATGATTTCAAAGAGTATTCCCTCTACGAATCGAACTGGATATTGAGCCAAGAGCTCTTTACCAAGTCGGCCTCTTTCTCGCTTAAGCCGTACAAGGGAAGCTTGGAGAATCCCTTCACCGTCCGGTGGACGCCGCGGTTGCCCATTGGAACTCAGCCGCCGAAAGAAGGCTCAGATCGCGATCACACCATCCGTATGGAGGCACAAAATATAGGGGCCTTTCAGGTCGAGGATTTCATGCCTCCGGAAAATGAACTGAAGGCTCGCGTGGATTTTGTATACAGTTCCGAGGCTTTCGAGCCTGACGCTGACAAATACTGGAAAAAAGTTGGCAAGAAGCTGAATGGGCAAGTGGAAACCTTTGTGAATAAGAAGCAAGCCATGGATAGCGCCGTGGGACAGATCGTTTCTACGACCGACTCGCCGGAAGTGAAGCTCCACAAAATTTACGACCGCGTCCAGCAGTTCCGCAATACGTCCTACGAAATTCAGAAGACGGAGCAGGAGGCAAAACGCGAAAAGGAAAAAGAACCTGCCAATGTAGAAGAAGTATGGAAACGCGGCTATGCCTCGGGAAATAATCTGGACTGGCTGTTCTTAGGTTTGGTACGGGCCGCAGGTTTCGAAGCCTACGCCGTCTATGTATCGGATCGAAGAAACTATTTTTTTAATGCAAAAACAATGGACCGCAATAAGCTGGACTCGAATGTGGTCCTGGTCAAAGTCAATGGCAAAGACGCGTACTTTGATCCTGGCGCCGCCTTCACTCCTTTCGGTCTTTTGGAATGGCCAGAAACCGGGGTCGCCGGATTGCGACTCGACAAGGACGGTGGGACCTGGATTCAGAGCGCGCTGCCGTTGAGTTCCGACTCGCAAATTGTGCGCAAAGCCAATTTGCAGCTTTCTCAAAGCGGGGATCTGGAAGGAACATTAGCAGTGACGTTTACGGGATTGGAGGCAATGTCCCGGCGGGTGGAACAATTACACAGCGATGATGTCGAAAAAAAGAAATTTCTTGAGGAGCAGGTGAAGGAGTTCGTTCCGGCAGCGGTGGAACTGGATCTTACAAACCAGCCGGATTGGAAGAGTTCTTCGCAACCTCTGGTGGCGGAGTTCAAAGTGAAGATTCCGGGATGGGTCTCCGGGGCCGGGCACCGCGCTCTTATGCCGGTAGGAATTTTCAGCGCCCCGGAAAAACATATTTTCGAACACGCCAATCGTATCCATCCATTGTATTTTCAATACCCCTTCGAAAAACTCGATGATGTCACGATTGATTTGCCATTGGGCTGGCAAATCCAGACGGTGCCTCCGCCCCAGGACAAAGATAGTCATGTCGTTGTTTACAAGCTTGCGGTCGAGAAACAAGCGGGGACGTTGCACCTAACCCGAAAACTGACGGTCGACCTCCTGATGCTGGACTCTAAGTACTATCCGGCATTGCGCAACTTCTTCCAGGTGGTGAGGAGCGGTGATGAAGAGCAAATCGTCTTGCAGCCAGGGACGGCCAGTGCCCAAAATTAGGCGACCGTTCTTGTTGGTTGGTGCCATCGCGTTTATCTGTTTGATGGGTTATGTACCAATCGCGCAAGCGGGCGGCGATGCCCCGCTGTGGATGCATTCTCTAACCAGTGCGCCATTACCGGCATATGACGAAAAGACGAACGCCGTGGTTTTGTATTCGGATATCGAGGTCACAGTCTTGTCTGTTTCTCGAGTCAGGACCCACGTTCGTATCGCTTACAAAATTTTGCGTCCGGACGGCCGGCGGCGCGGAGAAGTATTCATTCCCTTTAACTCGCCTGCGCAGAAGGTAACTAGCTTGCATGGTTGGTGCATTCCCGCGCAAGGGAAAGATTACGAGGTGAAAGACAAAGACGCTTCCGAGTTAGCGATTCCTCACGTCGAAGGAAGCGATCTGATCAATGATGTCCGAGCAAAGTTCTTGAACATACCGGCGTCGAACCCCGGAAGCATTATCGGCTATGAGTATGAGATCGAAGAACAGCCGCTCGTCCTGCAGGAAGCATGGACCTTCCAGGAAAGTGATCCGGTCCGTGAAAGCCACTACTCTTTGCAGCTCCCTTCCAGCTGGGAATTCAAAGCCACCTGGCTTAATCATGCCGAAGTAAAGCCGACCTCCGCTGGTGTGAATTCCTGGCAGTGGTCTGTTAACGATGTCAAGGAAATCAGGGAAGAGCGCGAGATGCCTCCGTTCGACGGCGTTGCAGGCCGGCTGATCGTGTCTTTCTTTCCTCCGGGAGGGCCAGCCCTAAACGGGTTTTCGGACTGGAATGGTATGGGGAAGTGGTACTCAAATCTGGTCAGCGGACGGATGGAAGCTTCGCCGCAGATGAGGCAAGAGGTGGCAACGCTGACTGGAGCGAAAAACACTTCGCTGGAAAAAATGCAGGCTATGGCTAATTTCGTACAACACGATATTCGATACGTGGCCATCGAACTTGGTATAGGGGGTTGGCAGCCGCACCCTGCGCCTGAAGTTTTTTCTCATCGTTACGGCGACTGTAAAGACAAGGCGACTTTATTGCGTTCCATGTTGCGGGAAATCGGCGTGGACTCATATCACGTGGCAATTTATACCGAGCGTGGCGCGATCACTCCCGACACCCCCGCCCATCATGGCTTTAACCACGTCATTACGGCTATCAAGCTGCCAGATGGTCTAAGCGATCCTTCGCTCGTGGCGGTGATCCAACACCCCAAGCTGGGCAAGCTTCTGTTTTTCGATCCCACGGACGAACTTACGCCATTTGGCCAGATTCGAGGGCCCTTGCAAGCGAACTATGGCCTTCTCGTAACTCCGGACGGCGGTGAACTGATTGAACTGCCGCAGCAGGCATCTTCGATGAACAGCATTTCCCGCACAGCCAGACTCACGCTGAATGCGGACGGAACATTGAAAGGCGAAGTGAAGGAAACGCGTTTAGGCGACCGGGCGGCGGAAGAGCGCGAGCGATTGCGCATGGCCACTAAGGACACTGACCGAATCAAACCGATCGAGGAACTTCTGGCCGGATCCTTGGCGAGTTTCCGCATCACCGGCGCCAGCGTTATCAATCAGAAGAAGACCGACTTGCCCTTTGGGTTTAACTACGCGTTTGAATCTCCTAACTACGGCAAGAACACTGGCAGCTTGATGCTGGTGAGGCCGCGTGTGGTTGGGAATGAAGCCGTGGGGCTGCTCGAAACCAAAGAACCTAGACAATTCCCCATCGAATTTGAAGGGCCGGGGCGCGACACGGATACATTCGAGATCACAATTCCGCCGGGATACGTCGTGGACGATATTCCACCGCCTGTTGACGCCGACTATGGCTTTGCCAGTTACCATTCCAAAACCGTCGTGACCGGTAATGTCGTTGGCTACACACGCACGTTTGAAGTGAAGGAGCTGAGTGTTCCGGTGAACAAGGCGGACGATTTAAAGATGTTCTACCGGATTATTGCGACAGATGAGCGAAATACGGTAGTCCTCAAGCCTTCTCCATAGCAACTTGCATGGGGTCTCGGCTCCAGTGGTATCGGGCTCGAGCATTGCCGCCTTTGCCGCTCCCCATTATGATGAAGGCATGAGTTTTTCCGAGACGATCTTTCTATTCTTTTTGGCCCTGATTATTTTCGGGCCAAAGAAGTTGCCGGAGATCGCGCGCCAGGCGGGAAAGCTCCTTGCGGAACTTCGTCGAGCTTCGAACGAATTCAAGTCTCAGATCGAAACCGAAATCGCGCATCTGGAAGTGGAGAAGAAGGCGCAGGCGATGCTTCCGCCGAGCGCAGCGCCACCCGGGGCAGTAGCCAGTATGAGCCTGAACCCGGTCGCGAGTGAATCTACGCCGCACGAGTCGCGAGCTACCTTGGCGGCCCCTGCCGAGGCGACTCTAGCGGGCAGCACTTCGGCGACGTCAAATTTAGCAGTCGCGAATGTAATCGCGGAAAATTCAGATATACCACCCGCCGCATCGACGCCAGCCGCTACTGAGACCGAACCTGCTCCCGCCGCACAGGATTCGCATGTCTGAAAGCCAAACGGCTGAAGATCCAAAGCGCGACGTTATGCCCACCATGGGATTTCTCGATCACCTCGAGGAATTGCGCACCCGCCTGGTTCGTTCCATTGGCGCCGTGGCCGTGGGATTTTTCATCTGCTGGTGGAAGGTCGAGGTTATCTACGAAGTCATGCAGCGTCCGATCATGAAGGCGCTCAGGGACAACGGGATGTCGGAGAAGCTCGTTTATCTGAATCCGACGGAGCCCTTCAATCTTTACTTGAAAATTGCCGCGCTGGCCGGATTATTCCTCACTTCACCATTCGTCCTTTACCAGGTTTGGATGTTCATTTCTCCCGGGCTCTACCGCAATGAGAAACGCTACGTCGTCCCGTTCATGGTTTCGACCATCGCACTTTTCACGGCGGGCGGATATTTTGGCTACAAAGTCGTGTACCCGCAAGCCCTTGGCTTCCTCATTCATTTCGGACGGCAGTTTCAGCCGATGATCACCATCGGGGAATACACGTCGCTATTTCTCAGCATCATCCTCGGCATGGGTTTAATCTTCGAGATGCCGATTCTCATTTTCTTCCTGGCGCTGATGGGGATCATTACGGCTGGATTCATGTGGAAGAATTTCCGTTATGCCATCCTCATTATTTTTATTATTGCCGCGATCGTCACACCGACTCCGGACGTCTTAAATATGTGCATTTTTGCCGCGCCAATGATCTTCCTGTACCTGTTCAGCATCGGAATCGCCTGGGCGGTCCATCCCAAGCAACGCCTCGCTCGCAAGCAGAAAAAGGAAGCATAACGCGATTACTTTACTAAGGCTTATTCCGTGATTGCCGCCAAAACTCTATCTTTCCTTCTGTTCTTTTCACTCGCTGCAATGTTTGTGGCGTGCGATCACGAAAAGAATGTGAATGCCGTTGCGGCACAAAGTCCGTCTCAGTCCGGTGCCAGCAAAGAGTCTGCGCCCAAGCTGTCGCTTCCTGCCGATAGTGGTCCGCCGCCTACGATTGATTCCACGAGAACGATGCAGTACGTGAAGGAAATCGTCGCCTTCGGTCCGCGGCCCCTGGGCAGCGAAAATCACAAAAAAGTAGAGAATTACCTAACCTCTCGCCTGAAGGGCGATGATGTTGAGGACGACGTTTTTACCGCGGATACCCCGGAAGGCAAGTTTCCCGTTCGAAATATTGTCGCGAAGTTTCCCGGCACTCGCGACGGCATCATTCTGATCGCCAGCCATTACGACACGAACTATCCGTTACGAAATACTTCGTATATCGGAGCCAACGATGGCGCTTCCTCCAGTGCGCTGCTGCTGGAGATTGCGAATCAACTTCGCGAAAAGAAGCGCGAAGGATACAGTGTCTGGCTGGTGTGGGACGATGCCGAAGAAGCCATGAAGCCCGAAAATGAGCTCCCTTTTGAGAAAGACAGCCTGTACGGGATTCGACATCTGGCTGAGAAGTGGCAAGCCGATGGGACATTGAAGAAGACGAAGGCTTTTCTTTTGGCCGACATGATCGGCGACGCCGACTTGAATGTGGATCATGATCAGAACTCAACTCCGTGGTTGGAGCAGGTTGTGTACGAAGCGGCGACTCGTCTCGGTTATCAGTCGCACTTCTTCGCGCGCGAAAACCAGGTAACGGACGATCACATTCCATTCGTAGAGCGAGGCGTCGCCTGCGCCGATCTGATTGATTTCGACTACGGCTACAACAATGTGTTCTGGCACACTCCTCAGGACACCGTCGACAAACTCAGCCCAAAGAGCTTGGAAATCGTGGGAAGCACGATACTCGAGACGATCAGCATCCTCGACAAGATGGATCCGCTTCCGCCGAAATAAAGCTGGCCGCGGATATAGTTAGGAGTTCGCGGGCGCATCAACTTTCAATCAGCGAGCTTTGCTCTTTTCCTGAAATTCGTTTCTAATGCACCCGATGCGAAATCTGAAACTGTGTTATCTCTGCGTGGCCCTGAGCGCCTTCTCCTGCGCCGCAACCGTAAGTTCTGATTCGAATGATGCCGCCCGCATTATTCAGACTGCCTTGCAGCCGTCCCCTCTTCAGAGCAACTTGCGCCAGCTTGCGGATGAAGTAGGCGGCAGAGTGCCGGGTACGCCAGCGATGGATCGAGCGGTGGAGTGGGGCGTGCAAAAGCTGAAGGCTGCTGGAGCGGACAGCGTGCACACCGAGGAATTTACTATTCCATATTCCTGGGCGGAAGGGGCTACGGAGATGTCGGTTAGTGCCAGCGGAACCGCTCCTGATCCCAACTCGACGAAGATTCCGAGATTTGAATTCCGCGTGCGCTGTGTTTCCATCGCGTGGGCACCTGCCCTAGCCCCGGTGAAGCATGTGCCCGTCGTCGATGTAGGGGACGGGACGACAGAAGACTTTAAGAAGGCAGGCGACATCTCGGGCAAGATTGTCCTGGTGCATTCGGTGGTGCTGAAAACGTGGGACGATCTTTTTGCCGAGTATACGAAGGCGCCGCCCGCGATCACGGCAGCTCTGAATGGCAAGGCCAAAGCTGTTGCCTTCATCGCCACGCGAGAACACGACATCCTTTACCGGCACACAAATTCTTTCGCGGGAGAAATCGATCGAATCCCGCAGGTTTTGCTGGCCCGCGAAGATGGAGAGCGTATCGGACGGTTGCTGGCTTCAGGACATCCCGTCTGGGCTGATCTAAGCATTCCCAACCGCGTGGGCGGGCCCTTTAGAACGGCAAACGTGGTCGGGGAAATTAAGGGCGCCGAAAAGCCCGATGAGTTTGTGATATTAGGTGCGCATCTGGATTCGTGGGAACTGGGCACGGGCGCGCTCGATAACGGATGCAACTCGGCGCTGGTGATCGATGCACTGCGCACGATCAAGGCCACTGGACTAAAGCCGCGACGATCGATCCGCTTCATACTATTTTCCGGCGAAGAGGAAGGACTGCTTGGTTCTCGCGCCTACTCCAAAGCCCACCGTGCGGAACTCGATAACGCGGCCGGCGTTATCATCTACGACTCAGGGATTGGCAAGACCACTGGATTCGCGACCGGCGGCCGCAAAGACGTGATGGAAACAGCCAAGCACATTCTGGCGCCGCTGCAACAGTTTGGCGTAACTGAGTTGAAGACTGATATGGAATGGGGAACCGACCATTTCGACTTCATGCTGGAAGGCGTTCCCACCTTCGTTGCGGATCAGGAAGAATCGAATTATCTGGAGAATTATCATGCCGTCTCCGATACCTACGACAAAGTTGATTTCGTGCAGCTCAAAAAGCATGTGGCCGAGGCGGCGGAATTTGCGTTTGCATTGGCGAATCTTCCGGAAAAGATAGGACCACGCTACTCCCGGTCGCAGATTGAACAGTCGATGCGGGAAACCGGCTCCGACCAGATGTTCAAAGCTGCCGGCATGTGGGATGCTTGGGAGAGCGGAGAGCTGGGACGGCAAAAGTAGCGGCGAAACAACTACCGGCAATGTGACTTGATCTATTTCTGGATCCTCTTCAATGTATTCGCGGTCGGCATGCTCGTGCTGGACCTGCGTGTCTTTCATCGCCGGGGCCGCATGGGCTCTCGCGAGGCGCTGGTTCGCAGCGCCATGTGGGTGGGGTTGGCGATTGCGTTTGCCGCAGTGGTGTACTTCTGGCAGGGGCGGCAGGTCGCGATTGAGTTCGTCGCTGGGTACGTCCTCGAACTTTCGCTCAGCGTTGATAATCTTTTCATCTTCCTCGTAATTTTCCGTTACTTTGCGGTGCCCGAAGAGCATCAGCATCGCGTATTGTTCTGGGGGATCCTGGGGGCGCTATTGATGCGGGGGTGCTTCATCCTCGCGGGGGTCGGACTCATCCAGCGATTTCACTGGATCTTTTACGTCCTGGGAGCCTTGCTGATCTACAGCGGGATACGTCTGGGATTCTCCGGCGAGCACCAGGTCGATCCCGCCAAGAATCCGGCGGTAAGGGCGTTGCGACGTCTCATCCCAGTAACGGAGACCTACCATGGCGGCAGGTTTTTTGTTCGCACGTGGCAAGGGAAAGCTGGGCTTTACGCAACTCCTCTTCTCGTGGTTCTGGCCGTCATTGAGACTACGGACCTTCTTTTCGCCGTGGATTCGATTCCGGCGGTTCTGGCCATCACCCTCAACGCATTCATCGTATATGCCTCGAATGTATTCGCCATCATGGGACTGCGGTCGATGTTCTTCGCTGTTTCGGGATTGATGAAGGTTTTTCGATTTCTTCACCACGGCCTCGCGCTGGTGTTGATTGTGGTGGGCTTGAAGATGATGACTGCCAACTACTTCAGAGTATCGACGCTCGCCACGCTGGGGGTTGTCGCCGGGATTCTGATCGTTTCAATCGCAGCGTCGGTGCTTGTTCCGGAGAAACAACGAGAATAGTGAACCTGTCCGCGCTCGACCTGCTCAAAACATTACTGCCCATACGCTATTATGGAAGGCCATGGCGCAAGTTACCATCCATGTCCCGCCTCGTCCTTACCAGGCTCGGATCGAAAACGGACTGCTTTCGCGGGCCGGAACACTGCTGGGGGAGTTACTCCCACAATCCAGCAAATTATTTGTGGTGACCGTTCCTCCGGTTCGCCGCCGTTGGGGAACCAAGTTACTGAACTCGCTGACATCAGCAGGATTTAAGCCGCAAGTACTGCAACTGCCTGACGGCGAGCCCGCCAAGAAACTATCCACCATTGAAACCATGGCGGAACGATTGGTGCGTCTGGGCGCAGATCGCAGAGCTGTTCTGATCGCTTTGGGCGGAGGCGTGACCGGCGACGTGACCGGGTTGCTAGCCTCTCTTTACATGCGCGGCGTGGATCTGGTCCAGATTCCCACAACTGTCCTGGCGCAAGTAGATGCTTCGATCGGCGGCAAAACCGGCGTGAATCTCGGTGCGGGAAAGAATCTGCTGGGCACGTATCATCATCCGCGCGTGGTTCTGATCGATCCTGAAGTTTTACACACGCTGTCCGATCGCGCGTATCGGGCAGGATTGTACGAGGCACTCAAGTGCGGCATCATCGGGGATCTTGATCTTTTTTTGCGTTTCGAGCAGAAGCGCGCACAGATTCTCAAGCGCGACCCAGCGGAGATTGAAGGTTTAATCGCGCAAAGCGTAAAGCTGAAAGCGGAAATTGTGTCCGCCGACGAGCAGGAAGGCGGCCTGCGACGAGTTCTGAATTTGGGTCACACCATCGGACACGCGCTGGAGGCAGAGACAGGGTACCGCACTCTACTCCACGGCGAAGCGGTGGCATGGGGCTTGATCGCGGCAACGAATATCGGTCTCTCCGTCGGTCGCACCGACAGCGTAACAGCCGGAAGAATTGCCGACGCGGTTCTCAGCCTCGGTCGCCTGCCGGAATTGAAAGTAAGCCCTCGCAAAATCCTTGCGCGCTTGCAGGCGGACAAGAAAACCCAAAACGGTGCCGTGCATTTTGTCTTGCCGCGAGAAATTGGAAAGGTTGAAATTGTTTCGGACGTTCCTGATAAGGTCATCCTCCAAGCAGTGGAAGAACTAAGGCGGCTTTCTCATGGCGGTTGGGTTTGGAAGAAATGAGCCGCGCGTCTGAGACGCAACGCCCTGCCGTTGTCGGATCCGCTCCGGACGGAACGCACGATACCCATTCAGCATCCCGTGCCGTGCGCGAGATGTTCACTTCCATTGCGCCGCGCTACGATCTGCTGAATCATCTATTGTCGTTCAATATCGACCGCCTTTGGTGGCGCCGTACGGCTCGGGCGTTTTCACAAGTTCTGAATCAGCCGCAGTGCCGTGTTCTCGATTTGTGCTGCGGAACGGGCGACATGACGTTTGCACTACGCAAGCGGGCAGGGAAGCGCTATCCACAGATTTCTGGCGCGGACTTCTCGCATGCGATGTTGCAGCGTGCCAGATCGAAGTCGCTCGAAAAGGCCGAGGCAAGCGACGATTCTGCGATGCCGCGCTGGATCGAGGCCGACGCGCTCTCGCTTCCGTTTCCCGATCAGCATTTCAACCTGGTCACGTCCGCCTTCGGCTTTCGCAATCTCGCGGACTACGATGCCGGTCTCAGTGAAATCGTCCGTGTCTTGAGAGCCGGAGGGGAGTGCGGCATTCTTGACTTCAGTGAGCCGCGCGGTCTGATGGGCCGCCTTTACCGCATCTACTTCAAGCAGGTCTTGCCGCGAGTGGGAACAATAATCTCTGGCGTGAGCGGACCGTACACCTACCTGCCGAATTCCGTAGAGCGTTTTCCCGAACCGCAAGAGATGCTCGAGCGTATGCGTCGGGCAGGATTCCAGGAAGCGAACTGGACGCCGTATACGTTCGGAATTGCCGGCCTATATCGCGGCAAGAAGTAACAAGAATTATCGCGAGGCGGCGCTCAAAGCCGAAGTTCCAGCAGTAACCCGGAAGCTGTCGGCAAAGGCGTCGGCAATGGTATACCGCAGGACGCTCTCGTACTCCGCCCCCAGGAACCGGCGCAGGCGGTCCGTGTTCATGATGTATTCCCCGCTCATGTAAGGAAGCGCTTCGGGTGGAATCGCCGAAATCTGCCGCTTCCATAGAAATTCCAACACCAGCCGCATCGCCCATTTTCCCGGAACCCGCACCAGCTTTGCCTGCGCCATTTCGATGCAACGGCCGAAGCTAAGCGGCTCTCCGCGACCCGCGACATTGAGAATAGTGAGGCGCTGCGGCTCGGGATCGCGATGCAGGATATGCGCCACCAGACGCGCCATGTCGTCGACGTGGACGAATTGAATCTTATTATCCAGAAACTGCTGGCCGCGGGGAAGCATGCATGGCAGCCGCTTTCCTTCGTTGCGCATCTTTTCGGCCCGAGCGCTCTTGCCATTCGGTGTGCCGCGAAAGGCGCCGAGAAGATAGTTTTCCACGCTGGCCCCGGCGAAAATGTGGGGACGCAGAATGTAAATGCTGCAACCGCGCAGCGCGTGAGAGCGCGTTTGCACCACTTCGTCGCACTGCTTTTTGTGGAGCGCGTAAGGCAGCGTATGCGCGGCTAGCGGAGACTCTTCAGTGGCGGGCACTGGAAGGCTGGGCCCGTATACGGAAACGCTGCTGGGAAAAATAAACTGTTTGACGCCGGCATCGGTGCTGCGATTCGCCTCTGTGATCGCTTCCATCACACGAGCCGTACCCGCGACATTAATTTGCCACATGCGCTTCGTGTCCAGCACATCGGATCGCACCGGATCGATCACGAACGCAAGATGCACCACGGAAACCGGGCGGGTGTCGCGCAGCAGGTCGTAGAGAACGCGGGTAGAGGACTCGTCGCCCAGATCCATGCGTTCGAATTGAAGCGGCAAATCGGTGTGGGGTGGATTGACATCCACCCCAATTACCGAGAAGTCCCCGAGCAGCGGAAGCAATCGGGATCCCAGATTTCCCGCGATGCCGGTTACCACGACGACAGGTTTCTCGCTGGGCATTAGTTGGGTTTGGACGGAGGTGCCTGTTGCGCCGGAGGTTGCGATGATGGAGCCGGAGCAGGTGCGGCCTGCGGCTGTGCTTGCGGCGGAGCCATGTTCGGTCGCGGCATGCGCTGCGGTGGTCCCGGACGTCCTCCCATGGGGCCCGGTGCTCCGGCAGGCCCAAAGTATGCCTCATTGGTCTCCGCATGATAGGAGTTGGTGTATTTATCCATCATGTCCTTCATGCGCTGGCTCTTCATGGTGTTGTGGATTTCGTCCTTGACCTGGTCCAAGGGCAAAGTTTCCTTGCTTACCACTTTGTAAATATAATGCCCGCCATTATCGGTGATGACGTTCGATACTTCGCCTGTCTTCAAGTCAAACACGGCGGCGTGGGCTGGTGGCAACCCAGTTCGCCTAACTTTCGGTAGATTCACCGTGGGCGAATCCATCTTCATGTTGGCTGCCTCGAAGGCCTCCTTCTGCAACTTCAGGAAGTCTTCCCCGGCAGCGGCTCTAGCTCGCAGGGTGTCAGCCAATTTGGATAACTCCTGTTCGCCCTCTTCCTGTTTCTTTTTGTCCTCGGCTTCCTTGGCCTTCTGTTGCTCGTCGGTCAGCTTCTCATCTTCGGCGTTTTTTTCGGGAGTCTGCTGTTTGAAGCGCGGTATGAATAGCCGGTCCAACGAAAACTGCTGAAATGCTTCAGGATTTTTCTTGTAGTAATCCTCGATCTCTTGAGGCGGAACCTTGTCGGCTTCTTCCTGTATCGAGCGCTGCAGTTGCGTGGTCAGGATCTGCATCCTCGCCATTTTCAAGGTTTCCTGGAACTGCGGAGTCTTATCCAGTCCCTTCGCCTTGGCAGCCTCTGACATCGCCATGAACTTAGGCAGCGCAGCCGCCAGTTGGCGTTTTAGCTGTGGGGTGACGGTCGGAGCGAGTGCGCTGGCGATCTTCTCAAAGTCTCTGCGGGTGAATACGGTCTTGCAATCTGCTGGTTTCTTGGCGGTAACGCTCTTTCCGGCCGCAGTCTTGGAAGCGGTGGCGGTTTTCGAAGCGGGTGGACATACACCGACGATCGTGAGCACAACGGCATCTTCCGGCACTTCAGCGGCAGGCGAGGGGGTCGGTGCTCCACCATTTGGAGCTTGCGCCGATCCCGGCGGGGCAGGGGATGGCGACGGTTGCATCTGCCCCCAAGCCATCGTTCCCAACAACACACACAGCAGCCAACTCTTACGCATACACAAAATCCTCCAGGATTGGTCGATCAGGAAGTTGGAACCACTTGAACCTAGCATCCTAGCATACGCGCGGTTCCTGTTTCCGCAGGCGAATCGGCCGCGGTACCTCGATTCCGTTGGCACAACTTGCCTTTATCGCAGATAATCCCATCATGTCCGGGACTTCGGCACTTTACTCACCCAATGCCATGCGCGCCGAGAAGCGCGCTGTCGCCGGCAACTCGGTGCTCGCCGCCGTCCTTATTACGGTTGGAAAACTTGTAGTGGGTGTTACTACCGGGAGTTTGGGCATTCTCTCGGAGGCCGCGCACTCCGCGCTAGATCTGATTGCGGCGCTGCTTACGTATCTGTCCGTCGGCGTTTCCGACAAACCGGCCGACGCTGATCATCAATATGGTCATGGGAAGGTAGAAAATTTCTCCGCCTTCGTTGAGACCGCTTTACTCCTGCTGACTTGTATCTGGGTGATCTACGAAGCAATCGTGCGCTTGTTCTTCCGTCGCGTGGACGTCGAGCCTTCTGTCTGGGCCTTCGTCGTCATGCTGGGATCCATGGCGGTCGACTACTGGCGATCGCGCGCGCTGGGTCGCATCGCTACGAAGTACGATAGCCAGGCGCTGGAAGCCGATGCTCTGCACTTTTCTACCGATATCTGGTCGGCGGGAGTGGTTGTCCTTGGCCTGGCGCTGATTCTAGCCGGACGCATCTATCACATGGATTGGCTGCGCATGGCCGATCCCATTGCCGCTCTCTTTGTAGCAGGAGTGATTGTTTCCGTAAGCTGGCGCCTGGCGAGGCGCACAATCGACGCTCTTCTCGACGCCGCTCCTGTCGGCGTTCGTGGGCAGATTACGGCGGCGGTTCTGAACGTCGATGGTGTGCTGGAAATTGGACGCGTCCGCATCCGCCGAGCCGGCAACCGCTACTTCGCCGATCTTGCCGTAGGCCTGGCCCGCACGGTCACCTTCCAACGTTCCGAACAGTTAGTTTCAGCTGTCACGGAAGCGGTTCGCAAAATCCTCCCTGATGCCGATGTCACCGTGCAACCGTTGCCTCGCGCGCAGCGCTCGGAAAATATTTTCGATCGTATTCGGGCGGTTGCCACCCGTCATAACTTGAACGTGCATGACATTACCGTGCAGGATTTCACCGGCCAGCTTCATGTCGAGCAGCATGTCGAGCTGGATGAACGCTTGACGCTCAAGACGGCTCACGACCAGGTGACCGAGCTTGAAGCCGATATGCGCCGCGACGTCCCGGAGATCTCCGCCATTCTCACGCACATTGAAAGCGAACCTGCCACTATCGAAACGCCGGAAGAGTTGGTGCGTGACGCTGATCTCGAACGCCAACTCAAGCTCGTTGCAAGTCAGTTCCACGAGATTCTCGATGTTCACGAGTTCGTCATCACGCGGGTTCGCGGGCGCCTGTACGTTTCGTGCCATTGCACCCTTTCCGATGACCTGTCCCTGGCCCGCGTCCATGACATTCAGACCGAACTGGAGATTCACTTCAAACAAGCGGCGCCCGAACTCTTCCGCGTACTGATCCATCCTGAACCCAGCACGGATAATCGGCGGTAAAATTTGATCAGGAAACAATATGAACAACGCACGTGCCACATGGATCGACAAACATCGTTTCGAGGGAGTTTCCGATAGCGGCCACAAGATTGTCGTTGACGGAGATAAAACGGCGGGTAATAGCCCCATGGAACTTGTGCTCATCGGCTTGTGCGGCTGCACCGGGTACGACGTGGCTTCCATCTTGCAGAAGAAACGCGAGGCTTTCACCAGCCTGGAAGTTCGCGCCGAAGCCGAACGGGCCGCCAACCCACCCTCGGTGTACACAGAGATAAAGCTAATCTACCGGGTGGGTGGTAAAGTATCCCGCAAAGCCGTTGAGGACGCGGTAAAGCTCTCGGAACAGAAGTACTGTTCTGTTTCGGCGATGCTCGATAAGACGGCGAAAATCACCTCTGTAGTTGAATACCTTGACGCATAGAGTCCGCCATGCCGGTTAAAGTTCTTCTCTTCACGCAATCCGGTTGTCTCTCCTGCCAGGTGATGAAGATTTTTCTGGAAGCAAAAGATATCGCTTTCGAAGAGCGAGATATGGATACCGATGCCGAGGCTCGAGCCGAATTGCTCGCCACTTACCATTGCACCACGGCGCCAACCGTTGTGATCGTGACGTCCCGAGGCGCCGAAGTAATCGAGGGTTTCGATCCCGAGCGGCTGGACCAGGCGCTCGCCGCGGCTTGATGATCGAACCTTCTGCGCAGTGCGCCATCTCCGCTGATCATCGGAACCGTACTCCCCACCCCCTTCGCGGATATCTCTTCATCGCCTCTGCGGCTCTTCTCTGGGGTATTGCTGCGGCCCTCGGGCGAGCGGTGTTTACCGGCAGGCTCCCGCTCGGAGTAGGCGCGCTACGCCCCATCGATCCGCTTATTCTCTCGCAGACCCGCACCACATTTTCTCTCTTAGTGCTCTTACCGTTTCTCGTTGTCTTCCGAGGATGGCAGAGGATTAAGCTTCCGGGGCGCGATATGGTGCAGTGTCTTGTGCTAGGCACGCTGGGCGTGGCCGTTTCGAATTACTTTTATTACGTCGCCATTCAGCGAACAAACGTTGCCACCGCCATCATCGTGCAATACACGGCTCCCGTATGGGTGTTGGTGTATGTGGTAGCGCGTCGCCAGCAACCGCTCTCCCTGCAGAAAGTAGCTGCTGTTGCGTTGGCCGTTACTGGCATCGCTCTGGTCATCGATATTTTCGGAGCGATCTCAGGCGCAGGATTTAATTTGGACCGGTACGGTATCCTTGCGGCCCTTCTGGCGTCTTTCTCGTTCGCGTTCTATAACGTTGCCGGGCATCGGATCCTGGCCCGCCATGACCGATGGCGCGTTCTCGTTTGGGCACTGGCAGGAGCCGCGATTTTTTGGCTCATAATTAACCCGCCATGGAAAGTCATGGCTGCCCACTATGCCGCCGCACAGTGGCTTTTTCTTTTTTTGTTCTCGATGATCTCAGTGCTGGGAGCGTTTTCGCTTTATTTTCTTGGCCTGCAGTATCTCGAACCTACGCGCGCAATCGTGGCCAGTTGTCTCGAGCCGGTCTTCTCGATTCTTCTCGCCGCACTTCTGTTGGGCGAGGTGCTGCGCCCCATCCAAGTGCTGGGAATTGTCCTTGTGCTCGCGGCGATATTGATTGTTCAACTTCCCGGCCATGGCCAGGATTCCGGAGCGGTCATGATCGAGCCTATCGAATAGGCGGCAATAACTCTTGCTCCCACCGCTCAACCGCGGCCAGAGCCGACCCTTTCAGCAGGTCGACGAAAGCTTCCAGGGTCTTGCGCGCGTCGCCGATCGGATAGTAAAAGGCTTCCCAGTTATCGCTATCTTCCCCGTCATGATTCGGAACGACATGCTGGAACCGCCATGCAACTTGTAGTTCGCGGTATGCACTTGAGGCGCGCGTCTCGATATTTTCCAGGTCCTTTGCGGACAGATCGCCTTTTTGCCGGCGCGTCCTGCGTAGCAGTTTCCGTCGCATCACGTCGGTGAGAAAGTCCTGAAGCGACACATTGCGAGCCGGCTCTTTCAGGTAGATAAGTTCTTCCTTGGAGAGCGGCGAAAGGAAAATACTGAGGCGGTTTACCTCCGCGAGGCGGGGATGGGTTTGCAGCGCTTCGCCCACGTACGGATTTCCTTCGAATAAGATATCGGTTTTCCGAAGAAGCGACTCCAGTTCGTCCAGGTCCAACGCTTGAAGGTCACTGCGGGCCTCTAGAACAACGTATCGCTGGTTCGACCTCAGCGCTTCGATCTGATCCCGCGTTCGGAAATGGTAATCGATACTATCGAGTTCGCCCGGGCGTGGCGCTCGGCTGTTAAAGAGCACCAGCTTGTGAAGCCCTGCATGAAGATCAGAATGAAACTTACCCAGAGCCCGGTGCAGCGGACTTTTCCCGACGCAAGAAGGGCCTGTGAGAATTACAAGACGGCGACTCTTGTCAGCAGGCATGATCTTTTTTATCAGGCTGCCGCTCGCCGTGGATAGCGGCCTGTGATCTTACGGACAAATCCGTGAAAGCGGTGGATCCGCGCAGTTTCCGGCAGAAACATGAACGGACACTCTCCCGGCACTAGCTGAATTCCTAACCCGCGGCACGTCGCGACCGCTTTCTCACTGACCGCACCCTTTCCGGTGGCCTTATACATCCAGACTCGCTTGATATTCGCGTCTGCGCAGTCATTCACGACGCTCTCCGTGGCTTCGGGAGAAGTCATCAGCAAAGCCGCATCGACGGGCGGCTGGATGTCCTGCATCCGAGCGAAACATTTTTGCCCCTGTAGCTCTGCTGCGTTGGGATTTACCGGCACCACATCATAGCCACGGCGCTGAAGTTCTTTGAACATCACGACGCTAAAACTCGCGGGGTTCCGTGATATCCCGGCAATCGCGATGCGCTTCTGGGAGAGGAAATCGACGATGGTCTCCATGGATGCATGCTCCGTTGTCATATTCCCTCCTGGCCTCGGCTGGTCGGGCAATGGGATACCCGAGCGCCTGATTTCTATCCCTTCATGGCGAAATTGTCAGTGATCAGAAACACTCGCTGGGATTGTCGGTAACAAGTTCGGCGTTTCTAAGAGGATCGAGTTCGAGGCGATCGTAGCCGATCAAGCCCGAGCAGATGGAAATATCGTCTCGCCTTCTTTACATCGAGCCCGATCTGCTCGCGCAGCGCCTCAACCGAAGGGAACTTGATCTCATCGCGCAGCCGATCCAGGAAGCAAATCTCAACCTCGCTCTCCGCCGTTAATTCGATGGGATGAAAGTTCAGCAGGTGAGTCTCGATGGCAAACGAATCCGCGCCGAAGGTTGGGCGGTTTCCAACGTTGGTCACGGAATCAAAGCGTTCGGTGCCTACCCGCGTCCACGTGATGTATACGCCATCCTTTGGAACGAGTTCTTCATAGCGCGCCAGATTGATCGTCGGCACAGTGTATTTGGAGCCGTAGCCACGTCCGCGCCCGGGCGTGCCCAGAATGCAGAATGGCCGGGCCAGCAGATGCCGGGCTCGGCTTACTCGTCCCTCGTTCAGTAGCTTTCGAATGTGGCTGCTGGAAACCGGCTCGCCGCGCAGCTTCTGCTCGGGGTAGACCTTCACTACGAAGCCCATCTCTTGTCCGAACTGTGTCAACAGATTCACGTCCCCCGCGGCCTTGTGGCCGAAATGAAAGTTGTAACCCTCGTGTACTTCGCGGGCGTGTAGCTGTTTCTTGAGAATCTTCTCGGCAAATTGTCGAGGCGTCATCAACGACAGATCTCTCGCAAACGGCAGCATCAACAGTGCATCGATCCCGGTCGCTTCGAGCAAACGCAGCTTTTCCGGCACCGGTGTAAGGAGCTTAAGACCTGAATCTGGCCGCAAAATGCGCGCTGGATGAGGCTCAAACGTAACGGCCACCGCCTTCGCACCGCTGCTGCGCGCTCGTTGAACAATCTCCCCCAGCACGCTCGCGTGGGCACGATGCACGCCGTCGAAATTACCCACGCTCAACACAGACGGTCCAAAGCCCGCGGGGACGTCCTCGAGTTTGTGGAAAATTTGCATGATCCGCGTGAATGGCTAAAGACTAGCTCCAGCTATCGTCGACTAGCACCGAACCTCAAATCTCAAATTCCAGCTTCATCCCGTCATAAGACAGACGCACATGCGGCGGCAAGGTGGCGTTTGTGGCCTCGTGCGGCAGATCATGGCATATGTGAGTGAAGAACGCGCGCTTGGCCTCTACACGATCCACAATGCGCAACGAATTCTTCACCGTAGAGTGCGTGGGATGCGGCTTGTGCCGCAGAGCATCCAGGAAAAGTACATCCAACCCTTGCAGTTGGTGAAACGATGCCTCCGGAACTTCGCTGTGATCGGTGAGGTAGGCCGCCGAACCGAACCGGAATCCATAAATTTCAGCTTCGCCATGAATCAACCGTATGGGCTCGAAACGTGCCCCAAACACCTCTACGGGCCCGTCGATCGGTCGCAGTTCGAGCAGTGGCAGCCCACCGAACTTGTAGTTCGCGTCAAAAATGTAACTGAACATTTTGCGCAAAAAAGCAGCAGCGTCCGGGCGCGCATAAAGCGGCAGCTTTCCCGGCTTGTGGCAATAGCTCAGCGGGCGCAGGTCATCGATTCCAAGGATGTGGTCGGCGTGCGTGTGGGTATAGAAAACCGCATCCACACGGGTGATGCGTTCGCGAATCGCCTGCGCGTAAAAGTCCGGAGTCGTGTCGATGAGCACCACCTTGCCGCCGTATTCGATCATCACCGAAGGGCGGGTGCGGCGGTCGTGCGGGTCGGTTGAATGGCATACCGCGCAGTCGCAGCCTAGCGTTGGCACGCCCATGGATGTGCCGCTGCCCAGCACCGTGAGCGTGGCCTTCATCGATTACTTTCGAAGTTCAACGTTCTCGGAGTCATTCCGGTGCTTCACCGCCCCGTGGTTCCAGTAGCTGCTCCCGGCTGTGGCGGGCGGGATAACGCGTTGGTTACTTCCACGTAGGCCATGCGCACTTCGTAGAGGCTATTCTGCAGAAAGTTTTCTTCCGTGGAGGTCAGGTTGCTTTTGGTCTTTTCCGCGAGCAGCGCCAAGGTGTCGATGGTCTGGCGCGCCCCAATTATGTCCACACGCGGTTGCTCACCCTGCTGGTGCATCAGTCCCAACTGCAGCATGGCCGTCATATAGAGCGACGCGAGAAAGCGTTCGAAGGTCATCTCCAATTCTTTGGCGGAGTGGCCGCTGAGCTCGACGCGCGAATCCAGCATGTCGGAGGATTTCCGATACGCGTCGGCCTGCGCCTGTTGCTCCGCTGCCGTCGGCATAGGGACTTCAGGGGCTTCGCTAGGCGGAGGAGCAGCCTGAGCAACCGGATCTGCTTGTGGAGTAACTGCCGCAGGCGGCGTAGAGTGAACTTCTGTTTCCCGCTCTAAATCCTGACGTCGTTCCCCATCTTCGGTGAACAAACGACGATCCGTTATTGTGAAACCTGATTCTTTTCTTTTCTCAGCCATAGCCAATGTCCTTATTTTTTATCGTTGAGTTCCTCGACTCGTTCGTCGAGTAACGCTTCATCAACTGAGTGCGTGACGTGAAGCTCTTACCGCTGTTGCAGCACTGACTCGTGCTCATGCCCGAGTGCGGAAGTTTCAAAGGGCAACTGAGCTACCACCGCTTTAGCGCCGTTGATCATGACCTCGCGCCCGGGCACTCCCGCCTCGCGCCGGATATAGCCCAACGCAAAAGTTTGCTCCGAAGACGCTGTACGCACGCTGGCAACGCTGGTGATTTCGCCCACTTCCTTCTCGCCCGAAAGAATTTTTGCTTCGGCTTTGATCTCGGGTGAGCCTTGCATCACGAATCCAGTAAACTTGCGATGCACGTTGCCTCGAGAGCGGATTCGCTCCACAATCTCCTGTCCAACATAGCAGCCCTTATTGAAGTTGAGCGCCCGGATTTGCTCGGTCTCCTGCGGCAGGTCGCGCTCGCGTATATCCACGCTATACCGAGGCACACCAGCCGAGAATCCTTTGCATCTCCAGCGCCTCACTGCCCACGGGTATTGCTCCGGCGGAGAGAAGCGCCGTCCACGTTTTCAGAACATCTTTCGGGGCGAGCCAGATCTCGTACGATTCCCGTTGCGCCTCTTCTCCCCTCACCACAACGCATTTCGCGCAATCGCAGTTGCAGACGCATTGCGGCGCAACCACCTGCAAAGGCTTCATTTCCGAAACTTCAATTCCAACCGCATTCAAAATGCTGCGCGAATTGGGTCCGGACACGCCCAACGCCGTCCATTTCTCGTTCTCATTCGTAACTTCAACATCGTCCATGATGATGAAATGGTCGAATGTCGCCAAAACTTTTTCGACCTGGCTGTGGTCAGTTTCCACCGTTAGCGTCTCGCCCTCGTTATAAACGACCATGTCTCCGAGGATGCGGCCTTGCGGATTGAGCAAGAAAGCATATAGACCGTGACCTGAAGGCAGATCGCGAACATTATTCGTAACCATGCCGTTCATCCAACGGACGCGGTCGCTGCCTTTCACGGCGATTCTGGCGCGAAATCCCAGGTCGTACACCGCGCAACCGCTTCTCAGCGTCTCAAACTCGCTCTGAGGATCGGAAAAAGCGGCCGCCGTCTCGGCTCCGCAGTATTCGCTAACGCGGCTGGGGGCCATATTCCCAGTCGTTTGCGAAGCTAGAGCCTCTTGGAGTGGAGTGCGGGACATGAATATCAATTATAGCGAACCCCCGCTTGATTCATCCTCGCGGCCGCCAATGCCGGCAGCGAGAAATCGCTTCCTGAAGTCCCACTGTTCACCCACGCATCGGCCTGCCTTGTGTTAACTTTTCATCCGTGGATATGCTAGAAATTCGCAAAAAACGTATCGCGGTGATCCCCGGCGATGGAATTGGCCGAGAGGTAATTCCTCAGGGTCTGAAGGCGATCGAAGCCTCGGGAGCCGCCGTGGAGTTCAGTGAGTTCGATTGGAGCGCCGATCGCTATCTGAGCGATGGGATGACGGTCCCCCCTGATGGCTTCGCCATGCTGGCGCGTGATTTCGATGCCATTCTGGCCGGCGCTTTCGGTGATCCTCGCGTGAAAACCAACATTCATGCCAAGGAGATTCTGCTCGGCATGCGCTTCAAGATGGACCTATACGCCAACGTCCGGCCGGTGCGCTTGCTGGATGCCAGCCTTTGTCCGCTGAAGGGCATTGAGCCCAAGGATGTGGACTTCGTGGTCGTCCGCGAAAATACCGAAGGCGTCTATACCGATGCTGGCGGAGTGTTCAAACAGGGCACGCCCGACGAGATTGCAACGCAGGAAGACATCAATACTCGTAAGGGGGTCGAGCGGATTATTCGCTACGCGTTCGAATATTGCGAACAGCACCGCAAACTCGACGGCTCCCCGCGCCAAAGCGTGCTGATGTGCGACAAGTCCAATGCCATGACCCATGCCGGCGGCCTGTGGCAGCGGGTTTTTAAGGAAGTAAGTGCGGAGTATCCGCAGATCAAGCCGCAACACATGTACGTCGACGCGCTCTGCATGCAGATGGTGCGCGATCCCCGTTCCTTTGACATGATCGTTACCAATAACATGTTTGGCGACATCATCACGGACCTCGCCGCCGGGCTGCAGGGAGGTCTGGGGATGGCGGCCAGCGGAAATATTCATCCCGGCAAGACGAGCATGTTCGAGCCCGTCCATGGCTCTGCACCGCCGATTGCCGGAAAGAACATGGCGAATCCGTTCGGCGCAATTCTGACCGCTGCGATGATGCTCGCGCATCTGGGATTATCGCGTGAATCCGAGAAGATCGAAGCGGCGGTACTGGAAGCCGTGCGGCAGAAGAAGACAACCCAGGATGTCGGCGGAACGCTCGGAACGCGGGAAGCGGGTGGGTGGGTAGCGGACAGGATCGCAAGGCAGTAGCGGAGTGAATGTACGAGGTCCTGAGAGCCCGAAATATCTAGGACATTACTGCCGGCGTCCCACCAGCAACGCCAGTTCCCGCCACTTCCAATGACAATCCACGTCCACGAATCCAATCTCGCGCAACCACTGTAGCTGGGTTTCCAGATCCAGCAGCTTGTTCGAGGGATCTTCGGTTTCCGGAGTTTTGTCGATGTAGCACAAGAACTCTTCGTGCAAACGCGGCGTCGGCGAAGCCACATGTTCCAGGTTGCAGAAAACCCCGCCGTCATTCAGCAAGCCGTAGATTTCAGCGTAAAGGGCGCGTTTGCGTTCGTGCACCAGATGATGAATCGCGAAGCTCGAAACGACCGCATCGAAGCTGCCCACTGCCGGAAGAGGACGGTCGAGATTGTGCTCCACGATCGAAACACTGGAGTCTCCCGCGAACCGTTTTCCAGCCGCTTCCAGCATGGCTGGCGAAAAATCCATGGCTACGGCTGTGACTCCGTCTCCCAAGGCGGCCTTCACCAACGCGAGCAACCTCCCGTCACCGGTACCCAGATCGAGAACACGGCGAGCAATCGCAGGAATGAATTCCAGAAGAGCGGCTTCGCCTTCGCCGCGGTGCGGAATCGACGCCGCCCGACCCAGGTAGTCTTCAGCATGTCCCGTGGAACTCCATAGATTCACAGCTGCGTTCATAAGCGGATTCCGTCCCTGACGTGGTTTGTTCTTGAAGACAGTATAGGGAAACAGGGTAGACTCGTTCCTAATGAATACCGTTGAGCGGGTGGGCGCGAGGTTTCTAGGGTTATTTTTGGCGGTTGCGCTGCTGATCAGCCTCAGCGGAGCGGGTCCAGCACAGGCGCAAGATCAGGCGGACCCAGGAGGTGAGAAACAAAACCAGGCTCCGTCCACCAAAGCGCCTCCCTCGCAACCTCCGGCTGCCGAAAAACCCGAAGTAAAAATCACTCCCCGACAGGCGCAGGAACTCTTTCACTCGGTCGACGAGATTCTCGCCTTTGACAGCAAACAGACGGGGCTTCCGATCAAGAAGCAAGTGAAGCGCCGGCTGACCAGCCGCGACGAGGTGGAAGGTTATCTCACCAAACACATGAAGGATCAGGATGTGAAGCGCCTTCAGCGATCCGAGTTGGTGCTGAAAAAATTTGGCTTGCTGCCCCGCGACTTTGATCTGGAGAAGCTGTTGGTAGCACTCCTGCGCGAGCAGGTAGCTGGTTATTACGATCCGAAGACCAAGGCGGTGAATCTCCTGGACTGGGTTCCCATGGAGGAGCAGGAGCCGGTGATGGCGCATGAACTGACCCATGCCCTGCAAGATCAGGCGGTGGGTCTCGATAAATGGATGAAGCGAGGAGACAAGGATTTAGGCGAGATGCGCAAGGATCCAACCCCCACCGACATTCAGGATGATGAGATTGATGACACCCGCGAGGCCGTGGTCGAGGGGCAGGCGGAGACCGTGATGCTGCAATATGAGCTTGTCCCCCTCGGCCGGTCGATCCTCGATTCACCAGACCTGGTGGATGCGATGGAATCGCAGATGGCGAATGGCACCGATGATTCTAAGGTTTTCAAAGATGCCCCCATATTCCTGCGCGAATCGTTGACCTTTCCGTACAGCTACGGATTGAAGTTCGAGGTGAAGCTACTGGAAAAAGGCGGCAAGGAGAAGGCCTTTGCCGGGGTACTGGCGAATCCTCCGTACACCACGCGCCAGATCATGCAGCCGGAGACTTATCTTGCGGGCGAGCAGATTCCGCCCATGCCTGTCGTGAATTTCAAGCAGGACTTCAAGAACTATGTGAAGTTTGATATCGGTGCAATGGGCGAATTTGACGTGGCCGTGCTGATCGAGCAGTATGCAGGAGCAAAATCCTCTGGACGGCTCTACCCAGAGTGGCGCGGTGGCTATTATTACGCGGCACGTCCCAAGTCCGACAGCTCAGCGCCGTTGGGGCTGATGTACGTTTCGCGCTGGTCGGACGCTGAGAAAGCAGCTGAGTTCGCGGAAATTTATGCGACGTCGCTTTCTGCAAGATATAAGAAAGTCGAAGAAGCAGGGAAGACGTCCTCCACTCCGGCGGAGACGCAGCATTCCAAATACAAGATTGAACTTCTCCAGGGACGCCACACCTGGACCACGGAAGAAGGTACCGTCTTGATCGAGCAGCAGGGAGATACCGTGCTGGTAAGCGAGAGTCTCGACGCGCCAACCACCGAGACCTTGGAAAAAGAAATTTTCAACAAATGACTTCTGCTTTTCCAACCAATTCTTGTGGTCGGCTCTTCCTCCACCCAGCCGCGTGCATCCTTTCAGCTTGATCCTGTAAAGTAATTTGGTCGGGATATTGGATTCGAGCTTGGAGGCGTCACTTGAAACATAGCAATCATAGCGGTGGGCATTCCGCCGATAAGTCTCACAACGCGGCAGGCCACGGCGGGGAGGGAATCGACCGTCACCTGCACAATCCCATCGAAGACCGCCTGATTCCTCTGGAGCCGCTCGACCTCGCCAAAGTGAAGTCCATCGATGATCTGGTGCGCGCCATGTCGAAGACCGCGTTCACCGGCCGCCAACTCGGTGAGGCCGCTGACGTCCTCGAAGCCATGGCACGCGATGAAGAATGCTTTGTCGTGATGACGCTCTCTGGCGCAATGACTGTCGCCAAGCAGGGACTCATCGTTACCGAGTTGATCGATCGCGGCATCGTGAATGCGGTGGTTTCCACCGGCGCTCTGATGGCTCACGGGCTGGTCGAGGCTACGGGCCGCGCCCACTTCCGCTACAACCCGGAAGTTTCTGACGAAGAACTTTACGAGCAGGGCTACAACCGCGTCTACGACACGCTTGAGCCCGAGCAGAACCTCGACGATGTCGAAGAAGTGATGTCGGCGGTGCTTGAAGGTTGGGATCACAACGAAATCATGTGCTCCTACAAGCTGAATCACGCCATCGGCGCCTATCTGGCGAAGCATGCGAGAGATCAGCGCGGCATTTTGAAGTCGGCGCACGAGAATGGGCGTTCCCGTTTTCGTGCCTGCCTTCAGCGATTCGGAGATGGGCCTGGACACGGCGTTGAACAACCGCTCTGCGGGAATCGACGGGAAGGCACAAGATCCGCTTCGATCCGTTCGAGGATCTGGAGCACTTCGCCGCGACGTTACTGCGCCAGAAGAAACTCGGCATCCTCACGATCGGCGGCGGTGTTCCGCGCAATTGGTCGCAGCAGTTTGGTCCTTTCTGCGAGTTGCGCCACCGGCGTTTGGGTGAAAACGTCGCATTGAAGCGATATCACTACGGACTACGCATCTGTCCCGAGCCGGTCTTCTGGGGTGGGTTATCGGGAAGTCCCTACAGCGAAGCCGATATCATGGGGCAAGTTCGTGCCCCCGTCGGAAGGCGGACGCTTCGGCGAAGTTTTTGTAGATGCCACCGTGGGTTTGCCGCTGATTGTCGCTGCCGTGCTGGAACGCCTGGACAAGAAGGGGAGTAAGGGGAGCAAGCTGAAAAGTGCGGTAGGGAAGAAGTAGAAGCGTCAGAACTAGCAGAGGCTAGCTGGCGCCAGCCTCTGAGCAGCAGGGATCGCTGCTTCCGAACTGCGGGTTTTCTGACCCATCAAGTGCTTCGGGCGACTGTGTGCCTGCGCGCGATTTACGGTACAACGGGGCCAGAATGCTGTTTTCGAGCACCTGCGACTCTGCTTCTACCCAGTCTTGTAACGCCATGCCTTCGGTCTGACCGCGCTGATTATAAAGGTGTTGCGCGTGCAAACGAATTTTCCGTTCAAGCAGCTCGGTCATGAGCGCTTGTTGCTTTTTCCTGCGGGTATCGTGATCCACAACTACTCCTTTGGTCTAAATGAACGCTTCCCAACAACTTCATGATACAGGGAACCTGTTAACGGAAGGTTACATCCGGGAGAGGGAAGGGTTACTAAAGTATAAGTATACCATGAGAGATAATCTTACGTCTTTTCGCCTGACATCGAGTCATCGTCGTATTCTTCAGACGACAACGGCTTCGACCGGTCGGCGAGGACTGGCGTGCGCCGTCACGGTTGGAAATCCGCAATAGAAAACGAAAGTCGGTTGCCACGTGGAATCACCGGTGATCTGGTTTAGCAAGGCGGCGCGGTACGCCGGACGACCCATTGCGAGTTCATGGTCCACCATTTCCACCGCTTCGTTACAAGGACGGGCAGCCACGCCGTGGGCGGTGGCGAGCAGATGCACTCGCTGCCAGAGTCGACCCGCCCGCAAACACTGCTCGCGGTCGTAGCGGTCGCGAACGGCGATGAATCCGATCAGAGGCGCACTGAGCATCAGATTCCCGTATCCATTCTTGTCGCTATGCGAGCCGGCCCATGCCAACATGCCCGGAGTCATCATTTTGGCCATCGCGTCGGCAATAGGAGGCAGACCGAAGGCATCAATGGTCAAGCCATCGCGGTATCGCTGCACCTCGCTCCATTTCAGCCGGACCCACCGCTCACTGCCCCGTTGAACGTTCGGATCGGAATAGATTTCCTGGTTTGCGGCTGCGCTTAGTTCAACGATCTTTTCCCGGTCGGCTTTAGCCGTGAACAAAAATAGCTTCGTATCCGAAAGATCGTCAGGCAGATGAGCGAGCGCCTCTAACAAATCTGTTGGAAGTGGTTTCTGGGGGTCGTAAGGACCTCGATTGGTGTGGCGTTTGGGAATGGCCTTGTATAGTTCACTTTCTTCGCGGGTTCCGGCAGCAAGATCCACGCGCGCCAAGAGCTGTGGCTTGGGCTCGGAGTGGATGACGCCGAGTTTTCCCGATTCAAGTATTGCGGTGGCCGCATAACCGTTGGCAGGCGCAGCGAGCAGAAGATTCTCGAGCGCGCAACCCATGCCGATGTGTTCCTCGCGCAGAAAAGGATCGAGCGCGCCGACATTCCTTCCGGTGTCGATATGCAGCTCAATCGCAGAGGGGGCTACTTTAAACAGCCAAGGCTGGGTGTTGTGTGGGCTGGCAGCCAGAATGGCGGATCGCACTAATGCGAGCGGACTGTCGTTCGTGCTGCGCCAGTCTTTCCATGGTTGGTAGGCCGGTCCGTCCCCAACGCTAAAGACACCCTGATCGTAAGCGCGCCAGACACCGCCGCCGATAACGGCGATGGTTACAACTCCAGCGCCCTTGAGGAAAGATCTGCGCCGCATAGACCGTGAGCTCGTTCTGGCGGGCACCAGCCCGTGATTACTCTCAGTCGAAGATCAATACCGCGGAAGCAATCACTGTGGTCCACAAGCCGCGCTTGTCGCCGACCGCGGACTGAGTGACGTTCGCCGTTCGCACGATCTTGTTAGATAAGCGATAGATCTGCTTCTTCTCATCCCAGGATCGGTCCGGATCGAACTCTACGTTCAGGGTCGTGGCAAGCATTTCGGCGGCGAGTTCTTCGGCATACTCCCCTGCGGCATCTTCGGTCTGGCCGAACGAATGATGCTCGCTGAGATAGCCGTAGGTGTTCTTGTCGGCGGGAATGGCGACGCCGATCGAAGAGGCCAGCAAGCGATGCGCCTCGTGAGTGGAGTTTTCTGCCACGACCGCGAACACGACCTCACCTGGACTGAGATAACTCACGCCCTCTTTGCGGGTGAGCATTTTGCAGTTGGGAGGGAAAATGGAAGAGACCCGCACCAGATTCTGAGCTGCGATTCCCGCGTCGCGCAAGGCCAACTCGAAAGACGTTAACCGCTCGCGGTGCTTTCCCACTCCCTTGGTGAAAAACATCCGCTTGGGAACCATATTTTTGCCCAACTCTTGCCTCCGGCGCAAAATTTCAAAAGTGATGAGTGTGAGAATGCACAATTTAACACAAAGGTTTGTGTCGAAAGTGTGAATTTAACGGGGAGAAGAAAAAAAGGGAAGCCGCGGGCGCGACTTCCCGTTTTTATGCCCGATACTTTTGGGGGGAGGGCCTCGGGCAAAACGGAAATCAATGTATCACAGTGCGGCGTGATTTGTGCAAGAGACTTTTTCTTTTCGTTTTTCCGAACAAACTCGGACTCGACCGAAATCGTGACGAACCATCATGCAGTCCGCCTTCGTTCAGTATTTCGCGGATCTCAGCGCGGCGCTTTCGCCGTGTACTGCAAGTCGACGTCGACCGTCTTGTCGCGTGCGTTGGCGGTGGTGTGGCTGGAGACTTCCCAGTCCACGGTAGCAGTAAGCAATTTCCTCGCCTTCGGCAGGTATTCCTGGAGGTAGGTTGCGTCGTAGACGTCGCCAGGGCGAATCTTCCATGCCGAGCGCAATTTCGCAGTCAGACCGTTATCCAGCCCGCGAAACTCCAGCTCTCCCATGTGATAAAGCGAACCTTCCGTGACCGCCAACTGATAAACCACGCTCGTATTGTTATCGTCGAATTCAGCTCCAGCCTTGATGGTTGCCGTGACGTAGCCCTTGGAACCATAAAGTTGTTGCACTGAGCGCAGGTCCTTCTCCAGTTGAACCGTATCGGCAACCTGTCCGGTTTTCAAATGCAGAAGAGTTTGAAGATCCCCTGTAGAAATCTCTTTGTTGCCTGACCAGTTCCATCCGGCAAGCTTGTACTGAATGCCAGGCGTGACAGGCAGGGCCACGTCTACCATGGTGACTGCCTCGCGTTCCTCGCTCGCGTCCGAGGCCGCTGCCTTGACGACCTTGGGTTGCGGCGTGCCACAGGAGGCTTTGAGGTAGCCCCTCTCGCGAAAGACGGGGAGCACCTCGTGCTCGACGAAGGAAGTGAACAGCGCGCGATAGTAGTCGCGGGAAGCGAGTTTGGCAGCGGCAGCTTGAAGCTGTGGCAACTCGCCGGCTCCGGCGCCCGGAAAATCCACTTTGCGAATGCGGATAACAATGTTGGCCACCGTGTAGTCGATGGCGTCGAGGTGGCCGCCTGGAGCGTTGCTGCGCAGGTATTCGACGTGACCCGGAATGCCATTTTCTACCAGCATGGCCTGCAGGACGTCGGAGACCTGGTCCGGGAGGCGTCCGCTGGTAGGAAGTTCGCCATGGAAAAGCGGAACCCGTTCGTGCAACCTCTGCAGTAGCTCCTGATCCGTGAACCATACGAAGTCGGCGAAGTGGGCGGGAACAAACTTCTCCGAATCGCTCACCTGAAAGGTTAGCTTCGTCCCCGAAGACGAGTAGGAGAACGTGTAAGCGACATCGCCAAACGCTCCCGTCTCCCCCAACTGCCGCGCCGCCTTGCGAAACACCTCGTCCGTGACCGTCGCGCCTAACGGGAGGCCGCTTGCAGCCGCAACCTCCTCCTCGGTGAAGCGTTTGCTCCCGGTAACCTTGATGGCAACAAGCTTGCGGTCAGCAACCGGAATGGACTGTGCGCCCATTCCTCCGGCCTGCTGAGCGAGGGCGGGCTCGTATGTGCCGACCAGAAAAAGAATTAGAAGGCTGCAGGGCAAAGCGACCCAAGGGCGGCATGCCGCCACAACTGGGAGTACTCTCTTCTGCCGAGCGGTGTGCATTCCTGCCTGCTATGTTACGGCAGTTCTGGGGAGTCAACCAGAGGGGGGCAGGCTTTCTCAAGACTGAACAAGCAGTTGCCTCGCCGATGCTGGGGCGGGCTAAGGCTTCAACTGCTTTTCGATCGCCGATGTCATTTCCTTTGAGTCAGGGGTGACCGCAGGTTCGAAGCGCTGCACCACGTTCCCATTGCGATCGATCAGAAACTTGGTGAAGTTCCACTTGATATCTCCGCGAATACCGGACGCGGTCTCCTTGGTTAGAAAGGTGTAAAGCGGTGCTTGATCAGGATCTTTCACGGAAATCTTCGCGTAAATGGGGAAGGTAACGCTATATTTGCGCGTGCAGAATGTCTTGATCTCTTCGTTCGTGCCCGGTTCCTGGGCCCCGAAATTGTTAGCGGGGAAGCCAAGGATCACGAATCCCTGATCCTTGTATTTCTCATAAATCGATTCCAGAGCGCTGTACTGGGGCGTGTAGCCACACTGGCTGGCGACGTTCACTACCAGTATCACTTTGCCTTTGTAGTCCGCGAGCGGCGCGGGCTTCCCGTCAATCGAGTTTAGAGTGAACGAGTAAATCCCCGATGCGCCGAATAGTGATCCAGCCATAGCAAGCAGCACCCCAAGCAAGAGATAAGCTCGAACTTTCAGGAGAGAATGAAGAAAAAATTGAAAAGAAACGTTCATAGACACCTGCGGCGACTTCCTGGCATGGTCGCTCGGAAAACCGGATCGCAGAGTGAGGATACGACCTGAAGGCAGGCCACGCAACTGAGCAATTGTAAAATCTTTGTCTAGAAAGAGTTGCTCATAACCGCAGTCTTGCTGGTCTGCTTCACGACTCGTTGGACGAGTTTGAACGCGCGGGATGAATCCGTCGATTGGAAGGCTTCTTGGTTGGTCGCGTCGGTCAATCCTTCTTCGATCGCGTCCAGTGCCTGGCAGGAGCGTCCCAGGATAATCAGAAGGTACTTCTGCGCCACCGGCCGATCTGCGGGATGGATTAACTCCCACCAGCGCCGAATGGACTCCTGCACTTCAATCTCAGACTTTTCACCTACGACCAAGGTGTCAATCAGTCTGTAAACCTTACTTTTGATGGCCTGATACGAAACGGACACTTCCTGTGGCATAGGGCTCCAGGGCTTGTAGTACATAAAGACTAGCAATCCGCCATCCAAACCATAGGTGTTGATAGTGCAAGTCCTACCTGTGTTACATCGTTCCAGCGATTCTATGAATGGGATAAAGCGGATTTAAGAATATGAATTCTGGAAGCTAAGGACGACCGTTGGCTTATTGGGATGCGGTCATCCGCCGCAGCGATGGTGAATCTTCAACCGCCCCAACGCTGACACGTTACAATGTGGCGCTCTCACAAACTCCTCGCCACGCTCGCTGGTAATTGTCGAGAAGTTCTGCGCCGTACCGGCTTGTGCTTTGCCGGAAGATCACTTCGGAGGCTGGATGAAAACGTTTACGACGGTTCTCGTATTCTTCTTAATGGGATGTACAGTCTGTTTCTCCCAAACCGTGGCGCCTGCCAAGGATGCTCAATCGCTCGGAACCGAAGACCGCATGTTCTTTCCGAAGGACACGTTCTGGGGGTGGGCCCAATTCGATATTGCGCCACCTCATAACGAAATTGACCCCAACATTTGCGCCGGCAACGCGGGTCAGTATGGTGGGGTTAATGCTCCCTGTAGCATGTTCGCTCGCTACATGTTGTCAGGAATGCTGGAGGTGCGTCCCTTCGGGCGGGGCCAGTTGCGTCGTTTCATGGTTTTCGGGGCTCCAACGTTACTGCTCGGCAAGACGATCCCCCAGACTCTCTACACATGGTCGCCTGACGCGATCGGCATTGAGCACTCCTGGGGTGTCGGCATCTTCATCGCAAAGGGATTTGAATTCCGCGTCACTCAGCATTTTCTCTTCGATCGACTGGGCGCGCGCGATACCTACCTGGGCGTCGCCGATCTGGGAAATAACGGGCCTTGGGGACGCTACACGACACTCGGCGTGCACAAATCGTTCGGCACAAGGCGCTGGTGACGAACATCACACAGGGCTGTGATGACAGGATTAGAATCAGTGCAGGCTCGCGAGGTATTCTGTACAGATTGCGCGATTTTCTCAGTGGTTGCCGCGAAACTTTATCTGGAGGCTACGAATGGCGGGTTCTTATAACGGTGTGAATGTTCCAGCGGATGGAAAGAAAATTGGCTATGCAGCAGGGAAGTATGACGTGCCGGATAACCCAATCGTTCCTTTCATCGAAGGCGACGGAACCGGTCGCGATATTTGGAAAGCATCGCTACGCGTGTTCGACGCCGCAGTCGACAAGGCGTACAAAGGCAAGCGCCATGTCGCGTGGTATGAAGTATTTGCCGGAGAAAAAGCTAAGGCCAAGTTCGATACCTGGCTGCCCGATGACACCGTGGATGCGATTCGTGAATTCCGGGTCGCCATCAAGGGCCCGCTGACCACGCCCGTCGGCGGCGGCATTCGCTCTCTTAACGTGGCTCTTCGCCAGATTTTGGATCTTTATGGTTGCGTCCGTCCTGTGAAGTATTACAAAGGCGTTCCGTCGCCAGTGAAGCATCCCGAACGCATGGACATCGTCATCTTCCGCGAGAACACGGAAGATGTCTACATCGGCATCGAGTGGGAAGAGGGAACTGCGGAGTGCAAGAAGCTCATCGAGTTCATTAACAAAGACATGCTGAAGGGAGGCAAGAAGCAGATTCGCCTCGATTCTGGCGTCGGCATCAAGCCCATTTCAATCAGCGGAACCAAGCGCCTGGTGCGCATGGCGATTCTGCATGCCCTCGAAACGGGCCGCAAGACCGTCACCCTGGTGCACAAGGGAAATATTCAGAAGTTCACCGAAGGCGCCTTCCGCAAGTGGGGATACGAACTGGCGACCGAGGAATTTCGCGACAAGGTTATCACCGAGCGCGAAAGCTGGATCGTCGACAACAAGGATAAGAACCCAAATCTCACGGTCGCACAAAATGCCGAACTGATCGAACCCGGCATGGAATTCGCTCCTCCGGCTTTCCGCCAGGCGGTCGAGCAAGAAGTGAAAGGTGTTCTGGACCGCATCTACGCTACCCACGGTAACGGCCAGTGGAAAAAGAAGATCATGGTCAACGACCGCATTGCCGACTCCATTTTTCAGCAGGTTGTGACGCGTCCGGAAGAATATTCTGTGCTCGGCTACGCCGAACCTGAACGGGGATTACATCTCTGACGCCTGCTGCGGCGCAGGTGGGTGGACTGGGGATTGCTCCCGGCGCGAACATCGGCGACGGTTACGCCATTTTCGAAGCCACACACGGCACCGCTCCAAAATATGCCGACAAAGACGTCATCAATCCCGGCTCGGTCATGCTGTCCGGCGTGATGATGTTCCGCTTTCTGGGATGGAACGAAGCTGCCGATCTGATCGAGAGCGGGATCGAGAAGACGATTCTCCAGAAAAAAGTCACTTACGACTTCGAACGCCTGATGGAAGGCGCGACCAAGTTAAAGACCAGCCAGTTTGCCGATAGCATCATCGAGAACATGGGCGCCGCAGTGCTGGTGTAGGCTACTTTTGCGATTTGGTGATCGGGTCATTGGGCGATTGACTCTGGGGTCGCTCTAATACCGGTTCTTGATTTTCAATCGTAAAATCACTAAATCGCCCGAGCACAAATTGTTTGAAAGGACTCATTCATGCGAAAGAAAGTGACCATCGTAGGTTCCGGCAACGTAGGAGCGACCGCTGCCCACTGGATCGCGTCCAAAGAATTGGCGGATGTCGTTCTGATCGACATCATCGAAGGCGTGCCGCAAGGCAAAGGTTTGGATCTGCTCGAAGCCATGCCCATCGAGAAGCGCGATTCCTACATCACCGGCACCAATGACTACAAAGACACGGCGAACTCTGACATCGTCGTGATCACCGCCGGCATTCCGCGCAAGCCCGGGATGAGCCGCGACGATCTCGCTGAACACCAATTACGGCATCATGAAGGCCGTGGTGGGCGAGGTCGTAAAGCATTCGCCAAACTGCATTCTGATTATCGTTTCGAATCCGCTGGATGCCATGGCCCAGGCGGCTTACAAGCTGAGCGGCTTCCCGCGCGAGCGCGTGGTTGGCATGGCAGGTGTCCTCGACTCGGCCCGCTTCCGCGCCTTCATCGCCGACGAATTGAAGGTCAGCGTGGAGAATGTGACCGCGTTCGTCCTCGGCGGCCACGGCGATACCATGGTTCCTCTGCCGCGATATTCGACAGTAGCGGGGATTCCGATCACCGAATTGATTGAGAAGTCCCGGCTGGAAGCTTTGGTGCAGCGCACGCGGGACGGCGGTGCCGAGATCGTGAAGCACCTGAAGACTGGTTCCGCGTTTTACGCTCCTTCGGCAGCCGCGACAGAGATGGTCGAGGCGATCCTGAAAGACAAGAAGAAGATTCTGCCTTGCGCAGCGTATTTGCAGGGCGAGTATGGGATCAGCGGCCTCTATGTCGGCGTGCCCGTAAAGCTGGGCGCGAAGGGCATCGAGCAGATCATCGAGATCAAACTGACACCGGAAGAAAAAGCTGGACTGGACAAGAGCGCAGCCGCGGTGAAGGAGTTAGTGGGGGTGATTGGGGTTTAGATCCAGATCGATACCTAGTACGAGTTGACCTTGGTAGGATGTCGCCCATGGAGGAAGTCGCTATCTCCGAGTTCAAGGCCAAATGCCTCGGCATCCTGGAAGAGGTTCGCAAGACGCGCAAGCCCATCCGAGTCACCCGTTTCGGTAAGCCCGTGGCGGAAGTCGGTCCACCGGCGCCGGAAGAACGACCGAAAAGCTGGCTCGGTTGCATGGCAGGGACGGCTACCTCATAACGACCCCGCAGACGGCTTTATCGCCGCCACAGCGAAGGTATTCGGTCTCACTCTGGTGACTGCCGAGCAACTTGGCAAGTCGACGGACATCACTGTGCTCTTGAATCGCTGAGCACTATACCTTCTCGATCGTCACTTTTTTGACTACCACATCCTTGTTCGGACGATCCTGGCGGTTGCGGGGAACTTCTGAAATCTTCGTCACCACGTCTTGTCCCTCGATGACTTCGCCGAAAATGGTGTGCTTTCCGGTCAGCCACGTAGTCGGCGCAACGGTAATGAAGAATTGCGATCCGTTGGTGTTGGGCCCGGCATTGGCCATCGCCAATAATCCCGGCTTGTCGAGCTTGTGCTTGGAACCCTTGGTTTCGTCTTCAAACTGGTAGCCTGGTCCGCCCATGCCCGTTCCCTGCGGATCTCCACCCTGGATCATGAAATCTGGGATCACGCGATGAAAAATCGTTCCGTCATACAGCCGATCTTTGGACTTCTTGTGCGTTGAGGGATGGGTCCAATCGCGCTTGCCTTCGGCAAGTTCGACGAAGTTAGCCACGGTTTTCGGCGCGTCTGCCTCGAAAAGGCGGCAAACGATATTGCCTTCGCTGGTTTCAAATGTTGCGTAAAGTCCGGGTTGGCGGGTCATGTTTTCCTTTCGAGGATGAATGCGTATGTGCTCTTTTGATTTTAAGCGCAGTGGTTATGCCGCGCACGCGTGGCTCGTAACTCCAACGTAAAGACTACGGTGCCTTGGTCGCGGGAGCGGTTGCCTTCTTGGCTGGTGTTGTAGCCTTCGCTGCCGCCGCGGCGGTGACAATCTTGATATGAGTTATCTTGACCGGACGAAATGGCCGGTTGTTGCTGGGATCCGTGGCCATGCGAGCAATCTGCTTGACCAGCGCAACGGTCGCGTCGTCGCACTGCCCAAACACGGTGTAATTTCCATTAAGGTGGGGCGTGGCCACCTCGGTGATAAAGAACTGCGATCCGTTCGTGTCCGGACCCGAGTTCGCATACGCCAACCGTCCTGGCTTGTCGAAAAGCAAGTCAGAAGAGACCTCATTCTTGAACTTGTACCCAGGATCGCCCGTCCCATCGCCGCGCGGATCGCCCCCTTGAATCATGAATCCGGGAATCACTCGATGAAAAATGGTCCCATCGTAGAGTGGTACTCCATGCTTGGTCACTCCGTTCATCGGATTTTTCCAGTCTTTCGTTCCCGTTGCTAGTCCAATAAAGTTCTGCACTCCGGTCGGCGCAATGTCGGGGTATAAAACACAAGTCATGTTGCCCACACTGGTTTCAATGACGGCCTCAGGATGGCCGCTCGCCGCGTGATGAACCGGCGCTTTAGCCGGCGGCGCGGACTGAGGACTGCTCTGCGCCCAGCTGAAAGCACTACTGACGAAAATCAAGGCCAAGAAGGCATTACGCATGATTGCTCCTCGCACGTGCAATTGCACGAAAAAGTTTGAGGCAACGTTGCATTGTACGACAGCGAAGCCGGACGGCGCAGGCTTCAATGGGATTGCGGTTGACCTTGCATCTCGCGGCTTACGGTTTCCACTTGGCGAAAGACCCGCAGCACATTGCCGCCTAGAATTTTCTTGATATCCTCTGGGCTGTATCCGCGGTCCAGCAAGCCCTGGGTGATCTTCGGCAAGTCCGCCGCCGAGTCCATACCTTGAGGCGTAGCGCCGCTGACCCCGTCAAAGTCCGAGCCCAAGCCCACATGATCCACTCCTGCCACCTTTGCGATGTGGTCAATGTGATCGATCAGCACTTTGAAAGGCGGCCGCGGGATCTTCGCCATCCACTCCCGCTCCATACGATCGATTTCGATATAGCTCACCGGCTTGCCCTGCGCCGTCAGCGATTCGACATACTTTTGCATCGCTGCCGCCTGATCCTTTGCTTGCGCTTCGGCCGCTTTGCGGTATCCCTCGTCGAGAAAGCCGGAAAAGAAGTTTACGTCCACCACCCCGCCATTCTTGGCGACTGCGCGCAGCATATCGTCCGTCATATCGCGTGGCGCGTTCACCAAGGCCCGAGCCGAGGAATGTGAGGCGATGACGGGTGCCTTGGTAATAGCGATCGTGTCCCAGAACGTTTTATCGGAGACGTGAGAGATGTCGACCATCATGCCCAGTCGATTCATCTCCAGCACCACCTGCTTGCCGAAATCGGTGAGGCCGTTATGGTGTCGAATCTTGGCGTCATCCTGATCGCCTGAAGAATCTGCCCATTCGTTGGTGTTCGACCACGATAGCGTCATGTAACGCACGCCCAGGCGGTAATAATCGCGCAACAGGTGAATGTCGTTTTCGATCGAGTGCCCACCTTCGATGCCCATCAGTGCGGCAAGCTTGTGTTCGCTGTGAGCGCGCTCGATGTCGTCCACTGAGAACGCCATCATCATGCGGTCGGGATGACGTGCGGCCTGCTCATAGACCGAATCGATCAGATCGAATGTGTGCTGGGCAAAATGTCCTCGATTGGTTTCAGGATCTACCCAGATAGAAAAAAATTCGGCGCCCAGATTCCCGCGACGGGCTTTGTCGAGGCTTACATGGCCGACATCCTTGGAATCCGTCGAGCCCATATCGAATCCTTCGTCGAGAAACCTTTGCGGCGTATCGGCATGGGTATCGACGACGATAGCTGAACTGTGAATCGAGCTTGCGCGCTCGCTTACGGCGTCTGGTGAAGTTGAAGATTGAGCCGCTCTCAGAAGGGGTGAGAGCGCCAGCGATAAAATGAAAATCAAATGGAATTTATTCATAGTGTGTGGTGACGCACCAAAGCGAACCCGACTGTCGCTGCCTATGCCACAAAGATTTATTCGTCGGGAAGAACCTTCGTCACGAATCAACTGATCAGACGAATCGCCGATTGCAGTGCCGGCAAACCTACTTCTTAACCCCAACCTGTCCGCTGATGACATATTCATTGAGCGGCCCGAACTTGCGCTTCTCCGCGTAAAGCCGCCATCGCCGGAACACGATGCGCAGGCTGGCCATTACCGGGATGGAGAGAAAAATTCCAAGAATGCCGGCCACTTCACCGCCGGCCATCACCCCAAAAATTGCCGCCAGCGGATGCAGTTCCATGCTGCGGCCCATGATACGCGGCGAGCTCACATAGTCCTGAATCAGCCTCCAGCAGCCCAGGAAGATCACCAACGCCAGCCAATGCGGGTAGCTCGCTAGCAGTGACACTCCTACAATAATCAGAGCAGCGACCAGAGGACCGACGACGGGAATGAATTCCAGCAATCCGCCGAGAAACCCAAGCACAAACGCATAGGGCATCCGCATCGTGCTCAGAACAATCGAATACATGACCAGGGTGAGTGCGGCAAGGCTCAGTTGCGCGCGAATGAAGTGCGCCAGCATCTGATTTAAATCGCTGAGTACCCCTTGCAGCATTTCCCGCTGGGGGCGGGATTGCACCAGATCGAGAAGAATCTGGCCGAAGCCGTGCCCGTCTTTGAGAAAGAAAATCGCCAGCAATGGCACGATCACCAGCAGCCAGGCCTCCTTCGCCACATCGGCCACCCGTAACCCTATGTTTTGCGCCAGTTTCGTGATTTCATCACTATGACTGGCCAGATACTCGCGCAATAGCTCGACGACGCGGGAATTCCATCCATGCTGTTGTTCTAACTGTGCAGCGATTTGCCCGGAGCTCAGGTTAGAAAGCGCAGGTAGCGCCTGCCCTAAGCGCGCACTCTCGCGGCCTATGCGCGGCCCGGTGTACACAAAAAACAGCACAACCAGACCCAACAGCAACGAATAGATCACCGCGATGGCGCGCACCCGCCCGTGAAGAATTTTTTCCAAATAGGACACCGCCGGGCTCATCAAATACGCGAAGAAAATGGCAAACAAAAAGGCGATTAGGGTTTGCCGCGCAACGTAGAGAAACCCCAGTCCCAGCGCGAACAGCAGCGCCGTGATCAAAACCCGGGCCGTACGTGAGTCGGTCACTGGCAAGTTGTTAATCCCTGCGCTGCTACGTTAGCCCCGGCAGAAGGAGGCCTACCCGAGTTAGTCTCGCACAACCTCTGTATTGTCGCCCGGGATCTCCACCCGTATCAGTTTGAACTGATCCTTGTCGTCCACCCACATGGCCCACGCAAACGCCTCGCCCTTCAGGTTCAAGCGGAGCAGTTCGCGCTCGCTTCCGCGAATCGTCACTTTTTCTTTGCCTACCAGTTCCACCCGGACCCGCATCGAGGTCCGGTCCTGCGGAACCAGCACGCCGAACTCCACCGCTCCCTGCTGGCACTTTAGAGCGCCATTCGCTGGTTGGCAGTTGGTTGCCAAATAACGCCACGCCAGCACCTCGCGATGCACAAATACGTTATTGTCCAGAATGGCCGACGTGTTTGGCATCAGGAAAGGCTGCTCGGCTGGCTTGGAGGTAGGCGTCGTACTGATCTTTTCCAGCAGAAACTCGTCTTTTGGCGCTACCGTCAGCGAACCGCTTCCGTCGGTCCATTCGTAATGAACCAGTTCGCCGCTACCGGTCATTTGCAGTTCCGACTTTTGCCCGACCGCCGTCGAATTGTTCACTTCCTGCAGGTGAGCTTTGACGGTGCTGGTTCCGTTATTCTGTTGCACGGTGAAGCTTTCCGTGACCACGCGCTGACCCCGGATAAAAACTCCGAACGACCCGGAATCGACCTGGCCGGTGGATACCTTAGGAATTTCCTTCTTGTCTACGGCGTAAATACCCACCGTGCAAGCCAGAACCGTTACCAAACCCCAGCGCACACGCATAATCAGAGTCACTGATTTATTCCTCGCTTCGCCTGATCTCGTTCTGGTTCCAGTCGTTGCAGCTTCAATCGGTCAATCAACTCGACCGCGATATCTTTTACCGTCTTTCCGGATGTGTCCTGCCGCAAGGATGCCCGCGAGTAATGCGGACGCCGCAGCTCATAGAGCTCTCGAAATTCGACGAGAGTACCTAATAATGGGCGCTCGGTACCCACCCAATCCGCCGGACGCGCACATCGCCGCCAAAGTTCCTCGATGTCCGCGTCCAGAAAGACGGTTGGAACTCTCGCAGATTCGATCAACGCAAGATTGGACGGTTGAACAAATGCTCCTCCGCCCAAGGCGATGATCTTCCTCGATTCCGCCTGCAGACCATCCAGTAACTCTTTCAGCGCGGCGTATTCCGCTCTGCGAAATTCCGCCTCGCCTGAAGTGCGGAAAATCTCGGCTACAGACTGCCCTTCTCGCCGCTCCACACGTTCGTCCAGATCCTCAAAGCTCCAGCCAAGTTCCGCGGCGAGCACACGGCCTACGCTGGTTTTGCCCGCGCCCATGAATCCGATCAAGACGACCGCTGACGGTGCGAACAGGTTCGTCGAACTCTGCATGGTCGAGCACTTGGCCGAGCATTGTCAGGCCGGATTCTGTCTGGTCGAGCCCCGGCCAGCGAAATCCCGACCACCCGAAACACGCGGTCTTCTTTCTCGCTGCTTCAGTTTTGCTTCTATTGTTTTTCGGAGCGTTTTCTGAGATGAATTTTACCACTGAAGGTGCGGAGCACTACCGTAGATGACACGGCGACGCGCCCTACTGTACCTGCAAAGGCACGTCCCTTGTCCATGGCGAAATAGGAGTGCGTCTTGGGCTGAAGAGGAATATCGTCATGAACCTCGCCACGCACGGAGCGGGCGCTCACGTCGGCCGAAGTCCACTCAGGGATGGTCGCTTCAATATCGCCGCTGTGGCTGGTCAAGCGATATTCGCCGCTATTTCCAAAATCCCCGATGTAGTTGATCTTTCCGCTGGTCGAAACGACTTGGACGAGTGCGCCATTCACGCTGGTTAGGGTGACCTCGCCACTGAGAGAATCTACCTCGACATGGCCATTCTTGATGTTATTCAGATTGACCGAGCCGTTCATCGTCTTCACGTGGACGTGAGCGTCAGAGACGTCTCGCACGTCCACTGTCGCACTGGGCCCTTCCAGACTCATATCCCCATGGATTTTTTCAGCGTGCAGCGTTCCCGTGCTGGAGTGCAACGTGATGCTCGCATCTGCCGGGACCAGGATCTCGTATTCCACGCGGCCTGACTCGGCATCCGCTCCAGGCAGGAGGTGCGACAAAATATCTACGCGATTTCCGCTCTGATTGTTGTCCACTTCCACTTTGTCTGAATGCAGAATGGCGGTGACGGTCACGGTATTGCCGGTCGAGGGCCTTACCGCGATCGAACCATATGGATTCATCACGGAGACGCCCGCATGAGGCCCCACCGTAAAGTGAAGCTCCTTCCTGCTTTCCGCCACCAGCGTGCCCGCTACCATCACGGTTATAACTACGAGGTTTGCCGCACGCCCGCTCAACATAAATCGCTCCCCGCTCTTGCCATGAATGTTTGCTCGAATAATCTTAAGACCGCTGATGTTAAAAGACCATTACCGCAGAGGGTGCTCCATCGCCATCTGGAACAGCATTGACTTCTGTTGATACGCGTCCATCAGCGCGCGGGACGCTTCTTCGTCGTTCGGATTCTCATTCACTGCAATTTGCGCATCTCGAATCGACTCGTTCACTCGCCTTAAGTTTTCTTCGTATTGGCTCTGCATCGCTGGGGAGTTCGCGGCCACTTCCTGAATCAGGTCTTCGTCGTTCAATCCAGAGGGGTTCGCCGTGGGTGCCTTGGCGGTCGGGTTCGTTACTACCATCTCCTGCATGGTGCTATTTTTCGACGATTCCCGACGCTGGTAAATTCCGACCGACAGCAGCAACATTGCAGCAATCGGCACCAACCATCGCGCCTGTCCCCAACGCGCGCTGAATGATGGCATGGTTGACTGGCGGTCCGGGCTGCGCTGGGGACGGATCAGTCCTTCCTGCCGTAATGCGATTTCAATGGAGTTCCAAACCCTGGGGCTGGGCTCGTCGCTGGCTTGCAATTCGGTTGCTGTCGCCACGATTAGATTCAATTCGTCCAAGAGCGCTGCGCACTCCGCGCACTCTTGCAAGTGCCTGCTCTGCTCCAGAGTGCTGCCGTCTTCCACTTCCGCCAAGCTTTGCTGCAGCTCAACGCAATTCATACAACTCTCTCCCCAAGCTCACCGCGAATCTAACGCTCACGGCTCTTGACGCCCCTGCCCAGTTTCGCTCAACTTAAATGCTTCGAACGATGCCTAACCTACTCGAGATTTTCCGGCCTTTTCGGCTCTATTCATCTTGAGCAGGTCGCGTAATTTCATACGCGCCTTGTGCAATTGTGACTTGCTGTTGCCGATTGAACATCCCACGATTCCGGCGATTTCATTATGCTCATAACCTTCTACATCGTGAAGCACAAAAATGGTTCTGTATCCGGGTGGTAGATCGTTCACCGCCCTTTGTAACTGCAACCTGTCGATCGAACCTGACAGTGACACATCATCCGCTCCGAAATCCTTCTTCGGTGAGTCCTCGTCCGTTCCTTGCGTGCTTTCTTCCAGCGAAATCACGGGCAGGCTCTTCTTCCGAAGATGCATCAACACTACATTTACGGATAGTCGATGGAGCCAGGTCGAGAAAGCCGACTCGCCACGAAACGTTGAAATCTTGCGGTACAGCTGCAAGAACGCTTCCTGGGCTAAGTCCTCGGCCTCCGCCGTATTGGCCGTCATCCGCAGACATAGCGAATACACCCGCCGTTTGTGTTTGTCATAAAGCACCTGAAACGCTTCCGCGTCGCCCAGCTTGGCCCGCTCGATGGCCTCAGCCTCGCTAAGCTCGGTGCTTTGTTTCTGTCGTGGCTCGGTCAAGTCTGTCTTTTCCGGCCGCACTCATTCGGATGCGGCATAAGTATCTTGTGTTGTATCGTTTGCGCGCTATCGCCGAAATCCAACAACTCTGGTCACTTCCACAATATCAGAGTGTTTCTACCGAACTCCGGAGGCTGATTTTGCAGACCCCTCACCCCTCTGCCTCAACCGGAAAGCCTTTACATTAGGAGAGTTGGATGCGAGATACCGGCCAAAGTGTAAACACCAGCTGGTGCCAAGAGTAGCACCCATGCCAAAAATGGTAGTTTTTAGCTGTGATTACGTCGCGCTATTTGCCGTAGTAATGGTCTCCAAGCCATGACCGTGCGGTCCCAGCTCCCGCTGGCGGAGTAGGAAGGCGAACAAGACTCCCAGGATTCCCAGGATCGAGAAGATCCACATACCCAGGTTGTAGCCCGAGGGATTCGAGGCATCCGCGTGACCATAATTATTGGCCCAGCCCACCAACAAATTGAGGCCAAACAGCCCAATATTCTGGATCATGGTCATCAGCCCATATGCGGTTCCCAGCTTCGACTGATCGACGATGTAAGCCACCGAAGGCCACATGACAGCGGGAATCAACGAGAACGCCACGCCCATCATCGCCATCGGCACGTATAAGTTGATATGCGTGTAGGCCATCATCAGGTACACCGGAATCAGCAGCATCGATCCGAACATCATGAGCAGCGCACGCTTACCCACGCGGTCCACCCACAGCCCGAACAATGGCGTGGCAATCATGGCGAATAACGTCAGCATGCTCGACAGAAATCCGCCGAACTCCCGCGACGTCCCGTGCGCCTCCATGAAAAACTTCACGGCAAAGGTCTGGAAAGGGAAGATCGCCGAATAGAACACAATGCAAAGGGAAACGATCAGCCAGTAGCTGACGCCAAATTTCCACAAGTCGGCGAAAACCACCTTGTCGGTGGAAACCTTGCCCAGACTGTAATTTTTCTCGGCCCACACTTCCAGGAACCAGTAGATGATCGCACCCAGCAGGCTCAAAGCTGAAAACGCCACTGCGATCAGAAAGGGAGTTCTCCAGTGGGCGTATGCCGCGCGCGCCCATGTCGGTGAATTCAGGGCGGCGAATGTTCCCAGCCGCGAAGCCGTCAGATTCAGCCCGAACGCAAAGCTCAGTTCTTTGCCGCGGAACCAGCGTGCCAGTGCCGTCGTAACCGCCACGTTCAGCGACTCCGCCCCCATGCCAAAAATGAGCCGCCCGGCTGCCATGATTGAAAGATGACTCGTCGCGGCGGTGATGGCGGGTCCTATGAGGGAAAGCAATCCAAAGATCATCAACGATTTCCGCAGGCCTATGCGGTCGATGATGAATCCGCCGATAAGAACGGTAAAAATATTGGGGAAGCTGTAAATGGCCTGCAGAAATCCGATGTCGAGATCGGTGAAGTGAAGCTGCTCCTTCAGCACGTCGGCCAGCGGGCTGAGTGCGTCGTACGCGTAGTAGCTGCCAAACATCGCCAGACTGACAAAGATCAACACCAGCCACCGGTAAAACCGGCTCGGCTCAGGACGCCCTGTTTCCGTCATCCGCAACCCTTTTCCTGGACCAGAATCAAGCTATGAAAGCGAGCAGAGAAGAGTAGCAGATCAAACAACCGTCCGCACGAGGGGAAAGCAAGCTCGCCTGACTGCCGGCCCAGCCCCGGGCCTTTCTTTCTTTATGCACGGCAAAGTTCAGTACTTCACAATCGCCGCAAACGATTTGGGATCGAGCGACGCCCCGCCTACCAACGCGCCATCGATTTCTTCCTGCGCCATAAGCGAAGAAGCGTTGTCCGGCTTCACCGACCCGCCGTAGAGAATGCGCAGATTCGACGCGAACTCCTCGCCGAAGATTTCGGTTGCTTCGCTCCGGATGACCGAATGCGCCTCAGCCGCCAGTTCGGGTGTCGCGGTCTTACCCGTGCCAATGGCCCACACCGGCTCGTAAGCGACCACAAGGCTCGCTGCTTTCTTGGCTGAAATGGCGTGGAACGCTCGCACACACTGCCGCCGCAGCACATCATCCGTTGCCCCGGCTTCGCGCTCCTCGAGCACTTCGCCCACGCAGCAGATCGGCGTCAGTCCGGCCTCCAGCGCGGCCTTCAGACGCATGTTCACCGTATCGTCAGTCTCGCAAAAGTACTGCCGTCGTTCCGAGTGACCGATGATCACGTGCTTCACTCCAATCGCGAGCAGCATCGCCGTCGAAGTCTCGCCAGTGAAGGCCCCCTCTGACTTCCAGTGCACATTCTGTCCGCCGATCGCAACCTTGGAACCTGTAGTCGCTTCGATCGCCGCAGCCAGATCGATGTCGGGCGGACACACGACGATTTCGTCGCGATCATGACCGTTCACCAGGGGAAGGAAATCGCGAAAAAATTCGCGGGTCTGGTCGGGAGTTTTGTACATTTTCCAATTGGCGGCAATCAGCTTCTTTCTCATGAGGAGGCCTTTTCGATTCGAAGTGGTACAGCGTTATTAGAAGAATTCAGACGTTCGGCTGCTCTTGTGTACTCTCTCAAAGTGGCGATATCAAAAAGAACAAAGCGGACCTTGCGGACATAACGAGCAGATGAAAGAGCGTCAACCGCAGAAGAGATCGCAATGGGTGCCGCGAGCGACAGCGGATAGCCGAACGCTCCGGTTGAAATCGCAGGAAAGGACAACGATGCAATCGAGTGTTCATCCGCCAGACGAACTGACTCGCGATGACAACTTGCCAGCTTCTCGGCTTCCCCTTGATCCCCGCCAGCATAGACTGGACCAACCGTGTGGATTACAAATTTGGCCGAGAGATTTCCGCCCGGAGTTATTACGGCGTGCCCCGCCGGCAAGCTACCAATCTTGGCCACGATCTTTCGGCATTGGGCTAAGATTGCTGGTCCCCCCGCACGGTGAATGGCACCATCCACACCACCTCCACCAAGCAGGGAGGAATTTGCAGCATTGACGATTGCCTCAGTCGTTTCGCGAGTGATATCAGCCGGACCGTGGAACTCGATGAATTTATCGTGCCGCTCTTGCAGCAGCACGAGTCGCATTGTGAATTCCTGCACGCGCGTATCGAGCCCGGTCACTTCTTGTCCGTGAGTGCCTCAACGCCCGGCAGTTTCTTTCCCTCCAGGAATTCCAGCGACGCTCCGCCGCCCGTGGAGATGTGCGTGATCTTGTCTGCAACCTCGGCGGCGTGAACGGCTGCGACAGTATCGCCACCCCCCACAATCGAGATCGCTCCAACATTCTCCGCCACCGCGTGGGCGATTTTGAAGGTCCCCCGCGAAAATCCCGGAACTTCGAACACTCCCATCGGCCCGTTCCACACAATCGTGCGGGCTCGAGAAATTTCCTCGGAAAACAGTTCGATCGTCTTCGGACCGATATCCAACGCCATGCGATCGGCCGGAATCGGCTGCCCTTCGCCGATTTGCTGTACCACCGAGTTGGCCTCGGGCTTTATCGCCACCACGTGATCGATGGGCAGAAAGATCTTCACGTTCCGTTGCTTGGCTTCCGCCAGCAGTTGCCGCGCCAGCTCCACCTTGTCGGCCTCGAGCAAAGACTTGCCAATCTCTTGTCCTTGAGCCTTCAGGAAGGTGTACGCCATGCCGCCGCCGATGATCAGAGAATCGACCTTGTCCATCAAATTGCGAATTACGCCAATCTTGTCGCTGACTTTGGCTCCGCCGAGAATCGCAATAAACGGCTTCTCCGGATCCTGCAGGGCTTTGCCCATGTACTGTAGTTCTTTTTCCATGAGCAAACCCGCGGCCGACTTCGAGACAAACTTCGTTATTCCAACGGTCGAAGCATGCGCGCGGTGCGCAGAGCCAAACGCATCATTGATATAGAAATCAGCAAGGCTGGCCAGTTGCTTGGAAAACTTCTCGTCGTTGGCTTCTTCTTCTGCGTGAAAACGCAAATTCTCCAGAAGCAGCGTCTGTCCTTTCTCAAGCTGCATCGCAACCTCTTCCGCTTCCGGGCCTACGCAGTCCGGACAGAAGCCCACGTTCTCGCCCCGTGCCAGTTCCTTGTCGAGCACCATACGCAGGCGCTCGGCCACTGGCTTCAGGCTCATCTTCGGGTTCGGCTTGCCCTTGGGCCGGCCAAGGTGCGAGGCAAGAATTAACCGCGCTCCGTGGCGGAGGGCATACTCAATGGAAGGCAGGGTTTCGCGAATGCGGGTGTCGTCCATGACGCGCCCATCGTCAAGTGGAACGTTGAAGTCGACGCGCATGAAAATGCGGTTGCCGTTCAGTGGAAGATCACGAATGGAAAGCTTGGACATTGGCTGGTCGTCCTTTGCCAGATGGCAGTGAAGAAGGTTTTCGTGCGGTGTCCACCTCCGCGATTCCCGCGGAGGTGGCTTGCGCAATCTTATTACAGACCCTTGTCGGCGATGTAGTGAATCAGGTCGCGCACCCGGCAGGAGTATCCCCATTCGTTGTCGTACCAGGAGATTACCTTGACGCAGTTGCCACCTACGACCAGAGTCGAGGGTGCGTCGACAATCGAAGAACGAGAATCGCCTTTGAAGTCTGAAGATACCAGTTCGTTTTCTTCGTACCCCAAGTAGCCCTTCAACGGCCCGCTCTCGGATGCCTTCTTCATCGCTGCGTTCACTTCTTCCTTGGTCGTCTTCTTTTCTACCCACACGACGAGATCGACCACCGAAACATTCGGCGTGGGTACGCGCATAGAAAATCCGTCGAGCTTGCCCGCGAGTTCCGGCAGAACCAGCTTCAACGCTTTGGCCGCGCCCGTCGACGTGGGAATCATCGACAATGCTGCAGCGCGCGCCCGGCGCAAGTCTTTGTGAGGGAAGTCAAGAATTACCTGATCGTTGGTATAGGAGTGAATCGTCGTCATGGTACCGCTGATGATTTTGAACTCGTCATTCAGAACCTTTGCGATTGGCGCCAGGCAGTTTGTGGTGCAGGAAGCGTTGGAAATAATGTGGTGCTTTGCGCCATCGTATTTCTCCTGGTTCACACCTAACACCAGGGTGACATCTTCGTTCTTGGCCGGGGCGGAGATGATGACTTTTTTCACCGAGCCGCGCATGTGCTTCTTCGCCTCGTTCGCGTCGGTAAAACGGCCGGTGGATTCGATGACGACCTGAGCACCAACGGATTCCCAGGGAAGAGCGGCGGGATCTTTTTCCTTGAAGACTTTGATAACCTTCCCGTCAATCGTAATACTATCCGCGCCAGCGCTGACCTTATTGGGCAGATTGCCCAGGACGGAATCATATTTCAGCAGATGAGCGAGCGTCTTGGGATCGGTAAGATCGTTAACCGCGACGAATTCCAGACCGGGGTCTTTCAGAGCGGTGCGTAGAACATTACGGCCAATGCGGCCGAAGCCGTTAATACCAACCTTGATTGCCATATTTTCTCCGTTCGTATGAATGCACTACAAACATCTTTACCTTGATGCGACAGATGATGTTAGCAGGACAGGGAACTGCCGTAAATGAGCGTGCGATCCAGGGCGAACAGTCGGTTCCCATCACGGGACCATGTGAGGTCGATCCTTGACAACGGTGACGGCGGCACTAAGGAAAGCTTATTTCCAAAAACGCATCCGCCCGGCTCCAGGGCGATGTCAATCGGGCCAGCAAATATTTTCGGTTGATGGTCTGTCGTGCGCGAGGATGTTCCTCGGGTGGCATGAGGTGCGCGGTGGCCGCAAACTCTGGACCGGTCACTTTGCCTCGTATGGTGCAAGGAGCAACGGTGACCTGCGGATTGTTGCGTATCCGTTTCGTCTTGCCCGTGTCGCTGCGGGTCATTACGTAAAGCCTGTTGCCTTCCTCTCCAAACCACACAGGCGTGGCTACGGCCACGCCGTTCTTTCTAAACGTGGTCAGCGAAATGTATTTCTGACCGTGGATCGCGGCTGGAATTTCCCCGGACATGAGGTTATTGTAAGCTTCCCGGCGGACTCTTCCTGCTGCACTTTTTGGGTTGCATCCGCCTGCAACTCACCGGCGGACAGCGTTCCTTCAATTCGCCTGCAGATTGATCCCACCGTCGTTTCTGTGTTAAAAGCCTTGCATGCGCAAATGGATGCGCGACCGCTTGCAGCGTCGCAAAAAGACCCCCGCAGCAACCTCCGATCAACCCGCACCACCCCCTCTACAGCCCGCTTATTTCGACGCAGAACAAGCCGCTGGCGCGGATTCCGAGGTCGAAAGAACGGAGCCGCAAGCTTCTTCTCCGCCGACGCCTCCTCCCGCGGTAGAAAATCGGCGGGTTCGTAGTGCCCAGGCCAGTGCCGAAGAAACGCCTGCGGATACGCAGGAAAAATCTCAGCCGGCATCAGGCGGTTCTGCGGCGTCTGGTCGCCCTCGCCGTCGTCGCGGCGGTCGCGGTCGAGGGGGTCGTGGGCGAGAGCAAGCCGTGGCGCAAGCGTTTGCGCCGGCTGCGGCTAAGGGATCAATTCCGGTACTGCCGCTGCAGACCGGCGAGGATGAGAACGCGGAAGCACCAGAGCTTCCGGAGGCTTCAGACTCCGAAGCTCAGACGTCGGAGCCCGTTGCTCTAGCGCCGCCGAAAGCCGCCGCGCCAGCCGCAACGGCGCCCCGTGCACCGAAGGGTGTGGTCGTGCTTGCGATCGGCTTGCCCGGTTCCGGAAAGAGTTCGTGGTTCAAGCGTCACAACGTGGTCCCGCTCTCCAGCGACATGGTTCGATCCTTATTGTTCGACGATGTTCGCGAACAGCGTTTTCAGGATCTTGTCTTTTCCAATCTCCGCTCCATGCTTAAGGCGCGGCTCATCGCCAAGCGCCCAATGAACTACGTCGACGCCACCAATCTCACGCCTCAGGAACGTCAGCACTGGATCAAGCTAGCCAAGGATTATCACTACGAAGTCCATGCCGTCTTCTTCGATGTGCCTCTGGAGGTTTGCGTGGAGCGCCATCAGCGCCGCGACCGGGTGGTTCCCGAAGACGTGATGCGCCGCATGGCCGCCAAGCTGAAGGCGCCCGCTTTCGAAGAGGGCTTCGCCAAGATCACCGTGGTGCGAGTGAAGAAGAAGGAAGCTGAATCGGAGCCCGAGGCCAGCTGATTCGATCTGTCTTATCCCTTCAGATAAGGCAGCATTTCCTTGAAAGCTGGAGACCCGGAAGAACGCATCAGCTCATAGATCATCATTTCCGTGGAAGAAATGACGGCGCCAGCCGCGCGCATCCGATCCAGTCCTATCTTCCAATTCCATTCCGTACGCGAGCTGACCGCGTCCGACGCAATGTGCACCAGATAGCCTTCGCGTAGAGCGGCCAGCGCCGTTTGTGTGACGCAGATGTGGCTCTCCATCCCGCAAAGCAGCAAAGTATTTCGGTTGCCAGGCAGGCGTTTAAGAAGACTACAAAAAACGTCGCTGCCGAAACAGGAGAACAGATTCTTGTCGATCGCCTCGGTTTCCGGCAGCAGGGAAGCCACCTCCGGCACCGTCCCGCCGAGCCCCTTTGCATACTGCGTGCTCACGATCGCAGGAATTTTGAGCACGCTGGCCGCGCGGATCAGCAGCTTTGCATTGCGCACCAGTTCGTCTTTATGAAAGATCGGGGGCAACAATTTCTCCTGAATATCGACCACCAGAAGAGCGCAGCGCTCGGCTTCAAGAGGTCGGCGAACAACGTCGGCATAATCGGAGTTGGTTGCGGAGACGTTTTCAAGTGTGGTCGACATAAATGGGATTCCTGACCGAACAATCTTCGAATCCTGATTCTATCGCGCGAAACGATAAAGCGCGCCGAGGGCTGTGAGCGCGCCTCATGTTGCTCCGTATCCTTTACTGCGAGACCCGCTGATTTTGTTGACCGCGCTCAGCGTAAACAATAGAATCGTTGTGAACTGCCCCCTCGTTCAACGGCTAGGACACCTGCCTCTGGAGCAGGCTATCGGGGTTCGAATCCCTGGGGGGCAGCCAATCTCTCTTCACGTCTGAGCCCTGCCGTTCGCCCTGTTACCTCACGTTTCCATCTCACTGCTTTCTGTGATCCCCTGCACAGACTATCGGTCTTCGCCCTACTCTAATCATGATAGGGATTGTGCGTTGGAGGTGGTCGATGATTGCCAACCTGGAACGCGAAGAACTCGCGGAAATACTGGACTTGCTTGTCACACCCTCGTCGTCGCCCCGGCCTGGCGAATCCTTCACGCACGACCCGCAAGTCCGAGAAATCGAGCGGGCTCTGCACGCTCCCGGAAGAACGGTCTTCATCTACGGAGAGTTTGGAAACAGTAAGAACCCTCCGGCACAAATCATCGCCGCGCTGCAATCGTCCAATCAATCTCCTCGCAATTGTGCCGTCGTAATTGAACAATTCGATCAGATCACGAGTGAAATCGATCGGACGCACTTTGCAAACTTCATAAAGCAGGCGAGTGATCGGAGCATCCCCATCCGCTACTTCGGTTGCGGCGTCTCGCAAGCGGTTAAGGATGTGCTAGGGGCGCATGAGTCCTGTTATTCAATGCAAGACATGCAACCGCCCACCCCAGGCGATGCAGCCTTGAAAGTTTGCGAAGCTCTTGCGCCAGGAACTCCACATCGCATCTACCTGCTTTCGGAGAAGCTGTTCTGGGAGATGTTCAGCGATCCGACATTTGCTGGGAGCCTGCGTTAGATCGTTTTAGGAAGTCGAGGCTGCGTCATCGGATCGTCAGAAAGCTGCTGAAGCAGTCGCCGTGACTGCCGATCAGAGTTGGAAATTGTTGAAAGTATCTTCCTAGGGTAATAACGATGAAATTCATCGTCCGCATCGAAATTCTGCGTTGTACTTGTGCGCGGCCAAGGCTTATCAAGGAGTTGTCAGAATAGGCTTGGAGTGGGTGTTGCTGCCTTAAGCGTATTGGGCTTGAATCCACGGACAACCAATTCATGATCGCAATCTCATCCGTGAGGAGCCGCCGCTATGTCGCGCGCCAGCCACAAGAATGGCATCCCCCCGCCGCAGGGTCTCTACGATCCTGCGCAGGAACATGACGCGTGCGGGATCGGATTCGTGGCCAGCATCCGCGGCGAAAAGAGCCATCAAGTTATCCAGGATGGAATTCAGGTACTGCTGAATCTGGCGCACCGTGGGGCATGTGGGTGCGACGCCGAGACTGGCGACGGCGCCGGCGTTCTCATTCAGATTCCACATAAATTCTACGCACGGGAATGCGCGAAGCTGGGATTCGAATTGCCACTGCCTGGGTCTTACGGTGTTGGCATGACTTTTCTGCCCGTGGAGAGGCAGCCTCGCCTACAGTGTGAGGGAATTCTCGAGCGCATCGTCCGCGAAGAAGGCCTATCGGTCCTGGGCTGGCGAGACACGCCCACTTTTGCTTCGGCGATCGGCCGGGTCGCGCGCGCTTCGCAGCCATACATTCAGCAGATTTTTGTTGGCCGGCCGCCAGGTCTTGATGAAGATTCGTTCGAGCGCAAGTTGTACGTCGTCAGGAAGCGAGCGGAGGCGGAAACTCGCGAATCGGGTGACGAAGATACTAGCACCTTTTATATCCCCTCCCTTTCCTGTCGAACTGTTGTCTACAAAGGCCTCGTGCTGGCTTCGCAACTGACGAACTTTTATAAGGAGCTCTCCGATCCCGATGTGGCCAGCGCGCTGTGTCTGGTGCATCAACGTTTTTCCACGAACACTTTTCCCACCTGGCAGCGGGCTCATCCCTATCGTTACATCGCGCATAACGGCGAGATCAATACTTTGCGCGGCAACGTCAATTGGATGCACGCCCGCCAGTCGCTTCTGGCTTCACCTCTGTTCGGCAATGATCTGAAGAAACTTTTTCCGATCATCGAGCCCGACGGTAGCGATTCCGCAAACTTCGACAATGCACTGGAACTTCTCCTGCAAGCTGGCCGCAGTTTGCCTCATGCCATGGCGATGCTGATTCCTGAAGCATGGTCGGGCAATCCTTATATGAAGCCGGAGAAGCGGGCTTTCTACGAATACCATGCTTGCCTGATGGAGCCGTGGGATGGCCCGGCGGCAGTCGCTTTCACGGATGGTCGTGTCATAGGAGCCACGCTCGATCGCAACGGCCTGCGCCCCGGAAGATACGTGGTCACCCACGATGACTTGGTGATCATGGCTTCTGAGGCCGGTGTGCTCGACGTGGCTCCCGATCAAGTCAAGATGAAAGGCCGTCTACAGCCGGGAAAGATGTTTCTGGTAGACACGGTTGCGGGCCGTATCGTCTCCGACAAAGAAATCAAGCGGAATCTGGCCGCCCAGCAGCCGTATGCGCAATGGCTCAGGGATAATCAGATCACCATCAATCAGTTGCCCGAGCCTTCGAGGACTCACCCCACCGACCCTGAAACTCTTCTTCGGCGGCAGCGTGCCTTCGGTTACACCGACGAAGATTTGAAGATGATCTTGGCTCCTATGGCTTCGGCTGGCGAAGAGCCAATCGGCTCGATGGGCACCGATACGCCGCTTGCATGTTTATCGGACCGGCCCCAGCCTCTGTTCAACTATTTCAAACAATTATTCGCGCAGGTGACCAACCCTCCGATCGATCCCATCCGTGAAGAGATGGTGATGTCGTTGATCAGCTACATCGGCAGTGAGCGCAACATTCTCGACGAGGCTCCGGAAAACTGTCACATGTTGAAGCTGGAGCACCCGCTACTCACCAATCGCGAACTCGAGAAGCTGCGGCGCGTGTCGACGCGCGATCTGCTCGCTACCACGCTACCTGCGCTGTTTCGAGCGAGCGAAGGCGAGGCTGGATTAAAACGCGCGCTCGATGAACTATGCCAGCGCGCATCGCTCTCGGTGAAGTCCGGCTATAGCCTTCTCATTCTTTCCGATCGTGGCGTGGACAAAGACTATGCGCCGATCCCGTGCCTGCTCGCCCTGGCAGCGGTCCACAACCTGCTTGTCCGCGAAGAGACGCGCACGCAAGTGGCTCTCATTACCGAATCCGGTGAGCCGCGCGAAGTCATGCATTTTGCTTTGCTCAGCGGCTACGGCGCCAGTGCCATCAACCCGTATCTTGCGCTTGAGACGGTTGAGAACCTTGCATGGCGTGGAGATTTGGCGAATGGCGTCACTCCTGAGCAGGCCGTCAAGAATTTCCTAAAGTCCATCAAGAAGGGATTACTGAAGACCTTCGCGAAGATGGGCATTTCAACCCTGCAAAGTTATCAGGGAGCCCAGGTCTTCGAAGCTATCGGACTCAACAAGGAATTAGTGGACACCTATTTCGTAGGCACAACGTCGCGCCTCGAAGGCGTGAGCCTTGACGTTCTCGCCCGCGAGTCCCAGCTTAATCATCAGCACTCCCTGCGTCCTGTGACCGAGTTCGAGACTGAGCTTACGGTCGGCGGAAATTACCACCAGCGCGTGGGTGGCGAGTATCACCTCCTGAATCCGCTGACCATCAGCAAGCTTCAACAGGCTGTACGGCAGGATAGCTTTCAGACTTTCCAGGAATACACCGATCTGATCGATCAAGAAGAGCGCTCAACTTATGTACTCTGCGCGGCTTGATGAAGTTGAAGAAAGCCGAGCAAGCCCGTCCCGATTGAAGAAGTCGAGCCTGCCAAAGAAATCGTAAAGCGCTTCAATACTGGCGCGATGTCTTTCGGTTCTATCAGCAAGGAAGCCCACGAAACCCTCGCGATCGCAATGAACCGCATTGGAGGAAAATCCAATACCGGTGAGGGCGGAGAAGACGAAGAACGATTCAAGCCCGATGCCAGCGGCGATCTGCGGCGTAGCGCCGTAAAGCAGGTGGCGTCAGCTCGTTTCGGAGTGACTGCCAACTATCTGGTCAACGCCGACGAATTGCAGATCAAGATGGCGCAGGGCGCGAAACCCGGCGAGGGCGGCCAGCTCCCGGGGCACAAAGTCGACGAAGTTATCGCCAGACTGCGTCACTCCATTCCGGGAGTCGGACTGATCTCGCCGCCTCCGCATCACGACATCTATTCAATCGAAGACCTTGCGCAGCTGATCTATGACTTGAAAAACGTTAATCCGCAAGCCCGCATCGCTGTGAAATTAGTTGCCGAATCAGGCGTGGGCACGGTGGCTGCGGGCGTGGCGAAGGCACATGCCGACGTTGTCCTGATCAGCGGAGACAGTGGTGGTACGGGAGCGTCGCCGCTCAGTTCCATCAAGCATGCCGGCATTCCCTGGGAATTGGGTCTGGCGGAAACGCAGCAGGTTCTACTGCTAAATGATCTCCGCAGCCGTATCCGCGTCCAGACGGACGGCAAGCTGCAAACCGGCCGGGATGTCGTGATCGGAGCTTTGCTGGGCGCGGAAGAGTTCGGCTTTGCCACCACGCCACTCATCGCGATGGGTTGCGTGATGATGCGCAAGTGTCATCTCAATACCTGCTCGGTTGGGATCGCCACCCAGGATCCCGTGCTGCGCAAGCAGTTCAAGGGACAGCCGGAACACGTCATCAACTTCTTTTTCTTTCTGGCCGAACAGGTACGCCAATATATGGCCGAGTTCGGCTTTCGCACCTTCGATGAAATGGTCGGGCGTGTCGACATGCTGGATGTCGATCCTGCAGTGGATCACTGGAAAGCGCACGGTCTCGATCTTTCTGCAATTCTTTATAGCCCGCCGATTCCTTCGCGCGTGGCCCGTCGATGCATGCAGGCGCAGGACCACGGTTTGCAAGACGCGTTGGATTACAAAATTCTGCAAGCCGCGCGCGTCGCCATCGACACTCTCACCCCAGTCGAGATCAGCTTGCCGGTGCGCAATGTGCACCGCACCGTCGGCACCATGCTGAGCGGAGAGATCGCTCGCGCTCACGGCTCGGAAGGCCTGCCCGATGACACGATTCGGATTCAGCTCACCGGGTCGGCAGGCCAAAGCCTCGGCGCTTTCCTGGCCAGCGGCGTCACTCTTACCCTCGAAGGCGAAGCCAATGACTACGTCGGGAAAGGCCTATCCGGCGGTCGATTGATCGTCTATCCGCCGCGAGCCTCCGGCTTCGCTGCGGAAGAAAATATTCTGATTGGAAACGTTGTGCTCTATGGCGCCACCAGCGGAGAAGCCTTTTTCAACGGAGTCGCCGGAGAAAGGTTTGCTGTCCGGAACTCAGGAGCAACCGCCGTTGTCGAAGGCGTCGGCGATCATGGCTGCGAGTACATGACAAACGGATTAGTGCTGGTCCTCGGAGCGTGTGGAAGAAATTTCGCCGCCGGTATGAGTGGCGGCGTCGCATACGTCTTTGATGAGCGCGGTAACTTCGCTGCAGAACGATGCAATCTGGGTTCGGTTGATTTGGATTCGGTGAGCGAACCGCAGGACGCCGAGCTTTTAAGGAATCTGATCACGCGGCACTTCGACCTGACCGGAAGCCGCCGTGCAAAGTCGATTCTCGACAACTGGCAAGAAAGCTTGCCTCGCTTCATCAAGGTGTTCCCGCACGAATTCAAACGCGTGCTGGGGATCAGCCGTACCGGAAAAGCGAAATTCCTCACCGCCCAGTTGTCCCCGTTGCACACTCCGGCGCACGTCCGGCACGCACAGGTGCAGAATGGGTAAAACAACAGGCTTTCTTGAATACTCTCGCGAGCTTGCTCCGCGCCGTCCCGTCACGCAGCGTGTGAATGACTGGTTCGAAATCTATCTCGATCTTCCCGAAGAGACTCTCAGAGAACAGGGCGCGCGCTGCATGGATTGCGGTGTACCTTTCTGCCAGACTGGCTGTCCTGTGAGTAATCTCATTCCCGACTGGAATGATCTGGTCTACCACGGGCGTTGGAAAGAAGCGGTGCGGCGATTGCACGCCACCAATAACTTTCCCGAGTTCACGGGCCGCATTTGTCCCGCGCCCTGCGAGGCTTCCTGCGTTCTGGGTATCAATCAGCCTGCGGTAACGATCAAGCAGAATGAAAAAAATATTGTCGAGCGTGGATTTCAGGAAGGTTGGATTCGCCCTGAGCCGCCCAAACATCGCAGCGGGAAGAAAGTTGCAATCGTCGGCTCAGGCCCCGCGGGATTAGCCGCCGCTCAGCAGCTTTGCCGCGCCGGACACGCAGTTGTTGTTTATGAAAAAGCAGACCGCATCGGTGGCTTGCTGCGTTACGGCATTCCACAGTTCAAGATGGAAAAGCACATCATCGATCGCCGTCTGGAACAAATGTCGGCCGAGGGTGTTAAGTTCGAAACCAACGCCGAGGTCGGCAGAAATATATCTGTCGAACAGTTGCAGCGCGACTTCGATGCCATTGTGCTAGCGGGCGGCGCCGAACAGCCTCGCGATCTCAACGTTCCCGGGCGCGAGCTGAAGGGAATCCACTACGCGATGGAGTATCTGCCGCAGCAGAATCGGCGGTGCCTCGGCGACACCATTGCCGCAGAGCTGGAGATCCTGGCCGCCGGCAAACGAGTCATCATTATCGGAGGCGGCGACACTGGCGCCGATTGCCTGGGTACAACCCACCGTCAGAAGCCGCTGTCCGTGCATCAGTTCGAGATCATGCCCAAGCCGCCGGACGAGCGCTCACCGCTCACTCCGTGGCCGTTGTGGCCGATGCAGCTGCGCACTGAAGGCGCGCATGAAGAAGGCGGCATTCGTGACTGGAGCATTGCAACCACGAAATTTACCGGGGAAGCGGGACAGCGTCAAACACCTTCATGCCGTGCGTGTAGGTCCTCCCCCGAGATTTGAGCCTCTCCCCGGCACCGACTTCACCCTGGAAGCTGACCTGGTGCTGATCGCCATGGGTTTCCTCGGTCCGGTTCGCAATGGGATGATTGAACAACTTGGCGTCGCTCTCGATCGCACGCGGCAATGTAGCCACCGACCAGAACCATATGTCCTCCGTTCCTGGAATATTTGCTGCAGGCGATATGCGGCGAGGCCAATCTTTAGTCGTGTGGGCCATTGCGGAAGGCCGCAAAGCGGCGGCTGGCGTGGATACTTATCTTCGCGCAGAAGCCGCGCGCTCCGTTCCCGCCACTCTTTCCGCTGCGCAATCCATCGCCTCATGAGGGTGACTACCGGCCAAGGTCCCAACTATTTAAGATGATTGCGCGACCGCAATGATCGGACTCCAGGACATTCAAACCGCGATGGGCCGGATCCGCGATGCCATTCGCGTTTCTCCCTGCCTCTATTCGGAAGCTTTTTCGGCACTCACCAAGAGCCACATTTTTCTCAAGCTCGATAACCAGCAGCGCACAGGCGCTTTCAAGGAGCGCGGCGCACTGAATAAGCTGCTCACGCTCACCGCCCAGGAGCGATCCCAGGGAGTGATCGCCGCGTCGGCCGGCAACCATGCGCAGGGCGTTGCCTATCACGCAGGCCGCCAGCAAATTAAAGCTGTCATCTACATGCCGTTGCCCACTCCGCTCATCAAGGTATCTGCCACGCGTGCGTACGGAGCCGAAGTAGTTCTTCACGGCACGAATTATGACGAGGCCTATGAAGAGGCGGTCAAGCAGAGCAAGCAGCGCAATCTCACGCTCGTGCACGCTTTTGATGACGACGCAATCATTGCCGGCCAAGGCACGCTCGGCCTTGAGATTCTGGAACAGCAGCCTGACATTGAAGCGGTCGTTGCTCCGATTGGGGGAGGCGGTCTGATCGGTGGTATTGCCTGCGCAGTCAAGGAAATGAATCCGGCGGTAAAAGTGTATGGAGTCCAACCCGCCAAAATTTCCTCGATGAAAGCCGCCATCGAAAAAGGAGAGCGCGTCACTCTCAAGCCCGCCGTGACGATCGCCGACGGCATTGCCGTCCGTCGCGCCGGCGAACGCACGTTTCCCCTGGTTCAAAAATATGTGGATGACATTGTTACCGTGGAAGAAGAGGAAATCGCCAATGCCATCCTGCTGCTTCTGGAGCGGGAGAAAACTTTGGCGGAAGGAGCGGGCGCAGCTTCCATTGCCGCGGTATTGAATCACAAACTGCCGGTCGAGGGGAAAAAGGTGGCCGTGCTCGTCTGCGGCGGCAATATTGACGTCACATTGCTCGCGCGCATCATCGAACGCGGCCTCGTCAAAGACGGAAGACTAGTTCGCCTGCGCGTTCACCTGCCGGACTATCCCGGCGCGCTGCATCGGCTGACCGGAATTCTCGCAGATCATCGCGCCAACATCGTTGAGACCGCTTACGATCGCGCCTATCACGGGGTCAACCTCGGAGACACAGCCATCGACATCACGATGGAAACCAGAGGCCCCGCTCACATCGCCGAGCTGCTAACCGCATTACTTGCGGGCGGCTACACCCACGAAAGAATTCTCTAGCAATTCCCAAGAGCCACAATTCATTGCTTCAATCGAATCTTACCTCGCAGCACCGTCACAGACGCTTTCGGCAGAGTGAAAGTTGTCTGCGAATCTGCCGCAATCACGGTCGCTACGGGCGCATGGTCGGGATCCGCGTGGCTGTTCAGGCCATCGTTAATCCAGACATATTGCTCGCTTCCGAAGGTCACGAAGCTAACCGGACCCGAAAACGATGCGTTCTGTCTGCTCTTTACGTCGTCAAATTGGATTCGAACCGAGTGGGCATTGTTCTCATCCCGGTTCACCAACATCAGAGACCAATTTCCATCAGGCCGATATACCGCATACGAGGTCACCAGCACATTGCCCTCCGCATCCTTGGTGTCGGCAGATGAAGGGAACATGTGATGCACGCCGGCACGATGCTGCACCCACTCCAGATTAATCATGTGAGCCGCGAAGTAGGGTGAGGTGTATCCCTTTATTTCGTAGTTTTGGTTCGACACAAAATTCGACCAGGAGGCCCAACCCAGGCAGCTGTTCTCCAGCCCCTGCGGTTGAATCGGCGAATGATAGAAAGCTGCGCCTCCGCCTTCAAGAAAACTGCCCACATTGTCGGCCAGCCAGAGCGCCGCAAAGATCGTGGTCATCGGTCCCGTGAGTTCCGCCGACAGGTGATTCTCCGTCACCATCAGCGGAACATCCTTGGGAACGCCGTCCTCCCGCCACACTTGCAGAATGTGCTTCATCAACAGCGGCTCGCTATAGAGACTCTTCCACGTGATGCTGCAGGGTTCAAACGGATAATGTTCAAACGATACGAAGGCCAAATCAGCAATGTGCCCGTGCGTCTTCAAATACTCGACGAATCGGCCCATCCATGAGACGCGACCCATAGCGTCAGGCCACACTCGAATGTCTTCGTTCACCCCTTCAAAAATCGGTCCTCCCAACTTCAGCTTGGGATCTACACGGTGAATCGCCGTTGCCCATTGAATGTAGAGTGCGCCATAATCCTCCGGCATGGCTCGTTTGCCGTCCGGCTCCTCGCCCATCTCGACGTATCCAATGTTGTAGCCACGCTTCTCGATATAGGCAATTTGCGCAGCAGCATCGTCCGGTGTTCCGTAAAGCAGCGTCACCGGGATCATCGCGGGAAGATTGTTGGTAATCCCGCTGCGTGAAAAATAGGTCGAAGCCGCTGTGCTGGTATGCGCCTGTGGCGTTTACATCCGCAGCCGAGTGCCAGGGATCTATTGACGACGTGTGATAGGCAGTTGGCTTATCCGCCGAGGTTTTTCTGGATCTCGGCAAAGGCGCCATCGGGATCGACAGTGCCGACATGAATTTCTTGGATGGCATAACCCACGCAGTTCCTTACGTCGCCCGCTCCATGCAGATCACACGTGTTCGAGGACTCTGTCATCAGGACGCGAACATACCGCGTGACCACGGGCGCTGAGGCGAGCTTGAGGTCTACCGTTCCACCTTGCGACTTTTTTGTAAGGCCCAAGGGGAAAGTCTTCCACTCACCTTCAGGACCATGATCGAAATCGAGCGCGCGTGTTCCCGCCCAATAATCCACCTGGTACGTCGTAGCGTACGGGTTTGCCCACGCAATACGGATAGCATTGACCGGTCTCTCGGCCTGCAGATCCAGAACCACCCATTGCGGGTGCAAGGCGTCGTTTTCTCCCGTGAACTTGCTGGTGAGGTAGGGATTGCTCTTCCAGTAGGTCGGATTCGGACTTTGCAACGGAGAGTCTTCGCTGATCGAAAAGCCGCGATGGGGCAGGGCGTAGGAGAGGATATATCGTAACTGCTCTTTTAGATCGGTGCTGCCGGTGAAATATCCACTTTTCTGTTCCGGGTCGCTCCATGTTCCGTTCTCTGTCCAATGCCACGCAGCCATCCGTAACTCGGAATTGTTGCGATACGTGATCGGTCCCCAGCCCGCCGAAAGCGACTCCTGAAGAATGTGCGGCGTATACACCTTGTCGATGTCGTCATGTGACAAAACGTCGATGGAACTCCCCAGGGCGCTATCCGGATCGAAGGAGTTGATTTCGTGCCCCGGCGTCGAGTCCACGCTGACTGTCGAGACAGAAGAGTTCGAAGCGGAATGCGTGGCGGACGACGCCTGGGCAACTGCAGCAGTGTTCAAGAAAAGGGAGAGAAGGGAAACGCTTGCCACGGCCTTGCAGAAGTATTGAATGGTTCACCTCACGATGTTGCACCCTCACTTCTATCACGCACGGCAGTCTCCTGAGAAATTCGTGCGGAAGTGTGAACGCGGCGCGTGCAAGGAACGCACGTGTGCACTGCGGCCGGGAGGGTTGGAGAAGAAACTATGGGGTTGCGCTCGAGCCGGTTCTATGAAGTCGCCGGAGCCAGCTCTTTCACTCCCGGCGTATCCCCGCCCAGCCAGTCCGGATGCATGGCGGTCGAGTCGAAGTGAGAGGACGTCTTGAACAGTTCGTACTTTCCTGCCATAGCAACTTCCTTCGTCTTCGCCAGTAGCTGCGTGACCTGCTCTCGATTCATCGGCTGAAATGTTTTGGCAGCTTCGAAAGCTTGATCCAGTATTTCGGGTTTATCGATTCCTGTAATTACAACCGAGGTGGGCAGGCTCATCGCGTAGTGAAGGCATTCAATCGGCGAGACCGTCTTGCTCTTTAAAATGACGCCATCGCCCATGGACTTCATCCCAAGCACGCCGATGTCCTGCTTTACTAATTCGGGCAATACCAACTGAGCAAAACTACGGAAGTGTGCATCCATCACGTTGAGCGGCATTTGCACCGTATCGAAATTAAAACCGTGGTCGCCCGCGACCTTCAACATATAAAGATGAATATGTGGATCCTTATGACCCGTAAAGCCGATATAGCGGATCTTTCCGGCTTTCTTCGCCGCGAGCGTCGCCTCCATCGCTCCACCCTGCGCGAATATGCGGTCGGGATCGTCAAAGCGAATGATTTCGTGATGCTGCACCAGATCGATGTGATCCGTCTGCAGCCGTTGTAGCGAGGTCTCGATCTGCTGCTCCGCCACTTCCTTGGTGCGGCCGTCGATCTTCGTCATCAGAAATACTTTGTCGCGATATCCATCCCGGAGCGCCTTGCCCATCAACTCTTCGCTCTTGCCTTCGTTGTAGTCCCAACTATTATCCATGAACGTAATCCCGCGATCGATGGCGCTCCGTACCAGTCGAATGCTTTCGTCATCCGTCAGTCCGTGTTTGGCAATGTGATAGCCGCCCATCCCGATCGCGGAGACGCGTTCTCCGGTGCGTCCCAGCGTTCGATAAAGCATGTCACCCTTTCGAGTGCCAGCGGAGGAAACCAGCGGAATGTTGTTCATGGAACTCTTTTCGTGTGTCGACATAGTGTGCTCCTGCGCCCGCAGCGGCGGGTACCGTGATCGCAGCGCTAATAATTGCAGCGTTCTTCAGAAAGTCTCTACGTTGCATAAGCGAAAGTGAAATCAGCCTATTAAGCTTAGTGGTTTCTCAGATGATCCGTCATGTTGCTGCGTTGCCGACGATTCTTCGTCGACCTCCTCTGTTGTGGCGATCGCAAACGCTTTCCCGACAACCCATCGCGGCCATTCTTTGTCTAACAGGTAGGAGGACTATTAATGGCAGCGCAAGAAGAAGGGCGCGGCGCGAAAATACGGAAAAGCAGCGGGCAAAAGTGTGGGGAGCGCGGTGCGGCGAGCGAAGAAAGGCACGCTGAAGTCCGGGCGTGGCGGAAAAGGCGGCTCCGTGAAAAGCCGTAAGCAGGCCATTGCGATTGGGCTCTCCGAGGCGCGCAAAAAGGGCGCGAAAGTTCCGAAAAAGAAGAGCTCTTAAGTTTTCGAAGGCACTCAGTGTGCACGGCGCGGGGTTCAAGCCGCGCCGTAAATTCCAAATCATCGAACCGGCATTTGATTATCGTTTTCGGTTCTTTCTCGCCTGACCGATTCCGGCGCGCAGTCCGCTCTCCACAATTCTCTTGTATCCCAGGCGGTCCATCTCGCTGATGACGCTTGCCGCGGTTCCCCCTGGCGTCGCCGCCTCCCGGAGCAGCTCATCGAGGGCCAATCGCCCTTCCCGCCAGTACGAGATTCCATCAGCTAAGCGCGTGAGCGGAGGCGATTCGGGCGCTCGCACGATCGAGTCCTATCGCCTCCGCCGCTGCAATCAAAGCCGCCAGCGCATGATAGCCATGACTGCTGGAAAAGGTCACCGTGAAAGCGTCGAAACGGTTCTCTGGAACGTCCAAGGACGTCACCTACCAGCGAAAACAGAGCGCGCACTTCGTTGCGACCCGACGCGGGTAGCGCGCGGTCGAAAGCAATCGCGGTTAGCCCATGACCAGTGCGGCACACTGGGCTCGGCATCGCGCGTGCCCAAACCGTTGGCGGCTTTAAGTTCGAACGCAGCCTGGACAACGGCACTCCGGCGGCAAGACTCACCGCAGTCATTGAATGTCGAATACCAAATGTCGCGATTTCCCGAATCAGTTCCTGCACCGAAGGCGGACGGACAGCAATCACCAAGATCCGCGCCGCTTCCACGGCTCCCCGCAGATCGGATTCTGCCACGACATCGTATCCTCGCTTGAGGTGTCTCAATTTCTCAGGATGCCGGTCGTGGACGACAATCGGCTTTCGATAACCGGCCAGGCGCAATCCGGCTATCAGCGCCCCCGTGATGCGACCTCCTCCCAGGAAAACGGTTGCTTTCACGTGAGTCCCGAGCAGGCTTGATCGGCGCTCTCGATGAGCGCTTCAACGTCAGCTTCTGTGTGCGCCGTGGAAATAATCCAGTGCAATCCATTCGACGGCGTCATGTAGATTCCGCGATCCAGCAGACGATGCACGAAGTGCGAATATCGCTTTGCGTCGACATACTTGCAATAGTCGCGATAATCTCGAATCGCGTCGACCTCCGTAAAGTAAATCTGAAACATCGGCCCAAAACCCTGCACCATCGCCTTCACTTTGTTTCGTCGAAACACTTCCCGGAGCCCTTTAATCGCGGAATCGCCCACCGCGTGCAACTTCCGATAGGTATCGTCCGCCGAAAGCAGATCCAAGATTTGCCGTCACCACCTTCATCGTCAGACGATGGCCGTTGAATGTTCCGTAGTGCAGCACCATCTTTTCGCTCCACCGCATGCGGTCAAGAATCGCTCGCGGCCCGGCCACGGCACCTACCGGAAAACCCGCGCCCAGAGCCTTGCCAAAGGTACTGATGTCGGGTGTGACGCCGTAATATTCCTGGCACCCGCCGGCCGCGTAGCGAAATCCGGTGACCACTTCGTCCAGAATCAACAGCGCCCCGTACTCTTGCGTGAGCTCGCGCAATCGCTGCAAGTAGCCTTCGCGCGGAAGAATGCAACCCATGTTCGCCATAATGGGCTCGGTGATCACCGCCGCCAGCTCGCGGCCATGTTGCTGCATGACCCTCTCGATCGCAGCCACATCATTCCACGGCGCAATCACCACATCGTCGAAAGTAGATGCCGGAATTCCTTCGGAATCCGGGATGCGCGCTGGATTTTCCACGCGTGCCTAATTCCTCGGGAGGATGGCTGTGCGCATTGAGAAGGAAAGGATCGTACCAGCCGTGATAGTGTCCTTCAAACTTCAGAAACTTACGCCGTCCCGTGTGGGCGCGCGCCAGTCGCAGCGCCAGCATGGTCGCTTCGCTGCCGGTGTTGGTGAATCGCACCACCTCGGCCGATGGAACCATCCGCCGGAAGCGCTCGGCGGCTTCAATCTCCGCCGATGTTGCCGCTGCGAAGTGCGACCCTGTCGCCATCGCCTCCCCAACCGTTTTCACCAATGCTGGGTGCGCATGCCCCTGGATCAGCGCTCCGAACGACATCATGAAGTCGATGTACTCATTGCCATCCGCATCCCAAACATGGGAGCCTTGCCCGCGTTCCAGCAGAATTGGTTCGGGTGAATAAACAGCCGCCCCACGCGACGGCGAGTTTACTCCCTCCACCAGCGATTGCTGGGCCCGCGCAAACCACTGCTCGGACAGCGCCCGCTTCCGTGTGATCCGTTCTGTTGTATGCGTTGGATTCATCTATGCCGCTCCCGCCAGTCCTCCGCCATCGACAACCAGGGCAGTTCCGGTCACAAACGAAGACGCATCACTGGCCAGATATAACGCCGCCTGCGCGATCTCCTCTGGCGTTCCTATCCGGCCCAGAGGACGCCTTGCCGATTCCGATAAGAATTTATCTGCCGCCTCGCCTAACTGTGCTGCCTCATCCCGCAGCATGCCTGTATCGGTATCGCCTGGGCAGATGCAGTTTACGCGAATCTTCTGTGTCCCGTGGTCGATTGCCATCGCCTTGGTAAGCAGTACCACCGCGCCTTTTGACGCGCAATATGCCGCTGCCCGCGCGCCGCCTGCAAGGCCCCATCCCGACGCCGTATTGATAATCGTTCCGCCGCCACCGTTAGCCATCACAGGGATCGCTTCGCGGGACATCAAAAAAATGGTCTTCACATTTACCGCCATCACCGCATCCCACTCTTCCTCGCTCGTTTCAACTACGGATGCTCGGCGGATGATTCCTGCGTTATTGAACAAAATGTGAATGCCTGCGAACGACTGTAGCGTGCGCTCCACCACGCGCTTGCAATCATCGGCGCGAGTCACATCGGCGCGCTCGAACACAGCCCGGCCGCCAGCGTCACTGATCTGAAATTCGACCTCGCGTCCGGCTTGCTCATTCCGGTCGACAATCATCACCGCCGCGCCTTCCCGTGCAAAGAGCAGGGCGGTTGCGCGTCCAATGCCGCTCGCGCCGCCCGTGATGATCGCCGCCTTGCCAATGAGTTGTCCGCCCATGATGAAAGAACTTGTTCGATGATCGCAAAAGCCGCTTAGCTTCCCACAAATCGCGCGTACAAACTTCGAGCCACTCCGGTGTCCGTCGTGCCTTTGATGATGGCCCGGCCATCCGGAAATAGAGTCATTTCGTAAGGTTCTCGCCAGAACTTCAGCACAAATTCGTTGTGTCGGACCACGCCCAGCGTCTCGAGCCTGCGCTGCATCTCGGCGAAATCAATCGGTCTCGAGCGCTCGTGGATCTGCACAGAATTCCGTCCGCACATCGTGATATGCGGACGCCCCTCTCCGGCCAGATGTACAAAATCATGTTCCCCGCAGGCCCGGCAACCGGGCGCGCGGTTTTCCCGCTCCAATTTCCGCGAGTTCATTCGTCCAAACATCAAAGGACCACAAGGTCTGCCGCAATCGTTCCAGCGCCTTGCCGCCTAGCAAAATCTTCAGCGCCTCTGTCGCGGCCACCGAGGCCACCACATTCACGGCTGTGTTCAAAATACCCGAGGTTTCGCAAGTCTCCACCATTCCCATCGGCGAATCGGGAAAGATGCAAGCCAGGCAAGCCGTCTTTCCCGGCAACACGTTCAACGTCACTCCATAACTTCCCACAGCCGCCGCATAGACCCATGGCTTCGACGTCTTCACCGCGTAGTCATTCACCAGGTATCGTGTCTCGAAATTGTCTGTGCCATCGAGAATTACGTCTACTCCTTCAAGTAATTCCTCAATATTCTGGGGAACCACATCTTCAACTCGCGGTTCAATGGCGATTTCCGAATTGAAGGCGCCGATCTTCCGTGCTGCTGCTACTGCCTTGGGTAGAGATTCGGCGGCGTCGCTCTCGTCGAACAGCGATTGTCGCTGTAAGTTGCTGGGCTCGACGTAGTCACGATCAATGATGCGCAGCATCCCGACTCCGGCTCGCGCCAACAACGACGCCAGCGCAGAGCCCGTAGCTCCGCATCCTACGACCGCCGCCCGTCCGGTAGCCAAGCGCCGTTGTCCGTCCGCTCCGATTCCCTGAAACAGAATCTGTCGAGAGTACCGCTCCTCAAACTTCTCTTTCTCCACGCCCTGCCTCAAGGAGGTCACCAGTTTCTAGTTGCAAACCCTTTATTATAAGGTGATCCCTCTAACTGTCGGGACACCGGACAACAAAGGTCCCTCTAGGCTTCATCGAATCTAGAAAACGGGGCCAAGGACATTATTCTCTGATAAGGTACGCCTCACTCGTCATCTTGATGGTGTTTTCAATCGGCGCGGCGGCCCGTGCCCGGTCGTCCGTGTCCGCATCCGTGAACTCCTCGCAAGCAACGCAAGCACCCTCCCCTTTGTCATCCATGTCGGCCTATGTAGGACGCACCGTGCAAGCCATCAACATTCCCGGAGTTTCCGACTGGAACCATTTGCTTGAACTGCTTCCGCAAAAAGCCGGCCAGCCGCTTGATCGCGATAAGGTACGCGAGAGCATACGCCTGCTGTTCGCAACCGGCCGATTCGGGGACATCCAGGCAGAAGTTGCGCCCACGGGGTCAGACGTCGTTCTCACCTTTACGACTTCGCTCAATTTTTTTGTGGGAGCGGTAGACGTCGAGGGCGCTCCCACCCATCCCAGCCGTAACCAAATCATAAATGCCTCGAAGTTCCAGCTGGGAGAGCTCCAAACCAGCGACAAACTTAACCGGGCAATTCAGAACATCCGCCAGCTCATGCAGGAAAATGGATATTACCGATATCGCGTGACCGCCGAAAGCAATTCCAATCCCGTCACGCAGCAGGTCGATATTCTCTTCCACATCACGCCGGGAGAGCCTGCCCATATCGGAGAGGTAAAGGTGACTGGGCACTCTTCATTTTCGCCGGCTCAACTGCAGGACCTCGCCCGAATGCACCCCGCCGACCGCGTCACTGCCGCACGCGTAACCAATTCTCTCCAGCGATTGCGCAAGAGACTTCAAAAGCAGCAGCGTGTCCTTGCCCAGGTCTCCATCGCGGAACAAAAATATCATTCCGAATCTAATTCCGTTGACTACACCTATCTGATCGAGCCCGGGCCCGTCGTCGTTGTCTATGCCCTGGGTTTCCGAATCAGCCGGGGAGTCCTGAAAAGACAAATCCCCGTCTATGAAGAAAATGCGCTGGATGAGGATCTGCTCAATGAAGGTAAGCGCAACTTGTTGAGTTATCTCCAAAGCCGCGGCCACTTCGATGCCTCGGTCGATTATCAAAGGGAAAGCGGCCCCGATATCCTTCGCGTAATCTATCGCATCGATCCGGGACCGGTTCACAAGCTGGAGCTCATCGACATCACCGGAAACAAATATTTTCCGCGACCAACCATTCGCCAGCGCCTTCAGATTCAGCCCGCCGGACTATTCTCCAACGGACGCTACAGCGATGCTCTGCTCAAGGCCGACGTTGCCAGCTTGCAGTCACTCTACGTGACGAACGGATTCCGCGAGGCTAAGATTCGGACGAAAGTCGACGACGACTATCATGGCGCGAAAACCCATCTCGCCGTCCATATTCAAATCGAGGAAGGCCCGCAGACAGTCGTTGATGCATTTCGCATCGTGGGAAACCAGAAAATTGACACCAAATCGTTTCCCGAACTTTCTACTGCGGCAGGCCAACCTTACTCCGATCAGAATCTTGCCAACGATCGCGAGACCGTCCTCAACTATTACTTTAATCACGGATTCCCCAATGCCGTTCTTGACATCATCACGACCCCATCCCTCGGCCAGCCCAATCGGGAGGATGTCACCTTCTCCATTCAGGAAGGGGAGCAGTTTTTTGTGAACCACCTGTTCGTGGCTGGACTCGAGCACACCCGCGATTACGTTGTGCAACGGGAGGTTCAAGTAGTCCCCGGCAGTCCCTTGAGCCAGCAGGACGTTTTGGATACACAGAGCAAACTCTATGATCTCGGAATCTTCAGCCAAGTCGACACTGGCGTGCAGAACCCTTCTGGCTCCGATCCCGAAAAGAATGTCCTGGTTCAGATACAAGAAGCCAAACGCTATACTTTCACTTATGGTGCGGGCCTGGAGTTTGCCACCGGCCTACCATCTGGGCCTAACGCGCCCGCCGGAAATACCGGGGTGAGTCCCCGCGTTGAGCTCGATGTCACTCGTCTTAACGTTGGCGGCCGCGATCAATCTCTTATCTTCCAATCTCATGTGGGAACCCTGCAACAGCGCGGCTTGATCACCTACCAGATTCCTAAGCTCTTGGACAATCAGCACCTCACCCTTTTCCTGACCGCGTTCTATGACAACAGCCTCGACGTCTCGACTTTTACGTCTCAACGACTGGAAGGAAAAATCGATTTGCGCCAGCAGCTTGGCCGGCTGAAAACCAATCAGGCCAACTCCATCACCTATCGCTTCGATTACCGCCGCGTAAAAGCCAGCAACTTCGCTTCGGATTTCTCACCCGCCGCGTTCAGCCTGTTTTCCTTGCCAGCTCGCGTTGCCGGTCCCGGCTTCACCTTCATCCATGACAAGCGCGATAATCCCCTCGAAAGTACGGCCGGCCAGTATCTGACTTTCGACGGTTTTGCCGCCTCCAGCTATATTGGTTCGCAGGCGGATTTTGCGCGCGCTCTTGCCCAGGATGCAACCTACTACGCCTTCGGTCATCCCAACCACAAGTTCGTTTTTGCTCGTTCCACCACTCTTGGCCAGGAACAGGTCTATCGTGGAACGCGCGTCTTACCGCCCGGAGCCTGCCAGGTCAGTGACCTGACCACAGCCTGTAGTTCAGGTACCGAGGTGATCCCCCTGCCAGAAGTTTTTTTTGCCGGCGGCGGCAACTCTCATCGCGGATTTGGGTTGAACCAAGCAGGTCCCCGCGATCCGGATTCCGGTTTTCCTGTCGGCGGCACGGCGCTCTTCGTCAACAGCGAGGAGCTGCGCTTTCCATCGGTTAGCTTGCCTTATCTCGGGGAAGGTTTCGGCTTCGCTATTTTTCACGATATGGGCAACGTTTTCACTGCCGGTCACGACATGCTTAAGGGCCTTTTGCGGTGGCATCAGCCTAACCTTGCCCAATGCCTGCAATTCAGTCCTTCTACCGCGTCTGCGCAATACGACGGTTGCGTCACCAGATTCAACAATGTGGGCTACGATTACACTTCTCACGCCGTTGGCTTGGGGTTGCGTTATAAGACACCCATCGGTCCTTTACGGTTTGACTTCGGATACAATCTGAATCCAACGGAGTATCCCATTGGCTATACATTGAGCACGCCGGCCGCGACAACGCAGGCATTTACTCCGCAGGTCCTGCGCCATTTCAACGTTTTCTTCAGCATCGGGCAGCCTTTTTAATGACACTTCTTACCTACCGAATCGTTTCTTTTGCCACCGCGCTGATTCTTGGCATCAGTTCGTTGTGTTCTATGCCGGCCGCCGCTGCCGCCTCTCAGGTCATCGACCGTATTGTCGCCACCGTAAACGGCCGGATAATCCTGCAGTCCGACTTGGACGAGGCCTTGTGTTACGAAGCGCTTTTGAGCAATCGCTCCCTCGCCGATCTTGGCGATGATGATCGCCGCGCCGTCCTTGACCGGTTAATCGATCAGGAACTGTTGCGCGAGCAGATGAAATCCGCTGATTTTCCCCATGCCACAGACGGCGAAATCATTGCCCGTATTGCCGAGGCTCGTAAACAGTATCCGGAAGGGGCATCAGACGAAGCTTGGAAGGCTCTTCTTGCTAGCTACCATCTGACGGAAAAAGATCTCTTCAACCACGTTCAGCAACAAATCGATCTGATGCGACTGGTCGATGCCCGTCTGCGGCCTGCGGTGCAGATCGATTCGAAATCCATCGAGGCTTATTACCGCGATCAGTTCGTCCCCAAACTGAAGGAATCTGGCTCATCGGAGGTCTCGCTTGCGGAGGTTGCGCCCAAAATTCGTGAACTTCTTACCCAACAAAAAGTGAGTGAGATGCTCGTCTCCTGGTTACAAACTCTGCGCTCGGAAGGCGACGTGCATATCCCCGGGGCCTCTTCCACCGACCAGGGTGTGCGATCGGAATGACCGAAGCCACCGCCATGCCCGCTCGTCGCTGGTGGAAAGTTCTTCTGATTCTCGCCGGTGCGGTGTGCATGGCTGCAGTCGCCCTCAGCATTTACCTCAACACCGAATCCTTCCAGTCCCTGGTTCGCCGCCGTCTGGTCGCCGAAGTGGAACGGGTCACCGGTGGCCGCGCCGAAATCGGTGGCGTCCATACGGTTCCTTTCCGCCTGCAGGCGGAGGTGAGAAATATCACAGTTCATGGGCGTGAGTCGCCCTCGGAAATTCCTCTCGCCCACGCGGATCGTGTAGTCGCCCGCTTGAAACTTACATCTCTTCTTCGTTCCGAATTCGCTTTCCACGGAGTCCTGCTCGACCAACCCGTCATTCACATTGCTTTCTATCCCGATGGCAGTACCAATATCCCGGGGCCCGCCGGCCATCTCTCCAGCCAGGCTTCGATTGAACAACTCTTCTCGCTCTCGATAAACAATCTCGAAATCCGCGGTGGGCGTCTGCTTTGGGATGAACAAAACATTCCACTCGATTTTGACGCTCGCAATCTCGCGGTCAACATGGATTATTCCTTTCTCCATGCGCGTTACAGCGGCCGGCTCTTGATCGGTATGGTTGAAACCAAGCTGCTCGATTGCCGTCCTTTTGCTTGGATGGCATCTACGGATTTCAGCATCGAACACGACTCTGCCGCGCTATCTTCCTTTCGATGGAACTCAGGGCATTCGAATCTCACGGCTGACGGTCATATCACCGACTTTCGCCATCCACATTTTCAGGCCGCGTACGATGCTCATCTTGACCTGGCCGAAGCCGCTGCCATTGCGCGTCGCCCCGAACTTCGCGCCGGGATTGCCGAACTGAAAGGGGAGGGCAACTGGTCCATTGACGAGTTTGCCTCGGCTGGATTTCTCTCACTGCGCGATTTTGCCTGGCAGGATGATCGGATTTCCTTTGCACGAGCCTTTCTTAACACGGGGTACTCTGTCACCAATGAGCAACTGAAACTTTCCAAGATTCAAGGCAAGATTTTCGGAGGAAGCGTCAGCGGCGATTTCGAGCTCGATCAATGGTTGGCTCCGGACCAGCATCTGTCTGCGGCTGCTCGGAAGAGCCTTCAAACCGCTACAATTTCCGCCGGCCCGCCTTTCAATAAATCCGGCTCGCATCCTAAGCCGAAGCCCGGTGTCCAAAGCGCAATTGCGTTCTTTCGTCTGCACGACATCTCTGCCGCCGATCTTGCGGTCGCCTTAAACGCTCCGTCCCATCCGCTACAGGCTGTGCATCCCGCCGGACTCGCTTCCGGAACAGTCGAGGCGCGTTGGAAGGGAACTCGCCGCGACGCCGAACTGCAGTTCGCCCTCGACGTGAGTCCGCCGCCCATTACTCTAGCTTCGCAACTTCCCATCACGGCGCATGCCGCCGGGCTCTACCACGCCGCCAATGACACTCTTGATTTGCCGCAGTTTAATCTGACCACACCAACCAGCCATGTTCAGGCTTCCGGAAGTCTGTCGTCGTCCTCCGCGCTTCATCTTTCTGTTTCTACTTCCAGCGTCGAGGATTGGCTTCCATTCGTCGCTGCCGTGCGTGGTCCGGCTCTCTTTCCTGTTGTCCTGAATGGGCGCGCCTCTTTCAACGGCAACATGACCGGCGCACTCTCTTCTCCTCAACTTGCGGGCAATCTGCTCGTCGACGATTTCGAAATAAATGTGCCCGCTACCTCCAACGCGCCCAAGGTAGAAACTCACTGGGACTCTTTTTCCACTTCCATGCAACTTTCTTTCGGCGCTGTTGCTTTTCGTGACGCTATCTTGCGACGCGGCGATACCACGGCTGAACTGGATGCCTCCGCCCTGCTCGAGCACGGACATCTGACCAAAAACAGCGAACTTACCATCCGTGCCAACCTTCACAATACAGATCTGGCCTCCCTCCAGGCGCTTGCCGGTTACAGCTATCCCGTCGGAGGTACAGCCGATCTTTTTGTGCAAGCATCGGGTCGACAATCTGACCTGCACGTAGATGGACAAGTTCATCTCAACCATGCGTTCGCTTATGGCGAAGCGATTCAGCAGTTCGATTCCAACTTCCACTCTGCCCACGGGGAACTCGCGCTCGACCAGATTCATCTCTTTCACGACGATTCTGTCCTAACCGGAAGCGCCGCTTTCAACCCAGGCAATCGGGCGTTTCGTCTGGATGTCGCCGGCACTAATTTTGATCTGTCTCATATCCGCGAGATCCAATCCGCACGTTTCGTCACTGCAGGCCGCGCAGACTTCAGCCTCAAGGCTTCTGGTACGACCTACGCTCCGATGATCAACTCTGAAGTTCACGTCCGCAAACTGATCGTCAATCAGGAAGTCTTGGGTGAAATTGATTTGCTGGCCATCACGCAGGGCAGCGAACTGCGACTCACTGCTACTTCTCAATTGCCACGGGGCACGCTATCCGCTAGCGGCCGCGTGGATTTGCGTGATGGACACCAAACTGATGTTTCCTTCCGCATCGATCAATTCGATCTCGATGCGCTTTGGCAGGCATATCTCGGATCGCAACTCGCTGGACAAGCCGGAGCCTCAGGTACCGTGGATGTGCGCGGCCCGCTGCTGCAGCCTGCGAGTTGGACGGTTAGCGGAGATCTCGGCGGCTTCACGCTCGATGTCGAGCACGTCAGACTTCATAATCAAGATTCGGTACATTTCACGATCGCAAATCAGTCGATCAACATTCAGCAAATGCACATGCTGGGGCAGGGAACCGACATTACCGCCCGCGGCTCGTTGCAGATTTCTGGGCCGTACGCGCTCGATCTTGCAGCAGAAGGCCGCCTCGATCTCGGACTGCTCACCGCCATCGATCCGAATCTTTCGGCCTCAGGGTTGGTCACAGTGAATATGACGGTCGGTGGAACCTTTGCCGATCCTTTTCCTCAAGGCCGTTTGGAATTTGCGAACGGCTCTGTCTCCTATGCGACATTGCCCAGCGGTCTGAATGGTGTGACCGGCACTCTGCTCTTTACCCGCGAGCGTGTTCACATCCAAAACCTCACCGCCCGTACCGGCGGTGGCACTCTCGCGTTTCAGGGCGACGCCGCCTACTTGAATCGCCAATTAAATTTCAATCTTACTGCTACCGGCAAAGATGTTCGCCTGCGCTATCCCCCCGGCGTCAGTTCAACAGCGGACGCCGAACTGAATTGGACGGGCTCGCGCTCCGCCTCCACCATTTCAGGGGAAGTTACGATCAATAAGATCGCCGTTACTCCCGGCTTTGATTTCAGCACCTACCTGGAGCGCGGTCGCCAGGGTGCTTCCATTACTTCGGCCACCTCCCCGCTCAACAATGTCAAACTCGATGTTCATGTCACGACCGCTCCCGAACTGCAAATGCGCACCGCCCTCGCCCGTCTCTCTGGTGACGCCGATCTCCGTCTCCGCGGCTCCATTGCCCGTCCCGCGGTTCTTGGCAGGGTCGACATTCTTGAAGGCCAAGCCACGTTTCACGGCACCCGCTTTACGCTCGAACGCGGCGACATTAGTTTTGCCAACCCCGTTTCCATCGAGCCGCAGCTCAATCTTCAAGCCTCAACTCACGTACGCAACTACGATCTTAATATCACTGTCACGGGCACGCCCGATCGCGGACTGAACCTTAACTACCGCTCCGAGCCTCCACTTCCAAAATCTGACATCATCGCCCTGCTCGCGCTCGGTCGAACCGGCGAGGAATCCGCGCAACTCCAGGAGCAGTCCGGCCAAAGCGTTTTCACCGATCAAGCTTCTACTCTCATCCTCAACCAGGCCCTGAATTCCACGGTCAGCAACCGGTTTCAACGCCTTTTCGGTGCCAGCAATATCAAAATCGATCCTCAGGGGCTCACCACCGAAAATAATCCCGTCAGCAACGGACCGCAAATCACCATTGAGCAGGAATTCGCCAACAATCTTTCCCTCACTTATTCCACCAACGTCTCGCAGAGTTCCCAGCAGATCATTCAAGGCGAGTACTATTTCAATCACAATCTGTCCGTCGTGGGTACCCGCGATCAAAACGGAATCGTCAGCTTCGATCTGCAAGTACGCCATCGCAAGAAATAAGTAAGGTGATCATTCCCCAAGCTGAGAACATGATCGATTCCCTCGCCGCTCGCCAACACATGATCGACTCTCAACTGCGCGCGCGCGGTATTTCTGATCCTCGTGTCCTCGATGCCATGCTTCGCGTTCCGCGCGAGCCGTTCGTTCCCGAATCGCTTCGCCCTCAGGCCTACGAAGATCATCCATTGCCGATCGGAAATGACCAGACCATCTCTCAGCCCTACGTCGTCGCTCTCATGCTCGAGATGCTGCAAGTCAAACCCAATGACACTGCGCTTGAGATCGGCACCGGCTCCGGGTATCTCGCCGCTCTGTTGGCGGAGCTCGCGGCACAGGTGCATTCGATCGAACGTCACGCCGCACTCGCGGCAAATGCTCGCGCCGTGCTCGCGACGCTCGGCTATTCCAATGTTCAGATCTATACCGGCGACGGCACCTCGGGGCTTCCCATTCACGCCCCATTTGACGCGATCATCGTTTCTGCCGCCGCTTTGAGTGTGCCTCCCGCACTCCTCTCTCAACTTCGCGAAGGGGGACGAATGATTCTTCCCGTGGGTTTCGCTGACGCTCAGGAGCTCCAATTTATCCGCAAACTCAATGGCCAGCCAGTTATCTCGAAGCATGGCCCGGTCCGTTTCGTCCCCTTAATTTCCGAACAGGCTTGAACTTTTCCTTCACAAGGCGGGATCCCGTTCGCCGATTCCGTTCCCGAGCCACTTCAGAACCCAAGAACCGAAAACTGCCTTACAATCTTTTCAGTGGCTGTCGCTCACGATCTTCGCGTGACGCTCGAGATGATCAAGTGGGAGCACTCCGTCTTCGCTCTCCCATTCGCTCTCTGCGGAGCTATGCTCGCAGCGTCTGGCCTTCCTACCGGTCATCAACTTTTCTGGATCGTCGTGGCCATGTTCGCCGCCCGTTCCGCCGCCATGGCCTTCAATCGCCTTGCGGACGCGTCCATTGATGCCGCCAACCCGCGCACTCGCACCCGCGCTCTCCCTGCAGGACATCTCTCGCCCGCCTTCGTGGCCACTTTCATCATCGTTTCTTGCGCTATCTTCATCCTCGCTGCTTCGCAGCTTAACCGCCTCACACTCTGGCTCTCGCCTGTCGCGCTAGCCATTTTGCTTCTTTACTCTTACACCAAACGCTTTACGCGTTTTTCCCATCTTGTTCTTGGATTTGCTCTGGGCATTGCACCCGCTGCCGCATGGATCGCCGTTCGTGGTGCACTCGACCCTCGAATCTTGCTGCTCACCGCCGCCGTCACCTTCTGGGTTGCCGGATTCGACATCCTCTACGCGTGTCAGGATTTCGAATTTGATCGCGACGCCGGACTTCACTCCATCCCTCGTCACATCGGAATTCCGGCCGCGCTCTGGATCGCTCGAGCCTTCCACCTGGTGATGCTAAGCCTTCTGCTCGCCCTGCTCCCCGCCTTCGCTCTCGGCAAGTTCGCGCTCGCCGGAGTCGTCGCCGTCATGCTGCTCCTGTTATACGAACATTCTCTGGTCAAGCCGAACGACCTTAGCAAACTGAACGCCGCATTCTTCACCATGAATGGCATCATTTCCGTAGTATTCGCGTTCTTCATTGCCGCCGATCTCTTGCTGCGGAAGTAACCAACTTTGATCCAAATAAAACGAGCGCCGTCACCCCCTGCGGTGAAAGCGCTCGTCCCCATTCCCTCGCATAATTCGAGGGCGTGAAGCTTGCGAGTTGATGCTAACGATCTCGCTATCATGCGGAACCGGTTCGTCTGAGTTGTCACCAATTTGTCATATTGCATGTGCGGGACTAACGAGAGGACAGGTAGGGTGGGACGCAACGAACCCAGGACAGGTTATGTGGGGACAGCCGCCCTCGGCTGTCCGCCCGGGCGAAGCCCGGTCATTTCCCAACTGACTATGCTGTCAGCGCCCTGAATAGATCGCTCAAGCCCGCTTGAAATACTGTACGGCCTTTTCATGCTTTTTCGCCGCCGCAAGAGAAGAGAACGTGCCTAGATTCTTCCGTTTCCCAGTCTTTGCATCTTTTTTGCGGGAATACAATCGATATTCGCCGGATTGCAGTTTGCGAATCATGAATAGAAGATGCCTTTCTAGTTCCCCTGGTTGGCAAATGAAAAAGGACGCCTACAGAGCGCCCCTATCCAAAATATCCGTATTGTTTTCTCCGTGTCTCTATGGCTCCGTAAGAATGCTATCCTCACACCACAAAATACTTCGCGCCCGGATGATGCACCACCAGCGCCGACGTACTCTGCTCCGGCTCCAGCAAAAATCCTGAAGTCAGCCGTACACCTACATTCTCCTCCGGCTTCAGCAACACAAACAGCTTCGTCTGGTCCTCCAGATTCGGACACGCCGGATAGCCAAACGAATACCTCGAGCCGCGATACTTTTGATGAAACAGGTCTCTTATTGCCGGAGCGTCTTCCCCCGCAATCCCCAACTCTTCGCGCATCGTTTTATGATGCAGTTCCGCCAATGCTTCCGCCGTCTCCACACTCAACCCATGCAGATACAAATATTTCGTATACTCTCCGCCTTCAAACAATTTCTGTGTTTCCACGGACGCCTTCGATCCAATCGTGACCAAAGAAAAGCCAATCACATCCATCTTTCCGGATGCCTTCGACGCAAAGAAGTCCGAGATGCAAAGCCGTCTCCCTTCCCGCTGCCGCGGAAAAGTGAACCGCAGTAACTCTTTTGCTCCCTCATCAGAATTTGTCATTCCGAGCGAAGGCGAGGAAGCTGCTGTTGTGGCCGCGGCGTCCCCGCTCGTCCCTCGCGACTCGGTACTCGGTACTCCATACACCACCACATCATTCCCGTCACTCTGGCAAGGAAAATACCCGTAAACAACTTTCGGATCGAACAGCCCCGATTCCGCCACTTCTTCTTCCAGTTTCTTCTTGATGGGACGAAACTTCTCCTCCACCAACCGCACATAATCCGCTTGCGAAGCCGTCTTCAACTGCCACTGATTCTTGAACAGCGCCGTCTCATTGATATAAGGAAAAACTTCCCGCACGGGATAGTGTTTCACTCGCACGCCCCAGAACGGCGGTTCCGGAATATTCGGCGCGTCCGTCACCACCGCACTGCGCTCGGAGAATACCGGGCCTGTCTCTTCATCCACTGCGGCCGCTTTCGCGTATTCCTTTACGGTTCGCCCATCGCGCAGCCGTGTTTCACGCGCTCCGTCTTCTGTGACCAGGTCCTCCATCACGTGCAGCCCGGCGAAAGCATCTTCCGCATAAAAGACCGCGTTCGCATACTCGCGGCGCAAATCATCTTCCACATACTTTCGCGTCAGCGCAGCCCCGCCGCAAATCACCGGAAAGTCCAGCTTCTGGCGCTGCAGATCTTGAATCACATACTTCATCTCGAGCGTCGACTTCACCAGCAGCCCGCTCAATCCGATCGCATCCGCTCCATGCTCCTGCGCCGACCGGATGATTGTGTCCCCCGGCTGCTTGATTCCCAGATTCACCACCTTGAATCCGTTGTTCGAAAGAATAATGTCCACCAGATTCTTTCCAATATCGTGGACATCCCCCTTCACGGTCGCAAGGATGATCGTCCCTTTCTGCGATCCTCCCGCCTTCTTCTCCATCTTCGGCTCGAGATAGGCGACGGCCTGCTTCATGACTCCCGCCGAATCCAAAACCGAAGGCAACTGCATCTTGCGGGCGCCGAACAAATCCCCCACGGTTTTCATTCCGTCGAGCAGCACCGTGTTGATCAACTCCAGCGCCGAGTAAGAGCCAAGCGCATCCTCCAGCAAATCCTCCAGGGATTTCTTCGTCGCGCCCTCGCCCACTGACTTCTCACCATTGATGATGGCGTACTTCAGCTTGTCTTCCACCGAGAGCGTATCGATATGCGCGGTCGTCGAAGCCGTAGTCTTGCCCTTCATTCCGGCGAAGTGGTTCATGTACTTCTGCAGCGGGTCGCCGTCCGACTCATCCCGGAAAATCAGTTTCCGCGCCAGGTCCACTTCCTCCTGCGGAATCTTGTACAGCGGATAAATCTTCGTATAGTTCACGATGGCCATATCCAACCCATGGTCCACCGCCTCATGCATGAAGACGGAATTCAGCACGCGCCGCGGATAGGCATCCAGTCCAAACGAAATATTGCTCACGCCCAGAATCGTTTTCACGTTGGGCAGTTCTTTCTTGATTCGCTCGACCGCCTTCAGCGTCTCAATCCCCGCGCTCCGGTACTCGTCTTGCCCGGTCGAAATAGGCAACGTCAGCGCATCGAAAATCAGATCGGTTCCGTCCAGCCCATACTTTTTGGTGGCCAAATCGAAAATCCGGTGCGCGATCGCCGCCTTTTTTTCCGCCGTCAGCGCCATGCCGTCTTCGTCAATCGTCAGCGCGATCACCGCCGCGCCATACCGCTTCGCCATCGGCAGCACCTGCGACGTCCGCTTCTCCCCATCCTCCAGATTGATCGAATTGATAATCGCGCGCCCAGGAATTCTTTTCAGCGCCTCCTCCACCACATCCGCCTCGGTGGAATCCACCAGAATCGGCGCCGGTACTCGCGTCGCGATGCGCTCCAGAATTGAGGTGATGTATCCCTTCTCATCCTCGCCCACAATCGCGCAACATAGGTCGAGCATGTGCGACCCGTCATTCACCAGCTTCTTCGCCAGCGCGAGAATGTCGTCATATTTCTTTCCGCGAACCAGATTTCGAAAATGCTCGACCCGTGTAGTCGTGTTCATTTCCTCGGCGACGATCAGCGGCTTCGGCTCCAGATCAAGCGGAACCGACGTATACGCGCTCGAAGCCGCCCCCACTCGCTTGACGTCACGCCTGGCCGGTTCCACCCCGGTAACCGCGTCCACCACCGCTTTCAAGTGCGCAGGAGTCGTTCCGCAACATCCACCTACAATCCGGACACCATAATCCTGCACAAAATGTTTGTGATACTCGGCCAGTTCCTCTGGCGTCAGTTTGTAGACCGCGTGGCCGCCTTCGTTATGTGGCAGTCCAGCATTCGGAAGAACCGATATCTCCTTCGTCGAATTGAGCGCGAGGTAGCGGACCGCGTCGTTCATCTCCTTCGGTCCCGTCGCGCAATTCAGGCCGAGGATGTCTACATCAAACGGCTCCAATGCCGTAAGCGCCGCGCTGATCTCCGTCCCCAGTAACATCGTGCCGCTCTCTTGCAACGTGACTTGCACCGCGACCGGCAGCCGCTTGCCCGCCTTCCGCATCGCATCCAGCACGCCAACTGTTGCAACCTTTGCCTGCAACAAGTCCTGGCAAGTCTCGATCAGCAGAACATCTACTCCACCTTCAATCAGGGCCGCGGCCTGCTCCTCGTACGCAGCAGCCATCGCGTCAAATCCAATGTGTCCCAACGAAGGCAGCTTGGTGGTCGGCCCCATGGAACCTGCCACGAACCGTGGCCGATCTTTCGTCGAGAATTGCTGCGCCACTTCCCGCGCCAGTTGCGCGGCCTTTAAGTTGATCTCGTGTACCCGGTCCGCCAGTTCGAACTCACTCAGTACAATCCGAGATCCACCGAATGTGTTGGTTTCGACAATGTCGCAACCGACTCGGAAGAAATCTGCATGGATCTCTCGAATGATGTCAGGACGACTTAACACCAGCACTTCGCTGCAGTTTTCCTTGCCCCAGTAATCGTCCAGGGTAGGATTGCGCGTCTGGATATTCGTCCCCATCGCGCCGTCATAAACGACCACGCGCTCCTTCACGGTCTTTAGAAAATCAGCCATAGATCGTTAGTCACCGGTCGTTAACAAATGCAACACCTTATGTGATAAATCGGTTTGGGAAGAACACGGCTTCAGCCCTGCTGCTACAGCCATGTGACAAATCGCTCGGGAAGGGCATGGCTTCAGCCGTGCCGCCAGGCTCAAAAAAGATGCGGGCTTTAGCCCCTGAGGTACGCCTTTCGACCGTTGAGGACTTATGAGATTCCTTCCAGTCATCTATTCCCGAACCCCCCGAGCAGTTTGGCGAACGACCAACGACGGTTTTCCTTATATACAAACGCCGGCCCCCAAGGACCGGCGTGGTTGATTCGAACCTGATAAATCTTAACTCCCCGCAACCATCTCCTTGGGAGCTCCGCCATCCACGTCGGCTTGGTTGAACACCACGTTCGCTCCCATATGTGCTGGCCGGGCGGCCAGCATTTGCTCCTTGCGGTACACCAGATTGCTGGCGTTAAACGTCGCCAGCTCAAAGCCATGACCATGCGTGATCGCATCCGTCGGACAGGCCTCCACGCAATATCCACAAAAGATGCACCGGTTGTAATCGATGTTATAAACCTTGGCGTACCGTTCGGCGCCGCTGACGCGATTTTCGGCGGTGTTATCCGCCGCTTCGATATAGATGCAATTCGAAGGACAGTTGGCGGCGCACAGGAAGCAGGCAACGCACTTTTCCAGTCCATTTTCGTCGCGCTGCAGAACATGCGCTCCGCGAAAGCGGGCTTCGATGCGCGCTCCGCGCAGCGGGCCCTTGCCGTCCGGATAATTTTCAACCGTCGTGGGCTGGAACATCTCCATGAACGTGATGCTCATGCCCTTGGCGATTGCCGCGATATTTTTCATGACCGACATGCTTTTCTAGTATACCGAATCTCAGCGAGTTGCATGGCCGGAGGCGGCATCCTCGTTCGCACTCGAAGAAGGATTCGCATAAAAAGGCAAAGCCCCACTTCTCGCTGGAAACGCAAGAAATGGGGCATACGTCGTTCGCGAATCAGCTCGTTCGGTACCGGGTGCCACTCGCTGCCGTGCCGCGGTACCGCCCGACGCGTCCTTCCTGACGGCCCAGCGAGCGGTCGGGTCTTTGCGAAATCGACTGAACCTTGCTTTGCTCTGCCCGGAAGCGCAATAGGGCGGCAATGTTGCCAACTCCGTCGAGTTCCGGATCGTCCTTCACATAGAAGAGCTCAATGTCTCGAAGGATCGCCCACGGCAGAATCGCCTCGCCTACATCCACAATCTCGCGCGTGTCGCGTCCGCAGATGGGACACGAACTTATCAGATGAGCGTCCAGGTGGCCGCATCCTGTGCACTCTACGGCTTGGCCTACGAAGTTCTCCCCTACCATCAGGGTTTGTATCTCGCCCATTTCCAGCGAGCGTAGGACTCGCCGCAGTCCCGTGACGCCGCGATTATTGCTGCGGGCTTGGCTTATCGCTTCGTGCACCGCTTCCGTACGCCGTTTCTGCTGCCATTCCGAGAAAATCCGCTCTGCTTGCGAGCGAATGCCCTCACGGCTCGCATGCGCTACCTCGCTCGGAAATCTTCCCAGCAATCCCTGCGAAGCGTCGGGATGCAACAGCGGCTCGAATTGCGGCCAGAGCATATCCTGGCAGCCCAGGATCCACTTCTCAAAGCTGTGCTTCTCCAAAGCTTGCTTAATAAAATCGGCAACAAACTTGAAGTGATGCAGCACCTCATCGTCAACCCGCCGCTCTGCATGTCCACCGTCGTATCCCATGAAACCATCGCTCCGGCCGCGGCGCGATAGAGGATGAAAAAATCCTTCAACCTCGTTCAATTCTCCCAAACGCAAGCTAAAAAGCCGAGCGCGATGACGGTCGAGCAGCACGACCGCAAGGCTGGGAAACGCTCCCAGCATCTGCGCCAGAGGTTTCAGCTTGAAGTGTCGGTTCACCATCAGTTGTGTCCCACCTAGTTGCGCGGGGAGATCGTATTCCCGCCAGAATCCCTGTGCAGAGCAGGCAAAGACCGCCTTGGCATGCACGCCGTTGCCGCGCACATCTTGCGAAAGACGCAAGATGCGGTCGATATCCTCGCGGGCCGACTCGATCCTTACTTTGCCTGCCTTTGCGTCGGAACTCGCAGCCTTGCTTTCCAGTTGGCGCAATGCCTCTCGCGCCAATTCCTTGGTTAAGATCGTCTCTTCCTTGTGAGCCTTGTTTCGTGGCGTGGTGGGCTGGAGGTAGAAAGTTACGGCGCAGCCGTTCCGATCTTCAAATTGAGCGAGTTCATTAATTTGTTCGCGAGTAATCATTCGCTGTCTGCTCCTTCTAGATTGGAATTGGATTTACGCGATACCCGTAGCCACGGATCGCCCCTTGAACTGGCTGACAAATTGAGGCGATTTGCGCAGGTGATCGCGCGCGGCAGAAATACAGCTCAGTACGCGCTCCGGCGGAGTGCCGGTGATGGCGGAGATTTCGTCGACCCCAAATCCTTCGATGGCATGCAGGACAAACGCCTCGCGATCCTCGGCTTTCACGTCGCGCAGCGCCATGGCGATCAATCGCACGATCTCATTCGAACCAACAATCTGTTCGGGGGTCTCGACGCGGCGGTTGGCAATCACACTTTCCTTCGTGCTGCTTTCGTCAGGCTGGTGGAATTGCAGTTCGGGCTCGTCACTCCCTTTCACATTCGCGGCGCGCGCCGATTCCTCCAGGCGTATCGCACCCCCATCGGTTTCGTCCGGACGCGAAAGTTTATCGAGAGCATTCATCGCCAGCCGGTAAAGCCATGGCTCCAGCGCCAGGCGCTCCGGCTTTTCTCCATCACCGCCCAGGGCGGCCGCGATGGTTTCATCGATCACTTCGTCCTTGCTGACCGAGTCCGGCACAATTTGATCCGCATTCTCGCGGAAATAAATTGCATGTTCGACGAACCGCTCCAGACGTGGAAGATTGCCATTGACGTAGGAACGCACATCTTCGGCAGACACGGTTTCCGGAAACACCACAGCCAGCGTGTCTTCAAATTTCATCGGAACATTGCGCCGCTCCGATGCCTCATTTCCTCGTCGCGTCCACTTGTGCGTCGACCGCAGCAACTCCTTATGCTTACTCAGTTGCTGCAGAAGTTCCTCGAAAGCAGTCCGAACCGCGGCCGCCACCGTGGTGGCTGTCGCCTGCGATGCCATCTGGCCCGACGGCAGACGCAGATTCAGCGACACGCCGAAGCCCTCTCGCGGAGTGTTTTCTTCCACCATTCCTTTGAGGTGCACTAATTCAGGGCGGAAGAACTGCAGCCGTTTAAGCAGTTTTTCGATCTGGTGTTGTATGTCTTTTTCAACGGCGGGAGTCTTGTGAAGCCGGTAAGTAATGTGGACGTTCATTAGCACCTCGAGCCAGCAACGAAGCGGCGCTTATCAGTGCTCTCTTGTGATGATTGTACACCCGCTGGCAACGTGAAAAAACGGCGCTAAACTATCGAAATTTCGCAGCTCAATCTCGATTCCAACTTCGCGAGAAAAGCAATCAACGAATTTGCAGCCCGACATATCGCCAGCTATGATGCGTGCCATGCAATTTGTGCGACTTCTGCTGCCCTTCACTCTGCTTGCCTCGGCCTTCGCTCAAACTCCGGCCTCGAAAAAAGAAGTAGAGAGTGTCTATCCGGAGGCTCACGCTCTTTATCTCGATCTGCATCAAAATCCGGAACTCTCCTCGCACGAAACGCAGACTGCGGAGAAATTAGCCAGCCATCTGCGCGCCCTTGGCTACGAAGTCACGGAACACGTCGGCGGCACCGGCATCGTCGCTGTGTTGAAGAATGGCACCGGCCCAACCGTCATGTTGCGCACCGAACTCGACGCATTGCCGGTGGAGGAGAAGACAGGCCTCCCGTACGCCAGCAAAGTCCGAGCAAAAGATGATGCGGGCCATGATGTCCCGGTCATGCATGCCTGCGGACACGATCTGCACATGGCTTCGATGGTCGGCACCGCCGCCATCATGGCCCACAGCAAACAGAGTTGGCACGGAACCCTCATCCTCATCGGGCAACCTGCGGAAGAAACCATTGGAGGCGCAAAAGCAATGTTGGCCGATGGATTGATGACACGCTTTCCAAAGCCCGACTTTGTTCTAGCCTTGCACGTGGCCAACACGCTGCCCGCCGGCACAGTCGGGATCACACCCGGCGTCTATAACACCAACGCGGATTCGCTGCGCATCACCATCTACGGCAAGGGCGGCCACGGCTCCGCGCCGCACACTACGATCGACCCCATCGTGATTGCGGCACGCACGATTCTGGCCTTGCAAACGATCACCTCGCGCGAGGTAAAACCCGGCGAGATGGCGGTCGTCACTGTGGGCTACATCCAGGCTGGAACGAAAAACAATATCATTCCCGATCAGGCGGAACTTGGGTTGACGGTCCGCACCAGGAATACGGAAGTCCGAAAGCAAATACTGGCTGCGATTGCTCGTATTACCAAGGCCGAAGCCGAAGCCGCGGGCGCTTCTCGTCCGCCACTCATAGATCATTACGAAGGCACGGATTTAGTCTACAACGACCCAGCACTTGCAGAACGCATGCATAGCGTCCTGGAAACCGCGCTGGGCAAGGGAAACGTCGCGATCGAGGAGCCAATCACCCCCTCAGAAGACTTCTCCTACTTCACGCAGCAGGGAATACCAGGTTTCTATTTCAGTCTGGGAGGAGCCGATCCAGAAATGTTTGCGCAGGCGAAAGCCGCCGGTACGATGCTGCCGTCCAACCATTCTCCGCTCTTTGCTCCCGACGTCGATCCGGCATTGCACACGGGAATCGCCGCTGAGGTCGCCGTACTTCGCAATTTACTGCATTAAATTCAGTCCACCGGAAACGGACCTTCCGCAAACACTTCCGCGTGATAACCCTTCGACCCGACCGCGCGCGCGAGTTCGCTTCGCGGATCAGCATCAACCCGCAATCTTCCCAAAATAAACTTGAAGTCGTACTTGGGCGTCCAACCCAACTCCCTGCGGGCCCACTCGTTCACATACACCCGGTCAATCCCGGGAAACATCTTCCACCCACGCCGGCCATATTCGTCAACGTATTCCGGAACTCTACGCTGTAAAACCGCCGGGGCATCTTCGCGCAGCTCAGCCAAATCGTCGCGCGTAAATGGCGTCGTCGCACTCACGATATATCGACCGAAACCTAGAGCCTGCGCCTTCTCTAGAGCCACCAGATGCGCGCTTACTACGTCCTCGATATCCACCCGCCGGTATAGAAACTCATTTACTTTCACGTTCTCATCCGCGTACGCCTCGCGCGTCTGTTTTCGATCATCTTCTTCTGGAAAAAAACGCGAGGTTCGCAGGATCAGGCACGGAAGCCTGAGCTTGCGATGGAACAACTCGCACAAATCCTCCGCCGCTCTCTTGGTTACTCCATAAATATTTCGGGGAACCGGTGTCACCTCTTCGGTTATCCAGGCCGCAGGCGCTCCCGCGGGTGGAGTCAGCGCGCTGCCAAAAGCGCTAGTCGTGCTGGTGAAGATGAAGCATCTCGCTCCGGCGAGCACGGCTTCTTCCAGAAGATTCAGTGTTCCCGTAATGTTGGTGTCAACGAAACTTTGCCGGCTGTGGGTGACGACGTGAGGTTTGTGCAGCGTGGCCGTGTGAAGCACTGCATCGACTCCAGCCATGCACCGCTTCACAAATTGACGGTCGGCGATGGTCCCGACCTCATCGGTGAATTCCGAGGGAAGAATGTCGGCACCGGCCACTTCGATGGCCTTTTCCCTGAGCGTGCGAACCAGCGCTTCGCCGAGGTGGCCGCTGCTCCCTGTGACCAGAATCTTCATGCCCAACGGATTTGTGAAAGAAAGATTTCTGAAAGAAAAACGGCTCAGCCGATTTCCGCCAGGATGGCCCGTGCTTCCGCCGCTGGATCGGCCGCTGCCGTAATCGGCCTTCCCACCACAATGTGGCTGGCGCCGGCTGCAATCGCCTCCGCTGGCGTCATCACGCGCACCTGGTCTTCATGTCCCTTGCCCGCCGGTCGCACGCCCGGCGTCACGATGGCAAACTCCTGTCCTAATGCGGATCTCAGATCCCGAACCTCTCTCGCCGAGGAGACAATACCCTGACATCCGCTCGCCTTCGCCAACGCTGCCAGGCGCTTTACCTCTTCCAGAACAGTTCCGTTAACTCCGATTTCTTCCAGGTCTTGCTCGCCCAGGCTGGTAAGCACAGTGACTCCCAGCACGATCAATTCAGGATTTGTGGCGCGCGCTGCCTCGGTCGCGGCCCTCAGCATCTTGCCGCCGCCGGAGGCGTGCACCGTAAGCATGCTCACGCCCAGCTGCGCAGCTTCCTGCACTGCCGCCGCCACAGTATTCGGAATGTCGTGATACTTCAGATCAAGGAACACGCGGCGCCCCGAGGCGACCAGATCCCGGACCAACCGGGGTCCCTCCGCGGTATACAGCTGCATGCCGACCTTATAGGTTAGTGCCGAATCGCCGACTGCCAACGCAATCTTCTGTGCGGCTGCGGCCGTCGATACATCGAGCGCAACAATCAGCTTTTGTCGCGGATCTATTTTCAGGGGGGAAGTGCTGTCACCGCCAGGGACGAGGTGGGGCAGAGTGGCCTGCATCCCTAGCAGTGTAATGGGTTAGCGGAGTTCCGCCAAGGGGTGGTTATAAGCCACCGTCTGCAACGCTGGAGCGCGTTGCGTTCCGGGTTTCACCAGGTCCAACCGCACCTTTTGAAGCCCTTTATGCTCGAACTGCAGCGCCTGGGCCGCTCCGTACGACAGATCGATGATCCGTCCCGGAACGATGGGGCCGCGGTCATTTACCTTGACTACTACTGCACGGCCATTGTGCAGGTTTGTGACCCTCACATAAGTCCCCAACGGCAGGGTCGGATGCGCCGCCGTCATGTCGTACATGTCGTAGTCTTCGCCGCTAGCGGTCGGTTTACCGTCAAAATCCTGTCCATACCAGGACGCGGTCCCGGTTTGGTAAGGCTGCTTCTTAGCAGCGGTTCTGTGATTTTCGGGCTTGATTTGGGCGGACTTACTTGGGGCTGAACTGGCCTCCGAGTTGTTCGGTCCCTGAGCCGCTCCCAGCCCGACGATCACTAATCCGATCATCAGTCCATGAGCTATACGTCCTCGCATTCAGTTCTCCTCGCATCTCAAAAAGTCGTCCTAGCTAGGTTTTCTCGTTAACGATTTGTAAATGCTAGAGGGCTGGTAGGGCCTTGTCAATGCGAAACTCGGGGTAGTATGGTGACATTCTAGTAATCGTTGCACCTTGATAAGTGCTGTTCCGCATTAACAATATGTCATAACACACTGTTTCCATGGTGGTTATGTAGTTTATTAAATAGTAACTAGGTCAAATACCGCAAGGTACGAACTATTTTCATCATCAATAGATTCAACAACTTACGGTGTAACAAGCATCTAACTTCTTTAACGGCAGACTCTTAGGATTTGGGTTGCTTGGCCGATGATTATTTATTACCTTACTGCACAGCGTCGGAGCCCAAATCATGGCTGAAACACCCCCTGTTGTTCTAACCATTGCCGGATTTGACCCCTCCTCTGGCGCTGGCATCACCGCCGATATCAAGACGATTTCCGCCCATGGTTGCTACGGCGTGGCCTGCATCACCGCCCTCACCGTCCAATCTACCTCAGGCGTTCGTCGGGTTGCGCCCGTCGATCCCGCCCTGATACTCGAGACCTTGGAAGAGCTTTCCGCCGATATTCCCATCGCCGCGATCCATATTGGGATGCTGGCTTCCGGTAAGGTCGCCCAAGCCGTCTCCGATTTCCTCACTCAACGGTCCGCCAAGGCCACGCCCCTCCTCGTGCTCGACCCTATCCTTAAATCCTCGTCCGGTGCCGACCTCTTGGACGCTCCTGGGACCCGAATCCTCATCGAAAAGCTCATCCCCACGGTCACCGTCCTGACCCCTAACGTGGACGAAGCCGCCTTCCTTACTGGCCTAAAAGTCACGAACCTGGACGAGATGCGCGCCGCTGCCGCCAAGCTCCACCAGATGGGCGCTGCTGCCGCTGTCATCACCGGCGGACACCTCGATAAAGCCGTCGATTTGCTCAGCTTCACCACCCGGAAGGGAATCGAGCAGGAAGTCTTCAAAGCTGAACGCCTTGCCTCCAACTCCACACACGGCACCGGGTGCGCTTTTTCCACGGCAATCGCCTGTCACCTGGCACTCGACCGCGGCCTGCCTGAAGCTACCCTCCTCGCCAAGACCTACGTCACCGCAGCCATCTCGGCCGGGCATCCCCTTGGGCGTGGACCGGGTCCCGTCCACCACCTCTACCGCATGCACCAGCAGCGCCGCACCGCCACCCACGCCAGCGAATCCTAACCAGCGAATGAGATCGTCGCCCAGTAATTTGGAGGTCCAAACCCTCGCGACCCTCGCCGCCGCAACATTGTCGGGATGCTCGGGAAGCACGAGTTCACTCGTGCCACATCAGGCCGTGAAAAAAGAACACGGCTTTAGCGGCTGAGGTATGCCCTGAGCCACGATCGCGGGCCTCCCAAAGCGGCACACCGCCGTGAAGAACTACGCCCGGGAAGGGCACGAGTTTACTCGTGCCGCATTAAGCTGGCTAGGGAGCGGCTTCTGCCGCTGGACATAGAGCGGAATTTTGCTTTCCCAAAGCGGCACTCAGCCGTGAAGAGTTATGCTCGGGAAGGGCACGAGTTTACTCGTGCCGCACTAAGCTGGCTAGAGAGCGGCTTTAGCCGCTGAATAAGCTCGTGTCGGGTCGGACACTCCTGTCCGACGCCTTTGACTTTGATCTTTATTTTGCGGACGACAAGCATGACGTTCGCAGTACCTGTGGAGGGGCGGAACGCCGCGCAAAGATCGGGAAGGGCACGAGTTTTACTCGTGCCGCATCAGCCCGCGAAAAGGGAACTCGGCTTTAGCCGCTGAGGTACGCCGTCAACCACGCCTCACTTTTTCCTTTCGAGTGTGGACATTTCTATTTTTCCCCGTCATCACCCACCACGCGTCCCGGTACTTCTCAAACATCGCTCCCTTCTTGCTTCCGTCCGGATAAAACCACAAATTCTTGCGTGGCACGAATGCCTTCACCGGTACCACATACCAAATGTCTCGCGACACGATGTAGGCCACGATGACGTCAATATCCTTCGCCGTCAGCCCCACAATTTTTCGTCCCACATATACCGACGCGTGCACCGCATATCCCCGCGCTCCAAACCGGTTCTCCGTCGACCTCACCTGCGCCCGGAATAGCCTCCCCTCCGTATCCACCACAAAATCGTACCGGTAGCTGTCGCCCCACGGCTTCGACACGATCATTCCCATCCCCATCGCCTTCCGCAAAAAATCCAGCTCCGAAAGTTCTCCCATCCGCTTCGGCGGAAGCCTCCCCTGCGTCCTCCACGACTTTTTCTCCGGCTTCGCCTCTCTGTCATCCTGAAGCCCACGTTCTTCGCCGCCCTTGTCATCCTGAGGCCCGCGCCTTTTGCGGGACGAAGGATCTATGTAACTTCTAGCCTTCTTCCTCCGCCGCTTCCCACCGTCCTCATACCTCTCATCCGCCACCGCCATCAAATCCCCAACCCACTCACTCATAAATCAATCCACCGTTTCTCTCGTTTGTCATCCTGAACGGAGTGAAGGATCTCGGTTACCACGGTTGCGTCCCCGGATCCACAATTCGCCGTCCAGCAAATCAAAAGCCCCCGCCGGGACCGAGTCCCGTGGAGGCCACTATCGCCACATTTCGCAGCAATAATAAATCGTTGCACTCACGCCCCATGAGGTCAACAAAATAGCGGAGGAAATGTACTTGAGAGCGATCCAACGTTCCAGAATGGGAAAAGGCGGGTGCCCCATCCTTAACGTCGCGCCCTTGCGACGTTAGAGCCTGCCCTGAGCGAAGTCGAAGGGATGGGGATTTTGATGTTCCTCAAGTTCGGCTCCGAGAAGGGAACGAGTTCACTCGTGCCGAAGAGTCTACGAAGAGAAGTTCGGCTTCAGGTATGCTCTGCGGGAAGCCCCATCCAAATGTCGCGCCACTTGCGGGACGCTCTAGCTCGCCTTGCGATCCAATTGCACCCGTCCGCGTTTCTAAAGCGGGACACCACCGTGAATAATTACGCTCGGGAAGGGCACGAGTTTACTCGTGCCGCACTAAGCTGGCTAGAGAGCGGCTTTAGCCGCTGAGGTGCTGCTTCCACTTCTCGCGCAAAAAACGCGAGAAATGGGGCACCTGGCTTTCTTGTTATTCCGAATCGGGCGTCAGCCCGGTGAGGGACTCGCTTTTGCCGCTGCCCAACAAATCAAAAGCCCCCGCCGGGACTGAATCCCCTAGAGGCCACGATGGCCACATTTTGCAGCAATAATAAATCGTCGCGGACTGGCACCCGATGAGGTCAACAAAATTGCGGAGGGAATTTACTTCAAGAAGTACATGGGTTCCAGATTGGGAAAAGAGGGGTGCCGGCCTGCCGGATTAGAGCGCAATGACCCGGGAATTCAGAGGTAGACGGCAAGCTCTTCGTAAGCCATTACGACGTATGGACATCTGCGGAAGAATATCCTCAACATCGACATTTACCAAAGGATTATGCGCCGCAGTATCCCCTAAGAACTTCGCTCCCTTAACCTGCGATCCCGTTTTGCCGCTCAGCATAGGAACCGAATTCACACGTTCCTTCATCGCAAGTTGAAGCATCGATTCAAGACCTAAAATCCCACGCGGTATTATTTTTTCCTCGATCAGAGCGGCTTTTCCGACTTTTCGATAGCAAATAATCAACAGCTTTTCCAGTATCTTCCGCAGGAGAAACGCGCTGGAGTTCCCGTAGCGGCCGAAAGTGCCGCGGAGTTCCTCCAGTTCTCTCGAAAAATTCTTTTGGAGTTTTAATTCCAAGTCGGGGGCGAAGAGAGCGTGCTCAGCCTCAATCACTCGGTTCGTCTTGCCAATCTCAGAAGTGCGTACGCGCGATCCACCGACGCTAGAACTCAAAATTCGCTCGTGATCCGTTGGGCTTATCTGCATAAACGAGCCCAAGGAATCGCATGTAGATCTGCACGCATACGTCCATCTGCCCGAATCACGTCCATTCTGTTGACTATTTCCGCGCTTGAGACTGGAGCGTTCAGTGAAGCGATCACGAACCAATTCGCGCAGCCAAGAGGATAGCCTGTGCCCTCCGTCAGCGGCAACCGCCTCGCCGTTTGTCTAATTTCGTCAGCACTCAGGAGTGGCTGAAAGCCTTGGGCCACAGGGGACCGAGGCGATATGTTCCGTGAGCAGGCGAGTCAACCCACGCGTGATCCTTGGCGCGCGTCGCGTGCGCGCGGTTAAATGCCCCTAAGTGGGCGGTTAGCTTGCTCCACTCGGACCGGACCTTCTCGCTAGGGACATCTGCGGGTGCTTGACCCCCCGGAGAGGAACGCGAGCAGCATCGTGAACTTGGCAGCCCCCCCTGAATTACCCGATGCATAATTCCTGACAAAGGCTCGAATTGGTAGGCTGAAGTTAATGTCCCCGTTTGTGCCAACCGTGGTGGCCGGGCTATCTGTGCCAGGTGTGGGGGAGTCAGGCTCCAGCGAAAGCTCCGCTGTGCCGTGGTACTTTCTTCCATGTTCATCAATGATTGAAAGCACTGCCTTCACGCGGACCTCCACTATTGCACATAGACGTATTTTCCATCCTGTTTGAACCTTCGCAGAGCCCGGTTTCGACTTTGGGAGATCATCGCCCCGGATAAGGTGGTCAACGGGTAGTGGTGGCCGATCGCAGCGAGTTTTTTCTGTATATCCACGAGAATCCGCGTGGAGTTCTGAAAAGTCCTCCGATTTCAGGGTATCGATCAGGCGGGAGATTTCGCCCCTGCCTGTGGAATAACGGTTTATGTGGGCTCCAGACCTTAAAGCGGCATTGATCTTAGGAAGGTTTTCTAGGACGGCTGAAATCTCCTCTGCTGGCCGTCGACATCGATGCTTACGCCCCCGGGCATCGTAATTTTTGCATTCGCCATATGCACCTCAGTAGCTTGAATACCTCCAGATTTTCTTTCCACCGTCGGCCACGCGAATGCGTCGCAAGCGCTGCTCCGCACGAGGCGGGTCAAGGGCGTTCCGAGCTCCTCGAGGGCATAGTGAAACCCCTTCTCGGACGCGGAACGCTTAGGTCGCTGAGTGGCCGAAGTTCGCAAAACGCCTCGTCCGCGAGCGCTAATAACCTGCGGTTGTTCCAGTACCGGTTGTAGGGAAACTAGTTTTACGAGAAGATCGCCGCGCGGCGGCAGCCACCATATCGCTTGAGCGCCCGCGTTGTAGCAGTTCCCGCAAAACAGTTTGAAACGCACCAGGACGCAGTTCCTCGTGGACTTGTGAGTCTCCTTCTCGCTTTGGTGATGGCGTCGGTCAGTTCCTGCATGGACATGGCGTTATTTTTATAGGATACTTAAACCCATGTCAAGTAACAGAGTAGTAAACAATGGGCTCCAGGAAGACATTGGGGCGTAGCCTTGCCCGGGCGGAGCCAAGAATTTGGCTATCAAGGAGGCGCACCAAAAATACTGCAATCTAGCGAAAGGGCAAGAACTACGACGAAGTGGCCAGATTATGATTAGCGCCTCGAGTTCTGGCCAGCTTCATACTCGGGCGGAGAGCAAATGCTACAGTATGTGCGAGACACTTCTTATCATCATGTTCAAACGTAAATTAACAGCCATTATAATCAGGGAGATAGGAGCAAGTATTGTATTACGTCAATGTTTATGAAGTTGAATATACTCTATAAGTAGTTGATGGAACTTGGAAGGCGGCCACAGGCCTTCCGCAAGGCGGCGTACCTCCCTGTGTACAGGCCAGGTTTGGCGGCCTTGAATCGGACGGCTAAGAATGGTGTAAACCCAAGGAATATGCGGTATTGCTACCGGCATTTCCCGAAGGTTCAAACTAGGACGAAGTTGGCCCCAGCGGCTTAGATAGCCGCCTTCGAACGGCCAGTGTCATACTCGGGCGGCAGAGCGACTGCTACAAGTGATGCCCGAGCAACTCCTGCCATCATGTCAAACGTAAATTAACAGCCATTATAATCAGGGAGATAGGAGCAAGTATTGTATCACGTCAATGTTTATGAATTTCAATAGTACGATAAGTAGTTGATGGAACTTGGAAGGCGGCCACAGGCCTTCGCAGGGGCGGTGAACCTCCCGCGTACAGGCCAGGTTTGGCGGACTTGAGCGGACGGCTGAGAGTCGTGTAAACCGAAGAAAATTCGGCAAATACCTGCATCTCGGGAAGGGCACGAGTTCACTCGTGCCGAAGGGCTTGCGAAAAGAGAGAGCGGCTTTAGGCGCTGAGGTTCTGGATGGACATTGCCAAGACTGAGATGACAAAAAAAGACCCCGCTCTCCCGAGCGGGGCCTTTGAGTTTGCGCCGAAGGCGCGTCTGCCTGGACGGCTAGTCCTAGTACATGCCTTCCATGCCGCCGCCACCGTGTCCACCGCCGGCCGGAGCTTCCTTCTTTTCCGGAATCTCCGCCACCAGGGCCTCGGTCGTAAGCATCAATGCGGCGATCGAGCCCGCGTTGGTCAGTGCCGTACGCACCACCTTCGTTGGATCGAGCACGCCCGCCTTGACCAGATCTTCGTACTCGTCGGTCAGGGCGTTGAAGCCGTAGTTGGTCTCCTTGGAGTCAAGCACCTTGCCGAGCACGACCGCGCCTTCCTGGCCGGCGTTCTCGACGATCTGGCGCATTGGCTCTTGCAGAGCGCGCTTCACGATGTTCACACCGATCTGCTCATCCGGATCTTCGACCTTCAGCTTGTCGAGAGCCGCAACGCAGCGAGCCAGTGCCACTCCGCCGCCCGGGACGATTCCTTCTTCCACGGCCGCACGGGTTGCGTGCATCGCGTCTTCCACGCGGGCTTTCTTTTCCTTCATTTCGGTTTCGGTCGCGGCGCCGACTTTGATCACGGCTACGCCACCCACCAGCTTCGCCAACCGCTCCTGCAACTTCTCGCGGTCGTAGTCGCTGGTCGTCTTGTCGATCTGGCTGCGAATTTCCTTCACGCGGCCTTCGATATCACCGTGCTTGCCCTTGCCTTCGACCAGGGTCGTATTGTCCTTGTCGATGGTGATCTTCTTGGCCTGGCCGAGATCCGCAATCTGCACGTTCTCCAGCTTGATGCCCAGATCTTCCGTGATCGCCTTGCCGCCGGTCAGAATCGCGATGTCCTGCAGCATTGCCTTGCGACGATCGCCGAAGCCAGGAGCCTTGACGGCAGCGACCTGCAGCGTGCCACGCAGTTTGTTGACGACGAGGGTAGCCAGTGCTTCGCCTTCCACGTCCTCAGCAATGATCAACAGCGGCTTGCCGCTCTTGGCAATCTGTTCGAGCAAGGGAAGCAGATCCTTCATCGAGCTGATCTTCTTCTCGTTGATCAGGATGTAGGCGTTCTCAATGGCAACTTCCATGCGCTCCGGATCGGTGACGAAGTAAGGCGACAGGTAGCCGCGGTCGAACTGCATTCCTTCGACCACTTCCAACTGCGTCTCCAGCGTCTTCGACTCTTCCACGGTAATAACGCCATCCTTGCCGACCTTCTTCATGGCTTCGGCAATGATGTGCCCAATGGTCTCATCGTTGTTCGCGCTGAAATGGTGCCGACCTGGGCGATCATCTCGCCAGAGACGGGCTTGGAGAACTTGTCGAGTTCGCCCTTGCCGCGCTCGCCGGTCTTTTTGTCATAAGATCCGCAGACGAGGGAAACAGCCTTCTCGATGCCGCGCTTCATCGCCATGGGATTGGCGCCGGCAGCAACCGTCTTCACGCCTTCACGATAAATCGCCTGGGCGAGAACGGTAGCCGTCGTGGTGCCGTCACCGGCAACATCCGAGGTCTTGCTGGCCACTTCGCGAACCATCTGGGCGCCCATGTTCTCGAGGCCGTCCTTCAGTTCGATTTCCTTGGCCACGGTCACGCCGTCCTTGGTGATCGTCGGCGAACCGAATTTCTTTTCAATGACAACGTTGCGGCCCTTGGGGCCGAGAGTAACTTTTACTGCATCGGCCAGAAGATTGACGCCGCGCAGGATCGCCTGCCGGGACTCTTCGCCGTGTACGATTTGTTTTGCCATTTTTATTCTCCTTGATAATTCTTGAGGTAATTCTTCAATTTCCAGATAGAACTATTGAACTGGCGACTCACGAGATTGAAATCCTTCGCGAAAAACTCGCTCAGGATCACAAGGCTCGGTTATTTGCGGGAGCCGGCGAATTCCTTCTTGCTGCTGTTGCTTGGGGCAGCGGCGCCGGTGAGCACGCCCAGAACTTCGTCTTCCTTCATGATGATGAAGTCTTCGCCATCGATCTTGATCTCGGTGCCGGAATATTTTCCGAACAGGATGCGGTCGTCCTCATGAACGGCCAGAGGGAAGGTCTTGCCTTCATCGTTGGTGCGGCCCTTGCCGGTGGAAACGACGATGCCCTCTTGTGGTTTGTCTTTTGCGCTATCGGGGATGATGATGCCGCCGCGGGTGGTGGATGCTTCCTCTACGCGACGTACCAAAATGCGGTCATGCAGTGGGCTAAATTTCGCCATAGTTGCAACTCCTTTCAAAAGTTGAAGGTTATTGATGAAAAACGATGACTTTTCTTGGATTTTCAGCGGCCTGTTAGCAGTCTCGCCTACTGAGTGCTAAGTTTAGAATGTGAGTGCGTAATTGTCAAGGCCGTCACGGGTGAAAAGCTCGGTCCGGTCGGTACACTCTCTTCGCGGCAGGGGATCTCTCGTCTGACCGGTCCTTCCTTCGAAGCCGAGTGAGTAGGATTTGCAGGAGACGAGTGAACAGAGAGTCAAGGTCCGTGGTGCCCAGCTTTGCAAAACCGGCAAAGCTGGGGCAGCCTCAGTTCTTATGGTGCTGGCAAAGGTGGGCCAGCCCCCAGGCGCGCGAAGCCCTGCTTGATGGCCTGCATCACCTTGGAGGGATTGCCGCGGTCCGGCTCCCCCAGCAACAGGTGCAGGTGCTCGGGCATGATCACATAGCCCACGACCACGAAGTGATACCGGCGGCGCACGCTTTCGAGAACTTCCAGCAGCAGATCGCGATACTGCGGCTTTCCCAGTAGCGGCAGCCGACGATAACAGCTGGTGGTGATGAAGTGGAGATATCCCGCACCATAATAGCGCCGGAGTTTGTTGGGCATCCGCAAGCTGTAGCAGGGAACGCGTGGTTTTTCTGTGACAACTGAACAGGACGGCAAGGTCCGTGGCCCGATGCATCCGTGACTGTGCTCGAGCGGTTCAATTGGTCGTAGGTATACGTGTCGGAAGCTCCGCCGGAATTCGACGACTTCAGAGTTAACAGATTTCCCGCCGCGTCGAAAGTGTACGAGAGTGTTCCGAACGGGGTTACTTTCGATGTGAGCCGATTGCGATTGTCGTAGGTATACGTCGTCGTTCCAGACGGGTCGGCCATCGTCTGCCGCAGGCCACTCGGGAAGTACGAGAACGTGATCGGATTCGCGTTGAAGCTCGGGTCGGGACGTCCTAGATTGCCTGCGTGCTCCGACATGGCAAATTGCGCTGCTTCGCTAGGTCGCCTGCTCGAAGGCCACGCGGATGGCACCAGCCAGCTTTTCGCTCACTTCTTCCGGCGCGAGAACGACCGAGTTTTCCTCGTCACCGACGTAGCCGCCACGCTCTCGGTGCTGCGGAGAAACTTTGATCTCATTTGTTTCCAACCGGACGACAAATACTGAAAGGCTCTGCTTGACCGCTTTGCGCTGCTCAGTTGATGTCCTTTTGCGTACCAACGCCTGATCAAAAGTGGCCTTGTTAAATTTCTCGAGATTGTCAAGAACGGCAGCCACAATTTCTGAGTCGAATTGTTCGCTTGACAGTACTGTCGGCTCGCCGAACTCGGTCCAGCTAACCGGCCCCATCACATACGGCTGTACGCGATACGCCCCCGTTTTGACGTTCCGGTCAATGGTTGTAAATTGCCTTCGGCGAGGTCTCCCCTGCGCCGTGTCGCCTGCTCTCTTCGAGGGCACAGTCGTGAAACTCCGCCTGCTCACGTCCACATGAAGCCTTGCTCGTTCGTCTCTGCCGCCATTTTCCACTAGGGTTCCTCGCAATGGTGTTATTTTCCCGTGTCGCCTTCCAGACCCTGCACGAACTGCACCGTAATTTCAACGCCTTCCGACTGCGAGATTTGTTGAACCCTTTGAATAAAAACATTGAACCACGGCAGCGGCTCAGCGGGTATCCCAATCAGTAGTCCTTTTGACTGGACCTCCTCCTGGGGGCTGGCCCATCTTTGCGTGCACCATACTAACTGAGGCTGCCCCAGCTTTGCTGGTTTTGCAAAGCTGGGCGCCACGGACCTCGACTTCGCACGTGTTATCAGTCGATCTTCCGCACCTTCATCTCGGCCTTCCACTCTTCGTTCACCAGCACCGTCCCGCGTTCTCCCTCGGCATAATGCCGGTAGCTGCTCCACTTCCACTGCTGCGGCTCCAGCACCAGTCCTCGTTTCACCGGATTGCGATGCATGTAGCGCAGCTTCTCCGTCCGCTTATTCTCGGTGAATATCACAAAGTCATAGAAGCGCGCCTGCCAGATATGTCCGCCATCCAACGCCGCTTGCCATAAGCTGCCCTGCCGCGGATCGCTGACTGCGCGCTGTCTGCGGAGCAGCCGGCGCGCGAAGCCCTGCTTGATGGCCTGCATCACCTTGGAGGGATTGCCGCGTTTCGGTTCACCCAGCAACAGGTGCAGGTGCTCGGGCATGATCACATAGCCTACGACCACGAAGTGATACCGGCGGCGCACGCTTTCGAGAACTTCCAGCAGCAGGTCGCGATACTGCGGCTTTCCCAGCAGCGGCAGCCGACGATAACAGCTGGTGGTGATGAAGTGGAGATATCCCGCGCCATAATAGCGACGGAGTTTGTTGGGCACCCTCAAGCCCTAGCACGGAACGTAGGATTTGTTATGTGACGAGTGAACAGGACGGCAAGGTCCGTGGTGCCCAGCTTTGCAAAATCAGCAAAGCTGGGGCAGCCTCAGTTCGTATGGTGCTGGCAAAGATGGGTCAGCCCCCACTTCCATTCCGACAGGAGTGAACCGTTGAACATCCCCACTCAAGCCAAAAGCGGGCTTGAATGGGCCACCCACCAATCAGCAAGGCAAAGAGTGGCAGCTGCTTCATTCCTTAATTGGACACCGACAAAGCGACAAAGGAAACTTCCGACAGTAACCTGGGCATTGAGGCCCCGAAGGGGTAGGGCCATTGTTGGCGAAGCATCCCCATTACACTGATCATGGCCGTTGCGCTGGGCACTTGAGTGTAAATGCCTGTTTTGACAGTTGCCGACCCGGGGGCTGGCCCATCTTTGCGTGCACCATAGTAACTGAGGCTGCCCCAGCTTTGCTGGTTTTGCAAAGCTGGGCACCACGGACCTCGACTTCGCACGTGTTATCAGTCGATCTTCCGGACCTTCATCTCGGCCTTCCGCTCTTCGTTCACCACCACCGTCCCGCGTTCTCCCTCTGCATAATGCCGGTAGCTGCTCCAGTTCCACTGCTGCGGCTCCAGCACCAGTCCTCGTTTCACGGGATTGCGATGCATCTAGCGCAGCTTCTCCGTCCGTGACACCTGAACAGGACGGCAAGGTCCGTGGTGCCCAGCTTTGCAAAATCAGCAAAGCTGGGGCAGCCTCAGTTCGTATGGTGCACGCAAAGGTGGGCCAGCCCCCAAGGTACAAGGGAGTCTCCGAAAATTTCTGTCATTGAGATACCTGGAAACACCAAATCTAGCAACTGCATCGCTTGCGTCTTTTTTGGGCGCTCATCCGTATAACGAGTATGGTGGGGACGACCGCACTATCGCTGGAGGGGCTTGTGGCCGTGGATCCGGATGTGGTCCGGCTTCGCCGAGGCGACCTGAACGCTCTCTCGGAATTGATTACCCGGTACCAGAATCGGCTGTATCGGTACCTGCTGCGCATCGTGCGAGAGCCCGTCGAGGCGGAAGACCTGTTCCAGCAAACGTGGTTGAGAGTGGTCGAGAAGATTCGTTCCTTTGATGCAAGCCGCAATTTTGACGCCTGGCTGTTTACACTGGCGCGCAACCTGGCGATCGATCATTTGCGACGGATTCGTCCGGAGAGCCTGGACGCGCCGCTCGCCGACAGCTGGCATCGCGAAAATGTGGCGGACCGGATTTCAAGTAAAGACCACACGCCGCTCGATCACGCGCTCGCGGCCGAGCGCCGAATGGAGATCAGCGAAGCGATGGCGGGGCTGCCGATGGTCTATCGCGAAGTCCTCTCACTGCGGTTTGAGGATGAGATGAAGATTGAGGAAATCGCGCAGGTTACAGCGGTTCCAGTATCAACGGCGAAGTCGCGGCTGCGACGTTCGCTGGAACAGTTGCGTGACGCGCTCGAAGCGCGAAATCCCGGAGGTACATGGCAATGAGCGAGCACGACAAGATTCGAGAACTGCTGGCGCTGGCCGCAGCCGACGCGCTGACGAGCGCGGAAGAAAAGCAGGTTGCGGAGCATGTGCGGTCTTGCATCGATTGCTCGAAGGAATTAGACGCATGGCGGCCGATTGCGAGCGAACTCCGCCGATTGCCGACGCCGCAGCCTTCTTCGTGGCTGGTGCAGGCCACGCTGGCGCGTGCGGAAGCGAAGTTCACGGAACAGGCCGAGCTCGATTGGAACCGCCGCGTCATGATCGTTGTCGTCGCTTTTGCGTGGCTGTTGACGATTGCGAGCTGGGCGGTTTTCCGCGTTGTGAGCGGACGTTTCGAGAGGGTGCTCGGGACGCAGTTCAGCCATGCCCAGTTCAGCAACACATGGATCAGTTTTGCCGCGTTCACCGCGCTAGAGTGGCTCGGGGGAGCGGTGGCCGCAGTAATGCTGGCAATCCGGCAGCGCGGCGAAAGGAGGCTGGCATGAGCCACTTCACCAAAGAATTGCGCGTGATTCCCAAGGCAGCGTGGATCGTTGCAGGGTTCATCAATTTGTGCTGCACACTGCCGATGTTCTTGTTCATGGCGCCCACGGATCCGGTGGTAGGCAAGTGGCCACGCTGGGGGCAAACGCTGTGTGTGTGCGCGATGTTCCTGTTCGTGGTGGCTTGGGTTGCGCTGATCGGATACGTCTATGGCGACGCGAAGCGGCGGCAGATGAGGTATGGAATGTGGACGCTGCTGGCGATCTTCATTCCGAATGCGATCGGGATAATTTTGTACTTCATTCTCCGCGACCCTCTGCCGACGCCGTGCCCCGGCTGCGGGCATATCGAAAAGGTAGGATTTCCATTCTGTCCGCGCTGCGGCATTTTGCTGCAGCCAACGTGCCCGAAATGCGGGAAGCCCGCTGACCCGACTTGGGCGATCTGCGCGCATTGCGGACAGCAACTGCCCCAGCCCGCGACACGAGCTACACAAAATCCCTCTGTGGCGACGTGACGCCGTGCGCCTTTCCGCGCGTTTCGCTTCCTCCGTTTGTTCGACGCTGGTGGCTAGTGGCTTTATAGGAGCGTCGAAACAGTGGACCGAGGTGGGAATGCCACGGAGAAACTCGACGCCAATCGGAACGGCATCATCGGGTGATCATCGATCACGTAAGTTACTAACAAAGGGAACTTGGAGTGCAGAGCTGTAATTTGCGTCGCCGCAGGAGGCTCTTACAGCTTAAATAGCGATCGCAAAGTAGCGTCATCGATATGGCTTTCGGGCCCGAGCCAATGAACAAACTCTCTGGCGCTGATGTGCGATGGCTTCTGAACTTCCTTCTTCTCGAGGCCAGAGGCCAAGTCTGCCTGTTTGCCGGTGTTGGTAATTACGGTCCAGGTTTTCGTCTTCATAGTTCTTGCCTCCGTTGATCACACTAAGCTACGCCGCCGCTGCCTCATGGTGATGGACCGGGCAGTCCCTATGCGGCACTCAGGTTTCAATTTGACGCATACAACACCGACTGCCACTTCATGAGTATGTCTTGATGTCAGTTTCTTTACTGGTCGGAATTGATCAATTCTGGATATGCACCGCCATCTTGACTGTTTCGGTAATCCGCTGAGGTCACCCTGCAGCTTCACTCGGTATTGAAAACGTACCGTGTGTTTGCCAGACGTGCCGCGCAACGCACGAAGTCGGTACCTGCGCCGCAAGCCTTTCTCCACTTAAGATCTTCGTCAATGAAATCAAGGACATTGGACGTTAGGCGGCGCCTGGCGAGGAATTAATGCGGCAACTAAGGAAATGTGCGGTATCATCAATTGCGATGCCCTACATATTGGAACACCTCTCCAGCCTTCGTCAGGAAATTACGGATTTACGGAACATGAACGCCCGATTCACGGGCAAACCGTCGGATACCCAGATTGATCAGTCGGCGGTGGAAATGCGTGCCAATCGCCTGGCGGAAATCAAGAAGGAATTGTCGCAGATGCTGAATCGTCCGGAAGATCCCAAGGTGTGGTGGGAAAAAGGTGGTCGCCGGAATCAGGTAGCGTAAGTCGAGACTGGCAGTAGAGATTTCAAGGGCGCGGCATGAAGCCGCGCCTTTATTTTTGCCAAGCGAAACTATTTGCTCTTGGATAACGATCGTACGTAGTTCACCAGATCCCAACCCTCTTCGGTCTTGATGCGGTCGCCTTCCGGTGGCATATCCTGGTGGCCCTTCTTGATGATGTAGTAAATCTCGCCGTCGGTGCGATCCTTCAACGTGGTGGGATCGGTGAAGTCGGCAATTTTCAGCTTCATATCCGTTGCCAGGGTTCCTTTTCCATCTCCGGTCGCTCCGTGGCACATGGCGCAATCGAGCGTCCACCACTTTTTCGCGCGCGCCACAGACTCCGGAGACGGCTTCACCGGATTCGCCTGTTTGGCTGCATCGGCCGGAATGGCTGCAAATGCGGTGGAATCGCTCTTCGGCGCCGACTGAGCGTCTTGTGCGTGCACAGCGATCTGGAACGCAATGATGAACGAGATGAGAAATGCAAATCGGTACGCGGGTTTGAATGTTTCTGTGAACATCGGAACCTCCGATGAACGATTATCAAGTTCGACTTGATCATAGAGCGCAGAATCAGACCCGGCTGTGATGTAGATCACAGCAGAACCTCGCTTGCAAAATTTGCAAGAGTCGGGCAACCTCGATGGCATGCCTCGAAAGCCCACTTTCCTTCTTTTGTTGACCTGTTGGTTTTTCTTCACCATTGGCACTGCGATGAGCCGAGCTCAGGATGGGCCGGAAGAAGGTGGAAACGAAGTTCAGGTCTGGGCCGGAGGAGGTCATTCCGTACCCGGTGGCACGCAGAATACAGAAGCCTTCGATGCCGGGGCACGCTTTGGATGGGTGATCACAGATCCGCATTGGCCGGGAATCCTGCGCGGTCGATTCGAATACGCTGTCGACGTGGTTCCGGTGTATTTGATATTTCAGCCCGCCAATACCGCGTACGCCTGGGGATTCAACCCACTCGTTCTCAAGTGGAATTTTGTACGGAGAGGAAGGTTCTCGCCTTACTTCGAGCTCAGTGGCGGAGCGCTCTTCAGCAGCAAAGAAATTCCTACCTATACCAACACGGTAAACTTCTCGCCCAGCGCGGCTTTGGGGACTCACATTCTGGAAGAGAAATATAACTGGAGCATCGACGCACGCTACCTGCACATATCGAACGCCGGGCTTGGCGGTTACAATCCCGGATTGAATACGGTGCAGGTGCGCCTCGGCATCGGGAGATTCTGGAAGAAGAAATAACCGCCGCCAACCAGCCAAAGCAGATTCCTGCGTCGCGCGTGTCCCGAGAGCTCTCGGCGGACGGCAGCGATCGTTTTCGGTGGGATTACGCCTGCGGCTAATTTAAAAACGACATCTTCACATTTTTCCGCTTGACAGGCCAATCGTGTAACTGTATGGTTACGCATTATGCGGAACCGTTCGGTTACATATTCTTCGGAAGCCACTTTCCAGGCGCTTGCCGATCCCACGCGGCGCGCTGTGCTGGATCTGCTGCGGCAAGGCCGCCAGCCGGCCGGCGAAATTGCCCAGGCTTTCCCGGTATCCCGTCCGGCGATCTCCAAGCATCTTCGCCTCCTGCGCCGCGCCCACCTGGTTCGAGAACACCGGGAAGGTCGTCACCGCGTCTATCAACTCAATCCCGATCCACTTCGCGCCGTTGATTCCTGGCTGGAACAATACCGCAGCTTCTGGCAGCTCAACCTCGCCAATCTGAAAACGTTTGTCGAAGCCGAGCACACCAAAGAAACTCAGCATGACGCAGCTAAACCAATCCGCAAAACTTCAAAAGGAGACCACTAAAATGAAATCGCTTCGCATCGCCCTGTCACTCGGTTTGCTTCTCGCCGCCACCGCCGCGCTCGCGCAAACCGCCGCGCAAAAATCCTACGATCAGCTCAGGTCCCTCAACGGAATCTGGGAAGGCAAGAATTCTAAAGGTGAGCCTCTACATGTTTCTTTCCGTGATACCGCGGGAGGATCCGCTCTGATGAGTGAAATCATGGGAGAGGGCCATCACGACATGATTTCCATGATTCATCTCGACGGACCGAACCGCCTTGTGTTGACGCACTATTGCGGCGCCGGCAATCAACCGCGCATGGCTGCCACCACTTCGCCCGATGGCAAGACGATTACCTTCGACTTCTTCGACGCCACAAATCTGTCCGCGCCAGATGCCGGCCATATGCAGCGCGTCGTAATTACAATGCTCGAGCCCAATCACCACACCGAAGACTGGACGTTCAACGATCACGGCAAGGAAATGAAGGAACTCTTTGACCTGCGCCGCACCGAGATCGCCCAGAAATAATCTAGCAAGGGGGCCCCACGTCTCCCGCCCGTTGCGAGACGTGGGATCTCCCAAAGTGACTGGAGGCACGAAGGCGGCGCACGAACAGAAAGATGGGAAGGGAAGAACGAAAGGAAGGACGGACGAATCTCATGACCAGCACAACACCACAATCCGTGATCACGGCTGACGGCGATGCGGTCGTCACCGAAATCGAAATCGCCGCTCCTCCTGCTCGCGTGTTCCAGGCGTTAACCGACGAGCGCGAGCTCATGCTCTGGTTTAAGAATCCAAGCTGCCCCGTTAAGACTTGGAAGATGGACGCGCGTTCCGGCGGCCGTTACGGATACACCACGCAGAAGGGAAGTGCCGTCGTCAACAATGTCGATGAGTTCAAGTGCCACGGCGAAATCCTTGAGATCGATCCTCCGCGCCTTCTTGTCTTACACCTGGTACGGCAACTGGCATCAGGACCAGTCGCTGCGCACCATCGTTCGTTGGGAACTTACCCCAACAGGCCGTGGAACTCACGTGAAAGTCACGCACACCGGCCTCGCTCAGGAAGAAGCTACGCGCAAGGATTACGCCGGCGGCTGGCCCGGCGTTCTTCTACAACTGAAGAGGTTCACCGAGCCTTAACCTGTGGGACGGACACTCCTGTCCGTCGCCTTTGCTGTTGATCTTGATCTTGATTTTGATTTTTTCCGCCGTCCTTTCTGTTGTTGTGATTCAAATTCGACTTTTCGCTGAGGCTAAGGAGGCACCATGGCAACCGACGCAATCACTCCCGACCACGATGTCGTCACTTGCGAGATCTTTATCGCGGCACCACCCGCCCGCGTTTTCCAGGCGATCACCGACCCGAACCAGCTACCGCAGTGGTGGGGCGCCAAAGAAATCTATCGTGTCACTAGCTTCGAAAGCGACCTGCGCGTCCATGGCAAATGGGCCAGCAAGGGTGTCAGCAATAATGGCGAGACTTTTGAGGTTAGCGGCGAGTACCTCGAAGTCGACCCCCCGCGTCTTCTGGTCCAAACCTGGAAGTCCAGTTATGCTGGCGATCTCAAGACGACAGTTCGCTGGGAGCTCGAGCCACAAAGCGTGCATGGCCTGCATCCCAGCGGTCCGCAACGCGCGGGCACCGGCACGCTCGTCAAGATTCGACACAGCGGCTTTGCCGGACACCCAGACCAGGCCAAGAGTCACGGCGAGGGATGGAAGCGCGTGCTGGCATGGGTGCAAACCTTCATCGAGAAAGGACAAACCATCGACACTCGCGCGTGAGCTTGACGCGATCACCGCGCCTGTGGCGACAATGCTCATCTAATGATGAAGTTGAACCAGGCTCGCGTCGCAATTCCAGTGGCGGCGATCGTCGCTATGACGGTCGCTGCTATATTTTTCGCTGCTTCCCCTCTCGCAGCAGGCCAGGCCGCAAGTCAGAAGGGAACTTCCATGCCCGCGCACGCCACCGGACCGTTCGAAGTCAAGCTCACTCCGCAGGACGACAAACTCGACCCCACTCTCGGCCGCATGACCATCGATAAACAGTTTCACGGAGATCTCGAAGCTACCAGCAAAGGCCAGATGCTCACCGCCTCTACGGACGTCAAAGGCTCCGCCGGCTACGTTGCCATCGAGCGCGTTACCGGCACGCTGCACACTGCGAGGGGCCTGTGCACGGGAAGTTTTTCGTTGCAGCATGTCGGCACGCTCAACCGCGGCACTCCGGAACTATCCGTCACCGTGGTTCCTGACTCAGGGTCTGGCCAGCTCGCCGGCCTCACCGGCAAGATGAACATCATTATTTCTGAGGGAAAACATTCTTACGATTTTGAATACACCCTGCCGGACGTTCAGTAGCTCCGAAAACTCCAACCGTCCTGAGGCTCAAACGAAGGCTCGCCTCGATTTTCCGCGAAGTAAAAATCCACAGTGCCTTTTTGATTGAATGTTCGAAAGTTCGCACGCCTGCAGAATGACCGCAACAAACACCTACTGCTCTCGCATCGAAGCTTGACGCTAATTAACTAAAAAGGAGTCATGCCATATGCAAACCAGAGTCAAGCCGGGCCAGTCCACCGAAGATAACTTCACCGGAGCGATTGAACGTCAAACCTCGCAAGTCCCCTCCAGCGTTTTCCTCGGGCTCGCTGTCGGATCAATGGCTGCATCTCTCATCCTCAAGTTAACGAAAAAGCACGATTGGGCTCTCTTCGTCGGACAGTGGGCCGCTCCGTTTCTGATCATGGGAAACTACAACAAGATGGTGAAACAGCACGGTTCCGACGCTCAGAGCGACGACGCCTACTCCGATCGCGCCGCATAAGCCACTCAAGCTGCACACCGCTCAAGAAGAGTACCCCATCCTGATCTTTCCTTTTTGGAGGGACATGGTGGGGTTATTCGACGAAGTCAGAATTGCAGCCTTCGAATTCGCGCTTGCCTGCGGTTTTGAAGTGGGACCAGCTAAGAGTTCGCTTGTGGACCACTGTTTCTGTTCCTGCTCCGTTCCCCAAATGCGAGAAAATCACGCCGCTGATCGACCATTCAGCTATGTACGGCAGCGCACGGACATACCTGGATCGCTTTGCTAGGCCTCGATTTATAGGAGTCGACCATGTTTCACCCACCTGCTGACCCTCCTCCTCCAGTCGCAAAATGGTTCGAGGCTTATCAATCGGCGGTTCTAGAACCCGACTACGCCAAGCTGCCCATCCGAATTGCCGAAGCTCGAAATGCCATTTTCCACCGGGCAGAGGAAATCATCACCGATTCTGCGGACAACGAACGTCGCCTCCTGAAAGATGCCCTCTATGTTCTGGATGTGCTTGCTGGAATCGCGGCAAAAAACAGAGCCGCAGCTTAGAGTCGGCAGGGTTGAGTTGCCGGACAACCGAAAAATTTCCGGCAGCCCAACAACATCGTTCTGCAACCAACATCAACATGAGCGCCTGCGCGAAATACGACAAGCTTGCCTCCGAACTGGAAGAAGTTCTTAAGGAATTGGTGGAAAAGGCCACTCTGCAACTTGAGATTTTCCGCTCCAAGAAGCCGGGTGAGTTCATGCGAGTCGACAAGCAACTCGAACTGCTGCTCGGAGAGAAGGAACGCAGGGTTGGAGCGCTGGGAGAGCATGTTGCCGAGCACACCTGCCAACCTCACCTTTTTCTGCAATCCGCGAAATCTGAATAGACTTTCTCAGCACTCGGCCGCTCAGGCTTCGCGGGATTTTCTGACTAACTAATTTCTTCTATCGACGGACGGATGATCGCTTCCGGGTCCCGATTGTTCTCTCGTATCCTATTTTCATTTAATGTTGTTCATCACCTCGAGGCCATGGAGGTAATGTGGTTATCGTGCTCATGGGCGTCGCCGGAGCAGGGAAGACGACAATCGGTCAACTACTGGCCGGCCAACTCCACTGGGTCTTCGCCGATGCGGACGATTACCATTCCCCCGCGAACGTTGCGAAAATGCGAGCAGGTATTCCTTTGACGGATGAGGAGCGGGAGCCCTGGCTCGAGACCCTGCGCACGCTTATCTCCGGATGGATTGCCTCCGGCCAAAATGCCGTCCTCGCTTGCTCCGCGTTAAAGCACTCCTATCGAGAACGCCTTCGAGTAGGGACGGAAACCCAATTCGTCTATCTCAAGGTCTCGACGGAGATTCTGCGCGACCGCTTGCGAGCACGCCATGGGCATTACATGACCGAGAAGATGCTCGCCAGCCAGCTCGCCACACTGGAAGAACCGCAGCACGCCATCGTGGTCAATGGCGACGGCACTCCCACCGAGATAGTCTCTGAAATTATGGCAAGGTTAAAATCAGCGAAAATTTGTCCCTGATTTCGATGAAGGATTCGGACTAGACTGATTTACCTCAAACAGACGAGCCTTGGTGACCCGCGCGCACCGTTCCCGTCGCCGGATTCCGCATGCATTGGAACGCAATGGAGATTATTCGCTGGAAGGCTTGCCGAATCAGGAGAACAAACCAGGCCGTCCGTCCGATAGACTCGTGCCCCGCCGCTTTCCACATCGACCAAAGCAATTGCAACCGCTCGCGATGAGTGAGACGTACAATCACTCCCTTTGACGCAATAATGTCGTAAGCCCGCCGTTCCAGATACACCGACCGAACATCCTTTCGCAGGCATCCGAGCAAAGACAAGGGAATTTCATGTTTGACAACCGCATCGGCGACAAACAGCGGAAGTTCTCCGGCCTGCATCAGGTTCGCCAGCAAAAGTGTGTCCTCCGCGCGTAGCGCTTCCGGATCGAAGACCTCGGTTTGAATGCCCAGTCGGGAGCGTCGAATCGCAAACCCCGCCGTATTCAGGTAGCGAATGCGGCCGTCCGGCTGCAGCATCATCTTCTGGAACGATTTCAGTCTTAGCTCTTCCGCGCGTCCCACCAGGCTGGATGGATTTCCCGCCAGTCGTAGCTGAAAAAAATCGTGTTGCGGCGTCTGTGCAATGGTTCGATCCAGGGCAGCTAAACAATTTGTTTCCAGTCGGCAGTCCGCGTCCACGAACAGCAGCACCGCGCCTTTTGAGGTGAGAACCCCACGATTCCTTGCGCTTGGAATACCGGCATGCGCCTGCCGGATCACTGCCAATGGATAGGAAGTTTGCCAGCCTTGGATCGATTCTGGAGCGACCTCTGAGCTCCCGTCGTCCACAACAATCACCTCGAAAGTCGGGGCGTCGATCTGGCGAGCCAGAGACTGTAGACACTCACGCAGCGGGAGCCAATCGTTGAAAACAGGGATGACAACGCTGAACTGCGGCATCGCGCTCGAGTGCTCTTCCGACTGAATCATAAGCCTAAGCGCTTCGCCGCAACGTCACCCCATGAGAAAGGTAGGATTTCACAGTCGAACCTGAAATCAAAGTTCCGCAAAGGGTACTTTGGTTACCATCGCGACCGCCGACACCAAGACTGCCATTCCAAAGCCTCGCGCTCTGTGATGACAATCACATACTTTTTCATCGCAGGGACGGAAAATGTCTTCGTTAAGCTTTGCCGCGAATGGACCTCGCAGCCACCCCCAGCTTGATGCTCCCTCAATTCCGTTCCCTTTGAAGAAAAAGTCTTTGTTTGAACATCGTACGACGGCTGAAAAACAAAATTTCCTTCGGCGCTCCGCGCGAGGTTAGAGTTGCGAAAATATTATCGATTCATCGATGGTCTGCGGAAATTCGCCCAGTCGCGCATGAAGCCCGAGGAAGCAATTGCCCTCGCCAAATCGCTTCTCCAAAAGCGCATCGCCGCCCGCGAGGAAAATTTCTTGCGCCTCGCGGAGCGCAGCATCTTTAATTATTCCCGCAGCCCCTACCTCCCGTTGCTCGCCGCCAAACACATCACCTTCTCCGACCTCAAGGATTGGGTTGCAAGCAGTGGACTGGAGGCCAGCCTGCGCACTCTCGCACTCGAAGGCGTTTATTTCACGGTCGACGAGTTCAAAGGCAAAGTTCCGGTGGAGCGCAACGGCGTCTCTTTTCGCTGCGAAGAAGGTATGTTCGATAACCCGTTTCTGTCGTTCGTCTATGAAGTAAGGAGCGGGGCCACTCGAAGCGCCGGCACAAGGATCCGAATCGACTTTGACTACCTTCATCAAAGATCGCTCTATGACGCCTTCCTGCTCAATCTGCATAGTTGCCTGACCGCTCCCATCGCGAACTGGTTCCCGGTCTTTCCAGGCGCTCCGGGCATCAACTCCAGCCTGCGATTTGCTCACATTGGAAATCCCGTGGCGAGGTGGTTCTCGCAAGTTTCGGAAGATCAGGTGCGGGTGAACTGGGAAAAAAGATGGGGCACCAAAACCATTTTTGCGGTTCACCGCTTGTTTGGATCTCCGCTGGCGGAGCCGCAATATGCCGGACTCAACGATGCCGGCCGCATTGCGGAGTGGGCATCCCAAACTCTAAGCGAGCACCCAAACTGCGTGGTTTATACATTTGCCGCCTCCGCCGTCCGAGTATGCATCGCGGCTGCCGAAAGAAATCTCAACCTTAAGGGTGCGAAGTTTCTGGTCACCGGTGAACCGCTCACGCCCCACAAGAAGCGGGAGATCGAAGCCACTGGCGCCGAGGCGATTCCCGTATACGGGATTTCCGAGGCTGGTGTTATCGCCGCTGGCTGTAATCTGCCCCATGCCGAAAGCGATCACTGCCATCTCTACAAAGACACCACCGCGATCATCAGCCATCGACAGGTGGTTCCCAACTTTGACATTTCCCTCGACTCCTACCTCTTCACCAGCCTGCTCTACGAATCACCGAAATTACTTTTGAACGTCGGCATGGGTGATTTTGGCGATCTCAACGCAGAACCTTGCGAGTGTGGCTTCGGTCAACTTGGATTCGATACCTGCCTCAGCAACATTCGCAGCTACGAAAAGTTAACCGGCGAAGGAGTTACCTTCGTTGATACCGACTTCGTCCGCATCATCGAGCGCGAACTTCCGCATACATTCGGCGGAAAGAGCACCGATTACCAATTAATCGAAGAAGAGGACTGCCAGGGACTCACTCGCCTTCAACTATTGGTCAGCCCGCGCGTCGGGGAAATAAAGGACGACGAAGTTCTTGAGAAGTTCATGACGCTGCTGAAACGCGGCGAGGCCAGTCCGGAATCATGGGCGCAATCCGGCACGGAGATGTGGAGGCAGTCCGGCATGGTGCAAATTCGCCGTGATTTTCCGGTATGTACAGCCAGTGGAAAAATTCTCCCCTTCCAGTTGCGGAAACCCGCCAACCGCTCGATCGCCTACGCGAGCAAATGAAAGGAACCACCATGGCATTCCCAGCACAGAGACTTCGAAGGTTACGGCAAAACGAATCCATTCGCGGCCTGGTTCGCGAGAACCAGCTTTCCGCCAGCAACTTTATCCTGCCGCTCTTCGCCGTGCCCGGCCATAACATCAAGCGCGAGATCCCTTCGCTGCCGGGCAACTACCATCTCTCGATCGACTGCCTGGTCGAAGAAGCCATCGTCGCGCGCGAACTCGGAATCCCGGCCGTCTTACTGTTCGGCGTGCCGGAGGCCAAAGATGAACAAGCAAGTGGTGCCTACGCCCAGCGCGGAATCGTCCAGGAAGCCATCAGGGCTCTCAAGGACACCGTTCCGGAAATGCTCGTTATCACCGACGTCTGCCCTTGCGAGTACACGCTCAACGGCCACTGCGGCATTATCCGCAACGGATACCTCGACAACGATGCGTCCCTTGAGCTGATCGCGAAAATCACTCTCTCCCACGCCGAGGCCGGCAGCGACATGGTTGCCCCCGCTTCTATGCTCGACGGCCAGATTCAAACCATGCGCAAAGCGTTGGATGCCCATGGTTATCAGAATCTTCCCATCATGGCCTACGCCGCCAAGTTCGCCTCGAAGCTTTACGACCCGTTTTTTAAAGAGGGAACACATTCCGCCGTTTCTTTTGGGGACAAGCGAACCCACCAGATGGACTGCGCCAACTCCGATGAAGCCATGCGCGAAATCGCTCTCGACATCGAAGAAGGCGCTGACATCGTCATGGTGAAGCCCGCGCTTTTCTATCTCGATGTCGTCTATCGCGCCAAGCAGGAATTCAAAATGCCTTTGGCCGTCTATGACGTTAGTGGGGAGTACGCGATGATCGATGCGGCGGCGAAGATGGGCCGCCTCGATCGTGACGCGATCATGATGGAGGCGCTCACCTGCATGAAGCGCGCCGGCGCCGATATCATCGTCACCTATTTCGCCAAGCGCGCCGCCGAGCTGCTTCGTCGCAACCAGCGCTCCGTACCCTCCCACGCGAGTCCGGAAATTCGCCAGGAGGAATGGGCTATCTAGCCGTGCTCAACACTCTCTCCCAAACCGGCATTGGGCCCCACACTCGAAGCGATAACTCCCCCTGTTCTCCGTCGCTGGAATTGTCCAACGAATCTACCGGCCTGCGCCACTTCATACAGCTTCTTTCCGATAACGAGCGGCTGGTGCGCGTGAAGAAAGCCACCGATTGGAGATTCGAGATCGGACGAATGACTCGACTGAGCCGCAGTCCCGTGCTCTTCGAGAACATCAAGGAATATCCAGGCCAAAAAGTCTTCACCAACGGCTTGAGCGATATCGATTCCATTGCCCTGGCCCTGGGCTTGGAATGTGGCCATAGCCAACAATCGCTTCTTGCCGAGGCCCGCCACCGAATAGCTCGCCCGATAAAACCAAGAATCGTTCAGAGTGGTCCCGTCCTGGAAAACATCGTCTCCGCGGGTGAGCTCAACCTGCTGGATCTCCCCGTGCCGCATTGGAGCTACAAGGATCGCGGACGCTACCTGGGCACCTGGCACATCAACGTGACTAAAGATCTCGAGACCGGCTCGCGCAACATCGGCGTCTACCGGATGCAGATGTTAGGTCCCAGGCAGGCGACGGTGAGCGCCTCTCCGAACAGCCATCTGGCTCGACAATTCGCCAAGGCCGAAAAAGAAGGCAGGCCCTTACCCATGGCCGTGGCCATCGGCGTTAGCGAAGCAGTAGTCATAGCCGCCGCCGCGGCCTATCCCGACGGAATGGATGAATATGACCTCGCCGGAGCCCTGCAACAAGCGCCGGTTCCTCTCATCTCCTGCCAGAGCGCTCCGCTCGAAGTTCCCGCAAATTCTGAAATCGTCATCGAGGGCGCGATTCAGCCGGGTGTGCGCGTGCAGGACGGTCCCTACTTCGACTACACCGGTACGCCGAATACCAATCCCAACGCCTTCCTATTCGAAGCTACGCGGCTCATGCATCGCAGCAATCCCATCTTTCGCGGTGCCGCTATCGGGGTTCCTGGCGCCGAAGACCATCAACTATTCGCATTCCTTGCCGCACTGGATCTGGTTGACTTTCACGGTTCCCGCCTCAAGCAGAAGGTACAGAATTTCCTGCTGAAACAGCGCCTCTTTCATGCCTTTCAATTTAGCGGCAAGATCGGACCTCTACTTCGTCGCAACACCCCAAGCGGCGATTAGCATCTCAACAGACGGTTAGGAACTTCATCTGCTATCGACTCCATCACCATTGCCGTTCTACATCGAGGAAGAGTTACAATCCGCGATGAAGCTAACTTGGACCTCTACAACGGCCACGACACGAATGAGGCAACGGCAACGGTGAAGGGAATCTGGAAGTCAAAACTGCCGCCGCTTTCCATCGCCGTGCTGCTTGCTTTTTTGAGCTTTGCCCAAAGTGCCTGCAGCAAGAGTCCAAGTCGCAACGAATTGCTGTCTCAACGCGTCACGGAAGCCTTGCAGCAATCGAAAGCAGCTGCACCCAAATCTTCCGTCCCGGTACTGGCTTGTCCGACGTTCGACTCCTCCGCGCCGCCAAACGCGTCACCCAAAGGCGGACACCGCGTAGTTCTTTCGTGGAAGGCGAGCACGCCCTCGGACTCGAAACACGCTGACGCCGTCGGTTATTGCATCTACCGCGGGCTGGAAGGGAAGAAAGATCCTCCGGTATTGCTCAATGCGCATCCTTATCCCGACACCACCTGCACCGACGACATGGTGCAGAATGGCACCAAGTACTACTACGTTGTGCGCGCCATTAGCGCCAAGGGCGTATCCAGCGACCGCTCGCAGCGCACTCGCGCCGATATTCCGAAAAAAGATCCGGCCAGCCTACCGCAGAATCCACCGCCACTCTGCCGCGCGCCCGCGGCCTCAAAATAGTCCGGCTTGTTGCCTGTTGCTTAACTCGAGAACCGTGGGTCAGATTCTCCGGTGTGCTCTGTTTGCTGTCGTACCATTACACCGTGAGCAGTACCCCCCCGCGCGAATCTGCATTGAAGCTGTCGCCGCCGCTGGTTTTCTCCATTCTCGTCGCCGTCTCTCTGGCGCTTTGGAGTCAATCGCTTCTCGTTTCCTTCCGCCTCGCCTTGAGTGACGAGCAATACACGCACATCCTGCTGATTCTCCCCATCACCCTGGCGCTCATTTTTATGGATTGGGAGCCGCCCCCACCATCCATGCGATCCGCAGCGAGGCTCGGCGTTTTTCTGCTGATATGTGCGCTGTTGATTGCTGCCGCTGCGAAGATGGCTCCGCTTGCAACCCATCCGGACAATCAACTGTCTTTGAACATGCTGGCGCTCGTCTGCTGGTGGATCGGAGCCTTCGCGCTCGCCTTCGGCGATGCCGCCTTGCGACGCGCCGTATTCCCACTCATCTTCTTGATCTGGATCGTTCCGTTCCCCGAGTTCTTGTTGAATCCGATCGTCCGCTGGCTGCAACAGGGCTCCGCTGCTTCCGCTCATCTGCTTTTCTCGGCGGCTGGCGTGCCCGCTGTACAGGACGGAACACTCATCACCATTCCCGGCCTCACCATCGAAGTGGCGCGGGAATGCAGCAGCATCCGTTCCAGCCTGATGTTGATCGTCACCACCATGGTTCTCGCACAGATGCTTTTGCAGTCCCCATGGCGAAAAGCCCTGCTTATAGCAGTCGCCATTCCGCTCTCGGTTGCGAAGAACGGCCTCCGCATCTTTGTTCTGGGTATGCTGGGAACGCGCGTGGATCCGCGCTATCTGACCGGACGGCTCCACCACGACGGCGGAATCATTTACTTCCTCATCGCCTTGGCGATCATTTTTCTGCTGATCTTTGTCGCTCGTCGTGGCGACCAGAGGCGTGAACTGCGGACTTGACTGAGACTGGATGGGATCGACCGCTGATAACGAAGGCGCTAAACGTAGTTACAGAGTAAGTGGTGCACTTCTACCGGTGGGCCAGGCCAAATGCTACGGCAGAGGCGGAAGACCCGATGTTTACCACCGAAACCAAACGCTCGAGCCTGTGGTGGCCAGTCTTGTGGAACAGGTAACTAAGCCCAACCACTCCCGCGGTCTCCCCGGCAAAATTGACCGCCAAACCTGCCGTGCTGCCTGCGAACAGGCGCGTTACTGGATTCAATTCCTGCCCACCGCTTCGCAGATTATCGCGGGTCACCACAAAGTCAGCGGCGCTGAAGGCAGCGTTCGTTGCAAACAAGAAGCTATTCTTGCGATCCCAAAATCGATGCGTTGTAGTCACCGGCACGCTGGCTGGCTTCGCCGTTGTGGTAAAGGGAGCCGCTCCCATCGAAGCCGATACTGGCCGCAGCAAAGCGTATGAGACTTCCTGCTGTGCGAGTGCCGGACTGGAAAGACCGCAAAAGGCCAGAAGCATCATGACCCACGGGTTTAGAACTGCGCCACGCCATTGAGTCATCATAACTTTCGTCTGTAGAGTATTGTCCACTGGTACTAGTACTAACGCATAGTGCCGAGCGCGGGGAATGGCTCTGATGGGCTACGGACTGGACCGTATAGTGGCGTGGTTACGGAAGTAACTTGGTGCAGGCGAACGTTGCTTGCGCAGCGACGGAAGTTTCAACAGGAGGCTTAAGTTAAACAGACGGGTAAGATTGGGTTTCGGCAATGACTTACTTAGCGCACCCACTTCAAACACAAAGGGAGCGTTGACGTTAGCATCGTCAACGCTCCGCTTGTGACCAGGTGGTTTGTTCGCTGTTCTTTAGACCCTCTATACCTTTACGGGACCGCCGCCACTACCGGAGGCGTCGACTTTGCACTCTCCATACCACTGGAGTTCACCGACGTTGCCGCATAGTAATACGTTTGACCCGACGTCACGCCGCTATCCGTGTACGCCGTCGTGGGATCCAGGCTTGAATTGACCTTTGCGTAGGAACCATTCGCGCTCGTGCTGCGATAGACGTTATAGCCCACCACGTCGGTCGCGGCGTTCCACCACAGATTCACGCTGTAGACCTGCGCGGTTCCAGTGCCGGTAAGCGACTCGCTCGCCTGTGCATCCGACGCGTTGCTGGAAAACACCAGCGCTCCGGCCACGGTGCCGCTGTTGGTTGGCGTAAACGCCACGTTGAACGACGCACTCTGGCCGGCTGGAATCGTGAGTGGAAACGCCGCACCGTCCAGCACGTATTGTGCGTTGCTGCTGCTGTCCGAGGAAACCGTCACCGCCGCGCCTGTAGCGCTAATCGTCATGGGTTGCGTTGCTGTGGTTCCCACCGGCACGTTGCCGAAGTTAAGCACCGCCGGGGTGATCGTCAACTGCCCGGAAGTCGATGTCGTGCCCGTACCTGTAAGCGGGACGTTCAACCGCGGACCGCCCGCAAACACGCTGCCGCCCGCGATGCCCGCGCTCTGCGGCGAGAAGGTCACATTCAACGTGATGCTTTGCCCCGCACTCAGCGTGAGTGGCGTGCTCGGCCCGCTCACCGTGAATGCGCTGTTGGACATCTGGAAGTTATTAATCGTGGTTGGCAGGTGCCCATTGGTCAGCACAACGGACTGTGTAGAGCTGCTACCAACTTTTACGTTGTTGAACGACAAGGACGAAGGGCTCGCAGTGATCGCGTCAGCCGTCACTCCCGTCCCTGCCAACCACAGTTTAATGGTGGACCCGTTGGTGGTGAAGGTGGCCGTCCCTCCCTCCCATCCATTTGTGGTGGGAGTAAAGGTCACATTGAAGCTTGTACTCTGGCCGGCAGCAAGCGTAAGCGGCAGGTTCAAACTGCTGATGCCGAACTCCGCTCCGCTCATCGCCATCGACGACACGGTCACGGGGTTCGACCCAGGATTTGTCAAAACCACAAGTTGGGTCTCAGTTCCAGAGATTGGTACTTCGCCAAAATGCAGATTGGAAGGCGTGAAGGTTAATGGTGGCGCTGGCGTCTGAGCATCCAGAGACAATGTTGCCACGCTCATTGTCGCAAACATGAGGACGAAGACGCGAAGAAGAAGAGGCTGAGTGATGGACCGGGGGAGGTTCATGTCGCCATTCTGAAATACAACGACCGATGCGCATAGGTACCGATAGTGCAACTCGATCGGCCATTGGTACATCTGCCCCTTCGCTTTTGGGGTTTCTGTCCCGAAACGGGCTTAAATGGCGGGGATTCGCAGATGCATTCCAGTGGAGCTACTTAACACTAAAGTTACTTATCTGATAGTTAAGTAAAGAGAGAACCGCTTATGGAGGGGGAATCTGCACGTCGGAGACGATGTTCGAGTATCCACTCTCTTCATTACTGGAATTAACTGCGGTGGTTGCGTAACAGTAATTTGTGCCGTCGGCCACCACGGAGTCTGTATAAGTCGTAAGCGTGTCCAGCTTCGATCCGTTGATCTTCGAGTAACTCCCGCAAGCGTTGGTGTAGACGGCGCGATAAATATTGTACCCACTTATGTTCGGAGAGTTACTTGCGCTCCACGACAAATTCACCGTATGCGTCGGCGCCGGCGTTCCCGTTCCTGTCGCACCAGCAGTTGTGGAGGAGGGCTGGGCGTTGCTGACAAATGTCAGAATCGCGCTGTCCGCTCCAGTTACTTGCGGACTGAAAGTGATGGTGAAGGGCAGGCTCTGGCCCGCCGTGATCACCGCCGGTAGCGATAACCCGCTGATCGCGAAGCGCGAATTGTTCGTGCTCGCCCCCGTCACGGTTACGTTGGCTCCGCTGGCGCTGAGGTTTCCAGAAGCCGTTCCGCTCGCGCCGACCGCCACGTTTCCCACCGCCAGGGTTGCAGGCGCTACCGTCAGCTGGCCCGCTGTCACCGTCGCCGTGCCCGTGAGCCCTATGCTCAATGTCGCATTCGATCCGTTCGAAGTAATGGTCACGCTTCCGCTCCCGTTACCCGCGGATTGCGGAGAGTACGTCACGGTGAAATTCGTGCTCTGTCCCGCTGCCAGGTTCATGGGCGCGGAGATTCCGCTCAGCGCAAAACCAGTGCCGCTGATCGCGACTTGCGAAATCGTTACCGTGGAACCGCCAGTATTCGTGACCGTCTCGGACAACGGTTCGTTGCTGCCGACATGCACTGTTCCAAAACTCAAGCTGGCAGGATTCGCGCTCAACGCGCCCACCGATGCACCCACGCCGGCGAGTGTCATGGTCAAGGTAGGGTTCGGAGCATCCGAGGTAATCGTCACACTGCCGCTCGCCGCTCCCGTCGTTTGTGGTGCGAACGTCACCGTGAACGTCGCGCTCTGTGAGACGTTCAATGCCACCGGAGTGGAAATGCCGCCGACCTTGAATCCACTTCCGCTCGCCGCAATCTGCGAGATATTAACCGTCGATGCGCTGTTATTGGTGAGGGTCACTGTCTGGTTGCTTTGCGTCCCCACGGTTACGCTGCCGAAACTTTCGCTCGTCGGATTCAGATCGAGCAACCCATCCGACACTGCTGTCCCAGACAGGGCGAGCGTCGCTGGGCTGTTCGCCGCGTCACTGATGAGGGAAACCGTCGCGTTGTACGTCCCCGCAATATTCGGACTGAATACAAAACTAAGCGTGGCGCTCTGACCAACGGCAATGGTAAGGGGAAGGCTGGGCCCACTGAAGGAGAAATACTGAGTGGAAACCGCAGCAGAGCTAATCGTGACCGACGCTGCACCATTATTTGTTGCAGTTACGGTGAGTGTCTTATTGGTGCTTGCGGTGACCGTCCCGAAATTGAGAGTGCTGCTGCCGAGAAGCAGCGAGCCGGATGCCGCAGGCGGCTGACTCGCCGCCTTGCTGGAACTGAAGCCCTGGCAACCCACAAGAATGGCGAGGCTAAGAAGAAGCAATCCCGCGCTGCCCGCCTTTTTCCCATTTCGAAACAGTCTTTCCATAATTTTCGTCGTACGAACCTTCAACCCCTCACCCCAGAAAAACAGGGAGGGACAGGTCCGAGGTAAGTCTAGATTTAAAGTGGAACTTGAATAGGTTTCGGAAGTGCATGGTGAAACAGGCCAAAAGGACATCCCATTCTCAGAGTTCACAACGAAATCTTGCAATGCCCTTTCGGACTGCTACTTCCTGCTTAGTTCCTTTCTCTTTCTTCGTCCTGGGCAATCTCCGAGTCTGCTGCGCGAGACGCCAATGCCACACCCCCCCGGCTGTTCCGGAACTTGTCTAATCCCGCCTCCAAACGCAGTCAGCCCTCTGCATGAGTCCCTACTGACCCGTGCCGGCGTGGCTACGCCCAAGAAAGCGGTAAAGCTGGACCCAAAGCCAAGGTCTGGCCTTTGAGCCTGGGGGAGTATTTGGAATTCGTTAGAACTGAACTCAGATCCGAACCAACGACAGGACTGACGACGAGTGACAGGAACTTACTATGAGTGGTGCGCCCTGAGAGATTCGAACTCCCGACCTTCTGGTTCGTAGCCAGACGCTCTATCCAGCTGAGCTAAGGGCGCTCCTTCTTGCAGACGATGACGGCGCTCAGGAATTATAGCGGAAGTTGTGCGCCGTGGGGAGCGTCCCTGCAAACGAAGTAGCGCGAAAGCCGCGCGCGTGAACTTACGCGAATCGCTGCGCTGATTCGTCTTTGAGCACAGCTTCTCTACGGCAAACACCTGACCTCAACTTCTTACGTTTGCCCGGGCCCGCTACTAGGAGTCGCGAGCCGTAGGAAGCAGGTTGGGGACGGTAGCATCCGCGGAAGTAAAACTTTCTCGCGCCCACGCAATTCCTACAAGGCGCTTGACGGGACTTCGAGACCGCTCCTCAGTGTTCTGATGGGCTTAGAGAATGGCACGCCGAGTGCTAATACCTATAACAGACGAAGTGGCGCGCAACGGGGCGCTCCAAGGATGACTTCGGCCAGAGGTTCTCTTGGGCGCCCCTTGCATTTAAGTCTAGAAATTAAAGCCCTCCCCCCATTTTCTACAGAGCTTCAAATCATGCGAGCGCCAGTTGCTCGCGTACGTCCACTCCCGCTTGGCGTAGCATCTTCGCAACGGCGTCCGCTTTTAAACGCGAGGCATCGTAGCCAACTCGCAGCGTTCGCTCTGCTTCATTAAACTTCACCCCGCGAATTCCATACACTTCCCGCATCCCATCGATCGCCCTCAACTCCGTCTCGCCCGGCATCGCTCCGTAACGAAAAACTACATCTAGATAGGTCATAAATTGTTCGTATTTTCCTAACTCAGATTAGCCAGAATTAACCCCGGCCGTTTCCAGCCTGAATCCAATATAAAGCATCCCCTATCGAACCAAAACTGTGGAAGCTCGCCGCTCCGCATTTGCCCCAAGTACTATCATTAATACTTAAGAATAATAATAATGTCCGCGCCCTTAGCAACCGAACGTGATCCCGTCTGCGGCATGAGTGTGAATCCGGCCACGGCCCGGCATCTTCATCAACATGCTGGCAAGAATTACTATTTCTGCTGCGCCCCCTGTGTCGACAAGTTCAAGGCCGATCCGAATAAATATCTCAACGTGCCGAGGCCTTCGGGATTGGTAACACTCGGCGCACCCCGCACCGCAGCGGAACCCGCGCTACATCAAGAACACACGGCTGTCCCTCACTCCACGGCCTACGTCTGCCCGATGTGTCCCGAGGTCCGCGAAACCAAGACCGGCGCTTGTCCCTCCTGCGGCATGGCCCTGGAGCCTGACGTGGCCGTCTCCGCCGTCCGCACCGAATACACCTGTCCCATGCATCCTGAGATCGTCCGGCCTTCGCCCGGTTCGTGTCCGATATGCGGCATGGCTCTCGAACCTCGCACGGTAAGCGCGGCAGCGGAAGACAATCCCGAACTCCGCGACATGACGCGCCGATTCTGGGTGAGCGTCGTTCTTACTGCGCCCCTCTTAACCGTCGCTATGGCGGGCATGATCTGGCACGGCCTTAAGATCAACATCGATCTGAATCTGTACGGCATTCTGATCAATCTGCCCCGGCTCGAATTCCTCCTCGCAACACCCGTAGTCCTCTGGGGTGGATGGCCATTCTTCCAACGTTTCTGGACTTCGCTCGTGAATCGCAGTCCCAACATGTTCACCCTGATCGGCATGGGCACCGGCGTCGCCTATGGATACAGCCTGATCGCCACCTTCGCGCCGCAGATTTTTCCAGAGTCGCTGCGGGGCATGGGAGGCTATCCGGATGTCTACTTCGAGGCTGCTGCCGCCATCACCACTCTGGTCCTGCTCGGCCAGGTCATGGAACTCCGCGCCCGCAGTCGCACCAGCGCTGCCATCCGCGCCCTGCTCGACCTGAGCCCGAAAACCGCGCGCCTGCTTACGCAAGCTCAGCCTGGCGAGGATCTAAAGGAAGGAAGCAAGGTTACAGAGAAAGACATTCCGCTCGAACAAGTGAAGCCCGGCGACAACCTCCGCGTCCGCCCCGGTGAAAAAGTTCCCGTCGATGGCGTCGTCCTCGAAGGCCGCAGCTTCGATCGACGAATCCATGATCACCGGCGAATCCATGCCGGTCGAGAAATCACCAGACAGCAAAGTTATCGGGGCAACCCTCAACGCCACCGGCTCGTTCATCATGCACGCCGAACGTGTCGGCTCCGAAACGCTGCTCGCGCGCATCGTGCAACTCGTCGGACAAGCCCAGCGCAGCCGCGCCCCAATCCAGCGTCTCGCCGATCGAGTAGCGAAATGGTTCGTCCCCATCGTCGTCGCCGTCGCTGCCATCACGTTCGTTGCCTGGTCGCTCCTCGGCCCGCAACCGCGGTTCGCGCACGCCTTGGTCAACGCCGTCGCCGTCCTCATCATCGCCTGCCCTTGCGCCCTGGGTCTCGCCACGCCGATGGCGATCATGGTTGGCGTGGGCCGCGGCGCTCGCGCCGGCATCTTGATCAAAAATGCCGAGGCGCTTGAGATTCTCGAAAAAGTCGACACCCTCGTCGTCGATAAAACCGGCACGCTCACCGAAGGCAAGCCGCAAATTATCAGCTTGTCCGATGCTCTGGCCAATGACCCCGAGCTTCTCCGCCTCTCCGCCAGTCTGGAACTGGCCAGTGAGCATCCGTTGAGCAAGGCCATCCTCGAAGCTGCGGCAAAGCAGAAGCTGAAACTTTCCCAGCCGCGCGACTTCCAATCCATTGCCGGGAAGGGAATTGCCGGCATTGTCGACGGTCACAAGGTTGCCGTCGGCAATCCGCTTTTGATGGTTGATCTGGGAGTCTTCCAGAAGCCTGAAGTTGGCACATTGAGTCCCCTCTATGGCACGACTCTTTGCGTCTCCGTCGACAGCAAATATGTCGGCAATTTCGTCGTTGCCGATCGAGCAAAGCAGTCCACGCCGTCCGCGCTTCGCGGTCTCAAGCAAGCAGGGCATTCACATCGTCATGCTGACGGGCGACACTAAATTGGTAGCACAGTCCATCGCAGATGAACTTGGCATCGATGAATTCGAAGCCGAAGTCCTGCCCGAACGCAAATCCGAAGTATCCGGAAACTGCAAGGGCAGGGAAGAGTCGTCGCCATGGCCGGCGACGGCATCAACGACGCGCCCGCGCTCGCTCAAGCCAACGTCGGCATCGCCATGGGCACCGGCACCGACGTCGCCATGGAAAGCGGCGGCATCACGCTGGTCAAAGGCGATCTCACCGGAATTCTTCGCGCCCGCAACCTCAGCCACGCCACCATGCGCAACATCCGCCAGAATCTTTTCTTCGCCTTCATCTACAACGCCGTCGGCGTCCCCATCGCCGCCGGCATTCTCTACCCATTCTTCGGACTGCTGCTGAGCCCCATCTTCGCCGCCGCCGCCATGAGCTTCAGCTCTGTCTCGGTAATCACCAACGCCCTCCGCCTCCGCAACGCAAAGCTGTGAGGACAGCCCAAGATCTTTTTGGTCCTTATGTTTAGAGTGGATTTAGATGATGTTTTTGGACTGGACTGACAGTGTGCTTCTTAAGATTAACAAGCAGCATTTGGTTTCCCAAAGTAGCTCTTGAAGCGTTGCTTTTGGGTGGCGCAGCGCTTCAGCGCTGCGAATCAATGCGTGCTTGGCTTTGGGCTTTAGCCACTGAGCCGCCTTACAGCTTCCCTAAATACTCAATCACGTCCGGCTCGGTCCAATCCACCGCTCCAATAAATTTCCGCCGCACCACGCCATTGCGATCGATCACGTAAGTTTCCGGAAATTTGAACGTCCCATAAAGCGCATTGCTCTTCCCATCGCCGTCCCGCACCGCCAGCAGATTCACATTGTGATCCCGGAGAAACCGCTGGTAATTGTTCTGATCCACGTCCACGCTGACCGCCAGCACCGTAATGCCTTTGGCTTTCATCCGCTGCTGCATCTGCACCAGCGACGGCATCTCTTCAATGCACGGCGGGCACCACGTCGCCCAGAAATTCAGCACGACCACCTGCCCCTTCAGTTGACTCAGCGTCACGCTGCGAGCCGAATCATGGACCGTGAAGTCGGGAGCCGCAGTCCCAATCCGCGGCGGCCGCGACCCGCCGTAGCAAGCGGGGAGCGCCAATAGAACACAAAGTGAGGCTGGTACCAACCGGAAAGACGAAGTATGCTTCGCACACCGTTATAATAATGGATTCGGCCTATGACCGCGACCCACACACCGCACCACCCGCCGCTGGTCTCTATCATCGTGCCCGCGCGCAACGAGGAAGCATCCTTAGAGGACTGCTTGCATTCGCTCGTCGGCCAAAGTCTCGCCGCGACGCCCTTCGCCGGAACGAGCCCCGCTGTCGAAATTATTGTGGTCGATGACGGCTCCACCGACGGCACCCGCGAAATCGCTTCATCATTTTCCGCTCACGGAGTCCGGCTCGTCGAGGTCGGCACCGTCCCGCCCGGTTGGACCGGCAAGAACAATGCCGTCGCCGCAGGCGCCCGCGCAGCGCACGGCAGTTGGCTCCTGTTTACCGACGCCGATACCATTCACCTTCCCGGATCGCTCGGCCGCAGCCTGGAGGAAGCGACCCGTCACGACGCAGCATTACTTTCCTATTCGCCCCAGCAAGTCGTGAAGAGCTTCGCGGAAAAGGCCGTGATGCCCGTGATCTTCGCTGAGCTCGCCGCCACTTTTCGCCCGTCTCTGGTTAGTGATCCGCACTCGCCGGCGGCCGCCGCGAACGGCCAATACATCCTGATCACGCGCGAAGCCTACGACGCTGTTGGCGGCCACGGCGCCGTTGCTGGAAACTTGCTTGAAGACGTCGCCCTCGCCCGCGCTGTCAAACAATCCGGAAAAAGGATTTTCTTCCGCTTCGCTGGCGACGCCGTACGCACCCGCATGTATCGCACCTTCGCTCAACTGCGCGAAGGTTGGACCAAGAACCTCGCGCTTTTATTTCCTTCGCCCGTACAACTGGCGGCCCTCCGCATCATTGAGTTCCTCCTCATCGTTGCCAGCTTCGCCATTGCCATCGCAGCCGCACTTCACGGCCACCGGCGTCAGGCCATTCTTGCCGCCACTCTCTGCCTGATCCTCTATTCATTTCTTTGGAGGCGAATCCGGCGCGCGCATTTTTCCTGGGACGCAAATCTCCTCGCAATTTTCGGCCTTCCTCTGTTCTCCTATTTGTTGTTGCGCTCTGCCAGAGCGCACGCGAACGGAAGTGTGTTTTGGAAGGGCCGCAAATATTCGGACGAAACTTCTTTATTGGTAACTGGCCACTGAACTGGCTCTTATGGTTTATCTCACTCGCAAAGCAGAATTTTCCGCATCGCACTACTATCACAATCCGGATTTCACCCCGGAGGAGAACCTGCGCACCTTCGGGAAATGCAACAACCCGAACGGGCACGGCCACAACTACACGCTCGAGGTCACGGTAAAAGGAGAAGTGGATCCTCGCTCCGGCTTCGTTGTCGATCTTAAACAACTCAAGGAAGTGATGCACCGCGAGGTGCTCGACGCCATGGACCATCGCTTCCTGAACAAAGAGGTCCCCGAATTTCTTCATCAGATTCCAACGACGGAAAATATCGCCATCGCCATCTGGCAGCGCCTGGCCACCAAGCTGACCCAGGCCGCTCTGCATCGCGTCCGGGTTTACGAAACTGCAGACCTGTTCGTGGATTTCTACGGAGAGGGATCGTGAACGACTTTACGCGCGGCCATAGACTCGTCCACCACGATCGACTTGTTCTGAGCGAGGTCGATCGTGTCGCGTTAGTTTTGCCGGCTAGCTTATGAAAGCTCATCTCTCGCGCCGTTACTGCATTCTCCGCCTCTCATCGCCTGCACAGCGAAGCCATGTCCGCAGAAGAAAACCGTTCAACCTACGGCAAATGCAACAATCCGCACGGCCACGGCCACAACTACACCATCCAGATCACCGTCAGCGGGCAGGTCGACGTGAAAACCGGCATGGTCTGCAACCTCAGCGACCTGGATAGTTTCATCGAAAGGGAAGTGCTCGCCCGCTACGATTATGAGAATTTGAATACGCTGCAAGAATTCGCGGACGAAGTTCCGACCACCGAAAATCTTTGCGTTCAAATCTACGAAATAGTGCACCGTGGCTTCTCCCACGCGCATCTGGAAAAGGTGCGCCTGGAAGAAACGATGATGAACTCGTTCGAATACACGGGACCGGCAAAATCGGTCTCTTGATTTAAAAATCACCAAATCACAAATCGCACAATCACTCAATCCTATGAAGCCTACAACCGAATCGCAAACCCTCACCAGCGCCAGCTTCGAAGACCTTGTTCAGGAGATGCTGGTCCGCCTTGGCGAGGATCCTCAACGCGAGGGCCTGAAGCAAACTCCCGAGCGCGTTCACAAATCCATGCAGTTTCTCACCCGCGGCTACACCGAAGATCCCGAAGCTCTGCTCAAGGGCGCTCTCTTCACCGTCAGCTATGACGAAATGGTCATCGTCAAAGACGTCGAAATGTTCAGCCTGTGCGAGCACCACATGCTGCCGTTCTTCGGCAAAGTTCACGTCGCCTACATCCCGAATGGCAAAGTCATCGGCCTCAGCAAGGTTCCGCGCCTGATCGAGGTCTTTTCGCGCCGCCTGCAGATTCAGGAGCGTCTCACCACCCAAATCGCCGAAACCATTCAGAAAGTAATCGAGCCTCAAGGCGTGGGCGTAGTCATCGAAGCTCGCCACCTGTGCATGATGATGCGCGGCGTCGAAAAACAGCATTCCGCCGCCGTCACCTCGTCGATGCTCGGCTGCTTCCGCAACGAACAGGAGACTCGCCAGGAATTTCTGTCGCTCATCCGTCAGCGCCCCAGCAGCGTGTGAGACAAAGGGGTGTGTCCGCCGAGCTCATCATTTGCGCTGGACCTCGAAGTCGCCATGGTTGCTCTTAAGCTTTGGCTGGCGCGTTATAGACGAGTCGATTTTTCGGGATTGATCGCGTAGTCCTTCGTAATGGCTCAATTTTAATTTCAAATCGAGCCAGTCCTCTCTCTTTCATTGCTTCCACGCCCGGTTCGGGCTAGAATCTTGTGGTTCAACTACTGAAGCCCGGTGTTCCTCCCCTGACATTCGATAGGATTTAGCATGGTCAATCAGAAGCCGCTTCGCGTATTGTTTTTTGCAATGCTCGCCTGCACGGCTGGGGGGCAAATCATAACCGGAACAACGAATGTTGGCCCGCAAGTAAGTATCGGTGTCGAGTCCTTCGACGCGACGACTTCGAGGCTTTGGCAAATCGGAAGCGACATTCACTACCGCAGCCCACTTGAAAGCCCCGGCGGCTCCGTCTCGGCGTTGGACCTCAAGGCGCCAGGAAAAGCACGTCACGAATATGACAAGGGTTATCAGCTTCTGATGCGAAAAGATATGAAAGGCGCGGTTGATCACCTGTCACTCGCCATCGCTATTTACCCAAGTTTTGTGGCGGCACACACCGCGCTTGGTTCGGCGTATATGAGCCTCAACCAAGCCGAGCAGGCTCGATCAGAGTTCGCTCACGCAGTTGCCTTGGATGACCACTTGCCTGGTTCATACTTGAACCTTGGTGGTGCTGAGCTCGCCCTTAAGCACTTTTCTGCAGCCGAGGAAGACATTCGCCAAGCTTCCTCGATCGCGCCTCTCGATCTTCATGTGCTTTCCGCCCTAGCCTATGGCCAGCTCATGAACCACAGTTATCAAGCCTCCGTGGCTACCGTACAGCAGGTTCATCAGCGTAACCATGAAGGCTTCGCGAAAATACACTTGTATGCTGCTGCGGCTTGGCAGGCTCAAGACAAGCTGAGCGAGGCTCAACAGGAACTCCAAATGTTCCTGCTAGAAGATCCCAAGTCGCCGAACGCGCCGCGTGCCCTTCAGATGGTGAAGGAAATTAGCGAGATGCAGACCCACCCGGGGGTCGCGTCGGTGCCTCGTCCTAGTCTGAGCGTCTCTTATACGAAAGCCCCTGGAGAAAGCACAACCGGACTGCCGGAAGTCTTCCGAAAGTTGCAGCAGGAATCCATTGAGAACAAGCAGATCAACGACGCCGAGGCAGATGCAGCGTGTGCAAATTGCGCTCTGACGGCAGCATCCATACCGGGTGGGACGGGAGTTCGCTCCGCTGCTGATCCGCATCCCAATCTTGGATCTAAGAGTTCGGAATTCACTCTCCGAGCCTCCGCGGACGAGGTTGCCGTGTTTTTTACCGCGACCGATCACGGAAGGTCTGTGACCACCCTCAGCCGAGGAGACGTTGGCCTACAGGACGATCGGAAAGCTCCCGCTGCTATCACTGGGTTCCGCAATGAGTCGGAGTTACCGCTGCGTCTGGGAATTATCGTCGACACCAGTGCTTCAGTTGCTGACCGCTTTAAGTTTGAGCAGGACGCTGCCAATAACTTTCTTCAAAAAGTCGTCACCGGTCACGATGATCTTGCCTTCGTAATTGGCGTCGCGAACTCCGTGTTGCTCGTCCAGGATTTCACCTCTGACCAGAACTTGCTATCCCACGCCGTCAACCAACTGACCCCGACCGGCGGGACCGCGCTTTGGGACGCCGTTGCCTTTGCAGCTGACAAACTGGCGTTGCGCAGAGAATCTCAACCCGTTGCCAAAATTCTCGTTGTAATCAGCGACGGTGAAGATAATTCGAGCAACGCTACACTCAAGCAAGCGATCGGTCAGGCTCAACGGGGCGACGTTTTTATTTATGCCGTCAGCACGCGCCAGCCGGCCGACGATTCCGGCTTATCCCCCTTAGTGGGAGTGCGAGCACTAAGAACTCTGGCGACTCTCACGGGAGGGACCACTTTCGAAGCCGGCTCGCTTCGTCACCTCAACGGCAGCCTCTTCGACCTTCAGCAAGTGATTCGCAGTCGTTACCTGATCTCATACAAGCCCGCCCAGTTCAAACGCGATGGACAATATCGCACCATCGAAATCAAGGCTGAAAAAGATGGTCGCAAGCTCCGCGTCTATGCTCGCAAGGGCTATTTTGCTTTGCTACGTCCGCTCACTGCCGATCCCCCGCCAGTATCTCCCTAGGCCCCCAGCTCTTTAATGCCGCAAGAAATGAGTAGGGCGTACCCCTCCTTAGTCGCCTACGCGACGCGCGTATCGGGCTAACAAAACATTCGACCAATGTTTTCCCGGCCTCGCATCTTCTCGCCTTCCCCCCGCGATTTACACAATCGCCAATTCCCACTAAGATGGCGGTCGCTCACGAATCTCTACGAGAGGATACTCGATGATCAAACCACTCTTTCTCACCGCCGTCTTGTTATGCACCGCTGCCTTCACCGCTCCCGCTTACTCCCAGGACCAAGCCAAGTCAATGGCCCTAAAGCCCGCCGATAGCCCTTCGCAAGCCGTGCTCGCCGCATGGAATGACATTGGCCGCAAGCTCACCGCCATGGCGGAAGATTTTCCTGAAGACAAGTACGACTTCAAGCCCACGCCCGCGCAGCGCAGCTTTGCTGAGCAATTGCTCCACGCCGCCAACGCCAATTATTTTTTCAGCAAGCCAGCCATGGGTGAGGCGCCGCCAAAAGAAGAAGATCCCAAACGGGATCAGTACAAAACCAAAGCCGACGTGGTCGTCTTCGTCAAGAAAGCCTTCGCCGACGGCGCAGCCGCCATCAAAGCCAAAGGTGATAAGGGAATGTCCGACATGATCGTCGATCCCTTCGAGCACAAGCAGTACCGGATCTATGACTCGGCCTACGCCTTCATCGAGCATTCCGGCGAACACTATGGCCAACTCGTTGTCTACTACCGCCTCGCCGGCCTCGTTCCGCCGGAATCTCGTCCCAAAAAATAATTAAAATTGCTTTGTCATCCTGAGGCCCGCGCTTTTGCGGGCCGAAGGATCCCTGCAAGCTGTCTGGGCGATCAAGCATTTTCATGCTACTGATAAGCGTAGGGATAACGCCGCTGCCGCTCCCCGAAAACTTTCACCAGCATCGCTCCGGAAACAAAACCTCCAACATGCGCCCAGAACGCGACTCCTCCCATATTCTGTCCATTCACCGCGAACACCGAGGCCGTGCCGCTCAAGAACTGCAGCGCAAACCAATACCCCAGGATGATCCACGCCGGTACCCACACCACAAAGACGAAGAACCACGTCAGCACCCGCGCCTTGGGATACAAAACGAAATACGCTCCCAACACTCCTGCGATTGCTCCGCTGGCTCCCAGCGTGGGCACGGTCGAGTGCAAACTCACCGCCACTTGCGTCACCATCGCGATCAACCCGGTAAGCACATAAAACACCAGATATTTGAAGTGCCCCAGATAATCCTCCACATTGTCGCCAAAAATATAGAGGAACCACATATTTCCTATCACGTGCATCCACGAGCCGTGCAAAAACATAGACGTGAAGAAGGGAAGTACGACCGCCAGCAATGTGTACCGTGACGATCCGCTCAGCAACACTGCCGTGTGATACGGCACCACGCCAAACTGGTGCACCAGCACCTTCAGACTCTGCGGATCGAGAGCAAACTCCATGAAAAAAATCAGCAGATTCAACGCAATCAGGAATCTGGTGACCCAGGGAGTGCTGTACCGCGGTTGGTCGTCACGAATAGGGAGCATAGGATTTCTGTTAAGTTATTAACGTTCAATCTTATCGGAACCGTGATGATTTTCTGAATTGTCACTCGCCCAAAATCGCCCGATCACCAAATCACGCAATCGCTAAATTCCTATGAATGGCGTCATCATCATCGATAAACCCGCTGGTCTAACCTCGCACGACGTGGTGAACCGCATGCGCCGCATTCTCGGCCAGCGCTCCATCGGCCATCTCGGCACGCTTGACCCCCTCGCCACCGGCGTGCTCCCCCTCGTTACCGGATCGTTCACTCGTCTCGCCCAGTTTTATATCTCCTCGGAAAAGACTTACGAGGGCGTAATCCGTTTCGGCTTCGCTACCAACACCTATGATGCCGATGGCGAAGCTCTGGATGAACCACGCACCGTCGAACTCTCCTTGCTTCAACTACAGAACCTGGCAGCCGAATTCGTTGGCGTTCTCCAGCAGGTCCCCCCTCCATTCTCTGCGAAAAAGATTAACGGAGTTCCCGCCTACAAGCTTGCCCGAAAACAACAAACTGTCGTCATCGACCCAGTTGCGATTGAAATCAAGGAATTCCTCATCACCGCGCTCGAGGGTGACCGCGCCAACTTTAGCGCTCGCGTTTCCTCAGGAACTTACATGCGCTCCATCGCCCACGAAATGGGTCAGCGTCTCGGCTGCGGAGCCCATCTCGCAACCCTCCGGCGCACCTCCGTCGCCGAATTCACCATCGCCCAAGCTCACGCAATCGATGAAATCGAAACTCGACTCGAGATCAAGGCTAGCCATTCCGAATCGGCCGGAAAGAATGAAGTTGAAAAAGCGATTTCTCTTTCCGAACATGGCTGCAATCCTGGACCTGAAAAAGAGTTTTGTCATACCGAACCGGGCGGCAAGCCCGGTGAGGAATCTGCTGCTTCCTACCCGGAAGGGAAGGCGACCCTCTTCATCCACCCTCGCCAGCTTCTACCCCACTTTCCCGCCGTCACCGCCGACCAGACAACCGCGGCCCGCATCCGCAGCGGTCAATCCGTCAATCTCCCCGACGTCTCCCGCTCTCGCCAGGTCAAAGTCTTCGCCTCCCAAACCAACCTCATCTCCATCGCCACCCGCATCGCCGGCACATTGTTTCACCCGAGGATCGTTTTCCCGGCCTCGTAGCATCGATTCGATCAAGATGTGGAGACAGCCGCCCCCGGCTGTCCAGGGCCGCAGGCCCACTCTTGCCGCCTGCACGAAAACTTGTGACCGGGTGTACACTGATCGCGAGATTCGAGCCCCGAAAACATCTCGAATTGTTGCCAGTTGCCTTAGCGTGCGATCGCCCTTCCCCCGCGTTAGCTGGAATTATGAGACGTTGTCCGCGAACCTTGCGCTTAGCTATCTCCGCACTCCCTTTGGTCTTTTTTCTTTGCACATCCGTTCCCGTTCGCTCGCAAAATACTGCTCCCTCCACAACCGTTCCGAACCCCGCTACGGATTCCGACCACGATCAGAATTCCGAACTTTCCTCTCATGACGAGGCCACCACCTTCAAAGTGAATGTAAAGCTGGTCGTGGTTCGCGTCGTGGTGCGCGACGGGCAAGGCCACGCCCTCGGAAATCTTACGAAAGATGACTTTCAGGTCTTCGACAAAGGCAAGCCCCAAGTCATCTCCCAGTTCGAAGTCGAGCAGCCCGGTAACTTGATCGAGAAAGCGCGCCAGACATCAGAGGAAAATACACTCAACATTCCCGACGAAACTCCGGCGACCTCGGCAACCCCAGCCTCCGCCCCCGAACGCTTCGTAGCTTATCTCTTCGACGATATCCACATGCAATTCGGCGATCTGGTACAGGTACGCCAGGCGGCGCAGCGCCATCTGGCTACCCTTCGTCCCACGGATCGCGCTGCCATCTTCACCACATCGGGTCAGACCATGCTCGACTTCACCGACGATCATGCGAAGCTGAACGACACTTTGCTGCGCTTGCAGCCGCGCCCCATCGTCGGCCATTCCACGAACGACTGCCCGGACATCAGCTACTACCAGGCCGATCTCATCGTCAACCGGCATGACCCTGAGGCTACCAACGTTGCTATCGCGGATGCCATCTCCTGCCTCCCGCAATCGTCCAACGGCACTCCCATGGAAAATCCCACGACGGCGGTAAACGCTGCCAGCATGGAAGCTTTGCAATTGGGAGATCACGAAACCCGTATCTCTCTCGGCCTTCTGAAAGATGTTGTCCGCAACGTTTCCCGCAAGCCCGGCCAGCGTAGCGTCGTTCTCGTTTCTCCCGGATTTATCGTCTCCGCGATGGAACACGATTATGGAGACATCATCGATCAGGCAGTCCGCTCGCAAGTCGTGATTAGCTCACTTGATGCCCGCGGATTATACGTTGTCACGCCCTTCGGAGATATCAGCCGCACTCCGCCCATATCCAATCCCGGGCCGCAAACGGCGTTTGTCAACGGGAACAAGATGCTCATGGACACCGCCGCTGCATCCGCGCAGGCAGAAATCCTTGCCACCTTGGCCGACGAAACCGGCGGCGTTTTCTTTCACAACAACAACGACTACGACGAGGGCTTTCGCCGCACCGCGCAGACTCCGGAATATTCCTACGCTCTCGCCTTCACTCCGCAAAATCTAAAACTGGATGGCAGCTATCACAGCCTGAAAGTCACCCTCAAGAATTCACAAAAGGTGACACTGCAGGCTCGCCGCGGTTACTACGCTCCCAAACACTTTGCCGACCAGAATGAGGAAGCCAAGCGCGAGATTGAAGACGAGATCTTCTCCCAGGAAGAAGTGCACAATCTCCCCGTGAAGCTTCGTACCCAGTTTTTCAAATCCAACGACGACGAAGCTAAGCTCGTGGTCCTCGCTCATGTCGACATCCAGCACTTGCATTTCCGAAAAGCTGAAGGCCGGAATAACGACGTCCTTACTTGCGTTTCCGCCTTGTTCAATCGCAATGGCAATCTCGTTCAAGGCATGGAAAAGACCGTCACCATGCGCTTGAAAGATGACACCCTGCAACACAAGATGTCATCAGGCATCACCCTTAAAACAAGTTTCGATGTGAAGCCCGGCAACTATCTGGTCCGGCTGGTTGTGAGAGACTCGGAAGGTCAACTCATGTCCGCCGAAAATGGCGCAGTAGAAATTCGCTAGTTCGCAAAAGCTGAGGAGGGTCATTATGCGCAACCGTAAGCTGGTTCTCTTCGTTGGCATCCTCTGTCTGGCCGTCGGCGGCCTCTTCCTTCACTGGCTCACCGTCCAACCCGCGGTACATGCTCAACAACCCGCTCCCGGGGCCGATCTCGGCGTAATCCGCTCCGAGTCTCGCCTGGTCCTCGTCGATACCGTTGTCACCGACAAGAAAGGCAACTACATTCGCGATCTCGCCCAGAAGGATTTCAGGGTCTGGGAAGATGGAAAAGAGCAAGCTCTCTCCAGCTTCTCCTTTGAGGAAAGTACCGGCGCCTCCGATTCCAAGCCGCGTTACATGGTGTTATTTTTCGACAACTCCACCATGGACTTTGGCGATCAAGCCAGCGCTCGCACCGCCGCCGCCAAGTTTATCGATGCCAATGCCGGGCCCAATCGCTTGATCGCGATCGCGGAATTCGGCGGCACCGTCCGCATTACCCAGAACTTTACCGCGGATGCGGCTCGCCTGAAGCAGGTAGTCAGCGGCATCAAGGGCTCCTCCGTTTCCCCCAATGGCGAACCTCCAGTCATGGTCGCATCCCTCGGACCTCCGCCCGCCGCGCCCTCCTTGAGTAATGCCGAAGGGGAGTTCGGTATTCGCAGCGTTCTCCTTGCCATGCGTAGCCTCGCAAAAAGTATGTCCTCCGTGCCCGGACGCAAGACCCTGGTCATGCTCACTTCCGGCTTCCCCTTGACTCCTGAAATCCAGTCGGAACTCACCGCTGTGATCGATACCTGCAATAAGTCGAATGTCGCCATCTATCCCATCGACGTGCGCGGATTAGCGCCGCCGCCTATGTCTGGACCGCACGGCAGCCTGGCGCGGCCTTCCTTGCACTCGCCATCCGGCACTTTCACTCCGGCCGTATTTCACTCTTCCACTCACCGCTCCCATCATTCCATGCTGCATCTCGCTGCTTTCGCTGAACCCGCCTTCTATCCCCAACACGGCGGAGGCGGAGGAACGGGTGGTGGTGGTGGCGGCCACGGGGGTCCCCCTCCTCCTCCGCCGACTGGCGGTGGTGGTGGCAAGGGCACTGGTGGCGGAGGTACGACCGGCACCGGCGGCGGTAAGACCGGCGGAGGCACGCCTCCTCCAACCACTTCCTACAACTCGAACTACAACAATTCTTATGCGCAGCCGCGCCTGATTGTTCCGCAATTTCCTCCCAGCGCTTCCAACAATCAGCAGGTCCTCTATCAGCTTGCCGAAGGTACTGGCGGATTCGTCATTCTCAACACCAATGACCTGCTCGGCGGCCTGGATCGAATCGCCAAGGATCAGAATCAGTACTACCTTCTCGGATATAAGCCCGCAGTTGCCGTGGAAGGCGCCTGCCACAGTCTGAAGGTGAAAGTCGAGCGCGGAGGAACCATCGTGCGCGCCCGCAGCGGCTATTGCAACATCAAGTCCAACGATCTTCTCGCCGGAAATCCCGTCGAGAAAGATCTGGAGACTCGCGCCGGCGCCGAGATGAAAGGGAATGTCTCCGCCTCCATGCAAGCCCCTTTCTTTTATAGTTCAGCCAACATCGCCCAAGTCCATCTGGCGGTCGAGATTCCTTCCGCGGCTCTCAAGTTCGAAAAGGTGAAAGGAAAGCAACACGCATCGCTCAACATTCTTGGCATCGCCTACAAACCGACAATTCCATTTCCGCTCGCTTCAGTGACACCGTGAACCTCGATCTCGATGGCAAGAAGGAAGTCGAAGATTTCCAGAGACAGCCCTATCGCTACGAAAATCAATTCGACATCGCGCCCGGCACTTACGTTTTGAAAGTTGTCTTCAGCTCCGGCAATGCCAGTTTCGGCAAACTCGAAACTCCACTCCTCATCGATGCCTACCAGGGCACTGAATTCAGCATGAGCGGCATCGCCTTGAGCAACTCGATTCATCGTGCCGCCGATGCCGCTACCGCGCTCGACGGTCAGCTGCTGGAAGACCGAACTCCGTTGTTGGTGAAAGGCATGCAAATTTCACCCTCCGCCTCCAACCACTTTAAGAAGACCGACGTCGCCGCCCTCTATGCGGAGGTCTATGATCCGCTCCTCAAGAAGGACAATCCTCCCGACGTCGCGTTCGAGATGACCGTGGTCGAACGCAAGAGTGGCCAGGTCAAAGTCCATGTGGGTGAGCGAGCTTCGAAAGGCAACGCCGGAAACCCGGTGATCGCCCTTGGACTCAAACTCCCAGTCGCCACTCTGGACCCAGGTTCGTATCGAGTCGATCTGCGAGCCGTCGATTCAACCGGCCAATCCACCAAAACCCGTTCGGCCGAATTCGAGGTGGAATAGACGAGCTCAAGACCGTACGCGATCGTCTGGCCTTAGCGGGACATCCCGGTCAAGGAATGCTCGGCCGGAATTCGCCTGGTTTCAACAGTTACCCTCTTTCGAAATTCATCGTGCAAGAAGTAGCTTCTCCGTGCGAGGCGGTTGTCCTTACATCCAATGTCCGATAACAGGTATTATGTAAAGTTTGCAGAATACTGCGGATGGCAGGGTTGAATCGCGCAATCTCCAGATCACCCAATGGCTTAATTCCCTACATCTTGTACTTGCCCAGATCCTCGTCGTTTAGGCCTTCCAGGTATTTGCGCAGCTCTTCGGCGCTCACTCGATCCGACATGTTTGCGGCTTGCTTCGAATTCTTCAGCACAATCTCATCTACAAAGATCGGACAATCCACCCGCAGCGCCAGCGCCAGCGCATCCGACGGACGCGAGTCGATGCTCACGACTTCGCCGCTTCGCTCCAGCCAGATCACCGCATAAAAGGTATCCTCGCGAAGCTCCGTCACCACCACCTTGTGGACCTGAGTCTCCAGTCCAGTTAGCACATTCTTGATCAGATCGTGCGTCATCGGCCGCGGCGTGTTTACTTTCTCCATCTCCAGCGCAATCGCATTCGCCTCGTACACCCCCACCCAGATCGGCAACACCGACTCCCCCGCCACATCCTTCAAAATCACAATGGGCGTGTTCGTCACCGGATCCATCAAAAGGCCGCGGATTGTCATTTCTACTTCCATGGGGAGCTCCTCAGCTCGATGCCTGCTGCGCTTTTTATACCACCAATTCTCCTAGGAGGCTGTTGGGAAAGCTTTGGGTTGCTTTTACTTTAACGTAGGTTCCCGGTTCAGGATTGGACGTGTCGGGCGCGGTAAAGTTGAGAGTTTTGTTATGGCTGGTGCGGCCGATCCATTGTTTCCGGGCAGCATTCCTTCCTTCGACCATTACTTCTAACTCTTCTCCTATGTAGCGCTTATAGCTTGAGATCTGGATGTCTCTCTGGCGCGACATGATGACTTCCAGCCGACGGATCTTTTCCTCGTCGGGGATGGCGTCATCCAAGGCCAGCGAGGGCGTATTGGGACGGGGCGAATATTTGAAGGTAAAGACGGCGTCGTAGCCGACTTCGTCGAGCAGCGAGAGAGTGTCGGCAAAGTCTTCTTCCGTCTCTCCGGGAAAGCCGACGATCATATCGCTGGTGATGCTGATCTGGCGTTTCGCCGCTTTCATCCAGGAAACGCGCTCGAGATATTGCTCGCGCGTATAAAGACGCTGCATGGCGGTCAAGCACGCGGTTCGATCCGCTCTGCACGGGCAGGTGCACGTGATCGCAAAGCGTGGGCACGGCATCGATGGCATGGATGATGTCGCGTCCAAAATCGCGGGGATGCGAGGTGGTAAAGCGCACGCGACGGATTCCCGGCACCTCTCCCACAGCGGCCAGCAATTCCGCGAACGTTTTCTTGCCCGACGGATCTTTGTAGGAATTCACGTTCTGGCCGAGCAATTGAATCTCGGTGTAGCCCAAGATCCGCCATCTGGCGGGCTTCGGCGAGGACGGAGTCGGAGGTGCGGCTGCGCTCCTTGCCGCGGGTGAACGGCACCACGCAATAAGCGCAGAACTTGTCGCAGCCTTCGATGATGGTGATGTATCCGCGATGCGGGTTAGTGCGGGCGGTGAATTCGGTCTCGAAACACTCGTCGGTTTCGCGATCGTCAAGCCCGGTGATGCGGATGAGCGATGTGTTTTTTGGACTCCGGACCATCGGCTCGGGGAAATCGGCTTCCAGTTCCTGGATGCCGGACTTCCCTGCCGCGGCCTGGGTTCCGGCTTCGAGCTGCGCCAGCATCTGCGGCAAGTTGCGGTAGCTGGCCGATCCGCAGACCAGCGATACCCAGGGAGCGCGTTCGAAAATCTTTTCGCCTTCCTGTTGCGCGACGCAGCCCAGCACTCCAAACTTCTTCCCTTGCTTCAGAAGCTTCTTGTAATCGTTGAGCCGGTTGAAAACCTTCTGCTCGGCTTTGTCGCGGATGGAGCAGGTGTTGTAGAGAATCAGATCCGCCTGCTCGACGGTTTGTACCTGCCGGTATCCTCCGTGCATGAGCGTTCCAATGACCTTTTCGGAGTCATGAACGTTCATCTGGCAGCCGAAGGTTTCGAGGTAGAAGGTCTTGTCAGGCGCGGCGGACATAATGAGTTAGTATATCGCGGTGCGATTAGCCAGTCGGGCCATATCTGTGAGATGTGAACATCCCCACTCAAGCCAAAAGTGGGCTTGGTTGACTAACCGCCCGCCTAAAACGCCCTTAGTAATTTTCTTTCGGGGTATGCGTCTTTTTGCCGAGCGATTCGGCGAGGGGAGCTAGGTCCTTGGCGTTGGTGGTCAGGATCACCGCGTCATTCGGACAGAAAAAAGCGAATACTGCGTCCCCTAACTGTCGACAGTGCTGATCTGTGAGCTTTTCTTTCGGAAGCCTAACCATCTCTTTTAAAACCTTCGCTCTACGCGTATTTTCTGGCTTCGGCGGCTGCAACTCTACAGCTCGTCGAAGGGTGGTCAAAATATCTGGCTGTTCCCTCATACGCGTTGCAAATGCGCATTCGTTCCTTGGGTGACACTTCGTCTCTCCAAGTTCAATTAAACCGCGCTCCTCTGTAATGTTCGCTTCTGCGCGCCCACGATCATTCCAGCTAAATTGGCACGACTGAAGTCGTGCCCTTCCCGACCTCATTGTTCAAGCGGCTGAGGGTTTCGGCGTGGCGATCACTCAAGATCGAGATTAAGGTCAACATCAACGCAAAAGGCAACGGACAAGAGTGTCCGTTCCACATGAGTCGTGGCAACCCACACGAGTATTGCAGGGCCTTCCGCTGATGTCTGTGACGAGTGAGCCTAGCCGCGCCGGGGGCAAGACGGCGACAGCAGGTTCCTCCTGGCTCCCTGCAAATCAGTTACGCGTGAGTTCGGCTTCGGTGGTTCCGGTGATGGTCACGAAGCGGATCGCGCCTTGGGCATCCTCGAAGACCAATCCAGTCTGGCCATGATTCACGACGGCGCCGACCAGGTGCCCGTATGCCTTGGGAATGCCACCTTGAACAGGGGTCTGATCGTAGCGGGCCAACTCGCCTTCCTTCATGCCGGTCACGCTGACAAAGCGGATTACTCCGCCGGCATCTTCAAAAACCAGGCCGGTGCCGATGGAGTCGGCGATGACGGCCGAAAGCTTGCCGTACGACTTGGGAACAGTTGCGTGGGTGACGGGATAGCTCTGCGCGAAGATCGCACTGCGCGTGCCGGCGATGAATCCAGTCAGCAACAGAACTACGCTTCCAGCGATAAACAGAATTCGCTTCGGCATGAAATTTCCTTTCGCAGATGAACCGCTAATAATGGGCTAGGGCGTGACCAGGATCTTGTGCATCATCCCCAGATCCTCGTGCAGCAGAATGTGACAGTGAAACAGGAAGGTGCCGGCGGTCGAGGGATCGCTGAAGTCCATGCGCAACTTCACGCTGGGGTACGGTCCCTTGCCATCCCAATAAGGAATCTCGATGGTGTCGCGCAGGTCGGTATTGGCAGCGGGCTTGCCGTCCACTTCGAGCACGCGGAAGTGGATTTGATGGATGTGAAACGCGTGGGTCTCGAGCGCGCGATTCTCGACGGTCCAATCCTCGATGGCACCGACCTTGGTGGTAATCACCGGCTGCTCGTTAGGCTCGAACACTTTTTGCTTCTGACCGTCGACGGTGATGTAGAACTGAATGGGCCCATTGGTGCCGCCGAATTCTTCGGAGAAATACAGTTTGCGCTGGGTGGTGGCGGGCTGCGTCGCGAAATTGCGGAACTTCACGCCGTCGGCAGTGGGCTGTGTCGATTCCGGCATGTGCGAGGAAGCCGCCGTGGTGCTGGTCTGGATGGTCGCCAAGGTGGCGGCAACGTCAGCGTTGCCGGTGGGACCGGTGCTGTACGCGTTGGTCACGAAGATGGCGGTGCCCGACGAAGGCGCCTGCACGATGAACTCAGCTCGTCCCGCCGGGGGTACAAGGATCGTATTCTGGTTTCTGGTCTGCGCCAGCGGATAGCCATCGAGCGCAATCATCTCGAGCGGCACAGCGGCTCCGTTGACCTGTACCTGCAATTGCAGAAAATCCTGCAGCGTGGCGTTGGCGACTCGCCAGAACTGCTTCTCGCCGGGCTTCATATCGATCACCGGAAACTGCGCGAGAAAAGGTGTCTGGAAGTTCAGCGTCAACTCGTAGGGACCCGGAACCCAGGGGACCAGATACTGCTGGCGGATCACAAAGACGCGTTCGGTCAGTCCGGCAACTTCCGGCCGCACTTTTTCCATCCCATTGACGACGATCGCTCCAGCCGCTCCGCCATTGACCTGAAATTCGGTGAAGCCATGCACGTGCGGGTGGTACCAATACAATCCCGGCGGCTGAGTGGTGGGAACATGCACGTTGAACTGGAAGCCTGCCGTGCCCGGCTGGATCAGCGTATTGATCACGTCATCCTGATGGCAGACCGGAGGAACGTTCATGCCGTGGAAGTGGACGTTCGTGGAATTGATGGTGGCTGCGCCGCCATCGCCGCAGGGCGGACCTGGCGGAGGAGCCATGTCCATCTTCATCCCGCTATCGGCTTTGATCTGGTCGACTACGTTGAGATTGATGACGTCTCCGGGATTCACCCGCAAAGTCGGGGCCTCCACTATTTGTGTGGGTGCCGCGTATTTGTAGCAATAATGCGTGTAACCGGCGGTATCCACCGAGTGGCCGAGGGTGAACTGCGCGGTGAGGGCTCCATTTTGCGAGGAGATGCTGAAGGGATCGGCCACTACCGTCCCTGAGTTCGGACGAGCGGGACAATCCTGGGCTACTGGCTTTAGAAAAGGAAACCCGCAAACCACAATGGCCAGCAACCACCTCGACATCCCTCGCATAGTGCACTCCTTCATTCTTTTAAGTCTCTTTGGTTTCTCAAACATCATCACGATCCTAGAAGGATCGAGGCGGGAAACTGTCGATCGAGAGTACTCCCGGCGTGTTGGGATCAAGCGTGGGCGATCCGGTCGCTTCCTGTAGCGAGCATGTCTGTCCCGATAGAGTTAACGGTACGGTGGCAATTCCGGAGACGGTGCCAAACTCGGCCACATAAACTCCGCCGCCATTTCCGGTCTGGTTGATCAACGTGACTCCGCCCAGGTATGACCAGTTCTGCGACAATCCGGCGAGAGGCCTCGACGTGCAACCGGCGGAAAGCTTTCCGGTGGTTGCATTGAAGAAGAGAGCGCCGACCGTCGCGCCTTGCGTGTTGACCACGTACAGTATGGTTTCATCCGGGCTGAGAATGATATTGCTTGAGCTGATGCTTGCGGCGGATTTGTAGACGGTTGGCTTGGCCAGCTTGCCCGATGAAATGTCGGAGACCTCCACGCTAAGAGAAGTGGAGGTGTCCCCGAAAATCGCGTAGTGACCGTCTTTGGTGATGTCGATGGCATTGGCATAGGTGGCATCTGCCGAGTTTATGGTCGCGGTGGAAATCTGTTCGTCTCCGTTCGAAACTGGCGTGCCGCCCGAGATGTTGAACGACTCGATGGAACCATCCGTGTAGCTGGTGACCAGCATCGATCCGTGGATCGCCATGCCATTGATGAATCCAGCCTGCAAACCGGTCACGGACGTGTCGCCGATGAAGGTGAGGCTGCATCCGGGTTGTACGGCGAAGGTTCCGATGGTATTCGAGCTGCTGAAGCTGGCGTAAAGATAGGTGCCGTTCATCACCAGTCCAATGCCATTCGCCGTGCCGGAGTCCGTTGAGGAGCCGGTTGTGGATCCGCCGACGGTTCGAGTGCTGACATCGATTCCAACGATGAAGCCGTTCAGTGCTTCGGAGGCGAACACACACTGTTGACCCCCGCTGTCGAGGACGGCCAGACGATTCATACCAAAGTACCCGCCGCCTATGCCGAACGTGCCCGTGTGAACCTGTTGCTTAAAAACCGGTACGCCGTTCGCCCCCACAGTGAAGAATCCAACGCCGGTGAGGAATGGGTACGCCAGATCATCGTTGGTGAGAATGTAGTGGGTTTGAGTCAGGGCCAAGTGAGATGAGGCGAAAATTCCAGAAACCAGGACCATCAGCCGCAAAAATCGAAAATCCAACAACTTCTTCATACAAAATTCCTTCGCACCATGGCGTTCTAGTTAACCACGGGCGCGATATTGCTTCAAGGAAAATTGGCGCGAGGTGAATGAAAAAGAACGACTATGCAAGTTGTTGCACAGAAGGCCACTCGATGAGAATCCTTGTCTGGCACGGGCTGAAGCGCGGTTGGTAGGCCAGTTACGCGGTCGTGTCCGACGTTCGTTGTGGAGTCCTTCGCGCTAGAGCGCGCAATCTTATCAGCTGGTGGAGACAGCAGGTTCCTCCTGTCTCGCTGCGCTCGCGCGTCGGAATGACAAAAGGATATTGGAAGGCTTTAGTGATCATCCCCACTCAAGTCAAAGCGGGCTTGAGTGGGTCGGGCCCCCTCCGTCCGCTTTACGGGTGACCGTCAGGCTTTGGTGTTGTGTGAACGGCCCGTCCGGTCGATTTCCTGGTGCCTTCCTCCTGGAGCAGCGTGAGGGAATCCGCGGCATTGAAAGGATACTCGCGCACGGACTGTTGCGACGTCTGACCGTTGTTTGTGAGAGTGATGTCGACGCGGCGATTGCTGGCCAGGATGATCATTCTCATATGCTTGAGCACCCTCTGCCGATCTTCCGGACTCAGCTCGGGATTGCGCTCGACCGCGTCCTTCACTTGAGTATCGGTAAGGTTTTCTTGTTCCCCGAACGCTTTGGTCTCGATGTTGGCATCGGGGATACCGAGTGCGACAAGGAAACCTTTCGCCCGCTCCACTCGCCGTTGCGAGAGCGCCTGATTGTATTCCACCGAACCGCGCGGATCGGCATGGCCTTCCAGAGTCAAGCGTGCGTCCGGTTTGCTTTGAAGATAGATTTTGAAATCGCCGGCGAGCGCTGTGAGCGTTTTTTCCTGGCTTGGGAGCAGACCACCATCCGGCTTGTCGGCGGAAGGCTTCGCCGTAGCAAAGTAAACGCTGTGAAGTGCGAGCCGCTTCTCGATGGCGGTGACGTCGGGAGGTGGTGGTGGAGCTTGCAGGTTCACCGTAGTCGTGGAGGAGGCGGTGAGAGGTTGGGTGCGGTCGTCGGCCACGGTGCAGGTGACGGTGATCGGTCCGGGTTGCGCTCCCGTAGTCTGCAAGACGGCGGTTGAGGTGTTACCGCTGATGTTTCCACCGCTGGTGGTATAGGTGTAAGTGAGCACGCGGCCATCAGGGCTAGTAGCAGTCGTGGTAATCGTTGAACTGCCGCCCATCGGCACGTTTGCCGGATCCGCTGAACATGAAATCACAGGCGGACGCGGCTCTCTCACGGTGAACCTGGCAGTACAGGAGGCAATGCCGCTGGAGGCGCCATTGCTCAAGCTGGCTGTAACCTGGTACGAGCCCGGCGGCAAGCCGCTTGTATCAATCTGCGCGGTGGCATGGCTTTCGCCAGGCTTAATGCCGGAACCACTCCAGCTGTACCGGACTTCGCGATTGGAACTGAAATTTGATCCCGAGGCTGAAGCGGTCACAGTCTCGCCGGCAAGAACTTCGCCAGGCTGCACGGAGCACGCGGCGCTGGGGGGAATTACAACTGCGTTTTTTCCGCCCCACATAAATACCAAGCCGCTTTGCAGCCGAGCACCTCTGATGTCGGTGGCAGGAACCAGGGATGATGGACCGAATTGATGATTCGAGTACATGTAATCGGCCCGGATCAGACGCAGGGCCCAATGTCTGTTCAAGTTCAGGTCGAGACCGCCGCCAGCCATGAAACCGATTTCGTAATCGCTTCGAAAGAGTTCGGAAGCGAGGCGATGCTCGCCTACTAGAACTTCAAGGAACGGGGAGAAATGGCGGGTGCGAAAGGTGATCTTAGGCCCGCCGGAAAAGTTGAAGAATTCGGCGTCGTCAACTCGCTTGGCTATTCCATTCTCGCCGCTGCTGAAGTCTGCACTGGCGTCGCCCGTCAAGCCGATCCAGCGGTTGAAGTTGTAGGTGATACTGGCGCCGGCTCCACGTGGATTTGACTCCAGAGGGCTATCAACCGGGAGTAGCCCTCCTGGCAACAGGCCGTGCAGGTGTGCGTTGGGATAGACAAACGAATATCCGCCAAAGAGTTCCCATTTGGGGGCGGCGGGCCGATCGTTGCCCTGATCCTGTGCTGCCAGGAGTGTGCCCACGCTACATAGCGCAGTGATCACTGCCAACTGCATCGCTACAACCCGGCAAGAAGCCATCTTAGAGTGAGACGACATTTAGAAATTCCTCCAAACTCAATAAAGTGAAATGCTGCCATCCCCGCCCGCCGGTAATGAGCCAGCGGGAGCATGCCCCATACCGAATCCTCACGGTCCGGGACAAGGAGGTACGTTCACCGGATTACTGAGCAGAGAGATAGCTCCGGTCCGGGCCAGGGCTCTGCCGTTCAGAGTGGCACCGGTGTCGAGCGAAACGGACGCCTGAGCCATAATGGTTCCGGCGAAGGTTGTAGTAGTTCCTAGCGTCGCGGAACTCCCAACCTGCCAGAAGACATCTTCGGGTAGGGCTCCTCCACTGAGAATGACGTCGCTATCGTTTGCTGCCGTCGTGAGTGTCGAGATAATTTGGAAGATGTAAATTCCATTACCGCTAAGCGTAAGGTTACCGGTTATCCCCAGAGAGGGCTGGCCGCTGGTTGTGGTGTAAACACCAGGGGCGAGTGTTTCCCCTCCAATATCTGCAGGGAGGACGGCACCGCCAGCCGCTGCCGCGGCATAGTTATAGGCCGTGGTCAAGTCACCCTGCGCCGTCTGGGCAACCGTGTCACCTGCGTCTTCCGTACCGGTGACCACTCCCGGTGGAAATCCAGTGATTGAAGAGGATGGCCAGATTCCGATATCTCCGGTTACCACGCTAAAGCCGCTGTTGCTAACCACAGGAGTGGCAGCCAGGATCCCAAACATGCAGGCGGTTCCCAGCGGGACAGTAGCTTGACATGCCGTAGGCGAGGTGGTGAAGGTCCATACATAATCGGTCGCCAGCGGATCGCCGGCTATATCGCGGGCGCCAGTAGTGATGGTGGCGGTATAGAGAGTGCTGAGCGCCAGAGGGTTGGTGGGTGTGAAAGTGGCGAAATTACTTGCTGCCACATAGGCAACAGTTCCTGCGACGGCGGTAAGGCCCGGGCCGGTTAGAGTAAAGGTTGTGGTGTTAATGGTAGAAGGCTGCATCGCGTCGCTGAAAGTGGCGGTCACGAGTGTGTTGGGGCAGATGCCCGTTGCAGCATTCGGAGGGGCTACGGAAATCACTGTGGGCGGAGCACAGGCTATGGGACTGGAGTTGAAGGTCCACACAAAATTATTAGCCAGCGGATTGCCGAACGTGTCTTTCGCTCCGGTCGTAACCGTGCCGGTAAACAGAGTATTCAGCGCCAGCGGAGTGGTCGGAGTGAAGGTCGCGGTCGACTGCGCGTAAGTAACTGCGCCGGCTACGGGTGTAGTGCCCGGCCCCATGACAGTAAAGGTTGTGGAATTGATCGTAGACGGCGTCATCGCCTCGCTGAAGGTCGCCGTAACTACAGAGTTGGGACAAACGCCGGTAGCCGCATTTACAGGGTTCTCGGAAATCACCTTGGCCGGCGCACACGGGTTGGTTCCAGTCGTGAACGTCCATACAAAGTTACTGGCCAGCGCAATGCCATAAGCGTCGGTGGCTGCAGTTGTAATGGTTGCGGTGTAGAGCGTACCCAGCGCGAGAGGGCTCGATGGCGTGAAGGTCGCGGTGTCGCTGGTGGCGTCGTAGGTGACGACTCCTGTCACGGCGACAGTCCCGGGTCCCGCCAAAGTAAAGCTAGCGCCAGTGATGGTTGCGGGATTCATGGCAACGCCAAAGGTGGCAGTGACGGTAGTGTTCGGACATGCAGTGGCGGCGGCATTCAATGGCACCACTGAAGTCACCGTTGGGGCGTTCACGGTCCGGTTGCTGCTGGACTTGTCATAGTCGCTGCATCCGGCGCCGAATATGAGCAGTAAGAGTGTTAATGCGCAGATCTTGTGATTTGCGTGCCCAGACATTACTGCCATTGTTTTCCTCTTGGCGCGGCTAACGAGGGGCTCGCAGCTTAGGCATCCGACCCCATGGTGTCAAGGTATAACCGTTGGATATGGTTTGAATGTTCAGAATTGCTCACTTTATGAAATAGATAGGCTGGGTTGAATAGTGCACCATGAATTCGTGGAGATTTTGGAGAGAAAATCCTCAGGGGCTAAAGCCCGGAGGACTGAAGAAGCAAATTCATATTCGCTGCGCTGAAGCGCTGCGCCTTCCAAAAGCGGTTACGAGGCATAGCTCAAGGGGTGCCCGCCGAGATAGACAAGTGTGCAATTTTGCACAGTCTGGGGTTTTGAAGTCGGCTATCTTGCTTTCAATGATCTATCCATGCAAGAACCTCTAGTGCGGAGGAAGAAGTGGAAGTGTGCATAGAATTTTATTAGCCGATGACGATGATGCGGTCCGCGAAATGTTACGGGTGGCTCTGGAGCGTGACGGTTTTGACGTCACTGCCGTAGGGAACGTTCGCGATGCGCTGGGTTGCATCGCAACAGAGACGTTTGACGCGCTGCTTTCCGACCTTCACATGCCCCACGCGGGTGATGGTTTTACGGTGGTTAGCGCCATGCGCCACACGCATCCGAATGCAGCCACTCTTGTATTGAGCGGATACCCAGCGATCGAAGAGGCGTTGTCTGCCATTCGTTTGCAAGCGGACGAAATCCTAATCAAACCAATCAAAGTTGCTGCGCTTCGGGAAGCGATCCACCGCAAGATCGAGAATCCTTCCCCTCGCAGGTCAGCGCCAAGGGAAAGCGTGGCCACCATACTGGCGCATGATCTAGATGACACCATCCAGGACTGGATGGGGCTCCTGGTGCAGGACAAAGAGTTGACGCGCATCCCGCTGAGTTTTGAAGAGCGCACCGGTCATCTTCCGAATCTAATCGCTGATCTGATCTTCCGCCTGCGCCAGCCGCCAACGGGAGGGGCCGATCGCTCTATCTCCCTGGCTGCGCGCCAGCATGGAGCGATGCGGCGCAAACAAGGGTACACGGCCGCGATGGTGGTGCAAGAGTCGCGCATTCTGCAAGTCAGCATCTTCCATACGTTACAAAAGAACCTCGCCAGAGTGGATTTCAGCAAAGTCCTGTTAGACGTGATTACCATCGCCGACGAGGTGGATTCGCAGCTGAAGCAGGCGATGCTCAGCTTCGATGGGGATCCAGTCCGGTTCGTGGCCTAGGAGGTTCGAGGAGGTCGAAGTGATAATAGCTGTGAAGCAGTCGCTTCACCGGATGATGAGCCATCTGCAGCTTATCGGCAGCTACCTGGAATTGGCGCAATACGACAAGGCGCATGCGATGATGCCCGAAACCATAAAAGAAATGCACGCCCTGGCCTCGAGTCTAAATGGGCTGGTTGGCCCAGTGATGACGGTGCCGGAGGGTGGTGCGGTCGTGGTTCCGCACGGTTCCACGGTAGTGAGCTTCGAAGATGTGAATGTGGATGTAGACCGCAAAGAAGTTCGATCCGTTGAAAAGAGTGAAGTGCGGTCTGGTTACGGGGATGAGAATCCGAAGACCAAGTGAAGGCTGAACCCACAGGCGGATTGGGTTGCGAGTCGCCAAATCTTATTGGCGTGGATGCGCATGCGGCGCAGCAATCAACGCGGCGGCACCAAAAAATGTGCAGGTATCGGAGGTTTTGGTGGAGCTAGTCGGGATCGAACCGACGGCCTCGTCGTTGCGAACGACGCGCTCTCCCAGCTGAGCTATAGCCCCGTACCGAATGGATTTTGACTTCCTGGTTATTTTAGCAGCGTTTGCTTCGCGCGCAAGACACCTTGACGAATGCCCCAGTGGTTCGTCTAACCTGAAGAGAACCGGTGGGGAGCGCGAAGATGTTTTCCCAATTGAATTCCAGGCTGCCAGAGCAAAGCCGCAGAGTGATGGCGGTTTCGTTCGCGCTGCACGGGCTACTCATCGCGTGGCTCCTGCACACACCGGAACCGCGGCTGCTGAATCCCACTTCGGTCGCACTTGGGCGAAATGGCAAATTGCTCACGAAGATCTACTTCCCTACGCAGTCTCCCGATGAGAGCGCCACCAGTTCACCCGATCGAGCCACCGAAAAGTATCGCCGCCAGCGACTGGGCCACGAGAAACTGATTTTGAAACAGAATACTGCGATCGCCAAGCTCTCGCTTCCGCAAGCGGCACCATCGCCATCTTCCGCCGAAGATAGCGCAAAGACTGCGACGCTTTCGAATCTCGGCCACGGCGCGCCAGCAGGCCTTCCCTACGGATCGCTCCCGGGCGGGCCCATTTATGGAGACGAGATTCGTCCCGCTCTTCCCATCGCTACCGTGGACCCGGTGGTTTATCCCTGGGAGTTGCCCGATTCCGAAGGAAACGTCGTGGTGGAAATCATGATCGACGAGCGCGGAGAAATCGTGCGCAAGACTGTGATCCACAGCATGGGGCCGAAGCTTGACGAAAAATTTCTGGCCGCGCTGGAAAGTTGGCGCTTTCAGCCTGCGATGCGGAACGGTGTGGCCATTGCCTCCAAACAGGATGCCATCTTTCATTACCGCGCCCGCGGATGAATGTCAGCGGGAGGATCTTTGTCTTCTCTCAAGTGGCTATAATTGAAGTGTGACCGCTAACGCAATCCAGCAACTCGCTTCTGCTGATTTTCCCACACGATGGGGCAAATTCCGGATCTACGGCTTCCGCACGGAATCCGGGTCGGATGGAAATCGCCGTATTGAAGAGGCCGTGGCTCTAGTCATGGGCGATGTGCACTCGGGTCCGGCACTGGTAAGAGTTCATTCGCAGTGCCTCACCGGCGACGTATTCCATTCCCTGCGATGTGACTGCCGGCAACAACTTGAGATGGCGCTGGGGATGATTCGCGACGAGGGCGCCGGAATTCTAATTTACGAGCAGCAGGAAGGCCGTGGTATTGGACTGATGGCTAAACTGCAAGCGTACGAGTTGCAGGACTCCGGCCTCGACACCGTGGAAGCCAACGAACGTCTCGGCTTCAAGGCGGACCAGCGTGACTTCGCACTTCCGGGCGGGATATTGAGGGCGCTCGGGGTGACGCAGGTGCGTTTGCTCTCGAACAATCCCGAGAAGGTAGAAGCCCTGGAGCGCGCCGGCGTGGAAGTTGTGGAACGCGTACCGTGCGAAGTGACGCCGAGCCCTCACGCCGAAGAGTATCTGAAGACCAAGAAAGAAAAACTGGGACATTTGTTTACGTCGAGCTAACACAACCTGAGTGACAACGCTTTCTGCCGCAGCTTTGCGCAATGCTGGTAGTCGTGTTCTAATTCGCTGACTCCGTTCGAAATGTCGGCACCTGACTCCGAAACTCGCCGCTCACTCCTAGATACTCTTGCTCTCTGCTTCGCGCTCATTGGCGCGGCATCCATGGTTTACTACCAGTTCGGTTCGTTCATGCCGCGGGTGGAGAAAGTACATACGCTCAAACGGGTCAATGGCCGATATGCTCTCGGGAATGACTTTTATCCAATCTGGTTAACCTCGCGAGAGTGGATTCATAATCGCCTCGACCCTTACAGCGTGACCCTAACCCGAGAGATCCAGATTGGATTGTTCGGGCGCCCGCTAGATGCAAGTATTCCAACCGATCCTCCGACCGACTATCGAACTTTTGCCTACCCAGCTTTCACTGATCTTCTGTTCTGGCCGGTCAGCGAAGTGCCCTTTACCACCTTACGAGTGGTGTGGATCGTGCTCTTAGCGGCGCTAACCGCCGCCGACGTTCTCTTTTGGACGCACGCATTGCAGTGGCACGTCAGTTGGAAGTGGCTTGGGATCATTCTTCTGTTGACGCTGTGCAGTTATCCCGAACTGGAGGGCCTTTACGCAGGACAATTAGGACTGCTTGTAGGATTTTTGCTGGCTGCCGCCATCCTTGCACTGGTGCGGGGTCGGTTGTTGCTCGGGGGAATGCTCTTGGCAGTCACTACGATCAAGCCGCAAATGACACTACTAGCAATCGTATACCTCTGTATGTGGAGCATGCACGACTGGCGCCGCCGGTGGCAGTTCAGCGTGGCTTTCTTCGCGACAGTATTACTGCTGGTTGGAGCTTCGCTAGCGGTTTGGCCGCACTGGATTCAGGCATGGACACAGGTCGTTCTAGGCTACCACCACTATGCCATGCCCCCGCTCATCACCGTGTTGCTGGCATCGAGTCTTGGATCGTATGGCGGTACCGTCGTGATCGCTATCTCCCTAATCGCGGCTCTCCTGCTGGCTTGGCGTAACCGCGACGCTCCAGCCGGCTCGCAAGAATTCTGGCTCACGCTGAGTCTGTTGCTTGCTATCACGACCGTAACCTTGCTTCCCGGCCAATCGATTTGCGATCACATAATCCTTCTTCCGGGAATTTTCTTATTGGCCAGCCGGAAGCAGTCGCAAAATTCCAGCCCGATCTTTCGGACACTCCTTGCCATCAGCGTTGCAGTGTTATTGTGGCCCTGGGTTTCCGCGCTTTGCTTGATCACGTTACGTCCTTTCCTTAGCGCGGAGCTATTTTTTTCCAAGGCGGTATTTGTTCTGCCTTTGCGCACGGCGGCGGCGTTTCCATTCGTAGTCTTGGGATTGCTCACGATGGCGCGGCGAGCCTACATCCTACAAGAGCGAAGCGTGGCGTCATCTTCTCTTCGATCGCGATGAGTGCAGCGCCGCTTTCAGCTTCGTCTTATTCTTGCCCGGCAGATAGGCGAGGGCCGCGCGGGCTAAGGGTAAATAAACGGCCTGCGCCATGGGCTCTGCTCCCAGCACGCGAAGGTGGCGCTTGATGGTGTCCACATCGCCGCGGACGATCGGGCCGCTGAAGGCTCCAGCACCGCCGAGCGCAGCGTAATTCTCCAGGGTTTGTTTCAGGATGGGAAGCATTCTTTGCCGGGATTCTTTGCGCTTCACGCCAGCGGCGGCCGCCACGTGCTCGCTGGTAACGAGAAGAGCAACTAACAGGGGCGAGACGAAAGTGCCCCAGGCATGGTACGCGGCTTTATCTTTTGTACGAATTGGATAGGCACGTCCGCCGAGACTTCTCACGATCTCACGCGCTATTCGGACCGCAACCGCGTCGCCCTCTAATGCGAAAGGAACTTCCGTCAAAGAAGGCTGCGCACCGCTCACAAAGGTCATCAGAGGATGCACGGAGGCGATCGTCGGCCCCACGTCGTTTAAGGCGCGGAGGTTCTCACTGCCCAGGGCTCCGCTGGAGTGCAGGGCGATCTTCCCTGTCCAATCGGCCGCACCGGCCAGCGCCTGCGCCGCCGCAGCGATGGCCGCATCGGGAACGCAAAACCACACGACTGCGGCGTCGAGGCGAACTTGCGTACACGCCGCCGCAGAAGCACCCACAGAAGTTCGCCAGTGCACGCGCGCGTTTCAGGGATGCGGGGTTATCTCGGGAGACGATTACATCGATCCCGTATCCTGCCTTACGCAACGACAAGGCCAACGCCCTCGCCAGATTTCCCGCTCCTACGATTGCGATCCGCGGCTTGCTTCGAGTGGCTTTAGCGACCTTCCGCGCCATGCCCGGCAGAATAGCAGACGCGCGGCAACTGCACCGCAATTCCAAGCTTGAGCGCGCATGCTGTGCTTTATATTGATGGGATGCCCAAATCTCCACGCCCTAAGTCGAAGCGCGTCAAGTCCAAAGGCAGTCCCACGACCAAGGCACGCGTTATTTCCTCGCGGACCGTCTATCGCGGACCTGCTTTCTGGGTGTCGACAGATGAGGTACAGGAACCGGGCGGGATTCGCGTCCGGCGAGACATCGTGCACCATAGTGGCTCCGTGGTGGTGCTGGCGGTCGATGGATCGCGAGACGCACCTCGCATTCTGCTGGAGCGTCAATACCGGCATGCCGCCAACGGCTATTTATGGGAGTTGCCGGCTGGGCGGATTGATGCGGGAGAAGAAGCATTGCCGGCGGCAAAACGGGAACTTCTCGAAGAGACCGGTTACACCGCGACTCGCTGGCGCCGTATCTTCAATTTCTATGCCAGCCCGGGCTTCGTAGCCGAGACGATGTCGGTTTATCTGGCAACGGGCTTACTGGCGGGAAAGGCGCAGCCGGAAGCAGACGAGATCATTCAAAAGCGGCTCGTGCTTCTAAGGACAGCCGTGGGCATGGTGCTGCGCGGCACGATCCGTGACGCGAAAACCATCGCCTCCGTCTTGTGGCTCGACCATCAAATCACAAACCACCCTGGCTTAATGGCCTAGCCGCGACAAACCTCGCAGAGGATCACACACTTTGCAGCGTCGCCAACGATTAGGGGCGCAAAATCCGTTGTGTGCGCTATAGTACGCATATATGTCACGGTAAGATATTTTTCCTCCATCCTAATTCTTTAACAGTGCATCCTAATCTGCGTCACGGTTAGGGTAATCCCTTACAACGGATAGATCGAGGGGGTCTGAAAGTGAAAGGCACAGTCAAGTGGTTCAATAACGCGAAGGGGTACGGATTCATCGGACGTTCCGATGGGCCCGACGTTTTTGTTCACTACAGCGCCATCACCTCCGAGGGCTATAAGAGCCTGCAGGAAGGCGATGAAGTGGAATTCGAAATCACAGAGGGGCAAAAGGGTCCACAAGCCGCGAACGTGAATAAGAGCGCGTAAAGCCTCGCGAGATAAAACTTGAGGCGGCAGGATTGCTGTACTCATAGCAACTCTATTATCACTGGCTTACCGGAATTCTTCCCCGAGCTAGCGAATCAAACTAGTCTTGCTTTAATCTGGAGCGGTGGACAATAAATCCATCGCTACAGTCCTCTACGAAACCGCTGATCTGCTGGAGATTGATGGTGCCGATTCCTTTCGCGTGCGTTCTTACCGCAATGCCGCCCAAGCCGTAGAAAACCATACTGAGCAGATTCGAGACATCATTGCCGAACCGAAGAAGGTCCTAGCCATCGCGGGGATCGGCAAAGGCATGCTGCTAAACCTGCAAGAGCTGCTGAAGGAAGGCAGCCTCGGCATGCAGAACGAGCTGCTGAAAAAATATCACCCTTCCATGCTGCAGTTGCTGAAAATCCAGGGCCTGGGGCCGAAAACCATCGGCCTGATATGGAGCGCTTACCAGATAAGCGACGTGGATGGTGTTGAGAAACTGGCACGGGAAGGCAAGATCCGTGAGCTTCCGCGCATGGGCGAGAAGCACGAGCAGAAACTGCTGAAGGCGATCGAGGACTATCGCCGTATCTCGGGACGCTTCCTGCTTGATGCAGCCGAAAAGGAGGCGGAGAAGTTGAGGGGGTATCTGGCCAAGTTCCCCGGTTTCGATCGCATTACGCCAGCCGGATCATTGCGTCGCGGCCGAGAGACCATAGGCGATCTCGATCTGCTCGTCACCGGTGCGGCCTGTTGCAGCGCCGAGGAGCGTGCCAAGGCGGTGGAATATGTCGCGCAGTATCCACCACTCATGAGCATCATTGCACAGGGCGACAACAAGATCAGCTTTCGCCTGCGAAACGATATGCAGGTAGACGTTCGCCTGCTTCCGCCGGAATCTTTTGGGGCGGCCATGCAGTATTTCACCGGATCGAAGGCCCATAACGTCACGCTTCGGCAGCGTGCGCTCAAGATGGGTTACACGCTCAACGAGTACTCCCTTGCCGATCTGAAGAGCGAGCAAGCGGTCGCGGGTAAGACCGAAGAAGAAATCTACGCGAAACTTAATCTCGATTACATAGCTCCGGAGTTGCGGGAAAACCTGGGCGAGATTGACGCCGCCGAAAAGCACGCGCTGCCTGCGCTTGATTACGCTGGAGGATCTGCAGGGCGATGTGCACATGCATACGGTGGAGACGGACGGCCGCAACACGATCGAGGAGATGGCGGAAGCGGCGATCGGGCGCAGCTACCGGTACATGGCGATCACCGACCACTCGAAGAACCTGGCGTTCGCCAACGGATTGGATGATCAGAGGGCGGTGGCTCATATTCAGAAGATTCGCGAGGTTAACGAAAGGATCGGCGAGATTACTATCTTTGCAGGGATCGAAGTGGACATTCTTGCCGATGGCGCCCTCGATCTTTCGGACGATGTTCTTGCGCAGATGGATGTAGTGATCGCCAGCGTGCATTCGGCTTTTAACCAGGAGCCGGCACAGATGACGGAAAGACTGTTGAAAGCGATCGCGAACCCTAACACTTCGATTGATTGGTCATCCCACGGGGCGGCTGCTGCTTCGGCGCGACGCTTATCAGTACGACATGGACGCGGTTCTGAATGCTGCCGCAAAAAACAAAGTCGCCATGGAGCTGAACTCCTATCCCGATCGCCTTGACCTGAATGATGTGCATCTGCGGCAGGCCAAGCAGCGCGGGGTGAAGATCGTGATCAATACCGACTCGCATCACACTTCGCACCTCGACAAGATCCGCTATGGAATTACGCAGGCGCGGCGCGCGTGGCTGAGCAAGAGCGATGTCCTGAACACCCTACCTGTGGACCGATTCGTGAAGGCGATGAAGCATGAATGGAGTTGAAGGTAGCGTGGAAGCTGACTTTGCTTCGGCAACCGCCTTTTGCGCATCTGAGTGAACAGGAGAGAATAAACGATCATGGCTGCTGAAGATCCCAAGCCCGCGCCGGTTCCTGCCGCGATACCTGAGGCCTCTGCAACTCCGGTTCAGCCCGTGGTGCAGCGCGGGCCGACGATTCATATTGCCGACGAATTCGGTACAGCCAAGCGCAACCTGCCGCCGGTAAAGATACTGGCGATTACCCTGGCCGGGGTCCTGATTGTCGCCGGCGTTGCGGCGTTCCTGCAGCGGGCGAAGCCTCAGGCTTCGGGGTCGCTCGACAACGTGGCTGTGGTGGAAATTCCGGGCCAAACCGCCTTGTTAGTTGCGCTCACTTTCACGCTGCATAACGCTCCCGAGAAACCGCTGTGGGTGAAGACACTTCAGGGAAAACTCGTTACATCCACTGCCGAACTCACCAGCGACGCTGTGTCCGCGGTGGACTTCGATCGTTATTACCAAGCCTTTCCGGCGCTGAAACTGAATTCGCAAACGGCGTTGGCTCCGGAAGATAAACTGCAGCCTGGGCAGGAAATAAAGCGGACGGTTATCGTAAGTTTTCCGGCAACTCTCGATGCGTTCAACCAACGCAAGTCGATCAGCCTTGTCATACAGCCTTACGATCAGCCGGTGCCGATCACGTTGACAAAATGAGCCCAGTCAATTTCGCGCTGGACGGGGGAATGTGTTAAAGCTATCGCATGCAATCTGAGCGATTCACCAAACTCTCACGGCTTATCTTCCCGGTCATCGCTGCCCTTATGGTTCTTACGCTGGTTGTCTCTGCAGCGGCGGCGCCCGTCTCGCCCAAAAGTTATTTCATGTACGTGGGCACTTACACCGCTGAGGGCAGCACCAGCAAAGGGATATACGTTTATCGTTTCGATCCCGCTGGCGGGGGGCTCACGGCGCTTGGCCTGGCCGCGCCAACTACGAACCCGTCCTTTCTGGCCGTGCATCCCAACCATCGATTTCTATACGCGGTCAACGAAATCGGTAATTACAAGGGCGAGAAGAGCGGAGGCGTCAGCGCATACGCCATTGATACGTCTACGGGCAAACTGAAGCTAATCAATGAAGTGGCGTCCAAAGGCGCCGATCCCTGCTACATCACGGTGGATAAGACCGGCAAGTACGTACTGGTGGCGAACTACACGTCCGGAAGCGTTGCTGTATTTCCGATCCGTGACGATGGAGGCTTAGGCGACGCTTCGGCTTTCGTGCAGCACACCGGACACGGCACGAACCCAGAGCGGCAGGAAGGACCGCATGCGCACTCGATTGACTTGTCGCCCGACAACCATTTCGCCATCGTCGACGATCTCGGACTGGACGAGACACTGGTGTACAAATTCGACAGCACGCGCGGTTCCCTCACTGCAAACGATCCGCCATTCGCCAAGGCGGCAGCTGGCGCCGGCCCACGACACTTTGTTTTTGCGCCGAATGGCAAGTTTGCCTACATGATCAGCGAGATGGCGTCGACCGTTTCTGTTTTTGAATACGATGCGGCGGGTGGGGTATTGCATCCAGTGCAGACGGTTGCGGCGTTGCCGAAAGATTTCACCGGGAAAAACGACGATGCCGAGATCGCAGTGCATCCCTCAGGAAAGTTTCTTTATGCTTCGAATCGTGGGCACGACAGCATTACGGTTTTCGCCATCGACCCGGTCAAAGGAACTTTAACGCTGGCTGAGCATGTGTCGACGAAAGGGCCAGAGCCCGCGGCACTTTGCCATTGACCCTACGGGTTCGCTGCTATTCGCCGAAAACGAAAAGTCGGACAATATCGTGGTGTTTCACATCGACAAGAAAAGCGGCCGTCTAACGCCGACTGGCAAGACTCTGGAAGTGAGTCAGCCCGTCTGCATTCAATTCGTGCCGGCGGGGTGATCGAAGGGCACTCCGCAGGGAAAGCCCAGCGGGCAATTCTCAGTTGGCGGTCACGGGCACGGGTGAATTCTTGGGGGTGCTCAAATATCCTGTGGCTTTATTTTTGTCGACGGTCCAGACCACCAGCTCGAACAGGAGATGATCGCGGCCTGAATAGAACTGAATGGGCTCGGAGACGTTGCGATCTCTTTTCTCGATCGTTTTATCGTCGGAAGTGACATTGACGGTGAACTTGCCGTGCTTCTGGTCGGTCTTTTTCAGTTGGAGACTGACTGTAGCGACCGGTTGCGGCTTGGCTCCGCGGAGCAGAGTGAACTCGTAATAGTTACGATCGCCCTTGTGCTTGAGGGTTTCGAGGTCGGTTTGCGTGTGCGCGATCAGTCCGCTCTGGACTCCGAGATCTCCGACCGCGCTCTGGAGCTTCGCCTTGGTGGCTTCGAGATCGGCTTTGGTTGAAGCCACATCGGTTCGCACGCCACCTACGTCGGTTTTGACGCCGGCGACTTCCCCGCTCACCTGACCGATTTGTTCTTTCTGTTGCTGCTCGATGCGGGCTTCAGCTTCCTTCTGCTGCTGCTGGAGTTGAGTCGCACGCTGCGCCAGTTCTTTCTTGGTGAGGCCGAGTTGATGGGCAAGGGTCTCCTCAGAGGCTTCGGCGGTCTGCATCCGGTTCTTGAGCTCGGCAACCTGCGCCTGACTGTCGCCCAAGTCCTTGGTCAATTTATCGACGTGCTGTTGCGTAGTCACGTATCCATATACGGCTGCTGCGACGAATACGATCGCGAGGATGGTCAGAATCCATTTGCCCGTGTTCGACTGCTGTTCAACGTGTACCTCTTCGACTTCCGGCATCGTTCCTCCGAAAACTGGACTAAATACTTGTATTTTATCTATTGATTGTTGAGCAGCATGACAAACATGTCAATTAGCTGTGGGGATGCGCCGGGATGCATGCCGGCGGTAGAAGTTGACCACATCAAGGTCGTAACTGCAGAGCCGCCTGCAGAAAAGGCTCGGGATCGCGGCGAATGGCGGCTGCTTCTTTCCCGGCTTGCCGGTTGGCGTTTTCGACGAGCTGGCGTTCCGACTCGTCAGTAAGCGAGCCTTGTAGCATGGTCGATTTCACAAGGCAGGCATACGCTAGCCGCGGCGGGAAATGGGAATTCTGCAGGAAGCGGCCGTAAGTAAACCAGTCTTCAGCGCTGGCGCCCTGGTCATGGATGGACTCATCGAGCACCAATGCGCGCTGGTACAGTTCGAGAGCTGAAGGTGTGTCGCCGGCCTTCTCCTCCAACTTGGCTTCGTTGACGGTAGCAAGGCTTTCGAGCTTCTGCTGGCCGGTTTGGGCTGCAATTTTCGCGGCCAGCCGATAGGACTCAAGCGCAGCGGCGGGCTGCGAAGCGCGCGCTTGGCAATCGGCCATGCGCAAGGCAATGGCTATGATCTTTTCGGCCTCGGGACGATGCTGCGCGGATTGGCGGGCTACGATTTCAAGTACCGCTTTGTAATGAGTGGAAGCCTCCAGCGGTCTGCCCTGACGATCGAGTTCCTCTGCGAGATAGAGTTGCGGCAGCAGTTGGCCTGGGTCGGAAGCGATGGCGCGGGTCCAGCTTTCGATGGCTTGCTCCGGCTGTCTGCGATAAAGGGACAAGAGGCCGCGGTCGGTCAGCAGGTTTGCATCTTTTGGTGAGTAAGCGAGAGAAGCGTCAGTGAGCTCGAAGGCCTCGTCGAAACGCTTTTTCTCGATGAGAAATCTGAGGAGGGCCTGGCGCGGAGCGGGATCCGCTGGATTAGTCTGGATCGCTTTTCGCCACGCAGCCTCGGCGAGCTGGGGCTGATCCTGTTGCAGCTCCTGGCGAGCCAAGCGCATCTGCAAAGAACTATCGAAGGAATCGAGTGCGGCCGCGCGTTGCAAGTCCTGCAAGCTAGTGGAATGAAGAGCAAGATAATAACGGACCTGGTCGACGGTTCCCCATAGAAGCAGCAAGCAAGCGGCGCTGATGCGGAGGCGGTGAGCCCAAATCGTACTCCCCGTAACCCAGCGCAATGCGTCGGCGAGACGATTGCGCGCTTCGACGGCGGTTGCAGAAACTCGATTGCCGGAATTCAATAAAAGCGCCGCGATACGTCCATCACGCAACTTCCAGATGGCGCCATCCAGAATGAAGTGATGGATGTTTACCAGCGCCGTAAAAATCAGAAAACTGGTGGTGAAGTCGTGATGAAATATGCGGCTGGCAAGCCACGGCCCCGGGACAAACAAAGCGATGCCGCCGGCAATCAGGACACCGAAGTAGGCAAATCCGCGCCAGTCACGTGCCCGTTCGCCCGACTTCTTCCCGGCGAGCGTAGTAGCTTGTGATCCACAAATATTGGGCGGAGTGCATGACCGCGAGCACGCCGGAACTGTAGCGGCTTTGTGGAATCTGCAGTCCCTTGAATAGAGAGATGCACGCCGGCAAAAGGAACCAAAGAAACTGGGAGGAGAACAAAGTGAGAGCGGGAATCAGCTTTCGCCAGCCGGTTTCGCGGAGGAGGCGTGAGAGTCCAAACACGGCGAGCACGAGGAAGGCGGCAATCAAAATTACTTGTTCCCATCGGCTCACCGAGGCCGGAATGCCAAGAGAGATGAACAGCGGATCGCTTGAACTTCCGGTGTGGAAACCGAGGAACAGGATCAGGTAAGAAGCAATAAAGGATCCGTATAGCGCGCGGCGGGTACTCTCGCTGGGCTTCGCTCCGGCGCGGCGGGCGAACATCATGAAAAGACCGTAGTTCTGTCCGCTGTAGTGCCAAGGGCTCCAGGTGAGGTAGATCGTGAAAATCCAGGGCAGAAGCCGGGCCCAGGAGTGAGAGAGCAGGAGCGTAAGGACGATCAGTGCCGTGATGTGAACGGTGAAAATGCGGTACTTCTGAAAATCTTCGGCGCGATGGTAAGCGCGATAGATAGTAGCCATGTAATGCGGGTAGTTGAAGAACAAGGCAAGCGCATAGAAAGCAATCGACCAGACACGAGTGCTGGATGCGATTGAGAGATAAGAGATCAACAGAAGGGGGCCGGACCATGCCCCGCAGCCTATGATGAGGTCGAGCCACGGGTTATAAATCCATGGCGAAACAGTGACCGCCTGGCTTTCGTTGTTTTCTTTCGCTTTGACCATCGTTCTTTTTTGCTTTGCTTCAGCAACTCTCTTCAGCAAACTCGGCAGCACCCTCGAGACGACGGCAACTTCTGGATCTCGCCGGCCTGTCGTTTGAACGGATTATAGGTGGCAGACGGCTATCCGGAGCCAATCCGAGCGGTTACTGGTGGTAACCAAAGTAAGGTGTCAGCGGCTTGACTTGGTTGCGAAGAGTGGCCTGATCAGACGGTTGAGCGACTCCGCGTTCTTTTACAATGCGATGGTGAAGACCTGGGACGTAATCATTATCGGTGGGGGCATCATTGGACTTACGCTATCGCTTGAACTGCGCAGGAATGGCGCGAGCGTGCTAATCGTCGAACGCGGCGAACCCGGGCGGGAAGCTTCTTACGCTGCGGGAGGGATGTTAGCAGATTGCATCCTTGAGACGCCGACCGCTCTGCAGGAACTGGCGCACGCCAGCGCTCGAATGTATCCGGAGTTTGTGCATGAGTTGCAACTGGAGTGCGGGATCGATGTGGACCTGCGGGATCAAGGAACGATTTTGTTCGTGGCACCGGAACACGCTAAGTCCGAATCAGAACTGGAAACGCTGCTTCCAGAGCGCCTGAAAGAACTGGAGCCGGAGCTAGTGGCGATCGATGGCGCAGTGCTCCTGAAGGAGCGCAGCGTGGACCCACGCGCACTTTCCGCAGCCGCTCTGAAAACCGCGAAACGACGCGAGGTCGATTTTTCTTCGGGCGATGCGGTGACGGCGGTTAATTTATCCGACGGATGCGTAACCGGGGTGTCGACTAAGAAGACATCTTTTTTGGCGCCGAAAGTGATCAACTGCGCGGGGGCATGGGCCGGTCAAATCGGGCCCTATTCCTTCCCGACTCGGCCGGTGAAGGGCCAAATGTTATATCTGCTTTCGCCGCGGCGCGAATTGTTGCGGCACGTAATCCGTTCACCACAGATTTACTTAATTCCCCGCAGCGACGGAAGAATTCTGGTGGGCACGACGGTGGAAGAGGCTGGATTCGACAAACGGACGGATATCGATACGATTCAGCGACTACATCACGGGGCGATCGCGATGGTGCCGGAACTGAGGAACGCCAAGATTTTCGAAGACTGGGCGGGCCTGCGCCCCGGGACGCCGGACGCGTTGCCGATCCTGGGACAGACGGGAGTACCCGGATACTATGTGGCGACCGGGCATTTTCGCGACGGTATTCTGCTTGCACCGATTACGGCGCGCGTGATGACAGAAGTGATTGAGGGAAAGACTCCCGACTATGATCTCAGTGCTTTTTCGGGAGCGAGGTTTCAGTAACCATTCTGCCGTAATCCGCTGTGCCCCTAACCGACCAGACGCCGCCGCATGGCGGCCCGTGTTCCGCGATTTCTCGGGTATATACTGAAGCGTTTCCCCAGTCGCAGCCTTTGATACAACTGCGCTCTCGCACGCGAAAGGATCATATTATGGCTTCGCCCGCAGTGGATTTTGCCCGCAATAATCAGCAGCGATTTGTAGATGAACTGAAAGATCTGCTTCGAATCCCCAGCGTAAGCACGCTCGACGAACACAAGGCCGATGTGCAGAAGGCGGCTGAATTTGTTGCGAGCGAATTGCGGCGCATCGGGATGGAACACGTGGAAGTGATTCCGACGAAAGGCCACCCGTTGCTTTACGCGGACTGGCTGCATGCGGCCGGAAAGCCTACCGTGCTTTGCTATGCACACTACGATGTGCAGCCGCCCGATCCGCTGGACGAGTGGAAAACTCCGCCGTTTGAACCGACCGAACGCAACAACAATATTTATGCCCGGGGGGCGGTGGACGATAAAGGGCAGCTGTGGATGGAAGTGAAGGCTCTGGAATCGCTGATGAAGGCTGGCGACGGGAAGCTGCCGATCAACGTGAAAGTAATTTTCGAAGGCGAAGAAGAAGTCGGCGGCGAATCGATCACGGAATACGTGAGCAAGCAGAAAGCCAAGCTGAAGGCCGATTTTGCACTGGTGTGCGATACAGAACTGTTTGCACCGAACCTTCCAACGCTGTGCGTGGGCTTGCGGGGTTTGGTTTACACAGAGATTGAAGCCTTCGGTGCCAAGGTCGACTTGCACTCCGGAGTCTACGGGGGCGCAGCGCCGAATCCCTTCTTTGCGTTGATTGAGATCATCAGCAAACTGAAGGATGCGAAGGGGCACGTGCTGATTCCAGGCTTTTACAAGGGCGTGAAGGCTCCGAGCAAGGACGAACTGAAGGCATGGAAGCGGCTGCCGTTCAACGAGGAAACGTATCGCAAGAAAGAAGTGGGGTCAAAGTCGCTGACGGGAGAGCCGGGATATTCCGTGCTGTATCGCACGTGGGCGCGGCCTACGCTGGAAGTGCACGGGATGCCGGGCGGATTTGTAGCGGCGGGAGCGAAGACAGTGATTCCGGCGAAAGCGGCGGCGAAAGTGTCGATGAGGCTGGTGCCGAACCAGGATCCGGACGACATTCTGAAGCGCTATACGACTTTTGTGAAGAAGCTCACGCCCAAGGGGATCGAGACAAAAATTAAGGTATGGAGCAAAGGGCCGGCGTCCGTCGTTGGCACTGACAATCCCTATATCAAGGCCGCGACCGCGGCGCTGCACGATACGTTCAAGAAGGAAACGGTTTTCATTCGCAGCGGGGGGTCGATTCCCATCGTCAACGACTTCGAGCAAGAGCTGAAAATTCCCAGCGTGATGATGGGATTCGGCCTGCCCGATGACAACCTGCACGCTCCGAACGAGAAGTTTCACCTTCCGAACTTCCATCATGGGATTGAAACGATCTGCCGGTTCTTCGAAAAGCTGGGAGCGTAGCGACGAGTGACAATCCTGGGGCGGGCGCACTGTCGCCCGTCCCGCCGTGGATGTCAACGGAACCACTCCCAAGGATCCGGGCGAGTTTTCTTCCTCGCAGCCCCTATTATCAGTTAGTCCAGCGCACCCATGCGATATGAAATGAATCACAAGTGTAAATCGCTTTACACGCAAGTACTCATAACTATTGACAACGAATCGTAAGTCTTCTAAGCTTCTGCCCAATTCGAGCACCAGTCCAGGAGATCTGTGCTCCGGACGCGCACGGGTAACCCCTATGTGAAGGAGATCGACAAATGAAATCGCTTTGGAAGTCCTATCTCGTCTCGGTCCTATTCGGCGCCGCAACGCTTGTCGCGCAATCAGGATCAACCTTCTACGTGTCCAAGAGCGGCAAGGATACGAACTCCGGCAGCTATACCGCGCCGTGGCTTACGATTCAGCACGCCGCCAACTCGGTAACGGCGGGAGCGACGGTGTACGTGGAGGCGGGCGTTTACAACGAATCGGTGACATTCCCTGCATCCGGCACCGCGTCGAATGCTATTACCTTCGCCAGCTATCCCGGGCAGACCGCAGTCATCGACGGGACGGGACTGAGCGTCACGGGAACGCAAGGCCTGATTAACATCGTGAACCAAAGCTATATCACGTTAAACGGATTCGAAATTCGCAATTACACCACGAGCAAGGCGACGCTTACGCCGGCGGGCATCTGGGTCACGGGTTCAGGAAGCGGCCTGCAGTTGCTCAACAATCTGGTGCACAACATTACGACGACGTCGGAAAAAAATGGCAACGCCTTTGGTATTGCAGTCTATGGCACGTCGAGCACGCCTATCACCAACCTCACCATCAGCGGCAACCAGGTTTATAGCCTGAAAACCGGCCAGAGCGAATCATTAAATGTCGACGGGAATGTGACGTACTTTTCGATTACCAACAACATTGTGCACGACAATGACAACATCGGCATTGATGCGATCGGCTTCGAGGGCGTCGGTCCTACCGGCTACGACCAGGCGAAATACGGCCTGATCAGCGGCAATACGGTTTACAACATCAGCGGAATTCACAATCCAGGTGAGGGCAATTCCTATGATGCGGACGGCCTCTACTGCGACGGTTGCGCCGATGTCGTCTTCGAGCGCAACACGGTCCACAATTGCGATCTGAATATGGAAGCGGCAAGTGAGCACAAAGGACACGACGCGAGCTATGTGACCATCCGCAACAACGTGTTCTACGACGCCAATACCGTGGGGATCTCGATTGGCGGGTACGCCAGTGGCGTGGGCGGGAGCGACCACGTCGTCGTAGTGAATAACACTCTGTACAACAACAATACAAAGAATCAGGGCGCGGAGTTTCAGATCCAGCACAACGCGCCGCCCAGCAACGGCAACATTTTTGAAAACAATATCGTGTATGCCGGCAGCCAGAATGTGTGGATCTACAGCTACGTCAGTGGTTCGACGGCGACCGCAAACTGGAACCTTTATTACTCGACCGCCGGCTACGTGCAAGGAACGTCGATCGACTGGGGCGGCAAGTCTAACTATAAGACCTATGCACTTTATCAATCGGGCAGCGGAGAAGATACAGACTCGCCCAATGCGAATCCACTTTTCCAGAATATAAATTCGACCCCGCCGAATCTGGACGTCTCGTCGAACTCACCAGCAGTGAATGCCGGCGGTACGAGCCTGACTTGCAGCGTGGGATATTGCGGGAGTAGCACTTCGATTTACGGCAGCACAGACTACGCCGGCAATCCGCGCTTCAACGGGAGCGGGCAGATCAACATTGGGGCTTACGAACAATAGAGGGGACAAACAAAACAACTCCTACACTCCTTATCTGAAGAGCAACATCCGGTAATCATTGGCGGGCCGGCCAGGCTGGCCCGCCAAAAACTCATAACATTCTGCGAAACGAGCCCCGCAGTTCGATTGCTTGTCTTCCGGCCCTGAGCTACCATAATCCTGCTCTCGCGATTCTCCCTACCTCGTACTTCCCTCACCCGTAAAATGCGCAATTGCTGCAATGTGTGTGCAACCCAGCGCGCTACGGGGTAAGGCCATACAATATATAGTGTTATATTGCTTGACCCCGCCCCCATTTCGCCAGTTACAGTTGGTTAAATTTGTGGTCGCCCTTTCCAGCCTTGGGAGACTTTGGGTGAAGCGCGCATCTATTCTAGGGCGGAGGAATCTGCCTGGTAAACAGCGAAGAAGCATGGCTGTCAACTGAACGGTAGGAACTGGCCACTGGTTTTTCCCAAGGAGTTCAAGTTGCTTAAACTGAAGCGGCTACAGATTCTCGGCTTCAAATCATTTTGCGATCGCACCGACCTCAAGTTTCATGGAGACGGGGTAGCTGCCATCATCGGCCCGAATGGCTGCGGCAAGTCGAATATTGCCGACGCCATCTCCTGGGTGCTGGGCGAGCAGTCGGCGAAGACCTTGCGCGGGTCGCGCATGGAAGATGTAATTTTCGCCGGGACGCGCGATCGCAAGCCTACCGGAATGGCCGAAGTGTCGCTGACGCTGATCGATCCTGCAGGAATATCCAGGACCGGACGCCAATGCCCCGACCGAGATCGACATTCAGGACGAGCTGCCGATTAATCCAATGTCGTCGAAGCATGCGGATGATTGGGACGAGGCTGCCATTCGCGCCCGCGCCGCCACTGAAACGGAAAGCGCGGTAGAGGAAGCGCAGCCCGGCCGAACCGAAGAAGTTGAGGTGCCCCGGTCGAAGGTAAATACCATTGCGATCGCTTTTCCGGACGATGAACCGATTTTCGCATTGCCGGTCCACAACATTACGATGAACGCGTCATCGGCGGCCGTGGCAGCTGCGCCGCTGGTGGTGCTGAAGATCCGAAGGCGGAAGTTCAATCAGCAGCATTTTCATGCGGGAGAGATCGTGGTCACGCGGCGGTTGTTCCGCTCCGGCGACAGCGAATACTTGCTGAACGGGAAGCTCTGCCGCCTGCGCGACATTCAGGATCTCTTCATGGGCACGGGGCTGGGGCCGGAGACTTACGCGCTGATCGAACAGGGGCGGATCGGGCAGATCTTCAGCAGCCGTCCTACGGATCGACGCGCCATTCTGGAAGAAGCAGCGGGAATCACAAAGTTCAAGACCAAGAAGCGCCTCGCCGAGGCGCGGCTGGAAGATGCCAAGCTGAATCTGGCTCGAGTGAACGATATTTTCGAGGAAGTAACGCGGCAGATGAATTCGCTGAAGCGGCAGGCGTCAAAGGCGGAGCGGTTTGCCAAATTGCGCGACGAGATGCGGGTTGAACTGCGAGTGGTGCTGGCCAGCAAGTTTGCGGCGATCGAGCAGGAAAGCGCTGAGCTGGATACGAAACTGAGCGAACTTGCCGCGGATATGCAGCAGCGCACGGAGGCCGTGCAGCAACTGGAAGCCGAACATGCAGAAGGCACGGAGCGCGGATATGCGATCGAAGCGGAGTTGCGCGACAATCGTGACCGGTTGAGCCAGCTTGCGATGGAAATTGACCGTGCCCGCGCGCGACGCCGTCATAACGAAGAGCGCTGCGCCGAAATCGTGGTTCGATCGGCTTCGGCGGAAACGGAATTGGCGCAGGCTCGCCACCGGTTGACGTGCGCTGGAGGCGGAAGCGGATTCGAACCGGCAGGTGCTGGAATCAGCGGCGGCGGACCTGGCGGCTGCACAACAGGAACTGGCGTTACTCGCAGCAGGAAGCCGCCACAGCGACTGCGGCGCTGGCGGAACTGGAACATCAGCTGGAAGAATCGCGCGTAGCGATCTTTGACACGGTTTCATCGGCATCGCGGCTGCGAAATCAGTTGGCCCAAGCCGAAGAGCGGCTGGCGGGGGCGGATCGCGATGCGCGCCGCCTGGAAACCGAAATCTCTAATGCCAATACTCAGGTGGAAGCGTTTGGCGGCCAGCGAGGGCAACTGGCGCTCGAGTTTGAAACGGTGACGCAGCGGGTCACAGGAATAGGGGAAGAGATCAGCCAACTTCGGAATTTGCTCGAATCCAAGACGATTGGATGAGACGCGAGCAAAAACCAATCTGGACGTGCTGCGCGCGGAATTCGCCACGGCTCAAGGTAAGAAGGGGTCGCTGGAGGCGGTGATCGCGGAGCATGGGTATTCCACGGAGTCGGTGCGACGGCTTTTTCAATCGGGAGTCATGCAAAGCGGACTGGCGCCGGTTGGCGTGCTTGCGGATTTTCTGGAAGTCGAGCCGAGGTTCGAACGCGTGGTGGAGGATTTTTTACGCGATGAATTGAATTACATCGTGGTGAAGTCGTGGGACGCTGCGGACGAGGGCCTACGCTTGCTGCGCAGCGATGTGGACGGGCGCGCTACGTTTCTGGTTCATCCGGAAGACTCGCAGGCGAAGTTTTCGTTCCTGGTGGATGAGGCCGCGCATTGCGCGCCCCCTACGGCTTCCATCGTGCCTTTGAAGAACACCATTCGGGTTCTCGATGGGTTCGGAAAATCGCTGGAAGTGATTCTGCCGAAGCTGCGCGACGGGTACATTGTTCCGGGATCGGACACGGCGCGTGGGCTGGCGCTGGAAAATCCTGACGCGTTCTTTCTTTCGCAATCGGGCGAATGTTTCCACAACGTGACGGTCACAGGCGGAAAACAGCGCGCGGAAGGCCCGCTTTCGATGAAGCGCGAGTTGCGTGAAGTAATGCGGCAGCTCGAGGATCTGGAACGGGCGCTTCGGGACGAGGAGATGAAGGTACTCACGCTGGGACGAGAGATTAAAGAGTTCACTTCCCTGCTGGAAAGGCTGGAGGGAGAGAAACGCGAAGCCGAGCATCAATCGATGACGTCGCAGCACATGTTGCAGCAACTGGATTCGGAAATGGCGCGAGTCGGCGAGCGCATGCGTATTGCGCAGGCTGAAATGCAAAGGCTAAGGGCGGAGAGAGCCGAGCAGGAATCGATCATCACGGCGCGGCAAGCAGAGGTGAGCGAACTGGAAAAGACTCGGGCCGCACTCGAGCAGCAGATTGCAGCCGCACAGGAGTCGCTCGGAGCATTACGGCAGCGTCGAGAGGAGGCGTCGCAGGCCAGTTCGCAAAGAGTGGCGCGAGTGGCCGCGCTGGAGGAGCGACATCGCTCGGCCACGGCCGTTCTAGGACGGATTGATTCCCTATCCGTCGAAATGCACCAGCGCGTACATTCTCTGGTGACGCAGATGGAAAGCGCTGCGGCCGAAAAGCTGCAGCGTGAATCCGAGAATATCCAACTTGAACAGCAAGCCACGGATTTTGAGGCGGAGCGAAATGCAGGACAGGCACGAGAGGGGCTGCTGCAATTCGAGAAAGATCAGATTCGCGCCCGTCTTTCTGAAATCGATGAATCGCTCCGCGGTGCTCGACAATTGCTGGACCAGGCCCGCGACCGGCGTGGAGAGCTGCAGGCAGAAGCGGCCAAACTGCAGGCGGACGGCGTCCACATGGCGGAGACTTGCCTGAATGAACTCGGCATCGAACGCCCGGTTTTGACCGCCGACACGAGCCTTCCGCTGGTGAGCGGCGAGGAATTGGCGGCGCGCGACCAGTCGTACCGGGAGATGCGGAGCAAACTGGAAGCCATGGGACCGGTGAATATGATGGCGCTGGAAGAATATAAGGAAAGCGTCGAGCGGCATACGTTCCTCGATACGCAACGCAAAGACCTGATTTCGTCCATTGAGAACACGACCGCAACGATTCGTGAGATCGACGAAGTGTCGCGCCAGAAATTCCAGGAGGCGTTTGCGAAGATCAACGACAACTTCCAGGCGACGTTCAAGAAACTGTTTGGCGGCGGCCACGCGTTCATGAAGCTTACGGATGAGGAAAATTCCGCGGAGAGCGGGATCGACGTCGTGGCATCGCCTCCCGGCAAGCGTCTGCAGAGCGTGCTGCTGCTCTCCGGCGGCGAGAAGGCGCTGACGGCGCTGGCGCTGCTGGTCGGCATCTTCCAATACACGCCCAGCCCGTTCTGCATTCTTGATGAAGTCGACGCTCCTCTGGACGAGGCCAACATCGGCCGGTTCACCGAGCTGGTCAAGGAGATGAGCGTGCAGACTCAATTCGTCCTGATCACGCACAGCAAGAAGACGATGAGCATCGCGCCCGTGCTCTATGGCGTGACGATGCAGGAGCCGGGAGTTTCGAAACTTGTGTCCGTGAGGTTTGGCGCAGCATAAACGGAGAAGATCGGCGCGGGAAAAGTGATTAATCCTTTCGTATATGGGAGGCCCGCGTCCACGATATCCACTTCCTTCCTCAGCTTTTCCACATTCCGCAACTAAGGGATTGCTCTGGTGACGCCATGCGGAGTTGGTCGCCGTGGCCAACATTATCGTTACTAAATGGGATACGACCTCACCAGTGCTCTGTGATCTGAATCGTTGACAAAAGTTTCTGAGGGGCTAAAATACGGCTCGCTTCTGCCTTAGTATTTCAATATGAACTCAGAACTTCTTGATCCCGTCCTTTTACAGACAGACTTTCCAGAACTCCAACTTCACGCCAGCGGGAAGGTGCGTGACGTTTATCAACTGGATAACGAGCGTCTGTTATTCGTCGCTACGGACCGCATATCCGCTTTTGATTACGTTTTAGCCACTGGCATTCCGCATAAGGGTCGAGTACTGACCCAGATGTCGTTATTCTGGTTTAACTTTCTCTCCGACATCGTTCCCAACCACCTGATTACCGCCGACGTCGAGCAATATCCACAGATCCTGCAGAACTACGCCGACCAGTTGCGTGGCCGTTCGATGGTGGTGCAGCGCGCCCAAATGTTTCCCGTGGAATGCGTAGTGCGAGGGTATATCTCAGGTTCGGCGTGGAAGGAATACAAGGCGACGCGGACAAGTCTGCGGAATCGAACTTCCCGCCGGGCTGCGCGAATCTGATGCATTCCCAGAGCCTATCTTCACACCTTCCACGAAGGCCACCAGCGGTCATGACGAGAACATCTCATTCTCGAAGATGTGCGAGATGGTGGGGACGGAAACGGCCAGCACGCTACGCGACCTCACGTTGCGGGTGTATCGGAAAGCGGCGACATACGCGCTGCAGCACGGCATTATCATTGCCGACACGAAGTTCGAATTCGGCCGTACATCAAGGGGGATCACGCTGGCGGACGAGGTGCTGACGCCGGACTCCTCTCGGTTCTGGCCTGCCGATCGATACGCTCCAGGGCGGGCGCAGGAGTCCTACGACAAGCAATATGTTCGAGACTACCTGGAGGAGATTCACTGGAACAAGCAACCACCAGCGCCCGCTTTACCGGCCGAGGTAGCGCGCCGGACCAGCGAAAAATACCTCGATGCTTACTTGCAGATCACGGGACATAAGCTGGATGTCTGAGCAAGAGACGTTCTGCCCGATGCCAGCGTGCAGGAGCCGGGCATGATGCCGGCCGACTGGTTGATCCTCGCTGTCATCGGGCTGAACGTTCTGCTGGCGGCCATGCATGGGTTCTTCGCCGAGGCGATGAGCATGGCTGGATTGATCGTGGGATACATAGTGGCGGCCTGGCAATATCCCAGGCTTGCCGAGTGGCTGGTTTCCTTTTTGAATTCGTTGTTACTGGCTGACATTTTCGGTTTCCTAATGATCTTTTTCGCGATCCTGATTGTGTTCAGCATCGCCGGCAGGATTGGCAGGAAATTGATGAAAGAAGCCGGCCTGAGTGCTTTCGATCGTTTTTTGGGAGCAATGCTGGGTGTAGTAAAAGGCACCTTCGCGGTGGCTGTGGTTCTGATGGGAATGACCGCATTCACTCCGACAACGTCGATGCTGGAGAAATCGGTACTGGCGCCGTATTTTTTGGTGGTGGGACGGGCAGCGATCTGGGTGGCTCCGACAGACTTACGGGCGCGGTTTTATGAGGGACTGGACTTTCTGCATCGCGCTCCGAAGGACCTGACGACGCCGGTTGAATCGCGCCGCTAAAGACAGAAGCCGAACGGCTGAAAAAAAGAACGAAGACATCAAAACAATAGATCGAACATTTAAGAGAGAAGAGCCCACTGTGAAAGACCAACTGGAAGCACTCATCTTGCAGATGTACAAAAGCAACATCCTATATTCAGAGGGTGTCCGTGAGTTTAAGAAGCGCTTTATCCTAACCGTGCTGCAGGAGAATAAGGGAAACCAATGCCGGGCGGCCCGGGAGTTGGGCATGCATCGCAACACGCTAAGCCGTACCATCGACGAACTCAAGATCGATGTGCGGCAACTGCGAGACGGCGCTAAGCGGCCGCCACGCAGCGCGCGGCCTCTGAGCATGGAAAAGAAAGCAATCCGCTAATCCTAGAAGTTCAACCGGCAGTTTTATTCGACCCAAAAACAAAGGCAGCCCTCGCGGGCTGCCTTGTTGTTACCACTCTCCTTTGACTACTGTGCTGCTGGCTTGTGATGAACCACAGGCTTCTTCGCAGGAGTTGGAGCCGCGGCCTTCAACAGCTTCCCGTGATCCATGGTCATCATGAAGGGGTTGGGAGTGTAGGAAGCGGGCTCGCCCTGGAAGTCCAGACTGGCGCCTTCCTTGGGGATGAGCTTCAGCGGAACTTTCTCGTCAAAGGTGAGAGTGATGTCGGCCTTCTTCGCATCAATGTCATCCGAGCTGCCAGCGATATCGAACTCGGTTGCGGTGGCTTTAATGACCGTTCCGTTCATCTGGACTGGCTTGCCCTTGATTGCGTTCCAAACGGCATCCTGATCTTCCTGTTTGCCGTTCGAGAGGACGAACTCCCAGGTAGCGAAGTCCATCTTGTCGGGCGGCGTGGCGACAACCATATTGTGAGCCTGTTCCGGAGGAGTGGGAGCGGGCTTGATGGAGAACCCTGCCGGCTCAACCGGATTGGCTTTTGCCTGGGCCAGAACGTCGGTCCAGCCATCTTCTCCGCCGTGGTACTTCATGTACTGACTCTTGGCGTACTTCTCAATTTGTTGCTGATACTGGGGCGTGGGCGCGACTACAGAGGCGCGAGCGGCATACCAGATTCCGTTCAGCGGATCGGGAGGGATGTTCGGATCTGGGGGAGTTGGGCCAGCATACGCGAGCGCCAGCGGATAGACGATGCTGAAATCCTTCTGCGTGTCAGGGCTGCTGTCGACGGCGGCGCGCAAGGCCTTTCTCGCGGTAGCGTAATCCTTGTCCGTAAGGGCTGAGATGCCAATGGCAGCGTTGAAAATGCCGGTCATCTGATCTTTCATCTTCTGGAAATCAGGGTCGGAGGTGCCTTCAGGTTTGGTGAACTTGGGAAGAGCATCCAAGCCCATCTGGCCGTATTTCTTGGCGTCAGCGAGATCCTGCTTGGCGGTGGGACTTCCCCCTTGCGCTTTCAGGCGGTCAAAATAGGCCAGCAAAGCCATGGCCCGCACGTTATTGGGATCGGCAGCCACCAACTTCGTAGCAGTATCGATGGTCTTCTGCTGATTGTTGGTCTGCTGGTAGTCCTGCATCAGGGTTTGAAGAGCGGCAGTTTTCATGACGCTGTTGGGATATTGCGTCATAAAAGCCTCAAGACCGCTGATCTGGGCCGTAGGATCTTTTTGCTGAATCGCGCCTACGTAGGCGTTGTATTCCGCCGGGTCTTTGATAACGGGGGCCTGCGCGGCGGGTTGGGCCGGGGCAGATGTCTGAGCGGAAGACGCTGGCGGTTGTCCTTGTGCTGCGGGCGCCGTTTGCTGCGTAGGTTGTTGCGCAGGCTGGGCAGGATTCTGGGCTGCTGACATGGCAGCGGCCCCAAGCACAACCGTGACCAGAATCGTTTTCATCAGTATTGGCTCCTTGCACCTATTGGAAGTCGGAAATGTCATGAAATGATGTTCTTTGTAGCAATTGCAGCACTCGATCCAGACCGCTCAAGCAGAATCTTCGCAATGCCGAGTGCGGCACCGGGCAGGCTCCGAGAAATTGGGGCAAGCTGTGGGTGGAGGCTTTCACCCGTGCAGCCCGGTTGGCCGGATTATAAGTACGTCTTCTTCTGAAGGCAAGCGACTTCACCGTGTTCCTCGCCGAAAATGTATAAGATGCGTAATTATGCAATCGCGGATGGCGTCATACCCTGACTCCCGTGAGCAATTTTCTGGAGGAGAATTTTCTGATGAACGCAAGTACAGACAGTGAACCTGGAGCTCTGGCCGGGCAGGTCGCGGTGGTTTCTGGGGCAGGACGGGGCATTGGCGCCGCCATTGCCCGGGAGCTGGCAGGACTTGGCGCCGCAGTGGTGCTATGCGGACGCACGCAGGCTGCGCTCGATTCTGTCGGCGCAGCCATCAGCAAAGCCGGAGGAAGAGCCGAGGCGATTCCCTGCGATGTGACCAGTCTTCAGTCGGTCGAAGAAATGGTGCGACGAGTAGAGTCCGCATTCGGAAGAGTCGATGTGCTGGTGAATAACGCAGGGATCGGCGGAGTTGGCGGCCCCCTGCACGAACTCGCTCCGGAAGGCTGGGACGAGATTTTGAATACGAATTTGCGAGGGGTTTATTACGCCATTCGGGCGCTCGCGCCCTTGATGATTCAAGCGCGCTCCGGTCACATCATCAACATCTCATCGATCGCCGGAAAGAATGCCTTGCCCAACGGGGCGGCCTATGCGGCTTCCAAGTGGGGATTGAATGGACTGAGCTATTCGGCGGCAGAGGAGCTCCGCACGCACAACATCCGGGTTAGCGTGATCTGTCCCGGGTCAACCAATACGGACTTCAGCCCCCATGCAGGTAAAGATACGTCCAGGATGTTGCAACCGGATGATGTGGCGCACGCGGTGGCGATGCTGGTAACACAGAGGCCACAATCGTTCGTAAGCGAGATCGTAATTCGGCCAACACAAAAACCGTGATCGCTGGAAGTGGATCGCCGGAGTGATTCATTTCTTAAAGAGGTTCTCGAAAGCCTGACGCGCATCATTGGGCCGGAGTGTAGCGGGCGTGGAGGTTTCCTTCTCTCGAGCCACGCGAATCTCGTAGAAGGTGCAATCGTTGCGAACATCCTTCCGTTCGATGCGCTTGGGAACCGGCTGCATGCACTCGAAACGGCTGCCTGGATCGAAAAACGCGCACTGCTTGCACGAATGCAATTCGAATCCACACTTGGGGCAGAGGCCAGTGGGCGGCATGCCCTGGAGTACCGTGCCACACTGCGTGCAGCGGGAGACGGCACGGGTTCCAGGCAAATTCACCGGTTTTGGCCCCATGCTGTAATCGCGTCTGGAGGGTGGGACGGCGGGCGGCTTTTCTGTCGATTCCCGGCGCGGCTTTTGCTCGCGATCACGGTCCTGATATCCGTGCTGACGGTATTTAGCGGCCACAAAACCTCCAACCCACGCGGCCCGTATTGTCTCCCACTGGAACTGGCAAGGCAAGTGGCCGGCGCGGTTGTTGACGCTCCGATTTTGTCGCTCTCAAGAAAATCTGCTCCGCGTTACTCGCTACAATGGAGATATGATTCACGAAATATTTCCTGTCGGACCGCTGCAGTGCAACTGCTCGATCATTGGCGACGAAACCACACGCGAGGCGATTGTCATCGACCCTGGCGATGACATTGAAGGTATTCTTGCCCTCATCCGCAAGCATAACCTGCTGGTCAAGCAGATCGTCATCACCCATGCCCATATCGATCACGTAGGGGGAGCGATGAAGTTGCGCACCGCCACGGGAGCGCCAATTCTGCTTAACCAAAACGACTACGCCCTGCTTAAGATGCTCGACGCGCAAGCCGCGTGGGTAGGCATGGCCGCTCCGGGTGAGGTTGAGATTGACCAGAGTGTAAGCGCCGGCGATAGCGTAAAGGCTGGGGCGCACACCGCCAGCATCCTGCACACGCCAGGTCATACAGAAGGCAGCATTTGCCTTTACTTCCCTGTCGAAAAGACTTTGATTGCCGGCGACACATTATTCGCTGGCTCCATTGGACGCACGGATCTGCCCGGCGGATCGATGCAGAAAATTATGGAATCCCTACACGGAACGGTCCTCGCTTTGCCTGACGATACCGTGGTCGTGCCCGGCCATGGCCCGCTCACGACGATCGGAGAAGAGCGCGAAACGAATCCTTTCCTACTGGACCGGTGAGAATCTGGGACGTCTTCTGGCCGGAGCTATGCGTTCACTGTTTCCAACACACGTTGGAGAGCTTCGGAAAAGTCTTCTGAGGGCGTAATCAGACTGAGTACGAGATATCCGTCGCTGGGGAAATCGTAGAAGTGTCCGGGATGGACGAGCGCGGACTTTTGTCGTAGAAGGTCGATGGCTAATTCCTCATCCGTCTGAGTTACGGGAACGCGTAGAATCGCGTACCAGCCGGCTTCTACCTCCAAGCGCTGGCAGGAATCCTGCTGCGCGAGCTGGCGATCCATTTCCGAGAGATTCGAGCGCACCCGCTGCAAAAGCTGGGATTGTATATTTCGCCTCTCGTCCAGCAGTGCCGGAGTAGCCCACTGAATGGGCGCATTCATGGAAAGAAATGTGTCGGCAATAATTTCGAGTCGCTGTTGCGCAACCTGCGAGTTCGCTCGGTCGGGCCGCTAGCTGCGATCCAAGCCACCTTCATCTGCGGAAGAGCCGAAATTTTGGAGATGCCGCTGAGAGTGAAGGTGAGGACATCCTGATTGGCAGCTAAACTTCGCTGCGGCGATTCCGTTGTGCGCGTAGTCGAGAAACACTTCGTCGGCAATCGAGGGCGAGTCCATGCTGCCGGCAAAAAGCATTAAGCGACTTCTGCTCGTGGGCGTGCACATAGGAACCGGTGGGGTTGTTGGGATGAACCACCAATACGCCTCGCGTGCGAGCCGTTACGGCCTTCTCTAACGATGGAAAATCCATCTGCCAGCCGTGATCGTAAATCAGGGGATACGACACGAGCTTCACGTCTTGAAGATCAGCGAGAAATTCAAACAAGGGATAACTGGGCTTCGGAACCAGCAATTCGTCGCCAGGATTGCACAGCAGCCGAAAGACGAAGGAATAACCCTCACTGGTGCTGGAGGTAAGAGTGAGGCAATCAGGATCGAAATCCGGAATATGGTGAACATTCTTGTAGTACGCAGCCACGGCCTCACGCGCGCGCAACAAGCCTTTTGGCTGGGGATCGTAATCCATGGCGCTTGGGCGAAGCCAAGGATGCAAGGATTCGAGCACTGTCATATTGCAGACCGGCGCGCGTGGGATTTGAAAGTGTGAGATCGAGAATTTGGCCGGGACGCGAACGCGCCTCTTCGAGAGCCTCAGTGAGGCGGTTGCGCGTCAGCTTCCAGTTCGTGCGATCAGAAAACATCAGGTCTGAAAATAGTCCTTGAGACAGAGCGATTCAAGGTTGCAAGTAGAAACCCAGATCCTGGGGAGGGGGAATGGTTTTCGTGGATTCGTACTGCCGGCGCACCTGCCGCACGGCAATAATTTTCTGCTGAAACTCGCGGGCTAAAGCATCGTAGCGCACCAGCACGTTATCGAGCCAGAATGAGCTGTACTCCCGCAGCCAAGCTTCGCGATACATCTGGCGCAACCGGGTGGTCGCATCTCGCAAGTCTTCGAGGCGGGCATTGATCGAACTGATCTCCTCCAAATCGTTGCCCACGCGGCCAGCGTCGGTTTGATTCTGGAAAGCGTCCCAATAAAATTTGTTGATCTCAGAAGTAAACTGAGCCTTCATGCCTAGAGCATCCCAATGCCAGGCGGCGAGCACCATGTCCGGCAATGTGGCTTGATTGGCATGAGCCCTGTCGCGGTTGCGGAAGAGCGATTCCAGGGCGTGCTCCGCGCCCAGACGCATCTCTGGGGCAGTCGTGGAAACCTGCTGCATCAGTTTTGCGCCGCCTGGAGTGAAGGGATCGGCCCAAAATAAATCATCGGTGGCGAAATCAACCTTGGCAGAGGCAAGTGCGTCGTGCCCGCGGTCAAGATTGTCGATGGCATCGCGGAAGGTGGAGTCGCGGTTACGATAAAAGGCCCAATCGTAGGAGTTCTTAAAGTCCTCGATACTGGACTCGCCGGTCTGCCAACCCGCGGCGGCACCGAACACCAGCGCGGGCCATGCCATGCCATAGATGGATTCGCCATCATCATTCCAGGTGGTATTGAGCACTCCGATCGCGCCGAGTTTTTGGCCGTCGCGCACAAAGTTGCGAATGTTGACGAAGGCCACGTCGAGATCGGGCCAAACTTGACTCCAATTACTTGCTCCGGGCGCCACAACCACGCGAAGACCTGCGTCGCGATACGGGCGAATGATGTTTTCGTAGTTCGGCTTGGCATCGTACTCCCAAGGAACCGCGATCATATCCTTGGGTAGAATGCCCAGGAGTTGTGGATATTTCACGGCGATGTCGCCCCAGAACATCAGCTGTTTATGGTAAGGCTGGAGAATGGCACTGACCTTCTGCATGTGTTCGAGGTACACACGACCCAGACCGATGTCGGCTGCGCGGGCGGCCGTTTGTCCATGGCCGAGCTCAAAGGTTTCGTCGCCTCCAACGTGCAAGAAAGGTCCGGGAAAAAGCGGAACGAGATCGGCATACATGGCCTTGATGAGATCGTACGATTGCTGCTTGGTGGGAGTAAGCACATGCCCATGCGGACGCTCGGCGACGTCCGCATAAATTTCGTACTTCAACATGTGATGAAGGTGCCCGAAGGTTTGCTGTTCCGGAAGGATGGTTACATAAAACTTCTTCGCATAGGCTACAACGCTCTTGATCTCATCCGGCGTGAGCGCCGCTTCCTGCGGAGCAAGTAGGGGTTGGCTAGGGAAATCGAAAACGTGCTCCATGTAAAGAGCAAACACGTTTACTTTGTATGCCGCCAGCGTGCGGATCTGACGCTCCATGAATTCCTGAGTAGGGATAGGACCCCGACTGATATCGTCTTGCACGCCGCGCCACTCCATGCTTGGCCAGTCACGAATAGAAACTGCGGGACATACCAGGCTTCCGTCTTCTTCATGCAGAAGTTGGCGGAGGGTTTGCACGCCGTAAAACAAGCCCTGGCCGGTGTTGGCGGCGACGACTAAATGAGCGTTGTCAGAAAAGAGCAGGTAGCCCTGGTCGCCGATTGCATCCGCTTTCAGCCCCTTCGATTCCAGGAATTCTTTGACGCTCCGGTCCTGCAGGCGCGCCAGGGTGATGGTACTGCGCACTTCTTTCGATTGCGCTCTTTCCCCCGAGATGGTCAGCTTGAGACCGGATTGATCACGGATCTCTTCCGCTAAGGTTTCGGCGGCGATGCGGTCTTCGGCTTGGTGCCCAAATTCCACGAGAATTCGGGTTGTACTTCTTACCCGAAAGCTGCCCTCCCGCAAATGCACTTCCTTGGGTTCGGGGATCAGCTTGAGTTCACTGCTGGGGGAAGGAGTTTCGGCGGCAAGAAACGGAACAACCAGAAGCAAAGCAAGCAGTGACGACACGCGTCTTTTCATTCGAGTCCTTGAGAAGCGATCGCTTCTATTCTATCGAACCTGCGGCGAGCGGTTTGCATTAAACAAAAATCGTTAACCACGAAGGACACTAAGAAACACGAAGGAAAGGCTGGCTAGACATTATTTTCGTGTCCTTTTCTACTTGTCCTTTTTTATTTTGTGAAGGCCTCTTTGTTGACGAGGTAAGGCATTTTAGTGAGGTCGCCACCGTAGTTTGATTCAAGGACGTCGATCAAGCCCTGGACGCAGCGTCCGGCCATGCCTTTGTTGGGATCGGTATCCAGGCGCGTGATGCGGGCGGCGCTGGCGAAGTGCGGCATGAGGCGACAGCGATCGGCGATCGCGGGATCACGCAGCGGAGAATCGGCTGGCAACGGTTCTTTCTCGTACACATCGAGAGCGGCGCCAGCGATCCAGTTCTCTCGTAGGGCGCGTACCAGGGCTGACTCGTCGACCACGGGACCGCGAGAGTCGTTGACCAGAAAAGCGGTCGGCTTCATCAGGCGCAATGTCCGCTCATTGAAAAGATGGTAAGTGGGCGTGGAACTCTCGCCCGGGCGCAACAGGGGGACATGCACGCTGACGAAATCGGCCTCGCGCAGCGCAGTCTCAAAAGGAACATACTTGATCCAGTTTTTCTCCCGCGAAATGCCGCGAGCGTGGCGCAGATCCATGGTCTCCTGGATAGCCTTGATGTAATCGTGGTTCTCGTAGGCAGGGTCGTAGCACAACATGTTCATGTCGAAGCCGGCGCACTTCTTGATGAGCGCCAGCCCAATGCGGCCGGTGCCGATAATTGCAATCGTCTTGCCCGTGACTTCGTCGCCGAGAAACGGCAGGTAGGGATGCCAATAGCCCCAACGGTTTTCGCGGGTGAGGTGTTCGGCGCCCCACATTTTTCGCGCCAGCATGCCGAGCATCAGGAAGGCAAACTCCGCTGTGGCTTCGGTGAGAACATCGGCGGTATTGGTAAAGGGAATTTTGTAACGGTTGGCGTCTGCGCGATTGATGTTGTCAAAGCCGACGGCCAGCTGCGCCACAACTTTCAGCGTGTTCTTGCCGGCCTCAAAGACCTCTGCGTCAATGGGATCGCGAAGGGTGGTGATGAGCCCATCGATGCCGGAAGCGACCTTTTCGATGATCACGCGCTTCGGCGGAGCTTCGGGCTGGGGGTAGACCTCGACTTCGTACCCGCGACCGCGGAGCAAATCGAGCGCTTCGCCGATGTCGCAAGTCGCGAATACTCGGAATTTTTTGGCCATGAGCCTCTTATCCGACCCTGAATGCGCGGGGCCGAAGGCTAAAATATCACACCCGACAGGGAGCGCGGGCTTGGCGGACAGCGTCCTTCGCATATCATCAGAACGTAGATCCCGAACACAGAAGCGGAGCCTCGATCCCATTTGCAGAAACTCGACAAGCCGACCATCGCGACCATGCTGGCCGGGGTTTGCACGTTTCTCAATGTTTACTGCACCCAGCCGCTGTTGCCGCTGTTGCGCGAAATCTTTCACGCCTCTGAACTGCAGGTCAGCCTCACGGTCAGCGCGACTATCCTGGCAACCGCGCTCACCGCGCCTGTTGTGGGTTTAATCGCGGAGCGTCGCGGCCGAAAAAAAGTAATCGTACCCTCGCTGTTTCTGCTCACCATTCCGACAGCTTTGGCAGCAACTTCCACGAGCTTGCATGCTCTGATTTTCTGGCGATTCGCACAGGGACTGTTCGTTCCCGGCGTTATTGCCGTCATGCTCGCCTACGTGAACGAGGAGTGGGCGGGCCGCGGCGTAGGACGGGCCATGTCATCGTATGTCAGCGGAACAGTGCTGGGCGGATTTCTCGGGCGCTTTCTCGCGGGCGTCATCGCCACTCACTGGCATTGGCGCGCGACCTTTCTGGTGCTGGCTGCCCTCAATCTAGTTGGAGCATTTGTGGTGCGCGCGTGGCTTCCGCTGGCCAAGAATTTTGTTCGCGCCGAACATCTGCAGCAGGCGATCGACCATGCTACGGGACATCTGCGCAATGGCCGATTGCTGGCGAACTTTGGCATGGGCGCGACCGTGCTCTTCGCTCTGGTGGGATGCTTCACGTACGCAAACTTTTATCTGGCTGCCGCGCCATACCACCTGAATTCCGCACAACTGGGCAGCGTCTTCTTCGTCTACTTGCTCGGGGTGGTGATCACGCCGCAATCCGGGTGGTTCTTAGATCGTTTCGGGTTTCGCCGGACGACGATGCTTTATTGCAGCATGATGATCGCGGGACTGGCCTTCACTCTGGTGAAGTCGCTGCCGATGATCATTATCGGGCTTGCTCTCTTTTCTTCGGGGGTATTCGTAGCGCAAGCAGCAGCCACGGTACAAACGGGAGCGATCGCCGGTCGCGCACGGTCCTCCGCGGCCGGACTTTATGTGACGTTTTACTATCTGGGAGGAAGTGTGGGTACGATTCTAACTGGTTGGTGTTGGCATTGGGCCGCATGGCCCGGGTGTGTCGCTCTATTAGCAGGAATTTCATTGCTGAGTATGTGGCTGGCTCGAATGAGCAGCCTTCCCACGGACCAACTTGACTCCGCCGAGATCGAACTGGTTGGTGATTGAAAGCGTTGGCGGTGTACCGTCTCTAGAACTTCCAGCGCGTAGACTTGGTGGCGAAATACTTCTCCCACAATCCGAACACGATGAGGGGACGCACCGCGAATACGGGCTCCTTCATTGCGAGAATGTCGTCTTTCATTCCCTTCATGTCGAATGTGTACTTGCGCTCGTAGGTTGGAAGAAATTTACGGCGTGCGGCGACATCGGCAATTTCGGCGATGCCTTCCACGATTACGGCTTCCTGCGCGTGCTCCGTACAGACGATGCATTTCGGGTTGGTGGCCAAATTGCGAGCCTTGCGTGACTTGCTGCCGGTGCTGAATAGGAAACGGCCGTCTTGCCATAGACCCCAGACGACCATCGTATGCGGCGAGCCGTCGGGCTTGACGGTGGTGATCCAATAGTTGTGAGATTTTTTCAGGCGCTGCTCGGCCCAGCTCCATGGAAGCACGCCCTTGCTCCCGGTGGGCAGGCCATAGCCTGGCGCGTAAAGGCGGCTAGCCTTGGGTCTAGCTTCCTCTTGTTTCTCTTTGTGCGGTGGGAGTTTCTTCGCTGCCATGACGGTGAAATCAGAACTGCGACGCAAGCCTCAAAGATTCTTGCTTGTCCACTGGTCGACCCGATCGAGAGCCTGTTGGAGTTTTTCCAGCGAATTGGCCACGCTGAAGCGGAGGTAGCCTTCGCCGAACGCGCCAAAAGCGGTTCCGGAGAGGGCCGCGACTCCAGCCTGTTCCAACAGGGCGTCTGCCAACGGCTTCGACTTCCAACCGGTTTTTGTGATATTGGGGAAAACGTAGAATGCGCCTTTGGGCATGCGGCAGGAAAAACCTTTGATCTTATTCAGGCCAGCGACAAAGACATCGCGCCGCCGTTTGAATTCCCCGCACATGTGATCGACGGAAGCCTGATCGCCGCGCAAGGCTTCGATGCCAGCCATTTGGGTGAAACTTGCGGTACAAGAATTGGAGTTGGTCATCAGACGGGTCATGTGCGCAGCCAAGTCCGGACGCATTACGCCGTAACCCATACGCCATCCGGTCATGGCATAGGTTTTCGAGAAGCCATCCAGCAGGATGGTGCGCTCCTGCATTCCGGGAACCGACATGATGGAGAAATGATCGCCTTCAAAGAGCAGGCGGCTATAAATTTCATCCGACAAAACCATAATATTGCGATCACCGATTAACCTGGCAACCTGCTCGACGTCTTTGCGCTGCATAACTCCGCCGGTGGGATTGTGCGGCGAATTCAAGATGATCAGTTTTGTGCGATCGGTAATGAGAGAGGCGAGTTCGTTGACGTCGAGGGAAAAATCGTGGTCCTCCCTTAATTGAATGGGAATCGCCTTGCCGCCAACGTAGTTGATCATCGACTCGTAGATGGGGAAGCCGGGATTCGGATAAATAACTTCGTCTTCTTCATTGATTAAAGCAAGGATCGTGAAGAAAATAATCGGCTTACCGCCAGGCACGACTACCACTTCTTCAGGCGTAACTTTCACTCCTCGTGTGCGGCTGACGTAATCGGCGATGGTCTGGCGGAGCTCAGGCAGTCCGGCGGAGGGGCCGTAGTGAGTCCAACCTTTGTGGAGGGCGTCGACGGCGGCTTCGATCACATTGGATGGAGTGTCGAAATCGGGCTCGCCAATCTCGAGGTGGATAATGCTCTTGCCCTGACGCTCGAGGGCACGCGCTTTGTTTAGAACTTCAAATGCGGTTTCCGTGCCCAGCCGCGACATGCGGCGGGCAAGTTGCAATTCGTATTGTGTGGCTCGTTCCATATGTAACTCCGGCAGCCAACTCTAGGAGGGCAAACTGCAGATTATACCCCGTTGCAGAGAGTGAAGTGGTCAGGTTATGCAGAGTAGACTCGAACGACGACTCCGGGCTGAGCCCGGTGACAGCCGAGCGCGGCGGCCATCGCCGACGCCACATTGTACGGTCGGAAGGAAAAATAACATGGACGGTTTGGCTCAGTTCAAGCAAATGCAAAAAGAAGGATGGAAGAGTTTTGCGCCTCTGGAATGGGTGACGACGCCGGCGGCGGCGCGACTGGTGCAATTCGGCGGGGTAGAGGCGGGAATGCGGGTGCTGGACGTCGGCTGCGGAACGGGAGTGGTTGCGATCACTGCAGCCCGCATGAAAGCGCAGGTAAAGGCAATCGACCTGACTCCGCAACTGCTGGAGCGGGCACGCGAGAATGGCGCCGTGGCGGAAGTAAATGTCGAGTGGAACGAGGGCGACGCTGAGGAACTGGTCTTCGGAGATGGAGAATTCGATGTCGTGCTCAGCCAGTTCGCGCATATTTTTGCGCCACGTCCTGAGGTCGCATTGAAACAGATGCTGCGTGTGTTGCGGCCGGGCGGGACGATTGCCTTTTCGACCTGGCCTCCGGAGTCGCTGGTTGGGCGCACGCAGGAAGTGAGAGCGCGCTACCTGCCACCCCCGCCCGCATCTTTTCCGTCGCCGGATCTTTGGGGAGACCCGGGGATAGTGCGGCAGCGTTTGGGCAATGCGGTCGAGGAGATCGTGTTTGATCGCGACTCTGTACTGTTTCCGGCGCTAAGTCCGCAGCAGTATCGGCTGACGATCGAGCGGACGGCGGGGCCCATCACCAAGCTGGTAGAAATGCTGGCTGCTGCCGATCCCGGACGATTGCAGGCTTTTCGACGGGAGTTTGACGCCGCTGCGGCGCCTTATATGCGCAATAATGTCGTGCGCCAGGATTACCTGCTCACTCGGGCTCGTAAGATCTAAGGCAAATTGGCAGCGTTTATGGACGCTGGCGACAGATAGTGCTCGAACTACTCCGAGACGCTGTGCTCTTCGTTTTGCGAGCGGAGGACCCGGTCAACGGAATAGGGAGCGCGGTGGCGAGGCTCGTGATAGTGCCGGACCTGCATCTCGCCTAGCAGACCGATGGCCAGCAGGTTGAGGCCGCCAAGCAGCAAACCAAGAGACAACATCATCAACGGGCCGTGAGCGCCCATGACGGGAATATGTCGAAGAAACTTCTCTACGCCGAGCCACGCGACCACTGCGCTGCCGCTGAGCAGGCTGATGAGGCCGAAGGTTCCAAAGAAGTGCAGCGGGCGGGAAAGGTAGCGGAGCAAAAACCGAATGGTGATCAGATCAAAGAACACGCGGAACGTGCGGGAAATTCCGTAGTGTGAAAGCCCGCGCTCACGATTGATGTTCCGGATGGGCACTTCGCAGATGGATGCGCCGTACCAGGAAGCCAATGCGGGGATAAAGCGGTGCAATTCACCATACAGCGGAACTTGTTCGAGAATTTCACGGCGGTAGGCTTTGAACGTGGTGCCGAAGTCGTGAATATCCACGCCGCTGAGCTTGGCCATCATCCAGTTGGCGATGCGGGAAGGAATGCGGCGCATCCAGAAATTATCGATGCGGACCTTGCGCCAGCCGCTGACGATGTCGTAACCGGCGGCAATCTTCTCGAGAAAGATCGGAATGTCCGCGGGATCGTGCTGCAGATCGCCATCCATGGCAATGATGTATTCGCCGCGCGCATGGTCGAAACCTGCGGCCAGTCCGGCGGTTTGGCCGAAGTTACGGCGCAACTTCACCACGGTGACACGGCTATCGACAGCCGCGATTTCGCGGAGCATGGCGAAGGTGTGATCGCTTGAGCCATCGTCGACCAACACGATTTCGAACGTCTCTCCGGCTGTCTCCATGACCGCCTTCAGGCGATCGTAGAGATCGGTGACATTCTCTTGCTCATTATGGAGAGGGACGACGATGGAGTATTTCGGCACGATCTTCTTATTATAACGTGAAGTTTTCCGGGGAAGCCCGAATTCGACTCCCAGACGTAACTTTCGAGAGCCGTGCACCTTCGTGGAAAATCAGGCGAAGGGTTATGCCTGCTCTTTCAGCTTGAGTCTTCCCTTGTTCTCTTCCATGAACGACTTCAGGTCTTCGGCTGCCCCCAACAGGCGGTTCCACTGCTCGTAATATAAAGTCACGGGGAAACGGCCCAGGCCGTAAACGCTTACCCCGCCCTTTTCACCCACTTTGAAAATCAGGTCTCCGCTGCGCTTCTTGGTCTCCGCTTCTTTTTCCAGTTGCGACAATCGGGCTTTCAGTTCCTCGTAGGTTGGTTCCGTCATTCGATTCCTCGCCGTTTGAAGTTTTGCTGGTTGATTCTACAGTAACCTGCTGACGCGTCATCCGTCATAACGAATCTACAAAGTGATGGAATCCCATTGTGGCACGCTGTCGTCTTTACGCCAGCCCTGCCGTGCCTTGCGTTAGGGAGAAAACCGTGGCGACGAAGCTTACCATCCGTGCGTCAGCTGGAAAGCTGAAGCCGGATTAATATTTTCCGTGGAATACTGCCTGGTTAATGTCGGGCCAGAACTCTTTTAACACGTTGAAGACTCCATCTAAGCCCACCTGCGTCCCCCAACGTTGGTACGTTTTCACAAACGGGTTGGATTCTGTCGGATAGTAAACATTGCCGATGCCTGCGGCGGCCCCAGCCCCTACGATCTCGGACAGATTGAACGTGCTGCCTCCCGAGTTGGTCCTGGTGATGAACAGCCGACTTGCCGCATAACCGGTCCGCTTAACGAATCCGCCTCTGCCCATGGTGTAATACCTCGGGTCTTCTTTCGTGGCTGCCGGGACGATCGCTTCCGTCATGTAATTTTCTATGCCGCTATCCACAAAGACGTGCCAGTAATATTTACCGAAGCCCTCAGCGCCTTGCCCAAACGTCGGCTGCGATTTTTCGGCCATGTTAACTCCCGCGAGCCCTCCCACGAAAATGAAAGCGGAGTAGTCGAACGTATCCTGGGTTGCCAGCCAGAGTTCGCCCTTGAAATCCAATGGAGGCAGATGGCTATTAGCGCTGACCGCACGGTAATTGGGCACAATCCCCAGAATTCTCTTGTTCTGGTGACCATACACTGCGGCGGGATCACTTTGAGTTGAAGGGCTCACCGCCGGCGTCGGCGCGTCGGGCAAGGAGGATTTTTCGTCCTGCGGGGCCGTAGTTTGCGGTGGGTTCTGATTTTGCGCGACATCCGTCAGTTCAACAGAAGGAGTTTGCGAAACCTCGTCCAGCCCCAACCCTAACGTTCGTTGTCGGCATTGTTCTAGCGTGTTCGCCGGTTCCTGAGCTTGACTGGACGCCGCTGCCAACATCCCGGCGAGACCTACCGTGCAAAGTAATCGAATCGCTCTCAAATCTCCCCCACATTTTTACTTTCCCATTCGGGTTCTGTCTGCAATGCTTTCAAAGAAATCCTGACGATTGTCCCCCGTTGGATTGTTCGAGTTGGGGTTTGGATGCACGCAGCGGAGGAAAACGGTTAGGGGGAAGCCGGACTGGAAGGATTGGCCGGGTGCATTTTCTGCAGCTTTTTCTCGTGGTGTGCCGTCCTTTTCCTCTCCACATAGCGGTGAACATCGGGCCAAAACTCCTTGAGCTCATTCCCGAAGGCATCTAGACCCATCTGCGTTCCCCAGTCTGAGAGACTCGACGAAAAACTCCGGTCCGATGCGGGATAATAAACATTGGAAATAGCAATCGCCGTTGCGTTACCGGCAAACTCTGGAACATTGAACATGTGAGCTCCGGAGTCGGTCCGAGCAATAAAAATGCGATCGATGGCATAGCCAAAGCGGCGCGTGAACGAACCCCTGCCCAATTGAAAATAACGAGGATCGATTCTTAGGATTGTGGGGAAGACACCTCCCACCATGATATTGCCATCCACCTGATCGGCGAACGCCGCTCCGTACCGCTTCGCGTATCCCTCCGCTCCCTGTCCGAACCCTGGAGAGGAGTTCTCCGCCTGGCGAATGCCCGCCACAATACCCACGACCGTGAATTCGTAAGGGTCGAAGGAGCCCTTTGCTGAGATAGCGAACTTCTCTTTCCAGGAGATCGGTTGCACTTGCGCTTGACTATCTACCGTCAGATAGTTCGGCATTACGTAAAACATCCGGTCGTCTTTACTCTTCTTTGCGTCTTGTTGGACCGCAGCGCTTGGATTCTGAGGAGCAGCCTGGCCAGACGTTTGCTCTTCAGATTTATCCTGCCTCGAAGAACTGGTCGGGGGCGAATCGGCTGATTTGGCAGGGTCGGATGTTTGAGCCTGCGGGGCGTTCTGACCTAGGCAAAAGGCAGCAGAAGATAAGATGGACAACATCAGTAGGGCTACACGCGGTAAGTGAGTCAGTCTCAAATTGATGATGGCTCCGGGTCCAGCTGATTAATAAGTCGCTTAGGCAATGTTGGCCGTCCTCTAACGACGGTCCATTCTCCGCCGACCGACTTCGCAGTATGCCCGCCTTGTACATTTCACGTTCGGATGCGCCGCGATTGAGGGACAGCCTTGTCCCACTTTAACAGTAGGATGCACTTCCGAGCGAGCATGCCGTCCAGCCCGAGCATTTCCTGGTCAAAGAGGGTATCGATGCGGTAAAGCTAGTTTTGTTACTACTTTCGAGAACTTGCGGAGGCAGACCGCAACTGGGGACGGAGGGTCAAAGGTGCGGATTTTCCCCTGGCAAGCCTTCCTCTGCCGGCTTCAAGATAATGCCCTGGCTGGTCCTACTGTTCATGATCACGCGGAGGGGTGTGTCGAAGCGCAGATGACGGACGCATCCGTCGTCTTCCACAGAATCTTGCCGGGCGAGCCAATCCCAATCCAGCGAGCCTTCTCCCGCATCCGGATTCACCGTGAAATAGCCGATTTGAAACGCGGTGAGATTCTGGAAGAAGTGACTGCCTTGCGAAGGCGTGACTCGAAAATCGCGGAAACCGGTTTCGACGATCACGCGCGCCCCGGAAATCTCATCCCAGTCGACAGGTATTCCCAGCCATGGGTCGTTCGATCCCCAGCGACCCACTCCAATCAAAAGATAAGGCCGGTTACTGGCGTTCAATACGCCATTGAAGTGAGCGACGGCTTTGGCTACCTCGTGGCTCCGGCTGCGTTCGAAGCGCTGCGAGTCGACGACGACGATGTCGTATAAATTTTCGATGCGGCCATTGCCGAGGACCCTGTTGCTTTGGCAAAGCAGTTGTTCCGGCTCGACGCGGGCGAAAGACAAATCCTGATGGTCGCGTGAAAGGGTGAGGGGGCGAATTTGCAGGAAGCCGAACTCGGCAGCTTCGCCGGAGCTACGCGGGAGGCGAACCGCGAACTCGATTTCCACCGGGATGCCGAGAGCGTATTCTCCGGCTTTGACCAGGGTTTCGAGAATACTGGCCAATGGGAAGATGTTGTGCTTGAGCATCGGTGCGAAGCTTACGATGCGCACCCCAGGGCGGCTCACGCCATCGTAGATGGCTTCATTGTCGTCGGAATAAGTGGAACCGAGCGGGGCCAGCGTGCCGTCCAGTTCGGCTGCGTTGAGGCCGAAGCGTACTTCGTGCAAGTGGCCCGGGCGTCCCTCACCAGAGCCATTTAAAGAGAGTGCCCAGAATTCGGTTTGCGAATTGGCAAGGATGTCATCGACCGAAGAGAACTGCACGAGATTGCGCGGGTAGCGCGGGCAGAAGCTGAGACACTTTCCGCCGTCGACTACGGCTCGGCCCAATCCCAGCGCAACCGCAGCGATGCCGTCGGAGAACGTCATCGGAGCTACGGGATAAAAATTGTGAGAGCGCACGACGCCGGAGAAATCGGGATAGAAGCGATGGGTGTGCACCGATCCCACGAGCTGCTGGACGATCACCGCCATCTTCTCCTCTTCCAGCCGGTAGGGCGTGGCGCGAACGTAAGCTTTAGCGTGGCGGCTGAACGTGGAGGCATAGACGCGCTTGATGGCGTCAATCAACTCTGCCAGTCGACCAGAGAGATCGGGTTGCTGGTTGCCCAGCATGAAAGTTTCATAGACGCCGGTGAACGGCTGGTATTGCGAATCCTCAAGCAGGCTCGAGGAACGGACGGCGAGTGGGTATGAGACTTGCTCGAGGAAGGCTTTCAGGTTTTCCTGTAACTCAGGCGAGAGAGAGGCGGCGAGAAATCGCTGAACGATCTCGGCATCATCGTCGCATCCGAGAGCGAAATCCAGCAGATTGTTATCCGCCATGAATTGATCAAAGTTGTCCGAAGCCAGAACCAGTGCGGGCGGCACCGCGATCCGAATGTTTGGAAAGCGGCGCGTGATGCGGTTCTTGCGCAGCAGATGGCGCACGAAGGCGAGGCCGCGAGCTTTGCCCCCCAGCGATCCGGAGCCGATGCGCAGGAAAGCTGACTCCGAGGGTTTGAAGGTGTCCGGGTTGAAGTCGCCGATGAGCAATTCACTTTGCTCGCGCCGATACTCGTTGATGGAATCAATCAGATCGCGGCGCAGATCTTCGGGACCGTTAAAGTCGGAAACTTTGCGTGGGCGCAGCTTGGCCGCCAGCGCGAATTCAGTTCGAGCCATGAGCCAATGCGAAAAGTGATTGCTTTGGGCGTGGTAGACGAGGCTTTCCGCCGGAACCGTTTGCAGTTTCTCCTCGAGTTCATTCAAATCGGCGGCGCGGCCTACTTCCTGCAGATCGGGCAGGCGAAACACGAAATCGCCGAAGCCAAATTGCTCGGTGAGAATGCGGCGCAGATCTTTCAGCAACGTGGGAGAACGTTTCCGCAAGAAAGGAATATCCGGCGGCCGAGCGCGCGCGGACGAAACTCCGTGCGACTGGTCTGCAGGACTACTGGAACGTCCGGAACCAGGGCTTTCATCAGGCGGGCGAGTTCGAAGCCGGCCTCCGGGCTGAGTTTGCCCTCCCAGGGAAACTCGACATCGGAGACCAGTCCGATCAGAGAAATCGCGATACTCCTGCGACCAGCTGAGCGGCGTCTTCGAAGTTGGAGCTCAGCAGAATTTTCGGGCGAGCCTGCATGCGCACCAGCTTGTGCGCCACGTTGATGCCTTCCTGTATGACGCGCCGCGACTGCTTGATCAGTTCGGTGTAAATCACCGGCAAGAAGGACGAGTAGTAGCGAATGTTGTCTTCCACCACGAGCAGGACCGGCACGCCCATGGTGCGCGTGTCGTGCTGCACGTTACGCTTGTCTTCGATGTATTTGACGATGGCAATCAGGATCCGTGCATTTCCCTGCCAGAGAAAAATTCGCTCGATATCGGTAACCGGATTGCGGCTGATGAAGTTCTTTACTTCGCGATAGTCATAAGCGAGCACAACCACGGAGACGTCGAGACCAGCGAGCTTTACCTCGCGCGCCAGCTCCGCGGCGGTCATGTCGGCGACAGCGAGATTGGTGACGATCAGGTTGAAGCGCGGTTGAGATCGAGCCAACTCTAACGCCTCGGCACAGCTGGAGACGTGAGTAATGCCGGGAATCTGACGCAAGTTCAGCTCGAGAGATTCGTCGATCAGGAGTTCGTTGAGGCGGCCGTCTTCCCGAAGAATGAAGGAGTCGTAGAGGCTGGAGACGAGCAGGATGTTCTGCACCTTGAAGGGCATCAGGGTGTCGAAGCCTTCTAGGCGGGCTTCGGCGTCGAGGAAGGGCTCGGCGATGGGGCGAGCGGTCATGCGGTTGGCGTCTTCTTGTCTCGTGTAGGGACAGCGGGCCTCGGCTGTCCAGTCGAGCGAAGCTCGACGGCCTGCTGCCAGGTTAGGACACGATTGATGGCAACCGCCTCCACTTTTTTCCGGAATCCTTGCTTATCGAGAAAGCCGTCGAAAGTCGAGCCGGTGTGACTGACCTTTACACGTGCTTTCGCTCCGCCCATTTCAACACTCCTCGAAAACTGGACCTCACATACCTACATAGCGGATTGAATTTGCAGCCCCATGTTTCCGCAGTTCGGCTGGTACACTCTTGTTCACGTAAAGCGCCTATTCACGCTTATCAGGACTGACTTATGTTGAAAGACAGGGGTCGCCTTCTCGGGGTTCATGGCGCTCCTTCCAAATATAACGGGGTGGACGGTTTGCCCACCCCGCATCGTATGAGCCACCAACAGCGCGGGCGAGGACGCCCGCGCTACATAAACTAACTACACGAGTCCCTGGTCCAGCATGGCATCGGCTACTTTCAGGAAGCCGGCGATGTTTGCGCCGTTGACCAGGTTGCCGGGTGTGCCGTATTTCTCGGCCGTTTCGAAGCAGTTGCGGTGGATGTTGATCATGATCTTGTGCAGGCGATCATCCACCTCCTCGCGTGTCCAGCTGAGTCTTGCGCTGTTCTGGGCCATTTCCAGCCCGGAAGTAGCCACGCCACCGGCGTTTGCTGCCTTGGCCGGACCGTACAGAATCCTGGCTTCCAGGAACAGCTTGGTCGCTTCCAGTGTGCTGGGCATGTTGGCGCCTTCCGCCACCAGCTTGATGCCGTTCTTCAGCAGATTCGCCGCATCCTTTGCGGTGATTTCGTTCTGCGTGGCGCTGGGGAAGGCACAATCGGCTTTGATGTTCCAGAGCGGGTTGTGCTCAAGTTTGATGTCGGTCGGCATGAAGATCGCCTTCTTGTAGCGATCCGAATAATCACGAATGCGTCCGCGCTTTACATTCTTCAACTCGAGAATGTAAGCCAGCTTCTCGCGATCGATCCCGTCCGGATCGTAAATGACGCCATTCGAATCGGAAGCGGTCAGCGGCTTTGCGCCCAGATCAAGCAGCTTCTCGATGGTGTATTGGGAGACATTACCGCTGCCGGAAACCAGGCAGAGCTTCCCTTCCAGCGTGTCTTTCTTGCTCTTCAGCATTTCGCTGGCAAAGTATACGCAGCCGTAGCCGGTGGCTTCGGGACGAATTAACGATCCACCCCAGCCGAGGCCTTTGCCCGTGAGCACGCCGGTGAATTCATTGCGCAGGCGCTTGTACTGCCCGAACAAATAGCCGATTTCGCGTCCGCCCACGCCGATGTCACCGGCAGGAACGTCCGTGTCCGGACCAATATGGCGCTGCAGTTCTGTCATAAAGCTCTGGCAGAAGCGCATCACTTCGTTATCGCTCTTGCCTTTCGGATCGAAATCCGATCCGCCCTTGCCGCCGCCCATAGGCAGCGTGGTAAGCGAATTCTTGAACACCTGCTCGAACGCCAAGAATTTCAGAATGCCGAGGTTCACGGAAGGATGGAAGCGCAGGCCGCCCTTATAAGGGCCGATCGCGCTATTCATCTCAATGCGGAAACCGCGATTCACTTGAACATTGCCCTGATCGTCGACCCAAGGTACACGGAACATGAGAACGCGCTCCGGCTCTACCACTCGGTCGAGAATGCGATTGGATTGATACTCCGGATGCTTGGCAAGAACTAACCTTAGGGAATCGAAGACTTCACGAACTGCCTGATGAAATTCAGGCTCGGCCGGATTTTTGGCTTTCACGCTAATCATTACATCTTCAATGTAGTCGCCCGGAGCCTTGATTCCGGGCGTAGTCAGAGTGCCAGACGTCATGGTCCTACCTCCGTTAGTTACAGCAATTAGGAAACTCTTCATTCTGCTCTCGTCCAAAGAACTAGCAGTGATCGGGAGCACTAGCCGGGGTGAGACTTGTCACCACAGCGATAGCAATTCAAATCATAGGCTTGGGTGAAATTTTATGCCGAACATTGGGAAAGCTGAAGCCTGCCATCCAGTTGGTTCAGGCATGATCGAGTCCGCGCGTTATCGTTTGCGGCAATCCTCGCAAACTCCGTAGATCTGGAAGGTGTGGCGGGTGGTGGCGTAATTGTGGCGGCGTCCGATTTCGTGTTCCAGCTGGTCTACTTCGTGGGAGAAGAATTCGACGGAACTGCCACACTCGGTGCACACCATGTGATGATGGCTGCGCCGGTTGTACTGGTGCTCGTAGCGAGCGATGCCGTCGTGGAACGCCACTTCGCTGGCGAGTCCGCACTCGGCCAGCAACTTGAGGGTGCGGTAAACCGTGGTGTAGCCGATTCCTGCGTCTTTTTTCTGGACCAGGCGGTGGAGTTCGTCGGTGGAGAGATGGTCGCGGGTTTCAAGAAATGAGCGCAGGATGGTATCGCGCTGGGCGGTTTGTTTAAGGCCGACGCGTTTCAGGTGTTCGTGCAGAATGCTCTGCGCCTCACGCACCATCTCGCGCGAGATGGAAGGCTGATCATCGATGCGCTTCTGCAGCATGAAAGGACAGGATAGCATCGCGGAATTTGAAAATGAAATTCGTCGTCAGGAGTCGTCCCACCGCCAAAGCGCGATGCCACTTGCGCCAAGAGCCAGAGCGCCGAGTTGAAGCGGCGTGTTCGTGGAAGAAGTCTGGCCGTCGTCTTCTTTGGTCCCGCGAGTCTGCCCTGCTTGAATGGGCTTGCCGGGGATGGTCTCGTAGGCGTAGCCAGTCAGGTGAGCTATCCATGTCCGCTGATCGGCAGGGCCGCCTTGGAACTTGACGGTCAGCCGCGCCCAGCCGAAATGAGTTTCTCCGTTGATCTGAAAGCGGAAGCCGAGGTAACGGTTGCTGACGTCAAGCCAGCCGTCCGCATAATAGACGCTTCCGTTACTATGTAAAATTTCCAATGCCATGGGAACGTTTCGGCCCAGCCAGCCGCGGGCCTGCGAGTTGCCGACTGGTACACCCAAGCTCAGGGCGGCCGCATATGTGTTCCCGCTAATGCAGAACGAACTGGGACAGTTGACCTGATTCCCATTGGCAGGCCTGACCGACAGCACCTGGAAACTCTCGTTGGTGTAGTGCTCGGCGTGTTCGCCAAGGATGTAGTCGATGATGCCGTCGTTATTCAGATCGAGCTTATAGCTGCCATGGCGGCCGATGGTTTGATTCGCGGGCGTGTATACGATCTCCGCCTCGGAGGGCTGCGCCAAACCAAAGAGGCTGACACCTGCCGCGCTGGCGGCGATGGCATAAATATTGAGACGCCTTTGAAGCGATGCGGGAAGCGCAGAGGGCATTCTGCCGGAGGGAAGGGATGGTTTCATCGAGTTTCTCCTTGGCGAGGCGCACATTGTCCCATAGGGATCGCCTAGAGTAAAGCTGTTGCGGCCTGATTCCTGAGATCTGAACCACTAAGGGCACGAAGGGAAACGATGGAAATCTTATGGAAACTTTGGGCTACTTCGCGGGCTTAGTGAGTAAATAAACATCCACGATCTCGTTTGTCTCGCGAGCGCACTGCTCCTACAATCGAAGTCTCGATGAGCACTCTTATCAAGACGGATGTTCCTGCCTCCCAGCGATCGCTGGTGTGGCAAATTTTGTTTTGGCTGGTCTGGGTCATATTCTTGTTGGCGGCGGGTCTGATTGCATATGCCTACTTCGTGGCTCGCGCCGCCCTGCCGCAACTCGACGGAAGTCTTGATGTACCAGGCTTATCCGCTACTGTAAAAGTCACTCGCGATACCCACGGCGTCCCCGCCATCGAAGCCGCGAGCCTGGAAGATTTGTTCTTCGCGCAAGGTTACGTCACAGCGCAGGACCGACTTTGGCAAATGGACGTGATGCGCCGCTTCGGAGCCGGGGAGTTATCGGAAATTCTGGGCGAAGATACGCTCAGGATCGACCGCGAGCAGCGCATACTTGGATTACGCGCGGCCGCGAAGAAATCTCTGGCCATAGCGAGCCCGCGGGACCGTTCTTACTTTGACTCCTACGCACGCGGCGTCAATGCTTTTATTGCGGCGCACAGCCGATCACTACCCATCGAGTTTCGCATCCTGAAATATCAGCCAAAGCCATGGCAAGCAGAGGATTCGATCGTCGTCGCCAACCAAATGGTGAAGGACCTTAACTTCTTCACTTTCCATGATGCGCTGACGCGGGAAAAAATCCTGGCGAAGCTGGGGCCTGAATTGACCGGGGATTTGTATGTCAACCGCTCGTGGCATGATCGTCCGCCCACCGTGATGCGGGAAGACCTGAGTGACCAGCCGAGCCAGGGCGATTCCGACGATGATGACGACGAGGACGATGACGCTGGTCCGGACAACGCGGTAACCCAGCGCATTCGAGGAATGGAAATGTGGGCGCAAGGCTCGTCGGAAGCGGTGAATGGCTCGAATGACTGGGTCGTTTCAGGGGCACACACAGTTACGGGCAAGCCGCTACTCTCAAACGATATGCACCTCGGGCATCAGATGCCGAACCTTTGGTATGAAGCGCATCTGAAGTCGGGCAGCTGTGGATGTCGCGGGCGTGACGCTGCCGGGAATGCCCTACGTCATCGTTGGCCACAATCAGCGAATCGCATGGGGGTGCACCAACGTTGGACCGACTGTAACCGATGCCTTCGTGGAGAATTTTAACCCGCAAGGTGCGTATCAGACGCCCAAAGGCTGGCAGCAGCCGGAGCACCGCACCGAGGTGATTCACGTCAAGGGCGCATCGGATGTGGTGATCGATGTGGTCATCACACGGCATGGTCCCATCATCTCGGACCTGATTCCGGGAGAGTCCCGGCAAATTGCCCTGCGCTGGACGCTGTACGATGGACTGCACATCCCATTTTTCGACGTCGACACAGCGCAGAATTGGGACGATTTTCGTAAAGCTTTTTCGCAGCTCGACGCCCCCGGGCAGAATGTTGTCTACGCCGACGTGGATGGAAACATCGGTTATCAGGCAACCGGACACGTCCCTATTCGCGCGGCGGGTGATGGCAGCTTGCCTGTCAGCGGGGCGGACGACGCCCACGAATGGACCGGGTACATCCCATTCGACAAGCTGCCCAGCATCTACAATCCTGAGTCGGGCATCATCGCTACCGCCAACGGGCGCATCACGCCGGATGGTTATCGTTATTCCATCAGCGCTGAGTGGGAAGCGCCCTGGCGCGCGGCCCGCATCTATCATGTGCTGGAGTCTGGCCGGAAGTTCGCGCCCTCCGATATGCTTGCGCTCGAAAACGATGTGCAATCGGAGAACGATCTTTTCGCCGCTGAGCGATTCGTCTACGCCGTCGATCATGCCTCGCATTCCTCGGCGCGCGCCAAGCAAGCTGCCGACCTGATGCGCAATTGGGATGGGCGGATGGTAGCGACATCGACGGCGGCGACGATTGCTGTGCGCTCGGGCCAGGAGCTAACCCGGTTGCTGCTGGAACCGCGCTTAGGACCAGCCCCACAAAATCCTGAGCAGGAGCAGACGACGCTGAACTGGAAAAGCTATCAGTGGGAGATGCGCACGGTGTGGTTGCAGAATGTCATGGTGCATCAACCGAAGCGCTGGCTGCCAGAGAAATATCCGAATTACGATGAACTGCTGACGGCTGCGGTAGAGGCGGCGGTGAATGGGAGAGACACTCCAAAAGACTTGGCGGGCTGGCATTGGGGATCGATGAATGCCGTAGAGATCGAACACCCGGTGCTGGGAAAAATTCCTTTTCTGCGCCGCTGGAGCGCGCCTGGGGTGAAGGAACAGTCCGGAAGCGGCTACACGGTGAAGGCCGTCACTCGGCACCACGGGCCTTCGGAACGATTTACCGCAAACCTTGCAAACCTCGATCAGTCCACCCTAAACACGGTGACGGGACAAGGCGGAAATTTTCTCAGTCCCTACTACATGGATCAGTGGAATGCGTGGTATGAGGGTTCCACCTTCGCGCTGCCGTTTACGCCCCAGGCGGTCGAAGCGAATGGGTCGCATCGACTGGAACTTCGGCCAGCGAAGTAGCACCTAATGCGCGAAGCCTCGATCAAAAAAATCTGATCAGAAAAAGTCCACAGCCTTTACGTCCGTGATCACGCCCGTGATGATGATCGTCCCGTTGGAGATGAAATCGTTCAACAAGAGGGTGTTTGTGAGGGTATCGTAAACGCGCAGCCTGCCGCCCTCGGCGACGTATTCCACGTCGCGCGAAGTGAAACTCTGCAGACCGGTTACGTCGCCACTATCCGGCGGAATCACTACATTCCCATTCGCGGTGTTGTAAATCGAAAGGCAGCCACGCACCTCTCCCTGGGGACTGTTGACATTGCCAACCTCAGCGCAACCAAAGGATCCGATGAAAAGCTGGCCGTTCACGCTCATGTCGATTCGATCGTGATATCCGTTGGTGATAACGGCGCTGCCAGTGACGGTCATCGATCCAAGGTCAACAATGTTGAGACGCCCGCAGGCTGTGGCGGCAGTGGTCTGGCCTGTGCATGCGTTATTGGTCGGCGAGGTGCCGGCGACGTAGAGGGTGGTGCCGTTTAGAAAACCAATGGTTGCGCCGTCCACGGGAACCGCGGCTCCTGCAGTTGGCGGCGTGGTTCCCAAATTTAATATCTGGACGCTGGCCTGCGTTCCCTGGCACTGAGCGCCGCAGTTAAGCACGTAAGCCGTTCCGCCGCTAAAGACGGCGTTCACGGGCCGGTCAAACCCAGGCACTGTAACCGTCACCGGGCTGCCACTGTCCAGCAATGCCGGATAGACGACCGTAACCGAGTTGGAATCGTTGCTGAAAACCAGAAGTTGGGATCCATCAGAATTCGATACCACGGTCTGCGCATTCGGAACGCTAAAGGTCGCTGTAATCCCACCCGAACTTAAATTCATTTCCACAAGACCGCCTGGAGCATTGCCATTCACCGTGGCGGTGGGTACGGCTGCGTAGCCGACCTGGGCTTGCGGAGCAACGATGCTGGTCGTGGGGCCGGGAAGTGTTATGGTCCCGGTCAAGGTCTCGTTGACGGTGTTCACCACGTCGACGCGGTTGGTGAGAGAATCGACCGCAAGAAGAGTTGCTCTTTCCGGGGATATCGCCATTAAGCCGGGAGAACTGCCAGCACTGATCCCACCCCGTCCGATGGTATCGTTGCTGCCGTTAATGATGATCAGACCGGCAGCAGCGGTGGGGGTAGAGGCACTTTGTGAAGCGAAGACCCGTTCGGGGAGGCCACTGGTCGGCGCGGTGGTGGCTTTCTTAGTCGAGGAGCTGCATGAGAGCGAACCCAAAATGGCAACCACCATCAGTACCGGCAACAGAGCGGATTTCTTCAAACGTCAGGCTCCTAACTGCAGGAAAACCAGAGATTTAAGTGCGAAATAGCGGATTATAGCAGAGCTCGGCAGTGAACACTTCCACAACACCCGCGTTGCTCGGTTCCTGGATATTCGTTGTTAGATGCAGGAATCTTCTTTGATCTTGTATGCTCTCCATTATGGCCGAAAATATTCTTGAGCGGCTCAAGCAAGGTCCAGTTCTCTGCGATGGCGCGATGGGAACGCTGCTTTATTCAAAAGGCGTCTTCATCAACCGCTGCTATGACGAGTTGAATCTCTCGCAGCCCGACCTGATTCGCGCGATACATCACGAGTATCTTCAAGCTGGCGCAGAGATTATTGAAACTAATACGTTTGGGGCAAACTCCTTCCGGCTGGCACGGCATAGTCTGGCGGATAAGGTTGGAGACCTAAACCGGGCAGGCGCTCGCCTGGCGCGAGAAGCGGCCAAGAGCTTTGACGTGTGGGTTGCAGGGTCGGTAGGCCCATTGGGAACCAGGATTGAACCCTTGGGAAAGACTTCCTTCGAAGAAGCGCGGCAAGCTTTTCGTCAGCAGATTGAAGCACTCGCGGAAGGCGGGGTCGACATGCTGATGCTGGAAACTTTCGGTTACCTGGAAGAACTGCATCAGGCCATGCTCGCTGCGAAAGATGTCGGCGCGAAACTGCCACTGATCGTGCATGTGACGATCGACGAGGACGGCAACTGCCTGGATGGTTCGGACCCCGAGACATTCACACCCCGCCTGGAAGAGTGGGGCGCGGATGTGATCGGATGCAACTGCAGCGTAGGTCCGGTGGCCATGCTGGATGCGATGGAGCGCGTGCGGGCACTGACTTCCCTGCCCTTGTCCGCCCAGCCGAACGCCGGCATTCCGCGATCGGTCGAAGGTAGAAATATCTATCTCTGTTCGCCCGAGTATATGGCGAGTTATGCACGCAAGTTCGTTGCAGCCGGAGTAAGAATCGTAGGGGGCTGCTGCGGAACCACGCCTGATCACACCCGCGTAATGAAATCCGCGCTGCGCGCCGGAGAGGCCCGAGGCAGATCAGGCCCGGCGCATGTCACGGTGGGCGCGGTGCCTCCGCAGGCAATACCCGCGCAATCCTTGGAGGAACGCTCTCTTCTGGGAGCAAAGCTGGCACGTGGAGAATTCGTCACCATGGTGGAGGTTGTACCTCCGAAAGGAACCGACATCCGAAATGAGCTGGAAGGGTCGCGATTCCTGAAATCGGTTGGCGTGGATGCGGTAAACATCCCGGACAGTCCACGTGCCTCTGCACGGATGAGCAACCAGGCGTTGTCGTTGCTGGTACAACGCGAGGCCGGTATCGATGCGATTCTGCACTACACCTGCCGCGACCGCAACGTGCTCTGCATACAAAGTGACCTTCTGGGAGCATCGGCGGTAGGGATCAAGAACCTGATCTGCATCACTGGCGATCCGCCGAAGATGGGGAACTATCCCGACGCAACCGCAGTATTTGACGTCGATGCGATCGGCCTGGTGAACATTGTTCACAACTTGAATCGCGGGCTCGACCTCGGCGGCAATCCGATCGGAACGGGTACGGGCTTTGTCATCGGTGTCGGCGCCAATCCCGGGCTTACGGATTTGGATGAGGAAATCCGGCGCTTTGAGTACAAAGTTGCGGCCGGAGCGGAGTATGCCGTAACGCAGCCAGTCTTCGATATTCGCCTGTTGGAGAATTTTCTGCGGCGCATTGAGCACTGCCGGATTCCCGTTGTAGCTGGGATCTGGCCGTTGGTCAGCGTGCGCAATGCGGAGTTCATGAAGAACGAACTACGCGTCTCGGTGCCCGACGCGATTCTGGAGCGCATGGCCCGCGCCCAAACGCCGCAGGCGGCCAGAGCCGAAGGGGTGGCGATTGCGCGCGAGATGCTGATTGCCGTTCGCCATACCGTGCAAGGAGCGCAAATTAGCGCTCCGCAAGGACGATATAGTTCGGCGGTCGACGTTTTGGAGGCGCTGGGAACCAATACGGCTGCCCCGGCTTAGCGTTCCCGTAATGGCAGAACCGGCTGCTTATTCGCCAACTATTCACAATAAAAAACTAGACATCCTCCTCCGATAGGAGCATTACAATAGAGATGGAGCGAAACCCCGTTGGCCAAGTTTGAAGAGTGTCTGCAGAGACTGGAAAAAATCGTCCAGGAACTGGAAAAGGGCGATGTCCCTTTAGAAACGTCTCTGACCCTCTTTGAAGAGGGAATGAATCTCTCGACTGCCTGCCGAAAAGAACTAGAGCAGGCGGAAGGTAAAGTTGAGATCTTGTTGAAGAAGAATGGGAAGCTCCAGGCCGAACCGTTTGAACCGCTAGCGGAAGGGGCGCCTGCCCGAAGATAAGGCCGCGAATCCGCTAGTCGGTGTTGATCAAAAGTCTGTGGAGCAGTGGTTTCTGAACCCTTCCCCGCAGCCCTAGTCCGCCATGAGTATGGTATTTGTCAGGAGGATCTATGGGCTATAGTGTCGTTATTCTTGAGAGCGATGCCAAGGTGGCACAGTCTCTGGCCGGTCAGCTGTCGCCTCACTTTCATGCTGTCCACGTGACCCGTTCTGGCGATGAACTTCGCGAACGCGTTGCCAAGAACCATCCGGAGGTGGTGATACTTGATCTGGAGTATTCCCGTCTTACGGATGTGCAAAGCCTGCGTCAAGATTTTCCAACACTTCCCATTGTGTGCACACATCGCATACCCGATGAGCAGTTCTGGATCGAAGCGATGGATGCCGGTGCGAGCGACGTGTGCCGCGCCGACGATGTGCAGAATGTATTGACCTCAGCCTTACGGGGCGTGGCGATGGCACGTTGCGCCGTAGCATAAAACGATCAGGTCATCTTGAGACGAGGCCGGACAATCAGCCTCGTCTTTTTTCTTTTGCAATCTTCTTGCCGATTTACTGCGCCCTTCAGCTTTTGCAACTCATCTTTGCAATTCGCCGCATGGTCGTAGCAATGTGATCCTGCTCCTGCAAAGTGTTTTCTCAACCCCCCGCCTTGCTATACTCACTGCGCGATGTTGGAAGAAACACTCAAGCAGGGGCAAGCCCTAGCCGACGCAGCCCTGGATCGACTCATTCCGCTGGAAACGACACACCCGGTCTCCATTCACAAAGCGATGCGCCACAGCGTATTTGCCGGGGGGAAACGCCTACGGCCAGTTCTGTGCATGGAGGCTGGGCGGATGGTGGCGGGATCGTTACCGCCGAAAATCGAGGAACTGGGGGCGTCGCTGGAAATGCTTCACACCTATTCCCTGATTCATGACGATCTGCCAGCCTTGGACAATGACGATCTACGCAGAGGGCGTCCGACTTGCCACAAGGTCTTCGGGGAAGCGATTGCGATTCTTGCGGGCGACGCACTGCAAACTCAGGCCTATGAGGTCCTGGCACGGCTCGACTGTCCTGCAGAAGCGCGCGTCCGCATCATCGAAGAGATTGCGCACGGCACCGGTACGCTCGACGGAATGATTGGCGGGCAGGTTGTCGATCTGGAAGCCGAACATACGCATCCGACAGGGGAAATGCTGGAGTACATTCATCGCGCCAAAACCGCGGCGCTGATTACGGCGAGTCTGGTAACCGGGGGATTCTATGCCGGAGCGAAGGATAGCGAAGTGAAGAAGCTGCGTTCCTTCGGACAATCGATTGGGCTGGCGTTCCAAATTGTCGACGATGTTTTGGATGTAACGCAAACTTCGGAGCAACTCGGCAAAACTGCCGGGAAAGACAGCGCCGCGCAAAAGGCAACGTATCCAGCGCTGTTCGGAATTGCAGAGTCCGAGCGCAAAGCCGATGCTCTGGTGAATGCAGCGCTTGAGGAGTTAGACGCTTTCGGAAATCGAGCTGACACGTTGAAGGAATTGGCGCGTTACTTGGTGGAGCGTAAGAAGTAACCGTATCTTCGCAGCTCCCGGGACTAGCTACCGTGTCCGTTATGGTTTAATAGATCTTACGGCGATGGAGTTCGCCATAACCGCCTGCGGCTATCCTTAGCTAAGGCTGATAACTCCTACACAATCTGATCTGATTTGTAGGAGCACGCTTGTTAAAGAACTTCCTCGCCATCTCTGTCGCCGCTATCATCGGGGCCAATCTTCGATATCTGTTGAGCCGCATCGCCGCCAGAAGCCTCGGACCCATTTTCCCTTACGGAACGCTTTTTATTAACATCGTGGGGAGCCTCATCGTTGGCTTTTTTATCATCTGGACCACCGAACGCGTGTTGATCCATCCGCGCTGGCGCCTGCTTGTGGTGATTGGCTTCTGCGGATCGTTCACAACATTTTCCAGTTATGCATTCGAAACCATGGCCTATTTCGAGCAGGGACAATGGGGTTTAATGGCGATCAATATCCTGGGGAACAACCTGCTGTGTCTCGGCAGCGCTCTGGCCGGCATGGCATTGGCGCGCACGATATGAAGCTCGCGTCCTACGCTCGAAACTGAACGGCTTAGGTTGCGTCCTTACCGCGAGACCGATATCGCCGAACTTCTGCCGCTCATTGGCGCGCGGGAAGTGGCCGCGACTACGTTGCGCATTGCGCACCCTTATACCGATCATGATGCGAAAGCTTTTCTTGCTCTGGCACAGGAACCCGACAAAATCTGGCTGGCAATCACCCTGCGTAGTGACGGGCGGCAGATTGGAGGGATTGGTCTGCGTCTCGACAGCCAGCATCAGCACGCTGAACTCGGCTACTGGCTGGGCGTGCCCTACTGGGGACAGGGATACGCCACGGAAGCTGCGCGCGAAATATTGCGCTTTGGATTTGAGGATCTGAATCTACACCGCATTTTTGCTTCGCATTTCAAACACAATCCGGCTTCAGGCCATATTTTGAAAAAGGCCGGAATGCGCCACGAAGGCTGCCAGCGAGAGCATCTGCTCAAGTGGGACCGGTTCGTTGACTCTGAACTGTACGGTATTCTGCGACAGGAATGGGAGGGCAGCGAGTAGAATGCCAGATGCCATGGCTGTGCAGGTAACAATTTATTTGAATGAAGCCGACCAGTGGCGACACCGTCCGCTGCACATGGAGATTTTGAATTATCTGCGGCAAGAGAATGTATATGGCGCGATTGCCTTCCATGCCGTGGCCGGTTTCCTGGGCCGGCAGCGAGTGAAGACCGCTCATATGGTGGAAGCTGGCGGCAAGCTTCCGGTCATCATTTTCTTCGTTGACATTGACGAGCACGTGGACCGCGTGCTGCCAAAGTTAAAGGAAATGGCAGCCCACAGGCTAATCGTGCGCGAGAATGTGGTGCTCGAGCAGGGTAACCTGGATTAATATGCCAGCCCTTCCGCTCGATATCCTTGCCATTGCTGCGCATCGCGACGACGTTGAGCAAACCTGCGGCGGAACGTTGTTAAAAATGGCTCAGCGCGGCCAGAAGACCGGCATTCTCGATCTCACGCAAGGCGAAATGGGCACGCGAGGCACCGCCGAAGATCGCGCGCGTGAAGCGGCGGATGCGGCGAAGATTCTCGGTGCGAGTTGGCGGCGAGCTCTCGATATTCCCGACGGCCGCGTGGAGAATACGTGGGAAAATCGTCTTAAAGTTGCGAGCGTGATTCGCGAGATGCGCCCGCGTGTTGTGATTCTGCCGTACTGGAAGGGGCGTCATCCCGATCACTACACTTGTTCGGTGTTGGGATACGAGGCGTGCTTTCTCGCCGGACTGTCGAAGCTGGACAGCAGCAGTGCCCCGCACCGGCCGTTCAAAATCGTCTACGCCACGCTCTACTACGACGTACGCCCCACGTTTGTGGTCGACATCACGCAACAGTTCGAGAGGAAGTTCGAGTCGATCCTGGCATACAAGTCCCAGTTCAGCGATCAGGAAGCCGGCAAGGATCTTTTCCCTGCTCACGATGAGATTCACGCCCGCGTGGAATCGATGGCTCGATTCTACGGCGCGTTGGGCGGCGTGACCTACGGCGAACCTTTCTTGCAGAAAGAAGTAGGGCTGGTGGAGGATCTTCTGGCGATTCCTGTGAAGTCGATCTGAATTTCGCTCCTGAGCGTCTTCAACCTGCGTCGCGCACTTACTTCTTCAATGCCACTGCCAGACCGTCCCGTATGGGCAAAATCGTCGTGTAGAAATCGGTTGAGGCGTAAAGCAGGCGATTGAACTCGAGAATGGCCTTGGTCTGCGCTGACTTTGGATTCTTCTCCGCTACTCGGCCGCTCCACAAGACGTTGTCCGTAATGAACAATCCGCCTTTGCGCAGGTGTGGCGTTACCATCCGCAAGACGCGCGGATAATCTTCCTTGTCCACGTCGTTGAAGATGATATCGAACGGCTCGTTCTGTTCCGACAATACTTCCAGCGCATCGCCGGTATGCAACGTGATGCGATCCGATACTTTGGCACGCTGGAAATAGCCGCGAGCACGCTCAGCGTTCGCGGCATCACCGTCCGTGTAAATCACACGGCCCTTGTCTCCCACAGCCTGCGCCCACCAGATGGTCGAGTATCCAATGGCGGAGCCTAACTCGAAAACCGACTTGGCATCGATCGTCAAGGCCAGCTGTTGCAGCACTCGCGCCACCGCCGGGCCGACGATTGGAATGTTGTGCTCGCCGGCGTACTCTTCCATCTCAACCAGCACGTCGGGCCGCTTCGGCAACATGGAGTATAGGTAATCGTCGACTGGACCGGCGGTGGTGAAGTCATAATGCCGCCAATTCGGTTTCTTGTTCTTCACTTTGCTATCAGGCACGTGTCTCCTCGCATTTCGATTTTCAGTTTTCGGTGGAATCAGTCGCGCAGTGTTACGCCCGGCTTCATGGTCAGAATATCGAGGTTAGGCATCAACTTTTTTAATTCAGCTGGACTGCCGGTGAGCACGGGGAATGTACCGAAATGCATCGGGATCACCGTCTTCGGCTTAAGCAGATTACAAGCGTAAGCGGCCTCGCGCGGTCCCATGGTGAAGTGGTCTCCAATCGGCAGCATCACGATTTCCGGTGCGTACAACTCGCGGATAATTGCCATGTCGCCGAAAACGTTGGTATCGCCCGCATGGTAGAACTTGACGCCGTTCTCAAACTCGATCACGTAACCGCAAGCCTCGCCGCCATATATAAGTTGGTCGCCATCCTGAATTCCGCAGGAATGATCGGCATGCACCATGGTGACTTTTATATCGCCAATCTTCTGCGTGCCGCCTTTGTTCATCATGGCGGTTTTCTTGGCGCCTTTTTTCTCTAACCAGCCGCACATCTCAGGAATCCCCACAACTTGGGGACTATGCTCCTTGATGACCTCGACGGCGTCGCCGATGTGGTCTCCGTGGCCGTGCGTAACCAAAAGCGTGTCCACTTTCTTCACCTTCTTTTCGGAAGGCGGACATGCCGGATTGTTCATGATCCAGGGATCGATGATGATGGTCTGACCGCCGGGCGTCTCGATGCGAAAAGTCGCGTGGCCCAGCCATGTAAGTTGAATGCCTTTCAAATTCATTGCCAATCGCTCCGTCCGCAGCCCGCTGTATTGAAGATTTACTCGTCAGATAATGTCCCTCACGGGCCGGGGTTGAACTAGTTTAATATGAAACGCCATGACAGAATTGAAGGTGCTGATTTCACGCGAGCAAATCACCAAAAGAGTGGCGGAGCTTGGCGCGGAGATCACGAAAGATTTCGCAGGCCAGCCTGTGATTCTGGTCGGTGTGTTAAAAGGCTCCGCGATTTTTCTGGCGGACCTGGCGAGGCAGGTAAACCTCGACGCCACCTTTGACTTCATCGGCATCTCCAGTTACGGAAATCGCCCCAGTCCCACCCAGGAACTGCAGAGCGGATGGGATTCCACAGGCGAGGTGAAGATGACCAAGGACGTTGATCAGTCCATGAAGGGCAAGAATGTGATCGTGGTCGAAGACATTCTCGACACCGGGTTGACATTAACGGTGTTGAAAAAGCTGTTGCTCGCGCACCAGCCGCGCTGCCTGAAGATCGCCGCTCTGCTGGACAAACCTTCTCGCCGCAAGTTGCCGTTGCAGGGCGATTATGTGGGGTTCACCATTCCCGACGAGTTTGTCGTAGGGTACGGCCTCGATTACGCCGAGCGCTACCGCAATCTGCCGGATATCTGCGTTGTTCCGCGAGAATAATGCGGGTCCAGTTGAACACGAACCCTCACTTGAAAATTCGAGACTTGCCCGTATTGGGACGGACGGCAGGTGAAAAACACGACTGCTATCATGGAAAAAGAATGGGCTCTGTTCTGAATAATCCTGCCAGTGACCTGCGTATCGAACCTCTTTTGTTAGAGGTAGCCGACGTGCTGGCAACCTCCCTCGACCTGGATACGACTTTGGCCCGTATCGCGGAGGTCGTTCGCAAAGTCATCGACTACGAGATATTTGCAATCCTGCTGCTCAACGAAAAAACACAGGAGCTGCGCTTCCGATTTCAGGTCGGCTATCCGGATGAGTTTGCCGACCGCGCTCGCGTGAAGCTTGGGGAGGGCGTGACTGGACTGGCCGCGCAATCGAAGGAAGCGGTCTTAGTGGATGACGTCACCCAGGATCCGACTTACATTGCGGCTATTCCCAATGTCCGTTCGGAACTGGCCATACCGCTGATTGCAAAGAACCGAGTCATCGGTGTGATCGATCTCGAAGCGAACGAGCCTGGCTACTTTACCGAAGAACACAAACGCTTGCTGACGCTGGTCGCTTCTCGCATCGCGAGCGGAATCGAGAATGCGCAGCTCTACACCCGTACCAAGCGACAGGCACGGATCCTTGTCCTGCTCAATGAAATTGCCCGCGACCTCTCGTCAATTTTGAATGTGGACGAACTACTGAGCCGTGTGGGAGAACTGCTGCGGAAGCTCATCGACTACCAGATGTTCAGCATTTTGCTTCTCGACGCTGCCGGAGAGAAGCTGCAACATCGATTTTCATTGCGTTTCCACGAAAGCATTCATCTGAAGCATGAAGTTTCATTGGGACACGGAATTGTCGGTTACGCGGCCGAGAGCAAGCAAGCAGTATTGGTACCGGATGTCCGCAAGGATGCCCGCTACATTGAGGCGAATCCGGAAACCCGCTCGGAATTAGCGGTTCCGCTCATTTACAAAGACAGAGTCATAGGAGTTCTGGACCTGGAACACACGCGCCGAGGATTTTTCACGGAAGAACATCAGCGCACCATGATCACGTTGGCGGCGCAGGTGGCCATCGCCATCGAGAATGCACGACTCTATGAGGAGATTGCACGGCAGGAGCGGCGCCTGGAAAGAGATCTGGCGCTGGCGCGCGAATTGCAAATGCGCTTGCTGCCGCAGACACTTCCCAAGATGGCCAATCTAGAACTCGCCGCAAAGTTTGTTCCGGCGAGGGCAATTGGCGGCGATCTCTACGACTTCATTCCCTACTCGCTGTCTCGCTTGGGAATTGTGATTGGCGATGTAAGCGGCAAAGGCGCGCCGGCTGCGATTTATGCTGCGCTGGTGAGCGGAATTCTGCGTTCGCATGCGCCCATTGAGCCCGGTCCGTCGGAGATGTTAAAAGCGGTAAATATGTCACTCGCAGAGCGTCGCATCGAGGCGCAGTTTGTCTCCATCATTTACGCCGTGTGGGATGACGAACACCGAACGCTGCTGGTGGCAAATTCCGGATTGCCGCGGCCGATTCACGTGCATGCCGGCAAGAATCACGTGATTGAAGCCACCGGGCTTGCCTCTCGGGCTCTTTGACGATGCGGACTACGATGAATTCCGCTTCAAAATGAAGCCCGGAGATATGTTCGTCTTTTTCAGTGACGGCATACTGGACGCGCGCAATCGGCGCGGGGAGCTGTTCGGCCGAGGACGGGTAGAAAAATTGGTTCTGGAGTGCGCCGGTAAATCCGCAGACTGCGTGGTAGAGACACTATTCAAAGCAGCCGCTGAGCACTCCGCCGGAGCCGAGACGTTTGACGACCAAACGGTGGTGGCGATCAAGGTCAAGGACGACGCAGCTTCGTCTGCGGCCAAGCGGAAATGACCGCCCGCAGCGCAAAGGGTGCAATCGAGCGCCCGCCAGGATTTATTCTTCGCACCGGTAGCCAGGGTCTCTTCCGGCGTGACTCTTCCCCAGAGTTGCATTGCGAAGGCGTGCCGCTGTCAAAACTCGCCGCCAAGTATGGAACGCCCCTTTATGTTTATTCTGCAACCGCATTTCTGGATCGGCTGGATGCCTTTGAAAATGCGTTTGAAGAAGTTCCACACACGATCTGTTACTCCGTAAAGGCCAACTCAAATTTAACCATTCTGCGCTTGCTGGCCCGGGAAGGCTGTGGCTTTGATGTGGTTTCCGGAGGAGAACTGGAGCGGGTTCGAATCGCCAGTCGCGGGGAGAAGCAAATCGTCTTTTCGGGCGTGGGAAAAACCTCGAAAGAGATGACAGCGGCATTAAAGGCTGGAATTCTATTATTTAACGTCGAAAGCGAATCGGAACTTTGGGCATTGGCGGAATGTGCGGCGGCCTTACGCACCAAGGCTCAGATTGCGCTTCGGGTTAACCCGGACGTCGCGGCCAAGACTCATCCCTACATTTCGACGGGACTTCACAAGCACAAGTTCGGCATACCTATTCGCGCGGCACGCGAACTCTATGCGAAGGCCTCGGGTACGCGGCATCTGAAGGTTGCGGGCGTCAGCGTACACATCGGTTCGCAGATTACCGACGTTGCTCCTTTTGCCGAAGCGGTCGAGAGAGTGCGGGATCTGGTTTTGGACTTGCGCGCCGACGGACACAATATTCGATATGTCGACATCGGAGGCGGGCTCGGTATCGACTATCAAGAGCAAGGCTCATCTTTCGCAGAGGCTGTGAGCCGATATGCGAAAGCTGTGACGCGTCCGCTGCGTCGCCTTGGCGTTCATTTGTTACTGGAGCCTGGGCGTTCCCTGGTTGGTCCCGCCGGTGTATTGCTGACCTCTGTCATTTACCGGAAACAAAACGACAGCAAGCGATTTCTGGTTGTGGATGCGGCAATGAACGACCTGATCCGGCCCGCGCTCTATGGAGCTCGCCACGAAATTGTTCCCGTTGTGCAGTCCGCAGATTCCATGAGTAAGAGAGAAACGGTCGACGTAGTTGGTCCTATATGTGAGTCGGGAGACTTCTTCGCACGTGATCGCGAGTTGCCTCGGGCCGAAGAGGGAGCCCTACTCGCGATTCTCGATGCGGGCGCTTACGGTATGGCGCTCGCTTCGAACTACAACACACGGCCACGTCCGGCGGAAGTTCTTGTACGAGGGAAGGCTGTGAAAATCATCCGACGCCGGGAAACGGTCCGCGATCTCTATTCCGCAGAGCTCTAGCGGGCGCGGTCTTGAAGACCAGCCTAACGTTCTCCCCACTTTAATTTTGTGCGCAGGACGTGAAAGAAATCGTGGTCGGTGCGGAACAAGCTGACGCTATGTTTCGAACGGCGGCACCGGACGCGGTCTCCGTCACACAAATCGAGTCCGGGTTGACCATCGAGACTCAGATACGCGACCTCCTCATCGCTACGCAACAGAAGCTCCACTTCCACCGAATCCGGTACTACGAGCGGCCGGTGGGTGAGCGAGTGCGGAGCGACAGGGGTAATCACAAAAGCGTTTACCGTCGGCATCAGCACCGGGCCGCCGGCGGAGAGTGAGTATGCCGTTGATCCCGTTGGGGTGGCGACGATCATGCCGTCAGCGCGATAGCTGGAAACAAATACTTTGTCGATGAAGAGGTCGTAGTTGTTCAGGCGAGCCAGCGCCGTTTTGTTCACTACCGCGTCATTGAAGACCAGATAGCTTCCCAAAACTTCTTGCCCGCGGAGCAGTTCGCACTGCATCAGCGACCGCTGCTCTACTGCAGCCTTTCCTTGCGCAATCTGATCGAGCATGGGAAAAAGGGATGACAAGGGAACATCGGTAAGAAATCCCAGCGATCCGAGATTCACTCCAAGAAGCGGCACATCGATCGGGGCCGTGGCTCTCGCAGCCGAGAGCAGAGTGCCGTCGCCACCAAGCACTACCACCAGATCCAGAGGCTGAGACGACATTTGGGTACGCGGTACCACCTTTTCGCCGTCAGAAAACTTCGCCGTCTCCTGATCTACGATTACTGTGTACCCGTGTTCGTGCAGCCATCGCAGCAGTTGGGGAACGGTCCGAGCCACCTCGGCACGCGCCGGACGCGAGATGATGGCTGCAACTTTTGCTTGAGGAAATGAGGATGGCATTGCCATGATGAAAGCGAGAAAGAAAGATTGTACAGAATCTGAGCGAAAAAGTTAGTCGCGTATTGGCAGTCGCCACGGCTAGAAGATTGCGTGTAGAAGGAACTCGCGGTTCCCTTCTGCGCCGAGGATGGGCGAATCAATGACGTCCAAATTCGAGCAGCCAAGATGCAACAAAGCTCCCTTTACCTTTTCGACCGATGCCAACTGGGCTGCCTCATCGCGCACGATTCCGCCTTTGCCGACGAATTCCTTTCCCGCCTCAAATTGAGGCTTTACCAAAACAATCATCTGCCGGCCACTGCGCTCGTCCGTTGTCTGCGGAAAGGCGGCGCTCACAACCGCGGGCAGAATCAGCGTCGCCGAGATAAATGCTACGTCGACTACGATGAGATCCACCATTTCGCCAATGGCTTCGCGGGTGGCGTACCGCGCGTTCGTTTTTTCCAGTAGGCGAACCCGAGGATCCTGCCGCAGCTTGAAGTCCATCTGACCGTAACCGGTGTCTATCGCAATCACGCGGGCGGCGCCGTGCTGCAGCAGACAATCGGTGAATCCGCCGGTGGAAGCGCCTACATCCAGACATACCTTCCCAGCCACCTCCATGCGCCAATGCTTAAGCGCGTGTTCGAGTTTGAGCCCGCCGCGACTGACGTATTTAAGGTCATCTCCTAGCAGGCGAATCACCGCATCGTCGAAGACCTGGGCACCTGACTTCTCGAGCTTCTGCTCGTTAACCAACACTTTTCCGGCGAGGATGAGCGCTTGCGCGCGTTCGCGGGAAGCGACAAGTCCACGGTCGACGAGAAGTTTGTCGAGTCTGAGTTTCAACGAGTTTGGCTACGCACTGCGATTCCAGGTACCACGAAAGTGCCAGCACCCGCTTCAGTGCAAAGTGCTGAACCATCCGTCAATGAACGAGTTAGAAAGATGCTGCCGTACTTTTCCACAACATTATCCACGTTTGTGTTGAAAACTTTTCGCATGTGGGAAAAAAGAAGAGCCGCCTGTGCGGCGGCTCCAATGGACTGATCTCTTGTAGACTACCCCGCGACTTCTTCCAGCAACTTCTCATCGATGTCGAAATTGGAATGTACGTTCTGCACGTCATCCTGATCTTCGAGCGCTTCCATCAGCCGTATCATCGTGTTGGCGGCTTGCCCTTCCAACTTAATGTAGTTTTGCGGGATCATGGAGACGCTGGAAGAAACGGGCTCGATGCCGGCTTTCTTCACCGCCTCGAGCACGGCTTCGTAAGCGGATGGTTCTGTCAGTATTTCCCAGTTGTCGCCATCGTCATTCAGATCTTCGCCGCCAGCCTCGAGGACAATATTCATCAGGTCGTCCTCCTTCGCTGCGCTCTTGGGGATGATAATGTCGCCCTTCTTGTGAAACATCCAGGAGACGGCTCCAGCTTCGGCCATGTTGCCGCCGTTCTTGCCAAAGCAGTGGCGAATTTCGCTAACCGTGCGATTGCGGTTGTCGGTATTGATATCGAGCAGAACGGCGACGCCGCCCGGACCGTACCCTTCCAGGGAAAATTCCTCGTACGTGGCGCCCGGCAATTCTCCGGTGCCGCGCTGGATGGCCCGCTTGATGTTATCGGCGGGCATGTTCTCCGATTTCGCGGCGAGTATGGCGCCACGCAACCGAGGATTGGCATCGGGATCGCCTCCGCCGTTCTTCGCGGCAATGCTGATTTCCTTGATGAGACGGGTGAAAATCTTACCGCGCTTGGCGTCAAGCGCGCCCTTTTTGTGCTTAATTGTGGCCCATTTTGAATGGCCAGACATGGCGAGACCTCTTATCTAAAGTATTGATTGGCGCGGGATTCGCCCGTAGACTGAATCACTACCTGCCTCGATTAACTTCAGGCGAAGCGAAATTATAGCATGAAGCGAAGGTCTGCTACACCCGTCAACCGATCATAGAGATTCCGCAGAGGGCAAGCAAGGCTGCTTTCGGCTTTTAGTAACCTGTGTTTCCTCGAACTTCAGAGTAAATAATGTTGGTTATTCCGTCATTGACTAGACGGACATACACCCCTAGTATGCCTGCTTGGTGTCCCTGCCCATGAACGGCCGAGTCATAGGTCACTACCGGATCCTCAACAAAATTGGGGCGGGAGCCATGGGCGACGTTTTTCGGGCGCGCGACGAACGATTAGGACGCGACGTTGCGCTCAAATTCATACGGGCATCATCCAGCGAAAATCCTGATCATATTCGTCGCTTCGAACTGGAAGCTCGTGCCGCTGCGGCGCTGAATCATCCGAACATTGTGGCGGTCTACGACGTCGGCCTCGATGAAGGCGTGCCGTACATCGTTTGTGAGTTACTCGAAGGTGAGACGTTACGCAAACGACTTGCGGGCGGAGCACTAGCAATCGGGCTGGCTCTCGACTATTCGCTGCAGATGGTGCAAGGCCTGATTGCTGCCCACGACCGCCGCATCATTCATCGCGATCTAAAGCCTGAAAACTTGTTTGTGACGACCGACGGGCGACTCAAGATTCTGGACTTTGGAGTAGCCAAACTTCAATCGGCGCCGGAAGAGTCTGAACGCACCGTCCAGGATTTGACGACCGTGACTAAAAGCGGTGCGGTGATCGGCACGGTCGCCTACATGGCTCCCGAGCAGTTGCGCGGAAGGACAGTAGATCATCGCAGCGACATCTTCAGCGTGGGAGCGATTTTGTACGAGATGCTTGCCGGCAGGCGGGCTTTTCGTGGAGAAACCGACGTTGACACCATGACTGCGGTTCTGCGGGAGGATCCTCCTGAGATCAACCTGCAACAAGCTGGAATTCCCCTGCAATTCCAGCAGGTGGTTCGGCACTGTCTGGAGAAAGAACCGGAAAAACGTTTTCAATCTGCACGAGATCTGGCATTCGCGCTGGAAACGCTTGCGAGCCCTTCTCGCTCTGCTCCTGCGAAAATATTCTCTTCCCCGCCGCGATCGAGACTGGCGTACTGGATCCTGCCGGGCTTGCTCTCAGTTTTGATATTAGCCTTGGCTTTCAAATTGATGCACCCGGCTAAAACTTTTGATCTGGTATACAAGCGGCTGACCTTTGAAGAGGGTACGGTTTATTCCGCGCGCTTCACACCCGACTTCCACTCGATCGTCTATGCAGCGGCGTGGAACAACAGACCACTACAGCTTTTTTCTACCGTTGGTGATTCCCTGCTGACGCAGCCGTTGCGCGTCACCGACGCGACTTTGCTTTCGATTTCCAAAAACGGTGAACTGGCCCTCAGTGTTCATGGCGCACACACGGCGCACCTGGAGATCGAAAAAGGCACCCTCGCCCGCGCACCTCTAGCTGGTGGATCTCCCAGGGAGATTCTAGAAGATGTGCCTTGGGCTGACTGGGGTCCGAACGGGGAACTCGCAGTGGTGCATCACGCCGAAGGTAGAGACCGGATCGAATATCCAATCGGCCATGTTCTTTATCAAAGCAGCGGCTGGGTCACCCACGTTCGCATTTCCCCCAGCGGAAAAGAAATCGCGTTTATAAACCATCCAGAATTGTGGGACGACCGTGGTTTGGTGGAGATGATGGACCTTGCCGGCCACGCTAAGACGCTTTCTCCGGAGTGGGAGTCGGCCGACGGTCTGGCATGGAGTTCCGACGGAAAAGAAATTTGGTTCACCGCGGCGGCGAGCGGCTACACTCGCGGCTTGCTGGCTGTAACAACGAGCGGAAGTGTCAGGACAGTTTTGAACATCCCCGCGGGGATGACGCTGCAAGACATGGCGCCTGACGGTCGCGTGCTTGTCAGCTTGGATGCAGAACGACTGGCCATGGCAACTTCCTTGCGAGGAGATCGGGCAACGGATATCTCATGGCACGACTGGGACGTTGCGAAAGACATCTCTCGCGATGGACAGTCGATCTTATTCGAAGATGCCAGCGAGGCTGCCAGCAGTAATTACGCGGTGGCTATTCGAAAAATGGATGGGAGCCCACCCATTCAGTTAGGCGAAGGTAGCGCGGGTGGCCTTTCTCCGGACGGCAAATGGGCGATCGGAATCATCATAGGCAGTCCAGCGCGGGTCACGCTTTATCCGATCGGTACCGGTCAATCTCGTCCGATTCCGATCGAAGGCTTGGAGCAAATCCATAGCGGTATGTCTCGTTTTCTGGCGGATGGAAAGAGAATCACCGTCATCGGCAACGAGCCAGGTCGTGGAGTGCGGTCCTACCTCGTGGAAGTGGACACCGGAAAAATTTCGCCTATCACGCCGGAAGGAGTGGCGGGGGGTCTCGTCTCGCCCGATAGCAAGTACATACTTGCCGATAATGGCTCTTCCCTGACGGTCTATTCGATTGCCGGTGGCGCGCAGCGTGGAATTCCGGGGCTGCAACCCGGCTTTGTTCCACTGCAGTGGTCGGAGGACAATGTTTCGATCTATGGATACCGCAAAGGAGAAATTCCAGCGAAAGTCTACAAGGTCAATTCAGTTACGGGCCAACAAAGTTTCGTACAAGCGTTGGAACCCGAAACGCCAGGGGGATTGGTCTCGATCTCACCGATCGTGGTGAATCGAGATGCGTCACGTTTCGCTTACAGCTACTATCAGGTCTTATCCGTGTTGTATGTGATTTCCGGGCTGCGATAGGCGCAGCTTCTCTTCTACTCTTCTACCGCAGCGATCGCTAATGGAGTGAACCTCGGAAATTCTCAGGCACGTAGTGAAAAAAAATCGATGTCGAGGTATGACCCGCAGGCAAGACATCCCGAAAATGCGGTACCCTCGTTCCCCGATATACCAAGCCGTCTCCCAGCGCCTGATAAATGGTCGCCGTCCCCTTTGGAGTGCTGACGCGTAATGGCCACGATGTTGCTAGCTCCGGCTCGGGAGAAAAATCCAGACACAGAGTGACGCTGAACTCACACTGCTCGCGGTCTGTATGCTTCTTCAGTTCGGCACCGCTCAAATAAGCGGCAAAATAGACATAGGACGGCTTAACCGCCTCCCCTACGATGGCACTTACCACGTCAGTTAACTGGTGATGGAAGAAGCGTGCCACACTTTCATTGTGGGCCACGTATCGATAAAGGCTTTGTTCATCCCCAAGGTGAATCGCTCCACGACGGATCGCGTGCCTGTAGTAACGGCGTAAAGCCGCAACATGGAAGGGATGGATCAATCCGGACAGCGGTACGTAATTGTTTTCGCGGAAAGTCTGGCGCCGTGCCTTCACGATTTCACCCCATTCCGACACGCGACGTTCTGCGTGACCGTGCGGCACCAGAATGCCCGATGTCATCAGCAACAGCCGATCGTTTTCTGAGAAAGACTTGGGTGCTGGCTCGCCTTGACTCAACTGCGATACCGCAGCTTCCAGGCGCTTGCCGAGCCAGAACGGATTTACTACTCCGGTGGCGTCGTCCCGCACCCATGCGACGGTGCCCGCCAAATTGAATCCCTCGATCAGATGCTGCCGCTCTTGCAGAATGGTAGGAAGCTGCTTCCCAGACAATACTTCACAGTTCGGATTGAGAGAGAGCTGTTGAGAGAAATCTACGGATGATCTAGCGTGCTTGAGGTAGCCAGCCGGAACCAGGTGCAGCGGCAACTCATCCAGCAGACAATAAAATTGATTAGGGGGCAGCATTGCGCTCGCGCGCTGCCGCCCCGCTCCCACCAAGTTCACCATCCACTCGATCCACGCCGTATCTTCTATTGGTGCAGCCATCCGTTCACCGTGAAGCGGCTATCCGCAAATGCCCGGCTCTTGCATCGCACTGGCGTGATTTCGTGCAAAGTAGCGCAGGGGAAGAAAACGATCTGGTTCTGCTGCGGCACAATCGAGTGGTAGCTGCCGATGCTGACAGGGTAAGCCCCATCCGACTGTGAATCGTGCAGACGCAATTCCCCTCCCTCGAACTGCCTTGGTTCGTGATGAAAAAAATAAACGAACGTCATCCGTCGAGATGCAATGATCTCTTGCGCGTCGTCGCAGTGAGCGCGGAAGAAATCGCCATCATTGCTCGCAGTGATCTGCACCTCCGCGCGCGTAATGGGAAACTCCTGCATACCAAGTTGCTCAAGCACAGTAGGAAGAACTTTCCGCACGCGATCGAGCACAACTTTTTCGTGTGGACCCAATTCCATCAGCACTCTCGAACGGCGGTGGCTGTAGTCCGTCATTCCGGATTCTCCGGTCGGAGAGACCACAGAGCTGACCGAGAATTGATCTTCACGCTCGAGCGTATAACTGCTCAATTCTTCCATCTCCTGCGGAGCGAGAAACTCATCGAGGATGACGCACTCGGCGCGCGCGACACCGGGCAAATCCATCAACGCCACACCAGCGGCGCCAGCCGATTGATGCAGTTGAGCGGATTGTCTTAACGGCATGGCCGAAACGTTTTGGGTCATTCCCGGAGGCTGCGGTCCACCCGGTGGCTGCGGCGGACGAGGGGGTTGTCCCGGAGTATCGTGCGGTCCGGAAGGTGGCTGAGGCCCGGTGCCCGGACCTGGACCTGCGAACAACCGCGTGAAATTGCTATCGTCACTGCCGGCCGGACTGCCACCATGGGCAACAATTTGTTCCAGTATGCTGCTGCCCAAGACTGTAAAAGCTCGTTGGGCGACCGTCGCACCTACCGACCGCGCGATCGCGGTATTCAAGGCGATTTGAGTTTCGGGATCGCTACAGGATGCCTCTCGAGCGTTCTGCAAGAGGTTGGTCAGCAATTCGCGCTCGCGGGCATTCAAGATACGCTCATCCCGCAGAAGGCCTTCAGAAAAGGCATCTAGAATCTGCTTCGAAGTCATCAGGCACACTCCTCTTCGCGACAAATTTAGCGTTTCAGTTCCAATGGGGCGAAAGGGGAAGAGCCTTCGCGGAGACATTATCAGGAATTATGCGATTAGCAAACAGATTTATGCGGGAAGAATAAAAATTATTACCAAGTCGCGGGAAGCTTTACCGGTTTGCCATGGCCCCGACCATCGATTGGAAAATTTTCACTCCATCGATGCCGCCCAGCTCGGGCTCTGCGGAACGTTCGGGATGGGGCATCATCCCCAGAACATTGCCGCCCGCACTGCAGATGCCCGCGATGTTGTCTAAAGATCCATTTGGATTCGTAGTGACCTCTGTCTCGCCATCAGGGTTCGAGTAACGAAAGACGATGCGGTTATCGCGCCGCAGTTGATCCAAAGTGGCTTCATCACAGAAGTAATTGCCTTCCATGTGTCCGATCGGAATGGTCAAGACTTCTCCCCGCGAACAGGCGTTCGTAAAAGGCGTATTCGTATTCTCCACGCGCACCTGCACCGGCTTGCAGACATACTTCAGGCCGACGTTTCTCATAAGGGCACCGGGCAAGAGTCCTGATTCACAAAGAATCTGGAATCCGTTGCAGATTCCCAGGACCAAGCCGCCGCCATTGGCGAATCGGCTCACGGATTCCATGACGGGAGAAAACTTCGCGATCGCGCCTGTGCGCAAATAATCCCCATAGGCGAAGCCGCCCGGAACGATGATGGCGTCGCAGTTTTCGAGATCGTGCGATTCATGCCAAAGAAAACAGGCGGGCTGTTTGGCCACGTGCTCGATCGTCCAGTAAGCATCGTGATCGCAATTGGAGCCGGGAAAGATGATGACGCCAAATTTCATCGGTGTTCCTTGTTGTGGGATTTTTTTTAGTTTAACACGCTAGATTTTCACGGGATCACAGGGATTTAAGTGCGGCGCGAGTTCGATGTCGCCAAGGTTAGTGCGCAGATTCTGTAACAGCGGGAGTGGGAGGCGCAGATAGCGGCGTGGTCGCGCCCAAAGACTGTATCTCGGCCGATCCCATCGGAAAGTTTCCGAGGCGATTGTTGTGGCTGTGCCGCTAAATCTTGAGGCGCAGTCTGCGGCGGCACTCCTTTTGCTTTAACAATGGCCCAATGCCACTCCTGATCGGGGAAGAGGGCAAAGTTCAGCTGCGTGCGAAATAGCGCGGTCGCAGAAGGGGCCGCCGATCCCTTGACCCGCAATAAAACCGTGACGTCGGGCTGCTTCTGGGCTGGATCGCGGGATGGGTCTGGTCCGCTACTCGCAGCCGCGGGAACGATGTGCGCGTGGCCGAAAGAAGACGCCGCATCCACCGAATTGGACTGTCGCAAGATGGTCAGGCCGATCAGCACTTCACGCAGGTCCCACGCAGTGCCGTTGTGCACCGATATTTGCAGCGAGTCACCATCGATCGTCGCTGGGCCCTCAAGCTTCGCGAGCTCATTTCGCGGTAGTTCGTCCAGCAATGCAGGATCGCTAAGCAGCGCACTGTTCTTTGCGCTGAACGAAAGACTGCAACTGACGTCGGGCGAGGATACTTGAAAGCTCTTCCCTCCCGGGTCGAGGGAGAACACCATGGTTGAGCCGTGTGCTCTCCGGCTTTCGGCGTCCTCCACCACCTTGGAAAAATTATCGTTGTCGATCACCGCTTCCGTCGAGGACGGCTTCTTACGGAAGCTCCGAGCTACATCTCCCAGCGGAGTATCGTTTCCGTCATCCTGCGCGGAGAGACATTGAGGCATGATCCACAGAATCATTCCTGCCAGAAGGAGGCATCGAACGCGGGTTGAGAATTGGGTTCGCACGAACAGGCGGAGCGCAGGCGTGTTAATCGCTTAAGGCAACTCCTACCTGGATTGTAGTGAGAGCGGGCTGGGAAGGTGAGATAACGAGCGCTAACCGAAGTACTAAGACTTCTGCGGCAAACAAACTAAGATGGGCGCGCGCTAACGAAATGGAAGCGCAACGGGACGCGCGCCCGAACTTCCCACCAAACTCCTACAGGAGACCGGACGTTCTTAATCGCGAAACGGGATCAACCACCGGCTGTCTTTTGAAAACCCAGCGGGCCACCGCGAATCCCAGCGCCGCGTAACACAGATGCATGAGCCTCATAGTTACCCCCACATTGAAATCAACTTCAGCCACAGGGGAGGATCAGCATCACTATCGGCAAATTAACAGGGCGACATTGCACTGTACAGGGCACAACAGTGCCATATTCTTGGCACGGAGGTAATCCGTTAGGGCACGCCTCAGGCAGCATGAACGAGAGCTGTGGTTAATTAGTGAGCGTCAACAGTTTCCATTTCTGGGCTCCGTCCGGCAGGAGGAACCACAACTGTGGAGAGGCTGCCTTCTGCCGTAAGCTTTTGGAACGCCGCCAGATCGCGGCGCTGCAGGTCGTCCCAACGGCTCAGCAGTTCCCCGCTCTGGCGCTTCAGCTTCTCAAATTCAAGCTGCTCCGCCTCCGTGGGAGCCGAGTCCGCGGTGCTCACATCCATGGCAAGGTACGCCCACTTCGCATCGATCTGAGGGGGATAGGCCAGCGAATCCTCGTTGGCGCTGATGGTTAAATTGACAAGTTCATCGCGCACCGCGACGAGCTTTCTTTCCAAATCATCCGCGGACACTGCGATGGCTTTTGTGCTCGCATTCTCCGGCAGTCGTCGCTTGAGTCCAGCTACCTGCAACCGCACGTCCTGTATCTGGTTGACGGTGTCATAAACGCGATTCAGTTCCTCATGAATCTGCGACAACATTGCGAACTGCTCCGCCAAGTCTGCCTGACTCACATTCACCCTGGGATCCAACTTAACCTCCAGCGGAGCCAATTGGCTGAACCCGCCGACCGTCAGGCGCACCTGATACTGCCCAGGTGCAACAACAGGTCCTTTCGCGCCGCCGTTGTATTCCCAGAGGTAATAGCCGGGAACTCGATGGGCTTCCTCATACCGCAAATCCCACGTGAAGCGATTCAAGCCGGCCTCCGGCTTGATTTCTTTTTCTGGCTTCTTGTCATCGGGGAAGGGCGGCTCGTCCAGTATTTGTGTCTCGGCGCTCGAGTATTTGCGAACCACTTTTCCGGAAGCATCCAGGATCTCCAGCTTGGTCTCGGTCCCAGCCTTGGGCGCGTCTTTCAAGTAGAAGTAAATTACGGCTCCTGAGGGAGGGTTCTGTCCTGTCCGTTTGGATGGATGGCGCTCGCTCTCAGCCCCTGCTTGAATGCGGTAGGCCGTTCCCGGCGTATAAAGGTGAGCATCCTGCTTGGTCACATCCTCGCTGAATTGCCGCAGCGGGCTAATGTCATCTAAAACCCAAAATGCTCGGCCATGGGTTGCGACGACCAGGTCGTTATCTTTAATCACGAGATCGTGCACAGGTGTGGTCGGCAGGTTCAATTTCAGCGCTCGCCAATCCGCGCCGTCGTTGAACGAAACATACACTCCGTTTTCTGTGCCCGCATAAAGCAGATCGCGTTTTTTGGTGTCCTCGCGGACAGCTCGAACGAAGGCGCTATCCGGGATTCCGTGGGTTAATTTTGTCCAGGTCTTCCCGTAATCGCTTGTTTTGTAGATATAGGGATTGAGGTCATCGTTTTGATGGCGATCCACCGCAGCGTAGGCAGTTCCAGCATCGTACGCAGAAGCCTCAATCTGGCTGATGCGGCTCCACTCCGGCAAATCCTTTGGCGTGACGTTAGTCCAGGTTTTACCTTCATCCCGGGTCAGTTGAATGAGACCATCGTCAGTTCCCACCCACAGCAAACCTTTCGTGATCGGCGATTCAGCGATCGCAAAAATCGTGTCGTAATATTCCGTTCCAGAATCGTCGAGTGTGATTTCACCGCCGCTCACACTTTGCTTGCTTTTATCGTTACGCGTCAGGTCTGGACTGATTGCCTGCCAGTGAACGCCGCCATCGGTTGTCTTGAAGAGACGTTCGCCAGCGTGATAGAGAGTGTTGGGATCATGCAACGAAATCAGCACCGGCGCCGTCCATTGAAAGCGATGCTCCAGATTTGCGGCACCGTGAGCGTCGGACAGTTCCGGCTGCTCGGTGATTGATTTCACCTGCCCAATCCGCCGGTCATAGCGCGTGATGTTGCCCTGATAATCGGCGGCATAGACGATATTCGGATCCGGAGGGTACGGCGCAATGTAGCCAGCTTCGCCTCCGCCCACGTCATACCAGTCCGTGCGATCAATCGAACCGTCGTCGCTGCGGCTCGCGATGGCCACAGTTCCGCTATCCTGCTGCGCGCCGTAGACGCGATACGGATGGGCGGTATCCGTGATGACGTGATAGAACTGCGCAGTCGGTTGATTGTCCTGCAGCGTCCAGTTCTTTCCGCCATCAAGCGTCACGGTTACTCCCCCATCATTGGCGGCAATCATGCGCTTCGTATCCCTCGGATCGATCCACAATCCGTGATTGTCTCCGTGCGGCACTCGGATGCGATTGAACAGATGCCCGCCATCGGTGGATTTATACGCTTCCACGTCCATGATGTAGACGACGTTTTCGTCGCGCGGGTCGGCGATGATGTGCATGTAATACCAGGGCCGCTGCCACAGGCTGTGGCTGGGATTAACAAAGTCCCAACTCTCGCCACCATCATCGGATCGGTAGAGTCCGCCATCGGGATTGTGGGCCTCGATCAGTGCGTATATGCGATCGGAATTTGCGGCCACAGCAATTCCGATGCGGCCGTAAGGCCCTTTCGGCAAACCATGTTCTTCAAGGCGCTTCCAGGTTGTGCCGCCGTCGCCGGAGCGGTAGAGTCCACTGCCCGGGCCTCCGCTGGCCATGCTCCACGACGTGCGGCGCGCCTGCCACAGTGCCGCGAAAAGGATGTTGGGATTGTGCGGGTCGAAGGCGACATCGATGCCTCCAGTGTTCTCATCTTTGTACAGAACCTTTTCCCAACTCTTGCCGCCATCGGTGGTGCGGAAAATACCGCGTTCGGCGTTTGACCCATAGGGATGGCCAAGCGCTGCGACGAAAACAATATCTGGATTGTTGGGATTTACAATCACTTTGCCGATGGCGCGGCTGTCGTGCAAGCCCACATTTTTCCAGGTCTTGCCACCGTCGAGCGATTTGTAGACTCCGTCGCCTTGAGAAATGTTTCCGCGAATGCACGCCTCGCCCGTACCGACGTAAATGGTGTTGTGGTCGGAATTAGCCACTGCCAGGCTACCGATCGATCCGCTTCCCTCTTTATCGAATACCGGCTGCCATGTCATGGCGCCGTCGGTCGACTTCCAAACTCCACCACCGGTCGCGCCGAAGTAATACGTGGTTGGATCACCGGGGATCCCCGCAGCGGTTAGCGAGCGACCTCCGCGAAACGGCCCGATCAGGCGGTACTTCATGCCTTTGAAAAGCTTATCTTCCGGCTTGTTTGACTCGCCTTCTCCTGACGTTTCTGCAGGATTCTGATTCGTCGCATTCAGGGCGGATGTAGGTGCAGTCTGGGTGGGCTTCGCGGCTTTCGATTGACGCTCTGGTTTGGTTTGCGCGAGTGACGTGCCGTTGGTCAATACGAATGTGGTAAGCGCTATCCAGAAGATCAAACTTGCCCAAGACTTACTTGCATGCAAAATCGGTCGACCGCCCATGTTCGAATAGCCCCCGGAAGAATTGTTGTTCAGACTTCCGACATGTTACTTCCGCGGCAGTCAATTGCAAAGTGCAAGCAGGAGATGGTGGTCCTATTTCTTTGACAATATGCGTCTTGCTTCTTTAATTTCCTTCAGCTTTGCGGCATCCACTTTCGGATAGGAAAGGTTGAGTTCTTCCAGCGTTTCTACGACAGCAGCGGCCACCACCAGGTGCGTGAACCACTTATTGTCGGCGGGCACAACGTACCACGGCGCATGCTCGCTGGCGGTGTGCCGGATCATATCCTCGTAGGCCGACTGATAGTCGTCCCAGCAGTCGCGCTCGCGGATATCAGCTTCAGAAAACTTCCAGTTCTTTTTAGGGTCGTCCAGGCGAGCCAGAAATCGTTTCTTCTGCTCTTTTTTCGAAAGATGCAGAAAGAATTTTCGAATTACCGTTCCGTTACGCGCCATGTGCCGTTCGAAACCGTTGATGTCTTCAAAGCGTTCCTTCCAGATGTGCTTGGTCACCAGCGATGGCGGGATCTTCTCATTCTCGAGCACGGGAGAATGCACGCGCACCACCAGCACTTCTTCATAGTAGGAACGATTGAAAATTCCGATGTGCCCGCGCTCCGGTAAATGCTGCGTCGTGCGCCATAAGAAATCATGCTGCAATTCTGTGTCGGACGGCGCTTTGAAGGAGGTGACCTGGCAGCCTTCCGGATTCACCCCAGACATCACATGCTTGATGGTGCCATCTTTTCCGGCCGCATCCATTGCCTGGAAGATGAGCAGGAGGCTCCAGCAATCCTGCGCATAAAGCTTGGCCTGCAGGTCCTCCATGCGCTCGACATCTTTTTGTAATTGTTCCTCGGCGCGCTCTTCAGAATGGATTTGCGCGGTATCGGCCGGATCAACATCTTTCAACCGAAAATGTTTGCCATCATCAACCCGATAGGACTTCTCCAGCTTGCCAGTCTTCATTCGTGAAATCGCTCCTGAGGTTCTTTAGAAAGTCTACCGCGTTCCAGGAGGAAAGGATTTCTTGTGTTCAAGCACCGACGGGTTTCTCTGCAACAACGGGGAGTCCCGCTTGCTGCCAGGCGTCGAAGCCTCCCACCACGTTGACTATGTTCTGAAAGCCGGCGCGCTGCAATAAGCTGCAAGCGATCATGCTGCGGTAACCGCCTTTGCAATGCACTGCGATCGGGATGTCGCGGTCGATTTCCGGAGGAGCGATTTTGAAGTTATCAAGCGGCCACCACACGGCGTTTTCGATGTGTCCGGCTTCCCATTCGGGCTCGCGGCGGACGTCAAGCACTTGTAGATTTTGGTTTTGCAACTGCTTCGAGAGCGTTTGAGGATCGATTTGGGGAGTCGTGGCTAGAGGGAATCCAGCTGCCTTCCAGGCTTCGACGCCGCCTTTCAAATATCCTTGCGCACCTTCGAGGCCAACACGGGCGAGGCGCATGCGTGCTTCCCGCACATCCTCGTCCGATTCCGCAATCAGCACGGGACGCGCAGCCAAACCTAAAAGCGCGCCAGCCCAGGATGCAAATTGTCCCGATAAGGCAATGTTTACCGACCGCGGCACATGGCCGGCTGCGAACTGCTCGCCTGCGCGAACGTCGAGCGCGATTCCCCCGTCGGCCAGGATGGTCTGCAGATCGGCAGGCTGGACTGCCTCCAACCTTGGCAGATCAGCCAACGCCGGAGCTCCAGTGCGATTGATCTCCGCGTCCTGCTGGAAATATTCCGGACGCGCGGGCAGGTTGCTGGTTAGCTCCCGAATGAAGTCTTCCCTGCTGTTGATCTGCAGGGCGTAATTCGTGAGCCGCTCGGTGCCGATCGTCGAAACCCGCTCTGCACGCATGTTCCGGCCGCACAATGATCCGGCACCGTGAGCCGGATAGACGAGAACGTGATCGGCCAGCGTAAGAACCTTATTGTGCAGATTGTCGTAAAGCATTCCCGCCAACTGCGCTGGCGTGAATTTCTTTGAGAGGTCGGGACGTCCCACATCACCGAGGAACAAGGTGTCGCCGGTCAGAATGGCCCATGGCTCGGAAGACTTCTCTTCATCGCTGATAACCAGGCAGATGCTCTCGGGAGTATGCCCGGGCGTTTCAAGAACGCGGAGCGAAAGCTTTCCAACCTGCAGATGAAATCCGTCGTGCACCGCGACGTGTGGAAAGGTCGCGCCGGCCTGCGCTCCGATATAAATTTGCGCGCCGGTGCGCGCAGCCAGCTCGCGATGGCCAGAGACGAAATCAGCGTGCAGGTGGGTCTCGAAGATGTGGCGGATGGAAACGTGATTGGCTTCGGCAGCCTTCAGGTAGATTTCGACGTCCCGCTGCGGGTCGACGACAATCGCCTCGCCCTCCGACGCCAGCATGTACGACGCATGTGCCAGACAACCCAGAAAAAACTGTTCGAAGTACATCGCTTTTCCTCAAGAATAAAAACGCACGGTAATTCTAGCGCGCCCGTCCGAGATCTGACAGCAAGGAAAAGTAATGCACTTCCGTCCTAGGTCGGTAGTTCGATCAGCCCTCCATCGTCGAAACATCTCCCGCATCCACTCCGACTTCTTTGGCTTTTAAGAATCGTCGAAGAATCTTACCGGATCGAGTTTTCGGCAGAGACGCAACGAACTCCAGCGACGATGGAGTGGCGATAGGGCCGAGTTCGCGACGCACATGTTCGATGAGCGCGGCCGAGAGTGCGGCGGAGGCAACATGGTCACTGCGGACCTGCACGAAGACTTTGATGGTTTCGCCCTTCATAGGGTCAGGCACGCCGATGGCGGCGGCTTCGGCGACGGCGGGATGCGAGACCAGCGCGCTTTCCACTTCAGCGGTGCCGATGCGGTGTCCGGCAACGTTGAGGACGTCGTCGTAGCGGCCGAGGACGGCGATGTATCCATCTTTATCTTTCATGGCTACGTCGCCGGTTACATAGCAACCAGGAATGACTTGCCAATCGCGCTCGTAGCGGGCGGGGTCACGCCAGACAGTGCGTAACATGTGAGGAAACGGACGCTTCAGCACGAGGCGGCCTCCCACTCCGGGAGGCGCGGAGTTACCGTTCTCATCCAACACGTCCGCCTCGGCGCCGGGGACCGCGACGCCAACTTTTCCGGGACGCATGGCCATCGATGGCGGAGTGCCGAGCGCGGGGCCACCCAGTTCGGTCTGCCACCAGTTGTCGATGACGTATCCCCACTTGCCATCACCGGCAAGATGAGTCTGCGCCCAGCGCCAGGCTTCAGGATTCAGCGGCTCTCCGGCGCAGGCGATGACGCGCAGGCTGGTGAGGTCATGCGCGGCGGGATAACTTTCTCCATAGCGCATGAACATGCGGAGGGCGGTGGGAGCGGTGAACATCTTGGTGACGCCGTAGCGTTCGACAATTTCCCACGCCACGCCGGGATTCGGATAATCGATGGCGCCTTCGCGGAACATTGTCGTGACGCCGGCGCACAACGGCGCGTAGACGATATAAGAATGTCCGACGACCCAGCCGATGTCGGAGGTGCACCAGAATATATCGCGGTCGCCCACATCGAAGAAGCTCTCCAGATGATAGGTCGTACCGACCATGTATCCACCGTGAACATGGACAACCCCCTTTGGCTTGCCCGTGGAACCGGAGGTGTAGAGCAGGAAAAGCGGATCTTCAGCCTCCATTTCTTCGGCGGGACAATCAGGAGAGAACTTAAGCAAATCGTTGAAATCGATTTCGCGAGGGGCGTTGAGTTCGGTCTTGCCGCGCGAGTAGACGACAACTTTCTCGACGAATTCCAAAGCCTCGACGGCCTCGTCGACGATGGCCTTTAGGGCGACAGTTTTTCCGCGACGGAAGCCGATGTCTCCCGCGATGACGACCTTGGCTTGCGCGTCGACGATGCGATCTTGCAGAGCCGTGTGGCCGAGACCTGCGTACACCACAGAATGGATGGCGCCGATGCGGGCGCAAGCCAGCATGGCCACCGCGCCTTCGATCGTGAGCGGCATATAGATGACGACGCGGTCACCCTTTACCACTCCAAGAGATTTCAAACCATTGGCGAAACGGCAAACCATGCTATACAGCTGGCCGTAGGTGACGATGCGTTCGCTGCCGTCTTCGCCGAGCCAAATGTAAGCGACGCGATTGCGGCGCTCGGAGTTGGCGTGGCGGTCGAGAGCATTAACAGTAATGTTCGTCTTTGCACCGGTGAACCATTTGTGGTGGACGCCGTCCCACTCGAGAACACGGTCCCATTTGCGCGCCCACGAAAACTGGCTGGCATAGTCGGCCCAGAACACCTCGGGATACCTCTGGGCGCGGGCGCATTCGCCTTTCCAATTCTTCTGCAGGACATTTTGGCGGACGATTTCGGGGGCTGGGTATTCCTGATCGAGAGCTAAAAGATTGGAGATATTCTCTGGTTTCTCGACGCTGAGAACGCTCATGGGAACCTCCTGCGAGCGGCAAACATGAAGTTGGACGTCGTGAAGTTTGCTCCGGGGCATTCACCTCAGCAGTGACGGAGATCACGAAGGCATGTGTTCTTGCTACGAGAAAGCAAGCGACGAAGAGTTCATTGGGCGAGACTGGGGCGAGAGTATTTCAGGGAGGAAATTCGCAAGTAAGCAAGCGCCACGAGGCTGCGCGAGGGCTCGAGCGGAGCGGATGGCATCAGAACGATACGTGACGGCGAGGGTAGTCAAATCACTCTGACAAGTGATTCCCATCACAGCGAGATCCCAAAACGCAACGTACGGTTGCGCTCCATGTTCGCGGCCACGGTCTGAGCCGGAACCAGGAGCCACCGTCCATGTTGACGATCAAGCAAATGTTTGCAAGCCTGCTGGTGCTCGCCATCACAGCTTCGCCTGTCCTGGCTGGAAGCAATGACGCAAAACCTGCCACCGAAAATTCAGCCAATTCCAACACCGCCGCGACAATGGGCGCAGCGGTAAGTCCTGGCCTCGCCTCCTCTACGGATGCGAACGTAACAGCTTTGCTCGGGGTCCTGGTCATGAAGGGTGTGCTGGCGCCGAACGAGGCGAATGCGATTCGCAACGCGGCGCCGACGGCGCAGTTTCAGGCTTTGGTGGAGGCACTGACGCGCAAAGGCTTGGTGAGCGCGGCAGACTTGTCGGCAATCGCGGAAGCGAAACCAGCAACGCAGCCAGTGGCGGAAGCGATGTCGCCGGCAATACAGACGGCGACCGGTCAGGCTCGTCAGGAAGTGGCGCAAAATCCTCCGCAGAAAAAGCCGGCGGCCCCGAACGTGGTGCCGGCAGTTGTTCCGTTGCGTGTGCTTCCCATCGACCCGCCGGTGAAGGAAGGCTTAATTCCCAGCTTCAAGGTTGGAGCGGTGAAGGTGACGCCCTTCGGCTTCATTAAAGCGACCGCGGTGCACGACAGCAGCGCTCCCAATGGCGATGATTTTCCGTTTCCTGGAATCTTCCTGAACTCCAGCTCCGTGCTCAGTACTGGCCCGACGCAGGATCCGTCGTTCCACCTTAAAGCTCGCTCGTCGCGGTTTGGATCGAGCTTTGAGTGGCCGGACATGGCGAAAAATCTTACGCTAACGGGAAAGGTAGAAGGGGATTTCGAGGGCGGATTTACGGAGGTCGATAACGCGGACGTATCATCGATCCGCAACCCTCAGCCTCGGCTGCGCCTGGCTTTTGCGAGACTGGATTATGGCGCGAGCGAGGCGACCGATGTCTTCTTCGAAGCTGGGCAAGACTGGAGTTTATTCGGATCGGCTGCCCTGCCCAACATTCTCGAGACTACATTCCTCGGCGCATTCTCCGGGGACGTGTGGGAAAGGACTCCGCAATTCCGCTTTGGCCTGGTGCAGAAACTGGGCAGCGGAACATCCAACTTCAAGTTCTCGCCGGAATTCGCCATCATGATGCCGAGCTCGGGTGAGATTTACAAACTGCAAGGGGCTGCAGGCAACGCCGTTTCCGGTTTCGAGGCGCAGATCGGCGAAGGCGAACGCGAAGGCGCCGATTCCGGCCGGCCTGAATTCGAAGCAAAAGTGGCTTTGCAGTTCCAACTGGACAAGGCTCCGGCGGTTTCTCCGGCGCAGATTTTCTGGAGCGGATACGAGGGGAAACGAACTTCCATCACAACAAGCGGCAATCTTACGGGAACGGATATATTGACCACCTTTCCCAATGGCTTTACGAACAGCAGCCATATGTTCGGCAATCAACTGGGCGTGCAGCTGCCAACTCGCTGGTTCACGCTGGTAGCGAGCGCCTATCGCGGCGGTGACATGCGCTTCATGCTAGCTGGACAGCTGAGCACGTTCTTCACCGATACGACTGGATTGTATAGCGTCACCTCGGTCGGAACTGTGGACAACGTGACTGCCGCCACCGGGGGGATGGACGTAGGCTGCACAGTCCCGGTGCCAGCCGCGGGCACATGTTCGGCTGCGGGTGGCCATTGGAAGATTGCGCCGGAGCATCCGATCGGGGCATTTGGTGGATTCGTGAATCTCGGACTGCCGTTGTCGCGATGGTTCAATGCCGATCCCAAGGGCCGCAACTCGGCCTGGAACCTCTACTTGCACATGGGCAAAGATCAGGTGGTACATCACGACCTGGCCCATGCGAACGGCTTTGGCTGCGCCAGCGCGGACGGCCTTACGCCATGCAACGGGGGGCTGCCGCTGTCGCAGTCGCGGATGCTGGCCGCGACCCTCTACTACAAACTGAATGCCTGGACGACGTTCGCGTTTGAACAATCGCAGTATCAGACCACATTATTGCCGGACCTGACCAACATCGGCGTGACCTACGCGATCGCCGGACATGCGGCGAACAAGTGGAAAGATCAGCGGACGGAGTTCGGCCCGATCTTCACCTTTTAATAATTGGGCCGCGCGATTATAGGTTCGAGTTACAATGCGTGCGGCCTGAAGCCTGAGGCGCGGTTGCCGGTACGTTTGCGATTGGCAACCGCCTCTCGATTGTCGTTGTAATGGCCATTCTGCCGAGGAGGACCCTTATGGGAGAAGCGCTGAGGGCGGTCGAAAGAGTTCCGGAAGAGCGATATCAAGCGTCCCAGACAACCTGGGACAAGATCGCCGAGAGCCAGGAATTCAAAGACTTGATGGCGACGAAGAGGACCTTCATCGTGCCCGCGTTCATTTTCTTCGTCGTTTACTACTTTGCCTTGCCGGTGCTGGTGGGCTACGCGCCGCAGTTTATGTCAACCAAAGTGATTGGCGTAAACCTTGCCTATCTTTTTGCGTTGTCGCAATTTTTTGTTGCATGGCTGATTGCCGGACTCTACGTCAGGGCCGCCAACAATTTCGACCGGCTGGCAAAAGACATCGTGGAGAAAGCTGTGGATGCAAAAGCCATTAGCAGCCAGGGAGGCAAATAGCCATGGCAAACGTTCCACTATTTATGTTTCTGCTGTTCATTGCGATAACGCTGGGCATTACGTATTGGGCCTCCAAACGTTCGACCGGCTCTAGCGCTTACTTCGCGGCCAGCCGCCAAATCAAGGGCTGGCAAAATGGAATCGCGGTAGCTGGCGATTACATGAGTGCGGCATCGTTTCTGGGAATTGCCGGAATCATCGCGTTCCAGGGCTATGACGGCTTTCTGTTTTCGGTGGGCTGGCTCGTTGCGTATTTAACGGTGCTGCTGGTAATCGCGGAGCCCTTGCGCAATGCCGGCAAATACACCATGGCAGATGTGCTCGCATACCGGTTGAAGCCACGTCCAGTGCGGGCGATGGCTGCGCTGAGCACACTGACGGTCAGTACGTTTTACATGATCGCGCAGATGGTCGGTGCGGGAGCGTTGGTAAAGCTATTGCTCGGTGGCTATGTCACCTATAACCAGGCGGTGACTGGCGTCGGGATTTTGATGATCGTGTACGTCGTCTTCGGCGGCATGCTGGCCACGACCTGGGTGCAGATCGTGAAGGCGATCTTATTGATGGCAGGAACGATCTTGCTCAGCATTCTGGTGATGGCGCATTTCCATTTTAGCTTTGGAGATTTTTTTGGAGCGATCGGTCACGTCACCTATCACGATGCCAAGGGTGCAACGGTAGTGAAAGACTTCTTGCAGCCGGGTCTTCGCTATAAACCGCCTTACGGGCCGCTGGACTTGATCTCGCTGGGTTTGGCTTTGATTTTTGGAACGGCCGGGCTTCCGCATATCTTGGTACGGTTCTATACCGTGCCGGATGCAAAGACTGCGCGCAATAGCGTGGTTTGGGCCATGGTGCTGATTGGCAGCTTTTACATTATGACGACGTTCCTGGGCTTTGGAGCAGCGACGATCGTTGGACCGGATTTCATCAAGACGCATGGCGGCACGAACATGAGTGCGCCGCTGCTGGCCAATGCGCTGGCAGGGCCCATCTTTTTTGCGTTTATCTCGGCAATTGCCTTTGCCACCATTCTGGCAGTCGTAGCCGGGCTAACCATCAGCGCGACAACTTCTTTCTCCCATGACTTCTGGACGAACGTTATCCACAACGGCGTAGAACGAAAGCCCGGCGAGGAAGTGCTGGTGGCGAGAATTTCGGCATTTGTGGTTGGCGCGGTGGCGATCGCGGTCGCGATCGGGCTGGGACCGACGGCGAATGTAGCATTCCTCGTGGCGCTGGCATTTGCGGTGGCGGCGTCGGCAAATTTACCGGTGATCGTGCTGTCAATTTTCTGGAGGCGATTTAATACCGCAGGAGCGGTCGCGGGCCTCGGAGTTGGGCTGCTGGCTTCCATCGGACTGATTCTGGTCAGCCCAAGTTTAATGGCAATCGATCCACCTACGGTCACAGGTACCGCCCGACATCTCATTCAGGCGAAAGCCTGGTTCCCCCTGGAGAATCCGGGCATTCTTAGTATTCCGCTAGGATTTATTGGTGCAATCGTCGGCACTCTAGTAAGTCACGAGCCGACGTCGCAGCATAAGTTCAACGAACTGCTCGTTCGATCGAATACTGGATTGGGCGCGGAGAAGGCGGGCGCGCACTAGACGAGGGGTGGCGTACTCAGAAGGCTCCGGCTCTTGTAGGATCAGAGTAGTTTCCGCCGACGGCTTTCCGCCGCCGTACATACTTACGCAGTCGAGGGTCTCATATGGCTGAAATTCGAGAGAAAAGCAAAGTGACCGAAACCACCGAAGCGCAAATTGCGGTTCACTGGCGAGAAGAAGAATATTACTATCCTTCCGCGAAGTTTGTGGGTCAGGCCAACCTTACCGATCCGGGCGTCATTGAGCGGTTTAGCGAGAAGAACTTTCCTGAATGCTTTCGCGAGTACGCGGATCTGTTGAGCTGGGACACGTATTGGCATACCACTCTCGATACCAGCGATCCTCCATTCTGGAAGTGGTTTGCGGGTGGAAAGATTAATGCCTCTTATAACTGCATCGACCGTCATCTTGCCAAATATAAGAACAAGGCAGCCCTGATTTTCGTTGCTGAGCCTGAATCCGAGGCGCCCGTTTCCGTCACTTACCGCGAACTCTACGTGAGAGTCAACGAATTCGCGGCTCTGCTGCGCGACTACTGCGGCTTGAAGAGCGGAGATCGCGTCACCATACATATGCCGATGGTGCCCGAGTTACCGATCACCATGCTGGCATGCGCTCGTCTGGGAGTGATTCACTCGGTGGTCTTCGGCGGATTCAGTGGCGAGGCTTGCGGAATGCGCGCGGCCGATTCCGGCAGCCGCGTGCTGATCACGATGGACGGATACTATCGCAACGGCAAGATGATCGACCACAAAGCCGGCGCCGATATCGCGATCGAAGAAGCGAAGAAGGAAGGCCAGGCGATCGACAAGGTGCTGGTGTGGAGGCGACATTCGGGCAAGAATGCGTCGGCTTCGCCATTTGTGAAAGGCCGCGACGTTTTTGTCGATGAAATTCTTCCGAATTACGCAGGGCAACTTGTGGCGCCTGTCCCGATGGATGCGGAAGCCCCCCTTTTTCTCATGTACACAAGCGGTAGCACGGGCAAGCCCAAAGGATGTCAACACCGCACTGGCGGCTATCTGGCCTATGTGGCAGGCACCTCGAAGTACATTCAGGATATTCATCCCGAAGATGTTTACTGGTGCATGGCTGATATCGGTTGGATTACGGGCCATTCCTACATCGTGTATGGCCCGTTGGCGCTGGCCGCCACCAGCGTTCTTTACGAAGGCGTTCCCACTTTTCCCGACGCAGGCAGAGTATGGCGAATTGCCGAGCGACTCGACGTCAACATCTTCCACACTTCGCCCACTGCAATTCGCATGTTACGCAAGTCCGGGCACGACGAGCCTGCAAAGTATCACTACCACTTTAAGCACATGACCACGGTGGGAGAGCCGATTGAACCCGAAGTATGGCGCTGGTATCACGATGTCGTGGGCAAAGGCGAAGCGGTCATCGTCGACACGTGGTGGCAAACGGAAAATGGAGGATTCTTGTGCAGCACGAAACCGGCACTGGATCCGATGAAGCCGGGAAGTGCGGGCCCAGGGATGCCGGGAATCTATCCCGCGATCATGGACGAGAACTCACAAGAAATTGCGGCAGGGTCAGGAAAAGCCGGCAATATATGCATTCGCAATCCCTGGCCGGGGATCATGCAAACGATCTGGGGCAATCGCGATCGTTTCGTCGACCAGTATTACAGAAAATATTGCAAAGACCCGAAGAGCAAAGATTGGCATGACTGGCCATATTTTGCTGCGGACGGCGCGGTGTTGGCGGCCGACGGCTATTTTCGAATCCTGGGGCGCGTGGATGACGTGATCAATGTCGCCGGTCATCGACTCGGCACCAAGGAGATCGAGTCCGCCTGCCTGACGGTTCCAGAGGTTGCGGAAGCGGCGGTGGTTCCGGTAGTGGATGAGATCAAGGGGCGCGTTCCCGAGGTGTATATCGCACTGCAGCCGGGCCTGCAGGCGAGTCCCGCCATCATTGAGAAAGTGAACAAGGCGATTGAAACTATGATTGGTAAGATTGCGCGGCCGAGAAGAATCCTGATTGTTCCGGATATGCCGAAGACACGCTCTGGAAAACTAATGCGTCGCGTGCTGGCAGCTTTGTCCAACAATCTGAGCACCGGTGACATCACCACCCTGGCAAATCCTGATGTGGTGGAGAAGGTCCGTGAGATGGTGCAGGGCAAAGATGCGGTTGCGCTGGCAGATGGGCCCGAAGACTTGAAAAAATTCGGAACGGAAGAGTGAAATAGAAGGCAATTCAGAACAACAAAGCAGCCGGAGAGGAATTTTCCTCTTCGGCTGCTTTATCGTTGACCGCAAGTTTCGTTGCCCGCTAAATTCTACCGAGCACGAGGAGAATCACCACCACTAAAATAACGATTCCTACCCCTCCGGTGGGGTAATATCCCCAGTCCCGGCTGTGGTTCCATCTGGGCAACGCGCCCAGAAGCGCTAGTATCAAGACCACAATTAATATAGTCCCAAGCATGTTGGCTCCTTTTCAAATTCCAGACGAAGGCGTTACATCGTGACGTTGAGCGCGATGTTTACGCCGGGATACATCGGATTGCACAGGTAATACACGCCGTTAATCTCGACGACGAAGACGTCTTGCGTGTATAGCCAGTTGGATGGCCAGGGATCGGAAAATCCGAACCAATAGCCGCCGTATTGAAAGCGATGATTCCGGCTGTAGTCAGCTTGGGTTACTCGAAAAGTATGCTCCCTGCCGAAATTGGCGCGGTAGCGATCGTCGGGAATGCGTGTTCCGCTCTTAGCATTGGATGGATGCGTTTGCGGCGCCGGTTCGCCCTTCTGAGTGTGCTGCTGTTGGGCGTTTCTCTCTTCCGGCTTGACGTTCTTTTCCTGCTGCACGTTCTTTTCAGGTTGTTCCGGTCGTTTTTCCGGTTGTGCCCTTTCCTTCTGTTCGGCCGGTTTATCTTTTTGTTCCTCCTGCTGTTCGTGCTGCTCCTGCTGAGCGTAGCCGGGCAGAGCTCCGAGGCTCAAGGACAGAACTGCGGCGCCCAGAATTTCAATTAATCTCATATTGTTATCTCCGATCTACTGCAAAAGTGGGCGCGGGCCAATCCCCCGCGCCCCTTTGCGTTAGCGCAAGCTTCCAGTGGTGGCGTTGACCGGTGAGCCAATGGCTTCGCCGGAGACCAGTAGTTCCACCCGGCGGTTTTGTTGACGGCCGGCAGAGTTATCGTTAGAGGCGACTGGCAGGGTGTTGCCAAAGCCTTTGGATGAAACCGACCCTGAAGCGACTCCCTGCTGAACCAGATACTCGCGCACGGAACTGGCGCGATTCTCTGAGAGCGTCTGATTCATGGCATCGCCGCCTACGTTGTCGGTATATCCACCCACTTCAATGTTGAGACCTGGATAGGCCAGCAGAATTCCTGCGACCTTGGCGAGCTTCTCGCGCGCTCCCGGCTTCAAAGAATACTGGGCAGTGTCAAACAGAACGTCGGACATGCTGACAATCAGGCCACGGGCGGTTTCGCGAGTCTGAAGAATTGCGTTCAGCTGCTCAGCCAATTTTGTTTTCATCGCGGCTTTGTCGCTCTCGGCTCGCTGCGCGGCCAATCTCGACTGATCCGCATCTGCCTGAGCTGCTGAGATTGCGCTGTCGGAGGCGGCCTGGTTATTGGCCATATCCATGTTGGCCTTCGCGGCGGAAGCTTGTGCATCCGAAGCGTCATTACGAGCGCGAGCCGCATCGGCATCCGCCTGAGCCTTGCCGGCGCGGGCGCTCATTGCATCTGAGTCTGATTGCGCTCTGGCTAACCGCGCTGCGTCGGCATCAGACTCCGCTTGGTGTTTCTGCCGCATCGCGTCGTCGGCCTGTCCTTGCACTCGCGCTTGCGAGTCCGCGGAATCCTGACGTTCATTGGCCAGCCGCACCTCGTCCATTTTCTTTACCGCAATGGCACGCGCATCTTCCGCGGTCTGTACCGCTTGACGCGAGACTGCGATCAGCGGTTTTCTGTCCATGTGCTTGTCGATAGCGTCAGCATCCGCAGTGTTCATTAACTGAATTGCGCGCTGGTAACTCTCCGAGGCGTAGGTCTCAGCGCCCTCGGATTGCGCGATCCGAACGGCATTCCGTGCTTCGAAAAACTCGAGCGGTAACTTGGCATTCATAACAACGGGATCAAACTTGTAACCGGTTGGAATATAGCCGCCTCGTTCCATCAATTCGTACTTTGCGTTTACAGTCTCACTGGTTCCCTTGGTGTCCTCGCGGATCACGTTCTCCAGCACGACGGCATTACTGGGCTGGCGAACCGCATAGTAAGGTTCGGCGGTAACGATCAGCGCGAAGGACTGAAGATCGGTGGTTACGCGCAGCTTGCTGCGGTGATTTCCACCGAGAAGCACCTCGCCAAGATTAACGGCGCGGCCTTCGGGAGAAATCGCCCAAAGAACGTAGGTCAGGTATTCATTGCCGAAGATATTGGGTTTCTGCAGGTTGCCGAATTCCGCATCGATTTCTATCGATCCACGCTTGCTGTTTACTTGCGCCTGGCCATCCGCCGCCGGCATCAATGCCGTGCCGGCGAAATCCACTTTCGAGGATCCGCTGCGGTGCTGGTAGTTCACGGCCTGCACGCTGCGGCTGGTCACGGTTACGCGGAACATAGGCGTCGGGCTGATGTGTTCGACGGTGAGGACATTTTGAGAGTTGCTCTGAGCGACTACCGGCAAGCTCAGCGCTAGCGTTGCGGTGAATAACAATGTTTTCTTCACAATTTCTCCTTGCGGCAGGTGTCTGCCGGATGGTTCATAGATCAGAACTTGATGTAACGGTGCCGCCTGGCTTCAGCTTCCAATGCGAACGTGCGACAAAGAATGGAACAATCCAAAAACGTTCAGAAGCCAAAGAACGACGGCAATTACTACTACACCGTTGAGAATGGATTTGATGGAACCCTGCATGGGAATGAAACGATTGACGAGCCAGAGCAATACGCCTACCACAATCAGAACTTCCACGAGTTGGATCAAAGGCATGTTCTTCGACCTTTCCTGTTGAGCAATTCTTTTCATCCCCGTACAGACATTGTCCGATTAGCTTTTTCCTGACTTAGGCCGGGAATCTCGTTTGGTAAAAAGCTTCAGAACCGCGCGAATGAAAGTGCTGTTTTGGCTGGATATGTCGGTTTGCCGGGGATATTAGGGTTATTAACCACCGATCCTTGGCGAACTAAGAATGAAGTTACGAATCAGCGTCCGTGACTTCATCACACACTCGGGCAGGGTAAAGGATGACAGGTAGACAAAGCCCTGTCTGAGCAACATAGCTCACAAGGAGAAATTAACGAGGCGTCGGATAAGTCGTTTACGCGGCGTCCTGATCCGAATTATCAATGAGCCTAATCTTACATTGCTGTGTCTGCGGCTGGGACTATAATCGGGCTGAATGAGCACTCTCTCAAAGATCAAGTCAAAAAAGATTCGGGGGTTCGATTCTGACGTGTTTCTCGCGACCATTGGCGAGGGGCGCAAAATCCTTTCCATCGATAAGAAGCAAGCGATTTTTGCTCAGGGCGATGGCGCGGACGCGGTGTTTTACGTTCAGAAGGGCAAAGTCAGGCTGACCGTCGTATCCGCCGCCGGCAAAGAAGCGACGATCGCGATCGTAGGAGAGGGGAATTTTTTTGGCGAAGGATCGCTGGCAGGTCAGCTCCGCCGTATGGGTTCAGCGGCGGCGATGACGGATTGCGTGATTTTGCGCGTTGACAAAAAAATCATGCTGGATGCCTTGCATCGGGAACCGGCGTTTTCCGAGATGTTCGTGGCTTATCTTCTGGCTCGGAATATACGCTACGAAGAAGATCTGGTGGACCAGCTCTTTAATTCCAGCGAGAAGCGGCTAGCGCGGATACTGCTTATCCTGGCCCGCTTCGGTAAAGACGGCGTCCCGGAGACGGTGATCCCCAGGATCAGTCAGGAAACATTGGCCGAGATGGTCGGCACGACACGTTCGCGCGTAAGTTTCTTTATGAACCGCTTCCGAAAGATGGGCCTGATTGACTACGCGGGAGGTGTGGACGGTGCTTTGCAAGTTCACAGCTCGCTGCTGAATATTGTTCTGCACGATTGAAGCTTTCCGCGCTCGCCATCCGTAAGGATGAGCAATTGTGAGCAGATTCGGGTAACTTCGCCCTGTTATAAATCGTAGAAGGATTCGGCAGAACCTTCCACGTCGACCTAAGCCGGATCTTACCGTTTTGCAATTCCCATGCAGAAAAAAATCGAGCTGGAAACGGGAAAGCTTTCAGCGCGGCACATACTCTCAGTGCGATGCCCGATGTGTAGAGCGAAGCCTAAGGAGCAGTGCACGCTAACCACTGGTCACCCTTCGGAGAAAACCCACCTCGCGCGGGAGCAGGCAGCTGCTAAAGCTCCGCCGCCGGATAACTCAGGACAGTCTGCAATGCGGATGATCAGAAACGCAGCGGCGCGCGGCTTCAGCGCCTTATTTTCGGGAAAATAGTTACTCCGCACTCTTCTCCGGCTCACTTACAAGGTGGGCTATTTCGCAGTTTTCGGCTTTAAGCCACCCGGGCCAAACGACTTTCCGCATTCCAAACATTTTCCCTTGGCGCGTGGGGTGATCAAACCGCAAAAGGGACACATTCGTTGTGTGCCCAATACCTGCGTCTCGGGTTTCAGTTTGGCGAACATGCTCGCGAGGGAATCGGCGAGGATTCCAAGGCTCCTTATAAGATTGTTGCGTAGGCGACGAATCGACATCATGACTCCTTATTCTGCTGGACCCTTCGGTGCGATTCCCGCCGATACATTCATCGCGGACGTTGCCCGCGGGTGACTCTGCGCGGGGACAGAAGACCCTTACATTCACCATGCCACGTTGCGCCGAGTGTTTCTGAGCCGGATTGCTCACATCGACTCAAATCGGTCTTAGCAAGTAAAAGTGAGCTATTTAGATCAGCTATCGTCCGGCAATTAAACGATGATAGTTCCAGGGACGAGCATCTTCTCTCTCTTTCAGATTCTCTGAACTAAGTCAGCCATCTGGAGTCTTCCTCTCTTAGTCCTGGACCCAAAGGAAACAATTCATGAAAAGAATCATGTCAATGCTGGTGATGGTTGCTCTCGGCCTGGTAGGCACATTCGCTTGGGCGGGCTCGGCCCGCGAGGATACTGTGGAACGTATGCAGAAGTCGGTCGATGTTCTGCACTCGATTATGTCAACTCCGGACAAAGGCATCCCGGAAGAAGTATTGAGCGGCGCGAAGTGTGTCCTGGTGGTGCCCGATCTAATCAAGGGCGGTTTTATCTTCGGTGGCAAACATGGCCGCGGCGTAGCGACCTGCCGTACCGAGGGAGGTTGGAGCGCACCCGCATTCGTCACGATTGGTGGGGGCAGCTGGGGTTTGCAGATCGGCGTTGAAGGCGTTGACCTGGTAATGCTCGTGATGAACGATAACGGTTTCCAGCATTTGCTCTCCAGCAAGTTTGAACTTACTGGCGAGGGTTCGGTAGCAGCAGGCCCGGTTGGACGCCATGCTTCAGCGGGAACCGACTGGAAGATGAATACCGAGATGCTGACCTACTCGCGATCAAAGGGCGTGTTCGCGGGCCTCACCCTGGAGGGCGCGGTGGTGGAGCAGGATAACGACTCGACGCGCGCGATTTACGGTAGACACATGATGTTCCGCACGATTCTATCGGGAAAAGCCTCTACTCCGAAGAGCGCGAATGCGTTTGTCAGAGCAGTAGCGGAAGCTGGCCAGCAAGCCAAGGTTGCAGAATCCCGCGAAGACAACAAATAATTGCTGTCAGTAATCAAGTTAACTTGAGCGACCGGAACTGCATCCAGTTCCGGTCGCCTGTCATATTTTGAGCTAACACTACTGAACGGGCACCGGTTTCCTGATGTAATCGGAATCGATAGCCGTTCGGGGCTTGGTGCCCTCGGGCGCAGCTCTTAGATATTGCACGGGCCACGTTATCGCCTGCCGCAATTCCCGTGCGGCGCGCAATGGCCAGTAGGGATCCCGCAAGAATTCTCTCGCGATAATCACGGCGTCCGCCTGTCCGGTTCCGATGACATGCTCAGCCTGTACGGGAGAAGTGATCATTCCTACCGTTCCGGTAAGAATCTTGCTTTCGCGCCGGATCTGTTCCGCGAATGTCGTTTGATAACCCGGACCGATCGGGATTTTTGCCTCGGCTACGTTACCGCCGGACGAACAATCGATTAAATCTATCCCCATCGGTTTGAGTTGGCGCGCCAGTTCCACCGACTGGTCAATGTCCCATCCGCCCTCCACCCAATCTGTGGCCGAAATCCGAACAAAGACAGGTGCGTGCTCCGGCCAGGAGCCTCGAACTGCACTCACAATCTCACGCAAAATGCGAGTGCGATTCTCGAATGAGCCGCCGTACGAATCAGTCCGTTGATTGCTGAGAGGCGACAGAAATTCGTGAATCAAATATCCGTGAGCCGCGTGGATCTCGACGACCTGAAACCCGGCTTCGGAGGCGCGACACGCAGCCTCGGCGAATGCGGCGACTATTTCCTGAATGCCGTCAGGCGAAAGCGCCTTAGGAAAAGGGTAGTGAGGGGCGAATGCCACAGCGCTTGGAGCCACTACGTTTTTCCATCCACCTTCAGACTCTGGAATTGCGCCGTTGCCATCCCAGGGCCGATATGTGCTGGCTTTGCGACCGGCATGCGCGAGTTGCATTCCCGCGACACTTCCCTGCTGATGGATGAAACGCACAATCCGGGCAAGAGGCTCGATATGATCCTCGCTCCAGATGCCCAGATCCTGGGGGCTGATGCGGGCTTCGGGAAGAACGGCGGTAGCCTCGGTGAGTACCAGTCCGGCGCCGCCGACAGCGCGACTCCCGAGATGTACGAAATGCCAGTCGCTAGCAAAGCCGTCTACGCTGGAATACTCACACATCGGCGACATAAAGACACGATTGGCAAACTTAAGATCGCGAATCAAAAGAGGGTCAAAAAGATGAGGCATGCTACCTGCGCTTTCTTATTTATTCAGAACCTGGCCGAGACATTAGCACGGCCTCCGCGGTTCGACCTCCGGACGGCTTATTGGATGACGTGAGAGGGCGGAATGGTGCGCGGATTGCGAGTGGAGGGGCTCGGAACCTTCGGCGCTGCGGATCCTATTTCCAACTCGTTCCCTTTCAAACTTGTCCCTTTGCGGATTGCTAGTGACCACTATTGCTCACCTTGGTCTGTTGGACTGGACTACGCTGCTACTAGCGTGCAATCGTTAGGCACTACTGGTAGTCAAGCTCAAGGGAGAAACGTGAATCGAACCAAAAGTTCCCCAGCATTCTTGTGCATTTCACTGTTGGCGCTATCGCTTCTTCCCGGCTGCAACGCCCTGAATCCGCTCTGCGGGAGTGCCCGGCCAAAGCCGGAACTCGATTCGCTGTCGCCCAGCACAGTTACATTCGCTCAACTCCAGCAAGGCTTCCTTCTGACTGTGAATGGGAAGCAGTTTGTCTCCTCCTCTGTTGTTGTGATTAACGGAACTACCCTAACCACGACGGTTACGAGCAGCGTGCTCATGCAAGCTGCGATCCCAACGAACTTGATCTCAGGTCCCGGAACTGCGGCGGTGACAGTGAATACGCCGAGTGGTAATTCGAGTTACGGAGGCTGTACCAGCGGAGGAACCAGTAGCGTTCTGACCCTCACCGTCACTTAAGCACTCTCATCAAGGCTCAATGCAAAGCAAGGAGATGATTGGGCCCAAGAATTGGAAGCCATTTACAGAAGTTTACGAACGAGCTAAAGAGGCTCGTTCCAGCGTATTGAACGCCTGAGAGCCCGCAGCGATTGCGTGTGATTGCCCAGAATAACCCCTCCTCCGACATTATATTTTCCGCCCGCGCCGTTCCTAGATTCTGGGTCGTGTTTGCGATTAACCTGTCACCATTAAGCGGAGTCCGAAACGGTTCGAGTAGGTCACGCCTTTCTTCCACGCTCTCTAATGTGAATACAACGTCAACCAAAATGGGCGCAAAGCAAACAAACTGTGTCCGCTTTATAGCGAAAGTGTCGACGGAGACGTATTTTACGATGGCGATCAGTGTTGAGTGTTCGGAATGAATGATGTGACAAAAAGCATCCGGTCCATTGAGTGGCTGACGTTCTTCCTGGCTGACGTGCAAACCGGGCTTGGGCCATTCTTGGCCGCCTATCTTGCGGCAAGCGGCTGGAATCCCGGCAGTGTTGGTTACGCCCTCACGTTCGGGGGATTGGTTTCCGTAGCAATGCAGACGCCTGCAGGCGCCCTCATCGATGCAACTCGGCGCAAACGCGCCTTAATGGCTATCAGCCTGGCCGTGCTAGTGGCGGGTGCGGTGCTGCTAATGGGACATTTGAGTCCGACCGAAGTTTATTCCGCACAGTTCTTAATCGGTAGTTCCGGAGCCTTTCTGGCGCCAACCGTAGCGGCCATCACTCTGGGAGTCGTGGGAGCGGCTGCTTTTGACAGGCTATTCGGAAAGATTCAAGCTTTCAATTCCGCGGGCAACGTCTTCACCGCCCTCCTTGTCGCCTACGTAAGCTACAAGTTTGGGTACCGGATGATATTTGCTGCCGCCGCACTTCTCGCCATCCCCGCCGCAATCGCCCTTTTCACGATCGACCCTGAACAAATCGACTATGCGCGGGCGCGAGGGGCGGTCGATGGGAAATGCCACGATCACGGCGAGAGACTATCGGCGCTATTTAAAGATCGTGTCCTGGTCGCATTTCTTGGAACCGCGTTTCTCTTTCACCTCGCGAACGCGGCGATGTTGCCCGAACTCGGAGAAATGTTGTCAAAGGCCACCCCGAAAGCCGCCGCACCCTTTATGTCGGCCTGCGTTATTGTCACGCAGTTAGTCATCTCGCTCTCCGCCGCATGGGTCGGAAAACGTGCTGCCACGAACGGACGCAAGCCGCTCCTGTTGCTCGGTTTCGGTGTACTGCCCATTCGCGGAGTTCTCTACACGATGACACATGCAGCCGGAGCGCTAATCGCAATTCAGGTACTTGATGGCGTGGCCAACGCGGTTTTCGTCATTGTCTCGATTCTTGTTATCAAAGACAGGACCCACGGAACCGGACGCTTCAATATTGCTGCCGGTGCACTCGCCACCATGGTCGGAATCGGCGCGGCTCTCAGTAACACGGTCGGAGGCTTACTGATTCAACATTCAGGTTACCGCGCATCCTTTCTTGGTCTGAGCGGCGTAGCACTCGTTGCATTCGCTTTGCTCTGGTTCCTGATCCCGGAAACCCTATCATCGAATGTCGAAACTTCAAAAACAAACGGCGAACCTGGATCTATAAAAAAAGGGGAGGCTTTTGCGCAATGAGCACTCTGACGACGCATGCTGATTCAGAACTAGCAACACGAGACCTTTCGGATGAACAAGTTCATTGGTTTCAGCAGAAGCTCCACGACGCCTCAAACGGGAGAAAATGGTAGATGTTTTCTCCTGCGCTGGCTCACCTCCTGCTTTCGACCATCATTGCTGCGAGCATTGTGCTGATGCTGGTTCGCCCACGGGGTGTGCCCGAAGTTTACTGGATCGGCGGAGGCGTTCTCCTTCTTTTGCTTCTTCGGCTTATCAACCTGAAACTCGCATGGCACGCTGCCGGCAAAGCTTTAGACGTCTGCTTTTTTCTCATTGGCATGATGCTGCTTTGCGAACTGGCACGCGAGCATGGCGTCTTCGACTGGCTTTCAGCCGTGGCCGTGAGAAAAGCGGACGGCTCCTGCCTGAGACTGTTCACTCTCGTCTATGCAGTGGGTACCGTCGTCACCGTCTTTCTGTCAAACGATGCCACGGCCGTGGTTTTGACTCCGGCGATCCTGACCGCGGTTCGTAAAGCAAAAGTCCAGCCGCTGCCCTATTTGTTCGTTTGTGCTTTCATCGCCAACGCAGCGTCGTTTCTCTTGCCCATTTCGAATCCAGCGAACCTGGTTGTCTTCCACGATGCCATGCCTCCGCTCGGCAAGTGGCTCCTATCCTTCGGCGTTCCCTGCCTATTGTCAATTGGCGCGACCTATATGGTCCTGCGCTGGGTCTATCGCAAAGAACTCTGCGAGACGATCCAGCACCACGTCGACGCCGAAACCTTGAATGGCAACGGCAAGCTTGTACTGGTCAGCGCCGCGCTCATGATTGCGGTTTTGCTTACGGCTTCGTCACTCGGCAAAGATCTGGGTCTGCCCACGTGCTTGTGCGCTCTAGTCATCACGGCGATTGTCTGCATCAAGGAGCGAACGAATCCGATACATTTCGCCCGGGAAATCAGTTGGGAAACACTGGCACTGGTCGCCGGCCTATTCGTCATGGTCGATGCGATCGAGAGTGTCGGCGCAATGCGTTACACAGCAGAGTGGCTCACCTGGGTTCAGCACAAAGGCACTGTTGCCGGAGATTTACTTGCTGGTTTTGCGGTCGGAATCGCCAACAATCTGGTGAACAATCTTCCCCTCGGGCTCATCGTTGGCAGCACTCTTCACGCGGCGACAGCCAAGGGCCCAATCACTGACGCAGTTCTAATCGGAGTTGATCTTGGGCCGAATCTCTCGATTACTGGATCATTGGCCACCATTCTGTGGCTGATCGCCCTGCGCAAAGAAAAGCTCGATGTCACCTTTTGGGACTTCCTTAAAGTCGGAGCCATCGCCATGCCGATCGCTATGCTGGCAGCATTGGGTGGCGCGATCCTAATGCAAGTCTGTTTCGGGACTTTGTAGTTTTATGAGCGAACATCTGTGCAATCAATAATGACAGGAGGTTAGAGTCGAAATGAACGCTGCCTGGATCATCCCATTCATTATTCTCGGCGGAGCGCTGCAGTCCTGCGGTGCGGCTATGAACGGACAACTCAACAAATACCTGGTCAATCCCTGGCTTGCCTCAGCCGTCTCGTTCGCACTCATCACGTTTTTCTTTTGCGGCGCTTTTCTGATGGTGCCTCACCCCTTGCCAACCACAAAAGATCTCGCCTCCCTACCATGGTGGGCGGTCATTGGCGGACTCGTCGGGGCCGTCCAGGTTTATGCGGGTCTCACCCTCGTCACCCGCGTCGGCGCAGGGCCGTTTGTCGGTTTGACGGTAACCGCAGCTCTCATCATGTCGCTCTTGATCGATCACTTTGGATTGTTTCGTATGGATCTTCACCCGCTGAATGCCTACCGGATCGTAGGCGCTCTCCTTTTAGTCGGAGGGGTTACCCTGATCGCAAAGTTCTAAGCTCGTCCTTTTCGCGATGTCGCCGTCCCCGACGGATTTCTGTGCGCCTGCCTTTGTCGACGGCGGTTGCCAGGAGTCCGGAGACGCGTAAGAATTGGGTTGAGTCTGGGAAATGTGGTGCGGGCGGAGGGACTTGAACCCTCATGGGCCGTTTAAGCCCTGCGGATTTTCATACCGTCTACGGCTTTCGCCGCCCTGAGGTGAGGCCCTGGAGGCCTCACGCCAAGTTTGCGGTCTGGACTATCCCTTCACCCTCCTCCGGAGAGTCCGGAGCTTAGGTGCTGCCCGTCTAGTCTCTACACCTTCCCGGTTGTTGTCTCTCCGGGCTTGGCTCGGGATTGCCATTTAAGGTTTCCCCGAATTTGAGCAGTTCTGCATCGCCGGTTTCCCAGACGAGCACTCAAGTTTTCCTTAAGTCCGCTGCGTATGCCATTCCGCCACGCCCGCGCGCGGCTGTCCTACTCATGATAGGGCACGTAGCCCGATTTTACACATCCGTTTCCTCACCTCTCTCGGTTCGCCGTGTAGAACTGTTGGTGTTCCTCGGGAGACAAGCACGCGCGACGCGAGTTTTGCAAGACCTCTGGAGGGAAAGGATCCTACATCCTTCTTGTCTTATGGCAATGGCGGCCGCAGAGCCCTCATCTTTCAGCGAGTAAGCCTGTCGCCCTTACTGAGAAACTGGGATTGCAGAGACGGCGTATGGATCTTGGCCATCGTCGACGTCACTGGCCACCGACATCGACCCGGTGGACGGGTCGATGCGCATGGCGACAAGTTTTCCGGGCCCCATGCATGGCGGAGAGCCATTGCAAGAAGAATGGACGGCGAGCAAGAATTGTCCAGTGGGATCGAGATTCGCTCCCACCATGTAATATTCGCCTGTAAGAAACGGCGAGCCGCTAACCTCGGTGAGAGCGCCGGAGGAAGCGGTGATCCGAAAGACGCGTATGCGGGGAGACACCGCTGCATCTGCAACGGCGCCGAATAGGAAAGAGCCGTCTGAGCTAACGAGGAGCTGGATGAAACCATCCGCCAGTTGTTGGCCGTCTGCGAGAACGTTGGTTTCAAAAGCACCGGTCCCGTTTCTTGCATAGCGAAAGACGCGGCTGCTTGCCAGATCCATCGCATAGATGAAATTGCCGTCCGGCGTAGGTGCGAAAATGCCCGTACTGATTACATCTCCAGCGACGAATTGCTCAGCGGTGAGTTGGCCCTGCGATCGCGCGAAGGCGCTCAACTCGTAAAGTGGAAGGCCAAATGGGCTGGTCGACACCTGCAACAGGAAGGCGTTGGAGCCGCTCAGCATCAACAGCCCGGCGTTGCGGCACAGGTTCGAATTCTCCTGGGCCGGCGTGCAGGGAGCGGGTGGCGGGATTGTTTCCTGGATCGGCAGCAACGAACTCAATCCCGTTCTCTGATCGACGAACCCAAATAAGCCCTCGTCGGTTGTGGCATAGACGTAATTCTGATCGCTCGCCAAGCTGACGAACTGATCCATTGCAAGGGTTACGGGCTGCCCTGTCGGGCGCAAGGATCCGTCTGTTTTCAGGACGTAGGATTGTAGTGTTGAAGTCGGCCCACCGTTGGCAGGAGGTAAGGCGGCTACAAGGCCATGTGCGGTGCCCGTGAACAGCACTGGCTGAAACGTATGGCTCGTCGCTTGCAGCTCTCCGTCGGAAAGAAGTGCAAATTCAGTAGAATTCATCTCCAGAGCATCAGGCGTGAAAACGTAGGCGATGACGTTTTTACCGCCGGCCGAGAAAATAGGGGTTACGCTTTCGGCGGAATCCATCAACAACTTGCAGACCCCCGTGCCGGAACAATTTCCATTCCAGCCACCAAATACATAACCGGCGGAAGGGGTGGCGCTCAGATTGATTGTGGTGTTCGGCGCGAAACTGGCGCTGCATGTGGGAGGGCAGTTAATGCCAGGAGGATTGCTGGTCACGATTCCAGCGCCTGCAGCCGGTGCCGTAATCGTCGCCCAGTACATCGAACCTGGCGTTGGATGAGAAGCTGACGCGCCGGCCCCGCAACCAGTCATGAGCTCAGAGAGAAAAACAAGGAATACGCACATCCATAGGAATCGCAAGTGCGGTTGATCCATGTGCCACCCTGCGTAAGCGCTTATGAGATGCCAAAATCAGGCCAAAGGGACTCGAAAAATCTGGTGCGAATTTGGGCGAACCTTTTAAAGGATCGCTGTCAACGGCTACCTTCTTCAATGGGTTCAGCATCTCAAGAACACCATGAATCCAATTTTCAAGCTACGCGCTGCCGTGTGGGTTGTCACGCTACTTAGCTGCCTATTCTTTGTTGCTTCGACGCACGCCGGGAACGAAGTTCTGGGTCAAGTTGACCTGGTTGGGGCGACGAAGGTCGAGAGAACTTCTGGCGTATGGATCGATGGGCAATATGTCGGCTATTTACGGGAACTCAAGGGGTCAAAAAAAATACTACTCCTTCCCGGGGAGCACGAGATCACGGTCCGCCAAGGCGGATATATCGATTTCGTGCAAAAAATAATCGTTCGAGCCGGAGAGACGCAAACACTCGACGTGAAGATGGAGAAGGACGCGAGGGTTCAACTGCCGCGAATAACGGCTGAAATTAAGCTGGACGTGAACCCGAACCGTGCTGCCGTGTTCGTCGATGGGGTTTTCGTCGGGCACGTGGCGGAGTTTATCTGGGATCGGCAAGGCTCTGCTGGTCGCTCCCGGAAAACGCAAGATCAGAATCAGCTTGCCGGGATATCAGACTTTCGAAAACGACATCGATTTGGTGGCCAATCAGAAATCCACGGTAAAAACTGATTTGGTCAAAGGGGGACCGGCTGAGGGCACTTCACTGCCGCAATAGAGCCGAGAATGAAGTTTCTTGGCTCAGATCAGAGGGCGACGCCGACGGCGGTGCCGCGCTGCTGGCGAAGCATCTCCATGAAGTCATCGGGAGCGCTGGACGCGTGATTGCGGAAGAGATCGAGCAAGGGATCATTCGGATCGGTTAAAGAACCGGTGTTCGGATTTTGAACGGCATCTGGTTCCAAGCCTTCCGGCTCGACCATCAATTCCGGCAACGTTTCTGGATTCTCCGTCAGCGAGCTGAGGAATTTCTCCAGCAATGCGCGATGCTCCGGAGTGCTCTGCGTGAATTCGACTCCCATCCCTCTTTCGGGATGCATGACGCGAACTACACCCTCCGATCTGAGCTGTACACCTCCCGCTCGCATAGAAAGCGTCACTCGAGTTGAGACCGGAAAGGGCGAGGAGAACTCAAGGTAGCAGCCACGAAGACTCAAGTCCGTCAGTTGACACCGAACTGGAGGATCGTCGACTTCCACGTCTGGAGAGCTGAGAGCGAGCCACTCTCGCAATTGATGTGAGGCTTCAGGCGCTGGGTTGACGAACCGTAATCCCACTTGTGTTCCAATCCCCTCCCAAGCGAACTCCGCGGACATTTGCAAGGGTTTGGTGGATCCGGGAAGCACTAGAGATATATCCCACTTCCCTTGGGGCTTGCTGCGTCGCGGAAGGGTGATTGCCACTCCCCCTTCACCAATATCAGTGGTATGCACCTTGAATCGGGCGCCGGATTGAGCGCTCACCATTTCGAGCGGAATACGTACCAACACACGAGAGTTGCGACGGCGTTCCCTCTTCATTAGAGCTCGAGCCGCGCGAAAACTGGATTTCGCACGCTCGGCGGAGACGGGCTTGTGGAGAACGAAGTGCGCTCCTAGATCGAAGGCGGAGCGAAGGCCCATTTCTGGATCAAGAATGGCTACGGCTATCGCCCGCTTGTTGCAGGGAGCGGTGCGGATGCCGCGCAATACGTTGTCGGCGCCAGGCGCAGCACGGTCTACAATGATGGCCTCGTAGCGGTCGCGGGTTAAATGACGCAATGCTGTTTCGGCGACGGTACAATGTTCGACGCTGATATCCAGGTCGCCCAGAGTGCGACGCAAAACGCGCACGATCTTGTCATCCGAACAGAGCAAAAGTGACTTCAGATTCATAGTCTGCTTTTAAAAACCTCAACTCCGGCTGCGGCGTCGGTGGGTGAAGAAAAGAGAAAGCACGTAATGAATCTATGCTCGCGCGCTCGAGTCATCAATGATCGCGTTGCTATCCGGGGTTACCTGTGTAACAAACAGAAGTACATCGTTCCAGCATGCCGGGCCCTATGCGAGAAGGTCGCCGTCGACTTTTCAGGAGATCTTTGGAGTGATGCCAAAAGTTTATTCAATTAAGGTATTAACTCTTTAAATACATACAGGGCAAGGATGATTCCAAAACTCGATACAATACCTTAATGTTTCTAGTTGCTTCCGTATTTCCACGACGTTGCCTTTGCGCAACACCGCGTGGACATAGGTTTCCAGCGCAAGAAACAGGTTACTAGTGTGCATCACTTTGCAACTTCAAAGTTAGCTGCTTTAGAGTCTTTCGGCCTAACTACTGAAAAATGATAGGCATGAGGATTTTCCCACTTTGGCATGCGGAGTGCACTGTAAGGACCGACGAGTCGTACTTTGCCCCCATGGAGGCTAAGCCTCCATTTGAATACTTAACGGTTTTGAACAGGTTCAGGAGGAAGACAGTTATGAAGCGAATGATGTTGCTGGCTTTACTGGCGTTGGCCTTGCCGCTCACCGCGTTTGCAAACAACACAATCGACTTTGGAAACCTGTCAGGAACTCTCACAGGAACCTCAAGCGGGATGAGTTTGACCGCGAACCTCACTTCGGTTTACGGCCTCCCGGGCTTCGGAACCGTCCAAGGTACTGATTTGGGGACAATTAGCTTTACCACAGGTTCGCTAATCGCCGGTGGCAGTATGACCATGGGGGGCAGTTTCAATCCTGGCGCTCCTGGTAGCTTCGTGATTACCAGCAACGGAGGCGGAGGTCTTCCCAGCGGCGTCCTTTTCACCGGATCCTTTACCGGCCCCGTCAGCTGGCAGATCTCGACCCTGAGCAACGGCAATCACCAATACACGCTTTCGGGAACGGTTTCCGGAACGTTGTATAACGGAACTAAGGTGACTGGGCTGTCCTATGAGGTCACGGTCAGCACGACCGGCAAAGGTTTCTTCAACGGAAAGATCGGCGTGGGCAGTGGGGACCTGAACGTGGTCTCATCCGTTCCAGAGCCGGGCACTCTAGGTTTGTTGGGTACCGGACTGATCGGCTTGGCTGGAGTCTTGCACCGCAAATTAAAGTCCTGAACCGCATCATCATTCGCCTCTAGGAGCCCCGCGCGTGCGGGGCTTTTATTTTGCTCGCGGGAACGCTGGTTCCGTCGATTTTTACGAATTCCTCTCCGAGTATTTGAGTCGCGGAGCTCCTTCAAATTACCGCAGTAACCTGCAAGCGGGGATTACCATTGACCCCAAGGTGCCCGCGTCCTTACATTCGCCACAGGGGGACGTATGAAAGATATTCATGAAGTACTGCGGCAGAAGCAAACCAAGTACGCACAACTGGGGAAACAGATCGAAATGCTCCAGCAGGCGGCGGAGAAACTCCGCGAGGTAGCTCCCTTGCTCGCAGAGAATGATGACGAAGATAATGCGGTGTTGATGGAAGTGGACGAGGCTTCCCCCAGCGCTGACTCCATGGCGGCTAAGGCTGGCGCGGCAGGTTCTGGAACAGGGGCGAAGGCAGCTCGACCGACTGCACCTCGGTGGCCGTAGCCCTGATTGGTCAAACGGATACCTAAGTTATGACTCTTCTGGCACTGCTTCTATCGGCGGACGATTCCGCGGCCCAAGTTCTGGGCAGCGTGCTGCCCGCCTGCGGAATTGCGGTCGAACGGTTCAGCGACCTGGCGACGGCTGTCGAACGCCTTGGGCAGCAGAGGTTCGACGCGCTGCTCATCGATTTCGATGACGCAATTGCGGCTACCGAAGTATTCGAAGAGGGACGCAGGTTGAATTCTGGAAATCCGCCCGTGACCGTCGCTTTGGTGGCGGAAAGGGCGGACGTCCGCGATATTCTGAATGCCGGCGCGCACTTCGTACTATATAAGCCCATTACCGAAGAGACCGCTACAGCGGGGCTGCGCGCTGTCATGGCTCTGCTAACTCGCGAGCGGCGCCGCGCCTACCGCGTGCCGGTTCAGGCTCCGGTTGAACTTTCTCTGCCGGATACTCAAAAAGTGGAAGGGATTCTTCTCGATCTCAGCGAAACCGGAATGGACGTTCTGACGGCCGAGGAGCAAATTCCGGGAGCACTGCTGAATTTCAGATTTGATTTGCCCGACGGTTCGCTTGAAGTTCGCGCGCATGGACAAGTTGCCTGGGCCAAGCCGAACGGACAGGCCGGAGTTCAATTCCTGGACTTGGACGAATCCGTCAAGGCTCAGCTCCAAAGCTGGCTGAGCGCTACGGCCTCCAGCATCCGCGATGGAGCCGAGGAAACAGTACCGCATTGCAAGCTCACCGATTTGAGTTTGGGTGGCTGCTACGTCGAAACCACCTCGCCTTTCCCCGAAAAGTCTTTAGTCGATCTTTGCTTGCGCACCGGCGAGATGGAAGTACATACCGAAGGCATGGTGCGGGTTACCCACCCCGGACACGGAATGGGAGTTGAATTCCCCTCGCGAACTCCGGAGCAGCGTGCGCAGGTCGGCAACCTGATCAGCTTTCTTCAAGGGTGCCGTGAGTCCTCGCTGGAAATGAGCGTTTCCCCACGGGCCCTCATCGCGGATGTAAGCCAGTTCGAATCGACTCCACAGAACGGACCCGATTCCACCGAAGAACTGGAAGACCCGTTGCTCGAGCTTTTGCGGCGCGCGACCACCCTGCAACAGGACGACTTTCTCGAAGAGCTGCGCCAGCAGCGATCGGGCGAGACGGTTTCCAGCTAGTTCCCCACCCCGCAGTATTTATTTCCTTCCAACTCAGTTAGTCACTCAACCTCAGGTATATCTTTGGCGGAAAAGAAAGCCTCTCGCAGCGGGTAACTGGCAGACATGCAGGCGGGTAGCAAAGGCAGGGAGCGAGGCAGGCGTTGAAGGCGGCGGGTGCGCGAGAGGCCTGCGGTGGGAACTTTTCTCGGAGAGATGAGGAGCCCGTGCCCCGTCTCTTTGGAACGGGCTCGTCAACTCTCGGTGGTCTGTTCCACCCCAATGTGAGTACGCTAGCCGACTCCCATTTCACGGCGATTGCAGCAGTATTAAATCTTCGTAAATTGGGCCTGACTACAGCCGGAAAAGATTACGCCCTGCGGTTCATGGAGGCACGGGCTGTATGGTTATGCGAACATGTACATCGGCTGCGGCGTGATGCTGAAAAAGACCTCTCTGGTAACGGCGGATCTGAATCCAAGGCGCGCGGTCGATGCTCCGCGTACCAGTCTGGCCTGGATGCCGTTGCTGGCAATCATGGCGGCGGCATTTGCCGTCGAGGTTCCATTCTTTTTTCGTGGAACCCCTTCCGGGCACGATGTCGAATTCCATTTGTACTCGTGGCTGGAAGTGCTTTCGCAATGGAAAAGCGGGATTGTATATCCGCGATGGGCATCCTTGGCGCATTTCGGATACGGTGAGCCGCGATTTATTTTTTATCCCCCCGCATCGTGGACTTTGGGAGCAATGCTCAGTGCGATCTTTCCCTGGGTTTGGGCTTCAAAGATTTATATTTGGCTCACCTTGGTGGCCGCAGGGATCTCCATGTTCTTCCTGGCACGGCAGTGGTTTGATCGCCGTGATGCTACATTTGCCGCGGTCCTCTACGCCATCAATCCCTATCACCTGGTGATCGTCTATTGGCGGAGTGCGTTTGCAGAGTTGCTGGCTGCTGCCCTGCTACCTCTGTTGTTATTGCTGCTGTTGCGCCAGGATGGAAAAGATCGTCGAGGATGTGTCCTCCTTGCAATCGTCCTTGCCGGATCATGGCTGGTGAACGCTCCGGCAGCCGTGATGCTGCATTACTCGATGGCTCTTTTGATCGTAATGATCGCGTGGCAGAGCCGATCCTTGCGTGTTTTCTGGGTGGGTGCAGGCGCCGTAGCTTTGGGTGCAGCGCTGGCGGGGTTTTATCTGTTGCCTGCTATTTACGAACAGAGGTGGATCAACATAGCGCAGGCGATCTCGCCCGGAGCGCGGCCGCTGGACAATTTTTTGTTCGTTCACACCGACGACGCCGATCATGATGCCTTTAACCGCGTTATTTCATGGATTGTGGTCGCGGAGATCGCGATCACCATTGGGGCCGCGGGGCTGGCTCGCAAATGGCGTGATAATCCGAGGTTGTGGAAAATATTGGTTGGGTGGGCGGCGTTGTGCGTGACGTTGATGTTGCCGATCTCGAACTTGCTTTGGAATGTCCTTCCGAAGCTGCGCTTCATGCAATTTCCCTGGAGATGGACTCTGTGCCTCGGCGTTCCTTTTACCTTGCTAGTTGTGATCGGGGTCCGGAGATGGACGTTACGAATTGCATTGTATGTGGCCGCCTTATGTGTGCTTGCGTTTGTGTGGCGGCACTATCAATCGCCGTGGTGGGACACAGCCGCCGACTTGCGAGAAATGCAGGACAACATGGCGACTGGCGCCGGATATGAGGGTACGGACGAATACACTCCGGCGGGTGCCGATCCTGCTACTCTCGACAAAGACGCTCGGCGGGTGACAATTGACGGCCCCGCACACGCCGCAATTCACGTCTTGGAGTGGGGTGCCGAGCAAAAACGGTTCACGGTGGAGCTCTCAGCAGCGGATCGCGTGGCGTTGCATTTGTTCAATTATCCGGCGTGGCGCGTCGCAGTGAATGGTCAACCCTTGCAAACGGAGACCCGCAGCGGTGCTGGGCAGATGATGATTCCCCTCCAAGCGGGTTCGAGTCGCGTGGAAATTACTTTTGTCCGCACTTGGGATCGAATCGCGGGAGCCTGGATCTCCCTGGCCGCCATCTTAGCCGCCTTTTTATTGTTGAAGGAACCTGGTCCGCTGCGTCGATCGGGCTAGGCGGGAAATCCTCATGCACAAGATTCTGATTGCTACGTCGAATGCGGGCAAGCTGCGTGACTTTGCCGGAGCTGCTTCGCGGCACGGAGTTGAGATCGCGGGCATTCCCGAGTTCTCTTCCCTGCCGGCGGTTGTGGAGGATGGTTTGACGTTTGAAGCGAACGCTCGAAAGAAAGCGGAACAATACAGTCGATACGCCCCGGGCGAAATTGTGGTCGCGGATGATTCCGGATTGGAGGTCGACGCACTCGACGGCGCGCCTGGAGTGCATTCGGCGCGCTATGCGGCGCCGGATCTGCACAATCAACAGCCCCATGAAGCCGAGGCAAATACCGATGACGAGGCGAACAATGCGCGGTTGCTGCGCGAACTGAAGAATATTCCTGCCGCAGAGAGAGGCGGCAGATTTGTTTGCGTGCTGGCTGCCGCGCAGGATGGTGAAACCCTGGCTACATTTCGGGGGACGGCCGAAGGCATCATCCTCCCAGCGCCGCGTGGTACGAATGGCTTTGGATACGATCCGTTGTTTTATTTTCCACAGATCGAAAAAACGTTTGCCGAACTGACGGCCGAAGAAAAATCACAATACAGCCACCGCGGCGCAGCGTTTGATCAATTTCTCGAATGGTGCAAGGGGAGGCGTCACTAAGGCAATCGTTCAGTCCCGCACGGCCCCGTGCACTTGACTTAGATTGTGCGCGCCAACATAATAAAAGGTTATTTTCTCAATCGCATTTCTTTAAGGAGCTTGCGTGGCCTCAGCAGCCAGTTCTAATGCTCCGGTCTTAGCCAAAGGTGCAGTGCAAGGAGTAGCGCCGTTGCGCGCGGGACAGGGTACGTCATTTCTTTTACGCCGACTGCATTCTTTGTCGGGCATCGTTCCTGTAGGCGCATTTCTTTTCGAGCATATCTTGATTTCGAATGCCTCTGCGATCGGCGGCCCTGAGGCCTACGCGCGGCAGGTAAGTTTCCTCAGCAATCTTCCATTGGTATTTTTTCTCGAGTTGTTCGGCATCTGGCTGCCCATCGCCTTCCACGCGCTGTATGGTTTCTACATCTGGTACCGCGGTGATGGAAACACGGTGGAATATCCCTGGACTGGCAACTGGATGTATACCGCGCAACGCTGGACCGGGGGCATCGCATTCATCTACATCGTTTGGCACACCTGGACGATGCGCTTTACCGGCGTGGATCTGCACGCGTCTCCCATCGATTCATTTGGCAAGGTGCAGCACGAAGTACTTCAGCCCGCGCTGTTCATCTTTTATGTGGTGGGACTGATCGCCGCATCCTGGCATTTTGCCTACGGCATCTGGCTGTTCTCGGCAAAATGGGGGATCGTTTCCGGCGAGAAAGCGCAGAAGCGATTCCTGGCTGTGTGTATCGCATTTTTCTTTCTTCTCAGCGGAGTGGGGCTGGCCAGTTTGGCTACGTTCCGGTTGCGGCCGCTGCAACCCTTGAGCGAGCCGGGCAACGCGGCGCACGTTCAAGGGCCCGATGCGCCAACCTACGGAAGGCCGGTCAACTAATGGCAACTCCTAAAATCATCGTTATTGGCGGCGGGCTCGCGGGATTGTCGGCGGTCATCAAGATCGCCGAGATGGGTGCAAGCGTCGATCTTTTCTCGATAGTTCCGGTAAAACGTTCGCACTCAGTGTGCGCCCAAGGCGGGATCAACGCCGCAAAGAACTTGAAGGGTGAGGGCGACTCGACCTGGCAGCATTTCGACGACACGGTGTATGGCGGCGATTTCCTAGCGAACCAGCCCCCGGTCAAGAACATGTGCGAAGCAGCGCCGGGCATCATTGATTTGCTCGACCGCATGGGCGTTCCGTTCAATCGAACGCCGGAAGGGCTGCTCGATTTTCGCCGGTTCGGCGGCACTTTATACAACCGCACGGCCTTTGCCGGAGCGACCACCGGCCAGCAACTCCTCTACGCGCTCGATGAGCAGGTTCGCCGTTACGAATCCGAAGGGAAAGTAAAAAAATACGAGCACTGGGAGTTCCTCTCGGCGGTGCTCGACGGAAGCCGCGTCTGTCGCGGTATCTGCGCCATGGACCTGCGCAGCATGGAAGTGCGGACCTTTCCGGCTGACGCCATCATTATTGCGACGGGAGGAATCGGCGCAATCTTTGGGAAGTCCACGAACTCCGTGGTGTGTACGGGCTCCGCGCAATCCGCGCTCTATCAGCAGGGCTGCTATTACGCGAATGGCGAATTCATTCAGGTTCATCCCACCTCGATTCCCGGCAATGACAAGTTGCGGCTGATGTCGGAATCGGCGCGTGGCGAAGGTGGCAGGGTCTGGGTTCCAAAGATTCCAGGGGACAAGCGGGATCCCAACTCGATTCCGCAGAGCGACCGCTGGTATTTTCTGGAAGAGTGGTATCCAAAGTACGGAAATCTCGTTCCGCGCGATGTGGCAACGCGAGCGATTTTTAAAGTGGTCTACGAGCACAACCTCGGCATCGATGGCAAGCCGATGGTGTATCTCGACCTGACGCATATCGATCGCAAGATTCTCGATCGCAAACTGGAAGGGATTCTCGAAATCTACGAAAAGTTTGTGGGCGACGATCCGCGCGACACACCCATGAAGATTTTTCCTGGCATGCATTACACCATGGGCGGGCTGTGGGTGGATTTCAATCAGGCCACCAATGTCGCGGGTATTTTTGCCGCCGGCGAAGCGGAATATCAGTATCACGGCGCAAACCGCCTGGGAGCGAACTCGCTGGTGTCGTGCATTTATGGCGGAGGCATCGCGGGCCCGAATGCGGTGAAGTATGCGCGCGGCCTGCAACCACTGGCAGATGGAAACTCCTTCTTTGACGCGGAGAAGAAAAAGCAGGAAGAGAACAATTCCATGCTCATGAACAATTCCGGAACGGAAAATCCTTTCCGGTTGTGGCAGGAATTGGGCGAGCTGATGACCAAGGATTGCACCGTGATCCGCTACAACAAGAACTTGCAGCAGACCGATGCAAAACTGGTGGAGTTGCTGGAAAGATTCCGGCGTGTGAATTTGAGCGACCGCACACAGTGGGCGAACACGAGCGTGGTCTTTACGCGGCAGCTTTACAACATGCTGCAATTGGCGCGAGTCATCGCTCAAGGCGCACGTTTGCGCGATGAATCCCGCGGGGCGCATTACAAGCCGGACTTCCCGGACCGCGATGACAAGAATTTCCTGAAGACGACAAAGGCGTATTTTGCGCCGGACGCGGATGAGCCGAAGTTCGAGTTCGAGCCGGTGGATGTATCGCTGATTCCGCCGCGGCCAAGGAAGTATGACGCTGTGAAGTGACGGCGAATTGCGGGCGTGAGCCCGCAGCCGTCATCCTGAGCGAAGCGAAGGATCTGCCGTGTATAAAGAAAATCGGGAAGGGCACGCGTTTCACTCGTGCCATCCAGGATGCCTTTAGACGTGCGGCTTCAGCCGGCTGAGGGCTCACGGGGCGAGCTTGAATGCGGGAAATGGATAGCGTTTTGGGAAAGGTCTAATGGCTGAACATAAATCCGTAATCATAAAAATAAAACGCCAGAACAATCCCACGTCCAAGTCGTACTGGGAAGAGTTTGAACTCGCCTGGCATCCCGGCATGAACGTGATTTCCTCGCTGATGGAGATCGCCGCGAATCCCGTCACGCGCGACGGCAAGGCGACCACGCCCATCACCTACGATTCGAATTGCCTCGAGGAGGTTTGCGGCTCTTGCGCCATGTTGATCAACGGACGGGCGCGCATGGCTTGCTCGGCTCTGATTGACAATCTTGAGCAGCCCGTCAAGCTGGAGCCTTTTTCCAAGTTCCCGATCGTCCGCGATCTGGCCACGGATCGCAGTGTGCTCTTCGAGAATCTGAAAGCGGTGAAGGCGTGGGTTCCGATCGATGGCACTTATGATCTGGGGTCCGGCCCGCGTATTATCCGGAGGAGCAGGAACAGGCTTATCCGCTTTCGCGCTGCATATCGTGCACCTGCTGCATGGAGGCGTGCCCGCAGTTCAACGAAGAGACGGGATTCGTGGGCGCGGCTACGATCGCCCAGGTGCGGTTGTTTAACATCATCCCACGGGCAAGGAGCTGCAGCGCGAGCGGCTGGCGGCGCTGATGGGCGATGGCGGCATTCAGGAATGCGGCTACGCGCAGAACTGCGTGGAGGTTTGTCCGAAGGATATTCCTCTGACCAAAGCGATCTCCAGAGGTGGGTGGAGAAGTGATGAAGCAGGCATTGGGCGACTTTTCCGGAGCTGACCGGCTAGTCAACTGCCACCAGCGCAAGATTAGCGTATTAGGCAAAAGTTGCGCGCGTATGTCCGCTTTCGTACGCCAATTTTTGTCACTTCGGCAACAACAGCGCTCAACCTGCTCTAGTATCCAATGAGCGCTAACTGGTTGCTGGGTTAGGCGGAGAGCTTAACGCGTAGCCAGCTATCGCAAAACGGATTTCGGCGTGCCGCTAAAAAAGAGCATCAAGCGTAGCGGTAATGTTCGGACAGGTTACTGCCGTAATCCAGTCAGTTTGGAAATGGCGCTGACAACTTGGCAAGGCGTCATCAAGATTGATTGACGCGCTTGACAGCGAGGCGTAGAATGACCGGACAGTTGCCGGGTTGAGCACGAGGCTGGCTACGGAGAATATTCTGAAATCACGATTACAGCGCGGTTTGATTTTGCTTCCAATCTCTGGTGTCGTTGCTGCCTTCCCTTTTGCGGCGGCGACCACCGCCCTGCATAAAGCTCCACCATGCCGCCATCACCGGCTGCACTGGACCCTCGTTGGAATCCCATGTTCCGCCCGTCGCACGAATCTCTGATATGCAGAACGCCGAAGTCGACCGGCTGGAATTGCCTCGTATTCAGGATGACGATGAACTGGAGGCGTTGAAAGCGAGTGGAGCCTTGCAGCCGATCATTGCCAGCGAGCCGTTGCGCTTCGATCCACGTCTGGATCCTTCGCGGCGCTATTGCCGGCCTTGGACGCGAGATTTTGTGCAGGATATTTCGCAGGCCTACTATCACCGCTTTCACGAGCAGATTCAGGTGAACTCAGCGGTGCGAACCGTAAAAGTCCAGAAGAAATTACGGCGTCACAATCGCAACGCGGCTCCTCCTGAGGGAGATACGGCTTCTTCCCATCTTGCGGGATTGACGGTTGATCTGCAGCGCCGCGGCATGACCAACCAGCAGATTCACTGGATGGAGCAGTACCTGTTCTACATGAAGGCGATCGGGCTGGTTGAGCCTGAAGAAGAGCGGCACCAGTGGGTGTTTCATATTATGGTCTCCGGCCGCTATGCCGAGTGGCGCGAGACACAAGATATCGTACCCATGGAGCGTGCCGAGCCCACCACCGTTACAGCGGATACCCGCGCCGAGTAGTCGAATCATTCAGCATATTGCGCTACTCCGTTGCCGAACGACCAATTCTCCCAAGCCACTTCCACTAGATTGATCATTAAATCCTGCGGCCGAAGTCCGGGATTTTCCGCGAGAATTTCGCTCATTCGCTTGTAAGAGCTTGCGCTTCTGCGGTGGTTTGCGACCGGTAGAAAGCGTGATTTGCACCAGCACAATTTCGTCGCTCCTGGTGACTCCCAGATACGAAGGATCGTAAATCAGGCCGCCTGAAGAATATTCGGTGATAACTTGAAAACGATCCTGCTGCCGGAATTTCGATCGCTTCCACCAGCGCACGATGAACACCGTCCGCCAGAGCCTTTTTGTATTCTTCCGGCTTGCCTTCTCGCAGGGAAATTCGAACCAGCGGCATATCCTCTCCTTTTTCGGACCAGACATTCAGGGTCCTGTCGGAGTGGATGAGGACAGAGCGTGATGGGATTCACGAAGACGATCAGCCGAATCATGCTTTAATAAAAAAATGATCGTCCTCATGGCGGGGTTGCCGGGCACTGGAAAGACTACGCTCGCTCGTGAACTGGCCAACCGCACTCGCGGCCGGGTGCTGAGCAAAGATGAAATCCGCCACGCTCTCTTCACGGATGACGAGATTGAATATGCGACTCGCCAGGACGACTTCTGCCTGCAGATCATGCTGGAGACCGCGGCTTATCTGCTCGGAAGAGAGCCTCTAAAGAATATTTTTCTGGACGGGCGTCCGTTCTCACGACGCTATCAGATCGAAAACGCGGTGAACGCGGCGGAACGGCTGCATCAACGTTGGAGAATTCTCGAATGCACCTGTTCAGACGAAGTCGCGAGAGCTCGGATCGCGGAGCAAGCATCCTCTGGGACCCATCCGGCGAGCAACCGAGACCACAACCTGTATCGCGAAGTGCGATCGCGGTTCGAGGTAATCAACATGCCTAAGGTCGTGATTGATACAAGCGATCCGCTGGAAATTTGCATTCAGAAAGCATTCGCTGCCCTACAGTAGGGGTTTGGCACCTCACACAAATGCCGAATCCAGTATGAACTTACCTAAGGCTCGGGATCTCGAGACGGACCGTCCCAGTTACTTTCGACAAATCATGTTCGGACAATCGGTGTTGTAGAATCCAAGGTACCTTTCATGACATGCAAAACATATGAGCAATAAGATTCCCATTGGTATTTTGGGCGCCACTGGCGTGGTTGGTCAGAGATTTATACAGATGCTGGAGCACCATCCGTGGTTCGATGTGGCATGGCTGGCTGCATCCGACCGTTCTGAGGGTAAGACGTATGCCGAAGCCGTTAAATGGCGGTTAAGAACTGCGATTCCGACGAATGTAGCTGCGATGAAAGTCGCTCCGGCCACACCCGAGGGAGCGCCGAAAATCATTTTCGCAGCTCTCGATGCCTCGATTGCCGCCGAGATGGAACCACGTTTTGCCGAGGCTGGCTGCGCCGTGGTTTCAAATTCCAGCGCTCTGCGAATGAAATCCGACGTGCCTCTGGTAATTCCAGAAGTGAACGCGGGGCACATCAAACTCATCGATGAGCAGGGCTGGCGAAAAAAGTCACACGGCTACGTGGTGACGAATCCGAATTGCTCAGCCATTGGATTGGTTCTGGCATTAGCGCCAATCCATCAGCGATTCGGACTGGAAGCGGTGATGGCCGTAACCATGCAAGCCGTGAGTGGCGCAGGCTACCCTGGTGTCGCTTCGCTCGATATCCTCGGCAACGTGATTCCCTATATTCGCAATGAAGAAGAAAAGATGGAGGAAGAAACTCTGAAACTCCTCGGTCAGGTGAATGGAGTAAGGATCATTCCAGCCGCTTTTGCTATGAGCGCACAATGCAATCGTGTAGCCGTGGAGGATGGGCATACTGAATCCATCTCGGTGCGATTAAAAACTAAGGCCAAGCCAGAGGAGATTATCGCCGCGTGGAATGATTTTCGCAGCGAGCCTCAGAAGTTGAAGCTGCCGAGCGCGCCGGAGCATCCTGTGGTTTATGTGGAAGCGAATGACCGCCCGCAGCCTCGTTTCGACGTCGACATGGGAGCTGGAATGACAACAGTCGTGGGCCGATTGCGGCCCTGCGGCGTATTGGATTGGAAGTTCACCGTGCTTTCGCATAACACCATCCGCGGAGCCGCAGGCGCGGCAGTACTGAATGCAGAGTTGCTCAAAGCCAAGGGTTACTTCGATTGAAATCTGATCTGCACTGGGACGCTGCCGCCAGGAAGTCACGCCGATGATCGTGATGAAGTTTGGCGGTACTTCCGTGGAAGATGCCAAGGCTATCGCCCGCGTTGCCGCCATCGTCAAAGAGCGATTGCCGCAGAAGCCGGTCGTAGTCGTCAGCGCCATGGCGCGCGTGACCGATACGCTGCTCACCATGGCTCGCGCCGCAGGAGCCGGAGAACGCAAGACCGCCCTTAAGCTATGCCGCTCCCTTCAGGAAAGGCACTACAACACTGCGAGCGAACTGCTCGGCACCGCATTATTCACTGACTTCCATTCTGAACTTGGGGCCGAATTTGAGGGGCTCGATGAATTGTTGCGTGGCATCTCGGCGGTTGGCGAGATTACGCCGCGCACGACGGACCACGTGGCGTCTTTCGGGGAGATCCTTTCCAGCAAAATTGTGGCGGCCGCGTTTTCCGCGCATGGGCTGAAGTGTGCACATGTCGACGCCCGTGAAGTGCTGTTGACCGACAGCAGCTACATGCAGGCGGTTCCTCAACTCGAAGAGACTGCGCAGAATTTACAGGACAGAGTGAAGCCGCTGTTGGATGCCGGTCAAGTTCCCGTGATGGGTGGATTTGTGGGCGCAAACCGCGCCGGGATTACGACCACCATTGGGCGTGGAGGTTCAGACTTTTCTGCCGCTATTGTGGGCGCCGGGCTCAACGCGGAGCGCATCGAAATCTGGACCGATGTGGATGGCATTCTGACGACCGATCCCCGGCTCTGTCGAGACGCTCGGCGGATTAAGGTGATCAGCTTTGATGAGGCGGCGGAATTGGCCTACTTCGGCGCCAAGGTTCTGCATCCGGCAACGGTTCTGCCGGCGATCCAGAAAAATATTCCGGTGTATGTGCTGAATTCCCTGAATCCTTCTTGCGAAGGCACAAAGATTACGACCCGTGCGCCGCAAGGAAAAAACATCTTCAAGGCAATCGCAGTGAAGAAACGGATCACGATCGTGGACGTTGCCGCGCCGCGCATGCTGCTGGCTCACGGCTTCTTGCGCGCCATCTTCGAGGCATTTGATCGGCACAAGGTTGCGGTGGATGTAGTCTCCACCTCGGAAGTAAGTGTGTCGCTCACCGTGGACTCGAACCAGGCGATCCCTGCATTAGCGGCAGATTTGGGCAAGCTGGCTGACGTAAAATATGAAGGACGCAAGGCGATCATTTGCCTGGTGGGTGAACGTTTGCGGGACAGGCCCGGCGTAGCCGCTGCCGTTTTCGGGGAAATCGCCGACAAGAATATCCGGATGATCTCGCAAGGCGCATCGGAAATTAATCTGACATTCGTCATCGAAGAAGACGAAGTTCCCGAAGTGGTGCAGCGCCTGCACACGACTTTCTTTAAAGATCTTGATCCAGAAGTGTACGCTTGAAGATTTTCGTCGTTCGCAATCTCCTCGGTTTTCAGGTTTGACTTATGAATCTCCTCGTTCTCGGCCGCGGCAAGACGGGATCGCTGGTAGCGGAGGTGGCTGGCCAGCGCGGACACATCGTTCGCGTCGCGGGTGGGACGGAGAATGCCAGCGGAGAGGCGATAACCGAGGGAAAGTTGCGCGACATCGATGTGGTAGTCGACTTCACGACACCGAGTTGCGTTCTCGCCCATATCGAAGCAGTCGTGAATACCGGAAAGAATATGGTGGTGGGCACCACTGGATGGTATTCACAAGCGGATCGAATTCGAAGGATAGTTGAGGAGAAGCACACGGGATTCGTTTACGGGGCAAATTTCTCCGTCGGGGTGAACTTGTTCCTGGACGTAGCCAAGATCGCGGCGGCCGCCTTGGAACATGGCTACTCGGGACAAATTTTCGAGCGTCACCACGTTCACAAGAAGGATGCGCCGTCAGGTACCGCAATTGCCATTCAGCGCACCATGCGCGAAGCGGCAGCTACGTCGGAGATTATTGAGATCGTCTCGTTCCGTGAAGGCGACGTTGTTGGCATGCATGAGGTCGTGCTCGAATCTGCCGCAGATCGGATCTATCTTTGTCACGATGCCAAGTCGCGCCAGGGCTTTGCTGACGGGGCCGTGCGCGCGGCGGAGTGGCTCGCCGGCAAGACCGGTTTCCACGAGTTCAAGGATATATGGCGCGAGTTGTAACCGCTCGTTCACACACAGGCTCATTCGAGTTATCTTATTACCATGCAACTCCGTGGCTGTGGAACCGCACTGGTAACCCCATTTCATCAGGATGGATCGATCGATGAAGCCGCCCTGCGCAATCTGGTGTCATGGCAGATTGAGTCGGGCATAAACTTTCTGGTTCCTTGCGGAACGACCGGCGAAACCCCGACACTGAACCACGACGAATGGCTTCGCGTGATCGATATCACGATTGAAGTAGCCGCGGGACGCGTTCCCATCGTGGCAGGCGCAACATCGAACTCTACCCACGAAGCAGTAGAGAAAGCCAAGGAAGTGGCGTCGCGGAGTGGGGTGGATGCCGTTCTCACCGCCTCTCCCTACTACAACAAACCGACGCAAGAAGGACAGTATCGTCACTTCAAAGCCATTGCAGAGGCAGTGCCCGACAAGCCCATTATTCTTTACAACGTCCCTGGACGCACTGCAGCGAATCTGGAACCGAGTACGGTCACGAGGTTATCGGAGGTGCCGAACATTCTTGGCGTGAAGGAAGCCAGCGGCAATATGACCCAGGTCGCTGAAATCCTCAACTCCGTGCCAGACTCGTTTCTGGTTCTCTCGGGTGACGATGCTGTGACGCTGCCGGTGATCGCACTGGGTGGCGTTGGGGTGATATCGGTAGCTTCCAATGAGATCCCGCACGAGATGACGGCGATCACAACGGCCGCTCTTGAAAATGACTGGGCAAGCGCCCGCAACATTCATCGCAAGTATTTGCCCTTGATGCTGGCCAACTTTATCGAATCGAGTCCGTTGCCCGTGAAGGCCGTGCTGGCAATGATGGGCAGGATTGAAGAGAACTACCGCTTGCCGCTGCTACCCATGCGGCGTGATACGCGTGCCAAGCTGCAGAGAGATTGTGACCGAAGCCGGACTGATTGCCAAGCCGGTGGTGCCGGAGGCGGCTGAGTTTTACATCTACGAAAACTGGGCAGCTGGACCGCACAAAATCGTGCTGCATCGCGGGTCATGCGGGCACTGCAATCAAGGCAAGGGCCGTCCGGCGGGGCATGACGCGAACCACGCGCGCTGGCACGGACCCTATGCCACGCTGGCTCTAGGGCGAGAGACGGCGCACGGAATGACTGGCGTTCTCATTCGCAGCGAATGCAAGTGTGTTTGAAGGCAGAAGTAAGAAGTAAAAAGTAAGAATGAAGAAATTGAAGGACTTTACTTCTGACTTCTGCCTTCTGACTTTTGACTTCTGCCTTTCCTTTATACTTCCCGCATGCAATCCCTCAAAACTTCCATCGAACGCCTCTCTGCTCTGGGCGAGGTTGAGCATAATCCCGAGGCGCGCCCAGTATTTTTCGAATTCCGGGACGCGCTCACGCAGGGGAAAATTCGCGCAGCTGAAAAAATTGAGGGTCGCTGGACGGTCAACACCTGGGTGAAACACGGGATCCTGCTTGGCTTCCGTCTGGGCGAGTTGACTGAGATGGGCGATGCTGCTCTCAAGTTTGTGGATAAGGATACCTTTCCCGCGCGTTCGTTCACCCTGAGTGATCGGGTACGCATCGTTCCGGGAGGGTCATCCGTTCGCGTGGGAGCTTACGTGGCCCCCTCGGTGATCTGCATGCCACCGATGTTCATCAACGTGGGGGCTTACGTCGATGAAGGGACGATGGTCGATTCCCATGCGCTCGTGGGATCGTGTGCGCAGGTTGGAAAGCGCGTGCACCTCAGCGCCGCAGCGCAAATCGGGGGAGTGCTTGAGCCGGTGAACGCGGCTCCCGTGATCATTGAGGACGACGTCCTGGTCGGCGGCAATTGCGGAGTTTACGAGGGCACGCTGGTTCGGTCACGGGCGGTGTTGGGTGCGGGAACGATCTTGACGAGATCCACGCCGCTCTACGACCTGGTGCGAGGTGAAGTTTACCGCGCCACGGCGGAATCGCCGCTCGAAGTTCCGGAAGGTGCGGTAGTAGTTCCCGGCTCGCGCGCCGTGAAGAAGGGCGCGGCGGCGGAGTTAGGAATTTCTTTGTATACGCCGGTGATCGTGAAGTATCGGGACGAAAAAACAGATCGCGGGATTGAACTGGAAGATTGGCTGCGATGACGCTGTGACGATTGCCGCGAGTTCAATCGATCGACTCTTAATCGATCTCGATCGTAAGCTTCCGAATGCCATCAGCGGCGACGTGAATTTGATCAAGCTTCGAGATGACCGTATCCGCCTTGCTTAACGCTGAAGCAGCGTAGGTGGAAGTCAGAGCGAGCACCTTCATTCCGGCGGCGTGCGCGGAAACAATTCCGGCGGGCGCATCCTCGATTACCAAACACTGCTTCGGATCGACCTTAAGCAACTCGGCACCTTTCAGATAGGGCTCAGGATGCGGCTTTCCATTCACGACGTCGTCGGCTGTGACCATGACTTGCGGAACGGGAATTCCGGCGAGGCGAAGCCGTCCGGTGGCCAGGTACCGTGAGCCGGAAGTAACCACGCACCAGAGCCCCGCGGGAATGCGGTGGACCAAATTGACTGCACCGGGCATCACTGCGACGCCCTCGCGATCCGCGGCTTCACGCTTTTCCAGGGCTTGTACCTCGGCCTCTGCATTCAGGTGAGGAGCAACAATGCGAATCACCTCCAGCGCACGGACTCCATGCGCGATCGCGATCACTTTCTCCTCATCGATTCCGCGCTCGCGAGCCCACAAACGCCACTGGCGATCGACGGAACCGGTGGAATCGACCAGTACGCCGTCGAGGTCGAACAGTACGGCAGCAGAATGGAAACTAGTCACCCTTTTTTCTATCACAAGTCTTGGGATGTTCGGTGCGGGACCAACGAAGCCGATGTGTGTTACGTGGTCTGCGCTTCGATGATCGGCGCGGAAGAATCCATCAAATAGGCGTCGTGAGCTTGCTGGCGGTGCTCGACGTGGCGCTGGCGAAAGTGGGCCTTGGCGCGTTCTCCCCAGGCGCGCACGAACCAGTAATTCAGACCAGCACCCAGCGCGGAACTCACCAGCGGAATCATGCGCCCCGCCCACTTTTCTACTACTTCCGTACTGGCACGAGCGGCGATGCGCTGGATGACGCGGGGGACAAATTTATTGACGACTTCCTTCTCTACAAGCTCGCGGCTGATGTCGACACCGGCGGCGCTGGCGGCAGCAATCCAAAGCTCCGCGATCTCGTTATCGGTATTGAACTGAAAACCGTATACCAGGCTTAGCTTCTGGATTGTGCGCATGGTGATGGCCGAGAGAATGCCCAGATCGGGGATGATGGTGATCAATCCGCCTAGTCCGAAACCTGCGCCCTCGGCGGCTGCCAGCTTCATCCCGCCGCGGATGATGTCATCGGCCACGCGGTCAATCTCGCCAACTTCCAGAGAATAGATTCCGTGATAGCCGCTGACGGGCATGCGATACGCAGTGCGCAGCTGCAACAGAAATCGTTCCGGATCGACCTGAACTTTGGAATAGGCTTTGGTGAGGCCTTTCACCAAGGCGTGTTCGACTCGGCCGCGAAGCCACGACTTGGGTTGTGACGCTGCCATCCCCTCGAGGTTAACTCAGGCAAAGGAGGAATTGCTATCCGCATCGCTGTAGAGGGCCAAGATTCACTCTGTACGCTCGGCGACATAGTCTGCTAGCATCAGCAGTACTCCATGCCAACTGGAAAACTGCAAATTGTCCCCTTGGGGGGCCTCGGCGAGTTCGGTATGAACTGCATGGCCATCCGCTGGGGCGACGATATTATCGTGGTCGACGCCGGTCTGATGTTCCCCGAAGCTGAACTGCTGGGTGTCGACATCGTTGTTCCCGATATCTCCTACCTCATTGAGAACCGCCAGCGGGTTCGCGGAATCATCCTTACGCACGGCCATGAAGATCACATCGGCGCGCTGCCCTGGATTCTCTCTGAACTGAAAGTGCCGGTTTGGGGAACGGAATTCACTCTGGCCTACGTCGAAGACAAGCTTGACGAGCATGGATTGCTGGAAGATGCGGACCTGCGTGAAATGCAAGCAGGAGAACGCTTCAAGGCGGGGATTTTCACAATCCACCCAATCCGCGTGACGCATAGTCTCGTCGATTGCGTGGCGTTGGCGATCCATACGCCGTTGGGCGTGATCATTCATACCGGTGATTTCAAAGTCGATCCCACCCCCACCGACAATCATCTTTTCGACTTGCATTCGTTTGCTGAATACGGCAAGCAAGGCGTGCTGGCGTTGTTTCAGGATTCGACAAACGTGGAGCGCAAAGGTTATACCCCGAGCGAGCGGGCTGTGCGACGCAAGTTCGATGAAGTCTTTGCGCACACGAAGCGACGCTTGTTTATCTCTTGCTTTTCTTCTTCAATCCACCGCATTCGGCTCGCGGTGGAACTGGCTCATCAGCACGGACGTAAGGTAGCGTTCGTCGGCCGCTCGATGAATAATTCCGCGGAGATCGCTGAAGATTTGGGCTACCTGGAAATTCCAGATGGGCTGGTGATCAATCCCGGGGACATGAAGAATTTTCCGCCGGAAAAAGTGTGCGTCATGATCAGCGGAACCCAGGGCGAGCCCATGTCGGCCCTGTCGCGCGCCGCGGTGGACAATCACAAGCATGCGAGGATCGAAAAGGGCGATACGGTCGTGCTGTCGTCGCGCATCATTCCGGGCAACGAGAAGACGATCTATCGGATGATCGATCACCTCTTCCGGCGCGAAGCCTACGTGATTTATGAAGACGGGACATCGCCGCCCATCCACGTGAGCGGACATGCCAGCCAGGACGAACTGAAGCTGATCATTAACCTGGTAAAACCGAAGTATTTCATTCCCATCCACGGTGAATATCGTCAACTGAAACTGCATGCCGAAATGGCTGGGGCGATGCACAGCTCCGTGGGCAAAGTAATGCTGATCGAAAGTGGAGACGTTCTCGAAATCGACGAGCATAACGCCCGCAAGGCGGGGAAAGTGAACGTGGGGCGGGTTTGCATCGATTCGGGCTCGCGCACCGACGTAGTGGAAGATCTGATCATCAAGGATCGGCGCCACCTGAGCGAGGATGGCATCGTGCTGCCCATCATCGCGATCAACAAACTCACCGGCCGGGTGGAAACTGCGCCGGAGATTGTGACGCGTGGATTCAATCCTGGCGATAATGGCCTGATGGATGGAGCTCGCCGGATCGTCGAGGATACGCTAGCGCATTCCAGCGCAGAAGAGAAAGCGGACTACGGCGTGATCAAGGAAAAGATACGGGCGGATCTGAAGCGCTATATTTCCAAACAGACACAGAAGAGGCCCCTGATCATGCCGGTGATACTAGAAATTTAGAAAGGCATGAAGCTTGAGTTTCTCCCCGAAGGCTCCGCGGATTGTCCACTCATTCGACTGTACGCGTTTGATCGCGCAGCCGTCCTTCAGTTCAACGATCTAGTTATCTCTCTAGCGACTGGGGCCTCAACACACGCTTCTCTCCACAAGCAAGCATGGATCGAACCAGTCAGGGATTGCGAATTGAAGCTACTTTTGGGCAAGCATGACCGAGGTGTCTCGCAGACGGGCCCGCTAACGTTTGAGTGCCATCTAAGTAAGGACGGATGGAATGATGTTGTTGGGCTTCTGAAACCATTCTGTAAGTCGGACTACTCCGAGGCACGTTCTGAGACTTACCAGTGGCTCAACGAGACTGGAAAGATATCACTTCTCATCTCTCATAGCGGAAAATGGTAAGTCTCGGATGGCCGTCACTAGTTCAGGGGGTTCCTCCACTTCAGCCCCGGGAATCGCGCAAAGTCCCGGTCCGCCGTGTGCAGCCCGCCACCGTATTCCATTGTAAGTGCCGCCATCTGGGCATCGCCCACTCGAGGACCTGCCGCCCGCCCTTCGATCACCATTCGCCGAAATAATGGCCAGTATCCGACACCCGGTGTCAGAACCTGTACATTGGGGTGCCCCAACCAGAGGTCGACGATCCGTGCCGCTTGCTCCAGATCAAAACGTTCGGCAGGCAACTTGGGATTGGTCATAACCCGCAAGAAGGCAGAAACGGCCTGCCAGGGCAGTCCGACCACCTCAACGCTCGACATCGTGCCTTCGAGCCATGCACGCGCACCCGCGTGATGAGACGAACCTGTGTTGTATGAATAGATGAGAAGGTTCGCGTCGAGTACGATCACCGGTAGTCCGGGCCTTCGAGGTGCTCGAGTAACTCTTCCACTTTGTCGAGGTCAGGAAGGCCTAGATTGATGGGTGTCACCTTGAACGGTCTCCGCGGAGGCTGTTTCGTCGTCAACCCCAGGCGCAAGTACCGGTTCACCACACGCTTGAACGGTTCCCCGGTCTTCCGGACTTCCTTGTTCAACAGAGCCGCGACGTCTTCATCGAGAGTGAGAGTGGTTCGCACATCATGATGTTAATGGACACGACATCATGATGTCACGGTTGCTCTCTGCGCGGGTAATCGTTACATTGGAAGCCTATGAGCATGGTCGGCCTGGCAGAGATCAAAGAAGCACAATCCAGGCTGCACGGTATCGCCACCCGCACTCGTTTGATCGAATTCAATTGTCGAGAACTTGCCGCCCGTCGCCTGTTTCTCAAGCTGGAAAACCAGCAACCGATCGGTGCATTCAAACTACGGGGTGCTTACAACAAAATTGCGTCGCTCCCGCCGGAAGAACGAAAGCGTGGGGTCATCACTTACTCCAGTGGGAATCATGCCCAAGGGGTGGCTTACGCGGCGCGTGCGTTAGGCGTGAGAGCCGTCATCGTTATGCCAGAGAATGCTCCGGCGATCAAGCGCGAAGCGACCGCGGCCCTAGGTGCCGAAATTGTGATTGTAGGTCCGGGCAGCGCCGAGCGTCAGGTCAAGGCGGAGGAGCTGGCCACGCTTCACGGCTATGTGATCGTTCCTCCCTATAACGATGAACAGATTATTGCCGGTCAGGGCACGATGGGGTTGGAGATCCTGGAAGACTTACCAGAAGTTGAAATGGTCTTAGCGCCGGTCGGCGGTGGGGGGATGATCAGTGGCGTGGCAGCGGCAATCAAATTGAGCAGGCCTTTGGTGAAAGTGATCGGGGTGGAACCGGAACTTGCCGCCGACGCGCAAGCCAGTTTGAGGGCGGGTAAAATTGTCCAGTTCCCTGCCGGCGAAGTTTCGCGCACTGCGGCCGATGGATTGCGCACCCAGAGTATTGGCCCCATCAACTTCGAGCACATTCGCCACTATGTAGACGATATCGTGACGGTATCCGAGGACGAAATCCGGCAAGCGGTGAAATATTTGAGCGAGAATGCTGCCACGGTGGCTGAGCCCAGCGGGGCAGTCGCAGTGGCGGGCTTGTTTTCCACGCTGCAGAATTGCCAAGCGCTTCGCTTGCCGTTGCTATCGTAAGTGGCGGCAATATCGATCCACAGATGCTCGAAGAAATCCGGCGTGGATCATAATCATTCACCCGGCATCATGCATCTAGAACCAACCGATCACTTCGCTCGTGACGCTACCGCCCAGCGTCTTATCGCAACGACAGACCAGACGGCCTCGACTAAACCGAATGGCCATGCGCCTTGCAAGAATCCATAGACGGAGCCCAGCAGACATGCTACCGCGAACGCCAGAATAAACCACCGGCTGCGCGCCTCTAGGGCGTAGCAGACAAGCATGGCGGTTACCGCAAACAGTCCGAAGATGGTTAAAGCCGACAAGGAATTGGCAGGTGCTCCCTCATTTCAGAGCTGACTACTTCCCTTCACCTTTAGACCGCAAGCCGCTCATCGACGTCACATGGATTCGGAAGAACGTCGGTTCAATCAATTCCGTGCCCGATTTCAGCTGGCGTTCGCCCAAGGCGTTTTGCCACCATCGGTAACGCTTTTCGAGGAGCTTTCGGGCATGGGCGCGCTCATCCGCAAATCTCGGCTCTGGCAATTCCTGATATTGGCCGTTCACCACCACACTTGCCCACTCGGATTCGCCGGCGATCTCATCAATTTCAATGCACACCTTAGGATTGGCGCGCATCCATTCGATCTTCTGTCCAAGCGTGGAAAGGACGTAAAAATAGTCGCCTTCGAAGGCGAAGTAGATTGGAACCACGTAGGGCTGGTCATCTTTCGAACAGCCGAGCCTGCCGATCGAACTGCGTCCCAAAAGATCGCGGGTTTCTTTCTCACTCATCTCGTTGAGGAACATAGTCCAACTTCACTCCCTATAGGCCGGTTTGGTTCTGACTGCCGGACGCCATGGAAATATGCTAACAGTAGCGCCGGGCTTTACTCCATTTTCGTCGACCTCTCGCATATAGACCCCTCGCAACGTCGTCTCATCACTCTGTTCTGTGATGTGCGTCACAGTTAGCCTTAGCGCTCGATGCTGTACTGACTCTGGAGAACTCTCGTGTGCCTCGCCATACCCGGTAAAATCCTCGAAATCCAGGAAATGGGCCCCCTCCGGGCGGCGCGGGTGCAGTTCGGCGGCATTGTGCGGGAAGTGTCCTTGAGCTTCGTTCCCGAGGCAAACCTCGGCGACTATGTGATGGTCCACGTGGGGTACGCGATCAGCCGTGTGGATTCTATCGAAGCCGAACGCACATATAAGCTGCTGCAGGAAATGGGAGCGCTGGAAGCGGAGTTTCCGCCGACGGACGAATAGCCGGACTTCCGGCTAATGCATGAAATATCTTGACGAATATCGCGACCAGCGTATTGCGCGAGCGTTGGCCTCTGAGATCGCGCAGCGAACCACCCAGCCATGGGTGCTGATGGAGATCTGCGGCGGCCAGACTCACACCATCATGCGTTACGGCTTGGATGAATTGCTGCCTCCTGGCATTGAACTGGTTCATGGACCGGGCTGTCCCGTCTGCGTTACACCGCTCGAAACTGTCGACAAGGCGATCGAGTTAGCCTCGCGGCCGGAAGTAATCTTAGTTTCTTATGGCGACATGTTGCGGGTTCCAGGATCGCGCTCGGATCTGCTCCGGGCCAAGGCGCAGGGCGCGGACGTTCGCATCGCCTACTCTCCCAATGAGGCGGTCAAGATCGCCCGCGCTAATCCGGACCGCAAAGTAGTATTTCTAGCCATCGGATTCGAAACCACAGCTCCGGCGAACGCGATGGCGGCCTGGCAAGCCAAGCGCGAACACCTCGCCAACTTCTCGATGCTGGTTTCGCATGTTCTGGTCCCGCCAGCGATTCGAGCCTTGATGGTTGCCAGCACAAACCGGGTACAGGCTTTCATCGCACCAGGACATGTATGCACCGTGGTCGGATGTAAAGAGTACGAAACTCTGGTTCGCGACTTCCGGATCCCGATCGTCGTCGGAGGTTTCGAGCCCGTGGACATTCTGGAAGCGGTGCTGATGCTGGTTCGCCAACTCGAAACCGGCGAAACTCGGCTTGAAAATCAGTATGTAAGGTCGGTGAGTTATCGAGGAAATCTGCCGGCGCAGCAGGTGATTGCCGAGGTTTTCGAAGTCGCCGATCAAAAGTGGCGCGGGATCGGTCTCATTCCTCAGAGTGGTTTGCGGCTGCGCCAGGAGTACGCAGCTTATGACGCGAATCGGCTTTTTGACCTGGTTGAGCTCACAGTAGACGAGCCGGCTGAATGCATCAGCGCGCAGGTTCTGCAAGGCTTGAAGAAAGCCAACCGATTGTCCGGCATTTGGAATGCGATGCACGCCCGAGAATCCGTTGGGCGCGCCCATGGTTTCTACAGAGGGCGCGTGTGCCGCTTACTACCATTACCGCCGTCATGCGGTTACGACTTAGGAGAAAGCTTGTCCACCAAAACCATCGCAGAGATCACTTGCCCCACGCCGCTCCCGGCGAAGGACACGATTCTCTTAGGCCATGGCAGCGGGGGTAAGCTGAGCGCGGCCTTGATCCGCGATGTTTTCCTCCCTGTATTTGCCAACCCTGTCCTGGCGCGGATGGACGACCAGGCCATCTTCAGCGTAAACGGGCAGCGTTTCGCCATGACGACCGACTCTTTCGTGGTGAAGCCGTTATTTTTCCCCGGTGGCGACATTGGATCCCTTGCAGTTCACGGCACCGTAAACGACCTCGCTATGGGAGGCGCAACGCCACTTTTCTTGAGCGCGGCTTTCATCATCGAAGAGGGATTCTCCATCGAGAAACTACGCCGTGTGGCGGATTCGATGAGCAGGGCGGCGAAGCAAGCTGGCGTTACCATTGTGACCGGCGATACCAAGGTCGTTGAAAAAGGTAAAGGCGACGGTTTGTTTATCAACACCACCGGTGTCGGAATTGTGCCGCTAGGAATCGACTTTTCCGCCGATCGCGCTCGCCCGGGCGACAAAGTGTTGTTAAGCGGCTCCATCGGAGACCATGGCATCGCGATTCTCGCGCAACGCGAAGGCTTGGAATTTGAAACGCAAATCGTGAGCGACAGCGCAGCTTTGCACACACTCGTAGCAGTAATGATGGGTGCCAGCGGCGAAATTCGCTGCATGCGTGATCCGACCCGCGGCGGCGTGTCCAGCACGCTGAATGAAATCGCCCAACAGTCGGGCGTGGGGATTCAAATCGAGGAGGCTTCCCTGCCCATCCATGAGCAGGTTCGGGGAGCCTGCGAACTGCTGGGCCTTGACCCTCTTTATGTGGCGAATGAAGGCAAGCTGATAGCAATCGTCGCGCCGGAAGCTGCGGACGCGGTCCTTCAGGCAATGCGAGGCCACTCGCTGGGCGCCGAGGCGCAAATCATCGGCACCGTTACCGAAAAGAACTCAGGCCTGGTTACGATGCGGACGCCGCTGGGAACAAGTCGCGTTGTAGACATGCTGTCGGGCGATCAACTGCCTCGCATTTGCTGACCGTCACACAATATAATATAAGTCTTACTATGCTAATATGTAAGACATGAAAGATGGATGTGTGACGTTTACCTCCAAAGGCCAACTTGTCATTCCTGCCGAACTTCGCCGCAAACATAAAATTGAGGCCGGAACCAAGGTCAAGGTTCTTGAGGACCACCTTGGCCGCATCGTACTGCAGCCCATCACGGACGAATACATCGATCGGGTACGGGGCATGCTCACGGACGGGCCGGACCTGCTTGCCATCTGGGAAAAGGAACATCGCCAGGAAGGCAAGCACGATAAATGAAAACCTACGTTTTGGACGCCAGCGCACTGTTTGCTTTCTTAAGGAACAGGGCGGGTGCTTCCAAGGTCGATGAACTGCTGAAGGAAGCGATGCGTGGCCGTGCAAGAATACTGATGTCAGCAGTCAATTATGGCGAAGTCTATGGCTTAATTCTTCGTGAGTTTGGGGCCGAGCGGGCATTTGCGGTTGTGAGTGCCGTAAGCCCTTTACCTGTCGAGATGCTGGACGCTACGCCGCAGAGAGCATTCCGGGCAGCTGAAATGAAGTTCAAACACAAGCTTTACTATGCAGACAGTTTTGCGGCAGCGCTAGCGATTGAGCATAAGGCTACGCTGGTGACCAGCGATTCTGATTTCCGCCAACTCGGCCACGGCTTTCCACTAATTCGGCTTAAATCCTGAGACTTAAGTTTTCAAGAAGATCAGATAGCGGCAACGGGCCTTCCCCCAATTTCGCTATGCTCTTCCGTTGCCCACCAGGCCCCAAGGATCGCGGGAACGGCGCGCAGCCGATACCCGATACTGCATCGATCGAGTTCACACAAGATCTCTGCAATCACCTTATCTAACGAAGCTTCTACCGGCTTACTCAAACTGCACGTCGTATCGTAGGTTTCTGCCACTATTCCTACGAGCAGCAGGCTGCCAGGGGCAACTCCGAAAAGTTCGGCACTGAACAATGCGTCAACTAAAGCGGGCGAGTGCGGATCCATGCGTACCGCGGGCCGGAGACGCATGATTTCCTCTTTGCGATAGAGCAGCACCGTTCCGGGAGCGGCATCGGTCTGAACTGAGTCGATGAGGATAACAACGTCTTTCCCAGAAAGCTGATCGATCAGGTCAAGGGCCGGGGTTCCGAGATCAAGAACCTCGACACCCTGTTCGAACTCGTAACGCGAAGTCAGAAGCTGCGCCACGTACGGCCCAACGCCGTCATCTCCCAGCAGTACATTGCCGATTCCGCCAATTACTACCTTTCTCATAGAATCTTTGCCTTGGCGATCTGACGGCCCTGGGGATCGAATGCGTGGCAGGCGCACGCCATGCAAGGATCGAACGAGTGCACGGTCCGCAATACTTCCAGCGGCTCTTCGGGACGCGCTAGCGGCGTATGAAGAAGCGAGGCTTCGTAGGGTCCGTGGGCGCCGGAGGCGTCCCGCGGGCTGGCGTTCCAGGTCGAGGGCACAACCGCTTGATAGTTCTTGATCTTCTCGTCTTTAATGACGACCCAGTGCGACAACGTTCCGCGCGGAGCTTCGTGTGTCCCAACCCCTTCCACTTCGTGGCTGGGAAATACCGGTTGGTTAAAGACTGAAGTGTCGCCGCGAGCGATGTTGTCGGTGAGAAGTTGCAGATGCTTTTGCGCGAGTTCCGCCAACATGCACGCGCGGATTGCCCGCGCCGCATGACGGCCAAGGGTCGAGTGCAGCATGTCTGGTGTGGCGTGCACGCCGCCGATAGCCTGCACCTTGCCAAGTGCGAGATTGGCATACTTCTGGGTCAGCGGATGGCCTTGTGCGTATCCGACCAGCACTTGCGCCAGCGGGCCAACTTGCATCGGCTTTCCATTGAACCGTGGAGCTTTCACCCAAGAGTATTTTTGCTCCCCATTCCAGCCAGTGAATTCCGGTTCTGTTTCCCCTGACCAGGGATGGAGCGGCTTCCCTTGATAGTAGGCGTGGGCGACATCTTCCGTAACGGAATCACGGAAGATCTGGTCCGATGCGGTTTTGAAGGGATGCACGCCCGCAATGTTTCCGTCCATGATATATCCGCCCGGCAAGTCGTAGCTGGTGCCTGCGCTGTCCAGCGGGAGATCGGGAACGGCGAGATAGTTCCGGACACCGCTTCCGATCTTGAACCACTCCGGATACATCGCGGCGACCGCGCAGACGTCGACGAAATAGACTTCATTGATAAACTTCACTACGTCTTCCAGCAGGACGCGGATCATCTCCAGACGATCCATGTTGAGGGCGCTGGCACTATCGAGATCGATCGCGTTCGCCACTCCGCCGACAGTCAGATTTTGAATGTGCGGCGTCTTCGAGCCCAGAATCCCTACAACCTGAAGCGCCTTGCGCTGGTATTCGAGCGCCTGCACGTAATGCGTGAAGGCCAATAGATTTACATCCGGAGAGAGATGCATTGCCGGATGGCCCCAATACCCGTTCATGAAGATTCCGAGTTGGCCGCTGCTGGCCACGGCATTCACGCGATCTTGCGCGGCCTTGAACTCATTGCGGGAATTACGCGTCCACGGAGAAATGCTCTCCGCCAACTTTTGCGTGGCCGCGGGGTCGGCCTTGGGAATCTGCAGAATGTCCACCCAATCGAGAGCGGACAACTGGTAGAAGTGAACGATGTGATCGTGCAGCGCATGGGCAATCAGGATGAGATTGCGAATGTATTGCGCATTTAGCGGCACTTCCACTTTCAGCGCGTCCTCGACCGCCCGGACCGATGCCATCGCGTGCACGGTGGTGCAGACGCCGCAAAAGCGCTGGGTGAATAGCCAGGCATCGCGTGGATCGCGACCGCGAAGAATTTTTTCTATCCCGCGCCACATGGTGCAGGAAGCCCATGCGTTGCTGACCGCATTGTTCTCGACTTCCACGTCAATGCGGAGGTGACCTTCAATTCTGGTGATGGGATCAATCGTGATTCGTTGGGCCATAAGACCTGCTTATTAGTCAGAGTGTGTTGTCTCAGATTCGTTTTCGCCGAAATGTCCGTACTTGAAGTAGCCGGTCCACCGAATGTACGGTCTGCGGAACCGGAAGTAGCTCGCCATGTCATGCCACTCATACAAGGGCGCTGGGAGGATGGCAAATCGCTTGACGATCAGTAGAAATCCAGCGATAGCCATGGAAATGAACCCGAGCGAGACCAGGACCTCGATGGTGGTTGGAAAGTAAAGTGATTCAGGATTGGGGCGAAACGCTAAGGTTGTTGGACTGAAGCGATAGATCATTCCGCCCAGCGAACTGAAGATATAGCCCAGGAACATCCATCGCGTTTCGTGAGTTCGCAACGACTTGCGCAGCAGCCAGCCACCGGCAGCGATCAGCAGCGTTTCAAGCCAGAACACGCCGGCAAAACGATCGAAATGAAACGCCGTGCCCAAGGCTCCGCGGAAGATGATGTCCAGCAGCCGCCAGGCCAACCACCCGAAAATCAGGTAAGAGGTGATGCGAGCTGCTTCATCGAGAACCTCCATGTCCATGGCACGCTTCCAGATGACGCAACACAACATGGTGGTTCCCGCGACACAACCGAACGACATGAACGTCGCCGCACCCAGGTACAAGAAAGGCAGCCACGGACTTTGCCACAAAGGATGAACGCGTTCGCCGGCCAGCAACATCAGCGCACCGAGTGAGGATTGATGCATGCCCGGCAGCAGGTAGGCGGCCGCGATCAGCCATGGAAAAAACTTATGCAGAATCCGTTCGAGTTTTTCTACTCCAGGTCGCAGACGCGAATCGAAATACCAGAGTCGTTCGAGCACGGGAGGAATATTCTCGACTGCCAGAGGAATCATGGCGTAGATCGACATGCAGATCGCAACCTCGGCGAGGGGCGAGTGCATATTCCATTTCCACGGGAAGACGATCCAATAAAAGTTCCAGGGGCGGCCGGCATCGATGCCGAGCAAAAGCAATCCACAGGCGTAGGCCAGGAAGCTGGTGAGCAGAGCCATTCTCATCAGCGAGTGCAAACGCTTGCGACGGAATACCCATGCCGCAATTCCTACGGCAAATGCCCCGGATCCTAAGGCGGTCAACACCATCACGTTGAACGTTTTCCAGATTCCCCAACCGTACGCGTCGTTCATCCCGCTGACGGGCCCGAGACCGGCCAACTCGCGGTAAGCGGTCAATCCAAAGGCCAGCAGAGTCATAGCAACAAGCCCGAGAAAGAAGCGGTTCACCACCGGGAAACCGTAGACCGGGACGTTCCGTTCCCAACGATTGGGATCGCCGGACACGTTTGTGATGGTTATGCTGCTCATATTTATGTCCTCAGAGTTGCGCCCTCAATCCGGTTTCTTTCTCGCGCTCGTGCGCTTCTTCTTCATGCTTGCCCAGGCTCGTGCGGATCACTTGAACCAAACCGACATAGAGCAGCGCCGGCAAGGCAAAATACTGGTACAGTCGCCGCTGCCACCGAAGAGTTCTGGCAGGCACCGATTCAGAGCCCAGTTCTGGCAGCCCCAGCTTTTCGAACGGCACGCGCGAAAGATATAAAGCCTGGGTACCGCCGTTGTCCTTTTCGCCGTAAACCCGCTCTTGGTAATAACGGCCGGGATGGTTCTTGATGCGTTGCTTGGCTTCGGCCAGAAGAGCTGTACGCGGCCCGAAAATTACCGCACCTGTAGGACAAACGGTGGTACAGCCGGGCTTTAGGCCTTTCTCCAGACGGTCACTGCACAATTCGCACTTTGTAACGCGCGGATTGTATCCCTGCCATTGGAAACGGGGGATGTGATAGGGGCAGGTGATGGTGCAGTAGCGACAGCCAATACATTTTTCGGCTGTCCAGCTGACGATGCCCGTCTGAGGATCTTTATGCAGGGCCTGAAAGGGACAGCCCGCAGCGCAAGCCGGATCCAGACACTGCATGCACTGGCGCTTCACGAAAGAGAACTGCGAGCCATCTTCCGGTTTATAGAGTTTGATAATGTTGCGCGTGAGTTCGTTCAGATCAGTCGGGGCCTGGTGCAGGTTGTCGCCGCTAATATCCTCAGGCGTGTTGTTGGCCTCGGCGCAAGCGGCCTCGCAGGCCTTGCATCCGATGCAGACACTGGCGTCATAGAGCAATCCGACCGCTGCGCTCGGAAGGGGAATTTCCTCCGCCTGAAGGGCCTTGGGCGCGACGGTGAGAGCTACGGCCGCCGGCACTCCGGCCTTGGCGATCGTTGTGAACAGGGCTCGCCGAGTGATGGCCACATCAGTCCTCTTTCTTCGGAACTTGCTTCTCTGCCGACAATTTGAGCTTTTCCGCGTGGGCACGATCGGCCGTGACCCGCGCGATGCCGGCTTCCTGGCTGCTTTGAAAACGCTGCGACGCAACCCACGTGGCGCCGCCCACGGCTCCAGCGATCGCTCCAACCAGAGTCGCAGCACCCACTTTCAGTTTGCCCGCGCTGCTGTAAATGGGGGGATACGTATCGGGTGGGGTGGCAAGGTGAATCGGAACTGTCTCGAGCGTACTCATGCGCCAAACCACGCCCTTCTCCGTGCAACCGACGCAAGGGGCGCCGATCCCAATCGGCCATACGCCGGGAATTTCGTTGAAGTGTCGCGTCGAGCACGCCGCGTGAGTCACTGGGCCTTTGCAGCCAAGCTTGTAAAGACACCAGCCCTTGCGGTGGCCTTCATCGCCGAACGACATGGCGAAACGGCCGGCGTCAAAGTGCGCACGACGCGGGCAGTTTTCATGGATCACGCGCTCATAAGCGAACTTGGGACGGTTGTATTCATCGAGAGCCGGAAGTTTGCCCATGGTCACGTATTCGAGAACTACGGCGAGCAGGTTGTAAGGATTTGGAGGGCAACCGGGAAGATTTACGATCGGCTTGCCGGAAATGATCGAATCAACTCCAACCGCCCCCGTCGGGTTGGGATCGGCTGAAGGTATGCCGCCCCACGATGCACAGGAGCCCATCGCAATCACTGCCGCTGCTTGGGCCGCTACTTCTCTGACCACTTGCAGGGCGGGCCGTCCGCCCATTTGCATGTAGATACCCTCATCGCGCGTGGGAATGGCGCCCTCAACAACCAGAACGTACTTGCCGGCATTCTCTGCCATGGCCGACCGCAAGGCAGCCTCGGCTTGTGCGCCGGAGGCAGCCATCAAAGTCTCGTGGTAATCGAGAGAAATCACATCGAGAATCAGGTGTGCGACATCGGGAGCGGAGGTGCGTAACAATGTCTCAGTGCAACCGGTACAGTCCTGGAAATGCAGCCATATCACCGAGGGCCGCTTGGTCTTGCCGATGGCATTGGCAATCTGCAGCACGGATTTTTTGCCGGTGAGCGCCAGACCAACAGGCGCGGTTGCCAACAGCGTGCCGCACAGCTGGAGAAAACTTCTACGGGAAACGCCGCTGGCTGCCAGGTGTTCTGCGATGGTTGGATGTTTCGACATGAGAGCCTTCCTGCTCGGCGAACTCGTAAGTTCGCCGCCTATTTCTCACAACGTTGTGTGATTTATGCCGGGAGCGGAAGAGAGGATGAGATCGAGGCTGACGAAGGCGCGCTGCCCATTACCTTAGAATTGAAACATTGCTATGCACGAATGCGCGACAACACGGTCTCGTATCTTGCACCTACAACTTCGGGCTCCAACGTGCCGTCCGCCTTGTTGTGGATCACGGTCGACGTTAATGGTTATCGCTGTATTCCCAATTTGAGTCAGTGATCTTAGTCACTCACCGTTGTGAGTAGAAAAGCGATTTATCGCGGTGGGGCGCGCAAAATAGTGAGTTACTCGGAGTGGCCCGCACTCAGGACATGCGTACAACCATCGCGCAAGTCATGGCTATCTAATGGGGTACGCTAGAGCGCTTGACCCTGCGCAAGAGTTGCAGCAGGCAGGCCCGTGTGTTAGAAACAAGCAGGTTGCAAGACTATCTGAATGATATTGAGCAAGTGTAAAAATCGAAAGCCTACGGCTCTTCTCGGAGCCCTCGTTTTGCTTTCGGTATGCTGCCTTGACCGCCAGCCTGGCCACCCGTTACTACTTCCCTGCGGACGGATCGATCCAATCAGTTAAGGTTGCTAAAGTACATGCTCCGGATGCCAAAAGGCAGCGCTTGAATAAGAATGCCGCTGACTGGCACCCTCCGGTATTCAACTTTACCCAACTGCAGTCCCCCAGTTACTATCCCAGGGTTGCTCCTGCCGGGCCCCCGATTCCTGGTCTCTTCCTTGAAGAAAGCCTTTATAACCGTCCGCCCCCGCTTTCTATCACCTAGCGTTATCCTACTTTCGCCTACGTATACGGGCGTTTGAATACCAGCATCTTTATATCCAGCAGATCGTCACACCAGAGAAGTTGCTGAAAGGAAATGCGCGTGCCAGTTGCGCCGTTTTTGACCCACAAGGAACTTGATGCTCTTGGGCACTTCGATTCCTGCATGGTCGCAAATGCGATTGATTCGTTCAATGTGAGGCTGCGCAATGCCGGATTTGCGGATGCACGCGTGCGCTGCATCTTCGAAGACGCTCCACCCATGGTGGGCTACGCAGCCACAGCCAGGTTGCGCAGCGGAGAGCCCCCGATCGGTGGCGGCAACTTTCCCGACCGTGCGGAGTTTTGGAACAGCATCCTCGACATTCCCTCTCCTCGCATTTTGGTCCTGCAGGACATGGACGACCATCCCGGACGAGGTGCCTTCGTAGGAGACATGCAAGCCGCCATCCTGAAAGCTCTGGGTTGCGTTGGTTACGTCACTAACGGTGCTGTCAGGGAGTTGCCCGCGGTGCGGCAGATAGGTTTTCAACTGTTCGCCGGCAATGTAGCGGTCTCCCATGCATATGCCCACATCTTCGAGATCGGCACTGTCATCAACGTCGGCGGAATGGAAGTGCAACCCGGAGATCTGTTGCATGGAGACCGCCATGGCGTTCTCACGATTCCTCTGAATGTCGCGAAAGAGATCCCGAAGGCAGCGGCTCGTTTGCAGCAGGAAGAACAGCAGGTGATCGATTTCTGCCGGTCGCCGGATTTCTCAGTGGAAAAGTTGCGCCAGATTTTGAAGCAGATTCGCTGAAAGGCAGCCGTAAGGTCTCGTCGAGGGACAACCTGATGAATCACAGTTTGAAAATATCGCGAAGCGGTCCCCCCTTTAGAGGGATGGTGATTCCTTTTGCCATCGCTCTAGGGGTGGTGGCGCTTGCTTCGTCGTCGTGTTCGCGAGGTAGCGATAAGGTTCAAGCGGGCGGGCCAGTCGTGACCGTTGGTGTAACGAAAGTAGCCAAGAAGTCGCTTGGTCGTCAGCTCACTTTGTCCTCGGAACTGGTCCCGTTTCAAGAGATCGATGTTTATGCCAAGGAATCCGGATACGTGAAACAGCTAACGGTGGACTATGGAACCCACGTGAAGGCAGGCCAGGCCATGGCACTGCTGGAGATACCTGAGTTGGAGGCACAGCTTCAGGAGGATCAAGCCGAAATAAGAAACGCCGCCAACCAGGTCAGTCGAGCCCAGCACGAATTATCGCGCTATCAGGCGCAATACAATGCGCTGCACCTGCAATACACGCGCCTGAACGGAGTCTTCCAAAGCCAGCCTGGCATTGTGGCCCAGCAGGAAGTGGATGATGCACAGGGAAAAGATCTGGCAGCGGCTTCTCAGGTCGATGCCGGGCAGGCCGCTTTAGAAGCTGCGCAGAGCCAGATGGGAATGACAAAGGCAAAGCTCTCCCACGATCAGAGCCTGTTTGATTACTCGAAGATTACCGCCCCATTTTCTGGCGTAATTACGGAGCGTTACGCGAACCTGGGAACGCTGGTGCAGGCCGGAACCGGTTCCAGTACGCAGGCCATGCCCATCGTCAGGCTGTCCCAAGACGATCTGTTTCGCTTGGTGATCCCGGTGCCGGAGGCTTATGTCCAATACATTCACATTGGCGATCACGTGGATGTGCATGTGCCTTCGCTGAATCGCACATTTCCTGGTAAGGTAGCGCGCTTCTCGGTGGATGTGCGAGAAGACACTCGCACCATGCACACAGAGGTGGATGTATTCGAATCCGCAGCACATTCTGCTTCCGGGCCTTTATGCCGACGCGACTTTAACCCTCGACCATAAACAGGATGTTCCCACCGTACCTCTGCAGGCATTGAATCATCAGGGTGAGAAGACGACCGTTTTTGTGGTGGATCCAGACGGGACCCTGGAAGAGCGAACGGTGCAACTGGGCATACAGAGTGCAAGCGATGCTGAGATCGTGTCGGGATTAACGGATGGCGAACAGGTCGTCGTCAGCGACCGGAGCGGCCTGAAGGCGGGAGAGAAAGTGCATCCCCAGGAAGTCGCGGTCATGCAATACCACGAGGAGAATAATCAATAAGTGACACCGCCTCGCGAACGGCGGCTTTGCAAGATTGAACCGGACTAATTTATGCCAGGGTTTTCCATTCGCAATCCGTATTTCGTAATTGTCATCTGCCTGGTGCTGCTCGTCATCGGCGTGACCAGCCTGGCGCGGATGCCCGTCGATCTGTTTCCGCAGATCAACCTGCCGGAAGTGGTGGTGGCTACGTTCTTCTCGGGCATGCCGCCACAGGATATTGAAACCGACATAACGGATCCGTTGGAACGATTCTTCACTCTGGCCTCGGGCATCGATCACATGGAGTCTCGGTCCCTGCTCGGGCGTCAGCATCATCCGCGTTTACTTTCAGCCCGGAACCAACGCCGATGCCGATGTCACCCAGCTTTCCAATCTGGCGCTCGCCGACCTGAAGCGTCTGCCCCCGGGAACGCTGCCTCCCGTCGTTCTGAAGTTCGACGCTTCCAGCCTGCCGGTAGCCCTGGTCACCGTGAAAGGCGAGGGACTCAACGAAACTCAGCTCCACGATTACGCGCAGTTTCAGATTCGCAACCAGATCGCAGTCGTGCCCGGAGCAGAAATCCCCGGCGTGTTTGGCGGGACCTATCGCCAGATCATGGTCTACGTCGATCCTTACAAACTGGCGTCACGGCAATTGAGCCTGATGGACGTGGTGGGCGCGGTTAACAGCGCAAACCTCATCTTGCCGGCTGGCGACGTGAAGATGGGGCCCTACGATTATTTCGTCTACTCCAACAGCCTGGTCGACAACATGAAGCCAACTGGGCAAGCTTCCCTTGAAGGTCAAAGGGAACTCCTGGGTGACGGTCAATGACATCGGCAAAGCGGAAGACTCCCATCAGAATTCAGTACCAACGTAGTTCGCATCGACGGCCAACGGTCTGCTTACATTCCCATCATGAAGCAGGGCGGCGATACCAACACCATCGCCGTGGTGGACGGCGTGCGCGAACTCATCAAGCACCTTTATGACATCCCGCAGCAAATGAAGACGAGTATCGTCTTCGATCAATCTGTGTACGTCAAAGAAGCCATTAACACGGTCTTGCACGAAGGCTTTTTGGGTTTGATCCTGACCAGCTTGATGATTCTGGTTTTCCTCGGGAACTTCCGCGCCACCTCAGCGGTGTTGCTGTCGATTCCTTTATCCGCCCTGGCTGCATTCGTTGTGCTCGCCATGATGGGCGGGACTATCAACACCATGATCCTGGGCGGCATGGCGCTGGCTTTTTCCCGCGTGATCGATAATTCGGTCATCTCGCTGGAGAATATTTATCGCCATCTCGAAATGGGCGCCGCGCCGATGATTGCCGCGGAGGTAGGAGGCGCGGAGGTAAACCTGGCCGTGTTGGCGGCCACGCTGGTGGATGTGGTCGATTTCTTCCCGGTGGTTTTTCTGTACGGCGTGGCGAAGTTCCTGTTTTCCGCACTGGCTCTGGCGTTTTGCCTGTCTTTGTTGGCTTCGTTCGTGGTCGCAATGACGGTAATTCCGTCTGTTCTGTTCCCGCTTTCTGAAGGCTGTACATCACGTCCCGGAGCACGCAAAAAAGGATGGCGAGTATGAAGTTGAGCCAACGCAAGCCGCCAGCCGATCCTGGATGGACCGATTCAACGCCCGCTTCAATCGGATGTTCAACAAGCTTCTCGATTACTACGAACATCTGGGTGCGACGTGCGCTGGTGCGTCCGGGACTTACGGTAGCGATCCTGAGCGGCGTATTTCGTTGTAAGCCTGGCGATCTATCCGCTGCTCGGACTGGCATTCTTCCCGAAGACGGATGCGGGCCAGTTCACCATCAATATGAAAGTTCCGACCGGCACGCGCATCGAGATGGCGGATCAATACGTGGCCAAGGTGGAAGATCTGATCCGTCAAGAACGTGGAGCCAAAGGATTTGAAACGAATCGTTTCGAACATCGGCGTCGTTCCTGACTTCTCCTCGCTTTACACCACCAACTCTGGCCCCTACACTGCAACCGTCCAGGTGGCGCTGAACGAGCCGCACCAGTTTAAGCAGCTTCGAATACATGGATCGGGTGCAAAAGGCGATGGCGAGCCAGTTTCCCGACGTTCGCACATTCTTTTCCAGTGGCTCGATGGTGGATGCCATTCTGAACATCGGGCATGCCGGCTCCGATTGATGTGCAGGTCAGCAGCCCTGACCTGGATCAGATCTACGGCATCGCGCAGAGCTTGGCTGCCCGTATTCGCGAGGTGCATGGCGTTGGCCAGGTCTATCATCCCGCAGGACATGAATTATCCGGCGCTGCGCCTCGACGTGGACCGGGTTCACGCCGGCGAACTAGGACTGACCCAAAAAGACGTGGTCGACAACGTAATTACCGCGCTCAATTCCGATTACATGATTGCGCCAAATTACTGGGTCGATCGCAAGAGCGGCAACGACTACTACCTTACGGTGCAATATTTTGAGCATGGCCACGGCTGCCATTCACAACATGTCGGACTTGGGGCAGATCCGCTACGAGATCCTGGGAATGGCGCGGGGCTCAATTGCGGGCCTTCTGGGCCGCCTCAACCCGGAAGCGGCCGGGCATCATGGGCTTGTGGCGGGCAAGGCCGCCCAACCACCGTTCTCGAAAATGTTGTCGACTGTGAAAAAGATGCAGACGCCCACCGAGGTGGACCACTACCAGATTCAGCGGGCGGTCGATATTTACGTAACGCCCAGCGGCGAAGATCTGGGGCGAGTCACCAACGCAGTTCAGAAGATTCTTGACGAATACAAAAATCCCGGGCAATGTTCGCGTGAATTTGCGTGGAATGGTCCAGGGCATGAACGCTTCGTTCAAAAGCTTTGCTCTTGGATTTCTGATCTCCTTTGTTCTACTTTTCCTGATTTTGACGGCGCAGTTTAAGTCGTTCGTCGACCCCTTCCTCATCATGCTGGCGATTCCGATGGGGTTTGTCGGAGTACTCATCATCCTGCCGCTCACTCACAGCACATTGAATGTGATGTCGCTGATGGGAGTGCTGATGCTGGTCGGCATCGCGGACTCGAATAGCATTCTGATTGTTGATTTCGCGCACAACCTGGAGCGTCAGGGCTTATCAGCGGCAGATGCAGTCATCACCGCCTGTCGCGTGCGGCTCCGGCCCATTCTTATGACCTCGCTCGCTACCATTATCGGGATGATTCCAATGGCGCTGAAGTTAGGTACAGGCGCGGAGCAATATACTCCGATGGCACGAGCGATCATAGGCGGGCTAACCTCATCGGTTCTGCTAACGATCTTCATCGTGCCTGCCGCGTATTTGCTGGTCTACGGAAAGCGTGGCGGAAAGAATGCTAAGGACACGAAAGAACCTGCGTTAGAACCTGCGCAGTGAGGCGTTGGCTTGTGATGCAGGTCGGTTTTATGGAGTGTTCCGTTCGATGGAATTTGGCAAGGCCAAGATGAAGCAAGGGAGCAAGTTGAAGTGCGCGTCAACGGTCTTTCTGTTCGTCGCAGCCCACCTGTGCTGCTTTGGTCAGCAGGCTTCTGAACCCAGCGCGTCGATGAATCTGCCATCCACTCCAGTGCCCCAACAGATAAATCCACACAGCTCCCCAATTGCACCGCCGGCAATTCCACAGGAAAATCCGCCGCAAATTATTGCGGGAACCGCCATTCCACTTTCGCTGAAGGATGCGCAAGCTCTCGCCTTGAAGAACAACCCGCAGATCTCATTTGCGCGACTGACGGCCCTCGCATCGCAGCAGGTCACACGAGAAGTGCGATCGAATTTATGGCCGACCGCAGCCGTTGAACTGACGGCGGTCGACTCAGAGCCCGGGTCGCGCATCACGGCCGGTGCACTTAACAATCCAACGGTCTACCCACGCGCCGCAGCCGGCGCAACGGTGACCCAACTTATTACGGATTTTGGGCGCACCACGAATCTGATTTCCAGCGCCAATCTGGCAGCCAAAGCTGAAAATCAAAATGCCGTCGCTACCAAGGAGCAGATCTTTCTGGCGGTCGATCAGGCATTCTACAGCGCGTTACAAAGTCAGGCCGTACTCACGGTCGCGCAGCAAACCGTTGCATCCCGGCAAACTGTCGCCGACCAGGTAGGCGCTCTTTTCAATAACAAGCTCAAGTCGGAGCTCGATTTTAGTTTTGCCAACGTCAATCTCGCCCAGGCAAAGCTTCTTCTACTCGACGCGCAGAACAACCAGAATGCCGCCCTAACATCGCTTTCCGCGGTGCTTGGCTATGCGAACTTGCAGAATTTCCAGCTCGTGGAAGATACCTCGGCCGTCAGCGCTCCGCAGAGCAATGTCGACGACCTTATCTCCACGGCATTCTCCACCCGGCCGGAAATCCTGGCGCTGGAATTTCAATCGCAATCGGCAGTGAAGTTTCAAAAGGCAGAACGCGATTTACTTTTTCCAGACATCCGCGCAATCGGCGCAGTGGGAGACACGCCCGTCCGGGATCCGATCATTGCGCCCAATTGGTACGGGGCGATCGGTGTGAACGTAGACATCCCGGTCTTCAATGGTTTTCTGTTCACCGCGCGGGCGCGGGAAGCCACGCTGCGAGCCCAAGCCACGAATGAACGATTGCGAGACTTGCGCGACCGCATCGCGCGCGACGTCCGCACCAGTTGGCTGAATGCCAACACGGCATATCAGCGTATGGCCGTAACTCAGCAACTTATGGAGCAGGCCAACCTCGCATTGAATCTTGCTCAGTCGCGTTATCATCTCGGCTTGAGTTCCATTGTTGAGCTCAGCCAGGCGCAACTTCAGCAGACACAGGCGCAGATCAGCAATGCTCAAGCCATTTACGATTACCGCCTGGCCCTCGCCGTTCTTCAATATCAGACGAGTGGAATCTGAGACCATATGCTTCCCTTTTTCCTGTATCTGATCACTGCGGCCCTCACGGGTTTTCATGTCTATACGTTGTTGGCCCTCACCGCACTTGGAGCGCCGGTGAATCCCTTGGAATTGGTCTCACTCCTGGGCTCTTTAGCTCTTCTCATCGCCGCGTATATCAGCCTTTTCAGCCCGTACATTGCGGCCAGAGTGGCATTGCTCGCATGCCTGGCGATGTGGAGTTTTTACGCCCCCGCGATTGCGAAATCGATTCGCAACGGCGACGGAAAATCTGCCGCCTCCTTCTTCGTCTTGACTGCGCGGATTCCGCAAAGCGAGATGCCAGCTTCTAAAGCCAGATGACTTTGCCCTACTTTGCCATCGTTTTTTTGGCTCTTGTCACCCTCTATTCCGGATTTGTCAGCTTCCGGGAACAGAAAGACACGCAAGCCAAAACCTGGATCTTGCCGAAGGCTCCGAGCGGCGCAGCGCGAGTGATCGTTGGCATTTCCAGCTTAATTATCTTGACGACTTTGGCGATTTGGATCGGCATGGGCGCGAGACAATCCAGTGTCCGCTCGTGGCGATTTCTGATTCCGGAAGGTTACACCGGCTGGGTCCGCATCGAGTTCGAAATACAAAATGCTCCAGCTCTACCGCAGGAAGGGGGCCAGCTCGTGGTGAAGATTCCGGCCGGCGGCGAATTGCGTACCTCATCGCATGAACAATATGGCCCGGCCAATGACCAATACTTTTACTATTCCCCACAAACTACGCGTCCACTTCCGGCGACTGGAAATGGCGCCCTCATCTGGGGGAAAATTAACGGCGAAGCCCAGGGCGCCTCCGGAAAGAGAAAGTTTGAGGAATTTTTTGTAGGCACCGAACAGCAGTTCAAGAGTCAACTCAAAGAATAAAGAATAAAGAATGAGCGGCAACTTTGACTCGGAGGCTTTGGTGTCTGTTGAGATCTTCCATGGAAGCTGGCCGCATCCCATTAGTCATCGCCCCGTGATAGCTTTCTCGGTCGTGCTGTCCTAGACTGACGGGCATTGCACTCGTGAGGGCTTTATGCGTCCTAGGTCCATTGTTGTTCTGCTTACTGTTTTTTTTGCTCTCCCTGCATTTCCGCAGCTCCCGGCCTCTCCCGAGCAGGTTGATAAAGTCGGTGAGGTAAACAGCTGCCCGATACCCGTAAAGGAAATCTTCGTACCAACCTTCATCGCTTTCGAACCTTCTGCCAACCAAACTGCCTCTTCGGAGCGACTAGCGCTCTCCATGCTTGATCTGAACACCGGCATTTCAAAGGAAACTTCGCGGCAACAATCCCTCGGAAGATCGTTCAGAAGATTCGAAGACCCAGCCGCTCGTTGCAGATCACCGCGCCAAACCCGCGGACTTTAACCAAGACATCTATTACCGGAATAAGCTCGAATTCGCTTTGGACGGCGGATGGCTCCCCATCAATATCCCTTTCGTTTTCGACGTTTTCGAGGGCGATGCCTATAACACTTACCCTCTTAAATACACGCTTGTTCCGATCATTGCTTCCCTGCGATGGCAGATGGGCGGCTTAGCCGGTCCCTGGATTCTTCGGGGAAATTGGGATCTTACGGTCAGCGGCTCCGCTACCGCGATTCCCCGCGGCCCGGAAACGCACTATTTTTCTTATGACATGGCGATACGACGCAATATTGTTCCGCGGAATTGGAGGGTTGCTCCCTACTGGGATATGAGACTTGGCCTCGGCATCATCGACGCAAAGGGTCCCGACGGAGTGAAATATGCGCAAGGACAGCCCTTCACCTTTACTCTCAACATGGGCGCCGGGGCGCGATATAACTTCAATCCTCGGTTCGCAATTTCCGCCGGTATGAATTACATGCATGTCTCGAATGCGGATTTATCGCAACACAAGGGCCCTCCGAACTACGGCACCAGGAACTACGGCATCAATGTGTACGGGCCGATGGTTGGACTCGATATCCGCTTGCGTAAGCGTGCATCACACTCTGAGTAGTGGGAGAGTAGGATACGACAGGCTCAAAAGCTTCTGAGTTTTTGAGGAATTAATGGAGCGGGAGACGGGGATCGAACCCGTGACATCCAGCTTGGGAAGCTGGCGTTCTACCGCTGAACTACTCCCGCTCGCAACAGGCGATATCCAAGAAAGACAGACCAAAGTCTAGCATTCAACGCAATCGGAAACAATCCAGAGACCGCTCGCGGCACCCGTGCCCACACTCCGCCGCAGTCGACATCCATTTCGTTTAGACTGGCTGAATAACAGGGTTGAATGAAATGATGGCTTCGAACCGACAACATGGCAGCACTGCCACGGCGAGCAGTGGTCCCGCTGTGCCCGAGCCCTCTTTTTCCGAGCGGGCGCGCACTCTGGTGCACTTAGGACGAATCGGCAGCCTTTCCACGGTCTCACGCAAGCGTCCGGGATTCCCTTTCGGATCGGTCATGCCCTATGGACTCGATGAGCGCGGCCGTCCGATCTTTCTCATCAGCACCATGGCCATGCACACGCAAAATCTGCACGCCGACCCTCGTGCCAGCCTGCTGATAACCCAGAATGATGGAGAGGGTGACCCGTTGGGCGCCTCGCGCGTTACGCTGGTGGGAAATGTTGCGACGGTTCCCGAGTCTGAAATCGCAGACGCGCGGAGGCTCTATCTGGAGCGCTATGCGAATAGCAGCTACTGGGTAGATTTCGACGACTTTTCGTTTTATCGGATGGATGTACTGGACGTCTACTACGTAGGCGGTTTCGGAGTGATGGGCTGGGTGAATGCCTCCGAGTACGATACCGCGCACCCTGATCCCTTGGCTGAGGCTGCGGCGGGAATTATTGACCACATGAATGCCGACCACAAGGAAGCGCTCGTGCTGCTGGCAAAAACATGTGCCGGAATCGAGTCGCAGGAAGCGGCGATGACTTCGGTGGACCGGCTTGGCTTTCAGGTACGCTTGAAAACCGCAGACGGCGTTCGCGGAGCGCGGATTGGATTTCTACGCGAGGTTCGGGATACGAATGAGGCCAGGAAGGTTCTGGTGGAGATGGTGCAGCAAGCGCGCCAGAAGGCCTGATAGGCGATTTCACGGCACCAACGGAAAATGCCCGTCTCCTTTCGGAGGACGGGCATTCATTTCGCTTGGAAGCGGTGTCACTTAGACAGCCTGGACGTTCTCCGCCTGCCAGCCCTTGGGGCCTTTGGTCACGTCGAACTGCACGGTCTGGCCCTCTTGCAGGCTGCGGAAGCCACCAGCCTGAATCGCGGAGAAATGCACGAAAACGTCTTCGCCATTCTGGCGGCTGATAAAGCCATAGCCCTTGGCGTCGTTAAACCACTTCACTGTTCCTTGTTCTGCCATTGATAGTCCTATTCTTGTTTCTTGAAATGTGCTATGGAAGATTCGCTGCTAGTGAGGGGGTGACGCTGGTTGGCGATACCGACCTTCAATTGCTCGTGAGTCAAACTTAGCTGGAATTATTATACATCAAGGCCTGTAGATGCACAGAAAATATTGCAAAAATCCCTGAGGTCCACAACCTGAATCCGTTCCGCTCATCGAGCCCGGGCGGCTTCGAGTAGGCTAATATGTTCGTTGCCATTTACAAATATTTATAGATAAAGGACTTACTAAAACATGTCAAAGAAACCGCGCAGCTCCCGGTCAAATGCCAGCCGGCGGGATTTTGTCAGGACAGCGATGCTGGGCGGCGCGGCCGTCTCCTTCACGCCGCTCTACCCTGCTTTGGCAGCCGCCCGGGAAACGGCGACTCCAGCTCCCGCTACGGAAGTCAAGCCCTTCGAACTCGATGAGTTGACGATCACGGATTTACAGGATGGCATGAAGTCCGGCAAATACACTGCACGATCTTTAGTGGAAAAATACTCCACGCGTATCGACGAAATCGATAAACACGGACCCGCTGTAAACAGCGTCCTCGAACTGAACCCTGACGCTCTAGCCATCGCCGATCAATTGGACCAGGAACGCAAAGTGAAAGGATCGCGCGGGCCGCTTCATGGCATCCCCGTGCTGATCAAGGACAACATCGATACCGCCGACAAGATGATGACCACAGCGGGATCGTTGGCGCTGGTGGGTTCGAGACCGGCGAAAGACTCGTTCGTCGCCGAACGGCTACGGGCCGCCGGTGCGGTCCTTCTGGGCAAGACCAACCTGAGTGAGTGGGCCAACATACGCTCCAGCCACTCCACCAGTGGGTGGAGCGGGCGCGGCGGGCTCACCAAAAATCCTTATGCGCTCGACCGCAATCCTTGCGGCTCAAGTTCAGGCTCGGGTGCGGGAGTGTCCGCCAACTTGTGCGCCGTTGCGATCGGAACGGAGACCGACGGTTCCATCGTCTGTCCCGCATCGTCGAATGGCGTCGCGGGTATCAAGCCCACGGTTGGACTGGTCAGTCGAAGTGGCATCATCCCTATTTCTCACAGCCAGGATGGAGCTGGCCCGTTGTGCCGCACCGTCCGCGACGCCGCCATCCTGCTAGGCGCCCTCACCGGCGTCGACCCTCGCGATCCGGCCACCAGTGCGAGTCAGGGGAAGAGCGCAACCGATTACTCCCAGTTCTGCGATCCGAACGGCCTCAAGGGCGCACGCATCGGTGTCGCCAGAAAATACTTCGGCTTCAGCGATAGCGTCGACGCTCTCATGGAAGAGTCCCTTAGTGTCATGAAGAAGCAAGGAGCTACCTTGGTTGATCCCGCGGACATTGAGACCCTGGGTAAGTTCGATGAAAGCGAGCTACTGGTTTTTATGTATGAACTAAAAGCCGATTTGAATGCGTATCTCGCGAGCCTCGGGCCAGGCTCACCTGTAAGAACACTGAAAGACATCATCGACTTCAATGAGCGTAATCACCAGAAAGAGATGCCCTACTTTGGTCAAGACCTGTTTGTGAAGGCAGAAGCGAAAGGTCCACTTACCGACAAGGCCTATCTCGACGCGCTAGCGAAAAATCATCAGCTTGCCCGCACGGAAGGAATCGATGCCACCATGGATAAGTACCACCTTGACGCCATAGTCGCCCCGACCGGAGGGCCGGCGTGGATCACCGACCTGGTCAATGGCGATCACGTCGCCGGAGGAAGTTCAAATGCCGCAGCTGTGGCGGGTTATCCCAACATTAATGTGACTGCTGGTTTTCTATTCGGTTTGCCCGTTGGCATATCCTTCTTTGGGCGAGCCTGGAGCGAGCCTACCCTCATCCGGCTGGCCTTCGCCTTCGAGCAAGCGACCAACGCCCGCCGGAGCCCGCACTTCTTACCGACGATCAATGTAGGAGAGGCTAGGTAGGAGAGGCTGGCCCTTGTTCCGAGTTGAATCCCAAAGTTGCCAATGTTCCCCGAATGTTCAGTTACGAAAGTTGATCTAATTTTACTTTTCGATTTATGCCAACGTGTTAGCCTACCTGCAAGGGGGTGTTAATGATGATGAGCAAGGTAGTTGCTTCCCTGCAGCGAGAGTATTCCCGTCTCGAAAAAGAGATGGTGCAGGTAGGGAAAGCGCTGGACGCTCTCGGTCATGCTGGCGGAAAGAAGCTCAAGAAGGCTGGTCGCACCTTGAGCAAGGACGCTCGCCGGCGAATTGCCGAGGCTCAGAAACTACGCTGGGCAAAGGTCCGAAAGGCTAATGCCAAGCTAGTCAAGTCGTAACACCGCATACTTCGCAAGTACCGCAGCCGGCCTCGTTCGTAACTTCTCCCAAACTTTGCGGGCGAGGCAAGCTCGGAAAATCTCCTGATCCCTTCCGGTTGATGACGCAAGTTTAAGTCCAGCGGAACCATCGCAGCGCCAGTAGAAACGAAATCCCGCCCCAGGCGATCATCAGCAACAATCGCGGCCACTGATGGATCAGCGGCGTTCCCTCCAAAATGCTCGCGCGCAGAGCATCATTCAGTGCAGTCAGTGGAAGAACTTTGATGAGCGGCTGAATCACGGACGGAAAACGTTCGTAAGAAAAGAAAACGCCCGAAAAAATCCACATCGGCATCATGACCAGGTTCATCAGGCCGCTTACGCTCTCAATTTTCTGCGCGCGGCTCGCCGTAAGCAATCCGATCCCGCCAAAACACATCGCTCCCACTGCTCCAAGAAACACGATGGCCAGCACTGAACCCAACACTTTCATGTGAAAAACCAGCACGCCAAGCGTCAGCAGCAGTCCGATCTCAATGATCATCAGTACGAGGCGGCTCGACATGAGAGCGAGCAGAAAATCCCCTCGCCGCATGGGGGTACCCACGAAGCGCTTCAGCAATTTGCGCTGCCGCATATCCACCAGCGCGAATCCAATGCCCCACATCCCGGAATTCATCAGGTTCATTCCGAGCAGGCCCGGAATCAGAAAATCGATGTAGCGCGAGCCGGGCTCGGAAGAAGTCACAACCGCGGTTGCCACTACATCCTTGCGGCCGGCCGCGGCTTGCAGCGCGTTATCCACCTCAGCCTTTGCCAGCACGCTCTCCGGACGAGCGGGATCGTAACGATATCGCAGACCGCTATTCCCGTCGGGCTCAATAACCAGATCGTACTTTCCCAGCCTGAATCCCTTGCGAGCGGTTTCCTCGTCCTGCACGCCCACTTTGAACGAAGCGTGTTGCGGGGAATGTTGCAGCAACTCCTGTGCCGCTTCCGCGCCCGGACCCGCGACGATCGCAACCGAAGACGCATCGGCAGGTTTGTTCCGAAATGCGATGCCGAGACCGGTCGCCAGCAGCAGTGGAAATACGAACACCCAAAAGACGACTTCCGGTTCGCGCTTGAGTTCCAGCATGCGCGCCATCAGGAGATGCAGATATCCTGACCAGCGGCCGTTCCTTTTCGGCGGTCGCCTCGGCGGAACTATTCTCGCCACCGTTGTTTGTTCAGCAACACTCATAAACTTTCCTGCCACAACGAGGTCGAACTACCGGGTCTCAGGCTTCCACTTGTTGAGAAAATCGAGCAACGCTTCGGGAGTGAGCGAGCGCGCATCTTCAAATTCGCCATTCTTCTGACTCACGATGAGCTTGCCGTCACTCGCAGCCACTGCCAGCGCGGGAATCCCCTTATCCAGGGGCACATCGAATTCCTTTACCAAATCCTCATTCTTGTGTTCATCGGGACCCAGATCCACGTGCACAACTTCGTATGCCGCCGCCAGCACAGGCGCCAACTCCGGCCGCTGAAACGCCAAGTCGAGTACGTGGCAGTCGTAACACCAGTTGGCGCCAAAGACCAGGAGCACTCGCTTGTGCTCCGCCGCTGCCCGTTCTTCGGCCGCCTTAAGTTCGGCATGAGCGTCTGCGTCGGGTGGATAGATATTCTTCTGCATATCCGACGGTTGCTGCAGATGCGGTTTATCGACTCGCTCCACACCGATCAAACGCCACTGCCCACCTTGATCTTGCCAGGACTGGCTATCCGCGACGGTCACTGTCCGGACGTCTGGAGATTTTGTTTGCACCTCGGCTCTGAAGGTGATGCTCTTCGTGTCAGGATGATTTCGCAAACGCATGACCTCGACCTTCATGCTCTGCGCTTTCAATCCCAGCCAGAAATCAACATCGGAATCGACGCTCGCTACAATCCCGTTGGCCTGTACCCTCGTGACTGGATTGGTGCTGTAAAACGCTTTCAACGTCGCGGCGTTTCCGGATAGAACCGCGTCTTTCCACTGCTCGAGCGGAGGAAAGTCAGTCGGCGATTCCGCGGGCGGCGTCTGCGCAAACGACAATGTCCCTGCCAGCAGCGCAGCGCCGGCTACAACCAGAACAATCTTGCGTCGAAGATATCTTGCCCAATTGCTATTCATGCTGTCCTCGAAAAATCATTCTTCCCGCAAATGCCGTCCGGTCAGGCGCACGAACACATCTTCAAGACTAGCCTGGCGAGTGGTCAGGTGCTGCAAGGCACTTCCCTGCTTCTCAATCGCGCCAAGCAGCGCTGGAATCGTTAGATGCGGCTCTCGCACACTCAGCGCCAGCATGCCATCGGCTTCGCGAACGGATTCAACACTCGGTAATTCGCGCCAAACGTCGAGCGCCGCGCCGTCTCCGTTCCGGCTGACCGCAAACTCCACCACGTGATGGCCGCCCAACCGCTCGATCAGATCCGGTGGCGTGCCTTCCGCGATAATTTGGCCTTGATCTACGATGGCGAGGCGATCGCAGAGACGCTCGGCTTCGTCCATGTAATGAGTGGTGAGCAGAACCGTCCCGCCGTCCCGCTGAAACTCTCGAATAATATCCCAGAGTTGGCGTCGACTCTGCGGATCGAGACCGGTCGTGGGTTCGTCGAGAAATAAAATCTTCGGATTGCACACAAGTGCAGTCGCGACAGCCAAACGCTGTCTCTGACCCCCGGAAAGCTTGCCCACCCAGGCATCGGATTTCTCCGTGAGCTGCAACTGCTCGAGAACCTCCTGCGACGAGCGCGGCTCGCGGTAGAAACTGGCAAACAAGTCGACGGTTTCGCGCACTGTGAGTTTTTCAGAGAGCCTAGTCTCCTGCAATGAAATGCCGAGCCACTCGCGCATTTCCCGCGCATCTTCGCGCCACGAGTGTCCGAAGATGGAGACTTCTCCTGACGTCGGCTCGAGCAGGCCTTCGAGAATTTCGATCGTAGTAGTCTTCCCTGCTCCGTTTGGTCCGAGCAGGCCGAAGCATTCGCCGGCCTCAATTTGCAGATTCAGCCCGCGCACGGCCTCCACTTTACCGTCGTATGTCTTGCGCAAATCGCGGCATTGAATGGCGACGGGCATTGCGAGATTTTACCGGATCAATCGTAAGAGCGCAGAATCGGGCCTGGATGGCTGGAAAAGTGTACTGCCGAGCACGGAAGCACTCTTCTCCCTTGAGCCAACAGATATCTTAACGACTTGAGATGATGTCTCCCGGGCCACCGGGCGGCTGGGGTAAATCCGGCGGTAATTGGCGCGGCGGCGGAGCAACGCTGTCTGCCGGCTTCGGGGCCGCTCCGGCATCCTCGCCAGGACGTCTGAGACTAGGCGCCGCGGACGGTCGCGCTTCCGGTTCGCTCTTCGCTTCCCGATCGTTTTCCCGCGGCAGAATGACCTCTTTTTCCGTGCGCACAATCTTCTGCCCGTTCACTTTCATGGTCTCGACCCGGACCACTTCGTCCCCGGTGAAGCGCACGAAATCCACGTCGGCGGGAGCATCGCCGTAAATCCATTCCTCATACTGGGTTTCGCCATCGCGTTCCCGGACTTTTTTCGGCGGTTTTCCCTTCGCGTGGAGCACCATTTCCTGGTTCATGCCAACCAGCACATGATGCGCCTGAATTGCCTCCTTCACCTTCGGAGGCACCGTGTCCAGATAAGCTTGCTCCTTGTTGCGGGCATTGAAGTCCAGCACCGGTCGCAGCACGTCGCGCAACTGCGCCGCCGACATTTCGGGAACATATTTGTCGAAATAAACGTCGACGTAGGATCCATGGGGATTGTTCTGCGGGGCGTCCGTCTGGGTCACGGGCCCGTTAGCGCCCGACACCTGCACGCGCTGGTACCACTTTTTTCTGAGTATGGGACCGCCGTTAATTTCGAAACGGATGTGATCGTTCTTAACTTGCACGAAAGAAATGTGCGCCGGATCGCCGGGCTTCACCGCCGGTCCCCACAAGTTGAGCAGCGATTGCAACTCATCTCCGCTCGGAGTGATCACACCTTGCCGCAGCAGAAGGCCTTTGGTGCCCATGGGGAAGGCCGTCCGCGCGTATACCAACTGAGTTTCAAAATCGCGGATGATCTCCAAGCGAGTTTCTCTGGAGATTTTGGGAGCGTCAGAGGGAATCGGCGAGCGGTTCGGATCGTCCTGCGAAATTATCGCTGGTTTCGCGGTTGAGTCAGCAGAAGTTTTTGATGGCTGCGCCGGTTTGTCGCCGGGACCTTGGGCACCCGCGAACGAACTCCCGAGCAACACCAAGGAAAGGGAAAAGAGAAGGAGGGTCTCACAACGTGAAAATCTCATACAGCACCCCGCGCGTGCCGCTAATTATAATGCGGGACGGGGCCAAGAGGTTGCTGTTATCGCAAAATTCTGCTCGACAGCCGAACTAAACGCTTTCCGGGCCCCGCTTCTTGTACTGCTGGCACTTGGTCATAATGGCGGAGCGAAGGCGAGTTCGCAGATCCTCAGGCAACTCGTAAAGTTGGGAATCCCGGTAGATTTCGATGGTCTTCTTCGTTGTGTCACAGACCACGTAGCAGTTGTGGCACCAGGAAAGATGGTTCTCCAACTCGACCTTGGTTTGCTGGTCAATAACTCCATCTAAGTAATTGGTCAGCTCGTTCAAAAATTCAGAGCATTTCACTGGTTGCCATCTCCACTCTCACGTTTCTGAAAGAAGCGTCCCAACCGATCGCGAAGCTGCAAGCGCGCACGCAGCAACCTCGACTTGACTGCAGGTACGCTCAACTCCAGCGCGGCCGCGGTCTCCTCGGTCGAAAGCCCTTCCACATCTCTTAGTACGAATACGGTCCGAAAACCCGGGGGTAGGCCTTGGATCGTCTTACTCAAAATATCTCTCAACTCAGCTTGCGTGTATTGCTGTTCCGGATTCGGGCTCCAATCCGCAATCTCCCGCGGCAAAGAGTCGTCTTCTGTTTTGATGTCCTCATCCAGCGATACCGTACGCTCCGGTTTCTTGCGCCGCAACTTCATCAACGCTTCGTTGACGGCGATCCGCACCAACCACGTATAAAACTTCGACTGCTCCTGAAACTTGGCCAGGTTGCTATAGGCCTTCAGGAATGCTTCCTGAACTACATCCTCCGCATCCTCGCGGTTCTGCGTGATGTGCTGTGCAATCCGAAATACGTTACGGTCGTACCTGCGAACCAACTCTTCAAAGGCGGAGTCGTCGCCTTGCTTAGCCGCTCGTACCAGCGTCAACTCATCGCTGATCGGCCCCTCTGCTTTGTTTTGGATGGTTTCCATTCTATGGGCGATGCAGTATTTTGCGGCCAAATTTAGGCGCTAAAAGTTAAGCTGTTATTCTACTTGGTAACCAATGGATTTGCCCAACCGGCCCGACGTTTCGCTAACAACTTTTTGCGTTACATTGGAAAGAGAAGTCGTGAACCCGGTTGAACAGGTACCGAAGTACTCTGGGACACTCCCAGAAGTGCCATATAATCAGCATTTACCGCTCCCAGTACAAATGGTTTCCGATTGACAGGCACAATTACAAAGGAAAACGGTCTCGACGATGCCGGAACACAACGATAAGCACAGCAAGCCGGTCGAATTAGATCAGATCGTTGCTCGTGCCGTGGCGCAAGCTTTGCAGGACCAGCTTCCGCAACTGCAGGATCAGATTGTGCGACAGGTGTTGTCAGCATTACCGTCTTCAGTTGTGGCGCCCGTCGGCCAAAGCCCCGAAGCCGACACTTCAAGCGGTCTGGTACAAGCTGTCGCAACGATTCATGCAGGTACGACGCAGAAAGAAATTCTGCGCGCTCTTCTGGATGCGGGAAGCAGGTATTGCGCGCGCGTAGCGCTCTTCGTAGTGAAGGCAGGAGCGGCTTCCGGTTGGCAGGCGCGCGGCTTTGCAGAAGACGATGTTGTAAAAGATTACTCCCTGGATTTGCACGCCGGACCAGTGGCACATGCTTATCAGAACCGTACGGCGACGCCCGGAAATATCGCCGAGATGGGCGCGCCATTCGCCCAACACTTCGGCGGACCTTCGAACGAACAAGTCCTGGTTCTGCCTCTGGCTCTGAAGGATAAAGTCGCGGCTTTGGTTTACGCCGACGGCGGAGACAGCGGCAACTTGCATCCCGACGCTCTGGAATTGCTGGTCATGGCCACCAGCGCATGGCTGGAACTGATTTCCCTGCGCAAGCAGTCTGTGCCACGAGAAGAAGTGGAGGCAGTGGAAAGGCCGGCCGCGCCAGTACAAACGGTTTCTTCATTCTCCGATCCCTTCGCGGCTCACACGCCGAAACACATACCTTCGAATCGAGTGCCTGATCCTGAACCCGCCACCGAAGTGGTGGAAGTGGCGTCGGCACACGCAGCCAGCGCAGCGGCTCCGGCAGCGGCTACCGATCCCTTGGCTGGACTGTCGCCGGAAGACGCCGACACTCACCGCAAGGCCCAACGCTTTGCCCGATTACTGGTGGACGAAATCAAGCTTTACAATCAGGCCAAAGTTGCAGAGGGCCGGCGAAATAAAGATTTGTACGACCGGTTGAAGGAAGACATCGACAAGAGCCGAGGCACTTTTCAGAAGCGCTACGGCAACACGGTGGCGGCCAGCGCAGAGTATTTTCAGAATGAATTGGTGCGCAGTCTGGCGGAAGATGACCTCTCCGTCATGGGCTCGAACTTCCACCGGTAGCTTTAACCGATTTTCTCTGGCATTCGTCCGAAAAGTAAAAAGTGGTTCTATCAGTCTCCAAGTTCTGTGTTCTAGTCGCGGCTGCAATCCTCTGCAGCTGGTTCGGTGCTGTGCCTGCACGGGCAAACGCACCGTCATTCGTCTCGTCCCATTCTCCTCAAGAACAAACTGAGCCTGCCGCGCCCAAGACCTCTTCCGATACGGCTGGCGAAAAAAAGGTCCCCGAGCGAAAGCCTGCTGCCAGGAAAGCCACCACCAGTAAGAAACCGGCCAGCAGCAGTGCCAAGAGCCGTTACGTCAATGCGAAAAAGCGACGCCCTGTCTCTCCCCGCGTTCAGCGCATGCGGCAAGCCTTCGTGGCATCGGCCAGCTTGCGCCCCATGGCGCAACAGCTCTTGCAGGATCGTACTCTCCCCGCGTATGCCGGAGTGCAGGCCTACGCACGGACTCATGCCAAGGAAGATGCGGGAGCCTTAGCCTGGCTGGTGTTAGGGTATGCCCACGTTCTGGACAAAGATTACGCCAAGGCGATCGAACCGCTGAACCGCGCCAAAATCCATGCCGGCGACCTGGGCGATTACGTCGCTTACTATCTTGGAATTTCATACCTGCAAACCGGACACACGGCGGAGGCACTCGCCAACTTGGCCGACTTCGGGAAGGCTCATCCCGATTCCCTTCTCGTGCGGGATGCCCAGTTGAGTTATGCTGACGCGCTCCTTCTCGAAGGACAGGCATCCGAAGCCGCTGCCCTGCTGGAGAAAATCCGTGTACCAATTCGTTCCGACGTGGAATTCGCACTCGGCCGCGCCTATGCCGCGTCAGGGCAACCTGGAAAAGCCGCCGAGACATTCGAAAATATTTATTACACAATGCCGGCCAGCGCAGAGGCAGACTCGGCATATGCAGAATTGAAGAAAATCCCCTCGGTCACGCCACCCGTCGTGGCTCAACTCAAAACCCGCGCGGATGGTCTAGTCAGCCGCAAGCGTTACGCCGAGGCGGCCGACGAATATCGCACTCTGGTGAATATCTCGAGCCCGGAAGATCGGCCGAAGATACAACTGGCCCTGGCGGAAGCACTCCATAAGAGCGGTAAGAACCGCGATGCCAAACAGGTGCTCGCTTCACTTCCCGCGGTGAGCGGTGAGTTGAATGCAGAGCGTCTTTACCTGTTGGGACAAGTCGCCTGGGCTGCGAACGATAACGACACGTTCTTTCACACCGTCGATGAGTTACGTCAGGCAGCTCCTGCGAGTACCTGGCTGGAACAGGCCTTGTTATCCGCTGCCAACCTCCACTTGGTGCACCACGAATACGATCAAGCCTTGGATGCCTTTCGCGAGGCGCAACAGCGCTTTCCGACCGGTGCGCGCGCCTCGTATGTGCATTGGAAGGCTGCATGGCTCACGCTGCGTCAGGGCCGCAACCAGGACGCGAAGAAGGCCTTCGAAGAACAGATTGCGATTTATCCCGCCGGCGGGGAAACTCCTGCAGCCCTGTACTGGCGCGCTCGTCTGGCAGAGGAAGACAACGATTTCGGCATGGCTCGCGCCTTTTACCAGAAACTCTCCGACCGCTATCGCAACTTTTACTACGCGGAACTGGGACGACAGCGAATGAAGCGATTGCCGAACCTAACCGACGTCTCGGTCACGCAGTATGCGTTGCTCGATCGAGTCCCGCCGCTGGACAGTACCGGCAAAATAACCGACTCCGAACCGCCGCAGGACGAACTGCACGTACAGAAAGCAGAATTGTTGGCCAACGGCGGACTCGTCGATTTTGCCGTGCGGGAATTGCAGGCGGCTGCGGCTGAAGGCGGTAGCTGGGCCCCCGCCGAGACGGCACAACTGTATACCGAGACCGGCCATTACGATCGCGCAATCGAATACATGAAGCATTCCGCGCCCAATTACTTCGCTTTGGACATTCCAGATTTACCGCGCAAGTATTGGGAAGCTCTTTTCCCAAAACCTTTCTGGACCGATCTGAAGCGATGCTCTGCGGCGAATGGACTCGACCCTTATCTGGTGGCTTCGCTCATCCGCCAGGAGTCGGAATTCAATCCCAACGCGGTTTCGCGAGCGAATGCCGTGGGCCTTATGCAGTTGCTGCCCAAGACTGGCAAACTCGTAGCCAAAGAAGAAAAGATCAAGCGATACCGCGCCACGCAACTGTACACTCCTGCCGTGAATATGCAGTTAGGCACACGCTATTTCAAGGGCATGGTCGACAAGTACGGTTCGTTTGAGTACGCGCTGGCTGCCTACAATGCGGGCTCAGAACGCGTGGACGAATGGCTTGCCCAGGGGAAGTACCGCGATCCTCAGGAATTCGTGGAGTCGATCCCTTTTACCGAGACTCGCGAGTACGTTCAGGCAATTCTCCGCAATGCCAGCGTGTACAGGCAGCTGTATGGGACGCCGTAAGAACAGCTTCGCAAAGCTCACGTCCTGTTGATTAGGCTTTCGCGGACTCGCTCTGGGTAGGATTTTCCGGAGCATGTGTTTTGGCGAACAGAATTTCGAGTATCAAGAGTCCCGCTCCCACCACGATCGCGCTATCCGCCAGGTTGAACACCGGCCACTGATACTGCTTCACGTAGACCAGCAGGAAATCAATCACTCGCCCGCGAGCCAGGCGGTCCCATAGATTTCCCACTGCCCCTCCCATGATCAACGACAATCCTACCCCCGTAGCGATGTTGCCGTGATCATTTTTCCAAAGCAGGACTGAGACGACCAGCAGGGCAATCACTGAGAAAGCAATCAGCATTGCGGTCTTCCAGGGCGCCGTGGATTCGGCGAACAGGCTGAATGCGGCCCCGGTGTTCTCCGTATGAGTCAACCGGAAAAAACCGGGGATCACCTGAATGTGAGAGTAAAGAGAAATTCGCTGGGCGACGAGGTGCTTGGTCCATCGGTCCAGCAAGACGATGATGGCCGCAATCAAAAGATAAACGGTGCGCGCAAAGTTCTTGGTCATTCCGATAGTCAGCTTACCAATATCTTAATCTTACGCGCGCGTGCGCATGACTGCTGCTATCGAAAAAGCCTCCAGAGTTCTCGGATGATCTTTATGCGCTGATTTTGAAACACGGGAAGACAGCTAAGAAGTGCTGCCCGTAAGCGAGGTTGCTCTTTTACTTGCGCCGTCTATCGGGCCGCGTGTGCGCCACCAAACTTTCCATGAACCGAAGATGAGTTCTTGCGGGGGAGGGCTGGTTCGTCTCCCGTCACCTCGCTGATCCTCTGTGCGCTTTTCAAATCGCAGCGACAGAGTACGCAGCGCATGGCGACCGTATAGACGAAGTGCGCGTAAGCCGGGCACCTGCTGTTCGTACAAGCCTTGGTCAACATTCGAACCGCCTTGCGAGTCCGGCCTCGAGAGAAGCCGCACTCGATCCAGCCACGACGGTAGCATGGTTCCAGGCCCGCAGGACGCGCTTTTTCAGCGCCGAATCATCGAATTTGTTTCTGCCCGATGAGATTCAAAGCAACGCACGAAACGGAAAAGGCACTTGAACTTGCATGCGGTCAGACACTCGCTGGCATCCGATCAGCTCTTGCTTTGGAGTATGCCTTCGATTTGCTGCAGGTGATTAATGTCGTGCCCCGAAAACATCCGCACGAGCTTTTCAATCGACTCCTGGCCACGCTCCGAGTGCATTCCGTAATGCTTCCACTGCTCTGGCGTTAAGGATTTGAGCAATGCCAGATTGGCTTCCCGCAACGTGCGAAACAGTTCGAGGGATTTCTGCGGATCACGTTTCTCATAGTGGCCGCTGATCACCCAGGCATCCTGATCGAAGGCGACAATAGGAGTTCCCGGCGCCCCCAGAATCAGCCTCATTCGAAAACTTCCGACGATTTCGGTGTCTGCAAGGTGCGCCAGTATTTCGCTGACCGACCACTTCTCTGGAGCCGGGCGCTTCCGCAACCTAGCCTCGGACACGCCCTCGATTAGGCGCTGCAGTTTCTCTGCCGTGGCGGCCTGAACCGCCAGAGGTTCTTTGCCCTCCGCATACTTGGTAATTCGCTCAATATACTGTTGCACCGTCTCTTTCATTGTTTCTGCCCCGCCTGAAATTTTGTCCACGGTCCGGCCTTCATGTCACGTAGCAGAGGCTTTTGCCACGAATATTCCGGATGCTGTTCGAGAAAATCCGCCGCCACGAAATCAGCTCCGCAAGGATGCCCCGCTCGCGCCACAAAACTCATGGTCGCCGCCATTTTGCTGTCGGTAGCCTTTCCCTGCACCGCCCCACCGGGATTGTAGTCATCCCATCCCCACTGCTTCACCCCTCGCGGCGATGCATCCACGTGACCACACAGCGCGCGCTCGTCGGGCTGATCTTTCTTCTCAAAGCTGTCGAAATGATCCGCCAGGAACGACTCCGCCATCTCTACATCAATGGTCCCTTTGGCATGCTGCACCAGTTCATCGGCGCGATGCGTGCCGCGCGTTCATCGACGACGATGAGTCGTTAACATCGTATCCGTCCGTCTCCTCTCGAATCAGCTTCGGATCGCGCGGGAAATTTGAGCTCACAAAATATCCGTCTTTGGTTCGCCACATCGGCGTGTTTTTCAATCCGAGTTCGAGATACGCGATTTCGCCCGTCTTCCGGTCGCCGATCATCCAGTCGTTCGCATATCCGCCATTGTTTCCTTCCTTGATGATCCGCGCGTAATCGTCGATGCTCTCCGCATACTGCAGCGCTTTGCGCGATCGCATGAACTCGGGCTTCCCCTTCGGATCCCAACCCTCGAACTGCGTCATCGTTGTTTCCGTGATCATGATCCCAGCCGCGTTCACGCCGAAATCGTCGTCGCTGGTAATCACGCCCGGAAAACCGTCCATCAGGATGCGCTGACCGTGCTGCGGCAAAATATCGAAAATCACCACCCAGCGCTCCCCTGCCAGATAGCTCGTCCAGTTGTTGTGCGCAATCACAATCTGATGATCCTTGGTATACGCGCCCGTCGCAATGAACGCACTGCAATTTCCGGGAGCTTTCAACTTCGGCGCGCGTGCCTGTTTCTCGCGCTTGTTGAGCCATGGCACGTAATAGTCAGGAACTTCCTCAAACGCATTGAGAGCGACGATGTCATACACATCCAGATCGCCTCCGTGCGCCTTTACGCCATCCGCAATGCCCTGCAGTTCCTGCTGATACTCAGCGTCAATGTGCGGCCACAGCATCTCCCGTGCCGTCTTGCGGAAGAAATCCCAATCGCGTTGGGTCTGGTGCGTGTCAAAAAGCTTAATGGCATCGAGCGCGTCCGATATTTCAGCGGCGAGCAGATACCCGTGCTGGTAGCCGATCTCCGCCGGCGAGCCTTCAAGGTGCACAAATGTCCACCCGCCCTTTTGGAAGCGGTAAGACTTTTGCAATCGCGCATCGTTAGCGGAATTCGTTTGCGCTAGGCTCGCGCACGTCACAACCAGCACCATCACCGCCGCAGCCGCTGCATCAAGAACAAGTCGCTTCTGTGCCATGGGTCCTCGGGAGGTAAGTCGGATCATCGGACGCCATTCTAGCTTAGTCTCAATGTTGCGGCTGGGAACAGCGATGGCAGGAAGACGAAGCAAGTGGCGAAATGCACAAAAGGGGAGGGTTGGCAGTTCCCTCTTCTGAAAAATGCTCGTTGGGAACTTCTATTCTGAGGACCGGGTAATGACGCGTAACAGCATCCCGCTTCCGCCTCGCACATTCAAGGTGTCGCGCTCGGACGCCAGCGTGATTTCGCCGACGGGGTTCGTCCGTCCCGCGTGAGCGATCGTCAAGCCTGAGAAGCCGTACGCGCCGCATGCATCCGAGGAAAAAAGCCAGAGCGCCTGCAGTTCACCATTTCCCTCTACATCGCCCCGGCATTTCGTCTCCGACCCAGCGGAAACGTGCACCAGCACCCCATTGGGGGCCGGCTTGCCTACCGATCGCAGCCCGTTAACCACCGGCCCGCCGCCGCGATAGACGACTTCCCCGCCAATTTGTTCAGTCGTCGCCCAATCCGCCGGCGTTCCTCGGTCAGGACCGAACGTCGGAATTTGCGCTTCTTCTACGGCCATCATCGAAGCGATCGCCCTCAAATTGGTCGTGACCGGGATGCGCCTCTTGGAAATCGCGACGGTGTCAAAACGTATCGTCAATCGCTCGCCGCCCTTCACGTTCACCACATTCTCGACGCGGCCGAGCACTTTCGCCCCCGCGCGTATTTTTCCCGAAGGCAGCGGAACATCCTGCATCACGCGCGCCGAAATCACCTGCCCAACCTTCTCCCTTCGCGAATTCAATGACGTATCTAACCGAACCGGAAGAATGGTGCCCCCAGGAATCGCGCTTTGCGCCAACACCTGCGTGGCGACCACAATCAGCACAACACAAAAGATACGGCTCATCACTGAGAGGTCCTCGCCTCTCCCAATAGGATGAGCCTTCAGGCTCGTAAGTTACCAAACTTCGCTCTCTTGCTTCGTCGAATGTCGAGTGGCTACCGCTCGGCGGCCTGCACATACACTCTGCTCGGCGCCACCACTTCTGCGTTGGGAACCTCGGTTGAGACTTTCACTTTCTGCCATCCACTTTTCTTCTGCGGCTTCGGAATGAACTCCAGCAAATACTGGTGGCTCAAGTGCCGTTCCATATCCTGAAGAAAAGGATTGAAATCCACTGGCGGCCCATTGAATCCGATGTAATAGGATTCTCCGCCCGTTTCATCCGCCAGCTTCGATAGATAGAGTTGCCCCCAGTAGGTCTGCCAGTAACTGTGTCCGAAGTGTCCTACGCTCGGCGTATAGATCCCAAATACCACGATGCCAGCACGTTGGGCATCGTCGATCGCAGCACTCAAATATGGATCGTCGAGATCCCCGCTGCCGTAGTAGCGATCAATTCCGTCGGAGATCACCAACACCTCCCTCCGGGCGTTGCTCTGCGGCCAACGCTTGACCAGATCGCTTACGGAAAAATATGGGCTTCCGTTGATGCCCGCCATACCCATGGGAAGCCTCAGAGATTTCGCCGCCGCAGCGTGATCGTTGGTCAGGTTCTGCTGGATTTTCGCAATGCCGTTCTGCATATACGCGACCCCAATCTTGGTTGACGTCGGCTGCGCCTCAATAAATTTACGAAGCTGGTCAAGTTGCGTCCCCAGACTGGCATTCGACCCATCATCCAGCAGAATGAACAACTCCAGATCTGCGTGATCTCCCTGCGCGGGAATCAAATTCGTGACTTGGTCGCGATCGTGTCCCTCCTGCACCATCACGTCGCGCTGGCTCAGTTCGGGTACATCGTTTCCATGGCGAGCTTCCACGGTCACGAGCAGGTGAGCCGGGGGCGCATTCTGGGCCAGCAAGTTCCCGGAGCACGCGCACAAAATCAAGCCAAGAACCGTAATTACCAATCCACTGAACTTTTTCATTGTCTTCCTCCGAAATAACGAACTTTCTTGAACGCAGAAACAACCGCAGATGCGGAAAACTCGATAAACGGCTACCGTCTAGACCGAAAAAAGCGGAGCACAGGATGTGCTCCGCTAGTCTGCTCAGTCTTACCGACCGTGTCCGCCTCCACCGCCACCATGGAATCCGCCACTCTCTCCTCCGTGGAAGCCGCCCTCGCCGTGGAACCCACCACCACCGCCAAAGCCGCTACGCGCCATTGCAGGCCCGGAGTGGAAGGCTCCGCGTGACGCTCCCGCTCCCGTGTACACGCCGTGCGCATAGCCTGTGCTGGTAGCATAGTGCTGTCCTGGACCCCACGCCCGCACGTTCGCAGCGTTAAACGTGTGGTAGACATGTCCACCGTAAAACGGAGCCCGGTAGACTAACCCCGGCGAGTAAAATCCCCAACCGAATGGGCTGTAGAAAATTCCGCCCGCGGGCATGAATGTAAAAGCCGAGAACCACGGATCCCAATACCATCCGCCCCAGCCTCCCCACCCTGCGCCCCAGTAACCCGCACCCCAGTACCCCGGGCCCCAACCATCGGCTACTACAATGCGCGCCGCATCCACGTTCGCTTCCGCCACGTAGTCGGACCGCAAGCTGCTCCAACGGTACAGATCGTCGCCGTTGTAAGCCTTCTTGTCGAACTTTTGTGGCTTCTGCGGACCATTGTCAGTTACCGCCAGATCGTGCCCGCTCTTCACTTTGATCTGCTTGTCACCTTCCTGCACCATGGCCTCGCCATCAAAAACGCGCATTTGATGCTGCTGCAAATCAAAGTCGTACAGGCCGGGCTTCAAAATCTGCGCAGTCGCATTGCCTTCCTGCACGCGGATATTGTTCTGCGGATAAATCTGATCCACTTCCACCATGGCGTGGCCCTGATCGATTCGCAGTTCGGTATCCGTGAGTCCTGCGGCAACCATCTTCACGGAACTCCTGTCACCCTCCCGCAGAAATACACCTGGGGTCAGCAGAAGTTCTGCTTTCCCGGTATCGGTATCGAGCGATTGTCCCACCGCCACCGTAGTTTTTCCCACTGAGTCTTTATCTAGCGGCTGGTCGGCAACCGAGACTTGACCTTCCACATAGTTCACCGTTCCTGGTACCGCTGAATTTGAGCTCGCATTATTAGTTGCCCATGCGGGCACAGATAAAAGCGCTGCCAGGAACAAGCCTGCAACTCCCTGAACCCTTGACAGCTTCATAAAAGATATCCTCCTCACCAATTCGAACCTCTCTTTTTTCTTGTTCACTAACCATTGGATGATGCCAGGCTCCTCCACGATGCCTGCGTAGCTCGCTGAGCAGTCAAGACTTAGCTGTGGTTGAAATCAACCAGAACGGCTGAAATTAACCATCTGGTTAGATGTCTGTACGCTGTTCGGTATGCCGCTGTAGATACCAGCAAGGAAGAAAGCCCGCTCGCGGGAACAGTGAATTTGCGCAGGTTTGCAGTTGCGGAGGATCGAAGAGAAATTCCGTCTTGCCGCTTTTCTGCGGCACAGCTTCGTATCGGTTTACCGTGATCTGACCGAATCCCCGGTTGGCTGCCACGCGATAACGAAATACGCCGTAGTCGACGGCGTAGGCAATCAGAATCACCCCGGCGATCGAGAGCATACTAAAACCTGTCAGACGTAGAAGGAAATGCCGGATTCTTGCGCTGAGCACGGCGGCCTCGGGGTACAATTATAATCGCCGCTTGCGACCCTGCTCTGCACGTCTCATGGCGACATTGGATGTTGCCGTAGCAGAATTCCGATGCCATCGTTGACAATTCCGGCTTCGACAGGCAAACTACCGCATTCGCTGCAGACGGACTTGCAGCGAGCCCCAACGGGCCATTCGGAACAGAAGTGCGGATCTAACAAGTAATCATCGCTATGGAGCAACAGGTCTCCTATACGCTCGATTCCACTTTGGAAACGGTGGACCATGCGGAAGAAAGCGCTACCCGCATCGCCACGGAATTGGGATTTGGAGAAGAAGAAGTAATGCAGATCTCCATGGCGGTGCGCGAAGGCGCCGTAAACGCTGTATTGCACGGCAACAAATACGCCCCCGATAAAAAGGTTATCTTGGCCTTCGAGCGAAACGCGGACGGGCTGGTGATCACCATTCGAGATCAGGGTAAAGGGATCGACTTGAGCGGCATTCCGAATCCTCTCGCACCAGAAAACCTGCTCAAGACGTCCGGCCGTGGGATTTTCTTAATGCGTTCTTTTATGGATGTGGTGGAAATCCGCCCGTCCCAGACAGGTACGGAAGTGAAATTGATCAAGCACGTCCACGGGCCATCCGTGGGCAACAAGGAGCGTTCTCAGTGAGCATGAAACTTAGTACTCGGCAAGTGGACGGGGTCACCATTGTGGACTGCAGCGGACGAATCACGCTCGGCGAGGGTAGCGTCACCCTGCGCGACACCGTGCGCGACCTGCTTTCCAAAGGAAACAAGAAAATCATATTGAACCTGGCGGAGGTCAACTACATCGACAGCTCCGGCATCGGCGAGCTGGTCAGCGCTTTCACCACCACCAAGAACCAGGGTGGAGAGCTCAAACTTCTGCACCTCACCAAGAAGGTGCACGACCTGCTCCAGATCACCAAGCTTTACACCGTCTTCGACGTGAAGGACGATGAAACCGCCGCTGTCAAAGGCTTCAAGTAGACTTATGTCCTGCAGAGGGCGCGGCCCCAAGCCGCGCCTGCCGCTCTCCAACCCCTTGTCATCCTGAGGAAGCGGAGTCCTCGGCACAACCCTTTCACGTCCAATCTTGCGCCGCATCCGCATCCTTGATTTATCCACGACGCAGGTGTGACATCCAACCTTGCGCGCAGCGCCTAGCTCCCTCCATCATGGCCGTGGAGAAGGAGGCAGCTTTTGGCGAAGGCTGGGCAGGGCCGAAGACCCCAAACCTAACCTAACTCTTCCGTTCGAAGGTATTTACCTCCAAGCCTTTGAAAAAGGTAGCAAGGGAAAACCCGCTAATCCAACGATTCCAGATGGGTGACAGGGGTGGGGGTGGGGTAATTATAAGGTAATCAGTTGTTAAAGAGTAAGCGCGTGTAGAGACCGAAAAGGGCTGCCTCGGCCCAAAATATGGCCACTGGAAATAGTCTTGCCCTGATAGCGATCCTGCTCTCCGCCGTTCCCATCTTAGCCTCTGACTGTCTTCCCATCGGCGAAGCCAGCCAGCACGTTGGCGAAACCAGATGCATCACTGGAAAAGTCCTCCACGTTAAAGCCGGTCCTAAGGGAGTTCACTTCATCGGCTTTTGCTCCGAACAGGCCGCCTGCCCTTTCTCCGTTGTTGTCTTCAACTCCGATCTGAAAGATGTAGGCGACGTCCGCCGCCTCGAAGGCCGTGTCATCGAGATCCACGGGCCGGTCAAACTCTATGACGGACGAGCCGAAATCATTCTTAAGCGGGTCAACCAGCTCACCGGAGGCTCAACTCTCATTCCGCCCATGCCGAAGAACTACGACGTGGAAAAGCAAGGACATTACAGCGCGGGTCGCATGCGGCCTACCAAGAAACCGGCAAAAACGAAGGCCACTCCCGCACCTACCGCAACTTATGGCAACGAGGCGGACGTGGCCAACGAAACCCAGCAATAACCCCGGCCATTGTGATCTGACCGTAGCAAGACGATTCGCGTCGCGAAGCCGAAGGATCCTGCAATCGACACCAACGGAGCCGGGACGAGCCATAGCGCGTCGGCCCCGTCATACCATTCCCTTTCCTCAACTCCTCCAGCGGATATCTCGTTCCCCGCCAAATGATCCCGTCATTCCACAGCGCATGAAACATGCTGAGCAACAGGGTGTAAATAAAAAGTGCGGTGCTCACCGGGTGCAGCAAGAAGTAATAGGCGGGAACTCCGGACCGCAACGACATTCCTACATAGATCGAAAACATGGAAACCAGAGCAACAGCAAACGGCACACGTTCCCAACCCTGAGCCAACCATATCCCAAGAAACGGCAAGAGATTCAGAAAAGCTAATCCAAATGCCGAGATCAAAGTCCGCGGCCACTGAAAGGACAACACGGCAAAGAAATTCTTGGTCAGGTTGTTGACCACGCCCATCGCGCCATTCGCCCAGCGAATCGAAATCAAATCGCCCCCGAAAACATTGCGCTGCGCGAAGCCCGCGTTCTTCACCACTTTGCCCAGCTTCATGTCGTCCAGCACTTCCATCCGCAGCGCTTCATAGGTTCCCACCGATTCATAAACGCTTCGCCTCACCAGATTGAAAGCGCCCACCCCCATGTGGTCCTTCGTCTTCGGATCCGCGACTTTCCACGGACGATGCCCGAACATAAACATGGTCTGGAAAAAAGCAATCATCATGTATTCCCCCGGACGCTTCATGATCATCTGCGGAAACAAGCACAACGTGGTCCGCCTTCTCTGCCTCCGCATAGACCAGCGCTCGCCGCAATGAATCCGGCTTGAACAAAACGTCTGCATCGGTAAACAGCAGCCAGTCCCCAGTTGCCTCGTTCGTTGCAGTCCACATGGCATGGGTCTTTCCCAACCAGCCTGACGGCAATTCCTGATGATGAATCACGCGCAGAATCGGGCGCAGCTTCTGTTTTGTGTCATGCGATAAAGCAGAAGTTTGGTTTTGTGCAACCCGGTCCATGATCTCTCCGGTCCGATCGGTGGACCGATCATTCACCGCGATCACTTCGTAATTGTCGTAATCCAGTTCCAGCAGCCTTGCAAGCGACTGCTCAATATCTGCCTCTTCATTGCGGGCTGGCACAATGATGGAAACTCGCGGATTTCCAGAAGCGGCCACCGGCTGCCGGTCCCATTGCGGCTGGGAGACGTTGGCCACGCTGGGCATGCCGATAGCAGCATCGACGATGCGAGAAAGCCACGCCAGCGCGAGAATCGTGCCGGAGATCCAATGAAATAATGCATTCTGAACTAGATCTTCCCTGCCAGCGCGCGATCGCCCCGCATCGGCGCAAACTTCATCCCGTAGAAAAGTATGGCGGAGGAGAGAATCATCGCGATGACCGGCAATACAAACGCTGCCTGCAACGATTTCTTATCGGCTACAACACCCATCAGCGTCGGCGAAGGCACGTCACCAAGCAGATGAAAGACGAAAATGTTGACGGCAATAGCGGTCGCCCGAATGTGAGCTCCCACCGAATTAATCACTGCGGCATTCAGCGGCGAAGTGTTGAGCAATAAGAAAAATGCCGCCAGCGCGATGGCTGGAACCATCACCGGACCGCGCGTAAATAACGCCACAACCATGAACGGCACGCCCAGCGCCATGCTCGCCGCTGAAACGAAGTAATACGACCCCTTCATGCGCGGCAGTAGGTAATCTCCCAGCCATCCCCCTGCCAGCGACGCCAGGATTCCATCGACCACGATGATGATCCCGAACATGAAGTTCGCCGACTCCAGCGAATAACCGCGCGCCCGCGATAAAAATGTCGGCATCCAGACCTGTATTCCGCCCAGGGCAAACGTCATCATCGCCATGCCGAGAGTCGACGTCCAGAACGCCGGATTCCGCGCCAGCCCAATCAACGTTCCTCGCTCCGGTGTTTCTCTCTCCGTATCAAACTGCCCTCGCTCCGGTTCCTTCAGGAACAGCACCGCCAGCGCCAGCAGAAATCCCGGAACTGCCGCGATGTAGAAAGGAAATCTCCATCCGTAGTGCGGGCTAAGATGGCCGCCCAGCAGATATCCCGCCGCTGTTCCCACCGGGATCGCTAAATAAAATACGCCCAGAATCCGCCCCGCTTCTCTTCCGGAAACAAATCGGCGACAAACGTCGGAGCAATCGTGACAAACGTTGCCTCCCCGATCCCTACCAGCGTGTGGCGAATCAGCAACTCGGTGTAAGTGTGTGTGACCGCGGTGAGCAGGGTGAGTCCACTCCAGAAGATCGCGCCTCCCACAATAATTTTCTTGCGCGAATATCGATCCGCCAACGGTCCTACAAAGGGCGCCGCGAACATGTAAAAGAGCAAAAATGCGCTGGTCAGGTAGCCAACCTGCGTATTGCGTCAGACGAAATTCACTCTGCACCAGCGGCTGAACCGCAAAGAGCACAGAGCGATCCACGTAGTTCAGCAGGTTGAGCGCGGTAAGAAGAACCAGCGCGGTTCGCGGATGGAGTTTTGCGGAGGTCACGAGATCGAGCGAATATAGCACGACCTCTGTGTCATTCGGATTAACGAGCCGAGCTCTTCTTCGTCCTCGGCCAGCGCGCCACTATCGTCGTCGAAATGCCGCCCCGCGGGCGGAAATCACCTTTCACTTCTGCCCACACCGGCTTCGCCCAGCGCACCACATCTTCCAGTACCTGGTTGACCACATTCTCCTGAAAAATTCCAAGATCGCGATACGACTGCAAATATTCTTTGTAGGATTTCAACTCCAGGCATTCTTTGTTCGGCTGGTAGCGCAGCGTAATCACTCCAAAATCCGGCAAACCCGTTTTCGGACAGACCGACGTAAATTCCGGATCGTCAATCACAATCTCATAGCCCGGAAATTGGTTTGGCCAGGTCTCAATCTCCGGAAACTTCGCATCCAGTCCCGCCGCTGCGTGTTCTGGCGTGTAGCGCCCCTGTTTTGGCATGTGTCTATTGTAACGGTTGATCCGAAAACCAAAGTCTTGATTGAGCGCCGCGAACGGCACTTCTGAGCCGGGCCTCTCTCGCTACGGCATCCGCCGCACCGTTCCCGCATCTAAATCAACAACGGCAAGGGGCGGCGAGAATTTTCCAGCATCCGCCGCAGTGGTAAATTAATCCTTGCAGTTGTCCTTGCCGCATTCTGAAAGATAACGATTTGGCAGCGTCCAACAATTCGAATGGTCACCCGCCCTCACGCCACAGGCGAACCTGGATCACAGTGGGTGTGCTCGCTGCGGTGGCCACCATCCCATTCTTTCGCCGCCAGGCTCCCATCAAAATCCGGACCGCTACTGTAGAACGCGGTTCGATCCGCAGTCTGATTTCTACGAACGGCAAGATCGAGCCGATTCAGAATTTCGAAGCCCATGCGCCTATCGCCACCACGGTGAAACGCCTCCTAGTAAAAGAAGGCGAGCACGTTCGTAAGGGACAATTGTTGTTGCAACTGGAGGACGGCGATCTTCGCAGCCAGGCCGCTCGCGCCCACGCTCAGATGAAAGCCGCCCAGGCCGATCAGGCCGACCTCACCGGTGGTGGCACCCGGGAAGAACTTCTCACCCTCGATGCACAATTGATCAAGGCCCGCGCAGCGCGCAACGACGCGCAACGAAACTTGGACGCCTACCGCCGCTTGCAGCAACAGGGCGCAGCCTCTGCCGGCGAGGTGCAGCAAGCCGAAGAAGCCTTGCAGAGAGCCGAAGCCGATGCCACTTTGCTCGAACAAAAGAAGAAAGATCGTTACTCGCAACCCGAAGTCGCCAAAGTGCAGGCCCAGGGCGCGGAGGCCGAGGCCGCCTATCAGGCTGCCGAAGATGCTCTCGCTAAATCCAGTGTGCGCGCGCCTTTTGACGGCATCGTTTATACCCTTCCCGTCAAGCAGGGTGCCTATGTGCAGACCGGCGACCTGCTGCTGCAGGTTGGCGATCTTTCCAAAATGCTTGTCCGCACTTTCGTGGACGAGCCTGAGATTGGTCGGCTCGTCGCCGGCCAACAAATCGAGGTGACATGGGATGCGCTGCCCGGCCGGATCTGGAACGGTGTCGTCAGCACAATTCCAGCAACCGTGAAACTTCGCGGCTCCCGCAACGTTGGCGAGGTCACGTGCACCGTGGATAATCACGATCTACGATTGTTGCCGAACGTCAATGTTGGCGTCACCGTGATCACCGCGGAACATAACGACGTTCTCACTCTTCCCCGCGAAGCCGTGCGCATGGATGACACGAAACCCTATGTCTTCCAGGTAGAAAGTGGAGAGCTCAAACGCCGCGACGTGGGAGTCTCTCTGCAGAATCTTACTCAGGTAGAGATCACCTCCGGCCTTCCCCAGCATGCCCAAGTCGCTTTGTCCTCAACCGACGCCAAACCTCTGGCCGACGGTGCCCACGTCAAGGTGGTTGAATAGCTCATGCTGTGCCTGCAGTTTTTATGTCCTGAATTTATTTTCGTGAAACGCTTGCCGTGGAAGCTGTTCGTCGGAACGCTGGTCGCACTCTTTGTCGGGATTTCAGTTGCCACAGCTTCTGACGCGCCACAAGATCTCCTGAGCGCCGGCCGCGTCGACCAGGCCTTGCAAATTCTTGACCAGCAAATAAAAACCTCTCCCAACGCTGAGGCCTACAACCTTCTATGCCGCGCGCATTTCGAACTTGATGCTTGGGACGCCGGTATTCCCGCATGTGAGAAAGCCGTTGCCCTCGCGCCCGACAACGGTCTTTATCATCTTTGGCTCGGGCGCGTCTACGGAGAAAAAGCGGATCGCGCCAGTTTTCTAAAGGCCGCAGGGTCTCGCGAAGAAAGTGCGCACCGAGTTTGAGCATGCGGTCGAATTCACACCGCGCAGCTGGGAGGCGCGCACAGATCTCGCGGAGTTTTATCTGGAAGCGCCAGGCATCGTAGGCGGCGGCGAAGATAAAGCGCGTGCGCAAGCCGATGCACTTCTTCCGTTGAATCCCGGCATGGCGCACTGGGTAAGAGCGCGCATCGCGCAGAAAAATAAAGATACCGCCGTTGCTGAGCAGGAATACCGTGCTGCCATTGAGGTATCGAATGGCGGGGCACGCGCCTGGGTCAATCTCGCTGGTTTTTATCGCCATCTGAATCGCCTGGATGACATGGAACGCGCCCTTCAGACGATGGAATCCCGCCCGCTCGACCGGCCTGCCTCGCTAATGGATGCGGCCGGCATGTTGTATCGCGCGAATCGTGCCTACCCCATGGCCATGCGCCTCGTCCGCCGCTATCTGGCAGTGGGTGCGGTCGAGGAGTGGCCCGCGTTTAAGGCGCATAATTTGCTCGGCGAGTTGCTGGAGAAGCAAGGGGACTACCGCGGTGCCGCCGACGAATACCGTACCGCTCTGTCAATGGCTCATACCTTTGTTAAGTCGCAGGATGGGCTTCAGCGCGTTTCCCGTTGACCCAGCTTCTTCCGCATGTGTATTGGCTCTTGATGAAGGAAATAACATGACCTCGGTACGGATCGATAAATGGCTTTGGGCCGCGAGATTCTTCAAGACACGATCGTTAGCCGCTCGCGCCTGTGAACTCGGCCGGATTCGGTCCAACGGTCAACCGGCGAAAGCCGCCCGCGAGGTTCGTGTCGGAGACATGCTCCGTGTAACCAACGAAGGCGGAGATTTCGAAATCGAAGTACTCCTTCTCAGCGATGTCCGCGGACCCGCGCCGGTAGCGCAAACTCTTTATCGCGAAACTGACGACAGTCGCGAACTGCGGAAAAAAGTGGCCGCCGAACGTAAAGCGATGCGCGAATTCGAAGTCCTGCCCGCAGCCCGTCCCTCCAAACGGGACCGCCGTCGCATCATTCAGTTTCGCGGGCGCACCTGAGCAAAACCTTCAGGGCGTAGCTTCGCTGATCCCCTCCTGGGCAGTTTCTTTTCTTTTCCGCCAAACTCGGTTTGACCGTGATATCCTTCCCGCCGTTGTCTAACCAGGAGAAACATGACCGTTTCGCGTCGTGATTTTGTAAAGACCTCAGTTCTTGGAGCTGTTGCTGCAGGAACATTTGCACAAGGGGAAGACAAGCAGAAGACCGCGACGCAATCCAGTGCATCAACGGGAACATTTAAGCGCCCCATCATCGTCTGCGCCAATAACGGCTATGCCTACCTCGAGAACGCGTTCGCCTTCCTCAAAGGCGGAGGGGACACGCTCGACGCCGCGATGAAAGTTGTCAAAGGTCCCGAGGACGATCCCAACGATGATTCGGTCGGCCTTGGCGGAATTCCCAACGAAGAAGGCGTGGTTGAGCTGGATGCCTGTTGCATGCACGGGCCCACGCGGCGTGCCGGATCCGTAGGCGGCGTCCGCAATATAAAAAACGTGGCCCTGGTTTCGAAGGCCGTGATGGAGCATACCGGCCACGTGATGCTGGTCGGAGAAGGCGCCGAAAAATTTGCGGTTGCCGTTGGCTTCCCACGCGAGAATTTGCTCACCGAGCATTCGCGCAAGATCTGGCTGCTATGGAAAGAATTTCATTCCACCGACGACTGGTGGGGTCCCGGCTTGGCCGATCCTCACTGGCAGCCGCCGCCGGTCATGAAAGACAAGCCTCAATCCCAAATCTGGCAAGAAAAAATTCAGAACTTGCAAGCTCGCGCAGCCGAGCTCGGCATCGAACCCGAACGCCAATTGTCAGCCGTGCGCAAAGTTCTATTTCCGCCAACCGGCACAATCCATTGTTCCGCGCTCAACGATAAAGGCGAAATTTCCGGCTGCACCACAACCAGCGGCCTGGGCTTCAAGTTACCGGGACGTTGCGGGGATTCTCCCATTATCGGTGCCGGATGCTATACCGATCAGGACGTGGGATCGGCGGGCGCCACTGGCAGCGGCGAGGAAAATATCAAAGTCGCGGGCGCTCACACCATCGTCGAAAATATGCGTCACGGCATGTCTCCGCAAGACGCCGGAATGGACGCCCTTAAGCGTATCGTCCGCAACTACAACGGCGACATGAACAAACTTAAATTGCTCGACATGACGTACTACGTCCTTCGAAAGGATGGCGCGTACGCCGGCGTATCGCTGTGGGAAGGTTACAGTCCGAGCAAGCCGCATAAGATTGCGGTCCATGATGGCGCTCTGAGAGCGGAGAACACTGTGGCGATGTTCAAGGGATATTCGCAGGATTTTCCCCCGGAGCCCCAGGTGCCGGAGGAAGTGCGGAAGGAATATTTGAAGTAGAGAGTAGAAGCAGCTCTATCAAACAAAAAGAGGAACTCCGGCCTAAACGGCTCAACGCCGACCCTCTTCGATCAATTCTTTGATTGTGGAGAACTTGGACCGATCAACGTGTTTTCGAATGTCTTCGATATCTGCCCAAACCTCGTCCAAAGTTTTTGTCGGCCGTGCAGGCACGATCATGGCGGCGAGCTTGCCGCGCCGGGTGATGCCGATCTGCTCGCCTGTGCTGGCGCGTTCGACGAGCTCGGAAAGCTTCTGCTTGGCTTCTAACAATCCAACCGTCCGCATATCGCCCCTCCTACCGTCCAGCGATATGATCACTCTAGATGAATAAGAGCTCAGCGCAAGTAGATTTGCTGCCATCTTGTTCTCTCTGCAGCTACGCAAACCTCACCTTCACGTCCGGCCCCTTTTCCAGGTGAATGCTTTCGATAAACCGCACTTTGCCGGTTTGCTGGGTCAGGATCACGGATGACGTTCGCGTTCCTTCGCCGAAGAAGCGGACGCCCTTGAGCAAAGCGCCGTCCGTAACGCCGGTGGCGGCAAAAATAAGTTGCTTGCCCGGGGCCAGGTCTTCCGCTTCGTAAATCCGGTTTTTATCTTTGATTCCCATCCGCGCGAGCCGCTCGTCCTGGTCGGGCTTCACCACCAGGCGACCAAGCATATATCCGTTCAGGCAACGGATCGCCGCAGCCGTGATCACGCCTTCCGGCGCGCCGCCTGAGCCCATGACCGCATGCACGCCCGTGCCAATGACGGCGGCGGCGATGCCAGCCGAAAGATCGCCATCTCCGATCAGCCGGATCCGTGCGCCCGCGGCGCGAATGTCGGCGATGAGCTTCTCATGCCTCGGCCGATCCAGAACGATCACGACAAGATCGTCGACATCTCGCTCCAGTCGGCGTGCGATGTTCTTGAGATTGTCGGCCACCGGCGCGTCGAGCTCCACCGCGTTCTTGCACGACGGGCCCACCACAATCTTGTCCATGTAGCAGTCAGGAGCATGCAGCAGACCCCCGCGTTCCGACGCAGCCAGCACGGTAATCGCGCCGGGAGCTCCGGTGGCGCACAGGTTCGTGCCTTCCAGCGGATCAACCGCGATATCCACTTCCGGCACTTCGCGTCCATCGGGAAATTCGGCACCGAGCTTCTCCCCGATGTAGAGCATGGGAGCCTCGTCTCGTTCGCCTTCGCCAATCACGATGCTGCCTCGCATCGGAATGCAATCCATGGCTTGGCGCATCGCTTCGGTGGCAACTTGGTCAGAGAGTTTGCGTTCGCCCTTACCCATGGTGCGGGCGGAGGCGATAGCCGCCACTTCCACGACCCTTAAAAATCGCGAAGCCAGATCGCTTTCAATGTTTTGTCCAAAACTACGAGCTTTGTTTTCAGGACGCGTTTGCGTAGCCATTTGGGGCCCTTTCCGATGATGGCGGCCATCCCGCCGTGAACAGCACGGCGCATAATGCTCCATCCGGGAGTGCCCCGTCAAGAAGGTCGCCCCTGTATGGAAAGCGGAATCATCCGGCACGCCCCGCCCGTGATATTCTTTCCAGCCTGTATGCCGGAATCTCGCCCACTCACCTTCCTTTGCATTACTACCTACGAAAAGGGCCAGGAATTCATGCGCCAGTGCAAGCGGCAAGGCTGCCGCGTAATCCTGCTGACGGCGGAAAAGCTGCGCGACGCCGATTGGCCTCGGGAAAGTCTGGATGACACGTTCTACCTTCCCGCCGAGATCCCTCTTGCCGATATCGTGCAGGCTGTCACTCACCTTGCGCGAACCGAAAAAATTGACCGCATCGTCGCTCTCGACGAATTCGATATGGAGACCGCGGCGACCCTTCGCGAGCACCTCCGAATCCCTGGCATGGGTCTAACGACGATGCGCTATTTCCGCGATAAGTTGGCCATGCGCATGCGAGCGCTGGATCGTGGTGTGCGCGTTCCCGACTTCGTCCCCGTCGTGAACCACGCCGACATTCAGTACTACCTGGACCATGTGCCAGGACCTTGGGTCTTGAAGCCGCGGCAAGAAGCTTCCGCCATCGGAATCAGGAAGATTCACAACCCCCACGAACTGTGGCCGATCCTGGAGCAGTTGGGGGACAAGCAATCTTCCTATCTCCTCGAAAGATTTATTCCCGGCGACGTCTACCACGTTGACTCCGTCGTATCGGAGAACCAGGTAGTCTTCGCCAATGTGAGCAAATACGGCAAGCCGCCAATGAACGTGGCCCACGGTGGCGGAGTTTTCACCAGCTTCACGGTTCCCCGCGGTGACGCCGAAGATACAGCGTTACGCCAGATTAATCTCGACTTGATCTCCGCTCTAGGCCTGCTTCGCGGCGTGGCTCACACTGAGTTTATTCGCGCGCACGAGGATGGCAATTTCTACTTTCTGGAGTGCGCCGCTCGCGTCGGCGGCGCTTACATCGCTGAAATGGTTGAGGCCGCAAGCGGCCTCAATCTTTGGCGCGAGTGGGCCCGCATCGAGGTCGCCGGTGGCGATGGATCCTACAGTCTTCCGCCCGTGCGAAAGGACTATGCGGGCGTCATACTTTCCTTAGCGCGCCAGGAGGATCCAGATACCTCCGCATACAACGATCCAGAAATCGCCCTACGAATCAAAAAGCATCACCATGCCGGATTGATTCTGCGGTCGAGCGATCTGCAGCGCGTGCCTGCGTTGCTTGAAAAATATGCCCAGCGTTTCACGCAGGACTTCGTCGCGGTTGAACCGCCAAAGGAAAAACCTACGTCGTAACTGGCGCGCTTTCTCAGAACGCGTCGATCCCCGTAATGCTCTGCCCAATGATCAGCGAGTGCACGTCGTGTGTCCCCTCATACGTTTTCACCGACTCCAGATTCATCATGTGGCGCATGATCGGATAATCGTCGGCGACGCCGTTGGCGCCTAGAATATCGCGCGCCAGGCGGGCACACTCCAAAGCCATCCACACATTGTTCCGCTTCGCCATGGAGATGTGCTGGTGCTCCACCTTGCCCGCGTCTTTCAGGCGTCCCACCTGCAACACCAGAAGTTGCGCTTTGGTGATCTCGCTGATCATCCAGGTCAGCTTGTCTTGCACGAGCTGGTGCGAGGCGATAGGTTGGTCGCGCCATTGCTTACGCAGGATGGCATATTGCAGCGCGCAATCGTAGCAGGACATGGCCGCGCCGATCGCGCCCCACGCGATGCCGTAACGGGCCTGGTTCAGGCACATCAGCGGAGACTTCAGCCCACCGCTTTTCGGCAACAAATTCGACTCGGGAATATGTACGTCCTGCAGAGAAAGTCCCGAGGTGACCGAGGCGCGCAGAGACCACTTTCCGTGAACGTCATCGGCAGAGAAGCCGGGGCGATCCGTCTCCACCAGGAACCCTCGAATTCTGTTGTCCTCGTTCTCAACCTTGGCCCAGATGATGGCCACGTCCGCGATCGTGCCCGAGGTAATCCACATCTTCTCGCCATTGAGAACGTACTCATTTCCTACTTTGCGCGCCCGCGTCAGCATGCCGCCGGGATTCGAGCCGAAGCCGGGTTCGGTCAGGCCGAAGCAGCCCAGTTTTTCCCCCTTTTGCATCGGAGGCAGCCAGGTCTGCTTCTGTTCTTCGCTGCCAAATTCGTAAATCGGGTACATGCAAAGCCCGGACTGAACGCTCACGAAGCTGCGCACCCCGGAATCTCCGCGCTCCAGTTCCTGGGTCATCAACCCGTATTCCACGTTGCCCATTTCCGCGCAACCATACCCTTTGAGCGACGCCCCGAAGAAACCCAGGTCGGCCATGGGCTTGATCAATTCGCGAGGAAAACGGCCGGCGCGATTGCACTCTTCAATGATGGGTATGAGATTGTCTTCGATGAACTGGCGCGTCGTATCGCGCACCAGGCGCTCTTCTTCCGTAAGGAGCGCATCGTATTGGATGAAATCGACGCCCCGAAATTTGATGGCAGACATGTTGCACTCTCCGTGTTTGCCACCTATGTCGAACGTGCCCAGAAGGCAAACATATGACGGTAGCAGGGCCGTGCTCGCGTGGTCAACGTCTGCAGTTAGCCGGTAGTGTCCTAATAGTGCGTTGCTAGGCGCAGTGCGACTTGGCGTCGCATATCGGGCAGAATGGCAGCGGTATCGTCCAAGTCTGCGCCTCGAAGAGAAATTCCGTGGCTCGGTATGAAAAGGGCGACAAGCAGTCTGGGCAGGCTACTAGTTTGGTCTTTGCGGAGTCGAGAAATTTGATAATCGTTGCACGTTGCGATTCTGAAATGGTCACGGTGCGGCCTCTTTTCATCAAACATCAGATTGCACAAGAGACCGACGCCCGACCTGGGCACGGCGGAGGGATGTGTAAGGGACTCTTCAAGTGTAGCGCGTTTGTCCTGCCAGTGCTGCCACCAAGTTCCGGCAACGCACTATTAGGACACTACCAGTTAGCCTGCAAGACAAGAAATGCAGCATTGCTGTAAAATCAATCGGACGGAAGAAGTCAGCGCGCAGGAGTCTTCCTCAGTAGCTTCCCGTTTTGTGGCTAAGCTCACGATTAAGATTTCAGTCATACCCCATTTCAATCATCCGCGTGGAATTCCCGGGTGAACTGCGCAATTAAGATCAGGAGAATGGAACCATGGCAGTAGGACCGAAGATTGCAAAGACAGCAGATCGCAAGAAGGTGATGGACACCAGCAAGAGCACGGACTGTCCCAAGTGCGGTAAATCGACCCGCATCGTAAAGCGCATGAAAGATCGCGAGCGAGGCGTTCCGGGCGGCATTTACATTTCCTGCTCGGCTTGCGAGTTTTTCGAGAAGCTTTAGCTTCAGTTTTTACGATTCTTTGGCCGCCGGAGAACGGGGTGCTTCTCCGGCCTTTCTTCGGAAGCCCCTACTAGCTCCCCTTCTCGCTAGTCTTATCTCACCAGATTCCCAAACAACTCCCAGCCAAAACTTACCATCCAACGCTGGCTGGAACAGACGAGCGTCTTTCCTCGTGTTATCGCCTCGGAGAAAAATATCAATCATGAAGCGTGCAGGAGCCATCCTGATCCTGATTGCTGCTGTGCTTCTGCAATGTAGCTGCGGTGGTAGCAGCAATTCGCCTGCGAACGGCGGAAGTACGGGCGGCGGGGGCGGCACTGGCGGTGGAGGAGGCACAGGTGGCAGCGGTGGCGGGGGCGGTACTACGGGGCCCACTGGCGTCCCGCTATTCTCCCATGTCTTTATTGTCGTTGAAGAAAATCACAGCTACACCGACGTCATCGGCAACACCAACATGCCTTACCTCAACGGACTGGCCACCGCCAACGGCCTCGCCACGCAGTATTTCGCGGACGCCCACCCTTCGCTCCCCAATTACTTCATGCTCACGGTAGGCGGAGGTACCTCGATTACCGGAACGCAAGGTGATTCCTATGATGGCGTCGTTAGTCAGGACAACGTAGTTCGGGCCCTGACCGCTGCGGGAAAGACCTGGAAGAGCTATGCGGAGTCCCTGCCGTCCGTTGGCTACCTGAGCGGCGATAGCGGAGCCTACGTGAAACGTCACAATCCCTTTGTTTACTTTTCGGATGTTCAAAACAGTTCTACGCAGGCCGGCAATGTCGTTCCCTTTACGCAATTGGCAACGGATATCGCCAGCAACAGTTTGCCGGACTACGCCTTCATCGCTCCCAACGTAAACGACGACGCTCATAATTGCCCCGTCGGCCTGGCCACCTGCACTTCCGACCAGATGCTGGCCGCCGCCGACCAATGGCTCTCAACCAATATCGCTCCGTTGCTCGCCAGCACGGCCTTTCAGAACTCGCTGCTGATTATCGTGTTTGACGAAGCGGAAGACTCCGACACCACCAATGGCGGAGGACATGTTCCAGCGGTAATCGTCAGCCCATTGGCAAAGCCCGGCTATCAATCGACAACGCTCTACCAGCACGAAAGCACCCTGCGCCTCATGATGGAAGGACTTGGAGTGACGGATCTGCCGGGCGCAGCCGCCACCGCGCCAGACATGGCGGAATTCTTCAAATAAATTCAGGGATTTGAGTCAGGAAGTAACTTCGCCAAAACTGGCTTAGACCGCGACGGTGACCGAAGTCTCCGTCCGAGTAACCGGCCGGTAGAGAGTGTCACGTTCGATGGGCTCACGTCCGGCCGTCCGTATCAACCGCTCGAGTTCTTCGCGCCGCATGCCCTGCGGCGTAGTCGCTCCGGCGTCATGATAGATCTTTTCCTCAATCACCGTACCATCCATGTCATCTGCCCCAAAGCGTAACGAGATCTGGGCGATCTTCGCCGTCATCATCTGCCAGTAGGACTTGATATGCGGAAAATTATCCAGCACCAGTCGACTCACCGCGATCTGCTTGATGTCGAGCATCCCCGTCGTCTTCGGCAAGTGCTGCAACGGCGTATTGTCGGGATGAAACGCCAGGGGGATAAAGGTTTGAAAACCGCCGGTCTCGTCCTGCAGTGCGCGAAGTTTCAGAAGATGGTCCACCCGGTCTTCGTCGTTTTCTACATGCCCATATAACATCGTCGCATTCGACTTGAGCCCGATCTGGTGTGCCAGCCTGGCGGTGTCAAGCCATTGATCGCCATCGATCTTGTGATCGCAGATAATATGGCGAACCCGATCGGCGAATATCTCCGCCCCACCGCCGGGAAGCGAGTCCACGCCTGACGCTTTCATCTGCTCCAGCGTCTCGCGGATTGAAAGCTTCGCCCGCTTGGAGAGATACGCCACCTCCACCATGGTGAACGCTTTGAGATGCACTTGCGGAAACCGCTCCTTCAGGCCGGAGCACAAGTCGAGAAAATATTGAAACGGCAAGTCCGGATGCAATCCGCCCACGATGTGAAACTCGGTAACCGCCTCGCTGTATCCCGAAGCCGCCGTTTCGAAGGCCTCTTCCAGCGCCATGGTATAAGCGCCCGGCGTATCCTTTTTTCGTCCGAAAGCACACAGGCGGCAGGCTGCGACGCAAACGTTCGTCGGATTAATGTGCCGGTTGACATTGAAATACGTCTTGTCACCGTGCATGCGCTCGCGAACATGATTCGCCATCCAGCCTACCGCCAGCACGTCGCCAGTCCGGTAAAGCAAAAGGGCATCGCTGGAATCAAGGCGAGCGCCAGCAATCACTTTTTCGTGAATCGGCTGCAGCCGGGGGTCGTCAGTCTGAAATGCGTGGCGCGAGCTTGAGACAGGCATCTACTTGATGATATCGCAGGAATGTCCCGGAAGTCACAGAAACGAAGTCACAGAGACACTCTTACCGGGCGGCAATGACGCGGTCGCGAATCTTGTCGTATTCCGATTCCGGCACGATCCGCCGCGTCACCAGGTCATGAGCATTGTCGAATGGGCGATCGGCGATAATGCGATCGGCTTCGTGGTCGGTCAAGCCTGGCAGCGTGAGCAGATCTTCCTTTGACGCCTTGTTGATATTCAGCGCTTTCTTGTCGCTGGACATCCCTTCTTTCACACCTTCTGCCATGGCCTTCGCGTCCCGGCGCACGGTCTCAGTGGCCTCCGCGGTACGCTGGCGAATCTCGTCGGGATTATTTTGATTGGAGGTGCAGCCAGACAAAGACGCAAGCGACACGGCCAGGATCAGACAGAGAGTCGAAGAAAGAAGAGCACGCTTCATGCGTATGGGATGCCATATCCGCCCTCTCGGTTGGCATCGAGTCCTCGAATCGCAGGAAGGCTGTTACCCGTCCGGAATTCATGCCCACCCTACCCTGAGAGCGTGCATCGAATGCAATGAATTCATCAGTTCGCCGAAGGAGGTAAGCGTGAAACATTTCCTGACCGGTTTTTTCGCCGCAAGCCTGATTGTGCTGTCTGCAGCGGCGCAAGATAGTGCAACTCCCGGATCCCAGCCCCCAACTTCCCCCACCCAATCCACCGCCCCTGCCTCTCCGCAGGCCGCGCAGCAGATGCCGGAAAAGACGCCCCAAACCTCGCCCGGAACTTCGACGCAATCTCCATCAGCAACGCCTGGTTCCGGTGCAACGCAGGCGGCATCGCCAACGCGAATCGCCCCAGGAAGTGTCATTCCGGTCGAGCTTGCCAAAACCGTCGATGCGAAAAAAGCCAAGACCGGCGATGAAGTCGTGGCCAAGGTCACCCAGGATTTGAAGAACAACAGCGGTGAAATCATCATCGCCAAAGATACGAAAGTGATGGGCCACGTAACCGAGGCGCAGGCCCGCAACAAGGAACAGAAGGAATCGCAGTTAGGAATATCGTTCGACAAAGCCGTTCCCAAGACTGGTTCGGAGATGGCGATGCCCATGTCGATTCAGGCGATCATCGGCCCGCAGCAGAACGATCAGAATAACGCGAGCGGTGGGAACTCTGGCTCAACCCCGTCTACCTCGGCGGGCAGTCCGACGAACGCTGCCGGGGCTAGGCCCGGAATGTCAGGATCCTCTGCCGCGAATCAATCGGCATCCGCCGACGGTAGCGCGCCAACCGAAGCGCAATCACGGACCAATAGCGGCAGGCCTCCAATCACCGGGCAAACCAAAGGCGTGATCGGAATCTCAAACTTAACCCTCGCCGATGGCTCGCCGAACCCCTCGCAAGGCTCGGTCCTGACTTCGGACAAAAACAATGTGAAATTGGAGAGCGGCACGATGATGTTGCTACGCGTGAATCCCTAGATGCAGAAATGCTGAGCGGCCCGAGGAAACATCCTCTTCGGGCCGCTTTTTCGCTTTTCTCAATATCACCAACGTTCAGTCTGCAGCCGCCGACGGCCGCGTCTCCGAGTTCTCGGCGCTGGCTTCATTCAGCAAGTCGATCGACGACTGATCCAACTTAAGATCCGCAGATTTCACCAAGCTATCCAGTTGCCGGAGATTGGTCGCACTCGCGATGGGCGCGGTAATACTCGGACGTGCCATCAACCAGGCGAGTGCTACTTGCGTGGGATTCGCATCATGCCGTTTGGCCACCTGGTCCAAAGCGTCGAGAATACGAAATCCGCGGGCATTCAGATATTTCTTCACCGTCTTTCCGCGTTGGCTCTTGGAGAGATCGGCTTCGGATCGGTATTTGCCGGACAGGAACCCACTCGCAAGCGAGTAGTAAGGGATTACCCCGAGCCCGTGTTCCTCGCACAGCGGCTCGAGATCGCTCTCATACCCGGAACGATCGTACAAGTTGTATTCGGGTTGCAGCGTCTGGTAGCTCGCCAAGCCTTCCTTTTTGCTAACCTCCAGTGCTTCGGCCAGACGATTGCCGCTGTAATTGGAAGCTCCAATGGCGCGAACTTTACCTTGCTGTATGAGTTCGTTGAAGGCGCCCAGCGTCTCCGCCAGCGGCGTCTCTGGATCATCCCGGTGAGCCTGGTAAAGATCGATATAATCCGTCTGCAATCGCCGTAGTGACTCTTCTACTGCCTGTCGAATATAGGAGGCGGACAGTCCCTTTTTGCCCTCACCCATCTCGATTCCAACTTTCGTGGCGAGTACCACTCGATTGCGCTTGCCGCTCTTCTTAAGCCAATCGCCAATGATGGTTTCCGACTCGCCGCCCTTGTGCCCGGGAACCCAGCGCGAATAGACGTCAGCGGTGTCAATCAGATTGAAACCTCTATCCACAAAGGCGTCGAGCAGTTCAAACGAGATAGACTCATCGGCCGTCCACCCGAAAACGTTGCCCCCTAAAGCCAACGGCGCCACTTCCACGCCCGTTTTTCCTAGTTTACGTTTCTGCATTCTCGCTTCCTCCCGCCGGTCTTTCTTCCGACGCTCTTTGGATGCCACCGTCTCTCTTACAGACGCATCGTATCGAATGCAGCCGAAGCCTGTACAATTTCGTTTCCCATGAGTTCGTCCGCGAAAAAGAGACTAGCTTCGATCGGTGGGCTGGCGCTGGTCCTTATTCTCGTTTCGGCCTCGTGGGCCGAACCCGTTTCACAACTCAAAGCCACAGACTACGTCAACGATTTCGCGCACGTTCTCGATCCGAACACCATCGCGCAGATGGACGAGATCTGCCGGCAGATCGACGAGAAAGCGCACGCGCAAATCGCGGTCGTGACCATCAAGTCGCTCGATGGCGCAGACATCGAGAGCTACGCGGTCGACCTTTTCCACCAGTGGGGCATCGGTAACAAATCGACGAATCGCGGCGTGCTGATTCTGTACGCAATCGACGATCATCGCGCCCGGATCGAAGTTGGTTACGGGCTGGAGCCGATCTTGCCCGATGGCAAAGTGGGCAGCTTTCAGCGCGAAGCAATTCCTCTGATGCGCGCCGGCAACGACAGCCAGGCTCTTCTGCTGGTGACGAACCGCGTCGCGAGTGTCATCGCCGCCGATGCGGGCGTTCAACTCACCACGCCGCAAGTCGCCCCGCCTCCGCCCGAACGCACCGAGCAGCCAAGCCAGGGCATGTCCGTGGGCGGCGTCGTCATATTGATTATCATCGTGTTGGTCGTTCTCCTTACTCCTCTTCGCAGCATTCTCTTTTGGATCCTTTTTTCTGGAATGTTCGGCGGGGGCGGACGAGGTTATGGTGGCGGGGGCTTTGGCGGTGGTGGCGGAGGCTTCGGCGGCGGTGGGGGATTCGGGGGATTTGGCGGTGGAAGTTCCGGAGGCGGTGGCGCCAGCAGTAGCTGGTAGCGAGGACGCAATGGTTGCTGAAAAAATGGTTCCTGAAAAAAAGATTACCGAATTCGTCAACCGCCTGCGAGAAGCGGGTGGAACCAACCTGGAGAGCGTGATCCTCTTCGGGTCAATGGTTGCCGGAGATTTTCACTCCGAGTTCTCCAACGTCAATCTCTTCTGCGTCGTCCGTGACAATTCTTTCGCGGCATTGCAATCCTTGGCTCCTGCGGTCAAATGGTGGGACGCGCAGAAACAACCTCCGCCGCTGTTCATGACGCGCCAGGAAATTGAACGCTCCGCCGACGTATTTACCATCGAATTGCTGGACGTCAAACAGCATCACCGTGTACTTTTCGGCGAGGACGTCTTCCAGAATCTATCGATTCCCACCAACCTGCATCGCGCTCAGGTGGAGTACGAATTGCGCGAAAAGCTCGCGCTGCTGCGGCAACATGCGCTGCTGGCCTCCGGCAACGACTCGCGCATGTGGGAAGTCCTCACCCGTTCCGTTTCCTCTTTCGCGACCCTCTTTCGTCACGCCTTGATGGTGCTGGGGCATGAGGCGCCCGTAAGCAAGCGCGAGGCGGTTCTAGCATTGGCGCAAAAGATTGGTTTCGACCCCTCCGGCGTTCTCCAGGTGCTCGACGTCAGGGAGAACAAATTGGACCGGAAGAAGTTGAATGTTGCGGACGTTTTTTCTCGATATCTTGCAGCACTGGATCAAGTAACATCTGCAGTGGATAGAATGCTGGATTCCACTCCTTCGTAACCGTAAGAAAAGTTTCAGGAGAAAACTATGGGCAAGGGTCTTATCGCGGTTATTGTTGTCATCGCAATTGTGCTTCTGGTTGTCTTGATCGGCTTCGGTCAATACGTCGGCGTGAAAAACACGCTGGTAAGCAAGAACGAAGCCGTCAAGGCCGCTTGGTCTCAAGTGGATATCGTGCTGCAACGTCGCGCCGATCTGATTCCGAATCTCGTGGAAACCGTCAAGGGTTACGCGCAACAGGAACAGACAGTCTTCGGCGATATCGCGAAGGCACGTTCAGCCTTGCTCTCCGCCGGATCGCCACAAGAGAAGATCGCCGCCAACGGTCAGCTGGATGGAGCGCTCGGACGCCTGCTGCTTATCGTGGAAAATTATCCGCAACTGAAATCGAATGAAAATTTCCTGCGCTTACAGGATGAACTTGCCGGAACCGAAAATCGCATCGCGGTCGAGCGCAAGCGTTATAACGACACTCTTCGCGATTACAACACCTACGTGCAACAGTTTCCCAATAGTTTCTTCGCCGGCATTGCCGGGTTCAAGCCGAATGAGGCGTACTTCGAAGCATCGCCGGGTTCGCGCGAGGTACCGAAGGTCAACTTCTCGCCAGGAGCCACCGCACCGCAGGCGACACCTCAGCCCGCGCCGGCGCGCTAGTCGGTTTTCTGATGGCAATTATCGGCGGCGCTGCGGATGTAGCGCCGCCGCTCGCTCGAATGCTCCTGTTATTTCTTGTCGTGTAGCGAGTGATATTCTCAGGAGATTCGAAGCCTCATTCAGCCGCACCGCCCATGAGAACTTTCTTCCTAACCTTGCTTCTGATCGGCGGGGCTTTCCTCTATGCCGGTTCGCAGGATTCCCCCGCATCTCAATCGAAAGGTTCGATTCAGGGAACCGTTGTTGATGGCAAAACCGGACAGCCGCTTCGCGGCGCCGAAGTTTCCCTGCGCTCACTCACTGCTGGCAGCCGCGGCGAGGGCAATTCTTCGATTGCTGACTCGGAAGGCCGCTTCACCTTCGAAGGGTTGAGCCCCGGCCGGTACCGACTGATTGCCACCCGAAACGGCTATGTAGGCCGTGATCCTCGCTCTGGCGGCGCTTCCCGCACGAACATGGTTTCCTTAACCTCGGGACAGGCCGCCGAGGGCATCGTGCTTCGCCTGCTACCCGCTGCCGTGATTGCCGGGCGTGTCACCACTGAAGGCGATGAGCCTGTCCCCAACGTGTTTGTGCAGGCAATGAAATATACGTATCAAGGCGACAAGCGGCAGTTAACCGACGCGGGAACTTCCACCACAAATGACCGAGGCGAGTACCGCATCTGGGGTCTGGCTCCGGGGAAATACTACGTTCGCGCCACCCATCCTCGCGGCGGAAGTGTGCGCCCCGGCGGTCAAGTGTATGTTCCCGTTTTCTATCCCGGCGTGAGTGATCCCTCTCGCACGCAAGCCATTGAACTTCACGCTGGTGACGAGATCACCGGAATCGATCTGGGTTTTGTTTCCTTGCGTTCAGTTCGTGTCAGCGGGAAGGTGCTAACCGCCAGTTCCCTGCCCGCGAAAGATGTGCAGGTTTCACTGATCGGCGGCTCCGGAAGCATGAGCTTTCCCGTAGGCCAGGCCGCGACCGACTCGAAAGGCAGCTTCGAGATTCGCGGCGTTCCCCCTGGGTCCTATACCCTGGTCGCGGAGCAATATGGCTCCGCTGAGCCAGAAAAAGTCAGCCGTGGCCGCGCTTCACTCGACGTCGGCGAAGTGAATCTTACGGATGTTGAACTTGTGATTGGTCCGGGTGCGACCATCACCGGCCGCGTTCGTGTCGAGGGGAAATCCGCTCTCGACCTCAGCAAGTTATCCGTTGCGCTGGACGCGCAAGATGATCTCTCATCGCTGGGCTTTGCCCCCGACGTAGGTAACGTTCCCTTGCGGCCCGATGGCGTCTTCACGTTTCACGACGTTCCCGAAGGAACCTACCACATTAAAATTCTTCCCCTACCGGATGGGTATTATCTCAAGTCCGGAGGAGAAGCGGACGTAGTGGAAGCCGGAGTAAAAATTGCCCACAACCACTCGGCCACCGCTGAGCTCACGTTGAGCGCCGGTGCGGGGCGCGTCACCGGAACTGTTTCGAAAGATCAACAGGCTTTCGCGGGAGCCACCGTCGTGCTGGTTCCCGATGGAGCGCGACGAAGTCAACCTCGCTTTTACCGGCAGGCCGCAACGGACTCAGGCGGAAGATTCGTTATCTCCAGCGTGACCCCGGGAGACTACAAGCTTTTCGCGTGGGAAGAGATCGAACGAGGCATGTATCTGGATCCCGATTTTCTGCAGTCCTTTGAAGATTCCGGCAAGCCCGTTCATGTGGATGAAAACTCCAGCATCGACTCGCAACTCGACCTGATCCCGGCCAGCAATTCGCTTCCTTAAACAAAAAAGAGACCGAAGCCTGAGGCTCCGGTCCCCTTCTTTACGAATTCAAACTTTGCTAAACGACTCTTTCCTCGCTGTCTTCCTGCTTTTTCCAAGCCGTCAGTCCGGGCGCTCCCAGCGCCAGCATTCCCAAACTCGCAGCCGGAGGAACGGAAAGACCAAGGCTCACCGCAGGTGCGACCAATCTGGCACCTTTGATCGGTCCTGACACGGCGCCCGACGTGATCGGCTTATTCGGCACCGTCTCATAAGCAAACCCGTCGATCGTAGCGTTGAAGTCGATGGCGCCCGTCTCAGTGCAGGAAATTCGCACCCATCCATAGTGCACGTTATTAGCGGAATCGGAAAACTTTATGGGCAGGTAGGCGTGCGGAGGATGCGTGCCTTTCCAGTTGCCGTAAGCATCAGAACTGCCGCCACAGCCGGTCACGATGATGCCAGCCATCATGATGCTGCCCGCCTCAAAATGTCGTCCAGCTCCAATCTGAACGTCCGGAGGCAAAGCCGCGGCGGTGTTCCCGATCACCGCGACCTCGTTCGCCGGCTGCGCTGGAATCACCTTGAGATGCCCTCCCGCGATTCCGCCCAGCGGCGGCCGGCCCTTGGGATGCACTGCACAACACGAAGTATCAACGAACTCCCCGGCCGAAAGCCCGAAATCCGGTATTCCATCGCCGTTCACATCGAACTGGATCACGCCTCCGTTGATGGGCACCACAATATGGGCCGAAGTCGCGACCACCTTGGCTTCGGCGGACTGGGCCAGCGCCATCATCCCGACCCCGGCCGCGCTCGCGGCCAGTGCATATGTAACCAGATTCTTATCCAGTTTTCCGGCGATTCGGGTTGGTTCACTGGTCCGTTGAGCAGTTGTTCGGCTGGCTTTTTGGCGGGTCATGTTAGCTCCTCTTCAGAAAAAACAGATTTGGGTGGCCCCGTGGAAGACACGTAATGGTCGCAAAGTTTGACGCACTATGGCGCTGTTGTCAACGAGAAATAAGTGTGGCGTCTGTGAATCCTTGCCACCGCAGAGCGGGTCGAAAAACAAAATGCGAGAATCAAACGCGAGGGATGGAGTTTTCTACACCACACAGATCAAGAAAGGCCTGATGAATACGAGTGTCGTCCGAGAGTTCGGGATGGAACGTCGCAGCCATAACTCTTCCCTGCCGCACTGCAACCGGATCGCTTCCTTCGGTGGCCAGGACTCTGACGTCAGGACCGACACGCTCAATTTTCGGCGCCCGAATGAAAACCATTTCGAGAGGAGAGTTCACGAACTCATCCGATAACAACCGGCCTTCGCGGATGGAGCTGTCGAGCTGGCGTCCATAGGCGTTGCGGCGGATGGAGATGTCGATAGCGCCCAGGCCGGCCTGCTTGGGGTTCTCCACGTCGGTGGCCAACAGGATGGCGCCCGCGCAGGTGCCGAACGTTGGCTTGAGGCGAACAAACTGCTTGAGCTTTTCAAAACCCTGCTCTCCCAGCAATTTCAAAAACGTCCCGGACTCGCCACCAGGGATGACGAGGCCGTCGATCTCATCCAGTTGCTCAGGCTTTTTGACAAGCACAACCGTCGCACCGAGCTCTTCGAGCCGGGAGCGGTGAGCATCGAAATCCCCTTGCAGGGCAAGAACCCCGATCTTCATAATTTTGCTGATCACCGAACCAGCGCCGTATCCAATGGACACATGGGCAAAACAGACGCAGTCGCCGTCGTTCGTTCGCGCGATTAAAGTTGATTCTAACGGATTAGCGACGAAGAATAAGAATCAGGTGTGGCAGCTTGCAGAATCTGCCTTGGGGTGGCGCAGCGCTTCCAGCGCTGCGATTCAAGCATCAACCCGAGCGGCTTTAGCCCCTGAGGTGCCTCATCCCCGCGCACTTCGGACACTCAAAAGCGCAAATGCAGGCCCCCTGGCGAATGATTTCAGAGGAGAAAACCTAATTCACCGGCTTCCGCATGGAAGCCCCAAGCATTTTTCCAGGACCAGACTCCTGCACGAAAGCTACCAGCCGGAGGTTCTTCAGATCCTCGCCGGGTTTCAGAGTAAGCTCAACGTCCTTGGCGAAGGGTTTTCCCTTCGAAAGTTTGCCCACCTTGCTCAGTTGCTGAACGACCGCCACGTGAACCAGATGCTTGCCTCCATTTTCACCGTGCAGAACCTGGGACTCGACATGATTAAGCGCGAGCGCGACGTACACATCAGCGTTGCGCTTGTCAGGGTTCGCATCCGCCTCGATGTGAGTTCGCAGCACGGCGGGATTCGCCGGATCGAACGTCACCTCGGCGATACGAATTGGAATCTTCGTAGCGTCCTTCGCTTTCTTGAGCTCGGCTTCAAATTCCGGCAGTTTGTCGATTTCGCCGACTTGCGTCCCGTCGATGATAAATTGCGGAGTGTACGGCCCTTTGATTCCGAGAGCGCCCTCATAGGAGCTCTGACGATCGGTAAATGCCTGGGCGGAGTTCGGATCTTTCCAGCCATCGTGGTCCCAATACGTGACGTGCTCGCTGAGCACGATCAACTGCGCGCCCGGGATGGGCTGCAAGTCGTCGAGGCGCTGCAGGACTGTGTCGGCAGGAGGACAGCTTGAACAGCCTTCGGAGGTGAAGAGCTCGATGAGAACAGGAGCGGCGGCGGCCTGCGTATCTGCCGCGGATTTGCTTTCCGGCTTCGGAGCTTGGGCGGGAAGGGTGCTGGCCAGCGTGAAAACAAACACAAAAAATAGCAGGCAGAATCGCGCTCGACCGCGGAGAAGCATGACTTAAATCTTAGCATGGCCCAAGCGCGCCACCATCGCGGCTCGTCACGTTAATCCGTCATCCTGAATCGTCACATTGTTAAGTCGAGTGGGCAAAGCATCCCCACGGCTCCTTCACCCATCAAGTTATTGTCGCGCGGCTGTGCTGCACGAATAAAAAGCCGTGCTAGTATCGGCGGCACACCAACGAAGGCCAATTAATGTTCACACATTTCATATTCTGGCTGTGGTTTGCGGGACTGGTTTATCTGGTCGCCGGTTTTGTCGTGCGTCAAAAAGAGTTGGCCACGGCGCGTGGTCTGGAGAAACTGATCGTGCTGGGCCCCGTGTTCGTGGGCGCGCCGCTCGCCGTGTTCGCCGCGGAACACTTTGTCGACGCGCAATTCATCGCGCAGTTGGTTCCAGCGTTCATGCCGGCCCACTTGTTCTGGGCGTATTTCGTAGGCTGCTCCTTGCTCGCTGCGGCGACCAGTCTTGTCCTGATGAAATTCGTACGACTCTCCTCCACGCTGCTGGGCGTGATGTTTTTCCTCTTCGTCCTGATGATGGATTTGCCGGGCGCCATTTCCAACGCACGCAACCCGCTTGCCTGGAGCCTGATGCTAAGACAATGCGCGTTCGGTGCGGGCGCGTGGGCCCTCGCCGGCAGCGTTACTCCGGAATCGCAGATGGGAAAGCGGAATTGGATGATCCTGATCGGCCGTTTCTTTGTGGCGATTACCACATTTTACTTTGGACTGGAGCAGCTGCTTCGTCCGGCGGTCGCGCCCGGAGTTCCCGACGAGAAACTAACGCCAACATGGGTTCCGCTGCACGCGTTCTGGGGATACCCCGTGGGAGCGATCCTGATAGTTGCGGGCGCAGCGTTGCTCTTGAACAAACGTCCCCGCACCGCCGCTGCCACCATCGGTCTGGTGATGACGCTACTCACGGTGTTTCTCTACGTGCCAATCCTGGCCATCACCCACGATCCCTCGCAGATGACGGAGGCCATAAACTTCGTCTTCGACACCTTATTGTTCGGCGGGACGGCTCTGCTCGTAGCGAGGGCAATGCCGCCGGAGCGCGTCTGAATCGCAGCCGGGTGCCGGGTGCCCCATGTCTCGCCTCTTTTGCGAGACATGGGAAGCGCGCTGAGGTAGGGTCATCTCCCATGTGCCAGATTGGGAGGCTATAAGAAATATTCTGCCTATGGGTGGCGCAGCGCCCTCGGCGCTGCGATAGAGCCTTCCTGAAAGTCAGCGGGGCTTTAGCCCCTGAGGTGTCACTGCATAAGCGCATTGCTGAATGTCTTAGAGCTGACTCATCTGCAAAATCCTAAGAGCACAGCGCCTCTAACGGTCCTCGAATCTCTTGTCCGAGACAATCCGCCCCGCCATCCCCCTATATACTTTCCCCGTGTCCTTAGCCAAGCAGCTCCTTCTCACCGACGTCCGCCGCTCCGCGTGGGCGAACCAGAATTTGCTTGAGGGCTGCGCTGCCCTTTCCAGCGAGGAACTGACGCGAGACTTCCGTATTTCGCACGCCAGCATTCTCTCCACTCTCTGCCATACCTACGATGGTGAAAGAGTGTGGCTCGATTGCTTGAGCACAACGGCGGACCTGGGAACCTGGCGCCTGCCTCCAGGGCCGGCGCCTGAATATTCGCTGAACACGCTCCGGCAGAAGTGGCCCGAACTTTGGAGAGGTTTTGATGATTGGCTCAGCAAGCTCCCCGAGCCAAGTCTGGCGATCGAACTGAACTTGCAACTTCCTGGCGCAATCGAGCGTCGCTTCCCTCGCTGGAAAATCCTGCGGCACGTGCTCGAACATTCCACGCTGCATCGTGGCCAGGTCGTCGGCATGATTCGAATGCTCGGATACCAGCCGCCACCCAACAGCCCCATGGATTTTTATCTCGCGGGCGAAGGTGTCACGCGTGCCTGAAAACGCGGTACCGTCGCAGCCTCGTACGTTTGGCCTGGTAGCGGGCCTTGGTGTGGGCGCCGCAATCTTCTACTACAAGCAGCTCGTGGATGCCCACCTCGCGCTCGGCCTCTCGCCGCGCATCCTGATGGTGCATGCGGATGTGCGCCGCGTGCTGAGCCACGCCGCCGCCCGTGAGGCAGACCAGTTGGCCAACTACCTCGCCGCTCTACTCGGACAACTCGCCCGCGGCGGAGCGGAGCTTGCCGCCATCCCCGCGTTCGCTCCGCAAGTGTGCTGCCGCCGAACTGGCAGCCATCGCACCGTTGCCGCTGGTCAGCCTTCTCGACGCCATTTCCGCCGAGGTGAAGCGGCGGCGCCTTCGCCGCGTTGCCTTATTCGGCGCGCGGGTCACAATGGAGACCCAACTGTTTGGCACATTGCTAGACGCAGAAGTGGACGTGATCCCGGCGAAGCCGGAAGAGCTCGAGCGGATCGCCTCCACCTACGGTCGCGTGGTCGAACAAGCGCGCGCCTCTGCCGAGGATTACGAAACGCTGCGTTCGCTTGCGCACACTCTGATCGAGCGCGAGCAACTGGACGCGATCATCTTCGCCGGAACCGACCTCGCTTTCGTCTTCAATCCCGAGAACACAGATTTCCCCCACGTGGACGGCGCTCGCGTTCACCTCAAGGCCATCATGTCCGAACTGCTTCGGTAACGACATCACGCAGGGGTAGCTGCGCTTGAATCGCAGAACTGGAGCGCCGCGCCACCCACGCCTACGGCGTAATTTCGTAAACCACACCGCAGCCGGCCCCATCCCCGCAGTTGTTGGCGCCGTAGTGCAGCGTGGTCCCGTAGAGATTACCGGCGGAATCGAGCACCAGCCCACCTAATGGATTGCCGCCGTCACCCAGTCCGGTGAAATCGTGCAGATCGATGAAGGAATAGCCCGTGCCGTTGGGCTTAAGTTCGAAAGCTTCCCCCAGGCCATTCGCGCCGCCGCCCTGGATGGTCCCATAGATATTGTTGTTGGAATCCAGGACAAGAGGATCGACCGCAAAACCTGCGAGCGGAAAACTGTAGAGCACGGCAAGAGTCCTGGAGTTCTTAGGCAGCTTGAAGACGGTACCGCCGCCGCCCGCACCGCCCTGCCAGGTAGTCCCGTAAAGATTGCCGGCGTTATCCATCGCCAGGCCGGCATTGGGATTTTCCCCGTCGCCCGTGTTGGTGAAGCTGTAGAGAATCCTTTCCCTCCAGATGCCGGACACCTGCGGTGAGAGTTCGTAAATGGTGCCATATCCCAGGCCTCCGCCGGCGGTGGTGCCATAGAGGTTGCCGTTCTTATCGGCAACCAGGCCGCCGATCGGGTTCGCTCCGTCGCCGCCGGCACCAGTGAACGCGTGAATAGCGGTTTCCGCTCCGGTAGGAGTCATTTCATATACCGTGCCGCAACCCCTCGGGTTATTGCAGCTGAGGTCGCCGCCCTGAACGGTGACGCCGTAGAAATTCTTACCGACTTGAATGACGTTTCCGTAAGGAGCGCCGCCGTCGGTTCCGTTCTGGAAGCGATAGAGCACTTTGTCATGATGCGATCCGGCGGCCAGCTCCCAAACCGTGCCGCATCCGATGTCGTCGTTTTCGAAAGTGCAGAGAGAGGGATCTCCTTCACCGCCGGCAACCGTGATTCCGACAAGCGTACCGTTGGACAACAACGTCACAGTCTCGATTGGAGCGGCGCCGTCAGGTTCGCTCAGGAAGTTGTAGAGTGCGGTAAATGTCCAGCCGCCGCCGGTTTTCGGGGTCAGTTTGAAGATAGATCCGCAGCCGGGTGTTCCCTCCAAAACGCATGTCCCGCCCCCGCCGGCGCCGGCCACGCCATAGAGATCACCGGCGCTGTCGATGGTTAATCCAGTGAAGGGATTGGCGCCGTCGCGGCCGCCAGTAAACGCATGAATGACTTTTAAAGTTTGTGCTTGAGATGCAGCAATCAGCAGCGTGACCGTGAGAATGGAAGCGGCCAGATTCCCGGAAGCATATTTCAAAAGAGGTTTTTGCAAACGCATGGGTACTCCTTTTAGAGATTACTTGCTGGAGGGGAAAAGCCCGGGGCCCACGAACGGAGTGGGAGTCTAGCACGGCGCCGCCCGGTGCAACAATGGGAGAAAAGACTTTGCCCGATGCGGCTAAGAAAGGGCCAGTCGAGGAACATGGGCCACCGCTCCCGGGACCCATTATTCCTTACCGATCACCGGCGCCATCCATTTGTTTTCGATATCTGGAAGAAGCGCGAAAGCTGCCCCCCTCCGTCACCGGTTCGGACACACGACGCAGCGCACCGGCATCTCCTCGCATCGGCAGCGCTTCGGGATGTCTCCCTTCCCTCGCTCCGACGTCGCGCAAGCCAGCAGACACCAGGCCTCCCGGTACATTTCAAACATCCCACGGCTTTTGGGACCGTAATTAAAATGCACGGTCACCCGCGGCACAAACGCATCTGCCGGAACCACATACCACAGATCCTTTCGAATCACGTACGCCGCCAGAAAATCAATGTCCTCCAGCGTGTAGATTTCGCCGCTCCCCGCGGCCCTTGCTTCGCATCGCGTACCCCGAAAGCTGGTCGCGCACTTCACCTGCACCCGCCACAACCGCCGTCCGCTTTCCACCGCAAAGTCATACGGACGGCTGTCTCCCCACGGCTTCAGCACCGGAAATCCCAGCATCGTTGCCTTCGCCAGGAACGCAGCCTCCACCGCTTCTCCCAACCGCTTGCGCGGAGGCACATCCAGCCGCAGTACTCCAGGCGCTCCACTTTTTCTGTCGCCATCTTTTCTTTTAGACATAAAAAAAGCGCGGTCCGGGTGTCTTGACCACCCTTCCGCGCCATCTCTCCTTGGGCCCAAAAACAAAAACGCAGACCGGAAGGTCTGCGCCTCAATTTCGACTCTATAATTCAATTATATCATATTGCAAATACCTTCTGGGACATTATAGCCGATTTATTTTTCCCATCGAATCAACAACTTGATCCCAAAACCTCCCATTTACCCCCTTGACAAGATTTTCACCAAAACGGGAAATGCCAGGATCGGGCCAGCGACGATTTGAAAGCGCGCCGCTTCAGCCGCGACGATTTGAAAGCGCCGCTTCAGCCGCGACGATTTGAAAGGGCGCGGCTTCAGCCGCGCCACAAGCCAAACTCTCAAGAAACATCTGTCATTCCGAGTCGGGCGGAAGCCCGGCGAGGAACCTGCTTTGTTTTTCAGGCGGCTGGCCCCTCTCTGAATTCCGCCGGCACCCGCAAAATAGAGGCTGCCCCACGCTTCGCGATTTTCGAAGCGTGGGAACCACGAACGCTAGGTATCAGGCTGGATCGGAAAGCACATCAGCTCATGAGGGTTTCAGACGGAGGTGGAGGCGAAGGAATAAGAAGTCGAGGTCCGTGGCGCCCACCTTCCGAAAATCGCGGAAGGTGGGGCAGCCTCAGTCGCGATGCTACGAGCAATAAAAAAATCAAAGGTGGGCCAGCCCCCGAACTTCCCGCCACGAACGTCGATGGCTTCGACTCGATAATCCGGTTCGGTGTGAAACGCAACCAACCATGCGGACACTATCTACGCGAAGGCCTGTAACACAATTTGTAAGAAGGAGTCTGCTTTATGACAATTTGCTGGAAATTCAACGACGGAAGAAATGGGTTTTGTCTGAGACTGCCCCCATATGGCGGCATCGGATCGCACCCGATACGGACTCACCGCTCGCTCGCCGCGGCGGACAAACAAGGGCCGGGGGTTTATCCGGATCCGCTCGCGGATGCGGCGCTGATCGACGCGATGCATGCGGCATCGACCAACGCCTCAGACAAGGCAGTACGAGATGCCCTGCAGCACGGAATTCAGACGGCCGTGCAAGCTCTCCAGAAGCGAGTCGGCACAGAGGTCTCCATCACGTTGGATGACCTTCGCGAAGCTGCATGATCCCTGGGATCGAGGGCGGAAATTGTGTGCGACGCCAAGCCCTCGCACCGTCGGCAATCGGGATGCCCACCCTTCGAAACCGCGAAGGGTGGGCCACCCGCCCCGCGACGATTTGAAAGGGCGCGGCTTCAGCCGCCGCCACAAGCCAAGCTCTCTACAAACATTTGTCATTCCGACCCAGCTCTCAACAAACCTTTGTCATTCCGCAAGCCGAACTCTTAAAACACTCTTGTCATTCCGAGTCGGGCGGAAGCCCGGCGAGGAACCTGCTTTATTTTCAGGCGGCTGGCCCTCTCTGAATTTCCTCGGCACCAGCAAAATAGAGGCTGCCCCACGCTTCGCGATTTTCGAAGCGTGGGAACCACGAACGCTAGGTGTCAGGCTGGATCGGAAAACACATCAGCCCTGAGGGTTTCAGGCGGAGGTGGAGGCGAAGGAATAAGAAGTCGAGGTCCGTGGGCAGCCTCAGTCGTGATGCTACGAGCGATAACAAAATCAAAGGTGGGCCAGCCCCCCGAGTGTAGAGGGATGACGATTGGGAGTGAAATCGTCGGGCACCCTATCTCTCGCTGGTTTTGGCGACACGTGGGAGCAACTTGCTGAGATCTGGGCCACCCGCCACGAGGCGGGATGTTCGCATAGAAGAATCATGGTCGGGGTTAAGGCCGAATCGATGGTTGGTGGAACGATCTTTTCTTAGAAGTCGTAGAAGATCCCCACCGCAGGTGATTGGCGTGAGATTTTCATTTCCAGAGTCTTGGTCCTCAAACCTCTCTGGCAAAAAAGCGGTGCCAAAAACACCGACAGGATATTTTTGTCCTTGACACCGCCTTCGTTCTTATCGAGGGCCACCCGCGGGTGGGGCAGCCTCAGTCGTGGCGCTGCACAGGTGGGCCACCCGCGCGACAAAGCACTGGAAATATTTCCGGCCTGCCTATAAGCTACGCGGCATGGCAGATACTCCAGAGGATGGCCCGTCTCCAGAACTGGATACGTCGCAGCTCTCGTCACAGATGCATCAGTTGATAGGTGAGATCAGCACGATTAAATTGCAGGCGGAGGCTCACCTCAAGCAGATCGAAGTTTCCGCTAGAAAGGCCGATAGCGAGGCACTGCTTGCATTCAACGCGAAGAATGCTTGCGAGGAACACGCAACGACGATTGCGGGTGTCAAGGGAACGGTCGAGGCGGACGCCAACGCGATCGCGACGAATAAGCAACGATCAGATGAGGCGCTCGCTTCGCTCATCACCGGGAGGGCTACCGTTGAAGCCGACATAAAAACAATAGGGGACCAACGTAAAGAAGTAGACAAAGCCGCTATCGCTGTCGAGCAAGCCGCAACTGGCATCCGAAAGGCATCTGAAGAGGGCGTCACAAGGCTCAAAGTATCGATGCCTTAAAGGAAGCGGTTGTAGCTCAGCTCACAGAGACGACACAGACCGCCAAGAATGCCGCACGGGCCGCGGCGGATGCAGCGGCGGCACAGAATCGCGCCGAACAATCGTCAACCGAGGCGACCACATCTGCGGCAGCTATAGCTGTTGAGCACGAGGGAACTTCAGAAGCACTTGATAGGACGCAGGCTCTATTGGCACAGGCTCAGGCCGCACAGGATAACTTGAAGGCAATTCTGGAGCATATATCAAAGAGCGACGAAATATCGACTGGCCACGAAAAGCGAGTAGCAGAGATGACGAAGGAACTGCAGGTCCTAATCGGCAGGGTCGAGGGGCTTCTCCCGGGCGCGACAAGCGCTGGCCTTGCGTCGTCATTCAACAAGCAGCGATCAAGGTTCACGAGCCCACAGAAACAGTGGCTCTCGACCTTTGTCGCTTGCATAGTGTTCCTGGTAATTGTGGCCGTGCCGAGCTTCCTTTCGGCGATAGGTTGGACCCATTCGACAGACCAGTCGTGGAATGCCGCGTGGCGCAGCCTGGTTCTGCGCCTTCCGATTCTGTTTCCGATCGTTTGGTTGGCGATCTACGCAGGGCGAAATTACATGATGTCTCTGCGAATGGAAGAAGACTACGCGTATAAGGAAGCCATCTCCACAGCATTCGAAGGCTATAAGCGTGAAATGGAAAAGATTGCCGTCGGGGACGGCGAACACCCGACGCCGCTCACTATCCTTTGCACCAACATTCTACGTGCGATTTCGGAGCGACCCGGAAGAATCTATGAAGGCAGGCAGAAAGATATAAATCTGCTGACCGAAGTCCAAGATCTGGTCGAGAGAAGCGCCGAGCTCTCAAAGAAACAGCTTGCCAAACACTAAGAGCATGACTATTGAGTTTTCGTTGAGGATCAGGGCAAGACGTGCGCGGTACATGGCGGCCTTTTGGCTGACGGTCACAACCCTGATTTTGGTGGGAACCTATCTCTCCCTTCCCTTCGTTGCAAACGAAACGCTGAGCGCCCTGCGCGGGAACGTGGGACCGTCCGAACTAAAGACGTCGACCACACGTCCGACCGACGACCCCAGAAGTCCTCACACTGAGCCCTACACAATCGGGGTCTTGGCGCTGGGGCTTTTTGCGGTATGCTTCGCCTGCTTTCTGCTCGGGCGCGCTGCCTTCGTTGAGATTGAGCTGGCGGCACGCTTCGCGGCGTTTGCGGACGCGCTCTGCTTGGCGGGGGAGAATTTCGACCAGCTGGAAAAGGCAGCCAGCCTCATGCTTCCCGGAAGTAAGTATCTGTCCGTGCCAGAAATTTTCTCAACCAAGGACCTCGACTCTATCGCGGAAGTGCTAAAAACCTTAAGGCCGAAATAGGGCGAAGCGAACCCGCGCAGCGAGTGCTTCGCAGGAACGCAAGCTCCTACCATCCTCTGGTCTGCAGCATCTGCGCTTCATCCATTCCAGCCACAGCCAGGCCTTTCATCGCTCCCTGCAGGTCTTCGCTGACTTCAAGTAATACTTTAGGGTCTTGATAGTGGGTGGCGGCTTGGACGATGGCTCTCGCGCGCTTCTCGGCTTCCAGCGGATCGGCGAAGGTGGTGCGAGTCTTTCATGAAGATGCCGCTGCCTACGAAGACGGCTTCGGCGCCGAGTTGCATGACCAGGCTGGCGTCGGCGGGGGTGGCGATGCCTCCGGCGGAGAAATTTGGGACAGGGAGCTTGCCGGTTTTCGCGACCATGCGCACCAGTTCGTAGGGCGCGCCGTGCTCCTTGGCTTTGGCGTAAAGCTCTTCTTCGCCGAGGACGGTAAGGATCTTCATCTCCTGCACAATCTGGCGGATGTGCTTGACCGCGTGGACCACGTCGCCGGTGCCGGCCTCACCCTTGGTGCGGATCATGGCCGCGCCTTCGGCGATGCGGCGCAGGGCTTCTCCGAGATTGCGCGCGCCGCAGACGAACGGAACCTTGAAGGCGTGCTTGTCGACGTGGTGCGACTTCGTCGGCCGGGAGTGAGCACTTCGGATTCGTCAATGTAGTCGACGCCGAGTTCCTGCGAGAATCTGGGCTTCGGCGAAATGTCCGATGCGGCACTTGGCCATGACCGGGATGGACACGGTGGCCATGATCTCGCGAATCTTTTTGGGCGACGCCATGCGCGCCACTCCGCCTTCGGCGCGGATCTGCGCCGGCACGCGCTCCAGCGCCATCACGGCAACGGCTCCCGCCTTTTCCGCGATGGAGGCCTGCTCGGCATTGGTGACATCCATGATTACGCCGCCTTTTAGCATTTCGGCGAGGCCGGTTTTGAGGCGGAGGGAGGTGGAGCTACCGTTGTTCTTGGACATGTGTGGATACCGTGGGTACCTTTTCGCAAACGCGAAGGATGAGCCGACAACCACAGTTGCCTGCCATGATCTATTTTACAGGGCATTCATCATTCGCGCGACAGAATGCTGCGCCTGCGTCGATGATCGTCGGGCGCCCCTAAGCGGCTGTATCTGGGTGAGCCTTCACTGCCGGGCCTCGCCCGGCTGGACAGCCGAGGGCGGCTGTCCCCACATGAGCTTTGAAAGCTGATAGCTAGCGCTCAACATATTTGGCGAACATCTTCTCGGGATCGATGGCGATGAAGATGCCGCGGCTGCGGGCGAGGACTTCGTTTTTGTCGTTGAGGATTTCGGCGGTGTTGATGTGGGTACGTCCGCGCTTTTCGATTTCGCGGCCTTCGACGCGGAGTGGTTTGTGGAGAGGAACGGGCTTGAGATATTCGACGGTCATTTCCCGCGTTAGCGCAACCACATGATGAAGTTTGTTGACCTTGCCCATGGCGTCATCGAGGATGCAGGCGATGACACCGCCGTGGCAGTGGCCGGGCGGTCCGGTATAGCGCTTGCTGAGGCGAAATTTGCAGACGAAGGTTTGACGAGCTTCGTCAAGAACGAACTTGAGGCGCATGCCGTCCGGATTATTTTGGCCGCAGACGAAGCAGTTGTTTTTTTGCAGCTTGAGATAGCGGGTGTCGTGGCCTTGGGGCTTGAGTGGCATGCGAGGATTTTAAAGGATGGTGCGGAATTATTCGCCCACGGATGTATTATCCGGAGCCGAGTGCTAGTTTGGAGTGAGACCGAGTCCGACGAAAGTCTCGCAAAAGACGCGCGAAATCGCGCACCCGACAATGAGCTTCCGCTGCCTTCATCTCCCCGTGAAACGTTTTCACTTCTGATCTGCACTATGTGAGGGACAGGGGGGAACGTGAAGAACCAAAGCGATAGTCAAGTGCAGCACTCAAACGATAAGGCGCGACAGACTCGAATGGTCGTGTGCCTGTGGGCGATATTCGCGGCGGGGTTGCTGGTGCAGATGATTGCACCACGGCTCAAGATCGAGAACAACATGTTCGTGATGCCGCCGATCTCGGATGCGCGGGGAATGACACTGCGTCCGGACGCATTGGTGCGGCGGGAGCGCTGGATGCAGACGGCTTCCGCCCTACTCACTGTAGGGGGCGCGCTGGCTCTGGGGATTTGCTATCGACAAAAATTGGCGAGCGCGTTGAGAGGTTGAAGCGCGAGCCTTTTTCACTTCCTGGAATTCTTGCAAAAACATACTGGGCTTTACGCGATCAGCAAGGAGCGGGAGCCTGTTCAGAATCACTCGGCGATTAGTTCCCGGGAGCGGGCACGACTTCGTCTTCATCCCTGAACGAAGTTCAGGCCAAAACCAATTAAAGGATAATGCGATGAATCTCTCAAAGTTTTCCCGTTTTTCCACGCTGTCGATGACGGCGTTCGTCGGAATGCTCGCGCTGAGCATTGGAGTGCATGCCACGCAAACCATCACGACTCCCAACGCTTCGAAGGTGACTTATAACCTGAGTGCGGGGGCATCGAGCGCCGCCGTCAACCCGGCAGAGAGCACACCTGTGCTGGTGATGGGCGTGCAGAATAATCTTGGGTATCGCGGCGTGGGGCACGTATCGCTGCTGCATGTGCCGAGCAGCTTCCTGGAGTGGAGTGGAATCGAGTCGCCCGCATCGGCCGCCCTCACCTCCGGGTTTAGTGGCACCGCCGGCACGCACATTGTCTATCTGGATTACAGCCATCTGGTGGATATTCAAGTGGCGAGCACGGATACCTTTGTGATTCACAATGCGAATTCGATCGCGATGGCGGGAGTGGTGACATTGATCTGGTAGTACATGGAGGGGGACCGGGGCCGCGGGCAGGATGCCTGCGGCTTTTTTGTGTGTGAGTGCGGAGAGTGAAAAGGCTGGCATCGACTTCGCTTAGGAGTCAGTAAGCGGACTTATGTGATTTCCGAAAAAAATCGAAAAGCCGCATGATCCATATCGAGGCCTGCGATTCCCGGCCGAGGAGCGATGAGAGCGCCTTGCGAGACTAGCGGCGTGGTCGCTGTAGGGATCCTTCGACTGCGGTTGAGCTTCGCTTTCGCGAAGCACAACCTCCGCTCAGGATGACAGAGTCGGGACGCCAAGATCCTGCTTCTCAGTCTGGAGCGGAATCCTGTATACATATCGGTTTTGGAATTGTTTGCATGGAGCGCCTGTGAAACTGAATCGACGGACCGCCTTAGACTTATTGACTTGTGCCTCAGGGGCTAAAGCCCCCTTCTATAAGGATGCCTTAATCGCAGCGCTAAAGCGCTGCGCCACCCAAAACCGCTTTCTGTTCACCCGTTCGCTTTTTTCAGGTTCTCTTTTCTCAGGTTCTCTTTTCTCAAATTCTTTTTTCCCCAGTTCTATTTTCTCCCAGACATTTTTTGCAATCTCTACGGCGTTTGTTCTTGCCACTCTGACGGCCTCCGGTGCGATGGCGCAGCAGCAGAGCCCGGATAAGGACGCGGACAAGACGGCGGTTCCCGCGCCGGCGACGAAGAAAAATCAGAAGAAGGATCAGAAGAAAGAGGCGGCTGCGCCCGAGAAAAAGGATGATGAGAAAAAAGGCGGGATGACTGCGGAGACTTTTTCCGGGCTGAAGTTTCGGTCGCTGGGGCCGGCGGTGGCGTCGGGGCGGGTGATGTCGATTGCGGTGAATCCGAAGAACAAGTTTGAGTATTACGTGGGCGTGGCGTCGGGTGGGGTGTGGAAGACGGTGAATGACGGGACGACATGGACTCCGCTGTTTGATGGAGAAGGATCGTATTCGATTGGGTGGGTGACGCTGGATCCGAACGATCCGGCGGTGGTGTGGGTGGGATCGGGCGAAAGCAATTCGCAGCGCAGCGTGAGTTATGGCGATGGGATTTACCGGTCGGACGATGGCGGGAAGAATTGGCAGAACCTGGGATTGAAGAAGTCGGAGCATATTGGGCGGGTGGTGATCGATCCGCGGGATTCGAAAGTGGTGTATGTGGCGGCGGAAGGGCCGCTGTGGGGGCCGGGCGGGGATCGCGGGCTGTATAAGTCGTCCGATGGCGGAAAGAACTGGAAGGCGGTGCTGACCATCAGTGAGAACACGGGCGTGGTGGATGTGGCGATGGATCCTTCGAATCCGGATGTGCTGTATGCAGCGGCTTACCAGCGGCGGCGGCATGTTTTTACTTTGATCGATGGCGGGCCGGAGAGCGCGATTTATAAATCGACCGACGCGGGAGCGACGTGGAACAAGTTGAAGTCGGGACTGCCGACGGTGGATATGGGAAGGATTGGGCTGGCGGTTTCGGCGGCGGATCCGAATGTGGTGTACGCGACGATTGAGGCGGCGGATGGCAAGGGCGGAATTTTCCGGTCGAATGATCGCGGCGCGACCTGGGAGAAGCGGAATGAATTTGACGTGGGCGCGATGTATTACGCGCGGGTGGTACGCGATCCGAAGAACGTGGATCGAATCTTTGTGATGAATGTGGAGCTGCGGGAATCGATCGATGGCGGGAAGACGCTGCACAAGGTAAGCGAGAGCAATCATCACGGGGACAATCACGCGATCTGGATTGATCCGGAGGATACGAAGCATTGGCTGCTGGGGTCGGATGGCGGGATGTACGAGACCTGGGACGATGCGAAGAGTTGGGAGTTCAAGGCGAATCTGCCGACGGTGCAGTTCTACGACGTGGCGGTGGACAACGCGCTTCCCTTCTACAACGTGTGCGGAGGAACGCAGGATAATTTTTCGTGGTGCGGACCGTCGCGCACGCGGAATGTGAACGGGATTATGAATTCGGACTGGTTTGTAACGACCGGCGGAGATGGATTCCGGTCGGTGGTGGATCCGGTGGATGCGAACACGATTTATTCGGAGTCGCAGTACGGCGTGCTGGTGCGGTACGACAAGGCCACGGGACAGGAGATGGTGTTGCAGCCGCAGGAGGGTAAGGGCGAGCCTGCGCTGCGGTGGAATTGGGATTCGCCGGTCATCATTTCGCCGCATTCGCATACGCGGCTTTATTTTGCGGCGAATAAATTGTTTCGCAGCGACGATCGCGGCGATACGTGGAAGGCGATCAGCGGCGATCTGACGCGGCAGATTGATCGCAACAAGTTGCCGGTGATGGGAAGGGTGTGGGAGCCGGATGCGGTGGCGAAGAACCAGTCGACGTCTTTATATGGAAATATTGTGGCGCTGGCGGAGTCGCCGAAAAAAGAAGGACTGATTTATGTGGGGACGGATGACGGGCTGATCCAGGTGACCAGCGACGGCGGGCAGAGTTGGACGAAGTACGAGAAGTTCGCGGGCGTGCCGGATACGACCTATGTGAGCCGGCTGGCGGCTTCGCAACACGATGCGAATACCGTGTATGCGGCGTTCGACAATCACAAGAATGAGGATTTCAAACCTTATTTGCTGAAGTCGACGGATGCGGGAAAAACCTGGACTTCAATTGCTGGAAATCTTCCGGAGAACGGACCGGTGCTGGCGTTCGCGGAAGATGCGGTGAATCCGAAGTTGCTGTTTGCGGGAACGGAGTTTGGAGCGTTCTTTACGGTGGATGGCGGGCAGAAATGGGTGCAGTTGAAGGGCGGACTGCCGACGATCGCGGTGCGCGACATGGTGGAGCAGGCACGAGAAGGCGATCTGGTAATTGCAACGTTTGGCCGCGGGTTTTACGTGCTCGACGATATTTCTGTGCTGCGCCAGATGAAGGCCGAGTCGCTGGAGCAAGCGGCGGCAGTTTTTCCGGTGAAGGATTCGCTGTTGTATATCGAGCGGCATCCGCTGGGGATCATGAAAAAAGGATTTCAAGGGGATGCCTTTTACACGGCGGAGAATCCTCCATACGGAGCGGTGTTCACGGCGTACTTGAAGGAGAAGTTGAAGACAAAGAAAGAGAAGCGGCAGGAGGCGGAAAAGGACGCGGCGAAGAAGAGTCAGACGCTTCCCTATCCGTCTAACGACCAACTGAGAGCGGAGGCGGAGGAACGAAAGCCGGAAGTTTATTTCATGGTGTATGACGAATCGGGTGCGGCGATCCGGCGGGTAGAGGGCAGCATTGAGGCGGGATTTCAGCGGGCGGCGTGGGATTTGCGATATCCGGTGACGGCGGTGGTTGAGCACGAAGAGGACGGGGAGGATTTTCCGCCAGCTGCGGCCAACGGAATTCTGGTGCTGCCGGGAACTTATTCGGTGCGATGCTTCCAGAATGTTGACGGGGTTGTAACGGAATTGGGTGGGGCTCAGACGTTCAAGGTAGGGACGGAGGGGCAGGGTTCGATGAACGCGGCGGATCTGGCGGCGCGGGAGGAGTTTCATCGCAAGGTGGCGCGGCTTTACCGGGCGGTGTCAGGAGCGACGCGAACGACGCACGAAGTGGAAGAGCGGCTGAAATCCATTCGCGAGGCGGCGCGGGATGTTCCGGCAGCGGAAAAACAGCTGGATGCAGAGGCGGACGCGATCGAGCAGAAGAATCGCGGGATCGAGCGCGCGCTGAGCGGAGATAAGGAAATGCAGAAGCGGAACGAGCCAGTGGCGTCGTCGATAAACGATCGCGTCGAGGCGATTATGGAGGGCGAGCGGTTCTCGCTGGCCAAGCCCACGCAGGGGCAGTTGATGATTACAACATTGCGGCAGCGGAGTTTGCGGAGCAATTGGCGAAACTTCATACGCTGGTTGAAGGGGATCTGGCCAAGCTGGAGAAAGATATGGAGGCTGCGGGTGCACCATGGACTCCGGGAAGAGTGCCGGAGTGGAGTGAGAAGTAGCGGCTGGTCGCGATTCATGAAGCGGATTCTTTTGTCGTGGAGCAGTGGCAAAGATAGCGCTTGGAGTCTGCATGTTCTGCGGGAGCGGGCGGAATACGAAGTTGTGGGTTTGCTGACCACGTTCAATGAAGAGGCCGGCCGGGTGGCGATGCATGCTGTGAGGCGCGAGTTGGTGGAGCAGCAGGCGGCGGCTGCGGGGCTTCCGCTGTGGAGCGTTCCGCTACCGTGGCCATGCTCGAATGAGCGGTACGAGCTGCTGATGGCGGAGACGTGCGCGAAAGCGGTGGCGGAAGGAATCGAAGGGATTGCATTCGGCGATTTGTTTCTTGAGGATGTGCGCGCCTACCGGGAGAAGCAAATGAAAGACACGGGACTCGAGCCGATCTTTCCAGTGTGGGGAATGCCGACGCGAGAATTGGCGCGGGAGATGATCGCGTGCGGCACGCGAGCCAGGTTGACTTGCGTGGATACGGGAAAGCTTGAGCCATCGTTCGTGGGGCGAGAGTTCGATGAGGCGTTACTTTCCGATTTGCCAGGGGACGTGGACCCCTGCGGGGAGCGCGGGGAATTCCATTCTTTTGTGTATGCCGGGCCGATGCTCGATGCCGCGGTGCGGGTTTCGGTGGGAGCCACTGTAGTTCGCGATCAGTTTGTGTTTGCCGATCTCATCCCGAGCTGATCTTTCATAGGCGCGCACATGCGGCGCGTAAGCCGCGACGGGCGCCAGTTACAAAGTTTTTTCTTTTCTCGAACAACCTACTTGCAATTTCCTCGATGAGCTGTGGTAAACTCGCCGCCGACTGTTGCTTAACGCCGTGAAGCGTGGCAATCGCCGTGGGGAAGATCCTTTCGCGTCCGGGAGGACTGGGGAATGGGCCTCGCGTTAATGGCCGTGATCTGGGTGATCACGCTGGCCAGCACTTACTTCTTCGTCGCCAAGACCTGGTGGCTGCCGGTGGGCGCCTCCGCAGCCGCGGCATTTTATCGACGGACAACTCACCCTCACATTTATGTTGATGGGAATCGTTTTCCTGGCGGCGCAACTGTCGCTGGGTTACATCGTCTGGAGCTATCGTCAGAAGCCATCCTCTCCCCCAGTGCATTACTCGCACGGCAACACCAAGCTGGAAATTCTCTGGACGGTGCTGACTACGATCCTGTTCGTGGGATTGAATCTGATGGGCAGCCGGGTGTGGGCGAGCCAGCGATTCGATCAGGCGGGGCCGGGCGCAGTGCAGGTGGAAGTGACGGGGATGCAGTTTGCCTGGTACTTCCGCTATCCGGGGCCGGATGGGAAGTATGGAGCGACGTCGCCGAAGTTGATGGATCCATCGGCGGGAGGCGAGGCCGCGGTGGGATTGAACACCAACGATCCGGCGTCGAAGGATGACATAGTGACGGGAACGATGTATTTGCCCGTAGATCGCGAGGTCGACATCAGCCTGCGGGCGGTGGACGTGATCCACAGTTTCTTTGTGCCGTCGCTGCGATTCAAGCAGGATGCGGTTCCGGGATTGAATATTCACATGCACTTCAAGCCGACGGCGATTGGCGAATATGAAATCGCGTGCGCCGAGTTGTGCGGCCTGGGGCATTACAAGATGCACGGGATGGTGCACGTTCTCAGCCAGGAAGATTTCGACAAGTGGCTGGCGGCACGGGAGGCGGAAAAGCAATAACATGGCGACCCCGGTTACGGTTCACGCGCACGCTGCTCCTCAGGGTTTCATTCGAAAATATATTTTCAGCCTCGATCACAAAGTAATTGGCATTCAGTACTTCTTTCTGGCGCTCACGGCGGTGTGGGTAGGGATGTTCTTGTCGCTGCTGATGCGCATTCACTTGTACTGGCCGAATGCTGTGCTTCCGTTAGTAGGCGAGATCAAACCGGAAACTTATCTTAGCCTGCTAACGATGCACGGCACGATTATGGTTTTCTTCGTGCTGACGACGGCGCCGCAGGGAGGGTTCGGAAATTACTTTCTGCCGATTCAGATTGGCGCGCCGGACATGGCGTTTCCAGTGTTGAACATGCTGTCGTTCTGGACGACGTTCGTGGCGTTCGTGACGATTATTGCGGCGTTCTTTGTGACTGGCGGTGCGCCGTTGCATGGATGGACGGGATACGCACCGTTGAGCGCATTGCCGTCGGCGGGGCCGGGGGAACAGCTAGGCGCGGATTTGTGGATCACGAGCATCGCCATTTTTTGCCTGGCGTCGCTGATGGGAGCGCTGAATTTTATTACGACGACGCTCGATCTGCGGGCCAAGGGCATGACTTTGATGCGCATGCCGCTGACGGTATGGTCGTGGTTCATCACCGCGATACTTGGGCTGCTGGCGTTTGGGGTGTTGCTCTCGGCGGGAATTTTATTGCTGATGGATCGGAACCTGGGGACGAGTTTTTATGTGCCCCTGGTGGTGGTGAACGGGCAGATCATGGGGCACAAGGGCGGATCGCCGCTGCTGTGGCAACATCTGTTCTGGTTCTTCGGGCATCCGGAGGTTTACATCGCGATCCTGCCGGGGATGGGCGTGGCTTCGCAGATTCTTTCGACCTTCTCGCGTAAGCCGATCTTCGGATACAAGGCGATGGTTTACGCGATGCTGGCCATTGGATTTTTTGGATTCATGGTGTGGGGCCACCACATGTTCATGAGCGGCATGAGTCCGTACTCGGCGTTTGCGTTTTCGCTGCTGACCATGTGTATCGGCGTGCCTTCGGCGATCAAGACGTTTAACTGGCTGGGGACGATGTGGAAGGGGCATATTCGATTTCAGACGCCGATGCTGTATGCGATCGGGTTCGTTTCGCTTTTTGTTTCTGGCGGATTGAGCGGACCGTTCCTGGCGCAGCCGGTGCTGGATATTCAGTTGCACGACACTTATTTCGTGGTCGGACACTTTCACCTGATCATGGGAGTGGCGGCGATTTTTGGAATGTTTGCGGCGACTTATTACTGGTTTCCGAAAATGTTTGGCCGGATGATGAATGAGACGTGGGGACGAGTGCATTTCTTCATCACGCTGGCGGGAACGTACGCGATTTTCATGCCGATGCATTATCTGGGGATCGCGGGGGGAACGCGGCGCTACTCGCAATACACGGAAGTGGCGTACCTGCAGAAGTTGATGCCGATTCACGCGTTCATGACGTACGCGGCGATCATCACGATTGCAGCGCAGTTTATTTTCGTGATCAATCTTTTCTGGAGCATGTTCAAGGGGCCGAAGGCAAGCGACAACCCGTGGGAGGCGACGACGCTGGAGTGGACGACGGCGACGCCTCCGCCGCACGACAATTTTGGCGGGAAGACGCCGGTTGTGCATCATGGGCCTTATGAATACGGAGTGCCAGGAGCGGCCAGGGATTACGTGATGCAGACGGATCCGGCGACTACGCCTGCACATTGAGGGAGGGCGCCGCAGGGGCTAAAGCCCGTCGGGGATGAGGGGCTAATCGCAGCGCTAAAGCGCTGCGCCACCCAAAAACTTTACTGCAGAAATCGCTGTGGTGGTTAAAAGACTGATTGACGCTGAAAGCGGTATGTCATGCAAAAGCTTGTTAACCACTTGAGAGCGGCGCCACGAAAATAGAGTTCGAACCTGAAGAGGGAAAATTGGCATCTGAAGTGATCATGCCGACATATGGTCCAAGCACTCCGACGAGCCGGTTGGGCGGCCGCGGAGGCACTCCCACACCTCCCAGCGGCGGAGACGACGGCGACAACTCACAGGGATCGAATCTGCCAAATTATGGGGCGCGGCTGCGGAGAGCGCGGCTGGGTCTGATCTGCGGAATTGCGACCGTCAGCATGGTGTTTATTTCGCTGACGAGCGCATACGTGGTGCGGCAGGGATTGCCGACCTTTGATGGGGCGAGCAATTCCTACGTTCGCGATTGGGGGCAGGTGCAACTGCCGTGGCTGCTACTGGCGATCAACACGGGATTGTTGCTGATCAGCAGCCTGACGATGGAGTTTGCGCGGAGAGATATCAAGCGGCGGGCGGCGCTGGCTCCGCTGCAATCGATGCCGGGGATTTCACTGGGCGAGGAACGAAACTTTCCGTGGCTGGGCGTGACGGTGGTGCTGGGGCTGGGATTCCTGGTGGGACAGTGGATGGCGTGGGGCGAATTGAAAGCGCGGGGATTTTTCGTCGATACGAATCCGAATAGTTCGTTCGTTTATCTGCTGACGGCGGCGCATGCGGTGCATCTGGCAGGAGGGATTCTGGCGTTGCTGTGGGCAGGAGTGACTTCCCTGCTGCACCGGCCGGTGGAAGGCCGGCGCATCGTGGTGGACGTTACGGCGTGGTACTGGCACTTCATGGCGGTGCTTTGGATTTATGTGTTTGCGCTGTTGGGGCTGGCGCGGTAAGGAAGCAAGCCAAGCGTGCGATTTCTGCGTCGCAAAGAACGCGACGCTTCGCACGGCTTGTTCAGATCCTTCGGCGGGCAAAGAACGCCCGCCTCAGGATGACAATGAGGAAGGGGAACCTGGGGAATGGCTGAAGCCACGCTGCAACATGAGGCTGCGGTGCATGGGGTGACGGGCGAGTTCGAAGCTCCGTTATTTGGGGCGTACTCGAAAAAAGTTGGCATGTGGCTGTTTCTGGCCTCGGACTCGTTGACGTTCGGGGCTTTGCTGTTTGCCTTCAGCTACAACCGGATTTATACGGCGTGGCCCACACCGTTTGGCAAAGAGAGCATCATCAACGCAACCATCATGACGGCGTGCCTGCTCTCGAGTTCGCTGACGATGGTGATGGCGGTGTTCGCGGCGCAGAAGCATGATCGCGCGTGGACGCGAAATTGGCTGCTGGCAACCATGGCCTTCGGCACGGGGTTCATCGTGTTGCACGCGATGGAATGGACTCATCTGATTCATGAAGGATTGAGCCTGCCGGGATTTCCCAAGCCCGCGGGACAACTGCAAACCGAGTACGCCACGATTTCGACGGGGGTTCCGCAATTTGCAGCGACATTTTTCGGTCTGACGGCGATGCACATGCTGCACGTGACGATCGGGGTGATCTACCTGGGCGTGGTGGCGCTGCGAAAATTATTCCTGCCGATTCTGGGCGCGTTGTGGCTGGCGGGATATCTGCTGATTCCGTCGGACAACGTTTTTCACTACGGAGTGCACGCGCTGCTGATTGGATTGGTGGTGGCCGCGATCATCCTGTTTTTGAAGCCGAAGGATTATGACGCGCACGATGTGGAAGTCTCCGGCTTGTACTGGCATTTCGTGGATCTGGTGTGGATGTTTATTTTTCCGCTGGTGTATTTGATGTCGACCAAGGTGTAGGACCTCGGGGGCTAAAGCCCGATTGCCTCTCTTTGCATTGAGCGCACGCCTGAAGGCGTGCCCTTCCAAAGCAAGTGGGGCGCGAGCAGGCCACGAGGTTTACGCTTTCAGCGCGATGGTTGCGCAAGCAGGTGACAGGGCCGTTCTCGAAGCAAACAAGTTGCATAGGTCCTTCGCGCAAAATGCGCGCTCAGGATGACAAACGCTGGGTGGGGGAACGCGATGCACGATGTGGCGAAGCATGATGACAGCAAGGGACAGTATTTCTGGGTATGGGGCGCGCTGCTTGTCCTGACGGCCATTGAAGTCTGGCTGGGATACCGGCAGGTGTTCGAGCCGGTGCGGATGCTGGAAGTGCTGCTGTTGCTCTCCGTGATCAAATCGGCTCTGATCATTGGATACTTCATGCATTTGAAATTTGAGAAGCCGCTGATGCGGTGGTTGCTGGTGGTCTCGGTGACGACCTGCTTCATCATTATGTATTTCTTCTTCTTTCCAGACGCGGGACGAATCCTGCGATTGGGCGTGAAATAGTAATGAGTACCGAGATTGAAAGTTCTTGAGAAAGTGGGATCGAGTTGAATTCGAGTAAAGTGCGAAAGCTAGTGTTGACGTCGCTGCTGGCTCTATGCACGGCGCCCGCGTGGGGGCAGGGATGCGCCATGTGCAACGCGGTGGCGCGGAGCACGCCAAAAGAAGGTCAGAGGGCGCTGAACCGGGCAATTCTAGTGATGCTGGTGCCACCGATCGGAATTATGGTGTTCGGCGTGGGGCTGGCATTCCGATATGGACGGCGGCGGGATGAAGAGCAAGAGCGGGACGTTGATAACGAAGATTGAGGCGGATCAACAAAAATGGCGCGCCGGAGCGCGCCAGTAATTCCATTCTTTTCTCCCTACGCAGCGGCAGCGATCGCGGCCGTCGATGGAATGGCGGGTACGGGAATATTGATGCGTTCCTCGAGAGTCGCAGCTCCGCAGGCTCCTGTACGGCGCAGCACCTCGCATGCCCATGAAGTCTTTTCCGGCTCGGAGCAGGATACGTAGACCAGAACGCCGGAGCGACGCAGCTGGCTTTCGTAGCGGCTCGCTTCCTCATCGGAGAAGCCAAGGCCTGCCAGGGAGTTGGAGTTTCCACAAAGCGCTGGCGTATCGCGCGCGACCATGAGGGCGTGGAAGAAGGCCTGCGAACGAATAAAGAAACCTACGGTAGGAATCATTACCGCTCCGAATTCGGAGAGCCATCCAATCAATGCAGCGGTTACGTCGTTGGACTTTCGTTCGGAATTGAACAAGCTTGCGTCGCGAACCAGAGCGGCAAGCGGGTGCGTCGGCGAGAGCATCATGCAAATGTCTTCGTTCTTGAATCCCGCCTGGTTCAACGTGTCTACCACCTTGTTCAACGCTACGTCGTGGGGGTACATCGCGTAGGCGGCGGGCGAATTTAAGGCCATTTTGAACTCTCCACTGCAGTATTTTCGATCACTTGCTGGAACTGGAACGATCTTCCTTGCTGTGATTCCAAACGTGTGAAGCAGTCAATGCGTGTGGTTAAGGAGATGAGATAAATTGGAACTATCTCGTTTGAATACTGTATCGAAAAGGTACGCTTTCGGATGAAGGTTGAAACTCGGGTAGATCATGTAGGGGTTATAGTTAGCATCACTTTGTTAAAGGACTGTTACGAAAGATAGTCTGCCCGGGCAAATGAAGGTTTATCTCTCTGCAAAATTCGCATCTTAGACTGGGGCTTGGATGGTGTATGGGAGCCGAAATTATGAACTGGCGTTTGATTTTGTCGGTGGGGTTACTAGGTATTGCGTCGGCTGCGATTCTCGCCGTACCGGCAGGCGCGCAACAGGCCGAGGAGGATCCCGCGGCGAGTGCTCCCCGGAAATCTGCTCCGGCACAACAGCACCCTAATGAGGCTCACATGCCAGCCTCCGGGGAGACTACGACACAAGCCCTGAAGTATTACAGTGGCAATATTATCCGGGAAAACGGAGAAATTGTCCTTCAGGATCCGGTCACCAAGGTGATTCACAAACTGGATGACCCGACGAAGGCCAAAGGGTACATCGGCAAGCGAGTGAAGATCACGGGAAAACTGGACACGAATACCAACGTGATTCAGGTGGAAAAGGTCGAAGCGGCGGAATAGTGATCAGATAGTCGACGATCTGGCTCACGCGCCGGGGCGGTTGAGTCGGAGATCCTTCGCTCCGCCTGAAATGCGGCTACGCTCAGGATGACAATTTGGGCGTGGCGGTGTTGGGCTCACGCGCCGGGGCAGGCGAGTCGGAGATCCTTCGCTCCGCCTGAAATGCGGCTACGCTCAGGATGACAACCCAGGTAGCCTGAAATGCGGCTACGCTCAGGATGACAACCAGGTAGCCTGAAATGCGGCCTCGCTCAGGATGACAACCCAGGTAGCCTGAAATGCGGTTTCGCTAGGATAACAACCAGGTGGTGGCGCCGCCTTCCGTCATGGCCCGACCTGCACTGCGAAACTCTGCCTTATAATAAAGAATTCAACTACGCTCAGGGATGTCGCTGGGAGCTTGCCGGTGGTCTCTGCCCTCGGGTATCGATGTCGGATCTGATGTCTACAGACAGTATTGTTGTTCACGGCGCGCGGGTTCATAACCTCAAAAACATTGATTTTGAGGTCCCCCACAATACGCTGACGGTGGTGACCGGCGTATCGGGATCGGGGAAATCCTCGCTTGCGTTTGACACGGTTTATGCGGAAGGACAGCGGCGCTATGTGGAATCGCTGTCGGCGTATGCACGGCAGTTCCTGGAGCGGATCGAGAAGCCGGATGCTGACTCGATTGATGGAATTGCGCCGGCGGTGGCGATCCGGCAGAAGAATTCGACGAGGAATCCGCGGTCGACGGTGGCCACGGCGACCGAGATTTATGACTACTTGCGGCTGCTGTTTGCGCGGATTGGGAGGACTTATTGCGCGAACTGCGGACGTGAGGTGAAGAAAGATACGGTCGACGAAGTGGCGGACGCGATTCTCGCCTTGGGAGCCGGGACGAGGGTGCAGGTGGTGTTTCCGCTGCGACGCTTGGAAGCGGTTTCGCAGGAACTCAGCAAGAAGGACACGGGCAAGAAGGCCCCGCGCAAGGCGAAGGCGAAGAAAAAAACCGCGGCGGAGGATACGGGCCTGACCGACGAAGTAAAGGCGCGGCTCTTCGAATTGCGCAAGGGCGGCTTTAACCGGCTGTTCCAGGCCGGGCAGGTGTTCGAGTTCTCCACCCCGGAGTCGCTGTTGGATGTGCGGTTTCGATCAACCGGTGTTCGTGCTGGTGGACCGGCTGGCGGTATCGGCGGAATCTCGATCCCGCATCGTGGATGCGGTGGAGACGGCATACCGGGAGTCCGGGGAAGTGATTTTTGATGTGCCGGGGCAAGATGTGCCGGAGCGAGAGGACCAGCACACCTCCGCGGGCGGGGGCGCCCGCGCCACACAACTGCGGTTTTCCCAGCGGTTTGAATGCAAGCATTGCAACATTCGTTATGAGGAGCCGGAGCCGCGGCTGTTCTCGTTTAATAATCCTTACGGGGCGTGCGCGCGATGTCAGGGATTCGGAAATACCATTGATTTCGATCTCGATCTGGTGATTCCCGATAAGACGAAATCCTTGGGGCAGGGCGCGATTGATCCGTGGAACAAGCCGAAATACCGGCCGGTGTTTGCGGAGATGAAGCGGTTCGCCAAGCAGTCCGAGATTCCGCTGGATGTGCCCTGGGGCGAACTGGACGAGGCGCAGCAGGAACTGATCCTGAAGGGCGAAGGCGACTTCCTCGGAGTGCGAGGTTTCTTCCAGTATCTGGAGCGCAAGAAATACAAGCTGCACATCCGGGTATTTCTGAGCCGGTACCGGGGATATTCGACGTGCCCGGAATGCCACGGAAGCCGGCTGCGGCTGGAGGCGAGGCAGGTCAGAATCAGGGACCGCAATATTTGCGAGATGTGCGGTATGACGGTGGAGGAAGTTTCCAAATTTTTCGAGGGCGTGGAGTTGAGTCCGCAGGATGCAGAGATTGGAGAACGGCTTTTGCAGGAAATCCGCGAACGGCTGCGGTTCCTGAACGATGTAGGGCTGGAGTATCTGACGCTGGACCGGTTGGCGTCGACGCTTTCGGGGGGCGAAGCGCAGCGCATACAACTGGCGACGTCGCTGGGATCGCGGCTGGTGGGGACCTTGTATGTGCTGGACGAGCCTTCGATCGGGTTACACAGCCGCGACACGCACCGGCTGATCAAGATCCTGGAGGGCCTGCGGGATTTGGGGAATACGATACTGGTGGTGGAGCACGATCCGGACATCATGCGGAAGGCGGATCGAATTCTGGATCTGGGGCCGGGAGCGGGAGAGAACGGCGGCAAGCTGGTGGCGGCAGGAACGTATGACGAGATCTTGAGAAATCCGGCATCGCTGACGGGGCGCTATCTGTCAGAGGATTTAAGGATTCAGGTGCCGACGGTGCGGAGGCAACCGGGGCCGCAACAAATCAGAATCACGAACGTTCGAGCCAATAATTTGAAAGGCGTCAATATCAGCATTCCGCTGAACATGCTGGTGGCGATTACGGGAGTGTCGGGGTCGGGGAAATCGACGTTGCTGCACCAGGTGCTGTATCAGGCGCTGGCGGAGGCGAAGGGGCAGCCCGTGTCCGGGGCGGCGCGGGGAGCGGCAACGTGGCAGGGTTTAGAAGGCGATCAGTTTATCGACGAGGTGGTGCTGGTCGATCAGTCGCCGATCGGGCGGACGCCGCGTTCGAATCCGGTGACATATATCAAGGCCTTCGATGCGATGCGGGAACTGTTCGCTTCCCTGCCCGAGGCGAAACGGCGCGGGTTCGGAGCTGGGCATTTTTCGTTCAATATTCCGGGCGGCCGGTGCGAGACCTGCCAGGGCGACGGCACGGTGACGGTGGAGATGCAGTTCCTGGCCGATGTGGAATTGATTTGCGAGGAGTGCAAGGGCACGCGCTACAAAGCGCAGGTGCTGGAAGTACGGTACCGCGGGAAAAACATTCACGAAGTGTTGAACCTGACGGTGAAAGAAGCGCTGAAGTTCTTCGCAGAGGTGCCGAAGATCACGGAAAAGCTGCGCTCGCTGGACGAGGTGGGGCTGGGATATCTGCGGCTAGGGCAATCGGCGACGACTTTGTCTGGAGGCGAGGCGCAACGCATGAAGCTGGCGGCACACTTGCAGCCGGCGGCGCGCGAGATTGGTCGACCGAGCAGCGGGCGGCAGGATCAGCCTCGGCGCGGGCGGCGCATGCTTTATATCTTTGACGAGCCGACCACGGGATTACACTTTGACGACGTCAGCAAACTCCTGGCGGCGTTCCGCCGTCTTATCGATGCAGGCGGCTCGATTCTGGTGATCGAACATAATCTGGAAGTGATCAAGACGGCGGACTGGGTGATCGATCTGGGGCCGGAAGGCGGGGCACGCGGAGGAAAGATTGTGGGCGCGGGAACTCCGGAGACGATCGCCAAGCTGCCGAACTCTTACACCGGAAAATATCTGGCACGTTTGCTGAATGGTCATGGCAACGGAGCGTCAAGTTCCGATGGCGGTGAATAAACTTTTAGCGGGCGTGCTGCTCGTGCTGGCCGCTGGCGCAGGCGCGGCGGGACAGGATGCGGGACAGGCGCCGGGACCACCGCCGAATTCGCCTGCGGCTGGTTCCAATTCCTCTGGTTCCAATCCGTCGAGTTCCAACCCTTCTGGTTCCACTTCTACTTCTTCTGGTTCATCGTCTTCCAACTCGCATCGAGGCGCTCATCACGTCCGGGTTCCGGATGAGGATGCTCCGACGCTAGCACCGGAGCTTGCGAAGGCTGAGGCAGATATCGACAAGAAAAACTACACGGCGGCGGAGGGTCTGCTGCAAAAGCTGGTGCAGCGTGACGGCTCGAGCTATGTGGCGTGGTTTGATCTCGGATTCGTGGAGAACGCACTCGGGAATGTGGACGGTTCGATTGCGGCTTATCGAAAGTCCGTGGCCGCGAAGCCGGACGTGTTCGAGTCGAATTTGAATCTTGGGTTGCAGTTGGCAAAGACCGGCAATCCGGATGCGGAGCAATTTTTGGAAGCAGCCACGAAGTTAAAGCCGACAAGTCATGTGGCGGAGGGACAATATCGGGCCTGGCTCGCGCTGGGTCAAGCGCTGGAAAAAACGAGACCCGTCGAAGCGATTGCCGCCTACCAGCACGCAGAGACGCTGCAACCGAAAGAGGTCGAGCCGCATTTGATGGCTGGAGCACTGCTGGAGAGTGAGCATAAGGCAGCGGAAGCGGAGCAGGAATACAAGCAGGCGATTGCGCTTGATCCGAAGTCGAGCGACGCGGCCATTGCGCTGGCCAACCTTTACATGCGCGGACACCGCTTTGCAGAGGCGGAAGATTATTTGCGGAAGCTGGTGGCGGAGCAGCCGGGTTCCCCTGCGATCGAAATACAGCTGGGGCGGGTACTGGCAGCGGAGGGCAGGAATGAGGACGCGATCGCTGCCTTGCAGGCGGGAATCAAGCTGGCGCCGGGCGATGAAGCGGCGCAGCGCGATTTAGCGGATTTGTATGCAACCGCGGGGAAGAACGATCAAGCGGAGGGAGCTTACCGGGGATTGGTGGCTGCACACCCAAACGAAGCGGAGTTGCACCGGCAACTCGGGCAGGCGCTGCTGCGGCAAAAGAAATATGCAGACGCGCAGCGGGAGTTCTTGATCACGGTGAAGCTGAAACCCAACCTGGGAGAAGCCTATGGGGACCTCGCGTTTGCCGCGGGAGAGAATAAGGATTATCCGCTGGCGCTGCGTGCGCTGGATCTGCGGGCGAAGTTGCTTCCGGAGATTCCGATTACATATTTTTTGCGAGCCTCGGCCTGCGATCATTTGCACGATATGAAAACGGCAGCGGTCAACTATCACCTCTTTCTTAAAACGGCGAATGGGCAGTATCCTGATCAGGAGTGGCAAGCGAAACATCGGCTGATTGCGATAGAGCCGAAGAAGTGATCGGACGGAGCGATGGCAGCGCGGAAGACAAGTTCGCAGCGAGGGCGTGCGGCGGGGCTACTGGTGGTGGTTGTAGTCGTGGGCTGCGCGGCCGCCGCGGCGGGAGAGGCGACGCTCGAACAGCTGAAAGATCGTCTGGCGAATGCGGGTATCGCAGACCGGCCTTCGTTGTGCATGCAGATTTCAGAAAAGCAATTGGAATCGTTCAGCCGACTCTACGCAGCGGGAGATAACGATAAGGCGCAGGCCGCTCTGGTGGATGTGACTGCATTCTCCGGACTGGCGCGGGATTATGCCATTCAGTCGCATAAACACGAGAAGCAGATTGAGATTTCAATCCGTAAGCTCTCACGGAAATTAAATGGGCTGAAGCATACAGTTCTGCATGAGGACCAGAAGCAGGTTCAGGATACGATCGACCATCTGGAACAGATTCGGGACGACCTTCTGGCAGCGATGTTTCCCAATGGAGTAAAGAAATGAGGATATCCAGATTGCGGATGACCGTGTACGCGGTGTTGGTGTGCCTGATGACAGCCGCGACAGCGCATGGACAGCGGCATCGCGATCCTTTTACGCAGGATGAGATCGACCAGATTCGCGACACTAGCTGGGAACCGGAGCAGCGGCTATCGTTTTACGTGAAGTTTGCGCGGGTGCGACTGGTATCGATCGAGCAGTTGCGCAGCGATCCGAAGGTCAAAGACCGCGCGCAACAGACGCATGACAAACTGGATGACTTTTTGCTGATTTATGACGAGTTGAACGACAACATCGATACATACGTCGATCGCAAGAATGATATTCGCAAACCGTTAAAAATCATTATTGATGCCGACACGGAGTTCCAAGCCAAGTTGCGCGCTTTAAAAGACGCAAGCGGTGTGACGCCGGAAGAAACTGCGAGATACGAGTTTGTATTGACGAACGCGCTCGATACGGTGGACAGTTCGACGGAGGATCACCGGAAACTGATGGCGGAGCAGCAAGAGGCGTCCAAACATAAAAAACGTTTACCAGAACAGTCCGGAAGCCGGTCGGAGTAGATAATTTTCGTGAAGACGCGTGCTAAGCTAGGCTCACCGTGCGTGAGGGACTGCTCGATATCTTCCAGGATGAACACCGGCAACTGCGGCCGGATAGTGCGCTCCCGGATTTGAAGGTTGAATTTTTCGCCTTCGCCAACATCAACAACACAATTCGATTGCGCGAAGGCCGGCTTCTGGTAAGGCTTTCCGACCTGCTGGAAGGCGCGCCGGAAACGGTGGTGCGGGCGATCGCCCACATCCTGCTGGCGAAGATGTACCGCAAGCCGGTGGATCGCGGGCAGGCGGCGCGATACAGGAAGTATGTGGGCAGCCACGACGTGGTGAGCAAAGCGCACCTCGTAAGGCAGATGCGCGGGCGAAAGCGGCTTCATTCTCCGCAGGGGCATGTTTACGACCTCGACGCAATCTTCGAGGATCTGAACCGGCGATTTTTTCACGGGCTGATGGGACGACCGCGAATGAGCTGGAGTCCGACGAAGACGCGGCGCATTCTGGGGCACTACGATCCGGCGCATAATGCGATCGTAATCAGCCGCGTGTTTGATCACTTCGCGGTACCGCGCTATGCGGTGGAGTACATCGTGTACCACGAGATGCTGCACTTGAAGCATCCGGTGAGGTTGCGGGGGAGCCGGCGGTGCGTGCACTCGGCGGAGTTCCATGCGGAGGAGAAATTGTTTCCGGAGCTGGAGCGGGCAAATGCGTTTCTGAAGAGGTTGTAGAGAAAAGCGGGCCGATGGTAGTGGTGCAGTTCGGCCTACGCGTTGGGCCTGTTAAGCATGAGATTCTTCGCTACGCCTGAAAAACGGCCCCACTCAGGATGACGCCATCGTGTAAGAGTCCGACTGCACCACTACCTGGCCGATTCCAAACAATGCACAGATCTCTGCCACAAGGACGAACCATTGAAGCCGACAGCCAGCGAACAACAGAAAGCGCCAGCAATCAGTGAATCACCAGCAATACTGCCTCGCTTGCCTGAGGGAGTTCGCCCGTGGTCTCTCGTGCTTCTCTACGTAATTCTGACTTTCCTCTTCACCGCGCCCTGGGCTTTGCTCCTGCTGCACGCCGATCGTCTGGACATTGGCAGAGGCTTCGTAATTCATACTCAAATGTGGGCACCCGCGCTCGCGGCCTTTGCGTGTTGCGCGCTGCTGCACGTGCCAATCAGCTTCCTTGGCTTTCGCTGGCCTGGAGCGCGAGCGATGGCGTGGGGCTACTTTCTCCCCGTGGTGTACGCCTCGATCGCTTACTTCTTCCTCTGGTCGACCGGCCTTGCGCCCGCTGACTTCGCAGGTTTTCTGCGCTCCAGTCAGAAGTCACTCGAAATCGGGAGAGGCGCGGGTGTATTGAACGCCGTATTAATTCTGACCTATGGAGTTCTGCAAAGCGGAGTATCGGCCACGGGTGAGGAAATCGGGTGGCGAGGATTGCTCGTGCCCGCTCTTGCCCAACGCCTTGGCTTTAGTGGCGTGGCCTTGATCAGCGGCGTCGTCTGGGCGTTGTGGCATTACCCTCTGATTCTTTTCACCACTTACAGTAGCTCGGCGCCAAAGTGGATGGGGCTGTTGTGCTTCACGATCATGATCGTTGCAACTGGCGCGATGGCGGCCTGGCTGCGGTTGAAGACGGGCTCGGTATGGCCTGCCGCCATTTTCCACGCCTGCCACAATGCGGTGATCCAGTGGTTGTTCGATTCGATGACGGTTGAAACAGGGAGAGCGGCCTGGTTCGCAGGAGAATTCGGGATTGTGCTGGCGGGCACGTCAATGCTGATCGCGATACCGATTTGGCGAAGTGGTACGCGGGCACTTGCCCGCGCGCAGAATCAGGTGTTATGAGGGCTGAAGGCGGCAAATTCGAGAAAGTAGATAAGTGGAAAAAACCGGTACCTCTCCGGCTTCAGCACGGTTCATTTCCATGTTCAGGAAAGCCTTGGGCACCACCCCGACTTCCTACTTCAGGATGACGCCCAAGGTCGCTTCATTCACCGGGTGACGAATCGTGTCCACCGAGCGACTTCTTTCTAGCGGGTCTTCACCTTTATTTTTGAGCGTCTTTCTTTGAAGGTGCCGAGGGTTTGCCGATTGAGTTGAGATTTGCGATCACGTCAGGAGGCAGCTTCAGCGTGGCCGCTTTCAGATTCTCGCGAAGATGCGCAAGTGAAGAGGTGCCTGGAATCAGCAGGATATTTGGCGAGCGCTGCAGCAGCCACGCCAGGGCTACCTGCATGGGAGTGTAGCCGAGAGAAGCGGCTGTAGCATCGAGCTCCGACGACTGCAATGGCGTGAAGCCTCCCAGCGGAAAAAACGGTACATACGCGATGTCCTGCTTAGCCAAGTCGTCAATGAAGGTGTCGTCGGTTCGCTGCGCCACGTTGTACAGGTTCTGCACGCAAACGATCTCGGTGATTTTCGTGCCTTCCTCCAACTGGGCAGGAGTGATGTTGCTGAGTCCGAGATGACGAATGAGTCCCTGGCGCTTGAGCTCGGCGAGCACCGTCAATGGTTCTTCGATGGAGCCAGCCGCTGGCGAAGCCATTGCACCGACCCGCAGGTTGACGACGTCGAGGCGGTCGAGGCCAAGATTGCGCAGATTGTCGTGAACGCCATCGATCAATTCCTGACGAGAAAGAGCATGGATCCACGACTTATCGGTCGCCGCGACGTGCGCCGAGCTTGGTGACGATCACCAGACCATCGGGATAGGGATGGAGCGCCTGCTTGATGATCTGGTTGGTCACATGAGGGCCATAAAAATCGCTGGTGTCGATGTGGTTGACGCCGGCGGCGACCGCTTCTCGCAGAATAGCGATGGCGGCGTCAACATCAGCCGGCGGTCCCCAAACCTGTGGGCCGGCGAGTTTCATGGCACCGTAGCCCATGCGGTTCAAGGTCATTGAGGTGTGCGGGAGTGTGAAAGTGCCCCCCAAATTAGATCTAACGTCGGTCTGTGTGGTCATTTATTTCTCCATTGAATTGTAGTTGCTTGCGATGTTCGGTGCGTCCGCGCAGATGAGCGAGCGTTGCTGTCGGTTCTTCTTAATTTTCGGAATATTTCATTTGTTCGAGATCGGAAATCAGCCCAGGCCCAGTCGGGTGCCATCCCAAGCGCTCCTGTGTTAGTGCGCTTGAGGCTGGCATGTCGAAACCGACGAATGCTGCGAGCCATCCGAAATGAGCTTGCGCTTCTTCCGGAGACAAACTGACTGCCGGGACCTTCAAGCCGCGGCCGATGACTTCAGCGATATCGCGGACAGGTATTCCCTCTTCGGCGACCGCGTGGTACCGGCTCCCTGCTTCGTGCTTTTCCAGGGCCAGCCTGTAGAGACGAGCAGCATCGAGGACGTGCACCGCAGGCCAGCGGTTTCGTCCGTCGCCGAGATACGCGGAGATTCCCTTCTCACGAGCGAGCTTGACGGCATAGGTGATCAAGCCTTGTTTGACCGGATCGTGGACCTGAGGCAGCCGCACGACCGACACATTCACACCTCGCTTCCCTACCGAAATACCTGCGAGTTCCGAAGCTTTGCGAGGATTCGGGTGGTCAGGATTGAAGACGTCTTCGGTCGCGGGTTGACCGGGAGCGACGCTTCCCATGCCAGTCCCGGAGGTGATGATCAATGGACGATCCGAGCCAACTAGCGCGTCGCCCAGCGCCTCGATAGCCTTTCGATCTTCCTCACAAATGGCAAGGAAATTCGAGAAGTCGTGGTTGAAGGCGGTGTGAATCACGCCGTCGGACTTGGCGGCTCCGCTGCGAAGACTTTCCAAGTCTTCCAGATCGCCTCGATGAACCTCAACGCCAGCCGCGGCAAGCGACTTGGCACCCGCATCGGAGCGAGTGAGACCGAGCACCTGATGGCCCGCGCCGAGGAGTTCCTGAACGATGACGGAACCAATAAATCCGGTTGCACCGGTAACGAAAACACGCATGATGACTCTCCTAACCTGTATGTCTGGGCTGTGTGTCGCTTGTCTTGGTTGTGCTTCCCGTGTTTAGATGAAGAAAGCTTCAGTTTAGGAGTTCGCATTTGCCTTCCTCTCCCGATGTGCTCTTAGAGCCGCGTAAATCGCCAGTGCAAGCACGATCGACCGCAAGCGTGGACGCCATTCTGCATGCGACCATTCAGGTTTTGCTTCGGGTCGGAAAGGAGCGGCTGACCACAACCAGGGTCGCGTATCGTGCGGGTGTCTCCGTGGGAACCCTGTATCAATACTTTCCTAATAAGAAAGCGCTCCTGCAGGCTGCCTTGAAACGGCACCTGGAAGGAGTGACGCAGACCGTCGAACGGGTATGCCGGGAACAAAAGGGCAACGGTCTCCAACAAATGGGGAAATCGTTGGTCACTTCGTTCCTTGAGGCGAAGATGAAGGATGTGAAAACCAGTGCTGCGCTCTACTCGGTAAGCTCAGACGTAGATGGAGCGAGGATCGTGCAGCAGATCGCGGAACGCATCAACAAGGCGATTGTTGAAATGTTAGCGAGCGCGCCCGAGCGATTGACAAAAGACCCGAAAATGATCGCTTCGATGATTCAACCTGCGATGGCCGGAGTCACTCGAATCCTGCTCGAATCGGCGGCTCCGGAGGAGGAGTTCGAGGCTCTACGGCAGGAACTTATCTTTTTTGTCTGCTCGTATCTGGAAGCCTGTTCGGCGCGAACGTCCGGTGTATAGAAGCAAGGCCCGGCATCGATCGCAGTGGTGACCAACTTCACCAGTGCTTTGAAACAATGAGTCTGGCGAAGTTATCGCCGCCGCGGAAAATCTGAACATTAATCTCCAGGGAAGAACTTAACTTGCACCAACTCGTGTGATTCGCGGGAAGCAGGTTCCCATTTCCAGAAGCGAACGGCCATGGTGGCAGCCTGCACCAGCAGTGGATGTCCACCGCGGGGATCCACGGATTTGACACTGCCATTGGGTTCGACCAGCACGTCCATTTTTACAATTCCCGTAATCCCCATGTGACGAGCGAGTTCCGGGTAGGTCGGAGTTCCGTGGACGAGAAGTTTTCGGGTGCTGGCAGAATCCTGAGCAGCGCAAGCGATGCAGAAAATCAGGACGGCAACAAAAAGGGGCGCACAGGCACGCTGGCGGAGGAAGGCTTTCATGAGACGAACTTAAGGGAAAAGGTAAGGCTGACGGAAGATTACAGAGGTAACGGCGGGTCGGCCGCGCATGGCAATCGAAGCGAGAGCTTCAACATAATACTCCGCCGTTTGTCGAAGAAAGCGAGTTTGCTCGTTTGGCTCCGCGGCCGCACACGATTGGAAAACAGCAGTGGCACGGAGATGAGGGAAGAAAAGATTGAGGCCGCGCTCGGCCTTCCCCGACCGGCGCGGCCTCATCTCGCGAGAAAACCTTTCAGCTTTCCGCGAACGGTGTTACTTCGGCAGAACCTGAATGTTCTCTGCTCCCGTAATCGTGTAAGGCGATCCCGGGGCTTGGCTGTGAGAGGTCGGGGTTATCGTGAAAACGTATAGCTTCCCCGCTGTCCGGCTCAACGCGTAAAGGTGATTATCGTTATCCCAGAACAACTGATCGATCTCAACGTTGGTCAACATGCCTGTGTACGTGGTGACCGGGTTCGAACCGTTGAAATGAAACACCTGCAAACCCCGGGTACCGCCGACCGCCAGCAGATTACCGGCAGGCGACATCCAGATATCGTTGATGCCATAGGTTGGACCCGCCTGCGTCTTGGGCATATTCTGCGCGGTGCTGGTGGTGGTCAGATTGCCCGCGCTGTCCGCCGTATAGGATGCAATCTGGACTGGACCGCTGGGCGTTATATCGTTATTCGGCTCCATGGAAACAGCCAGATTGCCGTAGGGATCGGCCGCCGTGAGATACGGGCAATATGCGCCTTCGTTCTTGGGTGCAGCTGGAATTGCGGGATTGATATTCAGCGCCGTCAGCGTTCCGTCGCTGTTTCGCTTGTAGCCGAAGATATTTCCCGACCCGTGGTAACAACTCGCGCCATAAGCGTAAAGATTATTCGCAATGAAACTTAGAGGAACGTCTGCAATCTCTCCGCCATCAGGAGTCACCTGCAGGAAATTCAACTGGCCCGTCGATTGGTCGATCGAGAAGGCCTGATAGGCACTGTCCCCGGTTCCATAGGCGTAGACGTCGTTGTCATACAACGTGGAGCCCGTGTGATCGAGGAATAGAGACTCGGGACCGCCCGACTTGTAAGGGTTGTAGTTGGTGGCGTTGATGACTGACAGTTGCTGCAACGCTCCGTCGGAGGCGATCGAGAAGGTGTAGATATCCGGGTTGGCGGAGCCGAAAAGATATTTGCTGTTCACCGCCATCTGGGAGACGCCTTCGCTGCCCAGGTTGAAAGGCGAGCCGATCACGGGCGTCAGGGCCCCGTTCGAGGCTGCGCTGTAAGCGTTGATCTGATTGGTACCGCTACTGGGAGTGCTGGATACGTAGACGTAAGCTACGGGTGATTTGGTTGAATTTGTCGGAGCGGCGGGGCTGGAAGATACCTGCCCAAAGGCCACCGTGCCTACGGAGGCCAGGAACAGTGCGGTAAATTTCGCGATGTGTTTCACTTCATGTTCTCCTGTTATGAATGTTTTGGTGAGGGAGTATCGCCAGCGAAGCTCGGGCTGAAAACTTCGAGTGAAGTCCGAAGCGTCGCCGACAGTGTGCTAGTGCGAGAATGAAGCACATTGATTAAAGGGTGCTCTCGGCGTTTGACTACTGGAAGGTCGTACAGCCAGAAGCGGAAATCAAATCGCGGACCATGAGATGCCTTGCCCCGGGGGGCGGTTGGCCCAGATGGCCCTACGGCATTTGCGGTATAGGCTTGCTACGCCTCGAAGAAGGAGTGGCTCGCCAAGCGAGGGTCGGGAGAATTCAAAAAGGATTTCGGATAGGCGGATGTATTCAAACGCTGCCGGGAATTTGGGGAGCGGGAGTTGGCACAAATATCTATATCACGCACATTACCAATCAATGAGTGTTAACGCCTGATTACAACAGCTAGCGTGATTGGCAGCCATTTGCTGTTTCAGTTTAGGGGTCAGGATCACGGCCTCGAAACGATTAACGCAGGAGCCAACCCGCCGTGTAATCGGGGGGCTTCAAGCAACTGGAGTAGTTTCACCGCGGCGTGTAGGACGTCAATTCGAAAGCGGCGCCGCAGCCGTAAGGACAGGCACCGTTTTTCGGACCGCCGTCACCCGAAACGCCATACAGATTACCGGCTGCGTCGAAAATCACACCACTCGTAGGGTTCGACCCATCTTCACCGTCTTTGAAAGCGTGCAGGACTTTTTCCTTCCACCCACCACCTGCGAGAGGCGTAAGTTCGAAGATGACGCCGCACCCCGTATAGAAGGTGCTACATGTACTCAAGCCCCCGGCTTCAGTTGTGCCATAAACATTCCCTGCTGCATCCAAAGTGATTCCCGAGCCTGGCGCGCCTCCGTCTTCCGCACCCGTGAAAACATGGAGTACCATTTCCTTCCATCCTGATGAGTCTGGCGAAAGCTCGAAGACGACGCCGCAGCCAGCGGTTCCCGTGCTTGGGCAACCGTTGGCTCCGCCATAGAAGGTGGTGCCGTATAGATTACCGGTTGCATCTAAAGTGACGCCCGCCAGGGGGACGGCTCCGTCCTTCCCGCCTTCGAAGAAATGCAGCACCATTTCCCTCCATTCGCCGTTAGAGGTCGGAGACAACTTGAACACCACCCCGCACCCGTTGAGATTACAAGTCCTTCCCCCTTCGGCAGCAGTGCCGTACAGATTACCAGCAGCATCGACAGCCAAAGCGGCGACCGGATAAGCGCCGTCGCGTCCGTTATCAAAAACATGGAGTACGGTTTCCACCCAAACACCGGAGCCAGGGGTCAGCTTGAATACTGTGCCGTATCCCTGTAGGGCCCCTTGTCCTCCATCGTTGGTCGTACCGTAGAGGTTCCCCAGCGCATCGAAGGTCACACCTGCCCAGGGGGCCGCTCCATCCGTGCCCTTGAAGGCGTAAAGCACAGTTTCAGTCCATTTCCCGCTGGAGTCGGAACTGAGCTCAAAGACGGTGCCACAGCCGCCGTCCTCGGTGCAGTGCAAATCGCCGCCCATAACTGTTGTTCCGTAGAGGTTCCCGGCGGCATCGATTGTCAGTCCGGCATAGGGAGCACCGCCGTCCTTTTGCCCTGTAAAGGTGTACAGCACAGTTTGTGTCCATTCACCACCGGCGGTAGGTGCCAGTTTGAAAACCGTGCCGTAACCGTAATTTCCACCGGCTTGGGTTGTCCCGTAAAGATTTCCGACGGTATCGAAGACCAAGGGGCCCTGCGGTCCGATGCCCGAATTCGGAGGTGAAAAATTGTATAGCACCGTCTCTGTCGTCTGAGCCGAGGCGCTCGCGAGGAGGCGCAAGGCAACAACGAATGCCGCCAAAGTTAGGTGCGCTACCTGCGAGAGTCTGCGCGTCCGCAAGACTGTTTTACTACGCATGAGAACCCCCCTGTGATATTCAGCAGATTGGCCACCGGCTCGACGACCGAGGGAGAACTGGGTTACTACCGAACTGTGGAGCGGAACGAATCGCACACTTTGTTATCCAGATTGCTGTCGCCAGAACGCATTGACCGTCGCAATATCTTTAATTCAAGGTTGTGGACTGCGCATGATGTTGCGTCGTTGACGGGTTGATTTCTAAGGCGTGATCTCAAAAGCCACGCCGCATCCGCTGTTTCCGCAGTTTGGATTGCCACCATTAATAGTTGCTCCATAAAGATTGTCGCCCGAGCCCAAAGTCAGTCCCACGGTCGGAGTCGCCCCATCCCTTCCGTCAGTGAAGGCGTGAAGAACTCTTTCGCTCCATGCACCGTCGGCACGTTTCGTCAGTTCGAAGACGACACCACAGCCGCTGTAGAAAACAACGCAACTGCTGAGGCCGCCGTCCGTAGTCGTACCAAATAGATTGCCGGCAGCGTCAAGGGTCACCCCCGCGGTTGGATTACCACCGTCTTCCCCACCCGTGAAGGCATGGAGTACAGTTTGCTTCCAGCCATAGGCGGTTGGCGACAGTTCAAAGACTACGCCACAGCCGACACCTCCGGCACTTGGGCAGCCGCCCGTAATTCCCCCGTAGTAGGTCGTGCCATATAGATTGCCGAGGGTGTCGAGAATTAGTCCGGCCATTGGGACGGCACCGTCCGCGCCGCCTGTGAAACTGTGGAGCAAGGTTTCCTTCCAACTGCCATCCGAATTAGGAGAGAGTTCGAAGACCACGCCGCATCCATCCAAGTTGCAGGGGTCACCCCCCTTGGTTGTTGTGCCGTATAGATTCCCGGCTGCGTCGATGATCAGACTTGCCTGCGGGTGCTCGCCGTCGGAATCTTGAAATGTGTGGAGTATCCTTTCTCTCCATTTTGCCAGGGAAGTGGGTGCCAGTTGGAACACCACGCCAACGCCAGCGCTTCCGCCTCCATTGGTGGTCCCGTAAAGAATGCCATCCGCGCCCAAGACCATGCCACCTTCGGGGAATGCACCGTCCTGCCCGCCAGCAAAGTCATAGAGAACGGTCTTGTGCCAGCCGCCGCCGGAAGTCGGTGAGACCTCGAAAACTAACCCACAGCCACCACCGGAGCCGCCGCAGTAGCGCTCATTTTGGTTTCCTCCGGCAAACGTCGTTCCGTAAAGATTGCCAGCGGTGTCTATGACAACTCCCGAATATGGGAAGGCTCCAGCCCCGAACCCCGTGAAGTCATAAAGGACCTTCTGCTTCCAAATCCCATCCGAGCCCCGCGCAAGTTGGAACACTGAGCCGTAACTTGATCCAACGCCAAAGGTGGTGTTGCCATAGAGGTTCCCGGCGGAGTCAAGAACCATCGATGCGCCGGTCCCCCCACCGAGCGCGAAATCGCCTAGCACTACTTCTGTACCCTGTGCGTAGGCACCCATCGGTAGCGCCAATGCCACTAGCGTCGTGCCCATGCTGATCATTGCCCTGAGCTTCCCCATGGATACAGCCCTACCAAGTCTCATAAATTGTTCCCATGACCGGTTGTTGTCGGAAGAACCCGGGCGGATAATTTTTCTGTTCGACGTGCGATAAATACGCGGACGGAACTCGGGGTGGAACTATATCATGAAGTAGAAAAGAATGAGCAACATGGTGGAATGATCCGCTTGAACTTTGAACTAAGTTCAAAGCACGACCCCCCGTGTTGTCGGCCAACGGTAAGGTGTGCGGTTGTTGGCGAAAGATCGCGATAACACTCAGAATGGTTTCGCAATGAACTATTGCTGTGCAGAGTTGGAGAAGCTCAGCCATCCCCAAAGTGGTCTCGGGCTTATGAGGGAGATCAACAAGAGGGGAACTCTTTTCTTGCTCCTTTACCAAAAAGATTGGCACGTTCCAGTGGCCGAGGGGGAGTTCAAATACACTTCTGTCCTTTCTGTGGGAGCAAATTAATCTAGTCTCCTGTGGAAGAGAACGCGGGACCGTAGCACTACAACTTTGCATGGTTGGCGTTAAATCGCGATAACACTCATTGACCCGGATTTTTCGATCTCAATGAGTGTTAACGTCTGTTAACGAGAACTGCTGCCACCTCGCCGCCTACGTCAAGAAAGAAGAGCGGCCCGCAATGGTCTGGTCGGGATGGCAAATGGGTTAAGCGGCAACTCGTTCCCTAGCCCGGGCCTGGTGCGGCGCGCCCACGTAGGGGAATTGCGCGAGCAGGTCTTTGTGGGGCCCGACCTTATCTTGCGTCACCTTTCCATTGCTAAGGAGAGGAAGGAAGAAATCCACGACGTCGTCGGTGAGTGTCCGGCCATTGGTCGGGTAGACTGCCGGCGCTGTGGGGTTATAGGGGAGGACGTCCGGCAGCAAGGTCCCTGCGACCCGCGTTGCTTCCGCTGGCGTATATCCACCGGCGTGCTCCAGCGCGTGCGCGAACACGGGGATGAAACGGGCGTCGTCCGCCGGCTCCGCAGCGAGATAGGCGGCGTTCTGTTCGCCGGCGAGGAAGGGAGTTTGATTGGACCGCGCACCGCGATCCGCCTGAACCCATTTCCCGCTTGTGCCGTCCAGTGTGCGAGCCCACAGGCCCATCTTTCCACTCCCGAGCGCAGAGTTGGGCACTTCCAGCACGATACTGCACACGTCCTTGTCGGCGAAGTAATCGTCACCGGTGAATTGCAGGTTGTTCAGGGCTCCCTGGACGTCGAAGAAAAAAGGATCTCCGCGCCAGCCGGCGAAGAAGCGGTAGTCACCGGCCTCCGCCACCTGTGTCTCCGTCCCCGTCGAGACCGGCACTCCCTCGACGATGACTTGCCCTTCCTCGCCGATCCCGGCGGCCTGCGCGCCCTCAGCGCGGCGAAGCGTCGCGGTCTGCGCTCCGTCCGCCGAGGACGTGAAGCGCACCCGGTACGCGATATCGGCTACGTTATCGCCGTTCGTATCAATCCTAAGTTCATAGATCGCCTCGGGCGAGAAGGCGACGTCGGTGGTGGGTCCTGGCGGGTTCACGCCGGCGGACGGATGCACGTTCATAATCAGGATCGATTTGCTGGCATCCCCAGGCTTCGGGAAAGCATACAGATCGGTGAAGTCCAGGCGGGCATCCCCGTGGGGGAAACCAAAGTCGGGGCCGGAATAATGGTGGGACATGGCTTTTCCTCGTCTTAGCTGAGATTTGGATTCAACACAGAATTTCCCGATTGGGATTTCTAGTGAGCGGATTATACGCTTCTCCAGACCTGACATGACGAGTATGCCAGGGGCTGATCTGGTGGCTTGCCATACTGCTATTAAATGTTTGAGAAAGAGATCATTTTGGAAGAGCACTCGCGGCATCATAGCTCTCTCAGTGAAGCGGTGGCTAGAAAACTGCCGGCCAGCGCTGGCAGGTTGGATTGCGAAGGTCTGCACGTCATTCAGTAAGGATGGACCAAAGACACGATGTCACATCCGAGCCACGGCAGGGTCGAGAAATGAATCGGGCAAGACGCGTTTCAGCGAAAGAAAGTATTTTTGAATGCCTCGTGTCGCTGATGTGCTGTGTCCAAAATCTGAGCGAACTCGGATTCGCCGTGTAGATCATTCAGTAACGCATCTTTGTTAATGTAGGGATAGCTGAAGAAACCGCCTTCAATGCTCATGCGAAGCGCACGTAGTGCGGAAGTCTTGTCTGCCAAGACGGCGTAGGCCTGCGCAATCTTGTACTTGGCTTCCGGGTCCCCGACCCCACGTTCTGTTACCGTTTTCTCCAATTCACTCAAAAGCTGCAAGCCCTCTGCTCTGTGCTGATGAATCGAGTCACTCAGGGCCTCTCCAATTCCCGTGTATAGATTTGGGTCGAGCTGGTAGGCGCGATCGAAATTACGAGCGGCCTGGTCGAACTGCTTTTCGTAAAATTCTCCGAGGCCCCGGTAAAACAGGGTGAACGAGGAATCGTCGACTGGCAGGCTATCAAGAAACTTCTGGTACTCCCCCAGATACAGGTAGCTGTTCAACACTGCGCCGTTGCCCTTGACGAAGGGAGCCAGTTGGCGCGCGCGCTCGCACTCCGCCACGGATTCGTCCAACATTCCAGCGAATCGGTATGCATACCCCAGCTCCCAATGAGCAGCAGCGTAATTGCCGTTCGTCTTTAAGGCGTCTCGCAACAAGGGCACCGCCTGCTCAACTTTTCCAGTGTCAATCAGGAGATTCGCAAGGAAGATTTGTGCGTCGAGTAGGTTCGGCCGTATCGCCAAGGCCCTTTTATACGCGGCTTCGGCGCGGCGATATTGCTCCAGCCCGCCAAGCTCGAATGCCGCATCTGAATTGTAGGAAGCTCCCAAGTAGGCCCACGCTGGAGCGTAGTTGGGGTCGATCTCAGTGGTCTTTTCAAACGCTTGGATCGCCAGGGGAAACTTGTGCTGTCCGTAAAGATCAAGTCCCTGCAGGAAATATTCATAGGCAAGGGGGCTGACCGATGCTTCCGCTTTGAGATGCTCCGTCTCAACCGGAGATAAGTTCAGTTGCAGTTCTGAAATCAGTTGGCCGGTAACTTTATCCTGAACTGCGAGAAGATTGTCGTACTTAAGGTCGATCACTCCTTCGCCTAGAATTTTTTCGGTCTTGGCGTCTACCAGCTGGTAAGTAATGCGCAAGTTATCGCCATCGCGAATGAAACTTCCGGTGAGCAGAGTATCGACTTTGAGATCTGCGGCGACTTTCTGAAGATCGATGGCGGTTCCCCGATATTTCTCGATTGCCGCCGAAGGGCGGACGCTCAGGGAACTCACGTAGGCCAACTTTGTGATGAGTACATCAGCCAGTGATAATCCGAGGAAGTCGCTTCTTGAATCTTCACCATGATTTTGCAGCGGAAGAATCGCCAAGCTCCGGGGAGCGGCCGACTGTCCTTTCGCAGATCGAATGTGAAGGAGCTTCGGCAAGGCGATCACTGCGGCGAGAAGTACGAATCCGATGGACAAAAGAAAGATTCGAGATCGCCTCGGATGGGGATGCGCCAGCTTTGGAAGCTCCGCTTGCTTGGTTGGTTGATACGAAGACAAGGGAGTGACAGATATCGTCGCGCCGGCATCCGCAGAGAGTGAATCGGTAAATTCCAAGGGCCTCAAGAACCGGTAGCCGCGTCGGCCAACGGTCTCAACGAATTTTGGGTTCTCGGCGGAGTCCCGCAGCGCGTCCCTGAGCTTGCTTACAGCCACAGCCAGACGGTGGTCAAAATCGACGAAGGTATCGGCGGACCAAAGGCGCTTGCGAAGTTCTTCACGGGTGACGACTTCCCCCGCGGATTCCAGGAGCACCGCAAGAAGCTGGAAGGGCTGTTCTTGCAGCCGGACTCTGCTGCCCTCTCTTCGCAACTCGCCAGCCCGCAGATCTACCTCAAAATTTGCGAAACGTACCAGCGATGGGAGAGCCGATGGCATCGGTGCACTCAGATTTTCCAGAGTCTAGCACGCAACTGAACACAATGCGATGCCCACATTGCATTGCAAACAGAGGACTTATCAGGGGATTGACAGGGTATCGAAAGAGAGGTGACGGAGCATTGACCGGCAGGGGCTCTGCAAGGGATAAGGTACAAGCAACTGACACGCCGAGGTACAGGCCGAAACCCTGGGGCTGCGACTGACGACGCTAGTTAATTTTATTGAGATAACCGCTTGCTCTTACTTATTGGGGGTGCTCAATGCACAGAATCGCTTTAACGCTCGTCCTTGCCTTACTCACCGTCAGCGCCGGACATTCCGGGGAGCCGGCGGCGGATTGGGCGATCAATGCAACCGCAATCGAAGCGTGCAGCTGTCCTCACTTCTGCATATGCTACTTCAACTCGCATCCGGCAGCACATCACGAAAACGGCAAGATGGAACACTTCTGCAAGTTCAACAATGCTTACAAAGTGAACCAGGGACATTATGGCAAGGTGGATCTTGCTGGAGCGAAGTTCTGGATCAATGGGGATCTGGGTGGTGACTTCTCGCAGGGACAGATGGATTGGGCGCAGGTGACGTTCGATAAAGCGGCTACCGCCGAACAGCGCCAGGCGCTGGGGGAAATCATCGGGCATGTGTTTCCGGTGAAGTGGAAATCACTGCAGATCGCCGAGGGCAATATCGATACCTGGACGTTCGACAAAGATCACGCACACGCCACGCTAAACGGCGGCAAGACGGCAGAGATCAAATTGGCGCGATTTCAGGGAATGACGGACGAGCCAGCCGTGCTGAAGAACGTCAAGTACTGGGGCACTCCGCGCAATGACGGTTTTGTCATGATGCCGAACGAAATCGAAACCTACCGGGAGGGACCCAAGCCCTACGAGTTCAAGGGAACAAACGGGTTCATGCTCACGTTTGACATGACTTCCAAAGATTTACCCGCAGCCAAGGGATCTTCCATGAGCTATTAGTCCAAATCACGTCCGTCGTTCGTGCGCCGGGAATCTTCCGGCGCTTTTTTGTTCCCTCGGAAGTTGTGTTTAATCAGATTTCGTGAACGCGGAGAGTAGCAGCGGTGTAGCTCTGCCAGAAAGTCGCCGTAACTGGAACTTAGTTGAGCCGGCCGTTAGGCAGCCCATTCATGAAATCGGCGCACGATCTCCATGAGCTTGCATCCCAACAGGATGAGAGAACCCCACAATATGAAGGGGACGCCATAGAGTAGGAGATGCTTGCGCGAACGGGCTAACTCAAACACCCGCACCTTCACGATGGCGTATACGTTCGCTGAGAGATAAGCAACGACCAGGCAGCTTATTACCAAGTTATGCATCTTGTTACTCCCCTCTTAAAAGGGTTGATCCCCGAGAAAGCACTCGACGGCGATCGGCGCTACTTGAGGACACCGCGCTCAAGGCTGCTGGCAGGAGAAGTCGACGCCGGAGACCTTGACGACGGCCTGCCAAGCGGCTTCCTGGTTGGCGCGATCATGGAGGTGTGGGTGGCGCTGCGCCTCAATCGGGCCTGTGAACTTCCCTTGAGCCGAGGCGAAGAATTGCCCTGAGACGTCGGTTCCGAGCGCCTAATTTATGAAATGGTGAATTGCCTCGTTGGCGTTATCTTGAAATGAAGTATTTTTCAAATCAGTAAAAAAGGTGCTCTGGTCCACCATGTCCCCTGATAACTTGCCCTCTTTACTGGCATAAAAAACGCCGCTTTTATACCGCTCATCCGAAATGGCATCTACAAAGCGTTTTGCACCTACTTCCAGCGTATGCACCATTCCGCCCATCAATGGGAATACAACAGGCATCATCAAATACTTCAACATGAACCGCATTGCCGGGGGAAGACTATCTGGCGCCTGAGTTCCTTTTGTATTCCCTGGGCTCACAACAATGAACTTGAGCTCAGGATATTTTCTTGCCATGGATAACGTCCACATGGTTTCTGCATACTTGACATATGCGTAGGCTTGCAATGCATTGAACTTATTACCAAAATATGATCCATCAAGAACAGCAGCAAACTCATCCACAGAAGAAGTCCTCATGGAAACTCGTTTTACTCCGAGCATCTTTACTCCTGGAACAGCTTCCGCACTGACTGACAGAACTGTTTTCCTTAACTTGTCCCGTTTAATTAATTCCTCCACCAGAATTACATTGCCTAAAATATTCGTAGCAGCTAATTGATTCATACCGGAAGGCGTAGAGTTCGCAGCCGTTTTCCCAACTACTCCGCCTGCGTTTAAAACGATTGCATCAATAGGTTCCTTTATTTCTTCTACTGCTTTTCTTACAGAATTTGCATCCGTAACATCCCCGATAATAATTTCAAAAATCTTTTTGTCCGTTTTCTCCTCAAGGTCCTTTTTTGCCGCCTCTGCTCTCGCTTGATTTCTGCAAAAAAGAATTACCTTTTTTGTTTCTCTTTTCAATGCGAACTGTCGGGCAGTCTCTTTCCCAAGCCCAGCATTTGCTCCGGTTATTAAGATACTTTCGTTCATTTTTTATCCTTTTTAGGTTGTTAATTACTTGCGGAATGGAGCAACCCGGCAGTCAGTTGATGATGGCTGAGCGGGGCCTGAGCCGCCTCGACGCCCGCCGCCCGCCGCAGTGAGCAGGCGCTTCTTACCTGGGAAGATCCTGGCATGGAGCAGTATGAAATCGATCGGCCGACCTCGTTTGACCGGCTCGGCGAGCGCGGACTGGACGCTGGCCGGCTTGTCCAGATCCAGCAGCGTGAATATCACTGTTTTGTTCTCAGCCGCGAGTTGAGCGGCCGTTTCCTGAATCCGGGCCAGGCTGCGCCGGTGACGAGAGCGATCGAATGTTCCATAGGCGTCTCCGTGATGAAGCGTGGAGGTCAAATCGTGAGACCCCGCGAGGCCAGAATCGGCTTGCTAATTTAGAACTGTTTAGTTATATAATGGTGGGATGAAAGGTGTCAAGGAGTTTTGAACTAAATGATTCACAATACCGCCAGGCCGCGGGGTCGACCGCGCAGCTTCGACGAGACGGGCGCTCTGGAAAAGGCGACTCAGGTGTTCTGGTCGAAAGGCTACGACGGGGTGACGATTGACGATCTCGTCGCCGGGATGGGTGTGGGACGGCCGAGCCTTTATGCCGTCTTTGGGGACAAGCGGGCGATATTCTTGCGCGTCCTCAGGGCGTACGCAGAACGGAAGGGCGCATCAGCCGCGAAGGCACTCCTCTCGCCACAGAGTCTTCGCGACTCGATCGCGGGCTTTCTGAGGTACGCCGTCGAAAGTGCGACCGAGAAAGGGTCCGCCCGGGGCTGCCTGATGGTGTGCGTCGCGCCGCTGGTGAACGACGCTGAGGTTCAGCGGTTCCTGCAGAGCACGGTCGCGGGCGGCGCGGCGCTGGTGGAGCGCCGTTTCCGGGACGGGATCAGCGCGGGAGACATCCCGCCTGACTTTCCGGTAGCCGTGCGCGCGATCCAAGTCACGGATTTTGCTCGCGGCCTGACCATGCGTGCGCGGATAGGCACGCCGCGCAAGACGCTCCTCAAAGATGCTGAGGAAGCGGCCGACTTGGTGCTCCAGCCGCGGCGCGTCTGAGGGGTTATTGGAAACAATTCACTGAGGAAATGACCATAAAACCTGGGACAGACGGGACGTTCACTAATTTCCATCTGGCGGGTGCGCCGGCCTTCAACTTCAGAAGCCACCAGAGCTGCGGGTGCCCTGTCCTTCACGTACTGTGTGAGGGGGCGGCGGGACACGAAAATGCTTGCGCATGTGGGCTAATTCCGTCGGTATCTAACAAGTCCGATAGCCCAGGCACCATCGTCGCCCACCCTTCGGCAGGCTCAGGGCAGGCTCTTGCAAAAAACGCAAACGACGGGGCACCCTCCCAGGCGACGATATCACTTTCTACTAGCCGACTTCCCGTTATTGATTCGCTCTAAGTAAGTGGTTCGGAGGAGAATGCGCTTATAAGATTCGCGAGAGGTCGCCGGACCGCCGCGGCTTTCCGGACTTTAGCCAACAACCGGCCCTCCTCTTTTCGCGAGACGGCTTCTGGGACTATCCTTGATTAGTGACTATGAGCAACGACAATCTTCTGCGCAATTTAGGATTCGACCGGGACCCATTCGCGAAGACGAACGCCGACGAAGAAGAACTCCTAGAGAGCTACTTTATCGAGCCTCCTTTCTTCAAGGCAGTCCACGGTGACGTCGATGACCCAAAGAGTGCGGTTGTTTACGCGCCTCGTGGCGGAGGCAAAACCGCACTTAAGCGACGCATCGAACTCTCATCAAGAACCGAGCCTTTCCTTTGCGTTATCTATAATTCGTTTCCTACAGCAGGATTGAAGCTCACGGACATTGATCTGCAGTACCACCTTCGAAACATAGTCCGTATTCTTCTAGTGGCTATTTTGGGAGAGGCCGCGACACTAGGGATTGACGGTCTAGAGAAGAACGACCGCCATTTTCTCTATATTCTGACAAAGGAGCATCTGACCCAACTCGGCCGTGCGGATCTGAAAGAGGCCATCGCAGCCGTCACTCACATCTCCGACAAAGCCAAGGAAGTTTGGAATATGCTGACGGGGCCGATTGGAGTCGCCCTTTCGGCTGTGTTCGCCCATTTCGGATTTAAGGCACCCGAAGTCTTGAAGTTCGATAGCGAAAAGGGAAACGCTGGCACGCTAGAGGAACAAATTAGCTTCCTCGTCAAAATCGCACCGGTTTTCGGATTCAAGTCTACGTACATTCTCGTCGACAAGGTTGACGAGAATTCGATAACCGGCGTGGCTAGCGCGTCGCTTCAGTTCGTACGCCCGCTATTGTTGGACCTTGGAATCCTTGAGAAACCGGGAATGGCCTTCAAATTTTTCCTATGGGACCGCATAGAAGCTGACGCGCGTGAGTTCTCACGCCCTGATCGGATCAAGACCTACTCCCTCAAGTGGACCGATCCGCAGTTGAAGACAATGCTCTCGCGACGCCTAGCAGCTCATAGTCGTCAAAAAGTGAAAATCCATGCATCAATCGTAGAACTTGGTAGACGAGTCGACATAGATATTTGGTCGTAACCATGAGCGGGGCCCCGCGAACCATAATTCGGATTGGCAAGGTGACCTTGACCAACAAGGCGAAGTAGACAGCAGCGTTCACGCGATTTCCGAACGAGCGGTGTCCGCTGGTATAGAGGTCATTGCCGCTGAAATAACCGCGGAGACCGTTCCTGACAACATACTGCGGGACTTGAAAAAAATGAAGCGGGCGGATTTCACTGTGGCAAACGTCTACAGCTGAGGTCTTCAAAGGCAGCTCAGGAGTGACGGTGCGCAAAAGAGTGCAGTTATGGCAAGATTCCGGAGCCGCGATAAAGATCGGCAATCGCCAACAGAAAAAAGGAAACGGCCGAGCAACTCGCTATGCAGTCGCTTCACCCATTGTTCTAAAGCACATCTTTAGCGACATCAATGTCCTTGATTTTGCGGAGAAGAAGATGCGGCTCTGTGAATGCGGCCAGTTAGTACTGCGGGATTGGGATCTCTCTTCGGATCAATCTTGCCATGCGTGCGAACACGTCTTTTCGGGCGGGCCAACGGAGCCGACCTAGGAGTCAATCTATCTAAGCCCACGAATGTGGGGATCGAACGTTTCCCGCCGTATTTTCTTTCGGTCTGCTGTCATGACGATATCGTCTGCGCCATTCCGCCATGACGTTGTGTTACTGCGGGAACACGTCGCCCGCTGTCCGCAGAAATGTGGGGATATACCTGGCGGCTTTTGGGGGCTGGCGCAGATTCGATTTTTCTACCCTAGCACGATATCGGCTGCACAGCTTTCGTTCTTTTCGAAAGCTGAGCGCCACGAAACTATCTCTCTGGAGATGTTTCCCGCCGCCTCCGCAGCCCGGTTGGGAGAGAGAAAATCGGTGGCGCAAACGCCAGTAGTGCCCAGCTTTCAAACAGAGGGAAAGCTGGGGCAGCCTCAGTTAGTATGGTGAAGGCAAAGGTGGGCCAGCGCCCAGTTCCCCCAATCTTTGTAGATATGTGGTCCGCATCGGGTAGGTGTCCGAGATGTAGTCACTTCCGTCTGTCCCACGATTTTTGTCCCCGAATTTTCGATTTTAATCCCGCCCTGAACCTACTGATGCAATGAGAATCCAGCGGCAAAGCTGCCTCAAGATTGATTTGTTCGCCGGTGATGGGGTGGTGGAATTTTAGAAAGCGGGCGTGCAGGAAATATCCTCCATCGCCGGGGAGGCCGGGGAGATTTTCAAGAGGCTGGCCGGATGAACCGTACAGAGGATCGCCCACCAGGGGATGGCCGATGGATGCCAGATGGATTCTGATTTGATGAGGGCGTCCCGAATGCAGGCTTACCTCAAAGGTTGTGGTGCTTGCGGTGCGTGAGATCACCTTCGCCAATGACTTTGCGGGCTTGCCACTTGGGTTGGCGGCCCACACCGCACCGATACGCGGGTGCGGTACAAGGCCAATGGGTGTGAGGATTTCGTAGGCGTCGTGCTGTGCAACGTTTTGAGCCAGCGCCCAATAGATTTTTTGAACTCTGGGAGTGTTCCAGTCCGCGCCTAGTTGAGCGGCGGCCTGCGGTGTTTTGGTGAAGAGAACGATGCCGGTCGTGGCTCGTCCTAACCGGTGAACCGGGTTTGCGTTAGGGGTTTGCTTTTGCACGAGACGCAGGAGAGTGTTTTCCATGAAGCCGGCACCGGGGAGGGTTGGCAGTCCGCCCGGTTTGTTGACGGCCAACAGATGGGCGTCTTCAAACAGGACTTCGAAGTGCTGAGGAGTGTCGGGTTCGATCCAGGGCGGACGGTTCCAGACAAGGGTTTGGCCTGAAATAAGCGATTCGCTTCCGGTGGCGGTGACGCCGTTGACGGTGACTTCGCAGTTGTTCAGATTTTGTTGCCAGGCTTGTGTGGTTGAGTGCGGGTAAAGGCTTGCCAGGTGGGAGAGCAGGGTTCGTCCATGATCTTTGCTGCAGATGATTGTGGTGTAGGCGTGGCCCCGGTTGAGCATGTGGTTTGAGTGTAAGCATCGCAGCCCGCCCTTACAAGAAATGCAAGGATGATGAACGCATTCCGTGGCAATCGTGGAATGCAAAGACGGGCCACCCGCCGCTACCATTTCCTTGCGATTCGCAGGTTTGCCTCGCGATAAAATAAAGCGTGATGTCGGCGCCGCACAAGCCGCTTTCGGCCCTTCTCTCGCAAATTCTGGTCGCCTATACGGTGGAACTCGATTGCGAATTCGAGCGCCGCATGCTGCAAACGCAGAGCCGCAGCGCGCGCCTCTCGCTGGTCGTTTGGCTTAATATGCTGCGGTTTTTGGCCGATGGACCAGTTTCGGTTCGAACGCTCGCTTCGCGCGCGCTCACAGCCGAGGCTGGCGCCACAGCCGGGCTTGGTTGCCTCGAACGATGGGGCGTCGTTGCGCTGCAGCCCGGAAAGCGCGCCGGTTTCGGCAGCGGCCGAGGCATCCGCGCCGATTGGCCGGTTCGGCTCACGGCCAGCGGTGAAACAGCCGTCAGAATCTGGCCGGACCTGATCCCGGAAATCGACGCCCGCTGGTCGAAACGCTTCGGCGACGACGCGACGAGGTTGCGCCGCTCGTTAGAAGCAATCGAGCACCAGATCGACCTCGAATTGCCGCAGGGCTTGCCCGTTGCGATTCTGAAGCTGCCGGAGTTCGGGCCCCGGAAATCGGCTGCGGAAGACGGCCTGCCGCTGCCGGTGCTGCTTTCCCGAGTTCTGCTCGCGTTCGCGCTCGATTTCGAACGTGAGTCGCAAACGCCGATTTCGCTGTGCGCCAACGCGATCCGCGTTCTCAGTGACGAGCCGATCCCTGAAACGGAGATTCCCAAACGAACCGGCTGTTCGGAGGAGACCGCAGGCATTGGCTGGCAGCACAAGCCGTACATCATCGTTGAAAGAGACCCTGCGCGCGGCCGCGGCAAGTTCGTGCGCTTGTCCGAAGCGGGCATCAAGGCGCAGCAGGAGTATTACAGTCGCACGCGCGATATTGAGGAAAAGTGGAAGAAGCGCTTTGGCACCGCAACGGAAGAAATTCGGGAATCGCTGACGACTCTGCTGAAACGGGGCGAACTGTCTGACGGCCTGAAACCGCCTCCCGGCACGACCCGCGCCGGCGCCCAGACACCGGCCCTGGGCCGCCTCGACATCGGACCTGCGGCACGCCAGCGCAAGCGGGATTTGGTAATTCAGACGGAAGCATTCGTGCGCGATCCGGCTGGCACTCTGCCGCATTATCCGCTCTGGGACATGAACCGCGGCTTCGGTCCGTAGCACGCGTTGCTCTCCTTATGACAAACGCGGATAACTGTTTTATGGGCGTTCATCCGCGCTTTATTGATGCACTCACTGGATGCGCGCTAGAAGGCGAAGGACCACCAAATGCGAAAAGGCTTTACAAGAAAACCAAAACCGGATGAGCCCACGACGCCAGTCAAGAACTACATCACGCCGAGCGGGCTGGAGCGCCTCAAAGATGAGCACCGGTTTCTGCTCAGTCGGGAACGTCCGGCGGTGACGGAGGTGGTGGCGTGGGCTGCCAGCAACGGCGATCGCAGTGAAAATGCCGACTATCAGTACGGCAAGCGGCGGCTGCGGCAGATCGATGGGCGGATTCGCTTTCTCACCAAGCGAATCGAAGCCGCGGAAGTGGTGGACCCGGAAGCCAGGAGAACAGGGCAGGCGGCTACGAAGGCATTCTTCGGAGCGACCGTGCGCTATGCCAATGCCGCGGGAGTGGAGCGAGTGGTGAGCATCGTGGGCACGGACGAAATCGACCTCGATCGCAACCACATCAGTTGGGTGTCACCTCTAGGGCGCGCGTTGATGAAGTCGGCAGCGGGCGACAGCGTAGTCCTTCAATTGCCGGGCGGTACGGAATCCCTGACCGTGCTGGAAGTGTGTTACCAGCGCATTCCTGTGGAACCGTTTCGTGAACCACCTGGGTCCCAGGCCTCGGCAAGGAGAATTCCATCCGACGCTAACCCACGTGAGTAAAAAGAGAGCATCTAGCGGCAGCAGAAATCCACTCAATCCTCAGATTCCCCGTGTGATGCGTGTCACACGCGTTTGTGAGATCCCACATTGACGCATGCGGCGGGAACAGAATATCCTTGAAGTTGAAATTGAAATTCATTTTCAAGATCATACCGGCTATCGTAAGAGGGTAGAGGAGACATGCTACAGGCTTTTATTGTCACGTTGCGGGAGGGGGTGGAGGCGGCCCTGATCGTCGGCATCACGCTGGCGTATCTGGCGAAGATTGGGCGGAACGATCTGCGCAAAACGGTATATGCGGCGCTGGTTGCGGCCTTCCTGGGGAGCATTGGAGTGGCGGTGGTCATCTCCCGGCTGAACCTGAATGAGGACGTGTTCGAAGGCTGGGTGATGCTGGTGGCCGCGTTCTTTGTCGTCACCATGATTATTTTCATGATGAAGACGGGCCGCAAACTGAAGGGCGAAATCGAGGGCAAGGTAGGGCTGCTGGCGGGCAATGACGCGTGGGTCGGCCTCTTCTTCTTTGTATTTCTGATGGTGCTGCGCGAAGGCGCGGAAACGGTGCTGATTCTTTCCGCGGTCACTTTGAATTCGACCGAGCTGATGAGTTTTCTGGGAACGCTGTTGGGAGTGATGGCGGCGATTGCGTTTGGCGTGATGTTTGTGAAAGGCAGCGTACGAATTAATTTGCAGAAATTCTTCCGGGTTACGACCGCGATTCTCTTCCTGGTGGCGGCGCAACTGGTGATTGCCGGCCTGCACGAACTTTCCGAAAGCGGCGTGATTCCGTCGTCGAAGACCGAGATGTCGATTATCGGTCCGATCGTGCGCAACGATTTATTTTTTTTTGTGACGATTTTCGCATTGGCGGCGTTAATGGTGTTGTTCGATGCCAAGCGGCGGGAGCCGGTGCTGGAAAGTCCGTCGCCAGCGGCGCGGCGTAAGGCAATGTGGACGGCGCGCAAGGAACGGCTGTGGATGGCGTCGGTGTACGTGTTCTCCTTTATGTTTATTGCCATGCTGACGGCGGAGTTTGTATATGCCAAGAGCCAGAGCGCGCTCTCGCCGGCTACGGAAGTGAGCTTTCAACAACGGGCAGGTGAAGATTCCGCTGGCGCAGGTTTCCGATGGCGACTTGCACCGGTTTCAGGCGAAGGAAAACGGCGTCGAAGTGCGATTCTGGCTGTATCAAAAGCCTGACGGAAAAATGGCGACGGTTCTGGATGCGTGCGAGATTTGCGGCGCGGTGGGTTTTTACAAGTCGGGCAACGGCGTGATTTGCAAGAATTGCGCAGCGCCGATTAATCCGCAGTCGGTGGGAACGGCGGGAGGTTGCAATCCGATTCCGCTCAAGGCGACGCAGACCGCCGATGCTGTGATTATTCAGGAGGCGGACGTTGCGGCCGGTAGCCGCATGTTCGAGAAACAGTAGAGATGTTCGTCCGCCTGGTTTACGAATCCTTCCGACGCCAAAAGCGGCGCAAATTACTGGCTGGCGCGGCGATCACTCTCGGCGTGACGGTGGCGACGGCCATGATCGCAGTAGCCACCGATATTGGCGACAAGATCAATCGCGAACTGCGCACCATTGGCGCGAACATCCTGGTCACCCCGCAAGAAGATACGCTGGACGTGGAAATTGGCGGCGTCAATCTGAAGCCGCCCAGCGACGGCGCTTTCCTGAACGAATCCGATCTGCCGAAAATCAAAGGAACATTCTGGCATAACAACATCACGAGCTTTGCGCCCGTGCTGCCCGTGAATGTGACGATGTTGCGCGATGGCAAGACGGAGAACCTCACTCTGCTAGGCACTTATTTCGCCAAGGAAGTTTCGTTTGGCAAGGAAGATTTTGATACGGGAGTGCGAACCACTTATCCGTGGTGGCGGGTAACAGGCGAGTGGCCGAAGGATAGTTCGCGCGATGTTTTGCTGGGAGAGCGGCTGGCGGCGAGACTTTCGGAGAAGACCGGAGATGTGATTACCCTTTCTGGGCGCGCGTTGCGAGTGAGCGGGATTCTTTCTTCGGGCGGCGCAGAGGATGATGAAGTGGTCGCGCCGATATCGGTGGCGCAGGAGATTCTGGGCAAGCCGGGGGCGGTGCGGCGGGTGTACGTGAGTGCGCTGACCAAGCCGGAGGATGCGCTGGGACGGCGCGATCCCAAGAGCATGTCGGGACCGATTTACGACCGATGGTACTGTTCGCCGTATCCGCAGTCGATTGCATACCAGTTGCAGGAAGCGATTCCGCATTCGCATGCGGAACAGATTCGGCAAGTGGCGCAGAACGAAGGCGCGGTGCTGACGCGGATTGAAGGTCTGATTTTTCTGGTGACGCTGGCGGCGCTGTTTGCGTCAGCGTTGGCCGTCTCTGCAGCGATGGCTACGGCCATATTTGAACGGCGAGCGGAAGTGGGTTTGATGAAGGCTTTGGGCGCGGGGCGGATGGCCGTGGCTTCTGTGTTTTTCGCGGAGGCGACTCTGCTGGCGCTGATCGGTGGGTTGGTTGGCTTTGCCGCGGGTGGAATGCTGGCGCGGCAGATCGGGCGATCGATTTTTGATTCTCAGATTTCGATTTCACCCGTGCTGCTGCCGGTGATCCTGGCGATTGCGGTGATCGTGACATTTGCGGGAAGCGCGGCCGCGATTCGCAAGGCGGTGGGACTGGATCCTGTGTTTGCGCTGCGAGGTGAACTGTGAGCGCGGGCGCGACGCATGTAGGGCAACCTCATTCCGCCAAGGACGTGGCGGCGAGTCGCGCACAATCTCCGCATACTTCCATGTTCGTGCGCATGCTGCTGCGGGCGGCGGTGCTGCGACGCGGGCGGGCGGCCTCTGCACTTTTTGCGATGGTAGTGGCGGCCAGCGTAGCCACGGCGATGTTGAACCTCTACGTGGACGTGCAGGCAAAGCTAAGGCGAGAATTTAGAAATTACGGGGCGAACATCATCCTGGTGGGAAAAGGCGGCGCTTCCCTTCCCGAAGGCGCGCTTGCACAAGCAGCATCGGTGATTGCCGGGCGAGGCGTGGTGGCGCCATTTGCGCTGGTAGTGGCGCGAACCAGCGACGGTCAGCCGATTGTTGTGGCTGGCACGGACTTTGAGCGGGTGCGGCAACTGGATCGGTGGTGGTCGGTGAGCAACTGGCCTTCGGCTCCGCAACAGGCGCTGGTGGGCGTGCGAGCGATGTCGGTGGTATCGCCGAAGAATCAGGCGTTCGATCTGGAATTTCAGGGACATACGATTCACGTGGCGCCGGCCGGAACGGTGCAGACGGGCGCTGCGGAAGACAGCCGCGTTTACTTGTCGCTGCCGGATTTTGTTTCGTGGACGGGAGTTCAGCCTTCGACGATTGAAGTGGCGGCCACGGGATCGCCGGAAGAGATTGCCGGGATCATGCATCAACTGGAACAGGCGATTCCGGGATCCGACGTGCGGCCGGTGCGGCAGATCATGGAAGGCGAGGCGCGAGTGCTGGGCAAGACCCGGGCAACGCTGCTTGCCGCCGCAGCGCTGATTATTTTGACGGCGGCGCTGTGCGTGCTTTCGACGCTGATGGGATGGGTGTTCGATCGACGGCGTGATTTTGCCATCATGAAAGCGCTGGGAGCTTCCGACCGGTTATTGAACGGATTCTTTGCAGCGGAAGCGGCGGCGCTTGGAGCGACAGGAGCATTGATTGGATTTGTTCTGGGCGTAGGCATTGCGGCATGGATTGGACGGGCGAACTTCCACGCTCCGGTGGTACCGCGGTTCAGTATTTTGCCCGTTGTGCTGGCTGGTAGCATGGTGGTGACGCTGATTTCGGCGATTCTTCCGATCTCTTTGCTGCGGCGGGTACAGCCCGCGGTCATCCTGAGGGGTGAGTGAATGATTCAGATTAAAGAAGTCACGAAGCTGTATCCGGCGAAGGCTGCGGGAAAGGATCCCACATCTCGCAAGAACGGTGAGACAGGGGGCACCCCCGATAGGGAAAATGGGGCGATCCATGCGCTGGATCATATCTCGCTGCATGTGGCGCAGGGCGAGTGGCTGTCGATTATGGGGCCGTCGGGGTCGGGGAAATCCACGTTGGTGAATTTGATTGGATGCCTGGACCGGCCGACGACAGGCGAGATCTGGCTCGACGGGCAAAATGTGGCCGGGATCAGCGCCAGTGAACTGAATCGAGTGCGCGCGGAAAAAATCGGATTTATTTTTCAGCAGTTCCATCTGATTCCGTTTCTTACCGCGGTGGAGAACGTGATGCTGGCGCAGTATTTTCACAGCATGACGGACGAAAAAGAGGCGACCGAAGCGCTGGTACGGGTGGGCCTGGGGGATCGCGCCAATCATCTGCCGTCGCAGCTTTCGGGAGGCGAGCAGCAGCGCGTGTGTATCGCGCGGGCGCTGATTAATGATCCGAAGATTATTCTGGCGGATGAGCCGACGGGAAATCTGGATGCGCTGAATGAGGAATTGGTGCTGCGATTGTTGCGCGAGTTTCACCAGCAGGGACGAACCATTGTGATGGTCACGCACGATCCGGTGGTGGCTCGTCTGGCGGACCGTCGCATTGAATTTCATCATGGCAAGATCGCGTCGCAGGAAGTTTTTGCGATGGCCGATGAAGAACAGTTTGATGAAGTTTTGGAAGAGTTGTGGGTACTGGCGGAGCATGGCGAGATCGCAGAAGTGGAGCGGATGGAAGTTCACGGGGCGCTGCCGGTGAGCATCGCCATTGAGAAGATGATGCAGATGGGGCTGGTGGTATCGGCGCCGCATCCGCCACTGGCGCATGGACACAAGCCGTTTGTGAATCCATGCCACGATGCGTTGAAGCCGGTGTCGGCATCGACTGGCGATGGAACGCTGATCGTGGAACTCACCCCACGAGGACGCGCTCGGGCCGGAAATATTATCCGACGTCACCGTCTTGCGGAGCGGCTGTTCACCGACAGTTTGGCGATGGATAGCGAAACAGAGATCGAGGAGCAGGCTTGCAAGTTTGAACATATACTCTCACCGGAAGCCACGGATAAGATCTGCACATTTCTGGGACATCCGAAGACTTGTCCGCACGGGGCGCCGATTCCGGCGGGAGAGTGCTGTGGCCGAGTCTCCGAATCCGGTGCGACTGTTCTGGCGGCGAGCAAACGGCAGCTCTGATCGGGAGTTTGGCAGTTTCACTCTGCTTCATCCCAGCCCTTTAACCACGAAGGGCACTAAGGTTCACGAAGAAATCTTTTATACTGAGACTTGACCACTCGTCGACCTACTATCGGTGTGTTCGATTCTGGCTTTGGCGGGCTGACCGTCCTTAAAGCTCTACTTGAACTTATTCCTGAAGCCGACTACCTCTATTTTGGCGATACGGCGCGGCTTCCCTACGGCTCAAAATCTGTGGAGACGGTGGCGCGCTATGCGGTTGAGGCGGCACATTTTCTCGAGGCGCATGGAGCTGAGCTGCTGGTGATTGCCTGCAATACGGCGACGGCGCTTGCGCTGGAGCAGATCATTGCCGCGGCGAAGGTTCCCGTGGTGGGCGTGGTCGACCCTGGTGCTGAGGCGGCAGCGGCGGTCAGCAAGAACCGGAAGGTGGTCGTGGTGGGGACCGAGGCCACGGTGGGCAGCCATGCCTATCGAAAGGCGCTGGAGAAGCGGGGGTTGCAGGCGCGAGAAAAGGCTTGTCCGCTGCTGGTTCCACTGGTGGAAGAGGGATGGGTGGAGCATGCGGTCACCGAAGAAGTGGCGCGCATTTACCTGCGCGAGGCCTTTGCCGATGGCTTCCACGATGCGGACGCGCTGGTACTGGGGTGCACGCACTATCCGCTACTGAAATTGCTGCTGCGCCGGGTAGCGCCCGCGCATGTGAGCATTGTGGATTCGGCGGAAGCGACGGCGCGCGCCGTGGCTGAGCGACTGGAAGAACTACTGCCAAAGAAACGTGATGAGGAAAGACGGTCCGCGCCGCGCATGCAGTTTTTTGCAACCGACTCGGTGGAGAAATTTCAGCGGCTGGGAGAGAGATTCCTCGGACACAAGATTCAGGACGTGCAGCACGTCGACTTGAAGGAATAAGGGTTGATCCTCACGTCGGTCTATGGCAGCGCTAAAAGCGCTGCGCCACCCAAAGCGAATGAGCACCGCAGGGTAGGGCTCAGGTGAGAAGGAACAAGCGAACGTCTCAGTACAGGTGGAAGTCGACTTCGACGGCCATCTCGACGTTGACGGGGTGGCCGTCTTTTTGGCCGGGCTCAAAGCGCCAGGTGCGGACGGTTTCGATTGCTTTTTCGTCCAGCCCCATGCCGAGAGAATTGACGACCCGAATGTTGGTGGGGCGGCCATCGGCGGCGACCACAATCATCAGAGTGCAGGTGCCTTGATACTTGGCTTTGCGGGCTTCTTCGGAGAATTCCGGATCAGGAGAATAAATTGGCCGGGGAGGCGTCACGCCGCGGCCCGGGCGGAAGACGCCGCCGCCGGTACCCATGCCTTCGCCGGGCCCTAGGCCACGGCCGTTGCCCGAACCCACGCCGCCACCGCTACCGGAGCCAATGCCGCTGCCAGAGCCCGTGCCATTCGAAGGAATGACCGCCGAGGACTTCGGATCGCCGAAGTTGGGCATGTTGGTGTTCTGAGCGATCTTGATTTCAGGCGGTATCTCGAGAGTCGGTTCGACCGCTAACTTGGGATTGAAGTTTCGTATCACCGCCGCGGGAGGGGTGATCTGCGCCTGCATGGAGAACTTGGGCAGACGTCCCTGGGAAGCCTTGAGCACATCGCGGTCACCACCGCCGCCTCCGCCACCCGCTTGCGTTTTGGCCGGCTTGAGGGCGACGAAGTCACCGGGATCGATCAGTTGCGTGTTGCTCTGCGGTTTTGCCTCGACCTTGGTCACCATGCGCCGGCCCAGGATCGTGCCGCCGATGATCAAGGCAATGATCACGACGTGGGCAGCGGTCGAACCGAGAGCGCCGTTCTTTTTGTAGTTGTAAAAGCCCCAGATGTCCTTGACGGGTTCGGGCTTGGACTCCAGTTTCAGGGGCGGGAGCTTCTTGGGAAAGAAGAATTCGTCGAGGCCGCGAAACAGGGACTTCCACAGGGGCTCGAAGGTGTCAGGAGCCAGCAGCAGATGAAGTTCCGGATCTTGACCGGGATTCGGATTTGGATTTACGGATGCCATGTTCCCCGATTCGGCTTGCCTGTAGTCGGACGATGAGCGGCCTCACCCTGAGCCCGACGCCTGCTAACACAGATGAACAGTCTTTCCAACGAGTTGCCTGTGAAACTTCGGCTAATTTGGTGAAAGATTGCCGATTCGTATTCGAAGCCGATGCCGGACCGATTCATCTGGTTACGCGTATGTAAAATTGTACCTCTTCTGGGAGCGCTTTACGAAGTGTATTTCCCAAAGGCAGCGCCTTTGGGGTAACGGGGAAATTCAAAAAGTTTGTGGATGACGAGTGGGTCTCACTCTGTCTTCATGGGGAGTGTCACGTAGTCCCTTTGTCCAAATGGACGCGCTGAACACCCGTCCCTATAATGAAGGATTCACTTAAATTGGGGGAATTCAACCGAGTGCCGCTCGAACTGAAAGCGACCATCAATCTGCCGAAAACAGCCTTCCCGATGAAGGCGAACCTGCCTCAGAACGAGCCTAAGATGCTGGCTCGGTGGGAGGAGGCGCGCATCTACGAGCGCATTCGGGAGGCCCGCAAGGGTTCGCCGCTATACATCCTGCACGATGGGCCGCCGTATACCAGCGGGCCGATTCACATGGGAACGGCGATGAACAAATGCCTGAAGGATTTCATCGTCAAGTCGAAAACCATGTCTGGCTTCGATGCGCCTTATGTGCCGGGGTGGGATTGCCATGGGCTGCCCATCGAAATCAAGGTGGACAAAGAGCTCGGCGGCAAGAAACTGCAGATGCGTCCGCACGGACGTGCGCGCGGAATGCCGGAAGTATGCGCAGAAGTTTCTCGATTTGCAGCGGCAACAGTTCAAGCGCATCGGGGTGTTCGGGCGATTTGACCGTCCGTATGCCACGATGAATCCGCAGTACGAGTCGGTGGTGCTATCGACCTTCTTTTCTTTCTACGAAAATGGGTTCGTCTACAAGGGGCTGCGCGCGGTGTATTGGTGCATGCACGACGAAACCGCACTGGCCGAAGCCGAGGTGGAGTACGAGAACCACACCAGCGACACCGTGTATGTGAAATATGCATTGCTGGACGATCCCGCGGGGATTGACGCGGCGCTGGCGGGAAAGAAAGTGAATACGATCATCTGGACCACGACGCCGTGGACTTTGCCAGCGTCGATGGCGGTGGCGTTTCATCCGCACGAAGAGTATGTGGCGCTGGAATCCGGCGGGGAAGTTTACATTGTGGCCGCGAAGCTGGCGAAGGAAGTTGCGGCGAAGTGCCATCTCGCCGATGCGCATGAGCTCGCCTATTTTCCGGGCAGCAAGATGGAGCGATTGAACTTTCAGCATCCGTTTCTGGATCGGAAAATACTGGGCGTGCTGGCCGATTACGTCACCATGGACACGGGAACCGGCGTGGTTCACACGGCTCCTTCGCACGGCGCGGAAGATTTTATTACCGGCATGAAGTACGGTCTGGACGCGACCAGCAATGTGGATGAGAAAGGCATTCTGCGAAACGGGTTGGCGGAATACACGGGCAAGCGAGTGTGGGACGCGAACCAGCCGATCATCGAATTGCTGAAGAGCCGGGGCGCGCTGCTGCATACGGAGAAGACGGAGCATTCGTATCCGCATTGCTGGCGGTGTCATAATCCGGTAATTTTTCGCGCGACCGAGCAGTGGTTCATTTCGATGGAGACGCCGATGCCCGCTGCGGCCGGCGGGCGAGATTCTGAGAAAGATACGCTGCGGCATCGCACGCTGGAAGAAATCAAGCATGTGAAGTGGGATCCGGCGTGGGGCGAAGAGCGGCTATCGAACATGATTGCCACACGTCCGGATTGGTGTATCTCGCGCCAAAGGGTGTGGGGCGTGCCCATCGCGGTATTTTTATGCGAGGGCTGCGGCAAGCCGCTGAACGACCATGCGGTGAACCGGAAGGTGGTCGAGCTCTTTGCGCGGGCGGGAGCTGACGCGTGGTTTACGTCTGAGTCCGACACGATTCTTCCGTCGGGAACGAAGTGTCCACACTGCGGCGGCGCGAAGTTCGAAAAAGAAACGGACATCTTCGATGTGTGGCTGGAATCCGGAGCGAGTTATCTGGCGCTGATCGGGGACGAGCCATCGTATCCGTGGCCATCGGATTTGTATCTTGAAGGCGGAGACCAGTACCGGGGCTGGTTCCAGTCCTCTCTTTTGTGCGGGATGGGAACCCACGCGTCTCCGCCGTATAAGAGTGTGGTCACGCCGGGATGGACGCTGGACGAAAAGGGTCAGGCGATGTCGAAGTCGCGGGGGAACGACGTGGATCCCGTGGATATCTCGAGCCGGCTGGGTGCGGAGGTGGTGCGGCTTTGGGTGGCGTCGGTCGATTTCCGGGAAGACGTGGTGGGGTCGGAGCAGCTGATGCTGCGCATCGCGGAAAACTACCGCAAGATTCGCAATACGTTCCGCTACATCCTGGGAAATCTGGGAGACTTCAATCCGGAGACGGATGCGGTTGCCTTCGAGACGCATGGAGGCGCTGGATCAATACATGCTGCGGCAGACGCTGACGTTTGCGTCCGACGTGAAAAGCTCTTACGACGAATTTGCCTTCCATAAGATTTATCAGCGGCTCAATAACTTTTGCATCGTGGACTTGAGCGCCTTTTATTTCGATGTGCTGAAGGACCGGCTCTATATTTCGGCACCAAAGTCGCTGGGTCGGCGCAGCGCGCAGACGGCGATCTGGCGGATCGGAGAGGCGTTGGTGCGGTTGCTGGCGCCAATCATGAGCTTCACGTCCGAGGAGGTTTGGGATTATTTGCCGAAGTCGGTGAACCGGGAACCGAGCGTGCATCTAGCGCTGTTTCCTTCCCCCGGGGATCTAGCGCCCGAAAGTGACTCTAAGTCCGATGAGGAGTGGGTGACGCTACGCGCGGTACGAGACGAGGTCTTGAAGGCGCTGGAGGAAGCCCGCAATAATAAGTTGATCGGGACCGGGCTGGAGGCACACGTCGTGTTGTCGGCCTCGGATCCTATCTACTCCGTGCTATCGAAGCACCGGGATGAGCTGCGGTATTTGTTCATCGTCTCGGCAGTGACGCTGGCGCAGGGATCGGGCAACGGGACGGGAGGCGTGCACGTCGAGGTGAAGAAGGCGGATGGCGCGAAGTGCGAGCGCTGCTGGAATTACTCGACGCACGTGGGCGAGGACAAGAACTATCCGACGGTATGCGAACGTTGCAGCGCGGTGTTGAAAGAACTTGGGGCGTAAGCAAGTTGTGAACTGGCGAAAGTTGCGAGTGTTTCTGCTTACGGTATTGGCGTTGTGCCTGATACCAGCGACGCGCTGGTACCAGATCGACGAAGCCGATCCTGCATTATTTTGAGGCCAGCCACGACGTCGATCCGCTGACGCTGCATCTCTCGGGAGAATTTGTCGAGAGCAACCTGGGGACTGAGCAAAACTCCGACGGCTCGGTGACCGTGCGCATGATTGCACAACAATACTTATTCGTTCCGCATTGCATTCTGGTTCCCGCCGGTGTTCCGGTTCATCTTCGCGTGACCAGTGCGGATGCCGTGCACTCACTGGCTTTTAACGGGACGGAATACAACATCAAGGTGTTGCCGGGCACGATCAGCGCGAGCCGGCTTCAGTTTGCGCGGCCGGGTGAATATAAAACCATGTGCCGCGAATTTTGCGGAGCGGGACACTACGCCATGCGATCGGCCTTGAAAGTTGTGCCCAAGGATCAGTTCCCTTCTTTGCAACCGGGGGAAAGGGGAACTTGTGCGGCGCAATAGGCCAGGGCGGCTCTTCCGCAGGTTGCTGTGGTTCACGGGCGGGATCGTGTCAGCGTGTTCGCTTCTTTTTGTGGCAAGCGTTCTGGCCGGTGACAGCGCACCGGATCACATTCCGTCGTACGTCTCATGGACATCGGAGACTGTGACGGCAGCGTCGTCGGGAGATGCATTTCGCGGGATGCTGCTGGCACGGCGCTGCGACCATTGCCACGGGGCGGAAGGGTTTAGTGACCGGGCTTCCACTCCCAATCTGGTGGGACTGGACAAGTTGGCGATCTGGAAACAACTGCAGGATTTTCGCAGTCATAAACGTATATCGCGAGTGATGGAGCCGATTGCAGGATCGCTTTCATCGCAGGACGTGGCGGACGTGGTGGCCTACTACTCGAAGCTGCCGATGTTTACGGATCTGCAGGACAACCGCGCGTTTCCGCAAACTCGTCCGGACGCTAGTCACACCGCGGTGGCGTTGCATCTTGTTTCTTTTGGAGACGGAGGGCGCGGCATCCCGCCGTGTCAGGCTTGCCACGGCCCGGTGGCGTACCGTCCGGGGGTCCCATCGCTGATGACGCAGAATTCTGAGTACGTGTTCAATCAACTGAGCGCATTCGCAAATCACGCTCGGGCGAATGACATCAACATGGCTATGCGTACGATCTCGACGTTACTTACCGAAGACGAACGGCACGCGCTGGCGGAATATTATGGTGCAGGGCTGGGGCTGCAGCCGGGTGGTACGAGGTAGGCCAAGGGTTATTTCATTACGTACTGAAGAGAGTCGACGCGGCCTCAGGGGCTAAAGCCCGCAGCTTTTTGCCCGTCGATGGCACGGCTAAAGCCGTGCCCTTCCCAAACTTTCCTAGTCGGCGGCACGGCTGAAGCCGTGCCCTTCCCAAAATTTCCTAGCGCAATTCTTCCATCGCCGCCTCCAGCGCTTCCCTGCCGGGACGCGTCATGGATTGCGGTAGCGTAGCCAGCGGCTGATCCACCATATTCAACATATCGAGAAAGCTGGGAGCTTTGGTGTTCACGTAAAAGATTCCAGTGAGAACTTCGCCCTTGTCGTGGGCTTCGCTCAAGCGAGTCATCGCCGCGATGCGATTGGTGGGATCGAAAGTTTCTTCCAGCTTGCGCAGTTGCAGGTGCGAACCATCGTGCATGGTGACGCTGACCGTGGTGCCGGGATCGTACTCCACGTCGATGTCTTCGAAGTGAGGGACGAAGCTCATATCCTGCAAGGTCTCCTCATGATCCTTCACGTACTTGTAGGACTTCGTCGATCCTTCGTGATCGTTGAAGGTCACGCAAGGAGAAACTACATCGAGCATCACGGTGCCGTGATGAGAGATGGCGGCTTTCAACATGGTGCTCAATTGGCGCTTGTCTCCGGAGAACGATCGGCCGACAAAGGTGGCGCCGAGTTCGATGGCCAAGCCACAGGTATCGATGGGAGGAAGGTCGTTAATCACGCCGGACTTTAATTTCGAGCCCAGGTCGGCGGTGGCGGAAAACTGGCCCTTGGTGAGGCCGTACACGCCGTTGTCCTCAATGATGTAGATGAGCGGAAGATTGCGGCGCATCAGGTGGACGAACTGGCCGATGCCGATGGAAGCGGTGTCGCCGTCGCCGCTGACGCCAAGAGCGATCAGATTGCGATTGGCCAGAAGCGCGCCGGAGGCGACAGACGGCATGCGTCCGTGCACGGAATTAAAACTGTGCGAACGATTCATGAAGTAAGCCGGGCTCTTGGAGGAGCATCCGATTCCGCTGAGCTTCACGACACGCTCGGGCTGCACGCCCATGTCATACATGGCTTCGATGATGCGTTCAGAGATGGCATTGTGGCCGCAACCGGCGCAGAGTGTGGTCTTCCCGCCTTTGTAATCGATGACGGTGAGTCCGATGCGATTGGTCTTCGGTTCGGGAGTTTTCGGTTCAGCGGTCGGCGTGGTCGCCATTTACTTACCCTCCATGGTACTGAGTTCGTCGGTGACGGAACGCGCATCGAGCGGCAATCCGTCGAGATGGCTGATGCTGCGCAGCCGCGTGATCAGTTCCGGCTTCAGGTCGAGCTTGAGCAGGCTGAGCATCTGCGCGTCGCGATTCTGTTCCACTACGTAGACGCGGTCGTGCTGCTCGATAAATTCGTGCACCTCGCGCGTAAAAGGATAAGCGCGCAGGCGCAAGTAATCGGTTTCGATCGCGTACTCATCGCGCAACTGATCGCGGCTTTCGGTGACGCCCCAGTGCGAAGTTCCGTAGGCGATGATTCCGATCTTCGCGTTAGTGCCCTTCAAAATCTCAGGACGCGGAACGAAGGAGCGAGCGGTCTCGAACTTGCGATTCAAGCGCTCCATGTTGTTTTCGTAATCGTCGGGGCGCTCGCTGTAGTTGGACTTGTCGTTGTGTCCGCTGCCGCGAGTGAAGTAGGCAGCCGCGGGATGCTCGGTTCCGGGCAAGGTGCGGTAACCAACGCCGTCGCCATCCAGATCTTTATAGCGGGCAAAGCCGCCAAGCCGCGTGAGATCGTCTTTGTCCAAGACTTTGCCGCGGCGGATGGGGGCAGTGGGATATTCGAAAGGATCGGACATCCAGTTATTCATGCCGAGATCGAGGTCGGACATGACGAAGACGAGCGTCTGAAATTGTTCTGCAAGATCAAAAGCTTCGGATGCCATGGTGAAGCACTCCACGGCGGAACAGGGAATCAGCATGATGTGCTTGGTATCGCCGTGGGAGAGAAACGCCGTGGCAAGAATGTCGCCCTGTGAAGTGCGCGTGGGCAGGCCGGTAGAGGGGCCAACGCGCTGGATGTCCCAGATGACGCCGGGGATCTCGGCGTAATAAGCGAGGCCGGCAAACTCAGACATCAAAGAGATACCGGGGCCGGCGGTGGCCGTCATGCTGCGCGCGCCCGCCCATCCTGCGCCGATGACCATGCCGATGGCGGCGAGTTCATCCTCAGCTTGAACGATGGCGAAGGTGGCTTTGCCGTCAGGACCGATGCGGTAGTCCTTCATGTAGTCGATCATGGTCTCGACCAGCGAAGAGGACGGGGTGATGGGATACCAGGTGACGACCGTGCATCCGGCAAAGACGCTGCCGAGGGCGGCAGCAGAATTCCCATCGATGATAATTTTGCCGGCGGTCTTGTTCATGCGCTCGATGTAGAACACACCGCGCTTCTGCAAGTTGGCTTTGGCATACTCAAATCCCGCCTGCGCAGCGGAAAGGTTCAGATTGGCAGCCTTTACTTTCTTCGCGAACTGCTTGCGGATCGCCTTCTCGACTTCGCCCATCTCGATCTCAAGGAGGTTGGCCACCACGCCCACGTAGACCATGTTCTTGACGAGCTTACGCAGCTTGGCTTCCGGACAGACGGTGGCGACGATTTTGTCGTAAGGGACCGAATAGAAAATCAGGTCGTCGCGCAATTTGTTCAGAGCGAGCGGCTCGTCGTAAAGCACGGAAGCGCCGGAAGCCAGGGACATGACATCATCCTGCGCGGTTTCGGAGTTCATGGCGACGAGGAAATCAATTTCTTTCTTGCGGCCGATGTAGCCATCTTTATTGGCGCGAATCGTATACCAGGTTGGCAGCCCGGCAATGTTGGAAGGGAAAAGATTCTTGCCGGAGATGGGCACGCCCATCTGAAAAATGGCACGCAGCAATACCGTATTTGAACTTTGTGAACCAGAGCCATTCACGGTGGCGACCTGAATGCTCATATCATTCACAATGCGCTTGCGCCCCAACTCGCCGCCTGCTCCGTGGGGCACGACATCCGTAGTAGCCATTCAACACCTTCCTTATTTCTGAAAAGGCGGAGGGGTCCGCCCGATTTCTATCTTTGAGGGAACCTTATCATTATACGGCGGCAAGCGATCCGGGAACACGCCAAATCGCCCGTCTGAAGCGATGAGTAACCTGATTGTAAACGAGAGCGAGAAGCAGCAGGGGCTCAGGACTCGATCCGGTAGAACTGGGCCATGTTGCGGAACTTGTTATAGCGTGACGCGAGCAGATCAGAAGTGGGAAGTTTTTTGAGTTCGCAGAGATGTTTCTGCAGGCTCACATCGAGCAGGTTCGCCGCGGCTTCATGATCGCGGTGCGCGCCGCCTTCAGGCTCGGGAACGATATCGTCGATGCAGCCAAGTTCGCTGAGATCGGTTGCGGTGATGCGCATGGCTTCGGCGGCCAATTCTTTCTTTGTGGCATCGCGCCACATGATGGCGGCGCAGCCTTCGGGAGAAATGACCGAGTAGATGGAATTTTCCATCATGAGAACGCGATCGGCGACGGCAATCGCCAACGCCCCGCCGCTGCCGCCAACTCCGATCACGGTAGCAATGATCGGGACCTCGAGGCGCGCCATCTCGCGAAGGTTGTGGGCAATGGCTTCGGCCTGGCCACGTTCTTCAGCGTGAATGCCGGGATAGGCGCCGTCGGTATCGACAAGAGTGAGGATCGGGCGGCGAAATTTTTCTGCGATTTGCATTACGCGCAGACGCTTTGCGGTAACCTTCCGGGTGCGGCGTGCCGAAGTTGCGGTAAACGCGCTGCTTCATGTCGCGGCCCTTTTGCGTGCCAACGACCAGAACTTCGTCACCGTGAAAGCGCGCCATGCCGCAGATGATGGCGGAATCGTCGCCAAAAGTGCGGTCGCCGTGGATTTCGCTGAAGTCAGTAAACAGGCGCTCGATGTAATCGAGTGTTTGGGGACGCTGGGGATGGCGAGCCAATTCGGTTTTTTGCCAGGCGGTTGGGGTAGACTTCACCTCTCGCCGCAGATCGCGAACGCGCTTCTGGAGTTCGAGCAACTGCCGGCGGGTATCGTCACTCTGACCATTCGCTTTGATGGTCGCCACCTGCCGCTCGATCTCGTTGAGTTCCTGCCGCGCTTTATTATCCGTTTGCATGAATTTCAGCTGATGACCCGAACGCTGCCTCGGCCGCAAAGTTGTTCGACGCGAGTGATAAAGTTTCGGTCCGGCAGGACATTATAGCCTTCCGCTTCCATCACGACCATGAAATCGCCGGAACGCTCCACGTCAAAGAGCACCCGGGCCTCGCCTTTGCGCTGCTGAAAAAGCGTATGCAGGTCATCGACGGTTGACTCGCCTGCGGCTTCCAGAGGAATGCGAATGCGGATGGCTCGCGGCAAAGGAACCTTCGCATCTTCGAGCGGCATAATTTCCGCGGCGGTAATTTTCGGGTTCGTGCCTTCCTCGATGCGGACTCCGGCCTTCACCAGCACCGGTACTTCCAGCTTCACTTTGTCGCCGATTTTTTTGTAGGCTTCCGGGAAAACGATCATGTCGATGGAGCCGGACATATCTTCGAGCGTTGCTTGCGCGTAGAAATCTCCGCGCTTGGATTTCAGGACACGCACGTTGCAGATAATTCCAGCGGTGGCGATGGTCTCGTCCTTGCCAGTGGATTTCGTCATCGCGCCGATCTCCTCGATGCTCAGCGCATGGAGGTCCTGCAGCTTGTCCTTGTATTTTTCCAACGGATGACCGCTGATGAAGAATCCGAGGATTTCTTTTTCCGAAGCCAGGCGAGCCTGTTCGTCCCAGTCAGGGATGTTGGGCAGCTTGTCGTTATGGGCCTCGGAATCTTCCTGCTGGAAGACGCCGAACAGGCCATGCTGGCCGGATTCCACGTCGCGCTGGGCTTTCTGTGCGCGGTCCATGGCGCGATCGAGGACGGCCATCAACTGCGAGCGGCGGCCCAGAGAATCCATGGCGCCACTCTTGATCAGGGATTCCAGCACGCGCTTGTTGAGCAGGCGGAGATCGACGTTCTCGCAGAATTCGTAGATCGATTTGAAACGGCCTAGCTTCTTGCGCGCCGCGACAATGGATTCGATGGCGTTGCCGCCGACGTTTTTTACAGCGGCGAGGCCGAAGCGAATGGCTTCTCCGTGCGGAGTGAAGTTGGCGTCGGATACATTGATGTCGGGGGCCTCGACGGCAATGCCCATTTCGCGGCATTCGTTGATGTACTTCACCACGTCGTCAGTGCTGCCGGTGACCGAGGTCAGCAGGGCGGCCATGAACTCCACCGGATAGTGCGTTTTCAAATAAGCGGTGTGATAGGCGAGCAGCGCGTAGGCGGCGGAGTGCGATTTGTTGAAGCCGTATCCGGCGAACTGCGCCATGAGGTCGAAAATCTTTTCGATCTTTTTAGGCGGGAACTTGCGCTGGGCTGCGCCTTCTACAAAGCGCTCGCGCTGCTGCGCCATCTCCTCGGCTTTTTTCTTGCCCATGGCCCGGCGCAGGAGATCGGCTTCTCCCAGCGAGTAGCCGGCCAGGCGGTTGGCGATCTGCATCACCTGCTCCTGATACACGATGACGCCAAGCGTTTCCTGGAGAATCTCTTTCAATTCGGGAAGTTCGTATTCGACTTTCTTGCGGCCGTGCTTGCGATCGATGAAATCGTCGATCATGCCGCCCTGGATGGGCCCGGGACGATAGAGCGCGTTAAGGGCGGTGAGATCTTCGATCGAGTTCGGCTGGTACTTGCGCAGCACATCGCGCATGCCGTGCGATTCAAACTGGAAGACGCCGGAGGTGAGTCCCTTGTGAAAGACCTTCTCGTAGGTCTCGGCGTCGTCCAGGGGAACGGTTTCGAGAGTGATGGCGGTGCCGCGCGTTTGCAGGATGAGCTTCAGAGCGTCGGTGAGAATCGTGAGCGTGGTCAGGCCGAGAAAGTCCATCTTCAGCAGGCCCATCTTTTCGATGGCGACCATGTCGAAGGCGGTGACGATTTCGTCGTTCTTGGTTTTGTGAAGCGGAACGAGTTCGGTGAGAGGGCGCGGCGAGATCACCACGCCGGCGGCGTGAACGCCGGAGTTGCGCACCATGCCTTCGAGCCTTTTCGCGGTCTCCATCAACTCGCGAATCTGGCCGTCTTTCTCCATGGCCTCGCGCAGTTGCGGAGAATCTTCGATGGCCTGATCGAGCGTGATGTTCAGCTGGGTCGGAACCATCTTGGCGATGCGATCGACATCCGCGTAAGGAATATCCATGGCGCGGCCGACGTCTTTGATAGCGGCTTTCGCGGCCATGGTGCCGAAGGTGATGATCTGGGCGACGTTGTCGCGGCCGTATTTCTGGGTGACGTAGTTGATGACCTCGCCGCGGCGGTTCATGCAGAAATCGATATCGATATCCGGCATGGAGACGCGCTCGGGATTCAGGAAGCGCTCGAAGAGAAGCTCGTGCTGCAGCGGGTCGATGTCGGTGATGCCGAGAGCGTAGGAAACCAGCGAACCGGCGGCGGATCCGCGGCCCGGGCCTACCGGGATGTCGTGCTCCTTGGCGTAGCGAATGAAGTCCCAAACGATGAGGAAATATCCGGGGAACTTCATTTGCTGGATGATGGCGAGTTCCCGCTCAAGGCGCTGTTCGTAGTCTGAAATAGGATGTTTCAGCTTGCCTTGTTCATGCAGCGGCCGCAGCGCTGCCAGGCGGCGCGCGAAACCTTCGCGCGAAACGTGCACGAAATAGCTGTCGATGGTGTAGCCGGCGGGAACGTCGAATTGGGGAAAGGGCGTGGCAACTTTTTCCAGACGCAAGCTGCAGCGCTCGGCGATGTCGAGCGTACGCGTCAAGACATCCGGCGAGTCTTTGAACACGCGATGCATTTCGTCATAGTTCTTGACGAAGAACTGCGTACCCTCGAATTTCATACGCGCCGTATCGTGAATCGATTTGGCCATCTGGATGCAGAGCATGACGTCCTGCGCGTGCGCGTCATCCTCGCACAGGTAGTGGCTGTCATTCGTCGCCACGAGCGGCAGCCCGAGATCTTTTTCGAGCTGGAAGAGGCCGGGATGGATCTTGTGTTCCATCGCCAAACCCTGATCCTGAATTTCAAGATAGAAATTGTCTTTGCCGAAGATGTCGCGATAGGTTCCGGCAGCGGCGAGCGCTGCCTCGTACTTCCCTTCCGTCAGGCGTTCAGCGACTTCGCCCTTCAAGCATCCGGAGAGTCCGATCAGGCCGCGAGAATGTTCCGCCAAAAAATTCTTGCTCACGCGCGGCTTGTAGTAGAAGCCGTGCAGCGAGGCTTCCGAGGTGATCTTCACCAGATTGCGGTAGCCTTCCTCGTTTTGCGCCAGCACCAGGAGGTGGTTATAGGTGTCGCCGTCGGGAGGCGTGCGCTCGATGTTGTGATCGTCTTTCTTGCAGACGTAGAGCTCGCAACCAATGATGGGTTTGACCCCGAACTTATGCGCCGCATTCACGAAATGGACGGCGCCAAAAATGTTTCCGTGATCGGTCATGGCGACGGCGGGCATCCCTAACTTCTGCACACGTTCGCAGAGTTTTTCCACGTCGCAGGCGCCATCAAGTAGCGAATAATCGGTATGCAGGTGCAGGTGAACGAATTGAGACATAGGTTCAGAACAAATTCATGACGCTTTAACGTTGCGTGACGATGGCGTCATTCTAACGGGAAACGGAACCGAGGAAGCGGCGAGTTATCCACAGCGCTGAGGCCGGCAATAATTTGCCGCAGAAGTTATTGACCGGCTCCGGCACCGGGCAGTCGGAACTCAACGCCGCGATCGTCATTTGCCTGGGCCGTCGCCGCCAAGTCGAGGTCAGCAAGTGGAACTCGCTGTTTATGCTGAGGGTCGAGAACCCATAGAGTCAGGCCGATGATGGCGTAGTTATTCACTTCCTCTTTATGCTGATCGTGGAAGACCAGGACAGTCGGCAACACGGCTTCGGTGCGCTCGGGCCGGTGCGGCGCGGGAGGAGCGGAGCGCGCGTAAGAATCCTGATCGTCTTGCTGGCGCATGCGCTGCTCGTCGAGACTTTGCGCGTTCATCTCGTTTGCGAGGCCCATCTGATTCTGCTGATCGTCGTCATACGAAGAGGAATCCCACCACCAATAAGGATCGACTCCGCCGCCAACGTAGGGATATCCGTAACCGTAACCCCATCCCCATCCACAGCCGTATCCGTAGCAGTTATTTCGACCGTAAGTCCGCAGGCGAAGGCCGACGCCGCCATTGCGGCGATTGAAATTCCGTGAAGCGAAAGCTCGAGAGTTTCCAGAGCGGTAGGAACGAGCGGATGAGTAAGAACGGGGACTAGCACCACCGCGCGTTCCGGAAAATGCGTGACCACCGGAGGCGTGTCCTCCGCCACCACTAAAGCCAGAATGACCTGCGAACCCGCCATGCCCTCCACCAGAGCCATGACCTCCGCCACCGCGCTGGGCTGCAAGCGGAAGAGAGGCTGCGAGAATACCGAAAAGCGCGAGGGACATCAGGCGCCGCATGTCCATATTATAAGCCTGATTCCGGCGATCGTTTGCGATTTAAAAGCGGCGAATCAAAAGCTGGGCCGGCCTAGCGCTTTTTTGATTTTTTCGGAGGAGACTTCTTGTGGGCGGTTTTCTTGGCCGGCGGCTTTGCCTTCGTAACCTTGGCCGTCGGTTTGGCATGTTTGACGGTCTTGGCTTCAGGTTTCGACTTGCCCTTTGGTTCCGGCTTGGCCACCGGTTCCGGTTTGGCCTTCGCCATGGCGGTAATAACGGGTGCGGCGGCCGCTGCCGCGGCTGCAGCTTTCTTAGCCTTACCTTTGAGCGGTTTTCCAGGCGCTTCCGCAGCAGGCGCCACTGCGACTGCGGCAGCTTTCGCGCCGCGTCCACGCCTTGGTGGCGGGGGCGGTGGTGGCGGCGGAGGCGCGAACGGCTTCAGGAACTTCAAAGTCTCCGTGCGCGAGCGCAGCTTGCCATCGAGCAACAGCATGAACACGTCATTCGCAATTTTGGGATATTCGGGCAGTTGCGGCGTGATCAGCAACTCCGTCATCTCAGGAAGCGGAATGCGTTTCTGCACGTCACGCCACTTGGTGAAGAAATTTTTGATCTTCTGTGCGACGGACTGATGGCGGGCGGTGACCGCCAGGAACAACACCATCTCGGGGCGCGCCGAAGAAAGCAGATTCCAGGTCCGCGACGGCGTGGCTGCCTCTTTGCCCATCAAACGTTTGGCCAGTTCTTTTGCGTGGTCCTCGATGTCGCGCCATGCTTCGACCAAATCCTTGCGGGGGATCTGCCGGCGCAAGTCGGCGACATCTTTCTCCGATAGATGAGCGGTTAAAAAATGCATGACCCCGGCCGAGGGATCGACGGTGTAGCCGAGGTCGACAATCTGCTGGCGGGTCTTCATCAGTTGGCTCAACCCGTTCACGTCGACCTTGGAGACGCTCCAGTGGGGATGAAGTACCTTCAGGAAGTCTTCCGCCTCCAGCGCACGCACAACGTTCAGCGGATCATCTTCATGAGCCAGTTGAGCGATTTCATGTCCGATCGCCTTCTTGGAAATATGCTCGATGTAGTTGTTCTCTTTGGCTGCAGAAAAGCGCTGCTGGGTGCGTTCTTCCAGCGGCCAGTGGAAACGCGCGGCAAAACGGGTGGCGCGGATCAGCCGCGATGGATCTTCCACAAACGAATAGTTCTGCAGAACCCGGAGCACCTTCGCTTCGATATCGGCGACGCCGTTAAAGGGATCGAGCAAGAGACCGCGAGAACCTTCATTCAGGGAGAGCGCCATGGCATTCACGGTGAAGTCGCGGCGTCGCAAATCTTCCTGAATGCTGGCAGGGGTTATAACTGGTGGCTTGCCGACCTTTTCATAGTGTTCGAGGTGCGACATGCCGATTTCGGCGCGCACATTGCCAGGTAACAACAAGAACAGAGTCTTGACATCGTCGTCTTGCCCGACGATTTGCGCTCCGGCACGTTCAAAATCTTTTTGCAGCTTGAGAGGATTGCCCTGGACGGTAAAATCGAGGTCGCGGATGGTAAAGCCGCTGATGATGTCGCGGATGGCGCCGCCGGTTAAATAGAGGGTAATGCCCGCCGCGCGGGCTACATCTTGCACGAGGTTGACGCCCTTCATCTGGTCCGGCGTCAACCGGATTTCCATGGTGTAAATGTAATCAGCCATTCGTCTTCGAACGATCAATCAGCGGCCGAGCGGAAGATTGAAGATCCTGGCGCTCAGACTTGCGTTTTCCACAACATTTCCACAGAAGGGCCAGGCGCACACCTTGGCAAATCTCAGCCCGAAACCCAGCACAAGCCGTTCAATACAAATCACTTATACAGACTTGAGTGGCGTCAAGGCAACTTAAAGGAATAACACAACGTTAACGATTTGGCTACTGCCAACGTGGATTCCCGCGAATTTGTAGCGAAATGGTGCGAGAATCGTCTCGGGCATCGGGCTTCAGCGATGGGGGATTCGCGGGTAGCCGACGCCTTCGGGATGAAGGGATGGCGAGGTCATCGTGTCCCCGTCAGAACCTGACAATCGACGAGCAAAGCCCAACTGATGCCCTCGACGCATAAAAAAGTCATCGTCCGCAAAATGGACCGGGATTCAATTTCCGGCTACGTGTCGTCTGCGCAGTTCGTAAATGAAGGAAAACTCGAGCTGTTGAATACCTCGGGGAACGTGGTTGGCATCGATCTGCGGGAGATCAAAGGAGTTTACTTCGTGCGCGAGTTCGGTGACTCGGAATCGCTCACGCGGAAAACTTTCACCTCGCGTCCCCGTTCGGAAGGTTTGTGGGTCCGTCTGCATTTTAAGGACAGCGAAATTCTGGAAGGGCTGATGCCTGCCGATCTTCTGCAAAGTACGCCCGAAGGCTTCCTGGTCAATCCTCCGGACCAGCGCTCCAATACGCAGCGCATCTTCGTGCCGCGCACCGCACTAGATTCGCTGATTGTGCTGGCGGTGATCGGAGCAGCACGGCGTCCGCGTCGTGAACCTACCGAGGATCAGCGGCAAGTGCCGATGTTCGAGGAATAGACAAGCGGCAAGGCATTCTTGTGTAGTGCATCCGGCGGAAAACCACAGCGATACGGCGGTTCGATTGGTGACAGGTTCGCTTCGTTTTGAGAAGCGAAGGCGATCGTGGTTATGGCAAAAAGGTTAGCAGCAAGATTTCAGAATGTACGGGAGCCACTGATGCGAATCTCGATGCGTAAAATCACGGGCTTACTGCTGCTAGCCGGGTTGTTTACTTCGTTCGCTGCTGCCCAGGAAACTTGTGTGCTCCAGACCTACGCTTCGTCCTGGATGCAGACAGGAACACCGTTTTCCTGCGTCGCACCGTCGGGGACGTATACCGGGGTATTAGTTACAATTTCCGCCGGCCGATTCTTCCGGCGCGGTTCGCTGCGGCTAAAGTTCGATCAGCCCGTAGCAGTCGTATCAAAAAGCCCAGAGGGCGTGTTTAGGCCAAACCGCGGGAAACAGATCAGCAGCATCCTGCTTTCGGGCGGTGCTGGGATCGGGGCGAAGGACTTGCTGGACGGCGCGAGCGGGGCCATATTCAAATCGTGGTATGCCATTCCGGTAACTTTTGTGGGGTTAGCTTTCTTTGAAAAAGGTGGCGACGTGAATTTGAAGCCCGGAGTGAAACTGCAAACTGTGCAGATACGCCCACAATCCGAATCAGGACATTAATATTCGGGAACGTCCTGTGTACCTCTCTTTTGGAAGCAGCAGCATACCAGTTGTGGGATGTATCAGGCCGGCCTGAAGCCTTGCGACGCCGTTCGGTTCCGCGAATGGTGCAGTTACTGCGCCACTACCCGTCACCAATATCAGTTGCAATCCCTTAGCTCTTAGGGTACAAAGGCCCTTCCGCCCTCGCTTCAAGGTGCGGCGCGGCGAAATGGACCGGGTTCCTCCCTCCTGCCCCGATCCGGTCGCTGCGAAGAAAGCTACATTTCAATAAAAGGTGCTGTCGATATGAGAGTTCTCTGCCGTCTCTCTTCTCGTCTTACTCTGCTTCTTAGTGTGTTTGCGATCGGGATCTACTTCCCTTGCCTCTTATCCGCGCAACAATCGAGCGCCATTGGAAATGCGGGCGCAACTCGGCCACTCATTACAAAACCGGTGGACGAAAGCCGGCTTACGGTGCTGAAGGGCAACACGCATCCGTTAGCGCGGCCTCAGTTCGACTTGGGAACGGCACCCGCAACGCTGCCCATGCAGCGCATGCTATTGGTGTTGAAACGCAGTCCTGAGCAGGAAGCAGCGCTGCGGAAACTGCTGGACGATCAGCACGACAGAACATCGCCGAATTACCACAAGTGGCTCACGCCTCAGCAATTCGGGCAACAGTTCGGCCCCACTGATGGCGATATCCAAACCATCAGCACGTGGCTGCAATCGCACGGATTTCAGGTGGGCTCAACGAAAGGGCGCACGGCGCTTGAGTTTTCCGGCTCCGCCAGCCAGGTGAAGGAAGCCTTCCACACGACCATCCATAAGTATGTAGTCGCGGGGGAGCAGCATTGGGCAAACGCAAATGATCCGTCCATTCCGACCGCGCTGACGCCAGCGGTGACGGGAGTGCTGTCGTTGCACAATTTTCTGAAAAAGCCGCAGCTTCATCTGGTGAAAGAACCTGCTGCCGCAAAGGTTGTCCCGGGAAAGAAGCCGCTCGTTACCTTCCCCGCGCAGGGTGGTCAACCCATTACTCACGCTCTGGCTCCACAGGATTTCGCCACAATCTACAACGTAAATTCCGTATACAACAACTTGATCGTCGGCAGTGGAATGACAATCGGAGTTGTTGGGCGGAGCAATCTCTTCAACTCGGGAGAGGATGTCAGTGACTTTCGCAATATCGCGTTCGGGGTGTCGGGGGGAAACTTCTCGATTGTGCTCGATGGCCCGGACCCAGGTGATCTCGGCGGCGGCGAAGAGGCGGAGGCTACGCTGGACTCGACGTGGTCCGGAGCGATCGCGACTGGCGCCAACGTAGACTTGGTAGTATCGGCCACGACCAACAGTACAGACGGGGTTGATCTATCCGAACAGTACATCGTGGAAAACAATCTCGCCGATATCATGACCGAAAGCTTCAGCAGCTGCGAATTGCTGGCCACGGATGCGCAGATTGCTTTCTCGAATGGGCTAGCCGAACAGGCTGCGGCGCAGGGCATCACCTATTTTGTCTCTGCTGGAGATAGCGGATCCGAGGGCTGCGACGATCCTTCAAACCCGCCCGCGACGAATCCGATCTCGGTGAACCTGCTGGCCTCCACGCCATTTACGGTTGCCGTTGGCGGCACGATGTTTAATGAAAATGGAAATGACGCCGCCTATTGGGGAAGCGAACCTCCGGTACAAGAGTCGGCCATTTCGTACATTCCCGAAGATGTCTGGAACGAGAGCAGTCTCACCAATGGATTATGGTCAGGGAGCGGCGGAGCCAGCGCAGGGAATATGCAAAATGGCGGCACGACCGCCGGTGTACCGAAACCATCGTGGCAATTGAGCCTGGCAGGCGGTGACCAGGTGCGGGATGTACCTGATGTTTCGTTGACCGCCGCAGGTCACGACCCTTACTTGCTTTGCCTGGAAGGCTCTTGCCTGCCGGATAGTACGGGAAGTATTTTTCTTTATTTCATCAGCGGGACGTCGGCTGCGGCTCCGTCGTTTGCGGGCATCATGGCGTTGGTGGACCAAAGCCAATCAGGCCAACGGCAAGGGCAGGCAGATTACACCTTCTACCGGCTGGCAGGTCTGCAGAGCAGCGGCTATCCCACGCTTTGCAACGGCTCAGGAACTACAGCGTTGCCCGCTTCCAACTGCATCTTCAACGACGTGACCATCGGCAACAACGTGGTCCCCGGTGAGGTAGGCACGCAGTATCAGGCGGGTGTGGGTTATGACTTGACGACCGGGCTCGGGTCGGTGAACGTCGCGAATCTGGTTAGCAACTGGAGCACCGGCGCCTTTAGTCCTACGACCACGACTTTGTCGCTGAACTCAGGCGTGCCGGTCAGCGTGCCTCACGGGACTGCGGTAAACGTCGCTATCGCGGTAGCTCCCACTCCGCCGGGGACCGGAACACCTACCGGGGAGGTGTCAATCATTGCCAGCACGGGTGGGCTAAATGGACCGAGCGGTGTTGCGGGCTTTACTCTTGTAAACGGCTCTACCGCCTCTTCAGCTTCCACCAATCAACTTCCCGGCGGCACCGCCTATCAAGTACATGCACACTATGCTGGCGATGCCACATTCGCACCCAGCGATTCGACTCCTCCAATTACGGTGACGGTTACAGCCGAAAACAGCACGACCACAGTTTCCCAGTTCGATCAGAATGGAAATCCAATTACCCAGGGTAGCACGCTGCCTTTTGGCAGTGTGGTGTTCGTCCGTGCGGACGTTAAAGGAAATTCAAACTTTGGAGTTCCGACGGGAATGGTGACTTTTGCCGACACCTTCGGGAGCTTCCCAGGGCCCCATTTACAATCCCGTTGCAAACCCCGTAGCACTGAACGGCCAGGGCAACACGTCGATTGGCGCTGGACTTATCAACTTCGACGCGGGAAATCACAGTATTTCGGCAAGCTACGCAGGTGATCCAAGCTTCACCGCCAGTTCCAGTACGCAGCCTGTGACCTTCACGATTCAGCCCGGATTTACGGGAGTCTCCGGGCCCAACAGCGTAACCATTACCGCGCCCGGGATGTCGGGAACGACGACGGTGGGCTTTATCACGTCCAGCAACTTCACAACCCCGGTCAGCTTTGCCTGCACCGGTCTGCCGTCGGAAGCAACGTGCACCTCCGCGGCGACGCCGGGAACCGGTCCGAACAACGTGGTGAATACGGTGATCACGGTCGCTACGGTGGCGCCGCATACGGTCATGCTACAGCCCAGGCAGCGTACATATTTCCTGGCAAGCCTTTTCGGCGGCCTATTACCGTTGGGGGGAATCTTTCTGCTGGGCGCACCTCGCCGACGACGCTGGAGCTTGACGCTTGGTTTGATGATGCTGGCGATGCTGGTAGCTCTCCCAGCCTGTGGAGGCGGAGGCGGAAGTTCAAGTCATCAGCAGCAGCAGGATCCCGGGACACCGGCGGGGACTTATAACGTGACGATGACGGCCACGGCCGGGTCGCTTTCCGAACAGGCTACGTTTACGTTGCTCGTGCAATAAGCTGGAATTCGATTCCGATTGCTGTCAGCCATAGCGGACGCTGGGCGAATCCTCGTTGTCTCAGGTCTCTCGTCCGTTACAATCTCGCTGATCGCACTCATTACCTATCCTATGAAACTTTCTGCTATCGCATCCGCGCTGGAAGCGCGTCTGGAAAATGGTTCGCCGGACACGGAGATCACCGGACTAAACGGCATTGAACAGGCTGGGCCAGGGGAACTGACGTTTATTGCGAATCCGAAATATGCCGCGGCGGCGCGTTCGACCAGGGCTTCGGCGATTATTGTGGCGGAGGACTTCCCTGCTGTCAGCACGGCGATGTTGCGCGCCAAGGACCCTTATCTCGCGTTCGCACGCGCGCTTGAACTCTTTTGCAAGCCGTTTCACTATGCACCGGGAGTGCATCCGACCGCAGTGTTGCATCCCTCAGCGAAAATCGGACGCGGCGCGCACATTGCTCCCTACGTGGTGGTGGACGAAGATGTTGAGATTGGCGACAACGCGGTTCTTTTAGCCCACGTTGTGATTTATCGCGGGGTGAAGATCGGAAATAACTTCTTTGCGCATGCCAATGTGGTGATCCGCGAAAATTGCCGCATCGGCAACAATGTATTGCTGCACAATGGCGTGGTGATTGGGTCGGATGGATTCGGCTTTGCCAAGACGCCGGAAGGACGCTGGCACAAAATCCCTCAGCCGGCCGCGGTGGTTCTTGAAGATGACGTGGAAGTGCAGGCGAATTCCTGCATCGACCGCGCCAGTGTCGGCGAAACTCGAATTGGGCGAGGAGTGAAGATCGACAATTTGGTGCAGGTTGGCCACGGGTCTCAGGTCGGAGAAGATGCCCTGCTGTGCTCGCAGGTCGGGCTAGCCGGGTCCACCGAGATTGGAAAGCGCGTGATTTTGACGGGGCAGGTTGGAGTGGTTGGGCACTGCAAGGTGGGCGACGACTCGATTGTTACTCCACAGAGCGGAGTGGCGCACGACATCCCGGCAGGGGTTATCGTCAGTGGCGCTCCGGCGGTCGATCATAGGTTGTGGCTGAAATATTCCGCGCTGTTATCGAAGTTGCCCGAGATGGCGCGAGCATTGCGGCAAAAGACTCGCAAAGAATAAGCGACCGGCAATCTAGGAAGTGCGGGTCTCGTTCATTTGCTCGCCGGTGTGAGACTCTCGGCATTCTTCCGGAAGTCCGCTATCAATCCTGGCCCGCACTTTTTCCATCAGACCATCTCGGCTGCCGAAGTCCTCGGGTTCAATAGGAGGATGAAAATTTACGGTTACGATTCCCGGCTTAATGGCAAACCTTCCTTTTGGCATGACGTAATGGGTTCCGGTGATAGTGACGGGAACGACAGGCACTCCGCACTCCATGGCGAGATAGAACGGTCCCTTCTTGAAAGGAAGAAGCTTGCCATCGAAAGAGCGTTTGCCTTCCACGTAGATCGCCATGTTGAGGCCCTGTTCGACAACGGCCTTCGCGGCACGCACGGATTCGATGCCAGCGTCACGATTGCCGCGATCGACGGGAACGAGAGAACCCATGCGCATCGCTCGCCCGAGGATCGGGAAAGCGGAACAGCTCTTTTTTTACCATCACCGAACTGCGCTTCGGGATGAGCGGGATCGTGATGGGAGGATCGATATTCGAGACATGATTGGACATGAAAATGTAGGTGCGCGCGGGATCCAGAGTGTCGAGGCCAATTGTTTTTACCCGCACGCCAGTGATCCAGACTCCGCCCCAGGCACCGATCATGAACATGCGATACAGCAAGCGAATGTCGCCGGTGATGAAAGTCCAGGGAAACCCAATCAACGCCGCAACCGGAGCAGCCAGTCCCCAGAAGGCGAGCATCGCGACGGTTCGAATCATAAATGATATTCAGATGACGATCATTCGCGTGACGATCATTTAGCGCACGAAGCTTGCTGAAATCAGTGCGGTTGTAGGTCTGGCGAAGTTTGAGCTTCGCCTTTTAACCACGCCGTGCGCCGCGCCCGCTGTTCACTCGTGATGTCTTCGCGATCTCTGAATTCGTAAGTTTTATCTTCGCTTGAGCCAACCTTCCACTTCAACTCGCGCTCCGCATTGCGGCGCCCGCGCACCTTCACGGTAATCACATCGCCAATGGCAAGTTCGGCGGTCTGCTCGGAAGACTCCTGACCGGGAGCCTTACCGTTGATCTCCACAATCGTTTCTCCTACGCGCAAACCTACATGGTCGGCTTCCCCGCCAGGAGTCACGGAAACGACGGCCATCGGGCCGTCAAAATTCCGCGAAGCCACAAATCCTGGATCGGGCCTGGTACTTTTCTCTTCGACGACCTTCAAGCCCACCGTGCGAAAAAAATCATTCCACGGGATTTCCTCCGTTCCCGCAACGTATTTTGCAAAGAACTCTTTCATATCTGAATGACTTACAGCTTCGGCGGCTTCGCGAACCCCATCGGAATCAGGGAAATATCGTCCCTTCTTCGCATAATTCTGATTCATCCATTGAAACACTTCGCGGAGAGAAGCTTGCCCGTGGCTGGCATCGCGCAGCGCCAAGATCGAGCACAATTCCAAGAAGTTCCCCTTTGTTGTAATAGGAAATGCTGCGGTCCGCGCGGCGATAATAGGCGTTGCCCTCCAACCAAGCGTCCAGGCTGGAGTTTTCTGCTGACTGGGTCAGGTGAGCTGGACGGCGTTCGAGTTCTGTAATCCCCATGGCAAGTCCGCGCTCAAACTGGCCCTCGTTGATCAACCCACTGCGCAATTGAATAATGTCCGCCGCAGTGCTGGTACAGCCTTCGCTAAACCACAGGGCACGCGTGTAATTCTCTTTGGTGTAATCGACCGGCTCCAGGGTTTGCGGGCGAATGCGTTTGACGTTCCACAGATGAAAGAACTCGTGCGCGGTCACCGACGATAACACCTCAGGCGAATGCGAAGCGACATCGGCATTCACGTCGATTGCAGTGGAAAAAGCGTGCTCCATGCCGCCGCCCGCGGGCCCTTTCGGAAAATGATAGAGGAACATGTAGCGATCGAAAGGGCGATCATCCATCCAGGATGTGGCCGCGGTCACGATCTTACGCAGCATGGCATCGATTTGTTGCATGTCGTAGTTGGCGGGTTCCGCGTCAACAATTACGCGATAATGCCCACCGCCCTCGTCGAAATCGGATTCCTGAAAGGTTCCGATCTCGACGGGAGAATCCACGAGCCGGTCATAGTTTTCCGCGGTGTAGGCTCCATCGGAGTTCGACGCCAGCGGTGTTGCGACGTGCCAGCCGCTGGGGACGCCAGTGAAACGCACGCTCATGGACGAACTTCGAGCGTCAGTGGGATACATCAGAATTTGAGCAAGATTGAAGAAAGCGTGATGTGGGCTGAGTTGCGCACCAAATGGGCCGAACGAATCAACATAAATTTGATACACCAGCACGGCGCCACGTTCGACGCCGGAAAGCTGCCAGCGACTTTTGTCCAACTCTCTGACGGTAAGTGGGCGCCCGCTGCGGTCCTCCGCGCGAATCCAGTTCACGTATTGCGAGAAGTCACGAATCTGGTACAGGGCGTTCCAGACAGGAAGCTGCAATTCCCTTTGGGCCGATCCCTCGGACAGAAAGATGTGAACTTCAACGAGATGCTGCTCAGGATTTGCCAGCGAGACCGTATAGCTGGTTGCGCCATGGCATTGGCCATAGAGGAAAAAAAGGAGGGCGAAGGTAATAACTCGGCCGAGCAATTGGTCGGCGAGGATCTGTCTCATAGATTTCCAACCGCGCTCGCCGAATTATTATTCGCGCTTTCGGCGGCGATCGCGCGCAACCGCGCCGGCAGTTTTTCGTAAATACCGCCAAAGCCACCATTGGAGAGAATTGCGATCACATCTCCACTGCGCAGCTCGGGGGTCACAACGGCCACGATTTCATCTGCGTCGGCGAGCATTCTTGCTGGCTTGCCCTGCCGTTGGATGTCAGTGACGAGCGATGGCAATTCGAGCCTCTCGTTCTCCGGCACCGCTTCGGAACGGAAGACGCCTGCCAAAACAACTTCATCGGCCAGTGCCAGGCTCCTCGCCAGATCGGCTTGCAGCACCCGCCGTCGAAGGGTGTTCGATCGCGGCTCCAGGATTGCCCACAATCGCGAACCGGGATAGCGCGCCCGCAACGCTTTCAAGGTTCCCGCAATCGCGGTGGGGTGGTGGGCGAAGTCATCGACGATGGTGATGCCGTTCACCCGCGCCTTGACTTCCAAACGCCGCTTCACGCTCTTGAAAGTTTTGAGTGCGGCGGAAATCTCTTCCTTTGAAATCCCGTAGGAGTCGGCCATCGCCACGGCTGCAGTGGCGTTCCATACGTTGTACTCTCCGGCCAATGGAAATTCGAAATCCCCCCACGGGCGGCCGTCATGCAGGATGGTCCAAGAAGTTGTCTCCGGATCCAGCTTCAGGTTTGCAATTTTCCAGTTCGCCAGCGCACCGGAGCCATACCGCTCAACCGGGCTGAAGGCCTTGCTGAGCGAACGTTCAAGGCTGGCGGACTTCGAAGGCTCTTCCGTCGCTCCATCAAACGCGATGATGCGCCCGCGGCGCGGAACCAGATTTACCAGCCGCTTGAACGCCGTTTCTACCGCGTCCAGATCTTTATAGATGTCGGCATGATCGAACTCGACCGAAGTGAGAATGATGGAATCCGGAAAGTAATGCAGGAACTTGGGACCCTTGTCGAAGAATGCGGTGTCGTACTCATCACCCTCCAGAATGAAGTGCTTGCCTTGACCGAGATGAAAACTAGAACTGAAATTCTCCGCAATGCCGCCGATGAGGAAGGAAGGCTGCATTCCGGCAGTATGGAAAATCCATGCCAGCATCGAAGTCGTAGTCGTCTTCCCGTGAGTTCCAGCGACTACCAACACTTCTTTGCCGCGCAGAAACTCATCGTGCAGCAATTGGGGCATGGAACAGAATGGAATGCGGTGGTCGAGAAGGTGCTCCAGTTCCACATTGCCGCGCGAAATCGCGTTACCAACGACGACCAGATCCGGCGGTGGTTCCAGGTTCGTGGCGTTGAAGGGCTGCGCAACAATAATTCCAAGGTCTGCCAGAAAATCTGACATGGGCGGGTAGGACGCGGCGTCAGACCCGGTCACGCGAAATCCGCGCTGCTTCAGCATTCCGGCCAGCGACGCCATCGCGGTCCCGCAGATTCCGATCAAATGGATGTGCTTCGTTTTGTCGTCCATGAATATTACGTTATCTCGTTTCCGTCGCGACCGCCGCTTCCAAGACTTTTAAGCTGACTTCTTTATCCTTCACCGTTAACGCGGCCCTTACACCGATCGGCAGCGTGATGTTTGCGGCTGTCACGTGCCCGGAGGGCAAGCCGTACGCTACGGGAATTCCCAAGTCTCCGACAATGCGCATCACAACCTGCTGCAGCGTGTAACTTTGATTCTGATTCTGCAGGCAGTCGCGCATCTCTCCGAAAACGATGCCTCGAACGCCCTGCAGCTTGCCCGCGAGCTTGAGTTGCATCAGCATACGATCGATCTTGTAGGGCTTCTCCGCGACGTCTTCCAGGAACAGGATTTTACCCACCGTCTTGATCTCATACGGCGTCCCCAGCGAAGCCACCAGGATTGAAAGGCATCCGCCGTAGAGAATGCCCTCGCCGAAGCCCTCGGCTAAGCCGATCACGCCCGAAGCGGCATCCGACGCCAGTTCCCAGGCCGCAGTTCCCGAGAGCGCTGCATGCCAGGAAGGCATATCGACGCCGTCGCCGTGCGCCCAATCTTTCGCCACCATCGGCCCATGAAAGGTTACCAGTCCTGCAGCATCCGAGAAATAAGTGAGGAACGCAGTGACGTCACTGTAGCCAACAAATATCTTGGGATGGGACTGAATGATTTTCAGGTCGATGGATTCCAACAAATAGTTCGCGCCATAGCCGCCGCGGGCGCAAATGATAGCCCTGACATCTTCGCGCGAAAACATGGTTTCGAGTTCACGCGCCCGCCGGTCCACCGATCCGGCAAAGTACATATCTTGTTCGAGGATGGAGTCGAAATAGAATGGTCGGTAACCCGCTTGCCTCAAGCCATCGCAACCTTTGTCCAGATCGATGCGATTGACGTTGCTCGCTGGCGCCACAATGCCGACGGTGTCTCCGGGGCGAAGAGGCGGCGGCTTTACCAGCGAGGTTGGTGAAGAAGGCATGCAGTAACAGGCTTATCGAAAACAATTTCGAGAAACTCACTCCGTAAATCTGTGGGCATCACGTCAGAAAAAACTCTCCACTGCACACCAGGCGCGCCGGCCCACGCAAAAACAGGCGATGTCCGTCCTGTCGAACCGTCTGCGTGCCTCCGGGAGCGTGAACGCGAACGGGAGACGCCGCAGCTTTTGACGCCATTGCGGCGGCGGCGGCGGCGCACGATCCGGTTCCGGAAGATTCCGTCTCTCCCGCTCCGCGCTCAAAAAAACGGGCGGTCACATCGTGCATTCCGTCGACCCTCACCATTTCAACATTAACACCGTGCTTGAAGGTTGAGCTGCGCTGAATGGCAGCCGCCTTTGCCTGCCAGTTCTCCTCAAACTGTTGGACGAATATCACAAAGTGAGGATTTCCCATCGACACCGGAATCCCTCGCACTTCTTCCAAATCGACCCGTACGGTGAGCTCCGCGTCGAGAGCAGCCTCGCCCATTTCAACTTCAAACTCGTATTCAGAATCACTGCGTCCCGTTAGAACGCAATTCTTCAACCCGGCACCTGTCTGGATGGTTATTCTTTCCTTCTCCCGCGTCGAACACAAGTAAGCGGCAACGCAGCGGGTACCGTTGCCGGAAATCTCCGCCTCGGAGCCATCACTATTAATCAAGCGAATTTCGATATCCGCTGAAGGGTGCGGGTACATCCACTCCACTCCGTCCGCTCCCACGCCGTTGCGCCGATCGCAAATTCGCTGCGTGATTTCTGCAAGACTCTTTGGATTCGAATCGCCTGGAAGCGCCGCGGAGTCGATCAGCAGAAAATCGTTGCCGCAGGCGCTGGCTTTGATAAATGGAATCGCTACTGGCGATGCACTCACTCCAGTTCCACCGGGCCGAGTGAGATTACGTTACCCAACACCGAAGAGGACTTGAGTTCTTTCAAAAGTTGGTTTTGCTCCCGGTTGCATCCCGATACGTCAAATTGCAGCCGAACGTGTTGCGGGGTGACTGCGCTCAGGGCATTTTGCATCATGCGATGTTGTGGTTCGAGGATTCGGTTGACTTCCCGAGTGATTTCTTCGACGCTTCCGCCGGTTACTTCGTAACTGGTCAGCAGGGTTTTGAGATTAAAAGTACGCTCCAGGTGGCCAAGGGAAAACAGCGCAAGCAGTACCAGACCGGTGGCGAAGATGGCTGTCATGTAAAGGCCACCGCCGGTCGCCATACCTACGGAGGCGACCACGAACAGAGTCGCGGCCGTGGTAAGGCCGGTCGTGAGTCCGCGGGTGTGGAGAATCGATCCTGCCCCGATGAAGCCGATCCCGGGAATGATCTGCGCGGAAATGCGAGTGTGATCGCCGAGATGTTCCACGGCCAGCGCATCCGAGAGAACGGTGAACAGCGCCGCGCCGAAACAGATGAACATATTCGTGCGCAGGCCGGCGGGCCGATGCTTCAGTTCACGCTCCAACCCGATAATTCCACCCAGCACCGCAGCCAGTACCAGCCGCGCTAAAGAGCTAGCGACAATGCCGCTCGCCATCTCCCTCTGTAGCAATTCGTTGATGTGTTGCAAGTTCATGATTGCTCGGCAAAGACCGCAATGATGGCCGGATTTTATCACCGCAAGCGTGGAACTCCGCCAAGATACCGTTACCTGCGTGATTACCGCGTTGATTTACTGAGGAGAATTCGGTGGGCGTGCGCCGGCGCGACCCTGAAAGATGACTGCGGAGGACTGACCCGTGGTGTGGATCTCGACCAGAGCAGTCAGCTTGTGATTCCGCGCCGCGTCCCAGACGGGATCACCCTGGAAACCAATGGCGTAGTCGGCGTACTCCGCAGGATTTGCCAGCGCGTGTTCCCACAAACCTTCGGGGTCGGAAGGCTGCTTCCACACGCGATGGTTCCCTTCGTTGATCGTCCTCTTCAGCGGAATTCCAGCGCGCTCGAGCGCGCCGACGTGTTCGCCGAGATACATGAGCAGTGTGGAATTTGGCGGCAACGACTTGATCCATTCTCCGAGTTGGCGATCGAGAGCCACCCGGCCTTTCATGTTCAGATCTGCCTCCTGGTAGCAGATGGGATCAACGCGCCAGATGGCTGCATAGCTGGACGCGGCGAACAGCAGGATGGCCAACACGGTCACGGTGGTCGCGAATGGAGCAGCCGAAGGACGGATTCGCTTGATGTCCGTCACACGTTGAACCAGGAATGAAATTCCGAGTGGAACGAATACCGCAAACGCCGGGAGCAGTTGCAGGCCGTAGCGCAGGTTGTAGCGAGCGAATGGCCACCAGGTTGGCACGAAAATCGGCACACTGCCATAGGCGATCGACAAAGCGTAGAAAGGCAGTGGAACCCACAACAACAGGGCGACCAGCCCGCGCCGGGTGTAGAGCGTAACCGCACTTCCGAGCAGAGCCAGAGCCAGCCAGAACCGGCCCTGCCAATTCGACTGGCTGACATTCAATTCGGCTGCCTTCAGAAAGTAGGAAGCGGACGCAACTAAATTTCCTTTTGCCGGATTGACCGTCGCAGTCTTGCGTTCGATCGCTTTCGCCGAGTAAGGCCCGTTGGCAAACTCCAGGGGATTGCGGTACACCACCGCGTTATATGCCAACCATAAAGCGGGCGCGGCCGCGGCGATCAGAATGAATTTTGTTAAAAGCATCGGCGATCGCACGGCAGGCTTGCTCTCGGTTTTCTCGGAGCGCGGATGCGAGTAGTAGCGCGCTGCCAGAGCGGCGACCACAAGAACCACCGCGAGGAACCAGCCGTCATAGCGTGTCCAGGCAGCCGCGGCCAGACAAAGGCCGCACTTGATCAGAGCGCTCTCTCTTCCCTGCACGAACTCCGCAAAATACACAATGGACCAGATAAAAAGAGCCAGGTAGAGCGACTCGCCCATGGCAGTCGCCTGCATGTAAATCAAGTTTGGATTTGCGGCATATAAAATTGCCGCCGCCCAGGCACTCAAATTCGCTGTGGACTTGCCTTCCCCACTCACGCTGAGCGCGGTTCGAACCAGGCGAAATATTCCCAACACGCCGAACACAAAGGCTGCCATGGATGGAATCGATCCACCCGTACCGCTTTGCCACATTTGCCTGGGACACGATGAAAGGCAGAATTAATAGGTGAGGAAGCGGCAGCCATACCGTTCCCAATTGCAGCAGGCCGGGAGTTCTCGAGTCGAAGATGCGGCGCGCAATGTTGATGTGCGCTACAGCGTCGCCATAAAGCAGCACCGCACCCTGGCGGTTGTAGGAGAGAAAGGAGAAGATCGAGATGAAGATCGCCAGCCATACGAGGCGCACGATTTCGATATCAGCATGAGGCTTCGCAGGCCGAGGTCGCGGCTTCATCCGAGATGCGTCAGTTCGCGAAAGACTTGAAAGCGGGCATCGATTTCATCGCGCGTGAGAGACTGCAGCCGCTCCGTGCCAAAGCTTTCGACGGCGAATGATCCCATGACTCCACCGTAAAATAGCGCCCGCTTCAGCACTTCGCGATTCAATTCCGGCTGGGAAGCAACGTAGCCCATGAACCCTCCGGCGAAGGAATCCCCTGCGCCCGTCGGATCTTTGACCTCATCGATGGGTAGCGTGGGAGCGCGGAAGGGATGGCGTCCGAGTCCGAAAGCGCCTTCGCCAAAGAAAATGGTCGCGCCATATTCGCCGTGCTTGATAACCAGCGCTTTCGGACCCATGGCCAGAACTTTTTGCGCAGCACGCGGCAGATTCTTCTCGCCTGCAAGCATCTTGGTTTCAGTGTCATTGATGAGCAGCACATCGACCAACTTCAGTGTTTCGGACAATTCCTGGCGGGCGCCGTTAATCCAGTAATTCATGGTGTCACATCCGGTCAGCCGGACGCCGTTCATTTTGCGGCGTACGTTTGCCTGCAGCGTAGGCTGAATGTTCGCAAGAAAGAGAAATTCTGTGTCTTCGTACTCCTTGGGAATTTGTGGATGGAATTTCTCAAACACATTCAAGTCGGTGAAGTCAGTTTTGGCCTCATTAAGATTTTCGGCGTACGATCCACCCCAACGGAAAGTCTTGCCCGAAGCGCGCTCGATGCCCCGCGTGTCGACTCCACGCTTCTTCAGAACATCTTCATGCTCCGGGGAAAAGTCTTCGCCCACCACGGCAACCATGCGGACTTGCGTGAAATAACTGGCGGCCAACGAAAAATAAGTTGCCGCACCACCCAGAATTCCCTGGACGCTTCCCGATGGAGACGTGATGTCGTCGAACGCGACCGATCCCACTACGACAATGCTCATTCGCAATCCTGTCTTCCTGATTATGATTCGTGTTGATTATGATTCGCGGCCGAAACCTTTTTCACTTCACGTATTTCCCGAGAATCAGCCGAAGTTTCTTCTTGGTGGCCGCCGGGATCGTCTTTTTATCCGTAAGGATGGCGTGTGCCAGCGCGGAACCGCATTTGCAGGATCGCCCTTTCGGCATTGCCGCCACGGTTTCGCGCACAACCTTGGCGGCATTCTCCGCATTCTTTACCAGCACGGCAACAATTTGATCGACGCTTACCGAATCGTGATGAGGGTGCCAGCAGTCGAAATCCGTCACCATCGCTACGGTGACGTAACAAACCTCTGCCTCGCGAGCCAGTTTTGCTTCTTGCAGGTTGGTCATGCCAATCACGTCCATGCCTAGGCCGCGATAGACGTTCGACTCAGCCTTGGTGGAAAATTGCGGCCCTTCCATGCATAGGTAAGTTCCGCCAAGCTTTCCGTTGACGCCGATTTTCCTGCAAGCCGTGTCCACCACGCGCGCCAGTTCACCGCATACAGGATCGGCAAAAGCGATGTGGGCGACCACTCCGCCACCGAAAAACGTATCCACGCGATGCCGCGTGCGATCGAAAAATTGGTCCGGCATCACAAAATCCAACGGCTTGTGTTCTTCCTTCAAAGAGCCGACCGCGGACAACGAGAGGATACGTTCTACTCCAAGTTGTTTGAACCCATGAATGTTCGCCCGGAAATTTAATTCGCTGGGAGAAATGCGGTGACCACGCCCGTGCCGCGCCAGAAACGCCACCTTACGGCCTTCAAGCGTGCCACAGACGTAGGCATCGGAGGGCGCGCCAAATGGCGTCCTCACTCGAACTTCCTTCACTTTTGTAAGTCCCGGCATCGAATACAGCCCGCTGCCGCCGATAATACCGATCTCCGCCTGTGCCAACTTTCCTCCAGATGCCCACACTACTCAATCGCGTCCCACGCGATGAGCCAAACCCGTGATTATACAAGAGGGCTTGATGCGAGCCGATGGTGTGGCTCGGTTATCATCGGCGCGTCTGCAGGGCAAGCTTCGACCATGCCCATCCGTTCACCAATTACAATTCTTCTATGCGCTACTCGGCATCCGTCATCGCGTTTTATCTTCTAGTCTCCGCAGCATTCGCTCAGAACTCACCCAAACTTGAGACTGAATCAAAATCGGCGACGGTGCCCATCACGCTGGATCACAACCGCGTGGTGATTGATGTATATCTTCCGCTGCCGGATGGATCGACCAAGCGGGTTCGCGGCTGGGTCGACAATGGCAATCCTGACTTTTGAGATGTCGCGTCGCGCGGCGACGCTGATGGGGCTTACTGTTACTTGCAACGACGCAGAATGCTCTGCTCCACCGCCGGCCGCGATCAACATCGGCGAAATGAAGATCGGTCTTTCGGCGATCAAGAAAGCCACCATTCCGTTGAAGCCGCCGAGCGCCGCTACGGTTATGGAGCCGGGCATGAGCGCCGAGATCAATCTTCCTTCTTCAGTGCTGCGAAACTATGACGTCCTGATTGATTTTCCGAACCGCGAATTCACGATCGGCGCACCGGGCAGCCTTAAATTCAAAGGGGTAAGCGCCAAGGTTCAGGTAAATGCTGAGAGCGGACGCATTGAAGTTCCCGCTCAAATCGAAAACAAGAAATACAATCTGGAGCTTGGCCTGGGCTCCTCCATCAGCTTCCTCAACGACGAGTTATTCGCAAAACTGGCGAGCGGGCATCCCGACTGGCCGCATATGACAGGGGCCATCGGCCCTGCCAATCTATGGGGAACGCCAGACGAAGCGGGACTGGAAGCTGATGAGGATTGATCGCTTGCAGTTCGGTCCGCTGCATTTCACGAGCGTTCCGTTCGTCAAGCTTTCTGCGGAAACAAAAGCGACTGAAAAGCAATCTGAACTTGCCACCAAAGGCCTGTTGGGATCGGAGGCGCTGCTCAACTACCGAGTCGGAATCGACTACGCCCATTCCGCCGTGTATTTCGATCTTGGCAGCACGTTCAAGTTTCCGGACTTCGACGTCATCGGGATTGTCCTTCGGCCAGAGGACGATACGCGCTTCACGGTCATCGGCGTCGCCGAGTTCGAAGGCAAACCTTCCGTCGCTGAGGTTCAACCGGGCGACCACCTGGTTGCGGTGGACGAGATCCCCGTGCCGGATTCCACGATGGGACAGGTCTGGTCGCTGCTGGAGGGCAGTCCCGGCCAGGAACGCAAGCTGACGTTGGATCGAGAGGGCAAACAGTTTACCGTCAGCGCTAAGGTGCAACACTTTCTCGCTGAGAAGTGAGACCGAGGTTTCGCTATGCGATCTCGCTGGAACAGAAAAGCGGCTGCAGCGGAATCGATTCGGCGCGCATCAGTATGGGATCGATAAGCGCATTGTTCGGAATGCTATATTCACGGGATAGGAGAACGTTTTGCCGCCTGATAAATTTCGCGTAGCCCTGGTGCAGATGTCGTGCGGACCCGAGCCTGAACAGAATCTGGCCAAGGCATTGGAGCGTGTCGGAGACGCCGCCGGTCGGGGCGCGCAGGTGGTTTGCTTACCAGAACTCTTTCAGACGCAATATTTTTGCCAGCGAGAGGATCACGCGCTCTTCGATTTGGCGGAACCGATTCCCGGCCCCAGCAGCGAGAAACTTGCCGATGCCGCGCGCCGGCATGGCGTGGTGCTCATCGCTTCGTTGTTTGAGAAGCGTGCTCCAGGCATCTATCACAACACGGCCGCGATTTTCGATTCCGATGGCTCGCTGAGCGGGCTCTACCGGAAGATGCACATCCCGGACGACCCCCTCTACTATGAAAAGTTTTACTTCACGCCGGGGGACTTGGGATTTCGTGCTCTGGACACTAGCGCCGGGCGGTTGGGCACGCTGGTCTGCTGGGATCAATGGTTTCCGGAGGGCGCAAGGCTGACGGCGTTGCAGGGAGCGACCGTGCTCTTTTATCCGACCGCCATCGGCTGGCATCCTTCGGAAAAAGCTGAGTTTGGTGTCGCGCAACATGATGCCTGGCGTACGATTCAGCGCGCCCACGCCATTGCGAACGGAGTCTACGTCGCGGTGGTCAATCGTGTGGGGTTCGAGACCGGCAACGTGCGCGGCAAGTCCACGCCGGGACACGGGCTGGAATTCTGGGGGGCATCGTTCTTCTGCGATCCTTTTGGCAGAGTGATCGCGGAAGGCTCGCACGACCGCGAAGAGATTCTCATTGGCGACGTCGACCTGAAAGCTCTTGAGGATATCCGACGAAACTGGCCATTCCTGCGCGACCGCCGCATCGACGCGTACGCCCCGATCTCAAGCCGTCTGCTGGACGGGCGATAAATCGGGTGAATGGCTGGAGTCACTCGTTATACCAACTATCTGGAATAGGTTCCGGACTAGAGAGTGGCTGTGAGACATAGACGCAAGCCTTCGATCTGGGGGCTTCGGCTCCTCCCACGCAATCGGAATGAACGATCTGGATGGTGCTTCCCACTGATGGTGCGCACTTAACCCCTGGGAATTCATTTTTCAGTTAGGACACGGAGATTTTATCAAGGCCCCTGAAGACGAGCACCACACCAAACAACTCGACCTCCAGACAGGCGATCCCCACCCAGGGCGAGCAGTCTTAAGGAACGTGGCCGCTAGATGCGCCGCCCTATACCCGACGAACTATTCTCACTTGCCCAACCGATGGGACGGGATTAAACTCACTCGACAGTAATCGAACGGTTGCTTTCCCTATCTTCCCCCGCAGCGGATACAAATGATCAAGCAAGCGTCCTTCGGCGTATTTCTTCTATTTCTCGCCTCTGCGGCATTCGCGCAAAACCTGGGTGTGCCTGGTTCTGCGTCCCCTTCGTTTTCGATGCCGTACCGGCAGCTCCAATCGATTGATATGGACCAGAATCTGTGGCTCCTGAATGGTCCGGATCGCAGCCCGCTGGAGAGTCGCAGTGGTTCTATGTCGAAGCTTGACCTAAAGGCTCCTGGCAAGGCTCGGCGTGAGTACGAGAAGGGCTATCAGTCCCTCATGCGGAAGGATCACCAGGGTGCCGTCGGGCACCTGACTGCCGCTGCCTCCATCTATCCCAGTTTCGTAGCGGCGCACAACGCTCTCGGCTTAGCCTACCTCGGTCTGCGACAGGATGAGCAAGCGCGCGCGGAGTTCGCCCAGGCTATCTCGCTCGACGATCACCTGCCCACCTCCTATTTGAATCTAGGCTGCGCTGAGCTCGCTCTGCGGCACTTTTCCGCCGCGCAAGACGCGATTCAGAAAGCTTCTACCATCGCTCCTCTTGATCTTGAGTTGCTTACCGCCCTGACGTACGGGCAGCTCATGAACCACGATTATGCGGGCGCCGTCGCAACCGCCCATAAGGTACATGAGCGGAGGCACAACGACGCCGCTATTGTTCATTTCTTCGCCGCGGCGGCATTGGACGCCCAAGACAAACTCCCCCAGGCACAACAGGAGTTGTTGACTTTATTGCGCGAGGATCCCAAATCGCCCGCCGCATTGCAGGCCGTTCAGATTCTTGAAGACATTAAGGCGGATCAGAAACGCCCCGTCGCCGCGGATCCTGCCGTGACAATTTCTTTCACCCCCGCAGTTCCGAGTGAAGTTCGGGCCGGGCCGGTACAGTTGCCCGAACGTATCCGCAAGCTTTTGCAGGAGGCAAAGGAGAACTCGCAGATCGCCGAAGCTGAGGCTGAAGTACAGTGCCGGACGTGCGCCCCGGACGACAGTCCCGCTCCGCTCGGCGCTATGGCTGGCGGCGGAGAGTCCAGCATTGCCCCGCACGCGTGGACCACTCGCACGAAATATGCCGGTCTGACGTTGCACTCCTCGACGGACGAGGTCGCCGTATTTTTTGCAGCCACCGATCGCGGAAAACCGGTGACCAATCTTACCATCGGAGATATCGACGTTCGCGACGATCACAAACTCCCCGCAGCCCTGATCGGACTTCGCAACGAGTCCCAATTGCCCTTGCGCCTCGGCTTCGTCATCGATACCAGCGGCTCCGTTGAACGCTCTTTCAAGTTCGAGCAGGAGTCCGCTATTCGCTTCCTGCAGAAGGTCGTGACGGGCCCGGATGATCTCGCCTTCGTTATTGGGTTCGCGAACTCTGTCCTTCTTGTTCAGGACTTCACTGGAAACCAAAATCTCATTTCTCATGCCGTGGGAGAACTCGTTCCTTCCGGAGGCACCTCCCTTTGGGACGCCGTCGCCTTCGCTGCCGATAAGCTGGCTCGCCGACCCGAAACCCGCCCCGTAGCCAGGGTTCTCGTCGTCATCAGCGACGGCGAAGACAATAACAGCAGCGCTACCCTCAAACAGGCGATCAGCCAAGCGCAGCGCGGTGAAGTTGCCGTCTACACCGTGAGCACCCGCGAGACCCTGGGAGGTTCGGCCACGGAGACTATGACTGATGAATCGTCGATCGGCGAGCACGCGCTCGCGGTCCTATCGGACCTTACCGGCGCAACCGCCCTTACCCCCGGCTCAGTTCGCGGCCTCAACAGCAGTCTCGCCGAGTTGCAGCAGGTTATTCGCAGCCGGTATCTGGTCTCCTACAAACCGGCTCTCTTGAACCGCGACGGCCACTACCGCGCCGTCGATATTACCGCCCAAAAGGACGGTCACAAGCTTCGTGTCTATGCCCGCAAGGGCTACTACGCAGCCGTCAACACATCCAGTTCGGATCGTTTTTGACCGCATAACGGCGCGCAGCCTGCGACCCCTTATGCCCCCATCTCAAGCCGTTTGCTGGACGGGCGGCAAATTGAGTGATGCGCGTAAACGCCTGTTTTCGACAGTCAAGAATTGCTGCTTAGCGGTCGAACCCGACGAGGTCGTTGCCGTGCATCTGGGACGCGAATGGCTGAGGGGGGAGCAGCAACTGACGAGTTGAAAAGTGTCCGGTATATTGAAGCTGCCCGGACAGATGTATCCGTCGAGTTCTTATTATGCGGCTGAATGATGTTGCGTTATGACTATAATAAACGCCGTCGCAGGAGCCATTCTCGTTGCATTCGGTCTTTTCCTGATTAGCCTTACGGTTGTAGTCTTCGCGAAACCAGCAGTAGCCGAACGGTTTTTTATGTCATTCGCCAGTTCTGCGCGAGCGCACTACACGGAGCAAGTTGTCCGCTTACTGATCGGCGCGTCACTCATCATTAGCTCCGCGGCTATGTGGCAACCGAAGGTCTTCTGGTTGGTCGGATGGGCCATCGTCTTATCCTCGCTGGTGTTGGTCCTTGCTCCGTGGCAATGGCACCATCGTTTCGGCGAGAACGTGCGTCCGATACTCATTCGTCGCATGAAACTGTTTGCGATCGGGATATTGGCCTTCGGAGTTTTACTTCTTTATGGAGTATTTAGCGCGGTTTCCCAAATGCCGCTTACACCTTAGTTGATGATAACCGCGATTACACTCATTACCCCGGAAACTGATGAGACACGACCAAAAAGCGTGCCCGCTCTGCGGTGAACGCATTGAGAAGACGGCGAGAGGCGGCAGGCGGAAGTACTCGTGCCAGAACTGTGGGGCAACCATAAACACGTTGCTCATCTGTGAGCGCTGCGACACGAAACGAGTGTGGCAAGGCAAGAAGGGAGCGGCTTGCAGCGGCTGCGGCGCGCCGTACACTCGATAGTTGGTGAAAAATTCCCATTACACTCGTTGAGAAGGAATCCGTTCGTCGGGGCAACATTCGGCGCTCGATAGAACGCGCGCGTCGCCATGTGTGCAATAAACTAATTGCATGCCCCGCTCCAACGATTCAAGGAATACTCTGAGCGTTTCCTCGACAACCCGCTACCGCATGCCTGCCGAGTGGGAACCGCACGACGCTACCTGGCTGGCATGGCCGCATTATCACGGCGATTGGCCGGGAAAGTTCGAGCCGATTCCGTGGGTCTATGCAGAGATCATTCGCAACCTGGCGCGGCACGAGCGGGTGGAACTGATCGTCAACGATGCGGCTGCGGAGCGGCAGGTTCGCAAGCTGCTCGATAAAGCAAACGCTCTTTCGAACAATATCCGTTTTCACCGTTGGCCGACCAACCGTGTCTGGATGCGTGACTCCGGCTGCATCTTTCTTACGCCACTGCAACCGGGCTTCGCCGCGCCGGACAGCCGAGGGCGCCTGTCCCCACACAAGGATCAGGATGGCAAAAAGAAAAAGGATTCAGCCCCCACGGGGCACCTCCTCGCCGCCAACTTCCGCTTTAACGCGTGGGCCAAATATTCCAATTACCGTCACGACGAAAAAATCGGCGGCCTGATGGCTGAGGTTGCTACCGCCCAGGAAATACGCCCGCTGCATGGTGACACGCGCGTCGTCCTGGAAGGTGGATCGATCGACGTCAACGGATGTGGCACGCTGCTCACCACCGAAGAGTGCCTGCTCAGCAAAGTGCAGGAACGCAATCCCGGCATGACCCGCAAGGACTACGAGAAGGTTTTCGCCAACTGCCTTGGCGCGCCGCACACCATCTGGCTTGGCCGAGGCATCTTCGGCGACGACACGCACGGGCACGTCGACGATCTTGCTCGCTTTGTCGCGCCGAACACAGTCGTCACTATGGTGGAGAGCAATCCGCGAGACGTGAATCATAAACCGCTGCAGGATAATCTTCGCCGTTTGCGAGCAGCGCGAGACCAGGCCGGCAAACCTCTGAACATCGTCGAGCTTCCCATGCCGGGTCCGGTTGTGTTTGAAAAGCGGCGACTGCCGGCGAGTTACGCCAATTTCTACATTGCGAATGGCATCGTGCTTGCGCCAGTGTTCAACGATCCCAACGACCGCATCGCGCTGAACACGCTCGCGGAACTTTTCCCCACGCGTGAGATTGTACCGATCTATTCTGGCGACCTGGTTTGGGGGCTTGGTACCATGCACTGTATGACGCAACAGCAGCCGGCATGATTTCCTTGCCATGACCCACCGTGAAATGACCACAAGCCGCCTCGAAGCTTTCAGCGATGGAGTCATCGCAATCATTATCACCATCATGGTTCTGGAACTTCGCGCACCGGCCCAACCCACGATGGCGGCGCTGGTGAAAGTTGCACCCGTTTTCCTTAGTTATGGCCTTAGTTTTCTGGTCGCCGCCATCATGTGGGTCAACCACCATCATCTGATCCACGCCGTCCGTTCGGTTACTGCCAGGCTGCTGTGGGCCAATCTCTATCTGCTCTTTTGGATGTCGCTGGTCCCGTTCGTCACCGATTTTCTCGGCAAGAACTATCGCGAGCCGATGGCGGTCGCCCTCTACGGACTCGACCTCACCTTGTGCTCTACCGGCTTTTATTTTCTACGGAGCGAATTGATTCATCAGAGCCACTCCGATCCGTCCATGACGGATTATCACGAGCGCATCCAGCGCAAAAACATTTTCTCCGGCGCTCTCTACCTCTCCTCGGTCCTGGTGGCGTATGTATCGGTCTACGCCTCCTTCTTCATTTTTGCTTTGATACCGGCGTTGTATTTCCTGCCCGAGAAAAAACTGGCCGCCGAGTAAACAACTAAAAAAAGCGGACCCGTTATCGGGTCCGCAACTCCAAGGGGAAACTACAACAACATCTGTGAAAGCCTATCGGCCAGGGCCCGAAGGCGACGTCGAGCCACCTGTCGTGCCAGGGTTCGTGGAGCCGGGATTTGATGTTCCGGGATTTGAACCCGGGTTGGAAGTTCCTGGGTTCGACCCTGGGTTGGTGGTTCCGGGATTGGTCGATCCGCCATTCGGAGTCGTACCGGGATTTGACGGTGTCGAAGGCATGGTGCCGCCGTTCGGATTATCGTTCGGCATCGTGCCGGTATTGGGATTGCTGGGGTTCGTGGTGGAAGGAGAGGTCGAGCTCCCGTTCGGATTGGTCGGACTCGATCCGGGCTGAGTCGAAGGTGCAGTCGATCCAGTCGGCGGTGCGGTGGTGCTGCCCGTCGGCGGCTGTGCTGTTCCGCCGGTGGGCGCTTGCCCCGTGCTGCCGGTCGGCGGAGTGGAAGGCGAAGCCTGGCCTGGAGTCGCCGTTCCGCCAGTCGTTGATCCACCAGTCGTTGATCCGCCCGTTGCTGACCCGCCACCCGCATGCTGCGCCACGGCCCACGTTGCGCATAATAAAAGTACCGACAATAACGAAACTCGTTTTCCTGACATCCTGAAACCTCCAGCATTGAATTTTCGGTTCCCTTGGAATGCCGCGGGTTCCGGCTGGGTTAAGGGATCCATGAGGTTAGTCTGCGCGCATGGATGTGTGGCGAATATCCGGCGGAAGCCCTAGACGCCAGTAAGGAATGCCGTACGCTTCAAGATGGGATCTTTTGGATTACAAAACTTGAAACTACCGAAGCACAACCCCACCGCGACCAAGCGAGGAAATCGTGTGAGGAACATCCGGCTGTACAGACTTGCCTGCAGGCTGCGAGGCAACGCTCCACGCCTTCGAGAGCGGATCGCCGGCCTGCATTTTTGCCAGCAGATTATCCAGGAATAAAGAAGTGTTTGAGCCGAGTCGCCGCAGCGTTAGCACCACGTTGATCTTCAGGCCCTTCGTCTTGAACCCGGCATCGTACGCTTCCTGAGGATTGTCGTTGCCGATCCAGAGAAGTTTTACGCCCGAATCAGCCGCAAGCTTGAGCAGTTCGGTGCCAGCGATGCGATCACCAGAAGCGTCACTGATGCTTCCATCTTTGCCGACCGCGCAGAAGAGGTGGAGGATGTCATAAGGATGCGAAGCCGCGCCGCGAAGTTCAGCAACCGTGGTAAAGCTGGCGCCCGATGCCGCAGGATAAAAGCGCTTGTAAACGCGCAGGTCGGACTTCAACTCTTCATCGAACTTCAGTTGAACACCGGTTCCCTGGCCGACGGCGAACTGGCCGACCAAAACCTTCGTTCCAGTGATTTCTTCTTTGCGGAAAGCGTCAAAAATGCCCATAGTCTGCCGTCGAAAACTTCGCGTGCTCCAGAAAGGATTTAGAAGAAAGATTTATTTCTGGTACAGGGTCGGGTGCGGCCCTTTTTCCAGGGTCTTGCGATCCCAGATCCAGCCTTCGCGCGTGTAGCTGGCGAGTTCGAAATCCTGCGTGAGCTCGAGCGCGTCCACGGGACAGGCGTCTTCGCAAAGGCCGCAAAACATACACCGGCTCAGATCGTAGGTGAAGTTCGTGAGTTCCTTGCGGCGAGTCTGCTCATTACGCGCACTCGAAACCACGATCAGATTTTCCGGGCAGGCCAGCGCACACAAATCGCAGGCAATGCACATGGTCTCGTCGGTATCGGGGTTCACGTTGAGCCGGGGCGCCCCCCGGTATCGCTCCGCTACTTGCGGCCGCTCCATGGGATACTGCTCGGTGCAGACTTCCTTCGGATCCTGATAGCGGAAGGTGACCTTTAATCCCTGCAGAAGGTCGATGAGAAATACTTTGCGCAGTAAGCTGGGCATGCCCATAACTCGGTAGCATACCACTGTTTCAGGGCTCGCCGAAAAAAGGTCGCGGGGAACTTTTTCCATCTGGTTTGCGTACCAAAACCAGAGGATGCCATGCGAGCCTTTCTCGCCAAATTGCCACCCAAAGCCCGGATGCTGCTGGCGCTCCCGCTGCTTGCGATCGCGTATCCGGTGGTGATGATTGTCCTGCCGGCAATCGTCCACGCCATCGTGCCCGACGTGGTGCGCTCTGTGCTCAAGCTCATCTAAGCCAGCACCCGTGGGCAAGTTGCGACTTTCGTTCCCGCCGGTGTTACTCTGCGGCCTGAGACTTTTCGTGACGATCACTGCTGATGAACTTTGGATGGAGGAGGCTCTGCGCGCGGCCCAACGCGCACTCGAAGCCGGTGAGGTTCCCGTGGGAGCGGTTGTGGTTTGTGAAGGACGCATCGTGGGCCGCGGCTGGAATCGAAATATTGGCGACTTTGATCCTACCGCGCACGCGGAGGTGATTGCGCTGCGAGAAGCCGGTGCAAGTATCGGTAACCATCGACTGGCGGGTTGCGACCTGTTTGTTACAATTGAGCCGTGCGCGATGTGCGCCGGTGCGATGGTGCATGCGCGGATCAAACGCCTGATTTATGGCGCGGATGACCTCAAAGCCGGAGCGGTACGGTCGGTCATGGAAGTGTTGAACCACCCGGCGCTGAATCACGCGGTTGAGGTTCGCAGCGGAGTGCTGGCAGGACGGTCTGCGGAACTGCTGCAAGAATTTTTCCGAAGCCGGCGCTAGATATTTCGTTCGTTTCGCCGAAGTTTTCAATGCGGAGAGGTGCGTGAGCGGTTGAAACGATCCGCCTCGAAAGCGGACATACCTTAACGGGTATCGTGGGTTCAAATCCCACCCTCTCCGCCAGTCTCGCCAACTTTTATCTGCTGTTCTTACCAATTCAGAACCAAGTCCAGTTAGGCGTCAAAATCCGCAGCGACCCACAGGATGCGCAGCCATCCGCTCGTGGCTCCGCCTACGGAATCACTGCTTTGACGACCGCTGTCTTGCTGCTTTCGTGGCCGTAGATGTCGACGGCCGTTGCCGCGTAGTAATACGTGCTTCCATTGGCAACGAGGAGTCGTCATAAAGCGTGGAGGCAATCAGGCTGGCGTTGATCTTCTTCCAGGTCACGCCGTCCGGAGCGCGGTAGACGTTGTAGCCCGCCACGTCCTTCGATGTTGAGGCTTTCCAGTTCAGGTCCACAACGTGATTGGCCGCCGCCTGAACCACGATCTTGTACCAATGCTTAGAATCATGGCCACATGCGGTGACCTCTTCCACGAAGATGTAGGCGCCTTTCGTATTCGGCTTTCCAGTCAGAACCAGGGAGGTTTTTGAGCTGGAGGGGGTTGCCGTGATTCCGGGGGGAAGGCTTCCGGAAACTCTGGTCCACACATACGGTGCGCAGCCGCCGCTCGTCTTGATTGTCGCCGAGTATTCCGTATCGACGGTGCCATTAGGCAAGGTGCTGGTGGTGATCTCGACGTCGGCAGCAAAGCTTTGCGTCGCGAATAATAAGAGCAACAGGGAGGGTAGCCAGTACTTCATAACTCCATGCTGCCGCTACTAGGGAATTCCCGACAGTCCCGTAGGTTTTGGAACTAGTCATTTATTTATTCTTTCCGCTTTCACAAAAGGCGAGTACACTCCGCGCCTTGGAAAACCTGATCCGTTTAATCTGACCCTTTGCCGCCATTACTTTCAGGTCCCGGAATGGTCAGCTTGGCGATATGAGCTTTTCTCTGCCAAATGATATTTTCATCTACCCGAGCCGCTGCGACTCCATGTATTCTGATGCGTCGTCGAGCCGGGCTGGTTCACCGCTTGCAAAGTGACTACCCCTTGGCCCGATTGCAGTATTCCTATGTTTTCGATATGCGCTCATGAAGCTTTGGAAACGCTCGAAAGGCCGAATCCTTCTGTTCCTGGCGGTAGTTGGGCCCGGGATTATTACCGCGAATGTCGACAACGACGCGGGCGGGATCCTGACCTACTCGCAGGCGGGAGCGCAGTACGGATATCTCCTCTTATGGACGATGATCCCGATCACCCTGGCACTGATCGTGGTGCAGGAGATGAGCGCGCGCATGGGCGCGGTCACCGGCAAGGGCCTGAGCGACTTAATTCGCGAGGAGTTTGGGCTGCGCATCACTTTCCTGATGATGCTTGGCATCCTGATCACCAATTTCGGTAACGTGGTCACGGAATTTATCGGCATTGCAACCAGCCTGGAACTATTCGGCCTTTCCCGCTACATTACCGTGCCAGTTTGCGCCGTGATCGTCTGGCTCATCGTGGTGAAGGGCCAGTACAAGAGCGTGGAGAAGGTGTTTCTGGCAGCCTCGTTCTTCTACATTACCTACATTGCTGCAGGGACGCTGGCCCATCCGCCGTGGAAGGAGGCGCTCAGCGCTACCATCAAGCCGCCGTTGCTGCACGCGTTCGGCCAGCAGGCTTATTTATTCATGGTCATCGGCGTCGTCGGAACGACGATTGCGCCTTGGATGCAGTTCTATCTTCAAGCTTCGGTGGTCGAAAAAGGCGTAACCCGGCGTGGACTTCAGGCCTCGCGCTGGGATGTGATCACGGGGTGTATTTTCACCGATCTGGTCGCCTGGTTCATCATCGTAGCGTGCGCCGCAACATTGTTCGTGCATGGATACCGCGACATTAAGTACGCGGCGGACGCGGCCCAGGCGCTCAAACCGTTGGCTGGGCAATACGCATACATATTATTCGCCGTCGGATTGTTCAACGCTTCCCTATTCGCCGCGTCGATCCTGCCGCTATCCACGGCTTACACGGTGTGCGAAGGCTTGGGATTTGAATCGGGCGTGGACAAAAAGTTCAGCGAGGCGCCGTTTTTTTACTGGCTTTACACACTGCTCATTGTTGCCGGTGCGGCGGTACTTCTAATTCCTGGACTGCCGCTGGTGCGGATCGCGGTGCTCTCGCAGGTAGTCAACGGCGTGGTACTGCCCTTCGTCTTGATCTTTATGCTGCTGCTGATCAACAAGAAAGATTTGATGGGGGAGTACGTGAACACGCATTTGTTCAATGCAGTCGCCTGGCTAACCACGGTAGTAATGATCGGATTGACGATTGCATGGTTCTGGACGCTGCGGGCCAGCGGTTAGTTCAGGGAAGTTTTCCAGCGGCCAGGTCCTTCACCAGAGATGCATCTGCCTCGAGAAAATCATACGAGGGCAGAGTTTCCGGGGCTGCCCATTGGAGATCGCGGAAAATGCGGTTTTCCAGCACACCAACATATTCGCGCACGATGAAAAACCGCAATTCCACCGAGGCACCATTCGGATAAGTATGCTGCACGCGGGCAATTTCATCGCCGACCTTGGCGTGAATCCCCAACTCTTCTTCCAGTTCGCGGCGCAAGGCGTCGCGGGGTTGTTCTCCCTCTTCGATCTTTCCCCCGGGAAACTCCCACTTGAGCGGCATTGTCTGATGCCTGGTGCGCTGGCACACCAGCAGCTTTCCGTCTTTTTCGATCACCGCAGCCACTACTCGTTTCATAAATCGGAACTCATCGCGCTTGCGAGTCTCGCCGAAGGATCGACGCACGCCGTGAAAGTAAAGGCAAACGCGGCAATCCCCGGAGAGCACAACAATTCCAGTTCGTGATCGCCGAAATCGTGATTATCGACAAATGAGTACATGCGGGCTGTGTCGACGACTACATAGCTCTCGCCGTTCTCGCGGAAGTGCGTGTCTTTTCCGGCCTGGTGCCGGAGCGAGCGGCTTCCCATCCTGAAGTAAGACAACTTCCCCGGACTTTCCGCCAAGAGCGGTCATGACCAGATTCACACCCGAGGCTTCGTATTTCAACTTCAAAGAGTGCGGCGCCTCACCGATGGCTTCGAAATATTCAGCGGTGGAAGTCCACCGGCCAGCCGCGTAGAAGAAATTCTCTTTCATCTCTCCGCTGAATTCATACTCACCGGTCTGACCTTCTTTGAATCCACCTTCATTCCCAATACGGCCGCGGGCATTGCCTAGGTAAAGTTCCGCTGAAGGCCGGTAGCACACGGCGCCGGCATGATCTTCGTCCCGGAGCGGAGTCATAATTTCAGGAAGATCAGCGGCAGGATCGATTTCGCGAAGCAACTCCTGAATCACGCGCTCGCACTCGGCGTATTCGCCTTCGCCTGAATGCTTAAAGCGCAGATAGCCGTCCTTGTCGAGCAGATACTTCGTGGGCCAGGAGCGATTGGCAAATGCATTCCAAATCTCGCGGTCATTGTCGACGACGATGGGATAGGTCAGGTGGAACTCGCGAATGCCGCGCTCGACATTCGATTCATACTGCGCGAACGTGAACTCCGGCGTGTGAACACCGATCACGGTAAGCCCTCGGTCGCGGTAAGTCTCGTGCCAAGTCTGCACATATGGAAGTGTACGAATACAATTCACGCAGGTGTAGTCCCAGAAGTCCACAAGAACCACTCGCCCGCGCAGTTGCCGGAAGCTGAGTGGGGGCGAATTCAGCCATACGCGTCCGATCTCAGGAGCGCGAACCTGGCCTTTTTCGATTCTCACCGCTGCTCCAGCTTCTTCCCGACCAGCTCCGCGCAGTACTGAACCAATTCCTCATCATCCGCTCCGAAAGCCGCTGCGAAATGACTATCAATATCCAGTTCGCCCGCGACCTGCCCATGAACGAAAATAGGCACAACAATTTCTGACTTGGTCTCCAGAGAGCACGCAAGATAACGAGAATCTTTGCTGACATCATCGACGACGATGGTTTTTCCGCCGGAGGCTGCGGCCCCGCAGATTCCCTGATTCAGTGGAATGCGCGTATGGGGAGTCATCGCTCCAACAAAGCTGCCGAGCACCAGCATGGGTGGTTGAGCGCCCGGTTCGAGCAGGTAGAAGCCGACCCAGTTGTACTTCAGCATGCGATCGTGCAGCAGGTTGCAGACGCCTTCCATCAGTATCTTGGCGGTAGGTGCGGTTTGAGAAAGGTTAAGGATTTCTTTGCGAACGTCTTCCAGCCTGGTGGCGTTGGCCATGACGAAATCTTAACTCAGGGCCCGGGATGGACGGCGGCGGATGGTAAATCGGCGGTAATCTGACGTATTCCCAAGGTACTGGGAAAGAGCTCGGGATGAATCGCAGACGCCAGCGCGTCAAGTCCGTGGAGCAGCGTTGGAGCTGGTGTGTTGAGGTATTCATCGCGAATGCAATAGACGCGTTGAGCCGCCGCCGCCCGGGTGCCATGCCAATGGCGCTGCGAAATTATTTTTTTGAGCGGGACTCGGTCACCTGCTCCACACCAGGCCGCAATCAGAATATCGGGATCCAGGCGAGCTACTTGTTCGGCGGAAATCTGCTGGCCGGGTACGCCGAGGAATTCGCCTCCTGCCGCTTCCACCAGTTCCGCCACCCAAGGCTGCGACGCAATTAATGGTTTGCCCCATTCTTCGCAAAAAACTCGTGGCCGAGGTACGGCGACCGTGCGGGAGCGGACGCCTGCGATTCTTTCCTGCATGTGGGCAATGACCCGCTCCCCGCGATCGATCGCTCCCACAACCCCCGCAATCGTCCCAATATCCATGTAAATGTCGGCCAGCGTTTTAGGAGCGAACCCTAAAAATCGTGCGCCCGCCTTCAATATCTCGATGACCGCTTTTTCCTGGTAAGGAACCGACGCGATCACCAAGTCAGGATGTACGGCCAAAATTTCTTCAGCGTTGGCGGTCCACGAATCCGCAAGGATGGTTAGCGACTGTGACGTAATCTCCGGAACCACATCCGCGCAATACCTGGTGCACGCCACCAGGCGGTCGAGTTCGCCAATCTCGGCGAGGGTGACGGTCGCGCTCGGTTGCAGGCTAGCGATACGACGTGGCGTGTGGTCGGACATAGGCTGCTAATGCTTGATTCGGCTAAGCGCGGCAGAAAGGGTTTCCACCGCAAGATGAGCGCCGTGAAGTGACCCGGACGGCAGGCCTCCGACAGCGGCCGTAACATCCTCAGGCCGGAGCAACTTCGCCTCGCCAATTGTTTTGCCGGCGACCAATTCGGTTAATGCCGAACCACAGGCCATGGCAGCCACGCATCCCTTGGCCTTGAACTTGATGTCGGTAATTCGGCCGGCATTCTCTTTCATGGTAAGCAGCAACACATCCCCGCACACGGGATTTTCAATTTTCGCCGTGGCATCCGCATCCGTGATTTCACCGGGATTCCGCGGGTTTTGAAAATGATCGAGCAGTTGCGGGGAATACATTGGAAGTGACAATTGTAAATGGCGGCTCGTCGCGTACTAACCCTGCGTACGTATACCTTCCGGAAAATAAATCTGCCAACCGCGCTCTTTTGCCGTAGCTTCAAGATCGGGATTTGGATTCACCGCCACCGCATGTTTGGCCATCGCGAGCATTTCTGTATCCCATCGAGAGTTTCCGAAGGCGGCATCAATTTCCTTCTTAACAAGTTCGCGTAACGCCAACGGTTTACCCGATCCGGAAGGTACGCGAATGAGACGGTCGGTCGCCGTAAAGCCATCCAGTTCCACCTTAGCGGCCAGAATTCGATCTTCCGGTATACCGAAATACGTCATCGCAGCGCGGATGATCCATTCATTCGAGGAAGAGACAGCCCAGATCTCACACCCATTTTCGTGCAGGCGGCGCACCAGTTCGCGCATGTCAGGAAAAATCTGCGTCATGAACAACTGTTTGAAGAAACGATTCGCTGCATCCATCAATTTCCGCTCTTCAATGCCCCGGTGCATCGTGACCATCTCTCCGCACATCGTGGCCTCGTCAACTTCACCGCGCTTGTAAGCGGCGTATCGATCGCGCATGGGGCGATCGAGCGCCGTGGAAACAACGTCCCCACTTTTCAGTTCCCAGTCAAAAAAACGCTCTCCGGCATCCCCCGACCACAGCGTGCCGTCGCAATCGAATGCGGCCACACGAGGGCGGAGTCGAGTTATCGACTCTAGAAACTGCTGGGTTGCGGGGAGAAATGCCTCGGTTTCGGCAGCGTTCATCTATTGACGATAACGTGATCCGGGCGCCGCGCGCAACGCCTCTCGCGGTCAACTCGAACGCAGCGCCGCGTATTCTTCGGGAGTATTGATGTTCAGCGCGATCAGCGGATCGTCCACGGCTACGTACTGAATATGGCTTTGGTGTGCATGTTCGACCTCGCGCGCGGTCGAGAAGGGAGGAACGCGGAGGAAGGCCTCCATCATTTCGCGCCCTACCAGGTAGGGATGCCCGTGCTTGCCGGAAAATTCTGGAACGACCGCCCAGATGTTCGGATCCGCGGTTTGAAAAGCTTCGCGCAGCGTTTGAATGGTTGCCGGGCGGGCGGGAGGACGGTCCACCAGCGTCACCATCGCGGCATCCCGGCCGTGGTTGAGTACTTCACGAAGTCCCACTTGCAAGGAACTGAACTGCCCGCGAGAAGGATCGGGATTCACCACGAGTGAGGCGCCGCGAGCGTAGATGATGGGCGCGAGCAGCTCCTCATTCTTACCGACGACCACCACAACAAAATCAGCATCCGGCAGCAGCGAACCAATGGACGCGGAGAGAAACGTTTCCCCAGCGGAAGAGGCCTCGGCGGAGGGTGGCCAAGGAAGCAGCGCTTTGTCCCGTCCCATGCGGCTAGATTCTCCGGCAGCGAGGATCACTGCGGCGAAACTGGAGGCGCGCATCATGCAGGCAAGATAGCAGGAAAGTAGAGGGATTGCCGATCTTTGATGGGGAGCGGGGTCACGTGGCGGACTTCAGTGCCGTCACAGGAGTATGCCGTCACAGGCGACTACTTGCTTTTATCAAACGCTTCGTCCTCAGCGGCGCCGGAAATCTCATCGAATTTTCGCGAGTGGAACCAGCTCATGTGCGGCAATCCTTCGCCTGCGTGCCGGCGCATCGCAATCAACTCTGCCACAATGGCCACTGCGATCTCTTCCGGAGTGATCGCGCCGATATCCAGACCCACAGGAGCGTGAACTCGGTCAAACAGGTGAGCCGGCACGCCCTCGCTCTGCAATGTTTTGAAAATTTCGATCACCTTGCGCTTCGAGCCGATCATGCCCACATACCGGGCACGCGTCTTTACGGCCCAGCGCAGACATGCGCATGTCATCGCGATGACCTCGCGTTACGATGACGATGTAGGAGGTTTCGTTCGGTTCGAATTTCTGGGTTGCCTCCTCGAAGTCCAGTGCATGCACTTCGCGGGCGGTCGGGAAACGTTCCTTCGTAGCGTAAGACGTGCGGTCGTCCGAGACAATCACGTCGAAGCCGGCGATGGTAGCGACCTGGCAAAGATTGGCGGCTACATGACCTGCGCCGAATACATAAAGTAATGCTGGAGGTAAAATGGGCTCGATAAAAACCTCAAGTGTTCCTCCACAAACCAAACCAGTATCGTATTTCGGGATCCTGGTTGAGATCGAAACTGAGGGTGCGAGATTTCTCCGATTCCATCACTTCGCGCGCGGCTTGCCAGACATCCGCCTCCACACAGCCGCCGCCGATGGTCCCAACGATCGAACCATCGTCGCGCACCAGCATCTTTGCCGTCCGGAAGGAAGGGATTGAGCCTCGCACGTTGACGATGGTGGCAACGGCTCCCCGGCGCCCTTCCCTGCGCAGCTGAACGATCTGTTCGTAGATGTCCATACCTTATACCGTTCAGATTGATTATCAGTGGCTTAACAGGAGGAGTCAATCAGGCGAAAGCGAAAGCCTAAGCCTTGGGCATCGGTTCAGGCTTTCACAAGCCAAGTTAGGTACGATGATGTCGAAGTACAAATGTGTTCAGGAGAAGAACATGAAAGCTGTGCGCATTCATCAATTCGGCGGGACGGAAGTCTTGACTTACGAAGATGTGCCTGATCCCCAGTTGCGGAAGGATCAAGTCCTGGTTCGCGTGCGGGCATGTGCGCTAAATCATTTGGATGTTTGGGTGCGCATGGGACTGCCAGGAGTAAAGTTGCCGCACATTCTGGGCAGTGACATCGCGGGCGAGGTGGTGGAGATTGGCGAATACGTCAGCGGATTTCAAACCGGCCAGCGAGTTTTAGTCTCTCCACTGAGTTATTGCGGGCATTGCAGTAAGTGTATTTCTGGACTCCAGAACCAATGCCGGGAATTTACTGTCATCGGCAACGCGGTGGACGGAGGAAACTGTGAACTTTTCGCCGCAGCGGGGCGGAATGTGATTCCGATTCCAGATTCGCTCTCGTTTGAACAAGCGGCGAGCGTGCCGCTGGTGTTTCTCACAGCGTGGCACATGCTTGTAGGAAGGGCCGGCATTCGTCCGGGACAGACGGTGCTTGTGCTGGGGGCAGGCTCCGGCGTGGGCATCGCCGCCATTCAGATCGCGAAGTTTTTTCATTGTCGAGTGATCACCACTGCCGGAAACGAAGCCAAGCTCGCCAAGGGAAAAGACCTCGGCGCCGATTACGGCATCAACCACTACGAGCAGAAAATTTCCGAGGAGGTACGCAAGATCACCAACAAGGAAGGCGTCGATATCGTGATCGAGCACGTGGGCGCGGCAACCTGGGATGAGAGCATCAAGTCTCTCAAGAACAGCGGAACGCTGGTAACATGTGGCGCGACTACCGGTCCAAACGTCGGCATCGATTTGCGCCATTTATTTGCGCGGCAATTGACCCTCCTTGGCTCTTACATGGGAACCATGGGCGAACTGCATGAGGTGCTGAAGCATGTATTTTCTGGACAGTTGAGACCGGTGGTCGACCGCGTGTTCCCGCTCAGCGAAATACGAGCGGCGCACGAGTACCTGGAAAAAAGTCAGATGTTTGGAAAAGTGGTGTTGAGCATTTGAGGATGTCGGCTCTAGTATCCAAAACGCCCGCGGCCGCTGATGGTCCGTCAGCGTTTCTTTTTCGGATGTTTCGCGGGCTTTGAGCCCTTTCCCTGCTTGCCGCCGGACTGCTTCCCCACAATGCTTGAACCCGGTGTAGTAACCGTATGATTGTTCCGGTCGATCACGAAACTATCCACCACACCGGCTTTCGGGGTTGCGTTCGTAACGTAGGGTGCGGAAAGATACGTACCTGAGATCTGCGTCTTACTTACTTCGAGCCGCAGAAATCCAAAATTGGTCTGATCATACTGCTCAAGAGTGAGACTGTTCCCCACCGCCAGGGGAACCTTGGGAGGAGCTCCATTCACCGTATGCAGCGTACCCAGCTTGGTGTAGCCGCCCGCGCCAGCCACGATATACGGAATTTCAAGCTGGCCCTTCGGACCCTTCACGACGCGGGTAAACCGCTGATAGTTGTGAACGTGTCCTGAAAGAATGAGGTCGGGATATCGTTTCGTCGCAAGGAAACTACTGGAAAGAACCTGGTCAACAACGCTGCTGCCGGAGTGCTCCGTATCTCCGGAGAACGAAGGGTGATGCACCGAGACGATCAAAGCAAGATTCGGATCCGCCGCTTGCAGTTCGCTTTTGAACCAGTCAATTTGGTCCTGGTGAAACTCGCCTTCCGTTTCCCCCACGTTGGAAAATAATCCGATGATGGTCGCAAACGGTGTGGTGAAGGTCCAGTAGACGTTTGGCAGATCCATTTGCGTCCGATTCGCCGCCGTTTTCAACGAGCCCGGCTGCGTCGGATCCTTCGACATAAAGTTCTTCACCCAGCCATCGAGCGGCACCTTGTTGGGATCGACAGGTCCGTCCTGAGGATCGTCGGGCTGGCAATCGTGATTGCCCGGAATGGAAACGATGAAGGCCGGGTACTCCTTATAGGTTTCGTAGAAGTAAGCGCCGTACTTGTCAATGTCTCCGGCAAAGTAAATGACGTCGCCCAGGTGGTAGTAAAAGGCTGGCTGCTTACCGTCCGGCGAATCCTGGATGTCCTGGGTCATGATCGCCGCCACCAGGTCCTGCGGTCCCGAGTTCCGATAATCTCCCGTATCGCCAACTGTGTGAAACACCATCACGCCGGCGTTCTTGATTTTTGCGACATCAGCGGCAGTGAGCAACTCGGACAGATCGAACCGGTAGGGTGCCGGACCATTCGGCGTCGGCAGAGGTTGGAAGGGATAATGCGGAAGTTGAATCGCGTCGGCGGCTCGCGATGCCTGCACAGGAAAGTGAGCGGCAGGAACAGGAGGGACGTGGCTTAGCCGCTTGCCCGCCCCTTTTCCGGTGCTGAACGAGTCTAATGGGCTCATGAACGCTCTCATTCCAGTATTATCCGGCATCTTGCCGTATGGGCCGCATATGGTTGGATGCCGCGTCCTAACAGCATGGCAGACGGGCCGTATTCCAGCAGGAGAAACTAAAAATAGCTTATCGCCGAGAATCGGATTGTCAATTTAGGATGAAATTCTGTTCCGAAATCCGAACTGGTTTAGAATAATTGCATGCCCAGCGAAATAAATTTCGGCCCTTATATCGAAGTTGAAAAAGGCAAGAAGGTCGTCAAGGATTTGACCTTCGGCAATCCCACGCCGGAAGGAGTGGTTTTGACCACGCTCGATTCGGCGGTCAACTGGATGCGCAAAGGTTCGATCTGGCCGATGACATTTGGCCTTGCCTGCTGCGCCATCGAAATGATGTCCATGGGCGCCGCGCGCTTTGACATTGCGCGCTTCGGTGCGGAGGTTTTCCGGCCATCTCCGCGGCAAAGTGATCTCATGATCATTGCAGGCCGCGTGTCCAATAAGATGGCGCCAGTCATTCGTCAACTGTGGGAGCAAATGCCGGAGCCTAAGTGGGTGATCTCGATGGGAGCCTGTGCAACCTCGGGCGGCGTGTTCAACAATTATGCCCTGGTGCAGAGCGTGAATCAGGTCATCCCGGTCGATATTTATGTGCCCGGATGTCCCCCTCGTCCCGAGCAGCTTATTTACAGCATCACTCTTCTTCAAGAGAAGATCCAGAAAGAGCGCGGAACGATTAAGAAAGCTCTGAACCTGTCCTAAACAGCGAATAGAGCTTCAGCTACGTGAAATTCCGGAATCACAACGCCTGTTGGAACCGCACTTTTCCTGCCCACCTCTCGTAAGTCATTTATTTTTAAATACTTTTTCCTTTCCTATTTCGGGAAAACTCGCCGTTCAAAGAGAACGAAACCATTTCCCTTTCCCTTGAATCTAAGGTATTGAGTGTAGATGCCGATCACGTAGAAGACGGCACAGGACAGCAAATCATCTCGGGGTGGAAGGTGCTCCATGATGGCGAAATTGTTTGACGCGATTTTTGGTTGTAAGCATTCCCGATACAGTTTTCCGGTTACGATCCGCGGAAAGGGACGCAGGCCACAGGCTGGCGCCTTAACGGGTACGTATGTTGCCTGTCTGGATTGCGGTAGAGAGTTTCCCTATGACTGGCAGGAGATGAAGGTCATCACATCGCCCTCGGCCCGGCGCCAGTACATGACCGCGCTTGCCGCTAAACAGGTCGCTTGACGAGGTCGACGCCTTCCACGTAGTGACGCGCCTGCAAATTCCCGTTCGCTCCCCCCAGCAAGACGACTTGCCTACCTCGCGGTAACCGCGGTGGGCGTCCGCTTCTCCATCGGCACAAACTCTCGCGCCTCATGACCGGTATAGATCTGCCGTGGCCGGGCGATCTTCTGCTCGGGATCTGTGATTAGCTCCTGCCACTGCGCCAGCCAACCAGCGGTCCGAGGGATCGCAAATAATACGGTAAACATTTCCGGGCGGAAGCCCATCGCCTGGTACATGATCCCGGAGTAGAAATCCACGTTGGGATAGAGCTTGCGCTTGATGAAGTAATCATCCTCGAGCGCGATTCGTTCCAACTCAAGGGCGATTTCGAGCTTCGGATTCGGTCCCGTAACTTCAAACACCTGCTCCGCGCACCAGCGAATGATTTTGGCACGCGGATCATAATTCTTATAAATTCGGTGGCCAAATCCCATCAGCTTCACGCCCCCGTCTTTCATTTTCTTGATGTAGCCAGGTACTTTATCTTTCGTGCCGATTTCGTCCAGCATACGCAGCACTTCTTCATTAGCGCCGCCGTGTAGTGGACCCGCGAGGGCCGACGCTGCCGAAGCCATCGACAAATACGGATCGGTCTGCGCGCTGCTCACCGAGCGCATCGCATTGGTACCGCAATTCTGCTCGTGATCGGCGTGCAGAATGAAAAGAATATCCAGAGCCCGCGAAATTGCCGGATTCGCCACATATTTCGGCTCCACCATCTTCCACAACATGTTCATGAAGTTCTCGGTGTAGCTCAGGTCGTTGTCCGGATAGACGTAAGGGAATCCAACATTATGCCGGTACGACATGGCGGCAATCGAGGGAACCTTGCCGATCAAGCGCTTGATCTGCAACAGCCGGTTTTTAGGATCGTGCACATGCTTGGCATCGGGATAAACCGTGGACAAAGCCGCAACCGTACTCACAAACATTCCCATGGGGTGGCCGTCATACCGGAAGCCTTCCATGAACTTCTTGGTGGATTCATGCAGCATGGTATGGTGCGTTACTTCATAAACCCAGTTCTTGAGTTCCGCATCACTTGGCAGCTCACCAAAGAGCAGGAGATAGGCAACCTCGAGAAACGTGCAGCGCTCCGCCAGCACTTCAATGGGATATCCGCGATACCGCAGAATGCCTTTATCACCGTCAATATACGTAATGCTGCTTCGGCAGGATGCCGTGTTCATAAACGCCGGATCATAGGTCATCAAGCCGAAATCATCCGGACTGGTCTTGATCTGCCGCAGGCTCATGGCCTTGACGGTGCCATCCTCGATGGGAACCGTGTAGGTCTGGCCGGTGCGATTGTCAGTGATGGTGAGAGTATTTTCAGGCATGAAAGCTCTGGCTCCTAAAGTGGACGCTTACAAGACTAGATTACCCTTACTGGGTCGCGATACACGAGGCTGTGACCCGAGTCACTTACTTCTGTGACGAGGGTAACACCACCATGCGCCGCAGCCTTATTTATCCTGCCACAAATAAAACCGGCGGCCAAGGCCGCCGGTAAGCTCATCTCGAACACTCCACCTAATTCGACGAATCATCCCGGCGCTTCAGGGTCGGACGATCGTCATCCGTCTTGCTGTCCCCACTCTTGTCGTCGCCGCTGGTCGAAGTTCGCCGCAAGCTGGGTTTGTTTTCGTCTCTTTGATCCAGCACCTTGTGACGATTTTCGATGGACGCCAACCGCGCCTTAACATCATCAAACTCCGAAGTGGTCACGACGTATTCCTGCTTCGCCGGGAGGATCTTCCGGATCTCTTCCTGAGTCTTCTCGATCCGATCCGGGGTCTGCGGGTGCGTATCAAAAGTTTTTGCGAGAGTTCCGGGCTTCTTCTTCTCCATAGCCTGAATTTTCTCGAAGAAAGAGACGAACGCCGAAGGATCGTACCCGGCTCGGTACATATACTCGACGCCGAGATAATCCGCTTCTGCCTCGAAGCCTCGCGAGAACTTCAGAAAACCCAGCATAGCGGCCGGTCCGGCGGCCTCGTACGCGCCATAACCGATCCCGCCACCTACAAAGATCAAGGGAATCGTAGCCAGTTGCATCAAAGTGCCGCGAGTTTGTTCGCGAGCCAGATGGCAAGCCGCCACATGGGCGATCTCGTGCGCCATGACTCCCGCCATTTCGGCCTCTTCATCCGCCGCCAGTATCAATCCTGAGTTCACATAAAAGAACCCGCCCGGTAGCGCCATCGCGTTTACCACATCGGAGTCGATGACCTTAATCGTGAAGGGCACCTGCGCGTCTGAGTTGCGCACCAGGTTCTGTCCGATGCGATTGACGTATTCCGTCACCACAGGATCATTTACCAGCTTGATCTGCGACTCCACCTGTTGCGCGTAAGAGCGCCCCATCGCTACCTGTTTTTCGATGCTGTACCAGTTCCCCACGCCCCGGCCGCAGCCGACGTTGCGGTTTCCCACCGCGTCCACGTCCGTCTTTGTTCCGTCGTGCTTGATCTGGCTATCATCCTGCGTCGGAAGGTTGGCGGGCGCCTGCTTGGGGGCGTTCTGTACATCTCCCGCCTTCGGCTGGCCGTTATCGGGATCCTGCGTTGGAACCTGGGCCTGCGGTTGGCCGGGCTGGCTCTGACCGGGGGTATTCTGGCCCGGCTGGGTTTGGCCGGGACCGGTTTGACCCGGAGTTTGTCCTGGCTGCGTTTGGGCTGAGATCCAAGGCCCCGCGCTAAAAGCGGCCACCGCCACAGAGAGTGCCAACCACTGCGATTTCATAAATACCCCTTCACCACGTACTCTTAAGCGGATTATACGCCCGATCAGAACGAGCCAATGCGCTATCTTGGCCTGTGAATTAGACGCTGCCGAGGCCCTCCGGAGTTATCCGGAAGCCTGCGGAAAGCCGCTATTTGTCGGGTGAGCCCTCCCAGCGCCGTCCTTGAGGAGCAAATACAATCAAGCCTGGTCGACTTTTCTGAATCGAGGTTCATGATGGAACACCGCCTGACCGAGACGATCTCACTACTCGCCCGCACCCCGGCCGCTCTCAATGCTCTTTTGCGTAGACCTGCCGGATTTCTGGACATTGCGGAATGAAGGGGAAAAGAGCTGGAGCGCCTTCGATGTCGTCGGCCATCTGGTTCACGGCGAGCGCACGGACTGGATGCCGCGCGCTAGACGAATCCTGGAGTCGGGCGAAAGCCGTCCCTTTGATCCGTTCGATCGCTACGCGCATGAACAAGAAAGTCGAGGCAAGTCGCTTGAGCAGTTGTTGGACGAATTCGCTCGTCTGCGTTCGGCAAATCTCGCCGATTTGCGCCGTTTGAATCTGAGCGAGCAAGACTTGGAGCGGAGCGGACGCCACCCTGCCCTCGGCGTCGTCACCTTGTCGCAATTGTTGTCAACGTGGGCGGTTCACGATCTCACTCACCTGCACCAGATTTCCCGGCTGATGGCCTATCAATATCGCAACCTGGTCGGCCCGTGGAGCGCATATCTCGGCGTGCTGCAATGCGCCGGCCACAGCGCATAACATCCTGCAACAACTGGAACAAGACAACTCCGCCTTGCTCCCGCTCTCAGGCCGTCGTACCATAGCGCCTTCCTCCAGGAGGCCTGATGCTCGACCGCCGCCATTTTCTTTCCACTGCCACCGTCGGAGTCGTCGCTTCCCTTACCCTTCCCGGAAATCTGCTGGCCCAGTTAGAAAACATTCCTCCGCTTCCTGACCTCTCTCTCCTCGAAAAGGACGAGGACGCTTATTGGTCCCAGCTTCGCAAACAATTTCTTATTCCGGACGACGAAATCTACCTTAACAACGGTACCGTCGGCTCCAGTCCCGCGCCCGTCCTGCGTGCAATTTTTGACGGCTACACCTTCACGGAGAAAATGGACCAGAAGGACCCCGAAGACTATCCCATCTGGGGCTATGCCTCCTGGAACGAATTCCGGGATCCGCTCGCGGCCTTTGTCGGTTGCCATCGCGACGAGATCGCCCTGCTGCGCAACGCTACCGAAGCGAACAGTTATATCGCCAATGGAATCGACCTCAAGCCGGGCGACGAGGTGCTGATGACCGACCAGGAACATCCCGGCGGTGAGCATCCCTGGAATTTGAAAGCGAAGCGCTACGGCATCGTTGTCAAGAAAATCACCCTGCCTCGGCCGGTCCGAGATTCGGCGCAAGTTCTCAATCTGTTCAATGACGCGATCACTCCGCGTACGCGCGTCATTTTCTTCAGCCATATCACCACCTTCTCCGGTGTGGTTCTCCCCGCGAAAGACCTCAGTGCACTCGCCCGCTCCAAGGGCATTCTGTCCGCTGTCGATGGAGCGCATGTGCCCGGAATGATGCGCCTGAACATTTCCGAAATCGGCTGTGACATGTACTCTGCCAGCCCTCATAAGTGGCTGCAGGCGCCTAAGGGCTCGGGGTTTCTTTACGTGCGGGATGAAGTCATCGATCGTCTGTGGAACACGATCGTCACTGAAGGTTGGGACGATCCCGAAACTTCGTGCCGAGCGCTTCCAACGCATCGGCAGTTCCAACGTACCAGCGCTCTGGGGACTGCGGGCTTCCATCAAGCTTGCAAATGAGATCGGTATCGCGCGCATCGAGCGCCGCCACCGCAAGCTTGCCGACTATACGCTCGATGAAATGAAAAAGCGGGGCGCTGATTCCTGGACTTCGCCCGATCCAGCCCTGCGCTGCGCCATCGTCACAGTCAACGTTCCGCCCATCCCGCGTATGGATTTGGAGAGCTGGATGTGGAAGACACACAAAATCCGCATTCGCGGCGGCGATCCCAACAAGTTGCGGCTTTCCACGCCCTATTACCTGCAGAAGAAAGACATCGACCGTTTTCTGGAGAAGTTCGATGAATACAAGAAGGAAAAGAAAATACATATAGCGTGACAAAAACAAGTGGTCATCTCATCATGACCATGTATGTTATGATGTGGACATGAAGAAGATAGCTGCCGCCGCGTTCAAGGCCCAGTGCCTCACGCTGATGGAAGACGTTCGGTCGACCAAACAGCCGCTGCTGATCACAAAACGCGGCAAGCCCGTTGCTAAGCTGGTTCCCGTCGACACTGGCGAACCTGATTTCATCGGCCGCTTGAAGGGGGTTTTTCGGGTAGTCGGTGACATTGAGTCTCCCGTAGAGCCAGCAAACGTGTGGGAGTCGGCCCGGTGATACTGCTCGACACGCACGTGTTGTTTTGGGCCGTGGATGATTCGAAGTTTCTATCGCGCACAGCTGCCTCCGAAATCCGCCGTGCCCGTCGGGATGGGGGAATCGCAATTGCTGCGATTAGCATTTGGGAGCTTGCTTCGCTGCTTGCCCGCGGAAGGATCTTGGGCTATGGGAGCGTCGAAGCTTCTCTCAAGCTTCTCCTGGAAGGCGTTACGATCCGGCCCATCACTACCGAAATTGCGGCCTTGGCCGCGCAGTTTCCCGACGACTATTCTCGCGATCCCGCTGATCGACTGATCGGGGCAACCGCCAGAGCCGAGGGCCTCACTTTGATCACACGCGACGAGAAAATCCGCAGAAGCCCATTACTGAAGACAATGTGGTGACCCGCAACTTCGTCGAGCTTGTGTGCTGCTTGACGCACCTGACTTAGTCGTAGTATTCCAAGCCCAGGTGCGTGATCAACTCCTCGCCCTTCAAATGCCGCAGCGTGTTCTTCAGCTTCATCAATTGGATGAACAGGTCATGCTCGGGATAGAGGCCCGGCACCGTCATCGGAGACTTAAAGTAAAAGCTTAACCACTCCTGGATTCCCAGCCCGCGCAGATCGGAACAGCGCTTCGCCAAGTCCATCAGCAGCACCAGATCGAGCACGATGGGCGCCGCAAGAATCGAGTCGCGGCATAGGAAATCGACCTTGATCTGCATCGGATATCCCAGCCATCCGAAGATGTCGATGTTATCCCAACCTTCTTTATTATCACCGCGTGGCGGATAGTAGTTGATGCGTACCTTGTGGTACATATCACCGTAGAGTTCGGGGTACAGATCCGGTTGCAGAATGTGTTCCAGCACCGAAAGTTTCGATTCTTCCTTGGTCTTGAACGAGCCGGGATCGTCCAGCACTTCGCCGTCTCGATTACCCAGAATGTTGGTGGAGAACCAGCCGTTCAGGCCGAGCATGCGCGCCTTGAAGCCCGGGGCGAGAATGGTTTTCATCAGAGTCTGGCCCGTCTTGAAATCCTTGCCGCAGATGGGCGCTTCGTTCTTCCGCGAAAGTTCCAGCATCACCGGCAGATCCACCGTCAAGTTCGGTGCGCCATTTGCGAAGGGCACGCCTTCCATCAGCGAGGCGTACGCATAGACCATGGAAGGCGCGATCATCTCGTCATTCTCGCGCAGCGCTTTTTCGAATGATTTCACGGACTGGTGCGCTTCTCCCGCCGCAATGTAAGATTCCGTCGATCCGCACCACATGGTGACCAGGCGGCTGGCGCCACTTGTCTTTTTGAAGTCGCGGATGTCGTCGCGCAACTGTTCGGCAAGATCCATCTTCGTCTTGCCCTTCTTTACATTGGGACCATCGATCTTCTTGACGTAGTTGTGATCGAACACGGCTGCGCGGGGAGTGACCGAGGAGAGAAACGGCTTCAATTGATCGAGGAGTCTCTGGTCGAGCACACCTGCGTTCGAGGCGGCCTCGTACATGTTGTCCTCGAAGATGTCCCAACCGGTGAATACCAGGTCGTCGAGCCCCGCGAGAGGGACAAACTCTTTAATCTTGGGTGAGCGCCCATCGGTGCGCTTTCCGAGACGCACCGTGCCCATCTGCGTCAGCGAGCCAATGGGCTTCGCCAGCCCTTTGCGAATTGCCTCCACGCCGGCAACGAATGTCGTCGCCACGGCTCCCATGCCTGGGATCATCACCCCTAGTTTGCCTTTCGCGGGCTGCATGGTGCCGCCATCTGCCGAACTGCTCCGCGACTTCCCTTCCGACTTCACTTCCACTCGCGCCGCCTTAACAGACTTCTTCGATGTCGCCATATGTTGGCCGCTTCCTCAGTATGAATCTGTATGGATATGCAAACCTTGTATGTTCTCGTATCCGGCAGGAGTTTGGCAAACCCGAGCAGCCGAACGAGCAGAAAATCAATTTAACGGCGATCCGTATCATTCAGCGGTGGGAACTTGGTTTCGACCCGCAGAGCTGCACAATCTGATCGACCCTATTATTTTTTTGCGTTGGACTCTGGCGCAGAGTTCCCTCATAGTGGAATTACTTCGCAGACCAGCTCAGCAGCCGGGCCCGCGAAGCTGATGTTTGCATGCCGGCCCTGCCGTCGGTAAGTGCAAGTCTCCTGACCTCGTTGTTTCTCCACTCAATCTGAGTTCACGTGCCACGGTAACCGCCGCGTGCGTGCGCCCAGACATGCCACAAAACAACAGGAGAGATTCCGATGAAATCGATTCACAAGTTTGTCTACGCCGCGGTTTTGCTTTTGAGCGCTTTCAACTTCGCACCCACCCTAGCCTCCGCGCAGGAAGAAGGCGGACGCTTCACCCTGCCGCACACCGTGCTATGGCAGAACGTTGAAGTTCCGGCGGGAGAATACAGATTCTCCCTGCAAACCAGAGGCCCTTCGAAGATGGTGATGCTTACCAAGCTCAGCGGTGCGCCCGCATCCTTCATGATGCTGGCCACTGATGTCGCAGAGCCGGTGGGTTCCGAGATATCCGGGCTCATAATCGATTCAAGATTCGGAAAGCAGTACGTGAGCGCGATGAACCTTCCCGAATATGAAATCGATCTGCGTTTCCAGCCTCCGGTTAGCAGCAGCAAACAGATAGCCCAGATCCGCACTGCCTCCGCAATGCAATCCGCTCGCTAGACGCCCATAACAAAGGGAGCAGATCCGCCATGGATCTGCTCCCGTTTTTTGTGCCCGCGTTTCAGCCTCAGACAAAAACATCACGCGCTAGGAAGGCCCGGCGGTGCGCGAATTGCCTTTCACTTCCTCGCTCAAAACAATCGCTTCGGCAATCTCCCTCATCGCCTTTCGCTTTTGACGGCTCTGGCGCTGCAAGGCCAAGTATGCCTGCTCCTCGGTTAGTCCCAGTTCCCTCTGCAGAATGCCCTTGGCGCGTTCCACCACCTTGCGGGTTTGCAACTGCTCGGAGAGGCTGGAGTTGACATCCTCGAGGCGCGCCATTTCGATCTCGGCGCCCACCAGAAATCCGACCGTGGAAATAAGTCTAATTTCTCGCCTGCGGTAGACGTGAGGCTGGCGGTGTTGCAGGTTGATTACTCCCACAACGCGTCCGCGGCACATCAACGGCACCGATAGAAATGCCTCGTAACTATCTTCCGGGAGTTCGTGGAAAAATTGAAACCGAGGATCGAGAGCAGCTTTTTCTGAAACCGCAACCGGCTCGCGATGTTCGGCCACCCATCCTGTAATGCCCTGTCCCAAACGGAGTTTTAGACGGTCCACTGCCTCGGGATGAGGGTTTTTTGAAGCTCGCAACACAAGGTCGTCGCCTTCCAGGACATAAATCAGGCAAGCGTCGCACTTTACGAGAGCGGTACTAAATTCGACTACCCGAGTCAGCACATCATGAAAACCATCTGCCGTTGCCAGCCGATTGCTTATCTCGTGCAGCAGATCAACGTGTGATTCCTCAACTGATATGAATGTGTCCATGCATAAGAGTATGGACCTTCTGACCGGCTGTCTAACGTTAAATTTCGATGACAACATGCGGAATTTTCCGCGCGATTGTTATCAACTTTTAATATCGCTCACGTCCTCATTGACATCTCTGCGCAACAGCGAGCCAACGTCCCGAAGCGCGAAGTCGTCACGGCTTTGCGTCGAGCTCAACCGTCTTCACCGGCAAGTCCCAGTGCCCGTCCAGGATTTCAAAGCGACGTTGTTCTTCGCGTTGAAACGTATCCTGATCGGGATACATCTGCTTCTGCAGCCCAGCTTCGTCGAATGGCTCGTTGGCCACCGTTGCATTCTTGAAGACGATGGTCACGCGAAAATCCCAGCGTCCATCTTCCGTCGTGTGATAGCGCGGCTGATCCATCCACACTTTCGCGATGCGCCCCATCTCGTTTTCTTTCTTCAAAACCGGATAGTGATTTTTCTTGAAGAGCTTCAGAAATTCGTCGGCATGGCCCCACTTGGTTTTGTAGTAATACTCAACCACGAAGGGTCTGTCGGACGAAGCCGGCGCAGATTGCGCGGGGATAACGATTGGCGATACCGCGGCCAAGAATAGAAACAACACGAAGACGCGAGACCTTGAAATCACAGAAGCCTCCTTGTGAATATCAGCCTTGTACACTAACAGGATCTGGACGCTGCGCCAGTCGCGAAGCGACGAAATTCATTAGCCCAGCGCGTAAGTGCTGGGACTGCGATTCAAATTCAGGGGAGTCCCGCCAGGGACGCCACCCACAGTGGAAAGCACTATGACATTGCCCAACGACGAACAACAAATCCTAAAGCTCTTCGAAGACGGCGACCGCGCCCTGATCGCCGCCGACATAGCCGAACTCTCGCGCATCTTCGCCGATGACTATATTCAGTACGACGAATCGGGAGAGGCTCACACCAAGCAGGAAGTGCTGAACAATCTCAAATCCGGCATGATCCGCTACCTTTCGATGGAATCGACCGGCCGCCGAATCCGCCTGCTGAGCGCAGACTTAGCCATCGTCCACGGCTCAGAGGAAGATGATGTCGAGCAAGGCGGGCAACGCTTCCCTGTCAGCTATATCTACATGGATGTGGTGATGAAAAGCGAACGGCAGGTGGCAGATTGTGGCGTCACAGTTGGCGAAGGCCGCCTAAGTCGGCAGGTTAGCTCTCAGTTTGCATGCGGTTCTGCCAGTGACTCCAAACAAACCACGCCACCGCCGCCACCAGCACCACGCCGATCACCGCGTCGAACTTGTGAAAGTATTTCCCTAGCTCCCGCCAGTTTTCGCCGAGCTTCATCCCGAGATACGCGAGCCCCAGGCACCACGGCCACGATCCTAAGAACGTGTAGAGATGAAAACGTCCGCGCGGCATGCGCGCGACTCCCGCCGGCAGCGCGATGAACGTTCGAATCACGGGAAGTAATCGACCGATGAATACTGCCAGGTATCCCCAGCGCGCGAAGAAGCGGTCCGCCAGATCGAGTTCACGCTTTCCCATCAAAATCCAGCGGCCGTAGCGCTCTACCAGCGGACGTCCGCCATAGCATCCAATCTCATAAGCGACCAGGGACCCCAGATTGCATCCGATCGCTCCCGCCGTTGCGACCCATAGGAGCTTGAATGTCCCCTGAAACACGAGATAGCCGGCAAAGGGCATGATCAACTCGGAAGGCAGCGGAATGCACGCCGACTCAATCGCCATCAGCAGCATGATGCCCGCATAGCCAGTCGTAATGACCACGGAATTGATGAACACGAAGATGAAGGCCAGAAGTTTTTCAGTCATGACAAGAACAAGAGCGCAGCACGTACCTCGACTCGGGACGGGCACGTGCGACTGTTAGTGTATCGGAACTGTGCGGGAAACGCCGCTAGAACGAACCTTCCTGAGTGAACGTGTAACCGGGCAGGGCCGCGCCTTGCGGAGTTTTCGTGACCTTGATCCGGACCGTGGGCGCATCGGGAGCAGTAATACCCGCAGGCCGCAGCATGGCGAACTGCGTGAACACTTCGCTGTAGACCTTGGTCACCAGATAATCCTGGCCATCGGCATCGCTGCGCCACACCTGGCCAAGCTGAATGGAAGTTACTGCCATAATTTTTCTTTGGGGTTCAATGTCAGAGTACCGAGTGCCATCGAGCGAGTCAATCGTGTCCGAGGTTACCGAGGTCTCTGCTAAGATATGGCCCTCATGCCCCGCGGACAAACCCCTCGCCAGCCCGCCCGCTCCGGCCGCCAGGATCGCGTGGCGCGGGCACCCTCGCCCGCGGCGTCGGCGCCGAAAAAGCCGCGCGCAAGCGAAACCAATCCAGTAGGGAGAGCCGCCCTCAACCGTCCAGGCAGCGGCACTCGTCCTCCAGTCGCCGAAGGAAAAGCCAAAGGGAAAAAAGGCAAAGCTTACAACCCCCTCGCTCCCGAACGCATTGCCGAAATCCTGAAGCGCCTCGACCAACTCTATCCCGACGTAAAGTGCGCACTCACTCATACCAGCGCCTGGGAACTGCTGGTCGCAACCATCCTCTCCGCCCAATCCACCGACGTAAACGTGAACCGCGTCACGCCCGAGCTCTTCCGCAAATATCCCACGGTAGAAGACTTCGCCGCGCTCACCCCGGAGCAACTAGAGCCCGACGTACGCTCCACCGGTTTCTTCCGCAATAAATCAAAATCGGTAGTCGGAGCAGCGAAGAAAGTTGTCGCCGATTTCGGCGGTCAGGTTCCCCTGAACATGAAGGACCTCCTCACGCTCCCCGGCGTCGCCCGCAAGACGGCGAACGTCGTCCTGGGATCGTGGTTCAAGATTGCCGAAGGCGTCGTCGTCGACACCCATGTGCATCGGATCTCCCGCCGCCTCGAACTCACTGCCCAAAACGATCCGCAGAAAATCGAACAGGACCTGATGCGCGTGATTCCCCGTGAGAAATGGATTCTATTCTCTCACCAGGTCATCTGGCACGGCCGCAAACTGTGCATCGCCCGCAAGCCCAAGTGTGTCGACTGCCCCCTGGAAAATATCTGCCACGCCGCCGACAAAACCTGGAGCACGGTGGACATGCACAAGAACGCCAAGGCGTAATCCTTACTCCTGTCATCCTGAGCGGAGCGAAGGACCTATGTAATCTCTGTTCAGGCTGAAACTGATGCCTTTCATGCCATTCTTGACTCAGGTCCCTCCACTCCGGATTGACGAAAACAATCAAGTTTATCTTCTTGCAGCGCAACCAGCCTTTAATCTGCTTCTCGCGTTCGATCGCATTGCGGATGTCTTCAAAGCGCTCGAAATACAGGAGCCGATCGAGCCTGTACTTCCCCGTGAAATTCGATCCATCTCCGCTCTTGTGTTCCCGCACCCTCCGCAGCAAATTACCGGTCAGGCCCGTGTAGAGCGTCTTCGATCGCTTCGTCATGATGTAAACGAAATATGTCCTTGTCGTACGGGTTTGCATAGATCCTTCGCTACGCTCAGGATGACGAACGCAGGAACGGTTTGATTGTGACGAGTGAACATGATTTTTAATAGTCCCCCCTTATGTCACGTAGTCGATCACGAGATAAACGTGTCATCCGGATCGGAGCGACGACCTATGCAACCCCTGCGCCGCGCCTCGAATCATGGGCTGTCTGTTAAACTCTCCCATTCTGAGGCACCGACACCATGCGTAGTCTCATTTCATTTGCTATCGTCATCTTCATGAGCACCGTCTTCTCCGAAAGCATCGCACAGACGCTTCCCGCGCCCCACGCCATCACCGATCCCAAGCAGATCGCCTCCAAGCCCAACGCACAGGTCGAGCCCCGCACCCTTACCATCGAAAAGCTATATATGACGCGCCAGGTTGGCCGTCCCACGTGGTCGCCCGATGGCAAAAGCATTGCCTTCATCTCCAACATGAGCGGACGCAATAACCTTTGGCTCGTTCCCGCCGAAGGGGGTTGGCCGACACAGCTCACCGTCAGCGACCAGCGCCAGACTGCCCCCGCGTGGTCCCCGGATGGAAAATGGATCGCCTACCAGTCTGACTACGATGGCGACGAGCTGTGGGATATTTTCCTGGTCTCGCCAAAGACCGGCAAAGTCGTCAACCTGACCAGCACCCGCGAAATCGCTGAACTCAATCCGACGTGGTCACCGGATGGCCGCTATCTAGCCTATGAAGTCAAACCGAAAACTTCGGCAGCCTACGAGATCGACATCTATGACACCCTGATGCGCGAGGTGAAGCACCTCACGACCAACACTCCGCAGGATAAAAGCAACTCCGAACCCATCTGGTCCAAGGATGGCAAATACATCGTCTATACACAGGAGCAGGCCAAGGGCACGGATTCCAACATCTTCATCGCCGATGTGGCGACCGGACAAAGTACCTTGCTCACGCCTCATGATGGTGAGCAGCGTTATATAGGCAACGACATTTCGCCGGACGGCAAGCGCGTTCTGTTTACTTCAAACGCGGCGAATGGCTATGAGAACGTCGGCTTGCTGGATATCGCGAGCAAGAAGATCTCCTGGCTCACCCACGATAAATGGCAAATCCGCGCCAGCGAATTTTCGCCGGACGGCAAGCACGTAACTTTCACCGCCAACGTCGATGGCAACGAAGAGATTTACCTGCACGATCTCGCCAGCGGCAAGCTAGCCGCGCTCCCCATCCCGAAAGGCACGAACGAACCCGCCGGAGGTCGTTCCGCCTTCACGCACGATGGCACCCGCTTGCTCTACTATCACAACGGCCCTACCGCGCCGGGCGATCTCTGGGTGTATACGCTAGCCACCGGCAAGTCGCACCAGGTGACGCATTCGCTTGTCGCCGGCGTGAACTCCGAAGATATGGTCGAGCCCTACCTGGTGCACTATCCCAGCCGCGACGGGAAATGGACCATCTCCGCCTTTCTCTACGTTCCTTACAACATGGCGCGCAACGGGCAGAACGCCGCCATCGTTTACATCCACGGCGGCCCGACTTCGCAGACCATGAATTCCTTCAACCGTTTCATCCAGTACGCCGCCAATCAGGGATACATGGTGCTCGCGCCCAACTATCGCGGCTCAACCGGATATGGAAAAGAATTCCAGCAGGCGAATCTGTTCGACATGGGCGGCGGCGATTTGCAGGACGTGCTCGCCGGCGTCGACTGGATCAAGCAGACCGGCCATCTCGATCCCAAGAAGATCGCCGTCATGGGCGCCAGCTACGGCGGCTATCTCAGCATGATGTCGGTGACGAAAGCTCCCGAAGTCTGGGCCGCCGGCGTGCCCATCGTTCCGTTCGTGAACTGGTTCACCGAAATCGAGAATGAAGATCCGGTTCTGCAGCAATCCGATCTGGCCACCATGGGCGACGTGGTTACCAACAAGGCGCGCTACGAAGATCGCTCCCCCATCAACTTCATCGATCAGATTAAAGCGCCGCTGCTGCTCCTCGCCGGAGGCCACGATCCGCGCTGCCCCAAGTCAGAAACCCAGCAAGTGGTCGACGCCATCAAAAAGCGCGGCGGCACCGTGGATTACAAGATTTACGAAAACGAAGGCCATGGCTTCGCCCGCGTGGAGAATCAGATCGACGCTTACAAGCGCGTCGCCGATTTCCTGCTGGCTCACGTTCCACCCGCTGATTGCAGTTGCTCGCTGACAGAATAGCTAGAGCCTGTCGGAAGACACGGCGGCGGCGATGGCTTTCACAAGCCCGGGGATGGTGAATTCTTTCGCTGCGATGTCGGCACGGAGCCCGACCTCGCGCAAGGTCGAAGACGTTACCGGACCAATCGAGGCCAGTCGGATTCCATCGAGAGCACGGGTGGTTCGAGCCCCTGCTAATTCCACAAAATTTCGCACGGTCGACGAACTTGTAAAGGTCACCACGTGCGGCCGCCGGTGAGGATCCTTCAGGACTTTTTGCAGCCTGGAACGCGAAGACTGCGGAACGACAGTTTCATAAGCTTCTACCACGTCCACATGTGCTCCGGCCTTCACGCAGTTCAGTCGGGATCACGTCTCGCGCAACTTTGGCGCGCACCAGCAGCACCCGTTTCCCTTTTACTTTGTCTTCAAGCTTCGCACCACCGATTCGGCGACATACTCTCTGGGGACGACCTCCACAATACCGCCCTGTTGCTCGATGGCTTTCTTAGTTGCCGGGCCGATGGCCGCGACGCGCACAGAGCGCGAGGTTGTTCTTATTCAGGCGCAACCTGGCCATCCGTCTCCCACATGGCTTCCACGCCGTTTGCGCTGGTCAGGATAAGCCAGTCGTAATTGCCAAGGTTTATGAGCGCGAGATCCAGCGCTCTGAAGCTGCGCGGCTTGCGAATCTCAATAAAAGGGATCTCGATGACGGTTGCGCCAAGCTTGCGGAGTTCGGAGGACAGCGCGCCAGCCTGATGACGGGCACGGCCTACAAGAACACGAACGCCGGTCAGGGATTGATTTGAGGATTTTGTTTTCTTCTTCATGGTAGAGCCCGCGGGCGAGGGCGCCCGCGCCACACAATCGAGTCATTCTTTCTTGCCGAGGCCTTGTTCTTTCATCATGCAAGCGACGCCCGAAACGGCCGAATCCTCGGCCTTCTCCAAGGACGCAATCACGTTTGCCTGATCTTCCCGCGTGCGGTTCTGGCTCAGCTTGAATTTGCCCTCAGTTCTCGTGACCGCGATTTCAAAGCCCACAATCTGCCGCAGCATGTTCTCGCGATATTTCTGGCTCAAGTCTTCCCACTGCATCCGATATTCCGGCTCAAACGTCTCCATCAGTTCGCCCAGCATGGCATGAACATCCTGCTCCGCCGAAAACAGCCGGGCCTCTCCATACACATGCACCGCCGCATAATTCCAGGTCGGAACGCTCTCGTAGGCTGTGTAGTTACCCGGTGAGATGTAAGAGTGCGGTCCGTGAAAAATCGTCAGGCATTGCGGCTGTTGTTCGAGATATTTCCAGTGCGGGTTCGCTTTCGCCACGTGACCGCGGAGAAACGTTTTTGCTTCCTTCTCTTCCACATGCAAGGGCAAGTGCGTGGCGAAAGGGCCATCGCCGGTCTGCGAAATCAAAATGGCGAAGGGATGGGCACGCATAAACCGGATCGCGTCTCCGTCGTGCCGCAGTCGGAAGTGCTCGGGGATATACACGAGTTGATCTTAACTCATGGTTGTGGCAGAACGGCGAGCCCGCGGCCGTAGACAGCATCGAGGATCTTATCTCCGCCCCGGGTGAGCAAGGTTGCGCCAACCGCGTTACCCAGACCCTCAGGATCATTAAGATTTCCATCCCGCGATTCGCGCAGGAGCTCGATCCATCGGGATCGGCGACGATGGCTTCAAGATGTAGCTTTCCATTCCGCATTTCTGCAAAGGCTCCGATAGGAACCTGGCAACCTCCGCCAAGACTATTAAGCAACGCGCGTTCGCAGGTGGTCGCCGCCCGCGCCGCCGGATCATTCAGGAATTCGAGATGTCGCCGCGTGGCTGCGTCACCTTCACGGATCTCAATCCCAAGTGCGCCCTGCCCCGCCGCGGGGCACATGATATCGGCAGGAATGATCTGCTTGATCAGTTCTATCTTGCCCAGGCGCTTCAGGCCGGAGGCGGCCAGGATGATCGCATCGTATTCGCCTTGTTCAAGCTTACGCAGGCGGGTATCGACGTTTCCTCGCAAGGGATGAATATCGAGATCAGGTCGAATGGCCTTGAGTTGCGCCTGTCGCCGCAGGCTGGAGGTGCCCACGCGCGCGCCTTGGGGCAGTACCTGAAAACTCGTATAGTGCTTCGAGCAGAAGGCATCGCGGGGATCTTGCCGTTCCGTGATCGCGGCAATTTCAAATCCCGGCGGAAGTTCGGTCGGCAGGTCTTTCAGAGAATGCACGGCCAGATCAACGCGTCCCGCAGCCAGTGCCTCTTCAATTTCTTTGGTGAACATCCCCTTGGTGCCGACCATGGCGAGCGCGACATCGGTAATCTTGTCGCCGGTAGTGTGGATAATTTCGATTTCCACTTCGTGCCCTCGCGCACGCAACAACGCCGAGATGTGGTTCGATTGCCAGAGGGCGAGTTGAGAACCGCGCGACCCGATGCGGAGTTTAGGCATGGATGAGGGACCGAAGATGGAGATCGGACAAAATCGAAAGGCGGCCGGTTAGGCCGCCTAAGAATGGTGCTGGACCGCGCTTGAGAACCATTTTTAAAGTAGCATTCGATGAAGGCCTGGTCAAGATCCATTCGCAGGATAAGCGAGTCCTAATTGCCCGTGGGTCGCGTAGGCCAGCGGAGAGTAAGGGATTCGAACCCCTCGCGGCTGCGAGCAGCCGCGACCCACGGTTCTCAAGCGCGGCCCAGTACCCACACTGGTAGTACTCTCCGAAGCCTCGCTCGAGCAGAACCAGCGTACTACCGGCGCGGAAGCAAATCTCTCGAATTCGATCGAGGCGTGACAAATCGATTCCCTTTTTGGCCATAGCAAAACGCTGCAGCGAGGAAAGCTGCTTCAATTGCCGAAAGGTACGTTGGGAGTTAGTGCGGAGTTTAGCCATTAGTGCCGCGTCCCCACTTCTTTGTCCGACGCATCTCGATTGGCTTGCGAAGCTGGTCCCTTTTCTTTGTCGTGCAGGTTGAACAATCGCCGCACCACGTCTATCACCGTGGTCGCTTCGGCTTCGCGCGCTGCAGTCTTCAGCGTTGTGATCGGCGTGTGCATCACTTTATTAATGATGCCGCGCGTCAGCGCTTCAACAGCCATTTCCTGTTCCGGCGTCAGCACGCCCATGCGCCCGCGCACACGGTCGATCTCCGCCTGACGGATGGTCTCCAGATGATCCTGCAAGCTCACGATCGTCGGCACCACATCGAGCGTGTGCAGGCGCGCTTCAAACTTTTCTACTTCAGCGCTAATGATGGCCTCAGCCAATTCGGCTTCCTTGCGCCGATCGGCGACGTGGCTGCTGACCGCCTGCTGCAAATCGTCGATGTCGTAGGCGAAGATGCCGTCCAGCTTGGCCATCTCCGGCGACACGTCGCGGGGCACCGCGATGTCGATAAAGAACATCGGCTTGTTCTTGCGGCGGGAGAGGAACTGCTCGCCATGCTCGCGGCGGAAAATCGCGTGCGGCGAACCCGTGGACGTGATGACGATATCTGCCTTGTCGCACGAGTTGTAAAGATCCTCAAACTTGATGGCTTGGCCATTGAACCTTTGTGCCAGCCCGATGGCGCGTTCATAAGTCCGGTTGGCTACGAAAATCGACGCGCAACCATGTGCCATCAAGTGCCGCGCCGCCAACTCACTCATCTTGCCTGCGCCGACGATAAAAACGTTCTTGCCCTGCAACGTGCCGAAAATCTTCTTCGCCAGCTCCACCGCGACTGACGCGATGGAAACCGACGACGACCCGACCGCGGTCTCGCTGCGCACACGTTTGGCAACCGCGAAGGCGCGGGTAAAGAGCTGATCGAGCTGCCCCCGCACCGATCCCACGGCGCGCGCGGTCGCATACGCTTCCTTCACCTGTCCCAGAATCTGCGCTTCTCCCACCACCATCGAATCCAGACTCGACGCCACGCGGAAAAGATGCCGCACCGCCTCTTTTTCCCGGAACTCGTACAGGTGCGAGTCAAGTTCGGCCGCAGTCAAATGAAAATGATCGTGCAGAAATCCGCGCAGATCGGCCGATCCGTTGCTGGTATGGGTCACCACTTCCACGCGGTTGCAAGTGGAAATGATCATGCCCTCTTCAATGCCTGGGTGGGCCGTGAGGTCGCGGCAGCAATCCGGCAGCTTGGACTCCGGGATCGCCAGGCGCTCGCGCACCTCGAGCGGGCAGCTTTTGTGATTCACGCCGATGAGCTGATATCTCATGAAGCGGCAAACCTGTGTATGGTCGAGAAATAATTCGCAGCCCACGCCACAATTGCGGCCACGAAGGCGAATGTAGCCAGCACCGCAGCGCGGCGTCCACGCCATCCCGAATTCCAGCGGGTGAACACCATCACCATGTAAACGGCCCACATCAGAATCGAAAGCAAAATTTTCGGGTCGGCGAAATCAATATGCCCGTAGGTCGACATGGCGACGATCGAACCGGTAATCAATCCGAGCGTCATGAATGGAAAGCCGAGCAGCAACGAACGGTAGCCAATCTGGTCGATCACTTCCAGCGCGGGCAAAAACGAAATAAGGCTGCTGGGCTTCTTCGCCTTCAACCGCCGTTCCTGCAGCAAATAAAGCAGGCTCGCCCCGAAACTTAACACCAGCGCGGCATATCCCGTAAAAATCAGGATGATGTGCGCCACCAGCCATCCCTTGTGCTGTACGAAGGAGGTCAATAAGACGGGCTGCTCGTCCACTGCAGCCACAAACGTCAAGAAGAAGACAATGGGAAATACGACCACCCCGGGCGATGTGGTCTGGTAAATCGAATAGATGATCATGAAAAAGGTCATGGAAAAGAACGCCAGCAGCGACTCCCCGTTATGAACGGACGCCCAAACCATGTGCCCGGAAAGAAAAGCTCCACCAGGGAAACGAAGTGGAAGACCATGCCCAGGCTGGCGGCGTGCAGCGCGATCCGGCTGAAAAGATCGCTGGTGCGGCTGAGCGCGAAAAACGCGTAAATCAGGCCGATAAAATAACAAGCCAGCGCGAAGCGAAGCCAAAGTAAAGCCATAAGCAGGTAAGTATCAGAGTCGGCTGAGTTTAACCCAAGTCCGGGCACACGCCCGAACTTTCTTCAATGCTTCGGCTAACCCCAGTCGCCCCATCCCTTTCCACGCATTATATTCTGCCCGGCTTTGCGGCCATACGGAAGCGATAAGCGTCACCGAACAGTGTGATCTGGATCACAAGAGTTCGCCTTATATCGCATTGATTCGAAAGTTTTTCCGAAAACTCCGGGCTTCATGATAGCGTTCGTGCGTGAAATTTTGCACTCGGAGGATTGCTATGCGAACCGCCGTCATTCTTCTTGTGAGTGCCTGCCTCGCTTCCTCGCTGCTCGCGCAAGACAAAAAAGAGGGTCTTCCCACGAACGAGAAAGCTCAGAAGACCTACAACGAAGCTCTGGATTACGTTCATCGTCGAATGAAGGACGCTGCCCTCGATGCCTTCAAGAAGGCCGACAAACAGGATGGTGGTCATTGCGGCGCATGCCAGGCAAAGATGATTGAATACGGAATCGAACTCCGCGAGTGGAAAACGGCCGAACTTGCTGCCGAGGAGGCCGTGCAACAAGCTCAGGACGCGAAGCATGTTGCCCTGGCTCACTATGACTTCGGCTCTCTGTTACTCGCGGAAGGTGCTGACAAGCGCAAGGATGAGCTGTTCAGCCGCGCTCACGACGAGTTCACCAAAGCGCTGGAGGCGGTGGCAAAGTTCCCCGCAGCCATGTTCGGCGACGGTCAGGCTTTGGCCCACCTCAAACAGGACGACGCCGCCAAAGCCCGCTTTCAGCAATTTGTGGACATGCGTCCGGAGAATTCACCGGACCGGCAACGTGCCTTGCGTTATGTGAGCCAACCCGAACTCGCGCGCGCCCGCATGGCGCCGCCATTTGCCATCACCACCACCAACGGAACCCGGCTTTCCATGGATGACCTGGCCGGCAAGGTTGTTTTGATCGACTTCTGGGCAACCTGGTGCGCTCCCTGCCGTGAAGCTCTGCCGCACATGCGTGAGATCGCGAAAAAGTTCCAGGGCCAGCCTCTCGTCGTACTCAGCGTCAGCCTGGATAGCGATGAAGAGAAGTGGAAGGAGTTCGTTGCCAAGAACGATATGACATGGCCTCAATATCGCGACGGAGGTTTCACCGGAACGATTGCGCGGATGTTCTCGGTGGAGGCCATTCCTCACACCTTCACCATCGACGCCGATGGAGTCCTGCAGGATGAGCACATCGGCGACGCCTCTATCGAAGGCAAACTGAAAAAACTGATTGCGAAGGCGCGTGAAACTCAAACCACGGCGAAAACAGCTCAATAGGCCGAATGCTGCCCGACGAGAGGCGCTCAAACAGTCCCTATTGCGCTTTAGGAACGGCAGTGTGAGGATTTGTCGACCCGTTCTGGTGGGGATTCGCCATTCCCGGCGCAGGCATTGTCCCGGATGTGTGGCCGCCTCCCATCGAACCCATGTCTCCCGGAGCAAAACAAGTGATTCGTCCACTGGACGCCACTCGTAACTGGGACGGACAAACCCCGCTGGTAATGGCTGCTGCCGCACCTGTACCCTCCAACTGCACCGTGTATAGCTTCCCATCCGCATTGCCGGCCACGCCGACCGCCATTCCCGGCATGTCATACGCCACATAGAAGGAATGTTTCGCCTGCGCTGCCTGCATGGCGCAATCGCTTGCGGGTTTGAGTTGGTCCGCCGGAGCCTTGATGTCAAAACGGCCGCAATTGGTGGCATCCGCCCCGGAGTATTGCAGCAGCGTCTGCTGCACCGCGTCAGGCGTTCGGATCGAGATTGAGGGCGAAGCGTTGGGTGCCTCGCTGGAAGGAGCGGGCTTCGTGCACCCAACCGTAAACATCAGCAAGATAATGACGAATCCGGCGTACGTTTTCATGAGTTGATTGTGAACAGTCAGTTCTAACTCTAAGCCAGCGCAAGCAATTCTCTACTCTACACCCAGGCTGGCGAGCGCCTCCTCCAGCAGAGGGGGGTCGATCACAAGACGTCGCCCTTCGGTCTTCATATCGTCTAATTCATCAAATGCGCGAAACAGGCGGAGTTTGGCGGAAGCATATTGTTCCGCCTCAGTGAGCTCTCGCCCATGGGAGGCGGCCCAACTTTGCGAAGATTTTTCCGGCAGGAAAATGCTGACGGCATAGGTCGCCTTGCGGTCCGAGGTAATGTCAAAAACAAATTCAATAGCAGGAGCCTCCGGATCATCGGCCAGGGCGGCTCGTCTGCCCACAAAATAGTATTGGTACACATAGCCCTGCGAGCCCGCATAAGTCTTGAGGCGGCGTACGGTCATCCCAACATTATGAACGGTCGATCACCTTCTGTCTCGCCGTTCTGCATCCACCTTGCTCCGAACTGACAGCATCACGCCCATGACCTTAGCTCGCCGATCCCTTCCCTAGAGCTAATCTTTTCCGCCGCTTCGCCGATATCTCAGTCGACGATGCTCTCCGGTTCAATAAACGAATATTGGAAGTGGCTCGCCCTCGCCGGACTGGTAGCTGGCAACATCTATCAGGCGATCCGTTCCTATCGGTTTCGCCAGGAGTCGGAAAAGCGCGAAGAGCTGTTTCAGATCGTCACTGAAAACGCCGCCGACATGATTGCACTGGTCGACGTCAAGGGCTATCGCATTTACAACAGTCCGGCCTACAAACGAGTCCTTGGCTATTCCTCCGCAGAATTGGGAGAAACCTCCGCCTTCGATCAGATCCATCCCGATGACCGATTCAAGGTGTTGGAGGCGGCCCGCGCGGCGCGGGACACCGGAGTTGGCAAGAAGCTCGAGTATCGTATCCGCCATAAAGATGGAACCTGGCGAGTGCTGGAATCCGTGGCAGGAACGATTCGTAATGAAAAGGGAGAAGTCTCCAAACTAGTCATCGTGAACCGCGATGTCACCGATCGCAAACGCGCCGAGGCGCAAGCGGAGCATAACTCTTTTCACGATGGACTCACGCGACTCCCGAACCGTCGACTCTTTTTGGATCGCCTGCAGCACTTATTTGACCGCGCCCAACGCAATCCCGACCGCCACTATGGGCTTCTGTTTGTCGATCTGGATGGCTTCAAAGTCTTCAACGATGCGATGGGTCCGGCAGCCGGCGATCAGGTAATTGTGCAAATTTCCCAACGGCTGAGTTCCTGTCTCCGCGGCGAAGACACGATTTCGCGCCCGCAGGATGAGTTTGCCATGCGCAATGCAGTGCTCTCCCGCATGGGCGGAGATGAATTCACCATACTGCTCGAAGGCGTTACCGATCCCAGCGACGCCATGCGAGCCGCACAGCGGATCCTCCTGGCAGTCTCCAAGCCCTTCTCTCTCGACGGCCGTGACGTGCATGTCACCGCCAGCGTGGGGATTGCCCTGAGCGCAACCACGCACACTCACGCCGAAGATCTTCTGCAGGATGCTGACGTTGCCATGCGCCGTGCCAAGGCCCTCGGTGGTTCCCGCTGTGAAGTCTTCGACGAAGCCATGCACACCCGTGCCATCCAGCGGCTCAAACTGGAGTCCGAGTTGCGCGAGGCACTTGAACACCGCCAGTTCCGCGTGTATTACCAGCCAATCGTGCAACTCTCGACCCGGCAGATCACTGGATTCGAAGCGCTGCTCCGCTGGCATCATCCCGCGCAGGGAGTGATCTCCCCTTATCATTTCATTGACGCGGCAGAGGACACAGGTTTACTCTTCGCCGCCGGACACTGGCTGATTCTGGAGGCGTGCCGGCAACTGCAGGCGTGGAAGATCAACAATCCCGAGCTCGGCGCCGTAACCGTAAGCCTGAACCTCTCCGCCAAGCAATTTGCCGATGCCCGCTTCGTCACCGATCTGCAAGCCGCCATTCGCGCCACCGGCGTTGAACCGTCCCGCCTTCAACTGGAAATGACCGAGGCTGTAGCTGCCACGGATCCTAAGCTTACCGTCACCGTTGTCTCTTATCTCAAGCATCTGGGGATTGGCGTGGTCCTCGATGATTTCGGTAGCGGAAATTCTTCCTTGAACGCTTTACGACAATTTCCCGTACAGGCCCTCAAGATCGATCGTTCCCTGATCGATGGGATGCTGGCGGATCGCGGAACCCTTGACACGGTGGAACTGATCATCATGCTGGCCCACAAGCTGAGATTGAAGGTGATCGCCGAGGGCATCGAGACCTTGAAGCAATTCCAGCAACTGCACGATCTCGGATGCGATCTCGGTCAGGGCTACTTTTTTTCCAAGCCTGTCGAGGCGAAAGAAGCCGAGTCAGTCTTACGCCAGTTCGCCGCTCCCCTGCTGCGCGCTAACGCTGTTCGGGCGTGATTCCAAGCGCGAAACAAGCCTTTCGCGAAGCTTCGCCGTTAATTCCCCTGAAATGCAGCAATGTCTATACTCTGTCTGGCAGACTCTTGTGCTCACCCCAACCTCCAGGCATATTCGACGTACGTCGTGGGTAGTCACCGCCCTCGAGGCCGGAGTCGTTCTGTTTGGTGGCGGCCTTACCCTGCTCTATCTGAATCCTTTCTGGCGCTTCGACGAGACGGGCTTTCTGGATGGCCGCGTGTACTGGTGGAACTCCGCCGGCGAAATTTTGACCGCCGCTGGTTTGCTGATCGAGGCACTTGCGTTGATTGCTTCCGCTGCCCTGATCGTCTCTCGCTTCTCCGGCAGGCGATCCTGGCCCTATATTGTTGCGGCCCTATTGGTGTGTTGCGCTCTTATTTGGGTAGGCCCCTCCGGATTTGTGCGCGATCTGGATGCTCACTTCGAATGGAACATTGCAGATGGTTTCAGCGCTTTCCGCGTGCAAGACTGGGACGCGGCAGCGGGAACCTGGCGTGCCGTAGAGAACTCCGCTCTGACCTGGTTGATCGAAATCCAACTCCAGCCGCAGTTACGGGGCTACTTCAGGCTCAATGATTGGCCGAAAATGAATGGCGACATCAACCTTAGAGTGGCACGCATCATTCCCATCGCCTGGCCAGTCGCCTTGGGAAGCGGAGGCGAAACCCTCGAAGATCCCGACGAGACTGCGCTCATGCGGGCCGCGGTTGGGGGAGACGTAAAAACTCTTAAGGAATTGCTTCACGGAGCAAACAGCGCCAGCGTGAATGCCCTGGATCAAGGTGGACAGTCCGCGTTGATCCTCGCCTGTCAGAATCCTAAAACCAATCCGGATGTCGTCAAGGCGCTGCTCGCGGCCGGGGCCAATGTCAACCTTCGCAGCCGCAACGGATATACGGCACTCACTTGGGCGCTGGCCCGCAACAACAAAGACGTCAGCCAGATACTGCGCCGCGCCGGTGGACGCCCTTAGGCTGTCCGGCGACTGCCTTATCCATCAATTTTTGCTTCTCGCAGGTGCTTGACCGCTGTCTCGGAACTGACCGGCGAATAATACACTTCTTTGAAAGTATACGAACGAGCCTTGGTGGCAATCACCGGCATGATCTCGATATGCCAGTGGTAATCATCGTCAATCGTCTTCCAATACCCCAGGCTCTTCGAGGGATGCAAGCTGTTCGGCGAAGTGTGCAGCACAAGATGGAAATCTTCCGTCACCGCGCGGACCCGCTGCAGCGTTCGGCGCAGCAGCGCCGCCAGATTCACACGAAGTCCTGGCCTGGACAATCCCGTCCGCTCGAATGACGCTTCATGATTGCGCGGCAGGATCCACGCCTCATAGGGAACGCGCGGAGCATAAGGACCGATCGCGACATAATCCCCACGCGCTTCAATTACCCGCGACGCCTGCCGCTCTTCCTGCGCCAGAATGTCGCAAAACACGCACCGCTCTTTGCCTACGAAATACTCGCGTCCTGCTCGCAGTTCGTATAGCACGCGACGCGGCACGAACATCGTCCCAGTAATCTGCGATGTAGGATGGCTGAATTCTTGTCCGGCTTTCGAACCATAATCCTTGAAAAAGCTGACGTATTTGATGCGCGGATCGCGCTTCAAATCCAGTATGCGTTCTGCAGCCAGCCGCAGGAACTGTCCGATCTCATCGTCGCTGGCATTCCACAGGTGGCGATCATGCCGGGGATTCTCCACCAGAACCTCGTGCGCGCCCACCGAACTCATGCGGTCGTAAATCCCATCACCGCGCCTGCCAGCTTCGCCTTCGATGTGATACAGCGGAGAGGGATGAACCACCGATCGTGCCGACCACGCCCCGGAACTGGGCAGCGAGGCAATGACCTGCGTGCCATCGGAAGATTCGGCACAAAAACGGCAAGCGCTTCCTGGTCGTGGATTATGTTCGACGGGATCGTCACCCGTGATCACCCAGGAACGGGTAATCGGATCCTTGCGTAGTTCCATGCTTTAGGTAAACACTACGAGAGAGGCCCGTCAACTAACATTTGAAGATGCCGGTCGCGCCGCAAGAATCGAGCGCAGCTTTGTTATAATCCGCGCCAAGCCCACTCTGCCCGAAGCGATGACCGAGCCCTCCACTCCGCTGATGCGGCAATACGCCGCCGTCAAGAAAGAGCATCCCACCGCGTTACTATTTTTTCGGCTCGGCGATTTCTATGAACTTTTCTTTGACGATGCCATCGTGGCCGCGAAAGAGTTGCAGATTACGCTGACTTCCCGCAACAAAGAGAAAGGGATCGCGGTTCCCATGTGTGGAGTTCCGCACCACGCGGCCGAAGGCTACATCGGCAAGCTCATCCGCAAAGGATTCAAAGTCGCGATCTGCGAACAGATGGAAGATGCCCGGCTGGCTAAAAAACAGCTGGGTACAAAGCTCGTGCGCCGCGAAGTGACCCGGGTGGTCACTCCCGGGACGGCGGCGGACTCATCGCTCGAATCAGAAGAAAATAATTTTCTCGCCGCGCTGGCGCAGGTGGGCGACAGAGTCGGCTTTGCCGCCCTCGATCTTTCCACCGGGGATTTTCGCGCTACGGAGTTCTCCGGTGATGCTGCGATGCGGCGCGTACAGGAAGAGCTCGAGCAGTTGCGTCCCAAAGAACTCCTCTATGGCTCGGCAGCCCCATTATTTGACGCCACAGCTAATCGAGCGCAATCTCCGCAGGCTCGCGCCACTGGCGCAACTTGTACGGAGACTCCGCTCGACGACTGGATTTTTGCTCCCGACCACGCAATTCCCCTGCTGGAAAATCATTTCGGCGTTCTGTCGCTCGAAGGGTTCGGCCTTGCCGGCCGCACGGCAGCAGCCGCGGCCGCCGGCGCAATTCTCTATTACGTCCGCTCTACGCAACGAGGATCACTCGATCACGTGGATCGCATCGGCTGGTACGAACGCCAGAATTGTCTCGTGCTGGATGTGGTCACCGTTCGCAATCTCGAACTGATCGAGCCGCTCTTTGCCGGAACGGATGCGGGCCTCACGCTATTTCGTTCCATCGATTGCGCCGTCACTCCCATGGGGAAGCGTCTGTTGCGCGCCTGGTTGCTCCGGCCATCGCTCGACCTCGCGGAGATCAATGCCCGCCTGGATGCGGTTGATATCGGCGTACGCGACACGATTGCACGTGAGGAGTTGCGACGCGCTCTGGATGGAGTGCTCGACCTGGAAAGGCTCTTAAGCCGGGTTACGCTCGAAACCGCCAATCCCCGGGACGTCCTCGCGCTCGCCGCCTCCCTCGCCAAAATTCCAGCCATCAAAGGCGCGCTATCGCGTTTGGCCACGGATCGCTTTCGAACTCTCCATGACGCACTCGATGAACTCGCAGACTTACGCGACCGCATCGAAAAAACCATCGTCCCTGAACCGCCATTGAGTTTTGCCGATGGCGGAATCATCGCAACTGGCAACGATCGCGACCTCGACGAATTGCGCGAGCTTTCCCGCAACAGCAAACAGGTCTTGGCGCAAATCGAGCTGCGGGAGCGTGGGCGTACGGGAATCTCGTCGCTCAAGGTCAAGTTCAATTCCATCTTCGGTTATTACATCGAAGTCTCTAAATCAAACCTTCACCTTGTTCCTCAGGATTACGAGCGCAAGCAGACGCTCGTGGGCGCGGAGCGCTTTACCACGCCCGAACTCAAGGAATACGAAACCAGGATTCTCGATGCTCAGGAGAAAATCGTCGAGATCGAACGGCGTCTCTTCACCGAGTTGCGCACCGCCATCGCCGCAGAGGCCAAACGAATCCGCCAAACCGCCCTTGCACTGGCAGAAGTCGACGTGCTCGCCTCTTTTGCGCATCATGCCGCTTTGCGAAATTACTGTCGGCCAAAGTTCGTCGCAGCAGAAGAAGGCGCTGCCGGCGATCTGGAAATTATCGAAGGCCGTCATCCCGTCATCGAGCAGCAGGAAATGGCGGGCGGCACCGAACGCTTCGTGCCCAATGACCTTTATCTCAACGCCTCCACGCATACCATCCTTCTACTCACCGGCCCGAACATGGGCGGCAAATCAACATACCTTCGGCAAACAGCTCTCATCGTGATCCTGGCGCAGATGGGCTCATTCGTGCCCGCGCGTTCCGCGCGTCTCAGCGTGGTCGACCGCGTCTTCACGAGGATTGGCGCCAGTGACAATCTCGCTCGCGGACGTTCGACCTTCATGGTCGAAATGACCGAAACCGCGGCAATCCTGCATACAGCAACTGCGCGTTCGCTCATCCTGCTCGACGAAGTCGGTCGAGGTACCTCAACCTATGACGGCTTGGCCATCGCCTGGGCCGCAGTGGAATATCTGCATTCGCGGGTGCGGGCAAAAACGCTTTTTGCCACGCATTATTTCGAACTCACGGAGCTCGCTGAGCAACTGAGCGGGGTGAAGAATTATCACGTTTCCGTAAAGGAAACCGGCGGAGGCATTGCCTTTTTGCGCAAAGTTGAACCCGGCGCAGCCGACCGCAGTTACGGCATCGAAGTGGCCAAACTGGCGGGATTACCTAATGACGTCATTACTCGCGCGCGAGAAGTGTTATCGGAGCACGAGCAAGCCGAGCGCGAACTCACCGGCCATCTCTCGCCGGGCGCGTCGCCTCCACCGACCCAATTGACTATCTTCACGCCGCTCTCGCAGCCGGTTCTGGAAAAGCTGCGGGAAGTAGATTTAAACCGCATCACGCCGCTGGAGGCGATGAATCTGCTGGCCGCATTAAAGAAAGAAATCTGACATGAAGGCCAACAGACGCATCTCCGGATCGTACGCCGACATCGGCCAACTCCTCATCGTCGGCTTCGACGGCACGGAGATCACTCCGCGCCTCAGTTCCCTGCTGGCGCGACTGCAGCCCGCCGGCGTGATCCTGTTCGCCCGCAATATAAAAACGCCCGGGCAGACCTGGGCCTTGCTTCACGACTGTCAGAAATATGTTTCCGCTCCTCTCTTTTTCTGTGTTGATCTCGAAGGCGGAAGCGTCGACCGCTTCCGGGACGTCCTTGGGCCAACGCCTTCTCCTGCGGAAGTATTCGCCACGGCTGATCGCAAGCTCTTTCGTGAGCATGGTCAAATCATTGGGGAGAACTGTCGCGTCCTTGGATTCAACGTTGATTTCGCCCCCGTCCTCGACCTCGCCTTCGAAGCCTCGAGCAATGTGATGAGTTCCCGTGCCGTCTCCGCCGATCCACGGCAAACAACTTCTTATGCGCGGGAGTTTCTCGCTGGACTTCGTACTTGTGGCGTCCTCGGATGTGGCAAACATTTTCCCGGCCTCGGAGAAGGCAGTCTCGACAGCCATCACGAACTCCCGGTAATTCAGAAGTCCCTACGAAAAATGTGGGCTGAGGACTTACTCCCCTACCGTTTACTTCACGCTTCCATGCGGCTGCTGATGATTTCGCACGCGGCATATCCCGCCGTCACTCCCGGCAGCACTCCGGCTTCCTTGTCGAAATTGTGGATCACAGATATTCTCCGCAAACGGATTGGCTATCGCAATCTGATCGTGTCGGACGATCTTGAAATGGGTGCCGCGTTGTCCGCAGCTCCTCCCGGCCAAGTCGCGGTAGAGCATATTCGCGCCGGCGGCGACCTCTGTCTCATCTGCCATCGAGAAGAACACGTCATGCAGGCGTATGAAGAACTCTCAAGAGCCGCGGAGAGCGATCCGCGATTTGCCAGGCGTGCCGCGGAATCCATTCGACGGGTGCTCACGTTGAAGAAGAAGTCGGCAAAACTCCTACGTCCTTCGAAGCAGCCGTCGGCCGCAACCGTCAGCAGGCTCTCGCGCAACCTGTGGGAGTTCGGAGAAAAGGTTCGCATGGCAGCAATGGTCCATGCGGACCACGTGGCCGCCGCTGATCAACGAAAGTCGGCGCGTCGAACGAAGGCATGAAGAATAAGCATAAGGAGATGATCGTCGCCGGCGTGATGAGTGGAACTTCCGCCGACGGCATTAACGTGGCTCTCGTTCGCCTGGTTGGCACGCCGCGGCCCTCATCCTCTCATCGCAAACCAGGGTCTCAAACTCACGCGGGCTACGAACTGATCGGGCACGCCGAATACTCCTATCCCAAAAGGGTTCGGTTGGCTGTGCTTGCCGCAATGAACGCACCGAAAGCCAGCGTAGCCGATCTCTCCCGCTTGAATTTCCTGCTGGGCGAACTCTACGCAGACGCTGTATTGGCTGCTCAGCGCCAGTTTCGGGTGAATGCCGACCTCATCGGATGTCACGGACAAACTCTCTACCATCAGGGTGAACCGCAGCGTTTTCTTGGTCGCAAGATCACTGCGACCTGGCAAACGGGAGAAGGGGCTGTCATCGCGGCAAGAACCGGCGCGCCGGTCGTTTCCGATTTTCGTCCGGCCGACATGGCTGCGGGCGGCAAAGGTGCTCCGCTCGTTCCCTTCCTCGACTACTTGCTCTTTCGCGATCCGCGCATCGGACGGATCGTTCAGAATATTGGCGGTATCGCAAATCTCACCATGATCCCCGCCGGCGCAAAAGCCGAAGAGGTCCTGGCCTTCGATACCGGTCCCGGCAATATGGTCATCGACGCCGTCACCGAAAAGTTATTTGGACATCCTTTCGATCGAGGCGGGCGCATCGCTGCTTCTGGCAAAGTGTTGGAAACTGTCATCGAACAAATCTTGCACGGCAAATTCTTTCTCCAAAAGCCTCCCAAGACAGCCGGTCGCGAGGAATTCGGACGAGAGTTCTTGCGCGAATTTCTGCGGAGCTGCAAACGCTCCCCTCGGCAGGACGTCGTTGCCACCGCAACCGCTTTGACCGCAAAGTCCATTGCTCATGCCATTGAGCGTTACACCGGACAGTTGCCGGGTGCCCGGAAACCCGCCTTCCAGGAGATGATTTTGTCCGGCGGTGGTGCGAAAAATACGACCCTCACAAGGATGCTGGCCGCCGAACTCTCGCCGCTTGGATTGCATCTGCGATTTTCCGATGAATTCGGTCTTCCCTCTGCTGCCAAAGAAGCCGTCGCATTTGCTCTGCTTGCTTATGAAACCTGGAATCGCCGTCCCTCCAACTTACCCTCCGCAACCGGCGCAAAACGTCCGGCAGTCCTGGGTAAAATCTCGTATCCTTGAGGCGGATCGCGCTCATGCCAATTTTTGTCTCGATGCTTCGCGGCATTAACGTAGGCGGTAACAAAAGAATAAAGATGGACGAACTTCGAAAGTCGTTGGAAGCCGCGGGTTTCGAAGACGTGAAGACTTACATCCAGAGCGGCAACGTCATCGTCAAAACCGCAAAGGGTTCGCCGGCAGCCATCTCAAAGCAGATGGAAGAATGCATTTCCAAACGCTTCGGGTTCCAGGTTTCGGTGATCTCGCGAACGCTGGGCGAAATCGGGAAAATAACCGCGGGTAATCCGTTCCTGGGGCAGCGCGGAATCGACCCGGATAAGCTTCATGTAGCTTTCTTATCGGAATCCCCAGCGACCGCCGGTCTGAACAAGCTGGCAGATCTCACAAAGGCTCCCGACCAAGCTCGCTGCGTAGGCAAAGATCTCTTCCTTTACCTTCCGAATGGTGTTTCGCAAAGCAGTTTGTGGCGGACTCCGCTGGACCGCGTCTTATCGGTCAACGTCACCATGCGGAATTGGAAAACCGTCAACGCTCTGCACCAGATGGGCCTGGCATGCGACTGATGCGCCGCACTTCATGTTTCCTCGCCGTACTCACCCTTGCCTTCGCCTTGCTGTCGTGCTCCGCCAAGCCCGACGCCAACACACTGGTGATGCTCATCGAGTCAAGCCCCACCAATCTCGACCCTCGCATCGGGGTCGACGCGCAGTCGGAGCGTATCGACAACCTTATCTTCGACGATCTGCTCTCCCGCGGCGACAATCTCGACGTTGCCCCCGGACTTGCCGAACGTTGGGAAATTCCTGACCCGAGCACCTACGTTTTTCACTTGCACCAGGGAGTTAAGTTTCACGACGGCCATCCTCTCACCGCGCGCGATGTGAAGTGGACTTTCGATTCCTTGCTCACGGGTAAAATCCGCAGTCCAAAGACCGCCGCATACCGCAACGTTGACCATATCGAAACACCCGACGACTTCACCGTGGTGTTTCGCATGAAAGAACCAGACGCCGCGCTGCTGTGGAATCTGTCCGATGGCGCCATCGGAATCGTTCCCTATGGCAGTGGAAATGAAATGACGAGTCACCCAATGGGCTCGGGTCCTTTCCGCTTCGTCAGCTCCGAGACCGACAAGGAAGTGGTCCTCGAACGCAATGACGACTATTGGGGCCCCAAGCCGAAAATCGCCCGTGTGCGTTTCGCCGTCGTCCCCGATGCCACCACCGAGGCTCTCGAACTGCGCAAGGGTACCGGCGACATCACCATCAACGCCCTGACGCCTGACGCCGTGCATACGCTGGAGCGTGAACCGTTTCTGGCAGTCGAACATGCTCCTGGCACTGAGATTCAGTATCTCGGCTTCAACTTGCTGGATCCCATTCTGAAGGATGCGCGCGTTCGGCAAGCCATCGCTTATGCCATCGATCGCCGGCCCATGATCCAGTATCTGTGGGGGGGATGGGCCCAGCCGGCCCGCAGCGTCCTTCCTCCGCAGAGCTGGGCATATAACGGAAACGTTCCGGCCTACGAACACGATCCCGAAAAAGCGCGAACCCTGCTCGACGCTGCCGGCTATCCGGCGGTCAACGGCGTTCGCTTCCACATCACCATGAAGACTTCAACCACGGAAAGCACTCGCTTGATGGTCGCCGTGATCCAGCAACAGTTGCGTGATGTGGGGATCGCCCTCGACATCCGCAGTTTTGAATCGGCTACGTTTCTCGCCGACGTGGTGCGCGGCGCATTTCAGATGTACGGATTACGCTGGGTCGGCGGCAATCAGGACCCCGATATTTTTTACGTCTTCCACTCCTCCCGATTCCCACCCAATGGATCGAATCGCGGACATTACTCGAACCCGAAAGTCGACGCCCTCATCGATCAGGCGCGACGCGAAGTCGATCAGAATTCGCGTAAGGCCACCTATGCCGAGTTGCAGCTCATTCTGGCCGACGAACTACCCTACATCGATCTCTGGTACCTGGATAACGTCCTCGTGCATAACAAACGCGTACGCAATCTGCAACTGAATTCAGCCGGCAACTACGACTTCCTGCGCACGGCTGAACTCGCTCAATAGTAGGTTAACCAGTGAACAGGAGAAGCGAACCGGAGCCGGCGCTCTCTGCTTCCGGCATTAGCAACTGGGCGCGCTCGCATAATTGATGCACTGCGAACTCTGACTCCCCACGTACCACAGAGCCGACATGTTCGTCTGATTGGCGAATGCGTCAAACCAGAAAGTCCACCCGTACGCCCCGAAATCGATCAGTTCACCAAATCCAATCTGGTCGGCCACATCGCTGGAGTTGCACGTCGTGCCATGGTATAGAAGCGCGTTGAACGGATACGTTCCCGGATTGCCAACCGAAATATCGACAGCCTGATATTTTTTCGCGCCCTGCGTGTACCAGCAGCCCTTGAAGGTGGCATTCGGACTTCCACTCCCGCTGACCACTTTCAGGGTCGTTTTCGCCGAGGCCGACATCGTTCCTTCACTGGCGGTCACGGTCAGCGGGTAGCTCCCGGCCGGCACGCTGCTCCCGACATCAATGCTGAGCTTGGACGTTCCCGAGCCCGGCTTCGGAATTACTTGCGGCTTCAACGTCGCCGACGCGCCGGCAGGTTCACCCGAAACCTTCAACTGTAATGCCTGATCGAAGCCGGCGTTCACTTTGGTCGTCGCGGTGGCGGAGCCTGTTTTTCCTTGCTGCACCGTCATAGTGGCGGGCAGCACGCTGACGCTGAACGGCGCAGTCGCCGGAGCCAGCACGGTGAGGTTCGCGCCAGCCATGGAGTTGCCTACCTGTCCGCGGATAGTTACCGACTCAGACGCCTCAACCGCCGTGGTGGTAACCGGAAAACTGACCTTGCTTTGGCCCTCCGCGAATTCCACGCTGGTGGGCGTCTGCACCGCCCCAGAGTCCGAGCTGCTGACCGCTACCTTCGTCCCTCCAGCCGGAGCGGGCTGTGCCAGTGTCAGGCTCATTATGGTCGATGTTCCTCCCGCCACGCTGGTGTCTGACATCTGGAGCGCAGTCAAGGCCACTGCATTTCCCGCGGTGCCTTTCGCATCTTGTGTCGTGGGCTGCATACCAAAGCCATTGGGAGCACTCGAAGGGTTACTTTGAGAGCCACATCCGGAGAGCATCAGCAAAGCTGCCGCTATGCTGATCAGGCCGCTTCCGAGAAACAGATGAAATCTGTGCGCATAACCGCTGCACTTCTTGGCGAAATTCATGCCTCACGTATCTCATTTGCATCCGGCTTCCGATACGGCTTAGAGGTTGGAGAGCTAGCGATTAACTGAAAGGATCATAACCTTCCGCGTTTGTGAGTTATTTCACAGCCTTCCCGCCTCGTTATCGATTGCGTGATGTCTTGACCTCAACAGCAGAGTGTTACCATCAACTTCCGGCTCTGGAGCAATCCGGCCGCAAACTTCTCAATGCGGATACTTTTTATTGGCGACATCTTCGGACGGCCCGGGCGCAATATCGTAAAGGATCGCCTGCCCGGAATCGTTCGCGACCACGCCATTGACCTCGTTATCGCTAACGGCGAGAACTCGGCCGCTGGTTTCGGCATCACTCCCGCCCTCGCCGAAGAACTCTTTGAGCTCAATATCGACGTCATCACCACCGGCAACCACGTCTGGGACAAGCGGGAGATCATCGATTACTTCCAGATGGTCGAAGGCAATGGCGAGGGTCCGGCTCGACGCATTCTGCGCCCGGCCAACTACCCCTCCGACATGCCGGGCTGGGGCCTGTATCAGGGACACAAGGCCAAGATCCCTTATGCCGTGATGAATCTCCAGGGCCGCGTCTTCATGGCTTCGAATGACGATCCGTTTCGCATCGCCGATCAGCTCCTGAAGCAGATCGAAGCAAAAATTATTTTTGTGGACTTCCACGCCGAGGCTACATCGGAAAAAATTGCCATGGGCTGGTATCTTGACGGTCGGGTCACGGCTCTGGTCGGAACCCACACGCACGTGCCTACTGCGGACGAACGCGTTCTCCCTGCAGGAACTGCCTACGTGACCGACGTTGGTATGACTGGCCCTTATGACGGCGTGATCGGCGTGAAAAAGGAATTGGTGGTGAATAAATTCCTCAACGGAATGCCCGTCCGCTTTGAGCCCGCTACCGGAGATGTTCGCCTCTGCGCCGTGGTCGTGGACGGCGACGAGAAGACCGGAAAAGCCCGCAGCATCGAACGGCTCATGCTGACGTAATCAGCTCGCTGCCAATAGAGTGGCCGCAAGAAAGCTCGCCTCCCGCGTTCTCACTTCGCCCTCCCCTGGGGTAAAACGACACGCTTGATGGCTTAAGGTGTAACTGCCGCTAGTTACAACCGGAAGTACCCGGCACTATTAGCGTTCTTCCGTTAGGGCGCGGCAGGGTAAAATTACGCGAATGGTTTGTGTGCGACCCATCCTTGCGGTTTGTCTTCTAGCCGCGCTGCCGCCCTCCTTCGCCTTCGCTAAAGCGAAAGATGACGCGGCGGAAGAGGTACCGATTATTTCTTGCGGTAATGGCGTTCCCGGCGGCATTAATTGCAATCCCTCCAGGAGCGAGCTCAAAGAAGCCCACAGCGCATACGCACACGGGTTGAAACTGGAAAATCGCGGTCACATTGAAGAAGCTTTCGCCGCGTTTGATGAAGCTTCCCGGCTCGCTCCCCGGGACACAAAAATCTATTCCGCCCGCGAAGTAGCAAAATCGCAACTGGTTTTTCAGCACACCGAACGCGGTGATGCTCTGTTGGCGGATGGCCGTCGCGATCCCGCACTCGCCGAGTTTCGCGCCGCACTGAAACTTGATCCCGATAACGACTACCTGCAGGCTCGTCTGGCGCAAGCCGTACCGGGCTCAACAGCAGATGCCGTCGGCTTGCCCGCGCTCGTCGCCGAATCCGCTGAGGTCCACTTACAACCAAAACAGGAGCGCGCCACCTTTCACTACCGCGGCGACGTGCGCGGTCTCTTCACCGAACTCGCTTCTGCTTACGGTCTGTCGGCGCAATTTGACGATTCCCTGCAAGCCGCCGCAGCCAAGCCGGTGCGCTTCTACGTGGACGACGTCGACTTTTTCACCGCGCTGAATCTCGCCTGCCGCACCAGCAAGACCATGTGGTCGCCTCTCGATTCGCATCAGATGCTGATCGCGTCCAATACTCCGGAAAATCACAAGCAGTTCGATCGCATGTCTTTGGCAACTTTCTCTGTGCCCGGCGCCAGCACTCCTCAGGAAGCTACGGAACTGGTCACCTCGCTGCGCAATATTTGTGATTTCCAGAAGATTAGTTCAGGACAAAATGGGACGTTCGAGGTGCGTGCTCCCCAGGCCGTTCTTCGGGCCTGCACCACGCTCATGCAGCAACTGACTGGGGAACGCCCCCAGGTTTCACTCGATATCGAGGTCTACCAGATCAGCCACAGTCTGACTCGTGACATCGGCCTGCATGTCCCCAACACCTTCAACTTGTACAACATTCCCGTCGCGGCCTTGGCCGGGCTGGGTGGTCAGAGTATTCAATCCCTGATCAATCAATTGATCTCGTCGGGTGGCATCAACTCGGCAGGCTCCACCGGACTCTCGGCACTGCTGGCGCAATTGCAAGGTCAGCAGAATTCCATCTTCAGCCAGCCTCTCGCCACCTTCGGTGGCGGCCTCACGTTTTCAGGACTCAGTTTGGATCAGCTCTCCGCCGCTCTTTCGCTGAACGAATCCTGGTCGCGTGCCGTAAGCCGCGTCACTTTGCGCGCCGGGCAAGGTAAGGAAGCCACCTTCCATGTGGGCGAGCGCTATCCCATCCTGAACGCGTCTTACGCGCCCGTCTTCAATTCGCCGCAGATCTCGCAAGTGCTGGGAAATCAGAGCTACGTCGCGCCGTTCCCCTCCGTCAGCTATGAAGATTTGGGTTTGAATCTAAAGACCACATCGTATATCCATGGCAATTCGGACGTGAGCCTGAAACTGGAACTTCAGGTACGCTCCCTGACGGGCTCCAGCGCGAATGGCGTGCCCGTCATCGCAAATCGCGAATATCAAGGCAGTATCCGTCTGGACGATGGAGAGCCGGCTGTAATCGCGGGAGAAATCTCGACCAGCGATATCCGCTCGATGAGCGGCATCCCCGGACTAGGCGCGATTCCCGGCCTGAATCAAGCCATGGTCAGCAATTCTCTTAGCACCGAAAATGACGAACTTCTCATCGTCATCACGCCGCACATCGTCGCCAACCATAGTCATTTGACCGACGAAATCTGGGTCACCGAAGACTAGTCACCGAAGGCTGGGAGCAGGCGGCTTCGCCGCAAAGTCCACTAACCCCTTCAGGGCTTCCGCTGGCACCTGGCTCACATTCCCTATGCTGCGCCCGTTGATGAACAGCGTCGGCGTTCCGGTCACATTCACTGACTTGCCCAGTGCAAGCGAAGCATCGATGTGTGCTTTGGTCACGGGCGTGGTAGCGCATCCTGCAACGTCCGCACCTTTCACTCCGGCTGCGTCCGCCAGTGCGGTCAACTTCTCGTCGGCGTTCTCCGCCGTGATATCAGTCTGCGTTTCGTAGGTCTTTGAAATGAACTTCCAGAACGCGGCATTCGACTGTTTGCGCAACACAATCAGCGTAGGCAGCGCCTTTCGCCGCCCAGTTGTGCATTTCAAGAGGAAAATTCTGAAATACAAACCGCACATTCGGCTCTGCCGCAATCAGAGCCTCAATGGCCGGCTGCGCCGCTTTGCAGGCTGGACACTGCAAATCTCCAAATTCCACAATCATAACCGGGGCATCCTTCGGTCCCTTGGAAGGTCCGGTCACGCCCTTTTCCAGAATCTTCTTCACGGGATCGAACGGCCTCGCGCCGAACGGAATAATGTCTCCCACCACGGCGTGTTCGCCGTCCGCTGTCACATAAAACCGGCTGACCTGCTGCCCCTGGCCACTGGCCAGCACCACGTCGACCTGCGCCAGGCCAGGCACCGGCGCCGGCTTGATACTCGAAATCTTCCAGGTAAGGTTTTGTTCGTAACCGAAAGTCTGTTGCAGAAATGAATTCACTGTTTCTTCAGACGGCAAGGTAACGCTGCTCGCGGCGGGAGACTTCTCCGCAGGCTTGGCAGCGTTAGTCGCTTGCGCAAAGGCCAAACCACAACTCAGCCAGATCATCAAAATAACTTGGATAGAACGACGCATTTTTTCCTTTCGGTTTAGCAATAGTTCAGAAATATTCGAACAGGCAAAATATTCACAGCAGAATCGTGGATCATCCATCGACTTCCCGGCTAGACCCCTTCATCCCATGGCATGAGGCGTTTCGTTATCTTATCTTGTCTTATTACACTTCGCCCTTTGCGGCGATCGGAAATCGCCGGCCATATCCAAAGGCCTTCGGGGAAATCTTGATTCCCGGAGCCGCTTGCTGCCGTTTATATTCCGCGCGATCCACCATCCGCACCACGCGCCGTACCGTCTCGATGTCAAAACCTCGATCAGCCGCAATGCGATCCGCACTCTTCGCGTCTTCGACATAATCTTCCAGCACGGCATCCAGGATTTCGTAAGCAGGCAAGGAATCGCTGTCTCGCTGGTCAGGCCGCAACTCGGCGGAAGGCGGCTTCTCCAAGGTATCTTTCGGAATCACCTCGCGCCGCGAGTTCACGTAACGGCTCAGCCGGTACACCAGCGTCTTCGGTACATCCGAAATGACCGCCAGCCCGCCTACCATGTCGCCGTAAAGTGTACAGTAGCCCACGCCTAGTTCGCTCTTGTTGCCCGTTGACAGAACGATGGCTCCAAATTTATTCGAGAGCGCCATCAGCATCGTTCCGCGCGCGCGCGACTGTATATTCTCTTCCGTCACATCTTCCGGATAGCCGGCAAATATTTTCTTCAAAGTGGCGCAGTACGCTTCGAATGCTTGATCGATGGGAAGCAATTCAAATCGAATCCCCAGATTCGTCGCCAGGGCCCGGGCATCGTGAACCGATCCCGGAGAAGAATACGGCCCCGGCATGCCCACACCGATTACATTTTCGGGGCCAACTGCATCCACGGCAATCACGGCCGTAAGAGCGGAGTCGATGCCGCCGCTGAGACCGACGATGGCTTTACTGAATCCACACTTGTGAATGTAGTCGCGCGTTCCCAGCACCAGCGCGGCATAGACGCTGGCCTCTTCGCCCTCCACCTGTTCATGAAGATCACCCGTCAGGCTCTCCGAATCAAAGCAGATCAGGTCTTCTTCAAACGAGCGCCCTTGCGCAATCACCTTCCCAGTGGCGTCCAGAACGATGCTGGAGCCGTCGAAGAGCAGGCTGTCGTTGCCTCCAACCTGGTTCACCATCGCCACGGAAACCTTGTGATGCCGGGCGATTGCGGCCAGCATGTCACGGCGGACCTCGCGCTTGCCAATCCAGAACGGCGATGCTGAAATGTTTAGAACGAGATTCCCGCCCGCCCGGATCAGCGCCTCAATAGGATCGACGACATACAGGCGCTTGGGCCAGAATAGCTTGTCATTCCAGGCATCTTCGCAGATGGTAAGTGCGATCTGATCTCCGCAAAAAGGGAATAGACTCTGGCTGCGGGCCGGCGCGAAGTTCCTCATTTCGTCGAACACGTCGTACGTCGGCAGGAGCATCTTCGACTGCACAAATGCGATCTTGCCATTCTGCAAGAGCGCTGCGGAATTCATTACCGACTTCCCGGTTTCTGCGTTCGCCGGTGTAACCATGCCGCAGATGACCGCAATGCCCTGTGTTTCGGCCGCTATCTGCTCGGCAGTTTCACGGTTCCGATCGACAAAGGAGGGCCGCTCCACCAGATCGCGGGGAGGATAACCGCACACGGACAGCTCCGGGAAGAGAATCAGCGCCGCGCCCATCGCTTTCGCACGGCGCGAAAACTCGATCATCTTGGCAGCGTTGCCTGCAAAATCTCCAACAGTGGGATTAATTTGGCCGAGCGCAATCTTCACATCATTAGTGTAAAGCCGGAATCGACTGACGGGGAAGTTACGATCTGCCGCCGGATCTCTGCCGCGATGTTATTTGTTTAGCTGCTGGGCGCTACAACTCATCGGCCATTTCTTTTCACATCCGCTTGCGATCGCCCCGGCCGTAGCGGCACTGGAGAGCGGCGCAGCTCCGATCGAAGGCGAGGCCGCCTTCCCACACACTCCCACCGCTTCGGAAATATTCCCGGCCTCTTGATTTTTCACGTCTAGCCATTTCTCGAAGGTGGATTTCTCCAGCGCGATTCCTTCCAGGTTGCGGCTGATACGAGCCATGTAATGCGCTTTTGTACGCACCATGTCGGCCTCGATCTGTAAGTTTTCTTCTTCCTTCCGCGCCCACTCGGCCTGCATCTGCTTCGTCTGTTCGGCCTCGTACCGGTCAAGAGCCTCTTGGCGCACCTCGGCATCAGCCTGCAACTGTTCGAGGGAAACGCCCGCAACATCCAGCGCCATCAGCACCGCTGCTCGTTTCATCTCCGGCGACAATCCCTGAAGGTGCGGGCTCTGCAGCATCTCAACCACCTTTCGGATACCGTATCCCCGCGGCGGGTTCATGATGCCGGCCGCACGGTAAATATCTTCCATTGGCAACAGCTCGGCCTCCAAGGTCGACGAATGCTCCTTCACTTGTTCCGGAGACGCGTTCTTCCGCTCCGGAACTACCGCGCCGGCCGCACTATTCGCCTTTCCGTCTAATTTCTCGCCCGCACTCGCCTCCGCGTTTTCTTTATTGCGCCACGGTGATAATTCGAGCCACTTGTGTGCCATGGACTTTTTCTCCTTCCCGACTTGTCCCCCGGTCAACGGCTGCCTTGTTCCGACTGAAATTCTCTGCCTCGCCGCAAACTCCTCAGGCCGCGCGACATGCAGCCGGCCCCCGACATAAACTTCGCGCCCGCTCTGCGAAATCATTACGCGCGAACACGCTCCATCCCCCAGCTCCGCCCACCGCATGCCTGGCGCCCGTTTCGCTTCTATGGGAATGGGTAAGATTCTTTCTGCAATCTCTTCTTTGGCCTTCGGCAAGCATTCCGGCTCGCCTTTCCGTGAATTGGGTGAGGAATCGTTGACCGCAGAGATCGCTGGCTGTGCCTGGGCAATCATTGTTGGAACATTAATAGAAACTTGCTCCTTCTCCCGGAGAAGACCCACCACATATTCAAACCCATCCATGCGGCAGTATTTTGAAACTCCGGAAAACTGATCGAAGCGCCAGAAGACCCTTACCTTCGTTCCCACGGCGATGGGAATCCCCGTGCGAATACATGCTCCGTTTGCGGACTTGTCCTCCATACGCGCCACGATCCTCCGCTGTACACCACCGGATTCTTCCCACGAGGCTTCCACACGGATCATCACCGCCGTTCGCAGCTCTCGCATGGAGGTGCTCATGGGAGATCTATCGGCAGGAAGCGGAATCAGTTCACAGCAACACAAGGATGGGATTACGAAGGAGTGTTATTTTCTACTGGGCCGAGGGATCGCAACAAGTCCTGAAACTAATCGTCATCCCCCGCTGGGAATACCGTGTGCTTGGGTGCCGGCACTGGCGCATCGCCCTTTTGGTCACGCCACAGAACTCGGTTCAGTCGCGCGGCGCCCGCCGCATCGGGACGCGAAAAATCCATGCGCGCCGATTCCTTCGCACCGACCGCGTCGCGTTTATTGGTTTCATAGATCAGGCCATTCTTCAGATTCCGGTCGTCCGCTTTGAAAGGCGGTTGGTCCCCGGAACCGGAGAATAGCGGCCCCATCGCCGGAGCGTACGCATCGTTCTGGTTCATGGGCGGAAGGCCCAGCAACATCTCCATGGTGTGAATCACATTGACCGTCGTGTAGAAACGATGGGCAACATAGGGTTCGGCCGCGGATCCCGGCGAATACTTGCTGACGACGAAGGCGATCGATCGATGGGCGTCGACATGATCGCCACCGTCTTGCGCATCGTCCTCAAGAATAAAGATGGCAGTGTCCTCCCAGTAAGGACTGTGCGAAATCGCATCGACCACGCGGCCCAGAGCCAAGTCGTTATCCGCCACAGACGCCGCCGGACGCGGCCGATTTGGGCGCGTGCCTGAAGTGTGGTCGTCAGGCAGGTATAGCAGGACGAAAGCCGGCAACTGGAACTCGGCGCTTTCATTCGCCTCGCGCGCCCGCGTGTACGCCCCAAACTCATTCAAGAATTCGTCCGCGCGCAGCTGGTCGGGATACTCGGTGTTGAAATCCGGATACAGCGCATCGAAGTGATCCCGCAGTACCGCCTTCGTTGGTTTCACGCCTTTGAACAACGGAACCGGCCAAGGCCACGGACTCGACGCGGCATGCGGATCGCCAACATTCGGCGGCAGAAGATCGCCCGGTTGCACTTCCGTTCGCGGACACGCTACTTCCTGCGTCGAGGGTGTTCCCTGCTTCGGCGAGCAGCCTTCGGAATCTTATTGCACCACTGCGCGTTTACGTACTCCCCGTAGTCGCGATAACTCAAGCCGTGGTGTGCCACGTTGTCCCAGAGAAAGCCGGTCGAAGGATCGTCAATATCCGGCTGGTTACGATCCAGCGGAAATTCCCCGGCGACCGTTCCTTGAAAGTCGTAGGTTCGCTCCTTGCCGCGATAGGCGATTTGCCAGGTCTTTTCGTTGTAGTCGCTCGTGATTCCTGCCGTTGACCATAGATGGCCGTCGCCGGAAACTTCTCCACTATCGTAAAAGTTATCCAGCACCCCGAACTGCAACGCGAGTTTGTGCTCGTTCGGAGTGATGTCTGCGCCGTAAAGAGTGAGCGACGGATCCCCATCACCAACCTTCAAATCGCCCAGCACTTGATCGTAGGTGCGATTCTCTTTAATCACGTAGATCACGTGTTTGATGGGATTCTTTCCCCCGGCAAACTGTATGGTGCCCGGATTTTGGTGAAGCAAGTTATCGTGCTCGACGGTACGCGTCAGTTCCTCCAGCTTTGCAAGGGTAGAAGGAATGTTCAGGCGCGCCACCGAACCGCGTAGCAGCGTAGGGATATAGGGATGTGAATGATGTTTGATCTCGTAGGAAGTTTTGCCTTGGCCCTTGTTCGGCCCGGCGCCCTGACCTTTCCCGCTCGCGATCAAGAGATCATTGCCGTGAACCGCCAGGGCGGTCGGGTACCAGTCCGTGGGAATAAAACCGAGAGCTTGCGCCGCAACGGCATTGTTGCCCGCTCCACTCGCATTCAGATTGGTCGTGTCAAAGACTGCGACCGCATCCAGCGAAGAATCCGCCGCAAAGAGCCGCTTTCCGTCGGCAGATTGAGCCAGCGCAATCGGATAAGTTCCGGCATATTCCTCATTCCGCAACGCTGTTCTGAGCATCGCCTCGATCTGCCCGCTGCCAGTCGAAACCACTGCTACCGTGTCGGCATTCGAGAGTGCAACGTAAAGCTGCTTTTCGTCCGGGCTCAGCAGCATGGCGGTGGGATGCGATCCCGGAGCAATGGGATCTTCCGGTTCCTGCAACTTAATCCAGCGTGTGACCTGGCCGCTGCTCAGATCCAGTTCCGCCACACGCGATGCGTTCCATAAGCTACACCATGCGCGTCTTCCATCGCGCGCCACAACAACGGTGTAAGGATACGCGGAGGGCACCAGTTCGCTCGTGCTCAGATCGAAGCGCTGGATCACTTTGCCGCTGGCCACATCCAGCAGCACCACATTGTCGGAGAGATTATTCGCTACCAGCAAGCTCTCGTGCCCTTCGCTCTTCAGAATCGCTATACCCGCGGGATACGGAATCGCAGTTCCTGCCGGCGTTTTGCGCAACTCCAGCGCGACTTTCTTCCGCGTCGCCAGCGCCTGCGGTTCAATGGGAATAAATCGATCGGGCGCCACTTTGCCGTTCGCAAAACTGTAGACCGCGATTCCGTTGCCGGTATCGCCGGCGTTTGCGCCGGTGGCATCAGAGATCGAACCCGCTGACGCATACAGGTGTTTCCCGTCGGAGCCGAATACCAGTCCGAGAAAATAGCTCTGGTGCACCTGTTCGCCAAAACGCTTGTCAGGATAATCGGTGAGCTGATTCGTCTTGAGATCCAGGATCGCGATTGATTGCTCGGCCATCGTCTCCTGTGTGCCGTAGCCATTATTCAAAAGCGCAGCGTAACGGCCATCCGGGCTGATCGCAATCGTGGCAGGAAAACTGTTGGTACTGCCAATGCGGCCCGGGACAGGGGTTGTGAGCATCTTGCTTGTCGGCAGGGGGATCGTCGATCCTTCGTGCCCCGCGTCCTGCGCTGGCGACTCTCTAGCCGAGAACAATACTGAGATTGCAAAAACGATGAGAAAGAATCGGCCCACAAGGCCTCCGCAGTTTTTTTCTTTCACGGCAAGCTGAAGAGAGATGAGCGTAATCTACCGGCAAAGCTCAGGTCAAAGGGTTGCAGTCGTCAAACTTGTCTCGACTCAGGCACGATTGGAGTGCGCAAGATCGACGCAGAGTAGAGCTCAAACTCCCGAAGCGCGCGTCGATCCGCCCTGACGTGGACTCCGGTTCAGAATGCTCCTGTGCATTCACGTTGTGCCGCACATCGGAACCTTGCACCCAGAAGATGACGTCCTCGGCAATATTGGTCGCGTGATCGGCCACCCGCTCCAGATTTCGCGCGATCAGCAGCGCGTCCAGCGCCTGCCGCACCACTTCGGGCCGCTGGTTCATGGTCTTCACCAGTTGAATGAAGGCATCATCCTTCATGCGATCGACCACGTTATCCATTTCAAGGACGGCCTGCGCCAGCTCCACTTTACCTTCGATGAAGGATTCCAACGCGCGCCGGACCATGGCGCTGACCGCGGCGCCCATACGAGCGATGTCGACGGGCAATTCAACGGTGGGAAGATCGGCCATGTCCATAACGCGCTCCGCGATGTTCACCGCCTGATCGCCCACTCGCTCAAGATCGGAGTTAATCTTGGTGACTGCAAGGATGAACCGCAGATCCACAGCCATGGGCTGTTGCATGGCGAGCAAGTCGAAAGCCGCCTCGTCGATCTCGCGCTCGGAGTCGTTGATCAGGCTTTCTCCCTCCAGAACCATCTGGCAACGCGTGAGATCGCGATCGATGTAGGCCTGCCGAGCCCGGTCAACCGCCTGCTCCGCCAAACCGCCCATGCGAAGCAACTTCTGGCGTAGATCGTCGAGCCCTTGTTGGAAACGCGTACGCATTATCCGAACCTTCCTTACTATCCTGATATCCGACCACCACCCTGGGTTTCTGCTTATCCAAATCTGCCGGTGATGTAATCTTCCGTCCGTTTGTGGGACGGTTTGGTAAAAATCTTTTCCGTCTTATCGAACTCAATCATCTTACCAAGCAGAAAGAACCCGGTGAACTCCGCGACGCGCGCCGCCTGCTGCATGTTGTGCGTCACGATTACGATGGTATACCGTTCTTTCAACTGAAAGATCAATTCTTCAATTTTTCCGGTAGAGATCGGGTCGAGAGCCGAGCACGGCTCGTCCATCAGCAGCACCTCGGGCTCAACCGCCAGGGCGCGCGCGATGCAAAGCCTCTGCTGCTGTCCCCCGGACAGGCTGGCGCCGGATTTCTTGTGAATCTGATCCTTCACTTCATCCCACAATGCCGCGGCTTCGAGCGAGCTTTTCACAGTTTCGTCAAGCTTGCGGCGGTCACTGAATCCGTTCAACTTCAGTCCGGAGGCGACGTTATCGTAGATCGACATCGTCGGAAAGGGATTCGCTTTCTGAAAAACCATCCCTACGCGCCGGCGAAGCTGCGTGGCCGACGTCCCGTTATAAGCGTCAATCTCTCCGATGCGGACGCTTCCCGTCACCCTCGTCTCAGGAATCGTTTCGTGCATCCGGTTCAGGCAACGGATAAATGTGGATTTGCCACAGCCGGACGGCCCAATCAACGCCGTAGCGTGGTTGGCCGCCATCGTGAGTTGAATGTCATACAACGCCTGGGTCTTGCCATACCATGCGTTCAGGTTTTCGACCTGGATACCAACGCCCATAAACTATGCGGCTCCAAAAGTCCCGCGGCGCACGGCGAAACGCACGGCAGCCACGGCGGTAACGATTAAAACGATCAGCACCAGAGCGCCCGCCCAAGCCTGGCGGTGCCACTCGTCGTAAGGCGAAATTGCGTAGTTAAAAATCTGCAGCGGCAGCGCCGCGGTCGGCTGATTAGCACGCAAATTCCAAAACTGGTTGCCAAATGCTGTAAAGAGCAGCGGCGCCGTTTCGCCCGCCACGCGAGCGAACGCCAGCATGATTCCGGTAATCACGCCGGAGGTCGCCGTGCGCAGCGTGATCGACAGCGTTGTCCGCCAGCGCGGAATGCCCAACCCGTACGCCGCCTCGCGCAACGATTGCGGTACCAGCAGAAGCATTTCTTCCGTGGTGCGGGTGATCGTCGGAATCATCATGATGGCCAGCGCCACTCCGCCTGCCAGCGCCGAAAAATGTTTCTGGTACAGCACCACGATCGAATAAGCCACGATACCGATCACGATCGAAGGCACGCCGTTCAGCACATCGGCGGTAAAGCGAATCGCGTCGCCGAATCGGTTTCGCCCGAACTCCGCGAGATAAATACCCGCACCCACTCCCAGTGGAACTCCCAGGACGCTCGCCAATCCCAGAATGAACACTGAGCCAACAATCGCGTTCGCCATTCCCCCGCCCGCTTCTCCTACGGGCTTCGGCGTCTGCGTCAGAAATGCCCAGTTGATCGACCCAATGCCACGGTATACCAGATAGGCAAAAATCGCGAACAAGGGCACCAGCACCAGAATGACGGTGAGCACCGCCACGCCGGTCATCATGTGGTTCGTCACTCGACGCCGGAGAGAAATCGGCGGAACCACGTTCTGCGCAATCGCTTTTTGCTGATCAGGCATTCGCCCTCGAAGGCTGCCCGCGCGTAACCGTCCAAACCAGCAGGCGTGCCAGCGCATTCACCACAATGGTTACCAGGAACAATGCCAAGCCGATTTCGATGAGAGCCGATAAGTTCAAATCGCCGGTAGCTTCGCTGAATTCGTTTGCCAGCACGCTGGCCATGGTATAGCCCGGCGCAAACAATGACTTCGCAATCTCCGGCCGGTTCCCAATCACCATGGTCACGGCCATCGTTTCGCCCAACGCACGCCCCAGCCCGAGAATAATTCCACCCATGATTCCGGCTCGCGCGTTGCGTAACACTCCCACTCGAATCATCTCCCAGCGCGTTGCGCCCAATGCCAACGCCGCTTCGCGCTGGTGCTGCGGCACCACCATCAAAACTTCCCGCGTGATCGAGGAGATAATTGGAACAATCATGATCGCGAGAATGATTCCCGCCGCGAGCATGCTGATCCCGTACGGCGGACCGGTGAAGAGCCCCGTCCAGCCCAGAGTCCTCGACAGGAATGGCTGCACGTAATTACTCAGGATCGGAACCAGCACAAAGATGGCCCACAGGCCATAGACAACGCTCGGAATCGCTGCCAGCAACTCAACAAAGAAGGAGAGCGGTCCGCGCAGCGACTTGGGACACATCTCCGTAGTGAATACCGCAACTCCAATCGATAGTGGCACGGCTATGATCAGAGCGAGAAGCGATGAAACCAGAGTTCCGTAAATGAAGGGTAGCGCGCCAAACTTCTCGTTAACTGGATCCCAATCTCGCCCGGCAAAGAACTTGAATCCAAATGCGTGCCACGAAGGCCCTGAACGCAAAACCAGTTCGTAAACAATCAGCGCGAGCGTCAACAGCACGGCACAGCCGCACGCCAGCATTGCGAATTTGAAAACCTGGTCGCCCAGCTCGCTCGTCTTTCCATTCGAGCGGACACCCCCCACCGTTGCCGATGCCGTGGTGTTAACTTTCGTCGTTTCAACGGGTTGTGGAGCGGGCATATCAGGCCGGAATCGCGCAGGATTGGCCATCCTGTTTACCGTAGCAGACGACTGTTAACAAGGTGTTAAAATGACCAGGCTTTTCTGGGTTGCCTTTTCGTCAACAAGGCTGTATTTTCTCTGGCAATTCTCTGTGCTATCAGCGTTTATGCCAATCGATCAGAAACAGGTTCGCGGCGTTTTCCAGAAGTTGGAAACTGACCTCGCAAAACTGTCTTCAAAATCTCAAGCAAGGAGTGTACACCGCTTTCGCACTGGCACCCGCCGTCTGCAAATCTTGCTCGGTGAACTTTCACCCAAGCTCGACCGCAACGACAAAAAGCTTTTGAAGTCCTTAGGCAGAATTCGCAAGCGTGCGGGCAAGGTGCGTGATCTCGACGTACAGTTAACTGCATTGCGCAGTTTGAAGGTTCCTCGCCAGCCTCGCCGGAAGACTCAACTGGTACATCAACTGATCGAACTTCGCCAGGCGCAGGAAGCCAAGCTGCGCAAGGAAGCTAACAAGACTACGACGCGCGAGGTCCGCCGTCGACTGAAACGCGCCGAAAAACACTTCGACCCGGAATCTGCCAGCGATCCTTTGGCTCTTTCCAAGGCAATGTTGGACAAACTCAGCCGCGCAAGCGAGCCTCCCAATGAAGCGCTTCTGCACCAATACCGCATACTGACGAAGCGGGCTCGATACGCCGCGGAGTTTGCCAGCAAATCAGAGGAAGCCGATCGCTTCATCACTCAATTAACGCGCCTTCAGGACGCTCTCGGCGACTGGCATGACTGGCTCACTTTGACGCAAACCGCCAAACATCAGCTCGGCGACTTGCGCGAATCGCCTCTGGTCGCAGAACTGCATAACGTGACCGGCGCCAAGTACAGGCGCGCGATCGCCATACTCACCCACTCGCGCAGCAAGCCATCAGCGAAATCGGACACCCCAAAGTTCCCTCTTTCCGCTTCCGCCCCGTCCGTTTCGAACTCCGCCTCCGCTGCGTGATTCTCTCCGCGCTCTCATCCTTCCGACATCTCGAAACAACTCTACCCGTTCCTGATGCAACTGCAGGATGACCCAGCATCGTTTCGCCATGTAAACTGGAATTCCTCCACATGCCGACCTTCGCCGCGGTAGACATCGGATCGAATTCCGTCCGCCTCAAGATCGCACGGCTCACGCGCGGCTATCTTCGTCCCATTCATGAAGACCGCGAAGTCACCCGTCTCGGCGAAGGCGTTTTTCGTTCTGGCTTTCTCACTCCGGAATCCATGGCGGAAACCGTGAAAGTGCTGCGGCGCTTTCATCGCGCGACGCAGCAAGTGGTCACCGATCCCGTTCGGGTTGTCGCCACCAGCGCTATGCGGGACGCACGCAACGCGCAAGCCTTCCTCGAGTGGGTCCGCTCCGCAACCGGTTGGACCGTCGAAATTATTTCCGGCCTCGAAGAAGCGCGCTTGATTCACCTGGGCCTCGTTTCCAACCTCCGCATCGACAGCTCGCCGGCCCTGATGTTGGATCTTGGCGGCGGAAGCTGCGAGCTGACCGTATCTGCCCGCGGCCAGATTCGCGAAACCGTAAGCCTTCCTCTCGGCGCCGTCCGCCTCACCGACGAATTCCTGCGGCACGATCCTCCGCGCAAGGGCGAACTCAAGCGCATGCAAGGATTCATCGTTCGCGAAGTCAACCGCGTCGCTTCGCGCGTCATCGCCGCCAAAGTGAAAAACGTGATTGCCACCTCCGGAACCGCCGACGCGCTGGCCACCGCCGCAGCCCACCTCCGCAAGAACGGTACTCGCCAGCGCCTCATCGTTTCTCGTCCGGAAATGGCGCGCCTTGCCAAGCGGCTGGCTCGCTTGCCCGTGGAGGAACGTCGGAAGATTGAAGGCATCGGCTTGCGGCGCGCTGAAATTGTGGTCGCCGGCGCCATGGTCTACCACGAATTACTGGATCGCCTCCATCTCAAATGCTTTCGTTATTCTCCGCTCGGACTCCGCGACGGCTTGCTGGCGCAGATGGCGGCCGAATACGACCGCAGCACGCGCTCCGGAAGACAGATCGAATCAGAACGCTGGGATTCCATCACCAAAGCCGTGGCTCACTACGGCGTGGACATGAAACACGCCATGGATGTGCGGGAGTCCGCCATGTTTCTTTTCTCGTCGTTGCGTTCCGTTCACAACCTGCCGCCGGAGTTTCGCGAATGGCTTTCTGCCGCAGCCATGCTTTATGAGGTAGGAGATTACGTCAATCGCAATGGCCATCACCGTCACACTTACTACATCATTTCCAATTCCGAGATTCTCGGCTACACGCCACAGCAGCGCCGCCTGATCGCCGCCATCGCACGATACTTAGGTAAGTCGCGCCCCACTTTGGATGAACCGCCGATGAAGGCCCTCGATCCCACCGAGCGCCCGGGAGTACAAAAGGCTATCCTGTTGTTGCGGCTGGCGCGTGCCCTGAATCTCGGCCGCAGTCGCGCCGTTCAGAAGATTCGTGTCACTCACCGCGCCGCCGAGGTTCACCTCACTCTGGTGCCTCGTCGCCGTATGGGGGTCGATCTGGAATTGTGGGCGATCGAAAAAGATGCGCCTTATTTTCGCGAAGTGTTCGGGCGCGAGCTTTCGATTGCAGCGGTGTAGAGCGTGCGCAGCGCCTTTGGAGTCAGGCACCACTGTAACGTCCCGGAACTGCGCCGCATGTCCACACGAGCCACGGCGCCCTTCTTCAATTCCACTGACGCCTCGCATCCCGACTCGCTGATCACAGTTCCCAGAAACTGGCTGAGATTGGGATTGTGTCCCACCACCATGATCGATTCCTGCTTCGCGTATTTTTCCAGCAGCCGGCGAAAATCGGCGAAGGTGGCGGCCGGCCGAAGTCCAGGATCGACCTGCAGTTTGCCTTCGTAACCCATTTCGTTTCCCACCAGAGAAGCAGTTTGAGTGGCTCGCTTCAATGGGCTGGAAACAATAATATCCACTTGGGCATCAATAGCGGCCAATGCGCGCCCCACATAGCCGCACTGCTCAATCCCTTCTTTATCGAGAGCACGTTTTTCATCTTTCTTCGGATTCAGCAAGTGTTCGCCCGCACTCGCATGGCGCAAAAAATAAATGATCATTACGAACTATCGTTCCCTTTCCCACCGGAGCTTTGCGCCGCTTCGCCGGCGGCAAGCCCACGTCGAGTTGTTTGCCTTCCGCCACGCTAATCAGAAAGTCCTGGGCGCTGAAAGCGGCTGCCCCTGTCGGCGGCCTTCGGTTCCGCTTTCCATGCATTGGCTGCCACGCCCTGATGTACGTCCCGTCGCGCAGCAGAATGCGAGCCTTACGGTTGTCCGCCAGATAAGCGTCCAGAATCTCGCGGTGCACGCGCTCGCGAAGAAATTCGTCGCGCACCGGCACCAGCACTTCCACCCGCTCGTACAGATTTCGCGGCATCCAGTCCGCGCTGCCGATATAAATTTCTTCCTCGCCCCCATTTCCGAAGTAATAAATTCGGCTGTGCTCAAGGAAGCGTCCCACAATGCTTCGCACCTTGATTCGGTCGCTCAGTCCTCGCACGCCCGGCCGTAGCGCGCAAATCCCGCGCACAATCAAGGTCGATCTCCACTCCCGCCTGCGATGCGCGATACAGTGCCTGAATCACGTTCTTATCGAGCAGCGCATTCATCTTGGCGATGATCCGTCCCGGTTTGCCCTGTCGCGCGTGCTCCGCCTCGCGGTCAATCAAAGCAATCGTTTTCTCCGCCAGATCGAGGGGCGCCACCAGCAGCGGCTCGTAGCTGGGATTCTCGGCATAGGCGGTTAGGAAGCTGAAATACATCGTGCACCGCGCGCGTGATCTCCGGATTCGCCGTGAACAAACTCAGGTCGGTATAGATCCGAGCCGTGGTGGCGTTGTAATTTCCCGTGCCGATGTGAGCGTAGCTGCGCGGCACTCCATCAGGATCGCGCCTCACCAGCAGCGAAAGCTTGCAATGCGTCTTCAGGCCGACCAGGCCGTGAAACACCTGCACTCCCGCATCTTCCAGATCGCGCGCCCAGCGGATGTTATGCGCCTCGTCGAATCGCGCCTTCAACTCCACCACCGCCGTTACTTCCTTGCGCGACGCCGCATCCATCAATGACAGGCACGATCGTCGAGTGTTCATTGGTCCGGTAAAGCGTCTGCTTGATCGAAAGCACGTGATTATCTTGCGCGGCCGATTCGATAAACGCCAGCACCGCGTCGTAGGAATCGTAAGGATGGTGCAGCAGAATATCGTGCCGTCGCAGCTCCTCAAAAGGTTCTGCGATTTCGCCGTAAGCCGCAATTCCCGCGGCACATAAGGACGATATTTCAGATCCGGACGCGGCGTCTGCTCATACACGTTGAACAGACGCGACAAATTCACCGGACCGTTCACCGGAAACACCTGCCACGGATCCAGTTCGAATACGGTGCGCAGCCGTTCGATGATCTCCGGATCGGCATCGGCTTCTATCTCCATCCGCACCGCATCGCCCTTGCGCCGGTTGTGCAACTCCGCGCGCACCGATTCCAGCAGATTCCGCGCCTCTTCCTCTTGCAGATAGAGATTGCTGTTGCGCGTCACTCGAAAAGGCGCCGCGGCCACGATGTCGTAGCCGTGATACATGTTCTGCGCGTGATGCGCCACCAGGTCGGCGAGAAAAATAAAGTCCGTAGTCGTGTCGGAAGGCAACCGCACCAGGCGCGGCAGGGCACGCGGCACCGAGACCACTCCCGTATAAGTAAGCGCCGATCGCCGGCGTCGCCGCAAAAGCAGTCCCAGACACAAGAGCTTTATTGATCACCCGCGGGAAAGGATGCGTGGGATCCACCGTCACCGGCGTGAGCAGCGGATCCAGTTCTTTTTCGCAATATTCGTCGACAAAACGCCGCGCCTCCGCGTCCAGTTCATGCATCTCCAGAACACGGATGCCATTCTCGGCCAGCGCCGGGCGCAATGTGTTCCAGCAGTCGTATTGCTCGTCCACAAATTCGTGCGCGCGGCGCGCTAAAATGTCGCGCTTTTCCGTCAGCGTCAAGCCGTCCGGTCCAGCTTCGTTGTAGCCGTCCTCGATCTGCTGCAGCATGGACGCCACGCGAATCTCGAAAAACTCGTCCATGATTGCTGGCGGAAATGGAAAGGAATTTCAGGCGCTCCAGGAGCGGGTTGCCGCCATCCTCGGCTTCTTCGAGCACACGCTCGTTGAACGCGAGCCAGGATGTGTCGCGGTTGAGGTAATACTCAGGATTGTCCAGCGAAAGGCGAGCCATGTGCGAAGATTATGAACTTCTGTTCGTACGAACTTCCTTATTTGATTGGATCCACTTCCGAAACCGGGCGGCGGGCACCCAACCACTCCGTGAGTATAAAGCATTGGCTGTCGGGGCCGCACCCACTGACTCAAGGCAGGCACTTCTCGCCAAAATAGGAGCGGCGCACCGCTCGGCGGATTTCGCCGTTCGGTGCGCCGCAAAGGCTGGAACAAGTGCTGTGGGTATTGGAACGATTGAAATAGGGTTGCTTCCCAACCCACGGATCCCTCGCTCTTTCGCCTTCACTCCTCCATTACTGCTTCTTGTTGAGCACGCCTGGAGCAGTTGCGGCCGGGTACGTGTAAGCAAAATCCGCTGCAAATGGAACCGCAACGGTGTTCTTGCCAGGGTTTGTCGTCACATATAACGTGGTTGCGGTCAGAGCCACGTTCGCAATCGTGTAGGGCGAGCCATTGATGGTGATCGACCCGCCTTCCCAAGTTGTGCCAGCTGTGAACTTTTCGCCTGTTTTCCAGGTTACGGCATAGCCTTTATTCTTGGTATCGGTGCTCGAGGTAGTTGCCGTGCCGTTGGTGGTCGCAACGGTGATCCCAAAAGGTCCTTCAATGGCCCCGCCTACGTCGCCACCGCTTTCGCTCGTTCCGCCCAACGTGTTGCCGTTGTCTTCCAGGTTGGCCGCTGTTGCCGCACCGTTGCTACCCACAACTGCGGACTGGGTGAAGTGCGAACGATAGACGTCCAGACCATCTGTGCCGCCAGTGGTGTAGAACGGAACAAAGTCCGTAGATGTGTTGTCTACGTTGTCCTGTGCCGATTGCGCCAGCACATCAGGTCCGTAGGGATCGGTTCCGATCAGAGAGTTCGACACAAGGTATCGCAGGAACGACCAGGACTTGTAGGTACCGTTCCGCAACGTCGGAAACGAAGAAGCGCCCGGCCATACGGCCGCTTGCGAAGTAACCGTACCATTAGGAAGTTCCTGGTTAATGGTGCCCGGAATCGACAGCGGATCCACTCCATCCAGCGTCAGGTAGTTCCAGCTCGCCCCTGACAACTTCGCCGCGTTGGCGAAGCTGAAGAAGATATAACCCAGGCTGTTGGCATCCGCCTTCACGGCATTGACCACTTCGCTGGTGCTGTTGGCCCGCTGGCGCGAACCGTGAATCGGAGTCGCGAGGTTCAGCGGGTTGTACGGCGCACGCGTGGGATTAACCACGCCCACTTCCTGCGAATCTTTGGTGTTGCCCGTCGACCGGAAGAGGGTGAACTCCACCACATTCTCCGTTCCAGAAAGCGGCTCGCGCAAAATCAAGGTCAGCGGAGTTCCCGCGCCATCACCGCTTCCCCCGAACGCCGGATTATGCGTATCGGCCGTGGTCGTCCCATCGAACAGATGAGCCAGCGGAAATGACTTGGTGCCCACTCCGGTAATCAGGTTTGCCGTCGATGAAGAGTAAGTCCCTCCGTTGTTGAGCACGAAGATGATCGGCGACGCGCCCACCGGAATCGTCGTGTAAGCCGGAACCACAATTTTGGTGAAAGGATCCGCCTTGCCGCTGAGAGCGAACTTGATCGGGGTCGACTCTGTACCGGTTCCTTGCGCCGTGTAGATCGGGGCCCCAATGTTCGTAGTCGGTCCCACGTACCCCAGGCCTGCCCATGTGGTTGTGTTTAGCGCCGCCATCGCGCGAGTCGTCGCATACAAAGCGTCTTCCGGGCGCAGGTCGGTGAACGCTACGTTGATGTGCACGTCCCCCGTGCCCGTAGCGGAAGTTCCGATCGCTGCAGAGACATTGGTCGCCGGCACCAGGTTTACGTCATTCTTGCCGTCCGGCCATAATGACGTAGGACTAATCAGATTGCCCGCCGCCGCCGGGATCACCTGCAGTTGGGCGCCGCTACCCGTAGTCTCCTGCGCGGAGAACGAACGTACCGCAACTGTGGAATCCACGCTCTCAGCCGCCCAGATGTCCGTCACGTTCGTGTTGCCCGTTGCGTCGCTGGCATCCGCAATCCACACCACAAATACATTACCGAGCTCCGGCAGAATTCGGTTCAGGGGGTCGCGGTTGTCGATGATGTTGGCAGAGTTTTTGGCCGTCCAGTGATAGGTCGCTTTTTGTCCCGGAGTCCAGGTGTTATTGGCCACGTTGTTGGCAATTTCGGTGAGCGCGAGTTGATCGGCACCCAGCGCCGCTGTAAGGAATTGCGACGATGCGCTGGCTCCGGCAACGTGAACGGTTTGTGCATTTGCAAGCGAACTCGCGATCGCAATCGCAGTGAATAGCAGTGTTAAGCGAAGTGACTGGTAATTCATCTTTTCTCTCCTGAAAATGTTAAAAGCGGTTGAGAACACAACTCTCCCGCGTTGCGGGACGCGAACCAACGAGTTCGCAAGCGAGACTGTCTTTGTGGGGCTCTGCGCGAGATGCCGGGGCCGGCTCTCGAAGTAGCAAGGAATATAGCGGGATGCCTAACGAATGTCAAGTATGTCGATGGACATTCTTGTATTACTCCGAAAGGGTATATAACGTCTTCCGCAACTGAATTTTATTCGGCGGCTACCTTCGGCACTCGAAGCGGTGCGCTTCTACCTTGGAACAACCCGGGAGAGCCGCTTGCATCCTTCCCCAAAAAGAAAACCGGCGCATCTCTCGGCATTTCGCCGTTCGATGCGCCGGGGAAAGATACTTCAGACCTGCTTTACGGCAAGTAATAGCGGAATGACGTGAAGATCATCCCATCCAATCCGTGTGGCGCCGCTCCCACCGTGGGTGAGAACCCGGTTCCCGACCACGCGTAACGTTCCACGTAGGAGTACTGCGGACCCCACTGAAACCGGCCCTTGGGACCGTTGTAAAAGCGGTACCAGAAGCCGATGGTGCCCTCGCCCACTAGCCGGGTATCGGCCGTGCACTTGGAGAGTCCACCGGGGAAGAACCCGCCCCCGATAGTCGGCGAAGTTTCCGTATAGCAACCAGTGTTGTTGAAATGCGGAGACCCGTATCCGATGTACGCGTGCGAAATCGGATCATAGCCCGCCGTCCTGCCCGCATACTCTCCGCCTGCGTTCAGGTAAACATCGAGTTTGGGACCGTGCCATTCCAATGTCGCCAGACCTTGCCACGAACGTACCAGGTCGAGGCCACCATTGGCGTAGACGGCGGAATCCGGAAGACCGGAAGTTCCGTAACGGCCGACGCCGCGTCCGGTGAGTCCGTGTATCCCGAAGTCAACATGCTTCTGGAAAAACGACCAGCGTGCGTTCGCGCCCACGCCACCGCCATTGTTGGAAACGTTAAAAGCTCCCACCGCGTTGGGACCGGTTCCCGTGCCGCTCGGGCAGGGACCAGTAACCGCGGGGGCGATTAGAGCCACTTCACCGCAGGGATACACGCGATCCCGGAAGCGGCTATAGATCCCAAACACTTCGTAGTGCCCAAAGCCCGGCTCGAACGCAGCCTTCACAATAACGTCCGGAGACGGATTAAACGAATAGTTGGCGGCATTCGAACAGGTAGTGATGGGTGTACCGGCATTGTTAAGCGCTGTGGTGCAATTCGTGATCGCTGCGTTGTAGAGTCCGCCACCCGCGCCGGCCGATCCGATCAGGAAATTGTTCCCGTTGCCGTGACTGGTAACGGTCGCCTGGGAGTTTTCTACCGAAGCCGCCAGCCACAATTTGTTGTTGAAGTTCTTCGACACTCGCAATCCATACTGCCGGGCCCAACTGAATCCGACCGTATACTGCGGATCGATGGTCATCGGCAGGGCCTCGCTACGGTTATCCGTGCCGTGCTTGGTTTCGGTCACCAGACTCCACATCTGGCCGCCGGTGAACGTGAAGCCGTTGTTGAAAGCGGCTTGCCCCCAGGCCTGCCGTTGTCGCAGCGTGTAGCTGTTGCTTTGATTGTTGTTGGAGGTGGTTCCGGAGGACAGGAAGTCAGCCTCAACGAAGCCGGTCATCTTCACGTCGCTCAGCTTGCCCTCAACTAGCGCCGAGACTCGCGACTGTCGCCCCGACCCGAAGAATTCTGAAATGCTGCTCTGGGCTGCGCCCGGCATGGTCAGAGAGTTGAAGGGAGTGTTGATGTCCGATCCAAGGGCTCGCGACCGGCGCACGAATTCAGCCGCGGCAAATCCGCCCGGCGTAATCGTAATCCCCTTATAGTGAATCGCCATCGGACTGTCGAGCGCGCTGGTGATGTTTTTCTGCGTCTCCTGCACGGTCAACACTGTGTTGTTCACGTTGGTTTTCAGGTCGGTGACGTCGCTTTTCAACTCGACAACCGCCGCCTGCTGTTGCGTGGCCTGCGCCGCAGCCGCGTCCGCCTTCGAGGACGCGTCGGTCGCCACGGTTTGCGCCTGGGTCACGGCCTGATCTTTGCGATGCAGTTCGTCCCGCAGATCCTGAATCTGTTGTTGCTGTGCCGCCAGCGCGGCCTGCTGCGAAGCGATCGCATCTTTTAAGGCCTGCACGTCCGCCGCTGTGATCGTCGTTGTTCTTTTCTTGGGTCTCGGCTTCGGCGCCGTGCTGGTTTGCGCTACCAGCGTAGTCGCCGCCAATAAGATCACGCACCACTTCCACATCGAACTCATCACTCTCTCCTTTTTTACCTATGACTGGATTTCAGCAGAATTTACTTCACTTGCTTGATAGCTTCCTTTTCTTTCTGGACAACGCTTTCGGGGAGCGGAGCGTAGGAAAGTGCCGCAGTCATTTTTTGGCCATCGGTGACCATCCAATTGAGAAAATCGGCCAGAATTTTGCCTTTGGCGGCATCCTTCGAAGGAACAGGAATTAACAGCCAGGTGAAGCTTGAAATGGGATACGCGTCCTTGCCCGGAGCATTCGTAATGGAAACCCGGAAATCATCCGGCATCTTCGGCGCAGAGGCCGCTGCTGCCGTCACGCTCTGCAGCGAAGCCTTCACAAAATTTCCCGCCGCATTCTTGACGCTGCCATACGAAATATTGTTCTGCACGGCGTAAATCAGCTCGACATACCCAATCGACCCCTGCAACTGCCGGATCGATCCCGCAACCCCCTCGTTGCCTTTGCCGCCCAGACCGATCGGCCACTTCACCGATGTACCTTTTCCCACCGTGCTCTGCCAGTCAGGACTGATCTTCGACAGATAATCCGTCCAGATATAGGTGGTCCCGCTGCCGTCGGAGCGATGCACAACGATGATGTCCCTGTCCGGCAAATTCACTCCGGAATTCGCACTCGCGATCGCCTTATCGTTCCACTTCGTGATCTTTCCCAGAAAGATTCCAGCCAGCGCTTCCGGAGTGAACTTCAACTCCGCCGTCACTCCCGGAATGTTGTAAGCCGGAACATCGGCGCCCAACACCGTCGGCATGTGTAGAATTTTTGTCTTCGCTTCTTTCAACATTTCATCGGTCATGGGACCGTCGCTGGCCCCAAAGTCGACCGTTCCGTTGATCACCTGCCGGATCCCGCCACCGCTGCCGATGGACTGGTAGTTCATTTGAATATCTGGATGCAGATTGTGATATTCGCTGAACCACTTCGAATACATGGGATAAGGAAAAGTGGCGCCCGCGCCATTCAAGGTTGTCTGAGCGATGCCAGGTAAACTGCAAAACGCGCACACGAAAAGCAGCGTAATTCGTCGTATCACCGATATCCTCCCGATTATGATTACCTTCGTTTCTAACGGCGCTGTGTTAAAGGATAGTTACAAATGAGTGAATTTCTGATGAATGGATTGTTATAACTAACAGCAGGGAAGGAGTTAACGGGATTCCTTCGCAATGAGTGGGACCTCTCTGTATATTTTTTCTTTTGCTTCTTTCTTGGCTGCCGTTCATCCATTCCGCATCGAGGCGTTTGTTTCGCAGCTCCGGATTTCTCGCCGACGCTGCGCGTCTTTGCCACGAAGCTTTCCAGGATAATCAATGAGTGATTCCATCATTTACGCCCCCGGTTGGCCCGGAATTTCGCCGCGCTGGACTTCAAGCGCCAAGTCTGGCGCGGGAACTGCCCTGAACCAGCACAGTAAAGTCTGGTTCACCTTCAGCCACGGCATCTTGAATGAAGTCTATTTTCCGCGAGTGGATCAGGCTTGTACCCGCGATCTCGGCTTCCTCGTCACCAACGGACGCGATTTCTTCTCGGAAGAAAAACGGCACTGCACCTTCGAAAATAAACCGTTCGAACCAGGCGTGCCGGCCTTCGAACTCACCAGCACGGAAATGGGTGGCCGCTACCGTATCTACAAGGAAATCCTCACGGATCCCTACCGTAATGTCGTGCTGCAGAAAGTCCGCTTCGAGCCCCTGCAGGGTCAACTTTCTGACTATCACCTCTACGCCTTGCTTTCGCCGCACCTGGCCAACTGCGGCGCTGAGAACACCGCCTGGGTCGGCGATTACAAGGGCGTCCCCATGTTTCTCGCGTCGCATGACGGAACCGCTCTTGCGCTCGGCTCCTCGGCTCCATGGAAAAAAATGTCCGTAGGCTTCGTCGGCGTTTCCGACGGTTGGCAGGACCTTTCGGCTCACTTCCAGATGCAGTGGGAATATCAGCGCGCGGAGAACGGCAATGTCGCTTGCACCGGCGAGATCGATCTCGCCGCATGCAATGGAGAATTTGTGTTAGCTCTCGGATTTGGCGCCATCGTCACCGAGGCTGGCCAACAAGTTCGCTCCAGCCTGTTCGAGGATTACGACGGTCTTCGGCGCCACTTTGTGATGCACTGGCAGAACTGGCAGAACACCCTGATCAAGCTTGACGATCCGCCGCACGAGTACGATCTTTATCGCTCTTCCACCGCCGTGCTCCGCACCCACGAATCCAAGGATTTTCTCGGCGGCATCATCGCCAGTCTCTCCATTCCCTGGGGATTCAGTAAGGGTGACGAAGATCTCGGCGGTTATCACCTCATCTGGCCGCGCGACCTCGTGGAGACCGCCGGCGCTTTGCTGGCCGCAGGCGCAGTCTCTGACTCCGTGAAGGTGCTCCGTTATCTTGAGACTACGCAGGAGGCCGCTGGAAACTGGGCGCAGAATCTCTGGCTCGACGGACGCCCCTACTGGGGCGGCGTTCAGATGGACGAAACCGCATTCCCTATTCTGCTCACCGACTTGCTGCGTCGCGAAGCCGCCCCTGCCTTGGGCAAACTCGATCGCTGGTGGCCAATGGTCCGCAAGGCCGCAAGCTTCATCGTGCGCAACGGTCCCGTCACGCAGCAGGATCGCTGGGAAGAGGACGGCGGTTATTCTCCATTCACACTCGCGGCCGAAATCTCCGCGCTACTCGCCGCCGCCGATATCGCCGAACTGTGCGGCCACTCTTCAGAGGCCATCTACCTTCGCGAGGTGGCCGATGCCTGGAACGACAATATCGAACGCTGGGTGTACGCGACCGGTGGCGAGCTCGCCCAGCAAGTGGGAGTCGATGGCTACTACGTCCGCATTGCCCCTCCCGATACCGATACTGCAGCGTCACCCACACAGGGTTTCGTGCCCATTAAGAATCGCCCGCCTGGCCAAGGCGTGGAGCGCGCTTTTCGCATCGTCAGTCCGGATTCCCTTGCGCTGGTGCGGTTCGGATTGCGCGCGCCCGACGATCCCCGCATCCTCAACACCGTTCGCGTTATCGACGCTCTCTTGCGCGTGCAACTTCCGCAAGGCCCCTGCTGGTACCGCTACAACGGCGATGGTTACGGCGAACACGAAGATGGCTCAGCCTTCGACGGCAGCGGCATCGGGCGCCCGTGGCCTTTGCTCGCAGGCGAGCGCGCTCATTACGAGTTGGCCGCCGGACGCAGCCAGGCTGCCCAGGAATTGCTCTCCATGATGGAGCAGTGTCCCGCAGGCGCGAGCCGCTTGCTTTCCGAACAAGTCTGGGACCGCGACGATATCCCCGCCCTCGAGTTATTCCGCGGCAAGCCTTCCGGCTCCGCTTGTCCGCTGGTCTGGGCCCACGCGGAATACATCAAGCTTCGTCGCTCCCTGCGGGATGGCCATATTTTCGACCAGCCGCCGCAAACCGTGCAGCGCTATCAGATCGAGAAACCTGTCCGTCGCATTTTCGGATGGAGATTCAACAACAAAGCCCGTTCGGTTCCTCAAGGAAAAACCTTGCGGGTCGTTCTGCTCACTCCCGGGCTCGTACATTGGAGTATCGATGGCTGGAAAACGGCGCAAGATACCGCCGCGCGCGATACCGGTCTCGGCACCTACATTCTGGATCTACCCACCGCACCCTTGCCTGCGGGAAGCCAGGTTGTTTTTACTTTCTATTGGTCGTCCGAAAATCGCTGGGAGGGCACAGACTACACCGTGGTGGTTGAATAAAAATGTTCCGGACGTAAGCTCTTTCTCTGTCTTCGCTCTACTCGAAATCGTCTGCGCGTCCTAAGCTTGTGCCTCGGCTTGCGAATAAACGATCTCGACCACGGTGCAGTCGTCATTCAACGGATTCCCGGCGCAGAACTCCGAGACTGCTGAAAAAATTCCTTCCAGCGTCGGCGCCTTGGCTGCAGCCGCTTCTAATCGGAAGTCTTCGAAGAAATCGCCCATCGAATTCTCCGCTTCGGTCACGCCGTCGGTCACTAAAATGAAGCGGTCGCCGGAATTCAGCTGGCAGCGCGCGCTCTCAAACGTTGCATCCGCCAGCAAACCTACGGGCACATTTCCGTGCGGCGGACGAATCACTTCCCCACCGCACACCAGCAGCGGCTGCACATGCCCGCAATTCACGTACTCCAGATCGCCATCCCGCCGCAAGCGTGCCAGCAATACCGTGGCATATTTTTCGCCCACCAGCTTTTCGGTGAAAAATCGGTTCACGGCGCTCACCACATCCAGCAGCGGCATGCCCGAACTCAAGTGCGAATAAATCATCCCTTGCAGCGTGGAAGCCAGTAGAGCAGCGGAAACTCCCTTGCCGCTTACGTCCGCCAGCACCACCGCAAGTCCCTCTTTCGTATTCACGGCATCGAAGAAGTCGCCGCCGATTTCCTTACAAGAGAGATTTTTTCCGCGCAGCGTCGCAAACGGCACCTCGGGAATCTTCACCTGCATCAGCCGCTGCTGAATGCTCGCCGCGATGGTGAGCTCCTGCTGGTAGCGCCGCGACTCTTCTTCCGCCTGCACCAGCCGCGCGTTCTCGATGAGCGACGCGGCTTCTGTCGCGATCGCCCGCAGAATGTCGTGACCGACTCCGGAAAATTCCCGCGACGCAAACCGCGAGTCCACATACAAAACGCCTGTCACTTCGGACGCAGGGTCTGCCACGGGAGCCGCCTGCTCGCGCGTCGCCTGCACCTGCCGCTTGCGCAGCGGAATGCAGATCACGGTACGCAGGTCGTAGGCCACAATACTTTGCCGCTCCGCCAGATCTGCCGAACTTCCAGTGTCGGTCCGCAGAAATTCCGAGTTCGATCGCAGGGACTCATCCAGCGCGGAATGAGAAATGGTTTTATCGTCCAGCAGCGACTCGCCTTTGTTGTTGCGTCCCGCGCCCAGTCGCAGGTTCCCCTCATCGTCCTTCAGAAAAACATAGCCCCGCTCAGCGCGCGTGAGTCGCAGCGTGACCTCCAGCATCGTCATCAGGATTTCGTCAAGCACTCCCGCTGTGTTCAGCTTGCGCGCCGCTTCCAGAAAGAGCGTCAGCTTCTCCAGGTCGGTAGCTTCCTGAGAGATCTGTATGCCGGAAATCTGGCTCAGGAATTCTCGTGCTGTGTTCGAGGTTCGGTGCGCCGGATTGAAAATCGCGTAGGTTGAATCGCGCGCCCCAAATTCCAACCGGTCGTTGCGTTCCAACTTCTGCCGCTGGATGCGTTCCCCGTTGACGAACGTGCCGTGCTTGCTGCCCTGATCGACAATGAAAAACCCGGCCTCTTCCAGCACGATCAGCGCGTGATCGCGCGAGACCCGCGGATCCGCAATCACCAGATCCTTATCCACCTTCCGCCCCACGCTGAAAGGAGTGCGGTTGAGCACAATATTTTTTTGCTCATTGCCCTGCACCAGCACAAGCGCCGGAAATACTCCCGACCCGGAAGATTGCGGACGAGCTATTGCGTTAAGAACCATGGGATGAAGCGGCAGCTCCGGCAAGTTTACTCGGAAGCCGCGCCCCTAATAATGACAGGAATCGGGCCTCAGCGGGAAGAGTCTTCCTGGGGTCCACCCGCCGCGCAATCCAAATCAGACGATGCGGTCCCCTGGTATACGTAAAAACGGCTCTCGCTCCTGGCGTAGCTTCACGAGACTTGCACTCCGTGTGGCTTCTCTTGCGCTAGAAAGAAAATCAATGCAAAGACCCACACGGGTAATGCAAAAGTTGCAAGAAACGGCCACTTCCAACCGTCGAGGGCCCATGGCCGAGACACCAGCAAGTAGATCAGGGTCAGGCCGAGGCTTGCAATCCACTGCCATCCCAAAAGAAGCGCACCGATTCCGTACGCCAAACGGCGCACCCGGGGTCGCGACATGCTTGCCGGCCGCTCCCCTATCAACAGCAAAATGGGAGGCAGGAGCAGAACCTGGTTGTAGGGTCCGTACATCGGAATTACCAGCACGGTCAGGGCAAGTGCCAGCGCGGTCGCAGCGCTGAAGGCCGTAGTGTCCACTCGCTCCCTTCTTAACCTCCAGAGTATGGGCACGCAGGCGACAACCGCGATCGCAGCCAGGATTTGCCCACCCACGTGGCCCGCAGTCCCGCCTGCCTTCAGGCCGAAAACCCCATTCACCATGACTTCGAGCACTGACTCGTTTTGCGTGTACTGGTGATATTTTCCGATGGCGTCCGCAAACATGCGCCACCAACCAGGAAGAACGATTTCTGCGCTCACCAGCAACAAACTCATGGCCAGCCCGAAGCCAATCGCCAATCTTCGCCGCGCCCGCCAATCGCCCAGCGTCCATAAAAGCAGCCATGCCACCAGAGGCCATGCCAGTTGTGGCTTGGTCGTCGCCAGCGCCAGCAACACTCCGCCGCAAAACAAGAATCCGCTGGCCACGCAGGCCACCGATCCCGCTAACATGGCTGCCACCAGCAGGCTCAATTGCTGCAACTTGATCCCTTGCACGGCGGGGGTGCTTCCCAGCATCAAGATAGCGGCGATCGCGACGGCAAGCACTGGCAGCCGCAATCGTAATCCCCATAGCCACAGCCAAACGCTTGCGGCCGTCAAGCCCAGCAACAGCCAGTGAAAAAATATCTGCACATCATGAAATCCTAGCCAAATCACCGGCGCCAATAGAAACACTACGTAGACGGGATAAGCAAAGCCTTCTTGATCCTTGGGATCGTTGGGCTTGGCCGGGTCGAGAACTCGCCCGTAGAATCCCTTCTGACTCTCTAACGTGATGTCGTCGCCGTAGGGATTGCGCCGGTGCAGCAGCAGTTCGCGCGCACCCAGCCACCGCGGATAAAGATCGGAGAGATTTCCCCGCGGACGCTCGTGCGCCGTAGCATCCGCTATCTGATACCCCACCAGAATGCGATCGACATAGAACCACATGCTCACGGCGGCCACTAGCGCAGCCACAAGAAGCAAAGCGCCGTGTTCCAAACGGGGCGGCAAGTGGGTGGATTCGACGTTGGCTGAGCGGAGCGTCATTTTCGTTTATGCCGGAGTGCTCAACACGGTTGCGGCACCCGTCAGGCTCTCGTTCCCGGGCTTACGTGAGAGCTCCGCGCCAATTTTCCATGCCCACCAAAGTAGTGGGATCGCCATCAAGTTCACTTTAGCGATCCCAAACCAGAGCAGCATCCACAAAGGGCTGATCAGCAGTGGCAGGGCGGGAAGGAGAATTGCGGTTCTCCTCACAGGGGGCATCGAATGTACGCAGTAATCCGTGACCAGGATCAGCGGCAGTATCAGCAGGCAAAGGTCGTGCAAATTAGTTTGCCAGGCGATCAGCACCGACACTATTACCGCCAGCGAGAGTTGCAGTTCTAAGCTTTCCCCACCCGCTTTCCCCTGCCCGTTCCGGGCTGCAAATAAGAACAGGATGATAGAGCTGACTGCGGCCAATCCCACACCCACGGCTCCTGAAAAAGCGGGGGGCCACCCCATCGCCAATCCATGCAAGTTCGGCAACAGTTCCGGAGGTACACCACCCTGACCCGGGTTCCTGACGACTTCTACCGCATATCCCGGATACTTAAGCAGAGCCGCCACGCCTGACAGTGCCACCGAGACAAGCACCAGCAGGGCGGCAACAACCGCGAATCCAATCGCCGCGCGCCGCCGCTTCCAGAGGATCAGAAGCAACATGATCGGAACTATAAACTGAAACTTGAATGCCGCCAGCGCCAGCCAACAGCCGCCGAGCAAGTCCGCTTTCCTCTTCAGCGCGTTGAATCCCAATACGCAAAGCAGCAACTGCAAAACAGAATCTTGCCCTTGCAGCAAGCATGAGCAAACGGGAAAGAAAGCCAAGGTTCCGATCACAAATTGCCACGGCGGGATCGACCGAAGCGTTACGACTGACCGGCGCAACAGAGCGGCCACACCGAAGAGCATCACCACCGTCAACAGGTCCCACACCACAAACGCCTGCGAATACGACAACAACGTCAAAGGCACAAAAATCAAGGCTTCAAAAGGAGGATGGATATACGGCAGAGGTCCGCGGCGGAAAGGGATATGCCCGGCGAAGTCTTCTTGCACTTCGTATTGGAGTTGCCGGTCATAGATCTGATGTCCACGCCCCTCACGCAAGATGGTTGCGCCGGTGTAATAAACCGTGAAGTCCGCATAGCCGTTCTTCATTCCCTTACGAAAATCGATAACGAACAGAAGATTCAACCACAGCAAGGCCGCGATAATAGTCCAGGCCAAGAGCCGTGATCTAGGCCCCCCCGCGAACATGGATTGTCGTTTCTCGATAGCCACGATGGATTTCCGATTCTACCTTGCACCCCCATCACCCGCTATGATGGATTCCCTATGAAGGGTCTGTTTGGAAAAACCCTCACCCCAACCGGCGTCTTCCTCGCCGTCCTTTTCCTCGGCCTCTTCGCCATGACCGCCCGCAACGTAACCGACCCTGATGTTTGGTGGCACCTCAAGACAGGGGAATATATCGCGCTACACCAATCCATTCCCCACACCGACCCTTTCTCCTATACGCGCGCGGGCGAGCCTTGGGTGGCTCACGAATGGCTCACGGAACTCTTTCTTTACCAACTTCAACGCATGGCAGGATTCGCGGGCCTCATCCTGGTGTTTGCTGGAATTCTTTGCGCATCGTTCTATCTCTTATATTTGCGCTGCGGCTCCTCGCCTTACGTCGCAGGCGCCGCCACGCTTTGCGGCGCGTGGGCTACCGCACCGCTGTGGGGCGTGCGTCCGCAAGTTATTTCTTTGCTGCTCACGAGTCTCTGGCTGCTCATCCTTGAGCGCGCCGACCGGCATCCCAACCTTCTTTGGTGGACTGTCCCCATCATGCTTTTCTGGGTGAATCTGCATGCCGGATTCGCGCTAGGACTCGCCCTCTCGCTCCTATTTCTCCTCGGCGGCTTCATCGAGCGCCACCTCGGCCACACAGCAGGACATCTACCCTTGCGGATGCAAGCTTTCATTCTGCTGCTTGATTTTCTGGTCGTGCCGTTAAACCCCAACGGTCTCCGCCTCTTCTCTTATCCCATCGATACCCTGCGTTCGCAGGCCATGCAGAACTACATCGCAGAATGGGCGTCGCCAAACTTCCACAGACCTGAGTATTGGCCGTTGCTCGTGATCCTGCTCGCTCTTTTCCCCATTCTCGGTTGGTCCCGCCTTCGCCTGCGCCCGCGCGACCTCATCCTCTTATTAGTGGGCCTCTACTCCAGCCTGGCATCCATCCGATTCATTCCGCTATTTGTGCTCGTAGCCGTACCCATTATTGCCAAGCGCCTTTGGAGTTGGCCCAACACTTCGCATCAACGCCCTGCCTCCATCCCCCGCACCATCTTCAACGCCGCCATCATTCTTGCCATGGCAGCTTTCGCCAGCGTTCAGGTAACGAAAGTAATTCAGCGCCAGGCCTCGGCCGAAACGCAGCAGTTCCCCGCCGAGGCGGCTGCGTTTCTCCTCGCCCACCCTCCTGTCGGCCCTATCTTCAACCACTACGATTGGGGAGGCTATTTCATCTGGAAGCTTTACCCCACAACTCGGGTCTTCATCGATGGGCGCGCTGATCTCTATGGCCCAGACTTGCTTCGCACAGTTCGCCGACGCCTATCAACTCAAAGGTCCTTGGCGCCAAGTCCTGCAGCGCTGGAACGTCCAACCGTCGTGGTCCCTCCGAATTCAGCTCTCGCGGTCGGACTCCTTGCCGCCAGCCCCCCTTGGATCGACACCTATCGCGACGCCCATTCCCTGATCTTGACTGCCCCGCCCTAAGGGCAGCTTGACGTTACTCTCGGTATGCAATTAATTACATCTCTTGGGCAGTTGCGCGGTATTATGATTTATATTCTGATTACTCCTCCGTCAGATTAATTACAGGCAGCCGGGGAACCGATTCCGGAGGCAAGGACAGACGTTTCTTGGTCCGAGATCATCCGGCATCAAAATCGACTTTCAGGGAGGCGGAACAATGCAACACCTCTATAGATTGTGGCGCGACGACGAGGGCCAGGATATCGCCGAGTACGCGGTGATGCTCGCCGTGATTCTGGTAATCGTGGTCGGTACGATTCGTCTGATCGGATCGAATGCCAACAACGTATTCTCCAACGTAGCCAGCTCGATCCAATAACGTTTGATCGATTCCAAACCGCTGAACTCAGTGCGCCAGGCAACGACCGCTCTCGCTGTGCCGCGGTGAGGGACGGTTTTTTGTTTTCTCACGGAGCTTTATGAACCGTACGCGTCTTTTGATGATTGGCGCCGTGGCTCTGGCTTTAGGAGCTTTCGTCAGCCTCTTCGTCTACAAAAATCTTCAGGGCAAGGGATCATCCGGTAACGAGCCGGGGGCCGATGTGATTGTCGCCGCTAATGACATCCAGGTCGGAGCCAGGATTGAAGAACACGATGTGCGCACCGTGAAATATCCAGCGTCCGCCTTGCCGGCCGGAACTTACAGCGCTCGATCCAAAGTATTGGGCCGCGGCGTGATCCTGCCCATCTCGCGCGGCGAGTTCATTCTTCCCAGCAAGCTGGCTCCGGAAAACGCCGGCTCGGGATTACCTTCCCTGATTCCCCCTGGAATGCGCGCCGTGTCAGTTCGCGTAAATGAAGTCGTCTCCGTCGCTGGCTTCGTCGGGCCGGGCACTCGCGTGGACGTCCTCCTCACCGGCACTCCTAACGGCAGTTCCGAAAGCCAGACCACCACGGTATTGCAAAATGTCTCGGTGATTGCTGCAGGTCAGCGCCTCGAGCGGAATGCGGCGGGCGATGCACAGAACACGCCCGTCATCACACTCCTCGTTTCTCCCGATGACGCAGAACGCCTTACCTTGGCCGCCCAGGAAGGCCGTATCCAGTTGTCCCTGCGCAATCCTCTCGACACTCAGCAAGACGAAGTTGTGGCCGCCAATGCCAAGGGACTTTATAAAGGTGGAACCCCTCTAGCGGTTTCCACGCCCACGGCGCATCCTCATCCCGTGAAGCAACAAAAAGCTCAGCAAACGGCTCCCCCTCCTTCCGTGTTGAGCGTTGAGGTTTATCAGGGTGATAAGAAACCCGATGTCGTCAAATTTCCGGAACAAGGGAGTGATGAGCCCAAGTAATAGGACCAGCGATCTGGGCTGCGCACTCTACGTGACATGCTGCAAAGGCAGGCTTCCTCATTGGAGAGGAATCATACGATGAAGTTTTGCACGACACTCTTGATCACTGTCGCAGTCTGGGTTCTGGTTCCCGCCTTCGTGTTCGCCAATGCTCTTGCTCCGCAGGCGGAAACACCCCCTCCTGCTCCCCCGCAAGATCAGGCCGCCGCTGCCGCGCAAACCACCTTACCCGCCCAGGCTAGCCAGCAAGGGTCAGCGCCTCTGCGCGTCATGGTCGACAAGTCGCTGCTCATCAACACCACCGAACGCCTGAAGCGCATCTCGGTCACTGACCCCACCGTTGCCTACGCCACGGTGATCACCCCCACCCAGATCCTGGTGCATGGCCGCGCTCCCGGTGAGGTTTCACTTCTCATCTGGGACGAACTCGAACGCTCGCGCAGCTTCGATCTGCGTGTCGACGTCGATGTCAGCGCCTGCGCTGAAGAAGAGCACCGCGTCTTTCCCGATGAGCAAATCTCCGTCACACCTTCCCGCGCCGCCATCGTTCTCTCCGGCCACGTCACTACCGAGGATGTCGCCAAGCGCGCCGGAGAGCTCGCCGCCGCCTATTCCCACAACGTCGTCAACGTTCTGACCTTCGGTCCCGTCGGCGCTCAGGAAGTTCTGCTCGAAGTGAAGTTCGCTGAGGTGGACCGCACCGCTCTCACTCAACTGGGCTCAAACTTTTTCTCCACCGGTGCCGGAAACACCATCGGCTCTACCACCACCGGCCAGTATGGAGGCTTTGGCTCGCAAGCCATCACCCAGACCACTGGTCAGAGCGGCCCATTTTCAGCCAGCCAAACCGTCAGCAACGTGTTGAACCTTTTCCTCTTTCGTCCCGATATTCACTTCGGTGCCGTAATCGAGGCTCTGCAGAATAAAAGTCTCCTCCAGATTCTGGCCGAACCCAATCTCATCGCCGTCAACGGCAAGAAGGCCAGCTTCCTCGCCGGAGGTCAATTTCCTTTTCCCATCGTGCAGCCCGGCGCCGGATTCACCGCCGTCACCATTTCGTTTAAAGAATTCGGCGTCAAGCTGGAGTTCACTCCCGTGATCATGCCCAATGGAAACATTCATCTCATCGTCGCTCCCGAAGTGAGCACGCTCGATTTCGCCAACGCGCTGACCATCTCCGGTTTCACCGTTCCCGCCCTCAGCACCCGCAAGGCGGAAACCGAATTCGAGTTGATGGACGGACAAAGTTTCGTCATCGCCGGATTGATCGATAATCGCGTAACCGATATTTGGAATAAAATTCCCGGCCTGGCTGATATCCCCATCCTGGGCAACTTTTTTCAAGAGCAAGAGTGCTCAAAAGAGTAATTCGGAGCTGATGGTGCTCTGCACCGTTCACCGCATTTCGCCGAATGCTCAACCTCCGGCTACACCAGCGAATCCCCAACCGTTTATGAATAAAGACAAATTCGATTCCAACAAGCCCGCGCTTCGGCCATGGGGCAAGTAGCCATGGGTGAATGCAGAATGTTGAGCTTCGAAGAAGAAGTAAAGCTTAAGAAAGAAGTAAGAATTTAGAAAGCTAGTCTGCAAATTGGTTAGTTCGAACGCGGCAGACGCCGCACGGAGCGCCCCGCACGCAGTCCGGGACGGTAGAATTGGAAGCGCAATGACTCGCACCTCGCACATGGGCGGAAACGATCTCTTCCCCGGAGTCGCTTCGCCAGAATCAACGAGCCCGAACCCTTGAGACACTGGAGAAGTTCTTGTTATGCCCGAGCTTTCCGTCGTTATCGTCGCCACTGATAACGAGCAGCGGACCGTGCTCCAGGTGCTGGTCGATGGGACCAGCGTAGCCAAGACGGTTCACACCTGCGCCACTTTTCCCGTAGCTGCGTCCGATCCCGTCATGCGCCGCGTCCAGTCCGCCAATCCCGAGGTCGTTCTCGTCGACATTCCTTCCGACGGGCACGCCATGGCCATGCGCTCCATCGAACTTCTCCGTCAGGAATTACCCGAATCCGCCGTCTTCGCCATCGGAAGCCTGAGCCAGCCCCAGTTGATCGTCAGCGCCATGCGCGCCGGTGCCCGCGAATTCATCGAGCGTCCCACTACCACCACCGATCTTCTTGAAGCCTTCGTTCGTCTCACCAGCGGCCCAGCGCCGGGTTCAGAAAGAAGGCCCGCGCGGCAAAGTCTTTACCGTCGTCAATGCCAAAGGCGGCAGCGGAGCCACCACCGTTGCCGTCAATCTCGCTCTGGCGCTGCAATCGGCCTACGGCAGCACCGCCCTGGTCGATCTCGCGCCCCTCGGCCACACCGCCCTCCACCTCAACCTGAAACCGCTGTTCAATATCTCCGACGCCACGCGCAACCTTCACCGCATGGATAGTTCCCTGCTGGAAAGTTTCATGACGCGCCACAGCGGCGGCCTGCAACTCCTCGCTGGAACCAACGCCCCCGCCGCCATCGAACCTTCTACCGCCGAATTTGTTCGCCTCTTCGACATGCTGGTCGCGCACTACAAATACGTCGTCGTCGACAATTCATCCCGTCTCGATGCCGCCAGCCGCCTGGTCGCGAACCTATCGGAGTGTGTTCTCGCTCGTCGCCTGTACCGACGTGGCATCTCTGTGGAGCGCGGCCCGCGTCCAACAATATCTCGGAGAGACCGGCAATCGCGAGCGCCTGCGCCTCGTGCTTAATCGTTTCCGCAAAGTGCCCGGATTCAGCGAATCCGACGCGGAAAACGCTGCCGGAGTAAAATTGCTTTGGCGAGTCCCCAATCAATATTTCGCCATCTCTTCGGCCATCGACCGGGGTGTCCCGGTCATGGAACAAAGTCACACCGAAATTGCCCGCTGCTTTTCTGGACTGGCGCAAGAACTCACGCGCAACGATGACGACGTGAAACGCGCCGCCTGGTCCCTTTTTAAGACTGTGTAATCTGGATGACGCGTAAGTTTTTATGGGACATCTTCAAACTTTCGAGCACAGCGAGTACCAGCAGGTAAAATCCGACCTGCACCGCAAGATCCTGGACCGTCTCGATCTGGAAAAACTCGGCCGCTCCAACGGCGATACCGCCCGCGAAGAGGTCCTGGTTCTCATTCGCAATGCGGTCAACAACGAAGTCGTTCCTCTCAGCTTCGCCGAACGCGAACGCCTTTCTCGCGAAATCCTCGACGAAATCTTCGGCCTCGGTCCGCTCGAGCCTTTGCTCAAGGACGCACACCATCTCCGATATCCTGGTCAACCGCTTCGACCGGGTCTACATCGAGCGCGCTGGAAAACTCGAACTGACCGGCTTGTCCTTCAAAGACAATCAGCATCTCATGCAGATCATCGAGCGCATCGTCTCCCGCGTAGGCCGCCGCGTGGACGAATCTTCGCCCATGGTCGACGCCCGGCTCGCCGATGGGTCCCGCGTCAACGCCATCATCCCTCCGCTCGCCCTCGACGGCGCTTGTCTCTCCATCCGCCGCTTCGGCCGCGATCCCGTTACCGCCCGCAACATGATTGAGAATCACACCCTCACCGAAAGCCATGCTGGAACTGCTTTCCACCATGGTGAAGGGGCGCATGAATATTCTGATCTCCGGCGGAACCGGCGCCGGCAAAACCACTTTGCTCAATGTTCTCTCCGGCTATATTCCCAACGTCGAGCGCATCGTCACCATCGAAGATGCCGCCGAACTCCAACTCAAGCAGGAACACATCGTCCGCCTCGAAACTCGCGCTCCCAATATTGAAGGCAAGGGCGCCGTTCGCCAGCGGCAACTGGTCATCAACAGTTTGCGTATGCGGCCCGACCGCATCGTCGTCGGCGAGGTCCGCGGCGAGGAAGCCTTCGACATGTTGCAGGCCATGAACACCGGCCACGAAGGTTCGCTGACCACCGTCCACGCCAATTCCGTGCGCGACGCGCTGGCCCGCGTCGAAAACATGGTTTCCATGGCCAATCTCAATATTCCCGAGCGCGCCGTGCGCCATCAGATCGCCTCCGCCATTCACGCCGTGGTGCAGATCGCGCGCTTATCGGACGGTACCCGTAAAGTCATCTCCATCTCCGAGGTCACCGGCATGGAGAGCGAGAGCATCGCCATGCAGGATATTTTTGTGTTTGAGCGGCGAGCCATCGACGAAAACGGCAAGGTACGCGGAACCTTCCGCGCCACCGGGGTTCGTCCGCAATTCGCCGACCGGCTGGCAACCTCGGGCATGCGGTTGCGCCCGGCACTGTTTGAATCGAAGACTGAAATTTGAGAGCACCACATAGCACAGGTTTTTGAGTCTTTAAAAAGTACTTCCCATGTCAGCGCTGATCGCACTTCTCGTCTTCCTCGTCGTCGCCCTCGCGGCCTTCGCTGTAGGCTCGCTGCTCGACCAGCGCAGTGCCCGCGCCCGCCTTATCCGCGAGCGCCTGGCTACCGTTCAGAAGGCTCCCGAGCGCGAGCCCGAAGAAGAACTCGCCCTGCTGCGCGACGAACAACTCAGCAAAATTCCCGCGTTCGACACTTTGCTTCGCCGCTCCGCGCGCGTCTCCGCCATGCAGGATGCTTTGCTGCAGGCGGGCATGAAATATCGTGCCGGCAATTTCCTGCTGATCTGTATCCTCTGCGGCGTTTTTGCCGGACTCTGGCTACCGTTCTCTACACGGGAAATCCCGCCATCGCCTGGGCCGCGCTCATCATCGGCGCATTTCCTTCCCTACTCTTTTGTCTCCTATCGCCGCCAGAAACGCTTTGAAAAATTCGAAGAACTCTTTCCCGAAGCCATCGATACACTTGCCCGTGCGGTCCGCGCCGGACACGCCTTCACCACTGCGCTCGAAATGATCTCCAACGAAATTTCGGAGCCTCTGGCCAGCGAATTCCGTAAGCTTTTTGAAGAGCAGAAATTCGGCATGCCGGTTCGCGACGCTCTCATGAATCTCACCGAGCGCGTCCCCCTCGTCGACATAAAATTCTTTGTCACCGCCGTCATGCTGCAGCGCGAGACCGGCGGCAACCTTGCCGAGATTCTCGACAACCTTTCCTACGTTATCCGCGAGCGCTTCAAGATCCAGCGCCAGGTCAAAGTTCACACCGCGCAGGGACGCCTCACCATGCTCTTGCTCATGGCCATGCCTCCCGCCGTGGTCACGATTCTCTACATCTTCAGCCCGGAGTTCGTGCATCCGCTTTTTTATGATCCCATCGGCCACGCGCTGCTGGTGGCGAGCATTGCTTTGCAGACAATTGGCTATTTTGTGATTCGCAAGATCATTAAGATTCAGGTTTAAACCGGCTTGAAAAATCCGGACCTTTGCACAGATTTACCTTGATTGATTTACGCAGATGTTGCCATTAATTCTCACCATCGTCGTCTTTATCACGGTCGCGCTCGTCGTGTTCGCCTTCGGAGCCGCCGCCGTAACGCCTACCTCCGTTCTGGGCGCTCGCCTGCGCGCCCTCGGCACGCAGCAGGCCATTGCTCACGAGAAACCTGCCATCAAGGTGCGCGACCGTATCGAGCAGGCGCTCGATCCTCTCAGCAAAGCGATTCCACTCTCCCCCTCTGACGTCTCCCGTACCCGCGCCTGGCTCATTCAAGCCGGTCTCCGCGAGTCACGCCATGTCAGCTATTATTTCGGCTCCCGCATCATGCTCGCCGTGCTGGGCCTGGCCGGTGTCGTCCTTTTTTCCGGCTTCAACAGCGTGCCGATGCTGGTCTGCGTGCCGGCTCTCGGTTTCTTCATTCCCCGCTTCTTTCTCAAGCGCATGATCAAAGATCGGCAGCGCCGCATTCGAATCGGCCTGCCGGACGCCCTCGATCTCACCGTCATTTGCGTCGAAGCTGGACTCGCGCTCGATCAGGCTCTTATGCGCGTCGGCAAGGACCTGCACCACGCCCATCCCGATCTCAGCGACGAGTTTCATCTGGTCAATCTCGAAATGCGCGCCGGCAAGCCCCGCGCCGAAGCGCTGCGCAACATGGTCGATCGCACCGGCGTCGATGACATTCGCTCCCTCGTCGGCACCCTGATCCAGACCGATCGCTTCGGCACCAGCATCGCCCAGGCGCTTCGCGTTCACTCCGATTCCCTGCGCACCCAACGCCGCCAGCGCGCCGAAGAGCAGGCCGCCAAGACTACGATTAAAATGGTTCCTCCCCTCGTTATATTCATTCTGGTTCCGTTCCTCTTCGTCACGATCGGCCCGGCACTCATCCAGGCCTACCACTCCCTCACCAGTAAGTAATGCAGAACTGTTTTTGGTGAAAGATTTTTGATTTGTTGTTTGTTCGGAAAGGGCGCCGGCTTTTGTGTCGCCCGCTAGCGCATCGTCCTCTGTATTGAAAGGGCGCGGCTTTTATCTCGCTCCCCTGCTTGTTTGAAAGGGCGCGGCTTCAGCCGCGCCGCAAAGAATCGCTTCCCTTGCGGCTTTAGCCGCTGAGGGACGCCACACTTAGGAGAAACCATGCCGGGATTAATCCCGCACGGCCAGGCTTTTAACCAGACGCGCCAGCGCTATCTCGCCACGCACCTCGCTGTGGCTCAGACCCATTGGTCCCGCTTACGCGGCTTGGTCGGAGCCTCCGAGGACGACTTCGGCGATGGCCGCGGACTCTGGATTCGCCCGTGCCGTGGCGTTCACACCCTCGCCATGCGTTTCCCCATCGACGTCGCCTATCTCGACCGCGAAGGCACCGTAGTGCACATCGAATCGAATCTGGCTCCCTGGCGATTTGCCCCCGTTCGCCTGAAAGCCGCGTCCGTATTGGAATTGCCGCATCACACTTTGGCTCAAACCGAAACCGTTTTGGGCGATAGAATTGAAATCAATATGGGGGGAATGCTCACACCTGCCTGAGTTCTGGGGTCGCACCGTAACATTAATACTTACGTACGCGCCAGGCTGCGACCACCCGACAGGGCCATTTACGCCAGAACGGCGAAGCATTCAAATAATTCTCTGTGCCCGAAACACTGCAACTCGAAGAACGTACCCATCTCCACGACGCTCCCAAGCTTCTCGTAGAGTGGGCGCCGCGCTGGCAGGAATTCACCACCTCCATCGAGCCTGCCTTCGCCCGTTCCGCGCCGCGTCTCGCCGGAGAAGCTCCCTTCGGAATTCTTCCCTATCGCGGCATGATCGCTTCCTTCCTGCTGCAAGCTTTCTTGGTTTTCGTTCTGATGGTGCTTCCTCGCGAGATCGACCACCTTCGTCCCTATGCCGCCCCCAGACTTCAGCCCGACGAAGTGATTTACTACTCCGCTGACGAACTTCCGCGCACCCAGGATTTAGGTGGTGCGCAGTCCGGAACCACTGGGCGCGCCGGCGGCCAGGAAGCGCATCATCGCACTCAAACTATCAAGGTCTCTCGCGGAGCTTCCCTCACTGCGAAAGTCGTTGATGCTCCCAATCTCAAGCTCCCGTCCTCCTCGGAGGCAGTTGCGAATCTGCTCGCCTTCAAATCCATTCCCGGGCCGCCGCCTGCCGAAGGACTGCGCTCGACTCACAACGGCCCCAGCCTCGCCACCAACATCGTCGCTCCCGCGCCCACCGATATCTCTCGCGAACAGGCGCGCTCCGGTGTAACTCTCAATTCCGTTGTTCCTCCTGCTCCGAACGCCGCCCGCGATCGATCTCGCTCCGCTCCTTCTCTGAACTCCGCCATCGTTCCTCCCGCGCCCACTGTGGCCTCGGAGCACGCACTCTTCGCTCCGCGGTTGGATCCCACGATCATCGCTCCGGCGCCCAACGTTAGTCGCGACCACTCTCGCTCTGCACCTTCACTCAGCTCGAACGTGGTCGCTCCGGCGTCCACCCGCGTTTCCCGCGACCAACTCCGCTCCGCCCCCGCTCTCAACGGCAGCGTCATTGCCCCCGCGCCTTCCTCGGTCACTCGCGACGTTTCCGCATCCCGCGTTCAGATGAATAACGTCGCCGTCGTTCCTCCGCCTGTCTCAGCGCCGGAACGCGATTCCGCTCGCATCGCCAAACTCAACATGCCCGCGCCTTCTGTTATCGCTCCTCCGCCCTCGTCCGATTCTCCGCAGGATCTTCGCCGGCTACAGAGTGGCGGCGTTCGATCGTCCGCTCCCAATGTCATTCCTCCACCACCCACGCAGGCCGCCAATGGCTCCATTCTCAGCAGCGTCATCGGCAAGCTCTTCGGCACGCAGAGTGTCGTCCCACCACCGCCTTCCGTTTCCCCCTCAAGCGCCGCAGGTACCTCTCGCGACTCCTCCGGCGGACTAGGCCACTCGCTCAATGCCAACGTAATTCCGCCTCCGCCCTCCATCGGCAGTTCCACCGGCAGCTCCAGCGGCAATTCTTCCGGTCGTTCCCAGGGAGCTTCGAACGTAATCGCCCCCCCGCCGTCCATCGGCTCTGACGGCGCTGGTACGGGATCCTCAACTTCACGGTCGCAGCGGTCCGCACTCGGCGGCTCCAACGTCATTCCTCCACCACCGTCGGTATCAGGATCAGGATCGTCAGGATCGGGCCAGGGCTCCGGCGGTCCGACTTCCGGCAGATCCGGCAATGGCGGCCTTCTCGCCAGCAACATCGTTCCGCCGCCTCCCTCCTCCGGTTCAGGTTCCGGCCTCTCGGGTTCCGGTCGGCGAGGCAATGGCCTCGGTGGACCTGGCGACGTCGGCTCGGCTCTCGCCCCGCCGAAAGGTGCGGCCGGAAGTCCGGACAATTCGGGAGTCGTGTTGTCACCTGATCCGGGCGCGAAGCCCGGCGTCCCCGGCTCGGGCGGAAAAGGATCGCTCGCCATGTCACCCTCAGGTGGCGACAAACCTGGACTCGGCGGCTCCGGCGGCGGCAGCGGCATTGGCAATGGTACTGGTGGCGGCAGCGGCATGAATGGCACAGGCAGTGGCGCGGGAAAATCCGGCTCGGCGCGCGGCTCTGATCCCAACGCTCGCGGCGGAATTTCTCCAACGCCCGGTCCCGGCGGCGCGGGCAACGCCCCCACCGGATCATCCCCGCTTCCCGGCGTCGATGTTCGCGGCGGCAGCACCGTCGTTAACCTGCCCAGCTTCGACTCCGGCAACAGTAACGCCCCGAATTTGCCCGGCCGCTCTTCCGTCAAAGGCGATCCCGGTCCCGCCATCACCATCGTCGCTACATCGCGTTCCGGTGGCGCATTCGACTTTTACGGCAAACTTCCCGGCGACAATTACACCGTTTACGTCGACACCGCCATCGGCATGGTGGTCATGCAATTCGCCGATGCCGATCCCAACCCCCGCCCCGGAACGCGGCGCCGCTCACCGGACCCGCAAGGCCTTCGTACCGAACTTCCCGCCGAATCTTCCCCGCGCCCGCATGGTCGTGAAATGCAAACTCGACGCCAGCGGCAACTTGAAAAATCTGCAAGTGCTCGAACCCGGCCCCGCCGCCATGGCGGCAAAAATCATGGCTGCTCTGCCGAACTGGAAATTCCGTCCCGCCACTCGCGGCGCCCAACCCATTGAGGTCAACGCCATCCTCGGCTTCAACATCGACACCAACGATCGTTACTGATTCAAACGTCTGTCATCCCGAGCGCAGCAAGATGATCACAGCCCCGTCATCCCGAGCGCAGCAGGATCATCACAGCCCTGTCATCCCGAGCGCAGCAGGATCATTCGCAAGGCGAATGCTCCTGCGAAGTCGAGGGATCCCTATCCGCTCCACAAACGACGTAAATCGGAGAATTTTGTGCGGACCGTGGAAGGAATTCGTCACCGCACGGCAGCGGTGCCTCCGATGAAACGATGCCGTATCGTTAGCCATACTCAGTCAGCCTGTGAACGAAGCGGCGCCCGCGTGCAGCATTTCGTCCACTTTTCTCACCAGGTCCATGCGCGACAGCGGCTTCTGCAGCAGGATTGCTCCATCTGCAATGAGCTGCTGCGCGACCGGAGCTTCCGGGTATCCCGAAACATAGAGAGCCCGCATTTCCGGATGCAACGCTTGCAGCTTCGACACTGCTGAGGGCCCACTCACATCGGGCAGTATTACGTCGGTGACGATTAAGGGAATCTTTCCCTTGTATTGATTCGCCAGATCAATGGCCACGTCACTACAACCGGCCTGCAGAACGTTATAGCCACTTGCGGTAAGAAATTCACACGTTACTTGCCGCAGAGGCTCTTCGTCTTCCAGAACCAGAATAGTTTCCGTGCCTCTAGGATATTCGCTCCGCACTTGGACCCCGGCAATCAGCGGTGGTGCCTTCCCTTCCACGCGCGGCAGGTAGATGTTGAAACATGCTCCTGCCCCCGGCCTGCTCGATGCCCATATAAATCCGCCGCTCTGCTTGACGATTCCGTAGACCGTTGCCAATCCCAGTCCCGTGCCGCGCCCCTTTGGTTTGGTAGTGAAGAATGGCTCAAAAATGTGTGAGCGGACCTCTTCGCTCATTCCCACCCCCGTGTCGCTGACCGATAGCCGAACATACCGGCCGGGTTTGACATACGGATAGCGCGCCACATCCTCTTCGCCGAGCTCTGCATTTTCAGTCCGAATCTTCAACGTGCCCCCGCCGGGCATCGCATCGCGCGCGTTGGTAGCCAGGTTCATCAAAATCTGCTCGATTTGGCCGCGATCCGCTCGAATCGAGCCAAGCTGCGGCTCCAATTCCGTCGTAATCCGCACGTCTTCGCTGATCAGCCGGTCCAGCATCTTACCGATCTCTTTCACGATCGCATTGACGTCCATGAGAGTCGGGTAGAGTACCTGCTTTCGACTGAACGCCAACAGTTGTCGAATTAACTGAGCCGCGCTCTTTCCTGCTACCGTGATGGCATCCACATTCAGCAGCTGGGTCCCAGACTGATTTTTTTCCCGCAGCAGATCGGCGTTCCCGAGAATGACTCCTAGAAGATTATTGAAGTCATGGGAGATTCCTCCGGCGAGTAAACCCACGGCTCCCATCTTCTGCGACTGGCGGAATTGTGTCTCCAGGTTGTGCCGTTCGGTAATGTCTTCCACGATAACTTCATAATGGCTCGTTCCTCCGTCTTTCGAGCGCACCGCTGCCCCACTCATCCGCACCGGAAACACCTTGCCGTCTTTGTGGCGCCATCTGGCTTCCACACCGTCTACGCGGGTATCCGGCCCGGTGTTCGCAAGAATCGAAGCGCGCTCAGTTCGGGTTTCATAAATGTCGCGCTCCAGATTGCGGGTGAGCAGTTCTTCTCTTGAGCCGTAACCCAGCATCGCTACCAGCGCGGGATTCACATCTAATAGAGTTCCGTCCGGCTCTGCCAGAAAGATCCCGTAGGTTGTATTCTCGTAGATATTTCGGTACTTCTCTTCACTCTCCTCAAGCGACTGCTCGGTATTCTTGAGATCGGTAATATCCACCCCAATACCAATCATGCGCGTGGAATCCTTCGCTACCATCACGCCGTGCGCATCGATCCATCTCGTCCCGCCATCCGGATGCACCACTCGATACTGAGCGCTATATTCCTTCGACTCGCCCGCCAGAACCTTTTGGATTGCAGCCTTGACCCGCTTCCGGTCCTTCGTGTGGATCCTGCTCGCAGCGTCTTCCACTCGGCCGGAAAACGTATCTCGCGAGTATCCAAACTGGCGGTAAGTCTCATCCGACCAAGTCACAGTATTCGTAACCACGTCCCAATCCCACAGTCCGATGCGAAGGCCAGCCTTTTGCGCCAATTCCAGCCGCTGCTGCCATGTCTGAGCCACTTCCTCCGCCCGCTTCCGTATCTTAATGTCACGAAGGACGGCCTGGATCGCGGGAGCGCCATTCCATGTGGTGGGTATCGCAACGGCCTCAACATCCACCGCTGAACCGTCACAAGCGATCATCACGGACTCCAGGGGCGAAGATGCCGTTCTGGTCAAGTAACATTCTGTGATTCGACTTTGGATCGCTGGCAGACACTCCGGCTTTATGAAGTCGGATATGTCATGCCCCAATAGTTGCTCCGCTCCTTCAGCCGCGAGTAAACGGACGGCGAACGGATTTACGAAGACTATTTTGCCTTCAGTGTGAACCATGATGGCGTCGGGCAGGCATTCCACCAGTCGCCGGAATCGCTGCTCGCTTTCTGCCATTTCTTCCACGGATAAAAAGCGATTCGGCAATCTGCCCAACGAAGCTGCGCTTTTTGCCATACGACTCCTTTTTCTGCTCAACCAATCATTTAGCCTGCGGGAATGGTCGGCCGACGACGATTCCGTTTCACAAGGGGCCCTTGAAGTAGTTTTCTTGTCCGCCCACCTGTCTCACAGCCACTGGAGGACAGGCCTCAAGGCGAACCACAGCCACATCCCGAATCGAGCAACCAGATACCATGCAGACCGGGCCCAATTCGCGCGCAAGGCTGCACGTTGCATCGCGAAACCGATCGCATTAAAAAGCCCAATTGTGGGAGAACTTCAGGAGGACTGGCTTAGGTCAGAAGACCTGAAAGAGGAGAAGGTAACCACCCCATTTGATTACTATATGCTTGCACCGTGCCGAATCGTAAGAACTTAGGTGCTGTGTACTGTTGCGCTAGTTAGCACACTTCCGACGAAATAATTTTCTCCTACAGCCTCAACCGTGCCAGCAACCCATACGCCTTCCGGAACCATCCTCGTTCCCGCCTCTTCTGATATCCCGGCATTGTCGCCCGCTTGTCGATTATCTTTTGCACCCACTGCCGCGCCTCGTCCACTCGGCCTTGCGCCTGCAAAAACAGAGCATAGTTGTAATACGTTTCCGAACTGGTAGAGATTTTCGTCGCCTGCTCAAAAAGCTTCCCCGCTTTCTCTGCCTGCCCTGTCTCCGCATACGCATGCGCCAACAGCCCAATGCCGCGGTGAAAGTCATACGTCGGATCCGCCGTAATCGCCCGCTCCAGATCCGGCACCGCCGCCGCAAAATCGCCTAACTCAACTTCCGCCACTCCCCTTCGGTAGAACGGATCGACTGAATCCGTCCGCTGCGAAATCGACCGGTCATAACATCCCCGAGCCTTGGCAAAATCTCCATCATCCAGATACAGCAATCCCAGCTCTTCGTAGTTTCCCGCCGAAGGATTATCCAGAATCGCTCGCTCCAGCTCCCGAATCCTCCTCCGCCGAGGAAACACCTGGAACGATCCGCGTAACAGCCCCGCATCCGGAATCACTTCCGCAACAATGTAGACCGCGGCCCCAATCCATCCCAAAAACAAAATGATAAATATCCAATAGGTGTCCGGACGCCGGCGAATAAAGTGCACAATCGCCACGCCCTGCAGAAGCAGTGACCACCAGTGAAAAAAGAAAAAAAGAAGTCCCATGCGAAGCGAAATATAACACGCCCAGGCCCAGACCCAAGCTTCCGCCGGACACCAGAGCGGCACACCCTACTACGGAAAATACCCGAATGATTTGTCCAGCGCTTTCTGTCATCTTGGGACGATGCCGACCCCTCCGGACGAACGAATACGCCAGTTGTGCGCCTTGATACCCGTGGCTGAGGGAGTAGAACTGGAAAACGGGATTGCGGAGCTCCGCACCGCCATTCGCACCCTGATCGGCGACGTCCAAAACGTTTCGACCTACAACCTGATCAACTTTCCCGCCGCCATCAATAAAAGAAAAATGAATGAAAGAAAAAAGCGCGGTGAAAAGAAGATTGAAGGAAACAAGGCTTAACTCCGCATCACAGTTCCGCCGCCTTCGCTCCGGGTCGATAGATCAACTTCTGGCACGACCCGGTATGTAACAATAAAGATGTGATCGAAGCTGGCGATTCCCTGGCAAAACTCAGTCCCCAAAACCTGAAGCCCGACTCCATCCGCCTCATTGCCTCCGACATCGACGGAACCCTCCTCAACCCCGAGTTCAAAATTTCTGACCGCGATCTCGCCGCCCTTCGCCGCGCCCACGCCGCCGGTATCGAAATCGTTCTCGTCACCGGTCGCCGCCACACCTTTGCCCTCCCCATTGCAAAGCAGCTTGGGTTCGACCTCTGGCTCATCAGCTCCAACGGCGCCATCACCCGATCTCTCAGCGGCGAAACTTTCCATCGCGACCTCATGCCGCGCGAAACTTGCCGCGAGCTCTGTATCGCCATGCAGGCATTCCGCGGCCACACCGTTCTCACTTTTGACACCGAAGCCAAAGGCGCCATCGTCCTCGAACACCTCGAGGCCCTCAACCTCAGCATTCGTCGCTGGCTCGAAAAGAACATGCAGTACATCGAGTTCGTAATCCCCATCGAGAACGCCCTCGTCACCGACCCGGTCCAGGCCATGTTCTGTGGCTCCATGGACCGCATGGCTCAGGCCCTCATCGCCCTTAAGGCCACCGGCCTCGGCAACCGCATCACCACCCTCCGCACCGAATATCCTGAGCGCGACCTCTCCATGATCGACATCTTGAACGCCGGCTGCTCCAAAGGCCACGCCCTCGCCCGCTGGGCCCGCCATCGCGGCCTTGTCCCCGAAGAGGTCATGGCCATCGGTGACAACCATAATGACGTGGAAATGCTTGAGTTTGCCGGCCATCCGGTTATCATGGGGAATGCCTGCGAGGAACTCCGTTCCCGCGGCTGGAACGTAACCTTGGGTAACGACAACTGTGGCGTCGCCGCCGCCCTCGCTGACTTGTTTGAAGGCTAGAAAGCAGGCTTCGCGGAGATTCGAAATCTGAAGCGCGTCGCGGAGATCCGCGTAATCCGTGATCACACGCGACGGCGCCGAGGCAACTCCGTGAACCTGTGCAGCACCTTGTCAACATGCAGCACCCTGAACATGCAGCACCCTGAACCTATGCAGCAGCGTGAACCTGTGCAGCAGCACGTGAACCTGTGCAGCATCCTTCGGACCGTGCAGCACCGTGAACCTTGCAGCACCGTGAACCTGTGCACCACCGTGGACCTGACAGCACCGTGGACCTGTGAACGACCTGTGCACCACCGTGAACCTTCGAACCTGTGCAGCACCGTGGAAGAGCGGCGCTTTAGCGCCGCGTAACGCGCTCGAAAAGATTCGGGCTTTAGCCCCTGTGGAACCGCTGGCCGAGTGCTTTTGGGTGGCGCAGCGCTTCGGCGCTGCGATTATGAGGTTCCCAGTAGAGGGGCTTTAGCCCCTGAGGGACCTGGCATATAGACGAATGTACAAGCCGATCCAACTCGCCCTCTGCCTCGCGATCCTCGCCGCATCCGCGCTTGCCGCCGACTCCGCCATCCTCCGCAACGGCTTCTCCATCCGCCACGAACGCCGACAGGTCATTGGCACTGTCACCCGCCTCTACATCGACGGAGATCAATCCAGCTTCGTCGACATTCCTACCGCCGAGATCGATCACTTCGAATCCCTCCCCGACGCTCCAGCTCAAACTTTAACTCCGCAGGCCAAGCTTGCACCCGCCACCCCGCACGTCTTCGATCTCAATCAAGCCGTGCGCGACGCCAGCGGCACCTACAATCTCGATCCCGATCTCGTCACCAGCGTCATCCGCGCCGAAAGCGGCTTCAATGTCCGCGCCGTCTCTCCTAAAGGCGCTCAGGGACTCATGCAGCTCATGCCGCAAACCGCCTCGTCGCTCGGCGTGCAGAATGCCCTCGACCCGCAAGCCAACGTCCAGGGTGGAACCCGCTACCTTCGCGAACTGCTTGAGCGCTACAATTTCGATCTCATCAAAGCCCTCGCCGCCTACAACGCCGGACCACAGCGCGTCGAGCAATACAACGGCGTCCCGCCTTACCACGAAACCAAAGCCTACGTCGCCCGCATTGTTCGCGACTTCAACAAAAAGAAGCTCGCCGCCAAAGCTCCCACCACTCCCGCTGCCCCCGCAAAAAAGGCTGCGGGTCCCAAGGCCGCCCCCGCTCACGCCGCCGCCAAATCGACTCTTGCTCCCTCGGTCGCCCAGAACTAGCAGTCTGACAATCCTTCCTGTTGAAACGAAATCCCCGCCGCCAGTCACTATTCCTAAACGACGATTGCGGACTCGTCCCGGGGACTTCGCACAAGTCTCCTTCCCTTGATCCCGCCCGCGCAATCCCAAACCGTTGCCGTCGACACCTTCAAGGTCGCGAAAGGAGAATCGCAGACTCCTGCTGCAGCCAACAGCATGAAGTCCGAGGACGTAAAAGTTCCCGCCACTTCGCCCAAGTGTTTCGGCCCGGTCTACCGTCAATCGCTGCGCTCGCCGCAGCCTTCCAACGTCGTCACCCACGGCGGCGTGCCCGCCGGCATCTACGAACGAGAGGATTACACCAATCCCTTCGGGCTCCACCCTCGAACGGCGCCCAGTTCCGCCCGATCGTGTCATTGACAATCCGTAGCTCCGGGAGTATTTTGCCAGAGTATTGCATCATGTTTTGGGGGAGTGTTGTGGGACGTCTCCGCTGGGTATCCGTTGTTTTGCTGGTCCTTGCGGCGGTGCTCGTATCCACGGTCCCCCGGGTGGATTCTCCCGAAACCGCCTTTAACGAGTCGGATGCTCCGGTAAATCTGGCTCCCTCTGCGCGGCCTAATATCCGACTGGTTCCGCCCGCAGTCGATCCCATCGCCATCTCACCCGCATCCCCGCTCCATGGCGCTGGCCGTGTTGTAACCCGTTTGGTGCTCGAATTGGCTGCCATGCCGAGCCAGCACCATGGACATTCCCTCCAGGAAGTCCTCTGCATTTTCCTGATCTAAATCTCCTTGTGCGCCAGGATTGAGTTTCGCGTGAGCCACCGTGGCTCCGCCGTGTGCGCAAATTGGCGTCGATCCCCGCGTCCTTTGCCGTCACCTGAGTGACGCCCTCATCGGACTCGCGATTCTCGCACTGCCACCGGTCGCCATCAATCAAACGCAACTGAAAGGAGCGATCATGACTCTCTCTGCGCCTCAGACGCCGGAGCGTTCTGTTCTCTGGAAGGCATTTCTCTTATTCACCCTGATCTCCGGGCTGTTGGTTGCCGCCGATCAGATATCCATTCGCTGCGGCCTCGATGGATCGGGGCGCATTGCCGACGACCTGCTTGGCGGCCTGGTCGCCGGATCCCTGTTTTATCTCTACGAGCGCCACCGAATGCACCGCCTCATCGAGCGTCTTCGCGTCATCGACCTGATGAATCACCACATTCGCAATGCGCTTCAGCCCCTTATGTTTGTCACCAGCCAATCCGAAGCGGACGCGATGAAGTTGATCGAAGAATCCGTTCAGTACATCGACTGGGCGCTTCGCGAAGTGCTGCCGGGCAAAAGCCAGGAACAATTCGTAGTGCCCGGGAGCGATTTCCCTGAAAGAAACGGCTTGACGATCGCGTCGCGCACGCATGTCCGTTCGTCGCAAACCGCGGATGCGCCAAACAACGAGATCTACAGCCGTCCCAAACCGTTCTTCGGCCATTGGCTAAGCACTTGGAGGGAGAGAAATGAAAAAGCCGGTTAACGAATTTCTGGACGCATTTTGCTCAGACGAATTCCAGCAGCTGATTTCGCGAACGCGCCGCCCGCGTGCACTCGCCGATAAAGAGGCAATCATGGACAAAACTCATCGAACGTTCCTTACTTCCATCACTCACGATTCCTCCGCGCAAGACCAAACCCCAGACCATCCATTCGCCAACCCTTCCTTCGAAGCAGAGCTGTATCTGAAGGACAAGCGAGTGGCCCAGTTGCTGCTGCTGCTGAGTCAGCTCAGCGATTCCGCAGGAGGTCTGGGAAAATTGCCGCGCCCGGAGCTCTCTGAAATCGTCTGCAGCGCGGTGGCAGTATCGGGCTTCGTGCACCGAGTCGAGGCGGAAGAGGTGATTGCTGCCGTTCTGGAGGCATTCGACACAGAGCCTAGTTCTTCAGTCTAGGCCCGCTCGAATAGGAACCAGCTTGCTCAGCGCCGCGTTTCTTCATGGGTTTCGTGGCGCAGGGCGCGGAGAGTGTCTGACTGCGCTTGCGTGACGGACCGGGGGGACGTCACACAACGCAGTCGGACGCGGCCCCGCTTTCGATGTCTCTTCATGTGGGGACAGCGCCCCAAGCCTGCCCTGAGCGAAGCCGAAGGGGCTGCGCAAGGATTTTCGGGTGGCGCAGCGCTTCCAGCGCTGCGAATAGAGCCACCCCCCGACTAATAACCGCTGTCATTCCGAACCAGGCCGAAGGCCCGGTGAGGAACCTGCTGTTGACTTTTTGATCGTTGCCACCGCCACAACTCCACACTCCCGCACGACCGGGAAGGGCACGACTTCCAGTCGTGCCAAACGGACTAGAAAAAAGGAGCCGGGCTTCAGCCCCCTGAGGTATCTAGGGACGGCCGCCACCAAGCCTGCCCTGATCGAAGCCGAAGGGGCTGCGCAAGGTTTTCGGGTGGCGCAGCGCTTCCAGCGCTGCGAATAGAGCCACCCCCCGACTAATAACCGCTGTCATTCCGAACCAGGCCGAAGGCCCGGTGAGGAACCTGCTGTTGACTTTGATCGTTGCCACCGCCACAACTCCACACTCGAGCACGACCGGGAAGGGCACGACTTCCAGTCGTGCCAAACAGACTAGAAAAAAGGAGCCGGGCTTCAGCCCCTGAGGTATCTGAGGACCGCCGCCCCAAGCCTGCCCTGATCGAAGCCGAAGGGGCTGTCCATTCGAGCGCAGCTCGAACCTGTCGTGTGGGACGGACACTCTTGTCCGTCGCCCTTGACCTTGCCGTGACTAAACCAGCATCACCTTGGAAGCCCGATTCATCCACATTCCCTCTTTTCCTTTCAACAACTTACCCCCGCCCAATCCCCCATTCGCCCACTAAACCCCATTTTTCACCCGTTCGTTGCCTTCTGGATGCTTATCCCCTTCCCTTGCCATAGGATAGCTTTCAGACAAACACCCAGGGAAACGTGTACGAACCAGGTTCAACTCTCTGGGATAACCACAACCTTTTGGTACTATTTCAGGTTCCACGAGGAATCAGACTCCAATCGCCGGCATCCAAGGCGAAGAGCCTGGACCCAGAGTTCAACAGCAGCAGTGGCCGACGCCCGAAAGCCGAAGCCCAAAGCCAGTTTTTCAGGAGCCTATAGCAACATGCGCAAGCCGATTAAGTACGTAGAAAAAGCAGTTGTCGTCGCCGCCAAAAGCGCTTGGGTTGTGTTCGACCGTCTGAATCGCATTAATCCCGGAGTCTCGCCCACGCCCAAATGGTCCGATAAACCTCTGCTCAAGTCCTACGAGAAGTCCAAGCCACCGCTCGGCTGGCCTCGCTCCACTGATTCCCTATGCCCGAAGTGTGTCCCCGAAATTCGCCAGCAGATTCTCGACGGCAAGCTGCCTCACGAAGTTTTGATGAACGAGAAGATCGGCGAGATCAAGGCCACCATCGTCGAACGCGATGGCAAGATTCTGATGGTCAAAGATTGTCCCGTGCACGGCCACTTCGAAGACGTGATGTCGATCGACACCGATTTCTCCAAGCACTTGGAAGACGTTTTCCCCGGCCGCGACATCGCCGCCCACAACGATGAGAAGCTCCATCATCACGGCTCTTCCACCGTCAAGTATGGGCGCGGCTCCGTCCTCACCATCGATCTCACCAACCGCTGCAACATGATGTGCGATCCCTGCTTCATGGACGCGAACCAGGTCGGCTTCGTTCACGAACTGCAGTGGGAAGAAATCAAGACCATGCTCGACAACGCCATCACCATCAAGCCGCGTCGTCAGATGAGCGTGCAGTTCTCCGGCGGCGAACCAACACTGTCGCCTTACTTCCTCGACGCCGTTCGCTACGCCCGCAAAGTTGGATACAACTCGGTGCAGGCCGCCACCAACGGAATCGAATTCGCCAAGAGTTTTGAGTTCTGCCAGCAGGCCGTCGAAGCCGGCATGCGCTACGCCTATCTGCAATTCGATGGTATCGGCAACGCCGCCAACGCACACCGCGCCGTCGGCAACTTGTTCGATGTGAAACTGAAGGCCATCGAGAACCTGCACAAAGCCGGCGTCGAAATCGTTCCCGTGGTCACCATTGTGAACGGCATCAACAACGAGCAAGTCGGACGCATCATCAAGTTCGCGCTCGACAATCCCAAGACCATCAGCTTCCTCAGCTTCCAGCCAGTAAGCTTTACCGGACGCGACGAAGCCGTCACCGACGACCGCCGCCAGGCCCAGCGCTACACGCTCTCTCACCTGGCGCACGACGTAAAAAATCAAACCGGCTTGGGCGAACCCAGCCGCGACTGGTTCCCCATCAGCTTCATGGGCACCTTCAGCGATTGGGCCGACCTCATGCACGCCAACGATGTCAAGAACGACTGGGGCCAATTATCGTGTGGCTGCCACCCGAACTGCGGTACGGGCATGGCGGTGATGATCGACAAGGAAACCAAGGAAGCGGTTCCGGTCACGGCGTTTCTGCATGGCGATCAGCTGGCGAAGGACATTGCCAAGGTGAACGATGCCTCGCGCGGAAAGTTTCTGACCGGGCTCGGCATGGCGCTTTGTTTGATGAAGAACTACGATCCGTTCCAGTCTCCGACGCACTTCAAGCTGACGGATCTTCTGCAAGAAGTTCGACAAGAACTACCACATCACCGGACGCGATTACGGCAAGGTTGGTCCGGACCGCACGGTCGAGGACGTGATGAAGCGCCGTACGACCGATCGCTGGAATTTCCTGTTCATCGCAGGCATGTGGTTCCAGGATCTTTTCAACTACGACTTCCGGCGCACCGAGCAATGCATCATTCCTTACGCCACGCAGGAAGGCGAAATTTCTTTCTGCGCTTACAACACGGGCGTGGGTTGGAGAAATATCATCGAGAAGATGCACATGACGGCCACGCTGACCAAGTGGTACGAAGAGCATGGGCGTCACGAGATTTTTGCGGGCGGCAAGAAAGTGAAGATGGACGATGAAGTCCACTCCCTGCTGCTGCGCGACGATCTGGTCACCAACGAACTGCAGCACGATCTGGATAATCTCGGAATCGCGAAGACTGCACGCGAGGAGAAGAAGCGGGCGCGAGACGCGAAAGCGGCTCTGGCTGTGGATCATTCGGAAACTCCGGTCGCCGGACATCGCGGGCCGCAGAAGAATGACGAAGCCTACAACGCTCGCATGGCTTCCCTGTATCGTGAGGTCGTTCTGAAAGAGAAACCAGCCGTGGCCGAAAACGGATTCATTCCGCTCGGTGCGTTGGGCAAAGCAAACGGCAATGGCAACGGGAATGGTAACGGCAACGGCGCGCATGTTGCGAAGCCGGAAGTGGCCGAGCCAGTGGCGGGAGATTAATCTGCGCTTCTAGGTACTTCCCTTTTCAAGCTAACGGGCCGCCTTCGGGCGGCCTGTTTTTTTGTTTTGTAACTGGCGTGCGAAGTTCGAACTGCGCTCGCATGGAAATCTCGGTGCGGTTATTCCCATAACGGAGATCGCGCCAGCACGAATCCCTCAACACTTCTCGCAACGCCGCGAAAAATCGAGCACCCTGCGCAAGCACCGCACCTAACAACGCGGATACTTCTTTCCGATTATTGACCTGCGATTCAGCTTCCCTATAATCGCCGCACTTTTAATTGTGTGGGTGAAATCTCATCGGTCATTTTGACCGTGTATTTCTTAATCTCAGGCGTCACTGACGCCTCGTGGGGAAAAATGGGGAACTGCGTGCGTAGACTGAGGATACTTTTGTTTGCAGTCGCGGCTGTCGTTGCAGGATTAAGTCTTTTCGCCGTGAACGTCGCCGCCCAGCAGATCACGGGAAGCATTCGTGGAACTGTCCTCGATCCTAGCGGCGCGATTGTTCGCGGTGCTATTGTGACGGCCACGCAGGTTGAAACCGGCCTCACTCGCTCCGCGCCCACGGATCGTCAAGGAGAATACATCCTGGTCGAGCTTCCCATCGGGCACTATAAGTTAGAAGTTCACGCATCGGGTTTCCAAAAATACTTGCAGCAAGGAATCTCATTGGATGTGAACGAGACGGCGACGGTCAGCATTCACCTCAAGCTGGGAGCCGAGACGCAGCAAGTTCAGGTGAGAGCCGATGCTGCGCTGGTGCAGAGCACCGTCAGCAGTCTGGGACAGACCGTGATGGAGCACGAGATCCTCGACCTACCCCTCGACGGCCGCAACTTTTCCCAGTTGGGACTGCTTCAACCCGGCGTAGTGCCCTTGACTCCCGGACTTCTGGAGGCCGGTGGTCCTGCGCGAGAGGGACAGGCTTACGCGGTCGATGGGCAACGGCCCGAGTCGAACAATTTCATGATCGATGGCGCGGACAACGTCAACGCCGTGGACGCCGGATTCGTTCTGAAGCCGCCGATTGACGCCATCGCCGAGTTCAAAATTCTCACTCACAACGCTGACGCCGAGTTCGGCCGCAACACCGGATCCACGACGAATATCGTGACCCGCGGCGGTACGAATTCCTTTCATGGCGCGGCCTGGGAATTTCTGCGCAACGACGCGATGGATTCCTCCGATTACTTCACTCGAAGCGTTCAGCCTCTGAAGCAGAACCAGTTCGGCGCCACCTTCGGAGGCCCGCTTCGCAAGGACAAGACTTTCTTCTTCGGATATTACGAAGGCTTCCGCAACCGCCAGGGTGAAACCGTGCCCGCCACCGTTCCTTCGTTGGCGGAGAGACAAGGCAATTTCGCGGAGCAGTGCACGGCAGGTTTCGACGCCAACGGGATCTGCGGCAACGCCCGGCAGCAACTCACGTTTTTTGGAACGCCGGTGCCCTTCAACCAGATGACGCTTTTCACACCCATCAATCCGATTGCTGCCAATATCCTGCCGTTCTTTCCTCTGCCGAACAGTGGGTCCAATGGATTCGTGGCCACGCAGACGTTGATCCAGAATAATGACCAGTTCGGCGTGCGCCTGGACCACTATCTTTCCCGCGCAGACACGCTGAATTTTCGCTACATGTATAGCAGCGGACCGACCACGGATCCACTTTCTCCCGTGGGTGCGAATGTTCCCGGCTTTCCCGTTGGGGAGGATGATCGGGCGCAGAACTTCGTGACGCAAGAGACGCACGTCTTTTCGCCCAGCACAATCGGGGTCGCGCGCTTTTCGTATCTGCGAAATAAATTCCTGCTGGACCAGCACATCAATCACGAGTCGGCAACGGACTTGGGATTTCAGTACGCCCCTACTTTGGCTTCGGCAGCGGGACCTCCCTTCATACAGGTTGGGGGATATGCATCGGTGGGCGATCCCATCACCGGACCGCGCAACACGTTTCAGAATACGTTTGATCTTTCCGGATCGTTGAGCTGGATCCATGGACGTCACGATGTGAAATTTGGTGGAGGCTACCGGCGCGATCAGATCAACGCGTTGCAGGGCATCGCAACGAACGGCTTCTTTGTGTTCGCAAATTTTCCCTATAGCGACGGCTTTGCCAGCTTCCTGTCCGGAAATCCAGTGGTGTTTCTGCAGGGCGGCGGGGATTTTAACCGCAACATCCGGGATCGCGCTTTGGATGCTTACGCGCAGGATAGTTACAAGGTGACGTCTCGATTGACGCTCAACCTCGGACTGCGTTACGAGCTGCCGTTCCCTTCCACCGAGAATCAGAACCGGGTAAATCTCTTTGTTCCGGGAGCGCAGTCGACCGTGATTCCAAATGCGCCGCCGGGTTTGCTCTATCCCGGCGATCGGGGCGTCCCCGCCGGTTTGATTCCAGCGCAGAAGACGGCGTTTGCTCCACGCTTCGGCGTGGCGTGGGATCCTCGTGGGAATGGCAAAACGGTGGTCAGCGCGGCTTACGGAATTTTCTATGAGCCTTACTACACCGGAGAAGGCGGCCCGCTGCAGGACCCGGTGAGCGCGCCTCCGTACCTGAAGACGCAGCAAATAAGTTTTCCCGTGAACTCGTTTGCCAATCCGTTTTACACGCCCAATCCTTTCAGCCAGGCGTTTCCCGAGCCGATGACGTTGCTGGTCACCGCGCGTAATCTCCATTTGCCGTATGCGCAGGATTGGAATTTGAATATCCAACAATCTTTCGGAGCGGACTGGCTGTTTCAGATCGGATACGTAGGGACCACGGGAGTGAGGCTGCCACGCTTCATTGAAGGCAATCCGGCGGTATTTGTCCCAGGCGTCGACACCACCAGCCCAGGCTGTTCAGTGGCCACCCCATGTCCGATTTCCACGGAAAACAACGTGAACCAGCGGCGGCTCTATTCGGGATGCACCCTGGCGCAGCCGAACAATTGCATCTACAGCTCGGTCGGCGAAATTGCCAGCATCGCAAATTCCAGCTACAACGCGCTCGAAGCCAGTTTGCGGAAACGATTCGGCCACGGCCTCTCCTTCCTGGCGTCCTACACGTGGTCGCATTCCATCGATGACGTAAGTTCGTTCAACATTACCGGTTCAGCATCGCAGCCGGTAGCGGGGGAAAACGATCTCGCACAGAATCCTTTCGATCTGGCCGCGGAGCGCGGACGATCGATGTTTGATGCGCGCAATCGATTCGTGCTCAGTTATCAGTGGATGCTTCCCTTCCTGCAACACTCCAGCAATTGGTACGGGCATGTTCTGGGAAACTGGCAGCTGAACGGGATTTTGACGGCGATGAGCGGCACGCCTTTTACCGTATTTGATTCCAACGACGTTTCTCTGCAAGGGCAGGCGCCGGAGATTTCCGGATTTTCCAGCAACCGTCCGAACGTGATTGGCAATCCGAATTCCGGACCGCACACGGCGGCGGAATGGTTCAACACAGGCGCTTTTCAGCAACTGCAGCCCGACCCGCTGGGGCGATTCGAGGTATTCGGAGACGAAGGCCGCAACGCCGTTCAGGGTCCGGGATACGTGAACTGGGACGTATCGGCGTTCAAAAATATTCGGGTCGCAGAGACAAGAGAGCTGCAATTTCGTGGCGAGCTCTTCAATGTTCTGAACCACACGAATTTTCGTTTGCCGGTGAGCGACATCGAATCCCCCACCTTCGGACAAATTCAGTCCGACGTGAGCCCGCGAGTCATTCAGGTGGCGTTGAAGTTTCTGTTCTGATCTGCGGACGGCGCGCTGAAGAGCCGGCTTCAGTGCTTTCTCGTAGCGAACGATCTCGGCCAGGCGCTAGCCTGCCGCCGCGAAAGCCCCGAATATGTTCTTGCCATCCTGACCTTTGTCATCGTGATTCGTTGTCATCGTGATCGTTGTCATCGTGATCGTTGTCATCCTGATCGTTGTCATCCTGAGGCCCGCGTTTTTTGCGGGCCGAAGGATCTATGGACTCGTCGGCAGTGTTGGCTCTGCCGGCAGCCCCTGCGGTCCTGCGTACGGAATGACCAAGCGCCGCGACGCTGAAGACTCCTCTTCCAACATCCTCTACCACTGTCCCGTGGAGTACCGTTGTCCCGTGGAGTACCGTGGAAGAGCCGGGCTTCAGCCCGGCGTTCCGCGCTCCTTCTTCATGGGCTTCAGCCCCTGCGGTCTTGCGTGTGGAATGACCAAGCGCCGCGACGCTGAAGACTCCTCTTCCAATATCCTCTACCACTGTCCCGTGGAGTACCGTTGTCCCGTGGAGTACCGTGGAAGAGCCGGGCTTCAGCCCGGCGTCCCGCGCTCCTTACTTCATGGGCTTCAGCCCCTGCGGTCCTGCGTGTGGAATGACCAAGCGCCGCGACGCTGAAGACTCCTCTTCCAATATCCAATACCACTGTCCCGTGGAGTACCATTGTCCCGTGGAGTACCGTGGAAGAGCCGGGCTTCAGCCCGGCGTCCCGCGCTCCTTCTTGATGGGCTTCAGCCCCTGCGGTCCTGCGCACGGAATGACCAAGCGCCGCGACGCTGAAGACTCCTCTTCCAATATCCTCTACCACTGTCCCGTGGAGTACCGTTGTCCCGTGGAGTACCGTGGAAGAGCCGGGCTTCAGCCCGGCGTTCCGCTTCCCATCTTCATGGGCTTCAGCCCCTGCGGTCCTGCGTACGCAATGACCAAGCGCCGCGATGCTGAAGACTCCTCTTCCAATATCCGCTACCACTGTCCCGTGGAGTACCGTGGAAGAGCCGGGCTTCAGCCCGGCGTCCCGCGCTCCTTCTTGATGGGCTTCAGCCCCTGTGGTCCTGCGTACGGAATGACCAAGCGCCGCGACGCTGAAGACTCCTCTTCCAACATCCGCTACCACTGTCCCGTGGAGTACCACTGTCCCGTGGAGTACCGTGGAAGAGCCGGGCTTCAGCCCGGCGTCCCGCGCTCCTTCTTGATGGGCTTCAGCCCCTGCGGTCCTGCGTACGGAATGACCAAGCGCCGCGACGCTGAAGACTCCTCTTCCAATATCCGCTACCACTGTCCCGTGGAGTTCCGTTGTCCCGTGGAGTACCGTGGAAGAGCCGGGCTTCAGCCCGGCGTTCCGCTTCCCATCTTCATGGGCTTCAGCCCCTGCGGTCCTGCGTGTGGAATGACCAAGCGCCGCGACGCTGAAGACTCCTCTTCCAATATCCGCTACCACTGTCCCGTGGAGTACCGTGGAAGAGCCGGGCTTCAGCCCGGCGTCCCGCGCTCCTTCTTGATGGGCTTCAGCCCCTGCGGTCCTGCGTACGGAATGACCAAGCGCCGCGACGCTGAAGACTCCTCTTCCACATCCGCTACGTCCCGTGGATACCACTGTCCCGTGGAGTACCGTGGAAGAGCCGGGCTTCAGCCCGGCGTCCCGCGCTCCTTCTTGATGGCCTTCAGCCCCTGTGGTCTTGCGTGTGGAATGACCAAGCGCCGCGACGCTGAAGACTCCTCTTCCAATATCCTCTACCACTGTCCCGTGGAGTACCGTGGAAGAGCCGGGCTTCAGCCCGGCGTTCCGCGCTCCTTCTTGATGGGCTTCAGCCCCTGCGGTCCTGCGTGTGGAATGCGCGGCAGCTCGCGCCGGAGGTTGGCGGCACAGCACTCACGATATCGGCGTAAAGCAGGACGGCGCAGCCGAAGTCGAAGGTGTCCCCAAACAGTTCCGCATCTCCTACCATTTTTTTCTTCCCTATCACTTCCCTATCCCCTTGTCATTCCGACCGAAGGGAGGAACCTGCTGTTTCCCGAAGCCATGCCGGACTAACGCTCATCGTCTTACCTACGCGCAAACCGAGAGGCAAAGATCAATCGCTGCGCTCCGAGACGACAGGGGCGGGGGAAACACCAATCCCCTTCTAGTCCTTGTCGGAAAGCTTTGGTTTGCCTGAATACGCGCTTTATTTACATGGAGATAACTATGCAAGTGCCGCACGTGCGCCTGCAGCCAACTGCGTACTTTGGCGCACCCCTTTTTTCCCAAAAAATTTCTTGTCAAGCCCCCAAAAGTAGACCCCGACCACCTAACTCCCTCATTCCACGGACAATATAGTTTGGTCCGCAATGTCCCAACCGCCCTGCCCAATTTGATATCCTGAATATAGGTAGCAAAAATCATGGCGCAGGCCCCTTCGGCTCTGCGCCATTCGTGTTTTTGGACCAAATTGCTGGCCGATCGCCAGTAGAAAGACAAGAACAAAGAAAAATGAAGAGAACGCCTCGTGGCCAACACTGCGTCGATGAGACCCGCACGCCCGGAAGTAGAGACAACACCAGGCATCGCGGAGCCATCGCCGAGTTGGAGTTTACCCTCGAAGCCGCCAGGCGCGGCTTCGGTGTCGCCAAGCCTTTCGTCGACAACGAACGCTATGACGTCATCGTCGATGCCACCCGCCGCCTCTGGAGAGTGCAGGTCAAGATGAGCGGCCTCTCTCACAATCGCGGCTTCAATGTGCACGCCTGCTGGAATACCAGCAACAAGAAACTGCCCTACACCAAAGATCAAATCGACTTCCTCGCAGCTCTCATTCAATGCGCCCGAACCCGCGGCCGAAAAATCTGGTACATCATCCCCGTCGAAGCCCTGGGAAACCGCCTCAACATCAACGTGTATCCCTACGGATGCAGAAGCGATTGCGAACAACGCTTCGAGCAATATCGTGACGCCTGGCACACTCTCGAGGTTCTGTAAAACATTGCCGCGCTTTTGCCCCCCGCACCACGCGGCTCATTTTGAGAGAAGAACTCCTGCCCACACCCTCGTTGTGTGCTAGCTAGCTACTAGGTGATGTCCTGTATTGATGGGGTTATAAAGGCGCTGCTAGGGTAAAACGTCATCAGCTATATTTTGCGGAAACTACGGTCTGAGGTGAATTGCACATGAAGATTACAAAGAGTGGCGTGTTGGGAATGTTAGCGGTGCTGACCATGTCCGGCGCGATGCTGGCGCAAAATAATACTGCACCCCTTTATCCGAGCAGTCCCACTCCCACTCCTGCGCCAAACCAGGGCCAGGATCGTGCTCCGCAGGACATGAACCAGAACACCGGGCAGAACGATATGCCCGTGTATCGCGTCACCGTCACGGAGCGGACCACGAAGGCTGTGAACTACCGCAACCGCGGCGGCTCGACTGAGGTCGATTTTCACGGCACCGATTTAATGCCGGAAGTGCGTGGCCACGCGAAGGTGGAAGGTAAGGGTGGGCGTCTGAGCATTAACGCCGAGTTCAGCCACCTGCAGCCGGTCAGAATGTTTGGCGGGCAGTTTCTAACCTACGTGTTGTGGGCGATTACGCCCGAAGGGCGCGCGGTGAACCTGGGCGAAGTGCTGCCGGGTGGGAATGAAAAAGACAAATTGGATGTGACCACCGACCTGCAGGCGTTCGGCATGATCGTGACCGCCGAACCTTATTATTCGGTGACGCACCCCAGTAATAAAGTAGTTGCAGAAAACATCGTTCGGCAAGGGACCAAGGGATTCGAAGAGCCGATCACCGCGAAGTTTGATGTGCTGGAAGGCACGCAGTACACGATCGATGTTCCGGTCGATCAGCTGCCCTCGAGCCGCGCAAGCGAAAAGGTTCCACTGGATTTGCTGGAAGCGCGAAACGCGGTGGTGATCGCGAAGGCAGCGGGAGCGCAGCAGTATGCTCCGGACAGTCTGGCGAAAGCGGAAGACATGCTGCAGCGCGCCGAAGATTATTACCAGCGCAAGCAGGGACGAACCCCGATCGGAACGGCGGCGCGCGGCGCGACGCAACAGGCGGAAGACGCACGCGTGCTGACGTTGCGGCGCAAGGAGCAGGCGAAGATCGATGCCGACCGGCGAGCGCATGAAGAAGCGCAGGCCAAGGCCGAGGCCGATGCAGCAGCGGCACAGCAGCAGGCAGCACAATCGCAGGCTCAGGCCGATGAGGATGCGCGGCGGCGTGCGGAAGCCGAACGGGCGCAGGCCGATGCGCAGCGCGAACAGGCTGCCGCTCAAGAGGCGGAGCGCAAAGCGCAGGCAGCTGCGGCATCAGCGCTGGAAGCAGCCAATCAGGCCCAGCAGCAACGCGAAGAAGCCATCCGTCAAAAAGAAGCCATGCGCGCACGCCTGCTGGCGCAGTTGAATCAGGTATTGCAGACCCGCGACACAGCCCGTGGCCTGATCGTCAGCATGCCCGACGTGCTGTTCGATTTCAACAAGTACACGCTCAAACCGGAAGCCCGCGAGCGCCTGGCAAAAATCTCAGGAATCGTCCTCGCCTACCCCGACCTAAAACTCCAAATCGAGGGATACACGGACTCGATTGGGAGCGATGAATACAACCAGACACTTTCCGATAAGCGAGCGGAAGCGGTGCGCGACTACATTGTGACCTCAGGAGTTTCGATGAACAATGTCGCGGCGCGCGGGATGGGCAAAGCCGATCCCGTGGCGGACAACAGCACGGCCAAGGGACGGCAGCTCAATCGGCGGGTTGAAATGATCGTATCCGGAGATGTGATTGGGAACGAAGCCGCCCCGGGAGCAGGACAGGATCAGAGTTCGCCGCAGTGATTCATCCAATTATCGGCGGGGCCACCCAACTCATCGAGAGAGGTTCGAACTCCTGAAGGACTCCGTCTGGATGAATTGAAAACGGTGCCAAGCGGGGCTTTGCAAACCCAAGGGGCTGTAAAATTTTCCGGAAGACGTGTAAAAAAAAGCAAACCAATCGAGAAGCTCCCCGCATCTCATCCGGCAAAACCAGCAGTTCGCATTCAATCTATGTAAAGAGCTTCGAACGAGCCTCGGTGTTTTTCCATGAGTGATAGCAGTAACTGGAAAGGAAGACCGGTAATCGGAGTCGAGTTCACGCCACGCTGTGCCGCAGTCTCCGCCAGATCCCGCCTGATTCGCGCAGGAAAGTCAGGCCGCTTCACAGTTCGTCCAGGCAACTCGTCAAGATTTGATCAAGAGGTAGAGAGGTAAGTATCAAGGGTCCGCTCGCCCGCAGCGCCAATACAAACAACGATAAGGAGTGCTTTGGTATGTACGCGAGACAAATTTTCTCTTCTTTTGTCAGGACTGTTGTGCGCACTTCTGACGATACCAGCGTGGGGACAATCGCTCACGACGGGGGATATTGCGGGAACGATTACGGATCCGAGCGGAGCGGCGGTGCCGAATGTCACGGTGACGCTCAACAATAAAGAAACAGGTGCGAGCCAGACGGCAACGACGACCGGGTCCGGGGGATACCGGTTCGGGCTGCTGAACCCCGGCACGTATACGGTATCGGTGACGGCTCCCGGGTTCCAATCCATGCAACAGGACGCAGTGGTAAGTGTGGGACAAGGGAGCACGCTCAACCTGAAGCTCAGCGTAGCTTCGGCCAGCACCACGGTGGAAGTGACAGCGACGGGGAACGCGTTGCAAACGGAGAATGGAAACGTTTCCACGACAATCAGTCCGGAAACGATCAGCAATATGCCGAACCCGGGAAACGATCTGAGTTATTACGTTCAGACTGCACCGGGCGCGACCATGAACACGCAGGCGGGGTACGGCAACAGCGCGACGTTCGGAATTTCGGGCACGTCGAATTTGTTCACGGTCGATGGTATGAACGAGAACGACCCTTTTCTCAACCTGAACAACTCGGGAGCCACCAACTTATTTTTGGGGGCCAATGATGTTCGCGAGGCGACGGTAGTGAACAACGGGTACTCGGGAGAATATGGAGAGCTGGCGGGAGCGAACGTCAATTATGTGACCAAGTCGGGCAGCAATGCGGTTCACGGCAATCTGGAATACTTCTGGAATGGGCGCGTGCTGAACGCAAACGACTGGTTCAACAATAATAGCGGGGCACCGCGGCCCTTTGACAATGCAAACCAGTGGGCGGCATCGATCGGCGGACCCATCCGGAAAAACAAAACCTTTTTCTTTGTGGATACGGAAGGCTTGAGATTGCTGATTCCAACGGTGGGGCCGGTGAACGTCCCGACGCCTGCGTTCGAAGCGGCGACGCTGACGAACTTGGCCAGCAACGGAAATGCCGCGGAAATTCCCTTCTACAATCAAATTTTCAAAATCTATAACGGGGCTTCGGGCTACGCGCGTTCAACGCCTCTGCCTACCGGCGGAACGGGTTGCGATGGAGGAGTGGCGTTGGCGGGAGGCGCGAATTGCGTGCAGCAGTTCCAACAGTCATTGAGCAATCTGACGGACGAGTGGCTGCTGACGACTCGTATCGATCAGAACTTCGGATCGAAAGACCGGATGTTCGTACATTTCCGCACGGATCATGGACTGCAGGCGACGTATACCGATCCGTTCACGCCGGTACTGAATACCCAAAGCAAACAGCCGCAATACGAAGGGCAGCTGGAGGAGACGCATACCCTGGGATCGAACGGGATCAACCAGTTGATCCTCTCGGGAGCGTGGTACAGCGCGGTGTTCGCTCCGCCGAGCTTACCGGCCGCGCAGGCGCTGACCCCTTACGAACTGTATTTCGCCGGGGGCGAGTTTAATACGCCGGGCGGATTAAATTATTCGACGTGGCCGCAAGGAAGAAATGTAACCCAATATCAGGTATCGGACGATTACTCCTGGTTGAAGGGCAAACACAATATGAAATTTGGCGTAAATTTCCGCCGCAACGACATCACCGACTACACCCCGGGAGGCTATAACACGGCGGTTCCATTCGCCGAGTTCAACAGTCTAGCCAGTTTCTATGCGGGTACGGTGGATACTTACGAACAGGCGTATGCCAGCCGCGCGACGGAACCGCTGGCCTTGTATGCACTGGGACTGTATGCGCAGGATGAATGGACCATCAAGCCACACCTGAAGATCACGCTGGCGTTGCGGGCGGAGCATAATTCGGATCCGGTATGCCAAACGAATTGCTTTGCGCGCTTGAGCGATTCTTTCTCCGCTATTTCGCACGATCCCACGCAACCTTACAACCAGGCGATTGTGACCGGCCTGCACCAGGCGCTACCCAATTACCAGAACATCAGTTGGGAGCCGCGAATGGGATTTGCGTGGCAACCGTTCGGGGATGGGAAGACGGTGTTTCGCGGTGGGATCGGAATTTTCGCGGATGTGTTTCCCGGAACCATCGCGACAGACTTCGATACGAACTCTCCTTTGAAGAACACGTTTATCACGACGGGCTTGCTGGCGCCGGGAGTTGCAGGCAGTGCGCAAGCGGCGACTGCCGCTTCCAACGCGGCTTTCCAAACCGGTTTCGCTTCCGGACTGGACTTGGCAGGAATCACGGCGGCAGCACCGCTGTTTACGCCCCCAGCGATCTACAGTGCCGCACACAGCATCCACTACCCGACGTACCAGGAGTGGAACTTTGAGGTGCAGCAGCCGCTGGGATCGAAGAGCTCATTCTCCATCAATTACGTGGGGAATCATGGTACTTACCTGGCGCAGTTGAACCCGGGGGTGAATGCATACTGCGGTACGGCGTGCCTGGGAGCATTAGGAGCTACATCCTTTACGGGCTTGCCGGCGGCGCCGATCGATCCGCGGTTTTCGACGGTAACGGAAGCATCGAATCCCGGTATATCGAACTACAACGGAGTGACGTTGCAGTTCACGCGGCGCATGTCGAATTCGCTGCAGATACAGGCGAGCTATACCTGGAGCCACGCGATGGACGATGTGTCGAATGGAGGATTTCTGCCGTTCAGTTATGACTCGAATACGAGCATCCTGTCTCCGCAGGACCCTTACAACTTGCGCGCCTATAACTACGGCAATGCCGATTACGACACTCGCCATCAGTTGAATGCAAGCTACGTGTACAACACTCCCAACTTGCATGGAATTTGGGGAGCCCTGCTCGACTGGACGGTTTCAGGAACGTTCTTTGCACGGACGGGACTGCCGCTCACGGTGATTGACGGAGGGAGCACCGGCGTGCTGAACGGCTTCAATTACGGGCCAGGTCTTGGTTTGGAGTTGTTCGCCAATTCCACGGTGGGACCATTTTCGTGCAGTTCGTCGGCCGCAACAACTCCGTGTTTAACTGCAGCGCAGTTCAGTTCGCCAGTTGTGGCGGGCGGGGCTGCCGGGTTTGGAAACCAGCGCCGGAACCAGGTTTACGGGCCGGACTTTTTCGACACAGACCTGACGGTGATGAAGACGTTGCGCATTCCGCACTGGGAAGGTGCGAAATTCCAGTTCGGAGCGCAGGCATTTAACGTGCTGAACCATCCCAACTTCGATCAGCCGATCGGAGACATCGCAAACCCACAATTTGGAAGCATAGTCCGAACGGTGGCGACCCCAACGAGCATTTTCGGGTCGTTCCTGGGTGCGGACGCGTCGCCTCGCGCGCTCCAGATCAAGGGGCAGATTACGTTCTAGCTTAATCGATCGTGTTGGACTGCAGCGGTCTGGTGAAAACCAGGCCGCTTTTTTTGTTGGGCGAAGCGTTGTTGATTGCAAGGAGGGGCAGCCCGTGGTTAACCAACTTGTAACGGGTTTGCTACAATCGCTGCAGTATGAGCCCACAAACGTCATTTGTTGATGTGCCGGCGGCGATTGAGGAAATTCGATCGGGCCGCATGATCGTGGTGGTGGACGACGAGGATCGCGAGAATGAAGGCGACCTGACGCTGGCTGCGGAGAAAGTAACTCCGGAAGCGATCAACTTCATGGCCAAGTATGGACGCGGGCTGGTGTGCCTGGCGATGACGGAGGAGCGTCTCGACCACCTGCGGCTGGGTCCGATGACCGCGGAGAATACTTCACAATACGGGACGGCGTTTTGCGAGGCGATCGATGCGCGCGTGGGCGTGACGACGGGAATATCGGCATACGATCGGGCGCGGACGATTCAGGTGGCGATTGATCCGGCGACGAAGGCGTCGGATCTGGCGAGGCCGGGACATGTCTTCCCTCTTCGCGCGCGCAAGGGCGGCGTGCTGGTGCGGGCGGGACAGACGGAGGCGTCGGTTGATCTGGCGCGGCTGGCAGGGTTGGTTCCGGCGGGAATCATTTGCGAGATCATGAAGGATGACGGGACCATGGCGCGGGTTCCGGACCTGATCGAGTTCTGCCACGAGCATGGAATGAAGATGCTGACGGTGGCGGAACTGATCCGGTACCGAATGGCGCATGAACGGTATGTGCATCGCGTGGGCGAAGCGCTGGTGGAGACGCGGTTTGGGGAATTTCGTCTGATTGCGTACGAGAGCGAAGTGGATGGCGGAGAGTCGCACGTGGCGCTGATTCGTGGCGAGATCGAAGGCGAGCACGGGAAAAATGATGAGCCGGTGCTGGTGCGGATGCATGCGCATTGTCTGATGGGCGATGTATTTGGATCGACCGGGTGCGAGTGTCACGCGACGCTGGAAGGGGCGTTGCGGCGGATTGCGCAGGAAGGACGCGGGGCGTTGATCTATCTGCATCAGACGTCGCAGGGATTCTCTAAGGAAAAGGTTGGGGAGCGGACGGCGCTGACTTTTCATAAGGGGAGGAAGTTGCCGGCGCTTCTGGACAATGAACGGCAGACGCAGCGAGAGATTGGAATTGGGGCGCAAATTCTTTCGGATTTGAATTTGAAGCGGATCCGACTGCTGACAAATCGTCCGAAGAAGGTGGCGGCGCTGGAGGGATTTGGGATTGAGATTGTGGATCAGGTTCCGGTGGAGCTGGGCGGGGTAAGAATTAAGTGATTCGGTGATCGCGTCATCGGGCGATTGAGAAGGCGAGCGGTTTTCAATCGCGTAATCGCCCGATCCTCAATCGCTCAATCTCTAGAAGGGTTTGCGAACGACGACTTCGCTGTCGCGAATGAAGAACTGTGCGGAGCATTTTTCTGAGCCGCAGATGACGGGGACGAGGCCGTTGATCTGGCGGCGCGTAATGAGGCCGAGCATGCCACACGAGGGGCAAGACAAGACGGCCCAATAGGGATCTTCCTTCTCGCCGACTTCGCCGGCGTTTTCCAGCACAAAGACGGTTCCGGGCTGCATATGTTCCGGGATCCACTCATTGATCATGTCGAGTTCGCCGACCATGTTTCCCCCTTGTAAAAGCTTGAACCGTGTCCTCAGCGGCTGAAGCCGCCTTTTAGTTTCCCGTTACGGCTCCGCCGAAGCCGAGCCCCTTCAGACAAGAAACATATGCTAAGAGACCTTTCTAGCATGCCGACGAGTGGCGGGCGCTATTACGGAAGTACTCGCTTTTCTGGCTACGACTTCTGCGCGCACCTGCCGAACCGCGTCACTGATACAAATTCCGAGAATGGGCTGATTCGAATTTTTGAGGATATCGACGATTTGCCGCGCCGATGTTTCGAGATAGAGATGCGTACCATCGGTGAGCAGATGAACGTCGGAGGTGCGGCTGACGATTTCGGCGAGGCGCTTGCCGACCTCGCGGTCCAGGAAGCGCATGACCTTTCGTACCCCTTGAAGTGAAAAGCCCTTGCGGCGCAGCTCGCAGATGACAGCGACTTCGGTAAGGTTTTGCATGGAATAGAGGCGGCGATGGCCTTCCCTTTCGGGCTTGACGACGCCACGTTCGTCCCAATACTGGAGCTGGCGCGCGGTAATGCCGGTCAAGGCTATGACTTCCTGCGATGGAAAGCGATCCTGCATTCTGCTCCGGTATATGTTTAAAACAAAGTATCAGGTAAATGTTTCAAACATTCTAGACAGGAGTGGGTAGGAGTCAACGAGGATTCGCAGTCGAGGGGTAACTAGAAGAGTGCGGGGCGAGGAATTTGTGATTGGGTGATTTGTGATTGGGTGATTGGTGAGCCCATACCAATGGGCAGTCGCAGGAGCTTTGGGGCTCGCGGGCAGGATGAACTACCCCAGCGGCTAAAGCCGACCATCACGATCGGTGCTATCGTGGCGCTGAAAGCACTACGACCCTAAAACCACGGCGCTGCCGCCGCCAACGAAGTGGACGATTTCGAGTCGGTCGCCGTTTTTCAGGATGGTTTCGGACCAGAGGCTACGCGGGGCGATTTCGAGATTGAGCTCGATGGCGACGCGATCAGATTTCATTCCCATGATTTCCACAAGGGCTGCGAGAGTGAACGGAGTGATGGAATCGGGAAAAGCGCGATCTTCTCCATTAATGAAAAGATTCATTCCGCAGTTATTGTCTCATGATTATTTTCGGACTTCGAAATAGGTCTGAGACCAAAGTCTCTGTTGGTTCTTGTCCGAGCGGTAGTAAGATCGATCGCCACAATTCACGACAAAAGGAGTTGATTTGCCATGTTTAAGAACCCTCGCCCGATTCTTTCGATTGCGCTCGTTCTAACGTTGATGCTCGCTGGCGCTGCGCTTGCTCACGGACAGTACAAGGTAATTTTCCGTTTTCCGGGCGGGGCAGGCGGTGACGATCCGTACCCGGTGATTTCCGACGCTGCAGGGAATTTGTATGGAGTGACACAGTTTGGGGGCGTTTCCTCGGGAGACGGCTGGGGAACGGTTTACAAGTTATCGCCGGGCAGTGGAGGAAGCTGGAATGAGACGGTGCTTTACTCGTTTACCGGTGGCGCAGATGGAGGTTCACCCGAGGCTGCTTTGACCATGGATGCGGCGGGGAATCTCTACGGCACCACGCAGGCGGGAGGGCTGTTCGACTGCGAGCAGTACTGCGGCGTGGTGTTCGAGGTTTCGCCCAACGGCGATGGCACATGGAGCGAAAAGGTGCTGCACAGCTTTACGGGTACGCCCGACGGTTTCGCTCCGGTCAACGGCGTTGTCTTCGACAAGTCGGGGAATCTATATGGCACCACGGGGGCGGGAGGGACCGGGGAGGGTACGGTTTTCGAGTTGATGCCGAACGGTGACGGAACGTGGACAGAGAACATCCTCGAAAACTTTAGTTCGACCGGAAAGTTGGGAAACCACCCCAGCTCCACTCTGTTTTTCGACAAGGCGGGTAATCTTTACGGCACGATGGCTTCAGGCGGCGATCTCTCCTGCAACAAGCCATACGGGTGTGGCACGGTATTTGAACTGTCCCCGCAGGGAGGTGGTGCGTGGACAACCCGTATTTTGCACACTTTCAGCGGCCCGGAAGGCGGCGATCCAGATTGGCTGACGATGGATGGCTCGGGGAATCTTCTTGGGGCGGCCTACGATCAGGGATCGACGGCCTGCACGGCGACCTTTTTCCCCGGCTGCGGGACGATTTTTGAGTTGTCGCCGGTCGCGGGAGGAAAATGGAAGCCGAGCTTGCCCCATAAGTTTCAAGGCGCACCGGGTGCGGCTCCGGTGGGGGTGATCGTAGATAGCGCGGGGAACTTATACGGCACAACTGCATTTTCCGGCACGAATGTGTGCGGATCGACGGTATGCGGGACGGCATTTAAAATGACGCCCGTCGCAGGAGGTGGCTATACCTTCAGAACGCTGCATCAGTTTTTGGGCGGCACGGATGGATATGAACCGCAAGGCGCTCCGATCATCGCGCCGAACGGAAATATCTACGGGGTAACATTTTTTGGGGGAGACTCCAACTGCGGCGCGTTTGATGGATGCGGGACGGTTTATCAGATTACGCCGTAAGCGGGAACCGAAGGTTGCGAATCATCTATGAGGGGCATGCTGCGTTAACGAAGCAGGGTGCCCTTTTTATTCTGCTTTGCGCAGGGCGAATTTGCGGGTGACCGTGCGGCCCTCGTGGTTAGCCTGGACCATGACGGAGGAGTCGGGCAAGGAGGATTCCTCGACGGCGACGGAAATTTCGGCGCGGCCTGTGGAATCGGTGACGGCTTGGGTATAAAACGGAGCGGCGTCAGGCCGGGCAAAGCGAAATGTAAGACGGGCGTTAGAAACGGCAGAGTCATTTTCGATGACGCGCAAGCGCATGGTGAGATTCTGATTGGCGTGAACGGAGGCGGCGTTTTCCCATTGGACGTCGAGATGCTTGATCTCGGCCAGAGCTTCGGTCTCAGAGTGATCGAGGACGCTCTCGAGCTTCCCTTCCCGAATGGCTTCGAGAACCAGGCGATGCTGGTCGCGTAAGAGTTGCTCTTTCTGGGCATCGCCAAAGCCAAGTTCCAAAGCTGACGTTGCGTAGGAGATAGCTTTCTTGCCGATGCACCTTCCGCGGACGAAGACCTGGGTCTGCAGAAGTTTTTCGTTCTCGCGCGCTTCACTCTGCACGTGGTAGATGGTGTCGACGTGTTTGACGTCCGTATTAAAGCCGAAAATCATAGGAATTTGTGATCGGGTGATTTTGTAATTTTGCGATTGCAAACCTTAACAGCCTGAGCTTACAACGTTTGCCGCGCTATTTAAGTTTTGATTTTCAATCGCCCGATGATTCGATCGCACAATCGTTAAATTGTTATTGCTTCCCTTGACACTCGCGCGCACCAACACCTAATCTAGAATGTTTAGTTAACGCTTCGCGCGATTATATATACGCTTTCCTATGCCCGACAATTACTTCGCTCGCTACCTGCCGTTTCTGATCCACATTTTGCTGGCGGGAGGGATCGCGACCGCGATCATCACGCTGTCCTGGTTGATCGGGCAGCGGAAACCGACGCGGGCCAAGATGGAAGCGTATGAGTGCGGCATGGAGCCGGTGGGGGACGCGCGCGGGCGGTTCTCGGTGCAGTTTTACATGGTCGCGATGCTGTTCATTCTGTTCGACGTCGAGGCCGTCTTCCTTTATCCCTGGGCGGTAATCCTGCGGGACCTCAAGCATTTCGGGCTGTGGGAAATGTTTGTGTATATCGGCATCGTCCTGGTGGGATTCTTCTACGTTTGGAAAAAGGGCGTGCTGCATTGGGGTCCGGAAGCATTGCGGCGGGGAGCGCGTTAATGCCGCTGGCGCCCGCGATTACCGATCTTGAGCAACTGAAAAGTCATCCGGCGGTGGCACGACTTTTGTCGTGGAATGCCGCTGCGGTCACGGGAGTGAAGTTTGACCGCGACGAGATGACGATTTACGTCGATCGTCCCTACATACGGGAAGCATGCACCCTGCTGCGCGATGACGCTGGCTGCGCCTACAACTTCCTGTCGGACGTTACCTGCGTGGATTGGTATCCAGCGGAGCCCCGGTTCGAAGTGGTTTACCACCTGCTTTCGATCTCGAAAAAAGAACGAGTACGGCTGAAGGTTCGGCTGGACAGCGCGAGTCCAGTGGTGGAATCGATGACGGCGGTGTGGCCCGGGGCAAATTATTTTGAGCGCGAGGTTTTTGATCTGTTTGGAATTCGATTCTCGGGACATCCTTATTTGCTGCGCTTATTGATGCCGGAGGATTGGGAAGGTCATCCGTTGCGCAAGGATTATCCGGTGGAGGGATACCGCTGATGGCGCACATGACACCGACGCCGGTTCTGGAGCCCGGGCAGGATCGAACGATGATCCTGAACATGGGCCCGCAGCATCCGTCGACCCACGGAGTGTTGCGCGTGCTGCTGGAGATTGACGGCGAAACGGTTGTGCGGCTGATGCCGGATATCGGCTTTCTGCATACGGGAATCGAGAAGACCTGCGAGGCCAAGTTTTACCAGCAAGTGGTGCCGCTGACGGACCGGATCGATTACCTGTGTCCCATGACCAACAATCTTTGTTATGTGCTGGCGGTGGAAAAACTGCTGGGGCTGGAGATTCCGCCGAAGGCGCAGTGGATGCGGGTGTTGATGAACGAGTTGACGCGCATCAACTCGCACCTGGTGTGGCTGGGGACGCACGCCATGGATATTGGCGCGCTGACGGTATTTCTTTATTGCTTCCGCGAGCGCGAAGAAGTGCTGAAGATGTTCGAGATGATCAGCGGACAGCGCATGATGACGTCCTACTTCCGGATCGGCGGGCTGGCGCTGGAGCCGCCGCTGGGATTTTTTGATCGGGTGCGCGATTTCGTTAAGCGATTTCCAAGCAAGGTGGACGAGTACGAGAATCTGCTGACGGGCAATCCGATTTTTATGATGCGGACGAAGGGCGTGGCGCGGATGACGGCGGAAGATGCGATCGCGCTGGGAGCGAGCGGGCCGACGTTGCGCGGGAGCGGGGTGGACATCGATTTGCGGCGGGACATGCCCTACACCGGGTACGAGAATTTCAAATTTAACGTTCCCGTGAGGCAGGAAGGCGATGTGTTTGCGCGGTATCTGTGCCGCGTGGCGGAGCTGAGGGAATCGAACAAGATTGTGCAGCAGGCGCTGGACGGGATGCCGGAGGGGCCGATCAAGGCGAATGCGCCGGGCGTGGTGTTGCCCGATCGCGAGAAGATGAAGACGCAGATGGAAGCGCTCATCTATCACTTTAAGATTATTACGGAAGGCTTTGCCGTGCCGGCGGGTGAGGTCTATCAGGCGGTGGAGTCTCCGCGTGGGGAGATGGGATATTACGTGGTAAGCGATGGGACGGCGAAACCTTATCGGGTGCATATGCGGGCGGCTTGTTTGGCGAATCTGCAGACGTTGCCGAAGATGTGCGAGGGTGGGCTGATTGCGGATGTGGTGGCGGCCATCGGGAGCATCGATATTGTGCTGGGAGAGATTGACCGGTAGGAATTGAGCGATTGGGCGATCGGGTCATTGGGCGATTGAAAAGGCGGTGGCTGTGAGGAGTGGCCCCGAGTTATTGCGTGATCGAACAAAGGCATTTGCGTTGAGGATCATCAGGCTCTATCGATCTTTGCCGTATAAGACGGACACGCAGGTTTTGGGCAAACAGTTATTGCGCTGCGGCACGTCCGTGGCAGCGAACTACCGGGCGGTATGTCGGGCAAGGTCGAAAGCGGAGTTTGTGGCTCGGATCGGTGTCGTAGTTGAAGAGGCAGACGAGGCGATTCTGTGGCTTGAACTGATGACGGAATCCGGAATTATCTCATTGGAGAAAACGGAGTCATTGCTAAAAGAAGCGAACGAACTGACGGCGATTTTTGCAGCCTCACAACGTACGGCGAGGCATGCAGCGTGAGGTTTTTGATCGCAAAATCGCCCGATCGCTCGCTGGCTCAATCTTTATGAAGTTTTCTGACGAATTCGAGGCACGGTTTGCGGAGATGGTGCCGCATTATCCAACGAAGCGGTCGGCGCTGGTGCCGACTCTCTTATATGCGCAGGATGAGGTTGGATTTCTGTCCGACGAAGTGATTGCGGAACTGGCGGGACGGCTGGAGTTGACGGAACTCGAAGTGCGGAACGTGATCAGCTATTACTCGATGCTGACGACCAAGCCGCGGGGAAAGTACAACGTGCAGGTTTGTACGAACATCAGCTGCATGGTGCGCGGCGGCGAAGAGATTTTGCGGCACTGCGCGAAAAAATTGGGCGTGGGAAACAAGGGCACGACGCCGGACGGATGTTTACTCTGGAAGAAGTGGAATGCATTGGAGCGTGCAGCTGGGCTCCGGCGGCGCAGGTGAACTATGACTTTCACGAGAACCTGACGGCGGAGAAGATGGATAAGGTGCTGGACGAGTATAGGAAGAGAGGACATTTAGCGATTTTGCGATCGGGTGATTTGGCGATTGAAAACCGATTTTGACGGTTCAATCGCCAAATCACCCGATCACCAATCACTCAATTTTGTTATGGCTTCTTTGGTTTCACATCCCGATGAGATAAAGGTCGTCTCCAAGCGGTTTGGCATGGGCGCGACGAATATCGATCGCTATCTCGAACTGGACGGCTATAAGGCGGTGCAGAAGGCGCTGGGGATGGAACGCGGACGCCATTATTAATGAGGTCAAGAATTCCGGGCTGCGCGGGCGCGGCGGGGCGGGATTCTCGACGGGGATGAAGTGGTCGTTCGTGCCGAAGCAATCGGCGAAGCCGAAATATGTGCTGTGCAACGGCGATGAGAGCGAGCCGGGGACTTGCAAAGACCGGCTGATTTTCGAGCATGATCCGCACTCGGTGATCGAAGGCGTGATGATCGCGGCGCTGGCGGTCGGCGCGGCCAGCGGGTACATATACATTCGCGGCGAATATCGATATCTGTCGATCATCATGCAGAAGGCGATTCGCGATGCATACGCGAAAGGATTTATCGGGAAGAACATTTTTGGCAGCGGACGCGACCTCGATATTTACTGGCACGGCGGCGCTGGAGCGTATGAAGTGGGTGAAGAGTCGGCGCTGATGGAATCGCTCGAAGGCAAGCGCGGGATTCCGCGCATTCGGCCTCCCTTCCCTGCTGTGGTGGGATTATGGGGCGGGCCGACGGTCATTAATAATGCGGAGACGCTGGCCAATGTGCCGCACATTATTCTGGGCGGCGCGGAGTGGTATGCCAAGCTGGGTACGCCGAAGAATGGCGGCACGCGGCTGTTTTGCCTGAGCGGAAACATCGACAAGCCCGGCGTCTACGAACTGCCCATGGGCTACAACCTGAAGAAGATGATTTACGAAGTGGGCGGCGGAATTCCGAACGGGCGCGGGTTGAAGGCGGTGGTTCCGGGAGGGTCGTCGTGTCCGGCGCTGAAGGCCGATGAGATCGATGTCGCGATGGATTTCGATTCCGTGGCCAAGGCCGGGTCGATGCTGGGATCGGGCGGCGTGGTGGTGGTCGACGACCAGCAGTGCATTGTGAAATTCGCGCTGCGGACGATGAAGTTTTACAAGCACGAGAGTTGCGGATGGTGCATCCCGTGCCGCGAGGGGACGGACTGGCTGGAGAAGACGTTGACGCGTTTTCATCGCGGCGGCGGCGTTGAAGAAAGACATCGACAACATGCAGTACCTGGCGGAGAACATGCTGGGGCGGACGTTTTGTCCGCTGGGCGATGCGGCGGCGATGCCGACGATCGCGTTCGTGAAAAAGTTTAGAAAAGAGTTTGAGGATCATTTGGAAGGCAGACCGTGTCCGTATGAAAAAGAGGGAGCGGTGGAAGAGCTGCCGGTATTGAGTCATTGAGCGATTGGGCGATTTTGCGATTGGAAAAGCTGAATCGCTAAATCACGCAATCACAAAATCACTAAATTCTTATGGCTGACGTAACACTTACGGTTGACGGCAAGAAAGTGACGGCTCCGGCGGGGACGCTGCTGATTGAGGCTTGCAAGACTGTGGGCATCGAGGTGCCTTCGTTTTGTTACTACCCGAATCTTTCTCTGCAGGGCGCTTGCCGCATGTGCCTGGTGAAGATCGAGAAGATGCCGAAGCTGCAGACCGCATGCACGACGGTGATCAGCGAAGGCATGATCGTCACGTCGGATAGCGAGGAGATCAAGCAGGCGCGCAAGTCGATGGTGGAGATGCTGCTGGGGAATCATCCGCTGGATTGCCCGGTGTGCGATGCGGGCGGCGAGTGCGAATTGCAGGACATGACGTTTTCTTATGGCGCGGCCGAATCGAAATTCATGGAGGCCAAGAACCATAAGGATGAGCAGCAGTGGTCGCCGGTGGTGTTCTTCGATCGTCCGCGATGCATTCTTTGCTACCGCTGCGTGCGGGTGTGCGGCGAGGGGATGGACGTTTGGGCGCTGGGAGTGCAGAACCGCGGCGTGAGTTCGATCATTGCGCCGAATAAAGAAGATCATCTGGAGTGCGAAGAGTGCGGGATGTGCATCGACATCTGCCCGGTGGGAGCGCTGACTTCCGGCGCGTACCGGTACAAGACGCGGCCGTGGGAGATGAAGCATGTGGGCACGATCTGCACGCATTGCGGAGACGGATGCAAGACCACGCTGGGCGTGCGGCGCGCCGATACGGGCATGGAAATTGTGCGCGGCGATAACCGCGACAAGAGCGGGACGAATGGCGACTTCCTGTGCATCAAGGGGCGGTATGCGTTCGATTTCGCGAATCATGAAGAGCGGCTGACGCGGCCGCTGATCCGCAAGAATGGAAAGTTGACGCCCTCGACGTGGGAGGAGGCGTTCGAGCTGATCGGGAAAACGTTTGCGGGGATTCGTGATACAGAAGGCGGGCAGGCGATTGGCGTGGTCGGTTCAACGCGGACTACGAATGAAGAAGATTATCTGCTCTCCAAGTTTGCGCGAGTGGTGCTGAAAACAAATAACGTCGATCATCACCGGACGGCGGACTTCCCTGCTCTGGCGGCGGCGCTGCGTGGAAAAGCAGAATTCGACGGCGAGCATGGCGGACGTTTTTACTGCGCCGGCGATTTTGCTGATTGGGAACGATCCGACGGAGCAGCATCCGCTGCTGGCCTGGCAGATTCGGAATAATGTGCGGCTGCATCGGGCGCGGTCTGTATGTGATCAATTCGAGGCCGATCAAGCTGCGGCGGCAGGCGGCGCAGATTTCGCGCAAATTCCGGAGGGAGCAGAGGGAAAGGTCGCGGCTTTCCTGGCGGGAGATGATTCGGTTCTGGATGCGATCGCGCCGCAGGCTAGCGCGGACTTGTCGTCCGCGGCGGACAGCCGAGGGCGGCTGTCCCCACAAGAACAACATCTCCCACAGGAGCAGTGGCGCGAAGTGCGGGAGAAGTTGCGCGGCGAGCAGAACCTGGTGATCGTGTTTGGATCGGAGATCCGCGGCGATGACGCTGGCGAGTCTGGTGAAATTCGGGTCTGGGATTTCCGGGGACGAAGTTTATTTGTCTGGCGGATTATGCTAATTCGCGCGGCGCGGCCGATATGGGGTTGTATCCGGATTTGCTGCCGGGCTATCACCCGATCGCAGGCAACAGCGAGTTTCATCGGGAGTGGGGAGAGATTCCGCAGACTGCCGGGCTTGATTTGACGGGCATGGTGGAGGCGGGAAAAGCGGGCAAGCTGAAGGCTCTTTATGTGGTGGGATCGAATCCGGTGGGACGGCTGGATATCGATCCGTTCGCGTTCTCGAAAAGTTTCGTTGTAGTGCAGGATATGTTCCTGACCGAGACCGCGGTGATGGCGGATGTGGTTTTGCCGGCGGCGAATGCTTACGAAAAGTCCGGAACGTTTACGAATACTTGCGGTGATTTGCAGCTGGTGAAAAAGGCCGGCGAGGTCACGGGCACGAAATCGGATTTCGAGATGATCGTGCGCATTGCTGACGCGATGGGATTTGACGTGCGCAAGCTGGTGCCGTTCGGCGGGTCGGAACGCAGGCGGATATGGGGCAATCGCGCGGGGCGCAATCGGGCGAGGCCGACCGTCATGCGGTGTGGCTGGAGGCGCGAGGGCTGGAGCCGAAGATGAGCCCGTTCGATCCGACGGCGATTTTGGATGAGATTCAGCGGCTGGTTCCCGGCTATGACATTTCGCGCATGAACCTGATGGCGGGCAATAGCGAGCATACATCGCTGGCCGAGGCTGGCGCCTGGAGTGGCGCATCGGACGGAATCGATACGACCGGCGAATGATGATTTGTTCAGCTCCGGAACACTGGGACGGTATTCACGGGCTCTGAAGTCGGTGATGGAAAGCCATGAAGTAAAGCCTGCCGAAGTCGCGGCAGACTGAACATTTAGCGATTGGGCGATTGGTAATTGGGTCATTGCAGCATTGGGATCGCTCAATGACCAGATTACTCAATTACCCGATTGCTTAATCGTGCCTTTGCCTCCTCTCATTTTCGTGCTGGTGTCGGTGATCAAGTCACTGATCGTGCTGATCGTGCTGCTCACCGCGGTCGCGTACACGGTTTGGCTGGAGCGCAAGGTGGTGGGCCACATGCAGAACCGCTGGGGACCCACGCGGGTAGGGCCGTTCGGACTGCTGCAGCCGGCGGCGGATGGGCTGAAGTTTTTGTTCAAGGAAGATCTGACGCCGCCGCACGTTTACAAGCCGTTGTTTCTGGCGGCGCCGATGATGGCGGTAATCTTTGCGCTGACTTCGATTGCGGTAATTCCGTTCGGCAATGCGATTACGATTTTCGGCTACAACATTCCGCTGCAGATTACGGATGTGAATATCGGCCTGCTGATGATTCTGGGCGTGACCTCGATGGGCGTGTATGGGGTGGCGCTGGCGGGATGGTCGTCGAATAACAAGTATTCGTTGCTGGGCGGGCTGCGGGCCAGCGCGCAGATGGTGAGCTACGAAATTGCGCTGGGCCTTTCGCTGGTGGGAGTGCTGATTCAATCGGGCAGTTTCAGCTTGCGGGACATTGTGACGTGCAGGGCGGGCGGTTTCTGGGATTCATTCCGCGGTGGAACATTTTCCACGGACAGTTTATTGGCTTCTTTATTTACTTGATGGCGGCATATGCGGAGACGAACCGGATTCCGTTTGATTTGCCGGAAGCAGAGACAGAACTGGTTGCGGGATATCACACGGAATACAGTTCCATGAAGTTTGCCATGTTTTTTATGGCGGAGTACGCCAACATGATCACGGTAGCGTGCCTGGCGACGATTGTTGTTTTTTGGAGGATGGCGCGGGCCGCTGTTCGGGCCTCCGATTTTGCAGGCGGTGTTGCCGCTGTTCTGGTTTTTCGCCAAGGTGTTCTGTTTTCTCTTCCTTTATATATGGGTGCGTGGGACGTTGCCGCGCTTCCGCTATGACCAACTGATGTCGTTTGGCTGGAAGTTTTTGCTGCCGCTGGCGATTGCGAATCTGGTGGTAACGGCGATTGTGGTGGCGTGGTAAGGAAGGATTGAGTCATTGGGCGATCGGGTGATTTTGCGATTGAAGACCCAAAGCGCTTTGGAGCTTTGAATCTTCCGATCAGCTAATCGCGCAAGTACGAAATTCACATGAGTTTTCATCTCATTTTATTTCTGGCGTTCGGTGCGGTCTGCGTGGGCGGGGCGGTAAACCTGCTGGCGCAGCGGCATCCGATCAACAGCGCGCTCTCGCTGATCGCGGTGATGGCGGCACTGGCCGGGGAATATCTGTTGCTGGGAGCGGAATTCGTGGCGGCAGTGCAGGTGATTGTTTATGCGGGCGCGATCATGGTGCTGTTCGTGTTCGTCATCATGCTGCTGAACGCGGGCGAGGAAGAAGAAACGAAGGGGAGCCGGGTTGCGATTTTGCTGGGCGTGCCGGGAATGCTGACCAGCAGCGTGCTGATGGCGTGGGTCGTCTTGCGGCATTCCGGGACGGAAGCGGTGGCGATTGGCGCGTTGCCGGGGCATCCCACCGACATCGCGCAGCTTTTGTTTCACGATTTTCTTCTGCCGTTTGAGGTCACTTCGGTATTGATCCTGATCGCCATCATGGGAGCGGTGGTGCTGGCGAGCAAGCCGGAAGCGGCGGCAAGGAAGGTGGACTGATGGTTTGCCACTCTCTTATTACCTGCTGCTCAGCGGATTTTTATTTGGCTGCGGCGTGGTTGGATTTCTGATCAAGCGCAATATCATCACGATCTTCATGTCGATTGAGCTGATGCTGAACGGCGTGAATCTTTCGTTCGTGGCATTTGCGGCGCACTGGCACGCGCTGAGCGGGCAGGTATTCGTTTTCTTTGTGATGGTGGTGGCGGCGGCGGAAGCGGCGGTGGGATTGGCGATCATCATCTCTGTATATCGAACGCGCGAAACTTGAACGTGGATCAGGTGAACCTGCTCAAGCTATGAACCCGACGCTCAATCTATGGCTGATCCCGATCCTGCCGCTGGCGGGTGCTGCGATCAACGGCTTTCTGGGGAAGAAATCGTCGCGGAAGGCCGTGACCACAATCGCACTGTTTTTCAGCGGGGCGGCGTTTGCGATGGCTTTGTGGGTGGCGATGCGCTTTTCTTCGTTATCGCTTCCCTACCATGAATATGTGGCGCACTGGATCCGGTCGGGAAATTTCACCGTCGATTTCGCGTTCTATCTGGATCAGCTTTCGCTGGTCATGCTGCTGGTGGTGACCGGAGTCGGATTTCTGATTCACGTTTACTCCGTCGGCTACATGTGGGACGATCCCAGCTACTACCGGTTCTTCAGCTACCTGAATCTGTTCATGTTTTTCATGCTGACGCTGGTGCTGGCGGGGAACTACCTGCTGATGTTTATCGGGTGGGAGGGCGTGGGGCTGGCGTCGTATCTATTGATCGGGTTCTGGTTCACGAAGGATTCCGCGGCGTCGGCGGGGAAAAAAGCTTTCATCGTCAATCGAATTGGCGATTTTGGATTTCTGATTGCGCTGTTTCTGTTGATCAAGCACTTTGGATCGCTGAACTTCGATCAGGTGTTTCAGAGCGTCGCGCTCTGCATGGGAGCGAGACGGCGGGCGCGGGGCTGCTGACGGCGATCGGCATTCTGCTGATGGTGGGAGCTTGCGGAAAGTCGGCGCAGATTCCCCTATATGTATGGTTGCCGGATGCGATGGAAGGTCCGACGCCGGTTTCGGCGCTGATCCACGCGGCGACCATGGTGACGGCGGGCGTGTACATGGTTTCGCGGTCGCACATTATTTTTGAGCGCGCGCCGATGGCGCTGACGGTGGTCGCCGTCATTGGAACGCTCACTGCTTTCTTCGCGGCCACGATTGGCATCGCGCAAACCGATATTAAGAAGGTTCTGGCGTACTCGACCGTGTCGCAACTGGGATACATGTTCATGGCGTGCGGCGTGGGCGCGTTTTCCGCCGGCATTTTTCACCTGATGACGCATGCATTCTTCAAGGGACTGCTTTTCCTTGGAGCGGGCTCGGTGATCCACGCGGTGGGCGGTGAGCAGGACATGCGCAAGATGGGCGGGCTGCGCGAGAAGATACCGTGGACCTTCTGGACGATGACGGCAGGCACCCTGGCCATTGCGGGTATTCCGGGGCTCGCCGGATTTTTCAGCAAGGATGAAATTCTGTGGCGCGCGTACCAGGCGAGTTGGGCGTACTGGCTGGTGGGATTGATCACGGCGTTCCTGACTTCGTTTTACATGTTCCGGCTGTGGTTCATGACGTTCTTTGGCGCATATCGCGGAGAGGCTGAATCAAGTCACGGTCATGGCAACCACTCTGCGCATGATGCTCACGGCGGGCATGGGCATGGAGGAATCCACGAGAGTCCCAAGGTGATGGTGATCCCGCTGGTGATTTTGGCGGTGCTGGCCGTGGTCGGCGGATATGTTGGAGTGCCGGGCTCACTGGGCGGGAACAATCATTTCGATAAGTTTCTCGGGCCCGTGTTCCATGGCAGCGCTCCGGCGGATGCGCAAAATGCTGCGATGGGAGAAAAGGGTGCGCCGGAACAAGAGACTGAGGGATCGGAACCGAAGAAGGCGGCTTCCACCGAGCTGATGTTTACGGCGATATCGGTGCTGGCGGCGCTGCTTGGGTTTGGACTGGCGTGGCAGCTTTATTATCGCGATCCGCAGTTGCCGGCAAAGATTGCGGCATCGATGTCGGGCGCGTATCAGACGTTGGTGCACAAGTATTACGTGGATGAATTGTACGGAGCGGTTTTCGTGAAGCCACTGATCAAGGGATCGACGCAGATTTTGTGGCACGACGTCGATCAGAAAATTATCGATGCGCGCGGTGAATGATGCAGGTTACGGCGCAGAGCATGTTTCCGATGAAGTGCGGCACATGCAGTCCGGCAACGTACGTTCATACGCGGGGTGGGTGGCGGCGGGCTCGGCGGTGGTGATTGCGTTCATGATCTGGATGTGGACGGGCGCCCGATGAACGTCGAGAATCTCAACTCCATCATCCTGACGCTGGTGACCTTCATGCCCCTTGCGGGGGGCTTGCTGCTGATACTATTTCCACGGCGCGACCGCGACATACGGATTTTCGCGCTTGTCATTTCGTTGCTGACGTTTGCCTTGTCATTGCATCTGCCGGTTCATTTCCATCGCGGTTCCGACGGCTTTCAGTTTGAGATTAACGCCGCATGGGTGAGTACGCCGAATATCCACTATCACATGGGGATTGACGGCATTTCCTTGTGGCTGATCGTGCTGACCACGTTCCTTACACCGTTATGCGTACTGATCTCCTGGAACTCCATTCATGAGCGGGTGAAGGAATTCTTTATCCTGCTCCTGGTTCTGGAGACGGCGTTGATTGGGGTGTTCACTTCCCTGGACCTGTTCCTTTTCTATTTCTTCTGGGAAGCGACGTTGATTCCGATGGCGCTGCTGATCGGGATTTTCGGGCATGAGCGCAAGGTCTATGCCGCGGTGAAATTTTTCATGTACACCATGATCGCGTCGGTATTCATGCTGGCTGCAATTTTATGGCTGTACGCGCATACGGGAACATTTGATTTTGTGACGATTCGGGAGCAGGTCGCGGCGGGCAATGTGCCGGGATTTGCAGCGGCCGCGCAGTGGCTTTTCCTGGGATTCTTTCTGGCATTTGCGGTAAAAGTCCCGCTCTTCCCTTTCCATACGTGGCTGCCGGACGCGCACGTGGAGGCGCCGACGGCGGGATCGGTGCTGCTGGCGGGCGTGCTGCTGAAGATGGGGACCTACGGGTTGTTGCGATTCAACCTGGGATTGTTTCCGGAGCAGGCGCGGCACAACGCCCCATGGGTGATGACGCTGGCCTTGATCGGAATCATATACGGCGCGCTGGTGGCGATGGTGCAGCCGAATATGAAGAAGCTGATCGCATATTCCTCGGTGAGCCATCTGGGATTCGTGGTGTTGGGAATTTTCAGCTTCACGCAGGCCGGACTGAACGGCGCGATGTTCGTGATGCTGGCGCACGGAGTTTCCACCGGCGGGCTATTCATGCTGGCCGGCGTTCTTCATGAGCGACGTCATACGTATGAGATCAGCGAATTCGGCGGCCTGGCTTCGCCGATGCCCGTCTACGCTGCTTCGTTCCTGGCAATTTTGCTGGCGTCGGCCGGACTGCCCTTGCTGAATGGATTCATCGGCGAATTCCTGGTGTTGAGCGGCGCATTTCAGGCCAAACCGATTTACGGAATACTGGCGGCGACCGGCGTGATTTGGAGCGCTGTGTACCTGTTGTGGATGTATCAGCGGGTTTTTTACGGCAAAGTCACGCATGAGGTTAACAATTCGCTTGCCGATCTTTCGGGATTCGAGAAGTGGGCCGTGTGGCCGTGCGCAGTAGCGGCGCTGGTGATGGGAGTGGCGCCGATTATGTGGCTGGGAGCGATTGATCCGGCGGTACAGGCTGCGTTGACGCCCTTCACGCAAATGGTAAGCAAGGTGGTGGGCCAATGATTTTTCTTCCCGCCTTCTGCGCGAGAATGGCTGCAGCTTTCATCCCGGCTTATTCGCCGGTGCTTCCAGTAAGCGCGGATTATGTCCGCATCCTGCCGGAAATTGTTCTTTCACTTTTCGGCATCGTGGTGATGATGCTGGAGCCGCTGCTGGACGAGAAGACTGGGCAGAAATTGCTGGGGACGATCGCGCTGGTGGGATCGATTGCAGGGATCGGCGCTACATGGTTCATGGCCCAATCGCCGGGTCTGGCTTTCTGGAACATGGTGCAGGTGGATCGCTTCAGCGTTTTCTTTCACGTGCTGGTGATTGCAATTGCCGCCGTGGTGATTCTGAGTTCCTACGAATACATGACGGTGCAACGGATCCGCGCGGGGGAATATTACGCGCTGATTCTTTTTGGCGCGGTGGGTATGGCACTGATGTCTTCGGCGGTGGAGCTGGTTTTGATCTTCATCTCGCTGGAGATTTCTTCGATTGCATCGTATGTGCTGACCGGTTTCCGGCGAAATTCGGCGTCGAGCACGGAGGCGTCCCTCAAGTATTTCTTGCTGGGCTCGTTCGCGACTGCATTTTTCCTGTACGGGGTGGCGTTGATGTTCGGCGCTACCGGTTCCACCAACATTGATGAGATCAGCCGGTCGCTGATGGCTGGACCCGTCCCCGTGCTGGCCTTTGTAGCCGTGGCCTTCATGTTTGTGGGACTGGGATTCAAAGTGGCCGCCGCGCCGTTCCACGTATGGACGCCGGACGTTTACGAAGGTGCACCGTCGCCAATTGTGGGGTTGATGTCGACTGCGCCCAAAGCAGCGGCGTTCGCAGTTTTGCTGCGAATCGTATTTGTGATTCATGTGCCGGGAAGCTTTTGGCTGGTTTGGGTGGCGGCCGCGCTCTCCATGACTTTGGGAAACATAGGCGCACTGGTTCAGACGAACGTGAAACGGCTGTTGGCGTATTCTTCGATCGCGCACGCGGGTTATCTATTGGTGGCCTTCGCGGCTACGCCGGACCTGGGAATTTCTGCAGCCATGTTTTACGCGGCTTCCTATGCAGCGATGAACCTTGGGGCTTTCGCGGTGGTGAGTCATTTCGCGAATGCGGGCGAGCGGTATGTGAATCTCGAAGACTATGAGGGACTGGGACGGACTTCCCCTTTGCTGGCGGCGACGCTAACAATTTTTCTTCTGTCGCTGATCGGAATTCCAATGACCGGCGGCTTTTTTGCCAAGTTCTATGTGTTCAGTGCGGCGGTAAAGGCGAATCTGATTGGCTTAACGATTATTGGCGTATTGAATAGCGGCGTGGGCGCTTATTACTATTTGCGCATCATCGTGGTGATGTACATGCGCGAGTCGCGAAAGGAAGTTCCCGTCAGTCCGGTGCCGCTGCCCCTGGGGTTGGCGCTTGCGACTTGCCTGGCGGCGACCCTCTACCTTGGACTTTTTCCCGGACGCGTACTGGATTACGCACAAGACTCCGGCCGACAAGTGGTACAGCACACTTTGCCCGACAAGCCAGTCGCGTCGCCGATCTCGACGGCCTTTAGCCCATTGTGACTACATCAGAAAAGGTGACTGAGTTGGTGTCTGAGGTTTGACAAGCGGAATTGAGCTGGGGCATCATGGGTGCACCGATTGCAGTCTACCTCCGCGGTCTACCTCCGGGGGATTTGGGATATTGGCTGGAGGAAATATGTCTGAATTTATTCGCAGAATTTGGTCGGAAGATGCAGGGCAAGACATCGCCGAGTATGCCGTGATGCTGGCAGTCATACTGGTTTTGGTGGTAGGGACCATCCGACTGATCGGCTCAAACGCCAACAACGTTTTCTCCAGCACGGCAAGTTCGATTCAGTAAGAATCTTCGAGCGAACTACGGTTCGTAGAAGCAAAGAGAAAAAACCTTTCCATGACACGATTTGCCTCATTTACCGGGCAGTTTCGCTACTGCGGCTTTTGGCCAGTAGCGGCTGCGGCGGGACTTGCGGGAAGATCGAGTCAGCCTTGATCGACCAAGCTTAAGCAAGTTCATCCAAAGGCCGCGATGCTAATCGCGGCCTTCACTTTTTTCAGCAAGCCGGAGGAAACCGATGATCGTCAACATGTCCGAGAAGGCAACCGAGCAGGAAATTGCTCATGTTATCGAGCGCATTCGTGAAGCGGGCTATCAACCTCATGTGACACGGGGAGTGGAGCGCACGATCGTCGCGGCCGTAGGGAACGGGCGGCGGCATGAGATCGAGGCGTTGCTGGTGGCGCCCGGGGTAGAGAACGTAGTACCTATCGCGCAACCCTTCAAGCTGGTGAGCCGGCAAGTGAAGCCGGAGCGATCCGTAGTGCACGTGGGAGAGGTGCGAATCGGCGGGGACGCAGTGGTCATTATTGCTGGGCCTTGCTCGGTGGAATCTCCTGAGCAGTTATTGTCGACGGCGCACGCGGTGAAGCGAGCGGGTGCGACGATGTTGCGCGGCGGCGCTTACAAGCCGCGAACCTCTCCTTATGACTTTCAGGGACTGGGCCTGGAAGCCCTGAAGATTTTGCGTGAGGCGCGCGAGCAAACCGGGCTACCGGTGGTCACGGAAGTAATGAGCACGGAAGATATCGATGTGATCTGCGACTATGTGGACATGTTGCAGGTGGGAGCGCGGAACATGCAGAATTTTGCTTTACTGCGCCGGCTCGCGAGCGTGAAGAAACCGGTGCTGTTGAAACGGGGCCCGTCGTCCACGGTGAAGGAATGGCTGCTGGCGGCGGAGTATTTACTTTCCGGCGGAAACGATCAGGTGGTGCTGTGCGAGCGCGGCATAAAGACGTTCGAGACGGAGATGCGGAACACGTTTCGATCTGGCTGCGGTGGCTCTGGCGCGAGATCTATCGCATCTGCCGGTGATGGCGGACCCATCCCACGGAACTGGCAAGCAGAGCTTGATCGCGGCAGTTTCGCGCGCGGCGGTTGCCGTGGGGGCAGACGGTCTAATCATAGAAGTGCATCCGTGTCCGGAGCGGGCACTCTCCGACGGCGCACAATCTCTGGACTTTGCGGGCTTTGAGAAAGTGATGAAGGCCATCGCCGAGCCGCTACGGAGAGCCGCAGTGGTCAGCGATGTGGCGCACGCGTCATCCGGACTCTAGTGCGAAGCAGTCGAGCCGGGAAGCTTGATCTGCATCGCGGGGTCTCCCAACAAGTTGTAAGTCTTGCGCACAGCGAGATCGGTGATACCTGCTTTTGCTTTGAGGATGGCATCTCCCAGAGCGGTCGGCGAGCGGCCAAGAGCGCCTTGCACTACGAACTTGTCGAGGATCGTCTGAGGCGTGGCCTGGTTCAGACCGCTCGATGCCAGGACAGCCACGGCGCCTCCGTTGGGTGCAAGCATGAGCGTTACCGCCAAAGGCGTCTCGTACACATCCTGGAAGAATCCGTTCAGGCAATCCATGATCAAGAACACCGGCAGAGCGGTTCCGTTGGTGAGCGAACCTACGGTGCCATTGTCGAAAAGGTCATCACCCGCCCATTCATCTTCGGAGCCGTGTCCGGCATAATTCACGACGAGTTGCCCGGAGTTGATGGCCGCGAGAATTGCGCTGCGGGCATCCGCCAAGCTCATCGACGAGGCGAAAACATCCGTGACTTGCAAGCTGGAAGGCATCTGCGCTTGCACAACCTGACTGTCCTTGCTGAAGTTTTCGGTGTCGTTCACGTCGGCAACCATCAGGGCTTGCGAGGTCCACGGTCCGTTGGTGGACTGGCCTTCATAGGAAGCGATCTTTCCAATCACGAGTTGAGCCTCTGCGACGGTGCTTACGGGCAAGCGTCCGGTGGCGATGGTGGGCAGACCGGTGCCCGTGAAATCAGAGAACCAGTCATCGGAAGCGGTCATCAACTGGGTGCTGGGAATAATCCTGGTCGGAACAAAATCCAGATCTCCGAAGCCAAGGTAGTTGCGCGGATCAAGCGAGGCGCGGCCATTCAATAAGAGATAGCGCGGCGCGGTGTGCCAGTTCTTAACAGCTGTCCGCAGAAAGTCGCGAATGGCATAAGGGCTACGCTCTCCGAAGTTGAACTCGTCATACAGATCGTCGATGAGAACGACGCTGGATGATTTCCCTTCGGCTTGATGCGCGAGCACGAGAGGCTTGAGCGATGAAGCAAAAGGTTCGGCGGAAATCATTACGATGTCGCTGCCGCGCTGAGCGCTATGCCACTGCGATGGATGATTCTGATGGAGGGCAGCGGCAGAATCAACGGCATCATTGGCAACAGCCATCAGCGTGTGGATCGCGGAAGCGCCGGAATTGGTGGTGGACCATGGCACCTGCACCTGGATCGCGTACTTGCCGGAAGTGGACTCCGACGATACACGCGAGGTGAGCTCCACCGGCTGATCGGGATTGGTGATATCCAGCACGGTGACTGTGGCCTGCTTGAACCCTGCGATTTTTAACTCGTCCCCGGGACGGCCCGTGAAGATCAACTGGTCAGAATCCGCGACATAGGTGTGGGGATAATTGATCCGAATGGATTGCACCAGGCTGTAATCGTATTCGCCATTCTGCGCGGTTAGAGTGACGGTGTTTATTCCGTTCTGCAAAACACCGGCCGGAACGGTGACTTCCAGTTGGCCTTTGCCCTGGCCAGTGAAGGTCAGGTCGCCCAGATTGCTGCCGTTCAGAGCGATGGTGATGTCGTGTGGCATCCCGAGAATGATGCCTTGGAGGCCGACACTCAGTTGTACCGGCTCGGTGGAAGTTGCGTCGAAGTTCGCTACTTGCAGCGTTTGGCTGAGCGGGGTGGACGACACGAGTGGTCCATAGAAATTGTTTCCGTGCGCGGTGGTCAGCGCGGAGAAGTATGTTGTGCGAGGCGTGATCTCCACCGTGAAGGGGAAGCTTAGCGGAGGTTGATTCGAACCTACGGAGAGGGGCAGGATGGGAATGCGCTCACCCTGCGATGCTTCCACAGCAAGCCAATAAACCCGGGCGCCGGAATATTGCGTGTCGATTCCCGTGCCGTAGAAATAGATTGCCGCTTGCGGTCCGAATCCGCCAGGGCCGGGAGTTGCGCCGGTAATTTGAATAGGTTGCTCGATGGCCTCCGCGTAGAGATGCAGGAGCGATGGGTCCACGCTAGGATCGAGCCCAGCCTGGACAAGTTGCGGCTGAGTTACGCAATACCAGCCTTCGTGCTGCACGGATATTTTGACTGCCGATTGGGCTGCGAGTTCGAACTGCTTCTGGCGTTGAGCGAGCCCCGGAGGGTTCGTGGGTAAATGCTCAACGGGATGGCTTATGCCTTGCAGTGCTGCGGTAGGCTGCGATTGGTTGAGCTTATCCAGCGTCACCGAAGGGGCCGCATCGGCATCGGCGGAATGCTGACTGTTCATCGAATCCGTGGCCGAGACAGGACCGTGAAGCACGCGAGTTCCATTTACGTCCACGTCTTCCAGCCAATACGGAGCGCTGCCAGCGTCCGGTGATGAATCGATCCAGGCGTAAGTCTTGCCGGAATGTTTCGGCAGGGCACCGGACATGAGGAGTGCCGACCCTGCAATCAGCGAAGAGTTCAATTGCACCCGCTCGCCGGCGAGTTCGCGATAAACATTGAATCCGATGTTCTGCGACTCGGTGCCCGTCTTCCACATCAGGGAAACCCGCTGTTTTCCGACGTTATCTTTGCCGCGTTGGGCGATGAACCACTCCAACTTAACTTTGGTGGAGGCCGTAATGATTTCAGTCTCGCATAGAGGTATTGTTATTGGTGTTGGGATCGGTTTGATCGGCGCTGACGGTGGCCGTGTTAGTGACCGATCCAGGAGTGCTGCCCGCCACGGTGACGATAGTGACAGTTACGGAACCGGCATTCGCAATCGTTCCCAATAGACAGGTTACGGTGCCACCGGCTTCCGAACAGGTATTGGGGGTGACGGAATAGTAGTTCACATCGCTGGGCAAGGGATCGGTGACGATGACGTTGGTCGCGCTGGCCGGCCCATTATTGGTAACGACAAGCGTGTACGTCAGGACACCGCCAGACGCGACAGTCGAGGGTGGCATGGCGGACTTCACGATGGCCATGTCTGCGCTATTGGCGTTGGCCACGACTACCGTGGCGGTCGCGCTGTTGGTGGTTAGGTTAGGAACGATATTGGTGGCGGTAGCGGTCGCAGTTTCGGCGATGTTGGTTCCGGAGGCTGTGCCGGCATTGACTTGCAATACGAGACTGAAGTTCGCAGTAGCGTTCAGCGCAAGTGTGGAAGCCGTGCAGGTGATGGTACCTGCCGCGCCAACCGCGGGGGTGGTGCACGTCCAACCCGCCGGTGGAGTCAAGGATTGGAAATTGGTATTGGGCGGAGTGGTTTGTGTAAAGCTAGGGGACGTAGCCGCCGCAGGGCCGTTGTTGGTGACGCTTTGGGTGTAGGTGACGTTACTTCCGGAAGCGACAGAAGTAGGCGACGCCGTGTTGGTGGTGACGAGATCGGCTTGGGTAGCGGTCGCAACGACGTCGGCGGCAGTGGCAGCATTGTTCGACGTGTTTGGATCAGAGATTGCAGAACTCACAACGGCGGTATCGTTAATCGCGGTTCCGGCAGCGGTTCCCACGTTTACTTTAAGGGCAACAGTGAATGTTGCCGATCCAACGGCGAAGCTGGGGTCGGTACAAGTGATGGTTCCAGAAGTGCCCACCGCAGGCGTAATGCAGGACCAGCCGGCGGGAATTGTCACGGATTGGAACGTCGTATTCCCGGGAGTAGTTTCAGTGAGAGTTGCCGTGGTCGCGGTACTGGGTCCGGCGTTGGCCACGACTTGAGTGTAGGTGATGTTATTGCCGGCGATAACGGGAACCGGAGTGGCTGAGTTCGTGATCGACATGTCAGCCGAGTCGGCAACCTGCACGGTGCTGGAAGCGGTGTTGTTGGCGCAATTGGGATCGCTGGCCGCGCAGGTGACGGAATCCGTCTGCGTGATATTGGTTCCGGAAGCGACATTGGTATTCACCTTGGTGACGAAGGTGAAGTTCGCAGTGGTATTGGCCGCGAGCGTTGCAATTGTACAAGTGAGCGTGCCCAGGTTGCAGGTCCAGCCTGCGGGACCGGTTAAGGATTGCGGAGTGGTGTTGGCCGGGGCGGTTTCAGTAAAAGTGATGGTGCTCGCACTCGCGGGGCCATTGTTCGTTACGGACTGAGCGTAGGTGATGTTGTTGCCGGCGGCTACCGGATTGGGGCTGCCTGAGTTCGAAACACTGAGATCCGCTTGTCCCGCGGATGCCACCGTAATGTTTACGGTCGCCGAGTTGTTAAGCTGATTCGTGTCATGCGTAGTCGTGGTCACCGTGTCGGTATCGGTGATGATGGTGCCTGCCGCGGTACCCGCGTTGACGGTAACTACAACCGTGAAGGTGGCGCTTGCACCCGCGGCAAAGCTAGGGATGGTGCAGCCGGTAGCGAAAGAGGTGCAAGACCATCCCGGAGGCGGCCCGCTGTACGAGGTGAATGTCGTATTGGCGGGAATCGCTTCATTAAAGCTTACGGTGCTGCAATCGCTGGGGCCAGTGTTGCTAACAGTTTGAGTGTAGGTGATGGTCTGCCCAGCCTGGACAGGGTTGGGAACGCCGCTGTTTGTAACCGCCAAATCGCAAACGGTGATGACCGGAGTGGAAATCGTTGTGCTGTTGTTTGCTAAGTAAGGATCGCTGGTAGCGGAAGAAACCGACGAGTTTGCGGTGATCGATGCGACGGTGACACTGCTTGCCAGATTCACGACGACCAAGATCGACGCGGAACTGGCTGCGGCCATAGTCGGCACTGTGCACACTACGTTCCCTGTGCCGCCGATTGCCGGAGTGGTGCAGGTCCAACCGGCGGGGGCCGAGACTGAGGCAAAAGTGGTGTTAGCCGGGACTGCTTCGGTGAAGTTGACGGTTGTGGCGACAGCCGGACCGTTATTGGTCACGGTCTGCATATAAGTGATGTCGTTGCCGGCGAAGACGGAGAGCGGAGTGGCCGCAGTCTTCAATGCAAGATCAGCCTGCGTAGCGCTAGCTACCACGTCCGTTGCGGTGGCGGAACTTGAACCAAAGGCCTGATTGGTCGCGTTGACGGTCACAGTGTCGTTGATGATGGTCCCGTTCGCCGTTCCAGCAGCGACTTTGTAGAGCACCGTAAACGTGCCGGAGGAACCGGCGGCCACGCTGGCATCGGTGCAAAGCGGCGGAAACGCGGCACAACTCCAGCCTGCGGGCGGCGTGATCGAAACCAAAGTGGTGTTAGCCGGCGTGCTTTCGGTAAAGGTCGCCCCGGTGGCTGCGGCCGATCCGGTATTTGTAACGACCTGCGTGTAGGTGATGGTGCCGCCGGCCTGCACTGGATCGGGCGAAGCGGCGTTCGTGACCGTCAATTCACCGCCAGCAGTGGTTCCAACAACCGTGGTGGCGGAAGCCGTGTTGTTGCTCGAATTTGGGTCGCTCACGGACGAACTAACAGTCGCCGTATCCGTGATCACCGTGCCGTTCGCAGTTCCGGCGGTAACCTTCGTGATCAAAGTAAAGGTGGCTGCCGTGCTTCCGGTCATGGTGAGTTCGGTGCATACGACATTGCCGGTGCCACCAAGGGAGGGCGTAGTACAACTCCAGCCAGATGGTGCAGCAAGAGAAACGAAAGTGGAATTGGCGGGGATTGCCTCGACTATTTGAGCATTGTCAGCGGCACTGGGACCGTTATTGGTGACGACTTGCGTATAGGTAATGTTGTTGCCTGCGGTCACCGGATCTGGGGAAGCGGTGTTCGTGATGCTGAGATCGGCCGTAGAGACTACATTGGCTACGTCGGTGGCAGTGTCATTGGACAGGTTGATTTCGCCGCCGCCGCTCACGAGTGCCGTATTGGTTTCGACAGAAGGTGCGGTTTGCGCGACGTTGGCAACGACCGTGATCGAAGGGTAAAAGCTATTCGGCGCAAGCACTGTGGGATTAACACAGCTCACGGTTTGGGATGCGATGGAACAAGACCATCCGGTACCGGTGGCGCTGGTGGGAGTCAGTCCGGTGGGGAGGGTGTCATTCACCGTTACGACTCCACTGGTGGAACCATACGGGCTCAGGTTCTCGACCGGGATGGTGTAGGTGGCAGTGGAGCCACGAGTGAAGTTTCCAACGTGACTTTTGCCGAGCGTCATGTCAGGCGTGCATTGCGCGCCCGACTGTGTGCCAGAAGTTTGCGAAATGGTAGCGTTGATGACCGAGGTGCCTGCGGCGCCAGGAGTGGCCCCGTAGGACACTCCAGGGTTCAGCGTGAGGCCATTGGCTCCGCCTGCGACACTGATTGCAGCAGGAGCGCCAGAGACTAGAATCACGCCGCCGCCGCCACCGCCACCAGGGCCGTGACGATTGCCGATGCTATAAGGCTGAATTGCCCAAGCGTTGCCGCCATTTCCGCCATTCGCTTGCAGCGTGAGACCGCCCTCTCCACCGTTAGCGGAGAGAACGACGATGGACCCGCCGGCGCCGCCGCCGCCGCCGGCATCATTCGCAGTAAGGTTATATGCGGAAGAGCCATTTGCCGTGAGGGTCGCTGTTCCGCTGAGTCCGTAAGTCCGGATGATGATGATGCCGCCGCCGGTTGCGCCCGCACTGGCTTGATTGTCTCCGTCAGAATTATTGCGCGTGCCCGCGCCGCCACCACCACCCAGCGCGATGCGATTAATGGTTGCGGGGAAAATCACCCCGCCCTCACCACCGTCACTGAGGTTTGAATTCCAAGAGTCTCCGCCAAACCCGCCAGCGCCACCATTGCCGCCGCCGCCACCACCCGCATTTTGATCATTGTTCGCGGGATCGCCGTCTGTGCCGCCAGCACCAGCGTTTCCGGGGGCGCCGCGCGCCATGCTGCCGTCAGTCCCGGCCGTTCCACTGGGATAGTCCGTATTGGTTTTCAGGAACGAGGCACCAGACTCCACCCAGAGCGGCGTTCCAGCGATGCCTTCGCCCTTGTTGGAATCCCATCCGGCTACGCCGCCAACGGCGCCCGTGTAGGCAGCCGGAGCGGGTTGGCGATAATCGGTGTTGGCACCGCCGCCTCCGGTCAATTGCATTCCGGCGCCGCCGCGAAAGCCTTGTCCGTTCACCGAGACGGTTGCTCCGTTCAGAGTTAATGTGCTCGAAGTGTCGAGAACTAAAACTCCGCCGGTGGAACCGTTCCACGCCAGAGCCGTTGGAGGCGTAGCCGCATTGAATGACGCGGTGGTGTATTGCGGAACGACGATGACCTGGAAAGTGCTTTGACCGGCGGTGGCCGACCAGGCAGACGAGTGATACGCGAAAACCGTTCCGCCACCGAGACCTGATCCGGCAACGGTGACGGTTCCACCGGTTGCGGGAACGGCGCTCTGCGCGGTCACGAACTCATAGCTTCCCGCGCTATTCAGCGCTGTGAATCCCTGGCCGGTATAGCCATTTCCATAAGCAACGGTATTCGAATCGTTGATGCTGGCATCCTGCATCTGGATGACGAGCAAAAGATTGCCAACGGCGATTGCACTGCCGGCGCCAGTGGCTGCGCCCACCGGGATGGTGGTTGCGCCCTTGGCAACACTCGCCGTTCCTGGGTAGTAAGTGTTTAAGACTCCGGTGAGATTATTGCCAGCTGAAGCTTGAGAAACGGTCGCGCAGGCAGCTGACTGCACGGTAGCGACCGCAGTATAAGTGTTATTGCCGGTATTCGGATCGGGTGGCGTTCCGGAATCCGTGACGGTAGCCGTATTGGCGAAGGAACCGGAGGACGTGGCGGTCTCAACCACCGCAACCGTGGCTGTGGCTCCCATGGCAAAGGGAGTTGGCAGAGTGCAGGTGATAGGTCCAGTTCCCGTACATGTTGTCCCAGCGCTGGGAGTCACCGAGTTCAATGTCATCCCTGCAGCGAGTGTGTCGGTGAGCGTGACGGCATTCGCGGCGGAGGTTCCGTTGTTGGAGATGGTGATGTTGTAGGTCGTACTTTGCCCAAGAAAGACCGCGCTCGCCACAGTGGTGGTGACACCGATATCGGCCGCAGTGGGATTGATGGAGACGGCTCCGAGGGACCAGTTCAGCGTGTTGCTGGTGGTTGCAGTCGCGGCTTTGGTTTCGCTCACTCCGCCGGCATTGGTGCACGTTAAGGTCGTGGCCGTGGACGCAGTGCAAGCAAATGTTCCGTTGTTACCCGCGTTGGTGAACCCGGCCACGACAAAGGTATCACCGGCGAAGCCGTTGCCAGTGCCTCCGGTGATGGTGCCGGTGTAAACCGTGCTGGTGCCCGTGCCAGTCGCTACGGTCGCCGTTGCAGGATCGGTTTCCGCAACCGAGGCCTTGTTGGTTAGCGTTAGCGTCGTCGCCGAAGATGCGGTCGCGGTGAAAGTTCCGTTATTGGCAGCGTTTACGAAGCCGGTTACGACGACGGTCTTCGCAGCGAACGCGTTGCCCGCGCCACCAGTGATCGTTCCCGTATAGGTGGCGCCGGTTGTGACGGTGGCGGTGGCAGCATGCGTTTGCGCCACACCCAGTGCGTTATTAACAGTTATCGTGGTCGCAGTGGAAGCAGTACAAGTGAATGTCCCGTTATCTCTGCCGTTGGTGAAACCGGCAATCACCACGGTGTCGCCAACAAAAGCGTTGCCGGCGCCGCCTGTGATCGTACCGTTATACGTGGTGTTGCCGCCGGCAACGTTGTTGGCCGAAGTAAGAGTAAGCGTGACCGTCACGGGCGCAACAGCGGTGACGTTGAATGCGGCAGCGCTCGGCACAGCGGAGGTCAGGTTGAGACTTTCGGTAAAACTTTCCGAGATGGGCACACTGGGAGCACCGGTGCGACTGCTGGCCGTGCCGACTACGTCCTGACTTGCGTTTGGAGCCGCTCCCCCAGATGTGACGTTCCACTGGGACACCTGCGGTCCATTCACGGTAACGTTGCCCATTCCAACGGCCAACGTGTCGAACACCATGCCGTTGATGACGCTGGGGACATCCAGTTGAGAATTGACTGCGGCCGCGCCATCTGCCGAGACGAACGAACCGAGGGGAACGGTCTGATCCACGTCGGTGAAGACGGTGGCCCCCGCGGCTACGCCGACCGTTGCGGTTGCGGGGATGCTGACGGAAACAACAACGGGCAGGTTGGTTCCGCTCGCAGGATTGAGCAGGAACCACTGTTCAACGCGGCGCGTGTTTGCGGCGTCGTTGTGTGCTCCGACGAGCGTTAACGCGGTTCCATTGTAGGTTACTCCCGTAACCGTGGCCGTGGGGCTGTTCGCAATATCCATTGAAACGCCCACCAGCAAACCGCGATTGGCAGTGGCAGAAGTGGTGTGATTAAACGTGAGAGTCTGTGTGCCGGGGCCGGTGAGATCCGCGGTAGCATTCGTGCTGGGGCTGGTATCGACCACGACCTGCGCGCGCGAAGAAGTGGCGGCGAACAGAACGAGAATTAAGCCAAGGATGCCGAGCAGATGTTTATTTCTGTTGCCGGGTTCTGGCGACGAGCGCAGAAGTCCCAACCGGCGCAGGGCTTTGCCCGCTAAGTACTGGCCGCGCGACGCACCGCGCAGCAGTTTACCGCTCATACCTTTTAAATTAGTCCGCACAAATTTTTTCCCTAACATCACTTCTTTGGCGACGACGATTCCCAGGATCATTTGGGCGTTCACAGGAGGATCGTTTTCCTGTCCGCAATCGCCGCGCGTCACATAGAAATCTCGAGAATGGTCAGCAATGACGAGCCGATGAACTCGGAAGCCACTCTTAGATTTCACTAAGACAATATCGCCCTTACGTAATTTGCTCACGATTACGGGAGTAACATGGACAATCTCCCGGTCGCGGATGCAGGGGGACATGCTGGCGCCACGCGCCTCGAAACGCACAGTCAGACCACGACTCAGAAGCTCGCGGCTGAGGGCCTCGAAGCTGGGGGAATCGGGGTTGGGGGTGGTCATGGGTGCGAGGTCAAGCTGGAGTGAGGATTTGATCCTGGATGGTATTCCAGATGCGGTGCTTTTGAAGGGGGCGGTGCTTTTGGGTGGCGCGGCGCTTTCAGCGCTGCGGTAGAGTAAGGTGCTTTGATAAATGGGGCTTTAGCCCCTGAGTGCGCGAGGACACCCCAGCGGCTAAAGCCGATTCCTAAAACCAAGTTCCTATCGCAGCGCTGAAGCGCTGCGCCACCCAAAAGCTTTCGCGGTATCGAGCTTTTCAGCTCGTTAGTCATTGAAGTGCTGAATTTTTTCTACGGCGCGCTCGTCGGGCTCGAAGGAGTAGCGATAACAAGGGACGGATGCGACAAGCTGTTCGAGGAAGGCAATGGCGTTCTCGATATATTCATGTCGATGGAACGGGACGAAGGCGCGAGCGAAAAGTTCTCCAACGGCCTGGCTGGGAGTGAGGCGTGTGATCAAGTTGCCGTAGCCGTGCTCGAGGATGAAGATTCGGGTAAGTGGGGCGCTGTTGGGAGATGCGAACATGGCTTCACCGTGCCAGGGCGTGCCGTACATTCGCATGGGTCCGGGAGCACTCAAGTCAGAGTGGCCGTCCCGCATCTGGTCTGGCCGTACGATGATTCGGTCGTCGCTGAGGACTTCGACTTCTTCGCGGGAAGTCCACAGGCGCGTGGTGGTGCTCTTGCCCGCACCGGAATGGCCGACAAATAAGTTTCCAACGCCGTTGGTGCGAACGATACCAGAGCCGTGGAGCTCGATCGCGCTCTCCTGGGTGAGGCGGTGCATGATCAGGAGTTCGTCGAGAGGATACTCCAGGGGAGAAGCGACATAATCAGCGCCGGAAAGATACTCTTCGCTCATTTGAAGAACTGCTAGGCCGAAGGTACTGTTCACTAGCATTCTTTTGTAGGGCCGCTCGCCAAAAGCCGGAGCGCTGAAATCGAATCGAAATCCAGAATCCTCCTGATACAAGCGCCAGACGGAGCCCGAATCGAAGAGTTTAGGTCGCGATGCACGTGAAAGCCCGGCCGTCCACTCCACTTCGATTTCAATGCCGGGGAGCGCAGATTCAAACCTGAACGATTCGAGAGAAGGAGGCAGTGTCAGAGCAGTCTTGTCGGCGCCTCCGATTCGTATCGACACGTCTCCGATGCGGAGGCCGACGCGGTACGCTTTCTGCGGCGGTTCGAGCTGCGCTTGCTCCGTACCGTCCTCGATAGTCCCTACGCTTGACGTCATTCCATACCCCTAGGCTATCGCGATGCGCGTATTACGAGCCCTGACTCGGACAGGTCCCGATCGGAAGGCAACTAGCCATAACCGGACCTGACCCGCCCGCGATCTTGCACGATCCCAAAACCGCTTCCTCTGGGCGCAGACTGATCGTCGCCACACGGGGCGGCTCATAGGCCTTCCTACTCTCAGGTCGTTTCGGTTCGAGATCCATCCCAGCCTCCAGTTGCTCTCAGAGCTTGTAAACACCAACTGCCAGGAAGATGCGATCGTGGCATATGCCACCCAGCAGCTTGCTCCATCGGACGCCACTCGAAGTGAGTGTTAATCGCTAGCCCAAGCTGGAAGCCGACCGCAGCACTTAGTGATTTCCGCAGCTCCCACAACCGCCCGCCGAAACACTTGGGTTGTTTAGTATTGGAAGGATCTGCTGTGGCCCTACCCAGCTCTCCACATCGATCTCCTTGCTTTGAATCCTTCGCGCCGATTCCAAGACTTCGTCGTGCTGAGTGCCACCGACGCAGAACTGACATTCACCGTGGGTTGGAACATCGACCCCGATTGTTGCTGCCCGGAGGTGTGCTACGTGGCAAAGAAACTCGACCGGACTCTCTTTGTCACCGTTCTCCATCTCGCCATTCGCGGGACACATCCCGCACAGAGATTGAATCCGGCACTCGATGCACTTCGTCACTTGGGTTCGCTTACGCTTTCGCAAGTCCAACAAAGCCTCTTCCCAAACTCTGGACAAGCCGACTTCTTGTATTCGGAAGGTATCCTGCTGAGAGATCACACAAATGCCCATCTCTCCATAGGCATTGATAGCGAATGAGTTCATCCCTCCGCCGCAAAAATACACTGTGTCGGCTTTCGAAAGGTGGGGGACAGACTCAAGATCACGCTTCGCAAGCCTTCGATACTCGTCCACGCCTTTGGGGGCGTGCATATCAAGCGCGACAACGTCTTCTGGAGCGAGGCGCACGGCCAAAGGGCTCTGCGAACAATCAATCCTGGGATTGATCTGCCCGTCGAACTTGAACTCGACGCCTAACTCTTCTTCCGCAAACTGCCGCATCGCGGTCACTTCGTGCTTGTTGATGCTGGTGGCGACTGTTTTCAACTTCAGCGGCAGGCCGCGCTCTTTCAGCAATCGGATTCCCCGGATGCAGCGGTCGTAGGAGCCGGGGATCATCGTCAAGGCTTCGTAGGTTTCGCGGGTGCGGCCGTAGAGGGTGATTTCGATGGCGAAGGGCGGGAACTCTACGAGATAGTCGGCGATGCGTTCATTGATAAGGGTGCCGTTGGTGAAGAGGGTGATGAGGAAGCCCTTTTTCTTGGCGTAGGTATAAATTTCGAGAAAATCTTTACGGGCGAAAATTTCTCCGCCGGTGTAGAGCAGCCAGAAGCAGCCCATCTCGACCAACTCGTCGAGCATTTTGAAATGCTCTTCGGTGGTCATTTCGCGACTGCGGGCGTCCTGATCGCCCATGGGAAGATTGTTATAGCAATGCTGGCATTCGAGCGGGCAGCGGCGAGTGACTTCGATGGAAACCTGCATGGGCACTCGCTGGCCGGATTGCCGCTGGTGCAGGTCGGCGCTGAAGGCTCCGTAACTCAGTTGATCCATGATCTCCCTGAAGTTGTCGATCTTGCGATGACGATTCTGTCCGAACAACGTGCATGCACGATCGTCATCAGCGCGAGCCGGGCTGCAATTCTCCCTGCGAGCTGGAGGTAGAATTCATTGCGGCCATGGAAACCTGTTCGCGAACTTCCACCAGGCCGGCGGACAGCGTGTCATTCAGGAATTGCTTTACGTCCTGCTCGGCTTGCCCGGAGCTGACGGCGTATTCCTGCTGGACGGCATTGATCAAGTCGGCTAAAGTCTTCGGCGATTCCATCGTCTGCCAGATCAGGGAGCCGGTGGCGTTGAAGCTATAGATGGAAGCAAGATCGCCCACTTTGCCGCGAACGGGAACGATCAGCGTTTCCCCGGCGATGCGGCGGGAGACGACCGCTTGCGACCGCACATAGACCTGCTGCAACTGCGGACCGCCTTCATTTTCAGCAAATTCCGTTTTTCGTAACAGAGTTGAATCCATAGAATTTTAGGGAAGCATCCTTGCTTTGGATTACCGCAGATGCGTGCATATAAAGCAATTACGCTGATGAGCAGAGGTATTCGGTTGGTTATCACCGCCGGTGGTTCCAAGCGATAGACCGGAAATGGAGTTACGGCATCGTTGCCGAGGCTGGTATCGACTTCAGTATGGCTCTTCGGCACCCGTAGAGGGAAAGATCCCTTGCGCGCCGGTAAAAAACGCGGGGCGTCGGGATGACTCCGCGCGACACAAAGCGGATAGACAAACGAAAGCAATCGTTATACAAAGAAAGCAAATGACACCTCGCTTCGATATCACCATTGCCGGCGAAATTAACATGGATCTGATTCTTTACGGCGTTCCGGAAGAACTTCCGCGCGAGCGCGAATTGCTGGCGGATCGCATGATGCTGACGCTGGGCGGATCGTCGGCGATTCTGGCGCATAATCTGGCCGCGCTGGGAAGCCGCGTAGGATTTCAATCGCTCATTGGCGATGACGATTTTGGAAACATTGCACTTCAGCCGCTGCAGCAGAGTGGGGTGGACGTGTCAAAAGTACACCGGGCACACGATACGAAGACGGGACTCACCGTGATTTTGCAGCGAGAGGAATGGCGGAACATGGTGACGTACTCAGGAACCATCGCGGATCTGCAGTTTGAGGAACTCGACTTTCAGTATCTGGCGAGTTCGCGGCACTTCCACGTTTCCTCTTTTTATCTGCAGCGCAAGTTGCGGCCGCGAATTCCGGAGTTGTTCCGCAAAATGAAGGAGGCCGGACTTACCGTTTCTCTGGACACGAACGACGATCCGGACGATGGGTGGGAAGGCGGACTGCGCGAGGCGCTGCGCTATGTCGATATATTTCTGCCGAACGAGCGGGAGGCACAGAAGGCGGCTGGCGTCGACGACCTTGAGGTGGCAGTAAAACAATTGGCCGCAGTAGTTCCGCTGGTAGTGGTGAAGCTGGGGCGCGATGGCTCTATGGCGCAGCGAGGCAAAGAACGTTTTCAGTGTGCGGCGATTAGTGTGGAAGCGGTGGACCCAGTGGGCGCGGGGGATAGTTTCGATGCGGGCTTCCTGCACCAATATGTGCAAGGCGGAGAATTGCAAGACTGCCTGGCTGCGGGAAATTTGGCAGGCGCTTTTTCCGCCACGCGTCCCGGAGGAACCGAGGCGTTTCGGGATGCGGAGTACCGCCAGCGATTTTTTGCGGAGCACAAAGCGAAGAAGTGAGTCGCGATAAATTGTCGGAGACATCGAAGTTACTGCAGTAATCATCGGGTGCAGGGAAAGTTGACTATGATCAACCCCAGACACCGTGATGAAAAAACTCAGTTTTCTGGTCTCACTGACCAACGACGATAACGATTACCAGCAAGAACAGGCAGCCGCAGCTACCAGGGCCGCGCAGCGATTGAATGTCGATGTAAAAGTGGTTCACGCCAACAACGATGCGGTCACACAGAGCCAGCAATTACTTCACTATATTCAAGGCGCGGCTTCCTCACGTCCTGACGCGATTGTTTTTGAGCCAACCAGCGGAACAGGGTTCCCACAGGTGGCGCACGCCGCCACGGCCGCAGATATTGGCTGGGTGATCTTGAATCAAGACGCAGATTATATTCCGCAACTCCGCAAGAGTTCTCACGTCCCGGTTTTCTCCATCAGTTCCAACCATGAGGAAGTGGGCAAGATTCAGGGAAAGCAGTTTGCCGTGCTGCTGCCGCACGGCGGGTGCGTACTTTACATCGAGGGGCCGGCAAACAGTTCGGCGGCGAAAGATCGAACCGCGGGAATGAACCTTACGAAGCCGGCAAACATTCAGGTGAAATCGATGCGGGCCAATTGGACCGAGGACAGCGCGTATCGCGCCGTGAGTTCGTGGCTGCGGCTGCGCACATCGCAAGAGTCGCGGGTCGACCTGCTAGCCGCGCAGGATGACAGCATGGCGGCAGGTGCGAGAAAAGCGTTTGCGGAGATTGCCGCCGATGAACGAGAACGGTGGCTCAGGATTCCGGTCACAGGCTGTGATGGTTTGCCGAAAACGGGTCAGGCGTGGCTACGAAATGGAATGCTGGCGGCCACCATCTACATTCGCCCGAATACAGATCTCGCGTTGGAAATGCTGACGGATGCGATCCGCAGCGGAAAACAGCCGCCGGAGCGCAAGCTCACGATCCCCGAGTCGATGCCGTCGCTGGTGGAGTTGGCGGCGCGCGCGGCAAGGGCTGAGGATTTCGAAATCCATCATTCCGCGGGACGCTAACAGCCGGAGAAATTTGGCCGATTCACACGCCTACATGATCCGCTTCGGTTCCGGTTCCCTGTCGACCACCAAGTCCGCATGAATTCGGCGGAAAGTTTCCGTGACATGGCAGTTCCAGCAGAGCGGTTGGTGGTCAGCAAAAACTGCAGGAAGCTGCTCGGGACGCAGTTCCCTCCATTCCACCGTTTTGCGATCAGGGCTCAAGAGGGCCGGAGCGTGGTCCAGGTGATGAAGCTGCCCGAAGGTCTTGTGACATAAAACGCACTGCTTGCCTTCATACCACTGCGAGACGATATTCCAGACGAGGCAGTTCTCAGGATTGACCTCGATTTGCTGCAAGCATTCCTGGCCGCAGGTCTCGCGCTCGGGCCAACGCGAACACTCCCTTAGGCGCAGCGTGGGTTCGGTAAGAAACGCCCCGACGGCGGCCTCACCCGAGGCTACATCGACGGCAGCAACCCGCTGAGTTTCTGGGCAAGTAATGAGTCGTTTACCTCGATAGGTGAAATAAGCACGAACGGCGGGGATGGCGCGAAACAAGAATAATCCCACTCCCAACACTACGACGATGAGGGCGATCAAAGTGATTCCAGTCATGCTTCACCTCCCGAGCGATCTACGCTCTCCTCAGAAGCGGCGCAGATCAAGTTCTTGCCGTCGCGCTTACGAGATGGCTTACTCTTTCGGGCAACGGCGCCACACTGGCACGTTCGGGTTCCAATGGTGAACATCTTTGTTGAAGTCCGTGCTCTTGGCCTGCGATGCGCCAATTGTCGCCAGTTCCCCGGCTGAAGATTGCAACAGCTCGGCAACGAACTTTTCGATTTGCTGTCGCATTTTGGGATCACGTAACTTTGCCAGCAACTCCGGACTTCCCACGTGAGTGAAACCTGAACATAGCGGGCACTTCACTAAATCGTCATTCACCATTGCAGCCCCCTGGAAGGACTTCAACTTTATTAGTCAGAGACTCGAATGCGCTTTCTGCCTCATTAGATCGCCGGCGAGTTAGCGTGGCAGTGATAAGAGTCTCGGCCAGAGGTGATCGGACTCACAGTGGAAGAAACTTTGACTTCGAGCGTTCACCAGTTGCCAGTGGTCAAGTATTCGTGAATAGACTTCGCAGCACGCCGGCCTGCACCCATCGCGAGGATGACGGTGGCAGCGCCAGTCACGATGTCGCCACCGGCAAAGACTCCCGGTCGGGTGGTCCGTTGGGTTTCGTTATCAGCCTGAATGTAACCGCGTTTGTCGGTGCCGAGGCCGGGGGTGGTACTTTGGACGATTGGATTCGCGGTGGTCCCAATTGCCATGATGGCGACGGATAAGGGCAAATCGAAATCGGAGCCTTTGATGGGAACAGGCCTGCGGCGGCCCGAGGCGTCCGGTTCCCCGAGTTCCATACGCACGCAGCGAGCCGCGGTCAGCCAGCCTTTGCCGTCGGAAAGGAATTCGACCGGTGCGGTGAGCATCTGGAAGTCGATTCCCTCCTGGCGTGCATGGTGGACTTCTTCGGCGCGTGCGGGCATTTCGGCGTCGCTGCGGCGGTAAATGACATAGGCCTTCCGCGCGCCCAAGCGGAGTGCTGAACGAATGGCGTCCAGCGCAGTGTTGCCTCCGCCGATCACGGCCACATCTTTCCCGTGGAGTTCAACCATCGGCTCGTCGTAGGTGGGGAATTTGTAGGCCTTCATCAGATTGATGCGAGTGAGAAATTCGTTCGCGGAATAGACGCCGTTGAAATGTTCTCCGGGAATGCCCATGAACTGCGGTAGGCCGGCACCGGTGCCGATGTAGACGGCGTCGAAGCCTTCTTCGTGCATCAGTTCATCGATGGTAATGGTGCGTCCGACAATGACATTGGTTTCGAACTCGACGCCCATCTCGCGCATGTAATCGAGCTGCTCGCGAATGATTTGCTTGGGCAAGCGAAATTCAGGGATGCCATAAACAAGAACTCCGCCCAGTTCGTGCAGCGCTTCAAAAACGCGTACTTTGTGGCCTTTCTGAATCAGATCGCCGGCTACGGTAAGGCCCGACGGCCCGCTGCCCACAACGGCAACGCGCTTTCCCGTAGGCGCCACGTTGGGAATCACGTGCGTGCCCATGCGCTGTTCATAGTCGGCGACGAAGCGCTCGAGATACCCGATGCCCAGTGGTTTTACTTTCCTGGAGAGAAGGCATTTTCCTTCGCAGTGATCCTCTTGCGGACAAACTCTTCCGGTAACGGCGGGAAGCACGTTGTCTTCGCGGATCTTAGCAGCGGCACCGAGGAAGTCTCCGGCGACAATCAATTCCACGAACTCTTTAACTTTGACGCCTACGGGGCAGTTGTGGGTGCAGGTGGGCTTGGCGCACTCCAGGCAGCGCTGGGCCTCCTGCATGGCGAGTTCTGGGCTGTAGCCAAGATTCACTTCACTAAAATTCTTGTTGCGCTCGTCCGCAGGCTGCTCAGGCATCTGCTGCCTTGGAATCTTCATGCGCTCTTTGAGGGGAAGGACGTTGAGAGAGTGATTCGTGGTCGGACTCATCGGTTGCCCCTTTGCGCAACAGCACAGGATTCTTCGGCTTTAATGGCTGTCGACGGCTGAGTTGCGGCTGCTTTCGCGGTTGAGCGCTGGTACTCGGCCAGCGACTTTTGCTCGGCGTCGCGATACATCGAGTTGCGCTGCACCAGGACCTCAAAATTAACTTTGTGGGCGTCGAACTCTGGGCCGTCGACGCAGGCAAACTCGCTCTTGCCGTCGATCGGCACACGGCAGCCGCCGCACATGCCGGTACCGTCAATCATGATGGGATTCAAACTGACCACGGTGCGAATCTTTTCTTTGCGCGTAAGCTCGGCGATGGCCCGCATCATCACAATGGGGCCAATGGCGAGCACGAGGTCGATGCGAGTGCCGTTTTCGATGAGCTGGCGAAGTTTGTCGGTGACGAAGCCTTTGTCGGCATAACTGCCGTCATCGGTGGTAATCATCACGGCGTCGCTAACTTCACGAAGTTCCCGTTCGAGAATCACCAGTTCTCTGGTGCGCGCACCAACAATTGAGATCACGCGGTTGCCGGCTCGTTTAAACGCAGCGGCCGAAGGATAGGCCATGGCGGTGCCAACCCCTCCACCAACTACGACCACGGTACCGAACTTTTCGATTTCCGAAGGTTTGCCAAGCGGCCCAACTACATCCAGAATGTCGTCGCCGGTGTTCAGCGAATTCAGAAGCTGCGTGGTTTTGCCAGCCGATTGCACGACGATGCTGATGGTGCCGCGCGTAGGATCGGAATTCTCGATGGTCACAGGGATCCGCTCCCCCTGTTCGTATACGCGCAGAATTACAAACTGGCCCGGTTTCTGTTTGCGGGCGATGCGAGGAGCTTCCAGGACAAATCGCTTGATCCCGGGGGCAATGAATTCAGCGTGAATGATTTTGAACACGAGTGCTCCAGCCTAGAGAATGACCTCTCGATTCTGAGTGGAGCGAAGGGGACCGGCAGTGACTAAGATCACAAACCCCTGTGAGCAGAGTGGGGATTTATGGTCGGCACAGCCAGAGCTCGACGGGCCGGTGGTTGCGATCACCTCACGCCGGGACGGTCAAAACTGGACAGGGAGCGTGCGCCACGACCCGGTGAACCGTGGACCAAGGCAAGTGGGTTGCGCCGTCGGAGCGGCGTACACCCATCACGATGAGGTCGGCATCACGTTCCTGTGCGGAATTCAGGATGGCTTGCGCCGCTGGACCAACTTCAACGACGCAATCCGGGGCGTAGGCAAGTGGAGCGTTCTTGGGGACAAGCGCCTGTAGTTGCTGGACTGCCCCTGCCATCAATTCTTGTGGAGAACCCAGACTGTCATATTGTTCGACCGCGTGCATTAGGGTCAGCTTGGCGTGGAAGTCGCTGGCCAAAGCGATGGCTGCCCCTGAGACCCGCATGGAATCGGGAGCTAACTTAGCGGCGCAGAGGATCTGATGTAGTTCCAATTCCAAGGGCGCGAGTTCGTGATCGCCATCATGTTGTGGCAGTCTGGCTCGACCGCGGACCTCGGGACCGACAGTGAGGACGGGGCAGGGGGAGTGTCGCAAGATTTCCTCGGCGACGGATCCGAGCAGCAGCTTACCCAGCCCGGTGCGCCCATGAGTTCCAATGATAATGAGATCAATGGAATGGTCAGCCACAATCGCGCTCAGATTTTTCCAGATCTTGCCATGCTGTACGTAGGCGCGAGTGGGGATTTTCCCGAGACGCTTTGAAATCTGCCCCAATTTTTGGCCCGCCGCGTTTTGAGCATCCTCGTAGACGGAGCCCATGCTCACGTAATCAATTCCGCCGGTCATAAACAACAAACCAACGTCGGAGAGCACATGAGCTAAATGCAACGTCGCGCCAAAGCGATGGGAGATCGCGGTAGCGTAAGGGAGGGCGGACTCTGATGTGGGTGAAAAATCGGTTGCATAGAGAATGTTCTTCACAGAAACAGCGGTGAAGGGCTTCTCGACTTCTGGTGTGTCTCGCTTGAATTCCAGGATTGCCATACGACACCTCCACACCGGCATACAGGGTTACACCTGCCGCCGAAGTGAGCGATGCGCGATGTCACCGGTCAATGTGATTTTGGTCACTACAGAGGGTTAAGGGTGTTCAGGCGCAGGAGTTACAGATCCAGAAAAGCACGAACCGACGTCATATCCTCTTCCGTGCGGACGCGGAAGCCGAGGCGCTTCATGATGACTTGCATGGCCAGATTGTCAGTGAGCATTTCGGCGGAAACCTGGCTCAGCTTTTCGTCGCGAGCTACCTCGACGACACGGCGGAGCAATTCGTTTCCTAACCCAAGCTTCTGATAGTTGTCTGAAACGAGCACGGCGACCTCCGCCTCATTTCTGCCGTGCAGCTTGCTCAGGCGGCCGACGGCAATGATGCGGCGGTCTCCGGCCGCTGGATCGGTAAGCTCGGCGACCAGGGCCATCTCGCGATCGTAATCACCGAAGCAGATCTTGAGCAGACGCTCATGGGCGATTCGGCGGTTCAGGCTCAGCGAACAGAAGTAGCGCAAGTAGACGCTGCGGTCGGAGAGCGTCTCGTGCAACTTGACCATCAGCGGCTCGTCTTCCGGACGGATGGGACGGATCGTAACTTCGTTACCATCTCGCATGGTCCAGCGGGAGACGTATTGCAACGGATAGGGCCGAATTGCAGGTTTGGGTAATTGCTCGAGCTTCACGGCTGGGCCGTGCAACACAATTCTGGCGTCCAGCGCCAGGAGTTGTTCGGGCGAAACCAGCAAAGGGTTGATATCAATCTCGGCAATCCATCGCTGTTCAAGCACTAGCTGACTGAAGCGCACCAGTAAGTGTTCGAGTGCCGGCAGATTGACCGGCCTGCGGCCACGCACGCCCTTCAGTGCGGTGAAGATTCGCGTCTGCTCCATCATTCTTTGCGCGAGCGTTGTGTTGAGCGGCGGAAGCGCCAATGCATGGTCTCGATACACTTCTACCAATTGGCCGCCGGAACCAAACAGGATCACCGGGCCAAATTGCGGATCAATGCTACTGCCGAGGATTAGTTCATAGCCATCCAGTTTCACCATTGGCTGCACGGTGACGCCAGCGAAATGTTTGGCACCGGCTTTCTCACGTACCGAAGATTCGATCGAGCGATAAGCGGAGCGTACCGCTGCTTCATCCTGCAGATTGAGTTTTACTCCGCCGACATCCGTCTTGTGTGTGATGGTTTCAGAAAAGACTTTCAGCACCACGGGGAAACCGAGTTTCATCGCGAGCGCGGCCGCTTCATTTTCGTCGCTAGCGACGTGCGTCTCAACGGTGGGAATCCCGTAAATCGAAAGCAAACGCTTCGACTCGATTTCTGTCAGCAGCAAACGACCGGCGTCGCGTGCGTTCTGGATGATTTGTTCGACCTGCTTGCGGGAGCCTTCGTTAAACTCAGAACTTTCAGTAAGCGCGGGAGTTTCGTAGAGTCCCGCGCAGGTTATAGGTGTAGCGCCACATGTAGGTGAAAGCACGGGCAGCGGTGTCAGGAAACGGGAAAGTTGGAATGCCGGCCGCATTGAGGGCGGCTTCACCCGCGGCAATGCTGTTGCCTCCCATCCAGCTGGCGAGAAGAGGCTTGCCATATTCTTTGGCGTAGGGCTTGAGACGCTCGGCAATGTGGAGCGGATCGGTCATGCCTTGCGGAGCGAGGATGACGAGCAGTCCATCACTATTTGGATCTTGAGAAGCGATCTCGAGGGCACGGGCATAACGCTCAGGTTCAGCGTCGCCAAGCACGTCGATGGGATTGTTGTGGCTCCAGTGCGCGGGAAGGAACTCGTTCAGACGATCCATGCTGGTTGAGGAGAGCTCAGCCAGTTCGCCGCCGTTTGCGACGAGTGCGTCGGTGGCAAGGACAGCCGGACCGCCAGCATTGGTCAGGATGGTAAGACGCGGACCTTTCGGCGGGGGCTGCCGGCCGAGTACCTCCGCCATATAAAAAAGGTCTGCGATGTTATGAACGCGCAACACGCCGCAGCGGCGAAATGCCGCATCCAGTACTTCATCGCTTCCCGTGAGCGAACCGGTGTGCGAAGCTGCAGCGCGGGAAGCGGCCTCGGAGCGGCCAGCCTTTATGACGATGATGGGCTTGGAAAGTGCAACCTCGCGGGCAGCGGACAAAAACGAGCGGGCATCTCCCACCGACTCCATGTAGAGCAGAATGCTTTTCGTATGAGGATCGTCGCCGAAATGGTAGATCAGATCTCCCCAACCCACATCAAGCATAGAACCGGTGGAGACGATAGCGCTGAAACCAACTTGCTCGCGGTGGCTCCAGTCAAGGATAGCGCTCAGGAGCGCTCCGCTTTGACTCAGAAACGCAACGCTGCCGGCCTCCGGGGGATCTTTGGCAAACGTGGCATTCAGGCCGATCCTGGGGTTCATGATTCCCAGACAATTGGGGCCGATCAAACGGATCGGGCTGTTCCGCAGTTTCTCTTTGATTTGCTGCTCAAGGGCGGCACCTTCGGCTCCGCGCTCCTTAAATCCGGCTGAAATGACGACTACAGACTTGGTGTGAGCTTCCACGCACTCTTCGACAATTTGATTGACGGTGGCGGCTGGCGTAGCGACGATCGCCAGGTCTACCGCCTGCGGGATATCGCGGATGCTTTTGAAAGTCTTTTGCCCCAGTACTTCGTCGTGCTTGGCATTCACGGCATACACTTTTCCGTGGAAAGTCTGGCGCAAAAGATTCTCAAGAACGGTCCGGCCAACGGTGCCGGCGCGGCTAGTGGCACCGATGACGGCGACGGATGCGGGAGCAAACATCGCGTCCAGCCCGAGTCTTTGCGGTACGCCGGCCTTCTCTCCGTTCGGCATCACTTCCATCAAACCATTCCTGGTGTGCAGATCACGTTCAGCTCGCAAAGCAGCGGGTCGTCAAGATGAAGGATACGGCTTTCCCTCGAGGATAGCGCAAATTATCTTTTGGTGGAAAAAGGCCGATCGCCCTACGAGACAGGGACTGCCACCGCGACAACCGGTTCGAAGGTTTGCTGAATCGCCAGGGATCTCGTCACAGCGCATTGGCTGCTGGCCATGTTCATGAGTTTGAGGGCGCGCGCTTCATCGGCTGGATCGGAAATCATAAGGTTCGCGCGAATACTAAGCTCGGAGAAATTAAGACCTTTCCCGTCGTTGTTCAGCGTGCCTCTGACTTGCACCTGCAGGTCGGTATGCGGGAACTTTGAACGCTCCGCGAGGGTGCGGAACGTGATCGTGTAGGAACTGGCAATTGCAGCCAACAACAGATCTTCCGGCGTCCACCTTCCGCTCACGCCGCCAAGATTTGGCGGCGAAGAGAAATGGATGGTGTTCGGCGCGGAATCGGATTGTGCGATCCCATTCCGGCCGGAGGACCACCATGCCAGTACACGAAATTGATCTGATTCTTCCATCGAGTTGCGACCCCTCTGTCCCTGCACGTTGACTTCTTTCAATAACTCTTCCACAGCTCAATTCAGTTGGAAATTTACTGTAATCGTGGTCTCGACCTCGACCGGTTCGCCATTGAGCAGGAAAGGACGATAGCGGAACTGCTGAACGGCCTTGATGGCAGCCGGCACCAGCATGGGGTGTCCACTGACCAGAACCAGATTTTGAATTTCGCCGCCTTTCGAGATGACCGCGCTGAGCACTACTTGGCCCTGGATGCGCGCCGCTTTGGCGATCTGTGGGTACTCGGGTTGAATTTTCTGAATCAATCGGCCTTCAGTGACGCCCTGCGAGATGCGAACGCGTTTGGGGACGACAACCGCTAACTTCGGCACGGATGAGAGATTGGAGGTGGCGTTGATAATTCCGCCGATAACCCCGCCGAGCTGTCCGCCGGGTATTCCGCCTGGCACCCCTCCCACAACGCCGCCGGTGGTTAGAGAAGGTGGCGCTTCTTCTTCATGAATGATTTGAATCTTCTGTGGAATTCTTCCGGGTGTACGGAGATGGCCATCGTTAAGTTCGCTCACGCGCTCGATGACTTTGGCGGGACTGGCCGCGGCCGGTGGTGGTGGCGGAGGCGGCGGTGGTGGCGCCACCAAAAAGGACAGCAATTGCTGCTTGGGAAGAGCTTCCGTAAACATCAAAGGAATTAAAATGGCGACGCCCAGCAAAGAACATTGAAAAGCAAAAGACAGGACGGTGACGATCGCGCGACGACCGTGCTTTACGCCCCCGGATTCCAGCAAGCAATCAGAAAACATGGGCCGGGTGGCCAGTGTGTTCAGATTGATTTCCGGAGAACTCTTAACCCCGGGCTTTGTTATTTCTGGCTTTCGAACTTCAGTTGCGGTGCTCATGGAACCTCCGGCGGCACAGCCTCCACAACCTGCAGTGCACTTTATATTCTGGGCATACCGCGAGGTAACGGCCATGCCTTCAGTCACGGCTTTGGGTGATCATGATCACGACCGAGTCAGTGATACAATTCACCAGAAGGCGGTGCGATGCGGGCTCCCTACGGGCTGAATATCCTCGACAATTGCCTGACCTGTCCGGTGCGGGAAGAGCACGTCTTCTGCAATCTCCCAGCCGCCGCGCTGCAAAAATTAAACGAAATCAAATCCACGGCGGTTTATCCAAAATCCGCCATGCTTTTTATCGAGGGACAGCAACCGCGAGGGGTGTTCGTATTATGCGCGGGCAAGGCAAAGCTTTCGACGTCTTCCTCCGAGGGTAAGACCATCATCACGAAGATTTCGGATGCGGGCGATGTTCTCGGACTGAACGCGACCATTTCCAACCGACCGTATGAAGTAACGGCGGAGATGATTGAACCGGGGCAGGCGAATTTCATTGCCCGCGATGCTTTGATGCAGTTCCTGCGGGAACATGGTGAAGTCGCGGTACGACTGGCAGAGCAGCTCAGCCGAAATTACTACACCGCGTATGAAGAGATCCGCACGCTCGGACTCTCCAGCTCTCCCTCCGAGAAGTTCGCGAAATTACTATTGGGATGGTCGAATGCGCCCGGCAACGATAATCCCTTGCAGGTGAAGTTGACTCTTACCCACGAAGAGATCGCGGAGATGATCGGTACCACACGCGAAACCGTGAGCCGGCTTTTCTCTGATTTCAAAAAACGCCAGCTGCTGCAATTGAAAGGCGCAACCCTCTTCATCCGCGACAAGGGCGCCTTACAGAAGATGGTCAACTCGTAAGTCGCCGGTTTTCTTTTCAGAAATAAATCTCTACACAGTATTTCGGATTCGTCGTCGTACTGGCGATGTGAATTGCCAGCCCCTCGGTCAGCTATCTGCAAACGGTCAAAACTGGGCAGGTAGCGTGGCAAATGATCTCGTGTATCAAAGCCCATGGAATGTGAGACGCCACACGTGGGACTGAAGTTCGGTTCGCGCCCATGACGATCAGTTGAGCCTCTTTTTGCGCTGCAGTTCCCAAAATCCCTTCAGGCAGAAAGTCCGTTCCAGTGAAAAATTCCGGTTCCTCTGCCAGCCTTGAATTTAGCGGTATCAGTTCTTTTAATTTCTTAAGGCCGTTTTCACGCATGGCCCGCTGCAAGCCGGTGAACTCATCAGCCGCATAGGACGAAGGACCGTATGCAGCGGGTCCGAGATCCGCGCCCGGCATGGGAGGAACCATGTAAAGAAGAAGCAGCTTGGATCGATAGTCTTCCGCGAAGGATAGGGCGTAGGAAAACGCGACATCGGAAACGGGCGCAAAGTCGGTGGGGAAAAGGATACGCTTGAAATCGACGACTCCGGATGGAGAAGGGACGACTTTGGGGCCAACCGTGAGCACGGGACACGTCGCCTGGCGCAACACTTCTTCTGCGACCGATCCCAACGCGAGTTTCTTCAGTCCGGTGCGACCGCGCGAGCCCAAGATTAACAAATCGATATTGTCGCGCTCGATACTCTCATCGAGAGCGTCCCATACGTTGCCACGCCGGAGCAGCAGCTTGTGGTTGACCTCATCGAGACGGGGGTCATCTTCTTCCAATTGCGCGAGCTGGTTTTCCGCCTCTAATCCGGGCCGGTCGAGTTCACGAGGAAAATGGTCGACCGGAATCCGGTCGTGCGGATCGGGTGGGACCGCGTGCATGATGAACAGCGTGGAGCGGTAATGGCGGGCGATGGCAATGGCAAAATCAAGCGCGCGCTGAGACGCGGTTGAAAAATCGGTCGCGATCAGAATGCGTTGGAGGGCGATTCCCTTCCGCATGTCGAGCTGTTCCACGGTTTGCATAAGAAGCCTCCTCTGCAATGATGGGCACGCATCACCATCTCGTGTACTACGACGAGGTGGCTGCTCGGCCAATTGCGATTTCACAACTCCGCTGCTGCTTCTGCTTGTCCGGGAGCTCATGCAAAGACATGACTCGAATGCCGGTTGGTTCAAAAATAATGGTCATCGTCTTCGAGCATTCGCCACATAACCAAAAGCGCTCATGTCGGGCGCCTCTGAGACGCTTCACCTCCGCAGGAGTTCGAGCTGTCACCTGGAAAATCGTTCCTTCATGGAGGTACCGGAATATTGCCGAGCAGGAAGGATTCGCGCAATTCGAGACCATAACCGCCTCCATCGCATGCGTGCCAGGTCAAGTGCGATAGCCCGGCCGATGCAATTGGTCTGCGAGCCCTGCGATCACGCTAATCGCGATTGGGGAAAGAAGAAGTGACGGAAAGCACACCTGGAGGTGAACTTGATCACTCGGACTGATAGGTCACTTTTCATAAAAATGGTACGCCTCGCCTTCTCGTAATAGCTCCGCCACGCAGAAGCGGACGCTGGAGCCGTCAGTGACCCATGTCACAGGTAGAGGTGCCTCCTGTCATAGCTGGGTTGTAAGCCAGGGTTGAAGATTTGAGCAGTCAAGGAGGGGTCGATGATCCTTGCGTACAGGCTTTTGCGCTTGGTGGAAACCCACTCGGACGCTCTGGCGGCAACATTGCTGGAACGAACCAGTGCTTCTCCTTTGCTGCCCGAGTACAACCACGTTCCAACCGAAGAACTTCGCGAACGGGTTTACGAAATCTACCATCACCTTGCAGAGTGGCTGCTGGGAAAAGGCGAAGTCGACATTGAGGAACGGTATCTGGCAATCGGCGCAAAGCGCGCTGCGCAGGATGTGCCCCTGAGCCAACTTATCTGGGCCATCATCCTGACCAAAAATAACCTGTGGGACTTTCTGAAAGCGGAAGCGGTGCTGGATCAACCGGTGGAGATTGCCGGAGAACTTGAAGTGGAAGAACTGGTGGATCAATTCTTTGACCGCGCGATTTATTACGCGGCGGTGGGTTACGAACGGTTTACCGAGACCGCGCGATCTCAGCCAGCGCCGAGGCTGAGTTCCGTTGGGTAATGCGGGAATGTGGGGAACGTAATGAGTTGGGAACTGGATTACAAGAAAAAACTGCGCACGGCAGATGAAGCATTGCGCTGCGTGCAGTCCGGGATGAGGGTGTACATTCAACCGGGCTGCGCCGAACCGGAGGCCTTGGTTGAGGCTTTGATGCGCCGCGGTCCTTTCGTGGAGGACGTCCAGATCGTCCACATGATGACGATGGGAGCTGCGCCCTATGTGGCTCCGGAAATGGTCGGGCACTTTCGGCATAACGCCATGTTTATCGGCGGCAATGTGCGGGAGGCGATCAACGATGGCCGCGCAGATTACACGCCGATCTACCTGAGCGAAATCGAAGGCTTATTTGAGAGCGGCGCCATGCCGATCGACGTGGCGCTGCTGGAACTGTCGCCCCCCGATCCTCACGGATTCTGCAGCTTTGGAATTGGGGTAGATACCTCCCTCACGGCCGCCAAGTGTGCCCGCTATGTGGTAGCCCAGATCAACGATCAAATGCCACGCACCTACGGGGATAGCTTTATTCACGTCACGCAACTGGATGCCATCGTGGATGGGTCGCGCCCTCTTTGCGCCATCAAGCTTCCCCAGATTACGGAGATGCATCGAGCCATTGCCCGCAACGTTGCTGGCTTGATTGAAGATGGCTCCGTACTGCAGACCGGGATTGGCGGTATTCCGGATGCCGTTCTTCCATTTCTTCTGGATCGCAAGGATCTGGGTGTGCACAGCGAACTGGTCTCCGACGGCGTGATTCCGTTGATCGAAGCGGGCGTGGTTACGGGGGCCCGCAAGAACTTCAAGCCACGCAAGATAATTCTGGGATTCGCATTGGGCACGAAGAAGCTATTTGATTTCGTGGATAACAATCCGATCTTCGAGTTCCATCCCACAGCCTATACGAACGATCCGGCGTTAATCGCCCGTAACGACAACATGGTCTCGATCAATTCCGCACTGCAGGTTGATCTCACCGGGCAGGTGTGCTCCGATTCGATCGGCAGCCAGTTTTATAGCGGCATAGGCGGCCAGGTGGATTTTCTACGCGGAGCGTCTCGCTCCAAACGCGGAAAGCCGATCATTGCGATCTCCTCTACCGCCAAGAGCGGGATGATTTCGCGGATCGTGCCCACGCTCAGCGCCGGCGCGGGAGTGGTCACCTCGCGCGGACTCATTCGTTATGTGGTGACGGAGTATGGGGTGGCGTATTTGCACGGCAAGACGATTCGCGAGCGGGCGCAATCGCTGATCGACATTGCGCATCCCAAATTTCGCGAAGAACTTTACCAATTTTGCGAGAAAACCAAGTGGCTGCAGCGGCCGTTAGCTGAAGAGCCAGCAGTGACGAGGTGAAAGATGACAGGCCAGGCGCGCGGTAAAGTCGCGGTCGATCTCGAAGAGTGTAAAGGATGCGGGCTGTGCGTGGAGTCTTGTCCGCCGAAGTGTCTGGAATTACTGCCTGAGTTAAATACCTACGGCGCTCATCCGGCGCACTATACGGGAGAAAACTGCACGGGTTGTGGAATCTGTTTTTACTGTTGTCCCGAGCCCGGCGCCATCACAGTCTACCGCTTGAAAGAGAAAGCCAAGGCAGCAGTTCCGCAGGGAGGGGCAAATGCGGCAGGTTTGTAAGGGAAATGTTGCGGTAGTCAAGGGCGCGATTCTCGCGGGCTGCCGCGCGTACTATGGTTATCCCATCACGCCAGCCAGCGAAATAGCGGAGTCGGCAGCGCTCTATTTTCCGCAAGTGGGCGGGACATTCTTGCAGGCAGAGAGTGAAGTTGCCGCCATCAATATGGTCTATGGGGCAGCGGCTGCCGGAGTGCGGGTGATGACTGGGTCATCGGGGCCAGGGGTAAGTCTGATGCAGGAAGGAATGTCTTATCTGGCAGGCGCAGAACTGCCTTGCGTGATTGTCGATGTGATGCGTGGCGGTCCCGGCCTGGGCAACATTGCGCCCGAGCAGAGCGATTATTTTGCCATGGTGAAAGGTGGCGGGCACGGCAACTACCGCAACATCGTGCTGGCCCCGGCATCGGTGCAGGAGATGGCCGATCTCACCATGTTGGCATTCGACCTCGCCGATAAGTACCGGAATCCCGCCGTAATTCTGGCGGATGGTTTTGTCGGACAAATGATGGAGCCACTCGATCTGGAATACCGCGACATTCAGGCGCCAGACAAACCGTGGGCAGTAAAAGGTACGCCGGAGACGCGAGCCAACCTCGTAAGTTCCATCTTTCTGGAAACTGATGAGCTGGAAAGACACCAGCGCGAGATGGAAGCCAAATACATTCGAGCACAGGAAGCCGAGCCGCGCTGCGAACTCTGCCACACGGAGGACGCCGAAGTTCTGTTAGTTGGCTTCGGAATTGTTTCCCGAGTGCTGCTATCTACGGTAGAAGCTTTACGCAAGGAAGGCGTTAAGGCTGGGCTGTTCCGTCCCATTACCCTATGGCCGTTTCCTTCGAACGCTCTGGTAAAGGCGGCGGCCAGGGTGGAAAAAGTTATCGTGGTTGAGCTGAGCAACGGACAAATGGTGGAAGATGTTCGCCTGAGTTTGAACGGAACGGTGCCAGTAGAATTTTACGGGCGGGTAGGCGGCAACGTGCCTTCCGTCAGCGAACTGCAGGAACAAGTTTTGGCGCGCATGGCGGTAGCCGTGTGAATGGGAATTCGAAGGGGACTGGAAAATGCCGAACGACACCCTAATCACCGTAGCCGACTCTGAGTCCATTGAAACGAAGCTGGATGCCGGAACCGAGATCACCACGCGTGAAAACGGATATGAGGCCATTCACTCCAAGTCACCCTTGTTCTATGACCTGTACGAGCGCAAGTCCGAACTGAAGAATCAGACACACTACTGTCCCGGTTGCGGACACGGCGTGGTGCACAAACTGATTGCCGAGGCTCTGCAGGATCTGGGAGTACAGGATAAGACGATTTTCGTGAGCCCCGTCGGATGCTCGGTGTTCGCCTATTACTACTTCGATGTGGGCAACGTGCAAGTAGCGCATGGCCGCGCGCCCGCCACCGCAACCGCCGTCAAGCGATCTTGCCCGGGCAAGATTGTCATCTCGTACCAGGGAGATGGCGACCTGGCAGCAATCGGCACAGCGGAAATCGTGCATGCCGCCAATCGCGGCGAGAAGATTACAGTCTTTTTTGTGAACAATGGAATCTATGGCATGACCGGCGGGCAGATGGCCCCGACGACGTTAGTCGGCCAGAAAAGCACAACTTCGCCATGGGGCCGGAGGCCATCCAACGAAGGCTTTCCGCTGCACATGGCGGAACTTCTGGCCACGCTGGAGGCGCCAGCCTATATCGAACGAGTCGCGCTCGCCGACAACAAGAACATCATGAAAGCGCGGCGCGCGGTTCGCAAGGCGCTGGAGATTCAACGGGACGGAGTGGGCTTCTCGTTTGTCGAAATCCTCTCGCCGTGTCCCACGATTTGGGGAAAAGATCCGGTTGAGGCGCGGCGATGGGTCCTGGAAAAGATGATTCCACACTTTCCACTGAATGTTTTTCGCGATCGCAAGCCAGAGAATCCCGTAGTTAAAGACCCGCCGCAGCGAACGGTTGAAGATGTTCTCGAGATCGCCCCGAAAGATCGCTCGATCGACTCTGCGACCAAAAGACGGGGGCATCGCTTTAAAGAAATCAAGATCAAGATAGCCGGCTTCGGCGGGCAAGGGGTATTGCTGCTGGGCCAGTTGCTCATCGAAATGGGGATGCGCGAAGCGCTGGAGGTAAGTTGGTTGCCATCCTACGGGCCGGAGATGCGATCGGGCAGCGCCCATTGTCATGTTTGCCTATCGAGAGAGCGAATCGGGTCGCCGCTGGTTTCTCATCCGGATGTGCTGGTGGCCATGAACGAGTTCTCGCTAAAGAAGTTCGCGCATGAAGTCCCTGGCGGCGGATTGATCATCTACAACGGTGCGAAACTTCCGGCGGATTTCTCTGCACCCGGCGTGCAAGTGGTGGCCATTCCAGCTGCGGAAATCGCCGACAAACTAGGATCGACCAAGGCTGCCAACATAGTAATGATGGGTGCGTTGCTGGAGGAAACGGAATGTCTGGCAGCAGGCACGGCGATGGGCGTTCTTAAAGACAAGGTCAAAAAGCTTGATCTGCTTGAAATCGATCGAAAGGCTCTGGACGCAGGTCGCTTGTTTATCGACGATCAGGCGCATTTGGGCGCGGTAAGTCAACCGGACGGCTTCGCTTAGACAGCGACTCTGAGCTTGACGGCCATTTTTGCATTCGCATCTCCGGAACGCGAGGCTTTTTTAAGAGGAAGCTTGATCAGCGGACCATACCGCACCGCTGGGTAATTCTTTTTGGGCACGCTTGCCGCGATTCGAGGGTGTTGGAGAACGGATGACCTCGGTGTTCCCGCCATCCTGGCAGGCGGCTGGCTGAGAGTCTGGATTCAGGAAAACTGTGGCTCGCACAGTCGTCCCCTTCCCATTGGATTCCAATTCAAACTTACCATTAAGCTCGTTCAATCGTTCCCGCATTCCAGCGAGCCCCACACCGGCCTCCGCGCTCGTTTCACGAAGCCGTAGCAAACGATCAGGGGCTATGCCACTTCCGAAATCATGTAATTCCATGACTAAAGATTTGTTGTCCCGTTGAACGGAGATCGCCACCTCAGACGCCCCGGAGTGACGATGAACGTTCGTGAGACTCTCCTGCAGCACCCGGAACAGCACAATCTCTATATTGCGTGGCAGCCGCTCGCCCAGATTCTTAAGGTCCGACCGCACATGGATCTTGCTGCGCTTGGCAAAGCCTTCGATATACCACTCGGCAGCGCAGGCAAAACCAACTTCGTCCAGTAGCGGCGGATGGAGAAGGTAGGACATAGTTCGAACTTCGTCGATCGCCTGATCCGCCAGTTCGGCGAGGTCGGACGCGATGGTCGTCATCTGCGAATCCGAGTTGCAGTTCATTTGTAGAAGAGCAACAGTCATTTTGAGCGCCGCCAGCGTTTGCCCAGTGCTGTCGTGCAGATCGCGGGCAATTTTGCGTCTTTCCTCGTCCTGCACTTTAAGAAGTCTCTGGGAAAGTCGCTGGAGTTCAGCAGTTCGTTCCAGAATCACGGACTCGAGTTGAGCATGGGAGAGGGCCAACTTTCTCGCTCGTTTAGAAATCCACATGTGTCCTCCTGGGCGGCGGGGGAATGCGAACGCTCTTCCGTTCGGAACCTGGATTATCGAGGAGATCTCCTGCGAATTCTGATCAAAATTGCACTACATGGGATGCTTCGATCTTTGGACCCATCCGTCGTCACAGGATCATTTCGAACGATTTCGTTCAAGTGAGCATTAATGCTCAGCGCCAGGTTATTTGAGCGCGCATAGTGGACACTGATGAGTTTTCCACCGTCAGGACGGACCCTAATTGGCGAAGCGTAGTCTAGCTGCGAAAAAGATGACCGATTTCAACCCACGAGCCTTTCTTTCGACCATCGGAAATGGCAGAGATATGATGTCTTTTCAAAAGAAGGACACGATTTATGCTCAAGGCGACGCGGTAGACGGATTATTCTTCATTCAAAAAGGAAAGGTGCAGTTGAGCGTTGTTTCGGAAGGCGGCAAAGAAGCGACTCTCGGCATCTTGAACGAGAGCGATTTCTTCGGGGAGAGCGGACTTGCCGGCCAGACGATACGCATGTGTTCTGCAATTGCCGTGACCGACTGCGTTCTTCTGCATGTAGAGAAGGACGCCATGATGCGGGCAATGAGCCTGGAGCCAAAACTTTCGGCGCTCTTTGTGAAGTACTTGTTGAAACGAAACATCAGATACCAGGATGATTTAGTCGATCAACTCTTTAACTCCAGCGAAAAGCGCCTGGCGCGAGTTTTGTTGTTAATGGCCCACTTCGGCAAAGATGGAGTGTCTGAAATGTCGGTTCCCAGATTAAGTCAGGAGACTTTGGCCGCGATGGTCGGAACCACTCGTTCGCGAGTGAGCTTCTTCATGAATCGATTCAGGAAGCTTGGCTTCATAAATTACGATGTCGGAGACAACTTGCACGTCCACAGCTCTCTCCTGAATGTTGTTCTCCACGATGACAACGAAACAACAACCGCGAAGGGAAAGATCCCGACTGGCCAATCCTCCAGAGCTTCCCAACCGCCAGTAGCGCGCGGCGAACCCGCCGATAAAGAACGCGCCCACAGGCCACCCCTCATGAGCATGAAACAGCGCCAAAAGGCGAAGCCTGTCTGGGCGAGATAGTGGTCTTGCGTGTCAATTGCAACATGTCGGTCCGCAGCACGCTTTCGTTCCTACCTTTGCGGGCTTGACAGCACGGACGAAAGCGCTCATGAACTTGCCATCAACCTGCGAGGCAATCGAATCGACATCAATGTTTTGGCCTTTGAGGAACTCGCGAGCGTCATCGATTCGATAGACCCTCGTCGGTTCGAGATCAATCTGATCGAAACCCGCGGCTGCCAATTTGCTTCTATACTCGTTTTCTTCCATCGCTCCGGCGACGCAACCAACCCACAGCAGAACGCTTTTGCGAATCTCGGGAAGCATCTTGCCACGAGTGACGACGTCCGACACGGCAAATCGACCGCCGGGCTTCAAAACCCGGAATGCTTCCCGCAGTACGGCGTCTTTATCGGCCGAGAGATTGATGACGCAGTTGGAGATAACGACATCGACGGAAGCTTCGGGCAGAGGAATGTGTTCGATTTCACCCTTGAGAAACTCGACGTTCTCAACTCCAGCCTTTCGCTTGTTCTCATTGGCGAGGGCTAACATCTCGCCCGTCATGTCCAAGCCGTAAGCCTTGCCCGTCGGCCCCACACGTTTTGCCGAAAGCAAGACGTCAATGCCACCGCCAGAGCCGAGATCGAGCACGACTTCGCCGGGATTCAACTTTGCGAGTGCGGTTGGATTACCGCATCCGAGTGACGCCAGCAATGCCTCTTCAGGGATCTGGCCTGCTTGCAATGCGTCGTAGAGATTCGAGGTGATTGGGTCACAGCATTCGGTCGAGGCACTTGCACCGCAGCACGAACTTCCGCCCGCAGCAACCCGCAAAGCTGCTTGACCGTACTTCTCTTTCACGACTTCCTTAATGTTTTGATCCATGACACCTCATTTACAGCATTGAATGATTGATTCCGGTTTCAGCGCCTTGTTTCTCGTGCAGCATTCGGCATACAAGAACTGTAGAATTTCCTGAAGTGCACTGGTGTTCGCTGTATAACGCAGGAAAGTGCTCTCTCGGGAGACGTTGACGAGATCTTCCGATCTCAACTTGTCGAGATGATGTGAGAGGGTTGAGTTGGGGATATCCAACTCTTCCTGAATCTCACCGACAACAAGGCCCTCGGGATGCGCGGCCAGAAGCAACTGCATAATCCTCAAACGTGCCTCAGTACCCATGGCGGAAAACATATCTGCATATTTGACAACTTTGTCAGAGGTACGTCGCGCGGTCTGCATATTTCGATAGTTGCAGAACTACCGGATGGATGTCAAGCGGGATTAGAAGGGGATTTGCTGCGCTTGATGAAGGGGTTCAGGCGGCGAATCTCCTGGTATCGGAAACAATCCACGAGATGATCATTCACCATTCCGACCGCCTGCATGTACGCATAGAGGATAGTCGATCCAACAAAGCTGAACCCGCGCCGTTTGAGGTCTTTGCTAAACGCATCCGATTCCGGTGAGGTCGCCGGAACCTCTCGCATCGCCTTCCGTTGGTTGAGTTTGGGTTGTCCATCGACGAACCGCCAGCAATACGCGTCAAAGCTCCCGAACTCCTGTTGAATTGCGAGCAGGGCCCGCGCGTTGCGTACCGCCGCTTCGATTTTCATCCGGTTGCGAATGATCGCCGGATCCAAGATGAGCTTTTGAAGTCGTTTCTGTGTATATCGGGCAACTCTCTCGGGATCGAAGTCGCTGAACGCACGGCGATACCCTTCCCGCTTTTTGAGCACGATCGACCAACTGAGCCCGGCCTGCGCCGCTTCGAGCACAAGGAACTCAAAGTGTTTTCGATCATCGTGGACCGGCACACCCCATTCCTGATCGTGATACTCGACCATGAGCAGATTGTCCATGCTGACCCAAGTGCATCGCTTCGTAGTCATAGTTAACGTGTGGATGGATTGCGCCGTTAGAAGCCGAGATCGCTCAGTCGCGGATGATCGTCCGGACGACGCCCCAGGGCCCAATGATACTTGCGGTCGGTCTCCTTAATGGGCAGATCATTGATGGAAGCATACCTGGTGCGCATCAGTCCGTTCTCATCGAATTCCCAATTCTCATTGCCATACGAGCGAAACCAATTCCCAGAGTCGTCGTGCCACTCATAGGCAAAGCGAACCGCGATATGGTTTCCTGCGAACGCCCACAGCTCTTTGATCAGCCGATAGTCCAGTTCTCTCGACCACTTCCGTTTGAGAAAAGCAATGATCTCTTGTCTGCCATTCACGAATTCCGAACGGTTTCTCCAGCGTGAGTCAATTGTGTAAGCGAGGGCCACCTTCTCCGGATCACGAGAGTTCCACGCATCTTCTGCCAGTCGAACCTTCTGCGTAGCTGTTTCGAGGGTAAAAGGTGGCAGCGGAGGACGCTGGGTTCCAGGCTGGGGGACGGACATGGTTCTTCTCCTTTTACAAGAACTGGATGATCGTCTCAAGCAATCGTGAGTTGAATTATCGATAAAAAGAGCCAGGGTTACTTCAAATACGCGCGCACCAGCGAAATCAGGTCTTCGGTCAACTCCTCAGGTGTTTCTGTCCGGGTGTTCGGATGAGTGATATGCAGCCGGATGTGGTCTTCCAGGATTTCCGCCATCAGACTATTGACACCGCCCCGTATGGCCGCAAGGAGCATTAAGATATCCGCGCATTCGTCCCCGTCAGTTACGGAGTGCTCGACCGCGGTAATCTGTCCCGCGAGGCGTTTGATCCGGGAGAGCAGCTTCTGTTTTTCTTTTGGTATCTCTGGGGGTTTGTCCTTCATGCTGTGAATTTCCTTCGCACTTTTTGCCCCGATTATACCCTAGGGGGGTAATATATATCTCCCGAAGTTGTGGAGCGTCCGCGCGAGCGTTAGAACAGCAACTCGATCACGCCGACCTGAGAATGCAGTCGCGGTGCGCACACATCGTCCGGCGCGATCGCGAATGTCGCACGCACAACGGATTGGTTTTTGGTTTCTGCGGCGAGATTGGACCAGGCCGTTGGCTAAATTAAGTGGTTGGCGTCCCCGACGGGATTTGAACCCGTGTTACCGCCGTGAAAGTCGTCCTAGAGTTCGTAACCGATTGAAACTAAACGGTACGGATAGCGCTCTAGGGCACTTATCGGACTGTGGAGACGGGTTATCGGACTGTTAACGGACTGTGATGGCCAGGTGCTAAGGAGCCTGAAAATCATGGACCCAACGCTTCTTTCCCTGCTGGATTCGATCGCGCAAAAATCGCCGCGCTCCAAACTCGAAACTCACCGCGAACTGATTCGCCAGTTGCGCCGTAAAGGTTGTACGTATCGCGACATCGTTCGCATCCTTCGCGAGCGTGTCGGCCTCGACGTAGCGGTCAGCACGATCCACTCCTTCATTAAGGTTCGCGCCAAGCACCGAAAGCAGGTGCAATACGAACTGCCCCCGCTCGAATCGGAATCGTCCTTGAGCACCCGCATGAATCCCAACGATGTTGCCTCCCGAATTGCTGCGCTCAAAGCTAAGCCAGTCGAGCCGAAGGCAAAACCCAAACACTTTAACTTCGAAGAGAGCGAACCACTGAAGCTCGTCAATCAAGGAGGATCGCGATGAACACCCAAAAAATAAATAAACGCGTTGTCTTCACCATGGGCGGTAAGGGCGGAGTGGGCAAAACAGGATTGATCGTTGCCCTGGCGGAATGGTTCGAAGCACACGAGATCCCGTTTACATTGCTCGATCTCGATACCGAGAACAAAGCTCGTGGGTCGTTGAAGCACTTCTTCAACGGGTCGGTGGCCAAGGTAAATATTCACACGCCAGCCGGTCTCGACGCGTTCGTAGATCATCTCGAATCAGGCGCGGCGATCATCCTCGCCGACATGGGAGCCGGTTCGGGGCAGGTGGCAAGTGACTGGTTCGACGCAATGTATGAGGATGTCGCGGCCACCGGCGCACGCTTCACTGCTGTGGGCGTTGTCACGCCAGACCCGGCAAGCGTTGAGAGTGTCCTCGCATGGGCAAACCGACTACAGGAACGGGCGCAGTATCTGATTGTCCAGAATGCGACAAGTCCTCAGGCAGATTTCAGCTACTGGGACTCTGCGGAGCAAGCCATTCGTTTCCGCGAAGCACTGTCGCCGATAGTGATCCGGATGGAATTTCGTTTGGCAGAACTGGAGAACCCAGCCCGTCAACACGGCATCCGCCTTGGCCAGGTTGCCACAAGGCAAAATGCAATCGACGAACTGAAGCGTGCTTCCATCGTGATGCGTGCCGAAAGTTACCGGCGGCGGCTCTTCTCCGAGTTCGACCGGGCAAAGGAGATGTTTCTCCCATGAGCGCCGATCAGGAACTCCTAAATCTGGCGGGCGCTGAGTCCGAGAACCAAACCCTGTTCGATGAACTGGCAGGACTAGTGCCCGCTGACCGACAGGCGGAATACTACAGGGTCATCGCGCACACTCGCACCCTCAGCCCAAACGACGAGGTGCTCCGCGTATTGGAAGCGATGGGTATCCTGGCGCTTCTCACGAGAGAAACGCCCGCGGCGATCGCGGTAGAACGGAAGTCTTTGCGGACGATTCTAGAGAACGCTCTATCTAAGGCCGCTGAAGTGGAGAAGCGAATGGCAGCATACACATCACGGCTTGAGTCACGCATTGCGCAATTGCCGAAGGAATTGGAAACAGGTTTGGACCCGCCACGCATAGCGAAGCTTCTGGGCGAGAGCCTGCGACAGTGCTTCCAGCAGTCCGGTCTGCCGGATACGGCCAAAGCGCTTGACCAGTCCTGTTCTGAAATGAACTCCGTTCAAGAGCAACTTGTGAACGTGCTACGAGAAGTAGCTCACCCTGACATCGGAGTGATCGAAAAGGTCAGAAGCGCCAATGACTCCCTCCTGCGGAGCATGACCACTAGGGCGCAGCAGATGGACGATTTCCTTGTTAGGCTGGAAAAGCAGGTCTGGGCGATTTGGCTGCCAGTGGTTGCCAGCGCTGCTCTAGCACTGGGATTCGCGTTGGGTACGTGGTTTGCCAACGTGCGACAAGGAACGCCAGTAGGATCAAGTGCCGCTCAGTCCCAACAGGTACCAATGCCGGAAGCTCCTGCGCAGCAAGTCGTTCCGCAGCGGAACGCAAAGCATCATTGAGACGGGGCTAGGTCGCCAGGGAGTTCACAAGAGACATGCCGAACATATGGTTCACGGCGGATTTTCATTTCGGGCATAGCAACATAATCCG
>CAVWVM010000005.1:0-436035 GCA_963758485.1 uncultured Acidobacteriaceae bacterium
TCGTTTGTCATCCTGAACGGAGCCGCATTTCAGGCGTCCCATCTGTCATCCTGAACGGAGCCGGGTCTCAGGCGAAGTGAAGGATCTCCCTTGCAACCGCTCCCGCGCGTAAGCCAAAATCCCCGCCTCCTAGTCATCCTGAACGGAGCCGCCTTTCAGGCATCCCATCTGTCATCCTGAACGGAGCCGCATTTCAGGCGAAGTGAAGGATCTCCCTTGCAACCGCTCCCGCGCGTAAGCCAAAATGCCCTGCCTCCTAGTCATCCTGAACGAAGCCGCCGTTCAGCCTCCCGATTTGTCATCCTGAACGAAGTGAAGGATCTCCCCCTCCACCCGCCCCATCGCGGAAGCCACCCCCCACCCCGTGACCTTAGTTACCTTTAACAAATGACCCTCCTTCCCGCACAATCCCTCTACGTCGTAATGCATTCGTGCGGGAGAAGAAACGTGCTCTGCCAACGCTTTCATCGCGTCATTCTTTTCGTGCTTCTCAGCGGCTCGCTGGCAGCGGCACGCGACATCGCTTTAATCTCCAACAAAACCAACTCGGTCACCGCCATTGCCATCCCCGATCTGGTTAAAGTCTGCAAAGCCCAGACCACGCACTGGCCCGACGGCAAGCCTGTCATCTTTGTCATGCGCTCTCCCTCCGCGCCGGAAATGAAGACCGTGCTCGAGAAGGTTTACGGCATGTCCGAAAACGAACTCAACAGTCTCATCGTCACCTCCAATCATGGACGTACAGTCCACCCCGCAATTCTGATCGCCACTTCCGACGAAGAACTCGTTAACACCGTGGCCAGCACTCCCGGGGCGGTTGGCGTCGTCGATGTGTACTCCATCAACAGCAGCGTCGCCGTCGTCAAGGTCGGAGGCAAACTCCCTCTCGAACCCGGCTATCTGTTACACGGAAACTAGTAAAGCATTTCGTAATTGGGGAATTGAGTAATTTGGTAAACGAAGATCTCAGGTTTTGGTCTTGCAATTACTAAATTACTCAATTGCAAAATTACTCAATGCACGATGGCTTCTCCTGGAAAAAAACTCGCCGAGGCCCACGTCCGCCGCTTTCCGCGCTTTGCCGTGGATGTCCGCATGCAAGTCCGTATGTTCCAGGATGGCGAGTTCCGCACCTGCTGGGGACGCTCCACTGAACTCGGTCAGGATGGCATCGGCGCCACCCTCACCGGAGAACTCGAAAGCGGCGAAATCGTTTCCCTCGATATTCCTCTGCCCCTCACTCCCTATCCCCTGAAAGTCCGTGCCATCGTCCGCTATCGCCAGGGCCTCCGCTACGGTTTCGAATTCCTCACACTCAGCGACTCCCAGCGCGACACCATCGCCCGCGTCTGCGAAATGCTATCCGGCAAGTGAGCGATCTTCATTCGCAAAATGGCTCGATCACCCGATCGCAAAATTCTGATTACGTCAGTAACTTTCGACCCGCCACCCCTCGTTCTACTATCGATTTTGCAGGGCTTTCTGAGGGGGGAGCCGCGTATGGGTGGTCGTGTCACCCGACCCACGCCGTCAAGGGATCTGGTACAGGCCAAGGGCCTGCGTCGAGCGCTCGAGTCCGGCGCCTCGCCCGCATTTGTTCCGCCCGGCATCGTATCCGCCGCCCAATCTTCGTCTCTCTCGTGGAATCCCGCCGCCTCGAACCCTCATGTGGTCGACCAGCAAGATACCCTCGACCTGCGCCGCCAGCTTCTCGAACAACTATTTGAGAATTCCCCCGACGCTCTCGTCATCGTCGACTCTTCCATGCGTGTACAGTGCGTGAACCGCGAGTTCGAGCGGGTCTTCGGCTACACCACCGCCCAGGCCCTCACCCAACCCATCGACTCCCTGATCCTTCCCCCCGGCCGCAACGCCGAGTCGCAATGGATCGCGCAGTGCTTGCAGCGCGGCGAGCAGATTACCCTGGAGACCCAGCGCCACCACCAGGACGGAACCTTGCTCGACGTTTCCGTTACCACTTCTCCTTTAATCGTCGGCGGCCGCAGCGTCGCCTCTTACGTCCTTTTCCGTGACATTTCCGATCGCAAACGCGCCGAGTCTCTGAATTCCGCTCTTTACCGCGTCGCCGAAAAATCCTGCGCCGTCGAAGACCTGCAACAGCTTTTCGCCGCCATTCACGGCATCATCGACGAACTCATGCCCGCTCGCAACTTTTCCATCGCCATCCACGATCCCGAGTCGCAACTCCTCAGCTTTCCCTATTTTGTCGATGACCAGCAGTCCGCTCCCGCTCCCGCGAAACTCGCCCGCGGACTCGTCGAATATGTTTTGCGTACCGGTGACCCTTTGCTCTGCACTCCAGATATCCTGCGGCGCTTGCAAAAACGTGGCGAAGTCGAGTTCTCCGGCCCCGCTCCCTGCCAGTGGCTGGGCGTTCCGCTGAAAGTGAACCACCACATCTTTGGCGCTCTCATCCTCAAAAGCTATTCCGAGACCGTGCTTCTCCGCGATCGTGACAAGGAAGTTCTCACCCTCATCTCGCGGCAGCTCGCCTCCGCTATCGATCACAAACGCAATGAGCAGAACCTTCGCCGCTCCGAAGTTCGCTACCGCTCGCTGGTGCAAACCGCCGTCTACGGCATTTATCGCTCCAGCCTCGAAGGCCATTTTCTGGACGTGAATCCCGCCCTCATTGGAATGCTGGGCTACGATTCCGCTCTCGAGGTTCTTTCCCTCGATCCGCAGAAAGATGTCTTCCTCGACCCCAACGAATACGCTCGCCTGGTCGACGAATTCCACCGCTCCGGCCGCATGGACGGTTTCGAAGTTCGCTGGAAGCGTAAGGATGGCGCCGCCATCATCGTCCGCATCAGCGGTCGCGCCGTCGCCACCGAAGACGAGCCCGCCGACGTCCTCGAAGCCATCGCCGAAGACATCACCGAGCGCCGCCTTCTCGAAGATCAATTCCGCCAGTCCCAGAAGATGGAAGCCGTCGGCCGGCTCGCCGGTGGCATCGCCCACGACTTCAACAACCTGCTCATGGTCGTCAGCGGCTACACCGAAGTTCTTCTCGATCAGCTCACTCCCGGCAATCCCTTGCACGTTAAAGCCGAAGCCATTCGCCAAGCTTCCGATCGCGCCACCACGCTCACCCGTCAGCTCCTGGCCTTCAGTCGCAAACAGCTTCTCGAACTCAAGGTCATCGACGTCAACACCATCATCGAGGAAATGGAGCGTCTCCTGCGCCCCCTCATCGGCGAAGACATCGAACTCACCACCAATCTTTCTCCCGCCGTCGGCTGCACTCGCGCCGACGCCGGACAGCTCGAACAAGTCATCATGAACCTCGTCGTCAACGCCAAAGACGCCATGCCCAACGGCGGCAAAATCGTGATTCGCACCGCCAGCGTCACTCTCGACGAGTCCTACCGCCCCGAAAATACTTTCATCAAACACGGCCCTTACGTCATGATCTCTGTCTCCGACACCGGTCACGGCATGGACCGCGAGACCCAGGCCCGCATGTTCGAGCCATTCTTCACCACCAAGGAAAAGGGCAAAGGCACCGGCCTCGGCCTGTCCACCGTCTACGGCATCATCAAGCAAAGCGGTGGATACGTCTTCGTCCAAAGCGAACTCGGCCGCGGCACCGTCTTCACCATCTACTTTCCTCGCGTCGATGGACCCACCACCGCCCTCGGCGATGCTCCAGCATCAATCGCCGCCGCCGGCGGGTCCGAAACCATTCTTCTCGTGGAAGACGAAGATTCCGTTCGCCAGCTGGTTCGCGAAACTCTCGAAGCCCGCGGCTATCGCGTCCTTGAGGCCGCCAACGGCAGCTTGGCTCTTGCCGTTGCCGCCGCTCATCACGAGCCCATTCACCTCATCATTACCGACATCGTTATGCCCGGCCTCGGCGGCCCCGAACTCGTCCAGCAAATTCTGCCCCGGCGCCCCGACGCCAAGGTCCTCTATCTCTCCGGCTACGCCGAAGACTCCATCGCCACCTTTGGCGATCTCGGCGCGAGCAAAGCCTTTCTGCAAAAGCCCTTCACCCTGCAAAGCCTCTCCCGCAAAGTGCGCGAAGTCCTCGGCCCTCAAACCAATTAGCCTGAGCCTCACAAAATATTGCCATCTATGAACCTCTTGTCATCCTGAGCGGAGCGAAGGACCTATGCAACCTGCCTCCACTGTTGAACTGCGGCGTCCTGCCAACCGCAGCCAGCCGCGTTTGCTACTCGTACTTCAGCGCGCTATTCCGAGGTACGCTGCCTTTGGGTGGCGCAGCGCTTCCAGCGCTGCGATCAAGACCCTCCTGACGTTGCGGGCTTTAGCCCCTGAGGTGCCGAAAGAAATCATCTCCTCCAAACCCACCTTTACTTCTAGAAGTACTTCTAGGAAGTCCAACGAAAATTGTCTACACCAGAAAGCGTGCTCCTCAAAGACCTGTACAACCGTGGAAGAGCGGCGCTTCAGCGCCGCGTCGGCCGCCCCTCTTGGATCGGGGCTTTAGCCCCTGATGTGCCTAAGACTCCGGAAACTATCTCGTCCACTCCCGCCGTTTTTTGGTGGCGCAGCGCTTCAGCGCTGCGATAACGGGAAGGTTTTGTTTTGAAAAGGCGCGGCTTCAGCCGCGCCGCCAAGAGCCAGATGAGTGCCGAGGGCTTTAGCCCCTGAGGACCTGAGAATTCCTGCAACCCCGCCCGCCCCTTCCATCACCAAACTTCAGCAGCCTTCTGAATCTGTACCCCCGCCCTCGTCATCAGTACAATAAGACTCCGGAGGATAAATCATGGCTCATGAACTACCGCCCTTGCCTTATGACTACGCGGCGCTCGAACCCACCATCGATAAGCAGACGATGACCCTGCACCACGATATGCACCACGGTGCCTACGTCAAGAATCTCAACGCAGCAATCGAAAAACATCCTGAGCTCGGCAACAAGTCCGCCGAAGATTTGATTCGCGATCTCAACTCTATCCCTGAGGACATTCGCGCCGCAGTTCGCAACAATGGCGGCGGCCACGTCAACCACTCCATGTTCTGGAAGATCATGAAGCCCAAAGGCGGCGGCGATCCCAACGGTGCCATCGCTCAGGTCATCACCAAGGCTTTCGGCAATTTCAAGGATTTCCAGACCAAGTTCAACGACGCTGGCGTCAAGCAATTCGGTTCCGGATGGGTTTGGCTCGCCGGCAAACAGGGCGGCGACGTGCAAATCATCACCACTCCCAATCAGGACAACCCCATCTCCCAGGGCCTCTTCCCCATTCTCGGTAACGACGTCTGGGAACACGCCTACTATCTGAAATACAACAACCGCCGTCCGGAATATCTCTCCGCCTGGTGGAACGTCATCAACTGGGACGAAGTCAACGCCCGTTACGAAGCCTTCAAATCCGGCAAGCACGTTCACGAGCCGGCCATGGCTCACTAACACTCCGTGTAGGTGTGGGGCGGGCGCCCTCGCCCGCCTTGTTTTTGACCTTGACTGTGTGGGGCGGACACTCCTGTCCGCCTTGCCTTTGATCTTGGCTGTATCAAAAAAAGTGTAGGGCGGGCGCCCTCGCCCGCCTTGTTTTTTGATCTGAAGTTGCGTCCCGAAGCAAATGGCACCTTGCCTTTCACCTTAAAGGTGTCTGAACGAAAAAAGACCCCGCGATTCTCGCGGGGTCTTTCACTTTTACATCGATGAAGCCGCAGCAGCCCCTACGCCGCCGCAGCCTCCACATACTCATCCGGTTCCGCCTCAAATTCCGTTTTGCATTCGTCCGAACAGAAATAATATTTCTTCCCCTCAAACTCCGTCTGGGCTGCTCCGCTCACTTCATCTACGCTCATTCCACACACCGGATCCTTGGCCATCGATTCCTCCGCTTTAATTTGCTTTCTTCGTCACCTGTCCTCGTTGCAAAAACCTTTCCGTTCTTGCCACTCCCAACTCGCTGACCCCGTTGCATTTTCACTCCGCGGGTTTTTGCGCCAAATCACCCTGCAGGAAATTCTTCCACACTCCGCGCAGCTTATACGTACCCAGGAACAATAAGACCGCTCCGCACGTATCTCTGCCAGGCCTCGATGATCTTCTCAAGACGCTCTCGTCGAACACTTGCACTCTTGCTTGCATATTCAACGTTTTGTGGTATCGCTGGCACTTTCTTGGCTCAAGCAACCTTGCACCCGGCACATCGCGTGCTAAGAGCAGAAGACGAACTTGCCGCGCAGAAAATCGCCCAAGATCTCGACTCCGATCTGGAAGATGTCTCGATCACTACATCGGACTCGACCACTCTCAGCGGGTGGAACATACGTCCTCATCGCGACAACGGCAACGCAGTCATCCTTTTTCATGGTCTCGGCGACAATCGGCTTGGCATGGTCGGATACGCGCAACTCTTGCTCGCACGCGGTTTCTCCGTGCTCCTCCCTGATGCACGAGCACACGGCCGAAGTGCTGGCCCACTAGCTACTTACGGATTGCTCGAACGCAATGATATTCGTCAGTGGCTCGATTATCTGCTCGCCCACCAACATCCTCGCTGCATCTATGGTCTTGGTGAGTCCATGGGTGCCGCGGAGCTTCTGCAATCGCTCACAGTTGAGCCGCGATTCTGTGCCGTGATAGCTGAATCGCCATTCTCGTCCTTTCATGAGATTGCCTACGACCGCATGGGACAACCCTTTCACCTAGGCCCCTGGTTCGGGCGAACCCTGTTTCGCCCCGTCATTGAGGTCGCTTTCCTATATGTCAGCTTTAAATACCGCCTGAATATGTATCAAGTCTCACCGGAAAATGCGGTCGCATCCAGTCATGTGCCCATACTCCTCATTCATGGCGAGATCGATCGTAATATCCCCGTGCGCCACTCTCGCCGAATACACGATCGCAATCCGAATACGGTTCTTTGGGAAGTTCCCAATGCCGATCATTGTGGCGCCATCAGCGCCGCGCCCGAGGAATTCCAACAACGCATCCTCGCTCGGTTCACCACCGCGCAAGAACTAAAAATTGACCCCTGACCACTGACCACTGACAAGTTTCTGCATTTCCTGTGCAACCCCTGTGGAGAATCCGCCCCCGCCCCTCCTCTCGTCCTCGAATTCCTGCTTCCTCTCCCATCCAACTTCCGCGCTCTAAGCGCGCTACGCACGCCTCGTTAACAACATCCTTCATCCCGCAAACCTCGCACATCTTCCGGTCTAGGATTTTCCTCAACTGCACCAAAAATACTGAATTGACCGGGCTCACTTTCGCCCGTACATTCGGTTGCGCCCAACAAAAAAATAAAATCGAAACTCCGCCGAAGACAACAAACGGCGTGAGCTAGAAATTGGGCGACTTTTTGTTCTTCTTAGTGTTCGCTTGGGAAATTGAACTCTTCCGGAGCGAAAGCTAAAAAGGCTCCGGGGGAACCGCGTGAAGTTTTCATTCGCGACATACTGTCGCGCGTTTGCCCCGCTTCCTTATGGTTGTAACACCGCATCAATCCACCGAAATCCTAAAATGGTCAGCACTCATGAAAGCAACAAATTCGTGGATTACTTATCGCACCCGTTTTCTGGTCAAAGCCAAACCGCTCACCACCAACCTCACGTTCACAGACGCTCTCGGCCGCCAGCACTCCGGTCGCAAGGGCGACTACCTCGTCGAGTCCTCCGACGGTGTCCTTCGCATTGCCTCTCGTCAGATCTTCGAGGACATTTACGTCCCTCTGGCCACCAGTTCGGAAGAAGATTTCGAATCCTCTTCGGATTCTTCCCAGACCGTGCGGCAACCCAGCGAGGTCCCTCAACCGCCACAGATTTCCCTCGACCTCAACCCATCCCAACTCAAGCGCAAATCTCCTCAATCCGCCCGAATCCGCCGCAGCCAGATTCCCGGCCTCGGTTCCCTATAGCGAACCTGAAAAAACAACCCGCTCCTCAAACTGCCTTGGGAGGGTGCTGCGTATCCAGCGCCGCGGTCAAGATGTTCCTGAGGTTGCGGGCATTAGCCCCGGAAGTACGCAAAACTCCGGAAATCATCTTCTCCAAACCCATCGCTTTTGGGTGGCGCAGCGCTTCCAGCGCTGCGATCCAGACCTGCTAACGTCGAGGGCTTTAGCCCCAGGGGTGCCTAAAGAAATCATCCTTTCCAAACCCACCTTTACTCTTAGGGCGGCGAACGAAAATCGCCTGCCCCAGACAAGCGTGCTCCACAAACGCCCGCACAACCGTGGAAGAGCGGCGCTTCAGCGCCGCGGGAAAGACTCGGAATCAGATTCGGGTTTGAAAGGGCGCGGCTTTGAGCCGCGCCGCCAAATGCCACAATGAGTGAGGGCTTTAGCCCCTGAGGTTTAGATGTTTCAAGCACCACAAACGCCCGCGCACCTCATACCCAAACAATCGGGGCTTCAGCCCTGCGCATTTGTGAACACACCATGAATTGCCCCTTGTGGAAAAAAAATCCTCACTCCCGCACCAAGCCCGTCATTGCTGGAGATACAACATGTGGTGTTTCCCTCTTGACAGGCACAATAAGCGGGAGTAAGTTTGCAATCCCATAGCTTTGAAATTCGCCTCGCGGGAACGGGGCGACTTTCGGCAGGTGAAGCAGAAGAGAGTAGTCAGGATGGAATGGCGCCTGGCCAGAGGTGACCCGGCGCCACTCCTATAACACTCAAAACACGCGGTCGCGGTGGCCGTTCCCCCGATCCTCCCCCGGGTGAACGACTAGTCAAAGGGAGTCAACTTCATTTTTTCGCCATCCGCTCGGGGAAGGCCACGACCTGAGTCGTGTCGTCCAGGAGCGGAAAAGATCTGGGGCTTTAGCCCAGCTGTACACAATTTTGAGGAGTCTCAGCATGGAAGCTTTAACCCGTCTCGTCACCGATTCCATGGCCCGGCACGGCTTCGACCGACCCGTCGACCCCCGCCGCCTCCAATGGTCCCGATGGTTCCGATGCGATTCTCCCCATAGCCTCTTGGTCGTCCCCAGCAAACCCGGCATCTTCGCCATCTCCGAAGAGATCGCAGATTTTGTGGGGACAGCCGCCCCCGGCTGTCCAGCCGAGCAAAGCTCGGCCCCTGCATCCAGCTTGCCCAGCCTTGCAACGCTCACCGACCGGGACGCGCACAATTTCAGTCTCGATCCAAACCTGAGCCAGCGAAGCGCGCCTTTGGGTGGCGCAGCGCTTCAGCGCTGCGATTCCTCATCCGGCGCACAGACTCTCGCCACGCATACCGATCGGGAAGGGCACGACTTTAGTCGTGCCGCTATGCCAGCTAAAAATACGCCGGCTTTAGCCGCCGAGGGAGCTGCCCGACGCATCCTCGCCGTGCTTCAATTCTCTGAAGACGACGACATGGCTTTCACTCTTGATCGCATGTTTACCCGCATCAATCCGATGCGTGCCCGCCTCTCCTCCGGACGCTGTTTCATCCGCTTCGTCGTCATTCAGGACCAGGACCAGCGCCGCAGCATCTGCAGCGCCCTCAATCAATGGATGATCTCCTCCGCAGAGAAGGCCTCCGGCCTGCCCGCAACCTTCTCTTCATCTCTGGAAATAAATACGGCGGAAGAACCTCGTGTGGGGCGGACATTCCTGTCCGCCAACTCCGACATCATCCCAACTTCGCCCCCGGCAACCGAGCCCAACCGCACCACAGACGCGGTTCCCTCGCTCCCGCATCTCGATTCCGGTGCCAACAAAAATCTTCACTGTCCACAGCCCCTTCCCTCCGGCTTCTAACCGGAGAGATTTTGGGAGCGGCGCTTTAGCCGCAGGGGAGATTCGAAATCAGATCCGGTTTGAAAGGGCGCAGCTTCAAGATTAGATCCGGTTTTGAAAGGGCGCAGCTTCAAGATTAGATTCGGTTTTGAAAGGGCGCAGCTTCAAGATTAGATTCGGTTTTGAAAGGGCGCGGCTTTAAGCCGCGCCGCAAATCCGCAATGGACGAGGGCTTTAGCCCCCGAGGTTTAGAGGTTACAAAGCACCATTGACGCCAGCGCAACCGTGGAAGAGCGGCGCTTTAGCGCCGCGTCAGAAACAAAAAAGATTTGGGGCTTTAGCCCCTGCCGCACCAGCCCCGAAGGGGCGGAAGAACAGGCTCTTTGAAACACACGTTTTACCCCGAAAGATCCCATTCGGGAACTGCCCCATTTCGTGCCTCCACCCCCATGGACGCCGAATCGGGCTGCGTTTATTAGAATCTAATTATTAATGGAGAAAGCAATGCCCGAGGCTAAGACTACCCCCGTCGATTCCCCCGCAACCCCCTCTACCCTCAACACCACCACGGCCGCCAGAAAGTCCGCTCCCGGCCTCTCCTTCCACCGCTTCTTCACCAAGCCCGGCGTTTCTCCCTACGACGAACTCGAATGGGATCTCCGTCTCGCTCAGATCACCGACGCTCAAGGCAACGTGATCTTCGAGCAGAAGGACGTCGAAGTCCCCAAAGATTGGTCGATGACCGCCACCAACATCGTGGCCTCCAAATATCTCCATGGAAAAATCGGCACTCCCGAGCGCGAGACCGGTGTCCGCGCCCTCGTCACCCGCGTCGCCGAAACCATCCGCAATTGGGGACTCGCCCAGGGCTACTTCAAGACCCCCGAAGACGGCGCAACTTTCCACGACGAACTGGTCCACATCCTCGTTCGCCAGTACGCCGCCTTCAATTCTCCCGTCTGGTTCAACGTCGGCTGCGATCGCATCGAGCCCAACTCCGACGCTCGCAACTGGCACTGGAATCCCGCCACGCAACAAGTCGAGTTCGGCGTCACCGGATACAGCAAGCCGCAGTGCTCCGCCTGCTTCATCAATTCGGTCAAAGACTCGCTCGATTCCATCCTTACTCTTGCCAAGACCGAAGGCATGCTCTTTAAGTGGGGCAGCGGTACCGGAACCAATCTCTCCCCTCTGCGCTCCTCCACCGAAGGTCTCAGCGGCGGCGGCACCGCCAGCGGTCCGCTCAGCTTCATGAAAGGTTTCGACGCCTTCGCCGGCGTCATCAAGTCCGGAGGCAAGACTCGCCGCGCCGCCAAGATGGTCATCCTCAACGTTGACCATCCCGACATCGTCGAGTTCATCGAGTGCAAACAGAAAGAAGAAGCCAAAGCCCACGCGCTCGTCGCGCAGGGATACGACGGCTCGCATCCCGATTCCGACGCCTACTCCTCCATCTTTTTCCAGAACGCCAACAACTCCGTCCGCGTCACCGACGACTTCATGTACGCCGTTCTCCGCGATACCGATTTCTCCACCAAAAAAGTGCAGGACGGCAACGTCATGAACACCTACAAAGCCAAAGAACTTCTCAGGAAGATTTCCGAAGCCACCTGGCACTGCGGCGATCCCGGCATGCAGTACGACACCACTACCAATCGCTGGCACACTTCGAAGAACACCGATCGCATCAACGCCTCGAATCCCTGCAGCGAGTACATGTTCCTCGACGACTCCGCCTGCAACCTGGCCAGCCTGAATCTTCTGAAGTTCGCGCCCAACGGCACCTTCGACGTCGAAGCCTATCGTCATGCCGTCGACGTCCTCATCACCGCGCAGGAAATTCTCGTCGACAACGCCGGCTATCCCACCGAGAACATCATGCGCAACTCGCATGACTATCGTCCGCTCGGCCTCGGCTACGCCAACCTCGGCGCGCTGCTCATGGCCGCCGGATTGCCCTACGATTCCGATGCCGGCCGCGACTACGCCGCCTGCGTCACCGCCATCATGTGCGGCGAAGCCTATCTGCAATCCAGCCGCATCGCCGAACAGTGCGCCCCGCTCACTCCCGCAACCGACACCGTCGCCACTCGCCTTGGCGTCACCGAAGCTGCAAAGATGCCGGGTGGTGCCTGCCCCGGCTGGTACATCAATCGCGAACCTTTCCTTGACGTCATCCGCATGCACCGCGCCAGCGTCAACAACATCAACAAGAACAACGTCCCCACTCCGCTCTACGAATCCAGCAAAGCCTGCTGGGACGAAGCCCTCGCCCACGGCGAGAAACACGGCTATCGCAACTCCCAGGTCACCGTCCTCGCTCCCACCGGCACCATCGGCTTCATGATGGACTGCGACACAACTGGCGTGGAGCCGGATCTGGCGCTGGTGAAGTACAAGAAGCTGGTCGGCGGGGGGATGATCAAGATCGTCAATCAGACGGTGCCCACCGCGCTGTTCAAGCTGGGCTACGACCACGATCAGGCCAACGCCATCGTCAGTTACATCGACGCCACCGGAACCATCGAAGGCGCGCCGCATATCAAGGACGATCACCTCGCCGTCTTCGATTGCTCCTTCAAGCCGGCCAAGGGCACGCGCTCCATCGCTCCCATGGGACATCTGAAGATGATGGCGGCGGCGCAGCCCTTCATCTCCGGAGCCATCTCGAAGACCGTCAATCTTCCCGAGAACGCTTCGGTCGAAGACATCATGGAAGCCTATCTCCAGGCCTGGAAGCTGGGACTGAAAGCGGTCGCGGTGTATCGCGACGGCTGCAAGAAGTCGCAGCCACTTTCTGCCGCGGGAACGAAGACCGCTAACTCCACCAAGGATGATGCGCGCAACGCTCTCTCTGCCACGGTCGCTGCCGCGGAGCCGGAGGATATGAATGCTCCTCCGCGCGCGGTGCGCCACAAGCTGCAGGAAGAGCGTGCGTCGATCACGCACAAGTTCAACATCGGCGGCCACGAGGGCTACATCACCGTCGGACTTTATCCCAACGGCGAGCCCGGCGAACTCTTCATCACCATGGCGAAAGAAGGATCGACCGTCAGCGGCTTGATGGACAGCTTTGCGCTGGCCGTTTCCATCTCGCTGCAGCACGGCGTGCCGCTGAAATTGTTCTGCGAAAAGTTCGCGCACACCCGCTTCGAGCCCAGCGGCTGGACCAGCAATCCCGACATCGGCTTTGCCAAGTCGATCATGGATTACATCTTCCGCTGGCTGCAGCTGCGCTTCACCGGACAGCAGCAGTTGCTGTTCGAGAACCTGCGTCCGAAGTCGAGCGCGCAGTTGTCGGAGGAAGCGGCGTCCGCCATCCGGCGTCCGGAACGGCAGCGGACCGGGAGCCGGCTCCGTCCACGCCGCCGACGCGCTGGCCGGCATCATCGACCTGGGCGACGCTCCCACCTGCAGCTTCTGCGGCAGCATCATGACCCGCAACGGCAGTTGCTATCGCTGCGGCAGTTGCGGCAGCACGAGCGGGTGCAGCTAAGGCGGGGCAACTATGAAAACCAGGCAAAAGCGCGTATAAGCTGTAGTGACTGTGAGGGGACACGGCGCGCCGTGTCCCTTTTTCGGTAACGCTGATGGATATGGTTTGTTTTTTCTAGCTTGGGGGTTACCCCAGGGCTGAACTTGGAACGCCGATGAACGAAGATGACGACTTCCGGCTCAGGAACCCGAAGCGAAATGGTTCTTGTCGGGTTGGAAGATCCGCTTGGTATCCCTACTACGCTGGATATTCGCCTGAGTTTGTTGAGGACTCCATTGAATCCGCGCGGAGGTTGGGTGTTGTTTCTTCTGTCCTTGATCCGTGGAACGGTAGTGGGACTACGACGCAGGTTGCTCGCTCGTGCGGTATCTCCGCCGAAGGGTTCGATCTAAACCCAGCGATGGTCATTGTCGCGAAGGCGAAGATGTTGAACAGCAGTGTGCACGCCAGTATCCCAAGCCTGCTTGATGATATCTGTGTTAAGGCGCGCACGCTTCGCGGTTCCGATTTTGAGGATCCGCTAACCATTTGGTTGAGTCTGCGATCCTCCGGTATTGTTAGATCCATTGATAGAGCAATCTCCATGCTTTTGGTGGATCGGACGAAATATTCGCCTCTTGGGGCTCTAGTCTCATTTAAGACCGTGTCTTCTTTGGCCTCGTTCTTCTATATGGCCTTGTTTAGGGCGCTGCGGAGTCTGGTAAAACCGTTCGTTGGTTCGAATCCTACCTGGATAAGGCGGCCGGTTCTGCGAAGCGCGCTCTTAAACATCTCGGCTTCTGAAATTACGGCTTCATTTCGGAAGCAGGTGTTTTCTCTTCATAGAGATCTCGTAAGCGAATTTTCGGCAGGTCTAGGGCTTGATTCCATTGAAGCTACTGTCGATATCGCTTCGTCCTTATCGCTTCCTGTCGCAGATAAGCGATTTGGTCTCGTAGTTTCCTCTCCTCCCTATTGCACCCGAATCGATTATGCTATCAAGACTGGCCCTGAGCTGGCGGTTCTGGGAATTGGTCCACATGCCTTTCGGGAGTTGAGAGAAGGAATGATTGGTACCCCTACTATTTCTTCGGTATCTGCCAATGCTAGTCGATCGTGGGGGCGTTCCTGCGTGAATATTCTCGATGCTATCTCGCACCACGAGGCAAAAGCGTCCAAGTCCTATTACTGGAAGACCTACAGTCAGTATTTCGATGGCTTATTTCGTTCAATAAGGGAAATCAGCCGGGTTCTTCGGCCGAACGGCTTGTGCTTTCTCGTTGTTCAGGACTCCTTCTATAAGGAGTTGCACGTGGATCTAGCTCGGATCGCCAGTGAGATGGCAAGCGAGTCAGGTTTGTGGCAAAAGCACAGGTCCGACTTTAGGGCAACCCGGACGATGGCTGGACTCAATACAGTATCGCGGGGATACAACAAAAGCTATGGTCATACGGAAAGTATCCTAGTGTGGGAACGATCTGGGGATGAATGGCACGGAGGGAAGTAGATGGCAGAACCTAACGGAATTGAGCTTCTCCAGGCGGTTCAAAAACAAGTTAAACAGATTCAGACTTCAAGCCTTGATCTGTCATTCAACGAGCTATTGGACATGTATTCGAGCCAGGAGTTAACGATCGATCCGGAATATCAGCGCGCCTTTCGTTGGTCCGAAGGCAAAGAGTCGCGGTTTATCGAATCGTTGGTGCTCGGCATGCCAATTCCGCCGCTCTTCGTCATTGAGCTTGAAGATGCCAAGTACGAACTGATCGACGGTCTTCAGCGTTTATCCTCATACTTCCACTTTAGAGGCGCGCTCAAGCTTCAGATTTTTGATAGGCATATCGTCAAGGGGCATGGGTTGATCCTTCGCGAGTGCGACATCGTCAAAGAGCTCAATGGTCTGCAGCACGATCGTATGCCGGTGGCTATGCAAATTCGTCTCAAGAGGCACTTCATTCGGGTTGAGGTCATACGCAAGGACAGCGACCAGAGGCTTCGCTACCACATGTTTAAGAGGTTGAACACAGGTGGCGAAAATCTGAGCGAGCAAGAAATTAGGAACTGCACAGTCAGGCTCCTTGAAGGCGGGGCAAGGTTCATGCGTTTCCTAGCGGAACTCAGCCGGACGCCTGATTTTGTGTTGTGTACCGAGAATCTCACGGAGGAGGCATATCAGCAGAAGTTTGATCAGGAGCTTGTTTTGCGGTTTTTCGCGTTCAAGAATAATCGTGATGAATACGTCCACGATGTCAGCGATTTCATGACTGATTACATGGAAAGCATCGCGGATCCGGACGTTGGGACCGCCTTCGACTACAACGCCGAGCGTGAAATCTTCCTCCGAACATTCGCAACCTTGGCGGCCCTTCTCGAAGACAAAGCATTCGGGTGGGTGAATCGCTCGGGGACAATTGTCCGTGGATTTGCTGTATATCATTTTGAGGCATTTACTCTCGGAATCCAGCCCGTTCTGGATCGTATCGATCTAAGCGATCTCGTTCAGATGGATAATTTGCGGATTGTGGTGGAGAACATAAAGCGGGACCCGGCGTTCCAGCAGATCACCAGCGGCGGTGGTCGGAATTCCAGCGGAGCGCTCGAACGGCGAATCCAGTTTGTGCAGAACGCTTTACAGAGATCGATATGAATATCGAGAGCGTTTGGGCCCAGCTTGAGATGGAGTTGTCGTGGCGGCGCGCGGAGATGCGCCTTCTTTCGAATAGTCGCAACGCTATCAGAGCGGAGCTAGATCGAGATCGTTTCAGAAGAGCACAACTCGTGATGCTCTATGCTCACGTTGAAGGATTCTGCAAGGTTTCCCTGCTTATTTATGTGAAGGCGGTCAATAATACGAAGATTCGACGGTCGTTAGCTTGTGATGAGTTGGTAGCTTCATCATTGGATGAACTATTTCACGCCCTCGAATTCGGTGACAAGAAGGGCAAGGTATTTCGTTCTCCAGCTCCGTCAGACGATAAAATGCTCCGACTGTCTCGTCGGCGTGACTTTTTGAGGGAGTTGGATTCACTGATGCGGCAACCTTTGACCGTGCCCGAGGCGGTAGTGAGCATGGAAGACAACCTGAACTCGACTGTTCTTCGCAAGAGCTTCTTTCGTCTAGGTTTTTCTATCAATCTGATGGAGTCGTATGAGGAAAACCTAAACGAGCTGGTAAAACGTCGTAATAACATCGCTCACGGTATTGATGACGCCAACGTTCGGGCGACGGACTATGATCGCCTTGAGAAGTCTGTTTTTGAGTCAATGGATCTGTTAGTGCTCGCCATCATAGATGCCCTGGAAAAAGAGAGCTACCTGAGGTCAGATCTTTGGGTTGGATCGGACGAGCAACTCTGCGCTGGTGAGATGCGGTGATTTCTGGCTTCGCGGGTGCCCATCTTTCGCGTTCTTTGCGAAATGTGGGATTCCACGAACGAGTCGTTCTTTGGATCTGGTTCAGCCGTCCCTACGGGACGGGGCTCGATTTTATTTGGCTGACCCGGCGTTGAAACGCCGGGCTATGGTCGCGTCGTCCCTGCGGGACTTGGTTACATTTTCCTCTTAGGTGTGCGGCACGAGTGAAGTCTTGGCTTCCTGAGAATTGCGGTCCACAGGGGCTAAAGCCCAACTTCAATAAGAGCGCTTGACGCGGCCCTGAAGGGCCGCTCTTCCACGGTATTCCACGCGTTCGTGAATGTGGGCTGTCTAAAGCGTCTGAAGGTATCCCAGGCATTCGTGGATGGGGCTGTATCTAAGTTTGTGATCGACGGCGATTGCGGGTTATCGCCTTTAGGTTCCATTTGTCCGTTCCGTGCCGCTTGCGCGACCGTGGAAGAGCGGCCCTTCAGGGCCGCGTTAGGTCGTGAGAAAGATTTGCGGGCTTTAGCCCCTGTGGTGGCTTTCGAGGCTGGAATCGAATTCTTCGTGCCGTCTCTGATATATCGCGATCGACTCTCTGGTGGCCTATCTTTCGCGTTCTTTGCGAAATGTGGGATTCCACGAACGAGTCGTTCTTTGGATCTGGTTCAGCCGTCCCTACGGGACGGGGCTCGATTTTATTCGCCGGACCCGGCGTTGAAACGCCGGGCTATGGTCGCGTCGTCCCTGCGGGACTTGGTTACATTTTCCTCTTAGGCGTGCGGCACGAGTGAAGCCTTGGCCTTCCTGAGAATTGCGGTCCACAGGGGCTAAAGCCCAACTTCAATGAGAGCGATTGACGCGGCCCTGAAGGGCCGCTCTTCCACGGTATTCCACGCGTTCGTGAATGGGGCTTATCTAAAGCGTCTGAAGGTATCCCAGGCATTCGTGAATGGGGCTGTATCTAAGTTTGTGATCGACGGCGATTGCGGGTTATCGCCTTTAGGTTCCATTTGTCCGCTCCGTGCCGCTTGCGCGACCGTGGAAGAGCGGCCCTTTCAGGGCCGCGTTAGGTGTCGAAAAAGAGAATGGGCTTTAGCCCCTGTGGTCGTTTTCCCAGAATAGGATCGGATTCTGTCAACGTGATACCTATCACGATCAATTCGGAATGAACAGCGCTACGATGCGGGCATGGACGAGCCGTCACGCACATTCTTCGTCACAACCGTGGCATGGCAACGGACGCCGATCTTTCGAGTCGAAACCCGTGCGCGACTTCTGATTGACGTGCTTCTTGATTATCGTGAGCAGAAAAAATATCTGTTGCACGAGTTCGTCGTCATGCCAGACCATCTTCATGTGTTGCTCACGCCTGAGCCAGGAATCTCGGTTGAACGGGCCGTGCAATTTATCAAGGGCGGATATTCGTATCGTCTCGGCAAAGAAGAGAAAATTCAGGTTTGGCAGGAGAGTTTTACGAATCATCGGATTCGAGATGCGGAGGATTTTGAGCGGCATGTTCAATATATTCGGTTGAATCCGGTGCGGGCGGGATTGGGGATGGCGTATCCGTTTTCGTCTTCGAGGCATGCGTTGGATGAGATGCCACAGGGGCTAAAGCCCAACTTCTCTAGGAGCGCTTAACGCGGCGCTGAAGCGCCGCTCTTCCACGGTATTCCACGGGTTCGTGGAGACGGCCTGGCGGGATTGGGTCGATGGCTCTTTTCTGAGCTTGTGGCACGACCGAATTGTGCTCTCGTTAACATTCTGACGAAACCCTCTACAGGGGCTAAAGCCCAACTTCTCTAGGAGCGCTTGACGCGGCGCTGAAGCGCCGCTCTTCCACGGTATTCCACGCGTCGGTGAAGGGGGCCTCGAACGCGTCGTCCGTTGGATTTGGTTCAGCCGTCCCTACGGGACGGGGGTCGATTTTATTTGTCTGACCCGGCGTTGAAACGCCGGGCTATTGTCGGGTCGTCCCTGCGGGACTCGGTTGGCTTCCCGGAAGGCTTTGCGGCATGACGGAAGTCGTGGCCTTTCCGACATTTCCCAAAATTCTTGTCAAGGGGGTGTGCGATCACAAATCCCCGCATCTCTGTGAGACGAAAGCGAAAATAGTTTGGGCTAACATGTCCCAACGGGGGTATGCAAAAGGCTATAATAGATTTATAGACTAATCATTCATTGCAGTGTGGATTTAAACGTCTCGCGGCCTTCAGGGGCCGCTTTTTTATTGGCGGGAGGAAAGGATAGGGAGATGCGGAGGAAGGCGAGTCGGATGGCGGGCGGGAAGTTGCCGGGTTGCAAGGAGCGCGGAGAGTGGGCGGAGCTTTATTTCATGATGATGGCGGCAGGGCAGGGAATGAAGGTGTCGAAGCCGTTTGGCGATTCGGCGAGTTATGACGTGGGAGCGGAGAATCGGAGGCAGGTGCTGCGAGTGCAGGTGAAGTCGACGATCTACAAGAGGAGGAATGGGGAGTACAGCCTGAATGTGATGGGGGCGCAGCGGAAGAAGTATGAGCCGGGGACGGTGGATTTTTTCGCCATCCTGCTGATACCCATTGATGACTGGTACATCATTCCGTTCGAGGTGATTGGGACGAAGAATCTGTCGTTGCATTTCACGCCGAAGAGCAAGCGGCAGAAATATGGAGAGTATCGCGAGGCGTGGAATTTACTGCAGCAGCGGGACGCTGACCATCCAGGCTTGTTGGGACGAAGAGTGGGCGAACGAGCAGATCCTTGCTGCGCTCGGAATGACGGGATTGTATCGCGCATGCGAAATTTCTCATCTCTCGCAAGGAGGCGAAGAGGGGCACCCGCATTTTGATCACCGGCAAAAACTTCCTAACGGGCGGGCGGGAGGTTGCTGCTCCAGCTGTCGGCGACGATGAGCCATGCGCCCAGCCTTCGCCACACTTTCACATACTTGCCACGATCGGCGCGGACTGTGCCATCAGACTGGCGGACGGCAACACTATAACGTCCGATTTCCATGGCCAGCTCGCCCGAAGTTTCCACCCGGACGGTTTCCAGGCGAAGGTCTTCGTATCCGGCGTCGCCCAGTTGGCGGAGCAGACGTTCCACCGGCTTGGGGCCGTACGCGGGATCGTAATGCGGAGCCAGAAAAGCGCCGTCCGGAGCAAACATGGCGGCTGCCTGATCGTAGTTGCCGGTGTTGAATGCGGTGACGTAATCCTGAGCAAGGTTACGGATGAGGGATTGAACGTCCATGAACGGACGAGAGTCCGCCATGGAATTGGAATAGGAGCGATACATCTACTACCTCCTGGGGGAAGGCCAAGGGCGGCTGCGGTGAAAACATCGCCCTTCAGTTCTAACGCATTCTAGCGCAATAATCTTCTGTGGAAAGAGAAAAATTTTGCGTATCCGACAGCGGAAACAACTGTATATGCGCGAATCACGCGAAGGGCATCTGAAGAAAGCCTAAAAGTTCGAGGCAAACCAGGTACGGCGTGAGGAGAAAATCTATGAGACTTCAAGACGTGAGATTCAAGAGCTTGAGTACGGGATTAGGAGCCGGGTTGCTGGGAGTGGTGTTGGGAACGTGTGCGATGGGGATGGCGCAGGAGCAACCGCGGGACGATGCGCGTCCGCAGGAAGCCAGGCCGGAGGAAGCGCGTCCGGAGGGTGCTACACCGCGAGAAGCCAAACCACAGGAGGCGCGGCCGCAAGAAGCGCATCCGGAAGAAGCCAAGCCGCAGCAGGGCGAGTCGAGGCCATCGCGAGATCAGGCTCCGGCGCGGGCCGACGAAGGAAAGCCGGCGAATAATGGCCGGGATGAAAGACAGAATGATAATGCTCGACAAAATGGGGAGATGCGGCAAGGGGATCGCGCGGCGGGCGGAGATCACGCGACGCGGACCTCGGACCGGCGAATTCCTGACGATAAGTTTCGCTCGAACTTTGGACGCCAGCACACGTTCCGCGTGCAGACCACGGTTGTCGAAGGCCAGCCTCGATTTCAGTACGGTGGATACTGGTTCGCCTTGGCCAATCCGTGGCCCGGTGACTGGGCATATTCGGATGATTGCTACATCGATTACATCGATGGTGAATATGTGCTGATCGATCTGCGGCATCCGGGAGTGATGATTCCGGTGATCATTGTGGTCGGCTAACGAGTTGAAATGAGTTGTGAAATCGCCTTCCCGGCTGGAGTCGAATCCGGCAGGGAAGGTTTTTTGTTGGAAGATTGGAATATTGAGAACTGCGGAAGTGAGGACCGCGTGTCATCCTGAGCGGAGCGGTTTTCCGCCCAGGGTTGTCATCTTGAGCCAGAGCCGTTTACCTTCCCACGGTTGTCATCCTGAGCGTAGCCGTTTTTCAGGCGGAGCGAAGGATCTCCCGCTCCACTGGCCTGGCGCGTGAGCCTAAACGCTCTCGTCCAAACACGCGGCTCCGTCTCCGTCTACAATGGAATCGAATTCAACTTCAAATCATGATGAGGAGAACTTGATGGAACGCAAGGCGAGCGCGGTTTGGAAGGGCGGGCTGAAGGATGGCAAGGGATCGATATCCGCTCCGGGCGGTGTGTTGAAAGATACGCAGTATTCATTTACTTCACGGTTTGAAAATGGGCCGGGGACGAATCCGGAAGAGTTGATTGCGGCGGCGCACGCCGCGTGTTTTTCGATGGCGCTCTCGGCGCAACTGGGTAGCGCAAACTTGACCCCGGAAAGCATCAGCACGAACGTGACTCTGACGATGGAGAAACAGGAATCGGGATGGACGATTACATCGAGCCACATCGATGTGGTGGGAAAGGTTCCCGGAGCCGACGCGGCGACCTTCCAGAAATATGCGGAAGCCGCGGAGAAGGGCTGTCCCGTGTCGAAAGTATTGAACGCGAAAATTTCGATGACCGCGAAGCTGGGATAACGCAGCCGCAGGTTTGACAGACGCAGGTTTGACAGACGCAGGTTTGACAGTCCGTGCCATGCCTGTAAAATAGAAACGTCTTCCTGACACGGCGGCCTTGCGGCCGCCGCTGCATTGTAAGTTCAGATTGCCATCGTGGCGGAATTGGCAGACGCGCATGGTTCAGGTCCATGTACCGGCAACGGTGTGGGGGTTCGAGTCCCTTCGATGGCACCAAGTAGTTGTTCCTGGCGACGCTCGGATGTTACAGGGGCTAAAGCCCACAGTCTTTGCGGGACGTGACGCGGCCCTGAAGGGCCGCTCTTCCACGGTCGCGCATGCGGCACGGAATGCGGCCATCGCACGGGAAACAGCAAGCGTGATGTAGCCCGACTGACCACGGTTGCCGTGGCTTTTTAGTTCTCGCACGGCATGCGGCACGGAATGCGGCCATCGCACGGGAAACAGCAAGCGTGATGTAGCGGACCGACTCATAACGGTTGCCGAAGCTTGTTTCGTTCACTCACGGGCATGTGGCCCTGAAGGGCCGCTCTTCCACGCGATGAGTTCTAGCATTTTGTCGGTGGTAAGAGATCGAGCTGCGCTCGAATGGACAGCCGAGGGCGGCTGTCCCTACAAAAAACTGCTCGCATAAGCCTGTCCCCACAAACTCTGCCCCACAACCTGTTTCAAATCTAAAACACAAATCTTGTAGATGAGTGGGGCATAGCCGCGGTCCGGAGCGGTGGTTTGCTCTCTCGATAACCGGCGGCTCGGGTAGAATCGCGGGATGAAATCCTTGCTGGGAGTTTCGTTCTCCAATCTACTGGTTCTCTTTCTTCTTTACGGGTTGTGCCTGCCGTGCGGGGCACAAAAGCTTGCTATTACTTTTGATGATTTGCCGGCAAACGGGTCGCTGCCGCCCGGGCGTGACGCAGGCGCAGACGGCGCGAGATGTTTTGGCGATTTTGAAGAAGAGACATGTGCCGCCCGTTTACGGATTTATCAATGCGAAAAAGCTGGAGGGGAATCCGGATGGGGCGCAGGCTTTGGAATTGTGGGCAGCCCAAGAGCTTGTGGGGAATCATACTTATTCGCACATGGATCTGGAACAGAACACTCCCGAGGCGTACGAGCGCGAGATTGAAGAGAATGAACCGGTGCTGGAATTGCTGGAGGCGAAAGATAACTGGCACTGGTTTCGGTATCCGTATCTGCATGAGGGAGACACGGTGGAGAAGCGCCGCGCGGTGCGGGCTTATTTAAAGGCGCACGGCTACAGAATTGCGCAGGTTACGCTGGATTGGGAAGACTATTTGTGGAACTTTGCGTATGCGCGATGCGCGGAGAAGAAGGATGCGAAGACGATGGAGTGGCTGCGGTCGAGCTATCTGAGCACCGCTTCGGCGTTTCTTGATCTGGGGCGAGAGCAGGCAAAGCTCATCTACGGGCATGAGATCAACTATGTGTTGCTGATGCATCTGGGAGCTTATAGCAGCACGATTTTGCCGGATGCGCTGGATTTGCTGAAGAAAAAAGGATTCAAACTGGTGACGCTGGAAGAAGCGGAGAGCGATCCGGCCTATGATGGCGATCCGGATGTGGGGTTGCATGATGCGGGAACGATGCTGGATCAGTGGATGCAGGTGAAAGGGATCAAGGATCCGGCGCACGTGGAGAAGCCGTACAAGGAGTTGGAGGCTGTATGCAAGTGAGGGAATTCTTTCACGCCATGGAGAATTCCTTCCGTCGGTGGTGTTAGTGGGTAGGGATCCCCTTCGACTTCGCTCAGGGCAGGCTTCGACTGCGGTTGTGCTTCGCGGACGCGAAGCACAATCCTCGCTCAGGATGACATTTGCATGAAATTGTAAAAGCAGCTCTCTGTCTCGATTCTCGAGTCTTTCCTTCCCGTATAATTCAGGGACTCTTATGCCGATTTCTCTTGCTCAGATTGTGGGAGCGACGCGGGGAAAAGTCGCTGAGGCGAAGCGAGCGGCTGATTTGCGTGAGATGGAGCGAAGGGCGGAACGGCATGTTCCGCGCGGGTTTCGGCGGGCGCTGTTGGAAAAGAGCCGAGATGGAGTGGCGGTGATTGCGGAGTTGAAGAAGGCGTCGCCGTCGAAGGGATTGATTCGGGCGGAATTTTCTGTGGCGGAGTTGGCGACGGAGTTTGAAGCTGCGGGTGCTGCCGCGCTTTCGGTGCTGACGGATGAAGAATTCTTTCAGGGGTCGCTGGAGAATTTGCGCAAGGCGTCAGCGGCGGTGAGGGTACCGTGTCTGCGCAAGGATTTTATTGTGGATGAGTTTCAGTTGCTGGAGGCGCGGGCGAATTGCGCCGATGCGGTGCTGCTGATCGTGGCGGCTTTGACCGAGGAAGAGTTGACGGGACTGGCGCGAGGGGCGCGATCGCGTGGGCTGGACGTTTTGTGCGAAGTGCACGATGAGGAAGAATTGGATCGGGCGATCGATGCGGGATGCGACTTGATCGGAGTGAACACGCGGGATCTGCGGACGTTCAAGGTGGATGCTGAGACGGCGATGCGGCTGGCGGAGAAGCTTCCCGTCGAATGTATTGAAGGTGGCGGAGAGCGGGATTCGGTCCGGCGAGGACATTGCGCGGTTGCGGGCTGCAGGGTATGACGCGTTCTTGATTGGGGAGACGCTTATGCGGGCGGATTCTCCTGGGCTGGCTTTGCGGGCGTTAGTTGCGAGTATCGAGTCGCGAGCGTCGAATCGGGCATAGCTTATTGCCACATGTTCGCAAACGCGGAGCGATGTGGACACCCCCTGCAGGGATTTGTGGCGAAAGAGATCCTTCGACTGCGAAAATGCTCCGCTGTCGCGAAGCACTTTCTCCGCTCAGGATGACATGGACTTAGGATGATCGAGGGAATGACTTGGGTGAAGATTTGCGGGATGACAAATTTGGAGGATGCGCTTACGGCGGTCGATGCGGGGGCGGATGCGGTGGGGTTTGTGTTTTATGAGAAGAGTCCGCGGAATATTAGTGTGGAGGCGGCGCGCGAGATTTGCGAGAGGCTTCCGGAGAGCGTGGAGAAGGTGGGAGTGTTCGTGAATGAGACGCCGGCGCGAGTTTCGGTGATTGCGGATGAAGTGGGATTGACGGCGGTGCAGTTTCATGGCGATGAACATCTGAACCCGGATTTATTTGCGATCGATCGAAAGACTTTTTACTGCATACCGGCGGATTGGGTTGCGATGTTACGGCAGAAAAAAGGAAAGGCTTTCGGATCGTTCATGGCCCTCCCGAAGAATCTTGGCGCAGTTATGTTGGACTCAGGTACCTCGCAGCAGCGCGGCGGAACAGGTAGAGCTTTCGATTGGCGAGAAGCGAAGGCTTGGGTGTCTATGTCGGGGCAGCTTTATCCGATTGTGATTGCGGGTGGATTGACGCCGGAGAATGTGGGAGAGGCGATGGGTATCCTTAAGCCGTGGGGAGTGGATGTGGTTTCGGGAGTGGAAGCGAGGCCGGGAAAGAAGGATCCGGAGAAAGTGCGGGCGTTTGTAAAGGCGGTGCGCGACGCGGATCGGCGGGCGAGTTAGACCATGGCTAAGGTCCGAGCTACGACGAAAGTCAAAATCCCCGCCTTACGCACAAACGCGCAAGGGTGGGGCACCCGGCGGGGGCTAAAGCCCGGTTTTCTCAGGTCGAGCTGACGCGGCGCTGAAGCGCCGCTCTTCCACGGTTGTGCAGGCTGTAGCGGGTGGATCGAAAGAGTCTGCCGCTGGACGCGGGAAGCAGGTTCCTCACCGGCTCTGCCGGTTCGGAATGACAAAGGTTGAGTGAAGAGAATGGCGACTGTTTCGAGAACGAGTGAAGTCAAAATCCCCGCCTTACGCACAAACCGCGCAAGGGTGGGGCACCCGGCGGGGGCTAAAGCCCGGTTTTCTCAGGTCGAGCTGACGCGGCGCTGAAGCGCCGCTCTTCCACGGTTGTGCACGCTGTAGTGGGGGAACGGGAAGGGTATCTGCCGCTGGACGCGGGAAGCAGGTTCCTCACCGGCTCTGCCGGTTCGGAATGACAAAGAGTTGAGTGAAGAGAATGGCGACTGTTTCGAGAACGAGTGAAGTCAAAATCCCCGCCTTACGCACAAACCGCGCAAGGGTGGGGCACCCGGCGGGGGCTAAAGCCCGGTTTTCTCAGGTCGAGCTGACGCGGCGCTGAAGCGCCGCTCTTCCACGGTTGTGCAGGCCGTAGCGGGTGGATGGAAAGAGTCTGCCGCGCGACGCGGGAAGCAGGTTCCTCTCCGGCTTTGCCGGTTCGGAATGACAAAGGTTGAGTGAAGACGATGGCGACGGTACCGAGAACTACGAAAGTTAAAGTCCCCACTTCTCGCGCACAAAACACGCGAGAAATGGGGCAACCTCAGTTTGCAAAACCTCGCGGGCTTCCGCGGGCGGGGGCGCCCGCGCCACAGGAGCCGGGGAGGTTTGGGGCTTATGGCGGGCGGTATGTGCCGGAGACGTTGATGGCGGCGCTCGAGGAGTTGGAGCGGGAGTATGAGAAGGCGAAGCGCGATCCGAAATTTCAAAACAGATTGGACGGGTTGCTGAAGAATTATGCAGGGCGTCCGACGGCGCTGACGTATGCCGATCGGCTGACGAAGAAGTTGGGTGGGGCGAAGATTTATTTGAAGCGCGAGGATCTGCTGCATACCGGAGCGCACAAAATTAATAACTGCCTGGGGCAGGCGCTGCTGGTGGAGCGCATGGGCAAGAAGCGCGTGATTGCGGAGACCGGCGCGGGGCAGCATGGAGTGGCGACGGCGACGGTGTGTGCGCTGCTGGGATTTGAGTGCGTGGTGTACATGGGCACGGAGGACATGCGGCGGCAGGAGTTGAATGTATTTCGCATGCGGCTGCTGGGGGCCGAGGTGCGCGGGGTATCGTCGGGATCATGCACGTTGAAGGACGCGATCAACGAGGCGATGCGCGACTGGGTGACGAATGTGCGGACGACGCATTATTTGTTGGGGAGCGTGCTGGGGGCGCATCCGTATCCGACGATGGTGAGGGATTTTCATCGGGTGATTGGGCGGGAGGCGCGAGCGCAGATTTTGAAGGCCGAGGGAAAGCTGCCGACGGCGGTGATTGCGTGTGTGGGCGGCGGATCGAATGCGATTGGGATTTTTTATGATTTTATTAAAGACAAGAAAGTGAAGTTGATCGGAGTGGAGGCGGGAGGGCGCGGAGAAAAGTTGGGAGATCATGCGGCGCGGTTTCGCGGAGGGTCGCGGGGAGTGTTGCAGGGAACGTATTCCTACGTGCTGCAGGATGAGATGGGGCAGATTGCGTTGACGCATTCGGTTTCGGCGGGGCTGGATTATCCGTCGATTGGGCCGGAGCATGCGGCGATGCGGGATGCGGGACGGGCGGAGTATGTGCCAGCGTCGGATGCGGAAGCGCTGGAGGCGACGACGTTGCTGGCGCGGACGGAAGGAATTATTCCGGCACTCGAGTCGGCGCATGCCGTGGCGGAGGTGATGAAGCGCGCGCCGAAGATGAAGAAAACCGAGATCGTCATTGTGAATGTATCGGGGCGCGGGGACAAGGATATTGGGATCATGCGGGAGAGCTTGAACATCGATTGAGTCATTGGGCGGTTGAGTGATTGTGCGATTTTTTAGCCTCCAATCACTCAATGGCGCAATCGCTTAATCACCAATCAGAATGCCTCTTTCTTTCTACAAGAAGCCGGGACTCGTGGTGTATGTGACGTGCGGCGATCCGGACATGGCGACGACGCGAGCCGTGGTGTTGGCTGCGATTGAGGCGGGCGCGGATGTGATTGAGTTGGGCGTGCCGTTCAGCGATCCGGTGGCGGATGGGCCGGTGATCCAGCGGGCCAGCGAACGTGCGCTGAAACACGGAACGTGCCTGGCGCAGGTGTTAACCTTGGCGGCGGATGTGCGGCAGCAGGTGCAGTCGACGGGGCTGGTAGTGTTTTCGTATCTGAATCCGATATTGCGCATGGGGATGGACAAGTTCTGCAAAGTGGCGCGGCATGCGGGCGTGGATGGTGTGCTGGTGACGGATTTGCCGGTGGAAGAGGCGGGCGAATATTTGCGGGCGATGAAAGAGAATAGACTGTCGCCGGTATTTTTGGCGGCACCGACGAGTCCGGATGAGCGGTTGAAGAGGATCGCGGACGTGTCTCGGGGATTTGTGTATGCGGTGTCGCGGATGGGCGTGACGGGAGGACGGCAGCAGGTGGCGGGCGATGCGCAGATGCTGGTGAAGCGGCTGCGGCGAGTGACCAAGTTGCCGATGGCGGTGGGATTTGGGATTTCGAATGCGGAGCAATTTGCGGAAGTTGGAAAGTTTGCCGATGCGGTGGTGGTGGGGAGCGCGATCGTGGAGACGATCGAGCGGAATCCGGGCAGGGAAGCGGAGGCGGTGGGAGAGTTTGTGAGGGGGTTGGTCGGTTAGACAGGAATTCTAGATCCTGGCTGAGATGTATGAGGTAGGGATCCTTCGACTGCGGTTGTGCTTCGGCTATCGCGAAGCGCAATCCTCGCTCAGGATGACAGATTTCAAACAATGTGGATTGCTTAAAACTTCATGGACATTGCGGATTGGCGAAAGAAGATTGATGAGCTTGACCGGCGGCTGGTGGAGTTGCTGAGCGAGCGGGCGCGCGCGGCGGTGGAGATTGGGAGGCTGAAGCGGGATACGGCGCTACCGATTTATGAGCCGGAGCGCGAACGAGTTGTTTTCGAGAACGTGCAGGAGATGAATCGAGGGCCGTTGCCGGGGCGGGATCTGGTCAGGATTTATGAGCGCATCATGGACGTGATGAGAAACATCCAGAAGGATGGAATTGGGGCGAAGACGGAAGCGAAGAGTGCGGAGACGGAGTTGGATTCGGACGTGAATGATTGAAGCGCACGAGAGCAGTGGCAGTGGACGGGAAAAGCAGGTTCCTCGCTACGCTCGGAATGACAAACGTTTGTTCAGAGTGACTAGCGGCAGATTTGAATGACGCGTTCAGGCTTAGAGCTAACAGCCGGCGCAGAGAATTTCCTATGATTGTGGCGATGCAGGACATTGCGGATGAGGGTCAAATTCAGCAGGTGATTGAGCACCTGGTGAAGATGGGGTTCGAGGTGCACCGGTCGTCGGGAGCGCGGCAAACCGTGCTGGGCGCGGTGGGATCGGGGATTGATTTCGACATTCGCATTCTCGAATTGCTGCCGGGAGTGCAGGAGGTGCATCGCATCAGTTCGCCGTACAAGCTGGCGGGAAAAAGTTTTCGTCCCGAGGGGACGATTGTGAAGTTGGGGAATGACGTTGCCGTTGGTGGGAATGAAGTGGTGGTGATGGCGGGGCCGTGCACCGTGGAATCGAGGGAACAACTTTTCACGACGGCAGAGGCGGTGGCGAAGGCGGGAGCACGGGTGCTGCGGGGTGGCGCGTTTAAGCCGCGGAGTTCTCCTTATTCTTTTCAGGGACATGGCGAAGATGCGCTGAAGTTGCTGCGCGAAGCGGGCGAGAAATTCAAGTTGCTGGTGATCAGCGAGGTGATGGAGATCTCGCAGATTCCGATGATGCTGCCGTATGTGGACATCCTGCAGGTGGGAGCGCGCAATATGCAGAATTTCAATCTGCTGCGCGAACTGGGGAAGGTGCGCAAGCCGGTGCTGCTGAAGCGCGGGATTGCGGCGACGCTGGAAGAGCTGCTGCTGTCGGCGGAATACATTATGGCGGGCGGGAATTACGAAGTGATTTTGTGCGAGCGCGGGATTCGGACATTTGAAACGTATACGCGGAACACGATGGATATTTCGGCGATTCCGATTATTCATAAGCTGTCGCATCTGCCGATGACGGCGGATCCGTCTCATGGAACGGGGCGGCGGGATAAAGTTGCGCCGATGGCGAGAGCGTCGGTGGCGGCGGGAGCAGATGCGCTGCTGATTGAAGTGCATTGCGATCCGAACCAGGCGTGGTCGGATGGGGCGCAGTCTTTGTTTCCGGAGCAGTTCGCGAAGTTGATGGATGAAATGCGGATGATTGCGCCGGCGGTGGGAAGGAAGATCGCGTGATTGGGTGATCGGGCGAATGGTCTGACAGATCGGGCGATTGAGTGATCGGGCCATCGGGCGATTGAAGCTGTCGCATTCTTCCTAATTCTTAAATCGCAAAATCACAAAATCGCGCAATCGCGCAATTTCTATGTCGATTCGGCAAATCACGATTATTGGGACGGGGCTGATCGGCGGATCGTTTGCGCTGGCGCTGCGGAGGCGTAAGTTTGCCGGGCGGATTGTGGGATGCGACCGGGAAGCGACGCTAAAGCGGGCGAAGATGTGCGGCGTGATTGATAACGGATTTTGTGAGCCGATCGATGCGGTGCGGGGAAGCCAGTGGGTGGTGCTGGCGACACCGGTTCTGGCGATTGTGGATTTAATTCGAAGATTGGGGCCGGGACTGCCGGCGTCGACTCTGCTGACGGACGTGGGGAGCACGAAGGCGGCGGTGGCGCAGCAGGCGCAGGAGGTGTTTGGGAAAAATGCGCGACATCGATTTCTGGCGGGGCATCCGATGGCGGGAAAGGAAAGCAGCGGTGTGGAATTTGCGGATGCGGAACTGTTCAAGAATGCTGTTTGGTTTCTGACGCCGCTGCCGGGGCAGAATTTGCAATCCGGATTGTTTCCGGAGTTTGTGGGATGGATCGATCAGATTGGGGCGCGGGTGGCGATATTGCCACCGGAGGATCACGATCAGCTGTGCGCGTGGATCAGTCATGTGCCACAGATGATTTCGACGGCATTGGCGGCGGCGCTGGTGGATGAGTTTGGAGAAGAAGCGCCTCTATTGCCGGCGGGTGGACGGGCGCTGCGGGAGATGACGAGGATCTCGGCGAGTCCGTACTCGATGTGGCGGGATATTGCGATCAGCAACAAGAAGAATCTGGAAGAGGCGTTGTTCAAGGTGGAGCAGAAGCTGGCGCACATACGGGAGAATCTGGGGACGCGGCAACTGGCGGAAGAGTTTGAGCTGGCGCACGGGCTGAAGAAGGGATCATCCGACACGAAGTAGGGCGCAGAAAAATGAGCGATTTGGCGATCGGGTGATTTGGCGATTTTAAATATCTCTATGTTTTGATTTTCCAGTCTCTTAATGACCAAATCGCAAAATCGCTCAATTTTCTTTTAGAATGCGGACGCTATGAATAAGGTTGTGGTCAATGCGGATGAGGCGATTCGCGATGTGGGCGATGGCGCCGTCATCATGATTGGCGGGTTTGGGCTATGCGGGATTCCGGAAAATCTGATTCGTGCACTGGTGCGGAAGGGGTCGAAGAACCTGACGACGATTAGCAACAACGTTGGCGTGGATGGGCTGGGGAACGGGCTGCTGCTGGCGGCGGGACAGATTGTGCATCACATTGGGACCTATGTTGGCGAGAACAAGCTGCTGGAGGAGATGGTGCTGACGGGGAAGATTCATCTTGATCTGGTGCCGCAGGGGACATTTTCAGAACGGATTCGCGCGGGTGGCGCGGGGATTCCGGCGTTCTTCACGCCGACGGGGGTGGGGACTATCGTCGCCGAAGGAAAAGAGACGCGCGAATTCGATGGTCGGGCTTACGTAATGGAACACGCGCTGAAGGCAGACTTCGCGTTTGTGAAGGCGTGGAAGGGCGACCGCATGGGGAATCTGGTGTACCGGAAGACGGCGCGGAATTTTAATCCCATCATGGCGACGGCGGCGAAGGTGACGATCGCGGAGGTGGAGCATCTGGTGGAAGTTGGTGAACTGGATGGAGACGCGATTCATACGCCGTCGGTTTACGTGAAGCGGATTTTTCAGGGCGAGTTATATGAGAGACGCATTGAGAAGCGGACGGTGAGGAGGGCGGGCTAGTACCCAGTACCCAGTACCCAGTACCCAGTACTCAGTACTCAGTACCCAGTACCTCGTGGACGCAATAGGGATCTTTCGGCTGCGGTTGTGCTTCGCTGGCGCGAAGCACAATCCTCGCTCAGGATGACAGTCGCTCACGATGACAGTCGGTCAGGATAAGCCGATCAGGATGACAAGTGCTCGGGATGACAAAAGATTATGAATAAACCGGGGAAGGATACCGAGAAGCGCGATCGGATTGTGAGGAGGATTGCGCGGGAATTGCGGGATGGGTTCTATGTGAACCTGGGGATTGGGATGCCGACGCTGGTGGCGAATTGCGTTCCGGCGGGGATGGACGTGATTCTTCAGTCCGAGAACGGGATGCTGGGGATTGGGCCTTATCCCATCGAGGGTGAGGAAGACGCGGATCTGATCAATGCGGGCAAAGAGACGGTGAGCGAGATGGCGGGGACGTCGTATTTTTCGAGCGCCGATTCGTTTGCCATGATTCGCGGCGGGCACATTGATCTGAGCGTGCTGGGGGCGATGGAAGTGGATGAGTCAGGGAGCCTGGCGAATTGGATGATCCCGGGAAAGATGGTGAAGGGGATGGGCGGGGCGATGGACCTGGTGGCCGGGGCGCGGCGCGTGGTGGTGGCGATGGAGCATACGACGAAAGACGGCGCGCCGAAGATTTTGAAAAAGTGCACGCTGCCGCTGACCGGCGTGCGCGTGGTGGATACGATTGTTACGGAGATGGCTTACATACGGGTGCGAGAGTGGGGGATGGTGCTGGAGGAAGTGGCTCCGGGGCTGACGGCCGAGGATGTGCAGCGAGCGACCGAGGCGCGGCTGATGGTGAGCGATGGGTTGCGAGTGATGGAGGGGTAGGCAGGGGCTGAAGCCCATCTTTTTAAGGACGCTTTACGCGGCGCTGAAGCGCCGCTCTTCCACGGTATTCCACGCGTTCGTTGCCAGGCGAACCGCAGGGGCTAAAGCCCGTTGTAATTATTGGAGCTTCATCGCAGCGCTGAAAGCGCTGCGCCACCCAAAATCCAATACGGAAGCGCCACCCAAAGTCCAATACGGAAGCGCCACCTAAAGTCCAATACGGAAGCGCCACCTAAAATCCAGTGGCCGTGCAATTGGGCCACTGCCAAAATCGCAAGGCTCTGTCGTCTTACACCCGGAATGGGGCAGCCAGCAGGCGGAAGGGAAGGGTGATGGCCAGGTAGATGACTTCCAGCACGCCGTGGACTGCGATGCCGATGATACGGAACGGCAGGAGCAGTAGCCAGATAAATGGGTAGGCGATCAAGGCGAGGATCGCGAGTGGCCAGCAGAATACAAAGAGGATGCACCACAGGAGGAAAGTGAACATGATGAGGCCTCCTTATTTTTTCCTTCCTTAGATAATACGGCGCGGGGGCGAGAAAAGTTCCGCTTGATGGCCAATGTAGGCGGCAACGCATTTCGGAGCTGGATTTGAGATGGCGGTAGGGATCCTTCGACTGCGGATGTGCTTCGCTATCGCGAAGCACAATCCTCGCTCAGGATGACAAGTCGCTCAGGGTCACAATTGCCAATGACAGGGTTCAGAGCATCACATTCGCGGGCGAGGGCGCCCGCGCCACACAACCTATTCGTAGCGGAGGGATTCGGCGGGGAGGGTGCGGCCGGCGGACCAGGAGGGGTAGAGGGTGGCGATGAAGGAGACGCCGATGGCGACGATGGCGACGAGAAATCCGTCCATGGGGCGCGGGGCGAATGGAACGTAGTCGATGGAGTAGACCTCGGGCGAGAGGGAAATGATGTGGTAGTGGCCGCCGGCGTAGGAGATTGCATAACCGATCATTAGGCCGATTACGGTGCCGATCACGCCGATCAGGACTCCCTGAGCGATGAAGATGTTGCGGACTTGCGCGCGGCGCGTGCCCATCGACATGAGCACGGCGATGTCTTTGGTTTTTTCCATGACCATCATGATCAGGGAAATCAGGATGTTCAGGGCGGCGACGAAGACGATGAGTCCGATGGTGATGAAGGTGACGAGGCGTTCGAGGCGTAGTGCGTGGAAGAGAGCCTGGTTCTGCTCCATCCAGTTGGTGGCCATGAAACCTTTGCCGGCGGCATCTTCGAGTTGGTGGGAAACTTTGTCGGCCTGATAGATGTCGTCGATACGGAATTCGATGACGGAGATGAGATCGCCGAGACCGAAGAGGCGTTGCGCGTCGGAGAGGCGCGTGAAGGCCCAGGAAGAATCGTAATCGAAAAAGCCGGAGTTGAAGATTCCGACGACGCGGAAGCGAGTGTATTTGGGGACCATGCCGAAGGGAGTGAGTTCGCCCTGGGGGCTGGTGACGAGGACGACGGAGCCGACAGTAGCGCCGAGATTATCGGCCATATCTTTGCCGAGAATGATGGGAGCCATGGCGGCGACGCGGGCGTGAACGGCGGATGAGGTCGTCGGGGGAATCGTCCGTGGGGGAGCCAGGGGGCACTGACGTGCCCCGGATAGCCGGGGCGGCTGTCCCCACGTTTTTCCTCGCGTCCGCTTCATTCTTATTCAGACTCTCGCCCGGTTTGTCCGAAGGTTGATCTGAATTCTCTTCGAGGGGGGCGGCGGAGCCTTGTTTGATGGTGCTGAGGAGGTCGCCGACTTTGCGCTCGTCAGCGGGGATCATGCCTTTGAGGACGGCGCCGCGGGCGCGCGGGCCGCGGGAGATGAGGACCTGCTCGAAGATTGCGGGAGCGGCGGCGATGACGTGCGGTTGTTGGGAGAGACGGGCGAGGAGCGAGGGCCAGTCTTTGATGCCGTCGTCGGCGATGCGGAGGAGACTGATGTGAGAAGTGGAACCGATGAGGCGCTCCTGCAGGTCCTGACGGAAGCCGTTGTTGATGGCGAGAGCGACGATGAGCGAGGCGACGCCGGCGGCGACACCAAGGATGGAGATGCCGGTGATGATGCCGATGAAGGCCTGTCTTCTTTTGGCTCGTAGGTAGCGGGTTGCGATGAAGAATTCAAAGCGCATGAGGGAGCGGCTGTCAGCTATCAGTTCTCGGCATGGTCAGCCAAGTCGGATTATAACGACAAAACAAGATCTCACCGCAGAGGGCGCGGAGTACACCGAGTTGGAGCTGGTTTGGATCGAGCTGCTCACCATCCATCATCTTAGCTTGGGGAGAACGGAGGGCACGGTTGATCGATATTGGCGATAATCCTCGCCGAAGCGGGTCTCCAGTTCTTTGTCTTCCATCCTGATCATTACTGCGCCAGTCACGATTGCGAATGCGACGAGGGCCCAGCAAACGGCGAGGCCGGTGCCGAGGCTCCAGGCCAGCATTTCGCAGAGATGGCCGAGGTAGACGGGATGACGCACGCGGGCACGGATTCCGGTGGTGGCGAGACGTTGGTGTTGGCGTCCGCGCAGGATTTCAGGAAGTCCGCCGAGTTGTGCGAGCGTGAAGTGGTGATGAGAAAGTTTATAGAGCGCGAGTCCAGCGAGAAGCAAAGCGGCGGCGGGGAGCCACGTCCAATTATTTGTGTAGAGCAGGACGCTGCGCCAGGGAGCGGTGATCGCGGCGACGGTGGCCCACATCGCAATCCAGAGGGGAAGAAGGATTTTGTAGGGCGAGCTGCGGCGGGAACGCCAGTAGTGGGCGCGAGGATGAATGAGGAGCCAGAATGCGGGGATGGTGGAGTAGATGACGCAGGCGATCCAGCCGAGGGTTCGTAACAGCTCCCGCATGGTTTCATTCTATCGAGGTGCTGCTGAAAGAATGTAGGGCTGGCGGCGCGAAGGAGGGCCGCGCACGCCAGCCCCAAGTATGCCGAGCTAGTACCGTTCAGCGGTGTAGAAGGGGCCCGAATGGCCGATCGTCCCGCCGGGCGTGACAACGGAGGTGGCCACGTTGAAGCCAAAAACCTGGATCGTGTAGCCGCCATTACTCTGAGAGGTCGCGTAAACGAGCGTGCCATCCGGACTAAATTCACTTGTGAGCCCATAGACGAGGCCACCCGGTATGTAATTGCCGGTATCGACAATTTTCTTGTCGGTGAGGTCGACTCTGTCGATTTGCGTCGTGTCCTGGGCGATGGCCATGAAGACGTATTCGCCGGAGGGATGAGCGACTCCAAGTGAGTTTCCACAGGCTTCGAGCATGGATTCGGCGCAATGCACCAACAGGGTCTTGATGTCGCCGGTGACGGAGTAGACGTTGACGCTGTTGTAGCCGGTCATGTAAGAGGCCGGGTTCTTGAAGTCGAACATGAGGCCCGCCGCAAACTGGATGAAATCCAGGCCTGAGGTTGCGTTACCCCAGTGGAAGAGCTGAGTCGCAGAGCCGAGCGATCCGGTTTGAGGGTTCACTGGCAGCGCGAAGTAGTTTCCACCTTCCTCACCGCCCCCGCCGCAACTGACCTCGTCATAAAGTTCAGTGCCTGCCTGGTTAAAGCTTAGGAGCTGCAAATCGCAGTACTCGCCCGAAGCGTTCTGCTGCAATCGATAATTTGCCTCGACAACAGGTTGCGTGATCTCGCCGGTAGTGGGATCGAGAGCGTAGCGCTGAATCGTCGTGGGCGTGATGAGGTTGTGGGAAGTTCCGGCGATGATGGCATACAGAAAGTTGCCCTGAGGATTGATTTGTATGCCGAGGAGGCCGGGGATTGCCATCTGCTGGACAGCGGGGGCCAGAGGCGCTCCATTGGCATCCGTGGCAAAGACCCAGAGGTAGGGAGTGAACTGAGCGTTGGCTGCGAGGAAATAGATGAAGTGATCGTTGGGCGTTGACGCCAGATATTCTTCGTAACCAAGATTGGCGTTGGTGACGTCCAGCGGAGTGCCAACCTGAGTGAGATTGAGCGTTTGGGGATCGACATTGTAAGTGTAGATTGTGGTGTCCTCAACGACGTAGAGGACCTGAACCCCGGAGGGCGTGGTTGCGGCGGTTCGCGTCTTGTTGTTCTGGCCGAGCGAAAAACAGGAAACGAAAAGGATCAAACAGAGGGAGACGAAGCGGGACATGGAAGCCTCCAGCGAGCGGCGCGCATACGATGAGGTTGGCGAGGGAAGGGTTGCTGTGCCGGTGAGACTTGCGGGTGGCGTAGTCGAGCGTTGCTCGACTGGGCAGCCGAGGGCGGCTGTCCCTACATGAGCGGTGGTCATGCGCGGAAGTTCGTTCTATGGCACATTAGAAGATCTAGTCTGAACTTCTAATTCATGCCCGCCCCCGCCGACGCCAGAGCCGGACGCATCGCGTTTACCCATCCTGACTTTGTGCTGTTCCAGATTGCGCGATTTTTGATTGTGGCCGCGACGGAAATGCAGGCGGTCGCGGTGGGATGGCAGGTCTATGAAATCACCAAGCAGGCGCTGGATCTGGGGCTGGTTGGGTTAGCGCAATTTCTTCCGGGGATTTTGCTGTTTCTGGTTTCCGGGCACGCGTCGGATCGATTTGACCGGCGGAAGGTGCTGGGCACGTGCTATGCGGGATACGCGATCTGCTCGAGTCTCTTATTGATTCTGGCGGAGCGGGGCACGCCGACGGTGAGGCCGATTTATGCGGTGCTGGTCTTGCTGGGCGTGGTGCGCTCGTTTAACGGAACGGCCAGCCGATCGATTTTGCCCCAGCTTGTGCCGGAGGAGCATTTTGCGAATGCGGTGGCGTGGAATGCGACGACGTTTCAGGCGGCGACCATTATTGGTCCGTCGCTGGGCGGATTGCTGTATGCGGCATTCCACGGGCCGATGGCGGTATACGCGGCGGCGGCACTAACCGCGTTGGGCGCGTTGGCTTCAACGTTTCGCATCAAGACCACGCCGCAGGCGCGTCGACGCGAGCCGACGACGATGAAGACGGTGTTCGCGGGCCTCCATTTTATATGGCGCGAGAAGCTGATATTGGGAGCGATCACGCTGGATCTGTTCGCGGTGCTGCTGGGCGGGGCGGTGGCGTTGCTGCCGGTGTACGCGCGGGAGATTCTTCATACTGGGCCCTGGGGACTGGGATTGCTGCGCACGGCGCCGGGAGTGGGAGCGGCGGTGATGGCGGTGGCGCTGGCACACCGACCATTGCGCGGGAAATCCGGACCGGTGCTGTTGTGGTCGGTGGCGGGCTTTGGAATCTGCACGATTGTTTTTGGATTTTCGAGGAGCCTGGCGCTGTCGCTGATTGCGCTGATCCTGCTGGGAGCGACGGACATGATCAGCGTGATTATCCGGGCGACGCTGGTGCAGTTGCGAACGCCGGATGAGATGCGCGGACGAGTGATGGCCGTGGATATGGTTTTCATTGGGACGTCGAATGAACTGGGGCAATTTGAATCGGGATTGACGGCGCAGTGGTTTGGCACGGTGCCGGCGGTGGTGCTGGGAGGCGTGGGCACGCTGGTCGTGATTGGGCTATGGGCCTGGATGTTCCCGCAACTGCGGAAGGCAGGGGCGCTGGGCGAGATGAATAGCAAGGTCGAGCAGGAAGTTTCCGACGAGGCGGAGGAAAGAATGCTCTAACAAGTCGAGAGCAAGCCCAAGCCGCCACGAGTATCCACGGTGTTCCAAACAGTTGTTGCCGGGCGACCTCAGGGGCTAAATCCCGTTGATGTATTGGCGCTTCATCGCAGCGCTGGAAGCGCTGCGCCACCCAAAATCCGAATTTTTGGGCGTACCCAAGCCAAATCTTTTTCTTCGCCTGACTAGATGCGGAATGGCAGGCGGAAGGGGAGGGATATTTTTCTGGGCGTCATTTAAAAATAGACGACAACTCCAGTTCAAGGGACCCTCATCCCACTCCCCACGCTTAAGGTTCTCTCTGTATAGAATTTTCTGGCCTGCCGTAGGCGTTACTACCGCCCTTCGTCTCAGCAACGTCGTAAGCATTTGCTCGAATCTGTAAGAGCAGCTAAAAACCAAACGTAAGCGAGGGGAAATGAACGAACTCCGGCAGGCGGTCCCGCCTACGCGCAGTTGCGAACGATCAGGAGTTTTTTGCGAAGAGATCAAGCGTCGCGAGCCAGTGATTGTGCGGCCGGTTGCAGCCGCGGATCGAGCACTTCCATCATTTTTTGTAATCGGGCCACCGCGAACCGGGAGCAGCTGGCTGCACGAAATCCTGAAGCCACACACCTGGCTACCGTGCACCGTAAAGGAAACGAGATTTTTTGACACGCATTTTCATCGCGGGTTGAGTTGGTACACGTCTCATTTTGATCAATCTGTGGAGGGGCGCCGAATGGGGGAAGTGGCGCCAACTTACTTCGCCTCGGCCGTGGCGCGCGAGAGGATGGCGCAGCTGGTGCCGGAGGCAAAAATCTTTTGCGTCTTTCGCAATCCGGTTGACCGGCTGGTATCGCTCTACCGTTTGAAGCGCGCCTATGGACTCATTTCATGGAGTTTTGAAGAGGCGATCGAGCGGGATCCGGAGCTGATGGAATCCAGCCGATATGCGGACACACTACGCCTCTGGCAGCGGTCGTTCGGCGCGCAAAACGTGATGGTGGGCATTTACGACGACCTGCGGCGCAACCCGCAGGCATTCGTGGATTCCCTGGCCGACTTCATCGGCATTCCGCGTTTCCGACTCGATGCGTGGCAGCACGGGTTTGTGCACGACTCCGAACATATGACTCTCCCTCGCAGTTATTACCGAACGAGAAGCGCGACGCTGATGGCGGAGTGGTTCAAGGCGCGGAGGTTGGGTAGATTGGTGCGAGCCTTTAATCAATCACGGCTGCGAAAATTTGTTCTTGGAGGAGGAGCGCCGTTTACGCCGATTGGGAAGCAAATGCTGAACGAGCTGCATGCAAAATTCGAGCCGGAGATTGAGGACCTGGAAGCCATGCTGGAGCGCGATCTCTCCGGGTGGAAGAGACGGCAAGCAGCGTAGTTCGATTTCTTACTTGCCGGGAATAACGGTTTTGGCTGCGCCCATGTTGTCATAACGGTCGTAAGCCCTTACGACCACAACGTGCTCGGAAGAAGACGCGTCTTCTTTGGGAGAGTCCGATTTGGAAGAATCAGATTTTGCCGAGATGGGCACTGCCTTGAAATCATAATTTTCGGTTTTCGCGTCGGAGAGCTGGCCGACAGGCTCGACGTACTTCCACTCCCCGGCGTCGACAGAGTATTCGGCGCGCTTGATGGGAGAGAAGCTATCGGCGGCGCGGAAAGAAATATGGATTGCGCCGTGATCGAGGGTTGCGGAAAGATTCTCGATTCGTGGCGGAGTGGTATCGACTTCGAAGCGGTGGCTTTCCTTGGAGGCGGTGAGAGCGTCGCCGGGCGAGTGCGAGGGTGCATCAGAGGCCATCACCTTGACGATGTAGCCGCCATCGGGAAGCAGGCTGGCGTCGAATGAATAAGCTTTGTCTGTGATGTTGTCTTTCAGAAGAAGCCAGCGGGTGTCGCCGTCGCCGCGATAGTAGATAGAGTAAACCAGTTGATCGTCGTTGTCGTCATGAGCGTTCCACTTCACGCCGATGGAATCGCGGTCGTGCGAACTTGGGGTGGGAACCTCGAAATGGGTTCCGGAAGATAGCGTCGACGAGGAAGAATCGGAACCGAGCGACGAGGCGGTGTTCTTGGGGAATGGCTGATACTTGGTGCCGACCTGGACAGTGACTTCGTCGATCTCGGGAGCGACGTTTTTGGGCAGATAATTGAGGGCTACGCTATCGACGCGTGGCGCCGGATTTCCCGAGTGCAGCACGGCCTTCCACTGGGCGTAGCGCGCGGCGGGAATTTCGGTTTCGTTGTTCTTGCGCGCATCATTCTTGAGCGAAGCACTGGGGCTGACGTCGACTTTGTGCCATGGACTCCAGTTGCGGTCAGGATTGTCGACGTTGCCGCTACGGGCGTAGAGATCGACGTTGCCGACGCCGCGAAATTCGGCGCTTCCCCAGCGGGAAAAAATCCTGGCGTCGAAGACATCGCTTTCATAGGTACCTTCCGATCCCGGGCCGGGACCGAGAATAAACACTTTCCCGAGATTGCTGGTGGCGGCATAGAGGGCGCCGGCCGGGGCCTTGGCGAAAGCTGTGACCTGGGAGGCCGCAGCTTTCAGCAAGTCAGCGAAGTCATCCTGCCCGGTGACGGCAAAGACGTGGCCGCGGTTGCCGGTGCCGGCCAGAAGTCGAGATTGCGAATCGAAGGCGAGCGCGTAAACGATATCTTCGTGAGAAGTCCAGAGCTTGATGGGGGAACCGTCGGTAGCGACGCGATAAATATCGGAGCCACCCGTGGCAGTGCCACCGGGAAAAGGAAAGGAACTGGAGTTGGGGATGCTGCTGGGCGCCATGGTGATGGTCATGCCTGGAACTTGGGGCGTGCTGCCGCTGGTGAGAGCGCTGGAGCTCATGGTCAAGAGTCCAGGAGTGAGGCTGGAGGAACTGGAGCCGCTTCCGGCCCTCTTTTCACCGACTGCGGCTGCGTAGATGTTGCCAGCGCGATCGATGGCCAGCGCGGTGATCTCTTTCTTGGGAGCGCTGTAGAGGACGAAGCCATCTCCGGCGGGAGAGATGCGATAGATGAGGCCGCTGCCGTCGGAACCGGCGATCAGGTTGCCTTGCGCATCAAAGGCGAGAACGCGGATGTGAGTTTCGTCGCTCTTGAAGAAAACGGAATGTTCGCCGTTTGGGGTGACCCGGAAAATCTCGCCGCGATCGCCGGTAGCTACATAGAGGTTGCCGGACTTGTCGAGGGCGAGGTCCCAGATGTATTTGGTGGCGGGCTCGAAGTAAACGGAAGAGGTCCAGGAGGGATCGGCGACCGGCTTGGCGGAGTCTTTGTCGCGGTCGTCTTTATCTTTATCTCTATCTTTATCTTTATTGTTACCGGTGTTCGAAGCTGCGTTTGGAGAAGAGTCGGACTTGCTGCCTGGCTTGTGCTCGATTTTGTACACCTTGCCGTCGGGAGCAGTGGCGGCATAGATCGCGCCCCCCGAGGCAATCTGCAAAGCCTGAACCTGGAGCTCTTTGGGTTCGAAAATGATGGTGGTTTTGCCGTCGGGCGTGATGCGGTAGACGCGCGCGGGAGCGCCAGCGGCGGCGTACACCACGCCGGAGTCGTCGGCCACGATGGCCCAGATGTAAGTGGAGGGCGTGGCATACAGCGGCTTAAATGTGGGGGCCAATTCGAGGCCGCCCGAGTTGCGAATGGCGACGCCGGTCGCCGTACCTTTGGTCAGTTCTTCAAATTTGGATTGTTCCCAGGTGCGCGTGCCTTCGGCTAGGGCGGTTGGAAGCAGACCGCTTGGGTAGGGGAGAAGGAAGACAAAAAGAAGGAAGAAGAAAAGCCTACGCGCACTCTGCAATTTCAGACCTCTGACCATCATTGTGGGGAAACTTTAGGTTATCACGGCTAGACACGAGGCGGTCTGAGTGCGGGGTGCGCGGCTCACAGAGCCAGATTCTCCGTGATATCGTTAGATCTGATGGACTCTGCACGTCAGGAATTGCTTCGGTTATTGGCCTACAAGTCTTTTCGGCTGGGCGAGTTCAAGCTGTCTTCCGGCGGGACCAGCGACTACTACATTGATTGCCGGACCACGACTCTGGATGCGAAGGGGGCGCGGCTGACGGGGCAAGTGTTTTTCGACGAGATTCGGGAGCGAAGATGGAAGCCCGAAGCCACTGGCGGACTCACAATGGGGGCTGATCCGATTGTGGTGGCGGTCTCGGTGGTGAGCGGCGAGTTGCAGGGATTTCTGGTGCGCAAGGCGGAGAAGCAGCACGGAACAGGGCAGCGCATTGAGGGATTCCGCGAGAAGGGCGCGCGGGTTGTGATCGTGGACGACGTTTGCACGACGGGCGCTTCCACGGTGCAGGCGATCGAAGCGGCGCGGGAATTCGGATTCCAAGTGGTGGGTGCGATGTGCCTGGTGGAGCGAGAGGAAGCGAAAGGCAGGCCGAACGTGGAGAAGGCGGCCGCTCCTGCGCCATTCGTTTCCATTTTTACGGCGAGCGAAGTGCGGGAGGCGCATATTTTGCAGAATGACGATACGAAGCCGGTGGTGTTTGCAGTTGCGGCGACGTGTGAGATATGCGGAAAGCCGGCGGTGACGAATGTTCCGCGGAGTTTGTGCGAGGCGCATCGAGGGTGAGGGACGTCTTGGCCGAATTTCCTCAGGGGCTAAAGCCCCGACAGCTTTGGTTTGCTTACGCGGCGCTGAAGCGCCGCTCTTCCACGGTTGACTTACAGCGCGGATTTTAACTCTATGATTCAAACACTGGAATGGACGGAACAGGGTGTGCGCTTCATCGATCAGACGAAGCTGCCTACGGAAGAGACTTACGTCACGTGCAAGACCTACGAGCAGGTGGCGGATGTGATCCGCACGATGGTGGTGCGCGGAGCTCCGGCCATTGGTGTGGCGGCGGCGATGGGGATTGCTTTGGGGATCAACAGTTCCAAAGCCGAAACGGTGGGCGAGCTCAAGCGCGATCTAGATCAGATTTGCGAAGTGATGGGGAAGACCCGGCCGACCGCGGTGAATCTTTTCTGGGCGATCCGCCGCATGCAGGAAAAGTTTGAGCGGCTGCGGATCCGCCCGGTGGCGCAGATCAAACGGGAACTGGTGGAAGAGGCGAAGCGCATGCACGCGGAGGACATTGCCGCGAACCAGGCGATGGGACGCCATGGCGCCACGCTGATGCCGAGCGAGGGCGGAGTTCTCACGCACTGCAATGCGGGCGCTTTGGCAACGGCGGGATACGGAACTGCGCTGGGCGTGATTCGCGCAGCGGTGGAGCAGGGGAAAAAGATCCACGTGTATGCGGACGAGACGCGGCCGTTTCTGCAAGGCTCGAGGCTGACCGCGTGGGAGCTGATGAAAGATGGCATTCCGACCACGGTGATTTCCGACAACATGGCGGGAGCCATGATGAAGCAGGGAAAGATTGGAGCCATCGTGGTAGGCGCGGACCGGATCGCGGCCAACGGCGACGTGGCCAATAAAATTGGTACGTATACCGTAGCGGTTTTGGCCAAGGAGAATGGAATTCCATTTTATGTGGCGGCGCCGATTTCGACGGTGGACATGGCCTGTCCGACGGGCGACCAAATTCCGATTGAACAGCGGAACGTGAGGGAAGTAAGCCATATCGCGGGCAAGCAGATGACGCCGGATGGAGTGTCGATAGAAAATCCGGCCTTCGATGTGACTCCGGCGAAATATGTTTCGGCCATCATCACGGAACGTGGACTGGCGCGGGAGCCGTACACGGAATCGCTGCAGAGGCTTATGGGCTTGGAGGCGAAAGCCGAGGCCGAGGTCTAGAATCAGGAACGGCTGCGAAGCGCTGCGCGAGCCTTATCGCGGGGCTACCGGGCTCGCGAATAAAACCCGTGAAATCAGGGCATAGTGCACCGTGACGAGCGTCACATCACGGAGGCGCTGAGTTGCGTACTGTTTCGGTAGCCGCCACTGGCATCTAATGGTCTTGTAGCTGGGCTTCCATGGGCCGAATGTGCCATGTAGAAGAAAAGCCTAGGTATGAGAAGATGACGATTCTACTGTGTTCGCCAATGTTTTGCTAAGGGTGGCACAGGATGGACCGAAGCGGGGGAGAATTGCATCTAAGTAGCGTGGCGGTGGAATCTGCGCGTTCCGGGGTGGAACCGCTACTGCGGGTTGTGGGCTTGAAGAAGGTTTTCCGGTCCGGCGAATCGGACCTGGTGCTCTTTGAGAATTTGTCGTTTGAGGTGAAGCGAGGGGAGATGCTCGCGATCGTCGGCGAATCAGGAGCGGGGAAGAGTACCTTGTTGCACATCCTCAGCGCCCTTGATCACGCTTCCGCAGGTGACGTATACTGCGCGGAATTGAAGTTGAATTCTTTGTCGGCGGACCAGGCATCGCAGTTTCGCAATCGCGAGGCGGGTTTCGTCTGGCAATTTCATTACCTGCTGCCGGAATTTACGGCGGCGGAGAATGTGGCGATGCCCTTGTTGGTGCGAGGGCAAAGCTGGGCTGAAGCGGCTCCTGAAGCTTCACGCTGGTTGCGCGAGGTTGGGCTGGAGCAGCGCGGGCATCACCGTTCGGGAGAGCTTTCTGGCGGAGAACAGCAGCGAGTGGCTCTGGCGAGGGCGCTCATCACCGGGCCGAAGTTGTTGCTGGCGGATGAGCCGACCGGGGATCTCGACGGGCAGACGGCGGAAGCGGTTTTCGAATTGATCGCGCGATTACATCGCGAGCACCAGCTCACCTCTCTTATCGCAACTCATAATTTGTCTTTCGCGCGGCGCTGCCACCGGGTGTTGAGGCTGCAGCGCGGGCATGTGGAAGAAGTCAGGCCGGAGATGTTGCCGTCGTGATCTGCGGTCAAGTGAAAGGTAAGTAAGACAAAGTGCAAGGAATGGGAAGGGTGGCATCCGGAGGGTTTTCAACAGGTACCTTCGGTAACATGGGTGAAACGTTTGAATACTTGGGTTCGAGGTCCATTGACTGCATAATGCAAGGATGGTTATCGGGGTGCAGCGACGGGCTGAGATCGGGCCGGGTTTTAGGTAGGTCGAGCGGCGGCACGTGCCTTCTCGACCAGAAGGATCAGGGGGAAGGGCAATATGTTTGAACGCTATACGGAGAAAGCCAGGCGCGTGATTTTCTTTGCGCGCTACGAAGCAAGCCAGTTCGGGTCTCCTTATATAGAGACCGAGCACCTGCTGCTGGGGCTCCTACGAGAAGATAAGGCCCTGACCAATCGATTCCTGCGTTCGCATGCTTCGGTGGAGTCGATCCGCAAGCAGATTGAGGGTCACACCACGATTCGAGAGAAAGTCTCGACGTCGGTAGACCTGCCACTGAGCAACGAGTGCAAGCGCGTATTGGCGTATGCCGCGGAAGAAGCGGAGAGACTTTCGCACCGGCACATTGGGACCGAGCACTTGTTGTTGGGTTTACTGCGAGAAGAGAAGTGCTTTGCCGCGGAAATTCTGCACGAGCGCGGGCTGAGGCTTTCGACCATCCGTGAAGAACTGGCGCGTACCAGCCAGGAAAAAGCGCAGCCGCAACGGCAGCGCGAATCTTCGCTGCTGAGCGAGTTCTCGCGCGATCTGACACAGGCTGCGATGGACAGCCAGCTGGATCCGCTGGTGGGACGCGATGGTGAGCTGGAGCGCGTGGTGCAGATTCTGTGCCGGCGAACCAAGAACAATCCTGTGCTGATCGGCGAGCCGGGCGTAGGCAAGACGGCGATCGTGGAAGGTTTGGCGCAGCGGATTGCGGACGGGGAAGTTCCATCGTTCCTCGCGGACAAGCGCATTCTGGCGCTCGATCTGTCCTTGATTGTTGCCGGAACGAAATATCGCGGACAGTTTGAAGAGCGGCTGAAGACCATCATGAAAGAGCTGATGGAGTCGCAGAATTCCATCATCTTTATTGACGAGCTGCACACGCTGGTGGGCGCGGGTTCGGCGGAAGGTTCGCTGGACGCTGCGAACATTCTGAAGCCGGCGCTGTCGCGCGGCGAGATTCAGTGCATCGGCGCAACCACGCCGGGCGAATATCGCAAGTCGATCGAAAAAGATCGGTCGCTCGAGCGGCGCTTCCAGGCGGTGAAAGTTCCGCCGCCGAACGAGGCGGACGCGGTGAAAGTTCTGTTCGGCATCAAGGACCGGTATGAGAAGTTCCACGCCGTTACTTATACCGACGATGCCATCAACTTCGCGGTGTCGCACTCGAACCGTTACATTCCGGACCGTTTCCTTCCGGATAAGGCGATCGATCTGGTTGACGAAGCTGGAGCGCGCGTGAAGCTGCGGCAGACCTCGCAACCGGAGGAGATCACCGAAGTCCAGAAGCGGATCAAGTTCATCGTGCACCGCATGGAGAACGCGATCGCGAATCATGAGTTCGAGAAGGCGCGATTCTATTCGGATGAAGAACGCAAGGAGCGCGAGAACCTGCGCGCGCTGCGCGAGAAATATCATCTGGATGAATCTTCGACCGGCGTAGTGGGCCGGGAAGATATCGAAGACGTGGTTTCGCGCTGGACGGGCGTTCCCATCACTTCGATCAAAGAAGAAGAAACGCAGAAGCTGCTGCGCATCGAAGAAGAGCTGCACAAGCGGATTATTTCTCAGGACAAATCGATCAGCGCGCTGGCCCGGGCGATCCGGCGTTCGCGCGCAGGATTGAAGAGTCCGAACCGTCCGATTGGTTCGTTCCTCTTCCTGGGACCGACGGGCGTGGGCAAGACGGAAGTGGCGCGCACGCTGGCGCAGTTCATGTTCGGAACGGAAAAAGCTCTGGTTCGCTTCGATATGTCGGAATTCATGGAGAAGCATTCGGTGTCGAAGCTGATCGGTTCGCCTCCGGGATATGTGGGCTACGAAGAGGGCGGCCAGCTGACGGAGCGCGTCAAGCGGGCTCCTTATTCGGTGGTGCTGCTCGATGAAATCGAGAAGGCGCATCCGGATGTGTTCAACATCCTGCTGCAGGTTTTTGAAGACGGCCAGTTGACTGATGGGTTGGGCAACACGGTCGACTTCAAGAACACGATTCTGATCATGACGTCGAACATTGGAGCGCGGCACTTGCAGAAGCGCGAGGGCTTCGGCTTCCAGTCGACGGCGGACGATCAGGTTTCGGGCAAGGTGGAGGAACTGGTGAAGGGCGAAGTGAAGCGCACCTTCAATCCAGAATTCCTGAACCGGCTGGACGAGATCATTCTGTTCCTGGCGTTGAGCGAGGCTGACCTGATCCAGATTCTGGAACTGATGGTGAACCAGCTCAACCAGAACCTGGCGCAGAAGGCGATCACGGTCAGCGTGGCGGATGAGGCCAAGAAGTGGATCCTCAACCAGACGTTGACGGACCGCTCCTACGGCGCCCGGCCGCTGCGCAGGGCGTTGCAGAAATACATTGAAGACCCGCTGTCGGAGGCGCTGATTCAGGGAACGATCACTACGCGTCCGGCATTTATTGAGGTCTTCCTGGAAGACAACAAGCTGTTCTACCGTCCGGTGGACGCCGAGAAGAGTACCGAGGGCGTGCTGCTGTACGAGAACAGCTAGTAGTCAGTGATTAGCTTTAGAAGCCGTCAGCGAGAGCTGGCGGCTTTTCTTTTGCTCCCCATCTTTGCGAGCGCCTGACCGTATTGGCGGATCGTTTCCGGACGTGATTTCAGGTAGACGAACTGGCCTTCACGACGCGTCTTGATCAGATTGGCATCCGCCAGAATCTTCAGATGATGCGAAACGGTGCCGGGGGTCAATCGGTATTTTTCGACCACCTGGCCGCAGAACATCTCCTGCGAAGCGGAGATTCCTTCATAGATCTGTAATCGAGTGGGATCGCTGAGGGCTTTGGCAATGCGAGCTAATTCTTTTGTTTCCATCCAGTGATCTCACTGTAGCACCCTCCCGCAAGAAATTGAACCCCGATAGTTTGATGATCATCAAACTGTGAAAGCGATCAAGCATGGGCCGCGGCGCTCCCTGGAGCCGCACATTTCAGAATGGAGAAATTCTATGGCGAAGAGATTTGAGGGCAAGACGGTGGTCATTACGGGTGGCAATAGTGGGATCGGTTTGGCAACAGCCAAGCTGTTTCATGAAGAAGGCGCGAAAGTTGCGATTTCGGGGCGAGATCAGAAGACCCTGGATGAGGCCGTCAAGACGATTGGCAATGGTACGCTGGCGGTGAAAGCGGATGTCTCCAAGCTGGCGGACATCGATAAGTTGTATACGCAAGTAACGGCCAAGTTCGGCAAAATTGATGCGCTGTTTGCCAATGCGGGCATTGCGAAGTTTGCTCCGGCGAGCGACAGCACGGAACAACTCTTCGATGAAACCTTCGACATTAACGTGAAGGGATTGTATTTCACGCTGCAGAAGGCGATTCCACATCTTAATGACAACGCCGGGATTGTGTTGAATGCTTCTGTGGTTAGCACCAAGGGTTACCCTGCGACGAGCATTTATTCCGCCACCAAGGGTGCGGTGCGCTCCCTGGCGCGAACGTTTGCCAGCGAGTTGGTGGAGCGCGGCATTCGCGTGAACGTGGTGAGTCCGGGCCCAATCGAGACGCCGATCCTGGCCAAGGGCGGACTGCCGCAGGCTGCGCAGGATCAGTTTGCCGCTGACGTAAAGGAGCGAGTGCCGATGAAGCGCTTCGGCACGCCCGAAGAAGTGGCACATGCCGTGCTGTTTCTAGCCAGCAGTGACGCTTCCTACATCACTGGGGTGGATTTGAATGTGGACGGAGGAACGGGGCAGATTTGATTTCAACACGAAAATGTTGAGATTGTGAAAGCGTGTTGAGCCGCCAGCGCGATGCTGGCGGCTTTTTGATTTCGGGAATTCAAAACGATTCCGATCACTAGAGTTTGCTCCAGTCTTCAACCTTCAAACCTTTTACGCGCCGGAAGACACGATCGTGGCTGACCAGGATCACGTCTTCAGCGAGCGCTTGCGAGGCGATCATGAGGTCCATGTTTCCCATGGGCTCACCGGTTTCTTCCAGAGTTGCGCGCAGGCGAGCATAGTGCCCGGCCGCCTTCGAATCCCAGGGCAGAACTTCGACGCGCAACAGAAATTCCTCGACGACGATCTGCAGCTTTGTCGCATGCGGCAGGCGCGCCACCCCAAAGCGCAGCTCGGCCTCCGTGATCACAGAAATTCCGACTTCGCTCATGGGGACTTTCAGGAGTCGTTCGCGGACTCGGGGGAAGTTGCCCTTGATGATGTAGCTAACGGTATTGGTATCGAGAAGAAAGCGAATGGCCATCTAAAAGAGGTCGCGCTTTTGTGGTGGTGCGTCCTTGCGGTGGGCCAGGAAATCTTCGGGAATTTCGGCGGCGCTCTTCTTCAGCATGGTAAAAAAGTCTTTCCACGATTCCGGGCGGCGGGAGAGGATCACGTCTCCTGTGGCCGCGTCTCGGCGGACATAGACCTCGGAGCCTTCGAAGCGGTACTCGGAAGGCAATCGGACAGCCTGACTTCTACCGTTCCTGAAGAGTTTGGCCGTCTTAATCATGGTATATACCATAATATATACCCAGCGAAGTTCCTGTCAATCGCTCACTGCACCGTCACCTTTGCCGTCGCGGTAGAGCGGCCGAACGCATTCGTTTCGTACAGCGTGTAAGTCGTGGTTTTCGTGGGAACAACGACGACCGAAGTTCCGCGCACGGCGCCCACTTGCGGCGATACCACAGAGTAAGAGGCTCCGGAAACGTTCCAACTAAGGGTGACGGGCTGTCCGGCGGAAACCGTTGCTGGATTCGCGGTGAAGCTGCTGATCACGGGAGCGGGTCCGGTCGGCACATTGGCCGGGGTGTAGAGAGGATCGATGAGCAGGACATCGAATGCTGAGGCTGGAACTTGCTTCAGAGTTCCGAGATCATTGTTGCTCCAGCGATTATCGGGATCGCCGGTGATGTACATCGAGCTGCCGTTATCGGCGAGGATCATGCCGTATTTCTTGAGAGCCGCAAGAATGGTCTGAGCCTGCGGCGGGAACGTGGAAATATCGTAGGAGGCCTGCAGCCGCAGGCGCATGCCCATGGGCGCGGCGTAAGCGTTGGTCGAGTTCCCGGCCCAGTGGGACGCGGGCGGGGTGAATGCGTTTTCGCTGTACTGCAGGGTATAACGCAGCGCGTGGTGAATTGCGCCGGCGGCGACTTCGTCATAACGGGCTAACCCCGCGAAGACAGAAAGACCGGCCGCGTCGGCCGAGGTCCAGGTGTAGGGGCGCTGCTCGTCGTTAAGGAGATCCCAAACAGCGGCGGATGCGGCGTCCCAGCTTCCATTTTTCTGCGGATAGGAACTATATAACTCGTAGAGCCAGCAATTGTCGCGATCAAGAATCAGCACATGGCGATCGCCGTTGCCGGGATTGGGATACCCTTCGATGGGAGCGTTCTTAGGAACCGGCATGGGGCCGGGATCGCTTTCAGAGCCGTAGGCGGTGTACTTCACGGTGACGAACGGAGAACCGCTGACCACGTCATAGGGAATGCCGATGGTCTGGCCACCATACTCGCCAGCGCCGAAATCGGGATGAAGCGGCGTGGAATCGCCAATGAAATTGATGATCGCGGCGGAGTTGGGATCGACGGGCGCGTTGGAGATATCAAGGTTCCATGCATTGTCGCTGGGAAATGGGAGGAATCCGTTGAGGCTGGCGCCGCGGCCCAGGCTCATGCTGCTGCAAGTTTGAGCTTGAGCCGAGAGTGAAACGAAGACGAAATACACGAGGAGAGTGAGGAATTGGAAACGTCGCATGGGGGAACACCTCGAGAGGACTTTGTTGGGGGCAGAATAGCACTGCTTGGAGACCGCGAAGATAGTCGGAGGTTCACGCGAAGAACAGTAGCCGAACAGTCACGTTACCTGTCCAGATTCTAAGTTTCTTGCGACCAGTTGCCGAGTAGACGAATCTGAAGCAGTGCTGGAAGTTGAGGTGCGCATGGTCGAAAAGGTTAGCATCCGTGAAAAGTTCGCCAAGATCTCGGAATACTGGAAACCCCACATTACGGCCGAACTGAACGGTCAACATGTGAAGCTTGTCAAAGTGAAGGGCGAATTCGTGTTTCATCATCACGAGAACGAGGATGAGTTGTTCCTGGTGGTGAAGGGGCGATTCCGCATGGAGTTTCGCGACCGCGAGGAATGGATCGAAGAGGGCGAATTTATCGTGGTGCCGCGCGGAGTGGAGCATCGTCCGGTGGCGGACGAGGAATGTTGGATTATGCTGTTTGAGCCCGCTTCCACGCTGAACACGGGTAACGTGAGGAACGAACGTACCATTGCGCAGCTGGAACGGGTGTGAGATTTTTATTGTGGAGCTTTGGTGAACGACATCCGCCGGAGAATCATCTAAACAAGATATGGATCTGACCGTTTACTCTTCCGCATGGTGTCCGGACTGCCGCGAGGCGAAGCGCTTTCTGGCGAAATACAACATTCCCTACAAAGAGGTTGATGTTGAGTCAACCCCCGGCGCGGCGGAGGAGATTGTGAAGCGCACCGGCAAGCGCGCCATCCCGCAGTTTGTCATCGACGGCGAATGGGTGCAGCCTTACGTGGCGGGGAGAGGCTTTCTCCATGATGAGATGGCCAAGCGGCTAGGGATCAAGAAGCAGTAAGGACGGTTTGGGCTTACGCGAGGGGCCGGTTTGAGAGGGAGATCCTTCGCTTCGCCTGAAATGCGGCTCCGCTCAGGATGACAAGATGACTAGGGTGACAAGATGGCCCCCTGGAGAGCGGCTACGCTCAGAGGCTTTCTTTACGATCAGATGGCGAAGCGGTTAGGGGTCAAGAAGCAGTAAGGACGTTGAGTGATTTGGGCTGACGCGAGGGGCCGGTTTGAGAGGGAGATCCTTCGCTTCGCCTGAAAAGCGGCTCCGCTCAGGATGACAAGATGACGAGGATGACAAGATGACCGCCTGAAAGCGGCTACGCTCAGGAAAAGCGGCTCCGCTCAGGATGACAGGTGGTTTGGTCATCTTTTGATACCCCCCGTACAGTACCTTCCGTACCGTATAAAAGCCCTGCGCGGCAGGCCATTATGGCTACTCCCGGCTTCCGGCGGCGCGCTTCCCCTCGCGCAAGTGCTGGAGAAACGGGCAGTGTGCTAAACCCATGTCCGAACCGGAACCTCCGCAGGGCTCGAGCGAAGTAAGCGAAAACTGGCAGCAGATGGTGCAAGCCGTGCTGGGACTTGCGCTGCTCATCGGTGCTGTGGCGATGTTCCATTACTACGCGCCCGCCACTGTACTGACGCCGCAGGCGGACGATCTGCAGAAGCAGGTGCGCGCGCTCTCACAGCAGGTTGCGCAGCTGGAAAGAGAGCAGGCGATGCCGGCGTTGGTACTGAGCCGGTATCGCAATTCCATTGGCTACATTTACGGCATTTATCAAGTTGGATTTGCGAACCATCCGGCGGCAATTCGGGCGCGCGTATCGGGCACTGGATTCCTGGTCGGCGATGGATTGCTGGCCACGAACCGGCATGTGGCAGAGCCCTGGTATGGAGATGCGGAAGCAGAAGACCTGATGCATCGGGGAGCGTCAGCGATGTTGGAAAGCCTGGTTGTGTTTTTTCCGGGCTCGATGAATCCCGTGAGCCTAACCCCGGGCTCGGTTTCTCCCACTGGCGATTTAGCTGTGTTGAGGATTGAGGACAAGAAATCCGTGCGAGGACTGGCGGTGTTGCCGCTGGCCAAAGGAACGTCGCTGCCTGGCGAATTGGTAACGGTGATCGGATATCCCATGGGAATAGCGGGGATGGTGGCAAAATCGCCGATAGGGATTTATCAGCGGCTGGCGTACCGGCATAATGACATTACGGCGGCGAGCGAACTCGCGGCTTTGTCGTTGATTCGTCCTTCGACCACGTGCGGGCATCTGGGAGATGTAGTTGGAGAAAAGCTGATTTATGATGCGCCGACGGCGCACGGCGGCAGCGGCGGCCCGGTGTTTAATTCGAACGCGGAAGTGATTGGAGTGAACTCCGCGTACATCGATGGGTTCTCGGGCGGGTCGTTGGGATTCTCGATCGATGCATTGCGGCCGCTGATCGCGGAAGCGGAGAAGCGGCAGTAGATTTGATGTGTAAGGTTACGCGTACTCAGCAAAAAGGAGCCGGGAAGATTGCTTTCCGGCTCCTTTTTCTATGTTTCTGTGAGGAGATCAGAAAGCCCACCGCAGGGAAAACTGAATGAGGCGCGGCGTTCCGGTCGTCTGCACGATACGACCGAAGGGATCGGGGCCGCTCTGTCCGCCTGCAACCCAGCCGAGATATTGTTCGTAGTCCGTGACGAGCGGGTTGCTGAAGTTGGGATGATTCCACAAGTTGAAGAAATCAGCGGCGAAGCGAAGATCCTGGCGCTCCATAATTTTGAAGTGCTTGATCAGAGAGAAATCCCAGTTTTGCTGGAAGGGTCCGCGGTAGATGTTGCGGCCAAGATTGCCGAATCCGGTGGTGCAGTAATTCGGATCAGCTGCGCACTGGCCCGGATAAAGCAGCGGCGCCGTTGTAAAGGTTGATGGGTTCAGATAGGCATTAAGGCGGTTCGAGATGCTGCCGGAGGTCATGCCACTGCCAATGGATGCGCCCGGCGCGAGGCTGGCGCTAACCGGCGAAGTGCCGGCTCCGAGGAAAGCATTGCCGCCGTTGGAGTCCAGGATGGAGAAGGGAAGTCCTGATTGCAGGCTGGTTACGCCGCTCACCGACCATCCCCCCAGGGCCGCATGGGTAAGGCCGGTGGAGTGGGCATAGAAGGGAAGGTCATAAACGTAGCTTGCCTTGAAGACGTGCGGGCGGTTGAAATCGGAAATGCCGCGCGAGGCGTTGACCGTGCTCTCGTCGTTGAAGGCGGTATTGTTGGCGGTGTTGCCGGTTGAAGTTGCGTCGATGTTCTTGGAATAAGTGTAAGCCGCCTGAATGTAACCGTTCTCCCACCGCCGCGAGAGCGTGGCCTGGCCGGAGTGGTAGATGGAATAGGCGTCGTTGGCGAAAATCTGATAGCCGGAGTAGCCATTCAATCCGGGAGTGGGAGTACGGGCGATGGCATTGGCAAAGGTATTTGAAGTGATCTGATAAGTGTTGCCACTGGTGTCCGTCACAGTGAACGGATTCGCGGGTGTCGCATTGACCGACTGGATCGCGTCGCGTGTCTCACGCAGATGAGTGCCCTTGGTGCCGATGTAGCCAACTTCCACCACCCACTTGCGGCCCAGATCGCGCTGCAAGGTTAGATTCCATTGTTGCGTGTTGGGCACGACGAAGTGGCGTGGGACCTCGAGCACAAAAAGATTCTGCGTGGGATTGACGCCGGGACCGGTGCAGCCACCGTAAATACCGGCCTGAGTGGGATCACCGCCGACAAAGCCGGTAAGTTGGGAAAGGCAGGGGAGCCATGCGCCGGAGAGTTGTCCGGCAGCGGGAACCGCGTTGGAATTTGTGGCTGGAGTGCCAGTGAAGAAGTCAGACATGGTGAAGCCGGGAGTCGATGGAAAAAACACAATCGGGATAAATGGGGACTGGAAGCTGAGCTGGTCGACCGCTCCTACATCTTCACGCACATAGAAGATGCCATAGCCGCCACGGAGAGTAGTGTTGTGATGGCCAAAAACATCCAGGGCAAAGCCGATGCGGGGACCGATGCCGGTGGAGACACTGTTGTTAAAAGTGGATCCGGCCGCATTGCCGGTTAAGCCGGGCACGTTGAGCTTGTCCACGCACTTGGGATAAATGAAGGGATACTGTCCGGACTTGGTCAGATCGGATTCCATATTGCCGATGTGGCAGGCATTGTCGGTCCAGGCACCGAGAAATTCGGTGCGCAGGCCGAGATTTAAGGTCAGATTCGGAGTCGCCTTCCAATCGTCCTGCACGAATAAAGCGGAATTTTTCTGCCGGTAGTTGTGGTTGTAGACTCCGCCGCCACCGAAGCTGAATTCCGGAGCGCCCTGCAGAAAATTGCCTACATCGCTGACCGAGCACGGAGCGGCGACACTGCAACCCGGAAGCGTGGTGTTTGTGGAGTTGCCGAAGTACAAGCTGGCCATTGAAGACCTGCGGGAATTTTTTATTGAGCGCGACCGGCGTGAACTCGCCGCCGAAGCGCCAGTTGTGCTTGCCTCGAACCCAGCCCAGCGTCTCAATGAAATTGAAGTTGTTCTGGGCCTGGTATTGGTTGGCTTGCGGGGTGGGGCCGAAGTTTACGTTCGAACTGACGAAGGTGAATTTGTAAATGCTGTCGGTGAGATTGTTGGTCGGTCGTGAGATGCCGGCCTGGGTAGCGGTGATGGGCGGAACGTTAATGTCATCGTTGTTGATGCGAATGAAGCCGAGGCGAAAATCATTGACCAACGAGGGGGTGAAGACGTGAGTTTCGGTGAAGGAAAAGACGCGATCTTTAACCGGAAGCTGGTAGGGGAAATTCAAGTCGCCGCTGCTGATGCTGCCGCCGAGCGAAGCTTGCAGGCCGCCTGCGCCGAAGGGTACGTCCGATTCGAAGTTCTGGAAAAAGAAGCGGACCGATAGTTTGTCGCGAGAGTTTCGGAACTCCCGATCCCAGGTGGTGGTGAACTGGTTGTCGGTGTAAGAGCCGGGCTTACTGGTAGTGAAAGGAACGACAGTGCCGGCGGTAGTGCCGGCGGGAACGTTGGGCAAGGGGAAGAGATATCCGTTGGCGGCGGGGCCGAATTGATTGCTTTGGTAAGAAACCAAAGCTGCGGCAACGGGATCGATCGTGGCGACGTTGAAAGCAGCGGCCAGAGCGGCTTGTCCTGCGGGACCACGATCAGCCGCCGGAATGTAGGGGATCAAAGTGCTGATGATGGTTCCGGGAGAATCTCCGCTGCGCTGGCGAGTTCCCGAATAATTAACGAAGAAGAAGCCCAATTTCCCGCCGCTGCCAATGGGCCCGCCAAGGTCCGCACCGAAAATGTTCTGCTGGATTACCGGGCGGGACTCGCCAGCCTGATTGAGGAAATAGTCGTTGGCGTCGAGCACGGTGTTGCGGAAAAATTCATAAGCTTCACCGTGAAAGGTATTGGTTCCCGTCTTCAGTATGGCGTTGATATTGCCGCCGCCGTTGCGGCCCTGGGTGGCGTCGTAAAGGGAAGTCTGGACCTTAAATTCCTGGATCACCGCAGGATTGGGCAATGGAGTGGTGGTCAACTCGGCGACGTTGTAATCGGTGGTACTGATGCCTTCGATCTGATAATTGTTGTTGTCTTCGCGCTGGCCGTTGACTTCAATGCGGACGTCGCCGCGTCCGAGCTGCGAGGCCGCATTCAAATTACTCTGAGCGCCGCTTGAGAGCGTTAACAATTGTTGAAAGTTTTGCGTAGCGAGGGGCAGGTTTTTGATGGTGTTGGATTCGATGGCCTGGCCGGTGGTGGCGTCGCTGGTATCCACCTGCTGCACTTCGGCTTGCACACTGACCTGTTGCTGAACGGCTTGAGTCTTTAATTTTGCGATGAGTCGCGTGGTCTCAGTGACGCGCACCACGATGTCGCGGAACGTGGATTCGGCGAAACCCGTCTCATGAACGGTAACGGTATATTCGCCAACCGGCAACAGCGGCGCGGTAAAGGTGCCATCAGCCGCAGACTTCACGCTGCGCTCTAGCACGCCGGTTTCCTGATTGGTAATGGCTACGTCGGCATTTGCGACCACAGCGCCGCTGGGATCCTGAATCGTTCCCGTGATGGCGCCGGTGGCGCCACCCTGAGCGAAGGCCTGCGCGATAAATGCGACGGTGAGAAAACTGATCCAGATGAAACGACGTTGTAGCTTTGGCATTGCCTCTCCCTAAGTGCGGAATGGATTTTCTCTATTGCTGAAACGGAAGTTTGACGGGCGGACAAGCAAATCGACAACAGAGACGAGAGTGAAAGCAGCCGTGTGCTCTCACGCGCAGGAATGGGCTGCGGGGATACAAAGGTGATCGCTTGAGCTTCGCCATCGCCATATACACGTTTCCCCAAAAAATGCCCGGGGTTCTGGGGATTGCGGAAGGATACTCAAAGTAGCAGGGCATTGGCAATACAAATCCTGGTGCTGCGCGTCTCGATCGCAGGTTGCGGGGGAATTTGGCGGTCGGACTTTTGAAAAGGTCAACCTTACAAAGTGGTGTCTTCCAACTTGCGCACCTTTACGCCTTCATGAAGGCGTTGGTCGCCCGAGGCGGAGGCATCGCCTGATACGGCGTATGAGACCGCAGCGCCGATGAGAGCAGGGATGATGAAGGCATGGCCGCCGGTGGCTTCGGCAACAAATACAACGGCGGCCAGAGGTGTCTTGTATCCGGCAGCCAGGAATGAAGCCATGCCGACGGCGGCGTAAAGATCGAGGACAGGGCTGTGGACCACAGACTGCGCAAAAGCGGTTCCGATGCTTCCGCCGGTCAGAAACAAAGGAACAAACATGGCGCTCACTCCGCCGGCGGCCAAAGTAAACAGGGTTGCCGCGAGCTTGAGCACGCTAAAAACAATGAGCATCGAAGTGGGGTGGGAATTGGAAAGGATATCGCCAACGGCCTCATAGTTAGGTCCGAGAGGAACGAGATTGCCGGGATAGAACTGCAGAAAAAGTAATCCGCAAAGGCCGGTCAGCAAGCCTCCGGTAGCGAGCTTCACCCAGTGGGGGACGCGCCATTTCACGAAGAAGCGGCGGGCGCGGCGGAAGGTGATGACAAAGATCATGGCAATCAGCCCCACGATCAAGCCAAGGAGAGCGCTCCAGTAGAGATCGCGGCCCGTATACGCGGTGGAGCCGGAAAAATTGAAGAGAGGAGTGGCTCCCAGAAAAAAACTGAGGGTCACGAAGGAAACCACGGAAGCGATGAGGGAGGGAACGAGGGCCTCGTGGGCCAGATCGTCGCGGTAAGGCATCTCCAGGGCGAACACAATGCCGGTGAGGGGCGCGCGAAAGACCGCTGACATTCCGGCGGCCGCGCCACAAATCAGCATGATGCGGCGGTCGCGATCCTCCAGACGAAGACGGCCGAGAGGCAGGCGGCGAAAAATCTTCCAGAGCCAAGATCCAATCGCCCCTCCGCCATAAATACTGGGGCCTTCCAGCGCAGCGCTGCCGCCGAAGCCGACGGTGGTGATGGCGGCCGCGATTTTGGGCACGAAAGAGCGCGTATCGATCTTGCCTTCATGTTCATGGTAGGAGCGAATAATCTCTTCCGTGGAATGCTCGTCGGGGTCGGGAGTAAAAAACTGCATAATGAGGCCGGTGACGGTGAAGCCCAGGACGAGGCCCGGGACGATGGCCCAGTGATGGGCAAGATAGAAAGCAAGGACCGGCGGCCAAAGTTTCTGCAAAAGGATGACCACCACTCCGGTAATGATGAGGCCGGTAGTAAGACCAATAACGGGTGCGATGATAAGCCACTTGCGAAGGTCGCGAGCATACACAGCGGTGAGATCTTCGTGAACCGGCGAAAGATATTTGCCAAGCACAGGATGTTGGAGGAGCCGTGGTTTTAGTCGAGTGGGCGATGTGTCCATCTTGCGGTAATGCCTTTCGCGAACGCTTTTGGTGTCACTGGGTTGCCAGATTGAGTTACGGGGGCTGTTTCGCCATCCCGCATAATGCGTTGCAGGGCAGCCACCAGTTCTGGTCCGGTGCTGCGTAATTCCTGGTGATGGTGGAGGGCGAGCTCTGCCAGGAGTTTCTGTCCTCTGGGGGTTAGGGTAAGGAGGACTTCGCGGCGATCGTCCTTGGCGCGTGACCGGCGAACCAAGCCACGTGCTTCAAGCCGATTCACCAGTTCGACGGCACTATGGTGGCGGATCTCCAGGCGGCGCGCGAGTTCGCCGATGCGAGGACGCACGCCATCGGGAATGCCCTTAATCGCCAGCATGAGTTGGTACTGGACGCGGTGCACGCCGGCATTCTTCACGGCTTGTTCGCTGAAGTGAAGAAACCGGCGGATCTGATACCGGAACTCCGCCAGCGCCTGGTAATCCGAGACGGTGAGCTTTCTCATGCAGTCTGCAGTATATCGTAAGACGATATAAATATCGATTCCGGAGTGGAGTGGAGGTTTCCGGCGCTCTGGCCTCTTTCCGTCACTCCGTTTAGAATCCTCTGTCCCACCCAGTACCGGCGAGAGGAGAGACAACCGCCTTGATCCCACGTTATACCCGCCCAGAAATGGGCCGCATCTGGAACGATGAAAACCGCTTTCGTACCTGGTTGCAGGTGGAAGTTGCCGCCACGGAGACGCTGGCGGAAGAGGGAATGGTCCCGAAGGCAGCGGCGAAGTCGATTCGCGAGCGCGCCGGTTTTAGCGTGCAACGCATCCACGAGATTGAAGCGGAGGTGCGGCATGACGTGATTGCCTTCACCACCGCGGTGGCTGAGATCGTCGGTCCCGATGCGCGATGGTTTCACTACGGCCTGACTTCGAATGATGTAGTGGATACCGCGCAAGCTTTGCTGATCAAGCAAGCGTCGGCGCAGATTATGCTGGATCTGGAACGGCTGGCCGAGGTTCTGGAACGCCGGGCATGGGAGTTCAAGGACACACCGATGGTGGGGCGGACGCACGGCATCCATGCCGAGCCCATCACGTTTGGTTTCAAACTGGCGAACTGGTATTCGGAAACGCAGCGAAATATCGTTCGATTTAAAGCGGCCGCCGAAGATATGCGAGTGGGGAAGTTTTCCGGAGCGGTGGGAATTTTCGCTCATCTTACGCCGGAGATCGAAGAAAAAATCTGCGCCCGGCTGGGGTTGAAGGCGGCCGCGGTGTCGTCACAGGTGATCCAGAGAGATCGACATGCTTTTTATCTTTCCACCCTGGCGGTGATTGCCTCGACGTTAGACAAGATTGCCACCGAGATCCGGCACTTGCAGCGGACGGAGGTGCGAGAGGCTGAGGAGTTCTTCAGCGAGAAGCAAAAAGGCTCGTCGGCGATGCCGCACAAGCGCAATCCGGTGACCTCGGAGCAGATCAGCGGCTTGGCTCGCGTGGTGAGGGGCAACGCCCAGGCGGGATTCGAAAACGTTGCTCTCTGGCATGAGCGGGACATCTCGCACTCCTCGGCGGAACGCGTCATCCTGCCGGACTCGACGACGCTGACCGATTACTTGTTGAGCAAGACCACGAACCTGATCGAAACCATGTTCGTGTATCCGAAACGCATGCAGGCCAACCTGGAGAGTACCCACGGATTGATTTTTAGCGGGCAACTGCTGCTCGACCTGGTTGAGCACGGAGTTACGCGGGAAGATGCTTACCGGCTGGTGCAAGGGCACGCCATGCGCGCCTGGAAGGAAGGTCTGGACTTCCATGAACTGGTGCTGGCCGATCCGGAAATTACGGGAAAAGTTCCTCGGAAGCGGATCGAGTTTGCTTTTGACTTGCAGCGCCAATTGAAGAATGTCGACAAGATCTTCGCCCGCGTCTTTGCCAATAAAGGGCATGGAGCGAAACCGCGGGGCCGGGCAAAAGCTGCCGCTAAGAAGCGCCAGCGTCGCTAGGCAGCCGGTCGGGTGCGCCAGAAAAATCTACGGATTTTCCCCGCCCTCTATACCCGTTTTCCCTCCATTTGCATCTTAGATGTGCGCCTTGCGGTGTCAGTTTTCGCCGCCAAAAAAGCTGGAGGTGGTCTTGATCTCCGACCGCTCAATCCGGGTGGATATTCTTTCCGTGGGTGTAATGGTTGTCGCGCTGTGGAGCTTGCCGGCCGCCTATGCCGTGACCGGGGAAGCGAAAGCCTGGTCCATGTTCAAAGAAGCGGCCGCTTCGAAAAGCGCGACGCAACGGCAGATTGGTATACGCGCGCTGGGATTACTTACCGATGATGCCCACGGCCGGGAGCTGGCGGAAGTCGCACTGAGCGATTCGAATCCCACAGTGCGCGCCGCGGCGGCTGCGGCGTTGGGACAGATGCACGCGACGGAATCGATTCCGAAACTGCAAAAGATGTTGAACGATCGCAGGATCGCGGTAGTGATGGCTGCGGCGCATTCCCTGCTGGAACTAAACGACAAACATTCCGCCAACGCGATCTATCTCGACGTGCTGACCGGAGAACGTAAAGGCGATGGATTGATTGCGGAGCAGATGGATACTCTGCACAATCCTAAAGAGCTGGCCAAAATCGGGGTGGAACAAGGGATTGGGTATGTGCCTTTTGCGGGCATTGGCTGGGATGCATGGCGCTACACCCACAAGAAAAATCCGCATCCGGTGCGAGCCATTGCCGCTACGGTGCTGGCACACGATCCTGATCCGGCGACGGGACGAGCACTGGTGAAGGCGGCGCTTAACGACAAAGACTGGATTGTTCGTGCCGCCGCGCTCGAAGCGATTGCGCTGCGCGGAGATTCGACGTTGGAAGACAAGATCGAGCTTAGCCTGTTTGATGAAAATGCCCACGTCCGATTCACCGCAGCGGCTGCCGTGATTCGGCTGTCGGGGCTCGGCCGAGGCGCGCACCAGGACGCGGACAAGAAGATCGCCCAGAAAAAAGAACCGGCGCCCGCTGACCTGAAACTGGCAGGATCCCGATAAGAGATCGTTCTCTAGAGACGATTGATTAAGGAAGCAACGTAGCCGGCGCCGAATCCGTTGTCGATGTTCACGACGCTGACGTTGGAAGCGCAGGAATTCAACATGCCAAGCAATGCGGTAAGGCCTTTGAAGGACGCGCCGTAACCGACGCTGGTAGGAACTGCGATCACAGGTACGCCCACCAGGCCTCCCACTACGCTGGGTAAAGCGCCTTCCATGCCGGCGCAGACAATCACAACGCGCGCCCGGGTGAGGGCTTCGCGATTGGCCAATAGACGATGGATGCCGGCCACTCCGACATCGTAGAAATGCTCCACCGTGTTGCCCATCAACTCAGCGGTGACGACGGCTTCTTCCGCGACAGAAATGTCGCTGGTGCCGGCTGAGACCACGGCGACCACGCCTTTACCGTAAATCTGCGGGTCCTGGCGCAGCACGATGGCGCGCGCCAGTTCGCGGTACTCGGCTGCCCGGACTTTTTTCTTGACCGCGGAGAACTGCTTCTTGTCAGCTCGCGTAGCCAGGACATTTCCGCCGTGTGCCGCCAGGCGAGTGAAGATTTCCGCGACCTGCGAGGCAGTTTTTCGCTCGCCGAAAATTACTTCCGGCATGCCGGCGCGCAAACTGCGATGGTGGTCGACCTTGGCGAAACCAAGATCCTCGAATGGGAGGTGGCGCAAGCGGTCCACGGCGTCGTCGGGGGCGAGTTTGCCTTGGCGTACCTGTTCGAACAGCTTGCGAATCGATTCGGCGTTCACGTTCTTAAGTCAAAAGAGAGAGGGTTGCACAAAGCCGGTCTCATCTTCCAGCTTAGCATTGGATGGGTAGTGGCTCGGTTTGAATTTCAGGTATTGCGATAAAGAAAAGAATTCCCGATGGTGATTAGAGGCGTGAGAATATTCCAGAATGGGTTTCAAGGAAAGTATGCTTAAGGGCAAAATTGACGGACTCAAACACAACATCGCAATAACTGAGAAAGTTTCACCCAACTCAGAACGCCTTCTGATGCTCAGGGAACAACTCGCGATTGCAGAAGCGGAACTTGAGAAACTACGAAACTCAAACTGAGCCGCTACCATTGGATGCACTTCGCGCAATTGCGGTCCGCGAGCGGCAGGAAGTGCCACGCACACGGGAAATCATAGCGTTGCAAACCTTTTGTGCGACACCCGGCTCGTGGAGGTGCGCCAGGAAAAGGCGGCGCAAACCGCTCGGGACGACTCGTCCGGCCAGGTAGGCGTCATACAGCATGCTTCCTAACCGGTATCCCCAAGCCTTCGCCGTGGACGCGAATTTGTCCTCGTCGAAACGGATCGAAGCGGTGGCGGCCTTTTCGCACGCCGCACAGGTCAAGGGGAAAGAACCATTGGCGACTGGCGCGGGGCGCGCGGGATAAAGAACGCGCGATCCGAAGTAGGCGACCGCGTCTTCCACCACCCGGGTATAGAACGCAGACATGGCGGCGGAGGCGTTGGAAGTCTCGCGGAAGTCCTCGCAGTTCGTGCTTTGCCCGTGGATGCGTCGCGGCAAGCCACGGCAGGCGTGATGCAGAAAGCGGGCTGCATCTTCGGCCGCATGCATTAATTGAAATTCGCGGACGTAGAATGCGTTCAACTCGGGAAAGTAGGCACTGCCGCGCTCCTTCAGAGTGGCGACCATGCTTTCGTTTTTTGCCTCGTCGATTGATATGCGGGAGACAAGACGGTGCAACATCGCAGGCGAGGCGTCGCCATAAACCTCGGGCAACAGGTCGACGAGAAATTTTGGTTGCGTGCTGTTGTGCGGCGAATAGCGATTGATTTCCAGAAAACTGGCGAGACTGTCGATCAGGTTATAGATACTGGGCGCGAAGTCCGGAGCAGTATCGCAGCGGCTCCACTGATCCAGAAAGAGGCGATAACTCTCGTATTTCTCGAGAGGGGTGGCGTTAAAAACGCAGAGAACGTCTGAGTTGACCCGGACGGCCTCGACCTTTTCCACCGGTTCGCCGGCGGCGCGCCAATAGAGCGCGTCAATGTTCTGCAGCACGGTAAGAATTCTGGCGTCAGGCAAGGCCTTGTGCAACACGCGAGGCAGATGGCCGGGAGCGAGGTGGGATTCACCGAACAGGACAAAGATGACGGCATCGGGATGGCGCTCGCGGATTTCAGAGATCTTGGCCGAGGCGTGACGATCGCGCGCGCCGATTTTCCGCAGATTCTCGCGAGGCATACAATCCAGGCCGTAGACGGCATCGGCGTGATCTCGGGCGGCAACCAGCAACTCGTAAAACGGCGCCCAGTCGTAACCCCAATCGAGATCGAAACGAATGCGCTGACGGAATTCGTGCTCGTCGATTTCCCGGCGCCACCATTCCTCGAGGATGTGCTGGTCGCGAGCGAAGATGGTTTCAACTCCGAGAACAACAGGACGGTCTCCGACAAAGGCGCGCTGTTCGAGAAGGGACGCAGCGTAGCGCTGCGCGGCGGGCAAGGCGTGGTAGTCGCCGATCAGGACTATATCAGCGGCGTGTAGGGCGTTCTGCAGTTGCTCGCTATTCAGTAACGCATCGTAGTTGCTGAATGCCTGGGAAAACTCGCGAAGATATTTACGGCGGCTGTGAGAATCCTGCGCGCGGATTTCCCGTTCCACGCCGGCGAGGGCGTGAAGCTCTGCGGCGCTGCGCCGGGATCGCAAATTAGCCGTAGACGCCATAGAGGCTGCTTCTGCTGCTACCTTCTAACCTCACTCACCTTGACTTCTTGTTTCACGAATACCTATGCTCCAAGTGCGAAGCGGCGAGCCGTTTCGCAGGAGAATCTTTGCCGAACCAGCCGCCTCAAAATCTGACCATCGCAGCCACCGGTGCCAGCGGGTCCGTCTTCATGCGCCACTTGCTGATCGCCGCCGAACAGGATGCGCGGATCGGGCACATAAACTTCATCGTTTCGGATTCCGCGCTGCGAGTGCTCGCGGAAGAATTGGGCATTCAAGGTCGATCCAACCTTCTCGGCCAAATTCTCGGCACCGAAAAAAAGTCTTCCAAAATCAAGGAACAATCCAACGCCGATATTGGAGCCAACGTGGCCAGCGGTTCGTATCCGGCCGACGCCATGGTGGTGCTCCCTTGCAGCATGGGCACTTTGGCCCGCATCGCCAATGGCATTGCCTCGCAGTTGATCGAACGCGCCGCCGACGTTTGCCTGAAAGAAAAGCGTCCGCTCATCCTGTGCGTGCGCGAAACGCCCCTGAACAAAATTCACCTTCGCAACCTGTACCGCGCGGCCGATGCCGGCGCGACGATCTTTCCGCTGATCCCGGCTTACTATTACCGGCCGGCAAGCTTAGATGACATGGCCCGCGAATTTGCCTATCGCGTGCTCGCCCATCTCGGTCTTCCCCAAGCTCAAGCCTTTCGCTGGAAAGGCTGAATTTTCAAAGAGTTACAAAGGTACAGAGAAACACTCCTCTTCCTAAGGGAAGATCGGCTGCGGAATGAGGTAACTCAAGTCTAGGTAGCCGGGGGTGCGGGTCCCAGATGCCCGGCGGTCATGTACGAGAGAGCGGCCAAGTTTTCCAGAGCGACGAGTGCCGATTCCTGGCGTAGAATTCGGCTTCCTTAACGGGGGTTCATGTTCTGAAAAGGCGAGCGATGCGAAACACAGACCGATTTCCAACCTATGGCTCTTCAGCGCACCAGCTACTTTTAGCGGCCGTGGCGTGCCTGGTTCTGGCGACGGCTGCGGCAGTTTGCGCCTACGCGGCGGACGGTCAGAACCCGTATGCGTCCGATCCCAAGGCGGCGAAGGCTGGCGAGTATGAATTCCGCATCAACTGCGCGCTGTGCCATGGACTGGGTGCGCACGGGGGCGGGCGCGGGCCAGACCTGACGCGTGCCCAGAAAAAGCACGCGCACTCGGATGCGGAGTTGTTTCAGGTGATCAGCAATGGCATTCCGGGCACGGTGATGCCGGCCAACGGAACCAACGGACAAGGCGTTGGCATGACCGATGACGAGATATGGCAGATCATTGCCTACATTCGCAGCGTGGAAGTGAAGGCTCCGGCGAAGCCTACCGGCAGCGCCGCGCACGGCAAAGAACTTTTCTATGGCAATGCGAACTGTTCGCTTTGCCACATGGTGCAAGGCAGAGGCGGGCGGGTTGGTCCCGAGCTTACGTCGGTGGGTGGATCACGCACAAGAGCAGCCATCGTCGACTCGGTTAGAAATCCGAGCCGGCGTCTGGCTTGGGGATTGACGGAACCGACGAAGGAATTTCCTCAGGAGTATGAAACTGTGACCGCTGTGACAGCAGAGGGAAAAGAAATCAAGGGCGTGGCCTTAAACGAAGATAGTTTCAGCGTTCAGGTGATCGATACGAGCGAGGAAATCTATCTGCTGGAAAAAGATAAGCTGCGTTCGTTTCAGAAAAGCCGTGAGTCACTGATGCCTACATACACTCCAGACCTTTTGAGTGATGGCGATCTGGAAGATATTGTGGCTTACCTGGTTAGCGTGGGGGCGCAATGAGAGGGCGGGACGTGCGGCGAAGTGGCCTGTGCCGTTGCAGGGAATCTTCCGAGCCGCGGGAGCAACCGAGGAAGAGCGGCGCTTCAGCGCCGCGTAAAAGCAACATTAAGAAATTGGGCTTCAAACCCGGACCTCCACAGGGCCTAAAGGCCACTTCACTTTGGCGCCGCAACGCGGCCCTGGAAGGGCCGCTCTTCCACGGTCGCGCTGGGGTTCCGATGCTGGGGGTCCGATGAAGATGCTTGGCAAAGCTTGTCGCGGAGCCTGGATCAAGATGTCTGGCAAACGACGCTACGGAATCTGGACGAGCATTGGGATGACCTTGCTGCTTGTGTGCCTCTTTGAGGGCGAGGTTCTGGCGCAAGTGACATTCGAGCGGCTGGTGAACTCCGCGAAGGAGCCGCAGAACTGGCTGACGTATTCCGGAGATTATTCGGGCAGGCGATTCAGTGCTCTGGATCAGATCAATACCGGGAATGCGGGCACGCTGACAGCGAAGTGGGTTTTCCAAACGGGAGCGACCGGCAAACTGGAAACCTCGCCGCTGGAGGTCGACGGGATTCTTTATGCCACGGCGCAGGACGATCGCGCCTTCGCTCTCGATGCCCGAACAGGGCGGCCTATCTGGCTGTACCAACATCCGCTGCCGGCGGACATACGTCCGTGTTGCGGGCGGGTCAATCGCGGGCTCGCCATTCTTGGCGACAAAGTTTTTATGGGGACGCTCGATGCCCACGTGATCGCGCTGGACACCAAAACCGGCAACGTAGTGTGGGATGTGATTGCGGCGGATTATCAAAAGGGATACAGCTTTACGGTCGCGCCACTTGCGGTGAAAAACCTGATCGTCATCGGCGTTTCCGGGGGCGAGTACGGAGTGCGCGGATTCATTGACGCCTATGACGCCGCGACCGGTGCTCGCAAGTGGCGCTTTTATACCGTGCCCGGACCGGGAGAGCCGGGACATGAAACGTGGGAAGGGGATTCGTGGAAGGTGGGCGGCGCGCCCGCATGGAATACGGGAACTTACGACCCGCTCACCAACCAGATCTTTTGGCCCACGGGCAATCCTGCGCCATCGAATCGCGGAGAGGGACGCGCAGGCGACAATCTTTACAGTAATTCGCTTTTAGCGCTCAATGCGGACGACGGAAAAATGAACTGGTATTTTCAGTTCACCAAGCACGACGAACATGACTGGGATGCCACGCAGGTTCCTGTGATGATCGATTCCGGCGGGAAGCATCTGATCGCGCAGGCGAATCGCAACGGATTTTTTTACGTGCTCGATCGCGCGACCGGAAAATTGATTTCGTCAAACGCGTACGGCAAGGTCACGTGGAGCGAGGCCAAGGATGCGGATGGGCGTCCGCTGGCGAAGAAGGAAGCCTCGCCAACGCTCGAGGGGCACACGGTATGTCCGGGAGCGTTGGGCGCGACGAATTTCATGGCGCCGGCTTTCGATTCACAGACTGGACTGTTTTACGTTACGGCGCGCGATCAGTGCGATATTTTCAGCACCGCTCCACAGCCATATGAGGCCGGTCATGCGTACTACGGCAGCGCTTATTTTCCGTCGGATGAAGCCGAGCCCTATCGCGGATTTCTGAAGGCCATCGATCCCGCGACGGGACAGATCAAGTGGAAGTTCGAGCACACGTCACCGACGTGGTCGGGAGTGCTGGCGACTGCAGGCGGCCTGGTTTTTACCGGTGACGCGGAAGGAAACTTCATCGCTCTGGATGCGGTTGCGGGAAAACCGCTGTGGCACTTTCAAATGGGTGGCGCGGTCTACGCGCCGCCGGTTGCCTTTTCCGTGGGCGGAAAAGAATATGTTGCGATCGCGGCCGGAAGCGCCGTTTATGCGTTCGGTCTTCCTTAGAGCCGCAAGAATATTGATTAGAAACTCACCGTGATTCCCGCGGATACCCGCAGGCTGCGTTCATGAGTAGCCAGGCCGTTGAAAACTGCCGGGGTGAAGGCGCTATCGTAGAACTTGTTCAGATTGTGAGTGGTCTCGTAATCGTCCACCTGCACCAGCCTGAGCGCCACGTGGTGAATGATGCGCAGATCGAGGCCTCCTCCCAGTGCAGCTGCAAAATCCGTGTAGGTGGTCGCGGTGGAGGATGCTGGCGTGGCGAGACCTGAGATCGTACTCGCATCCAGGGTGTATCGATCGACGCCGAACAGCGCGTGCAGGAACGGCGTCAATCGTGACTTGTTGCGGTAAGTAAGTACTGGCCCGGCCATGAAGGTATATCCGCGTGGCTTTGGGAAGGCCTGACAGCGTGGTTCCGTGCGACGCCGTGATTGGCGTGCCATAGCGGCCACCGATGTCTGCCGCGATTCCGAACCAACTGTTCGCATTGTATTGTGCCTCGGCATTCCATCCCGTGAGGTTCGACGCCAAGGAGAAGGGATTGTTGAGTTCGTGTAATGCGGTGTCAAGGACGGTGGACGTCAATTTGCCGTTATCCACTTTGACCAGAGAATAGCCGCCAAATACCTGAATCTTCGGCGTGGACTCTTGCGCGAATGCGCGGGAACCAATGAGGGCGATCACAACCATCGCTGCTAGCGGCAAACGATTCATTTCGAGGTTTTATCCTTTCGACCATCCTTGCACCGAGTTTTCCCGAATCCAGCGAATCCCTTGGCAGCTCTGAACGTAAAGAAAAAAGAGCGCTCGTCCGGACATGGGTTGGACGCGGGATATGAATAGATTAAGAACGTTGATTACCCCTGGCGGGTTGTAAGTGCCTCATGCAAATTCAGAAACGGCGTCGCAAGTTTTGATTATAGCGCGCCGAATTTCGCTACAGCCGCGGCATTGTTGGGCGGCAGGTGTGCGCTGCACTCCATTTTGGCCGAGAGACTCAATAGGGATCGCAGAAAACTCCATCCGAATCATGTCTCATGAATCAGGCGCTGCAAAGGGCCTGATTGCATTTGCAATATTCCAGAGACAAGATCAACGAAAAAGGACAAAGCTTTGACTGTTGTGTGACATGGGCAGTGGCGGCCGCACGCTACTCTCCGCTTACACCGTGAGCAGAAGCAAAGCGATCCCGGTGAAATGGAGGACACTCATGAAGCAGCTCAGCGAAATTATGGAAAGCGCGGGAAACCGGCGCTCATTCCTCAAGAACAGCATCGTCGCCGGAGCCGTAGCGACCGTCGGAACAAGCGTTCTCGGCAGCGCTCTGCCCGCGTTTGCGTCGGAACCCGGCAACGGGGCCATCACCAAGGGAGACGTCGCCATCCTGCAGTTTCTGGCGGCAGCCGAACTGATTGAGACGGATCTTTGGCAACAGTATGCGGAACTCGGCGGCGTAACTGCGGGAACCCAGAATCCTTATCAACTGGCCCTGCAACAACTGGACGGCGACGGCTCGCAGTACATTACGAGCAATACGCTCGATGAAAACAGCCATGCACTGTTCCTCAACGCTTACCTGGAGTCCAAGGGAGCCGCGCCAGTAAACCTGAACAAGTTCCGCACCTTGCCCAGCAGTCAGGCCAACGGCGCCAGGCAAATCGGGCGGCTGACCAACCTGATGCAACTCACCGTGGACACCAGTTGGTATGTTCGATATCGCAGCAAGCAGAATCCCGATCTCGGCGCAACTTTCCCGCAAGCATTCAATATCGTCGACAAACCGGCAATTCCCATCACCAATGCCGACTTCGGTCCGACAGATCACATTCAGGCGATCGCCACCACTGCAGCCTTCCACTTTGGAACGATTGAGCAAGGCGGCAGCAGCGCTTTATTCGGCCATGGCGCAGAAGGCCAACAACGTGGAAGTGTTAAGAATTGTGGTCAGCATCGGCGGCGATGAGGTCGCACACTTCCTGGAGTGGGTGGATTTCGCCGGCAATGGCGCGTCTTCGCCGCTGGCGCCTCTGACCGACCCGGTGACGGGATTGCACATTCCGGACTTGAATGCATCGGGCTCGCCGCTCACGCAAACGAACCTGATCTTCCCGGTACCCTGCCAGTTCATCAATCCATCGCTGCCCCGGTGCGCTGTGATTCGCCCCACGGACCCCGATGGAGTTGCCGCCGGAGTGGTCCAGTTCCTGACAGATATGGGTCTCTTCATCGGACAGTCGCCTGAGTTCTTCGATACGCTGAGCGCGATGGCGGCAGCTGCCGATGCGGCGCAACGCGGTTTCTAAACATTGCGAGTCGCGTGGGGACTTCGGGGGACGAGTCTTCACGCGCTCGCTGCAGCGGGTGCCGTGCTTTGGATCGGGGGCTCACGGCGCCCGCATTCTCTACTTCACGCTCGCTGACTGTTGATTGGAGGATGCACATTATGTTCGAAGGTATATTTCAACCGATGCATTTGATGATCATTGCCGGAATTGCTTTGCTGATTTTCGGGCCGAAAAAATTGCCCGAGCTCGGCAAAGGAATGGGCGAAGGCATTCGAGGCTTTAAGGCCGCCATGCAAGGCAAGGAGGAACCGACCGCGAAACCTGTCACGGAAACAATGGAGGAGAAAGCGTGAGCATATCGGAAATTCTGTTTCTGGCAATGCTGGGGCTGGCGATTTTTGGCCCTAAGAAGCTAGTAGAGATCGCTCAACAGGCAAGGAAGATCGTTGCGCAGATGAAAAGAGTGGGCCGCGAGTTCCAGTCGCAACTTGCGGCGGACATTTCGGCAACTGCGAGTGATATGAAGATGGGGCAGGCGCTGGCCGAGGTCGGGTTGGTTGAGACTGGCCTGATCCAGGCTCATGTGCTGCAGGGGGAAATGGATGAATAGTGCGCCCGGTAACGTTGTCGGTACCCACTTCCGAGCCGGTTGACGCTCCACAGGATTTCGTACTAATCTGCATTTACACCGGGAAGGAGGTGGTCGAATGACAAGTTCTGATAGTAGTGGCAAATGTTGTGGGAGTCTAAGACCAGGTGAGGTGGCTGAGACTTAGAGCTGGTTGCTCTAAGCGGGGCTCGGGACGCAAAGCAAGAAATGCGCCAGAGCTACAGCCCGCACACTAGCCGGTGAGTTATGGAAGACTGCATCGCGTTGGTCGCGCGAAGGCTTTCTTCCTGGGGCTTCGGCCCTGACCCGGGAGTCGCCGTGAGAGGCCACGTAGAGTGACCACCTCTTGGTCAATCCCAAACAGTCCACCGGAACGGCCCGCAGGTTAATGCCTGCGGGCCGTTTTGTTGTTCGATTATGTTTGTGAACTAGGTTTGAGAACTGCCGCGGCGCGATTTAGTGGTGGTCGTCGCGATCATGGTCGCGGTCCCAGTTCTGCTCGGTTTCCCAACGATGTTCTTTCCCGTTCCACCACTGGTGATACTGTCCCCAGCAGCGTTCCCGTTCGGCGTTCAAATCCCGACGGCGGTCTTCGGCTTCGCGGCTGTGCTCGCCGTTATGGGCGATCGCATTGTCCAGACGAGATTCCGCCTTTTCGACAGCATGTTTGCAGTGCTCCCTGTCATCGGCACGGGCCTGCGGGGTGTAGACAACAAACAAGAGCGCCAAGGCCACAAGGCCTGACGCCGCCATTCTTCCAATTTGTCGAATCACGTTGTTCTCCTTTTCGTTTTGATGGTGGCGACCGGGACGCTTGGTTTTCGCGTTCGAGTCGCGGCTACGGACTTCTTACGAGTGGACGCACGGACAGTTTTGCTGCGGCGGGTGGCAACGGTGGTTGATGTTCGTTTTGGCTTATCCGTCGCCTTGCTGGCTTGAGATTCGGAGGAACGAGTCGCCGTTGTTGGATTCAGCGCTTGCGTTTTTCTTACGATCACCCCAGCGGCATGTCCCACCTGTTGGGCAAGTTGAGTAAGCAAGGAACCCTTTACTGCGGTTTTGGCCATTGTTTCCTCCAACCGCGTTTCCTGGAACCCTAAAGCGCTGAGCCTGTCACAGTCTTCCGGTTAAAGCCAGTATGACCACGATCAACAAAACCAGGCCCAGACCACCGCTTGGGTAGTAGCCCCAACCCGAACTATAGGGCCAGGTCGGTAAGGCGCCCAGCAACAACAGAACCAGGATGACGAGCACAATTGTTCGCATAGCTTCTCCTGTGTGCAAACTTAAGCGCCAATGAGATGAAGTGGCCGCGGGGAGGGTTGTAGGGCTCTACAGGATTTGGCAAGTTACGGATAGGCAAGTATCCTTGGCAAGTGTCCGAGCGGGATGAGTTGTCTTCGAATGATCAGCGCGAGCGCCGGCGGCTGGCGGCTAATTATGCCGGCATGACCGATGGCGAATTGCAGCGGCTGGCGCGCAATGCGGAGTCGCTGACCGAGCTTGCCTGGGATGCTCTGGAGGATGAGATGGAGCGCCGGCATCTGGAAGATTCCGACGATGTGGTTCCCGAAGCCCGGCAGGAAATGGAGATGAGGGAATTGGTGACCATTCGTCAGTTTCGCGATCTGCCGGAGGCGCTGCTGGCGAAGGGCAGTCTGGAATCTGCGGGCATCCCATGTTTTCTGGCGGACGAAAACCTGGTCCGGCTGGACTGGTTCATTTCGAACTTTATTGGAGGCATCAAGCTCAATGTGCGCTCCGCCGATGTGGAGAATGCGCAGAACTTGCTTAACGAGCCCATTCTCGAAGGACTCTACGTACACGGCGTCGGACTATACGAGCAGCCGCGCTGCCCACAGTGCCAGTCGCTGGATGTGAACTTTCAGGAGTTGGACCGTCCCATCGCTTACATGACCGCGTTCCTGCATGTGCCGATCCCGGTGCAGCGCACCGGTTGGCGTTGCCATGCGTGCGATGCGGAGTGGCAAGATGACGGCAACTGACGGCCGGGGGAACTGCGTCCAATTTCCGATTCGCAGATTCATCGAGCCAATCCATTAATCAAGCCAATTCAGGAACAAAAAGGAAAACCCATGAGTAGCGGATCTAATGCAACGAGCCAACCTGGCCTCTCAATTCCAGCGGACGATCCCAAGCGAAATCTGATCCTCGCTCGAGCCGACGATCAGAACCTGCCGCATATCGGGTTGGTCGGCGACACCTACACGACACTTTTGAGCGGCAAGGATACGGCAGGACGGTTTTGCCTGGTCGATATGCACATCCCGCCGGGTGGCGGCCCGCCTCCGCACCGGCATGACTTTGAAGAGTCGTTTGTCGTTCTAGAGGGCGAGATCGAGGCTACGTTTCGAGGCGTAAAGTCGGTTGCCGGTGCGGGTCAGACTCTTCACATTCCTGCCAACGCTCCTCATCAGTTTCATAACAAGAGCGACCGGCCGGCACGTCTTTTATGCATCTGCTCACCCGCAGGGCAGGAAGAATTTTTCGCGAAGGTGGGCGTGCCGGTTGCAACCCGGACGACGGCGCCCCCGAAGCTCGACGAAAAAGCTGAGGCTGAGTTCCGGGCGAAGGCGCAAGCACTTGCTCCGCAGTATAGGACCGAATTGCTGCGACCGACGTGAGAGCTTGCGAAGTTCATAGTCCAATACCGAGCTTCCCAAAGCCTTTGGTGATTACTTCCAGCGTATCTTTCGCGAGATTCAGCGCAGGCAATTCTTCTCGCGTAAACCAGCGAACATCGCCGGCGTCGCTGGCGGCGGCGAGATCTCCCGCAACCCTGCGGCAGAGAAAATCAATCAAAACGTAGTGATACTGGATGCGCTGCTGAGGATCGCGCAGGATGCGGTCGAAGACTCCGAGGAGTTCGCCCGGTTCGATGGTGAGTCCGGTTTCTTCGCGAGCCTCGCGGATGGCGGCTTCGCGCACCATCTCGCCGATTTCGAGCACGCCTCCGGGGATGGACCACTCGGCTTGCAGCGGAGGATGAAGACGCTTCACGAGCACGACGCGAGCGTCTTCAATGATGATGGCTCCCACACCGACCAGGGGAACCTCGGGGAATTCACGTTTCATGGGTGTAGGCATTCTATGCGAGTCCAGTGTAGTGGAGGGTGCCGGCAGAAGCCGAGCTGCGCTCGGCATGGACCCTTCGGCTTCGCTCAGGGCTGGCAGCCGAGGGCGGCTGTCCCCACATAAGGTCTTCGTCCCAACATCAACTCTTTGCAGTCACTGTGGTTAAATAGTGTTCGCTATGGCACTGGAAGAATACAAACGGAAACGCAAGTTCGAGCAGACGCCGGAGCCTCCGCCGAAGGTGGAGAGCAAGGCGGGACATCGCTTCGTCGTGCAGAAGCATGACGCTACGCGGCTGCACTATGACTTTCGCCTGGAGATGGAAGGCGTGTTGAAATCGTGGGCCGTGCCCAAGGGGCCGTCGCTCGATCCCGCGGACAAGCGGCTGGCGATGCAGGTGGAAGATCATCCCGTTTCGTATTTCGATTTTGAAGGAATCATTCCGGAAAACAATTATGGCGCCGGCACGGTGATGGTGTGGGACGTGGGCACGTGGCAGCCTCTCTCTCCGGTTCCGGTGGAAGGGAAATACGTGCCCGGCACGGAGGCCGAAGCAGCGGCGATGCTGGCCAAAGGCGATTTGAAATTCCGTCTGGACGGCAAGAAGTTGAAGGGCGATTTCGCTCTGGTAAAGATGAAAGGCCGGCGGCCCGGGAGCAAGGGCAATGAATGGCTGATGATCAAGAAGCACGATGATGCCGAAGTGGAAGGATACGACATCGACGAATATGACGAGTCGGTGTTGAGCAAGCGCAGCCTGGCGGAAATCGCGGGAGACGAGGGATCGAGAGAGTGGAAGAGCCGTCCTTCTGCCGGACGAGGGAAGTTGAAAGCGGCGTGGCTGGCGGATGCGGTGGCCAAGTTGGATAAGAAGAAAATGGAAGACGCCAAGGCCGAAAAGAAAACGCCTGGCAAGAAAACCTCAGCTAAAAAAAAACAAAAGAAGTGAACACCTCCGAGGACGCGAAGGGCGCTGAGGAAAATAAGAAAACGCGCAAACCGTCTTCTGCGATGCTGCGATCAGCCTCCGTTTCCTCTTCCGGCGAGCCACGCAGAAAACAAAATCCTCAGCGCCCTTTGCGCCCTCCGCGGTTGCTTCCCCGCCTTCCGCACCGATCAAGCGTCCGATGCCGACGGAAATTTATCCCATGCTGGCGACATCGATCGCCGAGCCGTTTGATGGCGACGACTGGCTTTTCGAAATCAAGTGGGATGGATACCGCGCCGTGGCGTTCATTGAGAACGGAAAAGTGCGACTGGTCTCGCGCAATCAGAACGAACTCACGCATCGCTATCCGGAACTGAAAGACCTGCCGGAGTACGTCAAGGCAAAGACTGCGATTCTTGACGGCGAAGTGGTCGCGCTCGATGAACAGGGCCGACCTTCGTTCAGCCTGATGCAGCAGCGCACCGGCTTTCGACCCGGCGGCCGCCGCGGCGTAATCAATGCGGATGTTCCGGTGCTCTATTACGCGTTCGATCTGCTCTATCTGGATGGCTACGATTGGCGGCGCGTGCCGCTCGAACAGCGCAAGAAAAAACTTGCCTCAGTGCTGACCCTGGGAGATTCGCTCCGCTTCTCCGATCATTACGAGCGGGAAGGGAAGGCGCTGTTTGAGCTCGCGCGCGAAAAAGGCCTCGAAGGCATTCTGGCAAAGAAGCGTGACGGAATTTATCACGAGCGCCGGAGCAGCGAGTGGCTGAAGATCAAGATCCGGCACCGGCTGGAGTGCGTGATCGCCGGATACACGACGCCGGAAGGCAGCCGTATGCATTTCGGTTCCATCGTGTTGGGACTGTACGACAAGCAAGGCCGGTTGATCCACGTAGGGCAGGCGGGCAGCGGATTCAATCAGAAGTCTCTCGGCGAAATCTGGAAGGTGCTGCAGAGTCTGGAAACCAAGCAGAAGCCGTTCTATGGCGAAGTGGAAGCCTTGCGGAAAGTAATGTGGGTGAAGCCACAACTGGTGGCCGAGATCGAATACGCAGAATGGACCGAAGGGTCGGCGGGCAGCGGCAGCCCTAAACTGCGAGCCCCGGTCTTCCTCGGCTTGCGGGACGATAAGGATCCAAAAGAATGCAGGCTGGATCAGGAAAGAACCACGGGCGCGGAACACTGAGAGCGAAACGCCAAGAAGGCTTAGCTGTTACTTACTGAGTGCCCGCCGACAGCTACTTGATATCCTTCATCGCCAGCATGGTTCCGTAATCGCGGCCGCTGCTATCAACGGCGCGTGCCACAATTCCGGCAAAGGCGTCACGCAATTCGGGGTACTTGGCAAGCAGAGCCTTCATCACTGCGACGTTACTTGAATAAGCCGCGTTGGTATTCGAAACGTCGGCTGTCTGATATTTCACGATCAAGTCCAGTTCATTGCTTACCAGTTCAGGAAAAAGATCGATGAGCTTATACGTCGCCGCGCCCGCCGCCAGATCCACGGTCTTGCCTTCTGCGGGAAAATCCGGAGGCTGCGCCTTCTGGGATTCGTCATAGAGTTTGTCGGTGGCTGCCGTGCTCATGAACGGCAGCGGCGAAACCAGGGAACGCGCTTCCAGATAATAAAGCCATGCATTGTGCGCCTGCCCTTTGGTCTTGAAGTCGCGGGCGCGCGTCAGAAACCAATCGCTGTCATGACCACCGACCTGGGAAGATTTGATATAAAGGCCGCCCAATTTCCAGTCTGTGCCGATCTGCTGCAGGATCAGCGAGACGGTGTGCGGGCCTTTGGCGGACGAGGCATCGAGAATCACCACGGCATACTTTCCCGGAGGAAGGCTGTTCAGGTAAAAAGCTGCGCTGTCGGCGGTCTGGCCATTTCTGCCAAAAACGCCGCATAAAAATTCAGCGCGCGCGATGGGAGCCGTGCCGTCGGCTTCCAGTAAAAACGGGGGCCGAGGATTGCCTTTTGCACTAGCCAGTGCGGTCTGATTGTCCTTGATCGTGCCTTCGATCGATGAGAAATCCGATGCCAGGCTAGGGATGGCATTCTTCTGCAGGGAAGCCGCATCGCCTTTGGCTATGAAATCAAAATACCGCTGGCCGGCGGAGGTGATGGCGGTGCGGGTGGCGGGATCCATGTCGTTGGCCGTAACGCAGTTCTCCGCGACCACGGACGTCGCCATGCAGGCCACCATCAACGCAGCAAAAGTGAAAATCCAATTCGACCGCCGTTGCGCAATCCAATCCGCGTAGAACACTTTCATTCTTCCCCCAGGCAGATTAAGAGAAAATTGTACGCCCTAGCTAGATGTGCAAACCGCAAGAAGTTGCACACCCAGTTTCTTCACGCACCTCAAACTTCACGGTGCAAGACTTTAAAGTCAATACATTCTATAAAGTAGAGCGTTTGCAACGCGCGAAGGGACTCGGGAAAAGGCACCAAGAGCGGTGCTACAATTGCTACTAAATACCCACCGTCTCCCCAAAATTATTTCGAGATTGAAGTGGAGGAGTTGTCATGAGCACGGGATTGAAGTTGACTGCGTTACTGGTTGGCGGCATGCTTTGCCTTCCGATCCCGGGTCTCGCGGATACCACGCCGACGCACAAAGCTCACGCCAAGAAGGCCAAGACTCCGCCACCACCGTTGCCCTCCGGAACGCAAGGTCCGGTTCCACAAATTCCGCTCGACTCCATTCCAGCCGTGGCTCCGCAAGTCAGCTACACAGATGGACTATTGACCATCGATGCTCCGAACTCCACGCTGGGAGACATTCTGCGCGGTGTTCGAAAGCATACTTCTGCGGACATCGATATTCCGTCCAATGCGAGCGAGCGCGTGGCCACTCGCCTGGGACCTGCTCCGCCTCGTGAAGTGATGGCGGAATTACTGAATGGATCGCACTTCAACTACGTCTTGTTAGGTTCGCCGCAGGACGCGAATGCATTGGTGCGCGTGGTACTCGTCGCCAAGACGGGTCCAGATAATCCAGCTCCACCCACGCCAGGAGAGACTGCCGCCGCTGCGGGCACGCCCGTCGCTCCGGTCGCCAATGCCGCAGAACAGCCGGATGCCGAAGCAGCGGACGAGAACAACGCGGATGACAGCGCGGACCAGCCGGCGGCGGAAGCGGAACAGGCTCCTGTGTCTGACCAGCCCGGGCGTAAAGACTCCGCAACAGTTATTGCAGGAGATGCAACAGCGCCAATTGATGATCCAGCAGCAACAGGCCACGCAACCGGGCGCTTATCCTCAACCCCCGGGCGGAATGCCGGCGCCGCATCAACCGCAGCAGCCACCGCAAGAACAGCAATAGCGGGCGAGCTCTCCGTTCCTCACGCGGCTGTGTTCACCTCTAGTGGGAGCTGTTCAGGGACGATTGCCAGTGGCGCTCCAGCGAGTTGGAGCGCTGGCTTGCAGCGGCCTGGAGTCGCGGGAAGCAATCTGATCTTCGGAAGCATGCAACGCCTGCTGCAGCAACTTCCAGTCGTGTTCAATATCGCTCTCGGAGACCTGGGGCGGGTTTCCACGCCGCAATTCCTGCTCGAGCCTGGCCTCCAGTAACTGTTCCGAAAGCCGTTGCGTGGCTTCGCCGTTGAACAGGTTTCCTTCCGCGACGCCCAGATTGATGGCTTCGTCTCCGGTCCGGAATTGAAGGACCGGGCGCCCGTCGGCATCGAATGCAGGAACACCGTTATTCAGCATGTGGGCGAAGCTCTTCTCGCTGCGTTCGTTGGGGAAGCGGGAAAGTTGTGCGCTCTTGAGATGGCTCAATTCAAGTTCGTAGGATCGACGGTCCTCTGCGCCGATTGGCGGCTCCAGGGCGCGTTCCGCGTTGTAAACCAGGGCTTGACGGCCGGGATTAAAACGTCCGGCTCCGCTGCCGATATAAACCGCGGCCACGCTCCCTGCGAATATCGGGCTTACGGCGATGCTCGGACCGATGTACTTTTTTGACTTGAAAAACGACTCGACCACGCCATGCACGGCGGTGCTCCGCGCCGCGCTGCCAGGAATCTGCGGGATCACGTAATGCGAGAATTCCAGCTCCGGATGACGCGCGCTGAACTTCACCATCGTCTTGGCGATTTGCTTCGGAGTGGTAATGCCTACATCCGCAACCACACTCCGGTGCAGCGAGTGCGGATGATAGAAATTGATGACGTCCTTGGCAAAGTCGGCGCAGTTGCGAGAGACCGTGTGGAAGTGGGAATGATTGATCGCAGAGTTATAAGTTGCAATGAATGCCTGATCCTGATCTGCAGAGGTTTCAATTTCAAACGCGTAAGTGGCGCGATCATACGCAGAGCCTACGAGCTCATACCAATTTCCGCCGGGAGTTTTTCCCTCATCCACATCCGGGGCAACTGCTTCCAGATATTTGCGGCGGTATTGATCGCGCAGAAACGAGACCATCTTGGGGTCTGCGAAGAGTGGAACATCTTGCGGCTTCTCGACTGCGTATAGATAAGGAATAAGCGGAATCGCGACCCAGTCGAAGCCGCCAACGCCGTTATAGCGGCTGATGACGCTTCCCAGTTCGCCGGGCTTGCAGGCGCGCAACACCAGAGGTGTGTCAGCGCACACTCCAGAGAGATAAACCGCGGCATGTCCGGTTGCCGTGAAAAATCCAAGTTTGCCGTAGGGTTCCTCCAACAAAAGAGTGGCGGAGGCATGGGCGAGAGACACAGACAGCAGCACCAGCGCGCTTGTCGCGCCTGCCCATCGCCGAACTTGAAACCCACGAGACATAGCCTTCCCTATGGACAAACACCTGGTTAAAACCCCTCGGCACTAGATTAGTTGCCATTAGGAACCAAGACGAGTTACGGAAGTTAGAATGTGAATTGGAATCCGGACGAACACCCGTAAAGAGCGAAGAGTCAGCTAGATAGCGCGATGTGAAAGCACGATGAAAAGTTTGTATCCGCTGGATTAGCAATGTATCGGCGGTCTAGAACGCCAGTAGCGCAAATCCATCAGCTTTGCGATCGAAGCTTACTGATTGCCCACACAGCACCCTCGGCCACTACCTGATCTTCATCAGCACTCAGTTTTTCCAGCAAAGGAAGAAATTCAGGATTGCCACTATTACCGATCGCGATAACGGCATTGCGACGCAGGCCCGAGCGTTTGGCCCGTCGGAGCGGAGAACCTTGAAATGCGCGGCGAACATCTTCCGCGCTCATTTCTGCCAGCCAGTCGAGGGCGGGATTCACCAACTCCGGCCGCGGCTGAAATTCCTCCGCATTCGTTGTTGGAGCTTTACGGTTCCAGGGGCAAACATCCTGACAGATGTCGCAGCCGAAAATATGCCGGCCCATGCCCTCTCGCAGATCTTCTGCAATCGGACCGCGCTTCTCAATGGTGAGATAGGAAATGCACTTGTTCGAATCCAACTGGTACGGCGCGATGAATGCATCGGTCGGGCAAGCGTCGATACAGCGCGTGCAGGTTCCGCAGCGATCGGGCGCGGGAAGGCTGGCGGTGAGTTCCAGTGAGGTCAGGATCACGCCGAGAAAGAGCCAGGATCCCATCTGCTGATTAAGGATGCAGGTGTTTTTCCCAATCCATCCCACGCCCGCATATTTCGCCACGACACGTTCTACGATAGGGCCGGTATCGACATAAGAGCGAGTGATCAGATCGCTTGCTCCGGATGCATTTCGGATTGCGGCCTCGACACGCTGCAACCGTTCGAGCACGGAGTCGTGATAGTCCTTCGGACCCCAGGCGTAGCGGGAAATCCACCCTCGGCCTGAGTCCGGAACTTGTGTGGAGTAAGGCTGCGCGGTGTTGTAGTTGATGGCGCAGACTACGACGCTGCGGGCCCACGGTGCCACGTGCGCGAGCGATGCGCGCTTCAACCGTCCCTGCTCATCGCGCGCTTGGAGATACTTCATCTCACCCGCGTGACCTTCGGCGATCCATTCAGGAAAATATTGCAGCTCCGGAGAGTCGCCCACGGGTGCAATGCCGGCAAGATCGAATCCAGCGTCGCGCGCGGAGTGCAGAATCGTCGCCGTAATTGCGGAAGCTTGGAGCACAGTGGGAGGAACGATTTTACAAGGGTGAATCGATTCGCGTTTAAGCCAACCGCTACTGAGTCGCCCTCCAACTGAAATTCGCCAAGCGATATTTGACCAGGCTGAAGTGTCGCTAGTGTTGATCTTTGGCTTTGGTCGTAAATTTTCGCAAGATGAATTCTTGAGCTAGGTTGGCGGCCGTGCGCTGGCCAGTATTAATAAAAAAGTTAGTCAGGAATAAGCCTGCGCCGCGATTCGACGCCGGATAGTATGCGTTAGCAACGGACGCAGATGCCAGATCGCCACCCATTGTCGAGTAGTTCGGTTGCCAGTGGCCATTGTCTCCCTTGCAGACGAATGTGCGGGTTATCGCATAGAAAGTTCTGGATTTCTTTGTGCCCGTACCCCTGTAGAAGTAGCGCGGATCCTGATGCAGCAGTGACGGCAGGATTGCGCCTCCGACCATAATGTCGGTAAACCCGTCAGCATAGAGAGCGCCGTAACGCTCACCGAAACCAGCCCAACCCTGACGATAGTCCGGGCGGTCCGCCGCCTGATACATGCCGGCGAATAAGCCAACCCCGGCGATCGTTACCGGATCGAAGGATACCTTGGCCGCCAGTTGAAACTTCAGTTTCGTGGTGAGCGGCGAGACGTTCTCCCCATAAGCGATGTAAAAATTTGGGATGAAGCCGAGAATACGCTGCTGCTCTTCGGCTTTGACCTGCTGTTTGGCGATCTCCACCGAGGAAAGTGGAGTCACATTGATTGTGGTACGTTCCGTTGCCACCCTGAGCTTGGTGCCGGGCAGGATCGCATACTGCCCCGGCTTCAGAATAAGCGCGGATGAAGTCCAGCTGGCAAATCCCGTCGCGTTGACGGTGACAAGATAAGTTCCGGGCGCGACCCCGTCGAACTTGAAAGCGCCATTATCATCTGACTTCACGGTTCGGGGCTCGTCCAGGGTCGCGCCCGCGAGAGCCACGGAAGCCCCAGCGACAGGATCTGCGTCTGCGTCGGTTACGGTTCCGACAATGATTCCGGTTTGCGGCTTCGGCGCATCCGGCAAAGAAGCCGGCTGTATCTGAGCTCTCAAGATCTGCGACACGCACAGGCATACGAACACTGTAAATACACACCACTTTATGTTCACGCGAATTCCCCTGCCGATCGAGATGTTCGACCTTTGGCCTCCCGGTGACCCATTGGATGAAGCCACGGCGCAATCCGTAGCAAGAGTGATTGAAAGTTTTGTAAATGGTTGTGTTTATTGGAGAGAAAATCCGGCAGGAATGCCTGGCAACAACGCTGGGATGGACGACCGGGGAAAGCAGTACAGACGTTCGTGCTTGAGGAGCTACATCCCCAGCTTTTTCACTTCCTCGTTGTAATACTTGCGGTAGAGGATGTCCCACTCCTGCGAGCCTTCGAGGATGGTGCGCTTCTGGCTCTCGATCTTCAGCCGGGCGGATTGATCGATTCTTGCTTCCTGAGCGAGAAGGTCTTCGAGAATCTTGCGGGTTTCCTGGCGGATGGTGTTCGGGTCTTCAATGAAATCTACTTCGTCCATCGTCTTCAGGGCGTCGGCAACGGCCCGCGCCAGAACGTTCACTTTGTCGCGGCTCAGCCTCACAGCACCGCCTTGTACTTGCGCACCAGTTCGCTTTTTACTTTGCGAAACATCTCCTGGTAGTTGGCGCCTGTCTTGTTCATCTCATCGGAATAGGCTTCGAGGATGACGCGAACCTCGTCATTGATGCGGTCTTCCAGCGTGAGCTCCTCGAGCAGCGCGGCGTGCACGCGCTCGGTAACTTTGGGCACGGCGGTGGTTTCGATGGCCTTACCGGCGATCAATTTCTTGGTGACTTCGCGGGCCAGATAGCCCACATATTCCTTGGAAAGAAGCATGTGCGGATAGAATATCCTGTGTCGGCAGATGATGTTAGTGAACCATAGAGTGTAACACGGGATTTGGGCAGCCGGCCTCCGCCAATGCCCGAATGGCAGAGACGGAATACCAAAATCCTACGGTGGTGTTTCGCGTCGTTGGCGCCTTCCTCGTTCTGCTTTCGATATTGACACTCTTAGCCTTGGCTTGAAGCACTCAACCGTGAAGACCCACCCCGCCGCTGGCACCCTCCCCTCCAAACAGCTTACAATGCACTTGTACGCCGAATTACTATGTCACCCACGCCAGACGATCTAACCATTATTAAAGACGACATGATCGCCTTCATCGAAGGCCACGGCATGAGCCGTTTTCACGGCTACGTGGACTACGAGGAAGTGCAGTGCGTCATGTGGGAGACCGGCAGCAATCCTGACGCGTGGAAGGATTTTGTTGAACTCGCCAAGAGCGCGGGCGCTCCATTTCTGACCATGCATTCGTGGAAGCTCGATCGTGAGGAACTGGACGAACTGGTGCAACGGTTGGCTCACTCCGAGTTCTCGGATGGCGACGACGTGGAAGACGCCCGCTGGCTGCGCGCTCACACCGGCAAGGTGGGATTTCTGCAGCTGGGCTGGGCTTACCAGGGCACCATGTTTCTCTGCGAAGTGAGCACGGAGTGGTACGAGCGGTATCAGCATTTGCTGGAAATGTCGGAAGACTTCGGCGGCATCCCCATCGACGAACCGGATCAGGACGACGAGACCTAACCGTGCGAGGAAACGCCCGCTGGGAACTGGCCGCGGCAGATCCAGCGCAGGTACAGTCTCTGGCCGCAGCGCTCCTCGACCTTCGCGAACTGCCGTTCAATCTCAATCAAGGTTCGGATAGCCGTCGCCGCTCCGCTGCCGACACGCTGGCGCGGCTGCTGATTCGCCGCGGTTTGACCGATTCCGAATCCGCTGCACGCTTTCTTACTCCATCGCTCGATCATCTTCATCTGCCGGAGCGCATGACGGGGCTGCGCTGTGCCGTCGATCGACTTGATGCCGCCATCGAACGCAAAGATCCCATCCTTATCTATGGCGATTACGACGTCGATGGGACGATGGCGATTATCATTTTGAAAACGGCGATCGAACTCTGCGGCGGTACGGCCGATTTCCACGTTCCACATCGCATCCGCGAAGGCTATGACATGCGCGACGATGTGATCGAGCGGGCCGCCGCCGAAGGCATTCGTCTGATCATCAGCGTGGATATGGGCATCCGCGCTTTTACTCCCGCCGAAACCGCGCATCGACTGGGCGTCGATCTGATCGTCACCGATCATCACCTGCCTGGGCCGGACGGCATTCCGAAAGCGCACGCCGTGGTGAATCCCAATCAAGCCGGTTGCGAATATCCCTATAAACAACTATGTGGCGCGGGGGTCGCGTTTAAAGTTGCGCAGGGATTGATGCAGCGCCGCTTGCCGGAAAAAGATCAGACGCGCCTGCTGTTGTCTTTCATGAAGATTGTGGCGATTGCGACCATCGCCGACGCCGTTCCGCTCACGGGCGAGAATCGCGTCTTCGCACGCCTGGGTCTCGATGCTCTGCGCCGCGCCGTGAATCCCGGCCTGAAGGCGCTGCTGGAGTGCGCGCAGATTTCGACCAAGCGTCCGCCTAACTCCACGGAAGTTGCCTTCCGCATTGCTCCGCGCATCAACGCTGCCGGGCGCATGGATGTTGCCCGCGACGTGATTGAACTGTTCAGCGTGAAAGATCCCGACCGAGCCCGGCTGCTCGCCGGAAAACTTGACCGCTTAAATTCCGAGCGCCAGGAAGAAGAGCGCCGCATCCTGCTCTCGATCGAAGAACGCATCGCTGGCGATCCCACCCTGTGCGAAGCCTACTGCATTGTGGTGGATGGCGAAGGCTGGCATCGCGGCGTCATCGGCATTGCCGCTACTCGCATTGTGGAGCGTTACCACCGGCCTACGCTGGTCATCTCGCGCAATGGCGACGAGGCGCATGGTTCTGGCCGCTCCATCCGTCCGTTTCATCTGCTGGAGGCGGTTGAATCGAGCAGCGCCTTTTTACTCGTTATGGCGGTCACTCTCACGCCTGCGGATTCGCCATGCCATCGGCGAACGTGGCGCAGCTGCGTGCAGAACTGGACGCGTTCGCCCGTAAGCGTCTCACGCCGGCTGATTTCGATCCAGTGCTCGAAATTGAAGCCGAACTCGATCTCGCCGAAATCACTCCTGCGATGTTTCAAACGCTTTGCCTGCTGGAACCGTATGGCACGGGAAATCATGAACCGGCATTCACCGCCCGCAAGGTCCGCTTGATTGCGCCGCCGAAGATCCTGAAAGACAAACACATCAAACTGAAACTGAAAGCGAGCGAACAAGAAGAGGCTGCGCAGCCGGAGCTCTCGGCAGTTGCGATTCTAGCGACACCGCGTTGTCATCCGGACGGCGCAGCCATCCGGCGCAGCGACAGAGAAGAGGCCAACGGCCGTTCTTCGAGAACCGGGGGCCGCAAGCTGAGCCCGGTCTTCGATGCGCTCGGCTGGAACATGGCGGAGCGTCTGCAGCAATCGCCGCTGCTTGCGGGCGATGAGATCGACATCGCCTTCACCATTGGGCGAAATGAGCATCCTGAATTCGGCGGGCTGGAATTGTCGCTGCGCGATTTCAAGGCGACTACCGATTAGTGCTTCCATCCGGGTCGCGGAACCCGCGACGTTTCTCATGGATTAGACTGAGCTGGATGCCCCTTCCCGTTTACCGCCTCCGCCGCTGGCTGGCCATTATTGCCGTGCTGTTCATGGCGGTGGTAGCCGGGATGTATCTGTCCGCGCGGCTACGGACGCACAGCGTCCTCAAAGGGTTTCCGGGAAAGATTTCTTACGACATCAAGCAGACGGCGAGCGGGTTTCAGTTTTCCAAATCCGAGGCCGGCCGCACCATGTTCACCATCCGCGCCAAGAACGTCAAAGAATTCAAGATGAACGGGCGCGCGGAACTACATGATGTGACCATCATTCTTTACGGCCGTGACACTTCGCGGTTCGATCAGATTTATGGCGACGAGTTCACGTTCGATCCGAAATCCGGCAACGTCATGGCCAAGGGCGAAGTGCAGATCGATCTGGAGGCCAATCCTTCAGGCGCCGGCGCACCCGATCAGACGGCTCCGAAGGATCTGAAGAATCCGATTCACCTGAAGACCAGCAATCTCGTTTTCAATCGCGATAGCGGAGATGCTTTCACCGAGGACCGTGTTGATTTCAGCACGCCGCAGACTACGGGTTGGGCGGTGGGCGTGCGCTATTCCGCAAAGACTGCGACGCTCACGCTGGATTCGCAGATTCACGTCACGATCAATGGACAGGATGCCGCGACAATTTTCGCGGCGCACGCTTCGATTACGCGAGACCCGCGCGAAGTGGTGTTGGATCATCCGGTGATGAAGCGGGAGAGCGGGACGCTGCAATCGGAGCAGGCGACATTTTTTCTGGGTGCGGAAAACGAAGTGCAGCGCGTTCTGGCCACTGGGAAACGTAAACGCGGAGTCGACCTGCTAAGAAGATCGGACGCAGATGCGCGCTCGCTCGGATGAGGCCGAGCTCTTGCTGCAAGGCAAGCAAGACGTGCTGCAAACCGCCACTCTGACAGGCAATGTGCATGTCGAGCGCATCGGTTCTCAACCGATGGAAGGGAATGCGGGACGCGTCGTGCTCGACTTTCAGGAGGTGCGCGGCGACAACCAGTTGCAGAAAGTGCATGCGTCGGAGGGGGTTCGTCTGGCGCAACATGCGACAAGCGCAGGCACCTCATCGCCAGACGCATCGACGCCGCAGGATTTCGATCTTGCGGCTTCCGCGATCGACTTCTTCGTAGCCAACGGACGTCGCCTGGACCACGCGCAGACCTTGGGCGCTGGGCAGATTACGATCTCGCCGGCGCAAGCGAACTCTGCGGCGAGCGGCTCCCAACGAACGGTGGTCACCGCCGGCCGCTTCGATGCGAAGTTTGTAGCGACGCCGGAAGGATCAAGCCGCCTGACTTCGATTCACGGCGCGCCCGATGCGAAAATCGTAAGCATCGACCCGCGCCAGCCTGAGCGGGTGAGCACCAGTCAGACCGTGGATGCGGCATTTCTTCCGCAAGGTGGGATTGGCTCGATCATTCAGCAAGGCAGCGTCGTCTACAGCGATGGCCAGGTTCCGGCAAAGCGTACGCAAGCCTGGGCGGATAAAGCGGTCTACACGCCGTCAGACCACATTCTGCTGCTCAGCGGGAGTCCTCGAGTCGCGGACGGCGCCATGACGACAACTGCGAAAACGATTCGCATCAATCAGCGCGACAGATGATGCTTTCGCTGATGGAGAAGTAAAGAGCACTTACAGCGATCTCAAGGAGCAGCCCAATGGCGCATTGCTGGCGTCGGCTTCGCCGATCCACGTGACTGCGGCCACGATGACGGCGCACAATTCTCCGGCGATCGCCTTGTACCAGGGCAATGCACGACTCTGGCAGGATGCCAACATCATCGAGGCTCCTTCGATCGAGTTCGACCGGGACCGCCGTTCCGTCGTGGCCAAGGGAAATGCAGCACAGCCGGTCTCCACCGTGCTGGTCCAGGCAAAAATTATGCCCAACCGGGTGGAGCAAAGGTATGGCCAAAGACCGGTCTGCGAAACCTCAACGTCAAGGCGAAAATAAGACGAACAAAAAATCTGAGCGAAAAACTCGATCAGGATAGTCCCGTCACCATCACCGCGCCGCGGCTGACCTATGCCGACGCTGACCGCCAGGCGCACTACGAGGGCGGCGTGACAGCCACAGGAAGCTGGCTTTGAAGCGACTGGCCGGATGAGATGGATGTATACTCTATTGCCGCGGACGTCAAGCGTACTGGCGAATCAATCACTTAGCGCGCCCGGGCGGCTTGGATCAGGATGGTCGCCAAGGGCCATGTTGTTATCCAGCAACCGGGTCGGCGAGCCGAGGGTCAGACTCTGGTTTACACCGCCTCGGACGACAAGTTTGTCCTCACTGGCGGACCGCCTAGCATTTTTGATGCCGAACGTGGCAAGATTACCGGGGTTTCGTTGACTTTCTTTAGGGCCGATGATAGGGTGCTCGTAGAAGGCGAAGCAAGTACTCCTGTGGTAACACAGACGCGAGTGAGCCAGATAAAAAAGACGAATGGCAAGATAAATGCGTACCTTGGCCACAGATGAAATTGGCAAATCGTACCGTGGCCGTCGCGTTGTGAATGGTGTCAGCCTGCGGGTAGAGCAGGCGGAAGTAGTTGGATTATTAGGTCCTAACGGCGCAGGCAAGACAACCACGTTCTACGCCATCGTTGGCCTGATCCCCCCTGATACTGGCCGCGTGTTGTATGACGACCAGGACATCACTGACGTTCCCATGTACCTGCGGGCGCGGCAGTATGGCATCAGCTATCTCCCACAAGAAGCTTCGGTCTTTCGCAAACTCACGGTTGAGGAGAACATTCTCGCGGTGTTGGAGGCGCAGCCGATGTCGTGGCACGAGCGCCGCGAGAAGATGGAAAAATTTATCGATGAACTTGGTTTGGAGCACATACGGCAGAATCGGGGATACGCGCTTTCTGGCGGCGAACGCCGCCGCGTGGAAATCGCCCGCTGCCTGTGCATCAATCCAACATTCATTTTGCTCGATGAACCATTTTCCGGCATCGATCCCATCGCCGTTCTCGACCTGCAGAAAATCATCAGCAGCCTGCGGGCCAGCGGCATCGGAGTGCTGATCACCGATCACAACGTGCGCGAAACGCTTTCCGTGACCGATCGCGCCTACATCATTGACGACGGAAGAATCTTCCGTCACGGCAAGCCCGAGCAGTTGGCCAGCGATCCGGAAGTGAGAAGAGTTTATCTGGGAGAGAGTTTTTCGTTGGTGTGACGATCAGGTTTCAGAGTTTCAAGGTTTCAGAGTTTGCGCAGACTGAATCTTGAAACCTTGAAACTTCGAAACCTTGAAACTTTGAAATTTTGAAACATGGTCCTACTTCAGCACAAACTAAGCGTCAAGCTATCCCAGCGCCAGATCCTCACGCCGGGCCTGGTGCAGATGGTCTCGGTCCTCGCGCTCAACAAGCTTGAGCTCAAGGACATGATCAACGCCGAGATGGTGGAGAACCCGGTTCTCGAAGAGCTGGAAGAATCCGTTCCGTTGATCGATGAGGTCGGCCGCAAGGAAGAAGACCGCGATCGCGCACTGCCAAAACTTCCACCGAAGAAGCTCCCATCACGGCCGAGAAGAAAGATCCGTTCGAAGAGATCGACTTCGGTTCGTTCTTCCAGGATTATCTCGACCCTGGGTACCGTACTCGCGGCGAGATGGAAGAGATCGAGCGGCCATCATTCGAGAATTTTCTTTCCAAGCCGACCAAGCTCACCGATCATCTTGCCTGGCAAATTGGCGCGTTGAGCCTGGACCCGTGCAGTTCGGGAGGCAGCCGAGCAGATCATCGGCAACCTCAACGAAGATGGGTACCTGATCGCAAGCGATGAAGAGATGCTGGGGATAGCTCCGCCCGCCAGTCCGGAAGCCGATGCGGCGGCCGCTCGGAATATTGTCAGCGAAGCGCAGGCGCTGGGTTTGGATGAGTCTCTTGCCGCTGAATCCGTTGGAGTTGAATCCGGCGAAACCGAGGCATCTTCTGCGGACGAAAGTGACGTTGAAACTGTTGATGCGACCGCTGCCTTCGACAGTCTCGACGAATCCATCCTTTCCGATACAAGTGCCGATCCGATTCTCACCGCACAAGTCCAAGGGCCCTCGGCCAGCGCTCCGTTCAATCTATCGGCGAGTACGCTGCCGGAAAGCTCATTCCTCTCCGGCAATGGACACTCGTCCGCGGCTGCCGCTTCAGCGCGAGTTCCTGCGGCTCCAGTCGCTGAAACGCGGCCGGCTCAACGGCCTGTGCAAACGGCACACTTCACTGCGGCTGATTTACAGGAAGCTCTGGAAGTGGTTCGTCAGCTGGATCCTCCCGGTGTCGGCTGCCGCGATCTGCGGGAATGCCTGCTTCGGCAATTGCGCTATCACCAGCAGCAACTCGCTCAGCACAAGAATGGCGACAGACCGGTCAACGGGACGGCGCAGGTTTTGCAAGATGCGATTGCCATCGTCGACCAGCATTTGCAAGCCGTACAGAACAAGCAGCACAAAGAAATTGGCAAAGCGATCGGCCGTCCTCCCGAGGCGGTGCAGCACGCACTTGACTACATTCGCACCCTCGATCCTCGCCCCGGCTTGCAGTACAACAAAGTTCAGGCACGACTGATCGAACCCGATGTTGCGTTCATGAAACACGGCGACGAATGGCTCGTGTTAATGAACGAGGATGACCTGCCGCAACTTCGTCTCAATCCGGCGTACAAGAAGCTGGTCACCCGCGAAACCAACGACAAGAATACCCGCGATTACGTCAAAGAGCGCTACAAGAGCGCCATTCAGCTGATCAAGAACATCGAGCAGCGCAAGCAGACGATCACCAAAGTTTGCTACTGCATCGTGGCCCGCCAACAGGATTTTCTGGAGAAAGGCATCGACCAGCTGAAGCCCATGATGATCAAGGAAGTAGCGGAAGAAATCGGCGTGCATCCTTCCACCGTGAGCCGCGCCGTGGCCAGCAAGTACGCCCACACGCCGCAGGGCGTCTTCGAGCTGCGCTACTTCTTCAGCGAGAGCGTGCAAGGTCCCGAGGGCGGCAACACTTCGTTGTTGATCCTGAAACGCCGCGTCAAGAAATTGATCGACGAAGAAGATCCTGCGCGTCCGCTCACCGATGAGCAGCTTACGCGCATCCTACAATCGCAAGGCATTCAGGTCACGCGCCGGACCGTGGCCAAATACCGCGAAGACATGCGCATTCCGAGCACTCACCAACGCCGTGTGCGAGAAGGGAGATGAAAGAACGCAGAAGTATGAAGTCAAAATGCGGAAGTAACAAGAAAGTCGCCGAACCTCATGACGGTACATCCAACTTAACTTCTACATTCTGACCTCTGACTTGTTACTTTTTATTGCAGTGCCAATTTTCCTCGAGTAAGAATCTGAAGGAGGGGCGCTCATGAACGTGGAATACACCGGAAGACACTACGAAGTAACTGCCGCCATCCGCACAGAAGTTGAAACCGGCCTCGGAAAAATCCGCAAAATCTTAGGCGACCGTTTCGAAGCCAAAGCCGTTCTAGCCGTCGAAAAACACCGTCACAAAGCAGAAATCACCATTAATCCCCGCAATGGCCCACTCGTTGGCCTCGCGCAAGCCAAGGATATGTTGATCGCCGTGAGCGGCGCCCTCGACCATCTCGAAAAGCAGGCGGTGAAGTACAAGACAAAGTGGCAATCGAAGAAACGTTCCGCCCGCAAGAGCGAGGAAGTCAAAAAGTGGAACGGACATTCGCCGCAAACCAACGGCGGCGACACGCAAACGAAAGTCGGATTGACCGAGAAGACCGCCGTTCCAGTGGCCGTGCATCGCTATCCGCCGGTGGCGAAAACTACCGAAGTCCACCTTATCCGCTCTGACGAAGCTGTTTCCATGCGTCCGCTGACGCTGGAAGAGGCGATCAAAGAGGCCCACTTCCGCGACCGCGACGTCTTCGTGTTCCGCGATCCCAAAGGCAAAGTGATGGTTCTGCACCGTACTCGCGACGGCAAGATGGAGTTGATCGAAGCGCCGTAGGAACGTTTTTCCGTTCGGCTCTCGGCAAGGAACCAACCAGAATTTGTCTCGCTGAATTGAGGACGGCATCTCCTGCCGTCCTCATTTGATTAACGCCGATGCCGAGATAAGTCTTCCGATAGGCGTCCCAACACGGTGCCCTTTCGCGATTCCCTCCCTGCGCGTATGATCCTCCCGCTGTTTCAGTTACTTCACAATTAAGGAGATCACTATGAAAAAGCTCTACGGGTTGGCGGTATTCGTATTGTTACTCGCCCCTGCCCTCTTTGCTCAGGAGCATTACACGGAAGGTCCCGTCTGGCGAATTCAGTTGATTCGCGTGAAGCCCACCCACATGGACGAATATCTCACCAGCTTGCGCAAGTCCACCAAGCCTCTGATCGAGGAACAAAAGAAAGAGGGAATGATCATGGACTACAAGGTCTTCCTGAAGGAGACGAAGAGCAATCCGGAAGACTGGGACATCTGCGTAGCCATCCAATACAAGAACTACGCCGCGATGGACGGGTTAGCCGCCAAAGGCGAAATGCTGCGTGACAAAATCCTGGGCGGGAAGCAGCCGGCGCAACAGCTCTCCGAAAAGCGCGCCGAGATTCGCGAAATCATCAGCTCGGAACTGCTGCAGGAAATCTACCTGAAGTAGGGGATCGTTGCGCAGGGCGGGCACTCTCGCCCGCCTGCGCGTCTTCGGATTTCACCGCGCCATCTGCTCGCGAAGTTTCTGCCGTTCTTCAACTTGCTCGTCGGTGAGACGTGCATCGTAGATGGAACGCGGTTCGATAGAGCGCGCGATAAGCGTGGCTATCCCTACGATAATCAGCAGCGGCAGAATGAAGGAGCGGTCGCGTCCTGTCAACTCCATCATCAAAACCACGGCCGAGATTGGACCCTGCGTGGTCGCTGCAACCACCGCGCCAGCGCCGAGGATAGCGAACAGGCCGGGCGAAACGCCGGGCCATAGCCACGACCAGGCGTGCCCCAGGACGGCACCGAGCAGAGCCCCGGCTGTGAGCGATGGAGTGAACAAACCGCCGGGCGTTCCGCCGCGAATGCAGATTGCGGTTGCAGCGGGTTTCAGAAACAGAAGAGCCAGCAGTAGAGCGGGTGCTACTTCGCCGGTGAACAGCAATTGCGAAATGTCTTTGCCGTTGCCGAGAATTTGCGGAAACCAGATCGATACGATCCCAACAAGTCCTAATGCGATCGCGGGTGTAATGATTCGCTGCCAACCTTTGGGCTTGTTCTGATAAGCCCATCGAATCAGGCGAACGTAACCAACGGATGCGATGGCGACGATTGGCGCGGCCAGCACGGCCCATACCATGAGCGATGCGGAGGATGTGTACGCGGGAATCATGTAGGTGGGGGCGTTAGGAAGGAACAGCCAGGAGACTCCCGTGGCGATCAGAGATGCGAAGACTGCGGGAAGTACGTAGCGAAGTGCCAGCTTGCCGCGCATCACCTCGAGTGCAAAAAGCGCGCCGCCCAGAGGTACGCCATACGCCGCGCCCATGCCCGCTCCTGCACCGCACGAAACCAGAAGCCGGCGCTGCTCGTCGGACAAACGTCCTCGATCCGAAAAGAAATTTGCAAACACCGCTCCCGCCTGTTTCGGGGCGCCCTCGCGGCCCAACGAAGCACCCATGCCGACGGCGAAGATGGAAAGTACGGCGCTTCCCAGCGTTTGCAACGCCGGCATCCGTCCTGCGTAGAGCCAAATCGCGGCGGTAGTTTCTATGCCGTTGGCGCTCGTCAATTGTTTCAGTAACACCTGTCCGAGGCCGGTGACCACCCCGCCGGCGAGGAGCACGATCACGTGTCTTGCAATGCTGGCGTGCTGCGCTGCCTCCAGAATGTCGGTGGCCGAGCCATGCCAGGCCAGACGCTGGATCAATTCCAGAAGCCGGGTAAGACCCGCCGCTCCCAAGCCCGTGCCGATCCCCGTCAAGATCACGGCGAACCAAAATCGCGCCGCAGCCGGCTGCCAGAGTGTGGCCGGAATCGCGTCATCGTGCGGCGCTGTAGTGGTTTGGGACATTGTGGGAATGATACTTGGTACAGTCTGATTTCTAAGAATGTGTCGTAGTAAGGTTATTTTGCCAGCCCATTTATTGTCCCAATTAAATCGTTTTAGTCGACCGTCCCAGTGCTAGAATTTCCGGCCGAGGCACTTCGATGAGAATGCGTACCCGTTTCTTTTTATTTTCTATTTTCGTAATCGGTCTCGGATTTCGCTGCGTTGCCGGTCAAACTGCTGAGCCGCACCCGAAGCTTTCTGTCCACTGGGAAGAACTCACCGCCGCAGACTTTCGCGAGGGCATTCATCGTTCACAAGGGACCTGCCTTCTGCCCTTCGGCATCCTCGAAAAGCACGGGCCACACTTGCCGCTGGGTACCGATCTGTTGGACGTCCGCTATGCATCGTTGCATGCCGCGGAACAAGAATACGCGGTAGTTTTCCCTGAATATTACTTCGGGCAAATCGCCGAAGCCCGCCATGAGCCGGGAACGATGGCCTATAGCCGCGACCTGCAACTCGCACTTTTGCAGGAAACTACTGACGAAATGGCGCGCAATGGCTGCAAGAAAATCGTCATCGTCAACGGCCACGGCGGCAATGAAAGTCTGTTGCCCTACTTCGCGCAAACTCAATTGAATAAGCCGCACGACTACGTCGTCTACGTCTTCGACAAGCGATCTCCTGAGACTGGCGGTCCGCCGAAGAAGACATCGATGGATATGCACGCGGGCGAAAGCGAAACCTCCAAAATGATGATTGCGCGTCCTGACACTGTTCACATCGATCGCGCGGCGAATGAATCGGGCGCCGACCAGCATCGTCAGAATCTGCCGGAAGATGTTTATACGGGAATCTGGTGGTACGCGCGTTTTCCCAATCATTATTCAGGGGATGGCGCGGCCGCGACACAAGCGCTGGGAAAATTTCAAATGGATTGGTGGATCGACGCCATCGTGAAAACCATTCGAGCCGTGAAGGCGGATGACGTCAGCTTGAAGCTGCAGAATGAGTTCTACGAGAAAAGCAAGCACCCGCTCGACACGCAGCCGTGACGCCGACTAGGAGTTTCCGATCAACGCGCCGGTGATGAACACCAGCACTCCGCCCAAGCCAACTTGAAGCGCGGCGGAGATCCATGGGCTATCCATGTAGCGATGGCGAATCCAGGTGATCAAACCCAGTTCGACGAGCACAACGGCACCCGCCGCCCACAATGCCACGCGAAAGTCCTTCAGCAAAAATGGCAGCGTATGGCCGATACCGCCAAGCGCGGTCATCGCTCCGCAAATCAGACCGCGAACCCAGGGATGCCCGCGGCCGGTAAGGCTCCCGTCATCGGAGAGCGCTTCGGCGAATCCCATGCTGATGCCTGCGCCCGCAGACGCTGCCAGACCTACCAGAAATGCGTCATTGGAATTGTGCGTCGCGAATGCGGCCGCGAAGACCGGCGCGAGCGTGGAGACGGAACCATCCATCAATCCCGCAAGGCCGGGTTGGACGATCTGCAGCACGAACAAGCGGCGCTGCGCCCGCTCTTCATCAGCCTTTACGTTGGCTGGAAGCTTTTCTTTGTCCAGTTCCTGGGCGCGCTCCTCGTGCTCGCGCTCTTCGTTGATCAAGTCGTCGAGCAATTGACGAATGCTCGCATCCTGGGTGCGGGAGGCTGCTTTCTCGTAAAAGCGCCGCGTCTCCACTTCCATAGTGCTGGCTTCTTTCCGCACCGCTTCAATGCGTAGCGGACGAATCAACCACAGCGCAGGACGTTCAACGAATCCGCGCACATCCTGACGGCGGATGAGCGGGATGTGCTCGCCAAATTTCTGCTGAAACATCTCGATCAATTTTCTACGGTGGTGGGACTCTTCCAGGCGCATGCCCTCGAACATGGAGGCGGATGCGGGATAATCTTGCCGCAGCCCTTCCGCGAAATCGGCGTACACACGTTCATCTTCTTCTTCCAGAGAAATAGCCAGAGCCAGCACTTCTCGCTCGGTAAGTTCATCGAACTTCTTCATGGGAATTCAGCTTACCTTTCCAAGATTGCGTTACACAAATTTGAAACTGGGAAGTATCCCATTAAAGCGCCCTTGGATGCTACTATCCAGTGCATGACGCCCAGGAAAAAGGCGGCCACCGCAGGGAAAAAAGGCGCACCGCGCCAAGCCAAGAAAGCGAGAAAGGACATTCCACGTGATGCTCCGCACGCCCCGGAGCTCGTGATCATCACCGGAATGAGCGGCTCCGGGAAGGCATCCGTCCTGAAGGCGTTTGAAGACTTGGGCTACTACTGCGTGGATAATCTTCCCGTCGAACTGATTCCGCGCTTCGCAGAAATGTCGCTGCAGTCGGCGGAGATCCGGCGCACGGCGCTGGTTGTCGATGTGAGGGAAGGTTCCAAGCTCGAGCAACTTCCCGGCATTCTGAAAGCGGTTCGGCGCACCATTCCTACGAAAGTGGCTTTCCTGGAAGCCTCGGATGCCGCGCTGCTGCGCCGTTTCAGCGAGACGCGCCGCCCGCATCCTCTCGGAGCCGATGCGCCAGTCAACTCCGCGATCAAGGCCGAGCGCCGCCATCTGGCCAGCATTCGAGCTTTGGCCGACATCGTGATTGATACCTCCAAGTTCAATGTGCACGAGCTGCGCGCGCACATCACCGAGCGCTTCCGCGAACAGGCCACGGAGAGAAGCATTCTGGTGTCGTGCGTGAGTTTCGGATTTCGTCACGGCGTTCCGGAAGAGGCTGATCTTGTGTTCGACGTCCGTTTCTTGCCGAACCCGCATTTCGTGCCCGAATTCCGTCCGCTTACGGGTCGCGATAAACGCGTTGCCGATTACATCCGCTCTTTTCCCCAGACCCAGGAATTTATCCAGCGGATTTCTGACTTGCTGATTTACCTTTTGCCGCACTACATCCACGAAGGCAAGAGCTATCTCACCATTAGTTTCGGCTGCACTGGAGGGCAGCACCGCTCCGTGATGATTGCGGAAGAGGTGGGCAAGCGGTTGCACAAAGCCGGATATCGCATGAAGATCGTGCACCGCGACATGCCCAGATAGGACCTCCAAAATGCGAATGAATCCAGCCACTTGGGGATTCCGCAGCCGAGCAGTAAAATAAGCCCTTGTATCGCATGTCTATTTCACCGTCAGGAAGCGGCTGCGGCGTGTCCGGAGTGGTATGCGCCAACTGACGCGGCTCATCCGCTATGCGGTGCCGTATTGGTGGCAGATCCTTTGTTCCGTCGTACTGATGGCGCTGGTGGGAGCGCTCGACGCCTTCAAGTTCCTGCTGATTCGTCCTATTTTTGACCGCGTACTAAATCCTGCGACTGGTTCGAAAGATATCCAACTCTTTGTTGTGCCGATCACGCATCATCCGGTTTACCTCCAACAACTCGTTCCTTCTCACTTTACGAATGCCTGGAATATGGTCGCGGTGGCGCTGGTGGGCTCTACCGTGCTGAAGGGGATTTTCGATTACACGGGAACCTATCTGGTGAATCACGCCGGCTTCGGCATGATCACTGACTTGCGCGACGATCTCTACAACGCCATCATGCGCCGCTCGGCGGCATTCTTTTCCAAGCACACTACGGGAACTTTGCTCTCAACCATCATCAACGACATTGAGCGCGTTCAGTATGCGATGTCCACGGTGCTGGCGGAATTTCTGCAGCAGTTTTTTACTTTCCTGTCGGTCGCGGCCGTGGTGATCGTGCTGGGCGGAAAGCTAGCGTGGGTGCTGCTGTTGTTCGTACCGGTGATCATTTATTCGTCGCGCAAAATTGGATCGCGCGTGCGCAGCACCACGCGGCAAGGTCAGGATAAGCTGGCGGAAATCCAGAATATTCTTCATGAGACGATTACGGGCAACCGCATCGTCAAAGCCTTCAATAGCGAAAAATGGGAGATCTCCCGGTTCCGTGCGGCGGCTGGACGATTGTTCCGTGCGAATTTGCGCTCCGTGGCGGCTACGGCGATCAGTTCGCCGCTGATGGATATTTTTGGCGTGGTGGGCATCGCGCTACTTCTAAACCTCGGTCGCAACCAAGTGGCGCACGGCAAGATGACACCGGGCATCTTTGTCGCTTTCATCACGGCAGTGTTCAGTCTCTATAACCCAGTTCGCAAATTTGCCCAGTTCAACAATAATTTTCAGCAGGCATTGGGCGCTTCCAGCGAGATTTTCAAGTTCATGGACGTGGAAGATACCGTCCGCGACAAGCCGCGCGCCAAGCGGCTACCGGCCTTCTCAAAGACGGTCCAATTCGATCACGTGGCTTTTAGTTACGGAAACGAAGAAGCGAATGCCCGCGTACTGCACGACATCAATCTCGAGGTCCAGCACGGGGAAGTAGTCGCGATCGTGGGATCGAGCGGCTCGGGCAAGAGCACCCTGGTTCACCTTATCCCACGCTTCTTTGACGTTACGGAAGGCCGTTTGCTGATCGATGGGAACGATGTGCGAGATGTAACACTGGCGTCGCTGCGCGAGCAGGTCGGAATCGTAACCCAGGAAACCGTCTTGTTCAACGACACGGTGCGGAACAACATCGCGTACGGACAGCCGCATGTGCCGCTCAAGGAGGTGGAGGCCGCTGCGCGCGCGGCGCTGGCGCATGACTTCATCAAGGCGCTTCCCGCAGGTTACGATGAGATGATTGGCGAGCGAGGGGTGCGGCTTTCCGGAGGAGAGCGCCAGCGCATTGCCATTGCTCGCGCCATTTTAAAGAATGCGCCGATCCTGATTTTGGACGAAGCCACGTCGGCGCTGGACAGCGAGTCGGAAGCCTTGGTGCAATCGGCATTGCATAATTTGATGAGCGGGCGGACGGTGTTTGTCATTGCCCACCGGCTTTCGACCGTGCGTCGCGCCGACCGCATCGTGGTGATTGAGAACGGCGCCATCGCTGACATCGGCGCCCACGAAGATTTGATGACCAAGTTGGGTACGTATCGGCGGTTATATGAGTTGCAGTTCGCCGACTTTGAGCAGAAACTGGAGCCGGCGCAACCGAACTGATTCTGATAAAAGATATGCCTCTCCGTTCCATGACGGGTTTCGCGCAGGTCAAAGGTGAAGTGACAAACCAGGCCGAAGGCAATGCCGGCTTGGCAGCTCCAGCGGCGCCCCAAACCAATGGACGGCTCGCATTCTCGCTTTCTCTGAAATCGGTAAATCATCGTTTCCTGGATTTGCATTTCCGCTTGCCTTCCGGCTCCGACTCCATGGAGATGCAGCTGCGACGCCTGCTCAAAGAAAAGATTGCACGCGGGCACGTGGAGGTCACGCTGAGTTTGGAGCGCGGCGGAGGCGAGACGATGGCGCTGAATCGTTCTCTGGTGAGCGCTTATATTGCCGCCTTCCGAGCGGCTGCCACCGAGTTCGGCGTTCCGTGCGAGCCCGATCTCAACGCCATCCTGCGTATTCCTGGAGCGCTGGATAATACGAGCAACACGGTCGATGGAGCGCTGGAATCGGCCGTGATGGCATGCATTGGGGAGGTTCTGGAGCGCCTCAATCGCATGCGGGAGCAAGAAGGCCGCAGCATTGAGCGGGAACTGCGCGATCGCATGGCGCATCTTCGCGAGGCCGTCAGCGTAGTGCAAGAGCACCGTCGCACCATGCTGCAGAGTTACCTGGAGCGGCTGCGCGCGCGACTGAATGAGTTGTTAAGTGGCAGTCCGGATCGCGAAAGGGTGCTGCAGGAGGCGGCTCTGCTGGTCGACCGCAGCGATGTGCAGGAAGAAATTGTTCGTCTGGAAAATCATATCGAACATTTCTTGGGTTTTCTCGATGAACACGGCGAAGTGGGCAAGAAGCTGGACTTCCTGCTGCAGGAAATGAATCGCGAGGCCAATACGCTGCTCTCGAAGACTTCCGGGCTGGCGGGTGAAGCTGTGAAAATCACGGAGGCCGGACTGAGCATGAAGGCGGAGATCGAAAAATCGCGCGAACAGGTGCAAAACCTGGAATGAATTCTCCGAAGCATAAGCCGTTAGTCTTTATCATTTCCGCTCCGTCAGGTTCCGGAAAATCGACGCTCGTCAACGAGCTGCTCAAATCGGTAAGCGGTCTGGAATTCTCCATCTCTTACACCACGCGCGCTCCCCGCGGCAGTGAGACTAACGGTAGACAGTACTACTTTGTCTCGCGGGACGAGTTCAAGAAGATGGTGGAACAAGATGCTTTTCTGGAACACGCGGAGTTCGACGGCAACTGTTATGGAACGGCGCGGCGCTTTTTGAATGAGGCGGAGCAGAATGGGCGCGACCTGTTGCTGGACATCGATGTTCAGGGCGCCGAGCAGATTCAACGCAAGCTTCCAGATGCTATCAGCATCTTCATTCTGCCACCGAACCGCCAGACTCTGGAAGAACGACTGCGCAAGCGCAGCGAAGATGAGGAAGACGTGATTCAACGCCGTTTGCTGACGGCCAGCCGGGAGATCGAAAACTACGAGCGCTACAACTACATCCTGATAAACGATCGTCTGGAAGACTCAATCGAATTATTGCAAGGGATCGTACGTGGCGAGCGCTTGTTGCGGTCGGGCAAACCTCTTTCTGAGGAAGAAGCGAAAATTGTCAGCGTAGGAGACTGTTGCCGCCTATCGAAAATTCGCCAGCGCCTGCAGCCGATACTTGCCTCCTTCATTGCTTCTGCGGTTCCCGGCAAATCCCGTTAGATCGTTTCGTTGCGCATCTTCAAGTTTGGTTCGCTGCGGCCAGCGGCTGTCTGCCTTCAGATTCCAATCCTAAGAATCTCAGGCGAGTTTTAACCGACTGTTCACAATCCAGGTGCCGGTTTCCCGCTTCCAAGAGAAAGCCCATGGGCTCTCCCCCGGGCATTCTTCCAAGGAGATTTTCAAATGAAGGCATGGCATCCAACGCCCATGATCACGTTGTGCACTGTTTTATTGCTGGCAATTACGGCCAGCGCGCAAGTCACCGCAATCACACCCTACACCGTTTCCACATTTGCCACGAGCGTGCAGGGCGTTTATTTTCAGCCCGATTCCATCGCTGAAGTCGGCGGCCACATCTTCATTGGATTTGGAGATGGCGCGGCGCCTGATGGCTCTGACGGAAAAAGCAGCAGCGTCGTGGAATACGACCGCAACGGAAACGTGCTTAAAATCTTTACCGTTAAAGGCCACAATGACGGGCTCCGGGTCGACCCCAAGACACAACTGCTATGGGCCATGCAGAACGAGGACGGAAATCCGAATCTGGTGATTATCGATCCCGTAAGCGGTAGTCAGACCTTGTACACCTTCGGACCCACTCCGCACGGCGGCGGCTACGATGACATTGCTTTCCGCGACAACGACGTCTTCTTCAGTGCTTCCAACCCAGCCCACAATCCCAACAGCTACCCGGCTATTGTGCGTGCCACCATCACCGGCGGTACGGTCAACGTCAGTCCGGTGCTCATGGGCACTGCAACTGCGACCGATATTCCCACGAACACTCCCATCGCGCTGAACCTGCAGGATCCGGACTCGATGAAGTTTGATCCATTCGGCGATCTGGTGCTGGACAGCCAGGCCGACGGTGAGCTCATCATTCTGCATCACGCCGGCGCACTTGATCAGAGCGTCTATCATCTCGCACTCACTCTGGATGGAGCAACCACACAAATCGATGACACCGTTTACGCGACTGGAACTCACGGCGTGATTCTGGTATCAGACTTGGGCGGTGACACAATCTACTCCATCACCAAAGATATTTTCGCTCCGGGTGCCGCGTACTCGGCGGCGCCGACTTCGGTAGCGGCCACAAATCTTAATACCGGAGTGCTCACCAGTATCGTCACCGGCATGGTCAGTCCGCATGGAATGATCTTCCTGCGCGACGAAGATGCGCAATGACGGCGGGCAAAATGAAATTAAGGGCGGCGTCAGCGCCGCCCTCACTTTTTTGTGACTTGACCGGCGTCCGGCCTTATTTTCGTGGCGGGCGAGTGAGAGCCGGTATCGTTCGTTGCTCCATGGAACTTTGGATCAGCACACCTAGACGTTTAAGTTTTGTTTCCTCTTTCTTTGCGCTGATGACCCAGAAGGTGGATGTTCTCCGGTACCAGGCAGCCTGGGACTGGAAGAACTCCCACGCTGCCGCATGCGCCCGGAACCGTTTCTCATACGCTGGTGGAAGCTTGGCAGTATTTCTCTGTTCGTAAGAATAGATCCGTGACCGCTTTTCATCGCGCTTCTCAAACGCACTCAGACCGGCGGCATTCATCAGACCGAGCTTGTGCAGTTCTTTTGTGCGCCTTATATTCACCGCGCTCCAAGTGCTGCGGGGCTTTCGGGGCGTAAATCGAATCATGTAACTGTTCGCGTCAATACTTTTGCGGACGCCGTCGATCCATCCAAAACAGAGCGCGCCATCCACCGCTTCGGGCCATGTAATGCTGGCTTGGCCGCATCCGCGTTTATGAAGACCGACCCATAGTTCTTCGGCGTCGGCATGATGTTCTTCCAGCCACGAGCGCCACTCGGCTGGGGTCGGGAAGAAATGAGGTTTTTGTGCCATCAGCTTTTCTCTACATGAGCCAGAGTGCGTCAACGTCTACGATCACCTGCGTACGCGGAATTTTCTGCTGCGCTGAGTAAGCCAGCATCGCGCGCAGGGTCGTGTTCAGCTTTTCGCGACTGGGCGATTTCAGCACAAAATGATAACGGTAATCACGCTTGAGACGCAGGATGGGTGCAGTCGCCGGTCCAAGAACGCGCACACCGTCATGCCGCGTCTGCTCAAACCATTTTCCCAAGGTCCCCGACCATTGCAGCGCTTCTTCAAGCTTGTCACTGCGAATCAGAACATTGGCGAGCGCAGAATAAGGGGGATAGTGCATCCAGCTGCGAAACCGCAGCTCCTTGTCATAGAAGCCGGCAAAGTCGTGCTGCGCGGCATACTGTACGGCATAGTGATCCTGGAAATAAGTTTGCAGAATGACTTTACCCGGCGTTTGGCCGCGTCCGGCGCGTCCGGCGACTTGCGTGAGTAGCTGGAAGGTTCGCTCGGCGGCGCGGAAATCGGGCATGCCCAACGCGCTGTCTGCGCCCACCACGCCCACCAGGGTGACGCCGTGAATGTCGTGCCCCTTGGCGATCATCTGCGTGCCAACCAGCAGATCGAGTTGACCGTCGCTCAGCGCGTTCAGGGTGCGTTCGAAATCTTCTTGCCCACGCACCGTGTCGCGATCGAGGCGAGCGATGCGCGCCTGGGGAAACATACCGTGCAGCAATTCTTCCAACTTCTCCGAGCCTGTGCCCAGGAAATATACGTACTCACTTCCACAGTGAACGCAGGCCTTCGGAACCGGCGCGATGTAGCCGCAATAGTGGCACACCATTTTGTGCTCGCGCTTGTGGTGAGTCATGGCGATGGCGCAGTTCTGGCATTCCAGGGTCTTCCCGCAAGTGCGGCAGAGCACCACGGGAGAGTATCCGCGCCGATTGAGCAGCACCATCACTTGCTCTTTGCGCTCGAACCTCTCTCTGATCTCCGCCGCCAGTTTGCGTGAAATTACCGTTTCGTGGCCGGTTTCCTGAAATTCCTGGCGCATGTCGATGATCTCAACTTCGGGAAGAGGCCGTCGCTCTACGCGATCGGGCAGTTCGACGAGCGCATATTTATTTTTCTTTGCATTGAAATACGATTCGAGGGATGGCGTCGCCGAGCCCATAACAACCACAGCATTCGCCATCTTGGCCCGCATCACGGCAACATCGCGTGCGTGATAACGAGGCGTCTCTTCCTGCTTGTAGGAGGAGTCATGCTCCTCGTCCACGATGATCAGTGCCAGGTCGGCAACCGGAGCGAATACCGCCGAGCGTGTGCCGACTACCATTCGCGCATCGCCGCTCTTGATGCGGTGCCACTGTTGCGCGCGTTCTTTGTCAGAGAGCGCGGAATGCAGAATCGCCACTTCGTCGCCGAAGATGTGATGCAGATCAGCGGCGACAGCCGGCGTGAGTCCAATTTCAGGGACCAGCAGGATGGCGGAGCGGCCGGAGTCGAGAACCGCGCGCATCCCGGCAAGATACACGGCGGTCTTGCCTGAGCCGGTGACGCCATGGAGAAGAATGCCGGAAAACTTACGCGTCTCCACTGCCTCGCGCAGCCGACTCAAAGCGGCTTGCTGCGCGGAATTGAAATCGAACTCCGGCCGCGATGGCCGCGGATTACTGCCCGAAACCGCAAAGGCGGCAGGTTCTTCGACGATCGCGATCAGTCCTCGCTTGACGAGCGAACTCAAGGTGGTTCGCGGGACCTCGAGCGCCTGCAGCGCATCGACGGGAACGCGGCCGCCGGAAGCCGCCAGGGTATCGACGATTTGTCGTTGATTGTCGTTCAGTTTTCCGTCAGCCGACTGCAGTAACGCGATCTTTACAGTACGGGTCGCGTCGCGAGCGGCCGAAACATCTTCGCGAACCAGCCACTTCTTCCGCACCATGCCGTTCAACACGGCCCGCGTGACGCGAGTGGAAGAGCGAAGCGCTTGTTCGCGAACTTGAACCGTCTCTCCAGGTACGGAGTCTTGTGCCCCGAGGTAATCGAGCACCCGGTATTCGGCGGCCTGCTCTTCCGGCGTGCGACGGGAGCGCGCAGAAGATCCGACCGTGCCGGCTTGATGCAGAGCCATGTGGCCTTCTGGCGTGATGCGATACGCGATTGCCCGCTTGAACTCCGCGTTCAGCGGCAGCATCGTGCGGAAAACTTCACCGAGCGGCGCAAGGTAATAGTCGGCAATCCAGCGGCCGAGGCGCAACAGTTGGTCGTCGAGCACTGGCGACGGATCGAGAACACTCAAGATAGACTTGATAGCTACGCTGGGCTTGCGGTCGTGCAGTTCGACGACGATGCCAGTGAGACGATGCTGCCGAAAAGGCACCAGCACACGGCCTCCGACGACGGGAACAGTATCGGCGGCGACGCGGTAGGTGAACACCATGTCGAGCGGCACGGGCAGGGCAACGTCGCAGAACTCAGGCATTAATGGAAGAATAACCTAGCGTAGGTGAGAGTTATTCAGCGGCTTTCTTCGGTGGCTCGATCCCCAGATACTTCATCACCATCTGCAAATCCTTCCATGCCTCGCCTTTTTGGCGTGGATCGCGCAGCAGGAACGCAGGATGGTAAGTCACTGCCAGGCGCGCACCCGGCCATGACGGATCGCTGCCGGCGGGTTTGAAGTCATACCAGCGCCCGCGCAATTCCGTCATCGGAGCATTGAGGGCGAGCAGATTTTTGGCCGCCGTCGCGCCCAGTGCCACGATCACCTTCGGCTTTATGGCGGCAATCTGGCGCATGAGGAACGGGGAACAGGTTTCGGATTCGTCTCGCTCCGGCTGGCGATTGCCCGGAGGCCGGCACTTGACGATGTTCGCAATGTAGACATCTTCGCGGCGCAATCCCATCGCCTTGATCATGTTGTTCAACAGTTGGCCTGCGCGCCCAACGAACGGCTCGCCCTTCGCGTCCTCGTCAGCGCCCGGGCCTTCGCCCACGAACATCAATTCGGCCCGCGGATCCCCCACTCCAAACACGATCTGATTACGTCCCTTCATGAAGCCTGCAGCGCGTGCAGGGGCCGAGGTCTTCACGAATAATTTGAAGCGCGGCGACAGGATCGGAAACTCCGTGCTCCGGCCAAGCGGAAAGGACAGTAAGGACGCTGTTGTCGTTGACGGCTCGTGCGACGGCGGATTTTCTAGCGGCCATTTCCTCTCGCTGTTCTAGATTTGGTGATTCGGTGTTGCTGGAAATCAGATCGATTTCCGCAGGGGAGAGCGGGGACCTACGGCTGTAGAAGTCGTAAATCCCCATCTCATGGCAGTATCGAAAGCGCTCGGCGAGAGCGCGTCGTAATTGCGGATCAAGTATCTGGACCATTATTTCTCAGCAGCCCGACAAAGTGCGCGGTTAGTGCTCCACGTCGAAGAAGATTTTCGTGGTTGCCCGGTATAACAACACTTTCGCGCCTTCCAGTTGCATGTCGAGGGAATCGACGTGGGCCCACTTGATGCCGCGGACCGTCTTGGCGGCCTCCGCCACAGCAGCCTCTGCGGCTTTGGCGAAGCTTTCTTTCGACGTTCCAATGACCTCAATAATTTTCTGCGTCATGGCAGTCTCCTTGAATAGATTTCTGAATAGAGTGAAGAGAGATTGTACGCCAGTTGCCGGAAGACTCGCTCAGGCTTTGACTGCGGATTTGCGATGGTCGCGAATGCGGACCACTTGATCGAGAACACGCTGCGCCACTTCCCACTTCGTGGTTTCTGGGACGTCCACGACTTCGTCGTGAGTGATGATGGTGACCTCGTTGCGATCGCTGTCAAAACCTACGCCTTCGCGAGACACGTCATTCACGACGATGGCATCGAGTTGTTTCGCAGCTAGTTTCTGGCGGGCGTTTTCCAGTACATTCTCGGTTTCGGCGGCAAAGCCAACAATGATTTGCGACTGCTTGCGAAGAGAGATCTCCTTGAGAATGTCGACCGTTGGCTCAAGCTCCAGGGCGATTGGCCCTTTCCGTTTTAGCTTTTGATCGGAAACGGACTTCGCGCGGTAATCGGAGACGGCTGCAGTCTTGATCACCATGCTGGCCTGAGGCAGCAAGTTCAACACGGCATCGCGCATCTGCTCGGCGGATTCCACGCGGGTCAATTCGGCCGCCCCCGGAGGCGTGAGAGCTGTGGGCCCGCTGACCAGGAGCACGCGCGCGCCACGACGCAGCGCCGCTTCCGCCATGGCGTAGCCCATGCGTCCGCTTGAGCGGTTCGTGAGGTAGCGCGCGGGATCAATCTTCTCCCGCGTCGGCCCCGCGGTAATAAGGAGCGTTTCGCCGGAAAGATCCTGCGATGCTCCTAACGTTTCCAAGAGCGCCGCCACAATGGCGTCATTATCTGCAAGGCGGCCGGAGCCCGTCATGCCGCAGGCCAGATATCCTGAACCCGGTTCTACAATCTTTACGCCGCGCTTGCGCAGCACTTCCAGATTGGCTTGGGTTGCCGGATGCTGCCACATGTTGACGTTCATCGCCGGAGCAACCACCACCGGCGCCGTCGTCGCGAGATAAAGCGTGGTCAGGAAGTCGGTGGCAATGCCTTGAGCAAAGTGCGCCAGAACGTCTGCCGTGGCGGGAGCCACCAGCAGAGCATCGATCGATTGCGCGACAGCAATATGTTCGATAGCGGAATCGATGTTGGGAGTTTGCTCTTCGCCGGAGGAGAACATTCCGGTAATCACTCTTTCGCCCGAGAGCGCCGCGAAAGTGAGTGGACGAACAAATTCCTGAGCCGCGCGCGTCATGATCACTTGCACGCGAATACCACGGTCCTGCAGCAGTCGCACAATCTCGGCTGCCTTATAGGCCGCGATTCCCCCCGTAACTCCGAGAGCTACTTTCATGGGTGGCAAAACATCGCCCTACACCCAGCGTCTTAAGCTTCGTGTCCGAAGGCCTGATCCAGGGCTTCGGCTGCCTGCTCTGCGGCGCTGCGGGTTTCAGGAATTTCCCACTTCACCTTGCCGGCCCGAATCTCATCTTGTGCAATGCGGCAGGGTTTGCGGGAGTTAGTTTGAACGACTGGTGGCGCACCGGACTGCAGTTGTCGTGCACGCCGCGCTGCTACCAGAATGTAGCGATAGTTGCTGTCGAAGCCTTCGATCAATTTCATAGGTTCTCTCCCCTGTGACCGGGATTCAAAATTTAGATTGCCGAAAGAATGTCGCGCTTCGTTCTTCGCCAGCGAAAGCCAAGAACATCCGTCCCTATTTTCCCACGAAAGTCGAGATTGCGGGGGAAGGGCAGTCTTGAAACCGGTTACGGAAGTCTGAGGGGGGCAGACGCTCTCAAAAATATCGACACCAAAATTCTACATTCAAAAAGTTCTTAGCGGCCAGCGCGGAACTGTTGAATGACTTCCGGCAGGGAAGAGTGAGCCATAGGCGCGGGTATCAGCGTGAGGACCAGCATCAGCAGAGCGAACACGGCCAGCCATGTTCGTTGGCCGGAGACGCGGGGCCACTCCGCGACCTGCGGATGGCGGAGGCTGCTGACCTGCAAAAGAATCGCCCACAAAAGCCAACCGGTCCATAGAAAATACGACATGACCAGGAGAATAAGAATGGTGATGCGCGAAATAACTTTGTGCACCCGCGGAGCAATCGAAAAAATAATGTGGCCGCCGTCGAGTTGGCCTCCGGGAAGCAGGTTGAGCGAAGTGGCGAGCATACCTACCCACGCCGCAATGGCCGTGGGATGGAGCAGCACGCGGTCCAGCGGCCATGCGGCGGCACCCTGCAGCAGACCTAGCGACGTGAGGAGGCGATGTACAACCTCAAAGATCAGCGGATATCCAAGCTGATATTCTGCGCCGGTCGCCAGGCTGGGATGCATTGGTTTCGAAAACGCGAGTGAGATTGCCAGGACGACCAGTGCAACCACGAATCCGGCGATCGGTCCGGCAATTCCGATGTCGAAGAGCGCAGTGCGCGATCGAATACGCGATCGGATGAGAATGATCGCTCCCATCGTTCCGATCGGAGTAGGCACGGGAATGAAGAAAGGTAGCGTCGCGTACACGCCGTAACGACGGCAGTAGAGATAGTGGCCCATTTCATGGGCCAGGAAAAACAACATCAGAGCGGCCATGAAGGGCACGCCGCCGAGCAGACGGGCGGGATGAGTGAAGAGCCAATTTGCCGGGAAAAAACCGATTGTCTCATCGTTGAAGGAGAGCGCCGGTAGACCGTGCTGGAAGTTGTATTCCATGCGAGCACCCATTACCAGCGTGGTAAAGCAGGTTGCCAGCAGCAAAAGCACGTGCAACCAGTAGCGCGGCTTCGGAGGAGACGGCACCCACTGCGGCATAGGCCGCTGGTATTCGAGCGTGGATGAGGCGGTGGGAGGAGTGGGTTCCGACATGCAGTCTTCGGCTAACTTGATTTCGTCGCAGTAATGTTTAGATGCTACTACCTCGAGGGTGCGTGTGTGGGTGCGCCCGGTTTTCAGCTAACGTGGCGAGCCGCAACTCCAGCAATAGAAGCTTGAATGGAAGTGCGAGTCGATACCGGCTCCGACGGCTGGCTACTCGATTGATTGCAACTCTTTGCCGGGCTTGAAGCGCACGGCTTTTCCGGGAGGAATGGAGACCTCTGCGCCGGTACGAGGGTTGCGGCCGATGCCGGTCTTGCGCGGGCGGACATTGAATACGCCAAATCCTCGGAGTTCAATGCGATGGCCGCGGGCCAGCGACTGCTTCATGCTTTCGAAAACGGTTTCCACCGCCAGTTCAGCCTTAGTCTTGGTGATGCCGGTTCTGGCGACCACTTCGTTGATGATGTCGAGCTTAATCACGAACGGCTCCCGGATGCGCTGTGAGAATCGTGCTTCAAGTTATTGATGCTATGGGAGATAACCGAGATTGTCAACGGGAGCATCCGTACCGTAAACTGGCCGGACCTGAAAATGCAATTGTGTGATCGTGCGAACCGGTGATTGTGTGATTCCGGAACATGTGCAGAAAGCATGCGGGGTTTTCAATCATCAAATCGCGAAAATCACCCAATCGCCAAATTTTCCCAAGGAGTTCCATGCTGAAAAGTGACCGCTGGATTCGCAAGACCGCCCGCGAACATGACATGATCAACCCTTTTTCCGAGAAGCAGGTGCGCGATGGAGTCATCTCCTACGGCCTCTCGTCCTACGGGTATGACTTGCGGGTAGCGGATGAATTCAAGATTTTCACCAATGTTAACTCCACCATCGTCGATCCCAAGCATTTCGACGAGAAGTCTTTTGTTACGGTGCGCACCGACATTTGTATCGTTCCGCCGAACTCGTTCGCGCTGGCTCGTTCCGTGGAATATTTCAAGATTCCCCGCGACATTCTCACCATCTGCGTCGGCAAGAGCACCTACGCGCGTTGCGGCATCATCGTAAACGTCACGCCATTCGAGCCCGAGTGGGAAGGCTTTGTTACCCTGGAGATCTCGAATACAACGCCGCTGCCCGCGCGCATTTACGCCAACGAAGGCCTGTGCCAGATCTTATTCTTTCAATCGGATGAGGTTTGCGAAACCAGTTACGCCGACCGCAAAGGGAAGTACCAATCGCAACAGGGAATTGTGCTGCCGAAGCTATAGAAGGAAGTTATAAGCCCCACTTACAAAGCCCAGACGCCTGCCACGAAATTCGTGTCAGGGCCGATAATGTGCGCCTGGGAGTTGCCTTTAGGAAGAATTCTATCCAGTTTGCTTTTAGCAGAGCGATGAAGGGCTTTTAAAATTACCAAATTACAAAATCACTCAATTACTCAATTCCCTATCTTCCGCGCTCTTCTTCCTTAAACATGTACTTAATGGCGGGCTTATAAATCATCAGATTTGGTCCGCCATCTTCGCGGACGACCTTGATGCAACACTTGTCGTACCACTCGATGATGCCGTGCACTTCCTCGCCGTCCTGCAGCACGATCACCATAGGAGTCCGCGACTGCATCTGTTTCTGATAGTAAAAATTCTCCGCGTTGGTCTGCTCGGGAGGAGCCATGCGCTTTCCCGCTCCGCCGCCACCCGTTGGGCGATCGCCACCTCGGTCAAAGGCGCGCTCGGCGCCGCGTTCGGGACGATCATGCCGCTCCCGTCGCTCCGCTAGCTGTAAATGACCGTTGTTATGGTTGTGGTTGGGATGGTGGTTGCCGTTGGTATGCTCCACACGCGGCAAGGCGGGGCGAATCAATTTGCGATTGGCAAAATTGTCTTGCTCGTCTATCAACTTTGCCTGGGTCACGTCCATCATTTCTTTCATAAGCGGCGCTGCTCCTGCACACGCATCCGCGCAAACCACAACTTAGAAATGGCCCTTAAAGAATTTACGCAGGCGTGAAATTTTACCTACGGTAGCACAGGAGTCTAATGCTGACAATGCTACCATCGTGCCAGTAACCCTAAACTCAACTAGCTACGAGTGTGCCAACTCTTGCATACTCACGTTCGCAATCAACTGGTGTTTCTCAAGTCAGTGCCCCGCCGCTCTTTTCCACTCCACGTCACTACCGCAACCAGTGTTGCGACCACGACCACCGTCCACGCCAGCACCGGCGGGTACATGCCGCGATAACGGTTCTCCACCAGCTTGGCCTGAATCACTACGTTGCGCGAGGAGAGAAGGTTGCCCAGTTGGTAGGCGAATCCAGGAAACGTTCCGCGCACGGCGGATGGAGAGAGTTCGTTCAAATGTGCTGGGATCACTCCCCACGCTCCCTGCACCATAAACTGCATCAGGAATCCGCCCAGCGCCAGCATGGGGACGGTATGGGAATACGCCCACAGGGGAATCACCGGAATGGCCAGCAAAGCTGCGGTGGCAATGGCTCGCCGTCGTCCGATGCGCTCGGACCATGTGCCGAATAAAATCCCTCCCAATAGTGCGCCGATGTTAGCCGCCACGGTGATGAGCATAACCGTCTGCGGGCCGAATTGATGACCCTTAGTCAAGAATGTCGGATAAAGATCCTGCGTGCCGTGGCTGAGAGAATTGAAGGCAAACATGAGCACCACCAGCAGCAGGAACGTCCCGAAATAATTGAAGATGTCGCTTGCCGAGCCGGCGCTCCGCGTTTCGCGATACCTGGCCTTGTAACCATGCCGGAGATTCGTCGACTTTGGTGCGAATGTAGATCACGAGAAACGCCGGCAAAGCACCGATCACAAACATTCCCCGCCAACCGACGAAGCGGAACATTGTCCCGTAAACCAGGGCCGCGATCAGGTAGCCGACCGCGTAACCTTCCTGCAACAGGCCGGAGAAAAATCCGCGTCCTTCCGCCGGCAGAGTTTCAAACGCCAGAGCCGCGCCCACGCCCCACTCCCCGCCCATCGCGATCCCGAACAATGCCCGTGTGATCAGAAAAACTTTCATGGACGGAGCAAAAGCGGAAGCAAGTTCGAACACCGAGTAAGCAATGATGTCCACCATCAAAGTAACGCGGCGACCGTAGCGGTCGGCCATCATGCCGAACAGGAAAGCGCCGACAGGCCGGAACGCCAAGGTAATAAAGATGGCTTCAGCAACCACCGAAATCTTCGTCTGAAATTGCGTCGCGATCGCGCTGACGCAAAACGTCAGAATAAAAAAGTCAAACGCATCCAGCGACCAGCCCAGAAAGCACGCGACAAATGTATTTCGCTGCAGAGGAGTAAGCCTGCGAAAATGTCCAAGAAACTCCATAAAGCCCACGCTCTCCGTACGCTCGAAAAGTTCTGCGAATGCTAGCATATGAGGTTCCGATTCAAAGCAGAATTTTCATGCCAGAAATCGACACTCCCCAACGCCAGGCGCCGGATTCGTTGATGCTCACCGGCTTCTGGTATCGCGCGCTGCCCGCCGACCTCGTGCACCGCAACCAGCTTCATAAGGCGATGCTGCTGGAGATTCCTCTGGTGATCGGGCGCGATCGCGCTGGTCGGCCTTTTGCGTTGCGCGATGCCTGTCCCCATCGAGGCATGCCGCTCAACCGTGGTCAATTCGACGGCGAGAATGTCGAATGTCCCTATCATGGCTGGAAATTCGACGCCCACAACGGCCAGTGCCAGTTGATCCCTTCGCTTACCAGCGACCAGAACCTAAAGGTTGATCGTATCTACGCTGGAAGCTATCCATGCGAAGAGCAGGATGGTTTCGTCTGGGCTTATATCCCTGACCCCGGTCCGCAGGGCGCAGGTTTCAGCAAGCCGGAAGAAGCTCCTGACGCCGCGCCGGTCATAGAAAAGTTCGGGCACGCTTCGCTCGAACAAACATCGAGCGGGAAGTACAACCTGGCCTATCTCACCGCCGACATGCCCGTGAGTATCGACCACGGCATCATTGGATTGATGGATCCGGCCCACGGACCATTTGTACATCAGGCTTGGTGGTGGCGCAGTCGCCACAGCATTCATGAGAAGACGAAAAACTTCGAGCCGATTCCTAACGGCTTCCGCATGAGCGCTCATACACCCAGCTCAAACTCGGCGCCCTATAAGCTCTTGCGCCTCTACGCAGCTGCCGATTCCATCACCACCACGATCGATTTCACTCTGCCCAATTTGCGGCGGGAAACCATCCAGGCAGGGAAGTATTGGTTCTCGTCGCTCACCACCGTCACCCCCATCACGCGCAATCACTGCCGCATCGATGTGGTCGCGGCGTGGAATATTTTTCGCTGGCTGCCCTTTGGTCCGGAGTTGCTGAAGTTTGTCTTCCGCAAGTTTGTCGAGCAGGATCGCCGCACCATGGAACTGCAGGCCGAGGGCTTGCAACACAATCCGCACCTCATGCTGATCGACGACGCCGATCGCCCCGCGAAGTGGTACTTTCAGCTAAAGGCTGCCCATTTAGAAGCCAAGCGCACTGGCGGCGAAATGAAGCATCCCATGGCGGGCCCGGTGACGCTGAGGTGGAGGAGCTGAGGTTTTCCCGACTCACCAGAACACTTTCAGGCCTTCGTATCCTCCGAATTTTACGTCCGGAGTCACGATAGGAATCTTCTCAACCAGTGCCTGAGCGATGATCTGCCGGTCAAACGGATCGCGATGATGAAGTGGAAGTTCGAACAAGCGAAAGGCATGCTCCGCGGTATAAGGCACAATGCGGAGGCTAAGCGCTTCGATCGCCTTTCGGACAACCTCGGCCGGGAATGTCAGCTTGCCCACATTGTTCTTGATCGCGATCTCGGTCAGTGAGACAGCGCTCAACTCGAGGCTGATGGCTTCGTTCTGCAATGCAGCCGCGACCCGCCGGCTGAGTTGCTCCGGGGACTCCACGGCGAAAATCAGAACCGCCGTATCGAGAAGGAGTCGGCCGTCACTAACGCCCCTCAATGAAGTCGTCCACTTCCTCATCCGTCATGGGCTTCCACCAGTTCGGATCATGAATTTTGATCTGCCCCCGAAGGGTGCCTAGCTTCCTCTTTTTGCCAATGGGTTTCTTCGTCCGCACGATGTCCACCACCGGCATGCCCCGGCGGCAAATGGTTACGGGCTCCCCGGCTTCCACGGCCTTGATCAATTCCGGTAATTTGTTCTTGGCGTCGGCTACGCTTACCTGCATGACAACTCAAGGATAGCTATCCGAGATAGCTATGTCAAGATGCGACCCTTCGGTTTCAGTCCTCGACCAGCCAGTCCATCGCCTCTTCCCGCGTCTGGAACGTGGGGAGGTCGCGCCGGGAGAAGTCTTTGAAGTGTTCGTAAAATATGTGCGGCAGACTTTCCGTGCCCAACCACGCTGACTTCTTTACATATGGACGATCCAGCACCAGCACTTCTTTGATCCGCGTCGCCACGTTTTTGTCGACTTCCGCTCCGGTGAAATCGGCGAGCGTTAACACCGACCCGGGCTCGTGCCGTGCGACATCGGCTCGGACAAGATCAAGCAGCAGCAACATTTCTTTCGTCGAGCAGTGCGAGAAATCAATCAGATAAATCGCATGACCTTTGTGCTTGATAAATCGCAGCCGCTCGTCGAGATTTGCCACCTTGTCCGTCATGAAAGAAGTGTTTCCACCACGCCGTAAGCGCTGTCCAAAGCGGCATCGAGGGATGCCGGATCTTTTCCGCCAGCTTCGGCCAGGTCGGGACGGCCTCCGCCTTTTCCGCCAACTTTCTGCGCCACCGGGGCAATCACCTTGCCGGCCTGCACGCGGCCGGTCAAATCTTTCGTGACCCCCACGATCAACGACACGTTCCCGTTCGTTGCCGAGCCCAGCACCACCACCCCGGAACCAATCTTGTCGCGCAGTTGATCGATCAGAGTACGCAACTGGGCGCGCTCAAGGTTATCCACACGATGCGCCAGAACTTTTATGCCTTTCACTTCCTTGACTCTGTCGCCAATGTTTGCCGTACTCGACGACGCGGACTTCATGCGTGCCTGATCCAGTTCCCGCGCCAGTCGCTTGATCTCCGCATCTTTCTTTTCTAGTTCAAGCCGCAAAGCCTCGGCAGGAGATGCCAATCTCTCATCGGAAGCGGGTGCCCCATCGTTGCCCGTTTTTTTAGCAAGTGTGGGAGCGGCAAATGTCGATACTACCTTTTCCAATTCATGATCTTTTCTAAAGTGAGCCAGCGACCCTTCGCCCGTCACCGCCTCCACTCTCCGCACTCCCGACGAAACGCTGCCTTCCTTCAGAATCTTGATCAGCCCAATCTCACCGGTCGCACCGGTATGCGTGCCGCCGCAAAGCTCGGTCGAGAAGTCGCCAATGCGCACCACGCGGACCTTGTCGCCATATTTCTCGCCGAACAGCGCCATCGCGTGGTACTGGCTGATCGCCTCATCGATGGGAACATCCGTAATGGTCTCTACAATCTGATTGCGCAGCACTTCCTTATTAATGATGTCTTCAATGTCCTGCAGCTCTTCATCTTCGACGGCGGTGAAGTGCGAAAAATCAAAGCGCAAATGATTCGGCGCAACCAGCGACCCAGCCTGCTTCACATGCTTGCCCAGAACCTCGCGCAATCCGGCGTGCAGCAGATGCGTTGCCGTGTGATTGCGCATGGTGGATCGCCGAATGTCGGCATCCACCACGGCATCGACTTTGTCGCCGACACGAATTGACGTTTTTCGCGACAACCTGATGCGCCCGCACGCCCTGAACGGGGAGTAGCATCCCGTCACCTCGGCGACGACGGTGTTGTGATCGTCCGAATAGAGCCATCCCTTGTCGCCAACCTGTCCGCCGGACTCGGCATAGAAACGGCGTGTGATCGAGGATGACTTCTCGCCGTCTCGCTCTGGCTTGAGTTCCTGTCGCGCCTTGTCCGTCCTGAATGATGGCAAGAACTTCGCAGCCATCGGAGCGAGTTTGCCGATAGCCTTCGAAGATCGACTTCGGCAGCTGTTGATAGGCCGGATTCGCCGTCTGCTTGGCCCCGCCCTTCCAGGAAGCGCGAGCTCGGATCGCGCTGCTCCTCCATCGCGTGATCAAACCCGGCCTGATCGAAAGCCAACCCCTGATCGCGCGCCGCGTCTTGAATGAAGTCGAGCGGCATACCGAAGGTGTCGTAGAGCTTGAACGCCTCCTCTCCTGTCAAGTTCCTCGCTAGATCGCTTCAGCAATTCCTCTAACTTCCCCAGTCCCACATCCAGCGTGTGGGCGAACCTTGTCTCCTCGGCCAATACAGTCTTCGAAACGCGCTCCGCGGTTTCCTTCAGTTCCGGATAAGCGTCCTGCATCAGGTCGCGCACCGCGAACACCATCTGGTAAAGAAAAGGCTTCGTCTGCCCCAGCAACCGCCCATGCGTGATGGCGCGCCGAATGATCTTCCGCAACACATAGCCGCGCCCTTCGTTCGAGGGCAATACTCCATCAGAAATCAGGAACGTCGCCGATCTGGAGTGATCCGCGATCACTCGGAGAGAAGCAGCGGACTTGTGGCTGGCCGTGCCCACACGGTCTGTGCCCTTTTCTGCTCGTGTGGGGACAGCCGCCCCCGGCTGTCCGGCGGAGCGTAGCTCCGCAGTCTTGCCACCGGCTCCTAAAGTCAACTCCGCCGCTCTCTTGATCAGCGGAGTAAAAAGGTCGGTATCGTAATTCGAAATCACGCCCTGCAGAATGGCGGTCACGCGCTCCAGCCCCATCCCCGTGTCAATCGACGGCTTCGGAAGCGGGTTCAATTTCCCGCTTGGATCGCGGTCGAACTGCATGAACACCAGATTCCAGAACTCGACATACCTCCCGCACTCGCATCCGAACTTGCAATCGGTATGCCCCTGATCGCTCGCAATTGCGCCCATGTCGTAATGAATCTCGCTGCACGGGCCGCACGGGCCGGTGTCGCCCATCTGCCAGAAATTGTCTTTCAGGCTGCCATCGAAAATGCGCTCCTTCGCTACGCCCTGCGCGACCCACAGATCGTACGCTTCGGTGTCGCGCGCCACCGGCATCGGCTCGCCCGATCCTTCGAAAATGGTTACGTACAGCTTTTCCTTCTCAATCCCGTACCACTCGGGTGAGGTGATCAATTCCCACGCGTAAGCGATGGCGTCTTTCTTGAAATAATCGCCAAAAGAAAAATTGCCCAGCATCTCGAAGAATGTGTGATGGCGATTGGTAAATCCGACATTCTCCAGGTCGTTATGCTTTCCGCCGGCGCGCACGCACTTCTGCGAGGTCGTAGCGCGGGAATAGTCGCGCTTCTCCAGGCCCAGAAAAACATCTTTGAACTGGTTCATGCCCGCATTGGTAAACAGCAGCGTGGGGTCGTTGGCGGGCACCAGCGACGACGAATGCACCTCTTTGTGCCCCTTCTGCACAAAGAAGTCCAGAAACTTGCGGCGGATTTGCGACCCTGTCAGCATGTGGGAGTATGACAGCCAATTCTAAACGAAATCGTAAGAGGTACAGCAGGCTTTACTGGGAGCAACGAGCACGGGAGGGAGCGTCGGGTAGTAGGGGCTGGGAACAGCGGGGGGAAGTGAGAGCGCGCGCAGCAGGCACGGGAACGCGGCGATGGAACGGGGGCACAAGCAGCAGGGCGCACTACGCGCTAACGGTGGCAGATGCGAGTGGCTCTGAGCGATATGAAAATAAGGGCCACTTACAGGATTAGATGGATTTTAAGTGGGAGAAGGCTATGTTGAATGAGGGGTGTAGGGAGGAAGGGAAGGGAGGAGAGACTCCAGCCAGATAGGGAGTTAACAAAACGCCAGGAAGACGAAGCCCGTAGCGAATCTCGGTGGGAACAAACAGGGCCGCCCGTCCTGCGCGGCCCCGACTTACTCACGCTCGACCGTTTACTTCACTGCGTCTTCGGTTTTCTCCCCAGCCTTTTTCATCTCGTGTCCGGTGGCCTTGGTGCCTTTCTTCACGCCGCTTCCGGTCTTGTCCGCGGCTGTCTTGGTGGCATCGCCGGTCTTTTCAGCTCCAACCTTGGTATCGTGTCCTGCTGTGGTAGCAGCTTTCTTGGTGGCATGGCCGGTAGTTTTGGCGGCACTCTTGGTGGCGTCGCCAGTCTTTTCTGCGCCAACTTTCGTGTCGTGTCCTGCCGTGGTGGCAGCTTTCTTGGTGGCGTGCCCGGTAGTCTTCGCTGCTTTCTTGGTATCAGTACCGGCATCCTGCGCTGTCTTTTTCGCATCGGCCCCTACGTCCTGAGCCAGAGCGAACGGCACAGCGGTCGATAACGCGGCGGCGAGAATTACTTGCAAGCGGAGCTTCATTGTTCCTCCTTGTAAACAACTTGGGTAAGACATTTTAGGAACGGCAATGGAGTATGCCTTATCGCAGCGGCTCTTGCCAAGTGTAGAAGGCGCGTCTCTGATTTGATTTTCTACAGTGAGCGACTACGCGGTCTCACTTTCCAATTCAGCCAGAGTCTCTTCATCCACGTCCCACTTCTTCAGGATGGTGAAGATTGTCTTGGTGCCAAACCCGGCGCGCGCCAGCTGGCGAAAAATGCGTGCGGTTGCCTTCTGATCTTTGGGTTTCACCATCCGCTTCCGGCGCAGGTATTCACGTGCCTGGTGTTCTTCGCTGATGCCTTCGAAAGCCGTCTCCACTGCTTTTTCGATTACGTCGCCGTGGACGCCCTTGATTTTTAGGTCGGTGACCACACGCATACGTCCGAATTTCTGATTGTCGCGCCGCAGGGAAGAGAAGTAAGCCGCATAGTGCGAGTCATTCAGATATCCCCGATCCTTGAGCCGCCGGATCACCAGCTCAATCAGCGTCTGCCCATATTCCGACTCTGCATCCTCCACGCGCGCTCGAAACAGTCGCTTCAACTCCGCAACTGTGCGCATACGGCGGGCCAGCGCGCCCACGGCGTACTCATACAGTTCGTCTTCGGAATACGACCGCTTCTTGGGTCGCGAGAATGTCACCTAGAAACAATAAATGAATTGACTGCAGGAGGGGGAGCAGATTCGGTGTTGAAAGTGGAGCTTCCGGAAGCCGGTGGTCGGCGACCGGAAGCCGAACTCTACCGTCCGCCGAAACCGGCCGACTGCATCGATTGCCGCGAAAGGTCCGCGGTCGACGCGATGCCCTGCATGCGCAGTTTGAAATCGTCCGCGTTGGATGCATTCTCCAGAGCGGTTTCGTAATTCACCAGCCCTGCCTGGAAAAGATCCCACAATGACTGATCGAAGGTCTGCATGCCGTATTGCGAAGTGCCGGCAGCAATGGCGTCGCGAATGGACCGTGTTTTTTCAGGGACCAGAACGCATTCCCGGATAAAAGCGGTATTGATCATCACTTCCACGGCCGGTACCCGCCCTTCCGCGTCGCAACGCCGGACCAGCCGTTGGCTAACGATGGCGCGTAGCACCGCGGCCAGCTGCAAGCGAATCTGCTTTTGCTCGGGCGGCGGGAAAATTGAAATGATACGGTTGACCGTTTCCACCGCGTCCAGAGTATGTAAGGTCGAGAAAACCATGTGGCCGGTTTCGGCCGCATGCAGCGCAGTCGAGATGGTTTCCAGGTCACGCATTTCGCCGACCAGGATCACATCCGGATCTTGACGCAGAGAGGCTCGCAGCGCCGCGCTGAAAGACGGCGTATCGACCCCGATCTCGCGCTGGTTGACGTAGCCTTTTTTATCGCGATGCAGAAATTCGATTGGATCTTCAATGGTAATAATGTGTTCCGCGCGGCTGGAGTTCACGCGGTCCACCATCGCCGCCAGGGTCGTGGATTTACCGGAGCCCGTTACGCCCGTGACCAGCACCAGCCCGCGAGGCATCTCGCAAATTTGCTCCACAACTTTCGGCAGAAAGAGTTCGTCCAGTGCGCGAATTTTCGTGGGAATCACGCGTAGTACCAGTCCCACGTTGCCGCGCTGCTGGAAGATGTTCACACGGAAGCGTCCTAGCCCGGCCACGCCGTAAGCCATGTCGATTTCCGTGGTCTCTTTGAATTTCTGCTTCTGCCGTGCTGACATCATGCTGAAGGCCATGGTCAGCATGTCTTCCGCGCTCACGCGGGGCTGGTCGGTCAGTGGAACCAGTTCGCCATCGATGCGCAAGTGAGGGTAGTTTCCTACCTTCAGGTGCAAGTCGGAGGATTTGCGTTCGGTCGCAATCCGCAGCAGGTCGTCAATATTCATCGAAAGGTTTCCCGGGAGGCGCGGGCCTCACAAGCTCTGCCTATGATGGACCGAATCGTCACCTTCCCCAAGATGACCTAGGTAATGGCCGCTCCCCGGCAACTGGGCAGCACCTTGCGTTTCACCCTATTGTTTATCCGCGAGGCAGGGTGTAGATTGTGGCGGTTTCTCAACGTGGATCCAACGGAGGTTTCTGTATGGGAATAATCGCATGGATTGTGGTGGGTCTGATCGCCGGATGGCTTGCTGGTCAAGTGATGAAGGGCGGTGGCTACGGGGTCATCGTTGATATTATCCTCGGCATCCTCGGCGGCATTGTGGGCGGATGGTTGTTCGGCATGCTAGGCATCTGGCCCGGAGGCGGCATGATCGGATCGATCATTGTGGCGTTTGTGGGCGCCGTAATCCTGGTCTGGATCAGTCGCTTGCTCAAAAAAGCCTGATTTTTGGTTATTTTTATACTGGGCGGATAATCTAGCGGCGTCATGCCTTGGGCAGCTGCACGCCTTGGGTGGCGTCCCTCCGGCCATTCGCCCACCGCTGCCGACCTCGCAAAGAATGGCTCCTCAGGTAGGATTCGAACCTACAACCCTTCGGTTAACAGCCGAATGCTCTGCCATTGAGCTACTGAGGAGTGTGGGAAGAGCGCACGCGAAGCGTGCGCTCTTTAGGCACGACAATCATAACATTTCGAAGGGGCGGGTGAAAACCGCGGGGGCGAAACCGCGGGGTAGTGAAAACCGCAGACTTGCCTCAGAGGCGGGTGATAGCCTATCGGGTTACGAGGTGAATGATGAGTGGTGCGGGTTTGATTCTGGCTTCGGTTTTTCTTTTGATGGGAGCGGCGATTGCGAGCGATGAGGCGAAAGTTTCTTCCGTACCTTCGGTGAGCGGAGGACCGCCGCTGGCCGAAAAGCATCCTCTGGAAGAAACGCTGCATGGGGTCAAGATTGTCGACAACTATCGCTGGCTGGAGGATGGAAGCAGCGCCGAGACGCAGAAGTGGGTCGAGCAGGAGATGGGGTACACGCGGCGCGTCTTAGATCCGCTGCCGGGACGGGATGGCATCAACAAGCGCCTGACGCAGCTGCTGACGATTGGCAGTCTCACGCCACCGCAACTCGCGGGAAAATATTATTTCTACACGCGACGCGAAGGAATGCAGAACCAGCCCGTGCTCTACGTACGGGAGGGGGTAGATGGAAAAGACCGCGTCCTTGTGGACGCCAATGCGCTCGCGGCCGATGGGACTATCGCGCTCGACTGGTACCAACCTTCGGAGAATGGAAAGTACCTCGCGTACGGCACTTCCCCGAGCGGCTCAGAGATGAGCACCCTCCATATTATTGAGACTAAGACTGGCAAGGCCCTTCCCGATGTCATTGAACGCACACGCGCGGCGAGCATTGCATGGAGGCTCGACAACTCCGGTTTTTATTACACGCGCTATCCCAAGAAGGGCGATGTTCCTGACGGACAGGAGATGTACAACCGGCACGTCTACTATCACGATCTTGGCGCCGATCCGGACACCGACGCGAAGATTTTTGGCGAGGGCCGCGATCCGGAGGACTGGCCCAGCGTAGATATCGACAACGACGGCCGGCTGCTGCTGATTACGGTTTCGCAAGGATGGACCAAGAGCGAGTTGTACCTGATGGATTTAAAAGCTGGGACGCCACCCACGCGCATTACTACGGGAAAGAATTTTCTTTACAGCGCGTCAGCCTACAACGGCCGGCTTTATATCGTGACAAATGAGGACGCTCCGCGTTACCGCGTGTTTGTAACCGAAGCGGGCGATTATGAGCGCGACCATTGGAAAGAAATCATTCCGCAATCCGATGCCGTCCTACAGGGCGCCGCGGTTTGGGGCGGAAAACTGTTTACGCAATACGAGCAAAACGCGACATCGCAGCTGAAGATTTTCGACATCGAGGGAAACAAGCTCAAGGATCTATTGCTTCCCGCCCTGGGCACGGTGTTTGGTTCGGACGGGAAATGGGATCGCGACGAGATTTTTTACGGATTCCTGTCGTTCACGGTTCCTCCTACGGTTTATCGCTACGACCTGAAGTCCGGATCGACCACCCAGTGGGCCAAGGTGGACGCGCCTTCCATTGATCCCTCGGCGTATGAAGTAAATCAGGAGTGGTACCACTCTAAGGACGGCACGCGCGTGCCGATGTTCGTGGTCAACAAAAAAGGATTGAAGAAGGATGGGCACAATCCCACGCTGCTCACCGCCTATGGCGGATTCAATGTGAGCCTCACACCCTCATTCAGCCGCACCGCATATTTGTGGATGGAGCACGGAGGAGTTTATGCGGTGGCAAATCTACGCGGCGGCGCGGAATTTGGCGAAGACTGGCATCGTGCGGGCATGCTCGACAAGAAGCAGAATGTTTTCGACGACATGATCGGCGCGGCTGAACATCTGATTGCCGAAAAATATACCGACAAGGATCATCTCGCCATTCAGGGAGGATCGAATGGCGGACTGCTGATGGGAGCGATGATCACCCAGCGTCCAGATCTGTTTCGCGCCGTCGTGTGCCAGGTTCCGCTGCTCGACATGCTGCGCTACCAGAATTTTCAAATCGCCAAGTTGTGGATTCCCGAATATGGCACCTCCGACAATCCCGACCAGTTCAAGTGGCTCTATGCGTATTCGCCTTATCACCACGTGAAAGCGGGAACGGAATATCCGGCGATCCTGTTCATGACGGCGGACACGGATACCCGTGTCGATCCCATGCACGCGAAGAAAATGGCGGCGGAGATGCAGGCGGAGGCGAAGAATGGCGCGAGCAAGACGCGTCCGATACTGTTGCGGATTGAGAGCAAGGCGGGACACGGCGCGGGGAAGCCGGTGACCAAGCAGATCGAAGAGTTCACCGATATTTATTCGTTTCTGTTTTGGCAGTTGGGGGTGAAGGAATAGTACTCAGTACTCAGTACTCAGTACTCGGTACTCAGAACAGCCCTCTCGCCGCGGTGCGCATGGTCAGAGGGCCCCTTCTCGACTCGAACTCAGTACTCGGTACTCAGAACAGCCCTCTCGCCGCGGTGCGCATGGTCAGAGGGCCCCTTCTCGACTCGAACTCAGTACTCAGTACTCGGTACTCAGTACTCGGAACAACGCTCTCGCGGCGCGGTGCGCCTGGTCAGAGGCCCCTCCCTCGAACTGAGTACTGAGTACTGGGTACTGAGTACTGAGTATCGAGTACTGCCTCACGCCGCTGATTTTGTTGAGGCGATCAGGCCGTTTAGGAGCCTGCCTAGCTCTGAGGTTTTGACCAGGAGCGCATCGGCATCTTTTGGCGCAAGATATCGTAGATCGTTGCCCAGCATGATTTGGGTTTCTACCTCGGCGAGAGAACCGCGGGCGGTGTTTAGGAAATGGTGAAATTCGCGTCGCGAGTAGCGGGCCTGGCCTTCTGCGATGTTGCTGGGCACGGAGACTGCCGCTCTCCGCAGCTGGCTCATTAGGCCGTAGCGTTCTTCCCTCGGAAACGCTTGCGTCGCGCAATAGATTTCCCTCACCAGAACCATCGCTTTCTGCCACGCGATGAGATCGCGATACGATCCGCCCATGTTTCTCGCCTCTGAGAAACATCATTGCACCGTGAATTCTGTTTGCGTTTCGGGGACTCGAAATAAAGTGTTCGCGAATTCGGAATTGGGAAGCAGCACCCGGCACTTAGTATTCACAAGGAGAGATGGTGCGGTGATTTGGGCTCCGCCAACGCAAACGTAGACGGCGGATCAAGCGGGTGAGTTGCATCCGTGTAGTCGGTAGTGCCGGGCAAACTCAAAAAGCATTAGTGATCCCTCCGGGACCAAGTTTACGCAGCAGGTCCGAATACTTCCTCCAGGAAGCGCCGTACCCCTGACGCTTTTATGACCTGTTCTTTGGCGCCTTTTTCGTATGACACAGAACAAATACCCGCGAACTTGAAAGTGGGCGCCCAAATAATTGGCGTCTTGTCAGTTTCCCACCACGCAGCTCCGCCGCTATATCCCTCCGGACTGAACCCCTTCTCCGCGTCTTCAAAGGGGATCAGATAGTGTATCTCCGGATCGAAAGCAGTGATCGTGAAACGTAGCTCCGGGTAGTGGTGCTTCAAACTGCACCACTACCTAGCTCCGTCTCCGTTGGCAATGGCAGAAGGACGCCATCGAATACAAATGGACTCAGGCCAATGGAGCGTTCCTCCCAGTCACCGATGGATTTCCTTTCAAACAAGAAGCCTCTGTCGAGCCGAAAGCCACAACAGTGAACAGGATCTCCTTCCGGCGGATCAATCCATTCCCTCGCGATGTCGAAGAATTCCGTAAAAGGTCCAGCATATTCCGGGGAGATAGAAATCAGGGCTAGGTCTGACCACCCGCATCGGTGGAGCGCAGCGTTAGGGTCCGCAATAGGCAGTGCGTCTGTTACGTCTTCGCGCTGCACCTGTTCTATTGGTCGCCTTTCAAGCTTTCCGACTGGGCGCCAATAGATGCGCAGGTCTTGCGGTTGAGCGTCCTTGTGTGGAACATGACCGGCCGTTAGGATGAAGAAATTATTGCCCCACGTCCCGCGCAGCCGGTGCCCATGGTTTCGCCGTCTCCGCGACGACGAGTGCGCGGATCAAATCCGACGTCGCGAATGGTGTTGGCAACACCGACCGTGTGCGTCCATAAGCGATTAAGACTTGCCTCGACGGCCTGTCGTACTGCTTCATCTCTGTGTTCCATTCAAGCAACGCTACTACCGGGCCCTCCCCACCACAATAGAAGAACAGCGGAGCAGGCCGGCGTGGGTCTGCCGTCCCTGACGGGACTCGGTTCCTTTTTTTGTGGCTTACCCCGGACTTACGTCCGGGGCTTTAATCTGTTGTCCCTTCGGGGCTGGGGCGGATAGGTACGTTTTGCGATCTCGCCTTACTGAACCGTCCCCACGAGAAGAGAGGCGTCATAGATCGTCGAATATCTGCGGTAGCGGACCGCAATCTTCGTTCCAGGTTCATGGTGAGTGATCTCTTCTTTCAGCTCGCCTATTGTGAATAGGTAGTGATCGTTGATTGCGAGAATCACATCTCCGGCCTTAATCCCGGACTGATCAGCTGGACCGCCGGGAGTTAGCGCTGTTAGCGTTACTCCGTCGTGGCGAACGTCAGGATTGCCCTCGCAGAAAATACCGATCGAGGCTTGCCCGAAGATCTGAGCGCTCCCGATTGCGGAACTCGGTTTGGAACTCATCTGAGCGACCGAACGGATCACGGCTCCGTCTTAGGAGGCATATTTGTCTCCTCTCTCACGGCAACCGGCTGGGATTCCTGGGCACCGAAGTCGTAAACATAGGGAGCCATGCCTTCGCCGCGTGATAGGTACAAAGCGTACTCGCCCTTGCTGAGCGCCATCGCAGGCGCAATCTTGTAGAAGCCCGATTTCACCTCGGAGCGGATTATCTGAACCTGGTGCGTGAGGGAAATGCCAGCACTGCTGCGCCAGGCGCCGTGAGCCGCGATTTCGAATTGTCTCCGCTCGGTCTTCTCTTCGAGGCGAACCAGAATCAGATCGCCCGCATTGACTCCGGCATCTGCCTCTTGTTTTGCGGGAATGAAGTAAAAGACAGGCATTGATGGAACAACCGTCTGAGCATGCGGGCCGAGCAATTGGATATTTTCTTTTTGTGACTTAACCCCTACGGTTGCGTGAGATACGAACGAGCTACCGCTGCGTTTGAACTCGGCGATTTGGCCGATGATCTTCGTGAGCCCGCCCGGCGCCTCAACATACATCCCCGGATCGGCGGGCAAAGGGGACTGCGTTTGCGCCGGGCTTGGCACGGCTAGAACAACTATGGCTATTAAGTGGAGAACGATTCGTTTCATTCTTGCCTCATCGTTCCTGCAGAACTATTTATTTATAGATGGGATGCCCGTCATGCTGCTCTCTCAATGGCAAGCGGTCAATAGCACATAGGTGTCATCGATTCGCTTTCAATGAGCAGATGTCGCGCGCGAGGCTAGTCTGCCGTCCCTGACAGGACTCGGTTCCTCTTTCTTGTGGCTTACCCCGGACTTGTGTCCGGGGCTATTATCGGTTGTCCCTCCGGGACGGATTGGAGCGGCGTGGTACGTTTTGCGCACTTCAGCCGACGGAGCTCCGGGACGGATCCTCAGGGACTAAAGCCCAAACATCTTCTTGATCTTTACGCGGCGCTGAAGCGCCGCTCTTCCACGGTATTATTGCGGGCCGATTGCGGGTGGGAGAGATCAAGGTCAAGAGCAACGTCAGAGGCAGCGGACAGGAGTGTCCGCTCCACACCGGGAGCACCTCAGGGGCTGAAGGCCCGTTCCAGAAACAAGCTTTGATCGCAGCGCTGGAAGCGCTGCGCCACCCAAAATTACGGCGCTGAAGCGCCGCTCTTCCACGGGATTATCACGGGCCGATTGCGGGTGGGGTCGAGATCAAGGTCAAGAGCAAACGTCAAAGGCAGCGGACAGGAGTGTCCGCTCCACACGGGCAACATCGGCTCTCGCTCACGAGGTCCAGAGATTTTATGTAGTGCAGGCGGGGTGTCCGCAGTCGCAGGCGATTTCGGCTTCTTCGGAGCCGGCTTCTTTGCAGAACTGGCTGCAATATTTTTCGCCGGAGGGCGGAACACAGATGCAGGGAACGTGAGCGCACTTGGAATTTTTCTGGTCGGCCATGGTGATTCCTTTCAATTTTGAGGTTTGAGTTGGATGCGGATCCGGGCTTAGAGGATGGCGCGAGGTTCGAGTTCGAGGTGGGGAAAGCGTACTTAGGCTGAAGCCCTGTTCCAGGAAGTTCGGCCAGTCGCAGCGTGGAAGCGCTTCGCCACCCAAAATCGCGGTGAAGCGTCACACTCCCACGGTTGCGATGGCAAACAGCAGGTTCCTCGTCCTCCTCGCCGCTGGCGCGGCTACAAATGGCTCGGAATGACAAACTGAATGGGAGAAGCGCTGCGATAGCCGAAATCAAATGCGCGGATTGGGGGGATTCGCTTCGCATTTTTTGACGTGGTTCCGAATTGGGAATTTTGAGGAAATTATTGGGGGGATGAACTGGACTTCAGATTGACGTGCGGGATATACGGAAAGTATCGGTGAAAATTGTCGCGAGTTCGAATGGATAAGGCGCCAGGTTGCTGACGGCGCGGGATGGGAGGAAGTGTCATGAGCGGGGACGGTGGCGATGATGTGGGGGTTGGTGAAGTGCAAAGTATCAACGGAGCGATCGGCGAGGATACGGTTGCGAGATGGATTCCGTGGATCCGGGCGGAAGCGGAGGCTGGGTGGAGCGAGAGGCGGAAGAGAAATCCGAAGCGGATGGGGGAGTTGTCGCAGGCGGCGTTTTTGCTGAAGGCGCAGAGTTTGGGATTCGGGCTGGCAATTCCGTGGGGAGACAGCGAGAAGTGCGATTTTATCGTGTGGGCGGAAGGCGGCGGACGTTTGTTGCGGGTTCAGGTGAAAGCTACGGGCCGATTGAATGGCGGAGGCTATGATGTGCAGCCGGTGTACGCGACGCGGGGCGAAGGAAAGAAGTGTTATACGGCGGAGCAGATTGATGTGCTGGCGGCGCATGTGGTGATGGAGGGGGACCGGTCAAGATCAAAGGCCGCGGGCGAGGGCGCCAGGTCAAGAACAAAAGCAGCGGGCGAGGGCGCCCGCTCTACAGTTTGGTACGTGCTGCCAGTGGAGGCGATTGCGGGCGTGAAGAGCTTGCGATTTTTTCCGGATGGAAAGGGGAGAAATCCGAAGTGGGAGGGATATCGGGAGGCCTGGGAGTGGCTAGGGCTGAAAGATGCAGGTGGGTAGTTATCCCACGAGCAAGCACGACCGACGTCTCGAATCGCCAAAGGCGTCGGCTATAATATGTGCAGCGCTGGAGCGGTAAGAAAAGGAGCGGCATGGCAATCGAAAAGGTTGAGAATATATGGCATAACGGCAAGCTCATCCCGTGGGATGATGCGACGATCCACGTGATGTCGCATGTCGTGCACTACGGCTCCTCGGTGTTTGAGGGAATCCGTTGCTACAACCCGAAATCGCGTCCTGCCATTTTCCGCGCCAGCGAGCACATTCAGCGGCTGCTCGATTCCGCCAAGGTCTACCGCATTGACGTGCCTTTCAGCCGCGATGAAATCGTGAAGGGAATGCTGGAAACTGTGGGGAGTAACGGCGCGTGGCCGTGCTACGTGCGGCCCATTATTTTGCGCGGATACGGGGAAGCGGGGGTGAATCCGTTCAACTCGCCGACCGAGGTTTACATCATTAATTATCCGTGGGGAAAATATCTGGGAGGCGAGGGGGATGGTTGCGACGTGTGCGTTTCGTCGTGGACGCGTCTGGCTCCGAACACCCTGCCGGCGATGGCTAAGGCCGGCGCGAATTACATGAACTCGCAGCTGATCAAGATGGAAGCCATCGTGAACGGGTACACCGAGGGCATCGCGCTGGATATCAATGGATTTGTCAGCGAAGGTTCCGGGGAAAATGTGTTCCTGGTGCACCGCGACAAGCTGATCACGGCGCCGCTGGGGAACTCGGTGCTGCCCGGCATCACGCGCGATTCCGTTCTGCAAATTGCGCGCGACTTGAATATTCCGATTGCCGAACACATGATCCCGCGCGAGATGCTTTATATCGCGGACGAAGCGTTCTTTACCGGCACCGCGGCGGAGATCACGCCCATTCGTTCGGTCGATAAAATTAAAGTCGGCAACGGTGGCATGGGGCCGATTACGAAGGCGATCCAGAAAGAATTTTATGCGATCGTGCGCGGCGAGAAAGAGGATCGCTACGGATGGTTGACAGCGGTGCCGGTGAGCAGCAAACAGCCGGTCGGGGTATAATCCGGGCTGCTTACGAGGAGGTTTACATGTCCGCTCAACATGCTCCCACGCCGGAGTTCGCTCTCGGATACCGCCAGCTCATGCTCGATGGCCTTGGTCGCGAGCTGGAAATCACGAAAAAAGTTATTGCCGCAATTCCCGATGACAAGTCGGACTACCGTTCGGATCCGCATGCACGTAGCGCGTGGGAACTGGCCTGGCATCTGGCCAACACAGACGTTCAATTTTTGAATGGGATCGCAGACCTGAAGTTCACGATGCAAAATCCATCGGCAGAGGAAAAGCCAAAAACCGTGGCCGAACTCGTCGCGTGGTACGACTCCAACTTCAAGAGCGCGGCGGAACAAATTGCCGGGCTGACCGCAGAACAATTGCTGACCCCGATCGATTTTGCGGGAGTATTCAATTTTCCGGCGGTCTTCTACCTGGGCTTTGTAAATAATCACTGCATACACCATCGCGGGGAACTGGCTACGTACCTGCGTCCCATGGGAGCAAAAGTGCCGGCGATTTACGGCGGCAGCTTCGATGAACCCATGCGCAGGCCCGAACCCGCAACCAGCGCAGCATAAAATATTTCGAGAAGCAAAGGCCGCCCAGAAAATGGGCGGCTTTTTATTTTGATGACCGACGGCGGGTCCGAATCATTGCGAAGTCCGTTCCCTCAGATTTAACCGGTCGTGCATTTTAGACGTTTGACGTGGGTTTCTCTGACCATTATGATCCGGGCAGTGAAGCGAATTGCTCCGATCGTTTTGCCCATGATCGCTGTTGACCGCAGGGCAGCGCGGGCTCTTCACAAGCAGATCTACGATTCTTTCCGTTCGGCCATAGTTAATGGAAGCCTGCGGCCCGCGCAGAGAGTACCTTCAACGCGGGTACTGGCATTAGAGCTGGGTGTATCCCGCTTCCCGATTCTTAATGCCTATGCGCAGCTCTTGGCGGAAGGCTTTTTCGAAAGCCGCGTGGGTGCGGGAACGATCGTTGCGGGCTCCCTTCCGCAACGCGCGACTTCCAGTCCGCCAAAAATGACGACACGAACTGTGGCCGGATCCGGCCCGCGGGCCGTCTCCCGAGGGGCTATGAGCCTACCCAGTTTCGAGCGCCCCGCCAGGCTGGGTTGGGGGGCATTCGGCGTTGGCCAAGTAGCGCTCGATCAGTTTCCAATGCACGACTGGTCTCGAGTGGTGTCACGCCGCAACCGGAAAATGGATATCGCGTCGTTTCGATACGGCGATCCGTTAGGGTTGGGATCTCTGCGACAAGCGGTTGCGAGTTACCTGAGGACGGCGCGGTCCCTACGCTGCGAAGCCGATCAAATCATGATCGTCAGCGGTTCTCAGCACGCACTGGAGCTTAGTGCGCGGGTGCTGCTCGATCCGGGAGATTCGGTGTGGATCGAAGAGCCGGGTTACCGTTTTGCGCAGCACATCTTCAGGTTGAATGGCTCTGTCCTGGTACCGATTCCGGTGGATAAGGAGGGTCTGGATGTAGCCGCCGGGATCAAGGCTTGCCGAAAGGCGCGGGTGGCGTTTGTTACGCCGTCTCATCAATTTCCGTTAGGGGTCACGATGAGCGCCTCGCGACGCCTGCAGTTGCTCGATTGGGCGAGAAGCAACGGATCGTGGATCATCGAGGATGACTACGACAGCGAGTATCGATATGAGAGCTTTCCTGTGGCACCCTTGCAGGGAGTCGACTCCAGCGATCGAGTGATCTACATCGGTACGTTCAGCAAGGTCTTGTTTCCATCGTTGCGCATCGGGTATGTGGTGATTCCACCGGACCTCATCAATTCTTTCCTAGCCGTACGACGTGCCATGGACCTATGTCCTCCAAGTTTCTCTCAGGAAGTGCTCGCCGATTTTATCGGGGAGGGCCATTTCGCGCGCCACATTCGAAGAATGAAAGTTCTTTATCAAGAGCGGAGAGATGCGCTGGTAGCGAGTATCGACAGGGAAATTGGATCGATGGTCGAAGTGCTCGGGAGCGAAGCAGGGATGCAGTTGACCGTTGCATTGCCCAAGGGCGCACGCGACGTGGAAATAGCGAAGAAAGCTGCGCTGCAGAATGTATGGATGTGGCCACTTTCACCGTCCTATGTGGGCGAGCGGTCGCGTCCTGGGCTGATCTTAGGTTTCGGCAGTGCCGTTGTGTCAGAGATTCCGCGGGCAGTACGAAAGCTCCGTAGCGTGCTTGAGGCGAAGTAGGATGCGTCAGTGATTTTCTCGAAAATCAAGCTTGGCGTTTGTCGATTTACGACTCTCCCGTTCGACTTACCGGTGAGAGCAATTCAATTCACCTTGGAGAGATTCGATGACGGATACCATTATTTCTAATCGCGCAATTTCCCAGAATGCGGCTTGGGGCAGCCGTCGTTCCGTAAATTTTGCCATGTGGGCAATTCAAGGTTTGCTGGCGGCTATGTTTATGTTCGCAGGGGTCATGAAACTTGTCATGCCTGTCGAAATGATGACAAAGCAGATCTCGCTCCCGGGACTTTTTCTGCGATTCATCGGCTGCGCTGAAGTGCTGGGTGCATTGGGACTCGTACTGCCCTGGGGCTTCCGCATCCGACGTGAACTTACCCCAATGGCCGCTGTAGGGTTGATGGTGATTATGGTTGGGGCAACGGTTATCACCTACCACGTAAATGGACTCGCATCCGCATTAATGCCAGTGGTCGTTGGATGCCTTCTCGCGATAGTGGCGTACGGGCGACGGTCGGCGTTGGCCAAAGAGAGCGAAGACCGCACGTCCTCTTAGGCTAAGCGTGGGTGCGGAATGGATCGATACCAGCGACGATTCCGGCAGATAGGGCGCGGGATTGGCTGTGCCCGGGCGCACGTCGCGAGAATTACTTCATTCGGCGAGATTTCGAGCGGTAGAATGATTTCGCCGTTGATCGGCCCGACTAAACGTAATGAAAGCCGCTAGAAAGACGCTCGCAAGCGGATCAAAAAAAACCACGAAGTCCCGCGTTTCCTCTAAGCATAAAAGCAACACCGCGTTTTCGCCATCGATCGAAGCCAGCGAGGAGCGGCTGCGCATGGCGATGGATGCAGCCAAAATCGGAACCTTCGACTGGAACATCGGCTCCGGAGAAATCTACTGGTCCCCTAACCTGGAATCGATGATGGGGTTGCCGGCTGGCGGCTTTGAGGGCAATTTCCAGGCTTTTGAAAAATATGTTTACCCCGAGGATTTACCTCGTGTGCAGCGCGCGGTGATGGATGCGACGCAATGCGGAGGGGATTATCGGACGGAATTCCGCATGGTTCGGCCGGATGGAACGCTGCGCTGGGTGCAGGCTCGCGGACGATTTTTCTTCGACCATGCCGGAGTTCCGCTGCGCATGGTCGGAATCGACATCGACATCAGTGACCGGAAAAGGGTGGAAGACGAACTGGTCCGCAGCCAAGCCGAGGCCAAGGCGCGGGCGGACGACCTGGCTGCCATTCTGGATGCCGTCCCCGCAATGACATTTATCGCGCACGATCCGGAGTGCCGGACGATGACGAGCAGCCGGGCGGCTTATGAAATGTTACGCATGACTCCCGGCGCGAACAGCTCGAAATCAGCACCGCCCGACGAACGGCCCAACCACTTCCAGACGACGAAGGACGGGCGGCTGCTTTCTCCTGAAGAATTGCCAGTGCAACGAGCCGCGGCCACTGGAGAAGGGGTACGCAATGCGGAGATGAGCCTCGATTTCGATGATGGCACGAGCATCAATATTTTTGGCCATGCTGTTCCCTTGATGGATGGGGACAAGGTGCGGGGTGCGGTCGGGGCTTTCATAGACATCACCGACCTAAAAAGGGCGCAAGAAGAAGTGCGGAAGAGCGAATCTCGCCTCCGGCGGTTCGTCGATTCAAATCTCATCGGAATTTTTACCTCGACGTTGGACGAGAACTTCATCCGAGCGAACGACACCTTCCTCAACATGCTCGGCTACTCTCGAGAGGAATTCGAATCCAGAAAGTTTAATTGGGTCGAGCTCACTCCACCCGAGCTGCGCGAACGGGGCGAGCAGGCAGTTGCCGAGCTCAGGGCTACGGGAGTATTTCCTCCTTTCGAAAAAGAGTATTTTCGAAAAGATGGTTCCCGGGTACCGATCTTGATCGGTGGGGCAGTGATAAGCGAAACTCCTCTGGAATGGATGTGTTTTGTGCTCGATCTTACGGAGCGCAGGCGCATTGAGGAGTTAAAAACCAAAGAGAGAATTCAACGGGAGCTGTTAGAGCATGAAATATTGGCTCGAGAAGAAGAGCGGAGGGCAATCGCGAGGGAGTTGCACGACGAATCCGGGCAAATGCTGGCCTCACTGTTGGCGGGGTTGCGCCTGATTGAAGATGCGAAAGATTTGAAAGAAGCCAAAGGACAGGTTCAAGCGCTCAAGAAGATCGCCGGGCTAACGATGGATGAACTCGGACGGCTGTCGCGCGGCCTGCACCCGCTGGCGCTTGACGATCTTGGTCTGAAGGCAGCGCTGAAAACCTGCGTCGATGATTTTCGCCGGCTGCAACGCATTCAAGTGAAGCTTAGAGTGGTGGGGTTGGATTCGAGACGCCTGGCCAAAAATACCGAAGCGGGGTTGTATCGCATCGTGCAGGAAGCTCTCACTAACATTTCAAAGCATGCCCGAGCCAGCAAGGTGGGGATCCTTCTTAATGTGGGGAGCAAATTTGTGGATTTAGAGATTTCTGACGATGGCCAGGGATTTGATCCCGAGCTCGTGACGGGTAATGGTCGGCATATGGGATTGCAGGGGATGCGGGAACGCGCGGCGATGCTGGGTGGAGAGTTTACGCTGCAGTCGCGGCGGGGCGAGGGTACAATCAAGACGTTTCACATCCCCGCTGCATTCAGCAAATCGCAGGAAAGATCCCGGGCATGAAAAAGAAATCCGCGATCAGCGTGATCATCGCCGATGACCACACGATTTTGCGGGCCGGACTGCGCATGTTGCTGCGCGCACAATCCGATATCAAGGTGGCGGGTGAAGCGGCCGATGGAGAGCAAGCGCTGGAACAAGTGCGGTCCAAGAAGCCGGACGTGTTGCTGATCGATATCAGCATGCCGGGAATCAGCGGAATTGAGGCGGCGGCAGAACTGAAGAGAAGGCATTCTCTGACCCGAGTCATCATTCTTACCATGCATGCGGAGCCGGCTTATCTTGAATCGGCGCTGGCAGCGGGCGCTGCGGGATATGTGTTGAAGAGGGCGCTCGACTCCGATCTGGTGTCTGCAATCCGAGCCGCGCATGAAGGACGGACATTCATCGACTCGGGCGTAACCGAACATTTGGTGCAAAAAGCTTTGGGTTCTCCGAGGCATTTTAAAGTGACGGCACAAAACGCGCATGACCTGTTGAGCCGCCGGGAACTGCAAGTGCTGACACTGGTGGCAGAGGGCTACACGAACCAGCAGATTTCTGCGCAGATCTTTGTAAGCGTGAAGAGTGTGGAAACATACCGCGCCCGCTTGCTTAAGAAGTTACAGATCAGCACCCGTCGTGAAATAGTGCGTTATGCCATTGAAGCGGGCCTGCTTGCTCGCAGTGCGGGAGTTCGCTCGAATCCCGCTAAACTCGCCTAAAATTCTCTTTCCTCCATCAATCCTGTCAGGTTTTAACTGACAGTTCTTTCGCGGACAATCCTGATTTTAAGATGGCGGAATTGCTTGCATACTGCTTACTGGGGCACACCTGCAACGTCAAAATCGTACATTTCGATCGAGTGGGGTTTGCAATGAACGTCAACGAAAAGATGGGAGATAACAGCATTCCCACCGGGTCCCAGACGTGGAGAGAGTTGGTCCATGCGGCGCTCCTGGAACTTGACTCGAAACAATTGGCGGTCAAGATTGAAATCGCGACGAAATGCGATCAGGCAGCGGATCGCGGAATTGGAAAGCTCGGGGGCCTACGAAGGGGACGAACGGTCCGCGCTGCGAGACGGAATGAATTCGATAAGAACACTGGAGAATATCCTGCGCCACCCGTGAAGGTTCAGGAAATCGAATCGGCCGCATCGGCCGGAGCGGGGTTAGAATAGGGCTGGAGCAGTTGCCGTGACTTCTGACGCCGTTGCAGTTTCCCCTGGTTCGCGCTTTCGAACCGCGATGATGATAGCCATCATTGCAGACGCGGTTCAAATCATCATCTTTCCCTTCTTCGTTGAGGGCGCATTGTCGCCGGCAGAGGACATACTCGATTTTGGAGTGGGAGCCTTGCTGGTGAACCTTCTGGGCTGGCACTGGGAATTTCTTCCATCGTTTCTGGCGAAACTCGTACCGGGAGTGGATCTGGTTCCGATGTGGACCATGGCTGTGGCGAACGTCTACCGGAAGACGAAGCGGATGACAGAACCGGCCGAAGAGAGGGTTGAGACGCAGGCAGCGCTGGGCGAGGGAAAGGTCATCGAGGGCGGCGTGATTGATAGCGGATCGAGCAGCCGCCGCTAACATCGGAGCGAGCAGGCTTCTAGGGCTTGATCGTGACCATTACGATTCCATGAGGAGCTACGGCAGAAGAGAATTTTCCCGCAACCGCGCCAATGTCTTTGTGCTGCCAGAGGTCGCGGACGGAAGCGCTTAAGTGCTCGGGATAGCCGAGATCCTGCCAGTTTGCTGAAACTCGCGCTTCCGTATTTCCACGATTCAACAGCACCACGGCGCGGCTGCCGTCGGTTAGCTGTTTGGCCCAGACTTCCAGGTCGCCGTTTTTCCAGACGCGCTCGCCTTCGCGGCCCAACTGATCCTGATCGACGGCAATCACTTCTTTGTTAGTGAGAATGTCGCGAATTTCGGGGCGCATGTTTCTTAGGTCGTTGCCCGCGATGAGGGGTGCGGCGAGAATTGCCCACAGGCTGAAGTGGGCGCGGTATTCCGTGTCAGTCATGCCGCCGTTGCCTACTTCGAGCATGTCCGGATCGTTCCAGTGGCCGGGTCCGGCGAAGGATTGCAGTCCCACTTGCTGGTCGACGATGGCAAGCATTCCATTGGAGCAGCAGGTTCCATCGGGCCACTTATTCTGGCCGGCCCACTTGTCGGTGATGTCGCCAGTGGTGCGCCACAAGTTACCGCCAACTTCCTTTCCCCAGAGCCAGGGCTTGGCTGTACCCCACTCGCAAATGCTCAGCACGATGGCGCGGCCGGACGCGTCAAGCGCGGCGCGCATGTTTGCGTAAGAAGCCTTCGCATCCTGAGTGGTGGTGTTGCACCAATCATATTTCAGATAGTCAACGCCCCATGCGGCGTATTGAATCGCGTCCTGATATTCGTGCCCGAGGCCGCCGGGGCGTCCAGCACAGGTCTTCGAGCCCGCGTCGGAATAGACACCGAACTTGAGACCCAGAGAGTGAATGTAATCGCCAACTGCTTTCATCCCATGGGGAAAACGCTGGGGATCGGCGACGATGTTGCCGCTTGCGTCGCGACTTACCTGCCAGCAGTCGTCGATGTTGACGTATTGGTATCCGGCGTCCTTCATGCCGGACTTGACCATGGCGTCTGCCATATCGCGAATCATGTCTTCGCTGATGTTGCAGGCAAACTTATTCCAGGAATTCCAGCCCATGGGCGGGGTGAGGGCGAGACTGCCTGAGACGAATTTGTTTTCCTGGGCGCTTAGGATGGCGGAGAGAAGTAAAACAGCGAGAAGAGCGACCGGGATTTGCTTGCATTTACTCATGCGAGCTCTGCACCAGAAAAAGAATTACTGAGGCTGTGGTCGACGCGACGCTAAAGGTTATCGACGAATTCCTCTATCGTCACACCAGCTTGTTTCAGGATGCTGCGCAGGGTTCCCGTTGCCAACTCAGGGTGCAATGGAACGACGCAGCCGCCCACGACATCCCGTCCAAGTCGCTTCAGAACAGCATGGCTGCCGCGCTGCCGCACTTGAACGAAGCCCAAGCGACCGAGTGCGCGGATGGTCTCAGCCCCTGAAACGCGAGGCAGCTTAGGCATAACGGGCTTCGAAAACCGTTACGAGAGGACGACCGGAGCTCAAAGGTGGAAACTCTTCGAGATAGAGCTCGGTTGCTTCTTTGAGATTGGCAATAGCTTCCTCGACTGTGATTCCCTGGCTGACAGTTCCAACTTCTGGGCAATCGGCCACGTAGAATTCGCCTTCTTTGTGCAAGACAGCGGTGAATGTGCCTATTGGCATGGCGACTCCTGATGTTGCATTCTTTTAAACTAACGTGTACTTTCCGCGTTCGAGCATCCTCTGCGCGATCTGCTGCCGCAGTTCGATGGTGTTGAACGGTTCGTACTTCGCGAGCCGGCGCAAAATTGCCAGTTGAGTACGAAGCATGTCGCCATCGGCCACGGCGGCGATCACCTTCTTGGCAGCCGATTCAACTTTTTCCATGGCTTGGGAAAGATAAACACGGGTCATGGCGATGGGGAGAGCGGCGGCAGAGTCGCCTTTGGTTTCAGCAATTTTCTGTGCGCGCAGGACAGCGGATTCCATAGCGTAGGTCTCGATCGTCATGTCGGCGATGGCGCCCATGATTTCCTGCTGGTCCTGGATTGCCTGCATATATTTCTGCGTGGCGGCTCCGGCGGCAAACAAGCCGAGTTTCTTGGCCTGGGACACGAGCTTGCGCTCGTCGGGAAGGGGACCTTCGAGATCTTCGCTGGCTGAAGGGCCGGAGAGAACTTCGTCCATCAGCTTCTTGATGGCCGGCATGAGAGGTAACTGGCCACTCATGGCGCGCTTCAAAAGAAAGCCTGTGATGATGAGGCGGTTGATTTCATTGGTGCCTTCGAAGATGCGGTTGATGCGGGCGTCGCGGTAGGCGCGCTCCGCCGGATATTCTTCCACGAAGCCGTAGCCGGCGTAGATCTGCAGGCTCTCGTCAACGATGTAGTCGACCATTTCCGAGCCCCAGACTTTGATAATGGAGCACTCGACGGCGTACTCCTCGATGGCTTTGCGGGCTTCCTTCATTGCTTCCGCGCCGGTTTTGTCGACCTCGCCGAGAGCCACGTCCATCATTCCGACGGTGCGGTAGACCAGCGATTCGCCGACGTAAAGCAGCGTAGCCATGTTCGCGATTTTTTCCCGGACCAGACCGAAGTCAGCGATCGGCTTGCCGAAGGCCTTCCGCTGTTTTGCGTAGCCGATGGCATTTTCGAGCGATACGCGGCCGCCGCCCACGCACATGGCTCCCAGCTTGAAACGGCCGATGTTCAGGATGTTGAAGGCGATCACATGGCCGCGTCCAATTTCGCCGAGCAGATTCTCCACCGGCACTTTGCAATCATTCAGAATGATGGGGCAAGTGGAAGAGCCGCGAATCCCCATCTTGTGCTCTTCGGCACCGACAGAAAACCCGGGAAAAGTTCGCTCGATGAGGAATGCGGACAGCTTGCCGTCGGTGTTGGCGAACACGGTGAACAGATCAGCAAAGCCGGCGTTCGTAATCCACATTTTTTCGCCGTTCAAAATGTAATGCTTGCCGTCAGAAGAAAGCTCGGCGCGGGTGCGGGAGTTCATGGCGTCGGAGCCGGAAGTGGATTCTGATAGCGCGTAGGCGCCGACAATCTCGCCGGAGGCGAGACGGGGAAGATACTTTTTCTTCTGGTCTTCGGTGCCGAAATAAACGATGGGCAGCAATCCGATGCCGCTGTGCGCGCCCCAGGTGGTGGCAAAGCCGGCATATTTCGCGAGGTGGTCGGCGATGACCGCGGCGGTGACTTTGTCCATTTCCAGGCCGCCGTAGGCTTCGGGAATTTCGACACCGCTGAGACCGAGCTCGCCCGCTTTCTTCAGAAGGTCGCGAGAGATGGAAAAGTCCTTGTGCTCGATTTTCTCGGCATTGGGAAGGATCTCATTGACGGCGAATTCTTCTGCTGTCTGACCGATGAGTTGGTGCTGCTCGGTGAAATCTTCGGGAGTGAAGACTTCTTCAGTGCGGCGGGTTTCAAGGAGGAAGCTGCCGCCGGAGATCTTCGTTTGGGGAGTTGCGGTGGTGCTCGCCATAGAACCTTTCAACCACGAAGGACACCAAGGTTCACTAAGGAAATCTCTAAGCTGAAAGACTTCAGTGTTACTTCCTGAGCTTCGTGGTTAATGCTTTTATTTCCAGTTTGTTCCGTTCACAAAGCGTTTGATGCCGTCTTTCAAATGGACAACATTGAAGTTTATAAGCAATCCGATGGATTTGCCACTGAGCTTGAGATAGGAAAGAATCTGCGCGTGATGGACGGGTGAGACGGCCTCGACCGACTTGATTTCCACCACTACCAGGTCTTCCGCCAGCAGGTCGATACGATAGCCGAGTTCGAGCTTTACTCCGAAGTAAACGACGGGGAGACCTACCTGCACCGCAGACCGGACGCCGGCCGTGGATAGTTCGTATTGCAGGCAGGCTGTGTAGGTGCTTTCCAGAAGGCCCGGGCCCAGTTCGGTGTGGACTTTCATCGCCGCGGTGATTATGGCGTGACTGACTTGCTGGGGGCTGGAAATGTGAATTGGGACGGTGGCCATGATACCTCCAGTTGAGAGGTATCGAATTTTGCATAATCAGTCCAGGTCGGACGTCACAGCAAACGAAATAATTTATCACTAAGGACACTAAGGTTCACGAAGTAAACGAAATCTCCAAGAGGTCCTCCGTATCAATTCAGATTTTCAAAAATTCCGGCCGCGCCCATGCCGCCGCCGACGCACATGGTGACCATACCGTAGCGAGCGTTGCGGCGCTTCATCTCGCGGATGATCGAGGCGGTCAGCTTGGCTCCGGTGCATCCCAGAGGATGCCCGAGAGCGATTGCGCCGCCATTCGGGTTTACTTTTTCCGGGTCAAGGCCGGCCTCTTTAATTACGGCGAGAGATTGTGCGGCGAAGGCTTCGTTCAACTCGAACACGTCGATATCGGAGAGCTTCAATCCCGCCATCTTGAGAGCTTTTGGAATTGCGAAGACTGGGCCGAGTCCCATCTCTTCGGGCTTGTAGCCGGCGGTCGCGAAGGAAACGTAGCGCGCCAGCGGCGTGATACCGAGAGCCTTCGCGCGCTCGGCGGACATGACCACGGCTGCTGCGGCACCGTCGGACATCTGGGAGGAATTACCGGCGGTGACCGTTCCCTTTAAATGAAATGCCGGCTTCAAGGAGAGCAAGGCTTCGAGGGAAGTATCGGCCCGAGGACCTTCATCCATTTTAAAAACAATTTCCTGCCGCTTCGGCTTCGAACCGTTAGGAGTGGTAAAACTCACCGGGACCGGGACAACTTCGTCATCGAACTTTCCTGCTTGAATAGCAGCAAGGGCCTTCTGGTGACTTCGAAAAGAAAATTCATCGGCGGCCTCGCGGGTGATGCCGAAACGCTGGCCAACGCGTTCGGCGGTAAGACCCATGTTCAGGTAAGCGTCGGGATAATGATCGACGAGCCATGGATTCGGTGAAACCTTGTGACCGCCCATCGGGATCATCGACATCGACTCGGTGCCGCCGGCGACAATCACTTCGGCGCCGCCGCTCATGATGCGCTCGGCGGCCATGGCGATGGATTGCAGACCGGAAGAGCAGAAGCGGTTGATGGTAAGTGCAGAAACTTCGACCGGCAAACCTGCACGCAGTGAGGCAATGCGCGCCACGTTCATTCCTTGCTCGGCCTCGGGCATAGCGCAGCCGAGTATGACGTCTTCAATTTCTTTCACGTCGAGTTGGAGGAGGCGGTCGAGCGCGCCTTTGATGGCGATGGCGGCAAGTTCGTCGGGGCGAGTTGCACGGAGCGTGCCCTTGAAGGCGCGGCCTACGGGGGTGCGGACGGAGGAGGCTATGATGACTTCACGCATAAATTTCTCTCGATCTAGTCGTTCGATGCGGTAGCGTGTGCATGCGCTTCATTTGGCAGGGGCGTAGAAATAATAGTCGGCAGCGTAACTGCTCTTGGTTTCGGCATTGACGTGAGAAGCATCGCAACCGGTGGCTGGAGGTTGGCCGCCGTGCGTGTGAACTCGCTGAATGGCCGTCACGTTGGTGAGTTGGCCACTTCCCGCATGGCTGACCACATTCACAAGCAGCCACGGGATCGAATCGGGGTCAAGCGAATCGACATGGGCGGCAGCTTTGCCGGTGACTTCGCTTCCGTCAGTCAACTTCCAGGTAGGGCCGATGGAATGATGTCCGATCACTTTATCTTTACGATCGTGCAAATCGGCGTCTGGCCCTTTCAGCGTCCAGGAGAATTTTCCGTCGGATGCGGACTGGCAGATATAGATCTGTGATCCGGTGGCGTGCGCATAGACCGCAACCTCCAGTCCCGCTGGCACCTGAATCGCGTCCGGCACATCGGGCGGCGGTTCCTTCTGGGGAGGAGTTTGTCCTTTAGCGAGCGAAGCTAAGAGCAATAGAGATGTAGAAATAGCAGCCGAGACTGGTTTTTTCATCGACCTATTGTAGCGCTGGCGCCGCAGAAGTTTTACCTAGCAAAAAGGCAAAGGCGCTCCGGCGAGCGCCTTTGTCGAAGCTGCGAACGTGATTACGGCATTAGAACGCTGTCGATCACGTGGATGACGCCGTTCGATTGCATTACGTTCGGAATGGTGACCGTCGCGGTACCACCCTTCGCATCTTTCAGGACGATGCTGCTTCCTTGCATCATGGCCTGAAGTTTTTCGCCCTGAACCGTGGTGAGTTCCGCGGTTCCGTGTCCCTCTTTGATTTTCTTTTTGAGGTCATTCGAGGACATTTTGCCGGAGACCACGTGGTACGTGAGAACCTTGGTCAACTGGTCTTTGTTTTCCGGCTTCAGAAGCGTATCCACGGTGCCGGCCGGCAACTTGGCGAAGGCTTCATTGGTAGGCGCAAAAACGGTGAAGGGCCCCGGACCCTCGAGGGTATCGACCAATCCGGCGGCCTTTACGGCGGCGACAAGGGTTGTGTGATCGTTAGAGTTGAGTGCATTCTCGACGATGTTTTTCTGCGGCGACATATCGTGCCCACCAACCATTGGGTTTTGGGCAAAACCTAATCCTGCGAAAGCCATCGCAAACACTGCTAGCAGAACTGCTATTGTGCGGTTTTTCATTGTTTAGTTCCCTTTCAATTGTTGCTGTCTCGGAAGATGTACGGGAGGATCTGCATTTTGGATTGAGATCAGCGGGACCCATCAGGTAATTCTGGAACTATTTTTCTTTCAAAGAAAATGTGATGGGATTGTTTGACGCAGAATATTTGCTGGGGATGATCGAAGCTCGGGGACAGCCTTCGCTTTACCCGGAGATGTTTGCATTACTCGCAAAATGGGGATAAGCCATGGACTTTGGCGAGCGCAAAGGGCGTTTCTAATTTCGCAAGGTCTTACCTGTCTTCAGTGTGTACTGAATTCTCTCCTGAGTTTTTTTCTCGCCACACAATGATTTGAATCCTTCGCGTTCGAGGTCGAGAATGTATTGTTCGCTGACCGGAGTGCCCGGAGTAACATAGCCGCCGCATAAGACTTCGGCAATTTTGCCGCCCAGTTTCACTTCATAGTCGGTAATGTAGTCGCCCTGGCGCATGAGATGAACTCCCATCTTCAGTGTGGCGAGAAGACTTTCGCCAGGGGCGGGAATGTCGGTTCGCGGAACGGGGGCTTCATAGCCGGCACGGGCAAGCTCAAGGGCGCGAGCTTTCGCGTCAGAAAGAACACGCTCGCGATTCATCGTAATGCGATCGCTGTCCGTTAAGAATCCAAAGGAGCGCGCTTCGTGGGCCGAGGTGGCGACTTTGGCGGTAGCGATGGTTTCAAATGCACGCTTCATGGCCTCCAGCATCTCGATGGATCCTGCCAGGGCTTCGCCGGAACCTTTGCCACCGCGCGCGACCGTCGCGGTGTCGATTGCTCGAAGAAGCATTTCTTTGCAGCCTCCTCCGCCGGGAAGCAGACCGACCCCGACTTCAACGAGTCCGGTATAGAGTTCCGCGTGAGGCTGGCGGGCGGCGGCGTGTAGCGAGATCTCGGTCCCACCCCCCAGGCACAAGCCGAACGGCGCGGAGACGACGGGTTTTGGCGAAAACTTGATGGCTTGCGTCATGCCCTGAAATTGACGGATGGCGAGATCGACGTCATCCCACTCTTCTTCCTGGACGCTCATCAGCAGCAGCATAAGATTCGCGCCGACCGAGAAATTGACGGCGTCATTGGTGATGACAAAGGCTTCGAAATTGTCACCGGGACCGCCGGGCTTGAGAGTCTGCAAGATCAGGCTGATGATATCGGCGCCGAGTGAGTTCATCTTGCTGTGGAATTCAATGCAGCCCACGCCATCGCCCAGATCGACCAACGATGCGCCGGAGTTTTTCTTCACCACGCCGTTGGATTTTTTGGCGACGTTGACTGACCAGACCCCTTGCGGAACCTGCACCGGATCGAAGGCTTTGGTTGTCAGATCCCAAGCCTTACGACCGGAAGGGGATTTTGCGTCGTCGGTGTACCAAGTTTTCTGTCCGGAAGCGAGAAGCTTTTCGACATTTGCTGCGACCGGCTTGCCTTCTTTCTTCATGCGCACGACCGTGGCTTCGACACCCGCAGCGTCCCATAGCTCAAAGGGACCAAGTTCCCAATTGAAGCCGAGCCGCATGGCGCGATCGATTTCAACGATCGAATCGGAAATTTCGGGAACGCGGTTCGCGGCATACGTCCACAGATCCGACAAGGCGGACCAGAGGAAGGCACCGGCTTTGTCGTTTTTTTGCGGGCCGCCACCATCGAGGCCGAGCAACATGCGCAGCCGCGCGCCGGTGTCTTCAATATTTTTGGCCATGTCGAGCTGGGCGAACTTTGGTTTTTGACGAGGATGGTATTCAAGGGTCTTCCAGTCGATGGCGAGTCGCTCGTCCTCTTTGCCGGGTTCGGCGGGCGAGGGCGCTCGCCCTACATTTTTCTTGTAGAAGCCGCCCTTGGTTTTGTCGCCTAGCCATTTGCGCTGCAGCATTTGGGAGAAAAAGTCGGGCAGGCGCAGGTCGCTGCGTTCGTCGTGCACGTTTGCCGTCATATTGCTCACGACGTGGCCGAGAATGTCCAAGCCAACCAAGTCGATGGTGCGGAAAGTCGCGGATTTCGGCCAGCCGACGGCTTGTCCAGTGAGGGCGTCGACATCTTCAATGCTCAGGTCCATCTCCTGCATCAGGTGCATAACGTTTAGAACTGAGAACGTGCCGATGCGGTTCGCGATGAAGTTCGGCGTGTCTTTCGCGATCACGACACCCTTGCCGAGGCGCACATCGCAGAAGTGCGCGATGGCGTCGATGGCTGCGCGGTCAGCTTCCGGAGTGGGAATGAGCTCCAGCAGCCGCATGTAACGAGGAGGATTGAAAAAGTGGGTTCCGAACCAAAACCGGCGAAAGTCGTCGGAGAAACCTTCTGCAATTTTGCCCACGGGCAATCCGCTGGTGTTGGTGGTGACGATGGTGCCGGGCTTGCGAATGGCTTCGACTTTGCGCAGCAGGGCACGCTTGAGTTCGAGGTTTTCTACCACGGCTTCGATGATCCAATCGACTTCTGCGAGTTTCTTCAGATCATCTTCGAAATTTCCAACGGTGACGAAGCGGGCGAGCGAGGGCTCCATAAAAGCGGCGGGCTTGGATTTTCGAGCAGCCTCGAGACCGGCAGCGGCAATTTTATTTCGTGCGGGCGCATCGGCATCCGGTGGAACGATATCGAGCAAGTAACTGGGAACACCTGCGTTGGCGAAGTGTGCGGCGATACGAGCGCCCATGGTGCCTGCGCCGAGAACAGCAACTTTATGAATCCGTTTCATGACTTGCCTCGGAAAACGTTGTACAGATTTTGAAGGAGAAGACAGAGTCGTTCAAGATTGTGCCTATGGCAGTTTATCCACCGCCCAGTCATTGTGGCCAGTGTCCACAATCACAATGCTGGAGAAGCGACGGTAGGGATGGCTGTTCTTCGAGCGGGTGCTTACCAGGACGATAGGGAATTCATATCGTCCCCGCTTCAGTTGCTTTCCACGTCCCACTTCATAGGCTGAAATGGTGGAAGAGAAAAATGCGTCGAGCCCATCGGCTGCGGCCTTTTGTTTAGCGCGATTCGTCAAGAGAGCCATTCCGTTTTCGATGTCGCCCGACTGCAAGGCTTGAAGGAAATGGTCGGCGGCGGCCAGAGCGGGAACGTAACTGTCATCGAGAGCGGGCGCAGACGTGACTTTCGCAATCAGTGGAGATGATAGAAGTGCAATGCAAAGAAACATGATGGATGAGAACACAACTCTTGAAAATCGCGAGTGGGATCTGAAAAACGCACGCGCCATTCTTGTTCGCCGGCAAAGTGACATGGAAAGATTATGGAGGATCATCAGAGAAAGAGAAATATAAGGACAAACTTCTAGAGTTCTGGATGTTCCAGCACATACTGGTGGGCGCGCTTCGCCATCTGTTTTTCGCCCTTATAGGCCAGCAGTTTTGCACCATCCTCAAGGGGAATCCAGCGCGCTCGGGCGACTTCGACTCGCATCTCGGGGGTGATCTGATCAATGCGCCCGGAAACATAACGCATCAGGTAAAAGCTGACGATCTTGAAGACTCGCTGGCGGTCGCCCCAACTTCTGGTGTAAACGTACTTGATGTCGGCCAATTTCGCGATTTCTTCCGCGACCACGCCGGTTTCTTCATGCACTTCGCGGAGTGCAGTTGCCAGAGGTTTTTCACCGGGATCGACCAGGCCTTTGGGGAGAGCTAATACACTCTTTTTCCGCTTCAGCGTTTTAGCCGCTGAATCCGGTTCGCCGTCTTTATCTTTTTTCGCCGGCTCCGTGGTTGGCTCTCCGGCGGGTTCAATTGCAGCCATCCACCAGGTTCCCTCGCGCTGCCGAACGACCACACCACCCGCCGAAATTTCCCGTACCATGTCTGTAACTTAGCAGAGGGACGTGGGTTAGTCACGACGGGGGTTGAATCGGGGGGCGTGAAGGCCTTTGGCTACAGTATCTTCCCTTAGCGAAATAACGTATTAATGGCACGATCGGGCCCTGCAGCTAAAGGTGCGGCTATGGCATCTTAGGATTAGTTGAAGTGGCGCTTTAACGTGGGTGGCCGTAGTCCGGCAAGTGGGGTAAGCGGTGAAACGTCTTGGCAGGATCGTTCGTTCTGCTCAAGCTTTTGGGCGCAAGCTCTCGCGCAAGGCGGGTGTTCCTGAGCCTCGAATTCCTGCAATTGGACTGGCACTTGGCGGCGGGTTTGCCCGCGGGATGGCCCACATCGGCGTGCTGAAGGTCCTCGAAGAAGAAAATATTCCAGTCAGCATCGTTGCCGGAACCAGCGTCGGAGCACTGATCGGGGCGTTGTACTGTGGTGGTCTTTCTTCCGCCGAGCTCGAGGATGTTTCGCGCTCCTGCCGTTTTACCACCTTTGCCCGCTGGACCGTGTCGCGATACGGTTTCGCTTCGAACGACCGTATGGTGTCGTTCCTGACGCGTTCTTTAAAGGTTAAGAGCTTTGAAGAATTGCGGATCCCTCTCGGCGTGACCGCGACTGACTTCAACACAGGACAGGGTGTCGTGTTTCATTCCGGATCGATCATCGATCCCGTGCGGGCCAGTTGCGCTTATCCCGGGATGTTCTTGCCGGTAAACATCGGCGGGCGCTGGCTGGTCGACGGCATGCTTTCCCATCCGGTTCCGACGCGGCCCTTGCGCGAGATGGGTGCGGATCGTGTGCTGGCCATACATCTGAAAGGACAGTGGACGAAGGATGGAGCGCCTCGGCATCTTTTCGACGTGATTGGACAATCTTTTGCGATCGCGCAAGACATGATGAGTCACCTATGGCGGGGCGCAGCCGATCTGGTGATCGAGCCGGACGTATCGGGTTTTGCGTATGACGATTTCAAACGCGCAGGAGAGTTAATCCGCTCGGGCGAAGTGGCGATGCGGCAAGCGCTGCCGGAAGTTCGGCGCTGGATGGAGGCGCCGGCGGAAACAGCCGTTTCGGCGAATCCACGTCCGCTGCTGGCGCGTCCGGCACCCATGACGGCGGACTGACGATTTCGATTCCGATTACGCGGCGCTTTTTCCTGGATTTTTGTCTGCTTCGATTTCCTTATCCTTCTGCTCGGGTCCCTTCAGGGCATCGTCTTTTTGCTTTGGTTCCTTTGAGGCTTCGTCTGATGGTGCAGATGGAGATTCCGCAGTCGCGCCAGCTCGCGATGTAGGCTTTTCATCTTGTTTGCCTGGTTTGCTCTGGCCGTTGTCCGTCGACTTGTCGGGTTGTTTGTCGGGCGGCGATGCTTGCTGAGTGTTTTCTGTCGCCTTCGGAGCCTGCTTGGCGGCATCTTGTTCCGCAGCCTTCATTGCGCCGGAAATCAGGTGGTCGACTCCTCACCCGCGCCGCGAGCCAGCGCACGCCGCTGGCGTTTCCGGCCTGCTCCAAATAAGGTTTAAATTCTTCATCGTTGACCAGACCTTTATCTTTCAAGAATTGAAGAACGGCCGTGCTTTGTGTGTCCAGCGCCTCGAGGGAAGAGAACAACGAATGAAGTACTTCCTGCACGATCTTCTCGTCCATATGCGACTCTCCTTAAAACGTTTGTTTGGATGCCCAAGAAATGAAAAACGCAGGCAGAATCGAGGCGGTTTTCACCAAGTTTTATTCTTGACTTGCCATTGAGGCTGATACATACTCCCTGCCTGCGTACCCCCACGCGGTAAGACCCGCCCAAAAATGATCGCCCTGGCATCCGATCTTTTCCGGTTGCAGCGACATTCTCATGCGGCGGAACCGACGCGAACGCTAGACGCGAATAGGTTTCGAGGTTGATTTTCAGCGGAGGAGCCCCATGTCATTCCGGAAGTTGATGCTTCTGCTCGTCTGTTTTAGCGCAGCCGCAGTGGAGCTAGCTTGTGGAGGTGGCTCAAAATCGGGTTCGGGATCTTCCACCCCATCGGTTTCGATGTCGACGAAACCTCCTGCTTCCATGGGAGCTGGCATGAGCACAAGTCTGGTCGCCACGATTACCAGCGACCCGAAAAACTTAGGGGTCGTGTGGAGTTGTACCCCTGGCAACTCGGCGGCGACATGCGGCTCGTTCAGTCCGACAAATACGGTCACTACCACCTATACAGCTCCACCGGTCTCAGCCAATGTGACGATCATTGTGACTTCCGTGGCGGATAGTGCAGTCAGTGCCAGCGCCTCCGTTACCGTGACCGAAAAGAGTACACCGACGATTGCCTTCACGACCGCGCCACCCGCGGGAGTGTTTACGGGCACAACCACGAACCTGACAGCCACGACGAGCGGCGATACCACCAACGGTGGCGTGACGTGGAACTGTTCGCCGGCTGGCACCTGCGGCTCATTTACGCCACAGTCGGGCACCAGCGCCACTTATACAGCGCCGCCGAGTGCGGGCGCCGTTATCATCACTGCAGCATTGACGAGTTATCCCAACATCTCGGTGAGCGCACCGGTCAACATCATTACGGCTCTGAACGGTTATTACGTCTTCTCGCTAACAGGAACCAGCAAAAACCCCAATGCTCCGTCTACATTGCAGACCTACTCTGTTGCAGGCGTTTTTTACGTCACGGATGGGAACATCAAGAATGGCGAGCAGGATTCATTTAGCACGGGAGCTACGACTCCGGACCTCATTAATCCCAACGGAAGTACCTTTGGACTCACGGCGGACGGCCATCTGAGTATTCAGCTGCAAACCTGCAGTGGAGGCGACTGCTCCGTCGCAGATACATCCGTCGGCGTAAACGGCGTCGAGACATTCGATGCGGCATTCCTTCCACTTAATCCAAACCGGGCAGTTCTTACGGAATTTGACTCTTCGGTGGCGGCTAGCGGGACTTTGGACTGGCACGATCCTTTTGTTTCCTTCGTTACTCCAACAAATGGATATGTCTTTCAGCTCAATGGATTATCCACCTTGACGAACTTCAGCGGCCCTATGTCGTTGGCGGGGGTGATCAATATCGATGGCAAGGGAACCATTTCTGGTACGGGCAGCATCTTCGATGCGTGCATCGCAGGCTCCGGTAACGAATTCCTCGCCCAGACGTTCGCTGCGGGTTCCAACACGGTCTCAGGCCCCGACACTTTCGGTCGTGTTTACTTCATCCTGAATCCGGGAAACGGGAGCAATGACCACTTCCCGCAGCAAATGATACTGGCCGGCTACATCGTGGATAGCAGTCATATTCGACTGGTGGAAATCAGCGATGCATTTGGCGGAATTCTTGGAGGGAGTGCGCTAGGTCAGGGGACGAGTACTGGAACATTCGGCTCAACGAACGTCAGTGGTCAAAGTTACGTGATCGGCTTAACCGGCGCTGACGTGAAGGGTGCAGCCCAACTGGCTGGAGTGCTCGTGTTTGACACCGACGGTACGGTCAGCGGCTTCGGAAACTATAACGACCTAACGCCACCATCGCAGGGACCGAACCCGATAACGGCTGCGACCTATACCGTCGATGCTACCGGAAGGGTAACCATAACCGGCGTGAACTCCACGCCGTTCAATGTGGGCACGAATACGATCGACTACCTGGAACTTTACCTGGACGGAAGCGGTCATGCCGTGGCGACGGTCTTAAATGGAACCGGCAATGCGATTGGCGGCCTGGGTTATCAACAAACTCAGACCACGCCGTTCACTATTGCTTCGCTGAACGGAGCTTACGCGATCGATGCCACCGGCTGGGATCATGGCGAGAGCGGCGAACTCGATGCAGTGGGTGCAGTCACGGCTACCGCGGGCAGCGCAACTTTCGCGGGATCGGCTGATCTGAACTGGCTGCTCAGCGCAAGTCCGACGGCGACGAACCTGCCACTGTCAGGAACCCTTAGCGCGAATGATGGCGAGGCAGCAAACGGGGTCTTTACGGGCACCATCACTGGCCTGGACGTTACCACTCCCGCCAACAAGGATCAATTCAGTTTCTTCCTGATCGACTCGAATGGAGACGCTATCGCGATTGAAACCGATGTGAACCAGTTGACGCTGGTGTCGTTCTTCCAGCAGTAGCTGGAGTAGCGAAATAATCTTGGCGGGAGCGTGGTCTTGGGACCTCAGGGTTTTAGTAATTCATTGGAGAGCAGTTGCGCCTTCATGGCGAAATCGTGACCGCGTTGCAGGTCACCATCAGCAACTGCTTTCTTTGACTGTTCGAGGAACAGCTTCACCTGACTCACCATTTCCTGCTGACTAGGGCTGAGCTGGCGGGTGGTGAGGTTCTTGAGATTTGCCTCTGCAGCGGCGGTGAGTTGGTCGGTGTTGTAGCGCTCCTGCGATGCCTGTTCCGCGGTCGTCTTTCCCTTCAGCGCTATGTTGGGTTCGTCGGAGCCACCGTTCTTGATGACGACTTTCGTAGTCGGGCAAGGCTTCGATGCTGATGCGCCGTTAGCGTTATTCGTTTTGGCGGGATCGCTGCCGGGAGTTGAACTTGGAGACTGGCCGTCGGGGGTCGACTTTGATGTGGGCGGTGACGTGACACAGTCGGGAGTAGAGGCTGTGCTTTTCTTGCGATGCCAGTGATGTTTGGGTGGAGCTTGCGCCGAAGATGGGGAAGTCTGAGCTGGGGCCTTCGGAGTGGTTGACGTTGAAGTGGAATCAGCAGACGGCGCCGACGGGTTTTGGGGCTGAGATTGGGCGTCGGCAGCTTGTGATTGCGCCGCTATAGGAACTGGGCGCAAGGGTGCTCGAAAACTTCCCCAAGTCGAGAGACAAACCACAAGGACTGCGGCCAGAGTCATTTCAATCCTGTGTGCGGCAAATAATTCTTAAATTCTACGCCTGAAAGTCGAAGAAATCAGTTCCGGCGTCAGGTCAACATCGTTTCGAAACTGTCGGGATCGCTTTCCGAATCCAGCCCGGCGGCAGCCAAAGGAATGCGGAATCGGAATGTCGTGCCGACACCTTCTTCCGATTCAAATTCCACAGAGCCGTCATGCCACTGCAACACCTGGTAAGTCTGGGCGAGGCCGATTCCATTGCCATCTTTTTTAGTGGTGAAGTAGAGCTCAAAAATCTTTTCGTGCAAATCTTCGGCGATGCCCATACCATGATCGCGAATTTCCGCGACTGCGATGTTGCCCTCCCGGTGGGCGCGGACTGTGAGCGGACCTCCGCGTGGCATAGCCTGAACTCCATTCAGCATGACGTTGAGGAAAGCCTGCTTCATCAGATCGAGATCGACCTTAATCGGGAGCGGGTTTCCGCCGGTAGCGCGCTCGACGATTACGCCGTGAGCTTCCGCGTCGGGAGTGGCGAGCAGGGCCACGTCTTCCAGCAGAGCGCGCAGATCCACTTCCTCCAGGTGCAATTCGCGGGCGCGCATGAAATCGACGAGTGTCTGCACGACTCGATCGAGGCGCCGGATCTCGCTGCCGATGATATCCATATGACGGCGGGTATCTGGATCGAGCTCGGAAAGTTTGTTCTGCAGCAACTGCAGGTGCAGCACGATGGCATTGATGGGATTCTTTACCTCGTGCGCCACGCCGCCGGTAACTCGTCCGCTGGCGGAGAGCCGGCGTGACATTTCTATCTCGTCGCCGATACGGCGTACGGACTCCGCGTCGCGCATGATGAGCAGGGCGCCAATTTGCGTACCCTTCTCCTGAACGAAATCCATGGACACCTGAACGCGCCTTCCAGCAGCGGCGATGAATTCGCGCTGCACGAGCGGGCGCTTGCGATCGAAGGCATCGAGGACCATCGATCCCAGAGGCAAATCGCGAGAGAAAATTTCGCCGGCGGTCCGGCCCAGTAATTCTCCACGCGGCCGCCCCAGGAAACGTTCGACCGGAGCGCTGACCAGGACCACGCGAGAATCGCGCGTGAACAGCATCAACCCGTCCTGCAGCTTGGACATGAGTTGATCCACGTTGTCTTTCAATGCGGAAAAGATTTCCTTGGTGTCCCGCATCTGCCGTCCGAGGTTAGCGATCTTCAGCGTAACCAAGCCGAATTCATCGTGCTCCGACTCGTTGCCCGATAGCTCGCCGCTGGCGCTCAGACTGACGCCGTCGGTCACGCTGTCGAGATTTCGGTTGATTTCGCGCAGAGGGCCGAGCGCCACGTTCGAAATCACCGCCGCCAGTATTAAGCGAGGTGAAGATGGATGCAATGGAAAAGTACAGGGCGTGCATCAGCCGGGGTGTCAGTTCATTTTTGAGAAAGACGCTTGAAACTCCGATGCGGATGGTGCCGAAAGGTTCGCTATTGAGCTGTAGCGGATAAGTTACGTCGTAGACCGCGGCCGGTTGATAGACCAGACGGAGTTGGTCCCAAAAACGCGAGGTCACTACGGTATGAAAGTCGGGGCGCGGAGGAATGCGCTTATTCACCAGCTGAGTATTCGAATGCAGGATGGCCTTGCCGTTTGCGTCCGTGACGGACGCGTCATAGATGTAGGACCAGAGCGCGGTGTCCGACTCGATGTTGTTGAGCAGATTCGTATCCATCGGCAGATATTCTGCGAGGGCGTGCCGAACCGCTACGGGATCATTGGTGTCGACGCGGGTGCTGCTGAGGTCGGGCAAATCGTTTTCTGCAAAGTAACCCAGTTGCTGGGTGAGCCTGTAGGCGTTGTCGTAGGCGTCGGTAACGCGCAAGCGAAGCATTTGAGAAATGTATAGATAGGAGGAGACAGTCACCATCACGGTAACCATGAGGGTGATCGTCAGCACGATGATGGCTTTACGTCGCATGAGACCGTGGTCAGCAAACAGTGGCGCGTGGTCAGTGCTTGGCGGCGAGACTCGTGGGGCAGAGGAGGTAGGGCGCGGCGACCCAAAAATATCGAGCAATTCTATCTCTTCATCGCTGACCGCTGATCCTGATCACTGGCCACTTCTCTCAACTTCCTCTTTGCTCGAGTCCCCATCTGACGAGGCACTGCCGTATTCCTTAAGCTTATTATGCAGGGTTTTCAAGCTAATTCCGAGGATTTCCGCGGCTTTGGTCTTATTGTTGCTCGTCGACTCCAAAGTCTTGAGAATGAGCATCTTCTCGGCTTCGCCAACTGTGGTTCCGACGCCCAGGCGGATGGCATCCGGGTCGTGGGCGCTGGTGCGCAGGATCGCGTGACCGAATCCTGGCGGAAGGTGCTTGGTCTCGATCATGCCGCTGTCGCACACAATCACCGCGCGCTCGATGGTGTTACGCAACTCGCGCACATTTCCCGGCCAAGTGTAGTTGGTGAAAAGATTCATCACAGCTTCGCTGACGGCCGCAACCTTGCGGTTGTGCTTGGAGCTCATTTCCGAGATCAGAAGTTGCACCAGATCCGCGATGTCTTCCTTGTGCTCCCGCAAGGGCGGCATGTGGATGTTGAACACGTTGAGCCGGTAATAGAGATCGCTGCGCAACTCGCCAGAAGCGACTGCGTCGTCCGGAACCTTATTGGTGGCGGCAAGGACGCGGACGTCCACGGAAGTTTCCACTTTGCTGCCCAGACGCCGGAGCTTGTGGTCTTCCAGAACGCGCAACAACTTGGCTTGCGTAGCGACTGGCATTTCGCCGATTTCATCGAGCAGGATGGTTCCTCCTTCGGCTAACTCGAAGCAGCCCGTGCGCCTTTCGAGAGCGCCGGTAAAAGCACCTTTTTCGTGGCCGAAGATTTCACTTTCAATCAAAGTTTCAGGAATAGCGGCGCAATTGATGGCTACGAAAGGGCGCTCGCGGCGCGGACTGAGATGATGAATGGTGCGCGCGACCAGTTCTTTTCCGGTCCCGCTTGCGCCGGTGATCAACACAGACGCGGTGCTGGGCGCGACCAACTCAATCAGGCGAAAGATCTCCTGCATCTTCCGCGAAGTTCCGCGCAACTGTCCGAGAGAGCCGGAATCGCGCAGCTTGCGGCGAGCGCTCTCTAGTTCAGCGCGAGTCCCGAGCAGGGAGGACGCATTCTGCAGCATTGAGCGCAGACGGTGCGTATCGATAGGCTTGGTGATGTAGTCATAGGCGCCCAATCGCATGGCCTGTACGGCACTGTCGATGGTTCCTTGGGCGGTGACAAGGATGACGGCCATCGCTTGCGTTTGCTCGCCGAGCCTTTCGAGGAGTTCGAGACCGCCCATGCGCGGCATCTTCAAGTCCGTGACCACGATGGACGGGCTCCACTGCTCAGCCTTTTGGATGCCTTCCAGTCCGTCGACAGCGGTTTCGGTGCGGTAGCCCCACGACGAAACTAATTCGGCAAGGCCGGTGCGTTCGTTCTCTTCATCCTCAACGATCAATACTTTTTCGTGGTTCATCCCTTTGGTTCGCGTCGCTCCCTCAGTGATTGCAGACAACCGCAGGCACCGAGACTACAACCATACTCGGCTAGGTTCCCATGGGGCAAGGCGAGGAGAAAACTGCGAAGTGCCTCCCTTGCGGAAGACGATGTAAATTTCAAATGTCACTTTGAGACGAATCTGAATCGATAACAACCAACAAGCTCAGCAAGTAATCCGATAATTTCTACTCTAAGTCTTTCGCTTTGAGATTGTAGTGAGTTAGAATTGCGGGTCCCCAAAATAGCGGTTTCATTTGCGGGCTAGGGCTCCGCATGAGTTTTTGACCCTGCTGCCGGAATTGAGGTGCAGGTGAATCGCGTCGATATACGGAGGAAGGAATGTCATTGCGTTCTAAGTGGGAAGGCCGGGTTGTTAGTGGCCTGATGGTAGTTCTGGCGGTATCACTCATATCCAACGCTGCGGTTGCGCAGAGCGATACGAATCCGAAATGGGATTTGTTTGTAGGCTATCAATGGCTGCACCCAGGTGGCACTGTACCGACACCGTTCGGGGACTATAACAACCCGACTGGCTACAAGGTGCCCGATATGTCTCCGGGCTTCGGCAGCGCTTTGACGTATAACTTTGATCCCCACTGGGGCGCGGAGTTTGACTTCGGCCATAACTGGGGAAGCGGCAACTATGAAACTACTGGATCGATCGGTCCACGATTCATGGTGCGGACGGATACCGCAAATTATTTCCTGCACGCGATGGTCAGTCTGAACCGGGTCGCAGTCAATGGCCTGAATGCCAACAATGGAGTGGGGGCCATCCTGGGCGGCGGCATGGATTTGCCGATCAAGAAGTGGCTGGCATTTCGTCTGTTTGAAGCGGACTACGTTTGGGGCAGGCACAATTATGCAGACTTTGCGTCCTCGGATTTCCCCGATCTGCGGCGGCCTTCGTTTGAGGGCGTCCGGCTGCGCACTGGTTTAGTCTTCAGTTGGGGTGGCGCGCCGGCCGTTGCTCCGACCGCAAGTTGCTCGGTGCAGCCTACGGAAGTCATGGTGGGTGAACCCATCACGGCCACCGTTACGGTCAGCAACTTCAATCCCAAGCATACGGTCACCTATGCATGGACCGGGAATGGTGGCCAGGTCACTGGTAAGGACACGACGGCCCAGATCGACACCAAGGACGCGGCGCCCGGCAGCTATACCGTCACGGCTCATGTGACGGACGCGAAGATGAAGACCAACAACGAGGCGAGCTGTTCGGCGAATTACACGATCAAGCCGCTGCCTCCGAAGAATCCTCCGACGATGAGTTGCACGGCGAGTCCCAGCAGCGTCCAGGCTGGCACGAGCGTGAACGTCACCTGTAGCTGTACCAGTCAAGACGGCGTTCCGGTCACTGTTTCCAACTGGACGGCGAGCAGCGGAACGGTAACAGGAAGTGGTAATACGGCCACTCTGGATACAAACGGAGCTGCACCGGGCACCGTCACGGTCAGCGCGACGTGCACCGATTCGCGCGGTCTCACCGGTCAGGCCTCAACGCAAGCGACCGTGGAGAATCCGCCACCTCCGCCGCCGAAAGCCGCGAAGCTGAGCCAGTGCGACTTCCCGAACGAGAAGAAGCCCTGGCGCGTGGACAACACCTGCAAGGCTATCCTGGACGACGTAGCCAAGAACCTGCAGCAGAATCCCGACAGCAAGCTGGTAATCGTCGGCAATGCTGAACCGACCGAGAGACGGAAGAATCTGGCGGGCGAACGAGCCGTCGATTCCAAGTTCTACCTGGCGGAAGGCGAGGCTCAACAGCGGATCGATCCAAGCCGCATCGAAGTGCGCACCGGCAGCGGTGGCACCAAGACGGCTGAGTACTGGATTGTGCCCTCTGGCGCAACCTTCGACTCGACTGGCACACAAACCGTGGATGAATCCAGAGTGAAAGCCGTTCCGGATCATCCCAAGCCGGCAGCCAAGAAAAGGGCGGCCAAGAAAGCGCAGTAATTCGCTCGATGTGAAAGGGCCGGTCGGCGAAAGCGACCGGCCCTTTTTTCGCGTGACCTTCAGTAACTTGCTGCGGGGGTTAGCAGCCTGTCAGGCTAACTGTCGCATCTAACTCTTCGACTTGGGGCGGAAAAGGCATATGAAATCTGCATCACTTAAGTTGCTGACAATGTTGGTGTTGGCTACCGTATGTGCGTACGCTGCGGGAGCACGGCAGTGGACCGTCCTTGGTCCTGATGGCGGAGATGTGCGCAGCTTAGCTTATGACCCACAGAATCCGGACCGGGTACTTCTGGGCACGAGTACCGGCGTGATTTTCGTCTCGGACGACGGCGGCCACAACTGGTCGAGATTTGCCAAACTCGGCCTTGGTGACGATTACGTTCTCGATCACATTGCTTTTGATCCCCAGGACTCGAAAACCATATTTGTTTCGGCCTGGAGCGTTCAAGATCAGAATGCGGGCGATATTTTCCGCACCCACAATGGCGGCAAAGACTGGGAAAGCATGCCCGCGATGCACGGGAAGTCGGTGCGTGCGATGGCAATTTCGGCCTCTGACAATAAAGTGATAGTCGCGGGGGCTCTCGACGGGGTCTACCGCAGCAACGATGGTGGCAGTTTGTGGCAGCGGATCTCGCCGAATGACGGCGTCGTGAAAAATATCGAGTCGATTGCGGTGGACCCGAAAGATCCGAACATCGTTTATGCCGGAACCTGGCACCTGGCCTGGAAGACCGCAGATGGCGGCGCCAACTGGCAGCACATCAACAAGGGCATGATTGACGATTCTGACGTTTTCTCAATCATCGTGAGTTCCGCAAATCCTTCTGAAGTTTTCGCCAGCGCATGCTCCGGCATCTACAAGAGCACGAGCGCGGGTGAGCAGTTCGACAAGATCAAGGGCATCCCGTTCACAGCACGCCGGACTCGCGTGTTGAAGCAGGATCCCAGCAATCCGGCAATCGTTTATGCCGGAACCACCGAAGGTCTTTGGAAGAGTGTCGACGAAGGCAAGAATTGGAAGCAGGTCAGCAGTCCGCAGGTTGTCGTGAATGACGTGCTGGTCGATCCGCGCAACTCCAAGCATGTGCTTCTGGCGACGGACCGAAGCGGCGTTCTGGCCAGTGATGACGCAGCGGCAACGTTCACTTCGTCGAATCACGGATATTCTCACCGTTATGTAAGCGCGATTCTGGCGGACAGCAAAACCGCCAACACCCTCTATATCGGTTTGGTGAATGATCGCGATTTCGGCGGGGTGTTCACCAGCCACGATGGCGGGCAGAGCTGGCAGCAGAAGAGTTCAGGCCTCGATGGCCGGGATGTATTCACTCTGAAGCAAGCCAGCAACGGAACGCTGGTCGTTGGAACGAATCGTGGCATGTTTGAGCTGGCGGAGGGCAGTTCCGCGTGGCACCCGATCAACAATGTCGAAGTCTCCAAAACGGTTTCGCGAACGGTAACGCTTAAGAGCGGCAAGAAGAAGACTGTAAGCTCCACCACCAGCGTTCACTCTGTGCTGGAAGGGCGGGTGAACGATACGGAACTCGGGTCGACGCGCTGGTTCGCGGCTACTTCCGCAGGACTTTTTACCAGCAAGGATCATGGTAAGGTTTGGGTGGGCGGGCCGGTCGCGGGCGAGAAAGACTTCGTCGCGGTGCAAGCTCAGGACCAGCTGATCGTTGCTGCGACGCGGTCGACCGTCCTTCTTTCTCAGGATGGGGGCGGGGCATGGCAGTCGGCGCGGCTGGCAGCTTATCCGGTAAACATTCGCAATGTGACCGTGGCACCGGACGGGCAGATTTTTGTCGCCGCCCGCGAGGGCGCGTTCCATAGCGCGGATTTCGGCAAGAGCTGGAATCATGTCGCCTCTGGACTGCCGGACAAGGACATCACGTCGGTGACTTATGACGGCAGCCACAAGCGGCTGCTCGCCACCAGCGGCCAGACGGGTGTTGTGTTCGAGAGTGCCGACGGCGGCAGCACATGGCAGCGAGGACCGGATTCCGGATTCCCGCTGCGGCGCATCAGCGTGGTCCACGGCCGTTACATCGCTGCAACTCCGTTTGATGGGGTGATTGCGCAACCGGAAAACGAATCCCAGAGCGCGGACGCGGGTGGTGGCTCCAACTAAGTCATACCTCTCGTAAAAACCTCGCGGAGAGCATCATGCTCTCCGCGATTTTTCTTGGTAGCAGGTTCCATAGAGCAACTGGAAGCCATTTCCGAGCAACTTCTACACGCCGCCTTTTTATGCGAAAAGGCTAATTCGTTGCCCTTCAAAGGTTTACCTCTGGTACTTGAGTTGCCACTATCCCGTAAAAGAGGAACGAGCAACCATAAGCACCATGCACAAACTGCGGAGAACGCAGCCCTTCAAGTCGGCATGCGTCGTATTGTGTCTGGCTGCTGGTATTACGCAGGGTTGCGCCCGACGTGATCCCTTGCGCCCTACAGATGCGGGGGCAAGCAGTTCCTCGGAACAAACGCTTCCGTTCCATCAGAGTCCCGACCAAATATCTGACGACAGCGCGCGGCCGGCAGTGCCGACGGATCAAAATCTCAAGACCGACAGACCATTTCGCGGGATCGCGGAGTCCAGAACACTGCCGCCCGGCACGCTCATCACCGTCCGTCTTGACGACTCGCTATCGCTCGCGCGGATAAATCCCGGAGACGCTTTCACCGCGTCAGTGTCGGGTTCGCTAACCCTTCATGGGGAAATCGTGGTCGAAAGCGGATCACCCGTCAGCGGCCGAGTGGAAGCCGTACAGCCTTCTGCCAACCGAGCAGGTTTTAGACCCGACCCTGGATATGTTCGGTTGACCTTGAATGCAATGACGGTGGATGGCCGACCTGTAGTGCTGCGCACGTCAAGCTTGTTTGCAAAAGGAACCTTCGCCACGGGGAAATCGTCAGCCACCGGAGCAACGGATAAGTCCGATGGTTTGCGGGTGCTGAAAGGACGTCGCCTCACTTTTCGGCTGACGGCCCCGATCACTTTGGGAGATCCTGGCCCGGTCGCCCATCTCGAAAACCCTCATCATTCGATTCCGTAAACACCAAGCGGTACCCCTTCCAAGTGTGAGCTCGATTCATCGTCCGACTCAACGGACATCTGGCTGCGAGCGTTTTTCCACAGACTGGTTCCTCGTGCGCGTGACGTCTGCCCTTCGCAGTCTCAGATTGGGCCTCCTATAGTGGGATCGCAATCGAAGGTAAGAAGAAAAAATGAATAGGGCAAACTTCCCCGTCTTTATCCGTTCCGGTTTCGGGAACACCGAGGTATCGGGTCGATGATCCGCGGGTTCCTTTCGGCACTTGTTCCCGGCAAAGTATCGATATGAATATCGCAACCCCACTTCGGTGGTCGGATTCATTCGCAAAGAATCTTCCCCAAAATAGCTTCCATTGCATTTTCCAAAACGCTCCGGTCGCGGCAGCCCGTTGCGACCGCGACGGTATCATCGTTGAGACGAACTCCGCACTTGAGCAGGTCCTCGGGCTGGAATTACTGAGTCACGGCCCCCTCAGTTTCTTCGATCTGGTTCCTGATGTGGAACGAGGTGCGGCGGAGAAGCTCTTTCGAGATTTGATTAGCGGCGCTCGCGACAGTATCCGGGTAGACGGCGAAAATGCCAGTCATGGATCCGCGGTGGCATGTTGGACCGCATGGCGGCAGCCCGGGTCTGTCGACGAGTCGGCCGATGTATTTCTGATCGGCCAGAGCAGCCTGGAAGCTGTTCCCACCCATGAAAGCCTTCTTCAAACGCAACGCTGGGAAGCCATCGGCCGGATGGCGGGGGGTGTTGTGCATGACTTCAACAATCTATTGACGGGCGTCATGCTGGATTGCGATCTTCTGCTTTCGAATCTGGATCCCATTGACCGCCGCCGGCGCTACGCCGATGAGATTCGTTCCGCCGTCTTGCAAGCGACGGGATTGGTGCAGCAGTTGCTTGGCTTCGCACGGCCGAAATCCGAAAGAATGCGCCCCCTTTGTTTGAATCAGGTGATTGAAGGGATGCGGAACCTGTTAACCCGGATGATCGGCGCTAACATTGCTCTCGATTTTAGTCTCGATGCGAGTCTGGGCCCCATTCGAATCGACCGAGCGCAAGCGCAACAAGTGATCCTGAATCTGGTTCTCAATGCGCGCGATGCCCTGCCTCGCGGCGGGCGCATCGTGGTGGAGACGAGTAACTGCAAATTTCAAACCGTAACGGGATCCCACTTGGCGGAGGAGGGGGCCGCCGACTTTCCCTGCGTTCTTCTGACGGTTAGCGATAACGGCCAGGGGATGGACGCCGAGACAAGGGAGCGGGTGTTTGAGCCTTTCTTTACCACCAAGACTTCGGGGAAAGGCACCGGCCTTGGACTCACTACGGTTCGTAGCATTGTCACGACAAACCGCGGACTGGTTCATGTCGAGAGCCAACCGGGTTTGGGAACTCGCGTGATGATCCTTCTCCCCCGAGCCTCTAAGTCCGCCGATGTCGTACCCCTGGAGGCGGGCCATTTCGCTTCCGGTCCTTCACTACTGCCACCTTCATCATCGCCACTTCAAGAAGTTAAAGAGGAACAGGTCCTATGACGTCCGCTGCTTTTAGTCCCACAATAGCAACACCACAGATTCAGGCCGCTAATTTTCTTAACCTGCTCATAGTCGACGACGAGCGCTCCATTCGTGAGGCGTGCCGCGAAGTCGCCACCTCTCTCGGCTTCATCGCGCATGTGGCGGACTCCGCCGAGCATGCTTATCGCTTATTGCAGACGCAAACCATTGACGCCGTGCTTCTCGACCTGCGATTGCCCGGCGCGGGCGGGCTGGAGGCTCTCCGGCAAATCAGAACTCAGCGGCCAGAGGCGCTGGTAATCGTGGTCACCGGATACGGTACGGTGCAATCCGCGGTGCAGGCGATGAAGCAAGGTGCCTACGAATACGTAACCAAGCCGTTCAGCGTCGACGAACTCAAGTTGTTGCTGCAGCGCGTCTCGGACCACCTGAAGCTGAAGACGGAGAACCGAATTCTGCGCGAGAAACTTAAGTCCAAGCAAGGTTTCGGTGGACTGGTCGGCCGCTCTCCAGAAATGGAGAAGCTCTATCGCATCATCGCCAAAGCCGCCAACAGCACTCATCCGGTACTGATTCTGGGCGAGAGTGGAACTGGAAAAGAGATGGTTGCGCGCTCCATTCACTACTCCGGGCCATTTCGTGACAAGCCGTTTATCCCGGTCGATTGTGGCTCGCTGGTCCCCACATTAATTGAAAGCGAATTGTTTGGGTATGTGCGGGGTGCGTTTACCGGCGCCAATCAGGCCAAAGACGGGCTTCTCGCCATCGCGGAGGGCGGTACTGTGTTTCTGGATGAGGTTGGTGAACTCCCCGTGGACCTTCAATCAAAGCTCCTGCGTGCGATTCAGGAAAAGGAAATACGTCCAGTGGGCAGCACGCGCCGCATTCCCATCAACGTGCGCATCCTGGCCGCAACCAATCGCGATCTCGAGCAAGCCGTCACCGAAGGGACCTTCCGCCGCGACTTGTATTTCCGTCTGAATGTTCTCAGCTTGCGCATCCCGGCGCTGCGCGAGAGGCGCGAGGATATCTCCATCCTGATCGACCATTTCATGGAGCGTGCCTCCCGCGCCTCGGGGCAGGAGAAGATCGTGACCGACGAAGCCCGCAGAGTGATGCTGGCTTATGACTGGCCGGGGAATGTTCGCGAGCTGGAGAACTGCCTGGAACGCACCTGCGCCTTCACCAGCGGACCTCTAATCCATGTTCCGGATCTGCCACCAGCCATTGGCAATACGGCGATCGAGTCGCCGGGAAGTGACAATACTCTCAACAAGATTCTTCCGATGGCTGAAATGGAAAAGCGGAGCATCCTGAACGCAATCGCGGAACTGAATGGAGATAAATTGCAGGCGGCGCGGCTGCTCGGAATCGGCAAGACTACCCTTTACCGCAAGCTGAAGGACTATGCGCTGCAGGCTTAAAGTTTTTCATTTCGGGCTGCGAGTCGATCCGCAATGGGAGCCGTAATCTGCAGTAACTGCGTAAACCTCCTGTTTTCATGGCTCGTGTGCATGGCTGCCAGCGTGCAAAGTAATTGGTATGATCTTACTCATAACACCATCTGCACGCGGTCCAGAGTGCGCTTCCACGTTAACGGAGTCTACTGGCAAGAAGACGTACTGGGCCGAGAATCTACGTCTAGGCGTTGCCCGTCTGCGCGAGCAAGCCTACTCAGCCGTGGTGATCGATCAGTTCCTGCTGGAAAACGAGCCCGCGGAAAGTGATCAGCTTATCGAGCACCTGGGCGCAGCCTTTCCCGTCTACCTGAACTTCGCGGTCTCTGGCATGGAGCGTCTGGTGCGTGAAGTCCGCTCCGCATTGCACCGGCGCAAGCGCGAAGAGACTCAGGCTCGCTTATCAGTGGAGCAACAGTTTCGCAGCGAAATCGGCGAAAGTCTCACGTCAATGCTGCTTTCCTGCGAGTTAGCCATGTCCGTGCCAGGTGTTCCCGGACCGGTTGTGGAGAAGATTCGCGTGGTCGATAACCTTGCGCGGGAAATGCGGACCAAGCTGGGAGCAGGCTGATGCAGTCTTCGGCGAGGGCCGTCCATGCATAAACTGCGGGTTTTAGTCTTCCTCTACGCGCGGGGTGCTTAAAAACATTTTCTCGGCGGACGCGTTTCCGCACTAGAATAAGTAGGCGAAGCATGGGGAAGCGCTCGTATAGCCGCATTTCACATACTTTGGGAGGAGCCGTTTGCACGTACTGGTCACAGCCGATACGATGTCCGGCTCCTGGACGTACACTCGCGAACTGGTCACGGGACTGGTTACTCGGGGAGTACGCGTCACGCTAGTCACCTTCGGCGAGATCCCTTTACCGGACCAGACCGTCTGGATGGACCACCTGCACGGCCTCGAGTATCAACCCACAGCATTTCGGTTGGAGTGGATGGACGAGGCTCCACAAGACCTCCCTGAATCCAGGGAATTTCTGGTCAATCTGGTGAACGAGCTTCAGCCTGACGTGCTGCACCTCCATCAGTATTGCCACGGCGATCTTCCGGTGGACGTTCCCCGCGTTGTCATGGCGCATGGCGATCTGATCAGTTGGGCCCAGGCGGTGGAAGGTTGTACTCCGCGTCCGAGCCGGTGGCTGAAGTGGTATCGCGATACGGTCATGCGCGGCATTGCAGCCGCTGACGCTGTGGTCGCTCCTACATCCTGGATGCTGGAGACCCTCCGGTCGACGTACACGTCTCCACGCCGTGAGGCTGTGATCTATCCCGGCCGTAACCCGATTTTCTTTAATCCATACATCAGCAAAGACGATTCCGTCCTTTCCGTGGGGCGCCTGGTGGATGCGGGGAAGCAAGTGTTCCTCCTGACGCAGCACGCGCATCGGTTTCCAATATGCATTGTCGGCGCGGAACAAACCGTGCCCGTTGCCCGCATTCCGATTCGAGCGGACGTAAAGGTTTCCACCGAGCACGCATCCCTCGCGATACGTGGACCTCAGACAGAGGCACAACTGCGGGCGCTCTACAGCCGCGCGGCGGTTTATGCGGCTACTCCTCGCTACGAGCCGCTGGGCATGGCTGCGCTGGATGGCGCTTTTTCGCGGTGCGCAATCGTCGCCAATGACATACCCAGTTTTCGAGAAATCTGGGGTGACGCGGCACTCTACTTCCGCACCAATGACGGCGGCAGCCTGTCTGGCATCCTGCGGCAGCTCGATGCCGACCGGCCTTTGAGACATGCTTACGCCGACCGCGCCTTTGCTCGCGCTCGCGAGCGCTTCACCGCTCAACGCATGATCGACCGCTACCTGGAACTTTACCGAAGCCTATCTAGTTCTGGATCGCTGGCCGCCTGACGCGTTTTCCTGTCAACCAGCTCTACCACCGGCGCATCCAACGCAGCTAACCATTCTGAAAAGAGATCGCCATCAGGTAAAGCATGCCTCAAACTTCCAGCGGATCCATTCCTTTAAGAAAATTCGGTCGCGCCGATGCGAAGATCTCCATCCTCGGCTTCGGTGGACACCACCTCGGAGAAGCGCCCGACGAAAAAACTGCGGTAGAGATCGTTCATGAGGCGGTGGACGGCGGCATTACCTTCTACGACAACTGCTGGGAGTATCGCCGGGGCAAGACCGAGGTCTGGATGGGCGCCGGCCTCAAGGGTCGCCGCGACAAAGTCTTCCTGATGACCAAAACCTGTCCGCATGGCCGGGACGGCAGTCTCGCTCTGTTGATGCTGGAAGAATCATTGCGTCGTTTGCAGACCGATCATCTGGACCTGTGGCAGGTGCACGGCATGGCCTTCGACAATGACGCCGAGCTTTTTATTCGCAAGGGGGGCGCCGCCGAAGCTCTAGAGAAGGCGAAGAAAGATGGCAAGGTTCGGTTCGTTGGATTCACCGGCCATCAAAATCCGAAAGTACATTTGGCTATGTTGAACACCGGCTTTCCCTTTGATTCCGTGCAGATGCCGCTTAACCCGTTCGACGCCAACTTCCGCAGCTTTGAAAAACAAGTGCTGCCGGAGTTGGTCAAGCGCGGCATCGCTGTTCTCGGAATGAAGCCCCTGAGTGGCCATGGAGACGCCATCAAGCACGGCGTCATTACCGCAGAAGAGTCTTTGCGGTATGCGATGAGCCTGCCGGGAGTGACTACCACAATCACCGGCATGGATAGCCTGGATGTGCTCCACCAGAACCTGCAGATCGCGCAAAATTTCACGCCGATGACAGAAGCGGAGATGCAGCAGTTGCGCGATCGCTGCAAGCAGGAGGCGGCCGATGGGCGCTTCGAGCTTTATAAGTTGTCGCTGAAGTTCGATAACCCGGAAGCCCGCCTGGCGCACGGATTCCCCCTCGATACGCAACAGTCCGAGGTTCAGGACATGTTGGGAGCGACGATGAACACAGGGCATCCATTTCCCGAAAGAAAATTTTAGCGACCGTAGCGTCCAGGAGAATAACGTGGCGTCGAAGCAAGAGATCAATCGGCGTAGTTTCATCAAAGGGGCAGCCGTGCTGGGCGCGGTCCCGCTTATTCGTGGAGGTAGCATGGCGCAGCAATCCGATCCATCACAACAAGTTCCTGCAGGAGAAGTGCCCAAGAAGCCGCTGGGACGGACCGGCGTGCAGGTTTCCGCCATGGGACTGGGTGGATATCACATCGGCTCCGCCGAAACCGATCAGGCGGCAATGGAGATTGTTGCCAAGGCTTTCGACCACGGGGTGCGCTTCTTCGATAACGCCTGGGAATATCACGATGGGCTGAGCGAAGAGCGGATCGGCAAGGCTCTGAAAGGGAAGCGCGATCAAGCTTTCGTCATGACGAAGGTGTGCACTCATGGGCGCGATAAGAAAATCGCGATGCGCATGCTGGAAGAGTCTCTTCGGCGTTTGCAAACCGATCATCTTGATCTTTGGCAGATCCACGAAGTGGTGTACGACAACGATCCCGACCTGATCTTTGCCCCCGACGGAGTTGCGGAAGCGCTGCAAGCCGCCAAGCAACAAGGGAAGGTCCGCTTCATCGGATTCACCGGGCACAAGGATCCCGAGATTCATCTCAAGATGTTGTCTCACGATTTTCCCTTCGACACCGTGCAGATGCCGCTGAATTGTTGCGATGCGACCTTTCGCAGTTTTGAGACCCACGTCCTTCCGGAGGCGACGCGACGGGGTATCGCCGCGCTCGGCATGAAGAGCCTGGGAGGCAGCGGAGAATTGGTCCGCCATGGCGCCGTGACCGCGGAGCAGGGTCTGCGATATGCCATGAGCTTGCCGGTGGCCACTACGATTAGTGGCGTAGATACGATGCAGGTCCTCGAGCAGAATCTGAAAGTTGCGGTGAACTTTCAACCGCTCGCCGCTGCGGAGATGCAGTCCTTGCGCGACCAGTGCCGCTTCCTGGCCTCCGATGGCCGCCTCGAACTATTCAAGATGACGACGAAATACGACGGCAAAGTCGGGCGCGAGCAACACCACTTCCCAACCACACAAGAACTGCCCATATAGCGCGATTCGCGCAGATCGACTAATATCTCGGCTACCCTGCATTCGCAAGGATGTGGGGAATGGCCAGGTTCTTGTCGTCCCTCCTTTGTGTCCGCGACGATAGATGTAATCCAAAACGGAGAGACAAGTCGTGTGCTTCTCGGCAACAGCGAATTTTGTTGGCAGCGGAGTTCTGGGTGCCATCGGCGTGGTCACATTGACCAAAGTCAAGCACCGGCGGGAATTACTCTTCGCGTCACTGCCTCTATTATTTGCGATTCATCAATTCATCGAGGGATTCGTCTGGCTGGGATTGGATGGCATTCTCTCGCCCATTGTGGCGCACGACATGGGCGCGGCTTTCATGCTTTATGCGCAAGGGCTATTGCCGTTCTTGCTGCCACTCAGTGTGCTGCTGTTTGAGCCTGACGCGAAAAGCCGCAGGCGCATGCTGCCGTTCCTGGTGCTCGGCGGTGCGACGACCTTGTATATTTTGTGGGCGCTCACGGCCTACCCGTTACAGCTGTACATCAGGGGAAACAGTATTGTGTACATCAATCAGGCGACGAACAATACGGCAGTCGCGTTGCTCTATGTGATTGCAACGTGCGGCTCACTGTTCTGTTCAAAAATCAGAATGATGGTAATTTTTGGAGCGGCAAACCTGATCATTCTCCTGATCGTAATGGAGTACAAAAGGTACGCCTTCACCTCTCTGTGGTGTGCGTACGCGGCCGTGGCAAGCGCCATTATCCTCGCCTATTTCTGGACAAGCCGCGAAGAACGGCCGTTCCGCTACGCGCACACAACTTGAACACGGTTGAGCTGGAGCTAGCGATTGCGTGATCGCGAAAGCGAGCGCGACACGTCCCCCTGGTTAGTGATATCTTTTTATCCTTACTGGAAACCCGTAAGGTTGGAGAAATGGAGACTCATGGCTCAAGTTAAGATCACAGTCCGTCCGAATGGCCCGTTTCGCGTGGAAGCTCCCGAAGGGTCGGTAGAATTGGTTGACGCGAACGGCACGCCGTACGACCTCACCGGCAAGCCCGCCTTTTCGCTGTGTCGCTGTGGAGGATCGATCAACAAGCCTTTTTGCGACGGAACGCACAGCAAGATTGGTTTCCAGGGTGCTGAACTGGCAGTGAAGAAAGCCGAAGGCCAGACTTAGAAACCAGCAACGCCCGGGGCCCCGATGAGCAAACATAACGACCGCGAACTGGGAATGCAGCGAAGGATCACGCGCCGCGATTTTCTGAACGGCGTGGCACTAACCGCGGGAGCCGCCATGATGCCGTGGCAGCTCATCGGAGCGGCGGGTTTCGATCCCGAAAAGTCGCCAAATTACGATCCGCCGGCGTTGACTGGACTTCGCGGAAGTCATCCCGGGTCCTTCGATGCGGCGCACTCGTTGCGTGACGGCACTTTCTGGGAGTCGGTGGGAACTCCGCAGGATACGGGCGAGTCTTACGACCTGATCGTCGTTGGTGGCGGCATCAGCGGGCTCGCGGCGGCACACTTCTACCGTAAATCGGCTGGCGCTAACGCGCGCATTCTCATCCTCGACAATCACGACGACTTCGGTGGGCACGCGAAGCGCAACGAATTCCGCATAGGCAATGCTTTTCGGCTCGGCTTCGGTGGCACCTATTCGATCGAAAGCCCCGCACCTTACAGCAAGGAAGCGCGCGGGCTCATCGAGGAATTGGGCATCGATGTCGCCTCCTATCCGAAGTACCACGATGCGAATCTCTATCACGGTTTGGGCCTGCGTTCGAGAGTGTTTTTTGATAAAGAAACGTTTGGCGAAGACCGCCTGGTAATCAGCCCTGGAACGTTCAGCGGTGGCGAGAAGGATTATGTCGATGCCAATATGCGGGATGCGTGGAAGGAATTTCTCGCCCATGCTCCGATTGCGCCACAAGCGAAGTCAGATTTCGAGCGTTTAATTCGCGACGATCAGGATTATTTTCCCGGCCTTACTTCTACCGAGAAGAAAGCCAAGCTGGCGCGTATCAGCTACGCGAATTTTCTCAGAGACGTTGTGAAGGTTCACGAAGATGTGGTGAAAGTGTTTCAGGCAGTGCCGCAGCCGTTGTTTGGACTTGGAATCGATGCGGTATCGGCGCAGGATGCCTGGGGCTTTGACATGCCCGGATTTGCAGCGATGAAGCTCGATCCCGCGCCCGGCAAGGGAATGAATCGGGACGCGATTCCTAATGAAGAGGCAGAAAATTACTTCTTTCACTTTCCTGACGGCAATGCCAGTATTGCGCGGTTGTTGGTGCGTAAACTGATTCCCGACGCGATGCCGGGGAAGTCCGCAGCAGACGTGGTTCTGGCTCGTGCAAAGTATGCCAATCTGGACTCGCCGTCGTCGCCCGTAAAGATTCGCCTCAACAGCACTGCCGTGCGTGTGAAAAACGTGGGCGATGTTGCTTCTTCAAAAGAGGTCGAAGTGGCTTACTCTCGCGGCGGCAAAGTGTATACCACCCGGGCCAAGGACTGCATTCTCGCTTGTTGGCACGTGGTCATTCCTTACATCTGTGAAGAGTTGCCGCAGAAGCAGCGCGAGGCATTGGCCTCCGCGCAGAAAGTTCCGCTACTGTATACGAACGTTGCGCTGCGCAATTGGACGTCGTTTCAAAAATTAAGTACGAATGCGGTATACGCTCCGGGCTGCTATCACACGCGCGTGGCGCTGGATTTAGCGGTGAGCATTGGTGGGTACGAATGCGCGCGAAAGCCGGAGGAGCCCATCGTAGTGCACATGATGAGAACTCCGGGGCAACCGGGACGTCCTTCGCGCGAGCAGCACACGCTGGGCCGGATCGAATTATTTAACACGACTTTCGAAACCATGGAACGCGAGATTCGCGACCAACTGGCGCGGACGCTGGGTGGTGGAGGTTTCGATCCCGCGCGCGATATCGCCGCCATCACCGTAAACCGGTGGCCGCATGGTTATGCCTACGAATACAACTCGCTGTGGGACGCCTTTTGGCTGGAAGGCGGGGAGACGCCATGCGAAGTGGCGCGCAAACCGCACGGCCGAATCGCCATCGCGAATGCGGATGCCGGCGCTTACGCGTATACAGATGAAGCTATCAATCAGGCTTGGCGAGCGGTAAGGGAGTTGAAGGGCTAACACCGAATAGTTCGAGACTCATCAATATATTTAATGGGCTCAGAGAGCAGGCTGGAGGTACGGTTAAAAGGCGATCGTCCGAAGCGCAGAGGGAGTTCATGATAGTGGGCTATTTCTGCCGCGCAACCCACTAGAGCTAGAGCGACGGCGAGAAAGATCGCAACGCGGCGGGACGCGTGCTCCTGCCGCGGAGCCATGAGGGCCACCAGAGCACCCACAATCAACCCAGTGATGAGGCCGCCAATGTGAGCAGCATTGTCGATGCCGGGCAGTGCGAATCCGAAAATTAGATTGTAGACGACAAACGCCCCAAGGCTGCGCATCGTGCCGGAGAGCGCCTCGCGCGGGACGGAAAACTCTCCTAACTTTAAAGCCGCGAGCAGCGCCCCAGCGAGTCCAAAGATGGCTCCCGAGGCGCCCACGCTCGGCACATAAAGATGCCACCCGGCGCTGGCCAAACTAGCTCCCACGCCGCAGATGAGGTAAATGGCGCCGTAAGTCCAACCTCCATACAGCGCCTCACAGAGTTGTCCCAGATTCCACAAGCACCACATATTGAATGCAATGTGGATCAGTCCGCCATGCACGAAGATGTTGGTCAGCAGCCGCCACCATTCTCCCGAGATCGTAAGCGCGCCCACATTGGCGCCCCACTGGCCGATTTGTGGACCGAAATCCATGATGCTCGATCCCTCAGGCGCTTTGCCTAGAGCTATTTGAACGCCCATGGCTATGAAGACAGCGACATTGATGCCAAAAATAATCTGTGTGAGGCCTATGCTGGACTCGCCACGGCGCGCCGCCCAAGGCGTGCGCATCACCGGTTGGCGCGCGCCTTCCACGACTTCACCGCGCTGGTAGGCTTCATGTTGCACACACCACTGGCATATCTTCTTGCCGAAAGAGAAGCCGGGAAGTTGTCGTCCACATCGAATGCAGTTTGCCATGCGTCACTAAAAGCGTATCAGAGAGAAGGTGAACGTGGAGACAAACCGCCCTTACGGCATTGAATACCCGCAGGAAATGCAAGAAAAAACCTTACCCCACCAAGGCCATTCCTTGTTGCTTAGAAATTTCATAGGCTAGTTTCGAATCAGCGCTGGGGGAGTGCTGATCAACAAACGCCTCACGGCTCGGCAGAGCATTGAGGCGTTTCGTTTTGCAAGGATGGTTGAAAGAGTTCAAGAATTCTCGAATTGGCTGCGGCGCTGCATGGCTCCGATGGGGCATTACCGTGTGTTACTAACAGGTATTACGGTCATTACTTACTTGCGATTGTGGGGTTGCAGGCCCGAGGGTAGTCTTTGGTACATGGACTTCCGTACTCAGCCAACGCCCCCGACGAGCAACCTACTCGCAAACAAAGCCAAGCGAGCCAATCTTCTGACCTCAGCCCTTTTGGCTGCGTTTGCCGTGATTGTGCTGACCACGGTAGTACAGGCAGCCGAACTGCCGAATGCTCCGAGTAGCTTCGTCAGCACGAGTGCATCGACTTCGACTTCGACGAGTGAAGTGACGGAGCGTTTCTCCACGGGAAGGGTCGAGCAGTCCAAAACGATCGATAAGAAATTTATGAGTCTCGCCCTGATTTCGGCGGGCAGCACCTTCGCCGATTCCTACACCACGCTATTTGCGCGGGACAATTGGCTGGCGCGTAAACAGGGGGTTTGCAATGTGGAGACGCAGTCGCCTTACCTCTACGGAACCCACCCGACGGTCGCGCGCGCCTATGCCGTGGCGTCGGCCAAGAGCGCGGGATCCGCACTGGCGGCGTATTACATGCGTAAGCATCACAGCCGCTTCTGGAGCGCGCCTTTGGTGGTGAACTCGGTGATGAGCCTGGAAGGCGTGACCCAGAACATGATCGCTTGCAACTAGTGAGTCACGCCCGTGAGGTTATTGAACGGTGAGCGAGAGGGGCATGGAATGCTGCAAGCCACCCGCAGTAGCAGTAACGGTGATGGTGTAGGTTCCAGGTGCCGTTCCGGCCGGAGGAATTGCCGTAGTGCCAGTACCTCCAGCGCAAGCGGTCATTGAGATTAGAGCGAAAGCCAGAAAGATGGGAAGACCGAAAGAGCCGTACTTAATCTTCCTGGCTTTGTAAGCCAGTACCGCCATTCCCAGAAAACCGATACCGGGCAGCTGAAGAAAGATCGCAAAAACGGGGCCTCTTCGCGAGGAACTGTTCGCCGTAGTGGCAACCGTTGTAATCGACAAAGTCGATTTTGCAGCATTGCTGCCTGGCGTTACAGTGGCAGGCGAAAAGCTGCACGATGTTTGCGCCGATAACCCGCTACACGCGAGCGTCACCGCCGAGGCGAATGATCCGCCGGTGGGTGACACGGTCAGATTGAAGGTTGCAACGGCACCGGCTTTGACGGTATCGGAAGTCGGAGAAGCAACCAGACTGAAATCCGAACCGCTTCCGCTGAGCGCCACAGTTTGGGGACTGCCCGCTCCGTTGTCGTTGACAGTCAGGATCCCACTGCGAGTACCAGAAGCCGTGGGGGTAAAGGTCACATTGATGGCGCACGTTGCATTCGGGGACAATTGCGCGCCGCAATTGTTCGTCTGCGAGAAGTCTCCGGTTGTCTGAATGGAGATCACATTCAACGCAGCGTTTCCAGTGTTAGCGAGGGTTACTGTTTGCGCGGTGGCGGAAGTCTTCACCGGCTGACTCGGAAACGTCAGGCTAAGTGGGGAGAGGCTCGCGACTGGCGCGCCGCCGACCGCTCCAATGCCGGTCAGGTTGATGGTTTGCGGGGTATTCAGAACGTTGTCGTTGACGGTAAGAGTTCCGCTGCGCGTTCCAGGGACCGTGGGGGTAAACGTTACGTTGATTGAGCAACTGGCGTTGGCCGCCAGGGTAGCGGGACAGTTGTTAACTTGAGTGTAGTCTCCCGTGACTTGGATCGTGCCCACGTTCAGGGTCGCATTGCCCGCATTTGTGAGGCTCACGGCCTGCGCAGCGCTGGAAGTTCCAATCGGTTGAGAAGAAAAAGACAGGCTGGCCGGCGATAGAGTAGCACCAGGACCATTGCCCGTGCCGGTGAGCGTGATCACTTGCGGCGATCCCGACGCGTCATCCTGAATCACGACGGTTCCGGTCCGCGTGCCGCCGGACAATGGAGTGAAAGTCACCGATAAAGTGCAATTGCCCGCGGCAGCCACACTAGTTCCGCAGGTGTCCGATTCCGCAAAGTCGCCGGTAGTCGTGATAGACGAAATCGTCAAGGGCGAACTCCCGAGGTTTCGCAGTAGCACGGTTTGCGGCTGGCTGGTAGAGCCCATTGTCTGCGCAGCGTAATCGAGAGATTGAGGACTGGTAGCGACGGATGGGGCTGAGCCTGGCTCAATCTTCATCACGAATACGTCGGTGTTGCCTCCGAATAACGGCTGGAAGGCGTTCTGGGTCACGGGAAAGTCGCTCGAATCAGTGGTTCCGTCAACGTAGATGTTGCCATTAGGATCGACGGCGATACCAGCCGCGAATTCATCCAGGCTCGCGCCCAGGTAGGTAGCAAAAATCTCCGTGCTCGCCAACGGATCAATTTCTACTAACAGGAGATCGCTCCCTCCCGAGTAAGGCTCGATACCATTCACCAATGAAAATGAACTGCTTGTGGAGGACGCTAATACATAAGCATTCTTATCGGCATCGATTGCGATAGCTCGGGGATTGCCAGAGTTGTTGGGCCCAAGAAACGTGGAGTAGGCCAGCTGTGCGCCGGTGGGATCGAGTTTTGTCACAAAAGCATAGCCACAGGCCGTGGTATACACACCGGGATCGCAGATGGCGGTCGCGGTAATCGGGAACGTGCCATCACTGTAGGCGGAGCCCGTCACATATGCAGAGCCATCCGCATCGACGGCGATAGCATCGAGGTTCGACAAAATGCCGCTGGACTCATAAAGATAAGTCGAGTAAGTTAGCGATCCCGCGCTGCTAAATTTACTTACGAATCCAACGTTAGCATTGAGCTGCTGGGTTGAATTGGTTGTCGAGTACGCGCCGGTGGTGGTTGGAAAATTGTAGGTGTTCGTGTTGCCGGTGACGTACGCGTTGCCACTGCCATCTACCACGATCCCGGTGATGGCGCTATAGGGGGAGGGCCAACAAGGTGTGCCACCGCAGTTATAGGCTATGTTGAAATCGCCTGCGAAATATGTCGAATAGACCAGATATGAACCATCGGGGCTGAACTTAGTAAGAAAGCCATATTGGCCGTAATTATTGCCTTGGTTAGGCGATGCGGTTGTCTGATAGGCATTGACCGCCGGGAAATTGGTGGATGTCGTATTTCCGGCGACCAGCACATCCGAAGCGCTGTCGATCGCTATGCCGGCCGGGCTGTCCGAACCATTTCCACCGAGGTAAGACGAGTACAGGAGCGAGGAACCATCGGCAGAAACCTTGCTCAGGAAACCGTTGAATGACCCTGGATAAGTGCCCTGATAAGGATTCACCACTGGAAAGTCACTCGATGCGGTACTTCCGGTAACGTACACCTCATTGGAGCTATCCAGCACCAGTGCGTATCCGTAGTCCTGACTGTTGCCGCCGATATAGTCGGCATAAATGAGGTTCGAACCAGTGGGATCAAGCTTGGCGACAAAAACGTGCGGCCCCGCGGGTAGCGATCCCACCGTGGCCAGAGGAAAGTCTTGCGAGTCTGTAAAACCCGCAACGTATACATTTCCTAACGAATCTACAGCGATGCCCGATGGTTGATCGTTGCCGCTTCCTCCCAAATAGGTGGAGTAGATCAGCAGGGGATCAATGACCAGCGGTTTACTTTGGTCGTAGGGATTAACCTGGAAGCCGATGTGTGTCGCATCTTTGACCGCATAGGCGCCTGAGACTGGAATCCGCGTGCCGTTGGATTCCAGGTAAATGGCCGGGCTGGCGAAATGGAGTGGGCCGCTGGTAGTCTGCAAGACCAGGTTGCCGTCTGCGTCCAAGTCAATCTGCTTGGCGCCGAGAATCTTAAATTGAATTTTGCTGGGGTCGGCACCGGGCGAGATAACGAAATCGTACTCCAGGCGGCGATGATTCCCGTAGTAGACGAGGTCAATTCCGGGATAAACATTCTTATAGCGTACCTTGCCGTACGTGGGCACGTTGGTGTGCCACTTCGAGGGATCTCTTCCGATGAAATAGTTCACCCGACCTGAAAGGGGATCTTCACCAACGACAACGGGATTCTGATTTGCTCCCAAGAAATTAAACTGCAGAGTCGCGGGCGGCGGCGTCTTGCCGGAAGCGGTTCCAGTCGCAGGCTGATCTGCCGCCGCGGGATTGGAATGCAAGGCAAGGACAAGTCCCCCGGCGGTAAGAAATGCGGTGTAGCCTTTTCCGCGAGAAACAAATTTGACCTGCGAATCGACTTGGCCCTGGTTCACCTCGAATGTAAGTGGCAAGCCACCAGTCAACTTAACTGCCGAATTTGCCGACGCTCCGATGGGTGTGACTTGAGCGCTGGCTGAGGCCGTAACCCCCGCTAATAATAAGATCCATATGAGCTTGGTCGATTGCATTTAGTTTCCTCAAGTGAGACGGGTTACTGCGCGAATTGGGGGTTACCGTCAAACAGTGATCCTCTTCTAACTTTGCACGATGTGTGCCGAAAGCCTTATTGGGCGCGGATCTAGACGCAAACCTTAGACTGGACGTGGTTTAGATAGGTGTTCTGGCTGGATTCAGCCTCAACTTTTCAGGGCGGAGTCGTCTGGGACTGGGAATAGTGTCTTGCTCAGAGACACGTAACTAGAAGTAAACAGGTTATAGAATCTCTTACTTCGGAATGGCGTCTCCATGTTGCACACAGTTGCAAGAAACGTCAGGTTATTGGGCTCGCGCGAAATCAAGTGCCTTATTGTGCTTCTAACTTGTTTTCAATTAGCATCGTCGGTCGGCATCTCGGCGCTCTCTAATTTCGCTAATTCGACGGCGAGCCACCCTTCCAGTAAAGAGCGATCTTCGTCAGGCATAAACGAAAAGCGCACGCCCGCCCGTCCCGAGCTGTCGGCATTCACAATCTGCCCCATCGCGTGAATCATGGTATTCGTGCCCGGAAGTTCAAATTGCGTTAACACCTCACGGCTGGTGGGCAGCGGCTGGTTTCCGTGCAATGCCAGCCCTCCGATACTGAGATCTGTGATTCTGGCCTGGATCTCGCCGATCTCACTGACTCTCGCCACCACCGGAACGTCGAGAGGCACACGGGCCGCGCGCCTGCGGTTTTGCAGAATTGTTCCATAGGCGGCTCGCATGCATCGTTTTGCATGATCAACGTCCGTGGGTTTGTGGATCATGAAATTAGCTCCAACCAGCAGAGCGTGGGTTTCCGAACGCCCATTCACCATCGCGACGATCGTCGCATTGCTGTTGGGCGACGATTTACGCGCAGCTCTTGCGATTTGAGTGGGATCCGATACACCATCCCAATCCAAAATCATTGCATCGAGCCTGCGGTTTGTGACTACGGCGAGAGCAGAATCAAGTTTGCTGCAAACCTCAGTTTCGATTGCGAAACTGTTGAGGATTTGACGCATGACGCACAGAACTTGTTCGTCGTTGGTGAAGAGGAGACCCTCGAGTTGAACATGCGTTTTCATGAATTCATGGAAGGAGGGGCATTTCAACTACCAAACCTGCAAAGCGCTTCAACCCTTTAGCATTGATCTACTTGGCAGGTCAGATGAGCGTCTCGAGGAGGAGGCGGTTGGTTCCAATTCTGGATATTGTCTGGGAAGCAGACAGGTTGCGAAGAGAAGCGGTTGCGGAAAACGAGGCCGAAACTTGAACCCTTTTTCGTTTTTCGTAACAAATAGTCTTGTGCAGGCTGACCTGCGCTGGATGTTGAGGATAATTCGTCACACCACGCTCGACACGACGAACGTCGTTAAGATTAGCTAACTAAAGAGTAATCCCAGCAAAACGCGGATTCGTGCGATCCGAAGAAACGCCGCCGCTTTCTGAATTTTCCGGCTTTTGTAACAGATTGGGAGCTGAATGTGCTTTCATAGGCCTGTAAACCTATACTAATAATGAAGCCAAACCGCACGCATGGCGTTTCAGAAAGTGACCCGGGTTTCCCCCCGTCCGAGCCGTTTCCAATTCTCGACCTTCCTACGTGATCTATCCGGGACTGTTGTTGGTTTCCCCTCCCCCGTCGTGACCCAGAATCCCAGCTTGATGTTTTTCTGTACTCCCGGATTATCGCTCACGATCTGCCAATTCCCTTGGGCTTCACCAGCACTCAAGACATCCTTGAAGTAGAAACAATTCCGCATGGGGCGAAATCGAATGGCTAACCTTAATACATTCCGGCTTCTAGCGATCGACGAAAACATAGAGGATCTGGCATCGATTGCCGACGCTCTGGCACAGGACAGACTGGAAATACTTACTGCCAATGAACTGGAGACTGGGTTCGAACTGTTTCTGAAGTTCCGGCCAAGGACGGTGGTAATTAGTCTGACGAATCCGGAAGCCCTTGGGATGAGTTTGCTGGAACGAATTATTGGGGTAGATCCTGGAGTCAACGTAATCCTTCTTTCCGAACATTATTCGGCAGAATCCGCCGTCGAGGCAATTCAAAAGGGCGCATGCGACTACCTGACCAGGCCCATTGATTATGAAAAGTTTCATGAGCGGATTTCGAGCTTTCTCGCGGAAGCCGAACTGCGACGAAAAACTCTGAATCTCGACCACGAATTAATTGAGGTATGTAAGTTTGAGGGGATGGTCAGCCGCAGTCCTCTCATGCGAGAAGTGTTCGCCAAAATGCGGCGGATCGCTCCGCACTTCACAACGGCCCTGATCACGGGCGCCACTGGTACTGGCAAGGAACTCGTCGCCAAAGGGCTATTGAACCTGAGTCCGGCTTCAAAGGATCGCTTTGTGGTATGCAACTGTTCTGCCTTGGTGGAGAGTCTGGTAGAAAGTGAATTGTTTGGGTACGTGAAGGGAGCGTTTACCGGAGCTATCGGGGACCGCGCGGGTCTGTTTGAAAGCGCGAATGGGGGGATGATTTTTCTCGACGAAGTAGGCGAGCTCTCTGCCGGGGCTCAGGCGAAGTTGCTGCGCGTCCTGCAAGACCATCAGGTTCGTCGAGTCGGCTCATCGGTCGCGCGGCCGGTCGACTTGCGAGTGGTCGCCGCTACCAACCGTGATCTTCGCCGCATGGTAAGTGAAGGAAAGTTCCGAGAGGATCTTTACTATCGTCTGGCGGTAGTAGAAATCGACTTACCGGCGCTTGCCGATCGACGCGAAGATCTTCCTCTTCTGGAAAGATACTTTCTCGAGAAGTTTGCCGCCCAATATGAAAAGCCGATTGCCGGCCTCACCAGAAGAGCGCAAAGCCGAATGGCGTGTTATCCGTGGCCAGGTAATATACGAGAACTGGAAAGCGTGATTGGAAACGCGTGCATGATGTCAGACAGTAAATTCCTTGACATTGACCATCTGCCCGAGCGCGTTCGATCCCAGGTCCCTAGCGAGGCTTCCGGCGATGAGAGCCTGTTGTCTCTCGAGGAAGTTCAGAGACGTCATGTAATGAAAGTTCTCGGCCGCGTAGGCGGCAACAAGGCCAGGGCGGCGGAGATTCTCGGCTGTGGCCGGGCTACCATTTACCAGCTGCTCTCCAGAATGAAGCTGGAGAAACAGGGCGAGAGCGCTTGACCCGCCCGATTAAACTCCCCACTTAGATCAGTGGATGGTCTTCGTCTTTCGTGACATGTAATCCATCAGCAGATACTGCCCGAGCGTGTAGGGCGTGGTGAAGTAGGCTTTGCCGCGGCACATTTCCGTGACCTTCTGCACGAATTGCACCAGGCCGTAATCCGAAGCCAGCATGAAAGTGTTGATCAGAACTCCGGCACGCTTGCATTTGGAAACCTCTTCCAGAGTCTGGCTGACCACGAGAGGATCGAGGCCAAAAGCATTCTTGTAGATGCGGCCGTCTTCCAGCGTAAGGGCAGAAGGTTTGCCGTCTGTGATCATGACGATCTGCTTCATGTCCTTGCGTTGCCGTTGCAGTATTCTCTGCGCCATCCGAAGGCCTTCCCGCGTGTTGGTGTAATACGGACCAACTTTGACTCGTGCCAGTTGCGATAGCGGTACTTCCTCGGCGGAGTCGTGGAAGAGCACGAGCGAAAGCGAATCGCCGGGATACTGCGTGCGAATGAGATGCGAGAGCGCCATGGCAACTTTTTTCGCCGGAGTGAAGCGGTCCTCGCCGTAAAGAATCATCGAGTGCGAGCAGTCGAGCATCAGAACCGTGGCGCAGGAGGACTGGTATTCGCACTGATGGACCTGTAAGTCGGAGTATTCGATATTAAGCGGCAGCGTCAGGCCTTCGCGCTGAATGGCGCTGGAGAGGGTCGCGGTGATATCGAGGTTGAGCGTGTCGCCGAATTCATAGGTCTTTGAAGATCCGCTGGCTTCGATGCCGGTAGCCAAGTCGCGTGTATCGTGGCGTCCAAAGCTCGATTTGCCGAGCGAGCCCAGTAGGTTGCGAAGCGATTTGAAGCCGAGGAAGTCAAGACTCTTATCCGTGATTTCGAATTGGGCCGGCGGCTGATTTTCGCCCAGCTTACCGCCTGTACCAGAAGGGCGGGACGGATCGGGTGGCTGATCGATCGAGATATAGTCTTCCTGCTCCATTCGCTCGATCAATTTCTGGATCAGTTCATCCAGTTGCCCATCCATTGCCATTTCCTGCAAGCGTTGGCGCATGTCATCGTCGAAAGCGTCGCCATCCATCAAGGCCTGCTCGATCGCCTGCTTCAAATCATCCAGAGTCTTCTCGCCGTTGGGCATCTCGTACCACATGTCGCTCTGAAATCCGCTTTGCAGCAGGTAATCGGAGAGCGCGCCGAGCAAGTCTTCCATGCTCATTTCGCCGGCGGGGTCGGGCACGTATTTGCTGTAGCGGATGCGTTTCATAAGCAGTGGCTAGTGGTTAGTGATCAGTGTCTAGTTAAGACCATCGGACATTCTGATCACTGGCACTGATCCATGATCACTTTAATTAAACTGCCTTCTTTGCCGGTACGGTTGTTCGTCCTTCTCGAATCCTTTTTCCGGGCGGGGCTCCGGTCTCTTCTCGCCAGCCTTGAAAATTCGTTCTTCGTTACGGCCGATACGTTTATGCGCGTGCAGGCCTTCCAGAATGAACTCTGCGGCGGAAACTTGCTGTTCCGGACTTTCTTTTTGCGAGACCCCAAGAGGCCCGAGCTTCTCGACGAGCCCCTGAATCTCTTTCAAGTTTTGCAGCGCTTCTACGGCCGAGACTGAGTCGGAAAGCTGGATTTCGCCGCCGAGATCGAACCACTGCACAATCTGCTGCACATTTGCGCCCGTGAAATATTCGTCGTAGGTCTTGGCGATAGCGGCACGAATCAGTTCGCGGCCCACGTGATCCGCGCCTTTCATCTCGCCTTCATATTCCAATTCAAGTTTTCCGGTGATGGCTGGCAGCGCGGCGTAAACGTCGCTTACGCGAGGCACCACAATCTTCTCGTCATTGCGTATGGCACGACGTTCGGCGTTGGAGATCACATTCTCCATCGCTGAGATCGGCAGGCGCTGGCTGACGCCGCTGCGCTTATCGATCTTTTTATCGTCGCGCGCGGCGAAAGCGATTCGCTCGATCACTTCCTGAATGTAGGAGGGCAAGTGCGAACGCAAACCATTGCGGTTCGTCCAGGCTTCCTGCGCGGTGATGGCAATGCCTTCATCCACTGTAGCCGGGTAGTGCGTGCGAATCTCAGAGCCAATGCGGTCTTTCAGCGGAGTGATAATTTTCCCACGCGCCGTATAGTCTTCCGGATTTGCGCTGAACACGATGGCGAGATCGAGCGGCAGCCGGATGGGATATCCCTTAATCTGAACGTCGCCCTCCTGCATGATGTTGAACAGGCCGACCTGAATTTTTCCCGCGAGATCGGGAAGTTCGTTCACCGCGAAAATGCCGCGATTGGCGCGAGGCAGCAGACCGTAGTGCACGGTGAACTCGCTGGAGAGTTCATGGCCACCGCGTGCCGCTTTAATGGGATCGATATCGCCAATGAGGTCGGCGATGGTCACATCCGGAGTGGCAAGCTTCTCCACGTAGCGGTCGTCGGGCTTCAGATAAGCGATCGGAGTGGCATCGCCGAGACGCGCCACTTCCTCCCGGCAACGGCGGCAGATGGGGGCGTAGGGATTGTCGCGGATCTCGCAGCCTTCAATGTAAGGCATCTGCGGATCAAGTAGTGTGGTCAGCGCGCGCAGGATGCGGCTCTTTGCTTGTCCGCGAAGCCCAAGCAAAATGAAATTGTGCCGCGACAAAACCGCGTTCACGATCTGCGGCACCACCGTGTCGTCGTAGCCAACGATGCCCGGAAAAATGCTGGCATCCTCGCTCTGGCGCAAGCGAGCCATGAGATTGTCGCGGAGTTCATCTTTCACGCGGCGGTTGCGCAAACGATCTTCGGAAAAGTCACTATGGCGCAATTCGCCGAGCGTGCGAGGAAGACTCATGAAAGAACCCCCGAGGAGAATACTTTCCTGGATTATACGCGGAAGAGAGAAGTCCGGTTTTTGTGCTGATCGGCCGTCGCCGCAAGCCGGAAGCCGGGTTTAATGGACGTGCCCGTTGCCGCTGGCTTTTTCGCGGGCTCGGGCGGCACGGTGCAAGTTTGGAATCAGCTTTTCGAGATAAGCAATCAGCAGAGACAGTCGCTCCGCTTCCGAGCGCAACGAAAGTAGCCGCTGTTTGAAATCCAGATCGAGCGGCAAAGACGCAGCCAGGTAGAAAGACAACAGCGACGGATCGGCCGCTGCGAGATCCTGTTCCGCGTTCGCCATAGCCAGTAGTTCGGCATGCAATTGAATGGCGCGGGCAGTATCTTCCTGTGGCGGCGCACCCCCTTCGTCTTCAATCATGAGGATTTCCGCCTGCAGGAAGGAACGATCCTTATTTACTTCGAGGAGTTCGAAGCGTTTGCGGCCTTCAGCCACCAGATCCAGCCGTCCATCGGGATATTCTTTGACTACAGTGACAATTTCGGCGGTGCATCCTACATCCGCTAAAGCGTCCTCACCTGCTCGCACCACGCCGAATAGGCGATTTTGAGCCAGGCACTCCGCAACCATTTCCTTATAGCGCGGCTCAAAAATATGCAGAGGCAAGGGCGTACCGGGGAATAGAACGACGTCGAGAGGAAATAGGGGAATGAGGGCCGGCAAGCAGTCTCCACGAACGCAGCGGTCCGCGCGCGATGCGCGGTTGTCCTGATTGTACCGCAGCACTTGACTTCGCAACTTGCAGAGGAATAAAAGCGCGCTATGGAACTTGCAGGAAAAGTTGTCGTGGTAACCGGTGCTTCCATGGGAATTGGGGAAGCGATTGCCAAGATTTTCGCCGATCAGGGCGCGACTGTCATTCTCCTCTCCCGTGATGCGGGACGAGTGGAAGCGGCGCGGGGGCGAGTGGGTAATCCCGAGCGTACGCTGGCGATGGCCTGCGATGTGCGGCATCGCGAGGACATCGACCGCGCCATCGGTTTGACGCTTCATCATTTTCAGCGGATTGACGTTTGGGTGAACAACGCGGGACATGGTCTGCTGGATTCCGTCGCGCAGATGGATATGGCCGCTTTCCGCGAGATGTTCGAGACAAATTTCTTCGGAGCCGTGGCAGCGATGCAGGCCGTGATTCCTGTCATGCGCCAGCAAGGAGGCGGGACGATTATCAACATCTCGAGCGTGGCCGGTCACATTCCTCTGCCGTTTCATGCAGGCTATAGCGCCACCAAATTTGCCCTGAATGCCATCGGCAAAGGCGCGAGCCTGGAATTGAAAAAAGACGGCATTCATGTGCTGACGGTTTGTCCCGGATATGTGCGAACTGCATTTGGCAAGAACGTAGTTGTGGGGAATGAACAAAAAACCGTGCGCCCGGGTTCGGTTCGCGGGATCACATCCGAACGCGTGGCTCGTGCCACGCTGCAGGGTTATCTAAAGCAAAAAAGGGAGGTGATCGTGCCCTGGACGATGTATGTGCCGCAGAAAATCTATCAACTGTTCCCGGGATTGGTGGAATGGGGAATGGTGAAAATGGCAAAGTAGGCTGTGGCGTGAGTCAGATCGAGATCGCCTATGCCTGATTCTCTTCGCCAGGAGGACCCGGCCACAATTCGCCCGCTGCCCTTTGGAGGCGGCGTTCGCAGGGTTGCCACTCGTCCTCGGCGCACTCCAGCTTGTGACAATCAAAGGCGCACAGTTGATCTTCTGGCGGAACATCTTGCGAGATCTGATCTTTCAGCCACTGCCAAAGGCTGCGACGAGTTGGCTTCATGGGGAGGGCCTCAGTCGGTCCGATAAAAAACTTCTGGATTATCCGCCCTCCACGACGGGAAAGCAAGCAGCAAAGATACGACTAAGAGGGCAAAGGTATCCGATCAGCCCAGCTCTGCCAGCATCGCTTCCATCTCTGACTGTGCGTGAAGGTTGCCCGTTCGGCGCGCGCTTGCGATCCCATCGGTAAGCATGGTTTTTGCATCTGCGGCCCGGTCGGCGCGAACCAACGTTTGCGCTGCCATAAAGTAGCCCGGCGTGTAATCGGGATTATCTTTCAGCAGAATGGAAAATTCCGCCAGCGCTCGATCCAGGTCCCCTTGCTTGGAATATTCCATGGCCAAGCCGTAGCGCGCAAAAGTGTCATTGGGAGTCTGAGTCAGGATTTCGTTGAGTGCGGCAATGCGGTCCATAGAATTGCTTTTTTAGTGATCTGCTTTTTGATGTCAGTAGGAAGATTACTACAACCGTTGCTGAGGAAGGACTAACAACGGCGAAGTCCAGTCCAGGCTAAGGTTGGCTTGGCCAATTGGCGCGACATCCCAATTACACTTATTGGTATTGACGGAGCCAAATCGTGGCTACGGTTATCTAAACCTTGCAGGTGGGTGACAAGATGCATCACGTGCGCCAGGAGAATCTTCCGTTTGTTGGTAGTTCGTATCAATTTGTCGGAGCTGACCAGGGCAACACCAACGTTTCGGTTTTCCTATACCATGGGAAGCCCGGTTCGGGACCGGGTCCGCATCGGCATCCCTATGACGAGGTCCAGTTCGTCCGTGAAGGACGGGCACTTTGGACAGTTAACGGTGAGACTTTCGAGGGCCGAGCCGGAGACATCTTTGTCATCAAGGCAGGTGAGATTCACAGCTTCAAAGTCGTCGGGGATTCGCAACTCATACAGCTAGACGTTCACCTGAGTTCCCGGTTCATTCAAGAGAATCTGTAGAGCGCGCGACGCGACGCATTGAAGTTTTCCGTTTGTTCTCAAGAATGTCCTGACTATGGCCGCAGCCGGCATCGCCCCCTACTTGCGGTTCGCTTACTTCTGTTCCTTAGTAAAATCTTTACGAAACAATATGACAGACAGCGCTGCACGGTTCTTCGTCATCACCGGAGGCCCTGGGTCCGGCAAAAGCACCCTGATCGATGCCCTGCAAGGGCGGGGATACGCGCGGACGATGGAAGCGGGACGGGGCGTGATTCAAGATCAGGTCGCAATCGGCGGAAGTGCGCTACCGTGGAGTGATCCGCTCGCCTTTTCTGAGCTGATGCTCAGTTGGGAGCTGCGGTCTTACCGGATGGCCCAGGATCTTCACGGCCTCGTATTTTTTGACCGCGGCATCCCGGACGTGGCGGGATATTTGCGTCTATTAAATCGCCGAGTACCCGATCACGTCGACAAGGCGGCCAGATCGTTTCGATATGACCGCCGTGTTTTCATTGCTCCGCCTTGGGAAGAAATCTTTGAGCAGGATCAAGAGCGCAAACAGGACTTCGATGAGGCAGTGCGAACCTGTGAAGTGATGATCGCGACTTACACCGCCTACGACTATGAGTTGATCGAGATTCCCCGATTCACTGTCGAAGAACGGGTTCAGTTCGTTCTTGAGACTGCGAACGCTTCCTAGTCAATGCGTCTCCCGGCCCTTTCCTCGATTCCTGTTCCGTAGTTACAAGCAACTGAATGGATCGATTCAGTAATTTGAATTGGCGTCCAGTTGCTGCCTGAGTAGAATGGGCTGTTCCTTCTAAAATTTGTGCACAGGAGTTCAATGGTGGCGTGTCCTTACTTCATGCCGTTAGCCCGATTAGAAGGCAGTTCGTTTCTGCATGAGACTCGACTTCCTTTGGGCTGGGGATGGGATGGGCGCTGTACTGCTCCTGGCCACGACCAAACGGTTCCATCGCAGAACGAGTTGCAGGAGTTCTGCAATATGGGCTACGCCAAGGGCTGCAGCCGGTTGCCGCAAGAACGAGCTTGGGACTCGGTACGTTTCGGCGCAAGGACGGTTGGCGGGGACGAAAACACCGGCGGCGCTGCGCGCGTCCAGGTTCGTTATGTTTGTGAACGCGATCATCTTCCTGGGGAACATGGGACGATTGAATTCGAGTTGTCGGAGGCGGGGCAACGATGTGATCAGCGCCATCGCGACAGCAGAGTGCAGCGGATGGCGGAATGCTATTTGGCCGCCTATATGGAAAAGCGCAAGCGTCGGGACGCCCCTTCCGCCATCGCGAGTTGACGGCTTACGCCCACCTCACAGGCTGATTTGGTCTCAAACAACGTAAGTAAATCAGTAAGTTCAGTAAGGATAGGTAAGACTATGAGCCAACATCCGTTGATCGCCCGTCCGGTGAGAGATTCACAATCGGAGATGGCAGAAATTGTGCTGCCGAATGATGCCAACCCGCTGGGCGCCTTGCTAGGCGGCCGGTTGATGCACTGGATTGATCTGGCCGGCGCCATGGCGGCTCACCGTCACTCGCGAAGTTACGCGGTCACTGCATCGGTGGATCACATTGATTTTCTTGTCCCGGTCAGAGTCGGGGATCTGGTAATTCTGCGCTCGTCAGTGAACCGAGTTTTTCAGACGTCGATGGAAGTAGGAGTGAAAGTATTTGTTGAGGACTACCTCGCCGATATGACGCAGCACGTCGCGTCCGCTCATTTGACTTTTGTCGCAGTCGATGTGAATCGGAATCGCTTGAAGGTTGCGCCGGTTATCCCAGAGACCGAGGAACAGAAACGGCGCTATGACGATGCTGGACGTCGCCGCGAGATCCGGCGTTCCGAATTGGAGCGGCGGAACCATGCAAAGCGATAGTCTCAAACATATGTGATCTACATCACAAGCGATTTGCACGTCGTCGTTTAAGGTAGAGGCCATCGGAATATCTCATGGACAGTGCCCTCCTCGTTCATCGCATCCATTTCGCCTTCACGGTTACCTTTCATTATCTTTTTCCCCAGCTGACGATGGGCCTTGCGCCGCTGATCGTCCTGCTTAAGACCCTGGGACTGCGTAGCAATGATGAGACCTACAATCACGCGGCCCGCTTCTGGGCCAAGATTTTCGGCATTAGCTTCCTGTTCGGCGTGGTCACGGGAATTCCAATGGAATTTCAGTTTGGCACGAACTGGTCCCACTTTTCTCGATATGCCGGTGGCGTGATCGGTCAAACCCTGGCCATGGAAGGAATGTTCGCCTTCTTCCTTGAATCGGCATTTCTGGGATTATTTCTTTACGGAGAAAAGCGCCTCGGCCCCAAAGGGCATTGGTGGGCGGCGGTTGCGGTATTTCTGGGATCGTGGCTCTCGGGATACTTCATTATTGCTACCGACGCGTGGATGCAGCATCCGGTCGGCTACGTAACGGCGCCGAATGGATCGTTGCAGCTTTCGAGTTTCTGGGCCCTCGTGATGAATCCGTGGGCGTGGTGGCAGTACGCGCACAACATGGGTGGGGCCGTTATTACCGGTGCAATCGTCATGTCGTCGGTGGGCGCCTTCTATCTTCTCTGGGGAAACTTCAAGACCTATGGGCGGATCTTCGTGCGTGTGGGCGTGATTGCCGGATTGATCGCCAGCGTCCTGCAATTGTTTCCCACGGGGGACGGGCAGGGGCGGATGATCGCCATCAATCAACCAGTTACGCTGGCCGCGATGGAAGCCCTGTTCGTTGGGCAGGCAGGAGCGCCTCTGGTAATCCTGGGACAGCCCAACGTCGAGACCAAGAAGATTGACAATCCGCTGCAAGTTCCCGAGGCCCTCAGTTTTCTAACTTACCGGGCGTGGAAAGCCAATGTGCAAGGGCTCGATTCGTTCCCGCAAGACCAGTGGCCGCAGAATATTGCACTGCTCTATTACAGCTACCACATCATGGTTGGGCTTGGCACAATCTTCATCGCCATCACCCTCGTTGCGGCGTTCCTGCTATGGCGTGGAAAATTATTTTCAGCACGCTGGATGTTGTGGATCCTCCTGCTCGCGCTTGCCGTTTCCTTACATCGCCAACACCGCCGGGTGGATGACGGCCGAGCTGGGCCGGCAGCCGTGGCTGGTTTACGGCTTGATGCGGACCGCGGATGGATATTCCAAAATGGTTTCTGCGGGAAATGCGATGTTCACGCTGCTAGGGTTTCTCGGCATGTATACGGTGCTCGGCATCCTGTTCCTTTTTCTGGTGCGCCGCGAGATCGAGCACGGGCCGCACACCGAATTAATTAATCAACCGTTATCCGCTCTGGAGACGGTGGCTCACTGATCGCTGCTTTTGAGGAGTGTGGATGGAAACGCTATGGTTCATGATCGTGGCCGTGATGGTGGCGGGTTATGTGGTGCTGGATGGATTCGATCTGGGCGCCGGCGCCATCTATCTGGGCGTAGCGCGTAGTACCGATGACCGGCGCAGAATTCTGCGCGCGATTGGCCCGGTGTGGGACGGCAACGAAGTCTGGCTGCTGGCCGCCGGCGGAACGCTCTATTTTGCGTTTCCTCTGCTCTATGCCTCCAGTTTCAGCGGCTTTTACCTTCCGCTGATGATGGTGCTGTGGCTGCTCATGATGCGCGGCATTGGCATCGAGCTGCGCGCGCATATGGAAAATCCGGTCTGGGTCGGCTTTTTCGATTTGATCTTCTGCGTCTCGAGTATCCTGCTCGCCATCTTTTTCGGCGCGGCTCTGGGCAATGTCGTACGAGGCGTCCCGCTGGCGGCTGACGGTTATTTCTTTGAACCGCTCTGGACGAATTTCCGCGTCGGCGCCAACACCGGCATTCTGGATTGGTACACGATTCTGACCGGCGTCATCGCTCTGGTGACGCTGACTGCGCACGGCGCTTTGTATATTGCTGTGAAGACTGAGAACGAACTCAACCAGCGCGTTCGCCGCGTTGCCCTGTGGGTGTGGCCCTTGCAATTGATCCTGACCATCGTTGGCCTGATTGCAACCTGCTACGTTCGGCCAATGGTGCTCGACAACTACAAGCAACACGCAATCGGATATCTGATCCCCGTAGTTGTATTCGGAAGTCTCGCCGTCATGATTTACGGAATCCGCACAGCCTTGGACAAGCTAGCCTTCGTCGCTTCGGCGCTCTACATCGTAGGCATGCTGGTGGGTGCTGCATTTGCCCTGTATCCAATCGTGCTGCCGGCCAGCACCGATTCCGCTTACAACCTAACGATCTACAACACAGCTGCTGCCCACCACGGCCTTACGGTTGGGATCACCTGGTGGAGTATTGGAATGATTCTGGCGCTCGGATACTTCACCTTCTTATTCCGAATGTTCCGCGGGAAAGTGAGACTAGAAGGCGAAGGGTATTGAGAGCTCGCAGTCCTCGCTATCGCTTACTTATCAGCTCCAGCGAGATAAATTTCATATGGGTGCTAACCTTGAGCTCAACTTTTTTCGTTAGCCAGTTTTCGCCGAACACGGTCGCATACGCTATGTAACGACCGGGGACAACATTCTCGAATTTAAAGTATTTTGTCTTAGGGAGCGGGAAGACGCCCCGAAAGTCAACAGCTTGGCGATACCAAGTCTGACGGTCGCCGTCCAGGTTGATTAGCATTATAGAAACGTTGTTCTCAGTGAGTCCAGACTTGTCGTCGGTCGAAATGAAGCCGCGAACGGAGTACGTGTCCTGCTTCGGAAACTTAAATACGAGACCGGACTGGTCCTGACCTGCGCTCACCGCTATCTCCGTTGCTTTCTCGCGCTCGATGCATCCAGGGTAGTACAGTGCTGACAACGCGCCGTCATCCGATGCTCGGGTAAAATACAGAAAGTATTTGCCGGGGCCTAGACGCTCCGAGCAAAACGAGCCGTTTGGGTTCACCTGTGCTACCGGGTGGTCGACCGGTGAGAAGCCCTCGACCGAGAGAAATGAAACATTCACGGGGAGCCCATCTTCAGCTTCGTCCCCGATAACCCTTCCGCAGATCCTACCCGTAACAGCAGCATATTTTTTCTTCGAATCGTCGAAGTTGCGCTGTCTCAATTTCTCCTGCTCTGTGACTTCCTCTCGGCTCAGCATAGTCCAAGGCTTGAAGCGCGTCAGATCAGCAGGGATGGGTGGTTCTTTCCGTAGGTAGCGCAAGTCTGTTGCGACACCCTTGTCCCCGACCCACCCACCTGGGCTGCACATGCTCACGACCAGTTCCCGCAAGCTCGGACCGGAACCGTATAAAAGGTACGTTACTCCTGGTTCAAAGTGTGCCCCACAGTCGCCTCCTCCCAGTCCTGTCCTCACTTTCACTTCGGCTGCCAGTTCCCCCTTGTACGCTCTTTGAACTCGAAAAGTTATAACCATGTGGGGCCAGCGACTCGGTCCGTCAAAGTTCGCAGGAACCAGCTCTCCTACCTTCGCATTCCAGAGACCCCATTGCAGCTCGAAACGTTGCGGCGTACCTTCGAAGATTTCGGCAGAACTCTCGGCATCCAGCTTGGCGACTTCCCAGGGAGTTTTTCCGTGAACGCCGCTCCCACATTGACAAGCAAATACATTCTCGGGCGCGGAAACGATAATGCAAATAAATGCGACCAGCCTTAGCGAGCCATTGATGCTCATGCCTTAAAGGACACCTACGCGAGGACGTTAGTTCCTGAAAGGAACATGCTCGTTCTGCGCCACACCTCCAGTTTAGAACACTGCTCCGTTCTTCCTGTCCAGTTGGCCATTACCTCAGTGTGCATCATCCCTCTGTATAATCAGGTTTGGGTTCTGCGTCATCTTCGTGAATTCACCGCTTGGAGTGTGATCCTTTGAACGCACATATGCCGCATCCCGGCCAGCCTGCACAGGGGCCGCAACCGCTGCCCGGAGTCGATGCCATTATTGCCGTAGGTTCCGGCAAAGGTGGCGTAGGGAAGACCACGCTCTCGGTAAACCTGGCCGTCGCTCTTGCAAAGATGGGCCACAAAGTAGGCCTGCTCGACGCCGATGTTTACGGCCCCAATGTGCCGCTAATGCTGGGGTTGACCGGCCAACCAAAAATGGCGGGAGAAAATCGCATTGAGCCGCTCGAGGCCTATGGGCTGAAAGTCATCTCCGTGGGACTGCTCAACCCCGGCGACAAGCCCATCATCTGGCGCGGGCCCATGCTGCACCAAATCGTCAAGCAATTCCTGGGCATGGTCGAGTGGGGACATCTCGACTATATGATCGTCGACCTGCCTCCGGGAACCGGCGACATCGCTTTGTCCCTCGTACAAAATGTTCCTCTCACCGGCGCGGTCGTGGTTTCCACTCCGTCCGACGTCTCTCTGCAGGACGCGCGCAAAGCCATCGAGATGTTCCGCCAGATGAAAGTGGATCTGGTCGGCGTGGTCGAGAACATGAGCTACTTTGTCTGCCCGAACTGCCAGCACGAAAGCGATATTTTCTCGCGCGGTGGCGCGGAAATTATGGCGAAGCAGTTCGGCGTACCGTTTTTTGGGAAACATTGCGCTCGATCCAGAAGTACGCAAGTCGGGCGACGGCGGCAAGCCCGTTGTCCTCGAGGGTGAAAACTCGCCGCACGCCAAGTCGATCTTCGAGTTCGCGAACCGGGTCCTCGCGCGAGTGAATGAGATTAAGGCAGGCGAAGGCGAGAGCGTAATTCAGATTCAGTAGAAGGCTCGACGGCACACAGAACGCAGGGTCAGGAGTAAATAGCCTGTCTTCTGACTTATTGCCTTCGAAACCGATTCATCCTCCAAAACGCATCCGGTTCCTCATCGCGCAGAATCAACTGCGCCATCATCTCTCCCACGGCCGGCGCGTGCTTGAACCCGTGTCCTGACCCGCCTCCCACCAGCCAAACGTTATCCATTCGGGGATGTCGATCCAAAATGAAGTGACTATCGGGAGTTTGTTCGTACTGGCACACGCGCGTTTCGATCAGCGGTGCATCCTTCATCGCAGGGAAGCGAAAGGCCATATACTCGCGCACTCGTTTAAGTGTCGCCGGACTTACGACGCGTTCGCCTCCGGTCGGATCGAAAGCTCCGCCGCGCGTATCATCCGCCAGTTTGAAGCCCCGGCGATCGCTGCCCGGAATGCCGTAGAAAAAACGCTTGCCGTGGTCGCCCCACACCGGAAGATGTGCATCTGTAAAACGAGAATCCTTCGCCGGAGGTCCGAAGAAAAAGATGTCCTGCTTGGTGGCCTGGACCAGATTGCCAACCGCCTGCGGAAACAGGCTGCCAAGCCACGGGCCGCAAGCGAAAACGAAGCGATCGGCCCTCAGCCGCGAGCCATCTGCGAGCGCCACGCTGCGCATAGGCGCATCTTCCTCCACGGCGGTCACCGCAACTTGCCGGTACGTTCCTCCTTGACTCACAAAGGCATCTACCACCGCTTGGCAACTGGCGCGGGCATCGAGGTAGCCGCATTCCGGTTCGAAGATTCCCCAAAGAACATCGGAAAAATTGATCTGCGGCCAGCGCTTTCTCATCTCCGCGGTTGAAAACTCGCGGTACTTGATTTTCGCTTCGCCTAGCGGCGCCAACGATTCCCGTTCATAACTATCGTTGGTGCTGCTGACCATCCACAGCACGCCTGTTCGGTGAAGAAACTGGCGCTTCCAGCGCCGCTCATATTTCGCCCAGAGCCCGAGCGCGCGCGCCGCCAACTTGCTATAGGGTTGGTCCGGCCCGTACGTTCCCCGCATGATGCGAGTCTCACCGCCGGAGGATGCGCGAGAGTTTCCCGGGCCCCAGGCATCGAGCAAAGTGACGCGAGCGCCGCGTTCCAGCAAATGGAGCGCAGTCCAGCCTCCGAAAGCCCCGGCTCCGATCACTGTCACGTGCGGCCTGGATTTCATAGTTAAGAGACTTGCTTAACGGAAGTTGAGGATACCGCAGAGCGGGGGAGAAAAAGATGAGAGCACGGCGATTTCGCTCGCGGCGGGCCTTTCACGAAATGCCCCATGGACTGCGGCATTGCGGCTTCAACATGGCTGCTGCTCGGTCTGAACCACGAGTGAGCCTGAAGTTCTCTGCATCCCATGCCAGTACCTCGTGCGTGCGAACAGCAATGCAGCCAAGCAGCAGCGTCTCTACAATGGGCGCCTCAAAACCATAATTCGCGCGAGCAGGTGGCCCACCTTGGCACGCTCGCACCCACTCAAGGTAGTGCGCAGCGTCCGCGCTGCTGGCGCTCGGGCCGAGCTCCGGCCTTGCCGGCTGGAACGGCTCTTCCTTCTTCGCGGAGGTTCCGAAAGGCATGGCCACCTTCCCGTCCAAAGACAGCAAGCAGGGATTCTCTCCCATGAAGCCTGTCATCAACTTGCCGCTATCACCGGTATAGATCACGCCTTCGCCGTCCTTTCCCATCGCCGCGTCGTCGGGCAGTTCCGCCGGACGTCTCGGCTCGAGGCCGCCGTCGTACCAGTTCAGCTTCACCTCAGGGCGGCTCGCCGTTTTCGGAAAGTTGAAATGCACGGCCGACGCGACGGGGTAACACTCGGGAAACAGATCGGTAGAACTCGCTTCGATTCGATTCGCCGCTTGCAGTCCGACGGCGCGAGAAATCGTATCGAAGCCATACTCGCCCATATCCCCGAGCGCGCCGCAGCCGAAGTCGTACCAGGCGCGCCACACGAACGGTAGATAACTTCTGCTGAATGGCCGCATCGGCGCTGGACCCAGCCACATGTCCCAGTTCAGCCCGTCAGGTATTGGATCGGCATGGGTTGGTGTCGCAAGTCCCTGCTTCCAGAACGCGGAGGCGCGCTTTGTCCAGATGTCGATGGATCGCACCGGACCAATCGCGCCGCCATGCAACAGATCGTGCACCTGCTGCGACGGCTGTGAATTGGAATTAAAGACGGAAACCTGGGTCGCGCGTCCAGTTTCCTTCGCGACCCGCGCCATCTCTCGACACTCCCACACGCTGTGGGCCATTGGCTTCTGGCTGTACACATGCTTTCCCGCTTGCATCGATGCGATCGCGATAGGGCCGTGCCAATGATCGGGCGTGCTCACGATCACCGCGTCGAGATCCTTCTCCTTCCCAAGAAGTTCGCGATAATCTTCATACGCCGTGCAGCCCTTGTAGTTCGACCTCCCTCGTTCCTTGGCGTAGAACGCGTTAACGATGGCTTGCGCCACCTCGCGTCCGGCGCTGGGGCCAGGCAGGGTTCCACCCCACGAAGGATCCTGCAGAACCGTGCGTACCTTGTTTCTCAGTTCGTTCGGACCCCAATCGAGGTAGTCGCTGCTGCCGCGGTTCACATCGCAGACGGCCACCACCTGCACCTCGGGCAGTCGCAGCATATCCAGCAGAACGCGCAGACCCTGCGAGCCCACTCCGATACAACCAATCGTGAGCTTGTCATTCGCTCCGGCATTGGCTCCAATGTTCGCATCAACGTTCGCCCTGATACGCGGCATCGTCAGTCCAGCCGCTCGATTCAAAGACAGCCAGGAAGCTGTCAATCCAAGAGCCCGAAGTACCTCACGGCGGTTCATGTTGTCCTCCCGTGGCGGCGATAACCGATAGGGGAGTGACGCGGGGTTGACACAACGAAAGCTGCACATGGCATACAGCTTAAACCAAGAAATGGTCGGTAGTCGGCGGGTGGCCTACCTTGAACGATCCTTGCGTGCGCCATTCCCACCGAGGGTGCCCCACCCTTGCGTCTTTCTGCAAGGGTTGAGTAGCGATGCTGCGCGCGCAACTTTTGTCGGTTATGTTAGGTGGGAACGCGGAGTCGCCGTGTAGCACACTTTCTGGCTGCGCCGTTTCGACTGGTCAGGAGGTTTTGTGCTCCTGGTTCTTGTCCTCTTGTGCTTGTGTTCCACTCAAAATCTCGGATACACCTTGCTTCCTCGCTGACGTAATCATCACGTTGACGAAATCGGGCGATTTCACTCTTTGCATCCCGCCCCTCGTGTTCCCCAGCGAGCCTTTTGTAGTTGCTGTGCACCACCCCGCATCGTCCTTGACAGGAAGGGGAGCCGTTCCTAGAATCCAAGCAGCAAGCCTTGTCTGCGTCGTTAGGCTAAGTTTCTGCATCTAAATTAGTTAGCCGGGAATGCGGAGCTGGCTGGAAGCCCTCGATAATCCTTTAAAGCAATATGCCATTAGACGCCAACATCGGAAAGCGGGAGCGCGAAGTTCTAACCGCAATCGTCGAGACTTTTATTACTACCGGCGAGCCGGTCGGGTCGCGCACACTCTCGCGATCTAATCGTGAGGGTTTAAGTCCCGCCAGCATTCGCAACGTGATGGCGGATCTGTCCGAGGCCGGATTTCTCGAGCAACCCCACGCGTCGGCGGGTCGCATTCCAACTCCGGAAGCATACCGCTATTACGTGGAGCAGATTTCCGGAACCGCGAAGCTCGCGCCCCAGGAAGAAAGTATGATTTCCGACTCTCTGGCGGGAGTGAGCGATGTGCAGGAGTTCATGGAGCGCACCTCGCACGTGCTTTCGCTGATCTCGAAGAATGTGGGAGTCACCGTAGCCTCGAGCGGAACCCGAAACGAGCTGGAACATGTTTATTTTTCGCGGTTGACCGATCAGAAGGTACTCGCGGTATTGGTTACGCGTTCAGGGTTAGTACGGGATCGCGTGTTGCGTCTCGAACTACCCCAGGAGGAACTGGATCGGGCTGCTCGTTACATCAATGAAAATTTTCGCGGCTGGACCATGGAATCGATGCGCGCTGAGCTTGCGCGCCGCATTGACCAGGACCGCAGCGAATACGATCGCTTGATGAGTTCCATCGAGCAGCTTTACAAGCAAGGCGCTTTGGCCGGTGAAACGGGAACTCAAGTCGTGTTCGTCGATGGTGCCGCCAATCTGGTGACTGGCCAGGAAGATCGCAAGCGCCTGCACGAGATGCTGAAGACGCTCGAGGAAAAGGAGAAAGTGGCGCAACTTCTGGGCGCCTATCTCGACGTGAAGCAGGAGGCGGTGCGAGTCGTTATTGGACTGGATGATGCGCTTCCTTCCATGCAGAATTTCGTTTTGATCGGGGCGCCCGCACGGTCCGGCACCGATATGTTCGGGTCGCTTGCCGTGATTGGTCCCACGCGCATGGATTATCAGCACACCATGACAGCGGTGTCTTACATTGCGCGTCTGTTTGACAAAATTCTCAATGAATCGGAGTAATACAGCTGGTTATGAGTAAAGTGAACGTTCGATCAGAAGTACAAAAATCCAATCTTGATCTCGAGCACGAGTTGCCGGCAGGCGATAGCGCCGAAAGCAACGCTGAAATCGCCAGCGGGGAACCCGCATCGACGATTTCTGAGGTGCAAAAAATCAAAGCCGAGCGTGACTCACTCCTCGACCGCCTGGCGCGTACGCAAGCCGAATTCGAAAACGCACGCCGCCGCACCGTCAAGGAACAGCAGGACTTTCGGGACTTCGCCGCTGCCGACACGATCAAAGCCTTGTTGCCCATCCTTGATAGCTTCGAGCGCGCCTTGCAGGTAAAGTCTGAACCTGCGGAGTTTCGCAGCGGAGTCGATCTCATCTACAAGCAACTTCAGGCAGCGCTTGGAAAACTGTCCCTGCAGCCGATTGCCGCGGAGGGTCAAGTCTTCGATCCTCACGTTCATGAAGCGATTGAGATGGTCGATACTACGGATGCTCCCGATCATCAGGTGATCGAAGAATTGCAGCGCGGCTACAAATTGAAAGATCGCCTGCTTCGGCCCGCAATGGTAAAGGTCGCCAGAAATCCTGGAAAATGATTTCCACCCTCAGTTAGATCCTCATAAGGAAGGGCATTGTTCTGAACACGAACGCAAAACGCGATTACTACGAAGTGCTCGGTGTAACCCGCACGGTGACGGAAGTGGAGCTGAAGAGCGCGTACCGCAAGCTTGCCATGCAGTGGCACCCTGACCGGAACCCGAACAATCCGGATGCAGAAGAAAAATTTAAGGAAGTCACGGAGGCCTACGCGATACTCGCCGACGCGGACAAGCGGTCGCTCTACGATCGCTTTGGCCATGCAGGAGTCGGTGGCGGGGCCGCATCCGGAGCAGGGTTCGACCCCACGGTTTTTCAGGATTTCGGAGAAATTTTTGGTGAGTTCTTCGGCTTCGGCGACGCGTTTGGCGGTGGTGGCCGTCGTCGCAGTCGCGTACAGCGCGGTGCCGATCTCCGCGAAGACATCACGATCGAGTTTGAAGAGGCCGTCTTTGGCACCGAAACCACTGTTATGGTACGTCGCCACGAGGCTTGCGAAGAGTGCCACGGTTCCGGAGCCGCTCCCGGCAAAGGTCCCATCACTTGCAAGTCGTGCGCGGGACGAGGACAAGTTCGCTATCAGCAAGGATTCTTCAGCATCGCCCGCACCTGCCCTTCCTGCCAGGGCACCGGCAGTGTGATCACCGATCCTTGCCCGAAGTGTAAGGGTGAAGGCCGTGTCCTGCGCCAGCGTTCGATTGATGCGAAAATTCCCGCCGGCGTGGAAGACGGTACCCGCATCCGTTTCACGGGCGGAGGTGAGGCCGGACCGGCCGGCGGGCCCGCTGGCGACCTTTATGTTGTCTTGCACGTGAAAGAGCATCCCTTCTTCGTGCGCGAAGGCAATGATCTGCACTGTGCGGTCCCGCTCTCCGTGGCCCAGGCTGCGATGGGAGCCGAGATTCGAGTTCCCACGCTGGAAGGTGAGCACACGCTGAAGATTCCCGACGGCACGCAGCCAAACACGACTTTCCGCATTCGTAATAAAGGCGTGCCCGTTCTTAATAGCCACGGCAAGGGCGATTTGTATGTTGAGGTACGCGTGCAGATTCCGACCAAGTTGAGCAAACGCCAGAAAGAACTGTTGCAGGAACTTGAAACTACGGCAAAGGTAGATAACCAACCTTTGGTGCGCTCGCTGCTTGGCAAAGTGAAAGACATGTTCGTTTAGCGAGGCCGCTTTGCCGCTCTCGACCTGAAGCGGCTAACCTCGCCACGCACCGACTCCATGACCCGCCGCCGATGGATTGCTGACGAAGTCTCCGGAAATCGAGGCGCTCTCGTTGGTGCGCATGCGGATCATTTGGTTCGAGTGCTCAGAACTCGCGTCGGGGAAGAGTTCGACATCGTCAGCGGAACTACTGTCCGCCTCGGGCGCGTTACCTCAGTGGAAGATGGCCGGGTCGAGTTTGAGCTGGCCGAAGAAGTTTTAGGCGCTCGCTTGCCCGTCGTCACCATCGTCCTCGCCATCTTCAAATTCGATCGCATGGAGTGGGCGATCGAGAAATGCACTGAGCTTGGCGTGTCGAAAATCATCCCTCTGATTTCCAACCGCACGGATCCGCATCTCGCTGCTGCTTCCGCAAAGCGGGTAGAGCGTTGGCGGCGAATCGCGCTGCAAGCCTCCGAACAGTCGCGACGAACCTCGCCTCCGGAAATTACCTTGCCTATCAAGCTTTCGCAGGCGCTCGCGCTGGGGGATGGCAACAGGATCCTCCTGTCGGAATCCGGGGAAAACACTCTCCTTCGGGACGCCCTTAAGGTTACCGATCCAGAAGCTGGAATTGTCCTCGCGATCGGGCCGGAAGGAGGCTGGACGGAAAATGAACTCCAGTCCTTCCAGCACGCGGGATGGGTCGCAGCCTCGCTCGGAAATACCATTCTCCGTGCCGAAACCGCTGCCATCGCCGCCACTGCGGTCGCGATCTCAGCTCTCTCATCCTCTCTAGGTTTTCCACTAACCCATTCCAAGCCGGACGTCGAGCACGGTGGTATTCTGAGCCCCAATGGCTGTCCCTAAAATAAAAATTCATCCATTTCTTCCTGACGATCGCCAGCGCGAGGCGATCGACCACGTCCACGGCCCCATGCTGGTAGTTGCGGGAGCCGGAACCGGCAAGACGTCCGTTCTAATTAATCGCATCGCCAGCCTGGTTCGCAACAGCCATGCGAGGCCCGACGAAATCATCGCACTCACCTACACCGTGGCCGCCGCCGGCGAAATGCGCGATCGCGTCGCCAGCCTTCTCGGCCAGAAAATTCATTCCGCTACTTTCCACGATTATTGCAACGGCCTACTAAAGCGCGCCGAAAGAGACTTTGGCGTGCTCGACGATAAGGATCTCTGGATTTACCTTCGCAAGCGGCTTCATGAACTTCGTCTGCAACATTACATTCGCGCAGCCAACGTCACACAGTTCCTCAACGACCTGCTGGACTTCCTCAGCCGTTGTCACGATGAAATGGTGACTCCGGAGGTGTATGCGCAGTATGTCTCCCGCCTCGAACGTGGCGAAATTCCGGTTCCCCGCGTCGCAAAGTCGAAAGATCAGCTGACCGACGCCGAAGTGATCGGACGCTGCCAGGAGATTTCTCGGGTATTTGCCACCACCGAGCGCTGGCTTCGCGAAGAAGGCTACGGAACCTTCGGCCACATGATTACGCGTACCCACGAACTGCTCGCCAATGACCCAGATCTTCTCGCGAGGGAAAGGGACCGCGCCCGCTTCATCCTGGTCGACGAATTCCAGGACGCCAATTTCGCGCAGATCGAAATCCTGGCTGCCCTTGCCGGTGACGAAGGGAACGTGTTCGCGGTCGGCGACCCCGATCAGGCCATCTATCGTTTTCGAGGGGCCTCCAGCGCCGCCTTTCATCTGTTTCGTCGGCATTTTCCATCCACCAAGCTAGTAGTCCTGGGAAAAAATCGCCGCTCAACCACGCCGATCCTGCAATGCGCATTCGCCGTTGTCGATAAGAACCCGCCGGTGTTTGGAGCCGGCGAGCCCGGTTCGCTCGCCTACCGACGCACGCCACTGCAGTCGGCGCGTGACGAGGAATCGACTCGGGAAGGGAAGACTCCGACTAATTTTCCAGTGGAGGTCGTCTCATTCGCGGGAAAGGACGCGGAAGCGCCTGATATAGCCTCCATCATCGAAGAGACTAAGCGGCGCTCGCATTGCAAATGGAAAGATTTCGGCATCCTTTACCGGTCGCACATTCATCGCGATGACGTGGTGCAGCGACTGGCCGATCACGAGATTCCGTTCGCGATCGAAGGCATGGATGTAAGCGACACCCCCGAGGTTCGCGACCTGTTTGCGTGTGTTGCGGTGGTGGTCGATGTGGAATCGGACGCCAGTCTTTTTCGGGTCGCTGCCTTGCCGCAGTTCGAGGTGGACCCGGAGGAACTTCGTAATGCGCTCCGCAAGATCGCGAGCGATTCGAAGGATGGAACGGTGATCCCCCTTGCCGCAGTTCTGGATGGCGTCCCAGGCGGGGCGGATGTTCTTGACTGCATTCGCCAGGCAAAAGAAGAAGTCAGCCAAAAAAAGGCCACTGCGCGTGCCGCGATGCAAATAATCGGAAGGAAATTCCATCTGCCCCTGGATGCCCCGGTCCTGCAAGCGGCGCTGAAGTTTGCCAGCGATTGGGAGGAAAAGAAAACTACCAAGACCAAAGAACTCCCGGAATGGATTGAATATCTAAGCTATTTTCGCGAAGCCTGCGGAACGATACCTCTGGCTTCAAAACCCGATGAAGACGCTGTTCGTCTGATGACGGCGCACGGAGCCAAAGGCCTGGAGTTCTCGCATGTCTTCGTGCTGCGCGCAACCAAGGGTTCGTTTCCTGCCAGTTATCGAGAAACTCTGGTGGAATTTCCCAAAGAACTCCGCGATCCTGATTCCGCCACCTTCGACGACGATAAGACTCTTCACGACCAGGAAGAGCGCCGGCTTTTTTATGTCGCCATGACGCGCGCCCGGGATTCGCTGCACATCTATGGAAAGCAGGGAATTGGGCGCGACAAGACTCCCCCGGGACTAACGCGGGAGCTCCTCTGCAACCCATCGCTTGAGCCCTGGCTTCGGGCGCGGGCCGCTTTGCCCTCACAGCCCGAATTGATCGAGATCGCTGCTGTTGCCGAGGTGGCTCACATGCCGGGATCCCGATTGCCCGCATGGCTCGCACTTGCCCGCGGTCGACGGACTGGACTCTCGCCTAAGCGCCACCGCAGTCGAGACCTATGAAACCTGTCCGCTGCAGTTCAAATTCGAACGGGAATGGAAGTTGGCGAGACAGCGGCATGCCGCCCTGCAATACGGCGCCGCTATGCACCGCGTCTTGCGCACCTATTACGACTCCGTGCGCTTCGGGCGAACGAAGACCGACGACGAACTGCTGCAATTGTTCCGGGATGACCTGTCCACGTCCGGTATTCAGGACGATTATCAGCGGGATTTGTACCTGCAGCAGGGCCTCGAACAGCTGAAGAGATTTTTGCAGGACGTGCGTTCCTCGCCTCCATCCGAGATTCTGCATACAGAAGAATGGTTCGACGTTCAAATCGCTGGAACCAAGGTGGCGGGCAGGATCGATCGCATGGACCGCATGCCCGATGGCAGCGTCGTGATCGTTGACTATAAAACCGGCAAGGCTCGCTCGCAGGAAGATGCGGATGAGAGCCTGCAGCTTTCCATCTATGCGATGGCAGCGCAAATGAAGTGGGGATATCAGGTACGCGATTTAGCTTTCCATAATCTCGAAGGGAATGTAACGGTAATTTCGAGACGCACTGAGTTTCAGTTGCGGGAGGCTCGTGATCGCGTGCAGACTGTGGCGCGGAGCATTGCGGAAGGAAACTTCAAACCGAAACCCGATTTTCACTGCACGTTCTGCGCATTCCGCAGTCTGTGCCCTGCCCGCGAAAAGAAAGCTCCGAACGTTGCGGCGAATGCGAAGAAGAATGCGGCCTCGTAGCGCTTTGATTTGCGAGACTCCCCCAAAAAACTTAGGGGACGCTTTTCGCGTCCCCTTTGACTTCCTACTAACTGCTTAATGCTTCTTTTTCTTCTTTGCCTTTTTCTTGGTTGCCATTGTTCTATTCTCCCTTCCATTTTCATGGAAAAATCTGCAACGGTGTTTTGTTGCAACTAGATGAAGTATTCAGTTATTGAAAAATGAAGTCAAGAAAAAAATGCATGTAGAGTGCGACCGATGGTGTACCAAAGTCACACGAATGCGCGAGTCAATTCGAGAAAATCAAAGTTGACCGAATGGAAATACATCGGTGTGCGGATATCTGTTCGATGAAATCGCGCTAACGATCTCCAATCTTCCAGACGTCTCCGCGAAAATGCGTTGAGCATGCGCAGAAAAGAATCTAACGCCGACCGGGATCACTCTTACACCCGCTTGCATCTATAATGAAATTGCGAAATATTCGCGGGAGCATGATCAATGGCGGCTTTCGACGATGTTGTCATCATTTCTGGTTGTCGTACTCCAGTCGGAAAATTTCAGGGAAGCCTTAGCGATTTGACTGCCTCGCAGCTGGGTGCAGTCGTTGTTCGCGAGGCCGTAAAACGCTCTGGAGTGAATCCAGATCAGATCGACGAGTGCATCATGGGCAACGTGCTTCCCGCCGGATTAGGACAAAATCCGGCCCGGCAAGCTGCAATCTTCGCCGGATTGTCTCCTGCGACAGGTGCCATGACAATCAACAAAGTTTGTGGCTCCGGATTGAAAGCTGTGGCTCTCGCAGCGCAAGCCGTGCAAACGGGAAACAGTTCCGTCGTGGTTGCGGGAGGTATGGAATCGATGACCAACGCTCCCTACCTCCTGCCGCAAGCGCGCAAAGGGTATCGCCTGGGAAATGGAAAAGTGATCGATTCCATGGTCCACGATGGTCTCTGGGATATTTACAACGACTATCATATGGGGATCACCGGCGAGAATGTTGCCGAGAAATACGGCATCACGCGCGAGGAGCAGGACGAGTTCGCGGTGAACTCGCATCGCAAGGCCATCGCTGCTATGAAAGAATGCCGTTTCAAATCGCAGATCGTCCCCGTTGAACTTCCAGCCAGGAAAAAAGGCGAAGCTCCAGTTCTCTTCGAAAAAGATGAATCGCCGCGGGAAGACACCACGGTCGAAGTCCTCCGGGCATTGAAGCCTGCGTTCAAGAAAGATGGGACGGTGACCGCCGGCAATGCGCCGGGTGTAAATGACGGCGCGGCGGCCGTCGTCGTCACCAGCGCGCAACGGGCCAAGGAACTTGGCGCCGAGCCGATGGTTCGCATCGTCGCGCAAGCCACCAGCGGTGTGGAGCCGAAATGGGTAATGATGGCCCCGGTCGATGCTGTCCGGAAGATCTGGCAAAAAACCGGATGGAAGAATGAAGACGTCGATCTCTACGAACTCAACGAAGCTTTCTCGGTGCAGGCGTTGGGCGTCATGCGAGAACTCGGACTCGATCCTAACAAGGTAAACGTGAATGGTGGCGCGGTCGCCCTGGGGCATCCCATTGGAGCCAGCGGGGCACGTGTGTTGGTAACCCTGATATACGAGATGGCTCGCCGCAACGTGAAGCGGGGAATCGCCGCACTCTGTTTGGGTGGCGGGAACGCGGTTGCCATGGCTGTGGAGAGAGACTGAAACTTAGATTAGATCGACTCGCCTGCGGTTGGAGACGCTGCAGCAGGCAGGATTACTGTGAATGCCGCCCCGCCGCCGGGTGCATTAGCGGCTTCGATGGTCCCGTTGTGTTCCTTCATGACCGATTTGCAAATGCTGAGTCCCAAGCCTGTTCCCCGGCCGGGACGCTTGGTGGTGTAAAACGGATCGAAGATGTTGGGCAGAATACTTGCTGGAATTCCTTTTCCGTCATCCAGGAAACTGGCCCACACCGAGTTGCCGCTGGTACCCAGCCGAATGCGTAACGTGCCTCGATCGCGAGTCTCACGAATCGCCTGCTCCGCATTTATCACCAGGTTTAAGAAAACCTGCATCAGTTGATGCGGGTCGCCTTGCACGTAGGGCAATCCCGGCTCGCGAACGAAATCGACCGTCACATTGTTTTTCCGCAGCGAATAGGCGTGCAGGTTCAATGTCCGTTCCACGATATCCATTAAATTGACCCGGCTCTTTCCGGGTGTGGGCGGAGTTGCGAAGTAGGTGAGATTGTGCACTATCTCGGCTGCACGCCGTGCTTGTTGTTGCAGGATCGCAATCTGCTTGCGCGCTACTTCCGTGTTTTGGCTGTCCTGTAGAAGTTCGCTCACGCCTAAAATGCTGGTCAGAGGATTGTTCAACTCGTGGGCCACGCCCCCAATCATCGCTCCCATCGCAGCCAAGCGCTCACTCTGGATCAATTGCTGTTCAAACTTCTTTTCCGTGGTGATGTCGCGTAAGGAAATGATCACACCCGCTAGCTTGGCTTGTGCGTTATAAAACTGGCTCGCCGTGGATCGCATGGTTCGCCCAGTGCCATCGAGCAGCCTCGTGCTGTATTCCGCCGATCCAACTACTTGTCTCCCGGTGATCAAGTCCTGATAGAGCGCGACCAGTTCCGGAGAATTGGCCACGGTATCTGAAATTTTCTTGCCCAACAGATCATCCGATCCACATCCCAGCAGGTCTCGCACGCGGGAACTTACAAAGGTGAACCGTTCCTCGAGATCGACCACCAGAATGAGATCAGGGAAACTTTCCAGCAACCGGCGGCTGAACTCTTCCTGCTGCAGTAGTTGCCGCTGCAGTTCGCGGCGTTCGGTGACGTCAACCAGAGTACCCTGATATCGAATCAGCTTGCCGCTACCATCCCAGACGGCGCGCGAGGACTCCAGAAACACCGCGGCCGTTCCATCTTTCTTTCGAAGTGAAATCTCTCTGGCCCGCACGCCACCACGATCGTCTACCGCCCGGCCAAGCGCCGGCGATTCGGCTGGATCGAAATTCAGTTGGCTCGGGTCAACCGCCAGCAGTTCATCCTTGCTCGCATATCCCAGGATGCTGACCAGCGCTGGATTCGCGTCCAAAAGCCTGCCTTCGGGTGTGCTGAAGTAAGCCCCTTCCTGCAGCGTCTCAAACAGTTCGGTGAAGCGCAGTTCTTTCTCGTGCTGCCCGGTAACGTCGCGCCCCAGCACGCTTACTCCAACCACTTCTCCGCCTTTTATAATGGCGTTGAGAACGCAGTCGAAGAAAAGAGCACGGTCTCTTTTCTTAAAACGGACCCGCACCGTGCCGGCCCAATGCCGCCTTTCCAGAAATCGCGATAGTCCGCTTTCCACGCTGGCGCGGCTGGGTTCTTCGAGAAAGTCGAAGAACTTCTGTCCTACGATCGCAGTGTAGGGGAGCCCCAGCAGGTCGGCAACGCTCTTGTTCACCGTGCGTAGGGTGCCATCCAGAGAAACAGCGCAGGCCGCATCCTCCAACGAGTCGATCAGTTCCTTGAAGCTGCGCTGCGAGCGCGCGATTAATTCGTTGAGCTGGTCGAGTTGTTCCTCCGACGGCGCTGCGCCTACGTGCTCCTGCAAATCCTGCAGCAGGATCTTAAGTTCGACAACTTCCTTCCGCCTCCCGTACGCATAAACGGCCAGCAGAATCGACAGGGCGAAAACGCCCACCGCCATCGGCCCCAGATGATAAGGCAGACTTTCCAGGCGCTCCCACGCCAGCACGGCAAAACCGGTGGCCAACAGGACCATGAACAGCAAAATCCATCGCCAAAGTTGGGACTCTTCGCGCTCCAGGGTTCGCGGAGCACGAGACGGTCGAGGATTGCCAGAAGAGCCTGCCATAGACATGGGGAACTGCCCGTTTCCTGGAGCGAAACGGAAAAAGGCCAATCGCTCGGATCATCGTAATGCCCCGGCCCGGACCGAACAACCTTTGTTGTTGGAGAACTAGGTACGTTGGTGACCCATGCCGGTAGGGAGAGAGTGAGGTCAAACGCTTTATTAATATGAGAGACCAATCGCGAATCGGCGTTCTTCTTTCTCCACAGGCCGACCAGTGACATGTGTCACTGCGCCATTTCACCACGCCGCCTAAGGTGGATATTTCCCGGTTCAGGCCTTCGTGCGCCTGTTCCGGTCCGGAAGCTACGTCGAATAGATTGCTCTATAAAACTCTCAGCGCCGCGGTCTATGGCATCGATGCCAATATTATTCAGGTTGAAGTGGACTGCTCCGGTATCAAGACCGACCAGGATCACTTTCACACCGTCGGTCTGCCAGATGCCGCCGTGCGCGAAAGCCGAGACCGGGTCCGCGCCGCCCTCAAAAATTGTGGTTACGACATTCCACCTACCCACATCACGATTAACCTCGCCCCTGCCGACATTAAGAAGGAGGGCTCCGGCTTCGATTTGCCTATGGCGCTCGGAATCGTCGGCGCCTATGGCGGCCTCACCAAGAAGGACATCGCCGATTGCCTCTTTATTGGCGAACTCTCGTTAGATGGCGGACTCCGCGGGATTCGTGGCACTTTGCCAATCGCCCTCGAAGCCCGCAGTCGCAAAATCTCTCGACTTGTGGTTCCGGAAGCGAATGCCCGCGAGGCCGCCATGGTGGGCGGCGTCGACGTTTATCCGGTGAAGTCGCTGCTTGACGTCATCCACTTTGTGAATTCCGGCAACGGCATCGTCCCGCTCAAGGCCGACGGCGATGCCCTCCTTCGCGAAAACCAGGAATTCCTGGTCGACTTCAAAGACGTTCGCGGCCAGCAAACCGCCAAGCGTGCCATCGAAATCTCCTGTGCGGGAGGCCACAACATACTGATGATTGGGCCGCCGGGTTCCGGCAAGACCATGCTCGCTAAGCGCATGCCCACGATTTTGCCGCCGCTCACCTTCGAAGAAGCCCTGGAGACGACAAAGATTCACAGTGTCGCAGGAGTGCTTGATCCCGGTAGCGGGCTCGTTGGCAGGCGTCCCTACCGCTCGCCCGCACCACACTATTTCCGATGCCGGACTGATTGGCGGCGGCGCCATTCCGCGGCCCGGCGAAGTCTCGCTCTCTCATAACGGCCTTCTTTTTCTCGACGAGCTCCCCGAGTTTCCCCGGAACGTTCTTGAAGTTCTTCGGCAGCCTCTCGAGGACGGCACAGTCACGATCTCCCGCGCCGCTATGTCCTTGATGTTTCCCGCTCGCTTCATGCTGGCCGCAGCCATGAATCCTTGTCCATGCGGTTTCAGAAACGACCGCACCCGGGAGTGCAACTGCACCACCCCCATGATCCAGCGCTACATCTCAAAAATTTCGGGTCCGCTGATGGATCGCATCGATATCCACATCGACGTTCCCGCCGTGAACTATAAAGAGATGCGCTCCACCAATGAACCCGAGGGTTCCGCGAAAATTCGCGAACGCGTGGTCCGCACGCGCCAAAAGCAACTCGAGCGCTTCGCTTCCTCCCGCGAGAAGATCTACTGCAACGCCCAGATGTCTTCCCGCCACATCCGTACCTTTTGTGAACTCTCCGCCGATTGTGAGCGTCTGCTGGAGCGCGCCATGACCCAGCAAGGACTCAGCGCCCGCGCTCACGACCGCATCCTGAAGGTTGCCCGTACCATCGCCGACATCGAAGACACCCCGCACATCGAACCCAAACACATCGCCGAAGCCATCCAGTACCGAAGCCTGGATCGCACCTACTGGACCTAGCTTCTCGGCGTACCTCAGCTTTTCGCGGTCCATCGGCTTCTCCCGTCCATCAGACGCTCGGCGTCCATCGGCTTCTCAGCGTCCATCAGCTGCCCGGCGCCCACATCTCACCGGCGTCGCAGGATTTTGGGTGGCGCAGCGCTTTAGCGCTGCGATAAACGTCCTATCTCTTACCGGCTTTAGCCGCTGGGGTGAGGCGGCAGGGAAGCTTTCGTTCGTCGGAGAATCGGGCAAGAACTTCATCGAAATAGGCAAGAGCCGGAAGCGTCGAGAAGCTATCCTTACCTTGCGATGAAGGCAGATGAGTTTCGCAGCCCCCGAGGATCATGCATGAAAGCACTCTCTTGGACGTTCGCAACCGTCGTGGCACTTACCGGCTTTACGCTAGCGCAGTCCGCTCAAAACCAAGACGCGTCTGCAAAAGAGAAACTGATCGGCGCATGGCATCTTGTGCGCATCGACGCATCAGGGCCGGATGGGAAACCCATCCCGATCCCTCAGCCGGAAGGCATGTTGATTTACACGCGCGATGGTCACATGTCGGTTCAGCTGATGTATCCCAAGTCAGCCGACGTTCCGTCCGGTGAGTACGTCCTGGACGGCTACGAGGCTTCGTTCGGAAGCTACGACATAGACGAAGCCACGCACACTGTGACTCATCACGTGCAGGGATCGATTACGCGCGATCTCCTGGTTGGAAAGGATCTGCCCCGCGCTTATCACTTCACCGAGGACGGCCACCTGATCATCCAATCCACCCGGCCAGACGAACACTGGTCCGTCACCTGGAAACATCCCTAACGCACTCAAAAACGTCGTCAACCTTCTACAAGAAGCCACCGCCTAAAAGAGAGGACAAAGGAGAATCATGGAAAAGCGCAAGCTTGGAAAAAGCAACTTGGAAGTTTCCGCTCTTGGACTCGGCTGCATGGGACTGAGCTTTGGCTACGGCCCAGCCGTGGAAAAACAACAGGGGATCACTCTGATTCGCTCCGCTGTCGAACGTGGGATCACTTTCTTCGACACCGCTGAAGTCTACGGTGCATTCACCAACGAAGAACTGGTCGGCGAAGCCCTTGCCCCATTCCGCGCCCAGGTGGCGATCGCCACCAAGTTCGGTTTCAAAATTGATCCGAACACCCGTAAGCAGGCCGGGCTCGACAGTCGTCCAGAGCACATCAAGGAAGTCGCCGAGGCTTCTCTTAAACGGCTGAAGACCGACGTCATCGATTTGTTCTATCAGCATCGTGTCGATCCAAACGTGCCCATCGAGGACGTGGCGGGAGCCGTGAAAGAGCTGATCCAGCAAGGCAAGGTGAAGCACTTCGGCCTGTCCGAAGCGGGCGTGAAAACCATTCGCCGCGCACACGCCGTCCAGCCCGTCACCGCGCTGCAGAGCGAATACTCGCTTTGGTGGAGAGAGCCCGAAGCGGAAGTGATACCGACTCTCGAGGAACTAGGGATCGGATTCGTTCCGTTTAGTCCCCTGGGAAAAGGCTTCCTCACCGGCAAGATCAGCGACGATACAAAGTTCGACAACGGCGATTTCCGCAACATCGTCCCTCGCTTCTCGCCGGAGAACCGGAAAGCGAATCAGGCATTTGTGGATCTGCTGGGTACCATCGCCAAGCAGAAGAAAGCGACACCCGCTCAGATTGCACTCGCCTGGCTGCTGGCGCAGAAGCCTTGGATCGTTCCCATTCCCGGCACAACCAAAGTGCATCGTCTGGAAGAAAACATTGGCGCCGTTAACGTCGAACTCACGCCCGACGATCTCCGCCAAATCGACACCGCTGCTTCAAAACTCGATGCCCAGGGGGCTCGGTATCCCGAGGAACTGCAAAAACTGGTGGGCCGGTGAGAGCAAAGCCTTTTCGCCCCTGATCTTCGCGACATCGAAACGGCAACTTCAAACATCAAAGGCAAGCAGTTTGATACTCGGAGGCCAGTGAGAAAATGTCAGGGTTCTAAGCCGCGAGAGGAATCTGACCCTTTATGCCGGAAATCGCCAAATGGGACAGCTTCTACGTGATCGTCGGATCGGCAGCGGGCGCGCTGATTGGATTGCAGTTCGTCGTCCAGACGCTCATTGCCGAGAGGCCGCCGGCAGGTGCGGCGGAGGCCGGCGCAGCTTTCGGAACCCCGACGATCGTTCATTTCGCATCGGCTTTGTTCTTGTCAGCGCTTGTACATGTGCCATGGCAATCCATCACCGTCGCCGCGGTTCTTTGGGGACTGTTGGGCCTCGTTGGAACTGTATATACAGTTATCGTTGCCCGCAGGGTGCAAAAGCAGCCCGCATACGACCCTGTCTTCGAGGACTGGTTATTTCATGTCGCGCTGCCTTTCGCCGCCTACGCCATACTCGCGCTGTCTGCGTTCGCAGCGCCGTCGCACACGCGTCAGGCATTGTTTGGCGTTGGGGGCGCTACGCTGTTGTTGCTCTTCATCGGCATCCACAACGCCTGGGACAACGTCGCTTATACCGTATTGGTGGTGAACCAGAAGGCTGACGAGGACCGGCAAGAGACTAATCGAAAGTAGCAGGAAATCATCATGAGCAAGAAATCCGACTCCGCAGAAAAGTTGATCGGCAACTTCGCCCCCAAGCTCGTCGAACTCACGGACCGCGTCCTGTTCGACGATGTCTGGGAACGCAAGGAGCTATCGCCGCGTGATCGCAGTCTCATCACCGTCGCCGCGCTGGTTGCCTTGAATCGCCCCGACCAGTTGCGATTCCACCTCGGCAAAGCCGTAGAAAACGGAGTCAAACAGCAGGAACTGGTCGAGGCAATCACCCATCTCGCATTTTATTCAGGCTGGCCCAACGCCATGAGCGCCGTCATGATCGCGAAGGAATTGTTTGCGAATCCCGGAGGCGAACATGCAGCGGCTAAATAGTGGCCGAAACGATCGAGAACCCTGGCCCCGTTTTAATCTTTAGAAGCAGGAGGCTATATGCCAACACAAATCAATTCTCTGAAAGACCAGCTTTCCCGGTCGAGCGAAATTACGATCAGCGTGACCGGCAGAAAATCAGGCCGCACGATCTCAACCCCTGTCTGGTTCGTACTGGAAGGTGACAAACTTTACTTATTGCCGGTGAAAGGCTCCGGATACGCAGTGGTATAAAAATCTGCTCAAGAACCCGTCGATTGGGATCAAGGCTGGCAAGGCACAGGGCTGAATTCAAGGCCGTGGCGATCACCGACGCCGGGCAGGTATCATCCGTGGTCGAGAAGTTTCGAGCGAAGTACGGGGCCGGCGACGTGAAGAAATATTATTCCAAGCTCGATGTTGCCGTGCTCATCGATTGCGCTGATGATGCGCTGATCAACCAGCACCGCCATGATGAAAAGAGGTATCCTCGAACTCGTGAAAACCAACGGCAGGGCTGCCTCTTCTTGGCGGGAAGACCAGCTTGCGAAAACTGACGCGCCGAGTACCGCCGCATTGGCCCGGTTGATCGCCGCCTACGCCCCTTACGACGATAGCTTTGAACTACGTATCCCCGGCCTGCACGCCAGCCGCTTTTCACGCATCAACATGGAGTGTTTTCATACCCTCCGGTTGCCTTCGTTGTGCATCGCCGCACAAGGAGCGAAGACCGTCATCGTCGGTCAAGATGTCTACGAGTACGATGCCTCGCGCATGATCGTATTCTCCGTTGCCCTGCCGGTAGCTTCCCAGATCACGCAAGCCAGCCAATCGGAACCCTACCTCGCACTCAAATTGGACCTCGACCCGCACAAGATTGCCGAACTGGTTTTGAAGGTGTACCCCAATGGTCTGCCTCCAGGCGTGACGAGCGAAGAAGACCGTCGCGCCGTTTACCTGGCTCCCTCCGACGAGAACATTGTCGACGCCGCCACCCGGTTAATGGAATGTTTGGCGCGGCCCGGCGATGCCGAACTCCTCGCCCCTCTTATCGTGGATGAGATCCTGATCCGCCTGCTGCGCAGCCCCATCGGGGTTCGCGTCGCGCAAATGGGCTTTGCCGAATCCAGCGTCGACCGTGTGGCGAAGGCCATTGCCTGGCTGCGGGAAAACTTCTCCCAGCCCATGAAGGTAGAAGACCTGGCCGAACTGGTGCACATGAGCGTTTCGTCGTTCCACGAACACTTCAAGTCCGTCACTTCCATGAGCCCGCTGCACTATCAAAAAGTGCTCCGTCTCCAGGAGGCGAGGCGTCTCATGTTGTCCGCGATGATGGACGCGGGCACGGCAAGCCAGCGCGTCGGCTATCTCAGCCCTTCCCAGTTCAGCCGCGAGTACAGCCGCTTTTTCGGCAATGCACCCACCAAGGACATCGCCCGATTGCGTCAGGACACTCGTCTGTGGGCCTGAAGGGTTGGATGGAACCATCGTCCTGCCCCCTTTGCCCCAGACTCAGTTCTCAGTTCCTATTTTTCGCTCTTCTCGTCGCTTCGCCGCTCAAAGTAGAAGGCAACTCCTAAAGCAAGTATCAGGGCCGCTAATCCGAACAAGGTCGCGCTCGGCACCGCACTGGGTTCCACGATGATCGCCTTCCGTGCCATGGCGATGAGCGCAACCTCCAGCACGACCCGCACGTGAATCACATCCTTCTTCAGATACGACCGCAATGTCTCCAGCAACTCCACCCCGATCAGTACCAGCAGGAAGTATCCAAAAACATCCAGCAGGCTCTCCACCGAAATAAGAAAACGAGGGTGCTTCCAGACTTCCTCGCCGATCAGGACGCCCAGGTGCGCCGTCGAGAGCAGCACAATAACAACCAGCATGGCAGCCAGCACCCAGATGATGAACTTCTGGATCTTCGCGAGTAGCGCTTCCAGCACGGTCTACCCCCGCGCCAGTCTAAACATTTATTCAGAAAACATCCAAATTGGGATATGGGTAACCTCATCAAGGGAGTCGCTCCTTTCCCCGATTGACCCTGTCCTCCCAACATGTTATAAATGCCCGTTTTGCGCTACTCTTTCCGGATCGAAGCCTTACCATCCGGCGGCTGGCGCAAAATCCGACGCGGCCAAGCTCCAACACTCCGTTAGGGTCTTTGCGGTGGAAGCGTGTTCGGAATTCCAGTAACTGTCCCTTTTTCTGCGCTTTACGCGGTCAAAGGGGACTTTTCCACTGGAAGGCTGTATCTAAACACGTTTGTATATTCCTGAAAACCGATCTCATTTGGAGGACTCATGATGCGCACCTGGCTCGCTAGTGATGCGTTCCAAGGACGCCACGCGGTATCTGGTTTCCTGATTCGTTTTGCAAAAAAGACTTTCACACTGGCTATGCTGCTGACCGTCGGCGTTGCCTCCGCCTTTGCTCAGCCGGAAGCCGGCGGCGAAGCCTCCCTCAAACTTCCTGACCTTTCGTCCGTCAGCTTCCTGAACGGCGCCATCGACGGCCACAAGCTGCTTACTGATCGGCATCCTGTTCTGTCTCTTTGGCCTCGGCTTCGGCATGGTCATCTTCATGCGCTTGAAGAACCTGCCCGTCCATCGCTCCATGCGCGAGATCTCGGAGCTCATTTACGAGACTTGCAAGACCTATCTCGTGACGCAAGGTCGCTTCATCCTTTTGCTGTGGGTTTTCATTGCAGTCATCATCCTGCTTTATTTCGGCGTGCTCGAGCACATGGAAGCCGCACGCGTGATCATTATTCTAGTGTTCAGCCTGGTTGGCATCGCCGGAAGTTACGGTGTGGCCTGGTTCGGTATTCGCGTAAACACCTTCGCTAACTCCCGCACGGCCTTCGCGTCGCTTCCCGGAAAGCCGTTTCCCGTTTACCAGATTCCTCTTGAAGCCGGAATGAGCATTGGCATGATGTTGATCAGCGTCGAGCTTCTGATCATGCTGATCATTCTTCTGTTCATCCCTGGCGATTACGCGGGCCCCTGCTTCATCGGATTCGCCATCGGCGAGTCTTTGGGCGCAGCCGCTCTCCGTATCGCCGGCGGCATCTTCACCAAGATCGCCGACATCGGCTCCGACTTGATGAAGATCGTTTTCAAGATTAAAGAAGACGATGCCCGCAATCCCGGCGTCATCGCCGATTGCACCGGAGACAATGCCGGCGACTCCGTCGGGCCCTCCGCCGATGGCTTCGAAACCTACGGCGTCACTGGCGTCGCCCTCATCACCTTCATTCTTCTGGGCGTGAAAAATCCTACGGTCCAGGTGCAACTGCTCGTCTGGATCTTCGTCATGCGCGTCATGATGCTGGTGGCCAGCGCGGTCTCTTACTTCCTCAATGCTGTCATTGCCAAAGGCCGCTTCGGCAATGCCGATACCATGAATTTCGAAACCCCGTTGACCACTCTGGTGTGGCTCACCTCCATCGTGTCCATCGCCCTCACCTTCCTGGTTTCGTTCTTTATCATCCCGGACCTTGGCGGCGACGGCACTCAGTGGTGGAAGCTGGCCGTAATCATCTCTTGCGGAACCCTCGCCGGAGCACTGATCCCGGAGTTGGTAAAAGTATTTACCTCAACAGAATCGCGCCACGTCAAAGAAGTTGTCACCTCGGCGGAAGAGGGCGGCGCTTCGCTGGGAATCTTGTCCGGTTTTGTTGCGGGAAACTTCTCCGGTTATTATCTCGGCCTCTCGATGGTTCTGCTGATGTCGATTGCCTACTACTTCAGCACGATGGGACTAGCCGGCGCCGCAACCATGCTGGCTCCGGCGGTCTTCGCCTTCGGCCTGGTCGCTTTCGGATTTCTCGGCATGGGTCCAGTGACCATCGCCGTCGATTCCTATGGGCCGGTCACGGATAACGCTCAATCTGTTTACGAACTGTCTCTGATCGAGCAAGTGCCCAACGTCGAAGCGGAAGTCCTGAGAGATTTCAAGATGTCCGTCAACTTCGAGCGCGCGAAGCATCTGCTCGAAGCCAATGACGGCGCAGGGAACACGTTTAAGGCAACGGCGAAGCCCGTGCTGATCGGCACGGCCGTCGTGGGCGCCACTACCATGATCTTCTCCATCATCATGGCTCTAACCAGCGGCCTTACCGCCGATGTGGATAAGCTTGTCGCTGCTCCACGCACCATTCTTCCTCGGCCTGATCACCGGCGGCGCCATGATTTACTGGTTCACCGGCGCTTCCACGCAGGCCGTTACCACGGGTGCGTATCGCGCCGTCGAATACATCAAGGCCAACATCAAGCTGGAAGGCGTGGAGAAAGCATCCGTCGCCGACAGCAAGGCCGTGGTGGCCATCTGCACCAAATACGCGCAGAAGGGCATGCTGAACATCTTCATCGCAGTCTTCTTCGGCACACTCGCTTTCGCCTTCGTGGAGCCATTCTTCTTCGTTGGCTACCTGATCTCGATCGCCATCTTCGGCTTGTATCAGGCTATCTTCATGGCCAATGCCGGCGCGGCCTGGGATAACGCCAAGAAGATCGTCGAAGTCGAAATGAAGCAGAAGGGAACTCCTCTCCACGACGCCACCGTCATCGGCGATACCGTGGGCGATCCCTTCAAGGACACTTCTTCGGTGGCCCTGAACCCGGTCATCAAGTTCACCACCCTCTTCGGACTGCTGGCCGTCGAGTTGGCCGTCACCCTCACGCGAGATCAGGGACCGATGATCACCAACATCCTGGCGCTGGCGTTCTTCGTCGTTTCCTTCTTCTTCGTTTACCGCTCCTTCTACGGCATGCGAATTCGAACCGGCAAATAGAACGCTCATCTTGGCATCGTTGCCTTCAACAAAAACGCCATCCGCTAAACTGGATGGCGTTTTTCTTCGGCCGTCAAAACTTTTCGTTATATTTGTTCCTTATCGACGGTCCCAATACAAATCTCTGCGGTCCCGATTCACATCGCGATACTCACGGCGGAGTTCGTTGCGCTCGTGCCGCGCCGCGCCATAATTCCCGTAGTACAGGTCACGGCGAAGCTCGTAACGGTCATGAGCGATTCTGGCCTCGTCATGGTGAATGTCACGACGGTCGCGCCATCCATCGTCGGCGAACATCGTCCCCGCACCCAACCCCAGCACCAGCAGCACTCCCGCAATCGTCCGTTTCATATCTTTGTCCTCCTCCGCACCCTGCGGATTCACTCAATGCAAACCCAGCTCGAGTCCCGGAGTTGCGGCCATTTTATCTGGCGTCGTTTGTGTTGCTTGCGAACCGCTTCCGTGCGGATTGGGCCCGCAGTAACTCAGAACTCGAATACCAAACCCGCCGTCGGCGTGATCGGCAATTCCTCCTGGGTCTGAATCGTGCTCTCCAGTGTGTTGGGATTCACTCCGGTACTGTAAACATAAATCCGGTTGTCGTGGTTCGTAAGGTTCAACACTTCTCCATAAAGCGTCAGCTTCAACCGGTTAAAAGCCCAACTCTTGTCGGAGCGTAGATCGAATCTGAAATACGCAGGCAGACGCACCGCATTATTCACACCAATCTGTTGATACGTATTTCCTACCAACACGAAATTACCGCTGGGTACGGGGTAGCCGGATCCATACAATAACTTTCCGCTCAGATTAACTGTCGGTCGCAGTCGGTAAGTGCCGAACCCATTCAGCGAATGCCGTTGATCCTCCAGGGAAGGAAAGAAAGATGTATTGAACGAGAAGGTCTCGCCCGTATTTTGCGAAAGCGGAAAGTACACAAAATATTCCTTCTGTCGCGCCCGCGCCAGTGTGTACCCCAGCCAACCCGACAATCGATTCGCGCTTCTGCGTTGCAACACAAACTGCAGCCCGCGGGAATAGTCGCGCTGGTAAGTGGATGATCCGCTCAGCGGTTCGATTGCTCCGCACGGAGGGCTGCCAGCAGTTATCTGGGCAGCAAAGCCACTTGGACTGCCTACCAAGTCCGCATTCTGCCGGTCAAATGCCTGCACGCGGATTCGCGTCGACTCGCCTATTCGCTGCTCGACCGCTGCCGTGAAATGGTCGGAGCGTTGCAGCATGTTTCCGAAAGGGAGGCAGTAGGGCGTGGCGACCTGCTGGTAATCGGGAAACTGCGCATAACGCCCAACGCCGATCTGAAGCTCGGTCGCGGCCAGGACGCGAACCGCAGCCGAGATTTGTTCCGAAAATGGATGGACACCAATCCTTTGCAAGTTGTCCCACCGAATGCCTCCCATCAGGTGCACACGATTCTTGAACAAGGAGGAGGACTGCTGCAGATAAATATCGCCGCGCAAACCCGTTCCATCCGCATAGGATGAGAAGCCAAATCCCTGCGCCGCGTAGAAGGCCGTATATCCATCGTCTCGCAGTCGCCGCAACGTGGCCCCGCCTTCGAGCACGTCGCTATCTTTCCACGCCCACGTCAGGTTGCTTCCGCCGAGCCATTCGCCATAAGCATACGAGTCGAGTGTCTCCCGCGTAGAGTTGTGGGAATCGTACGGCTCGCTGAGGTATGCCGCGTGGCTGTCCAGCAGCAGGTGGGGAGTGATGCTCCAGCGCCATCCCGCTCGTGCCAGAGTGAAAGCGCTGTTGCCGCTGGCGAACGCGTCTGGATTGCTGCTATTCGTCAATTGAGTAGACGTTTGTCCCCCTAGAGCATGCAGACTTACGCTCTGTGTCGCCGAGAGATCGTACGTCAGCTTCACATCTCCGTCATAGAACGAGGCATTCTGCACGTCGTTCTCGCGGTCGCGGATCAGATACCCGATATAACTCTTTCGTGCCGAGGCGATCCATGATCCTCGTGAAGACGATCCTCGAGACGACGTCCCCCCACCCATGTCGCCGCCCAGGTCCCCTTCCCCAAGTATCTCGCTGTCTGCAATTCCGAGCGACACCCGGAAGAGTGGCGTCGACCGGCTTCCCTCCCGTGTTCTTACATCCAGCGCCGCGCCAATACCATCTGCAAACTTTACCGGATAGGCTACCGGCATCAATTTCATCTCTTCCACGGTTTCGCTTGTCAGCACGCTCAGCGACGCTCCATTCGTAATGTCCGGCACGGTATGGAATGGGCTTGCCAGCACGTCATCCAGGTAGATTGAGACATTCTGAAATGGCGTTCCCATCACCGAAAATTGTGCATAAAACTCGTTGTTGGCCGGAGCGGAAACGCCCGGCAACGCCTGAATCGCTCGGAAAGGATCGTCCGCAAATACGGTCGACGCCTCCCGTATCTCGGAGGCGGTCAGATTGCTCTCGCTGATCGCGGGCGAATCCTCCTGCTGAAAGATTTCGCCCGTGACCGTTACTTTTTCTGTGTGCCGGAAGTTGTCAGGAACCAAGGTAAGATCGACGTCTTTGTTTTCGGCGGCGAGGAGTGAAACGGAGAAAGTTGACAACCGGTAGCCAACCGCACTGAGCCGGAGGGTGTAATTGCCGGGGTCAAGATCTTCGAAGGAGAAAGTTCCGTCCGCGCCTGTCACGGTCTCACGGCCGGCTTCCTGAAGTTTGACCTGCACACGACCCAGCAGCTCGCCCCCTGCTCCATTTTTTACCGTTCCCCTGATTTCTGCCGCATGTAATGCCATGCAGCAGAAGAGTACGACGGCGGCAAAGCGGGCGATCATCAATTATTCGAGGCGAATGGAAGAACAGGCTAGCACACTGCGCGCGATCGTCCGAGCGCAAAACGTGCCTCAATCACACGACAAAATCACGAATCTGACTCTTTCTAGTTCGGTCCCTTCATTTTTTCCTTTACGCTGTGCGCCAGCTTCTCGATCTCTTCGGCCTTCTTCAACACATCCACTGAGAGAGTGTTTTCATTGGTCTTGTCGACGGATTGCTTCAGTTCCTCAGCCAGCTTCAAGAGCTTTTCAGCGTCACTCCTAATCACAGCTTGCCGCTGCATATTGGCTTTCTTGGCCATCTCGACTATGAGGCGATCTCGGCCTTCATCGCCGGGCGGCGCGGCGGTGCCGTCCACCCTTTGGGTGTGGGGCGGCCCGAAACTTTGCGTGAAACCGGCTACGGTGAACAGGAAACAGAGTAAGAGATTACGAGCCACCTGCTGCATTCGCACATCATCCTCGCAAAGGCGCGGACGTTCTGCCGCCGTCGAGTATGGCCATTTTCTCGGAGGACTGCAATGGGAAAGAAGTGCTGTTGAGTCTCCGGCGAGGCCTAAAAATATAAAGCCTCCGGCGGACCGGAGGCTTTCTAGTATCGCAATCGAATCTCTACAGCGAACTCATATTCGACAGGAACTCGGAATTTCCCTTCGTCTTGCTCAGTTTGTCGATCAGCAATTCCATCGCTTCCACAGGGGACAACGGATTCAGCACCTTGCGCAGTACCCAGATTCGCGACAGATCTTCCCGCGGAATCAGCAACTCTTCTTTTCTCGTGCCCGAGCGCTGAATATCGATGGCCGGGAAAACGCGCTTATCCACCAACTTGCGCTCCAGGATGATTTCCGAGTTACCCGTACCCTTGAATTCTTCAAAGATCACGTCATCCATGCGCGATCCCGTATCGATCAGAGCCGTAGCAATGATGGTCAGCGATCCGCCTTCTTCAATGTTTCGCGCCGAACCGAAAAACCGCTTCGGACGCTGCAACGCATTCGAATCCACGCCGCCGGAAAGAACCTTACCGGAAGGCGGGACGATGGTGTTATAGGCCCGCGCCAGTCGAGTGATGGAATCCAGCAGGATCACTACATCGCGCTTATGCTCCACCAACCTCTTAGCCTTTTCAATCACCATCTCGGCGACCTGCACGTGCCGCGCCGCGGGTTCGTCAAAGGTCGAGGAAATTACCTCGCCTTTCACCGACCGCTGCATGTCCGTCACTTCTTCCGGACGCTCATCGATCAGAAGCACCATCAGCACCACTTCCGGATGGTTCGTCGTAATCGAGTTCGCCACATTCTGCAGCAACATGGTCTTGCCGGCTCGCGGCGGAGAAACAATCAGCCCGCGCTGTCCCTTACCCAGCGGCGTCAGTAAATCCATGACCCGCGCGCTGGCATTCTCGCGCGTGGTCTCCAGTTTCAACCGCTCCTGGGGATACAGAGGCGTCAAATTGTCGAACAGAATCTTGTTGCGCGCCTCGTCTGGCGATTCGAAATTCACCGCCTCGATTTTTACCAGCGCAAAATACTTTTCGCCCTCGTGGGGAGGGCGAACCTGCCCGCTGATCGTGTCACCGGTCTTCAAATCGAACTTGCGGATCTGCGACGGAGATACATAAATATCGTCCGGCCCCGGCAAATAGTTGTAGTCGGGCGAGCGCAGAAATCCGTAGCCGTCCGGCAATATCTCGAGCACGCCTTCGGCAAAAATGTGTCCTTCTTTTTCGCTCTGCGCTTGTAGGATTTTAAAGATGAGGTCCTGCTTGCGCAGCCCACTGGCGCCGGGCAGCTCCAAGGTCCTTGCGATCTTGGTCAGCTCGGTAATATTTTTCTCTTTCAGTTCAGCGATGGTCATGATTCACCTGGCCCCGGTCACTTCAACTTATCGTTTCAGCGTTTTCGGGAGATTTTCTAAGGAGGGTAGCTAAAGGAAGACACTATATACCAGGCAGGCAGGCGGGGCTGTTTTAAGCAGCCCGCCGTTGTGCCTCAGCAAAATTTTCCGGCTCCGACAAAATTTCCTGCCGCTCGGCCCCGGCGATTCGATCTAGAACGCCATTCATCGTTTCCTGAATCCTGGTGCTCGGCCGATGAAATTTTCGAGTGGCCTTCGATGCGAGCTGGCATAACATATAACGATTCCGTAATGTCTCTAGAGCGTCAAACACACGATCAGAGCGCATGTGTGTCTTTCCCCTTCCTTTGTTAAGATGGGCCTTCAGCTTCCGCCCTGGTTCTTGCACACTCGCAACAAGCCCAAATATTAACGCAAACTGCTGATTCTACTTGGGATTTGTTAGAGGTTAGCGCAATTCCTACCTAGAATAGATGCGCTTCCGGACTCTGAAGATGCTCTATTTCCTGTTTTGGGCTGAAAGGTCGAGGTGCCTTGAAAATTGACCTAGAGAATCCCCACGTCCGTGGAACAAGTTACTCTACCCGGAATCGTCCGTTCGGTCAATACCTTTTACGTATCTTTACTGGTACCAGTCTCTTCTATCCATTTCTTCGCATCCCGTTGATTGCTTCAAAGCCGGCGGCTTGCCTATGACTTCGGAACGGCTTCATCGTTGGACGGCTCGTGATTTCTCGGGATTGTTGAATCGCAAGACGGCGGTCCGGATTGCGCGTCCAGCAGCCTATTCGGCGCCGTAAGCGCGAGCGCCGACGCTGCACTCAGTTTCATCCAACGCCGCCGATCAAATTCGAATCTCGAATTAGCGTGCTGGGACATGACTCCGCCCTCCCGCCTGGATAGATTCAGAAACTTACCCTTACTGGTAGGTAAAATTCAACTTATCCAGGTACATGTTGTACGAGTCCTGCCGCTCATTGCCGTCCATCTGATAATTGATGGTGAGCCCGTACCACCCGTTTGCCGACCCGTGCCAGAAAGCCCAGTTCAAATTGCTTGTTACCCCATTCAATGTAATCGACTGGTAGACCAGATGATTGTCCGATGTCCGCTGGACGTGCAGCGTGAGATGGTTCCACGCATTACTGTTGGGATAGCAGGGCACCCCGGTTGGAACCCAGCGCGCGTTCTGATTGTCCCAAACATCCCATTGGTTCCCGCTTGCAATGCGGCACTCGTGGCCAAAAATAAAACCCATGCCACCGAAGAACTGGTTGATATCGAACTCTAACGCCTGCGCCAGCCCCACGTTATCCCCGTAGAAATACACGTCGTAGGTGAAGTCGTGCAGCGTCGGAACGATCGACTGATTTGAGTCCTCCAGCCCCTGCGAGGAGAACTGTCCGATCAGGTGGTTATTCCACAACGCATCGGAATAAGGCGTACTGCCCCCAACATTGTACTCAGTCGCCTGCCCGGTCATGGAAGGAGATTGCACCCCCTGATTCATCCAGAAAGAAATTCCATCGCACGGCGATGGCGAACAATCCACAAAATTCGGCGGTCCTTGCCCGTACTGGCCCCATCCCCCGCTGTGCTGAAGATTCGAAAACGTATTCCCGCCCTGACTCCCCGCGTTCGTCGTAGTAGGAGGGTTTGGAGAGGGTGTGGGCGAAGGGGTTGGCGTAGGCGGATTCGGTGCAGGAGCGTTTGCCACCGCCATCTGCAAGGGCCGCTGCGTGGAAAGTCCCTGCGAGTCCGAAACCGAGACGGAAAAGTTGAAGCTGCCACTCGCTGCAGGCGTTCCCGATACTTTTCCGGAACTTTCTCCCAGGGTCACGCCCTGCGGCAGTTTGCCTGAGGCAAGCGTAAATGTGTAAGGCGCGTTTCCGCCGCTAGCGCTGATGTTGCCGCTATAGCTCGAGCCAACGGTTCCGCCAGGCAGCGCCGCGGTAATGCTCAAGCTCGCGGGGTGGGCCGTCGGACTCGCCGCTCTGTTCGAAGAACTCGATCCTCCGCCACAGCCATTCAGCAGGAAAATTCCTGCCAGTATTGTGCTTACCGCACCGTACTGAACCAATAAATTCTTGATGGAAATGCCGGGAACGGCACGTCCTCTGCGTGCCGGATCCATTAAACGATTGGACATAAATCGACCTCAACGTGGATTAAAAGAAGCCGGGCGGAAAGCTTCCTTTTGCGATCACCCAGTTCGAGACGAACCTCTGGATAATCAAGCCAGAACAGCGGCTATGGCTTGCGGACCCTGTGGTCCACATCCGTTCAAGCGCGCAGGCGCTCGCGCACGTTTTCAAGACTCCCCACAACACACTTCGGAATTTATTTCAGGCCTACCGGAATTCTGTGCGGGAAATACGGTAACCGCAGGATAGCGTGCCACCGGGTCGAAAACAAAATAGGAAGTGCATTCCGCCCCACTTTTAGTGAGCTGGAACTGAGGTAGCGGTGGGGGCCGAAACCGGCGTCAGACTGGCCTTTACGGTTGCGGTTGGCAGTTCGTCGCCACGAAAAAACTTCGTTTTTCCCTTCAATCCCTCTTTCAAGTCCTCGGCCTTCATCTCCGGCATCGCTTCATACGGCTTGCTGTAGTCGTTGGCCGCATTCCAGAACAAGAATCCGATGCCGCCCTTTTCTTTGGCCGTGGCGACCTGGACTTTAATATATTCGGGCGAATAGGTCTTGGTGCGCCAGCGGAACGCCTGGAGCCATGGGCGGATGACTACGCCGCTTCCCTTGGTGATCAGCTCAAACCTCTGCATGGATTCGCCTATGAAATGTTCGGGTGCATCTCCCGGATGCTCGATATTGTCCATGCCGAAGAAGTGAGACGGATAAATCATCGGCGAGAGCACATCACAATATTTCGCCATGCCGACAATATCTTGTCCAGTGTGCGAGAGATCAACCGAACGCTGCCAGGCCATCACGCCAAACACGTCCAGTGAAAGCAACACGCCGGTCGGGTGCAACTCGCCATACGCCTTCTTCAGAAAATCCGTGATGACGTCGGAGCGCTGCCACTTCTCTTTGCCTGGCTCGGTCTGATAAACGAAGCTCGCGTCTTTCTGATCGCCCTCGGCAGGGAAGCGAACGTAATCGAACTGAATCTCATCCGCGCCGGATTGCGCCACGAACTTGGCCAGCGCGATATCGAAATCCTGCACCTTGGGCTGCGAAGGATCGGTCCAGACCAGCTTGCCGTTTTCGCGCCACGCTTGCTTGGTTCTCTTCGACTGCACGGCCAGTTCGGGATGCTGCACGACCATGCGTTCGTCGCGGAACATCGCAATGCGCGCGATCGCGTGCATATTTTCCGAATGCAGGAAGTGCACGAACTTTGGCAGGTCATGAATGTAGACCTGATGTTTGCCGAGGAGCGGGTGCTCGAAGGGAATATTGACGCTTCCGTCGGAATCTTTAATGTCGAACACGACCGCGTTGCCGCCAACCTCGCGCCAGTGCCGGATGATGCGCAGCCCGTGATCGCTGGCCGCCATCACGCCCGTCAGATAGATCGCGCGGACTTCAAAATCTTTCGCCACCGGAATGGTGTGTTCCACGATCGGGGCCGGAAGAATTCCCGGGATCGTGATCGCGTCGCCCGCCTTCAAAACGTTCCCGCTGCGGTTGCCATTCACGGTGCGTATGGCTTCCGCCAATTCGGAGGAGGTAAGGTAAGAAGTCGTCTTCAGAAATTGACGAGCTACGCCAGGAATCGTATCGCCACGCTTTGCGGTGTAGAGCAGCGCCGATGGAGAAGAAGAAGGCTGCGGAATCTCTCCTGGTTTAACGGTGGTCGGAAGCGTTGCGCTCACCGGCTCAAGATGTCCCGCTTGCGGCGTTGCAGCGGCAACCGCTGCTACCGGCTGCGCGGCTTGTGTGGAAGCTTCCGCGGAAAAGAAATGAGAATTCAGTTGTAACGCGGCAACGCCGAACAGAGCACACGACACCGCGGAGATGACCAGAATAGACGAGCGGCGCAAGTTTTTCCTCCGAAGAACTGGCTGACTCGGATGCTAATCGGCAGTCACTCCGTACGCCAGTTACTAGCGGTCATCTCCCCCTCGCGTGGCCCCGAAAGCCCAGAGATTCGTCCAAATGATCTAACCGCGTCGGAAGCCAAGCCCCCGTTACGCAAGAGTGCCATCCTTTTTGCGCAAACTATTTCTCTCGAGCCCCTTTAACTTTTCGCCATGCTCTGTTCTAATCTCGTCGCCAGGGCGCTAACTCCTGCGGATGCAAAGCCTTTTTTCCGTAGCACGAATGGACGGGCCGTGGCCAGCCGCTTGCTTCGTTCAAAGTGCCGGGAGCGCGTGACCGGGCCTCACAAGGCAGGTTTCCAATTGACAGAATTTGTCATCTTAGGAAATGGAAGTCGCCCTGGTTGGCCCAGCAAAATCCTCGGAGATGCAGGCAAAAGGCTGAGGATATGGCCTGGAAAAGGAACAAGAACCGGTTTACCCCGGACATCTAAACTATGAGAACGAATCTCGCAACCGTGCTTGATCCCAACCGCCGCAGCAACGATGCTGGGGAGTTTGAAGCCGCCCTTCGCCGCAAGATCGTTGGTCAGGATCAGGCCGTGGAGAAAGTCGCCGAAATCTACCAGATGTTTCTGGCCGGCTTGAACGCACCGGGTCGCCCCGTCGGCAACCTGCTTTTTCTGGGTCCCACTGGCTCCGGAAAAACTCGCGTCGTCGAAGCCATGGCGGAAGCCTTGTTCGGGGATTCGCGCGCCTGTATCAAGATTGACTGTGCAGAATTCCAACACTCCCACGAGATTGCCAAGTTGATCGGATCGCCTCCGGGATATTTGGGACATCGCGAAACTCATCCGCTCCTGACTCAGGAAGCATTGAACCAGTGGTTCACCGAGAAGCTAAAGCTCTCAATCCTGCTGTTTGACGAGATCGAGAAGGCTTCCGATTCCCTCTGGCAGTTGCTCTTGGGGATTCTCGACAAGGCCACGCTTACCCTCGGCGACAACCGACGCGTCGATCTGTCCCAATGCATCATCATCCTGACCTCGAACCTGGGCGCCAGCGAGATGACGGACTTGGTGGACGGCGGCTTCGGGTTCGCTCCCAAGGCCGTGGAAGTCGACAACAATTTCGACGACAAGATCCAGCGCACCGCCGTCGAAGCGGCTCGCCGTAAGTTCACCCCGGAGTTCATGAACCGCATCGACAAAACCGTCGTGTTCAAGACTTTACGGGACGAACATCTCAGTCAAATTCTGGAGATCGAGCTGGGCATGGTTCAGCAGCGCGTCCTGATGGCTGCCGGGGCTAACCAGTTCGTCTTCAACTGCACTGCCGGAGTGAAGCAGTTTCTCCTTAAAGAAGGAACCGACCCGCGCTATGGGGCCCGTCACTTAAAACGTGCCATTGAACGGCATCTGGTATTCCCGTTGGCGAATCTAGTGGCCACCGGCCAGGTAAAGCTTGGAGACTTTGTCCGGGTAGATATGGCTTCCGAGACTCAGATGATCTTCGTCAAGGAAGCCGAAAATACCATGGCTCCGATGCTGCTCGAGCGCTACGGAGCGGCTGCCGCCAACATGCCCGCCGCCCGGGCCGCCCGCACGGCTGCCACCAACCGGCGCGATTATGGCGCAAGCCCCATCGCGGAGAGCAAATAGTCCTTTTCTTAACTTTTCGAAACTCGCTTGACCGCATCTCGCGAGCCCTTCGAGGCGCCGGCAATGTCCGGCGCCTTTTTTTGCTTTCCACACCATTTCATACTCCCCAAATGGGTAATGCCCCGTAATGTCCTCAGATGTCCTGAGTTGTCCCTTGCCCATAAGTAGGCCCGGGCGTAGCATCGGCCCAGATATCGATAGGGGCAGCGCGAGGCGTCCTGATCTCCTTCGGCGCTTCGTATCCAAAAGTGGGTCGGAGAACCTCGGTGAGGTCTTTCAGGTCCGATCTGTCCGCTTAGTTGGTTGTGGGTACGTAGAAAAGGGGATATTAATGGGTACTGCTCTGGCCGAACGCGGCGTGATCGTCGTCGATGACACCTTCAAGGTCGTCGCGTCCAATCCGGAAGTGCTTCAGATTCTTACGTTCCCCGAACGCCCCGATAAGATCCACGAGCTCGATTCCTGGCTTTCAACTAAAGTCCGTTCCAGCCTGGTCGATCACAGCTCCGCCTCCGGGATCGCACCGGAACTCCAATCAGCCAGGAGAACTTATCTTTGCCGCTCCTTTCCGCTTGATCCCATGAACGGCCATAAAAACAAGGCTACCCAGTCCGGGAAATTGATGATTGTCATCTTGGAAAGGAAAGGGAATCAAGGGGTTACGATAGAAAATCTCTCGGAGCGCTTTCGGCTCACTGCCCGCGAGCAGCAGACTGTGCAGTTTCTGATGGAAGGCTACACCAGCAAAGAGATCGCCCAGCGTATGGAGATTAGCGCCAACACCGTCAAGGCATTCATTCGGCTAGTTATGGTAAAGATGGGAGTCTCAACGCGCTCAGCCATCGTCGGCAAAGTAGTCTGCGGCGCTGGGAGTTAGCTTAGACCCTTCCTATCCGGGTCCAACGCTTGAGCCCGACCGTCGGCGTCGCCAGCCGCCTTCGCCCTACCAGACTTCGCAGCGCTTTCCCTCCGGCCGCACCATCGCCGCATCCGCTTTGCAACTCCACGTTTTCTGAAACTCCGGCAGATTCGAAAGCGGCCCAATCACGCGAAACTTCGCCACCGGATGCGGGTCGCTCTGCAGCATCAGTCGCTGCGCCTCGATGCGGGTCTCATCTCCGCGGAACTGACCCCAAGCGATATAGAACTGTTGCTCGGGTGTAAAGCCGTCGATGTCCGCAGGTCTCGGCTTGCCTTCCAGCGATTTCTCATAGGCGAGGAATGCGATCTTCGCCCCGCCCAGGTCTCCGATGCTCTCGCCCAGCACCAGCTTGCCATTGTGATGCACGCCGGGTTCGATGAAATAGTTATCGAACTGATCGGCCACGCAAGCGGCACGCGCCTGGAACTGCTTCAGGTCCGCTTCCGTCCACCAATTGCGCAAGCGTCCGAGATAGTCGAACTGTGCGCCCTGATCGTCAAAGCCATGGGAGATTTCATGGCCGATTACCACTCCGATCGCTCCGTAGTTCACCGCGTCCACCGCTTTCAGATCAAACGCCGGCGGCTGTAATATTCCAGCCGGAAAAACAATCTCGTTCAGCAGCGGATTGTAATAAGCATCCGAAGTGGATGGAGTCATGCCCCACCGTGCTCGATCCACCGGCTTTCCGATCGTCAACCGGTCGTCTTGTTCCACAAACTTTCGACCCGCCACCATGTCTTCAAAGAACGCATCCCGGCGAATCTCCACATGGCTGTAATCTTTCCACTTGTCCGGATACCCGATCTTCGGATTAAACGTGGCAATCTTGGCCATCGCCTTCTCTTTGGTGTCGTCGCTCATCCACGGCCGGGTCAGGATGTCGTCGCGCATCGCCGCCAGCAGGTTCCGCACCATATCCTGCATCCGCACTTTGGCTTCGGGCGGAAAGTATTTCTCCACATACTTCTGCCCTAACGCCTCGCCCAACAGCTGATCCGTGGACTCCACGCATCGCTTCCAGCGCGGCTTCATCTCCGTCGCCCCGCTGAGGTATTTTCCGTTGAAAGCAAAATTCTCCTCGACGAAAGCCGTCGAAAGGGAACTGGCGACTGAGTCCAGCAGATGCCACTTCAAATACACTTTCCAATCGCTCAGCGAATCCTCGTGCATTTGACGATCCAGTTCCTGCATGAACTTTGGTTGATCGACGTTCATATCCACATTTTGCGGAATCTGCTTGTGATTGAAATATTCCACCCAGTCGATGTGTGGCGTCATTGCCTGCAACTGCGCGAAGGTTGTGTTGTGGTCTGTGGCCGCTGGATCGCGCAGGGCCACGTTATCGAGCGATGCCTCGGCCAGTTTCGTCTCCATGCTCATGATCGTCTGCGCAGCCGCGGCCGACTTCTTATCGTCCCAGCCCGCGAGCTTGAACATGGCGGTCACATGCGCGACATATTTTTCCCGAGCTTCCTTGAACCGTGGCTCCGGCTTCAGATAGTAGTCGCGTTCCGGCAAACCCAGCCCGCTCGCACTGATATCGGCCAGCACCCACTCCGGCCTGTGCGGATCCTGCTGGCTGCCAAAGGCAAACGGATCGGCCACCAATATGTCACTCATATCGGCCATAATTCTCTGCAGTTCGGCAGCATCGTTTGCCGAGTCGATCCTCGCAAACCACGGCTTCAGGGGCTCCATGCCGCGCGCGTTTACCCGGGACTCATCCATGCACGCGCCGTAGTAATCGCCGATAAGTCGCTCTGTGCTGCCCTGCGGAGCGCTCTTGTCCGCAGCCGCAGCCTCGAGAATCTCTTTCAGCTTGTCTTTGGACGATTCCCCGGCCGCCCACCGCCTGCTCCACCGCGACATCGATGCCGGGATCGGGTTGTTCGCCCGCCACGTGCCGTTGGCGAAGTCGTAGAAGTCATTGCAAGGATCCGCTTTGCGATCCATATCCGAGACTTCGATGCTGTGGAGGGAAGCTGTCTGTGAGAACGAGGGTTGCGAAAAGAAAAACGGAATGAAGGTGATTACTAAAACAAAAACAATTCTGCGCATTATGCCTCTTAGACGAGAACCTGTTGAACTTGTGAGCGCTGCCATTGTAGACGATTGTTGAACCACGTCGCGCACGCATTGTGCGAACCACACGGGGCATAGAGCCCTACGACGCCTCCTTTTTCCAGTTCGCCACTATCTATCTGCCACCAACGCCTGTGCTCGGCCATGGAAAAACTTTATACCGACTATGCAAAATACGACGCCACACTTTATGCCTTCCTTATGTGCTTGCCCCTAATCTATCGCGACACCTTGCAAATTCCTTGGAGACCCGCACTTGAACTCAATAAACGCATTCTTCTCTTTCACACTTTATTATTGGCTCACAATCGCTTTGCTCTTCGTCGCTACCGTTGCTCGCAGCCAATCGACACCTGACGCTCCTGCGCCCATCTCCCCGCCTGCCGGCCTCAACATCTCGACCGATCCATCCAGCTTCTTCCAACGGCTCTCCAAGGCCTACACCGATGACTGGAAACCTGCACCGGCACCGCCAGTTGATGCGGCCGCTCCAGCCTTTCGAGGCGATCCCGCTCCCATCGCCGGTCCACCGTTTCCCTCTTCCACTTGGCCCATTGGCGGCACAGTTACCATCGGCCAGCCTTGGACGCAAGCGGGGCCTCTCATGACCGCGCTATGGTCCGGTCCGCATGGCGACGCCTGGAAAAAAAGCAAGATTCAGATCTACGGCTGGCTCAATGTCGGCGCGAACTTCAGCACTTCGAAAGGCGGAGTCAATCCCGCAGCGGGGAAGTACGACAACTTTCCCACCGCTTACGACGAGGTTCCCAACGCCATCGAGCCCGACCAGGAAGTCCTCTACATCGAGCGCCAGCCCGACACCGTGCAAACCGAACACTTCGACTGGGGATTCCGTCTGTCCGGGCTTTGGGGCATGGATTACCGCTTTACCACGGCCAAGGGATACTTCAGCCAGCAATTGCTCGGACATCCCCCTGGAAAGCAATACGGCTTCGATCCCGTCATGATGTATCTCGATTTATATTTTCCTCATATCGGCGAAGGCACCGACGTTCGCATCGGACGATACATTTCTTTGCCCGATATCGAAGCTCAACTCGCGCCCAACAACTACACCTACAGCCACTCGCTGCTCTACACCTTCGACTGCTACACGCAAACCGGCATTAATGCCACCACGCGCATCAATTCCCATTGGACCACTCAGGTTGGACTTTCACCCGGTTGCGAAACTGCTCCCTGGAATCTCGTTGACTCGCGGCTTACGCTCAATTGGTGCGTGCAGTATTCCTGGCACGCCAGCGGGGACGCTCTTTACCTCTGCGATAACGAGACCAATCTGGGCAAAGACAGTGGCAAGTATGGCTACAACAACCTTCAGGCTTACTATCTCACCTGGTATCACAAGATCGATAAGAACTGGCACACCTCCACCGAGAGTTGGTATCAGTGGATGAAGCAAGTTCCCAACGTGGCCTATAGTCCGCCTCCCGGCTCAGCCCTCCCTTCCGTTGATCCCATTCAGGCGGAAACCGGCAGCAACGGCGCCGTTTGCAGCAGCCACACTGTATTCACTTGTTATGCCCCGGAGTGGGCGATCGTCAATTACACCGAGCGCCAGTTCGGCCGGCACAACTACATCTCCATCCGCAACGAGTATTTCGACGATATCGTGGGCCAGCGCACCGGGACCAAGTCCCGCTACACCGAGCATTTATTAGGCTGGGGACACTGGATCGGTACCACGATCTTGCTGCGCCCAGAAGTCCGCTTCGAGCGCTCCTACGATAGTCCCGCCTATCAGAACGGCACGAAGAAAAACCAGTTGACCGGTGCTGGAGATATTATTTTCTTTTTCTAGAACTTCTTCAGAACAAGGGGTTGGCGCCGCCACCTCGGAGGGCAACGGCGCCTGCGGAATACGGAAAGTCTGCTTCGCTTGATTGGCGGCTAGGGCGTTACCTTGAAGATCACGCCGTCCCCGTTGGCGCCACCTAAATTCGTCGTGCCATACAGATTTCCAGACTTATCCATCACCAGGTTGCTGAACGAATACAGTCCGTCGGTGCCGCCTGTGAAGGTATAAAGCTCCGTATACGTCCATGTTCCAGCGGATGGAGTCAACATCCAAACCGTTCCGGCGTTGTAGGCGCCGTCGCAGTGAGTCGTCCCGTAGATGACGCCGGAAGCCGTATCAAACAGCAGATCGCGGAAAGGACCGGAAATGTTCCAGCCCGGCAGTCCATAAATTACGCTGAAGTTCCAGCTGCTGCCGGAGGGGGTGAGTTCAAAAATCGTGCCGCCACCATCTGAGCCATAAACTCCGCCATCCGTCACCGTCCCGTAGAGATTGCCCTTGAGATCGAAAATCAACCCGCCGTAGGGAGTGCCACCATCGGTCAGCATCTGGAAATTATGGAGAATCGTTTCGGTCCAACCGGATTGCGAGCGCGTCAACTTAAAGATCGTTCCGAAGCCGTACAGCCCGCCTGTCGAGGTCGACCCGTAAAGATTTCCCTTCGTGTCCAGGGTTACGCCCGCCACCGGAACCGTCCCATCATTGGCTCCTCCAAAGCTGTACAGAATTGTGTGCTGGCCGGTCTTGCTGATCTCGAAAACGGTTCCCTCGCCGGAAGCCCCGCCCGCCGTGGTTGTTCCATAGAGATCGCCTTTGCTGTCAATCGTCAGGCCCGCCTCGGGGTTTGCTCCGTCGGAATTCCCGCCGAAGCTGTAGAGCACAGTCTCGACGCCTTTCACCAGCTTGAACACTGTTCCCGCGTTTGATATTCCTCCGGCGAAAGTCGTTCCGTAAAGATTGCCGACCTTATCCATCACCAGTCTTCCCTGTGGATTTGAGCCGTCACTCGTTCCGTTTCCAAAGTTGTAGAGCACCCGCTCGTTCGTGCCCAAGGCCTCGAACACTACGCCCGCGCCATACTTGCCTCCGCCACTGGCAGTTCCGTAGAGGCGGCCCTGCGCATCAATGACAAGTCCGGCGAGTGGGCCGCTTCCGTCGCTTCCGGCAAAACTATGAGCCACGCTGAACGTCTGAGCCTGAGATGGAGGGGTTACGAACATCGCAATTGCGAAGGTAGCGAACATTAGTTTGCTCATAGACTTGGTCGTGTTCATTCTCACGTAGTTACTCCTGATATGACAAGGTTAGCTTGGTTGCGGGCTCCTACAGTGCAAACGGCCAGCAGACTGGTGACCGGAGTTTCTTACACGAACCGAGGTCTGTCAAGAATACAAAGTTCCTGAGTATTTCGTCTTTTAGGACAGAGAGGAACGCGAATCAGGACATCGCTTTCCCCTGCAAAAACTTGCACGCTCATCTTTGCCCATCAGCAATCACGCCAGCATTTCGTCACTCCGCCCTTCAAAAGTCCGAAATGATTTAGCATCCTCTTTCATGTGCGTGCTGCCTCCAGACATATCGGCCGATCAGGTCCTGCACGCTTTTTACGGGGATGCTCCCTCGCTTTTTCTGGGTGCCGCTATCGTCGCTGTCGGTCTTGTCGCAGCCTCGTTTGCCGCCATTCGGCGCAAGCCAGATGCGCTCTTGTTCTACTTCGCCTTGTTCGCTTTCATCTACGGCGCGCGCATGTGGATGAACAGCTCTCTCATCCGCCTTGCCATGCAAGATTCCTTTTTCTATCCTAGACTTCGTTCCGCCAGCGATTTCCTCGTCCCGATTCCTGCATTCCTGTTTCTCAACGCCGCCGGACTTATGCATCGCCAAGCCAAGTTTGGTGGGTATGTGCTCGGGATCGTACTCTGTCTGTTAGCGGTTGCGACCCTGGTTGCGGGGCCGCGCACCGTTTTTTACCAGATCAACGGCGTTTTCATCATCGTTGCCCTGCTGGCTGTTGTAGTGCGTGCCCCAAGCGGTTCTGCGGGTGTGGATTTCGCAATCGTGCGCCGCGGTCTATTGATCTTTGTGGCCTTCGCGATCTGGGAGAACATCCGCGGCATTTTCCTGCCCCAGTGGCCCAATGTTGAGCCCATCGGGTTCGTGGTATTTCTGACGGCTCTTGGATATGTTGCTGCCCGCCAAACTTTGCGGCGGAACGAAAAGCTCAACGAGATTCAAAGAGAACTGGAAGTAGCCCGGCGCATTCAATTGTCAATTCTGCCCGCCGCTTTCCCTTCATCGGCCAACTTTCATGTCGCCGCACGCTACGTGCCCATGACTGCGGTTGCCGGAGATTTTTATGACTTCATCGTCGCAGACGATTATCAGGCTGGGCTTCTGATCGCCGATGTCTCCGGCCACGGCGTCCCGGCCGCCCTGATTGCTTCGATGGTGAAAGTAGCCGCTACCTCGCAGCGAGCCCAAGCGGACGATCCCGCACGATTGTTGGCCGAAATGAATGACGTTCTTCGCGGCAATACCCAGGAACAGTTCGTTACCGCCGCCTACGTTCATCTCGACTCCAAGTCCCGGACGCTACGGTATTCGGCGGCTGGACATCCTCCAATGCTTCTGCTGCGCAACGGCGAAGTGCTCGAAATCGTGGAAAATGGTTTGATGCTCGCGGCCTTTGATTTTGCCACCTACACCAATGCCAATCATCAACTGGAGCCAGGCGACCGCTTTCTGTTGTATACCGATGGTGTGATCGAAGCCGCCAATACCCACGGGGTTTTCTTTGGAGGAGATGCGCTGTCCGCTTTGCTGCGGCAGACCGCCGAACTTACTCCCTCCGCCGCTTCGGATCAAATCCTATCCTCAGTGCGGCAGTGGTCGGCCTCGCAGGACGATGATCTGACCGTTCTCGTCTGCGACTACACGCCGAAGTAACGCGGGATAGCGGGATGAAATTCGAGGGAAACTCGTAAGGCTTGGGCTCTGCGGGATGGCGACTGCTAGCCGCCAGCTTTCAGATCGGTCAATACCTGCTTGGCAATTTCCTTCAGCGTTTCAAACACGCCTACACCCTGGAATGCCACGGCCTCGACCACGGCTTCATTCTTCTTCCGCAGCTCTTTGCTCAGCGCTTCCGTGGACATAATATTTGGCAGGTCCCGCTTGTTCAGCTGCAGCACATACGGAATCTTGTTGAAGTCGTAGCCGTGCTCTTTCAAGTTCGACATCAGGTTGTCGAGCGCTTCCACGTTGGCGTCCATGCGCTGTTCCTGTGAGTCGGCCACGAAGACGATGCCATCCACTCCGCGCAGAATCAGTTTGCGGCTGGCGTCATAGAAGACCTGTCCTGGCACGGTATAAAGATGGATTCGCGTTTTGAAGCCGCGCACCGAGCCTAAATCGAGCGGCAGGAAATCGAAGAAGAGCGTTCGCTCGGTTTCCGTCGCGAGCGAAATCATCTTGCCTTTTTGCTGTTCCGCGGTTTTCTGGTAGATCACCTGCAGGTTGGTGGTTTTGCCACCCAGCCCAGCGCCGTAGTACACGATTTTGCAGTTAATCTCGCGGGCTGCGAAGTTGATGAAACTCAAGGCTTTCCTCAAAAAGCGCGGGGGCCGCACAGCTTCCCGTGCGCAAAAATATCCCTTTGGGGGCTCGGGCCTTTTATATCACACGCGCGGGACGCAAAGCAGGTTACCTCGGTGACTCCTTGCCAAGACAGGCCCACAACCTGCTCCGTTTGAGCGGATTTCCACCTTTCTAGCGCGTCGGCGGAGCTGGATAATATCCGTCCTTCGTATAGATTTTCAGCCCCGGATGGTTCACCACCACCTCGATGTTGCGGTAGGCCGATGTGGTCGGAATCTTGGGTTTGGCCGGAGTGTATCCCAAGGTGTATTGGTTCCTGGCATCGCTCATCGCCTCCGCATACGTTTGTTCGATCGCGTTCCTCGACAGTTCCGTATAGATAGGCGCGCCGCCCGTAGCCGAAACATATTTTGGCAGGATATTATCGTAGCCCTGGCGCGGCAGGTGCATTCGCTCCAGCTTGTCGTATACCGGGAGCGCCGAGCTTCCCACGGCGATCGCTTTCACCTGGATTTCTTTCGACAACAAGACCTTCAATACATCCTTATAACCGGCTTGGCTGCCATACTCACGACCGTCGCTGACTACAAAAATGATCTTGCGGCGTGTGCGATCACGCTTGCTCAGATCGAGCGCAGCTTGCAAAATTGCATCGTTCAGCACACGCGCCTGTTTTGGTGGTGTATATACGGGCTGCGTGGGACTGCCGACCGGGATGCCGTTGATGATCGGTCCGTTCGCCATCGGCCCGCTAAGCACCGCGGGCCCATTGTTGCTCCCTCGCTCCGTTTTCACTTGGTTGAAAATAGCGGTTAGCTTTTGCGTCGGCGCGGTGAAGTCGCTGACCTGGCTGACCGTGCTGCTGAACGTGTAAAGCGCCACTTCGTCATATGGCGCAAATGCACTCACCAACGCCGAAAAGGTCTGATTTACCTTCTGCACCGTGGAATCCGACATCCCCAAGTCCAGCACGATGGCCACAGACAGCGCGAACGGGTCGGCGCTGAAAAAAGTCAGCTTCTGTACTGCCCCATTTTCCTTTACCACAAAGTCCGTAGGAAGCAACCCATCCACCATCCGTCCACTTTTATCCATTACCGTAACTGGTAACTGCACAAAGTTGGTGTGAACGACCAAGGTGTACAACTGCTCCTGGGAACGGGGCGGCTTCGTCGACCCCGGCGGCACCGTCTTCACCGGAGGCATTGGCGGAGGCGCTGACGCTTCATCGCCGGAAGTGGACGCTCCCGGTTGCGCAGCACCCGGTTGAGCCCCCGGAACGGAAGGGTTGGTCGGCTGATTCGTCCAAGGATCCCGATCTACTGGTTTCTTTTCCTCGGGCTTGGCGATCGGCGGGGGGTCTGGAGTCGCCGGTGCCGGTTGCACCGTTGGGGCGTCCGGAATATCAGCGTCCTGAGCCGGTCTAGTTTGGGATGGCGCTGCTTGAGTCGTTCCCGAAGCTTGGGCGGCGGCCATCGCGGCTAGAACTCCAAAAGCGAGCCCTCCCACCAGCAACAGAATCGTGCACATCCATTTGGTAGCGATCGTCCGAAGCATCTGAGGCAAGTTCTTGTTCCTCACAGTCACCTTCCGTTCCTCTCCATAAGAGGCTTACAGGGCAAAGCAGGAGGCACATTCCGCCAGCCGGAAAATAAAACTAACCTTTACCAGCTTGGGATGCGGAACCCACCCATTTGGTGCATCTAACTTGCAAGGTCTAGACTAACAAAAAGCCCGAGGGGAAACATTAATGTCTGGCGCATCCGCTTACTCGAGATTTTTGCTTGCCTTTGCTGCTGCTGTCTTGTGCGGCGTGGTGGCCCTTTCCGCCGCGTCAACGCTGGTTCTGGCCCAGGATTCTCCTGCCTCCGGTTCAGGTGACGCCCAACAGCCCACCGAGAAGTCTGACGAGACCCTGAAAGTCAATGTCAACGTTGTCGGCGTCTTCTTCAACGTGAAAGACAAGCATGGCGCGCTGATCCCCAATCAGACCAAAGACGATTTCGAGGTTTTTGAAGACGGCAAGCCGCAGACCATCAAATACTTTACCGCTGAATCGAACCTGCCGCTCACGCTAGGCATACTCATCGACACTTCGGGTAGTCAGATCCGGGTGCTGGACATGGAGAAGGAAGTCGGCGCCGCGTTCCTTCGCCAGATTCTCACCGACAAAGACGAAGCTTACGTGATGGACTTTGACGTCCAGGCCGAACTGGTTCAGGATTACACACGCGACGTCCACCGTCTGCAGTCCGCTCTGAACAAGGTGAAGATCAATAGTGGCGTGTCCAGCGGTGCTAGCGGCATTCCGGGGCTCGGCCAGGGTCCGGTTCCCGTGCACAATGCCCCCGGAACCGTCCTCTACGACGCGGTGTATCTTTCTGCCCACGACATGCTGGCCAAGGAAGTCGGCCGCAAAGCCATGGTCCTGCTTACCGACGGCGAGGACGAGGGCAGCAAGCTGAAAATTAAGGACGCGGTCGAGGCCGCCCAGAAAGCCGATGCCATCGTCTATGTCCTGCTCTGCGCCGATCGTGGCTTTTACGGAGGCATGAGCGTGGGTTACAGCGGCGAGAGCGAAATGCGCAAGCTGACCGAAGAAACCGGTGGTCGCGTCATCAATGTCGGCAATAAGTTCGACAAGCTCAAAGAGGCCTTCGACCAGATCGCTGCCGAGTTGCGCAGCCAGTACAGCCTTGGGTACACCTCGACTAATCCCGTCCTTGACGGCAGTTACCGCAAGCTACAAATCAAGAACAAACAGAATTACAAGATTCAAACCCGCGCCGGGTATTACGCCACCGCTCGCAACAAAGACCCGCAGTAGAACAGTTGACTTGGTGTCATCCTGAGCGTAGCCGCTTTTCAGGCGAAGCGAAGGATCTCCAGCTCAATCGCAGGCGCTGAGCCAAACCGCGCCACCGCAAAATTCTTCACCTTGACAACCTCGTCCAGCCAGTCAAAACTAGGTGGTCTTTTTCCCCCGATCGTACCCCTGGGATCGCCCCGATTTCATCGCTGGAGGTTTGACCCGTGTCCAACCGACGCTTGCGCCGCACATGCACTCTTCTGTCTTTCGCCTTCCTCGTCATCACTTCCGTCGCCGCACAGCAAACGCGTCAGGGCATCTACCGTGGCATGCCGGTCACCTACATTCTGCAGCACGGCAAAGCCATCTTTCAGGGCGATATCGTCCTGGAAAAAATTCTGGCCATCGATCCTCAGCGCGCACTTCCTTCCTACGGTATCGATTACTCGCAATACCTCTGGCCAAAAGTCGGAAGCCAATACCAGATTCCTTACGTGATTGCCGCTGGTTCCGGCGATACGGCAAATCTCAACACCGCTATCTCCCAGTTCAACAGCACTTTTTCCAATATTCAATTCGTTCCTTACACGAACCAAACCGACTACGTTAATTTTTATTTCGACCCGAACGATAATAGCGCCGAATGCGAAGCCACGGTTGGCCGCGCTGGCGGAGAGCAGCAGGTCGGGGGCTCTGGCGGATCATTCAACCCCTGCACCGTCGGCACCATTCTCCACGAGTTAGGACACACCATCGGCCTCTGGCACGAGCAGTCCCGCCCGGACCGCGACACCTATGTCTCGGTGAACTACAACAATCTCATCAAAGGTTCGATCTCGAACTTCGATCAGATTTACGACAACGCGCAAACCTTCGGGACCCTCTTCGATTACGCCTCCATCATGGAATATCCGGCGTTTTCATTCTCGCGCAACGGTGGTCCCGCCATTGAGTCGATTCCTGCTGGCATCCCACTTTCCAATCTCTCCGGCTACACCGCCACGGATATCGACGGCATCGAGCGCCTCTACGGAAAGGCTCCCACCGCAGTCACGATCGCTACAAATCCTCCCGGCCTTTCGGTGATCGTTGACGGAGCTACGGTGCAGACCCCACAGGTCTATAACTGGCCTCTCTATTCCACGCATACGCTCGATATCGGGCCTGACGTGCAGACCCAGTCCGGTAACATCGTAAATAGCACCACCCCTACCACTTTCTATTACGCGTTCGGACGCTGGAACGACTCCGCCCAAACTACGCACACCATCACAGTTCTTCCCGGTAACGGTGAGCCTTCGACTCCCGCGACTTCTCCCGCCGTGACCACTTACACCGCGAACTTCATCCAACTCGTTCCTTACCAGGCCACGATTTATCCAACGGGTGCCGGAACTGTCACTCCGTCCCCCACACCCCAGAGCTACTCCGGATCTTCGCTTGTTTTTTACACCGCACGGCAGCTGGCTACCCTGACCGCCGCTCCGAACGCCGGCCAGAATTTTTACGCGTTCAACAACGCGCCTTTCTGGCTTCCCGGCGGCCTCGGCGCCAATCCCAAAACTTTTTATGTGCCCGACACCGGACTCGGAATTAACACCACTGCAGAATTTTCTCCCAACCCCGTCTACACCGTGAATACTGCGCCCAACCTCTTTAGCTCGAATCTATACATCTATGGCGACGGGTTATTTTCCTACGCGCCCAAGAATTTCTCTCAGTTCTACGATTCAACCTGGACCCCGGGCAGCACGCATACCGTCGCCGTTGATTCCCTCGTCTATCCCTATAGCTCCAATACGCGCTTCTCCTTCACCAACTGGAGCGACGGCACCAACACCACGACGGACTCCATCGTCCTGCCTTCGGCGAGCGCGTCCTACACCGCGAACCTCACCCCGCAGTATTACGTCACCGACTACGTCAACGAATCCTGCGCCGGTTCCATCAATGTGAGTCCCGGTTCGCCCACCGGCGATGGCTTCTATCCGTCCGGCGATGCGCTCACCTTCAGTGAAACTCCGAACCCTGGCTGGCTCTTTACCGGCTGGCAATACGATCTGAGCGGAACTTCCGCCTCCCAGCCACTCACCGTTACCGACGAAGTTCTTGTCACCGCCGACTACAACATCACTACTACACCCCTCGCGCTCACCAGCCTGAGCCCAGCGGCTGCCGTTCCCGGTGGACCAGCCTTCACGCTGGTGCTTAACGGAACCGGCTTCTCTCCGAGTTCCGTAGTCTCGGTGAACGGAATTTTTCCTGCTGTCAAATTCATCAGTGCCACACAACTCAGCGTCGCCGTTACGGCGGCTCAAATCGCCAAGCCCGGAGCCTTCCAGGTCTGGGTTGACAGCTTCCCCAGCGGAGCGCCATGCGCCGCGTTTGCTGCATTGCCCTTCACCGTTGCGAACGCTCCCATCGTCAAACCTTCCCCTCTGAGCCTCGCCTTTAGTCCGCAGATCGTGGGCACCACCAGCGCTCCGAAAGCTGTGACCTTGAAAAACACCAGCAGCGCCGCCCTGAACATCAACTCCATCACCGCCACCGGAAATTTCACCGTCTCCAGCAATACGTGCGGCGGATCCATCGCCGCTGGTGCATCCTGCAGCGTGAATCGTAACCTTCACTCCCTCGATCTCCGGTGCGCTCACCGGTTCGCTAGCCATCACTGACGCCGCACCCGATTCTCCGCAAACCGTTTCTCTCTCCGGCACCGGTAGCCTGCCGCTCACTCTCACTCCCACCACTCTCGCTTTCGGAACCGAAGCGGTAGGCCATACTACAGCGGCGAAAACCGTCTCACTGACCAATAATCAAGCGACCGCACTCAGTTTCACCTTCACCACCAGCGGCAACTACTCCATCAGTTCAGCGGGAACCACCTGCGGCGCATCGCTGGCCTCAAAAGCGAAGTGCAATATCGCTGTCACATTCACACCCACTGCGAACGGCAGCATCAACGGGGCGCTCTCCATCACGGACGCTGCTGGATTCTCCCCGCAGCTCGTCGCACTCTCGGGTACGGGCTCGGGAGGAGCCACTGCTCCACTCACATTTTCACCCGCTTCCCTCAGTTTTCCCGCGACGGCCGTCGGTACCACCAGCAACGCGCAAACCCTTACCGTGAAGAACAGCGGCACCAGTTCCTTGACGCTCACTTCCATCGCCGCCAGCGGAGATTTCTCCGCCACCGGCGCCGGATCGAAACCATGCGCTGCAAATCTAATTCTGGCCGCCGCCGCGACCTGCACGCTTTCCGTTAAATTTTCCCCTGCCTTGGGAGCCAGTGGTGCAATCAGCGGCGCCGTCATCATCAGCGACAACGCTGCCATCGCTCAGCAGATCGTCGACGCCAAAGGCACCGCCGTTCTGCCGCTATCGTTCGCACCCGCCTCTCTGACGTTCGCCGCGCAAACCGTCGCCACCAGCAGTGCCGCACAAACTGTCACCCTCACCAATAACCTGACCACGGCCATAAGTCCGACCATCACCGGTAGCGGCGACTTCGCGGCCGCTCCCGGTGGAACCACTCCCTGCACCTCGACCTTGGCAGCGAAAGCGCACTGCACTTTTACTGTGACTTTCACCCCCAGCGCCGTCGGGACGCGTTCCGCAACCGTTACCGTGACGGATTCCGCATCTCCCTCCCTGGAGACGATCAGCGTAACGGGCACGGGTCAGTAGTCGGCCTGAAGGACTGGGGGGGAAATGTGGCGCGGGCGCCCTCGCCCGCGTTTTCTTCAAGATCGATAATCAGCCGGATAGCCAGCGAATGGCCAGAGTAGTCAGCAGTGGCGGCTTGGAAAAATGATCACCGGCGGGAAGAATTTTAATCCGTAACCGGAAGCAGGCCGCCGACGCCCTGTAGCAGTTTTTCCGCCGCATCTCCCGGATCCTCGGTGGCAAAGTTCTCATTCAGAGTGAACAGCGAGATTGTGGGGTCGATCTCATCCAGCGCTTTGCGGATCGGTTTGCCGCGAATCGCTTGCATTCGCGCCGAAACCACCAGTAGTTTCGCCTTCGTTGCCTTCAACAGGATGTGCGCATCGTCGATCGATACCGTGGTCAAAGCGTTGTATCCCGCGCTGCACAGCACTTCCCGCATGAACGTACAAACGTCGGTTGATCCGTATGCGCACAGCAGTGGCGGCCTTCCGTCTCCCGTCTTTCCCCGCGAGTATCGCGATCCCAGATAGGCCGCCGTGATCGCCTCTTCCACCGACTCGTAGGTTTCGAATTGCGACAGCAGGTTGGTCAATTGCAGAACTTTGCGGACTTTCTCCGGCACCCCGCTCAGTTTTAGATCCCCGCCCTTCGCCCGTGCCGCTTGCGTGAGCCGCACCAGAGCGCCCAGCCCGCTGCTGTCTACGAACTCCACGTGATCGAGCTGCAAGACCACGTCGCCGTACTTATCAATCGAGTCCCCTACTTGCGAGTGCAAAGTAAACACTTCATTTCCGGCGACGATCCGTCCGTGACACTGCATCAGCAGGACATCACCTACCGGGCGGCTTTCCAGGCGCATCTGCATCACGGCACCCCACTCTACTTTCGAAGGATTGCTGTCGTATCGCTGCGACTTGCCAACATTAGCCGCGAATCTTACTTGGCGACAAGGCGCAAGTCAATGCGTGCGATCGCCTCAGTCCATCGCTTCGTCCTGTCCGTTTTTCCCGGTTGCTCGTGTGCGCCAGAATCAACGCTTGCATCGTGCGTAATGCCTGTTCCGTCGTCACATTGAGCGGCGTTTTTGACGGATTCCGCTTTTCCACCGGTCGAGACCGGCTCCGCCTGACCGGAATTCGCCAAGTAGGCTTTTTGAAATGGAAAAGCCACGCTCAGATCGGCGTGGCTCTTGTAGTTAGTGGGATGAGGGGCATTACGGCCGTGAATTCAATTTAGCCAGAGACCTCGCGATGTATCACTGCGGCGTCAGAAGAAATCCATGTTCCTGCCCGTTGTGCGTGCCCTCGCCCACAATCTCTCCGGCATTGTTGATCCCATTCGCGAAGATCAGCACCCACCCCGAACCCGTCGGAATCAGCTTGTTCAGGTCCTTCATCTTTCCGCCACTGTAAACAAATGCGTGGTAGGTCTGCTGGAAATCTGAATAGCCGACCACCACACCGGAGTCGTTGATGCCTAATCCCCAGCTCGCGACCAGCGGACCATCGAGAGTACCCAGGTCCGTTATCTTGCTTCCGCTCTGTAGAAACGCATGCGCTTCTGCATTATTTTTGGTATATGCAATACCGGTCGTCTGTCCTTTGCGGTTGATGGCGAATCCTTCGCCCCACTGGCCGCCTAGCGTCGCCAATGCCGTCATCTTTCCGTTGTTCCACACAAAACCGCGGAAGTTCCCCTTCGCATCGTAAGACGTCCCTACCACTACGCCTGCCTCATTCACGCCCTGCGCGCTATTCCACCAGTCGACGCCATTCGGTGATCCCAGCGTTCCCAAGTCAGTCATCTGTCCATTGCTATAGAGGAACGGATGATTGCTGCCGTCCGCAGTCACCGCCGATCCCACCACCTGTCCCGCATCGTTGAGTCCGTACGCTACCGCCGAGCCGCCGCCGAGATCACCAATGTCGGTAAGCGTTCCATCAACGCTCTCGAACGCGTGATAAGTTCCGTCGGAACTGGTGGAGTATCCCGCCACTTGGCCCGTCGAGTTGATGCCGTTGCCGATGCCGCTGGTTCCACCCAGCGTGCCCAGGCTTGTCATCTTGCCGGCGCTGTAAATGAAAACGCCGCTGGTGTTATTTCGATCGCTGCCAAAAGAGCCCGTGATCTGCCCCGTCGCATTAATGCTCTTCGCCACGCTGTAATTATTGCCGGTGAGTGTGCCCAGATCGGTGATGGAATACGTCTGCGCCGCGCACAGGAAAGACGCCACAGTGAGCGTGCTAAGGAGGAAGCAAGCGAATCGCGGAAGGCGGGACATGCATTTTCATAACCGCTCCTTACAGGGAAGCTTGAACGGCCCCATAGTTCCACGTTCGAATCCCGCGGTTGTCAACAAATTGTCAAAATTAAGGAGGTTCACGCGCGACGCGGACAACCATCATTGCCGCATCAATGGCAGTCGCCTCACTCCGCCGCTTCGTCCCACGCCACCGTCCGTTTTTCCCGGCTGCTCTTGTGCGACAGAATTACCGCTCGCATCGTGCGTAACGCCTGCTCCGGCGTCACATCGAGCGGCGCTTTTTTCTCGATTGCATCCCGTACGTTCGCATAAAAGCCGCGATAGTCGCCGCGATCCGTCTTCACTTTTACGCTCGCCTCGCCCACCAGACTCAGAGTGCCCCAAGTCTCTTCTGCCTCTTCTCCCCAATCTGCTCCCCAATCCAATCCCTGCGGACAATTCTCCCCGCGCAGGCGCGCCTCTTGCGGATCCATCCCATATTTCACAAACGATCCATTGGTGCCGTGAATCAGGAAGTGCGGCCCCGGAGCATACGCGATAATCCGTGCCCGTCCCATCGCTCGCAGCCTGGGATATTCCATGCAGACATCGAACGAGTCATCCACCTGCGACGTCTCCCGTTCGCAGAATGCCGATGCGGTAATCGTCCGCGGCTCGCCAAACAACACCAGCACCTGGTCAATCACATGCGGACCCAGATCGAACAGAACTCCTGCCGCTGCCTGATCCGCTTTTTCTCGCCATGCATTCGGCTTCGGTTCAGGTCGGAATCGGTCATATCGGCATTCGTATTCAACAATCTTACCCAAGCGCCCGGACGCCACAATCTTCTTTACCGTGCCAAAATCGCCGTCCCACCGCCGGTCTTGATAGACGGTGATCAATCTTCCGTGCTCCTCCGCCAGTTGCACCAATTCCTCTGCTTCGCGCAAAGTTGGTGCAAAAGGTTTATCGACTACCACATCCCGCCCCGCCAGCAGGCACTCCCGCGCCAGCTCAAAGTGCGAATCGTTCGGCGTTGCGATCACGCACAACTGTATCTTTTTATCGGCCAGCAATTCCTCCAGCGTTCGGGCCACCCGAACGTCGGGATACTTTTCCTGAGCCTTCGTACCCCGTCGCTCCAGAATGCAGGCCAGCTCCATACCCTGCACGCCGCGAATGACCGGCGCGTGAAATGCCTGTCCAGCCATCCCAAAACCAATCAATCCAACTCGAACCATGTCCACTCCTTGTAATTTTGCCCGTAAGTACTACGAATGCCTGGCCCATTTACAGTCTTTTGCCGATATTGCGCGCCCGTGGCCCGACGTATAACCAAGAAGGCTCTGAAGCTGGGTTGCACGTTGAAATAAGAATGTTGAACTAAGAATTTTGACGTATCTAGGAGGCGTAATGAGATTCGGACCTTTTCTGGTGATTGCTCTGCTGCTGCTCATTCTTTGGGCTGGCGGATTTCTTATGTTCCACGTAGCAGGTGGTCTGATTCACCTGCTGCTGCTGTTCGCCGTCATCTCGTTTGTCGCCCACCTCGTGATGGGGACCAGAACGGCGTAAGGTTTCGAGTCGAAGCTGCTGTCGATCAGGCTAACCAGCTCCATTGCCGGTAACGTCGACTCGATGCTATTGAGGCCTCCCAAAATCGGGAGGCCTTAGTTTTTTCGGTCCCGCACCCGCCGAACGAACTTCAAGCCTGACCAAACCGCCGTCACTGCGCAAACTTTCACATCCACTAGCCCCGCCTGCAAACCAATTTCTCGGACCACATTTTCGTTCAGATCTGCCGCCACGCCGGAGCTCTTTTTTGGCCAGCTGATCCACAACATCCCCGCCGGAGCCAGTTGCTTGCTCATCCGAACGAACTCACTCGAGAGCTGCTCTCTTGACGCAGTGAAGATCATTACAAAGTCCAACGGCTTCTTGCCATCTACAGCGATCTCGCAGTTCGCCACTGCACTTTCTAGCTCCTTGCGAACCTCGGCGGGAGTATCCAGAAAACACACTCGGAAGCCATCCTTGATCCCTAATTTCTTTGGAAGCGGTGTGCTCGAATATCCCGGCATACCAAGCGCGTCCGTCTGCCAAATTTCAAAGCACAAGCCGGAACCCAGCGGCCGAGTTCCTACTGTGCCACCGTCGCGTAATATCCCCGCCGTGAACGCACTCTAAAATTCTTGCGATCGGTGGCCTCGATCTCGATCGTGCGGAAATGCCCATCTGGTTTGAAGTCTGCTGGCTTGTAGGTAACTGCATACTGGCTGCGCAGTTCTTCTTGAATCTCGGCGAATGCATTCGTAACGTCCCGGATCTGGAACGGAAAGAATGCCCGGCCTCCCGTTGCGTCGGCCATGCGTTCCAGCACCTTGTCCCCGGCCCCCTTGGTGCCGCTCACATTCGTACTGATCGTATACAGAATGGCTTCCGCGCGCTGCGCCATTTCTATCGCCTCTTCGCGCGTGACGTGGCTCTGATTATCTTCTCCGTCGCTGAGCAGGATGATCGCGCGGCGCGTAGGCCCGTTATGCGGCTGCTTCAGCAGCTTGTCCCGGCAGGCGTAATAAACCGCATCGTAAAGCGCGGTTCCTCCTCCGGGCCGCAATGCGCGCACACCCTGCGCCAGCTTTTCCGTATCATCGGTAAAATCCTGTGTCACTTCTGGCGTCGCATCGAAGCCAACCACGAAAGCCTGATCGTATCTCTTGCGCACCGTCTGGTTCAGAAACTCAATGGCCGATTGCTGCTCGAACTTGAACCGGTCCCGCACCGAGCTGCTCGCGTCAATCAGCAAGCCCGCCTGCAGCGGCAAATTCGTTTCAGCGTGGAAGCTGCGAATCTCCACCGCCGGCTTGCGATCATCCATAAAGTGGAAATCGTTTTGCTTCAGATCCGTCACGCGCCTGCCGTGCTTGTCCGTCACCGTGAACACCACATTCACTTCGTTCGTGCCGACTCGGATCCTGGGAAGATCGCCGTTATCGTCGCTCGAATCCGTCGCACTCTGTTGGCTGGCGTTCGGCGCGGCTTGCGGCGTGACCTGCTGTTGAGTAACAGGTGGTTCGGAAGCTTCCGGCGGGGTTTGCGCCGAGCTTTCTTGAGACGCCGCTGCCTGCGCTGCCGTGTGTGCAGATGTTACCGCCAGCAACAGTAAAACTGCCGCCCACCGTGCCCCATAGACTATGGTTCCCATTTATGTGGTAATTATATCCGCAACCGTTCCGCGTTCGTGCCCTCTAAAGTCGTGCGCCACTCGTGCAGCCGGATTCTCTATTCTTCCAGTTTTCCCAGAAATTCTCGCAACTCCTCCGGCAGCTCGCTCTTCAGCGCGATCGTCTGTCCCGTCCGCGGATGCCGGAATTCCAGCTCCCCGGAATGCAGAAAATTTCGATCTAAACTGATTGCCGCCGATTTCCCTCGCGCCTGCTTCGGCGCGCCATATGTTGTATCCCCCACCACCGGATTCCCCATTGTCGCAACGTGTACCCGAATCTGGTGCGTGCGGCCTGTATCGATCTTTACATCCAGCAAGGTAAATTTTCCAAACTTCGTATCCAGTCGCCGCACCACGCGATAATGCGTCACGGCCGTCCGCCCACTGCCAAGCCGCGTTGTCATCTTCGTGCGCCGCACCGGATCCCGGCTGATACTCTCCGTCAGCGTTCCCGCATCTTTTTTCACCCAGCCGTGCACCAGGGCAATATATTTCTTCTTCACTTCCCGCGCGGCAAATTGCGCTCCCAGTTTGCGATGCGCTTCATCGTTTTTTGCCACCACGATCAGCCCGCTCGTCTCCTTATCCAGACGATGCACAATTCCCGGTCGCAACTCGCCGCCAACCCCCGACAAACTTCCCAGATGATGCAGCAGCGCATTCACCAGCGTTCCTCGATTGCGCGCATCGTCCGTCGCTCCCGCTCCCGCATGCACCATCATTCCCGCGGGCTTGCTGATCACGGCAAGATCATCGTCCTCATAAACAACATCGAGCGGAATCTCCTCCGCCATCGCGCGTAGTGCAGGTCGATCCGCATCGCCCAGCACGCTCACCCGCTCGCCGCCTCGCAGCTTCAGTGAGGCCTTCGCCGCCACCTCGTCCACCAGAATTTTTTCTTCTAATATCAACTGCTGGACTCGCGCCCGGCTCACCCCCTCCAGACGGGTGGCAAGAAATTGATCCAGACGCCTTCCTGCCTCTTCCGGCGCCACCGAAATGTAAATGGGAAACTCTGTGGCCATTCGCTGCGAAGGATACTACAAGCTATCTTGGGAGGATTGGATTTTACAGCGATTGGATTTCGGCAGGATTGGATTTAGAACGACTGGCTAAGGCCGGGATCAATCACCGCCAGGAGCGATTTGCATGAAGAATGTGTGGCGAGCCGTTATCGAGATTGCCTTTATCGTATTCCTGTTCTATTCGAATCTTCTCATGGGTGAATTCGAGCGCTCCGGCATGGGCCAGAGAAACGGAATGGCCTGGGCTCTCCACGACATCTTCACCGTCGCCAACGTAGAAATAGCTCTGATAGCTGCGTGCATCGGCTACGTTCTCTTTGAATTTCTACGCAGAAAGTTCTAGGGAGAAACTCGAACCGAATTACCGCGTGGCTCCTACCGTTTGCGCCGGCACGGCTTTTGATCCCGGCCTCAACCACCAGATCACGCCCCCGCCAATCACCAGCCCAATCGCGATCAACTGCGTGCCCGACATCGCACCGCCAAATACCGTTCCGCGCCCTGGATCGTCGCGCAGAAACTCCAGAAAGAATCGCGCCACGCCGTAGATAAACAGAAACGCTCCAAAAACCTGTCCCTCAAATTTCCTTCGCTTCAACATCCACATCAGAAAGAAGAAATTCGCCAATTCCACCGCCGCTTCAAAAAGCTGAGTCGGTTCCAGGGGAACATTCAGCGGCGTGCCCGTGATCTGGTTTGCCAGCGGATTGCGAAACACCACGCCCCAGAAATGGTGGGTTTCTTTCCCGTAGCAGCATCCCGCCGCGAAGCATCCCACGCGTCCAATCGCGTGCCCGATCGCCAGCCCCGGCGCAAACGCATCGCACGTGCCCAGCGGAGGCATGTGATGCCGGTGCACATACCATGCCGCTGCCGCGAATGCAGCCAGCAACCCGCCGGAAAAAACTCCGCCGGCCTGTAACGTCGTGACGCTGAAAATCTCCGAAACGTGTGACGAGTAATAGCTCCACTCGTTAATGACGTAGAGCACCTTCGCCCCTACAATCCCACACAGCACAACCAGAATTCCCAGGTTCCAAGCCTTCTCGCCGTCAATCCCAAGTTTTTCCGAGTTGCGCACGCTGATCCACAGCCCGAGAAGCACGCCCAGGGAAACCAGGAATCCATACGTGGGCAGGAAAAATCGTCCGAAATGCAGTAATTGTGGGTACACGATTAGATTAGATGCCGGAACTCGCCAGATTCGCTACCTGAACGAGTGTAGCAGGAAGCGCGCAGTTAATTTGCCGTCAACCTGAGCCGTTGGCGGAACAAGACCCGATCCTGCCCATTGTTGTCCAGCCGGACATAATACAAATAAGGACGATCACCGATCGTCGAGAAGCTCATATCCGGCGCGGTCGGATCAATCAAGGAAAAATACGCGTACAGCCAGCTTCCGTTAGGATCGATGGCGAGTATCTGTGCCAACGTCACCACCAGCGTCGGCTTGCTCCAGTGGATCAGGTCGGTCGAGGTTGTCAGGTACATCCCTGGCGGTCCCAAGGCGTTGTCCCAGTAATCCCACAAGGTGGCGACTACCACGTTCGCAGGCTGGTACACATTCATCCCATTGACGTAGTTCATATACGGAACCGGAGTGTACACATGCTGCTCTGGCTGCGCCACCGGCCCGAGATAAGGATCGGCGAACGACACTGCAAAATCCGCGCCGTTCCAGCCTCGCCATGAGGAAGGATCGAAAACGTCCTGGGTGCGAATCGGTGCTCCGCCGTTCAGAATCCGGCAAGCATTCGGCCCCGTTGTCCCCGAACAACCCGGAGGCCACGCCCCATCATCCGTGGTGATTGCGTAATACCACCCGCCATACTCGACAATGTTACTGTCAACGCTGTAACCCACCGGCCCCTTGTCGACCTCATACTTGAAGGGAACTCCTGCAACATAATTCCCAGGCGCTTTCACTGACTCGAAGCGATAGCCGCCGTCGTTCGATTGGTGATAAGTGTCGGAGTCGTATTCGCACTCACTATAGTTCTGCGAATTGCACTCGCCGGCGAACGCCCATCCGTGATACTCCGTGTGCGACAAAGCAGCAATCTTTTTGCCGTCGAACGTGTAGAAAGAGTCCAGCCACACCTGATCGTTGTAGTCCGCGGGATTCCCATCGTTCGCCGAAGAATACGCTGCGTCGCAACTGTGCTGCAGGCTGTCTAGATTCGGGCCCAGGCTCTGGTACGTCACCGAACTTGCGGAAACAAAATGCACCGTCCCTGTGTAATCCCGAAACGCGCGTGCCATTGCATCCGGAATGTCATTCAGCGAGCAGGAATCCTTCGGCGTTTCGAACACCACCTCCCGATGGCCATCGATTGCCCCGGTGATCGTCGGAATAGCGACAACATCCGGGCCAGAAACTCCCGGCCTGTCCTGGGCTCCCGACACCGCAATCATTGTCAAGGCAAAAAGAATGGGAAGCAGCCGTCTCATGATGTCCGCCCTCAATTACTGGCTCGAGTTGACTGGTGGACTGAACCCCGGGCTTCGCGGATCCACTCGGAGTCTGGAAAACTATTTGAGAGGTTTCAGGCCACAGAGGGCGGCGCTGATTCGGTTGTTGCTTACGTGGAAGAAATTCAAGCCGACCCACTGTGCCGTGTGACGGGCCGAGAATGAACCGTCGGATAGACGTTGGGAACCCGCCGAGACCCTTTAGGCATCTCCGCATGGCGGAGCGTTGCACACCGGATCCTAGTTCGAGTCGAGTCCCCGTTCATTCAGCATTGGTTCAAAAATCGGTTACCGTCATCACCAACCCCGCAGGCCGGCTTTCACCTTTGATGCTAGGAGAACACTTCAGGATTTAGCAATAGGGAAGTCGCAAATAGTTGGCAGGTCACTTGCAACCAAAGTAACCGGGGGTTCACGATCCACGGTTGCAAAAATCCGCTCCCGCTGGTTGGCAGCGGCCGTTTTGAAATCGGTGCTGCCGTTTCAAGACGCCTTGCGGTCTTCTTCCAACACTTCATCCAGCGCGCAGGCCAGCAGATGAGCCCGCTTCTGATAATCGTTTCCATTCTCATTCTTCCGTTGCAGAAGATGATACTCATCGGCGATATTCAGCGCGGCCAGCACCGCCAGACGCACCGTATCGATCGTATTCGTTGCCTGGGCCACCGCCCGCATCTTCGAATCCACATACTCCGCCAGCTTCAGGATGTACTCGGGATTCGATCCGCGCAGGTTATAGGCCTGATCGAAAATCTCCACCCGCACGCTGCCGTTCTGTGTATCTTTCAGAGCGGAGTCTTTAGCCGCAGTCGCCATAGCTCAAAACCTCAAATCGGGAATTAGTCTTGCATGCAAGCTTGCGGCCACAAGCTTGCGTTCCTAGCTCGCCTCGGCAATCGTTTCGATCTGCTCCAGCATCTTCTCTACTCGCGACCGAATCTCTTCCCGCTCTTTCCGCAACTGCACGGCTTCTCGCCGCAATACCACCAATTGCTCTTCGCGCTCTTCCAGTTGCTGGCGCGCACGTTGCGCATCGCGCTCCGCGGTTGCCTGCGCCTGCCGCGCCGCCTTGTACATCTCTATCGTGCGATAAATCTTCTCCTCCAGCGCCTGAAAATTATCCGCCGGAACCTGTTCCGTCACCTGCTCCACCGCATCCAACGCCATGATTGCAATCACCCCTGGAAGAATTCAAAACTTTCACGAAGTATACTCCACACTCCTGTGAATCCAGCATGGCTCTCTCGTGCCAATTTTCCTCCCGTCGACGCGATTTTGGCTATAATTCCCGCATGAAAACCGTGACCCTACCCACGCTAGCCGCGACTGTCGCTCTGATCTGTTTCTCTCTGCCCAGCGCAGCCAAAACCATGGTCGTGCTCAAGGATTCCCAGGGTAAAGCGGTCGGTACCGTCATCGTCACACCGCAGGGATCGGGCGTCGCGCTCAAGCTTCACCTTCACGATCTTCCACCCGGCGAGCACGCCATCCATTTCCATCAGAGCCCCAAGTGTGATGCCCCCGATTTCAAATCCGCCGGTTCGCATTTCAATCCGGATGGCAAGAAGCACGGCTTCGACAATCCTGACGGCCACCACGCGGGTGACATGTTGAACTTCACCGTTGACGCAAAAGGCAAAGCCAGTGCAACGGTTGAGGACAAGGACGTAACCCTGAGTGACGGTCCGCACTCGCTTTTCAGCAATGGCGGCACCGCGATCATCATCCATGCCAAAGCCGACGATATGAAGACCGATCCCTCCGGTAACTCCGGCGACCGCATCGCCTGCGGCGTCGTCACCAAGTAAGCTTTTTAGTGTCATCCTGAGTGCAGTATGGCTTCGCGTTCGCGAAGCCATACGAAGTCGAAGGATCCCTACCTGCACCTAGACCCGCTGCCGCCCTTGATTACCGCGCCAGCAACTTCCCCAGCTTCTCCGCCGCCGCATCCAGCGTCTCCAGCCTTTTGCAGAACGCGAACCGCACCTGTCGCGCCCCATCCCGTGGATCGCGATAAAAACTCGATCCCGGAACCGCCGCCACTCCGATTTCCTTTACCAGGTATTTCGTGAACGAAACATCATCGTCAAATCCAAAAACCGAAACATCCGTCATCACGTAGTAGGCTCCTCGCGGACGAAAGCATTGAAACCCCGCCTTCTCCAGCGCCGGCATTAAATGATCCCGCCGCAGCCGGTATCCTTCTGCGAGCTTGGCATAATATTCCGCCGGCAAACTCAGCGCCGCCGCGCCCGCCTCTTGCAGCGGCGCCGGCGCTCCTACGGTCAGAAAGTCATGCACCTTCCGGATCGCGTTCGTGATTTTCTCAGGCGCAACCGCCCATCCCACTCGCCATCCTGTCACGCTATACGTCTTCGACATTCCATTGATCGTTACCGTTCGTTCCCGCATCCCTTCCAGCGACGCCATCGAAATGTGCTCGGTCCCGTCAAATAAAATATGTTCGTAGATTTCGTCCGTGATCGCCAGCACGTCGAACTCGATGCACAGATCGCGAATCAGTTCCAGTTCCGCTCGCGTGAACACCTTACCAGTTGGGTTGTTGGGCGTGTTAACGATGATGGCTTTCGTGTGCTTGTCGAACGCCGCGCGCAATTCTTTCTCATCGAAGGTCCACTCGCCGCCTTCTCTGGTTGGCGGACGCAGCTTTACAAATCGCGGTCGCGCCCCGCTCAGCACCGAATCCGGCCCGTAGTTCTCGTAAAACGGTTCAAAGATCACAACCTCGTCGCCGGTGTTGCACACTGCCAGCAAAGTGGAAATCATCGCCTCGGTCGACCCGCAGCAAACCGTAATTTCTTTTTCTGGATCGACCGCAATCCCTTGCCACACGCCCATCTGCCGTGCAATCGCATTGCGTAGATTCTTCGAGCCCCACGTGATCGCATACTGATTCACGTCGCCATCGATCGCCGCCCGCGCCGCCTGCTTGATCTCCTCGGGAGCCGCAAAATCCGGAAACCCCTGCGCCAGGTTTACCGCCCCATGCAGCATCGCCTGCCGGGTCATCTCGCGGATCACCGACTCGGTAAACTGCGAAACCTTGTCGCTCAAGAAATGTTTTTTTGTGGATACTTCAGAAGTTACATCCGCCATAGCAGGCAGATTAGCACAGGGTCAAATCGTTTCACCACGGAAGCAGGAAGCAAAGAGACACGGAGAGTATGCACATTCTGAAGACGCTACGGCTGGCGCAACTGAGGTTCTGCAGATTGCACGGCGACGGCGCGCGCGCTATAGTGCCGAAATGCCGTGCGGAGGCTCTGCATGTTTCGAAGCGTGTTCCGAACTCTTGCTTTTCTGGTAATTGGTACCTTGTGCCTTGCTCAGGCTGAGTACTCATCCGAGAACGCTCGCACACAATTCTTTCCGGACACAACCAACAACATTCACTTGGAGATGGTTTTCAATTACAACGTCACGAACATCAACACAGAAGCCGGCGTGGTTGATATGGTTTGGGCATCCAACTATCGGACAGAACCGCCACGCGTGTATAACACGTCGTACATTCCATACTCGGTGGATAATTTCACCAACAGCGTCGCGTGGTACCAGCAGCATCATCCCGATTGGCTGGAATATTTGTGCGATCGGAAGACTTTAGCTTTCGAATTTGGGGCTACGACTCTTGCGCCCATCGACTTCGCTAATCCGGCGGTGCAGGCCTACCAATGGGCAAACTGGGTGGATGCACCGCTGGCGCAGGGCTTCGGCGGAATCGCTGTCGACACAATGTCGGCCAGCAGCAATTGGGGACGATGCGGCCACTACGATCGTTCGGGAAAGTGGGTTCAGCAGTACACGGGAAAGTCGAACGACCCTGCCTATCAGCGCGATGAACTGGCGTGGGAAGCCGCTACTTACCGGCACGTGCACGAATACTCGAAGACCGCGACCATGCAGGTGAATGTTTCCTACGAGTTTGGTTATTCGGCGGCGGTAAACCTGCAGCTCATGACGACGGCGGATCTCCTGTTCGATGAGCGGGGCTTCACAAATTATGGAAGTGCCCCCGACGTTCCGCCGCCGGCGCAATGGAAACAGATCATGACGGTGCTGCAATATGTTCAGAGCAAGGGAGTCTGCTACATGACCAACGGAGAAGAGTCCACTTTGACGGCGGACATTCCTCAGTCGGCGCGCCTTTGGGTCATTTCCAACTATCTGCTGGTCAAGAACAATTGCACGTACATGTATATGACCGGGTTCACTGCGGACGGCGCCCAGGATTATGGGTCGCTGATCACGTTCCCCGAATACTCAATTCCGATAGGCCATGCCACGAGCGAGATTAAAAAGGAACACGAAGTCTGGCTGCGCACGTATTCGGGAGGATTGGCGCTCGTGAATCCGGATTATGCGACGGCGACGGTGACGTTGCCTTCCGGCGTGTACGTGGATGTGAATGGCAATTCCGTTGGTCCGACGTTGACGATGGAAGGGCAGACCGGACAAGTGCTGCTGAACGGGCAGTAGGACAGGACAGGGGAAATACCTCTGCTACATTCCCGGTAACTTCATCCCCGCCATTCTGCGTGCGAAGCTCGGTTTGCCCATCTGCTTGAACATCTTTTTCATCTGCGCATACTGGCGGAGAAGGTTATTCACTTCCTGCACGGTGGTACCGGAACCACGAGAGATGCGCTTGCGCCGGCTGCCGTTGATGACTTCATGATGATTGCGCTCGTGCATGGTCATCGAATTGATGATGGCCTCGACGCGGTTGATCTGCTTTTCATCGACGCTGTCGGCGGCCTTCTGCAATCCGGAAAATGGCCCGATGCTGGGTAGCATTCCCATCAGGCTCTTGATTGATCCCATTTTTTTCACTTGCCGCAGCTGGTCGCGAAAGTCTTCCAGCGAGAATCCGTCGCCGGTGAGCGCCTTGGTAGCCATCTCTTCGGCTTTTTTCTTGTCGATCTGCGATTCCGCCCGTTCAATCAGCGACAGAATATCGCCCATACCCAGGATCCGCGAGACAATGCGGTCGGGATGGAACGGCTCGAGCGCGTCGTACTTCTCGCCCACGCCGATGAACTTGATCGGTTGCCCAGTTACCTGCCGGATGGAGAGTGCCGCACCACCGCGGGCGTCGCCGTCCATCTTGGTGAGCACGACGCCAGTCAACGAAAGCTTTTTGTGGAACTCGTCCGCGGAGCGCACCGCGTCCTGTCCCGTCATGGCATCAGCAACGAACAGAATTTCTGACGGATTCAGCAGCTTTTTCAGCGACTGCATCTCGTTCATTAAGTCGTCGTCGATGTGCAGGCGTCCGGCCGTATCGACGATGAGCACGTCACAACCTGAAACAATTGCTTCGCGGCGCGCTTCTTTCACGAGACGTTCGACAGTAGCGGTATTCGCCTCGCCCACTTCGCCTTCATAAATTTGCGCTTTCACGGCCTGCGCCACAATCTTCAACTGCTCGCGCGCCGCGGGACGGTACACGTCCACCGAAACCAGCAGAGGACGATGCCCACCCGCTTTGAACCAGTGAGCCAGTTTGCCAGACGTGGTCGTCTTGCCCGAGCCTTGCAATCCGGCCATTAGCACAACCGTAGGAGGCTGCGAAGAGAACTTCACTCTCGCGGTGTCCTTGCCGAGCGTCGCCACCAGTTCATCGCGGACAATCTTGATGACCTGCTCGCCCGGCGAAAGCGCGGTCAGCACTTCCTGGCCGACGGCTTTTGCCTGGATGCGGTCAATCAATTCCTTGACCACTTTGAAGTTGACGTCGGCCTCGAGCAGCGCCAACCGAATTTCGCGGAGCGCCTCCGCAATATTTTCCTCGCTGAGCCGGGCTTGGCCGCGAAGCGATTTGAACGCGCGTTGCAGTTTTTCCTGAAGATTCTCGAACATAGAAGTAAGCATTCATTTTAGCAGCCACAAACAGTTTAGAAGAGCAATGCTTTACAATGCGTCGACTACTCAGTCATGCCCATACTAAAAAATCAGCCACGACTGCGACAGATTACGTTGCTTAGGGATAGAGTCGCCGAGTGGGGAAGCTATCCATTTTCGGTGCCCGTCGTGCGAAACCTCACCGAGATTTCATTCGGGAGCCGCGTGTGCTTCTTTGTGGGAGAGAATGGCTCGGGCAAGTCAACGCTCCTTGAAGCCATTGCGGAGCATGCCGGATTCAATCGCGAAGGCGGTGGAAGGAATTTTCTGCGTGAAACTACCAACACCGTCCGCTCTACTTCCCCACTTTCGCGGGCCCTGCGGCTTTCTTGGTCGAAGAAACTTACGCAAGGTTTTTTCCTGCGCGCAGAGAGTTTTTTCAATATGGCAACTTACTTGGATGAACTACAAAAAGAGGACCCGCAGTCCCTGGCATCGTATGGCGGAAAATCTCTCCACGAACAATCGCACGGCCAGTCTTTCCTGGCGCTTCTTGAAAATCGTTTTTCAAGACAGGGTTTCTATCTGCTGGATGAGCCGGAAGCGGCGCTTTCCCCCCAACGGCAGCTAAGCTTCTTACTGCTGTTGCACAACTTTCTCAAAGAGAATGCAGACGTTCAGTTCATAATCGCAACGCACTCCCCGATCATTTTGGCTTATCCGGATAGCCAAATCTTGTCATTTGATGGTGATCAGGTTACCCAGATCCCCTACGAGGAATCCGCGCCGTACGGTATCGTCCACGGGTTCTTGCAAAACCCGAAGAACTACTTAAGACATTTGTTCGCCGAGTTACCATTCGAGTAATACAGTTCATACGGAAGGCAGGCGATTCATTCGCCGACGATCTTCGGGAGACCGAAGCGTCATGCGCCCTCTGCGATTCCCCCACCTATCTAGACTTTCGGCCTCACCATCTCGAACCTCTGCGTCGTCCTGGTGTACTGGAGCCCACCCATGCGTCCGATGAGATCCAAGGTATTCCGATCCAATCGCCCGTCCTTCAAATGCGCGTCGTCAACGTGAATGGAGACAATCTCGCCGATTACCAGGCTGCTACTGGTAGGCGCGGTGGAAAAATCGAGAATCTGATGCAGCCTGCACTCAAAGCTGACTGGAGACTCCGCGACTCTCGGAGGCCGCACAATCTTTGAAGGCTCGGGAGTTACCGTCGCCAACTCGAATTCGTTCACCGACGCGTCATAATCGCCGCTGGTTAGGTTCATGGCCTCGCGCAGTTTGTAGGTGACGACGTTGACCACAAATTCCCTCGTTTCACGGATGTTCCGCAATGTGTCCTTAGGCTCGCCGTGGCCCACTCCCTTTGCCTTAGGCGTACGCAGTCCGGGCGCAAAAGCCACCAACGGAGGATCGACGCACACAGCGTTGAAAAACGAAAAAGGCGCAAGATTAGGCTGACCTGACGTGCTTACTGTTGACACCCAGGCTATCGGGCGAGGCGCCACGGAATTGAGCAGAAGGCTATAAAGTTCGCTGTTAGAAATGTCCGACGGGCTAACGATCATTTCATCGAGTATAACTTTTCACGGGCTCACTTCGTTACGGTGAACACTTCCTTCGCCGCCACAACGGTGTTGCAGTGAATCGTCACCGTATCTTCCACATTCTGCGCGTAACCGCCGGCGTAGGTCACCATTACCGGAATGCCACGTGCCTTTGCAACGCGAAAGACAAGCTCGTCCCGCTTCTTCAATCCGTCGATGGTCAATGACAATCCGCCGAGTTGATCTTCCTTATAAGGATCGGCGCCGGCAAGATAACATAACAACTCCGGCTGCGACTGGCGCAGGCCGGAACTGAGTGCGTTGTCGAGCCAGGCGAGATAATCGTCGTCGCCGATGCCGTCCGGCAAATCCACATCGATTGAGGATGGCGGCTTCCACATCGGATAATTGTTGTGCTGGTGCAGCGAAATCGTGAAGACGTCTCCGGCGTTCGGATTTTTTCGTCGTATTCCCTGCGTGGCCACCGGCGATCCCGACGCGGACGGCAATGCGTCGCCAGGTGCGCGCTTCGCGGCGAAAATCGCAGCCGTGCCATTACCTTGATGAACGTCGCAATCTACCGTCATCGCCGTGCGAATTTTGCCATCGCGCTGCAATCGCCGTATCGCAACCGCGACGTCGTGAATCATGCAGAAACCTTCGCCATGGTCAGCGAACGCATGGTGAAATCCACCGCCAATTGAGATGCCGACGCCATCCGTTAGAGCTTGCCGCGCTGCCAGGATCGACCCTCCGGCCGCAAGCCAAAACGCGTCCACCAACTCCCGCGAATAGGGAATCTCCAGCGCTAATTCTTCTCGCGAACTGAGCGTGCCGGTCTGTAGTTTGTCGACGTACTCTGGCGTATGCACCAGGAGGATATCTTCGTCGCTGGCCAGTTGTGGCTCCAGAAAATCGCCGGCGTCGGCGACTCCATTCGCCAGCAGCCTCTCGCGGATGCGGCGATATTTCTCAGCAGGAAAGACGTGCTCGCCAATAGGCAGATAATAGGCGTCGCTGTAAATCAACTTGAAAGGAAGCATCAGCTTTCAGGCCTGCAAGGGCCGAGGAACTTCATATAATACGCGTCGACTGATTATTGGCAATTAGCGGCGAACAACAAACGATGAGAAGCCGCGCTCAATTGTGATACACCAATCGCAATAGCATGCTGATTTTTGCGCGGCTTATCGTTTCTTTCCCGGCTGGATGGTCTGCGCCAGCATCGATCTTCTTACCGGAACGATCGCCCCTTTCGCCGGATCTGCCGCAGCATTTGCCCGGGTCAAAACTTCCTCCTGAATATATTGCACAAACTCCTGGATCTGCCGCTGCATCTCCTCCATGCGTTCCCGCATTTGCAGGATGATCGCCATCCCGCTGATGTTTACGCCCAAGTCACGGGCCAGCGACAAGATGAACTCTAATCGTTGCAGATCCTCATCGGTGTAAAGACGAGTGTTGCCTTCCGTCCGCGAGGGCTTCAAAAGTCCTTCGCGTTCGTAGAGCCGTAAGGTTTGCGGATGGATGCCATACATTTCTGCAACTGCGGAAATCATGTAGGCGCCCTTGGATTTCCGTTTAGTCATCAAGTCTCCTCGCGATCGATTTTAGAGCAGAGTTCGCATTTCTTCCTAACGCCGCTCGATTACGCCAAACCCTTGTCCATCGCGGGCATCAAAGTAGGCGGAGGTTACCCAATGGATGAAAAGAATGCAGTTAGCGTGATTGAAGAAGTCATGGAACGCTGCAAGGACGGCCAGAAAGGATATCAGGAGGCCGCTTCCAAGGTAAAAAGGCTGGATCTGAAGACGTTCTTCAACGAGCAAAGCCTGGAGCGCTCTCGCTTCGCGGGCGAACTGCAAGCCGAATTGATCCGTATGGGCAAAAACGAAGACAAACCCTCGGGTACCGTTTCCGGATCTCTTCACCGCGCTTGGATCGATACAAAAGTGGCGCTTGGTGGCGGCGATAAGACCGTTCTCGAGTGGCTTGAACACGGTGAAGACGTTGCCAAAGATGCCTACAGGAAGGCGCTGAATGAATCATTGCCGGCGAACGTGGCAGAGATTATCCGGCGCCAGGCCACGAGCGTTGAAAGAGCTCATGACAAAGTAAAGATGCTGCGCGATACCGCGGAAGAAACGGCAGCGTAGTGCAGAAGTAACTCGTGGTGAGAACACAAAACCAAAAGGGAGGAGGGCGGATTCGATCCGCCCTCTTTTTGTGTCGGGCAAGTTTCCTCTAAGCGGTCGGCTGCGGCTTCTCGTTAGGAATTGCGGTCCATCCCGCAGGTTTGAGCAGATGGTTGACACCGTATGCTACAAAACCAGCGGCGATCAGAATCATTCCGAACTCGAAGGAGCTAATGTTCCAAACCTGCTCATGCTCGCTCCGCAGAATCGAGAAGCCCAGCAGCAACATGGGAGGGATGCCGATGGCAATTGCTCCGAACAAACCACCGGGCACGCGGAACGGACGAGATAGCTCGGGCTCGCGGAAGCGCAGCACCGCCAACGCCACGAATTCCAGCATCAGGCTGAAACCGTAGAGAAGGATGTCGAGCGTCACCAAACGGGCGAAGCCCAACCCCAGGCACAGTGCCCATCCGATGGCCAGCGCCACAATTGCTACCCATGGAGCTCGCGACTTTGGATGCAGCTTTCCGAAGACGCCGGGAAGCATCCCATCCTGCGCCATCGCCAGCGGAAGCCGCGAGTAGCTCATCACCAAGGCATTGAACATGCCAAACGCACTGATGACTCCGCCCAAGACAACACCGATGCGCAGCAGCGGGCCGCCCAGCAATCCTGCGATATCCGCCCACGAGCCAGTCTCCCACGCCGTCGGCTTCAGCCCCGTCATCCACATGGCTGCGAACGGCAGCACGTAGCTCGCTGCAACGATGCACACTGCCACTAACATCGCGCGTGGATAGGTCCTCTGCGGCCGCTCTACTTCTGTAGCGATGGTCGAGGCGTTGTCCCATCCCATGTAGTTCCACATGCAGATCAGCAATCCGCCCAGGATGTCGACCGTAGAGGTCGTCGGCGTCGTTACAGCATTGGCAAGGGCCCCCATCTTGAATGGAGCCAGCAGCACGATAGCCACGAACGGCGCCGATAGCGCGAAGAACAACCACAGCGACGTCAGCGAAACGACCTTTACCCCGGCGATATTTAACAGCGCACACGCAACCACCACGGCAAGTGCAACCCACCATCCGCGGTTTCCCTCCTGGAACCACGGGAACATGCGGGTCAAGTAGGCCACGAAGAGCGTCGGATAAATCGCCATATCGAAAATGGACGCCACCAGCGAAAGCCACGCCTCCTGAAATCCCCAGAAATTGCCCATTGCGCGGCGAACCCACGCGTAATAGCCGCCTTCGTAAGGCAGCGCGCTCGAAAGTTCGCCAATCATGAAAGCTGTAGGCAGGCTCCAGAGCAACGGCGTGAGCAGCAGAATAAGGATTGCTCGCCCGTAACCGGCGCCGTGCACAATTTCTTCCGTGCCATAGGTTCCACCGGACACCATAAAGAAGGTGGCGGCGACGAGTGGCCACAATGTGAGGCGAACGAATTTTTTCCGGTTGGGGACGACTACGAAAGGCTTAGGATTTTCGGATTGTTGACGCGGGGTGATGGCAGTTGCCAATTTCGATGTGTTCCTCCTCAAGCGACTCACTCTCAGCTACTCCGCAGCGGGCTGGTTTTCCGAGGTCGTCTTCGAAATCGTGCTCGAGCTTTCTGGTTTTCTTAGATTCCAGAAATCACGCTGGAGTTAGTTCGCATTGTTGAGATTACGAGAAATTCTCAACGATGCAAGAAAATTCTCAAATAATTTCCGAAAAGTTTCGTCACGAAGGTCAGCGTCGGAGGTAACGCGGATGAACTTGCCGTAACGCAAACACATTGGGCCCGGCTTGCGCCGAGCCCTTAGTTTTACTCAATTACTCGCAGAAGGAAATGCGTTGCGGCCCTAGACCTTCTTCCACAACTCTTCTCGAGGATCTTCCGGATTCAGCTTGGCGAGTTCCTTCAGCAGCTCTTTAGTTCGCTCGTCCCGCGGCATGGGTACCGTGACGTTGATCTCGACGATCTCGTCGCCGCGCACGCCTTCTTTTGTCGCCGACGGCACGCCTTTCTCGCGCAACCGCAGCTTTTGTCCCGGCTGGGTTCCGGGAGGAATCTTCAACAGCGCCCGTCCGTCAATAGTAGGAACCTCGATTTTGGCCCCAAGCGCGGCGTCGGTCACGGTGACAGGAACCGTGAGATAGATGTCGTCGCCTTCCCGACGAAAGATTGGGTGCTCTCCGATCCGGATAATGACATACAAATCGCCAGCCGGACCACCATGCGCTCCCGCATTCCCTTTCCCCGCCAGCCGGATACGCTGCCCATCCCGTGTGCCCGCCTTTATCCGCACTTCCAGCGGCTCGGTGCGGCTGACCGTACCCTCTCCGTGGCAGGTAGGACATGGGGAAATGTTTTTGCCAGTTCCATGACACCGCGGGCACGTAACATTGAACTTCATCCGTCCGCCGGTTTGCGTAATCTGCCCGGTTCCGTTGCACTCCGGACATTTTCCCGGCGCTTCCAGATAGCCCTGGCCGTGGCAGTGTTCGCAAACGTCCTGGCGCGTGATGTTCAACTTCATCACGCCACCGCGAATTGCCGTCCAGAACGGCACGTTCACTTGATATTCGAGATCAGTGCCCGGTTCCGGGCCGGTCTCGGTTGCCGCTCCTCCCCGTCCGCCACCAAAAATTCCGGAGAAGATGTCTCGAAATCCGCCGCCACCGCCGCTGCGCCTGGCGTTCCCAGCGTTGTCCATCAGATCAGAAAAGTCGAACCCCCCGAAATCGAATGGAACGCCCTGTCCGCCAGCTCCACCCGCAAATCCCCCCGGAGGAGCGCCGCCTCCGGCGAATCCTCCCTGGCCGCCGCCGCGCGCGTAGGCCTCCGCAGTCGCTGGATCAATATTGTCGGAATAGAATCCGATCTGATCGTAAATCTTGCGCTTCTTGGGATCGCTCAGGACGTCATTCGCTTCCGAGAGGGCCTTAAACTTCTCTTCGGCACCCTTATCTCCCGGATTCACATCGGGATGGTATTTGCGCGCCAGCTTACGAAATGCCTTGCGAATTTCCTCCGCAGACGCGGATTTCTTCACGCCCAAGATGTCGTAGTAATCTTTTTTTGTTGTCGTAGCCATTAGGAATGTTTAGAACGGAATCTGGGCGCCCACTTCCGCATTTGTTACGAAAGTGGGATCCCCGTTTCCCTGCTTAATTAAGCAATCTGTGCTTCTCATCTTGAAGCACGACCAGCGTGTCCGAGTCTGCTGCATCCTCATACACCGGGATGCGCCAAGCCCCAGTGGGCGTGGAAACAAAAACCTTCCATCGCCGCTCATCCTCGGCCAAGCTCAAAAAATAAGTCTGTTCATTCACCTGAAAATCCATCTTACCTCCCCACATCAAAATGTTGTGGCGCGAGCTGTGCCCGCGCCACACGACCCAAGCCAGAAGCCGGAGCTAGCAGTAGATCCCCGCTCCGCTCTGGATGACGGATGCGGTCCCCCGCTTCACTCACGCCCGCAGAGCGCCGTCACTTCTTGTCTTCTACGTCCACATACTCAGCATCGATCACGCCTTCATCTTTCTTGGCCTGACCACTGCCGTTGGCTCCTGGACCGGCAGCCCCATCGCTTGGAGCCGCGCCAGTTCCGCCTGCGGAAGGACCTTGCGCCTGCGCTGCCTTATACATTTCTTCAGCCAGCTTGTGCGAGGCTTTCGTCAGGTTCTCCCGAGCCTTATCCATCTGCGCCTTGTCGTTCGATTCCAGCGCTTTCTTGGCATCGGCCACTGCGTTCTCGACATCGCCACGATCCGAGCCGGAAATCTTATCTCCCGACTCGCGCAGCATTTTTTCTACGTTATAGACCATGCTGTCGAGCTGGTTCTTGGCTTCGATCGACTCGCGCTGGGCCTTATCCTCTGCCGAATGCGCATCGGCCTCTTTCGCCATCCGCTCGACCTCTTCCTTCGACAATCCCGAAGACGATGTAATCGTGATCTTCTGGTCTTTGCCCGTGGCCGTATCTTTCGCGGTCACGTTCAAGATGCCATTGGCGTCGATGTCAAACGTCACTTCAATCTGCGGTACGCCTCGCGGAGCGGTCGGAATACCGGTCAAATGGAACTTGCCCAGCGTCCGGTTCTGCGCCGCCAGCGGCCGCTCGCCCTGCAGCACGTGGACCTCAACCGACGTCTGGTTATCCGCAGCTGTCGAGAACGTTTCCGTCTTCTTAGTCGGAATCGTCGTGTTGCGGGGAATCATCGGCGTCGCCACTCCACCCAGGGTTTCAATCGAGAGCGACAGCGGAGTCACGTCCAGCAGCAGAAGGTCTTTCACTTCGCCGCCGAGCACGCCACCTTGAATCGCCGCTCCAATCGCGACCACTTCATCGGGATTCACGCCCTTGTGGCCTTCCTTGCCAAACAGCTCCTTCACCAGTGCCTGAATGCGCGGCATACGCGTCTGGCCGCCAACCAGCACAACCTCATTGATCTTCGAAGCGTCGACTCCAGCATCTTTCATGCACTGTTTGCATGGACCGACCGACCGCTGAATGATGTCTTCCACCATTCCTTCCAGCTTCGCCCGCGTCAATTTCTTCACCAGATGTTTCGGACCGCCAGCGTCCGCCGTAATGAACGGCAGATTGATTTCGGTCTCCATCGTGGTCGAGAGCTCGATCTTTGCTCTTTCAGCCGCATCGCGCAGCCTCTGCAACGCCATCTCGTTGCCCTTGCCGCGCAGGTCGAGTCCTTCGTCCTTCTTGAATTCGTCAATGAGCCAGTCGACGATCCGTTGGTCCAGATTGTCACCGCCCAGGTGCGTGTCGCCATTGGTGGCCTTTACTTCAATGACGCCCTCGCCTACTTCCAGCACAGAGATATCAAAAGTTCCGCCGCCGAAGTCATACACGGCGATCATCTCGTCCTTCGTCTTGTCGAGGCCGTAAGCAAGGGCCGCCGCCGTGGGTTCATTGATAATGCGCTTCACGTCGAGTCCGGCAATCTGCCCGGCATCTTTGGTGGCCTGCCGTTGCGCGTCGTTAAAATACGCCGGCACGGTAATAACCGCCTCGTTCACCTTTTCCCCGAGATAGTCTTCCGCCGCCTTCTTCAGTTTCTGCAAAATCAGCGCCGAAATCTGCTGAGGCGTGTGCTCCTTGCCCTGAGCTAACACTGCCACGTGGTCGCCCGACTTTACGACCTTATAAGGGACCATCTTGATTTCTTCCTGAACCTCGTCATAGCGGCGCCCCATAAACCGCTTGATCGAAAACACCGTATTCTCCGGGTTAGTGATCGCCTGCCGCTTCGCGACTTGCCCCACCAACCGCTCCCCAGTCTTGGTAAATCCGACCACCGACGGCGTGGTTCGCCCTCCTTCTTCATTGGGGATCACTTTGGGCTCGCCGCCCTCCATCACCGCAACACAAGAATTGGTCGTTCCCAAGTCAATTCCAATAATCTTGGCCATAAGCTGTCTCCTAAGTATTCTGATTAACGCAATAAGTGCTTTATAATCAGTCAATCCATCTTGCCAGCAATTCCATGCTAAGACCTGAGTGGATCGTTGTCAATGTTTAGATGCTATAGGATTGAAGAAGTTGCGAAGATTCCGGGCTTTCCTTCCATATCAGCCCGTTCCCTCCGTCGGATAAGTCGGCCGCTTCCACTCGGCAATCGGCCGCTGAGGTCGAGAATTTGAGCTCAGACATAAGGATAGTGCGATTGCCTACGGGCGGACAGGCTCGAGTCCGGAATCAACTGCCTTTTGAAACTTCTCTTCCAGCGAGTCGTCGGGCGGATGAACCGCAGACAAAGCCCCAGCCTCCAGAGTTTGGATGTGGTTTGACCGGCCGAAAAAGCGCGTGTTACGGTAATCAGTCACGGCATCCCTACAGTACGTAAGTGATTGAGGTCTGCTCTTGTCTTCCGTGGGTACGACTCCTGCCATTCGCAAAACCGCGCTGAATGCCGTCCATCGCCAGATGGGGGCGAAGATGGTGGAGTTCAACGGATGGGACATGCCCGTTGAATATCCTGCGTCGATCGGAGGCGGGATCGTCAACGAGCACATGGCGGTGCGCACTGCTGTTGGCATTTTCGATGTCAGCCATATGGGCGACATTCAACTCTCTGGCCCCCAGGCACTCGCTGCGGTGCAGCACATCTCCATGAACGACGCGTCGCGATTGGCGGTGGGGCAGGCGCAGTATTCGGCGCTGCTTTATCCCCAAGGAACCTTCGTGGACGACGTGATCGTTCATCGCCTTGGCGAGGATGAATACCTGCTGGTGATCAATGCGGGCACCCGCGAAAAGGACTTTAATTGGGTCCGCGACAATACACGAGACTTTCACTGCGCCGTTGAAAATGTCTCGGACAACTTTACGCAGATTGCGATCCAAGGGCCGAAGGCGATCAATGTACTTCAGAAACTGACCGATGCCCATCTTGGGGCGCTTAAATTTTATTGGGTGACGCGGGGTGCCGTTTGCGGGCTGAAAGATACCCTGATCGCCCGCACAGGATATACCGCGGAGGATGGTTTCGAGATCTACGTTCCCTCAGATGAAGCTACGAGCGCTCGCGTTTGGAACGAGGTTCTGAGCGCAGGCAAGGAGTTTGGAATTGTCCCCTGCGGCCTCGGATCCCGAAATACGTTGCGTTTGGAAGGCACGCTTTCCCTCTACGGACACGAGATTTCCGATACGATCAATGTTTGGGAAGCTGGCCTCGATCGCTTCTGCAAAATGGAGAAGCCGGAGTTTATCGGCCGCACAGCGCTGGAGAAAGCGAAATCGGACGGCGTTAAGCGTACGCTGGTGGGTTTGGAAATAGTGGAGCGCGGCATCGCACGGGATGGATACAAAGTGCTGGACGGCAGCGGCCGCGAGATCGGATATGTCACGAGCGGATCACCGGCGCCGTTCTTGAAAAAGAATATTGCCCTTGCGTACGTGCCGCCGGAGTTTTCAGCAATCGGAACGATGCTCAAGGTGGAGGTTCGAGGACAAGGGGTTGCGGCACAGGTTGTGCCAACGCCGTTTTATAAGAAGCCGAAAAAATCTTAAGCGCAGGAACAGGCAGGAAGATCGCGTTTGTTGCCGGAAGCGCAAAAGCCGGGAACGAGGAGATAGAAGGATCATGGCGTATCCGACAGACCGCAAATACACCAAGCAGCATGAATGGATCCAGGCCAGCGGCAACACGGCTACGATTGGGATTACCGATCACGCCCAGGAAGCGCTGGGCGACATCGTGTTCGTAGAGCTGCCCAAGGTCGGCGCCGAGGTTTCGGCCGGCAAGACGTTTGGGTCGGTGGAGTCGGTGAAAGCCGTTTCCGATGTGTATGCACCGGCTTCGGGAACCGTGACCGAAACGAATGAAGAGTTGGCAACATCCCCAGAAAAGGTCAACAAGGATGCGCATGGGTCGTGGATGATGAAGATCACCCTCAAAAATCCAGGTGAGCTGGATTCGCTGCTTCCCGCCGCTGAGTACGAGAAGTTCGTTGCCGAAGAGAGCGGTCACTAATCAGACTTCGATCTGAAACGCCGTTGACGATCTGGTACGACGTAGCGATGAAATTTGCGCACGGTTCAAATCGGGGGACGGCTGCCACAATCGAAGTGACTTCCAGTTACATCTAATTAATTTCCTATGCGCTATCTACCGAAGTCTCCGGCCGACCGGGAAGCCATGCTGAAGACGATTGGCTTGGGCACCGTCGATGAACTGTTTTCGCCGATTCCGGCGGAATACCGACTGAGCCGCGATTTGAAGATTCCGCGTCAGATGGCGGAGTCCGAAATCGTCGATTATTTTCGCCAACGATCGCGGGAAAATGGGGAAGGCTATACCAGCTTTCTCGGGGCAGGCGCCTACTCCCACTACCGGCCCGTCATCATCGATTCATTGATATCGCGGGGCGAGTTCCTTACCGCGTACACGCCTTATCAGGCGGAGATTTCCCAAGGCACACTGCAGTCGATTTTTGAATTTCAGACGATGATTTGCGAACTAACCGGAATGGAGGTGGCGAACGCTTCCATGTACGACGGTTCGACCGCCGCAGCAGAGGCGGTAATGATGGCAGTGCGGCTCACAGGCCGGCGGTCCGTCGTGGTGGCGCGGAGCCTCCATCCGGAGTATCGCGAGGTGCTCGCGACTTACGCGACACACCAGGGGATGCCGCTATCGGTAGCGGGGTTTGGCGAGGACGGGCGGGCGGATCTTGCAGAGTTGGAGAGGACAATCTCGTCCGAAACGGCCTGCGTGCTGATTCAATCGCCAAATTTTTTTGGCACGATTGAAGATGTCAGGGCGATCGCCGAGATCACGCACAAGAAGGGCGCGATGCTGGTGGTCTCGATTGCAGAAGCGGTATCGCTGGGAATAGTGGAACCACCGAGGGAAGCCGATGTGATCGCCATGGAGGCGCAATCGTTTGGTGTGCCGCTGGGCTTTGGTGGCCCGCACTGCGGCGTAATCGCCACGCATGAGAAATTTGTGCGGCAGATGCCGGGACGGCTGGTCGGACAAACCGTGGACAAGCAGGGCCGACGCGGATTCGTTCTCACTCTGGCTACGCGAGAACAACACATCCGGCGGGAAAAGGCGACATCGAATATTTGCACGAATCAGGCGCTGGTGGCGCTGATGGTAAACATCTTTATGACGGTGTACGGCAAAGTTGGGTTGAAAGAGTTGGCTAAGCAGAACCTGGCGAAAACGGCGTACGCTGCTGGTCAATTCGCCAAGCACGGAAAGTTGTTATTCAGCGGCGCGCCGCGGTTCAATGAGTTTGTGTTGCAAACCAGCGAGGATCCTTACGCCATCAACGATCGGCTCCTCGGGCATAAATTAGTCGGAGGCTTGCCCCTGAAGAAGTTTTATCCCGAGTTAGGGAATGCGGCGCTGTGGTGCTGCACCGAACTGACGACTCGCTCGGCAATCGATACCGCGGTGGGATTAGTAGCGGAGAGCGAGCGATCCGAGCAGGCTTCCAAAGAAGAAACCGACGTCGAGGAGTTGGCGCGATGAAATATGAGACCCGAAAAGCTACGCGCCACGTGAACCAGAACGAAGGCTTGATCTTCGAGAAGTCTTCGCCGGGAAAGGCCGCATGGAAGCTTCCTCCGCTGGATGTTCCGGAAGTCGATTCCGCAGAACTGCTCGGACGGTCGGAAAGGAAAGACCTGGGCAATATGCCCGAAGTGAGCGAGATTGAAATTATCCGGCACTTCACGCGCATGTCGACGTGGAACTACGCGATCGATCTTGGGATGTACCCTTTGGGTTCTTGCACGATGAAATACAACCCCCGCGTGAACGAAGCGGTGGCACGGGTGGAGGGAATTGCCAACGGGCATCCTTATCAGCCGGAAAAGATCTCGCAGGGCGCGTTGCACATTTTGAAGAATTTGAGCGAGTGCCTGATTGAGATCACTGGCATGGACGCGATCACGCTGCAACCCGCCGCGGGCGCACATGGAGAGATGACCGGCCTGCTGATGGTGCGAGCGTACCACCATTCCCAGGGCCGTCCGCGCAAGAAGGTTCTGATTCCAGACTCGGCCCATGGAACGAATCCGGCTACGGCAGCGATGGTCGATTATGCCGTAGAGAATCTGAAGTCCGATTCGCGCGGCATGGTAGACATCGCCGCGCTGGAAGCACAGATGAGTGAAGATGTGGCGGCACTCATGCTAACCAATCCCAATACGCTGGGAGTCTTCGAGCAGGAGATTCACAAGATTGCCGATATTCTTCACGCCAAGGGCGGCCTGCTCTACATGGACGGCGCCAACATGAATGCTCTGGTGGGCAAGGTGCGACCGGGAGATTTTGGCGTCGACGTCATGCACCTGAACCTGCACAAGACCTTTTCTACGCCACATGGGGGCGGAGGTCCGGGATCGGGACCCGTGGCAATCAAGAAGAAGCTTGAGCCATTCTTGCCGACGCCGGTGCTGATAACCAAGTCTGACGGTACCCTGGGTTTTGAATACAACCGCCCGCAGTCCGTGGGGAGGGTACGAGCGTTCTACGGAAACTTTGGAATGTTTGTGCGTGCGCTCGCTTACATTCAGGCGAATGGGCCGGACGGGTTGCGGCAAACTACGGAAGATGCGGTGCTGAACGCCAACTATATTCGCAAGGGGCTCGAGGGCACGTACGATCTGCCCTATTCCACCCCCACGATGCATGAAGTGGTATTCAGCGACAAAATACAGGCTAAAAAAGGCGTCCGCACCATGGACATCGCGAAGCGCCTCATCGACTACGGATTCCATCCTTATACAACGGCGTTTCCGCTGATTGTGCCCGGGGCATTGATGATCGAGCCGACCGAGAGCGAGTCCAAGGAAGAGATGGATCTCTTCATCGAAGCGATGAAGTCAATCGCGGCCGAAGTCGAAGAGGATCCGCAGATCGTGACGGCTGCGCCGCACTCTACGCGGGTTTCGCGACTGGACGAAACTGCGGCCGCTAGAAAGCCCGTCCTGCGCTGGAAACCGTCTGAGCGTTGATTGGTTAACGAAAAGTTCCGGGCGGATTGCTGATTGAGGATCCTGTGGCCACGGATCTTCAACCAACAACCGCCGAAGAGATTTTGCCGTTGTTATTTCGCGGTTACATCCACCGATGCGCGAGTCGTCTCCCAATCCAAGCGCAAAGTGCAGCCGTTGCCTGACTTGTCGTAAGTGATGGTGAAGTCTTCCACAGGCGAGGGCAGCTTGGAAACTTTCATGTCGACGCGAGCCAACTCGTCGCTCTCATATTTATAAGGAATACCCCATTCGCCGGTTTTCTTGTTGATGATAAGCGTCCACTTGTCCTGCGCGGGTACCGTGAAAATCGTGTAATTGCCGGCCGGTACAGTCTTTCCGCCGACGACCACATCGACGCTCGGGACAAATGTTGTGGCGTCATTGGCTCCGGTGCGCCAGACTTCGCCGAAGGGGACGAGGTCACCGTATATTTTGCGGCCTTTCATGCGCGGACTGGAGTAGTCGGTTTTGATGGTTTTTCCGCCGCCAAGGTCACAGGTGGCCGATGCGGGAGGGCTGGGGCGGCTTTTACCCATTTGTCCGAAAGCTAAGGTGCTGCACATGAAGGCGATCAAAGCGGAAAAAACAACTTGTTTTCGCATGAATTCTCCTCAAAAGTGATTCGCAGCTAGCAATTGGCATTTGGCGATGCGAGCCAATCCCTTGCTAATTGTTTTAACGCGCGAAGCGGACTCACGACAGCAATTATCCTCTTTCGAGCGAGTCGTGACAATCGCGCCATCCACGAGTCGCGCACGTTACAATCATGCGATGGCGGTCTTCGACGAAAAGCAAGAAGAGTTGGAACACTACGAAACCATGATGGGCGTGCCGCGCGGACGCTTGGCCGTGACCATGGACTCCATTACCGATGCCATGGCGCTGGTAGGGCAGCACGGAGTTTACTGCCAGAGCCAGCGCTGGCCGGGCCGACCAGTGATGGATATACAGATCATCATGAAGAGCCTGACGGACGCAAAGAGTTAATTCAGAGCGTGATGGAAGAGTTGCGCCCCAAGAACTCCTAGAGTTAGCTTCGCCATCTGCTTTTCGGCGCCAGCCTTGCGCCTCGCTCCTCCGAATTCCTATCGGTTCCCCCTGCGCTTTCATCTCTGAAAACATCGACCCGGCGCCCCACTGCAGCGGTCAACGAATATTTCTTGCTGCATAAATCCGATTTCAATGTCCGCTCGTACTACAGGATGTCGGGTGGTTCGCGTGGGTAGGAGATTCAGACCTTCTGTGAAAGACCCGGCAACGCCGCTCCGCTTCGTCTCCACCGCCTGCGAATCCCGCTCAATTCGCTCGACTCTCCACCTTGCTGAGCTAAGTCTCAGACGAAAGAGAAATAGGAGCATTTTTGATGAAGACCGAAGTGATCGAGCGCATTGTCAACAGCCCATCGGACCGCCGGAATTTTCTGAAGCGGGTGGGTGCAACCGGTATTGGTGTAGCGGCCGCCTCCATGATGGGCAGCAGCTTTGTGGGTAAGGCCTACGCCTCCACGACTATCACGGACACCGACATTCTAAACTTCGCCCTTAACCTGGAGTATCTGGAAGCAGAGTTCTACTCAGTGGCGACTTATGGATCGACCTTACTGGAACTGGGGGTGCTCACGGCCGCCGAAGAAAGTGGTCCCACAACAGGCGGAAACATGGTGCCGAACTTCGGGGCTTCTCCCTTGGCGTTCCTAGCTACCGCGCTGCGTGAAAACGAGATCGCCCACGTGCAGTATTTACGCGCAGCGCTGGGATCGGCAGCAGTCAAGAAGCCCGCCATTAATCTGGCTGCTCTGGGCTACGGATTTTCAAGTGTCGACAGTTTTCTGATTCTATCGCGCCAATTTGAAGACGTGGGGGTGAGCGCCTATCTGGGGGCGGCTCCATCGATTACCAGCAAAACTTACCTGGCGGCCGCAGCCGCGATTTTGGCCACTGAGGCCCAACACTCCGGCTCAATTCGGCTGGCGTGTATCGACAACGGCGTAACCAGTCCAGCGGTGGATTCTCTGGACGTGCCGCCAACTCAGCAGAATCCCTATGACGTGGATAAGAACGCGCTGAGCATTCCCCGAACCACCTCGCAGGTACTAAACATTGTCTATCACGGCGGGCAGTGTTCGGGAGGATTCTATCCCAGCGGCATGAATGGCAAGATCAGTTGCCAATCGTAATGGATTGTTGGCTGTTAACCGTGTGATTCGTTGGTGAGTAGGCTAATTCTGAACAGGTCCGGCGGCAATGCTTCGGTACTGCCGCCGGCCTTGGCACAAATGAATCAAACAAAAATAAAAATTAGGAGAGCCGGATGATTGAAGGACTGTTTCAACCCATGCATTTGCTTGTCATTGTTGGAATCGTGTTACTGGTTTTCGGCCCCAAGAAGTTGCCCGAGTTGGGCAAGGGCTTGGGCGATGGGATTCGAGGTTTTAAAGCGGCCATGAGCGGAGAAGAGAAGCCGGTTGTGGTAGCGAAGACCGAGGAGGTAAATAAGATCGCATGATTTCGATGATCGGATTTCTTCTATTTCTGGGACTCATCGTATTCGGTCCGAAGAAGACGATCGAGATTGCGCAGGAGGCGGGACGTGTCGTGGCGCAGATTAAACATGCTGCCGGCCAAGTGGCGCACTCGGCGATCAGTCAAGAGGAAGAGGCGAAATAAAACGATGTCGAGGATCGGCATTTTTGTCTACGAGTCTTCTCCAACCTAAAGTTTCTCTAGGATGAGCCGATGTGGCCCTTGGATGGCAGAGGCTCTGCCAAGGTCAATGCGGCGAGAATCGATTCTGAGGAGAGACTAATGTCGACATCAGCGGTGTCAAGTGTTTCGTTGCAACAACAGTTGCAAACTTATTTTCAGACAAGAAGTGCGGACGTAAGACAGCTGGGGAAGGCTCTTGGCTCGGGCGATCTAGGAGCTGCGCAAACGGCTTTTAATGCAATTGGTGCCCTTGGGCAGAGTGGCCCATTTGGGGGTGGGCACCCTTTTGTTTCGCAGCAGCGGGAGCAGGATTTTCAGGCGGTTGGACAGGCTTTGCAAGCCGGCGACCTGGCGGGTGCGCAAGCGGCATTTGCCACACTGAAGAGTACATTTCAGAACGGCCGAGTGCGTTCTGAACCCGTTGCTGAAGCCGGTCCGGCGGCGAGCGGCACTCCGTCCGCAGCCGCCGGACCGGAGATTGTGATCAATCTCAGCGGTGGAAGTGGGAGCAGCGCAAGTCCGGAGCAGGTTACGATCAATATCGGACAATCGAGCAGCGCCGGTGGCGAGCAGATTTCGCTGAGCGTAGGAAATCAGGGCTCGAATGCGCAGCAAGTCACTTTCAACCTGAATCCGAATAGCAATGAACAGATCGTGGTGAATCTTGTGGATGGTGCTTCGAGCAGTTCAAGCAGCGGCAATAGCCTGAGCGTTTCCGCGTAAACTCTGACCGAACGGTGCAGCGGCGGGAACGCTTTCCTCGCTGCTGCACCATGCATGGCGCGTTCGCACAACTTATTTCGAAACAACCGCAGCAGGTCCACGTTCGGTCTGCGTGCGTGCTTTTCGGCTTACGTTGGCTTCTGCCAGCTAGCGTGGGATGTACTCATCGAGAAGCGGGACAACGTCGGAGGTAAAGGGCCGAAGGCGTTGTTGCGCAGCATCGGCGGTCTCGCCAGGAAACATATCGGTCGTGATCCGAACCAGCGCTCCGTCGCTGCGGTTCATACGTATCGCGTCTTTCACCAGGTAGTATTTCGCCCAATATTCACTGGCGACGCCACGGTCATGGGCCCAATACCAATACAAGACAAGTTTGCGGGCGCCGGCTTTCGAAATCACGTAACGGTTAGCGGGAAAAGGAGTGCGTCCTGGAAAAGAAAGTGTTACGCGCTCATTCTCTTCTGGCGTCCAGCCAGCGCCGGGCAGACAGTTCTTGGGAGAGTGGATCGTGTCACCCGTGCGCTGACTGGGGAAATACGCGACGAACAGGTCGATGTAAGGCACGTCCTCTGACATATTGCTGTAGCCGCGTACTAGAAAATCACCTGGACCTAGAACGTCGAGAGTGGCTTGATCAAGCGGAAAGTCCTTGCCTTGCCAGTCGCCGAGTTGGGTGGGGAACGAGGACAAAGGTGGGCGGGAGGGAATAATCTCGCTTCGACCGCGTGCCTGCAAAAAAATAGCGGCGAGAATGATCACAGACACGGCTAGAAGGAAGCGCAGGCCCACAGATTGCTTCAAGACGCGCTCCTTTGCCCGGGCCAGACGAACAGAGCTAAACGGTGAAGAAGGTAAAGCATGCCCAGTGACGCGACAAACATGAGCCAGCCCTGAAACTCGTGGAAGAAACCCTGCGCTCGGTCCGGGTCCCAGTATTGGACGAGCAGCCCGGTGCCGACGACCCGCAAGCTGTTAGCAGCAACCGCAATGGGAATCGCCGCCAGCGCGAGCAGAATGCGAAACCATATTCTGCTCTCCATGAGATAGCCATAAATAACGGCCAGAGTGGCGAGCGACATCAGGGATCGGATTCCGCTGCAGGCGTCGGCCACTTCCAAAGCCATGGCGGGAAGAACAATGACATTGCCTTCGCGAAGGACAGGAACTCCGAGCCATGGCAGCACGGCGCTAGCCACCTTGGATGCGAGCAATTGCAACGGAAACGTGATCTGGTTGAACACGATGGTTGGAATCGGAATCATGAGCACGAGAAAAGCCCAGGGGAAGAGAACGGCACGAAAGAAGTTCCAGCCCAAAAACAAAACGATCAGTCCAGCAAGCACAATGAGCAGGGAAGAGCGGGAAAGAAAAAGCTCTGCGCCCATCTGCCCGATTATGAGCACGAACAGACCGAAGATTAATATAAACAATCCAGACCATGAGGGAAGAGGTTTGATGGCAGCCAGTTTCGGCCGTTCCTGCCACAGAACAAAGGCCACAAATAAAGGAACGAAGAAACCGTGCGAAAAGTTGGGGTCGCGCCACCACTGCGCGACGAGGTGCGTAAGGGTGGGCAGATAGAGCCACAACAGGAGAATCGCAAGCAGTGTGCGTTGCCAGAGCGGGAGAGACACCGGTTCGTCCGCGAGCGTTACACGCGTGGCTGGCTGCTCGACATGCAAGGCTAGGCTCAATAGAGCTGCTCTTATCTTCTAGCTGAGGGGGGCGACTCCAGCATAAGCGAATGGACAACGGGTCCGCAACGAAAACTGAAGCCGGGATATAAGGCGCTGTTGCTTTGTCCGATAGCGAAGAACAACAACCGCCGTCCCGCATAGTACAGGAAAGACTCGTAATTGTTGGTGCAAATTGCTTCGAAATACGCCGCCAATAGCTACGTTTAGGCAAATACTTTCTCCTCTCTTCCCTGGGATGGCGGTGATCACGAAAGTTTTTCGTGAGCTGATGCTCCACCCTTCCTTATAAACTTCTGAAAACACGCTTTGATCGGGAAAATTAATCCTACCCGAGGCTTCGAGACAGGATGGTACTTCCCGTGCTCAGGAACCCCGATGCTCTAAGTGTGTCCTCTCGGATTTGGCCATTCGAGAGAGCCGCCGTAAGATGGAGTCAGATTCCAACCAGCGGCGCAAGAGATGGAAGTGGGCATGACCTGCAAAAGCGAGATCTAAAAGGGCATGGGCGTCCTGCTTTGGCGTCGCGGTAGTGGCCGGTTCGTTCCTATCTCGCCGCACTGGCTGATCGACAGGAACCTTCAGGCTTTTGAGTGCAATAGTTACAAATTAGTTACAAAGCTTTGCGATCGAACCTCAAACGGTTAGGATGTTGACCGGGCTTATTCACTCCATGGGAGAACGCATGAGGAACGTTGGAAGGCTTCTGTGCCTGGCGGCGATTGGGTTGGTGGCCGGAGGCATGTGGGCTCAGGATAGTGCTGGTCAGACGTCGGCGCCGCAGACGGTTGCTCAGCCGGCACCCGTGGCAGCGCCGGAATCGCAATCGGAGTATGTGATCGGGGCCGACGATACCCTGCACATCGCTGTTTGGAAGGAGACCGATCTAACCGCGACGTTGCCGGTCCGATCGGACGGCAAGATTTCGCTACCTCTTTTGGATGATGTGCAGGCTGCAGGGCTTACGCCTATGCAACTCGCAGCTTCCATCCGGGAGAAATTGAAGAAATACGTTGCCGATCCGCGCGTCACCGTGGTGGTAACAGCGATGAACAGCAGGAGGATTTTCGTAACCGGCGAAGTAGCGAAGCCAGGAGCGATGCCCCTGTTGCCGAATATGACGATGCTGCAGGCGCTTTCCAGCGCGGGTTTTACCCAGTTCGCCAATGTGAAGCGCGTGTACCTGCTACGGACCGAAAATGGCAAGCAGGTAAAGCTGCCGTTTAATTACAAAGAGGTTGTGAAAGGAAATCACCCCGAGCAAAACATCATGCTGAAACCTGGGGACACGGTGGTGGTGCCCTGATTTGAGGAGCAGATTCTATAGCCTGTGGAGCTTTGGAGTGCTGTTGCTAGCGCTCTCCGGCGCGTGGGGGCAGGAGGCTTCCCCGCAGCAACCGGAGCAGACGCCCGCTACCCCGCAGCAGCCTGTGCCTGCCTATGGACCGGGCAACTCAGTACCATCAACCATGGAAAATCCCCCGATCTCGGGATTGGATATGCCGAACCTGGAACCACATGCCGCGCCACTGAGTTATTTGCAGGCAGGTGCACACGTGAGCGAATCGGTCGATTCCAACATCCAGAATTCGTTAGGTGGATCCACGGTTCAGACGATCTCTCGGGGTGAGGGCAGTATCGATCTCCGACGCCTGTGGAGCAATTATGACCTTTCCCTCGATTACCTGGGTGGCGTCGGCTATTACAATGTAAGAGGCGTGGGCATCAAACAGATTCAGGAGTTGGGTGCGGCGCAAAAGGTCAGTTGGAAGCGGGGGAATCTCGGTATACGCGACGCATTCAGTTACCAGCCGGAAGGAACGTTTGGCAGTTCGTACGGCGCAGTCGGCGCAACCGGGGCTGGCCTGGCCGGGGAAAGCGTTTTCTTCGGTGGGACCGGGTTGGGAACATTGGGCGACGTTCCGCGAATTATGAACCTGTCGGTCGCGGATGCGGTCGAGAGCCTGACCCCAAAGTCTACGATCACTGCAGCGGCGGGATATGGGTTCGTGCATTTTCTGCAGAATGAGCCCGGCACGACCCTACCCTTCATCGGAGATAGCCAAGTGTCTGGCCAGGTAGGCTATAGCCGTTTGTTAGGACATCACGACCAAGGAGCACTGGTCTATGGATACCAACGTTTTCGTTTTTCCACGGGGGTAGATTTTCACAGCCACATCATTCAGCTGATGTGGGGGCATCGTATTTCGGGACGCATGGATTTCCTGGCAAGTGCTGGTCCCCAGTTTACTCAGATCAATGGCCTGCTGACACCGTTTGCGGCGACGCCGCAGAATCTCAACAATCCAGCCTGCAAAGATACGCTTACGAAGCAGGGCCTGGAAGTGGAATGTCCTACGAATGATCTGCGAATCTCGGCCGCTGGGCGGGGTTCCCTTCGTTACAGGTTCCCCCGACTCGAGTTGAGTTTGACTTACGATCACTACCTCACAAATGGCTCCGGTTTTTTTGCCGGCGCCGAAAGCGACGTGGTGCGATTTAGCGCCACCCGACCGCTGAATCGCGTCTGGTCTGCGGTGACGGACATTGGGTATTCCCGCAACAGCCGGGTACTGTCGAACTCCTGCGCGTCAAATTCGGCTACGACTACCGGTTGCCAGGGGGTGAGCGCCAACGTTTTTCAGTATGGATTTGCGGGGGTAAGCCTACACCGGATGTTAGGCCGTACGCTGCACGCCTTTGCCAGCTATCAGTTCAACGAGTTGACTTTCGATAAGTCATTTTGCCAGGGAACCGGCGCTTGTAGCCGAACCTCGGAACGACAGGTTGGAACGATCGGGTTGGACTGGATTCCTCGTCCAATCCGGCTTGACTAGTCTTGGGCCGGCGTTCAAAGCCGGCGGAATAGGTATCAAACACGATGCAGAACCGCCAATTAGGGATGGACGATTATCTGGCGATGTTGCGCCGCCGGATGAAGGTGATATTGTCTCCGGCTTTGCTGGCGCCGCTCGCCGGATTTCTGGTCTCGTTTCTTTTCGCTTCTAAATACACGTCGCAATCACTGGTGTTGGTGGAAGCACAAAAGGTACCGCAAGGTATCGTCGAGCCAATGATCACCGAGGATCTGGCGGAGCGCATCGCTTTACTGCAACAGCAGGTGCTTACCCAAAGCCGTCTGCAGCCCATGCTGGTGCGCACGGGATTGGCCAAGCCTGGGCAGGACATCGACCAGGTCGTGGAAAAGATCCGAGGCAGCATGACCGTGGAACCGGTAATTACCGATATATCGCAGGCGTCCTCCGGCGGTAAGAAAAAACCCGGCCAAAGCTCTGGCGTTCCGGGATTCTACGTGAACTACACGGCTTCTACTCCGCGTGAAGCACAGCAGATGTGCAACGAATTAACATCTCTCCTGCTGGAGGAAAATCTAAGATCTCGTGAGGATGTGGCGCGCGGTACAACCGATTTCCTAAGTAAGCAAGTAGAAGATACGAAGCACAATTTGGACGAACTGGACAGCAAGCTGGCGGTCTTCAAGAAGCAGTACATGGGGCAGCTGCCGGGAGATGAGGATAATAACTTAAAGATCCTGATGGGGCTGAACTCCCAGCTCGATGCCAACACCCAGACGCTGAGCCGCGCACAACAGGACAAAGCCTATACCGAGACGTTACTCGCTCAGCAGATCGCGGCATGGAAAACTTCCCAGTCGGCGAGCAATCCACAGACGCTCCAGCAGCAACTCGCACAGCTGCAGGCGCAATTGATCGACCTCCAGGCGCGTTATACCGCCGATCATCCAGATGTCATCAAAACTCAGGCCGATATCGCGCAGGTCAAGAAAAGACTCGACGAGGTAAACGATCCAGCCAACAAGAGTACGAGTACCGTAGGCGACAAAGAGTCAGGCTCGGATCCTCCGGAAATTCGGCAGTTGCGCCTGCAACTTCATCAATACGAGGATTTGATCAATCAGGCGACGCGGGATCAAAAAAAGCTTCAGGGTGAGATATCGACGTACGAGGGGCGGGTAGCGCTGAGCCCCGCCATCGAGGAGCAGTACAAGCAGTTGGCCCGAAATTACGATAACACGCAAAAAGTTTATCAAGATCTGCTGGCGGACAAGAGCAAGTCCGACTTGGCGCTGAATATGGAGCAGCAGCAACGGGGAGAACAGATGCGGCTGCTGGATCCAGCCAGCCCGCCGGACGCGCCCAGCTTCCCTAATCGGTGGCTTTTTGCCGGAGCTGGATTAGGCGCAGGTTTGGCGCTGGGCGTAGCGCTCGCCCTGCTTCTGGAACTGAGCGACAACTCCATTCGCACACAGGCGGACGCAGAGGCCGCGATGGAGTTGCCCATGCTAGTTGCGGTGCCCTGGGTGGGAGAGCCTTTGGTCTCCAACGGCAACGGAAGAGGATCCGTCTGGAGGCGGAACAAGCAGCCCGAGGAAAGCGCCAAGTTTTAAGCGAGTAAGTCTGAGGCGGCAGAATTCTTGCAGCCGCCTGTTTGCAAAGCCGAAATATGTACAAAGAGTTCTACGGTTTACGGGCGAATCCGTTCAATGTGAATCCGGACCCGCGTTATCTCTTCCTGACGCGGCACACGGAGGAGGCGTTGGCGTGCCTGACTTACGGCATCCAGAGCCGGAAAGGGTTTGTTTTGCTGACCGGGGAAGTAGGAACCGGCAAAACCACCCTGATCAACAAGCTGCTGGAGTGGTTGCGGCTGCAACAAGTGGCCACCGCCTTCATTTTTAACTCGCGGTTAAACACAACTCAGTTCCTGGACTATATGATGGCGGACTTCGGCATCCCTTGCGAGTCGAAGGCCAAGAGCCAGATCCTTCTGCGGCTTTACAACTGGTTGCTGGATCGGTATCGGGCGGGGGAGACTGCCGTTCTCATCGTCGACGAAGCGCAGAATTTGACTGATGAAGTGCTGGAAGAGATCCGCATGCTCACGAACCTGGAAACCTTTACGGAGAAACTGCTGCAGATCGTACTGGTAGGTCAGCCGGAACTTGAGCAGAAATTGAAGCAGCCGCAACTGCGGCAACTGCGTCAGAGATTGACGCTGCGGGCGAAGACGCATCCGCTTACGCTGGATGAGGTGAAAGCTTATATTCAGCAGCGGCTGCGCATCGCGGGTTCCCAAGGGCAGGAGATTTTCAGTCCCGAGGCTGTGGTGGCCATTCACCGCTACGCCAACGGCATTCCTCGCGTGATTAATTTGTTATGCGAACACTGCCTGGTGAGTGCGTTCGTGGATCAGCAGAGAGTCGTTGGCCCGGAAGTGGTGGATGTTGTGGCTCGAGACTTTGAACTGGGCGATGGAAATGCATTCGGTGCAATAGCGCCCCCTGCTCCCGCCGGAAACCATGCCGAAATTGATTTGATGGAGACCTTGCGGACGCTAGCCAATTTGGCCGACCGGTTGCGCGAAGACGAAAAGGACCTGCCCAAAGAGGGGAAACTATGAGCAGAATTCACGAAGCATTAAAAAAGGCCGAACAGGAGCGCGCCGCTTCGCAAGGAAGTTCGGAACGGTCAGAGTACGCAAGTACTGCCGAAGTAGAGATTCCGATAATCCCGGCGGTTGAGGAGTTGCGTTCAACGGGTACCGGAGTTCCTATCAGCGTTCCTCTTGCAGCCATGCCTTCCTTTGGCAGCCAATTCACCCTCGACACATTGCTATCTCGATGTACACCTCAGCCTTGGGCGCCTGATCAGAAAACAATGCTGTTTTTCAACGGCGACGAGAATTCGCGAGGTATGGAGGAGTTCCGCACACTGCGTTCTCGTCTGTACCACATGCGAGAGAAGATGACGCTGAAAAAACTACTGATAACCAGTGCTCTTCCCAAGGAAGGCAAATCTTTTACTGCTTGCAACCTGGCGCAGGTATTTGTACGTCAGCACGGCCGCCGGGTGTTGCTGATTGACGCCGACCTGCGCGGTCCGCGGCTGCACCTGATGCTGGGTACCAAGCCCTCGCCCGGTCTCGCGGATTACCTGCAGGGAAGAAGTGATGAATTCGCGATCATTCAGCAAGGGCCAATGCAGAACCTGTTCTTTATTCCCAGCGGCGAAGAGATCTCCGATCCCGCCGAACTGGTAGGCAGCGGACGATTGCAGTCGCTGATGCAGCGGGTGGAACCGTTGTTTGACTGGATCATCATGGATTCACCGCCTGCGGTGCCAGTATCCGATGCAAGCGTGCTGGCAAAGGCTTGCGATGGCGTTCTGATGGTGGTGCGGTCGAACGCAACGCCCGTGGATATGGCCCGGCGCGCGCGACAGGAGTTTCCTGAGACATCTCTAGTTGGGCTGGTACTGAATGGGACGAGCGCGGAGTCGATGCCTTACACCCGCTATTACTACGAAGCCGATCAAAAAACAGCGACCGAGTTGAAAAGTTAGGGAAGTGAGCCAACGTGATCCGGCTGTTCAAAGTCTATTACCCTCTGCGCACGCTGGTGCTGCTGGGGGGAGAAGCCCTGATCGTTTGGGTTTCATTCGTCCTGGGGACGATGCTGCGAAACCAGGACAGTTGGTTGCTGCTTAACGTCGAAGGCGGGTACCTCAAGATTCTTGCGATCACCGGCGTGGTTCTTCTGCTCTCCCATTGGCTGGATCTTTACGATTCCTCCAGCCTGGATAAAAATTGGGAGCAAGGTCTGCGCATCCTGCTGGTGATGGGATTTGTGTCGCTTGCGCTTTCGGCCGTCGGATTCCTTTTTCCAGAGTTCATGCCGGGAAATGGGTCCGCCCTCCTAGGGCTGATCATTCTTACCTGCACCCTGTTTTGCTGGCGTGGCGCTTATTCCTGGATGGTGAAGCAACCGTTCTTACGGGAGAGAGTTTACGTTCTGGGCACAGGAGAACGAAGCGCCAGACTAGTCCACGGTTTACGCCAGCGTGCGTCATTGGGAATCGATGTGGTTGGTTGGACGGGAAACATCGGGGGCGAACTGACGCGTGAATCGGTGGCATCAGACCTGTTGAACTTGGCGAGAGGAAAGGGCGTCCACCGCGTGATTGTCGCCATGCCGGATCGGCGTGGAACACTGCCTGTTGAAGAGCTTCTGGACTTGCGCCTGGAAGGCGTCAGAGTGGAAGAGGCAACCTCCTGGCTGGAAAAAATCTCAGGAAGAATCGAAGTGGAGCATCTGAATCCCAGCTGGCTGATCTTCGCCGAAGGATTTCGCTTCAGCAATTTCTTCCGACTGGTACGGCGGTTGGTGAATTTTTCGGTAGCCCTGGTTGCGCTGCTGCTTGCGTTGCCTTTAATACCGTTCATTGTGCTGGCGGTGAAGCTGGGGTCGCCCGGTCCGGCGCTCTATCGCCAGCAGCGTGTGGGCCGTCGAGGGAAGGTTTTCTATTGCTATAAATTCCGCACGATGCGCCAGGACGCTGAAGCCGATTCCGGCGCCACCTGGGCCACGGATAACGATCCCCGCATCACCCGCGTGGGCAAGTTTATGCGATCGTCACGTCTGGATGAGATTCCCCAGTTATGGTGCGTCTTGAAGGGCGATATGCATTTCGTTGGCCCGCGCCCGGAACGGCCAGAGTTTGTCGAGTGGTTGGCCCGTGAAATTCCATATTATGGTGTGCGCCATGTGGTGCGTCCCGGCATCACTGGGTGGGCTCAGGTGCAATATAAGTACGGCAACACCCTCGACGATGCACGCGAGAAACTGCAATATGATCTTTTCTATATAAAGAATGCCTCACTCGGCCTGGACCTGCTGATCATGTTCCAAACCATCAAGATTGTGTTACTGGGCCGGGGCGGGCAATGAGATGGTTGTTCTGGTCGTCAGCCACGTTGATCGGCTACACCTACATTGGCTATATGGCGTGGTTGTGGATCAGGGCCCGGTTGCGCCCATGGCCGGTACAGCACGGATTTTCCGATGCATCGGTTTCGGTCGTGATGGTCGTACGCAATGAGGAGCGGGTTCTCGCGCAGAAACTGGCGAACTTGCTTGAACTCGATTATCCCACCGAGCATTGGCAAATTGTGGTGGTTTCGGACGGTTCCACGGACCGGACGGAGGCGATTCTTCGGGGATATGCAGATCATCCGCGCGTGCGCGTGGTCATGAACCAGCTCTCGAGCGGGAAGGCGTGTGGTCTGAACGATGCGATGGCCGTGGCCGAAGGGGATGTCGTAGTCTTCACGGATGCACGGCAAAAGATTGAGCCCGGAGCGGTCCGCTTATTGTTGGACAATTTCGCCGACGCATCCGTCGGAGCGGTGAGCGGCGAACTCATGCTGGGAGATTACAATGCCGGAGAGGCGATACGCGGAATGGGGCTCTATTGGAAGATCGAAAAGACCATTCGTGAATTGGAGTCGGCTTCCGGTTCGGTGGTTGGAGCTACCGGAGCTCTGTATGCCGTGCGTCGGAGATTCATTTCCCCTCTTCCGCCGCAAACGATTCTGGATGATGTTTACTTGCCGATGCAGGTGGTAAGAAACGGAGCGCGCGTGATCTTTGAACCGCGGGCAAAAGCGTGGGATGCCGTGAGTCTCGGCGCGAATCGAGAATTCAGACGCAAAGTTCGAACGTTAAGCGGCAACTATCAATTATTGCAATTGGCGCCCTGGATTTTGAGTGGATCCAATCCGATCCGCTTTGAATTCGTGAGTCACAAGCTCTTTCGGTTGCTTGTGCCTTTTGCATTGCTGGCGATGCTGCTTTCCTCGGCTTTTTTGAGCCAGCCCTTTTATCGCGTGGGGTTGGTTTTGCAGGTGGTGTTTTATTGTTTGGCGGCCCTCGGCATGTTGCAGCTCAAACGTGGGATCGTCTCCCGCGTTGCTGACGCTGCACTCACTTTCGTGGTTCTCAATCTGGCAGCGATGTTCGCCTTCATGAATTTTGTTCGAGGAAGGACAGCGGCTTGGAATTCGTAGGCATCAGACCGACGGCGAAATGCACGCGACCGGGAGGACAAAATCTGTAATGGCCACAGTGAGCGTCGGTTTCGAAGGACGACGGGTCAAAAGCTCCAATGGCGTTGCGTATTGGACGCTGGTGGTCTTCTCGTTCCTATATTTCGCGCGGCCAGAAGATTTCATCCCCGGGATGGGCAAGATTCCGATTGAAAAAATTCTAGGTGGGATCGCGCTTCTCGCTTTGATTTTCGGGCTCCAGTCAAGATCGAATTTTCACGCTTGGCCGCGGGAACTGAAGTTGCTCGGCGCCATGTTCTGCTGGCAAGCGCTGTCCGTTCCCTTCTCTTATTACATTGGAGGAGCGCTGGCGGTAGTGACGGAAAAGTGCGTGAAGGCTCTCATTACCGGTCTGCTGGTGGGGTTGATCGTCGATTCCGTAAGCCAACTTCGGCGTTTAATTTTTATCCAAGCCGCGTCAGTGGCAGTTATGACTTTCGCCTCAGTACTGCTTTATAGGGGAGGCAGAATGGGAGGAGTGCTGGGCGGGGTTTTCGATAATCCTAACGATCTCGCCATCGCTATCGCGCTTAATTTTCCGCTGTGCCTGATGTTCCTCATGCTTTCGAAAAATCCGATTGTAAAGTTCTTGTGGTTTGCAGGCATCCTGATCATGGGTCGCGGGCTGATGCTCACCTATTCGCGCTCTGGTTTTCTGGCGCTGGGAGTTGCCGTGATGTTTAGTTTGTATGAGTTTGGCATCCGAAACAAGCGTCACTACTTGTTGTGGATTGCCGGAGCATGCGCGGTCCTTTTGCTAATCATTGGCCCGCAAAGTTATGGCGATAGAATCAAGAGCATCTTTTCCAATGACGTGCAGGTCTACGGAGACGCAAAAGAAGAGCGTTATGAATTACTTGTGGAAAGTCTGAAGATCACTGCGACGCGGCCGATCTTTGGAGTCGGTCCCGGACAATTCGCGAGCTACTCAGGGATGTGGCAGCCGACTCACAACACATACACAGAAATCAGTTCGGAATCTGGAATTCCAGCTCTGGTTTTGTTCTTATTGATGATTCGCGAATGTTTCGCGAGCCTGGTAAAAATAAGAAAGACGAGCCTCTATCAGAACGAACCGGACATTCAGATGTACACCAGCGCTCTGTGGGCCGGGTTCGCTGGCTATCTATCGGGTGCGGCGTTCGCCGTCACCGCGACGCAACTTTTCCCATACTTCATGGTGGGCTACGCTTGTGCGTTATATCGTTTGTGTAACGATGCTCCGGAAACGGCCGGCACGAAAGTAGCGGTTAGTAAAAAAGAAGTGTCGATGAAAGCTTTGCCGGGATGGATGACAGCTTGGCGCCGTTCGTAGAGGAAGGCCTTGCGGTTGGTCCCAGGGAATCAAAGGCTACCAAATCTGTCACTTTGCCGTCGTCGGGGCTGCGGTAGAGGGACGAGAAGTGACGACGCCAACGGCCAAACCGCCGATAGCTCCGGCGAGAATTCCCATTAAAACCAGTAGGGGGAAACTCTCCAAAATAGTTGCCTTACCGCTATTTCCACGACGGCTCATAATTCTCTCCCAAGGCGCAAAAACGTTTCTTAAATGTTAAACGATGGCGCGGTCGGTGTCATTCACTCGTTTATGAATGTTCTGTGAATCGCCTCTTCTTCCGAGGCGAGTATAGGCAGACGCTGCGAAGCAAGCCAGCAGAAGGTCAATTCCTACTCGAAAGCGCAAATCGGACCAGTAAAGAACGGCCATGATCGATAAAACGCTTAAAGCGATCAGGAGCGCAAGCAATGCGGTTTGGGGTCGCACTCGCCTCATGGAAAAGAATAAGCCCGCCACTCCCGCTGGAAATATAGCAAGCCAGTAAATTGTGAGGACAATCCTCTCGTGCCAACGTTGATTTCCCCTAGGAACGTAGGGAAGAAGGCAAGTCCAAAATCTGCGGATAGCAAGCTTGAGGTAAGCGGCCGGATTCTCGCGGATGAATTGTAAGGTTACTTGGCGGGAGAGTCGATCGAATTGCACGGCTGCGGGAAGATTTGCGAGCGGCGTCAACGCGCGGGCGACGGCTATGCGATGATTCAGCGCCACGCAAGGGCCTTCCGCCCAGTAGGAAGAAAACAGACTCTCTTTGGCGACACACTCGTTGTTACCGGTACCAAGATCTTCCCCCACAATGGCGGCAACCGGAACAAAGGCATGAAAGCGCAAATAATTGCGAATCGTCCACGGCGCGACTACCGCGATGGCGCTGAGAGTAATCACGCCGCATGCGACCCATGCCCTTAAATCACGAGGAGTTGAAAGCACTCCTACAGCCACCATGGCGGCGAGCAGAGGAAGACCGCTTTCGCGGGTTAGGGTGCAAAGACCGACCAGCACACCGCACAAGAGGGCCCATTTGGTATCTCGAACGCGGAACCAGACAAGGAAAGCCCAGATGGCCGCGACAAAGAGTAAGAAGAAAAGATCCTCGTTGTAGGGTTCCGAGGCCGCGTTCACGAGAATTGGATGGATAGCTGCGGCAATGCCAGCTAGCAATGCTGTTGTAGGGTCTTCGAAAGTTTCCCAGGTTACTAAACCTAGAAGCCCACTGGTCAGCCCTCCAAACAAAGCTTGCAGCGGAAAAAAAAGCTTGAACGAAAAACCGGAAATGGCGAAAACACCCGCCAGGAAAAATTGGTAAAGAGGCGCTTTAAACAGAGCATCCCGTCCTCGATATCGAATGTGCTTGGCTGCGGGCAAGGGAAAATCGTCAACGATATAACCTTCGCCCGACAGCAGGGATTTGGCGATCAATACGTGTTCCAAGCCGTCGTGGTTCCAACTGGTGATGAATGCCGGACCGGAGAGGCTAACGATCTCGCTGCGATAGCGAGCGACCCCGTACGCCAGGCGCAATCCAAAGCCAAGAATGAGCAGAATGAGGAATAAACGCTTGGGAGAGAGGGCAGTACGTGATTTAAGATAATAAGACATCTGCACTTTCGCTCCCGGTTCCGAGGCAACGAGAATAGCACAGAAATATTTCACTTCGGTGGCGTCCCGCCTGCCTTAAAGGCGCGCCCCGCAAAGGATCTGTTGCATGCAGCCGACACAAAATCGGATCTGGCCGGAAAAGTTTTTGTCGATTCTTCGCTGCCTCGATTGCAAATCGGAGTTGAAGCAGGAAGCGGATGCGCTCGTCTGCCTTCACTGTTCGCGTCGTTATCCCATCGTTAAGGGCGTCCCACGATTCGTCGACCAGCAGTTCTACACCGGCAGTTTCGGGTTCCAATGGCTGAAGCACAACAAAACTCAGCTCGACGACGAAAACAGCCGGCGCTCCGAAAAAGATTTCATCCTACGAACGCGCCTGACGCCGGAAGATCTGAGAGGTAAGTTGATTCTCGATGTGGGCTGCGGCATGGGACGCTATGCGGAAGTGGCTACCCGCTGGGGCGCTCACGTGGTTGGCGTCGATCTGAGCCAGGCAGTGGAGGCAGCCGCCAGCAACCTCGCTGAAAGAGACGCAGCCATTCTGCAAGCCGACGCATTTCGCCTTCCATTTGCGCCGGAGAGTTTCGACATCATTTATAGCCTCGGCGTTCTCCATCACACTCCGGACTGCGAAAGAGCAGTAAAGGGCCTGGCACAATTTCTGAAGCCGGAAGGCATTCTTTCGGTGTGGTTGTACAGCGCGTACAACCCCTGGTACCGGATGAGCGATACGTATCGCAAATTGACGCGTCGCATGTCGCCGGGCCTGCTGCACACTTTTTGTTACGGCACGATTCCGCTTTACGGCTTGCATACTGTGCTTCGTAAGATTCCATTGCTCGGAAAACCAGTGAGCGGAGCTATTCGCTACCTGATACCCATGTCGTTTAATCCCGACCCTGAGTGGAGAGTGCTCGATACATTCGACTGGTATTCCCCTTGGTACCAATCCAAGCATACGTACGAAGAAGTGTTTCGTTGGTTTGAGAGTTGCGGGCTGCGGGAACTTACGGTGGGAGATGTGCCGGTAGCGGTTCGCGGCCGCAAGCCTGCGGCGGAGCACGCAGCTCCGTTGGGGTTGCCGGAGGCGGAGACGGAATCATGTGCGGGATAGCAGGAATTGTAGGCCAACGAGGAGATGTGGTCGACGCCTCCGAGGTTCACCGCATGTGCGAAGCGATCATTCACCGAGGGCCGGATGATGAAGGTATCTATGCTCAAGGCCCGGCTGGCTTGGGAATGCGGCGACTGAGCATTATCGATGTTGCCGGCGGGCAGCAGCCAATCCACAATGAGGACCGAAGCATCTGGGCCGTCTTCAACGGCGAAATTTATAACTTCCCGGAATTGCGCGCGGAACTGGAAGGACGCGGGCACCACTTCTACACGCATAGCGACACAGAGGTGATCGTACATCTCTATGAGGAGATGGGCGCCGACTGTGTGCGGAAACTCAGGGGGATGTTCGCCATTGCCCTTTGGGATGAACGCCGCCAATATTTTCTTCTGGTTCGCGATCGGTTAGGAAAAAAACCAATTCATTATGCGCTGCACAGTGGTCGCCTTTTGTTCGGCTCAGAGATCAAAGCGATTCTTGCCGTGGCTCCGGAGCTCGCAACGCCCAATCCGGAAGCGTTGCTCCAGTATTTTTATTTCGGATATGTTCCCGATCCTCTGACCGCTTTTGTCGGAATACAAAAGCTTCAGGCAGGGTACCTGCTGGAATATGTCGCGGGAAAAGTGAATACGCGCCGCTACTGGGACGTTCCATCATATGGAACTGCGCCAGCCAAATCGGAAGAAGAATGTTTGGAGACTCTGGAAGCGAAGCTCGCAGAAGCCGTTCGAATTCGTCTGATGAGCGAAGTACCACTTGGAGCATTGTTAAGCGGGGGAGTGGACTCATCCATCATAGTGGCGTTAATGGCGCGAGCAAGTGGAACTCCGGTCAAGACATTCTCGATTGGGTTTGCTGAAGATCGTTTCAACGAAGGACCCTACGCGCGAATCGTGGCCGAACGCTTCGGAACCGAACACCACGAAATGGTAGTCGATCCGAATATCGAAGAAACCATTGCGTATCTTTCATCCATGTTGGAGGAACCGTTCGGCGACTCGTCTATGCTGCCCACGTACTTTGTCTGCCGCATGGCGCGGCAGGAAGTAACGGTTGCGCTCTCTGGAGACGGCGGAGACGAGATGTTCGCCGGATACGATCGCTATGCCGTGGCCATGCAGCGAAGACGTTTCGATGGCATTCCACAATGGGCCGGAAAGCTATATCGTCAAAAGGTCCACCAAAATCTGCCCGCAGGGTTCTATGGAAGAAACCTGGCTTGGAACGCTTCGCTGAATTTACGCGACCGGTATCTGGATAGCGTCACATTCCTTCCCGCCCGTCATCGCGAAAGATCCCTCTTCAGCAAGGATTTTATCGCGGTGGCAGACAGGTTAAGCGAACCCCTGCACCAGTTTCAGAAGTATTACGATGAGACACCGGGAGATCCAGACGAAATGAGCCGGCTGCTTTATCTGGACACGAAGACATATTTGGTCGGAGATATCCTGACGAAGGTTGACCGGATGAGCATGGCCACGTCTCTGGAGGTAAGGGTGCCTATGCTCGATCAGGAATTTGTGGAGTGGGCGGCAGCGTTGCCCCTCGAGTGGAAGTTCCGTGAGTCAACTCGCAAATACCTCCTGAAACGGCTGGCGGAGCGCCTGGGGATTCCGGCGGAGTTGTTGCATCGTCCGAAGCAGGGCTTTCAGTTACCGCTGGAGCAATGGCTGCGAGGTGAACTGAAACAAGAATTCCTTGCCATCCTGACGGAGCCGCGCAGTTTGCAGCGAGGCTATTTCCGGCCGGAAGCTGTGCGAGGGCTGGTGGATGAGCATGTGCGCGGTCGCCGTAATCGTTCAGGGGTGTTGTGGAAGATGCTCATACTGGAATGGTGGCACCGCAATTTTCTGGAAGGCGAGGGACGGAAGGCGCCTCCATCGCTTAGGTTCACGGAGCGCTCCACGGCGGAGTCGCAGCCGACTGTTGCATAGAGACAACGATTACCCGAGCCAACTCATTCGAGCGCGGGTCCTGCGATGCAAAACGTCGAAACCATTATGGAAACTCCCGCGAAAGGTGATGCTAGAAGCAAGGCGCCGGTTTTCGTGCTGGGCTGTCCGAGATCGGGGACGACATTGCTTTACCACATGCTGCTCTCGGCGGGAAATTTTGCAGTTTATCGAGCCGAATCGCAAGTATTTAATCTGCTCGAACCACGCTTCGGGAATCTCGACCACGCCGGGAATCGGCAGAGGCTGCTAGAAGCGTGGCAGGAGACCGAACTGTTTCGCAGAACTGGCTTGGATCGCGATGAGATCAGCGGAGCAGTGATGGCGAATTGCCGCAATGGCGGCGACTTCCTGCGCATGGTGATGGAAGCGATGGCGCGCCATCAGGGAGTGGAACGTTGGGCAGACTGCACGCCGGAGCATCTGCTTTATCTGCATCGCATCAAGCAGACGATTCCAAATGCCCTTGTAATTCATATTATTCGCGATGGCAGGGATGTGGCGTTATCGCTCGAAAAGCAGGCGTGGATCCGGCCGTTTCCTTGGGATCGCGCGAAGACACTCGAAGTGGCGGGGTTGTACTGGGAGTGGATCGTGAATAAGGGCCGCCGTGATGGCCGAGCGTTGGGGCAGGATTATATCGAGGTTCGTTTTGAGGATTTGGTGTCCGATCCTACCAAAGTTCTGAGCACACTCAGCGGATTCATCGGGCAAGAGTTGGATTACGAAAAAATTGAACGCGTGGGTATCGGCTCGGTGAGCAAGCCGAATAGTTCGTTTTCCGACGGAAAGAAGACCGAAGATTTCTCACCGGTAGGAAGATGGAAGAATAGCCTTAGCGCCGCGCAACGGGAGCGGCTTGAGGGAATGATGGGAGAAACCCTTCGAGGACTGGGTTACCTGCCGGAATATCTCGCCGGAAAATCCGCGCCCGGCGGGGCGTTCCGAGGCATGCGCCTGCTCTATGAGAGTTATTTTGACTTGAAATTGCAGCTTAAGAAGAGGCTGCCTTTTGGCAGAGTTCTCGTATCTCGCGATATGCCGAACTTCGAACGGCAGGCCGAGAATTGAATCATGAGACAGACCAGAACCCATCCCGCCAAAATACTTCAGATTGGAAACTATCCGCCGCCGATGTGCGGCTGGGCAATTCAGTTGAAGCTGGTGACCGAGGAACTGCGCCGTCGCGGCCACACCTGCGAAGTACTGAAGATTAATGAAGGACGGCAGATTCCGAGCTCCGACTACGTTGATGTGCAAAGCGGCCCGGACTATCTCAGAAAAATTTGGCGGTACGCTTTAAGTGGATACCGCTTGAACGTACACGTCAACGGCATGTCCAAGAAGGGATATTGGCTGGCCATGGCCGCCGCGCTGACCGGACGCATTCTCGCTCGCCCCGCCCTTATTACTTTTCACGGCGGGCTCTCGCAGGATTATTTCCCGCGCTATGACAACGGCATCGCTCACTGGGCTTTCTACTTTTTGTTTGTTTTGGCCGGGGCGATCGCCTGCGATAGTGAACCGATCAAAGGAGCGATCGAACGGTACGGCATCAACTCTGCGAAAATTGAAACGATTGCAACTTTTTCACCGCAGTACCTGAAATTTGCTTCCGTAAACCTGCCGGATGAGGTGGAAGACTTTTTTCGCCGTAGGCATCCCGTCATTCTTTCCTATGTGTCATTTCGCCCGGAGTACCGCCTTGATACTCTGCGGGCAGGGATGAGCTTGTACCGCCGGGAGCAGCCGGAAGCCGGATTTATATGGCTGGGTTTCCCTGAAAAGGAGATGGTGGCTGCGAGACAAAGCGTGCAGGATTGGGTGCCAGAAGAGAAAGCCAGCTTGTTATTGCTGGGAAATCTGACGCACGACCAATTTTTGACGCTACTGAGCCGCTGCTTTATTTCCCTACGCACTCCGGCGTGCGACGGAGTGGCAGCCTCGGTCCTGGAGTCGCTTGCATTAGCGGTGCCGGTCGTGGCCAGCGAAAATGGACGACGCCCGCCAGGGGTTGTCACTTACAGCGACACGGACGCGGCTGACATGTGCGAAAAGCTTATTTACGTGACCAGGAACTATCCGCAAGTGAAAGCTAACCTCGGACTTCAGTCGGAAGACGACAATGTCGGGAAGATGGCGGACTGGTTGATTAGCGCCCCATCTGCACCACCTAAGGCTGAGCCTATGGTGGCGCGATAGTACAGTGTTACAAAATTGTTAAATCGAAACTTCATTCCCCGCAGGGTGATTCTTACGATAGACTCGATTTTCATTTATTGGTTCCGGTTCACGCTCCTTCGAGAACGGTTGATTGGCCGCGAATGGACACAGCAGATATGAAACTGGCAGAAATCGCGGATCAACTTCACAAGGATGGGATCTTTACCGGAGGCCCGCCTGCTTTATTTGAGAGCGGCGGTCGCTTGCAGCTATCGACGTTAGTGCGCGAAGGAATTTATCCTTCGTCGAAACTCCTGGATGTTGGCTGCGGCTGCCTGCGTGCCGGTTACTGGTTGATTCACTTCCTGGACCCTGGTTGCTATTTCGGAATTGAGCCGAACACAAGAATGTTGCAGGCTGGCATTGATGCTGTTCTCGGTTCCGAGTTGCAGAAGGCCAAAAGGCCCTGCTTCGATACGAACGACCAGTTTGATTTCTCCATATTCGGCGTTAAGTTTGACTTTGTGCTGGCACGTTCCATCTGGACCCACGCTTCCAAGCCTCAAATCCAGACGATGCTGGATGGTTTCGTACAAAACTCTAATCCAGACGCGTTCTTTCTTACCTCCTACCACCCGGCCTCATGGTTTGGGCCCGGAGGCGCGGACTATACGGGAACGCGCTGGGTCGGAAGAAGCCATACTTCCACGAGTGGTGGCTTGATCCGCCATAAGCGCAGCTGGATCGAAAGTCAGTGCCGCGCAAGGGACTTGTCTTGCGTACAGCTGGACGACCCGCCCTTTAACGGCCAGTACTGGTTGAAGATCGGTCGACAATTTTCCCGCTAAATCCATTTCTGGGGCATATCACCAAAATACCCTGTTTAGGGGACTACAGAATTTCCCTCACAGTTCATTCTTAAGCTGCGGTATTGGACTTTTGGGGGAGATGACGTGCCTATTAATGAATTGATCCGCCACTTTTCCGTGCGCTCGACCTTTGTTTGCGCACGCTGCGGCAGTAGTGAAGGGTACAACCGCGAACGCCAAGGCCTGGTTGAGCAATATATCTTGCCGCTCTTGCGGATTCAGCCCATGCGCTGTTGCGACTGCGGGGAGCGTTCCCACTGGTTGCCCTCGCGTCTACTGGCAAACCCGGCGAACGGAGCGGTGCCGGCGGTTCAGGCCAGCCGTCTCGGGTAGGGAAAACGGGTTTACAAAGGTTGCATTTGCACGGTTGGCAGAGTACGCCGGCGAAAATCCCCCAGCAGTGTCTGCAAATGCTTCGCACAAGCCGGGCCAGCGCGGAGCGCAAATCGTCCGTGATGTGAGGCCCTCGGGCAAAATACCTCGTTTGGGGGACTACACCGTCCCTCCCCTCACCCTATCTTTAGCATGGGCGTAGAGCACATCTGGCCTCAGAGGTGACAACATGGCTTCCGACCTCGTGATCAGCGCAACTTTCACAGCCGAACCAGTTCGCGAATCCCTGGAATTCTGGATCGAGCGCTTGCAACTTCCGTTGGCAGTAAAGTTCGCCCCGTTTAACGAAGTCTTTCAAACCCTTCTGGATTCAAAAAGCCCTTTCGCCGCGAATACGAATGGAATCAATGTCGTCGCTCTGCGATGGCAGGATCTGGGCCAGCCCCAGCGTTTGGAGGAGAACGGGAAATCGCTGATCGAGACGGTCGCGCAGTCTGCCGCGCGCTTTACGGTGCCCTTGATCGTGGTGAGTTGCCCCTGCAGTCGGTCCTTCGTCGAAGAGACCGGTATGGCTGAACTTATACAGCGATTGGACGCGGAGCTATCCGCGCGTTTTGCATCGAATGCCAATGTTCATTTTCTACCGCCAACCAGCGTAAGCGGCGTTTACCCGGTCTCGGAAATTTACGATTCCGTGAGTGAACGCCTGGCCCAAATTCCTTACACTGCAGATTTCTTCACCGCCCTGGGCACGGCGATCGCGCGTAAATCCCTCAGCGTTAGACGAACTCCGTATAAAGTTATCGTTCTCGACCTCGACAACACGATGTGGACAGGCGTAGTTGGCGAGGAGGGGTGGGAAGGCGTGCGCATCGAGGCCGAGCGGCTAGCGTTTCAAGAGTTTTTGCTGGAACAGCGCTCACAGGGCACATTGCTCGCGATCTGCAGCAAGAACAACGAAAAAGATGCCTGGGAAGTATTCGAGCGCCGGTCCGAAATGCTTTTGAAGAAAGAGCATTTTGCCGCGTGGCAGATTAACTGGGAACCAAAGTCAGCAAACATTCGCGCCCTCGCGAAACAGCTTTCTCTGGGAAGCGACAGCTTTATCTTCATCGACGACGATCACAAAGAATGCGCGGAGATGCGCGCCAACGCCCCAGAAGTGCTCACGCTGCAGATTCCAAAAAGAGCGGAAGACGTCTCCGGCTTTATCCGCCACGTGTGGGCTTTCGATCGCGGGCGTGTCACCGCAGAAGACCGGAAGCGAGGAGAGAGCTATCAGCTGGAGCGTGCCCGTACCGAAGAGGCGCAGAAAGCCGGGAGCCTGGAAGAGTTTATCGCCGCCCTCGATCTGCGCGTAGCCATCGAGCGCTTCCAGCCAGAGATGCTGAGCCGCGTGTCGCAACTTACGCAGCGTACCAACCAGTTCAATACCACGACGATCCGGCGCACCGAGGCGGAAGTGAAGGAAGCCGTTGAGAGCGGCAAACTCCACTGCATCACGGTCGCGGTGAGTGACCGCTTCGGCGACTACGGTAATGTGGGCGCGGTGCTTTACAGCATCGAGGCTTCGTCGCTCGTGGTCGACTCCTTCTTATTGAGTTGCCGCGCGCTAGGCCGCGGGGTCGAGCATCAGATCCTGCGTCACCTAGGGAACGAGGCGCGTTCTCTTGGTCTCGCCGAAGTAGCGATTCGCTTTATCGCTACGCCAAAGAATGCTCCCGCTCTTCAGTTTCTCGATAGTCTCGAATCTTTTGGCGAATCCGGTGGACTATATGTCCGCCTCTTTCGAGTGAAAGCCGAATACGCCAGTCAGTTGGAGTATCGTCCCTCCTGCAAGTCCGTGAATACACCCAAACCGTCAGATCAAAAACAAACGCAATCCCAACCTTCTTCGATCTGGGTGGGAGCCATCGATTATGGGGAGATAGCGACCCGTTTAAGTACAATAGCCGCAATCCGTTCTGAAATTCGCGCGAACAAGCCCGCTGCCAAGTTGGTTGTTTGTTCGTCGAACCCAGGTGATAGCCCAGAGCGTAGAAATGAAACCGAAGCCAAGCTGGCTAAGATTTGGGCTGAAGTTTTGGGGCGACCGTCGGTCGGCATTCACGACGACTTTTTCGAAATGGGCGGAACGTCATTCCGCGCCGTGGAATTGCTGGTGCGAATCGTCGAAACCTTCGATCGACCTGACCTTACGTTAAGTGCGGTGTTGGAATCTCCGACCGTCGCGCGTTTCGCGGCCGGGCTGGGCACGAGGCGGCAGGTGAGATGTCTGGTTCCGCTTCGCGAAACGGGATCTCGACCGCCGTTCTTCTGTGTCCCGGGGGTGGGCGGGAATGTTCTTGGCTTCCGCGGACTGTCGGCCAACTTGCCCGCCGATCAACCCTTCTACGCTCTGCAAGCCCCAGGGCTCGACGGCTCCGAACCCGTGGATGACGCCAAGCGCATTGCAGCGCTGTATATCGATGAGATCCGTACCGTCCAACCGCACGGTCCGTACTACCTGGGCGGAGGCTGCCTCGGCGGCGTGATCGCTTATGAAATCGCACAGCAACTGATGGCTCAGGGGGAGGAAGTTGCTTTCCTCGCGCTGATGGATGCTTATAATCCCGCGTACGCAAAGATGATTTCGCGCCCGCGATACGTCTTCTGCCACGCAAGATTCTTCGTCCAGCGATTATTCCGCAAGCTGCGACAGGCATGGAAAAGAGTCGCGCAGTCTGACGAGCGAAACGCGACTTCGGGTGTTAGTGGTGCGGCAGGCTCTTTCGCGGCTAAGGGCGCGGACAATAAAGACCCTCTCGGCATACTGGCACGCGTTCACGATGCCAATCTACATGCCGGGGAACGCTACGTTCCTGCCCCCTATCACGGCAAGATCACTGTGTTTTGCGCTGCTCAGCGAAAAGTCGAGCCTTACCAGGACAGATATTTAGGATGGGCCCCAGTAGCCATGGGCGGACTGGAAATGGTGGTGATCCCTGGGCGCCATGCTGCCTTCGACCGGAGCGTGCACGGGGAGGTGCTCAACCGCTATTTGTGTCAGGCACAGAATAAGCAGCCGAAACAGGCGCGGACATCCGCACCTGCCCTCGCTGGTTTTACCTCCTCACTTACCCTGGGTAAGGGGGAAGCGGCCTAAGTATCCGGCTTTGCTACACACGAGCTTTTCGCTAGAAAATCCAAAAAATCTCAACCTTGGAATGGATATTTGCGGCTGCGTTATGCGCCCGACGCTTCTTCGACAAGCGATTAGCATCCTCTGACCGAAACCCTGCGAGCTCTTCGTCGGGAATAGCCTCATCTCGGGTAGAATGTTCATTCTCGATCATAATATTGAGCTACCGAAGGCCGTTTAGACGCCAAGCCGCTGACGGACCTTGATCGAGAATGACAGACTGAATCCATAAGCCCATGAGAGTGTCCGTGGCGATGCCTGTGTTCAACGAGCGAGCGACTTTGTCCACGATCGTAGGGGCGGTGTTCGCCAGCCCTTTCGAGATTGAGTTGCTGTGCGTGGATGACGGTTCGACGGATGGTTCGAGAGACCTTTTAGAGCAACTTCGCTCCAGTTACCCGGGGATGCGCGTTTTCTTTCAACCTCGAAATATGGGTAAGGGGGCAGCCTTGCAGCGCGCGATACGCGAGGCGACTGGCGAATATGTGATCATTCAGGACGCTGACCTGGAATACGATCCAGCAGAATATTCCGTACTGCTAGGTCCTCTGGTTCAAGGCAAGGCCGATGTGGTTTTCGGGTCCCGGTTTATGGGAGGCGCGCCGCACCGTGTTTTGTACTTCTGGCACTCGGTTGCTAACAAGTTGCTGACATTGTTTTCTAACTGTCTCACGGACCTGAACCTGACGGATATGGAGACTTGTTATAAAGCCTTCCGTCGTGAAGTGCTGCAAGCGATTCCGCTGGAGCAGAATCGTTTTGGGTTCGAGCCTGAGATCACCGTGAAAGTTGCGAAGAGAAAACTTAGAATCTACGAGGTCGGCATCAGTTATACGGGTCGAACCTACGAGGAAGGCAAGAAGATCGGATTGAAAGACGGCTTCCAGGCGCTCTGGTGCCTGGTGAAATATTCCATTTGGGATTCTGCGCCCGCACGGGAGTCTTCTCAGCGATAATTGCTCAGAAGCTCCAGACCATTTTTTCTTGTGATCCGCACCAAGCACCTATCTCTGCGTATTACTATATTGGCGTTTCCCGGGGAGTTTTAATCATGGATTCTGATTTGCAAGCACAGCAGATGATCGATTACCTGAAGAGCAAGGTTTTGCAGAAAGACACGGTCGAAATAGATGTGGACACTCCACTCGTTAGTTCTGGGATGGTGGACTCATTCGCTCTCATCGACGTGCTGCTCGAATTGGAAAAGATTACGCGAAGACGAATTCCCGCTAGCCGAGTGAGCCCGAAAGACCTTAATACCGTGAATGAAATGTTGAAGACAGCCAATCGCTTGGGAACGGCACGGTCTTAGCTCGCTCAGTTGCGGCCGTTGCTGTTGATTGCCGACTTTGGCGAACTCGATCCAATTCCAGCTTTGTCGATGTCCTGGAACATGGCAGCGGCAATTATTTCGTTTGCTTCCGGCGTAACGTGCGACGTGTCAATGAATAGCCGTTCCGGATGATCGCGGAAAATATCGCCTAAGTAAAAGTAATCAGGCTGCTGTAGGGATTGAAAGGCCTCGTAGGTAGCACGGAACACAGCTCGAATCCCAGGATTGGTGTTTTCTTCGTTATCGCCGACGCGTTGCTCGTCTGTGGTTAACGGCTTGGCCGCGATCAGCGCCGAGGGTTGCAGAAAAAAGGCGCATCGAAAACCGAATTTCTGAGCCAACGCCTCGCCAATATCAATGTTCTTGATGTAGCTCTCGACCGTCCTGCGGGCCAACTCCTGCGGGCTTCCCGGGGTCGCTGCGTGAGCGTGCTCTACTCCGGCGCGCCCCCATCGGTTGGCGACACGAAGCAGTTCGCGATAAGTATTGCTTTTCTCGAGGTAAGCGAAGCCGGGCTTCTTCAATTCCCGAGCGTCCGTAAACCACGACCTCATGGTTTCGTAATTTCCGTGAACATCGCCGGCAGCGGTCTCGTAGGGAAGAAAAGCATCCGCGACGCCGTCGTAGAAGATGACCAGATCAGGTTTTTGCGGGTTCGATTTCAGCGCCAGCATGAGTTGGATTAATTCCTGCGTTCCTACCCAACCTCGCTCGCCGTAGTTTTTGACGCAGACCTTTCGTCCAGATTTTTCGTAGAGCTCCGCCAGGAGCGAAGGGATGGTTTCCCAATCGCGTGAGCCTTTTCCGAACAGCACAGAGTTGCCAAACATCCAAATCGTGTAATTCCCCGCGCTGCAATCTGAATGAGCGGTGAATCGTAGTCCTTCGGAATCGACATTGACCAGCGCACCCTGATGAGGACCGCCGCGCCACACCACGTAGGCCTTGTATTGGGATTCTGAACCGAGTTTTTCCCACTCACGCCACAATTCGTTGACCCACGGTTTGTTTTTATAGAGAGCACGAGGAAAATTGTGCTCCTCGCCCGTAGTGGAAGTCTGCTTCTGCAAAAGCAAATAGCAAAGGCACTCCACCGCGATCAGTAGCAGTACAAATAAGGTGATCGCCACCGCAAGCTTCGGCAGAAAATTTCTCAGGCCAGACTTATATCCGCCGGAGACTTCGACGATAGGTTCGAGTGCGATTGACAAATGGTTCCTTCAAAAAAGCCGATATAAGAATGGCGAACCGAGACTGGTCTTCTGAATTTCGGTGATTACATATGCGTAAATCGCAAGAACCGCAACGCTGGGAGCGATCCAGACCCATCGTTCATGCAGCATGATTCGAATACTGGACGCGAAGGGGGCACGTTCTTCCACTCGATTCAAGAAATCGGTTGCAGCTACGATCGCAAAGTAGCCAAGCGCCACACACGCTACTGACACGTAAAACTGCGCGGGCATGCGCCGGTGCACATAGCCAGCTGGCGTGACGATTGCTTTTACCATCGTGATGGCCTGATGAAGACTCTCGGAGCGGAAAAAAATCCAGCCTGCACTGATTCCGAAGAAAGTAAAAATCCAACCCAGCGGTGTTAACACAAACTTGGGAATGTCCAGGCCTAATGTCATTCGCAGCTTTTGCCATTGGCGGTGCAGAACCAGAAGTGCTCCCTGAAGAGCGCCCCACAACAGAAATAGAAGCGTTCCTCTGTGCCAAAGGCCGAACAACACCATGGAGATGAAAAGCGAGAAGTTTCTCCACCAAAGGCTGCGGTTAGCACTGGCGAGAGGCATGAACACGAAGTCGCGTATCCAGAAAGAAAGCGACATATGCCAGCGCGTCCAGAATTCGGAGGGTGTTGTGGACAAAAAAGGACGAGAAAAGTTTTCCGGCAGTTGGAATCCACAAATTCTCGCTGCCCCAATGACCAAGCTTGAGTATCCGGCGAAATCAAGAAAAAGACGGAACCCGTATCCGATGGCAAGGAACCATACGTCGATACCACTCCATTTTGCTGGCGATAGAGCAAAGCCTGCATCGACTCCTTGACCAGGCCCGACGCCCGCGGCCAGAATTCTGGCGATGCCGAGCATCATCAGCCCTGTGGCAATACGGGGGAATCCGGCGGCTAAGTCGTTCCACGATGGTGAGCCCTCATTGCGGAACTGGGGAAGAAGTTCTGTGAGCCGGCAAATCGGTCCTGAGATCACGGTTGGCCAGAATGCCATGAAGAGACAAAACTCCAGCAGCGTCGGATCAACTTCTTCTCGGCGGAAGATTTCGAAGTGAAAGCTGAGCGCTTCAAATGTCCAGAAAGAAACGCCCAGGGGCATGACAAGGTGCTGAAACGCCGCAAGAGTCGAGTGCTGCGGAGCGGAGGAAGCAAGTCCAGGCAGATATTTGAAGGTGCCGAGAAAGATGAGATTAAATCCGATCGCAACCCATAACCTGTCAGAGCTGGCGCGACGCTTGAGGTATTGCCCAAGCCCATAATTTACGATGGAGCTGGTGAGCAAAAGGATGACGAACCATCTGCCCCAGGTGAAATAAAGAGCGTAGCTGATTAGCAGGAGCGTGAGTTGCCGGAGCCGAACAGACCGCACGCGCAAAAGTACAGCCCACGAGACCAGCAGCCCGAGGCCATAGAGGGAGAAGGTTTCCATGTCATTACGCTCTGCAAAAATGGGTCAATTAGCAAAAATAAGCAGGAGGATGAGCTTCGGGGGCTGAACGAGTGGAATCATACACTAGCGCGTCGTCCCAATGCCAGATGTCACACGATGTTAATTTGTCGTGATGGTGAACATCGGTTATGCTGAATTCAGTCCTCTTCACGGGCGGCAGCGCACCTTTTTCCTTCACGATCGGACCTTTACGATATGGACTTCAAACTGTCCTTTGAACTAGGAATGCCATTGCTCGGAAGGTGCAATCTTTCTGAAAATGCTTTGTTGAAGGTGATTGGAAACGATCGCTGGAAACAGATACAGGAATTGGGTGGAGTGAAAACTTCGCTGATACGTGACGACGCGGGATCGCGTCTCTACGCAACTTTTTATTTCATCGAAATCAACTTGACCCCGGAGCGTCCTCTGAGTTCCTTCGGCGAGAACGATATCGTCGAGTTTGAATCAAGCGTGGCGCATTACGAGAAAGTCTACCTCGACGGTGAGCATAAGCTTGTCGGGGATCATCACGCTTTTGTTGTTAGAAGCAGCAATGTTTTTATCTATCAGGAACGCGGCCCCTCAAAACTCTCGCTGGCAATTCCAGAAAACATGGACTTTTCGAAGATCGCGGAGCTGCCGTCGCAGCCAGATACTCTGGGATTTTGTCGCGACGCAAAGCGGAGTGGGAGATTTCTGCAACCGGAACTGAACGACATTCCGCTTTACGAAGGCTGGCGCGAATATGTGTACGAAATTGATGCCGATCGCGATACCAACGGCGCCGGTCTCATTTATTTCGCCAATTTTGTCTGCTTTATGGATATCGCAGAGCGCCGCATTTTGAGTTCCTTGCCCATTCCGGTGCCGGCGACATTGCTCGATTCCAGATCCACGTACTTTCGCCGGATTGGATATTTTGGCAATGCCCAGGCGACGGATCGTCTTCACATCGAGCTGCAAACCACGATCCGTACGATCCAAACCGCTGACAAACGGCTACTCGACCTGGGTTTCGATTACAAGATCCGGCGTTCCTCCGACGCCAAGGAAATCGCTATCTCTTCTTGCCGAAAGGTCGCTCCTCTTGAGCCGGGATCCGAAGGCGAGGTTTGGTTAGCCGCGTTCCTATCAGGAAAATAGCCGTGCCATTAGGGCGCCGAGCGGCGCTCGTTGCCATTCGTCGCTATATTAATAAGTGGATACGATTTTCCCTTTTTGTGAGAGGTGGATTGTGAAGTGTTTGTATGCGCGGGCTCTCCTCGTTGTGGTTCTGTCTGGGAGCGCAGCTGCGGGATTCGCTCAACTCGAGGGTAACGTCAAGTTCGATGGTCCCGCCGAACTGCCTCGCGTTTACGTTAACAGCAGCCTTGCAGATACGCCTGCGCCGGGCAAGATCCTTCCCGCGAAAGACGCTGAGGAACTGCAATCTGCGCTCGAGTCAGCCCAGTGTGGTGACCGGATACTTTTGCAGGCGGGAGCGCGATTCGCCGGCAATTTCAAATTCCCCGCGAAGAGCTGCGATGATGCTCACTGGATCATTGTGCGCACCAGCTCGGAAGACAATGCTCTGCCTCCAGAAGGAACGCGACTCACTCCTTGTTATGCAGGCGTAGCATCGCTTCCGGGCCGTCCGCCGTACGCGTGTGCAGCTCCGAAGAACGTGATGGCCAAGCTGGTCTCGACGAGGCCAAACGCTCCGACGGTCGCGTTTGAAGATGGCGCAAACCATTATCGGCTCGTGGGATTGGAAATCACTCGAGAGTCTCAGGACGTGGTTTACAACGTCATTCAGATGCTGGGGAAGGGATCCAATCATCACTTTGTGTTCGACCGTGACTGGATCCACGGAACCGCGCAGGACGAGACCACCCGGGGCGTTGCCTTGGGAAGCAGCCGGTACGTTGCAGTCGTGGAATCTTACTTTTCGGATTTCCACTGCGTGGCTGTGACCGGTTCCTGTGGCGACGCGCAGACCATCTCCGGAGGGCTGGGAGACTTTCCGATGGGGCCTTACAAGATCGTTAATAATTTCCTGGAGGCCGCTGGCGAGAACGTAATGTTCGGAGGCGGTCCCGCCACGCTGTCACCTTCGGATATCGAAATACGGCGGAATCATCTCTTCAAACCGTTGATCTGGAAGAAAGACACCGAGGGCTTTGTGGGCGGACGATCGGGAAAGCCTTTTATCGTCAAGAATCTGTTTGAACTCAAAAATGCGCAAAGGGTGTTGTTCGAAGCCAACATTCTCGATAATACGTGGGGTGGGTTTACTCAATCTGGATTCGCTATCTTGCTGACGCCCAAAAACCAAGCTAACAAATGTCCGCTTTGCAGAACGACCGATATCACGATTCGTTTTTGTCGCGTGAGTCACATGGCGAACGGTATGACGATGGGTACCGGCCTATCCGATGCTGGTGGCGCTGCAAGTGGAGGTGAACGCTACAGTTTCCACGACATCGTGTTCGACGACATCGATAACAAAACTTACGGCGGCTTCGGAACTCTGATTCAGATTGGATCGAAAATCCCGGCGTTGCGCGATGTGAGCTTTGATCACATAACCGGCTTTCCCCCAAGTGCGTTGTTTACTATCGGTGTCGATGTTGACGGGAACAAAATCATCAACTTTACCTTCACCAACAACCTTGTGGGCGTGGGAAGGGCGCAGATGATGCCAACTGGTGGCGGCCCGAAGAATTGTGCGTTCCATCCCGACCGGCAAGGACCAGCGCTCGTACTGAAGAACTGCTTTGCCAGCTTCATCGTCAATCACAACGCCCTGGTCGGAGGGTCGGGCACGTGGCCCGATCTGAACTTTACTCCTCGGGACGCTTCGGCGGTGCAGATGTTGGATTTTCGTCAGGGTAGCGGAGGCGACTACCGGCTTTGCGCCGAAAAAAAAGGGGAATGCAAAGGTCCGTCGCACTTCCGGGGAGCGGGTTCCGACGGGAAGGACTTGGGAGCGGACATCGACGCCATCAAGACAGCTACTGAAGGCGTTGAGTGATGCCCACCCCATGCCGGAGATATACCAAAAACTTGCTTGTGCTGTTGAAATACTGAAAGTCTGACGAGTTTTTAAAAGCTGACCCGTTTTCGTCTGTCGCACGCCTTGTACAAACACGGGTTGAACGGCCAAGTGCGCCGAGGCCAAGCACATCGGCTTGGCCCCGGAATCTGATAATTTCCCAACTTACTATTGAGCTCCAGCAATCGCCGCCGTGATGGCAATTGTATCCGCGCCCAAATCCTTCCCGTCTGTTCCCGCATTCTTGTAAGGGCTGGACGACTGAAGCTGGTAGTTGCCACCATTCCCATTGTTGTAGTTAACGAATGAGACTGTGGTAGCCGTTGCCGGCGTGTAGGTTCCAGTCGGCCACGTTCCGATGGCGCCAATCACCGCATTATCGCTGAAGACATAGGGGTTGAAGCAGGCAGTCAGGATTCCTGCCGCTCCGCCATCATGGTAGGCGCAATTGGTCGTCCCGCCAGTTGAGAGGATGCCGCTCTTGCCCGAAACGAAGATACTATTTGTCCACGTAAAATTATTCATCATTGGGTTCGCGATGTCGTTTCCAGCTGTGAGTGTCCCGTTAATGCCAGGACCAACGGCAGTTACGTGATTGACTACGACATCGTGAAGTGCCAGATTGGGGTCCCCGTTGGACTCCTGGAATATGTAACCGCCACCGTTATAGGTCGCCGCATCCATGTCATCGATTACTACGTCATGGATGCTTTCGTTCCATGCACCTGCGGAGAGAGCGCCTTGGTCGGTCTTTCCATTCCCGATCTGAAAGCCGCTGCCTACGTGGCTGATGGTGTTGTAGCGGACCGTTATGTCATGCACCGTGCACAACGGGCAGTCTCCGCTCTGATTCCTAGGTGAGAGCAGGATAGAGAACCCGGTTTGTGTGAACCCTCCCCAGGTGTTTTCCAGAATGTTTCCTTCGAAGAGAACTCGGACCGCATTCTTGAGTTCCATGTGATTCTTGACTATGAAAGCATTGCCGTTAGTCCCGCCTACAAAGCCGGGTTGGCCGCGCATCCAGGTCATCGGCTTGAAAAGATGGTTTTGCCGGATTTCGATATCTTGCGGATTCTGCGTGCCCCCACCCCCGCCAAACATCAGGTTTTCTCCGGAAGCTTCCAGGAAATTATCAACGATCTTGTAAGGGCCCATTGGTAAGTCGCCGATCCCGCCGTTGATGGCCTGAGCGTCCCCGCAGGATCCGGTGACGGCTACGCAGTGAAAATCGCTGAAGTAGGAATCAACAACAGCTACGTAAGTGCTGCCACCCAGGCCGAGTCCGCGGGTCGTTTCGTCCTGAGCTGTTCCGTGAAGCCAGACCCGATCAAACACAATATGGTCGGCCGGTCCGCCATTTAATGAGAGGACCAGTTCGTAAATCACGTTCCCGGGAGAGTCTCTGGTAACTTCAAGTCCTACGAAGCGAATGTGATTCGCTCCTGACGCAAGCATGATGGGATGGCTTCCGACCTTATCGAAGACAATCTTCGCCATTACATTTTTCGGAGATGGGCAAGAAAAACTCGGGCGGCCGGGAAGGGACGAGATTCCAGCATAGCAGGGAGTTATACGCGTTCCTTCCGGCGGCAGGGAGCTGTCCGGCGCGTTTGTACGAATAATAATCCAGTGGGCATCGTCGCAGGTTTTCGCCGGCACAGTGAAGCTGCCAGTAAAGGTTGCGCCTGCCTGCAAAGCAATCGTCTGCCCACATTCCACCGAATTAAGAGCGCCTTGAAAATCCCCACCAGCGCTCACTTGGATAGTTGAGCCAGGCGCGGGTGTGTCGGCCATGGAGCTCTGGACGTATATCAGGGGAAGTTGCGCTGGACCGTCATAGGCGCTTGAATTTGCAACGAGCAAAGAAAAGCTCTGGGTAGCCTGGTGATTGCTGCTGTCGCTGGCTTGAATCACAAAACTGAACGTTCCGAGTTGTGACGGTGTTCCAGACAATGAACCTCCGGAGCTTAGCGTTACGCCCGAAGGCAATACTCCTGAAGCAAGGGTCCATTGATAAGGCGCTACACCGCCAGTGGCGACAAGGCTCTCAGAATACGGAGATCCCATGATTGCTATCCCAAGAGCGCTTTTCTCGATAGAGACCGCGCTCGGTCCAGATGGGCTTTGCACCATGATCGCGACCGTCGCCGCCAGACTGCGGTCCACGGCGTTGGTGGCAGTTACGTTCACGGACCTGGCACTGGTCACCGTGGGCGCCGTGAAAAGGCCGTTGGGAGAAATTGCTCCCGTGCTCGCGGTCCAAATCACTCCCGTGTTAACGGTGTTAGCAAAGCTCGCGGTGAACTGCAAAGTCGATCCCGATGAAACCACTGCGTTGGCAGGCGATACCGTCAGAGCCGCGTTCTTTAAAGTCGAAGTGGTTGAGTTCGAACTGTTCCCGGTCTGCTGCGCTCCGGGTACGGAGGAACAGCCTGCTATCGCCAGAATCAAAATGAGTAGTGCTAAGAGTACAGCCTTATGAATTGTTTTAATTTTCCGGTAGCGACCTTCACCGACCGCGGCAAATTGGGGGAAACATGAATTCATTCCAACACTCCCAGGGGGGATTTTGCTGCGGAACTCAACGTCTAGAGTTCTGCGAATGACTTTAGAGGGTTGGATGGTCGATCAGTAGGTAACGTGAGTCCCTTGCCCAACTGGAAGTACATCTCAGGAGTACACGATCAGAATGTACAGCGGGACAATGCACTGTTCGGCGAACAGACAAACGTTCGTAAGTAAAAAGGGTTTACTTTAGATCCAGCAACCGTTGCCGTACTCTGTCGTAAGCGCTGTTGCCTAGCATCTTCTTTACGGTAGCTCGAGCAGAGTCTGCGAGCCGCATCTTCCACAGATCTTGTCCGCGGATGAGACGATGAAACGCCTCCAGTGTGGTTCCTCGCATGACGGCAACCCGGCCGACTCGGAATGCTCCGGTGGGCGCGAGGTTTGCAACCGTCTCGCTGGTCGCGAACGAGAGATAGCCCGCTTGCTTGGCCGCTGTCTCTACACGCGGATTCCAGCGTCCTCCGGGGCACGAGAAATGATCGATGGATCGACCGGTGATTTGCGAGAGCTCTCTTTTCGAGTCCGAAACTTCGCGCATGAGCGCGTCTCGATCAAGATCCGGAAGATAGCGATGGGTCATCGAATGACTTCCGATCTCGTAGCCGAGATCCGCGAGTTCTCGAAGTTGGGTCCGAGTCAGGTACCCTCGCTTGCCGAGAAAGCCGACGGTGACATAGAAAGTAGCGCTGAAACCAAGTTCGCGAATCATTGGCGCTGCGGTCAGCAAATCAGTCTCGCATCCATCGTCGAAGGTGAGAACAACACCGGGGACACGTGGGTGCAACAACGCCTCGCCCACGCTTTGGCCGTGCCAGCCATCGTTCTTGAGCAGGCGCATCTGTGCATCGAACTCACCTTCACAAACAACGTAACGTCGGTAGCCGGGTTCACTCTGGCACGTTGGACGTTCCGCCAATTCGATTTCGTGATACATGAGGTAAACGATGGGCTGGCCGTTCATAGATTCACCGGACCATCCCCATCTCCGCGCATGAAGAAGATTTCGTCCTGCCAGGCACTGATCGGATCGAGTTGCTGTGCGAGAGCCTTTGAGGCGGCAAAGATGAAGTTGGAAGGACCTGAGAAAAATCCGGATGACCTAAAAGCGTTGCCCCACGCCGCCTGCGAGTGATTGCAAATGATCAGGTCTGCCCCTCTTCGTGTGAGGAGGTCGCAAGCTGCCTGGATTACGGCGGGGGCGTCCTCCGGAACGGCCAGACAATCCACCAGAGTACCGACGCGAAGATTGCCGAAGTACTTGTTGTCATGCATCTGGGTATCAAGTAGAACAGCCCACCCAATGTTCTTTGAACCACGAAGGACCTTAATCGCGAGGAAGTTCTTGCCAGGAGGGTAGAGGCAATCCAGTACTCTACTTTCGCGACTGCCGATCATTGCATAGAGCGGCGAGCATGTCTGCCACAATCCGTCCACCCATTCGCCGAAGGTGTTTACGGGCTCTGTCGCGATATCGGGAACGCGTTTCACCGATCGCATCCACTGCGCTGCTTTGACTCCTGCCCAGCCCGTACCTGTGACAGCGGCTATGTTCGAAAAAGCAATACGGGAGAACGAGGTACGCAGCGCCGCAATGTTGCGCAGGAACCGCGCTGGATGGTTCACTTTGAAATAAAACGGAACGGCTAATAGACTCCATCCCATAGCTTTCAGCATAGTGGGGAGAGGATTCTCGAAACCTCCCATACCCAACGCAAATAGCATGGGTTGCATTTTTAGCGCGGCTCGAAGCATCAATGCTCCCGTGCTGGCATAGGCTCTGTTGACGATGCCTTCGGAAAGCGGCAAGTGATAATAGACGACCCTCTGATTTTGGCCACGGATTGTAAAATCCTGATACTTGAGAATAAATCCACCCCTCACGAATTCATTTTCGGTGGCTAGATAGTATTCCTGGAAAATTGGCAGGCCATCTCTTTTTGGAAGCCAGTGAGGGGTTGGGGACTCAGGAAAGCGGAACTCGGGAGGGCAGCCACCCCGGGCAAGACGTTCATTGAAAGCCACGACCGCTGGAGTGCGATCTTCGGTATATGGCTGTAGGGCGATTCCCATGATTAGGCTTGCTTAGGATGGCACGTTTTGTTTGCGGCTGATGATTGCAACTATTTCTCCGACGTTGCCCAATTGATCAATCTCTTCAGGCTCGAATTGCATGTTGAATTCCTGCTCCAGCGCGAGCACGAGGTTGAGATGATGGACAGAATCCCAGGTTTCGAGCGTCTCAGGAGAAGAATCGGGAGTGACTCGTGTAAGTGGAACTTCCAGAACATCGGCTGCAATGCCACGGACTCGATCTACAAGAGGCGAAGTCATTTTCGTTCTCCATTCGATATTCGCAGACGGACCCAATCGGGACACAACGGAATGGTTTTCGAAATATCCAGCACCCAGCGGGTTGCGTCGCCTTCCTGAAGATCCATAACAAAACCATGCGAGGGATAGAAATCTCTGGCTGGCTGATTTTTCTTTGTTGGGCGAAACCAGCCACACAGCCGGCGAACTGCCTCGTTCGCGGGCATCGCAGGCGAGGAACGAAAGGAATGCGGCTTCCACACTGCGGCCGATTACGCGGCAGCTCAGCAGAAGAGTGTCTATCTCACTGCATTCTTGCTGGCGATGCGTGATGGCGACGCCGACCAGTCCGTTATCTCCAAACCGGTCACGAACACTAAGCGAGAAACAACTCCAGCCAGGGGATGCACATAGCTCCGCGATTTCTTGTTCGCTGCGCCGACGAGTCGTGAGATTGAATTGGTTCGTCTTATTGGTGAGTTGTGCTATCCGAGCTAGGGTGCTCTTCGAGACGGGTTCAATCTCAACTTCCTGCTGCAACGAACGAAGAAAATCCTCGCGCGAAGGAATTGCTTGTTGCAACTGGTCGCGCTCCCGCTGTGCCTGGTACATTTCATTGCGCTGCTGATCTTCTGAAGATAGTGACAGGCGTTCAAACAGCGGACACTCACGAATGGCTCGCGCGAAGAGCATAGGATCGTTCGTTAGATCCAGAACCCAGACCTCCGGCAGCGCGCTGCGCACTTCTCGACTTTCGGATGGATTGTCATCGAGGAAAGCCAGGGAGTCGAGTCCGATATTGAGTTCGGCGGCAATTTCGCGGATGTTTGCGGGCTTCTCCAACCAATTAATGCGGGTGGCGGAAAAATGCTTGGGTTGCAGCTTCATTCCCGGATGACGATTGAGCGCCTCCCACGCATCCTCGGGATTATTCTTGCTGCAGATGGCGAGCAAAATACCGCGATGATGAAGATCCAGCAAAGCCCGTTGAAGTTCTTGGTAAGCGGCGCCCGGATGATCTCCACCAAGGCGGATGCCTTCCATGCCATCCTCCCCAATCACTCCTCCCCACAGCGTATTGTCAAGATCGACGACTACGCATTTCGCAGTCTTTCCAGTGAGCGGGTGCAGGAACCTCATCCATTCATCCACAAGTGGATTCATGCTCGGGCCGGCAAGCGGAAGCCGAACTGTGAGCCACCGCTGCTCGTTATGCCAGCTATCGCGGCCATGGCGGGCAATGAGGGAGTCATAGTCGAGGACGAAAACACCCGTCTCTTTTCTTGCGGTGTCCACTAACTCTCGATTGATTCGTTGAATGCTGAGTTTCTGGCCGTTGCCGTCGTGAATGTCGAGGAGTCCATTTGCCGCGAAGTTAGGTTCTTCGAGGTTGTGGACGATCAAATGAGCCTTACAATTTTGGCGGAACGCGGTTATCCACTGTTGAAACTCTTGGGTGACGCGCGAGCACGCTGAACTGACCTGGCTGGCATCCAGATCGGCAAATTCCTTCCACAATTCGGGAGCGATGTCGCGGGTCTGGACTGCAAGAAGTGCGGCGTCCGGTTGAAATCGATACAAGGAACTTGCCGGATCGAGGATTTCCTGCGCATACGCGTTGAAATCCGAAAGATGCACAGTCAGGTCGATGCCCGCGCTGAAGGCTGCCGCCCTCAACATTGAAATCATGGGCTCGACGGTAAACGATCGCAGCATAGCCACCCGATAGGGAAGCAGAGGAAGTTGCGCGCGAATACGCTCGTAGCGAGGCACGGCGAAAGACGCTGCTGCGGGACCTTTCTCGCTGTGCCAGAGTTCGCTTAGTGCGATTGACGCAGCCGGCCCATCTCCCTTTTCGATGAGTCGATCAATTTCCTGACGATTTTCCTGCGAATTCATGACTGGAGAAGATTTCTTTTCTATCGTTCCAAATATTCAACTAGTAATTTCTGCGGCGTGTAAATCCAGGCAATCTTTCTTCCGGCAAAAGCGACTGCAGGCAATGGGTTCTTCACGATTAAACAGCCCACACTCCGGCTCTGCTGCAGGTGCGACTCAAGGCTGTCCACTTCATAACAGACATGATGTAGACCGCCTCCCTTCAACAGAAATTTATGCAGTGGCGATGTGCCACTGGCGGGTTCCAGGAGTTCGATCGACGGCGATTTCTCTCCGCTCGGAAAGATAAACGTCACCTTCGCCTCCTGGAGCGGGTCGTGGATAATCTTGCGATTCCACACCGAACCAAGGGACCTGGCGAACTCTTCTCCGATTGTCTCAATAGATTGAACCGCATAGCCGACATGATGGAACGTAGGTTTTCCACTTGCGGCCCCCGTCCCTCCTGCATTCTCATTACCTGGTTGAGTCATATTAAGTACGCACCGCTGCCGGCGCTTCATCCTTTGTGCCTTCCGAAGCAGCGGCCTTAATGGTGGTATGCAGCACTTCTACAAAACGCTCCGTGATAACAGACCAATCGAGCTTTGCGGCGGTCGCGGCTGCTCTTGCCTCCAAACGCCGTCGTAGTTCGTCATTCTGCAGAACCAGGACTACCGCTTCAGCAAAGCGAGCAGGATCATCCACCAGCAGAATATCGTGTTCGTGCTGTACGTCTAATCCTTCGGCGCCGACTGAAGTGGAAATGGTGGCCTTTCCGACCGCCATGCCCTCATAAATTTTAATGCGCGTGCCCCCACCGATCCGCAGCGGCACCACAAACACGGCGGCTTCGCGCAAATGATCAATGATGCTGGGTACGCTACCGGTTACCTCGACTGAATCCGATGCCAGTGCTTTTACACGCGCATGCGGACTGCGGCCGACGATCCGGAAACGTGCATTTGGGACTTTGGCCAAAACCAACGGCCAGATTTCTTTGCAAAAGAACTCCACCCCATCAATATTGGCTTCCCAATCCATCGAGCCCGTGAACACGACCAGTGGCTCTGTAGGCGCTGCCTTCGGATCGTATCGATATAGGCTCAGGTCTACGCCAGTTGGGACGACGCTGATGTGGGAGGGATCGACCATGCTACTCATCGCCTCCCGATCCGCCCCGGAAACGGCAATTACGTGGTGAAACCGGCGAACCTGGGCAGGTTCAAAGCGCCGCATCTTGGCGTGTTCGATCTTCGAGATCGCCCGGTCGATCCAACGGACCTCCAAGTCCGCCTTCCGCCGCCAAAGAACCGTTTCTACATTGTGTTGAAAGAGTGCGGTGGGGATTTGCAGGTCTTTGGGAAAGTTCAAGGTGCTGGAAAGAAAGTCGCACACCGCCACATCGAAGCGTCGCTCAAGGATCCATTGCGAAAGCAACCGGCGAACCCGGCGGTCTGTGAACTTGCTTACCGCATAGGGCGCGGCCCAAAGCAAACGGCGGCCATAGTCTAGATAACGCTCAAAGGGTGTTGAATCCGGTGCGGCCGTATGGAAGGCGACCGTTCCCGGAAGGCGTTCGACCACTTCGCTCTCATACACTTCGTCGCGCAGTCCACCGTAGTAGCTGAGATACGTCAATTCATGCTGTGCCGACAAATGGCGCAGTATGTTGTATGTGCGCAATTTTCCGCCGGTATCGAGAGGCAAAAGCTTCCCCGGTTTCACCCAAAGAATCTTCATGACTTTCTACCAGCAGATCCCCTCATAGGAAGTGGTTGCGTCGGTGCGCCGAGTTCGTTCGAGATTCACCAAATCGACGATATGCTGACCCGGGCGAATATGCTGACGCAGCACCTCTCGGTCCAAGCCGCGCGTGCCAATCACAACTACGTCGGCATTCTCCAGTGTGCTCTCCAGGCTTGAGCATAGAAGCGACCCGATATGCGGAATGGCGCTCTCGATGTACTCGCGGTTCGATCCGATCAGGCGGCCCAAGGAAACATTGTCGTCCCAGATGCGAATCTCGCAACCTTCTCCGATCAACCGTTTTACCAACTGTACCTGCGGGCTTTCCCTCAAATCGTCCGTGGCAGCCTTAAAGCTCAGGCCAAGCATTGCCACATTCTTCTTGCCCACGGCCAGAATCATCTGTACTGCCCGTTCAAGATGCTGCTGGTTACTTGGCATCAGCGACTCAAGAAGTGGCAAGTCCAGGTCGAGTTCCTTGGCCCGATAGTTCAACGCCCGCACATCTTTTGGCAGGCACGAGCCTCCGAAGGCAAATCCAGGCTTCAAATACGTAGCGGAGATGTTCAGCTTCGTGTCGGCCGTGAAAATCTCTACCACTGATTCCGCATCCACGCCCATCTCCTTGGCCAGCGTGCCGACTTCGTTTGCGAAGGCCACCTTCACCGCATGCCAAGTGTTGCACACATATTTAACCATTTCGGCCGAGCGGAACGATGTTTCGAAGACACGGCCGGGCGCCCACGAATAAATTTCTCGCAGGATGCGGCCGTGCTCTTTCTCGGTGCAGCCGATGATCGTCATCGCCGGCTCAAGGAAATCCGAGACGGCAGTCCCCTCCCGCATAAACTCTGGATTCACGCAGACGCCGAAGTCCCGCCCCAGTCGCTTGCCGCTCGATTTTTCCAGGGCCGGTATGACGATGGTTTCGGCGGTTCCCGGCAGGACGGTACTGCGCAGCACTACCAGATGGAAGTCCGTCTTTTTCTTGAGAATCTCCCCGATTTCCTGACACACGGGTTCGATATGTCCAAGGTCGAGTTTCCCATTGCGCAGGCTCGGCGTGCCGACGCATAAGAAGGATATCTCGCTATGTACAACCGCGTATTCGGCGTCCGCGGTGGCGTGCAACCGGCCTGCAGAGTGTTGCTCCGCGATCAGCTCGGCTACCCCGGGTTCAACGATTGGACTGCGGCCGGAAGCCATAGCCTCAGCCTTACCCCGGCTGGGATCGACTCCGATTACGTTACATCCTTTATGTGCCAGGCACGCCGCAGTGACGGTGCCTACATAGCCCAGCCCAAAAACACTTACGGAATGAGTCATATTCGGGAAAGAGTGCTAACGACACCGGGACACACCTGAGTTCAGGCGACCGGTTCCGGGGAATACGAACGGCAATCCGCTCCGGCTACGTCCCAAGTCTTTTACATTAAACTAATAATGTTTCAATTTGGCGAAAGTCATAAGAACTTGGCCGCAATTGCGGCGCTGAATTCACATTCCTGACATCCTAACTCCATATAGTATTTAGGCAGGCTGGAACGTGTGAACGTGACCTTTGTTCCTTCTCAGATAACTGCAGCCGCTGCAATCGGTTACATGGCGACAAGCAACGAAATTTCGGGACCCACTTCCGTGGAGGCAACAACCGACAGGGGGTCATCAACCTCGGTCGGAAGACATCCGCGCCGACGGCGCAAGGTGTTTTATCTTGTCGACTCATTTGATATGGGAGGAACCGAGACTCAGGCCGTCGAGCTAGCGCTGCGGATAGGGGCGGCTGGCTACGAAGTTACTCTAGGCAGTTTGCGAGCGGAAGGCGTTCTTCTGGAAAGGCTCAAGGGTGCGTCAGTCGAGGTATTAGAATTTCATCCTCGCGGGGGGATCGATTCTCCCGGAGGCATCTATCAAGTCATGAGGCTGAGCTGGTTCCTGCGGCGCCATAAGATTTGATGTTGTGCATACGCACGATTTGTGGTCGAACCTGATGGGAGTTCCGGCCGCGCGGCTGGCGGGCGTTTCCGCAATTGTCTCCAGCCAGCGCGATCTCTCGCACCTCGATTGGTACGAGGGTCGTCGTCGAATCTGGCTGCGAAGGATTCAGAATCTGTCGAACATTGTTTTAGCAAACGCAACTCCGGTGCGTGATGCCATGGTTACCGAAGATGGCTTCCCGCCAGAAAAGTTGCGCGTCATCCGAAACGGTGTGGATGTTAATAAATTTCACCTTCCCAGTGAACGGGATCGGCTGTTCCCGCACTTGGGAACTGGAAAACTCATCGTACTTGTTGGGAACATGCACTCCGACGTAAAAGGGCATCCCTGGCTGATCGGTGCTGCTCCTGGGGTGCTTCGCGAGTTTCCTTCGACTAAATTCGTTCTCGTGGGCGATGGCGAGATGCGCGAAAGCTTTGTGGGTCAAATCAGCGAGTTGGGACTCGATCAAAATTTTCTGTTCCTCGGCCGCAGAGACGATGTTCCCAAAATTCTCGCGAGTTGTGACATTGGCGTGCTTCCCTCCCGTGCGGAGGGATTGCCGAACGCCGTGCTGGAATATATGGCCGCGGGTTTGCCTGTCGTAGTCACCCGGGTGGGCGGATCTGCAGAACTGGTGGAAGACGCAGTCACTGGGCTAGTGGTGACGCCGGAAGATTCTGCAGCTCTGTCAGCGGCCTTTCTGAAGTATTTGCGAGATCCGGCGCAGGCTCTCCAGATTGCCCAAAATGGCCGTAGCTTTGTTACCCGCAACTTCAGTTTCGAACGGCTCGTCAACGATGTTGACGAACTCTATTCAGAGCTCTTGGCGGCGCGTGGGAGGAATTCTTAACCCATGCAAGCTTGGGCAACGCGCGTGCACCGTCTGAAAAGTATGGATCGCCGGGAGGTCGCGACCCGGTTGCAACAGTTCGCGACTTCGCGAATCGACTGGCTTCGGTACCGTGGCGGCCACGACTTCGCGAGTGGCAGTCCGGATTTCGATTTCCGCCCATCCGGCCATTTTTTTTTCGCGCCTGCGGAAGTGCCAGCGTTATGTACCATCGTAAGCCGGGTACTCCCTGCGGAAGCTGCAGCGATCGTTCACCAGGCGCAGAAAATCTGCAGCCATCGGTTCGATCTCCTCGGCTACTCCGACCTGGACTATGGCTCCCGCATTGATTGGCACCTGGATGTAGTTCACGGAAAACGTGGACCACGCCGGCCTTGGTTCCAGATCGAATATCTGAATTTCGATCAGGTGGGCGATTCCAAGGTGACATGGGAACTCAACCGGCACCAACATTTTCCCATCTTAGCGAAAGCGTATTGGCTCACCGGGAACGAAAACTTCGTCCGCGAAATTTTCTCGCAGTGGGAACAGTGGCAACTGGAAAATCCATACCCTGTGGGGATGAACTGGGCGAGCAGCCTGGAGGTCGGTTTCCGCAGCCTGTCATTGATTTGGACTTTCTTCCTGTTGGATGGATGCCCGCTCTTTACCAGCGATATTCGAAGGCGCTGGGTGGGGATGCTGAATCTGAGCGGCCGTCACATTCATACCTATCTATCTACGTATTTTTCTCCGAACACGCACCTGCTGGGGGAGGCGCTCGCTCTGTTTTTTCTTGGAACTCTTTTTCATCTGCCATCGGCCGTTGCGTGGCGGTGCCAGGGATGGAAGGTTTTGCTCAGCGAAGCCGAAAAGCAAGTGCGTCCGGATGGTTTTTATTTCGAGCAGTCAACTTATTATCACGTCTATGCGCTTGACATGCTTTTGCACGCTCGGATACTGGCCGGGCTGAACCAAATTGCGGTGCCTGAGAAATTTGACCGGACCATAGGAGGCATGCTGAGCGCGCTTGCGTTGTTGAGTCGAGCAGGCATGACCCCGATGTTTGGCGATGACGATGGTGGACGGCTCTTCGATCCTCGGCGGAACGGGGCCGAGCATATGCTCGATAGTCTGGCGACCGGTGCCGTTCTATATCGCCGCGGGGACCTTAAAGCCCTCGCCAGATCTCCACGAGAAGAAACTCTCTGGTTACTTGGCGAGAAGGGAATAGCCGAGTTTGACGCGCTGCCTGTCTCTTCCCCCGCTAGCGATTCTGCAGCGCTCACCGATAGCGGCTTTTATCTGATGACCGACAGCCTCTCCAGCCAGCAGTTGGTAATCGATGCCGGTGCGCTGGGAGCGGGAAGTGGCGGTCATGGACACGCTGATGCTCTAAGCGCGTGGCTCGTGCGTGACGGGCAAAATCTTTTGCGGGATTCCGGAACCTTCGAATATGTTGGGCAAAGCGGTGAGCGCCCGCGATTACGTTCCACCATCGCACACAACACCCTGCGAGCGGACGGTCAGGATCAGGCTCGTTCCACTACTCCTTTTTCATGGGATCGGCTTCCCCTGGCTCGAGTGCGACGCTGGATTGCCGGCAAAGAGTTTGACCTACTCGAAGGCTCCCATGACGGCTTCTCTCGTTCCTCTTCTCCTGTCACGCACCGGCGTCTAGTGTTCCACAGGAGAGATCTCTTTTGGTTCGTGCGAGATATTGCTGAAGGTACCGGACGGCACCAACTAGAGTTGGCGTGGCACATCGGGGAAGGGTTGTCGCCGATGAATGGGCAGCGCGATGTCTTCGCCAACACGGACGCAACTCTGGCAATCTTAACAGCGGAGGACAACGGTTGGTCGCGAGAGCTGGGCAATGAAAATTGGTCGCCGATATACGGCGTGATGGAAAAGGCGCCAGTGTTGCGATTCTCGGTGTCCGCAGAGCTACCCTCGGAATTTGTCACGCTGTTGATCGCGGCGGCTAGCCATGGTACATCCAGCGGCCGGTTGATTCGCAGTGGTGAATTCGTGACCGATAAGGTTTACGCCTATCAATATGCTGGGCAAGACGCAACATCCAGCTTTGTATTCGCAGAGCGTGGTGGGTCTTGGACTCACGGTCCCTGGGCGAGCGATGCCGACTTTCTCTACGCGGAGCAGGACGGCTCGGGACGCCTGACCTATCTCGTTTTTTGCAATGGCACCTATGCCGACTTCGAAGATGGCCGCGCAGTTTCGTGCGAACAGCGTGTGAGCTATGCTGAAATATCGCGCGAAAACGGGCGCTGGAAGGGCTTTTGTCCTGAGTCGACACAATTGGAATTGGGACCGCAATTGGACGGCAAAGCTGCGATCACTCAACATTGATAGTGCAATAGGATTGGGAATACCTCTCGACTATGTGTGGAATCTGCGGAATTTATTACTCAAACCGGCAGCAAAGGGTCGATGCCGATGTTCTCGCCGCGATGAACCAGCAGATTGCCCATCGCGGTCCAGACGACGCTGGTTTCTACGTACGCGAAAATGTCGGGCTGGCGATGCGGCGGTTAAGCATCATTGACGTCCGGACGGGACACCAGCCGATCAGCAACGAAGACGGGACCCTTTGGATCGTCTTCAATGGAGAAATCTACAATCATCGCGAACTTCGACAAAAGCTGGAGGCGCGTGGACATCGCTATCGCACGAACAGTGACACGGAAACGATTGTTCACTTATATGAAGAGTATGGGAGCGAATGCGTCCAGCACCTGCAGGGCATGTTCGCGTTCGCCATTTGGGATCAGCCGAAGCGGCAGATTTTTATTGCGCGCGACCGGTTGGGGATCAAGCCTCTCTATTACTGTCACCACGGCGGAAGTCTTCTCTTTGGGTCAGAGATTAAGGCCCTGCTCCCTCATCCTCAATTGCGGCCGGAGTTCAATCGTAAGACGCTTCGCGAGTACCTTGCATTTGGATACATTTCGGGCGAGGAGACGATGTACGCCGGCATCCGCAAGCTGATGCCCGGCCACACGCTCACAGTCGACTCTGCCGGCGAGATCACAATTTCTGCTTATTGGGATCTTGAAGCGGATTCTGAAGACTTGGGTAGGACGCGGGAGTCCTACGTCGAGGAATATCGAACGCGGCTTGAAGCCTGCGTCCAAAGTCACTTAATGAGCGATGTGCCCTTAGGTGTGTTCCTAAGCGGTGGGTTGGATTCCAGTGCAATCGCAGCCCTGACGGCGAAGATTCGAAACGATCGAATCCAGACGTTCGCCGTTGGTTATGGCGAAGAAGAATTTAGCGAGCTTCCATTCGCCAGGGAAGTGGCCAAGCATATTGGAGCAGAGCATCACGAGGTGCGGCTGAGCCGTGACGATTTCTTTCAGAGTCTGCCGCTATGCATCTGGCACGAAGACGAACCCATCGTTTGGCCCTCGAGTGTTCCCTTGTATTTCGTTTCCCGGCTGGCACGTGAGCGCGTCAAAGTGGTACTCACCGGCGAAGGAAGTGACGAGACGCTGGCCGGTTATACCCGTTACGCGTGGACGCTGCTCAATTCTCGAGTGGACAAGGTTTACCGCGCGCTCACTCCTTCTGCACTGCGGCGCGCTCTGCGGTCCGGCATTCCTGCTAGTCCTCTCTCTGCGGCGATGCGCAGGAAACTGGAACATACCTTCCTTCTGCGCGACGGTATGTCCTGGCCCGAGTTTTATTTTGACAATTTCTATTCGGCATTTTCCGCAGCCGAGCAGAACGAGCTGTTGACGCCGGCGGCTCAATTCGATGCCGACGACGCTTATGCAGGCTCGATGTATTACTGGAATCAATCGCACGGCGAAATGCTGCACCGGCTTCTGTATACCGACATCAAGACATATCTGGTCGAACTGCTGATGAAACAGGACCAGATGAGCATGGCTGCTTCTATCGAAAGCCGTGTGCCATTTCTCGACCACTCTCTGGTGGAATTCACGGCTGGTATTCCTGCAAAGTTCGCGACCAAAGGTCTGGCGGGAAAATTTATCTTGAAATCTGCGGTGGAGGACCTGCTGCCAAGGTCGATCATCTACCGCCAGAAGATGGGCTTTCCCACGCCGTGGTCCTACTGGTTGGGTGGACCTCAACTGGCCGAGCTTGAAGGTATGCTCCTGGAACCACGGTCTTTGAATCGGGGATACTTTCAGGCCGATGCCATTCGCTCCATTTTCAGCGAGCATCGCGCCCGCCGTCGCGACAATGGAAATCGGATCTGGCGTCTCTTGAATCTCGAACTGTGGGCGCGCGTGTGCCTCGACGGAGATCCCGTCGTTGATGCGAACCAAAAACGCGCCGTGGTGGCCTTGCCATGAAAGCTCCTTATCATTTCGGTTAGCTCGAGCGGGAGACGAAATCAAAAAGGCCCATGCTGAGATCTTTGAAAATTGCCTCGCTGCGGTTGCTTCGCGGAGGTGGAGTCTTCGAATTCGTTGCCAACAGCCGCTGGCGGCAGCAACGTTTGCTCATCCTCTGCTATCACGGTACTTCGCTCGAGGATGAACATCTGTGGCGGCCTCAACTCTACATCACCCCGCAGACGCTGCGGGATCGGTTCGTGTTTCTAAAAGAAAAGCGGTACACCGTGCTGCCTCTGGGCGCGGCGCTCGATCGCCTTCGAGCCCGTACCCTTCCACCGCGCAGCGTAGTGCTCACGTTTGATGATGGCACTTGTGACTTCTACCGCCAGGCACATCCTCTACTAAAAGAATTTGGCTATCCGGCGACGGTTTATCTAACCACTTACTATGCTATTTGCGAACGACCAGTATTTAATCTGATCTGTTCTTACATGCTATGGCATCGCCGAAGCCAGCTTATTCCTGATGGAGAAAAAATAGGACTGCAAGGTCCTCTTGATCTGCGCACAGAGTCTGGACGACACCGGGTGGTGCGTAGTCTCATTGACTTGGCGGAACGGCAACATATGACGGGCCTACAGAAGGATGACCTTGCTTCCCAGTTGGCCGTCTTTCTAGGAATCGATTATGCCGCTCTCAAAGCAAAGAGAATCCTTCAGATCATGAATACGGAGGAAGTTCAGGAAATTGCACGGAACGGTGTCGACATACAGCTGCATACGCATCGGCACCGGATGCCGGAAGACAAGTTGTTGTTCTCCCGGGAGATTCGGGAAAATCGAGCACACATTCTTGAGTTGGCAGCCGCGACCGTACCCGCGGTTCACTTTTGCTACCCGGGCGGTGTCTATAGCCCGTCTTTTTTGCCCGGGTTACGCTCTGAGCAAGTGGTCTCGGCGACGACGTGCGATGCCGGTCTCTGCACTTTTAATAGCGAGAGGCTGTTGCTGCCTCGGTTTGTCGACAATCAGATGCGCACGCAATTGGAGTTCGAAAGTTGGGTTGCTGGGGTAGGCGATTTGCTGGCTTTTCGAAGAGTGGCGGCGCAGAAGTATATTCCACGTGACTGAGACGGACGTAAATTAAAAAGTTTAAACGAATGGGGAGCGACAGTTCTTTCCATCATGAAGAACTTGGCGAAGAACGCATTGCTGGGAAGCGGGCTGCTCCGCCTGGCCTCTGCTGTCCAAGCTACAGGTGCGGCGATCTTGATGTACCACTCCGTGCTGGAAGATCCATCTCAGCAGGCAAACTCTCTGGGGGGAATTGTGCACTCGCAACTTGTCTTCTCTCAGCAGATGGAACTGCTGGCGCACGAGTTTCATCCCTTGAGCATCGAGGAACTACAGATGATGCTGCGCGGCGAAGAAAAAATTCCAAGTCGCTCCGTCGTGGTTACCTTCGATGATGGCTATCACGATAACTTCCAGAACGCCCTTCCGATCCTTGATTCCGTTGGTGTGCCTGCGACGTTTTACATAACCGTTGACTGTGTTGAGAAAGGTCTGCCGCCGTGGCCCAGCCGGGTACGCTACGCATTGCGGAGTACGAGGCGCGACGAATGGTCCGATCCCGCAGGCGCGTCGTGGAAACTTGGGACCGAGGTAGAGAGAGAGCTGGCCTTCGCCAAGGCTTGCGAGTACTGTTGCCGATTAGCTGGCACAGCTCAGGAGCAGCTGGTTTCCAGCATCGAGACCCAACTCGAAGTCTGTCTTCCCGGTTCGTTCGGACAAATCATGATGGACTGGGACGAAGTTCGAAACATCCAGGCGAAAGGACACGTAGTAGGGTCGCATACTTTGTCTCATCCAAATGTCGCTCAGCTCTCGCTGCAAGATGCGCACATTGAACTGAAGGCCTCTCGCGCCGCTCTGGAGAAGCAACTGAAGCAGCCGGTCACGCATTTTTCCTACCCCTGTCCCGCGCTTACGCCGCACTGGACAAAGGAAACGGTCGAGGAATGCCGCAAGGTTGGATATAAAACTGCCGTGGTCACGGATGGCGGACTGGCGCACAAGAATGACGATCCGCTTTGTCTTCACCGCGTACGTCCTTCAAAAACCTTGGAAGGATTGCGCTGGAATCTCGAGTGGGCATTCGCGGGAAGAGCCATGTAAATTTGCTGTCTGCTCCCTGATAAGGCAAAAGGAAAGACTTTGGCACGAATTCTGATCCTTGATGGCCATAGCTCCGCCGCGCTGGCATTCACTCGCTCCGCGGGACGCGCCGGGCACTGGGTTGCAGTGGGTGCAAATGCGAATATATTCGCCGCGGCTAAGCTCTCGCGCTACTGCAAAACCTCTTTCTCCTATCCGGTGTCCACTGAATGTGCCGCAGCCTTTGTCGACGAGATCGTAAAGTTTGTAACCGATCAACAAATTGACCTCGTAGTGCCGATCACTGATTGGACGATCGTCCCGCTGTCTGAGCATCGCGAAAGATTCATCATCGGTTGCCGTATCGCACTTCCATCGCGCGGCGCCATCGAGTTAGCTTCAGACAAATATCAGACGCTGCGATTAGCGGAAGAGATTGGAATAAAAACTCCGCGGACCTGGCTGATACGCTCGCAGCAGGAGTTGCAGCTAGGTCACTAGGGAGTTTCCGCTGGTAGTGAAGGACCGATTCTCGCTTCGCTGGAGCGATGGCCGGGCAGTGGCGGGCGCCGTTTCCTATGCATATTCCAGAGAAGAACTGGAGCGCAAAGTGTCCGATCGGCTGCTTGCGACAGAAGACGTCCTGGTGCAAGAGTTTACCCCCGGTACCGGTATCGGGTTTTCATGCTTCATCGCTCGAGACGAAGTTCGGGCGCCGTTTCAGTGGAAGCGCATTCGCGAAGTAGACCCTCGCGGCTCCGCCAGCAGTTGCCGCGAATCCGTCTCTCTCGACAAACGGGTCGAGGCTGCCAGTACAGCACTAATTCGGCGCATAGGATTCGAGGGGATTGCTATGGTTGAGTACAAGCAAGCCGCGGGTTCGACCGAACCAGTCATTATGGAAATCAATGGCAGACCGTGGGGCTCGATTGCTCTCCCCATCGCCAGCGGCGTGGACTATGCAATTTACTTGATCGACTGGTGGCTGAGTGGAAAACTGCCGCCGCCGCAACTTTCTTATCGGAAGGGGATCACTTGCCGCCGGATGATCGGGGAACTTACGCATCTCAGCAATCTTCGAGCGGGAAAGCCTGCCAACTGGCCTCTCGCCTACCCTGGTTTTTGGGCCAGCCTCTTGAAAATCTCTGTGCCCTGGTATCCAGGGATGCATTACGACGATTTGTGGCTTTCCGATCCGAAACCCGGTGTAAATGGTTTGGCAAACTGGTTTCGCAGCCGCATTCAGAAAAAACGGAACTCTGTTTGAGCTATCGAGCGGCAGGCGAAAATAAATCTTCGGCCAAATTCTTAACGCAGGTTTGCAGTGTGCGATAGCAATTCCGCGTGGCTTCCACGTCGCCGAAGTACGGGTCTGCGATCTCCCCATGCTGGCCAGGTCCCCGTAAACAGGAGCTAAGCATAAAAATCTTGTGTTTTGATTCGGAGTACAAGGTCAGCAATTCCGCCTTGTTCTGGAAATCCATGGCGAAGATCGCATCGGCGTCGCGCACCATCTGCGCGGTCAGCAGTTGCGCCCTGTGTTTTTCCAGCGAGATGTTGAAATCTGCTGCCGCTGCCAGTGCCCACGGATGCGCCACCTTGCCCGGCGTGGCGTGGAGTCCAGCGGAAGCAACGATTACAGATTCGTTCCGCGAGCGATTACTTAATTCCTGCTTCAGAAGCGCTTCCGCCATGGGGCTTCTCATGATGTTCCCAAAACACACAAAAAGAAAAGATCGCGCCGTCTTCGGAATCGTGGTTTTCGAGGTGTTTGCTCCAACCGCGCGCAGGAGTCGGAGTCGCACATATTCCGCCCCCGCTTTTGGACCTAATCGCAAGTATATGCCGCGCTCTTTCAACAGAAAATCCGGAAAGAGTTTTCGCAGCACCGTCTTGTAAGGAGTAGAAGGCGCGATAGTATTCACGGGGGGATCGCTCATACTCGATTCCAGCGCATCATTTAAGTGTGCTTACGAGCGACCCGGTGGTCGGCGCCAACGGAACTTCACTGGAGAGTTCGTAACCCAAGTCGTGCATGATTTTTCCCCACGCCGACTCGATGGCGTCCACCGATTGTTTCGGTAGGTGCGAGATCCACCCTCCGGCCTTTGCGGAGCGCACAAAGGGTTTGTCACTCCGGGTCTTTTTGGTGAGCACCCATTCCGCAGCCTGCTGTTTTTCGAGATTCCGCATCCGCTCAGGTGAACTTAGGTCAATCGCGCGCAGCAATTTCTCGCTGCTGGCATCGATCGCTCGAAATGAACAGCTCTTCAAGAATACGGCCACACGGGCCAATTCCATCTCCGGATTGCGCTTCATGCTCTCGTAACGCAGTAAAATGAAACTTGGCGAGCCCTCACGCAAGCGAATCCAACTCAGAACGTGATCCGCCCAGGATCCCCACTTGGAGTCGAACTCGGCGTTTATAAAGCGCGGAATGAATTGTTCGATAGGGTAGTTGTCTGCGATGTTTCCCGCCTTGATGTTGTGATGGTAGAAGGAGACGGCCACGTCGCGCGGATCGCGCACAATATAAATAATGCGCGGGTATTGTGGTTGAAAGCATTCGTGACTTTTCAGGATGCGAGGCCGCTCGAGCCTTCGCATCGCATGGTCGGGATTAAAGTAGATCTCTGGCACGCGCGATTCGACGTTTGCGAACGTGACCGGATCGTCCGGGTTGATGAGATTACCGATCAGGAATCGGGTCCAGGTATTGCCCGAACGCGGGTAAGATACGACGAAAACATCATCCGGAAAAACGGTGACATTTCTTCCTGCCATTTGACGTCCCGCCAAGACCCTTCCCGCTTGCGCGAGTGCTCGCAAGGCCCGCTGTGCATTGCTCCTGAGGTTGTCGATCATCTCGGACATGTAGGTTTATGGCTTCTCCGCCGGAGCTTCGAAGAAGGTCGTTTCTACCAGTTTGAGTTCTGCCTCGGCACTTGTCCCATCAATATCCAGAATCTTTGGGATCGAAATCGCGACGCCGATCGCATAGGGGATCAGACCGATCACGATCTGGAGCCCGACCTGTAAGTACGTCCGCGCAAAAAACCAGCGACGCATTAGTAGCAAGCGTCGCCACCGTGGGCGCGCACAGTATCAAAGGAAGAGTATAAGCCTGCCGTAGGAAGGAGCCGATAGGAACATCGAGTTTGCGACACAGATGCCGGGGCATGAAAAATAACGCGGTGCAAGTAAGAGGGATCGACGTACCCAAAGCGTCGCCGAGGATCCCCAGCGGTCGAATCAGGACCACGCTGAGGAACAGGTTTGCGATGGCTTCCATTCCAGTGACCCACGCCAGGCTGCGATGCTGCGCCATGCCGTAGAGTATTCGCGGCGAGGCGGCTTGCGCCAGGGAAAATGTGGAGGGGATTAACAAAGCGACCAAAACTGGATAGCAAGCGCTTACATAACCGGCGCCCATCCAGGCCGTTATCACCGATTTTCCCAGGATAAGCAAAGTGGCTGTAATCGGGAAAACGATCAAGGCGCACGTGCGGTTTCCCGCGATCAGAATCTTCCGGAGCTGATCTCTGTCACCCTTCGCGTCGGAATGCCCGGACATGGGGACGAAGATTTGAGCAAGGCTACTCACCACTTCGCCGGTATAGTCGACGAGCCGATCGCCGATTGAGAAATAGGTCACTGCGGAGACCGAAAGCAAAGTCGAAACTACTACTTCATCTGTTTTGAATCGCAACTTATAAGCAATCATCAGGATGAAACTGACGCCGCTATAGCGGGCAATCTCACTGAACGCGCTGCGGTCAACATAGCGCCAGCCAAAGTGAAGTGGAAGTACGCGCAATGCGATGACGGCCCGCACGGCGGCGCCAAGTAGTGGTAGCGTCACGGTGATCAATGCCACCACCAGCAGCCCGTGTCCACGGTGCAGCGCCACAATGATAAACAGGGCGCGCAGCAGGGTGGCCGCAAGATTGGTTACGTTTACGAAATAAAAGCGATTCAAACCTTCCAGTATTCCGCTGAACACGCCGGCTGGAAACCCCAGCGCTACGGCCGTACCCACCATCAGGAAAAGAAGGCGAGCTGTGGGCAAGAAATCGGACGGCATGCGGAACAAGGACCCCAGAAAACCACTCAGAACGACAGTGGTAAGGACGGCGGCGATGCCGATCGCGCTGTACACAGTCAGGGCGGTATTTATCAGGCGCGACACGCCCTCAATATCATTGATGGCGGTGTAAGTGGAAACGTAACGAATGATCGAGGAGCGGATGCCGAGATCGAAGAGCCCGTAATACCCGGTTACTGAAAACACCAGGACCCACGCTCCGTAGGCCGTAGTTCCGAGGCGATGAAGAATAAAGGGAGAGAGAAATATGCCGACGAGAATGTTGACGCCAAGGCTGAACCAGCTCGATCCCACATTCTTGATGATTTCGCGATTTCGCATCTTGGTCTGACTGGCCTTGTGCGCTGCTATCGCGACCCGTGAAGAACCCGCGCGGTCGTCAATTCGTAACCCAGGGTCGTCATTAGGTCACCCCATGCCTCTTCGATTTGCCGGACGCAAGAGGCTGGCAGCGAAGCCTTCCATCCCTCGGATTTAGCCAGGCGTACGAATGGAATATCCTTGCGGTGTTTTCTTGTAGCCACCCAAAGGTTTGACTCGGTTTTTTCCATTTCGCGCATGCGATCGGCGGAGCTTCTCTCGATCACCTGGCGCAGGCGCTCCACGTCGGCACTAACGCCAAGAAAGGCCGCGATACGCTGGAGTTCGGAGGCAGTGTCCTTAATCATATCCTCGTAGCGCAGCAGCAGAAAACTTTCCCGATGGCCACGGGTGTAGAGCCAGCTGGCTACGTTCTCTGCCCATGTTCCCCAACCTGAAGAGATGAGCCGCCCGGAAACGAAATCGTCGATGTAGCGCTCCAATGGATACCCATCTTCTATCTGCCGGTATTTGCGTTGGAAGTCGTAGTAGGAAAGTGAAACATCGCGAGGATCGCGCACGATGTAGATCGTTTTTGGATAGCGGTGGTCGAAATATTCGTGGGTCTTGATGATGCGCGGCCGCGGTGTACTCTTCAGCGCCCGATTCGACTGCGAGGAGGTATCTGGAATGAGCTTTTCGATATTGACGAAACTTACGTGCTTGTTCGGGTGAACTAGATTGGCGATCAGAAACCGAGTCCATGTATTTCCGGACCGAGGATAAGAAACTACAAAAGTATCGTCAGGATACACAGCGAAGTTGCGCTCCGCGCGGTCTATCCCTAACAAATAAGTGATGGTCGTTTTGATACCGTAAAGCATGGCGTTGTCTTATCTGGCGATCTGTTTACCTGGATGGTTGCTCAAATGCCTTTACTTTTTCGTTATTCAGTTCACCCTGACGCCCAGCGACTCTCACCTGTGACGGTTGAGAGGCAATTCGACGTCTTTCCTCGAACCCTAGCGGGGCCGGAAATTCTGTCGGCGAAACCGCTTTCATGAATCGCTTTTCCTCGCGCCTCTTGTACCCTGCCAACAAACCGATATAGGTCCGATACGCAAAACGTGTACCCGAAGGGAAGCAGAGAAGGCCGAGCTCTGCCAATCGAAGTTTTCCGTCACTCCTGATCGAGCGCGCCGCCTTTAACTCGGCCACAGCTTCGGAATATTGTTTTTCGACAAGATGTTTCTTGGCGAGTTCGAGGTGAATCTCAAAATCCAAAGCTTCCAGCTTGGATGCGATTACGGCGCGTTGCGAATCGGAAGCATTGCCACCATTCAGAAACGCCTTGTAGGCCCGGGCCCGGCCTTCCTTCATTCGCTCGCGGCTGGAAGCGAGTCCATTTCCTACTCGATGGCCAACCTGAATCTGACGGTCGTATTCAATGCCGATTCCCAGTCGTGCCACCCGAAGCCAAAGATCAAAGTCCTCACAGTGCCTCATGCTCTCCTCAAACAACCCAGCCTGGAAGAGAGCGCTGCGTGAGGCCACGACCGAGGAAGTATTGATTGTGCATCGCTCGCTGAGGAGGCTATCGACGTCAGCGACACCTGACTGCGGCACTCGTTCGAAAGCGGTTCCGACCAGATTGTTATCTCGCAAATGAAATCCGTTGGCGTAAACCAGCCCGATTTTCTGGTTACGGCTCAGGCGTTCCATCTGGCGGGCCAGATGTTGAGGCAACCAGAAGTCATCAGCATCAAGGAAAGCGATGAAGCGCCCCTGCGATTCGCGAATCGCAAGGTTCCGGGCTGCACTCGGACCGCGGTTTACCTGCTTGAAATAGCGAATTCTGGAGAGATACGGTTGAAGCTCGCGTTCCAGACGCTCGTTGTCTGGCGAACCATCGTTCACTAGCAAGACTTCGAAGTCCGAAAATGTCTGGGCAAACACCGATTGGAGCGCGTTCGCGATATAGGCCGTCGCGTCGTAGACGGGGATGATGACGCTGACGAGGGGGCCCGCCGACGTGTCCGATGCGCGCGGGTTGTCATTTTCCACTTGGGTCATCACTAGCAGAGTCGCGCATCAACCACTAAACACCTCGGTCGTCGAGATTCGGCCGGGAGGGAAAACGATGTCGAAACATCAACATACACTCTCAAGATTACAGCAAGGTTTCACTTCCTCAAGGCTCAATCTTAATTATTGGAATACGCGAAAGTGCTTTAAAAGGTCCGCCTGACGGCTCATGCGGGCGGAAGAGGCGTAACAAGAGGCCTAGGGACGCCGTTAGACGATTTGCGGCAGGTGTTGCATTCTGGAGAGGCGAGCCAAGACTCGGCGAATCGCAATATGGCCGATAGGCGTTTCAGGATAAATCGCGGAAACCTTAGATGGAAATCGTAGATTCCAGGTTAAGATTCATACCAGGAAAGCTGGGTCGCCCGACTCCAGAGAATTCCGGGATGTACCCCAACGATTCCATAAGATCGCCCCATTTTTCTTCAATCTGGAGCACGCACTCCTTTGGGAGGGCTGTTCTCCACTGGCGATCCTTGGCGGCTCGAATGAACGAAATGTCTTGCCTGGTTCCCTTAGTAGAAGACCATTCTGATCCTTCTACCTTTTCCAACTGACGCATGCGATCGGCCGTACTTCGCTCCACGGCTGTCGCAATCCGATCTGTGGTGGGTTCAATCTCCAGCATTTTCGCAATACGCGTTAGTTCGCGCGGAGTCTGCTTCAGCAAGTCCTCATATCGAACTAGACAGAACTGGGGGTCGCTTTTACGTGCGACCAACCAAGTGCCAACGTTCTCTGCCCAGGAACCGTACGGGCAAACTTCGCCTGCTACAAAAAGGGGCACAAACTTTTCAAAGGGATAGTCCTCGGCCAGAACACCGCGCTTGATCTGATAGTGATATTGAGACACCACTACATCGCGAGGGTCGCGAACAACATAGATGATGCGTTTGAACGTCGGCTGGAACGGATGATGGCTCTTGATAATCCGGGGCCCAGGCATCTCTTTAAAGTATCGCTTGGACTGGCCGTCCACATTGGGGATGAGCCGGTCCGCGCTCACGAGGGTCACTCCCGCATCCGGATGTACAAAATTCGCTACCAGGAAACGTGTCCAAGTATTTCCCGACCGCGGGTAAGACACGAGAAAAGTGTCGTCTGGGCGGACTTTGAGGGAACGACCCGGGACATCCCGGTTCGTGAAGTACTGCGCAGCAGCTATAAACTTTCCGATCATTGTTGCCCTTATATCCGGGTGCTGGAATAGTACCGTGCCAAAGGAAGTTACACAATCTGGATTACGAAATTCATCGCGATTTAATATCGTGTTTTGAACTGTGGGGGGTGAAAGTCACCGGGCGTTCCTTGGGTTGTGGCCTATCCCAGAATTGGGATGATATGGAAAATTAATACTCGATTCACGCTTGGCGTTCACCGAGTACCCAGCTGGTCGATAATGCGAGAAGTTCTCCGGTTTCGAAGAACTTTTAATCGCACCTAGACTTCGATGCTCAATTTGATTGAGTTCATGAAGAGAGCTGCCGGACTTGAGTCCTGAAGTACTTGGAGTGGAGATCGTGGAGCAAGGAAAGCCATCGTGGTTATAGGCCTTTCCCGAAGAGTCTTTCCAGATAGATCCGGCGGGACGCTGGACGGATGGATGTTTGGCAAAAGCGGGCACAGTTGCCAACACGCAAAGTGCGGTAAAGGCGGTCAGATTAGTGCGGACATTACGTATCCAACTAACACATTGATGACCGGATCGGTTCATTTTGTTTTCCCTTCGCAACCGATGCCCCCAAGCGTCTCGCTCGTTACCGGGCTAGGCGTCTCCGGATCAGGCCCGCCATTGATAGAAGGCCGGTGCCGACCAGTACAAGTGACTGCGGTTCTGGAACTGCGACAGGATTGGAGCAACTGCTAGCAATGACACAGGTGGCATCGCTCCTTTGCATGGCAACCCCACTGTTGAGGTGATTCAACGAAGCCGCATCAGCCGCGACCAGCTCAAGTCCCACCTTCGCTGTACTCGGCGCAGATGCGGGACTGGCCAATTCCTGCGAGTTAAGCAGCCGGCTCGTTCCGTGCCCGGAGATAGGAGTTGCGTGAATGACTCCGCTCAGAAGCAGTGCCGCTAGAGCGGTCATGAGAAACCTGAGTGGTCTTTTGTCCGCGACAGCAGCGATTTGTTGCCTGGCAAACATTTCTGCTCCTTTTGGCTGAGCCGTTTTCGCGGTCTCGATTGGTACCTATATTCTCGGCCGAAGCAGGACGATGCGATCCTGACCGGTGCAGTTACCGATGGCGATGATCTCTCCGTGATTGTTGATGCCGAGAGCCTGCAGCAGTTCCCATCCATTTCCAGGGTCAAGAAACTCATTTAGATCGTGAATCTGATTGTCTCGGTAAACGAAGCCATGAAAACTCTCGTCCCCTTCGGTCAGAGAGCCGCCGACGACCTCGCCATGATTATTCAGATCGCGCGCAATGCTAAAGGAGCCACCCAGGGTTCCCAACATACTGCGGGTCCCGTCTTTCTGCCAGAACGCCTCTATTCGCCCAGATGCAGGGTTCAGGGAGACCCCTGCGCACTGCGCGACATCATTGATCGCGAGAACATCGTTTCGATTGTTGTCGAAAGGTCCAAGGTCGATAACGTCGAACCTTTCGGGGTTATCAGCTCTTTTCGTGTCCTGAGCTGCTTGCAAAGTCCGGGATAATTTCATAGCGCTTCACTGCTCCCTCGTGGCCAGCTCTTTTGCCGCAGACAAGTAGCGGATGTGCGCGCGCATTGTTTCCAGGGCTTCCGCTAGGTCGCCTGCCGCGCCATCAAACAGGTGCTCACCTGAGTGCGTGCGCCAGAGGGAGTAGCGGTAGAAACTATGGCGCGAATGCGAACTCAGTTTTACCTTTCCGCCGAAATCATTCTCTTGTAAAGCCCAAGCCTGCATGGTGCTTCCTCGGTTCTTGGGCATCATCGTCCATCAAGAAAAAGGTGTAATCCCCCAAATGAGGTATTTGTCATTCTCAGTATTCCGGGAGGAATCCACCAGTCATGCTCTTCAATGCGGCGGCTCTGACTTCACTACTAGGATCGAGGCCGGGTGATGTATTAGTGAGGAAGCGTATGGGGCGGCGGGCGGTAAGACGCTCGCTCAACTCCTGCCAAGCAATTCTGCAATGAGGCGGGCCAAATTATGAGGACGACGGCTTAGTCAACTCAACACACTTTGCGCAGTTGCATTTATAGAACGGCTGGTCTGGAATGACCACATGGGCGCAATGCGGACACAGAAACCAGTGCCCTCCCGCCCTCGCAGTCATGAGGCTGAAATGATTTCCGTCGACGCAGTATGGGCATCGTATTGTTGTGACAATTTCCATACTCAAGCCGCTGTTCTCCGCTGCGATCAAGTCGATCACCGAACATCAGGGGACAAGCTTCAGCTCTGACCGAGCAGCTGAAAACGATCAGTCCTTGCGAACGAGTTCAATGCACCGTTACGTTCGTTCCAGCCGTAACTCCGTTGTAAACAGCCGTTATCGTGGCTGTACCCACCCCCGTGCTTGTTGCCAGGCCGCTGCCATTCACAGCAGCTACAGCTGGATTCGAAGAGCTCCATGTCGCGCCTAACAAACTCTGTGTGCTGCTGTCGCTGAACGTTCCCGTCGCGATCATCTGTTGCGTTGTTCCGAGAGCAATGCTTTGATTCGCAGGCGAGACGGAGATGGAACTGAGAGTCGCGCCGGTAACCGTGATCTGCGCTGTGCTGGTCACCGATCCCAGCGCGGCAGTCAGGGTAGAGGATCCAGCACTTAGACCCGACACAATTCCTGTTTGATACCCCACAGTTGCCACGGGCGGCGCGGAAGAACTCCAATCTACCAGCGCCGTCATATCTTCGGTGGTGCCATCGATGAAGGTGCCTGTGGCCTTCAATTGTGTCGCCGTTCCGCTCGCAATCTGAACGGTAGCCGGTGTAATCGCGATAGAGATCTGGGAGGGAAGAGCGACAGCCAAGACGCCCGTACCGGTAATTGGTTTCCCCGGGGCCTGGGTCAGAGTCGCCGTTATGTCCGTCTGACCAGTTCCCATTGCCACCGCGACGTTCTGCGTGTTCGTGGCGACGCACGCGCCTGCCGCGTTGCAACTGCCCTTATCAGCGGAAGTCCAACCCGAGGATGCCGTCACGTCTTGGGTGCTCCCGTCGCTGAAAGTCCCGACTGCACTGAAAGCGACAACGTTCCCAGGAGTTATGAAGGGCGTCGCGGGCGAAACTGCTATGGAGACCAAAGTTCCGGTGCTCACCGTCACCACAGAGACGGAACTCTGTACCGCGCCTAAACCATTGGGGCCCACGGCGCTGATGTTGGCGATCGCGTTGGATGGGCCGCCCGCGTTGGAGGCTGAGCCGGAGACGATTCCGCTCTGGGTCACCGAAGCGAAAGCAGGATTGTCCGAGGTCCAAGTGGTCTGCGTGGTTAGCGCTTGGCTGCTGCCGTCGCTGAACGTCCCGACCGCCGTGAGCGTCGTCTTTGTGTCGGGGGCGATCGTGACTAGCGCCGGAACCAGGGTGATTGAACTTAGCGTCGCGTTGCTCACCGTGAGAGTCGTGGTTGGGTTAAAAGTGCCAACCGAGGCGGTTATCGTCGAACTGCCTGCAGTTCCTGTGCTGGTAGCAGTGCCGCCGCCGCTGCCTGGAAAGTTAGCTACTGTTGTGTCAGAAGAAGACCAACTGGCGATACTGCTGACATCGCGAGTGCTTCCATCGCTAAATGTACCGATCGCAGAAAAAGTCAGTTGAGTATGCTTTGCGATAGTAGGAGACGCCGGGATAACGGCGACAGATACGAGATTCGATAAATCCACGGTGAGAGTTGACGGAGTAGTCGCTGTCGCCGTTCCGTAGCTCGCATTGACATCGTTTGTCCCTAGACTCTCTCCAATCACTAGTCCACTGCTGGACGCAATAAATGTGGCTGGGCCAAAGGTTGGTGACGTGTAGGACCAAGTGGCGAGGTTGGTTACGTCCTGGGTGGACATGTCACTAAAAGTAGCCGTGGCTTTGAACTGCTGCTGATTTCCAAGTCCAATCGTGGCCGTCGCAGGCGTAATCGCAAGGGAAGTAGCTGTTGCGTTCGTAATAGTCAGTTCGGCACTGTTAGTAACGCCCCCTGAGGCCGCAGTGACCAAAGCCGTGCCCGGGGCGATTGCCGTTGCCATCCCCTGGGTTGGGGTTGTGCTGCTTACGCTAGCGAGGTTGGGAAGCAAACACGCCCACTGCGCTGTTGCCGTCAAGTCCTTCGTGCTTCCATCCGAGTACTTTCCCATGGCAGTGAACGCTTGTGTCGTGCCCGCCGCGATGGTGGCGCTGCTCGGGCTGATTGCGATGGATTGTAGATTAACGCCTCCGTTCCCTCCGCCTCCGGAAGTGGAGGGCGAGGATTTCGAACTGCCCCCGCCGCAACCGGCAACCAACAACGTCTCTGTCAGCGCCAACACAAGCAACAACCTTCGCATCGAGTTCACCTCGGGAATTTTCAAACGGAGAACTATACCGCCCGCTCGCCATTTTCTTGATGAATCTTGCGTTAAAAACGCCTCCCCTTAGCAGAGGCTCGATGCCAGACTTGTACGACAAGTCTTTCTGGCTTTCCCCGTGCTTCGGCCGTTTTTATTAATCTATTTTTAACCTTACAGTCACAACCTCGTCACAACTGTGCGAATACACTGCTACACCTACCAGAATCATGGGAAACTTCTGTTCGTTGTCAGGTTCGTCTGTCGATAAAGTTTCGATTCGATTTCATTCTCTGGGGAGATATGTGAGAACTGTCGCTACGGCTTCATTGGCCCTACTAGTCTTGATCTCTGTCGCTTGTGGTGGTGGGTCGAAAACGGCCACACCCAGCACGAATGTGCTTTCTGGCAACTGGCAACTCAGCCTTTATCAGGAGTACCCGCCTCCGCGCGGATCGGTTTCTCTTTCCGGTTTTCTGACGCAAGCCAGTAATGCACTAACGGGCAGCATAGAGACACCTTCGGAAGGTTCATCGGTTTCGTGCGGAGGGGTTTCCGCTCTCAGCGGAACTATCACCGGCCAGAATGTGGCTTTCTCTTTGAACGAAGGCGGCACGACGCTCAGTTTTACGGGATCTATTTCTTCCGACAATCAATCGATGGCTGGGGACTATCAAGCTGCTGGCGGAAGTTGCTTTGCTCCTTCGACCACCGGGACATGGAACGCGTTTCTGATTCCACCGTTGAATGGTAACTTTACCGGCACGATCGATTCCGCCTATTTAGGGATCTTTCAGACTGGCACCAGTTCGACAAGTGTGCCGGTCACCGTATCTGGTTCGATTACGCAGAGTTCCAACGCGGGTGCGAGCAACGCGTCACTCACCGGAACGATAAACGCGGTCGGCTACCCTTGTTTTGCAACCGCCTTTCTAACGGGGACGATCAGCGGACAAAGTGTTTACATGGATGTGTATGACTTCAGTGGCAATCAAATTGGTACCCTTGGCGTACCGTCTGCCTCTCCCGGAACCCCCGGTACGCCAGCGACAGTTATGTCCACATCAAGTGGAGTTTCTCTGGTCGGGGGGAGCGACCCATCAGGTTTGCAACTGGGGAACGGCGCAGTGGACCCCTGTCCGCCCTTGGCGGCTCAAAGCAATCCGGGGGACACCGCCAGCGTTCAGTTCAACTTCAAATAAGCTTGTGATTGCGGTAGGTTTCAGCAGCCAGCTTTACGACTAAAGCGTCTGCCGCAGTCTGGTAGATCCGGATTGCCGCTACTTTGCAGCTTTCTCGTCGTAAGAAGCTCTCAGGATTTCGGCAGAGTCAAAGACACTGTGCCGCTCGTCCCACCCCCGCATGGCGGTTCCGGCTGCGGTAAAAGATTGTAGGATCCAGTCAGCGACGTCCCATCGATTGAACTGGTCAGAGTCATTTGTCCGATCTGGGCGCCGGCGGAAGTTACCAGGCTGATCACGGCGGAAGTCCCTGTGATCACACCGGAAATATTTGCTGTGTCAAAACAATAACCGGTGACACTGAGGGTTCCGGTAAGAGAAGCGTTGCTCGTCCCGATATTTGGACCTTGGGTCACTTGCCCCGTCACCTGGTAGACCGTGTTGGTCACAGAAGTGAACGTTCCCGCAAAGTTGCCAGAGAGAGGCGTGATCAGGTTTGCGATCCACGTTCCGGTCGCGGGCGCGACGTTTACACCAGTGCATCCCATCGAAAGTGTCGTGTACGTGCCGTTCATTGTGGTTTGCCCTGCGCCAATGGTGCCGGTGAGGTTGACCTGCGACCCGGTCGGACTTACAACCATCGAGATCGCAGTTCCGCTCACTGTCCCCTGGACACTGCCGACTCCAGTGCAGGGATTGGCAACATACATCATGCTGCCGGTCACCACATCGCTATTTTGGACGAGAAAACCAGACTGCGGATGCGGGTTGGTCTTGGTATCGCTTGGCTGCAGGTTCATCTGCCAATTACCAGAAATTGATCCAGCCGAAGAAGGTGTAGCGCTATGGCTGCTACTACCACAGGCGGTCAGAAAGATGAGCGCCGTCAGGCACAGCGCGAGTCGCAGTTGCATGATGTTTAAACCTCTTCCGATCAATTCTTTGTCCAAGTTGAAAATGTTAGAGGGGCTGTTCTTCCAGCAAGTAATGAACACGGGTCTCTCGAAGGATCGCGGGATGTGTTTGCGAAAGCCTTTTTTCGAGAAGCGTAAGGGTAGCGCCTCCTCCATTACGCAAAAGTTACCGCAACATTAATGTTTGATGAATTTAGAGGGAGAGCCAGGAATCTCCTGCGGCTCGAGAGAACCGGAAGAGCCAGATTGAAAAGCTTGGTTGGAAGTTGAAAGAAGAATGCGAAAGCTACATCGAACCCGCGGTTTCAGTCTTTCGCACATAGTAAGTGGTGCGCTGGCCCGGTTCGAGCTTGCGCCCCTCGTCGCTAAAACGCGCCAAATGAATAAGCCCTATCTGCTGAAGTGCAAACTGAAGAGTGGTCGCGAGCACCCCGAGTCCATATTCCACACTGCGCCGGAAATTGATGGATGATGCCTCTTTGAAATATTTGGTAGGACACGACACTTCACCGATACGGAAGCCGAAGTGCACGCACTGCGCCAGCATCTGATTGTCAAAGACGAAGTCATCCGAATTCTCCAGTAGCGGAAGCTTGGTCAGAACGTTGCGACTGAAGGCGCGGTATCCAGTATGATATTCGGACAATTTGACCCGCAGGAAAAGGTTCTCGAACGCGGTAAGGAGCCGGTTAGAAATGTATTTGTACACGGGCATTCCGCCCCGGAGTGCTCCTCCACCGATGATGCGGGAGCCTAGCACCACGTCGTAAACCTCGTACGCGACCATGCTGGCCATCGCGGTTACCAGCAGTGGTGTGTACTGGTAGTCGGGATGAAGCATGATCACGACATCAGCGCCGGCCGCCAGCGCCTCTCGATAACAGGTCTGCTGATTGCGTCCGTATCCGTAGTTGCTGTCGTGTTTGTAAACCAGAAGCCCAAGACGGCTGGCCAAGGCGACGGTGGAATCCGAGCTGTTGTCGTCGACCAAAATGCTGATATCAACCAGGTCGGGAAGCTCAGCTACCGTAGCTTCGAGCGTCTTCGCCGCGTTGTAGGCGGGCATTACAATCGCGATGCGTTTGCCGTTGATCATCTGCAGAAAGGTGTGCGCTTAACTTTGGATCATGATACCTGAATTACATTTTTGTACAAATCGTGATCCATTCGCACCGCGTTTTCCTATTCCACATTCCAACCGCTGACTTCAACTTCGGCCTTCTCCGCGCCCAATTCGCTCGATCGATACGTGGCGTTCACCTCTCGCTTCTCCCCGGGCAGCATGCTGATGTAATTATCTTGCCAAATAACAGGCAGAATCTCTTCCCCCTTTGCGCCCCTTCGTAGTTTTAAATGAACAAAAAAAGCTAGAGTCTTGCTTGGATTTTCGATTGTCACGTGCGTGACTGATTCCTCGCCCTGACGCTCCGATCGCTCTGCAACTTTCAGTTTTACTTTCGGAAGTTGCGAGAGGCCCGTGAAGTCCGCGTATGAATCGGTCGGCGTCATCCACCAAGTAGACTTCGACCAGTCCAGCGTCTCTGCTTTGGTGGAGAGCCAGTAAAAGTTTGAACCCACCAATTTGCCGGCAGAATCGGTAAGCTGCAGCGCCACGAAATAGACTGAACTAAGGCCGGAAACTTCAGGCAGCGTGAAGATTTTCGCGGTGCTGTCTGCGGCCGCGTCGATTGAATCCTCGTGCGAAAACTTTTCACTGGCGTCGAGGTTGTAAATCTTGGTAGTGAGTTTCAGGCCTTTCACATCCTCATACTGGCTGCTGACAACCCAGATGGAATGATCGTCATATCCGTACACCGGATGTAGCGGTTCCATGGCCCGCTTAGCGCCGAAATATCCGCCGCCAGGCCGCAAATAGTAGTCGTAAAGATGCCAGATCATGGAAGGCCAAGCGTTGTTGAGCATCCACTGAATTACGCCTGTGGCTTCGTATTTATTCCGGCTGTAAGCCTCATACATGGCGCGAACGCCTTCGTAAGTTTGCATCTGGGATTTGGCCGCGAAGTCGTCTACGTTATCTGATTTTCCGTACCGTTTCGCCAGAGCGGTACTGAATACTTGGATGGTTTTGAATTCTCCGCCGCCGGCGTGATAGTTCCACACGTCGTCGATTGGCCAGAGGTGATCTTTACCAACCATGGCACGAATACTTTCAACCGGAGGCACCGCCGGTCCCATGCTGGTCTCCGTGTTGAAGCCATAAGCACCACCGCACCCGCCTGCATTACATTGCTTGCGCCCCGGTTGGCCTTGCAAAGTGTCCTTTTCCCAATAGCCCGGAGCCACGTACTCGTAGGGGCCGGTCATCTTTACGCCGCTGTCTCCTGTCACCGTCGTGGCTTTGCCGGTCGCCGAGGAGACAACAGGATTCGGCCACAGGAGTTGCTTTTCAATATTCAGATACATCTGCTCGACATCCGGCGGTGGAGGATTGTCGCTGCCATTCAGCCACATGACTAGGCTGGGGTGGCTGCGCAAGCGGTAAATTTGATCGCGCAACGACTGCTGGGCGATTTCAAAATCCTCGGCTTTCCAGCGCGGCCAACGCTCCCAGAAATCGCAGCAGCACCAACCCGCCATCACAAGAATGCCCTCGCGGTCGGCGATATCGAAAAACTCCTGCGTTTCGAGCTTGCCCTCCAGGCGCACCGTATTCAGGCCCATGTCCTGCACATAACGGAATTCGTCGCGCAAGCGTTGAGAATTTTCGCGCAACATCAAGTCTGGGGTCCATCCACCACCACGGATAAGGATATTTTTTCCATTAATGTGAAATGCGCGTCCGCCGGTCGAGTTGACCTCGGAAGTGACTTCGCGAATCCCGAATTTAGTTAGCGACCGGTCACTGGCCGCACCGTCGATATCAAACTCCATCGCGAGTGAATAGAGATTCGGCTTTCCCATTTGCGCCGGCCACCACAGCCGCGGATTCGAGAGGACGAGCTGAGAAAACTGCTCGGGCGTGAAAGTAATGTCTCTCGATTCGTTCGCCGCGAGTTCGACGTCCTGTTCAAAAGCGATGCTTTCAATTTCGCCTTTCAACTTACCTTTAACGGTATGGCTGGTACTATTCTTCACCTGCGCTGTCACCGTTAATCGCGCTGAATCTGTGGCAGGCAGGGCGAGTTTCGAAACTACGGTGGGATAACGCAACGCCACCGGTCCGCTGGTGGTGAGGTACACTTCGCGCCATATTCCCATATTTTTGTCGGGAGGCGCAGGATTCCAATCGACAAAGGTAATGGCCAGATCGTTTTCCGTGGGCGCGAAAACCTGGACCGCGAGTACATTTTCCGCACCCGCTTTCAGCGCGTCAGTGACATTGAGTTCGTAGGTCCGCCAAGCTCCTGCAATGTCATTCGAGTTGGCAATCTGCTTACCGTTGAGCCATACGTTAGCCCGATAGTTGATTCCCCGGAAATTTAGCCAGACAGTTTTTCCTTGATAGGAAGCAGGCGCGTTGAATTGTTTTCGATACCACCACGAGACCGCATAAGGGCTGTCGGTCTGCATCGCGATATTCGAAAAATTCCCGCCGATCGGATAAGTCACTCCTGCAAATTGCCGCAGGTTCATGGCGAAGAAAGGGTCTGGCAGCGTTTTGTCCTTCACCAAGGCCGCGACCACGGTTGTCGGAACAACAACATCGTGCCATCCTCGAGGCATATAACCGGGGGTGGAAATTACTTCACCCTTGGTCTCGACCTTTGCGGAAGATTGCAGGTTCCAGTGATCACGTAGAAGAATCTTCTCGGTCTTAGCGGCGGGATCGCTCGGATCCGATGATTTTGGAGCGGCGTGGTCTGCCGCTAGCAGGAACTGTGAAGCGAATAACAGAACCGCGAGCAACCGCGTTAGAAGCTGCTTGTTTACGACTAGTGGTTTCTTAACCATGCTGCTCCCTCTCTCATCATTAATCTAGGCGCGCGCAATGAAACTTCCTTGACCCGAATTCGCGAAGAAGACGAATAACATGTCTATTGATACGTTTCAATAGCTGATTTTTGACTAGTCGCCCCCGAAACTGGGAAGGCAGGTGGGGCGAGGCCCGGTGTGGTTAGTTTATAATTAGCGATTCTGCTGCACACTTCCGGAGTGACAATCTAATGATTCGATTTTTGCAAACTGAAGGACCCTTCAAGAAAATTGTGCTTAGCGGCCTGCTGCTGCTTATCTGCGCCGCAATGGTGATCGCTTTCATCCCCGGCAATCTGGGGAACGACTTGATGGGAACGCCCGGCAAAGGCGTGGTTGCCAAAGTGGACGGCGAAGACATCACCGCCGAAGAGGTTCGCGAGACGGCTCGCGGAATGCTGCAACAGCAGGGTGCCCAGTTGGGGGCCAATGCCGCAATATTGTTGCCTTTTTTTGCGCAACGTGCAGCCGATCAACTGGTCGACAGGCAAGCACTGGTTTCAGAAGCCCAACACCTCGGCCTAAAGGCGACACCGGATGAAATCAAGGATGAGCTCCAGCACGGCCGTTATGCCGAAATTTTCTTTCCCGGCGGAACCTTTATCGGCCAGGCTGAATATCAGGGGCTTCTGCAACAGCACAATCTCACCCCAGCCACTTTCGAAGATTCCGTGGGCAAAGAGATCCTGATCAGCAAACTTCAGGCGCTCATCACCGGCAGCGCTTCCGTCAGCGATGCTGCCATCCGCCAGGAGTTCGATAAGCAGAACACGAAGGTGAAGTTCGAATATGCGGTCTTGAAAGAAGACGACATCAAGAAAGGCCTTCACCCGACCACGGAAGAGCTGAAGGCGTTTTATGACAGCCATCAGAAAAACTACGCGAATTCGATCCCGGAGAAGCGCAAAGTCAAGTACGCCATGATCGACGTGTCCAAGATTGCGGGTGGCGTGCAAATTACGCGCGACGAGTTGCAGTCTTATTACAACCAGCATCGCGACGAGTATCGCGTGCCTGAGCAGGCGAAAGTCAGCCATATTCTGATCAAGACCCCGCTTCCTGGGCCTGACGGAAAAGTGGATGAAAAGGGCGTCGCCGAAGCTCAAAAACGAGCTGAGGATTTGCTCAAGCAATTGAAAGCTGGGGCCAAATTCGAAGATCTCGCCAAGAAATATTCCGAAGACCCCGGCAGCGCAAAGGTAGGTGGCTCGCTAGGTTGGGTGGGTAAAGGACGAACGGTTCCGGAATTCGAAAAAGCTGCATTTTCGCAGCCGATTGGTCAGATCGGTGATCTCGTAAAAAGCAGTTATGGTTTTCACATCATTCGTGTCGATGCTCGCCAGGACGCGCACATGAAATCGCTGGATGAAGTGAAAGACACGATCGAGCCAACCCTGAAGCAACAGAAGGCGCAGCAGATGGCTCAGCAACAGGCGGATGACTTGCTGCAGCAGGCGAAGAAGCAAGGACTCGACTCGGCAGCGGCCGCCAAAGGTGTGCCCGTGGTTACGTCAGACTTCTTCAGCCGCAAGGATATGGTGCCGGGGCTGGGACCGTCGCCTCAGTTCATGGACGCTGTGTTCACGGCTTCTGAAAAGTCTGGGCCGGAGATGGCGCCCACATCGCAGGGCTCGGCAGTATTTGATTTGCTTGCTATCAAGCCGCAGTCCACGCCAACCTTCGACGAAATCCGTACCCGAGTGGAAGAGGAATTCAAGAACGAGCGTGCGAGTGTCCTGCTGTCACAGAAAACTCAGGAACTTTCCGATCGCGCCAAGGCGGATCACGATTTGAAGCGTGCCGCAAAAGAGTTGGGTGCGGCTATAAAAACCAGCGACTTCGTCGCGCCCGATGGTCAGGTTCCCGATATCGGCTCGATGACGGGGCAGGCAGCGGTAGCTTTCACCATGAAACCGGGTGAGATCAGCGGGCCGATTAATAGCGGAACGAACGGTGTGGTGATCGGGATGCAAGAGGTGCAGTCGCCATCAGAAGCGGATTTCAGCGCCAAGCGAGACCAGATTCGCGACACCCTGCTGCAGAGTAAGGAACAAGAATTGTTCGGGCTGTTCGTAACCAACCTGCGCGATCAGATGCAGAAATCCGGAAAAATCAAAATTAACCAGGACGAAATGAAAGCTCTGACCCGTTCGGGTAGCGAGTCGGGAATCTGATAATTCCGAGATAGTGACCGATCTGCATGTCGTTTCCTCGCGCCGCAGGTATTTTGTTACACCCAACATCGCTGCCGTCACGTGGCGGGATTGGGGACTTAGGGCCTGCCGCCTATACGTTCGTCGATAATCTCGCCACCGCGCGCCAGGGGTTATGGCAGGTTCTGCCGCTCGGCCCGCTGGGCTACGGTAACTCGCCATACTCGTCGATTTCTGCGTTTGCCGGCAATCCGCTTCTGATCAGCCTGGAGAGGCTTGCCAGCCGCGGCTGGATTGATCAAGACAAAATTTCGGGTATCGCTTCCGGTTCTGATCCTGTCGCCTACGATCGGGTGTTCGCTAGCAAAATGCCTCTGCTGTTCGAGGCGGGGCGCGGCTTCGTGGCTTCCGCTTCGTTTGGTGCGCGCGAACGTTTTGAACGGTTCTGCTCGGAAAATGCTTGGTGGCTGGATGACTTTGTTCTCTTCGATGCGCTCCGTGCTCGTCACAAGCTTGCCAGTTGGAATGAATGGCCGCCTGATTTGGCACATCGCGAGCCCGGTGCCATGGAGCGCGCACGAAAAGACTTGGCGGACGATCTGAAAATTCGCAGCGCTCTGCAGTTTGCTTTCTACGAGCAGTGGCAGGCCTTGCGCCGTTACTGCGCTGAGAAAAAAATTCGCATTGTCGGCGATGTCGCAATTTTCGTGAATTACGATAGCGCCGACGTCTGGATGCACCGCGACCTTTTTCGCCTGAACGAAAAACTCGAATCGGAAGTTGTGTCGGGCGTGCCGCCGGACTTCTTCAGCAAGACCGGACAGCGCTGGGGCAATCCTCTTTACCGCTGGGACGTGATGAAGGCGCAGGGGTACGAGTGGTGGATTCAGCGCCTGCGCTGGGCAACAAGAAATTCTGATTACATCCGGCTCGACCATTTCCGTGGCTTCGATCAGTTTTGGGAGATTCCTTCTGATGATCCGACTGCGATCAACGGGCGATGGGTGGATGGTCCGCGCGATGATTTATTTCACAAATTGCGAGAGGCCTTGGGCGGCTTGCCATTTTTCGCCGAAGACTTAGGCTATATCACTCCGGAAGTTCATGCGCTTCGCGAGCGCCTGCAAATTCCCGGCATGGCGGTTCTGCAGTTTGGCTTTGGCGATGAGGGCGCGCACATGTACTTGCCGCACCGGGCCACCGGCAAAGTGATCTACACCGGTACACATGACAACGATACGACGGTGGGTTGGTTTCAGTCCGGCGCAACTGCTGACGAACGTCGCAATGCGGAGGCATACCTGGGCTGCTGCGACGACGGAATTCACTGGACATTCATCCGCGCTGCGCAGAGTTCCGTCGCCGATCTTGCGCTAGTTCCGATGCAAGATGTGCTTGGACTGGGAAGCGAAGCTCGCATGAACGTTCCCAGTTCTGATGGAGGAAATTGGAAATGGCGTCTCGCGCCGGGAGAATTCAGTTCCGAACTGATTGCGAAACTGGCTCATCTCGCTGAAGTTACCGATAGGCTGCCTCAGTCATTTTCAGTTCCATCAGACGAAAACTTCGCCGCCTGAGTGCATTAACTTCGACGTTTTACGCGCTCATCTGAATCGTGTATAGAAGTGACGGAGACTGTTCGTGCCATCTGAACCCATCATCGAAGCCCGCGCTATCGAGAAATCCTACCCGCAACCGGATGGAACTCGCATTCAGGTGGTTGGACTTACGGATTTCTCTGTCGAACCGGGGAAGATCATCGCGTTGCTGGGCGCCTCTGGTTGTGGCAAATCTACTTTGCTGAGGATTCTCAGTGGCCTGGCGCAGCCTACGTCAGGCGCCATTTTCTGGCACGGCAAGCCCCTCGCGGAGGCGTCTCCGAATGTGGCGATCGTCTTCCAAAGCTTTGCGTTATTTCCGTGGCTTACAGTTCTAGAAAATGTCGAGACTCCGCTTGAGGCTCGAGGAGTGCCTGCCGTCGAACGCCGCAAACGCGCGCTCCGAACCCTGGATACCGTCGGCTTGGACGGATTTGAGACGGCATATCCCAAAGAACTTTCTGGCGGCATGAAGCAGCGAGTCGGTTTCGCTCGCGCTCTCGTGGTGGAGCCCGAAGTTCTCTTTATGGACGAGCCTTTTTCCGCTCTCGATGTTTTGACCGCGGAGAATCTGCGTGGCGAATTGCTCGAATTGTGGCTGAACAAAAAGATGCCCACCAGTGCCATCTTTATCGTTACCCACAATATTGAAGAAGCCGTGATGTTGGCCGATCGAATCGTAGTACTGGGCAGAAATCCCGCGCGCATTCGTTCGGACTTCAGCGTACGCCTCTCGCATCCTCGTGATCGCAAATCCAGCCGGTTTGTCGAGTTGGTCGATTACATTTACAAAATCATGACTGAACCGGACGTGGAACACGAGTTGCCCGACCCGGAAAGCACCGGGGAAATTACGGCTCCGCCAGGTGGATTCAAGAACCGGGAAGCGCCGGTACGCACAAATAAATATCAGATTCTCCCCCATGCGCGTGTAGGTGGAATTGCCGGCCTCCTTGAGTTACTGCATGATCGCGGTGGCCGCGAAGATCTTTTTCGACTCAGTGAAGAACTGGTGATGGACGTGGAAGACCTATTGCCCATTCTCGAAGCGTGCGCCCTGTTAGGTTTCGCCCGATTGAAGGAAGGGGATGTGGAACTGTTGCCGCAAGGCGTGGCATTTGCCGACGCCGATATCCAGCGGCGCAAAGTCCTGTTCCGTGAAGCCGCGCTTGAACACGTCACAATTCTGAAGCAGATCGATAGCATTCTTAAGCGTAAGTCGGATCATTCCATCACCGATGATTTTTTCCACGACATTCTGGACGAACATTTTTCCGAAGAAGAAGTGCAACGGCAACTAGATACGGCCATGAACTGGGGGCGGTATGCGGAAATTTTTGACTACGATCGCGAAAGTGGCCGGTTGACGCAGACAGAAATTGCGCCTGCTGAAATCATCCAACACTCCATCGAAAGACCAGACTCGACTCCCACACCGAAATCTTGATCGGAACAACTTGAAGAGTAAAGCCACGGCATCCACATGAAGAGGACCATCAGTTGGCGAGGATTCTCGGCCTATCGCCTGTGGGCGCAATTGCCGAGTCTTGAAATCTCGCACCTTCCGGATGTCATCATGTTTGCGGCCGGAGTCGCCCTGTTTTATGCCGTGGTGACGGTAGGACGCTCCTGGTTCGGTCCATTTACGCCGTCTGTAGAAATTTCCCGCAGCTTGTGGGCCCTGCCGGCGTATGCGGGCTATTCGCTATTGCGCATTGCCATTGCATACTTTCTCAGCCTCGCGTTCACGCTCGTCTACGGTTACGTAGCAGCCTACAATCCGCGCGCCGAACGCTTCATGATTCCATTGCTCGACGTGCTGCAGTCCATTCCCGTTCTTAGTTTTCTTCCCGGTGTAATGCTGGCCATGGTCGCGCTTTTTCCGGGCCGCCAACTCGGGGTTGAACTGGGCGCCATACTGTTGATCTTCACCGGCCAGGTATGGAACATGGCCTTCAGCTTTTATGCATCGCTGAAAAGCATTCCCAAGGACATGCGAGAGGCAGCGACGATCTACCGGTTCAGTTGGTGGCAGCGCTTTACCCAGATGGAGCTCCCTTTTTCGGCCATCGGCCTGGTCTGGAACTCGATGATGTCGGTGGCCGGCGGATGGTTCGCCCTCATGGTCTGCGAGATGTTCGTTCTCGGTCCGCGGGACTTCCGTCTGCCAGGGCTCGGTTCCTATCTGCAAACCGCGGCCAGCGCGGGAGACACAACGTCGATCTTCTGGGGTGTCATCACAATGGTTGGGGTGATCGTGTTACTGGATCAATTGATCTGGAGGCCGGTGATCGCGTGGGCTGAAAAATTTAAGGTGGAGCAGGTCGAGAGTACGGATGCTCCTCGGTCGTGGGTTTTGAACTTTGTGCAGCGTTCCGCAGGCCTCGCTAAAATTCGCCAGAAAACTTTGCGGCCCATTGGCGAACGCCTCCTGTTGCACTTCGCTCGAAAACACACAGAAGAGATCTTCGAGGAACCAACCCCCCGGTGGCGCGAGTGGGTGCTACGCATGATCGCGCTGTGCGCACTGGGCGGAATTGGCTATGGAGTCGTACGCGTCGCGATCATTCTGAGCGGTCTGCAGAGAGCGGAATTACACGAAGCCGCCCTCGGTCTGGGTGCTACTTTCTTACGAGTGAATCTGGCTCTGCTTATCGGCACTCTGTGGACCGTTCCAGCCGGTGTCGCGATCGGCTTCAATCCAAAGCTGGCGCGCATTGCGCAGCCTCTGGCGCAAATTGCAGCCTCCGTTCCGGCTACTGCACTGCTTCCGGTCATTCTATTGTTGCTGATCAGAATCGGCGGTGGGCTTGGCCTTGCGTCGATCGTCGTGCTTCTGCTGGGCACGCAATGGTACGTGCTTTTCAACGTGATTGCCGGAGCCATCGCTATTCCCACGGACTTGAAGGAATGCTGCTCTGTATTTCGCGTGCGCGGCTTTCAGCGCTGGAAGAAACTGATCCTTCCCGGTATTTTCCCTTACCTCGTAACAGGCTTGGTCACGGCTTCCGGCGGAGCGTGGAATGCGAGCATCGTCGCGGAATACTTTCATTTCAAGGGACACATCTACACCACCATTGGCCTTGGGGCCACGATAAGTCAAGCCACCGACACCGGAAACTTTGATCTGCTGCTGGCCGCGACGATGATGATGGCTGCCACCGTGGTGACCATCAATCGTCTGGTGTGGCGTAAGCTCTACGCGCTGGCCGAGACCCGTTTCCGCCTGGAAACCTAAGGGTCCTGACCGTGGAAGTCCGCGCCTCAGATTACCTCCGGTTACTCTTCGGGTTGCATCTCCACTAACATTTCATCAGCTTTTAACGTCTTCTTCATCGTGTCGCAAAGCGCCTGCGCTATTCCTTTAACATGCCATCCAACCAATCGCAGGTGGAAGAAACGCATGCGGAAGTGTTGGCGCAGCTTGCCGGACTCACCCGCACACCCTCCCTGGCAGAAAAAGTTATCGCCCTGGACAAATTCCGCGTTTTATACCAACGCGTACAACGGTCCACACAAGGGTTTTCGCTGGAAAGCCTGCTGCAAGCAATGCGAGTGGAATTGGCCGTGAACGCTACCGACATGGCGCGGATTCCCGCGAAGGGTCCCCTCGTAGTTGTCGCCAACCATCCCTTCGGGATCCTTGACGGGGCTGTACTGGCAGTCTTGTTGCGTCGTGTACGCACGGATGTCAAGGTGATGACCAGCTTTCCATTAGCGACAGTGCCTGAACTCGCGAGGCAATGCATGTTTGTGGATCCAAAGCCGCAGGGTCACTCTAGATATCAGAAGGCTCCAATCGACCGCATCGCGGAGATGGAGGCCCTCGCGTGGCTTCGAGAAGGCGGGGTACTGGGTCTGTTTCCGTCGGGCGAGACTCCGCAATGGCGTTTCTCTCAAGCACAAATCGCCGAACAAGTGTGGAACGCCGATGCCATTCGCTTGATTCGGCAATCGAACGCTGCAGTGTTGCCAATTTATTTTTGCGGAAGAACTCATGCTAGTCTGCACATCTTCGGGAACGTCCACCCTCGCCTGCGAACCGCATTTCAGCTGCAGGAATTTCTGCAACAGGAAGGCCGGGTGGTGGATGTGCGCGTTGGCGGCGAGATTCGACCTGAGTCGCTGAAGAGCAGCCCTGACGATCAAGAAACAATTGAATATCTCCGTTGGCGAACGTACTTGTTGGCGCGGAGAAAACGCCCCCAGAACTCCTGGTCGCTCGCAGTCCGTTCCACCATTTCACGGCGTGTGCAAGAGCCAGTAGCTGCCGCGGGTCCAAGTGAGGATTTAGTAGAAGAATTGAATCGTCTTCCGGTGGACCGATGCTTGATTGAGAATGCTGAACTGGCAGTGTATCTGGCCAAGGCGAATGAAGCCCCACGCATGTTGGAGGAACTGGGTCGCTTGCGTGAGATTACGTTTCGCACTGCGGGGGAAGGCACTGGCAAGAAACGCGACCTCGACCGTTTCGACGCTTACTACTGGCATGTCTTGTTGTGGCACAAGGGCAAGCAAGAATTGGTGGGAGCTTATCGCGCCGGCGACACGCAGAAAATTCTGGCTGAACTGGGGATCAACGGCCTTTATACCAGTACGTTGTTTCGCTTCGATGAAAGTGTTTTCGAGAAAATCGGCCCGGCACTCGAGCTAGGTCGCTCTTTCGTACGGCCCGAGTATCAGCGCCAGTATGCGCCTCTTCTCTTGCTATGGAAGGGAATTGCACGTTTGCTGGCGGCGCATGTTTGTTCTCCTGTGCTTTTTGGCGCCGTGAGCATCAGCAACGATTACAGCCAAGCGTCGCGCGAAATGATCTTCCGCTTCTTCGAGGCGCGGATGCGGGAAGATGAGCTGGCCGGCATGGTCGAGCCCCGACGTCCTTTTCGCCCAGCGATCTTACGCCCTTGGGATTGCCGCGCGATGTGTGCTGCCTTACGCGACATTGAAGACCTCTCGCAACCCATCACCGACGTGGAGACCGATGGTAAAGGATTACCGATCCTGTTGCGGCAATACGCGAAGATCGGCGGCAAATTGCTCGGTTTCAATGTCGATCGAAAGTTTTCCAACGTGCTCGATGGTCTGGTGGTTGTCGATCTAAGGAAGACTGAACCGGCGATGCTGGAGCGCTACATGGGCAGGGAAGCCGCGACTGAGTTCCGGCGCCGTCACGCAGCCACTATTAGAGCTGTTTAGCTTTGTGGTCTGAGCTTTGTCGTTTTGTTCGGCATTGCGCAGGATGTTCCGGCATTTCTTAGCGCAGATTCCAGCCCACTCCAAGCGCCTGGAGTTCGTCCGCGCCCATCAACTCTTGCATGCGTTCAAACAGTCGGCGCTCTTCCTTGCGGATGTGAGCCGAAAGCTGCTGCGCGAAAGCGAGGAGACTCGCCGCCGACATGGATCGCGACTCGGCTTGCCGAAACGATTCGCGCAGGGATCTGTGTTCCGCAATCAACTCATCCACCAGTGTTTCCAACTCGTGGAATTCCCGAGCCGGCAAGAAAATCTCATCTTCTTCTGCCGCGAAGTGAATCTTGATTTCCTGTTCGAAGAGTTGCGCGACTTCCGACTGCCAGGCCTCGAGGTCGATGTCCGCGATCGGCTGCGCGCGATCGATACGCACGCACAGAGCCAGTGCTCGCTGGTGCTGGTGCGACAGTGGAATAAGGTTCTTATCTCGCAGCATGGAAGTGTGCCTGGATACGGTGCAGCCGTGGGCTTACGCTACGCCCACCGGTTCGGACTCGTCTGGCGCAATGGCAGGGCGTACCGTCAGCCAGTCCGTGCGAACTCGTTCCCACTCCTGAATGAGCATGCCATTGCGTTCGAAGAAGGTTCGAATTTGCGCACGTTCCCAACCCACTACTTCTTCGAGAATTGGCGCTAGCACCGCCAAAGCGCTCGTGCTGAGCACGGTGCGTTTGGCAATCTGCGAGACATGTGGTGACTCGGACACGGCGATGGTAAGGCCGTCTCGCGCATTCAGCTGCAACATCACGTGAATATCAGAGCTGCCGTCGCCCGAATAAATCACATGATCAGGACCAGTAACGTGTTCCGCCAGCAACTGATTCAGGACTGCAACTTTGCCATATCCGGCGGTCGCTCGAACGATACTCTCGATCTCCCCAGACGGCTTATACCGAAACTCCGTGCCAAAAATATGGTCGCGCGGAACGATTCCTTCCAGGGCGGAGTGAATTACCTCGACAGGAGCAGCCGACAAAACGTAAAAATCAAAAAAATGTCCATCTACGCCAGTGGCCAGAATCTGATACAGGAGCTTGATATCGCCTTTCAACCGGATTCTCTTTCCGACCTCGTGCAGATGTTCCTTCCGCACCTTCGCTTTAAACTCTGGATCGTGGAGCAACAAGTACGCCAACTCGGCCCCCTGCTGTACAAGGTTGATCTTTGCCATGCCTTTGGCTTTGCGTTCGAACTCCGCGACTGGAATTCCCACAAGCTCTGCCAGCACATAGCCGGAGTCGTTGAAGGTGAGCGTCTGATCAAAGTCGCTCGCGAAAATGTAGCGTTTTAAGGGTTTATCTGCCATATGATCCTTAGATTCGGGGGAAGAGCCAACGATCATGGAAAGAATCGATATGAATTATAAGCGGTGCTCCTTAAGCCAATGTAAATAAATCCTCCTCCCATGGGTTCAATCAGCGAAGACATGATGGAGTCACTAGAGGCGTTGCCCTGCGGAATGCAAGCTCGCGGCCGCCTTTACTAAATTCGCCGACACGTCCAGAATAGTAGTTTGGCTGCCACACTTCGTCGACAGTGTGACGGCTGAACCAAGTCAAACTACAGGAGTCCTCATGCTGGCATCCGGTGAACTGATCCGCTCGATGAACTACGTGGAAGACATTACGACCACATTACGTCGCATTTGCATCGCGATTCCCGCCATGAACGTCGAGGAACGCAAGCGCTTAGCCGATAGCTTGCGTACCGCCGGCGTGGCTCTCAGCGAAGCGATCAAGGATTTGGAAAAAGAAAGGGTGCTAGCGCAGTAGTGGAAGCGATCGATATAAAGACAGTCGCGGTGATCGGCGCTGGAATCATGGGCCGGGGGATCGCTCACGCTGCTGCCGTCGGCGGCTACCGCACAATCCTTGAAGACCTGCTGCCCGGCGCTCTGCGACGAGCCGAGAGCGAGATTCGATCGAATCTTGACAAGGCGGTGGAGTTAGGCAAGGTTTCCTCGCCCGAAGCTGACAAGGCGTTTCAGCGTCTGGAATATGCCGGATCCGTTGAAGAAGCGGCGCGCGAAGCCGACCTGGTGATTGAAGCGGTCCCCGAGGAGATGGAATCGAAGATTGAGATCTTCACCTTGCTTGATAAGATCTGCCGTCCCACGACCATCCTCGCATCGAATACGTCTTCCCTCAGCGTCACCGAAATTGCCAGCGTCACCTACCGTGCCAAGAAGTGCATTGGAATGCACTTCTTCAATCCCGTCCACAAGATGAAGTTGCTCGAAGTCGTGCGCGCACTGGAAACCGATGATGCTACCCTTGCGGCCGCTGTAGATGTTGGTAAGCGAATGGGAAAAGAGGTGGTCGTTATCAAAGAGTCGCCCGGTTTCATTACCAGCCGCATCAATGCAATGATCGGCAACGAGGCCTTCCACATGCTGCAGGAAGGAATTGCGTCTGCCGCCGATATCGACAAGGCTTTAAAGCTCGGACTGAATCATCCCATGGGGCCATTCGAACTGGTCGATCTCGTCGGACTCGATACTCGCCTCAACATTCTTGAATATCTTCACAAGTCGCTTGGCGAAAAGTATCGTCCTGCTCCATTGCTCGTTCAATATGTAAAGGCTGGCCGCCTGGGACGCAAGTCGGGACGCGGAGTTTACGAATATCCGGACGTTGCACCCGCGGGACCTAAGACAGATACATCCTCCGCTCAAAAAGCTGGCACTTTAGCCGAAGCCCAGCGCTAGTCTTTTAGGGTGCAACCTCTCTGCGGCCGAAGCTCAAGCCCGATAGCGATTCCATCCTTTTTCGCTCCACGCCTTTGCATCCGACCAGCACGTGAAAGCTTTCCCCCATGCCAGCAGGCGTCACCAGGTGCTTGAGTTGCAAAGCAACTTTCGCCCGTTCCTGGGGCATGCGGCATTCGCCGAAAGCGTCGTCGAATTCATTTGCTTCGCCAATGCCCAGTAAGAAATTGCGACTGAGTAATGAGCTTGTGGGTTTGCATTCCATGTTTTTCCGCACTCCCCGCCAACGCGCTGAAGTTGACATCGGCGGTGATGTCTTGCTCGCCTGGAGCTTCATACGGATTATCGCTGACCGAATGCTGTCGTAACGCCTTGACTGTGCCGCGATGACGCCCGGCTAGTTGCTCCTCGCGCGTGTAGCCGTAATCGGTAACAATCAGAAAACCGCGCTGCATGCCACCGGCAATGCCATCCATGAATCGTTGTGCGGCTAAATTTACTTCGATCCTCTCATCGGCTTCCGGATGGACTGAATGGCGATCGACAAATTCCAGTTCTTCCGCAGAGACTTGCGCCCAGGTCTCCATGAAGCGATCGCCAACCACATCAATGCGAAGGGCACCTTTTGTGCAAAGCACATCGACTGGGAACGCGTCGAAGAACTCGTTGGCGAACACAATCGTGTCACTCTTGTTTACCTTCTCAGCTGTCGGAAGTTCAGCGCGGAGCTCTGCCTTACCAGAGTCAAGATATTGTCGAAGAGTTGCCTCTATACGGCGGCGCAGGACGGGCGAGCTTTCAACAAGAACATAACGCAATGCAGAAAAAAACTCCGGGAATTTCTTCTCTCCCCAACTGAGAACATCTTGCGCAAAAAGGCCGCGGCCAGGCCCAAGCTCTACAATTTCGATTCGCTTCGACGAGCCCAGGACACGCCACATTTCCTCAAATTGCCGGGCCAGCAATCGTCCGAATACAGCGTGAACGTCGCTTGAGGTATAGAAATCACCCGCCTTGCCGAACTGCTCGGCGTTGCGGGAATAGTACCCGAGTTCCGGATCGAAGAGACAGAGTTCCATGTAGCGGGAGAAAGGGATTGGCCCTCGCTCGCGAATCTCCCGCACGATCTTTTCTCGTAAAGGATTCACGATTCCTTCTGTTGTCTCTCGGCGCGGTCCTGCGGCGTGCGTATAAACATCTCCACGAAGTAGTCGTGAAGCGCGTCAAAAAGTTGACGTTGGAAGCTCCATTCAAATTGCGGGTGATCGAGATCCCGGGGATGTAAATCGAAGTAATAGGTGTGTACCGGAATCGACTCATCTTTAAACTGAATGATCACCTCCGCTCCCTCCCCCTTAGTTCTTGCCGAAAAGTTCAGGAGCGGGTGCTCATAAAGGCTTAATTGAGCACGCACACGATCGAGACGGGTGGCAGCAGTTTCAGGCACAAAATTATTGTATGGTAGCCGAAGACACTGGAGAGGGCGAGAGGCGACGACAGGACCGGATCACGGATGTTAGAAAAGTCTACTCGTAGCGCAAAGCCTCGATCGGATCCAGTCGCGCTGCTTTGATGGCGGGCAACATCCCGCTGACAATTCCTACCAGACTCAGTATTAGTGTCGACCAGATCAGAGTGGCGCTATTGATATAGAGATGGATGTCGCCCTCGCTGGCGTCTTCGATAAAGGCGCTCCAGAGCGTGAGCGAGCCCACGGACCAGGAAATCAGGTAAGCCAGCACAACGCCCAACATCCCGCCCAGGGCCGTAATTACGAGTGCCTCGGCAAGAAATTGAAACAGGATGTGCCAGCGATGCGCACCTAGCGCCTTCTCCACGCCGATCTCGCGCGTACGCTGGGTCACCGACACCAGCATGATGTTCATCAGGCCCACTCCCCCGATGCCCAGTGTAAGGAGCCCGATAAAGCCCAACAGCAGCTTGATGCCGACTGTAATCACAGTTAGGTCGGCAAGATCTTTCACAGCATCGAAAACAAAAATGGCGCGATCGTCCTTGGGATTGAAGTTGTGATGAAACGCCATGGAATTGCGGACTGCCGCAACCATTTTGCTGTGTTCGCCCTCGTAATCCATCATGATGCCGTCGAGATAATAACTATTCTTTAAGTCGCTCATGGCGCTGTAGGGCACATACACGAGCGAGTTCATGTCTTCATCGCCGTTTGAGATGGTGTGCCGCAGAACGGCAATCACTTTATATGCGATTCCGTCAACGCGGATATTTTCGCCTAGTGCATTCTGGCCGGAAAAAAGCTTTTTCTTTACAGTGGATCCGATAACGGCTACGCGCGTATGTGTGAAATCCTCCCGTTCACCAAAGAACGAGCCTTCACCTACATCGAGCGCGCGAATTTTTTCATACGTCGAGTAAACGCCGTGTACCCCATAGGTTCCGCTGCGCGTGCCAAAAGCCACCTGACTTTGTTTATCGACCTCCGGCGAGATGCGGGTGAGCATCGGGCACTCGGCTCGGATAAAGTCCAGATCGTCTCGAGTCAGGCGCACCTGCGCGCCCGCCTTGGTGCCGCCTGCCTGTATCGAGGTACGCCCAGGAAAAATCGCAACCAGGTTGCCGCCAAAAGTGCGGAAGGCAATCATCAATGCATTCTGAAATCCCGCTCCGTAGGCGAGGAGCAGCACCACCGTCGCAATCCCCCACGCCATGCCAAGCATCGTGAGCACAGAGCGGCGGCGGTTGTGCTTCAGCGCGTTGAATGCCTGCTTGCCCAATTCGCCAAACATATTTTCCTCGGCTACTCTTGCCGCAATGCCTCCACCGGAGGCAAAAGCGCTGCCTTCCGTGCCGGATATAGCCCGGCCACGATCCCCGCGATGGAAAGCGAAACAATCGCTACCACGGCCGACGCAGGCACGATGCGCGGCGTATCGAAACCTTCCGGAGACGGTAATTGTGCTAATAAAGCCACGAACGCTCCCGAAATTGCCAGCCCGATGCATCCGCTGAAAACTGTGAGGAAAGCGCCTTCGACAAAAAACTGCGTCATGATGTTGCGATGCGTAGCGCCCAACGCCTTGCGCAGCCCAATCTCCCGTGTGCGTTCGGTAACCGAAACCAGCATGATGTTGATGATGCCGATCGCGCCCAACCCCAGCGTAACAAGCCCTACGACACCCAGAAAATAATCCATGGCATCAAAAATCTTGGCTACACGCATTGCTCCATCGATCGTATCCCAATCCTGAAAGGCATCCTCCAGAGCAGGATCGAAACCGTGCCGCCGCGCAATGATGGAGTGAACTTCATTCTTCGCTTCCAGGTGTAACTCTTTCTGCAAGGGGCGGTAATTGAGGAAGGAGATGGCATTCTCCGAGTTCTGCGCCTTCAGAGGAAATAGCATTCTCATCGTGTCGAAGGGCACAAAAATGCGGTGATTTGTCCCGTTTTCGCCTTCTTTGCCAATCTTGGGAATCACGCCAATTATCTTGAAATCCACGTCATTTAGCATAATGGTGCTGCCCACCGCAGGTTGGCCGGGGAACATGTTCTTCAATAGTTCCCACCCTACAACCGCGACTCGACGATGCTGCTGATTGTCTTCATTGTTGAACCATCGTCCCGGCTCGATTGGAGTATTGCGAATCTGGTTGTACTCGGGAACTACGCCGAACACCTGCCCATTGGTCGACCCATAATCGCTGACCGCCCGTATGTCCTCGCGTTCGAGGACCGGCGAAACGGCGCGTAGAAATCTGGACTGATCGCGAATGGCAAAGTAATCGCCATAGGTCAGGTAATACGGCTGTCCCGATTGATAACTGCCAGCCACGGCCGGAATGCGGCCCGGAAAAACAAACATGATGTCCTGGCCTAGTTCCGCCAGGTTTTTGTCCTGCCCGCTGCGGAAGCCCTCGCCCAAGCCCACCAGCAGCAATAGCGATCCCACACCCCATGCGATTCCAAACATAGTCAAGAAGGAACGGAGCTTATGCGCCCAGAGAGTAGAGAGCGACTGCCGGACGATATCAAGAAGCATTCGCATGGAATTGATAAACCTGTGCCCCCACGCCTACGGAGAGGGCGTGAGGGCCCCGGGTAACATTCAGGCGGGGGGTCTCAATCCCGACTGAAGTATCTAAGGTCTGATACGCAGCAGAGTCCTCCGAAGTTCCCCGCAGGCGTTAGTTCTTTAGACCTTGAGAAAGGCAAAAAGGTTAGCTGGGCTCCGCAGCGTTGAGGGAATTACGGATTGGAAATGACCGGCCTAATCAGAACTCGAAGTACCCGCCCGACTGCGCCGAGAGGTGGGCGCCATCGGTGCCGGTTGCGGGCAGGGAATTAACGGCCCCGGTCAAATTCTGCCAAGCCGCCTGATTCAAAGCAGGATCGGAAGCCACCAGTTCACGAATCATATTCCAAGCGGCCATGTTCAGAGCGCCTTCCGGCGGAGGTCCCATGGCGAGGGAAACGGAGCATTGGGGACAAAAGCAGATCCTTTGTGCGCTCGACTTCTGTCTCGGCTTGATTCCTACCGTTTGCGCAAACAAATAAACCGCTACTGATTTCTGTCCACTTTCCATCGAACGATTGCAGCGCAGGCAATACATGTTATCCAAGACTCTCCCGTGGCCAGTTACAGAGCGAAACCCCATCGTGTCTTTTTTGCCGGACGAAACGCAAGTATGCAGGGAGATTCCGCGCGGTTCTATCTCTGTCCCCAACCGTTCTCCGGCAAGCGAGAACCAAGCTGTGCTCTAGCCAGACATGTTTGCTGTCATGCACTCTGTATCGATGGGAGCCGGAGTAAGAAAAGCTCAAAGTGCGCGTTCCACCGTGATCCACTCGGCAATTCACGCCGCCGCGGCTCCTCGCAAGTCCGTTCGAGTGTCGCAACTACGAAAGATGCGCGATTGCGAGCAAGTCGCTGCGGTTTGTTATCGGCTCCGCCGGGGTGCAATCGAATTCCTCCTCGTTCAAACCCGTGGCAGTGGCCGCTGGACGTTTCCTAAGGGCAGCGCCGAACCGGGCTTGACCCACGCTCAGGCTGCCGCCATCGAGGCTTTCGAGGAAGCGGGGGTTCACGGGCGGATTGAGGAACTTGCCTTCGCTCGATATGTTTGCCGCAGGACGTGCAATCCGCGCAGCGCTTCACGATCTGGTCAGAAGATAGTCGCGGTCAGTGCTCATCTCTGTGAGGTTCTTCGACTCTGCACTCCGAAAGAGTCCAACCGAAATCGGACCTGGTATTCGATAGAAGAAGCCAAGGATCGACTGCGGGAAGGCCGAAAGAACGGAGAGAGGGAGGAATTTACCCGCGTTATCCAGGTCGCCGTATCGCGTATCCGGCGATTAAGCCGCGATTCCGATCACACTGCAAGGCTTCAGGCGCTGCCAGGGGACGCCCTGCAAGCAGTGCAATTTGAAGCTTTCGCGGCGGTGGATGTCCGTTCCTCGCAGCCTTCGCTCAGGACGAACCCGCGCCGCTTTGCCGCATCCGATGCCTTTCCCACTCGCGACAATCATCTTCGCCAGTTCGCACATGGCGAAATCCTGCCCTTTGGACAACCATTGCGCCAGGACCAAAAATTGCTTACTGGCTCAAAGAAGATGAAGGCCCTGGAAGCAGGAGCGAAGGGCTAGCTATTTATTCTTTATTCTTGGGCCGCTCAAAAGCCTTTGCCAGGTATTTTCGGGCTTCCTCGAGCGCACCAAAGGTGTCGTCGTTGGTTTGAATGGCCTGGCGATATTCGTTGATGGCGCGCTCGCGCTGGCCGGTAATGTCGAAAATCTTTCCCAGCTGAATGTGGCTCCAAACCTCAGTCCACCTTGGGTCACCGTTGCCGTTAATCGATGACCGGTAAGAGTTCGCCGAGGATTGATAGTTCCTCTGCAGAAAGAAAATCTCCGCGATGCGGTAGTGGGCGAGCGAACTGTTCTTGTTCTGGTCGAGAGCTTTGTTGAATTCTGCCAGCGCTGCCGCCAGATCACCCTGCTGCTGTAAAGCCTGTCCGCGCAGGATCGACGCCCGCAACTTCACGTCGGAAGAGTTGGTGAGCACATGATGTTCAGGGTCGACCGCAATCCGCCGCGGCCTACCGAAAGTCTCGATGGTGAAAGGGGAAGTCGTGCCTACCACTTCAATTTGTTTGTTCTCGGTTTTACCGTCGGTATCGATGCGTACCGTAACCGGCATCCGGAACAAATCTAAATCCTGTGAAATCTCACCGGTTACCCTGAATCCCTTGTTGCTGCCCAGTCGATAGGTCGTGTATTTGACTTTGAATTCCGGCGCTCCTGTGGAGTCGAGCCACTGCGAAAAAAACCAGGTCAGCTGCTCACCGTAATATTTTTCCGCGATCGTTTGAAAATCCGCCATGCTGGCCGACTTTCCCGAATAAGTCTCGGCGAACTCCCGCATCGTCTTGAGGTACTTATCTTCCCCCAGAACCCCCCGCAACATGTGCAGGATCATCGCGCCTTTGTCGGTCACCAGCGACTGAAACTCAGTAGAGAATGGATCGAGTTTGCTGGCGCTGGAGAGCGGGATATTGTCGTAGGCCAAAGCGCCGACGGACATATCCTTGATCGCCTCTTCGAGCCCGGCCGCACCCGCCGCGTTCTCCACATACATTGCCTCTGAGTAGCGAGAGAAGCCATCCACCAGCCACCAGTCATCCTTCGTCGCGGGACTCACCGACACTCCCCACCACTGATGCGCAATGGCATTTGCCAGCAAGCGATAATTCGTCTTTTCCGTGATCGAATGTCCGGCAAGACCTGCAATCTCCGGCGCCCAGGCATAAGGAACGGTGTCGCCCGGTAATTCCACCACGTTCAGTCGTTGCGATAGCGGAGTGCCATAGAGAGTGATGAAGTAAGTAAACTCCTGTACCGCTGTCGTCGTGTATTCCGGAGAAAGCTTCTGGTGATCAGGCTTGAAGAAGACGTGCAAATCCAAACCTGCGTCGTCGCTCTTATATTCCTGGAAAATGCCGGCCACGATCGTTCCAGGAAAGCTCGCCTTTGTATCGACAAAAGTAAATGTCTTCGTAGGCAGCCCGTTGCTGTTCGGTTTCTTCGAAGGCGGGTTATCCGTGACGGTGACCTTCCCGCTGCCGATCACCGTCATGTGAGCGGGAACCGTAACGCTAATGGTCGAAGTAAAGCGATTGAGCCCGTAGCCGCTCACCGGAAACCAACGTCCGGCATACAGCAGATAGCTCGTGTCATCGCCAATGTAAGCCAATTTCAGGCCGGCAACTGGGCTATCGTCTGCACTTTCGATCTCCCCTTCGTATTCGAAGGTAAGGGTGGTCGAAGCGTCTTTGGATAAACCAGTTGGTAGCGGGACCCGTACTGTCGAATCCTGTGTCACGCGCTCGGCCGAGAGTGGCTGATTCTTCTCGTCCAGAACTTTCGTGACGCGCATACCATTATGAAGTTCGAAAATCGCCGTATTCAGGTCTTGAAGCGCGGTGAATTTCACCTTGGCGCGTGCTGAAAGCTGATGCAAATGGGGTGTGAGCTCGACTTCTATCTGATAGTCGTCCACCCGCAGGCGGGCTTTCTCAGCGGCCGAGGAGGGCTGCGAGAAGAAAATCAACAGTAGCAGGGCAGAGAAACCCGACAGGACGCTGCGAGCGCGCCGAAGTTGTACCTGCATTAAGGGAATTCTCCAGGAAATCGGCCTAACCATTTCCTATGATGAAGATTCTTACCTAAAAGATGCTGCGAGCACAAGGTTTAGCCAAAACTGCCGGCTGACTAATGACCCGCGGGCTCAGCGAGAAGGCTACGCATCGAAAGCTTTAGCGTTTGTCCGAGTCTTGAGGAGGAAGATGGGGAGTGAACCTCCGAACTACAAACTCTTGAAGAATATTACTGGCCATACCACCGCCAATTCCTATGAGCGCATTTTCAAACGTTAAAGCAGCCCCGTTGCGATTTTGCGAGGGATAGTAAAGATTCGACAGACCGCCCGCAGCCAGGCCTCCGATAATACCCGAGTAATCCGGCTGCCAACGCCCATTGTCTCCTTTGCACACCACTGACATGGCAACGGCGTACAAAACCCTCGATTTGTTGCTGCCCGTCCCTTTGTAGAAGTAACGCGGGTCTTGCTTTAACAAGGACGGCAGGATCGCGCCGCCAATCAGAGTACCTGACACAAGGTCGGTATACGCGGCGCCGTAGCGCTTTGCATAACCTTGCGCGCCTTGGCCATAGCCACTGAAGGTATTTTCTGCCTGCTCAATCCCGGCGATCGCTCCAGTGATCCCGAACGTGTACGGATTAATGATCGACTTCCAAGCCAGCTGAAATTTTAGTCTGGGAGTGAGGGGAGCCGCATGTGGTAAGTAACTGACGTAATAATTTGGGATTACGCCCAGCACTCGCTGTTTCTCCTCAATCTTTACTTGATCTTCTGCCACTTGTTCTGGTGGGAGTGTCACCTCTACATCCACATCGGCGCGAGCTACAGCCAGCGCAATCTGCGGAACGACTAGCTGTTCGCCTGCGTTCAGGGTCCCATCTTTTTCCAGCGGCGCAAAGCCTACTGCTCCTACCGAGAGATGAAATGGGCCGGGAGGAACATCCTCGAAGATGAAATGTCCATCGCCATCGGACGTTGTCTCGCGTTTCGGAAGAGGGCCGGGCTGAGCCAATACGATTTTCACTTGCGCTATAACCGCCCCGTCCGGATCGGCGACCGTACCGCTTATGCTTGCCGGCGGAGACTGGGCCCACAGACAAACATTTCCGGCCAGGCAGATAGCCGCAATCCAGGAGAGTGATGACCGCGGAATCCGCCTGATTCTTCCATTCATGATGAGATAGTTTGGGACTGAAGGCCTTGCGTATCAAGTTACTTTATCTTGGCGCTCTTCGCTTTGATGCGCGAAAACGCGTTCTGGCTAGCTGAAAGAACGCGACGACCTTGTCATTGACCAAATAATCTCAGCCGCGCGTTCCGCCGGACTCTGCTCGGGTTCCGTGAAATCTCCAATCGATCCTCGTAGTCGGGCTTTTACCTGGCCCAATTTTTCCAGCATGCGACGGCGTGCCCCACCCTCCGGCAAAATCTCCTGCAGCCGTCCGACCACATTCGCCGCTGAAAAATCATGCTGTACCAGCTCCGGAACCACTTCTTCGCCGGCGATCAAATTGACCATGGCGAAGTGTGGCACTTTTACGCGCGGCTTGCCCAGCAGATAGGTAAGCGCCGACACACAATAAACCATCACGAACGGAAGCCGCATCATGGCCGCTTCCACGGTTGCCGTTCCGCTTGCGATGATTCCGGCTCGCGAATGCCACAACGCTGGCAGCGATTCGTTTACCAGCGTGACCCTCTGCCCATCCAGGAAAGTTTGGAGGAACGCCCGGTCGAGCGTCGGTGCGACAGGCAGCAGAAACTCGTAATCTAAACCGAGTTGCCCAGCCGATTCCAGTATGGTCGGCAAATTCATACGCACTTCCTTCACCCGGCTGCCAGGCATTAACGTGATCCAGTACTTTGCGGGATCGAGATTGTGCTGAATCGCATAATCTTCCCGCGTAATCGACGGCTCCGGCAAGTCTGTCAGCGGATGCCCGACGAATGTCGCATCCACTCCGTGCTCGCGATAAAAGTTTTCCTCAAACGGAAAAATGACCAGAGCCTTGTCGATATACTTCTGCAGCAGCTTCACTCTTTTCTGCCGCCAAGCCCAGAATTGTGGCGCAACGTAATACACGACCGGAATCCCTCGCTTTTTCATCTGCCGGGCCACACGCCAATTGAACGCCGGAGAATCGATCACAATGGCGAGGTCCGGCTTACGCTTGTCCGCCTCGGCGATCAATTGCCGGTACAACTGATAAATTTTTGGTAAATGGCTGAGGATCTCGGTGATGCCCACGACGGAAAGATCTTTCGCGTCGATGACGGTATCGCACCCGGCGGCCCGCATCCTGTCCCCACCAACACCGAAAAACTCAAGTGAACTGTGCGGCCACCGAGACGCGGCCGCAGGTAAAGGTGCACCTAAGGGGACAGCCGGCCCCGGCTGTCCAGCGGAGCGAAGCTCCGCAATCATTCCACGAGCACGTTGCTGCAGAGCTTGAATAAGCTGCGCCCCATACATCTCGCCGGAGGCTTCGCCCGCTGATATCAGGATGCGCAAGAGTGCATTGTAAGGCCGCGGCCCTACTTAGTCGTCTCCCGCCGTGGTTACCGGACCCGCCGCGATCTCCTGGTCCTTATACTGCAGTTGGTAAAGCTTGAAATAGATTCCGCGCTGGGCGAGCAATTGCTGGTGGGTTCCCATTTCGCGCAGTTGGCTCTTGTGCATCACGATGATCTTGTCGGCCCGCTGCACCGTCGAAAGCCGGTGAGCGATGATCAGCGATGTGCGCCCCTCTACCATACGACTCAGCGCATCGCGAACGCGAAACTCCGTTTCAGTATCTACGCTCGATGTAGCTTCGTCGAGAATCAGAATCTTCGGCTCATGCGCCAAAGCCCTGGCAAACGATATTAGTTGCTTTTGCCCCGTAGAAAGCGTCGATCCGCGCTCCCGCACTTCTTCTTCAAAGCCCCTCGGCAAGGCCCGTATAAAGTCGGCGAGGTTCACATCCTCAGCGGCTTTCTCGACCTCGGCGTCGGTGATTCTCTGCGTTCCAAGCCGAATATTTCCTCCGATCGTGCCGCTGAACAAGAATGGATCTTGCAGCACGACTCCAAAACGACTGCGCAGGTCGGCGAGATCCATGTCTTTAACGTCGACACCATCGATCCGAACCGCACCTTTTTGCACATCGTAGAACCGAAGAAGTAGAGAGATCAGCGTTGTCTTTCCGGCCCCGGTATGGCCAACGATCGCCACCGTCTCCCCCGGCTCAATCGTGAAAGTCACATCCCGCAGAACCCAATCCGGCGCGGCTGCGGTGCCAACAGTTTCTTGGGGCGTGTCTCGATAGGCGAACCAGACGTGATCGAACTCGATGCGCCCCGCACCTTCCGGCCTTTTCGTCACCGCCGGCGAAGTTACCTGTACCGGTGTATCCAGCAGCTTGAAGATGCGTTCACTCGCGGCCATCGCAGATTGCAGGATGTTGTACTTCTCGCTGAAGTCCATGATGGGACGAAAGAAACGCAACGCGTACTGGATGAAAGCCACAAGCACGCCCAATGACGCGACGGTCGGCACCAGACGAAATGCAATCAGTGTTTTCCAATTAAAATGCACTTCCACGCTGGTCGAGTGAACATTGCGCATCACATCGCCGCCACCAAACCAGATCACGCACGCAATCGCGATGGCCGAAAGTATTTCGACGACGGGGTAGTAAACCGAGTAGGCCATGATCGCGTCTTTGTACGCGTCCATGTGGTTGCGATTGATCTCCTTGAATCGGTCGTAAGCTTTGCGCTCCCGGTTGAAGAGTTGCAGGACCACCATCCCGCTGACGTGCTCCTGCAAGTAGGAATTAATCCGGGCAATGGCCACCCGAATGCGGCGATACGAATCGCGCACTCGGTCGCGAAAAATCTTGGTCGAATAGACAATGAAGGGAAGCACTCCAAACGTGATCAGCGCCAGCTTCCAGTCCATGCACAGCATCACACCGAGAATTCCAAAGAGTACGAACAGATCTTCGAAGATCGAGACGACGCCGGAGGTGAACATTTCGTTCAGGGCGTCGACATCGGTGGTTACGCGGGTCACCAGCCGGCCCACCGGGTTCTTGTCGAAGAAAGCTACGTGCAGCCGTTGCAGGTGCCGGAAAATCTGGCGTCGCAGATCGAACATTACTTTTTGTCCGGTCCATTGCATGAAGTAGGTTTGCAGGAATTCGAGCAAAAAGCTGAATACCAGCAAGCCGACATAGATTCCTGCGATTTGCCCAATGCCCGTAATCGGGCGTGGGCTCAGCCAGTTCCAGAAGCCGGTAGAGAGTCCCTTTGCGGGAGCGAGATACCGGTCGATGGCAACCTTGGTGAGGTACGGCCCGAGCACATCGGCGAAGGATTTCAGGAAGATCGAAACCAGCGCGACCGCCACCTGCCAGCGGTAAGGCCGCAAATACTTCAACAACCGCGCCATCAGGCGGCTGTCATAAGCTTTTCCTAAAACCTCTTCTTCCTGCGACATCTTTTCTTTGAAACTCTCCAGCTTCAGGCGTAGTCGGCCAGTAGCGTTTCTTACAGGTTAACCCAAATCGACGGCTGATCACGCTGTGGATCGAAAGTTTACGTCACGCAGATGGGATAATGACTACTGATGCCCCTCGGGATCTACATCTCTGTTCCGTTTTGCCGTACCAAGTGCAGTTATTGCAACTTCGCCTCCGACGTCTTTTCCCGCGCTGTCTTCGAGCGATATGTCGATCGCGTATGCGCCGACATAGAGAATGCGGCGGAGACTGCGGCGAAAATGGGTGGGCAGTTCGAGCGAGCCGTCGATTCCGTTTACCTCGGCGGAGGAACCCCGACCGTTCTGGAGCCCTCGCAATTGCAGCGCATGTTTGCAGCGGTGCAATCGCAGTTTGACGTCGCCGCCAACGCGGAGATTACGGTCGAGTGCGCCCCCGGCACGCTTACAGGTTCAACCCTGGAAAGTCTGCTGAGCTGCGGCGTTAATCGCGTCAGTCTGGGAGTGCAATCATTTGTCGATCGGGAAGCGGCAGCAGTGGGGCGCCAGCACAAGCGCGAAACGGTGCTGAACGACATCGCGCAATTACGCGCCGCCGGAATATCGAACCTTAACGTGGATTTAATTGCTGGCTTACCACACCAAACGGCTGAGAGTTGGAAAGTTTCTTTGGCTGAGGCCATCTCGACAGGCGCGCCGCATGTGAGCGTTTATATGCTCGAGGTGGATGAAGATTCGCGGCTTGGACGCGAATTGCTGGCCGGTGGCACTCGTTATCATGCCCACTTTGTCCCGGATGACGGGGCGACGGTGGACTTCTATCTCACAGCCTGCGAGCAGCTTGAGGCATCCGGAATTGCGCAATACGAGATCTCGAACTTCGCCCGCGCCGGTTTTGAGTCCACGCACAATCTCAAGTATTGGACGCGCCAGCCTTACTTTGGCTTCGGTGTGGACGCGCATTCCATGCTGGTCTCTACTACCAAAGACCTCGACGCAGTTCGATTCGCGTCCGCAGATTCTCTCGAGAAGTATGTCAGCGGCACCCCTTTGCGCAGGACGCCCGTCTCACAGGCAGCTGCCATCGAGGAAAGCTTTTTCCTGGGGCTGCGCCTGAATGAAGGAGTCGATTTGCGCGAAGTCGCCGCGAGCTTCGGCGAGAACTGCCTCAAGCAGCCTCACGTTGCGATTGCTGAACTTATCGAAGACGGACTCATGGAGCGATGTGCGGATTTCGTCCGCCTTACATCCCGTGGCCGATTGCTTTCGAACGATGTCTTCGAGAAGTTCATTCTGTCTGACGAGTCCTCCCTTGACGCTCATCCGAGTAATCGTAAAGTGCCGGTGTAGCCAAACCATCCGGTCGGTTGGGCAGATGTAGTTTGTCCTCGCAAAACCCTGTGTTCATGCGGTCTGAATCGCTATCGCGGCGCAGGCTGCCGTGGTAACTTTGCCCCGATTCATACCTATGCTGTAATCACAAGATTAACCGAGAGAGCTGGAGGAACCTTGGATTTTCAACTGAACGACGAGCAACAGCACTTGAAGAAAAGCGTTCGTGAGTTCGCCGAGCGAGAGATCGCTCCCAATGTCATGAAGTGGGACGAGGCTTGCGAGTTTCCCTTCGCCACCATCAAAGAGCTGGGGAAGATGGGATTGTTGGGAATGGTTTTCCCGCAAGAGTACGGTGGAGCGGGGATGGGCTACGTGGAATACGCCACAGCCATTGAAGAGCTTTCGCGCGTGGATGGTTCAGTGGGAATCATTGTCGCCGCGCACACGTCGCTTTGTTCCAATCATATTTTTCTTGCCGGGGACGAAGTGCAGAGAAAAAAATACGTAACCAAGCTTGCGACGGGCGAATTTATCGGGGCCTGGGGATTGACCGAGCCGTCTTCCGGATCGGATGCGGGCAGTGCTCGCATGACAGCAAAGCGCCGCGGTAACACGTGGGTTCTCAACGGTACAAAAACATTTTGCACAAACGGCCATTATGCCGACGCGGTTGTCGTGATCGCAGTGACTGATCGCACGGCCAATACCCATGGTCTTTCCGCATTCATCGTTGAGAAAGACACCAAGGGATTTCGTCCCGGGAAAAAGGAAAATAAACTTGGGCTGCGCGCCAGCGATACCGCTGAGATGATTTTCGAAGACTGCGTGATCCCCGCGGAGAATCTCCTGGGCAAGGAAGGCGACGGCTTTATCGACGCAATGCGCGTACTCGATGGCGGCCGCATCTCGATCGCGGCGCTGTCGCTGGGCATGGCGCAAGGCGCTTACGAGGCCGCGCTCAGATACTCGAAAGAGCGAAAACAATTCGGCAAGGCGATTGGGGATTTTCAGGCAATCCAGTGGAAGCTCGCGGATATGGCGACGGAGATTGACGCGGCCCGTCTGCTCACCTTGCGCGCCGCGTCGATGAAGGATGCAGGGATGAAAACGACACTGGAGTCGTCGATGGCCAAACTCTACGCCAGCGAGGTAGCCGTGAGGTGCGCCAACGAAGGCGTGCAGATTCACGGCGGATACGGCTTCATCAAAGACTATCCCGCCGAGAAGTACTATCGTGACGTGAAGCTGTGCACCATCGGCGAGGGGACAAGCGAGATTCAGCGATTGGTGATCGCAAGACAGCTGCTGAAAGACTGAAGCCGGTTGCGAGCTTAGTTTTCCGATGCGACGGCAACACCCCCTTGCGCGAATTCGGAGAGCACCTGAACTCGCCTCGCATTTCTTCTTCTTCGCCCTCTGCTTTACACTGATCGTTTGAAGGCGGACATTCAAACACAGATCCACCAACTCCGAGCCGGCGACATCCGCGCGTTGGCACGTGCTATTTCTGCCGTGGAGAACAGAACCCCGGGCTGGTCCGAACTGCTGAAAGCTTTGTTCCCTCACAGCGGGAAAGCACGCGTCCTCGGGCTCACAGGACCGCCGGGCGCCGGAAAAAGCACGCTGGTTGATCAGCTGGCCCGCTTCTACCGAAAGGACAATCAAACTGTCGGAATTATCGCCGTTGACCCGACGAGTCCCTACACCGGTGGAGCGATTCTTGGCGATCGTATCCGCATGCAGGACCATTTTTCGGATCCCGGAATTTACATTCGCAGCATGGCAACTCGCGGCTCCCTGGGCGGACTAGCACGCACCACCGCTGACGTCACCACCGTGCTGGACGCATCCGGGCGCGACCTGATCATGATCGAGACCGTAGGAGTGGGCCAGGACGAAGTCGATATAGTACGCCTCGCTGATGTCACGGTGGTGATTCTGGTTCCTGGCATGGGGGATGACGTGCAGACCATCAAGGCCGGGATCATGGAGATCGCGGACATCTTTGTGATCAATAAGAGTGACCGCGATGGCGCCGAACATGTGGAACGCGAAATTCGCACGCTGCAGTCGCTGGCAACCCGCAGCGACGGATGGACGCCCCCGATCATTAAGACGGTCGCTAGCCAGGCTGTTGGAATCCAGGAATTGGCAGAGGCGGTGGCAAAATACCAGGAGTATCTTCAGAAGAAAAATCTGGCAATGCATAAGAGCGTGGAAAACTGGCAGGAACGGCTGGTGGAGATGCTTCGCGATGCCATGCTCGACAAAGCTCGACAACACTTGGCCGACGGTGGACTAAAACAATTTGCCGCGGACGTGGCCGAACATAAACGCGATCCGTATACGCTGGTCGAAGAGATCGCTGCCAACGTGGGGAAAAGCGGATGACGCAAATCGACCATCTAGGTATTGCAGTGAAGTCCCTAGCTGCTGCGAAGGCAATCTACGAGAAGTTGGGCCTATCCGTTTCCCCCGAAGAGACGGTCGAGCAAGAGCATGTGCGCCTGGTTATGGTCCCAGTTGGCGAGAGCCGCTTGGAGCTGCTGGAGGCGACCTCGGAGAGTTCCACGATCGCCAGGTTTATCGCCAAGCGCGGCGAAGGATTGCATCACGTTTGCCTGCGTGTTCCGGATTTGCAAGCGGCCGTCGATCGGCTGAAGCAAGACGGCGTACGTCTCGTCTCGGAAGAAATCAAGGCTGGCGCGGGCGGACATCGTTATGTGTTCGTGCATCCAGCGAGCACCGGTGGTGTGTTATTGGAATTGGTCCAAGGATGACTTGAGCCATCCCGGTCGCACAGGTCATTTAAGGATTTATGTTTAAGGGTTGAAATGCTCATTCTCTCCATCGATACTTCCGGCAGGAACGGCAGCATTGCCTTAGCGCGAACGCCAAAGTCCGCTGCAGAAGAAATCGAAGCGATCGAAACCGTTCCACTCACGGGCGGTACTTTTTCAGCGCAACTGGTTCCGCAGATCGCCACTCTCCTCGCGAGTCACGGATTTACAAAGTCCGATATTGACGCATTTTGCGTGGCCTCGGGGCCGGGATCTTTCACGGGCTTGCGAATTGGTCTGGCGGCGGTAAAAGGTTTGGCGGAGATATTACACAAGCCGATTGCCCCCGTATCGCTGTTGGAACTATGTGTTTTCGTCAGCGACGCTCAAGGTCACGTGATGGCCGCGTTGGATGCGGGACGAAGCGACGTCTACGTTGGGGAGTACGAGGTCTCCGCGAAGAATATTCGCTATCCGCGCGAGCACATGCTAGGCAGGGACGATTTCATTTCTCAAGCCAGGGGATGGACCGTGGTCAGTCCGGACCTCTCGCTCGTCGAGGCTGCCACAGCAGCCGGATTATCGGCCGCCAAACTCACTCCTCTAACTGCCGCTGACGTCGCCGCCCTCGGGTGGCGCAAGATTTTGTCCGGCGATACGGTAACGCCCGACCAACTGGAGGCGAATTATATTCGCCGCACCGACGCTGAAATGCTAGAGAGAATAGGACCATAAACTTGCGCGTCCGACCCGCCATTTCCGCGGACGTTCCCGCCATGCTGGGGTTGGAGCAACAAATCCCCGCTGCGGCACACTGGTCCCAGGCTCAATACGAAAGTCTTTTCGCATCCGAGCCAGCATCGCAACGCCTCATTCTCGTAGCAGAAGAGGCTCCCGATCCGAGGAAAGCACAGGAGTCCGACACGAATCGCATTGCCGCTTTCCTGGTGGCTCACAAAATTGAGGACGGGTGGGAACTCGAGAACATCGTTGTTACACAAAACGCGCAGCGGAAAGGTGTCGGCAGTGGTTTGTTGAAACAGTTGATATGGCACGCGCACACTGAAGATGCGGGCTCGATTTTTCTGGAAGTTCGCGAGTCGAATCAAAACGCGCGTGGATTTTATCGAAAGGCTGGTTTCGAGGAATGGGGCATTCGCAAAAGTTACTATACTCATCCGTCGGAGAGCGCGATTTTGTACCGCCTGTTGCTTTCGTAGTCATTTCTCAGAACGAGACTGCACCACAAATATGGCATTGAACCGATTTTGGGGCTGTGGTAGGTTTACGTAAATCCCGGTTTGGAGGTCTGTTGGATGCTGACTTCGAACGACGCTCTTCTGACCAACCACGATGAATTCCGCAAGCTGGCTCAGGAACATATGCAATATTCAACGCGTCTCGATTCTCTTACCCAAAAGCGCTATCTCAGCGACGACGAAAAACTGGAAGAGGTTCGGCTCAAGAAACTCAAGCTGCGCCTCAAAGACCAGATGCAATCCATCGAGAAGCAATATCGCCAGCAGTTCGGCGCTCACGTAGCGTAATTATTTGGCCATGGGTCGAGCGGCAGGTCCGCTTAAGGAAATTTGTATCTACCCGCAGGCGCCGATGAGGCGCCTTTCTTTATTTCGACTTAGCCGCAACGACGCTCCCTGCTCCGTCCCTGCACTATAATGAAAAGACTACTCTCATGGTCCGCGACGGCTACTATTATGCGCTAGGTTTGTTGGCGGCGGCGCTCCTCGTAGGTTGGTTTGCCCAACCGGCGTGGGCGATTATCCCGTTCTTACTAGCGCTATTTTTTCTGTGGTTCTTTCGCGATCCTGAGCGCGCCATTCCCGATTCCGAAAGTGCGCTTGTCTCTCCTGCGGATGGCAAAATTACAGATGTTTCTGAGGTCACATTCGAGGGACAGAAGCGGACTCGTATTAGCATCTTCCTGAATGTTTTTGACGTGCATGTGAACCGTTCGCCGATTGCTGGAACGATTCGCGAGATCCGGTACCAGCACGGAAAGTTTTTGAACGCTATGGATCAAGCTTCAGCGGATCAGAACGAGCAAAATATCGTCCGCGTGGAAGGCGAGGGCCAAACGGTGATCTTCAAACAGATCGCGGGACTCTTGGCACGGCGAATCGTGTTCCATCCGAAGGTGGGCGACCGGCTCGAGCGTGGGCAACGTGTGGGTCTCATCAAGTTTGGTTCCCGCACCGACGTAATATTTGCCGCCAATGCCAGCTTGCAAGTAAAAGTCGGCGACCGGGTGCGCGGCGGCGCCAGCGTACTGGCGTATCTTCCGCAAGCGCCTGACCTGACTACCGCAATTCGTGACACCGCACTGGAAGGGAACCGCTGATGGATCTTCCTGTTCCCAATCCTCAGAGTCGTCGGCGCCGCATGAGCAAGGGCATGTACATCCTGCCGTCCCTTTTCACAACGGGGAATATGGCCGCCGGGTTTTACGCCATCCTCGAAGTGGTCCACGCCAGTGCTTTGACCTCATGGCATTTGGACAACGCCGCCAAGGCAATCGGATTTGCGGTATTGTTCGATGGCTTGGATGGCCGCGTGGCTCGCATGACTGGAACCAGCAGCGACTTTGGCAAGGAACTGGACTCGCTGGCGGACGTCATCACATTCGGCGTAGCTCCGGCGATGCTAGCCTGGACTTGGGGATTTCATCTGATGCAGCCGGTCGCGCTGACCGACTGGAACATTAAACTCACGCAATTGGGCGCGATTGCCAGCTTCTTGTTTCTTATGGCCGGAGCGAGCCGCTTGGCACGGTTCAACATCACCTCAAATCCTCAACCCTCCAATCCCGGGCGTCCAGGAAAAAAGTATTTCGTAGGTATGCCGATCCCTGCCGGGGCCGGAGTGATCGCTGCCGTCGTGCATTTTCAGTCCGGAGTTCCGCTGGATTCCTGGTACACGGCGATTACATGGCTTACCATGGTGGCTGCCGTAGGCTACTTGATGGTGAGTACTTGGCGATTCTATAGTTTCAAGGACATCGATTTTTCCTCGCGCCACCCATTCCGCCTGATCATTCTCTTCGGTTTGTTGTTCGCCGGCGTATGGTTCTTTTCCAAACCGGTGCTATTCGGAGTCGCGCTGCTCTATACCTTCTCGGGTGTGTTCTGGAGACTGCAATGGATATTGCGTCGCCGCAGAGAGCCACCGCCTCCGTCCTATAAGGAGGCTTCACAGATTTCATGAGCAGTCCGTCCAAAATCTCGGCAACACCCACCTTACCTTCTTCACGTGGGCAGCTATATCGCATCGCGCTCGTAGGCGCCGCCACGCTCAAAGGTAAGGAAGTCGCGGAGGTGCTGAGTGAGCGCAACTTCCCGGCCATCGATGTGCGCCTTCTTGACGACGACGAATCCATCGGTCAGCTCGAAGCGACCGGTGACGAGATCAACTTTATCCAAAGTGTCCGGGCCGAACAGTTTACGAAGATGGACTTCACTTTCTTCGCCGCGGATGCGGCCTGCACCCGGCAAAACTGGAAGCGCGCTCGCGATGCCGGCAGTACCATCATTGACCTCTCCGGAGCGCTGGAGGAGGAAGATGGCGCCACCGTGCGCTCTGTGTGGGTGGAACGCGAGCGCGGGTTGGCGTGGCAACCTGACCTGCAACCTGCTCCCTGTGTGGTGGCTCACCCTGCAGCGGTCACCCTCGCCCTACTGTTGCTGCGCGCGCGAAAAGCCGGCGGGATTCGAAGTGCCGCGGCAACGATTTTTGAGCCAGCCTCCGAACAGGGTCAAAAAGGCATGGACGAGTTGCACCAGCAAACCGTTAATTTGTTGTCGTTTCAAACCCTGCCCAAGGACGTATTCGACACCCAGGTGGCATTCAACATGGTTGCGCGCTACGGCCAGAATTCGAAGCTGTCGTTGGATACGCTCGAGGAACGCGTGCGACGCCACTATCAGAAACTGGTAGGTTCGGACGCAGTCCAGCCCGCGCTGATGGCCTTGCAGCCTCCAGTTTTTCACGGTCACGCCCTTGCCATTTTCTTGGAGATGGAGAAGCCCGTCGATCGAGCCAACCTGTCTCACGCGTTGGCGGGCGATCACGTAATCGTAGCGACCGCCGAAGAGGACTCGCAGCCGAACAACGTCAACACGGCCGGTCAGCCCAACATCCTGGTTTCAATAAAGCCCGATGCAGCCCGCCCCACCGGTGTTTGGCTCTGGGCGGCTGTTGATAACCTGCGGGTCGCCGCTGCCACGGCCGTGGAATGTGCGGAAAGCATGATTGCCACCCGTCCTGTGGGAAAAATCCAGTGAAGTGGCGGAATCCGCTCTGGCTGGTGCTAGTCGCTCTGTGCACCGGTTGCGGTTATCACACCGCCGGCCATGCCGTTCAGTTGCCCGAAAGCGTTAAGACAATTGCTGTTCCTGCATTCACTAATTCCACGACCACCTACCGTATCGAGCAGATGCTGACCGCTTCCGTGGTTCGGGAATTTACCACGCGCACTCACTATCGAATCCTTAACGATCCCTCGGAATCGGCCGACGCAACCTTACGCGGAGCCGTTCTCTCCACGTCTGCTACGCCTCTCACTTACAACTCGACGACAGGACAGGCGGCGAGCGTGTTAGTTGTGGTCAGCATGAAGGTTTCGCTGACCGACCGGGAGGGCAAAGTGCTGTATCAGAATCCCTCGTACCTTTTCCGGGAGCAGTACGAAGTGTCACAGGATCTTGCCAGCTTTTTCGAGGAAAACTCCCCCGCTTATCGACGGCTTTCTCAGGATTTTGCCCGTACCCTGGTTTCTAACATCCTGGAGGGCTTCTAAATGCTAGAGTTTGTGGCGAGGCTTTTCTGCGGAACGGAGAATGTTTGATGCGGGCTTTCGCCCAGGCTGAGAGATTTGTCAGCGAACTGGAATCGCACAAACTGCGAGCAGCCTACGTTTTCGTCGGCGACGAAGCATTTTTCCGCAAACGGTTTCGCGACGCCATACTCGAACATCTGGTTCCTGCCGACCTTCGCGACTTCAGCCTGTTCGAATTTGACCTCGCCGAAAACGATTTGGCCGAAGTCCTCGATCGTGCCCGCACGCCATCGCTAATGGCGCCATTCCAGGTTTTTTTCGTGCGCGGAGTGAAAAATCTTTTTGGTCGCGGCTCCAATGACGAAAAGCTCGCTGCCATCGAAGAGTATTGCAAGGATCCGAATCCCGACGCGCTGATTGTCTTCGTTGCCGACCACATCAGCATCCCAGCCGATGTTCGCCGCATGGAGATGCAGGATAAGGAACGCTACCAGCGCATCCGCGAAACCATGGGCCCGTATTGCGGCATTGTCGAACTGGCACGCGTGGAGGAAGGCGAGGCTGTGCGCTGGATTGCCGAATATTGCGCCAGTCGCGTTGAACCGGTAAAGATCGATGCCGATGGTGCCCGCGAGTTGGTCGACGCCCTCGGCGGCGACATGATGATGATCTCGAACGAACTGGAAAAGCTGATGCTTTACGTCGGCGCCAAGAATCACATCACTTTAGGTGATGTGGAAACCATGGTGCTCGCCGCCAAGCAGCGGTCATTGTATGAGCTGACCGATGCCATTTCTTCACGGGATCGTGTGCGCGCGCTTGAAGTGCTGGATGCCATGCTCTCTTCCGGTGACGGAGAAGAAGCCGCCATCGGTCACATCTACATGCTGGCGAAAACATTCCGGCAGATGCTGGTGATTCTGGAGCGGAACGTACGCGATCAGCGCATGCTGTGGGCAGCGCTCTGGCAGGGCTTCAGGGTCCCTCCCTTTGCCGCGGACGATATTATTCGACAAGCCCGCCGCTACAAATCGCGCCGCGAATTAACTCGCGCGATTCGGCTGGTGGCGAAAGCCGATCTGTCGTTGCGTTCAAATCCCGTCAGCAAACGAATGGTGCTGGAACGGCTGGTGATTGATCTGACGACCGAGCCGAAACTGGAAGCGCCGGGATGGATGCAGGAGCAGCTGCCGGTGTAAACCGGGAAAGTTGCTTTAGACGTCGACGGACCTACATATCGTTTCTTGCCGCGTCGTCCCTTTTCTTCTTCTCGAGCTTTTCGACCTCTCCGGTAGGACCGTCCAGAGTGAAGGTCAATGCGGGAATTTCATGCGGGACTCCAAGAGCATAGACAAGCTCCACGGACGATATGCCATTCGTCCATCGCCAGGTACTTCTGTCAAACCCTGACCCCTTAGCATTCTGCAGCGACGTCACCTCGTGTGCGGTGGGCGCGCCGAACTTATCTCTCAAGGCTCCCATGATCCGCGGCACATACATGTCATTCCACAATTTCATTTCAACTTTGTACAGAATGGGTTTGCCCTGCTTTGCCACAAAGAACACAGACTCTGATGAAAGAAGTGCTTCGGCATAAGTTCCTTTGTCGATCGCCCACCCTAGGGTGGTGCAGTCGGTCGTCTTGCCTTCCGGTAAGTGCAACACATCACCGCAAGTCCAGCTCTTATGTACAGGATCGCTGGCTAGCCATTGCGCGGCAGTTTCCCCCAGTTTGTCACCCTTCACACTATATGGTTCCAGATTGCTCGCCCGTTGAGCAGAGGCCCCCGGTACGACCGCAAGAATAGCAATGACGATTGGGAGTGTCCGTTTCATCGATCGAAGGCCTCCTATGGATACACTAAGTAAGTATGTAAGGAGGATTGCAATCTCAGAACAACGCCGTCAACGGAATTGTCGACTTTCGGTGGTAGAGAGGTCCCGTTCCGGGAAGGACAGAAAATGCCCGCGGATAATACGGCCTGCGAATAATGGCGCTTAAGCTGCCGTCGAGGTGAAATGCTAAAACTAAAGCTACTTCATCGCTGTAACGCGTTTGCCTAGCCGTGACTTGTAACGCGCAGCCGTATTCCCGTGCAGCGTACCCTTCTGGATCGCCTTGTCGAGTGCGGAAACCGTCTCGCGGTAGGTCTTCTCAGCGGCTTGCTTGTCGCCTTTTTCGATGGTCTCGCGCAGGCTACGTAATGCAGTGCGCAGGCGGGAGGCGTTGGCGCGATTGGTGGCGGTGCGCCTGGTAGTCTGACGGGCGCGCTTCAGCGCCGAAAAATGATTTGCCATGTCTGGTTCGTTACCTTTGTGTGTACAAAGAGATGTTCGGTTGAGGCCGAATAAATCATTTTACGGGCTAAATTCAAACCGGTCAACCGCTCGGCTCGCCATTGACTCCCATCTCGCCTCGGGGTACGCTTTAGGCAATGGTAGTAACTTGCCTCCTGGGCATGATCATCCCGGTTGGTCCCGTCTCTGAGCATAATCCTGTTTTGTCTATAAACCACTTGCCTATCCTTACCTCACCTGGCTCGTCAAAACATGTTTCGTCAAGAACTTATTTGCCGAAATGTGGCTCGACCAAAAATGCTTTCACAAAAAAAGAGACTGAATGAAGAAAAGTATCGGGATCACTCCGAACATTGAAACGCTATTCGGTACGCGGGACGAAAATGTGCGCGTACTCGAAGACGGCCTGAATGTTGCTATCGATTTGCGGTCGAATGCTATCGAATTGGAAGGTGCAGCGCGCGATGTAGCTCGCGCCGAGCAGGTGTTTGCGGATTACGAAGGCCTGCAGCGCTCTGGATATGCATTCAATAACGGCGATCTCAACAGCATGCTGCGAGTATTAGTGGCGGATCCGACCGCTACCTTGCGCGGACTCGCCGATGCCGGCAAGCAGCGCTCATTGGGCCGTCGAATGGTGCAACCCAAGAGCGTCAATCAGCGCCGCTATGTTGAGGCTATTGAGAAGCATGACATGGTTTTCGGCATTGGCCCCGCGGGCACGGGAAAGACTTATCTCGCTGTCGCTATGGCGATCTCGGCTCTTCTAGCAAAACGGGTGAACCGCATTATCCTGGCACGGCCGGCGGTCGAAGCCGGTGAGCGGCTCGGCTTTCTTCCGGGCACACTGCAGGACAAGATTGATCCTTACCTCCGGCCTTTATACGACGCGCTCTATGACATGCTCGACCCGGAGAAAGTCGATCGCTATCTGGAAAAAAATGTCATCGAGATCGCCCCCATCGCATTCATGCGCGGGCGTACTCTAAACGACTCGTTTGTCATTCTTGACGAGGCACAAAATACGACCTCAGAACAGATGAAGATGTTCGTGACTCGTCTGGGATTCAATTCCAAGGCGGTAATCACCGGCGACGTTACGCAAATCGACCTGCCCAACGCTCGTCGCAGCGGACTGCTGGAAGCAATCGATATTCTGCAAAAGGTCGAGGGCCTGACCTTCGTCCACTTTGACGAGTCCGACGTCGTGCGCCACCATCTGGTGCAACGCATCATCCGAGCCTACGACGAACACAAAACCCATGTGGCTGAGCAGCAGATGCTGTTGTTATCCGGCGGGAGAAACGCCGAACAGAGAAACTTAGAGGCGGCGAATCGCAACGACCGGCCCAGGGAAGCTTTCGGAGAGTAGTTTGCTGAACGGAGTCCAGGAACGTTGGTGATCATCCGAAGAAAAGTTATTGGACTGACCGCCTCAACGCTCGAGCGTTTTGTATTACGGGCGAGACGAGCTGTGCGCTTGCGCCAAACCGTAAATGTTCTGGTGACAAATAGCCGAGAGCTGCGTTCTCTGAACCGCAGGTTTCGAGGAAAGGATCGGTCGACCGATGTCTTGTCGTTCCCGGCTCCTGCGATTCCTGGCCGCTCGCTGAAACAACTTGCCGGCGAACTGGCGATTTCTGCCGACGTAGCCCGCGAGAATGCAGATCGCCTGGGACATCCCGTTGCGGAAGAGATCAAGATCCTCACTCTGCATGGCATTCTCCACCTCGCAGGCTTCGACCATGAGGACGATCATGGAGAGATGGCGCGCAGAGAGATTGAGCTACGGAAAGAGCTGAATCTGAAGTCGAGCCTGATCGAGAGAGCACACAAAACTGCTAGAGTAACCGCTAATTCGGGGCGCTTGCACAGCTATTCCCGCCTTCTGAGCCGGAGCAAAGCATGAATTGGGCTGTCGCATTGGCACTGATTCCGCTGCTGGCGCTCTTAGCTCTGGCTTCCTATGTAGATCGTGTTTATCAGGAGATAGGCAAGTTTCTTTCTCGGGAATTCCAGGACAACATCGACGTCTTCGAGCAAAAGGTCGAGCCGGCCCTGCGCGTTAGCCGAGCTCGCGCCTCCCTTTCCATGGCGGTGCTCAAGCAGTTAACCACTGCAACCATTTCCTTGCTCGTTGGGTTCGCTCTTTTCGGCGATCAGCTCTGGAGTATGTACGAGATTCTGCAGGCGGCGATCAGCCTGGTAGTGATCATTATTGTCTTCAACCAGTTTCTACCATTTGTGTTTTTCTCACGTACGGACGGTACGTGGCTCATCCGCTGGACCTGGTTGCTACGCATCCTGATCTATTCCGTTCTGCCGGTCACGATCGTACTTGGCTTCTTGCAATCCGTGGTTTCTCTTACCCGTGAAAACACCCGGGAGGAACCAGAAAGCTCCGCCGAGGCCGTCGACGCGTTGATCGAAGCGGGGCAGGAAGAAGGCATTATTCAGGAGGGCGATCGCGATCTGATCCAGTCCGTGGTCGAGTTCAGCGGCAAGACGGTGCGAGAAGCGATGAAGCCGCGTCCAGAAATGTTTGCGGTGCCTATGGAGACTACGGTCGAACGCTTCATCGAGATGTTGCGCTCCAAACACTATTCGCGCGTGCCGGTGTACGAACAGAGTGTTCACAACATCAAGGGCATCGTCTACGCACAGGACGTTTTGCAGGTGCCTGACACCGAGGCTTCAACTCGTACCCTCGAATCTCTGATGCGACGTGACGTCTATTTCGTGCCGGAGAGCAAACTTGGCAGCGACCTTCTCCGCGAGATGCAAAAAAATAACATTCGCATGGCAATTGTGGTCGATGAGTACGGCGGCGTCGCAGGCTTGGTCACGATCGAAGACCTCGTCGAAGAGATTGTCGGCGAAATTCGTGACGAGCACGAAAAGCCGGAAATCGTGAAAGAGAATCCCACGTCCTATGTTGTTTCCGGTGGGATGGACGTCGACCGCCTCGCCGAACTCTTCGGCAGTCGGCCCGAAGGCAGGGAATCGGCTACCATAGCTGGTTTAGTTAGCGAGTTGGCCGGTCACATCCCGCAAAAAGGTGAGACCGTGGATGAAGACGGCTTGCGTTTCGAAGTTTTGGAATCGACTGACCGTAAGGTCGAACGCGTCAGAATTACGACGGTTCAGCCGGGGCAGTTGAAACTCATATGAGCCTTTTACGTTTCGTCCCTCCTGCTCCGGCAATTCATTGCCTGATATAGTCGATAAGCAGGTCGCTCCTCCGGTTTAGGCTGTGCACCTTGCCAAGCCCGGAAGCCAAAGCCCGATCCTATGCCTTTCCGCTCAGGTTTTGTTTGCATTCTCGGCCGCCCCAACGCCGGTAAGTCGACGCTGCTTAATGCTCTGGTGGGCGAGAAACTCGCCATCATTTCACCCAAGCCGCAAACTACTCGGAATCGAATTCAAGGCATCGTCAATGTCCCCAAAAGCAAGGGCCGGAGCGGCGCGCAGATCGTTTTGATCGACACCCCAGGCGTTCATAAGCCGGATAGTTCCCTGGGCCGCAAGATGATGGTCGAAGTGCGCGAGGCGCTGGAAGGCTGCGACCTTGTCCTTCTGATCATGGATGTTACGCGGAAGCTCGATCAGCGCGACCAGTTTGCGATTCAGATGCTGAAAAATACGCCAACGAAGGTTTGCCTGATCCTTAACAAAGTCGATCTGTTAAAGGGTGGTAAAAGCAAACTGCTTCCACTGATTGAGGAATACAAAAAGCTGCATGACTTCCATGACATCATTCCAATTTCCGCGTTGAAGCGCGACGGCCTTGAGATATTGCTGAAGCAGGTGATTGCAGCGCTTCCAGTTGGTCCGCCGTTATTTCCAGAAGATCAGGTTACCGATCAGCCCGCGCGATTTATGGCGGGAGAAATCGTTCGCGAGCGTGTTCTGATCGAGACCGAGGAGGAGCTTCCCTACGCTACCACTGTCATCGTCGATAACTTCGAAGAGGGTGCAAAGCTGACTCGCATCGCCGCGACTATCTACTGCGAACGCGAAGGACAGAAGGGAATTCTGATCGGCAAAAAGGGGCAGATGCTCAAAAGAATTGGTACTTCCGCACGTTTGCAGATCGAGCGAATGCTGGGCACCAAAGTGTTTCTCGAATTATTCGTGAAGGTACAAGCCAATTGGCGGGAATCGCGAGGTTTTGTAGAAGAACTTGATTGGCGCCGCCAGTTGGAGCACCTCACTGACGGGCGCATGGAAATGCCGAAGACCGCCAAGACGTAACGATTGTCCTACCGGGCTTTCACAGATAGAATCATGCTGCACTTGAACGCGTGGAAGAGCAGTGAAACTTCAGACAGCATTCGCGAGCTCATACAATCATGTCAACGGCCGAACCTCCGCAGCAGCATCTTCCCGAGAAAGATTTCGATCCCTCTCAGCTAACTTTGATTCTTCGCGTGACCCTATCCGCCGACCGGAATGCCGTGGATCCCGTGGTGCAGGAAGTGATGGCTGTGGTACGACAGATGAAAGATGTCGATGGTAAAGAGGATGCCATCGAGCTTGCTCTTCAGGAAGCGCTGGCCAATGCGGTGATCCACGGCGCTAAGGAAGATCCCCAAAAAACCGTGGAATGTCTGGTGAGCAGCGATCAGGAGCGCGGTATTTTGATCGTAGTCCGGGATCCCGGCACCGGGTTTAGTCCGCAGTCGATTCCAGGTTGCACGGTTGGAGAAAACGTCTACTCCAATCACGGCCGCGGAATTTTTCTCATCAACCAACTCATGGACAAGGTCGAGTTCCGCAAGAACGGCACGGAGATCCACATGGTAAAGCGATAGATCTTCGATCGAACTATTCGTTCACCACGATTCCCAAAGTTTTCATTTTGCGATACAAGTGACTTCGCTCCAACCCTAGCGCTTCGGCCGCGCGGGTAACGTTGCCGTGGTTCTCGTCGAGTTTCTTCAGAATAAAATCTCGCTCATAGGCATCCCGCGCCTGATGCAAGGTGGAAAACTCGTTCCGAGCGTTGCGGCGATGTCCGTCGCGATACACCAAGGGAGGCAGATGTTTGCGATCCAATCGTGTAATCATTGGATTCATGATCACAATTCGTTCGATCACGTTGCGGAGTTCGCGTACATTCCCCGGCCACGAGTACCGCATCAGCCCTTCAATCGCGTCGTCGGTAATCTCGCGTGGACGTCGTCCGTAAGTCGCGGCAAGATCCTTCAAGAAGTGCCGTGCAAATAGCGGAATATCTTCCTTTCTATCACGCAAGGGTGGCACGAAAAACGGAATCACGTTCAGTCTGTAAAACAGGTCTTCGCGGAAATTTCCGATCGAGATTTCCTCTTCCAGATCCTTGTTGGTGGAGGCGATGATGCGCGCATCCACCGTAATGGTGCCTTCGCTGCCCAGCGGCGTCACCCGCTGTTCATCCAACGTGCGCAACACCTTGGATTGCGTTTTCAAGCTCATGTCACCGACTTCATCGAGAAACAGGGTTCCCCCGTTCGCCTTCTGAAACTTCCCCTCTTTGTCGACGCTTGCCCCGGGAAACGATCCTTTGTAATGTCCGAACAGTTCGCTCTCGATCAAGTCTTCCGGAATTGCCGCACAGTTCACCTCGACAAACGTTTCTTCCTTCCGCAGGCTTTGGGCGTGAATCGCATGTGCCACCAGTTCCTTTCCAGTGCCGGATTCCCCATAGATGAGAACTCGACCATTGGTCGGCGCCATCAAACCAATCTGCTGGCGCAGAGCCTTCATGGGAATACTGCTGCCAACAATTACGCTCTTAGCATGTAGCTGTTTCTTGAGGTCGACATTTTCCTGGCGGAGCTTGGTTGAGTCGATCGCGTTTTTGACGAGAATCAGCGTCTTGTCGATCGAAAGTGGCTTCTCCAGGAAATCGAAGGCCCCCAACTTGGTGGCACGCACCGCCGTCTCGATTGTTCCGTGGCCGGAAATCATAATTACTTCCGGCGCGTTCTCTAACTCTCGTATTTTTTCCAGTGTCTCCAGACCGTCAATTCCCGGCAGCCATATATCAAGCAGAACGACCTCATAGCTATGTTCTCGCAGCAACAACTTCAGGCATTCTTCGCCACTCTCCACCGAAGCGGTTTCGTAACCTTCATCCGCCAGCACGCCCTGGAGCGATTCGCGGATACCGGATTCGTCATCAACCACAAGAATTTTATGCATGCTGTGTTGTGGCGCTAGCCAATACAGGTTCAGGAACGACAGGTAGTTCGACGATAAAGCGCGCACCCACGGGCTGATTTTCTTCTACCCGGATCGATCCGCGATGCTCTTCCACCACCCGGCTTACGATCGCCAATCCCAATCCGGTGCCCCGCTTTCTGGTGGAAAAATAAGGTAGAAAGAGCTTTTCCTTCAACTCGCGAGTCACGCCATGGCCGCTATCTGCGATGGTGATCTCTACCGCCTCGCGGCTAGCGACCAGTGAAGTCGTGATTTCAATCTCGCGCACCAGAGAATCTTGCATTGCCTCTGCCGCATTATCCACCAGGTTTGCGATCGCGCGCTTGATCGCTTCCGCATCCGCCATCACTTTGGGTAAGTCCGGTGAGAGAGACTTGCGGATCCCAATCCCGTCCATCCTTCCATTGAACATGGAGAGCGCACTCTCAATCACCTCGTTAATATCCGCTGGATGGGGATTGGAGGCTGGAAAGCGCGCCAGGCTGGAAAACTCATCCACCAGGCGGCGAACCGTTTCCACCGCACCCGCAATGGTTGCCGCGCAAGAACGAACGATGTCCAGAGAAGATTTGTCAGGCTGCGTGGCACGCTCCAGATGCCGCTGAATGCGCTCCGCGGAAAGGGCGATAGGGGTAAGTGGATTCTTAATTTCATGAGCCACTCGCCGCGCTACTTCACGCCATGCCGCCTGTTTTTGCGCCTTCAGAAGATCCGAGAGGTCCTCAAACACGATCACGTATCCTGAACGCTCCTCCTGTCGCCGCAAGATTGCCACCGTCACCGCGACATTAACGGATGCGCGCTGCAGTTCCATCTCCATTTGGCTGGTAGTCATTCCCAACCGATCGGCACGTCGCAGCAGTGGTTCCAGATCCTGCAACACTTCTGGGGGGAAGACGTCGGCCAGCTGTTTTCCTCTCGCAATAAGGCTTTCCTCCCCATAGCCCTCGGGATGAATCATGCGCTGCAGTGCTTGATTGGCGTGCGTCACCGTGCGGCCGGCATCAAGCGATAAAACGCCTGTTGGAATACTCTCGAGGATGGTTTCCATTTGTCGGCGGCGCTGGTCCAGTTCGGCATTCGCCGCCCTCGCATCGCTGCTGGAGGCCTCAATCTGGCGTCGGCTGGTTTCCAGTTCTTCGGCCATCCGATTAAAAGAGCGCACCAGGTCGCCGATTTCGTCTGCGGCACTTACGTCAATGCGATAGTCAAGCCGCCCACGTGAGATCTCCTGGGTCGCTTCCGCCAGCGCCGCGAGCGGGCGAGTGACCAGTTTCGACAGAAACAAGGCAAGCCAGGTGGTCACGAACAGCACCATCATGGTCAGCAATAAAAGTAGCCCCATGTAGGTCTGACGCACGTGTTTGCGTTCGCGGCTCAATTGAAGATAGCGCTGCTGGCTGACTTCGATCTGCTTGAGCGTTCGAGAAAATTCCGGCGGCAGCGGTATTGCCACCAGGATCAATCCGTTTGTTCCTACGGGTGCCCTGCCCAGGGTGTATTCGGTTTGCTCCCAGATGAAAGGTGCAGGCATTGCAGCAGCGGCCTGCGTCAGGGGTAATGCCTTTTTTAGCTCCGTCCAGGGAGCGGGAGTTCCCAGGCTGGCCACGGGTACTCCATCGAGTAGTGCGACGGCAAATCCGCCCTGTAAAGTGGACTCGTGTCTACGAAATTCCTCGAACATCGGCGCGAAAGCGTGACTTTCAAACGAGCGTTGTGCTTCTGGCGAGGCAGCGATGGCGATTGCTTCAGAACGCGCGTTTTGCGCTGCGTAGTTAGTCAAAAGCGAGGCCATCGCTTGCGTATCCGCTCGAACTTCTTCCACTGGTGTGGAGAACCACTTGTCGATGGATCGGTTCATTAACCCGTACGCGAACCAATACATGACCATGATCGGAATGAAGGAGAGAAGCAGGGCTCCCACCACCATCCGTGTCCGGAACTTCGAACCCAGCACACCCAGGCGACGTTCCGCAAATAATTTGAGCAGGTTGCGCGCCAGCACGAACGTGAGCGCTACGAACAGAAGCGAAATTAGTAGGGACAGCGCGTAGAACACCACTGCCTGCTGATTCGTATTTGGCCGCAATATGGTTTGGTTGAATGCGGTTTGCGAAACCAATACCGCGAACAGAAGAAAGACGGCGATCGCAAGCAGGATGATGACGCGCTTGCGTTTTGAATTCTTTATCGGTCGGGTTGGAGCATTCTGCGCCACGCGAATTCGGCAGTCAGCAACTGCAGGGCAGTCGCTGCAGAAATCATGACTAGCCGAAAGTAATTATAGATGCTGGTTAGGTGCACAGGCCTTACGACTTCTCGGCCTAGATCGCCATTTGTCGTTTATCGTCCTGCATTCCGGCCTGTGACAAGCTCTTTGAGCAGCGCCCGGTAAGCAGCCTTGGGGCGATACATTCGATCGAAGGGAAGAGCCTCGCCACGCTCGTGGTGCGAATGTGAACCGATCCATGAGTATTTGTCGGTGAATCCCCATGTCTGAATTGCTGTGCAGCCAATACTATCCAGGCACGCCCGCAGGATGCCTCGATAAATGTCGGCTTGCCGATTCAAGTCGTCTTCTTGAACCCGTCCTGCGGAATCCAGCGGCAGCGACACATCGAGTTCGGTGATGTGTACTTGAACGCCGAGGGCCGTGAGGCGCGCAATGTTGGCCGCAAGTTGCTGAATATTCGCATTCAGCATGGAGACATGCATTTGCAAACCGACGCCATGGATGGGCACGCCGCGCTTTCTGAAGTCCTTTACCAGCGCATACACCGCATCCGATTTGCCATTCAATTCTTCCCCTTCGGCTTCGTTGTAGAAGAGCAAAGCCTTGGGATCCGCCTTGTGGGCCCAGCGAAATAGCCTGTTCTATATATTTCGATTTTCGTGCGGAGAGACCGATTCCCGGCTGGTTGTACCAGATCGAGTCGCGCAGATTTCCGTTTTCATCCATCGCTTCATTGATCACATCCCACGCAAAAACCTGGCCCGCGTAATGCTGCATCGTGCGTCGAATGTGCTCGTGTAAAATTTGCGAGAGCTCTTGAGCCGTGAAATGCGCTCGGGTTAGCCAATCCGGATTGTTTCTTCCCCAAACAAGACAATGTCCGCGGACTTTCTGTCCATTAGCGAGCGCAAAAGAAACCAACTCGTCTCCCTGGCGAAAATCGAAGGTCTTCTCGTTCGGGCGCAGCACCCACCACTTCATCGCATCCTCCGGTTCCACCATGTTGAACTCGCGGGCTAACGTCGCGGCATAAGCCGGCTCCGAAAGTTGTGTTGATCGGACTGCCGTGCCCACCAGTATTCCCTCGTGGTCCGCGGCTTGGCGTAGAGATTGCGCTTGCGTTAAAAGCCCACACACATCCCACGAACGCACTCATCAGAAGGAGGAGAAAAGTCTTCATGATTATTTCCGTTGCTGATTTACTTCAGATGAGGCAGGAATGGCTGTAAAGGGCATCCGTCACAGAGGGGCTGTGATTTCTTGCAGTAGCCCTTACCCACACCCACAATCAGTCCATGCATCTCGTTGTACACCTGAGTCAAGGCAGTTCGCTTGGCTGCGCTCATCTTGGATGGGGGATGTGGAGTACCCGGAAACCCAGCTGCCAAAGGCTTGGGGGAGGGTTCATTCGGGCCCGTGTCAGTCTCGGCCAGAGCTGATAGAGATTTCTGAAATAACTCGCGAATCTCTTCGTAGGTGGCCGATTCTGGCAGAATCGCGTGCCGGTTGAGAATCCTTCGAGTGTAGGCGTCCACGACGAAAACCGGATGGTTTCCTGAGTAAAGCAAAATGGAATCTGCGGTCTCAGGCCCGATGCCTTTTAGCTTGAGGAGCTCTTCTCGAAGTTCCATCGTAGGACGTGAGAAGAGTCGTTTGAGCGATCCCTGATAATTGTGATCCAAGAAATCGACAAACATCTTTAGTCTCGCAGCCTTTTGCCGGAAATAACCGGAAGGCCGAAGCAGTTGCTCCAGCTCAGCCAATGGACGCGTTGCGGATCCCTTTTACACTTAGCAATCGGGCGGAGCGGAGATTCCTCATCGCCATTTCTACATTTGTCCAGGCAGTGTTCTGCGTGAGAAAGGCTCCAACGATTACTTCAAACCGCGATCGCGCCGGCCACCAGTTCTGCGGTCCCCAAGCCCGATATAGGGCGCGATAGTATTTCCGAATTTCATCTTCTTTCGGATTGTCTTTTCTATTCGAATGGTCCCGCAAAGTCAGTTCCCTTTGTTAAGTTGGGCCGTAGCAGGTGACAACTAGCGGAGCGACGCTCCACGTGCTTACCGAAGTTCATGTACGGCTGCTCAAAATCGCGGCGCAGTTCAGGAAAAAGTTCATCTGGCGTGGGTTTGCGAACGTCATCGGACGCAACCCCATATTCGAGACAAGTTCAAGCACTACGGTAACTGGTAAGGTAATCGACTTGCGTTGACAATTTGTGTCAACACAAAGACGCTGCACTCCTCCCATAGTACAGGCGGCGCTTCGTGCAAATACCCGTGTAGTTCGCGGGCATCGTTTCCATTTAGTGGATAGGAGATCGATGTATGTCTCAACGGCTGGGTGACCTTCTCGTCAAAGAGAAGATCATTACCCCAGAGCAGTTGGAACAGGCGACTAAGGCGCAGAAGGAGCAGAACTGCCGCCTGGGGTCCGCCTTGGTGAAGCTTGGCTTCCTCACGGATGAGGATGTAACTAATTTTCTGTCCCGTCAGTATGGTGTTCCTGCGATCAACCTCTCGTATTTTGAAATAGACCCGGCCGTTGTCAAGCTGATTCCGTTCGAAACAGCAAAGCGCTACCAGATCCTTCCCCTGAGCCGCGTGGGTGCATCGCTCACCATCGCAATGGTCGATCCCACTAACGTTTTTGCCATGGACGATATCAAGTTCATGACCGGCTTCAATATCGAGCCGGTGGTGGCGTCAGAAAGCTCCATTCTCGCTGGAATTGAGAAGTCCTACGGAGGTCCAAAGGAAAAAGAAGAAGATCTCGAAACCGTAATGCAGTCGATGCAGGAGATGAACGAAAGTGACGTCGAACTGCAGGCGGAAGAGCAGCAAATGGAACTCTCGCAGCTGGAAAAAGCGGCTGACGAGGCTCCTGTCGTGAAGTTGGTCAACTTAGTTCTCACCGATGCGGTAAAGCGAGGAGCCAGCGACATTCACATTGAGCCCTACGAAAAGGAATTTCGCGTTCGGTTTCGTATCGACGGTGTTCTGCAATCGATCATGTCTCCGCCCATCAAACTCAAGGACGCTATCACGTCCCGCCTGAAGATTATGGCGAAGCTCGATATCAGCGAAAAGCGCCTGCCACAGGACGGCCGCATCATGCTGAAGATGAATATTGGAGGCCGCAAGAAGCAGCTCGATTTCCGTGTCAGCACGTTACCCACTCTATGGGGCGAGAAGATCGTGCTTCGCTTGCTCGACAAAGAAAATCTCCGCCTGGATATGACCAAACTCGGCTTCGAGCCCGAGTCCCTCGTCAAATTCGAAAAGGCAATTCTTAAAACCCTATGGCATGGTGCTGGTGACGGGCCCAACAGGTTCCGGAAAAACCAACACGCTGTACTCGGCCATCTCGCGATTGAATCAGCCTGACACCAACATTATGACGGCCGAAGATCCGGTGGAATTTCAATTGGGCGGCGTTAACCAGGTGCAAATGAAAGAGCAGATCGGATTGAACTTCGCCGCTGCCCTGCGTTCTTTCCTGCGTCAAGATCCCAATATTATTCTGGTCGGCGAAATCCGCGACTTCGAAACCGCTGAAATCGCGATCAAGGCCGCTCTGACGGGCCACCTCGTGCTTTCCACCCTGCATACCAATGGTGCTCCCGAAACCATTACGCGCTTGATGAACATGGGTATTGAGCCCTTTCTGGTGGCCACGTCGGTGCACCTGATTTGCGCACAGCGCCTGGTTCGCCGGATTTGCAAAGATTGCGCGGAGGTTGTGGACGTTCCGGTGCAGACCCTGATTGAAGAAGGTTTCACGCCCGAAGAGGCCAAGACAATCAAAATCCAAAAAGGCAAAGGCTGCAGCATCTGCAACAGTACCGGTTACAAAGGCCGCTGCGGTCTCTATGAAGTAATGGAAGTGGACGACGAGATTAGGGAACTTGTGCTTGTGGGCGCGTCTGCGGTCGAGATGAAAAAGAAGGCGATCGAACGGGGAATGATCACGTTGCGCCGCAGTGGTTTGATCAAAGTGGCGGCCGGTATGACCACGCTTGAAGAAGTCGCGCGTGAAACGATTCATTAACTGCCACTTGAAACAGCTAGTCAAATGATTTCTGAATAGGTTTACGAAGGAAGAATTCAGGACCGAGAGGAAGGAAACTGTATGGGTTTGTCCTTAAGCGATTTGCTCAAGAGGATGCTGGAGATGAATGGCAGCGATCTTCATATCACCACCAATTCACCTCCCCAAATCCGCGTCCACGGACATCTGGTGCCGCTCGATTTGCCACAGATGACGCCGGCTGAGACCAAGCAGCTGGCTTACAGCGTCATGACGGATTCCCAGAAGCACCGCTTCGAAGAAAGCCTCGAACTGGACTTCTCTTTCGGGTTGAAGGGCCTCGCCCGTTTCCGTGCCAACGTATTCAATCAGCGCGGAGCCACGGCCGCCGTCTTCCGCTTGATTCCATTTGAAATCAAGTCGTTCAATCAACTTGGTCTGCCGGCGGTAGTTAGCAAACTCTGTGATAAGCCGCGCGGACTTGTGCTGGTGACTGGACCAACCGGCTCCGGTAAGTCGACAACTCTGGCAGCGATGATTGACAAGATCAACAGCGAACGGCACGACCACATCCTTACCATCGAGGATCCTATCGAGTTCGTTCACATGAACAAAAACTGCGTCGTCAATCAGCGCGAACTTCATGCTGATACCAAGAGCTTTACGGATGCCCTACGCGCTGCCCTTCGTGAAGATCCGGACGTCGTGCTGATCGGCGAAATGCGCGACCTGGAGACCATCGAGTCGGCCCTGCGCATCGCGGAAACCGGCCACTTGACCTTCGGTACCTTGCATACCAATTCGGCTACCTCCACCATCAACCGCATCATCGACGTATTCCCGGCTCACCAGCAACCGCAAATTCGCGCGCAGCTTTCTCTGGTGCTGGAAGGCGTCATGTGCCAAACGCTGCTACCGACGCCAAATGGCAAGGGTCGCACCATGATCATGGAAATTCTTATTCCAAACCCGGCAGTCCGAAATCTGATTCGTGAAGACAAAATTCACCAGGTGTATTCCGCAATGCAATCCGGACAGGACAAGTTCGGTATGCAAACCTTCAATCAGGCGCTGGCCACGGCCTACATCCAGAAACAAGTTACGTTGGAGACGGCACTGCAGCGGTCGAGCAATCCCGATGAGCTTCAGGAAATGATCAACCGCGGCGCAACTTTAACAAACCGCGGCGGCACTTCGTCACCCATGGCGCGAGGTGCGTCGAAGACCTAGTACGCAGCAAAGAATCAAGATACTTAGCGGCTAGTGAGCCGCACTGAAAAGTAGCCGACCGACGACGAGTTGAGGAGAAATTAACACCATGCCCGTTTTCACATTTTCTGGCAAAGATGCCTCTGGACAAAAGATTTCCGGAGAGCGCAACGCACCGAATAAGCAGTCACTGGGACAACAGTTACGGCGCGAGCGCATCACGCCCGGTTCCATTCGCGAGAAGGGCAAGGAATTTGTCATGCCCACGTTTGGCTCGGGCAAGGTCAAGACCAAGGACATCGCGATCTTCTTCCGCCAGTTCTCGGTCATGATCGACGCCGGCTTGCCCTTGGTGCAGTGCCTCGAGATTCTGGCGGCCAACCAGGAGAGCCAGTCTTTCCAGAAAACGCTAACCGGGGTCCGCACCACCGTAGAAGGTGGCGCAACGCTGGCCAACGCCATGCGCCAATATCCGTTGGTGTTTGATGACCTCACCACCAACATGATCGAGGCGGGTGAAACGGGCGGTATTCTTGACGTCATTTTGCAGCGCCTTGCCACGTACGTGGAAAAAGCTGTGCGGCTGCGCGCTGCCGTTAAGTCTGCGCTGATTTATCCCGTTGCCGTCGTCAGCATCGCCACGTTAATCGTGGGAGCGTTGCTGAAGTGGGTCGTCCCCATCTTCTCCAACCTGTTCGCCGGCTTGGGGGTTACGCTCCCACTGCCTACCCGCATCGTGATGGGATTGAGCGCCTTCGTGCAAGGGTTCTGGTGGGTCTTTATCGCGGGCGCAATCGGTCTTGTCTTCGGCATCCGGCAAATTCGAAAACATCCGCGAGGGCGTTATTACTTCGATAAGATGCTGCTGAAGATGCCGGTCATCGGCTCTCTTCTCCGCAAAATCGCCGTGGGCCGGTTCACGCGGACCCTGGGCACTTTGATCACGTCAGGCGTGCCGATCCTCGAAGGCTTGGCGATCACTGCAAAAACCTCCGGAAACGCCGTGCTGGAAGAGGCGCTGATGAAAGTGCGCAAGGCCATTGAGGAAGGGCGAACCATCGTCGATCCTCTCCGAGAATGCGGTGTTTTTCCCAACATGGTGACTCAGATGATCGGCGTCGGCGAAGCTACCGGCGCTATGGATAACATGCTGCAGAAGATTGCCGATTTTTACGAAGAAGAAGTCGACTCGGCGACCAAGGATATGTTGGCGTTGCTCGAGCCGGCAATCATTGGCGTGCTGGGTTTCACCATTGGCGGCATCGTGATTTCGCTCTACATGCCACTGTTCGCCATGATTGCTAAGTTGGCAGGATAAAAAAACATTACTGGCGGCGGCCGCTCGTAATGTTGCGACCGCCCTGCCGCTTCCAAAACCCGCCAGGCGGAGTGGACAAATTCGGCGCGAAAACAACCCTTCGACCGAAAGTTTTCAGATTACCGGGACCTCAATGCAATCGACGTTTGATGAGCGAAGTTGGCTGGCTTGGCTGGTAAAAGTACGGATTCTGATCCTTACCTTCCTGCTCGCTATTCAGTTGGCTGTCGCCCATCTCACGCCGACGCCCTTGCCGCTTCGCTTTTTCGTCAGCACAATCGTTTTGTGGTTTGGGCTGTCTCTGTTTTACATCCTGTTGCTCTCCTTGTGGCAGGAACATCGCTTGCAGGCATCGCTGCAAATACTCACGGACCTGGTACTTGTCAGTCTCGTCGTGCATGAGACCGGCGGCTGGGACAGTTCGCTCAATTTTCTCTACCCTCTGGTCATCATCGTCGCCAGTATCCTGCTTCCGCGCGTGTGGGCGCATCTCATCGCGGCACTTGCCTTCATCCTTTATGGAACAGTTCTTGAGTTGAACTACTACGGCGTGGTGAAGTCCTACTGCACCACCCATCCCGGATTGAAAGCACTGCAAGCCATTATTCTGGTGAACCTGTTTGCCTACCTGGCCGTCGCGTATCTTGCGGGTCTGCTCAACGCTAAATTGCGGCAAGCTCGAGTTCAGTTAAGAAATACCAGCGGCGCTCTGGAAAATCTCCAGATCCTTCATGAAAACATCATTCAATCCATCAGCAGTGGTCTGATCACCACCGGGCTCGATGGACACATCACCCTCGTCAACAGCTCAGCCTTAAAGCTGCTGGAAAGCACGTCCGGTAAGTTGCTGGGGACCTCCGTCAGTGAACTCTTTCTCGACCCGCTGCCCACCCCCGAGTCGCGACAGGCTCATTCCGAAGTTCGATTCGACGCGGGGAAGTCATTTCGTAAAACCTTGCGGGTGCGGGTCGCGATATTGAATGTTCCCGACAGCGGCGCCATCGGCTACGTCTACGCCCTCGATGATTTGACGGAGATTCGCAGACTCGAGCGGGAAGTTCGCATGCAGGATCGTTTGGCCGCGGTGGGCCGTCTTGCGGCGGCCATCGCACACGAGATTCGCAACCCTCTCACTTCCATCGCCGGTTCGGTCAGTATGCTCTCTGGCATACCGGATATGAGCGCGGAGCATAGGCAGTTGCTCGATATTGTTACTCGCGAGTCGCATCGCCTCAACGGCATCATTACCGATTTCCTCGCCTACTCGCGCGGCAAACAGTACCGATTCGAAAAAGCTGACTTGGTCCCGCTGCTGGAAGACACCCTTACGCTTATGCGCCACCGAATGTCTGCCGAAAACACCGGCATCGTGATCGAAGATGGATTCACGGTTCGGGAAGCCTGGGCCTTAGCGGACGGAGACAAGATCAAACAGGTTTTTTGGAACTTTGCCGAGAATGCGGTGCGTGCCATGCGCAACGGCGGGACCCTACGCGTCAGCATTGAGCGTCTGGGAGATGACTGGCAGGTCAGCTTTGCCGATACTGGAACTGGAATGACTCCGCAGCAAACAGAAAAGATTTTTGAACCCTTTCAATCCGGCTTTGAGGGTGGAACCGGCTTGGGCCTGGCCGTGGTTTACCAGATCGTGCAGGCGCATGAGGGTAAAGTTTGGGCGCGCTCCAAGCCCGGGCAGGGAACAACTTTTGTCTTACGTTTGCGCAGGTTGGACGCCGAGCGCGTTGCTATCAATCCCCCGGCGGTGGAGAGCAGCACATCAACTCCCATGATAGAGCCCCAAACCGCACAACTGGCCGCCGCCGGAGAAGGGAGGGCGCGTGGCTAATATTCTGGTTTGTGATGATGAACGCTCTATCTGCGAAATGCTTGACATCGCCTTGCGCCGCGACGGGCACCGCGTTGAAACCGTCCAGTCCGGTCAGGCGGCCAAGAACAAGATCGACGGCAACCTTTACGATCTGATCATTACCGACATCAAGATGCCGAACATCGATGGCATCGAAGTTCTGCGGCACGCGCATCGCGTCTCTCCCGATTCTCCCGTCATCCTGATTACCGCAGTAGATGACTACGAGGCAGCAGTGGAAGCCGTGAAAGCCGGAGGCGCCTCGGATTACATTCGCAAGAGTCCCGGCCTGGTTGATGAGATCCGGCTGGCCATACGCCGCGTTCTTGAGAAGCTCACTCTCAGCAAACAGAATTTCGCGCTGCGTCGCGACGCCGCTTCGCATAACTCGCTGGATAACATCATCGGCTCCAGTCCAGCGATGGAAAAGTTAAAGCAAACCGTCCGCACCGTGGCCTCCACCGCCAGCACCGTGCTGATTCACGGAGAGAGCGGTACCGGTAAAGAGTTGGTTGCCCGCGCGGTGCACATCTGTTCACCTCGCGCTACGGAACCGTTCGTATCGGTAAATTGTGGCGCCTTCCCGGAAACACTGCTCGAAAGCGAACTCTTCGGCTATTTAAAAGGGGCCTTCACCGGGGCCACGCAAAACAAACGCGGGCTGTTTGAAGTTGCAGGCGGCGGAACCATTTTTCTCGACGAGATCAGCGAGATGACGCTGGCCATGCAGGTGAAACTGCTACGCGTCTTACAGGAGCGCAGCGTGCGGCCGGTGGGTGGAACCAGCGAGATTGCTATCGACGTACGCGTCATCGCCGCCACCAATCGCGACCTCGACAAGGCGGTCGCCGAAAATCTATTTCGCGAAGATCTTTACTACCGTCTCAGCGTGATTCCCATCCGCGTGCCCGACCTGCGCGAACGCCGCGAAGACATTCCGCTGCTGGCCAATCATTTTCTGAAGAAATACGCCACCGCCGCCAACCGGAGCATTTTGCGGTTGCACAAAGATGCTCTCGACGCTCTCTGCGACTACGAGTGGCCGGGCAACGTCCGCCAGCTCGAGAACACCATCGAACGCGCCGTAGCTCTAGAGATGACCAATGAGTTGCACATCGAATTGCCCGCAGAGCGTCCGAAGGTTCGCGCCGCCGCGGCCGGGGCTTCGGGAGGAACATCTGACGTCGCGCCTGGAGCGGTTCTGCCGCAAGGGGTGGGCATGGAAGGGTACGTCGCCAGCATCGAGCGCTCCCTCCTGCAAAGTGCCCTCGACCGCTCGAACGGCGTGCAAACCAAAGCCGCGGATCTGCTCAGTATCTCGTACCGTTCCTTCCGACACTTGATGAAGAAGTACGAGCTGTAGAAGTCCTGGATTATTTTCTGGCTTTTACCAAGCCGCAGCAACCGCTAGCAGCCAGCCGCTACAAGTTGCCCTTCTTCAACTGTTGTTTCCATCCCAGCACCCGCGCCTTCGCGCCCTCGGCCTCGGCCTCCGGAATCATTCCTTTTTTCTGATAAAGCACTGACAAACTGGTGTGTGCGAGGACGTCATCGGGATCCAGTTCCGTAATCTTCTGCGCTACCTCTATGGCTTCGTCGTAACGCTGCAAATCCTGCAGAGCGCGCGCCAGCCCATGCATAGCCTCTGTAAAGCTGGCGTCGACAGCCAGCGATTCGCGGTACGCCACGACCGCTTCCTCCAACTTCCCATCTGCCATCAAATCCAGCGCGGCGTAGTAATGTTCCTCAGCTTGCTGGCGTGTGTTTGCGTCGGACATGGCAGGGAATTTCCTGGCGGAGACAGGATTCTACCATGGGTCTGCCGATCGACTTCCTTCGGGGACCCTAGTCCGCTTGATGGTAAAAAACTCCTGAACTAATTACGGGAGGTAAAGCGTAGGCGAAACGGCTTTCTCGTGGTTATCATGATCCCATGCGCCACTCGCTTCGCTTTCTGTGGAATGCTACCAAAGGCCATCGCTTGGCGCCGTGGCGCAGCCCGTATTTGCTCTGGCGCATCGAGACGTACTGTGGCGTGAAGATGACGAACATCGGCTTCCTGGAATTTTGGGAGTTTCTCTGGCGGGAACGCTCGAATATGTGGCGCTTTCTAAAGTGGACGAGCGAGATGGAGCGCTACGCTCACCCCAAACCAAAAAATTCGTAAGACTGGCTACGCGCCCTTACCTGCGGCAACGGCTTCACCCAGCGCAATGATGACTTCCGATCCCTTGCCCGCGCCCGTTAATTGCGCGGCCGCTCCGCGGTTCGCTGCAATCTCCAGGAAACCCATGCTTCCCAGCACGCCGAAAACCTCTCCCGGCGCGCCTTCCGCATAAGCATTGTGGATCTCACTAATTTCGCGGTTGCCCACGACAATCTTGAATCCCTTGGCTTCCGCTCCGAACAGCATCGGAGCATCTTGCGGCGTGATATTGGTAACCAAATTTCCAAAGCGATCGACTTTTAACACCACTCCGCGCAAGCGGTTTTGGTCGACAGCCTTAGGCTTGGGAGCTGTGAAACGAACGTAGTCCTCGATCTCCTCGCCAAACTTTACAGTGTCGACCTCTTTCGCCAGATAAGCCGCGATTGGAGAAAAGATATCCCGCGCGTGAAACGTGTTGCTCACCGGCTGCATGAAATAGTGCTCCGCCGTGATGTGCCGCACGTGCATGCGGCTCTCTCGCGCATATACAAGCGAAAGCACGCCGTTGTCGGGGGCCACGAAATGATATTTGTCACTTGAGGCCAGAATCGGACGCCGGGCCGTTCCCACGCCGGGATCTACAACTACCACGTGGACGGTTCGCGTCGGGAAGTAGGAATAGGCCTGCGAAATCGTCAGCGCCCCATCGAGCACGTCAAACGCCTGCACCGAATGGCATATATCGACAATCTGCGCTTCCGGTACGATGTCCAGGATGACGCCCTTCATTACGCCTACAAAATGGTCGTTCGTGCCGAAATCGGTAGTGAGAGTGATAATAGGATGCTGCGCCAAGATTACCTCGTGGTCGAAAACCTGAATTTCCCCAAGTAATCGAAAGTAACCGCTGCGTGGTTAAGCAGTCAAGGCACGGAGGTAACGAAAAGGCCGACGGACGGGGAGCAGCATCATTGGTCTGGAGATTTCCTGGGATCGGAAAAACCGCATGCGCCTATTCGATGTGAATATCGCCTGAGCCCGTGCGCACAGTAAGCATGGGTCCCCCGCCGCGCACTTTTCCAGAGATCGATTTTCTTGTCTCCTGGACACGCCCTTGTACAGTCATGGTGATCGGCGCACCCACGTCTAGGCTGCCGGAACTCGTAGAAATATTGGCGTCAAATGCAGCATCGGAGGGTAAGCGTACGTGCACATTTCCCGACCCCGTCCGAATGTCCCAAGTGCCCGTCTGTGTCCCTTCGCCGGTAATATCGCCGCTTCCCGCCTCAGCATGAAAAGCTCCGTGAATTCCACGGGCCGTGATGTTTCCCGAACCGGTGTGCAAATCCACGTCTCCCGACCCTGTTTCTTCGAGTTCGATATCTCCGCTGCCCGCTCCGCCGCGCACCGCGCCGGATATATCTCTTGCCCGCACGTCTCCCGATCCCGTTTGCAAACGGATGTCTCCCGAGACCCGCGAAAGTTTCACGTCACCGGAACCAGTCTGCAGGTCCAGGTTTCCCTGTGTTTGCTCGATAGTCAGGTCACCAGAGCCGCTGTGCGTACGGATTGCCGTCTGCGCGGGCACGGTGATTTCGTAGTCGATCGAGATGTCGCGGGTATTCACGTAATCGATTCGGATGCTGTTTCCCTCCTGCCGCAAGGGAGGATGCTGTTCGATGTCGCTCACATCGGCGTGCCGGTTTCCAAATAGCCAGTGATCCCCGACAAAAATCTTGCCGTGAACCGTAACCGATCCCGCCGGACCACCGCGCACGATCACGTCTCCAGATCGAGTTTCTATCCCCAGATCAACCGGCCCACTCACCTGAAATGTCTTATCGAATGTGCCCTGAGGCGTGGAAGCAACCGCCGCACTCGACGCTACCAGCACTGCCGCCACGATCGCAATTGCGGCGCGGATCGAAATCGCGTTGATCGAATGTTCTTTCTTTTTCATATTTCTCCACTCCGAATGTGCATGCGAAAGCCGAATCCTGAAGCCCGGAAGACCATCTACTGCAATACCACCTGATCCCCCTCTTTTAATCCGCTGAGCACTTCCGTCTTCGCTCCATTCGAGATTCCAATATTGACCGCGACCTTGTCCTTGCCATCCTTGGCTTTTGGATTCGGAACTTCCACGGATGCCTTTTTGTCCTTGTCATACAAAATCGCGCCTTCGGGAATCTGCAGTACGTTCTTATGTTCTTCCAGAATGATTTCCGCGTTTGCCGTCATCTCGGCTTTCAGTTCGCCGCCCGGATTTTGGATCGAAACTCGAACCTCAAACGTCGTCACATTATCTTTCTCCACGCCCATCGGAGAGATTTTCGTCACCTTTCCGGTGAAAGTTTTGTCTTTGAAAGATTCCACTTTGATCCGCGCCGGCTGCCCCAGATACACCTTGCCGATGTCACTCTCATCTACTTTGCCTTTCACATAGACTTCGCTGGTATCGCCCAGTGTCATCACCAGCGTCGCGGAGGAGCCCAGCACGAGAATGGAACTTACCGCGTCGCCCATTTCCACATCGCGGGATAGCACGATGCCATCGATCGGCGAAGTAATATCCGTATAACTCAGCTGCTCTTCCAGTTGCTTCAGATTCGCCTCATCCTCCGCCACTTGCGCCCGCGACTGCGCAATCTTCGCCTTCAGCACTGTCATCTGCGCCTTTGCTACGTTCTGCTTGTTGAGAGACATCTCATAATTTTTCTCGGCATCGTCCAACGCCGAGGCGGATACGACGCCATCCTTGGCCATTCCCTGGGCGCGATCATACGCGCGCTTCAACAGGGGAACGTCGGGACCCTCCGCATCCACCTTGGATCGTTCAAAATCGGCCTGCGAACTACTCAAATTGGCTTGCGCTGCATCCAGCGCCGCCCGTGACTGCGCCACCTGCGCTTCAATCTCTACCTTATCGAGCTGCGCCAGCAGTTGCCCCTTTTTCACCCGGTCCCCATACTCGACCAGCAACTTCTTCACAATTCCGCTGGCCTTGGACTTCACTTCCACTTTGGTGATGGGAGTTACCTTCCCAGTAGCCACCACACTCTTGGCCAAGTCGCCTTTTTCCACCTTGGCCAGTTTCGTGGGATCAATCTTGGTGCCGCCGCGCGTCGCCGCAAATACTCCTCCCGCAATCAGCAGGACAATCGCAAGCCCAATGCCGCCCCACACAAATAGTCTGCGACGCTTCTTCTTATTATTTCCGCTTCCGTTCACGACGTCCTCCTGGTGATGAATAGCTCGAAAGATGCGAATCCGCTCTCTGTTTATGGTTACGCGTACAGCGCAGAATTAGTTCCAGAGGATTTCAAGGCTAACAGGCAACCATTCTCCGACGCCCCGGCTGTATCCTGCCCCTTAGACCTTCTACCTCTGAAAAGGGTAGCGCATTGCAAGATGAATTTTCAGCCGGTGGAAACGATCTGAGCACAGCGAAGTCGTTGTGTCCAAAGCGCGAAGCACCTCGGTTCAGGTGCTAGAATTACCCATCCATGATCGCCTTTGTGCTGCTCCGGGTGCTTCTGATCCTTCTCCTGGTGGCGGCCAACGCGTTTTTTGCAGCTGCCGAGTTCGCCCTGGTCAGTGTTCGCGACACGCGGATTCAGCAGCTCATCTCCTCCGGCCGTATCGGCGCACGCATCGTCCAGCGGCTGCACCAGCGTCTAGACGAAGTTGTCAACGGCGTGCAGCTTGGCATCACCATGGTCAGCCTCACCCTGGGCTGGATCGGCGAGCCGATGGTCGCCCAACTCGTGGGCTCCCTTCACTTCGTCCAACGGATCCCCCACGCAGCCGTGTACGCCCATGGCATCGCCATCGTCATCGCCTTCAGCCTGATCACTTATTTGCACGTTCTTCTGGGCGAACTCGTTCCCAAGACTCTCGCCCTGCAACGGTCCGAGCAGATTGCCCTGGCTGTGGCTGGGCCCATGGAAGCATTCCTCACCTTGACGCGGCCTTTGCTTTTTTTCATGCGCAGTTCCGGTGGTTTGGTGCTCCATCTATTCGGCGCTCGCGACACGCGCCGTCGGGGAGCAGTGCACTCGCCTGACGAACTTAAACTCATCGTCACTGCCAGCCGTCAGTTCGGCCAGATCCCCGAGTCGCAAGAGGAAATGATCCACAATGCCATCGAACTTGACAGCACCACGGTTCGGGAAGTCATGGTGGCCCGTCCAGATATTTTTTCCTTGCCGTCCGATCTTACCCTTGACGAAGCTTTGAATCGCGTCGTCGAAGGCCAGCACTCGCGGATTCCTGTGTACGATCCTCAGCGGGGCTCCGAACACATTGTCGGCGTCCTGTACTACAAGGAACTCGTGCGCTGGGTGCGGCTAAGGCTCATCAACTTGGGACAGCCGATGGCGTCGCGCATCGCCCGCACACAGATTGGGCAGATTATGCACGACGTGCTCGTCGTTCCCGAAACCAAAGTCCTGTCGGAGTTGCTCGATGAGTTCAAACAGCGTCGGCGCCACCTCGCAGTCGTAGTCGACGAATTCGGGTCGACCGCGGGAGTGATCACGGTCGAAGACATACTCGAACAACTTGTGGGAGATATCGAAGACGAATTCGACATCCCGCCGGAACCGGCTTTAGCCGATGAAACCACTCTGGTGCTCGAAGGTTCGGAAAACATTCGCGATCTCGAGACTCAACATGGCCTCTCCCTGCCCCGCGACGCCGGTTTCGAAACCCTTGCCGGATTTGTCCTCGCCCGCCTGCAAAGGATTCCGTATCTGGGCGAATCATTCGAATACGAAGGCCACCGCTACACAGTCGAAGAGATGGAAGGCCACCGCATCGCCAAGGTAAAAATCGAAAAAGTGGAAACTGTCGAGAGCAAAACGGACAGTGTAAAGCAGGCGGCAGATTAAATGTGGTCGTTCCGGGAAAGCTGAACTCCAGACCGAAGCCAAATGTTTAAGGCTCTTCTCCAACGCGTTCTCTACACCCTCCCAGTCATCTGGCTGGTCGTCAGCCTCGTCTTCCTCCTCATCCATCTCGTGCCGGGGGATCCTGTCCAGCAAATGCTTGGCGAGGGCGCACCGGCCGCGGACATTGCCGCGACTCGCCACGCATACGGCCTCGACGCCCCGCTCGCCGAACAATACGTTCGCTACTGGCGCGGCATCCTCCACGGAGATCTCGGCCCATCGTTTCGTTACAACCAGAGTGTCACGCGGCTACTTACCCAGCGCTATCCCTACACGCTGCAGCTCACGCTGGCGTCTCTCTTCGTAGCCATCATTCTTTCGATTCCCGCGGGCGTGCGCTCAGCCCAGCGCCGCAATCGTTGGGACGATCGCCTGCTCTCGGTCGTTAGCCTCTTCGGTCTGTCGTTTCCCAACTTCGCGCTCGGCCCCATCCTCATTCTGCTGTTCGCCATCAAGCTGGGATGGCTTCCCGTCTCGGGTGCTGGCTCATTCGCCAACCTCATCTTGCCCGCCATCACTATGGGCGGAGCGCTCGCCGCCATCCTCACCCGCATGGTTCGTACCTCCATGCTCGAAGAGCTCGGCCAGGATTACATCCGAACCGCCCGCGCCAAAGGCCTGCCCGAGCGCACGGTTGTATACCGGCACGCCCTGCGCAATGCCATGATTCCCATCATCACCGTACTAGGCTTGCAGTTCGGCGCGCTATTAGCGGGAGCAATCGTGACCGAGACGATCTTCTCTTGGCCGGGCATCGGCCGCCTTACCATTCAAGCAATTTCGAACCGCGATTATTACCTGGTCCAAGGCTGCATTTTGGCGATTGGCCTGACCTACGTCGCAGTGAACTTCCTGACGGACGTGCTGTATTCAGTGGCGAATCCGAGGATCCGACAATGAAACGGGCGTGCACGAACGCCTCGTGCACCGCAGGGCGCATCTACCTGCATAGGTCCTTCGCGCAAAAGAGGCGCTCAGGATGACAAAGCATAACCACCACAATTCATGCATGCTGACTGCCCTCGAATCCCATGCCAGCTTTCCGCCGCCCTAAGTCCATTCATCACAGACATCCCCCCTTGAATTTGTCATCCTGAGCCCTGCCTCCTCCACGGTCGCGGGAACCATCACGCGAAGGACCTATGTATTTTGTCTACATCATGACAAATCGCTCGAAGACACTTTACACGGGGGTCACCAACAATCTTATGCGAAGAGTCCGAGAACACAAGGAAGGAACAGCCTCGCAATTCACTAAAAAATACAAACTCGACCGCCTGGTTTACTTCGAGCGCTTCGAAGATATCCACAATGCAATTGAACGCGAGAAAAGCATCAAGGGCTGGCTGCGAATCAAGAAAATCGCGCTCGTCGTTTCAATTAATCCAACCTGGAGAGACTTAAGCGAGGAATGGTACCGGCGTCATCAATACCAACCGCAAAGTGCGTGAGTGAACAAAATGCAGAGGCGGGGCATCATGCCCCGCCTCTCAATTCAATCAAACCTACGCTGCCTGCATCATCTTCTGCATCCGTTCTTTCATCTGCTCAGGCGACACATCTTCCACGTGGGTAGCGACGCCCCAGAGATGCCCAAACGGATCCTGAATGAAGCCGTTGCGATCTCCGTAAAACTGGTCCTCCACCGGCTTAAGAATTTTCGCGCCTTCCGCCGCTGCTTTCTCGACCACGCGATCCACGTCGGGGAAGTAAACGTACAGGCTTACCGGGCTCCCACCGACGGTTGCAGGGCTCGTGTGTCCCTGCCCCATGCTCGGATTTTCGTCAGCCAGCATGATGTGCGAATCGCCGATCTTTAACTCGGCGTGTCCCACCATTCCGTTGGGACCATTCATGCGGACAGTTTCAGTTGCGCCGAAAACTTTCTTGTAATACTCGATGGCTTGAGCGGCGCCCTTGATGATCAGGTAGGGTGTGACGGAGTTGTAGTCTTTGGGTATATACGAGACTTTGCTCATGATTTTCCTCCTTAGGATTGGGCCTAAAAGTTGGGGTTAGAGCGCGCACGCCGGCTGCGGATGCAGTTCCGACTTCCTTAATGGAAACACAATTCGGAAACGATCTCAAGGCCGGTTCCCTATGCCTGTGGCTAAGGATTCGACTGGCAAGATCGGTTTGCAGCCAGAATGCCGGCAACGATTTCCACAGGGCTGCAATCTCATATATATGACACCTCACCCGAATGTGTCTCAGCCGAACCGTTGGACTATCGCAGTCGCCGGCGTCATCATGCAGGTCGCGCTGGGCGCCGTCTACGCCTGGAGCGTCTTCCGCATTCCCCTCACCAAGTCTTTCGGATGGACCATCTCTCAGGTCACCTTTGCCTTCACGCTCGCTATCCTTACGCTCGGTTTCGCTTCCTTCGCCGGGGGCCTTTGGATGCGGCGTTCCGGGCCCCGTACCGTAGCCATTGCCGCAGGCATTCTGTATGGAGGGGGCGTCTTTCTCGCGAGCTTTTCGGCCGGGCACCTGTATTGGCTCTATTTTTCTTACGGCATTATCGGCGGTATCGGCATTGGGCTGGGATATATCGTGCCGGTAGCGACGCTGGTGAAATGGTTTCCCGACCGTCGCGGCATGATCACAGGAATTGCCGTTGCGGGTTTCGGAGCCGGAGCTCTGATCACGGCCCCCATCGCCAGCCGGCTGATCGTGAGCATTGGCGTGCTGAAGACTTTCGCTGTCCTGGGTGTTGCATACTTTGTTGCAGTCACGGTTCCGGCGTTTTTCATGAAAGATCCTCCTGCGGACTATCGTCCCGAAGGTTGGACCCCGAGCGCCACGCAACAGAAACAGCGCTCAGCCAAGAGTTACAGTCTTCCAGAGGCACTGCGCACTTGGCAGTGGTATGGCTTGTGGGCGCTTCTCTTTCTCAACACTTCGGCGGGCATCTCCATCATCTCGCAAGCCGCTCCCATGGCGCAGGAAATCACCCGCGTGAGCGTTGCGGTAGCCGCAGGCCTGGTGGGAATTATCTCTATTGCGAATGGTGCCGGACGTTTTCTCTGGGCGTGGCTCTCGGATTTCGTAGGTAGACGCTGGGTCTTTCTAATGATGTTTGTGATTCAAGCCCTGGTCTTTTTCATGCTGCCAAAAATTCAAAGCTTTCCCGCTTTTACCGCAATGTGCTTTGTGGTCCTTCTTTGCTATGGCGGCGGCTTTGGAACCATGCCGGCTTTCGCTGCGGATTATTTCGGATCGGAAAATGTTGGTTCGATCTATGGCCTGATGCTCACTGCGTGGGGATTTGCCGGCGTTCTGGGACCCACTTTGATTGCCAGAATCCGGCAGAGTACAGGTCACTACTCGCACGCGCTCTACCTGATCGCTGTGATTACGCTGTGTAGCGCGGTGATTCCCCTGATGTTGCGTCCGCCTTCCACAGGCGAGCCGGCTGCCAGAAAACCGGGCACGGCCGGGAAACCCACCTTGGTGAAACCGAAAGCTGCATAACGGGCGCGATAATTCTATGGGCGAAGACGATCCATTAGAATACGAGGATCGCTACCGCTGCCATTTCGTTTCGACGCACGGCACGCCAAAATCCACTGGCCGCCGTTGGCGCAGTGCTGATCGTTGTTTTCATTATTTTTGCGATCTTCGCGCCGTGGATCGCACCGCAGGATCCCGCATTCATCCATCTCCCCGCGCGACTTGATGCGCCGTCTCGGGCTCACTGGTTCGGCACCGACGAACTGGGGCGCGACATTTTTTCGCGCATCATCTATGGCGCGCGCATATCGATGCTGGTTGGAAGTTGCGTCGTCCTGGCCTCGTTAACGCTAGGTCTGATTATCGGATCCATTGCCGGCTACTACGGCGGGTCCATCGACCGCTTCGTCAACATCGTCCTCATGAATGCATTCCTGTCGTTCCCGGGAATTCTTCTGGCGATTGCATTCGTGGCATTTCGGGGGCCGGGGATTTTCAATCTCATCCTCGCGCTATCGCTGGGCGGATGGGTAGGCTACGCGCGCCTGGTTCGAGGGCAAGTCCTGGCTGCGCGGGAACGCGAATTCGTCGAAGCCGCCCGTGCGCTCGGAGCCAGCGATCTCCGCATTATCACGCGCCACATCTTGCCCAACATCATTCAGCCAGTCGTAGTGCAGGCAGCGATCGGTATGGCCGGAGCGATCCTCGCCGAGGCCACTATGAGTTTTCTCGGACTAGGCGTTCCGCCGCCTACAGCCAGTTGGGGAGCAATGCTGAACGATGGCCGCGCTCATCTTTTCGATGCGCCCCATCTCGTGCTTTTTCCCGCCGTTGCCGTCATGTTGGCGGTGCTCTCCTTCAACTTCATTGGCGACGCTCTGCGGGATTACCTCGACCCACGCTCAAGGATCGAAGCTGGAATATAGCGGCGGAGAAGAAACAGTGCTCAGCATATGGAAAAAAGCGTGCGCATACTTCCGTCCACTCCAACCCTTATGAGAAACTGAGCGCGCTCACAAATGAAAACTGATACGTGTGCAGCTGAAGGCAAATCATTGCCATTTCCAGAGACGAAACTGGTGCGGGGCACGAGCGAATCCAAGGCGCTCAGCGAACGGTCGCTTCTCGTGGTCTGTATCGCACTGGGCGCAGCTCAAGTCTGGATTGTGCGATGTGCGATGAACCAGGATGGAATGTCCTATCTGGACGTCGGAGACGCGTACTTCCGGGGCGACTGGGCAAGGGCGATTAGCGCCTATTGGAGCCCGATGTACACCTGGCTTGTTGGAGCCGCGCTATATCTGATCAGACCTTCGATGCAGTGGGAGTTCAAAACCGTCCACCTTGTTAACTTTGTCATCTACCTCGGCGCCCTTTTTGCTTTCCGTTTCTTCCTTCACGCGTTACTTCGCGCGATCAGGGAGGAAGGTACAAGTAGGGATGACTACGTATCCTTGCCTGATTGGATTTTTTGCGGTCTAGGCTATGCCATATTTCTTTGGGGTACGGTAGTGTTGATCGATCCCGGCGACGTTACGCCAGATCTTCTCGTTGCTTTTTTTCTATTCCTGATTGCGGGATGCCTTGTCGAGCTGCGCGGCCACGAAAGATACGGAGAGTTTGCAATCTTCGGAGCTTTGTGCGGGGCAGCTTATTTGAGCAAAGCCGCGATGTTCCCGGTGGGAATCGGTCTCCTCGCCATCTTGCTGTTCTCTGGGAAAATGTCGAAGCGGCGCGTGGCAGGAGTGTTGCTGGCTGGTTTGTCCTTCGCCATCGTCAGCTTGCCGTATGTTTCCGCCTTGTCGAAGCAGAAGGGGCGACTCACTTTCGGCGATAGCGGAAAGCTAGCCTACGCCAGTATGGTCAGCCCGAACGTTCCGCAGAAACATTGGCAGGGCGACCCCAAGGAAGGTGGAACTCCGAAGCACACAACCCGGCAATTGCTGGAACACCCTCCTGTGTTTGAGTTCGCGGAACCCGTTGGTGGAACTTATCCTCCCTGGTACGACCCCTCTTATTGGAACGATGGCGCTCATGGCAACTTCCGTCTGCGATCGCAGATTCGAGTCCTCGTGCAGAGCTCAAGAAATTACATGAAGATGCTCGAGCGCGAATTGGGATTGCTTGCCGGGATCCTCATTTTTATCTTCTGGGGCGGCGTCCCCACTCGGAAGGCAATCGTTTCCAACTGGCCTCTGATCGCGGCCGCCTGCCTCAGCCTTGCCGCCTACGCGCTGGTCCTTGTGAGATCACGCTATGTTGGGGGCTCCTTCGTATTATTGTTCCTTGCGATTCTCGCAAGCATCCGGTTGCCGAAGAATACCCAGACTGCGGAACTAGCTAAGTACGTCACGCTGGGAGTGATGGGTACGATTCTCTTTTCCGTGTTGGGGCGCGTGGCGGAAACTGCCTACATGGCCAATACCGTCTACGCGTACGCGATGCCGAAAGACGATCTAATAGCGGCGGAGGGCTTGCAGCGGCTGGGCCTGCGTAGCGGGAGATCCAGTGGCAACGATCGGCGACGGAACGGTCAGTTACTGGGCGCGGCTCGGACGGTTCAAGATTGTGGCGGAAGCTTTTTCCCCGGACGCTGGGCAGCGGCAGTTCTGGGGCGAATCTTCGGAACATCGGCAACAGGCCTACGAATGTTTGCGACGCTCCGGAGCGAAAGTGATTGTGGCTTGGGCTCCTCCGGAAACTACGGATCCCGGCTGGAAACAGATCTCGTCGACGAATTACTACGTGTATTCACTGTCGAAATAATGGGCCGAGCGGTGGGTTCCGGATTCTGCCTAACCAAAGTGTGAAATGGAAACGAACAGGGCGAAGCGCACGCCGGAATTGCTCGACTACAGTTCGCGGCAGACCGAGCAACATAGTAGCGAACCGCAGAGCCTGAAAATTCGATGGTTCTTTCGGTGCGTGGCTGTCTCAATGGCAGTGGCTCGCATCGTGTCGGCTCGCAACACCATCGGTCCAGATCCCAGGGCTTACATGGAACTGGCCCGCGCCATCCTGAGGCACGACTGGGCAATGGTTCCTAACGCCTATTGGAGCGCTCTGTACCCTTGGCTGTTGGCTGCGGCAATGTGGGTATTCAAACCTTCGCTTCGCCAAGAGTTCCCTCTCGCGCACGCGCTGGCTCTTCCGACTTATCTATTTTGCATCGCGTGCTTTGAATTTTTCTGGACCGCGCTCTTGCAGGTTCGCGACATAAGTGCCGAGCGGCGCGGCCTGGGCGGTACAGCCATTCCAGCCTCCCAAATGTGGGTGCTTGGGTACTCGTTATTCCTCTGGATGACAATTGGAGGGCTCATCCTTCTGATTAATCCGGATGTATGCGTGACAGCGATTGCGCTTCTGGCTGCGGGGCTGTTGCTGCGAATCCAATTGTCTCGAGATGCTGCGCTCAGTCTCTATTTGTGGTTCGGACTCTGTCTGGGACTTGGCTATTTAACGAAAGCCATTCTGTTCCCTATGGCGCTTGTTTTTCTAGTAATGATGATCTTGGTTTCTGGACGTCCGTTCAAAAGGAAAAGCTTGCGCTTTGCAATAGCCGCTGTCACTTTTCTGGCGCTCTCGACGCCTCAGATTGTATTGATTTCCCGTGCCAAGGGGCACTTCACGTTTTCTGACACCGGGAAGATTAGTCTCGCCTGGCTCAACTACCATCTACCGTATCGAAATTGGCAAGGGGAACCGCCCGGCAGTGGCACGCCGGCACATCCCACCCGTAGAGTCTATGAGCGTCCGGCAGTCTACGAATTCAATGGACCGCTTCGAGCGAGCTACCCGCCCTGGTTCGATCCATCGTATTGGAATGAAGGACTGTCGCCAGCGTTTAGCCTGGGGAAGACAACCCACCACACGATTCACGAATTACTCAAACTGGGCCTGGAACTTCTCCAACCAACCGCATGGGCGGTCGGCATGCTTTTGATTTTTCTGGGATCCGATCCTAAGAAAACCTTGAGGGGAATCGCCGTTTACGGATATCTCCTCGTCATTAGCGCCAGTGCTTTTTCACTTTATTGTTTGACGCTGATAGAAAGCCGCTACTTAGTTCCTTGGGAGATCCTATTCTGGGGAGCGCTCCTGGCCGGCGTTCGGTTGCGAAAACCAAATGCTTCGCTATACCGCTGGCTCACGATGGCGGTGGCGCTCGCGCTAATCGGCGCCATGTTGAAGCTTACATATGCAGGCTTTATTCATCCCTTCCCGAGCGATGCCACACCAGAGTATAAAACGGCGGAAGGCCTGCTGCGAATGGGGCTACGACCGGGCGCCAAAGTGGGAGCGATCGGATTCGACAATGACGCCTATTGGGCTTACCTGGCGCAAGTCGATATAGTCGCCGAAATCAATACGGATGAAACCTGTCTCTTTTGGAGCGAACCGCCGCAAATTCAAAGTCAGGTGCTGGAGAAGTTCCGGCAAGCCGGCGCGAGCGTCGTTGTGGCGAATACCGGTGGAGGCGTCAAAACCACTTCCCGGGCCGTTCCTTATGATCTTGCCGGATGTTCTCGTCCTCTCGCGCCATGGAGCAACATCGACGGCAGCCCGAATCATGCATATTTCCTGAAGTAATCGTTTCCTAGCCGTGAACGCGGCTATCATCACCCCCCTTCATGTTCCTTTAGCGGGTAGCCGCAACCCTCTCAGGGCAGAGGACATTCCGTCCTTGACATACATTGCATATTGCAATATAAATATGTCGATCTGTGATATGAAACTGGGAGAGAAAATTCGTTACCTGCGGGAAGTGGAAGGTTCGTTGCGTGGCTTGGGTCGTCCGATGACGCAGCAGGAGATTGTGAAGGCGGTGCGGCAGGAATTGCGTAAGAGCATCAGCCAGTCTTATTTGTCGCAGATTGAAAGCGGGGCGAGGCCGCATATGACGCAGTCGTCGCGGGCGCTGCTGGCAAAGTTTTTCAAAGTGCATCCCGGCTTCCTGGTGGATGACCCGGAGGGGTACCACACGGAATTGACCTCCGACTTGCGCACCACCGAGGGTCAGATTGACGTCTGGCTGTTGCAGGGTTCGGAGCGCTTTGTAAGCGATCCGGAAATTAGCGAAGTGCTGATCAAGGCCGCTCGCGAGAAAGATACGCGACGTTGTTTGCTGCTCCTGGGCGCGATTTTGGATACTCCCGGGCTGGCAGAACGGCTCTTCGAAGCGTTGACGCCGGAAGCAGCAACAGGCGCACCGAGCATTCGGCGTCGCGCCGGGGCTCCAGCTCGCGGCGGCGCGCAGGAAGGGAGGCGAATGCGGTGAACCACACGATGACATGGGCGGATTTTTATTTGATCTGTTTCGCGGTGGGCTTTTGCCTTAGCTTCTTCTCGTTCGTGTTCGGAGGCGCGCGCACTGGCCGGTTGCACCTGCCGCATTTTCACGGGCACGTCTCGCATGTGCCGGCGACAGGGATTCCAGCCGGTCATGCTCCCGTGGCCGGACATGTTCCCGGGGGAAGTGCACCGTCGACCAGCCACGCCACAACGCAGGGCGGAAGCGTATCGCCCTTCAATTTCGTCACGCTGACCGCCTTCCTCGCATGGTTTGGCGGAACGGGATATCTGCTCACACGGTATTCCGGCGTGTGGGTTGGCTTCGGATTGCTGGCTTCGATCACAAGCGGCCTGGTCGGCGGAGGCATCGTCTTCTTGTTCCTGAGCAAGGTATTGATATCGGACGAGGAGAATATGGATCCGGCGGACTACGAGATGGTGGGAGTGCTGGGCCGGGTTTGCAGCCCGATTCGAGCCGGCGGGATCGGGGAGATGATTTACACGCAGATGGGAACGCGTCGCGTGTGCGGCACGCGCAGCGAGGACGGTACTGCAATCGACAAAGGGACCGAAGTCGTGGTGACGCGCTATGACAAGGGACTCGCGTATGTGCGCCGGTGGGAAGAGATGAATAGCGACTAGAGTCTCACTCGGCGATTGAGTGTGTTGGATGCACATGCTCGATGCTCATAGAAGGGGACGGATCGTGGAAGCGAACTTGATGCAAAGCGACGCACTAGCGGAAGAAACGCACACCGGGCGGGTATGGAGCCTGGTAATTCTTCCCGCGGTGCTCGGCCCAGCGCTGTCGGTAGTTTTCTATCCGACTCAGCCGGCGCGGATCGCTTTTGTGGTTGTCTGCGTGATGGGATTCGGCGCAACCACGATGGCGTGGGCAGGCTTCCGCTACCGCTTTCTTCAGGATGCGGTTGAGATATCGACGATCGGGTTCCGGCTTCGCTCGATTCCGCGGCAAGACATTGTCAGCTACGCGGTTGAGTCCTGGTCCTTTATGCGCGGCTATGGAATTCGAGGGATCGGGAGAGTTCGGGCTTATACATGGGGAAACAAGGTGGTTCACATCACGACTAAGAATGGCGAAGTTTTTCTGGGGCACAGTGATCCGGAGCGAATTGTGCGCGATCTGGATTTGGTCACAGGTTTTTCCACGCCGCGCCGGTAGGGATTAAGCGTTGCGTTCAAAGAGTTCGTAACAGGAGGCGTTATGTTCGAGATGTCAAGGATGGTCGAGATTTGGATTTTTGCCGGGCTGGGAGTGATGGTTCTTCTTTTCCTCATGAGCGGAATGGCGAGGTTATATCGCAAAGCAGGACCGCACGAGGCGCTCATCGTGTATGGCCTGGGCGGAACGCGGGTGGTGCAGGGACACGGCACGCTCGTTCTTCCTATGGTGCAAATCTGCAAGGATCTGTCGCTAGAGCTGATGTCATTCGATGTCGCGCCGCAACAAGACCTTTACACAAAGCAAGGGGTTGCGGTCACGGTGGAAGCGGTAGCACAGATCAAAGTGAAATCCGATCGTGAATCTGTGCTGACGGCGGCCGAGCAGTTCCTCACCAAGAGCGACCAGGAGCGGGAAGGCCTGATCCGGCTGGTGATGGAAGGCCACCTGCGCGGCATCATCGGGCAGCTCACGGTGGAAGAAATCGTGAAGCAGCCGGAGATGGTTTCCGACCGCATGCGCGGCACCTGTGCCGAGGATATGAACAAGATGGGCCTCGAAGTGATTTCGTTCACCATTAAGGAGGTTCGCGACAAGAACGAGTACATCACCAACATGGGCAAGCCGGACGTTGCTCGGATCAAGCGCGATGCAGACGTTGCTACCGCAGAAGCGGACCGCGACACCGCGATCAAGCGCGCACTTGCACAGCGGGAATCTGCTGTCGCCAAGGCGCAAGCCGATCAGGAACGTGTGCTGGCGGAGACTCTGTCATTGGCCAAGCAAGCGGAATCGCAGCGTGACCTGGAGATCAAGAGAGCGCAATTTCTGGAAGTCACCAAGCGCCAGCAGGCACAGGCCGACAAGGCGTACGACATTCAGACCAACATCATGCAGCAGCAGGTGGTGGCGGAGCAGGTGAAGGTGCAGCAGATCGAGAAAGAGCAGCAGGTAAAAGTGCAGGAAGCGGAGATCAACCGCCGCGAAAAAGAACTGATCGCCACTGTGCTGAAGGGAGCTGAGATCGAGCGGCAACGAATCGAAACGCTGGCGGCAGCCGAAAAGCAACGCCTGATCGCGGAAGCCGAAGGACATGCTTCATCGATCCGCGCTCAGGGCGAGGCCGAAGCGGAAATTATCTTCAAGAAAGGCGAGTCGGAAGCGAAGGCCATGAACGTGAAGGCCGCGGCCTACCAGGAGTACAACCAGGCGGCAGTGATCGACCGGCTGTTCACCACAATGCCCGAGGTGGTAAAGGCGTTGGCCAGCCCGCTGGCAAACGTGGATAAGATCACCATCGTCTCTACGGGAAATGGCGATGCGTCGGGGATGAATAAAATCACCGGCGACATCGCCAAAATGGCGGCACAAGTGCCCGCATTGTTCGAAACACTTTCCGGCATGCCGCTTTCGGAGCTGCTGGGCAAGGTGCGGCAGCTCGGGGATAAGGCCCCGAAACCGCCTCTGGTGGATGCAGCGAAGTAACAAATCTCGTGTGGGGCGGGCTCCTTGCGAGCCTGCCCTGAGCGCAGCGAGGGTATTCCGTCGGAGCACTGAGTATGAACAAGAAATCGAGAGGAGTGGGTTTAGGAATTGCGTTAGGTGCAGCACTGGGCGCAGCGCTGGGTGTAATGGCAGGGCATGTCGCGATCTGGCTCGCCCTGGGAGTGGCGATCGGCCTCGCCATCGGCGGCCGCATGCACAGTCAGACAATCAACTGTCCGCAGTGCGCAAACTTGCACCGCGAACATGAAGCAGCAGACATAAGGCTAGAAACCAAGAACTGAAAGCGAATAGACGCAAAAAAGGAGTCCATCATGGCATTACTGGAGCGAGTTTCCACATTGGTTCGGGCCAACCTCAATGACTTGATCGATAAGGCCGAGGAGCCGGAGAAGATGATCAAGCAGGTGATTCTCGATATGCAAAATCAGCTGCTGCAGGTGAAGACGCAGGTGGCGATCGCGATCGCGGACCAGCATCTGCTGGAAAGAAAGAAGACCGAGAACGAAGAAAAGGTCGCGGAGTGGATGCGCAAAGCCGAACTCTCGGTCGACAAGAAACAAGACGATCTTGCGCGGGCCTCATTGCAGCGGGTGGAAAGTTATCGGGAGATGAGCGAAAGTTTCGCGCAACAGGTTAGCGATCAGAAGGCGCAGGTAGAGAATTTGAAATCGGCGCTGCGGCAATTGGAGCAGAAATTGACGGAGGCGCAGGCCAAAGCGGATCTCTTGATCGCGCAACATCGTCGTGCCCGAGCCGTTGGCAAGGCCAGCGACGCTCGCCTGGCTGCCGGCGATGGTTCCAAAGCCGCCGCCTTTGACCGCATGAAACGCAAGGTGACTCACTCCGAAGCGCTTGGTCAAGCTAAAGCAGAACTTGCCGGCGACAACATCGAGGACCGATTGGCTGCCTTGGAAAAGGAGGATCGCATCGAGCAGCTACTCGCCGACTTGAAGGAGAGGCGGGGCGCTTGAGTGAATCGCTGCTTGGATTCCTGCGACACAGAACTTCAGCCACCGAGCAGCAATGGGCAGCAATGGACAAATAGGCCTCGGCCCATCCATCGGATTGTCATAGAAACGTTGAGAGTCAGAGTCTTCGTCGCGGAGTGGCTGACTCAAGTTGTGGATGGGCCGCTAGACCGATTCCGCCTTCCGCACGGTGCTCGACTTTATTCCTGACACCGAGAACGGGTGACCATTCTGGCAGACCGCAACCGGGTCGGCGCGCAGAACGAACTCCACCATTTCGATTTCTGACATTTGGCTGTTGTCGAGCACATTCCATTGCGTGCGGGAATGACAGCCCGGTTCGCCACATTCGAGCTCCGCGCTCAGGAAATCAACCCGGGTTTCTTCCTGCAGCGGGCGAGTATAGGAGGCCCACTGAATATCTTTCTCTTCGTAAATGTACCAGTGATCGCACTCTCGACAAATTAACCGCAGCTGCCAGCCATCTTGAGGCCAACCCGGAGCACCTTCCCCAGCGGCAGGCGGATTAGGAAAAGGAAGGCGGATACGGGCGGCGGTGGGCAAAGGACAATCTGGATTCTTGCACCGAACAACGGGCTGTAAATACATAGGATATTTTTATCTCCAACGGATAGTCATTCTGGCGCAATCCGGTTGCAGAGCGCAAGCTCCCTGGCGATTAAAGTGAATAGGAAAGGCGTCCGCATTACATCCATTGACCGTTCCGAGCGCATCTCTGTAATCTTGCTGCATAATACTTTGACTTCAACCGAGGAAAATGAATGAAAGAAGTTGCCGTCCTACTTTTGGTGGCGCTCGTGCTCAGCGGCTGTGGCAGCAGCACACATACAGCCCAGACGGCATCTGGCGGAGTGTGGCAGGCACAGCTCTCAGGCGGCGATGGGACGGCCTCTGGATTCAGTTTTATCGCGCAATTTACGGTGGGCGGTAACGGAGCCTTGAGTTTTCAAAACTTTCAGTTCTTAACTCAGATTGATGGTGGGTGTTTTCCGGTCACTGGAGCATCGCCCAGCGGTACCTTGGATCTGAGCGCCAACTCGGCTGGTACAGTGTCGGGAACTCTATCCTTCGTGGTCGTGTCGGGTGGAAACACTCTCACCCTGACCAGCACTTCGGTGACCGGAACTTTGAATACCACCACCAATGTGCTAAGCGGCGGCTCCATCATTGGCACCTGGGCGGTGACGGGCGGTACCGGCTGCAACGCTGGCGGAACTTTTACCATGGCGCAGTCCTCCTGAGTCCGTGGCGGGAAATTCTGGATTCAAAACCAATCGCTGCGATAAGCCACCCACCACGCAATAAAAACAATGGGGATCGTCGCGAACAGGCCCCACCAGATAGGCAGCACGAAATCGGCTACCAGTCCCAGCACCATGAAAACGATCCAGAAAATTTTCCGTTCCATGCCGAGATTGTAGTGCCGGACGCTCCGAAGGCGAAACTCAAAGAGCAGAATGATTTATAGTATTCCAGTAATTGAGCTGGATACACGTTTGCGCCATTCGTTCCACAATCCATGAACGCTAAACTTTTCGCTTGTTCTTCCGGACTAACTTCTCTGCTGTGGACCGCGACAGTCTTCAGTCAAGCATCCCCTCCCGCGGCCAGCACCCATGCAACTCCGCAGTATTCCACGCAGGGAACGGTCGCCGCCGCGCAACCCGCACAGGGAGCACCTGTTTCCTACAACTCCGTGAATCAGCTCAATGGTTTACTGGGACAGCTGGACACCTCGTCGAAAACTACCGAAGCCGATCTGTCTAAGTTGCGAATCGAGCGTTGGAAAACGGATGGCACAACTAAAAAGCAATCGGCGAGTGATGTGGAATCAGTTCAACGAAATTTGCAAAATGCCTTGCCGGAGATGATTGCAGAGCTGCACAGCAATCCCGAAGACCTGCCGGCATCGTTCAAATTGTATCGGAATCTGGACGCGCTTTATGACGTGTTAAGCGGCGTAGTGGAGTCCGCAGGTGCGTTTGGGCCGAAGGACGATTTTCAGGCATTGTCCAACGATCTGAACAGCTTCGAAGCAACACGCAAGCAGATGGCAGATCGAATCAATACTTTGGCCGCGTCGAAAGAGCAGGAAATCGTGCGTTTGCGTGCCGAGTTGAAAACCGCGCAAGCCGCCATTCCGGCAGCGCCACCAAAGAAAACCGTTGTCGACGATAACGAGCCTCCCAAAAAGCCGGCGGTAAAGAAAAAGCCGGTAACGAAAAAGCCAGTCACGCCTCCGGCCGCCACGCCCGCTCCGCAGACAACGCCGCCATCGCAGACTAAGCCGCAGTAGCTGTCCCATACGGCAACGCCCCGACCATCACGACTATTCCGATGCGGGGCCGTAGGACGAGGCATCTTAATCCGCCTTGCGGCGTTGAATCTGATACGCTTCCCTCCGCATCAAGATTGAACCCGAGAGTGCCGGCATGAGCTATCACGTCCACATTCCCGCGATTTTTACTGGCGTCGTCATCATTGCCGTCGTGCTGCTCGATGCGTTCGAGACGGTGGTGTTGCCTCGCCGGGTCACGCGCCAGTTCAAGTTGACCGCATGGTTCTACCGTCAGACTTGGATTCCATGGAAGCGGATTGCCGCTCACATCCAAACACTTTCCCGACAGCAAAGTTTTCTGGGTTACTTCGGGCCTCTCTCCCTCTTCTTCCTGCTCGGATTCTGGGCTGTCGGTCTGATTCTTGGTTTCGCTCTATTGCAATTTGGCTTTGGGGGACACGAGCAACTGGGAAACGAACCGATTACGTTCGCCAGAATTCTCTACCACAGCGGCGAGACGTTCTTCACATTGGGTTATGGCGATATCGTGCCGACTTCCCCCGGAGCGCGCTTTTTGTCCGTGTTCGAGGCGGGAATGGGCTTCGCGTTTCTCGGCGTGGTGATTGGTTACCTGCCGGTTGTCTACAACTCATTTTCGCGACGGGAGATTCAGATTTCGATGCTCGACGCGCGTGCTGGATCTCCCCCGACAGCAGCCGAATTGCTGGTGCGGTTGGCAGGCTCTTCGGAGAATCCGGCGATTGAGCAGAGCGTTCTCGATGAGGTCTTGCGCGACTGGGAGCGATGGGCGGGCGAACTGTTGGAGAGCGGATTATCTTATCCGGTATTAAGTTTCTTTCGTTCACAGCACAGCAACCAGTCCTGGCTGGGAGCGCTGATGACCATGCTCGATGTGACTTCGCTGATCATCACGGGCATTGAAGGAATTCATCCGGGCCAGGCACGTCTCACGTTTGCCATGGCTCGGCACGCTGCCGTCGATCTGGCGCAAGTGGTGAATGCCAGGTACGATCCCAACACCCCAGATCGATTGCCCGAAGCGGATTTCAACAAACTGCGCGATAAGCTGGCGACTGGCGGATTGAATTTGCGTAATACCGACGAAGCACGTCTGAAACTTGGCAAGCTACGCTCGATGTATGAACCTTACGTTCATTCGACGGCACTGAATCTCATGGTGGCTCTTCCGCCCTGGCAACCGGCCTCGAAGACTCGAGATAATTGGCAGGCAGGTCCGTGGGACCGGGCGATTCAAGCCAAAGGCCTTGCCGTGCTCGGCCAGAAACAGGTACAGCTTCCGGAAAACCCGGATCATTTTTAGCGAGTCCGGTGTGGCATGCTAACATCCACTGCTCTACCTTCAAAGAATGAAAACGATTGGCGAGAATGTGGTGCGGATTGAGGCTGAGGCCTTGCGCGCTTTGGCCGACCGTATCGCCGGGCCGATGGCTGCGACCTTCGAACGAGCTGTGGATTTGCTGTTTTGCTGTGCGGGCCGGGTGGTTGTAACTGGAATGGGGAAAAGCGGCCTGATCGCTCGCAAGATTGCGGCAACCCTCAGTTCCACAGGCTCGCCGGCATTGTATCTGCATCCGGTGGAAGCGCTGCATGGCGACCTCGGCATGGTAGTCCGCGGGAGATGTGGTGCTGGCCCTTTCAGCCAGCGGAGAAACAGAAGAAATACTGGCACTGTTAGCCACGATCAAGCGGCTGAGGGTTCCTTTGATTGCAATGACGGGCGACGCGATTTGTGGTGCCGGGGTGGCGCGCATTTCGACGCTCTCGGCTGCGGCCGACGTAACTCTCGATTGTTCCATCGCAGAAGAGGCTTGTACGCTGGGCCTGGCGCCGACGGCTTCGACGACGACCATGTTGGCATTAGGCGATGCGCTCGCGGTCACATTAAGCGAGAAGCGTGGCTTCAAGGAGGAAGATTTTGCCAATCTGCACCCCGGCGGGAAACTCGGCAAGAGGCTGGCGCGTGTGGAGTCGCTGATGCATATTGGCGAGGCACTGCCATGCGTGAACCCAAAGACGAAGATGCCGGATGTGATCTACGAAATGTCCCGCAAGAAGCTGGGCGTAACGGCAGTAATGGATGGCGAGAAATTGGTGGGCATTATCAGTGATGGAGATCTTCGACGACTACTCGAGAAGCGTGGGAAGGATGTGCTCGATTTGACCGCGGGCGAAGCCATGACGAAAAATCCGCGTACGATTTCGTCGGCCGAATTCGCCGCAACGGCGCTCGCTTTGATGGAAGAAAAAAAGATTACGTCGCTGATGGTGGTGAATGAAGCAGGGAGGCTGGAAGGGATCGTTCATCTGCACGATCTGTGGGGAACAGAGATGATTTAGCGATTGAGTAATTGAGAAATTTAGTAATTTGATATTTACTCAATCACTAAATCGCCAAATCACCGAATCGCTCAATCTTAAATCAGGTGTTTCTATGTACCACTATGATCCAAAAATCGCGCTGGAAGAACTCACGGAAGATGCGACCCTTCCCAACCCGGTGCATGTTCGCGACATGATGCTGCGCCAGCATCTTTCCGTTGATAAGTCTCTGGAGCTGAACCGGCTGTTCTTGGAGTATCAAAAGTTTTTCGGCGAGACGCAGAAGCTGGGGAAAGAAATTCTGAAGCAACTGACTTCCTAGACGCGCTTTACACCAATTTTCGGGCCAAGAGTCGTAGGTCGCCTGCGAAAGCGCGAGCGATTCTGAGCCGAGCTTCCACACAAGTCATCATTTACAATTATTAATTCACCCTGAATATTAGCGAGTACGTCGCATGCCTTGCTCGCAACGTCCGGGCTGCAAGAAAACTCTATGCATCGATGGTCACAGCTCTTCATTCCTACTCTGCGGGAAGCTCCTGCCGACGCCGAAGTCGCCAGTCATAAGTTTCTCGTCCGGGCTGGCTACATTCGTCAGCTCGCGGCGGGAATTTATTCGTATCTCTACCTCGGCAACCGCTCTTTTAACAAGATTATGGCCATCGTGCGGCAGGAAATGGACAAGATCGGGCAGGAGTTCTACCTGCCGGTCTTGCATCCCCGTGAACTTTGGGAGGAAAGCGGTCGCTGGGATTTGATGGGCGACAATCTCTTCCGCCTGAAAGACCGAAAGGGCGCCGACCTGTGTCTGGGCATGACCGAAGAAGAGGTGATGACCGACATCGCCCGCAAAGAACTGCGCAGCTACAAGCAACTGCCCCAGATCTGGTACCAGATTGCGCCTAAGTTTCGCGACGAACCCCGGCCCAAATCCGGGCTCTTGCGAGTGCGGCAATTCATGATGAAAGATGCCTACTCTTTCGACATCGACGCTGCCGGGCTGGATGTTTCCTACAAAAAACATTATGAGACGTATTGCCGCATCTTCGACCGCTGCGGGTTGAAGTACATGGTGGTTGAGGCCGACTCGGGCGCGATGGGCGGAAAGGAATCGCACGAGTTCATGGTGCGCTCGCCGGCGGGGGAAGATCAGATTGTGAGCTGCGACGGTTGCAACTACGCAGCGAACATGGAAAAAGCGACCTCCAAGCTTGAAGGGGTAGACGATCTTCCTGCTGAAGGAGACGGTAATCCGCTCGAAGTACACACACCCGGCCAGAAGACGATTGAAGACGTCGCCCGCTTTCTGGGAGTGTCGCCGAAAAACAAAATTAAAACTCTCGCATTGATGGCGGATGAAAAAGATGAAAAGAGCGGCAAGGTAAAGTCGCGAGCAATTGTTGTCTTGATGCGCGGCGATCATCAACTGAACGAAGCTAAGCTGAATGCCAACGTCGCAGTCGCGACCCGGCCGATGGACGAGGCCGAAATCAAGGCGCTGTTCAAGTCTCCGGCTGGATATCTGGGACCACTTGGAATTGAATGGGCGAAGGACTCAAAAAAAGACGCGCACTTACCACTTTTACTTGTTGATAAGGCTCTCGAAGGCCGGGCGAATCTGATCGCGGGAGCCAACAGGGAAGATTATCACGTGAAGAATTTGACGCCCGGGAAGGAATTTCATCCCACGGCGTACGTCGATCTGCGCCGGGTCTCGGCGGGAGAACCTTGTCCCAATTGCGGGAACCCGCTGCGGATCGATACCGCGGTGGAGATCGGACACATCTTCAAGCTCGGCTATCGCTATTCAGAGGCCATGGGCGCGCGCGTGCTCGACAAGAATGGCAAGGAAGTTACGCCAATCATGGGCTGCTACGGTATTGGAATCGAGCGGATTCTTACCGCCGCGGTCGAGCAAAGTAATGATGAGAATGGATTCTGGCTGCCGCCGTCGATCGCGCCATTCGAGATTGTGGTTACTCCGGTCAACGTGAAAGACGAGAATGTATTCAAGGCGGCGGTCGACATCGCCAGTCAACTGGAGACTGCCGGTTTCGAGGTAATCCTCGATGATCGCGACGAACGTCCGGGGGTGAAGTTCAAAGATGCGGATCTGGCCGGCATCCCCTTTAGAATCACTGTCGGAAAGAAGGTTACCGAAGGTACTGTGGAAGTGGTTCTACGCTCGACTCGCGAAGTACGCGATGTTACGATCTCGGCATTAGTAGAACACTTTCAAGGGATGTTGCGAGCCAAGGCCTGAAATTTTGCGCCGAGGTTCGTGGCGCAATTTCAGACTATGGGCATCATTAAGGCGTTCGTCGGATTTATCGCGATTGCGGCGGTCGTAGTCGGCCTTTTTCAGGTCGCTCCTCCGATGCTGGCGAACTACAGCTTCTCGGACGATCTCAAGACCGTGTCGATGATGGATAGCGCCAACCTGGCGAAATCCGATGACGACGTCCGCAACGACGTGCTGCGTAAAGCCAAAGAACACGATCTGCCGATCGATGCCAAACAGATAACCGTGCAGCGCATCAATACCCCCGGTATCTCCGCGGTCTACGTGGCTGCCGACTATACCGTCACCATCAATCTGCCGGGGTACGCTTTCGATATGCACTTTAATCCCACCAGCGGGAATAAAGGCTTTTAAAACTCCTGTTTTAGAATCTTAGCGTAGCTTCTACCGATCTCCCTACCGAATCCCCGCCGATAACGGGCATTTTCCGACGCGCCATAAGCGCAGACCCACCTCCAAGCCCGATTTCTCATGGATTGTTGACATCTCGGAGACCGCGGCGTCCACGGATCTCCTTTTGTATGCGTGGCCAGCGGTACAATACAGAAACAGCATCATCAGAAGTTAGCTTGGTACAACCATTCGAGGCAGGATTTTTTGGACTTGTGTCACGTCAAACCTTTTCATGCCTCTTCTCGTCTGATCAGCAGGGAGTTTTTTTGTTGAGTTTAAAGTGGCCATTAAAATAAAGATCCCGAAAACCGGCAAAGTTAACAAGGGATGGCGCGGCTTGCCGCGCGACCCCTTGCTCCGCGCCGCACTGATCGTCTTCCTTGTAGCCGCCGTGGCTGTGGGTGCGTTCTTCTGCTACTTCTACGTCAAGTACGACCGGATCATTGTGCAACGATTCCGTACTTCGGTTTTCACGAATTCGGCGAAGATTTACGCCATCCCTCGCACCGTCCATGATGGCGATAAGGCCGACGCCAAAGAGATCGCGGTGGCTCTCCGACGCGCTGGTTACTCCGATAAAGAGGGCCAGTCGCAACTCGGCAGTTTTCGGCTTATCAGCGGAGGGATCGAAATTACACCCGGTCCTGAGTCTTACCACAGTCCGGAGGAAGCGCGCATTACGATTCACGCCGGCCAGGTGGAGAAGATCACCAGCAACGGCAATGAACTCTCCGCCTATGAACTCGAGCCCCAGTTAGTGACGGCTTTATTCGATGCCGAGCAGCGGTCCAAACGTCAGATCGTTAAGTACAGCGACATTCCAAAAGTGTTGGTCGACGCGGTGATGGCGATCGAGGACCGCCGCTTCTTCGAGCATAGCGGGGTGAATTTCATTCGCATGTTCGAAGCGGGCTGGATCGATCTGACGCGCCAGCGCCACGAGCAGGGTGGCTCGACGATCACCATGCAACTGTCGCGCGGCTTTTTTCTGACTCCGGAAAAAACTGTGCGGCGAAAATTGACGGAGATGTTGATCGCGGAAGAGCTGGAACAGAAATTCAGCAAACAACAGATCTTCGAGTTCTACAGCAACTGGGTAAATCTGGGGCAGCGCGGTTCATTTGCCATCAGCGGGTTTGCCGAGGCGTCACGGACCTATTTCAATAAAGATCTGAAAGACATTACGCTGCCTGAGGCTGCACTGCTCGCCGGCATCATCCAGGGACCAAGCCGGCTTTCCCCATACCGCCATCCGGAACGCGCCCTCGAGCGACGCAATCTTGTGCTCGATTCGATGGTCGATACACACGCCATCACTCGCGAAGAGGCTGAGAAGGCGAAAGCTGCGCCTCTGAAGTTGGCGCCGCCCAACGTCGAAGCCAGCGACGCGCCCTATTTCGTCGACATGGTTCGCGACACGCTCATCAATAAGTTCAGCGAGCACGATTTGAATGATGAGTCCTATCGCATCTATACCACGCTCGATCCAGATCTGCAGAGAGTCGCCGCGCAAGCGGTTGAAACCGGAATCAAGTTGGTGGACGATCAGGTCAAGAAGCTGCGCACGAAACGGGTAAAGGTGGGCAAAAAAGTTGAGACCCATGTTGTGCCGGGGCCGCAGGCGCAGGTCGCGATGGTGGTGCTTGACCCACATACCGGAGCCGTTCTCGCGCTCGTGGGGGGTCGGGACTACGGTTTCAGCCAATTGAATCATGCTCTGTCCAAGCGTCCAACAGGGTCGATTTTCAAGCCGTTTGTGTATGCGGCGGCGATGAATACCGCGCTGGACGGTTCTCAGACCGTCATCACCCCGGCCTCAACCGTTACCGACGCGCCTTCCAGCTTTGCTTACGGCGATCAGATCTACGAACCGCGCAACTACAAAGAGGAGTACCACGGCGATGTCACGCTGCGTTACGCGCTGGCTATGTCGCTGAACAATGCAACAGTAAAAGTAGCGGAAGAAGTTGGTTATGACAAAGTGGCCGACCTAGCGAAGTCTGCGGGCATCACCTCGGTGAAGCCCACGCCGGCCATGGCTCTTGGATCCTATGACGCGACGCCGCTGGATATGGCGGGTGCTTACACTTCGTTTGCGAACAACGGCGAGCGTCTTTCTCCCGTGCTGGTGAACTCGGTGCGCAATGCGAAAGGCGACGTGATCTCGAACTTCAAAACTGATGAGCGCCAGGTACTCGACCCGCGGGTTGCCTACATCATGACCAACATGATGGAAGGCGTGATCAACAACGGTCTAGGTTATACGGCGGTGCGCTTGCGAGGGTTTACGTTGCCGGCAGCCGGCAAGACGGGAAGTTCCCATGACGGCTGGTTCGCGGGATACACCTCCAACCTGTTGTGCATCGTTTGGGTCGGTTACGACGATTACAGCGACCTGCGCTTGAGCGGGGCGCAAACCGCTGCGCCGATCTGGACCGAGTTCATGAAGAAGGCGTCGGCCCTGCCGCAATATTCCGGTATGAAACCGTTCGCCCAGCCAACGGGCGTCGTGGATGTGCAGCTGGATAAGGCAACCAATCGCCTCGCAACTCCAACCTGTCCAGACGATTACGTCGCCGCCTTTGTGGCTGGAACTGAACCTCGTGAGACCTGCGATCAGCAGAGCGGCGTGGCGGGCCTGTTCTCCCGGTTCTTTGGAGGCGCCAGCCAGCAGGCTTTGCCGCCTCCTACCCAGCCGGCCAACGGTCAGGATAGCCAGGATCCAAAGAAAAAGAAGGGGTTCTTTGGCAAAATAGCCGGCATTTTCAAGGACGACAAAAGCTCGCCTCCCGAGTCGAAACCGCCCGAAAACAGCCAAACTCCGCCGCATTGATCCCGGCCCGAGCTAGAATTAAATCTTCGCCGGTGTTGCAATTCTGTGGCAGAATGGCCTCTTAGATCGTGGTCGCTTTTGGAGGTCTGTATGTCCTGCCGGAACGCCTGCCTGCTTTTGCTCCTGCTCTGTGCCACTGCCGCGCTTGCTCAAGTTTCTCATTCCGAGCAGGTGCAGATAGCCCCACCTATCATTCGCGCGATCGATCCGCCCGCAGCCGACGCAACCGCCGCGGACCTGGAGAAACAAGCCGACCAGTTGCGCACCGAGAAGATGTTTCTGGATGCCCTCGATTACTACCGTGCCGCTCTCAACAAGAGAGCCAACGACCCGAGACTCTTGAATAAAATCGGCATCACTGAGCTCCTGATGCAGCGTTATAAGGAAGCGCGGAAGTCTTTTGAGCGTGCTATCCATTGCGATCGGAAATATCCCGATGCCTATAACAATTTGGGCGTCGTTTCCTACGAGAGCAAGAAATTTGGAGACGCCATAAAACGCTATCAACAGGCGATCAAGTTGGACGATTCCTCGGCCTCGTTCTACAGCAATCTCGGCGCGGCCTACTTTTCCAAGCGGGAGTTCGAACCCGCTGTCGCCGCCTATCAGCACGCTCTCGAACTTGATCCCGGTGTTTTTGAACGCACCTCGCGAGGAGGTGTCCAGGCACAACTGCCAAGTCCGGAGGATCGCGCGCGCTATGACTATACCGTTGCCAAACTCTACGCCAAGATGGGTTTTTCCGAACAGTCGCTCGAATACTTGAGAAAAGCCATGGAGGAAGGCTACAAGGACCTAAAGAACGTTTACAAGGATGTGGAATTTGCCGAACTGCGGAAGAGTCCGCGATTCACGGAACTCATGGCCTCGAATGCGCCGGCGATTTCGAACTAATTTTCAAGGCATTCATTTAGGCTTGAACAGGTATTACAAAGTTTTACAAAATTAGACGGAACTCAGTGCGGTTCTGATGTTTAATCATTGCAAATACTCCTGAAAACAACAGGGTGAGTAAGGAGAAACGGTAGCCCATCGGATGCTGACCCGAGCACGCCCCAAGCAAGCATCCGATGGGCTTTGATTTTTATCGCCACTTTTCCCCAAACAAGCTGCAGCGAACATTTTACGAAACTACATTTCCGGCTTACAATATCCGGATGTTGTCCCTTCCTGAATCGCTAGCCTGGGCGCACCCTTTGGTTGCAGAGTGGTTTGTCCGGCGATTTGCCACTCCGACCGAACCCCAGGAGCAAGGCTGGCCGCACATTCTCGCAGGGCGCACTACGCTCATTTCAGCGCCCACCGGCTCCGGCAAAACTTTGGCTGCTTTTCTGGCTTGCATCGATCGGCTTGTCCGGAAGGCTCTTGCTGGCGATCTTTCCGATCGCACGGAGGTTCTCTATGTCTCCCCGCTAAAGGCGCTTGGCAACGACATCCAGAAGAATCTGGAATTGCCGCTCGGCGAAATCCTTGCCATGGCCGGGGAGCGCGGCTTGCTGATGCCAGAGATCCGTACCGCTGTCCGCACTGGCGACACGCTTCTGCACGAGCGTCGCGCCATGTTGAAGCGGCCTCCGCACATTCTCGTAACCACTCCGGAATCTCTTTATATTCTGCTCACGGCGGATAAGAGCCGCGCGATTCTTCGCGACGTCGAAACCGTGATTGTCGATGAAATCCATGCCGTAGCCGACGACAAGCGGGGTGCCCATCTCGCCCTATCGCTGGAACGCCTGGAAGCTCTGACAAACAAGCGGCCAGTGCGCATTGGACTTTCCGCGACCCAGAAGCCGATCGAAGAGGTCGCACGCTTTCTGACTGGCAGCGGCCGTCCAGAACCAGTAATCGTGGATATCGGGCACAGGCGCAAGCTCGATATGGCGGTGGAAGTCCCACCCATGCCGCTAGGGCCTGTGGCGTCGAATGAAATGTGGGATGAGGTTTACAACAGGCTCGTGGCGCTGGTGGAACAGCATCGCTCAACCCTCGTGTTTGTGAATACCCGTCGCATGGTGGAGCGCATTGCGCACAATCTTGGTGAGCGCATTGGAGAAGACAACGTTGCCGCGCACCATGGCAGTCTGTCGCGCAAGTTAAGGCTGGCTGCGGAAAGGAAATTGAAGGAAGGGCAGGTTCGGGTGCTGGTCGCAACCGCATCCCTGGAACTGGGAATCGACGTAGGAACGGTCGACCTGGTCGTGCAGATCAACTCCCCGCGGGGGATCGCCTGCACCCTGCAGCGTGTCGGGCGGTCGGGCCACTGGCGCGGCGCGGTTCCCAAGGGACGCCTTTTCGCCACCACTCGCGATGACCTGCTTGAGTGTGCCGCGTTGGTGCGAGCCATTCGACTGGGCGATCTCGACCGTCTGATTATTCCGGAATCGCCGCTGGATGTGCTCGCCCAGCAAATCGTGGCGGCATGTTCGGCGGAGGAGTGGAACGAAGACGACCTGTTTGCGCTCGCCCAACGTGCATATCCTTATCGTAATCTGACTCGTACCACCTTCGATGCAATTCTGGAGATGCTCTCCGAAGGGATTGCGGCGCGGCGCGGGCGCTATGGCGCGTATGTTCACCGCGATCGCGTGAACGGTAAACTGCGCGCGCGGCGGGGGGCCAGACTCGCGGCGATCACCAGCGGCGGAGCCATCCCGGATAACTCGCTCTACACCGTTGTTGCCGAGCCCGATGGAATCGTCGTCGGCACGGTGGACGAGGACTTTGCGGTCGAGAGTAACCGCGGCGACATCATGCTGTTGGGAAATACGTCGTGGATCATCCACCGCATCGAGACCAACGCCGGACGAATGCTCGTCCAGGACGCCCACGGCGCGCCCCCCAGCGTTCCTTTTTGGCGGGGGGAAGCGCCCGCCCGGACCGAAGAACTTTCTCAGCATATCGGAACGTTGCGGCAAGCCATCAGCGACATGTTGCCGCACACTTCACCCGTAGGTTTCTCTCCGACCCAGCCGGAGGTAGCCGCTGTCGTAACTTGGCTCAAGGACGAGTGCGGCCTCGATGATTCCGGAGCGGAGCAGGCCGTGGAGTATGTGTTGCAGGGGCGTGCTGTGCTGGGTGCCGTGCCAACGCAGACGACCGTGATTGCCGAGCGCTTCTTCGATGAAGGCGGGGGCATGCAGTTGGTCATCCACGCGCCGTTTGGCGGGCGCATCAACAAGGCTTGGGGATTGGCTCTGCGCAAGCGTTTCTGCGTGGGATTCAATTTCGAACTGCAGGCTGCAGCCACGGATAACGGGTTGAACATCGCGCTTGCGGAGCAACACAGTTTTCCGCTGGGAGACGTTTTCAATTTTCTACAGGCCGCCACCGTGCAGCCGATTCTTGAGCAGGCTGCCCTCGACTCGCCTATCTTCGCAACACGCTGGCGCTGGGATGCGAACCGCGCGCTCGCGCTCTTGCGCTTTCAGAATGGAAAAAAGGTACCGGCGCAGATTCAGCGTATGCGGTCCGATGATCTGTTGGCCAGCGTGTTCCCGGATGCCGCGGCGTGCTTCGAGAATATACAGGGCGAGCGGCACATCCCGGATCATCCACTAGTCGGCGAAGTGATGAAGGATGTGCTGACAGAAGCCATGGATATCGAAGGCCTCAAAGCCCTGCTGACGGGCCTTTCCACTGGAAGCGTCCGTTGTCTCGCCGTGGATACGCCGGTGCCCTCGCAGTTCTCCCACGAAATATTGAACGCGAATCCCTATGCTTTTCTGGACGATGCGCCATTGGAAGAAAGGCGCGCCCGCGCCGTGCAAATGCGGCGGATGCTGCCGGAGTCGGTTCTGGAGGAAGTAGGTGGTCTTGATCCCGCCGCTATTGCCAAAGTGAGGGAAGAGGCCTGGCCCGATGTCCGCGATGCCGATGAACTCCACGACGTGCTGCACACGCTAGTGGCGCTTCCGCAAAAATATCAAGAGTCCGGCCGCAATTCGTGGAAGATCTATTTTGAGCGATTGATTGCCGAAGGTCGTGCGGCAAGCGTGACCTCGGGAGAGCGAACCTACTGGGTCGCGGCGGAGCGTGCCAAGACTTTCTCAACGCTGTTTCCGGATGCACGATTCGCGCCGCAGTTGGCGGATGTCGAAGCCAATGCTCCGAATCGTGACGACGCTCTTCTCACACTGGTGACAGGATGGATGTGCCACTCGGGACCGGCAACTGCGACAGGTCTAGGTGAAATTTTGGGAGTTCCCGCATCAGATACTTTCGGCGCGCTTCTTCGCATGGAAGCCAGCGGTACTCTGCTTCGGGGAAACTTTAGCGGCAAATCCGCGCGAGCGGAATCAGCCTCGTCGAAAGAGTTCGAAATCGAGTGGTGCGAGCGCCGCCTGCTTGCCCGCATTCACCGGCTCACGGTTGCGACCTTGCGGAAACAAGTCGAGCCGGTAACGGCGGCGCAGTTCATGCGGTGGCTTTTGCATTGGCAGCATGCCGCACCCGGAACTCAGGTCTCCGGCGAGCGTGGAACCCTCGAAGTTCTCCGACAGTTACAGGGATTCGAGATTCCGGCCAATGCATGGGAACGCCAGGTTTTAGCGCGTCGCATCGTGGATTACGATCCGAAATGGCTGGATCAACTCTGCCTCACCGGTGCTGTCGGATGGGGAAGGTTATCGCCGCATCCTGCCACACTTGATTATGCGAATGGAGTCACAAAACCCGACGGCGAACCCGGGCCCGTGCCAAGGCAGCGTCGGGTGATTCCTACGAGTGTTGCGCCCATTACGTTCTTCGTTCGCGAAGACGCCGATTGGATGACGCCCCGGCATCCCAGTGCGGATGAGGACTGCAAGAACGGGTTGAGCTCAGGGGCCCAAGGCGTGCTCGATTACCTGCGCCAGCGCGGCGCATCGTTCTTTGCAGATATTGTGCGGGGCACGGGCAAGTTAAAAGCGGAAATCGAAACCGGTTTGTGGGAGTTGGTTGCGGCCGGCCTGGTGACCGCCGATGGCTTTGACAATTTGCGCTCACTGATCGATCCCAAGCGCCGCGCGGCTCAGATGAATGGCCGTAGCTTACGTCCAAGGCATAACGCTGGACGCTGGGCCATCCTGCACGCTGAGGAGACGGCGGATGCCCCGCGCGCACTGGAAGCAGCCTGCTGGATGCTGCTCCGGCGTTACGGCGTTGTGATTCGCGATGTGTTGGCACGCGAGGCAAACCTGCCGCCCTGGCGGGAATTGCTACGGGCGTTTCGCCGGCTCGAGGATCGTGGTGAGATTCGGGGCGGGCGCTTCGTCGATGGCTTTCTGGGAGAACAATTCGCCTTGCCAGTTGCCGTCGAGTCCCTGCGTGCGATGCGCAAGCTCGAATCTGCCCAAGGCACGATTACGTTGTCGGCAGCCGATCCTTTGAACCTGGTAGGAATTTTAGTTCCAGGCGATCGTGTGCCAGCCATCTCCGGAAATAGCGTCACCTATTGCGACGGGGCGGCAGTCACGCTGTCCGCAGTCGAATCGACGGCCAGCATTGCGCACGTCGCCAGCTAGCGGATCTCGGTTCCTCCACTTACGGGGATATGCGGTCGAAACAACAAGCCGCAAAAGGAATCAGGGATCCGATGAGGGGGCCCCTCGGATCCCTGGTTCTGCGCGGCTCAGCGAAAACTATCAAAAAGCGCTTCCCCCGTCGCTTTTTGCCAAGCAGTGGCGCGGCTACCGTGGTGCATGCTGCGTGCCACACCGCTTCAATCCCTTGGCGGCTCGATAAAAATGGTGCAATCCATTGGATCTTAAGGTCTAATTAGTCATTGTGCCGGGCTGCTCCGCCGACTGGGGTCAGGAACGGTATTCCCGATTCGCTATCCGATTGGATAGCGTCTCTATCTGTTCGGATAATGTAACGGCCCGAAGGCTCGCGTTAATTCCGAGCGAAAGTGTGTTATGTAGATGCACGAGGTGCACGCCTTGCGTCCCCGACTTCTTGTTCTTTCCGGGCCTTTGAAGGATTCAACGATTTCTCTGTCTGAAGCAGAAATCACCGTTGGCCGCGAGGCTTCGAACGGAATAGCGGTCATGGACCCTTCAGTTTCCCGCAAGCACTTCCTTTTACGTGGACAAGAGGGGAAATTTCAGCTGCGCGATCTCGGTAGCCGCAATGGAACTCTGGTAAATGGCGGGGCCGTACAAGAGCACTGGCTAAAGCACGGGGATGAAATCGCGAGCGGGGATTCCTCATTCCTATTTCTTCTGGAAGACGAGGACTTCGCCCCGGTTCTCGGCCGGGTGGAATTCGATGAAAACCAGCGTTCCGCCGAGACCACCGTAATCCATCCACGGGACGTTGTTTATCTGCAGCCCGACCGTTTGATGCGCGAGCTGCCGGCAAACTCGCAAACCGCGCGAAATCTAAACGCGCTGCTTAAGATCAGCCGAATTGTCCATGCGATTCGCGACTTGGACGAACTCCAGGGTCAGTTGCTGGACCTGATCTTTGAAGTGGTCCCGGCAGGCCGTGGCGCAATCTTGCTGGCAGATAGCGAAGGACAGCATTTCAATTCAACCTTTGCCAGGACCCGGCAGCCGGGAGCTGCTCCGGCTGTGAAGGTGAGCCGAACCATTGCGCGGCAGGTACTGGAGCAGGGAATTGCGATCCTCGGGACGGATGTTCCGAGTAGCGGCAGTTTGCGCGAAATTCAAAGCCTTGCGGCATCTCAGGTTCGGTCACTGTTATGCGTTCCTCTTACCGTTTTTCAACGGGTCATCGGCTGTATCTATCTTGACAGCAATAATTTCGGCAGCCGGCTGCAAGAGGATCATTTGCAACTGGTGGCTGCGGTCGCCGGTATTTCTGCTGTTGCGCTAGAAAATGCGCGCCGGCTCCAGTGGTTGGAGCAGGAGAACGAGCGGCTTACCGTCGAGATCACTCAAGAGCGCAGCTTGGTGGGCGAAAGCGTCCACATGAAAAATATTTATCAGTTTCTTAAGCGAGTCGCGCCCGCTGATTCCACCGTGCTGATTGAGGGCGAGAGCGGCACTGGTAAAGAACTAGCCGCTCGCGCCATACACCGCAATAGCCCCCGGGCCAATAAGCCGTTTATGGCCATAAATTGTGCGGCGATTCCGGAGACGCTTCTCGAGAGCGATCTTTTCGGTCACGAACGCGGAGCATTTACCGGAGCCGCCGGACTTAAAAGGGGACGGCTCGAAATCGCTGATTCGGGTGTCGTCTTCCTCGACGAAATTGGAGAACTCGCTCCTGCCCTGCAGGTCAAATTGCTTCGGGTTTTGCAGGAGCATGAATTCGAACGGGTGGGAGGCACTCATCCCATCAAGGTGGACATCAGGGTCATCGCCGCTACCAACCGTAACCTGGATCAGGCTGTCCGAGAGGGTGCATTTCGCCGAGACCTTTATTATCGGTTGGCGGTGTTGAAAGTAACCATGCCCTCTTTGCGCGAGCGCCGGGAAGATATTCCGATGTTGGCTCGCCACTTCGTGCAAAAGCACGCGAAACGTTGCAGAGTGAAACCGCGCCCAATCTCGCGAGAGGCCCTTTCATGCATGGTCAACTACGATTGGCCTGGCAATGTGCGAGAACTTGAAAATGCCATCGAACGCGCACTGGTTCTTGGCAACTCCGACATGATCCTTCCGGAAGACCTGCCGGAATCGCTATTGGAGCGGACTCCGCCGCCAGAAATGACGGAAGCAAAATATCACGCTGCGGTGAAGGAATTAAAAAAACAGCTGATTCTCGATGCTGTGGAGCAAACGCACGGCAGTTATGCGGACGCGGCACGCATTCTAGGCGTGCATCCTAACTACCTGCATCGTCTGATTCGCAACTTGGAATTAAAAGAGATATTGAAAGGTTCCTTGCGCGATATTTCTCCGGGCGGACTGAGCGGGCTTTCCGGGGGAAACGCATGAAGTTGCGAGCAACCGCTGATTCTCATCATGGCAGTTGCATACTCAGCAGCCGTTCGGGATCCAGATAAGTGCCTTGCCATCGCACCGCCACATGTAGATGTGGTCCCGTCGCTCTTCCCGTCCCACCGCTAAGGCCGATCTCCTGCCCGCGCTTTACTGCTTCGCCCTCCTTCACCTTGAATTCTGAAAGATGCAGATAAAGCGTGAGCAATCCTTGTCCGTGATCCAGCACAACGAAGTTGCCTTCAAAATAGAGCGGTCGCGCCAACAGTACTGTTCCATCGTTCATGGCAGTCACGGGCGTTCCGCTGGGAACGCGGAAATCGAGCCCTAGGTGAGGACTCGAAGTTTTTCCATTGAAGATTCGCACAGACCCAAAGACGTCGGAAATGGCGGCATCTGCCGGTGCGACGAATTTTCCCGACCACTCGCGCTCCGGCGTCACTCGGCTCAAATACTCTTTCTTGATTTCCTGGCCCTCTGCAATTTGTTTCTGCTGCTCTGGGGAAGGCTCGGTGAATTTGCCTTCAACACTCAGTTTGACCGCGATCTTCGGATATTTTCCACGCCCAACTGCGAACTTGCGGCTAAATGAAACTTCTTTGCCAGGAGTCCTGTCGCTCTGCGTTTCACCCTTGAGTTCAAGTGAATAGCTTCCCGGGGCGGTTTCCAGGCTGATACCCGCCAGTGCGAACCAATATTTAGTCTGGCTGTCGTAGGTGAACACTACGTTGTGTCCCAGCCATGTCCCGCTAAGCGATTCCAATGGTTGCGGAGGCTTGATCTGAAATAGCACAGGGCCGCCATTAACCAACCGGCCCGGTTGGGCGCGGATTGTCCAGTTTGCAGCCGCGGCAGGACGCACTGAAACGATAGATATCCACACCATCCATAACAGTGCAGCGCGGCCTATGAGCGTACCGTTTCGCCGTGAGTTCATGCCACCAGCCTAGCATTGCAGGACCTCCGTTCTCGAAAATCCGCGCGGGTGCATGCCGAAGTATTCAAGCCATCTGCCTGGCCTGCTAGACTGCGAAACGAAACAGAGATGACGACGGAGGCATTCTTCGTGGCTCGACGAAACGAAAGCAAAAAGTCTGCTGGATTTGGAACCCGGGCTGTGTGGGCCGGTGAGACCGGCCGTTATTGGGAGGGCGCCACGCAAATTCCCGTGGCTCTCAGTGTCTCATTTGGGTATGAAGATGTGGACCGGTGGCTCGATGTCGCCCAAGGAAAAAAGCAGGGCCATATCTATGGCCGAAATACAAATCCTACCGTCGCCGCTTTCGAGGATAAGGTAAAAGATCTCGAAATGGCTGAGTCGGCGACCAGCTTTGCCAGCGGAATGGCCGCCATCAGTAATACGCTTTTTGCACTTCTCGCTCCCGGGGACCGGGTTGTTTCCGTCAAGGACACTTACGGCGGGACGAACAAGTTGTTCATCGAATTCCTTCCGCGTTTCGGCGTCAATGTAACACTGTGCGATACCGGCGATCACAAAGCAATCGAAGCGGAAATTGGCCGAGGCTGCAACGCCGTGTACCTGGAGACTCCGACGAACCCCACGGTCAAAGTTATTGATGTGCGCCGCGTGGCCGTGGCGGCCCATCGCCAGAGGGCGATCGTGATCGTGGACAACACGCTGGCCACGCCGATCAATCAACAACCTTTGGAACTCGGTGCTGATCTTGTGATTCACAGCGCAACCAAATTCCTGGGCGGGCACGCGGATGCCCTTGGCGGTGTGGTATGCGGCGCGACCGATTTGATCGCGAAGATTTATCACTTTCGAGAAATCACCGGTGCCTGTCTTGATCCGATGGCCGCCTACTTACTATTACGGGGCATGAAAACTCTCCATCTTAGGATTGCGCGGCAAAACGAGAGCGCATTGAAGATTGCGCGATTTTTGGAATCGCACCCCAAGGTAGTCAAAGTTTTTTACCCTGGTTTGAAGTCTCACGAACATTACGAGATTGCTCGCAGACAGATGCACGGCTTCGGAGGAGTGCTCAGCTTCGCCATCCAGGGCGGCTTTGAATCGGTGAAATCCTTTTTGCCGCTTTTGCGCTATGCGAATCTGGCTGCAAATCTGGGCGCCGTAGAGACGGTCGCCGGTCCTCCCGCTACCACCAGCCACGTCGAATCCACCAAGGACGAACGTGCCGCGGCCGGAATTCCGGAGGCGCTCATCCGTTACTCAGTAGGAATTGAGGATCCGGAAGACCTGATTGCCGATTTGAGTCAGGCGTTAGGCAAAGTCCGTGCGGTGAAAGGGCTAAAAAAGCGGTAAGAGATTTGGTGGACCTGGTCGGGATCGAACCGACGACCTCTTCCATGCCATGGAAGCGCGCTCCCAGCTGCGCCACAGGCCCACGATTGAAGCAGAAAAATAACCCGAAGTCTAGGGATCGAGGGAAGTGCTGAATCATTTTCGCCCACAACGCCGGGATAGTCAACGCGCGCGCATTTCTGTTTCCTTCCACAGGCCTCTTCTGCCATAATTGATCGTGCACCCCACCTGCACCATTTTTCAAACACAATTTAAAGCGAGGAAGAGATGCCAGCGAAGTACATCTTTGTAACGGGCGGAGTTGTGTCTTCTCTAGGCAAGGGACTGGCTGCGGCCTCCATCGGCTGCCTGTTGGAGAGCCGTGGACTCAAAGTCAACCTGATGAAGTTCGATCCGTATCTCAACGTCGATCCCGGGACGATGTCGCCATTTCAGCACGGCGAAGTGTTTGTCACCGACGATGGCGCCGAGACCGATCTCGACCTCGGCCACTATGAACGCTTCACCCACGCCAAACTTTCTCGTGACAATAATTGGACGACCGGGCGCCTCTACGAACAGATCATCGCCAAAGAGCGTCGCGGAGATTACTTGGGGAAGACCGTGCAGGTCATTCCGCACGTGACCAATGAAATCAAAGCGGCGATGAAAAAGGTCGCGCAGGATGTCGACGTGGCCATCGTCGAGATCGGCGGCACGGTGGGTGACATCGAATCGCTGCCATTCATGGAAGCCATCCGCCAGATGCGCCAGGAACTTGGGCGGGATGACACCCTGTTCGTGCACGTCACTCTCGTGCCCTTCATCGCGGCTGCCCAGGAACTCAAGACCAAACCGACCCAGCACTCCGTGAAAGAATTGCTCAGTATCGGAATTCAGCCTGACATTCTGCTTTGCCGCACAGACCGCTTCCTGGCCAAGGATCTCAAATCGAAGATTGCGCTTTTCTGCAATGTGCAGGAAGAAGCCGTGATCACTGCCAAGGATGTGGCATCGGTCTATGAAGTGCCGCTGGTTTTCGCCAATGAAGGCGTGGATACGCTGGTCCTGAAGTACCTCCGCATGGAGGCAAAGGACCGCGATCTTTCCAAGTGGGATGACATCGTGCATCGTGTGTATAACCCGAAGGACACGGTCACAATCGGCATTGTCGGCAAATATGTTGAGTATGAGGATTCGTATAAATCCCTGAAAGAGGCGCTTGTCCACGGAGCGCTCGCGCATAACCTGAAGCTGCAATTGAACTGGATCGAGGCGGAAGGATTGGAAGCCGCCGATGGAAGTTTCGAGGCCCAGCTTGAGGGATATGACGGCCTCCTCGTTCCCGGTGGCTTCGGCAAGCGCGGCATTGAAGGCATGTTGATCGCGATTCGTTACGCTCGCGAGAAGAAAGTTCCTTATTTCGGCATTTGTCTCGGCATGCAGACCGCCTGCGTGGAGTTCGCCCGCAATGTTGTTGGATTAGCGGACGCGAATTCCAGCGAGTTCGATCCGGCGACGCCGCACCGCGTGATTTACAAGTTGCGCGAACTGCGCGGAGTCGAAGAACTCGGTGGCACGATGCGCTTGGGCGCGTGGACCTGCAAGATCGAGCCCAACACATTGGCCTACAAGATTTACGGCAAGTCTGAAATCAGCGAACGGCACCGCCATCGCTACGAATTCAATCGCGAATACGAAGAGCCCATGGTGGCCGCTGGGCTTCGCATTTCCGGATCATCCCCGGATGGTACATATGTGGAGATGGTGGAACTGCCCGATCACCCGCATTTTATCGGATGCCAGTTTCACCCTGAGTTCAAATCCAAGCCGCTTGAGCCGCATCCCTTGTTCAGTACATTCATTGCCGCCGCCTATAAGCACGGATCACAACGCCGCTTAGAGAAAGAAGTCGCGGCGGTAGAAATGTTTCATCGCCCGGAGAAAGTAGCTCGCAGGTAGCGTCACAGGTTCGAATCCACAGAATCGCAGAGTAGGCAAAACGAATGCCGTGCGTTTCTCTGTGCCTCTGTTCTCTGTGGTGGAATAATTCTTGGTGAGATTTGCCCACTTCATTCCAAGTCGGCGATGTACGCATCGGTTCTGGCAATCTCTTTCTCATCGCCGGTCCTTGCGTCATTGAGAGTGAAGAGCACGCCATTCGCATGGCGGAAATCATCAAGGGTGTCACACGGGCCCTCGGCTTGCCGTACATTTTCAAAGCCAGCTATGACAAGGCGAATCGCACGTCGATTCGCAGCTTTCGCGGCCCAGGCATCAAGGAAGGATTGCGGATCCTGAAAAAAATAAAAGAAGACCTTCAGGTTCCGGTTCTCACCGACGTTCACGAAGTTTCAGATGTTGCAAAGGTTGCCGAGGTGGTCGATGTTCTCCAAATTCCTGCATTCTTGTGCCGGCAAACCGATCTCGTGGTCGCGGCTGCGCTTAGTGGACGAGCCGTTAACATCAAGAAGGGACAATTCGTTTCGCCCTGGGACATGCGCCATGCTGTCGAAAAATGTCGCGAGGCAGGGAACACACAAGTCTTCCTGACCGAACGTGGCACCAGCTTCGGCTACAACAATTTGGTAGTCGATATGAGGGCGCTCGCGATTATGCGCAAGTTTGCGCCCGTGGTCTTCGACGCCACGCATTCCGTACAACTTCCCTCCGCACAGACCGACGAGCGAGGTCCTGCTGTCAGCGGCGGGCAGCCGGAATTTATTCCGGTGCTGGCGCGCGCGGCAGTAGCCGCAGGAGTGGATGGAGTTTTCCTTGAGGTTCACGACAATCCGAAATTAGCGAAATCCGACGGTGCGAATGCGCTCGAATCTACCCGGCTCCGCGAAGTTCTGAAGGAACTCATGTCCGTGAAACAGGCGCTGGATGTGGCCCGCGCCACGCCTTAGAGCATGGTAAGAGATTCTTCTTTCCTGCCTCCGTGCTCCCGTATCTGCATGGTAAATTGAATTCATCCATGAAAGAGATCGCCAGCTGGGCTCTGAATGTTGCCACCATGCGCGCCGCAAGCTATGCCGATGCGCGCATTGTCAGCCACAGGAGCCGGGCCCTGACAACCAAGAACGGCAAAGTGGGAAGTGCTTCCGACTCGGAATCCATCGGCATGAGTGTCCGCGTGCTCGCCGAGGGCGCGTGGGGCTTTGCCGCGTCCGAAGATCTATCCCGCGCCGGCGTGGAAGCCACGGCTGCCCGTGCGGTCGAGATCGCGCGCGCATCCGCCCAAGTCAAGCACCACGATGTCCAGCTCGCGCCGGAAAAGCGCGCGACCGCGGAATGGACCACTCCCCATACCATCGACCCGTTCACCATTTCGGTCGAGCAGAACATCGACCTCCTGCTCAAGGTCGATTCGGAATTGTGCTCGGTGGCTGGCGTCACTCTTGCGGAGTCCAACCTCAACTTCAATCGCGAAGAACAGTGGTTCGTTTCGTCAGAAGGCTCCGATATTCACCAGACGAAGTATTCCGCCGGCGCGGGCTACGCAGCCCATGCCTTCGCGGGCAACGAAATTCAAAAGCGCTCTTATCCCAATTCGTTTGGCGGACAGTGGCAGAACAAAGGATATGAACTGATTGAGGAATTGCAGCTCGTGCAAAATGCACGACGCATCGCGGAAGAGGCCGTCGCACTGCATAAGGCAGACCAGTGCCCGGAAGGCACATTTGACCTGATCCTCGATAGTTCTCAACTTGGATTGCAGATTCACGAATCGATCGGCCACCCCATCGAACTCGATCGCGTCCTGGGCATGGAAGCGAATTTTGCGGGCACTTCTTTTCTCACTCTCGATAAGCTTCGCACGCTACGCTATGGCAGCGAGATGGTGAATGTCGTCGCTGACGCCCGCCAGGAGCATGGTCCCGGCTTGGGAACCTTCGCCTATGACGACGAAGGCGTTCCTGCACAATGCACCCCGATCATCACCAATGGATTGTTCACCGGCTATTTGAGCTCGCGCGAGACGGCGCACACCATCGGCGAAAATCGCTCTGGCGGAACATTGCGGGCCGAAGGCTGGAATCGTCTCCCCATGATCCGCATGACTAACATTAGCCTCTTGCCCGGTGAGAAGCCGCTAACGCTCGAACAGCTCATCGCTTCCACCGATCATGGCATTCTGATGCAGACCAACCGTTCCTGGTCGATTGACGACAAGCGTTACAACTTTCAATTCGGCTGCGAAATCGGGTGGGAGATCAAGCACGGTAAGCGCGTACGCATGGTCAAGAACCCGTCGTACTCCGGCATTACGACTGAGTTCTGGAATGCTCTCGACGCTATCTGCTCCCGCGACGAGTGGACGCTTTGGGGTACGCCGAATTGCGGTAAGGGGCAGCCGCAACAGGTAATGGGCACAGGCCACGGCGCAGCACCCTCGCGGTTTCGCAAGATTAAGGTAGGAAGCGCTTATAAAGGAAGCTAGTTCACTCTGGGTGCCGAGACACATAGAAGAAGCTACAGAGAATAAAAGACCAGCGAATGTTAACCAGGGAACAAGCCAGCGAAATCTTTGATCGCATCAAGCGATTCTCTTCGGCCGATGAGACTGAGGTGCTCTTCTCTGGTGGGCGATTCGCTCTCACGCGCTTCGCCAATAACACCATTCATCAGAATGTTGAAGACGAGAATCATACCGTCTCGGTCCGCACTGTCTTTGGCGGACGCACCGCTCGTGCTTTCACCAACAGGTTTGACGACGATAGTTTGCAACGGGTAGTTCAATCGTCGGAGGCACTCGCAAAAGTCCAGCATCCCGATCCCGACCTCTTACCCATGCCTGACGCGCACGAAGCAACGAACGGAAAAGACAACCTCCATGTCCCCGCTCGTCACTTCGAACAGACCGCGTCCATCAGTCCACAGCTTCGCGCCGAGGGCGTACGAAAAATTGTTGACGTTGCCAAGAAACACAACCTCACTACTGCCGGAATCTTTTCCAACGCAGAATCGGTCGAAGGCATATTCAATTCGCGCGGCCTCAGCAACTGGCACACCCAAACCTTGGCGGAAGTTTCCATTACCATGCTGGCGGCCGATTCCTCCGGATGGCAGAAGGCTAACTCTCCGAACGTGATGAATCTCGATCCGCTCGCGCTCGCCGAACTTGCGGCAAGCAAAGCGATCGGCTCGGTTCACCCCACCGAAATTCCAGCAGGGAAGTACACCGTAATCCTTGAACCGGCTGCCGTGCTCGATATCGTTGGCTTCATGTTCTGGGATTTCTCCGGCATGGCTATCCTCGACCAGCGCTCATTCCTCGCTAACCGCATTGGCTCCCAGCTCTTCGGCGAAAACATTACCATCTGGGATGACGTCGCTCATCCTCTACAAACTGGATCGCCGTTCGATGGCGAAGGCATGCATCGCCTTCGCGTGCCACTCGTGGAAAACGGCATAGTGAAGCGTGTCGTTTACGCGCGATCCACCGCCGAACGCATGAAGGGCTCAGAGTTCAAAGATAAAGTCGGTCCCATCCAAGCCACCGGTCACGGATTCGCCCTGCCCAATGAAATGGGCGAGATGCCCCTCAACATTGTTTTCGCCGCGCCTCACGACCCCCAAACTCTTGCCGCCATGATTGCTTCCACCGAACGGGGCGTACTGGTGACACGGCTGTGGTATATCCGCGAGGTCGATCCCTACGAAAAAATTGTCACCGGTATGACTCGCGATGGCACTTTCTTGATCGAAAAAGGCGAAGTGCGGAAAGGTGTGCGAAACTTCCGCTTTAATCAGAATTTGATCCACATGCTTTCGAACGTAGAAGCCATGAGTGTGCCGATTCGCTCCTGCGGCGAAGAATCGTTCGACATGGTCGTGCCCGCGATGAAGGTTCGCGACTTTAATTTCACCGAAGTCACGAAGTTCTAGGCGGATTCGATCATTTCCTGGTTTTGTATATCGTCCCACCAGTTTCTTGCGCAAATCCCTGTAATCCGCTCACCAGAAAGCATTTACGTTCTATCGTTCCATGACTTCCGTAACTTTGCGACCCTGATTCCCAGGTGTACGCTGCCTCTAAGTTCGTAAGAATTGAAAAAATAATTTCCTGGAATATCCGGACAGTAATTGCCCGGAAGGAAGGTTCGGCGGGACCGTGTCGGGCGAAGCCACAGATCAGCAGCTAGCATCGCAATCGCAGCAACAGACTGCGATTAAGCACTATGCCGAAATGCAAAGTGCTCCGCGGTTTCCTTTGCACCTGCCCGTTGAACTGAAATCGCAAGTCGGCGCACTTCCCGCCGAAACCCAAAACATATCCGCAAACGGTGTGCTTTTTGCCATGGATCGCGACGTTCCTCTCGGTTCCCAGGTTGATTTCACAATCTTGCTGCCCGGGGATGTCGTGGGTTCGCGGAGCGATATACAAATCGACTGCCACGGCCGCGTAGTCCGGAGCTTCGAAGACAAAGGCCGCAGAGGCGTAGGCGTTGTGATCGACGAATATCATTTTGAACGAACGTAGGACAGAGGGCAGAAGGAAACTGATGGGCACCACGGCCAGCGTCGGCGAAAATCACGGAGTTCACCAGGAAGGTGGCTCGGCAGGATTGATCCGCGTAATCCTTGCGGATACACAAGCGATCTTCCGCGCCGGCTTGCGCAAGATATTCGCGCTGGAAGACGATATCCGCGTCGTGGGACAAGCCGAAACGCTGCCTCAAACACAGTCTGCAGTCACAAAATTTTCCGCCGATGTCCTGATCTATGAATCGCAGCTCACCCCCAATCCCGTGGAAGCTGTGGCGGAAATTCTGCGTCAGGCTCCCCATATCAAGATCGTTGTGGTCACGCCCGGATCGGATGAACAACTTACACTCGACCTGTTTCGTCGCGGAGCTCACGGAATTCTGTCGCGCGAAGTAGAACCCGAAGTTCTGGTGGATTGTCTGCGCAAAGTCGCCGCCGGTGAGCCTTGGCTCGAGAACCAGGCCGTTCACTGGGTCATGGAAGCCTTCCGCGGCCACAATCTGCGTCCCTCCGGAGCTCGGCCGAAAGTTCAGCTCACGCCCAAAGAGACGCTCATTGTCTCCTGTGTAACCCAGGGCATGAAAAACAAAGAGATCGCGGTCCGCGTGGGAACCACCGAGCAGGTGGTGAAAAATTATTTGCGAAAAGTGTACGACAAGCTCGGCGTCGCCGATCGCCTGGAACTCGCTCTCTATTGTTTAAACCATCACGTTGTGGACGGCGTGAAGCCGCCGCCCCTGCCCCCCAGCGCCGTCGTTAGCGGCGTCGCTCCGGATACTGACCAGCCCGCAGCAATCGGCGCATCGGCAGGCGCCAGCAACTCGGGCACGCCCGCTCCTTCCAGTACAAAATCGCTGCTGCCAATCGCGCCAGAAAAATTCTCCTAAGCGCGGTCTTCACGACAACCAAATACCTTTGAATGTATTTCAGATTTGCGCAGTTACTCGCATGCCCATAGAATAAAAGTGAAGCGGGGTAGCTGAAGTCCCGTTGACGAAGAGCCTTCCGGAAGTATTTCGTTCCCAGGTTCGCCGGAGAGATGGCCGAGTGGCTGAAGGCGCACGCTTGGAAAGCGTGTTTACTCGAAAGGGTAACGTGGGTTCGAATCCCACTCTCTCC
>CAVWVM010000006.1:0-278609 GCA_963758485.1 uncultured Acidobacteriaceae bacterium
CCGCTCGGTCGCAGGGGCAATCCCGAGGAAATCGCGGCCGCGGTCGTGTTCCTCGCCTCCGATGAAAGTTCCTATATCACCGGCGTGGATCTCGCCGTCGATGGGGGCATGGCGCAGGTCTAGTAAGTAGTGTGCAGATCAAGTCGCGAGCAAATGGAAAAAAATAGCGGAGGCGTGAGAGCTGTCGCGCTGAAACTGGAGCTGACTTAAAGTCTGTTGGAACAGAACGATCGGAGACGATTCGACGTAAGGGAAAGGGAGAGATTTCGATGAGCGCAGAAAAGAATGTCGAGATTGTGAAGGAATTCGTTGCAGCGATGGGCCGCGCCGATAAGCAAGGTCTGCTGGCTTTGTCTGCCGAAGATATTGAGTGGATCATTCCGGGCGAGGACTGGCCGCTTGCCGGCACGCACCGCGGGCACGCGGGATTGGCGGATGTGCTTCAGAAGGCGTCCGAAGAGATAGAAATGACATATCCAAAGCCCCCCGAATTTGTGGCACAGGGAGACCGTGTTTTGGTTATAGGCGTCGCTACAGGGAAAATCAAAGCCACGAATAAGACGTTCGAGGACCACTGGGTCTTCGACATTACCGTTCGGGATGGCAGATTGACGAAGGTGCGGGAGTATATCGACACGCAAGCACTGGCGCGGGCCTCCCAGACGGGTGCGAGCCCCAGGCTCTGACCCATCGAGCCCGACACAGCACGAACCGATTCGTAAAGTCTAGGGATACACTGAACAGCGGCAACGCCTTCTGAACATCGCGACCGGGTTTTCAGACGTTACCGGCCCACTCGATCTGCAAATTCGGAGGCTGCTTTAGGGTCTGCATCACCACGCAATACTGTTCTGTTTTCTCTTGCAAAGCGCGTAATTGTTCCTGGGATGCCTTGGGCGCGTCAACATCAAAATGAAGATGAATGCTCTCAAAGCCTACGGGGACATCTTTTGATATGCCGAGGGTCCCGCGGAGATCCAGGTCTCCCTCCACAGTGACCTCAATGCGCTCGGTCGGTATGCCCATAGCGGCAGCCACCATCTGGCAGGTAATCTGCGCACAAGCCGCCAAAGCTCCAAGCAAAAGGTCACCGGAACATGCGCCGGCGCCAGCGCCTCCAACTCCCTTATGGGCCTCGGCCTTGTAGATGGCTCGTCCGATATCGACGGAGCACGCTATCGGAGCGTCGGCCTGACCGCCTTTTGCCCGAATTGTGATCTTCGAAGCATTCGGGTCAACGCGGTATTGGTCCTTTAATGGCTTCTGAAGGGATCGAATATCCATAGCGATCTCTTTACCACCTTCCTGTTCATTTTCACAAACCCGCCAGCTTCCGCCGTGCGTCTTGAAGCTGCACCGTCTGCATGCTAGCATCTGTGCACGTCAAGGGGGATGCTCGTGCCGAAATACGTGATCGAACGGGAAATCCCGGGGGCTGGAAACTTAACCGATGCCCAATTGCGGGAAGTCGCTCAAAAGTCGGTTAACGTTTTGAAAGGTATGGGTCCTGAGATCCAGTGGCTCCATAGCTACGTTACTGGCGACAAAGTGTATTGCGTCTACCTCGCCGCCGACGAGGCAATTATCCATGAACACGCTAAGCGAGTAGGTCTTCCTGCCAATCGCATCTCCGCCGTTCGCCGACTTCTTGATCCCTCCAGTGCGGAGTAGCCAGTAGCGGGACATTTCCAAAGGCCTCCCGATTTGCTTGCCATGACCGCGACCCATCTGGGCCGTGTCAGCTATTGCGAGTCAATGGCCTTCTGGCATCAGCAACTCCTCAATCGCTTTCTCAGCCGACAAAGACCAACCTTCCAACCATGCACTTGCGCCCACCTTGTCATTCAATATCTTGCGTGCTGCCTGTAGACTCGTTTCCAGTCTGGCCTGTTCCACGGGGGTGAGCGGAGCGCCAATGTTTTGACGTAGCGCTGCGGCGGCTCCCGCCAGTCGCAGTGAACGTTCGGCTTGGAGTTGGGCGGTGGCCAAGCACGCGAAATGTTCCAGCAGACGAGCGATTCCACGTCTGTGATTCAATGCATGGAAAAGGCTTATGCTCTCGCGGTACATGGCGCGCGCTGTAGAATAATCTCCCTTTTCCCTCGCCAAGTTACCCAGATCGGCGAGCGTGCCCGCAATTCCCCAACGGTCATCGACTTCCTGAAAGATCGCCAAACCCTGTTCATACAATGTGCGCGCCGCGTGTGAGTCACCCTGATCGTGTGCGACGTCCCCCTGGTAATTTAGCGACCAAGCGACGCCCATCGGATCTCCTAGTTCCCGAAAGATCGAAAGACACTCTGCGTATAGAGAACGCGCGCGGTCGTATTCTCCCTGCAATTTCACGACATTCGCCAGGTTGCTGAGAGCTCGAGCAACGGCCTTCTGGTCGCCCAATTCTCTCCAGAGCCCAAGACTTGCTTCGAACAGGATGTGCGCAACACTGACGTCGCCGCGGTCGCGCGCAAATACCGCCAATGCGTTGAGAGAAACGGCGACACCCGTTTTGTCGCCGAGCTCTTGTGCGATGTCTTGACTTTGGTTGAGAAGAGCGGTCGCCGACGGGTAATCTCCCTGCTCCCCGGCCAGCACACCGGCTGCGAACAGTGCGCGCATGCGCAGCTTCGTGGTAGCTCCAGCCCCTGATAACTTCAGCAGCCTGTCCAATCGGTCCCGACCTTCGGCTAGATATTCGCGAACCTCCCAAAATCGGAACAAAGCTGTACCCAAGCGCAGCCCCCACTCCGCATTGCCGCTTTCAGTCAGCCAGTCCAGGCTGGCGCGAAAATTGTCATTCTCCAGCCCCAACCGTTCCAGCCATCCCGCACCTTCCGCTTCGCTCGTCTCCGTGGCATTTTCTTCTGCCAGCACCAGGTAGTAAGCGGCGTGGGCACGCTTCGTCAAGGCTGCCTCACCACTATCCTCCAGCTTTTCGAGAGCATATTCACGAAGGGTTTCCAGCATCACGAAGCGAGATTCACCCTTCCCTCGCTCGACTTGCTGCACCAGGCTCTTGTCCACCATGGACGCCATGCCGTCGAGCAGGTCGAGATCCAGATCGCCCTTGGTGTCGCATACGGCTTCCACACTTTCCAGATCGCATCCCCCCACGAACACCGATAGTCGCCGGAAAAGCTTCTGCTCGGCTGCGCTCAGCAAATCGTATCCCCAATCGATGGCCGCGCGAAGCGTCTGCTGCCGCTGCGGAAGATCGCGTGAGCCTCCCGTCAACAGGTGCAATCGGCTGGCAAGGCGAGTCAACATCGAAGACGGCGAAAGGACTTTGACGCGGGCAGCCGCAAGCTCGATTGCCAGAGGTAGACCATCCAATCGGGCGCAAATCTCGGCAACGGCACCAGCGTTTTCTCGATTCAGTTCAAAATCTGGCCGGGCAGCGGCGGCGCGTTGCACGAACAGCGCGATGGCGGGACACTGCGACAGAACCTCCACTGAAGGCATGGACCGTGAATCCGGCAGGGTCAGCGGTGGCAGTGGAAATTCGTGTTCTCCGTAGAGGTGCAAGGGCGCGCGACTTGTTACCAGAATTTTGAGATCGGGCCCCGCCGCTAAGATTTCTGCCACAGTAGGTGCGGCTTGAATCAGATGCTCGAAATTGTCCAGCAGCAACAGCACCGGTGCGCGAAACCCATCCTGCAAATTTTTCTTCAGTATTTCGAGCGGAGACTGTGCTCCTGCCTCCCGGATCCCTAAGGCCTGAGCGATTACGGAAGCGACCAAGTCCGGGTCGCTGAGCGCAGAGAGTGGGACAAAGTGAATTCCGCCGGGGAAGTGTTCGGCAAGAACACTGGCAACCTGCGTCGCGAGCCGGGTTTTTCCGATCCCACCTGGGCCCGTCACCGTTACCAGACGCACTCCCTGACGGAGCAGGAGTTCTTTGGCTGCGGCTACCTCTCTCTCGCGCCCTACAAATCCAGTTTGCTGAACAGGAAGATTGATCGGGCGGGCTTCAGCCTGCTTAATGGTGTTCTCGGAAAATCGATCGCGTATGGCTGCAAGTTCCCTGGCAAGCTCACGCGTAGAGACGTAACGCTTCTCGGGCTCCTTCGCCAGGCATCTTTCGACAACCCAGCATAACGGCGCCGGAGCGTCGCGGTTTTGCTGTGCAATCGGATCCGCGGGCTCGCGGAGAACGGCCACAAGTGTTTCCGCGGCGGTGCTTCGTTGAAAAGCGCGCTTTCCGGTTACCATCTCGTAGAGCACCACTCCGAGCGAGAACTGATCTGACCGGAAATCCAGCTCATCTCCACGAACTTGCTCCGGTGACATGTATCCCACTGTGCCTAAAACCAGGCCTGCCGGAGTCTGCGAAGTAGACAAGTTGTGCATATCCGAAGGGCCTACGCTAGAAGACGCGAGCTTGGCGAGGCCAAAGTCGAGAATTTTGACGAAGCCATCGTCCGTGACCATAAGATTCTCCGGCTTTAAGTCACGGTGAGTGATGCCTGCTTCATGCGCCTTGGTCAGTCCTTCGGCAATTTGTGCCGCGATTTCAATTGCCTTTCGCATCGGGAACAAACCGGTGCGTAGAAGTTCTCGCACTGTCTTGCCTGTGACCAGTTCCATTGCGATGAAGTGGCAGGAACGTTCTTGTCCCAGGTCGTAAATGGTCACTATATTGGGGTGGTTAAGAGCAGATGCTGAGCGTGCTTCCCGCTCGAAGCGTTCCAAGCGCTCACGATCGGCGGAGAAGGCGGCCGGTAGAGTCTTGATCGCAACGGTGCGGCCCAAGCGGGTGTCTCGCGCGCGGTACACTTGGCCCATCCCGCCGGCGCCCAGCAACTCGATCAGCTCGTACGGTCCGAGCTTGGTTCCGGAAGGAAAAATGCGCGGCCGGGTCAGTTCCAGAACTTCCGATGCGTCTGCACCCATGAATGAGCTTCCGGCATCTTCGTAGGAAGCGATCAAGGACTCCAGTTCGCGACGCAGACCGGCATCCGTCCCGCACGCTGCTCCAAGATAAGCTTGCCGCTCCGGTGGCGCCAGACGCACAGCTTGTTCCAGAATTTCTTTAGTGCGTTCCCATCGTTCCGAACTCATGTTCGGGTGCTCCGGGAAATTTCCCTATGCAGCCAGGCTCGGGCCGCGGTCCAGTCGCGTTGCACGGTAGCGGTGGCGATACCCATCACCTCGGCGGTTTCTTCCAAAGAAAGACCGGCAAAAAAACGCAACTCTACTACGCGGCTCTGCCGTGGATCGACCGCAGCAAGAGCATTGAGGGCATCATCGAGCGCGACGACATCGACGCTCTTGCGCTGCGGTAAAACTACGGCATCGTCCAGTGCGAGCATGCAGGCGCCGCTCCCACGTTTGGAGGCCCGCTGTCGGCGAGCGTAGTCCACCAGGATCTGTCGCATCAGTTGGGCCGCAATGGCGAAGAAATGCGTGCGGCTCTCCCACTTCGGCAGATTCTGACCAACCAGCCGGAGATAAGCTTCATTCACCAATGCTGCGCTCTGCAGAGTGTGGTGGGGACGTTCATTCTTCAGTTGGTAGTGGGCAAGACGACGCAGTTCGTCGTAGACCAAGGGCAGCAGCGCGTCTGAGGCGCTGGGTTCGCCACCGCGCCAGCCTTGCAACAGCTTTGTGAGCTGACTCGGGATCTCGTGTGTCACCAGACTCGCTCCCACCGCGTTGGAAGCAGTGGCTGTGTAGCCTATCTCTTCCGATATCGACTGTCAAACCAGGTGGATCGAACTTATGGACTTGCATTCTAAAAAATAATTTCACGCCGGATGATCAAAGCCACCGACTTTTTCCGCCGTTACATATAGCGGAATGAGGAAACTCGATTCCAGGCCCGAGTCGACTGGGGCCGATGAAAATCACGATGTCCCAAGAGAAAAATCAGCCACACGGAGGATCACATGAAATTCAAACGAATCTCGAAGTCAGAAGGCTCTCAATCAACCACAACCCCCTGGACCGTCAACCTAACTGGAAACCATCAGATGAAGACTAAGGCCAAGTTCTGCTTGCTCGCCGTCTGTTTGATGCTCGCGTGCACGGCTTACTCGATGGCGCAGGTAAGTTCGACCAACAATTCCGCCAACGGACAGGCCGTTCACGACCATGCCTCTTCCCCGAGCTGGTGCGACTCGTTCGCGAAGGAACACGACAGTACATCAACGTCAACAATGCGACTGCGGCCGGTTATGGACCATTCCTTGGTTGCGTCGCCGGTACCGACCACGGGGCTATGGGCGTGCACTACGTCAATGGCACGCTGCTCGCCAATCTCACCCTTGACCCATCGCAACCGCAGGCTCTCATTTACGAGCCTTCCAACGGCAAGATGACTCTCGTAGGGGTTGAGTTCATTCTGGACTCGGCGAGCTGGCTTGCCGCCAATAACAACACTCCTCCAGTGCTCGACGGTCAGGTTTTCAACTTTGTCGGCGCCCCGAATCGATTCGCCATCAACTCATTCTTCGAGCTCCACGTCTGGGCCTGGCGCGATAACCCGCAAGGCGCATTCGTGGATTGGAACAATGACGTGACCTGCGCAGGGCAGTGATCGATCGAATGTGTTTGCGCTGACCTGGCCCATTTGTTGTATCGGAACATTTGCAGGTAGCTCTCGCTGGGTTTGGGGTGTGGGGAAACGCTAGCTTTTTCCATACCTCATTCCCAGTTGCTTGCGGAGGATGGCTCGTCGGCGAGGCGGCCAGCGCGCCCGTGAGATACGGTTGGTTCGAAGTTATAGCCGGCGGCAGCGGGAGCACGGCCTGGACAGGGATAGCGAATGATGGACGGAATCCTGATCGCTATGTCCTTCGCCTAGCAAAACTCAGAAACGAGGGTACGACATGCCGAAATTTGTGATTGAGAGAGATATGCCGGAAGCCGGAAGCTTGTCCTCGGAGCAACTGCAGGCGATATCACAGAAATCGTGCGGAGTACTGCGAGAGATGGGGTATCAGATTCAGTGGGTGCAGAGTTACGTCGCGGACAACAAGATTTACTGCATATATCTGGCCCCCGATGAAGAAGCGGTACGTAAGCATGCCGAACAAGGCGGCTTTCCAGCTACTCGAATTTCGCAAATTCGGTCGGTGATCGATCCCACCACTGCCGAGTAAGACTGAAAGTTCAGTGGGGCTAATGCAGGTACATCACACAAAAACCTGCTCAGGGGTTTGCGGCCACTGGAAAGGCCCTCGAAGCCGACTGATGGCCGATAAGCATCTGAGCCTCCATTTTGTGCAGTACTTGGCCGCGATGTGCCTCGATTGTGGGGCACAACATGAGCAACTGATCTGCCGCGAGCGTGACACTGTGCATCTGCAACTGCTGGTGGCCAAGCCTGCCCGCCCGCAGTTGGGATCTGATCGGAATCACCCAGGAATGCTGATTGGTTTCGCCAGTATCAAAACAGGATCTTCAAACCTAGCTGAACCGCGCGATTTCATCCCGAAGCAGTGTCAGCGGGAAGAAACCCCGAGTTGTCGCGATGGATCCACTACCAGCCAGCTCAACGCCCCTACCAAGCAGAGCCCAGCGGCGACTAGAAATGAGGTTGTCCAACCGAATCGGACGGCGATCCAGGGAGTGAGAGATGCGGTGAGCGCCGCCCCAATCTGGTTTCCCATGTTCATGAAGCCCGACACCGAACCTGCAGACGGACCTGCAATGTCGGCCGTTACCGACCAGAAAGAACTCTGAGACAAATACAGCGCACCTGCTCCGCCGGCAAGCACAACGCTGGCCAGTCGCGCGCTTTGCACCTGGGATCCAAAAGCGATGAAGATGCCTGCAACCGCAATCGCAAATGCTGCAAGGCCGCAACGCCCCACGCGTGGTCCAAGCCGCTGCGTGAGCCGGTCGTTGATGGCTCCTCCCAAAAGGCAGCACGCTAACATGGCGAGAAATGGCAACATGGTGTAGAAGGCGCTTGCCTTCAGATCCAGTCCTCGCACTTTGGCCAGATAGCGATAGAACCAGCTGAAAAAGATCCAGGCCACGTAGCCGTAGCAGAAATAGCTGAGCGTGACGGCCAGTACTTCCTTGCTTTTGATTACGCGCGCCCAAGGCACGAGCGCCTTCGGATCATTCTTTGAACTCGACTGTGTCAGGCCGGAGTGAATCAACGTCAGCTCTTGGGCAGAAACGCCAGGATGCTCAGCCGGCGTGTCGCGAGCAATAAAAAACCACACCGCACCGGCTGCGAATCCGATGATGGAGCATACCCAGAACGACGATCGCCAGCCGTAATGAACCATGATGTAAGTGATGATCAACGGCGTCAGGCCGGCTCCCGCTCCGACTCCGGCGAAGATCCAGCCATTCGCAATACCGCGTTCTGTAGTAGGAATCCAGCGCGCAATGAATTGGTTCGCGGAAGGATAGATCACAGCCTCGCCGGCGCCGAGAAGAAAGCGAACAGCTACGAAGATGACCAGCGCGCCTGTAATCTTTGCTGGGACCATGGCGGTCAAGGCGGTGAAAATTCCCCACCATGCGACGCCCGCCGCCAGCACACGGCGCGGGCCGAAGCGATCCGCCAGTCTTCCGCCGATGGTCTGGAAGAGCGCATACCCGACCAGCATTGCGCTGAACACCTGCCCGAGCTGTACATCGCTAAGATGGTAGGCCTCGGCAATCGACCCGCCGGCAATGGAAATGTTTACCCGATCGAGATAAGACACGGCGCTGAGCACGAAAAGCCAGAACACCAGAAACCAGCGGACATGGCTCGTTCTCGCATTGTTCATCGCAAGGGTTTCCTCGACTATGCTGCGTGTTCGCGCAAGAGTCGCGAAAGTTGGTCAGCGACGATTTTGTCTTCTCCCGGTTGTAGCATGAAAGAGTTCATGGCCAGCCCAGGGCGGCCCTCACCGGTTCCTATCACGATGCTCGGCTTCGAACTGCGCAACAGCTTTGAAGCCTGCTCCGGTGTCAATGAAATGCGTGACGCGTCCCATGTGATGCTCATGTGCGGCACGTGATTGGCGATGTCTGGAACGAAGAACGAAGTACTGACCCCTGGCACTTTGCTGACTTCGCGGGAGATCCCTTCCAGCCGATTCTGCCACTCTTTGGCCAGTGCCTCATGGTCTTCGGCGAGAAAAAGCTCCAGTGCCTTAACCATGCCTACAATTTCTTCTTTGCCCACCTTCTGGCTGCGGCCCAGCGTATCTTCATGCGGGCTGTTGTTTAGCAGGGCATTTGCCACCAGTTCTTTGCGTCCGATCAGCATGCCGGCGCACTGCGGCCCGCGAATCGCTTTCCCCCCGCTGAAAGTCACGAGGTCGTAGCCCATGTTCGTGTAGTCCCAGAGATGCGACACTGGCGGCGTGTCGGCCGCAGCGTCGTTCATGCAAGGGATGTTGTATTGCTTCGCCAGCTTGACCCACTCGTCTACTTTGATCTGTCCCGCCGCATTGGCGAAATTGGAGAAGTGCATCATCGCCGTGCGCTCAGTCACCGCGGCTCGCAATTGATCGACGGTTTCAATCTCGATGAGCTTGATTCCCGTTGATCGCAACTGGTGATCAAACGGATTACGATGCGACTTCTGAATAATCACTTCCGACTTCATGCCGGTGAGGTCGGGCAATTGCCGGATCAAGGCCTCGTTCCCGCCGGTGAGAATTCCCGCCAGTCCTGATTGAATCGCAGCCGCCGCGCCCGAGGTCACCAGCGCGGTGTATCCATTGGGTAACTTGAGCATTTCCGCGATGCGCTTGCCCGCAGCCACTTCTAATTCGGGCATGCTCACAAAGTGACGCCCCGCCAGCGTCATCACAGCTTCGAGTTCTGGGTGGGGGAGGGAACCGCCCAGCATGGTCATGGTTCCCTCACAGTTAATCACCGTGGTAACCCCGAGTTCTTCGAAGGGGTTTCCGCTTTGTCCGAACCCGGTCAACGGCGTGCTCGCAGTGGCCGCTCGGCGATTCGACGAAAACAACTTGCGCGGCGCCAGAATTGAACTCGCAAAAACTCCCACGCCACCGAGAAAACCTCGGCGATTCCACTTCGAGTTAAGTCGCATGAAAATAAGCTCCTTTGCGGTTCACTTGCCGGCGACTGCGGCAATGCAATTGATTTCCACCAGCGAGTCCCCCGGCAGGGCCGCTACCGCAACGGTAGTGCGCGCGGGTCCGCCATGAGGAAAGTAGGTCGAGAACACTTTGTGCATTCCGTCCCAGTGTTCGATTTTCACCAGGAAAACATTCAACGTCAGAATGCTGTCCATGGTGCCTCCGCCAATTTCCACATGCTTCTTGATCTTGTCCATGACCATGGTGGTGTGAGATTCGATCGTCCATTCCTTGGAGTCGCGTGTATCGTGCGCACCCTGCCCCGCGACATAAATCAATCCATGGTGAACGACTACTGGCATGATGGCGTCTTTCTCGCTTCCCGGTTTGCCGTCGCTATTTAACTTACGGATTCCCCCATCCTGCGCGGCAGCATTTTGTGCCATTACGCGGTTGGGCAAGACGGCGGCAGTAACACCCAACGCGGAAAGCACAGAAGCAAACCGCGTCGCGAACGCTCTTCGAGTGAAAGTCAGATTCATAATTCATTCTCCTTTACGGTTTCGCTTGCGAGAGTCTACGATCCATCACGGCAACGCAAAGCTGAAGATGTCACTGCCTGCTGCAATCGCCACGTATTGTCTGCCGGCGATGGCATAGCTCATGGGTGACGCACTAATTTCTTGTCCGGTATTGAAGTGCCATAGCGCCTTGCCATTTCGCGCCTCCACAGCCTCGAATGAGCCTGCATCGTCACCGAAAAACACCAGGCCACCGGCCGTTGCCATGGTTCCGGCGGACGAGCGACCCCCGCCCGCTTGCGGATATTTCCACGTAATCGAATTTGTATCAAGGTTGAATGCGACCAGCACCTTCTGCGACGCTTCGCTCGGAATGCGTTTTACTCCAGTTGAGTAATATTCGTGACCGTCCTGAAAACTTTGCGGCTTGAAGAAATAAGTTTCGCATTCCTCCAGGGCCACGAAATAAACGGAGTGCGTGACGTCGCTATACGACGGTGCGAACCAGTTGGTGGCTCCGGAGAAGCCGGGACAGATCCGTGTTCCAGCCGCCGTCGGCTGGATACCAGTGAGCAACGGCCTGCCCTGCGCATCGATGCCCTTCGCCCAGTTCAATTTGTCGACGAATGGTGTTGCCGAGAGAAACTTTCCATTCGTGCGGTCGAGCACGTAAATGTAGCCGTTGCGGTTGGCTTGCACAAGCAATTGCCGTGCTGTGCCTTGGTAAATGGCGTCGATCAGAATGGGGGTCTCAACCGCGTCGTAATCGAAAAGATCGTGCGGCGTGAATTGGAAATACCACTTCAATTTCCCCGTGTCGGGATCCAAAGCTAACACGCAATCGGTGTAGAGATCGTCGCCCGGGCGAACGCCGCCCTCGAAGTCCGGAGCAGGATTGCTCGTTCCCCAGTAAATTGTGTTGAGCCGGGGATCGTATGTTCCCGGCATCCACGTAGTTCCGCCACCGTGCAGGTAGAGTTTTCCGGGCCAGCTTTCAGATCCGAATTCACCCGGCCCTGGTATCGTCCAGAAGCGCCATACTAGCTTGCCGGTCAATGCATCGTAGGCGGCAACAAAACCCCGCACGCCGTCATCACCGCCGGAGGTCCCCACCAAGACTTTGTCTTTGACTACAAGCGGAGCGCTGGTTGCGCCGTAATTGCTGTTCCAATCGGCATAGGCCACGTCCCACACGAGATTGCCCGAGCGCACATCCAGGCAGAGGAGATGCGCATTGTCGGTCTCCATGTAGACGCGATCGTGCCAAACTCCAACCCCACGGTTGATGTGGCCCGCCGCGTCGTCGATCAGCCCTTCCGAAATCGGCCACGCGTGGTGCCAAACCACTCGTCCCGTTCGCGCGTCGAGCGCGAAGGCATCGTTCGCAGCGGTCACGAACATCATTCCGTTTACGACAAGCGGAGTCACCTCAAGCCGTGCCGAGTTGCGCGCATGAAAAACCCATTCGGCGCGCAGTCCGCCTAAGTTGCCCGGGTTGATTTCGGAAAGCCCGCTATAACGCCGGCCGGAGTAGTCTCCGTTGTAGGAAGTCCAGTTCTCTCCCGGCGTTTGAACCAGAAGATCCTCGGAGTGCACATCGATTGCAGCGGATGCAGCCGTAGGTGGGCCGTTGCCGGCGCGAGCTCCCAAACAAGTGAAAAATACGGCGACGAATGCTGTTATCCGCAGGCAACGATTTCTTCGGCCGCCCATACTCCGGACGGCAGAAAAAACAAGGCTGAGATTATGTCGCTGTAAAGAGGTTTTGCAAGCGCTGCCTCCCCGCCATTTTTTTGCAGTCGCGAGCTGTTTCGACCACTCTGATAACCCAACTCCTGTGAGATCTGTAGTCCGGCTGTCTGAATCAACGGCGCCAGCTGCCGCAAACGTGTGATCGTCATCCGCACGGCCGGTGCGGTAATGCTGAGGCTGGCGTTCACGCCACCGGAATGATCCCAGATGGGCGCTGCGACACACCGTATATGGAGTTCGTGTTCTTCCAGATCGCAGGCATAGCCGTTCTTTCGGACTCGGTAAAGTTCAGCTTCGAGCTCCTGAAGGTTCCCGACAGTGTTAGGCGTCAGGCGCTGCAATTGCGAGCTGCGGGAGCGCTTGTTTCCGCTCATCGTCTGGCATGTGCGCCAACATGATCTTGCCCACTGCGGTGCAATACAAGGGAACGGTGGCCCCAATGCGCGAGAAAATTCGCAACTGCTCGGGCGAATCCAGTTTCTCGACGTAAACCGCGGAAAGCCCGTGCCGTACCGTCAGGTGAACGGTTTCTCGCGTCTGCTGGTTCAATTCCTGAAGATACGGCAAACTCACCCGGCGAATGTCGAGTTGGCCCAGAGCCGCCTGGCCGATCGCAAAACACGCGATTCCCAGGTGATAGACCCCGTCTCCGCCGCAGTTCAAAAACCCCGATCCCTCCAGGTTTGCCAGAAAACGGTGGACCGTACTCACCGGCAGGCGAGACCGCTGTGCAACATGCTTCGCTGTCAGCCCGTGCGGCGATTCACTGAAAATGTGCAGAAGACGCAGCCCGCGCTGCAGGGCGGTGATGTCGTAGCTTCGTTTTGGGTTATTAGCCATGAAGACCGATCGAGGGACCAACAAAATGAAAGTGCAAATTATCAGATGAAATTCAATTTTCTGCAACTGGTCTTTTATCGCTACAGTCTTCCAAACTTTTTCACCGCTTCCATAATCGATTTCATCTGTTCGATTACGGCATACATGGAGTGCTCTTTGAAGTCCATTTGCTGGGCCAGCGTCAGAACTTCCTGAGCCTTATCCCTGGGAACGATCACTACGCCATCGCTGTCGGCGGCGACGATGTCTCCCGCATTCACCGTTACCCCGTCGCATTTCACTGGAATCTGGGATCCTGCGAATCGATAGTGATGCACGGATGTCGACGGCACAATGCCGGTCGCATATACGGGAAACCCAATTTTTCGCAGATAGGCCACATCACGAACGCCTCCATCAATTACCGCTCCCGCATATCCGCGCGCAGCCATGGCGGTACCCATCAGTCCACCCATTCCCGCGATGTCCTCGCCATCCTCGACCACCATCACATAAACAGAATCCGCCGAGCCCTCATCGATGGCCTTGAGCATTCCGTTCAACGCCGCGGGATCGCTGTTGCCCTCGTCTTTTTTGAGCAGCACCGTTCTCGCAAAACCGGCAAATTTTGCGGTCAGGATCGGATGCATGCGGTGGCTCATGTACATTCGCTTGCCGGTCAACTGCTCCAAAGCATCGGAAACCGAAGCCACTTCCACACGGCGAAAGTCTGCAATCAGGGCGTTATCGTTCTGCGGTACAACAGTTGCGGATACTGCTTGTGCCCGCAGAGAATCGAGATCCGCACAAGATCGCTGACAAAAGGCCGATGGATACTAGCGATGCCGTCATTTTGTGCGATTTTACGAAGCCGTAAAACTTGTTCATTTCCTCCTCCTGGATGTATATATGTGCGCGGACTCTAACATTGTTTGTCGTTCGGTGGAAGAGCCAATCCATTTATCCGAGGGAAATGAAAATGACGATGCTGATCAGAACTGCCCGCTTGCTGCTTTGGCTTTCCACGATCACGCTTGCCTTAGGCCTTTCAGTGCAGCAGGGTGTTGGCCAGGAACATAAGGCCGTGAACCTCTCTTCCGCCAGGGGACTTCCGTTTAGCGATGGCGTCGTAGCGGGAAAAACTCTCTACATCGCCGGTCAGGAAGGTACGGACGAGTCCGACAAGCTGGTGGCTGGGGGAATCGGCCCCGAAACAACCGCAGCCCTCAACAATATTCAGCGAGTTCTCAAGGCGGCTGGCTTCGAATTGAAGGATGTGGTCAGTGTGACCGTCTATCTCGCCGACATTCATGAGTTCCCCGACATGAACAAGGTTTACAAAGGCGTGCTGCCCGACCCCAAGCCGGCCCGCGCGACCATTCAGGCCGCGGCCCTGGTTAACAACGCTCGAATCGAGATTTCGGCAATCGCGGTGAAAGAGAAGTAATTTCGCTCTTTCGTGAGGGTCCCTCCCGGTGTGTTGCTGCGCTTTGTGGCGAAGTCTGTGGAGTTGTCCGTGTGCTCTGATCTTGTAAATATAAAAAAAGAGTTTGACACGGCTACTGCGATTGAGATAAACCGTCTCATCCATCTTGTGGGGATTCTCAAAACTCTCCGATAGATTTCACTGGGTGAAAGTATGTACAGGAAAGGTGCGACGAGTCGGGCGCGGTCCTCATCCCGAAGGAGACCATCTATGAACAACCGTCGGTGTGCTGTTGTCGCAGTTCTTGCGTTCGTGCTTCTTGCGCTGGCGCTTGCGTCGGCAAGTATCACCGGCAGCATCTCCGGCGTTGTCACCGACAAGTCTGGCGCGGTGATTTCCGGAGCATCGGTGACTGCAACCGATACCCAGACTGGCGTCCAGACGACCCAAAAAACCGATGCCAAAGGTTTTTACAATCTTCCGACCTTGGCTGTCGGCACCTATGATCTGGAAATCAAGCAGGTTGGCTTCAAGACATATCGGCAGACCGGGCTGGTGATCGATGCCAACTCGGCGCTTCGCGCCGATGCCAGTCTGGCCATCGGTTCGATCAACGAGAAGATTGAGGTGAGCACGGAAGCGGCTCAAGTCGAGACCCAAAGCACACAAATGGGCGAGGTGATCGAGGGCACCAAGATGACCTCAGTGCCGCTGAATGGCCGCTCGTTTATCGATCTGCTTTCCTTGCAGCCTGGCGTCTCGCCTTATAAAAACACAGATCAGATGACGAGCGGAATAGGCTCCGATCCAACTACGGTATCGGGCGATCAAACCAATGGATCTCAGTCCGTAAACGGCGGCCGAACTGGTTCGAACGGTTTCATGGTGAATGGAGCGGACGCGCAGGAGGGGGTCCACAACGGGGCGGCCATCATTCCGAATTTGGACTCGATCTACGAATTTCGCATCCTCACCAATAATTTTGACGCCGAATATGGAAACTTCAGCGGCGGGCAAATCAATGTCGTCACCAAATCTGGAACCAACCGATTTCATGGCTCCGCGTTCGACTTTCTCCGCAATACCGATTTCGACGCAGCCAACTTCTTCGCCGGAGGAGCCCGGGGAGATTTCAAGCAGAATCAATTTGGCGGAACCTTTGGAGGGCCAATCAAGAAAGACCGGATTTTCTTTTTCGCCGATTACCAGGGGAATCGACAAATCCTGGGGCAGACGCAGAGCTTTGCTGTTCCTACAACGCAAGATCGCATGGGAAATCTATCGGATGAGGCAGGAGCGCTCACGGGTACGGTGGCCGGAGTCGCCTGGGCGAATACACTTTCACAGGAACTGGGTTACACCGTAACGCAGGGAGAGCCCTACTACACGGCGGGTTGTACCCTATCCACGCAATGCGTTTTTCCAAATGCAACGATTCCCACGTCTGCGTGGTCTCCGGTCGCGCAAGCTACTTTGAAGTACATCCAGGCGCCCAATGCGAACTTACCGTCAGGCGCTAATTATGAAGCCTCATCCTTTAATCAGCATTTGAGGGACGATAAGTTTGGAATCCGCATCGACACAACTACACCCTACGGTTCTCTGTTCGGATACTACTTCTTCGATCAATTCTCGGTGACCACCCCTTACTCTCAGGGCATCACTTTCCCGGGCTTCGATAGCAGCGTTCAGGGCCGGGCGGAGATGATCAATCTCGGACTGACGACAACGATCAATAATTCCACCATCAATGACGTTCGTCTGGTTTATCTGAGAGACCGCTACTTCGGAGGAATTCCAATTGGCGGCACCGGCGTTCCGTTGACTGCTTTAGGCTTCGCAGCTCCTTCTGGAACAGGCCCGAACTTTAATGGAGGGATTGCACCCATCAATCCGGCGCTGGAAGGTGTTCCATCTTTCGTCTTCAATAATTACAATTTTGGACTTCCCCAGGATGCCTTGCGTCAGTTCAACAACACATACCAGATTATTGATAATTTCACGAAAATTGTTGGAACCCATACCCTCCAGTTCGGCGGAGATTTTCATTACGATCAGATTAACGAGCGCAATTACGATGACGCCAACGGAGCGTACACCTTTGATGGTTCAGAGACGGGCTTGGATTTCGCCGACTACCTGATCGGCGCTCCCGTTAATTTCACGCAGGCCAGCCAGCAACTTCTCGACTCACGCGACAAGTACTTTGGCGTTTATGCCCAGGATAGCTGGCGCGCAACGCCAAGGCTGACCGTCAATTATGGACTTCGTTATGAGATCATGACGCCCTGGTACGACACGCAGAACAAACTGGAGACCGTGATCCCCGGCGAACAGTCCAAAACTTTTCCGACTGCGCCGACTGGGTTGGTGGTGCCGGGAGATCCGGGCGTACCGCGAACCCTGGCCCCGATTCAATACCACAACTTTGCCCCCAGAGTTGGCTTTGCTTATGCACCGGATGAGACGGAAGGCTTCCTCGGCAAGCTTTTTGGCGGGCCAGGTAAGAGCAGTATCCGTGTCGGTTATGGCATTTTCTACAGCGCGATTGAGGACGCCACCGGGTTCGTTGAAGTTGGCGATGCCCCCTACGGCTTGTATTATTCCTCTCCTGAGCCAACCCTGCTCGCGACCCCGTTTATCGATCGCGCAACGGGAAATAATCGGGGACAGAAATTCCCCTTCACCTTTCCGCCGGCAAACGCATCTCCCAAGAATCCCGACACCGCCTTCAATTGGATGCAGGCAACGCCGATTTCCGGCGCTGACTACTTGGATCCTCGCGACAAAATACCGCAGGTGCAGCAATTTGAGTTTTCCCTGCAGCGGCAACTGGGGGCGTCGACAGTCATAAGCGCCAGCTACGTGGGATCTGTTGGCCGGCACCTCTTGACCTTTGAAGAGTCGAACCCAGCAAATGCGTCCCTGTGCAATTTTCTGAGTAACCCCAATAATCTGGCCCTTGTTAACGGCCAGTCTCAAACTCCCTGCGGTCCATTTGGAGAAGACAATAGCTACGTACTGGCAAAGGGAGTCACCGTTAACTCACCGACTGCCGTTACTGGCTCCAACGGGGTAACGACGGTAAACGGTACACGCCCTACATTTGGAATTAACTTTGGCAGCAATCCGTACATGGCTACGGTGGTGAGCTCAAGCTTCAACTCCCTGCAAGTGAGCGTGAAACACAACGAGAAGTACGCCAATTTCCTTATTGCCTATACCTATGAGAAATCGATCGACAACGGTTCGACGTCGTTCGATGCAACGAACCCTTTCAATCCGGGGCAGAGCCGAGCTTTGTCCATTTTTAATGTCCCGCAAGACCTAACGGTGAGCTATACGGTCCAGTTGCCGTTTGACAAGCTCACCGGGGGCTCGGCCAAAAGACTCACCGCAGGCTGGGCGCTGTCTGGCATCGCAACATTTGCCAAGGGAGAGCCGGTCCAGTTGAGTGAAACCGATGACAACTCACTCACCGGAACATTCGCGGACACAATCGATGTGCCCAGCTATGCCAACAATGGCAGTCGCCTGTTTGGAAACCGTAATCCGCGTTCTGGGCAACCCTATTTCAACCCCAACTACTTCACCTTTGAACCAGTGGGGCAGGTGGGTGACGTCATGCGCCGCTACTTTAGTGGACCGGGCATCAATAACTTTGACATGGCGTTGCTGAAAGATACGAAGATCTCAGAGAGTACGCAGATGGAGTTCCGGGCGGAGGCGTTCAACCTCTTCAATCATGCGCAGTTCATGAACCCGTCGGGAAATATCAACAACACAGGTCAAGGGGGTTTTGGATTCGTGACCCAAGCTCGCGATCCGCGCATCATGCAGCTCGCTCTAAAGTTTTTGTTCTAAGCGGGGTTTTGCCCATGCTCCTATGCGTAAGATCGCGTTCTGTGCTGGCGCCGATGCTGGCGCTGGTGTGGATTGTTAATGGCCTCACCGCTTCGTCGCAAACCCCTCAACAGCAAGGCCCAAAGAAAAGGGTAGAGTCAATCTCGGCGCGTGGTAAGCAGACTTTCGCTTCAACTTGCGCCGGATGCCACGGACTGGACGGAAGAGGCGGCGAACGCGCGCCAAACATCGCGGAAAATCCGAAGGTCCAGAATCTTTCCGATACGCAGATCTCGCGCATCGTTGAGAACGGTGTGGCGGGTACGGGGATGCCCGCCTTTCACTCCCTGGCGCGTCCTGACATCCAGGCCGTGGTCACATATTTGCGCTCTCTTCAGGGGGCAAAAAGTCAGGGTGCAAAGAGAACGATCAATCTGCCCGGTGATCCGGACCGCGGAGAAGCTATTTTCTTCGGCAAGGCGGCGGGATGCTCCGCCTGCCATATGGTCGCTGGAAGAGGAGGTTTTATTGCTTCTGATCTGTCAGGGTACGCAGCCGGTCGTTCGGTGGAGCAGATTCGGAGCGCCCTCACCAATCCTGGTTTGAACAACGACCGGCAGGCGCGACTAGCGACAGTAACCGTTCGCAGTGGCGAGAAAGTTGTCGGCAAAATTCGCAACGAAGATAATTTCTCAATGCAGTTGCAAGCGCTGGACGGAAGGTTTTTCTTCCTCGACAAGTCAGAGATTGTGAAGCTCGATGGTTCTCACGCTCTAATGCCCTCCGACTATGGCTCTACTCTGAGCGCCGACGAATTGAATGACGTCATCGGCTATCTGATGCGCTCGGCTAGCGAGAGCAACTCTGTCACCCCACAGAAGGCGGATGAATGGGAACAATAAAAGACCGCATTCTTCCCGGCATGAGGTTCGATGTAATTCAAAAGTTTACTCAAGACAGAAAGGGTTTATGAACCGCAGCTTAAGAATCCTGCGCATCGTCCTGCTCGCAGTTTCACCACTCGTAGCGGTTGGCGCACTGGGTTCCGGAACCAGCGCACCTTCGCTTGCTGAATTTAAGCTGCAAGCCGAATCACAGAAATTCTGGAATCTCGTGGATCACAATGCAAAACTGAGCGTCGTGGGCACAGGCTTCGGGTTCACCGAGGGCCCGGTTTGGGATGAGTCTGGTTTCCTCTATGTGAGTGACGAAACGATTAATAAAATTTACCGGCTTCATCCCGACGGCAAGAAAGAGGAAGTGATTTCACTCGGCGATCCCGACGGCAACACCTTTGATCGCCAGCATCGGCTGATCGACTGCGCTAGCGTGCTACGCGCCATCATCGCTGTAACTCCTGACGGAAAATACAAAATTCTGGCGGACCACTACGACGGCAAGAGGCTCAACAGCCCCAACGATGTAGTGGTTGGACCGGATGGTGCGCTGTATTTCACGGATCCGACCCTGGATCTCGTTGCAGGCGAAAAGCAGGAGATCCCGTTCCAGGGCGTCTATCGTCTCGACAGCAAAGGCAATGTGAAGCTACTCACCAAGGAGCTGACCCAGCCGAACGGCCTCGCTTTTTCACCGGACGGCAAACACTTTTACGTCGATGACAGCGAACAGAGAAACATCCGCGTCTACGACGTAGCGCCTGATGGATCTCTTGCGAACGGACGCATTTTCGGCGAAGAGCCGGGAGGGAAGGACGATGGCGTTCCCGATGGAATCAAGGTGGACAAGAATGGCAATCTATTTGTCACAGGGCCGAAAGGCATCTGGGTCTGGGACGCCAAGGGCACCCACCTCGGCACGATCGTCATGCCGGAGCAACCGGCAAATCTGAATTGGGGTGACAAGGACTCTCGAACGCTTTACATCACAGCCACGACGTCGGTTTATCGCCTGGAGATGAAGGCACAAGGCTTCGTGCCGTATCGATGAAGAGGCGATCGGGGAAGTGACACTCGAACGACATCGAAACCGAAGTCGTCGATTTAAAGTTACTGATTTACACCGCTGGCGAGAAAACCTCCATCTACGGCAAGCAGTGTGCCCGTTACAAAACTCGCGGCGTCTGAAGCGAGAAATATCGCTGCGCCAACCAGTTCCTCCAATTCGCCGAAGCGCTTCATCGGCGTACGGAGCAGCACTTCCTCTCCTCGCGCCGTTCCGGTCAACAACTTTTCGGTCAACGGCGTGCGGAAGTAGCCTGGTGCAATGGCATTCACACAGACTCCATGCCGCGCCCATTCGATGGCCAGAGATTTCGTCAAAGAGGCCACGCCCGCCTTGCTCGCACAATAGGCCGCCACTTCATACAGCGCCCGGAACGAACCCATGGAAGCGATATTGATGATGCGGCCATAACTGCGCTCGATCATATGACGTCCGAAAACCTGGCACGCTCGCAACGTGCCGGTAAGGTTCGTGTCGATGAGCCGGTTCCAATCGGCCTCAGGAAGGTCTAGCGTAGGAACGCGCTGGTTGAATCCGGCGGCGTTAACCAGGATGTCCACCTTCCCGAGCGTCCGGACAGAATCCTGCAGAACCTTATCCAACGATCCGCGGTCAGCCACATCGCAGCTTATGCGAAGCGACCGGCGGCCCAGAGATTCGATTTCGTCGGCAACTCCGTTGACCAGTTCCATGCGGCGCGCACTGGGCACCACATCGGCTCCGGCCTCAGCCAGTCCGCGTGCGAGCGCGCGACCGATTCCAGACGTGCCGCCGATCACCACCGCCACCTTACCGTCAAGTTCCAAGCGCTTATATCCCATATTTCCTCAAACGTGCATCCGAGATCAGATTCGTCGCACCAGGCCTTCATCTGTCGCCTGGGTGTTGCGCACTAACAGCAAGACCAGAATCATGCCAGCGAAAGGCACCAGCCCCGCGATAATCACAATCGGGTCGAACGAATGAGTGCCCGTAGACTGACGAGCGTCGGAAAAATAGCCGATCAGTTTGAAGGCAACGATGGTTCCGATGCCGGCTCCCGTTCCGCTCAGCCCGCTCACTGACGCTACCGATTCGCTACCATACAAGTCCGAGGGCAGCACGTTCGCCATCGTGGTGAAACCCGCGTATGTAAAAGTCGCTACCGCAAACAAAAGTGCTATCCAATGGACGTTGGTCGTGAAAATCGTAGGGATGATCATTGTCATTCCCACGCCGCCGAAGACGATCAGCGCTTTGCGCGCCGCGCCCAGCGGCCATCCCCACTTGATCAAATAGCCGGAAACGCCACCCCCGAAGAAACTGCCAAGATCGGCGGCGATGAACGGTATCCATACAGCGAACAGTCCGGTCTTCAATTCGATCCCCTTCGCGACCAGGTAAATTGGAAACCATTCTGTGATAAAGAAGAAGACGGGATCGGTCATTGCTTTCGCAAGGATTACACCCCATGTCTGCGGCAGCTTTCAGTAGTTCACTCCACCGCGGCCGCACTTTGCCTTGCTGATCACCCTCTGATTCTTGCTTGTCCGCGACGATCATTTCGAGCTCGGCTTGGCGGATACGAGGGTGCGTCTCCGGCGGATAGTACAGCCATCGCCAGACTATCAACCAGAAAAATCCAAGAATGCCCGGAATCATGAATGCCGGGCGCCATCCCCAACGAAAATAAATCCACAGCACGATAAATGGAGCGACAGCTCCGCCAATCGAAGAACCGCTATCAAAGAGTGCGGTGGCAAGTGCCCGCTCGCGTTTGGGAAACCACTCCGAGACTGCCTTGGTTGCCGCCGGCCAGTTCGCCGACTCTCCCGCACCCAACAGAAAGCGGAATGTTGCAAAGCTGTAGAAACCGCTGGCGAGCGACGTCAATATCGAAACCACGGAATACCAGATCACGGTGAGCGTCAAGCCGCGGCGGGTGCCGATGCGGTCCATCAGCCTCCCAAAAGCTGTCTGCCCGATTGAATACGCCACCCGGAAGGCGATGGCAATATTCGCGTAGTCAGAATTGGTCCAGTGGTACTGGATCTTAAGGTATGGCGCGAGAAGCGAGAGAGTTTGCCGGTCGATGTAGTTGATGACCGTGGACGCAAACAAAAGGCCGCCGATCCACCAGCGCAAAGAAGAAATCGGCTTCCTGGCGGCTAACATGCTTTATTTTTCGCAAACCCAGCGTTAAGGACCAACCGTAACCTGCAATTCGCCGGTTAAGGAACTCTGCTTGAGGCCATTCTGCAAGACGGGGCCCAGGAGCGATGCCGAGCTTTTGTCGAGATAGACGGTGGCATTCGGATGAGTACGAAGAATCGACGCCGGCGCCATGGGGCTGACCGCACCCTCAAAGCAAGCCTTCACTGCGTGCGCCTTACGCGGGCCGGGCACGACCGCCAATATCTCCCTGGCTTTGAGAATCTGCCGCGCCGACATTGAGATTGCCCGTTTCGGCACGTGCGAAATATCCGCGAACCAGGCCTCGCCCACTTGCTGTTGGCGGCAGGCTTCATCCAAATTCACGATGATGTAGGGTTCTTCCGTTTCAAAGTCTGCGGGCGGGTCGTTGAATGCGATGTGCCCATTCTCACCGATACCAAGAAATGCGATATCCACCGGCTTGGATGCCAGTTGTTGGCCTGCGTGCTGCACGGCCTCCCCCGGATCGGCAGCGTCACCCTCGAGAAGATGGTAGTTAGTAATTCCGGTTTTCTGCACCAACTGCTCCAGCAGCATCTTGCGGAAGCTTCCCGGATGCGAGACCGGCAAGCCGATATATTCGTCGAGATGAAAAGCCTCCACCTTGGACCAGTCGATGCCCGGCGCCGTGGTCAGAGCAGCCAGAAATTCGAGTTGCGAGGCTGCCGTCGCAGCGATGATCCTCGCATGGCCACGCTCTGCTATCGCGCGCCGAATGGCCGCCGCCGCCTGTTCGGCAGCCGCCTGACCCAGCACCGCCCGATCGTTGAATACTTTAATCAGCACGAAGAATGCTCCGCATGCGCGAGATTGCGCCCCTCAAAGTCGCCAAATTATACAGAAGAGAATTGCCAAACAAATGCAACCCCGAACCCGAGTTTCATCCCGTGAAAGCTGCTGATTTCGGACGCAGCCAACTATCGACCATGCCTTTCTCCGTGCTAATGAGGAAGCGAGAAGCTGATCACATCGCCTCCCGCGGCGATTGCCACGTATTGAACTCCGTCGACCGCGTAACTCATCGGGGAAGCGTGAATATTTTGTCCAGTGGTGAATTGCCAGAGCGAGCGGCCGGTTCGCGCCTCAACCGCTTCAAGTGCTCCGGCGTCGTTCCCGAGGAACACTAATTCACCCGCCGTTGTCAGCGTTCCAGCCCAGGAATCGCCGTGGCCCGCCTCGGGATAGCGCCAAACGATTTTTCCCTCCGGCACCGAGTACGCCAGCAGAATCTTGTGCGCTTGATCGTCGGGCGCGAGCTTCGTGCCTGTCGCGTAGAGGGTCTGGCCCAAGGCAAACGTTTGTGGGTGCGCGAAAAAGACACTGCAACTCTCAAGCGCAATGACGTAAAACAGTCCGGTGTCAGGATTGTAGGAAGGTGAAAACCAATTTGTGGCACCGTCAATGCCGGGGCAAATCTCCGTACCCTCCGCGCTCGGTATTTTGCCCGATAGTATTGGGCGGCCGGAGGCGTCAATTCCCTTGGCCCAATTCAGCTTCTCCACGAACGGCGTCGCTTTAAGAAACTTTCCGTCGGCCCGGTCGAGAAGATAAAGAAATCCATTACGGTTGGCTTGCACCAGCAAGTCACGCAGTCGACCGTCCACGTTGGCACTCAATAGCACAGGTGTTTCGTTGGCGTCGTAGTCGTACAGGTCATGCGGAGTAAACTGGAAGTACCATTTCAATGCACCGGTGGTGGGGTTCAGCGCCAGCACGCACGCGGTGTACAGATCATCACCTGGGCGGGAGTCTCCTACGAAATCGGGCGCAGCGTTGCTGGTTGTCCAATACAAAGTATCCAGCTTCGCGTCGTAAGTACCGGGCATCCACGTCGTTCCCCCGCCATGAAGATAGGAATCGCCAGGCCAACTGGAGGAGCCGAACTCACCCGGCCCGGGAATCGTCCAAAAACGCCATTTCAGGTTGCCGGTCACAGCATCGTAAGCGGCCACGAAACCGCGCACGCCGGAATCACCGCCGGACGTACCCACGATGACTTCATCCTTCACAATCAGAGGAGCGCTGGTTGCACCGTATTGTTTTACTTTGTCCGCGTAGGTCACATCCCACAGCAGGTGGCCGGAGCGAGCGTCGAGGCAAAGCAAATGAGCGTCGTCGGTTTCCATGTAAACAAAGTTATGCCAGACTCCCACGCCGCGATTTTTATGACCCGCTGCATCGTCGAGCAACCCTGCGCTCAACGCCCGTTGATGATGCCAGAGAACCCGGCCAGTTCTCGCATCAAGCGCAAATGCATCGTTGGCCGAGGTCACATACATCACTCCGTTGAAAACCACGGGCGTTACTTCGAGCCTTTCGGAATTGGAGGGATGGAAGATCCACGAGGCGCGAAGCTGAGAGACATTTGCCGATGTGATCTCGTGCAAGGAACTGTAACGGCGTCCGGAGTAATCGCCGTTATAGGAAGTCCAGTTGGCGCCAGGGGGCTGCGCGCGCAAGTCGTCTGCGCTGACATTCACGTCAGCAACCACCGGCGCCTGTCCCTTTTGCCCTGCCACGGGAGACAGGAACAAACCAAAAGCGGCCAGTACGGCCCAAGCGAAATCTTTCCTGAGCGATTTCATGTCAGTGGTTTTCGGCTGCGTCGGATTTGCTTTCCTCGACTTTTACTTCTTGAAGAGAACCGCGATCCACTCCGTTCGCGTCTTCAAGATGGAGCGAGATGCGGGAGATGTTTGCCGGAGACGTTAACTCTGTCTCCAGTACGACGAGATCGGCCGGGTCGACCTGATTAAGAGGCATCGTTCCGCCGCCGGAGCCCTGTTCGTTGTACAGGTGTGCAACCAGGCGTCCCGCGAAAAATACTCCGAAAGAGCCTGAGAGCCTGACGTGACCGCTCTTCAAACGCGTGGCCTGAAGAGGATGCATTACGATGCCCGCATCCTCCACACCGTGGAATTCTGTGCCGGCGCGTGTTGGAAACCACTCTGTGTCGAGGTCGCGACTCTCGCCGGGCCTCAGTTGAACGAGCGGACTATTGATCTCGGCCTCCAGATAATAAGGGGAACCATCGCCCCCCGAAGTCAGCGAGGGCTCACCCGCGGAACTCAACCTTGTCTCGGGGCCATTCATCCAGAAAATAACCGACGCTTTGCCGGGGTAGGTTTCGTTCTTTTCGTAGCGGAACCGCTCAACCATTGCATATTTGCTGTCCCCATCCACTACTGCCAGCCAGCCTGGCGTCGAGTCCAGCCAAAGTTCGGCTGCAAGATGCGCGTAGTGTAGCGCGAAGAGGCCGTCGTCCCTGACTGAGACGGCCGGATTTTCCGCTGGACCGAAGCGCACGTGATAACGGTTGAGATAGCTACTGGCCGGATTCGCGGGAGTGAAGGTCCAGAAATTGGGGTTGCGTCCTGAAGACACGCCGTGGCCTGCAGTATCGTATTGCGAAACCGATTGCATGGACCACTCGATGACGTGCCCGGTCGTGTTCTGCATGGTCGCGTGAAAACGGATTCGTGGAGAGTCGGCGTCCAGGTGAATCCTTCGCCGAATCTGAATCCCGCTCTGCGGATCGGACGGTCCGGTCATCTCGATCTCGCATTCCTGCCCTTCCGAAACCTTTCGAAAGGCGTACGGGCCGTCGTCGATCAAATCGGAATTGCCCACCCAATGTTGTTCATCGTCATTTCCCTCGGGCAGGAGCCAGAGCTTATCGCCTCCGTAGTTAAACCATCGAGACGGATCGGGGGGCAGGTATTTTCCTTCGTACAAGGGATTGACGAAGAGGTAAGGATGCCCGTTGAAAATGACCTGCATCAGGCGTCCGCCATTTTGCGGTACGACTAACAGCTTGAGCCACCGATTGGATAGCTGTTCAGCGCCCCAGCCCTTGTAGTTCATAGCCTCAACGCGGCAAGATGAACTCGGCTGGCTCGGCTCAGCTTTGGCCTGGGCATGTGCCACATTCAGGTTCGACCAACAAATAAACAAAGCCAATACAAATCGCCGCATCGGTCCCTCTTCCTTTGGTCAGAGCAGCCATGATACCTCTGCCCTGAACGATTGCTCTTATAAACCGCGGCATCGTGCATTTTTCCAGAGCACCGCATTGCCGGTTGGGCACACTTTCACTGGACGAAACAAAACCCAATCAAACGAAACAATTAAATTTGCGTCAAGCAGATTCTGTGGTATATCAGGTTCACCGTCTGATGTCACCGATTCCTGAGAAGCTGTTTTCACTGAGTGGAATATCCTGCGACTTCCCGGGCGAGTCACCCTTGCGCGAGTCATTGTGGAAAGCACGGAATCCGAAGAGCAAAGTGACCTGGCAAATCCTTCTCAAGTTTGCACTAGCGCTGATTTTTCTTGCAGCGGCCGGCAGTGTCTTCTGCCAGAACATGAGCAAAGAAACCGCTTACGATTTGAAATCTGACCCCAGGGGCAAGAGCATTTTCGAGGTCAAGTGCGCGACTTGCCACGGGCTGGATGGACTCGGTGGTGAACATGCCCCTGATATCATTCGCCGGGCGGGGACAAAGGCGCTCTCGGACGAAGCATTGCTCAACGTGATTCACGATGGAATTCCAGAGGAAGGAATGCCTGGATTCCCGAGCATTGGCCAGGAAGAGGCTCGTGCCGTGGTTGCTTATCTGCGTTTTTTGCAAGGCGGGTCCATCGGCAAGTCCGTACCGGGTGATCCAGCTCGCGGCCGCGATCTTTTCGTTGGAAAAAGTGGATGTTCAACCTGCCACCAGATTGGAGGCCGAGGACAGTTCGCTACGGGAGACGTTGCAGGGTTCGCGCGAGATCATGCGGCGGAAGAAGTTCGCGATGCGATTCTCAAACCGGCAGAAGGGCCGCAAGAAAGCGCAACCGCAGTTGCACGGAATGGCCGAAAGTTTACCGGCAAGGTTCGAAACGAAGACGATGCCTCTGTGCAATTGCAGGATAGCGATGGCCGGTTTTACCTGCTTATGAAATCCAGCCTGGTCTCCATTCAGCGGAAACAGGTAGATCCCATGCCAGCCGACTACGGGCAGCGACTCAGCAACACTGAGCTTGATGACCTCGTTGCTTACATTGTGCGAGAAGCGCGCCGTCTGGACCCTTCCTCAACGGCTTCCGCGGAGGCTCATGCTCAGGATTGAAGGCCGTCCACGCGGCGTAAAAACAGTTCAGCAGGGCCGCCGAAATAAAATCGAGTGGCGGGATCAGGAGCGCCGAGGTTGAAAATACTCCTACTGTTCGCGCTGTTGCTGGCGCCCGGTGTTCGAGCACAAGATCGACCAGTGGATCCCACATGGTTACATCGCTTTGTTCCGGACCTGGCAGAAACGAAGGCCGATCTCTCCTCCCCAACGTGCCACTACCGGGCGATCTTTGGAGAAGGGGACAAAGACAATCGATCGCTCCAAACTGTGGCGCGCTTCGGCGAAGTCACTCTGGATGCCCACGGTAATTGTCAGACCGTGTCCTACGATCGCCAGGAGGAGATTTATTTCGTCATCGAGGGCGCAGGCGCGCTGCATTACGAAGATCAGACTCAGGCGCTGCGCAAGCATGACCTCACCTACTTGCCTCCGGCTTCCAAACACTCGATTTCCAACATCGGGGACCAACCGCTGCGTGCGCTGGTCATGGGATTCAAAATCCATCCGTCGATTTCCATCAACGCACCGTCGCCGCATCCGAAGATCGCAAATCTCGAGGATGCCAAAGAGGAAACTGTCAGCGGTCATCCTAATTCGGTTCTGTACAAACTTCTCGCCGGCCTGCATACCGGCAAGCGAGACTTGATCGACCAAGCGTATGTGATGGACAGTTTTTTCTTGATGGACTTTTCTCCTGGAGGAACGAACTGGCCCCACCACCACGAAGCCGCCGAGGAAATCTATCTTGTAATCGATGGTCAGGGCGAAATGGTTGCCGGCAGTGGAATGGACGGCGTCGAAGGCCGCTATCCCGCGAAAGCTGGCGATGCCTATTATTTTCGTCCGAACTGCACGGTCGGCTTCTACAACCGGAACAAACCGGAAGCGAAAGCTTATATCTTGGCGGTTCGAGCGCGCGTCCCACTGCATGAAGATGAAGAGTAGCCAATCAAATCCTGGCAGTTAATACCGGAGGGTTCGCAATGCAAGCTTTGAATTCCAGTCGTCGGTCGTTCATGAAATGGGCAGCGGCTGCTCCGCTGCTGAGCCAAATCGCAGTGGCTGACCTTTACGCGAAGGCGGCCACCGCCGTAGGTAAAGACCCGCGACAAAATGTGTACAGCCGTTTAGGGGTTAAGACGGTCATCAACTGCCGAGGCACCTGGACCTACCTTAGCGGGTCTCTTGAGTTTCCTGAAGTGCGTGAAGCCCAGATCGAAGCGTCGCAGTATTTTGTTAATGTTCTCGATCTGCAGCGTGCTATCGGACGGCGCTTGGCGGAACTCACCGGCGCGGAGTCTGGAATGATTACCTCAGGCGCCGCAGGTGCCATGGCGGTCTCAACTGCAGGGTGCATGGCCGGCACCGATGACCGGCTCATCTGGCAACTCCCCGATACCACCGGCCTCAAGAACGAAGTGATCATGTCGGGCGGCCGGAGCGCTTTTGATAGCGCGATCCGGCTCACCGGTGCGAAGCTGGTGCTCGCCTATTCCCCGGAAGAAATCACCAACGCCATCAACTCAAAGACCGTGATGATCTACACCACGCACCTCGGGGACGAACTGCAGAAGGAACTCGCGATCGCAAAAGATCACAAGGTGCCGCTGCTCCTCGACGATGCCGCGGGCATTCCTCCAGCGGACAACGCTAAGTTATATGCCCGGATGGGAATTGATCTCTACACTTTTTCTGGCGGAAAAGGCCTCCGTGGGCCGCAGTGCAGCGGCGTGCTGCTGGGTCGAAAAGATCTGATCGAAGCCGCCGTTATGAACTCCAGCCCGCGCGAGGGCGCCGTGTGCCGTCCCATGAAGGTTGGAAAGGAAGAAATGATCGGCTGCCTCACCGCTCTTGAGACCTGGCTGAAGCTGGACGACAAGAAACTGTACCGTGAGTGGAACGATCGCGTGGATAGCATCAGAAAATTGGTGGAGACAGTGCCGGGCGTACAGACCAAAATTTACATTCCAGACGATGGGAACCGCTATCCGACGCTGAACGTCTCATGGGATCAGGCAGCGTGGGGATTTAGCATCGACGATTGCGTACAGGCTCTGCGTGCGGGCGATCCCGTTATCGAGGTTCTCGGCGCGGATAATCCCAGCCTGGTGACGGCAGTTCGCGAGGGCAAGCCAAACCCGACAAGCAAAGAGCGCCCGCAAGCTGACCACATCGAACTGGTTTCGATGACCATTCAACCCGGCGAAGAAGTGATTGTGGGACAAAGATTGCGCAGCATCCTGGGAGCGGCACAAAAGAAAAGCCGGGCAGCGTAGCGATCCTAGCTGTTTCGCGTCATCCCGATGTCCCGCGTTTTCACCAGCGGGACGAGGGATCTCCCTTAGTACGCAGCCGTTCCGGATCAAACTGGCGTCATGATCGCTTTCGATACGCTTAGGGAAGGCTTGAATGAAATCACTTCTTGTTTCATTGCTGCTGTGTTCCGCTGTCGGCGCACAAACGAAAGCAGGCTCGACTGCATCGCCTCAGCAACCTCCTAAGCTTCACTCCACCGCCCCGTCCAGCGTGGATGCGGGAGACTACATCTACATTTCCGCCCAGGGCGCGCGCAGCACCGATGGTGCATTGCCGACAACTTTTGCCGCCCAGGCGCGGCAGGCCCTGAATAACCTGAAATCGGTTGTCGAAACCGCGGGCTTGACGATGGATCACGTGGTCTATACCACCGTGTATCTAACCGACATCAGCCAATATGCGGAAATGAATCGCGCTTTCGGCGAGTTCTTTGGAAAAACTCCACCGGCGCGAGCCGTACTCGGCGTGGCGGCGCTTCCCGATGCACCGATTGAAATCAATGCGGTCGCGGTGCGCAATCTAGCGGACAGGCAAGCTGTTTATCCGCCGAACTACAAATCGGACGAGCCTTTTTCCCCAGGAATTCTCACTCATGATCGTTTATTCGTTTCCGCCATGCCTGCTGCCTCATCCGCTGGCAAAACTTCAGACGATCCTGCCACACAGGTTGACATCGCGCTCGACCAAATGAAAGCGGTGGTGGAAGCCGCAGGTCTGAGCCTCGCCAACATGGTTTTCGTCAATCCGTACCTAACCGCGCAGATTCCAATGCGGGTGATGAATCAGCACTATGCGCATCGGTTCGAGTTCGGCAATACCCCCGCTCGTGCCACGATCGAAGTATCGAGCCTGCCCAATGGCGCCCAAATCGAATACACAGGAGTTGCGGTTAGGGACCTAAAAGAACGCCGCGCAGTGCGTCCTAAAAACATGCCGCCCAGCCCAACGGCGAGTCCGTGCGTATTCGCGGGTGACACATTGTATTGTTCCGCGAAGAGCGGCTTCATCCCCGGACCGAACGAGGGAGTCTATACTTCGACCACGGCCCTCCAACTTCGCCAAACGATGCGCAACCAGATGGACAATCTTGAAGAAGCCGGTATGAACTTCGATCAGGTAGTGTCCACGGTTGTTTACCTGGACAATCTGACGGACATGCCTGCATTTGATGAAGTGTACGGAAAGTATTTCGAAGGCAAGCTGCCGGCGCAAACCACTATCCAACAGATCGCGCCCGCAGACCGGAGTCCAGACAAAGATGAACACTATCCTGATTTAGAGCAGGTCTCGCTGATCGCCGTCCGAAAGGCTCCCAGACAATGACGTCCTTCTATGTACGGGCGAAGGAAGCAAGGAAAGCAAAAGAAGAGAAGATCTTTTGCGAGTAAAGGATATTTGTTTTCCAGGCCGCTGCCTCGCACTCCTGCGAGACGCGTGAGCCTTTCTCCCGGCTCAACCCTTTGACGGCGATCACGCGAAAAATAAATTGCGGAACCTGTTGGAGGTGGGGTTCCGGCGGTGCTAGGCTTTCGAGCAGCATTACTCGGTGCAGCAGACAGCCTAGATGTGGGGACTCGGCGTCGACAGCGTCCGCAGGATCTTCGAGCACGAAGATGGCGTCATCCGCCTCTTTCACTCCGAGGTCCTTCACAAGTGTCGCTACACCACCTTGCGCATCGTGTAGTCACTGGCCAATAAACAATTGCTGCGGTGTTCCGATAAAGTTTTCAGTTCTCGAGTTAATCTGCGCCGAGGGAAGCCGTCTTTACGGGGTCTCGGTTTCCTGTTCAAGTCGGGTGTTTACTTTAGTCGCCGTTCTTCTTGGGCCCTCCCTTTGCATTCGGCAGTTCGTGATGAGAGGCTCGAAACCCTCTTCTCAACTGGGAGTGACTGGTGAAACATCTGTATTTCGCTCATCGATACTTGGCCAGGAATAACCTATGACAGACTGGTTCGCGCGTCCCGTCCTGCACGTGGCAGACGTTGAGATCTCGCTCCGTTTTTACGTTGACCGCCTCGGCTTCACGTGTCCCTGGCGTTATGACGAGGACGGCAAAGTGCATGTCGCCCAGGTCGATCGGCAGGGCTGCGCGCTCATCCTTGCCGACACTTGGCCGGCGAAGATTGGCAAGGGGCTGATCTTCATTTCTCTGAATGTCGAGCCCGAGGGCGCGATCGCTGCGTTGGGCGCATTGCGTGCGGAACTCGAAGCCAATGGCGTTCCGGTCAAGGACGGTTCGTGGGGATACCGCCTTCTGGTAGTCGATGATCCCGACGGCAATCAACTCTTCTTCAACTATCCGAACTAGACGGCACCCAGCAAGACTATTTTATAGGTGAAGGGTAATCATCTCGCCGCGCGAAGAGTGTCGCGAGTTGGCTGTTCTCTTTGTTTCCCGAGAATGCAACCATCGTGTCGATGATTGGCGATAAATCCCGATTAGAACTTCCAAACATGGTCAACCAGACCCCTTGGTGAATCTATCCGGCGGGTTCGTTTTGAGCTCAACTCGGCCTAAACCTCCCTTTCCCTCTACTGTAACTGCGAGAGAACGCTGTAAGCTCAATGTTCTAGAGGTTTGGACAGCTAACACTTCCAATCAATAGCCTGAAGGGTCGATTTGTTCATCGTCGAGCCTGCGTATTCGGCAAAGCACTCTCTTGCTTCTGCCCCGCACGTTGTGTGGCCGCAGAGATTGCGACTGCCGCACACCTCCCGTGCACCACGAGCCTTCATTTGAGCTCGTGTAGCGCGTGCATTAGAGCCTCGACGATTGTTGGAATGTCAGTCGGATATCACTGGGCAGCGCCGCCCTGACAGCGAAATCTTCAACCAAAGCTAACTGAAAACACGCGTTACGGATAGCGCTACAAAACGCTTAATGACCCTCGGAAACAGTTCATGAGTGTTAATGGACCATAATTTCTGGTGAGCGCATCAACCGTTACGCCGGGGTAGCGTCGTTAATATACTTTCTCGTACTCAGCTCTCGCTTCTTTCAGGATGGGGATTTCCGGATCAGCATCCTGCCAGAGCTTCAGAAAATCGTCATAAGCAAATTTCGCATTGGTCAACTGTTCACTTCGCAGGCCGTCATCGTCACGACTGCTATTGCAGCAGTGCTATCTCGTCTACCGGTTCGCCCCGAAATATTTACTTCTGGCTTAGAAGATAAAGATCAGCGTGACCGGCGGGGCGGGCGTAAACGACCGTGGAAAGATCTTTGGAAAAATCGTAGGCATTGCCGGAGTAACCCTGGCGGAATGCGAAGGGAAGTTTGAGAGCCGGCTGGGCTGGCCCGGTTATCTTTCCGTCGTGCCATGGTAGGCGATAGATCGTCGTTTCTCCGTGCGCAGCACCGAGATAAAGGACTGATTTGCCATCGGCGGCGAAGTGCACGACCAGTGTGTTCAGGTCCGGTACTAATTGGATGCACTTATGATCGGCAAGTGAGAATACGCTGATACCCGAGCTTAGTGAGGTGAGCAGGTATTTGCCGTCCGGTGATGAATCCCAGATGGCGCCGCAATTATCCACCACCTTCTCGACGTTGGAGCTGTCCGCGGCTACTTTCCAGATGGAAAACCCGGTCACACCGGCCTCGTGACCACCCAGATAAAAAATGCTCGGATCTACACTGGGCGACCCATAGCCGCCGTCCTCTGCTGACCATGGAATTTGGCGAAGGCCAGTACCGTCTGTGTTAACGATGTAGATTTTTGTCTTGCCGCCCTCAGAGGCTGCAAACACCAACCTGGAAGCATCCGATGTAAACGTAACGGTTATCAGCTCGGTTCCGGAGGTGATTTTGACGCGGTTGTTGCCGTCTAGGTTGGAAAACCAGAGATCTCCCTGCTGTGCATTGCCGGAAAGGGTGACGTACATCACGTGGTGGCCATCCCAGGCAAGGGAGGGCTGCGTAGCTTCTTCACTGGTTAAGTCAAACGACTGCTTGGTCTGCGGGTGGTAAACCGTGAGGAAGCCTGCGCGCCTGCCGTTGACGAAATAAATTCCTTTGCCTGCGGGTGCGGGCATGGGGGAGAGATCAGGACCGGCGCCGGTTGTCACTTGTTTCAAGTCGCCATCGGCGACGCGGTATTCCCAAATATTAGTGACGTCGTTGACGGTGCGGCTGCAGAGGAAGGTTTTTCCCGGATCATTCCATACGAGGCCGGTTGGGCTGCCGGATAGTTCGCCGATTTTCTGGGAGGCGTGAGTGGCCAAATCGACCCGGTGGAAGGTCAGCGTTGTAGAACCCAATACCTGGTCATTTCCGGTGGCGACCAGAAGAGCTTTTCCGTCTGGAAAAGCAAGTACGTGGGACGGGTACGAGCCTTCGGGAGCGTGAAAGATCATCTCTTCCGCGAGACCAACCTTGGGCTTGCGATAAACCGTATTTTCGCCGTGGCGGAACTTTACGAAATAGAAAGAATTTCCGTCGGAAGAGCTGGCCAGGCTAATTCCGGAAGCGACGACTGTGGGGACGCCGCCGAGAGTGGGCAGGCTGAGGATATCTGATCCTGTGAAATCGTTGGAGTAGTAGATCTCGGTGCCGTCCGGCGAAAAAGTATCGACAGTCTTGTCGACTGCGTCGTTCGTGAGCTGCAATGGGTCGCCGCCGGAAGCCAGCATCAGGAAGACCTGGTCGAAACCCGCGACCGGCGAGGTGAATGCCACGGTATGGCCGTCGGGAGAAAGAACCGCGTGGTTCATGGGTTTGTTCCAATGGCTTATCTGCGCGACTTTGGCCGGGCCGGCGCCGGGAATGCGGAAGTAATAGGCGGCGACCGCGACTAGCACGAGGAGCGCGACGATTGCGGCGGCAGCAATGTATTTGTTGCGCGATGATTGGGCGGGTGCTGCGGTTGTCTTCGCCGCGCTGGCCGATGAGCCCGCAGGCAACTCTGTCGCGCTCGGCAAAGCGGCGCTGGAGCGTCCAGAGCCTCCAGAGCCGGAATCGCGTTTGGAGCGCTTCAGGTCGCCACGCAACTCGGCGCCGGACTGGTAGCGCAGATCGGGATCTTTTTCCAGCGCTTTATTGATGATGCGATCGAGCTCCGGGGGAAGCTCAGGATTGAGGCGCAGGGCCGAGACCGGCACTTTGTGCAGAATGGCATCGAAAATCACGGCGGTAGTTCCGCCGGAAAATGCCGGACGCGCGGTTGCCATCTCATACAGAACCAGGCCGAACGAGAACAGGTCTGTGCGTGCGTCTAACTGTTCACCGCGCGCCTGTTCTGGCGACATGTAGGCGACCGTGCCCACCGCGCTGCCCGGGCTGGTGAGATGATCTTCCACCTCAAGAGTCGCGGCACTCATGCCAGCGCTTTCCAGCTTGGCGGTAACTTTGGCCAGCCCGAAGTCGAGGACCTTCGCCTGCCCGCGGGCGGTGACAAAAATGTTAGCGGGCTTAATGTCGCGATGAATAATTCCCTTGGAGTGCGCTGCGTCCAGTGCGTCTGCGATCTGGATCGCTAAATCCAGCGCAGTCTCGACTTCCAATGGCTTGGCGGAAATCTTGTGCTTCAGCGTGACGCCTTCCAGGTATTCCATGGCGATGAAAGCTTGTCCGCTCTGATCGTCAATCTCGTAGATGGTGCAGATGTTGGGGTGATTCAGAGCAGAGGCCGCTTTGGCTTCGCGCTGGAAACGGGCCAGTGCCTGCGAGTCCTTTGCGACGTCATCCGGCAGAAATTTGAGGGCGACGAAACGGCCGAGTTTCATATCCTCGGCTTTATAGACAACGCCCATCCCGCCTCCGCCGAGCATCTCAACAACGCGATAGTGCGAGATGGTTTGACCGATCACTGGCGCGAATGTTACCTCTGAAAAACAGCCAAGTCAATGAAAGCGGTGAGTTAGCGGGGGCTCTAGAGGATAGTTGGCGAATCGGCGGTGTCAAGCAGCTTTTGAGCGCCCTTCATCATGCACTCGAAGACGAGCGCCATTTCGCTCTCGATGAAAAGGCCAATCCAACCAAGGCTCGCTCGCAATCACTATTCAGTTCTGGAACTCGGTCCGACCCAAGCATCTCTTCGGTCTCGTACTGCGATCATGATTACTACTTCGAACTCCTCTTTATGAAGAGGGCGGGATGCCCAATTAATTACTCGTTGTTCTACTGCACACCCTCGCGATCTCCGGGCTGTCCTGCATGCGAACCGAACTTTTTCACTTGCTCGTAATCCCATCCGTTGCGCATCGTCCAGTACAAACCCACTGCCAGCTTGCGGGCCATCGCTACCTTGGCAATCTTTCGTCCTCGTCGCATCCCCAAGTGTAGATACTTGCTGCGCCATTCCGGCAAACTGCGCACCGTCACCTGCGCCGCTTCCGCCAGGATCGACTGAACCCGACGATTGCGGAACTGAGCCAGGCGATCGCGCAGGAAGTGGAGAAGTGTTCTGAAGCCCGGTGGCTGATGACACATCCCGGTGTCGGTCGCTCACCGCACTGGCCTTCGTGCTGATCATCGGCGAAGCCGACCGCTTTCAGTGCGGAAAGCAGGTGGCGAGCTATCTTGGCTGGTGCCGCTGGAAGATTCCAGCGGGAATCGGCGGCGGCTGGGGCACATCACGAAACAAGGGAGTTCGATGCTGCGCTTCTTGCTGATCTGCTGCTCGAAAATCGCTCTCCGCAGATCTGGATGCCGAATTAGCACAATTTATGATTTTATTGAAGGATGTTGTTTATTTTGTGGAGCTTAAGGTTGGTTGCGGGGGGTGGATTTGAACCACCGACCTTTGGGTTATGAGCCCAACGAGCTACCAGACTGCTCCACCCCGCAGTTCGATCATAATCAATGGCCGCTACATCGTCAAACCTCTGGTCCTTCAGCATTTCTGAATTGCGGACGAGGCAGTCACGGCTATCCGTTTAGTCCTCGAGCGCGGAGGAGATTGTGGAAACTTAAAAACCACATCCAATCGACGAATCCCTGCATCCAAGAGTGGCTGTGTGCTGTGCAGGGATAAAAACTCAATTAAAAAACGCAATGAGCGACGACTGAAGATCAGTCGCAAGGAGAAGAATCAATGGCGAAAAAAGATTCGAACGGAAAGGCCCCCGCCAGTGAGCGAGGGAAAATCAGCGCGCAGCCTCGGTTACATCAGCGAGCTGCGGAAATTCAACGCTACGGAACCGTTTCGCATATGCTGCCGCTCGACCTGGAGGAACCGGTTCGCCTCGAAATGACCGAGCAGCTTAACCTTCTATTAGCCGATACCATGACGCTCCGCGATCTCTATAAGAAATCGCATTGGCAGGTGGCGGGACCCACGTTTTATCAACTCCATCTCTTATTCGACAAGCATTATGAAGAGCAATCCGAGCTCGTCGACACCATCGCCGAACGCATCCAGCTACTCGGCGGAATTTCGATTGCCATGGCAGCCGATGTCGCCGAGACTACTCGCATTGAGCGTCCTCCTAAGGGCAGGGAAGAAGTGCCTGTACAAATATCGCGGTTGATCGATGCGCATCAGGTCATCATCGGCCATTGCCGCGAGTTGGCCAAGCGCGCCGATAAGCTCGGCGATGACGGCACCAATGATCTCGCCGTGAGCGACGTTCTCCGCGGCAATGAACTCCAGGTGTGGTTTCTCAGCGAGCATCTTGTCAATGAGCCACTCGTGGAAGCTGAGGATGCGGAGTTGCGAGACGCCAGTTAGATGGGATGAGATTCATCAGGCAGGTTCTTGCGAGAGAGCCTGCCTGAGTTTTTCTAACTTACGCTGCTACTTTTGGACGGCATTCAATTTATCGTGATCGTAGTACTCGTAAGCTGACATTGGCTTCTCGCCGCCCTTTTTCCATGCGCGTGAGTCTTCCGGTAATTTGCCCAGAACCCGTGCCATCTCGCGGATGTGCATCGCCACGGTTCCGCAGCAAGCCCCAATGAAGTTGATGCCAATGTCTCGCGCCTGCGCGGCATAGTCGCCCATTTCCTTGCGAGTCAGTTGCAACGGATCCAACGCGTAAGGGAACTCCGGCAGGCTCGTGAAATCTGGCTTCGCTGCAGGAGTGCGGTAGGCGACTGGCTGGCACGCCAGATATCCTGACACCGCTTTGCGCATTTCCTCCATCGGACCCAGAATATGTTCCGGTGGACGCAGGCAGTTCATTCCGACAATGTCCGCGCCTGCGTCGATGAGCGCTTTCGCCGCATCCGCCGCGCTTTTTCCATCAGCCGTCTCATTCGTATTCTCGAAGCAAATGGTGACCATCGTGGGCAGGCCGGTCTTCTTCCCACGTTCCACAGCGAGCAGGGCTTCGCCAAGAAAGGAGAAGGTCTCTCCAATAATGAAGTCCACGCCTTCGTCCACTTGCACGGCCAACTGCTCGTCGAATGTTTTTCTTACGCGATCGGCAGCCGACGCGCTTCCCGGTTCATACATCCAGGTAAGGCTCAAGTTTCCCGCCACCAGGCAGCGATCCCCTGCAACCTCGCGCGCAATGCGGACTGCTGTGCGGTTCAAATCTTCAATTCGATCCTCCAGTCCCACCGTCGCCAGCTTGTCGCGGCTGGCGTAGAACGTCAGTGCTTGCAAAACTTCAGACCCAGCTTCGCGAAATTCCACGTGCAATTCGCGCACAGCCTCCGGATGCGTGAGCACTACCTCAGGAGTGAATGGACCCGCACGCACCCAGCCGCGTTTCTCCAGTTCAAGCAGATATCCGCCATCGCCCAGCACCGGGCCTTCTTTCAATCTCTCGAGAATGTTTTTCTTCATCGTGTTTATCCTTTCGGAAATCCCGCAACCGCCTAATCGCAACGTTTATTTTTAAGTCACGCTTGCGCAGTTTTGAATCGCCCTTTCTTCCAGTCGCGCAGCGCCTGCATCGCGGCGTTACGCCCGGGCGCGCCCGTCACGCCGCCGCCGGGATGGGCTCCCGCTCCGCACAAATACAGACCGTGGATCGGAGTTCGATATTGCGCCCATCCCGGCACCGGACGCATGAAAAAAAGTTGCTCCAGTCGCAGATCGCCGTGGAAGACGTTGCCCTCCGTGAGGCCGTAAGTCCGCTCCAGATCCAGCGGCGTGAGCACTTGCCGCGCCACAATGGCTGCAGGAACATTGGGCGCATATTCGGCAATCTTCCTCACCACGCGATCACCCAGCAATTCGCGCTTCTGATCCCAATGGCCTTCGCGCAGCTTGTATGGGACGTACTGCACAAAGCACGTGAGAATATGTTTGCCCGCAGGAGCCAGAGAAGAATCTGCGTTGGAGGACACAACGCAATCCACCCACAACTCCTCTGGAATCTCGCCGAACTTCGCAATGTCATAACATCGCTCCGCGAATTCCAGCGACGGCACCAGCGTATAAAACGTGCGCTCTAACGGCGTCGCTTGTGGCGATGTGCCTGTAAACTGCGGCTCTTCCGCCAGCACAAAATTTACCTTCGCGCATGGCCCATTCATACGAATTCCCCGAACCGCAAACAGAAAATCTTCCGGCAGCTCGCATGCCTTAACCATTTTCAAGAACGTTCGCTTCGGGTCCGCATTGGAAAGAATCATTCGAGCACGTATTTCAGTCCCGTCCTCGAGCACCACGCTGGAGGCGCGGCCGTTTCGCACTTCGATCTGCGCCACCGAGGACGACGTTCGTATCTCGACGCCCAGTTTCTTCCCGGCTGCTGCCAAGGCCTGCGTGATGGATCCCATGCCACCCATCACGTGCCCATAGAAGCCTTGCAATTCGTGCTCGCCGCCGCTCAGCAGGTGAAAGAGCAATCCAATCGCGGTTCCCGGCTGGTAAGGACCTCCATGTTTGCCATACACATTGTTCGCCAGGAATAGCGTCTTCATTTTTTCCGATTCGTAATTGTGATCGAGAAACTCGCCCAGGCTTCCGGTCAGAAACGAAATCAGTTGTGCGATCTCCGCACTGGAGATGCCGCGAAAACGTTTACCCACGCGGAACAAGTCGCTCCAGCCTTTCATCGTAGAGGTGTCGATATCCGGTGGCGGCTCCATGAAAAAAGGCTGCAGGTAACGCGCCAGCTTCTTCAGTTGATCGTCCACCTCGATAAAACGCGCTGCGTCCTTCGCCGATATCTTGCTGAACTCCGCCTTCGCCCGCTCTCGATCCACCCACCACGGCACCACATGGCCATCCGGAAAGGGAACCTGAATCGCCGGATCGCATGGAATCATGTGTAGTCCGTGTTCTGCCAGATTTAGCTCCGAGATCACTTCCGGCCGCAACATGCTGGCGATATAGGATGTAGTCGACACGCGGCAGCCAGGCGCGATTTCTTCCGTGACACAGCACCCCCCAACAATCTCACGACGCTCGAGCACCAGCGTGGAAAGGCCTCCGCGAGCCAGGTACGCTGCGGCCGTCAATCCATTGTGGCCGCCACCGACGACGACCGCGTCGTAAATAGAATTGTTCTTTAAATTCGACAAGCTGACTCGAAGTCACAACCGACATCGCCGACGCCATACAGTAAAACATCAGTCCCCGAAAATGAAGTTGAAAATGGCTAGCTTCTCCGCTATGCTTCCGTGACTTGGAGTCACCCATGAGTGGAATCGCGAGCAATGCATTCGAACTCCCACGCTACGTCAGCCGCCAACAGCATCGCCCGCGGTCTGAGGCCAAACGTTCTCGAATTGTGGACACTGCCATGCAGCACTTCGCGGAGAACGGATATCACGCGGCGCGCGTGGGCGACATGGCGGCGGCGCTTGGCATTGCAAAAGGCTCGATCTTCCAGCATTTCGGCAGCAAGGATGGTCTTTTCTTCGAGGTCTACAAACGTGCCGTGCGTTCGTTCCCGAAATATCTGGATGCCCCCTCCGACATTCGCGGCGATGGATTTTTCGCCGTTCTGCATTACTGGCTGATCCGTACCGAACATTTGCTGCACGAAGACTGGATTCCTTATCGCATTTCTCTGCTCGGCAACTACGGCACCGACCTCGCCCTGAAGCGCGAGATCAATCGTTTTCTGGTTGCGGAAGACCCCTATGGTACCGTCGCGTTCGTGCGCTTCGGGCTTGAGACTGGCGAGATCCGCAAGGATATGGATCTGGAAATGATCGTCTCCATTCTCGATTGGACCATGGAACGATTTCAGGATGCGTTGCTTACCGCCGAACTTGATCCTGGCCTCTTTCGCAAACGCGGTGAATTGCCAGAGAAAAAGGAAGCGCGAATCCAGCAATTCGTCGCCCTCTTGCAGCGTGCGGTCGGATCGGATATTTCTGCCCGCGGCCGCAGTGACGTGCGCAGAGTCGCTTCGGCGGAGCTTATGGTCCGCTCGAAAATTCGTAACGTTGGCGGCAAATCGTTGTCGGCATCGTAGAAAAGTGAACCAAGCGGGGGAATCAGGAAACATGCAATCATCGATCGAGCAAATCATCTCCACTTATGACGTAAACGCCCCTCTTTCCCAGGCGTCCACGATTCCTGCAGCCTGGTATGTCGATTCCCGCATCGCTGAGCTCGAGCGGCTGAACGTTTTCAGCAAGACATGGCAACTGGTAGCGCGTACCGATCAGGTCCAGACTCCCGGCCAGTTCATTTCTACATCCGTCGCCGGGGAGCCCATTGTGGTGGTTCGCGGCAATGACGGTGTCCTGAGGGCCTTTTACAATGTGTGCCGCCACCACGCCGCTGCCGTGGTAACCGAACCGTGTGGTCACGCCTCGCTTCTCCACTGTCCCTACCATGGATGGAACTACGGCCTGGATGGCTCGCTGAAAGGTATGCCTGAATTCGAAGGCGTCGAGAATTTCGATCGGGCGCAAAACGGCCTTGTCCCCATTCGCGTCGAGACTTGGGAGTGTTTCGTATTCATCAACCTGGATCATCACGCTGCGCCGCTCGCAGAATTTCTCGGTGGTCTGGTTCGGCGCGTTGCGCCGCTTGGCATCACGAAATTGCACTACTTTGAGCGACGCACCTATAACATCGCCTGCAACTGGAAAGTTTTCGTGGATAACTACCTCGATGGCGGCTACCACGTTCCGCACCTGCACAAGGGACTGAATTCGGTGCTCGATTATAAGCAGTACACCATTGAGAACGAGGACCGCTATTGTCTGCAATCCAGTCCCATGGTCGCGTCCGAAGAGGATGCCGCCACCGGAGCCGTCCGCAAAGGCGACCGCGCATGGTACTTCTGGCAGCATCCCAACTTGATGATCAATTGTTACGCCGGTTACATGGATACGAATCTCGTCATCCCCATCGACGTAGACCACTGCAAAGTCATTTTCGACTTCTATTTCGCGGATATTGGCGAGGCAAGTCGCGAATACAATGAGCAGTCGGTCAACATTGGAAATCGTGTGCAGGAAGAAGACCTCGGCATCTGCGAAGATGTGCAGCGCGGCCTGAAATCGCGCGCCTACCGCGCCGGACGCCTATCCGTCCGCCGCGAAGCCGGTGAACAACTGTTCCACCGTCTCCTCGCCGCCGATCTGAAGAATGGACTGGAGCCGTCCGCCGCAGCTGCCGACTAAATCTCTGGAATATATGAGGAACCTGCTTTGCTCTTCTTTCCAGCGCTGGAGAGGCATTGCTTGCCCTTCTCAACCCATCACTGATGATCCCTCGCAATCGTCTCCTGCCAGGTTTTCGACTTGATCATCGCCCCATCCTTCAGCAATTCGCGCGTGTACTTGTAATAGAAATTCTTCTGGTCCGTAGTCACCAGCAGATGCCCGCGCCAGGTTAACGTTCGCCCCTTCAGCGCAAAAACAGTTTCCGCCTCGCCACGTACGGAGCAACTCTCCGGATGTGCATCGTCCACGTCGTAAGTCAGATTTTCGTAGTCCGCTTCCGTTCCCCAGGGATACTTGCCGCCTTCTTTTCCTTTCCAGTGCACGGTCGTCTTATGTCCAGCTTCATCGCGTTCCACCGTCCACTCACCCGGCCACGGGAAGCCTTCCGTCTTCACATCTGTCCGCTCTTCCGATGGTTCCGGCGGGGCGAATGCAAGGGGAACCACGCCGTGCAGGGGCACAACCGGCAATACGATGCGTGATCCATCGCTTCCCCCCAGCTGCAACGAAGTCGTCATCGAGTACGGAGTGGGCAGCATCATGGGCCACAAGGCATTCGAAATCGCCAAGCGGATCCGATGGCCTTTTGGAAAGACCCACGACGTCAAATGCATTTCGATATCGAGCGGATAGACCTTCCCCGGTTCCAGGTCGCGCGGCTCGCTCATCGATTCCCGCTGTGCTCCATTGATCCCGGCTCCGGTAATCTGCGTGACCGTTCCATCCGGCGCAACATCGGAGAGCCGCGCAAACCAATCGGCCAGCGGCGCGGTGGCCGACACACGAAGCATGGCGTGCGGCCGTCCCAGAATCGCGAGATCCTCCTGCATTGGCGCCGAATCGTACACCAGACTGAACGCATCCACCGGCCGCACATCGCTTAACAATTCTCCCCACCAGAATCCCGCTTCCACTCCGATGGACGGCACATACTTAAGCTGATGCGTATCCGCTTGCGCCGCCATTTTCGCGAGCGCGTGATCGGACTGCAAAAATAAAGTAGTAGCCTCCGTTTCCTTCGGCGGCCACGCGTCCTCTCGTCGCCATTCGCCCGGCACATTTTCTAAACTCGGATCAGGCGAATGCCAGTGCTGCATATATATAACCAGCCGCGGATCCCGCTCCACGCCTGTGTCGCGTCCCTTCAGCCAGTGATCGAACCAGCGCACCGCCTCATTCCGCCATTCGATCTGCGGACCGGGCACAGCATCATTCGGAAAAGTATGGTTCCACGGACCGACGATGGCCTTCACCGGTCCGCTCGCCTGCATCAGCATGTCGGTCACGTTGTCGCGATATCCATCGAGCAATCCGCCAATCAGAAAACTTGGAATCGTAATCTCTTTCAGCGGCCGCACGCGATCCCGCCAGAACGGCCCGTCCCTTTGATGCTTCAAATAAAGCAGCGACCATGGCGGCGTTTCAAATCGCGGCTCCAGAACTTTCTCGTCGAGCGTGTAATCGGGCGCGCCGGTCCATCCCTCTGCCATGTCCATGTTCAACTCGAACTCATCCACGTGGGCGATTCCATCCATGTAATGCACGTCATCGTGAAACAATTCCGCCGTCGCATCGACCGCCAGAATCGCCTTCAACCCAGGTGCATGCCGCATTGCCATCTGCAGCGCAGTGAAGCCTCCCCAGGAGATGCCGAACATTCCCACGTTCCCGTTCGACCACGATTGATGCGCCAGCCACGCAATCACCTGCTCGGCATCCACCTGTTCCTGTTCGGAATATTCGCGCTCCGGCGGAGCGCCTTCACTCGCGCCAAATCCGCGAATATCCACGCGCACGCTCACGTATCCGCGCCGTGCGAAATACGCATGTTTGGGATAATCTCCCGCCGCCGTGCCATCATCTTTTCTGTATGGCAAGTACTCCAGCAGGGCAGGGAACTTCTCTTCCGGCTTCGCCCCATCCGGCATATAAAGCGTCGCTGCCAGGCGGATCCCATCCTTCATCGGGATCCACGCCTGCTCCATGCGCACACCATAGGTCGGCGGAGATGGAGGATCGCTAGCGAACGTTGAGGATGCGAGAACAAGGAAAAAGAAAAGAGAGATGAGTTTACTGATCAACACGATCTCCTGATGTTGAGTCGCACCTGAGTCCGGCGAAACAAGATGTTCATGTGGGAAGAGACGCCTCGGTGTCCCTCACGCACTCCGATCGCATGCTGTCGCTCAGCCGCTGAATGTAGCTTCACTCTGCTCCCGACTCTTGCTCCCGCCGCATCGCCCTCAAATCAATCCCCAGTTGCTCCGCCTTCTTATAAAGATGACTGCGCTCCAGGCCCAGCGCTCTCGCGGCCAAACTAACATTCGAATGACAATGCTTCAACTCCGCCAGGATAACCTCGCGCTCAAACGCATCGACCCGACCAGACAGCGGTCCGGATGACATCGTCGTCGAAATCTTACTATCTCCGTTCCCGCCTTTTGGCAGCGCGATCTCCACCGTTGCCAGGTTCACTTGACCATCGGTTGCCAGCAACATCAAACGTTCCACCATGTTTCGCAACTCCCGCACATTCCCCGGCCAGTTATAGGATTGCAGCGCCGCCATCGCATCCGCGGTAAACGGAACGGTCTTCCAGCCATTCTGCACGCTCACTTGCGCCGCAAAGTGCTCTACCAGCAGCGGAATGTCCTCTTGCCGTTCCCGTAGCGGCGGCAGCACCAACGGAAAAACATAGATCCGGTGAAACAAGTCCTGCCGGAATTTATCCTCGCGCACTCTTGCTTCCAGATCGCGATGCGTCGCCACCACCACGCGCACATCCACGCTTACCGGCTTTTCTCCGCCCACGCGTTCCACTTCTCCTTCTTCCAGCACGCGCAATAATTTCGCCTGCATGGCCAGCGGCATGTCGCCAATCTCATCCAGAAAAATCGTTCCGTGATCCGCCTGCTCAAATTTCCCAACATGCCGTCCCGCCGCGCCGGTAAAAGATCCTTTCTCGTGTCCGAACAGTTCAGACTCAATTAATTCCGCAGGCACTGCGGCGCAATTCAACGTAACAAACGCTCCCCCAGACCGCGCGCTGCGTTCATGAATCGTGCGCGCCACTAACTCCTTCCCAGTGCCGGTCTGTCCCAGGATGCAAACTCGCGTTTCAGTCGCGGCCACGCGCTCTACTTGTGCCATCACGCGCTGCATGGCTGCGCCGTGCCATATGATCTCGTGCTTGCCCAAACGCTGCTTCAGTTGCCGGTTTTCGTTCTCCAGTCGCTGCAACTTCAGCGCATTCTCCACCGTCAACAAAAGCTTGTCGGTCGAGATCGGTTTTTCCAGAAAGTCGAGTGCGCCGAGTCGCGTCGCCCGCACTGCCATCTCGATATCCGCCTGACCGGACATCATCACGACCGGCGCCGTCACTCCTTGCGCCTTCAAGTCTTCCAGCAGCGCCAGCCCGCCTTTTCCTGGCATCACCACATCGGAGAGAATCAAATCGAACCTCTGCCCCTTCGCCAGTTCCAGCGCTTTGCCCGCGTTGTCGCATACGGTTGCCTCATGTCCCGCCAGCCGGAACGCCCGCGACAGCGAAGCCAGCGTGTTGGCTTCATCGTCCACAATCAGCAGATGCGCTTTCGTTGGCAAACATCCTCCCGGTTACGATTTCATCTGGCTACGATTTCGCCGCCGCAGCCTGCGCTGCATTAAAACCTGTCGGCAATTCGATCACAAACTTCGTACCTCGATCCGGCTGGCTCTCCACGCGGATTCGTCCTCCGTGATCGCTCACCACCGATTGCACGATCGCCAGTCCCAGTCCGGTGCCGCCCTGCTTGCTCGTGTAATAAGGAGTAAAGATCCGCGCACACTCTTCCGGCGTCAACCCCGTTCCGGTGTCTGCCACTTCGATCACCACATTTCCATCCACACTACGTGTACGAATCGTCAGGGCGCCGCCTTGCGGCATCGCGTCCATCGCGTTGAGCACCAGATTGGAGATCGCTCGATGCAACAACTCCGCATCCGCCTTCACCATTTCTAACCGCGGATCGAGTTCCACCCTGCACTCGATCTTCGGCCGCTCCGGCGCTTCGAGTTGCGCCTGAAAAAGTTGTACCACGCCGCGAATGACGTCATTCACCTGCACCGCTTGCAGTTGTGGCTGCGGCATCTTGGAGAATTCGCTGAACCGTCCAATAATTCCTCTCAGGTTGAAGATTTCCGCCAACAACGTGCGGGAACTCTCGCGGAAGATTTCGTCGAATTGCTCCGCACCCTGCTGCCGAGCGCGCACCAGGTTCTCCACCGTGAGCTGCAACGGAAACAAAGGATTCTTCAGTTCATGCGCCAGTCGCCGTGCCAGTTCTCTCCAGGCCGCCACGCGTTCGGCTTGCAGTAGCCGTTCCCGTTGACCTAGTAATTCCGCAGTCATACGGTTGAAGGCGTCGGCCAGTTGCGCCAGTTCGTCCCCTCCAGAAACATCGACGCGTGCATTCCAATTTCCGGCTGCCACTTCTTTTGCGGCAATGGCCAGTTGCTCCACGGGACGCGTCACCCGCGCCGCGGCCCAACTGCTTAGAAGAATCGCCAGAAGAATTCCTCCACTACCCACGAATAATGCTGCCGAACCTATGTGTCGCTTCAATTCGATGTAGTTTCTTCGCGAGTTGCCGATGAGCAGAATCGCCAGCAAAGGACGATCCTTGCCGGTTCCCGACCCGAACAAAGGAATCGCATGAAAGGCTTCATCGTCCGCACGATCGGTGGACCATGTCACCACCGCCGACATTTCCTGTCCATATTGCCGCACCGCATCGATGATCGGTTCCAGCTTTTCCGGAGCTCGGGGCGCGGCCGCCATCGCAGAGGGGTCAATCAGATTCTGTGCGGTGAAGCGGTCGCCTCGATTCTGATATAACAGCGCGCGCGTGTCGATCGGCAGGTCGAGTGCCGCCAAAAACGCTTTGTCCACTCGCCTTCCGCCAATCACATAAATAGGAGTTTCTCCCACCCGCGTCGCCCTCACCGCGAATAATCCCAGTGCCGTTCCATCCTGCAACGGCTGCTGCTTCAGAAACGCTGCGTGCCCATTCGCTGCCTGCAGAGCGATGAATGCCTCCTCGGGGTATCCGAACTTTGCCGGCCATTGCGCGGACGAAACGATGGTTCCGTCCACTTCCACAAACTCAAGAAAGTCGAGCTGTTCGCTTTCCGCGGTCGTTTTCGCCAATTCAAAGTAAGGACCGGAATCCGCTGGCGCTCGAGCTAACTTCACGGCCATCCGGTTGGCGGCGTCGGATGCCGCAATGGATTCCACGCGGCGTTCTACCTCTTCTCCTTGCTTGCTGAACTCGCGACGGAACTGCGTGACCAGCGCGGTTGTCCTCTCATCGTCGCTGTGTGCGAACGCTCGCCGCGTCACATCTGAGACCAACCACGCCACCGCCGCCACCGACAAGAAAACCGCCAACGCAAACACGGCCAGCAATTTTCGCCGAAACATCATGGCCGGTCTTTCCCTATCCAAACTTCGTCCAAATGCCACGCTCCATCCGCTGCCACTCTAAAACCCCTCAGTGCGGGCGAGAATGCATAACTTGCCGGAAGGTGAAACAGCGGAATCACTCGCACGCTCCTCAACAGAGAGCTTTCGGTTTCATACAGGTCTTCTACCGAATCTGTCTTTCCATCCTGCACCGTCATTCCCAAACTATCGGCTGCGATTTCCAAAGCGATCCACGGGTCGGACGAGGCCAAGGGACTCCGCACCATGCGCAAATCCGCGTTGGCCGCTGTCGTCGGTCGCAACACCAAGCCGGCATCGCCGGCATTGAGTGCAATCCGCTCTACCAGCACTCGCGCCAGGGAATCGTTCGAATCATATCCCACTGTCCACGCCGGCGCAGTGCGAACCTGTTCCCGTTCATCGTCGGGCTAGCTTCAGATCCGGGTCGCGCAGGAAAGTGAAGCCGTATCCGCTCATCCAGTTCGGCAAGACACTTTCTGCCACCTGCCCACTTTGCAGCAGCACGCTGCGCATCGAGCTTCTGTCCACACTGTGGGCCAGGGCGGAGCGCAACATCTTTTCGTCCGGCGTGCCCGCCGCGCGATTGAAAACCAGCGCCAGCAATTCCATCGGTTGCGAGCTGCTCATTCGCTTGTCGTCTATCCCCGCGCCGTGCCCCTGCTCTGGCGGCAATTCAATCAGATCTGCTTTTCCCAATTCCAATTCCACGGATTGCTCGTGGAAGTTCCGTCCCAGCTCGATTTCAATTGCATCTACAAAGGGCCGCCCTCGCCAGTGATTTTCTTCTGCTGCCAGGATGAGCTTCTTTCCCGGCTGCCACTGCTCGATGTGAAATGGCCCAGTCCCGCTCAGCTTCTCTCCACCTTCCTTTTTAACGATAGAGTTGCGAGACAAGGCGAGCTTCGCGGGCACAAGCGGATCTGCCCGCTCGCACTCCACGACGACCAACTCTCCTTCCGCGAAGACTTTCCACGAAGGGTTCGCAGTCCGTAGAGAAGAAGCCGCAATCGCTGCGGTCAACCCTGACCCGTCATGAAACGTCACTCCACGGCGTAATCGAAATATCCATCTCTGGTCGTCCGATTCCGGATGCCAATCTACGGCCAGGCCGGGATGGACTCTGCCGCGATCGTCCACAACGACGAGCGTTTCGAAGATGAGCGCCAACAGGTTACGCCGCGCGAAAGAATCTGCTTGTGTCACGTCGCTCGGATCAATCGACGCCGGCGCTTCCCGCACCGCAACATGCAGCGTTCCGCCATACTGCGGACGCGTTTCCGCTTCCGCGTGCAACGCCAGCAGGATGCTACTGGCTACAAGCCACGCCCAACCGATGCGCCTCATAATCTCCCGCTTCCCGGTTCCTGACGACTTCGACTGCGCTATCGCCCTTCTCTTCCGTCCACAACGCCGTGATCTCACCAGAAGAATCCAGGTCCGCACTCACCGGTGATGGATCGCGATCCGCAAATTCGTAAGCGCGCACGGTATCCGCACCATTGTCCGCCGCTCCTGTCGCCAATACTTGCCAGCCCGATCCGCAAGTGCTCTTCACGCTTGCGATCTCACTGCCCCATGGCAGTTTTGCAGTCTGGTCGGTCATTCCGTCAACGAAATGAATCTGCCCGTCGGTTCCTGCGAACAACCAAAGGAGATACTTCTCTCGTTGCAGCGGAGCTGCGGAATAAAACTTGCCCACCGTCGTCATCTTCCCCACGCCCGGCGCCAACGCACCCGTGAAGAAGTTGCGGGATGACGAATAAAAGCCGCCGAGCAACTGAGGAATCACCGCGCCGCCGGCAGGGGGAAAGCTTGCCGCGCCATTCGTTGTCAGGGGCCATGGATCGTCACTCTCTCGACAGTTCAAAGTAAGCGGCAAACCGCTCGCAGTCCGGCAGAACACTCCGGGAAGATAAACATCCAGCAAGTGATCCTTTGCGACCAGGATTCGCCCTCGCAGGTCGCGAGGCCATGGACGCCGGTGCAGGATCGCCAAACTTTGTTCGAGCTGCCACTTGCTATTCTTGAGCCGGTAGATCGCAACTTTGTCGCCATCCAGAACGGCCATCTGTCGCGGCGCGCTGTCTTCCTCGAGAATCGCTATATCCAGGATTCGTTCCTCTTGCGTCCAGAGTGGAATCTTGCGGATGCTCATGGGCATGGGTTGATGTGCCAGGTCAGCGTCGCCGCGTGGCAGTGACACCATGACCACCCTCGATTCACCCGCCCCCTGATGAATCTCCGCCACCCATATATAAAGGATAGGATTCTCCGAAAGCGAGACCTTCACCGAGGCTGCGGCCTGATCCGCTGCCACCGGACGTGCTCCCAGGGATTCCAGCTCCAGCCGCAGGGCGGCGCTGGTCAGATCTGCTTCTTTTTTTGAGAGGGAAGAACGGTTCTCCACGGTCAGCGCGACCGCTCCCGGCCCGGTGACCGCGACAATCTTGCGCGCCAGTTCCTGCGCCGGCCCGCTCCATTCAATGGCGGCGGCGTGTCCAAGCAGGAAGAAGCACACGAGTAGAAGCCGCTTCAGAGGCCTGCGCGAACTCTCGATCGATAGGCTCATCGCATTACCTCGTGCCCGGACATCAAAAATCAAACGAAGTGGCCGGCGCGAATCGACGCCGACCGCTTCTCAGTTATCGCGATTGCTGCTCCTGCCCGCTTTGGTTCGCGACACTCATGCTGCGCAACACGTCGTTCGCAAAAAAGAATTTCCCGTCCGCCGGAACCATCATGATCTGCAACTTGTCGGAGAGCCGCTCGGCCACAATCTTGTTGATCAACAATGGATTGTCCTTCAGGATTGCCGCCTCACTCCTCATCCGGTCCGCGTCGGCCACCGCCGTCACGCGTATGCGATCCGCTTCGGCGTCTGCCAGAAGCTTGCGCCGCTCGCCCTCCGCCTTGCTGTCGATCACCTTCGCCTGCGCTTCGGCCTCCGCATTCTGAATGGTTGCTTCCTTTCGCGCCTGCGCTTCCAGCCGGCTCTGCTGAATCTGTTTTTCTTTCAGCGGCAGCGTGTACTGCATCGCGTCCGACTCGCCCTTCGCCTGCAGCACGTGCACCTGCGCTTCGCCTTCTGCCTGCTTGATCTGCTGCACCTTGGTCGCTTCGGCTTCGAGTTCGGCAATCCGCACTTGTTTGCCTTTCAACTCGGTCTCCACACCCATGCGATCGTTCTCCTGTTCCTTTAGAAGAAGCGCCTCCAGGCCTTGGGCATACTCTGGCGGCAATTGAATGTCGCGCAGCATTACCTCTTTCACCACGATGCCATCCGCCGCCAGTTTTGCTGTGATCAGTCCGGCCGCGCGCTGCCGTACTTCCTCGCGCTTCGCCGAGAACACATCCCGCACCGTATAGTTCGGCACAATCTCGCGCCATACGCTGGCCACAGTGGGCGGAACGATTTCCTTTTCCACGGGCCGCGGCAAATTTCCTTGAATGTAATCCAGCTTCTTCGGATCCAGCCGGTAGCGCACCGTGATCGCCAATCCCAGCGTCAGTCCTTCCTTCGCCTGCACCTCGAGCAACTGGGTTTTCGCGGCCGCGTTGGACGCCGCAATTTTCCCATCTTCTGAAACTCCCGTTGTAAAAATCTGATCGCGCGTATCGAATAGCGCAACCTCCTCCACGAGAGGCTGGACAAAGTGTGCGCCCGGATAGAGCGTCCCTGGCACCGTTCCACTCATCTGACTCACGCGCACGCCGGCTGTCCCGCTCGGCACTACCACAATGCTGAAGGCCAACAGCAGCGGTCCCCACGCCAGCATGGCCAATGCCAGCGAGATTCGCCAGCGCATCGTCACGGGTCTCGCGCTTCCCGCGCGTCCGGGCGTTTCCATCGCCCGACGGTACAACATTTCGCGATACACATCGTAGGTGAGAATGCATACGGCCGCGAAGATCATTCCGAGGCCACCCGTAATCAGCAAATACTTCAACGCCAGCATTGTCGTTCTCCTCTGCGCCTCAGCGCTTCTGTTCCGATTTCACCGCAACCATCCTCCGCTCGAAAAACAGGCGGAAGACCTGTCCGAAGATGAGTTCCTCGGCCAGCAACGCCACCGCTAACGAAAAAATCATCCCCGCAACCACCGCCATGAATGTGATCACCATCTGCATAACTCCTCCTTAACAGTCGGCTGGCATTCGGACCGGAAACTTATAACTTCGTTACTGCCCGACGTTCGCCGCCACGTTCTCGTTGGCCTTCTCATCAGTTCCGCCGAAGACGGCTGCGATCTCCTCATCCCGTTCTGCGCGAATCTTCACAACATCGCCCACCCGCAACATCGCATAGAGCCGCTCCACATCCCGATTCCGCAACCGTATGCATCCATGCGAAGTCGCGCGCCCCACCGATCGCGGCGCGTTCGTTCCATGAATCCCGTAGCCCTTCACGTTCAAGCCCATCCATCGCGTGCCCACGGGATTGTCTTTGCCCGGCCCCATCGCGATGCCGTCGTGGTAGTAAGTCGGATTGGCCACTCGACTCACAATCTCGAACTCGCCCGTGGGACTCGGACTGACCGCCGCTCCCACGGCCACTGAAAAACAGGCCAGCACATTCCCGTTTTCGATTACGGCCAGCTTCCGATCCGCAAGGCTCACCAACACCACCCGTCGTGGTCGCGACTTCGCAACAAATTCTGGCGACGATTGACCCAGGCCCGAACTCGCAAGGCCTAGCAGAGAAATGGCGATGAGGAGTATTGATTTCGAGAAGTTTGTCTGTTTTTCGAAGTTGGTTTTCACAGCCTGCTCTCGTTCCACACCTCTACAGGGCATGATGAGAGCCAATCGGTAAGTCACTGAAGAATAGATATTTAATGATGCTGTAGTCGGTCAGGAATGATGCCAGTCGCCCACGCCGTGTCAGAAACGACACGCCACCGCGGATCAAAATTGCGAAGGTCAGTCAGAGCAGACGGAACCGCAAGCTGAGGTCGACACGGCTATAAAGAAAGGTCAGAAAGGATTTGGGGAACGAAGAGGTAAGAAAAAAGAGAAGACCTGGGGAGGGCTTGATTCACTCTCTTCTCTCTTGGATTTCTGTTCAAGGCGCCCGGCCCTTGCCGTCTGGGGTAACGGCTCTGTGGGGTTCTGTGGGTTAGGGCCGGGCGATCTCAACTAGAAGGCCTAGTTCAATGTCAGCATTCTGCCATGATGAATTTTTCATGTCCGTGATCGCCGTCACGCTTCTGCGTGACGTTCCTAGTCGCCACTTCGCGGTACTTGGCTCTACTCAAGGTTTTGCGCACGTCGGCCTGTGATGCCCGTCACGGCTTTCTCCGTCCTTGCTCCCTACACTGACATCGAGTCGCACAGCAATATTTCATCCGGAGATTTCATTATGGCTTACGTAATCACCGATTCCTGCATTAAGGATTCTCTCTGCGTCGATGTCTGCCCCACCGACTGCATTCACCCCAAGGAGGGTGAACCTGGCTTCGAAGAAGCGACCCAGCTTTTCGTCGATCCGGCGGAGTGCATCGATTGTGGCGCCTGCGTTCCGGCCTGCACTTCAGATTCAATCCTTGCCGCCGAAGAGGTCCCCGATGATAAGAAGCAATTCATCGAGACCAACGCAAACTACTTTAAACACTGAGCCCTCCTTTCCTCCTTGGGCTCACCAAGACGTGGGCTTGGCATTGGATGCGTGATCCGGCGCCAAGCTCACGCTATTCTCTGCTCGCGGGCCACGCAGTTACAAAGTCACAGAGATATTTTTCATCTGCTGTCCTTCCCCCAGAATTCTCTGTGACTTTGTGACTCCGTGGCCAACTCTCTTATCCTCGAATTGACTTCGCCCTCACCCCCCGCTATCTTTCCCGCATGAACGTCGTCAAGGCCACTCGGCACTTCGAGGACTGGCTTGCCCAACGCATGCATCTCGACAAGAAGGACCTCCACTTCAAACACACTCGGATGAAGGACGAACTCTTTCCGTTCTTTCGCGCGACGTACTATCGCTGGGCCCAGCTCTGGCCGGAGGTCTGCGCGGAACTTGCGAAGGCGCCGCACGTTCTCGCCGTCGGCGATCTCCACGTGGAAAACTTCGGCACCTGGCGTGATGTCGAAGGCCGCCTGATCTGGGGAGTCAACGATTTCGACGAAGCTTGCCCCATGGCTTACACCGTTGATCTGGTTCGTCTTGCCGTCAGCACGCATCTTGCGGTTGACGCCGGAGACCTGCCTCTCAAGCGCGAAGATATTTGCGGAACCATGCTCGAAGGCTACCGCGAAAGCATGCAGCAACAGGGACGTGCTTTCGTCCTCGGCGAAGAGCATCAGTGGCTGCGCCTCATCGCTCTGGGAGAGCTGCGCAATCCCGTTTCCTTCTGGAAGAAGATGGATGCCATTCCCACAGTGAAGACTCAACTGCCCATCAGCGCGATCGATGCAATCGAACACCTGATGCCGGCGCGCGGTCTTCGCTATCGCATTGCCCATCGCGTTGCCGGACTCGGCAGCCTTGGGCACGCTCGGTATGTTGCCATCGCCGACTGGCATGGCGGACGCATCGCCCGTGAGGCCAAGGCCCTCGCGCCATCATCGGTATTCTGGGCGCAGGAGGATCGAGGGCCCGCCGATATCCTTTACCAAACCCTCATCAACTGTGCCGTGCGTTGCCCCGATCCCTTCGTCCAACTGCGCGGCCGCTGGATCGTTCGCCGACTCGCCCCGGATTGCTCGCGCATCGAGCTTGCCTCTCTGCGATCGCCCGGCACCGAACTTCGTCTCCTCCATGCCATGGGATGGGAGACCGCCAACATTCACCTCGGTACTCCATCTGCACGCAAAGCCATCCTCCGCCACCTCGATAAGCAGAAACCTAGATGGCTGCACCACGCCGCCGAAGCTATGCTTGAAGCCGTTCGTTCCGATTGGAACAGCTGGAAGAAGAAAGGCTACGCTTAAGCCGCTCGGGGGCCGTTGCCAAACTTTCAACCGGAATAGGACTTAGAACAACTTAGTCCCCCATCTGTTCCATCTCCGAGAAGCGCCTCATGCCTTCCTCATCTGCTGGGCCTGTGGAATCACTTCCCATTCGAAAACGGTGGCCGTCCGGATCCTGGACGTTCATCTCTCGGGTGCCCCAGGGCATATTCGTAGGCGGCAGGCGAATAATCGCGCCGGTCTTTTTGTACTCCTCATGAAGCGCGTCCACATCGTCCAGGAAAATAGACATCCACATGCCCGCCTGGCCTTGCGCTCCTTCACAAAGAAAAATCGCGACCTTGCCCCGCGTTACACAACCAAATGTCGGCGGAGTGCCCCAATCCCATTTCTTGGTGAAGCCCAGTTTGCCCACGTAATAGTCCATCGATGCCACAACATTCTTAACATTCAGAACTGGAACCACACATTCAAACTGAGTCATGCGAGCACTCCAAATGCATTGAGAAATTTACCGGCTGGACGGTTGAATTTTAACGGTTTTCTGGCGTTGCCAGCTGGGATGTGGGTATCGCCTCTCTATCCCTACCTGCCATCGCCGCTGCGTTCGACATCGAACATACCTCTACAGCGAATACTGTAATACTCTCCGCTCAGTGATGAACAAGACCGGAACTGAACGAATTAACCAGCTTTGCTCACTCATCGCCGTCGAACAAGACCGGGAGAAGTTTCTGAAACTGGTTCAGGAGCTGAACCAACTTTTGGCTGCAAAAGAATCAACATTGGAGAAAAAACCGAATCCAGAGCGTGACTAAATTCGTGAGCCGCGACATGCTCTTGAATTCAGAATTGTTGCAAATCACAACACTCTAAGGTGCGCTTGTAAGACTACTACCACTGCGAATGATAAGAAAGATTCACGTCATACGTACCCTGTTTTCCTCTCAATTTCCATTGAGATTATCGCAGTAGCTACAGCGGTCTCGCCATATTAGGAAACATCAGGGCGCATCCAATGAAGTTATGGAAACGGACGCCTTAGCGGAAGGAAAGATCATCGTTAAGCGAGCAATAAGGCCACGCAAGCAGTTCGGGCTGCAACCCGGTTCCCGCTCCGATGCGGCGGGCAAGGCCATCTCCAATCTGATCCTCCTGTCTCTGCCTGACAAGGAATTCAACCTGCTTCGTCCCCACCTCGAGACGATCGATTTGCCGCAGCACAAAATTCTCCAGGAACCCGGGGAAAAAATCGATTTCGCCTATTTCCTGAATGACGGCATGGCCTCCATTGTCGCCCTGAGCCACGATGGGAGAAGCGTGGAAGTAGGCATCACCGGCAAGGAAGGGATGGTCGGAATGTCGCTGACCGCGGGCATGCAGCATGAGATCTTCCGCGCCATTATGCAGATGGCGGGAACGGGAGTACGAGTCCGAGCCGAAGTTTTTCAGGACATCCTGCCAGCCGTTCCGGCGCTGCGCTCCAAATTGGGCCACTTCGGTCTCATGCATGGCATGCAGGTGGCCCAACTGGCCGCCTGCAACCGGCTGCATGGAATCGATCAGCGTCTGGCGCGCTGGCTCCTTATGTGTCAGGACCGCTTCGACTCGCAGCTCCTGCCACTCACCCACGACTTTCTCGCGCAGATGCTGGGCACCGGGCGTCCCAGCGTCAGCCTGGCGGCCGGCGTTTTGGAGGATGCGGGCTTGATCGAGAACCTGCGCGGTTCCGTGAAAATCTTGAATCGTAAGAGCCTGGAAGCGGTCGCCTGTGAGTGCTACGGCGTCATTCAACACTTTAACGGTGGGCTCGGCCTGAAATAGCAGTCATCTGAAAATGTGTGTGGTCAATACCCAGCTAAGGGGTGGCTGCGTTACACTGTTTCGCCGCCCATGCCCAGGACCTCTTACGCTGCCAACCAACTTCTCACAAAGCTTGAAAGTTTCAGAAGTCATTTCGGCCCTGGGCATGCTGCAGCCCTCAATAAACTCCTCACTGCACTCTCAAAATGCGAATTCAGCGATCCACATCAGCTGAATCGCTTTCACGAATGTTTACTCTTTCTCCGCGCGTTTCCCCATGCGGCCTCTCACATTCCACGGGTCGAACGCCTTCTCAACACCTTTCATCATCGCATCGAAAAACTTCGCAACTCAAAAGCGGATATTTCCATCTTCGATGACTTCGATACCTCCGGCATCGCAGGCACCGTCATGCAGGACACTCTCTCTTTCGATGTGGTGCAGTGGCTCGCGCGCCGCATTCCTAGCAATGTTGAGATTGCATGGGACGATTATTGGGACGACTATGCATCCGAGCGCGCTCGCGGATCTCTGTGGCCGCGATTTATTCCGCTGCTTCAAGAAGACGCCGACGTCGAAGCCAACATTCCCTGGCAGCGCTGGCTTGATGCCGCGCGTGGTCGCCAGAATCCACTCCTCTGGCTGATCAATTGCTTCGAGCGTCTCTCGTTACCCGATCGGCAACGCGCCGAACTCTACGATTCGCTCCGTCTTCCCATTCGCTGGAAACTTGAAAATCTCAAGCTCTCCCGCACCCGCCACTGGAAGCGGCCGCGCCGTTTTTTCTTCCATGCCGCTCCTCTGATCCAACGCGGCGAAGTCTCGCTGTCACGGGAACTTGCCCAGCCCGCGCCAAAATTTGAAAAGCTCACAGCATCCGCCGGAGAAGCTGTGATGCACTCCATCCGCGAAGTGATGGTCGTCCGCTATCGCGAACTCTATGGCACGACGCTCGGCGACCCCCGCTCGGTCGTGCGCGCCGACCTTGGCCGCGGCGTCGTCATGCATTTCTGGGGACTGCCCCCCACACGTCGACTTCCGCTCCGCGCCTACCTTGCCGGCTTCACTCTGAAAAATGGTGTTCCCATCAATTACATCGAGGCCATCGGCCTCTGCGAGTGGATGGAGGTCGGCTTCAATACCTTCTATACCTATCGCCAAGGAGAAACCGCCTGGATTTACGCCCAAGCCCTGCGCTGCCTCCAAACCCTCACTTCTGCAAAATGGATCTCCATTTATCCCTACCAGATTGGACAGAACAATGACGAAGCCATCGACTCCGGCGCCTTCTGGTTTTACCGAAAATTGGGCTTCCGTCCGGGCCGCGCCGATCTTCAAAAATTGTGCGAAAGGGAAGAGGAAAAACTCGCAGCCGATCCGCAATACCGTACGCCTCCGCGCACTCTCAAACGCCTGGCCGAGGCCCACATGTTTTTCTCGATACCAGAGACCGACAACGGCCCAAACCTTTCCGGCCACAAGCCCGGACCTTGGGACACTTTCTCCTTACGCAACCTCGGCCTCGTCGTCAACCGCCGCATGGCCCGTGAATTCGACGGCGACATTCAGAAAATTCGCCGGGATTCCGTCACCTTTACCACTCGTGCTCTGAACATCAACCCCAGCCGATGGACCCCGGTCCAACACCAGTCCCTCGAAAACTGGTCCTTATTCCTCGCTCTTCTTCCCACCCTGCCAGGCTGGTCGGCTCGCGAGAAACAGTTGCTCGTCCGCCTGATCCGCGCCAAGTCTTCCCCCAACGAGATGACGTATCTCCATCAGACTCAGCGTCATGGCCGCCTGCGGGGGGAACTACTGCGGCTCGGCTCGCTTTCACACTAGTTTCACAAGCAAAGGGCTTCAAACCTTTGTGAGCAGCCATGGTGAGCGCTCTGTCCTATGATCGTGCAGCTATGACGATCAGACTTCTACGTTTCGCTGTTTTTGCCGCAATCGTGTCCGCGATTGTTTTCGGTGCGATCCTGGCCCAAGCTCAGCATGAGCCCCTCCCTCTTGGCACAGTTGAGAACATCGTCCCACTGCACTCGTGCCCCTCCGGATATTTTTCGGGTATGACCTGCTTTCACGGCGAGGTCGATAATTGCGCCAACGCCAGCAGCCTCGGCTTTACCTACGGGTACGAAGATCCGGTTGGAGCCTCGCTCGGAACCGTCGCCTTCCTGGAAGGCGGTGGGGGCACCAGCGGCTATGTCGATCCCGAATATGCCCAGACTTATCTCGACGCCCGCTATCAGGTTGTTTACATCTCCTGGGACTCGGATTGGGAGATGACGTCAGCCCGTTCCGCCACTAGCATCAAGTCCGCAGCCTGCCGTCCTGCGACCGCCCTTAACTATGTTTACGACCATGTGTACAGTCGGGGTGCCATGTGCGCCCAGGGATTCAGCGCCGGCTCTGGAGCCTTGGGTTACGCTCTCGCCTGGTATGGAAGCGAAACCTATCTGGATAATGTCGAATTACTCTCAGGTCCTGTCTTCGGCGATATCGAGCAAGGCTGCGCAGTTCCTAACAAGGGCACGCTCTTCGTTTGTCCCCCCGGCCAGTTCGGTTGCGACGGAAAGCAATGGCCGGACAGTCCCGTCTACGTGACGGGTGACCAACTTCTGGTAAGGAAATGGTCCGGCCAGCAAAGTTGCAACGCCGGAAAGACCACCTCTGACTACGTCAACTCACTGTGGAAAGCGATGAGTATCGTCGATGGCACCAACAATCCGACCTTCTCCTACCCACACACATCCATGGCGGGATATCTCTGTAGCAACGTCGATCAAACCCAAAACAACTCCGCCGCCCAGGGAGAGTTTTTCTACCAGCAATTCACCAGTCCCACTCAAACTGCCGGCTACTCCCTCACTCGCATCAACAACTGCCAGGGCTCGGAGGGCGTCACGACCGGTACCACTCCGGACGGCGAAAGCGGGTTCGTTGCCATCACCAACCACATGCTCTCCTCCTGTGTACGGCGCCACAACGCGAAAACTCACTGACCAGCGCCGCTTCTGCATCGCCTACAGATCCAGGGGACCGCTGTTGATCTCGGTCCCCTCCGGCGCCTCTTTCAATAACTCGTGCAAGTCGAGCCTTCGCGTGTACATCTCCAAGCTCCCGTCCGCCGCGCGCGGCCATTTTTCCTTCGGCTTGTCGCAATACAACTCCACTCCATTTTCGTCAGGATCGGTCAGGTAAATCGATTCGCTCACTCCATGATCTGCCGCGCCTTGCAGCGGAATTTTCGCCGCCAGCACTCTTCGCAACGCCGTGGCCAGCGCAGCCCTCGTCGGGTAAACAATCGCCGTATGGTAAAGCCCTGTCGTGCCCGGCGGCGGTGCTGAACCTCCCAGGCTCTCCCATGTATTCAAAGCAATATGATGATGGTATCCGCCGGCTGACAGAAAGACCGCACCGTCTCCGTATCGCTGCGTCACTTCCAGACCCAGCACTCCCGCATAGAACCGCAGCGCTCTTTGCAAATCGGCAACCTTCAAGTGCACGTGTCCAATGTGCACTCTCGGATCCGCTCGATACTCTCCGCCCGAGCGCTTTTCATTTTCTGCCATTGCTTTCGCCTTTCCAACGCGCCTTTCGGCCGCTCCAAGAATTATTTCCCCGCCGCGTTTACTGGTTCGTTTCTACAGGATAAAAGACACACAAAGTGTTCGTTATCCGACATACAAATTGATGGCTTGAAAAGAAACTATCTCGTCGCTCCGGGCCTCGGAATATGAATGCAAAAATGGCGCACTGCACCATCTGTACTAAGCCCCTGACCCCCGACACCACGACGATGGACGAGCAGGGCCGTCCCGTCCACAATTCTTGCTTCTCCTTCATCACCCGAATGCGCGGTTCGCGCAAGTCCACCGCAAAAGTGGTTCGCTGCCCCTACTGCGCCGACGGTAATTCCTTTAAGGAAATGACCTCCCGTGCCGACGGAGAATGGTTCATCTGTTCCTCCTGCGGCCACGCCAAAATGCCCCGGCACCCCTCCTATCGCTGCAATTGTGCCAGGTGCCAGGCTCTCACCTGAACCGCCGACCAGTCTTTGCGTCCTTCGAAGCATGCTTACCTTAAAATAGCTGTGAAGGAATGCCTATGACTCGATGGCACAAACCGATCATCGTGGCACTTTTGTTACTGTTATGTGGCGCTTCCCTGGCCGCTTCGTCACATCACCATCGCGCCGCACAAGCCGGACAGCAGGGTCAGCCCGGCGAGTTCGATTACTACGTCCTGGCTCTCTCCTGGTCGCCGGAGTTTTGCTACAGTCACGCCGGCAGCCCCCAATGCCAAAGCGGACACCATGGCTTCGTGGTGCATGGCCTGTGGCCACAATATGCGAACGGCTATCCTGAAAACTGCTCCAACGCTCCCGGCCTCTCCGACCCATCACCCATGACCGACATCATGCCCGACCCACATCTGGTCGAGCACGAATGGTCCACGCACGGAACCTGCAGCGGCCTCGATCCCGATCACTACTTCCAACTCGTCCGCCAAGCCTTCGCCTCGATCAAAATTCCGTCGCGTCTCGCGGCTCCATCGCAGTCATTTTCCATGACTCCCGCGGAGATCAAGCAAGCATTCCTCGAATCGAATTCCAGCCTGAAGACGGAAGACCTCACCGTAAGTTGCGGCAACAACTACTTAACCGCGGTCTCCGTTTGCATGACCAAGACCCTGCAGCCCACCGCGTGCCAGTCCCTGCGCGACTGCCGCTCGAACGCCGTAAGGATTCCACCTGTGCGGTAACTGGTAGGACGGACGCCCTCGTCCGTCGCCCTTGATCTTGATGTTGATCTTGATGTTGATTTTGATGTTGCTCTTGATTTTGATCCTAGTTCTGATTCTGTGTGGACAGCCGCCCTCGCCTGTCCAATGGGCAGCCCGGTCGCCTTTACCCCCGCGTTCGATCTCACCCCTAAAGCGTCCCTCCATTCCAGTCCGATCGACGGCGCGGTCAGCATCCCGTCACACCGATCCGTGATCCTCGTCATAGGAAGCCTCTGAACGAGTGGCTACTTTTATGTTGAGCTTCTTGTTCTACTTTTCTTTTTACTGGAGGCATGCCATGCCAGCCATCCTGGAAGTTGTTCCGGAAGTTGAAACAGAGTCCCGGAAGCACAATGTCACGATCGGTGAAGAGAAGCCGCCGTCACCGGCGTCGAGACGCCGCACTCTCTTGCACCGGATCTTTGAGGGACACGAAGAATATCTCGGCTACACTCCGGACTGATCCGCGCACGCGTTCCTACTTGCCCGCTCGGGAAGGTTCACATCTCCTCGCGCCTTCGCACTTTGTCTCTCATCCTGCCCTCGTGACCCGCAAGGAAGACACGCCGCTTCGTAGAAGAGCAATCCTTCAGCGCCTCGTAAACTCCGAGAGAATCTCTTCCTTCGATTCGCTCCTGCGCAAGAAATAATTTGAACTTCCCATGACACGCAAAGGTAGATCGCGACACTATCCAAGTGTTCGCTCTTTTGAATGAAGCTGGCGTCCAGATAGAACGGGCACGCTGCCAATTTCAACTCCGAACAGAACAAGGCTGTGCTTCCTGCATGGTCCATTGTTTTGAAGTCGAACGATTACAGGAGGAAACCATGCCCAATAAGGGTTCCGAAAAAAGTCAGAAGAAGAAAGGTTCGGGTGCACATCGCGTACCTGCCAGGGCGCACACGAAAACAGCCGCTCCAAGCTCTGAGAATAAGAGTGAGTCGGGGCCGGCACGTTTGCACGCTCCTGCTGGCTCGGCGCGCTCAACCAGCGCTCTGGAATCCGGACCTCGTCGACTGTATGTATCGCCCACTGCGCAGGGCCCACATGCTTTCGCTCACAGGACCGTAAAACCACCTCAGTAAGAAAACCGCAGTCAACATTTTCAGCTTTCCAAAGAAGGAGGAACAAAAAATGTATATCTTGCCAGAAATCGTGGTCTATGTGGATGCCGGCTTCTCCGGAGGGGAGTGGCGCTTCAATTTAGCTCCTGGCTGGGGCTGGAACTATGTCGGGGATAACTGGAACGACAAGATCTCTTCGGTCGTCGTCATTGCCGGTACGTGGCAGTTTTTTGAGAATGCCGGGTTCGGCGGAGCGTCCACGATCGTCGGCCCAGGGTATTACCAGTTTGTGGAAGATCCGCAGTTCAACATGCAGAACGACTCGATCTCCTCAATTCTCTGCCTCTCCGACCAACCTCAGGGAGACTTCCCGGTGGTCGACGAGTAGTTACTTCGTCGCACTCTCCAGTCCGGTGCCCCTCTCCTTGTCTCTCCGTAATTGGAGAGACAGGGCGGGGGATTTTGATTTACGGGGGACACACTCGGTCACAGAAATCGTTCTCCGGCCCAAGTCTCCCGCAGAAGAGCGGCGTTTCGAAGCGGTTCACCAGCCAAATTTCCGATGATCGGCCGGACCATCCCGGATTACCAGGTCCTGGAGAAATTGGCAGTTGGTCATGCTCAAGGTCGAGCCCGAAGTCGATCCCGTTACGTTCCCATAGCCGATTTCAAAATCTGACGAAGTGCATGAACTTCCCCAGCCCAGCATGAATTTTCAAATGTTCGCACGCCATCCGAATCTCAAATCGCTTGAGGACCGCTTCGAACATTAATGCCTCGATTCCGCGAATCACTGAAATACAAGTCTCATTGACGGCTCTACGATCGCCGGCTGCGTATGTGATAAATCAGATACACCACAATCGCCACATTTAGCACCAGCACCGCCACCTTCACCCAACTGGGATGCCGATGAATTTCGTAAATTTCTACCGGCACCAGCGAACTGGTGATGATAACCGTCAGCCATTCTCCCCAACGCTTTCGTAGCCACAGCCCAGTTCCTTCGGCCAGGAATAACCCTGCATAAAGAAGGCTGCCTAATCCAAGTTTTTTGACTTGTCCCGGACTCACCCTGGTAGCTTTCTCCAAAGCCAAATTGACGAAGTGGCTCCCTGGGTCGAGACGCAAAGCCTCACACCAGTGTTGAAGCACGTCCCCAATATCTCGGTTCATGACTCGAAACAGACCCACGCCGAGCGCAATAAGCAGCGCGGCCTTCAAGAACTTGAATATCGCGATCAGCCGCAGCAGTCCATCATCCGACGATTTCATGCAGAGGTATTATGCCTGAAGGCCAGCAGTCTTTGATTTGTCATCCTGCGGAAACGGAGCCGCACGCGACGCAGGCGTCTCCCGACTAAGGATCTCTGAATTTTCTCAGCGCCGTCACTGCTCGCGTCATGAGCAAGACCGGGAAGGGCACGACTTACAGTCGTGCCGGAAACGCTCCCCTTAAGATGCAAAGCGGCTTCAGCCGCTGGGGAAGCCCTCTTCCGTTAATAATGTCATCCTGTCGCGAATGACCGCGTAAAGAGGTTTTGGTAACACTTCATGGCGGGCAAGGGAACGAGCGCCATTTCGCGATGACGAGATCCAAATAAAAAGGCCACAGCTCTCGCCATGGCCTTTTGTCTTAACCCGTTTCAATCTGCGGCGAAAACTTAGTGTAAATTAAAGGCCACAGCTCTCGCCGTGGCCTCTTGTCTTATCCGTTTGAATCCGCGAAAACTTAGTGCCTTCCTCCGCCCGAACCGCCGCGGCCGCCGCGATCCCTTCCACCACCGCCGCCGCCCGGACGTCCGCCACGGCCTCCTCCGCGTCCGCCACGATCTCTTCCGCCACCGCCGCCGGGACGCCCACCCCGTCCACCACGGTCTCCGCCATGCGGGCGATCGCTGCGAGGAGGACGATCACCGCCAACACCGACCGGCGCCGGCCCTCCTTCGCGGTTGAAGTTCGGCTCATCATCGGGGAAATCTCCGCCGCCTTCAATCACCATCGATCCCGTCAGCGCGGGCGCTGGTGCGGAGACTGATTCCATCTCGGCGCCTGCTCCGTCTGCCGGCACGGCTCCGTCCCCTCCACCCATCTTCGCGCGTTGTTCTTTCAGGATTGCCTTGCGTGAGAGACGGATGCGGTTACCTTCCACCGCCAGCACCTTCACCAGCACCTGATCGCCTTCTTTCAGTTCGTCGCGAACATCCGCAATGCGATGCTCTGCCACTTCGCTGATATGCAGCAATCCATCCGTGCCAGGAATGATTTCGACAAATGCGCCGAAGTCCGCCAACCGCGTCACCTTTCCTAAGTATGTTTTCCCGACTTCCGCCGTCGCCGTGAGGTCGCCGATAATCTGCAGCGCTTTCGCCGCCGAAGCCTGATCGCTCGACGCCACCTTTACCAGGCCGGAATCTTCCACGTCGATCTTGACTCCGGTTTGTTCCACGATCGAGCGAATCATCTTGCCGCCCGGTCCGATCAGGTCCCGAATCTTGTCGACCGGGATCTGCACCGTGTAGAAGCGCGGAGCGAAATCGGAAATCTTTTCGCGCCCGCTGGTGATCACTTCTTCCATCTTGCCGAGAATGTGCAAACGCCCACGCTTGGCTTGGGCTAGCGCTTCGCGCATGATCTGCGAAGTGATGCCCGCAACCTTAATATCCATCTGCAGCGCAGTGATACCGTCCTTCGTTCCGGCAACTTTGAAATCCATGTCGCCGTAGTGATCCTCCGCGCCGGCAATGTCGGTAAGGATGGCATACTGCTCGCCTTCCTTCACCAGCCCCATCGCCACGCCAGCCACCGGAGCCTTCAAAGGAACCCCGGCATCCATCAGCGATAACGACGCTCCGCAGACCGTCGCCATCGACGACGATCCATTCGACTCCAGAATGTCTGACACCACGCGCATCGCGTACGGCCACGACTCTTCCGACGGCAGCACCGCCGACACCGCGCGCTCTGCGAGCGCGCCGTGTCCAATCTCGCGCCTTCCGGCCCCCCGCAAGAATGCAACCTCACCCACCGAAAACGGCGGAAAATTGTAATGTAAGAGGAAGCGTTTTTTGGCTTCGCCTTCGAAGCCTTCGAGGCGCTGCATGTCGTCGCTGGTGCCAAGGGTGGTGGTGACCAGGGCCTGGGTCTCACCGCGGGTGAAGATGGCGCTGCCGTGGGTGCGGGGCAGGACGCCGGCTTCGATCCAGATTTCGCGAACTTCGTCGAAGGCGCGGGCGTCGGGACGGCGTTTCTTCTCAATCACTTCTTCGCGGAAGATGCGCTCGCGTAGAGTTTCGTAATACTGCTTCAATTTCGCGAGGGCCTTTTCGTCGTCCTCGGGAATCTCCGCTTGCAGCTTCTTCTTGATGTCTTTTACGAGCGTGTAGCTTTCCGCCTTGGGATGCTTCTGGGTGTTGAGCGCGTCGGAAAGATCGGCGCCGACTTTCTTCTTCAGCTGGTCGTAATACTTCTGGTCGAACTCGGGCGGCGTGACCTCGCGTTTCTTCTTGCCGACCTTGGCGCGCAGGTCGTTGATGGCGGCGCAAATCTTTTTGATTTCGGTGTGGCCGAACTCAATCGCGTCGACGACAACTTCCTCGCTTACTTCTTTCGCCCCGGACTCGATCATCACGATGCCGTCGGAGGTGCCGACGACCATGATGTTGAGCAGGCTCTCGCGCATTTCATCGTAAGTGGGATTGATCACGAACTGGCCGTTGATCTGGCCGACGCGCACGGCACCGATGGGGCCGAGGAACGGAATGTCAGAAAGGGAGAGCGCGCAAGAAGCGCCGTTGATGCCAAGAACGTCTGGATCATTGCTGCTGTCAGCGGAGAGGACGAAGGCGATGACCTGGGTCTCGCACTTGAATCCCTCGGCGAACATGGGACGGACGGGGCGATCGATCTGGCGGCTGGTGAGCACTTCGCGTTCGCTCATGCGGCCTTCGCGCTTGATGAAGCCGCCGGGGAAACGTCCGCCGGCATAGGTGTATTCGCGGTAATCAACGGTGAGAGGGAAGAAATCAATGCCCTCGCGGGGATCGGGGTTGGCGACGGCGGTGGCGAGAACGACGTTATCGCCCATTCTTACGACGGCTGCGCCGTGGGCCTGTTTGGCTAGTTTTCCGGTTTCAAACGACAGTTGCTTTCCGCCGGCAAGGTCGACGGTGACAGTGCTAACTTCTGGTTTCATAGTCATCCTTATTTATTTGGATCAGGAGCGCGATGGCGCTTTTCGGTTGGCGCAAGTTGCGAGGTAAGTTGCCGGGCAATTTTCGTGGATGGATCGGCGCGTAGGCCATAGGGTAAGCGAGTTCCGATGAGCGGGCGCCGATGAGAGCTCAGAATCCCACAATTGGGAGTCTCCCAAAAACTTCCGAATGCGCACGGACGATTAACTCAATGCTGTACCGGCTTCGAGAGGAAGGCGGTGTACTCAGAGATTCAATTCAAAAAATCCCAAGGATGGAGTTGGTTTCTATCCTCACCCTATGGCAAAACCGCGATAGGGTGTGCCCCGGATTCTTAATTACTTACGGATGCCGAGCTTGCCGATGACAGTTTTATAGCGCTCGGAATCATATCTCTTGAGGTAGTCGAGCAAGCGACGCCGCTTGCTGACCAGCATGAGCAGGCCGCGGCGCGAGCCGTGGTCCTTCTGGTGCGTTTTGAAGTGATCCGTCAGTTGGCCAATGCGTTCACTGATAATGGCGATCTGAACCTCCGGACTCCCGGTGTCAGTCGCGTGCGTCTGATACTGGTCAATGACAGATTTCTTTTGCTCTCTGGCTAGCACTAACCTGATGCACTCCTGTTCTCAATTTCGATTTATCGTTGTGACGTTAATGAGGTTACCATGCGGGGGGAAAGGGTGTAAAGCGCGGGGGATATCTGATACCGGCTCGTTCATGCTTGAACCTTCGCCAAATTGCGCAGGCGTACTTCCTGCCATGAAACTGTAATCGCGTCGCCGGAATCGAGCTCGGCTACGCGCTTTGCGATCCCAGCTTCCCAAGCTGTATGGACGCCTTCGTCCACCTTGCCGTCGAGGCTGGAGATCAGCGAGTGGGCTAGAACTTCCTGTTCTTCAATCGAGAGCGACAGGGTTTGTTCGAGAAGCTTGGAAACCTGCGGAGTCACTTTGGGACGGGTATCCCTCGTCAGGTTATTTTACTCGAAGTGGGGCGGGGCTAAGGCTGGGCCAGCCCTCGGGGAGGATGAGAACCGCACGCACCTCTATCCGGCGGGATCTAGGGGATCGCCGCGATGTTTTGTGTATCGATTACATTCTCTAGCGGTCTGATGTCGTAATTCCACAAGGATGAGGTGCCGTACTGATCGTTCTTGTTTCGCTCAAGGTATAGGCTGATCAGCGATTTGAGCTCAGCGGCTGAATTGACGCCAAATAGAGGCTTTATCTTTTCGAAATGCCGACTGGAAACCATACGGTCAAACAGTTCGATTCGGGAGCCCCTGCCCCTGTATGCGGAGGTTCGAGGAAACCATTCGAACCTTCCTCCACGAAGCGCTGTAAGGTAGTGAAGAATCAAATCCGTTTCTCGAATATCGCCGAAACTGAGGTCCGTGCGCGTTGCACTTGCTTTGATCAGATCGGCCGTCACGCTCGCCCGCTGAAGGCCAAGCCGATTGTTTCGAAACTCGTCTAGCGATCGAATGTAGCGGTTAAACATCTCAATCCCGTTCTGTCTAAAGTCGTTCGTGTCACTTCGATAAAGATAGCGTGATTGCATGAAGAATCCGGCCTCCTGGTGCCGCCTCAGCCGCAGCAACACGGCCATGAAGCCGAGCATCAACTCGTAGTTAAAGAATCTGAAGTTGTCGTAATCAATCTCCGCCCACGACTGAACATTTTCCGGCCGAAAGGTAAACGCAATTAGCCTTTCCCAAAAGTCGTGCAATTGGTCGAGGCCAACCGACTGTCGGTACTTAAATAAGGTGAAGGTGAAGTCTATAAAGTCGTCACGAAGCGGGAGCATTTTCTCAATGCTGCTTGCCACCTTGTCATCGAATCCCGAAACGCTGCCGCCCGAAAGTCTGAACTCCTCCAAAGACGAAAGAACCGTCTCCAGAAAATCGGAGATCAAGCCGCTCGCACTTCGCCTTTCGTTTACGAGCGCATCTTTCATCGCTCCAATCTTCCGCGCGGTCTTTAGTAGAATCTGATCCTCTTCGGTGATATAGGCCGGGGCGTCCCCCAAGGGCGGGCGCCTTAGCGCGGGTTTGCCGTAGAGGTTTCTGACCAACCTCTGATAGTTTTCCTCAAAGGTCTCCTCGGAGGAAAGATCAATATAGACACGGCTCGCCATGAAGTGTGGAATACACGGCTTCCCGTCCTTATCGTATTGCCGGACGATGGGAATGAATTTCTCCTGCGCCGTGTTTTCGTACACTTTCTTCGAGATTAGCTGCGTTTCTGTTCCCACACCGCCTTTGCGGTCGTCGGCCTTAGATTGGTATCCAAGATCGCAGACGACAAGGACCTTGCCAATATTCTCGTCGTGGACCATCTGCTCCATGAAGACGTGCTTGTCCTGCCCTTCTTTTAGATCCCATTTGTCGAGCGTCACAGCTATTCCATCCCCGGAAAGACGCTCGGCCAAGTTCAGCACCCACTGTTCGTGCTGCGGGGTCGTCCAGCTGTATGAAATGAAAATCTTTGGGCGCGAACTGCTTCCTTCCATGGATTGATGTTCTTAACCTTTCTCTGACTCCACTAATGGCATTATCTTACCTTGAGGTTGTCCCGCTCCTTGGCCGTTGTCGACGGCTGTCGAACTATATCCAAAAGAGTCTTCGCAAAAGGCTGCGGGTCGGTTCGGGCGGAAGCGGTTTCGGCTCCCAAGCCGGTTCGTAGAAGGGGACGAACCGGGTGTGTTCCTTGCTAAATGCGACGAGCGTGTGCCGCGCGGTCTGGGACATATCCGCAACACCTTTCACCAACTGCTGCGCCTCATTCAAGTTAGGTGATTTCAGCGCCTGCTCTGCGTTGCCGCCCATGCGCCAAAGGTTGTTGAAAAGAGCTTGGTTGTAGGCTCGCAGAGCAGCCTGGAGGGCCTCGCGGTCCTGCGACTGAAACATTGACCGCAGGCCAAACCAGCAGGTAACAAGAAGCGCCACGACCCCGATTATTAAGCTGAAGGCGTTCATTTACGATTCCTTTCGTACACTCGGAGCCAGCCACCTTTTGATCGGCACTATCTTACCTGAGGCTGCCCGTCCGTCGCGGTTTTCCGGGGGGCGGGTGCAGCAGATTCGAATCAACTGCTAAAGCCGGAGACATTTTCTGGCGATTTGCGGCACGGCTGAAGGCCGTGCCCTTCCCGAACGTCGACTTTGCGGCATGTAGGTGTGCCGTCCCTACGGGACTTGTTCCGACCGTTATGCTTACCCCGCACTTACGTGCGGGGCTATTGTATGGCGTCCCTGCGGGACTGGAGTGCGGTGGTTCGGTCCGCGCCTTCTTCCGAGACGTCTATTTTGTGAGTGCGATTGAGATCCATGTCAGACGCGACCGCGGTGGCGCGCGAGTGAAAAAGCAGGTTCCTCACCGGGCCTTCGGCCCGGTTCGGAATGACATCGCTTATTTTTCAGCCCGGTTCGGAATGACATGCGCTTATGCCTTCGGCCCGGTTCGGAATGACATCCTTATCAAAACCGGCCAAACCAGGAAAAACGATTTCGTTTGAGTCTCGTCTAAGGGACAAATAGCTCGAGAGGAGATCGAATATGAACAGACTTTTGTGGACAGCGTTATTCCTGGCGGTCAGTCTGAGTGCGTGGGCGAAGCCGCCAGCGGAACAGAATGCGGAAGCTGCGAGCGCGGCGGACCACACGGCTCCGAGTTATGACATGAAAGCGCAGTCGCTCGTCGATCTTGCAGCGGTGCAAAAGAAATTTGTCCAGCTGGCCGATGCGGTTCCCGCAGATAAATTTACCTGGCGGCCTTCGGCGGACTCTCGCTCCTTTGCAGAGATGTTTCTGCATGTTGCGGGCGAGCGTTACGGAATTCTGGGAATGATGGGAGCGACGAAGCCGGAGGGCTTTGACGGAAAGGCGTTTGAGAAATCAACCACCGACAAGGCTCGCATCATCACCGAGCTGAACAAATCGTGGGCGTTCAGCGAGAAGACCATTCAGGGCATGAGCAATGCCGATTTCGCAAAGCTGCTGCCGAAGCTGGGCCCTCAGGCAAATGAAGGGGACGTGGTCTACATTCTGGTTGCCGATGCGCACGAGCATCTTGGCCAGGCAGTAGCTTATGCGCGCGAAAATGGAATCGTCCCGCCATGGACTGCGGAGGCGCAGAAGCAGGCTGCGGAGAAGAAAGCGGGGCAAAAGTAGAGGCTGAGGGTGCTGGCCATCTTTGCGAACCACGACTGAGGGCTGCAAGCCGTGGAATGCCCGTCCCTAGGGGACTTGTTCCAACCTTGTCATTGCATTTACCCCGCACTTACGTGCGGGAGCTTTTTTGCCGTCCCTGCGGAACTTGAGTTGGTGGTAGGTCCGCGCGCTTTCCGGAGGCACCCCTTCTACCTTAGAGGGTGCGATTGAGCAAAAATGACGGCGGTGGCAGCGGGCGAAACTGCAGGTTCCCCAGGGGGCTAAAGCCAAAATCTAAAACACGCTTTACGCGGCGCTGAAGCGCCGCTCTTCCACGGTGTTGCACGCGTTCGTTACGGACTACGAGGTCAGGTTCAAAGTCAAAGGCGACGGACAGGAGTGTCCGTCCCGCAGGGACCGTCGGAGTCTCCGTCTTTGAGCGCCGTGCGCGCTTTACCCAAGAAGCAAAAGCCAAAGTCCAAAAGGCGCTTTGCGCGGCGCTGAAGCGCCGCTCTTCCACGGTGCTGCAACGCGTTCGTTACGGACTACGAGGTCAGGATCAAAGTCCTTGCACTCTTTGGATGAGATTCATACGGACGCAAAGGAGATGAGAGCAAAATCTGCTCGCTGGCGTGTGCAAGGCGCGAGAAGTGGGGGATCGAGCGCTACAGCGTTCGTTGTAGAGCCAAGGCAGAAGTTCCTTAGCGTCTTACGCGAGTGGTATCAAGAAGGCGCATAAAGCTTGCAGTTGGAGTGGTTCCGCGTAGTCGGAGAAAACGGCTAAGGTTAGGCGGGTTTGGCAAGAAGTTTGCTTCTTACTCAACTTAGGAAAATGACTTTTTAATGTCTCCTGGAGGATTTTGATGAAGAAGCAACTTCAGTCCATATGGACTCTGGGCGTGATGGCTGCGCTTTTGACTTTCGGCATAACGCTCAATGCGCAGCAGTCTGCGCCGCCGACCAGTTCTACCGATCCATCGGCAGCTCCGCAATCGCAGCCGACGCAACCGACGGATCCCACGGCGCAGCGGCCCTCGACGCAAGCCCCTCCACAGACGGAGACAGCACCGAGCCAGACTCCTCATCCGGGCACTCAAGCAGCGCCAGATTCGTCCCAGACGTCCGCCAGCGCTGGTGGGGCGCAGAGTTTCAGTGGAACAGTTGTGAAATCCGGTGACAAGTACGTGCTGCAGGATGCGGACTCTGGTAAGAGTTACGACATCGATCATCAGGAGCAGGTGAAGCAGTATGAGGGCAAGAAGGTCCGCGTGCACGGAACGCTGGACGCGAATAACAAGATCCACGTGCAGTAGCAAGTTAAGCTAACGTCGGTTGTGTCATGTCGAGAGCGGCCTGGGCGAAAGCCCTGGCCGCTCTTTTTGCGTCTGTGGACTATTTCTCGATGCGTTGCGCGAAGGTGATGATCCAGCCTTCGGGATCTTCGAAAGCGAACTCGCGCATCCCGTAGAACTGATCCTTCATGGGCATGGTGATCTTCACGCCGTGTTGCTGCACTCTGCGGAACAGATCGTCAATTCCTTCCGCTTCAATATAGAGGGTAAGGCTGCCGCCGATGGGCTTGGCTCCGAGCTCCGGATATTCTGCGAAAACGGCCTTCTGATCATTGAAAAAAATCTCGACGGCGCCAGAGGTGACGGAGCCGAAGACGTATGGCGGCGCTTCCGGGACGGTGAAGCCAAGTTCGAAGCCGAGGACGGTGCGATAAAAGGTTAAGCAGGCTTCGACGTTGCGGACGACCAGATTAGGAGTAAGTTTTTTCAATTTCATTTGTCTACTCGTGAATCAGATTAAGTCGCCGAGCTCGACGGATCACGGAAGTCCGATTTAATTCGACTGCTCGCGACGCCAGGCGGCAAGTCCCGGTGAACCGAGAGCGAGCAGGCCCAATTGAAACTGAGCGTTGTTCTCGGGAGGAAACGTCGAAGCGTCTTCTGCGTTGCCAGAGGTTTGGCCGGTCTTGATGGGCTGGTTGGCCACCGTCTCATAGGCGTAACCGGTGAGAGCGGCGCTTACTTCTTCTCTGTTTTTGTCGGCGAGGACGGTCAGCCGGGCCCAGCCGTAATGAATTTCCCCGTTAATCAGGAACTTCAAACCTAAAAAACGGTTGACGGCGTGCTTCCAGGGGCCGCCGCTGACGTAGGTGAACGCGGTCAGGCTAGCGTAGGCCATATTGGCATTGCGATCGAGGAATGGCCGGCTCGGTCCGACAGAAGCTCCCGCGGGCAGAGCGGCCGCAAAATAATAGAACCGTTTGGGACTGCCTCCGACAAAGCCGTTGGCTTGAATGGTTGGCACGATCGAGAGCGCGTCCCCGAAAGGAGTGGTGGAGAGATGCAGGAAGTTCATGAGCTTGAAATCGATCACGCCGTCGTGGTTGAGGTCGAGATTGAGCGTGGCATGGTTGGCGATTTTCTGATCGGCGGGAGTGAAAACAATTTCTGCGGATGCGGGTGGAGTCGCGGCTAAGAAAGTGACTCCAGCCGCGGTGGCGCCGAGGGCATAGGCATTGAGTTTTGTTTGCAGGTTGGATTGAATCGGAGAAGGGGTGCGAGCCGATTGAGAAGAGCGCGTCATCGGGGCCTCCTGCGGGGTCGGGGCTAACATTATGTTTCGAGTTCGGTGGACTGTCAATCGCGAACGAACCGAAAAATCTCGATCGGTGAAAGAGAGCCGACATTTAGTCTGAGGCGCTAGAGTCTTCTATCTCTGGGTGGTCATTCCGGTTGACCCGGGGTCGGCAACATCCTAGAATTCGGTCGCCACTTTCTGGGGGACTCTATGCCACTTCGTCGTAAGGCGCACGTGTGTGCCTCGCTTGCGATTGTTTTATCTGCCTTCGCCTCGACCGCGTTCGCGCAAACTGCGGTCACGACTTATCACAACGACAATTATCGGACTGGTTGGAATTCCAGCGAGACGGCTCTGACGCCGGCCACAGTGGGAAGTTCGTCTTTCGGCTTGCTGGCCAAAGTAACCGTCGACGATCAGGTAGACACCGTCCCTTTGATCGTGCCGGGCGTGAACATTACTTCGGGAAAATTTCAAGGCACGCATGACGTTGTATATATTGCGACGGGAAACGACACGGTTTATGCGATCGATGCAACGGCGGGGACGGTGCTCCTGACCCAGAGCCTCGGCACGCCCGTGTCGGAACCTCTCGGTTGCAACAACAACGGTCCGCGCGTGGGAGTCGATTCCACTCCCGTGATCGACACCACTACGAACACGATGTATCTGATTGCTTACACGCAGGACAGCACCGGGCCAGCCTACCGCATTCACGCGCTGGACCTGGGTAGCCTGACGGACAAGATGACGCCAACAATTGTGGCCGCATCGCACACGTTGAGTGATGGCACGACCTTCAACTTCAATGCGACATACCAGCGGCAGCGGCCGGCTCTGTTATTGGCGAATGGCAATGTCTATGCTGGATTTGGTAGCTTCTGCGATTTCGGCGCGAACCTTTCACGGGGATGGCTGCTAGGTTGGAACGCAGCAACACTCGCACCGCTTTCCGCGAACCGGGTGAACGACCTGCTGGCGACTTCTCCGAACAGCTTCTTCCTGTCATCGATCTGGATGTCCGGCTATGGGTTGGTTGCGGACGACTCGGGAGACATTCTATTTGTGACCGGGAATTCCGATTATTCGGGAACGACCTACGACGGAGTCAGCAACATTCAGGAAAGCGTGGTGAAGGTTTCGTCCGACCTGACCAGTGTTTTGGATTTGTTCACGCCATCGAATCAAGCGAGTCTCGATCAGGGAGACGTGGATTTTGGATCAGGTGGAATGCTGCTGCTGCCTGACCAGTTGGGTTCGACGCCGCATCTGGCAGTGGCGGCGGGAAAGTTCGGCGCCATGTACTTGATGAATGAAGACAAACTGGGGGGATATTCAACCACGAAGAATAATGTATTGGGAACGTATTCGGTGGGCAATTGCTGGTGCGGACAGTCGTACTTTGTGGACCCGAATGATGGCGCGGCGCGAGTGGTGAGCAGTGGAGGAAATCAAATCAAAGTGTGGAAGGTGCTAACCACGCCCAAGGCGAAGTTGAGCGAGGTGGCGCAGTCGCCGGCATTGAAGACGGGACAGTCTCCGGGATTTTTTACGAGCGTGTCATCAAATGGAAATGCGAGCCCGATTATCTGGGCCCTGACGCGACCTCTGTCGCGGAATGCCACCGGCATTGGGCTTTATGCGTTTAACCCTGAAAGTGGCGGAAACACGATGGCGGCGCTATTCCACGCAAACGCCGGAGCATGGCCGAATGTGGGCGGCAACTCGAATCAGGTTCCGGTGGTGGCGAACGGGAAAGTGTATGTGGCGAGCAACAAGCAGCTGCAGATTTTCGGATTGAAGCAAATCAAGCCTCTGGGGACGGCGGTGCCTTCCAAGTAGGTACGAGCCTGCCTCAGGCCCTGAAGCGTGGCCGATTTTAGGAGCTTTGAGGGCACGACTGAAGGTCGTGCCCTCTCCGAGAATCCGTCCAGAACATAGCTTACCGAAGGTTTCTACAAACCATGGTTTTTAACAGTATCCGCAGGTTACCGTGGCTTTCCGTGCAACCTGCTTCTCGTTGATCGTTCCCTAAGGCAGTGCTAGGCTGCCGATAGTGGGGTCCACAACCATACAAAGTGTGAATGCGGCCGGGAGCGGCGGCGCGGGCGCGAGGCTGCGGTCGCTGCTGGCGTCGGCGACGGCGGAGGTGTGGGCGAAATTCTTGCTGGCCCTGGTGGGACTGGGGCTGGCATTTGGGGCAGCGCTGTTTTCGACGGCATCGGGGGAAGCGGGACATCTGTGGGCGTCCGTGATCCTGGCGTCAGTGGCGCTGATCACGGCGACATTTGTGGGACTGGTGACGGTGCCCTACCTGGCGCGCCGTGTGGCCGTGGAGCGGTTGCGGCAGACATTCCATTACGAGGTGACGAGGGCCGGAGTAGTCTATGCGCTGGTCACGATGGTGATCGGCATTGCGGCGCTCAACACCGGAAATAACCTGCTCTACATCGTGGTGGCGGCGATGCTGGCCGCGATATTGGTTTCCGGGATGATTTCTGCCCTGGTGCTGCGCGGGCTGGAATTGGATGTGCGTTTACCGGAGCATGTATTTGCCGGGCGCGCGGTGATGGGAAAGATTGTGCTGCGTAATGCGCGGCGGGTGCTGCCGTCGTTTTCGATTCGGGTGGTGCCAGCAAGGAAGCAGAAGAGAGTTCGCAAGCAGTGGCAGTGGGAGCCGACCACGTTTGTGTTTCCGATGAACCGGACGCCTGAGAATCAGTGGCTGCGGCTGCGGGATTACCGGGTCCGGCGAGTGGAAGTGCAGGGCATGCCTCCAGGAATTTTTGAGGGGATGGTCTATTTCCCATACTTGCCCGCGAAGGCGGAGTTATCGGCGGACTTGGAGTTGTTGTTCGACCGGCGCGGGCGTTATTGCGAATCGAGCTTTGGAGTGGCGACGCGGTTTCCGTTCGCTTTTCTTACGAAGACGCGGCACGTGGCGCTGGAGCGGGAGATTCTGGTCTATCCTCCGGTGGAAGCGCCGGACGAACTGTTTGAGATTTTGCCGCTGGTGCGCGGAGAATGGGAAAGTTTTGTACGCGGGCGAGGGACGGATCTGTACCGGATTCGAGAGTATCTTCCGGAAGATTCGGCGCGGCATGTGGACTGGAAGGCGACGGCGAAGTCAGGTTCGCTGAAAGTTCGGGAATTCAGCCGCGAGGACGAACGGAAACTCTGCATCGTATTCGATAATCCGCCGACTGGATCGATATCCCATGCGGAGTATGAGCGGGCGGTGAATCTGGCGGCGTCGCTGGCATGGCACTTCTCGACGCAAGACGCCGAGGTCTCATTCCTGGCAACAGGGCAGGGACGGGGAACTGACGTGAACGAGTTCCTGGCAGGACTGGCGGTAATTGAGCCGCAGGGAACAGTGAAGGCTGGAAAGATGAAGCGCGGCGCGATTACGATAACTCCGGACGTGCTGCGGGAGATCGGATCGAGCAACAACGCAGAGTACAACATAGTCCTGACGGCGCGCCCGCGTGGAAGTTTGCCAACCTCCTTGTGGAACTCTTCCTATTTCGTATTTCTTGGAGCGGAAGGCCGGGCAGTTCCCGACAAGAGTTAACTTTAAAACAGCAAATTCTCTTCTGATTTTGGCCGGAGCGGCCTAATTTCATGCTGGATTCTGCCTACCTTCGCCTTTCTTCACATCGTTATCCTTCACGCTTCCATGCGAGAGTGGTCAGGGAATTTGCTTTCAATGAAATCGGAGCCACAAGATTCGCGAGCCTGAGTTCGATCGTGCGAGCTGTGCCAGGATTGGTGATGATCATGATGTGGCTGCCGTCTGGATTTTCGGCGCCCACATGATGGAGATCGGGGACGGAGCTATGCGAGTCAAAACGACGGGCTCCGCGATGGATCGCGCGTGAGTAATGGGCAAACGCCCAGTACTGTCCGGTGCGGGTTATTTTTTTCGTCTGCGAGTCAACGGAAACGACCCCGCCGCAGGGGAAAGGCCCGATGTTTGGACGTCCAACCTCATCGAGAGCCAGATTCCAGGCAGTAATGGAGCGGCACCAATTGCGCAACACGTCGCTGAAGATTGCGCCCCACTTGCACCAATCCACTAAATAACCAGCATCGGTGTAATCGGGCCCGCCTTCGGTCCAATGCATCTCGATTTCCGGATAAGCCTGTTGCACTTTGCTCATCATGTCCGGAGTTCCATAGTAGCCGTGGAAAGCAACTGCGTTTACGTATTCACGAAGCTTGTCGTCTTCGAGCGAGCAGATCGCACGTCCCCACAAGTTGTAGTTATGGTCGAGAATCCAGATCCTGGTTTTTATCCCAGTTTTTTGCAATAACGGGCCAAGATGATCGCGGACAAATTGGATCTCGTATTCCTGGGGCCAGCTGCAGGCGGGCATTCTGCCATCCTGATCTGTGTCTACCTCGTTCTGTGTAGTGAGGGCTTGGATGGGCACGCCCTCGGCGGCGTATGCCTGTAGGAATTTCAAGTAGTACTGCGCGTAAACGGGAAGATAATGATTGCGCATGGAGCCGCCGAGCATGGAATTGTTGAACTTCATCCAACCCGGCGGGCTCCAGGGAGTGGAAAAAAGAAAAAGGTCTGGATTGACTCGCGACGCCTGGCGCAGCATGGGAAGAATGTATTCACGGTCATGTTCGATGGAAAACCGAGTCAGGTCCGGATCGGCTTCGCCATCGTCATAGCTATAAAGCTTGGTGGAGTAGTCGCTGGCTCCGACACAGACGCGGCCGGTACTCAGGCCCATCTGGGAAGGATGGAACATCTCGTGAAATAGCTGCTCGCGCGCAGAAGGTTCGAGCCGATTAAAGGTGTAGCAAGTCGCGTCGGTAAACGCGCCCCCGAAACCGAGGATTGTCTGAAAGTTCGTTTTGGGGTTGAGTTGAATATGGTCGGCCGAAGAAGCAGGCGAAGCAGAACTCCATTGGAGCGCCGGAGCGGCTGCGAAACGTTCGTCGCCAGCTGTGACCCACACAGAGATCTCCGGACTGACATTCGGATTCTCGTTTGCGGCACCAGTCCCAATGGATGGGGGCTGCAAAGATTCGCCGCGCGCAACCACTGAGGCCAGCCCCAGGGCTGAAAGCTCTAAAAAATCCCGCCGTGAGGATTGTCGGGTCATCGTGCTTGTCTCCTTATGCCGAGGTAACTGGGCATTATAGTCAGAGCGACGGTACAGAGCGGACTAAAGCTGGCAAATTAGTCGTGCTTCCAAGCGAACCAGTTTCGGGATGGGAAATCTGGCAGTCCCTTCCTACTGGCGCTTTGGACATGCGCGTTCTGTACGCTTCCCGGAGAGGTTCTAAGGGAGCCAACTTTTCGGTTCTCCTCAACGGTTCCCCCTTCCCCTGCATCTGATTTGGGCATATACTCGCCCCCCGTTGCTGTTTTTGGGGTGCTCGGAATAGATAGTCCGAGGAGGACCTATGCGTATCTGCGAGCTGATCAAAAACCAGGACACGTATCAAGCCGAGATGGACCAAACCGTGCTGGAAACCGTGCGCTTCATGGTGGCACACAATATCGGCGCGGTTCCCGTGCTGCACAATGGCAAGCTGGTGGGGATCTTTTCCGAACGCGATCTGATGAAGCGCGTGGTGGCTGAAGGCTTCGATCCGCAGAGTACCTGTCTGGCCGAAGTGATGACGGATGATCCTCTTACGGTGAGCACGACGGAGGAGTTGGAAAGTTGCATGGCGCTGATGCGGCGCCACGGCTTCCGTCACTTGCTGGTGTGCCATGAGGGACAGCTGGTAGGAATCGTGTCCTTACGCGACATTCTGCTGCACGATCTGGATGAAAAAGATGATGAGGTGCGGATGATGCGTGCCTATATCCACTCTGTCCCGGACGCCTAAACTGACCGGGAAGTCGCGCTCCGGAAGCCGACGCTGAAAGTGTAGGCTCACGGCGCAAAGTCATCCCTCATACTTCTCCTTAATATTGTTCGGACAAGAACAGAGAGGGCCTCGCGGCTCAAAGCTGACTTTTTGGCATTGGCAGGGGGATGGCACAAAGGTAACGTTACTTAAGATTACCTGAGTACATTGAACACTTGGTGCAAAAGGTTTAACTTCTTTTCACGGCTGTTAACGAATCTCTGCAATTGAGGGTGGAAATACTTCCCCATGAGCGAACACATTAAGTCTCTGTATTACGCTCTGTGGATTGCTCATCCCGTGCTGCAAACTGCGATTGCAGTCGTAATGTTTCGACGCAAACAGTACCTTCAGTTCAAGTTTTTCTTTGCATACATCGTTACCCAAATACTCGCGTTCGCTCTCATTTTCCCGGTTCGCTATAACTACGCCGCGTCTTTTTATCTCACCTGGTTCACTACAGCAGTCAGCGTAGCGCTGGGGTTCAAAGTGATTCACGAGGCTTTTCTGGATGCTTTCCGTCCATTCCACACCTTGCGGGATCTGGGAACCGTACTGTTTAAGTGGGCGGGACTGGTGATGTTGCTGGTGGCGGGCGTCGTGTCTGTTTCGACGAATGCTTCGCAGACGGTTCCCTGGATTGAGGCGATTCTTACGGCGCAGCGTTGCGTGCGAATTATCCAGGTTGGAATGGTCTTGTTCCTGCTATTTTTCGCACACTATCTGGGCGTCAGCCGGCGACAATATAGCTTTGGCATCGCTCTGGGTTTCGGGTGCTTCGCGATGGTGGAATTGTCGCTGGTGGCGTCGTGGGTGGGTGACCACGTGGGTACCCGGGCGATGGAAGTAATCAACATGGTGGCTTACAACCTCACCCTGCTCATCTGGTTTAAGTACGCGGTGGCAAAGATACCGGCGCGTGAGGCTCCCGCGACGCTGCTGCGGTCGCAACGGTGGGAGCAAAGCCTGACAGATATCCATTACCCGCTTCCAGCCGATTCGCTGATTCCTATGTTCGAGGGAATGGTCGATCGGGCATTATCACGAACGCAAGTGGCGCCTTCGCTTGCTCCGGAACCTCGAGCGGCTGCAAAGGCCGCTGGTGCGAATGGTGGGGGTTCCTCCTCGCGAGATGTTGGCTTCGCCGGCATTTCGGATAGCCCGGCAACGAGGAAGTGAGAGCAGAAGTGACGGCTTCCACCGTTCTTGTCTGATATTCGTTCTGACCCTTACCTCAGGATTATTCCGGATTTCGTAAATGCAAGGGCCCCGGTGCGTTCCGCCGAAAACGACCCTTGCACATCTATGACCATGGATTAAGGATTGCCTCCTACCCCATTCTTCTCGAAGGAATTAAATAAAAGGCGCGCTATGTGCGGCGGGAGACGTTCGAGTGTCTGGACGGGCCGGATGGGCGAGAGATAAGGGCTGACTTCCCGGTCGCGCTTGACTCGTGCCTTATAATTCTGGTCCGCGTTGTTAAGCTTAGTTGTTTAAAGCCACGACGCGGCAGGAGAAAACCCATGAAGCAAGTAGTCAGGATTTCGGTCCTGATGTGTGGCTTAGTGGGCACCTATGTAGCAGCCGCCGTTCCGCAGGTTCCCGCCCCGGACGGAGGCCCGATACTAGTGTGCCCACCACAACAACAACTGCAAGGTCAACAAGGTAAATGCGTTCAGCTACCACCGATGATGAAGTAAGTTAATCGGATAGCTGAGAGGTGGCAAGGTCACCAAAGTAACCTGAAGAGTAACTTGGGCCGAACCTAGGGCTCGCAATTTTCGGGCTGACGGACTCATATAAACCGTCAGCCCTATTTTTTTGTGGCGAAATCGTTTCGGGACTACGAGGCGGACTTGCTCCTGGACGCAGACTCGATCGCACGGCGCAATTCTGTGGGGTCGTGAATTGGGGGCTGGCAAGTGAAGCCGGAACAAAGAACGGCAAAGGACTTGCCGGATTTCAATTCTGGCAGATTTGGGATGGTGGCTGCCAAGGCCGGAGGCAGATTGGCGGCGACGGCCTCGTTTGGGGTAAGCCTGATGACAGTCTTGTTGAAGGAAAAGACCGCATGGGCAGCGGCCGCGAGGGCAGAGCCGGCGTCGTCCGTTTCGCTTTCGGAAACGACCACAACCTGTAGCGGAGCTTGCAGGAAATGCACAACCGCGATTCCGTGAGTCGCTACGAAAATTCCATATTGTTCCACGACGCCAGCGAAAGCCTCCAAAGTCAATTCAGCTTTGTCGTGATAAGCAGAATCCCCGATGAGGTGATGGAGGCGCAGCAAAGCGATCGCCGCCATGGGATTGCCCGCGGGCGTGGGGGAGTCTTGCAGTGGCTTTCGACGAGTGGATAAAACGCCAAGGTTCCTGCCGTCGGAAGATGGTTCGGCGTCGAAGAATCCTCCGGAAGTTGAGTCAAAGAATTTTGCAATCATGGCGTCGACGATTGCGTGCGCAAACTTGAAATAACTGAGAGCGGCGGTTGCTTCATAGGCATCGAGACAGGCCAACGCGGTGGCGGCGTAATCGTCCAGCAGTCCGGGGATTTCGCGGTGCTCCGCTTTGGGGTCGGAATAGGCCACCACGTGCAAGAGTTCCGCAGAAGGTTGGGTAGCCTCCGAACGATGCGGTCCATGCGGCTTCCAGGCTTCGGCTAGAATTCGATCCAAAGAGCGAAGGGCGAAATGGCGCGCGTCATCTAATCCAAGAATTTTGGCGGCTTCCAGATAGGCCGAGACGCACATGCTGTTCCATCCCACATAAACTGTTTTGTCGACGTAAGGAGTGGGGCGCAGCAGCCGGGCGGCATACATTTTCTTCTTTGCAGAATTCAACAGCTCTTGCACGCGCGCGATGCTGAGGCTCAGTCGTTTAGCAATCTCGTCGAGGGGCGCGCGCACATAGAGAACGTTCTTGGCGGGATTGTGGTGCATCTCGCCAACCTCGTTGATGTCATAGTGGAGTGACGCGACCTGTGCCTCGTCGTCGGTCAAGACGGCGCGGACTTCGTCGAGCGTCCACGTGAAATAGTCGCCGTCGTCGTCCATGTTGATATCGGCGTCTTGCGAGGCGTAGAAGCCGCCGCGCTCGCGATCACTAAGCCACTCCTCCATCCAGCGAATGATGTCGCGTGCGACGTTGGCGAAGAACTCCGAGCCGGTGACTTGATAGGCATGGACGTAGTTCTTCAGGAGTTCAGAGTTGTCATAGCACATCTTCTCGAAGTGCGGCACGACCCAACGCTCATCGACGGAGTAGCGATGAAAGCCGCCGGCAAGCTGGTCGTAGACGCCGCCGTTGGCCATGTGCTCGAGTGTGCTGACGGTGAGTTGGCGCAGGTTGGCATCCTGGGTGCGGGAATACTGTTCGATCAGCAGATCGAGTACGGAAGGATGCGGGAATTTTGGCGCTTGCCCGAAACCTCCGTGTTGCGGATCAAACATTTTCAGAGCGGCTTGCTGGATGGCGGTAATGACGCTTGCCGAAACGCGTCCACTGCGTCCGGCGAAGGACTCTGCCTGAGCGATGGCGTTCTCCACCATCTTGGCCTGCTCCACGACGTCGCCATTCTTTTCTGTGTAAGCGGCGGCGATGCTGAGTAGTACGCGGCGGAAGCTGGGACGGCCGTAGCCATCGATCGGCGGAAAATAGGTGCCGCCGTAGAACGGTTTGCCGTCGGGAGTGAGAAAGGCGGTGAGTGGCCATCCCCCTTGTCCGCTGACCGCGCTGATGGCGGCTTGATAGCGGCTGTCAATATCGGGGCGCTCGTCGCGATCGACCTTTACAGCGATGAAATGCTCATTCACAATGGCCGCCACTTCGGGGTCGTCGTAAGACTCGCGATCCATCACGTGGCACCAGTGGCACCAGACGGCGCCGATATCGAGGAGCATCGGCTTGTTCTCGCGTTGCGCCGCGGCGAAGGCTTCCTCGCCCCACTCGTGCCAGCGGATGGGCTGATGCATGGCGGAGCGCAAGTAGGCGGATGAGGCGCGAGACAGGGAGTTGAGAGTGCTGGTGGTCATGATCTTTAGAGTCTATATGGGTGGCGCGAGTTGACGAACTCCGCTGGATTGAAAAAGATTTCTGCGCCGTTATGCGCTCGCTTACGTGGTAAGCAATTGCTTCGTAATCGTGCAATACAGATCGATGGCTTCAGCGAGTTGTTGTTTGTCGATGAACTCGCCATCGGTGTGCGCCACATGAATCGATCCGGGACCGATCAGCAGCGGTTCGCCCCAATTCGTCAGCGCGGGAATGTCTGTGGTGAAAGCGGCGATCATGCTTGGCAGGCCCTCAATCGTGCGCAGACGAAGGAAGGGAATCTCCAGCGGAAAATCGACCTTTACTTGATCGCTCGCGGTTTCAACAATCCGACGACGCAGATCCTGCGACGGGCCGATCAGCCTGTAAAGAAGATCGGCATGGGCATAATCCGGAATCACGTTGGGAGCGCGACCGCCTTCGATGAGGCCAATGTTCAGGGTGCAGGGACCGAATTCAGGATCAGAGGGCAATGGCATCGCGCGCAGACGGGTGAGCGCCGGGATCAACTTGTCAATGGCGGAGTCGCCAAGTTCCGGATAGGCGGAGTGCGCCATGCGACCGGTAGCGGTGACTTCAGCGCGCAAGGTGCCTTTCGATGCCAGAGCGATTCGGTTCTCCGTGGGCTCGCCGTTGATCAGATATTTGCAGGCATGATGCGGTTGTTTCGCGGCGAACTGATTGGCTGTTTTGGCGCCGAGACTATCGCGTTCTTCCCCGACTACAAAAAGCAGGCCGACATGAATATCGTCACGGCGTAATCGCTCGGAAGCGGCGATCTGAGCGGCGATGATGCCTTTCGCGTCGCAGGTGCCGCGACCATAGATGCGCGAGGCATCTTCGGAAGACGGAATGAAGGGCGGCACCGTATCCATGTGCGTGGAGAAAACAACTTTCGGATTCGGGTGTTCCGGAGATGTTGCGTAGAGGTCGAAACGATCGGCCTCGACCGGGATTTTGAGCGTCTGATAGCCGATGCGGCAGAGTTCTCCGTAGAGATAGTTTCCAACGGCAGCTTCGTTGCCTGAGATCGATTCGATGTCGACGAGTTGACGAGTGAGGGTGATGGCGTCCATGCAGGAAAAGAATATCAGAGGGAAAACGGGATACTGCGGGCGTCTGGTGCGGAAGTCAGAAGTGAGAAATCAGAAGTCAAAAGTCAAAAGTCAGAAGTCAGAAGTCAGAAGTGAATACTCGGCCCGCTTGAAGAAAGAGTTATTGTTGGCCGGCCTCTCATTTCTGACTTCATGTAATCTGAATAACGTGATGGGGGAAAACACGACGATCCGATCGTTTTTTCTGGAAGGCGCCTCGGGCCGGTTGGAGGCGTTGTTAAATGCCGGGGCGGAGAATGCGACGCATGCGGCGGTTGTTTGTCATCCGCACCCACTGTTTGGTGGGACGCTGCACAACAAGGTTGTGTTTCACACGATGAAGGCGCTGAATAGTTTTGGATTTCCGGTGCTGCGTTTTAATTTTCGCGGAACCGGACTGAGTCACGGCGAGCACGATCATGGAAGCGGAGAACTCGACGATGTGCGGGTGGCGCTGGACTGGCTGGATTCGGAGTTCCATCTGCCCTTGATATTTGCCGGGTTCTCTTTTGGCGCGGCGGTCGGACTGCGCGCTGCGGCTCCGGATGCGCGAGTGAAAGCGTTGATCGGAGTGGGGACACCAGTGTCCCCGGTTGCTGCCGATACCGAAATGCCTCGCGTTTATACGTTCGAATTCCTGCGGGACTGCGTGAAGCCGAAATTGTTCGTGAGTGGGGCGCGGGACCAGTTTGGTCCGCGGACGAAGCTGGAAGAATTGGTTGCGTCGGTGCCAGAGCCGAAGAAGCTTGTGGTGATTGAAGGGGCAGATCATTTTTTTGAGGGACGTTTGCGCGAGTTGCGGGAAGCGATTGAGAGTTGGGTAAAGGCGGCATTGAACGCAGGGAATCCAGTTTGAATGAGCGACGCTGAGATATTTCGCAGCATGCGCGAGACGGCGCGAACTATTTTCCTTTCTGCACTGGGCGAGGCTTCGATCGCCAAAGGCTTCGCGAGGCACGTGCATTGCGAACGCGGAACATTGCGGATCGGCGAAGATCTTTATGATCTGCACGCGTATTCCCGAGTCGTGGTCGTCTCCATTGGGAAGGCGGGGCACACGATGGTGGAGGCGCTTGCGGGACAAGTTGGCGAACAGGCCCTCGAGGGGATCGTAGCTAGTTCGGTTGAGCCTTCGGCACAAGTTCGCGGTTTTCGTTATTTTGGCGGCGGGCATCCGATGCCCAATGCTGAGTCGAACCGCGCGGCGAATGCGATTTTAAAAGTTCTCGACGCGCAGAACGCGGCTTCGCTCGTGATTTTTCTGCTCAGCGGCGGGGGATCGTCGATTGTCGAAAAGCCGATCGATGATGAGATTTCTCTCGAAGACTTGATCGCGACGTACCGCGTTCTGGTCCACTCCGGCGCGCCGATTGCGGACATCAATGCGGTCCGCAAGCATCTATCGGCCATAAAGGGAGGGAGGCTGGCACGCGCGGCGTTTCCGGCGCAGCAAGTTTCGTTGCTGGTCTCCGATGTACCGGACAAGATGCTCGATGCGGTGGCGTCGGGACCAACGATGCCAGATTCGACGAGTGTCGAGGATTGCTATCGTATCGCCGAGAAGCATGGTTTAGTGGCGCAGTTTCCGGCGTCCACTCGGGAGTTATTCGAGCGGCGGGCGCTGGAAGAAACTCCAAAGTCGGATGATCAGGCTTTTTACCGCTCGCGGTGGTGGACGGTGCTGTCGAACCATACGGCAGTAGAAGAGTCGAAGACGGTGGCGGCGCAGCGCGGGTTTCGTGGTGCACGTGGACAATTCCTGTGATGACTGGGATTACGAACGGGCAGCTGAACATCTGTTAAAGCGACTGCGAGATCTCAGGAAAACATCGGAGCGCGTATGTCTGCTGTCCGGCGGGGAAGTGACGGTAAAGGTTACGAACGGGGGCGTGGGAGGACGGAATCAGCAATTCGCGCTGGCGTGCGCCACGAAAATTTCGGGAGAAAGGATTACGGTGCTCAGCGCGGGAACGGATGGAGTGGATGGAAATAGTCCAGCGGCTGGTGCTGTAGCGGATGGGACAACGATGAGACGCGCGGAGGCCGCTGGGCTGGATGCCCGTGGAGCCCTGGCGAAATTCGATGCCTACCCATTTTTTCGTTCGCTAGGCGACGCGATTGAGATTGGGCCTACCGGGAACAACTTGAGGGACTTGAGGATCCTGCTGGCGTATTGAGGAACTCGGGCTCCGCCCGACGGACAGCCGAGGGCGGCTGTCCCCACACAAGCTTGCTCTTGATTATTCCTGCGCAATCAGGCGGCTTCGCTTTTCACCTGTACGCCAGCCCACTTTTCCAGCAACGTGAGAGTAGCGGCGTAGTCGAGATCGCGATGGCCGTCTTCGGTTGCCATTTCGTAAATCTCTTCCACGGTTTCCAGTGCGGGCAACTTGACGCGAGATTCTTTCGCGGCCTCGAGAGTGAGAAGAATGTCCTTGTGCATCAGACGCAGAGGGAAGTTGGGTGTGAAGTCGCGTTGCAGGACGAAAGGCGCTTTGTACTCGACGACACCGGAGCGAACCATGGTGGCTTCAATGAGAGAGACAAGTTGTTTGGGATCTACACCGAGTTTGGTGGCGAGAGTAAGCGCCTCGGCGAAACCTTCGAAGATGAGGGCGATCTGAAGGTTCATGGCCAATTTGGTGGCTTGCCCCTTGCCAGTCTCACCCATGCGGAAGATTTTCTTGCCCATAGCGGCAAACAATGGGTTGAGACGATCGATGGCGGATGCGTCGCCGCCGACCATGAAAATCAGGGTGCCGTTAGCGGCGCCAATCTTTGATCCGGTCATGGGCGCGTCGACGTATGCAACTCCTTTGGAGCGGACGCGCTCGGCGAACTTCACCGTGGCAGAGGGAGAAATGGTACTGGAGTCGGCAATGATCATGCCGTCTGCGAGCGACTGGTCGATGCCATCGGCACCAAACAGCACTTGTTCGACGGCGGCGGTATCGGAGACGCACATCCAGACGACTTCCGCGCCCTGTGCCGCGGCTGCGGGCGTGGGGGCGACGCCGGCGCCCTCGACGAGCTTGCCGGGAGTTCGATTCCAAACCGTGACTTCATGTCCCGCTTTCGCGAGATTGGTGGCCATCGCATGTCCCATAATTCCCAGACCGAAGAAGGCAACGCGCATTTCGGATCTCTCCTGTTCAAAAAGACGCTTCCAAATTAGATATGAGCGCAGGAGGGAGGTCAAGTTGAGGTTGTGCGCGAAAGAAGCGATTAGAAAGTCCCAAACTTCGAAGCAAAGTTTTTGATCACGAGCGGCACAAAGGCTCACGAAATTCCGACGGGATGGCTGGACTATGCAAAATGGTTCACATCGACACTCCGGCTAGTCTCGCGCTATAGTTCCGTGACGGCGCCGGTGGGTGGTGTCGTGCCAGTGCGATCCTTGCTCTCCTGCAAGGCTACAAATCCTGCAACAGCATAAGGAAAATTCTGATGAGAGCCGTTCTCCCGACCAAAAAGATTGGAAAGGCCATCCCTTTTTCGATGATCGTACTAGGGATTATTCTGCCGGCACTGAGTTTGTCTGCGGTTGCGCAAGGCGGACTGGCGCGCATTAGCGTGGATAACCTTACGAACACCGATAGCGTGCACAAGACGGAAGTTGAGCCGGATTCATTTGCTTGGGGCAACACGATTGTAAGTGCGTTCCATGTGGCGCGACGGCCGGGATCAATTGGGTGGGGAAGTGGCGATGTGGGCTTCTCGACATCGACCGACGGTGGGTTGACGTGGAAGTTTGGAGACCTGCCCGGACTTACGGTGAATTACAAGAACGGAACCTACGGCGCGGCGGCGGATCCGTCGGTGGCATACGACGCAAAACACGGGCAGTGGCTGATTTCAACGCTGCCTCTGGCGGGGCTGAATAGCAATTCAGGAGTGATCGGGGATGTGGCGGTGAGCCGGTCGGCGAACGGACTAACCTGGGGAAATCCGATCATCATCGATAAGACTCATCTTGATGATAAAAACTGGTCGGTCTGCGATAACACACCTTCGAGTCCTTACTACGGAAATTGCTATACGGAGTGGGACCAGGCGTACGGTACGGGCGATGTTCTGATGAGCGTATCGAGCGACGGTGGGCTTACGTGGGGAAAGGGATTGGCCTCGTCGGATCATGCCGGCGGGCTGGGCGGCGAACCTTTGGTGCAGCCGAATGGGACCGTGATTGTTCCTTTCGAAGGCGGCGGTATCGATGTGTTCAGTTCCACAAATGGCGGAGTGAGCTGGGGCAAGAGCCAGCAGATTGCAACCATCAACAGCCACGGCGTAGCGGGAGGATTACGAAATCCGAACTTGCCCTCGGCGTCGATCGACGGTGCAGGGAAGGTGTTTGTGGTGTGGTCGGATTGCCGCTTTCGCACGGGATGTAAATCGAACGACATTGTGATGAGCTCTTCTTCGGATGGCAAGACGTGGAGCGCGGTGACGCGTATTCCGATTGATGCGACCACCAGCACGGTAGATCATTTCCTGGCCGGGATCGGGGTCGATCCGACGACCTCCGGAAGCAGCGCACATATGACGATTGTTTATTACTACTATCCAGTGTCGAATTGCAGTGCGAGCACATGTCAACTGGAAGTGGGTTTTGTGACATCGGCAGACGGAGGCGCAACCTGGACGGCGGGAGCTAAAATCGCCGGGCCCATGAAGCTGGCGTGGTTGCCGGTTTCGGACAACGGGCCGATGGTTGCGGATTATATCGGCGTCTCGTACGTGAATGGCAATGCATTTGGAGTGTTCGCGGCCGCGGGAGCGAATAACGGGAGCACGCTGGCAGAATCCATGTACACGACGAAGGCTCCGCTTCCTGCGGCGGGAAGTTCTCCGCGATTCAGCGGGCTGGCGGATCAGCCAGTGGCTGGGGCGAAGTCCGACCACGAGATGCATTTCTACTACGACGACGAGGGAAAGAAGGAAATCCCGCGCTCGCGTTGGATTACGAACACTTCCGGACGATAATCTGGAAAATAAACTGTCGGAAGCGATCGCCGCCTGCATTGATCATGCGGGCGGCGATTTCTTTTGGAGGAACCGGACCAATTACCGCGTGCGCGGCTGCGATGAACTAAAATGGTGCGAGCCGCTTCAGACCTTCATCCAATAAGTAGGCCAATTCAGGATGATCAAGGCAACGCTTCGCAATCCGGCGCTCCGCAAACGAGCATCACAGTTCGGACGGCTGGTGCGTCATTCGGCGGTCACTCCTTTGTGCGGCGAGAGTCATAAGCCGCAGTTGGCAACCAATGGCGACCTGGGGGTGACTTTCATCGGCCACTCGAGTTTCCTGGTGCAAATTGGCGGACACAGCGTCATGATCGATCCGAATTTTGCGCGCTGGTTGTTTGTGCTGAAGCGGTTGCGGCGTCCGGGAGTTCGGGTGCGGGACTTGCCCGCCATCGATCTGGTGCTGGTTACGCATGCACATTTCGATCATCTGCACCGTCCGTCGTTACGAGCAATCGTGCAGAATAATTTGCGCACCAGCGGGAAGGCTCCGGCCATCATCATTCCGAGCCATGTGACGGATCTGGTTTCCGATCTTGGGTTCTCCGAAATTATTGAACTTGACTGGTGGAATAGCTCAAAGCGCGGCAATTTGACGGTGACGCATGTTCCATCGCGGCATTGGGGCGCGCGAATTTTGAAGGACTCCCACCGAGGCTACGGCGGATACGTTCTGAAAGCGGGAAAGCATTCGGTTTACCATGCGGGGGACACGGCGTATTTCGAGGGGTTCCGAGAGATTGGGCGGCGACTGTCTCCGGAACTGGCATTACTTCCGATTGGCGCTTACAATCCGCCAACCTTTCGCAACGTGCACACCAATCCTGCGGACGCGACCCATGCATTTCTGGATTTGAATTCGCGCTGGATGGTCCCCATGCATTATGGGACCTTCCGGCTTTCCCATGAGCCGGTAGATGAGCCGCTGCAATTACTTGAGAAAGAGGCTCGCGCGGCCGGAATCAAAGATCGCGTGGTAGTGCTGGAGGAAGGCCTTACGAAGTTCTTCTGATACTCGTCCGACCAGGAAAACCTGCTCACCTTCCTTACTGTCTGTAACCGTCCGTTGACAAATCCATGAGAGTTTTTGGTGTAAGCTTTTTCAACGAATTTTCACGAGGAGGCCAATATGGCGGTTAAACCAGTCCCGGAGGGATACCACACACTTACACCTCATATGACGGTTCGCGATGCTGCCCGTGCCATCGAGTTCTACAAGAAAGCATTTGGGGCCGTGGAGAGGGGAGTGATGAAAGGGCCGGATGGCAAGGTGATGCACGCGGAGTTGCGAATCGGAGATTCCATTTTTATGTTGGCCGACGAATTTCCGGAATATGGATCGTTATCGCCGCAGTCGTCGGGAGGTGCCGGCATGGGGCTACACATCTATGTCGAGGATGTAGACTCGGCATTTGACCGGGCGATTGGAGCGGGAGGAATTGTTGAGATGCCGATTGCAGACATGTTCTGGGGGGATCGGTACGGCAAACTTGTGGATCCCTTCGGTCATAAATGGTCGATCGCGACCCACACCCGTGACATGTCGATGAAGGAAATGGAAGAAGCACAGGAAGAATTCATGAGCAAAATGCCGAAAAGCGCTTGAGATTGAACAGGCGAATCGAGCTTTTCCTGGGGCGTGGCCAGTGGGCCGCGCCCTTACTTTTGGAGCTTACACTTCCGTAACTCCTTTTAAATCGCTATTACACAAGTATTACAGTGGATTGCCGCCAGGCTTGATAAGTTAAATATGTACGGTAGCGAACTTACACACACGGGGATCCACTTTGGACATTCAACTGGAAAGTCTGGAAAAACGACAAGCCGCGAAAAACGAAGTGAACTGGGTGACGGCGATTTTTATGATGGCGTTTCACGTGGGCGCCATCGTTGCGCTCTTTTTCTTCACATGGAAAGCGCTTTTCGTGGCGATGTTCCTGTGGTGGGTTTCAGGAAGCCTGGGTATCGGCATGAGCTACCACCGGCTGCTGACGCACCGCGGATATAAGACTCCGAAGTGGGTTGAGTACTTTCTGACGGTGTGCGCCACGCTCGCCCTGGAAGGCGGACCAATTTTCTGGGTGGCCACGCACCGCATTCACCATCAATTTTCCGATCAGGATGGCGATCCACATTCGCCGATCGATGGCAAGTGGTGGGCGCACATGGGATGGATTCTGATGGGTAAGTCCATGCACCACGACACGACGACGCTGGCCCGCTACGTTCCCGACCTTGCGAAAGATAAGTTTCACGTTTGGATCACGAAATATCATTACGTACCGCAGATTGTGCTGGGAGTAATTCTGTTTGCCATCGGCGGTCTGCCGTTTCTGCTGTGGGGAACCTTTATGCGGACGGTGGTTGGCTTGCACGCAACCTGGCTGGTGAACTCGGCGACGCACTCATGGGGCACGCGGCGTTTCACGACGCGCGACCTTTCCACCAACAGCTGGTGGGTAGCTCTGCTGACATTCGGAGAAGGTTGGCACAACAATCACCACGCGCATCCGACGGCCGCGCAGCATGGATTTAGGTGGTATGAGGTCGACATGAACTGGTACGGCATCTGGGCGCTGAAGCAGCTTGGCCTGGCCTGGGATATTAAGCGGGTGAAGCTGGCGGACCTGGAAAAAGGGTTAGTGCCTACGCCGAACGGGAAGCTGATTGGGCCGGTGTTGCCGGAGGCGGCGCTGGCGGGAGATTAAGCGTTTGTACCTACGTTAGGTGAATCTTCGATACGAACCCGCCATTTCGGCGGGTTTTGTTTTTCGACCAGATGGTCGGACATTTCGCACTAATGGCAATGGCCGGGCGAAAAGAATGACTGAACAGCTTCCCACAAGTTTTTTCCACGGAGTTGCCCATCCTGTACCGCGTGTTCGAACCACAGCCAGTACGGCTCGTGGGTTACAGAGGTCGCCTGCTTGTAATTCGAATAGATGACTGCGGCCAAGACATGCATACCATCATCCTGCTCACGCCAATATTTGCAGACATTACGGCCAACACCGAACTTCTCGCTGACCAGTTCCTCCAACGCTTGTACAGAATCTTCCTCGATGTAACTAGCTGTCGTGTTGTATCCAAAAGACGGATCGTGGTGCTGAACCTTTTCGATGACGAGAGGATCGCGTCTCAGCAGGTCGACGGCTTCCCGAACCTTGGGATTTTCTACGGGATAGGGCGGATGCATGGGTTCGTGAATCGCGTTATGAAGAACGATGCTGAACGGATAGGACACATGGGTCAGAAAACGCAGGCCCGTAACACGGATTCCGTGAGGCTCTGAATAGGCCAGCAAATAGACAGTGATTGTTTGCGATGGAAGAGGAAAGCCGAGGAAGCTCTCGATCACAGGGATGATGTTGTACTTCGGGAGTTCGGCAGAAATATCGGCGATACGCTTTTCGATCTTCGGTCGCGCACTTGCCGCCCAGTATGCCGGAAACCCGACTCTATCTAAAGCTCGAAGAGCCACCTCCAGCGCTGGTCTGGCCTCCTCGTAGTTGTGCCATCCCTCTGCGCTCCAGTAGGACGTCTTCTTGAGGGCTGCCTCCATTGCAGCGCTGTCGCGCACGGTGTGGATCATTTCAGGCAAGGTCTCGTCATCCACCGCGGAGAAGTAGAGAGCCAGTTTCGCAGAGACGATTCCGTGTCCCTCATCCTTAATGACGCGCTTCAATTGGTCGAACGCGGACTGTTCCTCAGGCCTGAAGAGCGCATGAAAGTGGTCGTACTCCGCTTGATAGTAGTGCAAATAGTAGGGATCCCCGCTCAAGACGTTCAACAAACAAAGGGTGTCGTACTTGAGAGAGGGCTTCAGTTGCCAGTTGGTGTTCGTGTGATTGGGAAGGGTGTCCGCGCCGAAGAAAAGCGGCTTGGCAGAAAACAATATTAGAAGGCAGAGCAGGGGACGGATTGGACGCATATTCCACTTTTAAACTTCCTGGCCCTCCCTCGTCTTGAATCCATTTGCAGTGGATCGCCAAGCCCGCGGCGGGGTTCCCGTGAGTTGCTTGACGCTCCGGGTCATGTGGGACTGGTCGGCGAAGCCCAGTTCCGCTGCAATGCTAGCGAGTGAAGCCGGAGTATCTTGAATCCGCTTCAATGCGTGGCGTGAGCGAGCGCGAGCACGGAAGGCTTCAGGCGAAACGCCGAACACAAGAGTGAAGCCGCGGGAAACCGTCCACGGCATGATGCCGTTTTGTTGCCCCCATTCCGAGAGTTTGAGGGACGGATCCCTGACGAGCGCCGACGCGAGTTCATCGGGCCAGTCCGCAGGGCAGCGTCTCTCGCAGACGGCAGTGGAGACAAGCAATTCAACTGCGTCTCGTCGACTCTTCTCGGCCACACGCACAACGAAGTCGGGATCGGCCACACTCGCAATCCCCGGCTGGTAGCGACAGGGCGCAGTCAGCCGCAGATTGAGCACCACAGCACCCCTTTCGGTGAAACGGTCCAGGTGCGCTTCGAATTCCTCATGAAAAACGACATCGCCAGCTTTCACCTGAAAACGCCCATGATCTCCGGCTTCTTCGTAGCCTCCTGCAAGCACGAGGGCGGCGTACGCTTCCTCGTGCACATGCCGGTCGAGGGTAGAAGCGCGGATGGACTGCCAGGTACGCATCTACTCCATTATGCCCCATGTGATCCAGTAACCATTTTTCTGCGATGAGGAGGGTAAAATCGTGATGAACCTCCATGCGCATTACGAGCCGCCGCGGAACCATCGTCTTCTTTCTATGCCTGGGCATTGGCCTGGTGGCGCTGGCGGTCGCGCTCAACGTTGGATGGATTATCCTCAACTGGCGCCTGAGGGTATTACTCTTTTTTGGCATTGTCTTCTTTGCTTTGCTCATTGCCGGGATGATCGTGAATACGACGTTCCTGTTACGCGAAATCCGGCGCAGCGAGCAACACGACAGCTTCATCAATGCGGTCACGCACGAGCTGAAGACGCCGGTGGCGTCGATCCGCCTACATCTGGAGACTTTGCAGCGCCGCGATTTGCCGGAAGCGCAAAAGCAGGAATTTTACCGGCTGATGCTGAGCGATACGGATCGCCTGACCGAAACCGTGGAGCAAGTGCTGCGGGCGGGGCGGGCAGGAGACAAAAAAGCTGGGCGGGAAAAAACGGTGGTCGATTTTGCGCAGGTGGTGCGCGGGTGCATGGAGGCGGCGCGAGTGCGGCATCATCTGCCGCAAGAGGCTCTGCACTATGAAGAAGCGGGGAGCAACGGCGCGGGGATACGCGTCAAGGGCAGCGCGGAGGATTTGCGTACGGCGGTTTTCAATGTGCTCGACAATGCCATCAAGTATTCGGGAGAAACCGTAGATGTACAGGTTCGGCTGAGCATGCCGGACGAGAAGCGCGTCGTGCTCAGCGTGCAGGACCACGGTGTTGGTATTCCTTCCGACGACCTGAAGAGCATCTTTAAACGCTTTTATCGCGTGAGCCATCGCGGTCTGGCGCAGGTGAAAGGAACCGGATTGGGGCTTTTCATTGTGAAGGCGATTGCACACAAGCACGGAGGGAAAGTGTTTGCCACAAGCGAGGGCGAGGGCGAAGGTGCGACGATTACGATGGAGCTGCCGAGGGCCGAAGTGCCGAGGTCGAACGCATGAGCCGGGTGCTGGTGGTGGAAGATGAGGCACATTTGGCGCAGGGGCTCTGCTTCAATCTGCAGGCGGAAGGATATTCGGCGGAGGTTGTCGGCGACGGGGAAGCAGCAACGAAACGCTTGATAGAGAAAAAAGAGAATTTCGATGCGATCGTGCTCGATATCATGTTGCCGGGCAAGGACGGGTTCAGCGTGGTTACCGAACTGCGCGCGGCGCGGAATTATGTGCCGGTTCTGATGCTGACGGCGCGGAGCCGACCAGAAGATGTATTGAAAGGATTTGCGGCGGGCGCGGATGACTACCTGCCGAAGCCGTTCGATTTGTCGATTCTGCTGGCACGGCTGCAGGGGCTGCTGCGGCGCAGCCAATGGATGCGAGCCGGGCAGACAGGAAGTTCGGACGGCGCTGCTGGGGCTGCAGGATCGCCCTTGGATGCGGGCGACGTCAGCGACTTTGGGAAATTTTCCTTCAGCGGCAAGACGATTGATTTCGGTGCTCTGGAATTGCGGACGGCGGATAATGTGATTCACCTGACGCTGATGGAGTCGGAGTTGCTCCGCTATCTGGTGCGCAATGACGGGCGGGTGGTTTCTCGCAAGCAGATATTAGAAGAGGTGTGGGGGCTGCACGAGGACACGGACACACGCGCCATCGATAATTTTATGGTACGCCTGCGGCGTTACATCGAAGACGATCCGGGTCAGCCGCGCCATTTGCTGACGGTGCGCGGAGTGGGATACCGGTTTCTGGCGGAGCCAGAGGGAAAAGATAACCATCAGCCAATGGCTTAAGCAAGTTTGTGCAAACCGGCGCAGATTAACGTCTATCGCCACTTCCAACGAGCTTTCACAACTAATCTTCCCGGCCAGGGTTTCATTCTCCAAGAGATTTTGCGTCTCGACGCGTTGGGTGAACCTATGGCGAACACCTTCAAATCAGGCTGGAGTTGGATTCGCGGCATTCACCGCGGAGCTGCACTAGATTCCCTTCGCAACGTACTGGCGGTGGTGGGAGCTGCCACGATTATGGCGGACTTCGCGACGATTAAGAGTTGGCTGATTGCGCCCATGCTGGGCGTGGCGCTAGTGATCTGGTACCTGGATTACGAGCGGCACTTCAGCGGAGAGACGGTAGAGGAAAGCAAAACAGTGCGGTGATCGTGGTACCGGGGAAGCGTTCAACGATCGATAATTTTAGGGTAAGGCTGCGGCGCTACGTTACTGAAGACGATCCCGTTGGGTTTTCTGGCGAGTCTTCAGGTGAGTGATCAGGGCGACGAACAGCAAAATGCCCTCCGCCAATGATGATTCAGCGGAAGGGCATTGTGATCGAACGCGCCGCGAGTCCTTATTGCTATTGCTTGTCGTAAACGGCAGAGCTTGTGACTTTTTTGCCAGATGCATCGGTGGAATGTACGGTAACCTTGCGAGTCTTGCCATCGGCTGAGATAACGATGTGGGCGGTGAGAATAACTTTGCCATCCTTCTTGCCGGTTGCCTCGAGAGTACGGTCGTCAATTTTCTTGTAAGACCGCATGTCAGACGTGGTGTCGCCAGTGACCGGATAGTCCTTGCCATCGAACTTGCCTGTCCACTCACTATGGGTGGGTTTGCCTTGGCCGTCGACTCCATCCAGCGTGGCCTTGATATTGTCGCCAACGGCCTCATAAGTGACCGTAGTATTCTTCCCCATTCCTGGGGTCGACTTCGAATTGGCTTCATTGAGCTTCCATGTTCCCAGATGTGGGTTATCCGCGAAGCTCATGGTCACAGCGAACAAAACGGCTGCGAGCGTGAATACGCTTTTTCGTACATTCATGTTTCCTCCAGGGTGTGAAACGGTTAGCTCGTAAACGAGCATCGCATTCTAGGCCGCGCGGAGGTTTTTCCGCAACTCCGTGACCCTGTGATGAAGGGTTGGCTAGGCGCGGCAAAGTTCAGCCACGAGAATCTCCCGACGCTCCATCGCGAGCCGATCAACGCGGGCGAGGATCGTTCCGTAAACGGCAAATGATATTCCAGCAAGAAGCAGCAAGATCAGGGTTGCCACCCAGGCGTTGCCGAAATAACTTCCCATCCAAAACACGCTGACGGAGATGCCGACGATCACGAATTGAATTGCGATGCTGATAAGAGCAGTGAATTGCGAGGCGCGCTGGCGGCCAAACTTTGCGTAATCAATTTTTCTCGGCGAGTAAATCGAGAGCACGTTGCCCAGAGCAAAATTCAGAGGCGCCGCGAATAGCAGGGCCGCCAGGGTGGTGACGGTCACTTCGAGCGCGGGGCGGCGATAGAGAAAGCTGACCAGAAGCCAGGCGATGATCACCTCGAGGATCAAAATGCCGGCATGGGTAAGATTCTTGGCGAGCACGATATTGCGAAAACTTACGGGGGACGCGTAGAAGAACTGAATGCCGGCCGCGTCGCCGCCGAAGTTGTTATAGACGAGGTTGGTCAGCATGAGGATGGCGTAAGCCGCGGCCAGGGGGAACGCCAGCGCGGGCGTGTGGGTGGAGAATGCAGCCGCATGGCGCGCGGAGTTCATTGCTCCAAAGCGGAAGATGAACAACATGAAAAAGGGCATGATCAACGTCAGGAGCATGGGGCCGCTGCGAAGAAGATAGCGAACTTCTTTTTCGAATACGGCCGCGACGGGCGGGGCGAACCCGGGGACATTCCAGCCGGCTCGCATCTGGCGATCTGCTGGTGAGGCCGACGGAGAGACGACCTCGCTGAGATTTTCTCCGCGGTACTGGGCCAGCAAGCGCACGTGCAGGCAGTAACCGATCACGATCGCGAAGGCGCCAAGAAGCGCCAACGAACTGAGCGCGACCGGCCACTGCGGATAAATACCTTCCACGATGGAGTCTGCGGCCAAGCCTGGTGGTAAGAGGGCCTGCACGGGACCGGCGACTGCGATGAATCGCTTCAGTTGAGGATGAGGACGACGGCCGAAATGTCCGGTAAGGGGTCCGATTAACTGAACGCTCAGCATCAGCAGAATGAAGAGGACGCCCATGATTTCACGGGAGCGGCGCTGAGCAAGCCAGCGTTCGACCCAGGCGAAGATCATCTGCATAAAAAGGATATTGAAGAGCGCGAAGATTGCCAGGACCAGCAGCGCCCAGGGAAATATGGACGGCTTTGCGAAGCTGACGCCGATGAGAATTCCGAGTGTCCAAATGCCACCGATCGCGCTGGCGGGATCGAATGCGCCATAGGCCAAGCGCACGAGGAAATACGAGCGATAACTTAGTGGGAAGCGCAGCAATTCGGAAGAATCCGGGGCGTTGGTGAAGGCACTCGCCATAACTGGGAAGAATTGCCAGAAGAGAAAGATGATCCACAAAAATATCGCGATCAATTGCGGCTTGCCATGAGAAAGGAATATGTAGGACGAAAGGCCCATGCCGAATGCGCCGCCCACGGCGAAGATCGCGAATGCAATCGAGACCAGCACCCGCGAGGCCAGTTCCAACTGTCCACGTGTGGTGCGCAGAGCATTGACGAAGAGTCGCCAACGCAGCCAAGCGATAGCGGAGAGTTGAGCGGTAAAGTTGGGAGCGAACGGCATGTGACAGCGCTTATTTATTCACAGTACAGGTAGAGTCATGTCGCAAGGTCTCACCTATCCCAGCCACGAGAGCTCCTGCTCGGAGCGATACGAGCCGCCAACGGTACGCAGAAAAATCTCTTCCAGCGTCATGGTTGCGACTGGTTCTGAACTTCCATCTGAGTTACCACGCGATTGCGCGGACATTTGCGCTTTGACGCCGGAGCGGAGCTCCTCGAGCGATCCCTGGGCCACGAGCTTGCCTTGATGAATGATGGCCACGTGGCTGCATAATCGCTCGACGATCTCGAGCACGTGCGAGGTCAAGAAGATAGTAGCGCCGCGCGCGATCATGCCTTGCAGCATGGCTTTTAGCGTTCCGGCGGCGATGGCGTCGACACCCTCGAACGGCTCGTCCAGAAATAATACCTTCGGACCGTGAATGACGGCGGCAGCCATTGCCAGCTTTTTCTGCATACCGTGGGAGTAATCGGTGACGAGCTTTTTGGGTTGATTGGCCAGTTGCATGAAATCGAGCAGTTCGGCTGTGCGCTGGGCCGAGGTTTGGCGATCCAATCCATACATGCGTCCTGCAAAGTTCAAGAACTCGGATCCAGTGAGCCGCCCGAATAACGCCATGCCTTCGGGCACCACTCCGATTTGCCGCTTTACTTCCACAGAATGTTTTTCGAGGTCAAGTCCGAGAATTTCGATGCGGCCCGCACTGGGAGCGAGCAGGCCGGTAAGCATCTTGATGGTGGTGGACTTGCCGGCACCGTTAGGACCCAGGAAGCCGAAGAACTCTCCGGGCGCGACGCGAAGGTCGATGCCATCGACGGCGACGAGATCTCCGAAGCGTCGGGTGAGGCCTTGCGTGGAGATCGTGGGAGCGGCGTCCATCAAACTTCTGAATCTAGCACACGCGGACGAAATCGCCGCAGGACCATACTTAATCGTCCCCGCAGAAAAGATTAAGCGTATAAACGTGCTCAGCCGCAACTCGTTTGGCACGAAAAAAGCCCCGCTCTTGCGAGCAGGGCTGTTGTTTACGGAGAGTAGAGCGATCTAAAACAAATTCCAGAGGAACTGGTTGTAGACGTCGTGGTGATACTGCACCTCGGGAGCTTTCACGAACGTGCCCAGCAGACGCGGGCAGCGGTCGGCGGCGGCCTGCTTCAAATCTGCGTACCGTCCCTTAACATCTTCGCCGAGGATTTTCGTGGTCCACTCGGACTTGCGGAAGTTTTCGAGAGCGGTATAGATGTTGTCGGGCAAGTAGCGTTCGGCCTGGCGCAGGTTTTTGATTCGCGAAGTATCGCCATCTAGGCCAGTCTTGAAGATCGAATAGAGAACGAGGTAAGGGTTGGCGTCCGGGGCCACCGAACGGACTTCGACGCGCATGCTCTTCTCGTTGCCGATAGGAATTCGGATCATGGATCCGCGATCTACAGCGGAAGCCTTGATTTGATTCGGCGCTTCAAAGTGCGGATCGAGACGGCGATAGGCATTTACGCTGGCGTTCAGAAGCAAACAAAGATCGTTGCCGTGAGTCAAGATACGATCGACAAATGCCCAGCCGGTTTTACTGAGCTTCTCTTCGCCCTTGGCGTCCCAGAATAGATTTTTTCCGCCCTCGCTGATGGAAACGTTGGTGTGCATTCCGCTGCCATTGACGCCAACCACCGGCTTGGGTAGGAAGGACGCGGTCACGCCAAGATTCGTAGCGACCTGGCGGCAGATTAGTTTGTAAAGCTGAATCTGATCGGCGGCGGCGACCACCTCTCCGTAGCCATAATTGATTTCAAACTGCGACGGCGCAACTTCGGGATGGTCCTTCTCATTCTGGAAGCCCATCGCGCGTTGCACTTCGGCAGTGGTATCGATAAAGGTGCGGAGCGGGTCGCCGGGGAGCGAGAAATAATATCCGCCCGTGTTGACGTATTCGAACTTGCCGGTTTGATTATATGTGCGTTCGGCGTCGATGCCCTGAAAGAGGAAGCCTTCAATTTCATTGGCCGCATTAAGCGTATAGCCCTTTTTCTTATTCAGGTCGGCCGCGAAACTCTTCAGCACGCCGCGAATGTCAGCGGAATAAGGCTGGCCGCCTTTGTCGATCACCTCGCCGAAAACCAGCACCTTGCCCGCGCCGAACACATCCGCCGGACCCCAGTAAAAGGCGCTCCAGTCGATGCCAAGCCGCAGATCGCTTTCGCGCTGCGCCGTGAAGCCACGGATGGACGAGCCGTCGAAGGTGAGATTGTCCCAGCTCTTGATCAAAAACTTTTTATCGTAATCGAGCATGTGCAACCGGCCTTCGAGATCGCTGAAGAGCACGGTCACGGCTTTGATTCGTTTTTCGTCGGTTAAATACTTGAGACGATTCTCCTGGATTTTGTCGGTCGCGACCCGGCTACTGCGTTGCTCTTTGGCTTCCAGATTGAGTTCTTCGAGTTCGTCGTAGCTAAGAGATAAAAAATTGCGCAGCTCATTGGGCATGGATGTTCTTCAATCTCCTATTCGTATTCAGCAAAATGATTGCAGCAAACAACGCCATCGAAACATGGAGTTGGAACGGCTGGGGAGTACCGGAAAGAATAGCGCGAAGGCTGGCCAGCCACAATCGAAAAAGCTGATGGGAAGCATAAGGAAATCCATTTCGGTTTCGATAGGAGCCGAAGTTATCTCACGCCAAGTCCGGTTCCGGGCAACAGCCGGATGATGACACCGAGAGCTGTCAGAACTGCGAGATAGTAGATAGTGGTGGCGCGGCTGGAATGGGGTGGAAAATCTCCGGCGAAGAAGACTTGATATCCAGCGCCCAGTGCCACAAGGAAGAAAATGTTCTCGCCCAAAACCAGCCACAGGGCGAGACACGCGGTGAGCAGGATGATGCGTTCCATTTTGCTGAGCGCGAGTGCAGCCTGTCCGCCGTCGAGAACCCACACGGGAATCAGGTTGAGCAGGTTCAGAACCGCTCCGGCGCGGGCCAGCGCTGCCCAAAGCGGATTGCCCGTTTGCACCCAGATCACGGCGCAGGCTACTGCGGTTAGAAAGCCCGCCAGAGGTCCAGCGAGGCTGATGGCGGCGCGTGTTTCTAAAGGCACGCCCATGGCCTGCCAGCGGACATAGGCGCCGAGTCCAGGCAGGAAGACGGGCATCTCGGCTGGCAGCCCGCGCCGTTTGATGTCGATGAAATGACCCATCTCGTGCAGCAAAATTAATACGGCAAAGCCAATGCCGAACTTCATGCCCCAAGCGGCCCAGTAGATTCCGATGAAGGCGGCGAAGCTAAGCAAGAACTTCAGCTTAAATAATGCGAAGAGTACGGTCTTGCCCTTGGCCAACAGAACGGCGATCGGACCGACGGGGCCGAGACGCTTGGTCCACTTATTTTCTGTGGATTCGGGCTGGGATGCGGTCTGAGAGGCGGCAAGGCTGTTGGTGTGGTGCACGATCCAGTCATACTGCTTCGAGTCGCGGGGTAATAACGGCAATCCAGCGAGCCAGCGCTCACGCGCCTGAGTAAGTTCGCCTTTGGACTCGAACGCCTTCGCATCCGCCGCCAGGCGATCCAATTCTTCCGAGTGCACCAGCGCGAGACACTTAGGGCAGACAAGTGCTCCAGGCGCGAGTTCGTTGGCGCAGCGTCTGCAGTTGCGAATCAGTTCGGGAGAAATGGAGGACACGATACTCGATATTACGCCCCTGGACCGGCGCTAAGTCCGACCGGCGACCGTGGGGATGCCTGGTACGGTCCATCGATCGCCGGGAGCCGCTGGTGGGTCGTCTGCCACGCGATGCGAATACCGATGAAGAGGATGAAGAGTCCAATGAGTCCATGCAGAGGGTCGGACAGTTCCAGGAATGGCGAAGCGAGGCCAAGGAAGGCTAATTGAAGAAGGGCCTTGCCTCGATCTACGTGAGGTTTTGCGGGAGCGGCTTCCGGTTCGGCGGGCGATTCGCTACTTGAATCTGGCTGATCACCGGAGAGTTGTTGTTGGTGCTTCGGCGCACGTTGCTTTTGCTGGCCGGCGTAGTGAATCCAGATGGGGATCGCTGCCATGGAGACGGCGGCATAGGTGAGCAAGGCTGCGGTGATCTGATAGCGGCGGCCGCCAAGGCCGTTCGATCCCTTCATCATGGCCTTGCCGACCATCCAGCCGACGGCAAGGGAGACATAGCCGATGATGAGGCCGGTCTCGATTTCGAATACGGCATACAGGATCAATCCGGCGACGGCTGCGCCAATTCCATACAGGAGTGCGCGCGTGTAGGCGGCGTGACTATCTTGCGGCAACCCGTTCTTTACTTTTTCGGCGCAAGCCGCGCAGGCTAGCTGCCCATTCAATCGGTAATAGCTGCCGGCGACCGGCTGTTGACAGAAGTGGCAGCGGTCAATGCCCGGCGATCCGCGATATTCGGCGATGCCGAACTGCGGTGTGGAATTGTCCATGGCCCGGAACGATAGCACAGCCGGATTGAGCGGGGAATAAGAAAGGGAGCTACTTTCAGGGTTGGGCGTAGTAGCCAGTACGAGTGCGAGCTTTCGCGCCAGGCTTATCGACCGTCAGTTCGATGGCGTGATACTCGTTGGGGTGATCGGCGCGCGCGGCGGCAAATGAAAGCACATAAAAGGAGCTAGCATCGCTGGCACAAGTGGACACCTCCTTGGTGAGGTCATTGCTGCTGTTGAGTACGCGCCCTCCGCTTTGTACGGCGAGAACTTGCAAGCTCAAGTCAGCGGCGAGGGCGCGATCTGGTTTTGAAACTCCTTTGAGAAATTCTTCATAGTAGGCAATGCGAATTCCCCCTGCATCGGCAAGACCGAGCGGATCGACGCTATAGAGGGTAATGCGAGCTTGCCTCAAACCGTTCGATGTCGCCACGATTGAATTGAAGAAGCGCTGCTCATCCTGACCGCTCAGTTGGATACCTGGTCCAGTGAGCAAAGGCCATCCCGGGCTGAACCAGATCATCAACTTCCTGCCGGGACGCGAACGCTCATACTCCACGAAAGAGTCCAGTGCTTTTAGCGACATTTCAAACCGCTCGGCCGCGCCATAGAACCCCTGAGAACGATTGATGGTACGCAGGCCAGTTTGGTATTTCTCGTAAAGAGCGACGAGAGCTTTTCCGTCACGGGAAGAGCCGTTCTGCATTTGCATTCCGGCGTCCGTGAAGAAGATTAGAGAAGTTGGCTGCTCGAGCTTGCCGTCATTCTGTAAGAGGAATTTCTTGAGTTGGTCGCGTTCGAATCCCACAGTCTGATACGAAACATTGACCGCATCGATGACCAAAACAATTTCTACGGACTGAACTGGTGTGTCCTCAGAACCCTGTACCGCCTGAAAATTCAGGATGCTTTGCGGGCGTTTGTCGTCCAGGACGGCAAAATCTTCTTTGTGGAGTCCGAGAACGGCTGCTCCGGATTTGTCCGTGACCTGCACGTCGAGACTAATCTCAGATCCGGTTACGTTGGAGGACGCCGGCGGTTGCGCGTTGCCAGGCTCGGTGGGACGCGGTTGCAGCTGCGGAGCGGGTGTGACTTGGCCGGCTATTGAAGAGAGCGGCAGAGAAAGAAACAGAAGGAGGCGCAAATACACAGCGATTGGGCTCACTTGGACTTAGATAGGTGGAGCTGTCTGTGAGTTGCAGAGATCAGAAAGTATCTACTGGCGGTGAGTCGAGGCTCCGGCGGCGATCTCGCGGAGGGCGCTCACGAATTCGGCGGCGGCCTCGGGATCAGACAAGGCCTCCAAGCGCACAGTGGCAGAAAACTGCGGGGATTCAGGTCGAAAGTGGACCTGCAGAATGTCCTGCCGCCGCGCTGACATCAGTGCACTCAGCTCCGCCGAGGGATCCTGCTTCCAGTGCGTTCTGGTGGTCAGAACAACCGGGCCGGGTTCGTAGACGTTCCACTCGCGCCCATCCTGCTTGCGGGAAGAGATGCCGCGATTGTGGGCGCACCAGCGATGCCGCATAACCTCGAGACGGAAAGTTGGTGAGCCGTCGAGATCGGCCTCGAAGGTCAAGGTTTCTTTTTGCTTATGCCAACAGCTGAGCAGCCATTGCAAGGGTAAGGCACGCGGACGAAACCTTACGGTGACACGGGCATTGTCAAACCAGCGAGAGGGAAAGTGAAGCCGAGCCTGGAGTCGAGCGTTGCCCAGCCAACGCGAATCTAGAACGCGTCCCTTGCCGGCGCAAGCAGTTTGGACCCAGCGCAAAGCCGCTGCGCCTTTCTTGCGGTTGTAGTGAGAAAACACGACATACCACAGCCCCAGAACGGAGACCGATGCCACCACGTCAATTAGGAGAAGGCGCCCCACAACGCTTTCCTCTGATGCTCATGGTACGTCCTGGGTTGCGCACTTTACAAGGGGCCATTCCTCTCCAAAGTTCGCCTGGGGCGCCGTTTCTCCCGGCACGCTGTGGAAAACCTGGGAAGAAATCGTTTCTGACGAAATCGCCTGCTGACGGCCCGTTACAATGACCCGTGCCCTTCACCATTCGAGACTTCGCGGCTTCCGACTTCGATACGCTCTGGCGCATTGATCAGACATGTTTTGCGCCCGGAATTTCCTATTCGAGAGCGGAGTTGAGGTTTTACATGCGACGACCGGCATCATTCACGCTGGTCGCGGTAGAAACGGGCGAGCGGGACGTGAAAGCCTCCGGGGAAAACGAAAATACTTCTGCAGGTACCTCGAAGGGCGATTCTGCGAAGGATAATCCTTCCATTGGCGGCTTTATCGTGGCGGAGGCAGGAAGCCGGGCGCGTGGTCACATCATTACCATTGACGTGGTGGCGGCTGCTCGCCGGTCAGGCGTGGGGTCGCTGTTATTGCGTGCGGCGGAAGACCGGCTCATCATGGCTGAATGCCGGGCCGTGGAGTTGGAGACTGCTGTGGACAATTTGCCAGCCTTGGCGTTCTACGAGCGGCATGGGTACAGCGTGATCCGGACTTTTCCCCGGTACTACTCGAATGGAGTGGACGCACTGGTGCTGGAGAAGACGCTGGTGTAGCTTCTAGCAGCATTCAATGCTGGCCGCGCTGGAAGTTTTATTGCTGCAGTGTTCGAACGGCCGCAGAGTTGTGGTTGCGTTGTGCCTGTGTCTCCAGATAACTTTCCATTGATGAAATCCGGCGCGAAAGTTGCGATTCAGGGCGAGCGTGGATCGTTCAGCCACGAGGCCGCGGAGCAGATGATGCCGGGCTGCACGATCGTCTCGTGCGCACGGTCCGCTGAAGTGTTTGATCGCTTGGAAAAAGGTTCCGCTGCAGCAGCGGTGATTCCCATCGAAAACTCTTTGGCGGGAACCGTTGCCGAGCACGCGGATTTGCTGGTCGCGCGGAATGTGTTTATCCAGGCGGAGTTCCGGCTGCGCATCGTACACAATCTGATCACAGTTCCCGGGGTGAAGTTGAGCGCTCTGCGCCGTGCCTTTTCTCATCCGGTGGCGCTCGATCAGTGTCGCGACTTCTTTCGGCATCATCCGAAGATCGAGCCGGTGCCGTTCTACGATACGGCGGGAAGCGTGAAGCATTTGGTCGCCGAGCATTTTCCTGATGCGGCCGGGATTGCTGGCCACCACGCGGCTCGCGAATACTCGGGCAAGATTTTGCAGGCCGGCATTGAAGACGACAAACGGAACTTCACGCGTTTCTTGCTGATTCGAAAAATACAAGCGAGACGCGGCGCGAGAGGATCCAAGAAGGGAACTGCTGCGGATCCGGCAGCGAACCTGGACCCACGGCTTATTCCGGCTGGTGCGAATAAGACCTCAATTGCGTACCGATTAAAGAACCAGCCCGGAGCGTTATTCAACTCGCTCAGTGTTTTCGCGCTGCGTGATATCAGCCTGAGCAAGATCGAGTCGCGTCCCATGCGGGGACGGCCGTGGGAATACGTTTTTTATGTCGACTTCTTGCGCGGTAATGATGAACCAGCCCGGAACGCGCTACGCCATCTGGGTGAAGTGGCGGAGTTTGTAAAGGTGCTGGGGATTTACCGGTCAGCTTGAGAATAAGACCTTTTCAGACCGAGCCCGTCCAATGTTGGGACACAGCCAGCAGGACTTCTCGTCATTAGCGCCTAAGCGTTCAGGGAGGGATCATGCAAGATCGAGGTTCCAGCCGTCGCAATTTTCTACAGACCTCTGCAATTGCGACCGCCGGCGTGCTCAGCGTTGGATTCGTCGAGCCAGTCGGTGCTTTCGCCGATCCGCAGAAGCCCCAGCCCAGGGAAAAAGATCAGGACAAGGACAAGAAAACCGATCATGACGCCGACAAGATCTCGCCTGCCGAAGACCTGATGCGCGAGCATGGAGTGTTGAATCGAATTCTGCTTATCTATGATGAACATCTTCGACTGCTCACGGAGAAGGAGACTTTCGATGGTTCGGTGCTCGCCAGTTCCGCCGATATCATCCGCCACTTTGTCGAGGAGTATCACGAGAAGCTGGAAGAGGACTTTATTTTTCCACGCTTCCGCAAAGCCGGAAAGATGGTGAATCTGGTCGATACGCTGCTGGCGCAACACAAGGCCGGGCGACAGCTAACGGCTCAAATCAAGGAACTTGCGTCGATTGCGACGCTTAAGTATGTGTCCGATAGCGACAAACTGGCAGAAGCCTTGCGCGCATTTTTGCGAATGTACCGCCCGCACGAGGCGCGGGAAGATACTGTCTTGTTCCCCGCGTTTCGGTCCATTGTGTCTCCGCATGAATATGACGCGCTAGGAGAGGAATTCGAAAAGAAAGAAGACGAGGAGTTTGGGGACGAGGGCTTCTTCAAGGTGGTCGACCAGGTCGCAGGATTGGAGAAGAAGTTGGGGATCTATGACTTGGCGCAGTTCACTCCATCTCCTGTGGTTTCAAGGTGAAGGCTTGTCGCTTGTCGGTCACAGAGTTCGGTGACGGCGGACCTTTCGATTCGCAACATTCGCTCCTACCCTAATAGGTGGGCTTTTATCGAAGGAGAGCCTAAATCCAGTTGGAGGAATTATGCGTCTATTGAGAGTCCTGGGAATCGTTGCGTTGTGTCTGCTTGGCGTAGCGGTCCTTGCGAATGCTTCATCGAACGGCCTTGGGATTTCAGAAGTTGGGCACGTGACTTTTACTGATCCGGTCCGGGTTGGGACCACGCTCTTGCGCGCCGGAGATTACGAGGTTCGCCACGTCATGCAAGGTGAGGATCACCTTATGGTGTTCAAGCGTGCCAACACCAATGAACCTGGAGTGACCGTACGATGCAAACTGGTTTCACTGAGCCGCAAGGCCGATAGGACGGCTGCGGTTTACCAGATGAATGCGGCTAACGAGAAAGTGCTAGTAGAGTTAGTATTCGGCGGGGATACAGCCAAGCACGTTTTCTAAGCATTTTAGGCAAAGGTTCGGTCGCAAAAGAGAGGGAAGGGGCTCTCGCGGCCCCGGATTTCGCTTTCGGTACGCATTCCACTGGGTGGCCGCTACGGGGAATGCCTTTCTCCTCGATTCTCCAGAATGGCCGGCTTTCTCTCCGCAATAGCCCCGGTACCTTGGGCATCATGTTGCGGAGTGGACAATGTCGATAGAATGGGGAAGTCTCAGGCTACATTCAGGCAGCAATGGAAAGCATGAAACCTTTCCTTAGGAGTATCATCTAAACTTGAGTGAATTACACTCAAGGAGAGCCAATGAGCCAGCAACCGCTTTCCGAGCCACTTCCTAAGCATCGGGAAATAAACGAGGTACGGGCATTGCCCGTGCTACCAGTGCGGGATACCGTTCTTTTCCCGCACGCCGTCCTGCCTTTAACGGTAGGGCGCGAGAGTTCCGTACAGCTTATCAATTCGCTCGGGGAGGATAAGACTATCGTCGTCGTCGCGCAGCGTGAAGCGCGTGTCGATAACCCTCAACCCAGCGACCTTTATACGGTTGGCACGTCTGCAATCGTGCATAAAGTCGTAAAGATGCCCAACCAGAGCCTGTTCGTGTTTGCCGAGGGTCTGGAGCGGGTGCGTTTAAGTGAGTTTACGCAGTTAGCGCCGTTCATGCGTGCGCATGTGGCGCCCATTCCGGAGGCCGCTCCACCGGATAGTTCTGAGATCGAGGCCCTGCAGCGAAATGTGCTGACGCTGTTTCAACAGATCGTTGCCGGATCGCCCACACTTTCGGATGAGCTTTCCACCGTGGCTTTGAATATTGATGAGCCCGGACGACTGGTGGATTTCATTGCGTCTTCGCTGCCGTCGCTTTCCACGCCGGATAAGCAGGACACGCTGGAGACGCTCGACATCCGTGTACGGCTGGAAAAAATCAACCAGCATCTCGCGAAAGAGCTTGAAGTGCAGCAACTGCGCAACAAGATTCAGAGCGAAGTGCAGGATCGCGTGCAGCAGACCCAGCGCGAATATTATCTGCGCGAGCAGATGAAAGCGATCCAGAAAGAATTGGGCGAGCAGGATGAAGGCCAGCGCGACGTCGAGGACTTGAAGAAGAAAATCGACGAAGCCGGTATGCCGGACGAAGTAAAGAAGGAAGCACTCAAGGAATTGGGGCGCCTATCCCGTATGTCTCCCATGGCTGCGGACTATTCACTCACGCGCAATTACGTGGAGTGGCTGGCCGTGTTGCCGTGGGAGAAAACTTCCGGGCAAGAAATCGAGATTCCGAAGGCCAAAGAGATCCTGGACACGGATCACTATGATCTCGAGAAGGTGAAAGATCGCATTCTCGATTATCTTTCCGTTCGGCGTTTGAAGCCAAACATGAAGGGACCGATCCTGTGCTTCGTGGGACCTCCCGGCGTGGGCAAGACATCGCTGGGTAAGTCGATCGCGCGAGCACTGGGTCGAAAATTTGTGCGGCTGTCGCTTGGAGGAGTGCACGACGAAGCGGAAATCCGCGGCCATCGTCGCACGTACATCGGCGCATTGCCGGGACAGATTATTCAAGGGATTCGCCGAGCGGAGACGAAAGATCCGGTCTTCATGCTCGACGAAATCGATAAAGTTGGACGCGACTTCCGCGGCGATCCCGCTTCGGCATTGCTGGAAGCACTCGATCCCGAACAGAATTCGACGTTCCGCGACAACTACCTTGACGTCACGTTTGATCTGTCGAAGGTGCTCTTTATTACGACCGCAAATATGCTCGACCCAATTGCCGAGCCGCTGCGCGATCGTATGGAGATCATCGAGCTGCAAGGCTACAGCGAGGAAGAGAAGCTGCATATCGCGCGGCGCTATCTGGTTCCACGACAGGTGGAAGAGAACGGAATTACCGCCGAGCAGATCGAATTTCCTGACGAAGCTTTGAGCTATGTGATTCGTCACTACACACGCGAGGCAGGCGTTCGCAGCCTGGAACGCACGATTGGAACCATCTGCCGCAAACAGGCGCGGCGGCTGGCCGAGGGTAAAACCGAGAAGCTTGTGGTGACGCAGGAAATCATTCAGGAATTTCTCGGCGGCATCAAGATACGCACCGAAGGCGAGATCGAGGAACGTACGGAGCGTCCCGGAGTGGCTGTGGGTTTGGCCTGGACGCCCTCGGGCGGTGACGTTCTCTTCGTCGAAGCCAATGCCATGAAGGGCAAAGGTGGATTCACCATGACCGGCCAGATCGGGCAGGTGATGCAGGAATCCATGCAGGCTGCCTCTGACGTGGGTGCGGTCGAACGCAGCGCAGTTGGGCATCGCGGAAGACTTTTTCGCCGATCACGACATTCACATGCATGTGCCGGCGGGAGCGATTCCGAAGGACGGTCCTTCGGCGGGCGTGACCATGGCGACGACACTCGTGTCGCTGCTGACAGGACATCGAATACGTCCTCTGTTGGCGATGACGGGTGAAATTACGCTGAGCGGTAACGTCCTTCCAGTGGGTGGCATCAAGGAAAAGGTGCTGGCGGCTAAACGTGCTGGAGTTACAGACGTGATTCTGCCGGCGGAAAACAAAATGAACGTGGACGAGGACCTCACGCAAAGAGCAACTCGAGAACCTTACAGTTCATTATGTGAAAACGATCGATGAAGCACTGCGCGTTTCGCTGCCTGCTGTTGCGGGGTCAACTGCTGCAAAGATGTTGACGCCGACGCCGGAGGTTCACGACAAGGCGTTCGCTCAGGCGTAAGCGAAAGCAGCGAGATAATTTAAATGCCAGTCCTAAGGGGCTGGCATTTTTTTGCTACGCCAATTATCCAGCTAGAGGGGGAAAAGCCTGGGCAGAAGAAAAAAGATGGTTTGCTTATTCGCTACTTTACCGTCGCAAGTGTCTTGACTTTGTCGTCATGTAAAATCCGGCTTACGTAGCCTAGCGCTCCGGGAGTATTGGCCACGTATTCAAGGAGCGCCGACTCGGAATCGAATGTTTTTGGCATCGCTCCTTGGCCTGTGAATACTGCTTTGCGCCACTGGGCGCGAAATTCCTCCGGCGTTACTCCTAAGTGTTTTTTCAAGAAGACTTCGTGGGCCGGGCCACCTTTCAGAGTTACAGGGATGGCACGAGAGCCGTCGACAAATCGCGTTTTTTCTCCGGAAAAAATGGCATGCAGACTGGCATCGCTGATCGCGGAAATCAGCACGTTCTTGTTGGCCACTACCAGAACATCCTGGGCGCGGGCCGCGAAGCAGCAACTGAAGAGGCCCAGCAGCAGGGCTAAGCAGCGCAGTTTGCTCATATCCTCACGTCCTTGAATGCCGGAACTAGAAGCTGAAGCCAATCTTGGCCATCAACATATTAGAGTTGGGCTTCAGCCCAGTTGGATTGGTGCTCCCGTAGTATCCGAGTGCGTCTCCGCGAAGGAAGTGACACTCGATCTTGCCGTAGAAGTAGGAGTTGAAGTCGTAACGCGACGACGCGACCCAGTCTTTCGAATAATTTCCGGGTTGGCGCGGGTCTTGCCCATTCGTGACATAGTTGCTGTAATATCCACCCACCTGAATCTTCTTCGCCAGCTGATAGCTCCCCATGATGTACCAAGGATAGGAAGCTGAGGGAATTGGATACGCCGTCGTTCCAAACACCACAATCTCATTGACTGGAGCCCTGTCGTATTCCGCGGCGAAGTAGTATTTGCCTCGTTTGAACTGGACATACTGGGCTGTCAAAACGAACCCCGGTACATGGATGCTGCCTCCGGGTGCGCTACCGTCCACGGCCTCAACATTTGCGCTAGAGCCGAACATTAGCCCCATCAAAGGTGTCGCCCAGCGCACATCGCCACCGTAGGTCTTGCCTCCGGGAGCTGTGGTGAACACCAATCCGGCGTCCGCCAACTGCTTAATGTATCCGCCATTCAGATCCAGACTGACCTGTCCTGCGTAGCCGTCATACTGCAGCGTGCCCCCGCGTTGACCTAGTGGCAAATCGCCGTAAACCTCTCCACCGATGTGCGCCAGGAAAAAGCTCTCGTTGTCGATCGGGTAGACCGATTGCGGCAGAAGCGTCCAGAGGAAGACGGCGTCTACATCCTGGGAGGCATTGAACAGGCCCAGCACAGTTTTGACCTTGCCCACTCGAAACGCCAAATGGTCGTCAAGCTTGTAGTCCCCGGAAGCCCAATCCACCCGCACATTGGGACCTCCTAGCTGGCCGAGTTGATACATGTGCAACTGGATTCCAACCCGGAGGCTGTCGCTGAGCGAGTCCGAGAGGCTGATGGCGCCATCGGTCCACTGCAGGCTGCCGGCACTCGATCGCATCGTCAGATAATTGTTATTCGAGCTGAAACCGAAACCCTGCGTAACAAAACCATGAATCTCAATGCCCGCGAGGTCCTGAGCGCGCAGGATGCCCGTTTCCATACCAATCAGCTCGAGCAAAAAAAGGAAAACCAGCAGCATTCGATTCCGCATAAGTCATCTTTCTGACACCATATCCATCGGCGTTTCGGGTTGTGGCTTTAGGCGCCCTGAAAGTTCACACACGTGGAATGCTGCATGCCTCGACGCGGCGTCGCCGTAACTTGAATCCTTCCATGTTCGTGTTCGCAACGACTCGCGCTAAACTGTGAAACGGGTTGGTCCTTATGCGCGTGCGCATTCTTTTTTTCGGAATGTTGAAAGAGCTGGCGGGTAAGTCCGGCGACACGCTGGATCTCGAGGAAGGTGCGACGGTCGGCGATCTCCTTACACATTGTGCGAAACAGATTCCCAGGATGAAAGACGCGCTGCCCTCCTTGGCCGTGGCGGTCAATCAGCAATACGCGCAAGAACGGACCGTACTGAAAACCAATGACGAGGTCGCACTTCTACCTCCAGTGAGCGGCGGGTTAGCCGAAGGGAAGCCCTCGCGCTACGCCTGGATTGTTCGCGAGCCAATTGATCCGTCGCAGATCGTGGGTCGCTTAAAGCGCGGCGAGGACGGGGCCGCAGTGGTGTTTGATGGTGTGGTCCGTAACCAGACACACGGTCGGCGTACGCTCTATTTGGATTACGAGGCTTATGAGGATATGGCGCTTCAGAAGATGGAGGAATTGGCGCAGCAGGCTTTGAAGCAGTTCCAGGTCCGAGGCGTGGCATTGGTGCACCGGCTGGGACGGCTCAATATCGGCGAGACCAGCGTGCTGATCGTGGTTGCGTCCGCCCATCGCGCCGCGGCGTTCGATGCCTGCCGCTGGCTGATCGATACGTTAAAGCGAACCGTCCCGATCTGGAAAAAAGAATTTTTTGAAGATGGAGCTGTGTGGTCGGACGGAGAACCTTTCCCAGCGGAGATCCGGCCGTAAATTCTGCATAGCAGGCAGCCCGAGACAGGACGGCGCATCCAAATGGAGTTGAGACCAGACTCGAACCGAATGCGGTTAGCCAGCAAAGACTTGTGTATTTGGGGAATGAGAATGGTAACCGAGACTCATTTCTTCAATTAACGAATGATCAAATTCACAGCTCTGACTCTCCTTCTGCTGGCCTGTGTGCCAGCGCCCGCGCAACAGCCTGCTCAAAATCCCTCAACCAACGAGCCCCCTTCCACGCTAAAGGTCGACGTGAAGCTGGTAAATGTCTACGTCACCGTGACGGATGCTCATGGGGGACCGGTGGGCGGTTTGAAAAAAGAGAATTTTACGTTGCAGGAAGACGGGCGCGACCAGACGATCTCAGTTTTCGATAAAGAATCAGCCGTGCCGCTCTCGATCGCTCTGGCCATCGATACCAGCCTTAGCACCCGTCACGATCTGCCGTTAGAGCAGGCCTCTGCCAAACGCTTTGCACGAGCGATCCTGCGCCCGGTGGACGCGCTCTCCGTTTTCGGATTCAACGAAACCGTGCTGCAGTCAACCTCATACACGTCGGATCAGAAGCGCATTGACGATGGGATTGACCACATTCGCCTGGGGGCAGCCACTGCCCTCTTCGATGCGGTTTATCTGGCGTCGCGCTCGCTCGATCGACGACAGGGACGGAAGGTGCTGGTGTTAATCACGGACGGCGGCGACACGATCAGCAAGATGGATTACAAGCAGGCTTTGCGCGCGGCCGAAGAGGCGGAAAGCATTGTTTACAGCATCATCGTGGTGCCGATCGAGAACAGTGCGGGACGCGAAATCGGTGGCGAGCACGCCCTGATCCAGCTTTCCGAAGACACCGGCGGAAAGTATTACTATGCGACCTCCATGTCGCAACTCGACGACGCTTTTCGCCAGATTAGCGACGAGCTGCGCACTCAATACCTGCTGGCCTACTATCCTTCGCAGCGGCTGTCGAATTCGCAATTCCGGCGGATTCAGGTGACCGTGTCCGGCCCGCCTGAGGCCGCGAGCTACCAGGTTCGAAACCGGGCGGGATACTATACGTCGAAGTCAACGTTCTAGAGCGTTGTATCGTTCAAGTGTTTCCCCTGTCTGTTTCTCTTTCCCAGATTGAAAATACAATTTTCAGTATTTTTGGCCAAGGGGATGACCGGAGCTCACTTGTCCCTTACATCCGTCATTCCGTCCCTAACTGGTTGAATATAGTAACGATACATCGCAGGAATGTGTTTGTTTACAAAGCTGGCTAACGAATTGCTTTAGTATCGTCGACACATCTCTTGGTTCTGCTCTGCTAAATCGAATTTTGAGTAGTAATTGGGTCACCTGCCGAAGAATTTTGTTTCGTGCAGTGAGGTTGATGTGATGGCGCTGTGAAGAGATTGAGTTCGATGAAAACAAGCCCAAAAGGAAGGTTTACGATGTTAAAGCTGAATTCCTCCCGCCTCGGCGCACGATTTATCGTGCTGGCCTTGATTACCCTATCCGTGTTGCTTGTCTCGTCAATGGTTGTCGCGCAGACATCGGTTTCGACCGGCAGCGTTGCGGGAAACGTGACTGACGCAACTGGCGCGGTTCTGGGAAATGCCACAGCCACCCTAGTTGGGCCTACGGGTCAGACGCTTCGGGCTAACACCAACTCTTCGGGGACGTATTCTTTCGGAGGCCTGATTCCGGGTTCTTACTCCGTTCGCATTGAAGCCAAGGGTTTCAAGACGACACAATTGACCGTAGAAGTCAAAGTGGACAACACGGCGAACGGCAGCGCCCGATTGGAAATTGGCCAGGAAAGCACTGTAGTGGAGGTGCAGGGAAGTGAGTTGCAGGTCAACACTGAGCAGGCTACGGTTCAAGGCGTTCTGACCGCTACTCAGATTGAAAACCTTCCAGTAAACGGCCGGAATTTTCTCGACCTTGCTCAGCTTGAGCCCGGTGTGCAGATTCAGGATGGTCAGAATTTCGATCCCACCAAAGCCGGCTATTCCTCGATTTCGTTCGGCGGACGTTTCGGCCGAACCGCCCGTATCGAAGTGGACGGCGTTGACGTTTCAGATGAGACCGTGGGCACGACGACCACGGATATTCCGGCGAGTGCTATCCAGGAATTTCAGATCAGCCAATCCAGCTTGGACATGTCGAGCGAGCTAACATCTTCCGGTTCGGTGAATGTGACGACTAAGTCAGGAACAAACTCGGTCCACGGCGAAGCATTTGGCCAGTTCCGCGATAGTTCGTTCTCTTCGCAATTGCCGACGCCGGTTGGGTTTAAGGCCCCGTTCCAACGAAGCCAATATGGCGGCGACATCGGCGGTCCGATTTGGAAGAATAAATTGTTTTTCTTCGCGGATGGTGAACGGACCATTCAGCATACGCAGGTTCCGGTTCCGGTTTCCGATCCCTTCAGTTCCTATTCAGGCACTTTTGCAGATCCATTCCATGAGGGAAATCTGCTTGCCCGCTTGGACTACCAGCTTACTAAGAGCGCTCGCCTGTTTGGCCGTTTTTCCTACTTCAAGAATGATTTGGGCGCAACGTTTGGTTACGGGTTTTCGCTTTACGACAACGTTAACGTTACACGCAACGACATGGTTGGCGTCGACTTTAACACCGGCAGCTTTAGCCACTCGATCCGTTTCTCTTATCTGAAGTTCCAAAACCAGATTGTGGATGCGACCACAGGCAACGGCGCGTTGCCATTTGACAATCTGCATGCCGAACTCTTCGCTGGAAACCTTGTCGCAGGTCCTAATCTATTGGCGCCGCAGAGTACCCCGCAGAGCGACCACCAGTTCAAGTATGACGGCAGCAAGGTCTTGGGCACGCACGCCATTCGTTTCGGAGTTGCGTACAATCACCTTCGTGGCGGCGGGTTCGCTTCTTTCTTTAGAAATGGTCCGCAGATTGGGACGGCAGTATTACCGTCCGAAGTCACGAGCGCCGCAACCGGGCCGTTTCCGGGTGGCTCAGCTAATCCATTTAACTACCCTGCGGATTTTGCAACATTGACCAATGAGTTGGGTTTCTCCTTCACGGATCCCGCTCTGGGCTTCCCTGCGGGCGGGCTGGGACCGGACAATCGCGTCCTGCTCTATCTGGGAGATACCTGGAAGATCAAGAGCAATTTCTCCTTGACCTACGGTCTTCGTTACGATCGCGATACTGGCCGCACGGATAGTCAATTCCCTGCAATTCCCGAACTGAGTGCCCTGATTCCGGGATTAGGCAACCCCGTAAACCAGCCCAATAAAAATTTCGCTCCGCAGATCGGCTTCGCTTGGGATCCCACCAAGAGCGGAAAGACTTCGATCCGTGGCGGCATCGGACTGTTCTTCGAGAACGCAATCTGGAACAACGTTCTCTTCGACGGCCCACCTCGCGAAAAGACGGGCGCTTTCCTGCAATTCTTTGGGCCCTGCGCTGCGCCTGGTTCGCCTGTCCCTTTGCAGACGGTGAATGGCCCAATCAATACGCCGGGAAGCGCGTCCGCGAACGCGATCTGCGGGCCGGCCGGAGCCAGCACTTTCCCGTTGATCGGCAATGCGGTTGCTCCGCTTATCGCGCTGCAGCAGCAATTTGCGGCGGGAACCCCGTTTAACCTGCAAGCGCCAAATCCGGCATACGTCGGGCAGTACCTAACGGATTGCGCAGGAGGAACGAACTGCTCCTTCAGTTCGGGTGGCGATATGTATAACCCTAACTACCGTTCCCCACGCTCCATCCAGATGAACATTGGCATTCAGCGAGAATTGCGGAAAGGCATGGTTCTAAGCGCGGATTTCGTCCGTAACGTCCAAACTCACTATCTGTTAGCCGTGGACCAGAATCATGCTGGCAACATTAACTACTTCAATGCAGCGGGCGCCAATGCGGCGATCAATGCAACTAACACGCAATTTGGATGTCCAGCTGGTCCAGTCGGAGTGGACTGCGCGATCCTTGCCGGGGCAACGATGAGCAATTATGCTGGGAACGGACTCGGCTCCTCCAGCGACCTAGGGGGGTCGAGTTGCCTGGCAGCGCTCGGATACAACTGCGCATTTGGTGGCGCAAATCCGTTAGCTCCGCCGCTTAGCTTTCTGTCTCCTGTTGGCCGCTCTGTTTATAACGGTCTGCAAACCAAGTTGGCAGAGAACGTAGCCAACCCCTTCACGGGCGTCACAGCCCTGAATTTCCAGATTTCCTATGCGCTATCGAGGTTCGACAACACCGGTGGCGGCGTCACTGCAGACAACCCAGTGACGGCAGCCAGCGGAGACCAGGACTTCATTATTCCGGCTCTGGATAACCAGAACGTCAACCGATACTTCGGTCCGTCCACCTTGGACCGCACCCACCAACTGTCCTTCGGCGGTTTCGTGAACTTCCGTGGCGGGCTGCAGTGGGGCGTGATTGCTCACTTTGATAGCCCCTTCCCGAATACGCTGACCGTACCTAACACGGGTACTGGTGCGGGCGAGATTTTCCGAACTGACTTCACCGGTAGTGGCGTCACACAGGATCCTCTCCCTGGGACCCACGTTGGCAGCTTTGATCGTGGCATCGACGCCAGCAACATCAATGCCGCCATCACAAATTTCAACAATCTCGTTGCTGCTGGAACTCCGACGCCTGCCGGAAACGTTCTGATTCAGAATGGGCTGATGACCCAGGCACAGCTGCAAGCGTTAGGTGGCACCTATAACGGCGGAGTCCCTCTGGCCCTCGCCCCTCCGGGACAGGTCAACATGTCTTGGCTTCGCACCTTCGATAGCACCCTAACCTACAATTTCAAGTTCAAGGAAAGGTTCACGATTTCACCGTCGATCGGTGCTTACAATATTTTCAACTTCGTGAATTTTGATCTTCCCACCAGCGAAATGTCTGGCCTTCTCAACGGTCAGCCAGGCAGCATCAACGGAACGAATTACAACAACCACTTCGCCCAACGAGTTGGCGCTGGCACCGGTGTATACACGTTAGGTTCGCCACGACAGATCGAGTTTGGCCTGAAGTTTGTCTTTTAGCAGTAGCTCGAATGTTTCCAAGACCAGCCCAGTATGGGCTGGTTTTTTTTTGCAGCCGCAACCGCCTACACAGTCCTGACTTCGGCGCCGTCTCCAAGATCCGATTACTGGTTGATTTCGCGGCGCAACCGCTTGGAGAGCTTCTCGATCTGCTTGAGCTTTGCGCTCATATCCTTGGGCAGAAGGCCTTGCTGGACGCGAGCCATATCGGTAGGGATGGTTTGGGCGATCCGCGCCAGTTCGTCAGCGTCAGCCCTTAATTTGGAGAAGTCGAGGCTAGCTTGATGAGCGATGGGAGGAGGGAGGCTCTTATCTGCCTGTTGCTCTGCTTGATTAGCCTGTTGCAATCCCGGTGCTCTTGGCCTCATTTGTGATTGGCTTGAAGATTCTGCCAAAAACACAAATAGGAGAACGTAGGCGAGAATTTTCACGGCGGGCCTCCTGGTGCAGAAGCAATGATTTTCACATTCTATCTCTGGCGGTGCGAAGACCGTTTCTTTTGACTATGTGCTCCCAGAACGAGCCGTTTCACCGCTGCCTCGTTTGTGTACAATGCCCTCATGCCTTTCCGTGCGCAGGGAAATCCCAATGCGGCCAAGCGCGGGCGGACGCCCCCTCCGGAGGAGACTCAGGAAGAAGCTAATTTTCTGAAGGCCTTGGGGGAGAAGCAGAAGCCGGTTCGCGTCAAGCTGATGGATGGCCAGATTGTGAACGGGTGGATCGAGTATTACGACAAGCACATGGTGCGGCTGACGCGCGAGGGTGAGCCCAATCTCTTCATCTTTAAGCACGAGATCATGTACATTGCCCAGGACGGTGGAAAGTGACGGCGGCTCTTGGGAGTTGATCCATCCGAGAGTTTTATTCCCGCTATGTCCGAGATAGCGCGCGAGGCTGGCGCGCTGCTGATGCACTACTTCCAACAGCATCTCAAAATCGAATACAAGGGCGAAGCGGACCTGGTGACGGCAGCCGACCGGGCATCGGAAGCCTTGATTCGCGAACGCATTCTGGCTCGCTGGCCGGAGCATGATGTGCTGGGGGAAGAGCAGGGCCTCAGCGACCGGGGCAGCGACTATCGCTGGTATGTTGATCCCCTCGATGGCACTACGAATTTTGCTCACGGCTATCCCGTGTTCTGTGTGTCCATGGGATTGGAGCATCAGGCGCCGGATCAGCGAGCGGCCGGACAACGAGCGAGCCGGGTTGCGGCGGTGATTTACGACCCGACCCGCGATGAGTTATTCACTGCGGAGCAGGGGAAGGGTGCGCGGCTGAATGGCGAAACCATTCGCGTGTCGAAAACCGCGGCCTTGAAGGAAAGCCTGCTGGCTACGGGATTTCCCAGCCAGAAACGCCACAAGAATCCTAATATTTTTTTCTATCACCAAATCACGTTGCGTACGCATGGAGTGCGTCGCGCCGGCTCCGCGGCTCTGGATTTGTGCAATGTGGCTTGCGGCCGGTATGACGGTTTCTGGGAGTTCAATTTGAATCCCTGGGACACGGCGGCAGGCGTGCTGATCGTGGAGGAGGCGGGCGGGAAAGTTACCGGCTTCGATGGGTCACCCTTCGAACTCAACAGCCGTGAAACGCTGGCATCCAACGGGCTGCTGCACGCGGCCATGCTGGCGGAGTTCCAGGCAATTTTCGCGGGACGAGGGATGGAACCCCTTCCGGATCCCCGAGACTACAAGCGCTAGCCTTTGGCGGCTCGGCGCAAGCTCTCGCATACTCGCGTTACAATATTTGGGGACTGGTAGCCGCCCCTGCTTATCCCAACTCTTTCATCCCGCAGGCTCAATGTGATCGACACACTTTTGCAACGCAAAATCGAAAAGCGGCCGGAACAGGTCCGGCTACATGGACGAATTCTTTTTCTCACCGAGGATCCTGAGCTGATCAAGAAGCAGCTCGCCGGCGAGGATCTGCCTTGGGATACGAAGAATCCCTCGAACAACCCAAAATTGCGAGACGACATCTCGACCGACGAGATTACGCCCGCACACTACTGTTTCTATTTTGATGAGACGCTGGGCGAGATTCCATATCTGGGCCTGAAATGCGGCAGCGTGACGCCGATCGCGCGCGGGGATGTGAAGCGCGGGGGCTTTGTGTGTGCGGTAAGCGGCAAGAGGCGCGGCAAAGGATCGAGCCGCGAGCAGTCGCCTTATGCGGAGATGTGCGCCGGCATCCAGGTGGTGATCGCGGAAAACATTGAGCGGATTTATAAGCAGAATTGTCAGAACCTGGGAGTGTTGACTTCGACGAATTTTTCCCTGATCGATCAGATTCGTGCGGGAGAGGAAATTCCGCTGAGCGAATTCACCGCGGGCGAGGACGAGATTACGCGGCAGGTGATCGAATACGGCGGACTGTTTCCGTTCAATGTGGCGCGCATGCAGAAGAAGGTATTCCTGCCGCCGATCAAAACTGAAAAGCGTCCGATGACCGTCGCCGAGAAAATCTTTGCGCGACATATGCTGAACGAAAAGGGAGAAGTGGGCGTTCCCAGCGTGAAACCGGGCGATACCGGCTTCGCGCAAGCGGACCTTCGTTTCAGTCACGAGTATGTGACCCCGATGGCAGCCATCTTTTTCGAGCGCTACGTCGGAAAAGATGCCAAAGTAAACGACGCTTCGAGCATTCTTTTCTTTCGCGATCACCTTACCTTCCTGGATGAAGTGATCTCCGAGGAGAAGAAGAAACTTGGCCTGCTCGACCTGGCGACGCAACTCAAATTGAAGCAGCAAGACTTCGCGGCCAAGCAGGGAATCAAACTGCACGGTGAATTGAAGGATCGCAAAGGATCGGAAGGGATCTGCCACTCGATCGTCCTGGAAAGCTATGCGCTGCCGGGACAGTTGAACATCGGATCGGACTCGCATACGCCGCACGTGGGTGCGATTGGCTGCGTTGCCTTCGGTATTGGAACTACCGACGTCTTCAACGGGTGGATCACGAAAGACGTGCGGGTGAAAGTTCCGGAGTCGGTGAAAATTGTGATCCGTGGCAAGCGGCGTCCCAACGCTACGGCGAAGGACTTCATTCTCAAGATTCTGAGCCTCGATTACGTGCGTAGCGGCAAGGCTCTGGCGAAAGTGATGGAGTATGCCGGGGAAGCCATCGAAGAACTGAGCGTCGACGAGCGGGCGACGATGACGAACATGGCGGCCGAGATTGGCGGATTTACGGGTATCGTCGCCCCCGACAAGAAAGCGGTGGACTTCCTGGTGGAGCGCCGCGGCATGGATCGCGCCAGAGCTCAGGCAATGATTGAGGGCCTTTACAGCGATCCGGATGCGCAGTATGCGCACGTGATCGAACTTGATGCCGCGGAGATCGCGCCTATGGTCGCAACTCCGGGAGATCCTGGAAACGGAAAGTATGTTCGCGATTTGCATACGCCGGTGCCGGTTGAAATCGCTTATGGCGGTACGTGCACGGCGGGCAAGAACGAAGATATGGACATGTACGCTGCCGTCCTGGCGGATGCGCTCAAGCAGGGTAAGCACGTCGCCGAATCAGTGCAGTTTTACATTCAGTTTGGATCGCAGGAAACGCGGGAATACTGCCTGCGAAAGGGCTATTTGGATATTTTCCAGAAAGCCGGAGCCCACGTGATCGAACCTAGCTGTGGGGCTTGCATCAACGCAGGCCCGGGCGTTTCTTCGCGTGCAGATCAGGTGGTGATCAGCGCGCAAAACCGCAATTTTCCTGGCCGCAGCGGACCCGGGCAAATGTATCTCGCCTCGCCGTTGACGGTCGCGGCCAGTGCGGTAGCGGGCTATATCGTGGAGTATGAACCGAGCGAGAAGAAGGAGCTGGTGGGAGCGTAGAACGCCCCACGTAATACTCTTCCAAAGCCTCTTTCCCTCAGCCTAGTTTACTGTTCTTTTTTCTCCGCCTCTTTGGGCAGACCCTTTTCAATGGGCTTACGTGGCAGCATTTGATCGCGCATCGCAGCGTCGTAAACAAAGCCTGCGACGATGACCGCCATCTGCTGCAGATCTTCCGGTTGCAAGCGGTCGTAAACATCCATATTCGAATGGTGAGTGCGGGTCTCGTACTCGATGGGATCCTGAACGAACTGGAATCCGGGAATACCCACGGCGTCAAAGGACAGATGGTCCGTGCCACCGGTATTGCGCATGGTCAGCGTGGTCATGCCGAGGTCTTTGAAGGGCTTCATCCATGTTTCAAAGATCGGCGCGACGGCTTCATTTTCCTGCAAATGCACGCCGCGAATTTTTCCGGTTCCATTGTCCACGTTGAAATAAACGGAGACCTTGGCCTGTTCCGGTTTTACTGCGACGTCTCCAGCTTCGCGCCGCAAGAGCGTGGGCATTCCTTTCATCCCTGGTTCCTCCATCGGAGGACGCGCTCCAAAATGTTTCTCAACATAGCCCTGCGAGCCCAGGAGGCCCTCCTCTTCGCCGCTCCAGAGGCCGATACGGATGGTGCGCCGCGGCTTAATATCCAGCGCTTTCAGGATACGGACCGCTTCCATCATGACAATTGTTCCCGCCCCGTTGTCGGTGGCGCCGGTGCCAGCGTGCCATGAATCGAGATGAGCGCCGAGCATCACGAGCTCATCTTTCTTGTCCGCGCCTGGGATTTCCGCGATGGTGTCGTACTGCATGGGATCATCGTCGTAGAACGTGTTGTTCACATTCAATTCCAGGGAGACATCTTTCTTCTGTTGAAGCAATCGTGCGATGCGGGTCCAGTGCTCGGAAGCCATGGTCAGCTGCGGCACGGCAGTGGTCTCGCCGGGTTTGTAAGATCCACCAGACTGCACGAATACGGTGCCACCACCCGAGGTTCCCCGGCTGTGATCAATCACGGCAAGAACTTTTTCATCGGCGAAGAATTGGTTGAGATCTTTGACAAATTGCTGGCGCTTCAAATAATCGGCGAAGCGAAAAGCCGGATGGTCGCCGGCAATCTGGTAATCGGATAGCTTGGCGAGGTCGTCATCGCTCAGGCGTTTATAGGGAGCTTCGACGATGGGCTTTACCTCGGCGTCCGTTCCAAGAATAACGATCATGCCCGCGAGCTTGCCTCGGTACTGATCGAAATCCTTCCTGTCATTAATGGTTGCACGAATGCATTTGCCCTGAACCACACCGTTGGTGCCCGGCGTCCAGGCCTTGGGATAGGCGAGCAAAGTAACCACATCCGGCGAGGTCATACGAACGTTGACGTACTGATTGGCCCAGCCGCGTCCGAACGGCCCCCAGGCTTCCAGGTGGGAGTTTGTGAGGCCCATCGCCGTGAGTTGATCACGCGTCCACTCATTGGCACGTTTCATGTTCGGCGATCCAGTCAGCCGTTCGCCGATCGAATCCATCAATCCGCTGGCAAGCTCCATAACCTTCGAGTCGTGAAAGCCTTCGTAGCGAATGCGGCTCATGGTTTCCAGATCGACTTTTTCCTGAGACCACACATTGACAACCGACGCGATTAAGAACGTGAAACATATCAAGTAGGCGGATTTCTTCATGCAAGGGGCTCCTGAAATAAAAATCGGACGCGCGATTATACAGTGTGCTTTGATCTTCGGAGGTAGCCTGATTTGTAAAGTTATGCAAGCGGAGGATTGGGAGGAACATTGCTATTGCTTCTTTGGCTCGCCTTCAGTGGGTGAAGAGCTCTGTTCCGCGTTCTTGTCCTTAGCTTTTGCAGCGTCAGCGGGGAGTTCCCCTGCGGCCGGCTTTTCTACATATTGAACGATCAAGGAAATACGACGATTGGAGGGATCGAGTGGATCGTCAGTCTTGCGCAGGCGTTGGTCGGCGAACCCGCGAACTTGTGTAACCTGATCGGGTCCGATGCCATTGGCCTGCATCAGGCGGCGGGCGGCGTTGGCGCGATCGCTGGAAAGTTCCCAGTTACCGTAATTGCCCGTGACCGCGTAGGGCTTGGAATCGGTGTGGCCTTCGATGGAGATCTTGTTGGGTAACTTCGCCAATTCCTGGGCCAGAGAAATCACCAGGTCGCGACCGTCCGTGTTGAGTTGCGGACTTCCACTTTCGAAGAATGTTCCCGAGATTGATTCCATCAGTTCAATGCGGAGGCCTTCCGCAGTGACGGTCATTTCCACGCGGCTCTTTATCTTCTCGAAGTCGTTCATCTCCCGAATTTTCTGCTCGAGCTGATCCTTGAGCTTCGGCATGTTGTCCCTGGTCAGAGTAAAGTTTTCTCCCGCCCCGCTCATGCTCGATCCTTTCTTGGACGCGGTGCCGTTGGGATCGCGGAAGTAGCCTCCGACGGCCTCCTGAACAGGCTTGCTGCTGCTCAGCAGCCATAGCACGATGAACAAGGACATCATCGCAGTCACGAAATCGGCGTACGCCACCTTCCACGCGCCGCCATGATGGCCGCCATGGCCGCCTTTCTTTTTCAGGATGATGATGGGACGGGTTTTATCCATGGGGCGACTGTTTTTCCATTATGCCGAGGCGGCGTCGGCCGCTGGAGGTGGAGCATCCCCAGCCTTGTTACGGCACGCACCCTCAACTTCTGAAAACGAAGGGCGCACGCACCCGGGTATGGCCCGCCGCGCCACTTCCACCGCCATGATGGGCGCAGTTCCTTTGAGGAAAGAAACCATCAACACTCGCAGAACATAGAGGAAGGCATGCTCATCGTCGGAAATCTTGACCATGTTGGCCGCAATCGGACCTACCAGGCCATAGCACAGCAGAATGCCCAGAAATGTGCCGACCAGCGCGGCCGCAACTTTTTTCCCAATCTCCTCCGGAGGGCCACCCAAAGCTCCCATGGTGATGACGATGCCCAGCACCGCAGCCACAATGCCGAGCCCGGGAAGAGAGTCGGCCATGCTGCTTAGCGCGGCGGTAGGCAGTCCGGCTTGATGATGGTGAACTTCCAGATCCAGATCCAGCATCTGGTCCAGATCAAAAGCGTCCACGCCAGTGATGGCCATGCGCAGAGAATCGCAGACGAAAGCACGGATATGATGGTTCTTTAGGACCGCCGGACCTTTGGAGAAGATCGGACTTTTATCCGGTTCTTCCACGTCATTCTCAAGAGCCATCAGTCCATCTTTTCGAGCCTTGTTCAGCAACTCGTACATCATTTTTAAAGAATCGATGTAAGCCTGCTTGGTGTACTTGGACCCGCCGAAGACCCCGCCAATGCCTGCGGCAATTTGCTTCAGAATATGCAACGGGTTGGCGATGAGGACGGTTCCGATGGCCGCTCCGCCGATGGTGACCAACTCGGCCGGCTGGATGAGGACGCGGAGATTGCCATGCTCCATCAGAAATCCGCCGATGACGCAGCCGAAAACTACGAGAATGCCGATAATGGCAAACATATTTGCTCGACTAACCCGGGGACGACGATGGAGAGCCGGCAGCCGCGGCGGTGGTTCGATCTCCTCTCAGTGCGTTCTGCGCTCGTAACAAAAGCGATTCCACGTTGTCATCGGCCACGGCGCTTGTGCCTTCGACCAGAACCATTGCGGACAGTTCCTCGCCCCACCATTCGATGGATGCGCTGGCCGCCATATGGCGTATGCGCTCGATGACCGCCGGCAGCGCATTCCCATCACAGCCATTCAGAATCACCAGAAGGCGGTGGTCGCTCCAACGGCCGACAAAATCCGCAGGCCAGACCGAGTTCTTCAAGGTGCGGGCAAGAACACGAAGCATGGACGTTGCTGCTTCCTGCCCGTACCGCGCCCGAAAGCGATCCAATTCCAGTACCTCGAAAAAGACCACTGCAAAGGGGATACGGAACTCGGCGAACGTTCCGAAGGTTTCCCGGAGGTGGGAATGCATCATCGCCTGATTCGGTAACTCGGTCGCGAAGTCCAGGCAGCCGCGTTCTTTCATACTGCGATCATTGGGATTGGGACCAAGCACCGAGAACTCGCTCTCAAAGGTCTGAATGGTGCCGATGATCAGACCGTGCTCATCCCGCAAAGGAATCGCCCAGGTATGAACCGGGATCCAGTGTCCAGCGCGGTGATGAACGAAGGTCATCGCCTCGACCGGCTTCCCATCATGCAACGAAGCGGCCATGGGACAGATTCCGGCGCACACTTCGCAGGAATCGTGGTTGCAATGCAGGAGAATATTCTCGGCGCAGGGGTGCCCCAGTACATCGATACGAGCGTAGCCGGTGATTTTCTCTGCCCCATCACTCCAGAAAACGATTTTCTTGTTCAGGTCAAGAACACTAACGCCGATTTGTAAGCCATCGAGGATGTCGCGATAAATCGCGGGATCGTGAAAGGGCGGCATGGGACCCTGGCAACTTGAGTGCTATGTGTCCATCGGCGAAGACGCTTTCTGACTTAAGTGCCGGGACCCTCGCGGACAAGGGCGTGCGTAGCATGCGAAGCGCGGAGGAACACGGCTCTCGGCAGGGTGAAGACTGGAAGATTACAAGGGGGAAGGGCTAGTTCTCAATTCGTCGAAATTGTGAAGTTGACCGTGATCTTTGCCTGTGTCTCCACGGCTTCGCTGCCTTCGTAATGAGGTTTGAAGCGCCACTGGCGGACAGCGTCCTCGGCGGCGGCGGCGAGAATGTGCGGGCCGCTGACAACTCGGAGGTTCTGGATAATTCCATCTCGTCCGATCAAGGCCTGCAGGACGACCGAACCCTGGACTTTCATCTGCCGTGCCAGGGTTGGGTAGTTGGGCCGTACCGGGCTGGTTACAACGGCCGAGGCATCGGCGGACATCTGCACGCGGTCCGCAGCACTGTTGGTGACGTTGGCGGCCGTTTCTGTGTCATCGGGGATGATGGCGTCGGCCGCCGGTTGCGCCGGAGTTCCGGGCTGCAAGTCCACGTGCAGAGAATTGCTGCCGGGTCGAATCTTGCGATGGTGGTCGCCAGCTATCACTTCTACTTCGAGAGGCGGAAGGACCGTTCGATTGGTAGCTACAACCGGTGGCGCAGTGGTGGCTACGGCGGCTGGGGTGGTCTCCGTCGATCCGGCTTTCGCAGAGATCGAATGAGCTTTATGAACGGGCTTCGTACCCGGGGCGGTGGTCGTTGGCGCTGCGGCCGTCTCCCGAACCGGAGCGGGCTTCGTGGGCGGCGCGCTCTGCACCGGTTGGTCGGTTTCAGCTTCTTCGGAATCGGGAAACCAGAAGTCGCGGTCGTGCCATATCACGATGCTCAGTGCCAGTAACAGCAAACAAAGCGATCCGACCATGAGTTCGCGCTGGCGGCTTTCATGGCTCACGCGCCTCCGCGGCTCCGAAATCAAACGGCGTTCAGGTTTTGGAACGATGGTTTTCAGAATAGACATGCAGGTTTTGTGTTTTCATTTCTGAGCCGCCGGCTGAGATTACCGAACCGTTGGCTGCATGTAGGGAGGGCTCTGGGGCTAGTATGCCCTGAAACCCTTGCAAATGCCAGTAAAAGATGATGAATAAATGAGCGTACTGCGATTATCATTCCTCCAACCGGTCATGGCGAAACTTTGCGCTGTTTCGCGAATCCCATTAAGGCAAAAGAACTTAGAGTGTCCAAGGTCAATTTATGAAGAAGATAAACGACCGCCAAATTGATGAAAAGAGCTTCCGGCAAGTCACCCGGCGCGAACTAATTAAGCTGGCGCCGGTGCTGGCGTTAGGGGCATTCGCTGTCCCAAAGCTGCGGGAGGGTCTGCTGAAGAAGGGCCTCGGGTTCAGCGATTGGACGCGGCGCGCGCTTTTCCGCCCGGGCCATCCGGCGACCACCTTCGACAATGCTGACCTCACTCCGCCGGCGAAATTCCCGATCAACGGGTACGACGTCGACGATCCGGGCGTGGATTTAGAAAACTGGACGCTGACGGTGAGCGGGGCGGTGCAGAAGCCGGGCGAATACAAACTGGCCCAGTTGCAGGCACTTCAACGGATCCGGCAAAACACGCGCCACGTGTGCGTGGAAGGCTGGGACGTCATTGGCCGCTTCGGCGGGGCCAGGCTGTCCGATTTTCTGACACCTGGTCGGCGCCGATCCGACGGCGAAATACATCACCGTGAATTGCGCGGATGATTATTACGAATCGCTGGACATGGCGACGGCACTGCATCCGCAGACTTTGCTTTGCTACGAAATGTACGAGCAGCCGCTGACGCGGGAGCATGGGGCGCCGCTGCGGTTGCAGATTCCTACCAAGATCGGCTACAAGCAGGCGAAATACCTGACCGAGTTGAAAGTCACGCACGTGCTCGACAAAGTTGGATACTGGGAAGATCAAGGCTACTCGTGGTTTTACGGGATGTGAAGTCGAGGGCCGACTTCCTGGACCTTTTTGGAGGTAGTGAATGAGCAGCGTCGTAGAAATTATCCAGTCCAAGAGGAACGAAGAAGACGAGGCGATCGTCGTCGCGCGCGCAGTCTACGAGCATCCGTTCATCGTGCGCCTGTGCCACTGGGTGAATACCGTTGCGCTGTTTGTGATGGTGGGTAGCGGGCTGCAGATTTTCCGGGCCTTTCCCAGCTTCGGCGCGAAGATTCCGCAGAAAGACTTGCTGCATTGGCCGAAAGCGTTCGCTATTGGTGGATGGCTGGGCGGGGCGCTGCAGTGGCACCTGACGTTCATGTGGATTTACATGGGGACCGGTCTTCTATATCTCGGGTACCAGTTGTTCAGCGGCAACTATCAGCCAGGTTTTGTTCACGCGCCGTGACGATATCCCGGCGTTTGGCCGATGGTGAAGCATTACTTCTTCTTTGGGGAGAAGCCGCCGGCTCGCGAAGCTTACAACCCGCTGCAAAAGCAGGCTTATACGACTGCCATTATCCTGGGAGCTCTTTCCGTGTTGACCGGTTTCGCAGTTTGGAAGCCGATTCAATTTTCGTGGCTCGCGTGGATGATGGGGGGTTTTCATTACGCGCGAATCTGGCACTTCGCGGTGATGTGGGCGATTTTATTTTTTGTGCTGGGGCATCTGGTGATGGTGATTCTGCACGGATGGAATAATTTTCTATCCATGCTGACGGGGTGGAAGAAGGATCCAGAGTATTGAGATTGGGCTGCCTTTGAGGGGCACAGGGCGTTCGCGCCGCGATTGGATTTGATCGCGAAAACGGGCTTCAGCCGGTAGTGATGCAGATGCGATGCAAGCTAGATGTCCGAACCAGAGATTGTGTTGAACAATTCGGCGCAGGCACTGGCGGAACGCGGGAGCAGGAGCTCATTCTTAGCGTGCAGCGCGGGCAGTCGGGAGTTGTTCTATGAACTGGTCAGGCCTTATGAGCGGCGGGTCTACGCCGCGGCTCTCGCCATTCTGCGCAACGAGCATGATGCCGAAGATGCGGCGCAGGAGGCGATGCTGAAGGCGTTTGCGAATATCCGGCAATTCCGAGCCGAGGCGCGCTTCAGCACCTGGCTGATTCAGATCACGGTGAATGAGGCTCTGATGCGGCGGCGAAGGGGGCGAACTGTGGTGATGGAAGGTATCGATGATCGTCGCGAAGGTGAGGAAGGGGAATATGTGCCGCGGGATTTCGCCGACTGGCGAGAGATCCCCTCGGAAGCGCTGGAGCGCAAGGAGGTGCGGCAGCGGCTGGCGGAGGCTCTGGGCACGCTGGATCGAAAGTATCGCGAAGTGTTCATGCTGCGCGATATGGAGCACTTGAATATTCAGGAGACGGCCGAGGCACTGGGAATTACGGTCGCTTCGGTAAAGACGCGGCTGTTGCGGGCGCGGCTGATGCTGCGCGATCTGCTGGCCGCCGGATGGGAGCAGGGCTGGTTCAGCCGGCTGCCATTCGAGAAGGGAACCAAGCCATGGTGAACCACGAAATGCGGTGAATTGCGAACAGGTGTGGCGCGAGATTTCGAATTACGTGGATGGAGAAGTGGACGCGGCGCTGCGCGCTTCGATGGACGAACATTTTCGTACCTGTAAGCAATGTGCCTCGGTGCTGGCGGGAACGCGGAACGTGGTCCAGTTGTATGGTGATGAACGGATGTTGGAAGTGCCTGCGGGATTCGGCCGGAGGCTGGAAAAACGACTGGCAAAGAGTGCCGTGCGAGGAAGCGGATGGTCCAGTTGGTCGGCGTGGTTGGTTCCGGTGGCAGCGATGGCGTTGATTCGCGGGCGGATTGGGATTGGTGGATCGTTTTCATTCAGAGCATCCTCCGAAGTCGATCCTGGCGGAGCCGGGGCAGGATATTCCTCCCGACATGCTGGTGGTGGTTTCGGACTGGATCGAAAGTTTTTCACGTGGCGGGATGTCCGTTCATCCACGACAAAGCTACCGAGCGAACGATTACTGCGAAACAGGCGATGCAGGATGGATATGTGCCGTGTTCGCGGTGCCTGCGGCAGTATCTGAAGACGGAACTAACGAGGCCCGGGGGAGATGAGGATGGCACCGAGGCGGAAGAAGGGCAGGAGGAAGTGCTTCGTGCGGCGGCACATTAGAGGGAACAGGGCCTATACTTTGGTCGGACGCTCCTCTGGCGCGAGATGTTCCTAGACAATGAAAGAACTACTCCAAATCTTGGCTGTGATGTTTGCTGTCGTGGTCGTCGTGTGGTTGTACTTCAAGGTGGTGTTGTTTGTGGACGACTGGTGCGAGCAGAAACTTGGAATCTCTTTCCGGCGCCGCCGCACCCCGAAGCTTGAGATCCAAACCTTTTTCACGGAAACACAAAAGACCAAGATCAGATCTGAAGGAAAAGCTGAGTGTCGTGCCAAGAGGAATGTCTCGACACGACACCTTGCAGGGGCCAAACTTAGTTCTGCTTCATCTGATCGTTCTTCATCGAATCGTCTTTCTTCATGGTGTCGTCCTTCTTCATCGAGTCTTTCTTCGCCGTCTTGCTCTTCTTGGTCTTCTTGGTGTCGTCCTTCTTCATGGAATCGTTTTTCATGGAATCGTTCTTCATCGAATCATCTTTTTTCATGGTGTCTTGCTGGGCGTTGTCTTTGCTCATGGAATCCTGCTTCATGGAATCCTGGGCGAGGGCGGACATGGAGGCCAGCAAAACACACGAGAGCGCGAAACTGCCGAAACACTTCTTCATCATCTTCTCCTTGAGGTGAATATCGAGTTGAGTTGTCCGGCAGGCTTCACCTGCAGGCTGAGATGGGATGTGCCACGCGTGAAGAAGTTACAGGGAGTGGAAGATTAAGGAGTAAGACTCGAGGGCTAAAGCCGCAGTTACCTTTATCGGCTTTTTGGGCGCGGCTGTAGCCGCGCCCCTTAAAAGAAAAAAAGGCTTCAGAGCGGTCCAGATTAATGCTCAGTGTTCAGCAGGCAAGCTGGTCGCGGGACAGCTTTAGTCCGTTCAGGTTGCCGAGCGCTGTGACGGCGATCGATTCCGTCTTGAAGAATTCCTGGGCGAGACTCTGGAGGTCTTCCACGGTGACGGCTTCAATTTTCTCGATAAGCTCATCAAGATCCTGGAAGCGGTCGAAGTACATCTCCTGCCGAGCCAGGTTCGACATTCGCGCCGTGCTTGATTCGAGCGAGAGCATCAGGCTGCCTTTCAGCTGATCCTTGGACCGGCGAAGCTCCTCATCCGGGACCGGCTTGTTCTTAAGATCGCGGAACTCGTTCACTACCGATTTCACTACTTTGGCGGCAGATGCCAGGGATGTCCCGGCATAGACTGCCATGCAGCCGGTATCGCGGTATGGGTTCAGGTCGCTGTAGATGGAGTACGCCAGCCCCTGACGCTCGCGGATGTTCTGGAACAAGCGCGAACTCATGCCACCGCCCAGCAGGGTGTTGAGGATATAGCCAGCGTGGCGCTTTTCGTGAGCAATGGGATGCGCCGGCACGCCAATGCAAAGCTGCACCTGCTCGAGTGCTTTCTTATTGCGCAGCACGATGCGGGGAACAATCTTGGGCGTGGCGGAGTGGAAGCCATTCTGGGCGGGCTTCAGGTGCTCGAAGTGCTTTACCACAAGATCGACGAACTCGTCGTGGTTAAGATGACCAGCCGCTGCCACGATAATGTTTCCGGGGGCAAAGCGGTGGGTATAAGTCTCAAGCACGGCATCCCGTTCGAAGCGCTTGACGGTTTCTTTGGTGCCGAGGATGGGCTTTCCGAGCGGATGATCCTTCCAGAAATTCTGGGTGAAAATCTCGTGGACGAGGTAGTCAGGATTATCCTCGTCCATCTTAATTTCTTCGAGGATTACGCCACGTTCGCGAGCAATGTCCTGGGCATCAAATACGGGATGTAGAACCAGGTCTGTCAGGATCTCGAGCGCGACCGGAACGTTCTCGTCTAGCACCTTGACGTTGAAGCAGATACATTCCTTGGAGGTAAAGGCGTCCATGTTGCCGCCGATGGAGTCGACTTGGCGCGCGATCTCTTCGGCTGTGCGATGCTTGGTCCCTTTAAAGACCATGTGCTCGATAAAATGGGAGATGCCATTGGCTTGAGGAGTTTCGTCGCGGGAGCCGGTCTCAAGCCAGATTCCGATGGAAGCCGAGCGGATGTGCTCCATCTGCTCGGTGATGACGGTTAGGCCGTGGGGCAAAACCTGACGGCGAATATTGCGAACTTCTTTTACCATGATGTTGGGTACAAAACTTTCTATGCAAAATGGTTCCGAGGCCGGAACTTATCTTATTAGATTGTGGAACTTCCCATGAAGTACCCTACTATTCTTACACAGTTGGCGGGCACCGAAGATGACGGGTTGATTATCTTTGTAAGTCCTTATAAATCAGTAGTTTATATCGATGAGAGAATCTAAGACATTGACTCTGTTGGGGATGGCGGAACCTGAGTTACGCGCGCTAATCGCGGAAATTGGGCAGCCTCCCTACCGATCCAAGCAGCTAATGGAGGCCGTTTACCGACAGCGCGTCGAATCTCTGGGGGAGATTTCCACTTTGCCGCTGGCGTTGCGGGAAAGGCTGGAGAAGACTGGAATCTCAGTTGGGGCACCCCGCATTGATAACAAGTTCGTATCGAGTGATGGCACAGTGCGATATCTCATCGCGTTTGTCGACGGGCAGACGGTGGAAACGGTTTGGATGCCGGAAGGCGACGGCGGTGAGGCGGGCGATGGGAGCGAGGCTGGTGTCGAAGCGGCAGTCCTTGGAGAGGGAGCGCGGCGGGCGCGCGGCCGATCCGCCACCGGCCGTTCCACGATCTGCATTTCCAGTCAGGTGGGATGTGCAGTGGATTGCCAATTCTGCCTTACCGCGCTGCTTGGGGTGAAGCGCAATTTGACGGCCGGTGAAATTGTAGGTCAGGTCTGTGCCGTGCTGAAAGACCAACATGTTTCGCCACCCGAGGACCGCATCAATCTCGTGTTTATGGGGATGGGCGAGCCGTTTCTGAATTACGACAACTTCATCAAGGCGTCACGACTGCTGGTGGAGGGGGTTGGTATCGCCGAGCGTCGTATGACCGTCTCGACTGCGGGGATCGTGCCGCGCATTCACGATTTTGCCAAGGAGCAGATTCGGCCGAAGCTGGCGATTTCTCTGAATGCGTCGAATGACGCGTTGCGCACCCGTCTCATGCCACTGAATAAGAAGTGGAATCTGGAAATACTCATAGGGGCGGCGAAAGACTTTCCCTTGCGGACCAGAGAGTGGATTACGTTCGAATACGTCTTACTGGGAGAAGTGAACGATGAGCCTGCGAATGCGAAAGAGGTGGTTGAATTGCTCCGCGGCTTGCGCTGCAAAGTCAATCTGATCGCGCTGAATCCCGGGCCAGACATTCACTTTACAACCCCCAGCGACGATCGGGTGGCACGCTTTCAACAGATCCTTCGGGATGGGGGAATTCCGGCGTTTATACGGCGACCGCGCGGCCGGGATATTTATGCGGCTTGCGGCCAGCTCAAGCGAACGGTTGGGATTGCCAACTTGCCGGAGCCACAATCGCAGCCGATTTCTCCGCTGTCGGAGAAATGACGGGGAGTTCGACGCGAATCGTGATACCAACCGTATCGCCCTGTTGCCAGGAAATCTTTCCGCGATGCTGCTGGAGGATACCCTTGCAAGCGTTTAATCCCATGTCGGAGAGCGGTTGACCGGCTGCAGAGTCGTGCATTGTTTGCTCTGCTTCAACCTGCGGATTTGGGACAGCTGCGAAATCCCGGTCACAGACAACGATGATGGCGGCGCCATTCTTATGGTCCGCCGCGACGTTAAGAACTCGACTCCCACTGTGATCCGCAGCATGCAGGGCGTTGTTGAGGATTTGCACGCAGACTTGAAGCAATTGATTGGAGTCTCCCATCACAGCCGGGAGGTTTGGCTGCAGATCCGTGCGTACTTCGATTTTGAGAGCTTGCCATACCGGCTCCGATAATTTGATCGCAGTGCGCAACACGGTTTTCAAATCCACCGGGGCCATGGCTGCTGGACCCTGCTTGGCGAAGCTGAGCAGGCTGGCGACGAGCGCGCGGGTGCGGCGCACGTGCTGTCCAATTTTCTCCGCGAAACCCTGTTGCTCGGGACTCAGGGAAGTGCTCATCAGCAAGTCGGAATAACCCAGCATCGCAGTAATGGGATTATTCAACTCGTGGGCGGCGCCCCCTACCAGCTGACCAATGGAGGCCAGCTTCTCAGACTCGGTAATCTGCGCCTGCAGACGTTTCAGATTGGCCAGGGATTCTCGCGACTGGTTCAGCAAGCGGAACAGCTCACGGTCGAGTAGCCGCTGCCGCACGAAGACCATCACCCCCATCCATAAAGCTGCCGAGAGGGTGAGCAGCAGGCGGAAGGAACGCACCCGCGGCGCAATCGAAGTTTCGGATAACGCGAAGGCGGCAAATAGTGGAAGTGAGAACACGGTAACCATACCCAGGCGAGCCAGCCAGACGCCATGCGAGGTTGAGCCAACGCCAGTTGCCGGCTGCGGTCGGTGGCGTTGCGACCAGAGGCCGATCAAAGTGATCCAGGCCATGGAGGCAACCAGCGGTACATCGTAAAAGCTTCCGCTGTAATAGACATTTCGCCCGATCGCCCAGTTGGCGAAATACGAGGCAGTGGCATACGTCATACTCGCCCCGAACAGGTTGCCGTACAGGACCTTCCAGGTGCCCTTGCTTTTCAGAAAAAAGACGAACAGCGTGCCGAGGAAGGCTAGCTTTTCGATCAGGTAGAGGAGATTCAGATTTGTGTTATAAGCGTCGATATCGGCGACGACATACTGCCACGACATTACGGCGAAAACGTAAAGATATATCCACCAGAACATCATGAGCGCAAAATCCAAGTTGCGCACCCGCGAAGAGTATTCCGGCTGCGGCGCATGCGGACGTAGTGCGAGAGCGGCCATCATTGGAACGATATGCAAAAAAAGAACAATGTCGGCCGCGCACAGCTCAGGAACTTCCCTCCTGAGCCAGACCTCGTAGTAGGTCCACACCACCTGATAGGAAAACCAGAAAGCAGTGCCCATGGCCAGCAGGGCCCAAAACAGCCGTAGCCGGCCCTGCGATTGCAACACCAGGGGAATAAAAGCCAGGGTTCCGGACAGCAGCAGGAAACACTGAATCCAGTCGCTGAGCGCCGTAAGCGCGAACGTGCGAGGTAATACCAGCGCAGCGATCACCAGACCTGCCATGCAAGCCAACACCGCAGCAGTCCAGAACTTGGAGTACGAGCGCACGCAGACAGTCCTCGGGAGCTATTCTAGACTTAGATTCAGGGGAGCCCGGGTTACTGTAGTAACCAATCGAGATCGCGGAAACGGAAGATCCCGAATCTGTCTCAAGAGGAAGCACAAAGTTTCGCTTGCCCGCGATCTTTATTATCAATAGTATGCGAGACAAATCACTTTTAACCGAGAATGCTCATGCGTACTCAAGGTAGCTCGATTGCGTCGTAATGCACAGCAGCGCTTCTTTGGCCGGCCACAGGCTGCCGCCGACCCCAGCGAGGTTCGCCGGACAGAAAGATGGCTGGCAAGCGCTCGCGTGTTTTTGGCGATATCCGCCTTAGTCGCCATCTACATGGACCCAACTCAGCTGGGCCGGTCAAGAGCGGCTTACGGCTTGTTCGAGTTCTACCTGGCGAACAGCATTCTGGTGTTGATGCTGGTGCGGCGGAGGAAAGCATCCACCCCTTCCTTCCGGATTTTGGTGCATGCCGCCGACGTTGTCTGGCCGGCATTCATCTCGATTTTCGCAGAAGGTCCAAGAAGCCCTTTCTTTCTATTTTTCGTTTTCGTCCTGACCGCTGCAGCCTATCGATGGGGATTATGGGAGACGCTGAGTACGGCCGCGGCAGAAGTGGTTTTACTCTGGGCCGAAAGCTTTGTGTTGTTGCACGTTGGGTTTTTCCGTGGAGGCAGCCTGCCCTGGCGCATCCTCTCTGGCTTGCATGTCAATACAACCGAGTTCGAACCGAAGCGCTTGTTCATGCTTTCGGTGTACTTGCTGGTGATGGGATTGCTGCTGGGGTACTTGGCGGAGCAGCAGAAACATCTGCGTGCGGAGAAGGCGAGTGTGACCCGTATGCTGGCTAAGGTACGGGTGGAATCCGGTCTGACCGGAACCTTGCAGCAGATCTGCCGCGAAGTGGCCGCGATGTACGGCGCAACCAAGATCGTATTAGCTGCCCAGGAAATTCTCAGCCAAAGACGATTCCTGGGCGAGCTAGCCAACGACAACGGGGAACTTTCGGAGTTCAAGTGGCTGGATTCCAGACCGCGAGAGGCCAAGGTCTATCTGGAAGATTTTCCCGGTGACGTTGTGTACGCCGCAAATCAAAGCCAGCGGTGGTCCGTGATGGGCCTGGATGGCGATGGAAATCCGGTAGCTCCTCCGCCTAACGATTTGTTGGATCGGCTGAAAGAGCAGCAGCAGCCTTTCCATTCTGTGATCGCTCTTTCGTTCGCGTTCGGAAACGAATGGTGGGGCCGCGTTTTCATCTTCGAGCCGTCATGGCGGGGCGAGACGCAGGAAGAATTACGTTTCTTAATTGATGTACTTCGCCAGGTAGGCCCTGCGGTTTACAACGTGTATCTGCTGCACCGTTTGCGGCGAAGAGCGGGAGCCGCGGAGCGAGCGCGTTTTGCGCGTGAATTGCATGATGGAGCTGTGCAATCGCTGATCGCGGTCGAGATGCAAGTGGATGTCTTGAAGCGGCAGGCGGAGACTTCTCCACAAGTGGTCATGGGAGAACTGAGTCGGATTCAGGGTCTGCTTCGCGAAGAGGTTCTGAAGCTGCGCGAACTGATGCAGCAGATGAAGTCGATTGACGTTGACTCGCGAAGGTTCCTGAGTGTAGTCACGGACACGGTCGAGCGGTTTGAGCGGGAAACCGGAATATCCGCACGCTTTGTCACTGACATCGACAAACTGGAGATGCCGGACCGAGTGTGCCGGGAACTATTGCGAATCGTGCAGGAGGGCCTGGTGAATGTGCGCAAGCACAGTCGGGCGCGGCATGCGCTGGTGCGGCTCGGATCCAATCCCACGCAGTGGAGCCTGACGATGGAAGATGACGGTCAGGGATTTTCCTTCGCCGGCCGCCACTCTCAAGATGAGCTTGATGAGATGGGGAAGGGCCCGATGATCATCAAAGAACGTGTCCGTTTGATTGCGGGCACACTCACTGTAGAATCAACTCCCGGAACAGGAACGCGTTTGGAAGTGAAAGTTCCGAGGAGTGGAGAAATGTCTGATGAATTTTAAAAAGTCCTCAACCGTTCGCATCGTCATCGCCGACGATCATCCTATTTTCCGTGACGGGCTGCGACGGTTGCTGGAAGCCGAACCGAACTTGAAAGTGCTGGGCGAGGCCTCCGATGGCGCAGAGGCGGTCAAGATGGCGCGCCAATTGAAACCGGATATTTTACTGCTGGATCTGGCGATGCCCAAGCATCCAGGCCTGGAAGCCTTGCGGGACTTGGGTGGTGGCGCCAATTCTACCCCCGTTCGAGTGATTCTGCTGACCGCGGCTGCAGAAAAAAGCCAGATTGTGGAAGCTTTGCAGCTGGGCGCTCGCGGTGTGGTGTTGAAAGATTCCGCAACTCAATTATTGCTGAAGGCCATTCAAACGGTAATGTCAGGCGAGTATTGGGTAGGCCGAGAAAGCGTCTCCAATCTCGTGCAGTATTTAAGAACGCTGGTACAGTCATCCAGCGATGAAGCGCGGCAGAAGAAGTTCGGGTTAACTCCGCGCGAGCTGGAGATAGTCTCCGCGGTGGTCGCGGGATACTCCAACAAAGAGATTGCGGAATACTTCAAAATCAGTGAAGACACGGTAAAGCATCATCTAAGCAACATCTTTGACAAGTTGGGGGTATCCACCCGCCTGGAACTGGCTCTCTTCGCCGTGAACCAGTCGCTGCCCATAAAAAGCATCGTTTAACTGAGGTTGCGGGCGCGCAAGCCTGTAATTCGGCATGGCACTAACGGGCCATTGGCGCACCGTCTCCGGCCCCCTATCATCTGTTGAAAGAGTCAACTTAAGACCAGCCTTCGGGACATCAACTGATCCGGTCAAGGGTTTCAGTGAGACAGATTTTCTCTGGTTCGTTAGATAGAGATATATAAACGATTTACAAGGAGACGGAGCCCGTGGCGACAATCGCGCAAAGTGTTTGGAAGAGTCTGATCAAGGACGAAAGCGGCCAGGATATAGCGGAGTACGCCGTGATGCTTGCGGTGATACTCGTGATCGTGGTCGGCACGGTGCGCCTGATCGGGTCGAACGCTAATAACGTGTTTTCCCAGGTCGGCAGTTCCATCCAATAGTTTCTAGCTTCCACAAGCTAGCATTCTGCAGCGCCCACCCGGGCGCCTGAATCTCTTTTTGCATTCAAATTGAATACCGGATCCCGGCTATTTTAGGCTGGGCGCGGTCTGCGCCACTTTCTCACTGCCGGACGTAGATACTCGCGTGAGATAGGGAAAGAATGGCGTGATTTCAAAGGGCATCTTTTCACGCGCAGACGTGAGAGGTACCGGCTTTGCCTTGGCCAACTCCACCTGGTCGGTCCATGGATCAAGCTTGATGCGCCCACCTAATGGAAGCGCAGCGATCTGATCCGTTCGCTGGGGGTCCAGTTCCGGGGCGGAAGCTAGCAATACAGACATTCGAATGCTCTTGCTGCTTGCCAAGCTGTCGCCTAAATGTGGGCGGATCAGATTCGGCAGTTGGGGGGCACTTTGTTGCAAGGCTTTTAGGAAGAGACCGGCGCTTCCCAACTTGTCTTTATAGGGGGAGTTTTTCAGCAGTTCCAACGCCTTGGTATCGGCGGCCTCCTCGTCCCCCGCATGACGTTTGAAGTCCAGGCGCTGAAACGAATCCTCATCGGGGAAAAACATTCGATCATTGAAAGCAAGCTTGGTGTCGATCTGATGTCCCAGGATGATATGGCTGAGTTCATGAGCCAGGATCATAGCCAGGGAGGCCTCATCGGGTAGGACGTCGAGCAGGCCACGGCTTACGACGATCGACCGCCCAATCGTGAACGACTCCAGAGGAGAAGTGAGAAGCACGCGGCAACGGACGTCCCCTTGCAGATCGATATTGTTCGTCAACAACAGATTGTTGACCACGGTCAGCAGGATCTTATCCACATCGCCGGGAGGAGCCAGTAATCCGATCTTCTGCAAGCGCTCTGTAGCGTTATCTTCCGCCTGGCGTTCCCACATGCGTTCGGCTACGACCGGGTTTGCATCGGCGGCAGCATCGGTCTGGTCTTTCACGGATTGCGGAGAGTCGACCAGAATCTGAGTGAACTCGGCATTCTTATTCAGGGCCTTTAAATCATATCCCCAGAGGCGCGTCTGCGCACGGAAGCGAAGAGTGTGACCTGTCGCCGTTTTCATGTCGGATTCTTCGCTGTAGATATAAGCTGGCAACCACGTGCCGGAACGCATGTTGAGCCGCCAGCTATCGAAATGAAGGTAATAGCTGTCTTTGGGATGAGGATAGTAAGTGCCGTTGAAGCGGACCACATTGTAATCCTGATCCTCCACCCACATTCGTCCCTGGAAACGTCCTGGCGGCGCATCTTCCTTGGGTTGAACGTCGATTACCAGGCAGCGCACCTCACCAAGAAATTCACGGCGGACGAAGGTAAAGTCATAATATTTTTTCTGGAAATCGGCATCGAGAACAACCATCTGCGCGAAGCCCAAGGGTAGGAACCTCATCGCGAATAGACCGGTGAGATGGTTCATCATGCGATGACCAAATCCAGGTTGACCTACGAAAGAGGTGTCTTCCGGGCCCTCGCTCATGTCGAGGCGGCCCAAAAAATACTGATCCTTAACCGGTACATTTTTTCCGCCATTGCCAGGTTTAAGGTCTTGCAAATAAGTTTCGACCATGGGGCGCATGTGGCGCATTTGCGCCAGGAAAAAATGCTCTCTCTGGATCACACGATCCATCACATCGTTGAAGGACGCCGGAGGCGGAGTAGGAATTGCGGTCTCCCTTTGCCCAGTCGACTCGTTGGCGGTCGATGGTGCGGGAGTGACTTCCTGGGAAAGCGCGGGCAAGCAGAAAGCTGACAGGCACGACAGGGAAAGCAAAACCGCCAGACAGATGCGCATAAAAACCTTCAAACTAAGCTCACGCGAGCTGAAAAACAATGTGCAGGACGACAGTCGAATCCGTTGGTTGTCCATTCTTGAGCGCGGGCTTGAAACGAATTTGTTCGGCGGCTCTGACGGCGTTATCGTCAAGGCCATGCCCCAATCCTCGCAGCAAGCGCACAACATGAGGACTACCGGAAGCTTCCAAAACGACTTCCAGAAGAACTTCACCTTGAATTCGAAGACTGCGAGCCTCTTGAGTATAGACCGGCGTGGGCTTGGAAAGAATTTCGGCTGGAATTGCAGCTACGGATGTGGATTGGGCAGAACGAACCGCAGGCGCTGGCGGAGCGTCCGCGCTGCCAAAACCGCTGTCGTGAACAGCACTCCCCAAGGAGTGGGGACGGTCTTCGCCGACAGCAGTGCCACTTCCGAAACCAGTGCTGGCCACCACTCCCGCTATGCCCTTTGCGCCGCCGCTGCCGTTTCCGTGTCCTGCGCCCGATGGCAGATCGAAAGATCCCCCCGCAGCGATGTTCACCGCTTTTCTCTGGTCCGACTTCGAGGGCAATCCATTGGGGTCGCCGAAGCCTCCAGTCTGCACCTGGGATGGCGCCAGAGCCACCGTGGGCAAGGCGGAGCTTCCTGTTGAAAATGTATTTGTCCTGACAACTTTGGGAATAAGTGGTGGAGAACTTGCCGGAAGAAGGTCGGATTTTTGCGGAGCGATGCTGACAGTAGGAGCGGGAGCCTCCTCCGGCTTGATAGTTTTCAACTGCGGAGCGGGAAGGCGAAGAGCGGGTCTCGGCGATTCGAGAGTCGCGACGGAAGCGGCCTTTGGAAGTTGTCGTAAGGGCTGGGTTTGATGATTGACTGGAGCGGGAGTGCTCACAAGTAGGACCGAGCGAAACGTATGCTCAGGGGTCGACAAGATCCCGGGATGCAAGAGGCGAAGCCAAATCAGGAACGCCGCAAGGCAAGCTTGTGTTCCGGTGCTGAAGACGAACTCGACCCAGGGAGTTCTCGTCCTGGGGAGCAACGAGAACGGGGTCTGTTGCAAAGCAGAGTATCCCATGACTGCAAACTTGAAACCCAACTACTGACTTGAAAGTTTCTTAGCGTTGTGCCGCCCAGTAAAGTCAGACTCCTTCTAGGAGAAGAGGTCCACACTGCAAATCAGCACGGCGAAGGCCATTCCCGGACGCGAGTGGGAGATGTAAGTCGAGTTGTTTCAATGAGATGTATCTTGCGTGTAACTAGCGAAATCTGGTTCGCGCCGAAGTGAGAAAGATTTTACATCTTGCTATCGAGCCTTTATTACCCGATCAGCAGCGAACGATCTTCGGACTGTCGATGCCTTTTGTCGCGTTTCGGCTGTCGACGACCAGTTGCGCCTCGCTCACGATGCGTTTGTAGTCGTAGTCGGAGTGGTCCGTGATGATCACAACGCAATCATATTGCTCGAGGTTCGTAAGTTCGCTTCTCTTCATTTGCAGATCGTACTTACGGCCCTTGCCGATGAAAGGGAAGTACGGGTCGTGATAGCTGACTTGTACTCCTTCTTTCTGCAGCAGTTCAATGATGGTGAGAGCCGGAGACTCCCGCAGATCGTCGATGTCTCGTTTATAGGCGACGCCGAGGATGAGGACCCGCGATCCGTTCAGAGACTTCTTGTGCCCATTCAATGCGCTGCCAATGGAGGCAATCACGTGATATGGCATGTTGGTGTTGATCTCGCCGGCAAGTTCGATAAAGCGCGTGCGGAAGTCCCATTCCTTCGCTTTCCAGGAGAGGTAGAAGGGATCGACGGGGATGCAATGACCGCCCAGGCCTGGACCGGGATAAAAAGGGTGAAATCCAAATGGTTTGGTGGAAGCTGCTTCGATAACTTCCCAAATATCGAGCCCCATGCGCAGGCAGAGCATCTTCAGTTCGTTCACCAGAGCGATGTTGACGCACCGATAAATATTCTCCAGCAACTTCGTCATTTCCGCTGCCGCGGGCGAGGAGACCGGAACCGTACGCTGGAATATCGATCCATAAAGCGCACCGGCTAACTCCGAAGCTTGTGGATTGACTCCTCCCACCACTTTCGGAATATCTCGTCGGGCTACGGTGGTATTGCCCGGATCCTCGCGCTCCGGAGAGAAGGCTACAAAAAAATCTTTCTGCTGGCTGGAGTTGCCACGCGCCGCCTTGAGGCCGAGTTTGTTTTCCTTCTCAAGGATCGGCACCATCACTTCCTCGGTGGTGCCGGGATACGTCGTGCTCTCAAGAACCACCAGCTGGCCGGGCTGAAGGTGAGGGGCGATGGCATGAGTCGTATCGGTGATGTAGCTAAGGTCGGGTTCGTGATATTCATTGAGCGGCGTCGGCACGCAGATGATGATGGCGTCCATTTGCTCGATGCGCGCGTAATCTGAAGTGGCGGAAAAGCCTTTCGCGTTGGCGGCTTTTATTTCATCCGCTGCAATGCGGTAGATGTAACTCCCGCCCTGGGTGAGAGTATCGACCTTGCGCTGATCGATGTCGAAGCCTGTCACCGCGAATTTTTCTTCGGTGAATAGCAAGGCGAGCGGAAGTCCAACGTAGCCCAAGCCGATGATTCCGATCCGCGCCTGTCGTTGCTTGATTTTTTCTTTGGTGGATTCGACGGTACGACTTTCAGCCGAGTGATTGCTCATAGAAATGTTTGTGTAGAGAAATCGTTAAAGTACTTCACTATCAGGATAAAATTCGCTTCGATTCTAGCATGCACTCGCCGCAAGGCATGGTGACGGAAGGCACCTAAGAATCCGGAATCTCTGCGATGTAAAAAGCTTGACATCTATGAAAAGGCGCGGCTGGAGAAAATACCTGTGGTGGGTTGCGATCGCATTGGTGGGCGTGCTCGTGCTTGGCGCCAAAGCCGGCAACTTCCTGATTCTTGACGCCCCAAGGCCGTCGGATGCGATTTTGGTTTTGGCGGGTGAAACTGACCACCGTCCGCAGCGCGCCCTGGAACTTCTGGCTCAAGGATATGGGCGCAGAATCGTGCTGAATGTTCCTACTAACGCGAAGCTTTACGAGTTTACGCAGATCGATCTGGCAGCAAAGTACATCCAGGACTTGCCGCAGGCGGCGCTGGTAAGCATCTGCCCCATCGACGGCCTTTCTACCAAAGATGAGTCCAGGGACGCAGAGAAGTGTCTGCAGCGGGAAGGAGCGAAGAGCGTACTGATCGTGACTTCGGACTTTCATACGCGGCGCGCCCTCAATGTATTTCAGCGGGAATTACCGGATCATCAGTACTCGGTAGCCGCTGCCCGAAACGACGAGGCATTCGGAGGCAGATGGTGGACCCACCGCCAGTGGGCGAAGACCTTCGTCGACGAGTGGTTGCGATTGATCTGGTGGAAAGCCGTCGATCAGTGGCGATGACCAGGACAGTCCGGAAATTAACGTGCTTATGTTCAAAAGATTCTAAGTTCAAGCAACTGCAAAAAAGTTTTCCACCGTTAACTTCTTCAGAGAGCACAAAAGCCATTGACTGGCAAGAACCACGGAGGGTACGATGCGGTTACAGTCACCAAGCTAGTTAATAACGGAGCGTGGGATGTTTGTGTCTGCGATGCGCAGAATGGCGAGCCGCGTGCTAGCCGTTTGTGTGCTGTTGTTTGGGTGTCACGCTTTCTCGTTCTGCGCCGATCCTGGCGCCGCCATGCTTTATGCACGAGGTGCGGCCTGGATCAACGGGGCTCACGTGCCCGCCTCCTCCGCAATCTTTACCGGCGACCTCCTGCAAACCCGGTCCGATTCTGGGGCGAGCATCACCGCTCCCGGTTCCAGCATCACTGTGCTCGGCGATTCCCTGGTGCAGTTTGAAGGGTCATCCTTGAAGGTGGAACATGGCGGCGTTAGCGTCGCTACTTCAAAAGGTGTCGCCACCACGGCGGGTGACGTGCGAGTAGCGCCAGCTTCGAACGCGTGGACCGAATTCAACGTCACCGACGTGGATGGCACCGTTCAGATTGCTGCCAATAAGGGCGACCTAACGGTGACTGACGATAACGGCACCGTCACTTTACCGCAGGGGCAGCAGACCACGCGAGATGAGCAGTCGGAACCAGCAGATAAATCTGGGGATACGACGAAGGACAAGAAGAAGAACAAGAAACGCGCCGAGGGCGCCGCTCCCGCGGCCGGCGGCGGGGTCTTGAATTCTACCGCGGCCATCGCTGTAGGGGGCGCCGCGATCGGTGGAGTCGCGATTTGGGTGCTTACCAGGAGCGATAATCCCGTAAGTCCTTCAACACCAATGTCGCACTGAGCTTCCTCTACAACCCATTACAACTATCTGATCAAAGCTTCCGGCAATGCTGGACGGTTGTCTGTTGAAGCTTCGCCTGTTTCGTGAATCAGAAGTTTGTGGCGGGCTGTTGCTGCAGGGCTTCTCTCGAATCCAGCTGTTCCTGCGGAGGCTGGCTGCGCATGGCGCGCCGTTTGCGCGCTGGTTTGGTAAAGGGCGGTGCGGCCGCGATCGTGCACAGGACATAGAAAAGCGCAGCGTTGGCGGGAATTTCCAGATTAAAGTCGACTGCGCTGTGGACAAGGATTCCACTCAACCCAAGCAGGCAGGATAGTGTGACGGCCCCGCTCACGTCGCTGGTCCAGTGGGAAATCTTCTTTAGAGCTCTGGTGTAGATTGTCACCACAAACCACAACATTGTGGCGAAGCCGAGCAGACCCATCTCCACCAAAAGTTGCAAGTAATCGTTGTGCGCTTCATTGATGTAGAAATTTGTGTAGAAGCTTCGAAATCTCGGGTACACGATGGGAAACGTACCCAATCCCCAACCCAGCACGGGTTTCTTCAAGAACATATGTACAGCATCGCGGTTGATCAAAGAGCGAAAGTCGGTAGCAAGTTCATTGTGTCCCGGACCTGCGGATGCTATTCCTATTCGTTGGCTCAGCTGGCTGCCCCCGATCCAGACGAGCAGTCCAATGACGATGGCCGAAAAGACCGCTGCTCCAATCGCCGTACGTACACCGCGCTTCTGCTTAATCAATAGCGCCGCCGTGATCACAAGCTCGGCAGTCACGGCCAGCATTCCACCTCGCGAGCCGGAGAGAAAGATAGTTCCTACCATGATGGCGGCAACTGCTCCAGCCAATGCGCGCACTTTTGGGGCTGCCTGGTGGCCCAGAAATATGACGAGTGGAATCGGCACCAACATCTCCATGAGTCCGGCGTAGTGGTTGTGATTTACGTAAGGACCGTAAATCCATCCCCCCGAGCGGGGCTGACGGATCCAATATAGTTTCCCGTTCGGAGAGATGCCTTGAATCAAGGCGAAGATAGCGACGGCACCGCCATAAAGAGAGAACATCAAAGCCAGATTGCGAGCTTGTGCACTGCGGACCAGGGTTTGCCCCGCAAGGAAGCAGAGCATTGCATAGGCAAAGTATTGCAGGGCGAGCGAAATCGTGTCGTGCGTATACGCAGTCATACGCAAGATCACTTGCACAGCGATCAGTCCGCCAAAGGCAGTCAATGGAAGGAAGATAGGATTCCAGCGAACTTTGATTTCGCCGTCTATCGCCTGCTTAACAATCCAAACGAGAAACAAGCCGCTGGAGCCTGCCTCGATCATGAAAATCGACCATGGTTCCACTGCTCCGAACGCCAGAGGTCCGAACAATAGGAGGCCGAATACGCCATACAAAAGAACCTTCTCGGCTTGCTCCGAGCGTTGGCGGCGATCAAAGGAGTTAATGCTTGCGGCACCCATGAATTTGCTGCATCCAGTTCGGGAGTTTATTGCTTTGGCACAAGGTGGAAATCGTCGACCCAGAGCTTACCACGGATCGGGCTTCCCTCCGGCAATCGGCGTACATGGAGGACCACCAGTTTCGTGTCGGCTCCGGTGGTGAAGTCACCGGTGGCAGACTTCCAGAATCCTGCCTCTTTCAACTCATCGCTGTCATAAAGTACAGCTTTGGTATAGAAATCCTGGATCGTAAGATGAGGAGCGCCCGCGCCCTCGATCTCACCATTTTTGTAGTACGCGGAGAATTCGTAGAGCGTGTCGGGCCGAACCGCAATAAATTGGCGAATGCCCGCGTCGGTTACACCCGGACCATCGAAAGTGATGAGAAGGGAACGATGGCCGCTGTGGAAATCGCTTGGATCCAACGTGAGAACGACGCTCTGCTGTTTCTCGTATCGCCAATCGAACCCGCCGTTGAGCACGTCCAGGTTGAAATCTCCGTTCACAATCAAGTTACGGCCCGACGGCATGTAGGCGGACAAGCCCAAGCGAGGAGCAGCCTGCTGCCACACCAATCGGGCTTGATCCACATCCTTGTGGTTCAGGAGGTATTCGATATATTGGTTCACGTCGCGGAACTCAGGGGGCTGAGAGGTGGCCATCATCGCGTCCCACACTTTAGCCGTTGCCGCGGTTTGCTCTTTGCGAATCAGCAGTCCTAAAAATGCGACGTATGCTTCGGGGCGGGGGGGACTACATCGCGCAGTAGTTCGTCGACATCTGGCTTGATACGCCAGCATGCTTGAATGGCGGCATTGGCCAAGGTCGGTTCGTTCTGCAAAACTACGCGGAACTCGTGCAGCGCTTTCGCATCTTCGCCCTGCACGACGTAGAAGTTCGCCGCCTCCCAAGCGACGTCCGGCGTGGTGGGATCCTCTTCAATGGCATGCTCCAGAGCCACCGAGTGGGCGGAAGCATCGCCTAATACTTGGTAGGCAGAAGCCAGATCGAACCAGTATCTTGCGGAGTGCGGATTCAATTGCACTGCGGCGCGGTATGGCTCAATCGACGCTTCAGGATCCTGAGCTACCAGGGCATAGAAGCGGCCCAATTGGTTGCGATAATCCGCATTCCATGGGTCCAGACGGCTGGCTCGCTGCAGACTCGAGAACTCCGTCTTTTCTCCGAACAAGGATCCTAGAAACAAACGGCCGGCAATAAAGACGTAGACCAGCGTAAGCGTAGCGGCCGCGGCAATAACGGCTCTTTTTCGTAATGCAGAATTGAGGGGAAATTCCATGAGTCTGGGTCAAAAGCTACTTTCAGCAAGCAATGAGGGTGTCTAAGCGCTGTTGTGCGATGGCTCGGCAGCTTCCTCGGAGTCATTGTCGTCCTCGTCGTCGTGCGAAGCGTCGTCGCGATAGTAGCGAGCGTACTTTCCCTGATACTCGTAATAGTAGTAGTAGTCGGGCGAACTCAGGTCGACGGCATTCAACAGGACCCCCGAGACTTTCGCATTGACCTGCATCAGAATATCGCGCGAACGGCGGAGGGCCTGCTTTGTAGTCTGTCCGGACCGGATCACAAGCACAATGGCATCCGCCCGCGGGGATAAGACAACCGCATCTGTAACTGAAAGGGCCGGAGGCGTATCTACAACAATGTGATCGTAGCGTGCGCGCAATTGCTCCAGGACGTCGCGCATGTTGGCGGAGGCCAGCAACTCCGCTGGATTCGGCGGCGGAGTGCCTGCGGGCAAGACGTCGAGGTTGGGCAGAATGCTGGATCGCGTGATCGCATTCTCCAAAGTGGCACTGCCAGTCAGCACGTTGCTAAGGCCACTGCGTGGACCCATTCCCAGGGTTTTGTGGATGCTCGGACGCCGAAGATCGGCATCGATGAGCAGCACACGTATTCCTTTTTGAGCGAGGACTACGGCGCAGTTAATGCTGGTTGTCGTCTTGCCTTCCTGCGGCAAGGCGCTGGTAACCATAATCACTTTGGGCGGTGCGCCCAGGCTGGACAGCAATAGCGAGGTTCGCAGAGCGCGATAGGATTCCGCCATCTGCGATTGTGGCCTGACCTGCGTAATCAACTCTACGGCTTCTTTAGACGTTGCGATCACTAATCGCTTGGCGCTGGCTCCCTCGCGAGCACTCCTCGACCCAAGCGGGATCATGCCCAAGGGAGGCAGGCCGGAAATCATCTGGGCCTGTTCGGTGGTGCGAACCGTGTTGTCCAGGCCCTCGAGCAGAAACGCGAGTCCAATACCGGACGTTAAGCCCAGCATGAAGGCAAACGACAGATTGCGTGGGATGTTCGGCTCGATCGGCCCCATGGGTACTCGGGCGACATCGACGATGCGAAAATTGTTGGAGCGCAATCCGGCAGAAACCCCCGCTTCTTTCAGTTTTTCGAGCAGCCCCTCATAAAGTTGGCGATTGGTGTCGAGGTCCCGTTTCAAGAGGCTGTACTCGATAGCGCTCTCGTTCAGCTTGTTTGCTTCCTGCTTCTGTTTCTCCAAAGCGTCGTGCAGCATGCTCTCCCGCTGTACTGCAGCCTCGTACTGGCCTTTGATCTTGCCGACTATCTTTCTGCTCTCCAGTATGATTTGCGCTTCTACCTCTTTGACCTGATTATTGATTTGCGCCAGCTTTGGATAAGACGGACCGAACTGAGTATTCAATTCTGCGGCCTGGATTTTGAGGTCTGCTTCTTTTGTCCGGAGGGTTTCCATCAATGCGCCCTGCGAGCCAGTTCCTGCGGGGTCCAGGCTACTTACTGCCGAGGCGATCGTCTCGCTATCCCCCGCGAGCACCAGGCGATAGATGGATTCTTTGTCCATGCGCTCTGATTCCGCGCTGGTCAAGGCTTTGTTGAGTTCATCCAGCTTGGACGTGGTAATGTTCTGCTTCTCGTCCATGCCCAGAATCTCATGCTCTTTCTGGTAGTGCACCAGCTTTTCCTGGGAGGTCTCCACTTTCATCTGCAGGTCAACCAGTTGTTTGGAGAGCCAGTCGGAGGCCTGCATGGTGGAATCAAATCGTGACTTGAAGTTGTTTTCCGTGTACGTGGTCATCAGAGTATTGACCACGTTCGCAGCCAGTTCCTTGTCCGGACTGCGGTAGTGCACTTCAATGATGTGCGTGTTAGGGGCTAGCGTGACTTTGAGATTGCTTCTGAAAGATGAGAGCAGCGAAGTAGTGTGTCCGGTGTCGGCCTGCAACGGGTCGGGCGCCAGATCAAGCGACGAAGGCAGTTGGGCGGTCTTTCCCCCGAACTCCACGCGGCGATCCAGGGCCAATTGCTTGACGACCTGCAGGGCCAGAAGGTCGCTTTGCAGGATTTTTACTTCCGTCTCCATTTCCGTTGGATCGTAATAGTCGACGCTGAAGGTCGGGGAATTGCTGAAGTTGACCAATCCGGAATCCGGCTTATTGATGGCGATGGAACCGCTCGCTTCGTAAACGGGCGTCATCTTCAGACTAGCAATCGCGACCAGGGAGAATATCGTGACCAGACAAGCAAGGACCGTCCACTTGCGCTTCATCAAAATGCGAACGTATTCACCCAGGGCCGATTCCTGGGAGAGCAGTTCCGGGTAAACGCGTGGACTGGCAGACTTCCCGAGATCTACGGCCAACGGCTGCATCTCACGAATGATCGGGGAAGTAGCGGGCACCAGCGGTCCGGAATCCATGCGTTCTCCTGAATAACCCCTACGCTGCACTTACAGAAGGACGATAGGCCGCGTCCTCACAACCAAAGCCGGCGAATCGATGGCTGGGTCGTCGCCGGGGATGCTTGCAAAAATAGTATGTGAAGGTTTCGCGAATATTCTAGCATTGCTTTTCCAAAAAACAATTTCAGAATTGCAAGCAATAGTCTTTGGGGCGCAAAACGTCGTTCACTCCCTGCTTGCAAACTCCGCTATACTACGTTGCAATCATCGGCTTCTCTGGCGGTAAATGCGAACGTTCTTTGGCATGGCGAACCAGCGCAGAAAACATCGGGCAGGCTGATAGCTGATAACAGTCGATGGCTGAGGCAGGATTGATGAATTGGACGGAACAGGAAGTTCTGATTACCGGCGGAACGGGTTCGTTCGGGAAGAAATTCGTCGAGATCATGCTGCGGGAATACCATCCAAAGCGGCTTGTAATCTTCAGTCGCGATGAGTTGAAACAACATGATATGCGGGTAGCAGGTCTCGACCATCCCAGCCTGCGCTATTTTCTCGGAGACGTGCGCGATCCGGCTCGTTTGCAGCGCGCTTTCGCCGGAATCACCGTTGTGGTGCACGCGGCGGCTCTTAAGCAGGTCCCGGCTTGTGAATACAATCCGTTTGAGGCGATACAAACGAACATTATGGGCGGCCGCAACGTAATCGACGCCGCCATCGATAAAGGCGTTCACCGGGTGCTGGCCCTCAGCACCGACAAAGCTGTAAATCCGGTCAATCTGTACGGAGCCACGAAACTGTGTGCCGAAAAGGTATTTGTGCAGGCCAATGCTTATGCGGGCTCGCAGGAAACACGGTTTAGTTGCGCCAGATATGGAAACGTTGTCGGCAGTCGTGGGAGCGTGATCCCGGTTTTCATGGATCAACGCAAGCGCGGGAAGATTACAATCACCGATCCACGCATGACCCGCTTTTGGTTAACTCTGGAGCAAGGCGTGCGCTTTGTGGTCCGCTCCATCGAGCAAATGCACGGCGGCGAAATCTTTGTGCCCAAAATTCCTAGTATGAAATTAGTTGATCTTGCCGAGGCCGTCGCGCCGGGATGCATAGTGGAATGCGTCGGCATTCGTCCGGGAGAGAAGCTGCACGAGGTCCTGCTCTCGGAGGATGAAGCTCGTAACGCCGTGGAATTCGACGATATGTACATCATCCAGCCGACGCACCCCTGGTGGCAGAATTCGAACTGGAGCCACGCACGAAAACTTCCCCCGGGCTTCCGCTACACCAGTGATGGCAATGAGCACTGGCTGACCAACGAAGCGCTGCACGAGCTGATTGAACCCGAAGCAGTGGTGAAGTCGGCTGTTCCCGCTTAAACGGGCGCCGCAACAGAAGTCCGAGCGACTGATTCATCAATGCAGATCATGCTATGCCCGTAACATCGATGACTCGTGAAGTACTCGCGATCGACGGAGGAACTCCGGTTCGAAAAACTTTGCTCCCCTACGGTCACCAGTCGATCGGGGAGGATGACATCCAGGCCGTTGTCGACGTGCTGCGCTCCGATTGGCTTACCACCGGTCCGAAAGTCGCTGAATTCGAAGAAGCATTCGCGTCCTGGCTGGGAGTGAAACATGCCGTCAGCTTCAGTTCCGGTACCGCGGCTTTGCACGGCGCGGCGTTCGCTGCCGGACTCAAGCCCGGGGATGAGGCTGTCACTACTCCCATGACTTTTGCGGCAACGGCGAACTGCGTCTTGTACCAGGGAGCGACTCCGATTTTTGCCGACGTGAGCGCCGACACACTCAATTTAGATCCTGAGCAGGTAGCCACCCACATCACTTCGCGAACGAAAGCGCTTCTACCCGTCGATTATGCCGGCCATCCTGCAGATATGGATGCGATGCAAGACCTCGCATCGCGTCATGGGCTTGTGATGATTGAAGATGCGTCCCACGCGTTGGGTGCAGAGTACCGAAGCCGCCGTACCGGCAGCACCGCCGACATGACCGTCTTCAGCTTTCATCCCGTGAAACACCTCACCACTGGGGAAGGCGGCATGGTGACCACAGACCGCACCGATTTTGCCGAAACGCTGAGGCAGTTTCGAAACCATGGGATCTCTAGCGATGCTCGGCAGCGGCAGGCCAACGGCCAGTGGCATTATGAAATGGTTCTGCTCGGCTTTAACTACCGGCTCACGGACATCGCGTGTGCACTGGGCCTATCGCAATTACAAAAACTTGAGGAGAACCTGGCGCGTCGACGCGCGATTGCCGCCCGTTACAATGCGGCCTTCCGCGACCTCGGCGCAATAGCGATTCCCGCGGTAAGAAACGACGTCAATCCCGCGTGGCATCTTTATCCCATCCGGCTCAACCTGGAAGAATTGAACGCCGACCGAAGCCAGATTTTCAAGGCGTTGCGTGCGGAGAATATCGGCGTGAATGTGCATTACATTCCCGTACACTTCCATCCCTACTACCGCGAGAAGTTAGGAAATCGGCCGGGTGAGAGCCCGATTGCCGAGGATGCGTACCAACGCCTCATTAGCTTGCCGATGTTTCATGGGATGAGCGATCAGGATTTAAACGATGTAGTCGCAGCGGTCACGAAAGTTATAAACCATTACGCTGCCTAGCGCGGCAACCCGCAGCGGAAAGATCGAGGAATGTCAAACGGAGCCATCTATATCGTGACGCAGGATCCGCGCTACGTTGCGATGCTGCGTACCTCAGCGGAAAGATTGAAGAAGTTGATGCCGCAGTTGCCCATTACGGTGTTCTCCGAGTTTCCCGTGGAGGGTCCCTGGTTCGAGAAAGTCGTTCGCGTCGAGTCATCCGGAGACGGCCTTTATGACAAGACCAGGCTGATGGGTGAATCGCCTTACGAACGGACGATATTTGTGGATGCGGACATTTACGTCGCGCAGGCGTTTCCAGAGCTATTTTCGCTGCTCGACCGATTTGATTGTGCAGCCACACATGAGGAATACGCGGACACTGATTGGTTCCACCGGTATCCTCGGCCCGATATTCCAGCTAGCTTTCCTGAATTCAATACGGGTATTTTTTTGTTCAAGCGTTCCGATCGCATGGACAGCCTTTTTGCGCAATGGCGAACCCTATACGAAGCATATCTAAGAGAATATCCAAATCTGCCGGTGAATGATCAGCCGTTCTTTCGCGCAGCCGTGTACCACCACGATGCTCGCATCGCTACGCTTACCCGCGAATACAACTGCAAGTTTCGGGGGCAGGGGTATCTCACTGGACCGGTGAAGGTGCTGCACGGCCATGTGGATCTGAAGCTCGACGTAGATCAAATCAGTAAAGCGATCGCGGTATTGAACGCTAGCGAACGCCCGCGCGTCTACATCGCGGGCAAGGTGTTCGAACAGAAACTCACGGGAAGACTCGTAAGCCGGCGTAAGGCTCACAAAGTCGGGCAATATCCCGAGCTTCCGGGTTCGATTCTGGTGCGCCGCGCACGCCGAGTAAAAGAACTCTTACAGCAGAGGGGATTGAGCTGGATACTGGCGAAAGCTTTTGCAGGCAAGTGAGCAGCGGTGAATCGTTCTGAAGCTCTTGGCGAATGCCGAATGAGAGTGTGTGCGATTATCCAGGCGCGAATGGGGTCGACTCGTCTCCCGGGCAAGGTTCTGGCGGATATCCAGGGCCATCCCATGCTTTGGTATGTCGTCCAGAGGACGCGTGCCGCTCAGACCTTGGACGATGTGATCGTCGCGACCACGAGCGAACCGGCCGACGACAAGATCGTTGCTCTTTGCAGCGAGCTTGGCGTTACTTGCTTTCGCGGTAGTGAAGAGGATGTTCTCGACCGGTACTATCAAGCCGCGCTTCGGGAAAAGGCCGATGTCGTCGTCCGCATCACTTCCGATTGCCCGCTGATCGATCCTGAAATCATTGATAAGGTGATCCGGGAGTTTCTTGCGACCCAGTGCGATTACGCCTCGAATTCCCTTGTCCGCACCTATCCGCGAGGACTTGACACCGAGGTGATGACCTTCCAGGCTTTGGAACGGAGTTGGCTCCGAGCCCGAAAACCTTACGAGAGAACCCACGTGACGGCCTACATCTACGACAAGTCTTCTGACTTTCGTCTTCTGCCCGTTACTGGAGACCACGACTACAGCCACTATCGCTGGACGGTCGACACTCCTGAGGATCTCGAACTTGTGCGCACAATTTACGGTCGAATGAAAGGTACTGAAGCCTTCCTGAACGACGTGATCCAACTGCTACAACGCGAACCGGCAATTGCAGACATCAATCGAGCCATCTCTCAGAAAGCGCTACACGAAGGGTAAGATATAGCTTGTCTCCGGCCTGGCGGCAAAGCGCAATGATGAGAATTCTCCTGGTGCATCCTGAAGACGATCCGGAAAATGGTTCGTGGGCAGACCGCCAATGGGACCGGATCGTCGATCTGGGACTGGGAGGGGTGAAAACTTATGAGCGCTGGGGCCTGCGCTTCGATTGCCCTGTCTCGACGCTAAATTCCATCAATCCTGGATTCGATGATTTTCGAGTTGTGCGCAACCTGCTGGCGTTGGGCTGTGGGCGCCTGGTCGACGAGCATGGGCTGGACTGGTGGGAGATTATGTCAATTCTCCTCCACGGCGAATTAGAAATGCTCGCTCTCTTGCGGGCGTTCGTGAAGACTGCCGGGGCGAACGATGAAATTTGGATCACGCGTCCAGGACTTCATGCTGACCTTCTGCAGTCGATATTGCCGTCAGCAATGCAGGTATTTCCTCGACAGCAGCGAGCCAGCCGCGCCCGGCATTACCTCGGCGTCTCCCGCAAGCTTTCGTTGCCCCAGATCATCGATGTGTTTTTCGATAAATACGATTCGGGATACCAGGTGCGTGGCCGCGTCGTGGGAAAGCGAGTACCCTCTTCGAGTCCGGTGGTATTGCTCCCGTCAGCGTACGTAAATGTGTCACGCACGGGGATCGCGTATGCGAACACTTTTCGTCAAGAAAACTTCTTGCTGGTGGCCACGCGCCGCAGCGGTTGGGTGCGAGATCTGCCAAAAAACGTGACTGCCAGATGGCTGTCTTCGTATGCATCCATACGCAACCGTCGTTCGGAAAATGGGCAGACGGAAATCAGATGGAAATCCCTGCGGAATGAATTGCTAGCCATAGAAGAATTTCGAATTCTAGATACTCTTGGATATCTGAATAATTTTTCGCGATGGTTCCGGCACGGGCTGGAGGTGCGCGATGCTTGGCGGACCGTCCTCGATACCGAGCCCGTGCAAGCCGTGCTCTGTGCCGACGACAGCAATCCTTATACGAGAATCCCCTTGCTCCTGGCGAAAGCAAAAGGACTGCCGAATATCGCGTGCCATCACGGGGCGTTTGACGGTCGCTGCCTTTTCAAGCGGACCTACGGGGATGTTATTTGGGCGAAGGGGAAAATGGAGAAAGATTATTTGGTTCGGAGGTGTGGTGTTCCGGCGGAAACAGTGGAGATTGCAGCTCCCTTGCTGCCCGCGAATTGGAGCGCCCACGTGCCGCCGGGTCGCTCTGACTCCCAATCGCATATTCTCTTTTTTTCCGAAGCTTGCGATGGGGCGGGTGGAAGGCAGGAGGAATTCTACCGCGACGTTCTGCCTCCTCTCGCGGACTTGGCGCGTGCCGCGAGACGCAAACTTGTGGTGAAGTTGCATCCGGCGGAAAGCGAGAGTGAGCGCAGCGCAATGCTGGCCCGGGTTCTCACTCCTGACCAGAAAGCTGAGACCCTACTGATGAGTGGGCCGCTTACCGAGGAGCTTCTGTCCAACGCATGGTTCGGAATCACGATACTTTCTACGGTGGCGATGGAATGCGCTGTTCGCGGAATCCCGTGCTTCCTGTGCAAGTGGCTGGAATTCTCGCGGTACGGATATGTTGAGCAGTTCATTCAATTCGGTGTCGCGGTCGGACTAGACGCACCGAGCCAGATCGCGCAAATTCCTCAATATATGGAAAGCCGACCTGGAGCTGCGGATGTGCGGGAAAGCTGCTGGCAAGCGGCAGCGCCAGAGCGTCTACGAGAATTCTTGAAAGCACCCAATAGAGTCTGCGCCACGGCGGCTGACTGAATAACTCCCCGGGCTGAACCCATGTCGGGCTGAACCTTGAAAGAGCGGCGAGACCAACAAAGTGCCTGAACCGATCCTCTTAATCCGCGCCGATGCGCACCTTGCCATTGGAACTGGGCATGTGATGCGTTGTCTGGCGCTCGCGCAGGCCTGGCAAGATGCCGGAGGCAAGGCAGTATTCGCGATGGTTCAGATGTCGTCATCGCTACACGATCGCCTGCGCGCAGAAGGCATGGAAGTTGTTGTTTTGGAGAATACACCTGGAAGTTGCGCGGATGCCAGAAGCGTGGCGCGACTGACGGAGGAACGCCGGGCGGAGTGGGTTGTAGTCGATGGTTATCATTTCGATGCCGCCTACCAGCGCGAATTGAAAGCGGCAGGGCTGCGGGTTCTCTTCATGGACGACAATGGACACGCCAGCCATTATGCGGCCGATCTGATCCTGAACCAAAATGTGTACGCCGACGAAAGCTTTTATCGGAGTCGGGAGACATACGCACGGCTTCTTCTGGGCCCGCGTTATGTTCTTTTGCGGCGCGAGTTTCAACCGTGGCGAGGTTGGAAACGCGTGGTGCCCTCCGTGGCACGGAAGCTCCTGGTCTGTATGGGAGGCAGCGATCCTGGAAATGTAACTGCCAAGCTCATTCCGATCCTGCGTGCGGTTCCCGTAGAGAAGCTCGAAGTTTTGATTGTCGCTGGTGGTAGTAACCCTCACTTAAAATCGCTGGAAGCAGCGATCGGTCCATCCGACGGCGCCGTTCGCTTATTCAAAGACGTGGACAATATGCCAGAACTCATGGCATGGGCCGACGTTATGCTGGCTGCCGCCGGGACCATCGCTTGGGAAATTTGTGCGATGGCGCTTCCAGCTCTGTTAGTGGTAACCGCGCCGAACCAGACGCGTGCCGCGCATCGGTTAGCTGAATTGGGAGCGGCGGTCACATGCGACTCAGAGAAAATCGCTACGGCCGTGCCCCCTCTTTTAATGAGCCTTATAGATTCGCAAGATTCTCGCCAGAGCCTCTCATCAAAGGCTCGCGGGCTGGTCGATCTCGAGGGGGCGGCAAGAGTGGTATCGCTTTTGCGAGGAGTTTCTGAGCCAGTCATCCTATGATCTCATTCCGCCCAATGCAATATGAAGACAAGGAAACCGTCTTATTGTGGCGGAATTTGCCTCACATCAGGCGATGCATGCTCACCGGGCACGTGATAACTGCGGAGGAGCATGACGCTTGGTTTGATCGGATCCTCTGTAATCCACGATATCGTCATTGGATCATCCGCTGTGCCAACGAAGATGTGGGGTTGCTGAACCTGTACGATATCGATGCCTGCAACCGGCGCTGCTATTGGGGTTTCTACATCGCCGGATCCAATGTTCGCGGAAAGAACGTGGGCATGTTCGCGGAATATTTTGTGTTGCAGTACGTTTTTCAAGAGCTACAGTTCAATAAGCTCTGTTGTGAGACCCTCGACTTCAATCTCGGAGTTGTAAGGCTGCACGAAGCCTTTGGTTTCAGGCATGAGGGGCGCCTGAGGCAGCACATTCTCGGAGATGATGGAATACACGATGTAATCTGCATGGGTATCCTTAAGAGCGAATGGGAAAAGAGGCAGCCCCGGTTCGAAAAGATCTTCAAGTCCAAAGGGTTGATTTAATCCTTCCGCTGCGACACCGACCAGCGCGGACTCAAAGGTGGGCACCGATTTACCGCGTGAGCAGCATCTGACATTAGGATAACTTCCTTCCGAATACGAGACAATCGCGTCCGACTCCCACACTTCCGAGAGCCGAGTAAATCTTGCGCCGCAGGTCGGCCGGCAGGCCCAAATCAAATTGCACGCGGCGGGCGTGACAACGGCTACCAACGTCCGGGTTTCCGATGTAGTTCTCTCCCATCAGCAGGAACATCTCCATTGGGAAATCACCTTGAGTATAAGCGGTATCGAATCCCAGACCCTCCAGCGTCTTCGTAAGAGACGCGAAATTGAAATAGTTGATGTGATCTGGCACAGCGATCCACCAGGTCGCGGCGCCGATTGTTTCCCGAGCGGCAGCTTGAATCTCGCTAAAGTCGTTGGGCACACGGATGCACAGAATCCCGCCGGGGACCAGCAACTGCCTGCATTCCTTCACCGTCTTCACAGGGTCCGGCACATGCTCGAGAACATTGAGCATCACGACGACGTCGAATTCTGCGACGCCGGTCTGATTCGCGAACGCGTCGAGAGTCATGGTATGTACCGTAAGGCCCTTTGAGGATGCACGCTGAGCGGCATCGCGGGCTGGCTCGGTGCCTGTGCCGGTAAACCCGTGGTCTTGTGAAAAGCTCAGAAAATCCCCGGTGCCGCAGCCAACTTCCAGCAATCGACGGCCAGGAGCGAGTGCGTTCAAGCTGGCAAGAATATCCGTATATAGACCTTCTCGCAGCCAGCGAAGCTCTCTCGCCGCGGGTTCGCCGCCCTCCATGAGCCGCCGCAGTTCAGGGGCGCGGTTGCCCTTACGGAGCAGATCGTAATATCGGCTTCCGTAAAATTCAGTGAGCTCCGCTTCAGGGGGAATCGGATCTAACCTATGGAAGCCATAGGTCGCGTCTTTAACGACGCGGAACCCAGCAGATTGCGTCGGATTAGCGGGATAGGGGTTTCGGACAGGATTCGTCATGGGAAGGATTGTCTCAAAAGAGTTGCATTTGTGAGCAGAGATGGGTAAGCGTACGAATCATCTATAACAGAACTTTACTGCCTTAGGCTGTTAGGCGGGATGCTTTCACCGTCGCATTTATAATGCGGGTTGCATGGCGCGTGCCGTAACCAAGATGACTCAGATAAAAATAGGTGAAAGATCGGTTGGTCCGGGGCAGCCTACCTACGTCGTTGCCGAGCTTTCTGCTAATCACAATCAGGATTTCGCACAAGCCGCGCGAATTATCGAAGCGGCCAACGAAGCTGGCGCGGATGCGGTGAAACTGCAGACCTACACGCCTGACACGATCACCATTGCAAGCACTCGAGAGGAGTTCCGTGTCAAGGGTGGGACTCTGTGGGATGGGCGAACACTTCACGATCTCTATGGCGAAGCCTACACGCCATGGGATTGGCAGCCGAAGCTCAAGAAGATGGCCGAAGATTTGGGAATGGATTGTTTCTCCAGCGCCTTCGATGCAACGGCGGTGGATTTTCTGGAAGAGATGGAAGTTCCTGCCCATAAAATAGCTTCGTTTGAGATAGTGGACATCCCTCTGATCCAAAAGATGGCACGCACCGGCAAGCCCCTGATCCTATCTACCGGCATGGCGACCATCGAGGAGATTGAAGAAGCGGTGCAGGCCGCGAACCAGGCGGGCGCCAGAGGCATCGCGTTGCTGAAATGCACCAGCGCATATCCGGCTCCTGCCGAAGATATGAACTTGCGAACCATTCCAGAGATGATTCAGCGATTTGGAGTTCCGGTCGGACTGTCGGATCACACGATGGGAATAGCGGTGCCCGTGGCCGCGGTTGCGTTGGGGGCGTGTATCATCGAAAAGCATCTAACGATCTCGCGATCCGCTTCCGGTCCCGATAGCGCTTTCTCGCTCGAGCCGCATGAATTCAAAGCGATGGTGGATTCTGTACGAACGGCCGAAAAAGCTTTGGGCCAAGTTCATTTTGGTGTGAGTGGCAAAGAAGAGGCGAACCGGGCGTTTCGCCGTTCGTTATTCGTGGTGCAGGATGTAGGAGAGGGCGAAAGGTTCACCGAGTTGAACGTGCGCTCGATCCGGCCAGGAAACGGTCTGCATCCGCGATACTTGAGCGAAGTCATAGGCAAGAGCGCTACTCAAGCCATCAAGCGTGGAACTCCTTTGTCATGGCCGTTCGTGGTCCGGTCGTAAGTCTCTTATTTCGATTTCCGATGTCCAACACCGCCTTCGATCCGAATCTTTCCACTTACAATTCGCCAGCGGTTGCTGATTACTACGCAGCCCTGAATTACCTGACGCCGTGCGAACGCTTATTGTTCGACGAATTTTTGCGCCCGGGCATGGCTATCCTTGATCTGGGCGTAGGAGGAGGACGGACGACGCCGTACCTTGCATCGAATGCCAGGCGCTACGTTGGCGTCGATTACGCGCCCGAAATGGTAGCGGCATGCCGCGTCAAATTTCCGAAACTCGAATTTCACGTTTGTAGTGCTGCTGATCTTTCCATGTTCGCGTCCTCAAGCTTCAATGCTGTCCTGATGGCTTTCAATGGAATCGATTATGTAATTCCGGACGAGACGCGCCTTCGGGCGTTGAGCGAGATTCATCGCGTGCTCGCGCCCGATGGCCTTCTTATTTTCTCATCGCATAATCCGCGCGCAATCTGCGTTCGACCGTCGTGGAATCGCGAACGTATGCAGGAAGTCGCTCGAACCGTTGTCAAGACAGATTCTGTTCTCTTCCGCCCGGTGCTGTCGTTCTTAATCGCTGGACGGGTGCTGCTTGCGGGAGCGCAATCTATCTTGAGGTCCCTGGAGCGGAGTGCGCAAAGAATTCCGACCCGAGCTTTTTGGCGAGGCCATGGATATTTCTTAGATCCCGCGCACGGCGGCCTGACGACACACGTTGCCATTCCGGGGGAAGTGATCCAGGAAACCAGCCGCTTCGGTTTCAGCCTACTGCGTATCTCAGGGGATGACTATCCTTGCACCAGCCATAGCTGGGTCACAGATTGGTACTACTATGTATTCTCAAAGTCCACAGCCTGTGGAGCGAAGTGAATTTTGCGCATCGAGTTGCATCATGAAATTCCTGAGACCTCCGAACTGCGTCGTCAATGGAACGAAATCGCCTTAAAGACTGAACAGCCTCAGGTGTTTTACACCTACGAATGGGCGCGGGCGGTGCAGACAGCGTACCGGCCTTCCCTGGAGCCGTTGCTTTTTCTGGGCTACGAAGGGGAGAGTCTGATCGGGATCGCCTCTTTAGCGAGGTCCGCAGCCGGCAAGAAATTACATTTTCTCGCAGCCACTACAGCGGATTACTGCGATTTTTTCTCCGCGCCAGAGCTGCGCGCCGCATTCCTCGGGGCTGTTTTCCTCGAATTGAAAGCCTGCAACACGAAATCCATCACGTTAGCGAATCTTCCCGCCGATTCAACGACGCTTAAAGCTCTGCAGCGGTCGGCGGGCAAGCATGGCTTTAAGATTTTTTCCCGACCGGCGTATCTCTGTGCGCAAGTTGAATTGGGCCACGGCGAGGCGCGGCAAGCGCTGAAGGGATCGCTGATTGGTAAAAAGAAGTTGCGCCGCTATCTCCGTGAGATGGAAAAAACAGGACCGGTGACGTTTTCCCATTTGCATTCGCAAAGGGAAATTCAACAGGCGCTCCCGGAATTTGCAGATGCTCATGTGGCGCGCTTCGCGGCTACGGGTCGAACCAGCAGCCTTTCTACGCACGAGCGCCGGATTTTTCTGGACGAACTCGCAAGGCAATTCGATGGCAAACAGACCGTCACTCTGAGCCTGCTCAATATTCAGGGCCGTCCGGTCGCTTGGAACTTTGGATTTCAATTTCATACGAGTTGGTTTTGGTATCAACCGACTTTTGACAGCAAGTATGAAGAGCATTCCCCGGGTCACTGTTTGCTCTCTAAAATTGTGGTGGAAGCTTGCGACAAGGATGAAATCGACCGGGTCGATCTGGGCCTGGGTGCCGAAGGGTATAAAGAAAGATTCGGCAACGCAACGCGGCAGACTGTGCACGTTACCGTAAGCCGCTCATTCTTGCAGCACTTGAGAGAGATTGTGAGATATCGAACGGCGAGTTCTCTAAAGCGGTCGCCGAAGATCGAGTCGTTGGTCCGCCACCTTTTGGACCGTTTGCGCAAAGACCCACGCTGAGCCTCTCCGCGCACCTTCTGAGAACGAAAAAGCATTTACACTATGCTGCAAGCAACGATGACTCGCATCCAAACACGTCCTATCACCATCTTCACGCCATCTGATGCGAACGCTTACAACACCAATGCCCAGTCTCTTACGGTGAAAGAAGTAGTTGCTCGCCTGCCTGAAGACCGGTTCCATGTAACCATGCTGTGCGACGGCGGTGATCCGGATCCGCGTCTAGCCAAGCGACGCAACACACGGCTCATTCCCTGGACCAGGCATGGCAACACGCTACGCCTGCTGCGTCATTGCCTTTTTCCGGCTCCCGATATCTATTTTTTCCCCCGCACCGGCCCGGCCGATCGCTTGTTCTTTAATTTGAGAAAACGTATGCGGCTGGGCACCTCGTTGATTACATATATTGTGATGATGATGGATGAAAAGACGTGCAGCGAAATGATTGCCAGGTCCATTGTGGAAGGCGATATGATCTTCGCCAATTCGAACTACGTTGCCGAGACAATCCATCAGATGTTCGGCGTCAAGGCCACTCCGATCTATGACGGCATTGACCGGCGCTATTATTTTGATCGTAAGGAACCGGTGATGAATGCCAATCCGGTAGTGTTTTATGCAGGATCCATGCAGGCTCGCAAGCGGGTCGAATTGGTGATTCAGCAGGCTGCCCGGTTGCCGCAATTGCAGTTCCGATTGGCGGGCAAGGGCGAAACGGAACAGGCGTGCCGCGATATGGCGCAACAACTCGGGTGTCGCAACGTTGCGTTTCTAGGACATCTCTCCTCAGAAAGGTTAGGGGAAGAGATGCGACACGCCGATATATTTTTTTTCCCAAGCATTGTCGAGGGAAATCCTCAGGTTCTACTGCAAGCGGCCGCTTGCGGGTTGCCAAACATTGCCATGAACGTTTATCACTCGGACTATGTCGTGCACGGTCAAACCGGATTTCTGGTTCAATCCGATGCCGAGCTTTTCGCAAGCCTGGAGCGGCTCGCAACCGATGATGAATTGCGCCGTTCTTTCTCCACTGCTGCAGTTCGGCACGCCCGCCAATTCGACTGGGACGATATCGCCGGGCAGTGGGCGGCAGTCTTTGAAAAAGCGGTGCAGAAGCGCCGTCATTACTCCCAGCAAAGAGCCTCCTGAATACGTTTGCCCCAGCGTGATGGCAAAGGAAACATGAAACCGACGAACGCGCTGGTGCGCTACGGGGGCTTTTTCCTGTCAGTGGGAATGGCCCGCGTGCTTGGAATTCTGATCACTTCGATCACCTTTCCGATACTGGTGAGGCGCTTGGGCGTGGAGGAGTACGGGCGATGGAGTTACGTTGTCGCGCTGTGTGCTTTTGTCGACGTAGTCGCCAATCCCGGTCTCACCTCATACATTGCCCAACAGGTTGCTGCCCGCCGTCACGAGGCCGCAGAACTCGTCTCCGACTTTGTGGCTCTGCGCATTTTGGGCAGCTTTGCCGCAATGGTCGCTTTGTTGGTGGTTGCAAGTTTTGAAGGTCGTCCAGATGTGCGCTTGTTGCTCCGCGTTTACGGTGTGGCCGAACTCTGCGTAGGTCTGAGCGGGACAGATTTTTTCCTGAATTCGTTGGAACTCTTTCATGTCCGATCTCTGATGAGTTTCGTCCAACAGTTGCTGTATGCAGTTGGAATTTTGCTCCTGGTGCGCTCTCCGCGGGACATTCTCTGGCTGCCCGCCAGCATTCTCGGTTCAGCGCTGATGACGAATTTGGCAGGCTGGGTCCTTCTGTGGCGCCAGGGTTTTCGACCGGCGCTGAAAATCAACCCCGGTCGTTGGTGGGCCATCCTGGAGCCCAGTTTTCACTATGCAGGCACGACCATGATGTCTACGATCTACCATCGAGTCGGACATCTGGTAGTCCGGTGGTTTCTGGGTGACTTTGCGCTCGGCTTGTATGCCGCGGCAGCTCGCTTCGTCGATATCCTCAAGAACGTGATTAATATCGCATTGAGTGTTCTCATGCCCCGGATGGCCCTCTCTGCGCATGCTGGTTCCGGCTTGAAGCGACTAGTCCGCGCCGCCGTCTCGGCTCTTGCAATCGTCAGCATTCCACTCACCCTCGGAACCCTTGCGACAGCGCACCTCGTCGTGCCATTCGTGCTGGGGGCGACCTATACGGGTGCGATCGGTCCCGTTCGTTGGATGTCTCCTTACTTGCTTGCCGCTCCCATGGCCTCTTTGCTCTCTGGAACCATTCTCTACGCCCTCGGGCACCATCGATCGTATCTCGTATCCGGCACGGCTGGCGCTGTCACCGCGGTACTGTCATCCCTGATCCTTGTCCGATTTTTCGGACTGCCGGGGGGATGCGTGGCTTTTGTTCTCGCCGAAGCTGCAGTTGCTGTGACGGCGTACCTGCTGATTCCTCGCGATCTGCGAGGTCTCTGGAAAAATTCCATCATTACAGTCGCCGGCTTTTCTGCGTTGCTGATGGTCGGCGCAGTCAGGCTGGCGAATTCATTTACAGCTCGACCGCTGCTCGTCGTAGCGGCGGGTGGGGTCGTGTACTCCATCACAGCGTTCGCATTGGGCAGAAGGATGCTCATGCAGCAGTTTGCGAGTTCGGATTGAGAAGCCAGTTACAGCCCGCCGTTCCGAAGGTGGCTGTCCTGCTTTCCGGAGGGGAACAATTCAGTCCTTACTTCGGCGGAGCTACGGCCCGCTGGACCTATGAGGTCTATAGCCGATTGAGTGATCGGTTGCTCGCCACAGTCTTCGGTTATCCCACAAACCAAGGAGATTTATACCCTTTGCCGCATGCCACGGTCGGGGCTTGGCGGGCTTGTGGGCTGATAGCGCGAATTCCATTCGCTCGCCGTTACGAGGAAACCATATGGTTGCGGTCTTTGATACGTCGTCTGCAATCGTTCGATGTGATTCACATCCACAACCGGCCACAATGGGTGGGGATTTTACGAGGGATGGGTTTTCAGGGCGCGATCCTCCTTCACTTACACAATGATCATCTTGGCCACTGGAGTCCAGCTTCCCTGGACAAACTAGCTAATGAACTGAACGCGCTCGCCGTTTGCAGCGAATATTTGCACAATACTTTCGCCGCGAAGTCCGCGGCTCTGGATACCAAGACTCGAGTTGTGTTTAACGGCGCGAATCTGAAATTGTTCTATCCTCGGGAAGAAGTTCGCGAAGCCAAGACCATTTTTTTTGTGGGACGCTTCGACCCGCAGAAGGGCGTCTTTGAGCTTCTGAAAGCTTACGAGAAAGTGCTCGACAAACACCCTGATGCGAAACTGGTGGTTGGCGGTGCTACCGGTTTCGCGGTGCACGCGCAAACACCGTATGTACAGAAGGTTCGCGAGTTGGCACGATCGATCGAGCAACATAGGCATGGGCAGATTCACTTTACTGGTTACCTGCACCATGATCGCGACCTCCCGTTGCAGTTTCAAAAGGCAACGATCTTTGCAAGCCCTTCCATCTTCCAGGAACCGTTTGGGATGGTAAATGCCGAGGCCATGGCTTGCGCAACCCCTGTGATAGGAGCCAATCGAGGCGGCATTCCCGAGGTGATCGGCAATGCGGGGCGGTTAGTAGATCCGGAGAATATCCAGGATTTTGCCGATACAATTTCAGAATTGCTGGCGAATCCTGGCTACTGCCGCGAACTTGGGCAAGCTGGATACGCGCGCTGCCAAAAGATGTTCGATTGGCGCGTGACTGCTGATGCGTGGATGGACCTACTCACTTCTGCGCTCGCTTGAAGAGCGAAGCATCTTCCTGTCGGTTGTTCTGCCCAACGGTACGACGTGTAGTATGGCTGTCTGTCACGATGAAACTGAGCCCACTCCAGCGATTCGAGATGTTACGGAAGCTCGCTCAACTGAGCATCTTCCGGGAGTTGGCCGCGTGATCTCCAAGTTGGTGATCGTTACCGAGATCATTGCGCCTTATCGCATTCCGGTTTTCAATGCCCTGGCAGAACGCCCGGAAATCGATCTTCACGTCATTTTCTTATCTGAAAATGATCCTGAACTGCGGCAGTGGCTTGTCTACAAGGATGAAATTAGATTCAGCTACCAAGTTCTTCCTTCCTGGCGACATCGAGTTGGCCGGCATAATCTGCTGCTGAACCGAGGCGTTCGTTCGGCGCTCAACCGGGCGCAACCGGATGTGTTGTTATGTGGCGGATACAACTATCTTGCCTCATGGTCGGCGGCATACTGGGCTAGAGGACAGCACACGCCGTTGCTGCTGTGGTCGGAGAGTACCGCTTTCGATCAACGGTCCAGCTATCTTTTCGTTGAGTTTCTGAAGGCCCGCTTTCTGGATCTGTGTACGGCATTTGTCGTTCCCGGCCAATCATCGCTGAAATACCTGGCAGATTTCGGCATTAGGCGTGAGCGAATCTTTACAGCTCCTAATGCGGTTGATGTTTCGTTCTATTCCGGGCGGGCGGAGGCGGCGCGGGGCGATGAATTCCACGTTCGCTCTCGCCATTCTCTTCCTGAGCGATATTTTCTCTTCGTGGGTCGCTTGGTATGGGGAAAGGGCGTTTTTGACCTATTGGAAGCCTACGCAAAATTAAAACCGGCGTTGCGCGAGCAAGTTGGCTTGGTGCTGTTGGGCGAAGGCTCCGATCGTCAAAAATTGGAGGATCGAGCCTCCAAAATCGAGTCCGGAACAATTCGGTTTTTAGGTTTTTTGCATCGCGAACAATTGCCTGAAATCTACGCCTTGTCCGACGGTTTGATATTTCCCACTCACAGTGATCCTTGGGGACTGGTGGTGAATGAAGCGATGGCTTGCGGCAAGCCCATAATCGCCACGAGCGTTGCCGGATGTACTCCTGATCTGGTGGAAGACCACTGGAATGGTTTCGTGGTGCCGCCTCACGATATTCAGAAACTGGGGGCCGCGATGACAGATTTGGCTGAGGATTCCGAACTGCGTGCGCAAATGGGTTACAGAAGCCAGCAGCGAATCGAATCGTTTTCGCCATCAGCGTGGGCTGCCGGAATTATCACTGCAGTGAAGTCTGTTATGCGTGAGCGCTAGGAAAATGCGATGCGATTTCGCTTCTTGAAGTTCTTTCCCCGTCAATATCCTCAGGCCTCGAACTGGTAATATACTGGCTCCACGAAAATTAGCGGACGCGCACTGCTTGCGTGGGAGATCCAGGATGTCTGACCCATCAGGATTGCCGGCGAAAAAACAGCTGCCGCGGGTACCCAACAGCCCGCGTGTTGAGATCCTGGAATGCACGCTTCGTGATGGTAGTTATGCCATCGACTTTAAGTTTACGGAAAACGATACCGCTGTTCTGGCCGGGGTTTTAGGTCAACTTGGCTTTCGCTGGATCGAAGTGGGCCACGGCGTCGGACTGGGCGCGGTTCAGGCCGGCAAGGGCACGATGCCGTCTTCGGATGAACGCCTGATCGAAGCGGCGAAGCAGGCTGCTCCCCATGCCCAGATTGGATGTTTCTTCATTCCTGGAATCGGCACAATCGATCAAATCAAGTCCGCGCGCCAGGCGGGGCTTGATTTCATACGCATCGGATACAACGCTCCCGAGATCGAGGACGCTTTCCCATATCTCAGCCTTGCCAAGGAATTGGGACTTAAGGTCTGCTTGAATTTCATGAAGACCTACGGCATCTCGCCAGAGATGTTTGGAGAGAAAGCCAAAGCCGGCGCGTTGGCTGGCGCGGATGTAATTTACTGCGTGGACTCCGCGGGCAGTATGTTTCCTGAGGACGTCCACAAATACTTCAGCGCCGCACGGGAACAGTGTGATTGCGCACTGGGCTTCCACGGGCACAGCAATCTTCAGTTTGCCGTGGCCAACAGCGTAGAAGCCGTTCGCTGCGGCGCCACCTTCATCGATACCACGCTTTACGGATTAGGCCGCAGCGCAGGCAATGTGCCTACGGAAATTGCTGTCGCCGTATTCGACAATCTCGGGATCCAGACCGGAATTGACTTGTTCGACGTGATGGACGCCGCGGAAGAGTTTATGGGCCCGTTGATGTCGCAAATGCAGCTTTACGACATGATGTCAGTGGCCATGGGATGCAGCCAGTTCCACTCGTCGTTCTTGCCGAAGGTCGCGGCTGCGGCGAATAGGCACGGAGTGGAACTGCGCAGGTTAGTGGTCGCGATGGGACGATTCGATCCGGTTAACCTCGATGAGGAAAATCTGAATCGAGTGGCAGCCAACCTTCCCAAGGCTTCCGGAAGAAAAGCGCGGGAAGTGCTGACATCGTTTTCCGCGCCTGGTATATCGGCCAACAACATCAGCAGTTCGCTCGGGGCGGTGCAGTCGTTGCTCGATGGAATGATCGTCACCTGCGCCAAACGTCGTGCGCGTCCGGTGCTGGAGCTCGTCGCCTCCGGAGTTCCGTCCGAGAGCCTGGTATTGGCGGATCTTGTGCTCGCCGAAGGCCCCATCGTGCTTGGCCGTGTCGTCTACGGCTCATTCGATGTGCTGGAGCAAGTGCTGAAGATTGCGGGCAGCAACGTTCCCTTATTTCTGAACGACAAGGATGGCGGTACGTGGGGAGACGAATGGCCCAAAGGTCTCAGGGAAGTTGTGGGCGAGGATAGGATTTTGCCAATTCGTTCCAAGCGGTTGTTGGAGGGCTACCTGGAAGACGTTTTGACAACGGTAGGCGAGCGAAACGATGACTTCTGTTTAATGATTTATGGAAATCCGCACGGCACGCTGTTGCAACATTGTTGCGAGATTTTTGAAAATGTTGTGGTGCACGGCGAGATGCCGTCGAATGTGCTGCAGAACTGTTGGCAGATGTCCGATTTTTCTGACCGAATGCACTTCGATCTCGGCATCAGCGCCGTCCTGCTTCTATGTTCACCCGATCCGGCTGATTCTGCCTCGATCGATCAACTTCTTACGCCCCACGGAATTGTGATTACATCCGGGCATTTTCCGCGCTTGGAAGCCGACCTTTGCGGCCGGACCATTCTTCGTCTAGATGCGAAGCAAGCTTACCGCGGCCAGATGGACCGGTGGGTGGCCATTTCCAATCTTATGAAAGCAGCTCAGCCTAGTCCTGTGGCGCTGCAATGACGACTCGCGAAGCTATTGCAGAAATCGTAGAGCGAAGGAAAGATCATGTTTTCCTGATCGATGCTGCCAGCGGCAGGGAGATTACCTATGGCGAGTTCGATCGTCAGGCCTGTGCATTGGCCGCGGAGCTTCGAAAGAGAGGGCTGTGCAAAGGCGACCGCATCGGCGTGTTGGTTCCAAACTGCTGTGAGCTGGCGGTCCTGTACTTCGCCTGTATTTATCTTGGCGTAGTCATTGTTCCCGTCAATCCTGCTCTCAGTAAGAACGAGATCGAATTTGTCTTGAATAATTGCAAACCCTCCATCGTTGTGACAAGCGTGTTGAGTGCCAAGTCGATTGGAGAGATGCACCCCAAGGTTATCGGTCTGGTGATTGGTCACGACACTTCGAATTTGGAAGCGCTCGATCAGATCAACATCGAAACTCTTGATCAAGCAAACGATTCTGTTCGCCTCGAAGACGCTGACGCAGATGACCTGATGGTGATCATGTACACCTCCGGCACATCTGCCAAGCCGAAGGGTTTGGCCCACAAGCGCGATCGAATGTTCCGCAACGCCGGGGCTTTCGCGGGCGCCCAGGAAGTTGACGAGCACTCGCGTTTCTATCTCACGCTTTCCATGGCGTACATGGGCGGTTTTTACAACCTGCTCGTGCTGCCATTTTTGTGCGGCGCCAGCGTCGTCGTGGATCGCGTATTCGACGCCCGGTCGAGCCTGCATTTCTGGGAAAAAGCAAAAAAATACGAAGTGAACACGCTATGGATGGCGCCGACCGTGTTGTCGATCCTCCTGAAAATGGACCGAGGCCGTACTGGCGAGGAGTTTTGCCGGAGTTCGATTCGCCACGCATTTGTTGGCTTCGCTCCGCTGCCACTGAAAGTGAAGGATGAGTTCGAGGCGCGATACGGGGTGAGGTTGATCGAGAATTATGGTCTCTCCGAAACTTTGTTTGTCACCGCCCGCTCTCAATCCGGAATGGATGGTCTCGGTTACGTAGGCGAGGCATTGCCGGGCATCGCATTGAGAGCCGTAGATGACGACGGAAGTCTCGTCGCCAGCGGTGAGGACGGAGAGGTGCAGATACTGACCCCCGATCTGATGGCCGGCTATCTCGACTCGGAAGGGCGTTTGCTGCCGATGGATGCTTCTGCATGGTTTGCGACGGGGGATGTGGGCCGCCTCGAAGATCGAGGATCACTCTCGATCACTGGCCGCAAGAAAGACATCATCATTCGGGGTGGCGTGAATATCAGCCCGGCCGCCATTGAAGAAGTGTTGATGCAAGTTTCCGGTATAGCGGATGTGGCGGTCGTAAGCGTTCCGCATGAGCTTTATGGGGAAGACATCATTGCGGTATTGAAGCTGGAGGCTGGACTGGAACTCGACCCGTTGCTGCAAAAGTTGGTGGCGCATGCCAAGGGCAGTCTGGCGCCGCACCAGCAACCAGCACGGTATATCACGATGGACGAGCTTCCTAGAACCACAAGCGGCAAAGTTCAGAAAGCGCGGATCCGCGAGTTGGTGGCAGAGAAATTACAGATCACCTCAATCTCGAATACTCGCGATGCGACAACCGAGAGCGTGGGCGTGTCCCGGTAAATATCAACCTTGAAGTACACCTATGAAAATTATTGACCTTTCCTTGCCCATCGAAGAGGGCATGATGACGTTTCCCACGCACTGGCATCCGGTGGTCGAGATCACAATTCTTGGGCGACACGGAATTGAAGGCAGGGAAACACGCAAGATTGTACTGGGAACGCACATCGGCACTCACACGGATGCGCCGCGACACTTCATTCCCAACGGCAAAACGATCGATGAAGTTTCCCTGGATGTATTGATCGGTCCCGCCACGCTGGTCGACTTTACTGGTTGTCGCGCGCTTCAAGAAATCGACGTCGCCGATCTGAAACAAAAACTGGGCGACAAGATCCCGCTCCGACTGATTCTGCGCACCGGTTGGTCAGAATATTTCGGCGACATGAAGTTCTATAACGAATATCCTTTTTTTTCTGAAGATGCCGCGCGTTGGTTGGTGGAGAAAGGTGTGCGCCTCATCGCTATGGATACTCCATCACCCGACAATCCTGCCCACTCGCGTGGAACGCCGAAGGATTCTCCTAATCACAAAGTGCTTTTGGGTGCGGGTGTGGTCCTCGTCGAATATCTCGCAAATCTCAAAGCTGTGACTGCTTCAGAGGTAGAACTCATCGTCATGCCTCTGAAATTGAGGGGATGCGATGGTTCCCCGGCGCGCTGTGTCGCGATCGAGAGGTGAGCGTGGCAGTGCCAAGAGACGAAATTCAAAGCTGGCTTGAGGAGTGGTTCATCGGCAAGGCGAAGATTGACCGGACGGCGTTCGGCAAGAACGAGAAGGAGCCGTTCGACATCGATTACTTCGAGGCGGGATGGCTGACTTCGATGGAAGTGGTGGAGTTTGTTACTGAGATCGAGCGGCAGTTCAGTATGCAGTTTTCCGATCGTGATCTTCAGGACAGTCGCTTTGTAACCATCGCCGGTCTTGCCGCTTTGATTTCAGAGTCGACAGAATCCAGTAAGAGCATGTAATTTGAGGCTCCTCGGAACTCATATTACGCCGCGAAGAATTGGGAGAACCTTATATCGGCAAAGTTGCATGTTCTGACGCTTACTCCCTTTTATCCGGCTGCGGGAGATGAGGTAAGCGGTTGCTTTGTCGCTGAGTCGCTTGGCGAGCTCACAGCGCAGGGCGTGCAGTCCACCGTGATTGCGGTTGACTCGATCTATCATGCCCGCAAGCGGGCCAGCCCGCGGTATCCCGCCCAATGGATTCGGTATCCTCAGCTTCCTGGCAACCTCGGTTTGTCGAACGCAGGCAGTTTCCTGGGTGCAGTACTTTTGAAGCGGGTTGAGCAGCTGCATCGGGGTGCTCCGGTTAGTCTGATCCACGCCCACGCAGCACTGCCTTGTGGCCATGCCGCGGCCTATCTGTCGCGTCGTCTGAAGATTCCATTTGTAGTTACAATTCATGGCCTGGATGTTTTCAATCGCTGCTTTGAGGATGGCGTCGCAGCGGGCTGGCGCAGGAAAACTTCACTGCATGTGTACACGAGCGCGTGCAAGGTAATCTGTATCAGTGAAAAAGTGCGGAGCTTGCTAACCGACGCCGTCGGCACAACGGTCGATGCGGCGGTTGTGTACAACGGAACCGATGCAAGCATATTTGCGCCTTCTGCTGTACAGGATGGGCTACCCACCATTCTTATCGTGGGAAATGTTCTCGCTGGAAAAGGCCACGAGTTAGTGTTGAGAGCCTTTGCTAACGTGAAAGAGTCATACCCCGGCCTGCAATGCAACATCATTGGTGAAGGCGCGGATCGAGATCGCTTCATCGCTCTGGCGCAGTCTCTTGGCATTCGCCAGCAAGTCCATTTCCTCGGTCGGAGAAGCCGGGCGGAAGTGGCTGAGGCCATGCGCAAGTGTACGATTTTCGCTTTGCCCAGCCGCTTCGAAGGCTTGGGTTGTGTCTATCTCGAAGCCATGGCATGCGGCAAACCTGCGATCGCTTGCTGGGGGCAGGGAATTGACGAAATTATTCAGCACGGCAAGAACGGATGGTTGATTCCGATTGATGGCTTGGAAGAACTTGTGCATGGATTGCGAACATTGCTGCAGGACTCCGAACTTCGAACACAAATTGGGCAGGCCGCTCGGCAAACCATCGTGGAAAACCTGACACTCTCACATCAGGCCAGAAATCTAATGGCTGTTTTTGAGGACGCGGTGCGATGACCACGGGGACGCCTGTGTCACGGCAGCGAACTGCGCCGCCCGCAGATCTGGTGACGCTTTTTGAAAAGGACATTCCTGACATTGCAGATTTCATTGCTAAACAATCCGGCCGAAGCCGCGCCGCTGTGGAAGCGCATCTCAGATGGTTCTTGCTGGAAAATCCCGCGCTCCAGCCAGAGATTCCGTTAGGTTTCGGACTGCGATCTGCGGGTCGACTTGTAGGATGCATTCTGTGCAATCCGCAGACCTTTCGCTTCCATAACGAAACAATTTTGTTCGTCGGATCAAGTTCTTTCTACGTTGATGAAGGTCATCGCGGTGCGGGAGGGCGCATCTTCTTACAGTATTGCCGTCTGGGAAATCGGCACCCACTCTTTGGTACCTCGGCCAACCCTGAATCCGCCGCATTGTGGAAGTCGGCAGGTGCAAATCCTATTCCGTATTCGGACGGCGAGCTTTTTGGTGTACTTCGCTGGCCACCGGTCATCGAGGAATTCGTACATCGTCGCTATTCGAACCCTATGCTTGCTCGGATGGCGGGCAGTGCGATGACAAATGTCGCCAGCCTGGTGCGGCGGTTAAAGATCAATCGCGGTGAAGCGGAATTGCTTCAGCCGCTAAATTCTGCCGAGCAAGTGATCGACCTACCGGTTCATGGTTTCGCCGCAAGACTGACAGCCGTGCGGGACTTACCGTACATTCGGTGGCGTTATTTCTCAGGGATAGACCCGACGGCGATGGCTTTTTCATTTCGTAGCCGCGAGCTGGACCTCGATGTGCTGGTCACCGTAAATCAACGGAGAAGAGGCTACCGCGCGCAGATCAACACCTTGAATGTGCTCGACGTTTATCCGGAAGTTGGGCCGGAGGATTGGCTGAGAATCGTAGGCGCACTTTTCGCCCGGTACCGGAAAGATGTAGACGCGATCGTATTGCGTAGTCAGAACCCGGATCAGCGGCAGATGTTTTGCGCCACAGGTTTCCGGTTTCGCGCATTCGGTGCCCCACTGGGTTGGTTTCTTGATCGAGCAAGGCTTCTGCCGGACGGCGATTGGTATCCGGTCCCGGCAGATGGTGACGCATTCATATAGACACAGCGACGGAATGAGCTTCAGAAGCCAGACTCGCGCGTGGCTGATTCGAGCGGCAGTGCTCGCTCGCTTGGATACCTTCGCATTTCGAGTTCAGACCGCGAACCGATCACGGTGGGGCCTTGTAGTCGCCATGCACGAGACACCGATCAGCTTGCACTCTCATCTACGCGAGCAGTTAGACTTTGCCTCGAAATACTTTACGATTACCTCCCTCGAGGGCTTTGCCGGCTTGTGGGAACGGCCTGCCAAACGCGATGACGATTCCAAGCCTCTACTGCTGTTTACATTCGACGATGGGAGAGAGAGTAACTATACGGTTGCCGCGCCAATTCTGGAATCGTTCGGAGGGCGCGGGGTCTTCTTCGTGGTGCCAGCTTTCGCCGAGTGCGCTTCCATCGATGAAGCTCTCTCTTTTTATCGCACGAGAATCAATCCCAATTCAAAACCGGGCGATGAGCGGGCTGAAGATTGGAAGCCGATGAATTCCCGACAGATCGCAGACCTTGCTGCGCGCGGACATGCCATTGGCAACCACACGCTCACGCATGCGCGATTAGTCGGGATTACCCCGGAGGAACTGGAACAAGAGGTTGGCGAAAGCGCGCGCAAAATTGCCGCATGGACGACGAAGCCGGTCGATGCATTCGCCTGGACTTTCGGATGGGATGCGATCGACGCAAATGCCTGGAATGTGGTCCGTCGCTACCACCGGTTCTGCTTCTCGCCTTGCGCGGGGATGATCGACAGCCACCATGACAAGCCCAGCTTACTGTGGCGGCGCGAGATCGAAGCCCGATACGCAACGCCAGAAGTTCGATTCTTGTATTCGGGACTGGTTGACCTGTGGTGGCGGGCTCGCCGTAGGCGTCTCTGCCACATGCTTGGAGCCGACACTACAAGAGAAAATGAGTAACCACTCTATTTCTTGTGACTCGCACCAGAAGGGTTACACGTCGTTCGAACTCGAAAGATGCACAGGATGATTCGTCTCTTCATCAACGCGCTTTCGGCGAGTGCGGGAGGAGGTCTCACCTACGTCCGCAATGTCCTGCCTCTGCTGGGTGGCCGAAAAGACGTCTCCACCACGTTATTGATCAATGACTCCTTCCGCAGCGAGATTGCTGAATCGAGTCAGGTCAAGGTCTTGAGAGAGTCGTATCCCGCCAGCACAGCGAGACGCTTCTGGGCGGAGCAAGTACACCTGCCGAGGTTGATCCGCCGATCTCGGGCAGATGTTCTATTGTCGACCGGGAACTTCGCATTGCTCCGGTCGCCTGTGCCACAGATCCTACTGAGCCGGAATGCTTTGTATCTATCTCCCGATTTTCTGCGGGATGTGCAGGAGCGCGGCGACTATCGTTTGTGGATCGACACCAAGATTAAGAGCGCTCTCGCTCGATACTCGATTGGTGTGGCTGATTGCACAATCGCTCCCAGCCAGACCTTCGCGTCCGAATTGCGGCTCTGGAGCGGCAAAAACGTGATGGCCATCCACCACGGCTTCGATCGCCAGGCGTTTTTTGATGAATCTGTTCCACTGTCCGACGCGGCGCAAAAACAACTCGCGGACGAGAAAAACGCATTCCGAATTTTGTTCGTCAGTCATTACAACTATTACAGGAATTTCGAAACACTGATTCGCGCGCTCGCAATTGTTAAGAAGAAGCTCCAACCGCAGGAAGTTCGGCTCGTCCTTACCTGCAAGCTTGCTTCGAAGGCCAATCCAGGAAGCTACCAGGCGGAGACGGCCGCCGCCCTGGTCCGTCAACTTGATGTTGGAAAAGAGGTCATCGAGTTGGGCGCGGTGCCGTATGGAGCACTGCATCACCTGTATCGAGGTTGTGACGTTTATGCAACGCCCGCCTATGCCGAAACGTTTGCTCATCCGCTGGTCGAAGCCATGGCGAGCGGTCTGCCCGTGATTGCTTCCGACATGCCGGTGCATCACGAGATTTGTGGCGAGGCTGCCCGGTATTTCCCATGTTTCTCAGCCGAATTACTGGCGGCACGCATCATTGAACTGTTGTTGTCCGCTGAACAGCGAACGGCAATGCGTGAGAGTGGAATCGCACGTTCCCGCGATTTCAGTTGGAGAAAACATGTGAATGCGTTGCTGAGTGTGGCGAGGCGATTGGTTAGGTCCGACGCATCCGCGGAGATGCAACCTGAAGCATACGAAGCGTCGCCAAACTTAACGTAAGATAGTTCTCCAAGCTCCCGGAGAAAAGTTTTCAATGTGCGGAATCTTTGGCATGATTGCCCGCGGCGCGCCTGTACCGCCTGAAGTGTTGGAGCGCGCCACGCAATCGCTTGCCCACCGAGGTCCGGATGACGGCGGAACGGTCATTCTTCACGACGATTCTGGGGCGATTGAAATCGGTCTGGGAAACCGGCGCCTCGCCATTCTTGACTTGTCGCCTCTCGGCCATCAGCCGATGACCGATCCCGCAACCGGAAATTGGATCGTCTACAACGGAGAGATCTACAATTTCCGCGAAGTTCGCAACAAACTCCAGCAAGCCGGACATCACTTCATTAGTCTTTCTGACACGGAAGTGATTCTGCGTGCGTATGCACACTGGGGCGAAAAGTGCGTCGATCAGTTTCGTGGAATGTTTGCGTTTGCCATTTGGGATGCGCGGCAGCATCGCCTGTTCGCTGCTCGTGATCCCATGGGAATCAAGCCGTTCTACTTTTACCAGTCGGACCGATATTTCTTGTTTTCTTCCGAGGTACGGACTCTGTTGGGAACAGGCCTTGTACCGCGCAATATCGACCCTGCGGGACTCGTCAGCTATCTCTCATTTGGGTCGCTCTACGAGCCGAACACTTTGCTCGAGGGAGTTCGTTCACTCGCGCCCGGTCATTTCATGACGTGGGCCAAAGGGGAGGTGACGCTATCTCAATATTGGGACTTAATCGATTCGTCCCCCGTGGACCCGGAAGTTACTTCCAGCAAAACTCGCGAAGCCCGCGAATCCGAAATAGCGCAACTACTGGACGAATCCGTTCGGATGCAGTTGGTCAGCGATGTACCGGTCGGAGTCTTTCTCTCCGGCGGTATCGACTCCAGCGTTCTGGTCGAGCATCCTGAGCCGAAGTGGCATCAGGCCCGCCACGTTCTCCATTGTTTTTCGCGAAGCCGATTACTCGGAGGCGGAATATTCACGCGAGGTCGCGCGGGCGTTTCACACCGATCACCAGGAAATCAGCGTTTCGCAGGAAGATTTGTTGACGGCTATTGCGCCGGCTCTCCACGCGATGGATCTGCCGACCATCGATGGCATCAACACCTACTTCATCTCCGAGAAGACGCGGGCAGCTGGGGTGAAGGTCGCGTTATCGGGCCTGGGGGGCGACGAAATGTTCGCTGGCTATTCCAGCTTCCGCACCGTCCCACGCATGCAGCGGTTTGCGAAGGTATGGAGCCGCTTGCCTTCAGCTACCCGTGAACAGCTGGAGAACTGCTTCGCGGCGCTGACCCCCTCCAATGATCAAAACCGAAAGTTAGGCGCTCTGGCGCAAGCTACGGTTGACCCTTACTTTCTTTCGCGGATGTTATTCACGCGCGAATCAGCGGCGCGACTTGCTTCCCACGATCAAAAATGATTCTCTAGACTCGGAGCGCGCGGAGGCGAATCTGAGGGATAGTATCAAGCGCGCTCAGAGCCTGGATCCGATCAATCGCGTTTCCTATCTGGAGGCGCGCTGTTATATGCTCAACACCTTGTTGCGGGACTCCGACTTCATGAGCATGGCGCACGGCCTGGAAGTTCGCGTGCCGCTGATCGACCATCGACTGGCGCGGCGCGTCCTGGCTTTACCTGGAACGTGGAAGATGAATTCCGGAACGCCAAAGCCCATGCTGATCAAGGCGGTGGGTGGAAGCCTTCCCGATAGAATTGTCCATCGCGCGAAGAAAGGTTTTACGCTGCCATTTGAACATTGGCTGCGGGATGAGTTACGTCCCGTCGTTGAGGCTTCGATGCGAAAGATCGGAGAAGGCGTTATAGGAACTCTGATCGGTGAGCGCGCGGCATCCCAGGTGTGGCGAGACTTCCTCGATGGCCGGACCTCCTGGTCTCGCCCGTGGTCACTGTACGTATTGCAGTGCTGGTGCGAGCAGCACCTCTCTGGTTAGCATGATGGAGAAGATTGAAGAAGTTCGAAGACTTGAGAGAGTGACTGGAGTCGAGAAAGTTCCGGTCACGGCGATCGTCGCTGCGCGCAATGAAGCCCGGAATCTGCCACGATGCTTGGAAGCATTGAAACTTCTTGCGCAAGTATTTGTCGTTGATTCGCAGAGCACCGACGACACCGTGGAGATTGCACGAAATCAGGGCGCGCAAGTCGTCCAATTTCACTACCGCGGCGGGTGGCCGAAGAAACGTCAATGGGCTATGGATACGCTGCCCATCACGCAAGAGTGGATTCTCCTTCTGGATGCCGATGAAGTCTTGACGAGCGAGCTTTCAGAAGAGATTCGCGTAGCCATACAGAATCCGGCCATCGACGGCTACTTGATTCGGCTCGACATCTGGTTTCTGGGGAGGGCGTTGCGGTACGGCGATGTTGCTTTGTGGAAGACATCTTTGTTTCGCCGCGGCAAGGGACGATTTGAATGCCGCCTCAAAGATCAAGATGCTTCCATGGCCGACATGGAAGTGCACGAACATGTCGTCATAAACGGCGCTACGGCAAAGCTACGCAATCCGTTGACTCACCATAACGTGGAATCCCTTTCGCGTTATATCCGAAAACATGATGAGTACTCCAACTGGGAGTCCCGGGTGCTTCTGGAGCGCACCGATGATGATGATAAGGAGTTGCCGCCGTCGCTTTTCGGCACACAGGCACAACGCCGCCGCTGGCTGAAGCGCAAACTGTTTGCCGTGCCCGGTTCACCCGTATTACTTTTCCTGTATCGTTATGTCTTCCGCCTGGGTTTCCTTGATGGGGTGCCAGGCTTGATTTACTGCGGCTTTCAGGCGGTCCAGATGTTTCATACGAAAGCCAAGCTTTATGAACTGACGTTGAAACGAAACCGGAAATAGTGGGGCAGGGCCAATCATGTGTGGGATCGCCGGACTTGCGAATTGTGGGGACAAGGAAGTGCTGGGTCGAATGACGCACGTCCTCTCCCACCGTGGCCCCGATGATTCTGGCTTGTGGGAACGGAGATTTCCAGACGGATCCTATGTTGGCCTGGGAAGCCGTCGCCTCGCCATCCTCGATCTCACGGCAGACGGCCACATGCCGATGTGCAATGAAGATCGCACGGTGTGGATCACCTACAACGGAGAGATTTATAACTTCGCTGAACTTCGCAGTGAGCTCCAGGCGAAAGGGCACCGATTTGTATCCAACACGGACACAGAAGTTGTAATCCATCTTTACGAAGAAGAGGGTGCGGACTGTGTCCATCGCCTGAAAGGAATGTTCGCCTTCGCAATCTGCGACTTGCGTTCAGGCCGTCCTGAATTGTTCATGGCGCGTGACCACTTCGGAGTGAAGCCGTTCTACTACTCACAGCTTGGACCAAAGTTGGCGTTCGCGTCTGAGGTGAAGGCGATCCTTTCCGTTCCGCACATCGAAGCTGAGATCGACCTGGATTCGCTTAATCAGTACTTAACTTTCCTATGGGTGCCGGATCCGAAGACGATGTTTCGCGGAATTCACAAGCTTCCCGCCGGACACTTCGCGACGTTTCGTGACGGTGAACTGAAAATCCGGCAGTATTGGGATTTGACTTTTCCATCGGCGGACGCTGAGTTCACGCGGTCCGAAGCGGACCTTGCCGAAGAAGTGCGCGAACGACTGCAGGAGTCGGTACGATCGCAGATGGTAAGCGATGTTCCCATCGGCGCGTTTCTCAGCGCGGGATTGGACTCGTCGACGATCGTCGCCCTGATGCGGCGCGCGACCAATCAGCCTGTCCGTACGTATACGATCACCTTCCCAGAAAAATATCGTGTTGGCGAAAGCACGCTCGACGATCCTACTGTGCCAGCAAGGCTGGCACGACATTTGGGTTGTGAGAATCAGCAGATTGTCGTCGAACCCGACGTCGCAGACTTGTTGCCCCGCCTTACGTGGCACATGGACGAGCCCACGGCGGACCCGGCGATCATCACAGCTTACTTAGTGTGTCGCGAGGCGCGAGAGCATGCAACCGTGCTGCTCTCAGGCGTTGGCGGAGATGAGTTATTCGCCGGATACCGTAAACACATTGCTCAGCGATGGGCGCACGCGTATCAAAAAATCCCCGGTATAGTACGGAGCGGAATCGAATCCGGCATGAAAGGATTGCCCGGCTTCCGCGGCACGGCGATGAAGGGAAGTGTACGTCTGGCCAAGAAAATGGCTCGTAGTGCCTCGCTTTCGCCGCAGGAAGGGTTCATCCGCGACTGCACTTATCTCGACGCTGATCAGAAGATGACTTTGTACAGCCCCAGTGTTCAAGATCGGCTTCGCGCATCCGATCCCACCCTTCGCCATCGTGCGAGTTTTGAGGCTGTTCACGACGCCGACTTCCTGAACCAGATGCTTTATCTCGATACCAAGATTTTTATGACGAGCTTGAATCTGAATTACAACGACAAAATGAGCATGGCCTCGTCGGTCGAGGTACGCGTGCCCTTTCTCGATCGCGAATTGGCCGAGTTTGCCGCTTGGAATATCCCTCCTAAACTCAAGCTCAAAGGGAACTTCCTTCCAACCACAAAACATATTCTCCGTCGTGCGATGAAAGACGTTCTTCCTGCGGAAGTGCTGCGGCAGCCGAAGGCCGGTTTCGCCGCTCCAGTGGATTACTGGCTGGCCCACGACTTACGCGAGATGGTGGACGACCTGCTTTCCGATTCGAATATCCGCCGGCGTGGTCTGTTCCGGCCGCACGAAATTCGCCGTCTTGTAAACGAGCACCGCAGCGGCGCGGAGGATTGGTCGATGCAGATCTGGCAATTTCTCACGCTGGAAAACTGGATGCGAATTTTTCTCGATGCCGGAGCGGAACGAAGTGCGGCCGAGTTCACTCATGTGCCTCAAGCCGCAAGCGCGTGAGCTCATCCATGCGATCAGTCGATCACGCTACACAAAGTGACTTAGACAGCCGTTCCACCCGGCCTCGGGAAGCGAACGCAAATGCCCTTATGCCCGGAATGCTGGCGAAAGCTTTGAAAGAAGCGGCCGGATTATTGCGCGCCCCTCAACGCGTGGTTCCCCTGGTGCAGAGACTCGTTTCCGATAGCATCAGGATCACTTTCGAGCAGAAACATCTTTATTCATACTCGACGAGCAAGCGATGCAGCGTAGAGACGCTGGACGCACTGCTGCGATGGATCGTTCAAGCGCAGCGTCCCGATGGCGGTATTGCTGCCTATTACAGCCTGCTTTCCGGATATTCCGAATCGTATCCCGAGGTCACCGGTTACATCGTGCCAACGCTATACGAGTTTGCGCGGTTGCGAGGGGACCATGAAATTGTTGACGTCGCGGAACGGGCGACACTTTGGTTGCTCTCGCTGCAAATGCCGTCAGGGGCCTTTCCTGCCGGATTGCACGGCAGTGAGCCAGTCCCTTCCGTATTCAACACGGGCCAAATACTTCAGGGGCTGGTCCGAGCATACGTCGAGAAGAAACGTCCGGAGATCATGGAAGCAGCCCTGGCTGCTGGCGATTGGCTGGTCGGCGAGCAGCACCCAGACGGATCATGGTCCGGCTCCAGCGCGTACCAACATGCTCCGCACACTTACTACAGCATGGTGGCGTGGGCGCTTGTCGAATTATCCCAATGCGCTAGCGAGCAGAAATATGGTGTCGCGGCTGAGGGAAACCTGGACTGGGTACTATCGCACTTCCGCGCGAGTGGTTGGGTCGACGGCATTAACCTTCGCGGCCATCCCACCTACCTGCACTTTGTCGCGTATGTCTTGCAGGGAGTGTTGGAATGCGGCATTCTGCTCCGGCGCAGTGACGCGATTGAGGCGGTGGCCCGCCCGGCCACGGTACTGTTGCGAAAATTCGAAACCACTAAACATCTTCCCGGAGCTTTCGCGCCGGATTTCCATAATGGCCATCACTTCGCGTGCCTGACGGGAAACGCGCAAATGTCATGTGTCTGGATGCGTTTGTTTGAGATGACGGAAGATCTGCGCTATCTAAATGCGGCTCTGAAAATGAATGAGATGCTGAAAGGCATGATTCCTGCGCGTGGCGCGCAGGGAATTCTCGGGGGAGTCAGCGGATCTTATCCCGTCTGGGGTCGTTACCAGCCGTTCCGTAATATCAGCTGGGGCTGCAAGTTTTTTGCCGACGCGCTCATGCTCGAACAGCGATTGACCGAATCATTCGTGACGTCGGCGCCCAAGGTTCTGCCATGCGCATCGTGATTCTCAGTTCCAATCTCTATAGCGAGACCGCCTCCGCGGCGGCTCTACGTTTGGCGGAACTTGGATATGTTCCGGTCGGCGCTGTTGCTCTTCGCACGCTGGATCATCGAACGGTATTGCGAAAAGTGGGACAGTGGGGTGCTCGAGGCGTAACGAAGTATGCGCGGAATCAATTTTTCCCACCACGTCAGAATCGCTTAACCATCCTGAACAATCCCTATTTGGAGCCCTTTCTCAGACGCGGCGAACGCGTCTTCCGCAATCTGCGCGAAGTTGCGGCTCTCCATGATTTCCCGACCTTTGTCTGCAAGGATCAGAATTCGCCGGAGTCGATTGCACAACTCAAAGCATGGTCTCCAGATCTGATTATCTTCACCGGAGGAAACATTCTTCGGAAGCCAGTGCTTGATGTGCCGCGCCTCGGCGTTCTGAATGCGCATCTTGCTTGGTTACCTGAAATTCGAGGCATGAGCAGTCCTGAGTGGTCTTTACTGCAGAATGTGCCAGTTGGAATTGCGATTCACTACATGGATACCGGAATCGATACGGGGCCAATTCTCCAGAAATATGAATTACCCGATGCCGCCCGGAGTGAATCATTAAGTGACTTGCGAAATCGCCTGATCGCTTTCGGCATCGAGAAGATCGGAGAAGTAGTGGTAGGACTTGACCGTGGTGCAATGTCTGCCATGCCTCAGCCTCACGACAAGTGGGACAACCAATTCTTCGTAATGCATGAGTTCCTTAAGGCACGCGCGGCGGAGCACTTAGTTAGGTCACGCCAGTCCGCCGGCGCACTGAGTAAATAAGAAAATGAGTAAGCTCGATAGCCTGCTGCAAGTCGGACGAACCTTCGGCCTCCGCGACGGCATGTTGCGATTGCAGTATGAACTGCGGCGCGGCAGCGGGTTGATGGCGCAAAAAATGCAGTCGGTGCAGGGCTGGAATGCGTGGAGCCTGGACCGGATCGCACCTGGCGTTCCACCGGAGGAGTTGCTGAAGGCGAGGCGAGACGGCACCGTCCGATTCTTTTTTCGGGATGTGCGGAGCTCGCGGACAGAGATCAAGGAAACCGCAGAACGCGAAGGAGAGGCATTGCTTCTCACGCAGGCGGAAGAAATTCTGAACGGGAAGCTGCCGTACTTCTGCGAACTTCGTCTCTCATGCGGCTTCCCGCCTCGATGGTTCCAGAATCCCATCACCGGTCAAAGCGTCTCGCCACAAAAGCCCTGGACACAAATGCGATTCGCCTCGCCCGATTACGGCGATCTCAAGTTTATTCTGGAGCCTTCACGATTTCTGTTTGTCTACCCACTGGTTCGCGCCTACGCGATGAGCGGCGATGAGCGCTTTGCCCAGGCTTTCTGGAGCGCTCTCGAAGACTGGACGCGCCGCAGTCCCCCCATGTCAGGGCCGCTATGGATTTGCGGACAAGAATCCTCCCTGCGCATTTTGGCCCTTTCCTTCGCGCTGCATGCGTTCCTTCACTCGCCTTCGACCACCGACCAGCGAGTAGCGCTGCTCGTTTCCATGATCGCGGCACATGCGTGGCGGACTGCGCAGACGGTTGGTTACGCTCGCTCGCAGCGCAGCAATCATTTGATCAGCGAGGGGGTTGGGCTATGGACAGCCGGTACCCTCTACCCGGAATTGACGGAAGCCAAAGCCTGGCAGCATCGTGGCGCTCAACTCCTGCACGAGGCCGTCCTCGACCAGATTACTCCGGAGGGGGTTTCGCAACAACATTCGTTCAACTACCAACGCATGATTCTGCATCAGCTTTTGTGGACGCTGCGACTGTCGGAGATTCACAACTTTCCCATTCATGAGCATATTCGCCAGCGCACGCGATCCGCCTTCGATTTCATCCACCAGTGGGTCGACCCTACCAGCGGGCACGTTCCAAACTACGGGTCAGACGATGGCAGCCTTATCTTTCCACTCTCATGCAGCTCATATCGCGATTACCGGCCCCTTCTGCAGTTAGGCGCCACTGTTCTGAACAGACCCGCTCTGAAACCGGGACCGTGGGACGAGGCTGCATTGTGGTTTGGTCTCGAGCCGAAGGCCTCACGCGAGAGGGATTCTGGCTCCCAGATAACCACCGAGAGCGGCTATTTCCGTTTGGGGGATGACAACTCCTGGGCGATGATCCGCGCTGGTCAATATCGTCGCCGCCCCTTTCAGGCCGATCAGCTGCATGTCGATTTGTGGTGGAAAGGCATGAATCTCGCGAGGGATCCTGGAACATATCTCTACAACGGCGCGGTCCCGTGGAATAATGGATTCGCCGGAACAGCCGTTCACAACACAGTCATGGTCGATCAGCGGGATCAGATGCGACGGGCCGGCCGCTTCTTGTGGGTCGACTGGGCGCAGGCTGAGGGCCGGGTCTACTCTTCGCGGGGTGATGCTGTTGTTGACACCTTCGAAGGACATCATGATGGCTACAAGCGCCCACTAGTTACACACCATCGGATGGTTCGATGGCTCGCTGGTTCAGGATGGGTAATCGTGGACGATTTGGAAGGAATCGGAGACCACCACGCGCGGCTGCATTGGCTCGTCCCAAACTTGCCCTTTCAGATTGCTGACTCTCTGTTCCAGGTTCGCTTCAAGTCGGATTACGGCTGCGTTCGCTGGAATATATTCTCTAACGCTTCAGGTCATTCAGCCGTCATTCGCGGTGGGAAAGTAATCGAAGCAAGTGGGGCATCCATGCCCGCAGCGGTGGATCGGGATACGCAATTGCTCGGCTGGGAGTCTCCCACGTATGGAGCCCTGGAGCATGCAATATCGATGGTCTATGAGACGAACTCAGCAGTTGCCAGTTCGATTCGTCACCGTAGTTCTAACAGGGGAGCGCTGCACACTCGAGTTAGACGCCGATGAGATTATTTTGTCGGACAGCGAATCGGTGAAAAACTCCACGAGCGAATCAGGGGTTTACCGAGTGAGTGTTTCTCCATCGAGGACGCTGGAAGCCAAGAGACCGCGGTCATCCGAAAACGTGCAAGCCGCATGAAACAAGTTTTCCAGGACGCGCGCAGCGCCGAGATAATCGTAGCCCACGTTCCGGCTCCTAAGCTTCTTCCGGGCTGCTTGCTTGTACGAACCGCCGCTTCCCTGGTTTCAGCGGGTACGGAACGCGCGTCCTCGGAGTTCGCCAGTAAGAATCTGCTGCAGAAGGCGAGGATGCGGCCCGATCTTGTTCGCGATGTTTTGACCAAGATCAGCCGCGACGGCCTATTTGCAACCGCCTCCGCCGTGCGCACCCGCCTCGACCAACCTACCGCACTTGGCTACAGCAGCGCGGGAACAGTGATCGCGGTGGGTGAGGGAGTCAACGATATCAAGCCCGGAGATCGGGTTGCGTGCGCGGGCGCAGGTCAGGCCGTTCATGCGGAGTTCGCCTGTGTTCCTCGCCTGCTGATCGCAAAGATTCCGGCTGACAGTGTCAGTTTCGACGAAGCCGCTTTCACCACCATTGGAGCGGTGGCGCTGCATGGCATACGAAATGCCGACGTCAAATTAGGGGATATCGTCGCGGTCATTGGCCTTGGCTTACTCGGTCAATTAACGGTCCAGATTCTCAAGGCTGCGGGTTGTTGCGTCCTCGGAATGGATGTTTCCGCTCAGCGGGCCGAGTTGGCCCTTCGTATGGGCGCGGATGCCGTGTGCACTTCGGCCTCCGACTTTCAAGATCTTTGCGTGCAGCGCTCGGCCGGACATGGAGTGGACTCGGTTCTCATCGCGGCGCAAACTGCCAGCAACGAACCAGTGAACCTTGCGGGAACGATCGCGCGGAATCGCGCTGTTGTTGTCGCCGTAGGAACAGTCGCCATGGATATTCCTCGCAGGTCTTTTTATGAGAAGGAGATTAATTTTCGTGTCTCCCGCTCTTACGGACCCGGCCGCTATGACGCGGCTTACGAGCAGAAGGGAATCGATTACCCCATCGGCTATGTTCGGTGGACTGAAACCCGTAACATGGATGCATTTCTAAAGCTGGTAGCTGATCAGAAGCTGAATCTGCATCCTTTGATCAGCCATCGTTTCCCGATTGTTGACGCGCACTCTGCTTACGATCTGATTACCGGCAAGACGGATGAAACATTCCTGGGGGTCTTGATTTCGTATCCGCAGCAGGCGGACTTGAGACGGCGCGTGGAAATGCCCGTACCTCAGCGCCGCGTCGCGAGCCATAACTCCGTACAAATTGGTTTTTTGGGGGCTGGTGGCTTTGCTTTCAGTACTTTGCTTCCTGCGCTCCGGCGAGTTCCCGCCGTTGAAATGGTGGTCGCCAGCGCGGCCAGCGGATCTCATGCATGGCACGCCGCCAAGAAATTTGGGTTTCGTTCCTGCACCACCGATGATAGCGAGATCATCAATAATCCAGCAGTCAACGCAGTAGTGATCGCAACTCGCCATCACCTACATGCTGCGCAAGTCATCGCCGCGTTATCCTCCGGCAAACATGTCTTCTGCGAGAAGCCGCTCTGTCTTAGGGAAGAGGAGCTTTGCGCCATCGCTACGGCTCACGATAGTTCCGCCTCCGCGCAGCCCATCCTCATGGTTGGCTTCAATCGCCGCTTTGCGCCGATGGCAATACGGATGAAAAGCTTTATGCAGCAAGCCGGAGAACCTCTGGCTCTGCACTATCGCATAAATGCAGGTCCTCTTCCTGCGGACCACTGGCTCAATGACCCGTTACAGGGCGGAGGGCGAATTCTCGGCGAGGTTTGCCACTTTGTTGACTGTCTCTCCTTCATAACAGGATCGACAGCGATCGAGGTAGAAACCCGAAGCCTGCCCGGTGCTCGTTATAGTAACGACAATGTCGTGTGTTCGCTCCGATATGCCGACGGTTCGCATGGCACCATCACCTATGTTGCGAACGGCGATAAGTCCTTTCCCAAAGAACGTGTCGAGGTCTTTGGTGGGGGGCGCGTGGCTGTGCTCGAAGACTTCCGACGATTAGAACTGGTTCACGGCGGCAAAAAAAGCGTCACTCGGTCCCTACTGCGTCAGGACAAAGGACATCGCGCAGAGTTAGAGGCTTTTGTCAGGGCAATTCAAAACGGCCAGCAATCTCCGACTCCGTTTCGTGAAGTGGCGAGTACGATGTTAACGACGTTTGCTTTGGAAGAGTCGCGCTGCATAGGCCGCCCAGTCTCTGTGAAAGATTTATTCACGACTGAGCCCGACACGGACAACGATGCTTTCGATCGCACCGGCTAAACTGCGCACTGAGTGCGTTCCGACACGAATGAAGATCCTTTATATCTCGCAGTACTTTCCTCCGGAAATGGGTGCGCCGGCTGCGAGAGCCGTAGAGTTATCGCGCCATTGGGCGGCTGCCGGGCACGAAGTTACCGTGCTTACCGGTTTTCCCAATCATCCCACCGGCGTTGTGCCCGCCGAATATCGCGGCAGATTCAAGCGCATGGTGTCGCGAGAGCAAGTTGATGGCGTGAAAATTGTCCGTACCTGGCTTCTTCCTTTTCCCAACCGAAAAGCCTATGAGCGAATCCTGAACTATGGGTCTTTTTTCGCGTCCGCAGCGAGCACCGGTTCGTTTCTTTCACGACCCGACGTTGTCATTGCAACCTCACCTCAACTGTTGGTGGGACTCTCGGGGTGGTGGCTAGCGCGCTTAAAGGGTGTGCCTTTTGTGTTTGAAGTGCGAGATCTTTGGCCGGAGTCGCTAGCCGCAGTCGGTATGGGCAACGAGAATTCTCTGCTTTATAAGACCCTGGCTCACGTCGCCCGATTTCTTTATCGTCATTCCGATCGCGTGGTGGTAGTGAGTCCTGCATTCGAAGATTTTCTCGTAGAGCATGGACACGTTGCTCGCGACAAAATTTCGGTGATTGAAAACGGAGTCGAGACGCGACTGTTCGCGCCCTGTGTCCAAAGCAGTTCGAAAACACTATTGGAAACGGAAGGTAAGTTCGTTGTCTCCTACATCGGCACCATGGGAATGGCGCACGGACTGGAGACGATCCTTGCCGCCGCTGGCGAATTGCAAAACCAAAACCGCGAAATTCTTTTCGTGCTGCTGGGGGCCGGCGCCGAGAAAGAAAAGATCATGGCCCTGGCTCGCACACGGGGGCTGAACAACGTTCGATTCGTCGATCAACAGCCTCGCGAAAACATCCCGGCCTACATCGGGGCGTCGGATGTGTGTCTTGTACTGCTCAAGAAATCAGACGTGTTCAAGACCGTCATACCCACAAAAATGTTGGAATTCATGTCTTGCGCCCGTCCGGTCATTCTTGGCGTAGAGGGGCAAGCCCGAGCCATTCTCGAGCGGGCGAAAGGTGGGCTAGCCATCGAGCCCGAGAATGCGGATTCTCTGGTGGATGCAATTCAATACCTAGCCGCCAATCCCGAGGAGGGATCGAAGATGGGGCGAAACGGCCGGGAGTACATCTTGCGCGAGTTTTCTCGCTCGCAAACAGCAAAAGCCTATATTCGTGTGCTGGAAAAGCTGGTGCATCTGCCCGAACGCAAGGAATCTGAAGTTGCCGCATGATTTAGCCGGTCGAGGATTCTGACCGAGCTAGGGATGCGCAGCGATAACCGCTAGACCCGTAGCTGCGGAGATGGCGGCTGACATACTCTGATTGGCGGCGACCCGCACTCCGCTGAGCGGCACGAACAGTATGTCATCGGGCTGCAGGTTTATGTCCGGAGCCTTTGCTTCCAGCATCCTCTTCAGCGGGACCTTGGTTTCCGTCATGCCAGTAGAGCCTTTGCGAATGATTCGTACTCCACCCATCTGCGCCGTGTGGTTTGTCCCACCTGCCAGGGCCAGCGCCTGCAACACCGTCAGATTCCCGTTATCCACCAACAAGCCGGCGGGGCGTCCGACATCCCCCACCACGTAAATGATCGGCGCTCGCGGCACGGTGATCGTATCGCCGGGAAGAATCTCGATATTGTCCTGAAGGTCCTCAGCCAGATCTCGTGGAAGGTTCAAAGTGATCGGGGGTTTGTCGCTATTTTTCCGGATAACGCTTACCTTTCGTCCCGCAACTTGAGAAAATCCCCCTGCGGAGGAGATCAGATCGTAAAGCTTGCGGTCGCCCAGAGCGGGATAAACACCCGGTCTTGCCACTTCTCCCAAAATCGTAATTCCCTGAGAGGCGGACTCATCCAGGAAGATGGTGACATGAGCGCCGCGCACAAAGCCGCCATCTTCCAGGCGCTTTTGAATGAGACTTTGCGCCTCCTCGACAGTGAGGTCCGCCACATGCACATAGTCGATCAGAGGAAGGTAGATGTCTCCGGAGTTGCCGACTCTTGCTTTTGTCGAGAGCTCTGGCACGTTGTAAACGCCGACTTCGAGCAGATCTCCAGCGCCGAGTCTTAAAAGAGAAGAAATTTGGCCGTTGTCTGAGGTTGAGACGGCGTCCGCTTTTGTCTTATGAGGATCAATCTTGGTCGGATCAACTCTGTTCGGATCGCCGGCCGAACCACTTCGAATCGCCGCATCTGAGAGTGGACGTGCCGGAGGCAGCGACTGAACGGTATTCGGGTTCGGGGAAGATGAGGGTGCGCCTTGGGCAAACAGTTTGAGGTGCGAACCGGAAGATAAAACAAGGGCGAGCGCCAGCAAGTAACCGCTGCGGGCCAAACCGAACCTGCCAAACTTCATTCAGCGCCTCGAGTGGAAGGAAGATCGGACAAAAGTTTAGCACAGCGCACTAGCCCGGCATATTGCGGGTTGGGCCTCTATACGCACCGCGTTTTCCACAGCTCCCCGAAGGAATTGAATTGAAGACAGAGCTTCAGACTGGTAGATTTCCAAGCAACCACAAAATCAATACGCAGATGAACCTGTTAACTAACTACCAGGCAGGTTAGGCTGCTGCAATACTTTACTGTCGCGTGGGGATCGTTCACGCCGACACTTCGTCGTTCTGGCCGAGGGGGGACAGTTGACGGTATTGTTCTTCGCGATTTTCTTCCTGTCGCTTCTGTTCTCGTTCATTCTCACGCGCTATGTAAGAGATTTAGCGACGCTGCACGGATGGGTCGCGATTCCTTCCCAGGAGAGGCATCTGCACTCCACCGCGCTGCCGCGACTCGGTGGGGTGGCCATTTTTGCTTCGTTTTTACTGAGCATGCTGGTAGCTGATCTTTCGCTCGCCTACCTTCCCAGCCTGCACTCGCCATTTCCGCTTAGGACCTTGTTGACCATTCTCGTGCCGGCGTCGGTTATTTTTCTTCTCGGAGTGTATGACGATCTTTACACCGTCGGCCCCTATGTGAAATTTGCGGTGCAAGCGCTGGCCGCGACCATGCTTTTCCTCGGTGGTTTGCGGATTCTCAACATTCCGGTGCTGTTTGGCGAACATCAACTGCCATGGTTCATGGGGCTCCCGATTACCATTCTTTGGGTGCTGGCCATTACCAATGCTTTCAATTTGATTGATGGCTTGGATGGTCTGGCGGCCGGCTCTGCCTTGTTCTCAACGCTGGTAGCTTTTGTCGTTGCATTGCTGAATGGATATTCGATCGTCACCGTGATGACGATTGCGCTGGCAGGCGCCATCCTGGGCTTTCTGCGCTACAACTTCAATCCGGCGACCATCTTTCTGGGAGACTCTGGAAGCCTCTTCATTGGTTTCTTGCTCAGCGCTCTGGCGCTGGCCGGCGCGCAAAAAGCACCGACCATTGTCGCGGTTGCGATACCCGTGGTTTCATTCGGCTTACCGATTCTCGAAACCTCGCTCTCCATCCTGCGCCGGTTGATCAGTGGCCGTCCTGTGTTTACCGCGGACCGGGAACATATTCACCACAAATTACTGCAGCATGGACTTTCTCATCGTCAAGTTGTAATTCTGCTGTACGGAGTTTCGGCCGTCTTCGCTCTGCTCAGCCTGTTCCTGCTCTGGCCCACTGGCAGTTCGCTCGGTCTTGTCCTCGCCGTACTCGGCACCGGTATCTGGATTGGAGTTCAGCGCCTGGGTTATCTGGAACTGGGAGAGTTGGCTCGCGTGGCGCAGCGAACCTTTGAACAACGCCAGATCGTGATTAATAATCTCGCTATTCGACGCGCCACCGAAGAACTTAAGGTCGCCAGGGATTACGAACAAATCCGGCGGGTGTTGGAGGCTGCGTTTACCTCAAATGATTTCGATGGATTCGATGCACGCTTCAAACTCTTTGCCGGTGAGGTTGCTCCGTTGAGTGCGATGGAGGGAATTGCTCCGCAGAGACGGGGAGAGTTCACGTTGCACTGGAGCCGGAGTGTGCCGTCCCGGACAGTGGAGAGTCTTGCCGCATGGAATCTCTCTCTGGATCTCGTCAGTTCGTCGAATCGACACCGGGGAGCGCTTGTCATTCACCGCGCTTATTCGACACGTTGTCTGCAGCTCGACATCAATCTTCTGACTTCTATTTTCCCGGTGGTTCTGGCGGACGCCTTGGACCGCACGCTTCAACATGGCGTCGAAGTGATTCAGCGGCCTAATCAGGACGAGATCGGTTTCGTGACAGCCCAAGCAGGCTGAAACAGGGAGGGCTATCGACTAAAGTTTAGCGCTGGCGTAAGAATTGATTTCGCAATTCAGGCAGATCTCTTCAAATACCGGTGCTGTCCACTGCATTTTAATTCCCCCCCAGATTAAGGCGTTTTCCGCCTCGAATATTCTGTAAGTCTAAACGAGCTTGAAGGGTCGCACAATACCCGGAGCGAAAGAAATTAGTCCCTAGCACGGCCAATGGGAGGCTGTACTCCTTTGGTCGATAAAGCATCGCTGTGTCCGGCCTGGAAAGACCAACGCAACAGCTAAGATGTTTACGGACAAGTAGTTGCACCAGAGTCTGCAATGACCCTATCCAGGTCTAAATTTCCACAGCCAGGAACCACTCCCGCTACTTTTTCCAGTCGCCGTGCCTGTTTACCTTAAGCTTCGCGATTTTCGAGGACTAGCGAGGAATGCGTATTCATGTTTAGCATGTCGAGAAAAACGGTATACGGCACTACGTTCAAGGATGTGGATTTTGTTCCGCTTCATTCCGCGACGTTCTGTATTCAGTGCGAGCTCATCAGCACGAATCGCAGACCTTACTGTCTGGCTTGCGGCAATCCTACTCTACTGAGCCTCTCGCGAGTTTTGGGCGGCACCTTGCGTAACCAGCAAACAGCTCACCTAATCACCGATTCGGAATTGGATAGCCTGGTCCGTGATCTGCTGCGGACGGTCCCCGATCCGGAGGTCGTGAATATTGCTGATTATCAAACCCGCCTGCCCTCCACTGCGTTGCGGAGCCAGTTGCGCGTGGCAAACGCGTCGCACCCAGCCTCAGGTTTTCGCGCGGTACACGTCGGCGAGGAAGTCGAAATCCATGCGGCGGAGTTGGACCTGGAGCCGGCGATTAGCGCGATCACGGAGCGAGCTAAACATCTCACCGGAGCGACTGGGGCGGCAATCGCATTGCGTGCGGGCGACGAAATTGTATGCCGCGCTCGCGCGGGTCGCACGGCGCCTGATCTCGGAGTTCGCTTGCAGACCGATGCCGGAATCTCTGCTGAAGCCGTGCGTACCGGAGAAGTGATGCTGTGTCACGATGCGGAACGCAATCCGCGCGTCGATCTCGCCAGTTGCCGGCGGCTGGGAGTGCGCTCTATTTTGGTTTCTCCACTGCGGTACTATCGACGAACGCTCGGTGTTTTCGAAGTGCTATCTTCATCGCCCAGTGCCTTCGACGAAAAAGATGTTGCCACCATGCAGTTGCTCTCAAGCATGATGGTGGCCGCGATCTCTCGAATCTCCAGCTTGCACCAGTCGCGCTCGGTCATTAAGTAGAAAGAATTCGTCGAAAATCAGTAAGCCCAGTACGGGCCCGTGCCGCCCGGCGTGGATTTCCCTTCGATGGCAGTAAATACGTTGCGACCAAAGAAGAAGGGGAGTCCGAAGTCGAACATGTTGGAAGATGGCCCACCTAACTGACTGAATACCGTATCCGTCGTGTTGCTGAACAACGTGTCTGCATTCGCGATGCTGAAGCTCACCGTGCCGCTGTTCCCATTCGCGCCCTGCACAGTTGCCGATACGGTTTGCGTGTTCGAAGGACAATAAAACCCGGTGAGATCGGTGCAATCGGCAATGCCTGTTGTAGTTGAGTCCAGGAAATAGTATCCATTGGATCCGCTATCGATAAAACTCGTCGAGTAAGACTTGCCTTTGTAAGCAGTGCTGAAGTTGCCATTTTGATCCGCCGTGTAGACCGTGGCGCCGTTCAGCGCATTATTCGACTGCGTTCCAATGCCGAATACAAGAGAGCCGCTCAGCGACGCTGCGGGTGCGGTGACAGCGGGTAATTCGATGATCACTCCGTTATTGTCGGAGGAGAATAGACTCACAGGATTTTGCACTTGTTGCGCGACGCCAACAGCGGCTACCTGGCATCCAGAAGACGGACAGGTATAGTAAAGACCCGGGTTGGATGTGCCGCTGGCTGCGCAAGCCGAGCCGCAATCCTGCGCGTAGAAACCAACGCCCAGGATGCCGTTGGCCCCTAAAGTTGAAAGCGAGTTGGCAGAGGGTAAGCCGAAGTTCGTGCATCCTTGCGGCACTGGATACGCCGTGTCGCTCAAAACTTGCACAGGTAGCGAGCTGGCTTTTTCCCCTGCAATCTCCACGTCAGCGGCTTGCACCGGTCCCCATGTGTAACTTCCCAGAAACGGCAAGCACTCGGCGATAGGTTCGGCCGCGGCCGCTGTTTGCCCGTTGGTCCCTCCCGATGCACTTAGCTGGGGCAAACTGACTGTCAACGCTGAGGACAAGATTCTCAATCCGGACGAACCCGTATCGACCAGCAGGCCGTCAATAGTCTGGCAAGTTGAACTTCCTGGAACACAGATGGTTGCGCTGGCGAAAGCTCCATCCGCATAAAGCCCGGCGGGACCCGAATTCACTGCGATAGGAACAACGTTCGCTCCGGACGCCGCAGCCACTGGTGCCGCAGTTTTCGTGCTGCTACTGCTGCTTCCACCGCAAGCACTCGAAAATGCGCAAGCTAGCACGATGCTGCAGCATGAAAGCCATCTCGCTAAAGTTTCAGTTTGGAAAATACGCGTCGGCGCATTCATTGAATTGCTTCCTTCGTGACACTCGGCGGCAAATGGTCTGGCAGGTAGGCGCGTCCGCTGAAGGATCGGCTATGGCCTCCCATTTGGACCACTAAACCGGGCTGGTCGATTGTTAAAGGCCTGCGAGCCGCTCGAACTCCGGTCAGCTCTTTCGCCGATTGCGCGTATTGGTCGAAGTAGCTGCCTAGCAACTGATGCATATCGGGAAGCCACGGTCCCTGCCACGAAACCGCGAATACCTTGCCTTCAGGAGACACGTATTCACGTACGACGGTGCCGGTTGGAGCCTGAATCTCGTGCACCGTGTAGGCCCCCGCAGAGGTTTTTCGCAGGCTTCCCTGCATGTGTACCTCGTCCGCCTGAACAGAGGCTGCATCTCCCCCTAAAGCTGCCCGCGCGGGGAAGGCCGAATAGAGGACCAGGAAAATGACCGCCATCGCTGGCAAAATAAAACTCAATGATCGCTCCAACAGATTCTGATTCTGATATCGACGCATGAAGTTAGGCTGCTATTCAGAGGTTGGTGTTTCGTGGTTAGATTGGATTTGCGGACGTTGGGGTTGCAAGGGACGGCTATTCCGAAGGACTTCGGATCGTCCCCAAGCGTCAAATTCCCCGCAAGTATGCTGTTCTGGGCAGTTTGAGGAGAAAGGCTTACTGCATACTTTTTGACGATCTCGGGGTAATATGTACGTGCAGGTTAAGGTCTTTTCCTCATGGCCGCCATCGTTACAGTATCTCGATCGACATCCCAGAATCGGCGGGGCCGGGTGCGGCAGAAAATTCACGTACCAGCCTATGCCAGCATCAACGCCGCTTCGGGCAAAATGCTCGACCTTTACGAGATCCTGGACATTTCCGAGATCGGCTTTGCCCTGCAGTGCTCGTTGCCCATCGAAGTGGATCAGACTGTCGAGCTTTATCTGGATCTGGCAGAGACCGGGGCAAGGATCGCGGCTAAGGCTCGGGTAGCCTGGTTCGACCGTGCTGGGCGAGTCGGTATGAGTCTTGCAGCATTGACGGGTTCTGACTCGCGCCAGCTGCAGGAATGGTTATTTCTTAACGCGGTGACGGCAGCTGCAAATGCCGCTCCTTCCGATTCACCCCCACGGATTCAAAATGCCGCCCCACGGCAAAACTACTCCGACTTCCTCACGGCGGCAACCGCGGTGCAGAAAGAAGCCGAGGCCCTTGGAGCGGATATCGAAGGCATTCTTTCGCTGATTGCTTCCCGTTCCCGTTCTTTGTTAGGAGCCTCGGGAGCGGCGATTGCCTTAGACCCAACCGATTCGCTAAGCGAAGAAAATTCCGCGCGTACTAAAATACGCTCGATGATTTGTCGGGCCAGTGCCGGTCCGTGCGCCCCGCCGGTAGGCATGAGTCTGCCAGTTGGTACGGGCTTTTCCGGCGAGTGCGTACGCACTGGAACTGTGCTGCACTGCGATGATACCGAAACCGATGAAAGAGTCGATCGTCAAAGCTGCCGCGCCATCGGCATTCGCGCCATGATTGCAGCGCCGGTACGCGTAAACGAACGCGTCATTGGCTTGCTGGAAATATTTTCTGCGTATCCTCGGGCGTTCAACGAGAATGACGAGGCACTGCTGCAGCGTTTCGCCGAGACAATCGCGGTTGCCGTCGGACGTGCTGGCGCCGCGGACGGTCCTACCTTGCTTCCGCCTAGACCGATATACGGGTCTCCGGGAAGCATACTTTTCGCGAATCCACCTGAGGATATCGTTCAGCCGGAGATAAGTGACGATAAGGAAATGGTTGGTGGTATTCGCCTGCCCCGAGGCCACCTCTACCTGCTGCTTGTTACTGCTGCCACCGTTTCGCTGGCTCTGGGCTATTTGAGCAAGCCGTGGATCCAGCAAACGCTACAGGCTCGTGAACGCAACGGAGAACATACCGTTCTGGCTTCGTCGAAACCGCCGGTAGATGCCTTGGATTCCGCGAATTCGGCGACGCCAAATTTGTCGATCGACGCTGCCAACTTTTCCCAATTGCAAGAGCTGGCGAGCAAAGGCAACGCTGGGGCGCAAAATGCTTTAGGACTCTTCTACTCCACGGGTGACGAGAAACAGGGAATCAGGCGAAACGAGACCGAAGCCGCACGCTGGTTCGCGAAGGCAGCCGAGCAGGGCAATGTTTCCGCGCAATCGAAGTTAGGGTCGCTCTTCTGGAGCGGCAGGGGCGTACCGAAGGACGATACCCGCGCTTACTTCTGGACCGTTCTTGCCCGTGCGAATGGCGATGAGGCAAGCAAAACCCTCGCTCCGTTCATCGCTAATCGGCTGACGCCTTCCCAACGATCTGTCATCGAACAGCAAGCGGATGAGTGGCTGCAGCATCACGAAACGACCCTCAACTAAACCATCGGCAGATTCGGCTATATCCCTCCGGCACTTTCCTAGGTGGCACACTCCATTACTGAACTACGATCTTGCCCGTCATCTTCGGATGGATTGAACAGTAATAAGAATACGTCCCAGGCTTATCGAACTGGAAAGAGAACTTCTCATCCGTATCGCGCACCTTGGACTTGAAAACGCCGTCGGTGCTGACCACTGTGTGCGGAATATCGTCGCGATTATCCACGTGACCGTCGTCCCGACGGTAATGGTGAGAGCTTGCGGCCCAAAACTGAAGTTGTCGATTTTTATCTCGGCAGAAGGGTTGGGCTGGTCATTCGCCCTGACCCCGGGTGATAGCACGAACAGCAAGAGGCCAACCATCGAAGGCACTGCCACAGCAACCCATAATTTATTTTTCGTCATCTACTTATCCTCTGTCTGTTATCACAAGTTGAATTGGCCGAGTGACCCTAGAATTCGAGACTATGCAAGGGTCGAATCCACGATCGCGAGCGAATGCTGGCGGCTGACGTAATTCACGTCATTGATGCCAAGAACGCTGCGCAACTGATCTGCGGGTACTTTCATTGGTCCCGGTGAGTCCGCTTTGCCCGGTTGCGGCTGCGGGAACGCCGTAGACATTGCGGTGTGAAAGGTTACGTTGCCTTCAATCTTTTGCATGGTCTGGTGGATGTGTCCGTTCAGTACGGTTACGGAGCCGAACTTCTTTAAGTAGGCGAGTGCCTGCGCGCTGTCGTCCGTGCCCCAGCCCCATTCCGGATACACCGACCAGAGAGGGATGTGGGCGAATACCACGATGGGTGTGCTGTGCTTCAAATGCTTGACGTCTTTTTCCATCCAGGCAAGCTGCTCGCTGCCGAGAGAGCCAAGCCCGCCAGCTTTCAAATTCATCACATTGACCAGGGCGATAAAATGGACGCCCTTCTTGTCGAAGCTGTACCAGCCAGATCCCTGCGCGCTTTTTCCGTAACGCTCAAGATAGGACTTGCCGTTATCGTCGAGCACATCATGTTCGCCGGGTACGAAAAAGACATCTTTCACGCGCGCGCTTTTCAAAACCTGGTCGACCGTATCGAACTGCTCGGTTTTCGAGAGATGGCTGACGTCGCCGGTGTGAAGCAAGAAATCCGGCGGCGTATGGAGTGCATTAATCTTGTCCACGGCGGCCTGCAGGGTAGCAACCACATCTGGATTGGCCGGCTTATTGAAGCCCATGTGGCTGTCGCTGATCTGAACGAAAGTGAAGTCGGCGCCTCTTTGCGCATTGTGATCGATGCTTTTCGCGAAGGCGCGTGATGCCGGAATGCCGCCGCTTACGGTCCATACAAGCCCCGTACCGGCCCAAGCCATGCATTTCAGAAAGCCGCGGCGGTCGACGCCGTCCTCATTGAGTTTCTGGGTTTGTTCATCGATAAGATTCTGTTTCATGTCCGGCATTTTTTCCTCCGAGTCGTTCGCGCTCTACGGTGATAACTGGTGGGGTAGATTTTTATTCCCGGCTGGTGATGTAAACCTAGAATTCATCAAACTCACCGGGCCTCAGGACGGTGCGTTCACGCCACTGAGAAATCCGCCGAGGTGAGCCGTCAGCGCTACCGTGCAGAAGGCTAGAAACTCCAGAGCCAATCGGTAGCGCGGCAGGACGCTTGCTCGGCGCCGTGCGCGGAAATGCAGCCACCAGATCATCCAGATCATGGCCGTTGAGGCGCCTGCCAGTAGAAGATGCATGAGCAGGATTCCCTTAACTCTTTGTCCCTCAAGTTGGAATTGCCAGGCAAGAACGCCCGTGATTAGCACCGGAAGGGTCGAGATTGCCGCCACCAGCAGATTGAAATAAGCTGCATCCTCCAAGCTATGACGCTTGGTCCACTGGGCGCCAAAGTCGAACGCTACAGCGGTAGTGAACAGCGCGATTGGAAAATGGATCAACACGACATGTTGCGCGTGTTTGGCCAGGAGTGCTGTCTTCAGATCGAAAGGGTTTACCATCACGCCTCGGGAAAAAACTTCATCGGTATAACGAACTCTGGAGGCTTTTATTCCAGCTCTTTTGTTTTCTCGTATTCGGTCTTTGGTACCGCCATTTATTGTTAATCTGAATGGAATAAAAGGGTGGCGCGCTGGTTATAAGGTGTGTGGATGGCAAGAGCCGATCCCCAATCCGATTCTTTCGAAGAGTTGGCTATGCCGCTTTTCGATCAGCTGTATAACTTCGCGCATTGGCTAACACAGAATCGCGAAGAGGCCGAGGATCTGGTTCAGGAAACCTACATCAAAGCGTTGCGAGGTTTCTCTTCGTTTCAGATGGGAACGAACTTTCGGGCATGGATCTATCGCATCCTGCGCAACACCTTTCTTACCTCGCGCACCGGCCTGAGAGCCACTTCCACCGTCCCGCTTGATCAAGAGGAGGGCGCACCCGAACTCGCCGTGGAGAATAAAACACCGGAAACGATTCTTCTAACGAGATCTAGTTCGCAATTGGTGCAGAGCGCCATTGACGCCTTGCCGGTGCACTATCGTGAGACTCTCCTGCTTTGCGAAGTGGAAGAGATGTCCTATCACGAAATCGCGGAGACCCTCGCTATTCCAGTAGGCACGGTGATGTCGCGTTTATCGAGAGCTCGCCGTACGCTGCGCGAGCAGTTGGCAGGCACATTGAAACCCGGGGAGGAACTATCGGCCGCGGAAACCGAAAAAGGAAGAGACTATGGTTTGTGAATCCTGGAAGGCGCAGCTCGATCGATATGTGGATGGCGAGCTTTCGGCCGATCAAATGCGCGCTTTCGACGCTCACGTACGTAACTGCGCCGCTTGCTCGGCGGATGCTCTCTCCCGCGTTCAGCTAAAGCGTGCCATCCACACTGCCGGAAAACGTTTTGCTCCAAGCGCCGAGTTTCGCCAGCGCATGCAACAAAGCATCACGGCGAAACCGAAGCGCATTTTAAACCTGGGATGGATTTTTGCAACGGCAGCAATGGCGGTTCTGGCGATCACGGCGTTTCTTTTCTCTTATGTAGGAGGCCGCTCCGGCAGAGAGCACCTGTACAGCGAGATCGCCGATTTGCACGTTGCCACGCTCGCCAGCTCAGCACCAGCCGACGTGGTTTCCACAGACCGGCACACGGTAAAGCCCTGGTTCCAGGGGAAAATTCCCTTCGCCTTCGACCTGCCGGAATTGCAGAACTCGGGATTTGTGCTGCTCGGCGGGCGGATGGCTTATCTGGAGCAAACGCCGGGTGCGCAACTTATCTACGACATCCGAAAGCATCACATCTCGGTGTTTGTGTTTCAGGAGCGGTCTCTGCCAACGCGGCTGCAGAGTATTTCTCGTTCATCGAAGGAGGTGTCGTTTAATCTGGAAACATGGAGCCAAAACGGTCTTCGTTATTTTGTAATCGGCGACGCAAATACTGCTGACATCGAGAGTCTTGCGAAGTTGTTTAAGGCTGGATGAACCGGGTCACACAAAAAGCTCAGGAGTATTACTTATCATGGCATCGATGGGCTCACGGGATCATCGCCATGACAGAGACCCAGACATGCGATAACCCCGATGGCTCCGACGGCGGTGGCTTGAGCCCACCAGCTATTCAATATCGCTCCTTTCGCATCAACTACAGCCTCGGGTTTTATGGCAGCGCCGCATTTTTCACTGCGGCTCGATCGCTCGCCCTCCCGCACGATCACGTCCGACGATTTTCCTTCTTTTGAACGAATTGCGCTTCCACCATTGACGCGGATCTTCACATCCTTCTTGTAAGCGTCAACATGCACCTTCCCATCCACGTCCGTGACCTCGTAATGGGTCTGGTCCAAGGTTAAGGGAATGACTGTGATGCAATTAACGCGCACTCGCATGCCTCGAACTGTGTTCAGCTGAAGGCTGCCATGGTCGAGTACCAGTTCTTCGCCATCAAACTGCACGATGGTTTCCGGCTGGATCAAAATCGTCGATCCGTCGGCATCGATTTTTGCGACGTGCAGTTTTGGAGTCTGAATCAACGCGTTGGCGAAAATCGCAGTTGTGGGGGGCGCGGGACTTCCGTTGAGCAAGGTTGCTCCATCGCTGTGAAGCAAGGCGCGGCTGTTGATCTGAGCCGTCATTGACGCCGGCCCAATCCCGATCAACACGCCGCAGACCACACTGCCCCATCTGAACACACCACCCCCGCCTTTTTCCCGCAAAACTTCTTTGGGCAAGCATATCGGGCGGGGTTTGGCGGGGGTATTGGCTATTCTGGTGCTATTAACCTCTTCGGAAATCGAGAAACCGAACGTTGAAGCACGCCGTTAACACCGGTTGAAGGGCTAAGTGTGCGGGCCGCGAGGATGGAGTTACGCCCGAAGAGTCAGCGGATCTTTTCAGGCTCGCGCGAAGTCAATATATCCTTGCTGGATGTCGGTGCGAATAAGTTTGACGCGAACTTTGTCGCCGACATCCAGACCTTGGGCGCCCTGTGCCAGCAACCCATCGACGTGCGGTTGCACAGCGCGCACAAAAGTCCCGTGGGGCGTGACACCCGTGACCACGGCATCGAAGGCGGTGCCGATGCGATTCTGCATTGCTACCGCGGCCAGGCGCTTCGACATTTCCCGTTCTACCTTGCGGGCGGCGTTTTCTCTCTCGGTGCAGTTGGCCGCGATGGCCGTGAGTTCGCTATCCGAATAAGGATTTTGCTGCCCTGCGAGCATGGATTTGATCAATCGCTGCGTGACGATGTCAGGAAAGCGTCGATTGGGAGCGGTGGAATGCGTATAATCCTGCACCGCAAGTCCGAAATGCCCCGGGGACGGCTCCCCTGGCCGTTCCAGAACGTATTCTCCGGGTCCGATCAGTTTGATGACCCCGAGAGATAGCTCGGCAAAGTGATCGGGATCAGCGGCCTTGCGCTTCACCAGAAAATCGTTGAGCGACTTCGAGTCAGGATCAGGCGGGAGTTTTTCGCCAAATGTTGCCGCGAGCTGAACGATGCGATCCCAACGCTCCGGTTGCTTGACGATGCGTCGCAGCGAGGATACCTTTTCCAGCATTCGCGCCACAACACCGTTGGCAGCGATCATGAAGTCTTCGATCAATTCCGTGGCCAGATTCTTTTGCTGCTTCTGCATGTCGACGACCTGATCATTCAGGATGAGTGCTTGCAATTCGTCGGTCTGAAGGCTCAGCGCTCCATTTTCAAAACGCTGATTCTTTAGTTTCTGAGCGGCTTCGTTCTGCAACTGAAGTTGAGCCTGCAGAGCGGCCGAAGCGGCGACTTTAGCCGGCGCAGCGGCCGTACCCTCCAGCCACGCTCCGACAGAGCTGTACTGGAGTTGCGCGTGATTGCGCACGAGGGCTCGGTAAACCGTGCTGGAGGTTACGTGGCCGCCGGTGTCGACCAAGAATTCGCTGATGACGCTCAGGCAATCCTGATTTTCCAGCAGCGAAGTCTTGCCCGTAGAAAGTTCCTCGGGAAGCATGGGAAAGTTGCATACTCCGGCATAGACCGTGGTTGTCTCTTTGGCGGCGTGCTGATCGACCGGGGTCTGTTTGGGGACGAATGCATCTACGTCGGCGATGCCAATCAAAACCTTTATGTCACCGTTGGGCAGGCGTTCGGCAACTTCGATCTGATCCAGATCGCGAGAGGTGTCATTGTCGATCGACGACCACAGCAGGGTTCGGAGGTCCCGGACGTCTCTTCCGGCAGAAATTTGCGGAGGGTGGGTCCGCAACTCTGCAAGTTGTTGCTGGATGGCTGGCGGAAAGTCGGGCTCGAATCCGTGCAGCCGCATGACTTCCTTTGCGATGGCTTGAAGATCGAAGTGAGATGGATTAACGATGGCCATTGGTTCTCGACAGGCTTAAAAGCTTTACCACAGAGACACAGCAGCACGGAGAAGGCAAAGAAAAAATAAAGTCAGAGATCCTCGAGATTTCCTCTGTGTCTCCGTGACTCTGTGGAGAATGGTTTGCGTCGCGGACTATTCCGTGACGACCGCCTTTACCAGGTTTCGCGGGCGATCTACGTTGTAGCCCTTCTTCGTCGCCACGTGATAGGCGAACAACTGCAGAGGAATTACTTCGACGATCGGCAGCAGTAGTTCAGGAGCGCCGGGAACGAAGAACACATCATCGGCGATGCTGGTGATATCGCCATCGCCCTCCGTGGCCACTGCCACGAGGCGACCATGTCTGGACCTTACTTCCTTCATCACTTCGAGTGTTCGGCGGTAACGCAGCACGGAATCGGGATCGTGGTGGTCTTGCGTGGCAATCACCACTACAGGAAGATTTTCGTCGACGAGCGCATTGGGACCATGTTTCAGTTCCCCCGCGGGATACCCCTCCGCGTGAGCGTACGAAATCTCTTTGAGCTTGAGCGCGCCCTCGCGCGCGATGGCGTAATGGACGCCACGACCAAGATATAGGAATTTTTCTGCCTGATATTGCCTGTCGGCAAACTGTTCGGCAAGCTCGTCCCATGTTTTCAGATTTCGATCGATGGCTTCGGGAAGTTGCAAAAGATGCTGCAGATAAGCGCGTGTGACCTCGGAAGTCATGCGTCCGCGTTTGCGCGCCAGGAACAGCGCCATCAGATACAAAACGGTGACTTGCGTGGTGAAACTCTTGGTGGCGGGAACGGCAAGCTCGGGCCCGGCCCCTGTGATGAGGGCAGCACTCGCTTCGCGGGGTATCGTAGCTTCTGCCACGTTGGAGACGGCGATGGTCTTGACTCCTCGGGTGAGGGCTTCCCGCTGGGCGGCGATGGTGTCAGCGGTTTCGCCCGATTGCGTAACCACCATGACGATCGGATCAACGGCAGCATGCGTGGAGCGGTAGCAGTATTCGCTGGCGTATTCGACGTCAACGGCAACCCCGGAAAGATCCTCGATCATGATCTCGCCCGCCAAACCTGCATGGCGACTGGATCCGCTCGCGGCGATGATCAGCTTTTCGAAAGTCAGTAAAGCGCTCTCGATGGTGTGCAGCGCGCCGGGAAAAAGAATGTCGTTTGCCAGATGCAGGTCGACGGTTTTTGCAATCGCTTGCGGCTGCTCATAGATCTCGCGGCGCATGGCGTGAGCGAATGTGCCGGACAAAGTGTCAGAGTTCATGCGACTTGGATTCATGATGACTGCGGCGAGAGTAAATCATTTGTGCGTTCGGGGCAAACCCGCCAACCAGTGCTCAAGATGGAATCCTTTCCTCATCGTTAGAAGGCTCAGAAAGAGCTGGTGCGTTCGAATTACGAGGAATCCGCGAGCGAGGCGTGGGCACCTAAACCCCCCGAGCGGCCTGCATTGCATCACTGCACCCTGAGGCCGGATTTTGGTCGCAAGAATTCGGATTTGTGTTTGTGAGCTTCTTGTATTTCATATTGTTCTTTGGTGCCCACGAAGAAGTCGATGCTCCCTCCGACCGGGATCCCATCCCCAGTCTTCGAGATGGAGCTTGCATATCCCCACACACTATCAGGATGGAAGTTTTCAAATCGAGCCTTCAAATTGCTTTCGAGAATTGTCGACGTCTCGAGGCGACCGTCGCTCGGGAGCGACACGACATATGATTGGCCTGAGGTTGCTAGCTTCGGCGCACCTGCTACTCCCATCTGAATTTGTACTTGCCCGCTGAATCCATCTGGAAGTCTAAAAACGATTTCAGTGATTCTTCGTTTCTCGCAACCTAAAGCGAGAGTCAAAAATACTAGAGAAAGCACTAAAAGGCTGCGGTGTCGGTTCATGGCGAGGGGACTGGCTTCTAATCCTGATACACCTGTGATGGCATCGTCAAGGCAATTGATAAGAATTCAAGGACATGCTGAAATCAACAAATCGATCATCGCCAGCTCAACCTGTCGCTCACGATGTATATAGGTCCTGCCGTAAAGTTGCTAAGATGTAGAACTGAATGGCCCCGTAGCTCAGATGGATAGAGCAGCGGTTTCCTAAACCGTTGGTCGGCGGTTCGACTCCGCCCGGGGCCCCCAGTTTCAATGACTTAAGGAATACGCGCTTTGTTGTCCCTCCTTAAACCCCAGTCTGTTCTGGCCCTTGCTGGCGGATATTCGTGGGTCTAAGTTGCGGAGTTCCGGCTTCGCTTTATGATCCTGAAAAATTCGTCGCGGCTCAGGATCTGACGCTCGTCAAAGTAATCGATGAGCGCCTGGAGAACTGTGCTCGAGTCTCCAACCTGGGACGAAGGGTCCGGCAGAGGAGCGGGCGGGAAGGGCGTCGAATGGGGCGGCAATATCACCGCCGGGCGGGAAAGCGACCGCAGCAGTTCGCGCAAGCGCTCGTTATTTTCCGCTGACATGGTTGTGAAAGTAATGCCCATTCCAAGGTTTGGGTATACGACACGAACTTCGCCGCCGGTTTCGACACGAAAGCCATTCACCTCCATCGTGAGCCCCAGCGCGGCACCCACGCGAAAAGTGGACATAGCTTCGACGTAGCAACCGTGCAAGCTAATGTCAGTGAAAGTTGCCCAAGTTGCTGCACCGCCTGCGGCTTCGCGCAGGTGAGCGCTTCCTTGGCAGCGGTAGCGTGGGCTTCTGCGTCTTTCCAATGCGTTTGCGGTGGAGCGCGGCGTATTACTCGGCGAGGTTTCTGCATTCGGGACTGGTGCGCGGGCGGCTGCGGCACCCGCCGGTTGAGGAGTGGATTGCCTCAGCGCGGCCAGGTAGGCCGCCCCTTCGCCCTTGTCTTCGGACATAAAAACGAGATCGGCTCATGGCCTCCGCAATTCAGTGAGCCTTGCGGCCTTGATATCGGCTGGTTTTGAGCGTCTCTGTCCTACTCTACGGATTCTGCGGGGCGATCTTTAGAGCAATCGAGACCAGGTGAGGATCAAAAGGGCGAGGCTAGTCCCGCAACGGGAGTTGTTCAAAGTTGGCACTCATTCGCCGGGAAAATCCGAGACACACTGACGGATTTTATTCCATACTTCATCGCGGCCCGCGCGCGTCTTGGCCGAGAAAGGAACGACCGAGGCGGTAGGATACGCGTCCGCCAGTCTTTTCAAGGCGTTATGCAGTTGATTGTTCGAGAGACGGTCGCTCTTGGTCCCGACGAGGAGGAATGGCCGTCCGGAAACATTCAAAAAATCGAGCAGATGACGGTCGCTATCCTGCGGAGGAACGTTTACGTCGACCAGTGCCAGACATAAAGCCAAGGTAGGACGCTCGTTAAGGTAAGGCTCAATGAACTTCGGCCATTCCTGCGAAATCTCGCGCGACAGCTTGGCGTATCCGTAACCGGGCAGGTCGGCGAAAATGACCTCGGGTTGCGGCTTGCCGGCCCAGCGCACTTCGAAAAAATTGATGCTCCGGGTGCGCCCAGGAGTGGAACTGGTTCGGGCCAGCTTGGTCTCAACGAGAGTGTTGATGACGCTCGACTTGCCGACGTTCGATCGCCCCAGGAATGCCACTTCCGGAACGCTTGGGGCGGGGAAGTGCGAGGCGTCCGTCGCGGCAGCCATGAATCGCGCCATCACTCGCATGCGCGGCTCCCCGTTCTCGTGTCCCAGCTCGCAACTGTCATGCTCCAGTTTGCAATGAGTCGGAGCGGTCTGGCAAGCGGTGCCCATGTGTCGGTTGGCTTGACGAAGGTACGAAGCACATAGCGAAAGGCGTGAGCGCCTCCTCAAAAAGAAACGCCCGCTTTGCGCGGGCGCCAAAAAGTTGAGATACGCCGATCTTCTACTGATGCGCGGTCGGACTATCGTCGGTGTTGGAAGTAAGGGGTGCGATGGGCTGCGCGGTCTCCTCTTCGGTCAGTGAAGGCAGAGGAGATTCGAGCGCTATCTGCAACACCTGGTCCATAGTGTCGACAAAGTGCAGCTTCATGGCACTTCGCAGATTTTCGGGAACTTCTGCCAAGTCCTTTTCGTTGTCGCGGGGCAGAATAACCTCGAAAAGACCCGCACGGTGCGCCGCCAGCAATTTCTCTTTCAAGCCACCGATAGGCAGAACTTTTCCGCGCAGCGTGATCTCCCCGGTCATGGCGAGGTCGCGGCGCACGGGGATCTTGCTCAGCGCGCTAGCGATGGCCGTGGCGATCGTGATGCCGGCCGAAGGCCCATCCTTGGGGATCGCTCCTTCAGGAACGTGCACGTGCAGATCAAGGTTGCGGTAGAAATCGCGAGTCAAGCCGAGGCGGTGTGCCCGCGAACGAACGTAGGATAGTGCGGCCTGCGCGGATTCCTGCATGACGTCGCCGAGCTTGCCCGTCAATGTGAGCTTGCCCTTGCCATCGACTACGGTCGCTTCGGTGCTCAGAATCGAGCCGCCAACTTCAGTCCAAGCCAAGCCGGTGACCAACCCCACTTCACTCTTTTCATGGGCCAGCGTGTCGCGGAACTTGATCACGCCCAGGAAGTCGGTAACATTCTCGCCGGTGACCGCGATGGTGTAGTTTTCGCCTTCTTTGACCACTCTGCGGGCAACTTTGCGGCAGACATTGCCGATTTCGCGCTCGAGGTTTCGAACACCCGCTTCGCGAGTGTAAGCGCGGATCAGTGTGGTAATCGCTTCATCGGAAAACTTCACGTTCTTTTCCGACAAGCCTGCCTGCAGCATCTGTTTTTTGACCAGGAATTGCTTTGCGATCTCGACTTTTTCCTGCTCGGTGTAGCCGTGCAGGCGGAGCACTTCCATACGATCCTGCAGCGCAGGAGGGATGGTGTGCATGACGTTGGCCGTCGCCACGAAGAAAACCTGCGACAGGTCGTACTCGACGTCGAGGTAGTGGTCGACGAACATGAAATTCTGCTCGGGATCGAGCACTTCGAGCAGGGCCGCAGATGGGTCGCCGCGGAAATCCATCGACATTTTGTCGACTTCGTCCAGCATAAAGACTGGATTCTTCGTGCCTGCCTTCTTCATCATCTGGATGATCTGGCCTGGCAGCGCCCCAATGTAGGTACGCCGGTGGCCGCGAATTTCGGCCTCGTCGCGCACCCCGCCCAAAGACATGCGGACAAACTTGCGGCCTGTAGCCTTGGCGATCGACATACCCAGTGAGGTCTTACCCACGCCCGGGGGGCCTACGAAGCACAGGATAGAACCCTTGGGATTCTTTACCAACTGCCGCACCGCGAGAAATTCAAGGATGCGTTCCTTAATCTTTTCCAGCCCGTAATGATCTTCGTTGAGAACTTTCTCAGCACGCGAGATATTACGGATTTCCTTGGAACGTTTCTTCCAGGGAACGGCCAGCAGCCAGTCGAGATAATTGCGGGAGACTGTCGACTCGGCCGACATGGGAGGCATCGCTTCGAGCTTCTTCAACTCCTGCAGTGCCTTGTCTTTTACTTCCTTTGGCATGCCGGCGGCTTCGACCTTCTTCTTGAGTTCGTCGAACTCGCTCTTTTCGCCGCGTCCCAGCTCTTTCTGAATGGCCTTGATCTTTTCGTTGAGGTAATACTCTTTTTGCGCCTTTTCCATCTGCCGCTTTACGCGCGACTGGATGGTGCGGTCCACATTCAGCTTTTCAATTTCGACATCAAGCACATCGGCGATGCGGTTCAGGCGCTCGGAGGGATCGAAGATTTCCAGCAGTTCCTGTTTCTCTTCGATCGAAAGCTGCAGATTGGCCGCGATAATGTCGGTCAACTTCGCGGGATCTTCCATGCGCACGGCCGAGATCATCGTCTCATAGTTCAGCGCCTGGCAAAGCTTGACGTACTGCTCGAACAGGGTGGTTACGCGCTGCATGCCCGCTTCGATCTGAGGATTCATTTCGGCGGGATAGCGCGCCACGCGAACCGAGGCTTGCATGTAACCGTCAGCATCAGTAGCCTGCAGCAGACGGCCGCGCTCGATCCCTTCGACCAGCACTTTGATATTTCCATCCGGCAGCTTCAGACTCTGCACGATGTTGGCGATAGTGCCTACCTGATAGATTTCATTCGACTTGGGTTCATCGATGGAGGCATCGTGCTGGGTCGCCAGGAAAATCTTCTTGTCCGCGGCTAATGCCTCTTCCAAAGCACGCACGCTGGACTCGCGGCCCACAACGAACGGCGTCATCATGTACGGAAAGATGACCACGTCCCGAATGGGCATCATGGGCAGCTTCTTGCTTTCGAATTTTTCCTTGGATGTGGTCACTCCATCTCCCTGGGCCGTGTCTGAATGAGAGTCCTGCTATTCACACATGCGAACGCCGCGCACTTCGGTACTGAGTACATCTGCACACAGTTTACTCTTCTTTACCAAGTCTTTGACGTGTGTTTGCCGATTCGTCGCTTATCCGGCCTTTTCCATCATCGAAAGCGAGGCGTTCCGCTTCTCGACCATCTCCCGGGTCACTTCGAACTCTTTTAGTTTCTTCTGGCTAGGCAGATGGAACATGAGATCGAGCATGAGCTCTTCAAGAATCATGCGCAATCCACGGGCTCCCACTTTTCGCGCCATGGCCTGGCGAGCTATGGCGCGCAGAGCCTCATCGTTGAACTTGAGCCGAACGTTCTCGAACTCAAACAACCGCTGGTATTGCTTGACGATGGCATTCTTGGGGCGAGTAAGAATCTCGATCAGGGCGAACTCGTCGAGGTCTTCCAGCATTCCCATTACAGGCAGTCGACCGACAAATTCTGGAATTAACCCAAACTTGATCAGGTCTTCCGGCTGCATGTCGCTGAGCAGTTCGAAGTTGCGCTTGCGGGCGACGACCGCGTCTTCTTTTTCCGCCTCATCCGCGGCACGGAAGCCCAGCGATTTCTTGCCCACTCGACGGGCGATAATCTTCTCCAGGCCCACGAATGCTCCGCCGCATATGAACAGAATGTTGGTGGTGTCGACGGGCGTGAATTCCTGATGAGGATGCTTGCGTCCGCCTTGCGGTGGAACGTTAGCGATCGTCCCTTCCAGAATTTTTAGAAGCGCCTGCTGCACGCCTTCGCCCGAAACATCGCGAGTGATCGACGGATTCTCGTCCTTGCGTCCGATCTTGTCGATCTCATCGATATAGATGATGCCAGTTTGGGCGCGGCTTACATCGCCTTCCGCCGCCTGGAGTAGCTTCAGAATGATGTTCTCGACGTCCTCGCCCACGTATCCCGCCTCGGTGAGCGTGGTGGCATCGACGATGGCGAAGGGCACGTCCAGCATGCGGGCCAAGGTTTGCGCCAGCAGCGTCTTTCCAGTTCCGGTAGGGCCGATAAGCAAAATATTCGATTTGCTCAATTCGATGCCATCGCCCGCCGCCTTCTGGCGATTCATAAAGATACGCTTGTAATGGTTGTATACCGCGACCGCAAGCTTCTTCTTGGTCTGCTCCTGGCCGATGACGTACTCATCGAGAAAGGTCTTGACCTCCTGCGGTTTAGGCAGTTGGTTGGGCGTGGTCGCTTGCGGGGTTGCGGTGCGGTCATCTTCCAGAATCGAATTACAAACCGCAACACACTCGTCGCAAATGTAGGCGCGGGGATAGTCGCTGGGCGATGAGATCAGTTTGGCAACGGCGTCCTGCGATTTATGGCAGAACGAACAGCGCAAAATCTCCTCGGAGCCTGACTTGTTTTTCACTCAGATCTACTCCTTAATTTTTGCGGTAATGCTGGGTCTCGCCTACCTCGACCCTTTTCACCGCTGCTTTCGCGTTTGTATTTTTTTGACTGCGCCTCAAGCGCGAAGGCAGATCATACCGCTTTTACGGTCTTATAGATGATATCGTCTATGATTCCGTATTCCTTAGCCTGCTGCGCGTTCATGATGAAGTCGCGCTCGACGTCTTTCTCTACCTTGTCCAGCTTCTGCCCGCTATGTTTGGAGAGTAACTGGTTTGTAATCTCGCGCATACGCAGGATTTCGCGGGCATGGATGTCGATATCGGTGGCCTGACCCGACAACCCTCCCATGGATGGTTGATGAATCAGGATACGCGAATTAGGAAGGGCCAATCTTTTCTTCGGCTCGCCAGCTGCGAGTAGGAGTGCTGCCATGGAGGCCGCCTGGCCGACGCAAAGCGTCATGACATCATTCTTCACGTACTGCATCGTGTCATAAATCGCCATGCCAGCTGTAATCGAACCGCCGGGCGAGTTCACGTAAAGCTGGATATCCTTTTCAGGGTCTTCCTGCGCCAGAAACAGCATTTGCGCGATCACCAGGTTGGCGATGTTATCGTCAATCGGTGTGCCGATAAAAATAATGTTGTCCCTCAGCAAACGGGAGTAAATATCGTAGGCGCGTTCGCCCCGCCCGGTTTGCTCAATCACCATTGGTACTAACATCATTTGTGGGTCATTTGGTTTCATTGTTTACCGGACCTGTCACCGGACCTGCCACACTCCACCCCGAATTAACCGTTTGCGTTGCTCGGGGGAAGTCGAAAGTGTCCGCGTGGTTCTCGACGACTACGCGGACTGGTGATAAAGAAAATCGAGGGTCTTTTCGCTGCGGATTCTCATCCGGATTCTATCGAGGCCCCCTTCCTCTGTCAAACGAGCGCGAACGGCTTCTGACGTCTGTTTCGACTGTTTCGCCAGAGAGTCGATCTCGCGATTCACTTCCTCGTCGCTGACTTCGAATTTCTCCAGTTCGGCGATGCGATCGAGCAGTAACGAGGATTTCACATCGCTCACGGCCTGGTCCCGCTGACCGGCGCGAAGCCGGGGCAGGTCCATTTTTTTCAAGTCTTCCATTTTCATGCCCTGCGCGGCGAGTGCTCGCAGACCGCGTTCCAGGCGCAGGTCAATCTGGCGGTCTACCAATGCTTCCGGCACTTCAAAATCGTTGCGCTTCACCAGCTCGGCCACAAGTTTGTCCTTCGCCTCGCGTTCGGCATTGTGGCGCCGTTCCGCCTCCATGTTCTCTCGGATCTGTTTGCGCACCTGATCAAGGCTGGTGAATTCGCCCAGTTCCTTGGCGAAGTCATCGTTCAGTTCGGGCCTGTTCTTTTGCTTGATGCCGTTTACTTTCACGGTATAAACAAAAGTTTTGCCCGCCAAACGTTTGTCGGAAATGTCTTCCGGATAGCTGACGTCGAATGTACGTTCCTCGCCTGCGGAAACGCCGGTAAGATTCTGCGTAAACTCGGCGACCGTATTCTTCCCGCCAATTTCGATCAGCACGTCATCCATGTGTACAGGATTCGCGCCAGCATCTTTCACGTCCTGGCTATCCTTGGGCTTACCGTCCATGGAAGCCTGGGCGAAGTCGCCTTCGGCGAGCGCACGACCTTCCACGGTGATGTAGGTGGCGTGCTGCTCCCTCACGTTGTTGAGCGCGTCCTCGACCTCGGTGTCGGTTACGGTAATATCCGGCCTCTCGGCACGCAATTCCTTGTAGCCTTCAACGTGGATTTGCGGGAGCACTTCGAAGGCCGCCTTAAAACGAAGAGGTTCGCCATCATGCATCTGCAGATCGGTGATACGAGGCTGCGATACAGGGATCAGGCCTTGCTTCTCCGCTTCTTTGTGAAAGAAGCGTGGCACGAGAGCTTCGATCACATCATTCTTCAGGCCATCGCCAAAACGCTGGCGAATGATGGATGCCGGAACATGGCCCGCACGAAATCCTGGCAGGCGGGCGCTCTTTTGATAGCGCTGGATCTGGAGTTCGGTCTCACGGGTAACGTCGGCGGCCGGAATCTCCACCGAAATTTCCTTCTTGATATCTTTGTTGCCGGTGTTCGCAGTTTCCGGAGTTGCGGAATCGGTCGTCTCTGTAGGGCTCACAATTTGCCTTTCACCCACCGTTGCATCCGGAAGTTCCGCCGAGCAGGAACTCAGCCGAATTTCATACGGCGTTAATTTGAGTGTAAAGACATGAGGAGAGCAGCGTCAAACCCGCAAACAGGATTCGCCGAGCAATTCACCTGGTATTCCCATCCCGGCGGAAGACGCACTCTCCAAATCAAACGGCGATTTCCTTTAAAGCATTCGACAGGTGGTCGGAGAGGCGATCGGATTTAGAAACCACGTCTTTTGCACCGGCAGCGCGCGCAGCTTTCAACAGTTCTCCGGAGGGATGCATGGTAAACATCAGTACCGCAGTCTTCGGAGCACGGCTGCTGATCTGCCGAGTGGCTTCGAGGCCATTCATCACTGGCATCTGAAAATCCATGAGTACGATATCGGGATGAAGTTCGTCGACTTTTTCAATGGCCAACTGGCCATTTTCGGCCTCCCCGCAGACTTTCCATTGCGGATTCCGCTCAAACCACATGCGCAGGGAGGAGCGTATCGTGGCATTGTCGTCGACAATGAGAATTTTAAGCATCATGCCCCCAGGAATACATCCCTTGGCAGGCTTTCTGGCCGGGCAGGTACGGCTCGACTACGAGGAAGGGTTAGATCACATTAGTCGCAGGCAGCCCAACCGACCATACCCTCGATACTGTACGGTAACGCACATTTATCTGTCTAACTCTCTAGTTAGTACCTTTTGGCCGGGTTACTACGCTCGGCGACGCTGAGTAGCAATGTTTCCATTGCGATTTGTAATAACTCAGAACACTTAGAAGCAATCATCAATACTGCTTACGCGGTTAGCGCAGCAACCACGGAAGTCGAAATTTGCAGTAAGTGATAGGAACTGAAGAGTACGATGATTGAGAGAGCGATCTCCGGGAGCGTGACCCGTGAGACTTAGCAATTGGCGGTTAATTCTATTCTTCGTTGTTTCGTTTCTTTGGTCGCCCATCGTTGGCGCTGCCCAACCAGCCCCCGCTACTCTTGAAGTGCCAGAAAAATTCAGCCTGGATCGCAAAACCGCGGCACGATTACGGCCAGAGCTGCTGGCCCAAAGTATTGCTCCGACAGGTCGCTATGCCATTGGTTTGCAAGTTTTTGAGAACCTCCTGCAACAACTTCAAGCCTCGCAGGACAGAAAGTACTACTGGCAATTGCGCATCGTGAAAGACGGTCAAATCAACGCATCGTCTTCGCCCGATGGAACCATCTTTGTGGAAAGTGGACTGGGCGACCTTGCAGGCAACAGCGCCGGGCTCTGGGCGTCGTTTTTATCGCACGAGATCTCGCACGTGCTAAGGCGCGATTGGGCGAGGCGCTATCTATTCGAAGAATCGTTGCGCCAAGGGACAGGAGCAGATTTGGTGCTCGGTGAACCGGGACTGATTGCGGGAGGTTGGAAGGACCCCAAGGCGGCGTCCCTGGACCTGGCGAGGTTTTGCCGCCAACTGGAAATGGAGGCCGATGTCGAGGGATTGATGCTGATGGCACGAGCGGGATACCATCCCGACTTTGTTCCCGCGCTGCACCATTTGCTGCACGCGCAGAGCGCAGACCGTTCCGTTCCGTCAATCCTTGCCATGCATCCGTGCTGGGAAGAGCGGGATCGGGAATTGGATCGGGCTTATGTGGCTGCCAGCATTGAGTTCGAGCATCGTTGGCCAGAGCCCTACGCCTCGCCAGGAGGCAACCCTCCCATAGTGGTTTTTGCGGAGAAGCCCAACGTGAAGAAAACCGGTGTGAAGAAATGGGAGCTTCGAGTTCCCATGCGCTGTCAGAATCTGGCTGGAGCTGTCGAGGTAGTGCTGCAGACCTACGGGGCGAACAGTGACGGCCGCACCGGCGTCGAGGAAGTGAACCCAGGGACTTCCACATCGGAAGAAGATGACAAGCGGCAGCTTACGGGATGTACATCGGCTCGAACTACCATCACTTTCGCTCTCTCCAATGACTTGCCCAAAGAACAGTGGGCGGAAGTTTTTGTGCTAGATGGACAAGGGCAGGTGCTTTCGCGCATGGCGGTGGCCAAGTTACAGCCTTGACGTCGCGTGCGGTATTCTGTCTACTTCGTGCCCAGCGTACCTCGAAAAATTAGTCCGCCCTCAATACCACACTGGCTTACCGTTCTGAATCGTGAAGTGGTTGAGTGCACCCGCTGCCCGCGGCTCGTCGCCTATCGACAACAGGTGGCGCGCGAGAAACGCCGCGCTTATCGCGATTGTGAATACTGGGGCAGACCTGTGCCCGGGTTCGGCGATCCTCAGGCACGCGTTCTTGTGTTGGGGCTGGCCCCTGGGGCGCACGGATCGAATCGCACAGGCCGGCCTTTCACCGGCGACGCTTCCGGCAAGTTCATGTTCCCCGTCTTGTATGACACTGGATTCTCGAACCAGCCGAACGCCACGGACCGCAACGATGGACTGCAACTGCGAGACCTGTACATCACGGCAGCGGCGCGCTGCGCTCCGCCAGCTAATAAGCCCACGCCTCAGGAACTGGCGGAGTGCTCCCAATTTCTTGACCGCGAAATAGCAGGGTTAGAAAAAGTAAAAGTAATCGTCGCGCTGGGCAAGATTGGCTTTGATGCGTACCTCAATTATCTGAAACGCCGGGGATCGTTGCTCAATCGGGCAAAATACCTGTTCAAACATGGCGCTATTTACCAGTTACACGATGGTAAGGTGTTACTCGCTTCCTATCACCCTTCGAATCAGAATACGCAGACCGGCAAGCTGACGCGCGATATGTTCGTGCAGATTTTTAAAGACGCGGCAAGACTTGCCGATGTTTAACCAAGGCGCCGTCGGGGCCGGATCGCTTGCCCACCCTTACACCGGGGTCACAGTTCATAAACGGGTAGCGAACCGGGGCGGCGCCCTGCTCCTTACACAGTAGAACTCAAAAGCCGATCATGACCGGTTCTGTCTCCAGTTGAACACCCCAGATTTCGTGAACTCGATGTTGAATCTGCTCTTTCAGAGCAACAACCTCGGCGGCAGTGGCACCGCCGCGATTGACGATGGCCAGGGCGTGCTTGCTCGAAATGCCTACGCGTCCGAAGCCATGGCCTTTAGCGAATCCGGAGTGCTCGACCAACCAAGCTGCGGAAATCTTTTTATAAGATTCAAGAGCGGGATAGTTGGGTACCACCAGTCCGCGATCTCCCGCGCGCTGTTTCAGATTCTCGTGCTGCGTGAATGACAACACGGGATTCTTGAAGAAAGAACCTGCGCTCAGGCAATCGGGATCGCCAGCCACGATGAGCATTCCTTTTAGCGCTCGTATGTGGCGGACGGCTTCGCGCGTCTCCGCGAGGTCCGGCTTGGTTTCGCGACCGGCGAAGTGCCGCTGCAAGTCCGCGTAGCGGATGCGAGGTGCGCCGTCCGGTGTCAGGACATAGCTGACGCGCAGAACGATGAAACGACCGCACTCGGTAGTATTGAAGATGCTGGACCGGTATCCAAAGCCGCAGGCCTCGCCGCAAAGTTCGTGCACTTGACCGTCTTTCCTGTCGAGAACCTGCACGGAGTAAATAGTCTCGGATACTTCCTGGCCGTAAGCTCCGACATTCTGCACCGGAGTTCCGCCTACGGTTCCCGGAATCCCACTCAGGCATTCGATGCCGGCACAACGTGCCGAGACCGCGCGGGAAACAAAACCGTCCCAACCTTCTCCGGCACCGACATCGAAAATGACATTGCCGTCCTCATCGTATCCAGGGCGTTGCTCGATGCCCTGAATTGCGATCTTCAGAACGAGCCCGGGCCAACCGGCATCGGATACCAGTAGGTTGCTGCCACCGCCTAGTACGAATAGAGGTACATTGCGCGATTGTGCAAATGAAATCGCTTCCTGTACCTCCGCAACATCCTTGGCCTCAACGAAATATTTCGCCGGACCTCCGACTCTTATAGTGGTGAAAGGTTCCAGCGGAATGTTTTCAAGTAGCTGCACTCATTTATATTACACATCATATTACACAGCGCTGTAGTGTCCCACGCATGATGCTTTGGTTACGTTCGGGTATAGTCGTGAAAAATTAGCCGTCCACGGGGTTCCGCGGGGGACGGCGCGAAGAAGGGAAACCTAGTGCTGAGGTTAAGACAGAGATTATTGCAGAGGAATGCAGCGCGCAAGAGGCGGAGAGTCCTTGCCATCGCATGGAGTTTTTTCTAAGCCATCATGCGGATGGAATGCTCCGCTCTAAAGAGCGTCTTTTGCTTCCGACAGTGAGATGGATTGAGCGTGTCGTAGAAGCTTCCAGACGCTATAGTCCGATTTCTCTTCTATTGCTGAGTCTTGCGATTCCGGAGACTCCATTTTCGACCGCATCGCTACTACGTGAAACCATCGGACGGCGAAAACGATGGATACGATCCACCACAAGAACCAGGTCTTTTCAACGAAAAGGATCATAGCGATTTCTCCTTAAACCGGTCACATACTGATTGGGACCGGAGCGCCACTGAGGGAGTTTGTGTACGGCTTCGGATACTATACCATATAGTCCATCAACATAGTAGACTTTAATGAAACTGACTTCAAGAGCGGACTTCTCGTGGTTTTTTTGCGGAACGATTGAGGGCCGAAACGGCGGAGGATTCATTGACACGAATCGCTGCCGAAGTAGAAACTTATAGGAATTAGTATCTCGCTCGGGCTTCTTCTCGACGAGAAATTCATACCGCGAGCAGTAGTGTTGACTCTGCAAAAAGAAGCGTCTCATGGTTTTGACCCTGCGTGCTTCTCAACATGATTGATCAATAACGACTGAAATTCACAGGAGAATTATGGCGACGAAGAGAGTGGTTCCAATGTCAGTAGCGCAAATGAAGGTAGCGCAGATATCTAAGCCTGGCGAAGGATTTCAGATCGTCGAGCGTGAAATTCCCGATCCGGAGGAAGGGTATGTGCGGATTAAGGTGCAAGCCTGCGGTGTCTGCCACAGCGATTCCCTCACGGTAGAAGGGTCTTGGCCGGGGATTCAGTATCCCCGCGTTCCAGGGCATGAAGTGACGGGAATTATCGACGAATTGGGCGAGAATGTTTCCTCGTGGAAGAAGGGGCAGCGCGTCGGCGTGGGATGGCATGGCGGCCATGACAACACTTGCCGCGAGTGCCGACGCGGGGATTTCCGCAACTGCCAGAATCTCAAAATTCCGGGGATCAGCTATGACGGCGGTTACCAGCAATACATGGTCGCTCCGGTGGAGGCCCTGGTGGCCATGCCGGAAGGTCTAAAGGATACAGAAGCAGCGCCGTTGCTGTGTGCTGGAATTACTACCTACAACGCGCTGCGGCACAGCGGAGCTCTTCCCGGCGATTTGGTTGCGGTGCAGGGCATCGGAGGCTTGGGTCACCTCGGAATTCAATTCGCAAACAAATTTGGGTACAAGGTTGCTGCGATTGGCCGCGGGGCAGAAAACGAGACTCTGGCCAAGAAACTTGGAGCGAATGTGTACATCAATAGTCAATCGACGAACGCAGCCGAAGAACTTCAAAAGCTGGGTGGCGCCAAGGTAATTCTAGCGACTGCGCCGAGTTCGAAAGCAATGTCCGAACTCATTGACGGCCTGGGTCCGAACGGCAAACTTATGGTGATCGGTGCGGCATTTGATCCCATCGAGGTCACGCCCATTCAACTGATCAACGGAAGCCGAACTATTCAAGGCTGGGCCTCCGGAACGCCCGCGGATTCCGAGGACACTCTGCGCTTCGCTGAGTTGAGCGGCGTGCGGCCCATGATTGAAACCTATCCGCTTGAAAAAGCGGCGGAGGCTTTTGCGCGAATGATGAGTGGCAAAGCCGAATTCCGCGTCGTTTTGACGATGTGAGGCGTGGTTGAGGGAAGGTGTAGAGACTGGGCTGGTTGGCGGGCACACCCGTTGCACAAAGCGTGATGTGCATAGGGGCATGAGTGTGAAATGCCGATAAATAGAAACAGCCAAATATTGGTGGAGGCGGCGGGAGTTGAACCCGCGTCCGAAAATGTTACTGGTCAAGAGACTACATGCTTATTCACGTTCATGCCCCAGGCGTTTGGCGCCATCGCTGGCGCTTCCCCCAGGACGTTCGCGGCCCACGCTCAGAACGGACAAGAAACGCTAGCCGCTAGCCTGTGATCTTAACCTCTCTCCCCAGACGTAGAAGAGAAGAGCAGCCCTCTGTGTGACGCTCGCTCACCGCCCAAGGGCGAAGCGGTGGAGAGCGGCTGCCTAACTAATTAGGCTGCGTATGCCATTTGTTGATTGGCAATTATCATTTTGCACGCGATTACGGGTGTGTGCACCCCGGCATGCCTCTTGGCCGCAAGCATCTCCGTCGAAGCCGTGACGCCCCCACTGGTGGGTATGGCCGTGCAAAGATCAGCTTCCAATCTAGCATTTGCCGACCGGAAGTCCAACTTACCTGCGAACAACTTATGAACGGTTACCCTTATTAGATGTCCAAGTCCCACGATTGATCCAGACAGCCCAATGTTTACCTTGAAGTTAATGCTTAATTGATCTGGGTGATCGGTCTTGACGTTTTTCCCACACAGCTTGCGACTTGATCATCGGTTTTGGGCTGCTAGACGGTCATGCCGCTTCCCGTGCGAGAACTCGCGTTGCCGGCTCTTTGGCTTTCGCCGGACTTTCAGTCTTCGACTCGCTCCTCGAGAACAGCTTCGCCGTAATCAGCATCCCGGCAAAAGTCACCGTCAATAGGCCGGTCTGTCTCCATCCGTTTAACATTGAGGCGTTCCCCAGCAGTGTGAGACCGGCGAAACAAAATAAAAGATGGACGCAAAATACTTGCAAAGAAGATTGTCCCAGCAGCACCAGAGGGCGAACCGCCGCGCGCTTGGTGAGCCGTTGGGAAAGGATCAACAGAGCGGCTACGGCCGCGAAGTCGAGCATTCGCACCGGCCCCAGGTGCCACTTGTCAAAGAGAAATTCGGTGGCGCCCAGCTGTAGCCCATGGGCCAGCTTACGCCGCATGATGAAACAGAAACCAGCGATCAAGGCCGCGGGGATCGCTGCCCGCTTCGCCCAGCTTTCAATGGGCAAGCTTTCCTGCGCCCAGCGTACGCCCAGCCACACGCCTATGAACCAGAGAAATTGCCATGCCCACAGATCGAATGATCCCATTTCGTTCAGCGGAATATTCGTGGGAATGTAGCGCATCATGAATGTATGCTCGATGCTGCGAAAGCCGAATTGCGCCAAAACCCAGAAGGCAAAGGATGTCCAGAGAATCGGCTTCCATCCGATCCTGCGTGCCAGCGGGATGACCGCCGACGTGAAAATCAAAAAGATGATGTACATGGGCAGGATGTCAAGTAGAGGCGGCCGGTAAATCAGCAGAGCCGCTTCCGTGACCGCCTGTTTCGCGCCAGCCATGAAATAGAAATCCAGAAGATTGTGAAGACCCGGGCGGTCGCCGTGGGAGGCGATGGGCACCGCCACCAGGAAAGTGAAAGCAAGGAGGAGAGCGTGGTAGCCATATAGGCGCACCGTGCGACCCCACAGTTTTCGGGTCATCGCACGATACCCGTCGCGCTCCGCTACACGGAAATAGATTCTTCCGGTAAATAGGGCCGAAAGAAAAATGAAACCCTCCGCCGCTCCGATGAAACCAAACGGCTGATTGACCCACGCACTGGCGGCGGTGGGCAAATGCGTCAATGCGATCCAGACGAGCATTAGGCCTCGCATGGCGTCCAGTTCGATTCGGCGTCCAGTGCTCACACCCCTTAGACGCCAGGTGCGGGTGGATCGGTCACAGAGATTGCGTATTTAGACGTGAAAACTACTCAACTTTACAAAGAAAGTTCCATGCTAGAGTTTTAACAGTGGAGGGTAGCTGTGGCTGTGGGTTCGAAACTGATGGGTGCACTTTTGTTTCTCTGCTCGGGGATGGTTGTTCCGGTTTACGCCAAAAATCACGAAACAGGGTTTCTCGACCGCACCGTCAGCCTCCAAAGCGCCGACTACAAGTACCAGGTCTTCGTTCCGGAAGATTGGACGCCGCATAAGAAGTGGCCGGTTATCCTTTTTCTGCACGGCGCCGGGGAGCGGGGCGACGACGGTGTGATGGAAACCGATGTAGGCATTGGTACGGCAATTCGTACCAACCGGAGCGCGATAGAAGCCGTCGTGGTCATGCCGCAATGTCGGAAAAATCTATGGTGGGTGCTGCCACCGATGGACGACTTGGCCATGACTGCGTTGGAAAAAGCCACACGGGAGTTTCATGGAGACTCCCAGCGCACCTACCTCGCCGGGATATCCATGGGAGGCTTCGGCGCGTGGCATCTTGCCCAGAAATATCCTGGCCGATTCGCAGCCCTGGTTGTAATCTGTGGCGGCATTCGCCCTCCCGCCCATGCCCTGAACGCCATGCCCGAGCTCGCGAAGCTTGCACTGCCAGACTTGCCAAAAACTTACACGGCTGCCGCAGCGAGAATCGGCAAAACCCCCGTCTGGATCTTTCATGGTGCTGTAGACCCGATCGTTCCCGTCACCGAGTCGGAAAGAATGGCCGCCGCCATGAAGCAGACCGGCGCGGAGGTTCGCTATACCGAATATCCGGCCGTGGGCCATGCCTGCTGGGATAAGGCCTTCGATGAGCCTAAGCTGTTTCCCTGGCTGTTCTCCAAGTCTCTCGGGGCACCGCCCAAGTAGTGGCCCGCGCGACGGTATAGCCTTGGAAGAAGGCAACCGATCTTCACGCACTTGCCGCAACAACGCCTGTCACCTTTTACAGCAAGCAAACCATTATCTTGCATCTCGCGGTGATTCGCGGGCATCTGTAATATGGCTTTGTGAAGACGAATGGGTCGTTCCAGGAGAACGACCTTGGTGAGAACGTGGATCGGCGATGATTGCAATCCTCCAATACGATGCGAAATCGGGATGTGGGGAGTGTTGTCCGTGAAATCGCAGTGTCTGCCATTCTCACAAATCCCGCACACCACTCGCATTTTTACCGATTTTCTTTCCTATGCTCCCAGCGTTCAGCCCTTCTTTGCACGTCCACCCTACTTTAGCGAGTGGTTAAAGACTGAGTCTCCGTCGCTGAACTACGACTCTGCGAAACGCGAGCGCGTGAGCGCGATTCTTGAAAGGCAGAACAAGTCGTTCGACGCATCCCCGCAGACTCTCTCCAACTTATCCCGCTTGCGAAGTGGTGCGGCGGCAATCGTTACGGGGCAGCAAGTCGGACTTTTCGGCGGCCCGATGTTTGCGATCTATAAAGCGCTCACCGCCGTTCGATTGGCGGAGGAGGCTACGGCTGCCGGCGTGGATGCTGTGCCCATCTTTTGGCTTGCGACGTACGATCACGATCTCGCCGAGGTGAACCACGTTTCCATTCCCGGGTCTGACGGCTTGCTGCGCACGTTGACGACATCGAGCCACAGCATAACGGGCGCTCCCGTGAGCGACGTGCAACTAGGTAGTGAGATCGTGCCGGTTGTCGAAGAAGCCGTCTCGCTCCTCGGGGACTGCGAAGCTTCGCAGCTTCTGCTCGAATCTTACCGGCCGGGAGAGAGCCTGGGCACGGCGTTCGCGAAATTCTATGCTCGCCTTTTCGCGCCCTTCGGCGTCATTCTGCTGGATGCGTCCGATCCCGAACTGCATCGGATAGCAGCGCCCATCTATCGCGCTGCGGTGGAACAATCAGCAGAAATCGATGATGCGTTGCTGGCTCGAGGACGAGCGCTAGAATCCGCCCACTATCATCAGCAAGTTAAGGTCACTGCTTCTTCCGTCTTGCTGTTCACTTTGCAAAATGGGGTGCGCACCCCGATCCACCGCCGAGGAACGAACGGCTCGTCGGAGTTTCTCATCACCTCAGGTTCCGCGGTCGAGAAGCTGTCGTCCGCCGATCTTCTGGAACGTATTTCCGCAACGCCTGAGAAGTTCAGTCCCAACGTCCTTCTCCGTCCGGTGGTGCAGGATTATCTTCTTCCCACGCTCGCCTATGCGGGAGGTGCGGCTGAGGCTGCATATTTTGCGCAGGCCGGAGCGGTCTACGAAAAAATTCTGGGCCGGGTTACTCCGATCGTTCCACGCTTTTCCGCGACGCTCGTCGAACCCAAGGTGCAGCGCTGGCTTCGCCAATATGAAATCACCGTACTCGACACTTTTCAGGGAGTCGATGCCTTGAGACTGAAGCTAGCATCGCGAACATTGCCTCATGGGCTTCAGGCGGCATTGCAAGCGGCGAAGCAATCTGTGGAGAGTTCTCTGGGGAAGGCGCGGGACGAACTGTTGAAACTCGATGCCACGCTGGCAGGCGCCAGTCGTACGGCTGCTTCGAAAATCAGCTACCAGATAGATCGCCTCAGCCAGCGTGCCACCCGTGCGGAGCTGCTCCGCAACGAAATTGTCAGCCGCCACGCCGAGAATCTAAGTCAAGCGCTTTACCCCAACGGCGGACTGCAAGAGCGGGGAGTCGCCGGAGTCTATTACGTGGCACGCCACGGGACCGAACTCCTGAAGGAACTCCACGACTCCATGCACACCGATTGCCTCGACCATCAAGTTATTGAGTTGTAACAGGCTGGTCGTGGTCGATCTTGTTAGTGGCTCTCGCTGGTTGCCAGGTACGTTCCCAAACCGATCATGACGGCTCCGGTCACGGTCCGTTGGCGCCGACGAAAAACGGCTGATGAGCGAATCTTCCTTCCCAACGGTCCTGCAAGAAGAATCACAATCATGTCCGCGGAGGTATTGAGAAACACGGAGGCCGTTCCCAGGAGAACGAATTGGAAAAAAACATGTCCCGCCTCGCGATTTACAAACTGCGGAATGAAGGAAAGAAAAAACAGCGCTGTCTTGGGATTGAGCAACTCAGTTGCGACGCCCTGCAATAGCGGATTGCGTTCTGGCGCCCGGGTCGTTGGAAGATCATTCGACGGGGCTTCTGCTCGCCGCGCTTCCAAAATCATTCTTACGCCCAAAAAGCACAGATACGCCGATCCCAAGTACTTAACGGTGGAAAACGCCAGTGCCGATCTTGCCAGAATGACAGAGACTCCTAGCGCCGCCGCTAACACGTGCACCATCCCTCCAAGGAACGTTCCTATGGCTGACAGCACTCCCTCGCGTTTGCCTCCGGCAAGACTGCGAGCCAATACATAAAGCATTCCTGGCCCAGGAGCAACGGCCAGTAACAGTGCAGCCGCGAAGAACAACTCTAGTTTCGTTAGATCGAACATGGTGCGGACGATTTTACCGCAGCTGACGGCGAATTGAGCCACTCTTCGAGTTGTTCCAGCGACTCGACTCTTGGTTCCGGGCGGTCCCTATAAGCTCCAGCCACATCAAACAGGATGGCCTGCATGCCTGCGTTGGTCGCGCCAAGGTAATCCACGGAGTAGACGTCGCCCACGTAGAGAGACTCATCGGGTGATGCGTTCATCGCTTTCAGCGCTGCCTGAAAGATCTCGCGCCTCGGTTTTTCATAGCCGACGATCCCCGAGTCCGTGATGGTCTCGAAACAGTCAGCGATACCGCAGCGGCTGAGAATGTTCTCGATCTTGCCATCGGCGTTGGAGATTACCGCGATGCGAAACTTCTGGCGGATCCGGTCGAGCGCCTCGCGCGTCCCCTGAAGAATCTGATCCCAGTTTGCGGAATTCTGCGTGTTTCGCACAAGCTCCTGCACCAGGCCGTCAGTGGATTCATTCAACTCAGTCAGGAGATGAGTGTGGAATATCCACCAAAAACTGTGGTCCACCCGACCGCTTTCCAACTCCTGATCGAATTCCGCCTTGGTTCTACGCTCAAGCGCTTGCCATTGTTCGAGCTTGGGATGTCGATCACTGCGGATAGGAGCGAGCATTTTCGCCCGGTTCGGAAAAAGCAGGGTGTTGCCAACATCGAAGAAAATGACTCGTCGTTCAGCCATGCTTTCATCTTACCGAATGGCGCCATTGAAGCGCTGTGGAGTAGCCGGCGGTAACGCGATGCCAGTTCGTTACGACCGGAACATTTTGTCGGGGCGATTCGTGACCCCTGAGACAAAAAAATGTAATATCCATTCATTGCGGACGACGCAACTCGTCTGGGAGCAAAATCGGGGAATGACTCTATCTCTCACAACCCGGGTGGTGTCGGCGGTTGCCAGCACAAAGCTAGCGGTGCCTTCGATTCATCACTTTGCCCAGGCGCCGCTGCTGGCCGCGATGATCCTGGTGCAGCGCCACGCTACTCCTCGCAACGATATATACAACATTCTCTGGGCGGTGGTTTTCGGCTTTGCGACACTGAACATTCTCAGCCTTGCCGCCCGGCGTTTTGAGGCCAACCGGCGAGGTCTCACTTTCGGTGAACTGATGGCGGTCATGATCGTTTTGCTTTCCATCTTTCTATTGGGATGGGAACTTCTCAGCGTGTTCCATATCTTTCCCATCAAATTGCGGCGCTGAGCGTTAGGGCCCGCTTTTGCGGTATGATTCGCAAAATGGCGAAGAGTCACCCAACTTTCGAAATTACCTGCCCCTGCTGCAACGCAGTGCTCAAAGTGGATACAGAAACTCGTTCTGTGATTGCGCACACCGCAGCGGTAAAGCCGCGCATGTTTAACGACATGGAGGACGCGGCCCGAGCCATGAAAGAACAGGACACGAGGCGGGAGTCCATCTTCCGCCAGTCGGTCGAGGCGCAGAAACATGCTTCCGAAGTTCTGGAAAAGAAATTTCAGGAAGCCGTGAAGAAAGCGAAGGAAACGCCGGACACCGGCAAGCCGATTCGTGATTTCGATTTAGATTAGCGCCTTTCCGGCCACTCGACTCCATGCTGAACCGTCCACTTCTGCTTGGCCATCGCGGCGCGCGAGCGGAGAAATCTATCCCCGAGAACACCCTGGCGTCCTTCGATCTCGCGCTCGCTCAAGGCTGCGATGGCTTCGAATTTGACGTTCGTTGCTCGGCCGACGCGCAGGCGGTGATCTGCCACGACGAGGAGGTCCGCGGAATGCAAGTCGCTAAATGCTCTGCTGCAGAGTTAGGTCTTCCTTCGCTGCATGAAGCTCTCGAGCGCTATCGATCCACCGCGTTTCTAGACATCGAAATTAAGGTTGCGGGATTAGAAGCCATGACACTGGATTTGCTTGATGAATATCAGCCAGCTCATGGATGCGTAATCTCCTCATTTATTCCTCAAGTTCTCGTCGCGGTACACGGCATGCATAAAGAGGTTCCACTCGGCGTCATTTGCGAAACTCCGTCTCAACTGCTTTTATGGCAAACCTTGCCCGTGCAATATTTAGTCCCACATTACAGTTTAGCCAGCGAAGTTCTGATATCAGAGGCTCACGCCGACGGCAGGAAGGTCTTAGTTTGGACCGTGAACACGATGTCCGATATGAAGCGATTTGCCAGGTTGGGCGTGGATGGCATCATTTCGGACCATCCGGCGCGCCTCGCCCGCGCCTTCGGCTCGCAAGATGAATAGAAGATTAAATTCCTAAATTGCGAGTTTAAGTAAATCCAGTCTGACCCTGCTTCCGTACATCCTCCAGTGAGCGGATTCCCAGGAACCGCTGTGGAGGACATTATGAAAATTTCAGCACTCCGGCCCGCGTTGCTTGCGGCCGTGGCCCTAATCGCGGCGACCGCGTCCGCGCAGAACCTTGCCGCCAATCAGACTCTCGGTTTTGGCGCGAACCAACTACTTCGCTTCACTTACACGCAAAACTTCGATTGCATCGACCAGCCTTTCGACGACCTCAACTTCAACGGAGTCGTTGCCGCCAAGGATCCGGGCGAATTGCAAACCCCGATCTGCCAGGCAGGAATCAACCCTTCGATCAATCCTCCGGGACAGGTTGGTAATCCCATCAACACGACAGAGCCGCTTTACGTGCTGGTTCCGCTTTTCTCAGTGAATAACGATCAGAATCCGAATGACGCCATCTCCTGCAATAACGTGGTGGCCGGAACATTGTGCGGGCCCGCTCTTGGTACCGAACTGATCAGCCTGTTCGGCGCAGTACCCGAGGCCTTTAAAGCTCAGCCGCTGGTTTACACGCAGTGCCCGGAACCTGGATCTGCTCCCGGAACATGCACCATGCACGCTTCACGGCTGGATCTTGCGCCCGTGCTCGCCGACCTGGGCTACATCGCGAAGCCTCCTACCGCGAATGTATTCCTGCCCACCCCAAACCACAGCCACGTCGTGATCAATGCGGATATCAACGTCAAGGCGATCTGGTGGCAGGTCGTTCCGGTTCTGGTCACCAATCCCAGCGATTGGCCGACCAAGGACGGCAGCAGCGGAATCACTTCCTATCAGGCGTTGCAGGCTGCGAAGGCCGCGGGATCTGCGATCATCGCTCCATCCAACTTCTTCCTCTTCTTCAGTTCGTACACGGCTGACCATCACTCCATGCACATGAACTAGTCGATACTTTAGGCCACAATGTTTCTGCACGAAAAAGCAGGCCCGATCGGAAGATCGGGCCTGCTTGCATTACGCACTGAGTGACTTGGTTAATCCGCGGCGGCTTGCAGCGCATCGCTTCGTTTTGAGGCCGGTCTTAGAAATGCCATTCGCTCCATCTCGAAAGCTTCCAGGTTCTCGCCTCGGGTGAAGTCGTTCCAGCCAAGGACCGCGCCTATGCGCAATGCCGCGTCCCGGCTGCAGGATTCTGACCAGCAGGGGCCAAGCGCTACCGGTACTCGGCGCAAGAGCACATCGGCCAAGCTCACCGCATACTCCCTGCGATACGCTTCCACGACTTCGGCGATCAGGTGGGAACTATGAGGGCAAATGGGCGCTCGCAAATCGGCACTCACCATAGCGGTGCGCGCAATGTCGGCGGCGCGTTTGCCATGCCACTCCAAAATTCCGCGTGCCGACTCCTCGCTGATTGCTCCTACGCGGGCGATTTCCAAAACAGCATCATCCAGTAACGGGTCCAGCGCAGGACCGTGCGCCAGTGCCATTGGAGCTGGCTCAATGGCTTGCAAGCCAATTTTTCTTACGCAGTCGCGAGCCAAGGAAGCCGCGGTGGTCAACTTGCCGCCGATCACCGAGATCATTCGTGCCGCTCCATCCTCAGCATGATCGTGAAGAATGTGCCGCCTGGTCACCGCGGAGGGTTTGTTGCCGGGAGAATAGGGCAGAGGTCGCACACCGGCGAACGCGTACTTCACACTTTCCGCGGAGATCTTGGCTTTCGGAAATAATTGAGCGACAGAGCGCACGAGATAGTTGAGCTCCTCTTCGGAGGGAGCGGTTTGCCCAGGGTCGTTACTATCCGCAACTTCAGTGGTTCCCACCAAAACTTGATCGTTCCATGGCAAAACAAAAATCGGACGGCCATCGACGGCCTCGGTATAAATGGCGGTATTCGGCGAGCCTGGAAATCGTGGCAAAACGATGTGTGAGCCGCGGACGCCGCCAAGCATCGGTTTGGCCATACGGATGGAGGAGCGCTGACAGACGCGATCCGCCCAGGGTCCGCTGCAATTGATCACCCAGTTCGCCTCCACGCGCACATCGCGGCCGGTGATCTGGTCACGCAACAGTACCCCGTGAACTCGTCCATGCGCCACATTCGCCGCCAGGACCTCCGTATGATTGCGAACCACGCATCCAGCTTCAACGGCTTCCATCAGCCACTCCGCCACAAGACGCTCGGGAAATTCACATTGTGCATCTTCGTAGTTGAAGAATGACCATTTATGGCCTGCATCCAGAGCTCGCTCCAGGCGCTTCAGCTCCATTTCGGACGCGGAGGCGGCGGGTTTCTTTCCCGCCATGCGCTGGTACAGCCATAAGCCCGTGCGCAGGGTCATAGCGCTGCGAGGGCTGGTTTCATTCAAAACCAGCAGGAAGTGTATGGGCTGCACCAGGTGAGATTGTTCCCGAAGCAGTTTTTCGCGCTCGCGCAGCGATTCCCGTACTAAACCGAGCTCGCCGTGCTCGAGATAGCGAAGACCTCCATGAATGATGCGTGTGGAGCGGCTGGTTACCCCGGAAGCGAAATCATTCTGTTCGACCAGAAGCGTACGTTTCCCTGCGCGCGCGCATTGCCGCGCCACGGCCACGCCATTGATGCCTCCGCCAATCACTACCACGTGGAAGTGCTGGTTTTCCAAACTGGCTCGCGGGTTGATTGCTAGCACCATAAGGATCTACGCCACAGTAACTATGGGAAGGTTACTAAATAACGAATCGCGCATCCACACTGCGACGGGTACAGTCTGGACCCAGGCGCGGCCGGAAAACAGGTCACCTAGGTGCTGCGAAAAGACCTGTCCGAAAGCGCGCGCTGCCCGGGCAAGGTGCTCGAAAACGTGAAAAAAAGAAACCGGCCTGCGGTTAAACTGCAGGCCGGGTCGTCATCGCTTGCGACGCTTTACGCAGCTTTCCGTTCGCCTTTGCCGCTGACGTTTGCGCCTTTCGAGAACAGCGCGATCATCTCCCGATTAAATGCTGGGATATCGTCCGGCTTCCGGCTCGTGACTACGCCATTACTTTGGACCACTTCCTGATCAACCCACGTGCCGCCCGCGTTCTTGATATCGGTTTTTAGGGACGGCCACGAAGTGAGCGTACGGCCTTGGGCGGCGCCAGCTTCCACCAACATCCACGGTCCATGGCAAATGGAAGCCACGGGCTTGGCTTGTTCGAAGAAATGTTTCACAAACTGGACTGCCTTGGGGTCCATCCTCAGGTGATCGGGATTCATTACTCCACCCGGCAAGAGAAGGGCGTCGTATTCGGAAGGATTGGCGGAATCCAGCGGAACGTCAACCTTGACGTCTTCTCCCCACTCGATTTTGTCCCAACCCTTGATTTTATCGGCCTTGGGAGAGACTACCTGGGTGCGAGCGCCCGCTTCTTCCAGTGCTTGCTTTGGCTTTGTTAATTCCACTTGCTCAAAGCCATCCGTTGCCAAAATTGCAATCGTTTTGCCTTGAAGATTGTTCGGCATGATTTCCTCCTTAAAAGACTTTACTGCTGGATTTTTGGATGCCGCTGCGTCCCGGCGGTTTGTCGAGAATAGTGAGCGCCGTTTCTCTGCGTTGCCGGGAGCGTACCCTCTCGTTTAAAGTGATTGCCAGTGCCCACCACAGGCGAACGTTTTGAACGCGCGGTTGCCATCATGGAGCGTCTGCGTGCTCCCGGGGGCTGCCCATGGGACCGCGAACAGACATTCGATTCGATCAAGCCCTACACGCTGGAAGAGACATACGAAGTCCTGGAAGCAATCGAAAACCGCGACTGGAAGGAACTTCCCGGTGAACTTGGCGACCTGCTTCTGCAAGTGCTCTTTTATTCGGAGATGGGCAAGGAGCAGGGAACGTTTTCCATCGACGACGTTCTGGACCGATTGTCGAACAAACTTATCCACCGACATCCTCACGTTTTCGGGGATACGAAAGCTGACACTTCTGCGGATGTGAAACGCAATTGGGAGGCGTTAAAAACAGAAGAGCGAGCGAAGCGGTTCGAGGAAAATGCGGATACGCCTGAATCCGAAAAGAAGAGTGCGAATTCTACGTCGATCCTGGCGGGCATTTCTTCTTCCATGCCCTCATTGTTGGAAGCCCATAAGCTAAGTTCCCGCGCTGCACAAGTTGGTTTCGACTGGCCAAATATGGAAGGTCTGTTCGACAAACTGGGCGAGGAGACCGCAGAACTGCGCGAACACTTGGGTGAATTTCCATCTCCTGGGCCGCGTCCGGAAGGCCGTGGCATTGCGGGATCGGGGCGGCCCGCTATCTCGGAAGACTTGCGAGAGCGGCTGGAGGAAGAGGTGGGCGATCTTTTTTTTGTGATGGTGAATATCGCTCGCTATCTGACTGTGGACCCTGAATCCGCGCTGCGTAAGACAAACCGCAAATTTCGCCGCCGCTTTCAATGGATGGAACAGCAGCTTCATGCCAACGGAAACACGCTGGAAAGTTCTTCGCTGGAGGAACTGGAGTCCCTATGGCAGCAGGCTAAGAAAGTGGAGAGGGAAGCGTGAGTCCGGAGGCAATCGTGATTCGTCAGTGTCATGGTCTTGATGAATTGCGAGCGTGCGTCGCGCTGCAAAAAGAGATCTGGAACTTCACGGATGCAGAACTGGTGCCGCTGCGTCTGTTCGTGGTAGCGGAAAAAGTTGGCGGGCAAGTGATGGGAGCTTTCGATGGCGCCCAGATGGTGGGCTTCGCGCTGTCGGTCCCCGGGACGCGCTCGGGCCACATCTATCTTCATTCGCACATGCTGGCCGTCCGCCAGGATTATCGCAACAGCGGCCTGGGCCGTCGGCTCAAGTTACTACAACGGGACGACGCGCTTGCCCGCGGCATCGATTTGATTGAGTGGACCTTCGATCCGCTGGAGATCAAGAACGCTTACTTGAATATTGAGAAACTGGGAGCCATCGCACGGCGCTACAACATCAATCAATACGGAATCACGTCGTCGCCCTTGCAGGGAGGATTGCCCAGTGACCGGCTCATCGCCGAATGGTGGTTGAGGTCAAAGCGCGTGGAGGCGCTGTTGGCCACAGGGAAGAACCTGCCGTTTAAGACAACGACCAAGATTGAAGTGCCATCGCAGATTTACTCCTGGAAGGCTGCCGAAGGCACCCGAGATAAAGCGGCGCAGGTACAAGAAAGAAATCGCGAACAGTTTCTGGCCGCATTCGACCGCCGACTCGCCGTGCTGGGCTACGAACGCGATGCCGAAGGGAGTGGCAGGTTCCTGCTCGGTAACTGGAATGAGAATTGGTCGTACGCCTCGGAATAATAATTCACCACAGAGGCACAGAGAAAACGCTAAGGCGATCAAAATTTCTTCTCCGTGACTTTGTGGTGAAATCGTTTTTGTTTCATTAATTATGAAAATTGAAGCCATTACCCTTCGCGAGATTCAGATGCCCCTCGTCCATTTTTTCGAGACGAGTTTTGGACGCACTTACAACCGCCGGATTCTGTTGCTCACCGCCCACTGTGAAGGAGTCGATGGCTGGAGCGAGTGCGTTGCTGGGGAAGAACCTTTCTACAGCAGCGAGTGGATCGAAAGCTCCTGGCTCACGATCGCAAAATACCTTGCCCCGGCCGTGCTGGGGCATGATCTTGCATCTGCACGCGATTGCGTACATCTTTACTCGCGCGTTCGCGGACACCGCATGGCAAAGGCGGGCGTGGAAAACGCCCTGTGGGATGCTGAAGCGAGACAAAAATCTCAGCCGTTGTGGAAGCTTCTGGGTGGCACGCGGACCGAAATCCCTTGCGGGGTTTCGATCGGCATACAGGATTCGGTGGAACAGTTGCTCGAAAAAATTCAGACAGAACTGTCCGCCGGCTATCGTCGAATTAAGGTTAAGATCAAACCCGGCTGGGATGTAAATGTGCTGGAGAAGATCCGTTCGCGCTGGTCTGACATTACCCTGAGTTGCGATGCGAACTCGGCTTACAGGCTGGATCAGATCGAACACTTGCGAATTTTTGATCAGTTCAATTTGCTGATGATCGAGCAGCCTCTATGGGACGATGACATTTTTTATCATGCGCGACTGCAGAAGGAACTACGCACCGCTATTTGCCTGGACGAATCCATCGTCGATTCACGCAGCGCGGCCATTGCAACCGAGACAGGAGCTTGCCGAATTATCAACATCAAAGTGGGACGCGTAGGAGGGTTCACCGAAGCCAGGAAAATTCACGACATCTGCCAGTCGCAGAAAATTCCTGTCTGGTGCGGCGGCATGCTGGAGTCGGGTATTGGCCGAGCTCATAACATCGCTCTCTCGACGCTGGAAAACTTTAGCCTTCCGGGTGACGTGTCCGCGTCGAAGCGCTACTGGAAGGAAGACATTATCGATCCGGACGTGCAAGTCTCACCGCAAGGAATGATCGCGGTCAGTAATCAGCCGGGAACGGGATACAGAGTCAGAGAGGGTCTGATTGAAGAGTTAACCGTGCGCAAGGAGACAATTACTGCGCGAAAATGAAAAGCACTTCTCTTTGAATCTGCGCGGTGTTCAAATTCAAACGCTAACAATTAGCGTTGCGCGCTTGACCTGCCGATGTCCGGCTTGCTCGCGCTCAGCCTCTGATTCTGAGCCAGACTTACCTCTTCGGCCTTGAGCATTTCAACGCCCTGAGCAAAGGTTATATCGTTTGGAACGCGCCGAAAATCGCTAAAGATCTCGTCGGTTTTGATCGCGAGACTTTTGAACATCAGAATCTTCCCCGTGAAGTCCAGGGACATGCGCGACACATCCCAGCAGTTATTTCCAACATCCTTCTGCTCGACCAGAAAGTGTCCATCTTTGTTGAGATGTCCGAGAATACCCCAGCCAAAGCTAACTTCTTTGAACAATGTTCCGTCGATTTTGGCAATTCGGCGAGCGGCCGGATCGATCACGATCACGCCCGACATGCCTAACAGAACTTGCTCCACGTGGGAGGGTGGCTGGTAATTGGGATTGGGCCTGAACTTCAAACGCACTAATCGTCCCTTGCCGCCCATCTCAGGCGAGGCATTCTCATCCCCATCATATTGGTACAGAAACGCATCAGGCAGAGCCTTTACGATCAGCAGCGTATGTTCGGCATTCTCTTTCTCGTGGAAATGCTTTCGTGCCAGTTGCTCGGAGCTGCCTACCAGGCCTGCGAGTCGGTTTTCTTCAGCCTGCAGTTGTTCCGGCGGCAACGGCTTATCGTTGTAGGCGATGGTCATTCCGGCCATGGCTTCTCGAGTTTCCACATAAAGTCGGGTTTGAGAGCCCTGGGGGGTCTGCTTGCGAGAGCGGAACATGTGTTTGTCGGGATCGTTGCTGGCAGCTACTTCGTTCGCGACCGTGGCGCGAACTAGCTCAACCGCAGAGGCGGGATCTCGCTCGGACGCAGCTCGGGCGGTTGCGGAGATTACGCAAGCCATGGTCAGAGCCAAGGTCGCGAATACGATGCGCGTTTTCGCCCTACTGAGCATTCGGGCTCCCGGGTCAATCACCACTATCAAAAGTGTAGCAAGCTTTGTGCAGCTGTAGCTCTACAGGAAACTAAGTATTTCCTACGATCTATCGACTGGCTTGCCGCATACTCTGTGCCTTGCGTATAGTCGTAACAGTACCGGGTTTGCTTACGGTCCGCATGCCGCTGATTCTGAAGCAAGCCGGTGCGGCCCCAATCTCACCGATCACAGTTCAGCAATCTTCCGTGGGTGGTTTGGTCGAACCAGCCGAAGGAAGCAGGAGCGCGTCCATATGAGCACAGCAGCCAGCGGTTTGGCACAAATCGGTAAATCAGTCGTTATTAAGGGCGAGCTTTCCGGCAGCGAAGATCTGTATGTTGATGGCCAGGTGGACGGCAGCATAGCCCTCAAAGGACACAGCTTGACCGTTGGTCCGAATGGTCAGGTTAAGGGCAGCGTCGACTCAAAAACCGTGGTAGTGCAAGGGCAACTGGATGGGAACATTCAAGCCAGTGATCGCGTGGACCTGCGTAAGTCAGCGACCGTAACCGGCGATATCGCAGCGCAGCGCATCTCCATTGAAGAAGGCGCTTATTTGAAGGGCAAGGTTGATATCCAACGCACCGATGCAAAGTAGTGTCTCGCCGCCGCATCGACTAAAATAAGTTGGGTAATGGTCCCGATGAATCAGCAGTCAGGAACTTAGAGTGTCGTCGGTTTCGCAGACTTTCATGAAACTTTTTCGCGGTTCATCTGGACCGGAATCGATCCCGGCGCAGAATCCACAGAAACTCACCCGCCGCTCCAGCGGACTGGGCGAGCTCTCGCGCACCTGGGAATCATCCGAAAGTTTATGCATTCTCGATCTTGGGTCGACCTCTCCTACTAACATTCGCCACTTTACTGGACGCGGCCACAGAATCTACAGCGAAGATTTACTCACGGCATCCACCGATCCTGAATTGGCTACGAAAGATGAGCAGGGCGCCCCTATCCTGGACAGCCGCAAATTTCTCGCAGACAATCTGGTCTACCCGGCGGCACATTTCGACGCGGTTCTCTGTTGGAATCTCCCCGACTATCTCGATGAAAGTCTGGTCAAGCCGGTGGTCGGACGCTTGTGGTCGGTGTTGAAGCCGGGCGGAATGCTGCTGGCTTTTTTCCACACGCGGGATGCCGGCCCGGATTCTCCATGCCACCGATTTCACATTGTTGGAGCGGATACCCTGGAGATGCAAAAGATCGAACTTCGCCGCGAGGCTCGGCGCGGCTCCAACTCGTCAACCGCTTCGGACGGTTTTCAATTGCAGCGCGTCTTCAATAATCGACATATCGAGAATCTTTTCCGTGACTTCGCTTCCATCAAGTTCTTTCTCGCCAGGGATAATGTTCGCGAAGTACTCGTGGTCCGCTAGGCGACTGGACTTTTCCAGACAATCACTCCCATACGAAAAAGATAGTGGCGGGAAAGCTCTACCTGTGGGACCAAGGTGTCTGTGAAAGCCGAGTTCAGCGCATGGCGCATCTCAGCAAGCGTGTACGCGCGACGAACCGAGGTCAGGCCATCGAGCCAGGCAACGCGATTCAGCATGATCGGCAGACTGGCGTAAACCAATGCCAGATGCACGGGATCCCGAATCAGATCGTTAATCAGAAGCGCTCGCCGGCTGACTCGCAAGCTCTCGTTCAGGAATCGCGCTAGCCGAGCCGCGTCCAGATGATGCGCAAATAAACTGCAACTGACCAGGTCGAAAGAATCGTCTTCAAAGGGAAGAGAGAGCGCATCGCTCACCACGCCGCGGTTGTTTCCGTTATGATTTTTTGCCCCTGCATGAACGCAAGGTAAATGCGACCGGGCAACATCGAGCAGAGTGATGTTCAGCGTGATTCCGTGGCTTTCCAGATTCTTGCCTACCGTAGTTGGCACTTCGCCGAGACCGGAAGCGACCTCTAAGAGAGAGAAATGATTGGCCGCAGTGGCGCGAGCTACTCGCTCCACCATGTTTTGCGTAGTTGCAATCCCGCCGAACCATCGGTTGATGCGGCCCAGCACGCGGAGAGCGGCCTGCGCATCGCCAAGCGTGCAGGCATCGGAATCGAGAAGTTCTGGGGCGTCAACTCGTTGCATGTGGGATGCTCCAACGGCGAAGCTTTCCAGTATTCGCCCTTGCTTTAAACTTCCGCCAGTTCCTCTTCCAGCAATTGCTTGTTGTACAGATCGCTGTAGTAACCGTTCAAAGCGAGGAGTTCGTCGTGCGTGCCGAGTTCGACGATGTGGCCGTCGTGCAAGACGGCAATCTTATCAGCATTGCGCACGGTGGAAACACGGTGAGAGATAAAAATTGTGGTGCGGCCCTGCATTACTTCCCGCAGATGGTTCAGAATTTTGTCTTCGGTATGCGTGTCGACGCTGGAGAGCGCATCATCGAGAATCAGGATGCGCGGGTTGCGGATCAGAGCTCGCGCAATAGCGGTACGCTGCTTCTGGCCACCGGAAAGCGTGATGCCGCGCTCACCAACCATGGTGGCGTAGCCTTCAGGAAAACTTTCGATGTCGGCGGCAATGTTGGCCGCGTCCGCCGCATCGTGAATTTCCTTGTCGCTGGCGGACTCAACTCCGAGCGCAATGTTTTCCCGTATGTGGTCACTGAATAAGAATGTTTCCTGCGGCACAAAGCCGATGTTCTTTCGCAGCGATGTCAGAGAAAACTCACGGATTGGGCGGCCATCGACTAGAACTGTGCCCGGTTCAGCGTCGTAAACTCGCGGGATCAGATGAACCAGGGTACTTTTGCCCGAACCGGTGGGTCCGACGATCGCCATGCTCGTTCCAGCCGGAATTCGCAGGCTCAGGTTGTGCAGCACCGGCTTGCCGTCGTAGGCGAAATTCAATCCGCGGAACTCGATCTCGCCTGTTATCTCCTGGTTGCTGGCGCCGGTCCTCATCCTTTATCTCTGCGCGCTCCTGCAGGATTTCATTCAGTCTTAGCAGCGAGGCTGTGCCGCGCTGAAAAATGTTGACCACCCACCCCAGAGCGATGATAGGGAAGGTCATCTGCATCATGTAAATGTTGAATGCCGTGAAAGCGCCAATCTGCATCCGCCCGGCCAGGACTTCGCGGCCGCCCATCCACAGCACCAGCACCATGGCAAGCCCTAGCATGAATTCGAGCGTCGGCCAGAGCATGCCCATAAGTCTTACCAGTTTCAAGCTGCGCTTCACGTATTCCTGATTGGCGGTTTCGAAAGCGGCGATCTCTGCGTCTTCCTGCACGTAGGCGCGAATCACGCGCGCCCCGGAAAAATTCTCCTGAGCGCGTGCGGAAATATCCGAAAACATCGCCTGGATTCTCTCGAAGCGTTCGTGAATGCGCCGTCCAAAATATTGGATCGTCACGCTCACAATGGGGAGTGGAATGAAAGCGTAAAGCGTCAGCTTCGGGCTGTTGTGCACCATGAACCACAGTGCCGCCGCGGTGAAAACCAGGGTGTTGGCGGAGTACATAATCGCCGGACCCATCAGCATGCGAACCGCATTCAAATCATTGGTGACCCGCGCCATGATGTCGCCCGTGCGCATGCGCTGGTAATACGAATAGGAAAGGGTTTCGAGGTGGGCAAACAAGTCGTTGCGCAGGTCGAATTCGATGTCGCGGGATATGCCAATTACGATCCAACGGGTGAGGAACAGAAAAATTCCTCGCACCGCCGCGAGTGCCAATACCTGTGTCGCGAAAATCACCAGCTTGTGGCGCGTGACTCCCCCTTCCAGGCTCTGTGCGGCGTTGCCGATCACGCGCGGAAGACCCGCCCACGCGCCGTTGCTGAGTGCAACGCATAGTGCCCCGGTCACAAATCCCCAGCGGTATCGCTTGAGATAGGGCAGCAGAGGACGCATTCTTTCAGGAATCATGCAGGATGTTAGATGAAAGTTTAACAGGTAGATGGGAGTTTCAGGCAGGTGGGACAATCGCAGAGCAGCCTTCAGCGAGAGCGAGGCTAGCGCCGCTCAGTTTGCTCAGCGTGTTGACCGGTGGCCGGAAGAAGATCCTTGCGGAAAGCAATCACGCTCAGCGTAAGAAGAACCAGACCCCATGCGGTGAAAAAGATCCATCCCAGATCGAAGATAAAGTTCTGTGCCAAGTCCATAACCGCATTCTTTCTTGTTGAAAATGCGGGACCAGGTAGAACCCAGCCCCGCGTTCCAGGAAAAACCAGCCTACATCCGCGGCCCGTTATTGTTGCTGTTCGGGTGCAGCGGCTGAGTTCTGCATGTGCTGTTGCATCCGCGCTTCGCGATTGGCCTCAAACTCCTTCAGCTTGGTCTGCTGGTCGGGAGTCAGCAGCTGATACAGCTCATTGTGGATGCGCGCCTCATTGACTTTCATCTGCACCAGCGTTTGGGATTGCGCTGCGATCAGAGCCTGCACCTTGGCTTCATCGTAGGTACCTTCCACATACTGCTTAAGCTGCTGGTCCAACTGGCGTACCTGCATCATGATCGGCTTCATGGTGGGCCGCTCTTTCTGCAGCACAGCCTTCATCTGGGTCTTTTGCTCATCGGTGACTCCCAGATACTTGGCGTAGAACTCCATCATGTGTCCGTCCATGCCGAGCATGCCATGCATTTCCCCATGCCTTGGAGGCGGAGGCGGTGTGTCCGTTGTCTGTGATTTGGCGATCGCACCGCCGAGCAAAACTGCCAAAGCTGCCGCGAGGAACCGGACTCGAATTGACTTCATGGTTTATTGACTCCTTCGTGCCGGCCCCTTCAACAGCCTTTCGCGGGAACTCGGCTTTTTGCGTACACTTATAGGAACACGTTTTATGCGGGAAAGTAGTAAAAACTGAGTAAAGCAGAGTAAAGATTTGTCACCGCATTTCAATGGGTTTTTTGACAATTCTTTACCTCGATCTTTACGTCGCAGGTGCACAATGAGAACCAGGAATATGGATCGCATTCTGGTTATCGATGACGACGTCGAACTCTGCACTCTGATCGGCGAATACCTGCAGGCCGAAGGATTCACCGTGGAGGCCGCCCACGACGGCGAAAGTGGATTGCAGCGGGCCACCGGCGGGACCTACTTACTGGTGGTGCTGGATGTTATGCTGCCCGGTATTAATGGATTCGAAGTGCTGCGCAGGATCCGGGCAACCTCTCGCCTTCCCGTGCTGTTGCTGACGGCGCGCGGAGAAGACGTGGATCGCATCGTTGGTCTTGAGATCGGGGCGGACGATTATCTGCCCAAACCTTTCAATCCTCGCGAACTTGTGGCGCGCATTCGAGCCATTCTTCGCCGCACCCGCGCCGACAAGTCTTCTCCTTCGGCTCCAGATATCGTGCGAGTGGGTGAGATTGAACTCGACCCCGCAACCCGCTGCGTACGGCGCAATGGCCAGCCTGTAGACCTCACCTCGGTGGAGTTCAACTTGCTTGAGGTTCTCTTGCGTGAGGCCGGTCGTGTGGTTCCGCGCGAGCGTCTTGTCAATGCGGTGCTCAGTCGAAAATTCTCCCCGTTCGATCGCAGTATCGATATGCACGTTAGCAAAGTCCGCAAGAAGCTCGGCGATACCGACAACGATGAGCACATCAAGACCATCCGCGGCGTCGGCTACATCTTCGCACGGCCACGCGAGAGGGTAAGTGAAAAGGAAACGGCAAAAGTCACTTCATGAACAGCCTCTTCCTCAAGATTTTTCTTTCCTTCTGGGCGGCGATTGCTTTGTTTGTGGTACTGGCAATATTGGTTACCCTCGTGTTCCGTCCCCGCAGCGCCACATGGGAGGCTCTGCGTGCAACCGCTCTGAATGATGCTGTCAATGCCTATGAAGACGGGGGCACTAACCAACTCCGGCAGTATTTCGAGAATCTGGATGCAACCCAGCACGTGCGTGCGTATCTTTTCGACGAGCAGGGCGAGGAACTATCGCATCGCGGTGCCCCAGACTGGGCTGTCCGCGTAGCTTCTGGCAGAGCCCGCTCGGCGCGCGACGGTATTGTTTTTCCTCCTCCTCCAATCCAACGCGATTCTCGATCTTCTTCCGACGGAAAGCATCGATACACCCTGGTGATGGGATTGCCTCCGGGCCCGCGTGTATTTTTCGGTCCACGGGGTCTGCCAGTGCCCGGATTGATTATCCTGCTTCTATGTTCAGGCTTTATTTGTTATCTCCTTGCCTGGTATATGACCAAACCCGTGTCTCGGCTTCGAGCCGCTACTCAGCAAATTGCAGCTGGCGACCTGACCGCTCGAGCCGGCGATCCCAAGAGCAGAAGGCACGACGAAATTGCCGGGCTGGTTCGCGATTTTGACACCATGGCCGGCCGACTCGAGACCCTGGTCAAAGCACAGTCCCGCTTGCTGAATGACATCTCGCATGAACTGCGATCGCCTCTGGCGCGCTTGAATGTGGCTCTTGGCCTGGCGCGGCAGCGCTCCGGACCAGAAAGCGCCAGTATGCTGGAGCGCATCGAACTCGAAGCCAGCCGCCTGAACGAACTCATCGGCCGGCTGCTTACTTTAGCGAGGTTGGAAGACGGTGAGCAACGTGTGCCGTCAACGCCGGTTCTGCTCGACGAGGTCGTGCTCAACGTGGCCGAGGATGCCGAGTTCGAAGCGCAGGCCCGGCGCTGCCACGTGCACAGCGAAATTCCCGAAGGGAACTGGGCCGTGCGCGGTCAGGCGTCTCTGCTGCACAGCGCGATTGAAAACGTGGTGCGAAACGCCATTCGGTACACGCGCGAAGACTCCACTGTTCAGATTCAACTTACGAAAAAGAGGCGTTCGAATGGTGCGGAGGCGGTTGTGCGCGTCAGCGATTGCGGTTCCGGCGTCCCGTCCGATGCGCTTGAAAAATTATTCCAGCCGTTCTATCGCTTGGATGACGATCGCGGCCGGCAGACGGGCGGAGTCGGTTTAGGGCTCGCGATCACTGAGAGGGCAGTGCGGTTTCATGGCGGGCGCGTCGCGGCCCTTAATCGTCCGGAAGGCGGGCTTCTGGTCGAGATTCATTTACCCCTGCTGGCGGATACCCCGCTTAGCGAAGTACCTGCAATTCTTCCAACGGAAGAGGTTTCGGCCAGTGAGTAGGGTAAATTTTCGGCGCTGATTGACGATGCGCGCTAGTTCTAACATCCATGGAATCATGAAAGCCACTATCCGCTAGCCATCCGAGACGACCCGAGGCAACTCGCGGTCTTCTCTTCGGTTCCAATCAAGCAGCGGGGTTTGCTCTTCCCGCGCATTCCTGATACACAAATGGATGGCATTCCACGCCTTCATAAAAGGGTTTAAGCCCGGTCTTGGGGCCGGGGAGTACAGCAGTACGTTTTCAGGAGATAAAGCGAAGAATGCGGAAAAGATTCACCTGGCTTGCGGCCCTCGCAGCTCTGATTTGTGTCGGCGCATTGGTAGCGTGCAGTACGAAATATTCCCCCTCGAACAATGGCCTGGTGGTGGTCTCCACCCAGGGCGACGAGGTGATGGAGACGTTCACCCTGGATCTGGGAAACGGCCACGTCTCGCAAATCAACAATGTGAACGGCCCACCAATTACAGGGATTGGGACCACTGTCGTTCTTAATCCGGCGGGGACTGTTGCTTTTGTCGCCACCCAGGTAGCGTGCACTCCCAAACTTCCCGCAAACACATCGTTAACCGGAGCGGTTCAGGGTGCGATTTTGGCGTATCCGGTTTCGTCGGACGGCAAGTTATCTGCCGCGGGCGCGCCCACCTATCTCCCCGGAAGCCCTGCCTACGGTGCATACATCACCAGCGGCGGATTCCCGACCTGCGGTCTTGACGATTCGAGCAATCCAAATGCCGGGAATGCGCCGATTGGCATGGTCATGGACTCTGCGGGGAAATATCTTTTCGTGGCGACTGCACCCGAGTCCGCAACCTTGACCGCGAATCTCAACACCGCGACACCGACTTCGACCGTAGCAACCCTCAACTCGCAGGGAATTGTCGTCTACGCCATCGCTAGCGACGGCAGCTTGACCCAGGTTCCGGGTTCGCCGTTCGCGCTTCCAGCGCAAGTAGGCGGACAATCTCCAAGCCCTTCCGCGCTAGCCATTACGCCCACGCTCTATCCTGCCGCATTTGCTCCCTGCTCCGCCACCACTCCTCCTACCACCGAGAATCTCTACATAACGGATTCGCTCAATTATGTGGTGTACAACGCCAGCGTCTCTTCGTCGGGAGCTCTTACCTTTGTTTCGCAAGTCGGAGTTCCCACCGGAACCGTGCCTTCTGGCGTGACGGTTGATCCATGCAACAGGTTCGTTTACGTGTCGAATGGGCAGCCGAACAACAGCGTAAGCGCGTACACGATTTGCAGCCAGATTACTTTGCCAACGTGCACAGCCCCTGACTTCAGTTTGCTGCCTGTGCCAGGATCGCCGTTTGTTGCTGGCAACGCTCCTGGTCCTTTGGCGGTGGATCCCTTCGGCGCTCACTTGTACGTTGTGGATACAGGTGCGAACGAGATCTCGGCCTACACCATTAGTTCGACAACGGGTAGCTTGACGCCGCTTACCCCGGCTACTACGACTACGAATTCACTGCCAACGTCGATCGCAATCCGCAGCGACGGGGCTTGGGTGTTTGTAACCAATTTCAACTCGGCAAACGTCTCCCAATACGCTCTCACTCCATCGAGCGGTGGGCTTACTCCACAGCCGCCCATTGCGACCGATAACCTGCCTTGGGGCGTTGCCGTGAAATAGTCTAGGTGGGAATTTTGAGAATCATGTATGCGCCCACCAGAGCGAAGATCAGGTCGGGCGACCATGCGGCGAGAGCCGGCGGCAGTTGGCTTAAGTCTCCCATGGCCTCAAACAGCCGCGAGACCACCGTATAGACCACTGCAATTCCAACCGCGACTGCGATTCCTGTGATCGCGCCTTTCTTGGCCGCAGATAAAGAGAAGGGAACCGCAAGCACAGCCATGATCAGTGTGATCAACGGGAAAGAAAGCTTCTTGTTGAGTTGTACCCTCAGCCGAACCACATCGAACCCACTTTGTTGTAAGTCCCGGATGTAGCGACGCAATTCCTCGTAATTCATCTCGGAATATTGCTTCACTTCTTTTTTGAAGTACGACGGTGACTCGCTCAGCTCCGCGAAAGTGGAAACCTCGAACGTACGGAAATCGGCGATGGCCGGCCCGTTCAGAGAGCGCTCCCAACCTCGCTCGAAGATCCAGCGATTCAGACTGTCTTCCCAGTGCGCGCGGTCGGCGTGAACACGCTGCGCGACCGAGAAGCTGGCGGGGTCGATCTGAAAAACGGTGACGTTGGCGAACTGGTCGCGGTCCGGATCGAAAAACTGGTAATAGTAAATGTCGTTGTGCTGGCCGAATATCCACTTGCGATCAGGCCGCAGATAGGTCTGCGCCGGCTTGCCCTTGATCTGGTTATGCAACGCTTCCTGCCGCTTATTCGTGTGCGGCAGGTAAAACTGGTCGGCGAAGAATAATCCTGCCGCAACAAAGGCTGCTGCGATGAGCACCGGCGTTACGATCCGGTAGATGCTGGTGCCGGTGGCCTTGATGGCGGTGATCTCATTGGATCGGTTCATCAGGCCGAACGTGATCAGCACGGCCAGCAGCATGATCAGCGGCGCTACGCTGAACAGCAGATAAGGCGCGACGTTCAGAAGATATGCCACCACCACCAGAAAAGGCGTCTGGTTGCGCAAAATGTCACCCAGCAATTCGAACAGGGTGAACACCAACAGCAGCACCAGGAAAGAAGCCAGAATCATTCCCAGGTAGATAAAAAAATCCCGCAGGATGTAGTCGTCCAGCAGAGTGGGGAAACTGGCGCTAAAGACACGCAGGCGAGTGGAAGCACGTTCGAAGGCATTGGCGCTGTCTCTGCGGCCCAGGCGGAACGTAGGCACTTGACCGTTGGCGCGATGCGGGTCACGCTTTCCCCAGAGCCTGAAAGCGGAGAGAGAAATTGGGCGACGTTCCGCCTGACGCAGCAAAATAGCTCCGGCAATAAAAAACACGATATTAGCCAGCCATGCTCCGAACATCGGGCCCACTTTACCCTGCCGTGCCAGCGAGACTCCCAGCAGCGAAACGAAGTAATAGACGAAAACCAATGCGATGGTGAGAACGAAACCTCCGGATTTGCCGCTTTTTTTCGAGGACAGGCCGAGAGGAATTCCTACCATAGCCAGCACCAGACAAGCCGTTGGCAAGGCGAAGCGGCGATGAAATTCAATCAGATACCAGCGTGCGGAAACAGGATCCACGCGCTGAGCGTGATCGTGCAGAGCCGACGTTTTAATTAGCCCGACTGGAATTTGCTCGTCGGATTTGTTTTCCGCGGCTGGCAGTTCGATGGGAATATCCGTCTGCTGGAAAGTCGAAATCTGATAGCGGTCCGGCAATTTAGGATCGGTTTCGTGGGTGGCGCCGTCGATCAAGTGCAGGTGCAAACGATCTCGCCCTTCAGGTACCAGAATGCCTTCGTGGGCCAGCGTGATCCGGGGATTGGCGGCGTCGGATATATCCGCGAGAAAAACTCCTTTCCACACCGCCGCGCCTTGCGCCGTGTGGACGTCCTGCACATAAAGCACGATCTTGGGAAACCCTTCGTAGAAAACACGCGGCTGCACTTCAAACGAAACCTGCGAGCCTTTGAGTTGATCCTCCAGGTGTCCCAGCGACGCGAGCGACCAGGGAGCCACATAGAGCCCATTCGCCAAAGCGATCAGCCACGCACCCACGACAAAAATCGCGAGCGCCCGCCCGAAGCTCCATACGCCCATTCCGCTGGCACGCATCGCCGTGATCTCACTGTCGGCCGCGAGACGGCTCAGGCCCAGCAGGATTCCCACCAGCACACTCATCGGGATGGTGTAGGTCAGGGCGAGCGGCACGGTGTAAAGAAAAATCTCGGCAACACTGGGCAGCGGCGCGCTGGCGCGGACGACAAGTTCGAGGATGCGTCCCAGATCGCGAGTGAACAACACGAACGTAAAGATCGCCGCGCCGATGAGAGCGTGCGAGGTAACTTCGCGAAGAATGTACCGGGTAAGAATCCGCATCGGGACGCGTCTGACGGCAGGATAGCATGGGGTGCGCCCGCGACTGGGACTCGCGACGCAGCCTTGACAGGAGAGCCCTACGACGTCATCCGGCTTTCAGGAATAATGCACCCAACGGCGGCAGGGTCAGTTTTAAGGAGTAAGGACGGCCATGCGCCGGTTCCGCCTCTGCATTCACTCCGCCTAAATTACCCACTCCGGTGCCGCCGTATTCGTGAGCGTCGCTGTTCAGCATTTCGCGCCAGTAGCCAGCTTCGGGTACGCCAACGCGATACGCGACCCGGGTGATCGGGGTGAAGTTGCAGACAACCAGAATCGTATCTTTCGGAGACTCGCTCTTGCGCAAGAGTGAGATCGTGCTGGTCAGGTTGTCGTTGCAGTCCACCCACTCGAAGCCCGCGGAATTGGTATCAAGCACATGCAGCGCCGGTTCGCTGCGGTACAGGCGATTGAGCTGCCCTACCCATTCCTGCATCCCGCTGTGAATTGGATACTGGAGCACGTGCCACTCCAGGCTGCTATCGTGCCCCCACTCCCGCACCTGGCCGAACTCGTCGCCCATGAACATCAACTTCTTACCGGGCTGGGCGAACATATAAGCGAAGAGCAGGCGGAGGTTAGCGAAGCGGCTCTTCTCGTCGCCGGGCATCTTGCCGATCAACGATCCCTTGCCGTGGACCACTTCGTCGTGCGAAAGCGGCAGTACAAAATTTTCCTGGAAGGAATACAGCATGCGGAAGGTGAGTTTGCTGTGGTGATATTTGCGGTGAATGGGGTCCTGCTGGAAGTATTCGAGCGTGTCGTGCATCCATCCCATGTCCCACTTCATACCAAACCCAAGACCGCCTAGATACACTGGACGCGAAACCATTGGCCAGGAAGTCGATTCCTCTGCCGTGGTCTGAATGTCAGGATGCTCCTTGTAGACCTCCTGATTGAAGCGACGCAGGAAATCGATAGCTTCGAGATTTTCTCGTCCGCCGAATTTGTTGGGAATCCACTCCCCCGCTTTGCGGGAATAATCGAGATAAAGCATGGAAGCCACCGCGTCCACGCGCAAGCCATCGATGTGGTACTTATCCAGCCAGAACATGGCACTGGACATCAGAAAGCTGCGGACTTCCGTGCGGCCGTAGTTGAAGATATGCGTCTTCCAGTCGGGATGAAAGCCCTGGCGCGAATCGGCATGCTCATAGAGATGCGTGCCGTCAAAGTAGGCAAGGCCGTGGGCATCGGAAGGGAAGTGTGAAGGCACCCAGTCGAGGATGACGGCGATTCCGTGCTGGTGCAGGTAATCGACCAGATACATGAAATCCTGCGGGGTGCCATAACGCGAAGTGGGAGCAAAATAGCCGGTAGTCTGATATCCCCAGGATCCGTAAAAGGGGTGCTCCATCACGGGGAGAAATTCGACGTGGGTAAATCCCATGCGGCCGACGTATTCAGCAAGACGTGGCGCGGTTTCACGATAGGTTAGCGGGCGGTTGTGTTCCTCCGGAACGCGCATCCAGGAACCGAGGTGGACTTCATAAATAGATTGCGGAGCGCGCAGGGAATTGCGGGCGGCGCGGTTATGCATCCAGTCGCTATCGCCCCATTGGTAGTCGAGATCCCAAACCACGGAAGCGGTGCGGGGTGGCTTTTCGTGCAGAATACCGACGGGATCGGCTTTGTCGATATGGTAGCCGTGACGTTGCGACTCGATATGGAATTTGTAAAGCGCGCCTTTTTGGACGCCGGGAACGAACCCTTCCCAGATGCCAGAATCGCCCCTTCGCTGCAGCAGATTGCTGCGGGCTCCCCAGGAATTGAAGCTGCCGACCACAGAAACCAACCGGGCGTTCGGGGCCCACACGCTGAACATGACTCCGGCTTCACCGTCGCGGGAGTATAGATGGGCGCCCATGGTTTCGAAAATACGATAGTTACTGCCCTCGTTGAACAGATAAAGATCCTGATTCGAAAGCAGAGAAGGCTGGGTCGAGGCGCCGGGCGTAATGATTTCAGGCATTCTAAGAAATGAGTACCGAGAATTAGTGTACCGGAACACAACGCCGACGTTACATAGGGCCATCCCCGGATTTTTGCGGTAGAGGATGGTAGCGTTTCTTGGTTTGAGTCACCGATTGACGCGGTCTTCGGTGCCGCGTGGCGGCGATTTCGCATGCTAGACTTGATTTTCCCTCATGGCCGCCCTACGTCTGATTCTCCTGTGGCATCAGCACCAGCCTTTTTATAAAGATCTGGTCACCGGGGAATATCGCCTGCCCTGGGTTCGTCTGCACGCGCTGAAAGACTATTACGGAATGGTGAAACTTCTGGACGAGTTTCCCGACGTTCACCAGAACTTCAATCTGGTTCCCTCGCTGATTACACAAATTCAGGATTACGTCGCCGGGACCGCGCAGGATCCTTTTCTCGCGGTCGCGGCAACACCCGCGAAGGATCTGACGCAGAAGGACAGGCTGTTTGCGTTGCAGTACTTGTTTCAGGCCAATCCGGCGAACCTGATTGGGCGCTATCCTCGGTATCGCGAGCTCTATGAACGCTTCCGGGAGCATGGATTTTCAGCCGAGAGGGCGGAGCGTTTTTTCCCGGCACGCGACCTGACTGACCTGCAGGTGCTTTCGCAGATCGCGTGGTTCGACGAATTCTTCCTCAATGAGAAGGACGTGGCCGCTCTCATTCAGAAAGAGCGTAACTATTCGGAGGATGATCAGAAGTTTGTAATCGCACGGCAGCGTGAACTGCTGGCCAAAGTTCTTCCCGCGTATGCAGACGCGGCGAAAAAAGGCTTGATCGAGATCTCGGCCACGCCGTTTTATCATCCCATTCTTCCGCTGGTGTGTGACACGAACGCGGGAGTCATTTCCTCTCCGGGATTGCCGTTGCCGCAAAACCGATTTCGCCATCCAGAAGACGCGCGCGAACAATTGGTACGGGCGCTCGATCTGCATCAGCAGGTGTTTGGTGTAAGGCCGCAAGGGGTGTGGCCCTCGGAAGGCAGCGTTTCCGAAGAGGCATTGTCGATCGCACATAGCCTCGGCGTGAAATGGATGGCCACCGATGAGGGCGTCCTCGGTCGCAGCACTGGCGTATTCTTCCAGCGCGACGGCAACGGACGGCTCCCCGCGCACCTGGCGGAGCGACTTTACAACGTCCACCGTTACGAAAATGGCCAGACTGAGATGCATCTGGTCTTTCGCGATCACACTATTTCTGACCTGATCGGGTTCGTCTACTCTGGAATGGATCCGCGCGAGGCTGCCGGACATCTTCTCCACAATATAAGGGAGGCGGCGCAGCCCGTCCTGGCGCAAGGGCGAGACGCGGTCGTTTCCGTGATTCTCGACGGCGAAAACGCCTGGGAATATTATCCGAAGTCTGGCCGGGAATTTCTGCGGCGCTTCTATGATGCGCTGCAACATTCCGATGGCCTTGAAGCCGTTACCATTTCAGAGGCGATCGAACGCCAACGCGGCGTTTCCACTTTGAAATCCCTCGTTCCCGGATCCTGGATCAATTCCAACTTCAACGTCTGGATCGGTGCTCCCGAGGACAACCGAGCGTGGGACTACCTGTATCATGCTCGTGAATTTTATGCGCAGAACGCCACCCGGGTGACAGGAGCACAACGCAAGTTGGCCTACGAAGAGTTGCTGATTGCAGAAGGCAGCGACTGGAATTGGTGGTATGGCCCGGAACACCACTCAGCCAACGACCGCGATTTTGACGAGCTTTATCGCAAGCATCTGTCCAATGTTTATCAGGCGTTAGGCGCCACCCCTCCCGATTATTTGATCCAGCCGATCACTGCCGGGGAAGCGCGACCGGCCTTCACACCTCAAACTGCTTACATTCATCCCCGCGTGACGGGCGACAAGATTCGCTATTTCGAGTGGATGGGCGCCGCTATCTTTACTGCTGATCAGCGGGCCGGTGCCATGCACGGCAAACAGTTCCTGCTGGATTCCGTTCATGCGGGAATTGATAGCGTCTTCGTCTATGGAAGATTGGACTTTGTGGGACAGGTTCCGGAGATGGACTTCGACGTGGTTGTGAATCTGGAATCCTGGGCGAATAAAGAGCCGAGTGCACGCCGGACGTTGCGTCTCGATGCACGCGTCGCGAATTGCAAGATCACAGAGTGGAAGGTTGAGGGGCGCGAAGAATCCTCAGGCAAGGATGATGAAAGCCCGAAAGTGGTGCTGCAGCGCAACTTTGAATTTCGATTGCCCTTAAGCTGGTTGCTGGCCAAACCCGGCGCTGAGAGCTCTGCAGGAGCAACTTCCAGTGCAGGAGCGGTGGCCCCAACAAGCCGCATCCGGTTGCGATTTAGCCTCTGGCAAAACCGTCTGCCGGCAGACGCACTGCCGGTGGAAGGCTGGATCGAACTGCAGTTGCTGAGCGAATGGGAACTGGCGGCGGTGATGTAGCGCCGCGCAGGCCGTTCAAATTCAAAAGCCGGAGGCTAAAAGCTCCGGCTTTTATCTTGAATCACACTGCAGCCGCTATTGTCCCGAACTGGCGACGACCGGCGTCGCCCCTAACGGACGGTTCAGTTCCAGGGTAAGGGTTGTTCCCGCCGGCAGGGTCGTCGAGCGGTGTTTGCTCAACCAGTGAGCACCCGTCGTCCCCGCGCCAACCGCGCCGCCGATCAGAATTCCCGGAGGTCCGCCGATCAGGCCGCCAATCAGCATGCCTCCAGCCGTTCCACCTCCGGCCTCCATCTGGTCGCGCCGGTCATGACCAACTCCCTTGAACTCGCCTTCTTGATTCACATCCGTTCCGGGGATGTTCGTGTCTACCAGGGTCGCGTCCACGAAGAGCCGTTCGCCGGTAGGTAGAACCAGCGCTTCAGCCAGAATTCCAATGGTGGGCTTGCCCGATATGCGACGAGGTTCCGAAATCTTAGTGACGCGCCCTTCCACCGTCGATCCCGCAGGAATTACCATTCTGCCATTGAGCACCACGGCTTGGGTAAGTTGACCACGAAACGAATCACCCGGCTTGTTGCTGAAAGTGGCCAGAGTTGTTTCCAACTTCACCATCAGGGCCGTGCCCGCCGGCACAGGTGCACTCAATTGCGCCGCAGCCATCGCCGCCACCAGCAACATACCCGCTAGAACTATCGCCGTTCTCTTCATAAATCCTCCACAAATCCTGCGCTTCGATCTGACGATCACTGCTTGACTCTAGATTAGACGGATGGCGGGAACAACCGTTGCTGTTGCCTGGGAACCAGAGAAGATAAGGGCCCGCGCTCGTTCTGCGCCGGGAACTGAAAGCGACCCTGTGAGTCTTATCACAATGCTTTAATCTTCCATCCGATATAATCTGGGGTTTCGCGCACATGGGCAAAGACTATAGCGGTGTCGGCTACCTGACTGGCCGGCGCCTGAGGTTCAATTCGGCCCTCCCCTCGTACGCGGTACGTGTAGACGACGATTCAAAATTCATTCATTCAGATAAGGATGGTAAACGCGGCATGACCAATATCGGAGCAATCATCGGGCGCGAAGTGCTGGATTCGCGCGGCAATCCAACGGTTGAAGCGGAAGTGCAGTTAGTCGACGGCGCCATCGGCCGGGCGATTGTTCCCAGTGGCGCCTCGACCGGCGAGCACGAAGCCGTCGAACTGCGGGATGGAGACAATTCACGCTTTCTAGGCAAAGGGGTTCTTAAGGCCGTCGAGAACGTGAATGGCGAGATCGCTGATGCTCTTGCCAACTGGGATGCCGCTGACCAGCGCGGCCTGGATCAAGCGATGATTGAACTCGATGGAACGGAAACGAAAGGCCGCCTCGGTGCTAATGCCATTTTGGCTGTCTCCATGGCAGCGGCTCGAGCCGCCGCTGCGGACTTTGGCCTGCCGCTCTATCGCTATCTCGGTGGCGCTGGTGCAAACATTCTTCCCACGCCCATGATGAACATCCTCAACGGCGGAGCCCATGCCGACAACAATGTCGATTTTCAGGAATTCATGGTGATGCCCGTTGGAGCGCCTTCGTTTTCCGAAGCGCTGCGCTGGGGCGTAGAAGTATTTCATACGCTGAAAGGGGTGTTGAAGAAGCGGGGCTACAATACCGCTGTCGGCGACGAAGGAGGGTTCGCGCCGTCGGTCAAATCGAATGTCGAAGCCATCGAGGTCGTGCTTGAGGCCATTCAGCAAGCTGGATACAAGCCTGGAGAGGAAATCGCCATTGCTCTCGACCCCGCGTCCAGCGAGTTCTACCAGGACGGCAAGTATGTTTTCAAGAAATCGGACAAGTCCGCCAAGAGTTCGGACGACATGGTTCGATTCTGGTCAAAGTGGGCCCACGACTATCCCATCGTATCGCTCGAAGACGGCCTTGCCGAAGGCGACTGGGAAGGTTGGCAGAACCTGACGAAAGAACTGGGCGGCAAGATTCAGCTTGTCGGCGACGACATCTTTGTCACCAACATCCAGTTCTTACAAGAGGGAATCGACAAAGGCGTCGGCAATTCGATCCTGATTAAGGTCAATCAGATCGGCACCGTCAGCGAGACTTTCGACGCCATCGATCTTGCGCGGCGCAACGGCTATACGTCGGTGATTTCGCATCGCTCCGGCGAGACCGAAGATACCTTCATCGCCGATCTGGCCGTTGCCACGGGTGCAGGTCAAATCAAAACCGGCAGCGCCAGCCGCACCGACCGCATTGCCAAATATAACCAGCTTCTCAGGATTGAAGGGGAGTTAGGGGATGGAGCAAGATTTTTGGGGTTGAAGGCGCTGAATTATAAAGGCTAGACGGAGTTGATCGCGAAGGGCACGACCGCAGTCGTGCCCCCTCGAATCCCTGATCTGACATCGATATCCGATGAGCGCCGTCCGGCTAACCTCAAAACCCCATGGTGTCGTCGGCCGACGGGCCGTAGATCGAAGGCACCGGTTTATCGTTCAGCCGCAAATACACGCCCAACTGCGCACGATGATGCACCAGATGATTCAGGAACATCTGCCGATACGCCAAGAATCGCTGTCCATCGAAAATTGATTTGCCTTGAAAGCTCAGCTTCCAGTTTTCTTTCCAGGCTTCGTCCGATGTGGCCTGTAAAGCCGCGCGAACCTTCGCTGCCCCTTCATCGAAGGCCTGCACCAACTGCGCCGCCGATTCGAAGGGCAAGGACTTGACGCTTCCCTTTGAAAAGTCCAACTCAGGAGTGGTCAGAATAGTCAATCCGAATCCGCCCAGTTGCGCAACGTGCGCTGCTAGTTTCCCCATCGGCATTGACTTGGCATGGGGTGCGAACTCTTTATTATTCGGAACTCGTTCCAAGGTGGTGCGCGTTTTCTTCATCTCTTGATCTAGTTCAGGCAATAGCAACTCGCTAATAGGCATGATTCCCTCCTTTTTCGAGTATAAACAACTCTCCGCACTTGACTCGGCTTTGTGACGCTCAACCTTGCGCTTCCCACATGGAACAGGGGATGATGAAACGATCTGATACGGTGAAAGAATCTGGCAAGTTTGTTATTCGCCGGATGCCGGTAAGCCACTGCAGCTCTTAGATCATTCGCACTCAGGAGACAGAATCCGCATTTATGCCTCGTCCAAAGCCACTTGTTCTCGTCATCCTCGACGGCTGGGGATACCGCGCCGAAACCAAAGCCAATGCCATCGCACTCGCGCGCAAACCCACCTACGACCGCCTGCTGCGTGAGTATCCCAACACGCTAATCCACACCAGCGGGCCCTTTGTCGGCCTGCCCGAAGGGCAGATGGGTAACAGCGAAGTAGGCCATCTCAACATTGGCGCCGGCCGCATCGTTCACATGGACATCACCCGCATCGATCTGATGATCCAAAATGGCGAGTTCTTTTCTCATCCTGTGCTGCTTGCTGCGATGAAGCATGCGCGGGTGGGAGAACGAAGATTGCATCTCTTTGGCCTGCTGTCCGATGGTGGAGTGCATTCGCAACAGGCCCATCTTTATGCGCTGTTGAAAATGGCAAAGCAGAATGGCGTCGATCGCGTGTTCGTGCATGCTTTCATGGACGGCCGCGATACTTTACCCACCAATGGTGTGGGCTATTTGGAGCAGTTGCAGCAGAAGATGCGTGAGTACAATTCTGGTCAGATCGCGACCGTGAATGGCAGGTACTACGCCATGGATCGCGATCGCCGCTGGGAGCGTATCGCCAAAGCTTACAACGCCATGGTCTTTAACGACGCGGAGGGCGGTAAGTATGCCGATCCTGTGGCGGGCATGAAAGATTCCTATAACCGTGGCGTGACCGATGAATTCGTGATTCCATTTGTATGCACCGGCAAGAATGGCGAGGCGCTCGCAAGCATCCACGATGAGGATGCTTGCATCTGCTTTAACTTTCGCGCTGACCGGGTTCGCCAGATCACGCGCGCCCTGGCGCGCAATAGCGGATTGAACGCTAGCGGCGGCAGCGATCTCCCCGGCGCAGCTGATCTCGACACTACGATTTCGCGCGACCGCGTTCCGAAAAATCTGCATTACGTGTGCATGACGCAGTACGACAAGAACTTCAGCCTGCCGGTGGTTATTCCTCCAGAATCGATGGCAAACATACTCGCCAACGTGATGGGCGGCCTCAACCTGCGTAACCTGCGCGTCGCCGAGACGGAAAAATATGCGCACGTAACGTACTTCTTCAATGGTGGGGTGGAGCAACCCTTCCCCGGCGAGGAACGGCTGATGGTGCAGTCGCCCAAGGTCGCCACCTACGATTTGAAGCCAGAAATGAGCGCGGCGGGAATCGCCGATGCCGTTGTGAAAGCAACGGAAGATGGAACGTTTGACGTCGTCATCGTGAATTTTGCAAACGCCGACATGGTCGGCCACTCCGGAAAGATTGAACCGACGGTGAGGGCGGTCGAGACGGTGGACGCTTGCTTGGCCCGCATCGAATCTGCCATTCGCGCCAAGGGCGGCGCTATGCTGATCACCGCCGATCATGGCAATGCCGAGATGATGATCGACCCCGTCACCGGCGGTCCGCACACCGCTCATACCACCAACCCCGTGCCCTTCATTGTGATCGCAGAAGATGCCAAACAGTACACGCTGAAGCCGAACGGGTCGCTGCGCGACATTTCTCCCACCATGCTTGGAATGCTGGGCATCGATGAGCCGAGGGAGATGACAGGATCTGATCTGCGGACGTTCCTAAAGAAAAACTAGGATGCCGCTACGAGTGTAAGTTCTTCATCAACTGCAAGCATTCTGCACGTGCTACAGTTTTCTCGCGGGATCTTGCTCGCGCCAAGTCCATGGAACCACGATTAATCTGGGTCAACCTGTTGGTAAAGCTGGGCGTGGCTGCGGCTGTGTCGAGCAGTTTGGTGCGATCCAAGGAATTCAAGTCGCTCCTGTTTCGCGAAGAGCGCACGTTTCCCCAGAAGGTGTATCTGGTATTGTGGATGGCCCTGCCTATCATGCTGGGCGTTTGGATTCGTTTTTCTGCGACCACTTTCCTCGCCGGAGATCTCAGCTTCGAGACGGCGCTTCTTCTGGGAGTCATTGGCGGACGCTGGGCGGGTTCTCTCGGCGGAGCCCTTCTGGGGATACCCGCGACACTGCATGGCGAGTGGGCCGCTCTGCCATTTCTGGTCCTTTGCGGCCTTATTGCAGGCCAGCTTCGAACCATGGCAGCTGACAAGGATGACATCTGGTCCTTCTCTCCGTTTATCGATCAAAGCATTTTTCGCTTAATTCGTCGGAACTTGCCCCGTCCCAGACTGTTCGACTGGCAAGTTATGTTTTTCACCACGGTGGTGGGGTTGCGGTTTGTGCAAAGTGAGTTGGCAAGGTATTTCCCACATTCCATCTTCAGCATCGAGAGCCCGGACAACTTCTGGGTGTGGGGCGCAATCTACGCCGCCTCGATCACCGCCATCGGGATCGAATTAAAAATCTTCAACAGCGTGCGCATCCAGATCAAACTGGAAGAGCAGGAACGGCTGCTGCTGCACGCGCGCATGGAAGCTCTGCAGAACCAGATCAATCCGCACTTCCTTTTTAATACGTTGAATTCCATTTCTTCGCTCGTACGCTTCGATCCGGAAACGGCTCGCGAGGTAATTTCCAAACTGGCGACGATTCTGCGGCGTTTGCTGAACAGCTCCGATTCCTTTGTGCCTCTGCGCGAAGAAGTGGAATTCATCGACAACTATCTCGACATTGAAGTGGTTCGTTTCGGCAACGACAAATTGCGCGTGGTGAAGGAACTTGCGCCCGACTCGCTCGATGTAATGGTTCCGAGCATGTTGCTACAGCCCCTGGTGGAAAACTCGATCAAACATGGGCTCGCGTCGAAGGTGGAAGGCGGGAGCATCCACCTGCGCAGCCGTTTGTCCGGCTCCGGGTTGGTGATTGAAGTGGAAGACAACGGAGTTGGAATGCAAGCTTCCCAACAGATAGATGGTGGAAGCATGCGCGGAGCCGGAATCGGGATGGCGAACATTTCAGAACGATTACAGGTTTTATATGGCGACACCGCGCGCATGACGATTGATAGTCATGAAGGGAAGGGAACGCTGGTGCGCATTCGATTGCCACTCTTGCAAACCACGGGAGGGATCCCCGAAGCCTTCTACGAAGAACGGTCGATGACTCGCCGGTAAAACTCTTCGTACTGCGGAACGATTTTGCTGGAACAAAATCGCGCCTTTGCCACCGCCCGAGATGCCTTGCCCATGGATCGCAGTGCGCTCTCATCATTGAGTAGTTCAATAGCGTAACGCGCCATCGTATCAACATCTCCCACGTCCGCCAGATACCCGCTGACGCCGTGTTCGATCACCTCCGGCACGCCGCCGGTGCGGGTTGCAATCGGCACTGTTTCGCAAGCCATCGCTTCGAGAGCCGCCAGCCCGAAAGATTCGAGTTCGCTGGGCATTAGCAGGATGTCGGCAATCCCCAGCTTTTCCTGTACCTGATCCTGCTTGCCGAGGAAGAGAACGTCCTCGTGAAGGCCTTTTTGGACCGCCAGCCACTCCGCCACCGAGCGGTCCGGCCCATCGCCAATCAACAACAATTTCGCGGGCATCTTCTTGCGCACGCGGTCAAAGATCTCGATCACATCCGTGACGCGTTTCACCGGACGGAAATTAGAAAGATGGACCAGCAGGCGCTCGCCATTCGGCGCGTATTCGGTGCGAAGCTCGGCTGAGTTCTGACAACGGCAGTAAACGTCGCAATTCACGGAGTTGTAGATCACTTCGATATCTTTTTTCACATCGAAAACTCGCATGGTCCGATCGCGCAAATAATTGGAGATCGCGGTGACGCCGTCGCTCTGGTTTATGGAGTAGCGGGTGATCGGGAGATATGACCGATCCAATCCAACCAGCGTGATGTCGGTTCCATGGAGCGTCGTAACAAAGGGTAGTCTGCGGCCCCGGGGGCCATCGGCGAGCATCTGCCGCGCCAATAATGCGCTCACGGAATGCGGAATCGCATAGTGCACGTGAAGCAGATCGAGATCGTAGAGCTGTGAAACCTCGGCCATCCGCGTGGCCAGCGCCAGATCATAGGGGGGATAGTCGAAGAGCGGATACCGCGATACTTCTACTTCGTGATAATGGATATTCGGTTCTTCGCCGCGCAGGCGGATGGGCTGGGCATAAGAAATAAAATGAATTTCATGACCGCGCTGCGCCAGCTCAAGTCCGAGTTCTGTTGCGACTACGCCGCTGCCGCCGTATGTGGGGTAACAGGTGATCCCAATTTTCATTTCGCGAGGCCCGCTCTTTGAGTATGCATGCGCGTCTTATTCGATGGCTGGAAACACTATACGATGCAGATTCTGTTAGGAACAGGCTGCCAGTACGGAAGGGCAAAGCTAATGAAGCGGAAAGTTACTCGGTGGCGCGACCCGAACCCATGATGCCTGGGTCTATTTTGTCGAGATGTGACTGAAAGCGGCGCTTCTGTTCTTCCGTCATGCCGGAAAACTCGATTCCCATGCCTACTCCAGGATCGCGCGTTCGGACCGTCGCGGAAGACGAAAGACGTTCCTGCTCGATCCATAGATCCACGCGCAGAACAGTGGAAATAGGCAGTGGCATGACAGTCTCAACATAACAGCCGTTGCCGCTGATGTCGGTTGCGTTTACCCGCATGGGAGTGTTCACGCGTTCGTCTCTGAATTCGAGAGGAAAGGAAATTCTGTGGCGTTGGAACTTTCTGCGATTGTCCGGAGCGACAACCGGCATGTTCGATCGAACTTCAGCCGGCAACTGGGAGAGCCAAGGGCACTCCTGATCCGCTACTAACTGAACTCCGACCTGAGTTCTCTTCAGGCCGCCGGCGTCCATGACCCAGATGACTTTGCAGCGAGCTTTCTTGGTCTCGTATTGGAGGCCGATTACATCGCCAACTTTTAATTCGTGTTCCAATCCAGTAATGCACGCGCCCGTGGCGCTGACGTTCTGCGCGACCGCGTTCTGATGAAAGGGCTGGTTGTCGGCGCCCATTCCCCACACACGTATGCGCAGGTCCAAGGTGGCACGCGGTGCTGCGCCTGAGGCGGGAATAATAAGAAACTCCGAACTGAGAATTCTGAACTGTTTCTAATGTGATCATAACCTTCTGCTGTTTTGAGAGAAGGTTACGAAAGTCATTCAGATGTGTTAAGTCCAGCTCTCTCCGACACGAAATCGCGATACGAAATCAACCCGACGCCAGAGCGCGATAACAGCTCGCGCACTTCCGGCATGGTCAAAACCGCTAGTTCAACCTGGCGCGACTCCCGCAGGCGCGTGTTGGCGCGTTGCAAGTCCGCATCATTGTAACCGGGATGGCAAACGAATTCCCAAGTGCCTTCAGGAATAATGGCCGCGATGCCGCGAAAGAGCGTCTCATCAAGCGCTCCGGTCACAACAACGCCAAGAGTGCCGTCAGGCGCAAGCACGCCTTCTCTCGCTGCAGCTTCCTGGAATTTTCCCGCCAGCGACCGCAGTATACGCACCTCGGCGTAGCGAGTCCACAATGTAGGGCGGGTGAGCAATTGGCCGGAGCGTAACGGCCTGCGTGGACCAAATGGATTGCGAATGGCGCGCACTCCACAAGCTCTTGCGGCACGCAGCACCGGACGCAGCACCGCGGGGAATAAATGAGTGTGCTTGTGCGAATCCAGATGGGAGACCGTGATGCCAGCAGACTGAATCTTTCGAATCTGCGCCGCAGCCTCCGATTCAATCTGGCTCGCATCCAATCGACCCGCTAGCGCTCGTGCGGCAAAGGACTTCAAGTTGTCTGTGAATCGAGGCGGTCCGGATTTGTTTGAAGTGATGGTTGACAGACGAACCGCATCCAGAACCGGTTCGCCATCGATCAACACAACATGGCAGCCCACGCTTAACTCGGGAAGATTTTTTGCGAGCCGGATGGCATCGTCGAAGGCAGGCCCGTTGGCCATGAGTGTAGAGGAAGTCACAATCCCGTTCGTGTGAGCCTCCGCTATCGCGCGGTTCACTCCGTCCGTGAGTCCGAAGTCATCCGCGTTGACGATGAGACGCCGCACGGCGACAGTCTAGCAGGGAATAGGAGACCAATTTCCGCGACTCAGAAGGGAGGAGAAGACCTCATCGGCGTTTGACCGTGTTTTCGCACGTCGCACATACTCGCACAAGCGCAAGCCGGCGAATCTTTCAGCAATCGGTTAGTGGGCCTGCCAAGAAAACGTTAAAATGGATGTCCTCATGAACCAACCAGCCACATCAATTCGCAGTCATTGCTTGTCGCCGGCACGAGCTAAAGTGGCGATCGATGCTCCGATTGCCCCCACGGCTTACGGGCGAATATTTCCCGAGTTGCCGTCGTTTGAGGCTGATGAGCAATTCCTACACGCGCTGGGTCGCGCAGGAGGCATGTGCGATTGCGGAGATGTCGATGACACGCCCGATTCTCTCGGTGATACCTCCGCTGGCTGGCCGATCTTCGGTCAATTTGTGGCACACAATATCACGGCTGATCGGTCGGTTTTACAGAGCCATACGAATACGGCGGAATTGCGGAACGCGCGGAGTCCGCAACTCAACCTTGAATCCATTTACGGCGATGGGCCTACCGGTCATCCATTTCTTTACCAGCGCGATGATCCAGCAAAGTTCCTGCTTGGTAAGGACGGAACGGACCTGCAAAGAAATGCAGAGGGCATCGCGATCATCGGCGATCCGCGCAACGATTCGCACATGTTGATATCACAGATGCATCTCGCCATTCTCAAGGCTCACAACGCATTCGTCGATGAAGCGCGAGTAGCGGGAGTGGCGAGCGACCGTGTATTCGACGAAGCAGCTCGGCAATTGCGCTGGCATTATCAATGGCTCATCCTCAACGATTTTCTACGTACACTCGTCGGAGAAACTCTTGCAAATGAAGTGCTTCGTGATGGCCCGAAGTATTTTCGCCCACCGCATAGCGGTTTCATCCCGCTGGAGTTTGCCGACGCAGCCTATCGCTACGGTCACTCGCAGATCCGCCATCGCTACCGATTGAACGCACATTCTAATCCCGTACCGCTGTTTCCTGATCTGCTGGGTTTCCGAGCTGTACCGCGTGATCGCGTGATTGACTGGACGTTGTTCTTCGACGCGCCCGGAGCTCCACCCGCACAGCGATCGAAGAAGATGGACGGGAAACTGGTGCGAGCGCTCATTGAGCTGCCAGTTGCTGTCACCGGGGAATGCGAGATCGAAGACTATCATTCACTCGCCGTTCGCGATTTGCAACGCGGGCAGGGGGTAGGGCTGCCGTCTGGCGAGGTCCTGGCGCGTCACCTCGGAGTCACGCCGCTCACCACGCAGCAGGTGGGCATTGCCTCCACAGGTTGGAAGGGCGAAACTCCTCTGTGGTATTACATTCTCCGCGAAGCCGATGCATGCACGGGTGGTAATCGTCTTGGTCCCGTGGGTGGCCGGATCGTGGCCGAGGTGCTAGTGGGCCTCATCGATGCGGATGCCACATCCTTTCGTAAGAGCGGTCAGGAATGGCGGCCCAAGAAAACACTTAGCCAACTGTTAGCTTCCGCATAGCAAGCGAGAGTTCCTCACTAATGAGTTTGTCCTTCTTCCAGTTCCATCACGCGCACGGCGGCTGAACTACTAACGAAACAAGAATTCGTTCGCGACAACGCGTCTACGCGCACCTGGCTAATGATCAGGAGCAAACGACTGCGCAGCTTCAGCATGCGATCTTTATCCGGCCTGCAGTGCAAGGCCCGACGAACGGATTTATCCCCTTGTGCACTGAACTGTGCACAAGGGTTTTTCATAGGGTGGCACAAAAAAGTCTAATCTATTATGCTGATTGCAGTTACCTGCCGGGCGGTTAGCTCAGCTGGTTAGAGCGCCTGCCTTACAAGCAGGAGGTCGCAGGTTCGAGTCCTGCACTGCCCACCAATCCAACAAACCTTCCAGTGGCCCCCAGATTGTGTGTGGCCTCGTCATTGCAGTGCTGTCCCTCAGTGGGACGGTATACCCGGGGTATATTTTCGAAGATGTACAAAATTGAACAGTCATTAGGAACCCTGGCAGCTATTTTATTGAGAGTTGAAACTTACGAATACTGTCATGGGTTAGTGGCGGACCATTCGCCGTTTGGCCCTCACGACCGTTTCACTTCACTGTGGTGTCAATGAGCTGCTCGGCCGGACTCATCTTAGAGTTCGGCCTTTTTTTGCCTTTTAGCTTTTATTGCGGTGTCTGCACCGACGATAAATGCGTATGGCGGCCTTGATACATCAGAGACGTGAAATATGTCATGTCAGCCAGTCGTGTTGCGGCCGCTCCCATTTCTCCTCGTTCTTTCCATCCCATTGAGATCCTAATTCCCGCACAGATCTGTGCGTCTTAAATCCACTGCGATCTAAGGTCCAGCTTTCCGGGCGGTACGGATCAACAGTTCAGCCGCGCGAAACCGCGGACAAAGCGTGCAGCCCTGTGTCTCGCAGTTTGGCTGCAATGGCATCACGCTCCAAGGGCCGGCTGAAGTAGTAGCCTTGAATCTCGTCGCAATGATGCGCCCTCAGGAAGGACATTTGGGCCTCATCCTCGACGCCTTCGGCGATGACCTTAAGACCCAGGCTCTTTGCCATGCTGATGATGGCGGCGGTGATTGCCGCGTCGTCAGGATTGGTAGCAACATCGCTGATAAACGAACGATCAATTTTGATCTTGCTCACCCGAAATTGTCTTATGTAATTGAAGCTGGAATAGCCAGTGCCAAAATCGTCGATCGCCAGTGTGACCCCCATAGACTTTAACTCTCTAAGCACGGAGATCGTTACGTCCGTATCAGCCAGGAGCAGGCTTTCGGTTAGTTCCAGTTGAAGATATTGCGCGGCGAGACCCGTCTCATGAAGCACCTTCTTGAGGAGTTCGCAGAAGCCCTGCTGGCGAAACTGGACCGCTGATACATTGACCGCCACGGAAACAGCGGGAAGACCTTCGTCTTGCCATTTCCTGGCTTGAGAACAGGCTGTCCGGAGAACCCATTCACCGATGGGCGCGATCAGCCCGCTGTTCTCAGCAATTCGTATGAACCTGTCGGGTGGCACAAGTCCCAACTCTGGATGTTGCCAGCGCAGGAGTGCTTCCACTCCGGTGATCTTTCCGGTGCCGATATCCAGCTGCGGTTGATACATCAGAAACAGTTGTTCCTGGGCGAGTGCCGAACGCAAGCTTCTTTCCAGGGTCAAACGCTCGACCGACTGTGCGTTCATTTCCTCGCTGAAGAAACGAAAGTTGTTACGTCCGCTTTCCTTGGCACCGTACATAGCCGCATCGGCGTTCTTGATCAGCGTCTCGCAGTCCGTACCGTGTTCCGGGAAGATACTGACGCCGATGCTGCAGCTAACATTGAGAGGCTTTCCCTCGATGACGAATGCGGCCGTCATTACATCCATGAGTCGCTCCGCGGCAGCTGCCACGTCCATCAGGTCCCTTACCTGGGTCACCATGATCAGGAATTCGTCCCCCCCAAGACGGGCGATGGTGTCCTGTTCACGCCCCCATGTCTTAAGTCGTTCCGCCATCCCCTGTAGGAGGAGATCGCCGACCGAGTGCCCGAGTGAGTCGTTGACGTCCTTAAACCGGTCCAGATCGAGGAATAGAAACGCAACCTTCTGATCCAGTCGACGGGCGGCGGCAAGCGCCTTCCGCACTCGATCCTTGAGGAGAATGCGATTGGGGAGCCCCGTCAGGGCATCGTAATAGGCTAAGAACTGAACCTGCTCCTCCGCAAGTTTGCGGGCTGTGATGTCGCGGAAGTACCAAATCCTTCCCCGATACCGCCCCTTTGAGTCGACGAGAGGCCCAGAATATCGGTCGAAGACCTTCCCGTTCTTTAATCTAAGTTCGTCCCGACTTTTTTCATCTCGATGATCATTGAGATACTTAACCCGTTCGACGAAGACGTCGGGGAACTCGACTTTAGCCATCACGTGCTGGCGCATGACAAGATCGTCTTGAGTGCTCAGTAGTTCATCGGGTATCCCGAAGTGGAGCCCGAACTGTTTATTCGCCAGAACGATGCGATCGGACTCGTCAACCACCAGAATGCCATCCAGGGTTGTCTCAGCTTGCGCCTCCAGCAGAGCGGTCTTGAACAAAATAGATTCCTCAGCCTGTTTGCGTGCAGTGATACAGTCAAAAACCGCAACAAAAAATCCCTTTCCCGCACCATACGCTGAGACCGAGAACCACATGCCGAGACCCTTGATTTCGATCTCGAAACGGTCGGGACGAGAGGTTTGTGCCACTCGGCCATATCTCTGAACCAATTCTTGCCGGGAATCTGTAGCCCCTGGGACGACCTCGCTGAATCTCTTGCCCACCACGTTCGTCAATCCCGTCATTTTTTCAAACGCGCTGTTGACGGCGAGATACACAAAATCGATCGGACATCCACGCTCGTCGAAAATCATCTCGCAGTGGGCGAAGCCCTCCAACATGTTTTCAAACAGCGAGCGATAACTGTTCTGGCTTTCTTCACCAGCTTTCCGCACCGTAATATCCGAAATGAGCCCGGTGGCAACCCGCAACCCGTTCGAGTCGGTACTGGCCACCGCCCGATCGTGCGCCCATATCCAGTCACCATTCTTTTTTCGTGCCCGGCATTCGATATCGTAGGGCTCACCCAGATTTATCAGTGATTCGAACGCCTGCCCCACTCTTTCCTGATCATCGGCGTGAACGGAGTTAAACCAGAGGGAATCTCCCTGTTGGCGAAATTCTTCGACAGAGTATCCAAGGAGAGCTTCGACTTGCGGGCTTACGAACAGTACCTTACCGCTTGAATCGGACTTCCAAACAACTTCGGGGATCGTCGCCACCAATAACCGATACTGTTCTTCGCTCTCTCGCAGTCTCTCCTCGGTTTGCCTTAGTTTCCGAACGTCAATTCCGTTTTCGAGAATTTCGGTTTGCCGCCACTCTTCGGTGAGCATGAAACGGGCGCCAGAGTTCATCTGGTCTGCTGCTGTGGAACCGAGGAATGCTGACTGGAAATTTGATTTCCACAGGGATGCAAAGGTCATCAGGAAAAAGAACGAAACGTACAGTGCGGGCGCAGCCAAGTGAGACGGCCACGCCGGAAAGCCGGTGAGGACCATTTGCGTGAATGCCTCAAGAGCCAGCGCGATCGTCAGCGCGATCACCGCGCAACGAAGAGCACGAAATGGGGGAGGCTGCAGGTGCATGGTTTTAGATCGCAGCCCGAACTAGGGCATAGAACTATCCCGTTCCTAATTGCACGTTTGCGACCAACTCAAACGCTCCGCTAAGTCCTTGTGCCCACTAATGGATTCTCGGGTTAAGGGAAATTTAGAAAAATCCGACTGTCTTGGGCCTGGACACGAGTTCCGTATATGGACGATGATTTCATGTGAAGGTCGGCCCAGGTTTTTTGGACAGTCTCACAACCTTGATTATCTCGGGGTACTCCAAAACATAGCGTGAACTCCTCTAACTTTCCTCGATGTAGCGGAATTCTTCTGCATGTAACATCTTTGCCAGGCCACCATGGCATCGGCGATCTCGGCGAATCGGCTCATGAGTTTGTTGAATTCCTGGCTGACGCGGGAGAAACGATATGGCAGGTCCTACCGCTGGGTCCGACCGGATACGGGGATTCTCCTTATCAGTTGTTCTCCGCCTTCGCCGGCAATCCCTTGCTCATCGATTTGAAATCGCTGCAGGATCAGGGATTGTTGTCGCCAATTGACCTCGCATCCACCGCGACTTTGCCCGAAGACCACGTGGAATACGGACGCGTCATTGAAATCAAACAGGGTTTGTTGGGCAAGGCTGCTTACACCTTTCTGACGGAAGCCGCTCAGAGCGACCGCGCCGCGTTCAAAAGTTTCTGCGAGAGCAATGCCAGCTGGCTGGACGATTATGCGCTCTTCATGGCGCGTAAGGGATTGAAACAGGAAGACACCTGGGCGGATTGGGAAGAAGGGATCCGCCGACGAGAGTTGCCTGCGTTACAGGAGTGGAGAGAGAGGCTCGCTCCGCAAATCGAAATCCATAAGTTTGCGCAGTTCGAGTTTTTCAAGCAGTGGGAAAAGTTGAAAAGTCATTGTGCGCGATGCGGAATCAGCGTTATGGGCGATGTTCCGATCTATGTCGCCCACGACAGCGCGGATGTATGGAGCCACCCAGAACTGTTTCGGCTGGATGAACGGTCCAGGCCCGCGGCGATCGCCGGTGTTCCCCCCGACTATTTCAGCGCCACCGGTCAACTATGGGGAAATCCTCTGTATCGGTGGGATGTTTCCGCGGCCACGGGGCACCGCTGGTGGATCGAGCGTTTTCGGTCGTCGCTCAAACGGTTTGATATGGTGCGGCTGGATCACTTCCGCGGGTTCGAGGCCTATTGGGAAATTCCAGCAGGTGCCCTGACGGCGCAAGCGGGGAAGTGGGTGAAAGGTCCTGGAGCCGAATTCTTCCGCAAGGTAAAAGCGGAATTGCAGGAGTTGCCTTTCGTCGCTGAGAATCTGGGTGTGATCACTCCAGCGGTAGAGGCTATGCGAGAGGAGTTTGGCTTCCCCGGAATGAGCCTGCTGCAATTTGCTTTCGGCAACGATCCACAAGGGCCAAGCTTCCGGCCGCACAATTATTCGCGGGAACTTGTGGCCTACACTGGCGGTCACGACAACGACACGACGGTAGGATGGTGGAACAGTTCGGGTATCGGGGAGAGTACTCGCACGGAAGAAGACATTCGAAAAGAACGCGTTTTTACCCGGGAATATTTGGGGTTCGACGACCAGCCAGTGAATTGGGTGCTGATCCGCGCAGTGCTGGCATCCGTGGCCAAAATCGCCATCGTACCTTTACAGGACGTTTTAGGGCTGGGCAGCGAGGCTCGTATGAATCTTCCCGGAACCGTAACCGGAAATTGGAAGTGGCGCTTCCGAGCAAATGCCTTGACGAAGGATCTCAGTGAACGACTTCGGTCGATGAACCGCATTTATGACCGTTGAGCCCCGTGTGCCAGCCCCTCAAATATATGTACGCGAGGCGTACTCAGAGCGGCGACAGCTCGTCCTCATTTTCATCTTTTTGTGCACGCAGGAATCGTTTCTCAAGGAATTGCTGCGCCAGGTCCCTGCCCCCGATTCCAAAAGCAATCGCTAATCCGAGCATGAGCGCTCCGAAGGCGATTCCGAAGGCGACCAGCATGGTTTGCTCAGCGATTCCCAACTCCTCAAAAACGATCGATAAAACAAAAACAATGATGATGCTGCGAATGGCCAGGCTGAGCACGCGCGGCGAAGGAACATTGGCGTTGACTGCAGCGAGCAGAGCGGCACGGGAAAAGAAACTCGCCGCCAGCAATCCGACAAACAGAATGAACATGGCTACAAAAAGGCGCGGCAGGAAGAAGAAGAATTTCCCGATCTGTTCCTGAAGGCCGAAGATCCCAAGCACGCTCACTCCCAAAAGAATGAACCCGAGCCACACCAGCCAGAACACGAAACGGCTGACCACTTCCGAGGCAGGCGGCAACGCGGCTTTCTTAAGCAGTTGAGAGGCGCCTGCATTTTCGGACAGGCGATCAAATTGGATCAAACGCAGGATGCTGCGCAAAATTACCTTAACCACAAACGCGGCTGCCCATCCCGCGAGCGCGAGGATCAGCATCACGATGAAGCGAGGAAGGTAGTGGGCGAACCCCCTGGCCAGATCTTGTACCGCCTGACTCAGTTCACTGACAATCATTTCCCGCATAGTTGCCTCACTCTCTCGACTTCCACATTTGCAGAAGATATGGTTTCAAGCGCTCGAACTCGACGCAGATAGCCTCGATATTGTTCTCGACGTCATCGGCAGAACCGGTGCGGTTTTCAAGCAGGAATGACAGAGCTCTTCCGCGAAACAGCGGTGCGAAAGATTGAATGATGTGATCGCGGCTGATCACGGACTTGTGATAAGAAGCGGCAAATTCATAAACCGTTCTCACCCACAATTCCGCAGGGAAGCAGAATGCCTCTTCGTCCATTCGCGCGACGTCGCGAAGTTCGGCAAGTGTCGAGGGGGAAAGAATGGTCTGGAAGACCGATGCAAGTTCGGCCACGCCGGTTGAAAACATTTCTCGTAGCCGCTTTCGGTTCACGCGCAGCGGTTCCAGGGAAACCTCATGATCCGGGCCGGTAGTGGGGACGGGTTGTGATCCAGTCACCGCGCTCCACGCGGGAAAGTCAGGCTCCAGCGCGGAGAACAGAGGCGCTACGGTTTGCCGCAGGGCCGGCACCAGGTCAGAGGCATGACGTTCAATATGTTCTTTCTCGCCCAGAAAAACCTGGCATACCCGGTGCTGACCTGTAAGCGCTGCCAGGGTGAAACGAAGTTGGGAGCCGTCTGCATCGGCCTCGTTCTCCCACGAATTCTGCAACAGAAATTCGCCAGCCAAGCGGCCGGAAAAGCCCAAGTCTTGCGTGTAGGGTTCGCGAACCCGCACGCCATAGAGTGCACGGGTCATGGGATAGAGCAGATTTGTAAGCAATACTCCCTCGAACTTGTGCCTGCGGTAGATAGGAGTCACCAAATCGTAGCCGTCATTGCGCACGGGCCGAAGAAGTCGGGAGAGCCATTCATCCTCAATGCCGGAGGATTCGGGGGACATCATCACGCAGGCCTTGGCCTGAAGAAGTTCCGCGGCAGAGAGGATGGTGCGCATGGCGGCAGAACTGGTTGGGTTGTTCCCATATCTGGTGCTGATCGAATGCAACGTCCGCAGCGCGTTGAGATTCGTGGCGGGACGAACATCATCGATGGAGATGCCGGTTACCAGTTCCGGCGTGCCATCGCGCGATCCGCCATCTGCATTGATAATCACAGCTCGCTCGCGAGGAAACCAGCGCAGGATGCCGCTCTGAATGCTTTTGACGACGGTGCCAATCGTCTTGGCATTGTTGTGAGTCGGCAATCCTATCAGGATGTCGACTTCGCCCACATTGATTAATTGGCGAACAAAGTCATCCGTCAAAAATGTGTCTTCCGCCAATTTCATCTCCGAGAGATGTGGAGTGGCCGGCGCAGCGTCATGGGACATGGTTTCCACAATTCTCATTCATTCAGATTCGTCGCAATCGAAACCAGTAAAACTGGTACGGGCCCAGGGTGAGTAAATACGGCTGCTCACCTACGCGCGGGAAAATGTTTTTTCCGAACATTTCAATAGGAATATTTCCCTTGTAGCGTCGCAGGTCCAGTTCCACGGCCTGGGCTGCACCCGAAAGGTTGTTGACCACTAATACTGCCTCATTCCCCAGGCGGCGCACGTAGGCCAGTATCCGATGATTCGCGGGATGGATGAACTCAATCGATCCGCGACCAAACACCGCCGTTGAACGTCTTACGGCGATAATGCGACGCATCCAATGCAGCAGTGAGTGTCCCGACCCCAGTTGTGCTAACACGTTCACTGCCGGATACCCGTACACCGGATTTTGAATCAGAGGTGCGTACAGGCGGTCCGGCTGCGCGGCGGAAAATCCACCGTTCCAGCCTCCGCTCCACTGCATGGGAGTTCGCACGCCATTCCGGTCGCCAAGATTGATGTTGTCTCCCATACCGATTTCATCGCCGTAATAAATGATGGGCGTACCCGGCAATGACATCAGCATGCCATTCATTAACTCAATGCGCCTGCGATCATTATCGAGCAATGGCGCCAGCCGCCGCCGTATGCCGAGGTTGAGGCGCATGGTCTTGTCCTCGGCATATGAGTCATACATGTAATCGCGTTCCATGTCGGTGACCATCTCGAGCGTCAACTCGTCATGGTTACGCAAAAAAAGCGACCACTGGCACGTCGGCGGAATTTCCGGAGTTTGTTGCAGGATTTCGGTGATGGGTTTGCGATCTTCCAGCTTAAGCCCCATGAACATTCGAGGCATTAACGGAAAGTGAAACGCCATGTGAAACTCGTCTCCCTCGCCAAAATACGGGCGAAGGTCGGCTGGCCACTGGTTTGCCTCCGCCAGCAACATTCTTCCCGGAAACTGTTCATCGAGCTTACGGCGCAACTCTTTGAGTACTGCGTGAGTCTCAGGCAAATTCTCGCAGTTCGTGCCCTCCCTCTCCACCAGATAGGGCACTGCGTCCAAGCGAAAGGCATCGACCCCCATTTCCAGCCAGAAGCTCATCACCTTCCACATTTGTTCACGGACGGCGGGGTTGTCATAGTTGAGATCGGGTTGATGACTGAAGAAACGATGCCAGTAATAAGCCTTTGAAGTCGGATCCCACGCCCAGTTCGACCTTTCTGTATCCAGAAAAATGATGCGCGTGCCCTGATAACGATTGTCGGTATCACTCCACACATACCAATCCCGGCGCGCATTGTCAGTTGAACTTCTCGATTCCTGAAACCACGGATGCTGATCCGAGGTGTGATTCAGGACCATTTCGATGATCACTCGAATGCCTTTACTATGTGCCGAATCGAGAAGCTTGCGGAAATCTTCTAGCGTCCCGTAACTGGAGTGGACGGAATTGTAATCCGCGATGTCATATCCGTCGTCGCGCAAAGGAGAAGGGAAGAATGGCATTAGCCAAATGGCGGTGACACCCAATTCTTGAAGATATCCCAGCTTTTGTTCCAGTCCCTGAAAATCTCCGATGCCGTCGCCATTGCTGTCATAAAACGTGCGGACGTGCACTTGGTAGATGATGGCGTCTTTGTACCAAAGCACATCCTGATTCAGCGGCAAACTAAATTCCCCCTCACAAGCACGATCTACCTTTCTAACAAGGCAAACAACAAGTCTATATAAAGTATATTGAGTAGTTTTTGCGACTTAGTGATTAAGGCTGTTGAAATCGTCAATTCGCAGGCTTGGCCCATTTGCCGCATCTGGCTCGCCTTCGTTCGCCTCTCTGGTGTCTATCTATAAGAAAGCACACGAGCAAACTTTCGGCTGCAAGGATTCGCCGGAGGAATCGTTCTACCGCTGAGTCCAACAATCTGTAGCGGCCGATGACACTCACGGAGATGCCATGGGAGCTTCCAGTGGAAATACTAACCCCCCGAGATTCTTTTTCATTTTCATTCCAACTTTGTTAATGATCGCCGCACTTGTGGCGGTCCAGGGTTTTCAAGCGGCCGGCAGAGATGAGTCTGCCAGCGCGATCTACAGCCACGGCGTGCTGCATCTGACGCTTCCCTACGTGGCAGCTGAGGCCGGGAGTGGTCAACTCACGGTCGAGATTCTCGATCCCGAGGACCACATCTTGGGAACCACGCAGCGTGCTTTCGCGATAGCCGAGAGCAAAGGCCTGTGGCACGAGCAGATCAAGCTTTCGAAGCAGCTGGCCACGGACGAATTGGTATGGCACCGTGTCCGTTACGCTTTCAAATATGAGGACGGGCGTACTCCAGCGATCGAAGGCACGGAATCCATTTCTGAGATTCTGCGTTCGCCGGTCATTCACATCATCGGACAGCAATCCTACCTCGCGGGCAGCGCCGCCGCGGTAAGGGTGATTCTCACAGATTCGAAAAACGAAGTGATTCCGGGGCGCGGGTCGTTACAGATTGACTTATTAAACGCGGACGCAAAATCCAGCTCTCTTTTCACGGGACGTACGAACTCTCGGGGAACGACGGAAGCGCATTTTCGATTTCCGGCCGGAGCCGTGGGAAGTTACCAATTGCGCTACACCGTCGACACGGAGATTGGCTCAACGGAATTTATCCAACCAGTTCGACTGGAAGACAAGGTTTCAATTCTCCTCACTACCGAAAAGCCAATTTACCAGCCCAGTCAGACGATTCATGTGCGTGCACTGGCGCTGGATCGCGCCAATCATGAAGCTGCGGCTCGTAGAAAACTAGTCTTCGAGGTGGAAGATTCGCGTGGTAACAAGGTCTTCAAAAAGGCCACCGAGACTGACCAGTTCGGAATTGCATCAGCGGAATTTTCGCTGGCCGACGAAGTGAACCTCGGGACTTATCACTTGAGGGCGTTGCTTGGCGAAGGCGAAGAGCCTGCCAATACGGCCGAGATCGCATTAAACGTCGAGCGCTACGTTTTGCCGAAGTTTAAAGTGGCAATCGAGTTTGCAGGGAAAAATGATCGCACCAGGCGCGGCTACCGTCCCGGAGACCATGTTACGGGAACGGTTCGCGCGAATTATTTTTTTGGTAAGCCAGTCGACGAAGCAGAGATCACCGTCAAAGCCTCCGCCATGGATGTTTCAGTCTTCGACGTAGCATCCGGGCAAGGCAAGACAGACCGTGACGGCGTTTATCACTTCGACCTCAAATTGCCCACATACTTTGCGGGACGGCCTTTGGACCATGGTTCGGCGAGGGTTTTGGTCGAAGCCACGGTGAAAGACTCCGCAAGTCACTCGGAGACGCGGGGCGAACCTATCACGGTGAGTGAGTCACCTCTGCTCATCACCGCTGTCCCGGAAGGGGGCACACTCGTACCAAATCTGGAGAATCAGATTTATATCCTGACGTCTTATCCCGACGGAACACCCGCCAGCGCAAGTGTGAATGTTCATCCTGAAGGTCGCGCGCAACAGATGGTAACCTCCGACGAAGGGGGAGTCTCGATAGTCCGGATTAAGCCGGAAAAGGGGGTCGAATCGATCGAGATTACCGCCAGCGATAAAGAAGGGAATCACGCCTCATACAAGCTACAACTGCAAACTCGCGAGGGAGAGGAACAGATCCTTCTGCGCACTGACCGAGCAGTGTATCGCGCGGGAGACCATATTTCGGTGAATGTGTTTTCTACGAAACAGAGAGGTACTGCTTACATTGATATCGTAAAAGATGGCCAGACTGTTCTAACGCGCGATATCGATATGACTGATGGCCGCGCTGAACTCTCGCTGATCGCGACGCCCGACATGGCGGGTACGGTGGACTTCAGCGCCTACCTTTTCGGCCGTGACGCTCGGCCAGTCGGAGATCACCGCCTGGTGTTCGTGCAACCGGCCGACGAACTGAAAATCGCTGCCACGGCGGATTCCTCTGTTTATAAACCGGGCGGAGAAGCGCGTATTCGTTTCCGCGTAACCAACTCGCACGGCGAAGGCGTTCATGCTGCTCTCGGGTTGCAAATCGTGGATGAAGCCGTTTTTGCACTGGCCGAGAAGCAGCCCGGCTTCGCCAAGGTATTTTTCTATCTCGAGCAAGAGGTCATGAAGCCTCGCTACGAGATCCACTCCGTCGGCTTGCCGGAGATTGTCGAACCGGTGGAGGAGTCGAAGGTTCAGCAGCGAGACCGTGCGGCCCAAGCTCTGTTCTCTGCTACGGAAATGGTCAATACGAATCACTTCGAAACCGAGTATGGTCGCTCGGTGCCGATGACCAGGTATGCGGAGTATTCGAGCCGTTATCAGACGCGATTCGTTGAACAAGTGAGCCGGCTGGCCGAGCGTTTGAACCGAGCTTACAAGCAGGACCCCGAAGGCGGGGATCTCACAAAAGTGTTTGAAAAGGTAAAGGACAGCGATGAATCCAGCGTCCGTGACTCGTGGGGCACCCCATTGCGGGTGGAGGCTGTTCCGTGGCGCCGCGACAAAAAGCATTATCTTGTGCGCAGTGCTGGAGCAGATCAGCAATTCGATACCGGGGATGATCTTGCGGTCTATGTAGACGTTAGAACCAGAAAGATCGTACGAGGCGCAGCGCCGCCTTCCTTTGGAGGCTCGATCGATCTCAACATCGAGCATGATCGGGGACCGTTGAATGATCTGGCGAAGGTAGTGGGCACGATCACTGATCCCTCGGGCGCGGTAGTATCGACGGCTCGCGTCGAGCTGCGGGCGACGGCGACCAGCAAGCGACGGATTGCTCGGCCTGATGCCGCAGGGCAATTCGATTTATCGAGCCTGCCGCCCGGCGAGTACGAAATACAAGTCTCTTGCGCCGGCTTCCAGAGTGCTTCCAAGACATTCACGGTCGGTGCACGCGATCGTGCCGTCCTCGGCGTACGGCTTGACGTAGGTCAGGTAAGCGAGACAGTTGAAGTTTCCGCCGCGAACGTTGTGGTACGGAACGGAGGACTGCCCGCTGGGATCGCCGGAGGTGTTATGGGGGGAGTCGTGAACATGGCGATAGACGGGCGCAACATCGTTGCTCTCGCAGCACCAACTGCGGATGCGCCTATGCGATTGAAAGCACAGGCCGCAGAAAATAGCGCCGTTCTCGCCACCAAAGACAAGAAGGAGGATAGCGGATCGGCGCATGTGCGTTCTTACTTCCCCGAAGCGCTTTACATCAATCCAGAAATCCTCACCGACAAAGATGGCGTGGCTAGTATCGTCATTCCGATCGCCGACTCCATCACCACCTGGCACATGGCCATGCTCGCTTCGACCGCTCATGGAGCCTTGGGCAGTTCGACATCGAGTATCAAAGTCTTCCAGGACTTCTTCGTCGATCTCGATTTGCCGCTTACGCTTACACAAGGTGATCGCGTCTCCGTTCCCATCGCTGTCTACAACTATTCTGGGGAGCGCGGAAACGTCAGCCTGAAATTGCAGCCGGACGACTGGTTTTCGCTTGTCGATGACGTCGCGGAAAAATCCGTTATGGTGGACTCCTCGCGTGTTGGTGGTTCGCAGTTCACGCTGGAGGCCAAGCGGATCGGCAAATACAAATTGACGCTCTCCGCGCGAATGGAGGGAAAAGCCACTCGCGCCGACGTCGTTATCCGCGAGATTGAGGTGATTCCAAATGGACGCGAGCAGAGCTTGATCTTCAACGGCCGTCTGGAAAATAGCGTCGCGCACGACTTGAACTTCCCGGTAACCGCCATTCCCGACGCCACCAAGATCTTCGTCCGGCTTTATCCGGGACCGCTGAGCCAGGTGATCGAGGGTATGGACAGCATTCTGCGCATGCCCGGCGGATGCTTCGAGCAAACTTCCTCCAGCACTTATCCCAACGTGCTGGCGCTCGATTACATGAAGCGCACCAAGAAATTGACTCCTGAGGTGCATGCCAAAGCCGAGGGCTACATTGCCAACGGATATCAGCGCCTGCTCACTTTCGAGGTCGCCGGAGGCGGTTTCTCATGGTTTGGCAACGCACCTGCCAACAAAATTCTGACGTCCTATGGGCTGATGGAGTTCAGCGATATGTCGAAAGTCTACGACGTAGACCCCAAGCTGATTGCGCGCACGCAGCAGTGGCTGGCCGCGCAACAGCAGCCCGATGGTAGCTGGAAGCCCGATGCATCGTTCATTAATGAGGGAGCGACTAACCGCTACAACTCTGATGTGCTTCGCATTACAAGTTACATCGCGTGGTCGCTGGAGAATACCGGCTATGAAGGGGCTGCAGTTGAGAAGGCAGAGAAATTTATACAGGACCACATGCATGCCAAGGCAGATGCCTACACGCTGGCAGTGGTGGCCAATTTCGCGGCGGACTATCGAGAGGTCAATCAGGGAAAAGATCCCGAGTTCCTTCATCAGGCATTGCAACTCCTGCTCGACGCGCACACTGAGAAGGATGAGCAAGCATGGTGGAGCGCCGATGAGACTGCCGTATATGCAACGGGTTCCAGCGCAAGTGTGGAAACGACCGCATTAGCCGTGCAAGCGTTGCTCAAGTCAGGCGAAGCCTCGGGTACGGCGCGTAAAGCGATGAATTACATCGCTGCCAAGAAAGACGCTTCGGGAGCATGGGGAACAACTCAGGCTACGATCATGGCTCTGCGCGCTCTTCTGCTGGCGACAGAAAAAGGCGCCGCGGACGTTCGCGGCACGCTCGACATTCTCTTGAACGGCAAATCCGTGCAGAAACTCAGTCTGACCCCCGAGAACAACGATCTACTGCATCAGTTCGTGCTCAAGGGGATCGAAACTGACGCAAAGCAGCCGCTAGGGGATGGCGAAGAATCGAAGCGCATAGAGAGACCAGACCACACCAACAAAATCGAGCTTCGTTTTGATGGCAAGGGTGGACTTGCTTACCAGATCGTTGGCAGCTATTTCGTTCCGTGGAACGAGTCGCCCGCAAACGAAGCGCTTTCCATCAGCGTCGATTATGATCGCACCCATCTGGCCCAGGACGATCTTGCCACGGCTACCGCAGTGATCAAGAATAACCTGCCCAAGAGCGCGAACATGGTGATGGTAGATCTGGGTATCCCGCCCGGATTCGATTTGCTTAGCGAAGACTTGCAAGCGTTCGTTGAGAAGAGTGCGTCCCAGAAGAGTAGCCGCCTGGAAAAATTCAGCCAGACCGCGACGCAGGCCATCCTCTACTTCAACTCCATTGGAGCTGGAGACACAGTGAGAATACAGTTTCGCTTGCGGGCCAAATATCCGATCCGCGCCCGAACATTTCAATCGCGAGTGTATGAATATTACGATCCCGATGTAAGTTCCGTGGCGCGTCCAATGCAATTGGAAGTTCGCGCACGCTAAGAATTTTGCCGGGGTACCGACGATGACGCCTTACCGACGAATCAGATGAGGTAAGTTGTCTGCTGTGCGGATTGGAAGTCACGCGTCTGATGATTTCTGAACGAGATATTCGTTAATCTCTTTTCTGTGGCGCAAGCCCCTGACAGATGAAGTTGGGCTCTGTTACAATCTGCAGACAGTGCATGGACAGATGCACCGTGCCGTAAGTGATGAAGTGTTGAACGATTTGAGTCCATAAGCTCTCAAATCAGGCAATTGTAAGAGTCGCGACCACGGCGAAATGAAGCGTTGCCGTTCGGCGAAAAGTAGGGGACGTAGTTCAGTTGGTTAGAACGCTGCCCTGTCACGGCAGAGGCCGCGGGTTCGAGTCCCGTCGTCCCTCCCTAGTTTTCAATCACTTACCTTCCTGGGTGTCCGCTCTGGTGTCCATTCTTTCCTCCGTTTGACCGAATCTCGAACCCACAGTAGTGTCCTCCCCAATTGAGGGAGGTACGATGGCTCGGTCCAAACAGTACGCCGAACGTGTCAATATTCTCAAGAAGGTTCGAGTCGGAGGGGTTTGGAAACTCTCTGCCGTTCTCGAACAAAACGGAAAAATCGTCCGCGACCACGTCCTCATTTCTGGCTCTGACGAACACCATCCTGAAGGGGGCTACTACCTGGAGTGGTACCAGGACGGAAAACGAAAGCGCCAAGCGGTCCGTAATTTTACGGACGTGATCGAAGCCGCGCGCCACAAGTCGATCGAGGTAAATGCACAAAAGGCCGGAATTATTGAAACGAGCGGAGAACCGGAAGAGCAGCGTGTCACGATCGGTCAAGCCATCGACGAATATCTCGATTTCATTAAAGCTCACCGCAAGGAGAGAACCTACGTCACCTACCGATACACGCTAGACAAACTCCTCAAACAATGGTGCCGCAGATCCTACGTGGACCAGGTCACACGCGAGGACATCCTGGTCTTCATGACCGATTGCTACAAACAGGGACTCGGCCACCGTACCGTCTACGACAAACTGGTCGTCGTGCTGCAGCTTTTCAAACGGCGCGGAAAAATCCTGATCACATCCGAGCGACTGGCCGAAGTACGTTGAAAAGATTCGCCCGATCTACGAGCCAGAAGAAATCCAGTCGATGTTCGAACACGCGACCGCGATGAGGCAATATTTCTGAAATTTATGCTGGGCTCTGGATTTCGTGATCAGGAGGCGCAACATGTTTGCTTGGCGCGATCTCGACTTCCGCCACAGTAATGTTCGGGTCACCGCCAAGGCCCTCTGGGGCTTTCGGCCGAAGAACTGGGAGGAGCGAGTTGTACCGTTGCCCTCAGCTCTCATCGACCAGTTGCAGAGATTAAAGAGACACGCAATGCTCTGCCCGCGCAATTGGTGTTTCCCAATACCCGTGGAAATCCCAACAGCGAGAACGACACGATTGTGAAGCGGGTTGCCGCACGGGCGAAGTTGAATTGCGGACAGTGCGTTACCAAGCACGGAAACAAGTGCGCTGAAGGGCCCTACTGCCAGCACTTCTTTCTCCACAAGTTCCGCCACACATTTGCCACCGAGCACCTGCGCCACGGTGTGGACATCCGCACTCTTCAGACGTGGATGGGCCATCGCGACATCAAATCGACCATGGTTTATCTGAAGGGGGTGCAATCGAAAGACGCACTTGCGAAAGTGAACGCCGGAGCCCTGGCGGGGTACGTTGCCTGACGAAGGTCAGGTCGCAATGCAGGCTAACTTGGGCAATAAATCCCTTGGCTAGCCAAAATCTGCTAAAACTACGGAGATGCCGAGCCGTCGCAGGTTAGCAGTTTCCCGAAAATTTGCCGATGCCCTCCAACGAGTCAGATGGGCGGACGAGCAAATACTGGAACTGAAAGCGAGATCGTCTAAGTTTTTCAATCCTGAGACGCACCGAAGATTCAAAGAGGTCGACCCGAAGAGTTCTCACGTAATCGACAAAATCAAGTTGGACCCGCTTCCAGATCCTATTCTTCGCAACGTCGTGCAGATTATCGAAAGTCTCCGTTTCGCCTTGGACTATGCCGCCTCCGCTGTTACTCCTGCCCAGTGGAGAAAAAAGACCTACTTCCCTTTCGGGGATACTAAACGAGACATGGACGCCACCATCAAGAGCAACAGATGTAAACATATACCCGATGAGATCAAAGTGTTGTTCGCTTCGTTTAAGCCGTATAAGCGCGGAACCCTCCGCTTTGGGCATTGAATAAAATTTGTAACACTACAAAACACAGAACAATCATCGAGCCTGGAATTTCGGTCAAGGATTTTTCGTTTGAGGATTTTTGGAAAGTTGGCGAGACTGGGGCATTGCCTTTCGCACCGAGGTGGGATCGCAGAAAAAATGAAATCGTAATTTCGAGAGCTCTCGGCAAAGGAACAATTCACCATGACGTAGAGTTTTCCGTTGGTATAAAGTTCGGAAAAGTTCCAGTTTTTTCCGGCATGCCAGTCCCTTCCGTCCTGCGCTATCTCGCGAGCAGAGTTGAGAAAATTCTCTGGCTTACCGAATCTGAGGCGAGAAAGATCGGCATTGTTAAGTGACCACCGCCGTGGCGCACACCCGTCGATCCCGCCATTGGTTAGTCAAGGTATTTATTGCCCCAACTGAGCCGCGCCGGTCTCACGATATCGCACCACGCAGAGATCGGAGCCTCGAAGCCGTTTGACGGAAATCTTGGACTGTTCTAAACAATCGAGATTGCCTTTGGGTAGAGGCGTGGAATCGTCTTCGGTTGAGGTGCACAATATGAGTCTCATAGCGCAATTGGAGAAGGAAACCCGCGTTTTACGCGCGCGGGACGCTGCGAAATTGTTTCAAGTCACACCTCAGCATGTCTACAAGATGGCGGCAGGCGGCAGACTTCCATCCTTTCGATTGGCTGGGGGAATCCGTTTCGATCCGCATGAATTGGCGAACTGGCTTCAAAAGCGCAGCCACTCCCTTATCGGCCGGAAGTGGGCGACCAATTGCGTCGTAGCGCATAGTTTGCGCCTGCAGTGCTTCAGGAATGCTGTCGTCGGATGAAAGGGGAGCAAAGAGTCACCACCCGTATTGTTCTCAGTCGAAACTTTTTCTGAATGTTTGGCACAAGTTGCCGGCGAACATCACGTGGACGGATCCGACTGAAGACTCCAAGATGGCTTCGGTAGGCCGTTACCGTTACTGCGTTGGAGTTTTTTCACCCGTTTTCGGATGCGGGGGCACATAGTGCTACTGTCCCGCAGTGTTTCCGGGTCCGGCCCAAAGCCGGTTCAAATCGTACTCCAACCAGGAAGGCTCAGCTGCTGACTGGTGAAGCGACCGACATCGGTCTGACCTGGTTCAGCAGCGTCATCATCACTCGGAAGTTCGCGACCTGCTCAACGTCTCTCTTCGCGCTGTACGTCTTCGCTGCATCAGTCGGAGGGCCGTAAACCAATGTGAACTTGCCGTTCTCTACGGAATACGAGCGCACATCCTTCCACGGAATAGGCTTCTTGTTCAGGTCGGGGAACATCCCCAACAGATCAACCTTCACACCCTGCCTGCTAAGCGTAAAGTCTCCAAGCCTTACATCAAGCCCGTCGTTGTATCGCTGGCTCACCTTGCGCCACAAATGTGGAAAGGTGAACTCGTTCAGCAAAGCTCCGATTTGCCAAGCTCGTGAGAACCGACTGCCGAATGACACTACCCGCGCAGCGGTGCCATCTTTTACGCTAGTTCTGGTGAACTTGACCGTTGCGACGTAACTCGCCTTCTCGACGCGCTGCTCAGTATTAACGCCAGCCTTCAGCCTGAAGCTGTGTCGCGTGCCCATTGGAATAGCGCCGTTCACCAGTGTCGTGACCGCCCCTGTGTAGAACTCATCGACTTCATCCCATCG
>CAVWVM010000007.1:0-487573 GCA_963758485.1 uncultured Acidobacteriaceae bacterium
TCCGGCGACAGAAGACATCACTTTCGCAGGGCGGTCTAACAGGATGCGCGGCAAGGCTGCCATTAACTGCTGCGTGTATTCGTGCCGTGGTTGGCAAAAGATTTCTGAGGTTGTTCCTACTTCAACGATCGAGCCTTGATGGAGAATGGCGATGCGGTCGCAGATGCCTGCCACGGAAGCAAGATCATGCGAGATGTAAAGAATAGCCATTCCGGTGGAGAGATTGAGCTGGCGAAAGAGCGCAAGAATTTCGGCTTGAGTGATCACATCGAGAGCACTCGTGGCTTCGTCGGCGATCAGCAACGCAGGACGATGCAGGATGGCCATCGCGATGAGCACACGCTGGGCCTGGCCCACGCTCATCTGCGACGGATATTTGCGCTGGAATTCATCGCTGGATGGAAGCGAAACGTTTTGCAGAGCGGACTGAATGGCGTTTGCGCAATCCGCCTTTGTTCCCGTCGCGTGGGCCCGCCACGCTTCGTTGAGTTGCGTACGGATCTTTAGCGCCGGATTCAAGGAAGACAACGGACTTTGCAAAACCAGGGAGACGGCACGGCCGCGAAGCTTTCGGAGTTCCCGCTCTGAGAGCTGATTCAGCTCGACGTCTTGAAAACGGATCGTCCCTTGTATTTCTGCGCGTTTCTTATCGAGCAAGCCCATGCAGGCCATGGCGAGAGTGCTCTTTCCGGAGCCGCTTTGCCCCACGAGTCCGAGGACTTCACCCGGCAGGATATCCATTTCGACATTGCGCAAAACGGGTTGCTTCCCCGCATATCGCACCGACAAGCGCGCGGAAAGTAACGCATCGTGGCTGATCGCAGGTGTCGACATCTTTAGTTAGCCTTGTAGTACTTCCTGAATGTTCAACTCATAGCATCTCAGCGATGCGTATGGACTATTTCGATGATATGGTCAGCCTCTCCGCATTCCAAAAGGTCTGGGGAGACAAAATAACGGGAGCGGCGCCATGGACCACAGGCGAGACGGCGGAAAGAGCGTTCTTATTGACCAGAAACAGAAATGGTTCCTGATCGGCGACGATCTCCTGCACGCGGTCGAATGCCTGCTTGCGTCGCTTAACGTCGCTGGTCGAAGCCTGTAAACGCATGAGACGGTCGATCTCTGCCTCCCACGTTGTCTCGGGAACTTTCTGTTGCGGATTCCATTGGTGATTCTCAGAGGAACTCAACCACACGTTCATCTCGCCGTCCGGATCCAGATCTACATTGGTCAACCCGAGAATGATCGCTTCATAGTCGAACGATTGCGTCATGCGCTCGATGAGCGAAGGAAAGTCAAGGGTAACGACGTTTACGTGGATCCCGATTTTTTGAAGGTCCTCCTGAATGAGGACGGCCATGCGTTCGCGCGTCTTGCTGCCGGCATTAGTGATGATGGAGAAGACGACAGCGTTTCCATCTTTATCCTTCAGCGCCCCGTTTTCCAGGCGGAAACCCTCACTTTGCAGCGCCTTCAACGCGGTCTCTGGGGTATACGTTTGCGGTTTGAGCTGGCTGTTGAACCAGAACTTGTTCGCTGGTGAAAACGGTCCAATGGCTGGTTGCGCGTGCCCGTGGTACACGACTCGGCTCAAATCCTCGCGATTGATGGCCTCCGAAATTGCATGGCGGAAGTTAGCGGAGCGAAACCAATTCTTTTTGTAGGCAGGAATGGGCGCTTTTCCGACTTCGTTGAACCAAAGCTGCTCGCTATCCAGCGACGGGCCGGCGTCATGTACGAGTTGAGGAGAAGTTGCCGCGAGCTTGTCAAAATATTCACTATCGAGAGAATTGATCAGGTCGATTTCCCCCCGCTTGAAGCGAAGCATTTCGACATCACGGTTGGGTTGAATATCCAGACGGACGGAATCGAGGTAAGGAAGTTTTCGTCCTTGTTCATCGGTCTTCCAGTAGTTCGGATTTCGGTTGAGAATAATGGTGGCGCCCGGCTTATAGTCCACCAACATGAACGGTCCGAGGGCAGCCATTTCTTTTCGCGGCGAATGCTCGGAGACAATCGCTACCTGATCGAAGAGACGGTCGAGTGACGCGACCGCAGCCGGAAAGGTAACGGAGATCTGTGTCGGAGAGATCACTTTCGTTTCCACACTGCCGGTACCGGAGCGAAAAGCATCGCCGGTGGCTGAGTGCAGGTCGGGGTCCATCAGCCTCTGGATGGTGTATGCGACATCGGACGCGGAGAACGGCGTACCGTCGGAAAAATAAATTCCGCTGCGCAAGTGAAATGTAATCTGCCGGGAATCCTTCGATACTTTCCACGACTGGGCCAGTGCAGGTTCTAATTCCTGCGTCTGGCGATTCACCCGAACCAGGGTGCCCCCAGTCAGATAACGAATATCGACCGAGGCTTCGTCTTCGACCTTCAACGGATCGAATGTCTTGGGCTCCATGTGCAAGCAGAATCTGAGTTCGCCTCCGCCTTGAGCAAAGCCTCTGCCGGCGAAATATCCCAGGAATAGCAACGTGATTAAAAGAGTCTTTCCTAGCGTTGCCTTCATAATTGCCAACTTTCCATCATCGCGTTTCACGTTGTGACCTCTTCCTGCCCGGAAAGCAGGAGTTGAAATGACATCACGACTAGCGCCAGAAGAATTAGAGGAATAAATTTCCATGGCTCTTCGCCGACTGATACAAGGCCTTCCAGTTCCTTCAATAGACTTCCCCACGAAGGCAATGGCTCGGCGACACCCAGGCCGAGAATTCCGAGGTTGGCCTCGCTCAAAATAAATACAGGCACGGAGATCCAGAATTGCGCGTAGAGCACCGGCTTAAGATTTGGCACAACGTGAATCCAAAAAAGCCGCTGCGGCGAAACCCCGACGGCGCGTGCCTGGCACACAAAATCAGCTGATCGCAACGATGCTGCGCTCGCGCAAAGTACGCGGGCAGCGCTCGTCCAACCCAGCAATCCCAGCAGCAGAAACGTAACCATCACGGAAAAGATAGGCGACACATTCAGGGGCATCAGGGCGCGTGCCGTGATCAGCAGGAACAGCCACGGTAGCGATAGAAAAAGATCAGTTACAGCCATCGCCATTCGAGACCAGAGACCGCCGAGATACCCGGCGAGACCTCCGATCAGCGCTGCCATCAGAGTGGAAAGGAATGCGGCGGCGGGCGCCAACAACAGTGAGACCCGTGTTCCGTAGAGCATGCGGGCGAAACGGTCGCGCCCGATGTCATCGGTGCCAAGCCAATGGGTGCGCGAAGGCGGCGCATCCGTGGCTTCGCGATATTGCCGGGCGTAGCCCTGTGGAGCGAGCCAATTCGCCCCGATCGAAACGCACGCCACGATCGCCAAAACTACACACGCTAGCTTCCGCCAGCGATTCAAGACTTCTGGCTCCGGAGCATGTGACTGATTAAATCTGCTCCGGAGTTTGCCAGCAAGGTTACCAGCGTCACTAAGACTGTAAGGTTGACCAACAGTGGCAAGTCGCGTGCGAGCGCAGCTTGCCAGGCGAGTTGTCCAACTCCCGGCAGGCCGCATAAGGCCTCAACGGGAATGGCCGCTCCGACGGCCATACTCACTGATACGCCCGCAAGCGCGAATAGCTGCGGGAGAACTCCCGGAACAACATGCCAGAACAAAATGCGAGCTTCGCCCAAGCCTTTCGCACGTGCCGCGATGACGTAGGGAAGACTGTAGGATCTGGCAAAAAGATTTCGAGCATAGCGGTAAATGCGCGGAAAGACGATTAGTGCGATCGCCAGCGAACCGGGAATATTCCACAAAACTGAAAGCAAGGCCAGCACGGCTGCCGGAATGCAAAGAAAAGTTCCGCTTAAAAACGTAGTGAACAAATCATAGGTGGAAAGACGAATCCACGCGGCCGTCAACGCGAGGGTGAGCGCGGCGAGCCAGGCCAGCCCTAGTCCAAGCACAAGCAATCGAAGCGTGAGCGGCGTGCGATCTTTGAGCAGGGAGCTAACCGGTTGGCCGAGGGACAACGATGAGCCAAGGTCGCCGTGAGCGGCTCGCTTCATATAAGAAAAATAAAAACGGATGATGTTGTGATCCTGCTTGCGGGCGGTGTGCAGGGCCTCGTGGCTTTCCGTGCTCAGATGAGCGTCGATCTGCGTTTCATCCGCATCAAAGCCCGGTGCCAGCCGCACCAACGTTGCTGCCAAAAATCCTCCGAGCAGCAGAGTGGCCACCAGCAACAATCCGTGTCCTAGAATTTTTGATCGCAACATCTATTTCACCGTTGCGCCCCTGGTCAGCGCCAGGTTACGGCTAGCGGCTTCTGCGTGATGTATTACCTTCACCGAGTACATCCGCCGGTCGGCCTCGGCCAGAAGCGCTTCAACGTCGTGGCCATCCTCCGGGCAGAAGGCGGATCCCACGCTCAACGAAATTACGTCCTTGCCGCAAATGTGGCGTCCAGCCTCAATGGCTGCCTGGTTCAGACGTTCTGCTTTTTCAACCGCAGCTTCAGGCGTAAGGCCAGGTGCGGTCACAACAAATTCGTCTCCACCCATGCGCGCAACGTAGTCATATCCGCGGCACGCGTCTTTTAAGCGAATGCTGAAGTCGCGCAGGAGCTTGTCGCCCTCCAGGTGGCCGTAAGAGTCGTTGATCTTTTTCAGCCCGTCGATGTCGCAAACCATGACCGCGAGCGAAGTCTTCATGCGGCGGCAGCGCGAAACTTCCTGCGCCAGATGAACAAAGAGGGAGCGGGCGTTGGGCAGGCCGGTAAGAAAATCCGTGGTCGCCGAACTTTCAGCCTGCTGGTATTTCAGAGCGTTCTCCACGGAAAGCGCTACTTTAGAAGCGACGGCCAGGAGAACTCGCAAATCATCCGCGGTGAAGGCATCCGGACCTGAGTGATACATCGCCAGCACTCCCACCACGCCATTCAGACCTTCGAGCGGAACCGCTAACGCGGATGAAAGGGAGGAGAATTTCTCGGGTTCGGAGCTGAATCCGGCTTCCACCTGCGGATTTCCATTGATGATGGGTTTACAATTTTCCGCGACCCATCCACACAATCCCTCGCCTACCCGGATTTTCAGAGAAGATAAGCCGCGAAAATTTTCTCCGCTCACCAGTTCGGGCAACAGCCAGCCGTTGCGGTTCACGAAGACGGCAATGGAGTCGTAAACGATAAGCTTACGCAAACGCATGGAGAGAACGGAAAGTGTTTCGCTGAGGCTCAGCGAATTTCCCAAGTCCTGGCTGAGCTCGAACATGGCCTGTGCCTCCTGACGAGCGGAAGCGATGGAGGATAGGAAATCGGCCTCGGGTTGGGGATTCTCCGCGCATTTCTCAAATCCTGCGGCCGGCGCGATGCCGCGCTCTACACGTATATCCCTCGAGAACCCGATGGGGATGAAACCGGCCTCGTGGGTCTGCGCGACTCGTTCCAGTTCTACATAGCGAGTTTCCAGAAGCGACACTACAGAGGGGTCGAACCAAGAGCCGGATTTCTCTTTTACGGTTTGCATGGCCTGAGCTAATGGGATGGCGGAGCGATACTGGCGATCGGAGGCGAGCGCATCCAGGCAGTCCACAGCTGCCAAAATTCGGGCTCCGATGGGGATCTCTTCTCCGGCCAAACCCGCGGGATAACCAGATCCGTCCCACCGTTCGTGATGCGAGCGCACGATGGGCGCCACAGGGTAGGGAAAGGCCACACGATCCAGAATCTCGGCTCCGACCAGCGGATGCACCTTCATTTTTTCGAATTCTTCCGGTGTCAGTCTGCCCGGCTTGTTGATGATGTGCTCAGGGACTGCGAGCTTGCCGATGTCATGCAAAAGAGCGGCTGCGCGCAAAGCCTCGATCTCGTCGGTAGAAAGGTTGAGGTCTTTGGCGAGGGCCACGGCGTAGGTTCGCACGCGTTGCAAGTGCGTGTGCGTCGTATGATCCTTGGCTTCAATAGCAAGCGCCAGGGCTTCGATGGTTCGCATGTTGAGGGAAGCAATTTCCTCAACATGCCTTTTCTCGATTTCCACCCGCTCCTTTTCATTTTCGAGACGCCCCAGGTACAAGCGGTACGAGCGGTAGACCCAGTAAATCAGGGGTAAGACGAGCAAGGATGTTTCCCATCCCGCTTGACGGTTAACAATTCCTACAAGTCCGACGGCGGCCGCGCCCACCAGGTAATACGGGAAAGACCAGAAGTAACAATTCGCCCAGACTTTGCGGCTGGATTTTCCTTCTGTCAGTGCGATCACTATGGATACTGGTAGCGTGTTCGCAAGAAAGAAAACCAGTGCTGCCACTATCAGGAGGGTTGGCTTGTTTCCGCCGAGCCTTGCGGCCATCCAGTGATAGGTCACGTAACAAAACGCACTGGCGTTGGCCATCATTCCGAAGACGTTGAAAACGACTTTGATGGGGTCAAGTCTCTTGCGAGCATGCCAAATGCTTTGGACTAACGTGGCCGTGCATCCGATGACGAGCGTCTCCGGGAGGCTCAGTTCCATGACTCCGAGAAGTATGAAAAGGAAATTGACTGACATGGTGCCGTCGATGCCCGGCAATTGGACTTTCAGCCCGGATGCCAGAACGGCCATCGCCAGATAGCAAAAGAATCGCGCAAGATCGGCGGACTGCCAATGCAAGAGGGCAGAGCACAGCACCAGCAGACCACAGGACGCTGTGAGCCCGATAAACAATTTTGTCCGCGCCGACATTCCGTCTTTATTTTTGCTCTCTTGTCTCAGGCCAAGACACAGCGGTGCACCGCGGGACAGTGTTTTTCCGTAACCTCCCGTCGAGGCCTGATTATGAAAATCCTATTGTTGTTGCAGGTATTTAAATAGCTTACTGACGTAACTCCGGGCCCATCCACTTGGACTTTGCGATGTTTGAATCGGAAGAAAAACTCGAGCGGAAAATCTAACTGTGGAATTAGTAATCAATTACCTTCGTTACGCGCGGGTCTGCTTACTTCCTGGAGCTACGCGCTCTATGTGTCAAGATCAATCCCAAACGCAAGCATGGCTTCACTCAATCTAAAATCGCAGGCGTCGCTTGCGCCAAAGGCCACCGATGTCACCTTGCAATCCGGCGGCCTAAGTGCGCGAGTGTCGATGACTGAAGAGAATGCTTCCTCCGCCATTCCCGTATTATCCACCAACCTTAGAGGCGAGATTACGGGCTGCAACGCGGCCGCTGCGGAGCTTTTCGGTGTGACCCTGCGAGAACTCTTGGGGAAGTGCCTCGCTTCCGTCGCAACATTGCAGAATCCCTCAGAGCAAGTACGCTTTCAAGAGGCGATGCAGGACGTCATAAAAGGCGAACAATTCAGGCGGCAATGTCAGCTGCGTTCCAAGGCGCTAAACAAAGCCGTGGAATTGTTCGTGACTCTTCTTCGGGACGGTGCTGGCGCGCCGGCTGGGTTGGTTGCGATCTTCTTGGCATCACCCCGGATCGTGAAAGCGGACTCAGGAAATTTTAATCGGCAACTGGCTTACGAGAACGAAGAGGAGTCGGCGAAGACAGTCGTGCGGGAAGTTGAGGGCTCCACATTCGTTTTGGCGAGTCCTCTGATGCATCGGTTCATGCGAATGGTGGATCGGGTTGCCAGTCATACCGAGACTGTGCTGGTGACCGGAGAGACTGGCACTGGCAAGGAGTTGATCGCGCGGACCATTCACAAGTCTTCTCCTCGGCGCAGTCGCCCTTGGGTGGATATTAATTGCGCGGCACTCCCTGAAAATCTTGTAGAGAGCGAGTTGTTCGGCTACGAAAAAGGCGCATTCACGGGCGCGGATGCTTCCAAGCCGGGTCTTTTCGAGCTTGCCGATAGGGGCACGCTTTTTCTCGATGAAATCGGAGACCTGCAGCTTCATACGCAGGTGAAGCTATTGAGGGTGCTGGATGGATATCCGTTTTACCGGCTTGGAGGACATCACAAGATCAAAGTGGATGTGCGAATTGTCGCGGCCAGCAATCAAGACCTGGAAGCCGCCGTCACCGCGTCACGCTTCCGACACGACCTTTTTCACCGATTGGGACAGTTTCAATTGCGCGTGCCTCCGCTGCGCGAGCGGCCGGAAGACGTTGTTGCATTGGCTGAACACTTTCTTGCTCTCAAGAATTCTCGTAGCTTTTTTACACCCGAGGCCGTCACGGCTTTGCTCTCGTATACGTGGCCGGGAAATGTGCGCGAATTAAGGAACCTGGTAGCGCGGGTTGCGGTGCAATCCACCGAGCCGGAGATTCATGCATCGCAGATCTCGGATGCGATGTCCGGGAGTCCGGCAGCTCTGCGAAAGCATGCTTCCGTGCCCGTGGGCAATCTCGACAGCGTGGAAGAGCAGATGATCATCCGCGCGCTCGAGCGGAGTGGCGGGCATCGCGGGCAAGCGGCGGATCAACTGGGAATTTCACGCCGTACGCTGAGCCGAAAACTAAAGGAATACAACATCAACATCTCAGCTGGAGAGGGTATCGACGCACTAGGACTGATCAGTCTCGAACAACAGAAATTTTTCCGCGCCCGCATTCAACTCGAGGTAAAGCTCAGGAACCAGCAAGGCGAAGAATTGTCTGTGCAAGGAGTCAACCTCAGCACCGGCGGCATGGGACTTGACAGCTTGAAAGAACCGATGCGCTTTGCGGGACTTCTCGACGTCAGCTTCCTGCTCCCTGGTACTGAAACCGTTTTCAGCGCCAAGGCCCGTATCGTATGGATGGGAGAAGAAGGCCGAGTGGGCCTTCGCTTCGCCGTGATTGATCCCGCGCTGTTCGAACAACTACAGCACTGGACTAACAAGAAAATGAAAGACGAGGGTTGGGAAAATCTCGGCTGAGCTATCCTCGGCACAGGTTCACGCGTGCTACTCCACAAAGATCACTTCGCTGCTGAACTATCACCAGCCTGACGCGGACCGAACTTCTCGCCAAAGAAGTCGCCTTTATTCCAGATTGGCACTCTCTCCTCCTGCGCAACTTCAAATCCGACCAAAAAGTTGACGCTAGCCGCCCTTGCTCCCGAACCATAGTCGAGAGGCTGATCCATATTGTCGAGCGGAGTGTGATATTTCGTAACCAACCACTCCTTCTGCAGTTTGAATCCGTCGATCTTCGGATCGAGACTTTGGATTCCGTCAGTGATGTCCACGGCGGGAACGCCTTGCTGCACAAAAGAATACTGGTCGCTACGAACGAAGAAATTTTCTTCCGGCATAGGATCAGGGCTGAGCGAATATCCGATTTGCTTCGCGGCAGATTGCACCGGTTGCTCGAGACTGGAGTGCTCGATGCCGAGCACGATCAGGTCTTTCATTGGGTAAAACAAACCCGGTGCGCCATCGATGTTGATGTTGGCCACAATCGCTTTGCGCGGGACCGTGGGGAAGTTCGCAAAATAATCGGAGCCCAGCAGGCCCATCTCCTCGCCAGTGACAAAAACGAACAGGATCGAGCGGCGCGGAGCCTTCGGCAAGTTGGCAAACGTCCGTGCGATCTCCAGCAGGCTGGCAGTGCCGGAGGCGTTGTCGAGAGCACCGTGACACACGTCATCCCCATTCACCGGCGGGCAGATGCCTAGATGATCGACATGCGCGCTGTACACCACATACTGGCTGCGCAAAGCCGGATCGGAGCCCCGAACCTCGCCAATAATGTTAGGGCTATCAGCGGAGGTATGCACGCTGATCGAGTGAATGCGAGCGGTGATGGGCAGAGCAAGCGACTGCGGTTGGCTGGCCCGAGCCGCCTCGAAAATCTGGTCCAGAGTCTTGCTTGAACCGGAGAACAGCTTTTCGGCTCCCGATTGACTGAGTAACGCGCCGCCGCGAAGCTCGGGGAATGTGTTGTGCGGCTTACCATCCTTCTCCAGCCATTCCATATATCCCATTTGAATCTGCGGCATGAGCCATTCCCAGGCATAGCGCTTCTGATCTTCGGGCGTCATAAGGTCCATGAAGCCCACGGCGCCGTGCGCTACTGCGTTCCTCCCTTTTTCGATGATGTCGGAGTAATAGGCTCGCACTGTCGACGGAAACTTTGCCGGCGCACCGTCAAGCAGCACCACAATCTTGCCCTTGACGTCGATGCCGGCGTAATCGTCGTAATCGCGTTCCTTCGCGGTTACGCCGAATCCTACAAACGCGACGGGAGCCTCGACCTTGCTGTCGGCCCGGGTCAGATCGCCATAGAGCACGTAATCCTTCAAGGAAAGTAAAGTTTGCTCGCCGCTCTTGTTGACCAGCACCAGCGAACTCCTGGCATCGTCAACCACGGACTTGCGCAGCGTCACCATCTGATACCAAGTCCCGTTCACACCGGCCGGGTGGAGACCGGCAGCCTCGAGTTGCGTTGCCACATAGCGAGCAGCGATCTCGTAGCCCGGCGTTCCTGTGCCCCGACCCTGCAAGAGCGAATCGGACAGGAAACGCATGTGGGCACGAATAGCATCCGGGCGGATTGAATTCATAGCCGCTTGCTGGGGCGCAGGCGACGATCCTTGGGCCAATGCGAACGCACAAAGCCAGGGTATGAGCAACGACTTTAGAAGGCAGAGTTTCACTCGCGGTCTCCTTCGTTTCAGAAACGGCAGCAATCATATCCCATCGAGCCACTCGCCGACGCAGTCTGCCGTCGTCCCAAATGCTGCGGCATGGAGGTCGTCGCTATGGACGAGCACAAAGTTAAGCCGAATATCGTCGCCGATTGCTTCCACTGCCGAATCTGGATCATTGTAAGAGGGCGGTGCTCAACGGCCTTGGCTACCCAGCTTCTCGCCGCGTGTGTGAGTACGCCATAGACCAATTCACGCGTGGTACTGCTCTCAGCTCGTCCATTGCGATGGAAGGCAGCCTAGAAAACCAGCTTCATACCGAACTGGATATTTCGCGGACCGCCGGTACCGATTACTGGATTCGCATCCGCGACGTCGGGCGTGGCGCAAGAACAGCCAAATTGCGCCGGGTTCGACGGATCTACGCGGCCGTAGGTGAAATTTGCTCCGTACGGGTTGGCAAAATTCGGATGGTTCATCACATTGAAGAGCTCTCCGCGAAACTGGAACTTCATTCTCTCCGCAAGTTTCCAATCTTTGACCACCGAAAGGTCCCATGCTTCGAGGCCTGGGCCGCGAAAGACGTTCCGGCCCATGGTGCCGAAGGTTCCAGGATCAGGAGGCGTCATCACACTGCTGCCCTTTGCGAAACAGCCAAATTGCTGTAACTGCGTGGCCATCGCGTGCGCGGCACACAGAGGATCCTGCGTGCCATCGGCAAAGAATGGAATCGGTCCGGAGGACGACGAAGTAAAGTCTGCCGTGTTACCAAAAAAGTTCCACCGGTCGCTGCCCTCGCCGGTGAGACTGATGTCGTTACCAGTATCGACAACATTCCAGGGCTGGCCGGTTTGCAAGGTTACGATCGAATTCACCTGCCAACCCTGCAGGATCTGAGCGGGGGACTTCTTCCCAGGGAGTGCGTAGGTGAGCGATAGCGTCAGTCGCTGCCGGATGTCGAAGTCACTGCTCCCGTAATCCTTCCACGGAGCTGTACTGTCCATCGCCTGAGGTGCGCGGTTGTCGGACGACTGATCGAGCGCATGGGAATAGGAGTATCCGAGTAGGAACGATAAGCCCCGATACGATCGCTCTGTCATCGTCGCCTGCAATGCGTTGTAGTTGGATTCGTAAATGCTTCCCAACTGGTTGATGAACCTCAGGCCAGGAAATGCGGAATTAAAGGGGCGCCCCGCCTGCTCGCAATGGCCGCATGCGATTTCAGCCGCGGAGAGGGGATCGACCTGATTGATGTCACGCACCCCGAATAAATCTGCGCCGTGGTTGCCGACGTAAGTCAGATCGAGCGATAAGCCCTCGGTGAAAGCATGCTGCAGGTTAAGGTTCCAACTGGTAACCCGGGGAGTACGCAGGTTACGGTTGACCGCGAACGTGTCGCAGGGAACCACCGCACAGTCAATTGAGGAGACGCGAAAGACGGGAACTCCGGGCGTCCATGCCAGACTGGTGACGCCCTGAACCACTCCGGCGGTCATATTACCGGTGCCGTTAGATCCGCCGGGACCGATTCCAGCGGCGCCTGTCGGGACAATGTTGAGGCCGCTGGTGCCGGGATCGTTGGTGAAGTTGAACTGTCCTATAAACGTATCAAAGTTTGGAATCTCGTAAGTTATTCCGCCTCCCGCCCGAACGACTGTTCGGCCCCTGCCCGTGACGTCCCAGGCCAGGCCGAAACGCGGTGCGAAGTTATCGTGCTCGCCGTTGTACGGAGACGAGATTTGCTGCCCTACCTGTACGACTCCAAGAATGGGATCGAAATTTCCCAAACGGTTTTGCGCCTCGTGAATGACGGTGTTCAATTCATATCGCAAGCCGAAGTTCGCGGTCAGGCGTGGAGATACTCTCCAGTCATCCTGCAAGAAAGCGGCATACGACCAGAAGCTCAGATCACGGTGCGTATCGCCGACGAGAATGCTTCCGCTGTTCGGCACACCGGCGAGGAAATCCTCCAGAGGAGTGGCCGTCGGAAATGGGGGAGTGAAACCGGGATTAAACAAGTGCCCGTTATTGAAGTCGATGCGTCCCTTGCCCAGACGATCCTTGAGGTGATCGACACTGCTGCGCCGCAGTTCGCCGCCAAACTTGAACGCGTGCTTTGCCCGCATGTAGGAGGCGCTGTCGGTGAACTGCAGGGTCTGCGAGGGACGAAGCATCTGCGGCCATCCGTTGTTTCCGCCAAACACTCCGGCAGGTGGAGGCGGTCCGAATGCGCCGATGCGGATGGTCGGCATACCGAGATTTAAAGGGTTGCCCACTCCAGTATCGAGCCCATACAACTGCGCATCATTGGCACCGGCATCCGCCGTGAGGAATGTCTGCCAGAGGCGGTTGTAACCGAGCCTCGCCTCGTTGACCCACTGGCCATCGGGTATCCAGGTCCACGTTGCGCCCAGCACTTGCCCGCGTGTATCAGCCTGCGAGAGCCACTCTGGGCGCATGACGGGCTGGTCCTGCTCGGTTTGAAGGCTGTCGCCGACGAAATAAGAGGCACTCAGGAAGTGGCTGTTCCTGAGATGGTAATCTAGCTTCGCAATGCCATTATCGCCACGGTTGGTGTTAGGAAAATTCGTGACGATACCGTTGGGGTTCGTTCCGAGGTTGGTGGGAAACAGTTGGGCAAGATTCGCGCTCAGCGGATTCTCGGGAACTCCGTGCGCCTGAAGATCGGAAAGCGCGTCCGGGATGCTGTTGGTAGGATCCCCTCCCAATGAGACGGTTGCCGGTGTGGAGAAGATCTGCGTGACCCCGACCAGGCTGCGCACGCCTTCGTATCCGGCAAAGAAAAAGAGCTTATCGGGAATCAAGCGTCCGCCCAGAGTGGTCCCGAACTGGTGAAGACGCAGCGCTTTCAGGTTCGGTGCCGAGTTGAAGTAATTCCGTGCATCGAATGCCGCGTTGCGTTCAAAGTCATAGGCGGTACCATGAAACTCGTTCGTGCCGGACTTCAATCCGACGTTGACGATGGCACCGGGTTTCCAGCCGTATTCCGCACTGGGGTTGAATTGATCATTGAATTCCTGGATTGCGTCGATGGGGAGGATGGTGGCTGGCGTACCCTGAACACCGGAGCCGTTTATAACGCTTTGCCCGAAGTACGAATCGTTGTTGTCGATCCCGTCGACGATGAAGTTGTTGTCCATGGACCGTAAACCATTGGCGCTGACGGACCCGATTCCGCCACCGGGATAGCGCATGACGCCGGGCCGGAGCACGAGCAGGTTTTGAAAATCGCGGCCATTCAGAGGCAGGCTGTTGATCTGTTTGTTGGAGAGAGTTCCGCCCAGAACGTCGTCCACGCTTTCGATCATCGGGGCAGATTGACTTACGGTGATCTTCTCCAATACATCGCCGGGATCGAGCGCGAAATCGATGCGCATGTCCTGACCTACTTGAAGTTCAATATCAGTCCTTTCCAACGTTTTGTAACCTTCGGCTTCGATACGCATTCCATAGATACCGGGTGCCAAGTTAGGCGCGGCATAGCCGCCGGCTTGGCTGCTTACCAGAATGCGCGTCGCCCCGTGTTGTGAGTCAGTGATGGTAACGGTGGCACCACGTAAGGCAACGCCGGCCGCGTCGCGGACATCGCCGACGATTCTTGCCGTGTTGGTCTGGGCGAAGAATGGAAGACAGCACAGGGCTAGAAACGCGAAGATAACGAGGACAATTCTTACTCGTCGAGTTGTCCCGAACATAAGCGCAAAGTGTTTCACTGCCAACCTCCGAGCTGTGCCTGGTTATAGGGAGCCGAACAGATGCATCACTCCGTTTCAGGCTGAAATTTGATCTCCACGATTTCCTTGGTCTCGCCTTCCGCAACCTCCCACTTCGTTTTGGCGACCGCGTCGACCGCGGCCCGCACCAGGATGGGACTGCCACCGAGTTCCTGGGAGCGCAACACATTACCCGCGGGTGCAATGGTCACCTGCAAGCGAACGGTGCCGCTGATGTTTAGTTTTCGCGCTAAGGCGGGATAGGCGGGTCGAACCTGGGCGACGATCCTGCGCTTACCCACGACCCTGAATTCTTGCGCGAAGCTATGGACAGTAGAAACGCCTAAAGAGACTGTCACCGCCAACAAAAAGAGTCTGAGAGACCGCCGCTGTCGCATGTCGTCCCGTTTCGTGAACCCTTTGCTGAGCCGATTGGTTCTTGAATATCAATTCGTGCGTAGGACGAAACCAACACCAATCCTGCCAGCACGAACCAGTTTCAGAGCTGGGCCTAGCGCAGGTATGTGTTCAGGAACACAATTCGGTTACGAAAGTCAGTACGCTGAAAGGCGTGTGAGGAGGCCACGTCCCAACCGTGCGGGATCAGAGGCAGGCGGCGCTACGAGTGTCCCAAAGAACCTTGCGAGGTTTGTGGTGAGCCTAGTTGCGTGCGCCGGAGAAAGGCGACCGTAAAGCTGGCCGACGGAAAAATCCACGCCATTCAGCGACGTGGAGATGAACATACATTCCGGTAGACAAGGTCCGGCGCCAGGTGCGTCACACGGCGCCGAGGCAGCGACGCGGTCTGACAGATGGGCTGTGCGTTCAACCTTTGAATGAGGGTGCAAAGATGCCGAACGTTGACCGCCCAACGCAGACCGCGCTTACGCGTTGTTTCCGAATCCGACCCATGGACAAAAGAGCCAAGGGAAAAGAACCTCACTGCTGATCGGGAACCGCGACCTGCATTACATGAATAACTCCAGTGTCAGGATCAACGTGTACGATGACCGCCACGTGTTGACCTTCATGGCCCTTCAGGGAAGCCGGATTATCCACTTTATAGCTCTTGTTATCCTTGTCGTTTGTGAAAGTTGCGCCGTTAGAACTTACGTTCCCCGACATGTTCTGATTGGAACTCGTGTTGGATTGGCTCGGATAGTTCTGGTCTTGCTGGCTGCCGCTCTGTTGGGCGGACGTCTGGCCGCCAGCCATACCCCATAGGGCTGGTGTGAAAGCTAAGAACGCTACCATCAGCTTTTTCATAATGCACTCCTTCGATGGGCTCGCTGAAGCGAGTCAATTCTGCTTGAGTAAGGCTAGCCACGGGGCTCGGCCAAAACAATTCTTCATTAGGACAAACGGGAATTACGACTTTCGCCCTAGCTAGTGATCTGGAGGACGACGACCCGGGATACAACTCTAAGAAGACTGCAGAGGACGCCGCATACCAGGATCATTTGCTTGAAGCAGCGTTCGGCAGATAGCTACTCTGCAAAATCACGTTTGCGTGGACTGGTCTGCCGTTTGCGTCGGCAATCTGCAGAGGTGCGCCGGTTCTGGGATTGACCAACTCGACGCGTACCGTACGAGATGATGCCGTGTCTTTGGTGGATGACCGATACGTAATCACGTACCTCGTCTTAAGATTTTCCATCATGTCGTCGTAAACTGCAGAAAGATCAATCGTGTTTTGTAGAGAGTAGGCGCGGCCACCGGAAACCATGGCTATGTTTTGAAGGTCCTTGTCAGCCTTCTCCCAGTCAATTCGTCCTACCGAAGCCGAGAGATCGTGGAGTTCCACGGTATTTCGCAGGCTTCGTGCGAGACCGATCACATAAATTGGAGAATCGGATTCTGCCGCCGCCTTAACCGCATCCTGGTAAGTAGCCTTGCTGAATGTATCGATACCAGAGGAAATCAGTACGAGAGCTTTGCGTCCGGTCACTGAGCGCATCTGATCGAGAGTAAAAATCAGGGCGTCGTATAGATTCGTTTCTGAAACTTCGGGCGTACCGAGCGAATAAAATAGGCTCACGAACGAATCGTGAGGTTGCGAAAAATCTGCGAGCTTCTCGACTTTATCGTTATATTTCCAGACTGCAAGTTTGTCCTGATGCCCCAGGACCTCCACAAGCTGATGGCCGGCACTTGCGATTTCCTCTCCAAGATACCGATTTAACGCCGGTGAACGGCCACCAAATTCCATCAGTAATTCCAGGGAGACGGGAGGGTGTTCGACGTCGACCGTCGCGATTTGCTGGCGAACTCCGTTTTCATAGACAACAAAGTTTGCACGCCGGATATTGGGAATGAAATAACCATTTGGATCCTGAACCAGGAGCTTCAGTGTTACCAACCCGGTTGCGGGATCGAAGTGAATTTCTGTTTTCTGCTGGCCTTGCTTGCCCTTGAATAGCGGATTCGACGCACGATTCGGGATATGGATTTGTTCTGCCGCCTTGTTGGTATTGTCCTGATCGGCGGATTGCCCGTTGGCTTGCGTGGGCTGGGCGATGGCAAGCAACAGCTGTAGGATTGCCATCGCGAATGGATATGTATATCTGGATTTCGTCATCGAGCGCCTCGGTCCCGTTTTTGCCATGGTGTGGTTGAGCAAAAGGAATTATTCACGCGCATCACATAAAAGCGCTTCGGCGGCCATTCTAGTGTCACGATCTGACGACGAAAGCGCACAAAGCAATTCCCAACCGGCATCATCATCGCTGCCTTTACGCCATTGCAGTGAGCGCGCATATAAATAAAGGACATCAACCTTGCCAATGTCGACCACAGTCTTTCCGCTCGTTCGCACTCTTTCAGCGCTCATCTATTCTCCGTGCTCGGGCCGGCGACTCCTTCCCGCAGCACTGGCAACGAGCTAAGCCATAAAGTTTGCATGCTAGCGGTCGCGGCGGCTGTTAACAATTCTTCGGGGGAATGAACATCGATTCAGATGGGCGGTCTAGGTTAGGACTCGCCTTGCGTTGAAAGGCTTTGTTCTACTTTGGGAGTAGAAGCAGGTTCGGTTGACTCTTACATTATGCTGCAGATGCAGGAATTGCAGATTTCAACCAGGCCTCCATCTGTTCGTGGCCGACCACTCCCGCCTGCTGCGTCACGGGACGACCGGCACTGAAGACGACGAAGTTTGGAATGCCTCGAACGTTAAATCGGGATGCAACGTCCGGATAACGCTCGGTATCGAGCTTGACGACTATAGCCAGTCCCGCCATATCAGCGGCCGTGCGCGAAACTTCGGGTGCTGCCATTTTGCACGGCCCACACCACGCAGCCCAGAAATCCACGAGCACCGGCACGCGAGCAGTTTGAATGATTTCATCGAACACCTGAGGATCGACTTCTAACGGCTCGTCGACGGGCGGCAACGGAGTTTTGCAGGCGCCGCAGCGTCCAGTATCGGCAAGGTGCGCCGCCGGAACGCGGTTCATGCGTCCACAAACTTTACAAGCTCGTATGATCGGCATATTTCTCCCCACGTGCTTCTGTAATTGTAGTGGGCTAAACAGTGTCAAGCTCAGCGAAAGATGACACGATTCTCGGATGCTTTTGCCTCGCGCAAAGTTGTTCATAACGCGAAGGTCGTACAACGATGTTCCACTCGCGATGGAATAATCGATAGCCGTCCTCTAGGAAGAGTGGTTCCGTCTCATGATGAATTGCCGCAAAGGCTGCTCTTCAATAGCATTTGCAACCAAGAGATGCACTTTGTGCGCCTGACCTGGGAACGAGAGACAGGACAGGCGAGCCAAGTGGGGGACAGTTTTCTCAGCTAGTGAGAATCGTTCGACTGTCCCCCATCTCCATTTCCGGCAAGTAAGCTGGTAATCATTGTGAGGATTTTATGGGTACGGCTCCATTGCTCCTACAGTTTGAGAATCTCCGCCACAAGTGGGCATGGTTTATGACGCTGGGAATCGTCATGCTGGTTCTGGGCACAGTAGCCTTTTTCATCGCACCGGCGGCCACGATAGGAACCGTCCTGGTATTGGGCTGGTTGCTCGTGGTGAGTGGTGTGGTGGAAGCGATTCAAGCGTTTCGGATGAGGAAGTGGGGTGGGGTTTTCCTGCACGCGGTCGCGGGAATTCTAGGAATCCTGATTGGCCTACTCGTGGTCACGCACCCTGTGGCGGGGGCGCTGGCATGGACGTTGCTGTTTGCCACGTTCTTTACCGTCATCGGTTTTATTCGTCTGGTCTCGGCCGTCCGGATGAAGTTTCCCAACTGGGGGTGGGCTGCATTCGACGGAGCGGTCACGGTTCTGTTGGGTATTTTACTTTGGACGGAGTGGCCATGGTCCGGCCTGTGGTTTCTGGGAATAGCCGTAGGGATTTCATTAGTCTTGCGCGGATGGGCCTATGTGATGTTTGCATTTGCAGTCCACAGCCTGCCGGTACCCAGCCAGCTACGGCACGCGGCTTGAGGCAGCTGATTGGGGAAATCATGGACACTGGCAACGGATCGCACACCGAACCACAAGGCATCGCCCGCAACTTGCGTTCAGAGGCCGCCTCAGGCCAAGGGCAAGAAGAACAGACGGTGGAACACTCCGGGGATTCGTTCGCAGCTTGGGAGAAAACAAAAGCGGAGCGCGACGAACTGCTCGACCGTTTGGCTCGCACCCAAGCAGAATTCGAGAACACCCGCAAGCGATTGAACAGAGAACAAGAGGAATTCAAGGAACTGGCACTGGCGGATGCGATCAAGTCTCTGCTTCCGATTCTCGACGGTTTCGACTGGGCAATACAGTCCCCTTATCAGAACGTGGAAGACTTCCGCTCGGGAATTAAATTAGTCCGAAGACAATTGCAAGACTCGCTGAGCAATCTTGGCCTTCGGGCGATTCCGGCGGATGGCGAGCCTTTCGACCCACGCCTGCACGAGGCCGTCGAGGTCGTGAACACTTCGGTGGCACAGGACAACCAAGTGTTGAAAGATGTGCGGCGCGGTTACAAACTGAAGGACCGTCTGCTCCGTCCCGCCATGGTCCTGGTTGCGCACAATCCTGAAGGCGATGCTCAAAGCGAGCAATCGAAGCACTTGTAAATTTAAGCTTCGCCGAGAGCAGCATACAGCAAGGCGGCGACGCCCTGATACTTTGCCAGTAAATCCTGCCTGTATTCGACTACAGTGAGGTCCACGCCGTGTAATCGGGCAATCTCGATGATCTCGTCGGCCACATTCTCAACCGGAAGCAACGGCATGTTGCAGAAGGGACATTTGGCCTCATCCCCCAGCGAAAGGTAGTGATGGTCTTTACAGACAAATCCTTTTCGATGAAGGGTCTCGCTGAGCACTAAACTGCGAATCAAAAATAAATTGCAAGCCTTGATCACATTGACCAATCCGGATTCGACCTCTTCAACGGGCTTATGTTCGCGAAGTTCATAAATGGCATACACTTCGTGGGCCGCCTTGTGATCGTGAAGCGCCCGCTCGATAAGATCGTTCCGATCGCGAGGATCGGCGACTGGGGAGCCGTAAATGCGTTGGATGATCTTTTCTCTGAGACTCTCGTGGAGAAAGCTTTCGAACATATGGCATACTCTCTCCTCTGCCATCAAGATGAGCACCCTGCAAGACCTCTCATTGAATAAGTGGTAGGCCCGCTGAGCTGTCGCCTTTAAATGCCATTGCAAATGATTCAGACGATGGCGCTGGACGTGACCTGGAATCGACGCATCGACTCGGTCGGTGGGCACGAAAGAGCTGACTGGATCCGCCTGCTCGTGATATCCAAGGTGATAGATGAGAAAGCGGCTCTCATCCTTTGTAATCTCGGTCAACAATACTCGTTCGTGTTCTTCGAGAATCGCTTCAAGAGGTAAAACGTAGGGATCAGGGTCGATTACTAAATCATCCGCCGTACGCACGGGAAGAGCAACAACCCGGTTTAATTCTTCGCCTGACTTGAAAATGATTACGGAATGAATATCGTGAGGGATTAAGTACTTCTCAAGAAAAACTTCTATCTCTCTTAAGTCATAGTTCAGCAATTCCCTTTGAGGTTGAGTGAGGGTATTGATGAGATCCTTGCGTTGCTCGGTCACCCGGCTTTTCAGCGAACGAAAGAATCGGGAAGGGGCCTTCCCCTGAGGCGCTACTTTCAATGCATTCAGCTGCATATAAAAGCTGACGACTGGGTTTTGGTAGCGCGATTCGGCGAGTTGCTTCAAGTCCTCGGTGGAGAGAGAGGATCCTTGTTGCGCAGACTCAAGCAAAGATTTCGGCGGGAGGCCTTGCCTTTCGCGTCTTCGCTGTTTCCTCACGTCGCGCAAAATAGCGATTTGTTGTTCGCGTTCTTCGACTGCGTATCCATCATGCATTTGATTGCCTGCACCAGGTCGCGATGAATTCAACCACAGCAATAGCATCCCCAGCTCAGTGCGCGCCGCCGTCTTCGGGCGGGGCCGGAATAATCACGACGAGAACTTTCTGCCCCACGACCCATCCTGCGCGATTAGGCAGGCGGAGTTCCGCGTACAACGGTTCCGCTCCCTCGACCGAGACGGTCACCCGCTCCTGATAATCCTCATAAAGGCCAGGCCGAGAAATGTCGCTAATATTGCCGACGAGTCTCAGATTGTGCGTGTTCACAAAGCTACCTCCAAACGTTTCCCGCTCGAGTTGTTCATAGGTTGCCGGCCAGGCCCACTCCAGGCTACCGCTATCGCGCGTGGCTAAATCTCGCAATGGCATGGTGAAGTGCCTCCCATTCAGTTTTGGAAAGAGCAATCCTAGCGATAGCGAACACCTGTCACAATTCATCGCGAGGATGAAGTAGAATTGCGCAAATAAAAGTAGCAACCGATCGCGCCAGTGTGGCATGTGCTTCTACAACTTTCGCCTGAGAACTTATGTCGAGGTGTGCGATCTGCTCGATATCGGGAGCATTCACAGGCCCAGGCTGTTAATGAAGAGGGCAGGGAACGATCGCAACCACGCGAGTGCCTCTCCCGGGATGACTGACAACGGCGATGCTGCCCCCAAATCGCTCCGCTCGCTTTCGCATACTGATCAGACCAAAACTGCCGTTGTGCAATGGTCGGATCGGCACGAATCCTTGACCATTGTCCTCAACCCGCAGTTCCACCTCTTTGTTTCCGCAAAGCAATTCGATGTGAACTTTACTTGCGTGGGCATGCTTAAGGACGTTAGCCAGAGCCTCCTTGCTGATCCATAGAATCTCGTGGCGAATTTCCCGGGGCAGGGCAGCGGTCTCCCGTTGAAGGGACAACTGCAGTTCGACGGGAGTCGAGGTAAAAAGCCGGTCTGCAAGAAACGATAAGGCCTCGGCCAGGTCTTCCCCTTCCAGCGATTCGTGGGACAAAGTCCATATGCAGCGCCGGAGGTCGGCTAGAGTATCGCGGGCCACGCTGATTGCGCGTTGCACGCAGATGCCGGCAGTCTCGGAGTTGTGTTGAAGCTCTAGTTCAGCGGCCTGCAGCTGAAGAGTGATCGCCGTCAAGCTTTGTGAGACCGTATCGTGAATGTGTGTAGCCATTCGGCTGCGTTCTCTTTCCAGGGATTGTTCATGCTCTAGCTCCTCGTTCCGCTTCCGCCGGGTGATATCGGTAAGGGTGGCCACCGCCCCGACGATTCGCCGCTCAAAATCGACGATAGGACTGGCACTGAACAAAATGTCAAGAGGGAAGTCACTCGACCGGACCAGACGACATTCTTTGAAAGAGATGCTTTCGCCGCGGAGAGCTTGCGTGAGGGGCCATTCATCCGCAGCAATGTAAGAGCCATCAAGATCAAACAATTCTCCCCAGATGTCCTCGCACTGATGCAGCGGCTTGCCTTCAGGACACTGCTGGCCCAACTGTCTCGCGCTTGCGTTCGCCAGCACGATCAATCCCCGGGCATCGCACACCACGACGCCATCGTTTATTTGGGGCAGAATCATCCCCAACGAGGCACTCTGCGTCCAGCCGCGGGCAACGTCGGTGGTCCCAAATCTCGAAAAGGCCTCCGATTTGGATTGGCTCGGAATCGGCAAGTCAACTCCGGAGTGTGCCAGAGGGGGAAGCTTGAACTGACCATTCGCTTTCATTGGGTGCTCCTTCCGCTTTGCTAATAAACGGTTTTGCTAATCAGGCCCCGGCGCCCGCGCCGGGGCTTATCTGCTTGTGTTGTTGACAAAGCCGCGCGGAACTGGAGCGCGGCGATTTGAGTCAGGCCGCGGTCGTGGAATCCATATTCACTAGTCCACGCCTTACTGCGACATTGATCGCTTCAGTGCGTCCGGTAACCTTTAGTTTCTCGAGGATATGAGTTACGTGCACTTTGACGGTTGCTTCGCTGATGTTGAAGACCACACCAATCTCTTTGTTGCTCTTGCCAACAGCCAACTTTCCAAGAACGTCCATCTCACGCGCGGTTAGTTGCCGATCGGTGACGCGCTGGGCCAACTTGGCACCGACTGCAGGCGGAATCCACGTTCTTCCAGCGCTTACTGCACGGATAGACTCGACGAGTTCCCAGGCCGGAGCATCTTTTAGCAGATAACCAAGAGCGCCGGCGCGCAGCGCGCGATAGATTTCCTCCTGACCCTGATAGGTAGTGAGAATGATCAAACGGGCTTCGCGGTCCCGCTCGCATATTGCTACGACTGCATCCACGCCATTCATTCCGGGCATCCTCAAATCGAGCAGTCCGACATCGGGGCGGCGGGTGAGGAACAGGTCGACCGCTTCCTGCCCGTTGCTGGCTTGAGCAACCACTCGCATATCGGATTGACGTTCAATCATTGCTATCAGACCCTCCCGGACCACCGGATGGTCATCGGCAATCATGATCGTGCAAGCGTCTGGGGAGCGAATCTCCGCCGGAAGCATGCAGCTTTCTGGATCTACCAGGGCAATTCCGGCCTGGCTTTCGGCATTCGGCGATTCTCCAGCAAACCGTTCGTCTCTGGGCAGAATCTGGCTGAGTTCTGATTCCCGGAATCTGGTTGCAGACCCGCCGGGAAGGTTGATTAAGTTTTGTGGACCACGCGGGCGATAATCGCTCATTTTCTTGAGGGTAGGCATCACTTTCTCCATTTATCGATTTGTCCAGTGTTTTCAGCGTCTCTATTCGCATCACTCTGTCTGGTATGGGCTCCTCGAATGTGGCGAGTATTCCCCCAAGCGCCCTTTAATTTACCCACCAGGCTAAGGGACTGACCCTATTTCTATTTCGCCATGGTTCTACTGCACTGCTGAATCAAGTGCGTCTAGTAGTGCTTTGTCGTTGACAGGCTTACCGAGAAAGGCGATGGCTCCCGCAGCCAAGGCCTGAGCTCTCGTTTCCGTTCCGTCATGCGCCGAAACAAAAATGATCGGGACCGGGGAGTTCTCCGCAGCCAAGTGACGTTGCAAATCAAGCCCACTCATTCCCGGAAGTCCGACATCGAGGATGACGCATACGGTTGTTGAATCCTGTCGAGCCTCGAGAAAGTCTTCCGCGGAAATGAAGGTCGCGACCTTGAAGCCCGCAGACTTGACCAATCTTTCGAGGGACCTCAGTACCCACATGTCATCATCCACAATGGCGATTGGGCCCATTGCGGGGCGAACGCGAAGACTCCATTCCGGCAGCGACCCGGGCGATAAGGCTGCCTCGATCAAAGGAATCGCGGTTGTCCAACAGACGGCAGATTGAAAGGGTGTAGGTTCCATGGCTTCTCTCCTGCTTACAAGGAAAAGGTAATTGTGGGGACCCTGCGTGTCTATCGGGCCTTGGTCCTGACGACCTAGGACTTTGGGGAGCTTATTTTCAGTCTTTCGCTCATGCGGACCAGATCAGCCAGAGATTCAGCTTCCATTTTCCGCATCAGCTGACCGCGATGAACCTTGATCGTCTTTTCGCTCGCACCCAGCTGGTCAGCTATCTGTTTGTTCGGCAAGCCGCTCACGACAAGAGGAAAGACCTCCTGCTCACGAGGAGTCAACGAATCAAGACGTTGCTGCAATTCCGAAATAGCGGCTCGTCTTTCTCGCGTCTCGCGATCCTGGGCGATGCCGTGCTGAATAGCCTCGAGGAGATCCTGCTCTCGAAAAGGCTTGGTCAGAAACTCCACTGCGCCGGCCTTCATGGCACGAACCGACATGGGAATGTCGGCGTGACCCGTGACAAAAATTATTGGCAGCTCAATGTGTGCTTTGGCAAGCTCTTGCTGCAGATCTAACCCACTCAAATCGGGCAGACGGACGTCGAGCACCAGACACCCGGGTGCGTTCGGACGCTTCGCGCGCAAAAACTCCTGAGCGCTATTAAAGGTTTGAACTTCCAGACCCAAGGTGCGAATGAGTCTTTTCATCGATGTGCAGACGATAGGGTCGTCGTCCACAACAAAAACTACTGGTCCGGCTTCGTTCATGGCTTTCACGCACAGGCTGGAAGTGTGAACTCGAAGGTCGCCCCCTCACCCTCATTGGAAGCGAGCGCGAGACGTCCTCCGTGGGCTTCGACAATGGAACGGCAAATCGGCAGTCCCATGCCCATGCCGGCTGGTTTGGTTGTAAAGAAAGAATCGAAGATGTGGGAGGCATTCCTGGGATCCAGTCCTGCGCCAGTGTCACGCACCACTACGCGCACATTGCCGGATTCGTGCATCTGCGATCGAATCAGCAACCGGCGAGGCCGGGAAGTGACCGAAGTCATTGCCTCGATGCCGTTCATAATGAGGTTCAAGACAACCTGTTGCAATTGGATGCGGTCCGCCAGCACCGGGGTTACGTCTGGAAGCAAATCGATCTGTGTGGAGATGCGATTTTTTTCCAGTTCGCCGGCTACCAGCGCCAGGACCTCCGGGATGATCTCATTGATATCCACGCGATCCCTGGCCGTGGGTTTTTTCTTCAAGAGGGCACGGATGCGGGTAACGACTTCCGCGGCTCTTGTGCCAGCCTCTGCAATCTCTGCAACGGCCAGCTGGACCTCTTCGAGATCCGGCGGTTGAGAGGCGAGCAATCGTACACAGGCGTTGGCATTATTGACGATGGCGGCGAGCGGCTGGTTGATCTCATGGGCAATCGATGCCGTCAATTCACCCATGGTCATTACTCGAGCCACATGCTCCACTTCAGCCTGCGCCAGGCGCAACGCCTCCTCGGCGCGCTTGCGTTCGGTAATGTCACGGCTGATCGTCGCCAAGGCTAAGGGGCGACCACTGTCAGTTTCTCTGACGCAGAAGCCTTTTTGCAGCATGGGTATCGCAGCCCCGCTCTTGAAATGACGGAACCGCATCTCTCCTTCCCATTCTCCGTACTTCAGCATGGCGGGCCAGACTTCGCGCCGGAATTTTTCCTGGTCCTCGTCGAATATATAATCAGTCATCTTGGTGACACTTACTGCCTCATCTCCGTCGAGCCCAACCAAAGCCTGGCCGGCGGGATTCACGAACAGGGCATCGCCTTCGATGGTAGCCATGCCGATGAAGTCGCTGCTGTGCTCGATTAGCGAAGCCAGTTTCCGCAGCTCTTCTTCGGTACGTCTACGGTCAGAGAGATCGCGAGTGATCTTCGAGAATCCGATCAGTTTGCCGCTTTCATCATGCACTGCCGTGATTACCGCATTGGCCCAGAAGCGTGAACCATCCTTGCGTATCCGCCATCCCTCATTTTCGAAGCGGCCTTCCGCCGCCGCCGTGTCGAGCTCCATCTGCACTTTCTGACGATCACAATCTTCCGGCGAATAGAAAAGCGAGAAGTGCTGTCCGAGAACCTCCTCTGCCCGGTATCCCTTGATTTTCTCTGCACCCGCGTTCCAACTCGTAATTCGCCCAGTAGGATCCAACATAAAAATAGCGTAGTCCTGAACGCTCTCGACCAGCAGGCGAAACCGCCCTTCGCTATGTCGGAGTTCCTCTTCTGTCTTCCGGCGCTGGGCAATCTCACCGAGTAAGATCTGATTCGCTTTCTTCAATTCTCCGGTTCGCTCCTCAACGCGAAATTCGAGTTCGGTTTTCGCGAGATAAAGTGCCTCCTCGGCGAGCCGCCGTTCCGCGATTTCATGCCGCAAGGCTTCTGGATTGGGAAGCGCGAGCGCCTGAGGAATCAGACGGGCGAACAATATGGCGGTTGCAACGTGAGGCTATGGCGGTGACCGCTTTGATACCGCCGGCGAGCCAGTAGTTCGCGTGCCATAGGTTCCAAATCTCCATGACATGAGTGGCCCCGCAGGCCAGAATGAATGCTCCGAAGCACACGAACATCCAGCTAAACGGCAAGTCGCGTCTCTTGCGGATGAAATAGACCAGCGTGATGGGAATGGAGAAGTAGGATAGTGCGATCAGAGCATCCGAAACCAGGTGCAGCCAGACCAGTCCCGGTGTTCCACAGGTAGCAATATCCGTGAGGCATGAAATTGCCGGGAGAGAACAAATCTGTCATGAGTTCCACGTGAACCCCCAGAATAGATGTTTTTACCTGATACCAACGCTCGGAGGACCACGAAGACGTTCGAGTCCTCCAGCTGTCCGCAATATATGAATTGCCTTTTTACTCGCTCACGCTTCGCGGCGAACGAGGAGCAATGAGGCTTCATCCATCGGGCAAGTAATTATTCAGGCGTTATCTACGGTTCGGTGCCTCTCTTACGGAGGTCTTATTGATTTGCGATGTTTTCTTATCCTTGATATCCGCGACCATTTGACAACTCCTGCGCATCCGACGCAGTCACAAAGCGGACAATCGCTCAGTCATTCTTGAAAACACTGCGGAGAGAATTGTGGACTCTCAAACCATGGCCGTATTCAATGAGTCCCAATTTCTCAAAACGCTTCATCAGAACGTTGACGCGTTGCCGGGTGGTACCAATCATCTCTGCAAGCGTCTGCTGACTCACTTTGACGGCAGAATCGATCCTGCCCGGCTCGGCCAGATAGAAGAGAACACGAGCTAGCCGTTCCTCACTGGAATCAATGAGGTTGTTAACCAACTCTTTCGACATTCGCGCGTTGCGGCCAAGAAGATAGGTGACGAAGCCATAACAGGCGTCGCCTCCCTCAACCAAAACGCGTATGATCGCTTCGCGGCCGATCTTCACAACGCACACTTCAGTGAGCGCTACCGCATTGTGAAGGCGGACCGGTTGATCGGAAGCGATACAACTCTCGCCGAAAAAATCTCCGCGGCAGAAAACTCCAATGATCGCTTCTTTACCTTGCCGGGACGTTACCGTGAGCTTTACTGTGCCTTTCTCGATGTAAAAAATCGAGTCGCTGTGTTCGCCTTCCGAAAAAATGATCTGCTTCTCGGGCAGGCAGATGCGTCTTTTCTCAGGCCTGAACAATCCAAGAAAGGTGGCGGAGTCAAAACCTTTGACTGAAAATTCCTGCATTTTAGTGGCGGTCCTTCGATGGCTCAATGAGTAACCAATAGCATGGACTCTGTCAAGAAGAGTGCCAGTCCGGCCGATTCTCTACGACTAAAGTCGTAGAGAAGCCTCATACCTGCGACAGACTCGTTTCTACTTTGCTTTTCGAAGGCCAATTTCCCTCTGCGGACGAATTGTTCTCATAAAGTTCCGCGTCTACGATCGTTTGGTGGATTGCGGTCTGACCGCTCGTAGTCGCGCTCACCTTGCTCGGTGGGTCTTCTGAACATCGAACTGGAGCTGCGGGTTTTGCGCGGCAGTGGTAACCCCTGGCGCGGGCCGGGAATAGCGAACGGCGATGGAATAAGGATGAGAGATATGGCGGTGTTTGGGATTGAAGGCTCGCGGCGCAACTGGAAAAGAGTGAAACAACTCGGCATTGTCTTGATGCTTATCGGAATCGCTGCTCTGAGCACAGTTCTCAATCCCGGTGCTGCTTCGCTGGGGTTCATCGGATGGCTTCTGGTGTTAGCTGGTCTCGCAGAAGTCGTGCATGCCTTTCGCACCCCGCGTTCGGACGGATTTCTTTTTCATCTCATCTCTGGCTTGGCCGGCCTTCCTATTGGATTACTCACTGTTGCTCATCCCGGCGCCGGCGCGGTTCCGTGGATGTTGCTGATGGCGTCGTTCTTCACGGTCATCGGTCTATTCCAGGCCATGTCAGCCTTCTGGCTCAGGTTTCCCAATTGGGGTTGGATGGTCTTTGAAGGAACTGTCACTCTCGTGCTGGGGTCTGTGATGTGGACGGTGTGGATCTGGCTGATCCCTTGGTTCCTCGGCTTCGCCGTCGGTCTCTCACTCATTCTGCGCGGTTGGTCGTTAGTTATGCTTGCGCAGGGGCTGCGCCGCCGGCATGGGCAGCGCCTCGGCGAAGACAAGCTACATGCAGGGCAAAGAGACCGCGCCCAAACACCCGGGTTCGCGCCAAATTGAGCCGGCGCCCAAACAATCGATTTCAAAACAACTTATACGGAGGTAGTGATGTCAGCACAAAAAGCAAACCAACCATCAACTTCACAATCAATTTCCACGGGAAGTCAGAGTTCCCAGGGAGGGCAAAGCGGACGGCAGACTTCTTTGGCCCGCCAGAATATGCTCCCTTCAGTTCCGACATTATTGCTGGACCCGCTTGGTTTTTTCGACGGCAGCCCGTTCAGTCTGCTCAGGCGGATGCAACAGGAAATGAATCGAGTATTTGCCCAGCAGGAACTCAGCCGAGGTGCTGTTTCGAACCCGGTTTGGGTGCCACCGATCGAGGTCGCTTACCGTGATGGCAAGCTGGTCGTGTCCGCAGAATTGCCCGGTCTCGACGACGAAGATATTACGGTGACGATCAGGGACAATGCCATCGTGATTGAAGGCGAGCGTCAGATTGAGAACGAAGAAAGCGAAGGTGGAATTGAGCGGACCGAGCTGCGTTATGGGCACTTTTACCGGGAGATTCCATTGCCTGACGGCGCGGACGCTGATCAGGCAAGGGCTGAGTTTAACGGTGGAGTATTGCAAATAACCGTTCCGGTCGCACAGGAACAAAGAAACGAACGTCAGATTCCGGTTCAGACCCCAGGCTCATCGCAACCCACAGGCTCGTCGCAGTCTGCTTCGCCGAAAACGGACGAACAGAAATCCGCATCGGCGGAAACTTCGGGTGCGAAAAAAGCGGCCTGAAGCGAGTCAGTTTGCTGGTCGTCGCGGCCGATCGCCTTTGCCCGCCCCCCAAAGGTCTTCGCCGGACGGCCAGCAATTCGTTACTGCGCCGACGGCAATCCGAGGTTGCCATCACCAACAACTCTTCCTCGGAATCATGTGATATTCCGAGAGGCCGCTTAGGTGCCTGCTTAGTACTCGGGACAGGCGTGCCACTACGACTAAAGCAGTAGAGCCATTGGTAAAAGTCTTTGTTAGCTTCCAGTAACGACCTCGAGAACGGTCGAGTCTCAGGGTAGGGAGCGAAATATGACCGAAGCGGAACGCAATGTAAAACTTTTCGGGAAGCGGGGATCCGCAGAGGCTCATGCGATCCGTGATTTTCTCCACCGCTCCGACGTACCGTTTGAGTGGATCGAGCTAAGCGATGACGCTCGGGCGCAGTCCGAAGCGCACGTGGATGGATTTAACGACAGGCGATTGCCGATTTGTGTGTTTCCGGACGGCACTCGAATGGAACATCCCACAATCAGGCAGGTCAGCGAAAAACTTGGCTTGTTCCAGAACCCTTCTCGTTCTGAATACGACTTGAGTATCTACGGCGCAGGCCCGGCAGGGCTCAGCGCCGCAGTCTACGGCGCTTCCGAAGGACTGAAGACCGTCCTGATCGAGCGCTTTACGGTGGGCGGACAAGCGGGTTCCAGCCCTAAGATTGAGAACTACCTTGGCTTCCCGGACGGAATTGCCGGAGCCGACCTGGCGTTGCGCGCTCGTGAACAGGCTTGTCGCTTCGGGGCCGAAATCCTTCTGCTTCGTGAAGGGGTTCGCGGCGAGTTCTTGCCCGGGGAAGGAATCGGCTACCTGTCGGACGGGACAAAAATTGTTTCCCGCGCTTGCATTTGTGCGACGGGGGTCCAGTACCGCCGGTTGAACCTGCCCAACGAGGACAAGTTTCGAGAGGCGGGTGTCTACTATGGAGCCGGCGCGAGCGAGGCAACGCTGTGCAATGCCAGCGATCATGTGTTCGTTGTCGGAGGCGGCAACTCAGGCGCGCAAGCCGCCATGCATTTTGCCCGCTACACCACAAAGGTCACAATCGTGGTTCGCGACAACTCACTGAAGAAAAGCGTTTCGCAATATCTGGTTGATCGCATTCGCTCCTGTGCACGAGTCCAAGTGCTTCTGCACACCGAGGTAGTTGCGCTCCACGGAGATGACATCTTGAATTCGATCACGCTGCGAGACAATCAGACCGGCAAAGAGTGGACTGAGGAAACCAACTGGCTTTTTCTCTGCCTGGGCGGATCGCCGCACACGCAGTGGGCCGAAGAAGTAGGCATTGTCCGCGACGACGCAGGATATCTTGTCACCGGGCCCGATCTGATGAACAATGGCAACCACCCGGCGAATTGGAAGCTCGACCGCGCTCCTTATTATATGGAGACGAACATCCCAGGCGTCTTTGCCGCCGGCGATGTGCGACACGGTTCCGTCAAGCGGTGCGCTTCGGCGGTGGGCGAAGGTGCGATGGCCGTAACTTTTGCGTACCGCTACATCAGGGATAGTTAGAGCCATGCAGACGGGCCTGGCCGTCGGACGTGGGCAAGCGCGCGCACGATCTGCGGGACTTCCTCTTGCCGCTCAAGATATTGGCCCGATCGCCGCAAACTTCAATCTGCCAAACTTCAATCTGGCCAAACTTTAGATCTGGTACAGGAAGGCGTCATCCCGCTGCGACGGGAGGCCATTCAAGAAGAGCGATCCCCGCCTCCGTCAGCAACGCAGCCAGGTCGCTTACACGCAGCCGGGATGCGTCGTATTCAACTTCGACGGTTCGTGCCTTCTCGTCGAGGCGAATCCGCCGTACGCCGTACACTTCTCGAACTTGATCGAGAGCACGTATGGCGCACTTGCCTAAAAGCCGCTCATAGGTAAACGTCTTGTTAAGCGGTGTCAAAATTACATCTCCTCTAGGCACTTTTTCGATCGTCGATGTCAACATACTCGGCGTCTACCACGCCCTCATCCTTGGTGCGGCCATTGGCTCCTGACGGAGGTCTACCCGAACTAGAGGCGGCCGCTCCCGCCGGCGAGCCTTGCGCCTGCGCGGCCTTGTACATCTGCTCAGCCAGTTTATGTGAGGCTTGAGTAAGACGTTCACGCGCCTTGTCCATGGACTCTTTGCTGTTTGATGCCAGAGCTTGTTTGGCATCGGCGACAGCATTTTCCACCTCGCCACGCTCAGACCCGGAAATTTTGTCACCTTGCTCGCGCAGCATTTTTTCTACGCTGTAGACCAAAGAGTCAAGCTGGTTTCTCGCTTCGATCTCTTCTCGTCTGGCTTTATCTTCGGCCGAATGCGATTCGGCTTCCCTGGCCATGCGCTCGACGTCTTCCTTGCTCAGGCCGGAAGACGACGTGATGGTGATTTTCTGGTCCTTGCCGGTGGCCAAGTCTTTCGCGGTTACATTCAGGATGCCGTTGGCATCAATGTCGAAGGTCACCTCAATTTGAGGCACACCCCGTGGCGCGGGTGGAATTCCAGTGAGCAGAAACTTGCCCAGAGTGCGATTCTGCGATGCCATCGGACGTTCGCCTTGGAGAACGTGAACGTCTACCGCCGTCTGGTTGTCAGCTGCCGTCGAGAACGTTTCTGTCTTGCGCGTCGGAATGGTTGTGTTACGCGGAATCATGGGCGTGGACACTCCGCCCTGGGTTTCAATAGAGAGTGTCAGAGGCGTAACATCGAGCAGCAGCAGATCTTTCACATCCCCCTGCAGCACTCCGCCCTGGATTGCGGCGCCGATTGCAACGACTTCGTCCGGATTGACTCCTTTGTTCGGTTCCTTGCCAAACAGCTCCTTCACCAAAGTCTGGATGCTCGGCATTCTGGTTTGCCCGCCGACCAGCACGACTTCGTTAATCTTGCTGGCGTCAACGTCTGCATCTTTCATGCACTGCTTGCAGGGAGGCACGGACCGCTGAATGAGATCCTCGACCATGGATTCGAGTTTGGCTCGCGTGAGTCTTCTTACCAGATGCTTAGGTCCGCTGGCATCGGCGGTAATAAAAGGCAAATTGATTTCAGTCTCCATCGTGGACGAGAGCTCGATTTTTGCCCGCTCGGCCGCGTCGCGAAGCCGCTGCAGAGCCATTTCATTGCCCTTGGCACGCAAGTCGAGACCTTCGTCTTTCTTGAACTCATCGATAAGCCAGTCGACGAGCCGCTGATCGATGTTGTCGCCGCCGAGGTGTGTGTCACCATTGGTTGCTTTTACTTCCACCAATCCGTCGCCAACCTGGAGAACGGAAATATCGAACGTGCCACCGCCAAAATCGTACACAGCGATGGTCTCGTCTTTTTTCTTATCGAGGCCGTAGGCAAGCGCCGCTGCCGTGGGCTCATTGATGATGCGTTTTACGTCGAGGCCCGCAATCGTGCCCGCATCTTTTGTTGCTTGACGCTGTGCGTCATTAAAATAGGCGGGCACGGTGATAACCGCCTCGCTAACTTTTTCACCCAGGTAATCCTCGGCTGCCTTCTTCAGCTTTTGCAGGATCATCGCCGAGATTTGCTGTGGCGTGTACTTTTTGTCCTGAGCGACGATGACCACGTGATCGCCGTCGCGCTCCACTTTGTAGGGAACCATTTTCACTTCATCGGCCACCTCGTCGTAGCGGCGTCCCATGAAGCGCTTGATTGAGAAGATCGTGTTCTCTGGATTAGTAATCGCCTGACGTTTCGCGACTTGGCCGACAAGGATTTCGCCAGTCTTGGTGAAAGCGACCACTGAAGGCGTAGTCCGCCCACCTTCCTCATTGGGAATGACTTTGGCTTCGCCGCCTTCTATGGCCGCGACCACCGAGTTTGTCGTGCCGAGATCGATGCCAATAATTTTGCTCATCTCACAACTCCTGGGTTTTCAGTACCGGTGCCTTGTCGGCCTGTCGCGACCGTCTTACTCGTTACATCGAGGGTGGAAAATGATCAAACATCTTGTCCACGGATTTTTCCAAATCCTTGATCGCCTTGTCCGGTTTGTCCGGTAGGCTATCGCTAGCCGAGCCCCGCCAAATCAGTTTTTTGTCTCTCGAATCGAACATGTCGATGATGAGTGTGCCGACCTCATAGTGTTCGACCCACGTGGTCGACTCGCCAAATCCTCCCCATCGCCAACCGGGAAAGCCATCATAGAAAGTTTGCAGTGTTGGCTGATCGTGGGTTGTGCCGATCGCCATAACGGTCACGTCTCCGCCCGAGGCAACCTCGGTCCAGCCTTTCTTCCCCAACTCCCGATCTACCGCCTCCTTGATGCGATCGTTCCACAGAGGGTTCTGGGTTTCGACCTTGCCCCACGAATAGGTTTTGTATTGCGAGAAATTTGCGTGGTGATCATAGTCGACTTTGATTTCTCGAGAAAAAGCGATGCTGGTCAGGGCCAGCAAGACGGCAAAAGACAGCAGAAAACGGATTTGAAGCTTCATAGAATCTCCTTTCGGTATTCCTGCCCAACTGACAATGGCCAGACTGCCACTTTGTAAGCGCCTCCAATCGACCACGAGTGCACTTAAACTCAAGTGGGCGCGAGCGGCAACCGGTTCATGTCGACGGCTCATGGCAGATGGTAGCGGCCGAGAGAGCTGCCGACAATTCCTCGTGAGGTTGAAAGGCCCTTCCGAAGGGAAACTTACAGAGGCCTGCTCTCTGCGTTGAAGAAAGACGTAAGACTTTAGCGGTAGGAAGATTGTGGGCGATGGGTAGGCTGGAGAAACGCTGAAATGCTGCGAAAGAACGCTTGATCGAATCCCGCGCGTCTCCGCAATTGTCCCGCAGAGTCTATTAAAGCGATTGCTTGGGGGGCGTCACGCTTTTCACGGCCCAGGTAAGCACTTCGCAGATTTCCGATTGCATATAAAAGCCCTCGCCTATGAGCGGTGCGACTGTCCCTCCGTGAATTGCATCTGCAAAAAGCTCGCGAGTCAATTCGTATCCCGGGATGTGCAATCTTTTCACAAGTTCGATCAGCTCGGTCCGAGGCATCTCGCCTTCCGCGATAAATGACAGCAGCAGCATAAGACCGTCCGGGCCGACGAATCTCGCGAGCGGCAAACCTTCCACCAGGCTCTGATCTTTTCGAAATTCGCGCCGATCATCGTACCGGCAAAGAGTGTGGACCAGCCGCAGGCCTTTGAGGCGAGTGGTGCCGTACTCATCCGCTCCCGCGAGCCACTCTACCCAGCCAGCCTCAATGCCAGTGATGAGTTCTCCGCAGGAGGCGCAACTCCATCCGATCGAGAGAACGCGCGAGGCTTGAAGCGTGCTGGTCATGGCATAAATCCTTTTGCGATCGTTCCAACGATAGAGATTACTGTCCCACGCATCGGCTTAGAGCATCTCGAGTGGTTGCGGCCCTGACGGTGGCGGAAAGACCCGATCGAGCACTGCCAAATCTTGGCTGGTGAGACGAATATCAAGCGCGCCGCGGTTTTGCCGAACGTGTTCCGCAACTCCTGCCCTCGGGATTGCCACAACCCTGTCTTGATGGAGCACCCAGGCCAGAGCTACCTGCGATGGCGTTGCCCCATGACGCTCCGCTATCTCTCGCAAGGTAGGGTGGTCGAGCATTCGACCCTGCTCGATTGGCGAATAGGCCATGACCGGAATGTGGTGCTGCTGACACCAGGGCAACAGATCGTACTCGATGCCCCGGCGCTGAAGGTTGTATAGCACCTGGTCAGTTGCGACGGCGTTCCCGCCCGGAAGACTTTCAAGTTCGATCATGTCCGAAAGATCAAAGTTGCTCACTCCCCAATAGCGGATCTTGCCCTCACGCAGCAGTGCCTCGAATGCGCTTATCGTTTGTTCCAGCGGGATCTGCTCACGCCAATGCAGGAGATAGAGATCAAGGTGATCTGTATTGAGACGTCGCAAGCTGCGCTCGCACGCATTCACTGTCCCTCTTTGGCTGGCATTGTGCGGCAACACCTTGCTGACTAGAAAGACCTGCTCGCGACGGCCGGCAATGGCCTCTCCTACTAGCTTCTCGGCGCCGCCGTTGGCATACATCTCTGCGGTGTCAATGAGCGTCATCCCGAGATCGAGGCCGACTCGCAGCGCCTGAATCTCTTGCTCGCGGGGATGTTTTCTTTCCGCCATCCCCCACGACCCCTGCCCGAGCACGGGAATCGCCTCGCCGTTCGGCAGGGTTGTAGTACGGATTGTAGTGACTTCTAACATGCAACCTCCGTAGAAGAAAGTTTCGAGTCAAGGCCAGCCAAGTGTCATCAGGCTTGTAACTCACCTACCGCGATGTCATCGGCGTAACACCAAATCCAGCGCTCACCCGGTTCAATGGAACGTACAAGTGGATGCTCGACGCGGTGATAATGTTTTCTTGCATGCCGGTTCTTCGACGAATCGCAGCATCCGACATGCCCGCAGGTCAGGCAGAGCCGCAAATGAATCCATGTGTCCCCAATCTTCACGCAGTCTTCGCAAACATGTTTGGTTGTGGTTGTAATCTTAATTTCGTTCAAGTGCGTACATTCAGGTTGCATTAGGTATTCTTCCTTCTGCAATTCAAAGTTGAAAACTCAGGCAAGCGCTGTGGTTCACCTTATGGCCTCCTGTGAACCGGAGGCGCTACACGAGGGGCCGCTACATGCGGCGGAAATTCGCGGTCTATCATGCGTCCCGCGGGCCTTCCCATTCGAAGGTTTTTGAATTGCGCAGGCTCCAGTGGCCGGCCCGGGTGTTCGGCCATCGCCGCGCGCTCTTTTGAAAAAGACACGGCGGTTGGTGGGGGAATACTGCGTGTAATCAACCTTGAAGAAGTTGGCCGCGCAGCTTCGATATTCCCCGTTCGCTGACTTTCAGCAGGAGCGCTACGGCCTACGACAGGAGTGCTTCGTCCTGCGGACGAAGCCGGCCTGCTTTCAGCAGCGGTACTTCTGCCCGCCGGCGACGCGGTTCTTGCTGCAGTCGCGAGGGGATGGGTCTGTACCGGAGGAGCCTTTACAGGTTTTCCGGAAGCAGCAGCTCGGGCTGTCGGGTTGACCGCAGGATGTGGCGAGACTTGCGCCTTGGCAAGCTGCTGAGGTGGAATGCGCACGGCCTGTCTTGCTACAGGTTCTCCGTTACTAAAAGCACTCTTCGGCACTGCGGTGGTCGCAATGGTTTTATATGCATAGTGAACGTTATTAATATTCGTAACGTTGGTTATGTTCGTGATGTTGGTCACATTGCGTATGTTGGTGATGTTGACCACGCGCAAGTAGTCGCCCCCATAGTGGTACCAGGGAAAGAAGGGCTCGCCCGGTCCTAGCGGAAACCAGCCAACGAGGTTCACGTTAATTCCCACTCCAAAGCCGGGGCCTCCCAGGAACGCCACCATAGCTGGCGCGAAAACTGGTAGTGGGACGACGGGTCCAGGCAGCCATCCCCAGGCGACTCCAATGTGTACCCATCGGCCGTAGTGGAAAGTACAAAATCCCCAGGGCTCGTCTTCTACCCAAGTCCATCCCCACGGACCCACCCACGCCCAGCGCCCGAAGTGAAAGGGAATCCAACCTACAGCAACCGTGGGATACCAAATCGGTCCGTAGTCGGCCACCTCGTCCCAGTGACCATATTCATCAAGGTCGTCGTAGCCAGGCAGTGCGGGGCTCACATATTGGCGGGATTGTGAGGATTGAAGCCGGCGGTCGCGACCTTCACTCCACCGATCGAAATCGTCGGGAGGTGGCATCGGCATGGATTCGACATTGACCGTATCGTGTCCGGTCAACTTCGCTGCTTGCCCGGACTCAATCGTCGCAGAAACCCCGCCGCCCGTTACTTCCACGCTGCCGCTGTTCACGGTCAGGAACGTATAGGAACCGCTGGGATCAACGTCCACCCGATAGTTACCCGGCTTCTGGAGAGTAAGAGCTCCGTTCGGCGTATCCACTTCGACCGTGTTACCGCTGGGTAGCTGATAGACACTGATGCGCAACGAGCCTTGGTTCAGCCCAAGCTGCATAATCTGCTCGTTCAGATTCGTCACCGTCAGGTCCGTGTTGTTGGACATGCGAACGGTGTACAGTCCGACCTCGAGTTCCGCCCACGAGTTTTGGTCGCTATATATTCGATCGCCTGTGGTAACTGTAAAGTTCAGCGCAGCCTGACTCCACTGATCCAGACCGGCGCGCAAGAAAGAAACATTGCCTTTTAAATAGCTGATCCGGGCCGCTCGGGTTGGAGGATTGCCCGCGGAAGAGTTGTCGGCCGGAGCCTGGTCCTGCACGGCGCCCGGAGTTTCGGAGTGAACATAAGCGGTCAAAAGACAAAAGCAAAGGAAGCCGAGGCATGCTCGGTTCCAGCTTCTCAACACTCGTGCACACAGCGGCTCATGGGTCACTTGAAACCTCCTAGCCTTTGGAGGCTATCGGTCCCGAATACTCAAATCAATTGAGCGTGAGGACGAAAAGTAATTCCGATTTGAGGGGGACGATCAGGTCACGCCCGAGTGAGAGATTCTGGTACTACCTTAGCGCTAGAAAACGGCGGAGACTCGCATGAGCGTCTTCATCCTGGACTCTTTTGAGGGATTCTCCTTCTCCATTGGAAAAGTGATCTGCACGGCCGTGCGAGGATTGACTATCGCTTCAACGCCGCTCCCGGTCCGACTGTCGCTTCAAGAATGCTGAAAATCTGTCTTCCAGTTTGGCGAAGACCGACGTTGCATCCTCACGACCATTTAATTGCTTCTCCAGGTTCGAAATGTCGGAATTCAAGGCTGTGTATTCTGGATCTCGGCCGGCGTATCCCAGCTCTTTGGAGCGCTCGAGCTGCTTCTTGGCGGTTTCCAGCAGCGTTTGCGCCGCGGCCTTGTCCTTCTGGCTGTGGTCGCGAGCTTGGTCGATTGCGGCTCGGGCGAGAACCAGCGGCAACGGAGTTACGCGATCGATGATCGCCAGAGTATTGAGAGCGGTCAGAAGAACTGTGTTGGCATCTTGGGTCTTTTGTTGGTCGAGCAAACGCGCGGCTTCGGTCAGAGCCAGCGGATACTTAGCCAGTGGCAGGTTGTAAGTACGGAGGCGAATTTCGCTGGTCAACCCGTAGAGCAAAACGCGCGCCGCCGGATAGTCTTTCGCTTCGACCGCTTTGGATGCATCCTGGGCGAGTTGCAGAATGGCCTTGCTGTCCTGGGGCGCGGCGTCGATGACCTCGACCTGTACCCCCACCGGAATGAGAGCCGTTGCCGGATTGCGCGCTACCAGAATGCTAATCTTTCCAGTCGCACGCTCGATAGCAGAGCGGGCTTCGTCAGATTTGTTCGCGGCGATGGCGCTGACCGCTTTATTCGTTTCTTCGATAGCGGCGATCGCCTCTTTATCCAGATTCTTTTCTGCGTCTTGCTGCGCCTGCTGGCGTTGTTTCTCGATCTCAGGCCGTGCTTGCTGCTCGGCTTCCTTCTTCTGCGTGTTGACGTCAGGCTGAGCTTGCGATTGTGGCGCGGCGGCTTGAACTGGCGCAGTGGCTTGCGAAGCAGTGTCGGAGGACCTCGAAGAGCATGATGTTAGATTGAGGCACGAAACCAGCGAAACACTAATTACAAAAGCCAGTACATACATTGTGTCTTTCATAAAATCCTTTCGATTGTTCTCCGGCCTCGGTTTTGCTTACCCTATGCACCCGCATACACGGTTGCATCCTAACCACTCATCGATGTCGACAACAATTCGTTAGGAGAATGAGCTATAACTTGGATAGTTCAGTTAGAAATTCGTGCATCCTGCGGCAGAAATCGATCTACGACCTAAGGCGGAGCAGGAGCAGGAAATCGCATCGACCGCGTCGCTGCGCAGCATTGGCGATATCAAACGGAACATGTGCTTAAGGAGGTGTAGCGGGATACCAGAGAAGGCCGGCCGGACTGGGCGTCGGCCGGCCTTTCCGGGGCGCGGTACAACGTCTCTTACCTGCTGGCAACCTCAAGCCCCTGCTCTAACTTATCCAGCTTTTCCCGGGTCTCCCCGTAGCGTACGAAGCTCGAGATCATATCCGACAGTTGGTGAGCGGTCTCGGTATTTTCTCTTAGATACTCTGCATAGTTTCCTGTGGTCGGGCGAAGCTTGTTCTCGTTCAAGTGATTGATAGCGGCTGTGGTATTGGTTGCCAGATCTCTCATGAGAGGTATCGAACGGTCGATCGCCTGCCGCTGCCAGTCAGAGGCTGAATCGCGCATCGAATTAAGCTTGTCAATTGTTCGCCCCAGATTGTTGATGTGACCTTTGATACTCTCCAGCATGGCGGCGTGACTTTGCCAGCTCACATCAGAGCGGGTTAGCGCTTCCATTTCATCTGCATCCTTGGACAAGGCTGCTGCTTCGTCCCTCGCCTCCGCGAGAAGGCGCGTGACCTCAGGATTTTCCTCCGTACGCGAGGCTGCACGCATCGAAAGCGGTGAAAACAGAGGCAACAAAAATACTGCCAGGACTCCTGCTACCAAGCGAGACGTTTCTTTAGGCACCATCCGCATATGTGTCTCCTTATATTTGTAGTCGCCCGACCTTCCTTCCAGCGCGTGTTGGCCGTTTCAAGGCGATAAAGTTGAGCCGCTTCGCCGAACTGCGGCTCACAACAAGAAACAGTCTGCCGTGGCAGGTTCTAGGTCTGCACTTAAAAAAAGCTAACAGCCCCGCGCAACGCAAAACAATTCCTCAGGAGAGTGAACTTAGACTTCAAGAGGCGATGTAGGACCGTATCTGCTGCGGGTAAGAGCGTCGCCTACGACCTTAGCGGTAGCGGCCTTCGGCACTCGAAACAAAAGCCTGCGGCCGAGCCCGCTAGATCCTCGACCGCCGGTTTCCTAGATTTCGACGGCTATCCGGTTTTCCACGGAAGTGATTCCTGGCGCCGACCACGCAACTCGCTCGGCCTCCTCTTTCTCGGCCCAAGCGCGAACCGTGCCTCTCAAAATGGCTTTGGTGCCTTGTACCTCGATATCGATTCGATGGGCGTCCAATTGGGCGTTGCGAACCAGCGCATCCTCGATTTTCTTCTTAAGATCCGAAGGAGTAGCGTGGGGCTTGACCGTAATCAGGTTGCTTACTCCTTTGACTCCTGTGAGCCGGCGCACCACCCGTTCGGCATCCTCCTTCTGATACTGCCACTCGACCTCACCTTTGAGGGTGACCCAGCCTTTGGAGACGGTCACCTGAACTTTGTCAGATGGCACGAACACGTCCCACTCCAAGGCGTGGACAGCGGTGGCAGCGATATCGGCGTCGGTCCGCTCGGATAACAGCTTGACGTCGATGTCATTGGCTACCGCTTTGACCCCGCTCACTTTGAGAGCAGCGTCTTCCGCGCTCCACTTCTTCAAGAATGAATCCACCCATCCCGTTAAGGTGACGACGCCGTCTTTCACAGAAACGCCGATCTCGTTTGGCTGAAGTTTGGCGTCCCACTTCAATTCAGCCAAAACGCTTTGTTGAATCTCCTCGTCAGTGCGAAGCACCGTTGCGGTTGCCATAATTACTTCTCCTTCACTTCGTCTTTGCGCTCAAAGTGCGAGCGTTCTGATAAAGGTTTTTAAATTTGCGTTGCGTGAACATCCCATAACTCACATCAGAAAGGAACAAAAGTGAGGCGGGTGAGTTCTTAATGAGAAAGGCTAATGATCAGGCATAGTAGAAACAATTCATCGCAGGAGTGAGCTGAAATTGCGGAGGGACGCGTAGGATTGCATCGAACGTGCGTGAGAATTACATTTACGACTTTTGGAGTAGAGAGACCCGAGAAAGCGGCAATACTGTTGATCGAACAACTATTGTTGGCTTAGCCACCCGTTTTGCAGAACGGGTGGCTAAGTTTGACGAGTTCGGCTTTCGCCTAGAAGGTCAAGCGCAAGCCGAATTCAAGTTGCCGTGGCGAACCGAGGGAATAGACGCCCGTGCCGTTGCCGACCCGGAGCGAACCTTGATTGGACTGAGTGGTTCCGTTCAGCGACTGCGTACTGCCGTTCAAGAGACCGGTCATGACTTCCGGCAGCAGGTTGAAGTTGGCGAAGTTGAACACGTTGAAGATGCCAACGCTGGGTTCAACGGTGAACTTTTCCTTGATTGTGTGCCTCCACGCCAGCCTTAAGTCGGTAGCTCGGAGCCATCCGAAATTTACCTGGCCAGCTGGCGGCAGGCTAAGAACTGGAGATACGCCACCCAAGGCTTGCAACTGCGCAAGTGTCATGACACCGTTGGCGATCAAGACCTTACCCGCCGGTGTGGCCTGATTTGCCTGAGTAGAGTTGTAGTTGGCGATCAGGTTGGTAAGACCGGCAGCGTTAACGCTGCGGTCAAACGCCCCGAGCTTTGTCCCCGGCACAGGATCCTGGACGCTTCCGTCGCCGGTAAAGTCCGTGCGGAAGATTTCGCCGCCTGCGCCTGTGTTGGGAACATCAAGCGCGCTCGCCAATGGGCTGTCGAAGTGAGAGATCAGCCCAATGCGGAATCCGGCTGGTACATCCACATACCCGCCAAAAGACAACTGGTGGGTACGATCCAGCAGCGTAGGTCCGAAGTACCGGCCAGGGTCGTTGTTGTCGGCGGCAATTATGACAAAATCCTGATCGTTGTCAGACGCCACTCCGTTAGCCTGTTGGCCGCCGGTGCTGGAGAACCGTGACAGGCTGTAAGACACCTGGAAGTTCGCCGCTTTGATGCCGCGCATCGGGTTGGTCACGTTTTGCTTCAACGTCATCTGTAAAGCGTTATAAACCGAGCGTCCGATGGGTTTGAGGAAATACATTTGCGACTGCGCTTGATTCAGTCCGCCAAAAGCGCACGGCCGCCCGATTCCATTGACGGACGTGCAACCTGCGCCGATGTCGGTCCCGCTGCCGAGGCCGTTGTTGGCATAATCTGCCATGGAAGCTCCAGCGGCGATTGCGCAATCCACTGTGGTACAACCACCGAAAGAGGCGTTGGTAGCGGCAACGGCAGCATTTGCAGCCGCTAGGTTAAAGACGCTGGCGTCGCCTACACGGTTGACGTCAATACCGGCTAATGTGCGCGTTTCCACGTTGCGCAAGTAATCGGCGCTGAATATCATGCCGTGGCGAATCTCACGCTGAACGCCGACGTTCAACTGCAGGGAGCGCGGCGTCTTGTAATTCGGGTCCAATATATTGGCTGCACCGTTCGTGCCTATGCCGGCATTCAAGAGGTTGCCGATGTAACTGGGGTTGGGAGCCTGCAGATTAAACGGATTCCCAGCCTTCACCTGGTTGAAGAACGAGAGGATCGCCGGAATCTGGTCGCCGATGCGATTGTCATTGCCGCAGAAATCGGTTGACCCTTGCTGGCCCGGCGTTATCGACCCACCGGCTACCGGGACGGGCTTCGCCAGACCATTTCTACAAGCGTTAGTCGTTTGATTGAAGGCCCCGGTTTGCAAGCGCAATGGCCGATCAAACAGAACGTTGTTGTAAATTATGTTCTCGTAGTAAAGCCCGGCACCGCCGCGAATTACGGTCTTGCCGTTCTTCGTGGGGTCCCAGGCGAAGCCAAACTGGGGCGCGAAATTGAGGTTGGCTTGCTTAACTCTGTCTCCATAGCCGGGGAAAAAGGCGTTGATTGCTGGAATGGCGGGTAGATCGCTGTCGGTACGTCCGGTATCGCGGTCGTAGCGCAGGCCGACGCTCAGAGTGAGGTTTGGCTTGACTTTCCAGCTGTCGCCTACGTAGAGACCGATACGGTTATCCGGTCCGAGTCCACCAGCAGGGAAGCCTAGAGCTGGGTTTTCGGTACTGAAGCCCTGCCCGTTGCCGACGACAATCCGGTTGACAGGATAGTTCAAGGGATTGGCGGAGCCACCCGGGTAGGGGCCGGCAGCGGCGAAAGCCAAGCACGATTCGGTTCCGGAGGAACCGCAATTCGACGAAGTCGTATCAAAGGTAACCCGCGGCGCGGTACCGAAAAAATCGGCAAAGCCGCCGCCCTGAATGTGGTTGAACGACGCCCCATAACGAATGGTATGTGAGTGCAAAGCTTTGCTGCCATCGTACTTCAATTCATTGTTCTGCTGGACGGTGCTCTGGGGCGCCAACAGGTTTGGTCCAAACAAGGACTGGTTCGTGTCGCCAATCTCCAACCCGGTGCTGCTAAATGGTAGAGCAGGGTTGCCGGAAGTTACGTCCACGATCTGGTTCTGGAACTTCAGGTACGAGTAGCGAAAGCTGTGGGAGAAGCTGCCCGTGGTGAAGTCCACGCCCAAAACATGCGTCCGGGTGTAGTCCTTGTTGTCGTATACCTGGAAACCGAAATTGAAAGTCGCAAACAGCGAGTTCGCGAAGTAGGAGTAACGATAGAAAGCCTTGGCCCCGTTGCCGAAGTTGTAATCAATCTTGCCCAAGAGGTCGCTTTCGCGGAAAGGCTGGCTGAAGCCGCCGGTGGAACTTGCGAATGGAGTGCCTGTCAAGTCGACCGCCGCAAAAGAATCCTGCTTGGTGCGTTCGCCATCCAGGAAGAAAAACAGCTTGTTCTTGATGATCGCCCCACCCACGCTGCCCCCGAACTGCGCACGCTGATCCGGGTAGTCGTGACCGCCGGGAGCATTGGCGGCAAAGCTGTGGTCACGAATGAAGCCAAACGCCTCACCGTGAAGGGTGTTCGTGCCTGACTTGGTGGTAACGTTGACTGCGCCCGACGAAGTCAAATCCTGCGAAAGGTCGAGCGAAGACTGCCCAAGCTGAAATTCATCGATGGCGCTGGCCGGAATGTTCGCAGTGGTGGTTCCAACTGTTTCGTCGCTGATATCGACACCGTCCACGTTGATGCGGGCGGTACGTCCGAAACGGCCGCCGAATGAAATCGAAGAGTAGCCGGCTTTGGTCGGATCGAAGTTCTGGCCGTCCTGAATCTGCACGCCAGGCTCGAGCTGCGCCAGATCCAGGAAATTGCGCCCGTTTACCGGCAGATTTGCAATCTGTTCCGAGTTCAGAACGCCCTGTACTTCAGCCTGCTCGAGGTTAACCGCGACCGCGCTGCCCTGCACCTCAATGACCTGGCTCTCCTGGCCAAGTTGCAGCTTTATGTTTGCGGAGGCCGTGTTGCCCACTTCCACGGTGATCGTTTCGTTGACGCTGCTGAAGCCCTTGGCTGAAACTTGTACCGTGTAACTGCCAGGATCGAGGGAGCCTGACGCGTACGTGCCCCCAGCGTTTGTGGTCACATTGAGTACCTGACCTGTTCCAGTGTTGGTGATGATCACTTTGGCGCCGCTCACAGCCGCGCCAGTGGGATCGCTAACCGTCCCGTCAATGCTGCCGGTACCGACTGTGGTCTGAGCCCAGCCAGCAACGGCGAAGATCAACACAAGCAACGCGACCGCAATCGAGTGATACCTCTTACTCGTGCCGTTCGTCGCTCCTAGTCCATAGAGATTTACCATTTCCTTCCTCCTTGAATTTCTGAACTCGTTCCGGTCGTGCCTGTAGTCAGGCAAATTACCTACCGCCGGTGGGGCAAACCGAGGGCCGTCTTTGGAGGAAATACGCGAGGCTCCGCCGCGCAGTTACGTATTTGAGGGAAATGGAAGTGACGAATCGACCAATTTTAGAAACCAAGTAAAACCAGCTCCCCGATCAATCTGTGCGGATAACAGTAGAGACACCGGAGATGTTATGAGATTCGGGAGACGGGGGAAGCTTTTGCCTCGACGAATAGTCGTGCTAACATGCATACTGGTTGGTATGTTGACGGATAGACGCAAACAAAGATCCAGTAGCCCCGCGCCGCGCGATCCAGAGCGCACGAGGGAGCGCTTGCTGCAGGCGGCATCTCGTGAGGTCTACAGATTGGGCTTCCAGAGTGCCAGCCTGGACGCAATTCTGGCGACAGCTGGAGTCACCAAGGGCGCTCTGTACTACCATTTCGATAGTAAGGAAGCACTGGGATACGCTGTCGTCGAAGAAATCATCGCCGCCGACGTCCACGGCAAATGGGTGCGGCCTCTACAGAGTGTGACGGACCCTATCGACGCTTTGATCGGCGCCGTTCGCCGTATATCCGTTCGACTCAAGGATGTGAGGGGTGGCTGCCAACTGAACAATCTGGCGCAGGAGATGTCTCCTCTCGACGCGGGCTTCCGGAAACGGCTGGCGATAATCTTCGATGCGTGGCGGGGGGCTGTTGCCTCCGTTTTGCGAGAGGGACAGGCCCGCGGACGCGTTCGCCGCGACGTGGAACCCGCTGATGCCGCCGGCTTACTGATCGCGATGGTGGAAGGTTATGGGTCGCTGGCAAAGAATGCTCAGGACCCGAAAGTGATGAAGGCGGGGATCAAAAATATTGTGGACTGGCTGAACTCTCTTCGCGCACCGGGCAACCGCAGGAGGGGATGATTGCATCGTTGTGTAAGGATCGACAGTGAGCATACCAACCGGTTCGTATGCTTGGATCGCAAAACTATAAACCAACTAAAGGAGGATAGGCATGGCAGGGATCGGAATATCACGGCGTAAGGCACTCGAAGCAGGAGCTTGCGCACTGGTTGGAACGGCGGCGTTCTCCGTGACGGCAAGTGGGCGCGTAGAAGCGGGGCAGAGCGAGACAAGCGAAGCGATTGTTCGGAAGTGGTACAAGACCTGGGAGGTGGAGAAGAAGGACTGGGGTCCATTTGACGCGTTGCTGGCCGACAACTTTACCTTCTCGAGCGCGGCCGGCGACGACCACATCAGTAAGAGTGCGTTTAAAACGAATTGCTGGGATACACAGATTAATTTTATCGGACAGTTTGATTTGGAGCGGGTGGTCGCAAGTGGCAACGAGGCGTTTGCGAAATATCTTTGCCACACGAAAAACGGCAAGTCATTCCGGAATGTGGAGTATCTCCGGCTCAGAGACGGGAAGGTGGAGGCAATCGAGTGCTATTTCGGCGGGAAAGATACCTTTCCCTCTGCAGTTAGCCGCGGGATGTGACGACGTTATCAGCCGTCAAGGTAGATCTCGCAATGGTCACGCTAATCCCACGCAGGGAGCCGCATTATCGGCTCGCCAGTGTTCCTCGTCAGCGCTGATAAAGATCGCTCGAGTCAATTAAGGAGGCACGATGAACCGAAAGGGATTCGCCGCAGGTGCTGTTCTGATAGTCGCCCTGATTTTTGCCGTCGTGACGCCTGGGCACATGCAGGGCCAAGACAAGAAAGATCCATATCCCAGCATGGCTCCGCTGGATCAGTACCTGATCGCGGACCGAAATGCCGAGATCGCTCTGGCACGCACCGCAGCTCCGCCGTCCATTTCCCGCGATGCGACAGTTATGGTTCTTGGTTCTCATGGCTACGAAACCGCCGTGGAAGGCAAAAACCACTTTGTCTGCATGGTAGAACGCGCGTGGATGAGTCCATTCGATAGTCCCGAGTTTTGGAATCCCAAAAACCGAAGTCCGATCTGCTTAAATCCACCCGCCGCTCGCACCGTGCTGCCGATCACCGTGATGAGGACGAAACTGGTCGTGGCCGGAAAATCGAAGGACGAAATCAAAGAGAGTGTCAGGGCCGCAATTGAGAAAAAGGAACTGCCGCAACTTGAAGCTGGCGCGATGAGCTACATGATGTCCAAGGATGCGTACCTGACAGATAAAGGTGGGCACAACATGGCACACCTTATGTTTTACACGCCGCTCGGTACGGTATGGGGCGCGAATGTGGTCGACTCCTCTAATGAACTGTCGGAACCGTTCCCGGGATCTCCGATCTTACTGGCGCCCACATACAAGGGTAACCCAGAGCCGATGTATATGTTCCTGATGGGTACTGGCGTGTGGTCGGATGGAACGGCGGCCCCCATGTAGTACGCCGCATGGAGAGAAATGTGGCGTGTTGTAACCGAGGTTTTCCAACGGGGTGATAAGAGCATTATGAAAACTAGGTTCGACGCAGCCGAAACGACAGTCTCACGGGCCGCGATGTTTTTGATGGCCGCGTTGCTTTTATTACCCCCAATTGCACTTGGACAAGTGCACTTGCCGGGCATAGCAGCAGACCCCACAACGGCAACAATTCGCCCTTTCAAAGTGCATGTTGCCGACCACGTTCTCGTCGATCTTCGACACCGCTTAACGGAAACGAAATGGCCCGACCAACTTCCGGACACCACCTGGGAGTACGGTGCCGACATCAAGAAGGTCCGGGAACTAGCAGATTACTGGCAAAACGGCTACGACTGGCGTGCGCAAGAAGCCAAGATCAACCGTTTTGACCAGTTCACAACAGAGATTGATGGGCAACAAATTTATTTTATCCATCAGCGCTCGCCCCGCCCCGACGCGATGCCCTTGTTGTTGGTGCACGGTTGGCCGGGTTCGATCCTTGAATTTCTCGCACTGATTGAGCCGCTTACTAATCCTAAGGACAGCAATAGCCCGGCATTCCACGTAATTATTCCTTCGCTTCCTGGCTTTGGGTTCTCCGGACCCACCACAACTCGGGGCTGGGGTCCACATCGTATGGCGAAGGCCCTGGTCGTTCTGATGGATCGTTTGGGCTATTCCAAGTACGGTATTCAAGGTGGGGATTGGGGTTCAGCAATTGCCCAAGACATGGCTTACCAGGCGCCCGGGCACGTGATCGGGCTGCATCTGAACCTCATTTTCGTGCCACCGCCGAATCCGGAAGCACTTGCGCAAATGAGCGATGCGGAACGGAAGCGGTATTCGTACTTTGACCGGGAAGAGAGCAGCTTTTTCTTCCTCCAGGCCAGTGAACCGCAGACTCTTGCCTACTCTCTGACTGACTCCCCGGTGGGTTGGCTGGCCTGGATGATTGGCAAATTTCAACTGCTCACTGACAACAACGGCGACTTTCTTACGGCGGTGGACCGAGATACATTTCTGACCGATGTCACGCTCTATTGGGCGACCGGTACGGTGGGCTCCGCGATGCGAATCTATCGTGAGAACCGACTGAACAGAGATGACGAGATGGCGCCGACGGCACGTCTGGAGACTCCCGTAGCGTACGCGGATTTTCCCAAAGAAGTAGCTGTTCCTCCGTTTCGCTGGATTACTCAAACATACAACGTCGTTCAAAGGACGGAGATGCCAAAGGGCGGACATTTCGCCGCTCTGGAACAGCCGGATCTCTTACTTGAAGATGTGCGGAAGTTTTTCGCAAAGGTTGATCAGAAATAAGCCGAAACTGGATACGGACACTCCGCAGTGAGGAAACCATGCGCGTGTTGATCGTCGATGATGAACCGCTGGCCCGAACGGCTCTGGCAAATATATTGTCCGCAAGGAGCGACGTGGAGCATTTCGATTCGGCCGACCATGGGATCGAAGCGCTCGAGAAATTGGTTACAGACTCCTACGACGTTTTGCTTCTCGCCATGAATAGGCTGGACCTCTCGAGCACTCGACTAGTAGACCATCTTAGGGAGCGAAACCTCACTTTGCCGTCTATCGTGTTTGTAACAGCAAACGTCGAACACGCGGTCGCAGCCTTCGAGAGACACACCGTAGACTACGTGCTCAAGCCGTTCTCGAACGAAAGCGTCAACGAAGCTTTGGACCGCGCCTGTCGGAGGGCGAAGGGCGAGCGAGCCGCAAAATTAATCGAAGCTTTGCCGCAGTTGCAAAAGCTGTCTTCTCCCGGTCACACGATGATCGCAATCAAAGCAAAAGGAAGGATTCTCTTCATCAACCCTGGAGATGTGGTCGCGGTTCAAGCGGAAGGCAATTATGTGTCACTGCAGCGGGAATCCGATTCCTACCTACTGCGCGAGTCAATCTCCATGGTGGCGGAAAAGCTGAAGCCCTACGGATTCATTCGCATCCATCGATCGGCGCTAGTGAATACCTCGTTCGTGGTAGAGATCAAGCCGTACTCAACGAGAAAGTGTGGCCTCCGCGTTAAAGGCGGAAAGGAGTATGCGGTTACCAGCGGTTACAAGAAGAATCTCAAATCCCTCACAGAGTTCCGTATTGGCTGCGGTGCTTTCCTTGAGGAATAGCTTATTCTCACAGACGCAACTGCCGTGATCACCTGCCAACCGAACGAAAGCTGTCTTCTCCCGATCACACGATGATTTTCAAGGGGAAGGCAATTATGTGTCACTGCAGCAACATTCCTAGCGGTACCACGGTACACTTCAAGCCCGGATAATCGACACTAAAACTGAACGCAGATGCGACTTGGGTCACGCCACCCCATCTATCCCTAGAATCTTGCGGCACCCGAAGGTCAGCAGTCACACAAGCCTGCTACATCAAGACCGTGGATTCCGAAGATGCGGAGGATGCAGCACTTTGAGCGATTTACCAATATGCACCTAATATGCACGCTGGGGCGCAGAAAGACCGTGGTTGATGTGATTGATCAAAGGAAAAACTAAGGCAAACAACTATGGACGGGGACTTAAGACATCTGGCGGAGCGCGCAGTCTTGCGCTAACTCTTCTCTTGCCCAATTCCCTGCTAACAGGGAAAAATACAGGGAATTTGCCAAGTTGTTATCCAAAAAAACGCACTCCCGTTTTATAAACTGCACATTTTTCTGGTAGCCCAGTCATTTAAGGCGCTCGCGTCGTATATTGGAAGCCTTCTCAGGCCGGCGGGTGGGCAGAAATACCGATGCGCTTCATCTCGCCCCATTGCAGATCGCCGCGCAGATATTGCCAAATGCCTTGCAGCCGCCACACCATAGTCAGTTGCCGGTAGGGGAAGTGTTCAAATAAACAGTAAATGAGCAAGCGGGCAACTTCGCGCCAGTCGCCGTAACGACGAAAAGTCATTTCTTCCAGCAGGACGGATCCGATGGAGATCAAAGTCGCGAAGGCATATCCAAAGAGCAGGAATTGCAGAAAAAAAGAAGCGCTCAGCACCCCCAGAATCAGGGCAAGGATAATCGTGGTATATCCCACGAGTTCGATGATTGGTGCGAAGAACTCAAAAATCCACATGTACGGAAGGACCAGCCAGCCAACGCGGCCGTAGCGGGAACGAAATAGCATGTCGCGGTTCGGCCAGAGTGTATCGATCAGGCCCTTGTGCCAGCGCGCCCGCTGGCGAGCGAGCGACTTCCAGTCCGTTGGCACCTCAGTCCAACACGTGGGATCGGGGATGAAGTTAATGTGATACGGGCGGTTTTCTTCGCGGAGGCGGCGGTGCATGCGGATGACTAGATCGAGGTCTTCTCCAACCGCGTGCGTGCGAAATCCGCCCACTTGTTTCACGAGATCTCTTTGGAAAACGCCGAAGGCACCGGAAATAATAGGCAGCATGTTGAAGCCCGCCCAGCCTTCGCGGCCGATGAGAAAGGCGCGCAAGTACTCGATGACCTGCATGACCTCGATCGGCCGCTTAGGCAGACGTACCTGCTCGATCTGATTGCCCACAACCTTCGAGCCGTTCAAGACCCGCACGATGCCGCCTACTGCCACCACGCGACCAGGATCAGAGAATACTCCCGCCATAATTCGGACGAGCGATTCCTTTTCCAGAATTGAATCGGCGTCTACTACGCAAACGTAAGGACTGGTGGCAGCGTTGATTCCTGCGTTGATCGCATCCGCTTTCGAGCCTGCTGCTTCTTTGTCCAGGACGAACAATCGCGGTTCGATCGAACTACGATAGATAGCGTGCAGAGGGGCGGTCGCGATGTCGGCAATGTAGAGTATGCGGGCGATCTGAAGCTTGTAAGCCTCCCGCAGTTTTTCCAGGGTCACGTCACTCGACCCGTCGTTAACCACGATGACTTCGAGGCTGGGATAGTCAAGCCCAAGCAGGGCTCCCACACTGCTAACGATGGAGCGTTCCTCATTGTGTGCCGGGACGATTAGTGTGATGGGGGGTGTGAATGGCGAGGCTTTAATGAGTTCGAGCCTGAGACTGCCAAGGCGATGACGATGGCGGGTATTTTTGAAAATCGCAACGGCCAGTAAGCCCAAGTAAATAACATTGGAAAGTACGTAGTAAACGAACAGGGTGTCATTCGAAATGGTGAGGAAATTCACGGCTAGTGTGCGCCAGCGGAGGCAGCAGCAGCCTTCCCGGTCAGTTCCACGGATTTCCGGGCTCCGGCCACGACCTCCATCAGAGCGGTTTGGGAGCACGTTCCCGAACCATCCATCGCACCGATAATCTTCTCAATCCCCCCGGACCGCTCAAGCTCGGAGATAAAGGCCTGAAGCGCGTATTCGTCCTTAGTCGCTACCACATCTTCGAGAATCTGTTCCAGTTGCGGCTCCATTCGCGCCAGCGCCCAAGCGGCGCGTTGCCGAACGTGACGGTTCACGTCACAAACGGCGTGTAATAGAATTCTGATCTTGCCGAGGTTTTCGACTTGCCCCAAGGCAACCACTGCGCGTAACCGCACAAACCACTCTGGATCCGTCGCCAACGTATGCAGAGCAGGCAGTGTGTAGGACGTGGTCGAATTACCGAGGGCCCTGGCGGCAGAAGCGCGGACTTCCGGTAAGGGGTCTGCGGCCAGTGCCAGTAACTCCTCGCCCAGTTCTGGCGAGGCCAACTCTCCCAGCACTCGAGCGAGCAACTCCCGCACCGGTCCTCGTGTCTGCGCAACATAGTTGACGAGCATTCCTGGGGAACTGCGGCAACAATTTACCAGGGCGTTCTTCAACGAGCGTTCTGGAGCGTCGAGATGTCCGGCCACAATGCGGTCCAGAATCGGAATAGCCGCTTCGGGGATGGCTGTGCGTCCCAGCCCACGAACCGCGGCAATTCGAGTCTCACGTAACCGCGAATCCAAGCCTTCGGCCAGGGCGGGGACTGCTTCTGCGGCACGAGTGCGGCCTAAGGCGAGCAGCGCGGTTCGCTGTTTCCACCCGTGCGAGTTTCGCGCTTCGTAGATGCGCATGTCGAGCAATCCGCTGATGCGAAAACAATCCAGCAAAGGAGGGAGCTTCTCGGGAGTTGACATCTCGATGTTGTCGAGCAAAATAGACTCCACGATGTCGCAGTCGAGAGGGTCAAACCGCCAGTCGAGAGCCGAGATTTTACCCGAAACAATGTTGTCCCACCAGGAACGCAAGGCCACGGTCCGCTCATTTCTCCTGCGAAAGTAACGTGCCCGGTACCAGCGCCGCAGAACAATGAATCCAACCAGAAAACAGATTCCCAGCAGCGATCCCAAGATGGCCCGCAACAGCAGCCCGGCCGGCCCGACTTGTGGGATCGAACTAGAAACGAATTCCATAACTCAGTCCGAAGCTGGTATCAGTCTGACCTTGGTTCCGATCCTGACGTGCAACGTAGCCGTTGACGTCCTGCCGATCAGCCAACTGGTACCGGAGTCCAGCGCCATAAGTTCGTGCAGAAAAGCGTCCGATCTGATCAATCTGGGAAAAGTTCTCGCTGCCCACTGCGAAAAAAAGGTTGCCGCTTAGGTGACGGCGTAAGGGAAATCCAACCTTGGTCCAACCTGATGGGGCCCAAGCGACGGGAGTACCCACGAACCCCGTGCGGGCGCCGGTTACGTTCAGAGACCAGGTCCACTCGCGAGGCAGGTAGACGATCTGGCTTGTAGTCAGAGCCAAAACGTGCGCGCCTTGATACCAGTACCAATGCTGCTGATAAGAACTCTCCAGTCCTCGCACCCAGCGGTTTTCAAAACGGAAGGCGTGGCCGTATTCGAAAAAGCTTTCGGTGGTTGGCACCACACCCTGACTGTTAGCGAGGGCTCCGCCCACTCCGAGCCAGTCCTGAGCGGTAATATGGAAGGAGGTACTGGCCAAGAACTTCCCTGCATCCTGACCAAATCTCTGGTAGATGCTCACGCCGAAAATCGTGGACCATTGTCGGTTCCAGCGGGAACTCAAGCTGACGCTCTGGGTCTGGCCGTTATTGGCGTAGCTGAGTAAGTCGACATCTTCGCCGACTCTGAATTCATGTTTTGTATTCTCGCGAAGACTCGCCAAACCCTCTCTCGCGTCGTTATTTCCCGAATCAGCCTGAAGGGTCTTCAGATACTCCGAGCGCGCTTCGCTGGTGCGCCCTAACAAAGCGAGAACTCGGGCCTGTCGCGTTAGAATCTCCGGGTCCGTCGGGGAAATCGCTTTAGCCCGGTCTAGAACTTGAAGGGACTCGCTGTACTTCCGCTGCCAAAGGAGGACGTCGGCGAGACCGATAAGAATATCGGTGTCATTTGGGAATTTTTCGAGGACGAGTTTGTACTCAAGTTCGCCGTCAGACCAGCGGCCTTTCCAAGCCAACAATCGTCCACGCCAACCGTGAGCTTCAAGATCTTCAGGAGCGTCCGCCAGTCGCTTCTCGACGATCGCAAGAGCTGTATCAAGTCTGTGAGTTTTGACCTCATCCAGCACTTGCTGCTGCCATTGGCTGGTCGTTTGCGCGCTCGCATAGGTCGGGGCAATCAGCACCAGCATGACTACGAGCGCGATCGCCTGAATCGCAGCTCTCCGGAGATTGCGGCGCTCTCTCCCGTTCGATGTCATGCACACTCCGGGCGATTTCTATCCGGGTTAATCTCAACTCCCGGAATTCAAGTCTCGGTGTCGTAAAACCAGGTAGGCAATGGAATGAAACAATGTCAGGGTATGGAAACGTCCGGGGTTGGTCCCGAGCGTTGGAAATGCACTGTCACTGGCCTTCTTGGATTGTGGACCTCAGGGAGCACCGCACATAGTTACTCAAGTTCGAAAGGCTCTTGCGCGTTGAGGGAATTGACTCGACTACGAAGACCGGGGACCGCCTTCCATGATCGATCCGGGGATTTGCTCGGCTGCCTCCACTTGCGAATGGATTGAAAAAAATGGTCAAGCTTGATATCGGAATCCGACCGCTAACGCATCTGGGGAGTTTCTCAGAGATTCTCTAAAGGCCGAGTCGCAACAAAGTCTGTGCTGAAAGGCAGTTGGTGCGCGGGTTTTCAGCAGATCGTTCCGTTAGCGGGCGAAGCTCAGACGGAACGAAACCGTTTGTCCAGGTTTGAGTTCCGGCAGCACCACGTCATGGTTGTCGTGAGACAGGGTTGCACCGCCGGTGACCGCGGTTATCGCTCGCCGGAATTCAAAAGTGAGACCGCTTACGGAATCTGCCGGGTTCACCTGGAGCACAGCTTCCATGGGTAGGGTTGTAGCGTTCACGCTCCACTGGAGGCGGTCGCGCGCGCGCCAGAATTTCGCGAAACTCACCATATCCGTTTTGCCGATATCTGCTGGGAGTTGGCGAAGTAACTTCCCCTCGGCCGCAGCCTTCAGGCGTGACTCATTGGAGTGGATCAAAACTACGCTTACCGCTTCGTTTTCAGCATTCGCGAGGATCACCTCCAAAGCTTGCGGCACTCGTTTGGTGAAACCTGGAGATTCTTCGTCCTCAATGGTCACCGGGAATTCATAGATCTCACTATCCTCCTCGAACCCGAGGCCCATGGGCAACACAAAAGGGAAGTTGCTGAGAACATCGTCGGCCGTAAAGGACGAGTCGAATTGATAGCCCGAACGTTCCAGCGCCTCGGGGAGAGATTCGGGAACTCGCAAATGCCCGGCCCTGAAAAATATCGTATCTTGATTCGGAATTTCTCCATCCAGCAATTCCTTGCTAACTCGGACTTCTCCGAAGACGGTCGCGCCCGAGGCCGTGTCGAAACCCAGTCCGCGCGGCTGATAGTTGGTATATCTCTCGTGACCTGACCCTAATTCGAATTTATTGAAGCCGCGCGAGTGGATAATGGAATGGCTGCCGATGCTCGCTCCCCCTGCTTTCAACTTGCGAAGAATTCCAAGATTCGGCTCGAAAAAGAAAGCTTTACTGTTCGCATCGTCCACGTACTTCGTCTGAATAAAGAATGTACTGTTCGCTTGATTCTCTTTCTCGATGCGACCAAAGTCCAGGGCAGGCGCAAACGAGTTTTCCCAATCCACATCATGGGAGAGCAGCAGCATCGATCGCTGGCCGCCAGGGATGGTGGACAACCGCACACAGTCCTTTGCGTACGCTTCGTACCAAGCCCGCAGAATCAACAACCATATATCCGCGCCTGGCTCGAAAGCGTTCACATAGTGGCGCTCGGCCTCGTAATCCCGGTTATTCTGACTTCGCAATACAACGTCCAGCAAACTTAGTCCCAGGAGATAGGCCCTTCCCTGACCCACCGCGTTCGTGAGCAGAGCTGCACTGCCGTCGTCAAAGCTCGCCAGCACCCCGGCCCCCTGGTTAGCGACATATCCGTTGCTCCAGATAATTTCGGGATAGTGCTCGCTACCTAAACGAGCTTCGCGCTCTTCAGGGCGGTTCAGATATTTCGTGACCGGGTCCACGGTCTTGGAAAATGCCAAGTGATAACGCTTGCGCGAAGCCGAGAAGTCGCGGAAGCCGAAAAGAGACTGGAGGCCTCCCCAAAACACATTCTGCGCAAAAACAGAACCACCCTGCCTTACGAACGTCGTCAGCTGATCCGCTTGGACTTGGGTAAATGTATGCGAGTCCACGCTCGGATAAAGAATGACAAGATGATGGTTGAGGGCTTGCCCGAGGTCGCGGGTAATAAAGAAAGGAATGCCCATCTCCTTCAAGGAGTGCTCGAGGGCAAGTGGATTTTCTGGACTTGCAGCGGGACTGGTCCAGACCACCGCTACTTGAAGAGGAAAAGACTCCGGAAATTCAGCAGTCGGGTCCAGGTTCTTATGAGTGAGGGTTAACAGAGGAACTTCCTTCGTTCGCAGAGCGGGGGTAGTCTGGGACGTCGCTTTCCAAACTGCAACCGTCCCACCCAAACCCAATAGCAGCAAAGCGGCTATGAAAGACTGCTTCAAAATCGAGATCCTCGAATTGACGTTGACCCTGGAATCGACCGCCCAATCCAGATGCGGATGAACCGATGGTAATTGCCACTACCTCCTGCTTTTTTCCTCGACGAAAATTGGCCTACGCATCAAGGGTCGCGCGCTGAGACCAGAAGAAATTGTAATTTTCTGAACTGCGTCCAGCTGCCCAGCGAACATGTGGTGTATAGCCAGATCTTACGCTTAATGGACTCCGGACGGGATGCGGTGTAAGCTCCCAAGTTATCGGCGTCCTCAAGGCACAGATAAAAAGGATGCCGACAACGAAGAAGGTTAGCATCGTAGCGGCAAAGCCGAGAAGAAAATCTCTCAGCAGAAGTTAACCGTTGGATTGCATCTGGGAGATCCAACAGCTGGTCAAGAACACTTTGTCAATCCCTTGCCCACAGCGCGCCAAATCGTTTCAACGCCCCACATGGAAGAACAACAGCTTTGCCGTATCGGGTTTTAAGCTTACTGCACGGGGCCCAGCCAGAGGTCGAACCAGTTCAATGTTTCCTTAATCAATTCGTTGCGAGGGATGTTGTGACCGGTCTCATATTGAATGCGTTTCTTCTGATCCTTTTTGGCGCCTAGCAGGTTATAGAAGGGGATCTGCGTGGAATCGACTGGGAAGAAGAAATCGTAATGACCGTTCAACATCAGCGTGGGCTGCGTCACACGGGGCAAGAAGTTGATCTTGTCTACCTCGGGCAGTGACTGGCTGTATTCCATTCCTCCAAGAGCCAGTAGGTTTACCTTAATGCGCGAGTCAACGGCGGGGATGATGGCCCCCATTACCGCGCCCCAACTGTAGCCGTAATACCCAATCTTCGTATGGTCGAGATCGGGGCGGCTATCCACGTAATCCAGGGCACGCGAGGCATCCTTCACCCACATGACAACGTGGTCGCGCCAGTTACTGGAAGTGTCAGGAACGTCAGTTTCCATGCCGTCGCCGCGTTCGTAGGTGCTCTTATAGATCGGGTAAATTACCGCGCGTCCGCTGCGAAGAACCGCATCAAGTGCGGCGGTGGGATATAGTGCGAACTTCCGAAGAAGGAGCGCGTTTGAGCCCGGGAAAAACAGGACTGCCTGATAAGGCGGTTTAGCTTTCTTGGGGAGGAAGAGGTATGTTATCGCGCGCTCGTTGCCATAGCCCGCGGCATAGGTGGCCTTCTCGACTTTCCAGTCGTCCTCCTCACCAACGTTTTCCACGGACGCATTCAGCGGTCCCTTGTCGTAGGAATATATGCTTCGGTATGCCTGAAAAAGCTGGTCGCTGGCGGGTTTTACCTTGCTGAAATCACGACGCGGGGAAGGTACGGGGACAAAGGCCTGCGTCGGCACTGACCTGGAGTCGATATATTTGACCGTTCGGAAACCAATATTGGGGGAGCGCAGCCACGGCGATTGTGCGTCAGGGTCAACGAACATGTAAATGGGGTCGTCCCATGCGCCGCCAAGAACCCAGCGGTTGCCCGCCTCTGCTTCCGTTGCTGTCCACTCCTTGACGTTGCCTGCCATGTCATACGTGCCCCAAGGGCCAACGCCGGGCTTGCTGCCGACCCGAACGACGCCGTTCGTTCCCAGATTGCTGAGAGGCACAATGTAGGCAGCGGAAAATGGTCCAGCCGCACGGTTCCAGTGATAGATGGTTGGCAGGCTCCTGCCAGCGAACTCGGTGTACGCGGCGGCTTCGTACCAACTGATGCCAGCGACCGGATAGTCATCTTGTCCCTTTGGATATTCGCCCTGGAGCCAATCTTTGGGCCCGGGACGGCCGGCGGCATCGTGGAACTGAACCATAGCTTCTTCCCAAGTCAGCTTCTTGCCGTCACGAACAAACTCGAATTTCCAATACTCAGGTTTCTGGTATCCCCCGCTGTCGACAAAAATCTTGTACTCTCGATTCGTAACCTCGTACCTGTCAATCCAGTAGTCCGGGAGCTCAAGCTCCGGCATACCTTCAAACCCCGGAATGAATAGAGTCTTCGGATAATTCTTTGGCGAGACTCGTACCATTCCGGCAGGAGTCTTAGCCACTTCATCCAGCACGATCGTGTTCTCGGCAGTACCAGCCTGAAACGCCCTCCCCACTAAAGCCGGCGTTGTCCTCAGAACCGTTTCGTAGCCAGGCTTTTCAACTTTCCAAAGGAACATGCCGCGGGGCTGGCGAACGTTCTTCACTGAGGTCTTTCCTACGAGCTCCCAGGAAGACTCCGGCTGGTCGTACTCGCGACGGAAGACATCGGCGCCTTCAGGAGTGGTGTCAATTGATAGCTCGAAGGAAATAACTCGCCATAGCTTCGCCAAAGCGGGATCCCCAGGGATCGCTTTTTCCGCACGCGTGGCCAGCGCGAAAGCTTGTCCATATTTGCCTTCATCGTAAAGGCGCGAAATCTCCGGCACACCGATTTCGTGCGCCCAGCGAATCTCACGATTGTGGCGAATAAGCCAGCTCCCGCCAAACGCGATGAGAACCAGCACTAGCAGCAGCGGTATGAGAACGCTGGGTCGCTTCGCCTCATGCATGATGCGAGCAGGACTGAGTGCGGCACCAGATTCTGGGAATAGGAGGTCGCGCGATCGTTTGAGTTCGTTTAGTAGTTCTGTACCCGATGCATAACGATCCGCCGGATTCTTCTTTAGGCAGCGCGAGACTATGCTGCGCAGTTCGGAGGGAACATCATGACGCAGATCGCTGACCGGCTTGGGATTGTCCCGCATCAGCGCCGCCAACAGCGCAACACTGGAATCAGCGTCGAAGGCCTTCTTGCCGGTCAGCATCTCGTAAAAGACTGCGCCGAACGAGAAGATGTCACTGCGAACGTCTATTGGCTTGCCCTCGGCCTGTTCCGGCGACATGTAGGCCAGCGTGCCCACAATCATTCCCGGAGTAGTAGCTGCGCCGGTTCCGCTTATCGTTGCGCCCATGTCACCATCGGCCGGTTGCGTGGTTGCGAGCTTGGCCAGGCCGAAGTCGAGCACCTTAACCACGCCGCTATCGTCGACCATAATGTTCGCCGGCTTGAGATCGCGATGAACTACGCCGGCGGTGTGGGCCCGCGCGAGCGCATCGGCCACTTGAATCGCATATCGTGTGGCGACGTCAGCGGCCAGTCCGCCGGGCGGAATGATTCTGCCAAGAGTCTGGCCGGAGACATACTCCATCACCATGTACTCCACGCCATCTTGCGAACCAACATCATGCACGACGCAGATGTTGGGGTGTTGCAAGCTGGAGATAACCTTCGCCTCCTGCACGAACCGGGCATGGGAATCAGGGTCTAAAGAGAGGCGGGCCGGCAGAACCTTGATGGCGACTGTGCGCTGCAGGCGTGTGTCGCGAGCGAGATACACTTCGCCCATGCCACCTGCGCCGAGCGGCGATTCGATTTCGTAGGGGCCAAGTCTCGCGCCAGAGGTCAGTGCCATGGGTGCGCGCAATTATAAGCCCACGCAGCACGTTGTAGAGGATTTGCCGAATCAGCTTGAATAATGCGTGTCGTCTCCTCCCTGTTGTAACCAGATGGGATGAGAAGGCCGGTCTCCGGACGGGATGCGGTGTACGCTCCCAAGTTATCGACGTGCTCAAGGCACAGATAAAAAGGAGACCGGCAATGAAGAAGGTTAACGAATATTGACACCCAAGCGGGTGCCACTTGAATTTGCGCTGGCCGATCCGCCTGATCCATACACGAGGTATAGATAGATCCCCACTCGGCCAGCCCGCATGCCAGAGTTTTGACGTTGCGCTACCCGGCCAGCATCTTATAGAGTACGTTGCAACTGTCCCGCCGAGCGACGGCTAGCTTATGCCTGTCCCCACTGGAGATTTCATGTCAAAGACCCATCCCACTTTCATCCAGTTCGCGCTATTAATGCTCGTAGGTAGTACATCGGTTGTGGCGGCTGGACAGGGTTTCCAAACGCTGATCAGTCTTAAAGGCGTCAGCAATGGAGGCCAGCCCTGGGCTACCCCGATCGTCGATAAGTCCGGAAATCTCTACGGAACAACTTCGGAAGGCGGCAACGGCCCGTGCACAGATGGCAAGTTAATCCTTGGCTGCGGCACGGTGTACGAAGTCTCTCCCCCAGTGACTGGATCCCAGTGGACCGAAACTTTGCTCTATCAATTTCAGGGCGGCACTGACGGGAATTTCCCCGTCGCTGGATTGGTCTTTGACGGGTCCGGGAATTTGTACGGAACAACCGAAGCTGGAGGCACGGGTGATAGCGGCACGGTTTTTGAGTTGAGCCCTCCATCCTCGGGCAGTGGGTCGTGGACCAAGACTACGATTTATAACTTTGCCGGCGGAGCAGCTGGCGCTTATCCCGAAGCCGGTCTGGTTTTCGACGACTCGGGCAACCTCTATGGAACCGCTAATTCGGGCGGCATCTGCAATTTTGAGGAGGAATGCGGCGGGGTGGTTTACGAGCTGGCCCCACCGGCGACAAGTGGTGAACCATGGACTGAAATATTGATCCATGCTTTCAGACTAGCACCGGATGGCGCTGGTCCTCAATCCACCTTGGTGTTCGTCGGCAACAACCTTTTTGGCACCACGATCGATGGAGGAACAGGCGGACCCAACTGCGCATCAGATGCCAACTGCGGCACAATTTTTGAACTCGCTCCCCCTTCAGCACCGGGCGGTACATGGACCGAGCACGTTTTGCATTCCTTCGCCAGCGTAACCGGTGACGGCCAGAACCCGCGATCTGGTTTAGTGCGTGGCAAGTCTGGCACCTTATATGGCGTGACTGAATTCGGGGGCACGATTGGTTTTGGAACTGTTTACCAATTTGTGCCGCCCTCTTTGCCAGGAGGGGGCTGGACCGAAACTGTTCTCTTCAACTTCTCTGACGTCTCGGTAGGCGCAGATCCCTTTCCCACCCCGGCGCTCGGCCCGGACGGCTCGCTCTATGGCACCACAATGTTCGGAGGCGCGAGCGAACGCGGCAACGTATACCGGCTTTCTCCGCCTGCGGTGAACGGCGATCCCTGGGTTGAAACCGTGCTCTACACTTTCTCGAGTCATGCGTATCCCATAGCAGGCCTGACTGTCGGAAAAGCCGGGTCGTTATATGGAGCGACTTTGGGAGGCATCAACGATGATACCTGCGCGACCAACTCCAGCGGCGGTCAATCGCTCGCTTGTGGCCTGTTGTTTCGAGTGCTTCCCTAGCGAAACCTGAGTTCGAGAAATCTGTTCCGTTTAAGAAACACGGACGGCTGCCATTCGTGAGAAGTCATGGCATTCGAGGTGACGTAATTGGTGGCTCTGCTGATGGCTGGCTAAAAGTCATTGTGTTGCGGCAGAATCATTTTTCTTTGTCCTTTCGCGACACGGACTTGGTCTAACCCTGACTTAAATCGGCAATCCGGTCTTCAGGATCCTCAATTTCAACTGAGTACCAAGTGAGGGAAGAAACATACTAATACTGAGATGAAACCCTATGTGCCCAAGATTCCGCGAACCGATTCTTTCGGCACTTTGGGCAATCCGGCCCTGGACTAACTAACCGAACGAGAGGCCGCTCTAATCGAGCGATGGCCCGCTTGGTTCAATCGTGATTGTTATCGCGCACTTGAGTGGAACGTAGCCCTTGCATTATGGTCTCCGCGTCCTCAGCGAAAACCTCCCAGCAGGTACGCTATCAGGAGAATCAGCAGTATAGTCCCCAATCCTATTCCCGCACCACCCCCATAACCCCAGCGACTATGCCCGTAGAATCCTCCACCACCCCCCAAAACCAAGACCAAAATGATGATCAGTATCAACATTGTCGATTTCCCCCTTGTCCAAGTCGCAATCTGCCTCTTCGGCCACTCGCCAGCAGATTGTAATCGCCTAGTTAGCAAGACAAATATACAGGCTTCGCCGTATGGGTTCAGGTGTCACCATGCTTGGCAGCACTCTGACTACTTGGGAGTTTGACTCCGGTTCGCGTCATCCTGCACGGACTTCGTCGTAGCCGACTTGTCGATCGTCGATTTGGTAGTCAGACCACATGCAGCGGGAGGATTTGTCATCTGCTTAGCGAACGCCCGGAAACCCGGTCCGCTCGGCTGCAATGTCGACCAGTATCCGGATGGGGAAAGCAAGGGTTTGTGCTGGACGATGATCTGGTTAACCAGAATCTTCACTCCGCATTCAAGATTGTTCTTTGGCTGGAGAATGGTTTTGGCCGGATCTTTCGGCATTAGCGCCCGATCCACTTGCCAATTGAAATCGCACCCGTAACGCTTCTGGTCGGCATATGCAAGCTGTAACAATCCTTCAGTGCGTATGGCAGTCCCGCTCACTTCGTCACGTTTAGTGACATTAGGCTCGGTGTGTCGGACGCTGGTGTTTGGATTCAGGCCTGCTTCTGCACCCGCAAGCGCCTGGAAGAAATACGCCCAAAATGTGCGTTTGTCTGTTTCGCTCATCTCGTAAAATCGCGGGCAAAATCGACGCACCCCGCGGGGAACCCGGGAAGAAAGCATCTCGGGCGGGAGCGCATTCTCGATGATCTGGTCCCATTGTGGATTCCAGGGGTTCCCACCGAGTTCGACCTTCTTCTCATCGATAGGGGTCGGGGGGGCTGATTTGGTGGTCTGCGCATTCAGAGCGATGGCCGTTCCGATGAAAAAGACGAGACGCACTATAAATGACGTCTTCGGAACTGAAGTACTCATTTACCCGACTCCATTGACTGACACATTATATTGCCGCCCCACCACTTCCTTGCTGGAATTGAGCGTTGCGTTGGTGACATTCAGAATTGTAATGTCACGTTCTGGTGGGCACAATTTGGGCACAACTTTGCGCCCGGCGACGAACATCCCCACCTACACGGTTCTCAGACTTTCCCCCCTCGCTCGCAGATAGTGCGGAGACTCCCGCGCCCAACTTTCGAAGACATTTACGGACATTCGTTGCCATTGCTCTTGGCGCGCTCGCGATTCCCGATTAAATGTTGAACGACGCGGACTGTGGCTTCGAGGGAGGTCCGGGCGGCAGACAATTGAAATCTACCGAACAGAAACGGAGCGACGGTCAAGAAGATGGCATCCCATGCCAACTTGTACCTCGTCCCCTGCATGAACTTCGTCCGCACCCCAGCTACGCCCTGCATCAGCTTTCGGTTTCAGCTTCACAATTATCGTCGGTAGAGGCTCTGACAAAACTCAACTCGTCGTGGCCGAATCGCCGGCTTGTGATCGCATTGCATTCGGCTAATGCCCGCCTCGAAACCGGACTGCCCGTGCGCCCTCCAGAGAAAAGCCAGGGAAGCCCCGCCCTCGCTGTCGAGCGGTCCTTTCTCCGCAGTCCGGTTTGCTGAGGAAGAATCGCGAAAAATGGGCAGCTTTCGCGTATTCCGAGGGAAAAGCCGGCGGGATTTCTCTGCAGTTTAGGACTTGCTGGCGGAGAGGGAGGGATTCGAACCCTCGGTACAGTTTTGCCGCGCTAAGCCTCGACATATCCGTAAGTTGCAGATAGCAAAACCTTACCAGAGAATTTCACACTAAAATCCGACATCAGGGCTTTGCTATCAGTCCGGTTTCTATTCGCCGTCCATTCGGAGATGAAAGGCGAACACCAGGCGATTCTGTGGCAAAAAGTGGTCACTTCGCGAGGTCCCAGCAGCCCTATTGGGTTCGCATGGTGACTGCGCGCCTAGCGTGTAGTCATGAGACTGAACGTTTCTCCGGCGGAAAGAATTACTTAAGGCGCGGATTTCTGATAATTCTCGCCTTTTATGCTCGCGCTTTCTCGGCCGTTGTGGCTCCACTTCCCACAGCCCGACTTCGGGGCGCAATGACTTCCGTATTGCCCGTCATCGCCCACAAGCCGACTTCTTGGCCCTGTCACTTACTTCTTCAATCCTGCCGTAAGGTTCGTAACCACCGTGACGGACTGGCTGACCTGTTGCTCAACTCGGTCGAGAAGAAATTTCTTGCCGTCGGGCGAGACGTCGTAGAAGACCTGGGGAGCGGACCAATTGGTGATCAGCTTCTGAGCCGCGCCGAATTGTAGTGCGCCGCCCGCACTCGTTACCGGGACTGCGAAAAGATCGAAAGTCATGTCCATATAGTAGAGTGCTTTGCCATCATGGCTCCACTGCGGGTGGTGTCCTCCATTAGCCGAAACCTGCCACTTGCCCTGCCCGCCGCCAAACGGCATCACGTAAACTTCCGACCTGCCCGATTCGGAGGAGTGGTAGGCGAGCCAATGGCCGTCTGGAGAGAATTTTCCGGCTGTACCCCGCTCCACTACCAGCGATGGCTTGCGATCTCCATCCAGCGGCAAGGCCAATAGCTGCCGAAAGGGGCCGCCCGGCACGGGCACCGAATACAGCAGATACTTACCGTCGCTCGACCAATCGTGGAGTGCGGGCTGTTGCTCAACGGTGAGCAAACACTCTTCCGCGCCGCTGCCGTCAGACGGCTTCCGGCAGAGAGCCGAGTGACCATTCTGAGCGGAGGCGTACGCGATCCATTTGCCGTCGGGGGACCAAACGGGGGAAACATTCCCAACCGGCCCAAATGTGACTCTGGTGCGGACTCCACGCGTCAGATCGAGCACCCAGATATCGGTCTGACCAGCGTTCATCTGAAGCGCGACGCGATCTCCTTGTGGGGAAAGGACCGCGCTCTGCAAGTCAGGGAGCTTGTCGGCAATGGTGCTGATCTTCCCGCTGCGATCCATCCAGACTAGCTGCAGGTCGCCTGAGGCACCGCTGCCGAAAACCAGCAGACCATCGTCCGAAGCTGAGGCGTCCATATGCCAAGTGCTGCCATCGTTCATCACGCCCTTGGCCACATTCGCGGGTTCGCCACTCACCGTTCCAGAGGAGGGATTGAAAGGCTGCGCCATCAATTGGTCGCTACGTCCAAACATAAGAAAACCGCCGGCGTAGATGGCATTGGTTTGAGAGCGGAACAACGGACGATTTTCCCGGCCATCGAGCGATGCGTAATAAACCATGTTGTTCCCTGTCTTGGCAGCATCATGGTGGAGCGCGATATAGAGGAAATGCTTACCGTCGGGAAGAAAAAACGGCCAGCGATGGGAGGTGTGCAGGGCGGGGTCAAGCTTCGTAATTGGAACTGGAGCGCCCCCGTTGGCGCTCACTCGCATGAGCGACGCCGTGGGAGCCGGGGAGAACAAGATCACTCCATCGGGTCCCCAGGCACCGCCGCGACCGAGCGGTACATCACAAATTATCTGTGTCGAGCCGCCTTCGAGGTCGACCGTTTTGAGCTTGCCATCGGCAAAGAATCCGAGGGAACGGCCGTCGGGCGACCAGAAGGGAAAAGTCGCGCCGTCGGCGCCGGGCAGTTCGCGAGCTTCCACCGCGTTCGTGGGACGGACCCAGAGTGCCGTCTTGCCGTCCGCGCCGGTGGTCGCAAACGCGATGGATGAGCCATCGGGCGAAAGCACCGGCGGGCCTGCCGCATCGCCAGTCAAGTTAAATGTGGTCTTCTCCGGAGGATCGATGACAGCGCGGATGGAACGCGCAGTCTGAGCCGGATGGTAGAAGAACATGGCGGTAGCCGCCGTCAGAACAATCGCTGCCACAACGGCGGCGACCCAACCGAGACGTTCACGGGTACTCGGCGGTGCGGGTGTCGACGCCGCAACGGCCGTAGACGATTTGTCCGTTGCGATCCATTGCAACTCCAGCCTGACATCGTGTGCCGTCTGATAACGCTCTTCGGGGTTTTTCTGCAGGCAAGTCGTCACGACGTGCTCGAAGGCGGGCGGCATCTGTGGCTTAACCGCGCTGATCGGCGCCGGGTCGTTCTCCAGAATCGCTGACGCCAGAGAAATTTGACTCTTACCCTGAAACGGTCGCTTCCCCGCCGCCATCTCATAGAGCACTGCGCCGAAAGCGAAGATATCGGAGCGCGCGTCCGCTTCTTTTCCTTCGATCTGCTCCGGCGCCATATATTGAATGGTTCCAATGATGCTGCCCGCCGTGGTGAGCGGACTCAGCGGACTTGGCCCGCTCATCGTCGCCATCGCCGTGAACGAAGGCGGCGCGGAGCCTGATCCCACGCCCGCAGGTTGCGCTCCCAGCGGTTTTGCCAGCCCGAAATCCATCAGTTTCGCACCCGCGGCGGTCAGCATAATGTTTCCCGGTTTCAGATCCCTGTGTACAATCCCTTGCCGGTGTGCGACAGCTAGTGCTTCCGCCACAGAAATCCCAATTTTCAAAATCTCAGCCAGCGGCAGCGCACCCTTGCGCAATTTTTCCGCGAGGCTTTCCCCTTCCAGAAATTCCATCACCAGGTAGTCAGTTCCGTTCTGCGAACCAATGTCGTACAGTTGGCAGATGTGGGGATGGTTGAGCGACGAGATCGCCCGTCCCTCGCGCTCCATGCGTTGTTTCAGCTCCGGCGAAGAAGAAAGATGCGAAGCCAGAACTTTCACCGCCACGATGCGGTCAAGGCGCGTGTCAAGAGCGCGATAAACTTCTCCCATACCGCCCGCGCCCAAGGGCGATTGGATTTCGTAGGGACCTAACTTTGTGCCAGAGGTGAGGGCCATGCGCGTGTGATTATAGTCCAGTGACTCAGTTCGCGATTCAAACGGGTCTTCGAGGAAATCAATGGGGCGGGACCTGGAGGGCCACGCCTGAGCCGAGTTTTGTGTCCGTGGCCCGACACAGCTTCGCCACGCCGCGCGCAGCGGAGATTAGACCGCGACGATTCTAAACACGTGGTCGGTCAACCAGAAGCTTTCAAGAAACGGTCTTGTCGGAGGATCAACAACGTTGTCAGAGCCCGCGTGAAAGCATAACTTCTGGTTGGCCCGTAATCCACCCGCAATCGTTAGCAAAGGTTCCAACAATTGCACGCTATTCAAACACAGAGTTATCTGCGGCCGGTCAATGGAAATTTTCCACCAGCAGGAGTTCAGCGGCTGACTGGTCATATTGTGAGTAAAGCAAGTAGCGCCCATCCGCAGAAAGGCTGAGTCCGGCCGCGGGCGTGCGCGGGATGCTGGCAAGTGTTTTGGACTTCCCGCCCGCGTGGCTGATGAAGCGGACGAGCGCGCCGTGTTGGTCGGGAGCGGGAGACAAGTAATACAGTCCCGCCCCGGCCACGGAAAAAGCCTCCCAGTTTCGCGCCACGCCAAAGTCCTCAATATCGCGAACGAAGTCAGTTTCCTGGCCGCCTTCGACCGGCATCCTGCGGATCGTGCCGCCTGGCACGGTAAAGTACAACCACTTTCCGTCCGGGGATTCCTGAGCGAAGAGACCGCCGTTTCGCGTCACCTGTGTCGCCGGTCCGCCTGAGGAAGCAACCTTCCAAATGTTGCTTATCCCATCGCGCTCGGAGGCAAAGTACAACCAGTGTCCATCTCGCGACCACGCAGGTCTGGCGTCGCTGGTAGAACCAGCGGTCAAGGGCTGCGGGGTCCCACCGGAAGCAGAGATGACGAAGACCTTTAACGCTGAATCGGCTGTGGGCCGGGCTTCGTAGGCGATCTTACTGCCGTCAGAAGACCATTGCGGGTCGCCAATCTCGGCCCAGTCCGGAGCAGTCGTAAGTTGCGCCGGGTTCCTTCCGTCCGCGGTCGAGACCCAGATTTCAAGCGGTCCTGTTCGATTGGAAATGAAAGCGATGTGCGAACCATCGGGAGAGTAAAACGCACTGTCATCCCGCCGGGAAGAGGAAATGAGGGCCTCGGGGGTTTCGTGAATCGCGCCCTTGAGTTGCAGCGCGATCCTATAAATATTGGTATCCCGGTGCAAGCGCGTGAACGCCATCCGGTTTCCCCGGCGCGCGATGGCCAGAAACCAGGGATTATCGCCGGCAAAGTCCACCCGCCGCGGTTCGCCGCCATCCACAGCCACGCGATACATTGCGGTATTTCCGCCGATGTTCGCATTCCCCGAGGTTCTAATAAACAGAATTTCTCTCCCGTCTGGCATCCAGGCAGGGCTCACGATTCGCCAATCCGATGGGGTTAGCAGCTTGGGTTCACTCTCGGGCTTATAGTCGCTTGAAAGGGGGACGACATAAAGGCCCGGATGGTCGTAAATGAGCGCAACTTTACTCGAGTCAGGAGACAGGATTCCACCGGTGACCTCAAACTTTCCCTGCAACGGGCCAATCACCAGTCTCTTGTCGCCTCCGTTCAACGGCGCCAGGTATAAGCTTCGCGGACTCCCTGCACAGTAAGACACCCATTGGCTGTCGGCGGACCAGGAAATATAGTGTGTATTCTGTTCCCGCGTAATCGCTTTCTCCGGTCCGCCCAGCGCAGGTATTGCGAAAATTCCGGTCGTGCCAAGGCTCGCGGCGCCGATAGGGCTTCGGGGGAAGGCAATCCACCGCCCGTCGGGCGACCACTGTGGCATCCGTTCATCTTCGGGTGTGTTGGTCAGCCGGATCGGTTCCCCGGGTCCGACCAGCTTTACATAAATGTCCGGAGCTCCGCCTTCTGGTCCCCACGCAAACGCCACCTGGCTCCCATCGGGCGAGAACGAAGGATCGCGTTCGTCTCCCGGATGGGCGGTAAGTGGAACAACTGTCACCTCTTTTGCAGGTTCAGGCGCGGTCCGGATCGAGTGCCACCACGCCGCTCCGCCGGCCAGAATCACAAGCAGGGCAACGCCTGCAGCGACTTTTCCATAAGGATCTTTGGAGAGCGAACTCGCGGGCGGGCTCGATGACACCGCCCTCGATGACCCAGACGGATTCATCGAGAGCGAAGATCCTGATGCTGGCACCGATCCCTGCACGGCCTGAGAATCAGTTACTGGTACGGCCGCCACCGATCCTGCATCGGTCGACTGGCCCGGTCGCGTTTCCATTTCCCGCTTCAGCCGCTTTAAGTCGGTCCGCATGTCGGCGGCGTGCTGGTAGCGCAGATCGCGATCTTTTTCCAGCGCCTTATTGATGATCCGCTCCAGCTCCAACGGCACGTCCGGATTCAAACGCACTGGCGGTAGCGGTGCGCGGCTCAGAATTGCTTCAAAGATGATTGCTGTGCTGTCTCCACGGAAGGGCATTTGACCGGTTGCCATCTCATACAGAACCGCTCCCAGCGAGAACAGATCAGTGCGCGCATCCAGTTCTTTTGCTCGTGCCTGCTCAGGCGACATGTAGGCGATGGTGCCTAGCGTGGAACCGGGGCTGGTCAGGTGCTGATCATCCGTGGCCGTCATCGTGTTCGCCGACGCAACTCGTCTGGAAGAGCCGGAGCTGGGCGCGATCTTGGCCAACCCGAAATCCAGAACCTTAGCGTGCTCGCGCTTGGTGACAAAAATATTCGCCGGCTTGATGTCGCGATGCACGATCCCTTGGGAGTGGGCTGCATCCAGGCCGTCGGCAATCTCCGTGGCCAGCGAGAGCAACGCTTCGGTATCTAACGGCTTCCCCGCAATCATATGCTTCAACGTCAGGCCATCCAGAAACTCCATGGCAATGAATGACTGCTCGCCATGTTTACCGATTTCGTAAATGGTGCAAATGTTGGGGTGATTGAGAGCTGACGCAGCGCGCGCCTCGCGCCGAAAGCGTTCCAGCGCTTGCGGGTCTTGTGACAGCTCATCAGGTAGGAACTTAAGGGCGACGAATCGGCCCAGGTCTGTGTCCTCGGCCTTGTAGACCACGCCCATGCCTCCGCCGCCGAGTGTTTCCAGGATGCGGTAATGCGAGATGGTCTGGCCTATCAATAGGAAACCCATGTCCCCAGGGTCGATTAATCTTACGGACGACGCATTCGCCAGTCAACGAATGACGGCTCTCTCGACCATCACCTCGAACCGAGGAACGCACGCTTTGCAAAGCGAGAGGGGAGGCATCGAGACAAACTCCCAGTTAGTCGGCAAACAGGAAGCTATGCAGAAACGGGCTTCTGGGAAGCACGGAACTCCGTTTCCAAGAGACGACAGAAAGTTAACCCGGTCGGCCGAATCCGGAGATTGGGATCGCATTGCATTCGCCTAGGGCCCTATTTGAAACCGGACTGCGCAAGTGCCGTTCGGAGAAACAAGGAGAGTGACTGCATTTGATGCCGAGCAGTCCGTTCTCTCCGGTCCGGTTTGCCTGTGAAAAGTCGCTAAGTATATCCGAAGAAGCCGAAGGGCGCGAAGGTGCAAGGGCAATCGAGCGGCGGACCCCAGACCAATCGGCCGGACGAGATCTCCGTTCCGGTGGTTCTCCCATCCCCAATAGCGGCGAGTGTTTCTTTTTCTCCATTCACTGCTTTCTTCAAGAAAGACCTTAGACGTAGCGGCGAAGAAGTAAGGACTCATGCATACTGATGCGGCTGAGACAACGCAACTGCGACGTTATGTAACAAAGTCGCGCAGAGATCTGGCTTTCCTTCATAGTGAAAGAGTCTTCAATCATCATCCGAACCCGCTTCATTAATCTAGATTCGCGTATTCCGCTTTTGCTTGATTGAGGAGCGGAATGTCCGGATCGGCATCTTTCCACAGATCTAGAAATTTACTATATGCGGCTCGTGACTCCACGCGCTTCGCGGGGAATTTGATGGCATCCAGCGCGTACGCACGGGCTAAACCAAGATGCGCCAAGGCTCCGAGGTGATAATTTTGGACCGTGCCGCGGTGATCGAGAATTTTCTGAAATTCGGCCGCGGCAGATTTCGCATCTCTCAACTGCAAAAAGGCCAAGCCGCGAATGTACGCGGGATAAAAGAACTCGTGTGTCGGCGTCTCCGGGATTCCCAGTTCGTACGGTAGGGTTGTTTGCAGACGGGCAACAGCCTCGGCGGGATGATGTCCATTAACTTCGACTGTGGCGCGAATCGTGGGTAGCCAATAATCATTCAGCATCGTATCCAACGGAGATTGCCGGGCGAGATCATTCGCCAGAGCGAGGGCGCGGTGAGGTTCACCGGCCAGAGCCAGGGCAAGCGCCTCTACTGCAGTATGTACCTTTGCTCCTTTCATCGCGCGAGCTCGAGAAAGTTCTTTTCGGCCTCGCGTAATGTTGCCAAAATCCGCTTCGCGCATAGCTGCGGTGATGGCAAAACCCACCGCTTCCTCAGGGCTATCCTCGTGGATGGCGGAATTTACTGCGCGTAGGCTAAGTTCACGGGCTTTTGCGAGATGCCCAGTGTACGCTTGGGAATCGGCGTGAAACGCCAACATGCCAGGTTCAAGTCCGGGTTGACCCATCGCAGCGGCAAACTGGCGCTGCATTTCTTCCTCGTCTCCGCTCCGAAAAGCCATATCGTAAAGAAAAAGAATCTTCATGGGGACGATGACGCCCCGCGTCTGAGCCTCTTGTAGCGCCGTCCGCGCATCTTCGAAATGCTCCACCATTTGGTAAGCACCGACGAGGTTGGCATAAGCCAATCCATTGCTGGGATCGAGACGTAGCGCCTCAAGATTTTCTTGAATCCCATTTTCTGACTGCCCCATTGTGTTGTAAATAAAGCCGAGCGCAACGTGCGGCAAGAAGTCTTGAGGGTAAGTCTGCTTCCAAACCTTCAATACCTGGATCGCGTTCTGTAATTCGCCGGTTACGGTCGTGAAGTAGCGATAGTCGATGTAGAGCCTTTCCGCTTCGCTAATCCTTTCGCGTAAGTCGTGGGCCCGTTTGAGAGCCTGTATGGCCCTTGCCTGCTGATCGAGGTTGGCATAGGCAGCACCCGCGCGTGCGTAGGCCATCGCAAAATCCGGATCGATACTGGTCGCTCTCTCGAAGAGTGGGAGCGCGGCAGCATCGCCTTGGGCGTAGCGCGTCTTGACTCCTAACGTATAGGATTGCAGAGCTTCCAGGGAGCCAGTGGTGGCCTGTTCCACGGGCGTATCGTGTGTGCGAATACTCGCTAGCGATTCGCCCAGCTTGGCTCTCAACCCCGTACTCGCTTTTCCTAACGACGCCAAGACAGACTCACGATCTTCGGCTTCGACATTCTCGGCAGCCATGGAGTCCCCATTATGGCAATCCATTGCATGGAGACTGAGAAGATAGCGATTGCCGATCGGGGAGATCGAACCGGTGACCACCGCTTTGGCGCCGCTGCGCAAACAGATTTCTCGAGCAACATCAGGCGAAATGCGAGCGTCGCTCTTGCGCCCCATGTACCGGAGTTGCTGTGCCATCCTCTGGTCTGAGAGCACGTTAAGGAAAGGCGACTGTTCCAGTTGCACGCGTAGCGCCTGCTTGAGACTCTCGTCGAATACGGGATCCTTGGCGGAGTTGTTGAAGTCACCGAGGACGATTGTGTCCTGCCCCACCAGTCCAACCCGGTTTGGGTGGCGATAATATAAATAAGCGGCCAGGACGGAAGATACTAATAAGAAGATAGTGGCGGCGAGCAGCCAACTGCCCACGTGAAATGCGCTCACTCCTTTAGCCGCCGGAGTTGACGGCTGAAGACGGCGGAGATCCTCGCGTAGCTCCGCAGCCGACTGGTAACGTTCCTCGCGGTCTTTCGTGATGGCTTTGCCGATGATGCGGGCGAGTTCTTTGGGAAGTCTGGGATTCAGCTCCGAAGCCGAAGCCGGTAAGTGGTGCAGAATGTTGTCAAAGACTTGTTGTGGAGTTTCGCCGGGAAATGGCAACTCGCCTGTAGCTATCTCGTAGAGCACGACTCCCAACGAAAACAAATCGGTGCGCGCGTCGATGGGCTGGCCGAGAAGCTGCTCGGGCGAGATGTAGCTTGCTGTACCGAAAGCCGAGGCTTTGATGGACTGAAAATTATCGGCTGTCGGGGAAAAATCAACTTCACTCCGCGGCGTGGCATTTGGATCAACGGGGTCTGTGGGTGCCGTCCCATATGGGGTTAGCTTCGCGAGACCGAAATCCAGAATCTTGGCCTCGCCTCGCCGGGTAACGAAGATATTCGCCGACTTGATGTCATGATGCAAAATATTCGAACTGTGCGCCGCATGGAGGCCGTCCGCGATTTGTAAGCCGAGATTGACAATCTGGTCGGACGAAAGCGGCGCCTCGGCAATTTCTTGCTTCAAGGTCATGCCCGCCAAAAACTGCATCGCGATGAATGGAGACCCATCGTGCTGATTTACCTCATACACTGTGCAGATGTTCGGGTGGTCGAGAGCCGATGAGGCGCGGGCCTCGCGCTCAAGATGTTCCAAGGCTTGGCCATTGTGTCCCGTGTCGCCGATTCCATCAGAAGTGAAGCCCGGCGTTGATCTCCGAAGAAACTTCAAGGCTACAAACCGGCCGAGCTTGGTGTCTTCGGCCTTATAGACGACACCCATGCCGCCTGCGCCCAACTTTTCGACGATGCGATAGTGGGAAACAGTCTTCCCAAGCATGTTGTCAGAATGTGGCTCGACAAACTGAGAAGAGGAAGGTTCTCGCCTTGACAACAAATCGATTGCCAACTCCAGAGGAGGCGATTCCAGAAAATCCTGCGCGTCACTCTTACATGCCAGCAAAGACTCCAACTCGCGCCGCAACCCCTCATCTTCGCCACACATTTCAACCAGATAAACAGATCTCTCATTCTCCTCACGCTCCAACGCCTCGAGGCACAATGTTTTGACTCGCTCCCAGCGTTCATTTTCCATCGTGAGGAACCCCGATTAAACCCTCTTTTCAGTCTGTGCTCTGGTCAACTCTCGAAGCAACCAGAGTTTGGCGAACTGCCAATCCTGCTTCACCGTACGTTCTGAAACTTTCAACACTTCGGCGATTTCTTTCACGCTCAGCCCCACGAAAAACCGCAATTGCACGACTTCACTCTGCCTTTCATCGATCGCGGCCAGGTCGTTCAAGGCGTCATCGAGGGCAGAGAAATCCACGCGGCGATGCAATGACAGAACGTCAGCTTCTTCCAATGGAACGTATCGAGCCTTTTCCCCGCCTTGAGCCCGAGAACGCGAGCGAGCATAGTCTGTGAGAATACGTCGCATCAAGCGGGCGCAGATGGCGAAAAAGTGACCTCGATTTTGCCAGTCAATTTTTTCCAATCGGGCCAGCCGGAGATATGTTTCGTTAATCAGGGCGGTGGCTTGCAGAGTGTGACCGGGATTTTCGCTCGCCATGTAGCGCCGCGCTGCGCGGTGCAGTTCCAGGTAGACGAGAGGTACAAGCGCTTCCATGGCCCCGCGATCGCCGTTGCTCCAGGCGCGCAGTAGATGGGTGATCTCGTTCGTAGAGACTGAACTCATAGCGAGCCCACGGACAATCGGCGGGGAGGTTTCGCGATGGTATCACAGCCGCGCACAGGTTGACTCGCGTTCGAGTATGCAAGGATCTGCACATTTTTTGGCCGCAATCTTTACTCACGAAAATTCTTTTGGCGAATTTGCACTTTAGAGCCTTTGCGTGCGCTATATCAATAGAGGATTCTTCGTACAGCCGGATTCCCGCGAGAAACAAGTCCCAGGAGGAAAAGATGAGGAAAACGCCGCTACCCAAGTTTGCACTTTGTTTTTTGCTACCCACACTATTTTTGTGTGCCAACGGGTTTGCCGCGCCGGCCCGCCAGCCCACCATTAAGTCCCTCATTCAGAAAGCCGAATTAACCGGTTCGAACGCGCAAGATGGTAGTCTCGTCGGGACCTCGGTAGCGATCAGTGGCAACACGGCTGTGGTAGGCGCGTTCGGCTCGGATGGCTTTCAGTACTTTGTGCCGGGAGCGGTTTACGTTTACACCAAGCCGGAGAGCGGATGGGAGAACATGACTCAAGTGGCCATACTGACCCCCTCCGATAGTGCCTGTTCATACGATTTTGGCTACTACTTGGCCATTAGCGGCAACACTATTGTCGTCAGTTGCGACGATGGAGAGCACGTATACGTTGAGCCTCAGGGCGGATGGGCCAATATGACCGAAACCGCCATTCTGACGGACTCGAATGGTCCCGCCAGCGGTGGCCCCGTAGCGATTGAGGGAAATACTATCGCAGTGGGGTCGCAGGTCGACGGAACCCAAATCATCGGCACGTTGGAAGTCTACGTCAGGCCCACCGGCGGCTGGCAGACCACCTCGACACCTACCGCCATACTGAGCCAGCCCCAAGGCCAAGTTTCAGATCAGACGTCTGAGTCTGTCGTCATTAGCGGCAACATGATTGCTGCCGTCGGTGGCGCTTGCAGCGAAATCGTCTGCCAGGACTTCGTTTACTTGTACAGCAAACCCTCCAATGGGTGGAGGGGAAAAATTAAGCCCATCGCAACCCTCTCTACGTCAGATGCAAGCAACCGGGTCAATACGGGAAACGTTTCCATGAGCGGAAATACCGTGGTGGCGACTGCCGTGGGTACAAGTAATGGCTCTACCCCGGGCATCGCCTACGTTTGGGTCGAACCGGCGGGCGGCTGGCAGAACATGACAGAGACCGCCCAACTGACCGACGGAAACACCTTTTACGATCAGTTTGGCACTTCCACGGCGATTGTGGGCAATACAGTCCTCGTGGGAACACCGAGCGCAATCGATATACAAACCGGCGCGGATTACCGAGGAGCGGTCTACGTGTACAAGAAACCAACTGGCGGCTGGCAGACAACTTCCTCGCCTAACGCGATCCTGCTCAGTTCTGACTGGACACAAAATGACGGCTTCGGTAGCAGCGTCGCTGCCGAGAGCGGCATTGCCATCGTCGGCGAACCTTACGGCCCTCTCAGTACCTACGTCGGCGCCGCCTACATTTTTGAATTTGCGTTTTGACGGCGAGTGCTTGAATTTCTTTAACCTGGGGGCTTTGTGGGCAAACAACGCTGTCGCACATGTGTGGCCGTGCGGGTTGTCGCGGTCATCATCTCCGTAGCTCTGGTGTTTATTGTCTGCGACGTGCCCTTGGCGCAGGCTAAAAATCGCTTGCCGTTTGTAAATGAGCCACTGATCCCTGCCAGCACCGCTCCCGGCGGCCCGCCGTTTATTTTAACGGTAAACGGAACGGGATTCGTTTCCGGAGCGATTGTCAATTGGAACGGCAATCCCCGAGCAACTACCTTTGTAAGTTCATCGCACTTGACCGCCACAATTCTGGCGACGGACATCGCGTCAGGGCTAACCGCAACGATCACTGTTGTGAATCCTGGGCCTGGCGGCGGAGTCTCGAACGTAGCGTACTTCCCGGTCGGAAAACCGGCCGAAGTAGCGCTGACTGGCACCGTGTACACCAGCTCTGCGAGTCAGGGTATCTACACCAGCGCCCTTGTGGCGACCGGCGACGTGAACAATGACGGCAAAATTGACGTGATTGAGGATCTTTTCTTCAATCCGGTGTATCCAGGCGGGGGAGTTGTCACGTTCCTGGGAAACGGCGACGGTACTTTGCAGAACTCCATCGTCAGCACGGGTCCTTGTGGAGACTGGCCAATCGCGCTGGGCGATTTTAACAACGACGGTAAGCTCGACGTAGTCGCAATCGGTCTTGCCCCCAGCGGCGGCGCTTTCTGCATCATGCTAGGTGACGGAACTGGATCGTTCGGCCCCGGAGAGTTTATCTCATTAGGCAGCGGAGGTTACTTCGGGGTTTCGCCGGCGGTTGGAGATTTCAATGGCGATGGCAATCTGGATGTTGCCATCGGCCACTCTGCAGGCGATGGATCGATTTCCGTTTCGCTAGGCAATGGCGACGGGACAATGCAGCCCGCCGTGGAATATCGGACAGGGTTTGGGGTCGGGGTCACGTCCGCGGTCGCGATCGGCGATTTCAATCGCGACGGGAATCTGGATTTGGCGGTCGGCGGAGACGGCATTTCGGTTCTTTATGGCAATGGCGACGGCACATTCCAGGCACCCGTACGAATCTCTCCGAGTGGCGATTTCACTGCGCTTGCAATCGCCGACTTCAACGACGATGGCAACCTGGATATCGTGGGGAGCGGAAACTCATCTGTGCTCGCGGTGCTTCTCGGCGACGGCAACGGAAGGTTCCGGCCGGAAGTGGACTATCCGTTGATTTACGGAACGAATTGCACGGTGGTGGCCGACTTCAACAATGATGGTACGCCCGACCTCGGCTGCAACGGAAGTTTCCCGAACCTTTCCGTCACCTATATGGCATCGATGTTTCTAGGCAAAGAGAACGGTATTTTCGAGCCCGAACTTAACTTCAGCGGCTCCTTGGAGCCGGCATTTTCAGCAGCCGGCGGCGACTTTAATAACGACGGGCATTTCGATCTTGTAGTTGGTCAGTACGGCGGATTGGCGAGCGTCGCGATTTATCAGGAAACGACAGCGCGGATTTTGCCCGGTGTGTTAACCTTCCCGGACCAATCGATCGGAACTCACAAATTATTGAAGACCACGCTAACCAACGTAGGAGCGACGACAATCGATATCAGCGGAGTAACCGTTACGGGACTAAATGCGAACGATTTTTCAGCACAGACAACCTGTGGCACAAATCTTGACGCAGGCGGAAGCTGCATAGCCACGGTAGTATTCACTCCGACTGAGAATACGGTGGAGCGCGCTACCATGAATATCCTTGACAACGCCGTTGGCAGTCCTCAAACAGTCCCGCTCTCGGGTACAGGAAATGTATTCCTCATGACGCCGGCCACACTCAACTTTGGCAATGTGGCGGTCGGCCAGAGCAGCGCCCCGCAAACCGTGACGCTGAAAAATACGAGCCGCATTTCCGCAGATGTAGGCACGATCTCAATTAGTGGCGGCGCGGCGATCGCCTTTTCCGAAACCAACAACTGCCCCGTTTTTCTCAGACCGGGCGCGAGTTGCCAGATCCAGCTCGTCTTCACCCCGCAGGCCAAGGGAAGCAGTTCCTCATTCCTGTACTCGCTGTCGCCCAATCCCACCGACCTGCTTGGAAACGGTACATAAGATCGGGTCATTGCATCGGTTTGAGCCATTGGGATTTCTTGCGATTTAATTGGACCAAGATCGGCAGCCCATAATTCCAGTCGATAGGGATATGGCCGATCACGCTCATTGACCAAGTTCTCGGGTGGTCGGCAAACCGGAAGCTATCCAGAAAGGGGGCTTCTGGGAAGCACGGAACTCCGTTTCCAAGCGACGACAGAAAGTGACCGCGGTCGGCCGAATCCGGAGCTTGGGATCGCATTGCATTCGCCTAGGCCCTATTGGAAACCGGACTGCGCAAGTGCCGTCCGGAGAAAACCAGGAGAGTGACTGTAACTGATTTCGAGGAGTCCGTTCTCTCCAGACCGGTTTGCCTGGGAAAAGTCGCGAAATACGGGCATTATTCGAGCCTTTTGGCACAGAGTGAGCGGAATTTCTCTGTAGTCCAGACTGAATGGCGGAGAGGCAGGGATTCGAACCCTGGGTACAGGTGTTAGCCCGTACAACGGTTTAGCAAACCGCCGCATTCGGCCACTCTGCCACCTCTCCGGCGTGCGCGGAACTACAGTTTACCACGTCTGGTGAATGCAACTTTCTCGCTTTTGCTTCATTCCGGGGGCGCGAGATCCACGAATGATTAGGTCAGGCAACCAAGGGAATGTTCGTCATTCCCGCGGTGCCGAAAATTCGCCGGTAGCGTTCGATTTCGTCCGGAGGTCCAAGGGCCTTGGCATAATTGTCGGAGAGTTTGACGGCAGGTCTACCCTCGACGGTCGAGACTTTGCAGATTAGGCTGATAGGATCGAAGCCAATGCCCCCGATGGGGTCGCACCCGCGGAAATCGTTCGTCAGTAACGTTCCCCATCCCGCGCTGAAACGGATTCGCCGGTTCGGAATCCATTTGCGGGGATCGAGAAAGTCTTCGGCGCTGTAGAAGTCGGATGCGGTAACGCCCGCCGGGAATTCCCCACCAAAGTAAGCGTGCAGGCGCAAAATGTCATCAATGTCGAGTGCATCGGAAGCGATGACAAGTTTGTCGCGTGAATCGCGGCCGCGGGCTTTCAGCCATCCGATATATTCGTCTCCTGCAACATAAGGATCTTTACTGTCGATGCGCTGGCCGGTCCAATCGGCAGCCCAGTCGGGCGCGCCTTGCAGAAATTGAGTGGTGCCGAAGGTGTCCGGCAACATGATGCGGAGGGCATTTTCGTAAGTGTTCTGCCACAGTTCAAGAACGCGGTACTGCGAAGCTCGAAGCTCGTCATCATTCTGCGCCAAGGCCGCGAGCGCCATGGGGATTTCATGCGCATTCGTGCCGATCGCTTCCAGATCGTGCTTGTGAGCGAGAAAGGCATTCGAGGTTCCGATGAAGCCGGAACCTAAGTTAGCGGCCATGGCCTTGACAACGTACTCCTGCCAAAGGAAGCTGTGGCGGCGGCGGGTTCCAAAATCCGCGACGCTCAGACCGGGAACGTCGCGCAAACGTTCAATCTTGTTCCAGAGTTTCGTTTTCGCGCGAGCATACAAAATGTCGAGGTGAAACTCACTGAGTTTTTTGAGGCTGGCGCGGGTCTTCAATTCATCGACGATGGATAAAGAATAGAGCTCCCACATTGTGGTCTCGGTCCACAATCCATCGAAGGAAAGATTGAATTGGCCATCCTCAATTGAAAGCTCGTAATCAGAAAGTTTGAAATCACGCTCAAGCCATTCCAGAAATCCAGGCTCGAAAATGCCACGCCGGCCGTAAAAAGTGTTGCCGGCCAGCCACACCAGTTCTGATTTTCGAAAACGGAGCTTACGAACGTGTTCCATCTGCTGGGCAATTTCATGGATGGGGAACAGATCCGCAAGCCGTGCCGCGGTGGAGCGATTGAAGAGGGAGAAGCTGACGTGGGTTTTCGGAAAATGTTTCCAGATAAATTGCAACATCAGCAACTTGTAAAAATCTGTATCGAGCAACGAACGTGTTACCGGGTCGAGTTCCCAGTTGTGGTTGTGCGCTCGCTCGGCGAAGTTAACAATCATCGAGCGGTTGTTGGAGGAAGCATGATCATCTTTGAGGGTCTTTGTGTGACAATTCGGAAGTACACTTTAGCAAAAGTACACTTTAGCAGATGATCGCCGGCGCTCAGCGGTGGCAAAAAAGAAGAGAATCGCCGGATGAAAGGGCCCTCCGATCAGCGTTATGCCTGGGAACGGTAGTAAACCCCGAGAGCTTGAATAATAAGGTGGCCGATCCACCATCGAGTAGGTGCCAACAGGTTATTCAGACTGCGACGTGAGGGTACGTTGCATTTGGCGGATCGAGTTGTCTTGCGGTATTACGACTGTTACCATGAATGGCCATATCTTCCGCACCCGCGATCTCAATTCTTATGATTTTCCGTCGCCGTCTGCTGGCGCTAGCTGTTTGCTGTATTTTGTCTTCCGCGTCGGTGCATTCACAAAGTTCGGCCGAGAGTCGTTATTCCGGCAAACCAGAAGGCCTGAAGCCGATCCTGCGCTATATCTCCTCCGCATGGGATAGCCTCACGCGTTCGACGAGCGACTGTGAGAGCGTGGTTGATTCGAAAATAAAGGAGCGCTCAGTTTTGTATTTGCCGGCGGGTTTTCCCGAGCCCGCCGCTTTGAAGAATCTCTCCAGCAAGTGCAACGTGGAAGTCGAGCATCTTCCAGTTGTGATTCACCGACTGGGGGAGATCGATACCTCCAGTTTCCAGCCGCAGGGATTGCTTTATCTGGAGAACAAATATGTCGTTCCTGGAGGGCGTTTCAACGAGATGTACGGTTGGGACAGCTACTTTATTATTCGAGGTCTGCTTCGCGATGGGCGTCTCGAATTAGCACGGGGGATGGTGGACAATTTCTTTTTTGAAGTCGAAAACTATGGCGCCATGTTGAATGCCAACCGGACCTATTACCTGACCCGGTCGCAACAGCCTTTTCTAAGTTCGATGGTGATCGACGTGTATAACGACATGAAAAAGTCGGGGCACGAGGATCCTGTCTGGCTGAATAAGGCGTATGCGGACCTCAAAAAAGATTACGACATGTGGAATCGCGATCCTCACCTCGCAGGCAAAACTGGATTGTCGCGGTACTACGATTTTGGGGAAGGCCCTCCGGCTGAGGCGGTGAAGGATGAAACCGGATTTTACCGCAAGGTCGGAACCTACTTTTTCTTTCATCCCGCGCAAGCTGACGCATATTTAGTGGAGAGCCGGCCTGGATTGACACAACCGGTGGCCGGAGCCACTTACACGCTACAGGTTTGCGACACTTCGAACACGATGGCTCGAGCGGCTTGCGATGAACGTCACGAGTTCAAACTGAGCAGCGATTATTACAAAGGCGACCGCTCGCTGCGGGAATCCGGATTCGACGTCAGTTTCCGTTTCGGACCGTTCGGGGCCGGGACGCATCACTTTGCTCCTGTATGCCTGAACAGTTTGCTCTACAAGACTGAAAAGGATATGGCGGAGATCAGCGAATGGCTTGGGAATAAATCTGATGCCTCCAACTGGAACAAACATGCTGAAGATCGAAAGAAGCTTATTACGCGCTACCTTTGGGACGAAAAAGCAGGATTCTTTTTTGATTACGATTTTGAAAAGGGGCAGAAATCGACGTATCGATACGCCACAACTTTTTATCCGCTGTGGGCAGGGCTTGCGAGCAGGGAACAAGCTAACGCCGTGGAAAAGAATCTCCCTACCTTAGAGAAGCCCGGTGGATTGGCGATGAGCACGGAAGACACCGGCGCCCAGTGGGACTTGCCGTATGGATGGGGAAGTATCGAGATGCTGGCTGTCGAAGGACTACGTCGTTATGGATACGATGCAGACGCGGATCGAGTCTCCTATGAATTTCTATCTACGGTTGCAGCGAATTTTCGCCGCGACGGCTACATCGTGGAAAAATACAATGTCGTGGACCGGTCCTCCGAAGCGCACGTACAACTCGGCTACAAGATGAATGTTGTTGGCTTCGGCTGGACGAATGGCGCGTTTCTCGAACTGCTGCACGATTTACCTAAACCGATGGCGGATCGATTGGCGGCAGAGCAAGATGTTCCATTGCCGTCCACACAATAATAATCGCAGCACGCCTGTCGGAAAGCACGAAAACCGGATAGATGATTTTCTACTTTAGTTTCTTCTCGAATTGCATCGTGCGGGTAACGCCTTCGCTTTCTTTCACAAAAACTAACTGATTCGCTTTCACATTTTTTAACGTGTCCACATGTCCGCTTGGCCAGCGGATTTCCAGCACGTCAACTTTATCTGCCCTTCCGAGGCCAAAATGTACCCTCAAATCATTCTGTGAAATATAGCTGCCGCCGCTTCGTACTTCGTCAATTTGCTGATGAGCCGTCACATCGCCCGCGAGACGAGTTGTGCAGATCAGCCGGGCGCCGATGCCGCTGCGGTTCGATTTTGTTCCGATTGTCCGGATCTTTATCCAATTGTTATCGAGCCTGGAATCGCAACGCAACAACTGCGGGTAGTCGTTCACGGTGTTGATTACCACGTCGACATCGCCGTCATTGTCGAAGTCACCAAAAGCACACCCCCTGGAGGGCGCCGGGGCGGAGATTCCGGACCCAGCTTGTAAGGAAACGTCAGCGAACCGGCCGTTGCGCAAATTGCGGTAGAGAAGTTTCTGTTGGGCGTATCCGGCCTCGGTTGTCAATTGCTCAACCTCGGGATAAACGTGGCCATTACAGATCAGAATGTCAGGCCAGCCATCGTTATCAAAGTCGAGAAATCCGCAACCCCAGCCGAGAAATTGAGTGTGCGAGCCCAGGCCCGCGGCGAACGTTACGTCCTCAAAGTTTCCGCCGCCTTGATTGTGATACAGCGAAGGAGTGTCTCCGGCGAAATTCGTCTTCAGCAGGTCCAGGTTGCCGTCGAGATCGTAATCGCCGGCCGAAACGCCCATACCTGCCTGCGGCTTTCCGTCCGGGCTCAAAGCGCAGCCCGCCTCGACGGCGATGTCCTTGAACGTTCCGTTTTTCTCGTTGTGAAACAGCGAGCTGGCCGCGGAATCATTGGCCACGTAGATATCGGGCCAGCCGTCGTTATCAAAATCGGCTGTGAGCACGCCCAATCCGTAGGTTGAGTTCGTGCGGAAGAGTCCAGCAGATTCCGAGACATCTGCAAAAGTTCCGTCTCCATTATTGTGGTAAAGAATATTCTTGCCGCCCTGCAAGCCTGGCGGCCCGCAGGCGACGAGCGCCCCTTTATAAAGACACGGCCCAGATTCCGGCAGGGGCGCTGTGGAAAGATCCATGTCGATATAATTGGCCACGAACAAGTCGAGCCGCCCATCGCGATCGTAATCGACGAAAGCGCAGCCGGTATTCCACCGCGTGTTCTTGCCAGCCACGCCCGCCTTTATGCTCACATCGGTGAAGGTTCCATTTCCGTTGTTGTGATAGAGAACATTTTTTCCGTAGTACGTAACGAACAGGTCTTCCCAGCCGTCGTTGTCGTAATCTCCGATGCAAACTCCTTGTCCCCAGCCGGAATGCGCGACTCCAGCCCTGGCGGTCACGTCCGTGAAAGTTCCGTCTCGATTATTGCGGAAGAGATGAGACATCGGTTCGCTTCCGGAGGGAAAACCTTCAAGACGGGTTCCGTTCACCAGAAAAATGTCGAGCCAACCATCATTGTCGTAGTCATAGAACGCGACGCCACATCCGGTGGTCTCAAGCAAATATTTGTTTTTGTGTTCGCCGCCAAAGATCGTCTTAACATTCAGTCCGGATTCACGCGCTACATTCAGGAAACTTACACCCAGCTGGTCGGCTTGCGTTGCGTCTTTCCGAGGGCCGGCTTTTTCTTCGGATTTGGACTGAAATTGCGGCCGCTTAGGAGTTGCCAGGGCCAGGACGCCGTCGAGCGACAAAACTAAGCCCGATCGGCTCAGAGATTTTAAAAACGCGCGGCGTGAAGAAGACAAGAGGGTTGGCTCTGATTAACGACGATAGTTCTTGAGTTCGTTCCTTAATCCTTATATGCATGGAACTCCCGGATTGCAAGCCGAGGTCGAGGCCTGCATAGAGTAATCGCGATTCGGACTGCATCCGGATCGCGATTCGTAAGGACTGCCAATAGGCCAGGAGGATTTCACTTCGGATTAAATGCTTCCGTCAGCGATGTTACCTTCATCGCAGCTTTCAACTGCTCCGGCGTCGCCGAAGACTTCAAATGCAACGTGACTGTTTCCGCCGGAAGCAGATCAAAATAATTGTCCGAACTTTGAACATCGAGATCGCCAAAGGAAAGATAGACGCTGCGTGCCAGCTGGGAGGATTGAACCGTCACCGTATAATCCCCGGCAGTTTTGTTGAGCGTCGTCTCGATCTTCGGCGCAACTGGCAAATCCAAGTCGTGCGTCACGTTGAAGAAGATCAAGTTGCGCGATACGCGTTGTCCGCCAACCTCCAGATCAAAGACCAAAAAAGACTTGTGAAGATCGGCCTTCGCGGGCAGCGATGCCTTATCGACGGTGAAATAGATCGCATTCGATTGCGCCGGGACTTGCACTTCTTTGGTTTGCTCTAGCAGGGAATTGCCTGAGAAATCGAGCAAGCGCATGTGGATTGTTCCAGAAAGTGGCTGCAGTTTGTCTGAGACGACATACACATCTACCTTGTCGTCGTGCAAGAAAGGAGAGATGAGCACGTCGTCGTAAAAGCGCCGGGCATAGTAGTGAAGAGCCTTCCAACGGCCGTAGTAGTCGATGCTGGCCCAGGAAGCAACAGGCCAACAATCATTCAACTGCCAGTAGAGCGAACCCATCGTGCGAGGCCGCTGCCGGCGCAAATGCTCGGCGCCGATCTTGATAATTTCCGCCTGCTGCACCTGACTTAGGTAGACGAATGAGGCGAAGTCTTTCGGCTCACGATACTCGCGCAGCATATAAGTAAGGATGCGTTCATTTCCGCCCTTATTTTTCTGATGTGCCTGCATCACCGTGGAGCGAATGTCGAAGTCACCGGGCTGGTTAGCGAAGGCATGAATCGTGCGCATCTCGGGGAAGGATTGAAAGCCGTACTCGGTCATGAAGCGCGGGAACTGTTTCGTATAGTCTTCCGCCGGCGCTTGCTGGTGCCACACGGCCCAGTAATGCATGTCGCCGTTATGCTGATTGTCAGGGATCTCCTCGAAGTTGGCGCTGGGAGAACTTGGCGTGTAAGGGACCGGATCCGCGTATTGCGCCACCGTGCTGCGCAGGATGTCAGAGAAGAGAATCACATAATCCTGCCAGACTTTCTCACGCGCTGTAGCGGAAACGGATTCCTTGAATTCCTGGCGATCGCCCCAGTGATACCAGCCGGTCTCGACTTCGTTATTGCCGCACCAGATCACGATGCTGGGGTGATCGCGCAGGCGCTTGATCTGGTCGATGGCTTCCTGCCGGACGTTTTCCTGAAACGCGACATCGCCGGGAACCATGTCGCCGCCGAACATGAACTCCTGCCAAACCATAATGCCAAGTTCGTCGCAGATATCGTAGTAGTCGTCCGACTCGTAATAACCGCCGCCCCAGTCGCGAACCATATTCATGTGTGCGTCGCGGGCCGCTTGAAGAATGTTGCGGTGAATTTCCGGCGTAACGCGGTTGGGAAAACTATTGAACGGAATCACGTCCGCACCTTTCGCGAACACAGATATACCGTTGACGACCAACTCAAAGCTCTTGCCCCACTGATCAGGAACGCGGCGTAGTTCGATTGAGCGCAGGCCGGTCTTGCTCTCGGCATGAGCGGCAGCTTCCTTGCCGATGCGGATCGAGGCTGAAAAGCGATAGCGATTCTGCGCGCCGTATCCAACCGGATACCACAGCTTCGGCGAGACGATGCGCAACGGAAAGGAAACATGATTCATGCCGGCGTTCAGCTGTAGTGTCTGAGTACCGTCGGAAGTTTGCGGTCCGGACAATTCGTCATGGGCCAAAGTCAGCGTCGCGGTCGTTGGCCGGGTTGCGTCGATATCCAACTCCGCTGTGACATTCGCTAAGTTGGCATTGATGCCCTGTTGGTGGATGTGAAAGTTGTCGATGCGCAACGCATCCCAGATTTCGAGACGCACCGGCTGCCAGATGCCCTCGGTCATGAAGCGAGGACCCCAGTCCCAGCCGTAGTTGTAAGGAGCCTTACGCGTGTACGGAGCGGTGGCGATGTTCTCTTCGTTGCCGTAATTATGAGTGGAGATCGAGGGCAGGATATAAGGTTGCGCCTTCGCATACGGAATCATCTTCTCGACCGCAGAATGGAACACGATGCGCAGCGTGTTTGGCCCGGACGTTAATACGGTTTTTGCAGGAATTCTCCAGCGCCGAAACATGTTGTCGGCATTAAGGACAGGCTTATCGTTCAGGTAAACATCGGCGAAGGTATCCAGTCCGTCAAAAACCAGGTCGACATGATCGTGAGCCAATGTGGCGGCATCGATTTGGAATGTTGTTTGGTATTCCCAGTCTGCCAACCCGATCCATTGCAGATGAAATTCATTATCACGATCGAATGGGTCCGGAATGAGCTTGTTATCTAACAGGTCGGTCTGCACTACTCCGGGGACTTGGGCAGAGTGCCATTCCTTGACATCGGCTCGATCGACATTCCCAACCGCACGGAACTGCCAGCCTGAGTCAATCTTGCGCGCGGAAGGCTCGGCACCGTGCACAGGCTTTACGGCGAGAGAACATAACACCAGGCAGGTGAGAAAACTAAAGCCGGTACCAGATAGATAACGTATGAATCCAGTCCGAGTCCATTCCATTGAGTGCTCCTCAAATCGAAGTTCTGCTGCAACTAATGTTGGGCGTCTGGTTGTCCCGCTGGTTGAGGCTGGGCTCGGTTCTGCAAGGCTTCAAACTCCTGCATTTCATGCTTAGCCTCAACCGTCTTTCCTTGTTTCCGATAAATTCCTGCCAATCCGAAGTGAGCTTGAGCTGCGAGCGGAGTTTGCTTTTCTATGGAGAGCAGCTTGGTCCACGACTTCTCGGCGGCGGCAGCGTCCCCTTCAAGGGAGGCCGCTTTTCCGAGTGAATAAAGAGTTTCCGGCATATCGGGCAATAACCGATCGGACCGCAAAAGCTCCGCCCGCGCCTCGTGCGCTTTACCTTGCTCCAGCAGGGCGTTTCCTAACCGGTAGGCGGCTTCCGCATTGCCGGGTTGCAGCTTGGCTTGAAGACGAAATTCTTCTTCCGCTTTCGGCCACTGGAACGAACCAGCATATACCTCACCCAAGGCAAGGTGTGCTTCGGGCAGTCCGGGACGTAAGCGCAACGCGTCCTTGTATTCCTTTTCGGCATCCTGCATCCGCCGTAGCACGAAATAATTTTCCGCCATCGCCTGATGGGATCGAGGGGAGTCAGGATATGCGGCGAGCAAGGTGTCAACGGATTGTTTAGCGAGCAAGCCACTGGCGCGGCCAAGATAGTAAAGGAGGTCGGGGTCGTTGGGATGTGCAGAGATTGCCGCCTCCAAATTTGCAACGGCCTCAGGCAGTTGGCCCGTTTGGATCTGCGCGATTCCTAGCGCGCTCTTGTCGGGGGCGCGTTGGAGGTGCGGCACAGCCTCCGCTGCATAACCCTGCGCGAGCAGTGCGTAACCGAGCAACTGATGGCCAGGCAGTGAATCCGGGCTCAGTTCCAACCCGTGCTTCAGTGGCGGAATGGCGGAGCCATAATCGCCCTTCTCCATGTAAGCCTGTCCCAGGCTGATGAAGCCATCCGCCAGTGACGGCGCTACTTCCGTCACCTTCTTATACTCGGCGATCGCGACATCGAATTTCTGCTGCTTGTCGGCGGCGATTCCCGCTTGCATGTGCTCGGTGGCCTGAGGCGATGCCATTTGCCATGCCAAATAAAAAAACAAGAGTACGCGGATCACGGTTTCTCCGGTTCACGCACTTCCAGGAACTGGTCCGCGTGAACATCGTTTAACGTTTGGTGAATACCAGAAGGCCACGAGATTTCTACTTTCGCTTTTTCAGCGGCGCCGAGTCCGAAATGGAGGCGTTTGTCACTGGCCGAAAGGTAGCCGCAAGTTGACGTGGCAAATCGTGTCTGTCCATTGACCTGCACACGAGCGCCGAATCCATCCCGGTTGCTGCGCGTGCCGCGCAGAGTGATGGTTAGCCAGTGCGCTTTGGCACCCCGGTTGAGAAATACCTGGGGATGACCACCGAGCGTGGTCACCACCACGTCCTGCTGGCCGTCATTATTCAAGTCTCCGAAGGCCGCGCCACGCGCGGCCACGGGCACGGTACTACCTGAATCGACGCTCTCAAAGCGTCCATTATGATTCAGCGCCAGCAGGGGCAGTTCGAGATAGTGAAGCGAAGGGTCGATATTCTCCACGTTGTCTAACACGTGGCCTTGCGCAACGAACAAATCTTTCCATCCGTCATTGTCGAAGTCCTCCAGACCCAAGCTCCAGCCTGAACTTCCACTAGAGAGCGCCCCCAGCCCGGTCTCGAGGCTGCGATAGGTGAACGAGCCGTCGCCATCGTTGTGATAGACGCCGTAAATTTCGCGTGGCAGCAACGTCACCATAATGTCCGGCCTGCCATCGTTGTCATAGTCTTGAAAAACTACGCCCATGCCGGACATGCGCCGTCCATCCTCGGAAAGAGCCGCGCCAGCTTCGAGTCCCACTTCGCCAAAAGTGCCGTTGCCATTGTTGTGATACAGATATTGCTGCATGCCATCGTTCGACACAAATATGTCGGTGAATCCGTCGCCATCATAGTCCGCGAATCCCACTCCCAACGCGCGTCCTTTCTTCGTTGCGATGCCGGAACGTTGGCTTACGTCGGTAAACGTTCCATCGCCATTGTTGTGATAAAGAATATTGGTCGTGGAAGGAAACTCCTCCGGCGGACAGTAGGTGTGGTAGTTTCCGCCGCAATTCTTGTTATGTTTCGTATCCCATTCCATGTAGCGGGTTACAAAGAGATCTAACTTGCCATCGTTATCGTAATCAAAGAATCCGGCCGATTCCGACCAGCCCCCGCCCGCTACTCCAGCTTTGGCGGTGACATCCGTAAATGTCCCATCACCATTGTTGTGATAGAGGATGTTCTTTCCGTAGTTTGTGACATAAAGATCAGGGTAGCCATCGTTGTCATAATCGCCCACCGCTACGCCCATACCGTAGTTTCCATCTCCAACATTTGCCAAGCCGGCTTGCTGCGTCACATCCGTGAACGTGCCATCTTTGTTTTGGCGATACAGGCGGTTCCAGTACATCGGGTCGTGGCGGTCGAAATTTTCCGGCGTCTGCATCGGGCTGCTCACATGCCCGCCGTTTACCAGAAAGATATCCAGCAATCCATCATTGTTGTAATCGAGAAGCGCCACCCCACCTGGCATGGTTTCGATCAAATATTTTTGCGGTGTGGGGGAATTTTGCAGCGTGAAATCCAACCCCTTAGGGAGCTTGACGTCGAATACGGGTGCCACCGGTGCGGCCGTAGACATCATCAGCAGGAGTGCGCAGGATAGTCGGAAGACAGTGTTAAGCAACTTAGAAATTCCTTCAGTCGACAAGCATATCGCGGGATCTGCGGCGCACACCAGCTTTATCAGAATTCTATTCGTGCTTGCGAGGTGGCTTCCTATTTCCTATTTTCGCGTTAGGAGGTGTACCAAGCTTACTTCTGTGCCCGCGTCGACCGCCGTTCCACAAGTCTGGGCGGAATCAGAATCACTTGTGGGCGCATCGCTCGCTTGGAATCGATCCGCGCCAGCAGGAGGTTTGCCGCGGCCACTCCAATTTCGCAGGTGCCCTGATCGATCGTGGTCAACGGAACCGCCAACAAATCGGAATAGTGAACGTTTCCGGCGCCCACAACGGATATGTCTTCCGGCAGCCTCAGTCCCGCTTCCAGAATGGCTTTCATTGCACCGATCGCCACTGGATCGTTGTAGCAGAAAACGCCGTCCACCCGCGGCTTTACCTTCAGCAGTTTCCGCATACCCTGATAACCGGTTTCGTCGCTACGGCCTCCAGCCACCACGTAACTGGAAAAAGCGCGCAGACCCCGCCTGATTATTTCCCGACGATAACCCTCCATTCGCTGTTCGGCAATCCCGATTGCGGGACCGCGTAGATGCCCGACGCGGAAGCATCCGCGATCGATTAAATGTTTTGTTCCCAGTTTTCCAATCGCGCGATTGTCGACCCCAACAAAACAGGCGCGCAGACCATCGATCGGCCGGTCAATCAGAACGAACGGCGTGTTCCGCTCTTGCATCCGCTTAAACATCTCCAGGTGCTGAGAGGGCTGTGAGGAGGCAATAATAAGCCCATCCACTTGGCGAGCCAACAGGGAGTCAGACTCGCTCGCCTCCAAATGAGGATCTTCTTCAAAGGAGGAAATTAATACGTGGTAGCCGTGAGGGCGAACCGTGTGAGCCACTGCGCGTGCGATATCGGCGAAAAAGGGATGCGCGAATTCCGGCAAGAGCAATCCCAAGGTGAAGGTGCGACGCGTGACCAAACTGCGCGCTGCCCAGTTCATCTGATAATTCAGTTCTTTGGCGCGCCGTAACACACGCTTGCGGGTGGCTTCGCTGATTCGCCCCTGATTGCGTAAAACTTTGGAGACTGTGACCACCGAGACGTTCACATCTTTCGCGATGTCCATCATCGTCGCGGTCATGACCGGGCAGCATACCACTTCTTGAGGGTTAACGTTTATCCCAATAGTGGTTTAACGATTAACCTTCGTTCGCAAACGTGTATTTTCTTCTTGACAACGGTTTATGAGGTAGACAAGAATTCGGGCGCAATCACATTTAGGAAATTTCCGCACCGGAAAGAGCTACCAATGCCAAGTCGCAAACTCTTCACGCTGCTCCTCGTATTAGGCGTGCTGTTCTCCGCCACCCTTTCCCTTTATGGACAAAGCACCTACGGCTCAGTCGCCGGATCGGTTACCGATAACTCTGGTGCCATCGTTACGGACGCCACGGTAACGCTGACTAACCTGGGCACTTCGGAAAAGCGCACACAATCCAGCGGAAGCGACGGTCTATTTACCTTCGTGAACTTGTTCCCTGGCCAATACCGGATTGACGTGGAGAAGCAAGGCTTTAAGCACTTTGTGCGCAGTGATATCACGGTCCAGGTGCAACAGGATACGCACATTGCTGCTGCTCTTCAGGTCGGCGAAGTTAGCCAGGTCATCGAAGTGACGTCGCGAGACGCCGCTCTTGCAAACCGAATCTTCCGCTCTCGGCCAAGTGGTCGAACAGCGCAAAGCGGACGAACTCCCACTGAACGGTCGCAACATCTTTAATCTCATTACGTTTCACCGGCCGCTGTCGCGCAAGGCGGATCCGGTGGTTCGCCCGTGGGCCAGAATCCTTTCAGTTGGGGCAACTACCAAGTCGGCGGTTCATTCGCCAATCAGGGTGCAGAGTACCTGGATGGTCAACCCCTGAATATCGGCTACATCAATCTGCCCATCCTCATTCCAACTCAGGATTCAATCGGCGAATTCAAGGTGCAATATAGCGATCAGGGCGCCGAATGGGGTAAGTTCTCAGGCGGCGTGGTTAACCTGAGCACGAAGTCCGGAACCAACGCCTGGCACGGTTCTGCCTATGAATATTTCCGCAACAAAGTGCTCAATGCGAACGAATATTTTAACAAGGCATCTGAATTGAGCTGCCGGCGCGAACAACACCCCTCCACCGTGGACGCAGAACCAGTACGGATTTCAGGTGGGCGGACCCGTCATTAAGAATAAGACATTCTTTTACGTCAGCTGGGAGCAATATCGCCAGAGAACGGGATCGCCTTTTACCACAAGCGTTCCAGCGGCAGGGATGACGACCGGTAATTTCTCATCGCTATGTCCGGGCGGCTTTACCGGACCAGTTGTAAAAGGTGTGGCGACTTGCGGAGTCGCGAGCGGTCAGATTTACGATCCTTTCAGTACCGACGCGGCCGGAAATCGAACGCCTTATCCGGGAAACATCATTCCCACTACCGAGTTCAGCACCGCCGGTAGCGCATTGTTGGCCAAATACTACCCCGCGGCGAACCTCGCCGGTACGGTCAATAACTACTTGAGTGCAGCACCCGCTGGCGGAAATACCAACGAATTTGTCGCTCGTGGCGATCAGAACATTGGCAGCAATACCCACGTGTTCGGCAGATTCGCCTACTTTGGATTAACTGATTTGGCTGTAAATCCCTTTGGAACCGGCTTGTGCCTGGATCGCTGCGCGGAGCTTTATCACACCAAGGCGCTTGCCATCGGCGTGAACCATACCTTTACACCAACCACGATCCTCGACGTGAATCTTGCAGGTAGCCGGTTTGTCTACGGACGAACTCCTCTTCTAGGCGGGTTCGATCTAACCACCCTCGGCTGGCCCGCGACCTACAACAGTCCGCCCAGCGTAATGCGGACTCCGCCAACTCCGGAAACTAACTTGCCGAATGACGTTGGCCACACGCAAGGCAATAGCGCCATTGGGGATCACAACACCCAATACAATATAAGTCCTCAGCTCACGATGATCCGAGGCAAGCACAACATTCAGGTTGGCGGACAATACGAACTTGGACTGGATAATTACTTCCAAACGAACATCGCCAGCGGCGCGTTCGGTTTCCAAGGAAACTGGACGTCCTCGACTCCTACCGCCACGGATGGCTCAGGATTTGCGTTCGCTGACTTCCTACTCGGCTTGGGACTGAACCAAGGCACTTTCGCCGGGAACCAGAGCGAAGGCATCGCTCAGGTGCCGGCGCAAACTAAAGGCAAACAGACCTACCGAGCCTTGTACGTCGAAGACACTTGGCACGTTACGCCGAAGTTCACTGCGAGCTTGGGGCTGCGTTATGAATTGCCCGGAACCTGGTCGGAAGCCTACAACCGGCTGAGCTACTGGGATCCAAAGACCACTAACGCGACCGTGACAGGTTGTTCCGGAACGGCTGGGTCGCCCTGTCCTGGAGACGCAATGTACGTCGGCACGGGACCCAATACAACCGATAACAATTTACCCCTCGATAAAAAGGCATTTTCGCCACGAATTGGTTTCGTCTTCTCCCCAGACCAAAAGACGGTGGTTCGCGCCGGCTACGGCGTCTTCTTTATTCCGAACTACGTCTCGTTCGCTCTCAATCCGGATAACGACGTGATTAACCTTGCCGCCACCGACTTCACCGCCTCCACCAACGGCTATATCACTCCTGCGTCCAGTTTGGACGGCGCCAACTGCGGGTTCACCTTGAACGGATTTACTGGGCCAACTGGAGCGCCAGTGGTCGGGCCGATCGGACCGAATGGGTTTGTCTGCACTCAATCAGGTCCATTTGGCAATGGCGGAATCCTGTTGCCGCCGGGACGCAATGCATCTCCGACGCTTTCGAGTTTCGTGGCCGCAAACGGTAGCCCCGGGCTTGCTCCTTACTTCGGATACGGGGATGAGGGTCCGAAATACGGTTACGTCGAGCAATGGAATTTGGACATCCAACGCCAACTGCCGGCTGGGTTCTTTGCCGACGTCGCGTATGCCGGCTCCCACGGCGTTCACTTGCAGCAATACCAGACGAACATCGACCAGATTCCGGACTCTTTCGTAAATCAGGCTGCCGCGCAATATGCAGCTGACCCAACCGTAACTCCGACAATCGGCACTCTGGTTACAAATGTTCTCACTTCACCTAACACTGCGCTAAACCCCGCCGTAACCCCCCAGATTCACGCTGGACAGTACGACCGGCCGTACCCTGAATACAACGGCTTGAACTTGAACGGTTACGGTTGCTGCAGCAGCAATTACAACTCGCTGCAGGCTAGCGTGACCCGGAGATTCCAAGGCGGTGGCACCCTTCTCGTGGCGTACACCAACGCCAAACTGATGAGCAATACCGACACCTTGACGAGTTGGCTCGAAGGCAACACGGGCGGCGTCGGGTCAGTTCAGGATTGGAACAACCTGAAGGGAGAACGGTCCCTCTCTTCGCAGGACATCTCCCAGAGGTTGGTTATCAGCTACGTCCTCGATCTTCCCTTCGGTAAAGGAAAGGCCTTCGCAAACAACATGAACGGCCTCGCCAATGGCGTAGTCTCTGGTTGGGGAGTGGACGGCATCACCACTTTCCAACGCGGCTTCCCACTCAAAATCAACTGGGCTGGTCCGCAAACTGCTTTGGAAGGTGCGGGTCTGGGCGTCGCCAATGTCCGGCCTGACGTTATTCCCGGTTGCGACCTGAAAGCTGGCGGTGGCCACATCACTAACTGGTTCAACACCAATTGCTTTGCACCTCCTCCGCAGTGGGGATTCGGAACCGAAGCTCGTGTCGATCCGGTTCTTCGAGGACCTGGAATCGACAACTTCGACTTCGCAGTCTTCAAGCGGACGAAAGTCAGCGAAAGACTTGGCATCGAGTTCCGGGCGGAGTTCTTCAACCTGTTCAATCACCCGTATTTCAATGTGCCAGGAAACGGCTACAACGGAACTCCGACGGGGAACGGTTTCGGTGTGATTACGAGTACCGTGGGAGCCGGCGTTGCCTCACCAGAGCGGTTGGTTCAGTTTGCTCTGAAGGTCGTGTTCTAGGGAATCTTTGGGCCAGGAATTACTCCTGGCCCAGAAGTTTTTTTATGCAGGCTCCGCGTGCTGGCCAGCAATGGCCAGCATTATTTTTTCAGGCTACTCGCCCTGAGTCGAAATATCCTCTTCATATATGAGAACTCTCGAGACCATGGACTACTCTGAGGCGAAGCGCGCTGTCGATCTAATTGTTCAAGAAGCTTCGAAGCTGCAAAAGGCCGCAGCAATTGCTGTTGCTGACTCACACGGCGATCTGATTTGCTTTGCTCGTATGGATGGTGCCCCAGTCTCTTCCATCCAAATCGCAATGAACAAGGCTTGGACCGCTGCGCGCGAGCGCAAGCCGACGAAGGAGATCGGAGAGAAAGTCAGGCATCCGGAAAAAGGGCACGACATCGCCTACTACGGCGATCCCAGATATGTGGGTTGGGGTGGCGGAATTCCGGTGTTACGGAATGGTACGGTCGTAGGAGCGGTTGCAGTAAGCGGGTTGTCATCGAATGAAGACATTGCCTTGGCGACTCTGGGAGTGGAGCTTATCTCTCGCGGTTAGCGATATCTCGATCGAAAGGGTCCCCGGGAACGACCCGGTCTCTGTTCGGATTTCGTAACGCAAATCACTTTGTGGTGTGACCTGGAGGATTTAGTGAAAAACTCATTGGCAACTTGAGGGGGATGAGTGGATCCGAAGGTCTGCTCGCGCTGCGGCGGCACCGGATATGTTGCCAAGCCTGTGGACATCAGCGGTAAGTCCGAAGGAGTTGCATTTATCCGCATAAAGTGCCCAGCTTGCGCAAGCAGTGAACGGCGAGACTCAACCTTACCCTCTACCGCGGGCTGACCGCACGGCCTGGGTACTTGCGAAACGTTCGAGCCCGTAGCTCCCGCTTTCCCAAAGCGGCGGCCCGGGCTCGACGTTCATCCGAAGCAAATACCCGATCAGACTCTAGGCAATGCCAGCGGCTTTGCTGCGCGTGCGGCGACGACCGGATGCTGCCGTCTCGACCCTGTTCCGTCCCGCAGATTTTGCGCGGTAGAGAGCTTTGTCGGCTGCCTGAATGACCTCTTCGGCCAACATACGCTGGGTGGAAGTCGCCACTCCGATGCTGGCCGTCACCGAGATTTCGGTTGGTCCGCTGACGCATGAAAGCTCGCTGATGTTATCGCCGGACTTGGTGCGGGCGCGTGCGGCCTGGGTGCGTCGATCGGGGCCGCGCAACTGTTGTCGCCGGTCCCGGCCACGCAAACGAAAGCTGCCGGCCTCGATGCTGGCGCGCAATTGCTCCAGATGATCGACAACATCCTTGGTGGTCTTTCCGGGAAAGATGATTGCGAATTCCTCCCCGCCACAACGGTAGGCTTGCCCTCCGCCGGTCACGCGCGCCAGGCGCGATGCGACTAGACGCAGAACTTGATCTCCCGTGTCATGACCATACGTATCGTTGCATCGTTTGAAGTGGTCGATGTCGACCATGGCGATGGAATAAGGCGGCGCAAGACGAAGCAACGCCTCCTGAAAAGCTCGGCGTGAAGGCAGTGTCGTGAGTTCGTCATGATAGGCCAGCATGTAGGAGGTCTCCACCATGGAGAAAGCCAGGATGAAGGCCGCGGCAGCGAAGTAAGCAGAAGATAAGCTTCCCGCGCCGCCAAAGCGAAGGGACAGAAGAGAAGCAACGAGCGCCCAAAGCAGTCCGCTCTCGGCAGGTTTGCGATAAAGCAGAAAACGAACGATCAGCACCACTGCGGCGGCAGTGAACGCCGCTAACGTCGTGTAGGACAAGGGATGCGAAAGCACCGCGCGATGAAGTGCTCTGGGAGGAGTATTAAAACTGTCTGGTCGGCAGAGGACAGCAACAATGACGGACTGCATGAACAGGAACAAGGACGGGGGACCAACGCTAGGGAAGGTGAAACCCTTTTCCTGCATTAGCGATAGAAGGACGAAGTTTACGGGTAAGAGAAAACCGACTGCGGCAAGAACTGTTTTTCCTGGCCCGCTACCAGCGATATGTCCAGAAGAGAAGTAAGAGATGGCACGTTCCGCAAGGAAGAGAACAATCAGGGCAAAGAAGATGCGGCTGGAGTGAAATCTCCATGCGATCAGAAGACCGGCAATTAACGCGCCGTAGAGAGCGAAGGTGATGATCGGGGCGCTAAGTGTAACCAGGCCAGCGTGTAGCAAAAGGGCCGCGAGCAGAATCCATATGGCGGGGGTAAGGAGGGGCTTCATCGGAGGTGATCGTCTTCAGATCCACCGTGCCCAGTTGCATCCGAGATGCTGCTGAGCCAAAGTGATTTTAGGGAACACCATCAAGACTAATCCTGGGTTAGGAATGCCGTAATTGACGGAGTGGGTTCCATTTGTGCCGGCGAAAAAGCCAGAGATTTCAGTTGGTCGCTTCGGCAGCACGCTGCCGCCAGCGTGTGACATTTACGCCCATTACTAGCAGCCACAAGGAGAGTGAAATTTCTCCGACTGCAGTCGCCGTGAAGTAGGGAAATATCCGAACTTGTAGCGCAGGGGCCACAAATGAGGTGAAACTGTTGATCAAGTAACCGACACCTTCAATTGCGAGCAATACCCCAATGATTCGAGGAAGGAAGGTCGACTGGTAAACCAGGTATCCGACGATGAAACAGTCGAGTCCGAAAAACACCAGAGCGATGGACAGGCCAACATCTTGCAACTGGAGAGAGATATACGCCTGTGCCTGTAACTGTTCTGGCGTAAAAGCGCCCAAGTGGCCCCCACGTTGTAGAAAGATGAGCGGAGCGAAATGATTGAGTAAAACGGTGGCCTCAATGGCGGTCCCTACAAGACTGAAGAACACGTCGGCCATCGCGAGGCTTTTGTTTACTACCTTAAGCAAGTTATAGAAGATGACTGCCAAAGGTATGCAGGTTATGCAGGTGACAACCTCAGCCACGAAGCCCAGCCGAAAGCGCATCTCGTGCGCCAGGATGTTCGAAGCAGTGGCCGCTGCATCGCCAGGAACTAAAAGCGCGGATCGCACGAAGATGATCGCGAACACGCCCGTTAAGATATTGATCAAGTAAAAGCCGCCGGCAAGTCTGGCCTGCCGGTTGGGTGACACTCCTGAAATGTGTTCCGTCATTTACCTTTTCTCCTTGGGCGAGTGATCGAATCAAGCGTCATAAAAGATCAGATCGGAGCTTGGTAGCGGCGCAGGCGCACGGCTGCGGCAAGAAACGCGGCGGTGATGGCCAAGCCGATCCACAGACCAGGGCTGATGAGGAATTTTTCGACCGTGAGTGGTGTTAGATAACCCATCGACATGCTACCGGGCGATGGGGAGGGTCCAGAGTCAGGGCCGCCGAACCGGTATCCAAGCATGGCGGAGAAATGCGAGGTATTGAAGGCAATCTTCTCCACAATGCCGATTGCGAATAACGGTAAGGAGGCCCAAAGCAATGCCGCCCGACGCGCCCAGCCAGAGACAAGGAGGAGCCAGCCATAGAAGGGGGCATACCAGAGTCCATGAATCGCCACCAGATGGAAAAACAACATGAGCCACATCTGGAACAAATCTAACTGGCTCCACACAGTTGCTACATTTACACCGCTTCCGAGCAGACCTGCGGCGCCGAGCAGCAACATGATGCATTGCATGGCAATCGTGATTGCGAATGTCAGGACCGGGAGAATGAAGAGTGGGATACTCGCCTTCGCGAGCACCGTAGTTAGGTCGGAGACCGGAAGTGATTTCCAAAACAGGATGCTGCGATCGCGGCGTTCACCGTGCAGAGCGTCGAGACAGTAGAAGATAGAAACAAGAAAAGTGGCGCCCATGATCAGAAGCGCAGCGAAATTGAAAGGGCGCTGGATGAACTCTTGCTGCTGCATCGGGTTCAATGCCATGGCGGCTCGCACCTTCTCCGGCATGTGAATCAAGCTGATCGTGAAGCCGAGTAGAAACAGGGCGGCGGCGGCGAGCGGCGCGATGTAGATGGAACGGGTCTCCCACAATTCGCGTCGCACGGACCAGAAAAATCGCTGAGCCGGGGAGATGTACACGGCGGTCTCCCCGGTCGGTTGAAGGGGAGACTCAACAGAGTTCGAATGCGTGTTCATAGAGTCGTTCCTTGCGCGGTAGGGGCCTGAGGACCCAGGCCATTCACCGGTTTATCCCCCAATATGGCAACAAACAAGTCGGCGATACCTGGCGTGCGAACGTCGCCAAGCGCGACGAACTGAGAGCGATCGACGCTACCAGACTTCAAGTCAAACAGCAGAATGCATCGACCGAATATCTGGCGTTCTTGGATTGGGCCGAGGGCTCGGGCTGCGTTGAGGTGTTCGGGATTTACCGTCAATTCCACATACCGCGACTCGAACTCTTCCATGCTGCATGCGAAAGCGATGCGGCCGCGATTGATGAACATCACGTCCGTGAGAACGTGCTGAATCTCTTCCACCTGATGCGTGGTCAGGAAAATGGTGCGGCTACGATCGTAATAGTCGTTCAGCAGAGAATCGTAAAACTGCTTGCGATAAAGAATGTCGAGCCCAAGTGTTGGTTCGTCGAGGACCAGTAGTCTTGCATCGATAGCCATGACGAGCGCGAGATGCAGTTGCGTCACCATGCCCTTGGACAATTCCCTGACCCTGCTAGTGAGCCGGATGCTCGTCCTGGCGAGAAAGCTTTCTGCTTTGCGGCGATCGAACCGTGGATGAACGCCGGCTACGTAATCGAGCGCATGCGTAACTTTAATCCAGCGCGGGAGTACGGCAACATCGGCAATGAACGAGACATCGCACATAAGTTGATCTCGCTCGGTCCAGGGATCGCGGCCCAGTACGCGCAGTTCTCCGTGATACGGGGCAAGTCCGAGAATTGCGTTAAGGGCGGTCGTCTTGCCTGCGCCGTTAGGGCCGATGAGGCCAAGAATGCGGCCTTCTTCCACGCGCAAATCAATGCCATCGAGCGCGACGGTTGAGCCGAAGGATTTGCGCAGGCCGCGTGCTTCGATCACTGTCATGGTTTTTTCTCTTCCTCAGCGGCAGGCGACGATTGCTGACCTGCGGCGGTGCCATTCGCGGTATCCAGCAGCTCGCCCAGGGTGAGGCCGAGCCGCTGAATGGTGGAGTAGACTCTGGGCCATTGGTCGGCAAGAAACTTCTGACGTTCGCCCTGCAGCAAAAGATTACGCGCTCCCGTGTTGATGAACATGCCGCGACCTCGTTTACTCTCGACCAGTTGCTCGTCGACGAGTTGTTGATAGCCTTTTAAAACCGTGAGTGGATTGACGCGCAGTTCGGCCGCAACATTGCGCACGGAAGGCAAAGGATCTCCCTCCTTGAGTACGCCGTCGAGAATCATGGCGACGACGCGGTCGCGAAGCTGGCGGTATATGGGCTGACTGTCGTTCCACTCACGGTCCATCATGTTTTCCAAATAGTCTTACCAAGATACGCTTGCCGTTGCTCGCTAAGAAGGGCTGGGGAAATCCCGAGGCTGAACTTCTCCTCGGGAAAGCATCCTCCGCTCATAAAGCCCACATGGCGGCATCACTTCATGCGTTGCAATTCGAAGTGAGCGTGAACCGGCTTATCGCCGGGTTCCATGTAGGTCCAGTCCTCGGTGTGATGGTTGGCGTCGATGAAGGTAAAGACGGCGTGATGCATGTGCCCGTATTGCGTGCTGCCGGCTACATCGAGAAACTCGAATTCCACGATTTTTCCGTCCGATGAGATCTTGCCAGTCATGCGTGGTCGGTTGCCGGCATCGCAATAGTGGGTCAGAAGCAGACGGTCCCCGTCGAGATAGAGCATGGTGATGGGATCGTCCGGTCGTCCCGCTCCAGTCATCTCGTGCATCAAGGCGTTCCCCATCGAAGTGGTGCGAAGCGTAACCTGCATGGCTTTGCCCTCGATATCGGCTTGCGGTGGGAGAGTGGTCACGTGACCTTCCCAGGACCCGGCTAGGGTTTTCAATTTGTCGAAGGATTGTTGTGAGTCGGTTTGTGCCACAGCGGCGATCGAAAGCGACACAAGGACGATGGTGGGTACCAGAAAGCGAAGCGATTTCACGGTTATTCTCCTTAGCTATCAAAGTGTGGGTCGGTGAGCTGAACTAGAAGCTCAGCGATCACTAGTGATATAGTTAACTACAACACTATATAACATGCAAGTTTTTTTTTGAATATTTTTGGCCTCGGGGCAAAAAACGATTATTTTTTCGCAAATAAAGCGATCGAAGTCGGACCGCAGCGAATTTCCAATCAAGTATCTTTAATTACCTAATTACTAGGAATGACTTGAGACCCCAGAGGTCGAGTTCGCTTTGAGCACTCGACTGGTTTTTAGGGTTATGGCCGCCTCCGAGCTTGAGCTTAACCTTGCCGGGGACGGTGGCGGGAGGAAGTTCATTCCGCCGGCCCACCTCTCCCATTTTGAATTTCTGCACCGTTTCTGCAAGTACTGCCCTTCGTGCCAGCCGAGTTTCGGCTGCGATTGAGCTTCTTCTAATTAGAATCGGGCTGTAATTAAGGACTCCTTATGCGAATTCTGATCGCCGAAGACGATGCAGCTCTGGCAAGCTTCGTACAGCAAGGCTTGCAGGAAGAACACTACACGGTGGACATAGCCGAGGATGGAGAGCAAGCACGGACAATGGGCAGCGAGGTCGACTACGACCTGGTAATTCTCGATCTGGGACTGCCGCGGATGGACGGAGTGAACGTACTGCGGCATGTACGACTGAAGCGGCCGAGCTTGCCGGTGCTGGTGCTGACGTTGCGCAGCCGGGTGGAAGACCGGGTTCAATGTCTGGACACCGGAGCAGACGACTATCTGGCGAAGCCGTTCTCATTCAGTGAGCTTTCGGCACGCATCCGGGCATTACTGCGGCGCAGCCATTTACCGTCCGAATCCCTACTGGTCGTTGAAGACTTGAAACTGGATCGTGTGGAACACCGAGCGGAAAGGTCAGGCCGGAGGATCGATCTCACCGCGAAAGAGTTTTCGTTGCTGGAATACCTGATGCGCAATGCGGGCAGGCAAGTTTCGCGGGCAATGATCCTTGAACACGTATGGAACATGACGTTCGATACGAGCACGAATGTGGTTGATGTTTACATCAATTACTTGCGAAGAAAAGTGGACGACGGTCATCCACGAAAGCTGATCCATACGGTTCGCGGGTTGGGATACGAACTAAGCAGCGAGGTAGGGGTGCCGGCATGAGCTCAACCGCAGCGCAACCCGCACCGCGTAAATCGGTTCGCAGTCCTCTGGCGCAATTACTACACGATCTAAATCAGCCTTTGACCGGATTGCAGTGCTTGATTGAGGTGGCATTGGCGATTCCACGCTCTTCCGCGGAATATGTCCCCCGTTTCCGCGAAGGCCTGGAATTGACCGAGCGGATGCGTATCCTCGTGGCGGGTATACGGGAGGTAGTCGATGACGGAGAAAAATCAGGAGGGGAGCAGGACTCGAGTGACTTGGACGTGGCAGTGAGGGGTGCAGTGGCTGAACTGGCAATCGTGGGCCAAGCGAAGGGTGTCCAGATCCTATACAAGAGTCCTGCCATTGGTCTTTGCACTTTCCCCGTTCGGATGGGAAAGGCTTGGTTGGAGGCGACCGTCTTCCGACTTTTGGACTCGATTCTGTGCCTAGCGACGACTGGCACGCAACTCCGCATCGCTTTGGACTCGCGGTTGGATGACGTTGGACTGAAACTCGAATGGCAAGAGCAAGGTCCCAGAAGCGAATGGTGCGCAGCCCAGGTGGGACTGCTGGTGGCGCAGGCACAATTCGAGCGAGCCGGAGCCGACTGGGAGGTGCTCGCCTTGGAAGAAGGAGAGGCGTGGGGGCTGACGGTGCGCCTGCCTTGCGAGGCGACGCGGCGGAATTTGTCGTTGAACTGCTAACGCGTATCAGCGAATTCGTTCAAATGAATTCCGAGAAATTAACTGGAGAAATGCGATGAATGCCATGGCCGCGTTCCCGAGTGTATCCGCACTAGCCGGCGGCGCGCTGATTGCGAGTCCGAGCAGCGCCTTTCGCGATCAGGTAGTAGACCGCCTGAACGGCCGGTGCCGCCCGGTGCAGCAGGCGCTGGGCGGCGCCGATGCGCTGGCGAAACTGGAAAAAGGAGACTGGCAGGTTTTGTTTCTTGACCGAAGAGTATCCGATCTCGATACGGAAGAGTTGATCGTGATCATCCGAAAAAGGTTTCCCGGAATTCAAGTCGTGCTGCTCGATTCCGACGCCGGAATAGCAATCCCTGAGGAAAAAATGGGGATGTGCGATGCCCAGCGTTTTTCTGGCCAGGGCTCGCTCCGAGCCGGCAGAGAGTCGAGGACAGGGGAAGGCCCTGAGATCGAGCCACTGCCCGGAATGATCGGACGGAGTCCGGCCATGCAGCGTGTGTACCGGTTGGCAAGGCTGGTAGCAGTTCGCACTACGACTGTACTGATCGCGGGAGCGACAGGAAGCGGGAAGGAATTGGTGGCTCGGGCGGTGCACGCGCTGAGCCCGCGAGCGGCCAAAGCTTTCGTGGCTGTGAACTGTGCTGCGATTCCAGAGGCGCTGCTCGAGTCGGAATTGTTTGGTCACGCGCGCGGAGCATTTACCGGAGCAGTACAAGCGCAGATCGGTCGCATCCCTGCCGCACACGGGGGGACTCTCTTCCTGGATGAAGTGAGCGAGATGCCCCTTGGCATGCAGGCCAAGCTGTTACGGTTTCTCGAAGCCAAGGAAGTGCAGCGATTGGGCGCCACTGAGCCCACCCGCGTGGACGTGCGCGTAATCGCCGCCAGTAATGTGGATCTGGCCGGGCGCGCCGGGCGCGGCGAATTCCGCGAGGACCTCTTTTACCGGCTGTCGGCCTTTCCGCTGGAACTGCCACCACTCAGTGAACGCAAAGCCGACATCATTCCGTTGGCCGAGCATTTTCTGGTGTGCATGGCAGCCGCGATGAATGCGATCTGTCCACGGCTCAGCCAAGAGGCTGCTCAGGTTCTCGAAGGGCACGGATGGAAGGGCAATGTACGCGAACTCCAACACGTGATCGAAAGAGCTTCCATTCTGGTAGAAAATGGAGACACGGTTCTGCCCGAACATCTCTACTTCCCGTTTCAACCGCCGCAATTCCGGTTCAGCGTTGCGTCCCCTTCGTGCGCCAGCTTGGCCAGTTAAGAAGATCTTAATTGTGGCCTCCCTTTTCTGGCCCCAGCCGTGCAAACGTTGCCTACAGCTATGACGTCTTTGCCTATCGTCGCGACAAACCCGCCGAGAGCGGAAGCGTTGGGCATCGAGAATTCGAGCGAGCAGTTCCTCTTGCAGGCGTTCCGCTCCTTTGCCGACACGGCGGAGGTTCTGGAGCGCTCCTACGGCAAGCTCCGTTCGGAGGTGGAACAGCTGCACGGCGAGTTGGCGCAGAGCCATGCCGGACTGGCGCGAAGTCTTGAGGAGAATCGCGAGATGCGGCAGCATCTGGACCGCATTGTGGAAGGTCTTCCCTGTGGAGTTTTGGTAACGCGATCGGATGGAGCGATCTCCCTGATAAATCCGGAGGCGAACCGTTTACTGCGGTCGATAGCGGGTCTGCCTCAAACGACTGCGGAGACGAGCAGCGGCATCGACATTAACGATACGGACCGTCTCGCATCTGTAACGGGCGTTCCCGCCGAACTGCACAAACTGCTGAAGCGCGCCCAACGGGAGGCGGGGGAGCACGAGTACTGTTTCCAAGACTTGGAGGGGAATGACTGGTGGCTGGCGGCGCGTCACGCGTCGGTCCGGGATGGAAAAGCCCGGGATGGGCAAAGTCAAGCGGAAGCGGTAAGCCAGGCGAGCGACGAAGTTTCGATCTTCATCCTGCGCGATGTGAGCGACGCCAAGCGGTTGGTGTGGGAGCGAGAAAAAAGCCGTAGAGAGCAGGCGCTGGCAGAGATGTCCGCCATTTTGGCGCACGAGATTCGCAACCCTCTCGGCAGCCTCGAATTGTTTGCCGGTCTGCTGGCAGAGGCCGAACTTACCGGAGAATGCCACCACTGGGTGGAGCAGGTGCAGGCGGGTCTGCGAACGCTGGCGGCCACCGTAAATAACGTATTGCACTTTCACAACCTGCCCGCACCGCAGCGCGTGCCGATGGACATGGGGCGTCTGCTGGATTGGGCTGGCGCATTCCTCCTCCCCATGGCCCGTCAGGCGCGAGTGGAGCTTTCGGTGCGCAACCGGCTGCACGATGTGTGGTATCCCGCCGACCGACATCGTATCGAGCAAGTGCTGCTGAATCTGGTGCTGAATGCTTTTCGAGCCATGCCGGGAGGAGGCTGCGTGGAAATTGCGGGAAGGAAAATTCAAAGCCACGATGGGGACGCAGTTTCGATCTGCGTGAGTGACACCGGCCCCGGAATTCAAGCAGAGGAAGTCAGCCGAATCTTCGAGCCCGGATTTTCCACGCGCGCGGGCAGTCCGGGACTGGGGCTGACGGTTTGCCGCAAGATCGTGGAGCAACATGGCGGGTCGATGGTAGCCGCCAACCGGCCGCACACCGGTGCCAGCTTCACCATCGCTCTTCCTCTTTACGAAAGGAAAGTAATGACCGAGGTGGCGGGATGAATCGAGTGTTAGTGGTGGATGATGAGGCGGCGATGCGGGCAGCGTTGGAAGCTCACTTCCAGCGACGCGGCTGGCAGGTGGATACGGCGGCGAATGCCCTCGAAGCTCTGGAAAAGTTTCACCGAGTATTGCATCCCCTGGTAGTGACAGACATTCGCCTGCCGGGCGGCGACGGCTTCCTGGTGATGCGCGAGGCCCGAGCGCTGGCGCCGCATACGGCAGTCATCCTGCTTACCGCATTCGCGAGTGTTCCCGATGCGGTAACCGCCATGAAGGGAGGAGCCTGCGACTATCTGGTGAAGCCCGTGTCGTTCGAACAATTGGAAGAGGCTGCCGAACGGATCCTGGCACAGGCGCGAACGCAGGCGGAAGCGGCACAAGGATTGGCGGGGCACGCTCCCGCGTGGCTGCGGGCAATTGATCGCGCTCGTCAGGCGGCGGCCAGTGACGCCGATGTCCTCATCGAGGCAGAAAGCGGAACCGGCAAAGAGCTGGTGGCACGGTTGATTCACCGCCTGAGCCCACGCCGTGACCGCCCCTTTATCGCCATCAACTGTGCTGCCTTTCCTGAAACCCTGCTGGAGAGCGAACTATTCGGATATGCGCGCGGTGCTTTCACCGGTGCGCTGGCGTCGAAGGCGGGAAGGTTCGAGCTGGCGAACCGGGGAACGTTGTTGCTCGATGAAGTGGGCGAGATGCCGCTGGCGTTGCAACCCAAGCTTTTACGTGTCCTGCAAGAGCGCGAGTTTGATCGTCTGGGGGACACGCACAGTGTGCACGTGGACTTGCGCGTCGTGTCGACCACGAACCGGCAGTTGTGCGAAATGGTGCAGGAAGGGAAGTTTCGCGCAGATCTTTATTATCGCCTGAATGTCATTGCCCTGAAGCTGCCCCCATTGCGCGAGCGCCGCGAAGACATCACAGAATTGGCCGAACATTTCGTAAAGCTCTATGCGCCGCAGGGCAAGATTCCGCGGCTCACGGCCGCGTTTCTCGAAGAGTTGGGCAAACATTCCTGGCCAGGAAATGTGCGCGAGCTGGCCAACTGCGTGCGCCGCGCCGTGGCGCTTTCGACCAGCGCAGAGATTGGACGGGAGGAGCTCGAAAGTTTTGACTGGCAACATATAGACGCGGTTCGAAAAAGCGCGTCGCAAGATGGTTACCCGACGAATCCAAGAACCGGTGAAGGTGGCAACGACCATCTGCGCGCCGGAGTGTCGCTCGAGAACATGGAGCGCAAGCTTCTGGAAATGACGCTCGAAGCGACGCAAGGCAACCGGTCGCGCACCGCGGAACTTCTCGGCGTCAGCCTGCGCACAGTTCGCAACAAGATCCGGAGCTACGGCCTGCCGAGCTGGAGCAGTTATGTCCATGATTGACAATCCGATGACGGAAGCGCTGAGCCGCTTTCTCGACGTAAACGTGGCGCGGCACAAACTGATTGCCTCGAACTTGGCCAATGTCGACACGCCCGGCTACCGGACGCGCGATCTTGATTTTCGCGCCGAACTGGCGCGGGCCGATATCGAAAGCCCGCCAGGAGGCGAAAGGCCGGGTTTGTCATGCGCGTCTTATGCTCCTGTGGCGCGGCCGGTGCGCGGACTGCTCGAGCGCCCGGACGGCAACAACGTCAGCGTGGAGCGAGAGAGCCTGCTTCTGGCCGAGACACAGATGAAGTTTGGTTTGGGAGTGCAGCTGTTGAAAGATCGAGTTTCATGAAATTTCGCAAGCAATCAATTCGGGAGGGACGACGTCATGAACTTATTCGGCATGCTGGAAGTAAGCGGGTCGGCACTGGGGGCGGAGCGCTGGCGAGCGGAGGTGGTGGCGGCGAACATGGCGAATTCCGAGACGACGCGCACCGCGCACGGTGGCGCCTACCGGCGGCAGATGCTGGTCTTTCGCGCCCAGCCCATGCCGCGCTTTCCGCTGCTGCTCGCGGGATTGCGAAAATCCGTGCCGGATGGCGGAGTGCGCGTGGAGCGCGTGGTTGCCGACTCTACGCCCATGCCTCGCCGCTACGAGCCGGGGCATCCCGATGCGGATGGAGCGGGATATGTGACTTATCCGAATGTGAACCCGGTGATGGAGATGGCGGACTTGCTGAGCGCGGTGCGGGCGTATCAGCTGAACGCGGCAGCGGTGCAGGCGGCAAAAAGCATGATCCAGCAGTCGCTGCAAATCCTAACCTGAAGGTTCAGCCTGAACTCTTCGGCTTGAATTAAGAGATTGAACTGGAACAGGGAAAGAGAGCGGAAAATGAGTAGTCCCATATCTTCGTTGCGTATTCTTCCCGGCGGAAATCGAAAGCGCCGTGGCGAGCCTGGCGACACCATCGGCCGGCGGTTTCGCCGATCAGTTGCGCAGCGCAATGGATGAGATGGGAGAGTTGCGAACCCAGGCGGAAACCAAGGTGGCTGGCGTGCTGGAAGGCAGCGGCGGTGACGTGCACACGGCGCTGATCGCGGTGGAGAAGGCGGACCTTTCGTTTCAGCTGATGATGCAAGTGCGCAACAAGATTGTTTCCGCCTACCAGGAGATTTCGCGGATGCAGTTCTGAGCTCGTGGTTCCACAGTAGCTCCGGATTCAGCAAATCGAGCCGAACCGTAACACGCGATGGCCGACGAAAAAACTCAATCTTTCGAAGATGTCCTTGCCCGGCTCGGGCAGTTCTTCAAGGGCCTGAGCTTTCAGCAGCGTCTGTTGATGGGAGCAGGAGTGGTGCTGGTGGGCGGAACATTGTGGGTATTCGTGTCGCTGCTCGGCCAGCCGAAATATGTGACGCTTTATTCCGGACTGCGTGCCGGAAGATGCGCAGGCACTGGGGGCGAAGCTGGCGGCGAAAAATATTCCGCATCAGATCTCTCCCGATGGCGGCAAGCCTGCTGGTGCCGGAAGACAAGCTGGATGCGAGCGCCTGGAGACCGCGGCGGCGGGATTGCCGCGCAGCGCGCGCCTGGGCTTTGAACTTTTCGATACTCCCAACTGGGCGGGGTCGGATTTCACGGAAAAGGTGAATTACCAGCGCGCGCTCGAAGGCGAACTGGAGCGCACGCTGGCCACATTGAGCGAAGTGGAAGGGGTGCGGGTACATCTGGTGATGCCGCAGGAGTCACTGTTCACCGAGCAGGAGCACGAGGCCAAGGCAGCGGTGATTCTGAAAACCCGCAGCGGACGACTGTCGGAGTCAGGCGCAGCTGGCAATTCCCCAGCTCGTGGCGAGTGCCGTCGACCGCCTGCGTCCGGAGAACGTGACCGTGGTCGATGCTGACAGCAACACTCCGCTGCTTCACGGCCGGGATTCTGGAAGGAGTTATGCTCCGGATGAAGAGTTGGCCAAAACGCTGGTACATACCCTCGAACCGGTGGCCGGCGCTGACCACGTCCGCGCCAGCGTCCACGTGGAGTACGACCTTGGAACGAGCGAGGAGACGCTGGAGACCTACGATCCAAAGACGGCGACGGCGCTGACCCAGGAACATTCCGAGGAGAGTTCCGTGGGGGAGGCCCCAGCAGGAGTTCCTGGAACTGCCAGCAATGTCCCGACTCCGCCGGCACCGCTCCAGGACGACCACCCCGCGCCGAGCCCAGGCTGCGGCGAGCGCCGAGCATTCCATGTCGAAGTCGGATTCGACCACCTACGCCATCAGCAAGAGCTGCACCGCAGCGTGGAACCAGCGGGACGGGTGCGGCGCATCGCGGCGGCCGTGCTGGTGGATGACGCCGTTGACTGGACCGAGAAGGCGGGCAAGAAGACTCAGCATGCGTCGCAAGCGGACCGTCGAGGAGATGAAAGAGATCGAGGAGTTGGCCAGGGCCTCGATCGGTCTGGATGCGCAGACGGGGAGATGTGCTGGCGGTGGAGAATCTGTCGTTTCAGGAGATGCCACTGGAAGTGCCGCCGCCGCCCACCAAGACCGAACATTGGAGAATCTTACTTGAGCCTTGGGCCTGGATACTGCGTTACGTCGCGCTCGCCTCGCTGTTCGCTGGTGATCTACATCCTGATTCTGCGCCCAGTAAAGAAGCAGGCACTGGCGGCTTTCCGGGAATTGCCCGGTAAACTTCACCGAAACTCGTCGACCGTGTTAGCTCCCGCTGGCGGCCGCGACGACGCTTGAGCAGGCCGGGCAACCAGCCGTGGAAGGAATGCGAGCGAATCAGCTCAAAAAGATGCTCACCGACAAAGTAAAAGCTGAGCCGGCGGCGGCCAGTCGCTTGGTGGAATCGTGGGTAAAGGAGGGCGATGAAAAATGAATGCTCCCGCACACATTCCCGGTTTGCGCAAAGCCGCCATCCTGATGGTGATGCTGGGCGAGGATGCGGCGAGTGAAATCTACCGCCATTTGCCCCCCACTGAAGTGGAACAGGTAACTAAGGAGATCGCCGGTCTCAACCGGGTTGATCCTGATATGGCGACCGGGGTACTCGAGGAGTTCCACCGTCTCGTCCTGACTGGGGATTACGTCAGTCAAGGCGGCACCGAATATGCGAACAAGTTACTGGTGAAGGCTTTTGGAAAGGAGGGTGCGGCCGATTTGCTGCAGCAGGTAGCCCAGGCCGCTGAGATGAGTGGGACCAAGCTCGATTCGCTGCGGAAAGCCGATCCGCAGCAACTGGCCAAATTCATCGAAGGCGAGCATCCGCAGACGATTGCGCTGATCTTGGCGCACCTGGAGTCGAAACAGGCGTCGACGGTATTGATGCGCCTTCCGCCGGAGTTGCGTGCCGAGCCGATCAAGCGCCTGGCGCAGTTGCGGCAATTCTCGCCGGAGATGGCGCAGAAGGTTTCCGTGGTTCTGCACAAGCGTCTTGAAGCACTGGGCGAGCAAACCCGGCGGGCTTACGCCGGTCTGCGCGGTGTAGCCGATCTGATGAACCGTCTGGACGCGGCGACCGGAAAAACCATCCTGGAGGCGATCGAAGGCGAGGACCCGAAGCTGGCGCTCTCCATCCGCAATCTGATGTTCACCTTTGAAGACCTGTTGACGGTTCCGGAGGCGGGAGTACGGGAATTGCTGGGCCAGATGGATAAAAAGACTCTGGCGACAGCGTTACGCGGGGCTTCGGAGGAGTTGAAGAACTACATTTTCAAGTCGATGTCGTCGCGTGCCGTGGAAATGTTGAAGGAAGATATGGAGGTTCTGGGGCCGGTGAAATCGAAAGACATCAACCGGGCGCAGATGGAGGCGGTTGCCGTGGCGAGAAAGCTGGAGGCCGAGGGCAAGCTAACGCTAACCCCCGATACGGAAGATGAGTTCGTCACCTAGCCGGGCAGCGAATGGTAGGGTACCCGGCCGGTTCCCCCCAGATCGGCCGCAGGTGGCTGCCTTCGAGTACAGCGAAGCCGCAGTCCAGTCCGGTCACCCGAGCTTTGCTCTGCCCGAGCATCGGTTGTCGTCAAGTGTGGTGGCCGGTGCGCAGGCGCCGGGAGCCATGACACTCGAGCGCGAAGCGCAGGCCCGCGAGGCGGGCCACCGGCAGGGTGTTCTCGAGTGCGCCGCGAAATTCGAGGAGCAACTGGCGGCGGAACGCGCCATGCTGGTCAAAGCGCTGGCCGATTTCGCGCGCGAGCGTGCCAACTATTATCCCAGGATTGAAGAAGAAGCGGTGCGCCTGGCATTGAGCATCGCGCGCCGGATATTGCATCGCGAGGCGCAGGTCGATCCGTTGCTGCTGATGGGGATTGTGCGGGTCGCGCTGGAAAAAATGGAAGGCGCCACAGAAGTTGCGCTACTCATTCATCCGCAGCAGGCGGAAGAGTGGCGGAAGTATCTGGCTAACTGTATGCACCCGGAAAAAATCCCCGAAATCACGGCGGATCCATCCATGTCGCCGCAGCAATGCGCATTACGCACGTCGATGGGAACGGCAGACCTCAGCCTGGAATCGCAATTGAAAGAGATCGAACAGGGTTTGATGGATCTTCTGTCTGCCCGGCCCGGAGGTGCGCGATGAGCGCCAACCCTCTGTTGGAACGGTTTTTCGCGCGGGTGCAGACTTGCCCGCAATTTCGGTGGCGCGGACGCGTCCTGCAGGTGATTGGACCGCTGGTCGAATCAGAAGGTCCTTTCTGTTCCGTCGGAGACGTTTGCGAGATCACCGACTCGCGCGGACGGGCGTTACGAGGAGAGATCGTTGGATTTCGCGGGAGCACCGTATTGTCGATGCCACTGGATTCGCCGAGTGGCGTTCGCTATGGAGATTCAGTGTGTGCCTGGGGCGAGCGTCCCACCATTCGCGTTGGCGATGGCTTGCTGGGCAGGGTGATTGGCGGAAGTGGAGAAGCTCTCGATTCGCTGGGGCCGTGTCCCGGAAGCGAATATCGAACGCTGGATGCCGCCGCTCCGCTGCCGCTGGCGAGAATTCCCATTCGCGAGCCTCTGGGCTGCGGGATTCGTGCAGTCGACGCATTTCTTACATGCGGCCGCGGCCAGCGCGTGGGGATTTTCGGTGGCAGCGGTGTGGGCAAGAGCACGCTGATTGGCATGATGGCGCGCAACACCGCAGCCGACCTTACTGTCCTCGGACTGGTCGGAGAGCGCGGCCGGGAAGTGGGCGAGTTTCTGGATAGCTTAGGCGTGGAGGGCTGCAAGCGGGCGTGCGTGGTGGTGTCGACCTCTGATCAGTCTCCATTGTTGCGCATCCGTGCGGCTTTGTCGGCAACGGCGGTGGCGGAGTACTTCTGCGCACGAGGTAAGCACGTGTTGCTGGTGGTCGACTCGATCACGCGCCTGGCAATGGCGCAGAGAGAGATTGGACTGGCGGCGGGCGAGCCGCCGACTGCGAAGGGCTACACGCCATCCTGCTTTACCATGCTGGCGCGCTTGCTGGAACGGGCCGGGCGCTTCGGTCAAGGTAGTATCACTGCGTTCTATACGGTATTGATGGAAGGCGACGACGAGCAGGATCCGCTGGTGGATGGAGCCAGGGCTTTACTCGACGGGCACATCATGCTCGATCGCCGACTGGCAGTGCGTAGCCACTATCCTCCAATCGCCATTTTGAACAGTGTGAGCCGTCTGATGCCGGCGGTGGTCTCGGCGGCTCATCTGCAAAAAACGCAATCACTGCGGCGGCTGCTCGCCGCTTATTCCGCCTCCGAGGATCTGGTGCGGATTGGAGCCTATCAGAAGGGAAGCGATGCCACTCTGGATAAAGCGCTGGCGTTGGTTCCTGACCTCGATCACTTTTTGATGCAGAAGCCCGGCGAGTCTGCTCCGTTTGCGGAAACAATCGAAAAGCTAATGACGCTGCCAAGCTGAGATATGCCGTTCCACTTTCCTCTTCAAGCCGTACTTCGCTATCGCCAGGGTATCGAACACCAGCAAGAGTTGCGTCTGCGCGCCGCCAACCAGCAGGTGGCACGGCTGCGGCACATCCTAGAGCAGGTAGAAGGGCGTCGGCGGGAACTTGAAAGCACGCAAAGCCAGGCGCTGACCTCTGGCGTAACATCGGCGGAGCTGCGATTCGGATTGCAGTGCCAGACCGAGTTGCTGTGCGCGAAACAGGAAATCGAGGGTCAGTTGGCGCGGGCCAAGCAGTGGCGCGATCAGCAGCGGGCCATTTTTCAGCAGGCGCGGCGAACGCGAGAGACACTGGAAGCCGTTCGCGATCGGCAATTGCGTCTTCACCAACGGGAAGCGGCGCGCCACGACCAGCGAGCGCTGGATGATTTGTTTCTTTTGCGACGGGAATATTTGCGGCATAGCTAAACTTTGCCGAGTGCGTGGCACACCTTGCCCAGCGGGCTGTATTGAGCCGCCACCATGCTCTTCGGCAAAAATCGGATTCGCTTGAATCGATTGCGTTTGCCCTCTTTCGCAGCTGCAACCCGCTCGACCCCCTGTTGGCGACTCGAATGCATTCCTCCCATGTGAGCCCTGGAGATGGGCAAACGTGATCCCGGTGAACCCAATCGTCGATTCCATTCCAAGTAGCATCCCATTGCCGCCGATCTCTGCGGTAACCACCGGGATGTACGGAAGCCAGCGGGGTAACGGCGGTTTCGCGGCGACGCTGGCGGCCGCACAGTCTTCTTCGACCACGTCATCCACATCTGCGGCGAGCATGCCAACTTCGCAAGGAGCGATGGCGGATCGCATGAGTCCGTCAGTGCTTCCCAAAGAGGCATCGATTTCTAATCGTCAACCCAATAATCGTCAGACGAACGGCGATACGAAGAAGACAGCAGCGAGCGTCGCTGCGAGCGCAACGACTGGGCTCACGACGCCCGATGCGATGGTTGAGAGTCTGCTCACTGCAATCGCTCCGCAGCCAATGCCGCTGGCAAATCAAGATGGGGTCGTAACCGGCCCGAGTGCGGAAGTCTCGACGGCGGAAGGCAGTCCGGGGAATGTGACATCGTCTGCGACCGCGTCGGAGACGCTGCTGTCGCTGGCCGGCGATTTCCCTTCCAGAAACATTTCTCAGGCGGATTGTGGTCAGAGCAGGAATACTGCGAGCAGCAACACTTCAACCAGCGCCGATATCCAGGACGTCGCCGCAACTTTTCGCGCGTTTTCCGCGGATGCCGGAAAAAAAGTATCCGGCGTGGACACACTTCAGGATGTCTCCCCCACGAACCCGGGAACCGGGTTAGCGAAAGAGATGTTATCGGGGCGAGCAAAATTGGCGGGACAAACGGACCAGCTATTTCTGGGGGCTAGTTACAGCGGGGAAGATGTTTCGGCGACTGGAGGAATAACGGCCGCGGGTCTCGCGGATGCCGATGCGATTCCGCTTGACCCGACAGCGCAGTCGAGCGAAGCAACTTTGAAGTTTCCGGGATTAGCGTTTGAGCCGGCGCTTGTGGCGAACTCTACACAGCGTGCTGATTCTGCGCTGGCCAGTGCGCAATCAGTCGCCCTGAACGTACAGTCCGACGCGGGGAGCGCCGTGGCTACGGACCCTTCGACTATTGAGCCACAACAGGGTGCTCTCGAGGCGGCGATGGGATCGACAGATCCATGGAATGCAATTCCACTCGCTCCACTCGCATCCGTGACGGACCCGGATGCTTCAGCTCCAACTGCGCCTGCCGTGAATCCACCGAAGCAAGGAGCATCGGTAGGGGCGGTTTCCTCGTTTGCCACCTCCAAAACAAATGCGGAGAAATCAACGGGCAGTGGTCGCGGAATAAATCCGCAGTTCGATCTATCGTCCGCCACCTCTTCGCCAGGACCGAGCTTAAGCAACGGATCGCCGGCGGCCGAGCAGACCCCAAGCGCGGTTTATTTTGCCAGTTCAGGGACGGAATCGGCGGCGACAATTTTGCCGAAAATTATCGTACCTTTCGCGGGCAACGTCCGCGGCCCGGTTAGTCTCGGCGGCGACGTTTTTTTGCATGGCAGCGGGCATAGCACGATGCAAAACGCAGCGACGCAAAACGCCTCCGCACAAGGCGTCGTCTTGCACGGAAACACGGATTCCTCTTCCGTGGGTTCGGGAACCGAGTCATTCGCCGTGGGCTCGGTCCGTAAGGAAACAGATACGGACGCGAACTTGCCGATGGGGGTTTCTGCAAGTTGCGCCGCGCCGCTTTCTCCAGCGCCACCGACCGTGGCGACTGTAGTTTCGCAGACCGGCGGCGTCGCGTTCTTGCCGGAGTCTTTACCCAAAGCTGAATCAGCGCAATCCACCAATGCTGCGAATGCGCAACTAGCTCCTCCGCCTGTTCCACAAGAGCCTGCCTTGGCGCAACCGGGTCCAGTGCAGGTAGCACAGATGGTCAACCGGATCGGACAAGCGGAGATGCGGATCGGGATGAACACTTCGGCGTTCGGAAGCGTAGAAGTTCGAACGGTGGTTCACGCGAGTGACGTGGGACTGACGATTGGCAGCGAAAAGGGAGATTTGCGCGGGCTGCTGACGAATGAAATGTCGGCGATCACGACCGTCCTGCAACAACAGAATCTGAAACTGAACAGCCTCAATTTCATGCAGGGATCCGGTTTTTCGAATGATGGGTCCGCTGGAGGAAATCCCCACCAACAGAGGGCTTTTGTTCCTTCGTCTGCGACTGCAACGTCGGAGCGTTCTTCCGGGGTTTTGGCGGACGATCCAGCCGAGCCTCCACCCATGAGGCAATTTCGCGGTGGCGCGAACAATCTGAGCATTCTTGCGTGAAGGGAGATTTCATGAGCACGAGTCCGATTTTTTCGAATCCACAAGCGACCACGACCGGAACGACGGGAAGCACCACGACCTCCACGACGAATGGCCTTCCTAGCGGTCAGAGTCTGAACAATATGTTTCTGCAATTGCTGGTGGCGCAGCTGCAAAATCAGGATCCGACCAGCCCGGTGGATCCTTCGACGTTCATTGGGCAGCTGGCGCAGTTCAGCGAACTCAGCGAAGTCACATCGATCTACAGTTTGCTGCAGCAGGTTGTGCCGGCTACTGGAAGTTCGGGGTCGGGTTCAGGTTCAAGCGGAAAGACGACACCGTCTACTGGCGTCTCGAATCCGGGAGCAGCCACTGCAGCGGCGAATGCGGCTCTGGCGTCAACGGGGGCCCCGTTTTCTGGCGCTGCACCGAGTTCGACCAACTTCGCAGCCCCAACAATTTCCGCGCTTATGGGCGCAATTTCCAGCAAGATGCAAGGAGCGTTTTAAATGCCAAATTTTTCCATCCCTCTATCCGGACTCACCGCCGAATCCACGGCACTTTCGGCGATTGCGAATAACCTCTCTAACCAAAACACCACGGGTTACAAAGATACGAGCGTGCTGTTCAGTGATTTGTTTTACCAGAACCTGGGTACAACGGGCTCGGGAGATCCCGTTCAGGTCGGAGCCGGGACGAAGGTTGGTTCCATGCCTGCTCTGTTTACACAGGGCAGCGTCAGTTCGACTGGGGTCCCGACGGACGTTGCAATCCAGGGCGGAGGATTTTTCGCCGTCCAGAATTCGAGCGGGGTCATCAACTACACTCGCGCAGGCGATTTCTCGGAACTTAACAATTTTCTGGTCACAGCTGGAGGACAGCAAGTCCTCGGCTACCCAGCCACCAACGGGGTGGTCAATTCCGGAGCCGGAATTGCCCCGCTGCAACTGGGCGCGGGCACGATTAGCCCGCCCAATGAGACCAGCAGCGTGCAACTCGCGGTGAACCTGAACGCAGGCTCAACTCCAACCGACGCGGCATATTCGACGCCGATTGCGATCTACGATTCTCTGGGGGCCAGTCACACGTTGACGGCGACTTTCACCAACACGGCGCCAAATACCTGGAATTACAGTCTCAGCATTCCATCGACCGACCTCAACTCAGGCACCGGAGTTTTGTCGACCGGCACGCTGACCTTTGACGGAAACGGTGTCCTGATCGGCACAGCCGGGGGGGCGGGAACTCCCGCGGGTGCCGGAACCAACGTGGGAAACGGAACCGTCTCGGCTCTTTCGGCCACCGCTGCAACCGTAGCTCAAACCGTTACTCTGACGGCGACGAGCGCGACGCAATTCTCCGTGGTGGGATCGGTTTCCGGAGCGATGGGGACGGCGACCGTGGGAACTCCGTTCACCTCGGGCCAGCTGGGTTTCACCATCAACGCCGGATCCACTGCCTTCGCGACCGGTGACCAGATCACCATCCCCACTACGGCGTTAACGCTCTCAAATGTTAAAGCCATTCCTATCACGGGTCTGGCCGACGGCGCGACCAATCAGACGTTCAACTGGAACGTGCTGAACGGAACTACGCCGGTAGTCACGCAAGTCGCCGCGCCCGATAGCACGACGTCGGCCGACCAGGATGGAAGCAGCAGCGGATCGCTGGTGAACTTTGCCATCGGCTCCGACGGGACGATCACCGGCTCGTTCAGCAACGGCAAGACACAGGCGCTTGGGCAGATTGCCCTGGCCAGCTTCGCAAACAATAACGGACTGGAACTCAACGGCAATACCGACTTCTCTCCCACGCTAGCTTCCGGGCCCGCCGTTATCGGAGTGCCGGGTGCCGGTGGTCTCGGCACGGTTTCGGGAGGATCGCTGGAGTTGTCGAACGTCGATATCGCCACCGAATTCGCGAACTTAATTGTCGCCCAGCGTGGGTACGAAGCCGACGCCAAGGCGGTGACCACCTTCGATCAGATCACGCAGGACACAATTGCGCTGAAGCAGTGATCGAATTTAGTCGATGAATAACGGACGAGTCTCCGATAGCAGATTGGCGCCGGAGATTCGTCTGCTTGATCTTCACAAGCCACTTAAGAAAGCGATCATGATAATTCGCTCAGGAACCCTCTGATGGGTCGGCTGGAGCGTCTCGCAACTCCGGCAACAGAGTCAGCGCTAGGCTAAGTCCATCGTTTATGTACACGTAATCGCGTGCGAGGCATTCTCTACACCGACCTTTCGTGCGCGGCCCACGGTCTCCCAATTGCTATTTCTCCGTAAGTGCCTGCCAAGAAAAAAGCCGTAGAAGTTGAAACCCGACGCCGAGGATTCTTCTTTCCCATTCTCATGATTGCGATCTTAGTAGCAGGCACGTGGTTTTGGATCATTCGCAGTCCAGAAGCTCCCGAGTTAGAGGCGAGCACGCGAGTGAAGTCCACCCTTCACCTGGAAACATTCGTTCTCAATCTGGCGGACCCCGACCAGCGCTCGTATCTGCGAGTGGGAATCGATCTTGGGTTAGGACGTGACGTTCGCAAAGGGGAGAATGCGCCGCCGGTCGCACAGATGCGAGACACGATTCTGAGTGTGCTGGGAGAGGCCCGAGTCGAAGAACTGCAGACCGAAAAAGGCAAAAGTAAATTGAAGGACGATCTGCTGCGTGCGCTGCAGGAACGAGCGCCAGGGCAATCCATTGAGGAAGTGTACTTCACTGAGTTCTTGATTCAGCGATAGTCACGGAACCCGTAAGGAAGAGATGTCGACAGCATCACAAACCGGCCTGACGCGGATGCCCAGCAAAGCCTGCGAAAGCAGCCCGAAGACGGAAGAACAGAGTGAGGCGGTGTGGGCGCCGGTGCTCGGGCTGGGTTGCGACCTCACAGTCGAGCTTCCCATGCCGGAATTCAAGATCTCAGATCTGCTGAAACTGCGAGAAGAATCGGTGATTAACGCGCACTGGAAGGTAGGTCAAGATGTTCCGCTGCGCCTGAATGGGACATTAATCGGCTGGATCGAGTTTGAGGTGGTGGCAACTCATCTGGCGGTGCGGCTGACGGAACTGGCGTGATCGGCATCGTGAAATAGGGACTGAGGACGAAAGCTTTTATGGCGACAGAGATAATTCGGCTGCTCCAGCATGGCTTGCGGGCGCGAGTGATTGAGTTGTGGAATCGAACTCTGCGTTTGAGCAGGCGCACGCCGAAGACCCTCCGGTTGTGCGAAAGCCTGCCGCTCGGGGAGCGCCGTTTCGTGGCCGTCGTGGAATTCGAAAGGAAGCGGTTTTTGGTGGGCGGAACCTCGTCAAGTCTCGTGCTGCTTTCGCGCATGGAAGATTGCGGAGACGACAACAACGAACAAGTGGAAGAACGCGAGATCATCTGGGCTTTGAATACAGAGGGCAAAATGCTCAGGCGTGGGGACGAAAGATGCTGAGCGCAGTCACTCCAGGACATACCTGGGTGAGCGTGATGCTTCCCCACTTTATCGACGGGTTGGCATCCATGCTTCTCCATCCGCGGCGTTCCCCGCTGGGGCTGAAATGGACGGCACCAGGCGGGGCGGGCGGATCGGTGCCGTGGAATATCGTCGTCCTGTTGACCCTGTTGACGCTTCTGCCCGCGCTGCTGGTGGCCTTGACTCCCTTCACGCGCCTGCTGATCGTGTTTCATTTTCTGCGGCAGGCGCTGGGTACGCAGACCGCGCCCAGCAATCAGACACTGATCGGTCTGGCGCTGGTGCTGACTTACTTTCTGATGCAGCCGGTGGGTAGCTGCGATTTATCAGGCGGCGATCGTGCCCTTTCAGCGTGGTCAGAGTGGATGCGCTCGAGGCGATCGGAGCGGGGAACTCCGCCGCTGCGCCATTTCATGCTGAAGTACGCGCGGGAAAAAGATCTGGCGTTGTTTCTGGATCTGGCGCAGGCGCCCCGGCCGGCGAGGGCCGATGATGTTGCCGATGCGGGTGGTGGTGCCGGCCTACATCCTCTCGGAATTGAAGACCGGATTTCAGATTGGCGTGGCGCTGTTTCTTGCCTTTTCTGGTGATCGATCTGGTGGTAGCGGCGGTGACCACCTCGATCGGCATGATGCAGTTGCCTCCGGTGATTATTTCGACGCCACTGAAGATTTTGCTGTTTGTCATGGTCGATGGCTGGAACCTGCTGGTGGGTTCGTTGATGAAGAGCTTTGCCTGAGCGGGGACAGATTCGTTTCATGGAAAGAGAGAAGCAAGACAGAGGAAGAAAGGGGAGCGTATGGGAGCGGACCAGATCGTGCTTTGCGGCACACGCTTGAGACGGCTTTGTGGATGGGGCTCCACTGCTGATGGCGGCGGTGGTGGTGGGCTTGCTGATCAACGTGGTGCAAGTGTTGACGTCGTTGCAGGACATGACGGTGTCGACAGTGCCCCGGCTGGCCGCAGTGGCGGCGGCCGTCTTACTTCTGATGCCGTGGATGGTGCGCCGGATCGGCCGACGTTCACGATGCAGATGTTTTCCGACTTTCGACCCTTTGTGCGCTGAGGCTCGAGCAGTAAAGTCATGGATCGTGATAAAGAGGCATCTCGAAGCAGTTCATCTAGGAGCCGTTCGGCTTTTTACGCGGGGTGCGAGTCTCTGGCTGATGGTGTTCTGCCCGTTTCTGGGAAGCGATGCGGTGCCCATGCCGGTGAAGGCCGCGGTGACTGCTGCTGCTGACCATTCTCCTGCACCCGCTGCACGGGCCGGTCGAGCTCGTCCTCGGGCCGTGGCAATGGGCGCAGGTGGCCGCGGGAGAAGTCGTGGCTCGGACTGTTGCTGGGGCTGGTGGCGAACTTTCTTTTCGAATCGGCCCTGGTGGCCGGGCAAATCCTGGGCGTGCAGATCGGCTATTCGCTGGCTAACGTTTTTGATCCGCAGACCCAGGCGGATACGCCGGTCCTCTCCGAATTTCACCAGATGGCGGCGTTGCTGATTTTTCTCCAACTTGATGTGCATCACTGGCTGCTGCGATCGCTGGCGCGAAGTTTCTCGTATCTGCCGCCGGGCGCCGCCTCACTCACGCTGCCCGCAATGGGCGGCCTTCTGCACGCCGCCGGGGGAATTTTCTTGGCGGGCGTGCAGATCGCCGCGCCATCGCTCGTGGCCACGCTGGTCGCGGACATCGCATTGGGATTTCTGGGCAAAGCTTCGCCGCAGCTGCCGGTGCTGTTCATCGGCATGGCGATCAAGAATCTCTTGGGGTTGACCGTGCTGATGGCGGCGATGGCGTATTGGCCGCATGCTATTCAATCAGCATTTCACCCGGCTGGTTCAAGTGTCTGAACAGTTGTTACACCTGGCCCGATGAAAGAGCTCGAGAGAGTAAGCCACTTATGGCCGATCAAAAACCGAGAAAGCATCACCGAGACGGCGACAGAAGGCGCGCGAGCAGGGCCAAGTCGCGCGCAGCCGCGATCTGACTGCGGGTTTGGGGGCGATGACGGCGGTGGTTTTTTGTGCCTGGCAGTTGCCTGCCTTTGCGGGGGAGTGGCGTAGCTCTGCTGCGCCAGGAAGTGGAGATGGCGGCGACGCATCCCGACCAGTTCGTCCCGGTGTGGCGCCATGGTCTGGCCGTGTTTCGCGGAGTGGCCCTCGCCGCGGGGATGAGCTGGCTGGTCGCCACGGTCGGAGGTTTGGCACAAGGGGGACTGGTGTTTGCGCCGTCAGCGCTGGCGCCGAACTGGAAGCGGCTTGACCCGACCAGCCATGTCGAGCAGTTGTTTTCGCTGGCGGCGCTCAGCCGGTTGTTGAAGTCGCTTCTGCCCACCGCGGTGGTCGATCTATTTCGCGGTAGGGGTGCTGGTGCGGGACTGGCGTGTATTGCCTGCATTGCTCCGCGGCAGCCGCACCTCAGCTGGCGTGTTTGCTACCGCTCGCATGTTTGAAGTGGCGTGGAAAGGGTCGCTGGTGCTGTTGGTGTGGGCGGGCGCGGATTATTTTCTTGAACGGCAGCGCCACGAAAACGAAATGAAGATGAGCCAAGCAGGAACAGAAAGACGAGTTCAAGGAAATGGAAGGACATCCGGCGGTCAAGCAGCGGATTCGGCGCCTGCAGCGGCAGAGCCGCCGCACGCCGCATGCTGAAGGACGTGGAACGTGCCGCGGTGGTGATCACGAACCCGACCGAATTTGCCATCGCTCTGGAATACTCGGTGGAGATGGACGCGCCCGTGGTGGTGGCCAAAGGCCGAAATCTGATTGCGGCACAAATCAAGGAGATTGCCCGCTGGAAAGGCATTCCGCTGGTGGAGAACGTGCCGCTGGCGCATGCGCTGTACCGCGCGGTGGAAGTGGGACAGGCCATTCCGGCGCAGCTTTACACGGTGGTCGCGGAAATTCTGGCGGCCATCTGGCGCGCGCAGAGCCGCGCCGCGCAAGCCACGGTCGCAAGCGGCGGCAAGAAGGGTGCGCAACACAGTGGAATTAAAGCATGCCTACGGCAATGTCTAAGACGATGACAGCTCGCGCGTCCGGGCCGCAAAGAATTCTGCAGCGGAATGGATCATGCCGATTGCAGCTGTGGGCCTGATCTTCGTCATGCTGGTGCCGCTGCCCAGCATCCTGCTCGATCTGCTTCTGGCGCTGAGCATGACCGTCAGCGTGCTGGTGCTGCTCTCCGCCATACAGATCCTGCGGCCGTCGCAGTTCTCGGTGTTTCCGAGCTTGTTGCTTCTGCTCACCCTGTTTCGCCTCTCGTTGAATCTGGCATCCAGCCGCAGAATTCTGCTGCACGGCAACGAAGGTGCGTCGGCGGCGGGGCACGTGATCGAAGCGTTTGGACAGTTCGTCGTGGGCGGCAACTACGTAGTCGGATTCGTGCTGTTCATGGCCTTGATCGCGATTCAGTACCTGGTGGTGGCGCACGGCGCGGTGCGCACTGCGGAGGTCACCGCGCGCTTCACTCTTGGATGCCATGCCCGGCAAGCAAATGGCGATCGATGCCGACCTGAATGCCGGGCTGATCAACGAAGGGCCAGGCTCGCGCCCGGCGCGAGCAGATTGCGCACGACGCAGAATTTTATGGGGCCATGGACGGAGCAGCACGCTTCAATCAGCGGGACGCCATCGCCACCATACTGATAACGGCCATCAATATCGTAGCCGGCTTTCTCATTGGAGTCTTCCAGCTCGACATTCCTTTCCGCGAAGCGCTGAAGACTTATACCGTGCTGACCGTGGGCGATGGACTGGTGACCATGATTCCATCGCTGCTGGTCTCGATGGCCGGGGGCATCGTGGTCACGCGCGCTTCCTCCGACGCCACACTGTCGGTGGATGTGGGGCGGCAAGTGTTATCGCGGCGGCGCCCGCTGATCATTGCTGCCGGCGTGATGCTGGCCCTGGCCGCAATTCCGGGTTTGCCCAAGTTTTCTTTTTTTCTGCTGGCCGCAGGAGCCGGGCTTTCTGGCCTGGCGCGCTCCGAAATTCGCGGCCGAGCCGGCACCGGCGACCGCCGCCGCAGCGCACAGCGGAGAGTGAAAAAAAGCCGGCGAAAAGATTCGGTTGAGGATCTGCTGAAGCTCGACGAACTGAGCCTGGAAGTCGGCTACGGGCTGGTGCCGCTGGTCGATCAGAATCAGGGCGGCCAGCTGCTGGCGCGGGTGACGAGCCCTGCGGCAAAATCTGGCGCAGCAGCTGGGCTTCATCGTTCCCCCGATTCATATCACGGACAACGTTCGCCTGAAGCCCAAGGAGTATGCCATCGCGTTGCGCGGCGTGGAGATGGCCCGCTGGGAACTTCATCAGGACAATCTTGCTGGCCATCAGCTCAGAAGGCTCTCCGCGCCCGCTTGCCCGGAGTCGCGACCAAGGAGCCCGCCTTCGGCGCGGCCGCGGTATGGATTCCAGCGGCTCTGCAGAATCAGGCGCTGGCTTCGGGCTACGCGGTCGTCGATCAAACCTCGGTGCTGGCCACGCATCTTGCGGAAGTGGTCAAGCAGCACGCCCACGAACTGCTCACCCGGCAGGAAACCAAACGCCTGCTCGACCGCCTGGCGGAAAGCCATCCCAAGCTGGTCGAGGAGCTGGTTCCGAAAGATTCTGAGTCTGGGCGAAGTGCAGAAAACTCTGCAACAGCTATTGCGAGAGCAGGTTTCCGTTCGCGATCTATCGACGATTCTCGAGACACTGCTCGACGTCGCGCCGGAGCAACAAGAATCCGGTGCTGCTGGTCGAAGTCGCGCGCCAGGCGCTGGGCCGCGCGCTGGTGCGTCCGCTGCTATCAGAAATCGGAGGCCTGCGCGTGGTCACGCTGGATCGCGCGCTCGAAGACGAACTGGGCCGCGCCTTCGGTGCACAACCACAAGCCGCGACGGCCAGTGGGCATGCAGCCTCCTTTTGCGCGGCGCATTCTCGACGGCCTGCGCAAGCTGGCGGGAGAGCAGGTTGCGGTGGCAAGCCCGGTGCTTCTGTGCGCCACGCCTGCGCGGTATCACCTGAAGCGATTGCTCGAACCCTTTTTGCCCAAGGTGGTGGTGCTCTCGCCGCTGGAGGTGCCTCCGGTGGTGGAGGTGCAGTCGCTGGGTGTCTTGCGCTGAATGCGGCAAGCAATGCAGACATGTCGACGAAGATTCTCGAGGTCGGGCAGAAAGCGTACCCGACATGATGCTCGACAGATTTAGAAACGGGAGTGGGAAAATGAGCAAGAATACCGCCCAAGCCTATACCAGCTGGCAGGACAAGGAAGAGCGCGACCGCATTCTGCTCGAACAGCTGCCGCAAGTGCGCTATCTGGCGCGACGTATCCACGAACGCCTGCCACGGCACGTGCCCTTCGAAGATCTGGTGCATGCCGGAGTGATCGGACTGATCGATGCGCTCAACAAATTCGACCGCTCGAAGCACGTGCAATTTGGTTCCTACGCGAAGTTCCGCATCCGGGGCGCGATTCTCGACAGCCTGCGGGAAATGGACTGGGGGCCGCGGGAACTGCGCCGCAAAGGCCGCCGCATTGAAGAGGCGGAGCGAAAGCTGAGTCTGGAGCTGGGCCGCGCGCCGACAGAGATGGAGGTCGGCGACAGAACTAAATCTCGATCTGCGTGAATTCCAGCAACTGCTGACCGAATTGGACGGCCTTGAAATCGGAAGTCTCCATCTGGAGTCCCCGTGGGACGGAAAGGAGGAAGACTTGTGCGACTACTTGCCGAGCGCTCCCGAAGACACGCCCTTCTTCCGCTGCATGCGCTCGGAGATGAAGCAGTTGCTGGCGCGGGTGGTGGCGGAGCTGCCGGAGAAAGAGCAGCAGGTGCTGGCACTCTATTACTTCGAAGAACTGACCATGAAGGAAGTGGGAGCGGTGATGGGAATCGGCGAGTCGCGGGTTTCTCAGATCCACTCGCTTGCGGTCGTGCGTCTGCGGGCGCGGCTGGAGGAACTGATGAATGCTGGAAAATCGACAGCTCGCGCGGCGCAGGTAGCCGCAGGGCAATGAGAAGCGGGGCAATTCGGAGTTTGTTTCGGTCGTGAAATCGGTCCATTCCGATGCAGAATGAATTAAATCAGGAAGAAATTGATGCGATGGTACTCGCGGCCCGCTCGGGTGGGCAGCGCGAAGCCAGTCCGGCGAAAGCGCCGCACGTCGAGCCATGGGACGTGCGTCGCGCGGGGCAGATTGGCCGCGCACAACTGCTTGCCATCACGCAGTTGCATGAAGGATTTGCCCGCAGCCTGACTACCGCGTTAGGAACGTACCTTCGCGTCGTCTTTGCCGCCACGCTGGTCTCGGCCGAGCATTTAACGTACCGAGAATTTACCGAACGCATTCCCGAGACGACGTATCTCGCGGCGTGCAGGTTGTAGCCCATGGACGTCGTGGGCGCCCTGCAGCTTGATTTGAAAGTAGCTTTTCCGATCATCGATCTACTGTTGGGTGGCGAAGGGAAGGGTCTTGCCTCGACCCGCGAGATCACGGAAATCGAACAACAGATCTTGGAAAGTGTCGCGCGCATTGTCTGCCGGGAACTGGGCGCGGCCTGGCAGGCGGTCGAACTGCGGGTAGATTTTGAGAAGCGGTTGGAACTCGGAGAGGCGCAGCGGCTGATGCCTCCGAATGAGAAGATCTTATCGCTCAGCTTCGAGATCGCCCTGCTGGAGATGCGCGGGGGCCTGAATCTCGCCGTGCCGGTTGCCCTCTCGCATGCGTTGCTGCGCAAGATCTCAGTGGACTGGAGCGATAGCCGCCGCCGTGGGCCGGTCGAGTGGCGCGAACGCCTCAAGCGGCGTCTTCTGGAATGTTCGTTCCCGGTGGAGTTGGGGGTGGAAGGATTAAGCGCCACCGTGGGCGAGCTGACCAAACTCGAGGCTGGGAGTTTGCTTCCGCTGCGACGATGCGCACAACTTCCTGCCTCATTGCTCGTTGGCGGGATTAACCTGTTCGGCGCTGTGCCTGCGCGGTGCGGGGAAACTCGTGCCGCCCTATTGCTGGAAATGGGAGTGGCCAGCGCGCGGCCGGTAGACGGGACGAACAATCTATGACCGAACCGTATCCCCCCGCAGTGGAAGCAACATACCCCGAATTTGTCCGGATCTGGGCAAGCACTTTCACGCAAGTGCTGGCACAGATCGGAGGATCGGAGGTACCGGCTGCCGTGCAGACGGAAGCTCCTGCGAGTCTTCCAGCAGCCGGGGAAGCGGATCTTTGGGCGCTCATAAGCGCCAGCGGAGAATTGCGCGGCGAGATGAGCGTGCGCCTCCCCCCGGCTACGACATTGCGCCTGGCCCAGATTTTTATGAGCGAGCCACCGGCGCCCGAAGCGAGCCTGACGGCCGATCATCGCGAAGCGGTCATCGAACTTCTGCGGCAAGTATCGGGCATCGTAGCCAGCAGCGCCAAAGCACGTTGGGGAGAAGTTCAGCTTCGGGTACAAGCGGCCGCATCGCCCTCGTGGCCGGCCGCGGCAACATGCTGGTTGGTCCTCACGGCCGATGCGAGTTCTGTGCTGGGGGTCGAAGTTGCGCTCAGCGCCGCATTGATGGCGGAACTGCGAGCGGAAAAACCTGAGCCCGTCCAAGCCCAGTCCGATCGTGCGCCGACTGCGGCGCCGACGGAATCGAAGCCGGCTCCGGGCGCCCTCGACCTTCTGATGGACGTGCAGCTCGCGGTGACCATGCGCTTCGGGGCACGCCGCCTGTTACTGCGTGACGTGCTCGACCTGAGCCCGGGAGCCGTGGTCGAACTGGACCGCCAGATTCAGGAGCCGGTTGACCTTTTGTTGGATGGCAAGCTGATCGCGCGGGGAGAGGTGATTGTCATTGACGGTAACTATGGTCTGCGGGTCACCGATGCTACTCCGCTGGAACTGCAGCCGGGAGTCGACTAATGGTGCGAGTGCGAGATTCTGTCGCCTGGAGTTCCATGCGGCACGCCTTCAAAAGCAAGCCAGCGTTACGGTGTGCCGGCTGTGGAGTTTCTCAGATGAGTCGTCTTTGGCATCACTGGTGGCCAAAGGTCTGGGGAGTGGCCATGCACGGAGCGTGGTATTGTCGGCCCGAGTGCCTGGAGCGCGCCGTGTCTGTGGCACTCGATCCTGCTCATGCTGGTTCCGGGCGAAACACCCTGTCACCGCATCGGATTCCGCTCGGCTTGTTGCTGCTTTCACGGCAACAACTCACCGCCGACCAGTTGCGCCACACTCTCGAAACGCAACGCAATGCGGGCCGCGGGAAAATTGGCGAGTGGCTGCAGCACCTCGGCTACGCCAGCGAATGGCAAGTAACGGCTGCCCTGGCGCGCCAGTGGGGTTGTCCAATGCTTAGAAACGGAAGGGAAGCTCTGGGGGCTAACCGTAGGACCTCTATTCCGTTGCGGCTGTTGGAGTCGTTTCAGATGATCCCGCTGGACTTTGCCGCCGCTACGCAAACCTTGCTGATTGCATTCAGTGAGGGCCTCGACCACAGCATTCTCTACGCGGTCGAACAAATGCTGGGCTATCGCACGGGGGCCTGCTTCGTGTGTCCCAGCATCTTGCGGGAGAGCTTGCAGGCGATGGCGCAGGTTCGATCGGGAGATGTGGTCTTTGACCGGATACAGGATTTTGCGGAGAGCGCGCTGATTATAAAAAACTATGCACTCAAAGTCGCCGCCGATGAAGTTCGGATAGCGCGGTGTAGTGATCACGTGTGGATTCGTTTGGAACGGCGGGGAAGAGAAAGTGTGAACCTGGTGCTGCGAACCCCTTCAGTCGAGACTCGAACGGTAAATCTGCTGAATGTGGCTGCCTACAACTCCCGCCCGGACGCGGCGCATGATCAATTCCAGTTGGGTTGAGCCCGTATAAAGTCCCGGGAAGAGTTGCCGATAATCTCTACGTGCCAATTTTATCCCTTGGAACCGGATTGACGGGGCAAGGGCTCACGCGGCACCCAAGGACAATATGCAAGTTCTCATTGTGGATGACTCCTCGGTCATGCGAAAGATCGTGGAACGGTCCCTACGTCAGGCGGGGCTCGAAATCTCTCGCGTATTTGAAGCTGGCAATGGCGCGGAGGCTCTGGGTGTCTTGCGTGACGCGAAAGTCGATATCATTCTCTGCGACATTAACATGCCGGTCATGGATGGTTTGGAATTTGTGAAACAACTGCCGTCGGTGGAGAATGCCCACGGCGTGCCGGTTGTGATGATTACAACCGAAGGCAGCGAAGGTCACGTGGTGCAGGCCCTGTCGGCGGGAGCCCGGGGCTATCTTCGTAAGCCATTCACCGCCGACCAGGTCAAAGAACACATCCTGCCGGTATTGGCGGTAAAACCATGAGCGCAACCAGCTCCAGTCCCGGCGCGGTAGAAGAACAGTACAAGAAGTGGATTCCTATCCTTGAGTTGGCCTCTCAGGAGGTGTTTGAACTCATGTTGGGCAGTCACCTCGTCGTGGCGCCTGTCCCTGTTGCCGACGATCTCGACATTACGGCCATGGTTGGACTTGCCGGTGTGCTGTGCGGGGTGCTAACGATTCGCTGCTCCTCCAAAGCCGCGGCCAAGATGGCTTCGAAGATGTTAGGGATCGAAGCGCAAAAGCCGCAGGAGGAGATATGGGATGCTTTGGGCGAAGTTTGTAACATGATTGCGGGAAATTTTAAGAACAAGGTTTCCGGGTTGGGGGATGGATGCATGCTGTCGGTGCCGACCGTAATCACGGGCAACGACTACGAGTGTCACTCTTTTGGAGAAACTAATAATCTCCAGGTTGAGTTCCGGTTCGAAGATGAGGGAATCATCATCGCACTCGAGATTCATTCTTAGAGAACGGTTAAGTTGGACAGAAGGATTTTGCCGAGGGCTCGAATTTCCTAGGCACTGATTACCCAGCCCTGACGCGGTGTGAGAGTTTTCTTCGATTCTTCTTTCTCGTCTCCTCTCTTTTCAGACGGTTGACAACGTGGACGACCCTTCGACGGGAGAACAACACTTGGAACGCCGCGTGCTCTTCTCCCTGATGGAGCGAGCACGTTATGGACAGTGGATACTACGCAGCATGCGCCGGGCTGGCGGCGCAAACACAAGCTCTCGAGTTAGTCGCCCACAATCTGGCCAACCTGACAACCACGGGCTATCGTGGTCAGCAAACCACCTTTCGCTCTCTGCTCGCTGGTGAGGGAGCGGGTAGCGAGAATCCAATCAATGCTGCGATCAATGATTTCGGTGTGCTGAGCGGGAGCCGTCTGGATCTCACCGCGGGAAGTTCGACCGCGACGGGAAACCCACTCGACGCGGCCATCGCGGGCAGCGGTTTTTTTACCGTTCAGTCCCGGGAAGGCACCGTGTACACGCGCGATGGCGCTTTTCATCTCACTCCCGCCGGACAACTTGTGACCAGCGAAGGCGACGCCATACTGGGCGAACAGGGTCCAGTGCTTCTGCCAAATGGCAATGTAGCCATCAGTTCGGATGGAACCATCTCGGTAGATGGATCAGTAGTCAGCAAACTCAGCTTGGCAGAATTCTCTCCAGAGACGACTCTGACGGCGATTGGCAACTCAACCTACATGGCGCCTGCGGGATCAGCCTTGGTCGCGGCCAATTCATCCGTGCGTCAGGGCATGCTTGAGGGATCCAACGTGAGTCCGACCGCGGGCGTGGTGCAATTGATCACCGTGCAGCGCAATTCGGAAATGCTTTCACGGGCGCTGAGTGCGCTCGATGGCCAGCTTAATCAGATCGCGGTGCAAGACCTGCCCAAGGTCTAGCTCGTCGCGCACGCGCAGAAGAGAGGAACGCATGATTCGCGCGCTTTATACCGCCGCCAGCGGGATGACCGCTCAGGCACTGAACCTGGACAACATCGCCAACAACTTGTCGAATTCCAGTACGGCGGGCTTTCGCAGCCGCCGGCTGCAGTTTGAAGATCTTATGTACCAGAACCTGATCATGCCCGGCGCGGCCGCTACACAGCAGACCACCATGGTCGCAGGTCTGCAGGTGGGACTGGGAACACGTTCCGCGGCTTCGGAAGTCATCCAGACTCAGGGCGACTTCAGCCAGACCGGCAATCCTCTGGATATGACGATCCAGGGGCAAGGCTTTTTTCAGGTGCTGTTACCCGACGGCCAGACGGCGTACACGCGGGCGGGAAGTTTCCATCTCGACGGGCAAGGCAATCTGGTTACGCAGGATGGCAATCCAGTTCAACCTTCCATCAGCATTCCCACGGGAGCGACCTCGATTACGGTGGGCTCTGATGGCACAGTGAGCGTAACACTCGCGGGGCAGACCGCCGCACAACAAGTGGGAACATTGCAGCTTGCTCTCTTCAATAATCCCGGCGGACTCAATAGTACGGGCGGCAACCTGCTGCTCGCGACGACCGCATCCGGAGATCCTATTGTGGGACCGCCAGGCGGAAGCGAAGGGCTGGGAACCGTAGTGCAAGGCATGCTCGAGCAATCGAACGTCAGCGTGGTGGATGAATTCGTAAATATGATCGTGGCCCAGCGTTCGTATGAGGCCAGCTCGCGGGTAGTCAATGCTGCGGACCAGATGCTGCAAACGATCAACAATCTAGGACGGTAGGCAAATTGAGGATCGCGAGCGAATGAAACAATTTGCCATCTTAATCAGTATTGCAGGATTTTGGGCTGCGGCGTCGTCCTGTAGTGCCGAGTCACGTTGTAACCCATCTTCGCTACGTTCCAGCTTCGAAGCCTCGGCGGGAGTGATGACGCTTGCCGACTTACTGGAGTCAGATGCCTGTTCTAAGCTGCGGAAGCTGGCGGAGGAAGTAAGTCTGGGGAAGGCACCGCTGCCCGGGAGCGAGCGGGTACTTGAGCGCTCGCAGGTTCGCCAGTTGCTTGCCCGTTTGGATTATGCTCCAGCGCTCGATGCGAACGTTACGCGCATCCCGGAGCGCATCGTCATACGCCGACGTGGCGCGAATAAATCCTGTGCCGACGTAGCTCGAGTTGTGCGAGGCGCAATGTCGCAGTCGTTGGATTGCTCATCAGTTCGCGGAATCCCGCAAGAAGCGTCTCTCGAACTGTTGAAAACGGATTGGAACGCCCGGTTAAGGCGGTGGGAGTTCGCGTTGCGATGTGTAAAGCCGCAAGACTGTGTTCCATTTCTGGTATGGGCCGTGGCCAATCCCGGGGTAGCCGCCGCCGGCGTCTCGGCTGGCCTTCTGCGACCCGAAGCACCGCCAGCGGAGAGGAATCTCGAAGACCTCATCAAACCTGGCCAGTCGGCAATCCTCATCTGGGAACGTGAAAGTATTCGTGTGGCCGTGACCGTCACCTGCCTCGATGCGGGACGTGTCGGGGAAGTCATACGGGTCCGGATACAGAACGCCAGCCGCATCCTGCGAGCGGAGGTTCTGGCGGACAGAACACTACGGGCGGTTTTGTGAAAATCTCTCGAAGGCCCAGCGGTGGAATGCGAGAAAGGCTTTCGGACTTCCGGTTCCGGAAGATCCTTGCCTCGCTGGTCGCCTTTCTGCTTCTGGTTTCGTCAACGGAGGCCCGCCGCAAGGACAAAGTGATTCCTCCAGGCCGGGATGCCTTGGCGGAATATGTGCAGCGGGTTACAGCGGCAGCGCCGGCGGCTTCGGCGACCACGCTTGGCAGTTTGTGGATCGATAACGGACGACTGGCGAACATGGTGGCGGACTACAAAGCATCGCGCGTGGGCGACCTGGTCACCATCAGCGTATCGCAGAATTTATCGTCGACTAGCACAGGGAATGTCGCAAGCAATCGTAGCTTCTCGGCTAGTTCCGGAATAACTGCCTTGGGCGGACACATCAAGACCAGCGGAGTGCAAAACCTGTTCTCGCCGAACTCAACACAAGTGCTGGCGGGCAAAGCCCAAGCCACTTCGCAAACTTCGCTGAGCACGACGCTCACCGGACGCGTGGCGGCTTTGCTGCCCAGCGGAACGCTGGTGGTGGAAGCGGAGCGGCAGATCATGATGAATGATCAGCGCGAAACGGTCATTTTGCGCGGGTTGGTCCGACCCGGTGATCTCGACGCGACAAATACGGTAGCTTCGAACAGCGTGGGTAATCTTGAAGTCGAAGTGAAAGGGAAAGGCATCATCAGCGAAGGTACGCGGGCACCTAATCCGGTAATGAAGTGGATACTGCGCGTGGTTGGTTTCTGAGAAAAGAATATGCGGGGACGCACGTTTTGGTCGACATTGCTGATTTTGACCCCATGGTTGTTCGTGGCGGCGATCGCGGGAGCACAAAGCCCTGACCATGCCGACCACAAGGTGCTGATTCGCGACGTGGCGAGCGTGGAAGGGGTCCGCGACAACTCGTTGATTGGTTATGGGCTGGTCGTGGGACTCAAAGGTACTGGCGACAAACAACAGACCTATTTCACGATTCAAACGCTCGCCAGCATTCTGCAACGCATGGGGGTCGAGATCCCTCCTAGCGTGGTGCAGTCGACGGTACAGGTGAAAAACGTCGCCGCGGTTTTTGTAACCGCAAATTTGGCGCCATTCTCGCGACCCGGCATGCCGCTCGACGTGAATGTTTCCTCCGCCGGAGATGCGCGCAGTTTGGAGGGCGGCCTGCTGTTGCTGACGCCTCTATACGCGGCGGACGGCCAGGTTTATGCGGCGGCGCAGGGGCCGCTGGTGGTCGGGGGCTATGCAGCAGGTTCGGGCGGGAACTCCAAGCAGATGAACCATCCCACGGTGGGGCGCATTCCGAATGGAGCGCTGATCGAGCGGGACAGCTCGGTCGATCTCACCAAACTTCATCACCTGTCTTTGTTGCTGAACGAGCCCAGTTTTAGCACGGTCGAGGACATGGCAGCTGTCATTAACCGCGAACTGGCGAGCCCGATGGCTACCGTGATCGATAGCCGCAGGGTGGAAATCGAAATGCCAGGTGCAGGTGGCGCTGGCATTCCAGCTCTTTTGGCCCGCATCGAAAATTTCGAGGTCCGAGTTCGCCGCAAGGCGAAAGTTGTGGTGAACGAGCGCACCGGTACGGTAGTTCTGGGCCGGGATGTGCGACTGGGCGCCGTTTCGATTCTGCATGGCAGCTTCTCGATCGAGGTGACAACTAATTACACGGCAACGCCAAACCCGCTGGCCGCAGGACAAACGGAGGCATTGCCGGAAACCAAAATGAGGGCCGGAGAAAATCCTGCGCGCAATGTCGCGCTGAACGAAGGTGCCAGCGTGGAAGAACTGGTGACTCGACTGCAAGCCATTGGTGCAACCGCACGCGATGTGGTCTCGATCCTGCAGGCAATCAAAGCTGCAGGCGCTCTCGAAGCAGAATTGGAGGTAATCTGATGAGCCCGGTCTCAGGCGTCACTTCTATTATTTCCAGCAGTTTCCCGTCGCCGCCGCCGCCCTCGCCAGTCTTGGGCAAAGGAGAGAAGGCGGCCCGCGAATTCGAAGCACAGCTCATTGGCAGCGTGCTGCAATCACTTGAACAAACTATGGCTTCGCTTCCCGGCCAGGATGCGATTGCTGGAGAGGACGATTACAACTACCTCGGAACGCAGGCCTTGGCTTCCGCGATCGCCGAGCGGGGCGGTTTTGGCATTGCCCGCATGATCGTGGCGCATTTGCCGGACACGAAGGTCGAAACCAAGGATTGACTACTCTCTCGTTGAAAGGACCGATGGCCATTAAAGTTTCCCTATTTTCTGCCGATAGCACGCGATAGGGAGGCCCTGACCGGTGTAGGTCGAGGCCATGAGGGAAGAATTAAAGTATTTTAACGGTTCGCCGATCATTAAATTGCACTGGGAGTTTGCGGAGGAACATCATGAGAATCGATTCGGATCAAGGCTCGCAGCCGCTTCTCTATAGCCGGGCAACCAGCAACCAGACGGCAGCGAATGGGGGGAGTTCGGTTCGGGCCGGCGACTCCAACGTCTTGGAGAACGATCACACGCAGCTTTCTGCGGTGCATGCACAGGTGCAAGCGCTGGTGGTGCAGGCTTCCCAACTCCCTGAGACCTCGCAAGCGAAAGTAGATGCCTTGCGGCAGGCGGTTGCCAGCGGCACGTACCACCGCTCCCCGGAGCAGATAGCAGAAGCATTGTTTGCGAACTTCACGGTCGGAGTGGCGGCATAGACCAGGGCGCCCAGGAAGGCCGGGGACGTGGCGATTGACTTGAACGGCACCGACTTGTCCGCTGCAGTGGATGCGGAACCGACGGTTTCGGTCTCGGCGGTCCCGACCATTCACGGTCAAGCTCCGCTCCAGGAAGAGCAGGCAGAGCGCCGCCAGCGCGAGCATTTTGGAGATCAGGATGGGAGAACGACCATCCTGGAACCAACTAACGAAGAGCGTCAGCAAGAGGTACACGAAAACGAAAATGAAACCGAAATCGATATCGAAAAAGTTGATCGGCCCCCGCACCGCGTGGATCATCTCGCATAAGTAACGCGATGTCGGTAACGCGATATCAAATGTTCCCGGCTATGGAGGCACAATTCTTATGAGAAGTCCGCGACAGGGTTACGAAACGGTATTGTTGCCTCTGGCAGAATCGCGCCTGGCACTCATGCGAGAGCTCCTAGCCAGCCTATCCGCCAGCAGAAAGGCTGTGAGGGCGATGGACCTGACCGCGATTCAACAAGAAACGATGCAGCAGCTAAAGCTGCGTCAAGAGTTCGCTGAGCACCTTTGCGGTGAAACAAAGGCGCGCGAAGTTCGTAGCATAGAAGTTCGTAACAAAGAAGCTCGCGAAGAATCAGCACGCAGCACCGCGCTCGATCCCAAGATTTGCGCCCCGGAGCTCCACGAGCAATTGAAACAAACAGAAATTTCCGTTCTGCATGCGCTGCAATTGCAATCGGCGCTGCTGACGCGAGCCCAACGCAAGGTCCGGGTGATGGCTAACATGCTGGCCGATCCAAGCCGGAACTATGGAATTTCGCTGGCGCAAAGTGGAATGGTGAGCACTACATTCGAATCCAAACGAGCTAACCAGGTCTGACGATGTCGAGCCTGAATGCCAGCCTGGCCACCGCTTTGAGCGGATTAGTCGCGGAGCAAGGCGCGCTCGCGACCACCACCAATAACGTTGCCAATGTAAACACGCCGGGCTTTTCCCGACAGCAGGCGGTGCTGATGGCTAGCGATCCGGTGGTCGAAGATCCGCTAACCTTCGGTACCGGAGTGACGTTGCAGAGCGTAGAAAGTATCCGTGAGCCACTCCTCGAATCCCAAATTCAACAACAAACCCAGGCACAAGGCCAGTACAGCTCCTTGGCTACGGCTCTACAACAGACGCAGACAAATTTCTCCAGTACCGGAGCTGACATTGGAACCTCGATTTCCAATTTTTTCGACAGCATCAACCAACTTTCCACCAACCCATCGGACCTATCCCTGCGTCAAGGAGTGCTGACCGCCGCAGGAAATGTTGCGACCAGCTTCAATTCCACGGCGAATAACCTGACGCAACAGCAGAGCAGCCTTGACCTGAGCGTGGTGCAGCAGGTGGGGCAGATCAATCAACTCACCGGCGAGATCGCCCAGCTGAACGGCCAGGTCAGCAACCTGCAGAACGTTGGCGAAAGCGCTGGAACTTTCATCGACCAACGCCAAGAAGCCATCGACCAGCTTTCGGCGCTGGTGGATGTCAATGTCATTCCCAGTGACAATACACTCACGCTCACCACGGCGAATGGCGCCCCGCTGGTGATCGGGCAAAACAGCCTCCAGTTGCTCACGCAAACCAATACTGCAGGGCTGCACGATATATATTCCGAAGGAAACAACATTACTGGCGAAATCACATCGGGCCAACTGGGCGGAACGCTGCAAGCCCGCGATCAGGAAATTCCTGCCGTGCAGACCCAACTTGACACCTTGGCTGCCGGACTCGCGAACGCCGTCAACGGAGTTCAAGCCCTAGGATTTGATCTGCAAGGCAAGGCCGGAACCAATTTATTCAAAGCTCCGCCGGTATCCGGCGCGGGCGCGGCCGCCACTCTTTCCGTTGCCCTCACCGATCCCACCCTGATTGCGGCTAGCGCTGATGGTACTACTGGAAACAATGCCAATGCCGAAGCGATGTACGCGCTCAACAGCAACCCCATCGTTGCCGGACAGACTCCGACGAACTATTACTCCAGCATTGTTTTCAACATCGGAAACGCAGCGTCAAACGCTTCGGCGGAACAAACGGCTTCGACAATGGTGTTGCAGCAGCTCAACGATCAACGTGCTTCGATTTCAGGAGTGTCGCTGGATGAAGAGGCCGCCAACATGGTGCGGTACCAGGATGCGTATTCCGCGTCTGCGCAGGTGATCACTGCCATCAATGACATGATGAATGCCACAATTCAAATGAACACCCTCACTGGGTAATCCATATGCGCGTAAATCCTAATCCTTATCCAGATCTGCTGGCGGCAGTGGCCCAGACTCAGCAGGAGATCAATATCGACGAGCAGCAGATTGCTTCCGGACAAAGCGTCAACCTGCCTTCTGACAATCCGGCTGCGGCTGCCGTGCTGGTGCAGAATGCGGACCAAACCTCGCAAGATGATCAGTTCGAGCGCAGCATCGGCAGTATCCAAGGCGAGATTCAGAACGCGGACGCCGCCCTGAATTCCGTGACCATATCTCTGCAGCAGGCCATCAGTCTGGGAGTGGAAGGGGCCAATGGAACCGTGAACAGCGCCGACCGTACCGCCATCGCCACTCAGGTGCAGGGCATTCAGAGCCAGCTATTGAGTTTGGCGAACCTTACCTATCAGGGCAATTACATCTTCGCTGGGACTGCGAATCAAACTACGCCCTACGTATTAGATTCGGCTTCTTCCTCCGGGGTCAGCTATCAGGGCAACACTGAGGTGAACAGCGTTACCCTGGGGAATCAGTTCGCCCTGCAAACAAATCTTTCCGGGTCGCAGATTTTTTCCAGCTCGGGGGGCGACGTCTTTCAAAGCATTCAGGACTTGATCACCGGTTTGCAGAGCGGCACTGGAATCGATACGGCGGTTACCGAACTTAACACCGCCTTGAACCATGTCGACGGACAACGGGTGTTTTATGGCAATGCCCTGAATCAGCTGTCCACGCAGCAAACCTACCTGAGCACGGAGACCACAGAACTCGCGCAGCAGCAAAGCACAGTCGGAGGGACGGACATGACGAGTGTGATCAGTAATTTGACCACGGCGCAGGTCTCGGAACAGGCAACCCTGGCAGCGATTGGACAAACCGCGCACACGAATCTATTCCAATTTCTGAAATAAAGGAGGAAACGAGGCACCTTACAGGGTCTGCCGCGAAGCGCGTGCCCATTCCGCAGCCGATTGCATCCGAGCTCGTTGTACTTCCAGCCGTGCCCGCTCAACCGACAACTGGCTGTGGATCGACGGCAGAAGCTCTCGCAGAAGCTCCACGTTGCTGCGATATTGTCGTAACTCTTCGTCCAGCATCGGATCCAGCCCTGTCAGTGGAATGGGGTGAGCGCGCAATTCCGCGCCGGCACCGGACAGTTCGGAGAGCAGCGCAGTGATGCAGTCTGGCATTCCCCCACTGGCGCTGCCGCCATGCTGACTTATGAGGTCCAGACAAGAACGCAGGCGTTCATTGGTGGCGTGCAGTATCTGTGAACGAGAAGGTGCGGGTGCTGGCATCATGCTTTCCACCCCGAAGAGGAATTTCCCGAGTACACCGAAGGAACTTCTGACTTCTCCGAGGAAGCCGTGGAAATTGGTATGGCGGTGGCGCGTTCTACCTCCAGCCACGCTTCGTGGACTTCGACTAATTGAGAAATCTGCTCTTCCAGAAGAATGACGGATTGCTTCTTTTGGGCTTCGGCGAGTCCAAGGCGCAGAAGACCATAAAACTTCGCCAGATTTTTTGCAACGTCTCCGCCGCGCTCCATGTCGAGTGAGCCTTGCAGCTGTGCAATGACCGTCAAGGCGTGATTGATCTCGCGCGTACGCGCTTCGATCTTGCCACTTTCCTGGGCAATGACGGCGCGTCGCAAATCTTCGATGGCCTGCTCGTAGAGGCAGATCACGAGGCGGACTGGAGTTGCGCCACGCACGTTCGATTCCCGATAGGAAAACCCTGGGTTCATTGGCTAGAGTCCTGACGTCAGGGTCGGGCCGCTTGAAACGAGGGCCCCGGAACTGGAAGTACCCGACCCCAGCGTGCCCAGCGTCTGGGTGATTTCCTGCAGCAGCAGCGGGTAAGCCTGGAGTGAGGCGTTCACCGAGTCGTACTCGGACGTCAATTGCAAAGTTTGAGTTGTAAGGTTAGTTTCAAAGTTACTGATTGCGGAGGCCAGGTCTTGCTGTTCTGCCTGGTTTTGCGTCAAGTCGACATTTAGAGGCCCCTGTGTAGGCGAAGTCAAATTGGTCAGATCGGCGTTGAAGTTGTTGGCAAATCCGGTCGCGGATGAATTTTGGAAAAAGTTAACGACCGCGGAGGGGTTAGCAGCGAGCACCTGAGCGAAGGTCTGGCTGTTGGGCGCTGGAGTGGAACCCACAGTAAGCGTCCCATCGTTATTCATGTTGATGCCCATTGCAGCCAAATTGACCAAGCCCCCGTTGCCGGTGATTGAAAAGCCGGCATCCGCCAGCATGCTGGACTGCAGCGAGCGCAAAGAGATGTCGCCTTCCAATGGGGGCGCGGGCACCGAGCCCGTGGGATCGACGACGTACTGAGTATTGATGGTACTAACCACGGTGTTGTAAGCAGAGACGAAGTTATTGACGGCATCGGTGATTCGACCGGCATCCGGTCCTACCGTCAGCTGCACTGGATCGCCAGCAGTAGATTGGCCGAGTAAGACTCAACGTCACGCCCTGAACCGCGCCAGTTACGGTATTGCTGGTACTGCTGAAGGGCACTCCGTCGATGGTCAAAGATGCGTTGGTGCCGCCCAGCGGAGTGTCGAAATGTAAGCTCGTGTTGCTGTTGCTCGTAACGGCGAGCGCTCCGCCACTCCCAGTGCTTTGGCTGAACAGGGCGAGTCTCGAACCGGTGGTATCGCTCACGATGCTGGCCGTCACTCCCCAGTTATTGGCAGTGCTCTGAGTATTGATGTAGGAGGCGAGGGTAGTGAGAGTGTCATTGCTACCCGCCGTAATGGCGATATCGTGGGTTACGCCATTAGCGCCTCCGACCTGGACTTGAACGTTGCCACTACTTTGACTGGTGGGCAAGATAGATATGTTTGCACCGCCAGCGATGGGATCGGTATAAAGCGTGCCCGCAGTGGCGAGATTGGTCACGACAATCTGATGAGTCGAGGGAACGGCGGTCTCCTGGGCAGTGGCTGTGAGCGCGGAGTTATCGGACGAAGTTGCCGCCTGCGCGGTCAGGGCGCCGGTGGGATCCGCCAGCGCGGCTACGGCAGTCTGCAGTGCGGTGAGATTATTTTCCATCCCTTCAAGCACGCCGTTCTGGGTAGCCAGCGTCGTCTGCTGTCCCTGCCAAACCGAAAGTTGGCCGCTTTGCCCAGATATAATTTGCTGCACCAAGCTACTGACATCAATCCCCTGGCCGGATAGGATCGAAGACGGATTTAGGCTGACGGGCATGATCTTTCCTCGCGCGCCGATGATGCAGGCTTTTAGACCCGGCCTCCTGAGAAAGAGTAAAAACGAATATCACTCGCTCAATCGGCAGTGCAGGACCAGGGGTGGCGTGCTGAAATGCAAAGTGAAGTGCCCTGATCTGAACTACCTCTCTGCAGTTTTACGGCATGTCCTGGTAACAGAGCCTTGCACAGTGAAAAAAAGGTCTCCGTATTTTCCCTGATTGAATCTTTTCCCCCACCCAAGGACACGCGTACTTTCGGCCACGCCCCTGAAGCGGTCGGACTCACGCTGTCGCTATGTTTTCAAGAAGTCCGCGCTAGAGAGGCAAGGCGGGACCTGCCTCTCTAGCGTGATGAGTTACTGCAACAGTTTCAATACGAGTTGCTGTTGCTGGTTGGCCTGGGCCAGGGCTGAAATGCCAGTCTGTTCCAGTATGGAATACTTGGTCAGGTTGGCGACTGCTGACGGAATGTCGGCAGCAGTGATTGTGTTTTCCGCCGAGGTCAGATTCTGCACCTGGCTGTTGAGGACGTTGCTCGCTGCGGTCAGCCGGTTGACGCTGGCGCCCAGTGTGCCGCGCGTGCTGGCGACGTTCGAAATCGCTTTGTTGATTGCGGTTAGGGCAGTTTGAGCGTCCGATTGCGTGGTTAGGTCGGTGGTGGCCAAGTTTACGGCTTGTGCCCCATTACCGTCGGCAAGGGCCGAGGTGGAAAGTCCGCCGATAGTTACCGCGATCTGGCTTGAACCAATTGCGGTCGAGTCACTTAGGAAAATGTTGGTCGTGGTTGATCCAGTTGTGCTCGGGTTGGTGTAACTTCCGAGAGCGGTTTCGGTGTTAGTCGATCCGACAGCAATGTCATTGTTGTTGTTGGGGTCGGTGACAACCAGCTGGCCGCCCGACAGGTAGGCGTGCAAGCCAGCGGCATCGTTGGGATTGTTGATGGCTGCAATAAGATCGCCTACGTTTTCAAAGCCCGGCGTCCCGGTATTCGCGGTAAAAGTAAAGCTTTTGCCGCCGGCAGTGAAACTGGTGACGGCGCCGTTGGTCAATGAAGTATCTGCCGTAATAGGCGTTCCAGTAGTACCGGAATTGCCCACCAACTCATTCGTATTGATGGTCGCGGTTCCGGTGGAATTGGGCGTCGTGAAGGCAGTCGGCGCACCCTGCACCGGGGCTCCAAGCACAGTGTCTGTCGTAGTAACCGCCAGGTCTGCACGGTTGGAAGGATCCGTGATTTGCAACACACCGTTGACGATGGCTGCCTTCGCCCCGACGGTGGTGTCGCTATTAATAGCGTTGATCAGATTCTGGACTGTGGAAGTTGCTGCGGCATTGGCGGTATACGCGCCAGTCACAGCATGAACGGTTTCGGCTACTGACAAGTTGTCATTGCCTTGCAAATCGACGATCTGCAGTTTACCTGCGGCATTTAAGGAGGCCTGATAACCGCCGTGGTTGGCTGTGTCCGTACCGGACACCGTGATGTTTGTGGTGTTTGCTCCCGTGTTGATCGCCTGCTCCAGTTCGCCGATCGTAGATGCATTCGTCGCCGTGTAGATTGTGGTTTTTGTGCCGCGGGTGGCGGTGATGACATCACCGGCCGTAAGGACGGTTGAGGCGGTGAGAGCGTTGGCGCTCGATACCTCATTCAGGTTCGCGCCACTGGTGCTGCCCGCCGTGTAAGTGTAAGTTGCGCCGCCCGCCGTTACGGATGTCGTGCTTCCCACGGTTAGGACATCGTTGACGTTGAGCGGCGCGGTGGTCGCGTTATTTGCGCTGACCGCTGCGTTCAGGTTGGGTGACGTGCCGCTCTGAAATACCGCTTGTCCGTTATAAGTTGTGGCGGTGCCGATGCGGTTGATTTCTGCCAGGATCGAGGCATATTGAGCCTGAATGGCAGTGCGCTGTCCGTTTGATACCGTGCCCGTGGCCGATTCGGTCGCCAGCGTAACGGCCGTGTTCAGCAGGTTGGTGACTTGAGCGAGCGCGCCATCGGCGAGTTGCAACTGTCCCACGCCATCATTGGCATTCGACACGGATTGCGATAATGCGCTGATATTGGCCTGCAAGCCGTTAGCAATCGACAGACCCGCGGGATCGTCAGCCCCACTATTAATTCGAGAGCCTGAAGACAACTGTTCCAGTGTGTGACTCAGGGCGTGTACTCGTGAGAGTCAGTTCGTTTTCCGCCGCGAGGGACGGGATATTATTCAGGATACCGAGAGGCATTTTGTTTCTCCTTTTTTGAGTTGGTCCCGCCTACTTGGAACGCTTCCTCCGGCCATGGATGTGTGCGGAGTTTCTGTTCCACTTTCGTGCTCGGAACCCGAATGTCTGTTGTTCCATCGGCAGTTGGCGTTTGCGCTTTAGTCGCGCATTAGCTTCCAATTGTGCCGGTTTACTCCAAAGTAATGGCTGATCCTGGTATGGATCAACGCCCTATTGTTTGGCCTCCGCCGATGCTGCCTCCTAGGGGACTGTGCGACTCCGCCGAAGACAGTGCCACAGATAGAGCGAAGGGAAAACATGATCCGGCTCACGCGTCTCAACAATCAGGCTTTGACGGTGAACTCCGACCTCATCAAGTTTGTGGAGCAATCTCCAGACACGCTGATCACACTGGTCACGGGCGAAAAGATTGTGGTGCGAGAGAGCGCGGAAGAAGTTCTGGCGCGCATTGTCGCATTCCGTCGCCTGGTTCTGCAGGGATCTCGTCCCCGGGCTGGGATAGTTCCTGCTTCCGCAAATGCTTCCCTTAGGCTGATCGTCCTCCCCCGGCGCTAAAAGGGAGCCCGAGAAGTGAGCATGGACAAAGCCAGCCTCGCGGAATCATTCTGGCTCTGGGCGGGAATTCTTGCGGGACTTCTGCTCGAAGGCGGAAACCTGGGCCAGATCCTGCAGCCTACGGCGGCCATGATCGTATTCGGTGGAACTCTGGGAGCGGTGCTGTTGCAGTTTCCTCTTGCCATTATTCTTCTTGCTTTTCGGCAATTCGGGTCGGTTTTCATCAATCCGCAGCGAGACCCGAGCGCATCGATCCAACAGCTCAGTCACTATGCACACAAGGCCCGGCGCGAAGGCATCGTCTCCCTGGACACGGAGTTAGAAGGAGATTGAAGATCCCTTCCTCAGAAAGACACTCATGCTGGCTGTGGACGGAACCGAACCCCAAGAGTTGCGCAAGATGATGGAACTCGAACTGGACAACCAAGCTGAATATGAAGAGCAGGTTCCGCAAGTATTTGAATCCGCTGGAGGGTTTGCTCCGACGATCGGTATCATTGGGGCGGTCCTGGGACTGATCCAGGTGATGCAGCATCTGGACAAGATCGATGAAGTGGGACGAGGCATCGCTGTCGCTTTTGTGGCCACCATCTATGGCGTGGGTTCCGCAAATCTGCTGTATCTGCCCATGGCCGGCAAGATGAAACTCCGTATACGGGAACAGCAGATTATGCGGGAGATGACGCTCGAAGGGGTTGCATCGATTCTAGAGGGAATGAACCCTCGAATGTTAGAGACGAAGCTGTTGGGCTTTCTGGTCGAGGCAAATCAGGATAACGAACCATCAGATAAGAGTGAGCCATGAGGCATCGCAGCAAAAGGTCTCATGCACACTCCAACCATGAGCGTTGGCTGGTCTCGTATGCAGATTTCATCACGCTGCTTTTTGCGTTCTTTGTAGTGCTCTTTGCTTCATCACAGGTAGACCGAAGAAAAGTTGGCAAACTTGCTCTGGCCATTCAGGTTGCGTTTCAGGAGATGGGAGTGTTTCCGGCTTCCACTACCCAGATTCCACTCGACGTGAATCATCCGATGCCTTTCAGCACAGTTCAGGCGATTGAGAACGCGGAGCGAAATGCAGAGCTCGGGCGGATCGCTTCGACGCCTACCGACTCTCTGGCGGCGGCCGCCGCGGAAACCGATCTCTCAACTATGCGAAGCGAACTTGAGCAGGCACTGCACGGGGAGATCGCACGGCATCAAGTTGTTTTGCATCGCGAGACAGATGGCTTAGTGATTAGCTTGCGCGAATTTGGTTTCTTTGACAGCGGTTCGTCGACCCTGAAGCAGGAGGCATTGCCGGCGCTGGACCGCATTGCCTCCATCCTTGCGATTCGTACCTGCCGGTTGCGCATTGAAGGCCACACGGATAACGTTCCTATTCATACTGTAAAGATGGCTTCGAACTGGGAGCTGTCGACGAACCGGGCCGCTGAGTTGGTGCGCTTGTTAATTGTCGCGCACGGCTTTGAGCCGGATCGGCTTTCAGCCGCTGGCTATGCTGAATATCATCCGATTGCGAGCAATCTCACCGTCCAAGGACGTGCCCAGAATCGACGCGTCGACATCGTGATTCTGGCTTCACAAGTAACCGAAATGCCTCTGGCAGGGAAGCCCTCTGCTTCTTCGAAGCCGTAATGCTTTGCTTAACACATTAGGATGAATCGCTATCTGTGCGCTGCGCATCCGCCGTTTCCTATCCCTTCTCTGCCTAAAGTACCGGCGCCGCAAGCCGATGAATTTCATGCCCGGGTACGTTTCTCCTGAACCCTACTACGAGGAGTAACAAACTATGGAAGGGAGCCGATAACACAGGAGTGAAGTCGCAGCGGGGAATTTCGTCAACAGCGCGTTAGCCGGATTCCGCGTGAGTGCCGAGGAGCACGGAATCGACATTCTGCGGGTGCAGGAAGTCATCCGGACGCAGCAACGACCTCGTGTCCCGAACTCGTCTGAATGAATAGAAGGCGTGATGAAGCTGCCCGGAAAGAGATTCCTCATCCCTCTCCGCAAATTCCGTGGTTTGGAAGACGTCCCGTGTGATAAGCAAAATCGCATTGTTGTAGCCCGAAAGGCTTCCGCGTGACTGCCGTCTCCGCTGTCCATAACTGGCTCGGAACCTCTACTCCGGCTGAGCCAGAACTGGTGCACATCCGCGAAATCATTTATCAGGCCGCCGGGATCTTTCACCCCGATACCAAGCTGTGTCTTCTGCAAGAGCGCTGCGGGCGACGTATGAAAGAGTTAAAACTCGGGACTCTGCGAGAGTATTCGGACTGCATCACAGCTCATCCCAACCGGCGCGCGGAAATGGTCGCTTTGCTGAACGAGATTACGATTGGAGAAACCTCTTTTTTTCGTAACCCGCCTCAGCTGGAGGCACTTCGTCGCGTAGTGATTCCGAAGATCATTCGGGCTAAGAATCATCTTCCCCTGCATCGCCTGAAAATTTGGAGCGCGGGATGTTCTACCGGAGAGGAACCTTATACGCTTCGAATGCTTTTGCAGGAAGAGGCAGATGGCCTGCTCAAAGGTTGGTCGACAGAGATAATCGCTACCGATCTCAACGAGCACTCGTTAGCCCAAGCCCAAGAAGGCCTTTACGGCAGCTACAGCACGCGCAATCTCACCCCCGCGTATCGAGATAAATATTTTCTCCCCCAGGGTGGAAAGCTGCAGGTCAACACGCTGGCCCGTGCCAACGTCAGCTTCAGCAGACTTAATCTGTCGGACGAGTGCCATATGACTTTCATGAAGAGTATGGATGTTATTTTTTGTTGCAACGTTCTAATCTACTTCGACCTGGCGTCGAAGCGGCGAGTCATTCAGCACTTCTTCAACAACCTCTTGCCGCAAGGCTATCTGTTCCTAGGGCAATCAGAGTCTCTTTACCGCGTGAACGACGACTTTCGCCTGGTCCACCTGCCGGGATCGACCGCATATGTAAAAGGTAAACGCGCCCTCGCCGGAGGAAAATCGTGACCGTCTCGACCGCAACCAAAGAAGTTCTTTTGCGGCGACTGGAAGGACTGCGTCAAATCCCGACGATCCCACCCGTCCTTGGCCCTTTGCTTCGGTATTTACAGCAGCCGGTCGACCAGCTCGACGTAATAAAAGTTACCGAGCTTCTTTCTCAGGATAAATCTCTGGCTGCGCAATGCCTGCAGATGGCGAATTCGCCGCTGTTTGGGCTTTCGCGAGAGGTGCAGTCGCTCAGAGGAGCGGTGCTCAGTCTTGGTTTCCATCATATCGGCGATATCGCGATGTCTTGCGGCGTATTGAATATTTTCCCTGGTAGCAAAACCAGCATGGACCCGATTGCGTTCTGGGAGCACTCGTTTGGTTGCGCTCTCGTGTGCCGGCATCTGGCGGAAAGAATCAAATTTGGCGATCCGGGGAAAGCCTACCTTGCAGGATTGCTGCACGACCTCGGGATTATCGTCAACCTTTGGATCATCCCGAAAGAGTTCCGCGCAGCATGGGAAATCGGCAAAGAGGAAGGCATTCCGTTACATGAGGCAGAAAAAAGAATCATGGGATTTACCCACTCTGATAGTGGACGCCTGCTGGCGGAACGTTGGGATCTCGCACCGGAGCTGATCGATGTGATGAGTTGCCACCATTTACCGGAAACGTCAGAGAAGCATCCCGGGTTGGTGGCCCTCGTGCAGCTTTCCGATCTGCTTTGCCGCATGAGTGGCCTGAACCATGGATATGTGGAAGAACGCCAGGTGAATCTAGCGGAAGAGTCCGGCTACAGCCTGCTCGCAAAACACTCCCAGGGCTTAATGGAGTTCGACTGGGCGCGCCTCACCTTTGAACTCGATTCCTACATGGACGAAGTTCACAGGCTGGTCCGTTCTATTTATCGATCGTGAATTGACTGGAGGAAGTACGCGTTCCTATTGTCGGTGAGAATGATTTTATACGTATCGCATCTCCCGGATGGTTGGACCTAGTTCCCGGCTGATTCCTCGCGAAAGGACGCTATTTCGGACTGGTAAGTATGGTTCCGTGCGGGTCCACGAGGATTTTGTGCGTTCCCGCGGGTGCGAACAAGCGAAAGGCGCTTTCCGGTCCGTCGGCGAAAACACGGCCAAGAAATACCGGCGCCTTTCCCGCCACGACCGCATAGAGAGGAATGGACGTAACCAAAGTATCTTCGGCATCTTTTTGCCGAATTATCCCACTCACGGTCAAGCCGTTTGCCCGCGGGGAGAACTTGACGGCTTGCAACTCCAGCTTAGGAAGCGAAGTGCCGCTTACCCATCCGTCGGCAAACCAATCGAGGGAGGCCTTGCCCTCATAGCGCAGCGACGGCGGCAGTTCTTCCGCGAATACGTTTAACAATTCACGAGTGCTGATGGCTTTTCCTTCATAACGCTCGCGAACAGTACGCAGCGCGCGCATAAAAGGATCCGCCACTACTTGGTGGCTGGGATCTTTCCGCGAGGCTTCTTTAGCAGCGTCCAGTAGCATCGCGTGGAGCATGTAGAAGAGCCACGTGCCTCGACCGTAGGTGACGGCTTCATACGCTTCAGGAAATTGCGATGAGAAGAGCCGGCCCCCCAACGTCACGGGTCCAGCATCTTTGGGCAACCGACCATCCTTATTCTTTTTAACCAAATCTCGCCGATACTTTTCCAGGATCTCTCGAAAGCCCGTCGGGTTGCTCTCCTCCAGAAACATTAACGACGAATAATTTGCCAATCCTTCTGAAACCCATTGATCACGGTAAGTCTCCCATGTGATCAGGTCCCCCCACCATTGGTGAGCAGCTTCGTGAGCGGGAACATACTGAGCCCCCAAAGCCTGCGCATCGTCCATGTGAAGCGAGGCGCGTTCTTCCGGCGTCAGAAAGGCATAGGAAGAGAGAAACACCAAGCCTGGCCATCCCTGGCTTTCACGGCCGGGCAGTTGCGTTAAAGACAACTTGCTATAAGGAAAGGGACCGAAGTGACTTGCGTAGTAACGGATGGCGCCAGCCGTCAGCTCCGCAACGGCGCTCGCATTCTTTGAGGGGGATGGCGGCGGGGAAGCGGCCAATGAGGGGGTAACCTTTCCAGGCAATGGCTCAATTGGTGGTTCAACCTCGATCGGCGAGCTAGGAAAATCCCGTTCTACCCCTCCCGTAGCGTAGGTTTCCACGTCCACATTTCCAGCGCGGGCGACGACCTTCACATATTTTCCAAGGTCAAAGCCTGCGACCGGGATGGGCCGCTCGGAAACCCAGTGAGAAACTTTTACTTCTACTCCGCTCGTCGCGACGGCGTGCAAGGGCGGTTTCGATTGCTCTGCAGTCGGCATGGGTTTACCGGTAGCCACCAATGTCCAGTCAGCCGGATAATGAAAGGTAAGGTCGTAATTGGACATCGCAATGCCGCGGTTCGGATACCAAGTACCGCGCGCACCCACGTAAAGCAGGCCTTTGCCGGCCTCGGCCAAAACTTCTCCACCGTAAACGAATCGCAATTTGATTTTCTGCCCGCGTCGCAGGGGAGCGTGCAGTACGACAGCCACCAGATCATTGCCGCTGCGGGCGAGCCTTGTGCCCTCGACTGCAGGGTTCTGAATAAACTCAACGGTCTTTCCATCTTCTTCGACAGTTTTAATTTTCAAGAAGCGCGACAGCTCGAAGACCAGAAAACGAGACTCGTCTCTTGAAACTTCAAGATCGAGTTGCACTTCTGCATCGAGTTCCTTTGGCGGCTTCACCTGAGCATCAATGATGTAGCTGAGCACCGCGATCGGATCGCGGAATTGAGTTTCCGCCGGTAGAGTTTGGAGAGTTTGTCCTAGAGCGGGGTGCCCTCGCCCGATGTCGCCCGCTGAGAATGAGGTCCAGACGTTGTAATATACCGTTCCGTCTGCGGTGCTCTTGCTTTGTCCCGCCTCGACTTGTTCTCCTGCCGCGGAGTCAAAAAGAATGTCGAAAGAACCCAAGGTTCTGCCTTGAAGGCGAACGTGCAAGAGGCGATCCGATTGCTTCACAGGAGTTGCGGGAACTGATACTGGGCCCTGCGCGAGATCGGCGATCGGAAGCAGATCGCTGAAGCTTGCGAGCATTCGCATGGCGTCCGCTTGTGCCAGCGTCCTTGCCGTTTCATTCCAACGCGCCACAAAAGCCTGCGGATCTTCCGGTTCGCGGAGTCCAGGTTGCAGTTCGGCGGCCGTGTTGTCATTGAAGCGCAGGTATGCCGTGGTGAAACGCTCTTCGAGAATTGCCATCCCCGTGAATAGGCTCATCGACTTTCGTTCGGCCTCATTCGGGGGAACCAGCAAGACTTCGCCATCGCCCTCGAAAAATGCTCCCGTCACTTTGCCGAGAATATCTTTTGTAAACGCAATCGTTCCATCTTCCAGCGTGATATGGAACGCAGGCCGATCCAGTGAGCTATCGCGTACGCGGAAAACTCGACCGGGATCGAGGTCGACGCTGCTTAGCCGCAGATAAAGGGATTCCGCCGGGCCCGGCTTCTGATCTTGTGTTGTCTGCGCGATGCTGGGGGCGTACGGAAGAAACAACAACGACAGAGTCAGCCCCGCGAATCGACGCAGTGCCAGAACTTTGGTCACGTAGGTAAGTGTGCCCACGATTGCTAGAATGCGCTTGAATGGGGCTTCGTGTCACTACTTTCGCTGTCCTGATGGGTCTCGGCTGTCTGACCGCCTCGGGGGACACCATCCATTTGAAGAATGGCCGCACCATTCTCGTCGATCACGTCCGCGAAGCTGGCAACCGCTATGAGTATGAAGTGGGCGACGATACCTATGCCATCCCCAAAGCCTCGGTAGAGCACATTGAGGCCGGTGGTATGCCTGCCATCTCGAGCAAGAGCGCGGCAGAACTTCCCGCGTTTAATCCAGTCGACAGCCTTGCGGGTGAAGGCGACCTGCCTCAGACCATCGTGAAGGACGGGAAGGTGGATCCGGAGGCGCTCGCAAAACTGGAGAACAAGGGAAACGCCGACCTGAGCGCTACGGCTGACTTTATCGCCGGGAAGTTTGAATTCGATCACGGAAATATCGATCAGGCGCGGCGCTACTTCGATAGCGCCCTCCGTTTCCAGCCAGAAAATTCTACTGTTCTGATCTACTATGCGGCGTTGCTGGTCCGAACAGGGAAGCCTTCCCAGGCGCTGCCCTTCGCTCAACGGGCGGTGAACGCAGCACCCAACTCGCCCGATGCTTACACTGTGCTGGGATACGCGCAGCAGGCTTGCGACCGTACCAAAGAGGCGGTTGCCTCATGGAAACATTCTCTCGAATTGCGCCCAGACGCGAACGTGGAACAGTACCTGGCAAAAGCGCAGAGAGAACAAAATGTTGAGAGCGATTTCGCCCAGCGGGAAAGCAGCCATTTTGTCCTGCACTATGAGGGCAAGCAGACCTCCGAGGCATTTCGCGGGCAGATTTTAGCAGCCCTCGAATCCGACTATGACGATCTTTCTCGCGATCTTGGTTCACCACCGCGAGACAATATTCTCGTCACGCTCTATACGGAACAAGCTTTTTTTGACGTGACGCGCGCCCCCTCGTGGTCGGGTGCCTTGAACGACGGCAAATTGCGTATTCCGATCAGTGGGCTGAGTGCCATGACCTCAGAACTGGCGAGGGTTCTGAAGCACGAACTGGCGCACACTTTCATCAATCAACTTTCCGGAGGACGGTGTCCGCCGTGGCTTCACGAGGGAATTGCTCAGCTTCTCGAACCAAAGTCCCTCGGGAGTGAAGGTCGCCAGATAAGTCAGTTATTCAAAACGCAGCGCAACATTCCCCTGAATGTTTTGGAAGGCAGCTTTATGCGTTTCTCCGGAGTCGAGGCCTACGTTGCCTACGCAGAATCGCTGGCGGCGGTTTCTTACATCAATGATACTTATGGCATGGGAGACATCCAGAGAATTCTGCAGCGGCTCAGTGAAGGCAGCTCCACGGAGGCGGCCTTACGGGCCACCATTCACTCCGATTATGGGCAACTCGAATCTGAATTAGCAAAATATCTGGGCGACAAGTACGGGGACTAGCGAATCGCGCCACGAACAGTGACAACCAACTGGTTGCTCTGGGCAGACGGTTGTGCTAGTTTCGGGGCACGCTTGCGATTATGTGCTCTCTGTTTCAACCCCGCGTGCAAGAGCCTTCACCCTCCTCGGAACCTGTCACGAACGAGTTCCCAAAGATCGAAGGCGCGGAGCTTGCAGCCACCACATATGGAAAACGGGTGGCCGGTGATTTCTTCGACTCTGTGCGGGTGAGCCCCGAGCGCGTCTTGTTTGGCCTGCTCGACGTTGCTGGACGCCGCGAGCATAATCAAAAAGTCCTTTCCGCGGCCCAGGATTTATTTCGTACGCTAGGTGTAGATTTATTTTCGCGGACCGACTTCAACGAATCCGAAGCCATGGTCGAACTCTGCCTGCGGCTGAACCGGGGTTTGATGGAGGCTGCCGCTGGAGTGATTTCCTGTCCTGCTTTCATCGGATGCTACCACGAAAAATTCGGCACGCTCTGTTACACCAATGCCGGACACACTCCAGGCCTGCTCCGCGACCGAACGGGCATTGTCGAACTCGGTTCCACAGGGCTGCCGCTCGGTTTGTTCTCACATGCAACCTGCGAGGCGCCCACGGTAGGCATGGAGAAAGCCGCGGTTCTGCTTCTGGTCTCACGGGGCGTAGTCGAAGGCAAGTGCAAAGACGAAGCAATCGATGATTTAGAATTTGGCTTGGAACGCGTGAAAGAGCGCCTGCAAGGCGAGCCTTCCCGGAACGCGCAGACCGTAGCTGCGTCCATTTTGAACGCTGTCGGGGAGTTCACCTGCGCACCCCTGGATCCGGACGATATGACCGCGCTCGTGTTCGTAAGAGCGGCATAGGCAACCGCACAACCCTACGAAATTGCCAAGGCATCAAAAACTGAGTGTGTGGGCGTGTTTCGGCTCCTTGAAGTAGTAAAATATTCTAACTGCTGCACCCCAATTTCGCCCGCAAGCCCGAGACGGCGTAGCGGCACCATCTGAAATTATGAAAAAACTGTTTTTAGTACTTCTTGGCATCGCCTGCCTGTCGGCCTTCGCTAATGCGCAAGTCGTAGAAGAGATCGTTGCACGCGTGAATAGCCAGATCATCACGCGTTCTGAGTTCCTGCGTAGCAAAGATCAGCTGAAAGATGACGTCAAGCAGCAGGCTCCTAGCGATGCGGATAAGCTGTTTACGCAGCGCGAAAAGGATATCCTGCGCGATTTGATCGATCAGCAACTCCTGCTCGAAAAAGGCAAAGATCTGGGGATCACCGGCGACACAGACCTCATCAAGCGTCTCGACCAGATGCGCAAAGATATGAAGCTGGAAACCATGGAGGAGCTGGAAAAGGCGGCTACGGCGCAGGGCATTTCCTACGAAGACTTCAAGCAGAACATGCGCAATCAGATCATTACCCAAAAAGTGATTGGCGAAGAAGTCGGCTCCCACCTCAACATCTCTACGGATGAACAGCAGAAGTTTTACGAGCAGCACAAAAGTGAGATGGAACAACCGGAGACGATCCGGTTGAGCGAGATTTTGATCCCCACCGAAAAGCCTGCAGAGAAGCCAAAGGCGGATAAGGTTGAATCCAACAATGCCGACACCGCCGACAATGCCAAGCAGGAAGAAGGCAAGCAGGAAGCCGAGGCTGCTGCGCTCGCTGCGGCGGAAGCCAAGGCTAATGATCTGCTGAAACAGATTAAGGGCGGAGCGCATTTCGATGACGTGGCGAAGAAGAATTCCGCCGGCCCCTCCGCAGCTCAAGGAGGGGATTTGGGAGTGTTCAAGCGCGGAACTCTGGCCAAGGAATTAGAAGATCGAACTTTCGCCATGAAGGCGGGTGAAGTAACAGACGTAATCCGGACAAAACAGGGCTACGTCATATTGAAAGTCACCGATCACCAGATGGCTGGCATCCCGCCCATGAAAGACGTTGAACCCAAGATCATGGACGCTCTCTATTACGACAAGCTTCAGCCGGCTCTTCGAGCTTACCTGACGAAGCTGCGGGAAGAAGCGTACATCGACATACGCGAAGGTTATACCGACTCGGGCGCCAGCCCGAACCAGACCAAGCCCATTGAGACTGCGGCGGCTAGAGATACCGAAGCCAAGAATCTGAAAAAGAAGAAAAAGAAGTTCCTCGGCGTGCTCTAGGCTCGATTCTAAGAGGGGCTCTCGCTTCCAGAAGCGGACCCCACCGCCTTGCATTCTGGTTTACACTCGTGGGAGACGATGAAGGATTTCTACATCAACGATTGTACCCGCCACGAAAATAAGGTCATCACTTCCAATTTCGTCGTTGTAGCCAAGCAGATCAAGCCCAAGAAAACTGGTGAGCCTTACCTCGCATTGACTCTGGGCGATCGCAGTGGACAGCTCGACGCCAAGATGTGGGACAACGTGGAAGAGGTCTTGAACGCCTTTGAGCAAGATGACTTTCTTAAGATAAAAGGGCTGGTGAATAAATATAAGAATCGTTTCCAGCTCACCATCCACAAACTGCGAAAACTGGGCGATTCCGAGATTGAGTTTTCCGACTACCTTCCGAAAACCACTCGGGATATCGACGAACTTTGGCAAACTCTCACTGATTTTGTTTTCTCATTTCAAAACGTTCATTTAAAGTCGCTGGTGCAGGCCTTCATGGCCGATCCGCAAATCGCCACTGCCTACCGGAACGCACCTGCCGCCAAGACCTTGCACCATGCATACATCGGTGGACTACTCGACCACGTGGTTTCACTATTTCGATCTTGTGATCTGATCTGCCGCAATTATCCGCAGGTAAATCGTGATCTATTGCTGACCGGCGCTTTCTTCCACGATATCGGCAAAATTCACGAACTGGCCTACAATCGGTCGTTTTCCTACACGACTCGTGGACAATTGCTCGGACACATGGTGATTGAGCTTGAAATGCTCCAGGAGAAGCTGGCGTTATTTCCGGATTTTCCCGCCGAACTCAAAACTCTGCTGGAACACCTGATCATCAGCCACCATGGCGAATATGAATTCGGGTCTCCGAAGTTGCCGATGTTTCCTGAAGCACTCCTTTTGCACTACATGGATGATTTGGATTCGAAGATGGAGGCGATGCGCGCACAATTTGAGCGCGAGTCGGATATGGAAAGTGCATGGACGAGTTACAACCCGTCGCTCGGTCGCCCCCTGCTGAACAGCGCTAAATTTCTAACACCCAAGATGCCTTCTCCTCCAGAAGACACCTTGCCTGTGGATCTGCCCGAAGCCGACCGGCTGGAGACCGGCAAGCCCGAAGCCGAACGCGCCGTCGAATCGGAAGAGAAAGCGCCGACTCTGCCCGGATTCCACGGCTGAATTTGCTCTCCTGAGATGCGATCGTATGATGGACTTCACCGGATTCGAAGTTCTCACCTTCGATTGTTACGGCACTCTCATCAATTGGGAAGACGGAATCCTGAGGTGTCTGCACCGAGTTCTTGCGAGCCACGGTAAGCACACAGACGATGTCACGATCCTACAATGTTACGGAGATTTCGAAGTTAAAGCGGAGTCAGGGAACTATCATTCTTACCGAGAAGTTCTTGAATCAGTCGTGAAACAGTTCGGAGACCGATTTGGCTTCACGCCCACCGAACCAGAAGCCGGTTCTTTGGCGGAGTCTCTGAAAGAGTGGAAGCCCTGGCCAGATACGGTAGGCGCTCTCCGAGAACTTCGGAAGCATTTTGGACTCGCCATTATTTCGAATGTAGACGACGATTTATTCGCGGATACCGAGCCAAAGCTCGGAATAAAATTTAACGAAGTGATTACGGCTGAACAAGCCCAGACCTACAAGCCGTCACTAAAGATTTTCGAATTGGCTCTCAGCCGCATCGCTGTTCCAGTAGATCGCATTTTGCATGTTGGGCAAAGTCTGTTCCACGACGTGGTTCCGGCAAAGTCTCTAGGTCTCGCGACGGTTTGGGTGAATCGTCCATCGGCAAGAAGTGGAGTTGGCGCTGTCAAAGCTGTTGAGGCGTGCCCCGATTTCGAGGTGAATAGTCTCGCAGAGTTGGTTGCGGCCTGCGCAAGTGTTGGTCCGCCGAAGCGTAGCAAGGGCTGAGCGAGTCTCTGCCGAGTTGCTGAAGCCCCAGCAAACTGATTTAGTCTTCTTCTTCCGATTTTCTTACGCGGCCCCTCACTGCATCGGGCTCTAACATCAGGTAGAATCGACCACTTATGCTGCGTTACTTCACATCCGGGGAGTCGCATGGCGAAGCTCTGGTTGCTTTCCTCTCGGGCGTGCCCGCAGGACTGAAAGTCGATCAGGCGTTTGTCGATCGCGAACTCTGGCGCCGCCAGCAAGGCTATGGCCGAGGCGGTCGTATGAAGATTGAGCGCGATACAGCTCACATTCTTTCCGGTATCCGTCACGGGCGCACGATCGGCTCGCCAATCTCTGTCCAACTGGAAAACCGGGATTGGAAAAATTGGCAGGAGTCGCTGCCTGTGGAAGAGGGCGATCTCACACGACACAAAAGGGTGGCATCTCCGCGGCCAGGCCATGCGGATCTGGCCGGCGCGTTGAAATATAACTTCTCTGAAGCTCGCTATGTGCTGGAGCGCGCTTCTGCCCGCGAGTCAGCAGCGCGAGTCGCTATTGGAGCCATCGCAAAGGCTTTTCTCAGGGAGCTGGATATCGATGTTCTCAGCCACGTAATCTCTGTGGGAAGTGTCTTCCTGCAGGAAAGTGTGCCTTGGGAGCAGATTCACGCTCTTCACTCGCAGGAAGAAATCTTGCTGAATTGTGCGGACGCCGCAACGCAGCAACGCATGAAGGATGAAGTGGACAAGGTTCTGAAGAACGGCGACTCCGTCGGTGGGGTCTTCGAAGTGGTCGCTCACGGCGTGCCTGTGGGCTTGGGAACTTACGCGCAATGGGATGAACGTTTGGATTCGATGCTGGCCGCGGCCGTGATGTCATTGCAGGCGGTAAAAGCAGTTGAGATAGGCTCCGGCATCACTGCCGCTGCATCACCAGGTTCTGCGGTGCACGACGAAATTGGCTATAAGAAGGGAACCAAGACGGGTGCGTTCACTCGCACCAGCAACAATGCTGGAGGAATTGAAGGTGGCGTTTCGAATGGCGAGGAAATTCGCGTCCGCGGCTATCTGAAGCCCATTTCCACGCTGCGGCGGCCACTGCAGTCAGTGGATTTCTCCACTCGCGAACCGGTGAAAGCGGCGTACGAGCGCTCGGATGTATGCGTGGTACCGGCAGCGGGTGTTGCAGGTGAAGCCATGGTCGCTCTAACTCTTGCTCGCTGCGCCCTAGAAAAATTTGGAGGTGACTCCATGGAAGAAACCTTGCGCAACTTCCACGGTTACCGCCAACAACTGGAAAACTATTGATGATCTATCCGATTGTGAAGTTCGGAAATCCCGTCCTCGAAAAGCCGTCAGAAAAAGTGACTGTCTTTGACGAAGAGCTAAAAAAACTGGTCGAGGACATGTTCGAATCGATGTATGCGGCCCGAGGGGTGGGACTGGCGGCGCCGCAAATCGGCATTGGCCGCCGGATTGCGGTGGTCGACGTAACTTTTAAGGAGGATCCAAACGCTAAACTTGTCCTCATCAATCCTGAAATCATTCATAAGGAAGGCCGCCACTCGCAGAGTGAAGGGTGCCTGAGTATTCCCGACTTTCGCGAAAATGTTAGCCGCGCTAAGGTTGTGACCGTCCGCGCCCAGGATTTAACTGGTAAGGTTTTTGAGAAGACCGGCGAAGAGTTGTTGGCCCGTGCCTTTTTGCACGAAACTGATCATCTGAATGGCAAGCTTTATATCAGCCACATCAGCGCGCTCAAGCGCGATTTGATCAAGCGCAAGATTCGCAAGCTGGTCAAAGCGGGAGAATGGTAGAGATTGGGTAGCGGGGTGATTTGGCAATTGTGGAATCGTTGGCGGGTATGCCAGAACCAATTGCAGGACCATCCGAATTATTAATTCCGTAATTCCCGATGCCCCCATCTCTCAATCTCGTTTTTTGCGGCACGCCTCGATTCGCCGTACCCACGCTCGAACGTCTCGTTGACGCAGGTTTCGTGCTCCGCTTGGTCGTAACGCAACCCGATCGTCCCAAAGGGCGCGGGCTCGAATTCGTTAGCTCTCCGGTCAAGCAGTGCGCTACGCAGCTGGGTTTGTCGATTGCGCAGCCCGAGAAGATAAAAACCAACGACCAGTTCAGGGCGCAACTTTTCGACCTAAGTCCTGACGCCATCGTTGTTGTTGGTTATGGCCGAATCCTTCCGCAGTGGATGCTTGATCTTCCGCCGCTGGGCAATATCAATTTGCACGCGTCACTATTGCCGAAGTATCGCGGCGCAGCCCCCATCCAGTGGGCAATAGCGCGAGGCGAAAGCATTACGGGAAACACGACGATGAAGATTGATGCTGGCCTCGATACCGGGGATATTCTTCTGCAGCAAGAGGTCCCGATCACGCCCGACGACACGGCAGAGACGCTTGCGCCCAGGCTGGCTGACTTGGGGGCGGACCTCATGGTTACGACATTGCACGGTCTGCAAAGCGGAACACTTCAAGCTCATCCGCAAGACAATGCGTGGGCCACGCTCGCCCCAATCTTGAAAAAAGAGGATGGCTTGGTCGAGTTTTCTCGATCGGCCTCCGACATTTTGAATCGCCTTCGGGGTTTTCAACCTTGGCCAGGAGCATATTCGAGATTTCGCGGTAAGACTTTGCAGGTCTGGCGGGCAGGAGTCGCGCCCCGCGCTCTGGCCCAAGCTGAATTGCATGTCGAGGGCGATCGCCTCTTCGTCGGCTGTGGTGAAGGAGAGGCTCTCGAACTCCTTGAGCTTCAATTGGAAGGCAAGAAGAGAACTTCAGCCGCTGACTTTATTCGCGGTTATCGACCACTTCCCGGCGAGAGGCTTGGCGGATAGATCGAATTTCTCCTGCGGAAAGATTCGATCCGTCATACTGGAAGCAGTGAAATCCAAGACTCGCGAATCTCGGCCTGCGGTATCTCCGGCGCGCGCTGCAGCGTTTGACATCTTGCTGCGCATTGAACGTGAGTCCTCTTACGCGTCTGAGTTGCTTCACTCTCGGACTTACGCGCCCCTGAGTACGATGGATCACTCACTCACCACAGAGCTGGTTATGGGCGTGCTGCGCTGGCAATCTCTGCTCGATTCCAGAATTGCAGAGAGCTCTGCGCAAGCGCTTTCGAAACTCGATCTTGAGATTCTGATCGCTCTGCGGCTCGCTGTTTATCAACTTGGCTGGCTCAGCCGAATTCCCGGTCGAGCCGCCATTAACGAAAGCGTAGAACTGGTTAAGCGTGCACGAAAGCGTTCTGCTGCTCCTTTTGTAAATGCAGTTCTACGTAAGATCAACAACGGCAATTTGCAGAACTTAGAGTTCGTTACCCCGAAGATCAGTGGGGACTCGGCAGAACAGCTCGCTGCGAGCAGCGCTCACCCCTCATGGATTGTCGAGCGATGGGTTCAGGCCTACGGACTAGCTGTAGCCCGGGACATCTGCGCCTATAACCAATCTGTTCCTGCGACCGCGATTCGCCTTCGTCGGTCTGCAGCGGAAGAGCAACTGCGTTCGGAAGGCGTTGAACTGGCTCCCGGGGCATTGCTCGCGTCGGCACGCCGAGTGATTCGCGGGGACATAACGGCCGCGGCCTCATCTCGGGCAGGCCGGTGGATTATTCAAGACGAAGGCTCACAGCTGGTTGCAGCTTTAGTGGGTGTGGGCGAACACATTCTGGATTGCTGTGCTGCACCTGGAGGTAAAACGCTGGCGCTGGCCGACCGAAACCCAAAAGCCAGACTGGATGCCGTCGAGCTTTATCCTCATCGCGCACGGCTCCTGCGGCGTTTAATGTATGCCAATGATGACGCCGAGAAAATTAATAAGAGTAATATTCGAGTGATCGCCGCGGATGCTCGAAATCTTCCGTTTGCTGCACAATTTGATCGAGTCCTCACTGACGTGCCATGTTCCGGTACCGGCACGCTCTCGCGCAATCCCGAAATCAAATGGCGTCTCACACCGGCAGATCTGCTGGAATTGCAATCCCGTCAGCTCGCGATTCTCCTCTCGGCGATGGAGCGAGTGGCTGCCGGAGGTCGCCTGGTTTATTCCACCTGCTCGCTGGAGCGCGAGGAAAATGAGGATGTCATCGAGCGCGCTATGGCGGAGAATGCAACCTTCCGGCTAATCGACTCTGGGTTGGAGCTTCACCGTCTTCAAGAACAAAAAGACCTAGTGTGGACTAATCTTGCGACCCTCACTCGCGGACCCTACTTGCGAACACTGCCGGGGATTCATCCTTGCGACGGATTCTTCGCAGCGATTCTCGAGAAAATATAGGCAAAGCTTGCGTCTAGCGAACCTGGAAATTAACCACTGCACCAGCCAGAACTTTTTGACCGGCTGGCGGCGTTTGGGCGACGATAATGCTAGCGGGAGCGGGTTGCGCGGGTACCACGGTGATCGACGGATTGCTTTCCGGTGGACTGTCGCTGGGTGCGGACTGAGCCATGCTAACGTTTCCCAGTCTGAAGCCAGCGTCTTGCAGCGTTCGGCTTGCAACGCCTAGCGGTTGTCCTAAGAAACTTGGCATCACATAGGCTGGCGGATCCGCCGCTACGCTGACCAGCAGACTAGCTTTCGGGGCGGCAACCTGGTTCGCGTTCGCGGGGGGACTCTGCGCCAGTACCTGATCGGCGGGCGTTCCAGGAAACTGCATTTCCGCGGTGGAAGCCAAATCAATTCCACGCCGTCGGATATTCCACTCCGCAGCCCGCTCGCTTTCCCTGGTCACATCCGGAATCGTTACCCGCTGGGGTCCCAAACTTTCTGCTACCCGCACTTGCCATCCCCTGCGGACCTTCGCGCCGGGCATTGGCAATTGTGACATGATCCGCCCTTCCGCAATGCTCGGGCTAAAATATTGTCGCTCGACTTCAATCTGCAGTCCCAGCCCGGAGACAGAACGGCCTGCTTCCGGGGGAGTGAGCCCAACGAGAGCGGGCACCTCAACTTCCTCACCGTGAATCGCGAACCGCATTGCGATCAGTGCTGACACCAGCGCTACAACCACCAAAACCAAAGCCAGCATCGCGAATCGAAGAAAATTTCTCATAACAAGAACGAACGAATGTGAAGAGATGCTGTGCAGGCCGCAGCGGACGCATTCATAAGCCAGTGATCAGTGGGTCTCATCGGCCCCCGGCGTCGTGTCCGGCGTATCGACTTTTTGCGCAACCGGACCGGGAGTGTCCGGCGGCGGCTGAAACTGGCCCGGATCTTTCCCCGCCATTGCGCTGCTCATAAAGTTCATCCAGATCGGAAGCGCTGCATGTGCTCCAGTTTCCTTTGCGCCCAGGGTTTTCTTTTCATCGAACCCGACCCACACGCCGCAAGTCATGCTTGGCGAAAATCCGATAAACCATGCGTCGGTAAAATCATTGGTTGTACCCGTCTTACCACCAATAGGGAAAGGCAGCTTTGCAGCAGCCACCGCTGTGCCGTGCAACACTACCCCCTGCAACATCGAGGTCATGATGCGTGCAGTGCGCGCGCTGATCACATCCTTTACGTCCGGATAATTCTCCTCTAAAACACGACCTTCGTAATCCGTCACTTTCGTGATGTAACGGGGCGTAACGCGAACGCCGTCATTCGGGAAGACACTGTAAGCGGAAGTTTGCTCCATCAGAGTGATTTCCGCCGAGCCGAGAGCAACCGGTAGGTATGGCGGCAGCTTCGCCGTGATTCCAAAACGCTCCGCATAATCGATAACGGTTTTAATGCCGACCTTGCTGGCCAACTTCAACGCGGGAATATTTCGCGATTGTGCTAGTGCTCGCCGCAGAGTGATGATGCCTTCAAATTTGTCGTCATAGTTGTGAGGCGAATAAGGTCCAGAGCCCGTCTCAAACGTAACCGGCTCATCGAGAATGGTGTCGTCCGGACTTCCTCCACGATCGATGACCGCAGTGTAGACGTAGGGTTTGAAGGAAGACCCCACTTGCCGTAACGATTGTGTGGCACGATCAAATTTCGACTCGTTGAAGTCCCGCCCGCCGACCATGGCGTTGATGCCACCGGTCGTGTTGTCGATTGCCACCAGTGCCCCTTGCGCACCCGAGTCCTGTTCCAGGCTGACGCGAGCGGCTCCGTTCGGGCTTAGAGATAGAATTTTCACGTAGCAGATGTCCCCCGGCCGGAGCAGATTCTGGATCTTTCCTTGTGTCCACGCAATATCCGCTTGACCCACTGCAGCCGAATAGCGGCCGAATTTCACAGTGGCGATTCCGACGTCCGAAGAAGTCACGAGAGCATGAATGTACGCATTGACCTCGGGCTCGTCATCCCAATCCGGATGCTGATATTTGTCGATGTCATTTCCTTCGGCGACCACATTTTGTAAATGGCCCTTCCATCCATGCCGGCGTTCGTATGCGCCAAGCCCATCGAGTACTGCCTGATACGCAGCCTTCTGCAAGTCAACGTCCAGCGATGTGTACACTTTCAGTCCGCCTTCATGCACCTGGTCGGCGCCATACTTATTTTCCAAATATCGCCTTATCTCTTCCACGAAGTAAGGCGCCAGCGAGTTGGGATCATGCTGCAGATGCAAACCGATCGGCTCGTTTCTGGCGTCGGCGGCTTGCGCGGCCGTGATCTTTCCATCCTCCAGCATCGCGTTGATGACCAGATTTCGGCGCTTTTGTGAGCGCTCGGGATGGTTGATTGGCGAGTAGATGCCTGGCCCCTTTGGTAAACCCGCCAGCAGCGCGGCTTCCGGAAGCGTAAGCTTTCGAGCCGGCTTGCTGAAATAAAATTCTGACGCCGCCTCGAACCCGTACACGCCATGCCCTAGAAAAATCTGATTAGCATAAAGCGTGAAAATCTGCGGCTTGGTGAAGCGCCGTTCGATTTGAATCGCCAGCAGTACTTCTTGTACCTTGCGATGAAAGGAGCGATCGGGCGATAGAAAAAGGTTGCGAGCCAACTGCATGGTCAGCGTGGATGCGCCCTGCACTTTGCCGCCCGATTCGACGTCGCGGTACGCCGCTCCCACAATACGCCAGAAGTTGATTCCCGAATGGCGGTAGAAGTCTTTATCCTCGATGGAAACCAATGCGTCCCGAAGCAATGGAGAGAAGTCATCATAGCCCGCGACTACGCGGCGCTGCAGCGCAAATGATCCGATCACGCGGCCATGGTCGTCATAAAGTTCTGTGATCGAACTCGGGCGGTATGCTTCCAGCGCTTCGACCTGAGGCAGGTTCGTGGTGTAGACCAACAACAATCCAGCAGTTGCCCCGACGAGAGCAGAAATCAGCACCAGCAGGCCGAACAGCACGCGGCCCACAAACTTCCGTCCGGCGATCTCCACCTCCGGAAGATCTTCATAGAGCGACTTCATGGCGAGATGTTTTCAGGATAGCAGGGGCCTCCCTGCTTCGATAGTCGCTAGACGACATCCGAAGTGGTTGCTCTTTCGGAAAACAGCCTTAAGGGGAGAGCCGCGATACCAGGCCGGCAAAAAAAATCGCGCGCCAAATGGGCGCGCGATTGAAAAGGCTAGGTCTTCTTAGCTGGCCCGACTCTTTAACACTTCCACCGCCTTATGCAGCTGATCGTCCGGCGCATTTTTCGGTTTAGCCTCTGGTTCCTCGGCGGATGGCTCGTTGCTCTTCTTCGTCGACTACGGCGCTTTCTGTTTCATCGGCCACCAAAACATTGGGCGTAACCGCGGTCTCCTGGATCGCCTTTCCGCTGGGCGAATAATATTTCGCCACTGAAAGAATCAGCGCTCCGCCATCCGGAAGATCGATGGTTTTCTGCACGGACCCGTCCCCAAATGTCTTGTCACCCACAACGTCGCCGCGGGCATTTTCCAAAACGGCTGCGGCTACAATCTCGGCCGCTCCCGCCGTGCCCTTATTCACCAACACTGCCAGAGGAAGAGAAGTAACGGCCTTGCCGGGTTCGGCATTGAAGGCCTCTCGGGGAAATTTCTGGCCTTGAAGATAAGTAATCGTTCCATGATTCAGGAAAAGATTGGCAGTGGCAACGCCCTCACTCTCCTCTCCCTCGGAAGCGTTTCGCAAATCCAGGACCAACTTCTTAGCGCCAGATTTTTCTAACGATTTGATCTTGCTCGCGATCTCCTGTGCTTTCCCCTTGGTTAATGCCACGACCTTTACATAACCAATGCCGTCTTCGAGCATCTTGTCGGAAACGGGAGGAACGCTTACTACGTCGCGTGTTATAACCATCTTCTGCGGTTCGGCCTTGCGCGCACGGACCACTGAAACATTTACGTTTGACCCGGGTGTCCCAGCCAACGCGTCGCGAATTTCCGGCAGCGACATGTCGCGTGTGCTCTGCCCTTCGATCGATTCGAAGATGTCGGTAGCTTCGATGCCAGCCTTTTCGGCGGGCGACCCAGGCATGACCGATACCACGTCCGCGTATCCGAAGCGCTTGGAGACCGTAGCCCCAATTTCGCCCTTACCTTCCGCCTTGTGCGCCTTGAAGGCTTTGTAGGCTGTAGGCGTCAAATAGCTCGAGTTCGCATCGAGGGATTCGACCAGACCATGCAGGGCTCCGTCCGTCACTTTTGGAATGTTAGGGTCTTCGACGTACTCACTCTGCACGCGGGAGAGTACTTCGCTGTAAACCTGCATTTGCCGGTAGGAGCCGTCATTCGACGAAGCATGTACGCCGCCCAACGAACCTACGACCACAAACAGCAACACGGTAAAGGACGAAACCAGAATCGCAGCTTTCGTTTTCATGGACATCAATTTTCGTTTCTCTAAAGGAGTGACTTTCTTACTAGCTTAGCCTGATTATATCTTGTAGATGCGGCTTTATGCCCCGCGGCTGCTTTTCTTCCTTCTATGCCGGCAACCCACGGGAATGCACCGCTTTCCTGGAATTTAGACGAGCAACCATCAAAACGGTATGGCATTTATTTACAAAGCTGGTTTGAAGTTTAAGGTCATCGTGCTTTGCACCGATACAGGTCGACCGTTCATGAGGTAAGGCTTGAAGTGACACTGCTTTAAGGCATCGATGGCTGATCGAGCGAACACCAATGACCCCTGCATGAACTTTGCGTCCTGCACTGCTCCATCACGCCCGATCAACACTTGTAAAACCACGCTGCCCCTTTGACCGCTCGCTTTGGCCGATTCCGGATAGGCCGCGTTAATCGGCTGAGCCAGTAAATCCCACAGCATAGATTCAGGCAGTTTCACCGGTTCGATCGACGACATCGCCGCCTCAACGGGCTTGGCTCCGCTAACCTCCGGCGTCATCGAGGCCGTCTGCGACCTCAGGCTCGATGGAATATCGCCTTGTGCCGTGAGCTCAGATGCAGGCGTGGAATTTCGCTGGGGCGTGCTTTCTGGGATTGCTTGTCGCTGTGCGACAGCCGCTGGAGGTGAAATGGTGTCCTGTGTAGGGCGAACGGCTGAAGCAATTTTAGCGGGCTCGACCGCCGCACTAGCAACCGGCGCAGCACGGTCATGACCTTGAATCTGCGCCCCAGGCGGTTGGCTACCCTCAACCGCACCAGCTTGATTCTGATCCGTCGAAGCATTCGCCGTGACAACCTGCTCGGCTGTTTGGTCCGGATTCTTTACCGGCTTTGCGGTTGGGTCCACGACTGGAAGGACGCGAATCTGTGAAAGATCCGTGGTCGCGTCCGGGATATTCGCCGGCGCCGGGAACTTATATTCATCTTCCTGGCCGAAGCTCTCATGCTGCGTCACCGTCGCTACGGGTTGAGGGGGCGGGTTCAGCCACTTCTCCCCAGCTCGAACGGAGCTCCGGTACATGATGACTAAACCTTGCCGTGTTCGCGGCAGAGCTATCAGCCCCAGACATGCCACTGTAAGCACGAGTGGAAAGAGAACCCTGCCCCGCTTCGGGCGTTCAGCCACTCGCGCTGCCTCTTTTGATTCTCCCGCCATGTACGAAAATAGGGCGGCCTCCTTATCCGATTCCGAAGGCTGTTTTCCTGATTTTGCGCTGTCGCCAAAGGTCGCGGGCAGCACTTCGTATGCGGGCGTTTGCTCGTATGATGAAAGAGCACTCTTCGTCGGAGATTGCGGCTCAACTTGTGCCGGTTTTATCCGTCGCGATTGCAGGGCAGCCCACCCGTTCCGAGCGTCCACGGCTGGCCTCGACGCGGGTACGGGCTGTGTAGCGACGGCAGAGGCCATGGGTTCAAGTTCCGTGAGTGCGTCAACTTCGGTCTCTTCAGATTGCTCCAATGATCGTTGCACGGCACATTCGGTGACGAATTGTGCGCCTGGAGCTGAGTTTCCTTGCAGAAACTCGCCGGCACGGAAGATTGTTTCAGGCCCGTGGCTTACTGAGGCGAGAGCGGTAGACGCAACAGCGCTCGCCGCTGCCGCGCTGGCGGCCTTCTCTGGCTGCTCCTGAAAATGCATTGCTGGCGCAGCGAACTGCGGAGTGGATGCCAGCTTGGATTGAAGCAATTCGCACGCCGTGCCGAGAGTATCGCGAGCCTGGTCGGCCCCGAATCGGCTTTAGCAGAACCGAATTGGCTCCCGCGCGCAATGCCTCCGGCAGCCTCGCTTCATCGCTGACGATTGCGAGAGTCAGCGGACGCTGCGCCGGCTTCTGATCCCGTGCGGTTTTCAGCAAGAATGCTGCTTCCGGCTGGTCGTCCCAGTCGGTGATGACGATCTGGAACAACTGCGTCGTCACCTTTTCGACGGCATCGACGGCGCTTCCGCAGTACTCTCCCTCGATCCCGAGCTCTGACAGAACCCGCCAGATCGGCTGGACCATTTCCTGATCCGATGAGAATACGAGGCAGCGTAAGGGCATCCTAGTTGAGACTAGGCAGCCTCAGTAACCATGGCAAGTTACCGAGGTAGAGTGTGCTGGAGCCTGGAATTGACCTCGATGTTCCGGTAGTACATGTACGTCCGCAGTGCGTGCGCTAGAATGCAGGGTCGCTTCGGATTTGTCGTATGCACACTGCGGATGTCGTAATCGTTGGTGGGGGAATCGTCGGCTCTAGCATTGCTTACCACCTCGCTGCCAATGGATGCCGAAACATCCTGGTGATCGAGAAGGAATCGGCGCAGGGCAAAGGCTCGACCGGAAAGAGCATGGGAGGAGTGCGAGCCCAATTTTCCACACCCGTCAGCATTCAGATGTCGCTCTATTCGATTCCGTTTTACGCGAGCTTTGAAGATCGTCTCGGCTTTCCCTGTGATTACCGTCCCCAAGGCTATCTGTTTTGTGCGACGAACGAGAAGCAGATGACCTACTTGCAGGCAAACTACGCGCAGCAAGTGAAGATGGGATTGCAAGGCGTTCGCCTGATAACGGCTGACGAGATTCGTGGCATGTTCCCGCAATTACGTGCGGACGATGTTGTCGGCGGGAGTTTTTGCTCCACCGACGGCTTCGTTGACCCTTACAGCGCGATGAATGGATTCATAAAATGGGCGACCGACCATGGCGCCACCTTGTGGAAGAACTCGAGTGTCATCAATTTCACGCAAGACCGCAATGGGATTGCGGGGGTTGAGACTACGAATGGATCCGTGGCAACGCGCAAGGTGATCAACTGTGCCGGTCCCTGGGCGGCGGAGATCGCGAGTATGGTTGGCGTGGAACTTCCCGTGCGGCCGTTGCGCCGCATGCTTGTCCCCAGCGAACCGTTTGATGAATTTCCCCACACGGCGCCCATGATCGTCGATATGTCGAATGGATTCCATTTCCGGCCCGAAGCTCGCGGATTTCTTCTTGCCTGGAACGATCCGGAAGAAACGCACGGATTCAAGACGGATTTCGACGCAGCTTTTGTCGAAAAAATTCTGACGCGTGCGGCCGATCGTGTTCCCTGCTTCGCTAATCTTCCGGTAAATCCCAAACGAGCGTGGGCGGGACTCTACGAGATGACCCCCGATCATCATCCGATTCTGGGCGAAGCCCCCACCGTTCCCGGCTTTTACCTGGCGAATGGTTTCAGCGGACACGGCGTGATGCATGCGCCGGCTACGGGTAAGATTCTTAGCGATCTGGTTCTCAATGGAAGCACAGATCTGATCGACGCCTCTTTGTTGAGCCTGACGCGCTTCGCTGAGGGCCGGACGATTCACGAAACCGCCGTGCTTTGAAGTTGGCACCGGAGGCAGAACGCGCAAGATATCGATATCAAAATATGGCCTTGCAAGAACACAATTACTGGCTCACGACGACCGAAATCCCGAAACTCGAAATCACGCCGCTCCCGGAAATCGTGGATGTGGCCGTGATTGGCGCTGGCTTCACCGGACTCTCTGCGGCTCGTACGCTCGCCAGGCGCGGAGCCTCGGTAGTGGTGCTGGAGAGCGAAACGATTGGGTGGGGTGCCAGTTCGCGCAACGGAGGCATGGTGCTGACCGGCATGAAGCTTGGTGTGAACAAGCTCATTTCGATGTATGGCCGCGATCTCACGCGGCGAATGTACGCGGCGTCGCTTGCAACCATCGATTGCGTCGAACAGATAGTGCGCGAAGAAAATATCGAGTGCGATTTTTCCCGCTGCGGCCATCTGGAAGTGGCTTGCAAGCAAAAGCATTTCGACGACTACGCCCGGCAGGCAGAAGTCATCGCGCGCGAGTTCAATCATCAAATCCAGGTTGTCCAGAAAAAAGAGTTGGCGCCCGAAATCGGTTCGAACATTTATTACGGCGGCATGGTGGATGAAGTCAGTGCCGGGGCAAATCCCGCTCGCTACGTCGCTGGACTTGCGCGAGCCGCAATGAAAGCCGGTGCGGCTATCTTTGAGCACGCGCAGGCGCAGCGAATCGAGCGCGCCGCTCACAACGGCGAACAAGGGTGGACCATCAGCACTGCACGCGGCACACTCTGGGCGCGCGAAGTCTTCGTCGCTACCAGCGGCTACACCGGCAGCGTAACGCCCGCCCTGCAGAAGAAAATTATTCCCATTGGGTCGTTCATCATCACGACCGAGATTCTGCCGGAAGCCTTGGCCTTTGAGCTCAGCCCGCGCAACCGCATGATCTACGACTCCAAGAATTATCTGTACTACTACCGGCTTACGCCCGACCGCCGCATGTTGTTCGGCGGGCGCGCTGCCTTTTTTCCGGAAAATGATCAGACGGTTCGCCAGAGTGCGGAGATCCTGCGTCGCGGGATGATCGGCGTCTATCCCCAGTTGCGCGACGCCAAGATTGAGTATGTCTGGGGCGGTACGCTCGACTTCGCCTTCGACATCATGCCCCACGCCGGCCAGATCGATGGTCTGTACTACGCAGTCGGCTATGCTGGGCATGGCGTCGCCATGGCCACCTATCAAGGGCAGAAGATGGCGGAGCTAATCGCCGGCGACCAGCCGGAAAATCCCTTCGTCGGCATTCCGTTTCCCGGCGCGCCACTGGGTCTGTACAGCGGGAAACCGTGGTTCTTGCCGTTTGCGGGGATGTGGTACAAGGTTCTGGATTGGGTGAGCTAAGCATCCAGCATGAACGGGTTTGAGTATGGCCGTCCGCATCTGCGTTGGGTCCTGCGATTTCGTCTCGAATCCGCCGCTGTTTTATGCTCAGCCCTAGAGTCACAAGAAATCGTCAGGTTTATTTTGTCGTTCCCCTTCTCAGCACTAGATACACCGCCGGTCCCACCACCACCGCGACGGCGCCACCAATCAAAGCAAACTTATCGCTTCCCAACAGCGCCAACATCGCCATCAGTACGGGCGCCCCCACTACGTATATTAGTCCGATCTGCCCACCAGGAATCACAAACCCTCGCGGCATTTCGGGACGCGTGCGGCGTAGCCTCCATGCTGAGAGCACGGTTAGTACCGTCGTCGCCGAGCGCAGCCAGATGTATACCGATATGAGTCGACCAAGACTCTGCCACGCCAGCAGACCATAGATAACCGCCGACACCAAGATTGCCAGCCACGGCGTGCCATACCGCGAATGCTTCCGGGTAAGGGCTGCAGGCAAATATCCGTCCTCCGCCATCGCGAACGGCATTCGTGTTGTCGTCAGTACCGTACTGTTGAGCAGCGCAACGTTTCCCACCATCGCCGCCAATGTCATCCAGGTGCCTAGCCACGGGCCGCCAATCATCTTGGCTGCGTCGGAAAAAAAACCCGTATGCCATTGTTCCCAATTCCCCGCTGAAGCCAACCCCGCCAGAGTGGGCAGATAGTAGGCGGCAATCGAAAGCGGCACAACCAGCGCTAGCGCTCGCGGATAAGCGCGTTGCGGATTCTCCACTTCCTCAGCCACGGTTGAAAGCTGTTCATAGCCTGAATACAGCCATAAACCGAGCGCCAACCCGACGCCGAAAATCTTGAACGTTGCCTGATGCGGTGGGATCAACGGAACAAATGGATTGTGATGCCAATGCAGAAATCCCATCACGATCATCGTCATGACAGGTATGAAGATAAGAACCTCCAGCGCTGTCGCAAGTTGACCGACCATCTGAATGCCCCGAACGTTGATCCATGTGATCGCGGCGATCAGCGCCAACGAAACAAGGTAATGCTTCCATCCTGTGATTCCCGGGAAGTAGTAGACCAAGTAATCGGTGAAGAGAACCGCGTAGGCTCCTCCCAACAAAAACGACGCCGACCAGTTCCACCATCCAGCTAAGAATCCCCAGAAGTCTCCGAAAGCGGCTCGCGTCCAGCGATAGAACCCACCCTCGACCGGCATCGCTGTGGTGAGTTCCGCCGAAACCAGTGAGACAGGGATGCACCAGAAAAATGGCAATATTAGCAGATACATGAGGGTCAGTCCCGGGCCCGAGGTGGTCACCATGTCCTCAAGCCCGAACGGCCCGCCCGTCGTGTAGGAAAACATCACGAAGACGAGATAAAACAGCCCAGCTTTGCGCAGAGTGGTGCCGTTACCGTTCGAGGAGGTCAAGGTCGGTTGGTTGATCGATCGAGATTATGCTGCTAGTGCCTGAGTCCGAGCGCCCTCAAGTTCCAGCAGCTTTCGTTTTACATCAAGTCCGCCGCCATAGCCGCAAAGTGTGCCGTTGGACGCAATGACGCGATGGCAGGGAATCACGACTGCGATCGGATTACGGTTGTTGGCCATGCCTACTGCGCGAAATGCCTTTGGCTTGCCCACGGCACGGGCAATATCGGCGTAAGTTCGCGTTTCGCCATACGGAATCTTCAGCAGCGCGCGCCAGCAAGCGACCTGAAAGTCAGTCCCGCGAAGATCGAGCGCGAAAGCGAATTCGCGCCGTGTGCCCGAGAAGTATTCTTGAAGTTCAGTCAAATAGGCGTCCATCGCCCTGACCGAATCTTCGAACATAATGCCCAGCTTTTCGCCGCGAAGATCGCGAGGGTTCGGCCGAATGGATTGCTGCCCCGGCAACCGAGCATCGAACTCAAGCGCCACCAATCCTTGCCCGGATGCAGCCAGAAACAGGGGGCCGACTGGCGACTCCACCTTCGTGCAGTAAAGAGTTTCCATAAGGTCAAACTCCGGCAGCACACAACGATAGCAGAGGTCCCAACCCGCGAGCGCAAAAGTTTCTATTTATCGCCCTTGTCGATCGCAGTCGAGTTGACAGAAAGCGATTTTTCCCCCAAAGTGGCTGCGTCACCGTTTCTGTACACGTATCACCCTGGATGAAAAAAGGTCTACTCATCGCTATCGCCGTTGTTCTGACCCCCGTGTTGTTCGTAGGAGTCGTCGCTGTCGCTGCGGGAGATTGGCGGGAGATCGGCTCAACCGCTGCTGGCGATCAGGTGCTGGTCAGTTCCGTTTCCCCTCAGAAAAACGGACTCCGCACGGCATGGATCCGGGTCGAATTCAAGGAGCCCTCTAAGGTGCCGCAAGGCGGTCCTTTCGTGGAACTGCGAGCACGGGTTCGCTTCAATTGCGCCAGTGGAAGCGCGGTTCCAAGCTCTGAATGGTTTTACTCTCGTGACCACAACGGCAAGTTGATCGTCAGCAAGAAGACGCGTCGCGATGATCAATTCGGCCAGCTCGCGGAGGGAAACTTTGGCGACATGGCCAGAGATTTTGTCTGCAAGCAGAAATAATTCTTCCGACAATTGCCCGATCCAGATTTCCACAGCGCGCACTTTTGACTGGCACCTCAGTAACTCAGCAACCACTTCCATGCGAGCCGCTTCCGGCATATTCTGATGATGAAGCGCAGAGGCTAGGTCCACGGTTTTCACTCACCCTTCGTATGGATTCTTTTCGGCTCTATTCATTAATGTTTGCCGGGAGCGCAGTTGCCATCGGCGCTTATGCCTTGTTGCGCCGGAAGCCCAAGGATGACGCAGATCTCGAGCGGGAGCGACGCAGTTGGCTGGAAGGGGTCGGCCGAATTACGGACGGAACAGTGATCGATGTCCAGGAACTGGCGCCCAATGATGGCCATCACGCGGCCGTGCTGCTGATCTATAAGTACGACGTGGCAGGCGTCTCCTACGAATGTTCGCAAGACGTGACGTATTTGCGTCAGTGGATCAATCTGCATTCGTGCCGGCTGGGATTGCCTACCTCCGTAAAGTACGACCCGCACAACCCGGGGAATTCGCTGGTAGTTTCAGAAAGCTGGATGGGTCTGCGTCAGTGATCAGTGGGCAGTGACCGTAAGATCAACTGGCCGGTGCAATTCAGATCTGATAGTCCTGATAATCGTCCTGAAACAATTCTTGTGGAGAGATGTTCGGAGTCGAAGACCCGTCATCAATCGCCATGTTCGGCTCCTCTCCCAGCGTTTCGTGCGTGTGTTGCTGAAACCGCGCACGCAACTCGTGAACTTCGGTGGCTAATTTGATAATCACGTCAGAAAGTGGATCGCGAATGTCTTTCGGATCGGTGATGACCACGCGTTTGCCGTCTCGCAATACAATGTGGCCGGGCACGCCGACGATCGTCGAGTTCGCAGGAACACTGCGTAGTACCACTGAGCCCGCCCCCACTCGGCAATTATCCCCAATCGTGATATTGCCGAGAAGTTTGGCTCCGGAGCCGACCGAGATGTTGTTGCCCAGAGTGGGGTGTCGCTTGCCTTTTTCTTTGCCCGTCCCGCCCAGCGTCACTCCCTGGTAGAGCGTGACGTCGTTCCCGATAATCGCCGTTTCTCCAATGACGGTTCCCATGCCGTGGTCGATGAACAAACGACGTCCAATCTCAGCGCCCGGATGGATCTCGATTCCAGTCAAAAGGCGAGCCACTTGCGAAACAAACCTCGCCAGAAAGCGCATGCCATGCAGCCATAGCCAGTGACTGATGTGATGGAACCATACGGCGTGCAGACCTGGATAGCAGATGAGTACCTCGGCATAGGAGCGCGCGGCCGGGTCTGATTCAAAGACAGCTGCTATATCCTCGCGTACGGAATGGAAGAAGCTGATCATGGTGCTTCGAGGTTTTGCTCAGTTCCCGATTCTCGGCCGAGGATCAAAGCTCGGGCTGCGCCTCCCAGACTGGCGCGTATCGTTTTTTTTCAAGAAACGGACAAGGCAATTTCTTCGTCCCAATGAACGTAGCCTAGCCACGACCGGAGCGCAAGAGCCGGATTATGACAGTGTTTGAAAGGAGAGATGATCGAAAACCCGTGCGCCCTCGTACTAGCCGCCGGTCTCGAAGCCACCGCTGTGAGCGATGGTGATACGCAGATACTTGTAAGGATTCACTGGAGTGTCGTTGATGCGTACTTCGTAGTGAAGATGCGGACCGGTCGAGCGTCCGCTCAGACCCACATAACCGATGGTGTCGCCTCGATGAACGTGCTGGCCCGCCGTAACCGAGAAGCCCGACAGGTGCCCGTACCTCGTGCAGATGCCGTGGCCATGATCGATCATGATGGCCTTGCCATATCCGCCCATGAAATCCGCGAATGTCACCATACCGTCCGCCGGCGCAATGATCGGATGACCGTAGCTGCTGCTGATATCCACTCCACTGTGGAATGCGCCTTCTCCATTGAATGGATCGATACGCTCCCCAAAACTACCCGTCACCTGGCCTTCCACCGGCCATAAGTTCGGGGCCGCATTGGCGCGGTACCAGTCAGCCGTGGTGGCATTGCGTGTCATTCCCAGGCTGATGCCTACTGTCGCATCGCCTGTTAGGGCTGAGGTGCGCAGGGCGCCAAGCTGATCGAGTGACGACTTCACGTCCGCGTCCTGAATTTGCTGTTGGGAAGCGGTAACCAAGGTGGGCTGCGACTTCAATCCGTACAGAGCCGAAACTTCGCTGGCAATTGACCCCAACGAGGCAACCTGCACGTCGCGCTCTTTCGCAACTTCTTCAAGTTTGGAATAGCGATCCCGCAGCTGTTCTTTCTCGGTCCGCAACTCGTTGTAGCGGGAAACCTTCAGCAGCATGCGGGTATAAGAGCTGGCGATCCCTGTGAGGCTTAGAAAGCCGATTGCGGCTCCCACCACAAATACATACAAATAATGGACGGGAATCGAGATTTTGCGCAGCTGGCCATCGTCCCCGCGAGCCACAAAAAGTATGTAAAAGCGCTTTTGCAAATGCCTTCCTTCTCCGCGTTGATCAATCAGCCCGGAATTCAGGCTCAATTCTGATGCCGCAGATAGCCTGTTCGGTAACCTGATTTTTTGTGGGTCACACGTTCCCGTCGTGGGATCAGAGACTTTTAACGTGCCCCGCTGCCTAATGGAAACCAGCGGCCGAAGCTTCTAAAGCGTTCTTGTTCTGCAATTCCTAAGAAATGCTGAACTTAGCTCGGCCAGAGATCTTTATGAATGTCAGGTAAAAGGTAACAAACTGGGTTCCCCCTGTCAACGGAAGCGGAACGTATTAATTGTTACTTAAGGCGGTAATCGAGTGATGGTTGGGCCGTATTACGACAATGGGTCCAAGGGCCACCTCTAAACTGGAAAGCAACCGCCATCGTGGCGCGCCCTCCCTTATAGTGGTGGCATCGTGACTCCCGAAAAAGAGCTCATTGCAGAGATTCGACAGCTGGCAAGAGCGACGGCCAATCCCCTCATCCGGACCGGGATCGGGGACGACTGCGCCGTGTTGCGGCTTTCCGGGGGCCGAGGCAAGCAGAACGACACGTTAGTGACGACCGATTTTTCTCTGGAAGGTATCCATTTCCGGCGAGATTCGCATCCGCCAGAAGCCGTTGGTCACCGGTGCCTCGCTCGCGGTTTGAGCGATATAGCCGCCATGGGCGGAGACCCGGTCGCCGCGTTTCTCTCGCTGGCTCTCCCGGGCGACTTGCCGCCAAAGTGGAAAAGCGGGTTTATGCGCGGACTCATAGCTTTGGCGAAAAAATATGGCGTGGCCCTAGCCGGCGGCGATACCGCCGAATCGCCCGGCCTGATCCTCGCGGACATTGTTGTTTTGGGTGTAGTGCCTGAGGGAGCAGCCGTTTTGCGCTCCAAGGCGCGTCCCGGCGATCTTATTTACGTGAGTGGTGAACTGGGTGGCTCAGCTGCGGCTATCCACAAGCTCGGAACGAACTCCCGCTTGAATCCACGGTCCTATCCGCGCCACTTCTTCCCCGAACCCCGGGTCGCCCTCGGCCGCACTTTGCGCGAAAAGAAAATCGCCACCGCCATGATCGACACCAGCGACGGCCTCTCCACCGACATGGCCCACATTTGTGAAGAGAGTGGGGTAGGAGCTGAAATCCTGTTGGAGGCCCTGCCCCTCGCCCGAGTAGGCAGCCCTCGTCGGACGGTTGATCTCGAACTTGGGCTGCACGGCGGAGAAGACTACGAATTGCTGTTCACCGTACCTCGCGGCCGCCGGGTTCCATCCCAAATCGCTGGAGTGCCCATCACCCCGATCGGTAGGATTACGCGAAATCGGAAGATGTTCCTGATAAATCGTGACGGCGTGGCCTCCGAACTCGAACCGCGCGGATGGGAGCACTTCCGAAAGTAATGGGTACCTTGGTTACCAGTCATCGGCGATGTCTATACCACCACGCGCTAAACGGTACTAGAGTACGAGCATGAAGTTCTCTTGGCCTATTTCCCCACGCCTGGTATGGATTGGATTCCTGATGGCTGCGAGCGCCGCGACGCTTTCCGCTGCGAAGAAGCCGCTTCCTCCACCGCCAGCCCACGCTACCACCCCCGTGCCTGCGGTCACCGACGATTACGTTCGAAAAGAGTTTGGTGAAAATTGCTCCCTCCTGGGTGGACCGCCGCAATTCGTCGGCGACCTCGATGGAGACGGTGTGGATGACCTTGTGGTCGCGGCGCGATGCAAAAATCCCATGGCCGACCAGGCAGAGCATGGTTTCCTCGTGATCGATCCTTACAACAGTTTCATGGGATTCGGGGACGTCAAAATTACCTCGACCTTTGCCTCAGATGAACCAGAGCGCAAGGGGCTGTGCCTTCTCATCGTTCACGGAGTTGGCCCCGATGCCTGGCGGTCTGACAAAGAGAAGGCGAAATTTCTGCTCATCAATCTTCCATTCAAAACACTTACCGTGAAAAGACTGACACTGAAAAAACGAACCGTGCTCGGCGTTTACATGGAAGAAAAAGGCGAAGGCGAGAGCACCTCTTCGGTCATCTTTTGGGATGGGAAAAAATATCGCTACCAACAACTCGGCGCTACTCTCGACTAATAGGTTAACGATCCTGTCCGGCACCAAGACTCCGGCGTCATGCATTCTCCTGCTGCGCGTGGACTTCATCGTGTGGTAGCCCATCTGAGCCAGCTTCGCCCAAGATAACCTCACACTTGCCTATGCACCCGCTATAATCCTTCCCGCCATGAATATCGAAGAAAAAATTGCGGAACTAAGAAAGCGCAATCAACTTGCCGAAGAGGGCGGAGGTGCAAAACGTCGCGAGCGCCAGCACAAAGAAGGCAAGATGTCGGCCCGCGAGCGCATCGAGTTTCTGCTTGACGAAGGCTCCTTCGAAGAGACCGACAAGCTGGTTACGCATCGGTGCAACGACTTCGGCATGGCTGAGCAAAAGCCTTACGGAGATGGTTTTGTCACTGGCTACGGCCGCATCGAAGGCCGACTGGTTTTTGTCTTCGCGCAGGATTTCACTGTCTTCGGCGGATCGCTCTCCGAGACGAATGCCGGAAAGATCGTCAAGATCATGGACCTCGCCGCGAAGATGGGCGCGCCGGTCATCGGCTTGAATGACTCCGGCGGCGCGCGCATTCAGGAAGGCGTCATGTCCCTGGCTGGATACGCCGACATTTTCTTGCGCAACACTTTGTACAGCGGAGTTGTTCCGCAGATTTCGGCGATCATGGGCCCCTGCGCCGGTGGCGCTGTCTATTCGCCCGCCATCACCGACTTCGTCCTCATGGTCGACAAGACTTCCTACATGTTCATCACCGGCCCCGACGTGATCAAGACCGTCACTCATGAAGATGTCACCAAAGATCAGCTCGGTGGCGCCATGACGCACAACGAAACCTCGGGCGTGGCCCACTTCCTTGCTCATGACGATGCTGAATGTTTGTCGATGGTGCGAGAACTCTTGAGCTTTGTTCCCTCGAATAATCTGGAAGACCCCCCGCGCAAACCGTGCACCGATCCCATTGACCGTGCCGATGCCGCGCTCGATAAAATCGTGCCCGCCCAATCGAATCAGCCGTACGACATGAAGGACGTGATCCATTCTGTCGTCGACGACGCCTACTTTTTCGAAGTGCAGGAGCACTATGCCAAAAATATCGTCGTAGGATTTGCGCGCCTCGACGGCCGCTCCGTGGGCATCGTCGCCAATCAACCGGCCATGCTGGCTGGCACGCTCGATATCAATGCTTCCGTCAAAGGTGCGCGCTTCGTGCGCTTCTGCGATTGCTTCAATATTCCGCTGATTACGTTTGAGGATGTCCCGGGATTTCTCCCGGGTACGGCGCAGGAGTACGGTGGCATCATTAAGCATGGTGCCAAACTCCTCTTCGCATTCGCCGAAGCTACCGTCCCCAAGATCACCGTGATCACGCGCAAAGCCTACGGTGGCGCTTATTGCGTCATGGCCTCGAAACACATCCGCACCGATGTGAACTACGCCTGGCCCACCGCCGAGATTGCGGTCATGGGCCCGGAGGGTGCGGTAGATATTGTCTTCAAGCGTGAACTCGATGGCGCGGAAAATCCGCAGCAGCGCCAGGAATTACGGCAGACCAAGATTGAAGAATTTCGCGATCGCTTCGCCAGCCCCTACGTCGCCGCCGACCGTGGCTTCGTCGATGCCATTATTCAGCCCCGCGAAACGCGCAAGAAGCTGATCCAGGCCTTAGCCATGCTGGAGAATAAGCGGGATAAGAATCCGCCGAAGAAGCATGGAAATATTCCGCTGTAGGAAACTTTCTAGGATGAACGGAAAGGTTCTAGGCAAGCTGCCCGAAAGCAATAGTGACGAGAATGTTGAAGAGGTCCGCAGCTTCCAAAAATAAGAGTTCCGAGGTGGTGTGGGGTCCATTCGTCTCGGCCAGTAGCTCGCGTTTGACCCTTGCTCGACCTGCTATTGCAGCTTCCCTTGCGGGACGCCGCACGCGATCTTCGCTCGGGCTCCGGGCTCACCGCCAACCGGAAAAACCTACCCAACGCCTCGGAACTCTATCCTGCCTTCAACACGGCTTCTTGTTCTCCTCGCCCAGCGCTTTGCTACTCGACTCTTGCTTGCCCTCCCTTTTCATTTTCATAAAAAGAGTGACTTCGCTTGAGTCCCGGACTCAGCCCCAACCGGGAAAACTTCAGAAGATGTCAAAGAACGATTCTGTTTTTACTCTTTCTATTTCTAGAGTCAACAAAAAGAATGCGATTTTAAGTGACGCATTTTCAGTGAAGTGCACGCCGTCCACAGGCGGGTGACCGGAATTGGTGCAGGTTCCACGGTGAAATCCGCTCGGAACGCGCGCCAGACGCGGCTCTTGCAATGATGAAGAGGCAGCAGCGGAGCGTGGCAGTTTATGGAAAGCTTTCGGGCGTTGTGAAAATCGCGCGGAAAGTGCGCTACTCGAGGCATCTATACGTTGAATCGATCTCGAACTTATTCGACCTCAAGTTTCTCATCCGACAATTTCTTGTCAGCTTCGTCGGAACCGGCAAGTTCAAACGAGTTGGTGATCGTCGCTTTCCCCCGCTCCACGCTCGTGATGACGTAGGAGCATCCGAGCCAGTGCGCTTCGGCCAGATCCGTCGGTGACCACCGCGCGGGATGATCCGGGTGGGAATGATAAAAGCCGACGATATCCTCGCCGCGCTCACGCCCCTCGCGCTGAATGCGCACCAGTTCCCGAGGATCGATGTTGTAGCGGTTCTGGGGCGAGTCGGTCCGAGTATTTCCGCAGCGAGCGATGGAAGTTACGGTACGAGCGCCGTCGTCGTCCACACGGCCGAGCAACGCCCCGCAGCATTCATGTGGATAGGTTTCTTCGCCATGGCGACGAAGGGCGGCGAATTCTTTTGATGCGATCTTGAGCATTGAATTGAAAATGCAAAAGCAAGAAGTCAGAGTGCAGAAGTAAAATTTGGTTGACGTTTTTACTTCTGCATTGTTACTTCTTACTTCTGCCCTGATCTCATCCCTCCGTCCAGAACCTTTCGCTCAGGTATTTATCGCCAGAGTCGCAGAGAATGGTGACTACCACCGCTTCTTGCTCTTTTCTCAACTGCAGTTTCTCGGAGACCTGCAAGCTGCCGAAGATCCCAGCCGCGGCGGAGATTCCAAGCAGCAGTCCGCTTTCGCGAGCCATGCGGCGCGCCATGGCATAGGCGTCTTCAGTGGCAATCTCAATATTTTCATCGGCCAGTGCAGGATCGTAGATTTTCGGAACGATCGCAGTCGCCATGTGCTTCGCACCTTCGATGCCGTGGAAAGATGAATCTGGTTGCAGCGAAATGCAGCGAATTGCTGGATTGAGTTCTCTCAGGCGGCGCGTCGCTCCCGTGAAAGTTCCGCTGGTTCCGAGCATGGCGACAAAGTGAGTGACGCGCCCTTCCGTCTGTTGCCAGATTTCATTCGCAGTTCCATGATAGTGCGCCAGCCAATTGGCATCGTTCGAATATTGATCGGCATAAAAATATAAATCCGGATGCTTGGCGGCCAGTTCCCGCGCCATACGAATTGCTCCATCCGAGCCATCCGCAGGATCGGTGTACAAAATGTTGGCGCCATACGCTTGCAGGATTTTCTTGCGCTCTACCGAAACATTGGTTGGCATGCAGAGCGTGACGGGAAATCCTTCGGCTGCGCCGAGCATCGCGTAGGCGATGCCGGTGTTGCCGCTGGTAGCGTCCAGTAATATTTTCCCCTCAGAAAATTTTCCGCTCCGGCGGCCTTCAGAGACAATGTTGGCGGCAGCGCGATCCTTCACAGAACCGCCTGGGTTGTGCCATTCGGCCTTGCCCAAAAGTGCGACGCCAGGCAAGTGCGCAGTTAGGCGATCAAAACGTAGCAGCGGAGTATTGCCGATGCGGTCCAGTAAACTCTGGCCGGGGCGGATGGCGACGGCGTTCGACACGTGATGACTCGGAAACATTGCGGTTGCTTTGAAGGAACTCTGCCCCATAATCGAACTTCTTCCTAATGACTATCGTAATTATGCAAGAACGAGCCAGACAGGCTATGTAGTATGGTGACGTTAGATGTCCTGAAGTGCAAGTTCGATGCGAGCGTGAATAAAGTAGGTCGCACGCGGCGGGTACGTCGCATCTAAACCTTATCGAACGAAGACTGGAAGTGAAGAAAATGCCCAAAGCAATTGAAGCGAAGACTTACGAGGAATCCCTGGCCTGGCTCCGCGATAATGGATTTGATGTGACGGAAGCGCCGGGAACAAACGGTAGAGTGTTCCTCAGAAAATACAACGTATCGGCGGCGATACAGAAGACGCCTGAAGATGGCGTAAAGATTTTTGCGTATCCGGGATATCTGATCGGCAGCGAGATTTCAAAACTGGTCAACCGCGGCTACCAGCAGTTTCTGAAAACGTCGAAGAACGAAGTTCCGGCCACAGCGGATCACCTGAAAGCACTGCAGTCGTTCTCGGAAGAGTTGAAGATTGCGCTGGGACTGCCGAGTCTTTACAACGAGTCGCTGGGTACGGTGAGCGAGTCATATCACTACGACCGTGTCAAAGATCGCGACGAGGCGCCGGTGGATCGCCCGAAGCGTCCTTGGGAAGTAGCCGGAAAAGCCACCGCCGCCAAGGCGGTTGCGGCCAAGAAAGGTCGCGTCTAGCGTTCTGATCCGTTCGAAATTCTCTCCTGAATTGTTTCTTCATGCGAAACTGTTCGCTCTGGTTCTCCAGACGCGGAGGTTTGCATGCGCTCCTTGTTCATTCTCTCTTTCTTGTCTTTCGTGATGGTTATGGGATCGGGCGCGGAGTCTCCTTCCGGGAAGGCCGAAGTCGAACAAGTATTGCTTGCGCAGCAGGCATCATGGAACCAGCACGATCTCGATGGCTTTATGGCCGGCTACTGGAATTCTCCACAGCTGACATTCTTTTCCGGCGTGAAAGAAAATCATGGATGGCAGGCCGCATTCGATCGGTATCGCGCGACGTATGCCAGCCCTGGGCGCGAAATGGGGAAGCTGGAATTCTCGGACCTGCGGATCGAGATGCTCGGCGCGGATGCCGCATTCGTACGCGGATCATGGCTGCTGACCATGTCTGATGGCAAGTCGCCGCACGGTCTCTTCACTCTGGTCTTTCGCAAGTTTCCCGATGGATGGAAGATTGTGCATGACCATACATCCGGGGAATAGCCCTCGCCTCAAGTCGCACAGAACATACCGGGAACTGTTGGCTACTTCTTCGCCCGCACTTGAACTCGAGTGCCTTCGGGGAGTTGGCCCCTCGTGAGTTCGACGACGCCATTGCGGATCACTCCCTCAAACTCCTGCGGTGACTGAATTTCAGCTGGCACGCTTGCGGGAGACGACGCTCGCGCTACCCGTCCCGTGCCTTTGTCCATGGCTTCATTGGCGAGTCGATCGGCTTCAGTGTTTTGCTCGCGGAGGGCGTGGCCGATGGAAAACCACTCAAGCTGAGCGATTAGTTCTTTGGCGCGGCCGTGAAGATCCTGGAGTACGGCATTCTTCACCTTGTAAATGCCTTTGATCTGGCGGACAAGGAGTTCCGAATCGCTGATGAGTTTGAGGGCTTTGGGTCCGTGTTCGATGGCGTATTCGAGCGCGGCAATCAGCCCCTGGTATTCGGCGAAATTATTAGTCTGGTGGCCGAGGTACTCACTGAGATGAGCAACTTTCTTGCCGGATTGATCGTTGATGACAACGCCATAGCCAGCCGGACCAGGATTGCCGCGGGCGCCGCCATCGCTGTGAGCGACGAGGTAGTGCTCTGGGGGAGTCTCGCGGGGAGAGTCGTGAACGAAGAGAGATTTGGTTGCGGGGCGGCGCGGGTAAGGCATGTCTGAGTTTACAACGGAGATCACAGGCTTCGTGGATAGTGGTTACTGGCTAAATATTCGGTACTCAGCGGCCGGCGGCGAGGCGGGTGGCGAGTCTCGGGGGGAGGTTAGCGGCGAAAATGCGGTCCTGGGCCGCTTTGAGGTTGTAGGGAGTGCGGTGGAAGTGTACGACCTGGGAATCTGTGTCGAACAGGGCGAAGGCGGCTCGCCAATCGCCGTCGCGGGGCTGGCCGACCGAGCCGGGATTGATCATGTAACGAGTGGAGGGTTTCAGTTGCAGCGAGAGCGATTCGGGCTGGCCGACGGTGCGGTATTCGGGACGGAAGCCGTCGGCGCTGGAGCCATTGGCAAAGAATCCTCCCTGCAGGTGGGTATGTCCGAAGAACGTGATCGGCGTTTCCACCGAAATCAGCGGCACCAGGGCGTCGCCAATCGAAACGACGTAGGCGTCCTCGTCCCCGGGAGAGCCGTGAACGAGTTGCACGTGCGGGAAATCTGCGAGGGGAAGTGGCCCTTGTGGCAGAGAGTGCAACCATTGGAAGTGCTCAGGGGTAAGTTGGTCACGGGTCCAGATGGCTGCGGCGGCCGCCATGGGATTGAAATCATTGAGTTCGAGAAGTCCAGTAGCGGCTTTGTCGTGATTACCGCGAACAAAGGTGTTGCCAAGAGTGCGGACGCGATCGATGACTTCGTTCGGCGATGCGCCATACCCAACGATGTCGCCAAGGTTGGCTACAAGATCAAAGGCAGGAGCGGAAGCCAGGCATGCTTCCATGGCCTCGAGATTAGCGTGAATGTCGCTAAGCAGCAGTATGCGCAATAGACACCAGACGGAACGCGATTATAGAACGAGTGCGAGGAAAGAGGATACTGGCAAGGTTTTATTTACAAGAAGCAGCCAATGGTGGGAATGTGACCGGAAGGCGAAGTGCTGCGCGGAACCGCAGTGCATAGCCCCATCACTTCGAATTAACGACAGGGCAGCGAGCCCAGTGGGCTGGCGCGACTTCCGTAAGCGGCGGGAAGGTGCTGGAGCATTCAGGAATACGATACTGGCAGCGCGGCTCGAAGGGACAGCCGGTTGGCATGGCGTGCAGCGGCGGAACAGTTCCCTCTATGGTGCCAAGGGGGTGCGAGCGATCGGTCTGCAGGTCGGGAACGGCGTCGAGAAGGCCGCGAGTGTAAGGGTGCGCCGGGACGCGAAAAATTTCTTGCTTTGGGCCCAATTCGACGATGCTCCCGGCATACATGACGGCGACACGGTCGGCAACTTGGGAGACCACGGCGAGATCGTGCGAGATGAAAAGCATGGCCAGTCGGAACTTGGAGCGGAGGTCGGCCAGGAGGGCAAGGATTTGGGCCTGGATGGTGACGTCGAGTGCGGTAGTGGGTTCGTCCGCGATGAGCAGTTGAGGCCGGTTGACGATGGCCATGGCGATCATGATCCTCTGTCGCATCCCGCCCGAAAGTTGATGAGGATAATCGCGGGCGCGGCGATCCGGTTGCGGAATGGCAACGTTGGTCATCGCCTCCACGGCGAGTTTGTGAGCTTCATTTTTTGAGTGCGGGTCTTTGGCTTGCGAAGCGTGCGCTAGGACGGCTTCAGCGATCTGGTCGCCGACGCGCATGACGGGATTGAGTGCGGTCATGGGTTCCTGAAAAATCATGGCAATGCGCGAGCCTCGAAGTTGGCGCATGGATTCGTCAGGAACCGTGGTGAGATTGCGGGAAGAACCATTCTCTGTGAAAAGGATTTCGCCGGAGATGCGAGCCTGCGGTGGCAAAAGACGCATGATGGCCAGCGACGTGATCGATTTACCTGAGCCGGATTCGCCGACCAGCCCAAGGACTTCGCCTGGAGCAATGGAGAGATTAACGTCGCGAACGGCAAGGGCGGCCTTTTCTAAATTCTTGGTCGTGGCAAATTCGATGTTTAGGTGGCGGATGTCGAGAAGTGGCGGCACGGTTTGATGTTAGCAGCGAGGAAGGATAATCGCCCGAGGTGACGGACACCAGGAAGCTGGTGAAGCCGAATAAGTCATTTGATCTCTACTGGCCCAGAATTAACGGCAGTCCGTTCTTGCTATTTCCTATGACGACCACCTTCGAGTTCGCGCTCCTAGCGAGAGTCTCGGTGGCTTCGATCCCCTTCCATTCCAGCAGCGACGGAGTAATCCCTTGAGCTACGATTTGCTGGAAGTCGCGAACGCCGGCGGCTTCAATGCGTTTGCGCTGGGCTTCCTGCGTTTCTTTTTGCAGCCGGAAATTCATCGCCAAAGATTCCTGCTCAGCTTGCTGCTTGGCTTCGATTGCCGCCTTCAGCGTGGCGGGTAATTGAATATCGCGCAGCAGAACGTTCTCCACAGTCAGGCCGCGTTGATTGAGTTGGGCGCTTACCTGATCGTAGATCTGTTTGCCAACCATCTCTCGTTCTCCGGTGTAAAGGGCGTTCGCGGTGTGTGACGCGGTCGCCTCGCGGATGGCAGAGCGTAGCGTGGGTTCGACGACGACGTTTTCATAATCGGCGCCGATTTTTTGGAAGACCTCAGACGCGCGGTCGGGATTGAGATGGTAAATAAGCGAAGTGTCCAAGCTCATCATCAGCCCTTCGCTTGAAGGAACGCTGGCAGATTCTTTCAACGTCTGCGTCTGGATGGAGAGTTCGTTATTCGTTTTGAGCGGACTGATGAGGTGAATGCCTTCCCCGAGAATTTCTCCAGTGACCTTCCCGAATAGCGTGAGCACTCCAACGTGGCCGGTGCCGACGCGAGTTACGCAGCTGAACAAGAGAATCACGATCAAAAACCCAGCGGTGCCAATTGCGATCAGGCGCAGAAGTCCTCCGATGCCGTGATTTCCACCGCCGCCCATCACTCTGCCTTGAGTTGAATCAAAGATCGTCATCCACGCCCTCCTTGCGCGATGTTAGGTTGCGGCTTCGTCCGGCGTAAGTGACTGCTCGGGATACTCAAAGTCATGAATCTTCCCAATTGTAGGCCGCATCTTCTATGCTGAGACTATGAGCAAGATTCACATTCCCACTCCTTTGCGACAGTATGTTGGAAAACAGTCCACGGTTGAAGTGACCGGTTCGACCGTCGGTGAGGCGCTAACGGCCCTCGTAGAGCAGCATCCCGAATTGCGGCGGCATTTATACACGGAAGACGGAAAGCTGCGCGCTTTCGTCAATCTGTATGTGAATGACGAGGACATTCGCTATCTGCAAAAGGAAGCGACCGTGTTGAATGCGGGTGATAATATCTCGATTGTGCCTTCCATTGCGGGAGGAACGATTTAGATTTCGGTCTCGTCCCTAGGAATAACTTTGAGAACTTCCGCGACAAACCGCTGTTGTACCTGTCCTGCCTGTCGTTAGTGTCTTCTGACCGGACCCACAAACTTGAACTTAATCGAGGATTTTATGGCGACCACCACTACTGAAATTCCAGTGACTTTGAGTAAGGAAGAAATTCTGCGCTACTCGCGGCATTTGATCATGCCGGAAGTGGGGATGGAGGGGCAGCAAAAGCTCAAAGGGGCGCGCGTGCTGTGCATTGGCACGGGTGGGCTGGGATCGCCGCTGGCCCTGTATCTCGCGGCGGCGGGCGTGGGCACGCTGGGCTTGGTGGATTTCGACGTGGTGGACTATACAAATCTGCAACGTCAGATAATTCACTCGACGGCTGATGTGGGCCGCAAGAAATTGGATTCGGCAGCGGATAAGCTGAAGGGGATCAATCCGTTTCTTAATCTGCGCACATTCGATACGCGGCTGAGCAGCGAGAATGCGCTTGAACTCTTCCGTGATTTCGACATTATCGCGGATGGCACGGATAATTTTCCCACCCGTTATCTCGTGAACGATGCTTGTGTGCTGACCGGCAAGCCGAATGTTTACGGATCGATTTTCCGGTTCGAAGGTCAGGCGAGCGTGTTTGCTACCGAAGATGGGCCGTGCTACCGCTGCCTGTATCCGGAGCCCCCGCCGCCGGGGCTCGTGCCTTCCTGCGCCGAAGGCGGAGTGCTAGGCATTCTGCCGGGACTGGTCGGCGTGATGCAAGCGACCGAAGTGATCAAGTTAATTTTGGGGATCGGCGATCCGCTGATCGGGAGATTGCTGCTGATTGACGCATTGGGCATGAAGTTCCGCGAATTGAAGTTGAGGAAGAATCCGGATTGCCCGGTCTGCGGGAACCATCCCACCGTGACGAAGCTGATAGACTACAACGAGTTTTGCGGAATCCGCGGGGAGGAAAAGCCGGTGTCGAATGGAGTTCCGGAAATTCAGGTAGAAGAACTGAAGCGGCGGTTGGATGCGAAAGAGGATCTGTTCGTTCTGGATGTTCGCGAACCGCATGAATATCAGATTTGCAACATAGGCGGACACCTGATTCCGCTGAACGACCTGCCGAATCGCGTGAATGAACTGGATTCGAGCCGCGAAATCGTTGTCCACTGCAAGATGGGCGGACGCAGCGCGAAAGCGGTGGCATTCCTGCAGCAAGCCGGGTTTAAGAAAGTGAATAATCTGGCAGGCGGTATTACGGCGTGGGCGGAGAGAGTGGATCCGAAGGTGCCGAAGTACTGAAGACTTGTTCTCGTTTCTCTGAAGCCAGGCCGGGACCGGTCGTTCATTTGGCGGAGCTCTTAGTTAGAGAAAGGGGAGCACCTTCGGTGCTCCCCTTTTTCTTACGAGGAATTACTTGCTCGAACCGCCAGGCTGCATGTTGTCCGAGCCTTCGCCAATCTCCAGAGAAAATTTCTTACCGCCGAAACGAATGCCCGCAAGGGTATTCGTTCCGCCGTCGTTGTGGCGAACTACGGCCGCATCATTGTTCGAAGGCGATGGCAGTTCGACTACGTGCGCGGGTAACTTTGCCAATACGTTCTTGCCTTGCATGATGCTGACTTCAACGTTGGGGCCACTGCCCTCCCATTGCACTTTGTAATCGCCGGGCTTGAGCTGAGTTCCATTGACCGTCACCGAGCTGCTGAGCTGCAAATTGCCTTTGTTCGACATCGATGCAAAGGCGCCCGAGGCCAGCAACAACGCCAACCCCAATACAAAACTTTTTGAAACTGTCGCGAAGTTCATGACTGCTCCTTTTTCTTTCCCGAGACTGCGTCGGGAAACGGTTAGGGCGGCCCGGCTCACGACTTGCGCGAGAAAACCATTGTGTTTTGCCGCGAATCGCCTACAATGCAGCGGTTGGGGTTCAGCGAACAGGCTGTAAAGTCTGCCCGCTGCGCACGGGGGTTTTCGCGCCTGGGCCGCCAAACCGAGAGCGAGAAAATCCCCTTAACCCCACGAAGATCTTGTGTTAATGAATCCCCGCCAGCCTTCCTCCTCTGGCATCTGTACTCCCCATACTACGAAGTGGCTCTGCTGAAAGTTCCATGCTTGCTGAATCAAATTCTGATTTAACCAACGCGTAATCTATGGACGACGCAAGCGGTTTTCCGATAGCAAGAAGCAGAGAATTTCGAATAAGGACAGTTGCACTATGTTTTGTCTGGAAGAGCAGGAGGTTTTCTCGAAGCCTCGCGTGGAGAGAGGAAAATCACGCAGCGGAAACATCCCAGTTGCTAGAAGCATCTAGTCAGCATCTCCGTGTTGACGATCGACCGACCAGATACTGGTTTGATCTTTTTCAAACGGGTAGACGTGAACCATCCAATTGAAGATCACCGGATGAAAAGTTCCGCCGGCGGCGTCGCAGGCTTGCTGTGTCGTGATTGATCCTCGCAAACCGAATTGGGGATGCGGCACCATGTACTCGTTTTTTCGCCCGGCGGGAGCAGTGCAGAAGTTCACATGCTCGTGCCATTGCGCGACACTGAGCGGAATGCGTTGGTCGAGTTCCTCTTCGTCGAACCGTTTGGGAGCCGTGTACATCACGCCGATTAACTTGTAGTCCTCGCCGTGTTTTTCATAGAGCAGAGAGGTTGGATGCTCAGGATTGAAGCCGAAAGCTGCTTCGAATGCATAACCATAATTGGTGAAGTGATACATTTTCTGCGGAATTTCAGGATGGAAAATCTTGAAGCCGTCGTTCAGCGCGGCATGGTAATCCGTGTATTTGGCTGAGGCTTTACGTGCCGCCTCGACCACCTGTTGGGCACGCTCGGCGTCGCCAGGCTTCGCCGGGCGGAGAGCGGTCATCTTCATGTGTGGCCCCATGTCCATGTGGCCTTCCATGGAATGCATGGCGTGCATGCCGCCTTCGCTATCCTTGTCGTCTTGCTCCGTTTTGTCTGAACCGGTGGACATGCCTTTCATGTTTGACATGTCATGATCCGGCATATCCATGCCGGGCATGGTCTGCGAGGAATTAGGATGAGATTTGTTTCCCGCTGCTGGTTGTTGTCCCCAGAGTGTGCTGGATAGCAGACAAAGCGCGATCGAGAATGCGATTCGATCTCTCACGAAAAATCCCCCACAGTGGTAAGTATATTAACCCTGCCAGCACGATGGTTGTTGCGGCAAGGTTCCCAAAGATGAGCGAGATTACGGACGTAATTCCGGGGTGCATTAACCCGGCGAGTGCTTATTCAAGAGCCAGATTCCGGCGTTCAGATAGGTCGCATAACTTATCCACACCAAGTAGGGAATCATGAGGGCGCCCGATAGAGAAGAAATCTTCCAAAACAGCACAACGTTGACAAGTATCGCGACCCAGAGCAGTGAGATCTCGACTAGGGCGAGAGCGGGTGCTCGTAGTCCAAAAAATATCATCGACCATGTGGCATTCAGCGCAAGCTGGATCAGAAAGACGATGATTGCCGAGGACGCGGCGACCCAGCCGGCGCCCACCCGCCAAACGATGCAGGCGGCAATCGTCATCGAAATATAGAGAACGGTCCACACCGGTCCGAAATACTTGGCCGGGGGATTTCCGCGCGGCTTTCGCAATCCGGGATACCACACACGAACCGAGCGGGCGGTAAAGGCCGATGCTACGCCCGCAGCAGAGACGCTCAGAGCGGTGAACGCCGCACAGGCAACAAGGAAGTTTCTGGACAAGCCTTCATCCTACCGCACGCGTCTATTGAAGAGGCGCTGAAACGTGCTCGTGAACGATAAGCCACTTGCCGTCCTGATTTTCCCAGACGACCGTCCAGCGGAAGTTTCCCATCTCGACTTTGCCGGCCTTGGTAGTCATCTCATCTTTTATCGTCGCAGTGGCCCATGCCAAATCGCCGTGGGGATGAATCACCAAGTCGTCGTTGACTGAGAATTTTGCGCTTTTGTAAATAGCAGTCAAACCTTGCGCACCTTTTTCATATTCGTCCCAGCTGTCGTATTTCAGCGGGGCGATGTCGAAGAAAGTGTGGGGTCCGCTGGCATAGAATTTTGCCGTGTTCGCGGGATCGAGAGTCGACCAGCCCTGCCATATCTTTTCGACCAAGGCTTTGTCGGGTGCGGGCCCAGGAGCAGACCTCTTCGAGGCCGGTTTGGCTGACTTCCCCGCGCTGGCGAACGAGAGAGCGAGCAGACATACGGAAATGGCTACAAGGCGCTTCATGGAGAATCCCCTTTCGGCGTTGCCCATAAGAGTGGGTGAATCAAGACGGATGCCGGCGGAATTCTCGCACACGGGGCCTTCTCCTGCCAAGCAGGCTGATGGCAACTTCAACTAATTCCGCTATGAATGAAACACCGCATTGACCGATTTCGACAGCGCACGCTAGAATAGTTGAGTTTGCCTGTACTCGCCGACCCGTTCTGGGGACGCCTGCCTTGGCTGCTGAAGCCCGTGGCGGAAAAACAGCAAGCACGGAAAGTTCAGGGCGCCAAGGTTGCACGCGTGTGCGCGTGAGTTGCGCCCAGGAACTGACTTCACGACATTTGATGGAGGCAGACGTATGTACGCGGTCATCCGCGCCGGTGGAAAGCAGTACCGGGTGGCGCCCGGAGATGTGATTCGAGTGGAGAAACTGGCTACGGGAACCGATGGCCAGGTGAATTTTGCTGATGTATTAGCGGTCTCGGGCGGCGAAGGCAAGATCGGCAAACCGGAGTCCGAAGCACGAGTTGTCGGCGAAGTTGTGGAAGAAGGTCGTGGCGCGAAAATTCTAGTCTTCCATTACAAACGGAAGAAGCAATATAAGAAACTGCGCGGGCACCGGCAGTCCTACACCGCTGTGCGAATCACCGAAATTGCGTTCGACGGTCAGAGCTTTAAAGCTCCGGAGGTTGCGAAAAAGCAGCCAAAGCTGAAGAAGGCTGCAGCCGAGCATGATCATGCGACTGGCGAGCATGAAACAGCTAAAGCTCACGCCACGGCTACGAAGAGCCACCCGAAGAAGAAAGCTGCTCCCAAGAAAGCGGCGAAGAAATCGGCTGCAAAGAAGAAGAAATAGAACGTGTTCGATAAAACGACTGAGAGCTGAGAGTGATCCATGGCACATAAAAAGGGACAAGGAACATCACGAAACGGCCGCGATTCCAACGCGCAGCGGCTTGGATTTAAAGCATTCGGCGGGCAGATCGTGCCGGGCGGGACGATCATTGTGCGCCAACGCGGAACGCGGGTGAAGCCCGGACTGAATGTGGGTCGGGGCAAAGACGATACGCTTTTTGCCAAGATTACCGGCCGCATCAAGTTCCTGAACAAGGGTTCGATGGGGAAGTTTGTGATGGTCGAACCAATGGAAGTGATGGAGTAGCTGAGGCCTCCAGTTTGCTGCTCGGCGTGACGATTACTAAGGGCGGATGTCGAGGGCGATCCAAATAGGATCGTGTTCGTAGAGCAGTTGCAACTCCAGACGCTCCTCATTGCGGGGAGGACGGATTTTGTAGTCCTTGCCGACGATGACGGTCGGGACGGTGAGGCCGCACGAGTCCCCAAGGCCGACGTTGGCTTTAAATAGTCCCGCTACGATGTTGCAGATTTCGCCGACCGCATCGCACTTTTGTATAGCTGCTTCTTCCAGCGAAGCTCCCAACATCTGAGAAGCGAGTTTTATAGCCGCGGCCTCTCTGCAACGCACCGTGAGGACCGCGGAAAGAGGACCCGCGATGCCCACTACACCTGTAACTTGAGCCGCGACAGGGGTCGCGCTCACTTCTGAAACGGTGAGTGAGACGCCAACCATCGTAGAGAAAACTTCCAGCGCGGTTTCACGCAGAATGACTGGCCAGTCGGATCGTGGCGCAATGCTTCGGATTTCTTCCTGGTGTCGAAACGCACTGGCCCGCAACGGCGTGATGTCTGGGTCGCTCACTATTGAGTGTTCATCGGCGGCGTCGCGGGTTTTCATCAGTACAAAGTTCCAAGTATATGAGCGCTAGTCGCGGTGAGCGGCAATGAGCGGGTAAACCGATATACTCAGAATCTAAGGCGATCCTACGCGGTTGAGCAACCAAAGACATGTTCATTGATGAGGCAAGAATACGGGTCAAGGCGGGAGACGGCGGCAACGGCTGCATGGCTTTCCGTCGCGAAAAATATGTACCTCGAGGCGGCCCTTCCGGCGGTGACGGCGGCAAGGGCGGAGATGTGATTATGGAATCGAGCGAGCGGCACAATACGCTCGTCCATTTTCGATTCAACCCCGAATACAAGGCCGAGCGTGGCCGGCACGGCGAAGGCTCGAATAAGAGTGGACGCGAAGGGGAAGATGTAATTTTGAAGGTTCCGGTGGGAACCATTGTCTATGACGAGGAGACGGGCGAAAAGGTGTTTGACTTTTCAGCTCCGGATCAGCGAATGGTGATCGCTCGCGGCGGGCGCGGCGGACGCGGCAATGCGCGCTTCGCGACTTCGGTACATCAGGCCCCGCGCGAGCATGAACCGGGGCGACCCGGAGAAGAGCACAACTACCGGCTCGAGCTTAAATTGCTTGCCGATGTCGGACTGGTGGGATTTCCGAATGTGGGCAAATCTACGCTAGTGTCGCGAATATCGGCGGCACGGCCGAAGATAGCGGATTATCCATTCACCACGCTTGAGCCGAACCTTGGTGTGGTTGCAGTGGGAGATCCCAATGACGAAATCAGCTTTGTGGTGGCGGATATTCCCGGTTTGATCGAAGGCGCGCATACCGGCTCCGGGTTGGGTACTCAGTTTCTGCGACACATTGAGCGCACCCGATTGCTGGTGCACTTAGTCGATGTTTCCGACGCAAGCGGCCGCCCCGATGTTGTGAATGATGTGGAAGTGATCGGCGGGGAGTTGGCCAGCTTTGGCGCTCATCTGGAAGAAAAGCCGATGATCATGGTGGCATCGAAGATTGATGTGGTGAATAAGGAGAAAGTTGCGGCGCTCAAGCGCTACGCTAAGAAGCACAAGCTGAAGCTCTTCGAGATCTCAGCAGTGACGGGCAAAGGCATTGAAGAGCTGAAGTACGCAATGGCCGAGGAAGTTAAGCACCTGCGCGACCAGCAGGCTGAGGCCGCAAAAGCGGCCCACAGCCTGGAAGCCTGAGGGGCGCCTCTGCAACTTTGTCAGCGGCCGAAAAATCAGGCTCGGGGCAGATTGTGCCCGTGCTGAAAGTGATACTGCAGGATTTTCGCCGCCAGTGCAGGCGGCATCTCAGAGGCAGCCGACTCCACCGTGCGAACAATCTCTCCTCGACAAATTACTTCTGTAGGCGAGAGTCCTGCGATCTCGGACGGTAGCACGAGGTTAATTTCCAGCTGAATGCTGGGCTGCAGGGCATCCTCTGCCTGAAAGAGCAAACCGGAACGGCTGATGTCTCTGGTCTCGCCGTGATGCCACTTCTCTTCATCCAGCCGACGATACTTCAGGGGCAGGTGAAGCTGAAAACGCGGTGCTCTCGACAGCGGGTGCTCGGGACGCGGCCGGGAAGCGGACGCGGTTTGAACCGGTACCTCGCCTTCGCGAAGAACAGGCTTTGAATCCAACACTTCACGGACCTTGCTTTTGAGATCGCGAAGGGTAAAAGGTTTCTGCAGTAGGCGCACTCCAGCGTCCAACGTGCCGTTGTGGCCGATCACATTCTCGGTATAGCCGGACATGTACAGAACCTTGGTCTGGGGACGGATCTCGGAAATGCGCTGAGCGAGTTCGCGCCCGTTCATACCCGGCATGATCACGTCGGTTAGCAGCAGGTGGATGACGCCCTCGTGAGCGACTGCGATTTGCATGGCTGCCGCGCCATCGGCGGCCTCAATCACCTTGTAGCCTTGCTTTTCCAGGAACTGCCGAGCCAGGTAGCGTAGGTTGGCCTCGTCCTCAGCCAGAAGGATCGTTTCGGTCCCGGGTTCGGTTGCCTCAGCGTCCTCCGGCGAAACGACTTGTGCAATGCTCTCCGCTCGTTCGGCAACGCGTGGCAGGTAGATTTTGAAGGTGGTGCCTTTGCTGGGCTCGCTGAATACCCAGATGTATCCTCCGCTCTGCTTGACGATTCCGTAGACGGTGGAGAGCCCCAATCCGGTACCTTTCGGACCTTTCGTGGTGAAGAACGGCTCGAAGATGTGGGATTGAGTCTCCGAATCCATGCCCAGGCCGGTATCGCTGATCGACAGGATCACGTACTCGCCGGGTCGAAGAGGGGCGTGATAGCGGGCGTAGTCTTCGTCCAGGGAAATGTTGGAGGTCTCGATGGTGAGCTTGCCGCCAGAAGGCATGGCGTCCCGCGCGTTTACTGCGAGGTTCATGATCACTTGATCAATTTGACCAGCGTCCGCGCGCACGGCGCCCAGTTCAGGTGCAGGAACCATTACGAGATCGATATCCTCACCGATCACGCGGGTGAGCATCTTGAGGTTTTCAGTGACGACCTCATTGAGATCAAGAATTTTTGGAGCCAGCATCTGTTTGCGGCTGAAGGCCAGCAGCTGGCGAGTCAGCGAAGACGCACGCTGCGAAGCCCCCGCGATTTCCTGTGCCGGGCCCCGGAGAGCAGGGTCCGGACCTAAGCGGTCCAGCAAAAATTCTGAATATCCGGAAATCACCATGAGGAGGTTATTGAAGTCATGGGCAATGCCGCCCGCCAACCTGCCAACGGCTTCCATCTTTTGCGATTGGCGAAGTTGCTCCTCCAGGGCGCGACGCTCGGTAACATCTTCGGCGAACAGCTCGAAGGCGGTGCCGTGATTGCCGTCGGATACAGCTCGTCCGGACACCCTGACCACGGTACTCGTTCCGTCTTTCCGCTTCCATTCCGCGACGAGGCCATTGAACGGGGTCGCCGCTCGAAGATGGTCGGCTAGCTCAAACCACTGATGGGTATCGGCGTAAAGCCCGCCGAGATGCTTGCCGACGAGATCGTCAGTCAGGGAATAGCCCAGCATGGCCAAAAGGGCGGGATTCACATCCAAAACTTGACCGGCGGAGTCGCAACGGCAGATGCCATAGGGAGCGTTGGTGACAAGGGAGCGGAAATTCATCTCGGAGCGTCGCAAACCCTCCTGAGCAGCCCGCAATGCAGCGTTAAACCAGCAGATGAGCGCCGCGAGAACCACGAACAGCGCGAGCCGCATCATCGTGGAGCGAAATTGCGCCGGCGTCTGTTCGGAGGAAAACGAGAAATAAGCACTGACAGTAAGTGCGAACGAAGTCGCGACCAAACCCGGCTTCCAGCCGCCGTACCAGGCGCTTACCATCACCGCGACGGCGAATACAGCCAGCCGGCTCTCGGTGACATTTGGGAGCAGCAATGCAGGGATTAGCGCAAGGGTGGTACTGAGCACCGCAACGCCGTAGCGCAGTATGGGCGCACGAGCGGGTTGGATGCGGAGTAGGGGGAGGGTTACTCGCATGTGATTGACAATAATGACATCTTTTTAGATGCGCCAGATTACAGCAGTTCATTCCAAATTCTTGCGGAGCGAGTTCCTTGAAAGTTATGAGGTGTGCCGGATGGGCAATGTCCTAAAGGCCAGGGGGCGAATGTGGACCGAACCTAAGGCTTTCCAGAACTGCGCGAGAAAAAGTTCGGCTTGTAAACAGGGAGGAAAACCGTGACACTAACGGCGCATGAATATTGGATTGTTTGGCGGCACGTTTGATCCCATCCATCGAGGACACCTCGCGCTGGCGCGGGCCGCTCGCGAGCGCTGCAAACTCGGGCGGATTCTGTTCGTGCCCGCGAATGTTCCCCCGCACAAGCAGCGCCAGCCTTTATCGTCGTTTGCGCACCGTTATGCGATGACCGTTCTCGCCACTGCGCAAGAAAAGAGCTTCATCCCTTCGTTGCTCGAATCTTCGGAAGGCTTCGACATAAAAAGAGCGCCCGGAAGGAAAGAAAAAGAGCGCGATCCAACGCCGAACTATACGATTGACACAATCCGGCGGCTGAAGCATTCCTCCAAAGCAGGAGACCGGCTGTTCTTGCTGATTGGCATTGACGCTTTTGCGGACATCGCCAAGTGGCACAAAGCTGAGGAGCTTTTTCGCGAGTGCGCGTTTGTGGTGGCGAGCCGCCCGGGCTACTCGTTGGCGGATGTTGCCAATGCGTTGCCGCTGAGTTTGCGGCCGCGAGTTGAGGCGACGCGGCCGTTTCAGAAGCAGGCTGCCAGCGGGGACCTGGTGCTGAGCGGTGTCAACGTTCATCTACTCGACGATGTTTACCAACCGATTTCTTCCACCTCGATCCGCGAAGCGGCGGCCGACGGCAAGCCGTTGAAAAAGTTCGTGGAAGAGCCCGTGGCCGATTACATAAAGAAAGTCGGGTTGTACAGAGAATCCTTTCCACAGGAATGACTTCGGCGGCGGCCATCTGTACCAGTTACAATGATCCTGATCACACCACCCATTGCATGAAAAAAAGTGACTTGAAACTACAGGTGGCGGCTGCCATTCAGGCCTGCCTTGACAAGAAAGCGGAAGAACTCTCCATTCTTGAAATGGAGAAGGGATCCTCCTTCACCGATTATTTCGTTTTATGCAGCGGTACGAACCCCCGGCAGGTGCAGGCGATCGCAGACGAAGTGGAACTGCGCTTGAAGAAAGCTGGTTTGCAGCCGGCCCACGTCGAAGGTTACAAGCAGGCGGAATGGATACTGGTGGATTACGTGGATTTTATTGTTCACGTCTTCTCCGAAAAGGCTCGCAAGTTTTATGACCTGGAGCGCCTGTGGAAGACGGCGAAGCGGCTGGAACCGTCGGAGTTAAAGGCAAAGCCCCGGCCGAAAGCCATTTCTAAAACTACGACAAAGACCACCGCTGCGAAACGAACTAAGGCTCCTGCACCACATCGTAAGCGAGCCTAGTGCTATTTGGTCCAGTCTGTTCTTCGGGCAGGTCGCATCCGGGTCCTATGGGGTCTTCTTCCAAATCGACTGCTTCGGATCCACCGAACTGGGGAAGCTCGTACCGTCTAGTCGCTTCCGACAAATGGAAAACAAAATCGGCAGCAATGGGCAAGGCGGTAACAGGCGCGCTGGTCGACTATGCCCAGCCCAGACCGGGTATGCGAGTCCTGGACGTGGCCAGTGGCACGGGCGAACCGGCTATCAGCATCGCGATGCGCCTGGGGGCCCAGGGTGAGGTGACGGCGCTCGATCTGAGCGCTGACCTCCTGGAAATCGCGAAAGGAAGAGCGCGAGACCGTGGACTGAATAATTTAGTCACTCAACAGGGCGATGCGCAGCACTTACCGTTCGAGGAGAGCAGTTTTGATTTGGCCGTGTGCCGCTTCGGGGTGATGTTCTTTCCAAATGCGGTCGCGGCGATGCGCGAATTACACCGCGTTCTGAAGAAAGAAGCGCGAGCATGTTTTGTGGCTTGGGGACCCTTCGCCCAGCCATATTGGGAAACCACCATGGGCGTGGTGCACCGTCAAGTAGGGGGACCGCTTTTGCCGGAGGGTGGGGCTGACCCTTTTCGATTCGCGCAGCCAGGCACGCTTTCCGCCGTTCTTCGCAACGCCGGTTTTAGCGCGGTAGAGGAAGAAACGAAGACGTTGCCGTGGACTTGGCCGGGGACGCCCGAGGAAGTCTGGGAGCAGGCGCAGGCCGTTTCCGTGCCCTTTCGACCGATGCTCGATCGCGTGTCTGCCGACCAATGGCCGCGAATTCATAACGAAGTGCTGACGGCCATCGGGCAATACGTACGGGGAGACAACATCGAGTTCAGCGCGTCTGTGGTGCTGGCATCCGGAACGAAGTAGGCTAGCGGTGATGTGAACTTGCCGTGATTATAAAGATCGCATGGGTTGGGAAGACGAAAGAACCGGCGATCCAATCGCTGGCAGATGATTATTTGAAAAGGATCGCGCGTTATGTTTCGGTGGAGGGCGTTGCGGTTCGCGACGAGGATGCGCTGCTGCGACTGTGCGGGCGAGCGTCGAACAAAGGAGCGAGGATTGGAGGGAGCAAGTCGAGCTTAGTGCTGATGGACTCTCGCGGCAAACAGTTTTCGTCTGAGGAATTCGCGGATTACCTCGGACGACATCAGGAAAGCAATCCTCTGCCGCTGGTTTTCGCAGTCGGCGGCGCGGATGGATTCACTGAGATCGCGCGTGCCGCAGCGCAGTATACGATCTCGCTGGGAAGAGTTACATTGCCGCATGAATTGGCGCGTGTGGTTCTGCTAGAGCAGATTTATCGAGGGTTTACTATCCTTAAAGGACACCCGTACCACACGGCACACTGAAGGTGACTAGAAGGTGCGGATTAACATGCACCTTTGTGAGTTGTTCTCAAACGATACGCGCCCTACAGTTTGAACCTGCGATAAATATTGGGATGAACGTAGTTATCTTGACGCCAGTTTTGGGAGACTAAATCGATGAGAGATGTGATGGAACTGTTGCGGGCCAAGGAGCAAGAACTCTTGAAGGTGAAGCGTCAAGTTGAAGCTTTGCGCATTGCTGCACCATTGATAGCGGACGACGATCAGCACCAGCATCAAGCTACCAGCATGCCCATGAATAAAGGACAGGGGAACTGAACCCATCGGTGTCAGGTCTTGTTCTCGGTAGTGGACTATTCCATTCCAATCTCTCCGTCCGGGCCATCCACCGGGTATGTGGCGTTGCACGAACTCCGCGCCGCTTCTAGTACAATCAAACCTCGCCTGAATCATGAATGACGTGCGTCGCGGTCTGATTATTGTGAACACCGGTCCGGGTAAGGGCAAAACGACCGCGGCTATGGGCACAGCCCTGCGCGCGGTGGGGCAAGGGATGAGGGTGCTGATGCTGCAGTTTCTGAAAGGCTCTTGGCATTATGGGGAACTGGACGCAGTTCAGGCGTTTGGCGACAAGTTCGTGATGAAGCAAATGGGCCGCGGTTTCGTGAAGGTGGGCGCGGAGAAGCCGGACTCGGAAGATGTGAAGATGGTGGAGGAGGCGTGGGCGGAAAGCGAGAAAGCGATTCAATCCGGTGAGTGGGATTTGGTAGTGCTGGATGAGATCAATTATGCAATCAGCTACGGCATGCTCGATCCGTCAAGGGTGGTGGAAAGCTTGAAGAAGAAACCGGAGATGGTCCATGTCATCTTGACGGGAAGGAACGCACACCCCACAATTGTCGAGGCCGCCGATACTGTGACGGAAATGCGGCAAGTGAAGCACGCCTACGAAAAAGGCGTGATGGCGCAGAGAGGGATCGAGTACTGAAAATGAGTGATTGTGCGATAGGGCAATCGGGCGATTTGGTCAAAAGACCCAGATTGATCTTGCAATTACCAAATCACAAAATCACTCAATCGCTGAATTCTTATGGCTTGGTTTAAGAGGGAATCCGGGGAACTCGACACTTCGGGCAAGAAGACAGTTCGCACCGAAGGGCTATGGGTGAAGTGCGAGAACTGCCGACAGATCATCTGGAAGAAGGACCTGGAAGAAAATTTGAATGTCTGTCCGAAGTGCGAAAAACATTTTCGCATCGACGCGCGAACCAGACTTGGGCTCCTGCTGGACGACAATCAGTATGAGATGCTGGACGGAAATTTGTCTTCGACCGATCCCTTGAAATTTGTGGACTTGAAGCCGTATTCCTCCCGGCTGCGCCAGGCGCAGCACGATACCGGGTTAAAGGATGCGGTGATTAACGCCCAGGGCAAGGTTCTGGGTCGGCCCGTGGTCGCGAGCGTGATGGAATATGCGTTCATCGGCGGCAGCATGGGAGCCGTGGTGGGGGAGATGATCACACGCGCTGTGGAACGTGCGCTTTCTTCGAAGACGCCCCTGATTATCGTTTCCGCTTCCGGTGGGGCGCGGATGATGGAAGGAGTGGTCAGCCTGATGCAGTTGGCCAAAATTTCGGCGGCGCTGGCTCGACTGGATAAAGAGCGGATTCCATACATTTCAGTTCTTACGGATCCGACCACGGGAGGCGTTACGGCTTCTTTTGCCATGTTAGGCGATCTGAACATTGCCGAACCAGGCGCATTAATTGGATTCGCGGGACCGCGGGTAATCGAGCAGACCATCCGGCAGAAGCTCCCGGCAGGGTTTCAGCGCAGTGAGTTCCTGCTAGAGCACGGGATGTTGGACGCAGTTGTACATCGCAAAGAAATGAAGCCGTATATCGCCAGAGCGTTGGATTTTATGGTGGGAGCCGCTTAGCCACAAGGTTCATCTGCGCTAGTTTTGCTCTGCTCTCTCGCTTCGCTGCGCCTTATCTCCCGCTGCGCCAGCCGATTCCCGATGATTTAGTAGACTGATGATAAGGGATGGCCTAGTGTCGGCCGTGGCCCAGGGTTAACGACCATTTTTTCTTTATGTCTTACGAAACCGCCATTATCCGCATGTTTGCCTTGGGACACGAACTTTCGCAGACGCCTTCGCACAAGTTCGATCTGGCGCACATGCGGCGGTTGCTGCAGGAGATTGGTAATCCGGAACGCCGTTTTCCGAGCGTGCTGATTGCAGGAACGAACGGAAAAGGCTCAACGGCGGCGACGTTGGCCTCAATCCTGCGTGCGTCGGGACTGAAAACAGGTTTGTATACCTCCCCTCATCTGCTGCGACTGAATGAGCGCATCCGCGTGAACGGCAAGGCGATTAGCGATGGCGACTTCGCCGAATTGCATGCCAAGGTCGATCGTATTGCAGAGACCCTGGTCGAAGAGGCGTCGTTACCGTGGCATCCCAGCTTTTTCGAAATGATGACTGCCATTGCGTTCGAGTATTTCGGGCAACAGCAAGTGGAGCTCGCGGTGCTTGAGGTGGGTATGGGGGGGCGTCTCGATGCCACGAATGTGGTCGATCCGCGGGTCAGCGTGATTACGGATATCTCACTCGATCATCAGAAATATCTGGGCGACACAGTAAGTGCAATTGCACGCGAGAAAGTCGGGATCATACGTCCCGGAGGCATCGTGGTGACGTTGCCGCAACAGCCTGAGGCCAATGACGTCATCGGGAATACGATTATGGACTGTGGGGCACGCGCCTTGAATGCGGTTCCGTACGTGCCGCCGGTGTCGCCCGGGAGTGTTGACTATCTGGTGTCGAACACCGAGGAACTCTATGATGGCAGCCGTGGCCGCGGGCTGGCCGATGGCGTGGATTCCAGCAGATATATATATCAATACCCGCTGCAGGTTTTCGACGAGCAAATTTTAGTGAAGACTCCTTTGGTCGGACGGCATCAATTACGCAACGTGGCCTTGGCGATTGCGGCAGCGGAAGAGTTGAGTCACCAGGGATTTGGGGGCATTAGCGCAAAGAGTATCGAGGCTGGCATTCGCCAGACTTACTGGCCAGGGCGGTTCCAGATGATCGCGGCGCGAGCTGGATGGCCAGAGATGGTGATCGACGTCGCGCACAATCCCGCGGGCGCCTGGGCGCTGCGTTCGGCGCTTTCGGAGCGATATGAAGACCGTTCTCTGCTTTTTGTTTTTGGAGCGATGCGGGATAAAGCTATTCCCGAGATGACGGAGATTCTATTCCCGCTGGCGGAACGAGTGATCGCGACCCGGCCGGAGAATCCTCGGGCGGCGTCAGCGGAAGAAATCCGCCAGGCAGGGGCGCGTACCGGAGTCGCGATTGAAACGGTGGAAGACGTTTCGCAAGCGCTGGAAAGAGCCAGAGAACTGGCGAACGAGAAGACAGTGATTGTGGTTTCGGGATCGATGTACTTGGTCGGGCAAGTGATGGGCCTTCTTAAAATTGAGGTTGAATGATAAGCAGCGTGGGCGAAGGGTTTTCCCTAGAATAGGGGAGTGATAGGCGTGTGCAGGAAGTGAATTCATCTTTGCAAGTGGGAAGCGAGGAAGCGGGGAGCGGAGCCACGCCACTTTCGCTGCGGCGGACGAGTCCGCACGCGATTCCTGAAAAGAAGTATGGCTGGGCGAGCAGGTTACGGTCCTTCTTCATTCTCGATCCTTTAATCTGGCTCTACACGTTAGTCCTAGGGTTGCTTGCCCTGCCCGGCGGGCTTTTCGACCAAAGTGGTCGACGCCTGCATTGGTTTTCAAGAGCCTGGTCCTGGCTCATCATGAAAACGATTTTATCGCCGGTGAAGGTGACCGGGCTGGGCAAGATTGATACCACCAAGCCTCATGTCTACGCAGTGAATCATGCATCGGCCATGGACATTCCCGTCTTATATGTCTATTTGCCATTTCAATTCCGCATCGTATTCAAAAAAGAACTGCTGGCCTATCCGGTAGTGGGCTGGCAGCTGAGGCGCTCGGGACAGGTGTGCATCGATCAGCAGAAGCCTACGAATTCTATTGCGTCGATTCGGTCGGCGGTGAAGAGCCTGAAGGCCGGGATGCCACTGGTGATTTACCCCGAAGGTGGACGGACCCCCGATGGCGAGATTAAGCCATTTCTGCCCGGTGCTTTTTTTCTGGCGATCAAGGCGCAGGTAGATATTGTGCCGGTGGCGTTGGTGGGAACTTATGAGCTGCTGCCAATGAATACTTATCACATCAAGTGCCGTCCCCTGGAAATGCGCGTGGGCGAGCCGATCTCGACGGTGGGATTGACCATGCGAGATTTAGAATCCGTATCGGCGAAAGTTCAGAAGGCCGTCGAGGATCTGTATTATCCGACATCTTCCACTGTCGCGTAATATTTCCGTAACCTTTCCCATTTCTTGCTGTTAATCCCTGTGTAAGTTGACTCCGGCGCGGAGAACTCGTTGAAGGCTCAAAGGAAAGAGGCGGACGAGCGGCTTCTGATTCAAGAGGCGCAAAAGGATCCTGCCCGTTTCGCGGAGCTCTATGAATGCAACTTTGATCGAGTTTATGCGTACGTCGTGCGGCGGGTGAAGGATCGTTCGGAGACGGAAGACATTACCTCCGAGGTGTTCCATCACGCGTTAGCGAATCTGCAGAAGTTTGAGTGGCGGGGAATCCCGTTCGCCGCATGGTTATATCGAATTGCAGCGAATCTGATATCAGACCGCTGGCAGCATATGGGCCGCGAACCGATCACCGACGATCCGGATCAGATTGAATTAGCACAAGGTAAGAGCGGCAGCGATTATGAGGAAGTAGAGCGGCGGGCCATCTTGTTTCGCTTGGTGGAGAAGTTACCGGTAGAGCAGCGGCGGGTGGTGGTGCTGCGGTTTGTGGAGCAGAAGAGCATCAAGGAAGTGGCGCGGGAGATTCGCAAGACGGAAGGCGCGGTGAAGCAATTACAGTTCCGCGCCCTGAGCGTATTGCGAGCGCGCATGGAGGGTGCCGATGCCTAAGCGCTCTCTGAATCACGGGAAGAACGAGCCGACAAAGGCCGAACTGGCCAAGATCGAGCGAGTGAACAAGGCCGTTGAGGCCATGTTGAGTCGAGCGGACGGAAGGGCTCCGAAAGTTGAAGACGAAATCGAGCCACTGGTGCGCGTCGCGGCAGAATTGCGCAATCTGCCGAGCGCAAGTTTTAAGGCACGATTGAAATCACAACTAGAAGGGGAAAAGATTATGACGACCGTTGCTGAACCAGTTGCGGCTGTGGGGACGACCGCGACACCAAGGTTGACTTTCAGAGATGCCGCGAAGGCGATCGATTTCTACAAAGAAGCCTTTGGCGCGAAGGAAGGGATGCGATTTGAAGTTGCTGGATCGATCCCGCATGCCGAGATTACCATTGGTGACTCGACGATAATGCTGACCGAAGAGTGGCCGGAGGGAGGAAGATTCAGTCCAGAGACGCTTGGGAATTCACCGGTCATCATGTCGTTGAGTGTTTCTGACGTGGACAAATTTTTTGCCCATGCGATCGAGGCCGGGGCCAAGACGGTGAGGCCCATCGCTGATCAATTTTACGGACGCCGCGAAGGAACTCTTCAGGATCCCTTTGGATACTCGTGGAGTGTGTCCACGGTGACGGAAGAGATGCCGGTGGAGGAAATGCACCGGCGGATGAAGAAGCTCACCACCGGCCCTGAAGGTGGCCAGTTGCCCCGAAAGGCTTCGGCCGTCGGCGTGGAGCCCGTTCCGCGCGGTTTCCGGATGGTTACTCCATACCTGGTAGCGGAAGATGGGTTCGCTTTGCTCGACTTTGCCAAGAAGGCATTTGGAGCGGAAGAGATGTTGCGCGCCGAGACGCCCACGGGTGTTCACGGCGAGGTACGCATTGGCGATTCGATGATGATGATGGGTGGCGGCAAAGCGGGCCAGAAGTTTCCTTCCACCTTGCATCCGAACGCCCTTCATATTTACGTGAAGGATGCCGACGCAGTGTGCCGGCAAGCGGCTGCGGCGGGTGGAACGTTGGTGGATGAGCCGCGCGACCAGGAGTATGGCGAGCGCTCAGGTACGGTGAGAGATGCCGCCGGAAACTTCTGGTACATCGCCACACACAAGGGCGATAGCTACGTGCCCAAGGGTCTGCACAATGTAAATCCATATTTGCATCCGCTGCGGGCGGAACCGCTGATTGGCTTCCTGAAGCGTGCGTTCGGAGCTCAGGAGGTCGCGAAGTACGCTTCGCCGGATGGCGTGGTGCATCACGCAGTAATTCGCGTCGGCGATTCGGTGATCGAGATGGGCGAGGCCCACGGAAAGTACGAGCCTATCCCGGCGATGTTCTATCTCTATGTGCCGGATTCCGATGCACTCTACCGCCGAGCGCTGGCGGCCGGGGCCAAGTCTTTGCACGAGCCTACGGATCAGCCCTACGGGGATCGTAATTCTGCCGTCACCGATGATTTTGGGAACACATGGTATATCGCGACGCATGTGAAAGACGTGACAATGTAGGCCTTTTATGAACGGGAGGCGGGTGAGATTTGCACCCGCCTCCTACCCTCTATGTCGCTTCGATGTTTGACCCTCTCTCATCCCTCCAATAAACTGAAAGATTCAGTACACCTGCAGGTTTCAAACTTATGCCAGATAGCATTCATGTAAAGCTCCCGGACGGGAGCGTGAAGGATGTCCCATCGGGGACGACTGCGCTCGATATTGCGAAGTCTATCAGTCCGCGACTGGCGGATGCGGCGCTGGTTGCGAAGACCAACGGCGACCTTATCGATTTGACGAAGCCTTTAGAGAAAGATACCGATCTGCGCCTGCTTACCGAGAAAGATCCCGAGGCGCTGGATGTTTACCGGCATTCCTCGGCGCATTTGCTGGCGGCGGCTGTGTTGGAACTTTTTCCGGAGACGAAGCTTGGTCACGGACCGGCGACGGAGAGCGGATTCTTCTACGATTTCTACCGGCCTACCGCGTTTACGCCGGAGGATCTGGAAAAGATCGAGAAGAAAATGCAGGAACTGGTGCAGCAGAATATTCCTTACGCGCGCGAATTTCTGCCGCGCGATCAAGGGCTGCAGGAGTTCAAAAAAGACGGCGACTTCATGAAGTGCCATTTCATCGAGCAGTTCACCAAGCCCGATGAAAAGATCTCGATCTATCGCACGGGAAAGTTTACGGACTTTTGCCGCGGGCCTCACATCCCTTCAACGGGGAAGATCAAGGCGTTCAAGCTGTTCAACATCGCCGGCGCCTACTGGCTGGGGGATGAGAAGAATCCGCAACTGCAGCGGATTTACGGGACGTCGTTTTTTTCGAAGAAAGATCTCGACGCGCATTTGCAACAGATTGAAGAAGCGAAAAAGCGCGATCACCGCGTGATTGGGCAGCAACTCGATTTGTTTTCCATTCAGGAGCTTGCCGGACCTGGCCTGATCTTCTGGCATCCCAAGGGCGGCATCATCCGGAAAGAGATGGAAGACTGGATGCGCGAGGAGTACGTAAAGCGCGGCTATTCCCTGGTCTACACTCCTCATGTGGTGCGGCGACAGCTGTTCCATGTCTCCGGACACGAGGGCTACTACTCCCAGAACATGTTCGATGCCATGGAACTCGACGACGCCGAATACCGGCTGAAGCCGATGAATTGTCCCGGGCACATTCTGATCTATAAAGACTCGCTAAAGTCCTACCGCGACTTGCCTGTGCGCCTGGGAGAGTTGGGAACGGTTTACCGGTATGAGCGTTCAGGCGTGATGCACGGGCTGCTGCGCGTGCGCGGGTTTACGCAAGACGATGCGCATATCTTCTGCATGCCGGAGCAGATTGAAGATGAGATCGCCAGCTGCCTGGATTTCGCCTTAGATGTGCTGAAGGATTTTGGCTTCGATAAGTTCGAGACCGAACTTTCAACCTGGAATCCCGAAGATCGCAAGAATTTTGTGGGCAGTGAAGAGCAGTGGCTGCACGCCACGCAATCGCTGGAGAAAGTGCTGAAGCGCCGCAACATTGAATATAAGACTATTCCGGGTGAGGCCGCGTTCTATGGGCCGAAGATCGACATCAAGCTCGTCGACGCGATCGGGCGATTGTGGCAGCTTTCGACGGTGCAGTTCGATTTCAATCTGCCGCAGCGGTTCGGTTTGGAGTATGTAGCCGAAGATGGATCGCGCAAGCAGCCTGTAATGGTCCATCGTGCGCTGTATGGATCGGTCGAGCGATTTTTCGGTGTTCTGATCGAGCATTACGCCGGCGCGTTCCCGGTCTGGCTTTCGCCCGTGCAGGTGGCGATGATTCCCATCAGCGAGCGGCATGCGGAATATGCGAACAAGGTTGCGGATCAGCTGAAGGCGATCGGAGTGCGCGTGGAGGTGGACGCGCGCAACGAGAAAATGAATGCGAAAATCCGCGAGCACGCCATGCAAAAAGTGCCATTCCTTCTAGTCGTTGGAGATAAAGAAGCCGAAGCAGGCAAGGTAAATGTGCGGACCCGCGGGAAAGAAAAGACGGAGGATATGGGCTCGGCCGAGTTTGTCGAGAAGATCGGGAAGCTGATCAAGGAAAAGAGTCCGGGGCTGTAGACTCAGCGCGCGTGCTCGCGGCTTTCAACCGTGGCTCAAAAGACCAATGCGGTGCGGCTTCTCGACCAACTCGCGATTCCCTATGAACTGCGGGAATATGAAGTCGATCCCGATAAGCTCGATGCCGAAACTGTTGCGGCCAAAATTGGATTACCTCCGGACCAGGTTTTTAAGACTTTAGTGGCGCGTGGCGATCGCAATGGAATCTGCATGGTGGTGATTCCGGGCAATGCAGAGCTTGATCTCAAGGCTTTGGCCGCGGCTTCCGGAGACCGCAAATTTCAGTTGGTTCCGGTGAAAGAGCTGCAGGGCCTCACTGGCTATATTCGCGGAGGGGTAACGGCGCTGGCCGGCAAGAAAGATTATCCCGTGTATGCTGACGAGGCGATCGAACTCCACGACATGATCTCAGTCTCCGCCGGCGTTCGCGGTTTGCAAATCCTGATTGCCCCCTCAGATTACTTAAGAGCGACCAAAGCTACGGTCGTGCCGCTTGCCCACGAGAAGAAGTAGCGGCCCATATGACTCTTCGCGGCTAACGCTCTTCAACACGTTGGCCAACGTCGTATGTTAGGTTGCGGGTTGTACCATGTTTCCGTGCATCAACTGGCCGAGCGCGTACTGGGAAACATTCGTCGGGGGGAATTGCTGCGAGCGGGCGACCGCGTTGGGGTCGCGGTTTCTGGCGGAAGTGACTCGGTCGCGCTACTGCGATTGCTCCTTGAGTTACGTCTCGAGCTGGGCATGGTTGTGTCGGTCGTGCACTTCAACCACAAGTTGCGCGGCTTAGAGTCGGATCAGGATCAACAGTTTGTTGCGGAGTTAGCTTGGCAGCATGGGCTGCAGTTTTATTCTGAAAGTGAAGACGTCGCGCAGCATGCTACGGAGATCCATTCCGGGCTGGAAGCGGCGGCGCGGGAGTTGCGATACGAATTCTTTGGTAGGCTCCTCGGGTCAAACGCGGGCGAAGAACCTCACACGATAAAGCCGGAAGAAGGGGCGCCACCATTAGATGGCACTTCTCAATCCGCATCTCTTCTAAGCGGAACGCCTTCAACCCATCTCAATAAAATCGCCACAGGGCATACGCTCGATGACCAGGCGGAAACTGTCCTGATGCGGCTGATTCGCGGAACCGGATTGCGGGGGTTGGGGGGAATCTTCCCGCGAATCGTCGTCGAGGGCGACGAAAACGGAGGCGGCGAGATTGTACGTCCGCTGCTTGCGCTCCGGCGGCGTGAGTTGGAGCACTACTTAGCAGATCTGAAACAGCCATGGCGCGATGACACTACGAATACCGACACCGCATTCACCCGCAATCGGGTGAGAAAGCTGGTGCTCCCGCTGCTGGAGAGAGAGTTCAATCCCTCCGTGGCTGAGAACTTTTCCGAACTGGCGGAAATTGCGCGTGATGAAGAAGACTATTGGGAAAATGAAATCTCAGGCTGGCTGGGAACCGTTGTGCAGTGGTCTGAGCCAGAATGGGTGCGCGAATTGCCGGGTTTCCGCGGGGCACGAGATCTCGTGCAGATATCGCCTGCTTCGCCTGAGCCGGTCGACGAAGAATTACTGGATCGAGTCAGTGAGAGCGGCGCGGTCGTGATGAACGCTTCCGTAAGCCGCCCATGGTTGCTGACCGAGCCTCGAGCGGTGCAGCGGCGCGTGTTGAAGGCGGTTGGGGAGCAGGCAGGCATTCCCCTGGAATTCAAGCACATTGAAGAGATTTTGCGGTTTTCCGAGGAAGACGTCCCGAAGGGGAAAGAACTATCGCTGCCATTGGGCTGGAAAATGGTGCGAGAACCGGAATCACTAATTTTTGTTACACCAGACCTCCGTCGTCGCGAACGCGTTCCGGACTACGAGTACCACCTTCCCGTGCCCGGGAGGACTTTCGTGCCGGAACTCGAAGTAGTGATCGACGCGCTCCAAGTGGATTCCGTGGAACAAGTAGCGGAGTATAATCCGCAGCAACTTATTCGAGCGGATTTGTTGAGTGGCCACTTGAAGGTAAGGAATTGGCGTGCCGGAGATCGATTTTGGCCCGCTCACACGAAGGCGCCTAAAAAGGTGAAAGAGTTGCTGCAGAAGTTACACATCCAGCAATCAGTGCGCCGGTTGTGGCCGGTGATTTTGAGCGGAGAGAACATCGTATGGATGCGAAGTTTTCCGGTTCCGGCAAGTTTCCGCGCCAAACCCGGGCAAGCCGCGATTCTGATCAGGGAGACGCCATCCGGCGACGAGTGGAGAATCTAGACTTTCGCCAAATCGTAGCTGGAATGAATAACAGAATAACAGAATAACAGGAGGAACGCTCTTCCATGAACGTAGCAAGGGCAGAATCACTTCGCCAGGTCATCGCAGCCGAACAGATTCAAAAACGCGTGAAAGAACTTGGGCGTCATATCTCCGACGACTATAAGGGCCAAACGATTCAGGCTCTCGCCGTTCTGGAGAACGCATTTATTTTCATGGCCGACCTGGTGCGGGCGCTCGATGTGCCGGTGGTTTGCCAGTTCATTAAGCCCAAGTACAGCAAACAGGTCGGCGATCAGGCGGAAGTGATGGAGATTTTTTTCAGCCACGAGCCCGACATCCGTGGACAGCATATTCTGCTGGTAGAGGGATTAGTTCATTCGGGGGTTACCAGCGAGTTTCTGATGAACGATCTTCGCGCCAGAGGGGCCGCATCGGTGAAACTGGTGACTCTGCTCGACCGGCAGTCAGCGCGCCGCGTGGCCCTGCAACCAGACTACTTCGGTTTTCTAGTGGACGACGTCTTCCTTGTAGGGTACGGTTTGGGTACAGCGGAGCAAACCAATCGGAATATCCCATATTTGGCGGCAGCACCTCTGCCCCTATGACTTAGGTCACGGACACGAGAACGCGCCTTTTTCGACAGGAAAAGGTAGAATAAAGTTCCTAGGGAATTTCCCTATCCAAATTGGCGGAATAGCATCTAATTAAGTGGCAGGAGCCTCGGGCGCCACGCGTTTTTGATCGGACCCCTGGTTTCTTAGGAGTTTCTTGGTGAATTCGACAGTCAAGACCGTAGCTTTCTGGCTGGTTATCGGTTTGTCCGCATTGCTTCTGTGGCAGGTCATACAGGCCGGTCGCAGCGGGCAGAAGGACAAGGAAGTCAATTTTTCGCAGTTCATGAGCGATGTGGATCAGGGCAAGGTACATGATGTCCTGGTTGACGGCATGCAATTACACGGGAAGTACAGCGACGGGTCCGCTTTTCACACGACCGTGCCTGCGAATTATCCCGAGATGATCAAGTCACTCCACGATAAGGGGGTCTCGATGACATTCCGGGACGCCAACAGTGGAAGCTGGCCGCTGCAATTGCTGGGGACTTGGGCCCCGTTAATCCTGCTGGGAGCACTCTGGTTCTTCATGATCCGGCAGATGCAGACCGGTGGGAACAAGGCGCTGTCGTTCGGAAAGAGCCGCGCCCGCTTGCTTTCGATGCAGCAGAAGAAAGTCACGTTTAAGGACGTGGCTGGCGTGGAAGAAGCGAAAGAAGAGTTACGCGAAATTATCGAGTTTCTGCGCGAGGCGCAGAAGTTCCAGAAGCTTGGCGGAAGAATTCCCAAGGGTGTGCTGTTAGTCGGCCCCCCGGGAACCGGCAAAACCCTCTTGGCGCGTGCTGTTGCAGGCGAAGCGAACGTCCCTTTCTTTTCGATTTCCGGTTCGGACTTCGTTGAGATGTTCGTAGGCGTGGGCGCAAGCCGCGTTCGCGATCTGTTTGAACAAGGCAAGAAGAATGCCCCTTGCATCATTTTCATCGACGAAATCGACGCTGTGGGCCGTCATCGTGGAGCAGGTTTGGGTGGTGGACACGATGAGCGCGAGCAGACGTTGAATCAGTTGCTTGTGGAAATGGACGGCTTCGAATCGAATGAGGGCGTCATCCTGATGGCGGCGACGAATCGGCCCGATGTGCTGGATCCGGCGCTGCTGCGCCCGGGACGTTTTGACCGGCGTGTGGTTGTGAGTCGTCCGGATGTCCGAGGTCGCGAGGAGATTCTCCGCGTGCACACGCGCAAAATTCCTCTGGCAGAGGATGTCGATCTCACGGTTCTGGCGCGTGGTACACCAGGTTTCTCAGGCGCGGACTTGGCGAACATGGTGAACGAAGCGGCATTGGCGGCGGCGCGGCAGAACCGCAAGGCCGTGTTGATGTTCGACTTCGAAGTGGCCAAAGATAAAGTGCTGATGGGTGTGGAGCGTAAGTCGCTGATCCTTTCCGATGAGGAAAAGAAAGTCACCGCTTATCACGAAGCTGGGCATGCGCTTGTGGCAGCGAAGCTTCCCGGTTCCGATCCCGTGCACAAGGTTACAATCATTCCACGCGGAATGGCGTTGGGCGTAACCATGCAACTGCCCATCGACGATCGTCACAATTACACTAAGGAGTATCTGAAGACCGACCTCGCGATTCTGATGGGTGGGCGCATTGCCGAGGAATTATTCCTTAATCAGATGAGCACCGGCGCGGGCAACGACATCGAGCGAGCTACGGAAATGGCGCGCAAGATGGTTTGCGAATGGGGCATGAGCGATCTTGGACCGCTGACTTTCGGCAAGAAAGAGGAGCAAATCTTCCTGGGCCGTGAGATCAGCCAGCATCGCGACTACAGCGAAGACACCGCCATCAAGATCGACGGCGAGGTCCGCAAATTGGTGAACTACGGATATGAAACGGCTAAGGGTATCCTGCAGGGCAATCCCGATACGCTGCAGAAAATCGCCGCGGCCCTGCTGGAACGAGAAGTTCTGGACGCTTCTGAGGTGATGATGCTGGTCGAGGGCAAGGAACTGCCTCCGATGAAGTTGCCATCAAAAGCCGACGACGGAGCGGTGCAGCAGGTATTGAAGCCAGAGCCGGGACGTGGCATCGCCAAGGGCGGAGAGAGTCCGGCGCGGGCCTAGAATCAACCGCATCAAGGTTTAAAGGGCGGCCTTTGTGGTCGCCCTTAGTTTTTTATCTAGTGTGCGACCCGCCAAATTATCCATTCACTGTATTCATCATGGTTTCGGGGTACCGAAGACCTGCGGCAGCGCCAGCAGGGAAGATTTCGCCAATACGGCGTTGATCCTCCTCGGTAAGTTTCAGGTTAAGAGCGGCTACGTTCTGCTCCAGATACTTGCGGCGCTTCGTGCCTGGGATGGGTACGATATTGTCGTCCTGTGCGAGCACCCATGCCAACGCCAACTGAGCAGGCTGGCAGCCCTTTTCTTTCGCAATTTCCTCGACTCGGCGAACAAGGTCAAGGTTCTTTTGAAAATTTCCCCCCTGAAAACGTGGAGAGTTCCTGCGATAGTCGTCCTGGGGAAGGTCTTCGAATTTCTTGAACTGCCCGGTTAAGAAGCCGCGTCCGAGGGGGCTGTAAGCCACAAAGCCGACTCCCAGTTCACGACAGGCGGACAAGATCTCTTCTTCGGGATCCCGGCTCCAGAGCGAGAATTCAGTTTGCAGCGCTGTGATGGGATGAACTTTGACGGCACGCTTTAGGGTATCCGGCGAAGCCTCGGAGAGCCCGATGTGGCGAATTTTTCCTTCCTTTACCAGTTGAGCCATCGCACCAACTGTGTCTTCAATCGGTGTGGAGCGGTCGACGCGATGTTGGTAATACAGGTCGATGGTTTCAACGCCCAGCCGCTTCAAACTTCCTTCACAGGCGCTCCGAACATAATCAGGCTTTCCGTTGACGCCTCGGGCTGAGGGATTAGCGGGATCGCGAACAATGCCGAACTTTGTCGCCAGCACAACCTTGTCACGTTTGCCCTTGATGGCCCGGCCCACGAGTTCCTCATTCTTGTACGGGCCGTACACGTCAGCAGTATCAAGAAAATTGATGCCGAGTTCCACGGCACGATGAATCGTCGCCATGGATTCTTCATCGTCGCGCCCGCCGTAAAACTCCGACATGCCCATGCAGCCTAAGCCCAGCGCGGACACTTTAAGACCGCTGCGTCCCAATTCACGAAATTGCATAATGAATTCCTTTCAGATCAATTGAGCGGGATCATAAATGCGAATAATTAATAGATGCGGATGAGAGGCTTTTGGGATTCCATGACATTGCCGATGCAGTTCGCAGGAACACCAACTGCCTGCAAGTCGCGAACAAGCCGCTCGCTATCGTTCTCAGCGATTGAGATAAGAAGTCCGCCAGCAGTCTGAGGATCAAACAGCAAGGTTCTGAGCTCAGGATCGATAGACACTTCGTAACTGACCATGCATTCGGCGAATTCACGGTTATTGTTGAGACCGCCGGGAATAAATCCGGCGCGAATGCACTCCAAAGCGCCCGGCAATGCCGGAATCTTTTTTGAGAAGAGTCGTAACGCGACATTTCCCGCCAAAGCCATCTCGCGAGCATGGCCAATCAATCCGAACCCAGTGATGTCGGTCATGGCGTGGACTCGGTAGTTTTTTTCCTCGATCAACTTTGCAGCATTTTTGTTCAATGTGGTCATCGAGTGGACTGCGGCGTCAATCCACGCCTGCTCAGCTTTGCCTTTCTTGATCGCGGTCGAGATCACTCCAGTGCCCAGGGCTTTGGTCAGAATCAGAGCGTCTCCAGGCTTGGCGCCGGCGTTTGCGAGAATCTTCTTAGGGTGCACCAAGCCGGTCACGGCATATCCAAACTTGGTTTCTTCGTCGCGAATGCTGTGCCCGCCGATCACGGTGCATCCGGCCTCGATCATCTTGGAAAGTCCTCCCGCGAGGATCCTCTCGAGAATTTCGAGATCAGCCTTTTCAGGAAAGCAGACAAGGGCCAGGGAAGTCAGAGGTCGTCCGCCCATCGCGTAAACGTCGCTGAGGGCATTGGTGGCTGCGATCTGGCCAAAGATATAAGGATCGTCAACGATGGGAGTGAAGAAATCGACCGTCTGCACCAGGGCCTGATCCGGAGCGATTTGATACACTCCGGCGTCATCGGCGTGGTCAAAGCCGACTAGGACGTTCGGGTCGTGTTGCCGGGCTAATTTCCCAAGCACCGTGTCCAGCGCCGCCGGACTCAGCTTGGACGCTCAACCCGCGGCTTTTACGGACTCCGTCAAGCGAAATGGTTTTGTGTCAGGCACCTATCCATTGTAGCGAGTTGCAGGCGTTAAGTTCTGCGGTTGGCGAATGATCCGTTGGGGAACGATCTAACAGCAGAACACCCTACTTCACCGCGACTTCTGTCACCTGGATATCGGGGTAGGCATGGTTCCACTGTGCGGAAATACTTTCAAAAGTTAGCCGAAAAGGCTTGCTCTGGCCTGGACCCAATGGCGAGGTATTGAACGGCACAGCTTCCGGATAGGGTCCAGTAATTTTCAAAACTTGGAGCGGAAGTTCCTCCCGCTGCGTGACCTGCCCCATGTCATCTTTGAAGTTAACTGCAACAAGGATGCCTGTGACCGTCTTATCTCCCGAGTTGGACACGGTTCCATCAACGTAACTGATGGTCGCTCCAACGAAATTCTGCTCGGCGCTCAAGCGCAGATCGGACAACTTGATGTTTGCGGCGTAAGGCGGAGGCCCGGAAGGTCCCTTGGGTTTGCCACGTAGGAGAAACGCACCCACAAGAGCGATAACGATAACGACGGCAACGGCGGTGGCAATGATGCGTCCGCTGGAATCGCGCTCTGTGCCCGAAGTTGGTTGGAGGAACCCGTCCATGCAAGTCGATTGTACTCTGGACGTTAGTGGCTGGTTTTGAAGAATGCGGCGATGAACACGATACCGAACAGGATGTCGATTCCTCCCAAGGTCAAATCTTGGGGGTGGAGGCGATTCTGCAGGTAGAGGACTGCGAGGGAACTGCCGTAACCGAATTTTTCCAGCACCGAAGGAATGATCATCATCCGATAGCGAGCAGGATTGCTAGCGATAACGAAGAATACGAACTGAAACGTCAGCCCTACACTAATGAAACCGTAGTAAAACGCGGGATGAGTGATGGGCGGCGGGTCTTTTTGTCCGATCAGATCGAACATGAAGTAAAGGGGCGTGAGCACCAGTACGCCCCAAATGCCGGCGAGCCAAAATACGATCTTGGCGAATCTCATAATCTCGCCTACAAGTCGCGATTATTCCCCGCCGACAGTGAGGCCGTCAATGCGCAGGGTTGGCGATGCTACAGAGCCACGAAACTCAAGATCGCTGGCGATTTCGGAGATGTTGAAAAACATCTCTTTCAGATTTCCCGCTACGGTGATTTCCTCGACCGGGTAGGCGAACTCGCCGCCGGAAATCCAGAGGCCCGATGCTCCCCGAGAATAATCCCCAGTGACCAGGTTGGCTCCGTGACCCAGGAATTCAGTGACGTAGAGACCTTCTTTCACGTCCGAAATCATTTGCTTTGGAGTGCGGGATCCGGGCTGCAAAAAGTAGTTGCCCGGACCTATGCCGGGAGTTCCGGCGAGTCCTCGCGAGGCGTTGCCGGTGGTTGCCAGCCCTAATTTTTTCGCGGTATAGGTATTCAACAAATAAGAATTTAGGATGCCGTTGTTAACCACGACCGTGCGGCGGGTGGGTACGCCTTCGCCGTCAAACGGACTGGTGCCGAAGCCGCCTGGGATCGTGCCGTCGTCGATGATAGTTACATTGTCGCCGGCGATTTTTTGTCCTAATTTTCCCGCCAGGAACGAAGCCCCGCGATAAACGGAGTCGCCGTTGATCCCCTCGAAGATGTGTTCAAGGATGGATGTTGCCACCATGGGATCGAAGATGATCGGAACTTGCGCGGTCTTTGCCTTTCGCGCGCCCAGGCGACGCAGAGTGCGTTGGGCCGCCACCTTGCCAACCTGCTCCGGAGTTTCCAGCTTCGACAACGTCCGCGCAACTGAGAACCAGTAATCGCGCTGCATCGCCCCATCATCAGTTTGTGCGATTGGAACGGCCGCGACGGAGCAATAGGACCGGCGGTATTCGCCTACAAAACCATGTGAATTTGCGAGAACTTTATGCCCGGTGGCAGCGTCGAACGATCCGCCTTCCGAGTTCTTGATGCGCGGATCGAAATCGAGCGCGGCTTTTTCAGTGCGGCGAGCGTAATCGATGCGATCAGGTCCTGGCAGGGAGTAAACGTCCTCGTGAAAGAGATCGAGATCGCCGGTGAGCGAGCCAAGTTGCGACGCCTCCGGAATTCCGCCAAACGGGTCTTCTGAGGTGATCTTCGAAAGTTCCAGCGCGGATTTCACCATCCGGTCGAGGCTGCCGCTTGAGAAATCGCTGGAATAAGTGCTGGCCGCGCGCTGGCCGCGGAAGACGCGGACCCCGATGGATCGCGATCCGGATTCTTTGAGGGTTTCGACCTGCCCGAGGCGGACGAGCGTGGAGAACTCATCGCCTTCGCGTACCACGCATTCGGCAGCAGTAGCTCCGCCGCTCATGGCGCGGCGGACGATATCCTGCGCGAGTTCGCGGAGGTCGGTTTCGAGTTTTGCGTTTGGAGATTCTAGTTCGATAGAAGACATAAGAAAATCATTTATCACCGAGTCACACCGCGCCAGTTGGGAATTTTCTGTTTGTCTCTGTGACTCTACGGTGAAAACGCTCTTACTGCATAAACCCGCCGGGATCTTTCTTGGCCGTGCCGCCTACTGTAAGGCGATCAATCTTAATGGTCGGAATGCCCACGCCGACGGGTACGGCTTGTCCGTCTTTGCCGCAGGTGCCGACGCCTTCGTCTAGTTTCAAATCATTGCCTACCATGGAGACCCGCGTCAGCACATCGGGGCCGTTTCCGATCAACGTTGCGCCCTTGATGGGTGCCGTAATTTTGCCGTCCTCGATCATGTACGCTTCGGAGGCGCCGAAGACGAATTTGCCATTCGTGATATCGACCTGACCTCCGCCGAAGTTGACGGCGTAGATGCCGCGCTTTACCGATCGAATAATATCCTCAGGATTATCTTGGCCGGCAAGCATGTAGGTATTCGTCATGCGCGGCATGGGAATGTGCTCGTAGCTTTCGCGGCGTCCGTTGCCGGTATCGGCGATGCCCATCAGGCGCGCGGAAAGCTTGTCGCTCAAATAGCCCTTCAAAATTCCCTTTTCAATTAATACAGTTTCCTGCGTGGGCTCGCCTTCATCGTCCACATTCAACGACCCGCGCCGCCACGGCATGGTTCCGTTGTCAATCACGGTGCAGCCCTCGCTAGCGACGCGCTTGCCGATCAATCCCGCGAAGGCGGAAGTCTTCTTACGGTTGAAATCGGCTTCCAGTCCGTGTCCCACCGCCTCATGCAGCAGAACGCCGGGCCAACCCGGGCCGAGCACCACCTCCATATCGCCGGCGGGAGCCTCACGCGCATCGAGCTGAAGAATCGCCTGCCGGGCCGCCTCTTTGGCAAAGAACTCAGGATTCTTGTCACCGAAAAAGAAATCGAGAGCTACTCGGCCGCCGCCCCCAGACCCTCCTCGAGCCGAGGTAGTCTCCGTTTTCGCGATGCAGGAAACATTCATGCGCGCCAGCGGCTGAGAGTCTTCCGCAAATGTCCCGTCGGAGGCAACCACGAGAATGTTCCGCAACTCGTCAGAGTAGCTGGCTCGGACCTCCTGAATGCGCGGATCATACGAACGCGCGGCCTTGTCGGCACGCATCACGAGCTCGACTTTTGCTGTGATTTCGGCGTCCACCGACGGCAACGTGACGGGATACAAGCTGCGGGCGGCGGTCTTCTGGAATCCGGCGACCGGGGTCTTGGCTGGAGCGCTAGCAATCAGAGCGGCAGTACGCGCCGCGTGCAGAATGCGGCTCGCGGAAAGATCGTCGGTGTACGCGTAGCCTGTGCGCTCGCCTGAAACCACCCGCACGCCGCAGCCCGCCGAGATCCCCTGCGAGGCAGATTTAACCATCGACTCATCCACCATCAGCGAGGTGGACGATAGATATTCGAAGTAAAGATCGGCATAGTCGCCGCCAGCGGAGAGCGCGGCTGCCAGATAATGCTCGAGATCGTTTTCGGTTACGCCGTAGTAATCGAAGAAAAAACGCTGCCTGTCGAGAGCTTGTTTGTCCAAAGTTTTACCCACGGTAATTAGATGCCGCCATGCTCCAGGCGGACTCGGTGTAGCGGATCGTTCATTATCCCACAATCCCACTCGCGGGCGGCGGGCGATCAGATTGTATCCACAGCAGACGATAACGGTGGTCAGATGTCACAGACGGCGCCTTTGTGTGCGATGGAGAATCCCAGAATGGGCAATACTGGATGCTGACCGTCACGCCTCAGTCTCTCACTCAAACGGTGCAGGAGTTTCTCAGCGAAGCGTCCGGGGCCGTCGTGCTGGAAAACGGCGCTGTGGCATTCGATCTAGCGCGATCCAAGTATTCCATCTCGGGCGAGCATAACCGCTGCCTCCTTCATCTTTGGTCGGCTGAGCGCAACTCCGTGCGACGGGTGCTGGAGGCCGAAGTGAAGAATGGAACACTGCGGCTTGCCGTACAGCGCATGGGCCAGGCGCGGCCTTTGAAGCTGGAGATTTGCCGGGAGCGGGATCGTCGTTCCCCTTCCACCCGAAAACTATGCCGTGTTGGCTACGAGCAAAAGCTTCGCAGAACGCTGGAACGTCATTTTCCGGAGTTCAAAATCGTAAGGCTCACGGGCGGCGTGGATCTGGAGAAGTCTTTTGGTCCCATCTATACGCGAGGCTTGATCCAGCGCGGCCGCTCCGCGTTTGCGTTTCTGGGAGTGAACGCGCAGGAAACGCAATCATCGATCGATGCTGCGCTCACCTTCGGAATTCTGTGGTTCGACGTTTGCCGCAAGGGGCAAGCCGCGAATGCATTGGTGGAAGGACTGCATCTTTTCCTTCCAAGCGGGACCGCGGGACTGGTGCGGGAACGCATGGCGAATCTGAATCGCGATGCCGCGAAGTGGTCACTATTCGAACTGGACGAGCGTCACGATGCGTTGCTGGAGATCGATTGCGCGGATCGTGGCAACATTTCTACGCGGCTGGTGCACACAATCGATGATCAGGCAGTGCGAGAGCGCTTCGAGAAATCGATTGCGACTGTTCAAGAGATATTGCCCAACTGTGAAGTGGCCGTGATCTCGGCGGCGGAAGTTGCGTTCCGGTGGAGAGGCTTGGAGTTTGCCCGGACGAGGTTGGGCGGCATTCCTGGATCGTTTCGCAGTACAGAGGAGGTGGTTTTTGGCGTTGGTGCTGAAGAGCGAGTGCTCGGAGGTAAGGACCAGTCTGAGTTTGGCGAACTCGTGCAGCGTTTGCGCGACACCCGCCATCCTTATGGACCGCGCCAACATCCGTTGTGGCGCTTACGTCCGGAGCGCTGGTTGGAATCGCTGGTGGTTGGCGATGTGAGCGTTGTGGATGAGCGACTGGATGCGTCGTTCCAGTATTCGCAGGTGCCGGCATTCTCCGCCGCGGACCGGGCCATGATCGATGTACTCACCACCACGCACGCGGGACGGTTGGCCGTGGTGGAATTGAAGGCCGATGAGGACATCCATTTGCCTGTGCAAGGCCTCGATTACTGGGCTCGCGTGGAATGGCACAACGCGCGTGGCGAATTTTCACGTTTCGGATATTTCCAGAATCGCGAGTTGTCCGCAGAAAAGCCGCTGCTGTTTTTGGTGGCTCCCGCCCTGCACGTGCATCCCTCAACCGATATTTTGCTGCGCTACTTTTCGCCCGAAATCGAGTGGGAATTCGTGGGGATTGACGAGCGTTGGCGTGAGGGAGTAAAAGTCGTGTTCCGGAAGCGGCGAGAGCGAGGGACCAAAGGTGGACCTGAGTTACCTGACGGTGCAGCAGCCTGAATTCGATGGCAGCCTTCATTCCCGACTTTCGCTTCACACAGTTTTTTCCCTTTATCGACAGCAGTTCCGCCGTTGGTTTGCTATCACGGCTCCGACATCGCTTATTGGTTCCTTCATTCTGTGGATCGCAGACGACCGGATTCGCACGATCTACAGGAGCTTTCCGATACGTGAGATTCAATATCACGTTGCTGAACAAGTACAGGCGGGACTGTTGCGTTTTGGCAGCTTTTTCATCAGTTGGCTTCTCGGCTGTTTTGCTCTGGCAGCTATCGCAACGGTGTTGAACGGGTTCGACGTGAGCGAGGACGAAAGTGCTTGGCAGAGCGACAGCCACCAGCGGGCGCGTGAACACTTTTGGCAGATCTTTTTTATTTCCCTGTTTACCTTCGGCGCCTTTCTGGCGGGCATGGCGGCGATGGAACTTATTATTTTTGCAATTGCCCGAGTCGTTGGATGGGGTTACTTCGCACGATTCAGTTCGCTCGCCGGGGTCGTTGGTTACGTGGTGATTGCCGGCATCCTAAGCTGGTTTGGCATGGCGATTCCACTGATCCTCGGCGGAAAGCTTGGAGCGTGGGCGGCGCTCAAGCGAAGCGTAAAGATAAGCAACGGCTATGAGGCCCTTCTTTTCCTGCTGGTAGTCGAATCCGTCATTGGTTCCTACGTGGCGTGGTACGCAGTCCGCTTCGGACTCCCACTCCTGATTCCGGCCTCGCTTACGTCCAATGCGTGGTATGGATGGGTAGTTTTTATAGTTTCGATTCTGGCGGCTGCCGCAGTGGAACCACCGATGTTTATCGGGTTCTCTCTGCTGGCAGGTGACGAACACCCAAATTCTTCACCCCTTCCAAACTCCCAAAAGCCTGCGCACATCGACTAACTGCGCCACGTGATAAGCATTGTGATCGGCCACAAGCAGAGCCTCTCGCAAAATGTTTTGTCCATCTCCCCCAGGAATCGGCGCACCCAGGTCGGTCTTGGGATTTGACACCAGGTCCTGCATGGCCTTGAGGTCCCTGTGAAATTGCCGAATACTTTTGTCCCAGGCCGCTTTTGAGGTTGGAGCTTCGCTCGCAGGCCAATATCCTTCCGGCCACTTAGGCGACTTCGTGCTTAGGGTTCCGGCTGAATTCCAGAATGTCCCACTGCGCCAGCCGAAGATGTTCAACCAACATCCATGCGGAGTGTGGCAGCCCCTCGGGCTTTACACCTCGCAGTTTTTCTGGCATGTTTGCGACCGCATCGTCGAACGTTGCATGAGCTCCACCGCCTTTGAGTAGTTCGACCAGTTGTTTCCTGAGCTGTTTGTCTTCGATCGGAGGATTTTTCGTAGGCATGTACGTTCCTTTGAATTTTGTTGAGTATGTTGGCTCAATGCTGAATCTCGGTCGCGCCAAGCCGGTTTGATGCTTCTACCGTCTCCTCGGAACCTTCGCCTCGCAAAACCCGCCCAATTCCGCGCACAATGCGGCGCATTGGAAAAACGCCTTTATCGTCGGCAAGAAATATTTCCCCGACGCGGCGGCTGCGATAGTACCAGCGCCTGAGCAGGGCAAGATGATCCATAACCTCCAGCGTCGAAGACGCCTTTTCAACCTGGAAAGAATGAAGAGCCTCTTGTACGCGTGACTCCATGGATTGCGATTTTGTGTGCTCGCCGGTTTGGATGCAGAACGTCGTCGGACCGTAGATCACTCCTTTGTCTAAGAGAAAAAAAACGACGGAGTTCTCCGAGTGACAAGGCTGAACGATCAGCCCGCAAAGCTGATCAAGGCGGCGGACGACCTCCGGAACTTGACTCAGAATTGGCTTTAGTTTCTCCAGACGGGCATGAATCGCCGAGGCTTCTTCGAACGCCAAATTCGCCGATGCCGTTTCACGCTGCATCGAGAATTCTCTGGCTAACGATTCTCCCGCCGAGTCGAAATAAGATTGAACGCGGCTGACTTCGGCGGCATATTCCTGATCGCTGCACCCTTTGAAGCAGGGCGCAAGGCACATTTTCATTTCCGAGTAGATGCACCCGGGAAATGCGGGATCGGGATGAAGATCGTCCACGCAGCGCCGCATTTTGAAGAAGTCGAGCGAATCGTTCATAAACTTCTCGGCGGCTGCGCGCGAAGGAAATGGACCGTAATAGCGGTTGCGGCTGTTGATCCGTCCAGGGCGCCTCGTGACCGACGCACGGGGATATTCATTTTCAAGATTTAGCTTTACCAGCGGCGCGAACCGGAAGCGGAGCCGGTTCGAATAAGTCTTGGGAAACTCTAAACGCAAAATTTGGTAGAGGACAAATCCCGATTCGAAGTCAGAACCAGTACGGGCGTACTCGATCCGCTGCACGCGTTCGCGCAGATTCAGCTTCTTCGTGCGCTCTTCGACTGGCCCTAGAAGCCGTTGCAGGCGTCTGCGAAGATTGGCCGTCTTGCTGACATACGGCTCGGCGTGGGCGTCGCCGCCACGAAGCAAGAACACGGCTGGCGCGGCTGGGATGGTAGACAGGATCTCAGGGTCGCGCTCAGGGGCGAATTCCAGTTGCTCAGTCACCACGAGATCATTGTAAGCAACCGTTCATCACCGATCTCATTGAAAACGTAGTTTTCACATCCCGCCGTGGAACCTTCCGAAGTAGTGGGCGAGATTTAGAGACATGACGAGAATGCCTGCGCCAAGCGCGAGCACGTGTGGGGTTTTGCGCGGATCGAAACTCCCTACACGATAGACGAGCAGGTAGCCGACGAAGAGATTGAAAAGGCCCCATAGGGCGTTGACCGTCGAGGACGATAAGCCTACGCCAGGTGGTGATGCGAAGGGGCTCTGGAAGGCATGTCCCGAAATTCCGTTGCCGAGATGGGGCATGGCGTTAGCAAGGAATGCGCCCCCGAAAAAGTATGCTACATAGTGGTACCAGCGCATTGAGGCTTCCTTCTGACCGAAGTTTGTGTCGGAGCAGATCCGTGGCAACGATATTAACGGAAACTGGCGCTGCGGAATTTCTGGCGAAAATCTTCGCCCTCCATTTTGATGATGCGGCACATCTCGTGAAGGCGGGAGCGCATGCGCTCTCCGATTCGATCGCCAAGGCTTTCGGCGCGGGTGGCGGCCCGCACTGCAGAACCACCCCCGTTTGCTCCGGCGGCAGGCTGATCTTCAAAGTTGGTAGTTATGATTGTGGTGCGATTGTCGTTGTAGCGCGTGTTAAGAATCAGGCTGACAGTATCCCAGACCCATTCTGTAGGTTTCACGGCGCCCAATTCGTCGAGAACTAGAACATCGGCCTCAAAGACGGGCCGGAGTACATCCAGTTCGGTAGTCTTGACTGTGGCGTTGTAAGAGTTCTGAATTTCCTTCAGCAATTCACGATAGTCATAGAACAGGCAGGAAATGCCCTTATTAAGCACGAGTTCCTTCGTGATTCCGACTGCCAGGTGCGTCTTGCCGGTTCCGATCTTGCCAATGATCAATAGACCTGTGCCGGCGCGGGGATCGTATTCCTGGGCGAACTTGCTGGCAGAGATGTGGGCGAGTGCCAGCGAGGGATGAGCGCCGGGAAAGTCGGTCGTGTAACTAGCGAGTTCGCAGTGTTCGTAGCGCCGCGGGATGCGCGCCGCCGTCAAGAGAGTCTGATTTCGGGCCCGCAACTGGCAGTCACAGCGCGTTACTCGACGGTCTTTGGGAGCGCGTTGACTTGGAGGGAAGCGTTTTCCACCCAGTCCCTTCGCACAACGGGCAGACGTCAGCAGCTGTCTTGATGGCGGTCAATCTTCGGAGAACCTTTCGTCGAAAACTGTATTATCTGACTTTGCACCCAGGCCAGTCCTTCCTGCAAGGGCCTAAACCCGACGTCCTGTGTACAACCTGTGCAGCGGCCTCAACCGCTGTGGAGGGATGAGGAAAACCGATCCGTCCTCCTCCGAAACCCGCTATTACCGCCCCAATCCGTGACCGGGGGGTGCGAAACAGGCTTCGGGCGCGGATTTTCACAGTTGACATTCTCTCCGGAGAGAGGAGAATACCTCCCGTCAGGTTTCCCAACTCAGACACGAACGTATTCCTCCCGGTATTGTGCTGGGTATGAATATTGAAAGAAACCTGCGAGGAGAAACAATATGAATAAGGCCGATCTGGTTGACAAGATCGCTGGCGCTTGCGAGATCAGCAAAGCGCAAGCCACAACTGCGATTGACACCGCCGTCAGCAGCATTACTGGGGCGTTACGCAAAGGGGACCGGGTAGCTTTAATAGGTTTCGGCACTTTCTCGATATCGCAGAGGAAGGCACGGAACGGGCGCAATCCACAAACCGGCGCCACCATCAAGATCGCCGCTCGTAAAGTCGCGAAGTTTTCCCCAGGGGCCGAGTTGAAAAAAGCTGTCAATAAAAAGTAGGATCGGAAATCCGCAATCGCGAAAACGGCAGGGGGTCGGCCCTGCCGTTTTTGCTGCCTGCGGGGCGCAATCGAAATTCGACTGTGCGGCTACAATGGCCTCAACATGATTGCTCATCTACGCGGAGTACTGCTGTCGAAACATCCCAATCAGGCTGTGGTGGAAACGGCCGGCGTCGGTTATGAGCTGAACATTAGCATCCCTACTTTCTCTGATTTGCCAGCGAGTGGTTCCGAAGTTGCGTTGCACGTTCACACACACGTACGTGAGGATGCGCTTACGCTTTACGGTTTTTTGCGGCTAACCGAGAAGCAATTATTCGAGAAGTTGATCACAGTCAGCGGTATTGGCCCGAAGTTGGCAATTACCATCTTGAGCGGAATGCCGGCGAACGAAATGGCAGGCGCCATCAGGGGCAACGATGTGGCCCGACTGACGCGTATTCCAGGGATCGGGAAGAAAACCGCCGAGCGCATGGTTCTGGAACTGCGCGACAAACTACCGGAAGTGGCGGGGACCTCCGCCGTGCCGGCTCCCGCGCTGAATGCCGTTGAAGAAGACGTTTTGTCCGCGCTTGTGAACCTTGGTTATCAGAAACCCGCCGCGGAGAAGGCACTGGCGAGCGCGGCGAGGAACGGCCACGGCGGCACCTTCGATGTCCTGTTTCGTCAGGCCCTTGCCGCACTCTCGAAATAAATGATGAAATAACAGGTTGCGCTCTGAATTGGTATGAGGCTGTGGAGCGCGCAAATTCTCAATGACGTTGATTCTCTATTTCGCGCTCGCCCTGGCTTTGGCGGGCACCTTGTCCTCTGCCGTTTTCCTGGGACTGGCCATGGTAGGGGTGCTTCGATTTCATGCGGAAGCCCGGCGGCAGCGTCGATCGATTCCGGACGACACCAAGCTACCTCCGGTTTCCGTGCTAAAGCCTGTTCATGGCCTGGAAGCACGACTGAAGGAAAATATCGAGAGTTTTTTCCGCCAAGATTATCCCGAGTACGAGATTCTATTTGCCGCTGATGAACCTGACGATGCTGCACTTGATGTGGTGCGGGAGGTGTGCGCTCGCTATCCGCAGATTCGCACCCGTATTTTAGTGACGGGAGCGCTTTGGCCTAACCCTGTGGTGTATGCGTTCCATTGCATGGCGGAAGCGGCGGCGCATGAAATTCTCGTTACCACCGATAGCGATGTTGAAGTGGACCCCGGTTATCTGCGGGAAATCGTGCCGCCCTTGCTTGATCCGCGCGTGGGAATGTTGACCTGCCTCTATCGTGGCAAGAATGCTGCGGGATTTTTCTCGGGCCTTACTGCCATCGGTATGTCGGTGGAGATGACCGCCGGAGTGTTGGTGGCGAATCTGCTGGAGGGCATGAAGTTTGGTTTAGGGCCAACCACCGTTGTTCGAAAAGATTCGCTGGCCAGTATTGGCGGATACGCAACCCTTAAGGATTACATCGCTTACGATTTTGCCATCGGTAACCTGATCGAGAAAAATGGTTATCAAGTGGTGCTTTCCAGTCACGTCATCAATCACGTGGTGAATCAGAAATCGTTCCGTCACATGTGGCAAAACCAGTTGCGATGGGCGCAGACCACGCGTTACTCAAGGCCCAAAGGCCACTTCGGCAGCGGCCTGATTTTTGCCATGCCTTACGGTTTACTGGGACTGCTGACGGCGGGTCTATTGGGACACTGGCGGATGGGCACGGCCCTCCTCGCTGTCGCGATCCTGAACCGCCTGATCGAGGCTTGGCTGGTTGGCTGGACGGTAGTGAGAGATCCGCGAATTCGTCAAGCGCCCTGGCTGTATCCCCTGCGAGACTTATTAGGGTTTGCCGTTTGGTTGGCGAGTTACTTAAACCTGCGATACGTGTGGCGTGATAGCCGATTCGAATTGAAGGGGACACGCATCGCGCTACGACAAACCTCTTCGGATCGTAGTTAATCGTCTCGAATCTTTTCTGGTTCTGATCGGAGGTTGATTGCAGATTTTCGTTACAGGTGCGGCTGGATTCATCGCCAGCAACATGGTCGATCGATTGCTTTCCGAAGGTCATATTGTCGTTGGTTTCGATAACATGTCAACAGGGCAGCAGCGCTTTCTTGAAAGCGCAATGCTTCACCCTCGCTTCACTTTTCAGCGTGCAGATTTACTCGACCGCCCAACCTTGGCGCGGGCGATGGAAGGTGCGGAACTCGTGATGCATTTCGCGGCCAATGCAGATGTACGTTTTGGCACGGAACACCCGCGCAAAGATCTGGAACAGAATACGATTGCAACCTGGAACGTGCTCGAGGCGATGCGGGAAGTAGGCTGCCAGCGTATCGTTTTTTCCTCGACCGGGTCCGTCTATGGAGAGCCTGAAATTTTCCCGACGCCGGAGACATCTCCGTTTCCGGTTCAAACTTCGCTTTACGGAGCATCTAAGCTGGCCGCGGAGGGCCTGATTCAAGCCTATTGCGAAGGCTTCGGACTGCGGGCCTATATTTTTCGATTCGTATCGATTCTTGGAGAGCGATACACGCATGGCCACGTTTTTGATTTTTATCGTCAGTTGGCCGAGCATCCCGAGCACCTCCATGTGCTGGGGAATGGCCATCAGAAAAAATCCTACCTGTACGTGCAGGATTGCATCGACGCGATTCTTATGGCGCTTGACAAGGCGCGGGGTAAGACGAACATTTTCAATCTGGGAACGGACGAATATTGCGAGGTCAATGATTCCATTGGCTGGATTTGTGAGCACCTCGGTTTGCATCCCAAGCTAACTTATTCTGGCGGGGAGCGCGGCTGGATTGGCGACAGCCCATTTATTCTGCTGGATTGCTCGCGCATTCGCGCCCTTGGTTGGCGGCCGCGCTTGACCATCCAGGACGCGGTATTGGCTACCATTAAGTTCGTGAAGGCAGATGCGGCTGCGGTGAAGGCGGCGATCTGAATACGCTATACTTACCGGCTTCCGGGGAACTCATCGTTTGATCATCACACGCAGCCCGCTGCGCATTTCACTTGGTGGAGGCGGCACCGATCTTCCTTCCTATTATCGTAATCATGGCGGCTTCGTGCTTTCCGCTGCGATTAATCGCTACGTCTACATCACCATCAATGAGGCATTCCGTCCGCGAATTATTTTGAAGTATTCCAAGTTGGAAGATGTGGAGCGATGGGAAGAGATTCAGCATCCCATCATTCGGGAGGCGCTGCGGATGACGGGGGTTATGGGCCCGTATCTGGAAATTGTCAGCCTTTCCGATATTCCCGCGGGCACGGGACTGGGTTCCTCAGGAAGCTTTACGACGGCGCTGCTCCGTGCATTGCACACGATGAAGCGAAACTTTGTGCCGCCGCAGGAACTGGCGGAGCAGGCTTGCCACATTGAAATCGATTTGCTGAAAGAGCCAGTCGGAAAACAGGATCAATACATCTCGGCCTTTGGCGGTATCACTTGTTTTGATTTTCAGACTGATGGCCGCGTGATTGCCGAACCACTGAAGATTGCACCTGAAACTTTGGCGAACCTGGAAGATAGCTTGCTATTGTTTTTTACTGGCGCATCGCGCTCAGCTGGTGAAGTTCTGCGCGACCAGGATACACGCACTCGCGCGAATGCAAGCGACATGTTGGAAAATCTCCATTTTACAAAGCAACTTGGCCACGAAAGCCGCGATGCACTGCTGGCGGGCGATCTAGGTAAGTTTGCCGAACTAATGCATGTTCACTGGGAGCATAAGAAGAAACGCTCTCCCGGAATGAGCAGCGGATTCATCGATGAAATGTACGATCGGGCGCGCGCTCACGGTGCCCTCGGCGGCAAACTTATTGGCGCCGGAGGCGGTGGCTTTCTCTTGCTTTACACCGAAGACAAGACCCATCTGCGCTCCGCCATGCGCGGGGCCGGATTGCGCGAGGTGCGGCTGCAGTTCGATTTCAGCGGCACTACCGTCCTGGCACACTCCTGAATTCCATGCTTCCTGTAGCGATACTTGCCGGTGGTTTGGCGACGCGTTTAGGGCCGCTGACAAAAAAAGTCCCGAAATCCCTGATACCTGTTGCGGGCGAGCCGTTTGTGGCGCATCAGTTGCGCCTCTTGCAGCGGAACGGCATCCAAGAAGTAATACTGTGCGTCGGCTATCTGGGTGAGATGATTGAGATGTCGGTTGGGGACGGCAGTGCTTTCGGCCTTAAGGTCGAGTATTCCTACGACGGGAGTGAACTGCTGGGGACTGCCGGAGCGGTAAGGCGCGCTTTGCCCAAACTGGGGGAACGCTTTTTCGTGATGTATGGGGATTCCTACTTGGCGTGTGATTATGCGGCGGTAGAGGACGAATTCTCGCGAAGCGGGAAATTGGGCTTGATGACAGTTTTTTGCAATAACGGACGATGGGATGCAAGCAACGTCGAGTTCGAAAACGGCCAATTAGTGGCGTATAGCAAGCACAATCGGTCTCCGCGTATGCGTTTCATCGATTACGGACTAGGAGTATTTCGTGCCCAGGCCTTCTCAAAGTCGCAGGCTCCCGACCTGGCCGAAGTTTATTCGGAGCTTCTTCAAATCGGTGACTTAGCTGCCATGGAAGTGCACGAGCGATTTTATGAAATCGGTTCGCCCGCAGGCTTGCAGGAGATGAATGAATACATGAGTCAACGCGGAGATACCCCGAGATGAACAGGCGCGAAATCGAGCCAGGAAGCTTCGCCGCAAATTTTCTCGCGGAAGCCACCGAGATTATTGCTAGGCTGGACGTGGCGGCCATCGAGAAAGCAGCAGGCTTGCTGGCCGAAACGCGCAGCTCGGGCGGGCGGTTGTTCATTCTTGGCGTGGGCGGAAGCGCGGCCAACGCGTCGCATGCTGTCAATGATTTTCGCAAAATCGCCGGCATTGAAGCCTATGCACCCACCGATAATGTTTCCGAGCTCACCGCGCGCACCAACGACGAGGGATGGAGTTCGATCTTCGATAGCTGGCTGCGCACCAGCAAGCTGCGCGCCGCAGACTTATTGCTGATTCTCTCCGTCGGCGGCGGCAATTTAGAACAGAACGTCAGCCCAAATCTGGTTGCGGCGTTGAAGTATGCAAAGTCCGTCGGCGCGAAGATTATCGGCATTGTCGGCCGAAACGGCGGTTACACGGCAACTGTTGCCGATGTTTGTGTGGTGATTCCAACGGTGAACCTCGCGCACATCACTCCGCATACCGAAGCCTTTCAGGCGGTGGTCTGGCATCTGCTGGTGTCGCATCCGGCGGTGAAACAACAGTCGACAAAATGGGAGTCCGTGGCATCCTCGGGGAAGAACCGGGCGGTGTTTCTCGATCGCGACGGTGTGATCAATCGGGCTTTTGTTCGCGATGGCAAGCCGTTTCCGCCGCCCAGTCCGCAAGAATTGGAAATCCTTCCTGACGTTCCTGACTCTTTGCGCGATCTAAAGGCGCACGGATACGAGTTGCTGGTGGTCACAAACCAGCCCGATGTGGGGCGTGGCAGACAGTCTCGCGAAGCGCTCGATGCGATGCATCAGGACTTAGCCGCGCGCCTTCCGCTTGACGATATTCTCGTGTGTTGCCATACCGATCAGGACCACTGCGATTGTCGTAAGCCTCTGCCGGGAATGCTTCTCGAGGCGGCGAGTAAACACAATATCGACATGGCCTCTAGCTTTATGGTGGGAGACCGATGGCGCGACGTCGATGCCGGTTATAATGCGGGATGCAGGACTATTCTGATAGATTACGGTTATTCGGAGAGGGCTCCAGACCGGGGGCCCGATTTGCGCGTAGGGTCTCTCCGCGAAGCGGCTGACTGGATCATCCGCACCACGCCAAAAGGAGCTCATCCATGATGATGAAGTCTGTGTCCGACCTGCGTGTGCAGATTTTTGCCGACGGGGCGGACAAAGCCAGCATGCTGGAGTTGTATCGCCAGCCTTTTATTAAGGGCTTCACCACCAATCCCACACTGATGCGCGCCACTGGAGTCACTGACTATCAGGGGTTTGCTCTGGATTTGCTGGCAACCATCCATGACCGCCCCATTTCATTCGAAGTCTTTGCGGACGAAGAACTTGAGATGGAAGAGCAGGCGCGACACATCGCCGCATGGGGCAAGAATGTGTTCGTCAAGGTTCCAGTGATGAATACGAAGGGCGCCGCAACTTACGATCTTATCCGGCATCTTTCCGGGGACGGCATTCAGATGAACGTGACGGCGTTGCTCACTCTCGAGCAGGTGAAAAGAGTTTGCGGCGCGCTACACGGGAAGGCCCCGGCCTACGTATCTGTGTTCGCTGGCAGAATTGCCGACACCGGTCGCGATCCGGTGCCGCTGATGCGCGAGGCAGTATCCATGGTCAACGATGTGAACGCCCAGCTCATGTGGGCCAGTCCGCGCGAACTGCTCAACGTTTTTCAGGCGGATGAAATCGGATGCCACGTAATCACCGCTACAACAGACATACTTAGGAAGCTTCCGCTTGTGGGTAAAGACCTGCATGAATTTTCGCAGGAGACCGTGCAGATGTTTCGCCGGGATGCGGTGAAATCCGGATACTCCTTGCCGACCGTGAAACAACCGGTGGGAGTTGCCCGCCACTGACACTTACAGTTCGCAGTTAGTTGTACGAGCGCCTTCAATGATTCACATAAATAACTTTTCCTGACATTTCACTGGCGACCCGCAACGGCCCCGGCAACAGAGCTTCTACTTTTGCTCGCTCATGCTGCGGCACGAAAAGAAAAACACGGGTCGCGGAATTCCACTTCTGCAGCAGATCCTGATCGTTGAAAAAAATGTGCGGCGCGTCCGGATATGTGGACCCCCACCACATTGAGGTAGTATTCCCGTTCACCAGTTCGATTGGCCGGCGCAGGTAGAACAGTAGAGATGCGCCAAAGGATTCGTCGCCATAGATCATCACCAGATCTGACGGCTTCAGTTCAGGGGCGATCTGCTCGGCCATTTTCTGGGATCCAAGAAAAGGATCGAAGCGCACCAGCGCGATATGCGCGGCTATCAGGAACACCGCCATGGTAACGGCTGTAGACCATGTCGCGGCCAGTTGTGCCCCACGTCTTCGCAGCCAAAATGCTACTGCCGGACCGATCAAGAGAACGATAGCCGCCAGGATTGCAGGAAATCGTAAAGCCGCAAATGACTCACCCGTGAGATCAAGCATGTGTCCCATGGAAAGTGTTTCGGCCGCAAGGTCCGGCGTGGCCAGCACTGTTCCGATGTCCGGCACAAATGGCAAATGCCGCGAACTCCAAAGCCCCATGCCCAGTACCACGGAAACCGCAAAGCAGATGACGGCAAGCGTCCCCGCACTCCACACCAACCACGGGCGGGAGCCTGTCTCTTCTTCGCTGGCCAGCCGCTCCGCAATCAGCAAGAGGAGTGGAAGGTAGGCAGGGAACGTGTAGTACTCCTGATTCGTAGAGAACGAAAAAAAGACTAGCGTTACCCCAGCCCACGCCCAGCAAATTAATACTGTTCGCGAACGGAAGTTCAGCTGTGGCCGCGGCGTTTTTGCGCATACCGCTCTTACGGCGCGCCCACCAGTCCGCAACTGGACGCCGCAAGGCAACCGGAAGATACAGGCTCCAGGGAAAGAGCCATACTAGGTGGAGCGTCCAATAGAGGGAGTTGGTTTGCTTGTTGTAATCCTTGGGAATGCGCTTGCCGAGAAAGCGCATGAAATGCTCATTCACAAAATAAAACCAGAAGAAATGAGGATTTCGTATGCCGGCAAGAATGTGCCACGGAGCGGCAATGGCTAGAAAAACTAAGCTCCCCGTGAATAGTCGAAACTCCCGCCAGCGTCTCCACTCCCCGCTGATGGCAACGTAGATCAGCAAGGCCAGGCCAACCACGACGAGGGCGAGTAGCCCCTTAGTCATCACAGCAAGCGCCAGGCACGCGTAGCCGCCGTACCATCGCCACGCATCCCCGTCCTGCAGCGCAGTTGCGAAACAATAAAACGATGCGGCGATAAAGAAACTCAGGATGGCTTCCGGGATCAGGATCCGGGTAAACAGGTAGCTACCAGCAGCGGTTGCGACGAACAATCCGGCGTAGATAGCGGCGCGCTCGCCAAACGCGCGACGTCCCCAGTGCATCGCCAGCAGGATCAGGAGCAGCACCGCAACTGCAACCGGCAAGTGAGCAGCGAATTCGTTTGTGCCAAAGCAAGCGTAGGATAGCGTCACCAGCCAGTACATCAACGGAGCTTTTTCCAAGTATCGGTTACCGTTAATTTTCAGCGTGACGAAGTCGTGCGTGATGGACATTTCTCGCGCCGCTTCGGCATGGGTCGAATCCGCATCGTCCTGCAGACCTGGCGAAAATAGGGATCCGACATAAACCACTGCGAATAGAAAAAGGACGCCCAGAACCTGAGCGTTCACGGTCCTGTTTGGCCGCACTCGAAGTGCGGGAAGTGTGGCAACGTTTCTTGAGATCAATGTGAGTGGGTCCTCAACTCAAACGCCAATGCCACGGGTGCGCATCATAATCAAACTCTCTACCAGAATTTATCATCGAGACCCGCTCTTCACGCTGCAGAAGCAGGTACCTCCCGCAGTCGGCGGTTCATTTCTCTATGTTAAACTGCGAACCTGATTGCAAGAGACTCTCTCCATCTGCCAAGAGCGGGAGTGTGCGGTGCGTTCGTCTATCTGGATTTTATTTTTTATCTGGCTTTTTGTTATTCCCAGCTGTGCGATCGTTCCCACGGACTATTACAACCACGTGGTGTTCGATAACAGCCTGACTCCCGATTATTACTACTACAGCAGCGGGAGAGCCATATTTCCCAGCACGATCGAACTGTTGTCAGGCGCTCTGCCGGTGGAAAAAAAGAACTTTTTCACCGCCCCCAATGCTCTTCGCTTGCAATGGCGCTCCGTTACAGCGGGAAGCTGGGAGACGGAGTTGCGTGTGGTGAGCATGCGCAACCGGCTTACGGACTTTCGCGGCGACACTCTGTATATGTGGTGCTATTCGCCGGAAGCTTTTCCTGCCGCGGATTTGCCGATGCTGCAATTGGAGGACGAAGAACATGATTTCACTGCACCCGTAAAACTAGAAACTGCATCAGGCGACGTGCCAGCCAAAAAGTGGTTTCAGATCAGGATATCGCTGAGCACGCTTACGACCGCATCGGTGCATCCTTTTCAGGCTCGTGAGCTTCATAGCCTCTTTTTCAGCCAGGGTGTGGCAGACGACACGCCTCGAACACTGATCATCGACGAAATCAAGATCGACGACAAGAGCGCAGCTTCTCCGGTCGCTGCCGAGGTGAGAAGCCCGCCGCGCGCCCCGCAAAATGTTAAAGCCAAAGGTTACGATCGCCACATCGACATAAGTTGGGACCCGGTCAACGATAACGAACTGCAGAGTTACGCTATCTATCGCTCGGTTGGGAAGCACAAGTTTCAACCCATCGGCATTCAGAGCGCAGATATCAGCCGCTACACCGATTTTGTAGGCCGATCGGGAGTAGCGGCCACTTACCGCGTGAAAGCGGTCGATCGATCGTACCGGCAATCCGCTCTTTCTGCTCCAGCCAGCGCTGCAACCAAAGAGCTCTCCGACGACGAATTGCTCACCATGTTGCAGGAGGACTGCTTCCGATATTACTGGGATGGCGCGCATCCAATTGCAGGGGCGACCCTCGAGAACATTCCTGGTGATGAACGGATCGTAGCAACAGGAGCCAGTGGGTTTGGGATCATGGCGCTTATCGTGGGAGTGGATCGAGGATTTATCACGCGCGAGCAGGGTATCGAGCGGCTCTCGAAAATTCTGGATTTTCTGGAGAAAGCTCCGCGATTCCACGGCGCGTGGCCGCACTTCCTCAATGGTGATACGGCGCAGACCATGCTGGTCTTCGGCATGTTCGATAACGGTGGCGATCTGGTGGAAACCTCATTCTTGATGCAGGGATTGCTGGCCGCTCGCCAATATTTCAAAGGTGATAGCGAAGCTGAGCGGAATGTCTTCCAGAGAATCACGCAGCTGTGGGAGACCGTGGAGTGGGATTGGTACCGCCGCTCTGCGCAAAATGACGCTCTGCTGTGGCACTGGTCTCCGCAGTGGTCCTGGTTCATCGACCACCGGCTTACCGGCTTCAACGAAACCATGATCACGTATCTTCTCGCGATCGCATCCCCGACTCACGGAGTTCCAGCGAGCCTGTATTACTCCGGATGGGCGGGGCAGTCGGAGGCGGCGGTGGCTTACCGAAGTGGATGGTCTGGATCGACCGAAGGAGATCAGTACAAGAACGGTCACAGTTATTTTGGAATCAAACTCGATGTAGGCGTCGGCACCGGCGGCCCTTTGTTCTTCACGCAATATTCGTTCATGGGATTCGATCCCCGCGGCATCCATGACCGGTATACGGATTACTTCGACAATAACCGGAACTTTGTTCTGATCGACCAGGCTTATTGCGAATCGAACCCGGGTCACTTTCAGGGTTACGGGGCGAATGACTGGGGCCTGACTGCGAGCGACGATCAACTGGGTTATTCGGCGCATGCTCCGGACCGTGCCACGGATAATGGAACGATCACGCCAACGGGTGCGCTCTCATCGTTCCCCTATACTCCCGAAGCCTCCATGGCGGCGCTCAAGTATTTTTATCGAGATCTCGGGGACCGGCTCTGGGGAGTGTATGGTCCGCGGGATGCATTCAATTTGACGCGTAATTGGTTTTCTCCCGTGTACATGGGACTTGATCAAGCTCCAATCGTAGTGATGGTGGAGAACTATCGTACCGGGCTGATCTGGAAAATGTTCATGTCGAATCCTGAGATTAAGCCGATGCTGGACAAGATTGGATTTCAGCCAGACAACGCCGCCAAAGCGTTTGCAGACCCTGCCGTTCATTAGCGAGATTGATTCCTTTCCACCTCCTACTGCACCGCTTCTTCGACAACCTTGCTCCGCGCCTTTTCATCTCACCGTCCCGCTCGACAAACGAATAGCAAGTACATATCGAATTTGTGCATCCGCACACGATTGGGTTAACCCATCGACCTCCGGTTGAGCGAGTGTGTGTTTGCCGCAATAGAAGGAGCCCCTCTATGCTATTTCGAAAATTCCCAGTCGTAACATTATTGGTAGTCGCCCTGCTGGCTGGTGCCGCTCAGGCTCAGTTTCGCGCTTCTCTTCGAGGAACGGTAAAGGATTCTCAGGGTGCGGCGATCCCCGGCGCAACCGTGACCCTGGTCGACACGGACACAAATCGCACCGTGGTTTCTACCTCCGACAGCAACGGTATTTACAACTTCAACGCGCTGGCGCCTGCTCCCTATCGGCTTACCGTTGAGCATGAAGGTTTTTCGAAGAAAGTGCTGGATCACGTCCAGATCATCCCCGAACAGCTCAATTCACTCGACCTGCAGCTTGACCTGGGACAAGTCCAAACCACTGTAACGGTTTCGAGCACAACTCAGACTCTGGATACTGAGACAGCCACCGTAAGCGGCACAGTCACCAGCAACCAGATCCAGCACATGCCGTCATTCAATCGCGATGTGTTCCAGCTTGCGCAATTAGCGCCGGGAGTTTTCGGAGATGCTGCGCAAAACGCTGGAGGCGGATCCTACAGTTTGCCCGGAGCTCAGGGAGTCAGTGGATCCAACAATACGTCTGCCGGGCTTTTCCAGATCGAGAATGCTCCGCAGATACAAAGCGCCGGCGGCCAGGAGATTGGCAACAGCGTGACCATTGATGGCATTAGTACCGTGAGCGCGGTTTGGGGCGGCGCGTCTGTAATCACACCCAGCGAAGACTCTGTGCAGGACATGAAGATCGTTTCCAACAGTTACGATGCGGAGAACGGCCGTTTTAGTGGCGCGCAGATCCAGGTCACTTCGAAGGGTGGCACCAACGATCTTCACGGAAGCGCATTCTTCAAAGCATCGCGACCGGGGCTCAACGCCTATCAGGCGTGGAATGGCCTTGGCTCCGAACAATCGGGCACGCCAGCGTTTCGCGGCCTAAACCGCAATGACGCCCGCTTCAATAACTATGGTGCGAGCCTCGGCGGTCCTATCTTGAAGAACAAGATCTTTGCTTTCTTTAACTGGGAAACCAGCCCGCTAACCGAGGTTGCTACGGCACAAGGTTGGTATGAGACGTCACAGTTTGATGCGGCCGTGCCCGCAGGCAGCATTGCATCGACGTACCTGACCTATCCGGGAAATGCAGTCTCGGCAAGTTCCATCGTCCCTCGCAGTTGCGCCTCCATCGGACTGACAGCGGCGAATTGCACGGCTATTGGTCCGAACGGCTCGCAAGGCTTGGACATCGGCTCGCCTTTGAAGACCGGCTTGGGCATGCAGGATCTTACTTATGGCGGCAGCCCCACTTCGCCTGGCGTAGGCGGCGGATTGGATGGCATTCCTGACATCGCCTTTTTCAACTCGGTGAATCCGACGACAGTATCGCAAAGCCAGTACAACGGTCGTCTGGATGCCGACGTTACCTCCAAGGATAGGCTCTCTTTCACCATCTACTGGGTGCCAACTGAGACTACGGATTACCAAGGCCCCACCCGCAAGGAAAACTTGTGGCATCACCAAGTGCTCAACGATGCGTTTTCGCTGATATGGAACCACGTTTTCTCGCCTACGTTGTTGAATCAGGCGCGCGGCAACGCCGCGGGCTGGCACTACAACGAACTCTCCAGCAACCCACAGGAACCCTTTGGATTGCCCCAGGCCAATATTGAGTTCATCGGCTCCATTCAGCCTCAATACTTCGGAGCGCCACCACCGGGACAGTATGATCAGTGGACGTATAGCTACAACGACGTGCTCACCAAAGTGGCTGGCCGTCACAGCATCAAAGTTGGCGGCGATCTTACCCGACTCTCTTATTTGAATGAAAACCTGGGTGGCGGACGCCCGAGTTTCAATTTTGAGAACATGTGGGATTTCGCGAACGATGCCCCCTTTTTCGAAACCGGAGTGTTCAACGCGAAGACCGGCATTCCTTTCGCCAACCGCCAAGATGATCGCGAAAATATTTGGGGGGCGTTTGTGCAGGATGACTTCAAAGTCCGCTCGAACCTGACCATCAACTTGGGTCTGCGCTGGTCTTACTTCGGATCGCTCTACACCAAGCAGAACAATCAGGACGTTTTGCAATTCGGATCGGGCGCAGATCTCGTGAGTGGCATACACGTCCGTGTTGGCGGAAATCTTTACACTCCACAGAAAAACAATTTTGGTCCGGTGGTTGGATTCGCGTGGCAGCCGAAGCCGTACCAGGGCAAGATCGTGATCCGCGGCGGGTTTGGCATCAACTACAACCAAAACGAAATCGCCATCACGGCAAGCGCATCCGGCAACCCTCCCAATGCCGTGACGGGAAACTTCAACTGCTCTTATCCGTTTACCGCCAATCCTTCATGCGCCGGAACCGGAATCCTGTATCAAACCGCGAACGACGTTCACTCTATCTTCGGATATGCCCCCAATCCAAGCGCCGTCACAACTTTTGGCCCCAATAATCTGCCAATCAGCGGATCGCCAATCTCGGTGGCGGCTTTTCAGGCCAACCCGAAGACCATCTCGAATTACCATTACTCGCTCGACATTCAGGATCAGTTGCCGTTCAATTCGGTCTTCACCTTGGGTTACCAGGGAAACGAAACGCGGCACCTCTTCGTGCTAAAGAATTACGATGCAGTGGCCGCAGCCAATGGGCTGGCGCTCAACCCTATCGTTGAAACCATCAACTTCTGGCAGAATACCGGCAACGGAAACTACAACGCGCTTCTCGCGACCCTCACTCACAACTTCTCGCACACCTTTCAGGTCTCTGCTCAATACACGTGGGCAAAGGCCATGGACGAAAATTCCGGACCGTACTATCAAGATCCCTATCCCTTCGATACGAGTGCCGCATACGGGCGCGCTAATTACGACGTGCGCAATGCAGTGAAGATTTACGGATTATGGCAGCCAGTGTTTTTTCACGGCAGCCACAGCTGGATCGAGAAAGTTGCCGGTGGTTGGGCATTGAGTGGAATCTGGAACGTTCATTCCGGCTTCCCTTGGAACCCCTATTACAACGTCACTAGCAATGTGTACTACTCGGGCAGCGGTTACGGTCAGCTTCGTCCGGCCGCCACCTTGCCGGGAGCGGGCACCAGTACCAGCAACAAAACGTTTGAGCAAGCCATCAACCCGAACTTCGGCGGTAATGGCTCTGCCTTTTTTGCTCCTCCTACCTATGTTCAAGGAGCAGCATTTCCTGCAACTTCTCCGGCGCCGTTACCCGGGATCCAGCGCAATAGCTTGAACGGACCTGGTTATAACGACTTGGATGCCAGCCTGAGTAAGGGATTCGGACTGCCCAGGATTCGAGGCCTGGGAGAAAACGCAAAGTTTGAAATCCGCGCTGACATTTACAATTTGTTCAACAAAACCAACCTCAATGTTCAATCGATCGACGGACTTCTCGGTTTGGTAGCGCCGAATGGGACCGTTACTCCGAATTCTGACTTTGGAGTTGCTGGCGGGAACGGTCAACAGGCCGCTTTGGGCAGCCGTACGATTCAATTGCAGGCACGATTCAGCTTCTAACCGAAAGCCGGGGTTTGCCAATCACCCCGGCTTGCGTGTCTTGATACCATCCCGGACGGTTGGGGAAATAACGGTGGAGAGTTTCCGGCAACTCATCGGCCCCCGTGTGCTTCATATAATTGCGGAATTCTATTCGTTTAATCTAAACAACGCGGAGTCCGATGTGCTCAAGGATTTGCTATCTCAATGGCCGCTGCTGAAGCAGATTCAAACGGGCGCGGATGGCACCGGTCCGGAGTCGATGACGGAACGTACGCGGAATCTGCGGCCAAAAAACGATGGTGCGGAAGTCGCTCGTTCGATTTGTCCTTATTGCGGCGTTGGGTGCGGGCAGCTCGTCTATCACAAAGAAGGAAAGCTGATTTCGATCGAAGGCGATCCGCAGTCGCCGATTTCGCGCGGACACCTTTGTCCAAAAGGCGCCGATACTTACGAATTGCATACACATCCCGGACGCTTGAAGAAAGTGAAATATCGCGCCCCCTTCTCGCGGACGTGGCAGGAAATTGAGCTCGAGCAAGCGATGGACATGGTTGCCGACCGGGTGTGGGAGACGCGTGAGCGCACCTTCCAGGAAACTCGCGACGGCGAGACTTTGATGCAAACCATTGGTATGGCTCACTTGGGCGGCGCGACGCTCGACAACGAAGAAAATTACCTGATTAAGAAGCTGTTTGCCGCGGGTCTAGGAATGTCGTGCATCAGCAATCAGGCCAGGATTTGACATAGCTCTACCGTGCCCGGTCTGGGCACCTCCTTCGGACGTGGCGGAGCCACGACTGCACAACAGGATCTGGCGAATGCCGACGCGATTCTAATCATGGGATCGTCGATGGCCGAGAATCATCCGGTCGGCTTTCAGTGGGTGATCGAGGCCCGGGAAAAGGGCGCCACCATCATTCATGTTGATCCGCGCTACACGCGTACTTCCGCGATGGCTGACATCTGGGTTCCGCTGCGTGCCGGTACCGACATCATTTTTCTTGGTGCGCTCGTGCACTACGTACTCGAAAACAACAAGCAGTTTCACGAGTACGTCGCGCAGTATACGAACGCGCCGACAATCTTGCGTGAGGATTTCCTCGATACCGAAGATCTGGACGGATTTTTTTCCGGCTGGGACGCGGAAAATAAAAAGTACAACCCCGAAAGTTGGTTGTACGCTGCGTCTCCCGAGAAAGAAGGTTCCGGCGATCATCCTGGACATTCAGACGCCGCCGGCGGACATGGAAAAGATCGCGGCGGCGAGGCGCAGGACACGGGCAAGTTCAAGTCCGATCCTACCTTGCAACATCCGCGCTGCGTCTTTCAGGTATTGAAGCGCCACTTCTCGCGCTACACGCCTGAAATGGTCGAGCGCCTTTGTGGAGTTTCGCAAAATGTATTTCTGAAGGTGGCGAAGGCTTTCACTTCGGCCTCAGGCCCCGAAAAAACCGCCGCCATCTGCTACGCAGTAGGCTGGACTCAACATTCCAAGGGCGTTCAAATCATCCGTACCGCGGCCATTTTGCAACTGCTTTTGGGAAACATCGGACGCCCCGGGGGCGGAATTCTTGCGCTGCGTGGTCATGCTTCTATTCAGGGCTCTACCGATATCCCCACTCTATATGACATTCTGCCGGGCTATCTGCCCATGCCATTCTTTGAGGACTCCCAGCATCTCGAGAACTACCTCAAGAAGCATCGTACCCGCACCGGGTTGTGGTCCAGCTTCGAAAAGTATTTCATTAGCTTGATGAAGGCTTACTACGGAGACGCCGCGAGCAAGGAAAATGAGTGGGGCTTTCATTGGCTTCCTCGCGTGACCGGCGACCACTCGCACTTCGGGTACTGGCTCGACATGGCGGATGGCAAGCTGGAAGGACTCTTCGTCATGGGCCAGAATCCCGCAGTTGGCGCGTCAAACGGCCGGCTCGAGCGAACGGCCATGTCGAAGCTGAAATGGCTCGTTGTGCGCGACATGGTGGAGACGGAAACGGCTTCCTTCTGGTACGAATCCCCGGAAGTTGAACGCGGCGAACTGTCGCCGGAAACAATCGGAACCGAAGTCTTCCTCTTTCCCGCCTCTGGAACTGCGGAGAAGGAAGGCACGTTCACCAATACGCAGCGCTTGCTGCAATATCGCGAGAAAGCCATCGACCCGCCCGGGGACGCCCGCAGCGAAGCATGGTTTATGTTCCACCTCGGCTTGCGGCTGAAGGAGAAAGCCAAGAACGATCCGCGTCCGCGCAATGCTGGGCTGCGCGCATTAACCTGGCACTACTCCACGGAAGGCAAGCACGCGGAACCGGTTGTCGAAGAAATTTTGCAGGAAATCAACGGGTACTCGCTCCCTGACCGTAAGCAGCTAACTCACATCAAAGATCTTAAGAGCGACGGCTCCACTGCTTGTGGAGCGTGGATTTATTGCGGAGTATTTCCCAAAGAGCATTACAACCGAGCTCTGGAAAGGAACCCGAAGGATGCCTTGGGCCACGGCTGGGGCTTTGCCTGGCCAAACGATTGTCGAATCATTTATAACCGCGCCTCCGCGCGGCCCGACGGTCAGCCCTGGAGCGAGCGCAAGAAGCTGGTTTGGTGGGACGAAAATAAAAAAGAGTGGACTGGCCTCGACATTCCCGACTATGACAAGTCAACAGCGCCTTATGCTCCGGAAAATATTCAGGAGGGAAAAGGAGTCGAGGCACTCGGTGGTGCGAAGCCGTTCACACTCCATCCGGATGGTGTAGCGTGGCTTTACGTTTCGAGTGGATTGAAAGATGGTCCTTTGCCCACGCACTATGAACCCCTCGAATCCGTCGTGAAAAACGGCATGTACGAGCAGCAAACCAATCCCGCATCCGACAAGAAGGAACGGCCCGACAATCCGTATGGCCAGTCGGACGGCGATCCACGATTTCCTTACGTGCTCAGCACCTATCGATTAACCGAACATCACACTGCCGGCGGAATGTCGCGGCAGCTCTCTCATTTGGCCGAACTGCAGCCAGAGTTGTTCACCGAGGTTTCACCTGAACTCGCGGAAGAGCTGGGACTGGAAAATGGGGGCTGGGCGACCATCACTACCGCCCGGGCGCAGATCGAAGCGCGGGTGCTGGTGACTCCGCGCATGCGTCCGCTTCGAATCGACGGCCGCACGGTTCATCAAGTCGGACTCCCGTATCACTGGGGGTATCGCGGAAATGTTACGGGGGATGTGGTTAACGACTTGCTTGTGATCAGCGAGGAGCCCAATGTGCGGATTATGGAAACGAAAGCTTTGACATGCGACGTAACGCCCGGCCGCCGTGCACGGGGAAAGAAGTTGATTCAGGAAGTCGATACTCTGCTAGGAAGAAGCGCATGAGCATTACAGCATTTCTCACGGACTCTACATTGTGCATCGGCTGCAAGGCCTGCGAAGTTGCTTGCAAAGAATGGAATGGCGTGGAGGCCGATGGCGTGGACTGGAGTGGGTATTCCTACGACAACACAGGAGCGGTCGGCGCTTCCACCTGGCGTCATGTGAAGTTTGTCGAGCAGGCGCCCGTGCCTGGTGTGGGCGGAAATGCAGGCGAGTCCGCTTCATGGACTTTTTCTTCCGACGTTTGCAAGCACTGCGAGAACGCCGGTTGTCTCGAAGCTTGCCCCACAGGTTCGATCGTTCGAACGGAATTTGGCGGAGTCTACATTCAGCCAGACATCTGTAACGGCTGCGGTTACTGCGTTACTTCGTGCCCCTTCGGAGTCGTCGAGAGAAATCAGAAAGACGGTCGCGCTTTCAAATGCACATTCTGCTATGACCGCCAGAAGGTAGGTTTGCAACCGGCCTGCGCCAAGGCCTGTCCTACAGAATCGATAAAGTTCGGAGAGATTGAATCACTCCGTTTGCGTGCCAAAGAACGCGTCGAAGAGCTGCACTCGCGCGGCATGGATGACGCTACGATCTACGATCCACTCGACTCCAGCGTGGGCGGCACCCATGCAATGTTTATTCTCCGCGGTGAGGCAAGAACCTTCAACTTGCCGCCGGATCCCGCTGTGCCTACTATTTATCTGAAGAAAAGCTGGACATCTTCCGCGCTGGCCGCCGGGCTCCTCCTCGGAGGAACGCTGCTAGCTTTCCTCGCAGAAGGGAGCCATTCGCGATGAGCGATCCCGTACGCGTCCCGGATGACCATTCGATCGATCATCGGCGCGAACAGCGCCTGGATGAAATCCGGCAGGCGGCGGAGCGGCAGGGAGAACTGAAGGTGGTTGGGGCGCGTCCCGCGGGCGCTCCGTTCCCGCAAGCGACGCCGCAAGATGGCTACTATCAGATTCCGCTGTTGAAGCAACCCCCTTGGACCTGGGAGATCCCGCTTTATTTTTTTGTGGGCGGCGCAGCCGGCGCGGCTGGCGTGATCGGCGCCATCGCCGACTACACCGGCGCGGACCGTGAACTCGTAAAGCATGCGCGATGGATTGCCGCTGCCGGTTCCGTGATTTCCCCTGCATTGCTTGTTTCCGACCTCGGTCGCCCAGAACGCTTCCTCGCCATGCTGCGGGTATTTAAGCCGCAAAGTCCGATGTCGGTCGGAGTATGGACCCTCCTTGCATTCTCCACCGGTGCGGCCGCCACCGCTTTTGCTGACTTTCTGAGCGATCGCTACGGTCCATCTTTGCCCTTGCGCGTCCTGGAGAACGCAGGTCAGGCCGCCTCGCTGGCCTTTGGTTTGCCGTTCTCGAATTACACCGGTGTACTGATCGGGGCCACAGCCATTCCTGTATGGAATCGCAGCGCAGGGGATTTGCCTTTGCACTTCGGGGCCTCTGGTTTAGGCGCTGCCGTGGGCCTTCTGGAATTGTTGGGGCATCGCAAAAGCCCTGCCTTGCAGGCTCTAGGGTTGGGTGCAGCTCTTTTCGAAACTTGGGAGGGGGTGCGCCTGGAGAGTCGAAATCACGCTTATCTCGACCCGCTCAAACGCGGCCCCAGCGGCTTTGTCACGCGGACTGGAGGGCTTCTTTCTGGTCCAATTCCTCTGTTACTGCGAACAATAAGTCTGTTCGGCTCCAGGGAAAGATCGTCTTCTTTGCGTCGACTGGCGGCCGCATCTTCTGTGGCCGGGTCGCTGATCACCCGTATCGCCTGGATTTACGCAGGACACGTCTCTGCCCGAAACTGGAAGCTGCCTTTGGAAATCGAGAGCTAGGTATTCTTTCGTCCGCCTAAATCTGCCCTGCCGCAGGTTTTCGAGGTCTCCTACAGTATTTCCCGTATACTCATCGCGGTTTTCGCGTAGAAATATAAATAGTAACTGGGATTCGGATTCATCCTGGGGTGTCCGAATTAGTGTCAAGATCGAACATACGTCCACCTGGCAACCTGTGATACTCCTATCCAGATTGTGCCGGATGCATAATTCTATGTTTGAGGGACGCGTGAAGCGGTTGTCGTGAGCCATTGGCACTGCGAAGACAAGACGTAGGGGAACCACTGTGTAAGACATGCAATTGAACCGAAAGACCAAGACTCAAGAAAAGAGCCCAGTAAGGCGCAGTCTGCCGAAAGCTCCTACAGGAGTTCAGGGACTCGACGAAATCACTGGCGGAGGTTTTCCTGCCGGTCGTCCAACCCTCATCTGTGGCAGCGCAGGTGCCGGAAAAACGCTTCTCGCCATGGAATTCCTCGTTCGCGGCGCCACCCAGTACAACGAGCCTGGCGTTTTTATGGCGTTCGAAGAGACCGCCGCCGAGCTTACGCAAAACGTTCGATCGCTTGGTTTTGATCTGGACGAACTCGTCCAAGAAAAAAAGGTTGCCATTGACTACGTTCGGATCGAGCGAAGTGAGATCGAGGAAACCGGCGACTACGATCTGGAAGGCCTGTTCATCCGGCTGGGGGCTGCCATTGACGGCATCGGGGCCAAGCGCGTCGTTCTTGATACTATTGAAAATCTTTTCGCCGGCCTGCAGAACCAGGGAATTCTGCGCGCGGAGCTGCGACGCCTCTTTCGTTGGCTGAAAGATCGAGGCGTTAGCGCCGTGATCACCGCTGAGCGTGGCGAGGGCGCGCTTACGCGGGACGGACTGGAAGAATACGTTTCCGATTGCGTGATTCTGCTCGACCATCGCATCACCGACCAGGTTTCAACTCGCAGGCTGCGCATCGTCAAGTACCGCGGTACGGCGCACGGCACCAACGAGTACCCCTTCCTCATCGACGAAGACGGCTTCAGCGTGTTGCCCGTCACTTCTCTTGGCCTTCAGCATCAGGTGAGTGAAGAGCGAATTTCCAGCGGAATTCCTCGCCTGGATACAATGCTTGGTGGCAAGGGCTTCTATCGTGGCAGCACGGTTTTGATCTCGGGTACGGCGGGAACGGGTAAGACCAGTTTGTCGGCCCACTTTGTGGATGCCGCTTGCCGCCGCGGGGAGCGGTGCCTGTATTTTTCCTTTGAGGAATCGCCGGGGCAAATCGTTCGCAACATGCAGTCGATTGGGTTGGATCTAGGCCAGTGGGCCAAGAAAGACCTGCTCCGCTTTCACTCCACTCGCGCCACCTTCTATGGGCTGGAGATGCACCTTGCTGTCATCCATAAAATCGTTCAGGAGTTTCAGCCTCAGGTAGTCGTGATCGATCCGGTTGGCAGTTTGATTCAGGCTGGTAACCGTCGCGACGCTCACATCATGCTGATTCGGTTGATCGATTTCCTAAAACAAAAGGTAATCACCGCGTTCCTGACCAACTTAACCAGTGGCGGCGAGGCCATCGAAAAAACCGATGTGGAGATTTCTTCCATTGTGGATAGCTGGCTATTCGTGCGTGACATTGAGTTAGGCGGCGAACGAAACCGTGCTCTCTATGTTCTCAAGTCCCGTGGCATGGCGCACTCCAATCAACTGCGAGAGTTCCTTTTGACAGAACACGGAGTCGATTTACTGGACGTTTACGTTGGTCCGGAAGGCGTTCTGACGGGATCGTCCCGCTTATCGCAGGAGGCACGGGAAAGCGCCGAGGCTATGGCCAGGCAGCAGGAATCCGAGCGCCGGGAGCGAGAACGGAGACGCAAACGGGAAGCGCTGGAGGCTCGTATCGCAGCGTTACGGAAAGAGTTCGAAACTGAAGAAGAGGATGCCGCCTCGCTGGAGGCGCAGGAAATGCTACGAGAAGGAGTGGGCGCACATACTCGCGATGTCCTCGCCCGTAGCCGGCAGGCCGACAAAGACCGCGGCAAAACCGAATACTCGAAGGGTTCGAAAGACAGGACTAAGCGTCAGCATGAAAAAGCCACCAAACAGTGATCAGCAACCTATGAGCCTCAAGGAGATTGGCGAGCAAGGTGGAGAGCCCGGGGAGGTCTGGGAACTTCGCCTGTACGTCGCGGGGCAGACTCCGCGCTCGGTAGCTGCTTTCGCCAACCTGAAGAAGATCTGTGAGGAGCACCTTCCGGGCCGATACAATATTGAAGTCGTCGATTTGATTAAGCATCCGCAGTTAGCTGCGGGCGATCAAATTCTTGCCATCCCGACCCTTGTGAGGAAGTTGCCGCAGCCGCTGCGCAAGATCGTTGGTGATTTGCGCGATACGGAACGCGCCTTGGTGGGGTTACAATTACGACCTGCTTCACCCGACAAGTAAGACAAGCGGGGCGGGAAGAGGTAGACACATGGAAAAACTTGAAAACGGAATTCATGCGGTCGATCCGAATGTCCCTTCGCGAGACGAAGCGGTAGAAACATTGCGTGCGATTCGCGACGGTGCGGTAGATGCCTTCGTCTTGAGCGAGCCGCAAGGTCAACGGGTCTATACGCTGGAAGGCTCGGATCTTCCGTATAGCGCCTTGGTGGAAAGAATGCAGCAGGGCGCTGCGATTCTCGATGACAGCTGCTGTATTCTTTACGGCAATGTCAGCCTGAGCAAGTTGCTGGGAGTGCCCCGTGAAACGCTCGCCGGCTTTCCGCTCACTAACTTTCTGGCCCCCGAAGATCACGCCGCCTGCCAAAATCTGCTAACCGAGGCAAAGAATGGGTCGAGTGAGGGGGAGATGCGTTTGCGGCGAGCCGACGGCAGATTGATTTCCGCTCATTTCTCCTTGAACTTGCTATCCCGAGACAAGTCTGCAACCGGCGTTCTCGTGACCGACCTGACTGCGATCAAGGAGCAGGTAGAACTAGCTTCCCGTTTTCAACGAATGCAGGATGATGAGCGGAAACGGATTGCCCGGGAATTGCACGACAGCGTTGGTCAACTGCTGGCGGCAATCGGAATGAACATCGCCATTGTTCAACCTCAGGCCCACAAACTCGACGCGGCCGGCGAGCGGGCTGTTTCCGACAACGCGATGTTGGTGCAGGAAGTCTCGCGGGAGATTCGCACCATTTCGCACCTGCTCCATCCTCCGCTGCTCGATGTGGCGGGACTCGTGTCCGCTTTGCGGTGGTATGTGGATGGGTTCTCCGAACGCAGCAATATCAAAGTCGACTTGAATATCCCGTCTCAGCTTGGCCGCATGTCCGACGATGTGGAAATCGCTATTTTCCGGATCGTTCAGGAGTGTTTAACCAACATTCACCGTCATTCTGGAAGCAATACGGCTGCGATCTCCCTGCATCGCGAGAACGACCGCGTAACGGTGGAAGTGCAAGATCACGGCAAGGGAATTCCGGAACCGAAACAGCGGGAACTGCTCGAATCCGGTCGCGCGGGTGTCGGCTTTGGCGGCATGCGAGAGCGGCTCCGCCAACTCGATGGCAACCTTGAGATTCAGTCCGAGGGGCATGGAACGACCGTGATTGCGAAGCTCAAAGTTGCGTAGACTACTTTCCGATGCAGAATGTGCTGAAGATCAGATTCAGGATATCGTCGGTCGTGGTCGCTCCGGTGATTGCGTCGAGTGGACGAAGCGCGCTGTAAAGATCCAGCAGCAACATTTCGTGCGGGACCCTGGTCGTTACCGCGTTTGTAGCCGCATGCAGCGCGGCGACAGAATCTCGAACCAATCCTTCATGGCGCACATTCGTAAGAAAACCGCTCTCCGCTTGAGCACCTGCTTCGCCGCCAACACGGCGCAAGATTTCCTGGCGTAGTTCTGCGATACCGTCACCAGTCAAGGCCGAAACTTTAACGGCCCGCGACGGTCCACTGCTCGCGGACCATCGAAGACTCTCCTCGAGATCGCACTTATTGGCGACCACCAACACCGGCCGGCCCTCGGTGAGCGCCAACAACTCACTGTCTTCCGCCGTCACGGGCTGTGATGCGTCCAGCACGACCAGCACGAGATCCGCGTCAGCCAAGGCTTCCTTCGATTTGCGAATGCCGATCGATTCGGCTTCATCAACCGCCTGGCGTATCCCCGCAGTATCGACGAGCTGCAATCGGAATACCGGCGATGGCGACGGTTTCGCTCACCAGGTCACGCGTCGTCCCGGGACTCGCTGTGACGATGGCACGCTCGCGCTCGACCAGGCAATTAAATAAACTTGATTTGCCAACGTTTGGGCGTCCAACAATCGCGAGGGTGAGCCCCTCGTGCACGATTTTTCCATAAGCAAAGGACGAGGAAAGTCGCTCCAGTGGCTCAATAACGCCTGCGATCTTCTCGAGAATAGCCGTATCGGGCATGACGGAAACATCATCTTCCGCGAAGTCGATACCCGCTTCCAGCGTGGCGATGAGCCCGATCAGTTTCTGTTTGATCGGCTGCAGGCGATGGGAGAGTGCGCCCTCAAGCTGTTGCGCCGCCACCTGCGCCTGGTAAAGCGTCTGAGAGTCGATCAGATCTCGCACGGCCTCGGCTTGAGTAAGATCGATCCGCCCGTTGAGAAACGCGCGCATGGTAAATTCTCCCGGTTCCGCGAGGCGCGCCCCAGCTGCCAGGCACATTTCGACGATGTGCCGCAGCACCACGGGTGACCCGTGGGCAGAGATCTCGACAACATCGTCGGTTGTGTAGGAATGAGGCTTCGCAAAATAAGTGACAATTACCTCGTCGATGCGAACGTCTGTCCCGCTTGATTCGATTAGTTCTCCGAAGACCGCCCGTCCAGCTTCCATCTCATTTTTCAGCCGCAGCATCGGCGCAGAAATCTCGCGTGCCCTCACCCCCGCCAAACGCACCACGCCAATTCCTCCACGACCCTGCGGGCTCGCGATGGCGACAATCGTGTCATCCATGTTCACGGGCCGATTGTAGCGGTTACACTGTGGCAAGAACCAGCGGCGCGGGATAAAAGCCACGCTTGCGTCGAATGAAAGCGAGAAAAACATTGTCAGTCGCTGACGAATTGCTAAAAGCCAACGAGCGTTTCGTAAAAAATTTCAATCTGGGCAATCTGGCGGTGCAGCCGCGACGTCGCGTGGCGGTTCTGGCCTGCATGGATTCCAGAATTTTGTTCGAACGTTGCCTTGGTCTCCAGCCGGGAGATGCCCACATGATCCGTAATGCTGGCGGCATTGCGACAGAAGATGCCCTGCGGTCACTCATCGTTTCGCATCACCTGCTCGACACGCAGGAGTTCATCATCATCAACCACACCGATTGCGGATTGCTGAAAGTAAAGGAGGAAGAACTCAAGAAGAAATTAACAGATAAGATGGGCACGCCATTCGGCGCACCCGCTCACTTCCACGCCTTTGACGATCTGGAAGAGAATCTTCGGCAACAGATACGTCGCGTGAAATCGCACCCGTGGATCCCGAAGAGCATTCCAGTGCGGGGATTTATTTATGATGTGAAGACGGGGGCTCTGAGCGAGGTGGAGCCTTGAACACTTCTAGGATTTTCTCTCCGCAATCTTTCATGGGATCCTGAATCAGACTCTTACCTTGCCACTACCTTTTCAATCTCCGCCCGCAACTGGTCATACGGCAGCGCTCCCGGGTGGTACATCGCCACCTTTCCCGCGCGATCCAGCAGTACTAAAGTAGGCGTGGTCGAGGCGCCATAGACGTCGAAGTCGTACTTGCTGATCGGCACAGGCATGTCCAATAGCCCGCCATAGAAGCGATGCCGCACCGCATCGATATAAGCGAGCTCGTCGGTGGGCGAGGCATGCTCGACTTGCGCCGTATAGCCATATAGCCTTGTGGGACCAATCACCGCTAATCCCTTGGGAGCAAACTCCGAGCGAAGTTGCGTGATGATAGGCGCCTCGGCTTTGCAATCTCCACACCAATGTGCCCAGAAAAAAAGCAGCACGGGCGAACCCTTTAATTGGGCCAAGGCCGGCAGGTTTTGATCCAAGAAATTGCTCTGCCCGAATCGCTGGCGCTGGCTGCCCTTCGAAAGACAGCAGATTGAGATTTTTCTGCAGCCGTGCCCGGATAGAAGTATTGCCGTAGGTGCGCAGCGCAGTTTGCAGTGTGGCAATCGCCTGGGCATGTTTGCCCTGAGCTGCGAAAGTCTGGGCCTGCACTTCGATCGCAGCCCCCAGCGCGATCGGCAAATGGGGCTCTGCATCCAGAGAGCGTTGCTTCAGCAGTTCCGCCACTGACGCCTTGGTTTCCTTGGCGTAGGCCTCAGATTGCTCATAGTTTCCGCTCGCGAGCGCGGCGCGCGCCAGCCACGAATAGGCCTCTGCATATTCCGCCGTCGTGCCATTTTGTGCACGGTAAGCCTTCAGTTCCGACTCAGCAGTCGAGAAGCTGTTCTGGGCCAGTGCCCCTCGGACGTCTTCGACAATGCCCGCCGAAGCCGAAATTACGAGTGCAAGAATGACGGAAAGACTGTGCCAACGCATCTTTTCATGATCTATCTTTTTAGCTTGGCTGGCAAATGGATATCAATTTGGATGGCTAGCTTCGGAAAGCCGAAGATTTAGATTTTTTCTGACCGCGCTGGACAGGCCACATCTCCTTCACCAGTATGCAGACCACCATGGAGAGGACTAGGTCCGCGACCTGAGGATGGGATGGCCAGATGTTTTTATCTATGCCGAAGAACCAAGCGCCCAGCCCGACTGCGGTCGCAATCAGGGTGGCAGCTACAGAGGCGTTCAAGGAGCTTTTCATGAGAACGGTCCTTACTAATCGGTACGTTGCAAGTCTAATTTTGTTCCCGAAGACCGAAATTTAAACGGACGGCAGCGAAATGGCGAAGCCGTAGCACATTCCCGTAACAGGCTAGGAGCATGGACCTTAGCTATAAACCGGGCGCCTTTTTTGTGGCAATTCCTGAATAGTTGAAATACAATTCTGCTGCGTTTGACTTTGGAGTTCCTCGCAGTATTCAGTTTCTCCGCTTACTAGCGCGTGACCTGCCTGCAGAAGAACCCTTCGAAAGTTTCAGCGCTATATCACACAAAGGAACATGCAACAAAATGGAAACAGGAACAGTGAAGTGGTTTAACGATGCCAAGGGCTACGGGTTTATCAGCCGCCAGAACGGTGAAGATGTATTTGTACACTTCTCGGCCATTCAGGCAAGTGGATTCCGCAGCCTTCAGGAAGGTCAGCAGGTACAGTTTGACGTGGTCAAAGGTCCGAAAGGCTGGCAGGCTGAGAATGTAAAGGGTGCCTAAACCGCTTCGCAGTTAGACAATCCGAAAAGGGCGACCAGAAATGGCCGCCTTTTTATTGGGCGATTTAGCGATTGAGTCATCGAGTGATTGAGAATCAAGATGCACCACTGTACGACTTGCGATCGCCCAATCACCAATCACTCAATGACTATCCCTTATCAAGACTACGTCCGCGTCCGTGTGGCCACGAACCATCGCTAGCTGTTTGCCGTCGAAGGACCAATGGAAGTCATAGATGTGTTCGGATGTGAAGTCAGTGAGTTGTTTGCCCTTTGAACCATCAAGCGGCTGCGACCAGAGGTTATCCACACCATTGTCGCGGGTCGGATAGACCACCGCCTGTCCATCATGGGAAAAATGCATCCAGCCAAAGCGCGGTCGCTCAAAATCCACCGTCTTCTCCACCTTACCGCTTTCGGTTTCCACAAGGGCCAGTTTCTCCTTATGCTCGCCGGAGTGTTGCAGGGTGGCAAAGGCGGCCAATTTTCCGTCGGGCGAGATATCGAAGTTGCTGGAGATCGTCGTTTGCAAAATCACTTGCGCGGCTCCTCCTTCGATCGGCACCTTGGCCAGTTTCTGTTCGCCGCCCTGTTCCACAAAGAACGCCCATCTCCCATCAGGCGAGCACACCGGATTCGTATCCAGTTTCCCGTTCGTGAGCTGCTTGAAATTGCTTCCGTTATCCATGCGCCAGACGGTTTGCACTCCAGCTTCAAAACGTATGAATACCGTGGACCCGCCCGCCTTGCAGACCGAGGGATTGCCGCTCACCGCGTGATCCGGAATCGCTGTCTTGTTTCCCGTCGCTACGTCGATCAAATTGAGCACGTTGGCCTGGTCGGAAATCAGCTGGTTGTCCGGCGTCCAGGCAAAGTTGGTGTCGGCCATGGCTGAGGTGATGGGTCGTACCGCGGTTGCCGCTGCCCCGGCCGGCATCACCTCCAATTTCCAGCGATATTCGTTCTGCACAGTGGCCAGGATGTTTGCCGTGGTCGCGACGCTGAGGTCGGAGTAAGTATTAGTGTCGTGGGTCACCGGAGAATACTCGCCCTTGGGATAGGAAACAAAAGCAATTTGCGTGCGGGTGAAGTTCGAACTCTGCTCCCGCACCAGCCCCACCAATCCGCTACCGTCCGGTAGCCAAGCCGGAGTTTCGAAAAGACGTTCGTTGCTGCGGAAAAATATCTTCCGGCTCCCGCTCTTGACATCGATTGCAACTAGGCCTTCGAGCGTATTTTCCAGCTGCAGTTCGTCGCACACAATCGCGTTTCCATCGGGAGACCACGCTGGGTAGAAAAGGTTTTGGTTGGTTGGACCACTGGCTAAAACGGTTTCCTCGCCGGTTTCCGCCGGGCGCACGATCAACTGGTACTTGCCTTGTTCCGGACTGTCGTAGCGCAGGAAAGCAAACCTATTTCCATCCGGCGAAAAGGTTATGTTTGAGTCCACATCGGCTGCTAGCTTTTGCGGAGTGCCACCCAGCAGGGGCGCGCGGTACAGGAATTTCAACTCCGCGTTTCCCGGGTCGCTGCGCACAAAGTAAAAGTAGTTGCCGTCCGGAGAGAAGCGTAGACCGTTGTAATACACGTCTGCCGGAGGTTCCACTTGCGTGTTGCTGTTGGTCGGCACATTTCGCAGCCATAAGCTTGCCAGCCCGTTTTTCCTCGACATGCAAAGCACGTACTGACCGTTTGGAGATAAGGCAACCAACATCTCATTGCCCGTATCGGTAACTTTAGTCGCGGAAATGTTCTGGAACGGCTGAGGCCGGCTGCGGGTCACAAATGCGTAGATTCCATAGACTGCGATGGCCACCAATATAAGGACAATTCCCGCGATTAAACTGGCACTGAGTTTGTTTTGCCGCACCGCTGCGAGAGCCGCCGAACTGGAACCGGGGCCAGGTGTGACTTGCTCCGCGGATCCGATGGAAGAGGCTGAGACTGCATTTAGGTTGCTACTTGATGAGACCGCCGGCTGCGTTCTCCGCCCAGATTCCGTGTCCCGCTTCAATCGCTTCAGGTCGCCGCGCAGGTCTCCAGCCGAGTGGTAACGCAAGTCACGATCTTTTTCCAGAGACTTGCTAAGGATTTCTTCCAGTCTGGGAGGAAGGGCCGGATTCAGCTGCGAAGCCGGAACTGGATCGAGCTCGAGAATTGCGTGAAAAATCACCGCCGATGTCGCTCCCGAAAACGGCAGCCGTCCCGCCGCCATCTGGTAGATCACAACGCCTACCGAAAATAAGTCAGTGCGAACATCCAGTTCTTCGCCCCGCGCCTGCTCGGGCGACATGTAGGAAATCGTGCCCACGGTGGCGCCGGGACTCGTCAGATTCGCCGGACTGGCCGAGTCCCGCGTCGCCCCGATTGTTTCCATCTCCATCGCGGGCTGCGCCAGCTTTGCCAGCCCGAAATCCAGGACCTTTACCTGCCCGCGCAGCGTGATGAAGATATTTGCCGGCTTGATATCACGATGGATAATTCCTTTCGAATGTGCGGCATCCAGCGCGTCCGCCAGTTGAATACTCCAGTCGAGCAGTCGATCGATGGGCAAAGGCCCACCGCCCAAGCGGCGATCTAGCGTCTCGCCCTCGAGCAGCTCCATGGCGATAAACGACTGGTCGCCGGATTTTTCCACCGCGTAGATCGTGCAGATATTTGGATGGTTCAAGGCAGATGCGGTGCGCGCTTCCAGCAGAAAACGGTCCAGCGCATTCTGATCCCGCGAAAGTTGCGGCGGCAGAAACTTGAGTGCAACGCGCCGTCCGAGGTCTAAATCTTCCGCTTCGTAAACAATTCCCATTCCGCCGCTGCCAAGTTGGCCGGTGACGCGGTAATGCGAAATTGTTTGGCCAATCATGGAAGTTCCGGGAAATTTATCTTAACGAGGCGCCATAAGGCAGTCAACGAACGAAAAGAAATGCAATAGAGAGCGTCCTCAACTTTGTATCTCCTTTCTGCATCGAAGATCAGCGCCCTGAACTAACTTCGCGACACGGCGCCGGAGAGAATCAATGCGCTGGACACCCGGTGGTAACGAGGATGATGTTGAAGATCGACGCGGAGACGGAGGAGGCATTGGCGGCCTCCACATCGGCATCGGTGGCTTTGTGATCGTAGCTATTCTGAGCCTGGTTTTTCATCGAAACTTTTTCGCGCTGCTCAGCAGTGGATCTGGCGCAGGAGCCGGAACCGGCATTAGTCAGGCCCAGTCCCCTCAAGATGACTCCGAAAAACCTTTGGTAGAGTTTGTCACGTTCGTGCTGAACGACGCCCAGGCAACCTGGGCCAAAATCCTTACCGCGCAGGGCACGCCCTATCGGCATGCGAAGTTAGTTTTATTTCGCCACTCAATCGACTCAGCCTGCGGAATGGCGGAATCCGCCTCCGGACCGTTTTATTGTCCGGAGGATGAAAAGGTTTATATCGATTTGAGTTTTTACCGAGAATTGCGAGATCGCTTCGGTGCACCTGGTGAGTTCGCGGAGGCCTACGTGCTCGCGCATGAAATTGGCCATCACGTGCAAAAACTCCTCGGCACCGAGGGCAAAGTAAGAACCGCCGAAATGCGCAATCCCCAGTCCAAGGGAGCCCTTTCTCAAAAAGTCGAACTGCAGGCAGACTGCTTTGCCGGGGTTTGGGGCCACTCAACCGAGCAGCGGAACCTGCTGGACCCTAATGATCTGAATTCCGCTCTCAAGGCCGCCGCCGCCGTCGGGGACGACCGTTTGCAAAAAATGACGACCGGACACGTAAACCCCGACACCTTCACTCATGGGACATCGTCGCAGCGAATGAGTTGGTTCCAGAAGGGCTTCGATAACGGAACCATCGCAGCTTGCAATACATTCCAGTAAGGAACTGTGTCAGGCGGCGTGGGCTTGTTCCGCCGCGCCCACCGAATCGAAGAAGTGGAAAAACTGCTCCACGTGAGTGACCTTGAGAGCGTTGTGGATACGCTCGCTCACCCCGACCAGCGCCAGGTTCCGTCCGCCGTGCTGCCGTGTAACGTACGCTCCCACCAGGGCGCCAATTCCAGCGGAATCGACGTACGGAACCTTGGTGAAATCGATGATTAGAGAGCGCGACTTGTCCGACCGTACCGTACTCTGGAATTCAAACATCGTGGACATCACCAGCGCGCCGTCGAGTGTTAGAACGCGCTGTCCATCGTGGGTGCCTGGCCGATCTTCAATGCGAAGCGAATCTTGCGGCATCCGAAAATATTACCGCCTGCTAAATTTCGAATTGTTAACGGAGTGTTAATTCCTCGCTTTGCTTCTAGATGGCAAGCGCCTGCGCCCGCCGTCGTGCCTGGATTTCGATATACACATTGACCAGCGAAACCGCTGCAGGCGTTACCCCAGGGATCCGCAGGGCCTGTGCGAGCGTCTCGGGCTGCACGTGGCTCAACTTCTCCTGCATCTCGTGCGACAGGCCGCTGATCGAGTGGTAATCAAACCAGCCCGGAATGGCCCTCTGTTCTGACTTCTTCATCTTCGCCATCGCTCGCTCTTGCTGTAGCAGGTAGCCTTCATATTTAACTCCCGTTTCCACGGACCTCAGTTCGTTGCGCACCTCCGACGAAATGGAGTCCGCTGGCGCTGCCGGACCACCGCGTTCAAAGAAGTCTGGTGTAACTTGCTTTAGAACCGGCGCGAGTTGTTCGATCGTGATCTCCGGCCTTTTCAGCAGTTGCGCAAACGTCTGGCCCACTGCTGAGGCCCAATCATTACCGGCGAAATCTCCGCTCAGCATCGCGGTCGATAACTTCGTCGTCATCAGAACTTGCTTCAGTTTTTCCAGCCGTAGTTGCTTGGCTTGAAAATCTCCCCACGAAGCGTCAGAGATCAATCCCACACGGCGGCCATGGGGCGTGAGTCGCTGGTCGGCGTTGTCGATCCTTAGGTGCAAGCGGAACTCCGCTCGCGAGGTGAACATCCTGTAAGGCTCATTCGTACCCTTGGAGATGAGATCGTCGATCAGGATCGCGGTGTAGCCTTCCGTTCGATCAAGAATCAGCGGGTCTTCCTTCTTCACCTGCAACGCGGCATTAATGCCTGCCATCAAGCCTTGGCACGCGGCTTCCTCGTAACCCGAGGTTCCGTTGATTTGACCTGCGAGAAACAGCCCCGCAATCTTCTTCGTTTCCAAAGTACGCTGCAGTTCGGTTGCATCGATCGAGTCGTACTCGATGGCGTAGCCGGGCCGAAGCATGTCCGCATTCTCAAGTCCCGGGATTGATTTCAAAATTTGCAATTGCACATCCACTGGCAGCGATGTGCTCATGCCATTCACATAAATTTCGTGGGTGTTCAAACCCTCGGGCTCGAGATAAAGCTGGTGCGTCTCCTTGTCGGGGAACTTTACGATTTTGTCTTCGATCGAAGGACAATAGCGCGGCCCTATCGACTGAATCTGCCCGCTATACATGGGCGAACGGTGAACATTGTCGCGAATAATCCGATGCGTTTCCGGCGACGTCCACGCGATGTAGCAGGGAACTTGCGAGTCATGATGCGCCACGCGCCTGGTTCGGAAACTAAAAGGAGTCGGATCCACGTCTCCGGGCTGCACAGTGAAGCGCGACCAGTCGATCGTGCGGCCGTCGAGTCTCGGCGGCGTTCCTGTCTTCAAGCGGCATCCGCGCAGCCCGAGCTTCTTCAACGATTCCCCAAGCAGTACAGCGTTTGGCTCGCCGGAGCGCCCAGCCGGATACTGTTGCTCTCCGCAGTGAATCAACCCGTTTAAGAACGTTCCTGTGGTGATAATGACGGCTTGAGCGCCGACTGTCCGCCCATCGCGGAGTTTGACGCCCAGTACCGAGTTCCGAGTGCCGCGCTCCGAGCTGCGATGGAGCACCGTATCATCGCTTGCACTCGGTACTCGATACTCGGTATTCGGTACTTCCCCCAAAATCAAATCCGCTACTTCCGCTTGCTTGATTTTTAAGTTCGGCTGCGACTCCAGCACTTCGCGCATCTTCAGCCGATACGCCTGCTTGTCACACTGTGCCCGCGGTGACCACACTGCCGGCCCGCGGGAAGTGTTCAGCAATCGAAACTGGATTCCAACGGCGTCCGTGATCTCGCCCATGATGCCGCCCAGCGCGTCGACTTCGCGCACCAGGTGTCCCTTGGCGATGCCTCCGATCGCTGGATTGCATGACATCTGCGCGATCAAGTCCACGTTCAGAGTGAATAAGGCAGCCTTCAACCCCATGCGCGCGGCAGCCATCGCCGCTTCGCAGCCGGCGTGCCCCGCGCCTACTACCACGATGTCGAATTGTTCGGTGAACTCCATCGCAAAAACATCAATCCGCCGGTCCGGCTAGTCCGAGCCTCTCCGCTCTCTTCCGAAACGTATTTCTCTTTTCATTCTAACAAGTTGCCGCCCACCGTGATCATAATCACTTGCCGCTGTTCGGCCTCGCCCGTATAGTGGTGGTTCACACTGCAAGGGGGATACCGTGAATACGACCGAGTTTTTCCAGCAACTCGAACAAGCCATCGGCCGCTATGATCTGCTCTGCCATCCATTCTACAAAGCCTGGTCGGCTGGCGATTTGTCGCGCGAAGATCTGCGCGAGTATGCCCGGCATTATTACCATCACGTAAAGGCTTTTCCATCCTATCTCGCCGAATTTGCGCTCCGTCTGGATGAAGGGGAGTTGAGGCGGGCTGTACTAGCCAACATGGTGGATGAAAAAGGTGCTTCGGACGGATCCGGAAAAGATGCTGCGCCGCACTCCGAACTTTGGCTCGACTTTGCCGAAGGTATGGGCGCCAGGCGCGAAATGCAGTGGCATATACCGGTGCGCCAGATTGGAGAACTCACTCGCTACTTCCATCGTGTTGCCAGTGAAGGCACGGCGGAAGAAGCACTGGCGGCTTTTTACACCTACGAATCCCAGGTTCCCCGCATTGCTAAGGAAAAGGAGCGCGGGCTTCGCGAGGTGTATGGCGCGGACGATAAGACCTGTGGCTACTTTGCCGTTCATGCCTCGGCCGATATCTACCATTCCAATGTCTGGCGCAAGCAACTGGAGAAGCGTATCGCGGCGAGACCGGAAGCGGCAGAAGCAGCACTGGATGCCGCCGGCAACACCGCCAGACTGCTGTGGCAGGCGCTGGATGGAATTGAAGAGGCGCGCCTCTCGTACGCGAACTAGTTCGATCGATCTGATTTTAGACGACTCTATTTTTATCTTTCGTGAGCCAATGACTTGCGGGGCATTTGAACCGCCGTCATTGGCTCTACGTTTCAGAGTCCTGTTGCGGCGTGGCCGCGTTCCGGGTCTCGCGGTCATTCTGGAGAATTAACGTCCCATGGCTAAGACAATCCCGATTGGCGCTCGCGGCGAGGCCCAAGAGACGGTCGAATTTAAGCACACTCTCACCGCACACCATCCTCAGTTGCCACCAGTTTATTCCACGCCCGACATGATCCGTTTGATGGAAACCGCCGCATTCCATGCTCTCCAGCCTTACTGCGAAGGGGACGAGATCTCGGTCGGAACGTCGATCAACATACAGCATCGCGCCCCAAGCGGAATGGGTTCTCGGATTCAAGCCGAAGCCGTGTTCGAATCCTTCGACGGGCGTTTCTTCGAACTGCGAGTTACTGCTCGTGATGATGTTCAGGAAATCGGTCGCGGCACGGTCGGCCGCTCCATTGTCAGCATCTCAAAATTTCTCGAGAAGAAGAAAGACGGCAAGTGACGAAATCTTACCCGCACGTGATGCTCCTCTTTGGCTTCGTGAAGTGAGCACGACCCCATGCATGATTCCATCTCCATCGAAATATGTGTAGACTCCGTTAGCTCCGCGGTTGCGGCCGAGCGCGGGGGAGCCACTCGCATAGAACTATGCAGCGATTTGCTCGAAGGCGGCATCACTCCCAGCGCCGGATTGATCGAACTGGTGCGCGCCCGAACCTCGGTAGGCCTGCAAATCATGATTCGCCCGCGCGGTGGCGATTTTTGCTATAACACGGATGAATTTGAAACTATGCAACGCGACATCCTGGCTGCGAAAAAGTTGGGCGCGGACGGCGTAGTCCTCGGCGTTCTTCATCCGGACGCCCGTGTTGATATCGATCGCACCCGCCGTTTAGTCGAGCAGGCGCGGCCGCTCACGGTGACATTCCACCGCGCCTTCGATCTGTCCGCCGATCTGTTTCCGGCCTTGGAAGATATCTGCGCTGCCGGAGCAGACCGCATCCTCACCTCTGGTGCCGAGCCGTCGGCCGCGCAAGCCGTCAATACGATCGCTGGTCTCGTCCAGGCTGCGCGCGGACGAATCGCAATCATGGCCTGCGGGGGCATTCGCGAACAAAATGCTGCGTGGATCATCGAACAGACCGGCGTCAAGGAAATTCACACCGGATTGAGAAGCGCGGCAAGCCTTCCTAACCATCACACCCAGCCAAAGATCTCTTTAGGAACCGTCGCCGGCCTCGAATATCAAAGCTTCCAGGTGCGGGAAGAGGATGTCCGCAAGCTGCGCCGCGCGGTCGATTTGGTTCGCATCTGATCCAGGATGCCCACAAAATCGTCCATCTCCATCGGGATCATCTCGGATACTCACGGGCTGCTGCGTCCAGAAGCGATTGCGGCCCTGCGCGGCTCGGCGCACATCATCCATGCCGGCGATATAGGCGCTCCAGAGATCGTCGATCAACTTGCCGCCATCGCGCCAGTGACCGCCATCCGCGGCAACATCGATCAATCGGCATGGGCAAGCAATCTGCCCGAGACGGAAGTTCTTGAAGTAGGCGGTGTTTCAATTTACGTGCTACACGACCTGGCGCAACTGGATCTCAAGCCCGGGGCTGCCGGTTTCTCGGTCGTTATCAGCGGCCACAGTCACACTCCAAAACAGGAAACCCGTGACGGCGTGCTCTACTTCAATCCCGGCAGCGCCGGACCTCGCAGGTTCAACCTTCCGATAAGTCTCGGCAGACTCACCGTAGACTACGGAAGAGTTCGCGGCGAACTCGTGACTCTGTCAGTCAGTGGCTAGCGCTCGGGAGCATTCGGGTCGCCTGACCCAGCCGGTTCCGCAATATGTGGGCGGCAGCACCGCCATACACGCCGCGTTCCCGTGTCTCTGTTCTTTGCGGTTTGATTACAGCGGCGGTTCTCTCGATTCCGCTGAGTATCGGATCATCCCGTCGGATGGGGAAAGCGTAGCAGAGGCTGTCACAGTCGCAGCAGCGCAGGGAGCGCACCATCATCGCCTTCAAAACATAACGTTCGAATGTTCTCCGACCCTGGCAGCTATATGCTTCATGGCCTCCGCAACGCGAGCATGTGAATTCCGAGGAGGCGCGCAACCGCAGGGCGATTGGTCGATTTGACATGCCATTCTCCTTCGCAAAGCGTATTTCCGGGTGCCGATTTGCTTATGCGTAGTAACGCAGTATGAGAATGCCGGATTCGCGGCGGTTCGAAATCCCCCATATAAGGTATTTTTGCGACGGGATTGGGTCGGGGTGGAGCATGGTCGGAAGTGTTTGCTGCTGTTGGCTAGAGGCTTCCAGTCTTGGAAACTTAAACGGTTGCTACAATCGCATGGCGAATAACGAAACCATCAATGTCCATCCAATTCCACATCGAGGCGTCAGCAGGTGCGGCGCGTGCTGGTCGCCTACTCACGCCTCATGGCGAGATCGAAACCCCCGTATTCATGCCCGTAGGTACGGCTGCGACGGTCAAGGCCGTGCCGCAGGACGTCCTCGAAGAACTCGGCGTTCAGATTTTGCTCGGCAATACTTATCATCTCTACCTTCGTCCGGGCGTCGAAACCGTTCGCAACCTTGGAGGCTTGCACCGCTTCATGGCGTGGCCGCGAGCGATTCTCACCGATTCCGGCGGTTTTCAGGTTTTCAGCCTGAACGAGTTACGCAAAGTCACTGAAGAAGGCGTTACCTTCCGCTCGCATCTTGACGGCTCCTCGCACTTTTTTACTCCGGAAAGCGCCATGGCAGCGCAAATCGGCCTCGGAGCCGACGTCATCATGGCCTTCGACGAGTGCACGGAATATCCCGCTGATCGCTCACGCACGCAAGCCTCGATGGAACTGACGCTTCGTTGGGCAGCGCGCAGCAAAAAGTATTTCGAGGAGCACCAACACGAAGTGCCATGGAGCAGCAATGCTCATGTGGGGACAACCGCCGCCCTCGGCGGCCCTTCGGACCAACGGCCCGATTTCCGGCCCGCTGATCTGGTAGTGCAATCAAAAACAATTGATCTTCGCTCGACCGGCCAGACGAGGGTGGCGGTCCGCTCATTTTCGGGCCTTAACCAGTCGCTGTTCGGCATCATTCAAGGCGGCATGGACCTTGCCCTCCGCAAAGAATCCGCCGAACGAACCATCGAGATCGGATTCCCTGGCTACGCCATTGGCGGCCTTAGCGTCGGCGAGCCCCGCGATCGCACGCGGGAGGTCGTCGAAGCTACCTTGGAATATCTACCCAAAGACAAGCCTCGTTATCTGATGGGAGTGGGCACGCCTGAGGAGATCGCAGAGTACGCTAGGCTCGGCGTCGATATGATGGATTGTGTGTTGCCCACGCGCGCCGCGCGCCATGGATTATTGTTCACCTCGGAAGGAAAAATTTCTATCAAGCAGACTCGCTACGCCCAGGATGCTGGCCCGCTCGACCCGAATTGCGACTGCCGCGTTTGCCGGCGCTACTCCCGGGCTTATCTCCGTCACCTTTATGCTTCCAATGAGGTGCTCGCTCAAGTGTTAAATACTCTTCACAACCTGAGTTTCTACCTTGACACTATGCGGCGGGTGCGTCATTCTATTCGACTTGGGGAGGAGTCCCGTTTTCTTTAGCGTCTGGCTCGCCGAAACCGTGACCTTCCTGGAAAGACCTCCCCGGGTTCAAGCCTGAGCAGCCGGGTTGTTGAGTAACGGTTGAAGCGTGAAAGGCCCGGCCGGAATCAAGTTGTGCCCCCGTCGTGAAATGACAGGCCTGCGGCGCGAGTAGGCGTGGGCAGTTGTTCGCAGAATAGGCGTGGGTTCGTGCCTGCACCAGCCAAGGCGGCGCGCAGGGAAGTAGATCATCGGAAGTAGAAGATCGAAGAAACTTACGTGAACATGCAATTTATCTTAGCGGTACAGGCAGGCGGCGGTGGAATGGGCTGGTTGAGCGTAGCCCCACTGGTTTTTATTTTTGCTATTTTCTATTTCCTCCTGATCCTTCCCCAGCAGCGCCGACAAAAAAAGTGGACGGCGATGTTGGACAGCCTTAAAACCGGAGACAAGGTCGTGACCAGCGGCGGCTTGCGCGGAACGATCATGGCGCTCAAGGACGACAGCGTCCACCTGCGCGTTCCTCCAAACAATATTTTGCTGGAAGTGACGAAGGCGTCCGTAACTCAGGTTACGACAACGGAAGAGGAAGCGAAGGCCAAGTAGCGTAAAAACGTAACGTTCTGAATTTCGATCTCACTACACTTTTGAACTTTTTTGAGTACCACGAATCATGAATAAGAATCCTCTTTGGCAGTTAGTGCTCATCGTCGGAGTTCTGCTCGTCTTTTTATTCGGCATCTTCGGCATTCCTCAAAGCTTTTCTGGCGCGGGCTTGCTCAACGCCATGACCAATCGGATTCATTTGGGGTTGGATCTGCGCGGCGGAACCCACTTGATTCTGCAGGTTCAGGTCAATGACGCCATCAACGTGGATTCCGACAACGCCGTCGAGGTCCTGAAAGAACAGCTCAATAAAAGGAAGATCGCCTTCGCGGATATTTCCAAGCCTGATCCGCAGAATAATCCCGACAAGATTGTGCTTAAGGGTGTTCCCGCCGACTCCCGCAAGGATTTGCTGGATATCGCGAATGAGCGGTTGCCGGAGTACAACCTCACCTCTGGAGCGGACAACAGTTGGACGCTAGCTATGAAGCCTCAGATCCTCACCGATCTGAAAAATAAGGCCGTCACCCAGGCGATTGAAACCATCCGCAACCGTATCGATTCATTGGGGGTGAGTGAGCCTACGATTCAAGAGCACGGCTTGGGTCAGTATCAGATTCTGGTTCAGTTGCCCGGCGTTGACGATCCCGCCCGGGTGAAAGACATCATGCAGTCGACCGCCATGCTCGAGATCAAACAAGTTCTCGGCGGTCCTTATCCCAGTGAGGATGCTGCCCGCCAAGATAAGGGCGGAGTCCTGCCGGCGGATGCGATCCTGCTTCCGGGACATGGTGCTCCCGGCGCTCCGGCTGGAGATCAGTCCTGGTATCTGGTATCGCGGGTTTCCGCGGTTCGCGGAAAAGATTTGCGGGATGCGCAACCCAGCACCGATCAGAACGGCCAGCCCAACGTCCGATTTCAGCTCACTGGAGAAGGTGGTCAGCGCTTCTACAACTTTACCTCCGCTCACGTTGGCGAAAGCCTGGGCGTGGTTCTCGACAACAAAGTGCAGGAAGTCGCCAACATCAAGGAAGCCATCCGCGACACTGGTGAGATCAGCGGCGGCAGCATGAGCCAGCAACAAGCCAAGGATCTCTCAATGATCCTGCGTTCGGGTGCCCTGCCGGCAGGGATTAAGTATCTTGAAGAACGTACGGTCGGCCCGTCGCTTGGGACGGATTCGATCCGCGCCGGCGTACGTGCGGCAGTCGTCGGCATGCTTGCCGTGCTGATCTTCATGCTGATTTATTACCGCGCGGCGGGCATCAATGCAGATGTCGCTCTGTTGCTGAATCTCATCATTTTGCTCGGTTTTATGGGCTATTTCGAAGCCGTGCTGACTTTGCCTGGAATCGCCGGCGTGATTCTTACTGTCGGTATGGGCGTCGATTCCAATGTGCTGATTTTCGAGCGCATTCGCGAAGAGCTGCGAAATGGTAAAACGCCCGCTTCCGCGGTGGATCAGGGTTTTAGCCATGCCTGGATCACCATTGTTGATACTCACGTCACGACAATTGTTTCCGCGGCAATTCTGTTTCTGTTCGGAACCGGGCCGGTCAAAGGTTTTGCGGTCACGCTCACCTTCGGTCTGTTGGCAAATCTGTTTACCGCCGTTTTCGTTTCGCGCGTGATTTTCGATTGGGTTCTCAGCCGTAAGCAGCGCGGTGAAGCGTTAAGCATTTAGGAAAAATTGAGTCAAGGAGCGATTGAGTGATCGGGTGATTGAAAAGGTAAGCAATCGGGAAGTTGTCAATCGCCCAACGACTCAATCGCCAAATCGCTCAATCTCAGCGAAATCATAGATCGGATAAGAGGTAAGACTGGTGGAGTTCTTTCGCAATACCAACATCGATTTTCTCGGCAAAAAGTGGTACTTCCTTGCCTTCTCGCTCGTGTTCAGCGTGGCTGGCCTGTTCTCCATGTTGTTCTGGCACGGCATCCCTTACGGCGTTGACTTTCGTGGTGGAACCCTGGTGTATGTTAAGTTCTCACACACGCCCAATGACAATGCTCTTCGTGCGGCTATGGACCGCGCCGGTCTGCACAATGCCAAGATTCAGCGTTACGACGTTCCGGCAAGTAATGAGGTACTGATCGACTTGGACGTGCAGGAAACTAACGAGCAAGCCCTCGATCGCGGCAAAACGCAAATCATTAATGCGCTTGAGACCAATGCTCCGGCTGGAAAGATGGATCTCAACAACTCCAGCTCCCTCGCCATTAAGAATTACCTGATGGACAAGGATCCTCTGCACCTCGGTTCTGACGCAGATCAGAGATACACTCAACAGGCGCAAGCCATCGTGGATGCCCGGGACAAAGGGCAGGGCGGTGTTCTGAGTTCCTTCGATCAACTGGCTGGCCACGCCGATCCCGCTGTGGTTGCTTCCTTGCCAGACGGCTTCTACCTGTCAGATTTCAGCGTCCGCAATGTTGAAATTGTTGGCCCGCAGGTTGGCGCTCAGCTCCGCCGGCAGGCGCTCCTGGCGACAGCCTATTCACTGGCCGGGATGCTCGTTTATCTGGGCTTCCGTTTCGAGTGGATCTATGGCGTCGCCGCTGTGGTCACTGTCTTTCACGACACCCTGATCACAGTAGGCGCATTTTCGTTGCTGAATAAGGACATCTCCCTTACCGTAATTGCGGCGATTTTGACCTTGATTGGTTACTCTAATAACGACACGATCGTGGTATTTGACCGCATCCGCGAAAACATTAAACTCATGCGGCGTGAAAAGCTTTCGGAGATCGTAAACCGAAGCATCAATCAGACCTTGAGTCGAACTATCTTGACAGCTGGGCTAACCTTCCTTACAGTGCTTGCACTCTATTTATTCGGCGGCGAGGTGCTTCGTGGATTCAGCCTCGCTCTGGTGATCGGCATCTTGATCGGTACGTATTCTTCGATCGCCATTGCCGCTCCGATCTTGGTGGCCTATCAGGATTGGCGGATCAGTAAAGGCAAGCGCCCTGCGGCCATGCCCGTCCGAACCAAGTAATTGCCTGATAGCGCGGCTGGCATTTTTGTGATACGCCTTTGTTTGTATCTTTTATGACCGCCAAACCAGGCGTTTCTGCCCTTCTTTGGCGCCGTAGTCGATTTTGGGAGCAAAGGGGAATCTGTCGGTGTCTAAGTTTAGGTAGGCTCTAACTGGGGAGAGAAACTTATGTTTGAAGATAGCCTTCTGGAATCCGGTGGCAGGCTGAAGACGAAGCGGGGACGCACGACGACCTTCGCGATCATTTTGGAAATTGCGTTGATCGGCGTGATGGTGCTGATGCCCCTCATCTTTACTGAGGCCTTGCCCAAGCAGCAATTGATGACCTTCCTCGTGGCACCGCCACCACCCCCACCTCCGCCACCCCCTGCGGCGGCCCCCGTCAAAGTCGTGAAACAAATTCAGACCGATATCGTGAATGGCGCTCTGCGTACCCCCACCAAAATTCCACAGAAAGTTCAAATGATTAAGGAAGAGGACGCCCCGCCGCCATCGATGGCTTCGGCTGGCGTGGTCGGTGGCGTTCCGGGAGGCATTCCGGGTGGCCAGATGGGCGGCGTAATTGGCGGCATTATCAGTTCCACGCCAGTAGCCGTGCCCAAGGTTGCCACCCCGCAGCGTGTCCGAGTTTCGGCCGGTGTGACCTCGGGTCTTCTGATCCGCAAAGTTCAGCCGAACTATCCGCCTCTCGCGCGTCAAGCTCGCATCTCCGGAACCGTGGTTCTCCGGGCCGTGATTAGTAAGGATGGATCCATCGAAAACCTCTCGCTCGTTAGTGGGCATCCAATGCTGGCTCCCGCGGCAATCGATGCGGTGAAGCAGTGGAAGTACAAGCCCTATCTGCTCAACGGGGAACCGGTCGAGGTGGATACGGAAGTTCAGGTCAATTTCAGTCTGGCGGGTGGTTAAACCGGACGGGTGTTCTGGATGTAGCTAGAGGTTGGTGATCTTGGCCCTCTCCCTCCCACCTGACAGTGGCCGGATGAGGTTCTACGGCCTAGGCTGTTCTTGCGCGCTGCTGGCGCAAAGCTTTGATCACCACCTGACGGTTCTTTTAGAGGACGCGACACTTTTGTGTGACGACCATTACAGTAGTGTTAAATTTCGCATCAAAGTCTAAGAAGTTCCGAGGAGGGAAAAGCAACTCATGTTAGCTAATGTAGCAATAGCAGCTCTTCATCATGTTCCCCGGGTTGCCGCCTGGATCGTGCAGGAAGGTGGCGCAGTGGGTTGGGATCCGATTTCGCTCTGGAAGCAGATGGGCATCATTGCGAAAATCGTGGTCATCATCCTGTTCATCATGTCCGGCTGGTCGATCGGTGTCATGATCGATCGCGCCATGGCGTACAACGCCGCCCGCAAGCAGTCCCGCGCTTTCGCTCCCGCAGTTGCCGGAGCGCTGCGCGATGGCCGCATTGACGAAGCCATCAAGGTCGCCGAGCGCAACAAGAAGAGCCATCTGGCCAAGGTTGTCACCGCTGGGTTGATGGAGTTCAAGGCTCATCAGGATAGCCCCGGCGCCATCCCCGGCGAGACCATTGAAGCTTCCAAGCGCGCTCTGGAGCGCACGGAAGCCATCGTCCATGCCGAACTCAAGCGTGGACTTGGCGGTCTGGCCACCATCGGTTCAACAGCCCCCTTCGTGGGACTGTTCGGCACCGTGATGGGCATTCTGAACGCCTTCAAAGGTATTTCCGAGCAGAAGGCTACCGGTCTGGGCGCCGTCGCAGGCGGTATTTCGGAAGCGCTGGTTACCACGGCTTTCGGTCTGCTGGTCGCCATCCCCGCTGTGATGATGTTCAACTACCTCACCGGTCGCGTGGAAGCGTTCGATGTGGAGATGGACAATTCTTCCAGCGAACTGATCGACTACTTCCTGAAGCGGCGGGACGTTCGCCGTTCCTAGGTCCTTCCCCTTTTCAGGGCTGGACCTCCGCTGTGAGTTGCTTGGTTTGTCGCCGGAGTCATCCCGGCGACAGCCTTCCCTCTCTCTGCGGATGCAAACTGCGGCCGCCATTAGGCGCCGTAGGGTTGGCTGGCAGTGGGTAATGGAAAGCCGCCGCTGCCGTTAGGAGATTCCCGCTATGTCAATGGCAAAACGTAACGAAGGCGCCAAAGTCAACTCCGACATCAATGTAACGCCGATGGTGGACGTGATGCTGGTGCTGCTGATTATTTTCATGGTTATCACGCCGATGTTGCAAAAAGGCATCAGCGTTGACATGCCAAAGGTGAACAATCCCACGCCCATGGCTGACGCGGACAAGGAAGATGCGCTCCTCGTGTCCATCATGCGCGACGGGACGGTTTACTTCGGCACCGACAAAATCGCGGTGGACAGCTTGACCAGTAAGGTAAAGGATCGCCTCACCAACCGAACCGACAAGCGCGTCTACGTGAAGGCCGATGCCCGCGCTCACTTCGGCAATGTAGTTCAGGTTGTGGATGGCGTTCGCGCCGCGGGCGTGGACGATCTGGGTCTGCTCACCGACCAGAGAAAGAGCACTCCAAATGCTCCCAATACTCCGCCAAGTGCTGCTGCGCCTGGACAATAACGTGAACGCAATTACAGGAGATCGACTATGAGTATGGCAATGGGCTCGGGCGGAGGCCAAAGCGCAAATATTAACGTCACTCCGCTCATTGACGTGCTTCTGGTGCTGCTCATCATTTTCATGGTGATCACGCCGCTGACGCCGAAAGGTTTGGACGCGCTGGTTCCTCAGCCGCCCCCGCCTAACGCACCCAAGAACAATACGCCCGACCGCACCATCGTCGTCCAGTTGATCGACCGTGGCGCCGGCAACGAGCCTGGCTTGAAGATCAATCAGGAAGACGCTACCTGGGACAATCTGCAAGGCCGCTTGGCTGATATCTACAAGACCCGCGCCGAAAAGGTCATGTTTGTTAAAGGCGATGATCCGATTCCTTTCGCGGATGTAGCGAACGTAATCGATATCGCTCACGCCGCGGGCGTGGATAAAGTTGGTTTGATCACAGCGAAGATTGAGGCCGGCGGTTAATCGCCGGCTTTCTTTTTGCTCTCGCATTCCGATCTGCTTTTCAGATCAAGATACAAAGCGCCCGGAAGAGAAAAAGAAGAAGGCCGCATCGCAACCAGTTGCGCCGCACGGGGCTTGTTCCCGTGCCGCGTTTCCATATACAGGAACATGCGTGCTGCGCCCGCTTGTCAAACCGCCGTCTCTGGGCCTAGGATGCTGTGTGGCAAGGGAGACTTATACCGCAATGAATAAATCCATCCGACTACTTTCGCTGGCGGCGGCTTTGCTGGCGATCTCATCTTCCCTGGGCTGCAGCAAACTGCGCGCCCGCGACCAACTCAACAAGGGCGTCACCGCATACAAAAATGCGAAGTATGAAGAGGCGATCGACCATTTTCAACAAAGCGTCGCTCTTGACCCCACCTTAATCAACGCAAAAATGTACCTCGCGACCGCATTTGCCCAGCAATATATTCCCGGCGCCGATACTCCGGATAACAACAAGATGGCGGAACAGGCGATTGAGCAATATCAACACGTGCTCGACGCCAACCCTCCGGCTGCGCGAGACCAGAAAGTAAACTCCGCCAAGGGCATCGCGTACCTTTACTTGAACATGAAGAAGTTCGACGACGCCAAAAAGTATTACCGCATGGCGAGCGATCTCGATCCCAACGATCCCGAACCCTACTACTCGGTTGGCGTTATTGATTGGACCGCCTGCTATCAGCCTCGCATGGAAGAGCGCGCTAAGCTTGGCATGAAACCGGATGAGAATCTGAACCCCAAAAACAAGGATCAGAAAAAGGCCTGCGAAGAGTTGAAGACGAAGAACATGCCCTTGATCACCGAGGGCATCGATAGCTTGAATAAAGCTATCCAGTTCCGTCCGGATTACGACGACGCCATGGCCTATCTAAACTTGATGTACCGCGAAAAGGCTGACGTCGAATGCGATGACCTCGCCGCCCGTCAGGAAGACCTTAAAACCGCTGACGGATGGGTTGACAAGACTCTCAGCACTAAGAAAGCCAAAGCTGAGAAACAGCCTGGGCACGCAAGGCATCACCATGGATCAGCCGAAGTAGCTTTGTGTCTTCGATTGAGGGCGGACATTCGTGTCCGCCCTTTTCCTTTGCGGACAAAGACTCTATTGAATCTTCTCCGTCGTGCCGCGGCGTTTGATCACGCCGTTTTGCTGGTTCTGACGGAATACGTCGTCGTTGGAATACCGCTTTGGTTGCATGGCAGGTTCGGCTCCACCCGGTTCTACCGAACTGAAATAAATCCACGCTACCGGTTCGGTCACGGCATTCTGTCCCGCTCCTTGAGACCTTATGTCTGACTTTAATGGCTCTCCAGGCAGCCCATATCGCACTCTCCCCTCGTGCCGGGCAGCGTTCATCATTGTCGGTGTCGGCAATTCCGGCAATCCCTGTGACACCAGCGGTGCCTCGCCGGAATACCACACTGGCACCGTGTATACCGCACCGGTGTCACCCGTAACCTCGGAAAGCGTTGAGTTCGTAGCTCCCGCGACCAGGCCGCCCGTTGCGTTGGTGGCCCCTACAGGATTTTGTGAAACCGTAGAGAAAGACAAGCTCGGGGTTGTAATCAGCGGGATATATGGTCCGCATCCATAAGGGCAATAACCGGGAACACCGCGCCAGTCCTGGCCGAAACATATTGAGGACAGCAGACTGATAGAGGAGACCAGAACGACGGAATATGAAAACTTAGAGACACGCATAGATCCTCCAGAAGACTTCCGCGGTTGGGGGGCCGCTAACCTCTCCGGTAATTAGGAGGTCATCTGCCGCTGTTTTGGTTGTTCGCAACTTCTCGCGCCATGTTCGGCTTGCGGTTTCAACGAGACTTGGGCGGCCAAGGTTCGGTGTAGAGCCGGACTTCGATCTTACGGAACCGTATGTCCTCCACCTTGGGAAAGGACCTGTCGAGTACAGAGTTCAGCATCAGAGTCGCGGCATCGGGGTGTCCCGGATCTCCGTTGCTCATCAGCACCACCCACAAGCGCGAATAGCGGCCTGCAAGCGACTGTGTGAGTTCCTCCGTCGGATTGCCAGTAAAGTCCCGATAGTCAAGCCGCTCTCCGTGAAGTGGATAAACAATTTCCGGCCCGCCGGACGATCCCGCACCGCGAATCGACTTGAAGAATTCGTAAGGCACACGCGTCTCCGCGATGTGGAACAGAATCGCATCTCCAGCCTGTGCGTGATCGAGAATGTAATCCGTTGCCGCCGCCGATCCGTCGCGTTCCAGATCGAAATCGTGGTCGTAATAAGAAAACGTTCCTTGCAGCGAGAGCAGAAGTATGGCTGCGAGGCCGATACCCATGAGCAACTTCGAACGCAGACTGGCAAGCCCCGCCGCTGCAAGAATCACCAGGGCCGGTAGGCAAAAAATGAAGTAGCGTCCCAAGAAGACCGGCCGTGCCATCGAGAGCAGCAGCGTGAATGCCGCTGGCACTATGAGCCAAGTCAAGAGAAAGCGTAGTCTCCAGACCTCCCATCGACCTTCTCCATGAAAAAATTGCGCGCAGCCTTTCAGTGGCATAATGGCAGCCAGGCACGCCGTTGCATATAGGAGCAGAAGTAGGACGCCGTCATTGCCCGAAAGACGTTCCCCAAAATCCAGCAAATCGTGCAGTCCAGGACGCGGAATCCATCGGATCGGCCCAGCGCCGGTCTTGGCCGCAAAGACGACCAAAGGCAGTGATGCGATTGCGATCCATATCCACGCTCGCCTGAAACTGCGCGAAGTTGATGTTCCTCGCAACGACAACCACTGCGCCCCTAGCAACAACAGGGCGTAAAGATGAGCGTAAACAGCAAGGATACTCGCGATAACGTATCCCGCGCGATAGCGCCGCGACGGTTCCCGCAAAGGCGCGACAAAAAAGCCACTCGAGACTGCAGCCAGTAACACAAACAGCGAATAGCTCCGCGCTTCCTGCGCGTAGCGGACCGAATACGCGTTGAAACTCAGCAGCGCCACCGCGATCAATCCAACGCGCCGGTCAAAAAGCTTGCTGGCTAGCCAGAAAATCGCCGGCAAAGAAGCGAGTGAGAAAACTACTGACAAGCTACGGATGAAAAATGGACTCGAGCCAAAATGCAGCCATCCCCGCAGAATCAAGTAGTAAAGCGACATGTTGGCTTCACGGCGCCACAGCAATCGCCCAAAGTCGTGCCAACTCAGCCGGGCCACCTCCACGCTGAAACACTCATCGAACCAGAAGGGCTTCTTTGCCAGAAAGGAAAATCGCAAGAAGGCCGCCGCAACTACGAGTACAAAAAGTGTCAGAGTGGAAATGCTCGTCCAGTGGGGTCCTGCGCCTGCTTTTAAGCGCGAATTGCCCGCTTCTTGATCGGGGCGAGTTGTTGAAGGCAGCATGAGTCGTCAGCAGCGGTGCGGAATCCAAATGATATTATGCTAGGACCTGCACAATTAGCGGCTTTTCTGTATGGCTAGTTCTCGCATCACGAGTGTGCCGCCACTGGAGGCATCGCTTCCGGGCGGCCCTGCCGGTTCAACATCAAGTGACCGGTGGACCGGATACGTGTCGGTTATCGTTCCCGTATATAACGAAAACGCGCACGTCGAGGAACTATTGCAGGCAATTCATGCCTCGCCCGTAAAGAAGGAAATCATTATCGTCGACGATGGCTCCACGGACGGCACGCGCGAAAAACTTGAAGCCATGCCGCTCGCCGACGATGTGACCGTGCTTTTTCATGAACGGAATTGCGGGAAAGGCGCGGCTATTCGTACGGCTCTTGAATACGCGCGCGGCGAATACGTGCTGATCCAGGATTCCGATCTCGAGTATGATCCGCAGGATTATCCCGCCCTCCTGCGGCCACTGAAGCAAGGCGAGGCGAATGTGGTTTATGGCGTTCGCCCCGATCGCCCTGAGCGGGGCTTGCGCTTTTTCCTGGGCGCAAAGCTGTTGACCCATCTCGCGAATCTCCTTTACCGGGCGGGGATTCACGACGAAGCGACTTGTTATAAGGTTTTTCGTCGTTCCCTCATCGCACAGCTTCGCCTGGAGTGCCATCGCTTCGAATTCTGTCCTGAGGCCACCGCCAAGCTCTGCCGGATGGGAGAAAAGATCGCCGAGGTCCCGGTTCGCTACGTCCCGCGTTCTGCCGGCGAAGGCAAAAAGATTCGACACTCGGACGGTTGGCTGGCCATCTGGACTCTCTTGCGGCACCGCTTCAGTCGCCGGTCGCGATGGACGAGAGCAGCCGCGGAAGACGACGGGGGACAGCCTCCATTTCCACTGAGTTCGATTCGCCTGGCCCAGGAATAACTACGGCTCACCGACATGGCTGGTTCGCTGCCCTGATACACTTCCGTTCGATGGACAAACCATCCCCTCCTTCCATTCCCAAGTCTGTCTTGTGGCTAATAGCCGTGTCATTTCTTTTGCAGGTAGCGATGATCGGGGTGTTCGGCGAATATCGAACGCGTCCTCAAGAAGACCATTTTGCCTTTGGTTGGGAGATGGGCCGGGTTGCACGTTCCATCGCGATAGGAGAAGGTTTCAGCAATCCCTACGGCGGCAATACGGGACCTACAGCCTGGGAGCCGCCTTTGTATCCTTACCTGATGGCCGGAGTGTTCAAGCTTTTTGGCGTTTATACATACGCCTCGGCCTGGGCGCTTCTAACTATCAACAGCGTTTTTTCCGCGCTTACGACTCTTCCAATTTTTCTCATCGCCCGGAAAGTATTCGGGGAACGCGTAGCGTTTTGGTCCGCACGGGGATGGGCACTGAATCCTTACATTTGGTACTGGTCGATTCATTGGATTTGGGACACGACCTTCACGCCACTCGTACTCGCTATTATTTTCCTGGTTTCGCTCGAGTTGCAGGAGTCGCGAGGCTTACAGCTGTGGATTATCTTTGCGGCGTTGTGGGGCGTCGGCGCTCTGGCAAATCCGTCGATGCTCGCCTTCCTGCCCTTCTCTGGACTATGGATTTGGCGGCAACGATTCAAGAACGGCTTGCCTTCGCTGGCTGGCGTCGTTGCTATCGTCCGTACTTTTCTTTCTCGTGCTTTCGCCATGGCTCATTCGAAATTACGAGGTCTTCGGGCGATTTGTTTTTCTGCGAGACGATTTCGGGCTGCAATTTCGCTTAGGCAATTCGAAGGGCGCGGAAGGAATGTTGATGGCCTATCTGCAGCCTAATCTGAACAAGCTTGAGTTTGAAAAATTTCAGCGCATGGGAGAGTTAGCGTACTCCGAGGATTGCAAGCGAATAGCTTTTGCGTGGGTACGGGCGAATCCCACCCAGTTTATGGTCATTAGCCTAAAGCGCTTTTTCTACTATTGGAACGGCGTTCCCAAACCAACCAACAGCCGAACTCCCTGGGATTTCCGCAATTCCTTGTTTCTTGCATGGTCGGTGCTTGCGATCTGGGGGGCGGTGCGGGCCGTGCGACAGAAAATCCCCGCAGCATGGCTTTTCGCGGGCTTGCTGTTGACCTATCCCACGACCTACTACTTTGTTTTCCCCCACGCCCGCTATCGGCACCCTATCGAGCCGGAGTTGATCATTCTGACGGTATTCCTGATCTTGCAGGCAGGCCACCCGTCCGCGGCCGGAGATAGACGAAACGATTAAGCTGCGTTGCAAGTGAGAAATATCCGGTAGAATCGGGGGTTCGTCAGGCCTGCAATTGAGCCGAGTCAGATGTTTAAGAAAATTCTGATCGCCAACCGAGGGGAGATCGCGGTGCGCGTTCTTCGCGCGTGCCACGAGATGGGAATTTCCGCCGTGGTTGTTTACTCGGACGTGGACCGAGCTGCTCTCCATGTGCGCAAGGCCGATGAGGCCTATCCCATCGGCCCCGCCGCAGCCTCGGAGTCTTATCTCAATATTCCGAAGATACTCGACGTTGCTCGGCGATCGGGTGCGGATGCGATCCATCCTGGGTACGGATTTCTATCGGAGAATGCGAAGTTCGCACGCGCCTGTGTAGATGCAGGAGTGAAGTTCATAGGACCCACGGCGGCCGCGATGGATGCAATGGGATCGAAAACCCGTGCACGGCAAGCGATGGAAAAGGCCGGAGTGCCCTTCGTGCCTGGCACGTCGCGCGGCGTGGAGTCAGTTGCCGAAGCCGAAGAAGTTGCGGCGCGAATCGGGTATCCGGTGATGCTGAAAGCTGCAGCCGGCGGTGGTGGAAAGGGCATGCGGCTGGTCCATGCCGCCGACCAATTGAAATCGTCCTTGGAAGCAGCTCGCAGCGAAGCGGAACGTTCCTTCGCCGATAGCGAAGTTTATATCGAGAAGGCGATCATCAATCCGCGGCACATCGAAATGCAGGTGCTGGCCGACGAGCATGGCAATACGGTCTACCTGGGGGAGCGCGAGTGTTCGCTGCAACGCCGCCATCAAAAAGTTCTGGAGGAAGCCCCCTCCCCAATCGTCGATCCTGACATGCGGCGCAGGATGGGAGAAGTCGCCGTTCGCGTGGCGCAGGCCGCCCGTTATACCAATGCCGGCACAGTCGAGTTTCTCGTCGATCAGCAAAAGAACTTCTATTTTCTGGAAATGAATACCCGCCTGCAGGTGGAACATCCCGTGACCGAACTCATTGCGGGACTTGATCTGGTTCACCTGCAGATTCGCATTGCTGCTGGGGAAAAGCTGCCCTTTACGCAAGAAGATATCCACATTCGAGGGCACGCTATCGAGTGCCGCATCTACGCGGAGGATCCCGATAACAATTATTTCCCAAGCCCGGGCAAGATCACTTTGCTCCTGGCCCCATCTGGGCCCGGCATTCGCCGCGATAGCGGCATGTACGAGGGCTGGAATGTGCCGATCGATTACGATCCGCTGCTGGCCAAGCTGATTGGCTATGGTACTGACCGCGACCAGGCGATCTCCCGGCTCACGCGAGCGCTAAGCGAATATTTTGTGGGCGGAATCAAGACGAACATCTCGCTATTTCGCCGCATCTTGCGCGACGCCGATTTTCGTGCTGCCAAACTCGACACTGGCTTCCTCGACCGCATGTTGAAGCGAACAGAAGACGTGACAGTAGATTCGAAATCCATGGAAGTGGCGGCGATTGCTGCGGGAATCTTTGCCGTGCTGGGCGCGGCTACGCCCGCAAGGAACGCTGGGCCGACTGGAGAAGGCAAGACGGTATCGCCTTGGAAAGACGCTAGCCGGCGGGAAGCGCTGGGCTAACCGTCGCTCATTCCAACAGGCTGATTTTTATGCTTTACGACATCACTATCGATGGGAAGAATTTCCGGCTGGAGCTCAATCGGAGTGAGGGCGCCTGGACTTGTCTTCTCGACGGCCGTGAAGTGGAAGTGGATGCCATTCTCGCCCGTCCCGATGTGCTTTCCCTTCGCATCGCAAACATGGCCTATGAGGTGAAGTCGGAGCATGTCGCCAACGATCTGCATTTGTGGGTGGGAAGCAGGCGATTCGCAGCCGAAGTCCGTGACCCTCGCTCGCTGCGCGGGCGAACACGGGCCGGAGATGACTCGGGCCCAAAAAAAATTATCGCCCCCATGCCTGGCAAGGTAATTCGCTTGCTGCTGAGGGAAGGCGATGAAGTGGAAGCCGGCGCGGGCATCGCCGTAGTTGAGGCGATGAAGATGCAGAACGAAATTAAATCTCCGAAAAAGGGAACCATTCAGAAGATTACGGTCAGTGAAGGTGCGGCCGTCAACGCCGGCGACGTGCTGGCGATCGTGGAGTGATCGGATCCCGAAGGGTACGCATTAACGCGCTCGCCGAGTGATCCCTTCTTCAGCCCACAACAGAAACCAACGATCTTCTATTTCGTCAGCCCGTTGCTATCCAGGACTCTTTTAGCGTAGTAATTATCAACCTTGGCGGAATCGCGCAGCACCTCATAATAGGCAGCTTTCAGCAACTGTTCACGACGGTCATGGAGTTGCGATCGGATGGCCTGCTGCACGCGCGGATCCGAGAGATCCCGTTGCCCGGCTGGCTCTTTGGATACCAGCTTGACAATGCGAAATCCCACAGGTTGTTTGTTGGCCGGATTTACGACCGTGATGATCGGACTATACTGCCCGGGCTTCAACTTGATTACTGTGTCATGCGTTCCGGCATCGGTGTTGCGAAGCGAGGACTCGGGCACCGTTCCCAGATCGCCCCCATTTCCGGAAGTCTCAGGATCCTCGGAATAGTTCATCGCGAGCGTGGCAAAGTCGTCGCCGCTGTCCAGCCGATTGGCAATCATCTGAATCTTCTTGCGCGCATCAGCTTCGTTCTGCGCTTTATTATTCTGGTTGTGCACCTGCGGATTCGGCGCGGGAGTGACAAAAATCTGCGCCAGATGATACTGCGGTTCGATCAGATTGAACTCGGATTTATGCGCGGCAAAATAGTCATTGATGTCCTGATCGGTGACATTGATCTTTGAAGAAACTTCCTTGTTCATCACTTTCTCGACCGTGATGGACCGCCGGATATCGCGCTTGAAGTCCTCCAGGCTGATCTTCTTCTCTTTCAACCGCTGATCGAATTCTTCCTGCGTATAAGGCGACTTGATCTCGTTCAGTTTTCGGTCAACTTCTTCCTCTGTGGCCAGCAAGCCGAGTTTTTCGGCGCGGCGCATCACCATTTCGTCATCGATCAACTGACGCAGGATATTCAGCCGGAGGATGGTCGCCTGTTCGCCGACAGGCACCTGTTGAGCGCTGGCGATCTGGTTGTCGTAGTACTTATCCACGTCGGAACGGAAAATTTTTCGGCCATCCACCGTGGCCATCACATCTCCACTGACTTGCGATTTGCATGCGAAGAGCGTTGCCAGCAAGGCGGCGGCGATCAGCGTGGCCGCGATCCGGGCAAATTCCCGATTTGTTTTCAAATTGTTTTCTCCTAAAATTTCCAACAATTAATGAGCGGCCGGCGCGGACCCTGCTGCCGCGTGATTGGGCACGGGCAGATTGGCATCTCTGAGGGCGCGATCCAAAGCCGCCCGCAGTTCGGCCGGCGGCACGGCACCGTCGATTTTTTCGCCATTCACGAACAATGTCGGTGTGGCTTCCACCCCGACCGATTCTGCCTGTTTCATCGAGGCCTTCACCGCGCTGTCATCCTGTGCCTTTACACAAGCTTGCAACTTGACCGTATCCAGATTGTGCTTCTGGCCCTGCAAGATAGTAAGCCGGTCGAGTGCCTCAAGGCGCGCAGGCGGCGTCTTTTCGTTGCTGATTTCGCGCTGGTTGGCATGAATATAGTCAGCAAAGTCCCAATACGCATCGTTATTCTGCGCGGCCAGGCAATTCGCATCGACAGCCGCATGCGTGGCCCAGGGGTGAATCTCCACTAATGGATAATCTTTGTATACGAACGTGACGCGATCACCATACTCCTTCAGAATTTCGGGGAATAACTCCTGGTGCATACGCGAACAGAACGGGCACTCCAGATCGTCGAAGTTAACCACCACCACCTTGGACGACTTGGCCCCCCGTGTAGGCCGGCCGGACACATCAATCTTACCCATGGTGTCGGCGTAAGGATCTTTACTCAAATCAAATTTGTTGATTCGCAGCAGCGTGGAGCGATCCTTCGAAATCAGGAATTTAAGATCCTGCTTCTTTTCTCCGCTATCCACGGTGACTATCAATGAATCGTAGTTAGGAAAGTCCGAATTGGGCGTGGCAGACCCCACGATCACCTTCAGTTCGGGCGGCACTTTATAATAAGCGCGCACCTGGCGCTCAATTTTTTGTGCCAACTCGGGTGACGCCGACTGTGCGGCGCAGCCAAGACAAACCATCAGAAGAAGAAGAAAAGAGCGCCGAAAAAAGGCCACTAAAAACCGCCTAAGCATTTGAGAGTCAAGCATCGATTATCTCATAGCACCGCACAGGCGCGGAAAGAACGGGGTGGTATCGATGCACCGATACTGCATAGCCGCGCGTTCCCACGTTTAGCCGGATCGCCGGAGCAAATCTTCCGCTGCAAGCAATGCGTTCATGGAGCCGGAACGAAATCCTTCCAGATCGAGGGTGACAAACTGGAAGCCGAGGGCTTTGAAAAGTCGAGTGAACTTTTCAGCCATGGCAGGGTCGAGAGCCTTCTGCAGCTCGTCGCGGGAAATCTCAATGCGGACAATCTCGCCATGGTGACGCACACGGAATTGGCGGAAACCTAGGGCCCGAACGGCATCTTCGCCCTTTTCCACCACTGCCAGCGCCTCGCGCGTAACTGGACGCCCGTACTCAATCCGAGAGGAAAGGCACGCCGACGCTGGCTTATCCCATATCCGAAGGCCAGCTTCGCGGGCCAAAGCCCGAATCTCGTCCTTCGTGAGACCCGCATCCAGAAGAGGGGCCACGACACGATGGTTCGCCGCTGCCTTCTGCCCAGGCCGAAAGTCGCCCTGATCATTCACATTCACGCCGTACGCGATCGCGTCGTACCCGCGCGTCGCACGCAACTCTTCCATCAAGGTGAAAAGTTCGTCCTTGCAGAAGAAGCAGCGTTGCGAATCGTTGCGAACATATTCCGGGCGATCAAGCTCGGAAGTGGCCACCACTTCCAGCGGAATCGATTGCTCCTGGGCAAAAGCGATGGCATCGGAAAGTTGCGTGCGAGCCAGGCTGGGAGAGTCAGCGATGATAGCTAGCATGTTTTCTCCCAACGCTTGATGAGCGGCCCACGCAAGGTAGGCGGAATCAACCCCACCCGAATACGCAACTAGAAGGCGGCCCGCCTTGCTAAGACCGGCCTGTAGTTGAGCGCGCTTGCGATCAAGATCGTTGGTTAACGCAAACATAGCGACCATGGTAGCAGGCTTAGATGCGCTCAAGACTTGTCCTGATGACAGGAAAATTTGTCAGTAGAGACTCTCCTGATGGCGCAGACTTCCAAATCCGCCAATGTTCGCGAGCGTAAACGTGAAACGAAACAGATTTTCGTTGCGCACGTTCGCAATCGTATAGCTCCGGTATTCCAGGGTCACACCGCAACAATCCCAGTTGTACGTAGTCTGCGTGCTGAGAAACTGCAGTTTGCTTACTTCGGCGTCATAGCCAAAACTGCTGGCAGCGCTGAATCCGCGCTTGCTCGCGCTGCCGTACCCTAAAGCGGTCCGAAACTGATTGAAGCGCTCCGGTTGGGCGGCTCCGGAAGTTGACGTCTGCGCGGGAATTTGCAGGAACGCATCCCCACCTCCCATGGTCAATTTGCCGAAATGATAGTTAACCAGTACCGTGTTGGCATTCACGCGATTGCTTTGAAAGTCGTAGTCCATATCCCATTCTGCGTCGGTTCGCGTACTGGTTTCCATGCGAAAGCGCGATACCAGGGGCGAAAGATGACGGGGTTCGGTGACGAAGGCTATACCCGTCAGATCCGCCGTCGTACTGAAGACATTGCGCTGGCCGGCAATCAACGCTCCCCCGAAGGTCGGATCGAGAAAGTATTTCTGCGCAAGCTCCCACGTGACAAGCTCACGCACTTGGGGGCCTTCCTGGCACGGGCGATTTGCCAGCGGGTTTGTATGCTGCCAGGGAATTGCTGATTCCGGCGCCGCGCCGCCCACCGTCAGTGCCGACATGATGGCGCCGCAGTCCTCGGGCTTTTTCGAAATCCGTTTGGCATATAAACGGGTTATGAAGCCATATTCCACTTCGTGCGTGTCGGTGAGAATATCGCGTTCGTCGAATTTCAAGACGTTTGAGAAGTTGTTGATGCCGGTTACGAACCGGTAAACAGCTCGCGGTTCGATGACGTGCTTCCACTTTCTCCCCATAAATTCTTTGTCAAAAACACGTTCCAGTGAAGGTGGCCGCACTTCCATCGCTATATCGACCGCGTGCCGGTCGATGGGATCGCCCGAGGCCTGGCCGGGGTTTACGCCGTTCTCTCCGACTAACCGTTCGGTGTAATAGGTTTCATGCAGCGTCAAATCCGGACGGAGAGACCATCCTCGAAATAGAACTGGCAACGATATCTTGGGATTCAGGTCAAATCTTCCGAGCAAGTTCGCCGTGCGAAATGCCGGCGTACAAGTTCCACTGCTGGAACACTGCTCCGGCTCGCTGCGAGAGAGGCCGGCGAGTGAGGCGTCAAACGACCAGAGAAAAGGCGAATTCGACAATTGCCGGTCTACGCCTGAAAAATCGAAGCTGGGAGTGTGCAGAATCGTGATTACCTGACCGGGCGTGGTGCTCAGATAGTTCTGATAGCGCTCCGTGAATGCATTGATCGCAAACCCATTGGTGGACTTGGACAAATAGGCTTGCGACTTTACTTCGGAATAGACCGCCTGGCTGAAGACCTCATTAAACGCCAGGCGGAATAGAAAAGAACTCAGATAGTCGATATTGGCCACGCCTCGGAAACCGTCCAGATTGCCCACCGCGTTCAGGCGTGCATTTTCTCCGCCCTGCTTGACGGGAGGTGTCCCGATGCCGCGATCGATCACTCCGAAATAATTGAGGTCAACATACGAGGTGTCCGAAGGGCGAGCGCGGAATTCTCCCCGCTGTGACCATCCGCGCAAAGAAAAATACTCCGCGCCGACGGTCGCATCCATCATCCGGTTCATAGCCCAGTAATACGCCTCGCCAAGGATGTTTCCCTTGGTGGAAGAACGGCCAACCGAAGGCATCAGAAATCCGGACTGACGCGATTCCTTCTCCACAGGATGAGTTGCGAAGGGAAAGTAGAGAATGGGAACACCATGCAGAACGAATTCACTTCGGTAGATCTTGGCGTTCCCTCCAGCCTCGACATCTACTTTGCGCGCGTCGAACAGCCATTTGGGATGCGGCATTTCGCATGTCGTGATCATCCCGTCATAAACCAGATAGTGTTCGGGGCCGGTTTTCTCCACCCGCTTGCCCGTGAATGTGAAAGGAGCGGTTGATGTGAGAACGGGCCGGTTCCCGCGGTAGCGAAGTCCGGTACTTCCGGTTACATCATAAAAAGTGCCCGTTTCCAGGGCGAAATTATATGTACCGTGCGACGCGCGAATGTGGTCGTCGTTGGGACCGCCGTCGAGAGCGAAGTGTCCGCTGGCGGTCGCCTCATTCGTATTCGAATTGAACGTTGCCTCGTCCGCTTTCAGTACATAAGTTTCGTAATAAATTTCCACAGCCCCGTGCAGCTTATAAATGTCGCCATCCCGCTCCTGCTGGATGGAACATATCGTGGGATGACTGCTCGCTTGCTCCGCGAAAGCGCGGGCACAAGGCGTGCTGGGTGCCACGGGCTTTCGATCAGAAGACGAATTCGCGGATGGCTTCGTGGAAGGCGCATTCTCGGGCGGCAACTGGCTGGTTACTAATGGCGTGAGGATAAGAAGATGACAAAGCACCCCCGCCGTGATAACAAATCTGTTGCGAAGAGTCATCGGAAGAAGATCATTGCAACGCGATTATCCGAAGTGCAATGAAAGAAGCGCTCGGCCGCCTCGAGCGGCAACAGTCGTCGTGAACTTAGCACGGCTGCGGCTTGCGAGGCAAAGCGATTCAATTTTTGGATTCCGGAGTCTTCATCGCGGTTATCCGGACGTCGAACATTTCCGCCGTTCAGAGAGTTGTTCAAAGACTTAAATCATGTTTTGTTCCCGCTGTGGTGATATTTGCGAGTGCTCTTCCAAGCTTGGTCATGACGTTACCGGCGTTGAGGCTGGCGCAATTGTGAACGACGCTGAAACGGAGCCTCAGCTATCGCCAGAAATCGAACTAGCTTCGCACGCGGATCAGCAAGCATCTCCAACGTCTGCTCAACTGAGCGAGAGGGGCGAGGCACCGAAAGAAGAGTCTTCGGCATGGCGAGAGGAGTTAGCCTTACGGCTGAATCGATATCAATCGCGCCGCAAGCCGCGGCCTCCCCGTTATCCATCGTTGCGCTTACGCTTTGAGGACGATCCCGGCCGGTCATCCGCCCAGCCGGCTGGCTTTTTGCAGCTTTCGAATCAGGCGCTGGCTTTGGATCAATTCTCGTCGAGCGTTGCTGATCCTGCGGATGAGGCACGGAATTTGCCCGAAACGCCCACCGTGCAGGAAAATTTGCCGCTCGTTCGGGGCCAATCCTTGCCCATCCCCGCCAGTAACGAATCAGCGAATGTGGCACCGGTCACAGCGAGAATTATTGAATTCCCGCGCTCCTGGACCCCTCCGCCACCCCGGATGGACGAACTGGCAGAACCTGTAAGCAACGCTCCTCGAATCCTGGAGGCGCCGGAATTTGCTCCCCCGGCTCCCGCACTCGGCGGAATCACCATCGAGCCTGTGGAACAGCCGGAAATCGAGAAGCGGCCCGGTATCGATATTCCTTTGCAAACCGCCCCTCTCGGTCAACGAGTGCTCTCGGCGTTGATCGACGACGTGATCATCGCAGCCGCGTGCGCCCTCTTCGGATACATCTTCTGGAGGCTGACGGCGATTTCCCCGCCGCGACTGCCGCTAGTTGCCTTCGTTGCTGGATTGGCCAGCGTGTTCTGGGCGGCTTACCAGTATCTCCTTCTCGTACACGCTGGCAGCACTCCTGGGCTTCATCTCGCGCGGCTGGAACTCACCCGCTTCGATGGAAGCCCTGCGGGACGTGGACTTCGGCGTTGGCGCGTGCTTGCATCCTACTTATCGGCCATTTCCTTGGGGATGGGTTACGTATGGGCCTTTCTGGATGAAGATTCGCTCTGCTGGCACGATCGCATCACCCACACCTATTTAGCTCCACGCGGACACGAACCGGACTAGATTTCCCAGCGTGGGCGACCATCATCACTCCATTTTTTCATTCCGCTGTCAGCCGTCATGTATCCGCGCGCTGTGAATCGGCTGCCTGTGCTATCTTCAGAGCTTATTCTTAAACTGCAGTAGGCAATCCTCTGAAGCATGGCTACATCTGTTGAAGGTTCAAAACCGGCCATAAAGGTCTTCGTCGCCACTACGGTGATGTTGACCTTTATTTCGTTCTGGCGGGCATCGGCCATCGTACTGTCCGATCTTGCATCGTCTGCTTACTACGCAGGCGGCGACGCCGAAAAGGTCATCGGCAAGAGCGCGCCCTGGTTCATCCTGGCGGTCATGCTGTTCAGTTATGCGGTTCGAGCGTTGTACATCGAGTCAAGCAGCATGTTCGTGCGCGGAGGCGTTTACCGCGTCGTTAAAGAGGCCATGGGCGGAACTCTTGCCAAGTTCTCGGTCTCGGCGTTGCTTTTCGACTATGTTCTGACCGGTCCCATCAGCGCGGTCTCTGCCGGGCAGTATCTCGCCGGATTCATCAAAGATATGGGCGAGTACATGCATCGCCCTTTGCATTTTTCGGATGACCACTTCGCCGCCGGCCTCGCCGTCATCGTGGTCATTTATTTCTGGTGGAAAAATACGCAGGGCATGCATGAATCCAGCCAGAAAGCTTTGCAGATCATGGTCATCACCACGGTGATGGTGGTGATTCTGCTGGTATGGTGCACCATCACGGTCTTGCGGGCGCCCATTCAGTTGCCGCCAAACCCGCTACATGCCGGAGTGGTCCCTCTGAACAAGGAATCCTTGGGCTGGCTGAATGGAACCTGGTTTGGACACATCACATGGATCATTCTCTTTGTGGGCTTTGGCCACTCCGTCCTCGCCATGAGCGGTGAAGAAACGTTAGCCCAGGTCAACCGTGAGATCGAGCATCCCAAGCTGAAGAATCTGGAGAAGACGGGGCTAGTCATCTTCATCTACAGCTTGCTTTTTACATCGCTCGTTTCGTTCTTCGCCGTGATGATTATCCCAGACAAGGTGCGGCCCGATTATTTTGCCAACCTGATCGGCGGCATTGCCATGTACCTGGCTGGACCGACCAGTTTGAAGCTGCTGTTTCATGCCTTTGTGGTGCTGGTGGGCGTGCTGATACTTGCCGGTGCGCAGAACACTTCCATTGTGGGCGCGAATGGAGTTTTGAATCGTGTCGCTGAGGACGGGGTTCTCACCAGTTGGTTCCAGAAACCGCATAACCGCTTCGGCACAAGCTACCGCATCATCAATCTCATCGTAGGCATGCAGTTGCTTGTGATCTTCCTCAGTCTGGGCAATGTATATGTACTGGCGGCGCTCTATGCTTTCGGCGTGATCTGGAGCTTCGCCATGAAATCGATTGCCGTGCTGGTATTGCGCTTTACCGAGCCCGGAAATCGCGCCTGGAAAGTCCCGGGAAATATACACATCGGCAAGACTGAAATTCCTGTGGGGCTGATCCTGATCTCCGCGGTGCTGCTGATTACTGCGGTGGTCAACTTATTTACCAAGTACGAAGCTACGATCGCCGGAGTCATTTTCAGCGGCGTCTTTTTTACCATATTCACGATTTCAGAACGCCACGTTACCAAGGAGCGTCACGGAAAGCCAGAGCAGCTAGATCAGTTCCGCGTTTATAGCAATCAGGAATTGGGCAGCGGCGCAATGGGCGTGCGCCCAGGCAACATTCTGGTAGCCGTGCGAGATCCGCGCAATCTCTACTACTTGCGCCAGGTGCTGGCCCACACGAATACAGCTAAGCAGGACGTGGTGGTGATGAGCGCCAGGCTCTACCACCGCGAACCCAGTTTTGGCGGCAGTTCCGTCATGGAAGCCAGCCAGGTGTTCGACCACTACGAGCAGGAGCTGTTCACCGCTGCCGTTGCCGTCGCCGAAAAAGAAGGCAAGCCAATTTCTCTGCTCGTGGTTCCGGCCACCGACGTCTTTGACGCCATCATGGTGACCGCGCAGCGCCTGGATTCCGCTCGGGTCGTCTGCGGGCTTTCCAATAAGCTCACCTCCGACGAGCAAGCCAAGCTTACCGGCGACGCATGGGAGCGCATGCCCGAGCCTCGCCCCCGAATCACCCTCGAAGTCTGTGCTCCCGATGGCACCATTCGCGAGTACAACATCGGTCCCCACTCCCCCCGCATGCGTCCGCAGGATGTCGAACTCATGCATAAGCTCTGGCTGGACATTACCACCGATCCCAAGTTCGCGGGTGCACACCATTACCATATCGTTGCTCTGGCTCTGGAAGAATTGCAGCGCGAGTTGAGCACCGAACAGCGCGCTGAGCTATTGCAGAAACTGCAGCAAGAAATGAACCGGCCTACTTCCAACTGAGCCTCACCTCGTCCTGATCGGAAGTTGAACACCCACTGTATTTGAAACATAAGAGCCCCGGATCTTCGGACCGGGGCTCTGACTTTTATAGGAACTTAGTTGCCGGCTCCAGTGGACGAGTGTTCGGTCATATGGTCAGCGCAATGTCCAGCGCAGCACGATTTGGCTGCTTTTTCCCCTTTCTTAGCGGACGAGCAAGACTTCCCGCAGTCCTTGCCGCAGGCTTCGCCGCTGCAACATGCGCTGGCCGTCTTGTCTTCAGCAGGGCGTTTGCAAGCCATTGCATCCTTGCCGCCACAGCAGGACTTCTCTTTCGCATCGGCGGAAGACTTGGCATGGTGCGCGCAGCAGGCGTGGCCGTCTTTCATCTCCGCGGCCATCTTGTCGCAGCATGAACATGCCTTAGCGTCCGCGGGAGCAGTACTTTGCTGTGGCGTTGAAGGCGTGGCTTGAGATGTGTTCTGGGCCCACGAAACTGCTGTGAAAACCAACATTAGAGCGATAAGTTTGTGCCTCATAAATTCAAAGTCTCCTTTAAGAATCTTGTTGTGATACTTAGTTCCCGTTTCCAAATCGCGGACAGCGAGTTCCATACTCGAGTGAGCCGCAACTGAAGAAGCACCAAGGCGAGGCTGGCCTCAGATGCGAAGAACCAAATTTAAGGAAGAGGAAGGCTGAATGGACGTTTCGCGCTCTGCTTTGCCTGCAAATCGCTGTTGCGCTCCCACATCGATCTTTTCGTGAAAGACTTTGCCTCTCACTGGATCGTGTAATCCCGAGGCTGCGGGCAAGCCAGAGGGGGAACCCGGTGCTCGGCTTATGCAACAGGGATGTTCACTGCACGGCACACTCTCATGATTAAATGCTGCAGGAACGGGCAGGTTCACACGCGGCTGCATCCGGGGGCAGCAAGAGTGATTCTTCATCTGCAGCTGTTCCTGATCGCCGGGGTTTGCCGTCGATGAACTCCCACGGGTGGTGGTGAGAGCCTCACTGCGAGGGATCATTCCGGCTGAAACGCAAACCACAATCAGCACAGCGATCAATTTCTTCGATATGGTTAAACCTGTCACCATTTGCAGATTGACAGGCGCACCGCAGACTTTCAGTGACGATGGTCACAGCCTGAGGATGGTTGAAATCACACTTTTAGCACGCTTTCAAGCGACGCCCTCAGTTCCCGGAAACGAAAAGGATAGCCACTCGAGATCAACTTGCTGGCTTCCACCTTTTGGCTTCCCAGCAGCACTTCCTCTCCCATCTGTCCAAACACAAGCTTTACAGCAAACGCCGGTAAGGGGAAAATTGCCGGACGCGAGAGGACACTCGCCAGCGTTCTGGCAAACTCCGCATTTCGAACCGGTCTCGGGGAGACCAGGTTCACTGGCCCTTGGATGAGATCGTTTTTCAGGATGTGGTGAATCGCCCCAACCATATCGCGGACATCGATCCAGCTCATCCATTGTTGTCCGTCACCGATTCGGCCGCCCAGACCTAATTTGAATGGCGGCAACATGGCGGCGAGCGCGCCTCCCTTAGGGCTGAGCACCACCCCGGTTCTTATATGCACGGTGCGTATATCAGACCGCACGGCAGGTGTCGTCGCTTCTTCCCAGTCCTGGCAGACCTCGGAGAGAAATCCGGCTCCCGGCGCGCTCTCCTCCCGCAACGATTCGTCGCCGCGGTTTCCGTAATAGCCGATCGCAGAGCCGCACACAAACACTCGTGGCTTATCGTCTGCTTGGCCAAGCGCCGAAGACAGGTTGAATGTCCCAACAACTCGGCTATCGCGGATCTTCGACTTCTTGGCCTCAGTCCATCGCCCGAAAATGCTTTCTCCCGCGAGATGAATGACGGCGTCGAATCCAGACACCACCTGGGGTGACAGTGGAACGCCGGGATCCCACGAGATCTGATCCTCAGCCTTCGCTGGACCGCGCACCAGACGGATCACCGAACATCCGTTGGTACGGAGGGAGGGAAGGAGAGCAGCCCCAATCGGGCCAGACACACCGCTAACCAGAATTCTAGAAATCATGATGGACAGGTGTCACTGTACCAGTTCGCACAGCGTGGTTGCCAGAAGCAGCCCAATCGCGAGTTTTTTGGGGCCAGATGACGAAGTTGTTCCAGGGAGCTTTCGAAACGGCCGTTGGATGCTAAGGGTCAAATCCCGGTAGCCCGGCCAAACAGAGACGGGTTTCGGCGCAGGGGCGTGACTGCAATCACTGCAACCGCGGGCATTCCAGACTATCCTCACCGTAGGTGGTCACCATGGTTGAAACATCTCTCGGGGCACAATATCTACAAGCGGCTCTCGCCCGTTGGCGCAAGGCGAATCCTTGGGCGAACCACATTCCCTGGGAACAAATACCGCACCGTTACAGGCACGAGATCGAACTGTCGGCGCGGTGGTCGATTGCGAAAAGCAACCCTGTAAGCCCGGTCGAAGGCATCATCCGGGAAATTGATGAATTAGCCGCCTAATTCTCCCTCCTCCAGGCTGCACTGGCCCGTCCCCGTAAAGTGGATCATCTTTTTCTGTCCGGAGCACGATCGGGTCAATGAGCGCTCTCCTCTTGCTTACATGTTCTTTCCATAGCTCGTCACTCGATGGCAACCGCGCGGTAGTCTAGAGCTTGTACGAGCCTCAATTGCGTGCATTGGCGATTTTGCTTCATCCGAGGGCAATCGTTCTGTTGTCCAGATTTCCGAGTCACGACCGGGCAGTTTGCCTCGATCTGCCAGCATGGGTCCGTCGCCCAAATTGATTCGGGCTGGCTGGTTTGCTAAGGTCGTCATCATGTCCGAGCGCGTCATGTCCGAGTCTTCCAGCGAGCAAATCCGCGAATTGCTCGACTCTCTTTATCGCGTGGATTCGGGACGAATCCTGGCAACTCTGATCCGCTTGCTCGGCGATTTTGATCTTGCCGAGGAGGCGATGCACGAAGCCTTTGCGGCTGCGCTGAGCCTGTGGCCGAAAAGTGGAGTGCCCGGCAACCCACGACCATGGCTGATTTCAACGGCCCGATTCAAGGCCATCGATACTCTGCGCCGGCGGGCAAGATTTGACGCGTCGCAAGACGACCTCGTGCACCATCTCGAAGCGCAATGGAGTTCGGCGGAAAAGTCCAAGGAAAACGAGGATGACTTCCTTGAAGACGACCGGCTGCGCCTGATTTTTACCTGCTGTCATCCATCTCTGGCGCCGGAAGCCCGCGTTGCGCTCACTCTGCGGGAGGTGTGTGGGCTGACCACCGAGGAGATCGCAAAAGCTTTCCTCACCACTCCGCGTACGCTGGCGCAGCGCATTGTGCGCGCCAAGGCAAAGATTCGAGAGACACGGATCCCCTACGAGGTACCGGCGCCCGAGGAATTGCCGGAGCGACTGGGCGCGGTGCTTCAGGTCATCTATCTCGTCTTTAACGAGGGCTATTCGGCTGCAGCGGGAGCGAACGTAACGCGCGCCGAGCTCACCGGTGAGGCGATTCGAGTGGGCCGGTTGCTGATGGAGCTCCGGCCAGAGACGGAAGTGATTGGGCTCCTTGCCTTGATGTTGCTGCAGGAATCCCGTCACGCCGCGAGGAATTCTCCGAGCGGAGAGCTGATTTTGCTGGAGAATCAGAACCGTGCGCTCTGGAACCGGGAGCAGATCGCGGAGGGTGTGGCCTTGCTGGAGAAAGCCCTGGGGATTCCTGGTAATCCCCAGCAGAACTCTCGCCGCTTCGGTTCTTACACATTGCAGGCTGCGATTGCGGCCGTTCATGCGGAGGCGGAATCGGTGGCTGCGACCGACTGGCGGCAGATTGTTGCGCTTTACGACCAATTGCTACGAATTCAGCCTTCTCCCGTCGTGCAGCTCAATCGTGCCGTGGCCATCGCCATGCGCGATGGTCCAGAGGCCGGTCTGGCGCATATCGACGCGGTGTTGGAACATGGCGAATTGGCAAGTTATTACCTGGCGCATTCCGCCCGTGCCGATATGTGCCGCAGGCTCGGCAGGACAGCCGAGGCTCGGGTGTCTTATGAGAAGGCTCTGGCGCTGACCCAACAGGAACCAGAGCGCCAATTCCTGCAAGAGCGGATTCGGCAGTTGGGATAAGAAAGAAAATAGAGCAGCTGTCGATTTTCGGTCTCGCGAACGACCATCTGATAACAGAACACGGATGAGCTACGGCTCGCTGAGTCACAGAGTAATGAGGAGATCCATGTCAAAGGTTCGTGTCGCGGGATTTAGTGTTTCGTTAGATGGTTTTGGCGCTGGGATAGAGCAGAGCTTGGACCATCCGCTGGGCAAGCGCGGTCCGGAAATGTTTCAGTGGTTCTTTCATACCAAGACATTCTGCGCCATGGTCGGGAAGGAAGGCGGATCGATCGATGTGGACGACGCGTTCGGACGGCGGTCGATGGAAAACTTTGGCGCCTTCATCCTTGGCCGCAACATGTTTGGTCCGGTCCGTGGCCCATGGCAGGACGAATCGTGGAAGGGATGGTGGGGTCCCAATCCGCCATACCACGCGCCGACCTACGTTCTGACGCATTACGAGCGTGAACCCCTCGTGATGGAAGGAGGGACGACCTTTTACTTTGTCAGCGGCGGAATCGAAGAGGCGCTGAGGCTCGCGAAACAAGCAGCGGGTGCCAAGGACGTCAAGATTGGAGGCGGAGTCTCCACCGTGCGGCAATATCTGCAGGCTGGGTTGATCGACTCCCTCCACTTTGCATTCGCACCTGTTGCCCTCGGTCAAGGTGAGGCGCTTCTTAGCGGCATCGACCTGCCCGCGTTGGGATTTTCTGTGACGGAGCACGAGGCCACGGAGCTCGCGACGCACGTCGTACTCACGAAAAGATAATAGAAGACGAAACCTGGCTTGGGCCGGGGGCCCATCCTTCCCCCGGCGGGGCACCCGGCCACCGAACGGATTTCCGAGCCGGGTGATCCGCTTGCGGAAAATCTGCAAATCGCTTGTCGATTTCCTGCCATACCGTTCGACTAGGAAATGGAGCCGCACCGCACACTCGGGCGCACTCGCAACTTTGCAGGCCCAACGCGACCGAGCTCTTATATAAAAGTAGCGGCCCGGAGACGGTGTCCGCACAATATTCAATAGTCACTGCTCAATACTCAAGGAGAACGCCAATGCGCTTCATGATGATCATGTTTCCCAAAGACTACGAAAACGCAAAGCCCGGATGGGCGCCCGACCTCAAAAGCATGGAGGCAATGGGCAAATACAACGAGGAACTAGGAAAAGCCGGCGTGCTGCTCGCGCTCGACGGGCTGACCCCGCCCGCGACGATGAGCGCGCGCGTCACCTTCAAAGGCGGAAAATCGAAAGTGACCGACGGCCCGTTTACCGAAGCAAAGGAAGTGGTCGGCGGCTACTGGATCATCCAGGTGAAGTCGCGGGAAGAGGCGCTGGAATGGGCCTCGCGCATCCCCGGAAAGGATAACGAAATGGTTGAGGTTCGCCGGATGTTTGACATGACCGACTTCGATCCTGAGACCCAAAAGTATATCCAGGAGAAGTTCGGCGACGACGTGGCCGCGGAGATGCGCCAGTAGTAGCCGAAGATTGGAATATTTCCGCGACGTCAGGACGGCACCCGGCACGCTAGAGTCTTGAGAATGCTTTCGGTGGGGCTGGTTCAGAGCTCTCGTCGCTAAGGTCCATACGTTCAATGAGACTGTTTGCGATTTTGTAAACGCGCCACACCTCGCTATCAGAAAGGACATTGCCACCAACGCTTTTCCACTCGCAGACCCATTCTTGTCGATCCCGACGCCGAAGTCTCCAACAACGCGAGCTGGAAGATTGCGCTGCGCAAACGTGCACCACTGGCAAAGGCCTTTGCGGACAAGCTGGAAGTGTCGCGGAAGAGTCCGGGCAGTAAGGCAATTTCCTTGAAGCGATTGTCGAATTCAGATGCGGTGGTTCGACTATATGGTGAAGGCGTTGAGAATCGCCGGACTCAAAAGCGATCAAATGGCGGCCTGACAGAACGGTCCATTCTAAGGAGGAAAACAATGCATAAGAAAATTCGCGCAATCGCGATGAAAAGGTTCGCACTGCTGCTCGTACTCGGTATGGCATACCAGGCGATGGCCCAGGAGGCCAAGACAACGTTTCCGAACATGGCCCCGGTCGACCAATACCTCATGACGGATCAAGCCGCGGAAATAGTCTTGGCGCGGACCGCGGCGCCGGAGTCCATCTCACGCGATGCGGAGGTGCTGGTTCTTGGACGTCATGGTTTCGAAACCGCGGTCAAGGGCAAAAACGGCTTCGTGTGTATCGTCGGACGTTCGTGGACCTCCGCGGCGGATGCTGACTTCTGGGATCCAAGAGTGCGGGTCCCAATGTGTATGAATGCGGCGGCCGCACGCTCCTACCTCCTACGCATCGCCAAGATAGCCGAACTTGCTTTGGCGGGACATACACTGGCCCAGGTTAACGAGGCCATCGCCGCTGCTCTCGCCAGGAAAGAACTTCCGCCCATGGAATCCGGAGCTATGTGCTTCATGATGGGGAAGCAAGGATTCGGCGGCGATACCTTGCCACACTGGCCTTCCCACCTCATGTTTTTCTACACCGATACCGACCCCGCGATCTGGGGAGCGAATCTGCCGGGTTCCCCCGTCATGGGGATCAGCGACCCGGTGGAGCACCTGACACAGTTCGTGATTCCTGTCGAACGCTGGTCTGATGGAACGGAAGCTCGCTAAATCGAACTGTGCTAAGAGCGCGTGAATAAAATTACGGAGGAACTCAATGAAAAAAAATCAGACAGGCAAGGTCTTGCTGAGCGCATTCATCCTCGCCGCCACGTTAATCGCGACGAAGCCTGCCTCTGCCCAGGACGTCAAACAGTCGTACCCTACCATGGCCCCGATCGAACAATATCTAATGGATCGCGACGCCGAAATCGCCCTCGCCCGCAGCGCCGCTCCAGACGCCATCTCCCACGATGCTTCGGTCGTCGTGCTAACCCGTCGCGGATACGAGACCGCGGTCCAAGGCAAGAACGGCTGGGTGTGCTGGGTGGGGCGCGGTTGGATGGCGATGTTCGATCATCCAGAATTTTGGAATCCTAAAGTTCGCGCGGCGGATTGCCTCAACCCACCCGCCGCCCGCTCCGTCCTTCCGTACGCCTACAAACGCGCCGAATTAATCCTGGCTGGCCATTCCAAACAAGAAGTCATCGACGCAATCAAAGTCGCCATCGACAAAAAAGAATTGCCGCCCCTCGAGCAGGGAACGGTCTCCTACATGATGTCCAAGTCCTCCTACCTGACCGATAGTGGCGGCCACAACGCCCCCCACCTGATGTTCTTCCAAAACGACAAAAACGGCACAGCCTGGGGTGCAAATCTCGCAAACTCGCCAATCCTCGCCGTAAATTACTGGTACATCTCCGCCGATGCTTACCCAGAACTCAACGCCTTCCCACCACTCTCCGTCTTCCTGATAGGAGTAGACAAATGGTCCGATGGAACGCCGGCACCGAGCATGTAGAGACCCAGCGGTAAACGTTAAGTCCCGACGGGCCAGAATAGAAAATCAGAAATCTGAGTTCACCAGTTAGCCGACAAATAGCTGAGCCCAGAACAAGCCACCAAAACGACCGTTCAACCCAAAGGAGATTTCACAATGCGATTCATGGTCATCGTCAAAGCCACGCCAGAGTCAGAAAAAAAAGGCGCCCTTCCCGACCCAGAGCTGTTGGTCGAGATGGGCAAGTACAACGAAGAGCTCATGAAGGCTGGCGTCCTGCTCGCCCTCGATGGCCTCCATCCCAGTTCCAAAGGCGCACGCGTCAAATTCTCCGGCAAGTCTCGCACCGTTATCGACGGCCCTTTTACCGAGGCCAAGGAACTCATTGCCGGCTTCTCGATCCTGCAGGTCAAGTCCCTCGAAGAGGCCATCGAGTGGGTCAAGCGTGCCCCCAACTGCAGCCCTGGTGTCGACTCCGAAGTCGAAATCCGCCAGATCTTTGAGATGGAAGACTTCGCTCCTGCTCTGTCCGAAGAGCAGATCCAGCACAAAGTAGCGAAACGGTCTGAGCTGCCAAATCAGACCGCCAACAAATAGCCGCTCTTGCCTTCATGGGTTGAAGTTGGTGTGATCGGTAGCGGTGTCCGCTACCGATCCACGTCAGTGTGCGCCACACCATCGAGTGCAGGGAATGCGCGCCGTAAGTGGGATGCAGCCGCTGAGCGTCTGCCTGATTCAACGAGGAGTTGAGAATGAAACAGAGATTTGATCTGACTGTTGTGTCCGCCGCTGGCTACAAAGCAATGCTAGGGCCCGCCCGTCGATGGCGTCATCCGGCACAGCGAAGAATCTCCGCTACCACGCTGTGTGCCACGGGAAATCCCTTGGCCGGCTTATAAAAACGCGGGCACTCCGGGATGAGGACTTTTGAGATGCAAGTTCCGAGGCGCTGGTGTCGATTTTCTCCACGCCCGACGACTATAGGATGAACGGCAGAGAGGCCTCAAACTGGCACCAGCACCTAATACAAAGGAGACAGGACAATCCCATGAGAAATGTAATCTACGCAATCAACCTAACCCTGGATGGCTGCTGCGACCATACCAAATTCAATCCCGCTGACGACCTACTTGAACACTACACGCAGCTTTTGCGAGATGTTGACCCGCTCGTCTATGGGCGTAAAACCTATCAATTGATGGTTCCTTATTGGCCTGATGTCGCAAAGAGCCAGTCCGAGACAAAAGCGGATATCGAATTTGCTCAAACTTTTGTCTCCAGGAAGAAGATTGTTTTTTCACGATCGTTGGCCAGCGCTGAAGATGGAAATACGAGAATTGTTGGCACGAGCCTTCGCGACGAAATACTTAGACTGAAGCAAGAACCGGGCAAAGATATTTTGGTCGGCGGTGTGGATATTCCTACACAGCTTATAGAGCTTGGCCTGATTGACGAATATCGTATTGTCGTTATGCCAATCATTGCTGGAGAAGGGAGACGGTTGCTAGAAGGTGTTCGCCTGCCGGGGAAACGCCAATTAAAACTTGTTGAGTCAAAGACCTTCAAATCAGGATGTGTTGCGCTTCGTTACTTGAAACAGTGACAGAACAAGTCTGCGACCGCTGTGCTGCTGGCTCCCACCCGAAACGAGAGAAACGAGGAGAAGAACAATGAAATACGTATGTTTGGGATACTACGACAAAGGCAAATTCGATGGTATGGCCGAGGGCGAGCAACACGCGATGTTCGACGCATGCTTTGAATACGACGACCATCTTCGCGCCAACGGGCATTGGGCTGGTGGAGAAGCGCTTCAGCCTCCGGAAAGCGCCTTGACCCTGTATTGGAAGAACGGCAAAGTTGTCACCACGGACGGTCCTTATGTAGAGACTAAGGAACAACTGGGCGGCATTCTGGTGCTTGATGCCCGCGACATGAATCATGCCCAGCAGCTTATGGCGCAGCATCCGGCACTGAAGTACGGCAGTATTTTCGAGATTCGGCCGGCAGGGGACATGAACGAGATCGTGAAAGCAAGCGAGCTGCGGCGGCGAAAGGATAGGTCGCAATGAAGGCCTCCACGGCATTGCAACCCAAGTCTCTGCCCTAACCAAATGCCGGCAACGCAAGTGATCCGCCCAAAAACGGTCGCCAGTTTTTTCAACTGCCGCATTACCCCATTTCACTCCCTGACGCAAAACGCGGTCTAACACCGCCAGTGTGTTTCGGCACGCTCGACGGTGACCTTCCTCACAGAATTCACCTTCCCCAGGCCCTAACCTAAGGCCCGAGGAGGGCTAAGTGTCTTCCTCGTGCTGAGACTCTCGGGAGACCGATCTTTGCCTGCGCCACGTCTGGCCTCGCAGGACAGGCTCAGTCGAATGGCTCTTTTACATCCTTCCTGACTTCCAGAACCAACAGTAAACAAATCTTACCTTTCTGTTCCAGGAGAGATTCCATGTTGCATCTCGATACTGGCAATACAGGCTTCATGATTCTATGCACCAGCCTGGTCATGCTCATGACACCCGGACTAGCCTTTTTTTACGGAGGCCTGGTCGGTCGCAAAAATGTTCTCGCCATCATGATTCAGAGCTTCGTTTCCATGGGCTGGACCACGGTGATCTGGTATTTATACGGCTACTCGCTGTGCTTCAGCGGCGATTGGCACGGGGTCATCGGCAACTTTCACAACGCATTCTTGCGAGGCGTCGACCTGAATACGCCGTCCCCCAATGCGACCATTCCGGCATTCGTATTCATTGCGTATCAGATGATGTTTGCCATCATCACCCCGGCCCTCATTTCCGGCGCTTTTACCAACCGGGTCACCTTCAAGGCGTACATGCTGTTCCTCACCGGATGGCTGACGCTGGTCTATTTTCCCTTCGTCCACATGGTGTGGGGCGGAGGTTTTTTGCAGCAGTGGGGCGTCAAGGACTTCGCGGGCGGCATTGTTGTTCATAACATCGCGGGAATCGCGGCGCTGGCTTCCGTGTTGTATGTGGGCAAGCGGCGCACGGCGGATCGCGGTCCGCACAGCATTCCGCTGGTTGCCCTCGGAACCGGCCTCTTGTGGTTCGGCTGGTACGGATTTAATGCCGGCAGCGAAATGCGCGTGGATTCGGTGACCGCGACCGCGTTCCTGAATACGGATGTGGCCGCCTCTTTTGCGGCTGTGGCGTGGTTGCTGGTGGCGTGGTTCAACGAAAAAAAACCGAAGTTCCTCGGACTGCTGACAGGCGCGGTTGCAGGCCTAGCCACAGTTACTCCGGCAGCGGGGTACGTTTCGCCCACGACCGCGGTGATCATCGGATTAGTCGCCGGAGTGGTTTGCTATTACGCGGTGGAGATGAAGAACAAGCTGCATTGGGATGACGCTCTCGATGTTTGGGGAGTGCACGGAGTGGGTGGCTTTCTCGGCATTGTCATGCTGGGTATTTTTGCCAACAAGCAATTCAATCCGGAAGGAGCGAATGGATTGCTCTATGGCGATCCGCTTTTTCTGTTGAAACAAGTCGTCGCCGTTACATTCTCGTCCGTGTGGGCGTTCATCTTCACCTACGGCATGTTGCGGGTGATCGATATGTTCACCACGGTGAAGGTCAGCGAGATGTCGGAAGAGATTGGCTTGGATGAATCAATCCATGGCGAGCACGCGTACGAAGAAATCTTTGCCAGCGACGGACTGGCGCAAGTGGTAAATCAGGCGCACGCCGAAGTTCTGACCGGCCGTAAGTAAAGAGAATGAGGCTTCATTAAGCGCGAAGCCAACAAGTGTTGTGAAAGCTGGGCTTGGCAGGAGTGACGGGACGTCGCTCCTGCCGTTTTTGTTCGGAGCCGCCCTCGCTCTGTCGACGGGATGCCCCTGCCGCACACGGGATCGCAGGCTATAATCCTACATGGCGAGCTTGCGCCAACAGATCGCAACCACCGCACTTACGCTCACCAAGTTCCGCGAGCTGATGAAGCGGATCCAGGAAAACCGTCCCCAGGACGATCTGTCCATCGTAAAGAAAGCCTACGACTATTCGCTCAAGCACCATGAAGGCCAAACTCGCGCCTCGGGCGAGCCTTATCTGGTTCATCCTCTGGAAGTCGCCCTGGTGCTGGCTGAAATGAAGATGGATCCGGTCGCCATTTCCGCCGGACTCCTGCACGATTCCGTCGAAGACACCTCCGTCACCATCGTTGATATCCGCAAGGAATTTGGCGAGCAGGTCGCGCACATCGTTGAAGGCGTTACCAAGATCAGCAAAATTGATTTTGCCACGCGCGAAGAAGCTCAGGCTGAGAACCTCCGCAAGATGATGCTCGCCATGGTGGACGACATCCGCGTGGTGCTCATCAAACTGGCCGATCGTCTCCATAACATGCGCACCTTGGAGCATCTTCAGCCCGACCGCCAGCGCAAAATCGCTGAAGAGACACTGGAAATCTACGCTCCCATCGCCCACCGGCTGGGAATGGGGAAAATCCGCGGTGAACTCGAGGATCTCGGCTTTCGTTTTCTCGATCCCGCGGGTTACGAGCAGGTGGAGAAGTCTGTCAATGCCCGCCGAAAGCAAGGCGAAGCGTTTCTCGCCAAGATGCAGTCGATCATTACCGACAAGCTGAAAGAGGCCGGCATCCAGGCCAAAGTCGATAGCCGCATCAAGCGGCTGTTTAGCATTCACAAAAAGCTGCAGCGTCAGCGCATTTCAGTGGATCAGGTCTACGATCTGTTCGCCATGCGCGTCATTACACGCTCGCTTGCAGGATTGTTACGCGGTGCTTGGAATCATTCACAACATTTGGCGGCCCGTGCCGGGCCGTATCAAAGATTTCATCGCCATGCCGCGGCCCAATTTTTACCAGTCTCTCCATACCTCGGTGATCACGGAAGATGGCACACCGTTCGAAATTCAGATCCGCACAGAAGAGATGCACAAGATGGCGGAGGAAGGCATTGCCGCTCATTGGAAATATAAAGACGGCCCGGTCTCGGCGCAGGATGAACAGCGGCTGGCGTGGTTGCGCCAGGTAGTCGAGTGGCAGCGCGATGTCAGCGATCCCAACGAATTCCTCACCGCTCTCAAAGTCGATCTTTATCCCGAAGAGGTTTATACATTCACGCCCAAGGGCAAGGTGGTCGTGCTTCCGCGCGATGCAACGCCGATCGACTTCGCTTACACCATCCACACGGAAGTCGGCCACACCTGCGTGGGCGCGAAAGTGAACGGCCGCATGGTGCCGCTGCGCCACAAGCTGCACTCCGGCGACATCGTCGAGATCCTTACCCAAGCCGGACACAAACCTAGCCGCGATTGGCTGGGCCTGGTTAAATCTTCGCGCTCTCGCAATAAAATCAAGCACTGGCTCAACGTGCACCAGCGCGAGCGCTCAATCGAAATTGGCCGCAAGGTTATCGAAAAAGAGGCTCGCAAATATCGTATCGCTCTGAAAGAAATCAAAGACGATGAATTGCTGAAGGTTGCATCCGGGTATGGACTCGGAAAAGTCGATGACCTGATGTCCGGCATTGGCTACGGAAAATACTCGGCGCGCCAGGTTCTCGCCCGCCTCTTGCCATCGGGCGCGACCCCTTCCATGGCAGGCGATATCGAAGCCGAGGGGCTCTCCAACAAGCCCGGCGCCATCGCCAGTGTCGTGCGCCGCGTCTTTGGTGACCACAACGCCATCATGGTCAAGGGCCAGGGCGATATGTTGGTCTACCGCGCACGCTGTTGCAATCCCATCCGCGGCGAAAACATTGTCGGCTACATCACGCGCGGCAAAGGAGTCGCGGTCCACGCCGTAAATTGTCCCAACGTCACCAATTTGATGTACGAGCCAGAGCGCCGCATCGACGTCGAGTGGGCGCGCGATGAGAGCACGCCCACGGCTTACCCGGTGAAACTGACTGTTTACTGTGACGACCGTTTCGGCATGCTGAAAAACATCACCAGCGTGATCGGCGACGCTCAAAGCAACATCCGCAACATCGGCGCGCACACTTCCAACAGCCAGGCCAGCGTCGAAATCATTCTCGACATTTCCGACCTGAAGCACCTGGAGCAAATCATGGGTGGCCTGCGCAAAATTCCAGGCGTCCACGAAGTGCAGCGACTGCAGAAAATCTAGAGACCCGCAAGTCCATTCGCCGCGCCGGGGTTGCGTTCGCGCTCGGAGTACCAATCCCTTGCCCCGACTACTGCGTTATAATCTGCGCACCGATGAGCCTGACTTCTGGCGCTCGACTGGGCCCCTACGAAATTATTGCACCCCTGGCTGCCGGCGGGATGGGCGAAGTCTATCGTGCCCGGGACACCCGCCTCCGGCGGGAAGTCGCAATCAAGGTTTTGCACTCCGCAATTTCCCTGGATCCGGATCGCCTCCGTCGCTTTGAGCAGGAAGCCCTGGCCACCGCCGCTCTGAACCATCCCAACATTTTGGCCGTATTCGATATCGGCACGCACGAAAGCGCCCCCTACGTTGTCTCGGAGCTCCTCGAAGGCGAGACTCTGCGCGACCGGCTTCGGGGCGGCGGTCCGATCGCGGTGCGCAAGACCTTGGACTATGCGCTCCAAATCGCCCACGGCTTGGCTGCGGCGCACGAAAAAGGAATCATTCATCGCGATCTCAAGCCGGAGAACCTCTTCCTCACCAAAGATGGCCGGGTGAAGATCCTCGACTTCGGACTCGCCAAGCTGACTCAAATCGAATCCGGCGATGGCCACCCTCAGCCCACAATGACCCATGTCACCGAGATCGGTACCGTGCTGGGTACGGCGGGCTACATGTCGCCGGAGCAGGTGCGCGGCGTGGCCCTCGATGCCCGGTCCGACATCTTCAGTTTTGGCGCGATTCTTTACGAGATGCTTTCCGGTAAGCGCGCGTTCCATGGCGACACCGCTGCAGACACGATGAGTTCGATACTGAAGGAAGATCCTCCTGACCTGAACGAAACCAACCGCAGCGTTTCTCCGGCACTGGAGCGAATCGTGCAGCACTGCCTGGAGAAAAATCCGGAGGCTCGCTTTCATTCCGCCAGCGACATTGCTTTCGACCTTGAACATCTCAGTGGAATCTCCAGCACAACCGGCAGAGCGACGGCGGTATCGGCCGTGCCGGCCCGGCCACGTGCCATGTTTTTCGCGATAGTTGCGGGCGCCGTCGCAATCTCGCTGGCTATGCTCGGCCTTGGTTGGTGGCTGGGGCATGGAAGCGGCCCGGCGCCGATGGCTGAATATCAGCAGATCACTTTTCGCACCGGTTCCATCGGAAATGCGCGCTTCACTCCTGACGGCAGCATGGTGTACAGCGCAACTTGGGAGGGCAGCGTTAACCAGCTTTATATCTCGCGCTTGGATGATCCGGGAGCGCGCGAGCTGGGAATCAAAGAGGCCGAGCTGCTTTCCATCTCCAAGGGTGGAGAACTGGCCATCCGTCTCAACACCCAGAACCGCGGAGGCTATGCGCGGAGCGGAACGCTGGCGCGGGTCCCGCTGAGTGGTGGTACGCCCCATGAGGTGCTGGAAGATGTACAAGATGCCGAGTTTTCCGCCGACGGGAGCACTTTGGCAATTGTGCGATACGTTCCGGAAAGCAATCACTGGCGCTTGGAATATCCCGTCGGCAAAGTGCTCCTTGACAGTATCAACTGGATGAGTCATCCCAAGATTTCGCCGGACGGCAAGTGGATCGCTTTTGCCGATCACGAAACTCCCGGAGGCGACGACCAGGGCTCGCTTGCCGTAATTGGCGCCGACGGCAAGGAAAAAGAAAGGATACTTTCTTCCGGCTGGACCTCCCTGCAAGGAATTCTGTGGTCCCCATCAGGCGATGAAGTCTGGTTTACCTCCACCAATACGGGCACAGCTTCGAATCCGCATGCCGTCACCCTTTCTGGCAAATTGCGAACTATCACCAACGTCCCCGGCGGCCTTTGGCTGGAGGACATGCGCGAGGGCAAGGTATTGACGGTGACCAATCATCAGCGGCTGGGCATCCGGGGCATGGGCCCCGGCGGAAAAGAAGAGGTTGAGCTGGGCTGGTTTGGATGGTCGGAGCTGCGCGATCTCAGCCGCGACGGCCGAAAGATTCTGTTCGAAGAAGAAGGTGACGGTGGCGGCCCGAATTACACGGTGTTCGTGCGCGACACCGACGGCTCGCCTCCCGTACGCATCGGCGAGGGCCTTGCCATGGCAATTTCACCCGATGGAAAGTTGGCGATCGCAAGAGCGGCCAAAGGCGGACCGTTGAACCTGCTGCCAACAGGGGCAGGCGAACCCAGGCCTCTTACGCATGATGCGGTCACTTATGAAGGGGCTACCTTTCTCCCGGATGGCAAACAATTGCTTGCCATAGGGATCGAGGCTGGGCACGGTGCTCGCGACTATCGGATCGACCTGAACAGCGGCGATTCCAAGCCCGTTACTCCCGAAGGCATTTCTGGAACGGTTCTCTCTCCCGATGGCCGTAGCATCGCGGTGCGCGGGCCCGACGGAAAACGTGGCATTTGGTCTCTCGAGGGCGGGACCTTTCATCCTATTCCGGGGCTTGAATCAAACTACGGCGTGATTGGATGGACGCGGGACGGGCAGTCGGTTTATGTAACTTCCTTCCACCTTGGCGCCAAGTCGCGCAAAGTTTCTCGCGTAAATATTCAAACTGGAAAGATGGAGCCTTGGAAAACATTCGGCGAGGAAAAGGGCCCGACGGTCACGAGTGTGGGTCTGCCTCGATTTTCTGACGACGGGAACGCCTACGCCTACATTTACATTCAGGTCTTGTCCGAAGCCTACGTGGCGAATGGTTTAAAGTAGTCTCTATGCGCGAAGTTGTTTCTACCAAAGACGCTCCTCAGGCCATCGGCCCCTACTCCCAAGCCATCAAAGTCAGTGGATTTGTATTCACTTCAGGCCAGATCGCCATTGATCCCGCCACGCAACAAGTGATCGCGGGCGATGTAGCCGAACAGACCGACCGCGTGCTGCGTAATTTGTCGGAGATTCTGGAAGCGGCGGGGAGCGGGTTGGGAAAAGTGGTCCGCTGCACCGTGTTTCTGAAAAGCATGGACCACTTTGCGGCCATGAACCAGGTATATGGAAAATATTTCACTTCAGCACCTCCGGCACGCTCCACCGTCGAAGTGGCGCGCCTGCCGAAAGATGTGCTGGTAGAAATTGACGTTATCGCAGTGGAATAAGAATAGGCTTAGAGTCTTTCGGAACGAACGTAAGGAGCTCACAATGACAAAGTATGTGGCCTTGGTTGCAATTATTCTTGCGCTGACCGCGGTATTTTTGTTCTCACAAACTGCTACTCGGAAGTCAGCAGCCCCCAACACCAGTGCGCCCACCAAAGTGACGGGCGAGGGAGTGAAAACGCCATCCGGCCTGATCTACTGGGATATAAGAGTCGGCAATGGTGCCGAGGCAAAAGAAGGCAGCCGCGTGCGCGTTCACTACACTGGTTGGCTGACCAACGGCAAAAAGTTCGACAGCTCGGTGGATGCCGGGACGCCTTTCGACTTCCGCATCGGCAACGGCGAAGTCATCAAGGGTTGGGAAGAGGGAGTGGCCGGGATGAAGGTCAATGGGAAGCGCCAACTTCGCATACCGCCATCACTAGGATACGGTGCCGAAGGTACCCCGGGCGGACCGATCCCTCCAAATGCTACTTTGATTTTCGATGTGCAGCTTTTAAACGTGCAGTGACCGATCGAGTAAATCACAAAATCATCGATCGCTAAATCACAAATCGTCTAGGCTTTGACGACTTTGCCGCTGCGGATGCAGGAAGTGCAGACGCGCATGCGCTTCGTGGTGGCGCCCACGCGGGCGTGGACCGGACGCAAGTTCACGTTCCATCGACGTTTGGTTACGTTATGGGCGTGGCTGATGCGGTTTCCTGATTGCGGCTTCTTGCCGCAGATATCACACTGTTGTGCCATGACTGCTGGAATCCTTTCGGGGCTTCTAACGGAAGGCTTATTTTACAGGATTTACCTCTTTTCCGGCAATTCGATTACGCACCTCAACCTCCCGGGCCGCCACCACCTTACATTCCGAGCCTCTTTCCCTATGCGATGCTGACCCTATGCGATACTGAAACTCATGCAGTCCCCTCTACCATCGCCGACCGCGACCACCGACCCCAAGTCGGTCAAAGTGAATCTCACGACCGGCACGGGGATGGACATTGAGTGGAAGGATGGCCATCTGTCCCACTTCGATTTTGTCTATCTTCGCGACGCCTGCCCCTGCGCCATGTGCAACGAAGAGCGCGATAAATCCGGTCGCAGGCCCGGGGAGCCCGCCAAGCTTGCTCCCGGAATGTTGCCCATGTTCAAAGCCGCCGCCAAGCCGGTTTCCGCCGAACCGATCGGCAAATACGCCATCCGCTTTGCCTGGAATGATGATCACGACCTCGGCCTCTATTCATGGAAGTTTCTGCGCGAAAACTGCCCCTGCGACCATTGCAGAGGCGAACGCGCCGCAAACCGCTGAGATTTTCCATGCAAGAAGGCAGATTCAGCAGAACCGCGCACCGTGTAGCCACCCGCCGCGCCGCCCACCAGTTACTGGATGAACCCAAAGTTCTGGACGATCCACTGGCCTTGCGCATCATTGGCGCCGAGGCCGCGAACGAGTTGCGGTCCAATCCAAAAGAGAATCACGCCTTCTCCCGCGCCTTCCGTGCCTTTATGGCCGCTCGCAGCCGCTACGCTGAGGACGAGTTGGCTCGCGCCGCCGCGCTGGGGGTCGATCAATATGTCGTTCTCGGCGCCGGACTCGACACCTTCGCTTATCGCAACCCGTATCCGGATTTGCGCGTCTTCGAAGTGGATCACCCCGCCACGCAGGAATGGAAGCGCGAACGCCTGCTGGCCGCGCACATCGCCATTCCAGCGTCATTGACCTTTGTCCCTATCGATTTTGAACACCAGACCCTCGCCACCGGCCTGCGGCAGTCCGGTCTGGATACGAAGGCGGCCGCATTTTTCTCTTGGCTGGGCGTAACTCCGTATCTCACACGCGAAGCTTGCATCAGCACCCTCAGGTTCATCGCTGGAATGCCTGCCAAGAGTGGAGTCGTGTTCGATTTTGCCGTCGACCCTGCTCTTCTGAACGCGGGACAGAGACAAGCCCTGGACGCACTCTCCGCACGAGTCGCTCGATACGGGGAGCCGTTTCAGTTATTTTTCGATCCCGCAAAGTTGCGCGACGAGTTAAAGGATCTGGGATTTCGCCGCACCGAATTCTTGCAGGGCAAGGACCTCAACGCCCGCTACTTCAAGGATCGCAAAGATGGCCTGCAGGTCCGCGGAAGTATCGGACACCTGATGGCGGCGTGGGTGTGACGCTATTGCGCAATGGGTCTTTCCGGCGATCAGTCCAAAAATGAAAGGCCCCGATTTCTCGGGGCCAATGTCGCGATCCTGTAAAATTAACTCATCACCTCCGGAGCCACTTCCGCATTGTCTTTTCTCGATCAACTCAACCCGCAGCAGCGCGAGGCCGTCGAAACCACCGAAGGTCCAGTGTTGATCCTTGCCGGAGCAGGCAGCGGAAAGACCCGCGTGATCACGTATCGCATCGCCTACCTGATCGAGCACCAGGGCGTAATGCCCGAGTCCATTCTGGCGATGACCTTCACCAACAAAGCCGCCGCGGAGATGGGCGAGCGCGTCGAAAAACTGGTTGGCGGCCTCAGCATTGCCAAGCCCGTCATCTCCACCTTCCATTCTTTCTGTGTGCGCGTGCTTCGCCGCGACATTGAGGCGATGCGGATTCCTTCGGCCACGCCCGGCCAGCCGCCCATCGGCCACACGAAAAAGTTCGTCATCTATGACGAAAGCGACATGCAATCGGTGGTGAAAGGCATCATGCGCCGGCTTGGGGTCGACGACAAGCAACTCACGCCGCGCATCGTGCTTTCGCGCATATCGTGGGCCAAGAATCACATGCTCGATCCGCAGGAACTCTATCTGCAATCGGCCGATCCCAAGACAGAAAAGATCGCGCACTTGTTCGAGGAATACCGCAAGGAACTTCGCAAAGCCAACGCGCTCGACTTCGACGATTTGTTGCTCGAGGCCACCCGCCTTCTGAAAACAGCGCCACAGGTGCGCGAGTACTACAACCGTCGCTTTCAGTATCTGCTGATCGACGAATATCAGGACACCAACCGCCCGCAGTATGAATTAATGCGCATGCTGGCAGGCGAACGGCACAATGTATGCGCCGTAGGCGACGAGGATCAGTCGATTTATTCGTGGCGCGGCGCCGACATCCGCAACATTCTCGAATTCGAAAAAGATTTTCCCGAAGCCAAGATCATCCGCCTCGAACAGAATTACCGCTCCACGCAAAACATTTTGCAGGCGGCGTCGTCCGTCGTCGCGAACAACATCCGCCGCAAAGGGAAAAATCTTTGGACCTCGCGCCAGGGCGGAGCGAAGATCGGCTACTACGAAGCTCCCGACGGCGAGAACGAAGCGCTCTTCGCCGCCGATCATGTCACAAAATATATGCGCGAGGCGGCGCAGCGCGGAGAAACTCCCCGCGCCGCCGTCTTGTATCGCACCAATTCCCAGTCGCGATTGTTTGAAGAGGCCATGCGCCGCTATGGTCTGAAATACAAAGTAGTCGGCGGATTTTCCTTTTACGAACGCTCCGAGATCAAAGACATGATCTCGTACCTGAAAGTCATTCTGAATCCGGACGACTCGATCTCTCTGCTTCGCGTGATCAACACGCCAACCCGCGGCATCGGTAAAGGTACGATCGATACCTTGGAACGCCTGGCTCTGGAAACTGGTTTGTCGCTCTGGGGGGCACTCAATGAAGCCCTTCGCCGCCAACTCCTGCCGCAGCGCGCACTTGCCGCTCTAAAGAGCTTCCAGCAGATAATCCTCGACGCGCAAGCCATGCTCGCCGGAACGTTTGCCGAGAACCTCGCAGAGAGTGCCTCTACCGAAGAAGCGTCGGTTCAACCGCCCTCGCCTCTCCCGCAGGATGAAGCCCAGCTGTCTGAGCCAGATGATGCAGCCGCATTCGATCCCAACGAATTCGAAAATACCGCCTTCGATTTCGGCGGGGCCTATGGTGACTCCGATCCGGACGAAGACAAACCAATCGATACCAGCGTTGCTAGCAAGCCGCCCTCGGTTTTCGAAAATGAATTACCTGCCCTGGCCGCCTCGGAGTCCGAGAATGCAAGTCCGTTCCCCGCGCCCACCGTCAGCACCGCCGACCTCCTGAAATTCCTCATCGACCGCACCGGCTACATCAAAATTCTCGAAGCAGAAGACACGCCCGAAGCTTTTTCGCGAATCGAAAACTTGCGGGAACTGGTCAACGCCGCCGCGGACTCCCGCGACCGCGGCGAGACGCTCGACCAGTTCCTTGACCACGCCGCCCTCATCGCCGATGCCGACGACTACGACGAGCGCTCGCAGATCACTCTGATGAGCCTGCATGCCGCCAAAGGACTGGAGTTCCCTCTGGTATTTCTCAGTGGCCTGGAAGAAGGATTATTTCCGCACTCCCGCACCATGCTGCAGCCCGACGAGGTCGAAGAAGAGCGCCGCCTCTGCTACGTCGGCATGACCCGCGCTATGGATCAGCTCATCCTCACGCGCGCCGTCTATCGCCGCCGATACGGAACCGACCTGCCTGAAGCCAGCGTCCCCTCGCGCTTTCTGGAAGAAGTTCCCGCTCCGCTGATCGAGGAATTAGGACACGGCGCACCGCCCGAGCGGAACCAGGGCCAGCACGGTTATGTGGGGACGGCCGCCCTCGGCCGTCCAGCGGGGCGAAGCCCCGCGCTACGATCTCCGACACTCACTATTCCTACGAAGACGAAGACCAAAGCGCGACCTGGAAGCGGAGCGGTGTTCCCGCGTCTCGCCAGAAGAACACGGCTCCGCGCCAAACCCTACAACTCCATCGAGAACATCGCCGAGTTTTTCGCCAGCCGCGGCAAGAAATTTACTGTCCCGAAAATGCCTTTGGAAGAGCCCACCGGCAAGCGCGGATTCCGTCCCGGCCAGAAAGTGCGGCATCCGAAATATGGCGAAGGAACCGTCTACCAGCGCGAAGGAGAAGGCGAAGAAGCCAAGATTACTGTACAATTTCCTCGCTTCGGCTTGAAAAAATTGGTAGAGAAGTATGCGCAGTTGGAGCGGGCTTGAATCGAGTATCAGCCGGGGAACTCATGAAAAGAACCCTCACATTGGTAGTTCTGGGATTGCTCATTACCTTGTCAGCCGCTGCGCAAGAAACGCAAGGCAGGCACCAGAGGCGTCCTGCTTTTGCCGCAGGCACCGTATCACCCCCAACCCAAAAGCAGCCTACTTATGAATTCTTTTCGATCCTTGATGGCACGCCCATGGGTCTTGAACTCCACCACGATACCGAAGTCGGCACCAATAAGCCGGTCGATGTGTACGTATTTCCTATCGAGCTCCAGGTCTTAAACTCTGACGGCAACTTTGAACCTGAGGGCCTGATCATTGACAACTTTTATACTGCGAAGCCTGTGGACTCTCTGACCGCGCCCAATCCACACAATGCGCACGACTGCAGCACCTGGAACACCATGGTGCTGAACGCGATAAAAAACCAGGATCCAAAATCTCACTCTGGTCCTACATCGAATTCACCGTAGCTATGGGTGCCCGTACCATCCAAACCAATGAAGATGGGCAGGTCTGGTGGAGTGATGACATTGAATGCTGGGGATCAAGAGACCGGTTCCCGCCATTCTGATGAGTAATCTTGAAGCAAATCTTGCCGCGTGAGCGGCGGGCGTGACAACAATCCGTATCGAGAAGAGGACAAGCACAGCATTCATGGCAAACACAGCAGAACTGACCAAAGACGAACGCAAGAAATCCAAACGCACCGCTCGCAAGAAGGCGAAAGCGGAAAAGCCAAAGAAGCCCCGCGACTACGCCCGCGGATCGAAGAAGCGCAAGGTGAAGAAGTTGGCTCGCGGCCAGTCGAAGCGTTAAGGCGGCTGGCTTAAGCAATCCGGGCATGGACCGTTGGCTTCAACGGTCCATGCTCGACTCCGCTCTGAGGAGACAACTACCACTTGTCACAATCACCCACGGAACCCGCGGCTACGGTTCGTACCTCCGACAACCAGTTGTTCTGCTGCAAGTCGATCGACAAGCTGATCGCCGAATCCGAGGCGCCCGGACAGCGTCTGCAAAAAACTCTCGGCCCCTGGTCGCTGACGGCCCTGGGCATCGGCGCCATCATCGGCTCGGGGATTTTCGTGCTCACCGGGACCGCGGCCGCCGGCGAATATTTCCAGGCCCCGTCGATTCTCCACGCGCAGGTTCTCGATATCATCGTGAACTTGTTCCGCGGCGGCGGCATGGGCGCCGTGCTCATGCACGGGCGTCCGCCCGCCGGGCCTTCCATCGCGATTTCATTTTTCCTGGTCGCGATGGCCTGCAGCTTTGCCGGACTTTGTTATGCCGAACTGGCCTCGATGATTCCCATCGCCGGCAGCGCCTACACTTACTCCTACGCGACGCTCGGCGAGATTTTTGCCTGGATCATCGGCTGGGATCTCATTCTCGAATACGTCGTCAGCAATGTCGCGGTCGCGGTCGGCTTCGCCGCCTATACCAAGGCGCAGTTGGAGTCTTTCGGCGTCCGACCTGCCTGACCGATGGTCCACTCCTGTCTGGGAGTCGGGCCATTGGACCGGGGCTTACTTCAACTTTCCCGGCTTTCCTGATCATTTTCATTCTCACCGTGCTGCTGGTGCGCGGCGTGCGCGAGTCCGCCGAAGGCCAATAACATCATGGTCGCCATCAAGATCGGCGCCATCCTCGTTTTTCTCGTCGTCGGCGGCGCGCTGGTGAATCCCGCAACTGGCATCCCTTCGCGCCTTCGGGTTTCGGCGGCATCGTCACCGGCGGAGCCATCGTCTTCTTCACCTACATCGGATTCGATTCCGTCTCCACCGCCGCGGAAGAGGCCCGCAATCCTCAAAAGGATTTGCCCTTCGGCATCATCGCCTCGCTTATCGTCTGCACCATTCTTTACGTCGGCGTCTCCATCGTGCTGCTCGGCATGATGAAGTACACCACCTTCGTTACCGGCGAAGCCGCAGATGCGCCGGTCGCCTACGCTCTCAAAATGCTCGGGGCGAGCCGCTGGTCGCGATCGGTCATCGTCATCGGCGCGCTCACTGGAATGATCTCCTCGCTTCTCGTCTTTCAATACGGCCAGGCGCGGATCTGGTACGCCATGTCGCGGGACCGCTTGTTTCCGGCGCTTTTTTCCAGAGTTCATGCCAAGTTCAAGACGCCGCACTATTCAACCTGGATCGCCGGCTTCGCCGTTGGCATCCCCGCTGGAATCTTTGCCATCAGCGACGCCGCCGATCTCTCGAACATCGGCACCCTCTTCGCCTTCGTCCTGGTCTCGCTGGGTGTAATCATCCTGCGCCGCACGCAGCCCAACCGCCCGCGCATCTTCAAAGTTCCGTTCGTGCCTTGGTTTCCGCTGATCTCGATCATTCTCTGCGGCGGCCTCATGACGGGACTCACCGTCATCACCTGGCTCCGATTCGTCGTGTGGCTGGGCCTCGGCCTTCTCATCTACATCTTCTACAGCCGTCACCGCAGCGAGTTCGCGAAAAAGTAGCGGTACCTCCAGCGTCAGTAATGGGAAGGCCCTCCTGCCCTAACGATCGTCTACGCTCTAAGAGATTGGTGAGACGCTTCCGAAGTTGGAGCGAGTGATTCCACTCAATCCCACAGAGCGCATCCGTCGTATAATCAAAGATTGCGCTCATGTCCACGAAACGACTGATACGTTCCACCACAGTTTTATCCATCCGCCGCAACGGTAGCGTAGTTCTCGCCGGAGACGGCCAGGTCACGCTCGGCGAATCTGTCATCAAACACACGGCCCGGAAAATCCGCCGCCTCTACAACGACAAAATTCTCGCGGGGTTCGCGGGCTCTACCGCCGACGCCTTCACCCTTTTCAGCCGCTTTGAATCGAAGCTCGAGCAATATCACGGCAACCTTGGCCGCGGCGCCGTCGAGCTCGCCAAAGACTGGCGAACCGATAAATTCCTGCGCCATCTCGAAGCGTTGCTGCTGGTCTGCGACAAGGAACAGACCTTCCTGCTCAGCGGACAAGGCGACGTCATCGAGCCCGACGGCGGAGTCGCCGCTATCGGCAGCGGAGGTCCTTACGCCCAGGCCGCCGCGGAAGCACTTGCCCGTCATACCGAACTTCCGGCGCGCAAGATCGCCGAAGAAGCCATGAAGATCGCCGGCAAAATGTGCATTTATACCAATGACTCCGTCACCATCGAAGAACTGTAAGTACATCGAAGAATCGTAAGTACATATATGGCCATCTATCTCCCCTCCTCCGCTGAAGAAGAACAACTCGCACTCGACGAACTGACTCCTCGCGAGATCGTCGTCGAACTCGACAAGCACGTCATCGGACAGAAAGACGCCAAACGCGCCGTCGCGATCGCTCTCCGCAACCGCACTCGCCGCCAAAAACTGCCTCCCGACCTCGCCGAAGAAATCATCCCCAAAAACATAATCATGATTGGGCCGACGGGGGTGGGAAAGACGGAGATTGCGCGGCGGCTGGCGAAGCTGGCGAACTCGCCCTTCCTGAAAGTGGAGGCTTCGAAGTTCACGGAAGTGGGGTACGTGGGGCGCGATGTGGAGTCGATGGTGCGCGATCTGGTGGAGATTGCGATTGACAATGTACGCGAAGAAAAGCTCGAGGACGTTGCCGACAAGGCGGAGTTGAATGCGGAGGAGAGGCTGCTGGATATTTTGCTGCCTCCGTCTCCGCCTTCTCGTCCGGGAGAGACGTCCACTACGACTGCGGGCGGGGTGGTGATTGACGCCAACACTTCCCTGGCGGAATCTTCGTCGCGGACGCGAGAAAAACTTCGCCAGCAATTGCGCGAAGGCAAGCTCGACGAACGGCAGGTGGAGATCGATGTGCGCGAGCGGAATTTCCCTACATTCGAGATTATGAGCAACCAGGGTGTTGAAGAGATGGACATCAACATCAAGGACATGCTGCCGAATATTTTTGGGGCGCGCACGAAGAAGCGAAAGATGAAGGTGAACGAGGCCTTCGAATACCTGATTCAGGAAGAAGAGCAGCGCCTGATCGATATGGATCAAGTGACGCGCGTGGCCATCGATCGTGTGGAGAATGCCGGGATCGTGTTTCTGGATGAGATCGACAAGATCGCGGGGCGCGAGGGCGGGCATGGCCCGGATGTTTCGCGCGAGGGCGTGCAGCGCGACATTTTGCCGATTGTGGAAGGGACGACGGTGAACACGCGCTACGGCATGGTGCGCACGGATCACATTTTATTTATTGCGGCGGGAGCGTTTCACGTTTCGAAACCGAGCGACCTGATTCCGGAGCTGCAAGGGCGATTTCCCATTCGGGTGGAACTACAATCGCTGACCATGGAAGATTTCGTGCGCATTCTAACGGAACCGAAATCAAGTTTGGTGAAGCAGTACACAGCACTTCTAGAGACGGAAGGCGTGAAGCTGGAGTTCACTCCCGAGGCGCTGCAGGAAATTGCGCACTTTGCGTTTCGGGTGAATGAGAGCACGGAAAATATCGGAGCGCGGCGTCTGCACACAATTATGGAGCGGGTTCTGGACGAGTTGAGCTTCGATGCTCCGGAGCGAAAAGGCGAGCACGTGAACATCGACGCGGATTACGTCCGGAAGATGCTGACGGATATTGTGAAGGATCAGGATTTGTCGAGATATATTCTGTAAGGTTGACTGCGCCGGCATTCCGCCGCCCGCCCTTCGCAAAGTGCCCGAAGGACGGGCACCCATCTTGTTGGTGATGTCAGGGAGATCAAAAGCCTGGTCCACCCGCCCAATACTGTCCGTTGACCTTCGTTGCCGGTTGGATTTCGTTGCTCTACTGGCAGCTCGGAACCTTGAAAAAAGCAATCCTCGTTGCCCAAGCGGTGTCGTTGGGCCAATACTCGTTGACATACCAGAAGGTGCAATCATCCGACTGATCAACGGTGATGCTCGAATAAGAGCCCCACTTGCCGCTTCCGGTTTTATTGGTGACTTCCTCCCCGGCTCCGGTAAAGATGGGAACCTCTGCACTCGGAGCATTCAAAGTTGCAAGATTCCAATAAGAGAAGGCGATTTCAGGATCGTAAACGTTGTTGGAGACGCTGTAGCCGACCGCAGCATTGCCCGTCTTGTCCTGGGCGATGCTGGGCAGGAAGCGGAAGAACAGGTCATCGGGGTTGATGATGCCGGACTGATATACGGTCGGTGTTCCACTGCCGCGCAGTTCGTACCAGTTGACGCCAGTCTGCAAGGGGTTTTGGCTGTTTGTCGCTGTCTGCAAGGTATTGCTGATCAGAAATGACTCGTAGGCGCCGAAGTTGCGGTAATCAAAGCGTGGCATGAACCGATCGCCAACGGAGTCAACGTGCTGTCCACCGCCGTCCGCTGGCGGCTCGAGAACACAATTCGTAATCGCGGGCGAGCCCGGAACGAAGAGATAGCATCCGGGCGTATACGTGGTCACCGGGATGGACGTCCGCGAGTGCGTTGTATTGAGAGGGTTTGTCCAATCCACATGAAAATCCCACAGGTTGATTGTGCTGGACGTGGTCGTTACGCCGTTGTTGACCGGATTTTCTATGCTGACCAGGAATTCGTCCCTGCCCGAAGGAGGAGGTGTGGTTCCGTCGAAATCGGCTGGTATCAAGCTATGACCCAGGTAGATTCCGTTACTGAGCAGGCTTGTATCCGTGAAACACTGCGCCGGGTTTAAGGGGGCGCCGTTCAGCATATTGTTGCGATCGAAGGCGCAAACGGCGACGCCACTTTCCCGCGAGTCAATGTTGTCGTACAGCATATCCATGGTGGCGTAGTAGGCGTCAGGCCACGTTCCAACTTTGGGCCAGTCCGGGAGGTAGTATTTTCCCCCCGGATTGGTTCCTAAGATCGGATCAAGAAATAAAGAGTACGCGTACCACCCAAAGCTGGGGGAAGCGGCGTCGTCGGTATTGGAGACTGCGATGCAGAAGTAGTATTGCTCAACGCCACCGGCTCGGATCGCTTTCCCCGCGATCACCCAGCGCGAGGCTATCTTGTCAAAAATAATCACCGCGTCCAAGGCGATGCCGGTCGTCTCACACTCTGGCAGCGGCGCGCCATTCAGCGGGGTCGTCCACGGGGTGCCGATGGGCAGCCCTGACATCCCTGCGGCAGTCGCGAATACCGGCTGGAACGTGGTCTTGTCGAAGGCCTGATACTCGGTGTTCACGTATTCCATGAATTGCTTGGTGCCCACCGCCCCATCCGGGTCGATGTCGGTATTATCCGAGTTGGTTGAATCCGGAAGCATTCCGTCGAAAGAGGTCACTGCTGCCACTGTGACCGTAGCCGTCGCCGTGGCCTGTTGGTTATCCGCCCCGATTGCCGTGGCAGTGTAGGTTGTGGTCTTGGTCGGCGACAGCGATGGCGGGAGCGTCGCCGTGCCACCACTCGCCGGCGAAGAAGGCCCCACACCGTTATCGATGAGGACGGTAGTGGCATTCGTGGATTGCCATGTGAGACTCAGACTTTGGCCGGCAAACATCGAGGTAGGATTCGCCGTCAGCGTCACAGTCGGAGCGGGACCTGCCGGAGTCACCGTCACCGTAGCCTTGGCCGTGGCGCTCCCGCCCGGCCCCGTTGCGGTGTACGTGTAGGTAGTGGTCACTGCAGGTGTCACGCTCACTTGCGAGTTCAATCCGACCGGGCCTACACCGTTGTCGATGACACCCGAATCCGCATTCGTGGAAGTAAACGCAAGAGTGGCGTTTCCTTGTCCCGCGGTGATCGTGCCCGGAGACGCGGTCAGTGTGGCGGTCGGAGCCGGAGTCGACCCACCGCTGCTGCCCCCTCCTGCCGAACTGCAGCCTGCCAACAGGCTCAGCCCCAAAAGCACTCCCACGAACTTGGCCTGTTCTCGACTCATACGCCTCTTTGCCACCCGAGCGCGAAATCGTACCACACTCCGGCCCCAACCCAACACTTTTCTTCCAATCAAATCCTCCGGAATGCCCGTCCGTCGCGGCATTGGCGGTTTGGCGGGTATCCCACCCCTAACGATCTTTGCCTGCACCATCCCCACTCTGGTGCAGCCTTCGAACAGAACGAAAGATAACTCCGCACACCAAAGAACGGACGATCCCGAATGCCCGCACAACGGGACGGGGACGACCTCGAATGATCGTACAACTATGAACCAGCACGACCTCGAATGCCCGCACAAGGGAAACGAGAACGACCTCGGACGATCGCACAACCGTGGAAGAGCGGCCCTTCAGGGCCGCGTAACGAAACGAAATGATGTGGGCTTTAGCCCCTGCGCCGAGCGCCCGCGGGGGCTGGCCCACCTTTGCAGTCCCAATACTAACTGAGGCTGCCCCAGCTTTCATTCTGTTGGAAAGCTGGGCACCACTGGCGTTTGCGCCGCCGATTTTCCCTCTCCCAAACGATTCCTGGCAGCGGCGGGAATACTACCCAGAGGATAGACTAGCGGTGCCCAGCTTTCGAAAAGAACGAAAGCTGGGGCAGCCGATATCGTGTTCGAGTAGAAAAAGATCGAAGCCGGGGCAGCCCGCCGAAGGTAAACGCGGGTCCCTTGCACTAACCAGGTCCGAGGTTGGAACCGCCTCGACCGTAATGCAGACGTTAAAGCAGCGCACGACTCGGCCCGCTTCACTTCAAAGTTGGAGTCGATCGCAGCGCTGAAAGCACCACCTGAAACCGCATTAATCCCTGCCTACACCAACTCCCGCACCGCCTCCCGAAACACCTTACTGTGCAGATCCACGTCATCCTTCTCTGTCTGCGGTGACATCAACGCCATATTGTGAAAAGGTGTCAACAGAATTCCCCGGTTCATCGCATACAGATGCATGAACCGCTCCAGCTCAAAATCCATCGCGTCATGCGCTGCCGTTCCATTCTTCGGAGCGTCGCGAGCGAATAAATATTCCGCTCGGCATCCCAGCCTCGTCACATGCCACGGCAGCTCCGCTTCCGCAATCGCCTTCGCTACGCCCAAAGTCCACCGCTCCGCCATCGGCATCATGCGGTCAAAAGCCTCCTTGGTCAGAACCTTCGTCAAAGTCGCGCGCATGGCCGCAAGCGACACGGCATTCCCGGCCAGTGTTCCCCCAATCCCGCCTACGTCACAATCTTCCAGGTTCTCCGCCGACATGTTTTGCAGGGCCGCAATTCGATCCGCTACTTCTTGTGAAAATCCGTAAGCCGCTCCCGGAATCCCGCCGCCAATCGCTTTACCAAAAACCAGTACATCCGGCTCCAGATTTTCCGCCCGAGTGTACCCGCCCGGCCCGGCGCAAATAGTGTGCGTCTCGTCGATGATCAGCAGCGCCCCATGCTTCCGCGTCAGCTCGCGCAATCGCTGGTGAAATCCCGGCGCCGGATGCACGATCCCCACATTCGTCATCACCGGCTCCGCCAGCACACATGCCACATCCCCCGCAGCCAGAGCCTGCTCCAGCCCCGACTCGTCATTGAACTCCACTACGCGAGTCGTCACCGCCGGATCCACTGGCGGGCCAATGTTCCCTCGCCGCGGACCAGCCACTCCCTCGCGATCCAGCGTGATGAAGGATTCATCCACGGTGCCGTGATAGCACCAGTTGAACACCAGGATCTTCGGACGCTTCGTAATTTGCCGCGCCAGACGAATGGAAAATCGATTCGCATCCGTAGCGGTCAGCGCGAATTGCCAGTAAGGCAGCCCAAAACGTTTCTGCAACTCCTCCGCCACAAAAATCGCATCTTCCCCCGGCAGCATCAGCGTGATCCCGCGCCGCGATTGCTCTTCCACAGCTTTCACCGTGGCAAACGGAGAGTGCCCCGTCATCGCACCGGTATCACCCAGACAAAAATCGACGTAACGGTGCCCGTCCACATCATAGAAATGCGCCCCTTGAGCCTCCCTCACAAACGGAGGAAACGCGCCCGCCCACTTCATCATCCAATTCATGGGAACGCCCGCCAGCAGCGACTTTCGCGCCCGTTCAAAAAGTGCCTTCGATTTCGGCCGCTCATCGACAAACTTCTTCTGTTCTCGCGACATCAACGACTGCAGGCGGGTTCGATCGATAGTTTTCATGACGAGGCAGGATAGCAGAGGTCACTCAGTCGGGAACGTATCTCGATAAGATTCGTCATTTTGTCCCCACCGCCGCAATCCGTTGTAAGCTTTTATAACTTAGCAATTTTCCGAGTGACACTATGGCTAATTTCTCTCTCACGGTGAACGGCCGCGTTCATTCCGTGGATGTCGACCCCGATACCCCGCTCCTATACGTCCTCGCCGATGAGCTGAATTTGCGCGGACCAAAATTTGGCTGCGGTCTCGCACAATGCGGAGCCTGCACCGTTCTGGTGAGCGGCGAAATCGTGCGCTCCTGCGTCATGCCAGTCAGCGCCGTCAAACAGCGCGAGATCACGACTCTCGAAGGATTGGGCACGCCAGAAAAGCCGCATCCCCTGCAACTCGCCTTCATCGATGCCGGCGCGGCACAATGCGGATTCTGCCTCAGTGGCGTGATCCTCACCGCGAAAGCCGTCCTCGATCGGCAGCCCAAAGCCTCCGACGAAGATCTTCGCGAAGCCCTCGGAGGCGTCCTATGCCGCTGTTTCACCCACACCCGCATGATCCGCGCCATCAAAACTTACCAGGCCACTCTCGTATGAAGATCCAAGTGCCACTCCCGAAAAAAGAATTCTCCCGCCGCGATTTCCTCATGGCTTCTGGCGCGCTGGTCGTCACTTTCAGCGCCGCAACGATCTTCGAGCCTCTCACCTTCGCGCAAGGGCCTTTCGATACGCACCCATCTCATATCGATCCCGCCAAGCTCGATTCGTGGCTCGCCGTCGCCTTCGATGGATCGGTCACCGCTTACACCGGCAAGTGCGATTTCGGACAGGGCATGTTGACCGTCCAGACCCAGTTGGTCGCCGAAGAACTGTGCGTGCCCATCCAGAAGGTAAAGCTGATTCAATGCGACACCGCTATCACGCCGGACCAGGGAACCACTTCGGGCAGTCAGTCGACGCCCACCAACTTCAACTCTCAGAATCTGGCCCAGGCTGCGGCTACCGCTCGCGAAGCCCTGATTGCGATGGCCGCGCAAAAATTATCGGTGCCCGCCGATCAGCTCAACGTCGAAGACGGCGTCATCCACGCGAGCTCCGGTCGCAGCCTCAGCTATGCCGATCTGATTGGCGGACAACACTTCAACCTCACCCTCAACTCTGCCGCCAAGCGTCGATCGCCCGGCGAGTGGAAAGTCTCTGGGCAAGCCGATCCCCTCGCTCGATCGCGTCGCCCTCATGACCGGTACCTTCGAATTCGTTCACAACGTCCGCGTCCCCGGCATGGTCCATGGCCGCGTCGTGCGCCCCCCGGAGTCCGGAGCAACGGTGGTGAGCATCGACAAACAATCAGTTAGTTCGGTCCCCGGCGTCATTCAGGTTGTTGTCAAAAACAATTTTGTCGGCGTCGTCGCGCAGAAGCAATGGCAAGCTGCGCAAGCTGCAAAGATTCTCAAAGTCACTTGGAAGCCGGGCCCTGGCCTGTCCCGCGCAAAAAGATTTCTACGACTCCCTCCGCAAGCAGCCGTCGCATGACACCATGCTCGTCGACTCCGGCGACGTTGACCACGCCCTGCAATCCGCTTCCAAGGTTTTGCAGGCCACTTACTTCCATCCGTACCAGGCCCATGGCTCCATCGGTTCCTCGTGCGCCGTCGCCGACGTTCAACCCGATCACGCCACTGTCTGGTCCGCCACGCAATCCGTTTATCCCACCCAGCATGGCGTCTCGACCCTCACCGGCCTGCCTCTCGAGAACGTTCGTGTGATTTTTACTCGCGGTCCCGGCTGCTACGGAATCAATGCCGCCGATACCGTCTCCTACGACGCGGCTCTGCTATCACAGGCCGTGCATCAACCGGTTCGTGTCCAGCTCACGCGCCACGACGAATTCATCTCCGAAAATTACGGCGCTGCCTGTGTGGTTGAGCAACAGGTCGCACTTGACCCGAACGGATCCATCATTGCCTGGAATTGCGAAACTTGGTCCGCATCGTTCGGCGGCCGGCCCGGCTATGACAAACCTGGAAACGTCCTCACCGGCATGCTGGCCGGCTATGGCCCTGAGACAGTCACTCCGAAGAAGGCTGCCGCACCCGCGGAAAAGTTGCGCAACCGCAACAATGCGGTCCCGTCCTACCTCGCAGGCTGTATCGCCGGCAAGTGCGGCGGTGCTGGTTCCATCCGCAGCGAGCGCGTCCTCACTCACTCCGTGCCGTCTCCATTTTTCACCGGACCCCTGCGCTCGCCTCTGCGTTTGCAAAATACGTTTGCCCACGAATGTTTCATGGACGAAATCAGCGCTTACGCTAAAGCAGATCCGGTGGCCCACCGGCTGCGCCACTTGCGCGATCCCCGAGTCATCGATGCGGTGAAAGCCGCAGCTAAGGCCGCCAACTGGGACTCTCGTCCATCACCCCGACCCGTGACCGCCGGCCACGGCATCGCCCGTGGACGCGGCATTGCCTGCGTCGCCTACGAAGGCGATAACGGATACGGCGCCCTCATCGCCGAAGTCGAAGTGGACCAGACCACCGGAGAAGTTCGTGCCACGCGATTCGTCATCGCTCACGATTGCGGACCGATCTCCAATCCCGATGGCCTGCGCAATCAGATCGAAGGCGGATTACTGCAAGGCATGAGCCGCGCTCTCGGTGAGGAAGTCACGTGGGATGATCGAAAGGTGACTTCCATTGATTGGGAAACCTACCACTCCCTTCCGCTCGGAATCCACGTGCCCGCCATCGATATCGTTTTCATGGATCGCGCCTCCGAGCCGGCCACCGGCGCGGGAGAAACCGCAATAACCATGGTCGCCGCCGCTCTCGGCAATGCCATCTTCGACGCCACCGGTGCGCGCCTTCGCGAAGTCCCCTTCACCCCCGATCGCGTAAAAGCCGCTCTCCGCCAATAACGCCGCTATCCATAACACGTCGGTGGCCCATTCAAGCCCGCCTTTGGCTTGAGTGGGGATTCTTGGCCCTCCCGATTTCGAGTGGCGCAGCGCTTTCAGCGCTGCGATTGCAAACTTCATCTTTGAAGAGCGGCTTTAGCCGCCGAGGGTCGCTTTGGATTGGACTTCAGAGACGTCTGTCGCAAGGATCTCAATCCCATTCAGCTGTACAGACACCATCGCGGATGGTTATCCGTGGAATGCCTGATGCTTTGCTGGGAAGAACAGCTATCGTAAACACCCGCTGACGCGTCTCTCGAATGGCCAAGCCAACAGAAGATCCACCACAGCCAGAGCGTTAAGGCGGCATACGATTGCCCCCGAGTTTTGTGTTGGCCGCGCCGCCGGTAGTGTGGTGGCTTGTTGCTGCGAGAGGTTTCTGCAGTTCTCGGTATTGATGTACTCTGATGCATCTGCATGAAAATTTCCACGCGAGGATTGTTGGTGGCGTTGGGTGCGCTGGTTTGGTGGACGGGGTGTGCCTCGATCGGACCACCGGAGGCGCCTTCGCTGGAGTTGCCGAAACCGCCGACGGATTTACACGCTTCGCGGAAGGGCGACAAAGTGACATTGACCTGGACCATTCCTTCGCGCACCACGGACCACCAAAGCGTGCGCTACCTGGGCAAGACGAATGTTTGCCGAAGTGTCGGAGTTGCGTCCAAACAATGTGGAACGAAAGTCGCGGAAGTATCACCGCCGACGGGTTTTGAGGAGGCGAAAAAGAAGTCGACGAAAAAACTGAGCGCCACCTTCATCGACACTTTGCCGGCTGCTTTGGAACGGGAGCATCCGAACGAGTTTGCAGAATATGCAGTGGAAGTGCTCAACGAGGCTGGACGCGCCGCCGGTATTTCGAATCAGGCGCGCGTGTCGCTGATTCCCACGCTACCACCGTTCCCTGATTTTGCGGCTCGGGCGGTTGACCAGGGAGTTCTGCTTTCATGGCGATGCCCGACGAAGCTGGATGGAGCAGAGGAAAGGCAATACCGGTTCCGGATTTATCGACGTCCGGAAGCGAGCGGGAGCGAAGCGAAGGTAGCCGATGTGGATGCGACGGCGTGCGCAGTGGGACGGCGTGGGGGCGGCGCCAGTTTGGCGGGTAACAAACCGATTAACTCGTTCCTTGATACGACATTCGAATGGGAGAACACATATCTATACCGGGGCACGGTGGTGAGCGCGGTCGAGACGGCGGGAAAGGCGGCGGTTGAGGTGGAAGGGGACGATACGCCCAGCGTAAAAATTTTTGCGCACGACGTTTTCCCGCCGGCGGTGCCAAGAGGATTGCAGGCGGTATATTCCGGGCCGGGCCAGCAGGCGTTCATCGATCTGATCTGGACTCCCGTGAGCGATGCCGACCTGGACGGGTATAACGTTTACCGGCACGAAGCTAGTGGAGCGCCAGCGAAACTGAATGTGGAATTAGTGAAGACCCCCGCGTTTCGAGATGGCAACGTGGCGGCGGGAAAGACGTATTTCTATTCCGTGTCGGCCGTGGATCAGCGGGGGAACGAGAGTGCGAGATCGCAGGAGACGAGCGAGAGCGTGCCCTAGTGGACCGCAGGGGCTCAAGTTCTTAGTCTTGCAGGAAGCTCATCGCAGTGCTGAAAGCGCTGCGCCACCCAAAGTCTTAGACGGGAGCGGCGCCAGCCGAAAATCCTGCCTCCTCCCGAAAAGTTCTCGCCGGATTTCGATCGCTCGTGATTAGATAGATTTCATGAAATATTGCCGGTTTGAACTGAACGGACAGGCTCATTACGGGCTGGTCGAATCGATGGCGGGACGCGATTCGATTTTGAGGATCTTGCTGACGGCGCCGGAAGAATCCGATGGCGACGTGGAAGGATTGCGGACGCGACGGATCGAACCGATTGCGCTGGACGAGTCGACGTTGCTGCCGCCGGTACGGCCGTCGAAGATCGTTTGCGTGGGACGCAATTACCGGGAGCATGCGGCAGAGTTGGGAAGCGAAGTGCCGACGGAGCCCCTGTTGTTCTTCAAACCGAACTCGGCGTTGCTGGCGCCGGGCGGCGTGGTGAAGCGCCCGAAGATTTCGCAGCGAGTGGATTACGAAGGGGAGCTTTGCGTGGTGATTGGGAGGAAATGCCATCTATTGCCGGATGGGGAGGATGTGCGGCCATACATTCTGGGATACACGTGCCTGAATGACGTAACCATGCGCGACATACAGAAAAAAGAGGATCAGTGGGCGCGAGCGAAGGGGTTTGATACTTCGTGTCCGGTGGGGCCGGTGGTGGTGGATGGGCTGGATCCCTGGGCAGGAGTAGGGATCGAGACGCGGGTGAATGGCGCGGTACGGCAGTCGGGCAATACGAAGGATTTTATTTTCCCACTGGATGTGGTGATTCGGTTTATCTCGCAGGCGATGACGTTGCTGCCGGGGGATCTGATTGCGACGGGGACACCGTCCGGGGTGGGGCCCGTAGCGGCGGGAGATGTGATGGAGATTAGCGTGGAGGGCGTGGGGACGTTGAGGAATTCGGTGGTGGATGAGTAGCTCAGGGCTCCGAAAGTGATGGATAGTACTCCTTTGGAGCGCGGAACTTCAGCTTTTTGTCAGACGTAACTTTTAATTCGAGCACGTGTGGCTTTCCCTGATTGCCGTGGTCTTGAGGGACATAGCTCACAACGTATAGATTCTCGATCTGTTCTCGTATGTTTCGGAAAATCTTGGACATATCACTGGGACGGAGGTTAATAAAAGCTTGGCCGCCAGTCTTTTCTCCAAACTGACGTAACACGCCATCGCCGATTCCTAGTGGGTTGGTGCTGACGGCAAAGATTACAGTACCGGCTTTCTGTGCGGCGATGATTGCTTCGTCGCGGGTCACATGGCTCTGATTGTCCCCGCCGTCAGTCAAAATCACGAGCACGCGGCGAGCCGGCTGTGTCGAGTCTGCCGCCATTCGGTCCTTGCACGCGAAGTAGACAGCGTCGAACAAAGCGGTCCCGCCACCGATGCTTACGTTGGTCTTTGACTTCAAGAATTCTTCCCTACCCATGAATTCCGTTGCCTTCATAGTGGCGCTGAAATTCGCAATGAAGACTTCGTCATCTGTGGCATTCAGCACTTGATGCAGGAGGTCATTCATTGCATCAAGCCCCGGGCGGTACAGGCCACCCTCTCTCACCGAGCTACTTGAGTCGATGAGTACCCCCAGCCGTAGTGGCAACTCCTTCGCCGACCTGACGGACAGAGTCGAACGGAGGGGATTTTTATTGTCGATGATCGACAGATCGGATGCGGCGACATCGTTTATTTCCCGGCCATGGTTGTCTTCCGCAAAAAAAGGTATGTTGACAGTCGGTATCCGCTTCATTGCAGGGGAGTCGGTCGCAGTTGTTTGTGCCGCGGCTCCGACGGTCAACAAGGCTATCGCCAAGAATGAAACTATCCACTTTTCGAATCTGAGTTTCATCGTCCCAGTGTTTATCACAAATCGGTTGGCGACTTGCAATTAATTTGGCTAGGGCTGATTGAGTGTGGAGGAGCGAAAGCTTTGATACGAACGTCGCAGTTATCAGGGAATAGGGATCTTTCGACACTGCGCGAGCCGGTTCGCTTCGCTCACCAGCTTGCTTCGCTCAGGATGACAACTGGCTAATTGACGGCTTATTGCAGGCGGAAGCGTTCGCGCATTAAGCGCTGCAGGCGGGGTTTGTAGAGGATGTCGTAGGCGAGTTCTTTGTCGGGGAACATCGCCAGGGCGGCGCGTTTGGCGCCGGCGGCGAGTTCGGAGGCCTCTTCGACGGTGAGGCTGGGATCCTGGCTGATGACGGATGAGACCATGCTAATCATCACCTGGAGGCGGCGAATGCGGCGGGCTTCGTCGTCGGCCCCGGATGCTGGTTGTTCCCCGTGACGCAAATGCTTCTCATGGCCTGACGGTTCCCCAGAAGTCATAGCGATCCTTTTTCCCCACAGATTGGATGTTGCGATGCGGTGCGACGTTGCGCCACTTGGTTGAGCATCTTGCGCTAATTTGACTGGAAATGAAACGGCCCGAAAGTGCCGCACCGGTTACCCACTTGCGGTGAATCAGTTGCGCGGCTTTTTCCGGCGAGAATTCGTGGAGGTTCCGGCTGCTTTCGGCGATTTCGTCGATGCTTTTCGGGCTGCGGCTTTGGAGCGTCGACGCGGCGTGGGGATTTTGCCGATTCGCGGATCGCCTGCGAGGACGAGGTCGCAGGCATGGAGAGCGGACTCCTCGAAGTCCGGGGCGTCGACGGGAAGAACCTGCCAGCCCGTCACCTTCTTTCCCAAAAGCTGGATGGATCGCATACTGGGAAACTCGCGGCGGAGGCTGTCGTGATGATCGTGAGTAGTAGCGAGCCAGACACCGTTATCGGCGGAATGACTGGGCTTGTCGCGGAGGATGAGGGCAATCTTGTCGCCAATATAAATGGCGAGACACCCGAACATAGGGTTGGTACGGGGCGATAAGGAGGCGATGGCATCCAGCACAAATTCGTAAGGGAGGGGCTTACGCTGCTTGCCGGCCAGCAGCGGATCGTTCGAGGAAAATTGCGACAGGTTGCGACGGGACGTTGACATGATGATGTGCTGAGAATTCAACGACGCCCTCCATTTTACCGAGGGGCGGCGCGGACGGCGAGTATGCGCCACCGAGGAGCGCTGAGTCTGTGAAAATACAACTTAGCGGGAGGAGTTAGAATCAGAGAACTGCGAGGTTGGCGCCTACTAAGCGGCCGACCCGGAAACCGGAGATCACATGGCGGAACAGCCGAACACGACGACCGAGGCACAGAGTCCTAATCCGAATGAAAAGCTGGTGAAGGTGTTCGACAGCGAACAGGAATCGGAAGCGATGGTGGTGAAGGGGTTGCTGGATTCAGCGGGTATTGATAATGATTTGAAGTCGGGCACGTTCTTGCAGGATGCGTTTCCGGGCCTAGGTGGAATGATTATTCTGGTGCGGGAAGAAGATGGCGAGAAGGCTCGGAATCTGATTGCCGAATCGCGGAAGCCTGCTGCGGCTGGGTCGATCGATGATGATGAGACTAAGGAATATCCGGCAGTAAAGGAATGACGGAGTGGCCGTCGAGATGGAAGCTGACGGCGCCTTCCTGGTCGGTGCGATAGACGCGCGCGCCAGCGGCTTGCAAGCGCGCGAGGACTTCGGGCTTGGGCAAGCCGAAGGAAGTGTGGAATCCGACGGAGATCACGGCGAAGTTCGGGCGCACGGCGGCCAGGATTTCCGGCGTAGTGGAAGTGGCGCTGCCGTGATGGCCGACTTTCAATAAATTTGCATGCATGGGGTGAAGGCTGGAGATCCGGCGCTCGACGGCCTTTTCGGCATCGCCTTCCAGCAGGGCGGACGTATCACCATAGCTGACGCGCAGCACCATGGAGTCGTTGTTTTTGGGCTCGAGGCCGACGGGCCAGTCCTGCGGCGGAAAAAGAACTTCCACTTTCGCGCCGCCCAGGTTGAATTCATCTCCCTCCCAATGGCGGACGACTTTGATTCCTAGAGCGTGAGCCTCGTCGATCAGACTATCGAGAGCTCGACTCGGCGGTAGCAGGCCAATCCATAATTCTTTCGGGCGAAAATCCTTCAGGATCGCAGACATTCCTCCGATGTGGTCGGAGTGGCCGTGGGAAATGGCGACGGCATCGAGGCGAGAGATGCGGCGCGTCCAGAGATAGGGCGCGACGACATCTTCGCCGAAGTCGAGTTGCGAGGAGGCGCCCCAGATGGGGCCACCGGCATCAACGAGCAAGGTGCGGCCTGCGGGCGTAACGACCAGGATCGAGTCACCCTCGCCGACATCGATGGAAGTGATCTCGAGAATTCCCGGCACGGTCTGCGGAATTGGGGGCAGAGCGGCGAGAGCCAGGGAAGCAACGAATAATGACATGATTCCGAGGAAGGCGAGCAGAGCGCGGCGGCGGGCGAGCACCATGGCAAGAACCAGGGCTGCGGAAGCGGCGACGATCATGGCGAGAGATGGAGTGGCGACGCGTAGGTCGGCGAGGCGAAGCGCGCCGAGTCCATGAACGGTGCCGGTGATGGCGCGCAGAGCGATCGAGGTTAGAATGGCAGGAAATTTCGCGAGGAGCGGGGAAATATATCCAAGCAGGATGGCGAGTATGGCAGCGGGCATAAGGAGTTGCGTGAGGGGAACAACGGAAGCATTCGCGGGCAAGCCGATGGTGGTGGCACGGTGAAAATAGTAGGCCATGGGCAAGGCGAGGCCCATCTGCATGACGGCGGAGACCAATAGAAGTTCAAAGGTAGAGAGCGCAAAAATTGTGAGCCGGCGAACCATGTGAAAAGAGAACGGCGCGCCGAAGAACCGGGCCAGCCTTTGCGCAATCAGGCGAAGGTCGGTGCGGAACTGCGCAACGGGTGGAGGGAGCGTAGCGCCGTAACCGGCGTCGTCCCAATGAGCGAGGGCGCGGCGGTAATACCGCGAAGTACGCTCGATGAGAGGGAGCGCGACGGCGGCCACGATGAGGACGCAAATGAAAGTCATCTGGAAACTGGCAGCGAAGAGTTGGCGGGGATCGAAAACGAGTAGGCCCAGAGCGGCGGCTCCCAGCGCGTTGACCATGGCGCGATCGCGATAGAGCAGGCGGGTCGAGAGAAAAATGGCGCACATCAAAGTGGCGCGCCACACCGGAGCGCCGACCTGGGTGAGAAGAGCGTACGCGACGCAGGTGAGTATGGTCAGCAGGGTTGCGAAAATTTCTGTGATACCAAAGCGGCGGAGCGTCCAGAAGACGACGAAGGCCAGGATGGTGACGTTCATTCCGGACACGACGAGGATGTGATATGTGCCGGAGCGCTGGAAGTCGACGCGGGTGTCGCGATCGATGAAGGCCTCTTCTCCGATGACCATGGCGTCAATCAACGCGGCTTGGGGCGCGGGCCAGAGGGCGTGCACCTTGGCGATGATGCTCGAATGAATGCGCTGCCGGAATAGCTCGAAGCGGTTGCCGCGGAAGCCGGGAAGTAGTTGGACCTCTTCGAACTTGGCGGAGGCAAGGGCGGCGATTCCATTCGCGGCCAGATAGCCTTGGTAGTCGAAAGCGCCGGGGTTGCGGAAGTTGCGCGGCAGCTTAAGCTTGACTGGCAAACGAATGCGTTCGCCGTAGTGGAAGAGACGCATCGGCGAGGACGCCGGGGAATTCAAGCTGGCGTAAAGGCCAAGGCGCACGCCGGAGTGCAGGGGAATGGTCCGGCCATCGTCGGTGACGATTTCTTCGGTTTCGACGTCGACGCGCTGTGCGAGTTCGCCCTCGGAGGCGGGGCGCAGTTTGCCTTCGCGAATGACGTGTGCGGTGATTTCGATTTCCGGACCGTAGGCAAAGGAGTCGAGCGCATGATCCGGTGTCGCGACCGGACCCGTGAGCTGGAGGCGAAGAGCGCCAACAAGGAAGAAAGCGCCAAAGGCTAGAGTTGTGGAGAGACGCGGGCGCCGGTAGAAAAAGTAAAGGCCCGCGGCGAGAAATGCGAACGCGGAAAGTGCCAACCACGAAGCCGGGCGCGGAGCGTGGGAGGCGGCTACGATTCCGAGGGAGTAGAACAGAGCGGCCCAGAGCATGGGCTGGCGGGTCGGCTTAAGGTGGAATTCAAAAGGGTCGGTCTTTGCGGAGGTCAACGGAAGTGGCGAGAGAATTCTCGGCATCACAAGCGCTCCGCAGCCGAGCTTGCATTTTCGGTTGCGCGCGTTACCGAATCAATTGCACGACGCTTTCGAGGTGGTACGTCTGAGGGAAGAGATCGACCAGATGCACCTGCTCGACGCGATAGCCCGCCGCTTGCAATGGCAGGAGATCGCGGGCGAGAGTTGCGGGATCACAGGAGACGTAGGTGACGCGCGGCGCCTCCAATCCCGTTAAAGAGCGCGCCACGCGTTCACCCAGGCCACCTCTAGGCGGATCGACGATGATCAAGTCAGGAGCGGGCAGCACCGGGGGAAGGCTCGCGCCATTACCCGCCTGACTTTTGTTCCCGCGACTAGCCAGGTACGGCTCGGTCGCGGCGTGAACCGCCTTTGCATTCACAGGCAGATTGTATTTAAGGTCGTTTGCGGCCGTCTGTGACGACTCAACAGAAACGATGTGACGGTAGCTACCTGCCAAGGCTGTGGAAAACAATCCGACGCCGGCATAAAGATCGAGAGCGAGTTCGCCGGTACGGCCGTCGGCGACAATCCCGGTGAGTTCATCGATCAAGAAGCGATTGGTTTGGAAGAACGAGCCTGCGCTAACCCGATAGGAAGCGGCATTTGTCTGGTACGTCAAATCGGAGGATCCGACGGTGACCAAGGGCTCAAAAACGCCCTTCTGGGGCTCGCGGCGGGCGACTACGCCGGAAATCCCCGGCATCGCGGCCGACAGTTCCTCGGCACAGACGCGGACGGCGGCGCGGCGAGCTTCCGGAGCGCATAAGAGTTCGACGAGCAAGCGTGAGTCGTCGGCATTGGCGAAGAATTCGATCTCGCGCACGCCTTCGACAATCTTGCCCGCATGCCCCAATTGCCACAGTGCAGCGATGCCGTGATTGATCAGCAGAGAACTGATCGGGCAATTTTCCACAGGCTGCACCTCGTGGGACGCGTGTCTGAAATATCCGGCGGAGAACTCAGGACGCGTGCGCACTTGCAGGCGGGAACGGTTGCGATAGTTCCACGGCGGTGAAGGATGAACCTGGATTTCGCACTGCAGTTCCAGCTTGGCGATGCGCCGCAGATTCTCCAGCAGAATTCCTTTTTTGATCTCCAACTGGTGTTCATAGCCGGTGTGCTGATAGTGGCAGCCACCGCAGCGTGAGAAATAAGGGCAGGGCGGAGGGATGCGAAGCGGGGAAGGCTCGACGATTGCTATGGCGCGGGCGCGGGCGAAGCCAGGTTTTTCTTCGGTGAGTGCCGCTTCGATTTTCTCTCCAGCGAGGACGAAAGGAACGAAGACCGCTTTGCCGCGTCCGCCATCTTTGTTATCCCGAGGAACGGCATTATTCGGAGGGTCGGCAGGAAGGCGAGCGAGGCCGTCGCCGCCATAGATGAGCTTTTCAATGTTTAGGAGCAAGTCTTGATTCTACGGCATGGAACGGCCGATCTCTGGGCAGACCCTTCGGTTCCGCTACTTTGCGGCGACGATGATGGTCACGAACGTTTTTCCAACGTTGCCGCAGTTATCCCCACGACCGTACGACGCGGAGGGCGCTGTAAATGCAGCAACAGGTTGCACGGTCGGAACAAACTGGTAAATAAGTGGGGCTGTAAGTGCCAGTAGTGAAAAAAAGAGGTAACTGCCGTTCTTACAATTTCGGCCATTCATAGGGAAAGAGCTTGGCGGCCTCTTCCGGAGAGAGTGTGACGCCAACCTCTTGCGCTGCACGCGACAGGACAGGATCGCGTCCGGAAGCGAGATCGAGCGGCTGAGGAAATGCGATCTCGTCCGGGGTAACCCCGCGGTGTTCGAGGCTGTTACCATCCTTCATAATCAGATTGGCGACAGTGACATGCGCACCGTAGTCGATGCCGGAGCTTGCAAAATAAAAATTGGTTGATTCCATCACGCTGCCTGAAGTGCGGTCTCCCATCACCGTACCGCGCTTTTCCAGTTGCACTACACGAGCGAAAATTTCTGCTGCCGAAGCGGATTCACTATCCACCAGTACGATCACTTTCCCCGAAAAATAGCGCCCCTTCTTAACGACTTCCGGTGAGGTCTTTTTGCGTTCGACCTTGTCGCAAACCTTCACGTCATGATCAAAAAACATACTGATGAAATAATCGCTCGCGTCAACCAAGCCACCATGATTGCCACGCAGATCCACAATCAGGGCTCGGTCGTTGTGAATCTTTCCCGGTAGATCGTAAAACTTGTCAGCTTCAGTGGGCTGGCTCCACGAGTGAGCAACGGGGTAAACAAACCACGGAAGCTTCAGAATCCCCACGTCCCCAAACTGAACCAACTGCGGCCTCATTCGGTGGATTAAGTTCTCGCTGTTGCGAATCACGTCGTAGCGCACGCCCGCTCCCGACCGGTAGGCCAAGTCCGACGACATGATGGTTTTCGCTTTGACGTCGATCTTCTGTCTTTCTCCGGAAGGGTATAACAGCTCAAGTTGCATTTCCGGTTTGGGATTCAGGACTTGATCCAGGTATTCAATGCTTCGAAGGTTCTGGCGGGTAGGGGCGGTGCCATTAATGGAAAGAATTTGAGCGCCGGGTTTGAGTCCCTTTGCCTCGGCGTCGGAACCCGGCTCCACTCGCATGACGAAGCACAGGCTCCAGATCATCTGGTACTCGAAACCAAAATCAAGGTGATAGGGACGAGCGGGCGGCCAAAATCTTGTATGCGAGTCGTGCAAGGAATCAATGGCAATGGCGATTTGCGTGAGCGCCTCGTTGAGCGAATTGGACTGCGCCATTCTGACTTTCGCGTTGGAAATTACTGAGCTCCAATCAACACCATTCATTTTCGGATCGTAATAAAGATCCTGAACGCCTTTAGTGATGGCATCAAGAATACCCAATGCCCGTTGCAGGTCCGCCTTTGATATGGCCCCAGCGGTGGGGTGGAGTGCAGGCGTGGCTTCTGTCGGCGGTGGGCCCTGCTGTGGCAGCAAAGCCAGCGACGAAAGAAGAATAAGCGTAATGGAAAGAAGGGACCTGATTCGAATCGGCATGGCGATATCCTCCCGCAGCCGAAACAACGCAAAGGAATATCACAGAAGGAGGCAGCTGGCTAGTTATATGAATCAGAGATGCTATAGGGCGCGTCCCGCGGCAGCGCCGGACGACCAGGCCCATTGAAAATTGAAGCCGCCGAGATGGCCGGTGACGTCCACGACCTCGCCGATGAAAAATAGTCCGGGAACCTTGCGGCTCTCCATGGTTTTGGCGGAGAGCTCGTTGGTGTCGACGCCACCGCCGGTTACCTCGGCTTTCTCGTATCCTTCGGTTCCGACGGGCGAGAGTGTCCATGAATGTGTTTGTTTTTCGAAATCCGCGAGCGCGGCGTTCGTCCATGAGGTGGGCGCGTGATGGTCGAGCCAGCGGTCCGCGAGGCGATGCGGCAGGAAAGTGCGCAGTTCCGTACGCAAAGAAGCCACAGTGCGCGGGATCTTCGGATCGCGGAATACGGCGGTGACCTCGCGATCGGGCGCGAGGTCGATAAAAACCGGTTGTCGATTTTTTAGCGGCTGGTTCCAATAGGAAGAGATCTGCAGGATCGCCGGGCCGCTGAGGCCGCGATGGGTGATCAGCATTTTTTCGCGGAATTGCGGGCTTCCCTGCTGTGTGCCGCGGAAGCGATTACTTCCCCGGAAACGCCAGCAAGATCACAGTAGCGGGAACGGTCTTCCGGGCTGAGCAGGAGCGGCACGAGCGCGGGCCAGGGTTCGCAAATGGCGAGTCCGAACTGGCGAGCGATGTCGTATCCGAAGGAGGTCGCGCCGATTTTCGGAATTGAAAGACCGCCGGTGGCAACGACGAGGGCGGGTGCTCGGAACACAGCGTCGGCGGCGGTTGTGATGAATTCGGTGCTGTGCTCAACCTGCTTGATCTTCGTGTTCAGAAAGATGGCAACGCCCGCTTCCTGGCATTCGGCTTCGAGCAAGGCGAGAATGTCGCGGGAGGAACGGTCACAGAAAAGCTGGCCTAAGGTTTTCTCGTGATAAGCGATGCCATGCTTTTCGACGAGGGCAATGAACTCGGCAGGTGGGTAGCGAGCCAAAGCCGATTTGGCGAAGTGCGGGTTGGAGGAAATGAAAGTTCTCCGGCGTGCAATGAAGGTTGGTGAAGTTGCAGCGACCGCCGCCGGAGATCAGAATTTTCTTTCCCAGACGATCGGCGTGCTCGATCACGGCGACGCGGCGCCCCTTTGCCGGCTTCGATGGCACACATCAGTCCTGCCGCGCCGCCGCCGAGAACGAGTGCATCGAAGGAATGAGTCATCACATGTAGAAGAGGCTGAGGCGAGGTATTGCGTATTTTTCCAGAAGGCGCTTGTGAACGTACTGCTTCTGCAATTGGTCGATCTGGGGTGCAGCCATATTGCGGCGATAGGGCGCGAGTTCGCGATCGGCCTGCGCGCGCACGGCGACGATATCTTCATCCGGAGTGGTCGCGAGGAGCGCGGCGAAAAGCTTATCCTCTAACACGGTAAGATGGCGTTCGAGATCCTCGAGCTTTGCAGTTGTTTTTTGGCTGGTGATCTCTTCGGCAAGCCGGCGGAGAGTGGTCGCGCAATCTTTGGCGACAGCCTGCACAGAGATGCCAGTGCCCTGCGCGAGCCAGGCTCGCTCAAGAGCATCTGCATTACGGCGCAGAAAAGCGGCGACAGGCTCCGGTTCAAAGCCTTGACTGGCGGCGGATTTGGCGGCTGACGGATTATCAGCCGCGCCCACTGCCGCTTCCTTCATGTCTTCGGCGGCCGACAGGACCGCTTGCGCACACCAAAGAATGCTGTTGATTTTTTCGTGCCGTTTCGATTTCCGCTGGTCATACTTGTCGAAGGCAGCGTCGATACCACGCAGCGCCGCCTCGAGAGGGATGCCGGCGTTTTTCCAGATTTCTATCTGAGCCCAGTCAAGGGTTGAACCGATCAGGGGCGCTCCGCGTCGCCGCAGGAAGTGCTCTTCAACTTCCGAGAAATATTGGAAATAATTGTCCACGGCGGCTTAACGGTGTGAACGCGGGGTGGGAGGATTAGCCGCGCTGCGATTGCCTTGTCTGGCGACGGGCTTCGCCGAAGCTGGGGATGAAGTCTTTGGCGCGTTGCGCTCCCAAATGATGCGCAGGCCTTCGAGCGTAAGAAAATCGTCGATTTGTTTGATGTATTTCGAACCGGTGCCAATCATCGGCCCAAGGCCGCCAGTGGCGATCACTTTCGTATCGTGGCCCATTTCGTCCAAGAGCAGTGCGAGGATGCCATCGACCAGACCGAGATATCCGTAGTAGAGGCCGGACTGGAGGCTGCCGACGGTGTTGGTGCCGATGACGCGGGCAGGCTTGCGAATCTCGACGCGGGGCAAGCGGGCGGTACGTTGAAAAAGAGCGTCGGCCGAGATGCCGATGCCGGGACAGATCACGCCACCGAGATATTCGCCCTTCGCAGAAACGCAGTCGAACGTGGTCGCGGTGCCGAAATCGACGATGATGCATGGGCCGCCGTATTTTTCGAAGGCAGCCACTGCGTTGACGATGCGATCGGCACCAACTTCCGCGGGATTGTCGTAGTGCACGGGCATGCCGGTTTTGACGCCGGGCTCGATCAAGAGCGGCTTGGAATGAAAGTACCGTTCGCAAACCTGGCGCAGCACGGGATCGAGCGGGGGAACGACCGATGAAATCACGATGCCCTGAATGCCGGAAGCCTCGAGGCTCGCCATGGAGAAGAGATTGCGGAATAGCACGCCGTACTCATCCACGGTGCTGCCCTGCTTGGTGGCGACGCGCCAGTTCGCCACCAGGCGATCGTAGCGTGGCGGTCCGCCGGTATCGCCAGCAGAATTAGTTTTCACTTGGCTGGCGAAGACGCCGAGAACCGTGTTGGTGTTGCCTACATCGAGAACGAAGAGCATGGTTCCTCAGGGGCTAAAGCCCCGCTGCTTTCTTGGCCATGGCGGCGCGGCTGAAGCCGCGCCCTTTCAAAGCTCTATTCGAAGCGCGCAATCTGGCAACTATTGTCGAACCACGCCATTTCTTGAAGGCCGCACCTTTCAAGCATTACATACCTCTCACTGTGCCACTTAAAATCGTTTGCACGCCGTGCGAGGTGCGCACTTGAAGAAACCCGCGGTCGTCGAGGCCTGCGGTGACTCCTTCAATTTTCGATCCATTCTCTTCGATTCGAACTTGCTTGCCTTGTATCCAGGAAGACTGCTCAGCAAAGCGGCGCAGAATGGACTGCGACGCATCTTTCTGTTCGATCAACTGTCGATATTCCCGGTCGAGCGATTTTAACAAAGCCGCAGCCAATTCCACGCGCGACCACTCGCTTCCGGTGACCATGCGCAGCGAAATCGCTTCATTCTCCAACTCCTTCGGGAAGCTGGCGTGGTTGACATTGATGCCGATGCCCATCACGATGTGCCGGACGCGCGTCGCTTCCGCGTTCATCTCGGTGAGGATTCCGCAAACTTTCCTGCCCGCGATCAGAAGGTCATTGGGCCACTTCAAGTCGGGACTGACGCGGGAGTCGACCTGTTCAGTGGCGGAGCGGACGGCCAATGCGCCGGCGAGCGCCATTACAAGAACTTCGGAAGGCGCAAGCGCGGGCCGGAGAACGACCGAACAGTAAATCCCAGCTGAGCGCGAGGACTCCCAATTATGCGCGCCGCGACCACGGCCTGCGGTTTGTTCCTCCGCAAGAAATACGCTGCCTTCCGGCGCGCCTTCCGCTGCAGCGGCCATTGCCGCAGTGTTGGTGGAACCAATTTTATAGAAGTGATGAATCTGAGCTTCGAATATAGTGCCGCGAATCAGCGGTCCGAGAATTTCAGGCAGCAAAAGATCGGGGACAGATTTGAGCTGGTAGCCAGTGGCAGGATGCCCGGCAACGTCGACGCCGAGGCCGCGCAGCTGTTGAATCAACCGCCAGACTTCAGACCGATTGGAGGAAATTTCCTGCGCGATTTTGGTACCGCTGACGACCACGGTGGCATGCTCCATGAGCAAGCGCACGATGCGGCCGAGACGAACGTCGGTGGCTTGTTCGTGAGGAGCGGGAGCCATGGCCCTTGCCAGGCGGCCGCTGCGTTTTGGGGCGGCGCTCTTGATGCAGGAATTATGCGGGAATCATTGAAAAACAACAAACGCCGGGGTAAACTCGCGCTCCTGGACCATGGAGGCTAGCCCTGTGATCAATGGCGCTCACGTCCTTTTCTACAGTGAAGACGCAGATGCAGACCGCGGTTTCTTCCAGAATGTTCTGAAGTTCACCGCCGTGGATGCCGGTGGTGGCTGGCTGATCTTCGCGCTTCCCCCGGCGGAAGCGGGAATTCATCCTGCCGAGAAGAGCTCGAAGAATGATGGCCACTCGCAGACGCGGGCGGAGATTTATTTAATGTGCGACGACTTGCGCGCCGAAATGAAGCGCCTGCAGGCTGCGAAGGTAAAGTGCTCCACAGTGCAGACGGAGCGCTGGGGAATTCGTACTACGTTGAGCTTGCCCAGCGGCGCGACGCTCGGCCTTTACCAGCCGACACATCCCACGGCGATCGACAAAGCGAAGCGACCGACGAAGTTCACGACTACTGCGCGGTCTCGGTAAACGTTGCCACCGGATGTCCCAGGGCGTACTGACCTTCAGCGGTCACGTGCACGGTTTCCGCCTTCGAAGGCAAGGTCAAAACTACCGAAGCTACGCCGGAAGAATTGGTGACGACGGTTGGACTGGAAAGCGTTCCGGCGGTAGTGGTGAAAAGGATGGCGCCGCCAGCCGCGGTTCCACCGGACTGCCCGGGGTTCAGAGTGACGGATAAATTCAACGTGGTTCCGGCTTTGCCTTTCTGCTTGTCGCCGGTTTTGGCTAGGGAAGCGGGAGGATTGCCGACGAGAATCCAGCCACCCTGCACTTGTGCCACGCCTGTGCTGTCGTCGCTGGGAACCGTGTAGTGATAAAAGCCGGGAGTGGAACCGGCAGTCACGGTGATGGCGCCTTGCTTGCCGTGGCTGATAGTTGGTTGGGTTACTGCGACGGTGATGCCAGTGTCCGATTGCGGCGTGCCCAACGTTACCGTCGCCGATCCGGACACCAGTTTTGGATGCAAAGTAACCTTGGCGCCGGCTGCGACCATGGTTGTATCCGGATTCAGATCCCACTCCGCGCCCGGCAATTGAGAAGTCCCATTGACCACCAGCAGGGTTAAAGAATATGGCGCAACATTCACCGTGGGCGTCCACGCATGGGCGGAGGAGGCAACGATCGTGGTGGGGTTGGTTGACGACAGTGTATAGGTGGTGACTTGCTGGGGCGTGAATCCATTCACCGTGAATGTCACCTGCGTGGTGTTCACTGGATCTTTGTTGAGGATCATCGCGGTGAGGATTTTCCCGGTCAGATCCATGGCCGCATAGCTGCTGAACAGATCGGGATCGCCGGTATTCGCGGCGGAGACTGAGGTCGCGGCAAATGCGCTGTGTTTTCCATCGTAGTTCCGATAGAGCTTCAGGGCCAGATAATTTGGATTGGCGGGAAGAGGCGCGACCCAGCGAGAGGCTAGATAGGCACGCTCTCGGCCGAGGATTCCGTAGGCATCGGCGTCGGCAATCGCGGTAGAGAAATCGGATTCTCCAGCGAACGCGGCGCTCCACTCGGTCACGCTGAGAGGAGTGGCTGGATAAATCATGTTGACGATGGCGCGCATGCGCGGCAGGCGAAATGGAATGGTCTTGTTGGGCTGAAGGAAGGTGGTCCAGTACTGGTTGATGTCGCCGGACTCGCTGACATAAGTCGGGTCCCAATAATCGCGATAGATTCGCGCCGAGAGCGCCTGCAACTGCGCCTGCGTCCAACCAGAAGTGTCCGGGCCATCGGGATAGGCGTGAATATCAAAAACTTCCAGAGAACGACTCTTGTTAATTTTGTCTTGCCAGTAAACCTGATTGAGCCACCAAGGGATGAAGTCGACACCGGCGTGGGCGGCCTTATCGTTGTTGTTCTCACCATTCCAATAAAACCACCAGCAACAACTGACCGGACCAAAGCGAATCGCCTTGGGATCCCAGCCCTTGAGAGCCTGGGCTTCCGCGAGATAAGTGACGCTCAATTCGTCGTAACCCGAAGGATTGGGATGCACATCACGATGCGTGCTGCCCCAGATATCGATCTCATTGTCCATGTCGTAGAAATGGGGCGAGCTGCCGAAAGCCGTGGCCAGCGCAGCTGCCCATTGATTGCGATACACGCTTCCGGGGGGATCGTTGGAGCCCGGTTGATCGAGCAGCGGCCAGTAGGCGTCGTTTGGATTGGCGGTGAGGTCGGTTACACAATCGGACTTCAAGCCGTCGCCCGCGTCGGTGTTGTACTGATCCACACTGCACTGCGAGCCATATTTGGCGACTGAGAAACTCCAGTGGCCGTTTCCCGACCCCTCTGCCGATTTCGCTACCCAGGGCAGCATGGGCATGGTCATGAGGGGATTGCTGCCTGCGGCTTTCACATCCGAAATGTATTTCGTGGAATCGGCATCGCCGATTTCGGAGTAGTCAAAATCTTCGTAGTAGTAGTCCGCCGCCGCGTTGTTGGTGAAGAGTTGCCAGTTGTACGTCGATGTGGAGTCGCCGCCCCAGCGAACCGCGGTGAGCCCGCTGTCGGTGATTGTGGGCGCGTCCTGAGGATAGGCACCGCCATAAACATACGGGCTGATCGGATGGCGGTTGGTGAGGACGTCGAGGGTGACCGTGGCGTTGGTGGTGGATGGAGTGGAGGCGTCGGCCGAGGCGCTTGCCGGGCTTGGTTGGGCTTGCATATCGTTTCCTGCTCCGGATGAAGCGCTGGCGGTGAACAAGGCAAGGCACAGAATCACAACGGGACGATACAGGGGAGTCATGGGGGAGGGCCTCCGTTCCGAGTAATGTAACCCCGGCTTCGGAAATCCGCCCCTCTCAGAAGTACAGTGCGGCGGCAGTACCGAACCGTCTGCTGCGGGTGCACCGACGGCCAGGTTGGAGGATGAGGGTGGGGCGGTGCGAAGTTGGAAACTGGACGAGTTCGAAATTGGACGATCGAACCTGGACGACGAATGCGACTGAAGATTATAGCGGGCGATACGCGCATGCTCATGTCGGCGGCGTGAGTGGAGTGAGTGAGCAGGCCGACGGAAATAAAATCCACGCCCGTTTCCGCATAAGCACGCACATTTTCAAGACGAATGCCGCCCGAACACTCGAGCGGGAATGCTTCGATCCAGGCCTTGGAGCAGACGCTCGACCGGCGCGGCGCACATCTTCAGGCGGACATGTTATCGAGCAGAATGGCTTCCGCTCCGTGCGTGAGCGCCTCATCCAGTTCTTCGAGAGTGCGCACTTCAATTTCGATGGGCTGGGCGCCGCGTCGGTTGCGGACGGCGTGCTCGAGGGCGGGCACAATGCCGCCGGCCAGGGTGATGTGATTGTTCTTGATGAGGACGCCATCGGAAAGATCGAGGCGATGGTTTTGTCCCCCACCGCAGCGCACCGCGTATTTATCGATGACACGGAGGCCGGGGGCGGTTTTGCGAGTGTCGAGGATGCGTGCCTTGGTGCCAGACACCGCTTCGACGAACTTTCGCGTAAGGGTGGCAATCCCGCTCATTCGCTGCAGGAAATTCAGAATGACGCGCTCGCAGGAAAGAAGGACGCGCGCATTGTGCCGGATGACCGCGACCGATTGGCCCTTGTGCAGCCGCACACCATCAAAAATTTCGGGATGCGTGGTGACCTCGTAGTGCGAAGTGACCGCGCCATCAAGGATAGCGTAGACGTCGAGGATGCGCGCGATCACGCCGATGCCAGCGAGGATGCAATCCTGTTTGGCAAGGATGGTCGCGGAGGCGCGCTGGCCAGGGTCGATGCAGGCGTAGCTGGTGGCGTCGCTCGTGGCGCGGTCTTCAAGGAGCGCGTTTTCCAGGATCGCGGTAATGCGTCGGCTGTTAAAGTCCATAGGGCTAGTGGTTCGTGTTCAGTTTCTGCATCAGGCGCCGGTGCCGTTCAACTCGGTCAGCTGATGGCCTACCTTTTCGCGCAGGGCGATCAATTCCTTTTCGCGACGGCGCAGTCCATCGACCACCTTTTCCGGGGCTTTCGACAGGAATTGTTCGTTGCTGAGTTGCCGTTGATTGTTCGCGAACTCTTTTTCGAGCTTCTCCAATTCTTTGGTTGAACGTTCGCGTTCGGCGACAACGTCGATCTTCCGTTCATAGATTACGTGAAGGTCGAAGCGCGCGGTGCTGCGGGCGCCAGCCTGCTTGGCTAGCGAGCCGTCAACGAATGCGATTTTCTCAACGTTTGCGAGGCGCTCGACCGCGGCGTGGTTCTGTTCAATCATGGCGCGGATGGCGGGCTCCGGGGCGAAAATCTCGATCGGAACTTTTACCTTGGGTTCCACTTTCAGTTCGGCGCGCACGTTGCGGACGTTCACGATCAGGTCCTGCAGAATCGCCATCTCTGTCTCGGCGGCGAGATTGAATTGTTTTTCGTCCGCTTGCGGAAAACCAGCGAGAGCAATCGACTTGAGCGGAGGTTGTCCTTCGTACATCGCATGCCAGATCTCCTCGGTGATGAAGGGCATCACGGGATGCAGTAAGCGCAGAGAAGCGTCGAACAGGTTGACCAGATTGGCGCATGCAGCCAGCGCTTCGGTTTTATCGGCGCCCTCCGCAAAGTTCAAGCGGGACTTGATGAGTTCCAGATACCAGTCGCAGAACTCACCCCAGAAGAAATCATAGATGCGATTCGCGGCTTCGTGGAAGCGATACGTGGCGAGGGCCTCGTTCACTTCCGCAGTGACGCGATTAAAGCGGGATAGGATCCAACGGTCTTCGAGAGTCGAGACAGTAAAGTCCTTAGTCCCCTTTCCCGCAGCAGAGGTTTCGGGACTTCGTCCGTGGGCGGGCGAGGGCTGTCCCCACACAAATCCAAGACGATCGACGTTCATGAACATGAAGCGAGCGGCGTTCCAGATTTTGTTGGCGAAGGCGCGATAGCCCTCGGTGCGGCTCTCGCTGAAGGCAATGTCTGTTCCGGGAGCAGCCATGGCGGCGAGAGTGAAGCGAGTGGCATCCGTGCCGAAGCGCTGGATAATTTCCAACGGATCGATCACGTTGCCTTTTGTCTTCGACATCTTCTGGCGGTCGGCGTCACGCACAAGGGCATGAATATAAACATGGCGGAACGGCACGCTATCATTCGTCTTCGCGGCCTCACCGCTTGCCTTCTTGACAGCCGCATCCTGTTCGTGACCCTGCATGAAGTGGCATCCGAACATGATCATGCGGGCGAGCCAGTAGAAAAGGATGTCAAAACCGGTGATCATCAACGTGTTGGGATAAAACACTTCCAGATCGCGCGTCTTCTCCGGCCAGCCCAGGGTGGTGAAAGGCAGAAGTCCGGATGAAAACCAGGTGTCGAGGACGTCGGAAACCTGCTCGAGTTTGTTGCTCCCACACCTCGTGCATTGTGTTGGAGTCTCCCTCGCGACGATGATTTCGGCGCAATCCTGGCAAGTCCACGCGGGGATGCGGTGTCCCCACCACAACTGGCGCGAGATGCACCAGTCGTAGATGTTATTCATCCAGTTGAGATAAATCTGTTTGTAATTTTCGGGAACGATGGTGATGTCGCCGCTCTCCACGGCTTCGATCGCCTTTTGCGCGAGCGGCTGAATCTTGATGAACCACTGCTCGGAGAGGCGCGGCTCAACGACGGTTCCGCAGCGTTCGCACTTGCCGAGGGAAAGAGCGTAATCTTTTTCGCCGACAAGGAAACCCTGCTCCTGCAAATCGGCAAGCACACGCTTGCGAGCCTCATAGCGATCCAGTCCCGCGTAGACTCCAGCGTTGGCATTCATGTGCGCATGCTCATCCATCACGTCGATCTGCGGAAGATCGTGGCGCTTGCCGGCTGCGAAGTCATTGGGATCGTGTGCCGGCGTTACCTTTACAGCACCGGTGCCGAACTCAGGCTGCGCGAGTTCATCGGTGATGATTGGGATTTCGCGATTCATCAGCGGCAGCAAAACTTTTTTGCCGTGAAGATGCGTGTAGCGTTCGTCTTTAGGGTTCACGGCGATTGCGGTGTCACCCAGCATCGTCTCCGGACGAGTCGTAGCGACAGTGATGAACTCAGCTTCTCCGCCACTCGGCGCGCCGACAACGGGATAGCGAATCTCCCAAAGTTTCCCGGCGACATCTTCGTGCTTCACTTCGAGATCGGAGATGGCGGTCTCACAGCGCGGGCACCAGTTGACGATGTATTTGCCGCGATAGATCAGGCCCTGTTCGTAGAGGCGAACGAAGACTTCGCGAACGGCGTGCGAAAGATTTTCGTCCATGGTGAAGTATTCGCGGTCCCAATCGACGGAGGCGCCGAGGCGCTTCATCTGGTCGAGGATGGCGCCGCCGTAGAGTTTCTTCCACTCCCACACGCGCTCGATAAATTTTTCGCGGCCCAGGTCGCGGCGCTTCTTGCCTTCTTTGGCCAGGTCGCGCTCCACCATCATTTGGGTGGCGATGCCGGCGTGGTCCGTGCCTGGCAGCCAGAGCGTGATGAAACCGCGCATGCGATGCCAGCGCACGATGATGTCCATCTGCGTCTGGTTGAGCATGTGGCCCATGTGGAGACGGCCGGTGACGTTGGGAGGTGGCAGCAGGAGTGTGAAGACGGGTCGCGTCTCGCCGGGAGGCGGGGTGGGAACGGAGAAGAGTTTTTCTTTGACCCAGTATTCGGCCCAACGGGTTTCGATGGCGCCAGGTTCGTAGGATTTAGGCAGTTCGTGCGGCATCAGTTGGAGATAGCTCTCAGCCCTCCGAAATCTTTAATACAGAGGGGCAGAGGAACGCGAAATATATGGATTCGTATGCCCGTACGTGAGATTCGTCGAATGCTGATGAAGCTTGATCTTACAGGGCAGAGAAAAGGAGGGTCAAACGTGAAGAGGGGTACGTAGGCTTACTCCAGCCAACAGAGTTCGACAGAGAAGCATCCTAACGGGCGCTCGGGTTTAAAATCGTCGTCAACTGGAGAATCTAATGAACATGAAACGCGTTCTCCCAGCCATCGCTATCACGTTTAGTCTGTTAGCGATTAGCAACGTTGCCTCTGCGGTGGCGGCCAAGAAGCAAAACCATCACAGCGGCCACGCACTGGTCGCTGCAAAGCTTAAAACCGATGGACACCATCCCATCGAGAAGAAGGGACACTATGCGTCATCGGTCGAGAGCAAAGGCGGAAAAATTTCTGCGTTCCACGTAGTTCATGACACCAAGGGAGAAATTCCCGTCAAGAAATACAAGACGCACAAGAAAATGGCGCAGGCGACTGGTTCGCACTTGACGTACGCCGCGTTCGCTTTACCTCAAGACACCGACATGGGCACGGTATACATCGGTTATTCCTATGTCGACGATGACGGGAACGAAGAAATCTACTGGTTCCCGGCAGAAGAAATTCTCGACGGTGACACCGGGGCAGTCGAGTATGTTCCACTGAGCAGCTAAAACAATCGAAGCGGGCCGCTCCCTGATGACGAAATGGCGCGGCCTCGTTTCTACATCCTGCGTTCCCGCGAAGGTGATCGGGGATTAAGGGTGGATGAGATCCTCAGTCACAGCACGTTCACAATTTTCAGCGTGGTGAGTTGCCTGATCCAGCGAGCCGGTCTTTTCTCCTCTGGAATCACGATGCGATACGGCCCCTCTTTTTCGTCGAGGGGTTTACCATCTTTCAGAAAAGCCAAGATGATCTGCTTATCGGTGAAGTCCGGGTCCATTTCAGGCAGTGCAATGACGATGCGATAGCCATCAGCCGCCTCCGCGAGGAGGCAGGACGCGAGTCGTTTCCCTCGCAGTGTTTCCCCAAAACCAACTCCCGCTTTCTCCAGCACCGCCCGAAGCAGCACTCCTTCAAACGTAGCAGAGACGTCGTGGGCTGACGCCTGCACCTTGACGTGTGGGAGTGCCTCCAGATCCGCACGAGACAAAATGGTCTGCTTACCGTCCTCTTTTTGAATGGTCAGCTGCTGAGAGTGGGCGACGGCGCCTTGCAGAATAAAAAGGAGCCAAACAGCAATGGGGAATAGCCATCTTTTGTGGCGATACATAAGGGATTCCAAACCTCGCTGAACGACGTTCTGGCCATAATTTAGAACGGAAAGCGTATCGACAAAATCGGAATATGGTTCGTGGGATGGAATTGAGTAGCCGCGATTTCAAAACCTCCGCCGGCGGTGAACGCGAGGCGGTTCTTTATCTTGAACCGGCCGAGAACCAGTCCAGGCGTGAGATATACCGATGTCTTACCGGGATGGCTTGTAGGAACAACTGTGCCGTTCCCGCCGTAAAAGTGATTGAAGTTGACCTCCAGTTCCGGCCAAAACTTCTTGTAGAGCTTGTACTGGAACGTATTATTCCAGGGCAGTGTGTGTCCAATGACGGACTCATTTCCCGTGGGAAAGCTGTAGCCCAATGTTCCCTGCACGTCGAAATTTTTGTAGCCCTTGCCGTAGGCGATGGTCGGCGTGATGACCGGACTCAACGCACCTTCCTGGTATTGGCCGGTCGGAAAAGTCATCTGATAAAAAGCCGTCAGAATGTAGTTGCCATGCTCCTCATTTCCGGCGGCTATTCGATACTTCACAAGAAACTGCCAGTCGCCGAATCCATCGTGCGCGGAATCGGGATTGTTCACGATATACGGCGGTACCGCCAGAATGATCTCGACGTTTTTCGCCGGAATGATTTCCAGACCTTTACTTACCCCGTAGTTATCGGTGGTCACGCCGCTATTGTGGGTCTGCCATTGAATGTCGTAGCGAAACTCCTGTTCCAACCGCGGTGTGGTCGTGTTGACTGGCGTGATCCAGTGCGGCTGTTCCGCCTGCGTTGCCGCTACCATGTTGAACCAATCGGTGAAGAATCCGTCCTGGGCGAAGGATAATGGCGTCACAAACAAGAGAGCGAGGAACGGAAGAGCTTTACGCATGAGTCTTGCGGGCCTTTCTTTCTGGAATAAGAATTGGAAGTGTATATGACATACACTTCTTATGTCCATTACGATGCTAATTAGTACATTTATCGTTGCGCGAAGCGACGCATAACGGAAGCGGGCTCGGCGGGTTGACCGCTTCACATGGCGACTGTAGGATTTCGTTCCGATGCGTAAGAACGGCAAATCCGGCGTTCAGCCCGAAGAGCTGCTCAAGCTGCGGGATGCGGCTCTAGAGCTGGGAATCAGCTTCCCCACAATCAAGCAGTGGATTTACAAGAAGAAAATTCGTAGTGTGCAAACCGCTGGGGGACATCACCGAATTCCTCAGCGGGAGATCGACCGGATGCTTTTCCGAACCCGAGGCCGGACCGAACAGGAGCGCAAATTTGTAATCCGCCGCGTCAGTGGGCGCAATCAACTCGTGGGACGGATCGATTCCGTTCGGATCAGCGGCCTGATGGCGGAGGTCGAAATCTCCATCGGCGGCCAGAAAATCATATCGATCATCACGGCACGATCGGCGCGCGAGATGCAGCTCAAGGCGGGGCAGACTGCCGCTGCGCTCATCAAAGCCACCGAAGTGATGATCCTGCGTGTTTGAACCGGTTCAGCGCAATGCTTCACATTCCTTATCGGCGTTATTAGTTGCTTCGGACAATTCGATTCCTGTCTTCGCGTCGACCTTCCGAGATGTTTTCACAGGAAATTAACATGCGCCATTTGGAGTGCAGTGTTAGCATCGAAAATTTCCGGTGCAAAGGAGAAGTATTGCTATGACACCGTCCGAGAGCTTTCACTGCGAAGTGGAGAAGTTGAAAGATAAAGATGCACAGGGAAATCAGGTGACGACTGTAAAGTGTCATGGCAGGCTCATCGCTGAAACCGCGGGCAAGATGAAAGAGACGGTGAAGCCGCTTATCGCGCTCGGCGGGCGGATCGTAGTCGACCTTGGCGATGTTAATTATCTGGACAGCTCCGGACTGGGAGCGCTGGTCGGGCTGAAGGTCTCCGCCATCAATCAAGGCTACTGCATACTGGAATTCGTCAACATGACGCCACGAATACTGGAGTTACTGCGGATCACTCGTCTGATGCAGTTATTCTCGTCGTAATTTCAGGTTGGGCATTGCGACCTTGGCCGCAGGGACCACAGCCTTTGCCAGGCATCCACGCTAATTTAAAATTTGCCTTCTCGTCAGCGAGGAGTAACGAGCGGAAGTTGCCTACTTCTTCTCCGCCATTTTTCGAGAGATCTCCGCCATGAGTCTGGGACGAAGGTCGGCGAGGACGCTCTCGACGATGCTGGCGACGTCGGTGGAACTTTCATTTGCATTTGCGGGAGACGGGATGTCGCGGTCCGGTGAAGGCTGCTCTGCGCCGGCGGCGGCCGCCATGGCAGCGGGCTCCTCCGCTGTCGGAGCAGGCGTTTCGAATTCTGGACGGCTCGGCTCCGGGGCTGGTTTTGGTTCGCTGGCATCGCGAATTTGACGCCAGCTCGCCCACGCCGCAGCACTACTCTTTACGGTTTGGGAACTTTCCGTGGGCGGCTCAATGTGGGGTTCCTGGGCACGAACGATGGGGGCAAAGTGGTGATCGGAATGAGTGGTGTCGGCCATCACGGGTTCCGCTGAAGTTGCAACCGGTAGTTCCTGAAGCGCCACAGCAACGGGCACAGTAGAGGCTAGCTGTGCGGGTTCTTGCGCGACAAACTCTTTCTGCGCCAACTCGCACGCTCTTTGGGCAAGTGCCGCGGGATCCTCATCTTTCGCTTCTGCAGATGATTCTTCGCTCGCAACCGGAACGCCTGCGGCGTCGCTTTGCTCGGAGATTGCTACAGGCTCGGGGAAAGACGATGTCGCTGGGATTGCTTCTGACTCGACTGTTGGCTCTTGAGCTGGCTCCGGAACGATTTCTGCGACTGCCATCGCCACGGAAGTTTCACGCTCGGATACAGGCGCGGGGCTGGCACTTTCAACCACCGAAGTTTGCACCGGCGGGGCCGACTCCGCGATATGAGAATTCTCCCGCGACGCAGTTTCCTCGGCTACAAAGGCCGCATAAGCCTTTTGCATTTCGTGCTCGAGCGAGAGAGAAGCTTCATCGGCTTCGAGCGCTACGGCGACGGCTGTCCATCGTGGAGAGCCATTGTGAGATGCTAGGCGGCGGGATCAGCCGCCATCGTGATAGGTAGATCGTGCGACGCGGACTGGTCCGCTTCGTTAGGGCTATCGTTGCGGCTATCAGGGGCAAGCGCAACCCCGACCGCAGCCACCTCCTCGCGAGCCCCCTGATGCGCCGAGAGCATAGTTTCCGCGACAGGCTGTTCCGCTACCGCGACAAGGTGAGACTCGGAGGATTCCGCAAAAACGGCCGGGATCGCTGGTTCCACCAACTGCTGTTGGTCTTGAACCTGGTCCCTGATCTCGTCTTTAGAAATCTCGTTCTTCGTTTCGTTTTGGATCGCGTGGATTTGCGCAGCCGCAGCAGCGATCGCGGCTAACTCTTCGGGCGTCACGTCCTGGGGCAGTCCGGCTGGCGCGAGCGCGGCTACGTCAACGCTGGCGGCCTCAACCTGGATTTCCGCAGCCGCGACTGGAGGATGTTCCAACGCTTGTTGCTTCTTTTCCTCGGGAGTTTCGACTACCGTGCGAAGATCACGATTGATGGGGTTGTAAATCGCAACGTCGTCCGCAGCCTTTTCTTCCTTTTGTTCCATCTCCGTCTTCTGATGGGGAAAAGCAATACGGTTCTTCCATCCATCCTGCTCACTGACCGTGTCGGTTCTGCCGCGCCCGGATTCTTCCTGGGCGGCAACTGCACGGGCAAACCGCCCCGGCTTGGACGGCTCGGCGCGAGGAACCACTTTATCTTCGAGCTTGGATAGGGCGCTCAGCAATTCGCTGGCTTCAAACGGCTTGACAATAAAGCCTTCGGCGCGAACCCGACGTGCCTCTTCGGGCTTGAATGGCTCCAGTTTTCCGACGCTCAGCAAGACTGGAATGCGCGAGGAATCCTGTGAATCCTTCAGGCGCTGGCATACTTCGAGGCCGCTGTAACCGGGCATGTAAACATCAAGGATGACGAGGTCGGGCTTGAACTCGGCGATCTTTTTCAACGCGGCGGAACCGTTGTTAACAGTAATTACGTCGTAGCCGGCGTCGGCAAGAATCTTGCGCCCCATGTTCTGGGCGGTCACGCTGTCGTCGGCGAGCAGTATCTTCCGGGCCAAGAAAATATTTCCTCTTCTGAGGGGAGATATCGCGAAGGTAACCTGAGCCACACTCTAAGTCAATGATCAGCCGGGTGGTTACCTGGTTACTAGGGGTCAGGGACTTGTGAGCGGAGGTGTGGTTGCAGGTGCCGAAAGTGCGAACACCAATCAGATTCACCAGAATCCCTAAAAAGCGAGGACTTTCTTTAGGCCCTTCTTTTTCTTCTTCTTGCTGCTGGAAATATCCTGATCGCTGGCCAGGGCAGTGTTGGCAGCCGCACTCGCAGTGTCAGAACTGGAGGACGCCTGACCCTGCCGAATCTCGTTGACCTGCACCGGGGGCGGCAATGGAGCAGTGCCGGATGCCGAAGCTTGAGCGTCGGCGGTCGGCGTCAATTCATTGGGATCAGGAGGACCGGCGGGCTTCGGTTCGTTCGCAGCGGGCACAGGGCTTAGTTCATTCGGATCTGCAGCAGGAGTTGGATTATGAGCGAAGAGCGCGGTATTGGAAGGAGGCGCGTCGGAGCGCGGAGCCGGCTCGTTGGCTGCGGGAACGCCAGCCTGCACGGCTTCAATGCTTACATTATTGCTTCCTCCATTGCCTCCGTTGGAAAGTCCCATGGCATGGCGAGTAGTTTTCATCGCCTCCTCGTTGGCGGCGACGGGAGTGGGATCGACCAGGCGTGGGGTCTCCGATTTTGGAGGCCAGCGAGACGTCGGGGCCTTTTTTCACGACGCCCATCAGACGGTCCAGCGTGGTGGCCTCGCGGCGGCTCTCTTCTTCGGCTCGATTTTGGGCGACAGCAGCTCGGGTGGGCCGCGGGATCGGCTGATGTAACGCAGCCAACCGCTTCTTGGCGTCGTCGCCGCGGTCCATCACCGGATATCGCGTGATGATCTGCGAATAGGCGGCACCCGCCTGCCTCGTAAGTTCCTCGATCATGTTGGCTTTAATCTGCTCGCCGACGCAGCCCGGCTGAGGGCTTGTCTTGATGCAGGTGGGGCGGGCGCGGAGCTGCGTAATCTGCCCTTCGTAGTCCTGCCCCAGCGTGTAGAGCGCTTCGTCGGCGTGACTGTAAAGCGGATATTTTTCCACCAGCGTCTTGAGCCGAGCGATCGATGCCGGGTACGACATGCGCAAATAATAAAACCTTCCGATGCTGAACTCGCGATCGGCCAAAACCTCCTGCACTTCGAGCAGGCGTTCCTTTCCTTCTTTCACCAGCTTGGGATTGTCGGGATACTGCATGATCAGATTGCGATATTCGTCTTCGGCGCGCTTGGCATGGGTGTAATCGCGGTCCGACTTATCCATTTGCTGATATTGAATGTTGGCGATTTTTAGCTGCGCCTCGGCGGCTTCCGGCATGTTGGGAAAGAAAGTTTCGAAGTCGCGATATTCCTGTTCAGCCTGCGCCAGGGACGCAGTGCCACCTTCGGCATACCACGAGTCGCCGACCGCCAGCTTGGCGCGCGCGATGAATTCGGAATCCGGATAAGTGTTGATCAGCGTCTGCAGCGTCATTCGCGCCACGTCGAAGCGGTTGTGCTTCATCGCGTCCATGGCCTTATCGAACAATACTTTGTCCGGCTGCTTGGAGCCGACGTTGGCCAGCGGATTGGTCGCCTTCTTATTAGTGCAAGCGGCGGTGACCAACAGCAAGCTGCCGAGAAACGCAATGAGTGAAACGCGACGCGACATAAGACCTCGACTCAGAATATTGAATATCATCCGAATGTTTCGATGTCAGGCTTTCGGATTACTAGACCTTCAAAAGCGCCGCTTCAGTGGCCACCTTCAACAGCCCCTCTGCATTCTTTGTTGGATCGCCGTTGCCGAACACGGCGTTGCCTGCCACAAGAATTTCCCCGCCCGCCCGGACCACGTCGGCCACCGTGTCCAGCGCCACCCCGCCATCTACTTCGATGCGGTAGTTCAGCCGGCGTTGGCTGCGAATATCCGCGAGTCGGCGCATTTTATGCAAAGCTCCAGGGATAAACTTCTGCCCGCCAAAACCAGGATTCACCGACATGACCAGCACATAGTCTACGATATCGAGCACCTCGGCGAGCGTGTCAACGGGAGTGGCCGGATTGATCACAACGCCTGCCAGGCAATCGTGGCTCTTGATCAAGTGCAACGTGCGATTCAGGTGGCGGCAAACCTCCTGATGAACCGAAATCCAATCCGCACCAGCTTCGGCGAAAGCCGGAATGAATTCATCAGGATTCTCGATCATCAAATGGCAATCGAGCGGCAATTTCGTGACCTTGCGCAGCGATTTAACAACCGGTGGCCCTATCGTGAGATTAGGGACGAAGTGGCCGTCCATGATGTCGACGTGGATGACAGTTGCTCCGCCTTCGCAGGCGGCACGCACCTGTTCACCGAGACGGGCAAAGTCCGCCGAAAGAATCGAAGGTGCCAACTCAATCAAATTGAAGCTCTCAGAAACCTGGGCTAGCTCAAGGACCGCTTTGTTGAAAGTTTAACACGCTAAGACCTCGTCTTTAGGCGCCGCCCGCACAGTTTCGCCGACGAAATCTGCTAGAGCCACGTCAGTTCGTGGAGGGCACACTTTGTGGCGTATTCTGTCCTGTCTTCGAGGGAGCCTTATTCATGTCCTTTAAGTCTTGTTGCATACGCGATCTTTCCAGTCGTTGACGTATTTGCTCAGTATGGGCATGGCCGCCTGATTTCCTTCCTGAAGAACCCCTGGCAGCTGTTCGAGGACTTTCTGCCCGACCGGAGAGGAGTAAAACGCATTCATGGCCTCGATGTCGCCCTTGGTAAAGTGATGCTGGTACGCGGGAATCATCGCTTGCACTATTTCGTCAGCGGGCATGTTTCGAATCATGTCATCCATCGCCTTTTTAAAATGCGAATCAAAATCCGCCGGAACGCTACCCTTCTCCTTCAACATCATATTGTGAAAAAGCTGACGCATGGACTCCGCTTGCGTTTCCATCATTCTTTGCATCATGTCGTGCGAATGCATGGTTTGAAGATAGAGAATGATGTCGTCGCGCGAGGCCGGTTCACTATCGGCGTTCTGGGCGAGAGCGGCAACGCTGAAGGCGATGCATAGGGCGGCGATCCAAAGTGTCTTCATAAGGTTCTCCGAGAACGCCTAAGAATAGACCAACACTTCTGCCGAATCCATACTTTTTCAGGATTGCAAAGTGAGTTCGATGTCGGCGTTGAGCGCACGCGCTTCATGCACATGTTAACCTCGTCGAGCATGTTCGCCACGCCACAAGTCACGACCGCCGCGTACGGGTTAGCCGCCGTACTGGCGTGGGGAACCAGCGATTTTCTGGGCGGCTATGCCACGCGCCGCGCCAACGCCTTCTTGTTTACGACCGTGGTCAACATTGGCGGACTGATTTTGATGGCAAGCCTGGCATCGACGGCGCACGTCCAGTTCCCGTCCGGCCGCAGCGTAGCGTGGGTGCTGGCTGGCGGCATCTCAGGGGGAGCGTCGCTGGCCATTTTCTACCGCGCTCTTTCCTCGGGGAGAATGGGATTGACGGCCCCGGTAGCGGCCGTGCTGAGCGCTGCGATCCCGACAATTTTTTCGATTTTCAACGAAGGCATGCCGGGAAAGATTCCGATTCTCGGGTTTTTCCTCGCAGCAGTCGGACTCTGGCTGATCACACGCGCGGAAGACGGGAACACTCCGGAAGGGATCGGCCTCGCGGTGCTCGCCGGAATCGGGTTCGCGGGATTTTATTTGTGCGTGCGTCAGGCCGGCGATGGATCCGCCCTCTGGATCGCAACTTTCACTCGATGCGGCGGATTGTTGATTACCGGAGCGATTGTTTTGATGCAGCGGAATTTTCGCGACATCACGGCAGCGGGAGTGCGTTGGGGCGTGGTCACGGGCTGTATCGATTCCCTCGGGACCCTATTATTCGTTCGTGCCAGCCAGACGGGGAGGCTTGATGAGGCAGTCGTGATTTCGTCACTCTACCCTGCGGTTACGGTACTGCTGGCCCGAATGTTTCTGAAAGAACATTTCACCCGATGGAGATTTGTCGGTCTGCTGGCAGCGTTGGCGGCGGTGCCGATGATTGCCACAGGATAGATCTGAATTCACCGTATTTCTGATTAAGACTTGAAAATCATGGCGCTCGTCGAAGTTCGAAATCTGTCCAAAGTTTTTTTGCAGGGCCCCTCTCCATTCGGCGGAACAAGCAAGGGCGGAAATGAAGTGCGAGCCGTGGATGACGTTTCGCTTGATATTCACAGTGGCGAAACGCTTGGGCTGGTAGGCGAATCGGGGTCCGGCAAGAGCACGCTAGGGCGGCTGATTTTGCGCCTCGTCGAACCCACTTCTGGAAGCATTCATTTCGAGGGGCGCGACTTGCTCTCTGCCAGTGGCAGCCAGATGCGCGAACTACGTCGCGATATGCAGATCATTTTTCAAGATCCCTTCGCCTCACTCGATCCGCGTTTTCGCGTAGAAGAGATCATCGCCGAACCGCTGATCATTCATAAAGAAAAGAAGCATAAGGACAAAAAGCCCGCGAATCCGATTCGCGCCCGGGTTGTGGAACTCCTGCGGGCGGTCGGCCTGGATGAGTCGATCTTGCATCGCTTTCCGCACGAGTTCAGCGGCGGACAACGGCAGCGTATCGGCATTGCCCGGGCGCTGGCATTGCGCCCGAAATTTATTGTGGCCGATGAGCCCGTCTCAGCGCTCGATGTCAGCGTAGGGGCGCAGATCGTTAACCTCCTCGGGCAATTGCAACGCGACTTCGGCCTGACCTATCTTTTCATTTCGCACTCCATGCCGGTGGTGCGATATCTTTCCACGCGGATCGCCGTCATGTATCGCGGCAAGATTGTGGAAGTTGGAACGACCGAGCAGGTCACAGAAAATCCGCAACATCCGTATACGCGCAGTCTGTTGGAAGCTACGCCGGAAGTGGCCGTTTAGGCGGTACGTCGCGATGGCGCCCTGGGTCGTACTGGGGCCGCCGGGGCTGCATACGATGAGCGGCAATCATGCCATACTTTCCAGGTGCCACGCGCCAATCCTAGCCGAGCCCGCGACCTCATCGAACTGGTACTCGGCTACGCGCTGATCGTCGGCATCATCTGGAGTCCGGACCGACTGCAGCGGATTTTGTCGCCAGTCGCACTTGTGGTGACGTTGCTGGCAGTACTGGCTCGTAAAAGGAATCCCGACGAATTAGGGGTGGGGGCGCGCGGGCTGAGGGAGTCGCTTTGGATTTTGCCCGCTGCTATCGTGCTTGGCGCCGTTAGCATTTTCGTCGCGGCAAAAGGAGGCACGCTCCATCCGCTCTACAAAGGCGACCTGAAGCACATCTTGGGCTACGTACTCTGGACCATTTACCAGCAATTTCTCTTGCAGGATTTTTTTATGGATCGCCTGCTTCGCATGATGCCGAGCGGTGCGGCCGTGACGATGGCTGGCGTACTGTTCGCCACAGCGCACTTGCCGAATCTCGTGCTCACGGCAGCTTGTGTGGTGTGGGGTATTGTTTCGTGCGTGTTGTTCCGGCGTTATGGGAATCTCTGGATACTGGGCATCACGCAAGGAATTCTCGGGCTGTGTTTTGCGATATGCGTTCCGGACTCTCTTCATCACCATTTACGCGTAGGCTTGGGGTACTTGCGGTATCACTCGGCCCAGCCGGTACCGTGATGAAACAGCCATCCAAGTAAGATCCTTTGAACAGCCGTTGCACTCTTCTACATCTTGAATTAAAAATATTGGAATGGCATTCCCGATTAAGGTTTGCGCAGTATGCTCCGAAGAGTTCGAGCTGAAGCCAGGTAAGCCTGGCTTCGCCAACCGCTGCCCGGCGTGCAGCGAGGAGGAGTCTACCAAGCCCAATAACAAGCGCAGCGCGGACGCGGACGAGCGTAAGACTTCGAAGGAAGCAAACGAGGCGCGCCGGGAAGCGATGCGCAACCTCCTCTACCGCAAGGACAGCTAGCCTCTGGACGCGCCTACTCGACTGCGTTTTTCGCGATCACTTCCCGATACCACTGCGCACTCAGCTTAGGAATTCGCTCCTGCGTTTTGTAGTCGACGTAATGCAGCCCGAAGCGCTTGCTGTAACCGTCCGCCCACTCAAAATTATCGAGCAGACTCCACAAGAAATACCCCTTGATAGGATAGCCTTCCGCAGCGGCACGGTGGAGGTGGGTGAGGTAGTTTCGCAAGAACATGACGCGATCGGTGTCTTCGATGCGGCCGTCGGTGACCACGTCGTCGGAAGAGGTGCCGTTCTCGGTGATGTAAAGCGCCTTGGGCTTCCAGAGTTCGCTGACGTTTCGTACCGACCAATAAATGCCCTCCGGCCCAATGAACAGCCATGGGGACGCCATGTGTGGGTAAGAAGTAGGGCGCGGCTCGACCACGTATCCCGCAGCCGACGAATCGGCGCGCACGTATGCGGGGTCATAAACATTGAGGCCAACGAAGTCGAGCGGGCTGGAGATAATTTTCATGTCCCCGGCTTCCACCTTGGGAGCATTGGCACCTTCGCGCTGGAGATATCCGTCGGTGTATTTGCCTTCCATGAGCGCGGTGAGGAACTGCGCATTTTCCTCGCGGGTGGCGCGGTGAGCGGCTTCGATATGCTCGGCGGTCTCCATCACGGGAACATAAACCTTGGCGTTTTCAGCGAGCCCGACTTGCGTCCCTGACTTCGCGTTCGCGCGAATGGCTTGCACCGCCATGCCATGGGCCAGGATGCCGTTGTGGCGGATCTGATTCACCTGGTCATTCGGTAATTTAAGTCCCGGCGCAAATTGTCCATTTTGATAACCCAGGTCGGTAAAGCAGACGAATTCGTTGGTGGTGAAGAAGTGACCAATACGATCGGAAAGATGCTTGGCGACGTAGCCTGCGTAATCGCCGAACGCTTTTGAGGTGTCGCGCGATTGCCATCCGCCGGGAAGAGCCTGCGGCAGGTCCCAGTGAAAGAGTGTCACGTAGGGAGCAATATTATTTTTGTGAAGTTCATCGAGAACGCGCTGATAGTAGTCGAGACCTTTCTGGTTCGGCTGACCCGTGCCGTCGGGAAAGATGCGCGACCACGCGATGGAAAACCGGTATCCCTTAACGCCCAGACTCTTGAGCAGTTGCACATCTTCTTTATAGCGATGATAGGAATCATCGGCGACATCGCCGGTTTCTCCCTCAAACGTCTTCCCCGGGGTGTGGGAAAAAGTATCCCAGATCGACGGCTTGCGTCCGTCTTCGTCGACCGCACCCTCGATCTGGTAGGACGCGGTGGAACAACCCCAGACGAATCCCGGCGGAAAGCGCAAGAGGCTCGCCTTGGCAATTTGCGCAAGTGCCGCTCGCGGACAAAGAGGAGCTGGCAAGGGCAGCCGCAACAGTGCCAGCCAGAGTGGAACTGAATTGGCGACGCGTTATGTTTTTCATGGACGCAAGCAGATTACCACCAGCGTAGGGCCAAGAAAAGGCTACACAAAGTGAGAAGACCCAGACCCGGCTGTTTGATTTCCTAGAACCAGAGTCCCCACAACCAATCGACGCTGGCATGGGTGATGGTCGAGGCGGGCACGCGACGCTGCTCGCGCCAAGCGCGGCCATAAAAGATTCCGGCGATGGTCGCGAGAATCACATAGCGCCAATTGAAATGCGCGGATCGTTTATTGAAGTGGGACAGGCCGAACAGAAGTGAAGCGACGACCAGCGCGACATGGCGTCCGAGGCGGCGTTCCAGCAGGTTTTGCACCCAACCACGAAAGAAAAGTTCTTCCGGCACCGCAGTGAAGATGAAGATTGCGGTCCAGCGAAAAAGCGCGCTGCCAACTCCCGGCAGATTTCTGTGAGGATGAACGAAGCCCAGAGCGAGTCCCAGCCCGATGACGACTGGAGCGAAGAGCGCCAACTCCCGCAGCCCCGTTTTCCAGTCGGACCACTTGAGATGAAAATTGAACCCGACGCCGGTCAGTTGGCGTATCGCCAGAAATCCGTACAAGCCTGCATCCACCAGCAGCAGTTCATTCAATGCGCGAAGACCATTCGGCCAGGCTGCTTCGAACCATCGCAGATCGACAGCGAGGCCTAGCACTAACAGGATGAAAGCATCGCGCCAGTCGCCGCGCTGTTCAGGGTCGGTCTGCGCGGCGTGCATAAGTAACCAGGCGATCGCGACGGGCAGGATCAGATAAAGCGCAAACCAAGTCCACTGGAAAGTGCCCGCGCCGATGGAGACTATCGTGTACGGCACCACCAACAAAGCTGGAAGGCCGACACGGAGTGCTACCGGCCAACGTTGCACCGCACGGGCAACCCGCTCTGCAGCACAGCCGAATAAGACAGCCGGGGCCAGTTCCAGTGCGAGGGCGGCCACTGCTGCGGGCGTCACACTCTGCATGACGCCATTTTAGCTGCGCAACTACCTCCCCAATCGCACGACTGCGATTTCCAACTCGGCCCGGCCACCCTCGCGGATTTCGCGTTCGGCGCGTGACGGAAAGAGGGCCTTGCCGATGGAGTTGCCTGCAACCCACACCTCGGCCAGGAAGTAGCTGTCGCCGTAGCGGTGGAAGACCATCTTGCTACTATTTTCATGCTGGGGACGTTGGGTGCTGTGAGTGGGCACAAAAACACTGGTGTCTCCACGGTCGTAAATGCGCACCATATCAGTCAGATTATTCAGACTGTAATGTCCGGGTGGCAACGTGCGCTCGGCCACGACAAAAGCAAAATGGAATATCGGCTACCAGGTCTCCCGGCTTGGATTGAGCAAATGAAGTCGACGACGCTAGTAGCAGCGCCGCATAGAGAGCGATACGAAACACCTTCATAACATTCTCCTTTTGGCGGACGTAGGCTTCCTTGGGCTCAACGAAAAGGGGGGATGATTCAGTTCGAGTGGCAACGCGTCTTGGGGGCAAACACAGTTACTCTTGGCGGTCCGCACGCGCCGCCTACATGCTGATTGTTCAGATAGTGACGCTGATTCCAATTTCGTTACAGAGAAAAAGCCATAGGGATATAGGGCAGGCGGATGCATAGAATTTTTCTTTTCTTGTTCTTGCGCCGGCGTCTTGCGCAATCTAAAATTTTCCCTCGTCCTTGAAGGAGCCAGATATGGCCGCCGATCCGCTGCCACCAATGACTGTGCCCGCTCCGCCACCCGAGCCCAAACTTTCGGAAGGCGCTCGCCTTCTCAACACTTTCATTGCGCCGTCGAAGACGTTCACCGATCTGCGCCGCAACGCGAGCTGGTGGGGGCCATGGTTAGTGATCTCCATCATCTCGGTGATTTTCGTTTATTCGATGGACCGACAGATCGGATTCGATCAGGTCAGCCGAAATGAAATTGCGCATTCGTCTCGGGCCGATCAATTCGACAAGTTGCCCGCCGATCAGCAGGCCAAACGAATCAGCTTCTCCAGCAGTCTGATTCGCTATCTCTCCTATGGAATTCCGGTGATGATTCTGTTTTACTTCGCCATCACGAGTGTCGTCCTATGGGCGACATTTAAATTGGCGGCAGGCGCGGAAGTGACTTTCAAACGGGCCTACGCGATTGTTTTTTACGCAGCGCTGCCCGGCGTCATTGGCTCGATCCTGGGCATCATCTCGATGTTTGCCGGGGTGGATCCCGAGGGCTTCAACGTGAACAACCCGGTTGCCACAAATCCGGCTTACTTCATGGATCCAACGTCTCACAAATTTTTGTACGGACTGGCTTCGGCTTTGGATGTGATCGTGATCTGGAGTATCGTTCTGATGGGGATCGGATTTTCCAGCAACAGCAAAGTGAAACGCACCACGGCGATTACGATTGTGGCGGCGTGGTATCTGTTTTGGAAGCTGGGGGCGGCGGCACTGGCGGCGCGTTCTTAGGATGGCGCTGGATACCGTGAGCCGATAAAAACTATGTCGCGTCTAACGCTCAAGGAGATTCATATGCAGCGATTTCTCATTATGTTGTTCCTGGCCTTCGCCACTATTGGTTCGGGCTCAGCCCAAAGCGCAGCCTCACCTTCGTCCATGCCGGCGACCACTGCACAAGCTTCCGCGCCGGTGAAAGATCCGGTGTCGAATGGCGTACGCTTTTTGCTGCAGCGTTCCCGCACGAACACCCTGGGCGCCATCAGCGCTATGCCAGCAGATAAGTTCAATTACAAGCCCACTCCGGACCAGATGACTTTTGCGCACTTGGTGGTTCACATTGTGGGGTTCAATAACTCTTTTTGTGCAAAGGCCGCCGACGTTCCCGCACCTAAGGCCGAGGAACCGAAGGAGTCTGACAGCAAGGAAAAGCTGCTCGCGGCGGCGACGGCCTCCTACGATTTTTGCAACGACGCTCTGGCCAAGATGGACGATTCGAAACTGAGTGACAGCATAGAATTGTTCGGCGGCCGCCAGGCTGGGCGCGCCGTAGCGGATCTGATCCTGGCTAGCGGCTGGTCCGATCATTACTCCACGGCGGCGATGTATTTGCGGCTCAATGGAATTTTGCCGCCATCCGCGCAGCCGAAGAAGTAGAAGTTTGAAGATAGCGCCAGCGCAAGTTTTTACTTGATTTGCACCAAATCCCCAGCGGTGGCCACGAGCGCTTCCGCTGGATGCTGCGGGGCACGCCAACTATCGAAGATCGAGACTTGGTGGACGCAGGAGACGGTGCAGTTGGGCGCGCATCCTTTTTCCGCAAGGTATTCGCGGCGCATGTCATCTCGCGTGTAGGTGGCTAGCGGCACCCCGGGATATCCGCGCTGCTGCGAGCAGTAGTGAACTAATCCCTCTTCGCAGATGTAGAGATAGCGCGCTCCAGCCCGGCAGCGCCATTCGTTCGGCAAACCCTGAGCAATGTTGTCTTGAAAAGCGTTGACGCGGGTGAAGCTGCGCTTCTCCCAGGATTTCATTTCGTCATAAACCCGGCGCTCTTCTTCACCCAGCGGCTGCAACTGGCCACTGCCATCGTGAATGATGCCGATGGTGGAAGTGAAACCGAGTTCGAGGGCTCGCTTGCCAATAGTCAGCGCGTCCTGCGGGTTACAAATTCCGCCGCCCACCACCGAGTTGATGTTCACGTGAAAGTCAGCATGCTCGGCCAGGTTCTGCAGCTTCTTGTCGAGAACCTTCAGGCTCTTCTTGGAAACTTCATCGGGATTGACGTTATCGATGGAAATCTGCAGCCATTCCAGCCCGGCGCGGTTCAGGCGCTGGATGCGATCGGGAACGAGAAAATATCCATTGGTGATGAGGCCGGCGATCATGCCGTTGGCGCGAATGCGGCGGATGACTTCGTCGAGGTCGGGATGCAGCAACGGCTCGCCGCCGGAGATGGTAACGATGGTGGTGCCCAGCGCGCCAAGCTTATCGATGCGGCGAAACATTTCGTCGGTCGGTACCGGCTTCGAGAAATCGTCAAACTCGTTGCAGTAGGTGCACGCGAGATTGCAGCGGCGCATAGGAATGATGTGCGCAAGAATGGGATGATCGGTTGAACTCAGGGCGCGCGCAGCCATGGAGGCTCCGCGAAGGTTGCGATGGACGGCTTTGGCGCGGCGACGCAGGGATGTTAGGGCTGAAGGCATGAGCTAGTTAACTTCTATTACAACATACCGCGGCTCTTTCAATGGAGTAGCTACAGTGGTTGGGGAATTTAGATCAGCGAACGGTTAAGAACCATGGGCAGACGGGCCCACTCAGGGAAGCAATATGTGCCCCGCCTCCATCAGATGGGCAAGGGCGGCGTCCGACGCCTGCTCCGGGATCAAAACGTAATCCGTGTCGTAAGTCGAGACGGCGAAGATGGGAATCCCGTTATTCGATAGCGGCGCGATGAACGCGAGGAGAACTCCAGTTTGGGAGAATGGGAACGGTCCCTCGAGCTTGAAACAGATCCAGCGCGGCCCCGGGGCAATTTCTATCGGGAGATTTTCTGTTGGACAGACGATAGAGAGTTCGTCGGAGGTGCGGCTGATCGAGGTAAACTCGCCTTGCGTGGCCCAGGTGGGGATGGACGCGCCGGGAGCGAGGCGGGAGATCGCGTAGCGGTTATGGAGTTGGTGGAATTTCAGCATGAGATGAAGCGAGTTTAATGCACCGTCTTGGCGGAGAAGATCGCGGGCGAGGGCGTCCGCGCCACGTGATCCACTCTAGCCTTCTACTGCTTTGCGCACTGCGGCTTTTGCCAGAAGGCGCGTGGAATCGAGCGTAGGCAACGGCGAGGATTCCGGCGTGACCAGCAGCGGGATCTCGGTGCAGCCGAGCACGACGGCGTCGCAACCTTCATCTTTCAATGAGCGGATTACTTCTACGTAATATGCGAGCGAGCGGGGCAGGAATTGGCCGTTGACGAGCTCGTCCATGATGATCTGGTCGAGGCGTTCGCGCTGTTCGGCGCCGGGAATGCGGAACTCGATGCCGGCGGCTTTCAGAGCTTCGCGGTAGACCGGGCCTTCCATGAGATAGCGTGTGCCGAGTACTGCGACCCGCTTGAACTGGCGGCGCTGCGCCTCTTTAGCGACTTCTCTAGCAATATGCAGCCAGGGACGCGGCGAGCGATGCTCGATCAGGTCGAAGGCTTGGTGGATGGTATTGTCCGGACAGATGAAAAAGTCCGCGCCAGCCCGGGCCAGCTTTTCTGCCGAGGAGAGCATCAATTCGGCCACGCCCACCCAATCGTTCGCTGAAATATGTTTCATATATTTCGCGAGCGAGTAGGAGTGCAAGGAGACTTCCGGGTGATCGTGTTTGCCCAGAAGTAGCGCACCTTCAACCGAGATGGTGCGGTAGCAGAGAGCGGCTCCTTCAGTGCTGCAGGCGACGATGCCGATATGCAAGGGCATGGTGGGCAGTGGCTAGCTCTTAGTTGTCTGTTCTCGGTGAAAAGTATGCGCGTTTCTGGTTCTCGAGTGGCGATTCTACAACAGGATCTGGGGTGACCTGCCGGGCTTCGCCAAGCGGGACATCCGCCGGCGGATGTCTCCACCTTCGCTCCGACTTTTTTCTTATCGTGCCGCGGCGGCATCGAACAGGTTCAGAAATTCTAGCTTTTTTTCGGCAGGCAGGAACGATGCTTCGAAGGAGTTCCGCGCCAGTTCGCGGAGGTGCTCGTCCGTGAATCCGAAGGTCTGCTGAGCCAGTTGATATTCGCGGGCCAGCGTGGTGCCGAACATGGCGGGATCGTCGCTATTGAGCGTGATCATCACACCTTGATCAAAGTAACCCTTTGCCGGATGGTCGTTGAGATTGGGGCAAAGCCCGGTACGGAAGTTACTCGTCAGGCAGATCTCCACCGGGACCTGGCGCTGGGCAAGCTCTTCCACAAGGTCGGGATCGTGGAATGCCGTGAGGCCGTGACCGATCCGTTCAGCGCGGAGATTCAGCGCTCCCCAAACGGATTCGGGCGGACCGGTTTCACCCGCGTGAGCGGTAAGCCGCATGCCATGGTCTGCTGCCCAAGTGTAGGCGTCTCGAAAAAGTTCGGGGGGCGCCTTTTGTTCGTCGCCGCCAATGCCGATTCCGACCACCTCGCGGTCGTGATAACGCACAGCGAGCTCGAATACTTTTTGCGCCGCTTCCACGCCGAACTGGCGGACGGCGTCGAAAATCCAAAGCAGCGAAATTCCGAAGTCTCTTTCTCCGCGAGCGCGCCCGCGGTCCAAGCCCTCAAAAATGGCCGCGAAATCCTGATTGCGCCACAAGCAGACGCCGACGGAAATGTAGACCTCCGCATGGAGCACGTTTTCTTCTTTCAGACGTTGCATCAGGCGGTAGGTGATCAACTCGTAATCTTCTGGAGTTCGCAGGTGCTCAGTGATGTTCTTGAAGGAGAGCAGAAATCCAGGAAAATCCTGATAGCGGTAAAGCGCATCGACTTCGGCCTGGGTGACGCGCTCCCCATGGCGCTGACGGATTTCGAGCAATGTGGCCGGATCGATTGCGCCCTCGAGATGAAGATGCAACTCAGCCTTAGGTAAGAGCCGCAGGAAGCTGCTCGGCGATCGGTCAAGTAAAGATGACATCACCCATGATTGTAGATTCTTGGCTGAAGATTTGCGAGAGGAACGACTCACCAGCGAAACAGCGGAGCTGCAATGACAGACGTCCTCTTTTATTCAAACCAATCGGGGAAGACCAGGTCGATCAGGCCGGGAGCCCAATAGGAGTAGAAGGTGTCGTCGCAGATTTTGTATTTGCCGTAGCGTTTGCGGGCGTAGTTGCCCCAGTGGGGCTGGGTGCCGTCGAGGTCGGTGAAGTTGTATTCGCGGGCGAGGTTCCAGGTGCTGAAGACGCGTCCGGTTTTTTCCATAACCTTGGGATCGGTGGCGAGGGCGACGACGGCGCGGCCGATGAAGCGCGGCGATTCGGAGACCATGAAGTCGCTGGGAGCGTCGTTCTGGTCGCCACTATTCTTGTCTTTATTTTTTCTTTTGCCGACGTCCCTCCAGTTAGCTTCGGTGACTTTGAAGTGCTCGAGGACCCGTTCCGAGCGCAGAAAGCCGGGGGTAAGGGCGACGGAGGCGACGCTGCGCTTCCGAAGTTCGCGGGACATCGCAAAGGCGAGGCGGATAACGGAAATCTTAACGAGGTCGTAGAAAAGGTTGCCGCGGTAGTAGAAGGCATCGCCGTCGGTGATTTCGAAGATGATCGGGTGGTCGCGGCCTTTCGCGGGTTTGGCCAACATTAAAGGCGCGGCGTAGTGGGCGGTGATGATGTGGGAGTGGATGGCTTGCTTGAGCATCTGGAGGCCGTTGGCGAGATCGACTTTCCAGAAGGGCTTGCTCCATTCGGTGAGAGAGTCGCCGCCCCAGATGTCATTGACGAGGATGTCGAGGCGGTGATGCTGGCGCTGGATGCGCGTTACGACTCTCTTCACTTCGGCGGGGATGGTGTGATCGACGCGAACGGGAATGCCGCGGCCTCCTGCGGCGGTGACGAGGGCGGCGGTTTCTTCGATGGTTTCGCGCAGGCCAGGGGTATCCGGGCGTTTTGCGGTACTTTTGATGGAGCTGCGCCCGGTGCAGTATACGGTGGCTCCGGCCTCGCCGAGAGCAATCGCGATGCCGCGTCCCGCGCCGCGAGTGGCTCCGGCGACGAGGGCGATTTTGCCGTGCAATGGTTTTTTGGGTGCGGCAGGCATTTTGATTTACCCCGGTGGATGGCGGTGGAGCAAGATACGAAGGATATTAAATGATCGTCGGTGCGGTCGCAGCGCGTAGGTCCCATGGGCGCGGTGCCGGAGGGGGAATCTAGGTTCTACCTTAACTAACTGAATGATCAGGCTTTTAAGGAGGGGGCATCCATGATATAAACGGCGCTGAGTGATAAGTGGTCGATCTGCCTACTGGGAGCGCGTTTGATGGCGGTGGCCAGGCTTGAGAAAGAAGGATCAAGCCACGAAAGAGGAGGGACTGTGTCCGAAGAAGCACGGACCGGAAAAAGATTTCCGCTGCATTTGCCGATCAAGCTGCATAGCGAAGAGGCGAGCGGCGACGCGAAGGGGACCACGGGAAATTTGAGCGCGGCGGGAGTCTACATCCGCGCGGACGCGTCGCTCGATGTAGGCTCGCCGGTGGAGTTTGAGATCACGCTGCCGCCGGATGTGACGGGCGGCAAGGAGAATGTCGTCATACAGTGCAAGGGGCGCGTGGTGCGCGCCGACCCCACGGGCGAAAGCGAAGATGGAAAAGGGGTAGCCTGCGTGATCGATTCGTATGAGTTCGTGAGGAACGAGTAGGAAATTGTCGATTGAGCGATTGCCGATTCAGCGATTGCAAAGCGGATCGGCGAACAGTCGTGAATCGTAATCTACATTTGCCAACTATGTTGTGAGTTGAGGACGAATTTTTGGAGCGCCGAAAAACATGCTCAAACTGATTCTGGCCGATAACCAGGCAATCTTCCGGGCCGGCATTGCCAAGGTGCTGGCGGTGGAAGACGAGATGCGCATTGTGGCGCAGGCTCAAACGCCGGAGCAGATGTTTATGGCTCTGGATAAATTTCGTGCTGCCGTGCTGGTGGTGGCGGCGGGATTTCACAACGATTTTGCAGCCATCGTGCAGGGCGCGAACAAGGCGAAGACCCGCGTGGTGGTGTTGGCTGATACGGGCGAAAGCGCGCAGCGGCACATGGCGAATGGAGCGCACGGCGTCGTGTATCGCAATGTGACCAGCGCGGCGCTTGTGGATTGCGTGCGCAAGGTGGCGCGCGGCGAGACCTGGGTGCAGGACGTCGCGGTGCCCAGTGAACTGACGGAAAACGATATGGTCGGGCTGCGGGTGCGGGACCGGCTGACGGCGAAAGAGCTGCGTATTGTGGCGCTGATTGTGCAGGGATATAAGAACAAGGAAATCGCCACGCAGCTGGGGACGACCGAGCAGGTGATCAAGAATTATCTGCGAAATGTGTATGACAAGATTGGAGTGTCCGATCGCCTCGAGCTGGCGCTGTTCACGATCCATCACCGGATTTTGAATGAAGCGGCGGCGGCGACGACGGCGGGACCGGCTCCGCAGACTCCGGCAGGAGTGATGCCCTAGAATTTTATTAAGGAATGAAACGCCGCCTACGGGCGGCTTTTTTGTTTGGGCGCAATTGATCAGGCGTGGGGAAAGGCCCCACTTTTCGGGAAAAACGCAAAAAATGGGGCACCCGCAGATTCTTTGGCAAATCGGGTAGCATCTATTGACCATGGAATATCGAACGTTAGGACGGTCTGGATTGAAGGTGCCGGTGCTGAGTTATGGCACGGGAACATTTGGCGGAGCAAACGAATTCTTCAAGGCGTGGGGAGCGAGCGATGTCGCGGAGGCGACGCGGTTGGTGGATATCTGCATGGAGGCCGGCGTCAACTTGTTCGATACGGCCGATGTTTACTCGGACGGGCTCTCTGAGACGATTTTAGGAAAAGCAGTTGCGGGCCGGCGCGATCAGGTATTGATCTCGACCAAGGCGACATTCCGCATGGGCGGCCATAACGGGCCGAATGATCTGGGATCGTCGCGGCATCACCTGATTCGATCGTGCGAGGAGAGCCTGAAGCGACTCGGAACGGATTACATCGACATTTATCATCTGCACGGGTTTCGACGCGCTCACGCCGGTGGACGAAGTGCTGAGCACGCTGAATCAACTGGTGGTGAGCGGGAAGGTGCGCTACATTGCGTGCTCGAATTTTTCCGGCTGGCATCTGATGAAATCGTTGAGTGAGTCGGAGAGATATGGATGGGCGCGGTACGTGGGGCATCAGGTGTACTACTCGCTGATTGGACGCGAGTACGAGTGGGAGTTGATGCCGCTGGCCCTCGATCAGGGGGTGGGAGCGCTGGTGTGGAGTCCGTTGGGATGGGGAAGGCTGACGGGGAAAATCCGGCGCGGAAAACCGCTGCCCGCGGAGAGCCGTCTGCACAAGACCGCGGGACAGGGGCCCCAGATGCCGGATGAATATTTGTATCAAGTGGTGGACGCGTTGGATGAAGTTGCGAAGCAAACAGGAAAGACAGTGCCGCAAATCGCCCTGAACTGGGTGTTGCAGCGGCCGTCGATATCCACGGTGATTATGGGTGCGCGGAACGAAGAGCAGCTGCGGCAGAATCTGGCGGCGGAGGGTTGGAATCTTTCGAGCGAGCAGATTGCGAAGCTGGACAAGGCGAGCGATGTGACGCCGGTCTATCCGTACTGGCACCAGCGGCAGTTCCAGGAGAGAAACCCGGCGCCGGTTCCTGTGGAGGACTGAGCTAGATTCCTGGGACGCGGAGAGTGTTTCCGCAGTACGCGAAGTCAGGCGCGGGCTCGAGCGGGCTTTGACTTGGGCGTGCGAGCCTCAACTTCTTCCGGCTTGCGTTGGAACCTCTTCCGCTCGAGTTCAAGGCCCTGGCGAATGATCCCGACATTTTTTTCGTGCCACCTGTTCAAGGCTTCCAAATTGGACGCTGCGCCCGCCGGCTTCTCGAAACGCTGCGAGTTCGCGGCACGGTAAGCGTCATTCAGACTGGGATACTCGGTAGCGAGAATATTGTCGAGCGTGGTGTCGTCCCAGTGCGAAACGTCCAGGCTGCCGTCCTCATTGGGGCTGAGAAGAACAGCGAAGTCTTCCAGACGGCGTGCGGATACTACGTCAGCAGCGGAGTCGCCATTCATTCTTCCGGCAATTTGTCGGGCGGCATGCTCGTTGGCGGCAAGTACGACGAGACAGTTTCCGTCCGTGAGGCGAAGGATGTAAAGCATGGGATCTCCGTGTGACCGGTGATCGAATTGCGAACGCGAAGCTCCCGGAGGTTCGGCCCAGGTCATGTTGACACAAAAGTCATCGTTGAGGGATAGGAAATCAGATTCCCCAAGGTCGAGTTAGTTGCCGAATTCCTGAAAAAGGATTGTGGATGCACCCATTTTCGGACGGCGGGAAGGGCGCTACGGGAGTTGTTTGCCAGCGATGGCTTCGCTACGTTGGAAGGCGGCGACTCCTAAGGTGCCACCATTGGTTACGACTTTCGGATAATCACGCTGACGTGAGGGACAGCCCGGGCGGCTGTCCCCAAATTCGATCATGATTGCAATCTGGCGTTCCGGCGTTAGCTGATCTTTTCCGCGACTGACTTGGCCTGCGTGAACAAATACAGATAGTCCGGCCCGCCCGACTTGGAATCGGTGCCCGACATATTGAATCCGCCGAAGGGATGGGCGCCGACCATGGCTCCGGTGCATTTGCGGTTGATGTAGAGATTGCCGACGTGGAACTCGCGGGTAGCGCGATCGATCTTGTCGCGAGACTTCGTGTAGATCGCGCCGGTGAGTCCGAACTCGGTGTCATTGGCGATTTCGAGAGCATTATCGAAGCCGCGCGCTTTGATGACAGCGAGGACCGGGCCAAAGATTTCTTCCTGCTCAAGTTTTGATTTGGCGGGAATGTCGGCGATGACGGTGGGCCGAATGTAATACCCTTCTCCGGCTTCGGTGGCGCGCTCGCCGCCGGTGATGAGGCGACCATCCTTTTTGCCTTGCTCGATGTATTGCAGAATCGTTTTCATCGAGCCTTCGTTGATGACGGCGCCCATGCCGGTATTTTCCGCGGGATCGCCGATGGTGATTTTTTCCACGCGGGCTTTGAGCTGTTCGAGAAATTTGTCATAGACGCGCTCGTCGACGATGGCGCGGGAGCAGGCCGAGCACTTCTGGCCCTGGAAGCCGAATGCGGCCTGAGCGACACCTTCGACGGCGGAATCGATATCGGCATCGGCGTCGACGATGATGGCGTCCTTGCCGCCCATTTCGAGGATGGTGCGCTTGATCCAGATTTGGCCGGGAGCCTGGGTGGCAGCGACTTTGTTGATGTGCAGACCGACTTCGCGGGATCCGGTGAAGGCGATGTAGCGAGTTTTAGCATGGGCAACGACGGCGTCGCCGAAGCTGGCGCCCGCGCCGGGGCAGAAGTTGACGACACCTTCCGGCATTCCGACTTCTTCGAGGAGTTCGATGAACTTGGCGGCGATGGTGGGCGAATCGCTGGACGGCTTAAGGATGACCGTGTTGCCGCTGACGATGGAGGCGACTGTCATTCCGGCCATGATGGCGCAGGGAAAATTCCACGGGGGGATAACCGCGCCGACGCCGAGGGGAATGTAGGTGAGGGAATCGTGCTCGCCGGGCATTTGCACGGTGGGCTCGGACTTGGCAAAGCGCAGGGCTTCGCGGGCGTAGTACTCGCAGAAGTCGATGGTCTCGGAGATGTCGGCGTCGGCCTCGCCCCAGTTCTTGCTGACTTCGAAAACAAGCCATGCCATGTAATCCATCTTGCGTTCGCGGAGGCGATCGGCGGCGCGGAACAGCAGGCTGGCGCGTTCCTCGACCGTGGTGCGGCTCCAGCTGGCGAAGGCTTTCAGCGCGGCTTGCATGGCGGGCTCGACGTGCTCTTTGCCGGCTTTCTGGTGGGTGCCGACGATCTGCGAGGGCCGCGAAGGGTTCAGCGACTGGATCTTGTCGGTGGTCTTGATGCGCTGGCCGCCGATAATGAGGTCGTATTCGCGGCCAAGCTGCCCGCGGACGCGTTCGATGGCGGCGCGCATTTTGCGGGCGTTGTCTTCGAGGCGGAAATCGAAAAAGGGCTCGTTGATGAATGGACCGGAATGAGATTGTGAAGATGACGTGCGCGGCCGGACGGGGGCTTCGGCGAGTGCCATGGGGGAAATCCTTTCAGAGCGTGACGAATAAATTTAGTTAGGTCTAAGAGAATATTTTACACCGGGGAGTGAGCGGCAGGCCCAGCATAGCTCTGCACGGGTGAATGAGGCGTGCGCCGCTCTCGTTTCTCTGAGGCGAACATCGTGGAATTTCTACGTCCAGCTCTGGATTGTTCCTCAAGCCAACGGGCAGGCTTGGATGGGCCACCGGAGGAGGTGGTAGACTCGAACGTTTTCCTGAGGGTGGATTTATGGATATAAGGCGAGTTGGGGTGATTGGCGCAGGGACGATGGGGAATGGGATTGCCCATGTGTTTGCGCGCAGCGGGTATGCGGTGGTTCTGTGCGATGTGGAGCAGCGGTTTGTGGATCGCGGGTTGGCCACGATCACGAAGAATCTGGACCGCGAGGTGGCGAAGAACAAGATCACGGAGGCCGACAAGGCTTCCGCGCTGAAGAACATCGAAGGCGTGACCGAGCGCGGGCGGTTGAGCGACTGCGATTTTATTGTGGAGGCAGCGACGGAGAAGTTTGAAATCAAGACGGAGATTTTTCGCGATCTTGACCGGCTGGCGCGGCCCGACGTGATTCTGGCCTCGAATACTTCTTCCATTTCGATCACGAAGCTGGCGGCGCTGACCAAGCGTCCGGACAAAGTGATTGGCATGCATTTTTTTAATCCGGTGCCGGTGATGAAGCTGGTGGAGGTGATTCGTGGGCTGGCCACGTCGCAGGAAAGTTTTGCGACGGTGCGGGAACTGGCGGTGAAGCTGGAGAAGACGCCGGTGGAGGTGAATGACGCGCCGGGATTTGTTTCGAACCGGGTGCTGATGCCGCTGCTCAATGAGGCGATGTATGCGGTGATGGAGGGGGTAGCGACAGCAGAGGCGGTGGATGAGGTGTTCAAGCTGGGGATGGCGCATCCCATGGGCCCGCTGACGCTGGCGGACTTTATCGGACTCGACGTGTGCCTCGACATCATGCGGGTGATGCTGGACGGGTTAGGGGATCCAAAGTACCGGCCGTGTCCGCTGCTGATCAAGATGGTGGATGCGGGGTGGCTCGGGAGGAAGAGCGGGCGAGGCTTTTACACCTATTGAGCGATTTGGCGATTTGCGATTTGGTAATTGAGCGATTTGTGAATTGTGATTGGTGAGTGACGATTGAAGCGCGAAACGAGGCGGTTGGCGCGACACGATGTTCCTTTCTACGTTCTGGCTGCGGTGGCGGGAAGCGGCGCCGGATGGGTGGATGTCACGGTCAGCGACTTGCTGTTTACGGCGCTGCTGGTGTTGATGGCGTGCATGCTGCTGGGATTCGCTCGGCCGCGGTGGCCGTGGAGATGGGTGGTGGTTGTGGTGGCGTGTATCCCCCTGGCGGAATTGGTGGCTTACAGCATGCTGAAAGTGAAACCCACGCGAGGGCAGGTGTACGGATCTTTTCTCACGGCGCTGCCAGGAATGGCGGGGGCGTATGGGGGGGCCGTGATGCGGAAGGTGATGCAGAATTTGAAACAGGGTAAGTGAATCGGGGTTAGGCCTTCCGATCAAAAATCTCCCGCCGGACAAACGCTGTGAGGGCTTTGCCCCGGCTGGACTGCCGAGTGAGCTGTCCCCACAAAACAGGGTCAAAGCGGGACATCCCATCTAAACACGGACCAAGCCGTATACCCCAAGGTATCGGATAACTAAAAAGTTACTCGCAATTCACAGGGGTGGGCGAGTATGCTCTCGGCATGTGTGTGACGGTGTCGATGTTGGCCAGCGGGAGCCGCGGAAATTGCGTGTTTGTGGCCAGCGCGCGGACGAAGATCCTGGTAGATGCGGGAATCAGCTGCCGCGAGACGTTTAAGCGGATGAAGTCGCTGGGGGAAGATCCGCAATCGATTTCCGCGATTCTGATTACGCACGAGCATTCCGACCACGTGTACGGGCTGGCGGTGCTGGCGAAGAAGTTGAGAATTCCGATTTATATGACCGGGGCAACGCATGCGGCCTGGGCGCGAGCGCTGCGCAACGAGAAGGGCGAACGCCCCCAACTGGAAAAGCTGGAGAAATTCGAATCCGGGCACCGGTTCCAGGTAGGAGACATCGAGGTGAAGCCATTCACCATACCGCACGACGCGGCCGATCCGGTGGGATTCACGTTTCGCGTGGAAGGGGCGAAGGTGAGCGTGGCGACGGATCTCGGTTACCTTCCGGTTAATGTGCGCGATCACCTGCGCGGGTCCGATGTGCTGATCATGGAATCGAATCACGATGTGGAAATGCTGCGCGGCGGGCCGTATCCGTGGTCGGTGAAGCAGCGGGTGGCGAGCAACGTAGGGCATCTCTCGAACGGAAAGCTCGCGGATTTCTTCGCCGGGGACTATGATAATAGTGCAGCGTTTGTCGTGTTGGCGCATCTGTCTGAACAGAACAATCATCCTGAGATTGCGCGCCGGGAGGCGGAACGGGCGCTGGCGCGGCGCGGAGGATTGTTCAACAACCGCGTCGTAGTGGCGCAGCAGTCGGAAGCCATGACGCCGATACAGCTTTAGTAACCTATGAGTAAGCAGTGTAGCGATCCCATTGTAGGCAAGATTCTGGCTGGCTGGCGGTATGACATTACCGGGCTGGCGCCGGAGATGCGCGGCGACTACGAAAGCCACCTGGCGGGATGCGACGGGTGCCGAGGGCGGCAGCGCATGCATCGCATGATTGACGTGGGGCTGATCATACTGGCTTCGGTGTCCGGTGGGGTGTTCTTGCTGGCGTTTGGCGTGATCCGGCACTTTGGACCGCGGCACGCGTTCTGGCTGGAGATTGCCGCCCTGGCGGGATTTGTGTTGTCGGCGCTGATCTGGCTGGTGGTGGCGGTGGCGACGCCCGCGCCGGTGACGGTTCTGGATGCGGCCAAGCAAGGCGCGCGGCGCGTGCATGACCGGCTGCCGCCGGAGATTCGTGAGCGCCTTCCCGAGGAGTTGCGGCTGAAGATTACCGGGACCTAGACTGCGCTTCGGAGCTGGGTCGATCCGAATTAGTTCATTTTTTACTCCCAGTTCGGTGGCTCTATGAACTCTTTCAGCTGGGGTGTGGCCGTACTCAGTGCATCGTTGTTGCTGGCGCAGGGTCCGGGTAGAACCGTTTCTGACTTCGAAACCTCCTCTCACCTCTTCGATTACGACGCCAGCCAGGCGCTCGAGATCCACGACAAAATTATTGAAAAGTTTAATGGCGGAACGCTTCACGATATTACGTATTTGAGCCCGAAAGGCGGACCGGTGGGAGCGTATCTGGTCGTGCCGGAAGGAAAGGGTCCGTTTGCGGCCGTGCTCTTCGGACACTGGGGCAATGGCACGCGGGCGGAGTTTATTCCGGAAGCCAAGATTTACGCGCGGGCTGGCGCGGTATCGCTGATTCCTGATTATCCTTGGGACCGTCCGCAACCCTGGCACAAATCGCCGGACCACTTCGACAAGCCGGAGGTGGATCGGGACATCATGATTCAGGCAGTAGTGGATCTGCGGCGCGGGGCGGACGTGCTACTGGCGCGCCCGGATGTGGACCCCAAGCGGCTGGCGTATGTCGGACATAGCTATGGTGCGCAGTGGGGGTCGATTCTATCGGCGGTGGACAAGCGAATGAAGACTTCAGTACTGATGGCTGGAGTGGCGGAATGTAACGACATCATGTTGGGCAGCGATGACCCGGGCATGGTGGATTTCCGCAAGAATCAGACAGCTGCGCGACTTGAAAAGTATTGCCAGGTCACCGGCGATATCGACGCCATCCATTTTGTGGGTCACGCGGCGCCGATTCCGCTGCTGCTGCAGTTCGCGAATTACGAGCAATACTTTGATAAGGCTTCCATGAAGCGTTACAGCGAGGCAGCCGGCGAGCCGAAGAAGGTAACCTATTACGACACGGGTCACGATTTGAACGATCCTGCGGCGCTCGAAGAGCGGTATGAATGGCTGGTAAAGTATATTGGTGTGCGCCGCGAGCCCATCCTTGAGCATTGATGGCATGAAATCGATTCGACTCCAGATCGTAAGCCTCATCCTGCTGACGGCGGCGGTGGCCCCGGTTGCGGGGGTGACGTGCCAGTGGACGGCAGTAGTGGCGAATACCAGCATGGGAGGATGCCACTCCGTCGGAATGCATTCTGTTCCTCATGCTCACGGTTACTCGAATCATGCGCACCCCAGTCCCCAGCCCGCGGATTACAAATGCTGCGTGAGGCAACATGCCCCGGCTCTAGTGATGAGTGTTTTCTCGTTGCAGCCGGGGATCGTTTTTTTCGTGGCGGAAGGCAACGAGTTGTCTGTGCCTGCTGGTGAAAGTTTTTCGGTTCTTCGTGACCTTCCTCCGCCCGGCGGTCCGCCGGGAATCTCCATTCTTCGAATCTAGAAAATCGCTTTCTCCCTATTGTGTGAAATGCGCTGAGCGGAGGTGTGCCGTGGCGCGGGATTTGTCTGTGCGAGGGAGGGTGCCGTGGGCAAGCGTGTATGTGGCTGGATTGTTGTAGGTCTGGTGGCGGGGAGTTTCTCGTGCGCCGTGTGGGGGCAGGAGGCGCCGGGGCAGGGCGCGTCGATGAGCGGGATGCAGAGGGGCGGGATGCAAATGGATATGGAAGAGACGGCGCGCGCAACTGCCGTCGCCGCACGCGGGTTCGGGGACCGGGTGGCAGCCTGCATCCGTGCCGGCGAATGAGTGGATGTGGATGCACGGGGGATGGGAATTAATGGCGCACGGGGTGATCTTCATTGACTACAACCAGCAGGGAGGGCGGCGAGGGGAGGGGAAGGCGGAGTCAGTGAATTGGGGCATGACGATGGAGCAACATCGAGTGGGCAAGGGAACGATTTTGCTGCGGCAGATGTTTTCGGCGGAATCGCTGACCTCGCCGCATCCGGGCTTTCCGGAGCTGTTTCAGACGGGCGAGACGTATCACGGAGAGCCGCTGGTAGATCACCAGCATCCGCACAATGTTTTTGCGGAGCTGTCGGCGCTGTATACGCTGCCGCTCTCGGAAAAAGTTTCGTGGGAATTGTATGGAGGTCCATCGGCGGAGCCGGCGCTGGGACCCGTCACTTACCTGCATCGCGCATCGGCGGCGGAATTGCCGATGGCGCCGTTGGGGCATCACTTGCAAGATTCGACGCACACCAGTTTTGGAGTGATCACCAGCGGATTTGTGATCGGCCGGGCAAAGCTGGAGGCTTCCGCGTTCAATGGCCGAGAGCCCAATGAAGAACGCTGGAGCATTCAGCCGGCGGCGCTGGATTCATGGTCGGGAAGGGTGAGCATTGCCCCGGCGCGCGACTGGACGGCGCAGTACAGCGTGGGCCGGCTGGAGCATCCAGAGGCGCTCGAAGTAGGAAGCCAGTGGCGCGAGACGGCCTCGCTGGAGTACGACCGTCCAATGGCAGAGGGCAATTGGGCGACATCGCTGGTGTGGGGACGAGTTCACAAAATCGCAACCGGAACGACGCTGAATGGGTACTTGCTGGAATCGACGGTAAACTTCCTGCGGCGCGATTATGGGTTCACGCGAATGGAGTTGGTGGATAAAGATGAACTATTTCCGCAGGCGGCGGTGCATCCGGCGTACCGCATCGGCGCGTACACCTTCGGCGGCGTGCGCGATCTGGTGCAGAACAATGCGTGGCAATTCGGAGTGGGTGCCGATGTGACGGTTTATTCGAAACCGGCGGCGCTGGATGCCGCGTATGGAACGTATCCAGTATCGTTCGAGATTTTCTTGCGCATGCGGCCGGCGCTGCACCGCGGTGATTCTCGTCATTCCCATTGATCTCGCATTCACATCGCACGAATAAAGTCATCAGCGGCGAGCGATATTGCTGAAACGGATGCAGGCGGCTGAGATTTTAGTGTCCGCGCGCGGCGGTTTGCGCGACAATAGAGAAAATGAAAAACATTGTAAGAACATTGCGCGCCATGCAATGGGTCATGCTGGGCAGCATTCTTCTTTATGCCGTGGTCGGAGAACTTTTGGGTTCGCGGGCTCGAAGTCTGGACCCTTCACTAAGCTATGTTTTCACAACCGCGGGAGTGGCGATTGTGGGCCTGGTTTTCGTAGTTCGACGCACGCTGGTGCTGCGGTCGGCGGAAGCGCTGGCGATGCGCCCGGACGACGAACTTTCACTGGGACACTGGAGGAGCGGCTACATCGCGACCTACGGGTTGTGCGAAGCACTGGCACTGTTTGGTTTAATACTGCGTTTCCTGGGTTGCAGCTTTCAGCAGAGCCTGCCGTACTATATCGGTGGTTTCGTCCTCCTGTTTTTCTTTGGGCCCAAAGCGCCCATTGCCGTTTAGACAATGGCTTGTCCGAGGAGCGCGGTCAAACCTTTGCCGAGCTTCTGGCATCCCTAGTTAGTCCGAAATCTTAAAGTGAAGGATCCTAACGGGTAGAGTCGACCCGCTCTCCGCACCCCGCCATTTTGATCGTTCCAAGCGAGACCTATGCCCAGTAATCCGACAATTTTAGTGGTGGACGATGAAGAAAGTATACGAACGATGTTGCGAATGGTTCTGGAGAGCGAGGGCTATGACGTTACTCCCGCAGGAACAGTAAAAGAGGCGCTGACTCTGATCACACAGTCGCACTTCGATGTTCTGATTTCCGATCTCAACGTGGGACATCCGGCGGATGGATTTCTCGTGGTGAGCGCCATGCGGAGAACACATCCTGAGACGCTGACCTTCATCCTGACCGGATATCCGGCGTTCGAGACAGCGCTTGAGGCCATGCGGCAGCATGTGAATGACTACCTGATCAAAGGGACGCCGATCGAGGAGTTGGTTGAAAAGATCAAGAAGGGATTGGCGTCAGGGAATGCGCGAAATGAGCCACATCAGACGAAGCGCGTGCCGCGAGTCATCGAAGAAAGCAAGGACTGGGTGATCAGCCATTGGCTGCAGCGAGTGAACGAAAGTGAGGAGCTTGCGAGCCTCCAGCTGTCGGAAACCGAGAGGAGAGATCACGTTCCGGGACTGCTGGAGGAAGCCATTGCCCGTGCGCGCGAGGAATTTATCAGCCACCATCGACAGAAGGCGGCGGATCAGCACGGGACGTTGCGCTACCATCAGGGGTACACGGTGGCAATGCTCATATTGGAGGCGCGATTGCTGCAGGACGTGATTTCCGAGCGCGTCCGCCTCGACTTCCTGGTGGTCGACCTGAGCAATCTGGTGACGGATATCACCAGAATGTGGGATACGATTTCGATGGAATTGGAACAGTCCGTGCGCGCCTTCATGGATCAGCAAGGATGGCGACCCCATCGATGATGCCGGCTGGCGTTAAGTCGTAGCTCCCCTCGTTTATGCCTTGATGTGGCAACTGGCCATGCCGCGCTTCTCCAGATACTGCTGGTGATAGTCCTCGGCGGGAAAAAACGTTACGGCGGGGACGATTTGAGTGACGATGGGCTTGGAGTAGCGATGGGCTTTTTCGAGCGCATCCTTCGATGCTTCGGCGGCGGCCTTCTGCTCCGGAGAATGGAAGAAGATGGCGGAGCGGTACTGCGTGCCCCAATCCGGGCCTTGCCGGTTCAGTTGAGTGGGGTCGTGGTTCTCCCAAAAAACCTTTAAGAGGTCTTCGTAGCGGACCTTGGCCGGGTCAAATTCGACCTCGACGGCCTCGGCGTGACCGGTGCGGTCAGTGCAAACCTCTTTATAGGTTGGATTTTCGGTGTTGCCGCCGATGTAGCCAACACGAGTGGAGGACACCCCCGGCATCTGCCGAAAGGTCGCTTCTACTCCCCAGAAACATCCCGCTGCAAATGTAGCTTTTTGCATCTTAGAAATTGCTCCTTGATGAGCCCGGTAGAATCCACAGACCCGATTGACTCGTTCTATTAGATGATGAAACCGCCAGAAAGTCACGCGTTGGTCTGTGCCAGGCTTCTGCAATCCAGCTTCGCTCGACCGGCAGCCAAGGGCGGCTGTCGCCACATGGGTATTTCAGGCAGAAACTTTAGTTTCCATGGCTCTTACGGGCGATTGACCCGGTCTTGGATTCGGGATAAAGTTTCGGGGCAGGCTGTTGGGAGAGTTTTCAGGAGAGTTGTGTGATTTTGAGGTCCAGGCACGCCAGATTTGCCCAACAGCTGTCCCTTTTTCTAGTGGTGGCCCTGGCGACTGTGCAAGTGGCGCTGGCCGCCGCTAACTTCAGCCCGCAGCGGCGTCTCGGCTACCTTACCGGGGACCAATGGGAACCTGCCCTGGCGACTGACTCCCACGGACATATCTACGTTTTGTTTCCACAGTATGGCGCGGTGAGCGATTGCCCCGCCTGCGCTGTGCCGACGATGACCCTGCTCACCAGCAATGACAACGGAACTACATGGGAAGCACCGCGGCCGCTGCTGCCATCCTCGAGCGGGCAATTTGATCCGCAGATCGTGGTGGATCCGGTGGATCGGCAGACGTTGTATGCCTCCTGGCTGCAGAACAATAAACGGGATGTGATGGTGGCGCGGTCGCAGGATTTCGGGCGCACCTGGTATTTTTCGGTGGCGGAACGCTCGCGCGAGGATGCGGACAAGCCGGTGCTGGCGGTGCACGGCGGCGATGTCTATGTCGGGTTCAATCACGAAGAGAATTTTGTGGTGGCCGCGTCTCACGACTATGCGCAGACGTTTAGCGCAACCGTTGTGAATCCGGGTGCGGAGCCGGGATGGTCGCTGGCGGGGGGCACAAGCGTGGATCCGGCGGGCAATGTTTATTTCTCGTGGACGGCTTACGGGCGACAGTCCGCGGGCGCGCCTTCGATTGGCATCTATGTGAGCCGCTCGAGTGATGGCGGGCGCAGCTGGAGCAACTCGTTGCTGGATACTTCAGGCGCTCCGCCCGCATGTGCTGCCGAGAGTTGTGAAGCGGGATATCTGGGAGCGCAGATTGCGCTCACCTCGGATGCTTCCGGAACGCTGTATGCACTGTGGAATGCCGGAGCGACGAACGGCGGGCCGGAGAGAATCTATTTTTCGTCTTCGACGACCGCTGGGGCCAGCTGGACCGCCAAGGCCGATGTTTCGAGCGCTGATAGTGGTGTGGAGCATTGCTTCCCTGCGATCACGGCAGGCGTGGGTGGCGATGTGCGGATCGCGTGGATGGATACGCGGAACCATCCCTTGCCCAACCAGCCTTTGTGGAACGTTTTCCAGCGAAGCTCGAGCAACGGCGGGGCCACCTGGTCCACGGAGAGCCAGCTATCGGGGCCGGTGCGGGGTTATGACTACATACTGCCGGAGGGATTCCGGTTTCCTTTTGGCGATTACTTCTCGATCGCCATCGATAATCTTGGGGCCACGCACGTGGTGTGGGGCGAGGGCAACAACTTCAAGTCTCCGGGATCGATCTGGTATACGCACGGGCGGTAGCGTGATTGTTCCTGATCGTGGTTGAGGTTATGTACCCGTCCCGGAGAGCTCGATTACCTGCGGCTTGGAAGATGCGCTGTCTTCGATGGAGATCGTGCCCGACTTCGCGCCTTCCGTCGTCGGCGAGAAGGTTACGCTGATGCTGCAGGTCTTTCCCGCCGCCACGCTTGCAGTGCACGTGGAGGTCATCTCGAACTGGCCAGTAGCCTTCATGGTGGAGATTTTCAGCGCAGTCTTGCCGGTGTTGGTGAGCTTGACCGTCTGCGGAGCGCTAGTAGTGCCAACCGGTTGCTTGTTAAAGTTCAGCGCTACGTTCGGAGTAAAGGTTACTACACCAGTATTGAGGAAGGTTATGACGGCGTTGCCCAAATAGTTCGCCAGTACAATGTCTTTCCGGCCATCTCCGTTGAAATCTCCCACCGCGGGCGCAGCCGCATGACCGCCTGCGGGAAAGCTTATCGCCTTCTGGAACGTGCCATCGCCGTTGCCATAGAAAATATTTAGGGTCGTAGAGTAAACGCCTGTCAGGACAATGAGGTCCTGCCTGCCGTCAGCGTTAAGATCCGCCGCTACTATGTCGGCGGCGAATGACGCGGGTAGGACCGGTCCCTGGCGGAATGTCCCGTCGCCATTACCCAGCAGAATATCGACGCTTCCGGCGAACGAATCCGCAATCGCGAGGTCCAGTTTGCCATCACCGTTGAAGTCCGCCACTGCTACTGATTGCGGGTCAGATCCGATGTCGTAGCTTTCGCCCTGAGTGAATGTTCCGTCGCCATTGCCCAGCAATATGTCGGCCTGATTGGTCGATCCGAATTGACCTATCGAGACCAAGTCAAGCTTTCCGTCGCGATTAAAATCGCCGATACCGATGGCCACGGGCGGCGTCTGTGGGAGGGTATTAATTGGGGGTTCCTGAAGTGTTCCGTCGCCATTGCCTAGAAACACGCTAATGCAGTGGCAGTAGCCGCTTTCCTCAACCGTCACGACGTCTGGCTTGTGGTCGCCGTTGAAATCTCCCACGCCTATTACATCTGGAAAGTCCGGCGTCGAATAATACTGAGACGGACCGAATGTTCCATCCCCGTTTCCGAGAAGTATTTGCAGGTTGTTGCTTATGTTGTCGCTCAGCACGAGGTCCAGAATTTTGTTGTTGCGAAGGTCGACTGCTGCAACTGTACTGGCCACGGCATCGTAATAGCTGGCCTTCTTGAAAGTCCCGTCTCCATTTCCGATTAGCACGGCCAACTTCCCAGTAGAAAATGCGACGACAGCCAAATCTTTTATTCCATCTCTGTTGAAGTCTCCGACAGCAATGGAAATAGGGCTGGAAAGGACTGCAGCGCTCCCTCTCGTCTCAAATTGGGCGGAAGCGAGATGGGACATAAGACCTAAGAGCAGAGCTGCCGCGCAAAACATCCTTCGAGGGTTAGCCACCTGAAACCTCCATGCCTGGACAAACCAGGCGCAAAGCCTAGCACCAATTTCGGGAACCTTCTAGAAGAGCCGGGTATTTTATGCCGATGTCGAAATAACAAACTCGGCTATTCCACGATCAATCCGCCGATGAGATCGGCGATTTTTGTGATGGAGCGATCCTGACACCAGCGCTGCAGGTCATCCACAATTTTCTCGGTGGCGCAGGGATCCCAGTAGCTGGCGGTGCCGATTTCGACGGCGGTGGCACCGGCGAGCAGGAATTCGGCGACATCGGACGCGGTGGAAATCCCACCCATACCAATGACGGGAATATTGACGGCGTGGGCGGCGTCGTAGACCATGCGCAGGGCGATGGGCTTGATGGCGGGACCGGAGAGCCCGGCGGTCACATTGGCGATGCGCGGCTTGCGCGTGTCGGGATCGATGGCCATGGCGACAAAGGTGTTGACCAGAGAAATTGCGTCCGCGCCCGACTCCTGCGCGATGTGAGCCATCTGCGCAATGCTGGTGACATTGGGAGAAAGCTTGACGATGAGTGGACGGCGCGCCACGCGCTTGGCTAAGGTGACCACTTCATCGAGAGAACGCGGGTCGCAACCAAATTGAAGGCCGCCGTGGGCGGTATTGGGGCAGGACACGTTGAGTTCGTAGGCGGCAATGCCTTCGCCGTCGTTGAGAATCTCGATGGTTCGTTCGTAGTCCTCGCGCGAGTAGCCGAAGATGTTGGCGAAGACCACGATGTTGTTGATCTGGCGAAGGCGGGGCAACTTCTCTTCCAGAAATGCGGCGGCGCCGATGTTCTGCAAGCCGATGGCGTTGAGCATGCCGGCAGCGGTTTCCCATAAACGCGGAGGCGGGTTGCCGCTCATGGGTTCGCGGGAAAGTCCTTTGACGACGAAGCCGCCAAGCTTATCGAGGTGGACAACGTCTTCGAATTCGACGCCGTAGCCGAAGGTGCCGCTGGCGGCGATGATCGGATTCTTGAGTGGAATGCCGGCGACACTGACCGAGAGATCGGCTGCGGAGTCGCTGCTGTTAGGAGAAGGAGTCACTGGGGAGCCTTCTCCGCATTCGGGCCGGCCGCCGCCGAGGCCGCGGCATTTTCTTCGCGGTGCGACTGGACCAAGGCTTCGGTGAGCACGCGTCCGGTGGAATGCGTGGGAGCGTTGATGCCGAGCAGGGAAGCGAGCGTGGGAGCGAGATCGACGGGTTCGGCGTGAGTGCGATAAGTTCCGGGGCGAAACGGCAGTCCATAAAAAGCAAGCGGAACGTGGGTGTCATAGGTGTAGGGCGAGGCGTGGTCGGTGCCGTGGGAGGAGCCAACCGTGTAAGGTTCGGGAATGCCCATGACGTACCAGCCGGCTTCGGGAGAATAGCTGTGCAAGAACTTCTTTCCCATGGCTGTATTAGGGACAGCGCCTTCGGCCAACTGGAATTTGGTGAAGTAGTCGCGGATCCCCACACGCTTCATGGCTTCCCCGGCGGCGATTTCGGCGTCGCGCTCTTTCACGTGAACGGCGGAGAATGCGTCGGGATCGAGCCACGCGATTGGATAGTCGAACTTGATGTATGGCGCGTTGTGCCGGGAAGAGAACTTTGCGGCGAGCTCGGCATTGATCTGAGCTTCGAGTTTGCCGGCCTCAAGATTGGCGGCAGGGATGCGAAGTTTCTTTGCGGCATCGGGCAGAGCGGAGACGCCATGGTCGGCGGATAAGGCGATCCAGACATTGGCGAGGCCAATCTGGTGGCCGAGGAAGCCGAAAAAATCCGCAAGTTCGCGATCGAGAGCGAGCGCCATGGCCGCCATCTCGGGAGAATCGGGGCCGACCTGATGGCCGAGGATGTCATTGGGCGAAAGGCTTACGACCAGCAGATCGGTCGCTTGTCCGGCGCCGAGACTTTCGTAGACAACCAACTCCTTGGCGAATTCAAGTTCGTACTCGTTGGCAAAGGGAGTGGAACCGATCACTTCGTAGAAACCGGCCTCGGAACCATTTTTTCCTTTGCGGTGGGCGGTGGAACGCAGGACATCGCCGTTATTGTTTTTCCAATCGCGATCCCAGTATTTTGCGGCGCGATTGCCGGAGTTGAAATCTTGCGCCCACTTGGGAAGATCGTGACGGTAGTAGGTAGAAGTAATCCAGGTTCCGCTCGCAGGATCGATCCAGTAGGCGGCATCGGCGGAGAAGCCACCGGGCAGCACGGCCGCACGGTCTTTCAGGGAAACTCCAAACACTCGCGACTTGCCCTGGGTGGCGAGTTTAAGTTCGTCGCCGAGAGTATCGGCGAGAAGGTTGTGCGGAGAGGATCCTACGTTGCCTTCGGTCGCGTCCGGGGCGACGCCAACGAGTTTGGTGGCGTCGTCTTCGACGGAGGTGACCATGTGCTTTTTCTTCTGGTCCCACCACTCGTTTGCGGCGATACCGTGACCGTCGGTGTAGGCGCCGGTAAAAAGCGTGGCGTGGCCTGGGGCGGTGCGCGTGTTGGCGTAGTCGTAATTGCAATCGGTGAAGTTCGCGCCGTGATCGAGCAGCAGGCGAAATCCTCCTTCGCCGAACTGATCGCGGTAACGCTCCAGGTAATCGCCACGAAACTGATCAATGACAATCACGACGACTAACTTGGGATGGCCGTTATACGCGGAGGCGGAGGCTAAGGATGAAAGGCCGAACAGTATAAACGGCAACAGCAGAAATGGAATGAGCGCCGCCAGAAGCTTGCGAGCAACGGAGATGTGCGCACACGTGAAGCGGGGGAAGGATCTCATCGCGAAGCTAGTTTACACAGTCGGCTATCCGGAGCCAAAGCGATCACTGGATCGGCGGTAATCCGATCTTGGCCACGAGGTTGCGGAATTCCGGATCCGTATGAAGAGGCAAAAAACTACGATTCACATCAAGCGTGGAAAGAGACAGATCGTGCCGCTGGTAGGCAACTTCGAGATAGCGGAGGGCGTCGTCGTTGTGACCTACAGCCCCATGAGACTCTGCGAGTGCAAACGCAGATCCACCGCGGTCGAACGATTCCTGGGCGGCGTGTAGACGAGCCTGAAGCAATCCGGTGAGGCCACCTTTTTCATAACCGCTTTGCTCCGCGGCCAGATTTTTCTGCAGGGTAACGTCGTGGCGCAGGCGCGCGAGATTCCGCAATTCCTGAAAATAACCGCTGTAGTTTCCTTCGTCAAAATAGATGGCGGCAAGGTAACGATGAGAATGGATAAATTCCGGCTGAGAGGAGCAAAGTTGCGAGAGCAGGGCGCGCGCCTCTTCATTCTTTCCGGCTGCCGAGAGAATGAAACCCTTGTCGGCGAGGATCGGAGTGGAGGAAGGATCGAGCTGCCGTGCTTTCTCAATTTCCGTCAGCGCTTCCGCGGCGCGTCCGACTTCAACGAGGAAGGTAGCATACCAGTGGTGGGCGCGAGGCAGAGTGGCATCGAGTTCGATGGCACGCTTGAATTCTCGGTCGGCGGTAGCGGCGTCAAAAAATCCCCAGAAGCTGGCGAAGGCGAGAGAATTATGCGCTTCGGCAGAGTTGGGGTCGAGTTCGACTGCCTTTTTGGCGGCAGCCAAGGCGCGAGGAAATGCCTCCTGAGGCGGCATGGTGCTGTATTCCCGCAGCAGATTATAGGTGTCAGCCAGACCCACGTAAGGAGCGGCGTAGGCAGGGTCATGAACAATGGCCTGGGTGAAGAGATCCACCGCTTTGTTCAGATCGTCGGGCTTACGCTTTTCAAAATAATAGCGGCCTTTGAGGTAAAGGTCCTGAGCTTCCGTATTAGGAGCATGGGGCGCCGCAAGCGCATTCTTGAAGCGCGGTTCGCGATGTCCAAGAGAGAACACGACAAATGAGGCGACGATCAGCGCGAGGGGCAGGAGCCAGAAGAACGGCTTGACTGTCGTGAATGAAGACGGTGCGGCCGATTCCTGAGGGTAGGACGAAGTAAACTCGGCTTCATGAGGAGCAGGGATCGTTGTGACTAGCCCGATTGCAGTAGGGTGTTGATCGCTATCGTTCTCGTGCGCGACATACGGAGCGGACGAAACCTCCGCAGCCGGGGCCGTCGCGCTCGATTTATTGAGCCATTCCTCGAGCTGGTGAGTATAAGCAAACACGCCGCCGCGAGCGCTTCCCGGCACACGGTACACGGGCAGGCCGCGCTCTTTTTCCCAACGCTTAACTGTCCGCTCGTCGCGACCAAAAAAGGTAGCGATCTCTTTCCACGAATCCAGACGCTTCTGCGTCGCGAGCGGTTCGCTGTGGGCAGCCATAGGCTAAGTGATTTGTGTAGCTGATTTCCTGCTTGGGGGTTAGCGAGGCCTCCGTAGTATAACGCGAACCTCATCCAAATGGACTACCACGAATGTGTTTTTATATCGTCTGGCAAGGATAAAATTTGCCCAGAGTCTTTCGTCTTCAGTTGACTTCTGGGAATGAAAACGCGTGACGTGGGGGCTAGCGTCTCCGTTGCGGCTAGTAGTCGGACTTTTTTAACTATATTTCAAAAGTCGGAGCCGCTGCAGACTCTCTGCAGTGGCGACGATAGACTCCTCGCTCGAACGCGGAGACCAGCCAAGTACACGCTTGGCCTTTTCATTGGTCGCATTCTTCATCTTGCCGAGCTCGGGTAGGATCTGTTTGACCGCCGGATCTCGCAGCGCGGCAAGGCGTATCAGCCAGTTGGGCATTTGCCGAGTTGGCACTCTCTTCGCTGCAGCACCCATACGTCGCTTCAGCATCTTCCCTAGATCGACCATGGAGATAAAATCTCCCGCAACCGCAAGAAAACGCTCGCCCTTGGCCGCAGGATCGCTCATCGCGAGAATGTGCAAGTCGGCCACATCCCGCACGTCGACCGCTCCAAAATAAAGCTGTGGCACTCCAGGTACGGCTCCATCCATCATGCGCTGCACGATGAGGATCGAGGTTGAATAGTCTGGCCCCAGCACCGGTCCAAATACGGCCACTGGATTTACCACGGAGAGTTCGAGTGTACCGCCTGCCTTGTTTCTTCCTTCACGCGCGATGAAATCCCACGCCGCGCGTTCGGCGATGGTCTTTGACTTCTGATAAGGAAGCACTCCTTCACCGTTGAGGTCTGTCCAGTCATTCTCGGTAAACGGCGCAGTTTGCGGCTCGTGACCATAGCCGATAGCCGCGAACGAAGAAGTGAGTACTACGCGCTTTACCCCGGCGTCACGCGCCGCCCTCAGCACGCGCAACGCGCCTTCCCGCGCAGGCACGATCAGGTCGTCTTCGTTCTGCGGAACGTTCGCCGGGAATGGCGATGCCACGTGAAGCACATAGTCGCAACCCGCCGTGGCCTCTTCCCAGCCCGCATCTTTTTCGAGATCGGCTGCGAAGAAGGACAATCGATCGCCGGGTTCAGCGCCGCCGATCTTGAGCATGGCTCGCACCTCCGGTTCACGCTTCACATTTCGAACGGTGGTGCGTACCTGATGGCCAGCTGCCAGCAACCGCAGGATGCAATGGCTACCGATGAAGCCAGACCCGCCGGTCACCAGAACTATGCTCATCGCTTCTCCAATGTTTACTGTTTACGCGGCGGGCGCCGCGACCTCAGGAAAAATGGGAGCTGCCAACGCATCTTTGAGCTCAGCCTGGTTTTGAATGCCTGGCACCGCAGCACTGCGGATCTCAAATATCGAGTCCAGTTTGGTGACTCGCAATATCTCGCGAACTGCTTTGCTTGGATTCATGAGCTGCAGATAGATTCCCGCGGACTGAAGCGAAATCAGGGCACCGACTCCAGCAGCGTCGATTGCCTCCACCTCGCGGAGATCTAAACTGATGCCACGGCCCTCCTGCCCTAATGCCGCACACAATAATGCGTGCTCATCGCCTCGAACAATTCTGCCGACACAACGCAAAATAGCATTCTTATCGAACTCTTCGATCGTCACATGTAGCATGGTCAAACTCCTCTTTTTGAAGTGGCCTTACCCTGCCCGCACCGTTCCGGTCTTCGGTTCGCCGGCCGCAGCACTAAACTTCCCGCATCGTCCGCGCCAGCTGTTGCGGAACTTTTCCCGTTCTTCCGGCGTCATCTGTTCCCAGCGTTCCATCATTCTTCGCCGCGATTGCCAGTGCTGGCGATGGCCACCGCGAAATCCTCCAAAGAGAATTTTGCAGAGAACCAACAATCCCAAGGCCTGCCAAAAGTTGATCAGATGCCACCCAAATACAGGTGGTACCAGCCAGTTCCACAAACGCATCACCACGAAAGTGGCGACCGCCAGAAACAAGATCGCGAAAAACGCAAACTTCAATCCTTTTAAAACCCAGTGTCTTTTCATAGGTGAGTCCTATCATTTCGAATTTCGTCGTAGAGGAACTGCAGGCGCTCGCGCAGGTGCAGCACCGCGTAGTGTTTGCGCGAGAGCAGCGTGTTCACCGGAAGTCCGGTTTGTTCCGCCAGTTCCTTGAAGCTGTAGCCCATCAGTTCATGGCCGACGAATATTTCCCGCTGCTCCGGAGGCAATTCATCGAGCGCCTCGTCGAGCTCTTCCAGCATCACGCTCCGCGCATACGCCTCATCCGGCCCGGCATCCCGGGAGGGAAGAAGTTCTTCGAGCAACAGTTCTTCACCATCTTCCGCGATCCTGCGCGGTTGGTTCCGCAAGCCTTCCCGGCTCCGTTTACGAAACAGATCCGTGATGCGATTGCGTGCCACCCGGAACAACCAGCCCGTAACCTGCTCCACCGGTTTCATCATCCGGTACGCTTCCACGAGTTCGTAGAAAACGTCCTGGAGAATGTCTTCGGCGTCGCCGGCATCCGGCACTCGCCTTCGTATGAAGTTGCGCAGCCGCGATTGCTCGCGCGAGACCGCGTCGGCGATGCGTTGATCCTGGTCCACGGTGGGCCACTGTTTTGTCAGAGCCTGTTCCATCTATTGCTATAGACGAACGAGCGAGAGAAATATTTTACGGGGGATGGAATTAAAATGTTCCTGTGGGACCCGTGGTCGCTCAATAAAAGGGCCAAGATTGAACAAAACTGGCAAAATTCGGGACTTATTAGACTTCAGACTGTTCCGATCGGCCACCCCCGCGAAGTTCTACACTGCCGAGTTTCAAATACTTCGCAAACCTACGATCTTGGCACGTGATGACCGGCGAACCACGATATAATTTTGCTCGCTATATGCCGAGCCGCCGGTTTGCGCTTGTCGCCTACGTACGGGGTCCCGTGGGAGAGTTCGTTGAGAACCTCCGGCGCGAGCTTCATCCTGATTCGCCTCAGTTTGCCGCCCACCTCACCTTGCTTCCACCCAGGCTTTTAGCCGGCTCAGAGGCCGAGGCTTTAAGCATACTGGCAGCGGTTTGCGGACAAACCACCCCCTTTGAAGTAACGCTGGGCGGGATGGAGACGTTTGTCCCCACCACGCCAACGGTCTACATTCGTGTGGCTCATGGCGCTTCGCGAATGCAGGAACTGCACGATCGACTGAATACTGGCGTTTTGGCCTTCGCTGAAGAATGGCCCTACATTCCTCACCTCACCATCGCCAAAATGCCTACCGAAGCGGCCGCGGAACAGGCGCTGAAGACGGCACGAATGCATTGGGATACGTATTCAGGCAGTCGAGTCATTCTGCTTGACCGGCTCACCTTTGTGAGAGAAGAATCTCCAAATTGCTGGGTCGATTTGGCTCCAGTACCGCTCGGCGGCAACCTCGTATCGCGGTAACGTCGCAGGCCCTAGGCAGTACGTTACTCTCCATTACGTTACCCCTGCTAAGCTGTTTGGCCTCTGGTACATTTCACTCCCGTGCGTTGCGCCTCTGTTAAGCGCCCTGTAAACAAAAGATAGGGAAGTGCGAGACCCGCGCCGCTAGCCGCTTCCGGCGTTGGTTTCAGAGACGCCCCGGGGGCAAAGAATGCAGATTGGGGTTTACGGTTCAGGCTTTCTGGGAACAGTAATCTCGGCTTGTCTCGCCGACTTTGGTACTCCGGTTTCCTGTTGTCATCCCGATCGCTCTCGCATGGTCGAGATGGCGCAGGGGAATATTCCGTTTTTTGAAAAGAATTTGAAAGAGATCATCCGGAGAAACGTCCGCGCTGGACGGCTGGCCTACTCCACCGATATCGAATCCTTTGCACGCAAGGCTCAAGTCATTTTCCTGGCCGAAGACGGAACTGACAATCTTAACGACGTGGTCATGCGAATCGCGCGTCTGGCTCCCAAGCCTCCGATCCTCGTCATTGTTACGCCGGTTGCAGTAGGAACCGCGTCGGCATTGGAAAAGGGTTTAAAAGACGCAGGGTTTCAGGCAACCATCGTTTCCCAGCCCATGTTCTTTACCGACGGATGCGCCGTGGAAGATTTCAATTGGCCCGACCGTCTCATCCTGGGATCGACTTCCAGCGAGGCCGTCCACATCCTCAAACAGATTTTCCATCCTCTCGTTATGCGTGGCGTTCCAGTCATCGTCACCAACCAGGCGACCGCCGAACTTGTGCGGGAATCTGCGACTGCCTTCGTAGCAACAAAAATATCCTTCATTAATGAAGTTGCGGCTCTTTGCGAGCGCGTCGGAGCCGATGCAGTGAATCTGGCGCTGGCCCTGGGGCTCGACAAGAAAATTGCCCCGCGCTGTCTGCAACCGGGAGCAGGAATGGGCGGTGTCTTTGCCGAATCGGATATGGATTCGCTGGCCAAACTGGCCGAGGCGAATGGCGTTCCGTTGAGAGTTCTAAGCGCTGCGCGCGACGTGAACCACACCTTGGCAGAACGGTTGGTCGATAAGATCGCTGTGGCGCTGAACTCGGTGGAGAATAAGGATGTGGGTATTCTCGGCTTAGCCTTTAAGCCGAACACGAATTCCGTGGCGGGATCTTCCGCCATACGGCTGGCAGAAAGGCTGGTATCCAAAGGTGCACGCGTTCGCGCCTACGACCCGGTAGCTCTTTCCGATGCCAAAATTCGTTTGAACGGATCGGTGCATTATTGCGAGACGGCTTACGCCGCCGCAGAAGGTATGGATGCGCTGGTTGTCGGCACCGGCTGGCCCGAATTTCGTGCCCTCGATTTCGATCGCATCAAGCAGTTACTCAAGAGACCAATCATCGTGGACACCAAGAATCTGCTGGACTCCACGCGTTTGCGCGCCATGGGATTCGAATACGTTGGCGTGGGCCGAGGATAGCATTCAATACTCCGCACCGTTCCTCGTCCACCTCCACACGCCTCGCGCTTTCGGCACAGACAATGCAGCCGGCTCTTCGAAGAAGTTACCCCTTATAAACCTCGCATAGAGTATCCCCACCCGTTTACTCTCTTTGAAGTTGAGTTGCTATAATCAGCGTGGTGGTGGGAATAGCTCAACTGGCAGAGCACCGGACTGTGGCTCCGACGGTTGCGGGTTCGATTCCCGTTTCCCACCCCAAATTCTCCCTCTGCGCGTAACCCTGGCGTCCTGGTTTCTAACTTGCATAACTGCTCTTGTCTGCCTGCCTCGTTATCGATCCCATTGAGCCCCTGCAGAGAATAAGCATTTCTGGGTTCTCTAGCTCTCGCGGTAGAATACCGACTCCACCACAAAGTCATGCGACGGATTTTTCATCCATTTCGAAATATCACTGGGGAACTAGGCCCGCTCGAACAACGCATGCTGGACGCGTTGTGGACGCGGGGCAGCGCCACCGTACGCGAGTTGATCGAGGGTGGGTACGACGATCTGGCCTATACGACCGTAATGACCACGCTGGACCGCCTTTTCAAGAAAGGTCTGCTCACTCGTGCGGACGAGGGAAGGGCATTCCGCTACGTTCCGAGGCTCAGCCGCGATGAGTTGCATCGCGAGGCGGCAGGGCACGCGTTTCGCCAGTTGCTGGATGCGAGTCCTGCCTCGTCGTTGCCACTGTCTTATTTTGTGGAGATCCTGAGCGAACGGGATACGCAATTACTCGACGACTTGCGGAAGCTGGTGGAAGAAAAGCGACGGGCACTCAACCATCGCGAACCGGGCCGCAGCCGCAAGGAGACTCAGTAATGTTTGCGGTGCGTGGAATCGCCGTCGCCTTCTCGATCTTCTTCATTCTCTATTTCGGTTTGTCTGTATTAGTTGCTGCGCTATGGCAAAAAGCATCTGCCGGCAGCCAGAGCTGGTCGGCCAGAATTTATTCCGACTTCCTCTTTGTTCTGCGTGTTACTCCCTGCGTTCTTGCAATAGGGATAACGCTTATTCTCGCCGTTCCATCCTTTCTAGTACTAGAACCGCGCTCCATTGAGGAGCCCTTGGGCATCCCTCTGATCGTGCTGGGCTTTTGCGGGCTGGCCGTCTTAGTGATGGGAAGTTGGAAAGCGATTGTGGCGTGGTCGCGCACCTCAAACGAGGTTGCCAAATGGTCCTGCAACGCCCGGGTCATCGGCTCTCGCCGGCTAAGCTCAGAACGTCCAGTGTCCATACTGCTGACCTCGGTCGACGCCCCGCCCCTCGCCGCGACGGGTATTCTTCGGCCTCAGGTATGGTTATCCCGCGCAGCAGAATTCGTTCTAACCGAGCGAGAACTCCAAAGCGCTCTTCGCCATGAGATCGTCCATGTGCGGCGCCGGGACAATCTGAGAAAATTGGTCCTTCGTATGGTGGCATTCCCTGGAATGGACTCACTGGAGAATGCCTGGCGCGAAGCCACCGAAATGGCGGCTGATGCTGCTGCTGTTTCAACCTGCTCGGAAGCGCTCGACTTAGCCGCAGCCGTGATCAAGCTTTCCCGGATGGTTCCTTTTCGTGCGCCGGCAGAGCTTGCGACCGCCTTAGTCCACAGTCCTGCCGAATCTGTAAACGAACGGGTCCGCCGCCTAATCTCCTGGACCGAACCCCAAGCAACTCCGGTAACGCGAAACCGGCTCTGGTACACGCTCTCCGCCTCCGCCGCGGTCCTGCTCACACTTGTCTTCACCTATGGTGAGCTGCTGGTCCGCGTACACGCCGTAACCGAGTGGCTTGTAGGATAGGTCGACAATCACCCATCCCCACCAACGTCGAATCAGAAATTTACACGAACGCCAAGTTGCGCCGCGAAGGGTATCCCCACTGTCGTGCCCGGCCCAAAGAAATCTCCCAACGCTCCTGCGGGTACCAACAACTGCTTCGGACTTCGGATCGGCATGTAGTTCGTGCAGGCGGGCGGATCGGAACAAATAGCGGTCGCATTGCTGAGGCTGTTGACCGGATTGGGCAAGGCCGAGATGTCCGTGACGTAGTTCGCGCCGGGATTATTGCGATTGAAAAGGTTAAAGAACTCGGCAAACGGAGTGATCGACCACCGATCGTGAAACTGGATGGGCCGGCTCACTCGTAAGTCCGCTTGGATATAAGGCGTTCCACGGAATTCATCCAGCGTGGTTTGCACTCCGTTGACGACGGCGCGATCGTTGGCCGGGTCGCCGAATCCATTCACATCCACCGGCGTTGTCAGCGTGATTGGCCGGCCGCTCTCCGCTTGCGTCAGCGTAGTGAGCTCGATTCTGCCGGGCAAGTGAAACGTTCCCGCCAGAACGAAGCGATGCGTAACGTCCTCGCCAGACGGGCCATAATCTCCCGGGCCGAATGCGTTCAACGGATTGCAGACTCCATTCACGTAATCAAACAGCTCGCCAAGCACGCATCCCCACGTCTTCGCACTCGATAGCGTGTAATGAGCAATCAGGTCGAAATGCCTCGAGACATTCCCTCGCGCAACCAGCATGAGAGCGTTGTAGCTCGAGCGATTGTCCGAGTGAAATACCGTCACCGCCGGGGCGTTCGCGTCGATCGTGAAGCCGGGCGAGTAATTGTAAGCGCGATATCCGTGATTGCCTTCTTCGTGCACATAATCCGCGCTCAACGTCCAATGCGAATTCACCGCCCGTTGTACACCGCCCGTGATGTGTATCGCATACGGAGTCTTGTAATGAGGATCGATCAAGGCCCCAGGAGTTCCAGCCGGAAGGCAGCCGGAATCTGCGGGAACCACGCATATCCCCGGCGCTGTATTCACGCCTTCAAAGGCAGCCGCCCACCCATTTTGCGCGAGATCGTTGTAGAACATTCCAAATCCGGCTCGCAACACAGTCTTTCCGCTATCGCCGGGAGAATAAACCAGCCCCAATCGCGGAGCGACCTGCTTGCGATAATCATGCGGCGCGCCCTCCACCAGCGGAATCCCCAAAGCTTGTAACGTGAGGTAAGCGGGATTTTCCAACTGGCTGCGGCCGGAAGCGGTGAAAAGTCCGAACGTCGTCTGGTACCGCAGTCCGTAGTTCACCGTCAGATGCCGCGTCACGCGCCAGGAATCCTCTGCGTACAACGCAAGCCGCTGAACGTTTTGCGAGAAGCTGCCATCTCCCGCCGGCGTTGTCGATGCCCCAGCCGCCAGGTCCAAAGGAAACTGGGAAGGATTGGCTACGTAGTAAGTTGGGTCCTGGGGGAAGGTATAAAGCGTTTCCTGATTTCCCGGGAATGCCCCACTCAGCACCGGCTCATGAATGAAATTTACCCCGAACTTGAAAGCATGATCGCCGGTGGCGTGGCTCACGTCATAACGAAGCTGATATTTTTCCTGATTGCGCAAGGATGGAAACAACGTGATCGGAGTGGCAAACTGATTGTCGCCAAAGGTCTCAAAGCCGGAAACCGTCAGCGATGTTGCGCTGAAGGGAAACGCCAGTGCAAAGCCCAAAGTCGAGTTCCGGGCCTGTGTGAGGTGCAGTTCGCTGGCGTCGAACACAAATGTCCCGAGCCATCGCGGGTTAAACGCAAACGTGTTGCTGATCACGGTGTTCCAGTAATTGTTGTGGGTAGTCAGCCCAGTGGACGGGAGAGTTGCCTGTTGCACGAGCGCATTGTGCGTAAGGTAATTGTCTTCTGAGGTCCGCAGAAACCATTGCGACTTGGAAGATTGCGCCCAATCGAAACGCAGCGATCCCAGATAATCGCGAAATGGAATCGGAACGGTGCTCGGCACGCTGATCGAACTGAGTCCCGGAATCAAGCCTTCCGAGGCCAATTGCGCGAGTGCATCGAACTGCGCCGTGCTGGCAGGGCTGTATGCGATGCTCGCGTTCTCGCGGACATACTCAATAGAGGAAAAGAACCAAGCCTTGTTCTTTACGACAGGACCGCCGAGCGTGCCCACATAATTCTGTCGCGAAAATGGCTGCTTCGGATTTGGGGCCGGATTCTCGATTGGAAAGCGTGCGTTCAATGTGGCTGCTCGCTCGTAAAACGCGCCGGTACCGTGCCAATCGTTGGTTCCACGCCGGGTCGTGATGACTACGGACCCGGCGGTCGTTCCGCCGGTGTCAGCATCCTCCTGCGCCGTCCGCACGGCAAATTCCTGGATCGCGTCGGGTGAAAAGTTCTGGAGGAAACCGCCAATCCAGTCGTCCGAATTATCGCCGCCATCGACCGAAAGTTCATTGTTCAATCCTGAGCTTCCGCCTGTTGAAACAGCGGTAATACGTGCCTTCGTCGGGTCCGAGGGTTCGACCGGTTCCGTCCCAGGAACCAGATAAGCAATGTTTGCGAAACTCCGTGCGGCGAGCGGAAGAGTCTCTAGGTCCTTGCTGCCTACCACTCCTTGATGCACCGCGCTCGCCAGATCCATGGGCTGGCTGGTAATCGATGAGGCTTCCCCATGAACGTTCACAGTTTGTTGCACTGGCGAAGGCCTTAGCGTAACGGCGATATCTCGAACCGACGCGACTGCAACCACAATGCTGGATTGCGCCGGCGTGAACCCGTTGGCTGTGACCGCGATGTGGTAGTTCCCCGGCAGCAGGTCATCCAGACGGAACTCCCCACGGTCTTCACTGATCGCCTCACGCTTCAGGGAGGATCCAGACAATTCCGCCACAATTCTGGCCCTTGCGATGCGCGCGCCACTGGCATCCTGCACGGTTCCACGCAGCGATCCCCGCGAATTCTGTGCGAACAAGTGAGACGTGAGCATGATCGCTAACAGCGCGAATGGAAGGGCGGTCTCGCGGAGAGTGTTCCTCATTCTGGACACAGCGAGACTAGACTGAGCCTCAAGCTACTACCAGAGATCGTTGGGTTGCGATTCTCGCTCGTCGACGGTCGACCTGGGGACCCGGACCAGGCTAGTCTGACCACGGCTGCGGCTTGCGATCCCAGCGATGCTTCTTCAATTCGGCGAGCAATCCGGCATCGAGCGGCCCCGCATCACTCGCCGCCACGTTCTGGCGCACGTGCTCCGCGCTTCGCATCCCCACAATCGTCGTGCTCACCGCAGGATGCGACAAAATAAAGCGCAATGACATTTCCGGAAGGGTCATGCCCTCGGGAAGAATCTTCTTGAGTCGGTCCACTCGCTCAATAGTGTTAGCCAGGTTCTCTGGCCCAAAATAGCCAGATCGCCAATCGTCTTTCGGAAATCGCGTTTCCAGCGTCATCTTGCCGCCCAGGCTGCCTTCATCCAGAGGCACACGCGCGATCACGCCCACATTGAGTTCCTGGCACAGCGGCAATAAATGATCTTCCGGCGCCTGGTCGAAAATGTTGTAAATCACCTGCACCGCATCCACCAGTCCCGTGTGCAATGCCTTGATGCCGTTATCCGGTTCCCACCGGTTCAGGCTAAGGCCGAAATGTCGAATCCAGCCACCATCCTTCAATTTCTCCACCGTAGAACGAAATTCCGGATCGTCGGTCCAGCTGTCATCCCACACATGAAACTGCAGCAAGTCGATGGAATCGACACGAAGTTGTTTGCGAATCAAGTCGGCATACTTCAAAACGTGTTCTTGGGAAAACACATCGCGGTACTTGTACTCCGCAAGGGCGGGCCATTTGTCGTTTGCCGGAGGAATTTTCGAGGCCGCATAGAGCCGTTCTTTGGCATTGCGCGCCATGGTTTCGCCCAGCAGGCCGTCGCTCTTACCCTCGCCATACGCCCATGCCGTATCGAAAAAGTTGCATCCCGCTTGAACCGAGAGCTGCAATGAATCCAGAGATTGTTGGTCGTCAGACCCGCTCCACCCGCTCATGCCCCACAGCCCGTAGGAGATATCACTGACCTCAAAACCAGTACGGCCCAGCTTGCGATATTGCATGAAGTGTCTTCCTTATAAGAACTCGCCACATTTTAAAATCGCCAACCCGACATCCTAGCAGTTTTGCCCCTCGGGTCGAAGCACCCAAAACGGGAGTTTTTCCAGTTGCAGGATTTTGGATGCGAGCTATCAGGATTTTGCGGCTCCGCATTCCTCTTCGCAGTGTTTCAATAGCAGCAGATAACGATCTAATGCTGGAGGTGTCCCAATGAAATCCGAATGTCCCGCTCCCAACAAGACTCCTTACAAACCAGAGGACTTGAACGCGCCATCCTCGCGCCTGCTCGATGAAAAGATTTCCGATAACACGGGCGCGGAGGCGAAGATCGATAGCGCATTCGCGCCGACTGGACTGAAGAATCCTTTTTGGAAGTAGAAGTAAATCGTGATTGCATCCTCGCGATTCGAGGCTACCGCAAGATCGGCAGACACAATGGCGGACGGAGCGCAAAGCTCATGCTCGACATTTCTTGAATCGCGGGCTGCAGTTGCGCGTCGCGGCAGGGCTCAAGCGTAATCACAAACGGTAGTGCATTTTTATCAAAGCCCGGTTTTTGCAAAACGGCGTCGATATTCAACTGATGCGCTGACAGGATCGCTGCCAAACTGGCGATAATTCCTGGCTGGTCTTTCACCACAAACCGCAAGTACCAGGGTGTTTCGAAATTGCAGCTCACTTTTGGCCAAGCGATCTGCAGTGGGCGATGGGGCCGTGGTCCTGCGGTCAAACTCTCCGCCACAAACATCAAGTCCGAAACCACTGCCACTGCCGTCGGATCGCCTCCCGCGCCTGCGCCCAGGAACGCCACATCGCCGCCATACTGGCCAGAGGTCAAGACCAGATTAAGATTTTTCTGCACCCGCCCAAAGGGCGAAGCCGCCGGGACCAGGCTCGGCCCGACCTCGGCAAATAACGTTTCATCTTTCAGATCCGCGCGGGAAATCTGCCGGATGGTGCAACCCAGCTCCGCCGCGTAATCGAAATCCACCGCGTCAATCGTCCGAATGCTTCGCGCTCGAACATCACCTGGCGTTACTCGGACGTGCAGACCGGCCAGCGCGAGTATGGCTAGTTTTGCCCGCGCGTCGCCGCCGTCCAGATCTTCGCTGGCATCCGCTTCCGCATATCCCCGTGCCTGTGCTTCTTCCAGAGCCTCGCTAAATGGAATCCGCGCGGTTTCGATGCGACTGAGTATGTAGTTGCAGGTGCCGTTCAGTATTCCCGCAACGCCGTGCAGTCGATCGCCACACAAGCCGGTCCGCAACGCAGGCAGAACCGGAACGCCGCCGGCCACGGATGCTCCGAATTCAAGCTGGCAGCCGTTCGCGCTGGCCAGTTGCAGCAGCTCGGGTCCATGACGTGCGATCAATTGCTTGTTGGCCGTAACCACCGATTTGCCTGCAGTCAGAGCGCTTCGCACCCAATCCTCGGCTGGCGTTAAGCCTCCGATTAGCTCGACCACAATGTCGACGTCACTCTCCAGGATTTCGAGGAAGTTTTCACACCACGTGACGTCACTCGGAATCCACGACTGTTTCTTGCTCTCCACATTTCGATTGCAAATGTGAGTCAGGTGGAGCAGGCCATCGTTGCGCTCACAAAGAATCTTGGCCACTGCGCGCCCAACGGTTCCAAAGCCCGCAAGCGCAACCCTGCGCGCGGCAGCACGCTCCGGGATGGTAGAAGAAGCGTCAGGCAAATCATTCGTCGAAGGCTTGTTCAAGGATTCTCTCGGCTGCGAAGGTTCGTCCTCCATAATACTTGCGAGGTATGTCTGCGCGAAGTAGAAAGCGAGCCGATACTCTCGTCAGGCGGCTTGCCCGGCAGAGTTAGCATCAAAGTTGGTAATATAATGCGATCCCGCAGCAACCGAGCAAGCACCTTCGTGCGAGGAATCACACGCGGAACCTTTATTAATAGCGCCTTGCACGCCAAGCGCTAGGTTTGTGTGCGCCCCTATCGGGGAGGAGAATGGATGATAGGAAAGTTCGTTACTGCGAGTGCGCTGGTGCTTTTGACGATCGTGCTGGGAGCGCAGGCATTCGCCCAGACCACTCCCGCGGAGCAGCCTCCAGCCGCACCACCCGCCGCGGCCGAACCCTCCAGCCCACCACAAACCACGGCCCCACAGCAAACGCCATCTGATCAGGAGCCCGCGGAGGAAACATCCACTTCCCGGCGCAAGAAAATTCACGATTACAAGAATTGGAGCTACAACGTCGGAGCTGGCGCCAACGTGGATAGTGGAACCACGCGCACGTATGTGAGAGGCGGAGGCGTTGATGCCACTGCCGGTGTAGCCCGCAATGCAAATAAGTACTTCGGATTGCGTGGCGATTTTATCTTTGCCGATCTTCCCTTGCGGGATTCTTCATTGCGACTGGCGCAGGCTACGGGCGCATCCAGTTACTTCTTCGGAGTTACCCTCGACCCGATCATCAATGTTCCGGTTACCAAACTTTGGGGTGGCTATATCCTGTTCGGACCCGGCTTCTACCATCGCTCCGGCAGTTTGGACTCTTCCACCGCCGTACCAGGATCGTCATGCAATGGCTTCTTCACTTGGTGGGGTTCATGCCCGAACGTCAGCATTCCCCTCAGCGGCAGCTTTGTGAACTCCAGTCAAAATGATTTCGGTTACAACTTTGGCGGCGGCATCACGCGCAAGATGCCAAGTGGTGTCGAGATCTACGCGGAGTACCGTTTCACTCACGGATCGAATAGCGGCATCACCACCGACGTTCGTCCCATCACCCTCGGCGTTCGTTGGTGAGTTCACTCAGGGTTTGTCCGATAACTCCAGAACTCGCTCGTTTCCTTTTGCAACTGTACAAATGAGGAAGCCGGGACAGGTTGCGCGATCTCCGCGTTTGCATTTGCTTCAGAGAGCGCAGCTTTAATGATGTGGTGAGAAGGCGCGAGCGAGCAGGCTGGATCAGTCGCCGCCGCATCGCCCGTGAGTAACAGCGCCTGGCAGCGGCATCCGCCAAAGTCTTCCGTGCGCCGGTCACAGTTCCTGCAGAGGTCGGGCATCCACGCTTCGCCGCGAAACCGCTGGAACGAAGAAGACTGCTCCCAGATGTACTCGAGACTTTGTTCACGAACGTTTTCGAAGACGAGTCCGGGAATAATTTCCGCGGCGTGGCACGGCAGAACTTTGCCCTCCGGGTTGATGAGCATCAGTCTACGACCCCATCCTCCCATGCAGGCTTTTGGAAAACGCGCGTAATAATCGGGAACCACGAAATCGATGCGCATGCGTCCGGCGAGTCGAGCGTCTGCGATAGCCACGATCTCGACCGCCTTCTCAAGTTGCGAACGAGTCGGAAGCAATGCGGCGCGATTTTTCAAAGCCCAGCCGTAATATTGCGTGTGGGCAATTTCCATACGCTCCGGCGCCAGTTGTTCGATGAAAGCAATCATCTCTTCCAGGTGATCGATGTTTTGCCGGTGGATCACAAGGTTTACGGTGAAGGCAATCCGGAACTCGCGGATGATGCGGGAAAGCTCGATTTTATGAGCATGCGCCTTCGCGCCCGCGATCCAGTTAGCCGCGTCCTCGCGCGAATCCTGAAAACTGATTTGTATGTGATCGAGCCCCGCATCGACCAACGCCCGCAACCGCGATTCTGCGAGCCCGATGCCCGAGGTAATCAGGTTTGTATAGAGGCCTGCCTGCCGCGCGCCTTGGATGAGTTCCGCCAGATCGGGCCGAGCCAGCGGCTCGCCGCCGGTAAAATGCGCGTGCAGCATTCCTAACTTGCCGCATTGCTGAAACACGCTGATCCAATCTTTCGTCGACAGCTCTGAGCTCACGGCCGCCAACTCCAATGGATTGGAGCAATACACGCAGTGCAGCGGGCAGCGGTGCGTAATTTCGGCAATAAGCGCGAGCGGGTTGGGAATCATCGTTGCTGCGGATTGAGCCTGAATTGCTTGCCCTTGATCATCGTCCCATTTGAAGTGGAAGGCAAGGTTACCCAATATGCTGATTAATAATCCACAATCCGTTTGCGCTGCAGTTGCTCCAGGAACTGGCTGATGTCGCCACGAATTTTGGCGGGATCCGCCACACTGAACTGCTGCTGTAGTTCTTCGATGATTTGGGCGAATGTTAGCGCGCCATCGCAGCGTTCCAGTACCTGCAAACCCGTACCTTGAAGTTTGATTGCGCCTTCGGGAAATAACACCATCCGCTGCCGCTCATTACCACTCTTGCTTTCTGCTCCCCAGCGGCAGCCGGCGGCCAGGCGGGGTTGACTCGAATCTTCCGGCGCAGCCATGCTAGGCGGCCTCGATGCGAAATGCACCCGGTGGAGGCCATCCGGGTTGGACGTAGGCAAAATAGAGCGCGTCCAGTTGGGCCCACAGGATGTCGCATTTATCGCGCAATGCCTGGATAGCTAGTTCCTGCTCGGCCCGAGTCTTCGCGTTGTCAAAAACATAATTCACCGCGAATTGCGAGTCTTCCGGAGCCTGGTAGAGTCGGGCCTCGAAATAGTCCAGCCCTCCAGCAAGCCAGGGATAATGTTGCCGGAGCTTGTCGACTCGAAGCGTAATGAGTTGGGGCGAGAACAACTCCGTCAGCGACGACGCAACCGCCTCCAGCAGAGACCGGCTGCGAACGATGTTGAGATATTCGTTGACCGCAAATCGCGTAGCCGGAAGAATTCCTTTGCCAGATCGAACCTGCGCTGCATCGATGCCGGTGGCTTCCGCCAACTTGATCCAGCGCTTGATGCCGCCTTCGCTGGTGGCATCGCCATCATGATCGACAACGCGCTTGCGCCATGCGCGGCGGAATACCGGATCGGGACCGCGCGAGAGGATGATCGAATCTTTGATCGGTATAACGCTCTGATAGTAGTAGCGGTTTAGCGCCCATGCCTGCAGTTGTCCCCGGCTCAGCTTGCCTTCATGCATCAATAGATGAAAAGGATGCTTGTGGTGATAACGTTCTTCCCCCGTGGCTTGTAACGCGGCGCGTAGCTCCTCGAGCGATAGCAGGGGTTGCGATGCGGCGGGGCTTGCGGTGTCATTTACTGAAGGTTGAACTGCCATCCATCCTCCGCAATTTCCCAGCCCGCGTCCCGCACCCGTCGATATTGAACACTCGCCTGGTCCAGCATGGGATTGGTGTTGTTGATGTGCAGAAATATTTTACGCGGGCGGCCAATTCCCGCCAACTTTGCCAGCGTGCTCTCCACCGGAACGTGACCCATCTGCAACGCCGTTTGACCGGCGCCTTGCACCCGAATGAGTTCGTCGTCGCTCCAAAAGGTCCCGTCGAAGAGAATGACTTCACAGCTTTCGAGTTGATCCAGTAAAGCATCATCGATTTGAGGGACGGCCGGCAGGTAGGCAAATCGGGAGTGGAGCGAGGAATGGATGAAAAACCCAAGAGAAGCCTCCCCTGCTGCAAGATGTGATTGCCGATCAGGCTTCACATAGGCAGGATAGTGAGGGTTCAGCGAGTAGGGACAGCAACGAATCCCGGACTCCTGGTTGCTCGCATCGCACAGGGGAAACTCGAGACTGGGCTGAAACTCGCTCCACTCCGCCTGTTCGGGAATGCGCTGCAGCATGCCGAACATGGAATTGTCTTCCCGGAGAATGCGCTGAACGGACGCGGTGGAATAAACGCGCAGCGGTTGCAACTCTCGAAGCAAAAGAAGCCCTAGGGTGTGATCGATGTCCGCATTCGCAAGCACCACGCCGGAGATGGGTGACTGGCGAACACCTTCTCGCGGATGTAATTCCGGCGTCGATTCAATTTGGGTGCGTAAGTCCGGTGATGCGCCCAACAGAAACCATGAGCTGCCATCCTGTGTGATGGCAACCTGAGTCTGGCTGCGTGGTTTTCCGCGGAAGGTCCCAGCCCTCACAGCCCGACAATTCGGGCACCCGCAATTCCACTGCGGAAAAGCGCCTCCCGCCGCAGAGCCGAGAATCCTTACCTGCATCCCTGCGAGTTTACAACCTGGGATTGCCGGCAGACGTTATCTTGAGAGAACATTCAAAAAACTGGGACATGACACAACTTGCGGTGTGAGATTCAGCGCAGACGACTGTGAAGGTTCCTGCATCTTTGTAGAATTGTGGTCTACGTGACTATTAATCTTGCCTTCGCCGCAGCTTCCCTTCATACTGCGTAAGGTCCCGTCCAGACGGGGCTCGGCCTTCCCCCGCCCTCCCCGGAACTTATCTTCAATCTTTGCTGAGCGATAGCGTCTGAAGCTATCCCTGTCCGACGGATGCGGCGCAGCGTAAGGTGTCGATATCCCAGAACATTGCTTCTGTGGAAAGGTTCTCTACCCCAACCTCGCCGGCCATTTCGGTTCCGGGCTTTCCGCACCACACGATGCGGAATTGAGCCTTTATTCCGTCGTACAGCACATCCACCACATCGCCCGGTTTTAGACGAGCGTCCACGCATTGCAGGGTCGCCCCCCGGCCGCTAATGGTACGCAAGCTGGCAGGTTGCATAAAGGGGCGCGAATAGCTATCCATGCCCCAGATTTGTACGGGCAGGTCCACGAAGACGCGAGATTGGCGGCGCCGGTCCATTGTCGATTCTCCTTGGTTCGAAACGAGATCAAGGGTAGGCGGCGTCGGAAAAGAAACAAAGGTAACGGCGGTCACCCGCGCGGGGTGCCCAGAGTTTACCGATCTTGGTTACTGAAGTGGGGGTTGGAATGCGAACGCTAATTCATGTTTGTCATTCGGCTAATCCATATCGCCGAGAGAGCAGGCTCCAGGCCCGCGCGGGTCACCGCAGGAGCCGCAACCTCCGGAAGGCATTGCTGAGCCCGAAGAGCCCTTGGCGGAAACCGCGAAAACGCTGAGCTGTGGGCTTAGTTTCTTGCTTTCACATTTAGGACACTTCGCTTTGTCGCGGCCAAAAACCAGGGCTTCAAATTCGTGCTGACATTCCTGACAGACATATTCAAAAATCGGCATGACGATACTCCTAGCTGCGCTGTGACCCTATTAGAATCAATTTGTGGGAACTTCGCAAACGGAAAGGGCAGGGCCCGAGCCTTCAGGCTCGAAACCTCAGGCTGATCGAGCTCTTGGCCGGACGCCAACCGGTAGGTCCGCCTTTCGTCCGCGACGTTGGTTGCAGGGCGGACACATCCAAACGCTTGCCGCTTTTTTCCTCTCACGCAATATCGATTTGCCTCCCGCCGAGAAACGAATGATCGAAGTCGAGCCGGGCGTCTCCGTGCTCTGCCACTGCCACTGGCAGAAGGAGCGGAGCAGAGCGCTGACGCTGATTATCGTGCACGGACTGGAAGGATCGAGCGAATCGCAATACATGATGGGCATTGCGCGCAACGGCTTGGCTTCGGGGATGAATGTAGTGCGCATGAATCAGCGCAACTGTGGCGGGATGGATCACTGCGCTCCTACGTTGTATAACTCGGGCCGCTCTGCCGATGTAGCAGCGGTGGCGAAAAACATCGTCGAACGCGACGGAGTTCCTGGTTTCGTTCTGATTGGATTCTCCATGGGAGGCAATCTGGTCTTGAAACTCGCCGGGGAGTGGGCCAGCGTAGGCCCGCGCGAGTTTCGCGCTGTGGCAGCGGTGTGTCCGGCAATCAACTTGGCGGCAGGTGCTGATGCACTTCACGAGCCTGCGAACCGAATTTACGAATACTATTTTCTCTTGCAATTGTTCCGGCGATTTCGACGCAAGGTGAAACTATTCCCGGACAAGTTTGATGCCGCGCGCCTTCGCGGGGTCAAAACGTTGCGAGAGTTCGACGATCGGGTCACCGCTTACTATTGCGACTACACCGGAGCGGACGATTACTACGACCGCGCTGCGGCGTCCCACTTGGTAGACAGGATCGCGGTGCCGGCGCTCGTCATTCACGCCGCTAACGATCCCTTCGTGCGTATCTTGCCTGAGACCCGGCAAAAGCTTCTGGCAAACCGCAACATCACTTACATCGAAACTGAAGATGGAGGCCACTGCGCGTTCGTCGGAGAGCGCGACGACGATCCCGCTTTCGATGGCCGGTGGGCCGAACGGGAAGTCGTGGAGTTCGCCAAGCAGTTCCAGTGAGTTGTTAGGCTGAGCTCACGGCAAAGGACCACCCACTAGCGGATCGGCTTGGGCTGTGAACTCTGAATGACATCCGCTCGAGGTGCTCCTTCCTGCCCGTTTGCCGGAGGCTGGATCCACGCCCGAATCTCCGCGCCGCGTCCTTTTGTCCAAGTGCGTAGAAAAGCCAGGATGAGCATCCCGAGAAAGATCGCAAGCAGCCCCAACGACGCCGTTCGGATGCTTTGATTGTGCTTCGGCAGGATGGATACTCTGCCATAGACGAACTCTAGGTGTACCCAATAGACCAGAAGCGATGCCTGCCCTAGTTGAATGAGCGGACTAAATCCCCACAGCGCGGCGCCCCAGTGGCACCAGGCATAACTGGCAGTCAGAATCATCAGCAACAAGCCGAGTCGAAGCAGGAAAAAGTTCGGACTCGTGTGCCAGTAGTCATAGACTCCATAGATCTGCCGCGGCTGGTGGTCCAACCACCGGGCTCCCCCGACCAGCACTAACCCAATCGCGCCCGCCAAAAAAAAACATTTAGCTTCGCGCTGACGCGCCCATTCACTTTGCAAAATAAATCCCGCAGCCAGCCCGGCGAAGGCGAAGGCGGTCCAGGGGAAAATCGGGAAAAGCCATGCTTGCGGAGTTCCCAGATTATGAACTCCGTTGATGTAGGACTCTAACGGCCACGGCAGCCAATCTGGCTTCCAACTTGTCCATAACGGGGGTGTGAGCAGAGAGATCAGCAAGGCCGTGCCAGCAGAGCACAGAACCATGGCGAGTCTTACATGTTCCGTGCCGCGAAGCGCCAGCACAAGCCAGCACAGCAGGCCCATGAGCATCATGGAAATGCCGATCGTGTTGAGTATATCGACTCGCAAAAGGTCGCTAAAGGGAGCCCAGCCCCAGCTGATGACATATTCCTGCAGCCGGAAGAGGAGCCCAAAGGCGAAAATCTCCGCTCCCCGGCGAATCGTAAGACTCGCAATTTTCGAAGGCTCTACACTCTTCTTCCACAACTTCTCGATCACCAGAGCAAATGAAATGCCGGCCAAAAACAGAAACAGCGGAGCAGGGAACGTTCCACCCAATTGCGAGTACATGAAGAATTTGCTCTCGCGCGCACTGGCACTCAGCCAGGAATCGTAGCAGTGGGTTTGGAACATCAAGAGGCAGGCCAGTCCCCGCATCCAGTCGATATAAGCCAGCCGGGATGGACCTGCGGGTATCAATGCGTCACCGCATGATACCGCAGCCGAACCTATCGATTGAATGTTGTGGAAGGCACCTGTTCTACCCCTTTTGCTGAGGCAAGCCAACTCCAGAGAATCGCTCGCAGGCGTCGAGCAACTTTTCTTGCCTCTCCGTGCTATGGGTCGCCGGACTCGGTGCCCGAAGACGCATGTGATAAAAATACTTCCCCGTGACGGTCGCGGCCGGATCATCACTGACTGCGAGCCATACTTGCGTGCGGTGACCGGCGTCCAGATCATCCGTCGCCGACGGACCGCCCATCTTGGTGGCCACCCAGCCGGGCTCCAGCGCGTTCGAGAGCACGTCGGGCCAATGGCGAGCGATGGCGAAGGCTAAAAGCACATCGTGCAACTTTGTGTCGGAGTAAGCCTGCTGCCCTTGCCAAGGACGGTGCTCCCACGTCAGATCCTCGAGAGTCGCGTCGCCGTTCCTATGCAATCCCGAACTCAAGTAAACCAAACGCTTCGGTCTATTGATGAGCGCTGTCAGGATGTAAGGCGCGAGTGTATTGACCGCGAAGACGTGGGGCAGGCCATCTTCGGTCGCGATGCGCCTGGGTTCCTGGTAGCCGACGCCAGCATTGTGAATCACCGCATCGAAGGAACCGAGGGCGTTGACGTCTTCCGCGACTTTTTTCGTTTGACGAATGCTGGTCAAATCTCCGATAACAACGGCCTCGGCTTGAGGTACTGCGGATTGTGCTTGCTGTCCACGCTCCGGGTTGCGGGCGTGCAGCACCACCTTGTGGCCTTGCTCAATGAGGAGTTGCGCCGCCATGCGGCCCAGGCCGTCAGAAGAACCGGTAACGAATACGCGAGCCATCGCCTTCTTTCCTGATGATCTTTTCTTGAGTCTAGTTTGCCAGAATCTGTTTGCAGTTCAAAACTTTGCTATCCAAGGCTGTGCTTGTTGTGGACGAACCTTCCGCCTGATACGCTGTGAGCGTTTCCACTATGCGCGTCGCAGTTTTCGCAAAGGACGCGATCCTTACGGAGGAGAACCGGATTCGATGCACTTAAATAAAGTAGTTTCCCGGATTGCAATTCTCGCCAGTGTGGTTATTCTTACGACGATGTCGCACGCAAAAACGAACGTGACCAAGCAGGCATTTGGACACACTGCAGACGGTACTCCTGTCGATATTTATACGTTGAATGACGGGAAGGTTGAAGTACGAATCACCAATTATGGGGGGATTATCGTCTCCCTGCGCACTCCGGATCGAAACGGAAAGCTCGCGGACATCGTTCTCGGCTACGACTCGTTCGACGGCTATATCGCCAACCCCGCGTACTTTGGAGCGATTATCGGTCGCTATGCGAATCGTATCGCGCACGGAACTTTCCAACTCGATGGCAAGACGTACTCCATTCCAAAAAATGATGGGGATAATGCGCTGCACGGGGGAATTCGCGGCTTTGATAAGGCGGTCTGGGACGCGCGGCAGGTTAACGACGGAATCGAACTCACTCATGTAAGTAAGGATGGTGATCAGGGCTTTCCGGGCTCGCTCTCGGCCAAGGTCACCTACACCCTGAACGGAGGCGCGCTGCGAATTGAATATTCAGCAACCACCGACAAGGATACCGTTCTGAATCTGACCAACCATTCCTACTTCAATCTGACTGGTGAAGCTGGTGAGATTCTGGGCCACGTGGTCAAAATCAATGCGTCGAAGTTTACGCCGGTTGATTCCACGCTGATTCCCACAGGCGATTTGAAACCCGTGGAAGGCACTCCGTTCGATTTTCGATCGCCCCACGCGGTCGGCGAGCGCGTTGATGCGAACAATGAACAATTAAAGCTCGGTCTCGGATATGACCACAATTTCGTGCTGGATCATTCTGGCAAGACGCTGGCCGAAGCCGCTGAGGTTTATGAGCCGACGACAGGTCGCATTCTGAAAGTTCTTACCAATCAACCGGGTGTGCAGTTCTATACCGGCAATCACCTCGATGGAACCATCACCGGAAAACAGGGACGCGTTTACAAACCGCGGTTCGCGCTTTGCCTGGAAACACAGCATTTCCCGGATTCGCCGAACCACCCCAGCTTTCCTACCACAGAGTTAAAGCCCGGTCAGAAATTTGATACTGTGACCGTGTTTGAATTCAGCACGGGCTCGCGCTGAACACAATTCCGTGCCTGGATTGCTACCGATTAAGCCGCTCGGCGCTCTGGCGTGGTGGCCACTTCCTTCTTTATCTTGACCTGCTCGTGTTTTATATCGAGCCGTAGATGGTTATAAATACTCATGTATTGATTCGCAACCCAAACCAGCGAAAATAGCGCGATCACATACCCTCGCCAGTCCGTATAGAGCATCTGGAAACGAGTCAATAACAGGAAAAATGCGGCGATATAGTGACTGAAACAGTATTCGCAAGTGAACAAATAGAAAAACTTCCGGCGGGGAAAACTGGCGGCATTCTTCGATTGGTCCTGGCAGTAATCGCGAGGCTCGCGAAAAATCTCTTCATGCGTCACTGTCCACGCGATACAAGCCACGGGTATCGACAGAATCAGCAGCCATCCAAGTTGTAGACCAATAGGCACCGTAATTGGATGCAGAACGTGGCTCTCTGGTCGTTTCCCCTGCGGAAATTCAGATGGTTTTTACCTGCCCGTAATTGAGCAGGCTGACCATGAGAACGCCCCCGCATATGTTTCCGCTGGTGGCTGGAATCAGCCAACGAACGTAATCACCGAGGGGAAGGGAGCCCGCTACCACTGCAGAGAGAATTTCAGCGCTGCCCGCGATGCAGTGGGCGAAGTGTCCTATGCCCACCACAAAAGTCAGCAAGTAGATGATCGCCATTTGGCCGATAGTCCAGTGACTGGCCGTGACGGTCCACGCCACAAGCGCAATCAGCCACCCGCCAATCACCCCGCTCCAAAAGAAATGTGCGCCCGTTCCGAAAGATGCCTCTTTTCCCAGATCGATTAAGTGGGCGAGAATCCCTGGCCGCAGCGCAGCGGATTTCACAGCCAGTATTGCAAATAACAGTGCCCCCATAACATTCGCAGCGAACACGATGCCCCACAGTCGCAGAGTTCGAAGCACATGCTTACGTTCGTCGAGCACCAGAATCACGGGGTAGAGTGTGTTCTCGGTGAACAGCTGCGCGCGGCCAATAATCACCGCAATGAAGCCGATCGGATAGAGAAGATACGGGGCGAGCTGGCTCGACCCCGAACTCATCTGCGCCTGCACCGAAGCCACGGCGAGAGCCGTCAGCCCCATGGTGAGTCCCCCCGCAACTCCGGAGAAAGCTAATTTCTGGTTGGTTCGACGAAGCTCGTCGCGGGCATTTTCAATCGCAGCTTGAAAGATTTCTGCGGCGGTTAATCTTCGAGTCTCGGGATTGCTGTCTTCCGACTGGCTGGTCTTGCGCGTCGTCTTGGGATCGTTCATTAGGTGGAATGTACTTCAAGAGGTTGCTGCCTTTTAACGGTGGCGAAGCAATACTCTCGAGGTTGGATGCAGTACCCACTCGAATGGACAATAAAATCCACGTCAATCGGATGTCGCCTTTAGCACTCGCCAGGACCAGCAGCGCGTCAGGCGGCTGCAGCATCTTGGATCTGCAGGCAGCTCTCAAGCGCCCTGAGGGCGTACAGGGCGTCATCCAGGGCTTGGTCTTCCTCGATGGTATCGTTGCCGCTGGAAAAAAGCTCACGGGCGCGGGCGACGATGGCGTGCTCCGCTTCTGTAATGCGGGAGGGAAGCCGATTTCTATCGGCCTCAAACAAGGCTGCCAGATAAAGCTGGCGCCAACTGTCCTGATTCGTGCAGACGGGCGCTGGGTTCGTCATACTAGACCTCACTTGCAGGCCGGGGCGTTCGTACAACTCGGAGTGAAAATAAATTACTCCGGTATTCCGGATCGGTCTATAGGGGAAATACCTTAGAGCGCACTACTCATCAAGTCAGGTAGAGCTGGCGAAGTAGAGACCTAGCGGAAAGGTTGCGAGGGCGCGGGATACTTCAAAACCCAACTGAGCTCGCGGCTTTTGTGTATGCCGGGGCTGCGTTTCCAGTGTCTCTCCCGTAAACGCATCGCGATAAGTGGCGGCAGCCATGTTCAAAGGCAAAACCAGGGATGTATCTTTCCAGATATCCTCCCCGATGGGTGGAAGCCCGCTATCTCCGACGAGGCTGGCAACAAGGCGCGGAACCACCACCAGTATGCTCAAGTCTTCAGACCTTCGCATGAAGGCGACAATGTTTTTCGCGTGTACACCTTCAGCCACTAATGGCACGTATTCGCCACCGCGGAAAACCTGCAAGTATCTTTTACGCAGGCACAAGGTTTTCCAGGTTACAAAGAGCTTGAGGCGGCCATCCTCCGGAGTCCTAAGTAGCTGCTCTAATGCGTTTGTTCCAGGTTTATCGTCGGGCCATCTCCGAAAAGTCTCCGCGAACTCTCGGCGGCGGCTGTAGTCCACGGGACGCCGATTATCCGGATCCACCAGACTGAAATCGAATAGGTCATTTCCCTGATAGATATCCGGAACTCCGGGACATGTAAGTTTGAGCAACGTCTGGGACAGACTATTCCACACTCCAATACGAGCGACGTGACGCGCGAACGGCAAGAAATCATTGAGGAACGGATTACCACTTCCGTCTTTCAGCAGATTTCTTACAAAGGACGATATCGCCGCTTCGTATTCAGAGTTTTGATTGATCCAACTGGTGTTCTCCTTCGCCTCGCGGATCGCTTTTAACATGTAGGCTTCGATCCGATCGGCAAAAACCTTCCAGTCCTTTTCGTCGTTCAACGGCTCCGCCGGCCACGCGCCCACCAACGTCTGATAGAGCAGGTATTCATCATTCGCGGTCGGAGCAGGTTTTTCGTTCACCACGATCCTCAGGTTCCGATTGATCCGTCTCCAATCTCTTACCCGAAGTCTCCATAAAGATGGCATCTCCGAGAGCACATTGATTCGAGCCCGCACGTCTTCCGAACGCTTCGAATCGTGCGTGCTCGTGGCCAGCATCGTGTGCGGCCAATCTCGGAAGCGCTCTTTATTGGCGGTGTGAAACTCCGAGGTCGTGACGCCAAAGCGATGAAGGTCGCTGCCCACTTCGTTCAGCGACACCAGGCGGTTGTAGCGATAGAAGGCAGTATCTTCTAGGCCCTTGGCCATGACCGGACTGGTGAACTGCTGGAACTTCATCACGAAACCAAATACCGCGTTGCGGTAAGCAGCATCCTGATCTTCGGCAATGCGTGTGAGAAGCACTTCATGGATGAAATCGAAGATACTGGTGTCGCCCGCGGGACTTCTGCGTTTGGCCGAAGCGATCGCCTGCCCGATGTAGTGAACGTCATGGTCCGAAACCCCGGCTGGACTGATGTAGGTTCGGTAGACGGGAAAATTCGCCACCACCTCCATCAATGCGTCCCGTAAGCTGTTCAGAGTGAAATCGCAGGTACGTCGTTTGGCCAGTGCAATGCGGGAAAGTTGATTGGCCAGTACGTTTAATTCGCTGATGAGCGCGACCCGTATGATCAGTTTGCGGCAGTGATAAGCGAGATCGTCGAAATCGGTTTCCTCGTCTCCAAAATTTCGATAGAGCCGTGTTAACGGGCTGGCGGCCGCGCGATCTACGAAAAGTCCGTTGAGAAGATTGGCGAAGTCGTAACCCGTAGTGCCGCAGACAGGCCATTCACGCGGCAAGCGCTCCGACCCGGTCAGAATTTTTTCGATGACTACGTAACGCGACCCGCTATCCGTCGATTCTGATTTTTTCGTCGTCTCAGCGATGCTTTGCTGCAGGCGTTCGAAATACTGTGCCGGGTCATACAATCCGTCAGGGTGATCCAGTCGCAAACCGTCCACTTTACCCTCGGCGATGAAACTAAGAATCAGCCGATGAGTGGCCTGGAAGACCGCCTCGTTCTCCATGCAGATTCCAGCAAGATCGTTCGTATCGAAGAAGCGTCGGTAGTTGATGTCATCCGAAGCGACTCTCCAATTGGCCAGCCGAAAGGTCTGCGCTTTGATTAATTCGTGGAGCGCTTCAAAGCTCGCGGGGTCCGCCGGATTTCCGTTGATCACCGTGACGGCTTGCTTGATCGCATCGGCGATCTGCGGTGAGCGCGCGCATAGCGCGGCCAGACGGCGTTTGTGAATCTCTTTGTCCCGATTTCGTTCTGCAAGCAGATTGGCGCTCGTCTGTTGCCGGCCAGGCAAATGCTCAAAGGCGGTAATAAGGCTCTGGAACTCCAACACGTCCGGGTTCTGGTCGCCCAATTGCGCAATCAATGTATCCGTGCAGAGCTTTAGAACGCGAGGATACTCTCTCGGCCCGACTGGGAAACGGTGCCCCCGATAACAGACGTCGAACTCTCCGCTTTCCGCGCGGAAAGCCAGTTTCAGTTCTCCGCTCTCGAGCACAGCGCCGTAGTGATCGTGCAGCACGGGGACTAAGACTTTCCCATGCAATTCTTCTTTCAGCGGGCGCCAGTCGATATCGAAAAAGCAGGCGTACGCGGAAGCCTGTCCATTCTCCAGCACGTCCATCCACCACGCGTTGTCGCTTCCCATCACCGCCATGTGATTCGGCACGATGTCGAGAATCAGGCCCATCCCATGTTCGTGCAGAATTTTGACAAATCGATCGAAATCCTCGGGACTGCCAATCTCCGGATTCAATGAATTGTGATCGACAATGTCGTAACCGTGCATGCTGCCCGGACGAGCTTTGAGGAACGGCGAAATGTAACAGTCGCTGATGCCGATAGAAGAAAGATAGGGAACAATCTCGGCAGCCTGGTTGAAAGTGAAGTCGCGATTGAGCTGCAAGCGATAGGTCGCGCTCGGTATGTGCTGCGGCGCCTTCATGCCTTTAGAAACCAAACCACAGACCATCCCGGCAACGTTCCTCGCTTCAGATTGCTTTCGTCCACGTTCTGGCTGGCAAAGATGATTGCATCCTCTGGAACACTGAGCGCCGTGAGGGAGTCAGACGACATATTCGCCAACAACGACAGTCGAGATCCATCTTGAAAAATCCAGCGGCAAAGCAATCCACGATTATCCATCAGTTCATAATCGGCCGTCACCCGGCAGGCGCCCGCCAGCCGCGGAACAATGTGTTGGAATCGTAAGGCCAGCAATTGCCGGTAGAAACTCAGCCACTCTGGATGATCATCCTGTTCCGATGTCGTCCAGTCAAGGTGGGAGAGTTCGAAGGTGCTGGCGGCGTTCGGATCGGGAATACCTCTGCGCGCGTCAGGATTACTGAATCTGGTAAATCGCGCGAATTCGTTTCTCCTGCCCGCTGTGACCGCGGCGGCTAAATCCTTTTCGAAATCGCAAAAGAATAAAAATGGACTTCGCTCTCCGAATTCTTCGCCCATAAATAGCAGGGGCGGAGCCGGCGCGAGCAGAAGAATTGCCGCGGCCGCGCGAACCGCTCGCGCATCCGCAAGTGTCACAATTCTTTCGCCGAAAGCCCGATTGCCGATCTGGTCGTGATTCTGAAGAAAGGATACGAACGCAGTAAGTGGAACTCCGCCGGTTGGCTCGCCGCGCTTCTCGCCATTCTTGTAAAGCGAGACGTCCCCCTGATATGCGAAGCCACTCACCAGGCAACGTCCCAGTTGCTGGAGAGGGCAAGTGGAGTAATCGGAATAATATCCGTCATGCTCCCCAGTGGTCAGTACGTGCAGCGTGTGGTGGATATCGTCGTTCCACTGCGCGGTGTAGGACACAGGCAGACATTGACCCGATCGTTTAAGCCGGCTTGACTGGTTGTGTTCATTTTCCAAGATGAGGTGAACGTGGCGATCGGAACCAATCGTTTCGCGGATGGTGGTGGCTAGCTCCGTCAGAATGTCCGGCTTCGAGTCGTCGACGATCGCGTGAACCGCATCCAGCCGAAGTCCATCGAAGTGATATTCAGTCAACCAGTAGAGGGCGTTGTGAATGAAGAAGTCACGCACATTTCGATTCAACGGGCCATCGAAATTGATTCCATTGCCCCAGGGAGTCTTGTGACGATCGGTAAAAAATTGCGGAGCGTACAGCCCGAGATAATTTCCTTCCGGACCGAAGTGGTTGTAGACAACGTCCAGCAAGACCATCATTCGGCGAGCGTGAGCCGCTTGAATCAAACTCTTAAGATCGTCAGGGCGACCATAGCTGCTGTCCGCTGCAAACGGAAGTACGCCATCATATCCCCAGTTGCGTTTGCCGGGAAAATCCGACACAGGCATCAACTCAATCGCCGTCACCCCAACCTGCATCAGATGTTCGAGCTTTTGTTCGACCGCCGAAAAAGTACCGGCCTTGGTGAAGGCTCCTACATGCGTTTCATAAACGACAGCCTCTTCCCACGGGCGACCGCGCCATTTCTCGTCGCCCCAATTGAAGCATGACGCATCAATGACTTCACTGGGCCCGTGCACGTCCCGAGGTTGAAAGCGTGACGCCGGATCCGGTACTTCCTGTCCTTCGTTGATGCGGAACTTATAAAGGCTTCCAGCTTTGGCCTGGTCAGTAACTGCCTCGAACCAACCATCCTCAGTTCGACTTAGAGGGACGCGAAGGTCGCCGGTTTCCAGAGAGAGGTCCACTCGTTGCGCCGCGGGCGCCCACAAGCGAAATCGCACACTGCCATCTTCGCGACACTCCGCACCAAACGGCATCTCATGACGCCGCTTCATTGTTATCTTCCTTTTTGCTGTTGGTATGGCGCTCCATCAGGACAACCAGGGAGCGGGCTTGCAGAGGATACGCCTTGCCGGCTTCATACGTATCGGCTGGCCGTAATCCGTTTTCGCGCGAGGTGTCCATCCAGGCAATCCACCGCGACTCCGGTCGAATCGCTGGCAACGTGAATCCAATATCTTCGTGGTCAGGGTTCAAGAGCACCAGGAAGTCCGTATCGCTGACGTTGCGTCCGCGCTCATCAGTTTCATTCAGACCCTGGCCGGACAGGAACATCCCCAGGCACTGCGAGGAAGTGTTTCGCCAGTCCTCCTCCGTCATTTCTTTTCCAGAGCAGCTTAGCCATAGAACGTCTTTTACATTAGCTCCTTTAATCGGCCGGCCTTGAAAAAAACGCCGCCGCCGAAATACGGGATGCCTTTTGCGCAGGTTAATCATGCGCTGAACGAACGTAAATAAATCACGGTCCTCAGGCTTCAGGTCCCAGTTCAACCAACTGATCTCGTTATCCTGACAGTAAGCGTTGTTATTCCCATTTTGCGTGTGTCCGATCGCATCTCCCGCATACAACATAGGCACACCCTGGGAAAGGATCAGAGTCGCCAATAGATTTCGTTTCTGCTTGGCCCTTAGCGCTTTAATGTCCGGATCGTCCGTGGCACCTTCAACTCCGCAATTCCAACTGCGATTGTTGTTGTTGCCGTCCCGGTTATTCTCGCCATTCGCCTCGTTGTGTTTGTCGTTGTAACTGACCAAATCCTGCAGAGTGAAGCCGTCATGCGCCGTGACAAAATTTACGCTGGCGTAAGGTCTGCGTCCGCTGTGCGCATAAAGATCGCTTGATCCAGTGATGCGATACGCCAGGTCTCCCACCAGCCCGGTGTCACCTTTCCAGAAAGAGCGCACGGTGTCGCGATAGCGGTCATTCCACTCGGCCCAACCCACCGGGAAGTTTCCAACTTGGTATCCGCCTTCGCCCAGGTCCCAGGGTTCGGCAATTAGTTTTACCTGAGAGAGAACCGGGTCTTGATGGATGATGTCCAGAAACGCTCCCAGACGATTCACTTCGTGTAGTTCGCGGGCCAGCGTTGCCGCCAAGTCGAAACGAAATCCATCGACGTGCATTTCCAGGACCCAGTAGCGCAGGCTATCCATGATTAGCTGCAGAACGCGGGGATGCTGCATGTTCAGCGTGTTGCCCGTTCCGGTGTAATCCATGTAATAGCGCGGATTATCCGCGACTAGCCGGTAATAGGTGGAATTGTCAATGCCTTTCAAAGAGAGCGTGGGGCCAAGATGATTGCCTTCCGCCGTGTGGTTGTAGACGACATCCAGGATGACTTCGAGCCCTGCCGAATGCAGCGTCTTCACCATGGTTTTGAACTCGCGAACTGAATCTGTCGAAAGATAGCGAGGCTCGGGCGCGAAAAAGCCGATGGAGTTATAACCCCAGTAGTTGCGAAGACCGCGTTCCACCAGCTGGCGGTCGTCAACAAAGGCGTGCACCGGCATCAATTCGATGGAGGTCACTCCAAGTCGCGTGAGGTAATCGATGACAGGGGCGGTTGCCAAGCCGGCATACGTTCCTCGCAGATGTGCCGGAACGTCCGGATGGCACATGGTGAAGCCCTTCACGTGCAGCTCATAAATCAGCGTCTTGTGCCAGGGAATGCGCGGAGGAGCGTCCGCACCCCAGGTGAACGCCGAGTCGATCACGCGATTCTTAGGCATGCCTGCAGCGTTGTCCCGCCGATCGAAAGAAAGGTCCTCTTGCTTGTTCCCCATGCGATAGCCAAAATGAGAATCGCTCCACTGGATGGAACCTACAATCTGCTTGCCATACGGGTCGAGAAGAAGCTTGTGCGGATTAAATCTCTGGCCTTTCTCTGGAGCGTACGGACCGTACGCGCGATATCCGTAGAGCTGACCAGGCCGTGCTTCGGGTAAGTAGCCGTGCCAGACCATATCGGTCTGTTCCGGCAGAGGCACGCGTAGCGTCTCCCGTTTGCCTTGTACGTCAAACAGGCATAACTCAACCTTCTCGGCATGCTCGGAGTAGAGAGCGAAATTCACTCCCTCCCCGTCCCACGTTGCTCCCAAGGGATAAGGACGGCCCGGCCACACGATCGGCTCCGGAGTGTTAGCCATTTAGAAATGGCTCCCGAGGCAAGCCCAATCATGCGACGCCGGAAGTGTATTGCGGTGAGCCTTGTATTCCACTTTCATGTATCCCATTTCTATTTCAAAGATAACCGGCACAGGCCTCGCTTTGTCATTCAGGCACACGCCACCTTAACGCCGGAGGTTCGATGCCATTGCAGCGGTTAGGTTTGCTGCTATCCCTAACACTATCATCGCCTGATCGATAGCGAATAAGGTCGCTGATGCACTTTCACTTCAGCTTACTTGCAAGCTTTTTTATCTCTCTTTCCCGCGCTATATTCACAACTCCGGTGGCATCGTCGAACAGGCTGTCGCGCAGCAGAACTACAAGCCGCGCTTTCACTTTCGCCCGCTCGACAAGAGATACGGGTACGTGGATTGTCTTTGATTCTGACTCCGGGGCAGGAAGCTGTGTGCATGTCAGCGTGTTCCCCATAAAGTTAGAAGCGGGCTGGGAATTTGTTTCCTTGGAGATTTGTGCCATCGATTGGGCACTGGTAAAAGCGAAAGCAGCGAATGCCAACAGGGTGAAACATTTCTTGGGCCGCACATCCCTATCCTTACCTTTCCTTGCGCTCGGTTCACTCTGCCGAGTTCCGCGCGCGAAAGGGAGATGAGGGTCTTTCAACCGGGGTTGCCCGAATAGGGAGACGCGTTTCGGGTCGTAGGTAGTTCCGCGTAGGTGCTAATACGCGTTGAGAGTGACTTCGTCGAGCCACACGTTATATGGCTCTTGTTTGTAATTTCCATCCATCTGAAAAGCGATATCGATTTCTTCCTGGTACCAGTTGGGCTGCGCCGTGTAGTACGTGTCCACCGTGTAGTGATTGTCGGCCACGCTCAAATCGATGTAATGGACCTGGTTGCCAACGCGCTCGAAATTCCAAACAAGATGGATCCACGTCTTCGATGGGAAATGTACGCAGGGTACGGATGTGGGTACCCATATCTCATGCAGAGGATCCCAGATGTCCCATTTCCCGGTTTGATTGAAGTCACATTGAGTGCCCCACGTCCAACGCGATCCACCGTAAGCCTGGTTCACGTCGAACTCAAGAGATTGAGGCGCATCGCCTACGTCCACGTAGAAGTAAAGATCGTAAGTGAAGTGGCTCACACTATTGCCACCTCCGATGGGATACCAGTAAAGCTCGTTGGAATAAGGGTGAGGTCCGCCCATGGTGAACTCGGCGTCGGTGCCATCCAGCGAGGGACTTGTTTGTCCCTGAATCAACTGAGAAGTGGCTGTGCCCAGCCCAGCCGCGCAGGTGTAGCCGTTGTGCAGCGCGGCCGAACAGGACTGCCAACCCGGCAGATTTTGTATGCCGCTTACCCCCGCAGTCTGCGTGCTCACGTTAACATGCGTCGTCGCAGTCGCGATGTAGCCGGCCACATCTTCGGCGATAACCTGAATGGTATGCGGTCCATCTGCCATCCAAATAACCTGATTGACGTCATTCGTGAACGAATAATACACGGCTTGCCCGTCGACATAGACACGCATCCAGTAAATCTGATCCGGAGGAGTGGCTTGCGCTACAACGGTCGCGGGGGAATTTACCGTAGCGCCTTCGCCCGGAACGGAAATCGTCAGGGGAAAACCGCAGAGAGCAGCGGGTGGGGGCTCAATCGCCGGAGGAATGACCGAAGTATTCGATGGAGCAGCCGGAGTGACTTTGCAATTCGCAACGTTCGCTGGTAAGCCTTGGCACCCTCTCCAGATGAAAACGGCGAAACCCACAATTCCGATCAGCATCAAAACCCAGTACATCGACGTCGATCGATACTTCCGGCTCTCGCTCACAGTGCCTGGCATCCGGCCTCCCGAAATCTTCGCGTCGATGTTGACAGAAACTGTAGAGGATCAGCATCAGGGAGCGGCCCAAATCGCCATCACTACGAGCTCTAAGTCAGTTAAGCCGGCCCAACTGCGCCGGTGGCCAGATCAATTAAAATCGATGAAGAGAAGATGTGATTGGCAGCCGCGCGGTTGCCGCCGGAGCTCGAATACCGTCGCTCGGGCGGGATTCACGCGGCTTTTCGCGTTCGCGCTGCTTTCGTTGCCGCTTGCGAACGCGCCTTCTTTCCGCGCTTCGCCGAACTGCGCTTCGCTTGTTGAGACAACTCTTTGCGTGATGCCGTGCCGCGCGGTTCGCGTTTCAACGCTCGTTCGGTAGCCAGTGATCGCTTACGCGACGGCTTCCGACCCTTGTGGTGACTTGCTTCTTCATCCTCCGCCGCCTTCGTCCGAACCGAAGCGGAACTATTTTTCGGAGCACCCAGCTTTACGCCCGCGCGCCTCGCCTTCGATAACCCGATTGCAATCGCTTGCTGCGGAGATCGGGCTCCATGCTTTCCTTCGCGAACGTGATGGATTTCTTCGCGCACGAATTCCCCTGCTTGCGTCGAAGGCGACTTACCTTCACGCGCATCTTCTTTCGCCCGCTCTATCGTTCGTTCATCCGGCATAGGTCCTCCGCTTTTTTCCCGGCTGGCTAGAGTTACCAGATATAAGTTTCACCGGAAGGGAAGCGTTTTCAAATACAAACAGTACCGTAGCTGCTGGCCGTAGATGTCTTAAGGACCTTATGTAGATTGTTCCTCGAACAGCGACCTGGAATAAGTAGGCAATCGCCACGGAAGGTTCGACGAATCGTTCTTAAAGCGATGATCGATGTTCCTTACGGTACTAGCCCTATTGCCCGTGGTTAACGCTTACCTCCATAGTTTGAGTGCCAGCACGCCAAGTAACTCTCTGTCGCCGCTTCCGATACTTGATTCTTGCGTCGGCCATCCGTTTCTGGAGGATTTGGTAATGCTCGCTTTGTCCACCACACCCTGTCGTTCTAATTTGTTTGCAGGAACTTTCTTCTTGGCTTTATTAACTCTGTTAACTGGGGGATGTGGAGGTAGCCCGAAAACCTCGACCCCGACTCCGACCCCGACCCCAGCTCCCACCCCGACCCCCAGTCCTTCATATCCCTCAACTCCACCCGTACCGATCACTTGGTCTCCCAGCACCAGCGATTTGCCGGCGCCGACTGCAACCGCGCCCCCCGCTGGTTCCAATGACTTTCCGCTGACCATCTCAAATCCAACGGCAAGCGCTAGCGTGACCTCCCCAATCAATGTGGTCGCATCCGCAACACCAACCAACCCGATATTCTTCATGCGCGTGTATATCGACAACGTGTCGGTCTACTACACCTCCTCGAACTCGATCAACACGCAGATATTCGCAACCCCTGGCCAACACACGGTCGAGGTAATGGCTGAAGACTCCAAAGGCTACATCTCCGCGATCCCCATCGCCGTCACCGTGACTTCCCAATCCCAAACTACAATCAGCGGAATTCAAAATATGACGGGCTGGCAATCTTGCTCGGCAGATTTTCCGGCCGGCTCTCAACGCGCTGGACAACTGTGCGCCGCGGGAAATAAAGAGGTGCCATCTTCCTCGATGACCGAGGGAATCTCCTCGCCTTCCATGGACGGGAAATCCGCACAGTTCAGCATGAGCGCGCCCGGCGGAACTCCCAATCGGACCTACGGCTACGCCAACGAACTTTACTTTAATCCGGTGGCTGGCGGTAACGGCGCCAGCACTTTTACCTACGATCTGTATTTCTGGATCGACGATCCGACCGCGCCTCAGGCACTGGAATTCGATCTGAATCAGGGCTATGACGACACGACGGGCGCAGGAGCGCCTCAGCGATGGACATGGGGATCGGAATGCAATTTCAAAGGCGAGACTCCAGGGATGTGGGATATCTGGGACGATGCGTCAGGTGTATGGCGCGAAACAACCGTGCCTTGTAATGCGTTTCCAGCAGGTACCTGGAACCATCTCACCTGGAATTTCCAACGGGTGGGCCAGCAAGTTTATTACAACACTCTGACGGTGAATGGCGTGGTCTATCAAGTCAACACTTACTACGACAACCAACAGGGCTGGACACTCGAGGAGATCGACACCGCCTTCCAAATGGATTTGGACGAAATGGCCGATCCCTACAATGTTTGGCTGGATGAAGTGAATCTGACTGCGAACTGAAGACTGAAGAATGACTGCCGGCCTGCTGAACTTACCGCGTGAGTTCAGCAGGTCCTTTGCGGAAGGTTGACTCACTCGATCTCGACCGCACGGGCGAAAGAGAAAAGTAAAAAGTTGCCCCCTGCTCCACCTGTGCATGCGCCCAAATTTCGCCGCCGTGCCGGCGAATGATTCTCTGGACGGTCGCAAGGCCGATCCCGTTTCCGGGAAATTCTGCGGTGGGATGCAGCCTTTGAAAGGGCTGGAAGAGTCGGTCGGCGGATCTTGGATCGAAGCCGGCGCCGTCGTCGCGCACAAAATACACAGTGCGCCCATCCTCCACCATCGAACCGAATTCAATGCGCGCATGCGCGTGCGTGGAGGTGTACTTCCAGGCATTTCTCAGCAGATTTTCAAGAACGATGCGCAGCAAGCGGCCGTCTCCGTTTACTTTCGCAACATCGGCAAGAAAGAAATCAACTTGGCGCTCCGGTTGATCGCGGCGGAGTTCATCCGCGATTGAGTGTGCTATAGCTGTCAGATCTACTGCAGTAGAGTTCAGGACGCTACTGGTCACGCGGGAAAGATTGAGCAGGTCGTCAATCAATTGAATCATTCGCCTGCCCGATCCGCTAATATGTTCGATCAAGTCTTTCGCTTTGGCATCAAGCTTGCCGCCGTATTCTTTCAGCAGAACATAGGTGAAGCCATTCAGCGCATCCACCGGACCTCGAAGATCGTGGGAGACAGAATAAGAAAATGCCTCCAGCTCTCGATTGCTGACCTGTAATTCTCGCGTGCGCTGGGCAACTCGTTCCTCGAGTTCGTCATGCGCCTGGCGGAGTTCATTTTCCCGCTTTTGGATCTCGGCAAGCATCTCGTTAAACGCTGCAATGAGCTGTCGCACTTCGTCGAATTCTTCACTGGGAGTGGCGCGAGTGGAATAATTCTTATCCTGCGAAATCGAGGCAGCAACGTTCGCGAGATCAACAATGGGCTGGGCCACCGACCTTCCGAAAATTTGGGATGCGAGTAGCGCCGCGATCAAGGAGAGGAAAAGAACCGCGAGAGCGATCGCGGCATAACGCCTCAGCCGCCGGTCGATTTCCCTCAAGTCAGCACGAATACAAACGTACCCCACCGGCTCCCCCTGGAAAACAATCATCCGCACCAAAACAACATGGTTACTTCCAAACCGGTAAGTCTCCTGCTTGCCTTGGGGGATGGCTGGAACATAGAGAATGTCGTCCTCCCCCGGCCGCGAATAATGCGCAAAGGGTTTGCGATCGAGCGTGAAAATCGCCGCCGAAGCGATGCTTAAGGAACTCTTAAGCGCCGACAGTGTGTTCTCCGCCGATTGCGGATCATTAAACAGAAGAGCCGAAACACTGTTCGATCCCACAATTTCCGCCTGCGCGGATAACGTGCGGACGAGACTTTCCCGGAAGGTCAATTGGTCGTATACAAAGAATGCGAGGCACGCCAAAGTCAGCGCGGCGCCGCTTACCAGCATGTTCATCAACGTGAGTTTGCGAAGAATCGACCGGCGTCGGGCCAGGGGCATTAGTTTCCTCCCCCTGGATTCTTGCGGATCACTTTTGCCGCTACCTTGAGTAGCTCCGAACTAACGCTTAACCCCGCATCTTCGATGGTGTCCGTATTGATGGCAAAGCGGATCCTATCCTGCTGGTTAACGAACTCGATCATGCCCCCGCGCTCCACAAAGTGGGGGATGTCGCTAACCGTCAGTATGCCGCCGTGTTTTGCAGTCGGGAGAATCGCGGGGAGTCGCCCCTCTTCAGAATCGCTTACATATAAGATGTTGCATCTCGAAGCTTCCTGAGGATTGGAAATGGCTCTGGAGTGCACTTGCTTTCCGTCGATCGATTCCCCTTTGACGGTAACTTCCAGCACCGATCCCAGCGGGTTTTTGCCGAGCACACAGATTTCCAGACTGCCCTGTCCAGCGCCTGCCGGCCAGCGGACGAACTTTCCAAAATTAAAAAGGTATGCGGCTTTAACTTGAAATTCTGTGGGCCGGGCTTGCTGGGCGTTAGCGGCAATGCTGACAATCAGAAAAAATAGCAGGGCACGGTAGAACGAGCGGCGGAGTCTTACCGCCTTCCATCTTGAAAGCCGTGGCGAGGGAAGCTTCCAGCACTCTTCGTTTATGCCAGAGAGGGAATTCACCGCTGCACCGCAATCTGCCCGTAGACGCTCCTCTTGATGCCGACATCGCCACCAAACTCGGTGTGATGCGGCTGAAAAAGGTTGCGCCCTACCACGGAAAACTGCAGATGATTTCTGGCCTGCCACGCGAAGCGGGCGTCTCCCGTTGAATAGGACGGAACCGCTTGGCCGGGTAACGCGCTGATGTAACGGTAGGCCAGATCCAGATTGAAGACCTTCGACAGATCAAAGGCGGATTGAATCATTACCTGATGTTTAGGGCTCGAGCCCACAATGCTGGGCGCAGTCCCAACATCCTGCGAACCGGTGCCTTTGTGCAAGTCCATTTGCAGGAACGAGTAGGAGGCCCGCAGCCGCCAGCGATCCGTCACTTTCCACTCAGGGGCAAACTCTCCCCCGCTGGTTGTGCCCACCAGACCGTTTCCAAATTCTGCTGGAAGAAGCACATGGACCGGAGCTGGATTGCTTTCGATGTAGGCAGGGCCCGTTAGATCTTCGCTGAAAAGATTGCCATGATGGTTGTAGAAAGCCGCGAGGTCAACGTAAACCCTCTTGGTGAGAAGGCGTCGGTATCCCAGTTCATACCCGTTCAGCTCTTCGGAGCGGAAATTGGGATTCGCATTGAATCGCGCGAAGGAAGGAAGACCCGCGGCAGTCCCGATGTAGCCTGTCAAAAAGAAATCTCTTTCGCCATCGGACGGGGTGCGCAAGGCATGCGTGAAAGCCGCCCAAACACTTTGCTTCGCAGTAGGCTTCCAGAGCAGGCGGGCGCTGGGCTCAAGTTCAAACCCGGTGTAGTTTGTCTTTAATAGTTTTGTTCCTACCGCGAGCGTCAGGCGGTTCTCGACCAGATCAATTTCATCGAGCACAAACCCGGTGTAAAGTTCATCCGTTCGATTGTTCGGTGAGAAGGCTAGTCCGGAAACTACAACCTTGTCATCCCCTTTGCTGGCGCGTGCGCCCAATCCCAAAGAGATCTGCTGTCGTCCCGGCAACCGGAAGCGGTCCATGAAATCGATGTCGAAGGTATTCCGAATATCGCTGAAGTTCGCCTCCTGTCGATTCGTGCGGTCAATATAGGCCTCAACCTGAACATCATTTCCTTCACTGAAGACTCTCTTCCAGTGGCCCGTAAGGTTCCAGCCGGAAAGCGGTGCGGTGGAGTTAACCAGCCGTGCATAAGGCGGCGCGTAAGTGATTACGCCGACACTTTCTCCCTGTCCCTCGTCGTAGATGTCGCCATGAAGGTCGAAAGTGTCGCGTTCATTGCGACTCCAGTCCATTCGAAAGCCCACTTGTGCGGCGCGCCAGCGGTCATAATTCATGTTGTCAGGGTGGTACTCCGGACCGCGGTTGAAACCCTTGGCATACATGCGGTAGTCGAAAGTTTTGCCATCGCCTCCGCCGTAGCGCGAGTTGAAGAAGCCTTCCTCCTCGTTTCCCCCTCCCACATTCACGTACGCGCCATGAGTGTCCTTACTGGACTTGGTAATGATATTGATGACGCCGTTCACCGCGTTTGGCCCCCAGATAGTGCCGCCCGGACCGCGTATCACCTCGATGCGGTCCACGTCCTCCAGGACGTAATCCTGCACCTCCCAGTATGTTCCCGCTATAAGCGTGGTGTAGACGGTACGCCCATCAATCAGCACCAGGACGGATCGCGAAAGACGGCTGCCGAAACCGCGGATGCCGATCGCCCACATATTGCTGTCAATCCGGGCGACTTCGACCCCTGGAGCCAGTCGCAGAGCCTCCGGAATGCTGGTGGCTCCGGACCGTTCAATGTCATCGTGAGTGATGACGTAGATCGCTGCCGGCGTATTCCAGACCTCCTCCGGTTCCTTGGAAGCGGTTGTGACTTGAATGCTGCCTAACTCTTCCAGGCTTAGTTGCTTTAAAGGATTTCCAGATTGGTCAGGCTGGTCCGTCGCCGCGCGGCTGCGCGAGACGCAAAAAAGAGAAATGACACACAACAACAGCCTGGCTATGGGCGATCGGCGGAAGTGGTTGCGCATGTTGAGTGAAACTCGAACTGGACTTGGGACCTGAACCGCGTAACCGTTTCGGCTCGAACTTTCTACTTACCCTCTTTACTTTCCCTCTTGAGGATTTGGACGCGGCGAATTCGCCATCTTTTCTAAAAGCCGGTCAACCTCGGCAAGCAGCTCCCCGGGTTCGACATCCCGCTTCTGCAGCCATGTGTCGACCACCCCAATTGTTTCGTCCGGCAATGCGGCGAATCCGGACAAGACGATGATCGGCGTATTCGGTCGCATTCGCTTCATCTCGCGTGCCACGGACAAGCCCTTCATGCGTGGCATCCAGTAATCCAGCACAACGGCGTCCACCGCATTGTCCTGGAACAACTGCAGTGCTTCCGTGCCACTTCGAGCCAGCAACACGCGAAAGCCGCCGGACTCGAAAACCAGACGTCGAGACATCAGCTGATCTTCATCATCCTCCGCACAGAGAATGGTCTTTTGACCGCGATCCGGGTTTTCCATCGTTGCAACCTCTTTGCCGTGGGACCTCAGCACCCTTGAAAGGGTAGTGAGGAGCACCTCAGGATCTTGACCTTTTTGCACGTAGCCATCGACGGCCCTCAAAAACCCTGGCGGAAGTTGGGCAACCGCCGATACCACCACCACGGGAATAGCGGGATTCTGCTTCTTCAACTTGACAGCGACTTCCTCGCCATTCATGGCAGGCATTATGTAATCGAGGAGGACCAGATCCACTGCAGCTCCGTCGCTGAGCGCGCGAATTCCGTCCGTGCCGGAAGCAGCAGTAAGCACCGAGTAGCCGCAGCTTTGCAGAAAGTGTCGCCGCAATGCAAGCGTGTCGGAGTCGTCGTCGATACAAAGGATAGTTGCCGTATTCTCTTGCATTTCGTTCGGGCACCTTACGGCATTCTGTCCAAAATCGACGGAATCATTGCAGGCATCGTCTGCGTCTTCCATACAGGGTTTGCTGTAGAGGCGGCGCTTCCAATAATGCTTCGGGAGTCGCGTTTTACAGGGTTGATGGGCCTATCGATTCGGCACCGAGATGTTAGTTGAACTTGATGAGGGCGCCGGGCTCCTCGTCGAATCTTCCTGCCGAGAGCAACACGCCCGCTCGTGCAAAACAAAAATCCTCAGATTGAATCTTCCAACCATCCGTCGACGGCTGCGGTGCAACTAACCGCTTGCCATGTACAGGGCAAATCTTTGCAAATGAGGGAAAGATGACTAAAGATTCTCTACAAGAGCTCTACGTCGATGAATTGAAGGACTTACTTAGTGCTGAAACTCAGATCACCAAGGCACTTCCAAAAATGGCCAAGGCAGCATCCTCCGATGAACTGCGCGAAGGCTTCGAAGAACATCTAGAGCAGACCAAAGGTCAAATCGAGCGTCTGCAACAGATATTCCAGATGCTGGGTGAAAAGGGTACCGGCAAGAAATGCATGGGAATGGAGGGGTTGCTGAAGGAAGGAGCTGAAGTCATGGGCGAAGACTACGACGATGCCGTGATGGACGCTGCCCTCATCTCCGCTGCCCAGCGGGTCGAGCATTATGAAATCGCCGGATACGGTTCCGTAATTGCCTATGCCGAACTGCTGGGAGAGTCCGAGCAGGCGTCATTGCTGCGTGAGACTTTGGAAGAAGAAAAAGAGACCGATGAAAAACTGACCGAATTGTCTAAAGAAATTAACCTTGAAGCTGAAGGCGGCGACGCCGAAGGCGAAGAAGCGGAAGAAGACGAGGAAGAAGAACAGCCCAAGCGCAAGTCGCGCAAGGTCGCTTAATTCCGCATTGCTTTTATTCTGCGGGGAGCCATTCAGTGGCTCCCCGCGATTTTTGCTGTTCTAAAGATTTAAAGGATTTTTCAAGACGACTTTCCCTGTCGAAAGTTGGAGGCTGCAAGTGCCTTTGAAAGATGTTTTGATCCGAGTCGTCATAGGTGGCTCCGTTGTATCTGTATTCGCCCTTTTGGGGGAATTGTTGAAGCCCAAAAGTTTTGCCGGCCTGTTTGGCGCAGCCCCTTCCGTTTCGCTGGCAACGTTGGCTCTTACCGTCGCAAAAGAGGGCAAGGCTTACGCCGCTCTTGAAGCCAGATCGATGCTGCTGGGCTCCATTGCATTTATCATCTACGCCGCCGTCATCAGCCGCGGAATGATCCATCGTCGTATTCAGGTTCTCCCGGCTACCAGTCTGGGACTTACCCTTTGGGCTGCCTGCGCTTTCAGTCTGTGGTATGTCGTGTTGCGGGTTCGCTGGTGAAGATTAAAGTAGACACCTCGGGGCTGAAGCGTTCGAAGTGGTACGAGTTCGTAGTGCGTTTTGCGTTTGGGGGAGCCGTAACCGCTTTCGCCGGATTGGTCGCGCAGAAGTTCGGCCCGGCCATTGGCGGGCTCTTTCTCGCCTTTCCAGCCATCGTCCCCGCGACTGCCACTCTCATTCGTAAGCGCGAAGAGGAGAAGAAGAAACGCGCCGGTCTCAAGGGATACGAGCGGGGCCGGCAAGCTGCTGCCCTTGACGTTGCCGGCGCGGCAATGGGAGGGTTCGGCCTTGCTGCCTTCTCCGTGATCTGCTGGCTCCGCCTTCCGGCTGGCAAAACGGCGCTTGTGCTGGTGGGCGCCACCTTTACCTGGTTTATCGTTGCGGTATCCGTTTGGACAATGCGTGAGACATGGTACAGGCGGCTTCGAGCCCACAAGACAAACGCTTCCCCTCAAGATCTTCATTCAGCCAACGCAATTTCGGTCGCCGACCGCAGGCCTCGGTCTCGATAAGCTAACCTCAGGCAGCCTTTCTTCCTGCGGGTTTCTTGTTGCTTTTCTTGATCCGCTCCGAAAGAAGTGTCTTGGCTTTTTCCAATTCGGCTTTTCGTGCCCTGCTTAGGCCTTCTCCCGCCCGGTTAATGAAGTAGGTCAGCATTCGCATGCCAGAAGACGGTCCCTTCGGCGAAACCCTCTTCGAAGCCAGGCTTCGCGCAATCACTTCAGCCTTCTTTGTGAAGAGGCCGGAAGGCGGATGGGTCGAATCCGTTGTCACTTTGGCAACCCAGCGTTTCTTCTTCGAAGCGGACATGTTTTCCTCCCCGCAACACGAAAACAGAACCGCAAGATGAGATGCCCTTTGGAAGTCGAAGGATTGAGAGAAAGCTAACAGGGATTTGCTTCAGGTCCTTCGTGACCACATTACAGTCGCTACCCGATGCCGTCGGGAGACTATACGTTTTATGTTGCGAAGTATCGCTGATCGACCTGTTTTCTATGAAAAGCACGCCCACACTATTCCCGATGGAAGTTGAGAGCAGAACAGCGAAAAGGATCCTCGAGGTCAAGAGTCGCGCTCACTTCTCCAGCTGCGTCGCGAAGCCCACGATTGCAAAGCTTGCGATCTTTGGAAAAATGCAACTCAGACCGTCTTTGGAGAAGGCTCCCCCCATGCCAAAGTCATGTTCGTGGGCGAACAGCCGGGCGATCAGGAAGATTTATCTGGGCTGCCTTTCGTAGGGCCAGCCGGAAAACTGTTGGATGAAGCTCTCGTCGAAGCCGGCATTCAGCGCGGCGAAGTGTACGTCACGAACGCCGTGAAGCACTTTAAATGGTCGCCAGCCGAACGCGGCAAAAGACGAATCCACAAGAAGCCCAATTCCTCGGAGATCAATGCCTGCCGCCCCTGGCTTGATGCCGAGCTGGATTCCATCCAACCGGAAATCCTGGTTTGCCTCGGCGCTACCGCCGCCCAAGCCTTGCTGGGCAAGGATTTCAGTGTGACTCGTCAGCGCGGCCAGGAAGTCGCATCCAGCTTGGCTCCTCACGTGGTGGCGACTGTCCACCCTTCGTCGATCCTGCGCGCGCGGGACGACGATTCTCGACATGCGCAGATGAAAGACTTTGTGCGAGACCTTTCTGTTGTCGCCGATCTGATCCGTTCCGCGAAGAAGTCTGGAAGTAAACGGAGATGAATATGAAGCAGGACCAGGCAAGCAATCACAAAGTTCGGTACGCCGTTGTCGGACTTGGACACTTGACGCAAGTAGCCGTTCTGCCGGCGTTCAAAACCGCTGAAAACTCCGAACTCGTCGCTATTGTTTCGGGCGATGAAGAGAAGCGAAAAAGGTTGGGCAAGAAGTATCGTCTCCAACACACCTACTCGTACGAAGACTACGACCGCGCCCTCGCCGAAGTTGATGCCGTGTACATCGTCGTGCCCAATCATCTTCATAAGGAATATGCGGTGCGCGCGGCCAACGCCGGAGTTCATGTGATCTGTGAAAAACCAATGGCCGTCACGGAAGAAGATTGCGAAGCCATGATTTCGGCCGCGGAGGCAGCAGGCGTTCGGCTGATGATCGCCTACCGCCTCCACTTTGAGCACGCCAATCTCGAAGCCATTCGCCTCGCGCGGAGCGGAGAACTTGGCGAAGCGCGAATATTTACATCGGAATTTTCCCAGCAAGTTGCCGAGGGCAATGTTCGTGTTACCGAACCCATAGAGAAAGGTGGAGGTCCCGTATACGATATGGGCGTCTACTGCATCAATGCGGCTCGGTATCTCTTTCAAGCCGAGCCGGAGTCGGTCTTCGCCACCACCGCCAATAGCGGCGACCCGCGCTTCCAGAACGTCGAGGAAATGACGTCGGTCTTGATGCGCTTCCCCAAGGACAGGCTTGCCTCCTTCACCTGTAGCTTTGGCGCAGCCGATATCAGTCGATACACATTGTTAGGCACAAAGGGCGTTCTCACGGCTGATCCCGCTTATGAGTACGCATCAGCCAACAAGCTCACCGTCAAAATTGAAGAGAAGACGACCAATAAGAAGTTTGCCAAGCGGGACCAGTTTGCCGCAGAGCTGGTTTATTTTTCCGATTGCATTCTCAACAACAAGGAGCCAGAACCCTCCGGTCAGGAAGGCTTGGCGGATGTGAGAGTGGTTCGCGCCATTTACGAATCCTCACGCACCGGCAAGGTAATTGAGCTTCCTGAGTTCTCGAAGCAGCGGCGGCCTAACATGCAGCAGGAAATTCACCGCCCCGCCCACGATAAACCGGAAACCGTGAAGGCGGAATCTCCATCGGCGGCCTGACGTATAAAAACAGTCGTGCAGAGGATTGCCGCAGAAAACTCCGGCCCGTAGCGAGGCCGATGAGATACATAAGATAACTAATCGAGGGCCAAACTCATCTCGCCGTGTTTATCAAATCGAACCTGCAACACTTGCTCTTTTCCGCTGGCAAAATCCCCTCTTACCGTAGCGGAGTGATCTCCTGAATCTGGATCGGAAAGCACCTGCACGCGCAGTTCATGATTTCCGGCAGGCAGTTGCATTGCATGGAACTCGTGTCCTTGCACGTGATGGAAAACTACCAGCCGTTTCTTGTCTGTACCTGCGAGCAGGTGTGTGTAGGTGAGCGCGCCGTCGACCCATATCGAAAGATGCGCTTGCGCGAACTTGTGATCGACGTCAATCTCCAAGGTTGCGGGATCCATCACGACAACCGGAGAAGCCGGCTTGATCACTTTTGCGGGACTCAGAGCAGCTTTTTCCCGAGCGGGTGCCTTCTTCACCACGGGCATAGAAGTCTTTGTGGCCGCCTCAGCGAGATCTTCGGCGTCCTGAGCGGCCTGCGCCGTGGGAGTTGCCATTGGTGCGGCGTTTGGCTCCATATTGCCCACCAGAGAGGGCGGCGCCACCTCCGGGTGTCGAACCGCCGGGGGATAGCTGTTTTCTGTCGAATGGATCGAGTGGCTCAATCGAAATGCGAAGAGAAGCACGCCCGCCAGGAGCAACGTTCCGATGGCAGCTCTGCTTCGCATCTTATGCAGGAACGTTTCAGATAAGGCTGGGGCGCGGTTGTCAGCCCTCCCGCCAGATTTCGCCCGGCTTGGCCCGCGGACCTGAATCTTGCTCGCTGATTTTTCTTTTTCAGCGAACGACTGAGGAGCGCCGCCGATTGGCGAGTTCGGTTGCTTGGCTTTGCTCCAAAGTTCGCGCCCATCTCGCAAATCTTGGATGTCCAGGGCCATTTCCATGCCGCGCTGATAGCGTTGTGCCGGGTCCTTCGCCATCGCTCGCGAGATGATGTAATCCATCCCCTGAGGTAACTCTGTCTCCAGCACGGTTGCTGGGATCGGGTCGCGGTTCACAACTTTATAGGAGACAGTCATAGCGCTGTTCCCCTGGAATGGCCTATATCCCGTCAACACCGTGTACAGAATCACGCCCAGCGAAAATAAATCCGATCGCCCGTCCACGCTTTCCCCATTCAGTTGCTCGGGCGACATATAGGCGGGTGTGCCGAGCGTTCGCCCGGCCAACGTCAGATTCGCAAGATTCAGTTTCGCTATGCCGAAGTCCGCAATTTTCGCGTGACCTTCTTCCGTGATCAAAATGTTGGCAGGCTTCAGGTCGCGATGGACCACTCCCTGTCCGTGCGCGCAGTCCAGCGCTTCGGCCAGTTCATGGGTCAGTTGCAGGGCAGCATCAAAGGATAATTTGTGGCCGGGCTCGGAGGTTAGCAGCTGATCAAGGCTCTTTCCTCCTACGAATTCCATCACGATATAAGGCGCCCGCGTATCCGGTTCTTCGCCCACATCGAAGATGGTCACGATTCCGGGATGCGACAAGCGTCCGGCTGCTTCCGCTTCCCGAAAGAAGCGTTCGCGATATTCCTGCTCCTCCTCCGGCGGTTGCCCAGCCAAGGAAAAGGTTTTTATCGCGACTACCCGATTGATTTTGGGATCGCGCGCCTTATAGACGATACCCATGGCGCCTCGCCCCAGTTCAGCGAGTATTTCGTATCGCCCGAAGCGCTCTCCCCTGCGATCTTCCATACATAAAATCTCAGCTTTAGATTTAAAGACTTCGGCCTGCCATCAGGAGTGCAAAGACCTCCTGAGTTCGCATGCTTCTGCGAGAAGCCTGCCCTGCGGGAGCGGTCGCAGGACCTTATGCAGCCTCACGTCTATTGTCCACACCCTCTCGACTTCCCCCAAGTTACCGACGTGTTAAGGGCCGTTTTCGTCGAATGCGGACGACCCCGCCTTCCGGAAGTCGATCGCCGGCGACAGAATGGCCTCACAATAGATTGGGCCGTACAAAGAAATGCGGGCCCAATCGGGCCCGCATCAGCTGTTTCGGTTTGTGAACGAAAGGGGAAAAAGAGCACATCTGCCGATGTGCCCTATCCGTTCCTCACTGGTAGGTAAAGGTAAAGTCGTCGAGGTAAATGTTGTAGGACTGTTGCTTGTAATTCCCATCCTGCTGGTAGTTGACGGTTACCCCATACCAACCTTGATAGGACGCTGGGCTGAAGGTCCAGTTCAGATTATTCGTGACCCCGTTCAAAGTGATGGACTGGTAAAGCAACTGGTTGTTTGATGTCCGCTGCACCTTCAGGGTGACATGGTTCCATGAGTTGCTGTTCGGATGGCAGGGAATCCCTGTGGGAGTCCAGTGCGCGCTCGCAGGATTCCAGACGTCCCATTCATTCCCGCCGGCGATACGGCATTCATGGCCCCAAACGAATCCCAAATTATTGAAGAATTGATTGATATCAAATTCCTCGGCCTGTGAAAGCCCCACGTTTGATCCCCAGAAGTAAACATCGTAGGTGAAGTTGTGGAGAGTCGGCACCAGCGTGTGATTCGTATCGGGCATACCTTGCGAAGAGAGATCGCCGATCAAGTGATTGTTGTACAGAGTATCGGAATAAGGCGTGCTTCCGCCGACATTCACTTCCATGGAGGATCCGCTCATCGAAGGCGAACCGATATTTTGTGCCATCCAGAAGGAAATTCCGTCGCACGGAGAAGGCGAACAGTCGATGAAGTTTGGCGGACCTTGACCATATCCGCTCCAACCACCGCTCTTCTGCAGGTTTGAGAAGGAACTGCCACCGCCCCCGTTGACCGTGATGGTGACTGGGGTCGTTGCCGCTCCTCCGCACTTGTCCCACTCTTCTACCACTGTGTTGTACGTACCGGGGTTCAGAGTAAGGTTCGTGTTCAGGCTGGAGCCATTCACGGTATAAGCCAGTTGACCGGGAGCGGTGTAGATCCCCATGGCAGAAACGCCCTGCGAACACGAAGTGCTTGCCGTCGCAGCAAAGTTTACCGGTGAGCCGACGGCACCGTTGTTCGAAGGTGACGTCACGTATACGCCAGATTTTCCGCCTTCCGTCACCGTAACCTTGACCGCCGCCGTCGCTGCTCCGCCGCAATGATCCCATTCTTCGACAACCGTGTTGTAAGTTCCGGGCGACAGATTCAGACTTGTATTAAGCGAAGCACCGTTGACTACGTAAGCCAAAACACCAGGTGCGGTATAAATTCCCATCGACGCAACGCCCTTGTTGCATGAAGTCGAGGCTGAGGCTGAATAAGGAACCGATCCTTGAAAGGTCGAATTGTTGGACGGCGTGCTGACGTTTACTCCCGCAAAGGCGACTGACGCGAAGACAGTAAGTACACACACGTGCAGCAATGCTGACTTAGGCATGCTATGCTCTCTCCAGTTTTTTATTGGCTTCCGGTTTTCTGAACAGCGGGTGAAACCTGCCCTTACGCGCGAGCGGGCGCGTCCAGGGCCTGGACTACCATAGTTGCGGTGCTGGCTCCGTCGCGGCCTTGCTTAGGTCTTTGGATTCAACCCCATCCGCAACCTGTAAGATCCGCGCCCGAGCCCGTCCCAAAACTGACAAGACCATACCATCGAGACTGTATTCCCACAAAGCGAAAACTGTGAGCTCCGTACTCGGAAGTGCACGCTCTTCCCTATTACCAGGATCACGCGGAGACCCAGAATTTCGTCAGCCTTGATTTCTGTTCGCGGCAACCCGCGGCCTCGATTTGTACACTAAACGTGGTCCTTACCAGAGCGTGTTGTCACGAACTCTCTCTGTTCAACGATCACCACCGGCGCTTCAATTGGAATATCACTTGAAGGCAGAAAAGGCAGAACTGGAGTTACACTTTGGCCCGCTCCAAGGAAGCTTCAGCATCTTCTAAATCGCTGGTCCTGATCGCAGTTGTGTTGGCGATTGCTACCCTCTATGTTGGCCGCCAGCTGTTCATTCCTATCGCTCTGGCGACTGTCTTTGCTTTCCTCCTCACTCCGTTTGTTTCTATTCTGGAAAAGCTGCGTATCGGTCGCGTCCCGGCCGTCGTTACCGTGCTGCTATTCACCTTCATGCTGGCAGGATTGGTGACGTGGGGAGTCGCCACCCAGCTGGTTCAGGTGATGGTCAATCTCTCGGACTACAAGAGCAACCTCGATACGAAAATTCGTTCCCTCCGGACGCACAGTAACGGGAGCTTGAGCAGAGCCAGCGCAACCGTTCAGGAGTTAAGCAAAGAGCTGGCATCCGTTCCTGGGCAGGTCTCGTCGGGATACGCTTCGGAAAAAGATTCCAGGACGGCGCGTCCGGTTCGCCCGATTCCCGTACAAGTCGCCGCGCCCCCATCCAATTTCGTTCAGGACCTTCGCGAGTTGCTGGGCCCGTTGGCCGAACCGGCAGAAATCGCGGCCATCGTAATCATCTTCACTCTCTTCATGCTGATTAAGCGCGAGGACTTGCGCAATCGCGCGATCCGGCTTGCTGGCAAAGGCCAATTGAACGTCATGACTCAAGCCCTCGACGATGCGGGAAAGCGCCTGAGTCGCTACCTATTAATGCAATTCCTGGTGAACGCTGGCTATGGCTTGCTGTTCGGCGTTGCGCTTTACTTCATCGGCGTGCCTCACGTGCTGTTGTGGGGCGTTTTTGCGGCCATCCTTCGCTTCGTTCCCTACGTCGGGTCGCCAATCGCAGCAGCTTTGCCCATCGCGATGGCGTTGGCGGTATTTCCCGCATGGCGCGAGGCCGAGTATATCTTTGGCGTTTTTCTGGTGCTGGAGTTGACAGTGGCCAACGTTGTCGAGCCGTTGCTCTATGGTGCCCACACTGGCATTTCCTCGTTAGCCATTCTCGTTGCCGCCGTTTTTTGGGCCTCTCTCTGGGGCCCGGTGGGCCTGGTCTTATCCACTCCACTCACCGTTTGCTTGATTGTGTTAGGACGTCATGTTCCGCAACTCGACTTCCTTGAAGTCCTGCTCGGCGATGAGCCCGTCCTTTTGCCTGAGCAATGTTTTTACCAGCGGCTCCTCGCGCTGGACGAAATCGAGGCACGCGCCATTGCCGAGTCTTACCTCAAAGAAAATACGCTCGAAGACCTATACGACTCGGTGATCTTGCCCGCGTCTGAGGCTTGCTGATCAGGACCATCACACCGACGGCCTTGACGATGCCACGCGAGACTTTATGTTCCAGGCAGTGCGGGAACTCATCGAGGATTTGGGCGAAGGTTTTCAACAACAAGAGCCGCAAGATAGCCGCGTGGAAGCCGATTCGAACAGGCAGAAATCTTCTCCCAAGTTCGCGCCGCTTACCGCATCGGTGGCTTGCATTCCCGCCACTGGCGGATTTGATGAACTCGTCGCCACCATGTTGGCCCAGTTGCTTGCCCTGGCTGGAGCACGCGCCCGCGATTTCAAAGCCGGAACGGCGGATGAAGTTGTGCACAATGTTTCCACACAGCATGTTGACGTGACTTGCGTGTCTTCCATCTCTTCCGTCGCGGTGGGGCAAGCTCGATATTTGTGCAAGCGCCTCAGGACAAGCGCTCCCAGCTTGCAGATTGTTCTCGGGTTGTGGAGCTTCGAATTGAGCACCGCGCGGCAAAGGCTCGGGCCAGGCTGTCCCGGCGACATCGTCACCAGCTTATCCCAGGCTATAAGTCAGATTCGAAAGTTGCAGAGTCCCATAGACGCGCAAGACAATGCCCTGGCTGAGAACAGCAGCCAGACGACGCCCGCGTGATTCGGAATTGCCGTTTTCAACAGCACCGTCCCCACCGCAGTTCCCATGAAGAAGACAAGACGCTATAATCCTCCAAAGCGGCATTCACTTTCCCGGGAAATCTAGACTTAGAAGGAATTATGAGCGATAAACCCAGCACCACCATGCCTGCGACCGTAGAAAAAATTATCAAACCAGCATTTCCTTCGCAGCCGGAGCGAGCGCAAATCGCTGTACACGGAGCCGACCAGCTCTATCGGGAATTACGAATCGAGAATTCGCTCACGGACGAGAATGGAGACAAAGTACGCCTGAAGCCCGGAGCGGAAGTGGAAGTGACCATCGCCGCTGATCCTAAGGATACGGCTAAAGAGAAGGCGGCCAGCCCGGCGCTGCCCTAATGTTCCATCAGGCGGCGACACCACCGCCGCGAGATTTACCTGAAACTCGGTCACCCCCGTCTAGTCTGAGCTCGCAGAGTTCAGTGACCAGGTTCCCAGCCCAACGGAAAATGTTGTGTTCTCGTATCGTTTTCCGCATGCGATGCACTCGCATTTGCCGCTCCTCGGGTTCCATCTCCAGAGCCACACGGATCGCTTCCGCGGTCTGATCGATATCGTAAGGATTTATCAGCAAAGCATCTCGCAATTCGCGAGCCGCGCCCGTGAACTGGCTAAGGATCAAAACACCCCGCTCGTCGCGCCGTGCCGCCAGAAATTCTTTCGCCACAAGATTCATGCCATCGTGCAGTGACGTCACTAAGCAAAGATCGGCGGCCCGGTAATAACTGTCGATTTCCTTGTGGCTATGCTGCCGCTTCAAGAACAGGATCGGTTTCCAGTTGCCGGACTGGAAACGCCAATTGATCCGCTCCGCTTCTGCTTCCACTTCGGCGAGCAGGTCATGGTATCGCTTGATGTGAGTGCGGCTGGGTGCTCCGATCTGCAGGAACGTGAACTTCCCTTGATACTTCGGATATTTTTCCAGAAAGCGCTCGATTGCGCGAAAGCGTTCATGAATTCCTTTGGTGTAATCCACGCGGTCTACGCCCACTCCAATGAAAGCTGCTTCCACCCCCAGGCTGTGTAACAGCGTGGACCGTTCCACGTAGTTGAGCCGATATTGATCGCTCTCCAGAGTCTCATCGTCCGCCAGGTCAACACTGATAGGAAATGGCCGGACGATGGTGCGATGACTCTGTCGCAACACCGCAAAATGCTCCCAATCGACGCGCGATTCCACAACCCGATCCACAGTCTGCAGGAAATTATTGCAATGCGACTGAATATGGAATCCGATGAGATCGGCTCCCAACAACCCATCCACCAGTTGGCGCTGCCAGGGGCATATCCCGAAAGCTTCTGTGTTCGGCCATGGGATGTGCCAGAAGATGGCCACGCGAGCATCCGGCCGTTTCTGCTTGATCATCCGCGGCAATAACGCGAAGTGATAATCCTGCACCAAAACCACAGGCTTGCTTACGTCTGCAATTTCCTCAAGCACCGCCGCTGCGAATTTACGGTTAACTTCCTGGTAACTCTCCCAATCCTTTGCCCGGAAAATGGGGCGCGTGTGCGCAATATGGCACAAAGGCCACAAGCCCTCGTTGGCAAAACCGTAGTAGTAGCCCTCTTCCTCTTCTTTCGTAAGCCACAATCGCCGCAGAGTGTATCGCGGATCGTGTGGCGGGACCCGTAGCCGGTCGTGCGAATCGACCACTTCGCGATCCGCGTCCCCGCTGCCGTGCGCGATCCACGTTCCATTCGAGGCGCAAAGCACGGGCTCCAACGCCGTGACCAGCCCACTCGCCGGCACCGATACGTCCAATGACTTGCCATTACGCTGGTGGATATAGGGTTCGCGGTTTGACACAACAATCAATCGCCCGCCGTCCAGGCGAGTCTGGATCTGGACTGCCAGCCTATCCGCGGTCCACATGGATTCTCCGGATTCGCGCAGACGCGCCTCGTTCTCCGCTGCGCTGCGAGCTTGGTTCAGGCTCTCCGCCAGAGTGACAACTTCCCATGCCAGGGGTTTAAACAGGTCGAGGTCCGGCATTTGCTGGGTGGAAGACAGTCGGCCCATCCGCAGTGCTCGCATCCATTGCGCGGCGCGGGCGATCGGGCCGGCTATGCTCCAGCGCACGATGAGCAAGGTGATCAGAACAATGAAAAAGACCTGCACCAGCATTCTGAGAAAAGCTTCGCGCCACGTCCGGAGGTTTTGCACATGAATGTAGTCGGCGTCATGAACTACCGCCAGCCCACCCGCGACTGCATCTTGCTTGTGTAAAGGTAGTGCCAGAATATGCAGACGATTTTTATCTAAGCGAACGAACGAACTCTCGGCGTGATTCTCGGAAATCGCCTTGGTAACATCGCCGGGCGCAGCCTTCAGGATTGCACCCAGTTCGGTGGTAACCGCTACGGGATTGCCGTGTTGGTCGTAAACCGCGACTCCCAGCAGGTTATCGCGCTTGCTATATCGCTGCAGCTGGCGTTGCAGTGTGCGCCCGGTTCCCGCTTCCCACGCCTTCTCCACGGTTCCGGCGATACTTTCTCCCAGAACTTCGGAACGACGCGCCAAATCCTTCTCGAGTGCGTCCTTCTCCCGCACGACCTCGTAGTAAGAAAAACCCAGCGAGACGACCGTGATACCCAAAATGAGGGAAAGGATGAGTCGAAGACTTAGCAGCCGCAAGTTATTCCTCCCTCAGGTTGTCAATCGATCGTAGTCAATTCACCGGCGCGCTGACATACCGGATCGGTGGTAGTTCGCCGTAAAAAAACTCGGAAGCCCCACAAATTTGGAGCCCGATGCTATCTTCAACTGCGCTATGGATTTGGGCTAACAAATCCGTTCCTGGACCACGGTAAAAAGAAGTAAATACAGTAACGACCCTAGAGTCACCTTAGGGCCAGCCATGTTAATTATCTAGGTCGGAAAGGTACATCCCCCGAGCAATTGTACCTGGCCAGCAAGCGACTCGAACCCGCGAGTATGTGGACAGATATATCAAAGGCCCTTGCCTGCGCGGGATTGTCCCGACGCATTGAATGCCGCATTGCCGCCTCCGGCGCGATCAGCCCACAAGCATCTCAGGAGAGATCATAGAGATATGAAGAGAACGAGCCGAGAGACAGCCACGGCCGTGGCTAACGGCACACCTGAAAATGGTGACACCAACAAGCAAAACGGCAACTCTTCCGTCAGCCAACAGCCGGCCCTCGGTGATCTCAGCGTGATTCTTGCCGGCCTGCAAACTATGCGGGACGGCGACTTTTCCGTACGCCTTCCTGGTTCCTGGACCGGCCTGCCGGGCAAGATTGCAGACACCTTCAACTCCATCGTCGCTGCGAACCAACAAATGGCGCAGGAATTAAAACGCGTCGGGCAAGTGGTCGGCAAAGAGGGTCGGACTCGCGAACGAACGCGTTTTCATGAGTCCCGCGGTGCGTGGGGCGACATGGAAGTGTCCGTCAACACCTTGGTAGAAGATCTCCTGCGGCCCACCGCCGAGGTGACCCGTGCCATCGCAGCCGTCGCTCAAGGAAATCTGACCCAAACCGTCCGCCTCGACGTGGATGGTCGTCCGCTGGAAGGCGAATTCCTCCGGTCGGCCAGCATCGTCAACACGATGATTCAACAGCTCGGCGTCTTCACCGCCGAAGTGACGCGCGTGGCTCGCGAAGTAGGTACGGACGGAAAATTAGGTGGCCAGGCGCAAGTGCCGGGTGTGGCAGGAACCTGGAAGGATCTCACCGACTCCGTGAACTCGATGGCTAGTAATCTTACCGGCCAGGTTCGCAATATCGCTGAGGTAGCTACCGCAGTAGCCAGTGGCGATCTCTCCAGAAAAATCACGGTAGACGTGCGCGGCGAAATTCTCCAGTTGAAAGAAGCCATCAACACCATGGTGGACCAGTTGCGCTCCTTCGCCTCCGAAGTGACGCGCGTGGCTCGCGAAGTCGGTACTGACGGAAAGTTGGGCGGTCAGGCGGTGGTGGTGGGCGTGGCGGGAACCTGGAAAGATCTTACGGACTCCGTTAACGCCATGGCCGGCAACTTGACCGCGCAAGTTCGAAACATCGCCGAGGTGACCACGGCCGTAGCCCGCGGCGACTTGTCCCGCAAAATTACCGTTGACGTGAAGGGAGAAATCCTCGAACTGAAAGACACCATTAACACCATGGTGGATCAGCTCAACGCGTTCGCCGGTGAAGTTACCCGCGTGGCCCGCGAAGTGGGCACGGAAGGCAAGTTAGGAGGCCAGGCGCAAGTCCCCGGCGTCGGTGGAACCTGGAAGGATCTCACCGACAATGTGAACTTCATGGCCAGCAACCTTACCGGCCAGGTGCGAAACATCGCGGAAGTGGCAACGGCGATCGCCACCGGCGATCTCTCCCGCAAAATCACCGTCGACGTTCGCGGCGAAATTTTGCAGCTGAAAGAGACGCTTAACACGATGGTGGATCAGCTCAACCGATTCGCCGGCGAAGTAACCCGCGTTGCCCGCGAAGTGGGAACCGAAGGCCGCCTCGGTGGACAAGCCAACGTCCCCGGCGTTGCGGGAACCTGGAAAGATCTTACGGACTCCGTGAATTCCATGGCCGGAAACCTGACCGGTCAAGTCCGCAACATCGCGGAAGTGACTACCGCTGTGGCTCGCGGCGACTTGTCCCGCAAAATCACAGTGGACGTGAAAGGCGAAATTCTCGAGCTGAAAAATACCATCAACACCATGGTCGATCAGCTCAACGCGTTCGCCGGCGAGGTCACTCGCGTGGCGCGCGAAGTGGGTACGGAAGGCAAGCTCGGCGGACAGGCCCAGGTCCCTGGCGTCGCCGGAACATGGAAGGATCTCACCGACAACGTCAACTTCATGGCCAGCAACCTTACCGGCCAGGTGCGAAACATCGCGGAAGTGGCAACGGCCGTGGCTCGCGGCGACTTGTCCCGCAAAATCACGGTTGATGTGCGCGGAGAAATTCTCGAACTCAAAGACACCATCAATACGATGGTGGATCAGTTGCGTTCGTTCGCGTCCGAAGTCACCCGCGTAGCTCGCGAAGTGGGTACGGACGGCAAGCTTGGCGGCCAGGCACAGGTGCCCGGCGTCGGTGGTACGTGGAAAGATCTCACCGACTCCGTCAATTCCATGGCCAGTAACCTTACTGGCCAGGTGCGAAACATCGCTGAAGTTTCCACCGCTATTGCCAGCGGTGACTTGTCGAAAAAGATCACGGTCAACGTCAGCGGTGAAATTCTGCTGTTGAAAGAAACCATCAACACGATGGTCGATCAGCTCAACGCATTCGCTGCCGAAGTGACGCGTGTCGCTCGCGAAGTCGGATCCGAAGGAAAGCTTGGCGGCCAGGCGCAGGTCCCTGGCGTTGCGGGTACCTGGAAGGATTTAACCGACTCCGTCAATTCCATGGCAGGAAACTTGACCGGCCAAGTGCGCAACATTGCCGAAGTAACCACTGCCGTGGCCCGCGGCGACTTGTCCCGCAAAATCACCGTCGACGTGAAAGGTGAAATTCTCGAACTCAAAAACACGATCAACACCATGGTGGACCAGCTCAACGCGTTCGCCGGTGAAGTAACTCGTGTGGCCCGCGAAGTCGGTACCGACGGCAAGCTTGGCGGTCAGGCTCAGGTCCCGGGTGTTGCTGGTACGTGGAAGGATCTCACGGACAACGTGAACTTCATGGCCTCCAACCTTACGGGCCAGGTCCGAAATATCGCCGAAGTAGCAACGGCCATCGCCAACGGCGATCTTTCCAAGAAAATTACCGTGGACGTCCGCGGCGAAATCCTGCAGCTAAAAGAAACCCTGAACACGATGGTGGAGCAGTTGCGTTCGTTCGCCGCCGAAGTAACGCGCGTGGCGCGTGAAGTCGGTAGCGAAGGCCGTCTCGGTGGACAGGCAAACGTCTCTGGTGTGGCCGGCACGTGGAAGGATCTGACCGATTCCGTGAACGCCATGGCCGGCAATCTTACGGGCCAGGTTCGCAACATCGCGGAAGTGACCACCGCCGTGGCTCGCGGCGACTTGTCTCGCAAAATCACGGTGGACGTGAAAGGCGAAATTCTCGAACTCAAAAACACCATCAACACGATGGTCGACCAGCTCAACGCGTTCGCTGCCGAAGTGACCCGCGTGGCTCGCGAAGTGGGAACTGAAGGTAAGTTGGGCGGACAGGCTCAGGTGCCGGGCGTCGCCGGAACCTGGAAGGATCTCACCGACAACGTAAACGTGATGGCCGCTAACCTTACGGAGCAAGTACGCGGCATCGTGAAGGTCGTAACCGCCGTCGCCAATGGCGAACTAACGCAGAAACTTACCGTGAACGCCAAGGGCGAAGTTGCCGCCCTCGCCGAGACCATCAATAACATGACCAACACCCTCGCCACGTTTGCGGACCAGGTTACAACCGTGGCTCGCGAAGTGGGCGTGGAAGGCCGTCTCGGGGGCCAAGCCAATGTTCCCGGCGCCGCCGGAACCTGGAAGGATCTCACCGGCAACGTCAACCTGTTGGCAGACAATCTCACCAACCAGGTACGTGCAATCGCCGAGGTTGCCACCGCCGTCACGAAAGGCGATCTCACTCGCTCGATTCAAGTGGAAGCCAGCGGCGAAGTTGCGGATCTGAAAGACAATCTCAATACCATGATCGACAACCTCCGCCTGACTACGGATCGCAACACCGAGCAGGACTGGTTGAAGACGAATCTGGCTCGCTTCACCGGAATGTTGCAAGGCCAGCGCGATTTGGCCACGGTAGGACGAATGCTTCTTTCCGAACTCGCACCGCTGGTGAGCGCGCAACAGGGCGTGATCTACCAGATGGGTGGCGAAGAGTCGGCAGAGATGGTGCTGCTCTCCGCCTTCGCGGGAGACGGTGAAGATGGACATTTGCGGCGGCTGAAAATTGGAGAAGGGTTAGTGGGCCAGTGCGCGGCGGAGAAGCGCCGCATGCTGATCTCCGAGTTACCGCCAAACACAATTTCCATTCGTTCCGGCTTGTTCGAAGCCGTTCCCCGAAACGTAATCGTCCTCCCCGTGTTGTTCGAAGACCGCGTCAAAGCAGTGATCGAGCTCGCTTCGCTGGGCAATTTCACTACTTCGCACCTCGCCTTCCTTGAGCAGCTGACCGCCAGCATCGGCATCGTGCTGAACAGTATTGAAGCTACGATGCAGACCGAAGGACTGCTAAAACAATCGCAGCAGCTGGCGACCGAGCTGCAGATGCAACAGAAAGAACTGCAGCAGACCAACGAGCAGCTCGCGCAAAAAGCGCAGCAGTTGGCCGAACAGAACGTCGAAGTCGAACGCAAGAACCAGGAAATCGAACAAGCCCGCCGAGCTCTCGAAGACAAGGCCAAGGAATTGGCCCTTACTTCGAAGTACAAATCCGAATTCCTGGCGAACATGTCGCACGAGTTGCGGACGCCGTTGAACAGCATTCTGGTTCTGGGTCAGCAGCTCAGCGACAATCCCGACGCCAACCTCACCCCGAAACAAGTCGAATTTGCGCGTACCATTCACGGCGCAGGTACTGACTTGCTGAACCTGATCACCGACATTCTGGATTTGTCGAAGATCGAATCCGGAACAGTCTCCGTCGAGGCGGAGGAGGTCTTCTTCGCGAGCATGCTCGACGCGGTTGGGCGCCCCTTCCGCCACGAAGCGGAGAATCGTCGCCTCACTTTCGAGGTGCAAACCGATCCGCATCTCGCGCGCAGCGTCGTCACCGACTCCAAACGCTTGCAGCAAGTGTTGAAGAACCTCCTGTCAAACGCATTCAAATTCACCGAAGTGGGCGGCGTTCGCTTGACCATCTCTCAAGCGCGCAGCGGGTGGAGCGAAGATCATCCAATTCTCGGGAAAGCCGCTTCCGTGGTCGCTTTCGAGGTGGCCGACACCGGAATCGGAATTCCGTTCGAAAAGCAACGCATCATCTTCGAGGCCTTCCAGCAGGCAGACGCTGGTACCAGCCGTAAGTACGGCGGAACCGGTCTCGGCCTGGCCATCAGCCGTGAACTGGCCAGTTTGCTCGGTGGCGAAATTCAGTTGCGCAGCGCCCCGGGCCGGGGCAGCACGTTTACTCTCTACCTGCCGCAAACCTACGTCGGACCGTCGAACGCTGTTTCGGTGGAAGCGAAAGTTTCGTCGGCTATCACTCCCGCCCAACTGGCTGCGGCTGGTATCACCGAGCACACCGTCGAGAAAATTGACGATGATCGTGACAATCTGCAGCCCGATGACGCTATTTTGCTGATTGTCGAAGATGACACGCACTACGCGCGAGTCTTGTGCGATCTCTCTCGTGACAAAGGCTTCAAAGTGCTCGTGGCCTCGCGTGGCGCGGAAGCCCTCGCACTGGCTCACGAATACCATCCAACCGCCGTTTCACTGGACGTTTTCCTGCCCGACATGTTGGGTTGGACCGTTCTGAATCATCTGAAGCAGGATCCCGCTACCCGGCATATCCCGGTTCAGATGCTGACCTTGGACGAAGACCGGCATCACGGACTTGCGCGCGGTGCATTTGCCTTCGTAACCAAGCCGACCACCCCGGAAGGTCTTGAAACGGCCCTATCGCGGATCAAAGAATACGCGATGCCGCGGCGAAAGCGGCTATTGGTAGTGGAAGATAATCCTGGGGAACAGCTCAGCATCCGCGCTCTGTTGGATCACGACGATATCGATGTTTCGGTCGTCTCCACCGGAGCGGAAGCAATCCAAGCGGTCAGTGATCAGGCATACGATTGCGTCGTCCTCGATCTCCGCCTTCCCGACATATCGGGCTTCGAGGTATTGGAGCGCTTCGGGGACAACGCGGCGCTGGCGGATCTGCCGGTCGTGGTTTTCACCGGGAAGGAACTATCGCCGGAAGAGGATGCTCGCTTGCACTCTCTGGCGCGCAGCGTCGTCGTCAAAGGTGTCGAGTCTCCTGAGCGCTTGCTTGACGAGACTGCGCTGTTCCTTCATCGTGTTGTTTCGGATCTTCCCGAAGAGAAGCAAAGATTGCTTGACCGATTGCATCATTCCGATGATGCCTTGGTAGGAAAGAAAGTGCTCGTCGTCGACGACGACGTCCGCAACATCTTCGCGCTGAGCAGCGTCATCGAGCGGCGCGGAATGACAGTGATCACGGCGGGCACGGGCAGGGAAGCCATTGCCAAGCTTGAATCCACTCCCGACATCGCGATTGTTCTGATGGACATCATGATGCCGGAAATGGATGGGTACGAGACCATGCAGGTAATTCGGCAGAACGCATCGTTCCGCCGTTTGCCGATCATTGCACTCACGGCCAAAGCCATGAAGGGCGACCGCGAGAAATGTCTTGAGGCAGGCGCTTCGGAATATCTGGCCAAGCCGGTCAACACCGAACAGTTGCTCTCATCGTTGCGTATGTGGCTTCACCGGTAGTTTGCGGCATGCCAGCAGGCCTCGCCGAGGGCGGAGAACGAATGGGCAAAGACGAGAAAGTCAACATCCTCATGGTCGATGATCAGCCCGCGAAGCTGCTCAGCTATGAGGTCATGCTCGGCGGTCTCGGGGAAAACCTGATCAAGGCCAACTCCGCAAAAGAAGCCCTGGAAATTCTTTTGAAAACCGACATCGCCGTGGTCCTCATGGATGTAAGCATGCCGGAGTTGGACGGCTTTCAGCTGGCGGCCATGATCCGCCAGCACCCAAGGTTTCAGCGAACCGCCATCATCTTCGTTTCCGCCGTTCACTTGACGGACCTCGACCAGCTCAAAGGCTACGAGCATGGCGCCGTCGATTACATTTCAGTTCCAGTAATTCCGGAGTTATTGCGCGCGCGCGTCAGTGTCTTCGCCGACCTCCATCGTAAAACCAGACTGCTGGAAACATTGAATCGTGATCTCGAACAACGCGTCCTCGAACGCACGGATGAATTGGCTCGCAAGGCAGAGCTGTTGTTGCAAGTCAACATGGAGCTGGTCGGTAAGAATCAGGAACTGGATGCCATCATCAGCACTGCGCCTGACATCATTTTCAGCCGTCAGAGTGACGGCTCCAGGGATTACATCAGTGACCGCTTTTATGAGTACACGGGCGCTCCTGCAGGTTCCGGCAATGGTTACGGCTGGCTCGACTATGTGCATGCCGATGACAAGCAACAGGCCGTGGATCACTGGGTCCACTGCGTCGAGTCGGGTGCGAATTATGAAGCGGAATACCGGATGAAGTCCGCCGACGGAAACTATCGTTGGTTTCGGGCGCGTGCCGTTCCCATTCGAAGCCCGAAGGGTCACATCGTGAAGTGGTATGGCACCTGTTCCGATATTCACGACAGCAAGCTGCTGGAGCAATCGATTCGTGATAATGCCGCCGAATTAGAAAAGATGGTCGATCAAAGAACCGACGAGTTACGCCGGTTATCTGTGCGGCTCATGACGCTGCAGGATCAGGAACGTCGTCGCATCGCCCGCGACCTTCACGATGGCTTGGGACAAGAACTGGCTGTCGCGAAAATGGTCCTGGATAGAATCATTCTGCAAAAGCCGTCCGAAACCAGCGGGGAGGCTTGGACTCAGGCCAGCGGCATCATCGACCGCGCCATTCAGCAGGTACGCACCATGTCCCACCTGTTGCATCCACCCCTGCTCGATGAAGTTGGTTTGTTGTCCGCATTATCGTGGTATGTCGAAGGGCTCACCAAACGCAGCGGCATCCAGACGTCTCTTAAAGTGCCCGAGGATTTTCCTCGGCTTCCTTCAGAAGTCGAGACCGCCATTTTCCGCATCGTCCAGGAGGCGCTAACCAACGTATTCCGCCATTCCGAGGCGCACAAAGTCTGGATCACTCTAAGCCAGCATGACGGTACGATCTCCGTTGCCGTACGCGACAACGGCAAGGGCATCGGAAGCCGGATCTCCGAGCTGCGCCCGGATAGCATCGGCGTTGGCATCGGAGGAATGCGCCAGCGAGCCCGCGAACTCGGAGGAGAGCTGCGTTTGGTGAACTCCCAACCCGGAACTCTGGTTGAGATCTCGATCCCGCAAAGCGCGTTCCTGCGCGAGCCGAGCGAAGTGATCGGCGGATACGCATCCGACTAGGTCGATTCCTCAGCGCTAAGAATTAAGAATGCGGATCTTGCAATCCGCTGACTTCGCGATTCCCCCTCCTACCCCACATTCTATTTCTCTCTAGGGAATCACCCCGATTGGTGTGCGCCGGGCCATAAGGGAATCTGTTCCTTGTCGCGATTTTATAAACACGCCAAGGAGTGAATCCATGACAAACAACAAGTCGGTGTTCGGAATCTTTATGAAAAGAACGGATGTGGAGACGGCGATCGATGCTCTGAAGGCCGAAGGCTTTTCCAGCGCCGATGTATCGGTTCTGTTGCCGGAAAACGTGAAGTCCGGTGAGCTGGCAACCGAGCAGAGTACCAAGGCGCCTACCGGGGCTGCGGTCGGAGTTGGTTCCGGCGCTGCCGTCGGAGGGGCACTCGGTTGGTTGGTAGGAATCGGCGCGCTGGCCATTCCCGGAATCGGCCCCGTCGTGGCTGCTGGTCCTCTCCTGGCCGCGCTCGCGGGTGTCGGCATAGGCGGCGCACTCGGAGGTTTTGCCGGTTCGCTCGTCGGACTAGGCATTCCGGAGTACCAGGCAAAAGAATATGAGGGTCAGATGTTGAAGGGTGGAATTTTAATTGCGGTTCGCAGCGAGACCGACGAGCAGGCCGAGCGTGCAAAACAGGTGCTCACCAAAAACGGTGCGCGCGATATCGTTGTCACCCGCGAGACCGCGGATGGCACGGCCCAGAACGCCGCTTAACCGTCAGGATTTCGAGCGGCTTTCTTTTGGAGAGCCGCTCGATCAATACGGTAAATACTTTAATCACCTTTCTTGTTCGCTCTAATCCGTCCTACAAACTTTCACTACAGTGGTCCCTTGATCCATCCCCGCCACGCCAACTTTACAGGTTGAACCGGATGGAGCGAGGTCGCTAGTAAAGCTAGGGTTATTGGCGTACGGAATTCTAATAAACAGTTGCTCGCTTCGAGCACGGAAGAGGTTCCCCTTATGAAAAGGATTGGTTCCACGATACCCAAGTTTGTGCTGGTGCTCGGCGCTAGTCTTCTGCTGTTGGCTGGCTCAGCATTTTCCCAGGACGATGACAACAAGAAGAACGAAACGAATATTCAAAAGCGAATTGAGAACGCCGCGAACGTTCTCAATGAAATTATGGGCACGCCCGATAAAGCAATTCCAGACAAAGTCATGCACGACGCGAAGTGCATTGCCGTGATTCCTTCAATGGTGAAGATTGCGGTTGGTTTCGGCGGCAGCCACGGTAAAGGTGTTGCCGTTTGTCGTTTGGCAAATGGTAGCTGGAGCGCTCCTGCACCCATCACGATCACTGGCGGAAGCTGGGGATTGCAGCTTGGTGGTCAGGCCATTGATCTTGTGCTGATTGTGACCAATGACAGAGGAATGGAACATCTTCTGTCAGATAAATTCAAGATCGGCGCAAGCGCTTCCGCCGCCGCCGGCCCGGTTGGCCGTGATGCGGGCGCTGACACCGACTGGAAGATGAAGGCAGAAATGCTTACCTATTCCCGCGCCCGCGGCCTCTTTGCCGGAATTGACCTGAATGGCTCCGTTATCACTCAGGACAAAGATGAAACTCATCTTCTCTATGGCAAGTTCGTGCCTTTTGAGTCCATTCTGACCGGCAAGGTCCGTCCTCCCGCTGGCTCCGGTGTGTTTGAAGCGGCCGTGCGGAAATATGCAGGCCAATCTCACGACCATGGAAAGTTGAAGATGCCTGTCGACACCAAGGAGAAAGTTAGCAGCTAACGATTATCAGGCCTGCATCGCTGATTCTTCAGCGTTCATGCCTAAGCAAGCGGAGTACAACCTGAACCCGATGTAACGGCGCTGACCCGGAACACTACAGTGCTCCGGGTCAGAACCCTTTAGAAACTACTTCGATAGAAAGATGAGGTTTGATCTATGAGACGGACGCATTCGAAGGCTGAGAAGTTTTTGGTGCTAGCTGCCAGCCTGCTGCTTTTGTCGAGTTTTTCCTGGGCAGCCGATGACAAGGACCAGTCGGATATTAACAAACGCCTCGACGAGGCGGCCAAAGTTTTGAACGAAGTGATGGGTGTTCCGGACAAAGCGATCCCGGACAAAGTGATGAAAGATGCCAAGTGCATCGCGGTGGTTCCCTCCATGGTGAAAATCGCCGTCGGATTTGGAGGAAGCCACGGTAAAGGCGTCGCCAGTTGCAAAACCGAAACTGGTGCTTGGAGCGCTCCTGCGCCCATCACCATTACAGGCGGAAGCTGGGGACTTCAGCTCGGCGGTCAGGCCATCGACCTCGTCATGGTCATCATGAACGATCAGGGGATGCAGCATCTACTCTCTAGCAAGTTCAAACTCGGTGGCGATGCTTCCGCAGCCGCCGGACCCGTGGGCCGCGATGCAGCCGCGGATACCGACTGGAAGATGAAGGCGGAAGTTCTCACCTACTCTCGTGCACGCGGCGTATTCGCCGGCGTCGATTTAAATGGATCGGCAATCACCCAGGACAAGGACGAGACTCGGGTTCTTTACGGCAAGTTCTACCCATTCGACGAGATCCTGTCTGGCAAGGTGCCGCCTCCCGAACCAAGTCAGCCTTTCCTAACGGCTCTTCAGAAATATTCGGCACACACCGAACGCGGTGAGGCCAACACCTCTTCACCAGATTCAGCTTCGAAATAATGGAGCGACGGAGTGCCAGGGTAATGAACTGAAGTGGTACGGCAGTAAAGGTAGTAACGGAGTTAAATCGAGCGAAAAAAGTTAATTCTTCATCGGAGGATGCATGTCAACCATTCTTGTCGTAGTGCTCGTGCTTTTACTGATCGGAGCATTGCCCGCGTGGCCCTATAGCCGTGGATGGGGATATTATCCCAGCAGCGGTCTCGGCCTCGTAGTGGTGATCTTGATTGTTCTGCTCTTAGCGGGCCGCCTCTAAAAGTCTCGCAAGCCAGCTTCGACTTTAATGCGGGCACTTTAACCGGAGGATGACTCTCACGAGTTCTCCTCCTTTTTTGTTTTTCCAAACACTTCGTATCGGATAGTCGCCGCGGTCAGCGCGAATGATTTGATTTTGGTGTGGATGCCGCGGCGTCGTGATTGTCCGGCTTATCTTGCTGTGTCGGCTCTGCTTGCCTGGCTTGACTTGGCTCGGGAACCCGCTCTGGGATCGGCTGTGGTTTCTGCGTTTCCGACCACACGATGAGTTGTGGGCCAGGCACCTCGGAAGGATCTCCCGAATGTTCCACCGGCGGCCGGTCTTTCGCGTTTTGAGCGAGTAGAGAAGGCGAGACGATCGCCGAAGAAATACTGATCGCAATCAACAAGCCAGCCTTTCGTTTCATAACGAACCTCACAATCGAAAGAAGCGGCTTCGAACAGACTTAATGGTTTTAAGCTGCAAGGCAGGCACAGTCCATACATCGTTTCATGTAAAGCTTTCGCTTCTGCGCGTTTGTCGGATTAAGTAAATCCCAATTTGAAAAGCAGGTAACTTTTCCAGACGCCTACGCAATTTTCCCGATAGCGCAATGGCGCATCGCGTCCTAATGTGAAGCTCTACTCGACAGACGCCCCCAAGAGCAGGTATTGACCACGGAAGAAAGTCAGTACCTGCTCCCTCCTGAAATCGTTCCCTTACGTACAGTAAGTGCCGAACTTGAATACAGATTGCATAGGATTAACGCGTGACCGAAGCGCGCCTAAGCTTTATACGGTACGGCGAGTGAGCTTGCATGGAGTGGGCTTGCTTAAGGAGACGACAATGCTTTATTGGACGATAGTGTTCTTGGTTGTAGCCATCATCGCCGGAGTTCTCGGATTCACTGGCGTAGCCGTGGCGGCTGCGGGCGTGGCGAAGTTGTTGTTCTTCGTCTTTCTCGTGCTTTTCCTGATTTCGCTCGTGACCCATATGTCACGACGCGGAACGAGCGTTTAGCGTTATCTAGTCCAGACTCCATTGGGCCCAGCCAGATTTGGTCAACGCCAATTCGTCTCTGGGCCCAACATTTTTTGCCATGCAGCAGAACTATCCGGCTTCTCCACCCCATCGGCCCGCCTGCTGAACCAGCGCACGATAGCACTCGCAGGAAGCCTTTTCCAATCCCTCTCGATCCACCACGTTCACCTGACCCCGCGTATATTTCACGAGCCCGGCTTTTTGCAATATGGAAGCGGCAACTGTCACGCTCGATCGTCGCGTCCCCAGCATGTGTGCGAGAAATTCTTGTGTAAGCGGAACCACGTCCGTTCCAATGCGGTCCTGACTCATTAGCAACCATCGCGCCAGTCGCTGATCGACTTCATGCAACCGGTTACAGGCAGCAACCTGCGCCGCCTGGGCGGCGAGTACTTGCGAATAACGCAGTAGCCGCCGTTCGAGGGTTCGGCATCTCTGGAGGCAGGTTATCAGAGCTTTTGCGTTGATGCGGAAAGCCGATCCGTCGATCTGCACGATCACACGGGAAGGGCTCGACTGAAAACCTACTACCAGCGGCAGCCCTACAAAACCTTCCTTGCCGCTGAGCCCGACTTCAACGCTCTTGCCATCCTCCATCACGTTTAGAACCGAAGCCAATCCGCTATTCATGAAGTAAGCGTATTTGATCGGCTGTCCACTTTCGTTGAGCACATCATGAATTCTCAGGGGAAGCGCTACTAGTTCCGGGTAAATTGCTGCGCACTCCTTCTCCGGGAGATTGAGGAGCAAATCGTTTTCGATGATTGCTCCATCGACTTCGATCGAACTTGAATTGCGCCGGCCATCAGAACCTTTAGGCATCGTCGACTCCTGGACAGTTGCGAAAACGCGTCGCACAGACGGCACAATTATTTACCCGGCACTCGCGCCATCCGCTGCTTTCCTGCCGCCCATTTATGTACGCAGAACCGTGATGCTACGGCGGCGTATAGGTTTTGTCTGTCCGATGGGACTCGTAAATATGTGCGATATGAGACAGAAACCCAGGGTGGAAGCGTGTAGGGTAAGTATGTCTCTTCTAGCACCCTTCAGCCAAGCCATCAGGCTAATGGCCCCTTGCGAAATCAGACGGCGAATTCGCTGTGTGATGAAAGGGAACCATGGCTACTAATGGTGCGCGCGGCTCTACATCAAAATTGAGCAAGTCGAACGGCGATCGCGGAGAAGTCAGTAATCTGATTTTGCGCGCTCTTCCCCCCGCCGAGTATAAAAACATCTCCTCATCGCTTGAGTTTGTGCGTTTGCGCCTGCACCAGGTGCTGCACGAAGCCGGCGAGACCATCCACTCCGGTTATTTCTTAAACGATGGCATGTCCTCTGTGCTAACCGTTCAGCCGGACGGAGAGAGCGTGGAAGTCGGTCTGATCGGCAAGGAAGGCTTCGTGGGCCTGCCGGTAATTTTTGGTTTCAAGACCAGCGCGCTTAGGATCATCACCCAAGGCGACGGTACTGCCTATCGCGTCGATGTCAGCATCCTTCGCTCGCTTCTTCCTGAATGTCCGGGGCTCGAGCGGCAATTACAGCGCTACTCAATGATTCTTGGCATTCAGTCCACCCAGTTGGCCGCTTGTAACCGGCTGCACGATGTTGAAGAACGCCTGGCCAGGTGGCTGCTCATGAGCCACGAGCGAATTGGTGGCAAGATTCTTCCTCTCACCCAGGAGTTTCTCGCGCAGATGTTAGGCACCCGCCGCTCCACCGTCAGTGTCGCTGCCAGCATCCTGCAAAAGGCCGGGATGATTTCCTATACACGCGGAAATGTGACCATTGTGGATAAGGCGAAACTCGAAGATGCTGCCTGTGACTGCTACGAAATCATCCGCCAGCAAAAAAACCGATGGCAGGCAGAAACGTCGTAACTCTGCTCGTCCATAAGCCACCAACTCGCGCTTGGTTCTCATCCAGTAACAATTAAGGCAACGCCCAGAGGGAACATCGAATCCTATCTTCGCGAATTTTAGGATAGGACGGTTATGAGACTCCCCTTCGTGCTCGGACGCCTGGTATTTGGCGGATTTTTTCTCTACAACGGCATCAACCATTTCATTCAACGCAAGCAAATGGCGCAATACGTTGCCTCGAAGCACGTGCCCGCGCCGGATGCTGCTGTAACCGCTTCGGGAATAGCTCTCACCTTGGGCGGCGCTAGTCTCGTTCTCGGCATCAAACCGCAATTGGGAGCTGCCGCTGTTGCTGGATTTCTGCTGGGCGTCTCGCCGGTTATGCACGATTTCTGGCGGGTTCAGGATCCCGAGAAACGCCAGTCAGAAATGATCAACTTCTCCAAGAATATGGCTTTGCTCGGCGGCTCTCTTGCCCTTATGGGCGTCGAAGACAAGAAACCCGGAAAGCTCTCCAGGAAGTTGGGTGCCCGTAGCCATGTGATCGCGGCCTGACGGTATGCAGTCGGCTTCACACCCTTCAGCCAGTTGACCCGCCGCGCATTTCTAGCAACGAACCGCAATCAGGTGAAGTTGGTAGACCCGCATCTTCTTTCGATTACGTTGCTTCCGGAGTTCTATTAGAGCCCCACAACTTTCCCAGTTAGGTCAACCGCACCCCTTCCAAGAGCATCTATTACCGCAGTCGGAAGTCCCAAGCGCCACTTCGATTGCCCGACATTTTTAAGGAGCGTCAATGTCGAACCAAACTGGTCTACACAACTCCGCTCACGCTCTCTCACCATCATTCGATGGGCTTAACACTTTTTCTGGCCGCGAACCGTACGCTGTTCGTGAACGAATCATTCCGGTTACCACGATGAATCCAAAGGTCCGCGAGCAAAGAATCCGCGAGCAGAAGCTTCTTGGTCCAGACGCGATCTGGGGCCAGTACAACAATTACAGATCAAATGGCCTCGCTGGATCGGTGGCCGTCCACGTCGTATTGTTGGCTTTGATCCTTAGCGCTTCTCTATTTGGCCATCATGTTGTGCAGGTCGCACAACAGCGCGAAGTCGTAACCTTAATCGCGCCTTCCCCTGATTCTTACGCCCTACCCGTGGCCAAAAAAGTAGTGAGCGGCGGCGGTGGTGGTGGAGATCGTGACCCGCTTCCAGCTCCTAAGGGACGCTTGCCCAAGGTAGCCATGGAGCAGATAACTCCGCCTTCGATCGTGCTGCGTAATCCGCATCCCAAGCTCGCAGTGGCGCCGACGGTGGTGATTCCACCCCAGGTGCATATGGCCGAAAACAATATGCCGAATCTCGGCATACCTTCAGCTGCACCACTACCGTCCGCTCCGCCCTCGAATGGCAGCGGATCTGGCGCTGGGATCGGTTCCGGCTCTGGCGGCGGTGTTGGCGTAGGTCACGGCGCGGGCGTCGGCAATGGCAGTGGTGGCGGAATCGGTGGTGGCGTGTTTAAGGTTGGCGGTGGAATTTCCGCTCCTCAACCCGTCGACACCCCGGATCCCGAATACACTGAGCAGGCTCGTTTGGCCAAGACGCAAGGCACTTGTATCCTTTGGCTGATCGTCGACGATCAGGGCCGTCCCCGCGATATCCGAGTCGTCCGCGGATTAGGCATGGGCCTGGATGCGAAGGCGATCGACGCCGTGAAGCAGTGGCGTTTTCAGCCCGCTATGAAGGATGGTCGGCCAGTGAACGTGCAAATCAGCGTCGAGGTCGGTTTCAAGCTCTACTAATGCCGATCCATATCGGCAAAGATGAAATCTCATAGAAAGTTGATGTAGGCGGCAGGTTTCCGGTACCACTAAGGGATCTGCCGCCGAGTTTTTTCACAGGTTTGCCACCTCAACCCCGATAGTTGAGAAAAGTCTCGCCAACTCGTTCAAAACATTTCATTTTCTGCGGTACAGCAAATCTGACATTCAATTACAGGAGCGCCCTGATGGGAGGGGTCATCGCCCTCCGTTAGTCTCGGTTTGACGCTGAATGCTCCCAGACAGAATTGGCGAGCAGCAAAAACAAACAGCGCGTTTAAGGAGACTACCGTGGCCACTTGCGTCATTTCCGCGACAGCATCCGACCTGATCCCTGCCCTGGCTGAAAGCCGAGACGATTCTGAAAAGAGTCTGGTACTGCGCGCTCAACACGGCGACCAGGAAGCATTCGCAACCCTTTTTCAGTTGCACAAGAAGCGCGTTTACTCAGTGTGCCTGCAGATGACCAAGGACGTGGCCGACGCCGAGGATCTGACCCAGGAAGCCTTCTTGCAAGTCTTCCGCAATGTGAATTCGTTCCGCGGAGACTCCGCCTTCTCTACCTGGCTGTATCGCATCGCCGTGAACACGGTGTTGATGAAGCTCCGTCGCCGCAAGTCCCCTCCGGTCCTGTCATTGGATGAGCCGGTTTCTGCCGATTCGCCTTCCCTCAAGCGCGATATCGGTAAAGCCGATCCCAGCCTGTCCGGAGCGGTCGACCGCATTGCACTGCGCCGCGCCATCGAAGAACTTCCCGAAGGTTGCCGCCAGATTTTCGATCTTGCATGAAGTCCAGGGTTTTCAGCATCACGAGATTGCGCGCCAGTTGCAGTGCTCCATCGGCAATTCCAAATCGCAACTGCACAAAGCGAAGATGAAGATGCGCGATCTACTCTTCCCAAAGACGGGCCACGTGAGCCCCTCGAAGCCAGGTCCGGCCGCGAAAAGCCTCGCGAAGACTGCCCTCTAGATTCGCGATTTGCGGATCGAAGGGGTTTGACTGCGTGAAATCTAGAGGGGAGTAACGTCCGTGGGGTTTGGAGCTGTTCTCGTCATCAGTTCGAAAAACCGCAGGTTTGCGGACATCGCCGTCAGTTCATCGGCGCGGCCGGAACGCCCCATTGGCGTTACCGGCGCACCGCTTGAATGCGCCGAAATCTGCGGACGCACGCTCGTGGAACGAATTATCGAGCGCTACGCGGCAATCGGTTGCGATTCGATTTCCGTCGTCATCGAAGCCGGCATATTTTTGCCTCGGTTTCGCGTCGAGCATGCCAACGTGTCGCTCGAAACGGTCGACGATCTTCAGCCGGCTGTTACACGTAAACTGGGCGAATTGCTGGAGCAGGGGATTGATCACGCATTTATTCAATGGGCCGACACTTACACCGAGACCGATTTGCTCGACCTGTTCTGCTTTCACCGCGAGTCGAAGCAGAGGGTTACTCCTACATTCGATAGCCACGGCGCACTCCCTTTGTGGGTCGTGAACTGCGAAAAGGCTCAGGGATCTACTCTGGAAAATCTTTTGCCGCAGGCAGGACGTTCTTCCAGGTATTTCATTCGCGAATTTGTAATTCGCCTCACCCATCCGCGATCCATGCGCGAATTCGCCGCTGACATGCTTCGTGGACGTTGCGAAACTGGACCTTCTGGACGCCAGACCCGGCCAGGTATTTGGTGCGATGAAGATGCGGACGTGCATCGTCGCGCGCGTCTCGTCGCCCCGGCTTATATCGGCTGCGGAGCCAAAGTGCGAGCCGATGCTCTGATCACGCGCTTCAGCAATATCGAACGAGAATCCTGCATTGACAGCGGTACGGTGGTGGAGAACAGCTGCATTCTCGCCTATACCAGCATCGGCATCTGTCTCGACCTGTCTCACGCCGTCGTAAACGGAAATGAATTATTCAATCTGGAGCGCAATGTCGCGATCGAAATTTCCGATCCCAAGGTGATGAGATCTACGGCCACCGTTCACAAACTTCTCTTCACAGCGACAGAACCGATCGCACCAATCAAAAACGAAGTTGTTGAAGAAGTCGTTGAAAAGGATCACAAGCTGTCGAAATTGCATCCAATGGCAGAGGGTTGGCAATTAAACGGAAGTCTCATTCAGGAGTGAACCATGTATACCCGAGGTCCCGTAATCGTTATGGAATTACCAGAGCATCTGGATCGTGCGGAAGTGAAAACCTTCCTCACCGAGCTGCAGCCCTTGCTCGAGGAAGAGCGTCCGAGCATCGTCTTGGATTGCTCCAGGATCCAGCATATGGATAGCGCCGGAGTGGAGATGCTGCTCTATTGCCTGGAACAAGCGATGAAGCGGGATGGGGATTTGAAACTGGCCGCTGTTTCACCCGCATCAGCCGTGATTCTCGAATTGATGCGCGTCGATCGTCTCTTCGAAGTGTTCGAGACCACCGATCAGGCAATTCGTAGTTTCCAGGTCTTCGCTGCGCCGACAGCTGCACAAACGCAACCTTGGTACGCAACTTCGCAGGGCCTGGCGGAACTGAAGGCTGCGAGCTAGTCGCTCATGTGGCGTCGGGGGGGTGCCACGCGGATGCCGAGAAATCTAACGCAACTGATCGCTGCGACCGTCCTGCTGCTCCTGGTCCAAGGTGTTGCCTTGAGCGCTGTGGCGCAGCAGTCGCAGGTTTCTAGTTCACGCAGCGTTTCGCAAGATAGCCAGACCGATCTTCCGGATAGCCCGGGAGCTTCGATGGCTCGCTTGCAGCCCCCCATCTTGCCAGACTCGTCACAGACCTTGAGTGCTTCACCCGAGCAAGCCTCCCAGCAACAGGCGCAGCCGCCGGACCAGCAGTCGTCGTCTCAGGACGCGCAGTCTGCTCCTCAGAAACCGGTAGGTACGGCCGCAGCTGAACCGACGCATGCTGCCGGCGTGGCAGCGTCTCAACCCGCAGGGGTTGCCGTTGCTCCAGCAAAACAGCGCCGCGCGCGTACCATCGTGATCCGCGTGGGAGCTCTGGTAGGAGCCGGTGTCGCGGTAGGAACGATTGCCGCCTTAACGCTGGGTACTTCAGGCCGTCCTCCAGGAGCGCACTAAGCACTCAACGACGCGTTTCTCAAGCCTATGCCACTCACCAATTCTTTCTCTGCCGGCCGCACTCAACGCCCCGCGAAAATTGTGAGTTTTTCCGGGATCGATGGTGCCGGCAAGAGCACGCAGATTCTTGCGCTTGAAACGTGGCTGCGCCAGTCAGGGATCACCACCCAGCTCCTAACATTCTGGGATGACGTCGTCGTCCTTTCCGGATCGCGCGAGTTCATGAGCTACAAAGCCTTCAAAGGGGAGCGCGGCGTCGGTAGTCCAGAAAAGCCGATCCAACGCCGTGACAAGAACGTTTCCTCATGGCCGGTCACAATGGCGCGTTTTTGCCTCTATTTTGCAGACGCCGTACACCTCGCCATCACCGTTCGCAAGGCGCGGCGAAGTGGTGTGGATGTCGTCATCTTCGACCGCTACATCTACGACGAACTCGCGAATCTACCTCTTACCCGCATGTACGCAAGATTGTTTTCCAGGTTCGTGCTGAAGCTTTCGCCAACTCCCGATGTCGCCTACGTCATTGACGCGGATCCCGTTGCGGCACAAGCCCGCAAGCCCGAGTATCCTCTGGAGTTTGTACGCCGCAATCGCGAAGCCTACCTGAATTTGGCGCGCCTTTCCGGAACCATCAAAGTGGTGGCGCCAGGTTCAGTCGAGTCCATGAAAAAGTCTATTAGGACCGAAATGCTTCAAGTTCTGGCACAGCCCGAAGCTGCTTCCCCGATTCGACCTTCAGTAACCGCCAACGCCGAATAGAGCCAACATCTGTAAGACCAAACTCATCGAATCATGATTGACCGTTGCACGTTCTCTTCGAGGGCGAGCGAATCTGCACCGATCAATCGAGTCGATTCAAGTGGTGGAACGATCGGGTAACGCGGGATCCGTTGTAGGGCCAAAAAATAATGAAAATTTGTTTGGTGACCACTTTCCCGCCCAGCCAGGGCGGACTTAGCGAATACGGACTTCATATTGCGCGCGAGCTGCAGAGAAATCCCTTTATTCGCTTAACGGTTCTCTCCGACACGATTTCCCCGGACCAGCCCGAACTCGAAGGTTATTCGGTGGAACGGTGCTGGTCGTTCGACGATCCTAAAAGCTCGGCTCATATTTTGAGCGCCATCCGAAGAATCAAGCCAGACGTGGTTTGGTTCAACTTGCTGTTCAGCACGTTCGGCCGCAATCCCCTGATCGCTTTCGCGGGACTTTTGACTCCACTGCTTTCGCGTTTGAGCGGTTGCTATACCCACGTCACTTTCACCATCTCATGGACACCGTCGAATTTGCAGGATGCAGGCGTTCGCTACCGCGTACGTATCGTTTAGCCGGTGCCGTCGCCACGCGTTTGCTTCTGCTCTCCAATTCCGTTTCGGTGCTCATGCCCGGATATCGCAAGATTCTTCATGAAAAATATGGGCGCGATAACGTCCATCTCCGTTCGCACGGAATTCTGTCCCGAGAGCCGCAGTATCCGGATATGGCTCGCGAGGAAATCCGGAGCACCGCATTCTGGCTTTTGGTAAATGGGGAACCTACAAGCGGCTGGAGTTGATGATTGAGGCTTTTCAATATATTTCGGAAGCGTTACCCAATGCCCGGCTGGTAGTTGCAGGCGGAAATCACCCGCAAGCCGCGGGCTACGTCGAATCGATGAAGAAGTAAGAATGCCGGCAATCCGAATATCGAATTCACTGGCTACGTTGATGAAGACGATTTGCCCGATCTGTTCCAGAGTTCTTCGGTTGCAGTCATGCCTTACTCATCTTCCACCGGGTGCAGCGGAGTCGCGCATCTGGCTTGCGCCTACGGCGTTCCAATCGTTTGCGCCGATCTGGAAGATTTTCGCCAGATGTCTGACGGCGAAGGAATGGCGATTGAATTTTACAAGCCCGGCGACGCCAAAGATCTTGCGGATTGTCTGATCCGTTTTCTGTCGCGATCCGCACAAGACAACAGAACTATGGCGGAGCAGAATTTTTCCGCCGCTCTGCGCATGACCATGCCGAACATCGTCCTGAAATATCTTCGCCACTTCGAACTTGAACAGAGAACGGTCGCTTTGCGCAACATCACTCGGTTCCGCAAAATTCCCGAGCTGGGTGCCTTCGAAAAGCTGCTGTTGAGACTGATGACCACGCAAATCTCTCGGCTGGGTTCACCGCTCCGCGCTTCATCGCCCCGCCCAGCGCTCCGAACGTCCTCCAACAATGAGCACTCGCCAGCATCACTCATCAATATCCACTCATTGGACGATAACGTTGACGGTGGTGGAAAGCTGGCTGGCATCGAATTCCCATGAATGGTAATGGAGTAATGGCCCGGCGTGGCAGCAGCAGACGGCGGTTGCGGTGTCCGACGCTCCTGGCGCTTCCGCACGAAGCCCCCAGCATTCCCAAAGCGAGACGGCGCAGAGAGCGAGCCCTTGTGCCCCGCGCTTGCCGCGGCCCCTTCCCCAGAAAACCAAAGCCCACAAGCCCGAAGCTCAGTAGCAAGCTGCCGTAAAGGCGAGTCGGGTTGCTGCGGGGCAACGGAGTCGTGGCGGTGGCTGCCTTGGAGGAAATTGTGAGCGTGGAGGTAGCCATCCCGGAACCAGGAGTAATGCTCGCCGGAGAGAATGAGCAGCTCATCGTAGCTTGGCATTCCGCTGCAACTCAGCGCGATCGAGTTATTGAACGATCCAGACTGCGGCTTCGCAGTCACCGTAAGACTTCCCGCAGTCCCGGCGGAAATCGTAAGGGACGCGGGTGACGCGCTAAAAGAAAGCGTCGGATCGGCGTGGGGGTTGGCGTGGGAGGAGCTGGTGAGGTGGGCGGCGTGTGCAAGTCGCGTGTAACTTGTAGCCCCGCTGATCTGGTTCGCCAGCTGGGTTTGCCGATCGCCTGCACGAACATCGTGTAACTTCCATCAGGAATCGGGAATCCGCACAGATTCAGCGAGTGGATTCCGCGTGGCAATATCCGTCAGCGGCATCAGATTCTCGCCATCGTTGCTGATGTATACCGTGTAGTGGTCCACCGTGTTCTCGTTGCCCGTTGACGCTCCACTGCAAGGAGTTCGCAGCCGCGCTGGCCGAAACCGTCAAACAGTTGTCGATCCCCGATTCTATTTCCGTAGCTTCTTCGTAATCGTTCCACGTCACCAACTGAAGATAAGGAAGCGGTTTCCCCGAGTTGTACATGCTGTTGATCTTGGAGAATGTCTCCAGCCACGTCTGCCCGCATTGCTGATTCATGATGCGGTTCGATCCCCACGATGCCAGCGTGTCATTAAAGCCCTTATACGCCGCTCCAATAGTTTCTTCCTTCGGGATAAGACAGACCGGTGTCATAAAAGCTGGTCAGATAGTCCATCCCATAATTGCCGGCCGTGGGCATTACCCACGAATAACTTCCATCGGTGAGCGCATGGGTGAAGCCATCGTTATTCTGAAAAATAAATGTGGGATGCGTGCTCAACGCCGCCGTCGCCGCCGTCCAGTCAATCGATGGATAGGAAAGGTCCACATTGAAATTCGTAACCATCGGCTGACCTTGTATGGTCATGTAAGCCGGCGACGAAAAATATGTGCGCTCCATGTACTGCAGCTCGCTCACCAGTTCCTGCTGCGGCGAACAACCAGAGCAAGTCCGCGCGCGCAATCGCTCCCGCGTCGATCATGATGGCAAACGTAAATCCGGGATGAGTCTCCGCTTGCGCCATCACCAGCTGCGTCGCTTGATCCGTACCATCGTTCGGCCCGTACCAATCGATAATCACTCCATCAATTCCGCGGCTGACCAGATCATCAATCTGATTCTTCACCTGCGTCGGGTCTGTCGAACTGTAACCCACATTCATGTGGCTCGATCCCCCGAACCACCCCATGAAATGGGCATAAATCTTCGTTGTAGCGCCGGGATAAAGCAAGGTATGCACGTCCACCTTACTGATATTTCCCGCGCCTCGATTGTTATTCGACTGTGTCTTGAAAGCGTTTGCCGCGCTGGTATTGTTCGAGGTCTGAGCCGCGAGTGTCGTCGTGGGGACCACGTACGACGGGCTGGCCAAACAGAATGTCGACGCAAGCAGCGTGACGGTTACAACGGAAAGTGTGCGACGCATCGGTCCTCAGGGCGAAGATAGAGCCGAGGATCTTGCTTCGGATCTGGGACCAGCCCAGGGAAGGCACGCCCGCCTGTAAATTTCCTGCGACTGGGTGGATCAGTCTGTTTGTCTGGGATCTGAGTGCAGCTTAGGAGCCGAGAAAAAAAAGCGACAGATAACAATGGTGAGTTGACCTAACGGTCCGCCTCTGTACGTTCTCGCTCCGCCATTGAAGCGGCCACGAAGATCCTTGATCGCAATCGCGGCTTGTAACCCGCGAAGAGACTGAGCTTCGCCCACCAAAAAGGCTGCGGGAAGAATGCCGAAGAGGGTGGGGAGTCGTCTGTGTTATGTGACCAAAGGCGCTGTGACTTGCGTCACGGAAGGCGGGAGTGAGAACCATGCACTTGCTTCCGAACGCTTGTCTCTCCTGGTAATTCCGGGTGGGGTTAAAAATGCGGGAGGGATGTACCTTCGTGTCCTGTGCTCACCTGCCCGACCAACATTTACTCCGTTAACATCATCTTAATAAAGCCGTAAATCTCTTTTTTCTCGGAACAATAACTCATGGCTCTTGCGTTTCGCGGGTACTGCGTCGTCTGCCTGGGACTTGTGTTGATGGCGTTGTGCGGGTGCCGAGGCTTGGGTGCAGGAGGAACTCCGGTTTCCAATACTCCTTCTGGGTCTCTTCAATCCATCGACCACGTTGTCTTCATGCTGCAGGAAAATCGCAGCTTCGACTCCTATTTCGGAATGCTGAACCCCTATCGCGAGTCCAATGGCTGGACTATCAGTGAGGATGGCAACATCTATAGCGTCGATGGCATTGATGATAAGCTCTCACAATTCGCCAACTCCAACGATGAAGGCCAGTCCTTCAATCTCTTCAAATTGAACAGCACCTGCGTTGACGACATGAGTTCGGCCTGGCTCGAAAGCTACGGCGACGTCAACCGCTACGATTTCACGACCAACCGTTCAACCTCGATGGACGGGTTCGTTCACACCGCGGAAGGCTATGCGAAATCCGGGGCGGGGGATGGTACCTTTACTGACCTCGTTGGCCGCCGCGCCATGGGGTACTACGATCAAAGTTCGCTCAACTACTACTACTTCATGGCATCGCAGTTTGCGGTATCCGACCGCTGGTTCGCACCTGTCTCCAGCAAGAGCACTCCCAATCGCATCGCAACCATGACCGGAGGCACCACGCAAGGTCTGGTAAACGATCCCTTCGCCGACGACGGCATAACCGCTCAATTAGGGATTGAAACCATATTTCAGGAACTCGATCAGAACAAAGTTTCCTGGAAAATTTATTACTCTCTCACGGCTGGCGGCTGTACCGATGCCACCGGCGATTGCGGGAAGGCCGGGCAAGCCAGCGCGTATCCGGTCACCACATTCTCCGACTTTTCTTACTCCAGCCAGTACTTGTACGAAAATCCCTCGAACGCCGCGTGCACTGCGCCGACCGTTGGTTCGCAGCAGGCTGTTGGCGATTCCACCAATGCCTTCTGCATCGATGTGACTCACATCGCTCCGCTCTCGCAATATCTCAAGGACGTCGCCAACAACACGCTACCGAACTATGCATTTATCGAGACGGCGTACGGAAACAGCGACGAGCATCCGGGCTCAGGCCAGTCGATTCTCGCCGGCCAGCAGCAGGTCTCCACCATCATCAACGCCTTGATGCAGAGTCCCTCCTGGGCAAGCTCGGTCTTTTTTCTGAGCTACGACGAGCCCGGCGGTCCTTTCGATCATGTGCCGCCGGTTCCAGGCCATTCGAATGTCAACACCGACACTTCTCTTGGAACGATTCCGGATGTCAGTACCATCGCGGTGAACGCCGATAACTACGAACCCTGTCTACCCGCTGGAGGAATCGCGACTCTGCATTGCGATCTGACCTCGGTCGATCCCGGCGCCCACCCCAGCGACGCCCCCGCGCAGCAAGGCTTTGCGGCGCAGTTGGGCTTCCGGGTTCCGAATATGGTGATCTCGCCTTACTCGCGGCAGCATTACGTTTCGCACATTCCCATGGATCACACCGCCGTCATCAAGTTCGTGGAGAACCGCTTCATCAATTCCGGCGCGCACTTGACTGCTCGCGATGCGGCCCAACCCGACCTTTTGGATTTCTTCGACTTCACGAACACTCCCTGGGCCACGCCGCCCACGCCGCCCGCCCCCATCGCTCCTCCGGGGCAGTGCACGCCCGCCAGCATGTGATGAGAGATGCCCGAGAAGTATGCGCGAGACGGTGATGCGCGATGCGCCTTACGAAGGAAAGACTATAACTCCGCGTCACTGACAGCGTCGGGCTACCGGGAGGTCACTGTCACATCGCGCGCCACGTAGCGCGTTCCGTCAAAGTTTGCGGTGGTGGTTACTTCGGCGCCGGCTCTCAGCCGGTCATCCACGGAAATCACGGATGGATCCAAATAGATCTCGTAGGTCTTATGATCGGTCGCTGACAAAAGGACCAGCAAGCCAATGTGCAGGTCTAGCGATATGACCTGACCCGCAAAGGTGAAGTCGCTCCCTGGGACCGCAAGAATGGAAATCTGCCGGGCGTCGCGGCCATCCTTCTCGCGCCACAAACGTCACGTTCACCAGCGTTCCCGGCACCAGTTGCACAGCAGAAGCGGCATGATCTCCCTGCACAACTTGAGTGCCCGATGTGACGTGCAGTTTCACCGGGTCCGGAGACAGCAAATCTCGAAGCACCAGTTCGCCCTTATCCGCGCGATAACTCTTCACCACTCCCTGACTGTTTCCGCCGGATCCGGCACTCGCCAACCGGATGTTGCGGGCAAATACCGTGCTTCCATCGAGGATCGTGTCGACATACACACGATCGCCCACATGCAGGTCCGAACCGAAAGCTTTTACATCCCCTTGAAGGATGTGGGTGCGCGGGTCAAACAGAATCTTCATTTTTCCGCCGCCGAAGACTTGTACCGTGAACTGGTCGCGAACCCGATCCACCTTCTGGATCGTCCCACCAATCAAACTCGCCTTCTTAGGAGGAAGTGTTGGCAGGTCGGGAAGCAGGCTGGCTGGGTCGACCACAATGTCCGGATTGTCGGTCGAAACCGGCGCCGTCGAACTGGGCGTGATCTCCGCCCGCGACACGACCGTTTGACTTTGCGGCTCCTGCCCGCTTGCCCCGCATCCCAGAACAAATAATGCCAGAACGCTTCCGGCAAGCGTCCGAAATGCCACGTATCCTCCGGTCTTTCTCCCCGAGCTCTTGCGAACCATAATTCCCCGTGAACCTGTTTTGATTGCCGCACATTGGATGCCAGCCGCTGGTCTAAGGTGGTCATTTCCTACAGAAAAAACCTTAGTAACGCGACAAACAATGCGGCTTGGCTGGCATCTTAAATGCCGCTTCGTGGTGTGCGAATCTTCAGATGAGGCCTCTGGGAATGTCTTGGAAACAACTGGTCGTTGGCGTATCGATGAGCATTTTGCTCGGCTTTGGCGGACGCGCGCAGGCGGGGGATTTCACCATCACGCTGCCCAGACGAAGCCACCTGACGCCAGTCCAGCGCTTGAACCAGGAGGGTGTGCAGGAACTCCGCAAGAATCGCATCGAGAAAGCCGAAACCGCCTTCTACAAGGCTTATTTGCTCGATCCCACCGATCCCTTCACTCTCAATAACCTCGGTTACATCTCGGAGTTGAAAGGTCAAGTCGACCGTGCCCAGAGCTTCTACGCGCTGGCCGGCAAAGAAGCCAGCGATGCCGCCATTGCCAAAGCCAGTTCTCCTCGGCTCGAAGGGCGCACTCTGAAGGAAGCGCTCGCCATTCCTGATATGCCGCTGCAGATCAACCATGACAACGTGGAAGCGGTGCGATTGCTTTCGCAAGGCCGTGGACCGGAGGCGGATCTCCTTCTGCAGCGAACCCTCAAGGCCGATCCCAATAATATTTTCACTTTGAACAACATGGGAGTCGCCAAGGAAATGGAAGGCGAATCCGAAGCGGCTTTGAAGTATTACGACAGTGCCGCCGCGCAGGGCTCCGATGCCGCTGCAGTGGTTACGCTCAATCGTTCGTGGCGAGGCAAGCCGGTAAGCGCGATGGCAGCCCAGAATGCGCAAAATCTCCGGCGTCGCCTGGAAACGCAGATGACGTTGGAAACCAGAATTGCGGAACTGAACACCCGTGGCGTTTCCGCCATCAACCGCAATGAATTACGTGCTGCCGAACAAGACTTCCGCAAAGCCTACGCGCTCGATCCCAACAACGCTTTCGCCGCTAACAATATCGGCTATGTGGCGGAGATCCAGGGCGATCGCGAAACAGCGCAGTTTTTCTACGACAAGGCGCAATCTCTCGGCGGTGCGAATACACCCGTAGGATTAGCCACCAGAAGCTCTGCCGAAGGACAACCGCTGGCGAGCGTCGCCTCCGAGAATGATTCGAAAGTGGAAGCCAAGGTCTTGCAGGAACGCGACCTCCGCCGTCAGCAGAATGAGCCCGTCCGCTTGCTACGCCGCGACAACACCCCGGTGCAGGAACCCATCCCTGTGGCGCCCCCCGCGCGGCCTCAGCAATAACAGCTCATCCTCAAGTGAATTTAGTGAACTCCCCGCTCCTGAAACCTTCCAATATCGGTTTCAGGATCGTAGGTGAAGTAGCGCACTAGGTTCTTTAGATAGCGCAGCAGCGTGTTCACATTCGTGTAGTACCAGCAGCAGCGAATCATCTGCGGCGAGAATCCGCAAATAAAACGGAACTGCTCGAGGGAAGCCACGCGTTCGCTTAGCAAAGCCGCAGCCATGCGGTGGTTGCCGTCGAGAAGCGTCAGCGGTCCCGTGTTATCCACTCCAATCAGCAGCACCGTCGAATTGATAAGATTTTTCTCCACGGACGAGCTCAGCAGCCGCAGCTTTCGAAAAAACTCATCATCGGACGGCTGCTCCAGATGCGGTCGCATTCGCTCCACCACATCTTTCAGATAAAAGCTCCCCTGCGCCGCCCTTCGCCATTGAGCTCGCGGGAAGAAGCGAATTCTCTCCAGGTCCGCCATCGACAATTCCACTTCGAACCATTTCGTGTCCGCTGGGGAGCTCCCGCCACATCGGTCCCCGCCGAAGGAACAGAAGTGCTTGTCGAACGGCATTCTCCCGCGAACTGTTCAGGTTCGGATTTCTTCACCAGATATTCGAACTCGTGGCGATAATCGTCGAACTCCGCATGGTGAAACTCGCTCTTCAGAAACTCCGCCATCACCTCTTCTTCGGCGAGCAGGCGCCGAATGTGCAGAGCGCGATAGGTCCCCAGCGCTTTGGGTGTCAGCTGATGACGCAGCAGTGGAATCATCAGTACGACCAGAGCAGAATCATCATCAGCACCAATTGGATCGATGATCACTTCTCGCAGGCTGTTATGCAGCAGGTAAACCCCCAGCGCCAGCGCTCCGCTGAACGCGAGCTGCATGAAGCTGGTATTGGCGATCTTGCGTGACATTTCGTAGGTGATGATCACCGAACTCAGAGAATAGATTCCCGCCGTGATCGCATACAGGATCAGCAAAGAAGCGAGCATCCCGTAGTTGCCCATTTCAAACTGCGCGCCGAAAAGCGTTTTCCAGAGGAAACTTGGAATCATCCACAGTCCGAAGATCAGACAAGAAAGAATCAGAAACACCATCAGCAGGGAAGTGAACAACACCTGGCTGCCATCATGCTCCTCGGCTCCGGCCCGCGCCGAAACCGGAAACATGGTGTTCACCACGGACCATGCGCACATGTTCACCAGGCGGCCGACCAGCGCCACCGCGGCATATACGCCAGCTTCTACCGGAGGAAAGAAATGCTTAACCAGAACAATGTCGAAGTTGTTGATGACGGTTTGCCCGGCAAAGAACGCGATCGCCTGCAGCCCTTCGCCAGAGGACATCTTCAAGCCGCGAAAACTCATCGAAGTGATGCTGGGACTTGGCAGCGCGATGAAATAAGTGACGATCACCGCCACCACACTGGCCAGTACCGCTCCTCGTACGCCTAACCCCATTTTGATGAGTAGAAAAACTCCTCCCAGGCGCACCAGCCCTTCCAGCATGAAATTGATGGCCAGAGGACCGAAGGCGTGAATTCCCTGGATATATCCGCGCCGCACTCCCAGCGGGATATAGAACGCGGTGCCCACAGCAAGCAGCGTGATCAGGAATGGATCGGGCAGATTCAGATACGAGGTGATAGGTCCCTTGAGCAAAAACAGAAGCACACCGATACCAAGTCCGGCGAGCCAGGATCGCTGGTGCAATGTCGCAAAAACGTTCGAACGCTCTTCCGCCGTGGTGCTCTTCGCCACATATTTTGCGCACACCACCTGGAATGACAGCGTGATCGACGACAGCAGCATCAGGATCGTGTAGACGGCCGTGGCGTGTGCGAATCCCGTTGGACCCAGCAGCCTTGCCGTCACCACGTTGTAAACCAGGTTCGTCACGCCAACCAGACCAGAACCAGCCAACAGGGTCAGACTTCCCCCTAGAAGCTGAGACTTGAGTGTTTTTGCCGACGGCTTGGCTGCCGCGGAAGGTTGATCCTCATCCGCTCCCGCAACATCAGGTTTGATAATTTCTGGCATGATTGAGTGGCGCGTTACTCTTTTCGAATCTCGACAAAATCTCGAGACTTGGAACCTCGATACCTAGAACAAAGTGAAGTGGATCACCGGTAGTATGGTGCTCTTCGAGCCACTAGTGAAGCCGTAAAAGGTCTGTTGCTGAACCCCCAGCGAAACTCGGAAAGGATTCGACAGACGGCTCTGGCTTCCATCTCGCGCTAATCCGCCGCTTGCTGAACGCGTATAGGAAACCAGAAACTCGCTCTGCGCATTGTCGTATTCATGGTAGCCCGCTCCGCGTGACAAGTAAGAATGACCCTTGTACATTCCATCGCGGGTTCGCCCGAAACTCGAACCGTCCTCCCGGCAGAAACGCTTGCGCAATGGCATACTCCGTGCCTTGCACTCTCCAGGAACGTAGATCTTCTGCCAGAATTGCGGCGCTGAACCGGTTGCCGAACTTGTGCTGCATTCCGACATAGCTGGAAGTGTTGAAGTACTCTTGCACCAGCGGGTTGAACAACAAATCGCGCACGGTGTAGCCGGTCAGCAGCGAAGTGCGTCCCCAAGGCCTTCCCACCGTGAATTCCGCGCTGGCGGAGAGATCTCGCGAGTTCAAATTCTGATCCGTATAAGGACCCGCCTCCCGTACTGCACTCCCGTTGAAGGAAACCCAATTCTTGAACGAACTGGTGGAGATATACAAGAAACTGGCGGAAAAGATTCTGGCTCATGAACACCGGCGAAATCGTGTCGCGGCGAATGTCATATTGCAGGCCGCCATTGAACGCGATCGAGTTCGAGCCGAAACGCAGAATCGGAGTGATTCCGCCATTGAAGTACGTATCGTACGTGTTGCGATCTTGCACCACGTTGACGCTGGGAAAAAGGAATCGTCCAGTGGTGAAGCTCTCGCCAACAAAGCCCGAGATCACCGGAAGATTGCCCAGGTGAATCCGGTAATGAGAGTCCGCCAGATCTTCGTACGAATGCCGCGGCGGTGGCAGCAGCAGTGGATTGGTGACGTGGAGAATTCTCGCGTCCAGCGTATATACGTTGATGTCCTCCAGCGCCGGCGCGAACGAAGCGTCGGGCAGGATGCTTACGTTCTGCGTGATCTGCTTGCCTTCCTGGAACGCCAGTTCGTCTTGCGCAGTTTGTGACATCGCCAGATTTTCTTGCCCGGCGACAGTGTTGGCTTGCGCGAACGAGGAAAGCGCGTGCACCGTATCCTGCCGCTGCCGGTATAGATTTGCTGCGGCCAGCATGTAATCGTAATCGTCGGTGAAATCGCTGATCGGACCGAGGCTGGTGAGCGCCTCTTCCGCCTTTCGATTTTCACCCTCGGCGATATATGTATTCGCCAGCCCGATCTCCACCATATGCGGATTGGCTCCGGCCAACTTCGCCTTGTCGAAGTAGATTTCCGCCATAGCGAAATCGTGAACCGCCAGCAGAATATTCGCCGCCTCAAGAATGTCTTCCCCAGTAACCTGCGAATCGCTCATGCGGGCTTCTGCAAAGCCCAGAGCGAGTTGGCGGTGAACATCATCGTAATGACCTTCGCGCATGAAGACCTGCGCGATCTCCAGCCGAACCTCCAGCCGGTCTCCCTTTGGAATCTCCAGGGCGCGTGAGAAGCGCTGCATCGCCGCATCCCGGTCGCCGAGACTCAACAGAACTCCGCCCGTGGTCATCAGGATGTCGATATCGTCCTTGCCATATTGTTCAGCCAGTTGGATATCTTGCATCGCATCGTCTCTGGCAAGCATCTTGGCGTGAACCTGGGCCCGCAGCGCATAAACTTTCGCCTCAGTCGGAGCCAGTTTCTGGGCGGTGTCCAACGTGTTCAGCGCTTGCTGGTGACGCCTCAAACGGAACAGCGTGTCCGCGTACGCCAATTGCGTCGTTAAATCGTTCGGCGATTTCTTGCAGTGCGATCGCATATTCAGGTTCGGCGTGGGCGAAATCCTGCTCTTGCCGGAATGCTTCCGCTCGCGCCAGATGCCACGCATGCGATTTCCCCAATATTTTCTGTGTCGCGTCCAACTGGCTGAGAGCAGGTTTCGCGCGGTGCAACTGCAGGTTTGAAAAGGCTAATCCCAGATGCGCTTCGCCATAATCTCTGCTGTAACTGCAAAGCAGTCTGAAATCCTGGGACGGCCTTGGTTGGTTGGCGTAGGTCGTTCAGCACAAATCCGCGATTTACATATCCCGTCGCCATCTTCGGATCAGTTCTCAGGGCGCGGTTATAGTCATCGATCGCAACTTGCAGTTGCCCGCTGTGTGCGTGAATGTTTCCCGCCAGCAGTGGAAGATCTTTATCGTCGGGCAGAATCGGTTCGTACTTCGTGATCAGGGCCAATGCTTCGTCGTAACGATTCAGGTAGTAGAGATCGTAGGCCAGGTATACGACGCCTTCCCGATCATGCGGAAGCTTTTCGATCACTTGCTGGCCCAGCTTGGCCGCTTCCGCGTAATCGCCCTTCAAAGTCAGATAGCGCTCGCGTTCGCGGTTGACCTGCGGGCTCTCATTCATTTTCCCTTCCGCGCGATCCAGCCACTGCTTCGCTAGATCGGGGTTGTGCGCTTCCAGCGCCGCATTCGCTCCTCCCGCGATGATCATCGCGTTGGTCGGCATGCGCTTGTACGCATCTTCGTAATTGCCTTCGGCCGCTGGAAAATTCCGTACCGCCGTGTACAGATCGCCCAGCGCGAGGTACGGCGTGAAATCCTTCGGATGGGCGTTGATGGCACGCCTGAAGTAGCTCTCCGCCAGCTTCGCGTCTCCCTTGTCGCGCGCAAGATATCCCAGGGAAGCCAGTGCCGTGCGGTTGTTATGATCGAGCTCCAAAACTTTCGCGAACGTGTCTTCTGCTGCCTGCTTTTGTCCCAGCTTCCATTGCAGGCTGGCGTAGTTCAAAAGCGAATTCACATTCGAAGGCGCCAGCGCTAATGCCTCTTGCAAATCTTTATTGGCCGCATCCAGATTTCCCGAGCCGGCTTCGATGGCCGCCCGCAGCCGCAACATCTCTGGCCGTGAAGAATTCGGCACATTGATCTGGCTGATCGCCGACATGGCAGCATCGAGCTGCTGCTTGGCTCCCGTTTCATCATCCTGACGCAAACTCAGTTCATACAAATTCAACCGCAGTTCGATCGGATACAGCGGTCCCTCTGGAACCTGCGCCGGCAGGTTGCGGAGCGCCAGGTTATACTCCGCGCTGGCATCCGCAAAGCGATTGTCCCCTTCGGCGATGGCTCCCAGAATTGCATGCAGGCGATAGTTGTTGCTGTCGATGCGTTTGGCTTCATCCAGAAAGCTCTGAGCCTCGTCCGGCCGCCCCAAACCCACCCAGGCTTGCGCTGCGCTCAGGTTTAAACCAATGTTGCCCTTCGCCGCCTTGGCCAGCCGCGAATACAGTTCTGCAGCTTCTTGCTGCTTGCCCGCCAGTTGGTACGTGTAGGCCAGTTCTGCTTGCACGTCGCCAGTCTTCTCCGGGATCGCCTGCAACGTTGCGATGGCTTGATCGTATTGCCCCTGGTCGCGAAGCTCGCCGGCAATTGCCCGCAACACTTCCGGATCTTTCGGACCGCGGCTTTTCGCGCGGTTCAGGTAGCGCGTGAATTCATCGGGCTGGCCGAGCCGCTGGTAAGCGTGCGCGATCAGCAGATCCGTGTGCGGAGACCCTTGCAGCATGTCCGCGCGCTTCAGCAACTCCAAAGCCTGCGTCGGATCCGAATTGAGCAGGAGTTCGCCCGCCAGTTGCAGGCTGTTCGCGTCTTTCGGATTTGCCTCGACCACGCGTTTCAACAATTGTTCCGCTTCGGCGTCCCGTCCCATTCGTGCATACGTCTGCGCCAATCCCGCCATGCCACTCGTGGAATTCGGTTTTAACTTAAGCCCGTGATTGTAGGCGTCGATCGAAGCCTGAAAATGGTCGGCTAAGCCGATCCGCATAACCCAGCAGGAACCACAGATCCGCATCTTGCGGCGCGGCTTTTGCGGCACGCTCCGCATACGATACCGCGGCCGCATAGTCGTTTCTCTTCAGAGCATCTTGCGCAGCCCGCGCTTCGCGCGATACTTCAATGCTCGATCCCCAGCCAAATCCAGTGCCGTTTTGGGTGGAATTGTCCTGCGCGGCCCCGGAAGACTTTTGCCCTTTATCTGAGGACGAGCCCTTGGCCGTTGATGTCGTAAGTTTGAGCTAGAGCTGAACTCAACAGAAGAACGATGCAAAAGCTCGTGAGCGGAAGTCGGCTTTTCACGTAATCACCACTCTAGCCAAGTCTTGGGATACCTCCCGCATCACTATGGTTCTGCGGCCTCAATCAGATGACTCTTGGGACCGGGAAGGCTGCTTTTGAGGCTAACAGAATCACGTTCTGACACAAAATTAAAGTAAACCTTGGCCGCGATTTCTGAATCGAAGCTGTTCGCTATCGAGATAGGAGCGGCCTGATCGTGACCACCGTCCAAAATAGCTATTCTCGTCCCATTCCTCTTTTAGCCATTGTTTTGGTCGCACTGGCAGTACATGGGCCGTTGCTCTTGATGCAGCTTCCTTCGGGCTCATTCGATGCAAATTTCCACATGTTTTTTGCTTCCCACTATGCCCACCACTGGTTCAATCCATGGAACGAAAAGTGGTTTGGTGGTTTCTCGCAAACGACGTATCCGCCGTTAACCCACCAGTGGATTGCACTCCTTTCCAACGTAGTTGGACTGAAGATGGGCTACATGCTGGTGCAGTTGATTGCCGTTCTTCTTCTCCCGGTGGGCGTCTTTCGTTTTGCCGAATCTGGGTTGATGATCGCGTCGCCAGCTACGCCGCGCTTGGAACAGTGTTTCTCGGTCGCTTAGTCGTTCCTGGTTTATCAGGCGGGACAACTCGCCACCGTGGCGTCGGCGGCGCTGTATCTCAATGCATTGCCCTATCTCTACGAGTGGATGACGACGTCTTCCGCGCGCTCGCTTCTAAAGGGGTTGGCCATCAGTCTCTCAGCGGCTGCAGCCCATCACGTCACTCTCCTGTTTGGCGTCTTCTTCTTCGCTGTTCCCGTGGTATGGACTGCCTATCTCGACGCGCGCGATGAAAGTGTCCCCGGCTCGGTGGCAGGCGTATTGTCTCGCGCTGCCGTTTTCGCTATCGGCGTTGGGGTGGGAGTCGGTGTCGTCCTGTTACCTTACTGGCTGGCTCTGATTCAACATCCAATTCATCAGATCCCGATTCCTCACGACAGCCGCGCCAATTTCCTGCTGAATTCGATCACCGCCGTGAATTACTTCGTGATCCCCTACGGCATGCTTCATCATTGCCCTCCCGTTCATCGTGATTCGTCGGGGCATCCGCGCGGCGGTGGAGGCCATTGCTGTTCGGCTTCTGGATGGCTTTTATTTTCGGTCTGGGTGGTACCACTCCTTTGCCTCGATGGTTGCTGGGACGCGCCTATCGAGATTCTCACCTTCGAGCGTTTCACCTTCTGGGCCACTTTGCTGGCCATGCCCTTCGTCGGAGTTCTCGCAGTTGGCCTTCTCGACCGTTTCCGGTCGAAAGCCGCGGTGGGCTTGGCTTTGGCGTCCGTGGCAACCATCGGTGCGGCCCTGTTCTGGCTTACTGCAAACCCCTATCGTTCTTCCGCCACCATCAACGTGAGCCTGTAATTTCCTTCCTCAACCGCGATGGCCATGACGCTTTCCGTTACTCACTTTCGGTTTCGGCAGTGAACTGGCAAAGGTTTCCACTTACACCGACGCCAGCAGCGTTGATGGCGACTACAATTCAGCTCGCCTTTTGCCCGAAATGACTCACTACGGATCGGCGCAGCTTACCAACGCCAAGTTCTACGGCACCGCCGGCATGGCTGCTCTGCGCGCCATGCTGGAACACGCCAATCGCTATGGCTTGAAATACATTTTCGTGCACGATTCTTATTACGAGCCGCTTTTCACTTTTGTGGGATGGCGAAAAATTGAGACATTCAACAACGGCGCGATTACCGCCTGGGCGAAAGAGGACGTTCCCCCGGCGCACAAGATTGAATCCGATGCCATACCGCCGGCCTGGCAAGGGCTGTTGTGGGGAATACTCCCATCGGCGTCAGCTTCCTCGCCATTTTCCTGGAGTTCTTCTTGCCCGAAACGCGCCGCGTCCCCGTCGGGCTGGGAGTTCCGGTGCGCACGGAAGATCGTGAACATCACAGCGTAGCCTAGCGGCTTGCAAGCGCTGGTGGCTCGCAAGAGACAAGGGCTAGTGGGTCTCAAGGGATAAGAGGAATGGAATGAAATACGTTGTTCCAATCGTTCTCGTGGCTTTAACCGCAGCGTTGATGGTGCTGGGTCTGTTCACCACCGGTCAGGCTGGCGACACCCTTGGTGTTTCCAAAGGTTCTGCTCTCCACACCGCGAAAGCAGATACGCCGGATCAGGCTCTGGCCAATCTCTTACTCGATGTTCAGCGCCGGAATTGGGATCGTGCCTACGCCGACGTCTCGACATCCAGCGGAATCACCGAACCCGCTTTCATTCAGGACTGGATGGGATCCGAACGGCAGTCTTCGCTCCTTTTCTTCCCTCGAAGGTTTCGATTCGCGGCCCCTTCACGCCACCAACGATGAAGCGCAAATGCGCGTCCGCCTGCACTTCTCCACCCCTGTCGGCCCCATCGAAGACGTTCGCGATATCCACCTGGTTCGTGAAGGCGATGTCTGGAAAGCGGCGTGGCCGAAAGTCGCTGTCCCTAGTGTCCCCGCGGAAGTGATTCCCGTGACCTATCTTCGATGGGATTTGGTGACTGGCGCGGCCGAAGGCGAGTGGGGATCCGGTAACGTCGACGCACCTCATGTGCGCATCATTTCCATGAATGCCGTCGATTCCGCCGAAGGCGCGGTAGTAATGGGCGAAGTAACCAATGAAGACACGATTCCTGCATTCGTCACCGTGAACTCGACGCTGGTCGATGCCGCCGGCAATCCCATTGACGAGGAGAGCAGCTTCGACAAGATCTCGCACGTGCTTCTCCCCAAGCAGGTCACTCCTTATCGCATCGATTTTCCCAACATCAGCTTGAAAAATGTGAAGAACGTCCGCATGGACGTAAAGGCGACTTTGGTTCCAGCCTCCGCCGATCCCGTCATCGGCGTCATGAACCAGAAAATCGATACCGACCCTCAGGGTAAGGCCGTTCTGCATGGTGACTTACTCAATCAGAGCGGGCAGACCGTCAACATTCCGCACGTCATCGCCAGCTTCTATGACAACAACGGCAAAGTCGTCTGGGTATCGGATGGCTACGTCGACCGCGCATTGCTGCCGCAGTCTTCGGAGGCCTTCGCGGTTGAGATTCCGAAAAACATCTCTGCCGCCGTGCACAGCTTTCATGTCGTCGTGAATCAATACAGCTTGAACAAATCCTAAAATGTCGCGTCTATCGAAAATTCTCGCGGTGATGTGCTTGGCGCTGGCTTGTGCCGAAGTTTGTCTGGCCAGGAATTGCACGTGCCCGACTCTCTGGCCGCGGGCGATAGTGCAAGCATCCCAACCACCGGCAGCGGTAAAGCTACCTTCTATCTATCGGGTCCCGGAGTTTCGCAAAAAAGCGATGTGGCGCTCGGTGAACAGATCCGGTTAAAGCCGACCGATCTTCAAAACTCGGGCTTCTATCAAGCCATTCTGTGCGCGGACACGTGCCACGGCGCGAACTTTTACGTGGCCCCTGCCAGGGCCGCGAGTGTTACCTTCCTTGTCCACCCTTCGCGCGTGCCGGTCGGGCTGGGCGACGCAGTCAGCGGCGTAGCACTGCCCTTCGACCAATTTCACAATCTTGTTTTGACTCCCGAGAGTGTCACCTTCCAGCTCACTGCGAAGGATGCCTCGCTGTGGTCCCGCTCCGTGCGTACGCAGAACGGTATCGCCTGGTTTCGCACCGCCTCCGGCAAAACCGCGCAGCCAATCCGGGTGATCGCCTCTCTCGACGATCTAACCGCGCGTCGCGCCGTGCAACAAGTTGCCTCCGATCCCTGCAATCTGCGCATCACCGGGCAGCGCACGAAAACTGGCATTCTGGTTCAGACCGAACCGGTTCATGATTGCTCGGGAAATGTTGTGCCCGATGGCACCATCGTCACCTTCACGGCTACAGGATCTAAGGGAACCGGAACCGTCGACGCTCCCATCAAACAGGGAATTGCTCGCGCTGAAATGGAGGCCTCCGGTGCCGCAGTGATATCCGTGGCATCCGGCGTTGTCATGGGCAACGAAATTCGCGTGGGGGCGCAATAATGATGATGGGCGCAATGATAATGATAATGATAATGACATCACGAAGAACAAGACCGACTCCCGCCGCATCCTTCGTCGATTGTCCTCGGCAGCATTGCTGTCTGCCCTATTCACGATCTTTGCTTCAGCCAGGAACTCTCTATGCGGCCGACACCGTGCAGGTCCAACTCGATATCAAGAAAGCCGGGCCGCGTGCTATCGAAAGCCTGACCGAACGCGGCATCCTTCGCGACTATCGCTTCGCATGGACCAGCATGGCCCAGGCCCTGCAATCCAATACCTTCGATCCCTTGGAAGGAGCTTTCGCCGGAGATGCCAAGCAGTGGCTGCGGCAGAGCATCGCCGGCCAGCAACATTCGGGAATGACTCAGCGATTCGCCGACCAGAATCATCAGTTGGAAGCAGTCTTTTACGCTCCCGAAGGCGACGTCATGGAATTCCACGACACCGCGCAATATCAATTGCAAATCCTCGATGGAAATAAGGTTGTCCACGACGAGCACGTCGTCGTGCATTACGTGGTGTTGATGACCCCCGGTGCCGACCGCTGGGTTGTTCGCCAGTTGCAAGCCGTCCCCCAATTCTGACCTCTCCCAGCCGTCAAAGGTCGGTCGCAACCTGTTGATTCTTCACAGTGTCCAAGGCCCCCTCCCCCATACCAACCGCACCGCCTTCCAAAGCATCCTAATGATCTCTTCAGGATGGTTGAAGAATGGAGTTGTCACTTGCCGAAGTCGTTCTTAGTTCTGACCATGGGGCTGTTTATGGCCGCGACCGGATGCACCACGCCGGGCGCGCATCATATTCTGCAGCAGAATTCCCAGGCGCCGGGCATCGCCCCCAAGCTTCTTGCCGTCTACATGCCATGGTTCGGTGACCACACCCACATGGACGTCGGTTACTCCAGCGAGGATCCGGCAGTCCTTCGCAAACAGATTCAGCAGGCCCGCCACATGGGTATCTCGGCCTTCGTCGTGGATTGGTACGGCGAAAGCAATCCTTATTCCGACCACAATTTTGGACTCTTGCAACAGGCCGCGAGCGAGAGCCATTTCCAGGTAGCTCTCCTCTATAACGAAGCCGAAGACGAGGACGCGGGCGCAACCGACGCTGAGATTGCATCGCTCGACAAGGCCTACAAAGATTACATCGGACCCACCGCCAAATATCGTGACGCGTATCTCACCTACAACGGCCATCCCATGATTTTCATTTTTCCCAAGAGCGGCCACGTCGACTGGAACCGCGTCCGCGCGCACTGCAGCAGCTGGGATAGTCCGCCCGTTCTCATTTACAAGGATCAGCCCCCCGCACAGTATGCCGACGACTTCGCCGGTTCCTATGCGTGGGTTCAGCCCGGCCCGGCTGGATGGGCGGCGGATGGCAGCAACTGGGGTGAGGCCTATCTCGAGAACTTCTACAAAACCATGCAGAACAAACATCCCGACAAGCTCGCTGTCGGTGGCGCTTGGCCCGGCTTCGATGACTCCGCAGCCAAGTGGGGATTGAATCGTCACATGCAGTCCGCCTGCGGCAAGACCCTCGATGAAACCCTGAACTTCTATCAGCGTTTCTACGACAACACCAAGCCGCTTCCATTTCTAATGATTGAAACCTGGAACGATTACGAAGAAGGAACCGCGGTCGAGCGCAGAACAGCCACGAATTGCGCCAATAACTCGAGCGCCAATGGAAGCTAACACTATGGATGGTGCAGGTAACTCTACGACATACCTACGAGTTTTGTCCGACCTCGTGCTGCGCGACCGTGCCGCTCAAGTCTCTCCCAACGCGCTTCCTGAGAATCCTCAGGATACTAATTCCCGCGACATCTCCGAAACCGTCTCCAGGTTCAGCCCACAAGATCTGGGAGATCTTTTGAGCTTGGCCAACTCCCACCACGTAATTATGCGGACCTTTCCTGGCTTGCATCGCATGCTGGCCGCTGCCAAACATGACGGCGCCGATTGGGTGGCGCATGCAATCGAGAAAGAGCAAGCCAGAATTCAGCATGCGCTTTCGTTTCTTTTTCCGATCTGTGAAGCCTTGAAGGAAGTTGGCGATGTGATCGTCATCAAGTCGCTCGATCACTGGCCTGACTTGGGCAATGACCTCGATCTCTATTCCAATGCCGAAGGTTCCGAGATCGTCAACGTCATGACCAGGCGCTTCAAGGCGCGTCCTGATGCCCGCAGCTGGGGCGACCGCTTGGCGAATAAATGGAATTTCGTAGTCCCCGGGCTGCCCGAACTGGTCGAAGTCCACGTATCTCGCCTCGGCCAGACCGGCGAGCAAGTGGCGATTACCGACTCTCTTGTCACTCGCTCTAGAACCGCTGAATTCGGCGGACTGAACTTTCGCGTTCCAGCTCCCGAAGATCGTCTCATCCTCAGCACCTTGCAGCGCATGTATCGGCATTTTTATATTCGGTTGTGTGACGTTGCGGATACGGCTCGCCTGGTGGATTCGAATGCCATCGATTATCCGTATCTGAAATCTCTCGCCCAATCGGCGGGCCTGTGGGACGGCTTGGCCACATATCTCGTCACCGTCTCCGGCTACGTCGCAGGTTATCGCGGAGAAGAACTTCCCCTCCCGCCATTGGTAAAGAATGCCGCTAAATTTGGCAGCGAGTTGATTTACTACAAGCGCAAGTTTTTGCGCATCCCGATCTTTCCCCAAGCTACCAGGCTTTACGTTTCGGAGTGGAAGAAATTGCTTCTCAACGGGGAATGGCAAAGCACGCTACGCCTGAGTCTGTTGCCCGGCTTGGCCGCTGCGGCTGCGCTGGAGATGAAACTCACCGGAAGCGACAAAGGTATCTGGTAATCGCATCATCCTTATGGTTGCAAATTGTAGGGAATCTGCGGTATTGCGAATCGCTTGCAGCTCTCCTAATCTCAACCAGAATTGTTAAGAATATACAAAGCGCTCGTAGACTAGAACCCATTCGCATAGCAGCCGTATTTCATTGAAACGGAAGGCGGGGAGCTTGGTTCGCATTCTCGTAGTGGACGATAATCCGGCGGTTCGGCACTATCTGCGAGACCTCCTCGAGCAGCAAACCACCTGGCATGTCTGCGATGAGGCCAGAACCGGCGGGGAAGCCCTGCAAAGGGTCAAGAAGAATCCCCCCGACATGATTCTGCTCGACTTCCAGATGCCCGATCTGAATGGTCTCGACGTCGCCAAGCAGATCTCCGACCTGTTTCCCGAGATTCCCATCCTCATGGTGACCATTCACCTGTCCAAGCAGTTGGCCGAGGAAGCCCGCCGGGCGGGCATCCGCGGTGCCTGCGCCAAGTCCGACGTCGGTTCCATCGTCGAGGCGGTCGACGCCCTTTTACACGCCCGCACTTACTTTCCCGTCACTTCTCACGAGATTTAGCGGTTGCGGTGGATTTTATCGAGAATACAGTATCCCCTGTATTTAGAGGGCTCTCCCGGACATGCTAACTTCCAAGGTGTCTTGCTCCGGTAAAACGCATTTCCCTGATGCGAGTAAACTTGTGCGCAGGAGCGAGCTTTAACTGAATTTGAATTTCGCCGTCGAACCCTTACGAGGGCTTGCACGGTGACGCATCAGAGAGTTGACAATCTATGACTATTCGCATCCTGCTGGTGGATGATCATCCTATCGTTCGGCAAGGGCTTAGGACTCTTCTCCAGGGAAGGGGCGATTGGGTAGTCGTGGGGGAAGCCTCGGATGGTGCCGAGGCCGTCGACAAGGTCGAAGCTCTTCATCCCGACGTGGTGGTCCTTGACGTCACCATGCCCAAGATGAATGGACTCGAAGCTTGTCGATTGATTCAACAGAAGCACAGGAACAGCAGCCCCGAAGTATTGTTCGTAACTCAGCACGACTCTCCGCAGATGATGCGCGAGGCTTTGGACGCGGGAGCGAGAGGGTATGTGGTGAAGTCGAATGCGGCGCGCGATCTTTTGGAGGCCGTCGAATCGGTCAGCCAGCATCGAGTCTTTACGGCGCTGGCGCAAGGCCCTGAAGTTTCCAGTTAAAAATCAGTCAGTACTTTTTTCGATCTCTCGGAAAGTCTGCACGGAGGAAATCTGCCATGAAATTACGAATCCTGTTGGCTGACGATCATGAAATCGTGCGTCGTGGGCTATGCTCTCTGCTTCTCAAGCACGAAGGTTGGGAAGTTTGCGGAGAAGCCTCTGACGGCCGCGAGGCTGTCGAAATGGCCAAGCGGCTCAAGCCTGATGTCATCATCGTCGACATTGGCATGCCGAGCCTGAATGGATTGGACACCACTCGGCAGCTCATGCAGTATGACCCTCAGTTCAAGATCATCGTCTTGACCATCACTGACTCCGATCAGGTCATTCGTGAGGCCCTCGATGCCGGCGCTCGCGGCTTTGTGCTGAAATCCGATGCCGCTCGCGATCTGGTTTCGGCGGTAGAAGCCTTGCAGAGCAAGCGAATGTTCTTCACGCCCCGGGTCAACGACCTGGTGTTGGCTGGTTTTCTCGATAAAGGTCATGTCGTCTCGCGCAACGAGCCGCCCAGCTTGCCAACTTTGACGGTTCGCGAACGCGAAATTACTCAGCTTCTGGCCGAAGGCAAGAGCTCCAAGGAAGTCGCCTCGCTGCTGAACCTGAGCACGAAAACCGTGGAGACTCATCGCAGCAATATCATGCGGAAGCTCAGTCTGCACTCCATCCGCGATCTGGTGGTCTACGCCATCAAGAACAACATCATCCAGATCCAGATGCCGACGCAGATCACCACTCCCACTGAAACCACGGCTGTCTAGTTTGCCTTAGCTTTTACCGACCGGAGGCGGGCGGAAAGTACCCGCTCCGGGTGCGCACGGTAAGCTTCTCAAAACCCGGCGCATGCGCTTCCACGCGCAAGGATTGATACTCCGGCTTCACGTTCTGATTCTTTGGCTTAAACGCAATCGTGTACTGGCTGCGTATATCGTGTGCCACCGTTCGTGTAATGCTATCCACCTGATTCAGCGAGTCCGGAAAGTAAGCCACCCCGCCCGTACTCCCCGCCAGGTGCTGCAACGCGTCTCTTCCTTCAGCTTGCAACCCGCCGCCTAGCAAGCCAATCGCATAAAGCGTAGGTCCGTTCGCCTGCTGCAGCCGGCGCGCGGCGTCCTGCAAGGTCTGCCGGCTCATGTTGTCCTGCCCGTCCGTGATTACCAGCAACACTTTATTATTCAAGCTCGAGTTGTTCTCAAGATGTATCGCGGACGCAATGATCGCGTCGTACAATGCCGTGCTCCCCTTGGCCGAGGTCTGGTGCAAAGCCGCCTCAAGCAACCTCGCGTCGGACGTGAAATCCTGATCCAGGTAAGGATTCTGCCCAAAATTCACCACGAAGATCTGATCCTGTGAGTTGCTCGCGCGGATCAAATTGAGCACTGCCTGATTCACCTGGTTTCGTTTATCCCGCATGGATCCGGAGTTATCGATCACCACCCCGATCTCCACTGGTACATCTTCCCGCCGAAACGAAGTGATCGTCTGCGGTACGCCATTCTCGTAAATGGCGAATGCATTCTTATCCAATCCTGTGACCAGCCGCTGTTGATCGTCGACCACCGTCGCATGCAGAACAACCTCTTCTACCTGCTTCTTGAAGACAAACATTCCCTGGTCGCCCGTCCCTGGCTCCGCTGACGGCTGCTGGTCGGAAGGGGCCTGCTGCGCGGTGCCCTGATCAGGGGGCGGAGCGGCTTCGGCAGGTGCCTGCGTCTGCGGAACACTGGCTTGTCCAGCAGCTTGCCCACCCGGGTTGACCCTGGCTGGCGAGCCGGAACTCGACGCGGATGTTTGGGCCCCGGCAGCGGGCATCCAGCAAGCGAATATCAGCAGAATTCCTATCGTTGACTGAACCAGAGTCAGATCGCGCCACAATCGAACGCGCGAACGAGCGGCTTTGCGCATGAAACGAAACCTCCGTGCAACTCTTGGATGCTTCCGCCCCCTCCTTCGGCAGGGTATTAGCCGTATTTTTGTCTAAGGTGAATACCCTAGCCGAAACCCGCCTTCCGCGCCGCCGTTGTACCGTTTCTTTTGAAGCAACCGGCACCGCCGCTGGTGCACCTATCACAACACAGCGTTGCTGCCGGGAAAGCATCGGTCGTATGCGTTGTCTCTTGGGCGGAGGCGTGCGCGTGCTTCGGATTTTAATTGCAGATGATCACGAGGTAGCTCGGAAGGGAATCCGTTCCCTGCTGGAAAGCCACCCCGGTTGGGAAATTTGTGGCGAGGCTAAAGATGGTCGAGAAGCCGTAGAGCTGGCGACTCAGCAAAAGCCTGACGTACTCTTGCTCGACATCGGAATGCCGAACTTGAACGGCTTGGACGCCGCTCGCCAGATTCTCACCATCACACCCGACGCCAGAATTCTCATCCTCACCATCCACGACTCCGAACAAGTCGTGCGCGAAGTCCTGGCTGCCGGGGCTCGCGGATTCCTGCTGAAATCAGACGCCGGCCGCGACCTGGTCGCCGCCGTGGAAGCGTTGCAGAATCGCCGCACTTTTTTCACTTCCAAGGTCGCGCAGATGATGCTCGATGGCTATTTGCGGCCCTACGAAGAGCGCGAGCCCACCATCCAGCGGGTCCTTACGCCGCGTGAACGCGAAGTGATTCAGCTGGTCGCTGAAGGCAAGACCACCAAGGAAATCGCCACGACCCTCAGCCTCAGCGTAAAAACTGCCGAAACTCATCGCACCAATCTGATGCGAAAACTCGACCTGCACTCGATCGCGGATTTGACTCTCTATGCTGTGCGAAATGGCATCGTGCAAATCTATTAATTGTGCAAATCTATTAACACTTCATCCCGTACTTCTGCGTGGTTTCCCGACAACGATCCTTTTTCGCAAGGCATCGAACCTTCAACTCTGCAAACCCAGCATCCCCGAGGTTTAAACCTATGAAATTCTTTTCGGCCAATCTCGATAGCCTCCGTAAGCTCTACATCGACCAACTTCAACAGTTGCACTCCGCTGAAACTCAAATCACCGACGCTTTGCCGAAGATGATTCAGGCCGCTACCGAGCCGGAATTAAAGAACGCATTACAAACTCACCTGCAGGAAACGCGCGGCCACGTTGCTCGTTTGGAACAGATACTGAACCAATCCACCGGCTCCGTCGATTCCAAGAAATCCAAGAGCATGGCGGCCCTTATCTCTGAAGGCGAAGACATAATCAAAGACGCCGTTGACCCCTCAGTCCGTGACGCCGGAATCATCTCCGCCGCCCAACGCGTCGAGCACTACGAAATGGCCGCGTACGGCACCGTCCGCACATTTGCCGAAATCCTTGGCAATGATGACGACGCAAGCCTCCTCGATCAAACACTGGAAGAGGAAAAGCACGCGGATTCTGTTTTGACCGAGATTTCTGATACCGCAAACACCAAAGCCGATAAGGCCGCTTGATCGCCTAACTCGAAGTCTGAAAAATCAGAAGAGGAAGTAGCCTCCGAAGGCGCTTCCTCTCCTCTTTGCCTTGGGATGGGCAGCTTCTGCCCACACCAATTTAAGAACTTCCCTGGAATCTTTAGAGCCACGCCCCCTTCTCCTTACAGCATCCACCCGATGTCAGCCTGTCCGCCCCTTAACTAATCTGAGCAGGTCGATTGGTTGAAGCGACTACTTCGTGTTAATGCGAAAAAGGAGTTTCTATGCTCTGGACGATTGCAGTGATTTTGATGGTTCTGTGGTTGTTAGGGATGGTCAGCTCCTACACGATGGGTGGCTTCATCCATATCCTCTTGGTGCTGGCGATCATCGCGGTCCTGGTACGCCTCATTCAGGGTCGCAGCGCGGTTTAGCCGTTCATGCGTCCCCCGGTGTTTTCGTTGTCCGGTGGACATCCGCTGCCAACCATGTAAGGAACCGGCTCGACGGTGCAACTTCCGCTGAGCCAGATAAATCACAGAGAGGAGTACACATCATGGACAAGGATCGAGTCGAAGGAAAAGTGAAGGACGTAGCGGGTCGAGTAGAGCGGCAAGTTGGCGAGTGGACCGGGGACAAGGAAGCCCAGGCGCACGGAGCCGCCAAGCAAGCCGAGGGTAAAGTGCAAAACACGTGGGGCAAGGTGAAGGATGCCGCCCGCTCCGCTACCTCGGATACCAAAGAGCCGGCCACTACTGATACCGCCAATGATCTGGACGAGCGAGATGAGAGATCCCGCCGCAAAGCAGGCTAAGATCTTCTTACTTATTTCCTAAGAAATGCCGCCCGGCGCCGTCGCTTGGCGGCTTTTTTCTTGTTACGGAGTTTCGTTTCGCGATGCACCCTCAGCCGGCACTTCCACCTGAATGATGTTGTTCTTCACCGCATAAAGAACTAAATCTCGTATGGAATGAAATCCCAGCTTCCGCATGATATTGCTGCGATGGGTTTCCGCCGTTTTCGTACTAAGGTTCAGCACGGTTGCCACTTCCTTGGAGCTCTTGCCTTCGGCGAGTAGCTGTATCACTTCTTTTTCCCGCGGCGTCAGAGTGGGAAACTTCGGAGGGGTGCCACGTTGCGAAACCACGCCCTTCTCCAGAAATCCCGCTAATACCATGTCGTTTACGCGAGGCGTGAAAAACATCTGGCCCCGCTGCAGAGCCTCGATGGCTGACACCAGATCCCGCACCGCGTCGGACTTCAGCACAAACCCGCGCGCGCCCGCGTCCAATGCCTCTCGGATCACCTGATCCGAATCCGTGATCGTCAGCACAATGATCTTAAAAGTGGGATCGTGTTGCGCCAGTTGGCGCGTGGCCGCCAGCCCGTTCAGATTCGGCATGCCAATATCCAGGATGATAAAGTCGGGCTTGAGTTGTTTCGCTTTTTCGACGGCTTCCCGCCCATCCGCCGCCTCTCCGCAAATCTCCCATCCTTCGTGCGTTTGCAAAAGAGCCGCCAGGCCCCGTCGTACCACCTCGTGGTCGTCGGCAATCAGGATACGGAGTTTCAAAATCCCTTCCCTCACGCGGCAGCAACACGAGCCCACGAACGCCTGGCATCAACGGACGAGGACGCCGTCGTGATCAAATCTTTGGGCGAACTACTGAATATAGTGAACGCTTTATCCGGACAATCAGGTCTTTGCTGTATTACCAGGCGATGACCGTCGATTCTCGCCAATCTCTCCATATGGCGCAGAATCCAAACCCACGCTACGATAGTCTAAGCAGCCTTACGGCGAATTCCGTATCGCAACCGGGCATACAAACCATTAGGCTATGTCACCACGTAAGAACGCACAGCTAGCCTTCGCCTCTGCGGTGGCCGTATTGCTCCTTAGCGCCGGAGCCGCTTATTTCACCATCTCGCGTCTTCGCGTCAGCGCCGGCTGGGTTCTCCACACCTTCGAAGTAGAAAGATCTCTCGGCGCGCTCGACGCTTCCATGGCATCGCTCGCCCGTTCCCGCACCGGGTACGCCATTACAGGAGATGACCAGCTTCTCGAATCGTTCGATAGTGATGTTCCCCTCGCTCGTCAGAAACTGCAACGGGTAATAACTTTGACCGAGGACAATCCGCGGCAACAGGAATTTTGCTCGCGGCTGCAAGACGTGACCAATCGTAGGCTGGATCTTTTCCGCCAGTCGATCGCGCTCCGAAAGTTAGCCCCCCGCGACGATGCCGGGCAAAAAAATCTTACCAACGAAGGCTTGTCCCTCACACTGCAGCACGTCTCTCTAATGGATCAGATGCGCGGCGAGGAACAGCGGCTCCTCGCACTGCGAATGTCTGCCTCCAATCGCCTCTACATTACGACTGTCGTCATTCTCTCCTCGACGTTTGCTTTGGCGCTCTTGCTTTTCTTGATCCACTATCGCCTTCTCACCGGTGAACTCAAACGGCGTGCGCTGGCGGAAAGAGCCGCGCTAGAGGGCGAAGATTCCCTTCGTTCGCTTACCGCGCGCCTACTGCAATTGCAGGATGAAGAGCGCAGGAAATTTTCCCGCGAACTGCATGACAGTCTCGGCCAGTATCTCGCCAGCGTAAAAATGAATCTTGAAATGTATTCGCGGGCTCACCCGGAGGAGGACGACGAGTTTCTCGCTAACGCACTGCAACATCTTGACCAATCCATCGCCGAGACACGCACCATCTCGCACCTCTTGCACCCGCCACTGCTCGATGAAGTTGGTTTTGCGTCCGCGGCCAAGTGGTATCTGCAAGGCTTTTCCGAGCGCAGCGGCGTGAGCGTGAATGTTGACATTCCCGAGGACCTCGGCCGCCTCCCCAAGGCTTTGGAGCTTGGACTTTTTCGTGTATTGCAAGAAGCGCTCACCAACATTCACCGTCATTCAAAAAGTGTAAAGGCCGATGTCAGTTTAAAAGTTCTTGCCGAGCAGGTAATTCTGCAGATAAAAGACTTCGGAAAAGGAATCCCTCAGGAGTTGCTGGTAACTTTTCGAAACAAGGGGATGAGCTTCGGGGTGGGCCTCACCGGAATGCGGGAGAGAGTTCGCGAGTTGGGCGGGCACCTTGAGGTGCAATCCGACGCCTTCGGTACCCTCGTCGCAGTGACTTTGCCTATAAAATCAAATCAGCGACCAGCCTCTCCTCCGGTCGCTGCCTTGACTTCACTTCCAGAGCCACAATCCTGATGTCCCGCGTTTTAGGAAGTAGCGGGCAACAGTGGCCGTACACCCGCGTTACGACCGCTGCTCTCTTCTCGCCGCCCGGTCAATCGCTTTCGTCCAATGCGCTTTTTGCCGGAAGCCAACAGCTTCCGCATCTTTAATCGCGCCTTGTGCAGCTGCGACTTCGAATTGCCGATGGAACACGACAGCCGCTCGGCAATCTCGTGATGCTCGTAACCTTCCACCTCATGCAGGAGATAGATCTTTCGGCAGCCCTCTGGCAGTTCCTGGGCCGCTTGCGTCAACGCCACGCGGTCCACGGCTCCCACCAGCTTGGTGTCGTCCCGGCCAAATTCACGCGCCACCGGCGCGTAATCCAGCGTGGTTGGCTCGTCCAGCGATACCTCCCGCAGGTGCTTCTTGCGACGAGTCATCAGAACAGTGTTCACTACCACACGATAAATCCAGGTCGAAAATGCCGAGTCCCCACGAAAACTGCGGAGACCGCGGAATATTTGTATAAATGCATCCTGCATCAAGTCTTCAGCGTCTGAGACATTCTTCGTCATCAGCAAACAAGTGGAGTACACTCGCCGCCGATGAAGATCGAAAATGGTCGCACAAGCGTCCTGATCGCCCTCTTGTGCACGCAGGATCAGATCGGAATCTGTCCTCACTCTGGGTGTTTCGGCTACCGGTTTTGCCTGGGGAACGGAAATCGTTCTTGGAACTGCGCGTGCGCTCACTGGGGAAGTCCTTTCATTGCGCTAATGGCCGCGAGCGGCAGGCGCATCAGCTAAGGTCATCCCGAGCATAGAAGCCGGTGCCCTGACCCTTCCATGGGGTGGTGCCTGTAATTAATCAGAGTCCGTACCCTAAGACGGCATCTTTTTTGGGACCGAGTAGGGGATCCTAGCGTTTCCCTGCCTCTGCGTCGTAAGTCTTGTCTGGGCTTTTTGACTCGGCCTTGTGCTTGAAATCCAGGCTGAAGTGCGGTTCCGATTCCGTCCCCGTTATCCGCACCGGCAGCTCCGTTCCCGCTCCGTCTTTGCTGAAGTGCCGGTCCACCGGCTTCAGCAGGACGGACTTCCATCCCGTGGTCATCTGCGAGAGTTTGGCATCCAGCAGCGCTTTGCCGCTGAAATCGAAGGTGCGCCCGTCCAGAGTGTAATTTCCTGACATCTTCACGTGCGTTCCCGGCACCGAGAAATCCAGAGAAGAGAAAGATAAGGTTCCGTCATTCAGAGCAAAAGTGCCTTTCAGATCCACTGGCACGTCCTCCTTTATCTCCTTCTTTGCTTCCTTCGGTTTCCCCTGGGTGCGCAGGCTCAGTTGGTCTAGTTTTGTCTGGATCTTTTCACTGCTGAAATGCCCGCCGGGAACGTGAAAATTCCCATCCAGCTTCAACCGGTCGGCCACATCCTTTTCCCCCGGGGGCAGGCTCAGTTTCGTTTTCATCTCCACCCGACCTGACATGACCGGTGGGTCAGTGCGGACACCGAGCCTTAAAAGATCTTCGATCTGCGCATGATCCAGAACCACATCCAGTTCGATGTCGTGACCGTGTGGCTGCGTCACGCGCACGATCGAGCCGTTCGCCGTGAATGACGAATGCAGCAGCGTCGCCCTCACCGGTTTAAGATAGGTGTCCCCATTTGTCCCGTCCACAATGGCATGGAAATCGGTATGCAGCGGCACGGGGTGTCCGCTTTTTGCGATTCGAAAATCCGGGGTATCCGTTTTTCCGTCCACCACAATGCTACTCAGCGTTCCCTCGTATTTCCCCGTCGACGAGAGTATTCCTCCAATGCCTTTCAGCGTGCTTAGGTCGGCATCGCGAAACGAGTAGTCGCCTTGCACGGGCGTGTCGCTCGGTTCCCCCTCATGAAACGGACCGAACAGCCCGGTCGAGTGAATGTTTCCCACCGGCTTTGGATTGACCAGCGTGGCATCGAACTGCATGGGTAATCCCCGGCCAATGTCCTTCATCTTCAGGTCGCCAATATCGAATTCCAGCGGCGGCTTGCCGGGTTTCGCCGTGTTGATGAGCAGCTTTGTATCTTCGCAAACGAATTTGTCCACCACGACCGACACCTTACGGGTCTGCGAACCCATGTGCGTGAATTCCCCCCGCTGCTGCTTGGGGGGAATATTCAATTCCATTCCTTCTACATACACCGTGTCCACGTGAACCGTGGGACGAAACAGATTTCGAATGCCGGTGTGAAAGTGGAATCGCGGCAGGCTGATAAGCGGCTGGATTCCGGGCGCATAGGGATTCGGATCCATCCGTCCGTAAATCTTCAAACCTCGCCCGGAAACCTCGAGTCCCCGGAAGACGGAAACATCGAGAGCTTCTAGTTCAACTTTGCTTTGAAAACGATTCGACAGCGATTGAATGACCCGCGCCCGCAAAATCGGTTGAGCCCGGTGGATGATTACCGGTACGGCGATCGCCACCGCCAAAAGAGCCAATCCTGCGATTGCGCCGATGACCTTCCAGCGTCCAGACTTCTTTACCGTCTTTGTCGAGGAGTCGTACAAATCGTTTCCTTACTCATTAGGGTCGCCAAAACACCTTACGGTCAATACAGCATTTCCTTCAGACGGCTGCCCCTCTGGAACGGACCGCTTCGTTTGTCATCCTGAACGGAGCCGCATTTCAGGCGTCCCATCTGTCATCCTGAACGGAGCCGGGTCTCAGGCGAAGTGAAGGATCTCCCTTGCAACCGCTCCCGCGCGTAAGCCAAAATCCCCGCCTCCTAGTCATCCGGAACGGAGCCGCCCTTCAGGCATCCCATCTGTCATCCTGAGCGGGTGACAAAACTTTTATATCTGATTGTTTTAATTGCAGATAATATGCCAACATTTGGCTGTGTAGGAACTGTGCAGGGAAACTGTGCAAATTTCAGCCAACCTTCGCTGCTACAAATCCCTTGGGCACTGGAAACTGTCCGCGTATGCATTCGTGGTTTCTCCCGGTTTCCGACAGTGTCGAACGCGTCCGCTCAGGGGTTTACGATTAGCGGGGACGGAGGCGGCTTCAGATTGAAACGCTGGATGAGTTTCCTCCGGAGCGTTTCTTTCCGGACCTCGAACTCCAGACGCATCCGCAACAGAGCGTCATCGAGTTTGAGGCGGTCGTCGTAGTCCGAGTACAAAGTCTTCTCCATCTCGAAAAAGGTCAGCACCATTGCGAAGATTTCAAGTGCCCACGCCTCAGAGCCGAGTCCGCAATAATTCCACCGAAAGTTGATACCCTTTGCGTCCTGAGTTTGTACATAGCGTTGTGATACCGCGTTTATGGTTGCGTGAGCGCCGGTTTCCGACAACTCGCCCCATTTCTTGTGAAGCGCCTCCAGTCCGTCGAATAGCCCCGTTTTCTTGTTCTTCTCGAATGCTGCTGCGAAGGCTTTCGCCTCATCATTCTTACTAAGCCACGTTTTCTGAAGCTCGGGGTCCTTGAGCATATGGTGCGCGTGCGCAACGAACTCGATGCCGTCCCGAAGAATCGACCGCGCCTCCGGCATGCAAATGGATAGCGCAAGTTCCATGCTCGCTCGAATCTTCACATGCGATTCGAAATATAGGAAGAGGGGGAAAAGTGTCTTCAAGTCTGGACGCGTGGTGAGGTCCGCGAACTCGCGCAAGATGATTTTATCGAGCAAGATGTAGAGATTCCATAGCTCGGGGAACCCCTGAATGCTCGCGTGGAAATTCTGCCGTTTAGCTAGGTAGTGCTCCTTGTATTCGGAGGGGATGTTCTCGCGTTCGAACCGCGTGAGAAATTCTTCTTCGGCCGGGTTGCTCGCTGTAGGAGGAGCGGGGATTACGATTTCTGAACTCATGGACTATTTTCCTCCAGAACTGCCAGGCCTGACAAACCACTGCACTTTCCGAAGTGGGGAAACTGGGGACAAGGGAAAACTGGGACGGCAAAACTGGGGAGACGGGACATTCACCGACTTCCATTCGTCGAAAAATTGAGAATTCTCCAGTCTCCACTGTGGGCGAGGTTGACGGCGCTGAAGCGACGCTGTCAGCATTGAGCATTATGGCAAGAACTACGACCTACACCGATCAACAGCTTCTCGATTTTTCGAAAGAACATGTGCTCTACGAACTTAACATTTTCCAGTGGCTCGTCGATGCGATCCCGAAGACACAAAAGAGTTTCCAGCTGTCGGCCTACCTGGAGTCCTTCACCGTTCACTTGCGCGCGCTGATCGACTTTCTCTACGAACAGCCACGCTGGGATGGAGATGTCGTCGCCGGTGATTTCTTTGACTCACCCGGCTCGTGGACTTCCGGCGCGGTTCCTATGATTCTCGACGACGCTCGAACGCGCATGAACAAAGAAGTCGGTCACATAACCATCGACCGCAAGACCGGCATGGACCCACAAAAGCCGTGGGAAGTCGATAAGCTGTTCAACGAAATACTTCCGGTTTTGAAAACATTTGCGACCAGGGCCTCACCGAAAAAACTCCACGCGGACGTGGCCGCATGGGCCAAATCAGATTCCGCGAAGATGCTCGTGATGGCGGTGAATGCCTCGACGACCACAACGAACACGTCGTCATCAATCATCTCATCGGCGTTTCCCCCGACGAAGAAGGTCATTTGATAAGGGTCCCCGCGAGTGGCCCAGGTTCGCGATCCGGTTGTGCGAACTAACTTGGGAACCGCTTAGGCGGCTCGGAGCCGACGCGGTTACTGCTTCTTTTGGCTAAACGTGAGCGAATACATCGGCCTGGGCGGCGAAGGCGCCCTTAGAGCTATTGTCTCTACCGCTTCCCCTCCATGGACGACCACGAAATTCCATGCAAGCACAGTCTTTCCGTCGGAGTCCTCAAAACTGGCAGTCCCAGTGCAATCATTGTGAATATCGTACGAACCATTGAAGTCGAGTGGTGACACTTTCCCATGGTACTGTACACGCGCTTTGACGGATACTTTTCCCAGTCCGTCGTAGGTTGCAGTCGCCACGTGGGAAACTGGATCGAATCGAACAGTGCCTTGAGATACCTCTGGAATAAAACCACTCCCAGCAAAGCCGTACGCGCCTTTGATTGTTGTATTCGTACAGCCACCCTGCGCAACGGATGAGAGTGTAAAGCCTCCGAGAAAAAACGTTACAGAGCAGACTACGACTGCCATCGCTTTAGTTTTCATGACAACTCCTTTTCAGTTTCGAACTGAACGCTGGGGTGTTAGCCGAACCCGAGCGACTCGGATTCCGGCCCGCTCTCCTCATCAGCGCGGCACTGGGTGGTGCTATTGACGTGTTGAGGTGCTGGCGTTGCTGTCTCGCCTCGCGTACCACCGAAAACCTGAGACCCTGGATTAACTTCTGCCAAGGCGGCATTGTCGACCTCGAAAAAGTTTTTCAAGGCATCGTCAGCGGTGATTGTCTTGGTACTGATGGCTTCATTCCACTTAAGGTTCTGGGCATGCCACGTTGCACACCCCAATGTGGTATCTACCTGGGCGGAGCCTGTGCAGCAGTAGTGCACCCCGACCACTCGCAACGAGTCGAGATCGATTACCGGAGAACCAGACTGTTCCCCACGCGTGCAGGCGTTGTACGTAAACACATCGATGCCATCGTGCGAGTTTGACGTGTATGTACTTCCGGGGGACTTTACCTTCGCGATTCCAGGATGCGCAACGCGAAATTGGCAGAAATACTTCGTGGTGCTATCTAACGTGTATTGGCACACGAGATCAGTAAGATCGGCCAATTGTGGGTACCCAATTATCACGAGCCTCTTGGGGATTGATTTTCCGTCCGACACTTTTAATAGTGGGACGCCGTCGGCACCGAATATTTTCAATAGGGCGACATCGCAGCCTTGGCCGGAGCCCGTGGCAATGATGTTCAGGACTGGATACGTGTTTATTCCAGAAGGAAGTTGGCCAGTCGCCGGGAGCTGTCCGTCCGAAAAGTCGATCACCGCCATCCTGTCGCCCCGCAGCGAGTCTTGCCGTTCGACACGTCGACGAGCGGCTCGATTACATGGCAGGCCGTGGCAACGACGTTCGCTTTTGTGACGAACACCGTTCCCTCAAAAGTCCAGTTCTGATCTGTTTTGTCAGCCCACAATAGGCGGCCAACCGAAGCTGCGAGTCCGGGTAGTTTCTTTAGATTGTTGGAATAGAGTTTGATTTCATCCAGAGTCAACGGTGTGGGAGAGCCAAAGACAGATAGGATGTCCTTCGGGTCAAGGCTAGTCGTGGACGAAGGAACCAGGGTCGGGTCAACCACCTGTTGGGTCTGCTGAATGAGCGACAGAAGTTCGTTTTTCTGTTCAAGGCTGAGTTTCTTGGGGTCGGCTTGGAGACGGTCCAGGGTGGTGGGGTCAATGGTTGACGTCGCGATCTTGTTAACTTTGCCGAGCAGACTCTCACTAAGCCCGTTCAGAATCTGCTGCTTCTTGGCGTCAGGCAGAGTTTGCACTTGTTGTTGGGCAGCCGAAAGACCTTCCCGGCTTCTGCGTCCTCTTCTAAGGCATGTGCGGGGGCCGCCGTAGAAGCCACTTGGCCACCGCCGAGAACCGAACTGAGCAATAGCAAGCTGAGACATAGTGAAAGTCGCATAATGGTCCTCCAGTGATTCTTGATTCGCCGATTAGTTCTTCTTAGCTGGGAGTTGCTCCTGCCTTGCTGGCCGAAGGGCTGCTGGATTGATTGACTGATCCTGACAGTCCGAATTGACTGATTTCTTTTGCTTTGTAGGAAAGAGCAAATCCGAACCGCCACGTCCAGCGGGTGACGGGAGTCGGCGTCGCGAACCCAGGAGGAACGACTGGGTTGGGCTGTGAGAACCCCGCCGGGAAATCTGCGTATTGTCCGAGGTGATATCCGGGAGTGATGTAAAAGCGATGAAACAAATGCATGCTGACTCCTGCGAAGTATCCGAACGACGATGTATCCGATTTACTTCCGAGCCGAAATACGGGGCCTGTTGAGACGGCAAACCCGAATCGCTCCCAATCCAAGTGTGGGATTTCGTAGTTAAGCAATGCGACAGCGGTGGGGCTAAACGTAGAAATGCCATCGACACTTAAGACGTTGGTGGTTCCGGTTCCGGTCGGGATTGTTCGGACCAAGTAAGATCGGTTTTGAACTTCA
>CAVWVM010000008.1:0-13078 GCA_963758485.1 uncultured Acidobacteriaceae bacterium
GCAAGCTCCAATAATCAAAGCAACGGATGCCCCACCCTTCTCGCGTTTTGTGCGAGAGGGTGGGGTCTTTGACTTCCCATGAATTCCTCGGTCCTCCTAAAACGACAACGAGGAATCCTCCTCACGCAGCATTCCTACCCTCAATTTGCCCCTGTCTCTCCAACTCTTGATCTCGAGACACTCCAGAGCTTTTCTTATGTTCTTTGCCGAGTTCCCCGTTGATCTCGGCTCCCACCAGCAGGATCCACGACGTCCAGTAGAGCCACACCATCATCGCGATCAACCCTCCAATGGCTCCGTAGGTACGATTGAAGTGCGCGAAGTGCCGGAAGTAGACCCCCAACAATAGGGTCAAAACGTTCCACACGCCTACCGACAGCGCTGCTCCGGGCAGCGTCGCTGCAAATCGCTGCTTCACATTTGGAGCGAGGTAATAAAGCACTTCCACCGCAAGGATCGTAAAGACAATCGCGATCGCCCACCGCAAAACTGGCCATACCATTCCGAACGTCGATGAAAGGGAAAGCCGCTCGGCCAGCCAGAATCCGAAATGCGGTCCTACGAGAGTTACGATCATAGCGACCAGAAGTAATCCCCCCGTGATCGCCGCCAGCCCAATCGCCAGAAGCCGCGTCTTCCAGTACGGCCGATCGTCTTCGACCTCATACGCAATGTTCAGCGCCTCGATCATCGCGTCAAAGGCCGAAGATGCAGTCCAGATAGTTCCCAGCAAGCCAAACGAAAACCAGGTCCCATGATGCGCAGAGAGCACATCGCCCAGCACCGAATTCACAATGCGCATACTGTCAGCGGGCAGAAGGCGACTCATCAGGGCCAGAACGTGGTTGAATAAATCGGGAAATGGAACGAATCCAAGGATTGCCGCTAAGACAATCAGCCCTGGAAAAACCGACAGAACGAACCAATACGACAACGCTGCCGAAACCTGAAACGTGTGATGACGAACCAGGTCCCGATACGAACGCTCAATCGCGTGTTTAAAGCCGGCAAACTTCACGACCTGACGGTACCGCTTTCAATGGCGAGACGATATAGGCCGAAAACGGTATCCCTCGGCTACTGTGATAAAGGTTTGGATCGGGGACAGGCATTTCCAATGGAGAATTGTTCGCCGAGCATGGAGGGCGCCGGCGTTCTGGATAGGCGAGGATATACTTTTTTACAGTTCTGTCATGAAGCGCCACGTGCTCATCTTCGGTATTGTCGGCGGCCTCCTCATCGCCGTCCTCCAATACACCGAATACCGCTTCGTTGTCATCGAACACTCGATAGAGCTCTATGGCGCGCTCGTCGCGATTCTCTTCGCGACCTTCGGCATCTGGCTCGGCCTCCGGATCACGCGCCGACGCGAAACCATCCGCGAAACAGTTGTGGTAAGGGAAGTACTTGTCCCTGCGGAAGCGCCCACCCTCGAGCCCTTCGCTCCCGATCCGGCTCGCCAGCAGGCCCTCGGCATCACGGCCCGCGAGCTCGAAATCCTCACCCTGGTGGCTCGCGGCTTCAGCAATCGCGAGATCGCCACGCAGCTTTTCGTTTCTGAAAACACCGTCAAGACCCACTGTTCCCGTGCCTTCGACAAGCTAGGGGCCGCCCGCCGCACCCAGGCCGTGCAGCGTGGCAAAGAACTAGGCCTGCTGCCGTGACCGCATCACCCGAAAGCATGATTTCCGCTGCTTTCCTTGAAAATCATCCGAAAGGATGACGACATCCGGCCGCATTCGACCGTATCGTGACTCCGATACTCAATCGCATAGGAGCCTTATATGAAGAAAACCGTCCTCACCTTCGGCATTATCTCCGGCGTCATGATCTCCGTCCTTATGGGCGGATCGCTTCTCCTTGCCCACAAGATCGGTTCCGTCCACAGCATGATTCTCGGCTACACCATTATGGTGGCGTCGTTCCTGCTGGTCTACTTCGGCATCCGCAGCTACCGCGACAACACCCTCGCCGGTCAAATCACCTTCGGCCGCGCCTTCACCTGCGGCATCCTGATCACCCTCATCACCACCGTCTTCTACGTCGCCATGTGGGAGATCCTCTACTTCAACTTCATGCCTCACTTCATGGACAGCTATTTCGCCGCGCAGATTCACCAGGTTCAATCCTCCGGGCTCGATCCCGCCACCGCAGCCGCAAAGGTCTCTGCCATCCAACACTCTCAGCAGCTCTACCAGAACCCGTTCGTCAACATGGCTTACACCTTCATCGAGCCCCTACCCGTCGGCGTCATCATTACTCTCATATCCGCCGCCATCCTCCGCCGCAAAGCTTCATCCGAATCCGCCGCCGCTCGCGCAGTTATGACCACATAAGTCAACCTGGGACGGCGAGCATTGGCTTCCGTTCAGGCGAGCGTGGAGATTTCCGGGTTGGGTTGCAAATTCATTCATTCGGAGAACGCCTTAGCCCACAAGTGCCATTCTGTCGTCTGGCCATAAAGGCTACGCTTTCCCCGCCAAGGAGGGATCGATCCATGCAGCCTCACGATGCAGCACTTAAGTCCACCAAAGATGGCGCTTTGGAGCACCGCAGCATGGCGTATTCGATGGCGGCAGCCGCCGCGGGAGTAAGTCTGATGGCTTTGGCCGCGCCGGCCGAGGGTAAGGTTCTGATTACAACGCATATCAATATCCCAGTGACCTCGACTGTGTCTTTGGATCTGAACCATGACGGAGTGGCGGATATCCAGGTTGGGATCTGCGGCTATAGCGCAGGACACTTCGATTGCACTTCCAGATTTCCCCTGGGTGCTTACTCGTCGAACCTTTACGCGAAGGGTTTACACGGCGGGGGAATTCTCGATTCAAAACAAACGGGTGCCTTAAACCTTGCGAGAAGCGCCCCGATTGGGAAGTCGGGATACTTTGGCCAGTATGGCTTCATGGCCGGGCGGGCTGGCACGGCATATACAACGGCAAACCCTGTCGGCAATTGGGGCAATGGCCAACCCAATCGTTTTCTGGGCGTGAAGATTTTGATTCACGGAACAACACACTTCGGCTGGGTTCGTATCACAGTCAAGAACCCGACGACCCCGGAACGACTGACCGCCACGATCACGGAATACGGTTACGAGACGATCGCGAACAAGAAAGTACTGGCGGGGTTGGCGTCGAACGACGCGCAAGTTCCCGAGGCAAAAGCGAATCTGCCGACGGTCAACGGGGCGTCACTGGGAATGCTCGCCTTGGGCGCGGAAGGGACAGTAGCGTGGCGCCGCGAAGAGGAAGAGAATCAGGCGGTCGCGTAGCTGATGAGATGAGGACTCGGCTTGCTGCATCGGAAACGACAAACGGGGGATTAATCCCCCGTTTTTCTCTTGAGCGGGAATTACAATCCCTCGGCAGGGAGTTAATAAGCGATATAGCTGGCACTGTTACTGTAACGGAATTGCCTCATCGCGCCGCCAGAGTGGCATCGCCTCCGCACCCACTGCAAGCATGCCCAGCGCAGGCCCGGTTTTACGAGCGCTTTCCTGCTCAGGCATCGCGCTGGCGTGATCGACGTTGGATGTGGCCGCGCCGGGCAAACCCGCATCGCACGACTTGTTTGCCACCGACTCGTAACCGTATTCAGTGATCGTCGCGGAGAATGATCCCGTCGGGCCATGCCCAGTCCCCTTGTGCTTCACCGTCACTGTCAAACGTATCCACCCGTAATGGGTCTGCCCCATGATCTGAAACTTAACCCCGATAAACCGGTTCGGATGGCCGCCTCCCCACTTTCCCGAAAGGCCCTGATCAAAGCTGTAGCCTGATTTCCCGCCGCAATTCTGCGTGCACAGCGTCGACTTTTCGATCGGGATGCCGTAGTGGGCGTAGGTACGAATAAACCGATCGCCGGGTCCAATCTTCGCTCCGCGGAGCAACGCCGAAGCAGCGTAAGACGCGCCGATGACGTTGTCTCCGAAGCTCGGCGAGTGTGCCTGTGACACATACAAGTGGTTGTAAATGGTATTGCCGAGGGTGTAGTTACTCAGAGCGAACACAAAGTCATTTACTCCATCCCCATTGAGGTCGAGGAGTACCAACTTATTCGCGTGGATGGGAATTGTTTTGTTTGTGATGATAACTTCGCCCTCGGCCGGTTGGGCCAAAGCCAACACGCTCACCGAAGCCGCCGTCGCAGCCAAAGCGTAAAACCGCAGACCATGCTCTGCGGTCCCGGAAAGTACAGGTTTTTCCGCCTGGGATGAAGCTTGATGTCGCATAGATCCCTCCAGGATGTGAGGGGCCCTAGAATGCGCACGACAGTAGCGCGAAACCAGCCGGCAGTCAATCGGAAAATCCTCCGCAGCGACCGGAACTGCAAAGCCGAAATCCCTGCAGCGCACCTTCGCTCTAAGGCGAACTTCTAGCCTGCTCCAATGGCGAAATCGGGATGCTTTCACCCATTCCGTCTCGGCGATTGTGTTTCGCCAGCCACGGAGTGTCCCACCTTCCACATTCCGCAGACCTGCGAATTCAGCTAACTCCCGCTAAATCAATGCCCGCACGGACGGTCCCGCTCCTGCATTGAGTCAGAGTGCCGCGACCCGGCAGGAGGCAACCACCATGACTCGCATCAACGCTATTCGCAACACCGCAAGCTCAATCGCCTGGGGAAAGAACATCGCAGGCGATGTCAGCGCCTACATCTTCGCCGCTGTCTTGATCATCTGCTCTGTGACTATCGGATGCTCCAGCGACAAGCCGAAACCCGTAACCTCGAACAACCAGATTCCCATGACGCAGACTCCGAGCCCTGCTCCAACGCCCGCTCCGGTTATGCAATCCGAGAGCAAGCCAACTCCAAAGAAGGCTGTCCAGCACAGGAAGCCCGCAACCGTGAACTATGCGGACAAATCCTATGGCGTGACTTTTGAATACCCGCGTCGCTATGCAATCGAGACCGGAGACGCGGCCACGCAGCTGGTGGCGTCAAATCCACTGCCAATGAACTTCGTGCAGCCCGGTGGAATCGCGATCGCCGCAGTCGAACTACCCGAGACCAACTACGTCAACACCGACTTCTCGTCTGCATTCTTCAACGTGAGCGTCCACAAGACTCTCAGTGCCGATCAATGCACCGAGTTCGCTGTTCCTCAGCCGAAGTCGGTAGCTAAATCGGAGGAAACTACGCCCGCACCTTCAACCGATATGTCGAAGCAGGAAGTCGCCAAGCAAGACTCCACGACGAAGCCGGGTTCTTCCTCGCCCTCGTCAGAGCCGGCGTCCTCGAAGCCGTCGGATGATTCGAACATGAGCTCCAAGCTGCTCGTCGGAGACATGGAACTCCGCGCGACTGAAGCCGTCACCGGCGAAGGCTCGCGGCAGAGCGACTCCAAGTACTTCCATATCTACGAAAACGGAGCTTGCTACGAGTTCGCGCTCAATGTCACGACCGACGCTTCGGAAGAAGGTCTCGTGAAGCACGTCGACCGCGACAAAGTCTTCAACCGCCTCGAGCAGATCCTGTCGACGGTGAAGATCAATCCAGTCGCAGCGCCGGAAGTAGCCGCGGAAGCGCCAACGCCCACCCCGGCTGCGACGCCCGCGCAGTAACGAGTAAGAGAAGATGTCAAAACAGAAGTGCGGATCCTGGCCTCACAGCTTGCGGCCAGGATCCGCGTTTTCATGGATTGGTTACGCCGCTCGTAATTCCTGCGAAGCCTTTCGATTGACTGATGTCTGCCCGATCTGTGTCAACTTGGCATCGGCCGCTTTCTCTTCATTCAGCGTTTGCTCGAGCAATTGAGCCGCTTCGTTAAATCCCAACTGCTTGGCGAACGATGCCAGCGATCCGTAGGCAGCCATCTCGTAGTGTTCGACAATGTTTCCGCCAACGATGAGCGCTGCATCCCTCAGAGGAGTTCCTTCTTCGGTGGCATCGACCATGTTATCGGCAGTATCGGTGATCTCGTCGATGATGTCGTTGTCCTCAGTCTCGGCTTCGATCCCGATGATGCTGAACACCTGCTCGAGGCGCTTTACGTGGTTGGTGGTCTCCTGTAGATGTTGCTGCAGCGCATTGCGTAGCTCGGGCGAGGATGATGCCTCGATCATGCTGGGGATTCCTTTTTCCGCGAGCTTCTGTTCGCAATCATAGGCATACTTCAGGCCGTTCTCGAATAATTCCCGCAAATTCTTGATTTTCATCTCCAACTCCTTTTCCCTGATAAGTTCAAACTTTCGTTGTGGTGGATTCGATCGCCGATGAGCAGAGCGGAGAGTATGCGCTTCAGATGACAGCCCACCGATGCGCGTTGCCGTGTGTTTTCTCAGAATCAAACTTAATCGGGAACTCGACCTCGATCTCAGCCGACCGGAGATCTCCCGCACGCCACCACGCTTTTCCCGTTGCACAAATCGACATCCCGCAGTAAATTCTGGATACCTTTACCCGCGCGCTTCTTGGTCGACACGACCAAGCAAGCGCACCCGCGATCTCAGTGCAAGATCGCCGCAACACAAAGCGGGCCTTCCGAGTGCGGCGGACTCCCGGTGACTGGGCATCGAACCTACAGGCGGAATTCTGCCGTAACGAAAGGAAGGCATAGGCATGCCGCGAAAGGCAAAGGCTCCTCTCTCTCAACCTATCTTTGGCGAACCCGTTTTCCAGGAGGAAGTCCCGACTCCGGACCCAGCGCAGTTCAAAGTCACCAACGACGACGAGAAGTTCTATACCAAAGAAGTACAAGCGCTGCTCACCAAAGACGTCGTCTCGTTCGACAAGGCGGCGGGCAACCCCGCGGATCTCTTTTCTTTAGCCGAGGCTTGGGGGCCTCACGGCTCCGACATCATCAATTCCATCAACGCAGCCAAGAGCATCACCTTTCACATGATCGGTGATAGCGGCGCCTCGGCACAGTCGAAGTACGCATCCGAGCTAAAAGTCGCCGACGCCGTGACTAACGACTTCCACACTTCCACCGCCGCAACCCGTCCGTCGTTTCTCTATCATCTCGGCGACGTCGTCTACAACTTCGGCGAATCCCTTTATTACTACGATCAGTTCTACGAACCATTTCGCAATTATCCCGCGCCAATCCTGGCGATTCCCGGCAATCACGACTCGTTCATTCTTCCCGGCACCGCGGCAGCAGACGACCCGCTGACCATCTTCTCCCGCAATTTCTGCGGCACGTCGATCGTCGTCACCAAAGAAGCAGGATCGCTTCATCGCACCTGCATGACACAACCTGGCGTCTACTTCACGCTCGACGCGCCTTTCGTTCGAATCGTCGGATTGTTCTCGAATGCCCTCGAAGATCCCGGCGTGATCTCCAGCGAAACGACAAAGGGAAAAGCAAAGTGGCCGACGGTTCCCGACTATCAGCTCGACTTCCTCACAGCACAACTACAGCTGATCAAAACGAGCAACTATCAGGGAGCTGTAATCCTTGCTGTTCACCATCCACCATTCACGTACTCACCGGCTAGCGGAGGCTCGGGAGGCGGCAAACACTACGGCAGCCCGATCATGCTGTCGCAGATCGATGCCATCTGCAAACAGACGGGCGTGTATCCGCACGCGGTCATCTCCGGACACGCGCACAACTACCAACGCTTCACACGCGCGCTGACTTTTGCGGGAAAGAATTACTCTGTGCCTTTCATCATCTGTGGAGACAGCGGCCACAACGTCAGCGCCCTGACGAGCGCCAGCTTCGGCAAGAAAGTTCCCGAGCCCGGAGACAACGTCGATGTCAGCTACATGGACGGAAGTAAGGTCGTTCAATCCACCGGCTTGACATTGAACAAACACGATCAACTGAACTCCGGATACCTTCGTGTGTCGGTGACTGCAAAGCAGCTGACCATCACCTTCAATCCAGTCAGCAAAACCGGAGCTCCCGTAAAGCCCGACACGGTGAGGGTAGACCTCTCCTCGCACACCGCGTCTTAGCTCAACTAAGAGAAGTACGAAGAAAGCAAGAAGCAACATAAGCATCATGTGGAAAATAGGCAATAAAGGCTGCCCACGCGTCGCGATTTTCGACGGTGGGAACAACGGACCAGGTCTTTGATTGTTCCCGTTACGTAACCGACCTGGCAAAAAGTTATAGGCCGTCATCCTGAGCGCGGTGCCGCTTTTCAGGCGGAGCGAAGGACCTCGTCTGCACGCATGCATCGCTGATCAGATTCCGCACGAGATTCCCTCCGACAGCCGCAATGCGCCGGATATTCTGGATGACCCCTTTGTGGCGGATCCCCCAAGAATCCAGCCAACTAAATCTGTTAGAAAGCTCCCGGTCGCGCTACTACCTTAGCTGTGCAAGGATTGAGTCCAACCACGAGTGGGAACGTGACCCAGGATTCTCTTTACGAACAAGCAGCCAAGACCTACGGCTCGGCGCTCGACCGCCTCGCGCGCGCCTACGAACTTGATCCCGAGGCGCGTCGCGATCTCCTTCAGGAAATTCATCTCCAGCTATGGAGCAGTTTCGCCTACTTCGACCAGCGCTGTTCGCTGAGAACCTGGGTCTACCGGGTAGCTCACAACATTGCTACCGGACATGTCATCCGACAAAGCCGCCTGCGGGAGAAGTTGGTCACGATTGAGAACATCGAGGCCATGCCGGGCAGCCATCACATCGAACTCGCTGCCAGCCGCTCACAGGCGCTTGAGCGGGTCTCAACCCTCATCCAGCGCCTCAAACCGATCGATCGCCAGATCATCGTCTCCTATCTCGAAGAGATGGACGCGAATTCGATCGGGGAGATCACGGGCCTCTCTCCCGCTAACGTCGCCATGAAAATCCACCGGATCAAGAACATCCTGAAACGCTGGTTCGGAGAAACGAATCGTGGCGAAGGAAAGACCGATGACAGCAAGGCCGGCGGCGAAAGTTCCGGTGAAGGAGGACTTCATGCCAACTGACTTCCCCATGAACGATCCGCAAAATCTTTGGAAAAATCAACCCACGGAGGCATTCAAAATGTCCGCAGAACAACTACGCCATAAATCGCAACAACGTCAGAATAGAGCGCGCTTCGAAGCGGTAAAGTCGATCATTGCCGGATTCGCCGTCTGCGGTTTCTTCGCATTCGCTTTCACCAGAACTCACGAATGGATACCGCGCCTCGGATGGGCCGTGCTCAGCCTCTGGGGCATCTATCTCGTCTATCAGGCCTACAGATGGATTTGGCCGGCGCGCGTGTCGCCCGATGCCGCCTTCAACACCACGTTGCAGGCTTACAAGAACGAACTCGAGAAGCAGCGTGACTACGTCCAGCACATCTGGAAGAGGGCAGGTTTGACTTTTTGTTTCCTCGGCATGGCGATCGCGGTAACGCCAATGGTGATCAAGACGTTCGTCGCACCGCATCTCTTGCTCAAGTGGTTCCCGGTCGCGGTGCTTCTTGCCGTGTGGTTCGCGGTGTTTCTCCCGACCAGAAGGCGACGACAGCAGAAGCTGCAACAGGAGATCGAGGAATTACGCGCCTTCGAACGAGGAAGCCAAGCCTAAGAGTTCATGGAGCGAGGCAGACATTCCCCGGACGAATGCGTCCGGGGCTCCACGTTTCGCGTCACTTATTTCTTCTTCATAAATACATGCGTCGCGTTCTCTCCCGCGACGATCTTCTCGACGGTGAATCCAAGCTGATGCAAATTCATTCCAGCAAACAGATTTTCTCCTTCGCCCAGTAGCACGGGCGACATGGCCAGATGCATCTCGTCGATCTTTCCAGCGGCGAGATACTGCCGAATCGTGGACACTCCACCACCGATGCGCACATCCTTCCCACCCGCCGCCGCTTTCGCTTGCTCGAGCGCCGCGTTCACGCCTTCCGTGACAAAGTGAAAAGTTGTGCCGCCTTCCATCACCAGCGGCGCGCGCGCGTGATGCGTCAGCACAAAAACAGGCACGTGATATGGAGGATTCGGCCCCCACCACCCATTCCACAAATCCCCGGTGGAAGGATCAACGACCCACGGCCCGCGCACCGGGCCAAACATATTGCGCCCGAGGATCCACGCGCCGAGATTTTCAAACGACTTCGCGGCGACCTTATTGTCGATGCCAGTCGTCCCGCCGCTGTCGCCGGTCATGTTCTGGTGACCAGTCATCTCGTTAAAGACTTCCGTATGAAAAAACCAGTTATGCAGCTCGGTACCACGCACGCCGAGAGGATTCTGCAAGTCCTGGCGAGGTCCGGCGCCGAAGCCGTCTATAGAGATGGAGAAGGAAGCCACTTTGACTTTAGGCATAGGAATTTAGGTTTCAAGGTTCCAAATCTCAGATTTCCAAGGGTCCCAGACTTTGAAACCTTGGAACTTATTTCTCAGAGGTCAGGAATTTACGCAGCGGCTCCCAGTAGTGCGAATGCCATCCCGTGTCCAGATGATCAAAATGTCCCTCAGGAAAACCGGTGTGATCGAGAATTAGTCTCGTGCCCTCGTCTTTTGGTCGCAACTGAATCTTAACCAGCGAATAGGTTCCTTCAGGAAACTCCTGCGCGAGGCGCCAAGCCTGCACAATGCGCTGGTTCGCAACCAGTTCAACGTTACGGCCGACGACCAGCCCACCAAACATGGAGAAGGCTCCTCCGACTTTCGGATCGATCTCCGCCGGCGTGCCGGAGAACGTAGTGAAATCCTTCGAGCTCAACAGCGCGCCATAAATGCGCTGTGGCGCGGAATTGTAATCGATCTCCTGATGCAACGTCGTGCGAGCTTTATTCGCCTCCGTGCTCGGGATAGACTTCATCGCATTGTCTTTGCTTTGACCCCAGAGCGAGGCCGTCATCGCAGAACCGGCGCTCGCAGCGAAAACGCCGGCAACGAACTGGCGTCGCGTAGGATGAAGCAACGTAATCGCCCTCGCATCAGTTCTCATCGCACCTCCTGGGATGCTGGTGATTTCTTGGGATGGATCGCAGCATTATCGACTTCAAGCAGGAGCCTTTCAAGCAGGGAGAAGGCACGTTTCCCTCGATTGTAGGACGAATCAGTTTCAATAGAGTGAGCCGGAAAGGCTTCTCAGGCTAAGAATGCCGTGAGTCGTTCCGTCTGCAGGAATGGATCACAAAAAGCAGCCAAACTTGCCACGGCAAGTGTATGATTTGCGGCTGAAAAATATGTCTTCGAGTGGCCTGAACTAAAGGTTTTTTGTCATGACGAGCACCGATCCAACGCTTGTTCCAGATCCCCATAGCTCGCGTAGCTCTACCACTAAGGCGAATCCGACGCCGTTGGACGTCGTCTTTATTCTCTTCAGCTCTGTTGCATTAGTAGTTTTCGTGCTCTCTTTTTCTGCCGTACGTGCGGTCCAACCCGACATGCCTCAATGGCTGATCGGCGCTGTATCGAATGTTTGGAATAGGCTCTTTCTGGGAGCCGGTGCCATCGGCAGCCTTGCGTTGCGACGATGGATCGACCGAACTCCGGCCCCCAACTACCTAGTCTGGATCCCTGCATTCGCGGCCGGACTGCTAGCCGCGGTGTTCTTCAGCGTAACGCGGATCATTCCACCACAGGAACCTGTGCTGAGCGCCAGTATCGAAGAGCCACATCCGGGGCAGACTGTAACTCGGCGAACTTTTATCTGTCGGGGAAAAGCGATCGGACTAAGTCCTGGAACTCACCTTTGGCTAGCCATCGAAGTCAATAACCATATCTGGCCCAAAGAGCGCGAGGTTCGTGTCCTGGCGGATGGGACTTGGGAAAATACGATTTATGAGGACGGCGCAACGGATAAGTTTTCTATCTCGCTCCTGAGTGCAAACCCCGCGGCACAAACCATGATCACTCAGTGGATTCAAGCGGGGGAGAAAACTGGACAATATGGCGAAATGGTCGGCATCCCAGGCACGGAAAGAATCGCTCGCATCGATGGCCTGAGGCTGAAGCCGAATTGATTCATCTTGGTCTTCGATCATCGCCTCAACTCTCCCACACACCTTCGCGTGCAGGACGCACGTCAGAGGACGAGTGCCCCTTTCCCACCCTCGCCGCCGCGTCGAGATCAGCACATGGTAGTACACGGTTACAATGCCCCGTGCATTTGTGCGCCGTACTGGGCATACGCTGTACGGGCCGGAGTCGAACCGTCTAGTGCTGCCCTCGCACTACCAGATCGGCATTGCCCCGCCGGAGGGTTGTGCTCACTTCTCTTTGCGGCGACTACCTACTCGTCCTATCCCAACAATCATTCGAGCAACGTCGTCAGCCAATCCGCTTCTTGGATCCTCGTGTCGAGTTCCCGATACTGTTTGGCAAGGTCGTCGGCCTTCCGCTGGGTTGCCGCAACGCTCACCGTACTGATGAACTTCACTTCGGACCGCGTCAGACGACCCTGAGAAGTCGAAGCCGCCGTAGCAAGTTCGCGATAGGCGTTGTAGCGGATCTTCAGCACGTCCCGCTCAGCTAGGGCGTCCGCCAGTGTCCGGTCGCCAAATTGCGAGGCAGCGTTGGTGCGGTTGATGCGCTGAATCAGCCGAGTCAATTCCTGCGCCGATCTTTCCAACTCGGACTGTAATTCAGCTGGATCCTCTTCCGGCTTATCGCCTTCCTGAATGCGCGCGTTCTTGACCAGCCTCTGCTTTAGTTGCTCCAAACGCTTTTGCAGATCCGCTCTTAGCGCCAATGCTTCCGCGACCTTCATCGCCAGAGTCTACCTTTCTGTTTCGAAGAGTCTAGCAGAGGTACCCTGACTCACCACAAAGCGAAAAGGCCGTCGAGACTTCTCTCCACGGCCTTAGAACAGGACCAGCAGCTCGTCTGGGCCTTCGATCTCGTTCTTGGCCTCTAGAAATTCTTCGCTCCATGGTTTGCCCACGCATTCGGGGCACTCGTCGATCGTGCCACCAATTGCGAAGCAGTGATAGCAGGTTCCCTCAGAGCTCGTGCTGGGGAACTTGTTACATGACTTGCATGGCGTAAAGAACTCGCGTTCGAGCGCGCGGTGCTCGCCCCATAGTTCGCGCTCACAGATAATGCACATATTCCTCCTGACAACCCATCAACTGCACTCGAGCGGGTCCTTGCAGTCGGGGATATTTTTTCACTCGACGCTAAATAATAATTCCGTCGCCTTCTCGCAAGTTCTGGAAACGGGAGTCGATATGGC
>CAVWVM010000009.1:0-927500 GCA_963758485.1 uncultured Acidobacteriaceae bacterium
ACAATAATTTCTTCGAACCTAAAGAATTAGCATTCACTCGCATAAAACTCCTTCCTTTCGTCGAGTAATCATCCTCTGACACGGACGTAACCTAACGCCTAAGCGCGGGACAAATTGGCCCATGCCCACGGGCACAGGACAGACTGGCCTATCTGGAGCCGCCAGCAGTTCGCTCGTGCCTTTCCGTTTCAATGAGTTACCTGAACTCGATTGGCACCCCCCGTGCACTTCTCATCGCGGGTAGACAACTCTGTCCCATAGAAGGGTGAGACTAATGTCGCAAACAGTGAAATCCAAAAGCCCCCGTCGTGGCGAACGTCACAGCGCGGCTTGGGGAAAACGTCTGAGCATGGTTTTATTGCTCCTGGTAGGGCAGTCTGGTTTCGCACAAGCACGCGAAGGTCGTCCGTCAGGAAAGTTCGCTGCTGAGCTCGCGCCAGCTGTCGCAAGAGCCCATCAAGGTTCTACCAATACTGAGACGGTCAAAGTAATCGTCCAATACAAGCTGGCTCCTCACTCCGAACAAGAGGGTCGCATGACTCGCTTGGGTGGCCGCCTGAATCAAAGGCTCGCCATGGTCAAAGGCGTAGCGTTCACCATTCCGGTGAGTGCCTTGGCTGCGTTAGAGGCGGATCCTGAGGTCCTCTCCGTTACAGTCGACCATCCCTTGCAGGGACTGGACGACACCACCGATGACGCAACCAACGTGAATGCGGCATGGTCTGCTGGATTTAACGGCGCCGGCGTCACCGTTGCTGTAATTGATAGCGGCATCAACGATAGCCATCCTGACCTCTGGAACTCGGCCGTAAGTCACTCCCGAGTCCTCTATCATCAGGATTTCACGGGGACCTCCAATACGAATTCCAGCGGTGGCAAGTATGACCTTTACGGTCACGGCACCCACGTCGCGGGAATCATCGGCGGCGATGGATACCTGTCGGGCGGCGAATACAATGGAGTTGCCCCAAATGTCAACTTCGTCGATCTGCGCGCGCTAGACGTCAATGGCTCAGGCACCGATAGTACGGTGATCGCTGCCATTCAGGCGGCCATCGCTTTGAAAAGCACCTATAACATTCGCGTCATCAATCTGTCCCTTGGACGCGGTATACCCGAGAGCTACACGCAGGACCCTCTGTGCCAGGCGGTCGAATCGGCATGGAAAGCGGGCATCGTCGTGGTGGTTGCGGCCGGTAATTATGGACGCTTGAGCGTAAATGGTAGCAACGGCTTCGGAACAATCACCGCTCCGGGCAACGACCCTTATGTGCTCACTGTGGGCGCCATGAAGAGCAACGGTTCCTCTTTGCGATCCAGCGAAACCAAAGCCAGCTACAGCTCCAAAGGCCCCACCACCTACGATCACGTCGTAAAGCCCGACATCATGGCCCCGGGTAACGCCATCGTTTCGTTGGCCGCTCCTGGAGCTACGCTTGAAGCAGAGTATCCCCAAGAAGCGGTTGGTGGCAGCCGGGGAAAGAACGATTACTTTACACTTAGCGGCACCAGCATGGCCACCCCGGTTGTGAGCGGAGCCGTTGCCCTTCTCTTGCAGCAAAATAGCCAGCTCACACCCGACCAGGTCAAGGCACGGTTGATGAAGACCGCATACAAGGTTTTCCCCAACTCTTCAGTCGCCAACGTTCCTCACCTATCGCAAAACTTCACTGACTTCTATGACCTCTTCTCGGTCGGTTCCGGCCTGCTGGATATGCAGGCGGCTACAACGAACAACGACCTCGCGCCCGCAACCGTCGGTGCCGCGCTCTCTCCGTCGGTAACGTTCAATCCTCTCACCGGAGTCGTTACTCTAGTGAACGGCGCTGGCAGCGTCGCCGGCAACTCCGTGGTCTGGGGAAGCTCGGTTGTTTGGGGAACCTCGGTCGTTTGGGGATCTAACATCAGCGGTAGTTCGGTGGTCTGGGGCAGTTCATTGCCTTGGAACAACAATTTGCTGGGTGCGTTCAGCGTGGTGTGGGGCTCCAGTACAGGTCTAACCAACTCTGCTTTAAGCGTGGTTTGGGGAACTGCCATGCTAAGCAATGATGGCGCGTTCTCTGATGCAGGAGACGATGAGCAATAGCCGTGGATAACAAAACCAAAGAGAGGAGAAGAAATGAACAAGAACACACGGCTAACTCGAACATTCATCGGAGTGATGCTGCTGGCGGCGATCGCAGGCGTAGCCTACACCGCTCGCGCTAGTCACGAACTGCACTCCTACTACGCTCTTGCCGTACTCGCCTTGGCGGCGGCAAGCTCGCGCATGAAAGTGAAGCTGCCCGGGATTGAAGGCAATATGTCGGTCAACCTTCCGTTCCTGCTAATGGCGGTGATCAGTCTAAGCGCAGTCGAAGCAATCCTGATCACTTGCGTCTCCACAGTGGTGCAGTGCTGGCCACAGCAGAACGCCAAGTTCAGTTCGGAGCAGATGCTCTTCAACGTAAGCATGATGGCACTTGCCACCAGTATGGCGAACCTGATCTGGAACGCTGGTTGGCACGTCCCAGCGAACTGGTCGTCCCAGTCGGTGCTGCTCTCTTCAACCACCGCCGCCTTCTTCCTGGGACAAACACTGCCGGTTGCGGGCATCGTCAAGCTGAGCCAGGGCACGTCCATGCGGAAGGTGTGGACGAGCATCGCCCAACTCTCATTCCCTTACTACGTTTTAAGCGCGGGAATGACTTCCATGCTCAACCTGGCAAGTCATCGCTTCGGTTGGCAAGCAGCGCTTGTGATGTTCCCTGTGATGTACGGAATCCACCGCTCCTACCGGTTGTATTTCGGCCGGGAGAGCGAAGCGTTCCGCACTCCGCCTCTGACCCGCGCCGCTACCGTGGGCGCGTAACGTTAGTCAGTACGAGCGAAGATGGCGTTCCGGATTTAACCGGAACGCCATTCTTCTTTAGAGCCAGACAACTTGAGCGGCGTCGGCTTTGCCGGATAGTAGGCCCAGACACGAACTCGACGATCGTGCTTCTCGAGTTTCCAAATCCGTCGAGGCAGCTGAACCTTAGCATCACTCACATCGAAAATACTCGTGGTTGCCTTTAGTAACTTTCACTCCTTCGGCATTACCCCCAGACTGAACTTGTCATGCTTCCATTCCGCTGGGACCAGCTTTGAGTAACGAACGACGTAGGCAACGCCGCAGAACAGCGGGACGACAAGTCGAAAGACGCGAGTGGTGGCTGTGGGGATTTGCAATCACGGTCACATTAGTGTTGACAGCGGGCATTGTGTCGCTGACTTTTCCCGAGAGCCATTTCTTACGAAACTCCGAGTGGCTTAATCTTAAAGAGTGGGTACGCGGGCTCGCATGTCTCGTGCTCCTGTTCGACGTCTACACGGTTTACCAGCAAGTCCAACTCCAGCGAATCCGTCGCGAACTCAACCAGCGCAATCAATTGTTTGAGGTCATTAGCGAGAATGCTGCCGATATGATCGCAGTCGTCGATGGCGACGGAAATCGCCTTTATAACAGTCCTGCGTATCAGAAAGTACTTGGATATTCTTCCGAGGAATTGAAGTTGACATCCTCCACCGAGCAAATCCATCCCGACGATCAGCAGCGCGTCCTGGAAGCGGCGGTGAAAGCAAAAACGAATGGGCGCGGGGAGCGGCTTGAATACCGGATGCGCCATAAGGATGGGACATGGCGGATTCTGGAATCGGTTGCCACCGCGATTCAAAATGAAGAGGGTCGCACTGAGAAACTTGTCATCGTCAATCGTGACATCACAGACCGCAAGCGGGCGGAAGAGAGACTCGCCCACAATACCTTGCATGACTCACTGACTAACCTGCCGAATCGCGCTCTGTTTCTGGACCGCGTGCGACACGTACTCGCGCTTTCCCGCAGGCACATCAGCTACAAATTCGCTGTACTGTTCATTGATGTCGATGAGTTCAAGGTCTTCAATGACAGCTTGGGACATGCTGCGGGTGACGCCCTCTTGATGCAGATTTCTCGCCGATTGGGTGCGTCTATTCGGGGCGTCGATACCATTTCACGCTCCGTTCTGACGCAAACCCCAAGCCCGGTTGCGAACGAAGGAAGTCTGGCAAGAGTTGGCGGTGATGAATTCACCATATTGCTGGAGGACATCAGAGATTGCGGCGATGCCATTCGAGTTGCCGAGCGCCTGCAGGAGAGGTTGATTATTCCCTTTATTGTGGAAGGACAAGAAGTAGTGATAACCGCCAGTATCGGGATCGCCTTTTGCGGCACCTCATACACCAATTCGGAAGACTTGATACGCGATGCTGAGATTGCAATGTACCGGGCCAAGCGACAAGGAAAAGCGCGCTCTCAGGTCTTTGATGCTGAGATGCACACCCTCGCCGTCAAGAGACTGCGCCTTGAAACCGAACTACGGCGCGCACTGGAACAGGGCGAATTTCGAGTGCACTATCAACCCATTTTGTCTCTACAAAGCGGGAAAATTGCAGGGTTCGAAGCACTCAGCAGATGGCAACGGCCCGAAGGAGTTCTCTCACCTGCCCATTTCATTCAGATCGCTGAAGAGACTGGGATCATCCTGCCTATGAACCGTCTGTTGCTGCGGGAAGCTTGTTTACAGCTTCGGTCATGGCAAGCGCAATTTCCTTCCGACCCCCCTCTGACGATGAGTGTGAACGTCACCTCAAAGGAGTTTGCCCAGCCTGACTTGGCGGCTCAGTTCAGAACGATTTTGGCAGACATTGGAGTCCAGCCAAGTAGCATCAACGTAGAGATCACTGAAACCATCGCAATGTCAGACCCCCACAGTTCGAACCTCGTTCTCTCAGAATTGAAGGCATTGGGCGTGCACATAAGCATCGACGATTTCGGAACTGGATACTCTTCATTGAGCCGATTGCAAGGATTCCAAGTGGATACTTTGAAAATTGATCGGACTTTTATTTCCAGAATTGACACTAACAATGAAAGCGTTGAGATCGTACGGATCATAGTTATGCTCGCTCATAACCTTGGCCTGAAAGTTGTCGCTGAAGGCGCTGAGACGGCGAAGCAGGTCAGCCTGCTCAAAGAGCTAAAGTGCGATTTCGTGCAAGGATACTTCTTCGCCCGACCCGCAGACCATGCTGCTGTTCAGGCGCTTTTGGCCAAGGATTGGACCGATAGCCCCGTTTTTCCGACCCCCGCGACGTAACAGGATCAAAAGGTTATACCCGCCGACTAGCAGCCTGGCTCCGAAACAGAGGGCTAAAGACCGCATAAATAGGGCTGGGAAACGCAACCTTTGTGGTCAGTAGCGCTCAGTAGTATTTCTTCAAACAGCGGCTGCCACGCTTATTCAGCCCAGATCTTGACGAACCTCGGCCGCCGTTGTACCATCACAGCTACAAGTTTGCCTTTCGGGGCAGACAGAATTTCATGCAGAGTGGCTGAGGGACGAGCCCTGTGACGCCACGGCAACCGGATCGGGATCATATATCCCGACCGCCAGGTGCCAACTCCCGCCCGGAAACGGGGAACATGAGATTCGGATGCGAGCTTAATTTCTATTGCATTCGATAACCTCTTTTTCCTATTTCCGGGGAAAAGAGGCCTTTGCTTTTTAGGGCGTCTTTTTCCCGGCTCGTCCACAGCTATTCGCTGCCGTTGATAAAGACGGCGAGAAAGCGAGTAGCCGATGTCGAACAATAACGATAACGCCCACGCTCACTACGAACTGCGGTGCCGGGAATGCGGACGCCGCTGGGGAAACCAGCCTCGCTCGGTCTGCGACGAGTGCTTCTCTCCTCTCGAGATTGTTTACGACTACGACTGGATCCGGTACCTGCTTGGCCAAGGTCGGCTTGACCAGCAAAAGGCCAGCCGCGAGCGGTTTTCGCAGCGGCCACAAAACATGTGGCGATACGCCGAACTGCTGCCGCTGCCCGGGGATTTCGAGCCTCGCTTGCCGGTCGGATTTACCCCGCTGTTTCAAACACCGCGTCTGGCGGCAAGGCTTGCCGGCACCAAGAATGACGCGAAGACCGCTGCGCGGAATCTCTACATCAAGAATGACGCGGTGTGCCTGCCGACGCTGAGCTTCAAGGATCGCGTGGTGGCCGTCGCGCTGGCGCAAGCGGTTGCGTTTGGCTATGACACGGTGGCGTGTTCTTCTACCGGCAATCTAGCGAATGCCGTGGCAGCGCATGCAGCGCGCCTGGGTTTGAAAGCCTGGATCTTTGTTCCGTCCGATCTTGAGCCGGCGAAAATTCTCGGAACACAAGTGTTCGGAGCGAATGTAGTGCCCATCGCCGGCAACTACGACCAGGTCAACCGCCTGTGCTCGCAGATTGCGGAAGAGCGCCACTGGGGCTTCGTAAACGTGAACCTTCGGCCCTATTACTCGGAGGGATCGAAGACGGTCGGTTTCGAAATCGCCGAACAACTGGGATGGCGCCTTCCCGACAACGTTGTCGTTCCCATGGCGGGTGGATCGCTGATCACGAAAGTGAAAAAAGCGTTCGGGGAATTGATCCAGCTGGGATTGGTGGAGGAGAAGGCGGTAAAATTCTTTGGCGCGCAGGCTACCGGGTGCTCGCCGATCTCGACCGCCGTGAAGACCGGCAATTCGGAGATCGAACCGCAAAAACCGTCAACGATCGCGCGGTCTCTGGCGATCGGGAATCCTGCAGACGGCCACTATGCCATCAAGGCCATCCGGCAGAGCGGCGGATGGAGCGAGGATGTAAGCGATCCGGAAGTGATCGATTCGATCCGGCTGCTCGCGGAGACGGAAGGGATTTTCACCGAGACTGCGGGCGGCGTGACCGTGGGCACAGCCGGCAAGCTCTATCGTCAGGATCGCATCCTACCGGACGAGACGACGATATTGTGCATCACAGGCAACGGCTTGAAGACCACCGATGTACTCGCCGGCGTCTACGAACTCGAACGGCCGATCGCTCCCCGGCTGGCGGAGTTTGAAAAATATCTCCACCAAACGCTGGACGGAATTGGGGTCGAGCCGGAAAAGGGATTGCCCGCGGCCGCGAGCGCATAAGACGACTGCATAAGAAGACGAGTGGCTAAGAGGAAAAGATATGCCGATTACCGTACAGATTCCGACAGCATTGCGGCGGCACACGGCGGGCGTAAGCTCGGTCGCGTGCGCCGCCGCGAATCTTGGAGAATTATTTTCTGTTCTCGACGAGAAGTTCCCGGAATTGAAGCCGCACATTCGGGACGAAGCCGGGCAGATCCGGCGCTTCCTTAACATTTATGTGAACGAGGAAGACATTCGCTTCCTCGGCGGCCCGGCGTACGCGTTTCACGACGGAGATGAAGTGCTGCTGGTCCCGTCGATCGCGGGCGGCGCGAGATAACGCTCCGCTCGGGAAAGAGATCTCGGGCTAGAACTTAACACCCTTAGAAAAACAACATAGCACCCTAGAAAGATTAGTCACCCTCCCCTTGTCCATGTATAATCTAACTAACTAGTTAATTAATAACTATGGCTCAGGTATTACGTCATCGCCGCGCGGCGCCCCGACTAGGGTCACGCGGACAGCCAGAAGAGAGCCGCGCGGCTATTCTCCGGGCCGCGGCGGGGGAGTTTGCCGAGCATGACATCGCCGGGGCTCGTACCGACGCCATCGCCCATAAGGCCAAGGTCAACAAAGCCCTGCTCTATTACTACTTTTCCGATAAAGAAACGCTATACGGAGCGGTGCTCGACAATGCTTTCGCCGGCATGAAGGCGAACGTTTTCCGGGTTCTCGACAGCGACCTGCCCTCGCGCGACAAGATCATGGCCTACGCGGGAGCGTATTTCGACTTCATCGCTTCGAATCCGATCTACCCCAAGCTGATGCAGCGCGAGATGATGCGCGCACGCGAAGGAAATTCGCTGCATATCGACCGTCTGGTGAAGACGTATTTTCAGCCAATTTACCAGCGGGTCGGCGGGTTGTTGCACAAAGGAATCGCCGAAGGGGAATTCCGCGCTGTCGATCCCGCGCATTTCGTTCCTTCCATGGTGGCGATGATTGTTTTTTATTTCAGCAGCGCCCCCGTTATGCAGAAGATCATGCACTTCAATCCCCTGTCACCGGAGCGCATTGCCGAGCGGCGGGCGGCGGTTCTGGATTTTATTGCAGCAGCCTTATTCGTACCTCGTACCGGCAACGATTCAGCAAAATATTTCCGTCGCGCAAACGTCTACAACAGTGACACGGGCAAATCGCCAAGTAGGCCGCGGCGCGTGGGGCCAGGAGTACGCAGATGAGTGCTCGTAACCGCTTCTTTATTCTGCTAGGAATCATTTTTCTGATTTCGGTGGTCTATTACGTCTTCTCCGCCGATCATTCCAAAGATCTTGTCCTCATCGGGACGGTCGATTCGAATCAAGTTATCGTCAGCGCGCAGGTGGAAGGGCGCATTCAGAAGCTGATGGTGGATGAAGGCACCCCGGTAAAAGCTGGCGATTTGATCGCCGTTCTCGACCCATCCGAACTGCAAACCCAGCAGGCCGCCGCCGATGCAACTATCTCCAGCCTGCAGCACAAAGTGGCGGAGATGCAGCACACCGAGCAGTCGACTTCGGGCTCGACGTCCAGCGATGTGGCCAATGCGAAGGCAAAGCTGGCCTCCGCCAAGGCGCAACTCCTCCAAGCCAAGGCAACCCTCGATCGCACGGCGAGCGACAGCCGCCGCATGATCGAATTAGCCAAGGCGGGCGTGCAGTCTGAGCAGGATCGCGTGCAAGCGGAAACCAACTTGCAGGCGGCCCAGGCGACGGTCCAGGCGCAGCAGGAGCTGGTGAATGCCGCGCAGGCGGATCTTGCCTCTGCCATTGCACGAACCCAGCAAGCGAATGCGGCTAAAAGTACGGTGCAATCGACGGAAGCCGACCTGAAGAACGCCATCGCGCAGAAAAATCAAGCTGCCGTTCGCTTGGGATACACCAATGTTTACGCCCCCGTCACAGGAACCGTCTCCGTTCGCGCGGCTCGGCAAGGCGAAGTGGTCAACATCGGCGCTCCTATCGTAACCATCGTCGATCTCACCGACACCTGGGTGCGGGCGGCGATTCCCGAAACTTATGCCGATCACATCGGCTACGGCGACGTGATGCGGGTGCGGTTGCCCGGCGGCACGATTACCAATGGCAAGGTATTTTTCAAAGGCGTGGAAGGCGATTTCGCCACGCAGCGTGATGTGAGCCGCCGCAAGCGCGATATCCGGACGATTGTGCTCAAGGTGCGGCTCGATAATCCCAAGGGTGCGTTCGTGCCTGGAATGACGGCTGAAGTGCTGGTCTCTTCTTCACAAATGAAGGGCGAGAGCAATCCGCAGAGTGCGCAGGCAGTAGGACAGCAATGATGGCGATCGCACAATCCGCTCCCGGCAGCGCTTCCACTGGCGCCACAGCCTCACCGTTTGCAATCGAAGTGCAGCACATCGTGAAGAAATACGGCGACTTCACCGCGGTTGACGATGTTTCGTTCAACGTGAAAGAGGGGGAGATCTTCGGATTGCTGGGCCCGAACGGAGCTGGGAAATCCACTCTGATTCGCATGATGACCACTCTCATTCCGATCACGTCCGGCACGGCTTGCATCGCCGGCAAGGATGTCGCGAAGGATCCAAATGCGGCGCGGCGGATGATCGGCGTAATTCCGCAGGCACTCACCAGCGATCTCGACCTGACCGTGGAAGAGAATCTGAACATCTACGCAAAGCTCTACGACGTGCCCGCTAAGGAGCGGAAGCGTTCGATTGACGAGCTGCTCGGCCTGGTTGATTTGACCAAGTGGCGCGACGCACAAACGAAAACTCTCTCCGGAGGCATGCGGAGACGGTTGGAAATCGCGCGTGGTCTGGTGCATCATCCGAAAATCTTCTTTCTCGATGAACCTACGACGGGGCTGGATCCGGTTTCGCGTGTCGCCGTATGGGAGATGCTTGGCAACATCAAAAGCCAGCGTCAACTGACGATTCTGATCACCACCCATTACATGGACGAGGCCGACCGGCTCTGCGACCGCATCGCGATTGTGGATCATGGCAAGCTTGTCGCCCTCGATACTCCCATGGCCTTGAAAGCGAGCGTGCCGGGATCGAATGTGATCGAGGCACAATTTGAAAATCCGCCGGAGGATTGGGAGCAGAAACTGCACACGCTGGACGAAGTCACATCGGTGCAGCGCGAGGGGGCGGGCATGTTTCGAGTGCTTACCGGCAACGGCTCGCGAACTACGACGGAGTTAGTGGAGATGGCCGTAGGAGCTGGAGTCGCGGTCAAGTCGCTTTCGGTGCAGAACACCACATTGGATGACGTATTCGTGCATTACACAGGGCGGCAGCTACGCGACGAATTGCAGAAAGCGTATGCCTTTGTCATGCCGCAAAGCCCGGGTTTACGGCCATGAATCAGGGGTGGGCGATATGAATCGAATGATGGCGATTGTCGAGCGGGAGATGCGCAAATTTTTTCGCTCCCCCGCGCTCATGATGGCGTCGATGATCATGCCGCTGGTGCAGCTCATTATCCTGGGAAGCGCATTTGGCGGCAAGATTCGAGACGCCAAGGTTGCCATTGTCGACGAGGACGGCGGCACGCAGGCGCTGCGCATTCGCGAGGCGTTTGACTCGGTGCGCGCCAACATCCGCACCTTTGTACCGGTTTATTACGACAACGAAAAACATGCGATGGAGGACGTGCGCAACGGGAAGCTCGACGGCGCCCTGATTATTCCGCCACAGTTCTCGCGGCGCGTGTACGAGGAAAATCATCCCCAGATAGCGCTGGTGGTGGATAACAGCGATAACTTTATGAGCTCGGCGGTGGAAGCCGAGCTAACCGATCTGGTCGCGTCGCTGAACCAGCCCACGGTTGAGCCGCGCATCCTGCAGCAAACGGCGCTCGAGATCGTCGAACTCTATCCTTACATCGAGTACATGAAGTATCTGCTGCCAGGTTCGCTGACCCTGGCAATGTTTGTCTCAGTGATGATCGGCGGGGGGATGTTGTACATCGACGACAAGGCGCGTGGCGTGCATGAAGGGTATTTGGTGACTCCGATTACGAAACTGGAACTGGTGCTGGGGCTGAACCTGGCGGGTGCAATTAAAGCGGTGATGACCGGGGTGATCATTTGCGTGATCGGGGCGCTCATCTCGGGCGTGAGCACAATTTTCAACCCCATCACGATGGCGGGGTTGCTGGTGATGATCGTGCTGACCTCGCTGGCCTTCAATACGATGATGTTTTTGCTCATGGTACGCATCGACGATCCCCTGGTGCCGCGGGCAATGTTCGGGATTCTGAATACACTGCTATTTTTTCCCAGCGGCGCGATTTATCCGATCGCGGCGTTTCCCCCATGGCTGAAGGCGATCGCCAGGGTCGATCCTTTTACCTACGCGGTGGACGGCTTCAAATGCCTGCTGCTGAAAGAAACCACCTTGTCGGCAGTCTGGGGAGACATGTTGTACTTGAGTATCTTCGCAGGGGTCACGCTGGGAGTCGCGATTCCGCTGTTCAAGCGGACTTTGTAACGGAATTTGATAATTTTGTAATCGGGTAATTTGGCGATTGAAATTCGTCCATGCAAAATTACTCGATCCTGGCGGCAACTTTTGACTTCCGGGCGGCGTCCGTTATGCTATGGAAGCTATGACGTTACTGGACGCGAAAGAATACCATCCCGAACGAGAGCGGAAGAAGCGAGTCAGGATTATTTCCGCCATTGTGGTTGTGCTGGTGCTGGCCATCGTCGGCTGGTGGAACCGCTTCTGGCCGGAAAAGCACGTTGCGGACAAATTCTTTTCCGCTCTGCAAAAGCAGGACTACGATTCCGCCTACGGCATCTACTATCACGACCCTGACTGGAAGCAGCATTCGCAGAACCATTCGCAGTATCCCATCAACGAATTCAAACAGGACTGGGGACCCGGCGGCCAGTGGGGCGTGGTCAAAAGCTACCAGATTTATGGGGAGAGCAACTGCCCGGGCGGCGGAACCGGCGTGGTCGTCGATGCTATCGTGAACGATCGGGCGCAGCACGCGCAGCTGTACGTGGACAAATCAGATAAAACGATCAGCACGCCGCCATGCGATCTGGAATTTCACTAGAGGAGAGGTTGTAGCAGGCTCGGTCTCGGACCGCCGCAGTTTGTTCCCTCATGCGGCATCAGATCTGATTAAGAGGTTGCGAGTCGCTCTGCCGTCTTATTCAGCGACTCCTCGTCCCCAACATTCAGAGCAGTCTTCGCACGATCGATCTGCCGCATCAAGCCGCAGAGAACTTTTCCCGGTCCAATTTCCACGAAGGTCTGCACACCCTTTTCAATGAGCAGGCGCATACTCTGATCCCACTTCACAGCGCCCGTTACCTGCGCGACCAAGGTGTCCCGCGACCTCAATTCATCGGTGACGCAGGACGCTTCGAAATTGCAAACCACCGGATAAACCGGCTTGTGCATCTTCAAACGGTTCAGATCTTCCTGCAATCGATCTTGTGCGGGCTTCATCAGCGAGCAATGGAAAGGAGCACTTACCGGTAGCACTTTCGCGCGCTTTGCCCCGCGCACGTCAGCGAGCTTTGTTCCACGCTCCACAGCCTCAGTGTTTCCTGAGATGACAATTTGCTCTGGCGAATTTATGTTGGCAGGAGCGCATACCTGGCCTTGCGCCGCATCGTGGCAGACCGATGTAACATTTTCCAGATCCATCCCCAAAATCGCCGCCATCGTACCCACGCCAACGGGGACGGCTTCCTGCATGTATTTCCCGCGATTGCGCACGGTTCGCACTGCGTCGCAGAATGTCATCGTTCCCGAAGCCACATGCGCGGAGTACTCCCCCAGGCTGTGGCCGGCCACAAAGCCGGGCTTGGAGACACGCCCCTGGAGCACGCGCAGCGCCGCAACCGAGACCGTCAGGATCGCGGGCTGGGTAATCTCAGTAAGGCGCAGCTTCTCTTCCGGTCCCTCGAAGCACACTTGGGAAATTTTGTAGCCCAGGGCTTCGTCGGCTTCTTCAAATGTTTGCCGGGCGACGGGATATTTTTCGTACAGATCCTTGCCCATGCCCACGCTCTGAGAGCCTTGGCCGGGGAAGATGAAGGCGAGTTTGTTAGCGTTGTTGGATTCGATCATGTCAGCGAGTAAGGAAGCGGCGATTCAGTGGGCTGCAGCCGGCTCAGCTTCGGCTATCACCGGACGAAGCGCGGCTAATCCTACCTCAATTGAGTGGTTGATATTGCGCTCGGAAAATTCCGCGGCGACGCGGACTGCGTTCTTGATTGCGTTTGCATTCGACGATCCGTGGGTGATGATGCATACGCCTTTGACGCCCAGCAGCGGAGCGCCACCGTATTCGGTATGATCGATGCGTTTTTTGAAATCGGAAAAGGCGCTGCGCGAGAGCATGTAACCGACCTGCCGCGTAATCGTCGAGCGCAGGGATTCTTTCAACACAGTTCGAACAAGATTTGCGACGCCTTCGGAAATTTTTAGGGCGACGTTGCCGACGAAACCGTCAGCGACAATGACATCCACGTGGCCGTTAAATAAATCGCGGCCTTCGACGTTGCCAATGAAGTTGATGGGAAGAGCCTTGAGCAGCGGGAAGGCTTCGCGAGTGAGATCGTTGCCCTTGGTTTCTTCTTCGCCGATGGAAAGCAGGCCCACGCGGGGTCCGCGAGTTGCGCCGAAGGTCCGTGAGGCGCGCGGGTTTCCGAACATGCTGCGGAAATAAATCTCGCCCATCACCGCGAACTGTTCCAGGTTATGCGGCTTGGAATCGACGTTGGCGCCGACATCGAGCAGGATCGCGGCAGTTCCGGGAGCAGTTGGAAAAACCGCCGCCAGCGCCGGACGATCGACGCCCTGCAGCGCGCCAAGAATCATTTTGGCGGCGGCCATAGCGGCTCCGGTGTTGCCCGCAGAAACAAATCCCGCGGCATGGCCCTCGCGCACCATGCGCAGGCCCACGTGCATCGAGGAGTCACGCTTGGTGCGAACCGCATGCACCGCTTTATCTTCCATGGTAATGACTTCGCTGGCGTGGACGATTTCGATGGGCAGGTGCGCGGCGGAGGGATGGCGATCCAGTTCGGCCTTGACCTTTTCTTCAGGGCCGATCAGCAAGACGCGGACGTCATAATTGCGCGCAGCATGGATGGCACCCTCAATTTCAGGCTTGGGCGCCCGGTCCGAACCCATCGCATCCAGCGCGATCACGCTAGGCATGGTGGCAGGAGTTAGCTGGCTTCTTCGACTTGCAATACGTCACGGCCCTTGTAATAGCCACACTTCACGCAGGCGCGATGCGGCATCTTCTTCTCGTGGCAGTTCGGACACTCGGAGAGCGAGTGGCTCTTCAAAGCGTCGTGCGCACGCCGCGTGGAGGTGCGCTTCTGGGAATGTCGTCGTTTCGGATTAGGCATGGGTCTAAATTCCTCTCGCCGGGCGCTCGGCCCGCATGTTTCGATCTTTGAAATTCTAAAAAATAAACTTCAGTGCGCCAGCTTGTCGCGGATTTCCTTAAGCGCCGCCCATCGGGGTTCTTCCTGGACGACCGCGCACGAACATTGTTCCTGATTCAGATTCTTGCCACAGTGAGGACACAGTCCCTTGCAGTCTTCGCGACAAGTAACCTTCAACGGCACCGCCAGTAGTATCTGCTCGCGGATTACGTCGTCCAGCAGAATCCCCTCGCCTTCATAATAGCTGATCTCTGCCTCTGCATCGGTGACGGATATTTCGTCGCGCCCTGCGTCGGCACCGATGTGGACGGTATAGCAGATCAAAATCACGCTGCACATCCTGCGTAAGCGGTTCCAGGCAGCGTGCACAGTCGGACTCCAGCGTCGTCGCCAACCGACCCTTGATCCGGATGTCCTGGATTACCTTGTGCTTGCCGTGATGCTCCTCGACGAGATCGGCACGGCCGCTACTATCCACCGGAGCAATCTGCCGGTAGTCCGACCCGAGATCGAGTGTCCCCGGCTCAAACTTTTCCGCAAATTCAATCGGATGAAGTTCCAAATCTTTGACTTCGAAAAACATCGGAAGACTCCGCGCGCTGTGCGCCAACGCCCCAAGCCCGCGGAAGCACGTCAGGAAGACGTAAGTACCGCAAGGAGCAAGAGTTAAGGATAAAGGCCACCGAAACAGGTGTCAAGGCAGGTAGACTACCTGCGGAGGGGACACCGTTGCAGGGTGATACCAGCAATCGCTGACCGTTTGCAGCACCCTCGCGTCATCCTCGAGGGCTGGGATCGTTGAGCGAGGAGAAGAATCTCTGGCTCGAGAGGCGAGCCGACTCGGTTTCAGTCGTCATCACTACACTTGGCTTTCTTGCCCGGATTTGGGTTGCCCACGGAACATTTCTGAATCCTGACGAGGCGCTACATTTTCGTCTGGCCAATCAATCGTCGCTGGCACTCGCCTACAAAGAAAGCCTGACCGCTTCCCATCCGCCCCTCCTGACGATCATTCTCTATTACTGGAGGAACTTCGGCACGTCAGAATTATGGCTGCGGATGCCGTCCGTGATCGCCGGAACTCTCTTTTGCTGGATATTCTATAGATGGCTGAGCGGCGTGGCTGGTAGGGTCACGGGCTTCATAGGGTTGATCTTCGTCGCATTTCTCCCGCCGATCGTCTTGCTCTCCGCGGAGATTCGGCAATACGCCTTGCTTCTGGCTTTCCTGGCCAGTGCGCTGTACTTCCTGGATGCAGCGTTCAAGGAAAAGTCAGTCAGCAAAATGGCGGCATTCTCCGTATGCCTTTACATGGCGATGCTGTCTCACTATTCAGCGTTTCTATTCGCCGCAGCGCTGGGGGTTTACGCTCTGGTCAGGATTTTTGCCGAAGCGGTACCGGCTCGCTTGGTGACCACCTGGGTCGCTGGGCAACTCGGCGCGCTGGTTCTGTCTATTTTTCTCTATAAAACCCACCTTGCCAAGCTGGGCGCGGGGGAATCACGCACAGTGCTTCAGGGCTGGATGAGCGAGTTTTTCCTTCGCCGTTCTTATTTCGACGCAACCCGCGATAACCCGCTCGCCTTTATCGTCGGTCGCAGCTTCGGTGTCTTCCAGTTTGTCTTCGGCCAACTTGTCGTCGGCGACCTGGCTGGGCTACTTTTCCTCGCGGCCATAGTGTGGCTGGTTCGCGGGACGGCGCGTGGCAACAACGGCCCTTCGGTGACTGAGTCTCGTCAGCTTGCTCTCTTTCTCGTCCTCACCTTTACATTTGTGGGCGGCGCCAGTCTCGTCCATTTTTATCCTTACGGCGGCACGCGCCACTCGGCTCTCCTCGTCATTCCCGCCGTCGCCGGGTTAAGCATCGCGCTCGCTCAGCTCTCGCGCGGGCGTCTAGATCGCGCTATTCCTCTCGCAGGGATTGTCGTCTTCCTCTGCGTGGCTTTCGGCAAACAACATCAGCCTTACATGCAACGCGCGGATCAGAGCCGAACTCACATGAGCGAGGCGATACATTTCCTTCGCCAGAGCTCCAACCGTTCTGCGTTGATTTTCACCGACTACGAAAGCGATCTGGTCCTCGGCCACTATTTATGCGAACAAAAACCGATCCGGTTCGAGGAATCGGTGGCAGACTTCGAAGTGTTTTCCTGCGGAGGCGTTCGCGTTGTCTCTGCCAGCTACAAGGCGGCCACACTTTTCGACGCTGAGAATTTCGGCAGTTCGTGGAATGAACTGGTGCGAACCTACCATCTGCAGGCGGGAGACAATGTTTGGGTCGTTCAGGCGGGATGGCGCGTCGACCTTGCGGAGGAGCTTACAAAAGCGCTTCGCCGAGTTTCACAATCTGGAGATCAAGTCTTTCGGCAATAACATAAGACTATTTCGATTGACGGTTGGCCAGCCCATGCCGGCATTCGCTGGGCAAGCGGGTTTCACTTTGCTGCGGCTTGAGTCAGTCCCAGCGCCCGGAGAGTGATCGCATCAGGCACAGTCCGGCGGTCCTTTCTGGTTACCACGCCGAAATTTCCGGAATAGTCCCACATCGTCCAGCCGATGCCGTGCCGTTCGAGGGAAGTGCGCACGTCGTGGATCCATGCCTCGCGATCCTGCGGATCAACGTATTCGCGATAGACTCCGAACTCATTACAAACGACAGGCACAGCGCGCTGCCGGGACCACTGGTCGACTTGCGTGATTTCTGCATCGATACGCGCCGGTCCCCAGTGATCTTGTCCGTAGCGGATGACTGCCATGCGGTCGATCGCGTCGGGGACGGTCTCCGCCACCTTGGCAGCGTTTTCCGGCGAGGAAGGATATTTCAAGCCCTTCACCCAATGCCAGAAATAGGATCCCCAGGTTGCGCCTTGGTGCGTAAAGATATGCGGTGTGTAGAAGTGAAAGGCGTAAATCACGTTCGGGTCGCGCAACGGCTCGAGAAACACCAGTTCGTCATCATCTGACCAACGCGCTCCCCCCGCAATGATCGTATGCTGCGGTGCGCCCAGGCGAATCGACGCGGCAAGCTTTGCCTGCACGCCATACCACCGGTACCGGTCGTTGAACTCGGGCTCATTCAGAATCTCAAAAAAGACGCGCTCGGGATCCCATGTGGAATAATGGCGCGCCAGCGCTCGCCAGAAATCAGCGAATTCCTGAACGAAGTTGTCGTCTTTCGCCAGACGCCCTTTGAAGTCGCTCTCGGGATGGAGATCGATCACCACAGCCATCTGCTGAGCCAGAATCATTTTCACCGCCGCATCGAGATAGCCAAGATATTCCGCCGGAATTTCGTCGGGTCGATGCTCCGGCATCATCGGCGCGGGATTCACGCTCAGCCGTACGTGATCGAATCCCATCGATTTGATTAGCGCGACATCTTCCACAGTGATCCAGTTCTGAAAGTGATCCTTGGTGTATCCGCGCTGGTCGTAAACCTGCGCAAACCATCCGGTGGCATTGATGCCGTGCCGCAGCCGTGCGAGCCGGGACGATGGGACAGAAGGCAATTGCGTCGCAGCATTCGCGGGACTTTGTCCGGCCAGAAAACTCGCGCTAAGGAAAAAGATGGAAATCAGTAACGCAATCGATCGCTTTCGCATACATGACTAGGTGCCGATCGGGAGTGCCCGAATTCTTTTCTTGGTCGCGGCGTAGATCGCGTTGCACAAAGCCGGCGCGAGCGGCGGGACGGATGGTTCCCCAATGCCGGTTGGCGGCTCGGCACTGGGCACGGCATACACTTCTACGACTGGGGCCTCCTGCATCCGCACGGGTGCATAATCGTCAAAATTTCCCTGCACCACCCGGCCCTTTTCAATCGTGATTTGCGCGCGCAAAGCATTTCCTAACGCATAAATCACTCCGCCGGGAATCTGCTGTTCCAAGATGCCAGGGTTTACTACCTGGCCACAATCAACTGCCGCTACGACGCGGTGGACTTGTGGCAGATTGTTTTCCATGCTGATCTCAACCACCTCAGCTACGTAAGAGGAAAAACATGCGAAGCAGGCGATCCCGCGGAAGCGTCCCGCAGGCAGAGGTTTGGTCCAGCCCGCTTTGTCAGCCGCCAACTGCAATACTCCCCGCATTCGAGCGGTGTGCCACGTCGTGGTGAAGAATGGAATGTCCTGATCCTTGTTCTGTGCCAGCATGTGCAGCCGGTACTCCAACGGATCTTTTCCGGCTGCCACGGCCAGTTCGTCGATAAAAGTTTCGCTGGCGAATGCTGCCTGCAGAGCGTAAACCGACCGCATCCATCCCAGGGGCACGACAGTCTCCGTCAGCACATACTCGAGGGAAACGTTGGGAACGCCGTAAACAAATGCGGCTTCGTCCGTAAGATCCGGATCAAGACCGTTCGGCCCAGGCTGTCCCCTCTGCCCACTGATCGATGGCGCAATTAACCGATGCGTAAACGCCACCGGATATCCAGCCCCATCGATGACAGCGCTCAACTGATGCAGACTCGCGGGACGATACGTGGAAGAGCGCATATCATCCTCGCGCGTCCATAACACTTTGACCGGAACGTGGGCCAGTTTTGAAACCTGTGCCGCTTCGACGGCATAGTCATGCTCCAACCGTCGTCCGAATCCTCCGCCCATCAATGTGACGTTGACCTTTACCTGGTCAGGATCGATGCTGAGAGCTTGCGCCACGGAATCACGGCAGTCCTGCGGCACCTGCGTCGGTGCCCACAATTCACAGCTCGTTCCCTGAAAATTCGCCGTGCAATTTCCGGGCTCCATCGGAGCGTGCGCCATGAACGGCAGTTGATACTCCGCCGAAACTTTGCGCCCCGCAACCTTCGTGACATCTCCCAGGGCAAACAAACTCGCACCGTTTTTTGCCGCTCCCTGCTTTAGCGATTGCATTACCGCGGCGGTGTTCAAATCTTTATTCGGACCGTCATCCCAATTCACATTCAGCAGACGGCGGCCTTCCATCGCACCCCAAACACCATCAGCAACCACCGCGACGGCAGAATCGCTGATCTTACCGACGAAATTCACGCCGGGAACCTTCTTCGATTCTTTGTCGTCGAAGCTCAGCATCTTTCCACCGATGGTCGGGCAACGCGACAAAACCGCAAATTTCATGCCCGGCAAGCGAAAGTCGATGCCGAAGACCGCTTCGCCCTTCACTTTCGAAGGAGTATCCACGCGTGGCAGGCGTTGTCCAACAATTTTGTAATCTTTGCTTTGCTTCAGGGGAACATCGGTAGGAATCGGTAGAGTGGCCGCCTTGACAGCCAGATCGCCATAACTGAGTTGCCGCTTGGAAGCGGCATGCTGGATACTTCCACCCTGCGCGGTGCAACTCGATCGCGACACACCCCACGTGAGCGCCGCTGCCGAAATCAACATCTCGCGTGCGGTAGCGCCCGCCTTGCGCATGGGATCCCAGGTCGTCCGGACGCTCGCGCTTCCGCCGGTGGTTTGATCGCCATAGAGCGTGCTCGCCCCAGCTTGCTCGATCTCGATGTGCTTCCAATCCGCTTCGAGTTCCTCGGCCAAAATCATAGGCAGCGCCGTGCGGATTCCTTGGCCCATCTCCGAGCGCGCGACCACAATGGTAATTTTGTTGTCCGGCGTGATCCGCAGGTAGGCATTCGGCGAGAAAACCTTCTTGTCCGTTTTCTCTCCGTGCGGCAGATAAAAGCCTACGACCAGACCAGCTCCTGCAGCCACTCCGGCGGCAATAAATTCGCGCCGGCTCCAGGACGGAGCCTTTTTCGCAACGCTGATCGTGCTCATCGCGCCCCTCCCGCTGCCACGGCACCGCTGGCCGCCCGGCGTATCGCTTTGCGAATGCGTTCATAGGTTCCGCAACGGCACAGGTTGCCGTTCATGGCCTGTGTAATCTGTTCGTCGCTGGGGTTCGGAGTGTTCGCAAGCAGCGCGGCCGCGGTCATAATCTGTCCCGTCTGGCAGTAGCCGCATTGTGGTACTTCTTCCGCGATCCAGGCCTGTTGCAGAACATGCAAGCCGTTCGCTCCCAAACCTTCAATGGTAGTGATCGACTTTCCCTGCACCTGTGAGACAGGCGTGGAACAGGATCGCGTGGCTGAGCCATCCACGTGCACCGTGCAGGCCCCGCACAGCCCCGCACCGCAACCAAACTTCGTGCCGGGAAGGTCCAACGTATCCCGCAGCACCCACAGCAGAGGCGTCTCTGCCGGAACGCTTACTTTCTTTTCTGTTCCGTTTACCCGCAATGTTATGTCGGTCATAAGTATCCAATCGCAACCTTACTGGACCATCATCCTACTCAACCTGCGGAAAAAGTGAAAATGGCACGAGGGCAGCTTACCCCTCAAGCCTTGCCAAGGTCTCGCCGATGAAGAAATGTACGCTTTCGCTCGAGGCTGACAGCTAGTGGAACAAGCCTCACGGAACAACGTTGGCTGGACCGTCTCGGCACTCTGTTCGTCCCTTGGAGGGAAAAATTGGAAGCGCAAACTCAGGTTACCACCGCAAGTTCCCCGCCAATGCCCGACGCGCGCCGGCAACCTCGCTTCAAGCTGGCGGTCAATATTCAGATCGATTCGAAAGCGGACGGTCTACTCCACGGCTACACCGAAGACATCAGTGAGTCCGGTATCTCAGCCTTGCTGAAACTTGAAGTTTCCATGGGGGAACTCGTAGAACTGAAATTCGAGCTACCTTACGGCCCAGTGACGGTTTATGCCACAGTGCGCCAGCGAAATGCTTTTCGCTATGGATTTCAATTCGTGGAATCGCATGCCGCCCACGACATCATCCAGGCAACTTGCCAAAGCCTAAGCCTGCAGCAGTCTTTGCGGCGAGGGAAATAATAGGGGTCGTAAATCCGAAAGGATGCAGCTCGATTCGAGGGCTAAACCTACTTTACGAGAGCAAGCGTTGAGAGGAAGTGCACTCTATAAAGTTCGAAAGAGCTATTTCAACTCCGCCAGCTTCTGCGTCGCCAGTTGTCCCGCTTCCGTGCTGGGATTATCTTTCTTGATTTGCTCGTAGAGTCGTTTCGCATCGAGAGGTTGGTTGCTGGATTTGTACAGGTCGGCCAGCTGTAACTGGGCCGTCACTTTGCTCACCGCGGTCGTGGGCTTGTTGATCAGCTCCTGATAAAGCGATGCCGCGTCTTTGGTGCGGCCGGTATTGGCATACAAACTGGCCAGCGCCAACTTGGCAATCGCGGCAAGTTCTTTACTGCCGTTCGAAGCCACCGCCTTGAAATTACTTTCCGCGGCCGCGTTGTCCCCCTCGGTCGCTGAGGTTACTCCAAGAAAGTAGCGAGCCATATCGGCGGAATGCGTGTGCGGATACTTATCTTCGATCGTTTGAAACTGCTTCTTCGCAGCTTCTGCCCGTTCTTTAGCGGAGGTAAAACTCGGAACTCCAGGCTGCGGGGGTGCTCCGGGCGGACGAAGCTGAGCCTCCAGCGTCCGCACCGCCTGGGTCATTTCCAGGCTCGCCTTCTCATTTTGCGCGCTCAGGTAATACCATCCACCGGCGACGGCGGCGACAATTACGATCACAGCGACGGCCGCGATCATCAGCGTATTTCGGTGTTCCACGCTCCAATGAGCGGTTTTCTCGGCAGCTCCGATCGTAACCCGGCTGAATGAGTCTTGCTTAAGTTGATGGCGTGTCTCTGCGCGCACGAAGATCCCTTCTATTGTCTGCGATGGAGGGTAGAACGATTATGGCGAAGTCCCAGTCTAACAGTAGGAAAATAGGCCCGTCAAAACTGTGATGCCCCTCTTTTCAGTCTAAACCCCGGCTAAAGTCTGGTGACCAGCAACAACCCGAGCCCGACTGCAATCAAGTCTTCTGGGATCGCAATCGCTGCATCTGGAACTCGAAGAGCGCGAACCAGGCTGGCGCGAGCTTGGTACCCGCCAAAGGCTCCAGCCACTGCGCCAATCACTCCGCACACGGCGCCGAGCCAGAGCAAAAAGCCGCCCGCAATTGCGACGCAGGCCCCCACGCCAGCGCCGATCACAATCCGCGCTATCAGCGGCAAGGCGGATGTGCGCGCTGGAGTTGCAGGCAGCAAGTCGCCGATGAACTCTCCCACCGCCAGAATCGTAAACACGATCACACTCCACCGCGATCCCATGAAATGCGAGGGGCGAACCGGAGAGATTCATCCAACCCAGATGAGCGGCCCAGGCCACAACCGCCGGCGCGGTCATGGATCGCAATCCCGTGACCACTCCTATTCCAAACGCAACTATCAGGGCTGAAATCACGGAATCAGTCACTCGCAGATAGCGTCAGGGGACAAGCGGAGAGTACCTATCGCGAAGTCTCTTCCAGCAATCCCTGTTCAAGCTTCTCCTGGCACTCGATGCAATGGCGGGTCCAGGGAACCGCCTCGAGCCGCTTGGCGTTGATTTCTTTGCCGCAGTTGATGCATTCGCCGAAGCTACCTTCGCGAATGCGTGCCAGTGCCTTTTCCACCATTTGGAGGAGCTGGCGCTCGTTGTTGCTCTGGCTGAAAAGAAATTCCTTTGTGTAAGAGCTAGCCGCGCGGTCGGCAATATCCTGGGCCGTATCTTCATCGGCGGATCGTCCGTCGGCCTGCGTGCGAGAGACGGTGCGGCGCAATTCCTGCTGCCGAGTCTCAAGCCGCTTCTTGAATCCCTCTAACTTCTTCTTTTCCATAAATGGTCACTTCTTCTGAATCTCGCAGCTCCACGGAGCCGCTCGTAAGGTAAAGGCCAAACGACGATGATAAGCGTCCAATTTGAGATGCGTCAACAGCCCCCGCGGCTGCACAGATACCGTAGAACGTTTCCGCCGAGCAACCCTTCCTGGGGGCTTCAAGTCTAAACGTCACCACCTCAGTTCCTGCCCCTGAAGTGTCAACTTCATCCCTTCGAGAGGTGTTTATGTCGTACCGGACTGGGCTCATGCTCCTTCTTCTGTCCTGTGCAAGTCTGGCTCCCTCACACGCGCAGACGTTAGTCACCGATATCCCCGTGGCAGGCACTCCATCCGGAGTTGCGGTAGATCCCGCCAGCAATCGCATTTACGTCAGCCTCGGTACTTCCACCGGAGACTCCGTAGCCGTGATTGATGGCACCACAAACACCGTGATCGACACCATAAGCGTTCCTCAGGCCTTTGTGATCGCGACCAATCCAACGAATGGACGCGTTTACACCGCAGGATGCGATTTCGGTCAGACCCCGGTGAGCTGCGGCGTTACCGTGATCGATGGCAGAACGGATACGATCATTACAACGCTTCCGATCAATACTCCGTCGCCAAGTATTGGTTTGCAGGGAATCGCCGTGAATCCCGCAACCAATCGGATCTATGTAGCTGACGATAACAACTTCAAGGTCCACGTGATTAATGGCAGTACCAACACTTTCGAGGCGCACATCGGAATCAACCGCCAACAATTTCTCGGGATGGCGGCTGACCCTAACACGAATCAGATCCTGGCCGCGGTTGATGGAAATGAGATGGCCATCATCGATGGTTCCACCAATACCATCACGCGTATTCAAGTAGGGAACTTTAACGCGAACGTCGCGGTGAATCCTTCCACCAGCCGAGCCTACGTCACGAACGAAACCTTCGCGCCATCGACGGTGGGCGTCGTCAACTTGCATACCTTGAAGGTTGTGGCCAACGTGCCAACCGGAAATAATCCCTTTGGCGTTTGCGTCGATCCGTATAGCGGGCTGGTCTTCGTAACCAACAAAGGCGACAACACCGTCGCCGTGGTGGACGGAAAGACGAACGTCAAAACTGGAAGCGTGACCGTCCCCAGCGCATTTATCGATGTGAATCCAAGGACAAAACTGGTTTATACGTCGGATAACGCGGGCGCAAACGTGGTTCACGTTATTTCCGAATAGAAGACGGGGGCCTTGGAACCTTCGTTTCGCGGCGTGAGACCTCAGCCCTGCCCGAAGCGTTAACTCGAATTGCAAGAATGCGGGAAGGCCTCGCCACTTCGACTGCCTATCTCGCGCGTGACGGGACGCTCTGCGAGGAGCGTCCCTGCCACGTTCGTACTGTTTCCGGCGCACGATTCGGAAGTAGAAGCAAGAAGATTTTTGCCGCACAGTGGAGTCGAGCTCAAATGACTTTTGTGGTGGTTTGCTGGGTGACGGTGGCACGCCCCAATTTTGTACGGCGCACAAGCGAGAAGCGGTAGGAGAAGCCGGCTTTTATAATACCGCGCAACGAAGAGTGATTTGTTGCCCCGGAGAATATCCAGGCCGGACGCCCCGCCTGCCGCAGTTGGACTGCAGCTTGCCGGATCGCCCTGGCATAATGGCCGCGTCCTCGTTCCGAGGATGGAGTCCAACAATCAAAAATCATGGCTGCGTTGGCAAAAGCAGGTTCAATGTTCTGCCCGATTTCCGCCAGACGGAAGCCGTCGTAGTCATCCATCCACAAAAAGTGAACGGGCCGGCCAGTCTCATCGTGCAACACAAAACCCGACGCGCCCGGCTGATTTAATCGTGCGGCACACCGCATCAGATAGCGGAGCGTCGCGGGATCATTCGCATTCGTGATCGAGCCTTCCACCAGATGTTCCCGGATTAAAGGAATTAGCTGAACACTCGAAGACTCGGACGCCGCGCTTGAGTCCGCTTCAAACAGCAATACTTCGTCCTCGGAGGCGATCGCTCTTGCCGCTCTGCGCAAAGAATATCCAGCGGTAGCGGAAATCCCGGTCTCACGGACGCGGTTTGCTGTCGCGCGGTAAGCGGCGCGGGCTTCACGAGCTTTATCCCCGAACTGCGGAAAGCGCGCAGCCGTAGCGCTGATCAGTTCGCGGCCAGCACTTAGCACGTGCCTGGGAAACCCACGTGAGAGTCTTACGTATCGCGTCTCCCGCATATTGTTGGCATAGCGATCTTTATAGGACTCCTGTCCGAGACCAAGGTCCAGCCATTGCAGCGAAGAATCTTTCGCGCCTTCTTCCACCAGCAGACGCAGCAGGCACGAACCAGGCGACACATGCGCATACTCCATTTCAAAAGTCGGCAGGTACCAGAACCAGCTTCCGCCGAAGCGGAAACCATAATTCCATGCCACGGGATGGCCATCGATTTCCAACTGGCTGATCTTTAGCCATCCGGATTGCGACAACAAATCACTCAACTGTTGGAGAAAAGCGCGGCGCTCGTGCCCCACCAAGGGGCTCACCCGGTTACTCGCGAGGAAGCGCGAGATCTGGGCGGACACAATGGATTCAAGGCTCCGACCAATCTCTTCCGGCTCCGTGAGATGAATCACCTTTACAGAGCCAAGGTCACTGAGCCGCTTCAAAGCCCGTTTTTCGCGGCTCTTTCCCGCCAACGAGCGGATAAGGGTTTCGCGCTGACCTTCACCTCCGAGCTGCACGACTCCGCAGTTGTAAGCGGTTCGCGAGGTGACATAAAAACGCTGCGATCCCGCGACCCCCGGCAGTTCCTTCAACGTCGCGGAATTTGCCGGAACATTGGCCAGCACCAGATCGCTCAGCCCCAGCTTCTTAAATTCCTCGAGCAGCGCAAGAATCACCGCTTTACGGTTCTCCGGCGTGCTCACAATGTCGCAGTAGTCCGCGGTACTCGAAGTAAGAAAGAAAGCTGCCCGCGGTGCCCGGGGATCGATAGCCAATGCCACCACTCCGGCCAACTCCTCGAAGTCATACACCAGAAAAAGCCGGGTCGACAGAAGATCTTGAAATCCCCGGCTGGCAGCTAATGCCCACTGGTAGGTGAAAAACACTTCCGGATTCTCCATGGCCAGGACCAGCGTGTTCCAAGCGGCAGAGAGGTCGGGCTCTTCCGGAATTTTCTCAAGAACGGTTACGCGCACGGGATGCCGGGTGCTAATTTTCAGCAGAAGAGATCAAATCGGTTGAGACGCCAATTATAGCGGAAGCCGCCGCCCACTACGACCCTACTGCGCGCTGCAGCCGGCAGTGCAGTCCGCTGAGATGCGCCGAAAATTCCGCGAGCGACATATCCGCCGTCACATGAGTCCGAGCAATTGCGAAACGGGGATGCGAGGTGGCCCAGTATTCGACATTGAGGAAGGCGCAAGAGAATCCGGCTTCCTCTGTCAGGCTAAATTCTCTGTCACCCATCGTAGCCGGGTTCCCGAATGGATACGCGAATGCCCATAGTGGCCGCCCCAGCGCGCGCTCAATGTCGTGCTTGCTTCCCTGAATTTCGCGTCTCGCTTCTTCCTCGGCGGATAACGAGAGGACCGGGTGAGTCCTCGTATGAGCTCCAATTGTCATCCCCGCCTCGGACAGTTTCCTAAGCTCGGAAACGTTCAGCAGCCTCCACCGCTCTTCGCCGCGAGGCAGCGCGGACCCGCAATGCGCGCGAACCTGTTCCATCCAATCAGTCCGCGCCTTCGCGTCGAGCTGAGACGCCCTTTTCACCATGCTCCACCACTCATTCTGAAAATTGCCAGGCGAGGGTGCCTCGTCTTTGCCGTCCGCCGGAAGCTGCCTCGCCAAGGCCTCCAACGGCTTAGTTCGCATGAGATGGTAAAGCTCTTCGTACCACAGCATCCCGGGTTCATCACTACAGGACGCAGCCGTCACAAAAAACAAACAGGGCACTTCCTCCTGCTGCAGCACGGGAAGCATTTGGGTCAGCGTATTCAGCAGCCCATCGTCACAAGTTACAAGCACCGCTCGGGCCGGAAGCGGTTTGCCCTGCGCGATCCCAGCCAGGAAATCCTCTGGCCTAATAATGGAATAGTGAGCCTTCAGGAATTGCAGCTGCTGGCGAAAAATCTCGACGCGCACCAGGTTTCCGTCCAGAAATTTGTCAACGCTCGAATATTCGGAAGGAACGACACCGTGATAGTTGACAACCGCATAACCGGCATCCAGCGAAAGACCGTTCAAGAATCCTGTGCGGTGTAGAGCCGGGTAAATCGCGCGCTTGAGGAGTGGGCTGACGAACCGCATTCTGGGCCGGACCGTATTGTAGCAACCGGCAGAGCAACTGATCGTGTTCGGCAACTGCCGCACGCAGATGCGAATCCTACTGAGAGCTCGTACTCAGGCGTTTACAGGAGGAGGACTCATGCAAAGCGTAGTTGGAATCTTTTCCTCGGCCGCTGCGGCGGAGGAAGCCATCGAGGAGTTGATCAATAGCGGGATGACCGAACAGTCAATCATCTTCTTGAGCGGAGAAGCCCCAGGGAACAGCGATTCAGACGAGCAAGCAGATCGTCTTCCAACCACCGATGCCGAAGACGACGGCATGGGCAAAGCTATGGGTGCGGTAATGGGCGGAGCCCTGGGTGCGAGCGCGGGACTAGCTGGCGGCGCAGCGATCGCCAGTCTGGTGGTTCCCGGTGTTGGAACAATCTTCGCCATCGGACTCGGAGCGGCAGCCGCCCTTGGGCTGGGTGGTGCGGCGGCGGGAGCCAAAGCGGGCGAAGCCACCGAACACGCCCTTGATGCTGGCGTCCCCAAAGACGATGTGCCGTTCTATCACGAATTGCTGCGGCGAGGCCGCTCCCTGGTGATTGCGAACGTGGAGAGCGAGGAGCAAGCCAGCACCACGCGCTCAGTATTAAAGAAGCAAGGAAGCGAAGATGTGGACGAGGCGCGGAAGGAATTAAAAAAGGCCGCTTAAGCTAAATGCCTAGCGGCCTTTTGGCGAATTGAAGCTTACCGTCAGTGCTGCGGGCCTTCCGGCAGCGACTGTTTCTTAGGACCGTTCGCCGTTACGCGGTCCTGAATCTTGTCATAGGTTTCCTGCGGAATCAGCTTCTTCTTCAGCAAGTCTTGCTTCGAGCCGAAAGGTCGAGCATCGATGATGCTTTGAGCATAATCGGGTCCAATGCCGGGAAGCGCCGCAAGGTCTTTCTTGCTCGCGCTGTTCAGGTCAACAGGCTGCCCGTTGTTTGAAGGGGTATCGCGCTTCTCGGCCGACGACATTTTATGAGTTTCCGAAGGATACGAACTCTGGTCGCCCGGCGGCGGGGCTTGCTGGTTCTGAGCATAAGACAGGACGGCATACATCAACAGCAGCGGAAAAATAGCTGCTTTCACTAAGGTCATGTTTTTCTCCTCTTTACCGGGCCGTTGGATGCCAATCCGTAGTGGGATGTTTACGCCAATGCGTCAGCCCCCTGATGGGTCGTGATGCGGCCGCGCGCCATCTCTACCTCGGCAGAGGATCTTTCATGTTCGCCAGAGCATAGGCCAGGACTGCCATGGCAGCGGCATTTTCGCGCAGCTCGCTGGGAACAATTTTGTCGAGCGTGTCGGCGGCCGTGTGATGGTAATTGAAGTAGGTACGGCCATCCTGCATGATCCCAAATGCCGGCACTCCCGCGTCGGACATGGCTGCAATGTCGGCGCCGGGAGGATACGTACTCGGCTGCAACACAGTCGCTCCGATGCTCAGTAGTACGGATTGCATCGGCCGAAGCGCTTCTATCGCTGCGGGAGGGATTTTGACATCGAAACCCAAGGGGTGAGCCGCGCCCGCATCACTTTCTATTGCCGCCACATGGTGGATGAAGTCAGAGGCAAACTCGGCCGTGTAGGCCTTGCTGCCCGAACCTCCGGTTTCTTCGTCCATCCAGGCAATGACGCGCAAGGTTCGCGATGGTCGCAGGTGCAGCCGCTGCAGGATCTCCGCAGTTTCCATGGCGACAACCACCCCTGCCCCATCATCAATGGCGCCGGTACCCAGATCCCAGGAGTCGAGGTGTCCCGAGACCACGACAATCTCTTCGGGATGCTCGGAACCCTTTAGATCGGCGATGACGTTGTAGGAGGTTTCATCCGGAAGTTTTTGCGGGGTAAGGGTGAGGTGCATGCGCACTTTGCCCTCAGCTGCAAGATGGGCCATCAAGTCAGCGTCTTCCGCGGTAACAGCTCCTGCCGGTATGCCGGCAGGGAAGCTGAATCCAGTGTGCGGGAGCCGATAGTCTGCATTCCCCACAGACCTTACCAGGCAAGCCACAGCACCTGATGCGGCAGCGGCCTTCGCCCCGGCTCCCCGGTACCGGACTGCTTCCCCGTAAGCAGCGAACGCCATGCCGGCAGCTGCTTTCTGCTTGTCGAAAAGTTCATTAAAGAGCACGATCTTGCCCGCAACTTTTTCGCGGCCCAAGGCGGTCAGTTCATCGAAGGTGTTTACCACGAGAACGTCGGCGGTGAGGCCTTCGGCGGGGGTAGAGGAGCTGCCGCCCAAAGCGGTCAGGACGATCTTCTGGGTTGTTCCTGGCACCATGCCAGGGTATTCGACGAGCGCCGCCGTTTCCGCACCTCTGACCCAGTGCGGCACGGTAACGGGCTGTAGCCGCACATCCAAGCCAATCTGCCGAAGCTCTGCCGCGACATATTCGGCGGCGGCGTGCGCTTGCAGCGAGCCGGTTGGACGCGGTCCGATATTTTCCGTCAAGTGAGTGACCACGCGGTATGCAAAATCATCGTTCAGTGCAGCTGACTTGATGGCGGAGAGCTGCTGCAGCAAAAGTGGGGGGAAGTTCCGCTGCTCGGCGGCCGAGGCTTGTGGCGCACCCATCATCTTGGAAATGGGCGGCGGGGTCGGGGCAGGAGCCTGGGCGTCCGAGGGCGATGCCGACAAACAAAGGAGCGACAGCAGTCCGGCGATGAACGATAGTGAGAAGCGCGAGACCCGGAACCACAATCCGAATGGCTTTGTCATAGTTGCTCGACAGTGTATCTGAGAGCGACAACCGCCGGAAAGCGCCGGACGTCTAACCCCAATCTACCGTGTCCACCCGATTTGACCCGTCCCGGCAGATGCTAGCGTTAGCCATGGACAAAAAACAAATTAACGACCCGAAGATGACGTGGAACTTTCTGATCTGGGTGGGCGGGGTCTTTATGCTTTTGCTGTTTGCGCTGTTAGCCCATTTCGTCTGGAGAGTCATTTAAGGGCTTCGCGGGATCAAAAAAGTGGCCCCATTTCTGGGGCCACGTTCTCAAAGAGGCAAGATGGTGGGCGACGTCAGGAAAGGCAAAGGAAGCTTTCGTTCCGCCAGGCGGAACTGAGCTTCGGGAAATGGTTCGAAGAGAAGAGAGTGAGGGTCATTGTTTTGTGCGGCCTCTTAGTTACATCTGGATGAAGCACTTGCCAAGCCAAACGGTGGCAGCGGGCAGCACAGAAACTTATTAGGCTGTAACTAAATGAGAAATAGGATGTTAGATCGGGAGACGCCTTCACTCTGCACGCTCGGCTTCAGCGAACACGTCCCTCGACAAAGTGCATAAGGCTGCACATTCGATGCATGCGGGTACCCGGAGCAAGCTTTGAGCCGCCAGCCCAGGGCCAACGGCTCAAAAATAGACAACCTAGCTGTTTCCCGCCACCGTTCGCAGCTTCCCTGGCAGGAAGTGGTACGGAGGCCAAGGTCCACTAATCGCCACTTGGCAGTTCTTCAACTGCTTGGCAGCGGTGCTATAGCGATTCTGATATTTCTCGACCGACTTGGAGTCGATGAGGTGGGCAATATCGATCAGCATGCCCTGAGGAGCAACTTTCTTGCAGCTCACTTCTTCTTCGAGCGGGTTGAAAAGCTTGTGGACCTGTACAGAAAGAGCGCGTGCTTTGGTCTGGCGCTCACGCTCGCGAGATGCCTTCACGCGCAGCTTCGAAAGATAGTCGCCGCCCACGGTGTCCGGCAGTATGACATCGATCATGGCCTCGCGAAGGGACCCGTCTGTCACGGTTAGCTTGATGTGCATTTCGGACTTGCCGCGGAGTTTGGCGACGCTCACGCCAAAAGCGCGCCGGTTTACCCGGACAGCCTGGCGCAGCGCGTCGTCACTCTCAAAAATGGTTCCGAAGCGGAAGGGGAGGACGGTGGAGTTGCGGAAACAGCCGCTCACCACTCGAGCGTGGTCAATGGCCGCTTTTTGGTCAAGTTCGGTTGACTTTGGGTCGTATTCGCTCACAATCACAGCAAACTCGCCGCTGGGATAGCTGAGCACAGGGGCTCCGTTCACGCCTTGAACATTCTCAATTACGAAAGGGCGTCGGGAACGGGTGCCGTTTGGAAGGGTCTGGTGCTCGGTAAGGCAGTATGCATACCACGACATAGCGAACTCTCCGAACCGGGACGGAGGCTGACGGGCGGCCTCGTAGTGTTGTTTTGCACAAGATGTGCTGCAGCCTGGAAGTCTACTTAGCGGTACAGGGCCTAAACCGGGAAATCTACTGTCTTCCCTGTAGTCATATTACTTCCGTTCATGAGGAAAATGCAACTTTATTGTAACAAATCGCATCTCCGCAGCCAGATCTCGCCGTCGCTGCGGGCACAATCCCCCCAATTTTAGACGGAAAGGGCTGAATCCGAGGACTCCAAGTGGCGCTACTCGTACCGCAGGCTCTCGACCGGATCAAGTTGCGCGGCGCGGGCAGCGGGGACAGTGCCGAAAATCACTCCGACCACTGACGAGACCACGATCGCGATGAGGCCGGAAAGTCCGGTGATGGGAACGCGATACTCCGTGAGGAATCGAACCGAGTAGGGAATGGCGTAGCCGATGACGATTCCGGCGAAGCCTCCGATCAGCGAGATCAGCATGGCCTCAGCGAGAAACTGGAAGCGAATTTCGCGATTGGTCGCGCCAATGGCCTTCCGTATCCCAATCTCGCGAATGCGAGAGGTCACCGTCGCCAGCATGATATTCATGATGCCGATCCCGCTCACCAGCAGCGTGACCATCGAAATCAGCAGCAGCACCCACGTCAAGCCAGTAGCAATGCGATCCGCCATCGAAAGCAAGGCGGTCAGATTGGCAACGTCGTACACCGACTCCGACCGGTGACGCGACTGCAAGACCCGCTTGATCTGAGCCGTAGCCGAGATCACCATGGAAGGATCTTCCATCGAAAAATAGAGCAGCTTCACGTTGGGAATTTCCATGAAATAGCGGCTCACCGAATACGGGATCAGCATGGTGTTGTCGACTATCTCTGACTGTCCGAACGTCTCGACGCGCTCCTTGAAAGTTCCGATAATGGTGAATGGCAGTCCGGTAAGTTTGATCACTTTGCCGACCGCCGCTTGCGTCGAGCCATAAACCTCGACCGCCATTTTCTCCGTGATGACGCCCACTTTGTTGTGCGCTTGCGAGTCTTCCTGATCGAAGAATCGTCCCGAAGGAACCACCAGATTGCGAACCCGCAAATATTCTGGACTGACGCCCAGGATCGTGACGTCTTTTTCGCGGCCGTTGCCGACGGGGACACGGTCAGAAAGCTGAGTGACAGGCGAGGAAGCCACGATGCCCGGCACAACTTCCTGTACAGCGTGGAGGTCGTCGATGGTAAGCGGGTCAGGATTAGAGTTGCTAATATGCGGAGCGCCGCCGAGGTATTCCGCCCAGATTTCATTGGTTCCAATCGCCTGAATCTGGTTCAGAACGAATTGCTTCCCCGTCATCCCAATTGTGACCACCAGGATCAGGGACGCGGTGCCGATCACCATACCCAGCGCTGTGAGAATAAATCGCACTTTGTTGCTACAGAAAGTGTCGTAGGCGAAGTTGATGATCTCGCCAAAGGCCATCTTGGGCCGAAAGCGCTCGGGCATTAGGGCTGCGGCCATTTATCTTTAGATGCTACGTAGTATAGAGAAGAGTCGCAAGCCATCGTGTCGAAGGATGGAACCAGATTAGGTATGAATCGAAGCGTGGCGATCAGTGCAAGACGGCATCCAATGACGCCCAGACGCGCAATCCCGGGCTACGGAGAACCCGCTAGAAGACTCGCTCCATCATTGCAATACGCCGCGTGTCTGCAGAAGTGTGTTGTTCAAGTCTTGTTTTTGTTCCAGAACCCGTTTTGCATTCGGGATCACGTTTGCAAGTTCCTGTGGGGCGCCTTGAATCGCTTGATCTAGCGCAGGCAGTTTGGACTCATCGTTGAGCGCAGCCACATATGACGAAATAATCCGCGACAGAGCTGCGGATGTTTGCGAGTTTCCCGCGTAATCTCCGCGGAGGGCTTCCAGATCGCGCTTCGCTGCCATAGGCCAGTCAAGCCCTGCCCCTACTCGTGAAATGGCCATTTGCAATTGTGATCGCTGGCCGCCGGATAGCTGCTCTAAGCGCAGAGCGCCGGCGACGGCCCTGAGGTGATTCGTCAGGAGATCTTAACCTAACCGCGGCAAGCTGGGTCATTTGCTGACAAGCTCTCAGCGAAGGCACACAATTCAAGCCCAAACCAACAACTCCGGTTGACTCAGAGCGCCTTCTCTTGGAGCAATAAACGGGTCCCTATATAAAATGCGACACATGCTCGTTATGTAAGTGTGGGGTGGTTTTTCTCTTCTTCCCGTTGATTTATCATTGGACACATCCGGAAGACTATTAGCGGCGCCGATTGATCCTGAGGACGTGGTGATGTCCTTCCCCGTAGCATCATGGATCGGCGAGCGTAACCCCATACCGGTAGCAGACATGCCTGAAACTGCGATCAAAGCAATCGAGTGAAGAAAAATCTTTCCGACCAATTAAAGACCCTCTCCGTAATGCTCTTGCTGACAGCAGGCGCATTGCTGGTGCAGGGGTACCATCCGTTCTCTGAGGATGCAGAGATATACCTGCCTGGCGTCGAGAAGATTCTGCATCCGCAACTATTCCCCAGCTGGCCTGTCTTTTTTCTCTCGCATGCTCGCATGACGCTGTTTCCGAACGTGGTCGCTTTGTCCCTGAAGATCACTCACTTGCCATTCGAAACTGGATTGTTCTTATGGCACATCGCGTCCATTTTTCTGCTCCTGCTTGCCTGCTGGGAATTATCCAGTTTGTTTTTCCCCAGTCCGCGGGCCCGGTGGGGCAGCGTGTGTTTAATCGCCGCGCTATTGTCACTTCCCGTCGCGGGCACGGCGCTCTACATCATGGATCAGTATTTGAACCCACGGAATCTAGCCGCTTTCGCGGGGATATTCATGGTCGCGAGAATGCTGGAGAAGAAATACTTGCGGGCTGGGTTGTGGCTGATATTTGCCGGGTGCATGCATCCGCTGATGTGGGTCTATCCCTTTTCGTTCTGTCTTCTGTTCGTGCTGATGGATTTTGTGGGCATCGAAGATTTTGAAAGCTTGTGGAAACGGGGGAATGCTGCCTCAGTCGCCGTTCTGGTTTGGTCGGGTATTCCGCTGGCGCGTCGCCGTCGGCGGCATATCACGAAGCGGCGAAAAGGCACGCCTATCATTACATCCAGAACTGGGCATGGTACGAATTATTGGGGATCGTTGCGCCATTGGCACTGTTCTGGTGGTTTGGACGGATAGCCCGCAGCCGCAAGTGGCGAATGGTGGAACGAGTGAGCTTCGCGTTTATTCTTTACGGACTGATTTACCTGGTATTAGCTTTGCTGTTCGATCTCCCCGCGCGCTTTGAGGCGTTGGCTCGGCTGCAGCCACTTCGCAGTCTGCATGTGCTCTACATTGTGCTGTTCGTCATGATCGGAGGATTTCTCGGAGAGTACGTCTTACGAGCTCGTGTATGGAGGTGGCTGCTATTGTTCCTCCCTTTGTGTGCGGGTATGTTTCTTGCCCAGCGTGCACTGTTTCCCGCGAGCGCGCACGTCGAATGGCCCGGCGCGGCGCCCAGAAATCCGTGGGAGCAGGCGTTCGTCTGGATCCGGCAAAACTCCCCCGTCGACGCGCTGTTTGCTCTCGACCCCGGTTACATGGACATCGCCGGGGAAGACGAGACTGGATTTCGATGTCTTGCGCAGAGGAGCCGCTTGGCCGATGGAGTGAAAGATAACGGCGTGGTCAGCATGTTTCCGCTGCTGGCCGAAACCTGGTGGGCACAAGTGCAGGATCAAACCCCCTGGAAAGCTTTCAGCTCGGAAGACTTCGCTCGACTGAAAAACAAATATGGCGTGGGCTGGGTGGTCATCCAACAGCAGCAAGCTTCTGGACTCGCATGCTCGTACCAGAACAGTGTGGTCCGCGTTTGCCAGCTTCCCTGAGTTGGCGCGCGCAACCATTACTTAGTGCGAGTCTCCATTGTGCCTAACCGCACCTCTGCAGATACAATTAAGAGACAGGAGGCCCCTCGCCGCATGTCCACTGCGCAGGCTATTCAGGAACTTGATCGACCGTTTTCCTACCATCAGTGGGGCGTTCGGCTGCCCGCTTTGGCGCGACGCTACTGCGAGAACAAGCCCTTCCCGCACATCCTGCTGGAGAACTTTCTCGATCCAGAGACGGCAAGCGCGATGGCGCAGGAGTTTCCCCAGCCTACGAGCGACGCCTGGACCCAGTACAAACATGCCAACGAAAACAAGCTAGGCATGCCGAAGCGCGAACTTTTTCCGTCGACGATTGGAAGCGTGGTCGACGAGCTCAATTCTCCGGAATTCGTTGCCTGGATTTCCAGGCTGACAGAAATCCCTAACCTGACGGCGGATCCGATGCTCGAAGGCGGGGGACTGCACCAATCCGGGCCCGGCGGCTATTTGAACGTGCACACGGATTTCTCCATGCACCATTTCCACACGAACTGGCGCCGTCGGGTGAATCTGATTCTCTATTTGAACGAAGGATGGCGCGAGGAATGGGGCGGTTCGCTTGAGTTATGGGAAAAAGATATGGCTCGCTGCGCGGCCCGATACCCCCCGGCATTGAATCATGCGCTGATCTTCACAACCGACGAGCGATCTCTGCACGGATTTCCTGATCCGCTGAAGTGCCCCAGCGGCAAGTCGCGCAAGAGTCTGGCTTTGTATTACTACACCATTCAGGAGCATCAGAAAGCTCCCGTGCACTCGACCAATTATCACGCTCGGCCCCAAGATAGCTGGGCAAAGGCGTCAATGATTTGGCTCGACAAAAAGGCGGTTGATCTCTACTCGCGTGCCAAGGCGCGCTTCGGATTTTCCGACGAGTTCGCTAGTCGCGTGTTGGGATTTTTGTCCAGGAAGAAATAGATAAATCAGTCGAGTTCCATCAGAGGCGCAATTCGAGGAATGCCGGAAAAGAAAACATTATTTGAAAAGATCTGGGATTCGCATTTGGTCGCGCAACCCGCCGACCGCTCGCCAATTCTCTATATCGATCTTCATCTGGTGCATGAGGTCACGTCGCCGCAGGCGTTTGACGGGCTGCGAGCCGGTGGAAGAAACGTACGCCAGCCCTTGCGGACCGTGGCCACCGTGGATCACAACATCCCGACCGAGCCTCGCGGTACTCCCATTACCGACTTGATTGCCGCCAGGCAGATTGCGGCGCTGCAAGCCAACTGCAAAGAATTTGGCGTCCGCCTGTTCGACATGGATTCTCCGGATCAGGGAATCGTCCATGTCATAGGCCCGGAACTGGGACTGACACAGCCGGGAATGACGATCGTTTGCGGAGACAGTCACACCAGCACGCATGGGGCGTTCGGCTCGCTGGCTTTCGGCATTGGGACCTCAGAAGTGGAGCACGTTCTCGCCACGCAATGCCTCGCACAACAGAGGCCCAAGACGATGAAGATTCATGTACGCGGCCGTTTGGCGGATGGCGTTACGGCTAAAGACCTGGCGTTAGGCATCATCGGGCAGATTGGCACCGATGGCGCTACAGGACATGTGATTGAGTACGCCGGCGAAGCGGTGCGCTCGCTCTCCATGGAAGGCCGCATGACGCTCTGCAACATGAGTATTGAAGCCGGAGCACGCGCCGGCATGGTGGCGCCGGACGAAACCACTTTTGCCTACGTTAAGAAAAAACGTTTCGCTCCGCGGGACTGGGGACAGGCGGTCGAGTATTGGCGCACCTTGCCAACCGACGAAGGCGCAGCCTTCGACAAAGTGATTGAAATGGATGCCGCTCAGCTTTGCCCGTTTGTCACCTGGGGAACAAATCCCGGCATGGTGGCTCCCGTGACCGGCCGAGTGCCTGAGGTCCAATCGCTGGCGGAAGCCGACCGGCACTCGATCGAACTTGCGCTGCAGTACATGGGGCTCGAGCCGGGAAAGCGAATTGAAGATATCGGAATCGACCGTGTATTCATCGGTTCCTGCACCAACTCCCGCATTGAAGATCTTCGCGCTGCTGCACGCATTGCGAAAGGCCATCACGTTAACGGGAAGGTGCGCGCCATGGTAGTCCCCGGTTCGCAGACGGTGAAGCGCGTGGCGGAGCAGGAAGGCCTGGATCGGATCTTCATCGATGCCGGGTTCGAGTGGCGTGAGTCAGGATGCTCGATGTGCCTGGGAATGAATCCAGATATTTTGCAACCGGGCGAGCGCTGCGCTTCCACCAGCAATCGCAATTTCGAGGGGCGTCAGGGACGAGGTGGTCGCACCCATCTGGTCAGTCCGCAAATGGCTGCGGCAGCAGCCGTCATGGGCCATTTCACTGACATCCGAAACTGGAGATATCAGTAGAGGTCACTTCCAAAACAGCGGCGGTAGAGAAGACTCGATGAAGCCATTTACATTGCACCACGGCCGTGCCATTCCGCTGGACCGTGTCAACGTCGACACTGATCAGATTATTCCCAAACAGTTCCTGAAACGAATTGAGCGTACCGGCTTTGGCGAGTTTTTGTTCTATGACTGGCGCCGTACGACGGACGGGAAACAGAACGAAAAGTTTGTTCTGGATGAGCCTCGGTATAAGGGTGCGACCGTTCTGATCGCCGGAAGAAATTTTGGTTGTGGTTCTTCGCGCGAGCACGCGGTCTGGGCTTTATCGGATTTCGGTTTCCGGGCAGTGATCTCTTCTTCCTTCGCCGATATTTTCGCCAACAACAGTACGAAGAATGGATTTTTGACGGTGCGGTTAAATGAAGAGGAAGTCGCGACATTGATGCGCAATGCCGGCCAGATCGAGAACTACGCAGTTACGATCGACCTGGAGAGGAATGAAGTGCGCGACGACCAGGGCTTTTTGGCTAAGTTTCCCATGGATGCATTCGTTCGTCATTGCCTGCTCCATGGGCTCGATGACATCGGCCTTACGCTCCAACACGAGCCTGAAATCGCCGCTTATGAATCCCTGCACCCTGTTCCTCAAGCTCTTACGTCTATTACCTCGTAAGTGTCAGTCGGGTAAAGATTTGTAAAACATTCACCGCGCCCTTGACCTGTCGGAGCTTCCAGTTGATGCTTGATGAGTACGGTTCTACTATTTGAGGACGCGGCTCGGCTCTGATTTGACCTGTTCAGTGGCGAGGCTGGCGTGAAAGAGTTCTCCTTTCCCGGATGGAGTTGTCACAACTGTATTCATAATGAAAACGTCTAACGAATGGCAGTCCAACCGCCGATTTTGCAAAACTGCACATCCACTTAATCTTGTGAAGACCATCGACTGGAGTTTGCTAGAGAAGTCCCGATCCATGCCTCTGGCCGCCTTGCTTCTGGCAACACTCGTTGCCTGTCTAACGGCTTGCACGAGCAGTGCTGATTCCAAACAGCAAAAGGCGCAGGCTGCGGCGCCACGCGCAGTCTCTGTGGCCGTGGCGAAAGTGCAGCAGCAGGATGTTCCCGTATTTCTTACTGGCCTCGGTTCGGTAACGGCCTTCAACACCGCCAATATCAAAAGCCGTGTCGATGGTCAGATCATGCGGGTCAATTTCAAGGAAGGCCAGACGGTCCATCAAGGCGAGTTACTGATCGTCATCGACCCTCGGCCGTTTCAGGTTCAATTGGAACAGATGCAGGCTCAGCTTTTTAAAGATCAGGCCACGCTGCGAGATGCGCGGCTGAATCTGGAGCGTTACACCACCCTCATCCCTTCCGGAAGCATCGCGCAGCAACAAGTCGATACGCAGAAATCCCTGGTGGACCAGTTGGATGGACAAGTCCGCACCGATCAGGCGCAGATCGATAATGCCAAGCTGCAACTTGTCTATTGCAACATCACGGCGCCGTTTACGGGTCGCGTCGGCCTGCGGCAGGTGGATCCGGGAAACATCGTGCACGCGTCCGACACCAACCCTATGCTCATTCTGACGCAACTGCAGCCCATCGCCGTGATCTTCACGCTGCCGGAGGATCAGCTACAAAGCGTTGCCAAGCACATGAAGGCATCCACTCTCGAAGTAGATGCTTACAGCCGCGACGATCAGACGAAATTGGCAACCGGCAAGCTGGAGACCATCGACAACGAGATCGATCAGACCACCGGCACCGCCAAGCTCAAAGCAGTTTTCGATAACAAGGACAACCAGCTTTGGCCGAATCAGTTCGTCAACGCGAATCTTCTTCTGGAGACGCGGAAAAACAGCATCGTGCTGCCGACGGCGGCGATATTGCGCGGCCCGCAGGGCGCGTTTGTCTACGCCGTGAAATCAGACAGCACCGTGGAAGCGCGGAATGTAACCATTTCCCTTACCCAGGGAAACATCACCGTCGTGACCGCCGGCGTGAATCCTGGGGACACGCTCGTGACCGATGGCCAGGACAAACTACAGAGCGGCAGCAAGATCGAGCCCCGTAACAACGCTCCGGCGAATACTCCGAGCCGCAACCAAGGAAGTGCTCCAATCGCAGGAAGCCCAGGCACATGAGTCCGTCCCGATTATTCATTCTCCGGCCCGTAGCGACCACCTTGTTGATGGTGGGCGTACTGCTGGTAGGGTGGGTTGCGTTTCTGCAGTTACCGGTGTCTGCACTGCCGGAAGTCGATTATCCCACCATTCAGGTTGTCACCTTCTATCCCGGTGCCGATCCCGACGTGATGGCCTCCTCGGTGACTTCCCCGCTCGAACGTCAGTTCGGCCAAGTCCCCGGACTGAGTCAGATGACCTCGACGAGTTCATTTGGCAGTTCGGTCATCACCCTGCAGTTTTCTCTTGACCAAAACATTGATGTGGAAGAACAGCAGGTGCAGGCCGCCATCAACGCCGGCTCTACTTACCTTCCCGCGGATCTGCCGAATCCTCCAATTTACAACAAGGTCAATCCTGCCGATTCGCCGATTCTCACACTCGCGATGACTTCGGATTCCCTGGCGCTGTCGAAGGTGGAAGATCTCGCGGACACGGCGCTGGCGCAAAAGATTTCACAGCTCCCTGGCGTGGGCCTGGTTTCGATCAGCGGCGGGCAGAAACCCGCGGTGCGGGTTCAAGTGAATCCAACTGCGCTGGCTTCGTACGGCTTGAGCCTCGAAGACATTCGCACGGCGATGGCGCAAGCCAATGTGGATCAGGCGAAGGGCGTCATCGACGGAGCGCGCCAATCCTACACCATCGGCGCCAACGACCAGTTGTTCTCCAGCGATCAGTACAAGCCGATCGTCATCGCCTACCGCAATGGTGCTCCAGTACGGTTAAGCGATGTAGCCAACGTCATCGACGGCACGGAAAACACCCGCCTCGCTGCCTGGATGAATTTGACGCCCGCTGTGATTGTGAATATTCAGCGGCAGCCTGGCGCCAACATTATCAGCGTCGTGGACCGGATCAAGAAACTCCTGCCGCAGTTGCAGGCGTCTTTGCCGTCAGCAGTGAAGGTGCAGATTCTTACCGACCGAACCACTACCATTCGCGCGTCGGTAAAAGACGTTGAATTCGAGCTAGCACTGACCATTGTGCTCGTGGTCATCGTCATTTTCTTCTTCCTGCGCAACCTGCGCGCCACATTCATTCCCAGCGTCGCCGTGCCATTGTCGATCGTGGGAACGTTTGGGGTCATGTATTTATTGGGGTACAGCCTGAACAATCTCACGCTGATGGCGTTGACGATTTCCACCGGTTTCGTTGTCGACGACGCCATCGTCATGATCGAAAATATCGACCGCTATCTCGAAGCGGGAGATTCGCCGCTGGATGCAGCGTTGAAAGGCTCGGGACAGATTGGTTTTACCATCGTTTCACTGACGGTCTCCCTGATCGCCGTGCTGATTCCGTTGTTGTTTATGGGAGACATTGTTGGTCGGTTGTTTCGCGAGTTTGCCGTGACCCTGGCGGTCACAATTCTTGTATCGGCAGCAGTCTCGCTCAGCTTGACGCCGATGATGTGCGCCAAGCTGCTGAAGCATCGCAAGGAAGGCGAGAAGGGACGCTTCTACGAAGTCACCGAAGATTATTACAACCGGGTCATTCAGTTTTATGGCCGCACGGTGAAGTGGGTTCTGAAACACCAGACCGCGACGCTTTTCGTCACTTTTGGAACGCTGATCCTTACATTGGTTCTCTACGTGGTCGTCCCTAAAGGTTTCTTTCCCGTGCAGGATACCGGCGTGATTCTGGGGATTTCCGAGGCGCCCGATAGTATTTCGTTTGACGCCATGTCCCAGCGCCAGCAGGAATTGGCGAAAGTCATTCTTAAGGATAAAGATGTGGACAGCCTGTCCTCGTTCATCGGCGTGGACGGGACCAACACCACTCCCAACAGCGGTCGCATCCAGATTAATTTGAAACCGCGCGACGAACGCAGCGATGATGCCTCCGCCATCATTCGCAGGCTGCAGCCGGCGTTAGCCAACGTCGACGGCATCACGCTTTACATGCAGCCGGTTCAGGATTTGACCGTCGAAGACCGCGTGAGCCGCACGCAGTTTCAATATTCCATTGAAGACGCGGACGCGCAGGAACTCACGCAATGGACTCCGAAGCTGGTTGACAAGCTGCGCCAATCTCCCGTTCTGCGCGATGTTGCCACGGATCAACTCAATGGCGGCTTGCGGACCAACCTCACCATCGATCGCGATACCGCTTCGCGTCTCGGAATTCTTCCCCAAGCCATCGATAACACCCTCTATGACGCCTTTGGCCAGCGGCAGGTCTCAACCATCTTCACGCAGTTGAATCAATATCACGTGGTGCTTGAGGTTCTACCCAACTTCGCCAACTCCCCGCAATCGATTGACGACGTTTATGTGCGGCCGAGCAGCACAATTCCGAATTCCGGCGCGCCCACTGCAAATGCGGCGACGGCGACCACCAGTGGAACGCCGGTTCCCATCACCACTTTTGTCAAGATGCAATCGACAAATGCATCGCTGGCGGTCAATCACCAGGGACAGTTTCCCGTGGTAACACTTTCGTTCAATCTGGCCCCAAATGCTTCCCTCGGAGAGGCGACCAAAGCGATCCAGCAGGCAGAAAAAGACATCCAGCTGCCGCCCAGCATTCATGCAGCTTTTCAAGGCACCGCTGCGGCCTTTCAAAACTCTCTGTCGAGTGAACCCTGGTTGATTCTGGCAGCCGTGATCACGGTTTACATCGTGCTCGGCGTTCTCTATGAAAGCTACATTCACCCCGTTACCATTCTTTCCACTCTTCCATCCGCCGGAGTTGGCGCAATTCTCGCCTTGCAACTGACGGGCAACGACCTAACAGTGGTGGCGCTGATCGGCATCATCTTGCTGATCGGTATCGTGAAAAAGAACGCCATCATGATGATCGACTTCGCGCTCGAAGCGGAGCGCGTAGAGCACAAACCGCCGGAGGAGGCAATTTTTCAGGCGTGTCTGTTGCGTTTCCGCCCCATTATGATGACCACCATGGCGGCGCTGCTCGGCGGTCTGCCATTGGCGCTCGGTTCGGGCACAGGCGCGGAGTTACGGCGACCGTTGGGAATCACTATCGTTGGCGGCTTGATCCTGAGCCAGTTACTTACGCTTTACACCACTCCCGTGGTCTACCTGTGGTTTGACCGGCTCGCTCATCGGTTTGAGAAATACAAGATCGGCAATCCTATCCCGAGCCAACAACCGGCGACTGGCGACTAGACCATGAGTATCTCGGCTCCATTTATACGGCGTCCGATTGGAACATCGCTGCTGGCGGCGGCTCTGCTGATGTCCGGGATCCTAGCTTTCAATTTCCTGCCGGTCGCGTCACTCCCGCGAGTTGATTTCCCTGTGATCGGTGTGGGCGCTAGTTTGCCGGGCGCAGATCCGCAAACCATGGCCTCCGCCGTGGCCACCCCGCTGGAGCGCCAGTTCGGACGCATCGCGGGCGTCAACCAGATGACCTCAACCAGCCAATTGGGGTCAACCAGCATCGTCTTGCAGTTCGATCTGAATCGCAACATCGACGCGGCTGGGCGCGACGTCCAGGCCGCCATTAACGCGGCCCGCAGCCAGCTCCCTGCCAATCTTCCTAGCAATCCGACCTACCGCAAGGCGAATCCTGCCGATGCGCCAATCCTGATTCTGGCGCTGACCTCCGACACGGAAACCGTGCCGCAAATGTACGACGCGGCGGATTCGATCTTGGCCCAGAAGCTGGCGCAAGTGGAGGGCGTCGGCCAGGTCTTCGTTGGTGGAGCGGCCCAACCAGCGGTGCGCGCTGAAGTGAATCCCACGCTGCTGAACAAACTTGGCGTAGGACTCGACACCGTCCGGACGGCCCTGAACGCCGCGAACGCCAATCGAGCCAAAGGACAAGTATCGAACGACACCCAGTCCTGGTCGTTCAGCGACAACGACCAACTCTTCACAGCGGATCAATACCGCCCAATGATCGTTGCGTACCGTAATGGTGCGCCGGTCAGGCTGGGCGACGTCGCCGATGTCCAGGATTCGGTTTCCGACGTTCGCAACATTGGTCTGGCCAATGGAAAACCGGGCGTGCTCATCATCGTGTTCCGGCAGCCCGGCGCCAACATCATCGAAACCGTTGATCGCGTGACGGCGCTACTGCCCTATCTGCAATCGTCGATCTCTCCGGCCATCGCTCTCACCGTGGCCATGGATCGCACGGTCACGGTGCGCGCTTCCGTCAAGGATATCGAGTTCACACTCATCCTTTCCATCATCCTCGTGATTCTGGTGGTGTTCGCATTCTTGCGAACGTTCCGCGCGACCATTATCCCCAGCATCGCCGTGCCGCTTTCTCTGGTCGGCACATTCGGTGGCATGTACCTTCTGGGCTACAGCCTGGATAACCTATCTCTGATGGCTCTCGCCATCTCCACTGGATTTGTGGTCGACGACGCGATCGTGGTGCTGGAAAACATCACGCGCTATGTTGAGCACGGGATGGACGCAGTGGAAGCAGCTTTCAAGGGCGCCTCCGAAATCGGATTCACCGTCCTCTCAATGAGTACGTCCCTCGTCGCGGTGTTTATCCCACTGCTGCTGATGGGCGGAATTGTCGGCAGGCTTTTCCGCGAATTTGCCGTCACGCTCAGTATTGCCATTGGAGTTTCCCTTCTAGTTTCGCTGACAACGACTCCGACGATGTGCGCGAAATTTCTGCGGCCGCCAGCTAAGGACGAGAAGCGAAATCACTTTTATCGTGCCAGCGAGTGGGTTTTCGACAAAACTCTCGCCGCCTACACACACGCCCTGCGATGGGTGCTCGATTATCAACTGGTCACCCTCGTCGTCACCATCCTGGTAGCGTGCCTTAGCGTTTATCTTTACATTCAGGTCCCCAAGGGCTTCTTCCCGCAACAGGATACGGGGCGAATTATGGGTTCCGTACAAGCCGCCCAGGACATCTCCTTTCAGGCGATGCGCGACAAGATGCAGCGCTACGTCAACATCGTGATGAAGGATCCCGCCGTAAATACGGTGGTGGGGTTCGCCGGCGGCAATACGATTTCGAATCAGGGACGTTTCTTCATCATGTTGAAGTCACTCTCTGACCGCGGCAAGTGTCCCAACCTTCATTTCTGGCAATCTTGCCCCAATGTTTCCGCCGATGATGTGATCAATCGCCTTCGCGGTAAGTTATCGGTGGTTCCTGGGGCGACCCTTTATTTGCAATCCGCGCAAGACCTGACCATCGGCGGGCGCCAAAGTAATGCCCAATACCAATACACCTTGCAGGGCGAGGATTTAAACGAACTGAACACGTGGGCCCCTCAGTTGCTCGCGAAAATGCGCGGCCTGAAAGAACTGCGCGATGTGAACACTGATCAGCAGGATAAGGGACTACAGGCGCAACTCATCATTGACCGGGATACGGCAAGCCGCCTGGGAGTTGCGGCGCAGGACATCGACAATGCACTCTACGACGCCTTCGGTCAGCGGCAAGTCTCCACCATGTACCGGCCCTTAAATCAGTATCACGTCGTGATGGAGGTTGCGCCGGAATTTCAGCAGACCACCGAAGCCCTTCAAAACATTTATCTCCGATCTAGCAACGGCAACCCGATTCCATTGGCGGCCTTCACACACTTTGCGCCGTCCAATATCCCGCTCGCCGTCAATCATCAGAGCCAGTTTCCGTCGGTGACGATTTCCTTCAATCTGGCTCCCGGCATTTCCCTGGGACAGGCAACCATAGCCATCGAGAATGCCCAAAGTTCGATTGGATTCCCTTCCTCCATCCAGGCCAGCTTTCAGGGAACCGCGGCCGCTTTCCAGGACTCGCTTTCCAGCGAACCAGTCTTGATTCTTACCGCTCTGATCACGGTTTATATCGTCTTAGGTATGTTGTACGAGAGCTACATTCATCCCATCACTATTCTCTCCACGCTGCCTTCCGCCGGTGTCGGCGCTTTGCTGGCGCTCATACTGACGCATAACGAACTGAACGTCATCGGCACTATCGGCATTATTCTGTTGATCGGCCTGGTCAAGAAAAATGCGATCATGATGATCGATGTCGCGCTTGAAGTAGAGAGGACGCAGGGCAAGAAACCAGTGGAAGCGATCTATGAGGCCTGCCTGCTCCGCTTCCGCCCGATCATGATGACAACCATGGCGGCGCTTCTCGGAGGATTGCCGCTGGCACTGGGGAGCGGTACTGGTTCCGAACTGCATCGGCCTCTCGGCATCACCATTGTGGGTGGATTGATCGTGAGCCAGGCTCTCACGCTCTTCACAACCCCTGTGGTATACGTTTATCTTGATCGCTTCCGGCTGATGTTGCGCGGCGGCGAAGACGAACACATATCCTTGCCGGGCGCGCCGAGCCCCGCGCACTCGTCGGACTAGCGCTGCCGGACCGCAACCTGGTCTGGTGCAACCTGAAATCAGAAATTCTGCATCGCAGGTGTCAGCGGCGCTGAGGGGATCCGATCGGAGCCATCGTGCTCGTTTATGTCGCGCGCGGACCATGCTAAAGAATTTGCGGTTTCCATGCCGATTTCCCGGCATCCCGGTATTATTGTTCTTCGCTTTCAAATTTTGTCAGGAGTTACGAATGCTTCAGAAGGCATTGGTGCTGTTCCTGGTTGTCGCAAGCGTCGCCAGCGTTGTCAGTTGCGGTAAGACGGGAAGTCACTATGTCTACGCGACGATCCCTGCCGCGAGCCAGCTCGCTGTTTTCCGCGAGGACCCCTACTCCGGTGTACTGACCCAACTCTCTTCCAGTCCGTATACCGTGGGCAACGGGGCTTATTCGGTTGTGATTCATCCCTCGGGAAAATATTTGTACGTGGCGAATCCAGGCCAGGGAGAAGACGACATATCGCTGTTCACCATTAATAGCGACGGCTCCGTTACTGAGAGTGGCTCGCGAACTCCGGTTGGAGCGCAGCCCTTTCTGCTGGCGATGGACCCGGGCGGCAGTTACTTGTATGTAGCGAATGCGGTTTCCAACAACATTTCGGTTTTCTCCATCGATAGCGGCAGCGGCACGTTGAGCACGGTCGCCGGATCTCCGTTCTCCATCAACCTATCTCCCAAGAGTATGCAGATCGCACCGTCGGGAAAATTTCTTTACGTCAGCGCGCCGAGCGCGGGAACCGGCGTAGTCGCAACCTTTAGTTTAAGTTCTGGAGTGCTCACATTCATTGGTCTTACGAATACGGCCGACAATAATCCTGCCGGGCTCGCCATCGCTCCCAGCGGAAGCTTTCTATACGCGGCGAACGCTACCGCAAATTCGATTTCAATCTATTCCATAGCCTCAACAGGATTATTGACGCCGGTTTCCGGATCTCCGCTTGCCGATACCTTTCAGCATCCTGTCTCGCTCGTCGTCGATCCCACAGGAACTTATCTCTACGTCGCAAATCAGGGCTCTAATAATATTTCGAGTTACACCGTCACCTCTGGAACCGGCTTTCCCGTGCCGGTCACGGACTCTCCGTTTGGCTCCGAGGGCAGCCCTAGCTTCGTAGTCACAGACACGAATGGTAAATATCTGTTCGTGGGAAATCAGACGGGAAGCGCGGGGATTCAAGCTTTCGGCGTGGCCAGCGGAAGTCTGAATTCCATCGCGACCTATAATGTCGGCAATACGCCTACGTCGATTGCGGTGCTGCAGTAACCAAATTGCCTGATTCTGGAATGCTGCTCGCACTCCCACCCGGAAGAAGCGAAGGTGACTTAGAATCTTTTTGTTTCAGAAGGCAAAAAAGTGACCGAGTTCTGCGACAATACCCATGCCGGCATCAGGCACCCTGTTACAACCAGCACGGCAGCCTCGCCATCTAATCGGTAACGCTTTTCCGATTCGGTCGCTTGGGGCGGGTTCCACGCCGAGTCCATTATCAGGACCCAAACACCGATGAAAATAGCCAGCGCGGCAAGCGCATTCCCTAAGAATTACTATTCTCAAAAAGTTCTTCTCGAACGCCTGCAGGATTATTGGGGAGCTCAACTCAAAAATCCTTTGTTGTTGGCACGACTCCATCGCAACGTAACCGTCGATGGCCGCTACCTCGCTGTTCCCGCCGAACAATATGTGGACATCAAAACCTGGGGTCAAGCCAACGACATTTGGATCCAGGTAGCCCAGGAGTTGGGTGAGAAAGCTCTCTGCCTGGCGCTTCACAACGCTGGATTGGAAACGAAAGACCTGGGCGCGTTGCTCTTTACGACGGTGACCGGAGTTGCCAGTCCTTCGATCGATGCAATGCTTATCAACCGAATGGGCTTGCCCACTAACATTCGCCGTACTCCGATTTTTGGGTTAGGTTGCGTGGCTGGGGCCGCGGGAATTGCGCGCGCCTACGATTACGTTCGCGCCTATCCTAAGAAGGCGGCTGCGTTGGTTTCAGTGGAGCTTTGCTCTCTCACCCTGCAACGAGAAGACCTCTCGGTGGCAAACTTGATCTCTTCAGGCTTGTTTGCCGACGGTGCTGCCGCTGTCATAGTCACCGGCGAAGACTTTGAGTGGTCGCAACCCGAAAGTAATGGGCCCAAAATTCTCGCCACGCGCTCGATCTTCTATCCATCAACCGAGGACATGATGGGCTGGAATATTTCGGAGAAGGGTTTCCGCATCATCCTTTCGACGGAAGTTCCGACCCTGATTCGAGAGAACCTGGGGCGCGACGTGGACGCTTTCCTGGCAGACAACGGGCGTAAGAGAAGCGATCTGAAAAGTTTTGTTCTCCACACTGGCGGCCCTAAAGTGCTGGACGCCTCGGCCACCGCACTGGGCTTGCACAATGGAGAGCTCGATGCCTCCTGGGATTGTTTGCGCAAAGTGGGCAATCTTTCTTCCGCTTCGGTCCTGGTGGTTCTTGAAGATGTTATGAAAAATCGGCGTCCCGAGCCCGGCACTCTGGGTCTACTGGCAGCCATGGGGCCCGGATTTTGTTCTGAGCTTTTACTTCTGGAATGGTGAGGTCGACTCGTTGACGAAAGTGTTCGAATGGATGTCGCTGCGTTCTCTGTCCATGGGGCGAATCCAGGTTGCAGTTGCTTTTCTTACGCTTGTTTCTGTTACTGCTGCGGCACAGGAACAAGCTTTACAGGCCGATCCTCAGCACACGACCATAAACTTTACGCTTAGCGATGTGCTGCATACGGTTCGGGGGAATTTCCAACTGAAAAGAGGCGCGCTTCGGCTTGATCCTGCTTCTGGCCATTTGGCTGGCGAAATCGTGGTGGATGCCAGGAGCGGTGTTAGCGGCAACGGCATGCGGGATCGCAAGATGAATCGCGAAGTTTTGGAGAGCGATCGTTATCCGGAAATCGCGTTCCGTCCGGATCGGGTGGATGGGAACCTTGCCCCGCAGGGCAAGTCCATCGTGCGGGTGCACGGCATGTTCAATATTCATGGGTCAGACCATGAACTCACTGTTCCGGCTGAGGTGCAGCTGTTCCCGGATCATTGGACTGCGTCCATTCATTTCAGCGTGCCCTACACTAAGTGGGGAATGAAGAATCCGAGCACGCTGTTCCTGAAAGTCGGCGAATCGGTTGACATTGATATGAATGTGGGCGGAAACCTAAGCCGGCCCTGACTAGGCAATCAGTATCCATCTTCCGGCTGAATCCCCTTGCCTTCGGTGCACTCGTAGCATCGCCCGGCAGATAGATTCTTAAACTCTTCGGTCCTTCCGCTCGGCCAATAGATGACAGTGCTTTCCACTCGATCTCTTTTGTCCAATCCAAACGTCACCGGAAGTTCGGATTGCGATAAATAACTGGAACCGGTCTTCACCATACGAGATTGCGTCAAGCCGCCAGTAACTATGTGCACCAAGGCGCCGATGCCATCGCGATTCGATTTCGTGCCAACCAGGCGGAAGCGAATACTGCGATTCCCGGCGAGTGCGTCATTCCTGTAAAGATAGGCAGGCCCGTTGTTCGTTGTGAGAAGAAGATCGAGATCGCCGTCGCGATCAAAGTCGGCATACGCCAGTCCACGCCCTACCTTGGGATGTTCGAAGCCGCCCCCTGTTTCTGTTGCCACATCGCGAAAATTTCCCCTCCCGTTGTTGAGAAATAAAAGAGGAGGTTGCGCGTATCCCACGTTTCCGCGAATGTTACGCACAGTTTCGTCAATGTGGCCGTTGGCGACGGCAAGGTCGAGCCAGCCATCTAGATCGATATCGAGAAAAGCGCATCCGAAACCCAGACTGTTTTTCGACGCCAATCCAACGCCCAGTCTTGGCGGCCACGTCTTCGTAGGTTTTCCCGCTAAATTCGTATAAGCCGGTCATCTCGTTATCGAAATTCGTGATGGCGATACCGGAGTGCCCTGAGTTTGCAAAGTCCCCAATGTCCACGCCCATGCCGGCACGGGCTTTGCCCTCGCTGCTAAAAGCCAGACCTACCTCGACGGCCGCATCTTTGAACGTTCCATTGCGCTGATTTCGATACAGCTTGTTTGGTTGCGTGTCGTTCGCCACCAGCAGATCGGGCCAGCCTTCGTGCTGGTCATCGAGCATGGCCACGCCGAGAGACTTGGAACTGCTGTCGAAAATTCCGCTGGAGGCGGTGACGTCTTCGAACGTGCCATTGCCCCGATTGTGAAACAGCCAGCAGGTCTCGCCACGATAGGCCTCGGGAGTGCAATAGGATTTGTGTTTGCCATCCAGACTGCAGAATACGTCGTGCTCCGGCGACCACTTCACGTAGTTGCAGACAAAAAGGTCGAGCAATCCGTCGCGGTCATAATCGAACCAGATGGCTGAGGTACTGAATCCTTGACGCTTGCCCAGCCCGCTGGTTTCAGTTACGTCTATGAAAGTTCCCTTGCCGGTATTGTGGAACAGACGGTTCTGACCAACGCACGTGATCAGAATGTCCGGAAACCCGTCGTTGTCATAGTCCGCGACCGCCACTCCCATACCGTAGAGCTCGACGTCCAGACCAGCTCGGGTTGTGACGTCGGTAAACGTGCCGTTCCCGTTGTTGCGATACAGGCGAAGAGTGCTGCGTTTCTGCTTATGTCCGGGCCAATCCATTCCGTTTACCAGCAGAATGTCTTGCCATCCGTCGCGATCGTAATCAAGAAAAGCGCAGCCCGAACCCATCGTTTCGGGAAGGAATTTTCCGCCAAAAGCGCCGCTATTGTGACGAAACTGAACACCGGCGGATGAGGTTACGTCGACGAGTCTGAAGCCGGGTCCAACGGGTGCTGCACCCAGCGGGCCTAGAGCGCGAAGCAGCGGCAACTGTGACAACGAAGCCAGGCCCGTCATGTTCCGCAGAAAAGATCTGCGATTCACGGTACATCCACCAGGCCTGCTCGTATTGCGTACACAACGAGCTCAGCAGTCTTGTGAATGCCGAGCGCATTCATGATGTTGGCGCGATGGACGGCGACGGTGTTGGCGCTGAGATCGAGCTCGGTTGCAATTTCCTTGTTCGACTTTCCCTCGACGATCATCTGCAGAACCTGCAGCTCCCGAGGAGTGAGACCGGTATTACGCTCGCCCTTAAGTGTGGACGGCTGCTCAACCTGCGGATCAAAAATTGTCTCGCCACCGGCGACGCGCCGGACCGCGGGCCCCAGCTCAAGGTTCATCGCGTTTTTCAGAATGTATCCTTTAGCGCCTGCCTCAATCGCTTGCCGCACCCATGTGCTTTCCGAATGCATGCTGAGCATGAGCACCGCCGTTTCCGGCTCGTCTTCCAAAATCTGGCGCGTTGCGTCAAGTCCATTCGTCTTCGGCAGCGCGCAGTCCATGACTACAACTTGCGGCTTCAGCTCGCGCGCCAGCTGAATGGCTTCATCCCCGTTGCCGGCCTCACCCACCACCTGAATATCGGGTTCATCTTCCAGCATTCTCCGGAAGCCGCGCCGCACCAGGCTGTGATCGTCCACCAGCAACACCGTGATCTTGTTTGTCGTTGTCATTGCGATTTGGTCTCCGCGTCCAGAGCCTCGATCTTTTCGCGTGGGACGGTGAGTTGCAACAGCGTCCCGCCTTCGGCTGGAATTGAAAACTTGATCTGTCCTCCCATTAATTCCGAGCGCTCGCGCATCGCGACCAGTCCGATTCCGTGCTTGGCGGGCTGCTGGTGAAAACCTACTCCGTGATCCTCCACTTCGAGTTCCAGCGTGGCGGGCTGAAAATGCAGACGCACCCACGCTTTTTTCGCTCCCGAATGCCGTGCGACATTGTTCAGTGCTTCCTGCACCACACGGTAGATCTGCACCGCGGCGCTCCCCGTTAAATCGAATGAAGCGCCTTGTTTTTCATAGAATATGGCAATTCCACTCTGCCGTTCTACCGTTGGAATATACCAGTCCAGTGTAGTCTCCAGGCCGGCCTCGTCCAGCATCACGGGATGCAGGGCTTGCGACAGGCTTCGAACCCGATCCAAGGTATCTTGCGCGATGTGGCGGACCTCCAGCAAATCGTTGCGCAGCACCGAGCCTTCGGGTACGTGCGAGCCCGCACGGTTAAGCATGGCTCCCATGGCGGTCAGGATCTGGCCGAATTCGTCGTGCAACTCCCGCGAAATATAGCGCAGCGTAGATTCCTGTGTAGAAATTAATTTCTGTGCGAGTTCGCTGCGGCGTTCAGAGAGTTCCGCCATCCGCGCAAACAGCCGGCGAGTCCAACGGATGAGCGAAAGACCGGTCAGCAGAATCGCTGCTAACGTTGCTGCCAGAAATACATAGACTTGCCGCTGAACCCGGTCATAAATCTGAATAATGCGCGTCGCGGCCTGCTCTTCATTTTCGCTATTCTGCACCAGTAAGCGGGCGACCGTTGTGCTGAGCGCTGCCTGTCGAGCTTGTAGAGAAAGTTGAATTTGAGTTCTTGCATCTTTCTCCTCTCCAGCTTTGGCCAAGCTAAAGACACGATCCACAGCGTCCCAGAACTGTGTCATCGATCCGCTTAAAGCCGCACTTTGTTCGCGCGTGCGACTGGTCGGCGAGAATCCCGCCTCCAGATGCATAGCATCGTCCAGGTCTGTGTGAATACGCTGGAATTGCGCGGACCATGCCGTGAGAGGATAGGGTTCATCGTTGTCGATCATGTCGCGCATCGCTACCGCCAGCAGGTTCAGGTCATTCTGGATGCGCAACAGTTGCAGCGAATCTTTCCGGTTGCGGTCGATCAATTCCGACTGCAGTTTGCGAAGTCCGGCGATCTGCCATGTGATGTAAGCCGAGTAAGCCACCACGGCCGCCAGCGTGATGACCAGGCTTAATAACAAGCCTAGGGTGGGAGAACGGTCCGGCGAAGGCGAACGAGACACGACCAGAGCATACAACGGGCTGGAGGCGTGTCACAATGCCGGTATCGAAGTGCGGTACTACACTAATAATGAAGCGAATTCGGGTCCGGAGGCGTCCAACAAGAGATTGATCACTGATCTTAAATCAGCTCCAACTAAAGCCAAAGTGCAGAGACTTCAGGCAATTTTGCCGGAGGTCTGGAAGCTCATGCGTCCGCGGCGCGGGCTGCTCGCGCTCGGCTTCCTGCTGATGATCATCAATCGGGTCGCGGCGCTGGTATTGCCGTATTCCACCAAATTCTTCATCGACACCGTTATCAGCAAACACCACATCGAGAAACTTCGTCCGCTAGTTTTTTTTGTATTGGCAGCGACCCTGATACAAGGCGCGACCTCGTTTTCCTTGACGCAATCCCTATCGAAAGCGGCGCAGCGTTTGATTACAGAATTGCGCCAACAGGTGCAGCGTCACATCTCCCGTCTGCCGGTTTCTTTTTACGACGCAAATAAGACCGGCAGCCTGGTATCGCGCATCATGAGCGACGTCGAGGGCGTGCGCAATCTGCTGGGGACGGGCTTGGTGGATTTCGTAGGCGGCCTCGTCACCTCTGGAATTGCCCTGGTTCTGCTGTTGCGCACCAGCGTGCAGATGACATTGATCGCGGTGAGCGCGCTGGTATTTTTCGGAGTCGCATTAAATAAGGCGTTTGCCACCATCCGTCCGATTTTTCGCGAACGCGGAAAAATCAACGCCGAAGTGACCGGTCGCCTTACCGAATCGCTGGGAGGCGTTCGCGTGATCAAGGGTTATCACGCCGAACAGCGCGAGGAGGCAGTATTTGCTACCGGGGTTCGGCGCCTGCTCGATAACGTGATGCGAACCTTGACCGCAACTTCGGTGATGAGCCTTTCCGCGAGTGTCCTGATGGGTGTGGTGGGAGCCGTCACCATGTATGTGGGGGCCCATCAGATCGCCGCAGGCACGCTGACGGTCGGCGGGTTCGTTTCTTACACCCTGCTGCTGGGTTTCCTGGTTGCACCCATCATGCAGATTGTTTCCATCGGGACGCAACTCACCGAGGCTCTCGCGGGCCTGGAGCGCACGCAGGAAATCATGAGCGAGCGGCCCGAAGATGTGGATCCTAAGCGAACTGTACAGTTGGGCGATATCATCGGACAAATCAAATTTGACGACGTCGATTTCAGCTATGACGGAATTCACAACGTGCTGCGCGGTATTTCCTTTCGTGCCGATCCTGGTACGGTGACCGCGCTGGTAGGTTCCTCAGGTTCGGGTAAGTCGACGACCATCGGATTGATTTCTGCTTTTTACACGCCGGCCAAAGGCGCGATCTTGCTCGATGGCATGGATCTCAGCACGGTTCGCCTCGATTCTTACCGTACGCGCCTCGGAGTCGTGTTGCAGGAGTCATTTCTCTTCGATGGAACCATCCGGGAGAATGTTTCCTTTTCGCGGCCGGATGCGACCGAGGAAGAAATTCTGCGAGCCTGCCGCATCGCCCGAGTGGACGAATTTGCCGAGTCCTTCGCCGACAAATACGACACCATCGTCGGCGAGCGCGGCGTAAAACTCTCCGGAGGCCAGCGCCAGCGAATTTCGATTGCGCGCGCGATTCTAGCGGAGCCCCGCATCCTCATTCTCGATGAGGCAACCTCAAGCCTCGACTCCGAATCCGAGCAGATGATCCAGCAAGGACTTTCCTATCTGATGAAAGGCCGGACCACATTTGTGATTGCGCACCGCCTTTCGACGATCCGCCGGGCTGACCAGATTCTGGTGATGGAACAAGGACAAATCGTGGAGCGCGGTACTCACGAGCAGCTTTATGCGGCCAGAGGCCGATATTACGATCTCTACACTCGACAGCATGGCGTGGAAGAAAATCTCTTCCTCGCTCCCGGTGAGGGCGACTTGCCCATCGTGGATGCGCCCGCAAACGGCAACTCCGGACAGCCGCGGAACGGAGGCGCCAGGTCCGCCGATGCTTTGCGCGTTCTGAAGGGAGAAGTTCGCTAGCTCATGGGTAGTGCGAGCCATTCCCAACCGAACGGCGCTCCGGCGATCCCCGCCGCGACAAATCTCCGCCAAGGCGGTAGCTCTTCGTCGGTCCACGGTCCCGCAATCCGGGTCGAGGAACTGTTCCGCCATTACCGCATGGGCGAGACCGTGATTCGCGCTGTGGATGGCGTATCCCTTGCCGTTCGCGCCGGAGAGTTCGTGGCCCTGCTCGGCAGCTCTGGTTCCGGAAAATCCTCTGTCTTGAATTTGATTGCCGGCTTGGACCGTCCTACATCCGGAAGCGTGATCGTTCATGAACGAAATCTCGCCCAACTTTCTCGCGAGGAGTTAGCGCAATACCGCTTGCACACGGTAGGAATGGTGTTTCCAGTCTTTCAATCTGATCGCCAGCATGACCGTTGCGGAGAATGTGGAATTGCCCATGCGTTTCGCCGAGGTCGAGCGAGGAAAGCGCGCCACCCTGGCCCACGAAGCGCTCACCCGTGTCGGCCTGCAAGCCAGAATGAACCACCGTCCCAGCGAGCTTTCGGGAGGCGAGCAACAACGTGCCGCACTGGCACGAGCGCTGATCAACCGGCCTCAACTGCTGCTTGCCGACGAACCCACCGGCAACCTTGACAGCCGTACCGGAACCGAGATCATGAACATGGTTCGCGAGTTTAACCAGCAGTTGGGAATGACGGTGGTGATGGTGACGCACGAACGCGCTCTGGCGGAGCGTTACGCCGAGCGCATGATCTTTTTGGCAGATGGGAAAGTCGTGAGCGAAGAAATAAACACGGGGACCGTCGCTATTTCGGGAGCAGAACAGCGCCAGGCACAACGGCAGGAACAACAATGAAGCTTCCTGATCTCACCGAGCTCGCGCTCCGTAACCTGCGCGAATCTGTTTTGCGAAACTCCTTAACGACTATGGGGATTTCCGTCGGCGTGGCGTCCCTGGTTGCCATGTTGTCTCTCGGCATCGGACTGCAACAGCTGGCATCGCGCCACCTGATGAAGTCCGGTTTATTCGATACCGTGATCGTCACCTCGCGTCGCGACCTGCGTAACTCGAATCGCGACGAAGAGCGGACTGCGCCAGAGCCTGGGGAAAGCCGCATTCTGGACGAAGCCACGCGCCAGGAAATCGAGCACCTGCCGAATGTCTCGGAAGCTTATCCGGATATTCGCTTCATCACCGAACTTCGCTACGAAGATAAGCCGCACTTGACCATGGTGGCCGCCCTGCCCGAGTCCGCAAAATCAACCGACGCGTTCGAGGCCTTGCAGGGAAATTTCTTTTCTTCGGAGACTGCTCCAGAAGTAGTGATCCAAAAAACCTTCGCCGAAGAATTGCTGGGCCGGAAGCCCAAGGCTGGGCCTGATGAAACCAACGTCGTCGAACTCGCCAAGCCGCTTCTCGGAAAAGAAATGACCATGCGTTACGCGCAGCGCGAATCGGCGAAAGCGCCTTCATCGACCGACGCCAACACCAAGGCTACCGATGAGCAGAGCGTGGCCGGCGCGGCCTACTCCGTGATCTCACGCGAACTGAAATTAAAGATTGTTGGTGTCGCCGATCTCGATCCTGAAAGCATGCGCGGGCCAACCCGGGCGCGTGTTTTTCTGCCACTGAAACTCGCGGAAAGTTTGCACGTGATGCAGCCCACCGATTTACGCGAGATCTCGCGCGCCGCCGGGAATGAGCCGTTGTATTCCTCCATAAGCGTTAAGGTAAAAAATCCCAGCCAGGTTCAGGCCGTCGAAGAGGCCATCAAGAAAATGGGTTTTAACACTTTTTCCATTCTTGACGCCAGCCGCAGCATTCAGGAATTCTTCCGGGTGCTCGACGTGTTTCTCGGAATCTTCGGCAGCCTGGCGCTGGCAGTATCGTCCATCGGAATCGTCAATACGCTGGTCATGGCGATTCTCGAACGCCGTCGCGAGATTGGCATCATGAAAGCCATTGGTGCAAGCGACGGTGACGTCAAGAAGCTTTTCTTCGCCGAGGCAGGCGCCATGGGTATCCTGGGCGGCATCGTTGGCGTCGCTCTGGGATGGGCGATCGGCCAGGTCATTAACCTTGGAACCAATGTTTACCTCAAGCGGCAATCCTTTCCTCCAGAACATTTTTGGGCCGTTCCTTGGTGGCTGGTGGGTGCGGCTATCTTGTTTTCGTTCCTCGTCAGTTTGATATCCGGCTTGTATCCGGCGGGACGCGCGGCCCGTCTCGATCCCGTACAGGCCTTGCGTTACGAGTAAGTTCTACAATGCCCTTCCACTTTCGAATCTTATTTCTATTCCTAGTCGCCATGTCTTCGTCTGCTTTGCGCGCGCAGAGTCGCATCGATTGCGATGCTATCAATAGCACGATCCTCAAATATCCCGTTCACTACTGCGTCTATCTGCCCGCGAGCTATGACGCTGGTGCGGCCAAGCATCCGCCGCAACAATATCCGGTCCTCTATTTTCTTCACGGTCTCGGAGACAACGAACAAACGCTTTTCAACAGCGGCGGCTGGACGCTGCTCGACGAGTTGCGCCGGCAGCAAAAAGTTGGCGAGTATCTCATCGTTGCTCCCGAGGGTCGCCGCACCTTCTACATCAACTCCGCCGACGGCAGCGTGCGGTATAGCGACTTCTTTCTGCAGGAGTTTATTCCCCGGATCGAGACCAAGTACCGCATCAAGAAAGAACGAAGCAGCCGGGGCATCAGCGGCATTTCCATGGGAGGGTACGGTGCATTGCGCTTCGCTTTCAGTCATCCGGAGCTGTTTTCCTCCGTCAGCGCGCAGAGCGCTGCGCTGATCACGGAGTCACCGGAGGAACTCGACAAGGCGATTCGGTCGGGCGCTCCTTTAGGAAATGTTCTCGCATCCGTCTTCGGCAATCCCATCGACGTTCGCCATTGGAGGGACAACGACCCCTTCGTCCTCGCGCGCAAGAATGCTGCCGCCTTGAAAAAGATGGCTATCTATTTCAACTGCGGTCAGGATGACAACTACGGTTTCGAAAAAGGCGCAGCCGCTTTACACAAACAGCTTGAAAGCGCAGGCGTGAAGCACGAGTACCGGCCCTATCCCGGAGACCACAGCATCACTTATTTTCTATCTCACTTTGACGAGGTTCTGGAGTTCGAATCCAACGCCTTCGGCCTGACCAAAACAACCAGCCCAAAGCAATAGAGGCGTGAGCGTATAGGAAGCGCGAACAAATAAAAGTTTGTCCCGCCCGTTGCTGGCGCTTCAGGCCTAAAGGACCGCGCTCCCCCGTGTTGTAAACTACTTGCAGCAGCCGTGTTCATTCATACCTCTCGCGGAGGGATGTGTGAGTGGTTGAAACAGGCGGTCTTGAAAACCGCTGTGCCTGAAAGGGTACCGGGGGTTCGAATCCCTCTCCCTCCGCCATCACTTGTGCCTAATTGGGTGAGCTCCTAAGATCCTGAGCCCCTGGCACGATCACGCTTCTCCATACTGGTCGTCGCGCAACACCCCTTGCTTCTTCACAAGATTTTGGGTGAATGGCTTCATCGTTCCCCGTCGTACCCGACCCCCTTCTTTAGCCCTAGCGCTACGATAAAATAGTTTGCAAGATTTTCTGTCTGATATAGTCTCTGGCGCTTGCATTTCGACAGTGCCATTAGAATATGCCCGTAACGCCTGTGCGGATTTTGATTGCTGATGACCACGACATTGTGCGCCGCGGTCTTCGCTCTTTGTTGTCGACGCGTTCAGACTTGGAGATCTGCGGCGAAGCCGAAAATGGCTTTGAGGCAGTTGAGAAGGCCCGGCGTTTGGTGCCCGACATCATTCTCCTTGATGTCAGTATGCCCATCATGAATGGGCTGGAGGCTGGTCGCGCCATCCGGCAGCAAGTTCCGACCACCCAGATCCTGCTTGTGAGCCAGAATGAGCCCTCGGTGCTCCAGACCCAGGCGGCGGACATCGGAGCGCACGGATTCGTCACCAAGAGCCATCTCTCCCGGCAACTGTTGAAAGCGATCGATCAGCTCATCTCACAGATGCCGCCGTCTTCCGAACCTGTCGCCAACGCTGCCCGCCCTCTTCTGTCCAGCAGCGCCGAGTCCGCCGATGAGCCTGATATGACGTGGCTCAACCGCCGTTTGCGAGACATGCTTATGAAAGCACCGTCTGCGATCGGAATAACCGTCGGTCCGGAACATCGCTGGGCCTACGTAAACTTGGCGCGAGCGAGAATGGCCGGGCGGGTGGGTCCTGAAGACTTCATTGGGAGGGTTGTTCGAGACAGTTATCCAGAACTTGAAGGGCAACCGTTTTTTGCTGCACTCGATCAGGCGTACCAAACCGGCATCCCTTTTGTGGGCAGGGAGGTCAAAGCCACGTTCAATCGCGGCCCCGGCAAAACTCCGGATGAGGCCTACGTCGACTGCGTTTATCAGCCTATAAAGAATGCACACGGCAAAATTGAAGGCTTGCTGATCCACACCGTTGAAGTGACCGAGCAAGTCCTGGCTCGCCGTGCGGTCGAGGCGGCTCACGAAAGTGAAAAGCAACAGCGATTACTGATTGAATTCGAACGAAATCAATTGCGGGAAGTTTTTGAACGCGCGCCCGCTGCCATCGCGATTCTTACCGGACCGGAGCACAGGTGGACGTTCCTCAATCCTGCCTACACAGAAATTGTCGGACGCCCGGCCGAAAAGCTATTGACCCGGTCCATTCGGGAAACTCTCCCCGAACTTGCAGGCCAGGGAATTTTTGAATTGCTCGATGAGGTCTATTCCAGCGGAAAGCCCTATATCGGCAATAGCCTCAAAGCGGTTCTCAATCGAGGTGCGAACAACGTAGCGGAGGAGGCCTACTTCGATTTCGTTTATCACCCCATGCGCAATGTCGCGGGCGAAGTGGAAAGCGTCATGGTGTTTGCGGTGGATGTTACTCGTCAGGCAATCGAAAGAAACGAGCTTGAGGCGCGTGTGCGGGAGAGAACCACCGAGCTTCGACTGATCCATGAAACCCTCCGAGTCCTGTCCGCACGCATTATGCAAGCGCAGGATGACGAGAGACGTAAGTTCGCGCGGGAGTTGCACGATAGTGCAGGGCAGTATCTGGCTGCCCTGTCCATGAACTTATCGGCGCTAAGTAATAGTTCGTCGCAGCTTCCAGAACCGCTAACTTCACTCCTGCACGACTCAATCGAACTGGTCGACCGCTGTACAACCGAGATTCGCACCATGTCCTATTTGCTGCACCCTCCCTTGCTGGATGATATGGGCCTGGCGTCAGCCATATCGTGGTATACGGATGGGTTCTCGAAGCGCAGTGGGATCAGCGTAACCCTCGATATTCCAAAGACGCCGGTTCGTTACCCGGCCGAGATAGAGACAGCGCTGTTTCGAATCGTCCAGCAGAGCCTGGCCAATATCCATCGCCATTCCGGCAGTAAAGTAGCCCGAATTACCTTGGCTCAAACGAACGGCCGGTTGCTGGCGGAAGTGGCCGACGAAGGCGAAGGCCTGCCCGCCGATATCCTGACCGCACTCGATCAGAACAAACCTCTTCCCGGCGTAGGAATTTCAGGTATGCGGGAGCGGATCAACAGCTTGGGTGGCAATCTGACTATTACCTCCACTCCCAAAGGGACAACGTTGAAGGTCAGCATTCCAATAAATTCCTCGAAGTGATCCCCTCTCTCGCCGCCGCGCCGCATCGGACTCCGCCTCGTGCGTAAAATGGTTGGAGATTCTGTGTAGAGTGACGTAGAAAGGCAACTTGCCATGGAAACAAATACCGAACCTAATTCCGAGCAAAATCCGGCGCAAGCAGCAACCACCCAAATCGGAGGTGCTCACCAGATTCTGAAGGCGCTGCAAAAGAAAATCGGAGAGTCATCCGGAGATCGGTGAGGCCATCACGAAGCTGGAGATGGCCCTCAATATCCTGGCGGTGAAGACTGGCGGACAACTCTAGCTGTTGCGCGCGGAGCGGCTCACCCATCTGAACGAACCCCACGAAAGGACCTACAAGCTCGCATGCATTACCTTTTATTCTACGAAGTTGCTGACGACTACTCTTCCCGGCGCGCCGAATTTCGGGACGCACACCTCGAAAAGGCCTGGAGAGCGAGCGAGTGCGGCGAACTGGTATTGGGTGGCGCACTGGCAGATCCCGTTGACGCCGCCGTGCTTTTGTTTAAGGGCGATTCGCCGGAGGTCGCTGAGAAGTTTGCGAAAGTCGATCCCTACGTCATCAATGGCGTCGTGAAGCGATGGTATGTCCGGCCATGGACCACCGTCGCTGGCGAGACCGCTTCCACGCCCGTCAGACCCAACGCGGCTGTCACCGGCAACAAAACGGCAGGCGAGCCTTCCGGCTCAGATATCAAGGACCCTTCGCATCAAGCGCAGGGCATGGTCCTGCGCATGTGGAAGGCTCGATCGACAGTTGGAAACGAGCACCAGTACGTTGAGCACGCTACCACAAAGGTCTTCCCAGCCCTGCGCGCCATTGAAGGACATCGCGGCGCATATTTGCTTCGACGCGCGCTGGATGATGCAACTGAATTTGTCGTGTTTACTCTTTGGGAGTCGATGGCGGCGGTCCGCAGGTTCGCCGGAGCGAAGCCGGAGAAAGCTGTCGTGGAACCGGAAGCCCAAGCGGTCCTCGCTGACTTCGATGACTCAGTAACGCATTTCGAAGTCGTCTACCGCACAGAAGCGAAAGCAAAATAACCTTCAAATCGTTTCTCGGCTGGCGGAGGGTTACGACGCACCGTTGAAGTCCGGCCGAGGTGGCGTGCAGGCTGAGGCGAACCAGCGACTAATGTAAACCTCGGCATGGGCTTCTCCGCAATAGTGTCGTGCTCCAGCCGCGCTCGCCGCCTCAGAACTCCACTTGTGCACGGTCAGCTCAGAATCTCCACATCGAATCACGAACCAGTGGATGGGGTCACTGGACACCAGTCCACACACTTCACATCTAAATTCCTGCAGCGTTGTCATAGATCATTTAAGGATAGCTGATAGTTGCCGCGATTACTCCGCGGTAGCAGGCGATCCGAAGGTTGGCGTTAGAACAGTTAAGTCGCCGACCCGTTCCCTTTTAACCCTGCCACGAAGGTGAGCCGCGTGTTCCATCATCCAAATCTCGGGAATAATTTCGCCGACCAGATGACCGTGGCAGAAAAGCCGCACCACGGAGCTTTCAGAGACTACGATGCCCACCGCCTTAGTGACGGAACTCATATTGGCGGCGGCGATGTGGCGGCTGCCCAATCCCAGCGGCACCACCACCTCTGCGGCCACGGCGTCGAGGTAGCGACATGCGGAGAGAACGATCCCACCATGGCTCACCACGAACCCGCCATCCAGTTGCGCCAATTCCTTGATCGTTCCTCGGAGATTCAGGTTGGTGATGTGGCGCGATGATTCCGGATGCTCGGACAACGGATCCAAAATCAAAGGCCTGGATTTGGCCAGCACGGCGGCTTCATCCCCGAGCGTAAACAGCGTGCCGACCCGCCTTCCCTCCCGGCCCTCGCGCGCTATCTCGACTGCGAGCTCCAACAAGGATTCAAGAACAGCAGGATCGTATTCTGTTACCTGGCAGAGAATGCTCTCAAACATCCATTTTTTCCTCGCGTCTACCGGATTATCTCTTTGATTCCCTCGTCTTAACCAACGATCCAATCCGTCCAAATTATTTACCGGAACCTCTCGCTTTTCGTTCGTTAATATTGAGAATTGTGGAAATTCCGGGAGGTCGGCCGAGAGATAAAACGCGACCTCCCAACGAAGATTAACATCTAAGCACAAAAGCTCAATCCATCGCTGTTAATCTAAACTCTTATTCAACCGGAGTGGGCCGGTCAAGGCTTCCATCCAAGTGGACCGTTATGGCGAAACCAATATTGCTCAGCGTCGATGATGATAGCGACGTTCTGCGGACGATTGAACGCGACCTCCGGTCGCAATACGGCGCCGAATACCGCGTAATCGGGAGCGATTCTCCCGCCCGGGCGCTCGACCTTCTCAAGCAGTTGAAAGTTCGCAATGATAGTGTGGCCCTCCTGCTGGCGGACCAGCGCATGCCCGGAATGGATGGTGTGGAATTCTTGCAGGAAGGAATGCAAATCTTTCCTGAAGCCAAGCGCGCCTTACTCACCGCCTACGCTGACACCAACGCTGCAATCAGCGCAATTAACCAGGCCAACATCAATTATTTTTTCCTGAAGCCGTGGGACCCTCCCACCGAACATCTTTATCCGCAGCTGGATGATTTGCTCGACGACTGGCAAGCTTCCTATCGCCCGGTGTTCGAAGGAATTCGCGTTTTGGGTACACGGTGGTCGCCGCGATCCTATGAGCTAAGAGATTTTCTGGCTCGCAACCACGTTCCTTACCAGTGGATTGATGTGGAGGGAACCGCCAATGATCCGGAAACCAAGCGTTTGGTGGAAGCGCTGGGACCGGAGGCGTCCCAGCTTCCTGTTGTGCTCTTTCCGGACGGGACCAAGCTTCTCGAAAGCATACCGGCGGACGTCGCACAAAAAGTAGGCTTGCGGACGCGCGCACAAACCGATTTCTATGACCTGGCGATCGTGGGTGGTGGTCCGGCCGGGCTCGCCGCTGCTGTGTATGGCGCGTCGGAGGGTCTGCATACGGTGATGATCGAGCGAGAGGCACCGGGCGGGCAGGCCGGGATGAGTTCCCGGATTGAAAACTACCTGGGATTTCCGATGGGCCTTAGCGGCGGCGATCTCGCGCGTCGGGCCGTGGTGCAGGCGCAACGCTTTGGCGTTGAGATTCTATCCCCCCAGGAAGCCGTGAATGCGCGGATTGAAGGACCATACCGGATCCTCAAGCTCGCCGATGGCAGTGAAATCTCCTGCCACGCGCTCATGATCGCGAGCGGCGTGCAATGGCGAAAGCTCGAAGCTCCAGGAATCGAGCGGCTGCAGGGTGCGGGAATCTACTACGGTGGCGGCGCTACCGAGGCCATGGCTTGCAAGGACGAAACCGTCTACGTTGTGGGCGGCGCAAATTCCGCTGGCCAGGCCGCGATGAATTTCGCCCGCTACGCCAAGCGCGTCGTGATTCTCGTCCGTGGGGAGTCTCTCGCCAGCTCCATGTCGCAATATCTGATTGATCAGATCAAACAGACCTCCAACATCGATCTGTGGGCTCACGGAGTTGTGGCCGAGGCACACGGCGATAGCCACCTGGAGGAGATTTCTGTTCTGTGCACCGACACAAAAAAACTGGAACGAGTTCCGGCGACTTCCATGTTTATCTTTATTGGAGCCATGCCGCGTACCGATTGGCTGGCGGGCATGGTGGAACGAGACGACCGCGGATTCATCCTGACCGGTCCCGATCTTATGCGCGACGGCGAGCATCCGAAAGGCTGGACGCTCGAACGCGATCCTTATTTGCTGGAGACCAATGTTCCCGGTCTTTTCGCCGTCGGCGATGTGCGGCATGGCTCGGTGAAACGTGTTGCCTCCGGAGTCGGCGAAGGTTCAGTTGCGGTGCAGTTCATCCACCAATATTTAAGCAAGGTCTAAATGGTCGACAGGTCAGAACTACTTCGTTTTCCGATTTTCGCGGATTTGCCAGCCGATCAGCTCGACTGGTTCATCAGCCAATCGCAGGAGCTTCGCATTAAGGCCGGCGAGCTGTACATGAGGCAAGGCGATCCCGCCGATGCCATGTATACGATTCTCGAGGGCCACCTTCAGGCACGCGGCGAATTTGCCGGAGAGACCTTTACCTTCGACCTGGTGCCCGGCGATGTCACCGGCTTGCTTCCGTTTTCACGGATGAAGCAATTCAAGGTCAACCTCAAGGCTGAGACCGACAGCGTCGCTTTGCGATTTGCCTCCTCGCAGTTTCCGGCTCTCGTCCAAAAACTGCCGGAGCTCACCCAGCGGCTGGTGGGTCTGATGTCCGATAGGATCCGTGAAACCACGCGGCTCGAGCAACAGCGCGATCGCTTGGCCAGCCTTGGAAAGCTGTCCGCCGGACTGGCACACGAACTCAATAATCCAGCATCCGCCGCCAAGCGCGCCGCGACTCAGTTGCGCGACGTTATTAAGAAGATCAGAAATGCGAGTCTTGAGTTAGGCAAGCGCGACCTTACGCCGGCTCAAAAAGCCGAAATCGAGAAGCTGGAAAACTTCTTCATCCAGCGCAACGAACCCCCTCCTGACCCGCTGGCCGGAAGTGATCTCGAAGAGCAGCTGGATTCCCTGCTGCGCAGCCACGGTCAGAATGACTTATATCAATTGGCGGCCGATCTGGCCCACAAGAGCGTTCAGCCGGAAATGCTCGAGTCTCTGTTCGCCATCCTTGACGCCGCGACGGCCCGCGCAGCACTGGTCAGAATCGCGGCCTCCGTGGAGATTGCCAACCTGTTGAACGAAATTGAGAGCAGCGCATCGCGCATCTCTGATCTGGTCGGCGCCATCAAGCAGTACACCTATATGGACCAGTCGCCGCTGCAGAACGTCGACATCGTCAAGAGCCTCGAGACCACGCTCATCATTTTGAACCACAAGCTCAAGCGCGGAGTGGTAGTGCAGCGCGACTATCAGCCGATCCCGTTCCTAGTGAACTCATTCGGCAGTGAACTGAATCAGGTCTGGACCAACCTCATCGACAATGCAATCGACGCTATGGGTGGAAAAGGCGAACTTCGCCTACGTACTTTTCGCGAGGATAATTGTGTAGTCGTCGAAATTGGAGACAACGGAACCGGAATTTCGCCCGAAGTAAAAGCTCACATCTTTGAACCCTTCTTTACCACCAAAGGAGTTGGCGAGGGCACCGGCCTCGGGCTTGATACGGTGCAACGAATCGTAAGAAAGCACCGCGGCAACATCCAGGTTACTTCAAACCCTGGCGATACCCGCTTTCAAGTGCGCCTGCCGCTGGCGCAGGTTCCGGCATAACGTTTTATACACGCTTCAGAGTGAGTTCCAGCCGAGCGCGTGCTGCCGGAGATTCTTCGCTCGACAGCGGAACTCACTCCTAGCGCAAGACCGATTTGCTTTCTTGCTGACGGTTCTCGACTACTTGCTACCGGGACGTTCCCGTCAGATGCTTTTCCTCCTGCGTCGTGACATCCGAAACCTGCGCCAGTGCTGCGGAAAGCGCTTTTCCTTCCGCACTGCGAGTTTCTTTCGCAATTCTGCTTGCGACCAGAGGCTTCAGGATCAGCAACGAGCACAGAGCTGCGATCGCACACAGCACAGCCGAAATATAGAAAGGCACGAAAAATGAGCCGCCGAAATACGCTGCGATCGCTGCCGCCCCGAATCCTGCGAACACCGACGCCGCACCCTTCGCCGTGTATACCATTCCATAGTTGGCAGACGCGTTCTTAGGGCCGAAAATGTCGCCCGTCGTTGCTGAGAACAAGGAATAAATCTCGCCCCAGAAAAGGAAGATAAACGAGAACAGCGCTACAAACGCCATCGGAGTTCCCGCGATTTTTGTGACCAGATAAACCAGGACCGCTTCTACGCCAAAGGTGAGGAACATTGTGCGTTCTCGTCCCAACCGGTCTGACACCGTTCCCCATATGATTCGCGACAGTGCATTGCACAGGGATGTAAGCGTCGCTACCAAAGGAACCAGCGCCATTCCCCATACCTTCGCCTCACTCACGTGAAGTGACTTCGCAATCTGAGAAAGGTTTGCCGTGGCGATCAGCCCGCCGGCGGTGGCAAAGAAAAACATTGTGTACAGCAAGTAAAACTCGGGTCGCCCGAGGGTTTGTATCCAGGTGAAGTTCGTTTTCGACTGAGCAACGCCCTTATGGACCTGTTTTGTTGCCTGGCCGGCCGGAGCCCAGCCGTTTGGTGGATGGCGAAGAATCATTGCGGCGAAAATTGCAACTATGCCTTGGCCAATGCCCCAGAAGGCCATCGCGTGAGCCCAACCAATACTGTGGATCGTGCTAGCGATTGGCATGATGGTGAGAGCGGCGCCGCCGCCGAAGCCCGCAGCCGTTAATCCTGCAGCTAGGCCGCGCCGATCAGGAAACCATTTAAGAGCGTTGGCTACGCAGGAGATGTATATGATTCCCGCGCCGGTGCCGGCAATCACGCCGTAGTAGACATACAACCCAACCGGAGATTTGGCAACAGTTCCGCCCAGTACCCAGCCCAGCGCGATGAATATCGCGCCAAATGTCATCAGCTTGCGTATACCGAACTTGTCGACAAAATAACCCGATACTGGCATCGGCCAGGTTTCGAAAAGAATAAACGCGGAAAATACGGCTGCGATCTTCGCGTAAGGCACTCCTGGGAAAGTCTGCTTCATCCCTGGCGTGAAAAGTGTGAAGGCGTACTGATAGTTGGAGATGACGATCATTGCGATGATGCCGCACGTCAGCTGAATCCATCGGTTGCCAGCGATGTTGCCATACGCTTCCTTGGCAATGTCTCGTTGGCTGGGAACTAGGGTTTGGGTAGCCATGAGTTTCTTCTCCTAATCAAACAATGCGGATCCTTTCCCGCACTGTGGTGAAGCTGCGCGCTCGTGCAAATGGATCCGGTCCAGCTGAATTCCGGGGGAGTAAAAAATCGGGATGTTGGATTTGATTTTTGGGGCTCGTGCCAAGATCGATGAGCGAAGCTCGATGAGGGAAGAGCGATGAGCGGCGGGGCCGGTATCTATAAAATTAAAATGTTCGGAACTAGGTGAGGCCGAAAGACAACACCGGTTCCCGCTGATCTTCAGCGCGAACCTGCCAGCGTCATTCCGAGCCCGGCGACTCAGACTCGTGGGCTCTTTATTCTCTGAGGAGGTCACATACGCGGCCACGGGCACCCTCCTGCCTAACTGTTTACAACTGCACTTGTCTATTCGCTTCGCACTCCTTGCCGGAAGATGACCGGGTCAGTGAAAAAATTACGCCCCCTTTTTTAAGGAAGGGGGCGGTAAATTATTCGGCTTTGTCCAGGTCCTGCTGGAGAGGAATGATTCCCGGCACCAGCCACTTGTTCCACATGTCATCGATTTTGCTCTGGAAGTAATCGATATCTTCCTCGATGAAATGCGCGAACCTTCCCTGCTTGAGCAAGTAATCGCGAACCGGCAGCCGTTTGAATCGGCCACTGGCAATCTGTTCGCTCTTGCCATACAGCTTTACCTTGCCGTCTTCGATCTCGTACAGAGGCCAAATGCCGGTGTTCACAGCCAGTTCGCCCAGCTCAAAGGAAAGCACTGGATCGAAGTCCCAGCCCTTGGGGCAAGGATTCAAGCAATGAACGAAGGTTGGGCCGCCGACCGACAGCGCCTTGCGGACGCTGTTCATCGCCTGCAGCGGATACGAAGTAGTAATGGTCGCTACATACTTCACCGTGGGATGGCCAACCGCCATCAGCGGCGCCATGTTCTTCTTCCAGCGGTGATTCATGATCCTCTTCACTTTTCCAGGTGTGCTGAACGAGGTGTTCACGCCATAGGGCGACGTCCCCGAAATCTGGATATCGGTATTGGCGTAGGACTCGTTGTCGTACATCAGGATCAGCAAGTTGTAATCGGGGTGGCACATGGTGGCTGAGATACCATTCAGGCCCATGTCCGCGCCGCCGCCATCGCCGCAGAACGCGATGACGTTGATGGGTTCGTCTTTCATTACGCCCTTACGCATCTGGGCGCGGAAAGCGGCCGCCGCTCCAAGCGCAGCCGAACCGGAGCTACCTAGCTGTGTATGCATCCAGGGGACGCCCCAGGGAGTGGCGTAGTAAGAGGTGTTAGCCACGTACATGCACCCAGTACTTCCCAGAACTATCGTCCTGGGACCTGCGGCCTTCGCCATCAATTTCATGATTTGCGCAGACTCGCAGCCCTGACAGGTGCGGTGGCCGGACGTGTAGTACTCCTCGTGTGGAACCTTCTTTACTCCTTTGAAGGCTTCCAGCTCTTGCGTCGGTTTTTCATCTACAAATGTGCTCATGATTAGTTTGTCCTTTCCGGCTTTGAATAGCGCCACGTCGACTGGCGTTATCCCCGCAGCCCGATCCATTGCGTCAGGGGTTGCGCCTTACCTTTTGCAGCTTGGAATATTTTCTCGGTCATTCCTTCTACGTCTGGCACGGTCACTTCGCGGCCGCCCAATCCGCCGATGAAACCAATCACTGGCGGGCGAGTGCTGCTGTTGCTGTACATGGCCGACCGGACTTCGGTCGCCACCACGCCACTCAGGTCCGGCGAACCGAACGAGATGTCGCGATCGAGTACGCCGATAGCCTTGAAGCGCTCCAGGCACTTGCCGATTTCCTTGCCGGCAAACGGACGGAACCAGCGCAGGCGAACGAACCCGACTTTCTTGCCTTGTTCGCGCATCTTGCGGATGGCTACCTTGACCGGCGTGGAGAGTGTGCCCATGCCCAGCAGAACGACTTCCGCATCCTCGGTCATATACTCTTCGAAGAACGGATTGCCGTACTTGCGGCCAAACGTTTTTTCGAAGTCGGCATACACTTCACGAATCACATCGCACGCGATTTCCGTGACTGCGTAGTTTTGCCGCCGAATCTCCGTGACCCAATCCTCGTTGCACTGCGGCGCCACCGAAATCACGTTGTCGGGATGAAGTAGCAGATCCCCGCGGTTGTAAGGCGGCAGGAACTTCTTGACCTGCTCGGCCGTCGGGATCTGGACCAGTCCCTGCGAGTGCGTGAGGAACGCACCGTCGCAACTGATGGCCAGAGGTACGAACATGCGGCGATCTTCCGCCACACGGTAAGCAATCAGAGCCGTATCCAGGCATTCCTGTGCGCTGTCGACCCAGGTCAACATCCAGCCCAAGTCACGCACGGCCAGAGCGTCATTGTGCTCCACGCCGAACGCGCCCGGATCGTCCAATGCCCGGTTGCCCACCATGGCAATCATCGGAACGCGCAACGCGGGGGTTACCGTCAGACATTCCATCGCGTACATCCAGCCCACGCCGCTCGAACCGCAGAACACGCGTGCTCCGCATACCGACGCGTGCTTTACGATTTCAAATTGTGAATGCTCGCCTTCCGCCACGATATATTCGCAGTCCATTTCGCCATCTGCCACCAGTTGGCTGATGTACTGCATCACCGTGTCGTAAGGCCGGATTGGGTAAGCCGTGACCACATCCACGTTGGCCAGTTTGCATGCAATCGCAATGGCCTCGGCGCCTGTGATCAGAGCTTCCTGCTCGGTGCCTTTTTTCTTTTCCTCAACGGGTAGTGTTAATGTCGCCATTTCAATCTCCTTGTTTTCCTGCTAGGTCTTCAGGCTGCGTCTCAACTTTGCCCGCATCGACCGCTAGCCTTTCTTTGCGATTTCCAGGGCCTCAGGGATCTGCTCCGCATACTGACCGCGATAACGGAATCCATGAGTCCGTTCCTCGATCGGTTCGGCCTTCTCAATGGTGGTCTCCAACCATTTCAGATAGGCTTTCTTGTCTTTCTGGTAGGCTTCCCACTGGCTCTTGTTATCCCCGAATTCGGACTCGTTCACCATGTGGACGCAATCCTTCACCGGGCAAACCTCTTCGCAAACGCCGCAACCGCAGCATGCTTCGAGATTGGCATCGTAGGTTCCTTCCGGCGTGACGTCGAAGGACGCATCCGGACAGTTCAGCCAGCACAGCGTGCACTTCGTGCAGGTCGAGAAGTTGATGACCGGCCGCAGCGTACGTGTGGAATACTTCTTGAACAGTTCGTTACGGGCAGGCCGGAAGCCTCCCAGTTTGCCTGTGGTTGGGTCCGCATAAGGGCCGCCTTGTGGCTGACCTTTGATCGAAGCGCCAACCCGCATATCTTTCCAGCCCGGCAGTTCGAATTTGAACGGCTCTTCTGGATTTCCCTGTCCCGCTTTGACTGGAACGGAGGTGAAGTGCTCGAACGCAGTGCGCGCGGAGGCCACTTTCAATGAGCTCTTCAGTTTGTCGTTGATGAATTGCTCCACCGACTTCAGGCTGAATACTTCCGGCAGCGCCTTGGCAATCGCACCCAGGACGCGCACGTCGGTATGGTCATCTTTGAAGACCCACATGCCGGAAAAGCTCGCAATGCCCTTCAGTATTCCCAGCTTGTAAGGCTCTTCCCGGCGATGAATGCTCTTCAATAGCGTGGGCGCATCCTCGAGGGAAATTACGATGAGGTTGTGTCCGGGCTTTAGAGCGTGATGCACCGGCTGTAACCCGTACCATGCCCAGGACTCTCCACCCTTGCAGAGCGTGTCATCCAGAACCACGGTCAGGTCGACTTGTTTCGGTTCGTATTGCGCCATTCCCGCTTCGAGCGTCAGTTCGTCACTGGCGACGATTGCGAAACTCTTGGCTGGAATCCCATTGCGTTCCGGAGCATCCCCGTAACGGCCAAAGGAAATACCTTGTTTGCCTTCGTTGTGCGCGGCTAAAACAATGTCGCGCGTAATGTTCTTCGCTAGAGTCTTCTGAAAGACTCCTCGGTAAATTACTTCCACCGCGAATAACTGACCCATTTGGCAACCTCCATTCTCTTTAGAGCTTTTTCAGTACGACTGTTTCAATTTCCTGCAGGTGCCGGCGCATCGCAGCCTCAGCGGCCGTCGCGTCGCCCAACTTCAAAGCGGACAGAATCCGGTGGTGACCGGCAAGCGATTTCTCCTGCCGCCCTTCCACCTGCAACGCACTCTCCCGTGTTTCCCGCAACAAATCCATCAACACATCCACTACTTTTAAAATCACGCTGTTGTCTGAGGCCAAGGCAATCGCGTAGTGAAATTCAGAATCTTCTTCGATCCCGAGTTTGCCTTGCGCTACCTTCCTCTTCTGTCGAGCAAGGATTTCTTCCATGTCGGAAATGGCGTTGGGAGAGATATGGATTGCGGCTCGCGCGGCCAACGGCGGCTCGATCATCTTCCGCACATCGATGAGTTCGGCCACCATCTTCCGCTTTTCCAAGAGTGCCGCCGCCAGAGGATTGGTCTTCGCGACACCGCAGACCACCGTGCCGATGCCTTGCCGCGGCTCGAGGAGTCCCATCAGTTCCAGCGTCCGGATCGCATTCCGCACCGAATCGCGGCTCACTCCCAGCATCCGGACCAGTTCGCGCTCTGGGGGAAGAAGGTCACCAGGCTTTAACTCTTCGGTAATCCGGCGCTCCAATTGCCGGGCAACTTCCTGATAGACCTTGCCTCTGGGGATCGCATCGAAGCCGACCTTCGCGGGTGACTCAGTGCTTGGCATTTGAATGGTCTGATGACTGACGACCTCATTTCAGGCCTGAACCCGAATTCGTGCAATGATTCAAATCACCCAACAATGTGACATTTTGGCGAACGCTCCCACCATTTCCCATTCAACGATTTTTTTTCGGCGACGACTGCCGGAATCTTATGGCGAAGGTTGGTAACGTATGACTAGCGCACCAGAGGTTACGCAGGAAGGATTGGAGGAAGTCTCCTGCGGGCGGCTTACTCTTAGAGTTTCGGCAGTCGTAAAGATTCAGTGAAAGATTAAGATCCTCCCGATTTTCCTCAAGCTTCCACAAGCAAGTCGCATGCTCCACAGTTTCTTCACAAGATCGAAATGTTTTCCTGTTGCGGCTTGCAACGATTTGCCGCAAAGTGAGTTACCGAAAACGTTGGACCTTCTGAGGCTGGCTGAAACGATGATTGCGGCGAAGCTGGCGGCAGAACGGCAATTCATGAGGGTGAATTGTCGGGGGAAGATTGGGACGCGCGCAAGTGCGTACCGGTCGCCCGGGCATTGCGGCCTCCTCCACGCCTGCTCTCTGAGCTAGGTTGGGTCGCTGGCCGGCGTAGGGTTGCAGAGGCAGTGATTCCTTGAATCGCAGATCTGCAACAGTAACGGTAAATGTGGCGCTCCTCTCGAGGAGCGCTGTCGGACCGGTACCGTCGACCCGCTGCTCAATCAGCGGGAAGGCAGCCTCGAAGGTCTACGAACGATGCGGCTGGGTGGCTGGCCCGGCCGCATTGATTTTCAGCGAAGCTCTCAACGAATCTTCCGTCGGGTCCCATTCAAGTTATTTCCCGCAAGGTATTTCCCGCGATATGTAGGCAGCGTAATTGCAGCTGAAAGTATCGAACCGGTTTTCTCGCAGTTTCCACAGTATAACGAGGGCCTTCACAGGTTCTTCACAAGTCTTTTGCCTTTTCGCCTTATCTTCGCTTATGCTGGGGTTAGCAATCCGACAGAGTATTCACCGGCTATGGCGACCACGGATTACAGCATCAGCACCCTTCCCGCAAACGTAGAAGCCGAACGCTCCATTCTCGGCGCAATCCTCCTGGACAACTTCGCCTACAACCAGGCGGCCGAACATCTTCGCGTCGAGGATTTTTCACTCGATTCCCACCGGCGTATCTACTCGCGCATGGTGGATCTGGCCGAATCTTCCCGGCCGATCGACATGATTACGCTGATCGACGAGCTCGATCGCCACAAGGATCTGCAGCCGATCGGCGACGTGGGCTACGTCTCCAGCTTGCTCGATGGCGTGCCGGATCGTCCCAGCATTGAACATTACGTTAAGATCGTGCGCGATAAAGCGCTGCTGCGCGGACTGATTCACGCAGCCAATACCGCCATTGCCCGAGCCGCAGATCAGTCCGATGCCGCCGAGGAAGTGCTCAGCGACGCGGAAGCCGCGATCTTCCAACTTTCGGAAAAGCGCATCGGCCGCGGCTTCATGGGAGTGCAGGAGATTGTTCGCGAATCCTTCGGCTCGGTCGACGCCTTGCTGCAACGCGGCCAGCGCATTACTGGATTGGCCACGCATTACACCGACCTGGACGAAATGACCAGCGGGCTGCAACGCTCCGATTTGGTCATCATCGCGGCCCGACCTTCGATGGGCAAAACCGCCTTCGCCATGAACATTGCTGAGAATGCCGCGGTCGAAGACGGCCAGGTGGTGGGAGTGTTCTCTCTTGAAATGTCGCGCGAGGCGCTGCTGATGCGCTTGCTCTGCTCGCAAGCCAAAGTGGACGCTCACAAGATGCGGACCGGATCACTCTGGCAGGATGACACAAGAAAAGTAGTACGCGCCATGGAGCAGCTGGCGCACGCTCCAATTTTTATCGACGACACGCCGGGGATTTCTTTGAGCGAGATGCGCGCCAAGGCCCGCCGCCTGAAACAATCGCAGGGCAAATTGGACCTGATCATCGTCGACTATCTTCAGTTGATGTCGGGTGGAAGCAAGCGTTATGAAAATCGAACCCAGGAAGTGTCAGCGATTTCGCGCGGATTGAAAGCGCTCGCCAAGGAAATGAGTGTGCCCGTCATCGCTCTCTCGCAGTTAAGCCGTGCTCCGGAAAGTCGGGGAGGCGATCATCGTCCGCAACTCGCCGATCTGCGCGAATCAGGATCGATTGAGCAAGACGCGGATCTCGTCATGTTTATTTTCCGCGAGGAAGTCTACAAGCAGGACGATCCCGATTTGCAGGGCAGAGCGGAGATCATCATTTCCAAACAGCGCAATGGTCCCATCGGCCGCGTCAACCTGGCCTTCATCAAAAATTGCACCAGGTTTGAGACACTTGTCGAAGGCGGATTACCCGCCGAAGATTAATCTTGCGACTACAGCGACTACTGTAGTTATCCCGTGTAAATACTTTAGCCACCAAGGTTTGCGCCGTTCTTTCAGCCTGTGGAAAAGCTTGTGGAACCACCGGACGGGGGCCCCGAATCCGCTTAGCCGCCAAAACTCTACCGCGCTAAGCCCGCAATTCTTGCCTCATAAAGCCCTGAATAGTAACCAGTTAGGCAATTCACCGGTCGTTAACATCGTGAATCAATGCGCCTAACGCGTCGATTCCCAATTTGACGTTTTGCACATTTTGCCCTTTTCGCGGGCGGGTTTAGCGCTTGGGTCCCGCGGTAAACGCGGGCGCTGGAAAGAAACGGATTTGAAGAAACATCCGCTAATTACTGTCTTCGCCCACCTTAAGCACAGCCAGGAAAGCTTCCTGCGGGATATCGACGCGGCCGATGCGCTTCATTCGTTTTTTGCCTTCCTTCTGCTTTTCCAGGAGCTTGCGTTTCCGGGAAATATCGCCGCCATAGCACTTGGCAATCACATTTTTTCGTATAGCCGATACAGTTTCACGGGCGATGATTTTGGCCCCAATCGATGCCTGAATTGCCACTTCAAACATCTGCCGGGGAATCAGTTGCCTCATTTTGGCCACCAGCGCCTTGCCGCGATCATAAGCAAAATCGCGGTGCACGATGATGGAAAGCGCGTCCACCGGCTCGCCCGCCACAAGAATATCAAGCTTCACCATGGGCGATTCCCAATAATCGGCGAGATGATAATCGAGCGAAGCATAGCCGCGCGAGACGGACTTCAACCGATCATAAAAATCCAATACGATTTCATTCAGGGGTAACTCGTAATGCAACATCACGCGCGCCGAACTAACGTACTCGAAAGTTTTCTGTTTGCCGCGTTTGTCTTCTACCAGTTTTAAAATCCCGCCGACGTATTCTTCGTTGGTAAGAATAGTGGCCAGGATCACCGGTTCTTCGATTTTTGCGATCTCACTTGGATCGGGCCAGCGCGAAGGGTTATCCACTTCGATCATCGAGCCGTCCGTCTTGTAAATCTTGTAACGCACACCGGGCGCGGTCGTGATCAGTTCCAGCGCAAACTCGCGCTCCAGCCGCTCCTGGATAATTTCCATATGCAGGAGTCCAAGAAAGCCGCATCGGAAGCCGAATCCCAATGCCACCGAGCTCTCGGGCTCGAAGAAGAACGAGGAGTCATTCAACCTCAACTTTTCCAGCGCTTCCCGCAGCCGCGTGTGCTCGTGCGCGTCCACGGTGTAGAGACCAGCAAACACCATCGGCTTGATCTCTTCAAAGCCCGGCAAGGCCTCAAAAGCGGGATTGGCGTCGTCGGTGATCGTGTCTCCGATTTTCGTGTCTGCCACATTCTTGATGTTGGCGATGAGAAACCCGACCTCGCCGGCTTTCAACTCGCCAATTTCCACTGGCTTGGGCGTGAGTACGCCAAGAGTTTCCGCGTCAAACGTGGTCCCATTCGACCACAAACGAATCCTCTGGCCTTTGCGCAGCGTTCCCTTGAAGACGCGCGTTAATATGACGACCCCGCGATAGGCATCGAACCAGGAGTCGAAGATGAGCGCCTGCAGACGCGCGTCAGGATCGCCCTTCGGCGCCGGCACGCGCTTCACGATCGCTTCGAGCACATCCGGTACCCCTTGGCCTGTCTTGGCGCTAATCAGCACCGCGTCGGTCGCATCCAGTCCGACGGCGCTTTCAATCATCTCCTTCGTGCGCGGAATATCTGCGCTCTGCAGATCGATCTTGTTGATGACCGGAATAATCTCGAGTCCGTGATTGATCGCCAGGTACGCGTTGGCCAGCGTCTGCGCTTCCACTCCTTGCGAAGCATCCACAACCAGAAGCGCGCCTTCGCAAGATGCCAGCGCGCGTGACACTTCATAGGAAAAATCGACGTGGCCGGGAGTGTCGATCAGGTTCAACTGATAAGTCTGGCCATCCTGCGCCGTGTACATCATCCGGACGGCGTGCGCCTTGATGGTGATACCGCGCTCCCGCTCCAGATCCATGGAGTCCAGCACCTGCGCCTGCATCTCGCGCGCCGTCAGGGATCCGGTCAATTCCAGCAGGCGGTCCGCCAGCGTGGATTTTCCATGGTCGATATGCGCGATGATCGCGAAGTTGCGAAGGAAGGCTGCGTCCATAGGATGAAGGCTAATCTTTGATTTTAGCAGGCGAAGCGAGCTTCTCCGGATTGGTCCCCCTCATCGGAAAGCTTTCAGCCAGCGTACGATGCGCATTTCTTCTGGACGATCCTTCACTATGGCGAAGCTGATCGAATCGGTGCGAGGACTGGTTGTGATCCGTTGGTTGTGATCAGAGGACCGGTTGCGGCTAGAATCGGATGCCATGCTCATTCTCGCTTCCGCTTCCCCGCGCCGCCAGGAACTGCTGCGCAACGCCGCCATTCCATTTCGTGTGCAGGCCGCCGATATCGATGAGTCGCCGATTGCGGGCGAGGCGGCGCAAGACTGCGCCGAGCGGCTGGCGCGTGAAAAAGCAATGGCAATTTTCAGGAATCACCCCGACGACTGCGTTCTCGGCGCCGACACGATCGTCGTCATTGATGAAACCATCCTCGGCAAGCCCCGCAATGACGATGACGCAATTCGTATGCTGCGCTGGTTGTCGGGCCGGACCCACGCGGTGATCACGGGCGTATGCCTCGTCTGCCCAGGTCCCGAGGAATCGCGAATAAGAATTGAGACTCCACGAATCAAGATCGCTTCCGCGACTACGCTCGTAACCATGGTTGAAATCTCCGATCAGGAAATTCGCGAATACGTCGCGACCGGCGAGCCCATGGACAAGGCCGGGGCCTACGCCATACAGGGCCGGGCCTCGCGCTGGATCCCGCGCATTAAAGGTGATTACAGCAACGTGGTGGGTTTGCCGGTGGCGCTGGTTTTCTCCATGCTAAAGGAGCGCAGCATTGTGTAACCTGGGGTAAGTTAAGAAGAGAATCAGTTCAGGAAAAACTGCCAAGTGGAGAACCTGGCCTAAGTAATTTTTTCTTGCTCCTTCTTCTCTTCCTCTTTCTTCTTTTCCTCTTCGGGTTCTTTCATCGAGGCCTTGAAGTTGCGAATGCCTTCCCCCAAGCCCTTTCCCAACGCCGAGAACTTGCTGGTCCCAAACAGCAGCAGGGCGATCGCGATTACTAACAGCCAATGCAACGGCGAAAATTCACCCATCACTCCTCCATCTCACCGGCTGAAAGCAGGCACTTCGTGGCCGGACCAGGTCACTTACAAAATTCTAGGCTACCCCCACGAGGGAGTCAAAAAATCGCTCGCTCACCAATGCCTCGGTCGTCGGGTCTATCCTTGAACGAGTACTCGATGGAGATCGAACGATGCTCAAACGCAGCGCACTTCTACTTGCTCTCTTTCTCTCATGCCAGACCGCCTTATCTTCTGCTGCACAAGGCTCGCCGCAGGCCCCAGCCGCCCCGGTTGAGCATCGCAAAACCAGCGAGCCCTATACCGGCGATCTCTCTATCTTCGATTCTCCTGGCCGGGACGAACGCCTGCAGATCAATCGCGTTTTGGACATCCTCGGCGTCAAGCCTGGCACAACCGTCGCCGATATCGGTGCCGGTTCCGGATGGTTCACCGTGCGGGCGGCGCGTCGCGTCGGCGAAAGTGGCACAGTCTATGCCGTGGACATCAATCCGGAATCGATCCGCTACGTAGATGAACGCGCGCAGAAAGAAAAACTGCACAACGTGAAAACAATCCTCGGCAAGCCGGACGATGCCTTGCTTCCTCCGCACGCCATCGATTCCGTACTGATGTTGAAGACATATCATGAAGTCGCCGAACCCGTCGCTCTGCTGCGGAACCTACGTGCAGCGCTGCACCCCGGCGGCAGGTTAGGAATCATCGATCGCAATGGAAATGGTGAGGACCACGGCGTCAGCCGCGACATTGTAATTCACGAAGCCGCACAGGCCGGGTATCGGCTGCTCGAAAAGTATGACTTTGTGAAGGGCGACAAAATGGATTACTTCTTGGTTTTCACGGCAGAACAATAACCTCTTCCACCACGGACCAGGCCGTACGGCTGAGGTCGGCGAATGCGGGCAAATCCGCGTCAGACGCAGCGCCTTCCGGGCTGGCCCATGCCGCTTCCATGCTCGCGCAATCGTCGAAATAAAGTTCAATCACCGCGTCCCACGCAGGCGGCGTTCGCTTTGCATCGGCTTCGACAAAGTTCTGCACATATCTCCGCAAGCCTGGTAGTTTTTTCGCAAGCGGTCCGTGCACGTCCCGCAAGTGACGCCGAAAATCTTCACTGCTCATGCCCGATCGCTTGTGCACCACAACCATGAACTTCAGCACCAGTGCTCCACAGTCATACACTCTCGATCATTCCCGCCAAAAGTAGTGCCCGTCGCGGCAGTTCGGAGATCACAACGTACTCGTGAACCGCGTGTGCCCCTTCCCCCACTCCACCCATTCCATCAAGCGTCGGAATGCCCATACCAGCGGTGAAATTTCCGTCGGAGCCTCCACCCACCGCCGCTTCCTTCAGATCCCACTCGACTTGACTGCTGATTTCGCGCGCCTTCTTATACAGCCCAACCACGCCCGCAGTTCGTTCCATCGGCAAACGGTTAATCCCTCCATCGATCTCCAACTTGCACTGGCGGTCGAAGGGCTTCAGCGCACGCAGCTTGCGGTCCATTCCTGCGGCCTGTTTCGCGCTTTTGATGCGGACATCGATGTGCGCCGCAGCCTCAGCGGCGATCACGTTGGTGCGCGTTCCACCCTCTATGACTCCGACATTCACCGACAATCCCCCCCGCAGATTATTCAATCTGGAGATCACCGCAATCTGTCGCGCCAATTCGACAATCGCGCTGTGTCCCTTGCCGGGATCGAGTCCAGCATGCGCCGCAACACCTTTCACCCGCAGCGTGTATTCGCCCACTCCTTTGCGTGCCGTTTTCACGGCACCGTGTACTCCTGCGGCAGGTTCCAGCACCAGCACTCCTGCGGACTTCTTGGCCAGCGCTTCCGTAATTGTTCGCGAGGAGTGGCTGCCCACCTCTTCGTCGGAGACCAGGAAGACTGTGACTGGCCGTGGCAGCCCGCCGTACCACGAGCGCAGCGCTTCGACCGCGTGAATCATCAGTGCGATGCCCGCCTTCATGTCCAGAACGCCGGGGCCGAGCAGGCGTCCATCCTTGACCAGGCAAGGCATGCCAGCCAAAGTGCCCAGCGGATACACGGTGTCATAGTGGCCCAGCAACAACACCGGCTTGCGTTGGTTTGGCTCCGCGCCAGTCGCGCCAAAGTCGATTTGCAGACTGTCGCCGAAATCGCTGCTGCGGTGAATTGTGGTCTTGCCCCCGAGTGCTTCGAACTTTGCCGCGACCAACGCGCAAACTCGATCGACGGCTTGCTTGTTGTCGCTGGGAGACTCGATTTCAACCAGTTCGCGAATTGTCGCTACCATCTGACCGTTGCGCTCTTCGAAATAACGCAGCCGATCCTTCCACACGCTCCTGGAGTCAGCGCGCACGTTGTTTGTTTTCCTCCCGGACACAATTTCCTTTCGAAGCTAAGTTAATTGCAGCAGCGACATCCTGAGCGGAAGCGCTCTTCAGGCTTAGTGTGTCATCCTGAGTGGAGCCGCCTTTCAGGCGCAGCGAAGGATCTCCCTCTCCTCCGCCCCAACGCGTAAGCCACACCTTGCGTTCACACACCACGCCGTTCACTCAACCCGGAGCCGCTCTCCAGCCTCATGCTGTCATCCTGAGCGGGGCCGCTTTTCAGGCGCAGCGAAGGATCTCCCTCTCCTCCGCCCCGTCGCGTAAGCCACGCCTTGCGTTCACTCACCACGTCGTCCACTCAACGCGGTACAGTATAATCTTCAGGCTGTTTGAGAAGAATCCATGATTGAAATCTCACCTGTGAGCGATCAACCCACGGCCAAGATCGCGCTCGACATCCACGACATCCTCAAAATCCTGCCGCACCGCTATCCCTTTCTGCTGATTGACCGCGTACTGGAACTGAAGCGCAAAGAGAGCATTGTCGCGATCAAGAATGTCACCATCAACGAACCGTTTTTCAACGGCCATTTTCCTGGCTTGCCGATTATGCCAGGCGTGCTGATCGTGGAAGCCATTGCGCAGGCTGGCGGCGCCCTGCTGCTGACCGAGGTGGAAGACCGCGAAAATAAAGTGATGGTCTTCACCGGCATCGACCGCGCCAAATTTCGTAAACCCGTCACCCCCGGGGACCAGTTGCGAATTGAAGTCGAAGTCAAGGGATGGCGTGTCATCCCGCGCATGATTGCGGCAAAGATGCACGGTGTTGCGCTGGTCGCCGGCAAGCGCGTGGCCGAGGCCACCGTGTCGTGTCAGTTAATCGATAGTTCACGCGGCCGCGGCGATGCATCAGACGGGATCCCCGCGGAATGAATGGAGCTACCGTCGGCTCACTGATCTCCGACAACTCATCCATGAACGTTCATCCCACCGCGGTCATCGATGCGCGCGCGCGAGTTCCGGCATCGTGCAAGGTTGGTCCTTATTGTGTGATCGGGCCAAATGTGGAACTAGGGGAAGGTTGTCGCCTGGTATCGCATGTGGCCATCGAAGGGCCAACGAAAATCGGCGCCGACAACAGTTTCTTTCCCTTTTGCGCCATTGGCATGGCCCCGCAAGATATTTCCTACGCAGGCGAGCCCACCAAGCTCGAGATCGGCGACCGTAACGAAATCCGCGAGTGCGTCACCATCAGCCGCGGCACCGTAAAAGGCGGCGGACTTACCAAAGTTGGAAGCCACACCCTCATCATGGCCTACGCGCACATCGGGCACGACAGCGTGATTGGCGACCACTGCATGCTGGTCAATGGCGCCACGCTCGGCGGCCATGTCACCGTGGAAGAGTGGGCCGTGGTCGGCGCGCTCTGTCCGGTGCATCAGTATGTTCGCATCGGCGCGCACGCCTACATCGGCGGCGGCACCACCATCACGCAGGATGTTCTTCCATTTTCCATGACCTCCGCCGCGCGAAACACTCATGCCTATGGCTTGAACAAAGTCGGACTCGAGCGCCGCGGTTTTTCCCCCGAACGCATTCGCAAGATTCATCACGCCTACAAAACGCTGCTGGCCTCAAAGATGAACACGACGCAGGCGCTGGAGAAGTTGAAGTCCGAGCAGGATCGCGGCGAAGATGTGGATTTGCTGATCCGATTCATTGAAGCCAGCGAGCGGGGAGTAATCAAGTAAGATTCAGCCGCTGTCCAGAAAGTCAGGGCCGGTTGACTCCGGGAGAGTTCAGACAATTTCTTGGCCACTCGCGAAGTTCTCTGTTGGAAGCTGAAACGCAGATCCTCATGGCAAGTAGGCTAGCTATTTCTCAGAAGAGCAAGCCGGGCGAGCACTCAAATTGGCAGCAGAACTCGGTTACGTTTTGAATGGACTTATCGCATCGATTTAGACCTGGCGCTCTTCGAACTGGTAACTGACAACCGGCTACTGGCAACTGCTCTATGCAACGCATCGGACTCATCGCCGGCAACGGCAAATTCCCTTTTCTCGTGCTCGACGCCGCACGCGCCGCTGGTTTCGAAGTGGTCGTCATCGCCATCAAGGAAGAAACATTTCCTGAAATTGACTCGCACGGTGCCGCTTCGGTTCACTGGCTATCTCTGGGCGAACTCTCGAACCTGATCGAAACTTTCCACCGCGAAGGCGTGACCCGCGCCATCATGGCCGGGCAGGTCACGCACAAACAAATTTTTTCGGCGATCCGGCCCGACTGGCGCCTCGCCAAGATGTTGCTCTCGCTCACAACCCGCAATACGGACAGCCTGCTCGGCGCCGTCGCGAAGGTTCTCGCCGAGGAAGGCATCACGCTGGGAAACTCTACATGGCTGCTGGAACCTCTGCTGGCGCGCGCCGGAGTTCTTACCCGTCGCTCGCCCACCGGACAGGAGCAGAAAAACATCGACTACGGACGGGCCGTGGCGCGGCAGTTAGGCGAGCACGATATCGGGCAAACCGTCGTCATCGCCGAATCCGCTTGCGTCGCCGTCGAAGCCATGGAGGGAACCGACGCCACCATCGAGCGTGCCGGCGAGATCATGCGCTCACTGCATGGCGAGGCTTCCACCCTGAACCGCGACTTGACCGTGGTGAAGGTCGCCAAGCCGAATCAGGATATGCGCTTCGATGTGCCCGTCATCGGTATCAAAACCATCGAAGTTATGAAGGCTGCGGGCGCGACTTGCCTGGCGGTGGATGCCGGCAAGTGTTTGCTGCTCGACGGAGAAAAGATCATCGAGGCCGCAGATCTCGCGGGAATCGCAATCACGGCCTATTGATTTTTGAAGGAGCAAACGCTCATGCATGTGAATTCTTCTACGACGGAAGCTCCCCTGATCGCCGAGCAACTCCGCCGTGCGTTCGAAGGCGATGCCTGGCACGGTCCCGCGGTGCTCGAGTTGTTGCAGGATGTGCGATGCCGCCACGGCTGCAGCCAAGCCTATCCCCAACGTCCATAGCATTTGGGAACTGCTGCTTCATACCGAAGTCTGGGATGCCGCGGCTTTGCGGCGCCTTGCCGGAGAGATATGCCAACCGGAAGGTACTGACAATTTTCCGATTGTTCCCAAGCCGACGGACGCCGCGTGGCGCGAAGCCGTGGCCCATGCGAAAGACACGCACGATTTGCTCGTCAAAACCGTCGCGGCCCTGCCTGAATTGCGCCTGCGCGATCAGGTCCCCGGGAAGGACTACGATTTTTATTTCATGCTTCACGGAATCGCTCAGCATGAGCTCTATCACGCCGGACAGATTGCAATTCTGAAGAAGGCACAAGGTAAGTAGCGCGGCTGCGCCGATAAAGTGGAGGCAGGCTCCGGTTGTCTGGATGTGGAGAGCGAAGCTCGACTGTCTTTCAACACCCTGATTGCCCGCCCAATAGCCAAGAACCAACCCAGCCCTAAGCTGGCCTCACCCCGTCCACTTCGTCCCTTTCTCCAGCACCTGCAAAGCCTTCGCCAGCCGACGCTCCCGCGTCTCTTCTTTCTTCGCCTCGCTGATCCATATGGCAATTTCTTTCTTGTGAGTGAAGGGAAGTTTCTCCCAATTCGCCTTCGCCGCTTTATTTCTTGCCCACGCCTTCTTCAGCTGCGCGGGAGCCTCCACCGTGCGCTCCTCCTCGTCCCGCTCCAGCACCACTTTCACCATGTCCCCGGCATCAACTCCCGCGCCGTCGCGCAAAGTCTTGTTCACCGGCATCATGTGCCGCCCGCCCATCGGCATCAGCGACGACCGAAAGGGAAAGCCGTTAATCGTACCCTTCACTGGTACGCGTCCCCGCGTTCCAAACACCTCCGGCACGTCGACCGGCGGAGTGATCGCCGCCACCGCCCCCACCTCTTTTCCCTCGATCTTTACCGTAAAACGCAGTTTTTGCTTCGCCATCCGACGCTCCTCCCGCGCTGCTAAACTTGATCCGGTTCCTCAATACCATGTCGGCCGCTCACTCACACTTTCCCCTCGACTCTCCACACTACGTTGAGCCTTGCCTCATCCACATCCCCGCCGCCTGGTTTCTCATGGGCTCCTCCGCCGGCCAGGATTGTGAACGCCCCATCCACCGCGTTTATCTCGACGCCTTCGCTCTTGCCGCGACGCAAGTCACCAACGCCGAGTACGCTCGCTTCCTGCATTTCACCCGATCGCCCGAGCCGCCCTTCTGGACCGACAATAATTTCAACCATCCTCAACAGCCCGTCACCGCAGTGTCCTGGTTCGAGGCCGACCATTACTGCCAGTGGCTTTCCTCGCAAACCGGCCGCACCTACCGCCTTCCCACTGAAGCGGAATGGGAACGCGCCGCCCGCGCTGACCTGGAACAGAAAGATTTTCCCTGGGGCAACGATTCTCCACAATCTTTACCCGACTACGCCACCCGCTGGCAAACCGGCCCTGAACCCGTCGCCCTCTACGCTCCCAACGCGTTCGGTCTTTACAACATGTGCGACAACGTGCACGAGTGGTGCAGCGATTGGTACGATCCCAATTACTACGCCACTTCGCCCGAGCGCAATCCCCAAGGCCCCCAGCCGAATTCCTCGATCGGCCAGCGTAAGGCCTCCCGCGGCGGATCCTGGCGTCATCACGTAAAAGTCTCGCGCTGCTCCGCCCGCTCCAGCATCCCTCCCCAATTTCAATACGCCGACTACGGATTCCGCCTCGCCTGCAATTCATAACTCACTGACTGTTGCGTTTTCTCGACAAACCCAATCCAGAATCCTGAATCCAACTTCTCGGTCCATAAGTCGAGCTGGGTTGAAGAATGAAGAATATGGTCGCGAAGAATTCAACAGCGCAAAGCCTGCATCCCGAGAAGATCGATCCCATTCTCCCACGGCAAACTCGCACCCTGCGTGTGGTTGCTTCCCCCTCGGCCGCGCGCTGCCGGCGCAAGTTCCTTCGCTTTTTTCCGGACGGTTTTACCGATCCTACTTATCTATCTTGGGAGCGCAACTACAAATGGAATGCCCACCAGCAGTGGAATGATCTGCTAAGCTTCACACTCCATCGCGATCTTCTGGAGAGGCGCAAATTCTCCGTGATTGCCTCTTATGCCCTGAACATCGAGTCCCGCACCAATCTTCTATTCTCTTTCGAAAAAATGGCCATCCGCGACGCCGTAAAATCACCGGCCGGAGCTCGTGCTTTCTCCACGGGCCTCTTCGATTTCCTCTATGGTTCCGGTACCCCGGAAGCCAGATTTAAAAACTGGTGTCACATCGTCTCCAGGCTTCCGCGAAAGCAGACACGTGTCCTCACCTGGCCCGTGCTCACCGTTTTTGGCTTCATTGCACAACCCGAAACCCACATCTTCCTCAAGCCTAACGTCACTCGCATCGCCGCCGAACATTATGGCTTCCCGTTCGAATATCATTCGCGGCCATCGTGGAAAACCTATGCTAGTCTTCTTAAGTTCGGCGAAACGGTGCGTCGCGACCTGCGCGATCTTCGTCCCCGCGACATGATCGACATCCAATCTTTTGTTTGGGTGCAAGGTTCTGACGAGTACTGAACGACCGCCACAAACTGCGGAATCGCGCCATCTCTTCGCCGCACTATCGATCAAGCACGGCTGACAAGCATGTTCCAACCCGATCTCCTCCGCGACAAACGCATCCTCATCACCGGTGGTGGCACCGGCCTCGGCAAAGCCATGGCTCAACGCTTTCTCGAACTCGGCGCCGCCGTCCACATTTGCGGCCGCCGGGAAGAAGTTCTTGAGGAGACCGCCGCTGAACTATTCGCCTCCACCCATGGCACCATTCACGCCATCCCTTGCGACGTCCGCAGCCTCGACGCCGTCGAAGCCATGATCGACGAAATTTGGCAGGAGGCCCCGCTCGACATTCTCGTCAACAACGCCGCGGGGAACTTTATCGCTCGCTCTGAAGCACTTTCCCCGCGCGCCTGGGAATCTGTCATCAACATTGTGCTCTTGGGCACGCTTCACTGCACCCTGGCCTGCGGACGCCGCTGGCTCCAGTCCGGTAATAAAGGTACCGTCCTCAGCATCTCGGCAACCTATGCTCCCGTCGGCTCCGCCTATGTCGTACCCTCCGCCATTTCAAAAGCCGGAGTCGAAGCCCTCACCCGCAGCCTCGCCGTCGAGTGGGGAGATCGCGGCATCCGCATGAACGCCATCGCGCCTGGCCCCATTCCCACACAAGGCGCATTCTCTCGGGTGTTGCCGCGTCCCGACCTTGAAGCCCTGGCTCTCGACCGCAATCCCATGCATCGTTTCGGCACGACGGAAGAACTGGCTAACCTCGCCGCATTCCTGGTCAGTGAAGGCTCTGGTTACATCAATGGCGAAGTCATTCGTATGGATGGCGGCGAATTCCTCCAAGGCGCCGGCGAATTCACCGCCCTTGGCCGCGCCCTCACCAACGAAGATTGGGAATCTTTAAAGCCGCGAAAAGGAAAGTCTTAAAAGCATGTTCACGAACAGATTCGTGGAAGAGAAAGCATGCCATAAGAAGCACGGCGAATCTAACCTCGAAGAGAACGCATGCAGTGACGTGAAAGAGCGGCCCTTCAGGGCCGCGTAGACTCTTCCTCAATGATGGGGCTTCAGCCCCTGACTACCGCTGATCCGGCGCCGGATTTACCAGCCACTTCAACACCATATTCACCAGGCTCAGCACGATTGCCCCGACAAACGCCGCAAAAAATCCACGCACCTGAAAACTCGGCGAAAGCAGCGCCGACGCCAGCTCGAGCATCAGCGCATTGATCACCAGCCAGAACAGTCCCAGCGTCACCAGGGTCAAAGGAAATGTCAAAATCTTCAGCACCAGCCCGATGGTCGCATTGATAAAGCCGATCGCCAGCGCCGCGATCAGCGCTGCCGCCACACCGCTCACATAAAATCCCGGCACAATGCGCGACACAATCCACACCGCCAGCGCACTCAACACCCAGTTCAATAGCATTCGCATAAATCGCTCCTTGCTTCGCGGCCGCATGCCGCGCCCTCTGGCAAAACTATACAACTCACCAGTCGTGTCCACCGGTCACACCGTCACCAAAAATTCATTCCGGATCCAGCGTCCCCAGCACCTCCTTGGGGTAAACTACACAATCCAACTCGATCGAAGGAGAATCTCCGTATGCCCGAACCCGCGCTCAGCGGTTCTGAATTCAAGAAACAGCTGCATCAAGGCACGCCTAAGGTTGGCCTGTTTCTCAACTCCCACAGCCCCACGGTCGCCGAGCAAATTGCGCACAGCGGTTACGACTGGCTCCTCGTTGACACCCAGCACGGCCCCATGGACCATGAAAAACTTTCATACACGCTCTGCGGCATCGCCAGCGGCGGCGCAAAATCCATCGTCCGCGTCGGCGGATACGACGACCGTCCCGGCATCCAGCAGGCTCTCGATCTCGGCGCCGACGGTGTTCTCATCCCCTACATCAACACCGCTGAAGAAGCTCGCCAAGCCATCAGTTGCACCAAGTATCCCACGGTCGGCACCCGCTCCGTTTATTTTCCCCAGCGCAGCATGAACAAGGCCGGACTTCTCGGCTACGCCGGAAACTTCAATAAAGAAGGCATCATCGCTTTGCAGGTCGAGACCGCTTCCTGCATCGAAAACATCGCCGAGATCGCCGCCGTTCCCGGCGTCGACATTCTCTTCCTCGGCCAAAACGATCTCTGCATGTCCATGGGCCTCTACAACAAGTACGAGTTTCCTCTCATGTACACATCGCCCGAGCTCGATGCCGCTACCAAAAAACTGATCGAACACGCCCGCAAGAACAACGTGATCCTCGGCATCTTCTTATTCGGCACTCCCCGCGTCGGCGAATTCCTGGAAAAGGGTTTTACCTTCTTCAGCCTCGGCAACGACCTGCACCATCTCCTGACTCAGGTCGGAACCTACGTCAACGACGTAGAAAAAGCTTCTCAGGAAAAAGGCAAGCCCTGGAAGCGCCGCCCCACCGCCTTGTTCTAGAACTTCGTCCGAATTCTATCGATGTCCGGAAAGGATCGCTTTGAAGGGGCGCGGCTTAAGCCGCGCCGCTTTCGTCTACAAGAGGAATTGGGGCTTTAGCCTCTGCGACAGCGCCTATCTTTGCGCTCCATACGGTTCCATCCGCGCCTCTCCGTCCGCTTCCACTTCCCAAAATTTCCGCCCGCGATAGTAATCCAGCAGCTCCTGATTCTTCTCCGCTCCCATGTCGCGCGCCCACACAATTTTCTGCCCATCAATGTCCGCGCCATTAAACACCCACTCCCGATCAGGATCGAAGTTCGGAGCGTACCTCACCAGCACCACATGCTGCCCGGGCATCGCATCCAGTTTCTGCACGATCGCTTCCCGCTCCATGTCCCCGTGCTGCCATTCCTTTTCCGGATGCACATGCGTCACCGCCAGCGCGATTCGTAGCACAACCGTCCCCACATAAATCACCGACACGGCCCGCACAAACGCCAGTCCCACCTCGCGGTTTTTCCACGAAAACCACCGCAAATGCCGCATGCACTGCATCAGAAACAAATAGAGCAACGCCGCCGCCGGTGCGAAATAATGCGGCAGGAACCACACCTCCACCGCCAGCCCCGCGACAAAAATTCCCAGGATCATCCACGGCACGCGCAATCGCCGGTCCCGCGCCGCGCACGGCAATCGCAATCAACACAAACCCTAACGGCGCTACCAGATAAAACTTCCAGAACGAGTAGATTTTTTCTTTCGCGCGCCGCATAAATCCGGCCACAGTCTGGTTCTCGTTCGCCTCCTGCAACTCCAGTTCGTACTTCGCCTGCACTTTTGCAAACCGATAAGTTTTCTGCGGCCACGGCTTCTGCCAGATGAAATAGCGCCCCATCGCATAATTCGCGCGATTCACGTCATACGCCATGCGAAAAGGACTTCCCGTAACCCGGTAATAGTAATAACCCGTCCACGCCGCAAGCGGAGCTAGCGTCAGTACCAGCGGCAATACAATCCTCACCAGCGCAACCCGCACTCCCGGCCCTTTTTTTCCCACCATCCACGCCAGCAGAGCGATCCCCACGCCCACGCTCAACAAAAATCCTTCATACGGACGCGTGTTCGCGAGAATAAATAATCCAATCGCCATCACGCACGGCATACCGTCTTCTCGCGCCGTGCTGGATTCTCGGCAGCGCCCCCAGAATTAGCGCCCCGCCCAGCCGCCGGCAAACACGCGCTCCAATATCCGTTCGTGAAATAACTCAGCAATCCCAGCCGCGCCACTGCCAGCACTCCGCCCAGCAGCGCCCAGCGCGCCGGAATCCATCCTTGCAGCATCCAGCAAATCGCCGCGCACATCAGCGCCGAAGCCAGCAATTGCCCGATCCACGGATTCCCCAACACCTCGCCCACCGCCAGGATCAGCCCCTGTCCCGGCGGATACATCGACATATACGTCGGGTGCCAGATCACATGAAACGTCTCGAAATGCACCCACATCGGATGCGGAGGATTCGTCAACCTTCCGCGCGCGAAAGTATCGGCAGCCAGCAGATAACTGAATTCATCGTGATAATGCGGCAAAGGCACGCCTAGCCAAACAGCGCCCGCTCCTCGAATCACAAACAGCGACAGTCCCACAAGAAAAACACAGAGGCCTTTTCTGTTTGCAATCTTTTTGCCGAACTCCTCAATCCGCCCCAGCCCCAGAGACCACCATAACCGCGGAAATCGGATCAGCAGAAAGGTCGCGAGCCCAACGATCTCAACCGGCTTCAACGCTTTCAGCGCCCACTTGAAGCCGTGCGCCATCAGCCCCGCAGCCAGCAACGAGTTTCCCGTGTTGCTCAAGACCAGACTCATGTCCTCTCGTATAACTCCGCTGAATTGAAGCCTTTGATTCAGCTCCATTACCAACAAGCATTGGGAGCCATTGTCATTCCGAGCCGGGCGTAAGCCCGGCGAGGAACCTGCTGTTTGCCGGCACTTCCTCGAAACGATGTCCGTCTGCTTTAGCCCCTGAGGTGTGCGCCGTTCGTAGCATACCTTGTCCATCGCACGCAGCCGCTGCAGTACAATCCCCTTCGTGGATCTCCTCACCGACATTGAAACCCGTGTTCTCGGCTCGCTAATCGAAAAAGACATCACCACGCCTGACTACTACCCGCTCTCCCTGAACGCGCTGGTCAACGCTTGCAATCAGAAAAATAATCGCGATCCCGTGATGCTCCTCGACGAAAATTCCGTCGCCGATGCTCTCGCCTCATTGCAGGAAAAGCGCCTTGCCGGCCCGGCCAGCGGCGCCGACAGCCGCGTCACCAAGTACGAGCACCGCCTCCAGGAAGTCTTCAACTTCGATCGTCGCGAGATTGCCGTCCTCTGCGTCCTTCTCCTTCGCGGACCCCAGACTCCCGGAGAACTCCGCGGCCGCACCGACCGCATGTACCACTTCGAGGCCCTCGACGACGTCATCTCCACACTCGATCGTCTCGCTCAACGCCAGCCTCCACTCAGCCGCAATCCTCCCTCGCCAGCCCGGCACCAAAGAATCCCGCTACATGCACCTCTTCTCCGGCGATAGCGATGGTGTGGCGCGGGCGCCCTCGCCCGCGAATCCAGCCCACATCCCGTCCCCATCCTCAAAAGACGACCGCCTGACGCATCTCGAAAACGAAGTCGCAGAAGTAAAAAGGGAACTATCCGAAATCCGCCAACAACTCTCCGCCTTCCGCAAACAATTCGAATAAGCTGTTCGCCCTCGGCGGCCTCTCCCGGCGCTCTCCACGATAAGGTTTAGGTGTAATCTCATAGCAAGCGCGCCGCAAACAGGAGGTCCCCATGCACCGCCGCGAATTTCTCATTCGCTCCACTACTGCCCTCGGAGCCACCTGGCTCACCACAAAGCAACTCTCCGCGAGAAATATTCTCGCCGCTCTCGCCGACACCAAGCTTCCCACCAGGTTCTCCGCCACCGACACCGTCACCCTCGGCAGCACCGGCATCAAAACCAGCCGTCTTGCCATGGGCACCGGTACCGTCGGCTCGGGCCATCATTCCAACCAGACCGCGCTCGGCGTCAAAGGCCTTTCCGATCTTCTCCTCAACGGTTACGACAGCGGCCTCCGTTTCTTCGACGCTGCCGACGCCTACGGCAGTCATCCTCACGTCGCCGAAGCGCTCAAACATATTCCTCGCGACAAAGTTACCGTCCTCACCAAGACCTGGGCCCGAGATCCCTCCACCGCCCGCGCCGATCTCGACCGCTTCCGTCGCGAACTCGGCACCGACTACCTCGACATCTGTCTCATGCATTGCCTTACCGAAGCCGATTGGACCACCCGTTACCGCGGCGTCATGGACGTCTTCGAAGAAGCCAAGCAGAAGGGAATCATCCGCGCCCACGGCTGCTCCTGCCACAGCATCGAAGCTCTCCGCGCCGCCGCAGCCTCGCCATGGGTTGAAGTCGATTTTGCCCGCATCAATCCGATCGGCTCCCACATGGACGCCGACCCCGATACAGTAGTTGGGGTTTTGAGAAGTATGAAAGCCGCCGGCAAAGCCGTCGTCGGAATGAAGATTTTAGGCCAGGGCGATCTCGCCCATCGTCAGGACGAAGCCATCAAGTACGCGCTTTCGCTCGGCGTCCTCGATGCCTTCACCATCGGCGCCGAAAGCAAGCAAGAACAGAACGACCTGGTCCACCGCATTGCCGCCGCGTAGCATTTGTGGTTTTATGTGGGGACAGCCCTCTGGCTGGCTGCCGGGCAAGCCGTTTTTTCCGAGCGAAGCGAGAGGTCTCACTCTAGAGACATCGACAATCATGCCAAACTCTTCAACCTCAGCTTGTTTCAATGGACACTCAATGGTCGCCCCCCTCGAGCGTGTCGTGGTCTGCTCCCCGCGCACCGCAGGGTGGAACCAGCTCCAGGTTGCAGCCCGATGGAAAGATCTGGGCTTCCACCACGCAACCGATTTCGCCGAAGCCCAATCCCAGCACAACGCTCTCTGCCACGAATTGAAATCAGCCGGCGCCGAACTCCTGGAGATGCCGCCAGCCGCTGGTCTCTCCCTTGATGCCGTCTACGCTCACGACGCCTCTCTGCCCACCGATTACGGGGTGATCGTGCTGCGTCCCGGCAAGCCGAACCGCGAGTCCGAGGCTCCGCATCACGCCGCTTTTTTGAAAACCCTCCAGATCCCTGCACTCGGCACGATCCTTCCTCCCGGCGCTGCCGAAGCCGGAGACATTCTTTGGCTTGATCCCAAAACTCTTTTGATCGGCCGCGGTTATCGCACCAACGCCTCAGGCATCGATCAAATACGGTCCATGCTTGCTCCTCACCAGGTCGAGGTCATCTCCGCGCCTCTGCCCTACGGCACAGGCCCCTACGCCTGCCTGCATCTCATGTCGCTCATCAGCCTTCTCGACGACCACACCGCCCTCGTCGATCTTCCCTGGCTCGCCGTCGAAACGGTCGAACTGCTGCACTCCCGCGCATTCAGATTCATCGAAATCGACCCTTCCGAACGCGAGACCCTCGCCTGCAACGTCCTCGCAATGGGAAATCATCGCCTGCTTGCTATAGAAGAAAATCGCTCCACTAACGCCCGCCTCCGCCACGCCGGATTCGACGTCCGCACCTTTCCCGGCAGCGAACTTTGCATCAACGGCAGCGGCGGCCCCACCTGCCTCTCCCGTCCACTCTTGCGGGGCTGATTTCAAGCTCTACATGGACCTATTTCCAATCTACGTCCGCCAAGGAAAGTCTCGATCGCGCTATAAAGTTGGCTACATCAATGCCAACGGCGCAATCGTGATTGACCCTATCTTTGATGATGGAACCCGCTTTTACGAAGAGCTTGCTTCGGTCAAGGTCGGCCGCCACTGGGGTTTCATCGATGCCTCCGCAAATTTTGTAATCCCACCAACCTTGACGAGCTTCCGTTACATTCGATCAGATGGCCCCGCGTGGCTTCATCGATCTGGATGGGAATATGGTCATTGAACCGAAATTCTTCGGCACCCAGAGTTTCCATGGAGGGCTCTGTTTGGTCGAGACCGAAAAAACTATCGCGTACATTAACAAGAAGGGCGAGTACGTTTGGGAAGGGCCGTACGTCGAGTACGGAATCGTTCTATAGAAATGTGAAGAAGCAAACCACGGTATCAAAATCAACTTGACCCGTCCACTCTTGCGAGGGTGACCGATAACTGGCGAAACTGGCGACCCGCCCTGACGAGGCCATAATCCCGAATGAAGATCTACCTCATCGACGGCACCTACGAACTGTTCCGCCACTATTTCGCGGTGCCTTCGGCGAAGGACTCCAATGGACAGGAAATCGGTGCGGTGCGCGGCGTCCTGTTCTCCGTCCTATCCATGATCGAAGGCGGCGCCACCCACCTGGGCGTTGCCACCGATCATGTCGTCGAATCGTTTCGCAACGATCTCTATGCCGGATACAAAACCAGCGAAGGCGTTCCCCCGGAACTGCTCTCGCAGTTTCCCATCCTTGAACAAGCGCTGCAGGCCATGGGCGTGCTGGTTTGGCCCATGGTCGAATTCGAAGCCGATGACGCGCTCGCCTCCGCCGCAGCCCAGGCCGCTCAGGATGATCACGTAACCCAGGTTTTCATCTGCACTCCCGATAAGGACCTCAGCCAGTGTGTTGTCGGCAATCGAGTCGTTCAACTCGATCGCAGGCAGAACACTGTCCGCGATGAAGCCGGCGTGGTCGCCAAATTCGGTGTGATGCCCGCCTCGATCCCGGACTATTTGGCAGTAGTTGGCGACAGCGCCGACGGTTTTCCCGGCGTGACGGGATGGGGCGCAAAAGCTGCCGCATCCGTCCTATCGCAATTCCCCCATCTTGAAGACATTCCAAAAGACTGGCGAGCGTGGCCACCTTCCATCCGCCGAACCCGCTCGCTTGCCGAATCATTATTCAGCGCGTGGGACGATGCTCTGCTCTTTCGTACCCTGGCAACGCTCCGCCTCGACGTTCCCGTCTTCCAATCCATCGAGGCTCTTCGCTGGCAAGGTCCGCGTCCTGAATTCGCGGAGCAGGCCTGGCGCATGAAATCTCCCACTCTGCTGGACCGCGCCCAAGCCGCAAAACCAAACTGAATAGAACCGAACAAGTGGCCTGCGACTCGGGAAGAAAAAATTCATCGTTCGCAAAGGAGCCTTTCATGAGTGGCGCAGCGCTTTTAGCGCTGCGATAAACTAAATCCCCTTGCCGCCGGCTTTAGCCGCTGGCTTAAGATGAAAATTCATTTTTTGTCAGCGCGAGCATACGATGTCCGTCACCGGCATGGAACTGATCACTCCCACTTCCTGTTAAAATATCTCTGCATGCTTCTCCCTTTCGTCCGCGAACTCTTCGTGGACGTAGAAAAGCTTCCCGCCTTCGCGCGTGTTGCCTCCCACCTCAAGGAGGGCACGGGGCGCATTCGTGTCTCCGGCCTCACCCCCACCGCGAAAGCCCTGATGCTCGTGCTTTTCCAGCGAGCCGCCGGACGTCCTCTCATCTTCGTCGTCAACGACAACCGTGCCGTCGGAAGAGTTGCTTCCCGTCCTCCGCAGCTTCTGCGAACTCACCTCCGCCTGCGATCCCAATTCCATCGTCTCTCTTCCCGCCCGCGATGTGCTTCCATTCCAGAATCTTTCTCCGCACCCGGAGCTTCAGGAAGAACGCGCCACCGCTTTGTGGAAGATTGCCACCGGCGCGGCCTCCATCGTGGTTTCACCGGTCGCCGCCACTGCCATCCGGCTGCGCTCCGCCACTTACTACACCGACCTGGCCCGCACCATCCGCCGTGGCGAAACCTTCGATCTCGATTCCCTCCTCGCCCACCTCAACACCGTCGGCTATGCTTCCACCGACGTCGTCGAGATGCCCGGCCAATACGCCGTTCGCGGCGGCATCCTCGACGTCTACTCTCCCGAAGCCGATCGCCCTCTCCGCATCGAATTCTTCGGCGACGAAGCGGATTCCATTCGCAAGTTCGATCCCACTTCGCAGCGCTCTTCCAATCCCGTCGACGAAGCCCTGCTGCTCCCTCTCACCGAAACTCCGGTCAGCGAACACCTGCTCGGCGCAATTCACACCCGCCTCAGCGGCAAGCGCATCGTAGGCGACGAAGAAATCGTCGAAGCCGCCGTCCGCGCCGGTGGCCTCAATGTCTTTCCCGGCTGGGAGTTCTACACTCCCGTCGCCGGCGCCGACAGCACCATCTTCGATCTCCTTCCGCAGCGCCGCCGTTCTTCTCGACGAACCCGATCAGCTCACGCAGGAATTCGATCGCTTCTGGACCCGCGTCGCGGAAGTTCACGAGCGCAGCGGCGTCGGCAATCTCGTCCGCCCCGAGGATCTCTATCTTGCCTCCCGACGACTGGTGGCAGAAAACTTCCACTCTTCCCGGCGCCGACGTCGAGCACCTCGGCATCACTCGCGGCCTCGACGAAGACGCTCCGAAATCTCTTTCCTGACCCAGCCCTCTCCTCGCTTCCACGGCGCCGTTCCCGCCGATGCTTGCAGGAAGTCCAGAAACTCAACGCTGATGGCAAGCGCGTTCTCTTCGCCGTCCCCAACATCGGCGAAGTCGAGCGCCTCGCCGATGTCTTCACCGAATACAACGTCTCCTTCCGGCTCGGCAGCCGCACTCGCGGCGGCGAAAGTTATGCCGACGAAACCAGCTACTTCGCCGGAGAAGTCCTCACCACCACGCTCGCCACAGCCTACATCCCCGAAGGCGTTCTTCTGCCCGAAGCCAATCTCGCCATCTTCGGCTCACGCGATCTCTTCGACGAATCCGACGCCGTCGCCTCTCGCCCGCAGCGCTCGAAATCCAAAGTCTCCGCTTTCCTCTCCGACTTCCGCGATCTCCAGGTCGGAGACTACGTCGTCCACGTCGAGCACGGCATCGGCCAGTATCAAGGCCTGAAAGAAATCAATCACGGCGACGGCCCCGCCGAATTCATGCTGCTCGAATTCGCCGAAGGCGCTCGCCTCTACGTTCCCCTTAACCCGCCTCGATCTCGTCCAGAAATATCGCTCCTCCGAAGGCGCCAAGCCAGTCCTCAGTCATCTCGGCACCCAGTCCTGGTCCAAAACCAAAGCTCGCGTCAAGAAGGCCATGAAAGACATGGCCGACGAACTTCTCAAGCTCTACGCGGAGCGCAAAACCGCCGTCGGACACGCCTTCCCGCCCGGCAACGAGTGGTTCCGCGAATTCGAAGACGCCTTCGAATTCAACGAAACCGAAGATCAGGCGCAAGCCATCAAAGACGTCATTCGCGACATGGAATCGACCCAGCCCATGGATCGCCTGCTCTGCGGCGACGTCGGCTACGGCAAAACCGAAGTCGCCATGCGCGCCGCCTTCAAAGCCATTGCCGACAACAAGCAAGTCGCCGTGCTCGCGCCCACCACCGTCCTCGCCTTCCAGCACTTCGAAACTTTCAAGCAGCGCTTCGCTCCCTTCCCCGTCACCATCGAAATGATCAGCCGCTTCCGCACGCCGAAGCAGCAAAAAGAAATTCTGCAAAAAACCGAAGCCGGAAAAATCGACGTCCTCATCGGCACCCATCGCATTCTCTCCAAAGACATCAAGTTTTCCGACCTCGGCCTGCTCATCGTCGACGAAGAACAGCGCTTCGGCGTCCGCCACAAGGAGCGCATCAAGCAAATGCGCAAGCAGGTGGACGTTCTCACCATGTCGGCCACGCCCATCCCGCGCACCCTGCACATGTCGCTGGTCGGCCTTCGCGACATGAGCGTGATCGAAACTCCGCCCAAAGATCGCATGGCGATTCAGACCGTCGTCGCCAGTTGGGACGAGAAACTGATCCAGTCCTCGATCGAGCAGGAACTCGAACGCGGCGGCCAGATTTACTTCGTCCACAATCGCGTCGACACCATCTTCGAGATCGCCGCCAAGATTCAGGCGCTCGTCCCTAAAGCCCGCATCATCGTCGGCCACGGACAGATGTCCGAAGGCGAACTCGAAAAAGTGATGCTGAAATTCATGCATCACGAAGCCGACATCCTGGTCTCCACCACCATCATCGAAAACGGTCTCGACATCCCTCTCTGCAACACGATCCTCATCAATCGCGCCGATCGCCTCGGCCTCTCCGAGCTCTACCAGCTCCGCGGCCGCGTCGGCCGCTCCAACCGCCGCGCCTACGCCTATCTCCTGCTTCCGCCCGAAATCGAACTCACCCCCATCGCCCGCCGCCGTCTCGCCGCGCTCAAAGAATTTTCCGACCTCGGCGCCGGATTCAAAATCGCCGCCCTTGATCTCGAACTCCGCGGCGCCGGCAACATGCTCGGCGGCGAACAGAGCGGCCACATCGAAGCCATCGGCTTCGAACTCTACACCCAGATGCTCGAACGCGCTGTCCGTGAAATGAAGGGCGAAGCCGCTCCCGACGAGGCCGAAACCCAACTCAACCTCGGCCTCAACATCCGCATCCCCGCCGATTACGTGCCGGAAGAGAATCAGCGCCTGCAAATGTACAAACGCGTGGCCCGAGTCGAAACCGAATCGCAGCTTATCGACGTCTCCGCCGAATTGCAGGACCGCTACGGTCCGCCGCCGCCCGCCGTCCGCAATCTGCTGGATTACGCTTCACTCAAAATTTTGTGCATGAAGGTTGGCGTCAACGCCATCGAGCGCAAGCGCGACAACGTCACGCTTAAATTCCAGCAAAACGCCGCCGTCGATCCCGAGCAACTGGCCCGCTTCGTCTCCGCCCAGCGCGGCGCACAATTCACACCCGACGGCATGTTGAAATTTGCTCTGAAAGCCAACGCCGCGGACGAAGTCCTCCGCGCCCTCCGCACCATCCTGGAACAACTGGCCAGCAGCGAATCCGCATCCGAAGCCCGCACCGCCGGACAGGCTCAGCTTTGAAAGGGCGCGGCTTCAGCCGCGCCGTAAGCACCACACGCACTCAACAGCGGCTCAGCCGCGGCAAAGTCCTCGAACGCGTCAATGAGGTGGAAGCAAGCCCTTTCAGGGCCCTGCCCTGATTGGAGCGAATGGGCCGCGCAAGGCTCCGAAAATCTCCCGCCTTCACCGCAACTATGCGCATCCACAAACCCGTGAAACGACCGTGGAAGAGCGGCCCTTCAGGGCCGCGTAAAAATCCCAAATCTGGCGCGGCTTTAGCCGCTGGGGTCGCCCCTCCATTTACAATGATCCGGCAACCGAATTCGCCCAACGAACAACTAAGAACGTTCGCCCAACGGCCAACAACGACCAACTCTTTCCCTTATGAAGAAGATGAAAGTTTGCAAAGCCGTCTTCCCCGCTGCGGGCCTCGGCACCCGTTTCCTGCCCGCTACCAAAGCCCAGCCCAAAGAAATGCTCCCGCTGGTCGATAAGCCCATCATCCAATACGGAGTCGAAGAGGCCATGGCCTCCGGCTGCAATCAGATCCTCATCATCACCGGACGCGGCAAGCAAGCCATCGAGGATCACTTCGACGTCAGCTACGAACTCGAACACATGCTCGAAGAGCGCGGCAAGACCGACCTGCTCAACATCGTCCGCTCCATCTCCGACATGATTTATGTCGCCTACGTTCGCCAGAAAGAAGCTCTCGGCCTCGGCCACGCCGTCCTCATGGCTCGCGAACTCGTTGGCCACGAGCCCTTCGCCGTGCTCCTCGCCGACGACGTCATCGACGCCAAGGTTCCCTGCCTCAAACAAATGGTCGAAGTCTTCGACGAGAAGCAATGCTCGGTCTTGGCCACTCAGGTCATCGAAGGCAAAATGATCTCCTCCTACGGGGTTCTCGACGTGAAGCCCGTCGATAGCCGTTTCGGCGAACGCCTCTTCGAAATCAAGAACATGGTGGAGAAGCCCAAGCCCGAAGACGCACCCTCAAATCTCGCTATCATCGGCCGTTACATTCTCACTCCAGGAATTTTCGACGCGCTCGAGCAAACTCCCACCGGCGCCGGCGGAGAACTTCAACTCACCGATGGCATGCGTCTTCTTCTGCAAAAGGAAAAAATGTATGCCTACGTTTACGAGGGTCGCCGCCATGACACGGGCGACAAACTGGGCTTCTTGAAGGCCACCGTCGAGTTCGCTCTCAAGCGGGAAGACCTCGGCGAACCGTTCCGCGAATACTTAAAAGGATTGAAACTATAGGTGCCCATGTGGGGACAGCCGCCCCTAGCCCGCCCTGAGCGAAGTCGAAGGGGCTGTCCTCCGAGCGCAGCGAGGGTTCAGCGCTAATACCTCGCAGGCTACATTGGTCGAGGCAAGATTTAGGCCTGTTGAGAAGTTCTGCCGCACTCGTTATGCTGAATGCAGCCGAGAATCCATAAACTTACTTCTACCTTGAAGATCCGAGGTCGCTCGAACTGATGGGTCGCCGTGGCCAGCCCCGCAACCCCATAGCCGTCCCGGTAAGGATTTTCGGAACTGACAGCCACGGTCAGGTCTTTTCAGAAAAGGCTATCACCGTCAACGTCAGCCGCAACGGGACAGAGCTGGCTGACGTTCGCATCGACCTCGCCATCGACGAGGTCATCGGCCTCACTTATGGCAAAAATCGAGTCCACTTCCGCGTGAAGTGGATCGGTCGCCCCGGCACTCCCCAGGCAGGCCACATTGGTCTACTTAATATCGCCCCGGAAAAGCCGCTCTGGGATTTTCCTCTGCCCCCGGACGCGGTCGACAACTACGCGCCATCCAATATGGATCTTCGCGACAGTCCACGCTACCGGTGCCAGAATTCGATCGAGATCCATGTCAATGGAGCTTCCTTCTGGGGCACCGTAGCCGACCTCAGCCTTACCGGCTGCTACGTCGAAATGGCCATTCCACTCAAAGCCGGAACAAAGGTCAAGGTTGGCATCTGGCTCGGACAAACCAAAGCCTGGGCCCAGGCTCAGGTCGCTCACCAAACGCCAGGCGTCGGAATCGGCCTGCACTTCGTTGAAATCTCTGACGAGGACCGCGATCAGATTCGTCGTTTCCTATCCAATCTCTCACCTTTCGCAAAAAAACCCATGCGCCAGGTCGTCCGCAAATAACAGCCCCAGCTCCCACAGTTCCTCTAGTATTGAAGCCGCAGCATTGAGGCGCCGCAACGCAGTTTGAAACCGCAGCCTTGAAACCGTAGCTCTGAAAGAGCCGCTTTGAAGCAGCAGCGTTGAAATAGCGACTTTGAAAACGTAGCTTTGAACCGCGGCTTTGAATGACAGCTTTGAAAGGGCGCGGCTTCAGCCGCGCCGAAAAGGGGCATAAAATAAACTGCGGCTTTAGCCGCTGAGGACCGAACTTTTCAACTTCTTCGACTTCGCCTCCACACCGCGCGCCAAATTCTCCTTATGCGCCTCGAGTTTCTTGGCAATGGAAGCGTCGCTCAACCCAATCATCTGTGCCGCAAGAATTCCCGCATTCGTCGCTCCCGGTTTCCCAATCGCCACCGTCGCCACCGGGATCCCCGCCGGCATTTGTACTGTCGCCAGTAATGAATCCATTCCCTGCAGCGACGTTGAAGGAATCGGCACTCCAATCACCGGCAACGTCGTATGTGCCGCGATCACTCCCGCCAGATGCGCCGCTCCGCCTGCTCCCGCAATAATCACCCGAATCCCCCGTCCCGCGGCCTTCCGTGCAAAGTCCGCCGTTCGGTCCGGCGATCGGTGCGCCGAAGTCACATCCATTTCGTATCCGATCCCAAACTCATCTAGCGCCTTACCCGCCTCGCGCATGATCTCGAGATCCGAATCACTCCCCATCACAATCGAAACTAATATTTTTTCCATGCTTTCCTCTTATTTAAATTGTCATCCCTTGAATTGTCATCCTGAGAGAGGATTTTGCTTCGCGGTGGCGAAGCAAAACCACATTCGAAGGATCTCTACCTACTAAGCACTCACATGTTATGTGGGGACAGCCGCCCTCGGCTGTCCTGCGGAGCGAAGCTCCGCTACTTCTTCAACGCCCTCCTCGCAATATCCTTCCGGTAATGTGCCCCTTCAAACTGAATCTTCCCGCACGCCTCATACGCCCGTTCCACCGCAGCCTCCAACCCAGCCGCTCGCGCCGTCACTCCCAGCACGCGTCCGCCAGCCGTATAAAACTCGCCTTCTCGCTTCGAAGTCCCCGCGTGAAATACCTTCACTCCCTCAACCGCCGCAGCTTCACTCAGCCCGCTAATCTTCTTCCCCATCTCAAACGATCCCGGATATCCTCCCGAAGCCATCACCACGCATACCGACGCATCCTGCGACCACTTGAAATCCCCATCGCTCACGCGCCCCGCAATCGACGCCTCCAGCGCATCCACCAGATCGCTTTCCAGCCGCATCAGAATCGGCTGCGTCTCCGGATCCCCAAACCGGCAATTGAACTCCAGCACCATCGGACCGCGCGCCGTCATCATCAGGCCGCAGTACAGCACGCCCTTATATTCCGCGCCCTCCGCCTTCATTCCATCGACCACCGGCTTCGCGATGTGATTCACCAGCCAGTCGCGCATCGTGTCATCCACAATCTCAGCCGTCGAATAAGCGCCCATGCCGCCCGTATTCGGCCCCGTATCGCCGTCGCCCACGCGCTTATGATCCTGCGCCGCCACCAGCGGCGCCACTCGCTCTCCATCGCTCAACACCAGAAACGACAATTCGTCGCCCAGCAAGCATTCTTCCAGCACCACCCGCGCACCCGCTTCGCCCACCATCTTGCCGCTCAACATTTCCGCCGCCGCGCTTGCCGCCTCTTCTTTACTGGCGGCGATCACCACTCCTTTGCCCGCCGCCAGTCCATCCGCCTTCACCACCAATGGCGCGCTGAAAGTGCGTTAGCGCATCTTTCACCTCATCCACCGAATCGCAGATCGCATAGGCGGCCGTCGGTATGTGATGCCGCTGCAGAAATTCTTTCGCAAAGCTCTTGCTCGCCTCCAGTTGCGCCGCCGCCTTCGTCGGCCCAAACACCGGCCATCCCCGCGCCGTAAATTCGTCCACCACTCCCAACGTCAACGGCAACTCCGGACCCACCACCGTCAAATCTGGACGAACCTCCTGCCCCAGGGCCACGATGGCATCCAGATTTTTCAAATCCACAGCCAGGCACTCCGCGTCCTCGGCGATCCCGCCATTCCCTGGTGCGCAGTAGACCTTCGAAACCCGCGCCGATTGCCGCAGCTTCCATACCAGCGCGTGCTCCCGCCCACCGCTTCCCAGCACCAGAATTTTCATATCGAAGAAATTAAAGGTTAGGGGAGACGAGGAAAGCTGTCAAACGTCGACGAGCCTCGCCGGTCTCTCGCGACCTTGTCATCCTGAGCGGAGCCGCTTCTCAGGCGCAGCGAAGGATCTCCATCTTATCGACAGCCGACCTTCGACCTTCCTCCGTGCCTCCGTGGTAAATCCAGGTTAACCGCACTTAACTCCGTCGTATAATCTCCCCAGATGATCACCGTCTCCAAAGAGGACTACCTCAAGGCCATTCTCGAAGCCGAGAGCGAGGGGGAATCCGTCATCTCCGCGCGCCTCGCGGAATGGCTGAAGGTTTCCGCGCCCGCCGTCACCATGGCCGTGCGCCGCTTGAAGAAGGATGCCCTGGTCCGCGTTCAAAGCAACGGCCATTTGCGCCTCACCGCTGCTGGCCGCAAAATCGCCCGCCGACTCACCCTTCGCCATCACCTCATCGAACGCATGTTGGCGGAACTCTTCGGCATGGAGTGGTGGAAAGTCCACGACGAAGCCGAACGTCTCGAACACGCCGTCTCTCCCGACTTCGAAGCCAAACTCCTCGCCAAGCTCGGCAAAGGAGGCATCTGTCCCCACGGAAACATGAGCGAAATGGAAAGCCCCGCCAGCCGTCGCCATCGCGGCTTGCTTCTTCTGGCCGACGCTCAACCCGGCCTTTCCTACATCGTCAGCGGTATCTACGAACGCGACCGTCGCCTGCTCGAATTCCTGGAAGCTCGCGGCATTCGGCCCGCGGCAAAGCTGCGCATTCTCGAGCGTAACTACGATCAAACCCTAAGCCTCGCCACTTCCTCCGGCACCGTCTCATTAGGCCGCGCTGCCGCCGAACGCGTCTGGCTCTCCCCATCCGATCAGCGTCCAACGAGATAAATGGGTCGCGGAACGACTTTGTCATCCTGAGCGCAGCGGATGGGTCGCGGAGCGGCCCACCTGCGAAGTCGAGGGATCTCTACCGGCAAAATATCTCTGGTTTTTCCTAAGTGCTCCCCAAGCGAGCGAGCTGCCAACAACTCCGCGCATCGAACTCTCGCACCGACCTTAACCGCACCGTGGAAGAGCGGCCCTTCAAGGCCGCGTCTGAAAAGCCGGGCTTTAGCCCCTCCGTAATCCACTTAACCATAGTTTATTTCTTCATGTATACTTACGCTAACCCGCTCGCGTTCAAGCACTCACCGGATGAAGCCTGTTACCACCCAAGTCGAAGAGACAGTCGTCATTACTCACGAAGACGTCGATCGCGCCCACGATCGCGTCCGCGTTTCCAACGCTCGCTCCCGTCGCGGCCTTTCCTCCAACGCTCGCCTTCTGTGGCTGCTGGCTGGCCCCGGCGTCCTCGTCATGCTCGGCGAGAACGACGGCCCCAGCATGCTCTCCTACGCCGCCACCGGCGCAAAGTTCGGCATCGGGGCCTTCATCCCTTTCGTCGCCCTCACTTTCTGTATGGCGATCGTCGTCCAGGAGATGACCGTCCGCCTTGGCGCCGCTACCCATCGCGGTCACGCCGAACTCATCTTCGAGCGTTTCGGCCCATTCTGGGGATGGTTCTCCATGATCGACCTCGGCGTCGGCAACTTCCTCACTCTGATCACCGAGTTCATCGCCATCCGCGCCGGTCTCGGCTTCTTCGGCGTCCCTCCCTGGATCGCAATCCTTATCGCGCTCGTCGTTCTCTACGCCGCGCTGATGACTCACCGCTACTGGACCTGGGAGCGCATCACGCTCGCCGCCGCCATTTTCAATTTGATTTTCGTCCCCGTCGCTCTGATGACCCATCCCCATTGGCCCGCGGTCGGTCGTGCCCTCATCACCTGGCAACCTCTGCCCGGCTTCAACAAAGACACGCTGCTCATCGTTCTCGCCGATATCGGAGCCACCGTCACTCCCTGGATGCTCTTCTTTCAGCAGAGCGCTACCGTCGACAAGGGCATGACCACCAAAGACATCCGTTTTGGCCGCGCCGACACCATCATCGGAGCCGTACTCGCTACCTGCGCCGCCGTCGCCACCATTCTCGCGACCGCCCCTCTGTTCGGCCATCACATGTCCGCCGAAAACTTCCAGGCCGCCGAATTCGCCCAAGCTCTCGAACCGATCATCGGTCGCTTCGGAGCCTCCCTTTTCGCACTCGGTATGGTCGAGGCCGGAATCGTCGCCGCCATCACCATCTCCACTTCTTCCGCTTACGCCTTCGGCGAAGTCACACACAAACCGCACAGCCTCAACCTTCCCATGGGAGAGGGAAAATCTTTCTACGCCGTCCTCAGCTTGTGCGCTCTGGCCGCCGCCGCGATCGTACTAATCCCCGGCTTGCCCCTCGTTTATGTGGTTTTAGTCGTCAACGTTGTGGCTGTCTTGGCCATGCCGCCGGCGTTGGTATTTCTCTTCATGTTGGTCAACGACAAGGAAATCATGGGCAATCTCGTCAGCCCGCTCTGGGCGAATGTTCTGTCCGCCGGCGTCGTCTTCGTCCTCACCGCCGCCGGCATCCTGTTCGGCATCAGCATCATCGCCCCCAACATCTTCGCCGCCTTGGGAGGAACGTAGATGCGTCTCCGCCTTCCAACCGGTTCATGTGGGGACAGCCGCCCTCGGCTGTCCGATCGAGCAAAGCTCGATAGCCTCTCCACCTCCACAAAACTTCGCTCATCCAACCCCAGTGTTTTGTCATTCCGGAGGCCGTTTTTCCGGCCTGAGGAACCTGCTTGCCCTCGTAGTTCCACGAACGCCGCGCACCCTAGGAGAAGCGCCTGATGACGAAAAACCAACCCGCACCACATCCCATCTCCTCCGCCGACGAATCCCTCGTCCTCTCCTCGCTCGAGCACGATCAACTCGTGGGCGCAAAAAAGCACCCCATCCCCCGCCGCCATCTCAAAGGCTTCGAACTCCTCATCCTCTGGTCGCTCCGCGTCTACTTGTTATTCATGATGGCCGTCGTCACCTACCAGGTCTGGACCGCTGCCCACTAGAGAATCGACGAGTGGCCTAAGATAGAAACAAGTTCAGAGCCTGGAACGGAGCCAGGAATGTTTTCGCATCGAGGCTGGAGCAAAACCTATCCTGCCGTTCTCTTGGCACTCCTGCTTTGCTCCGCGGCTTCCCCGCCCGTCGCCGACGCGCAGATATCCGCTACGTCCTCGCAACCAGCGCCAGCCCCGAACGATATCCAAGCCTCACCCCGCCTCAGTTTTGTGCGCGTCTTTTCATCTGCGGATGACGTAAGACGAACCCACCCCATTTTCGACCGAACACTCGACATCATTGCCGGCCCCGCCGACCCCGTGACACGCGTGGATGCGTTGCAATTGCCATCGGCTGTCGCCGCCGACTCGAATCACCGTGTCCTCGTCGCGGATTCCGGCGCTCACACCGTCCACATCTTCGACTTTGGTCGCTCGAAATACGAGCGTCTGGACCCGCACGGCGACCGCCTGCACAACCCCACCTCGCTGTCCGTCGACGCGCAGGACAATCTCTACGTCGTCGACCAGAGCAGCAGAACCGTCCTCGTCTACGACGCAACAGGAAAATTTCGCTATCCACTAGGAAAACTGAGAGGAGGAGAATCCTACTTCGATAGTCCCTCGGCCATCTCCATCGACCGACGTACGGGACGCATCTACGTCAGCGATCGGCTCCGTCACATGATTTTTGTCATGGACGATCACGGGAAACTGATTCGAAAGCTGGGGAACCGCGGCGGTGGTGAACGTCCCGGCGAGTTTCGCTTTCCCGGACAGGTGGTCGTAGCTGGAAACGAACTATTCGTTCTCGATTCCGGAAATGCCCGCATTCAGATTCTCGATACCGCCGGCCACTTCCTACGCGCCATAAGCTTGGACGATACGGATCATCGCACGGGATTGGCCGTGGACAACCAGCGCAACATTTACGTCAGCGACCCCGACCTCAACCACATTCAGGTCTACCGTCACGATGGCCAAATGCTCTATAGATTGGATCTCGACAAATTCCCCAGTGGAATCAAAGGTACGAACTTCGGCCGCCCCTCCGCCCTGTGGATTGACGCGAATAATTGCCTCTACGTGGTCGATTCTCAGACCAATCGCGTCGGTGTTTTTCAGATCGTTGCCAATCTTTACGGGAAGTGAGCATTTCGAAACAGTTCTATCAATATCCTACCCATAACATTGGGTAGTTCGGATCGCTTCGAACCCTTAGGTGAAATTATGGCCACAGACTTCTGCCAGAAGTGTAAGCAGGCATATCCTGGCTGCGCCTGCGAATACGACGAAAGGGGCGACTGCCCCGAAACCGTCGATCCCAAAGAAAACGTCGTATCCTCCGCAAAGACCTCGCAAGACAGTAACGACCCAAATAAAATAGAGTAAGAAATGAATCGAACGAAACTTGAAGGAGGACCTATGTCCCGTTTGCAGATCTTGCACAATTCGATGGTCGCGCTTCTCAGTGCCGTCTTGCTTGCTGTCCCCGCTTTGGCTGCCGATACCACTCGTACCTTCACAGGAAAGGTCAGCGATGCCATGTGCGGCGCGAAACATAATGAGGCCGGCATGGACCCGGCAGAGTGCGTTCGTGTTTGCACGAAAAAGGGCGCTCAATACGCCTTGGTCGTCGGCGACAAGGTGTACACCCTCGAGACCTCGGACAAAGCCACGCTCGATCAACTCGACAAGCTCGCTTGGGCGCAGGCGAAAGTCACTGGCACGGCCAAAGGCGACACCATCGCCGTGAAGTCGGTTGCTGCCGCCAAGTAAAAGCCCCGGGAGCGCTGTCCACTCCTGTACAAAAACGTCCTGCCCGGCCATGCCTACGAAAAGTCGCCGACGCCCGCGCACCCTCTCATCTCTGGCAGCCGCGCCGTCAGTCTCCATGCGGCTGGCACTCCTTGCTTTCTCGGCCGTATTTCTCCTTTTCGCTTCGTCTGCGCGTTCGCAACTCGTGCCCGGATCGATGGATGTTCACTGGAACGAAGGCGCGCCCAATTGCGCCGCCAACCAGCAACCGCCGCTCCAGGTTCATCCCTTCAATGTAAACACTTTCATCCTGCGCGAGAATCCATGCCTCACCGCCGAGGCGCCCTTTCTCTATCTGCTGGTCGGATCCACCCGAGCGCTGCTGATCGACACTGGCGACGTCGCCGACCCTGTAAAAATGCCTTTGGCCCAAACCGTGATGAACCTCTTGCCGCCACTGAACCAGTCTAAAGATGGCCAATCAAAGCTTCCGCTCGTCGTTGTCCATACGCATGGCCATCTCGATCACCGCCTGGGCGACTCGCAATTCAATGGCCTGCCCAATGTCGAGGTGGTGCCCACTGACCTCGATCACGTCCGCGAACACTTCGGCTTTTCCGCTTGGCCAAACGGTATTGCTCAAGTCGATCTCGGCAATCGAATCATCGACGTGATACCCACGCCTGGACATTACCCCTCCCATCTTTCCTATTACGATCGTCAGACCGGGCTCTTCTTCTCCGGGGATTTCTTGCTACCCGGACGCCTCATCATCGATGACGCACGCGACGATCTGGCAAGCGCTGAGCGGGTCTCCGAGTTTGTCCGCGATCGTCCCATTACCTACGTCCTCGGCGGTCACATCGAACTCAACGCCAACGGCGAGCAACTTCCACTCGGCTCTCACTTCCATCCCGACGAGCACGTTCTTCAGCTCACCAAGCAGGACCTTCTCACCCTGCCCGCAATCGTGCGCAGCTTTAACGGCTTCTACACGCAGACCGGCGTCTTTATCCTCTATAGCCAGACGCGAATTCTGCTGGCTCTCGCCTTCTTCTTGATTGTTCTGCTGTTTGCATTCGCGATGTTGCTACGCTGGTATCTCCGTCGCCGCAAACGTGCACGGGATTTGTCATGAGGAACCAGAACACCACGCCAAGCTCGCGGCCCCCAACGAAGGACCTCTGCAACATGGCTCGTTGCACAAACTTCTCGCTCTACGCATTCCGAGCGAAAAACGACTAAACTGATTAGTTCTGATATTCAGTGCAGCCCGCCACCCGGCGCCAGCCGTCTCGCGGCATCTTTCATCAGGAAGGCCATCATGTCCTTAGACAGCTTCAAATCCCGCTCCCTTCTTAAGGTCGGAAACAAAGAATTCGAAATCTATCGTCTCGATGCTCTCGACAAGCAGGACATCTCCACCAAACATCTGCCATATTCGCTGCGCATCCTGCTCGAAAACCTTCTGCGCACCGAAGACGGCCGCAATGTGAAGAAAGAAGATGTACGCGCCCTTGCCGCCTGGAATAAAAACTCCAAGCCTGACAAGGAAATCGCCTTCACCCCCAGCCGCGTCCTTCTGCAGGATTTCACCGGCGTCCCCTGCGTTGTCGATCTCGCCGCCATGCGCGATGCCATGCAGAAACTCGGCGGCAATCCCGCTCTTATCAATCCTCTTCAGCCCGTCGAACTCGTCATCGATCACTCCGTTCAAGTCGACGAATTCGGCACCTCCAGCGCCTTCGACGTAAACGCCCTGCTCGAATTCCAGCGCAACAAGGAGCGCTACTCCTTTCTCCGCTGGGGACAAACCGGATTCCGCAACCTCGCCATCGTCCCTCCTGACACCGGCATCGTCCACCAGGTCAATCTCGAATATCTCGCCCGCGTCGTCTTCGTGCAGGACGCCCATGGCTCGCGCACCGCCTATCCCGACACATTAGTCGGCACCGACAGCCATACCACAATGATCAACGGGCTCGGCGTTCTCGGATGGGGCGTCGGCGGTATCGAAGCCGAAGCCGCCATGCTCGGGCAGCCTGTGTCTATGCTGATCCCGCTCGTGGTTGGAGTGAAGCTGACGGGACGTTTGCGCGAGGGAGCCACTGCAACTGATCTGGTTCTTACCATCACCGAGATGTTGCGCAAGCATGGCGTCGTCGGAAAGTTCGTCGAATATTTCGGCCCCGGCCTGCGCGACTTGCCGCTTGCCGATCGCGCCACCATCGCCAACATGTCGCCCGAGTACGGCGCCACTTGCGGAATCTTCCCTGTCGATAAAGAGACCTTGAAATATTTGAAACTCAGCGGGCGCAGCGCGGACCAGATCGCCCTGGTCGAGGCCTACTGCCGCGAGCAAGGCCTTTTCCACGACGAGAAGACGCCCGAGGCGGAATATTCCGAACTGCTCTCCCTCGATCTCGCCACCGTGGAACCGAGCATCGCCGGCCCCAAGCGTCCTCAGGATCGCGTCGTGCTTTCCCACGCCGGCGAATCCTTCCACAAAGCTTTGCCCACTCTCATCAAGCCAAAATCCTCTGCTGCCACCGCATCTGCGACGGCAGCGCAAACCGCGAAAGCGGGAACCCCGGCCACATGGGAGCAGGAAGGTGGCAGTCCCGCCGCGGTCGGCGTCGAAGACCCGAACGTGCACGAGCATGTCCCGGCCAGCGTAAGAGATTCGCTCAAACACGGCAGCGTAGTCATCGCCGCCATCACTTCGTGCACGAATACCTCGAATCCATCGGTGATGATCGGCGCAGGACTGCTCGCGAAGAAAGCCGTGGAAAAAGGTCTCACCGTTCCGGCCTGGGTCAAAACTTCGCTCGCTCCCGGATCCAAAGTTGTTCGCGATTATCTCGAAAACGCGGGCCTCACTCCCTATCTCGAGAAATTAAAATTTCACATCGTCGGATACGGATGCACCACTTGCATCGGCAACTCCGGGCCGCTGCCCGCCGAGGTTTCCCAGGCAATCGATGACAAAGATCTTGTCGTTGCCAGCGTTCTTTCCGGCAATCGCAATTTCGAAGGCCGCATCAATTCCGAAGTTCGCGCCAATTATCTGATGTCGCCCCCGCTGGTCGTTGCCTTCGCGCTCGCCGGACGCATCGACCTCGATCTCCGCAAAGATCCCATCGGTAAAGGCAGAGATGGCAAACCCGTCTATCTCGCGGATCTCTGGCCCACGCAGCGCGAAGTCGAAGAAGCGATCGAGCAGTCGGTGACTGCCGAGATGTTTTCGAAAAGCTACGCGGAAGTTTTCGAAGGAGACGAGCGCTGGCGCGGCCTCTCCGTTCCCAAAGGTCAGACCTACGCCTGGGAAAAAGATTCCACCTACATCCGCCGCGCGCCGTACTTCGATGACATGAAGCTCCAGCCCTCGCCCGTTGCGGATATTCACTCTGCCCGCGTGCTCGCCGTATTAGGAGACAGCGTAACCACGGACCACATTTCTCCCGCGGGATCGATCAAGAAAGAAGGGCCTGCCGGAAAATATCTGCAGGAGCACGGCGTGAAGCCCGCCGACTTCAACTCCTACGGGTCGCGCCGCGGCAATCACGAAGTGATGGTTCGCGGAACTTTCGCCAACGTCCGCTTGCGCAACAAACTGGTCGCCACCGAAGGTGGATACACGCGTCACCTGCCTACGAATCAGGAAATGTCGATTTTCGATGCCTCGCAAAAATACATCGCCGAAAAGACGCCTCTGATAATCCTCGCCGGTAAAGAGTATGGCTCCGGTTCGTCCCGCGACTGGGCCGCCAAAGGCCCGCGTCTTCTGGGCGTCGACGCCGTCATCGCCGAAAGCTACGAGCGCATCCACCGCTCGAACCTGGTAGGCATGGGAATTCTGCCTCTGCAATTCCTGCCGGGTGAGAATGCAGAGTCGCTCAAGTTGACGGGCGAAGAAGTATTCGAGATCGTCGGCATTCGCGAGATCATCGATCACTTCGCTGCTGGACGCAAGATTAAGGTTCGTGCCGCATCCAGCGCGAGCAGCGGCGGAGGCGGAAAAGACAAGCCCATCGAGTTCGAGGCGATTGTCCGCATCGATACGCCGCAGGAGGCGCTCTACTACGCGAACGGCGGGATCTTGCAGTATGTGTTGCGCCAGTTGTTAGCCCCGAAGCCGATTGCGGAGACCGTGGGAGCCAGATAATCCCGTTCGCCGCTCTTGCACGGAGAGTCTGCTCGTGACTGGTTTCCCGCCAGCAGGTTATGGGGAGTGGCGCAGTCTGACTTTCACACGACGGCGTCATCCTGAGTGGAGCCGTTTTTCAGGCGTAGCGAAGGATCTCATGCTTAACAAACTCAACGCGTAGCCCAAACTGCACCGCTGCCCGGTTATGCCATCCTTCACCTGCTTAGGGCCTGTGGTCTACAATTCGTGCTGCCACTCGGGCTTCGTTCGCCTCCTCTGAATGAACGACTCTCAACGTATACGGAGATCCTCATGACTCGACCTCTTCTTGCCTTGGTGCTTTTCACCTTGGCAGCAGTTTCAAGCCAGGCTCAGCCTTCGCTGCCTTCCAGCTTTCAGGCAAAGACAATCCACAGCCCGGAAGGGGCAGACATTTTTGTACGCTGGGGAGGAACTGGGCCCGTAGTGCTCCTGATTCACGGCTACGCGGAGAATAGCGACTCCTGGGCCCCTCTGGCCGCGGATCTCATGAAGGACCACACGGTCGTGGTCCCGGACCTCCGTGGCATCGGACGTTCCTCCAAGCCCGCCGACGGCTACGACAAGAAGACGCAGGCCAAAGATATGCGCGCCGTCGTAACATCCTTGGGATTACGACAAGACGTTTGTTGTTGCTCACGACATCGGCAACATGGTGGCTTACGCTTACGCCGCCATCTATCCCGAAAAGGTTGAGCGCTTGGTCGTCATGGACGCACCCATTCCTGGGATTGATCCATGGAACGAGATTCTCCAGAACCCCGGAGTCTGGCACTTCAACTTTCACGGACCGGATGCCGAACGGCTGGTCGCGGGGCGGGAGCGAATTTATTTCGACCGCATATGGAACGACTTTACCGCCGATCCTGGGAAACCTGACGAGGACACCAGGAATTTCTTTGCCGCCACTTATGCGCAGCCTGGCGGAATGCGCGCCGGGTTCGCGCAGTTCACCGCTTTCTCGCAGGATGCGAAGGATAATAAAGTCTTCGAACGAACAAAGTTGACGATGCCTGTGATGGCCGTTGGTGGAGAGAAGTCCTTTGGTCCGCTGCAGGCTGTGATCATGCGTCACGTAGCGACCAACGTCCAAGAAGAAGTTGTGGCCGGCTCAGGACATTGGTTAATGGAAGAGCGCCCCGAGTACACCATTGCGTTAGTTCGTAAGTTTATTGATGGTCCGCCGCCTGATCATACCGTTGCCCGCAGCGCTTCCGGGGGTTCGGACGAAGAGCGATTTACTCCCGCCGAATACAAGTTCCCGCAGCGCGCCAATCCCGGCACTGGAAGTTCCGGTGTTGCCGGGATCCAGACCGTGGTTCTCAAAGGCAATCCCGACCAGGCAGGCGTGTATACCATCATGCTTCGCGTCCCCGCACATACGCAGATCGCTGCGCACTCCCACGGCGACGACAGGGTCGCAACCGTAATCTCCGGCACTTGGCATTTTGGCTATGGCGACGTTTTTGATGAGGCCAAGCTGAAGACCCTTCCCGCCGGCAGTTTTTACACCGAGCCGCCTTCCAGGAATCACTTCGCGGCAACCGGTGACGAACCCGTTGTCGTTCAGATCACCGGTTTCGGTCCGTCTTCAACCGAGTACGTAGACCCCTCAAAGGATCCCCGCAAATCGGCCAAGTCAAATTGAATCATCAATAAAAGTCGAGACGCTCTGAACATTAGTGCTAAGTGAAATGAGCGGGCCAGAGTGTCCCGCCCTACATCGGAGAACTATGAAAGACGACGCAATTCTTGCTGGCGCCCACATCCGCCTCGAACCCCTCGCCCACCGGCACATCGACGCGCTCGCTTCCGCCGCCACAGATCCTGAACTTTACCAGTGGAGTCCCGTCCCGCAAAACAAAAGCTCAAGCCGCTACCTATGTCGATACCGCACTGGCCTGGCGCGACGCTGGAACTGCGGTCCCCTATGCCATTGTCAACCTGAACAGTAGCGCCGTCATCGGCTCCACCCGCTTCTGGAACATCGAACGATGGTCCTGGCCCCCGGGACACGCGCGCCACGGCCGCCAGCATCCCGACGCGTGCGAAATTGGATATACCTGGTTTACTCCGTCGGCCATCCGCACCGCCGCCAATACCGAAGCCAAGTTCCTCATGCTTACGCACGCTTTCGAAACCTGGGAAGTTTTTCGCGTCTGCTTCCACACCGACGCCCGCAACGCCCGCTCCCGCGCCGCCCTCGAACGCATCGGAGCAAAGTTCGAAGGCATTCTCCGGTCCCATCGCATGGCCGCCGACTTTATCCCCCGTGACTCCGTCAGGTATTCCATCATCCAGGCAGAATGGCCAGATGTGAAAAAGAGGCTGAGGCTGCTTTGGGCTAGAGAGTAACGTCTGTATTTCCCCTGAACGCTTACGCCAGGTTCGAGTGCTCTTTCGCAGCTTTAACTCCCGCCGATCGCGCCGACAACAGGGCACCCAGTACACAAGGCAATCCGTTTCGCTCTACTTGTTATCATCTTAGTGTTGCGCCGCGCAGAGATCTGCTATCCTTCCTCACTCAGCCCCAAGGAGACCTTCATGGCACGAGTCACCGGAATCGGCGGCGTTTTCCTCAAAGCCCGTGACCCTAAAGCTCTCGCTAGTTGGTACGCCCAGCACCTCGGCATCCAGATCGCCGACTACGGCGGTGCCAGTTTCCTCTGGTCGGACGAAGTTCCCGCCGGTACAGGTCAGACCGCCTGGATGCTCTTTCCCGACACCTCGAGCCACTTCGGCGCCCCCACGCAGCGCGCCATGATCAACTACCGTGTCGACGACCTCGAAGCCCTCCTCACCCAACTCCGCGCAGCCAATGTCACCATTGACCCTCACCAGGAATCGGCCTCCTACGGCCACTTCGCGTGGATCACTGATCCTGAGGGCAACCGGGTCGAACTCTGGCAACCTCTCGTCGACACACCGTAAGCGAAGTTGGATTCCGCCACCGCCCCTGCGGGAGCAGCGTACACCAATCCAGTGAAGTCATCGCCCGTGGGACTGTGCTCACTCCGAATAGCCTTCGTCACCATCTTCATCGTCGTCATCTTCGTCGTTTTTTTCTTCTTCTTCGTCTTCTTCTTCGTCTTCGGGCTCTTCCCTCATGCGAGTGTCGGGTAACGAAAGATTAGATCGATCGAGTACCAGATATGTGCGATTCAGTCGGTGCATGTGTCAATGGTACGCCGTATCCGTGGTTAGCAAAATTGCCGGTGCTGCTGCGGTCGCCAGATAAAGTCCAGTTAAATGGAAATCACTATTCCCACCAATGACCGGGCTCGCCTCCGATCACTTTCATCCAGCTTTCCGTTTGACCAATTCCCCTTTTTTGCTAGATGATTGACACAGATGGACGCTGAACGCATCATTTACGAGATCGAGCAGCTACAGGAAATGTTCGAAGCGCCGGACATCCGGCCACTCAGCGCAACCGACATTTCTGCCGCGAATCGAAGGCATGATGAGGCATTAGCTCACAGCCCGTGGTTCCGCCTTTGGCAGCAGTTCGGGGTTTGCTGCCGTACTGAAGATCCAGTGGTCCGACGACCAGAATAATGCTTTGGCGGTAGTCGTCCTTATCTTCCGTACCCGGGCTTCCGTGCAGCAGTTACGCGCCCTTCGGAAGCACCTTCTGAGGTTCTTGCACCTTATCTGCTTCCGCGTGTCGCTTAACCGCGGCCATCGTTCGAGCGGTATAGTCCACGCGCTTGTCTGACTTGGGGCGTCGTTTCCGTTTGGTCACGGTATTGTGTTTTGACATTAGCTTCTCCTGCTGCTCCTTGTGTGAATCAAAGGCCTCGGCCGCAAGAGCTCACTCTAGTCTCGAAGCAGTTCCAAGGATGGTCACTTTTGCTCAGGATTTTTCCGCTTCACTCTCTGTCATGCTGAGCGGAAGAGGATCATCCGAAGGATGACCCTCTGCAGTCGAAGCATCCCTACCTGCTGCACCCCTGGCCTTCCGCGCGTTGTCACAGGACTGATGAGAACCGACGGGTGGCCCATTCAAGCCCGCTTTTGGCTTGAGTAGGGATGTTCACATCTTCTCTACGACCTCAACGTGTCAACGACGAAGAAGAGAACCGTCGCTATATGAATCCATTGGAAGCGAGGACCGGCCGAATCGCCCGAGCAATACCATTCGAGCCGTTGCCGGTTCTATCTATTGGGCGAAGCCGGGCCGGTGCGCTTGCTTAATGTTTTACGGCAAACACCGTGCCGCTGCTGGCGGAGCCGCCTCCGTACGTAGTGCCGTAGAGGTTGCCCGCGGCGTCGGCGATCACGCCGGCATAGGGCTGATATCCGCTATTGCTGAAGGAATACAGCACTTTTTCCTTCCACGTGCCAAAACCCGCTGGACTCAACTCGAAGACCGTTCCTTCATCGGACGCTCCGCCGCGGAAAGTTGTCCCGTAGAGATTGCCCTTGGCGTCGAGAAGCAAGCCACCGTAGAGATACGCACCATCGTCTCCGCTGATGTTGAAACTCTGCAAAGTCGTCAGGTTCCAGTTGCCGCCGACTTCCGGCGACAATTCGAAGGCGGCGCCGTAGCCATACGTGCCACCGAAAAGCGTTGTACCGTAAAGATTCCCCGCTTTATCGATGATCAGTCCCGCTTCTGGCTCGTATCCGTCTGTTTGGCCAAAAACATAGATGATCTTTTCCGTCCAACCTCCGCCGGCAACGGGTATCAATTCAAACACCGTGCCACATCCGTTACTTCCGCACGCAGAAGGATTACCGCCGAGAGAGGTGGTGCCGTAAAGATTTCCGGCCGTGTCGAAGACCAATCCGGCCGACGGGGAGATTCCATCCGAGGCCTCATTCTGAAATGAGTACAGCACGGTCTCCGTCCATCCCCCGCCACCATTGGGCGATAGCTCAAACACGGTGCCCTCACCGAAAGTTCCGCCTGCAGCCGTGGTCCCATACAAATTGCCGGAGCCATCGAAGACCAGGCTGGCTAAGGGGTTGCTCCCGTCAACGAAGTCGCCCGTGAAGCTATACAGAACGGTCTCTCTCCAGCCGCCGCCGGCCTGCGGCGACAATTCGAAGACGACTCCGCAACCGATCGGCGAACCTCCGAGGGTGCATCCTCCGGTTCCGCCGTCTCGAGTGGTGCCATAAACATTCCCGGAGGCGTCAACGACCACTGCGGCCGTGGGATAGTACCCATCGATGCCGTTGAAGTTGAAACTGTGCAACGTGGTTTCGGTCCAGCCGCCGCCCGTCTTGGGTGTCAACTCGAACACCGTGCCACACCCGTCGCCGGCAACGCATGTATTGCTGGCCCCGCCATAGAAAGTCGTGCCGTAAAGATTTCCTTTTGCATCAAAAACCAAGCTGGCGAGGGGGAAATCCCCGCGTTTGCGATTCATCGAATACAGGACCTTCTCCTGGCCCGTTGCTTTTGGAGTGACCAACAACGCGATGACGGAAATCGCCGCAAACATTTTCAAAACGATAAACAAAGAGCTTCGCCGCATAGAGTTCTCTTTTCAATTCGATTGGCGGTCTGTAGGGATTGCCTGAAGGAACGGGGGGGTGCGTTCCAAGCTCCGCGCAGGCACTATATCACGACTCTTACAAAACTAGGAACGGCCCGCCGGTGGCCCATTCAAGCCCGCTTTTGGCTTGAGTGGGGACAAATCAAAAGCCTGGGGCCTCCGCCATTGTAATTTTCTTCGTTGGCTGCCAGGTATTGTAACCAGTACTGTCTCTCGCTGCGGGGTTGACGAAACTAGGCGTTAAGACTCGAAACCCGGAGTCCATGGTCAATGAGCGAAAGGGCGATTTTTAGCCAACCGCCGACAGATTGAGCCCGTTTCACAGGACTAATGTTGAGTCTGGTAAACATTGGTCGCTGAGCGCATTGGCATGAAGGCGCGTCGTCTGCGCCCCGAAGCATCTCAACCTTTGCACTACCTCATCCCTGATGGGTCGAACTTCTTCCACTATCCTGGTCCCATACGCCAGACCGTCGGCCCGCACCAAAACAAAAAAGGCGCGATGTCGAAGCAAAGCGCCTCCGAATCCTGTAGCTCATTTACTTCCTTTACCTCCGTAACCTCCTCAATTCACTTCTTAGGCCTAGACTCCGGCGGCACCAACCCATTCATCCGGTAATACACCACCAACTGCCCGTAGTGCTCCGCTGAATGCTCGATGAGCCCGTAAGCCAGATCATAAAGCCGGTCCAGGTGCGGGCTGCCGGCCTGAACCTCCTCGTTCATCCCCTTATCGCCCTTTTCCTTGATCGCCGCAGCCCCGTCCTCCACGGCCTTCTTCACAAAGGCCACCAGTTCCGCCCGGCCCTTGATATTCAGATCCTTCGGATCGTCCGTGTACTGCGGCTTTTTCCCCATCGCCGTATCCGTGAAGTAGTACATGGACGCGCTGGCGTGCAACATATTCGCCAGAAACGTCCGCGACTCGGCCTGCGGCTTAAAGCCAAACTTGTCCTCGGGAAAATCTTCAGCCATTGCGATCAGTTTCCGCCCGATATCATTCCACTGCTCCAGCACGGCTTGTGAAGGACTGGGCGCCGCCCCCAGTTTCTTCTTCGCGGCATCCTGTCCTCGCGCTGGAAACACGCAGAAACCCGCCACCACTAGCAACCCCGCCAAAAATTGCATTCGTTTCATCGCTTCTCTCCTTAAATTGCTTTAGCCGGAATGCGACTATTCGGCCAAGCGACGAGAGGCCGGTTAACTAAGCCTCCGCCGCCAGCCTTAGCTGTACCTCGTGCATGACGATCATCAAACCTTCAGTTTCTTATTGCGCCTGCGCTAGCCCCGCAACCACTGCGGCAACTTTATCGAGTTGCTCATTCCAGCCCTCGAATTGACCGCTCTCTTTTGCGCTCTCCATGGGATCATTTCCAATCAAGGTGAGCTTAGTCCGGCCGTCCCCGAGATCCTCAAAAATAACCACGTCGCGCGCATCGTCGATGGCCTCATGTTCTATTCCTAATTCTGCAGCCTCAACCTTGTTTCCCTTCGAGTCGGAAAAGTACATGGAGTAAACGATCTTCTCGTGCAGAACAATCTCGTGGTATTCCCCAGCATTCCAACCCTCCTGCCCATCCGGCGTTCTCATGCAGTAGAGAAATTTTCCTCCTACGCGAAAATCAATCTCGCAAGCGGGGCAGCTAAAGCCTTTCGGCCCCCACCACTGCATCACGTATTTCGGGTCGGTCCACGCCTTCCAAACCAGTTCGCGTGGGGCATCAAAAACTCTGGTGACAACCATCCGCTCAGTCTCGTTCACGGTGTTTTTTGTCATCTCGGATCTCCGCTTTTTTCATTTGATTCACAACCACATCCAACTTGTCGAAACTCTCTTCCCAGAATCGGCGATAGCTAAACGCCCAGTCGCCGACTTTCTTAATCGCCTCGGGCCTAAGCGTGCAGATACTCTCTCGTCCACGCTTCGTCTTGATCACAATCCGCGCCCGCACCAGGTAGGCAATATGTTTTGAAATCATCTGCTGCGAGAGTGCAAACGGTTCCGTCAATCCATGCACAGAGGCGGGCCCACGGGAGAGCTGTTCGATCATTGCCCGGCGGGTGGGATCCGATAAAGCCGCAAAGGTTGTATCCAGATTATCCACAACCCTATGGTTGTATATTGTCGGGTCAATGTCAAGTGGGAATTTTGCGACTCTCGATGTCTGTTCCCTTATCTCTGAACCCTGACACCTGCGCTGCTTGATGCTCTGCACAGGAGGGTGCCAGCAAAGGGTCGGTGGCCCATTCAAACCCGCTTTTGGCTTGAGTGGGGATGTTCCATGCCGAGCGACCGGCAACTACCTTTTCTGAGCACAGGACGCGACGCCGCGATCGTTTTCGATAACAATGAATCTCGTCTCCACTTGACTTACCTTAAATTGCAACCGAATGCTGTGGGAGACCGTCTGATAAGCTCCTTCTTTCTCAGGAGAGCTGACAAATGCTCGGGATTCTTTTATCTCGCTCGAACACAGTTTGTCGATACCGTCCTTTTATTGTGTACGTTGCCTTGCTGGCTTTCGCCTTGGAGATGTGCCTGCCGAACCAGGCAACTGGACAGAAAAATACAAATCCAACGCCATCTACGAAGGAGGAGACCACCGGCTCTCAGGAAAAGTTTCCGGCGAAGCCCGATGAATCTAACTCCGCGATGGCAGCCCTGGCGCAGCTCAACAACGCGCTGGAAGGCTTGGCGGCAAAAGTCTCGCCCGCAGTGGTGCAAATTCTCGTCACCGGATACGGGCCTTTGCATGAGGAAAACCGCACGCAGACCGCGCTGATCGTGCGCCAGCACGCAGTCGGTTCCGGCGTGATTGTCGACTCCGACGGCTACATCATGACCAATGCCCACGTCGTCGAAGGGGCACAGCGGATTCGTGTCGCCTTGCCGTTGCCCAGTGATTCTGGCCGTGCCGTGCCCATCGGAAAGCGCCACATTCTGGAAGCGCGCCTGGTTGGCCTCCATAAGGAAACCGATCTCGCGCTTCTGAAGATCGACGAGAAAGATTTGCCGACGCTTCCACTCCTGGTGCAGCCCCGTCCGCGCGTGGGCCAACTGGTGTTTGCCATTGGCAGCCCGGAGGGATTGCAGAATTCCGTGACCATGGGCGTGGTCAGCGCGGTCTCGCGGCAGCCCGATCCGGAGAAACCGCTCACCTACATTCAGACCGATGCGCCCATCAATCCCGGTAATAGCGGCGGCCCACTGGTCGATATGAATGGAGCGGTCCTCGGTATCAATACCTTCATATTGTCCGAGGGCGGAGGCAGCGAAGGCTTGGGCTTTGCCATTCCCGCGCGCATTGTGGATTTTGTTTATCACAGCTTGCGAAAATACGGCCATGTGCACCGCGTGGAAATCGGCGCGGTGGCTCAGGAAGTGACGCCGACCTTGGCCGATGGCTTGAAGCTTTCCCAGCGCTGGGGCGTGATCATCGCGGACGTAAAGCCGGATGGTCCCGCGGCCACCGCGGGACTTCAGGTGCAGGATATTGTGCTCAGCGCAGACGACCGCCGCGTTGAAACGCTTCCTGCGCTTTCCTCGGCGCTATATCTCCATCGCCTGGACGAAGTGTTGAAGCTCGAAATCTTGCGGGGAAAAGAAAGGAAAACTCTATTCGTCCCCGCCATCGAGCAGCGTGATCCCATGGATCAACTGTTTGACACTGCCGATGCGGAAAAAAGTCTGGTGCCACGGCTTGGAATCCTCGCGGTTGATTTGACCGCCAACCTGCGTAATCAGATTGGCACGCTCCGGATTCCAACCGGCGTGATTGTCCTGGGACGCGCTGCTGATCTCATCACCCCCGAGACCGGGCTGCAGACCGGCGACGTGATTCATTCGCTGAATACAACTTCCATTATGTCGATGGACGAGTTGCGCGCTGCGGTGCAAAGCCTGAAGACGGGAGACGCCGTGGTTCTGCAAGTTGAACGCAGCGACGGCCTCACCTATTTGAGTTTTGAAATGGAGTAGTGCGGCCGCAGAGATGACTCCGGTAACTTGGGGGGTTGTCTTTGCGGGGCGATCATGGAGAACGGCGCCCCTCATTCGTGGGCTCGACCTATCTTCATGCCTTCCACTTCTTCCCCGGAAACGATCCGTCTCTCCGAAGTCGTATCCGCATTATCCATCGCACTGGACCTCACCGAGGGTCAGCCCATGGGGCACGCCATTCGCAGTTGCATTCTCGGCATGCGCATTGCCGAAGAACTCCAACTACCGGGGCAACAGCGTTCCGACCTTTATTACGCCTTGCTCCTGAAGGATTCCGGATGCAGCAGCAACGCCGCGCGCCTTTGCCAGATCATGGGCGCCGACGAGATCAAGGCCAAGTGCGAAGTAAAGTTTGAGGATTGGACCAAAGCTTCTATCTCAGGATTGCGCTATCTGCTGCGCAACGTTTTGCCCGGCGCGCCGTTGTCCCGGCGCATTGCCAGGATCGTGCAGATTGCTCTTGAGCAGCGCCGCAACAATGCGGAACTGATCGGCACGCGCTGCGAGCGGGGAGCAGAAATTGCACGCAAGATCGGTCTGAGTGAGGCGACCGCCGAAGCCATTTACTGCCTCGACGAACATTGGAACGGCGCCGGATATCCCGAATCGCGGCGCGGCGACGAGATTCCCCTCCTTGCCCGCATCATGAATGTCAGCCAGACCATGGACGTGTTCGGTCACCGCTTCGGAGCCGAGGCCGCCGTGAAGGCGATTTCCGCGCGCAGCGGTCGATGGTTCGATCCCGAGATTGCTCGCGTTGTGCGTTCGCTCGAACACAATCAGGAATTGTGGGAAACGGTGAACGGCGCCAACGCCCGCGAGCACGTGCTGCAAATGGAGCCGGGAGTAGCGCTGCCGGCATCCCCGGAGAGAATCGACAACATTTGTCACGCATTTGCGCAAGTGATCGATGCGAAATCCCCATATACCTTTCATCATTCAGTGGGCGTCGCCGATGCCGCCACAAAGATCTGCGAGCAGATGGCACTGGCGCCGGCAACTTCTACCTTGGTTCGCCGTGCCGCCTTGCTACACGACATTGGAAAACTGAGCGTCTCCAACGCCATTCTGGAGAAGCCGGGAAAGCTCACTTCGGAAGAATGGACGATCATGCGCATGCACCCGGTTTATACCCGGACCATCCTCATGAATATTCGCGGATTCGATCACCTGGCAGACGTCGCCGCCGCTCATCATGAACGCTTGGATGGAACTGGTTATCCGGAGGGACGCACTGCGGATCGCATGAACATTCCCGCACGGATCATTGCCGTGGCCGACGTGTATCAGGCTCTATCGGAAGAACGGCCGTACCGGAAAGCTCTCTCCACGGAAACGGTATTCGGCATAATGCAAACCGACAGTCCGACCCGTCTGGACCAGGACTGTTTTGAGGCCTTGAAGAAATGTAAGCTGCAATTCACACGGATTGCCAAAACCCGCGCCGCTGGCGCGTAAGTCCGCACCTTCCAAATCCAGAGCCTGATTTTCATGCCCGCCTCTAAATCGTGCGCTTCGCCCACGATTTAGATAAAATACGCCAAGGCGCCCGTAGCTCAAGTGGATAGAGCATCTGCCTTCGGAGCAGAGGGTTGGGAGTTCGAGTCTCTCCGGGCGCACCAAGAGTTTCACCCCCATCCATCGCTCAGAGATATCCACCGACAACCCTGCCGATAGTTTGGCGCATCTATCGTCGCAAAGCAGTACAGGCCCTGCATGAAAACCTTAAAAACATCTGAGACGCAGCCTGCTCAGTTCAATGTTCGGGAGAAGTGGCAGTCCGTGCTGGGGTTGTGGCCTTTTGTACTCATCACGATCTCTGTGGTTGGACTGGCCTACGAGTTTCTAACCCATTGAAGTATTGAAGTCAGGTGAACATTCTTCGAGGCGACGCGTCATTTCTGTTCCGGCGTGAGAATCGACGCGTGCTGCACCACCATCCACTGGTCGTCTTTTTTGCGGACGATGAACAAGTAATTGCCATGACTTTGTTGCCCGTCGGCAGTGCCGGTAAAGCGGCCGCTGTCGTAGCCCATTTCGCCTGAGCACCCGCTCTGGTCCGAATGCACGCTTTCTTGGTCGCTGCTGGTTGAATCCATGTCCTGCTTGAAAAATGCTTTGATCTCTTCGCGACCATTGATGCGTTTGCCGTCCATCGAAAGATAGGTCGCGTCGGGTGCATAGAGTTCCATGAGGCCATTAATATTCTTGCTGTTCCAGTTTTTGACCCAAGAGTCGCGAAGCTTGTTCAATCCGGATTCACACTGCGCAGAAGCAAAGGCACTCGCAAAAATCAGAATCACCATCATCGATAATCTCTTCATTCGTCCTCCTTTTGAACGGCCGGAGCTTATGCACGCAGGTGCTCTCTTTTGCCGGGCGCCCGGTAGAGTTTAAAACGCGCTTCCTCCACCGCCGCCGAAGCCTCCGCCGGAAAAACCTCCGCCACCGCTGAATCCACCACCGCCGCCGAAGCCCGATCCAGTCGAGCTTGCGCGTGGGGCGGAGACAAAGACCTGATGCATATCCGTGGCCATGCCGTGCATCGAGGAGGAAAACAAGATTGGGTTGAAGCCCATGCCATAGCCGTATCCAGGGGCGGCGTACCAGGTGGGCGGATCTTTTATGATGCCGGCAAAGGCCTGGGCCCAATGGTGTTCCACACCGAGCGCCATGGCGTACGGAAGAAATTTTTCGAAGGTGTTGGGCGGCATGGTTTTCAGGCGGTCGGCGTCAACGCGGTTCATGAATTCCTGAAATCCGAGAACGGCAATATGCGTGCGCGCACCCTTGAGAGTTTTCGCCGTCATCTCGCGAGCGAAAAGCCACCAGATCACGGCGCTGATCAATACCGAAATCACTGCAATGGGAACCGAACTCAGGAAATCGGCCCAGCCTAAGAACTGGAAAATCGCGAACGGAATCAAGATGCAGAATGCCGCGCCGATGCTGTAGCCGTTGGCGGATTCCGGATCGAGGGTGTAAATGCCTTTCTGCTTGAGCGCCGACATGATGTCGGTGCGAACCACGGGCACGGCGGTGTAGAAACGATTCTTGAGGCTGGACAGACGGGTATCAGGAACGTCTCCGACGAAGATATTTTCCAGCATGACGCGCTCGTGGGGTGCGAGACCGGTCCAGTCCTGGCGCTTCTGGAGGAGATGGAAAATGTAGTCTTTGGTGTGGAACAGAAGCCCCTTCTCGTCGGTTTCTTCGATCTTGAGGAATCCGCGAACCGCAAGATCGACGATGGTCGATGTTATATCGCGGGGATGAATGCGGTCGTCGAGCAGCGTGCCGGCTTCGGCGGGGGAAATGCCGGTTGGCGGCTCATACATAGGCGCAACCGACATGCCGGGATCGGGATCGCGTCCGGCGTACCACCAGAGCACGAACATCACGGCGAACGTCACCAACGGCAGGAACACGGCGGGGTTGCTGCCGATGAACCAGAACAGTCTGGTGAGCGAGCTGGGTGGTTTGAGAATGCCCTTGGGAATGTATACGTCGATGGTCATGCCGCCGCGCATGGGCAAGGGATTGGTGGTCTCAAATTCGACGTTCGAGCCATCCACTTTGGCAGTGGCATCCTTAGCGGTTGAACCATAGGCGCCGGTGAAGGCTTGGGCGCGAAGAGAATCACTGGCGGATGCTGGGAAATTCACCGACGCTGTGGCGTGTTCGATGGGCACGGGCCAATCGTTGCCGGTCACGTTCCAGTAAAACTCGTCGTACTGCTCGAAGAAGCGCGTACCGTTGCGCACGCGGTAGGAGATGGCAACGGTGCGCGTGGTATTCACGGCGTCGGGGATATAGATTTTCAGGTCGCGATTGGCGCCGGAGGTAGATGAATCGTATTTCAGTTTCGATCCGTTACCGTCAGTGACGCTGATGGCGCTCAGGAAAAGCTGATAGTTGGTGCCATCCGGTCCGGGATATTCGATGGGGATGGTGCGGTGAATGCCGTGCCACTCGCCGACGAAAACGAGGGTGATGGTTTCGTTGACCAGGGCGCTGCCGTCGTTGTTGACAGTGATGGTGTCCTGGAAATTTGAGATGCGCCAGGATTTTGCGGAGAGCGGCGCGGCGAGGGAAAGGATGGCGGCGAGAATGACAAAGGTGCGGGCCCGAAGGCTAAGGCCCCAATCAATTTCTAAAGCTTTACGCGGGCGAAAAAGCAGGCTCCTCCACTTCGCTCCGCTCATGTCGGAATGACAAGCTTTCAGGTTAACTAAGGTTCGTTCTCCATTCGGCATTCGTGCCTTATCTCTGGTCCCGATCATGGGATCAGAACTTGACGGCGACTGGTTCGCGGTCGGCATCGGTGGTTTCAAAGAACTGGCGGGCTGAGAAGCCGAACATGCTGGCGAGAATATTGGTGGGGAACGATTGAATCTTGGTATTCAGGTCGCGCACGACCGCGTTGTAGTAACGGCGTGCATTCTGAATCGAGTCTTCGGTCTGGCTGAGTGAGCCTTGCAGTTGGGTGAACTCTTCCGAGGCTTTCAGCTCCGGATAGTTTTCGGCCACGGCGAACAGGCTCTTGAGAGCGCCGGTCAGCTGATTCTCCGCCACGGCTTTGCCTTCGGGCGTGGTGGCCTGCATGGCTTGGGAGCGAAATTTGGCGATGTTTTCGAACGTTCCCTTTTCATGCGCCGCGTAAGCCTTTACGGTTTCGACCAGGTTGGGGATGAGATCGTGGCGGCGCTTGAGTTGGACGTCGATGTCAGACCAGGCCGAGTCGCAACGCACGCGGAGTTGCACCAGGCTGTTGTACATGCCGATGAGGACGACGGCGATGACGACCAGGATTACGAGAAAGATGATGCCGAACATGAGCGTCTCCTACGGGAGCGGTGAAGGCGTAATCTCGAATTTTAGTCCGAAAATCCTATTTCAGAAATCAATGGGACGGTAGCACAGAGGGAACACGGGCGCAACGGACCGGGCTGGTATGGTTCGTTTCCTCCCAGGCTGCGAAGGCTCAGTTAGAATCGGCGCCTCGGGTTGACGGGTCGTTTGCGTTGTTCTGGGATTTCCACTCGCTAGCAGTGATGGCGAAGATCGCGTCATCGACCAATTCACCTTTGAACCAGAGGCTTTTGACGCGATGAGCTTCTTTTCGCATCCCCACGCGTTCCAGCATCCTGATGGATCGCAAATTGCGTGGATCTACCGAGCCGAAGACTCGATCTTTGTCGAGTCCAACCAGCAAGTAATTTAGCAGAGCCCGTAAAGCTTCCTTCGCATAGCCTTGTCCCTGAAACTCCGGGGCCAACGCTATTCCGACTTCCGCGTGACGGGGCTCGGCCTCGAGTACTTGAAAACCGCAATCACCGATGAGATCGCCGCTAGAGAGGAGGATGATCTTAATCTGATACCAGGATCCGGGTCGTGCCGGCGCTGTTTCTGAAAGGCCGCGGATGTATGACTGAATAGCAGCTGCGGATTCCGTACCCCAAGACTGGAAACGGGAGACATCCGGGTGACTCCGGTATTCAAAGATTCTCGGGGCGTCGTTCATCTCTAGATCGCGAAGTGCCAAGCGCTCAGTCGTTATCTCTGCAAACATGATGGCCGCAAGGGTATCACCGGGGACGGGATTTGCGGTTCGTCGAACATTCCTGCCATGCGCTCCGGGGCCTAGCGGTCGACGGGGTTCATCTTTTCGCGCCGGAGAGGCGCGAAAGAATGATGCATGGCCAGCCGTTACCCGACGCCCAGTTTCTCTGCAAGAACGCGCACACGCTTGCCATAAATGATTCCGTGAAGGGCAAGGGCAGGACCGATCAAGAAGAAGGTCCATCCGGCCCACGATGGATACTTGAAAGCGAACGCAAGAGAAATGGCGCCCACGGCTCCCATGAGTACATTTTCCTGAACGGCCACCCGGGTTTCGAGAACTTCGACAGGGTTCAGTCCGAGGGCATTCCGCAGACTGTAGGCGCGCGCATAAAGAAGGGCAAAAATAATGAAGACGGCCGCAAAACCGGTCGCATAAATTCTCATCAGGACCGATCCCTCATGAAAGCTCAAACCGATATCGTGGCCCGACAGTTCTTCAAACAGCATGGTGAAAACAAACTTTAGGGGATACACGAAAAACAAAACCAGAAAAAGAAGAACCACGTTGAGGAAGACGGTGTAGGGATCCTCCAGCCCGTAACGGCGGGAGAAGCGATAGTGGGCTCGCCAAATCAGCACGAGTTGCGCGAAGCAGGCAGCGAAGGGTACGAAGCCACGAACCGCGGTCATGAGTTCCGCATAGGTACGAGGAACTTCCAGCGACACCACCAGCAGGGTCAAAGCAAAGCCGAACACCACGTCGCAAAAGGCTTCGAGGCGGGTGATCTCTCCGGCGCGCCAGCGGAAATACATTTCCGGCAACAATCCGCGACGATGTTCCGCCGGCATCGCGCCGGGTGGGGCGACGGCCGCATGTTGCGGGTCGGAAGGCGACGGATCCACATGGCGAAGCTGGTGCGGGTGCGAAGAGGGATGGTTATGACTGCGGCTCATACTTTCAGATGTCGCGTTCGGGACTGCGCGTCTTGGAATTCTGCCGTGTCTGCGAGCGGTTGGCAAGACATAACTCGCCTGTCGAGCCGAAGCGGGTGAGAACTCTGACCGCGGATGAAAATCATTTGGAATTGCGAACGAAGGAGATGGGTGTGGGCGCGCTCAGATGATAGGTGACCAAGGGAACTCCGTACATTGTGAATGCCGGGGTCTATGACGAAAAGGCGACCGTGAAGGAACTGTCAAAGCTCAGCAGCATGAAGGGTCGGCAGTGGCGCATGCGGTCGCGAAAACAACAAGCCGCCCGATACCCGGGCGGCCTTGCATCACTCCTTGCCAATGCTCGCCCGATCGACGCGGGTTCACGGCGTGATCTCATACACGACGCCCTGATTCGTGCTTCCGCCATAGTTGGTTGCGCCAAAGACATTTCCATCGTTGTCCACGGCCACGCTGCCGTAAGATCCCGCGCCGTCGCTGCCATCGGCGAAGTCATGAAGGTCGGTAAATGTCCAACCGTTCTTTCCCGGGGTTAGCTTGAATACGGAGCCGAAGCCATTCTCACCGTCCGCTTCGGTTGTGCCGTAAATGTTTCCCTTCGCGAGCGTGAGTTTGTTGTACGGTCCGCCATAAATCCCGGAGAAGCTGTAGAGCGTGGTAAACGTCCAGCCCGAAGCGGAAGGCGACAACTCGTACACCGTGCCGCCACCGTTGTCGCCGCCATCGAAAGTAGTGCCATACAGATTGCCGTCTCCATCGACGACCACGCCGCCAACGGGATTCTGACCATCACTCAGGCCCTGGAAGGTGTAAAGGACGGTTTGCGTCCAGCCGGAAGCTGAGGGCGAAAGCTCATACACCACGCCAAGACCATTGGCGCCACCAAGAGAGGTCGTGCCAAAAAGATTCCCGTGAGCATCGAGCGTGACCGTTGCCGGAGGATTGGCGCCATCGTTCCCTCCGGTGAAGCTGTAGATGGTGCTCTCCGTCCACCTGTGCCCGGACCGCTTCTCTTCATAGACAGTGCCATTCCCGTAGACACCGCCCAAGCTGGTGGTCCCATAAAGGTTGTCAGCCGCATCCAGGATCAACCCGCCAATGGGCTGGGCCCCGTCGTCGCCGATGCCAAAGCTGTGGATCTGAACTTCATGACCCGGGCAGCCGCAGATGGCAAAGGCGGTGCCGAAGTATCCTCCTCCTTCGGTGGTTCCAAACAGGGTGCCGTCGGGGGTGATGGCCAAAGATCCGAAACCCGGGCCGACTCCGTCCAGTCCCGCCTTAAAGCTGTACAACGAACTGTACGTCCAGGAGGAACCGCTCGGTGAAAGCCGATAGACATTTCCGCTGCCATAGGTCCCTCCGGCATAGGTCGTGCCGTAGAGATTGCCCGACGGATCGAGGACTGGACCTCCGTAAGGACTGGCTCCATCGTTGCCTTGGCGGGTGAAGTTGTGAATGATCTTGTAGGTTTGGGATTGTGCCGGCTGCGAGACGTTGGTCAGAAATAAAAGCGTGGCCATGAGGACGAGTGGAACCACGATGGCGCGCCGCGAGAGAGTATTGCGGTCAGATTTAGGTTGCAGCATTAAGAATCTCCTTTGAGGGACCTCGGGTTCACGCTCCGGAACGGCGCGATACATTATGCACGATTTGCGGATTGATTGCTTCCGAAAAGGCCAACAGGCGCGTGTTCTCAGGGCATCAAGAAAAGGTGAAGGCGGGGATGGAGTAGTCACGGCGACGAGATTACGGAATTATCTACGCTAAATTATTGGTATTTGTTGCTGGAAGCCTGCAAGGGTCGAAGTAGAGTCCGATTGATCAGATTTTCTCTGCGCCTCTGTGGTGAAGATTTCTCTTACGGGTTACGGCTGGGGCGCGAAGTAGCCTTTGCGGGCGCGGACCTGGAGATCTTTTTTGAGGGCGGAGATTTCGATGGAGCGGAAACGTCCGTCGGCATCAAAGTCGGCGGGTTTATAGGAGACGACATACTGGCTGCGGAGTTCATCTTCGATGGCGGCGAAGGAGTGGGTAATGTCTTTCATCTTGAAGGGAAAAAAAGCGCGGCCGCCGGTGGCTTCGGCGAGTTGTTCGAGAACCTTGTCACCGCGAAGGATGAGGCCACTATCGTCGGTGGAGATGGCATAAATGATGACTTCGGCGCGCTGCGCCATCTCGATGGCCTGCGCGCGCGAATACTCGCTCTGATTATCTTCACCATCGCTGACGATGACGATTGCCTTGCGCGTGGGATGATCGGGACGGTCCTTCAGAAATTTATCTTTACAGGCACGATAGATAGCATCGTAAATCGCAGTGCCTCCGCCATCCTGCAGGCGGTGAATGCCATCGGAGAGCAGTTGCACATTGTCGGTGAAATCCTGTGTCATCTGGCTTTGATTGTTGAAGCCGACGATGAAGGCTTTATCAAAACCGACGCGAACCGAGTGTTGCAGAAAGCTGATGGCGGCATTCTGTTCGAATTCGAAACGGCTGTGAACGGAACCGCTGACATCGACGAGCAAGCCCATGTGCAGAGGCAGATCGGTTTCGCGACGGAAATTGATGATGGATTGCGGAGGTTTGTGATCGTCGAGAATGGAGAAATCGTTCTGCCCAAGGTCGCGGACAAATTTGCCGTGCTTATCGGTCGCGATGAACAGGACGTTGACTTCATCGACGCGCTTGTGGATGGAGAACATCGCACCGGCTTGCGAATCGTCTTTGGAATCTGTTGAGGAAGTGGAGCTACCGTAGGCGGCGGGAGTGGAAATGTTACTGGCGTAAGAACTCGCGGAGGCATCCGACTGGGCGAAAACCGGGCATGAAAGCACAAGGGCCAGCGCCGAAACCAGCGCTGCGTACGGCGTGTACTTCATGCCAGAAAAGTCCAAAATTTTCACTCCTACGCGCTGCTATATGTACTTCCTACTATTTAGATGCACGCGAAATGCCGAAGGACGAGGGCAATTCCGGCAGGCTATCCGTTGACTTTAGAGGCACTTAGCCGGATCGCCAAGTTACAAAAGGAGCACTCGTTAGGTCATACCTGCATACCCGAGAGCAACTTACGGCGGAGACGATTAAGTAACTCGCGTCGCGGGAAAGGGGCGGGGTACATTAATGTTCGGGCGGAAAAACCTGGATGACAGACCGTCCCAGGATTAGTTTTTTGGCGAAGTAATCACGGAGGCGAAGGACCTGATGACATCGGCGATAAGAAATGTTTCAGCAATTTTTGGACTTCTTCTATTAGGCACTGCGATGGCGTTCGGCGCCGCAGAACAAGAGCGGGTGAAGGAAGCGGGGGAAGTGATTAAGGAAATTTTGAATATCCCGGACGACATTCCTCAAGATCTGCTGGACAAGGCCGAGTGCGTGATTGTGCTGCCGTCGGTGAAGAAGGGAGCGTTCGGCGTGGGAGGAAGCTATGGCCGCGGCGTGATGGTGTGCCGAAGTGGCCCGCATTACTCCGGCCCATGGGGAGCGCCCGCGCTGTATGCATTAGAAGGTGTGAGCATTGGATTTCAGTTAGGCGGGCAGGCTACGGATTTTGTTTTGCTGGTGATGAATCCGAAAGGGGCGCGGTCGCTGCTTTCGAGCAAGGTGAAGCTGGGCGCAGATGCGTCGGCGGCCGCCGGGCCCAAGGGGCGGACGGCAGAAGGCGCCACGGACGTGGTGATGAACGCGGAGATTCTTTCTTACTCGCGCAACAAGGGGCTGTTTGCTGGGATCTCGCTGGAAGGCTCAACGCTGCGCTCCGATGGAAACGCAAATCAGAAATTGTATGGGAAAAAACTGAACGCGAAGGACATCGTTGTGGATCGGAAGGTGGGCATTCCGCCTTCTGCGCGGGAGCTGGTTTCATTGCTGCAGGCGAAGTCGCCAAGGAACCTGTCGGAAGCTAAGTCGCTGGAATAGGGTGCTGGATCGGCTAAGGAGCGGGAGCCTGCTTCGCTTTCTTATCGTCGAGATCCAAACCAAAGGTGGGATGCTCGTACGTGCCGGAAATTCGGACGGGGACGATTTCGCCTTTGCGTTTCTTCTTGAAGAAAGGCTCCATCATTTTCAGGAAGAATGCTTTGGAGCCGTTGGTGGTGTTTGAGATTTTGGAATCGACTCTCATCTGGCCGCGTAGGTCGATCTTGTGATTGAGGATGTTAAAGGTGCCGTCCATGTCGGCGGCTGCGCCGGGCACACTGAACGAAAGACCGGCGAAATGTGCAGTTCCACCGGCAAGATTGAATTTTCCAGCCAGTTTGGTGAGCACGGTTTGCGGATCTTCTTTCTCTTTCTCGTTTTCTCCGCGCGCGCCGGCACTTAGCTTGTCGACACCCTCCTGGGTGGTGGGAGAGAAACTACCTCCGGCAATTCCGAATCCCCCACGCAGCCTCACCCTCTTGAGGAATGCTTCCGGACCCGAAGGGATCTCAGCGTGAAGCTGCAGGGTCATGCCGCCCGACATCGGGGCACGTTCTGCCGTTACAAACAGACGCAGGATATCGTCGATACGGGCCTTGTTGGAACTGAGATCGATGAGCGCAATCTTTCCCGTTCCCGTGGTGGACGAAGCGATACTTCCGTGGGCAATGAGATGGGTCTTCCAGAAATCCGCGGTAACGTTGTTCAGAAAAGTATCGCCATGAATCGCGTCGACGTAGGCCGAGAACTGAGTGGTCACCGCTACGGAATGGCTGCTGGATTTAACGTGGAAATTCGGGGTCTGGGTGGTTCCGGAGATGTCGACATGGGCGAGTTTGCCGGAAAATTTCCCTGCGGAAGAGAGCGTCCCGCTAATGCCGTCGTAGACGCTTAGGTCGGCCTGCTCAAATTTGTACTCGCCATCCAGCGGAGTTTGGCCGGGATCCGTCAGGTTCCAGACTCCAAATTTTCCTTCGGCAGTCACCTCTCCTGGTGGCTGAGGATTATGAACTTTCAAACGGTACGTTAGAGGACTGCTCCAAGTGACGTTCCGAACGTAGGCTTCATGAATGTCAAAAAGAAGCGGCGACTGCCCGGGAGTGCTGGAATCGAACTCCAGCACGGTGCCGTTGGCCACGATTTCGTCGATCGTTGTTTTTGACGGTGAGGTGTGAAACGGCCGGCCGGTGCCGAACGGAGGAATGGCAACGTGGAAACCCACAGCAGTGATGCGGTGAACATGCTGCGCCAGCATGCCAATGTAGTTGCCTTCAACGATCATTCTATCGATGGTAATCAGCGGCTTCGCTTCTCCGGGCGTGTGGTGGAATGTGACGCCTTCGAGAACGCACCCGGGATTGGGAAAGAAAGTGCGTCGAAAAGAGCGGATCTGCACCTGACTATCGCTGGCTTCCCGCAAGCACTCTAGCACTTGATCCTGGGAGAACGGCCACTTCCGGCTCAGTGCGAATGCGATAAGACACACAACTAGCCCCACGAAGGCGACAATCCCGATCAGAGGCAGGTTGAAGCGACGGTCACGGTGATGCTCCCGCTTCTCTGGAGTCGTGGTCGGCTTGGCGAGGACCACAGGCATGAGCACTTAGGAAGCGGAAGCGACCAAAGAGGTTGCGAGGGGACCAACGATTTCGGTGGAAAAGAGGGGCTGTCACTCGTAAAGATTTGTCGATCGCTTGATAGTCATGAAAAGTGAAAAGCCGCCCCGGAAGGGCGGCTTGTGCCACACTAGCGGCGGATGCCTATTTGAAGCCGATCACTCCGAAGTAGCCATCCGTATCGTTGGGACCGGCGGTAAAGAAGAGCTGGTTCTTCTGCCCGTTGGAAGCGGTCCCGCCGCCGAATTCAATTCCCCAGAGCCCGTTGATGGTCAGAGGCTTGCCGGCGGTATTCTTCATTGTCCCGACTAGCTTTCCGGTGCTCAGGTTGTAGCCGTTAATGGTGCCGGCGCTGGTGTTATTGGAGACGAGGAGCGCGTTGCTGAGCGGGCCGAAGTTTGCCGGAGCAACCGCGAATCCCCAAGGCTGATTCAAAGGTGTTCCGTGGGCAAAGTGTTTCACGAGTGCACCCTCTTCGGTGAAAATGTCGATGTATCCGCCAGTGCCTCCCGAAGTGCTGGCGAAGGAAACATAGACTTGCCCCTTGATGTCCTGGATTCCGAAGGGTGCGAAGCCGGCCGGAATGGCCGGATCGGTGAATGAGCCCTTCAGACTAAAGCTGCCGTCGAACATATCGACCTTATTATTGGCGGCATCGGCGGCAAACAGGGTGTTGCCGGACGGCTTGCTGGTAATAGCGAGGCCGGTGTAAACGGCTCCAGCGGTCTTGGCGCCGATGAGGGCGGTGCTGGGTTCAAAGGAGGACCATCCGCTGATGGTTCCGTCGAGAGTGGCAAAAAGAAATACGGAAGTCCAGCTATCGATTTGAAATTCGGTTGAGCCGTTGTAGACGATGCCGGTGGGCGAACCGGGGCCGGTACCGGTGGCGGGTGGAATGATTACCTGCAAGCTCTGTGGGTTTCCCTGGCCGTCATAAAGTGTGGACCAGCCTGTCGCCTCGTCACTGACCCAGAAAGGATTGCCCGGACTATAAGCCAGTCCCCAGGGATTTTTCAGTAAAGCGTCTTTATGTTTTGCCTTTCCGGATAAGTCTGAGGTGAGATTGCTAAGTTGATATTGCGCCAGGGCTGCGCTGCAAGTTGCGAGCAAGAAGAGCCCGAGAGCAGCGCTGAGAATTTGGAATCGAGTGGACCTGAAATGCATGTGATTTCTCCTTCGCGTTGAGCGAGAAAAAGTAGAAAGCAGGACGGCAGTAGCGAGCGCGATCAGGGCGATGGGACAGTCCCGTCAGGCACGGCAATCGTAGGGTGCGAGAGGAGGGGCGGTTGTCAGAGGATTGTCACGAATTTGTACAATTCCTGTCGCTGGAAGGGCCGTGGGTGGAAAAAGGTCGACGGTTGCAAAGGCAAAGAGCGTCGATTAAGCTAATGTTCTCATCGAGTGGATGCCCCGCGCCGGGATGGCGGAACTGGCAGACGCAGCGGACTCAAAATCCGCCGACCTTCGGGTCTTGGGGGTTCGACTCCCCCTCCCGGCACCACGATCAATACCCATTCAGAAAATCAACAGCCAACCAGTTGAATGATCGACAGGAAGTTCTTGTGGCAGCGAGTGTGGGCTCAACCCTGCCAGATTGCTTTCGCGCTTCCTTCTGCTCTCTGGCCCGCTTCCCGTGCAATCGATTCCGCGCTGGTCCTTGCTGCATTACGGGGGATGTAGGGGGCCGGCATCTTTCCGCATGTCAGATTGGCGTGGGCACGCCTGCCGTTGCTCCCCACGTAATCTAGCATTCTGTGCGAAAAGGCTGCCGACCCTTGGGCCCCCTAGGCCACTAGTAATATTTGCGTCACTTCATTAGCGGCTTCGGGTGAGCCTGCCCAGTCGCGGGTGGCTGGTACTTGGCGGCGAAAAAGCTGTTGATCTGAAGTGCGGTGATCGCCCCGTTGTAGAGAAAGCTTCCGCCGTCTCCATTTTCGCTGTAACACGACACCTGGACGTAGTCGCCCGCGTTAAGAAAGACCGCGTCGGTGATACTCACCGGCTGATATCCACCGGTAAGGCTACTCCCACTGTATTGGCTGGCCGTGCCTGTGCTGTGCAGGGAATCGAAACAATAAGCCGCACCGTCATTGGCGTCAACATACAGCAATAACGATGCCGAAACGAAGTACCAGGACGCCGTCTCAGCCTCGTTGCTGATCAGGTAAACGACGGGCGCACTCACCAGAGTCGGAAAAAGATCGGCTTGGAGTAACTCAAAGCTGCCCGAGGAGAGTCCCGCCGGTCCTTGTGGCCCCTGCAACCCTTGAGGTCCTTGTGGGCCTGTTGCACCGGTCGCACCCTTCGCGCCTTGCGGCCCCTGGGGACCTTGTGGCCCAGTCGGTCCAGTCGGTCCGGTCGCGCCTTTAGGGCCTTGTGCGCCGGTCGCGCCCTTCGGTCCCTGTGGTCCTTCCGGTCCTGTCTGATTCCATTGGATTTTATGTTCGCCGGTGTTACAGACGGTCGATTGACTCACGATCCGGACGGCACCGGTCGAGTTGTTGATGCAAGCATAATATGTGACGGTGGCTGCCGTAGCGGGCGGCTGAGCGGCGACGAAAAAAGCGCAGCCTGCAACCAGAACAAACGCATACGCACGAACGCTAATGCGAAACATAGATCCTCCTTATTTTGTGGGCAAACACTTGGACCTCACGAATGCACTGGTTTGTGGATTGTGATTGGATCCCGTCTGCGTGACTCCTCAGTAGTGCGTTTCAACACCCAAACGTTTCATCAGGAGCCAATTGAGTTGGTATCGCCGGCTTGCCATCCCCGGCACTCGTGGCGGACGTTCTGATCATGAGGTTGTTGCGTGGGGTTCGATTGGGGGATTCACACGCGGATTTCCGGAAGTCTTAGAAAGCGGTCCAAAATGGGTCGGATTTGCAGATGAAAGGGTTTGACTCAAACGCGCCGACCTACGGAGGCGGGCGACTCCCCTCTCGGCACCAATTCCATAAAAACAGATTCGAAACCGTCACCCTATCGCTGAATCCCTGAACGGACAATTTCTTCGGGACTTTCATGTGGTGAAGATTTTCTCCATCCTCTCGTCATCGCGACGAGCAAAGCCAGATTCAGCAACAACATGTTCCATACGAAGCTTGGAGCCAGGAACCCAGTCCACCACCAGGAAGAGGTAACGGAACGGCTGAGGTGAGGTTCCACTCGCAGCAAGATTGAGTGAGTTGGAAAGGTCAGGCCGAGTAGCAGCAGCAAAGTCCAAAACTTCTGGAGCACAAGGTCTTCGTCAGCGGAACTGACTACCCAGCAGAAGCCCAGGACCAGAATGCTCACATCGGTCACGCTGTGATAGATCGAAAGAAACGAAAGCGCAAGCAGCGACGTTAGCGCGAGGGAAGCGGATGGCGGCTTTGGCCGTAACATCGCCAGAATCCAAACTCCGAGTCCAACCAAAAAGAGGAGGCCAGCGGCCAAGTTAGCCGCGAATCGTCCCTGAATCCATTGCCAAAAAACAATTTGGAGATTCACCAACTGGAAGCGAAGGGGGTTAGCGGCAGTAAAATCGTTTGCCCCTCCCAACCCAAACCAATAACGAAGGTCCGCCTGATAGTCACGAACTAAGGTGGAAACGGGCTGGTGAATGCGCGCCCAAGCCAAAAACAACAGTGCGACGAAACTCGAGGCCGCGGTCGCAACCAGGGTCCAGCGGCGTTGCAGGAAATAAAAGAGGATGATCCAAATTCCAAGCTGCGGTTTCAGGCCGGTCGCTGCGGCGAGCAACGCTCCCGCGCACACTTCCCTCGATCTGCCGGCGAGGCATACGGCGAGGAGGCAAGCGGCCACCGCAATCACAGCGGCATTCTCTGTGTGGATTGCGCGGTGAAGAGGTGTGAATCCGAGAACGAGGGCGACGAGCAGCCACCATCTGATCTGGTAAAGCTTGCATCCGGCAATTTGCAAGAGCATCCACGCAACCAGGCCGATGGCAAGCACCGAGAGTTGCGTCCAAAAGAAATTCGCCCACTTCCACGGAAGCAGGGCAAAGGGAGAAACGAGCACATAAGTGGTGAGCGGATAAATGGGGACTACAGGAAGGGTGGAACCCGTGAGGCGCTGTGCCGCGCCAGCCACTAGAGTCATATTCCAGGGACTTTGCCCGTGTATCCAAAGCCAGGAGCCAACGAAGGGATCGGAGAAATCGTTTTTCGCGCTGGCGAGCGACGGCACGATGCCGCGAACCAGAAAGTCATAGATCATCAGCAGAACGAAAAGGCTGACTACAACCTTGAGCCATCTCGGAGCTTCCTCCGCCATCACGGCCGCGATTTTGCTACTCGCCATCTTCGTCCTTTTTAATAAAGTGCTTGATTATTTCGCCGGGCTTCGCCCCGGCTGAACGCGGTTCGTGAGGAGTGACTCAAGCGGGGATTGTAGACTGCTCAAACCGGGCTCGCAAGGTAAAGAGGGAATGCGCACTCGCTCCACAATCACTGGAGGAGTGCTGTTTATGCGATGCTATAATCCGTTCCACTTTCAACCACGACTTCGATCGAGGCTCGGCACGTTGAAGCTGACCAAGTCAAACTACATCCCCACGTTGGATGGCTGGCGGGCCATTGCGATCCTGCTGGTGTTGGTCGACCATACGATTTTTCACGCCTTCCGGCACTACGGATGGACGCTGATCGGTGGGCATGGCGTGCAGATTTTTTTTGTGCTCAGCGGTTATCTGATCACGGAAAAATTGCTGGAAGACGGATCGCTTAAGAAGTTCTACACGCGACGGGTGTTCCGCATACTGCCCGTTTTATTCGCGTACTTGGCAGCAGTATCAATCCTTGGAGGGGTTCTCCACCGGATCCCGTTGCTGTGGAGCGAAGTTACCGCTTCCCTCTTTTTTGTCCGTAACTATTGGTACTATCCGAGCACGACCTGGAGCGGCATCGGCTGGTTTACCGCCCATTTATGGTCGCTCTCGATCGAGGAACAGTTTTACCTTATCTGGCCGATCGTGATTCTGAAGGTTGGCAAGGGGATGCCGCGCCGGCAGGCCTTTGGCGCGATGATGCTGGCTTTTTTCTTCTGCCTCCTTTTCGCGCTGGTTCATGTGGGACGCATCATGCACCTATGGGGCTGGCACTGGCTGCCGAATCTGCAATGGGGATCTCTTATCGTAGGTTGCCTTTTGCGAATAGCATTTTCGGACCCGACGGCGAGCCGAGCCATCAAAGGAGTTTTCACCGGTCGGTCCACAATTGTTGTCGCCTTGGTATTCGTCTATATCGGACTGCTGCATGCCAGGTTGACGTTTTTTGACTCGATCGTTTGCGGGCTCGGAGTGGGCGCCACGCTAATAGAGCCGAGCACATGGATAGGGAAAGTACTCGAGTTCCCAGTCTTGCGCTGGATCGGAAGACTTTCTTACAGCCTTTATATCTGGCAGCAACTGTTTCTGGGATTCGGCGTCACCTTCCGTCCATTTGGTTTTTTCAGCGTGTTTCCGGTAAACATTGTTTCCGCCGTCGCGGTGGCATGTTTGAGCTATTACCTGATGGAGCGTCCGCTCATGCGGTTGGGCCACAGGCTCGGCGCCGCACCTTCGGCACTTCGTTCCTCGGTAGCAGAAGCTCGCAGCCAGGATATTGAACAGAGCGTGGCATGAACTAGAAGGTGAAGTATTGTTCTGGATCAATCGTGGGCACGATGGCGAGACTAGGGTCGATTGCCGCGCGTGAGTAGACAAAACTTACAATGCTCGCGATACAATGTTTCCCAATGTCGAGATGGCATCCACTCGGAAGTGCCCGATTAAGGATATGGAGGTGGTAAGCATCTCGCGCATCGTCCCATGATCAAACCAAGTGCGCGGGCGCGGTGGCAGTTCCCATAGTTGCGAGTCCAGATGAGATTTCAACCACGCCTTCTTTTGATTTTCTTAGTAGCGGTGATTGGGTCCTGCTTCGTCTTTCAGCAATTGGAGCATCGTCCCGGCGCGTTCGCGAATTCGACGACGCTAGGAGCGATCCTTGTCCTGGAAATTGTGATCGCCTGCGTGTGGCGTTTTGAAAAAACATTTTTTCCGGTAACCATGGGATGTTTTCTCCTGCCGGCGACGGGGCTACCCGGCGCGGGAGAGTCCTTTACTATTCGTTGGCTATTTCTTGGGGTGGGAGCGCTCTTCGGTCTTGTGATCTGGATGCGATCGAACCGCGAAAAACATTTTGGTGTGTTCCACCTGGTGGCACTGTTCTGCACGATCTCTGCATTGGCCTCGGCGAGCTCTTCGGCAACGCCGACGACGGGAGTGTTGAAGGCGGCAAGCTTGTTTTTACTGCTTCTTTACGCATCTACCGGGGGGCGGGTCGCTCTGGCCGGACGGGAGCGGGCCTTCGTTCGCGGACTGATACTAGCGTGCGAATTGCTGGTCTTTTTTGTGTTTGCCACTTATCTGGTGGGCTTCAACGTGTTCGGTAATCCCAACAACATGGGGGCGGCCATTGGGGTAGTGCCAGCGCCGGTGCTGCTATGGGGAGCGATGACGGCGGAGGATCGAGGGGAACGGCGACGCCGGAGTATGGCTGTGGCGCTCTGCGGCCTCCTGCTGTATCTCTCCGTTTGCCGCGCGGCTATCGTGGCAGATGCCGTGGTTGTGGTTACGCTTATGCTTTCTTTGCGGCGTCCCGGAATCCTGTTAAAAGCCGCGTTTGCCGGCGCTTTGTTGCTGGAGATTCTGGCGGTTGCCAATCCTTCGCACGTGGACGCGTTCGTTGATTCCATGACGGGGCGGTTCCTATACAAAGTGAGCGGACAAACCAATGGCGTCTTCGGATCGCGCCGCGGTCCATGGGATGAGACGATTGCGGCGGTCAAAAAGCATCCGTGGTTCGGAACCGGATTCGGAACCAGCGATCTGGGAAGCGACAAGGTCGGCATACAAGGCTCCTCGATTTACACCACGGAGGGGTCGAACCGAGAACACGGGAGCAGCTATCTGGCCATTACCGAATACATGGGGATGTTGGGGATCCTGCCATTCGTCTTTTTGCTCTTCATGGTCGCCCGAGCAACGGTGCGGGTGTTCAGTTGGATACGAAGAACTGGCAGCGTGGCTCACTACGCCGTACCCTTCGCACTGATCGCGACTGCAGGCCTGGTACATGCGGCGTTTGAAGACTGGCTGTTTGCCGCCGGATCCTATTTGTGTCTCTTTTTCTGGGTGTCCGCGTTCTTGTTGATTGACCTGGCTGCTCCGGCGACTACGGCCGCGCGGATGCGGCCCAGCGAAGTGTCTCGACCTTTAGCGGCTGCCGCGTTACAAAGCTCGACCACGTCGGCCTGACACGATGCCTTCTTCCCTGGAAGCGCGACCGACGGTTGCAGGTTTTAGCAAGAAATCATTGCGCTGTGCATTGTTCTGCTGGCGATGGCGGGCGCGGAGTTCATGGCGCGCGGCCCCATCCGGGCGGTGCAGACCGCAACGCAGTTTAATGATTTTCTTTCCCCGTGGATCCAAGCGAAGGCGTTGGTTCATGGAATGGACCCCTATAGTCCGCAGGTGCTGCTGAAGCTGTGGCCGCCGGAGGCACCCCAATATTCGTTCCTGCCGAGAGAAGTTGCGAACGGCACCCTGGTGGCGAACCGAGGTTTTCCCACTGCTTATCCGCTCACAGCATTCGTTCTGATCGCTCCATTCAGCGTGCTGTCGTGGAAACTCGCGTATGCGCTTTGGTTCGCGATCAATCTTGTACTGTTCGCCATCATGCTGCGGGTGATGGTGTCTCTGGCCGGGCTCTCGATGCGCGATCCGCGCACGCTGTTACTGATTGCGGCCACGCTGGCGCTGGCTCCATTTCAAACGGGCATTGTGACAGCGAATGTCAGCCTGGTCGCGGTGGAGTTGTGCGTGATCGCCGTTTCGACCGCGCGCCGGCATCAAGATATTGCTACCGCTGCTTTGCTCGCGGTGGCGACGGGGCTGAAGCCGCAAATCGGACTGTGCTTTATTCTTTATTATCTGTTGCGACGACGCTGGAGGGTGGCGAGGGATCAGCGTGGCGTATGTTGGCGGGGTTGGTCGCGCTGGGATTGCTGCGATTCGAATTTGGCCACACCCCATGGCTTGCGGATTATCTGAGCGACAACCATATTCTGCTGGAGACGGGAGTGCTCGGCAACTTTACTGCGATCAATCCCACACGATTCGGGCTGATCAACCTGCAAGTCGCAATTTATCCGCTGATCGGCAATGTGCGGTTGACGAATGATGCCGCCGAGGCCGTTGGGGGAGTGCTGCTCATTGCGTGGTCGATTCTAGTTTGGGTGGGCGGCGGTGCGCCCAGCGTTGCGTCCAACAAAGTGGGGCGAAAGTGGTTGGGTGAGGATTGCGATTTGCTGGCGCTGAGCACGATTGCCGTCATCAGCTTGCTGCCGGTTTATCACAGATTTTATGACGCCACGTTGTTGGTCTTTCCGCTGTGCTGGATTTTCGTCTCTTTTCGAAGGGCGCACAGAGTGTCGCTGTTGTGTTTGTTATTGCTGGCGCCCTTCCTGGTTCCCGGAGGGACGTTGCTGGAAACGATGCAGAGCAGCGGACGCATTCCTGCGTCGCTCTCGCACCATTGGTGGTGGGAGGCGTTCGTGATGGCACATCAGGTTTGGGCGCTAGTTCTCCTCAGCTTGCTACTGGTTCGACAGATGTGGGTAAGGTACTTTTTTCATCCCGTTTCCGATAAAGTAATGGATTCCCATGCTTGAACTGAACTTTGTTCGCGAGAATCTGTCTCGGGTGGAAGAAATGCTGCGTCAGCGCGGAGCCGATCCGGCGGCGGTGCTGAAGGATTTCCGCGAGGTGGACACGCAGCGGCGCGAGGCGATTACCGAAGCCGAAAGTATGAAGGCGCGGCGCAACAAAGCCTCCGAGGACATTGCCAAGCTGAAGAAAGCGGGGCAGGACGCGGACGCGGCGATCGCCGAGACGAAAGACCTCCGCGAACAGATCCAGGCACGCGAGAAAATCGCCGCGGATCTGGACGCGCGTCTTCAGGACATTCTCTCGGGCATCCCGAATATTCCGCATGCGAGCGTTCCGGTTGGGCACAGTGCGGAAGAAAACGTGGAAGTGCGGCGCTGGGGGACGCCACCGCAATTTGATTTCACTCCCAAGCCGCATTGGGATCTGGGCGCGGAACTCGGCGTTCTCGACCTGGAGCGGGCCGTGAAGCTGACCGGAGCGCGCTTCGCCGTCTACTGGGATCTGGGCGCCAAGCTGGAACGGGCGCTTGCAAATTTCATGCTCGATCTGCACACGCGCGAGCACGGATATACAGAAGTGTTGCCGCCGTACCTGGTGAATTCCGAATCGATGTATGGCACGGGGCAGCTGCCGAAGTTTGCGGCGGATTTGTTTCGCGTGCCGCATGGCGAAAAAGATCTTTGGCTGATTCCGACCGCTGAAGTGCCGGTGACGAATCTATATCGCGACGAAGTTCTGGATGCGGCACGATTGCCGATCTCGCTAACGGCTTACACGCCGTGTTTCCGCAGCGAGGCTGGATCTTATGGGAAAGACGTGCGCGGCATCATCCGCCAGCACCAGTTTCAGAAAGTGGAACTGGTCAAGTTCTCGCGACCGGAAGACTCTTACGAGGAGCATGAGAAGCTGACGCGGAACGCCGAAACGATACTGCAGAAGCTTGGTCTGCACTATCGCACAGTAGTGTTGTGCACGGGAGATATGGGAGCATCACCAGCCAAGACCTATGACATTGAAGTTTGGCTGCCGGGGCAGCAGTTGTTTCGCGAAATTTCGTCGTGCTCGAATTTCGAGTCGTACCAGGCACGGCGCGCGAATATACGCTACCGTCCCGAAGGCAAGAACAAGACTGAATTCGTGCATACGCTAAACGGCAGCGGCCTGGCGGTGGGACGCACCTGGGTGGCGATAGTTGAAAACTACCAGCAAGCCGACGGGAGCGTGGTGATCCCGGAAGCTCTGCGGCCCTACATTGGCGCCGAGCGAATTACGAAGAAAAGCTTCTAGCGCAGTTGGGAACGGCAAGCCGCCAGTCGGGCAGCGAACAGGGTTTATTTGCCAAGAGAGGGTGCGGTCACTAGACTTGCAAAATGTGGAAATCAGCTCGAGTGCAAGGGGCGTGCCCTCGCTCCCGATGAACTCCGCCTGGCGGACAATCCGCAGCTATATTCTGTGGCAGCATGAGCGTGGCACGCTGCACTACGACATCATGGTCACGCTGATCCTCGCATTTATCTTCACCTCACCTTACTGGATCGATTTCAAAGACAAACCTGTGCCCCGCAACCTGCATCAGACAGTGGTTGTTACGAGTGATCCGCAGGGCGGTCTGATTTATGAAATTTCCGCCAGCGCGGTAACCCCGGGCGACGATGGAGCGGTGCGCAATCAGCTGTTGAGCATCATCCAGCCGATTTCAGGCGCGGTCACCATCGTGAGGTATGTCGCTATACCCGATCAGAACGCGAAGGTCCAAAGCTATAAGGTTTGGGTGAAGAGAGAATAGTGAGACGAACTTTCCTGCTGACCTCCGGCGTCCTGTGGCTGATCTCGCTGCATTCCCTTGCAGTCGCGCAGGAAGCGGCAACCCTCGAAAGCGTCCTGAAAAAGATGGACGCCACTGCAGCCACCTTCCAGACGGCACAAGCCGATTTCGTTTTCGATCAATACCAGAAAGTGGTAGACGAGACCGACACGCAGAAAGGCACTGTTTATTACCGCCGCGTGGGCCAGCAGATCGAGATGATGGCAGAGTTCAAAGAGCCGGACCGTAAATTTGTACTCTACAAAGAGGGCAAGCTGCAGGTGTACCAGCCGAAGATCGAGCAAGTCATGGAATATTCCACCGGGGCTGACCATGAAGCGGTGGAAAGCTTCCTGGTTTTAGGCTTTGGAGGCAGCGGGCAGGACCTGAAGAAATCCTTCGATGTCACATATGAGGGAGAAGAGACGATCGATAATATCGCAACCGGCAAGCTGAAACTGGTACCCAAGAGCGTCAAGATTCGCGGTAATTTTCCGGAAATTACGCTGTGGATTGATCTGGGCCGCGGCATCTCAGTGCAACAAAAGCTCATGCAAAGTCAGGGCGATTACCGCGTGGCGAAATACACCGCCATCAAGGTGAACGCAAAGATCAACAATGACGTATTTCGGTTGAAGACGACGGGAAAAACGAGATTTGTGGCTCCTCGCGGCTAAGAGCTTGAATCTAAAGCACAAGAATGTTGTTCGGAAAAATCCACTCGGGCGCTATACTGCCTTGAGAGTCACCGACTGAGTCCTCGCATGGCAAAAGTTTTCACTATTCCCGTCCCCCCGCAGCTGGGTCGCTCTACTAAAAGGGAGCGAACGTCCGATCCTCGTTACGTCGATGGCCAGAAATTGCTGGTTGAAGCGATGAAGTATCTTGCCCAGACCGATCCGGTCGTCAACCGGCCGGCAATCGAGTTGATCTCGGAGCACGTGCGAACACGGTTCCGGATGAGCGACTCTCCGCTTTCGTAAAATTGCAAAGCCGCTGTTGCCTCTCAGAAGAACATTTTCAGAGCAAACTGAATAATTCGCGGTCCTCGGTAATACGGCGAGGTCGAGGGTGAAGTATCGCTCGAAACCTGCCCAAACTGGCTGGCTCCGCCTACCGACCCTCCGCTTGAAGTTGGCCCATAAAATTGCACGTGGTTAAAGGCGTTGAAAAAGTTCGACTGGAACTGAAGGTACTTGCTCTCCGTGAACCTGAAATTTTTCATGATGGAGATATCCCAGTCGTTAATTCCCGGTCCACGAAGCACGTTTCTTCCCATGTTGCCGTAAGAGAACAGCGGCACGCCCCCCTGAACCAGGCCGAGACCGGCGACATACGGCTGTCCGGCTGGCGGGGCCACCGAGCAGACCACGTTCGTCGGGTCGAAGTAAAAGAATCCGGTTGTGGTGCCCGAGAGACAGCTTCCGTGAATCCCATCGGAACTGGGGCTGAAAGTTCGCATTTGTCGTGGGTTCTTAAAGACGCGGACCGGCCCGACGACGTCAGGACGGTCGAGTCCTTCATTCGATTCGCTGGCTCCATTGCTGGAATACAAGATAAAGGGATTTCCCGATTGAAACGAGGCGATGGTGGATACAACCCATCCGCCGACGGCATTTCGCTTGAAGGCATTGCCGGTTTTTCCACCGGGAATTTCCCAGACAGGGCTCAGAACTAAACGGTGAGTCGCGTCAAAATCAGCCAGGCCGCGGTCGAAGCGCGGGTCCGCAGGGTTCGTATACGTTGAGGAGCGTGCGCGGAAACCCGAACTCACATCGATCGTTTTGGCGAGGGTATAGGCGACCCTGAACCCCAGACCGTGATTCATCCTTCGGTCGAGAGTCACCTGCAGCTCGTTACTGGACGAACTGCCATTGCTGACGTTGGTAATGATTTGAGTTGCGCCCTGAGGGACGAAGTTCACATCGCAATTGGCCAGCGCCCGGGCGCAGTCGGGAGAGATGCTATTTACTACATCGATGGGATTCGAAGGATCGGCCGTCGCTGCATAACCCTGATACTGTGCCATCAAGTTGTTCGGGTTGCTTCCCGTAATTTCCGGATTGTTCAGGTTCGTGCTGCTGATGGCTTTCCTGCTCAGACTGCCGACATATACCGCCTCAATGACAGTGTCCTTCGTAAGTTGGTACTGGAAGCCGTAATTGAAGTTCTCAGCGTAGGGCGTCCGAAAGTGGGGGGTGACTACGTAGGCGAACGGTATCGCAGGGGTAAAGAATTGCCCGAGGTGGCCGCCTGCAATGAACGGGTAAGGATCGGAGTAACCGGTGGATGCGGTCTGAAACGGATCCGCCGAGTAGGAACCGTTGACCGGAAGCAGGCAACCCCCTCCATTGCCCAAGGCCACCTGCGCCGCAGTGGTGAAGCAAGGATAATTGTTGGCGACGTATCCGAATGGAGCCTGTCCGCCGAACTGCAAGTTCAACGCTCCATCTTCGATGTCGTAGAAAATCCCGAAGCCTCCGCGCATTACTAACTTGGCGTTGCCGAGCATGTCCCAGGAGAAACCAAATCGCGGGGCGAAGTTATTTCGATCCGGGTAGATCAGCCCTCGATTGGGCGTCCCAGGATCGCCAGAATACAGAAAGTCGGGCGGCGAGGCTGGATACAGAGTGGACTGCGCGCCGGGGAACCAGCCCTGGATCTGATTCCGAGGATCAACTTGCGGCGAATTGTATTCGTAGCGCAAGCCGTAATTGAGGCTCAGGTTCTTCGCGATCTTGAATTCATCCTGCCCGAAGAAATCCAGTTGGTGGCTTCGAATCCCGTAGATAGCGCTGGAAAACTGGTAGTAGTTGTCGGTGTAGCCGCCAACAAAATCCGCCAGAGCGTTGCCCGTGTTCGTGTAGTAAGTTCCGAAGTCAAAAGATCCGTTGTTATAAAAATCGTAGTGGAAATTGCTCTGAGTCCAGCGGATATCCGCACCAAACTTCAGAGCATGCCGACCTTTGTTCCAGGAAAAAGTATCCTGGTACTGGAAAGTGACGTCGTGAATCTTGGTGGGCCCTTGCGGAGAAGGGCCAAGGTTGAATCCACCGCCAACTGAAATAGCGGGAGGAGCCGTACCGGCCGGATCATCAGGGTTTACGGTTAAGAATCCGAGAGCCGATGGGGGAGTCTTGTCCGTCGGAACGGAGTCGAACGTTGCCACCCGGTTGGTCGAAAATCTCAACTCGTTGAGTTTGGTGGGGGTGAGCGTACGAGTCCAGCTAATCGAAGCCGTTTGAAAGCGCTGGGCATTGGTGAAACCTGATCCCACGGGCACATCTCCGCCGGTGGATGCTCCTTTCACCACTTCAAAGGGAAAGTTCTGGGGTTGATCGTCAAAGATATAAAAGGCGGACAGCGTATCTTTGCTGGAGATGTTGTAGTCGTAGCGGAAAATGAACTGATCTTCCTGCAGGCTGCCGACCGGATCCTCCACGAAGCCATTGGTTCCAGTATTCGGGAGCGGAAGGTATTTGTTGATGTAGTTCTGCATTACCGTATCCACGGGCACCTGGTTGCAGACATTCGGGCCGCACATGAACGGGCCGCCGGTCGTCGGATCAGTGAGCTGGCCCGTGTCATAGCCCGTATTCGGATCAATCGTGCCGGTGTAGAGGTCGCTAAAATTGCCGGTTCGTTCCGCGGGGGTGAGGACGGTCAGAATTCCAGGGTTCTGACCTTCGCGGCGGCGAGCCCCCTGATAGGAAGCGAAGAGGAACATCCTATCTTTCTTGATGGGCAGGCCAATGGTTCCACCGAAGATGTTGTATTTGAAGATTGGAACCTGCTGCAGAAAATAATCCGAGGCATCGAGGGCAGTATTGCGGAAGTAATCGAACAAATCTCCGTGAATGGCATTTGTGCCGGACTTGATGACTTGATTCACGATACCGCCGGAAGTGCGACCGTACTCAGCCTCATAATTGTTGGTAATGATTTTGAATTCGGCGACCGCATCAGGATTGGGATCGACCACCATGTTGTTGCCGAGAAAGTCGTTGTTATCCGCGCCGTCGATCAGGAAGGTCTCTGACTCGGACCGCTGACCGCTCACCGAAAAGGGATTGCCGGAACCGTCATCCTGATCAGGGGCAAATGTGCCGGCTTGCAGCAAGCCGAGTTGCATGGTGTCGCGAGCAGCGAGAGGCAAGTCGGCAATGCGCGCTGTTGTCTCGACTTTGCCGAGAGTGGCGCTCACAGTATCCACCTGAGCAACGTCGCCCATAACTTCTACAACCTGACTGGCCGTGCCAATTCGTAGAGGAATGTCAAGGCGGGCGTTCTGATTAATTTCGAGCGTAATGCCCTTTTGGATATATGTATCGAACCCGGCTTGTTCGACGGTTAATTCATAGGATCCGATAGGAACCAAGTTGAATTCATAGTTGCCATTCTTGCCGGATCTTGTGGTACGAATCGCGTTCGTCTCCGAATTTTTCAGGGTTACCTTGGCGTCCACAACAATGGCGCCGCTGGAGTCCTTTACGGTTCCGTTCAGTAGCGCAGTTGCCTGCTGAGCGGCTAGCTGCGATCCGCTCAAAAAGGTGACGGCCAGTACAAGAATGCAACTCGCGACGCCGGCGGACGAGCCCCAGCGAAAAAGGTACGAGGCTGCGCTCATGGGTGAAACTTGCGAACTGAACAAGTCTTGGAAGTCTGAAGCGATGGCCTGAGAGATACCGGGGGAATTCTTGACCGCAGACATGAAGGCTCCTGGCAAACCGACATTTGCTTGCAGTGTGAACCCAGGATGACGAACCGCATGGTGCTCCTGGACCTGTTGGGGGCATATTGTGCAACTGAGGGGCGGCGGAGTTCAAGCTTAATCCGCAGTAATTTTTACGATGTGAAACGTTTGAATAGCGGGATGCGCGCGAAGTCTGGAGAATGTGCAGTATTCATGCGCCTTTGCGATGGTTGCGATGAGAATTATGAATGAAGAGAGCCGCCGCAGCGACTATGACCACGGGATAGCATTCCAGGGTGTAGCGCGGTTCCGGATTCTCAAGCGTTCCGAGGAAAAGAGAACGCAGCAGAAAGAATGAGAGTAAGAGTCCGAGACCGAAGAATTCCCGCCAATGCAGAATGAGCCCTGCCGCGGCAGCGACGACGTATGCCAGGTTCAAAGCCCCGAGAACGAGGCTGATGGCCAGCCAACCGTGCGCGTCGTTGAATTCCCACCACCGCGGATCGGAGGGAAGCAGTTCGGTGCGCGGCCGCAGCCACATATCGAGAATGCGCAGTGCAGGAAGAACCAGATAATAGCGCAGCGGCGCTGAATGAATACGAGTGAGGGCAAGCGCCGCAAAGCGGGCATCAAGGTCGGGCGTTACATCATGATCCTGGTTGTAGTCGGCAAACAGCTGCGCGGTCTCTTGCCGCTGAGAGTCGGAATCAAAGGCGCGCGCCGGCAAGCGAGCGAAATCGATAGGATCCCCGGGCACATTCCAGTAAATTTCCTCAACGGAGACGTAGTCGGCGATCCAGGTCTTGGTCCAGCGATTGAATCCCGACATCACCGGCTCGTCGGCATCATTGGCGTATCGCGGAGCCAGTGGCTCGAGGCGGTGCAGAGTATGAAGATTGCGCAGCGTCCAGGGAACCAGCGGAGCCAGCGCACTGACCGTGAGAATAACGCCGGCGCGCAGAATGCGAAGCGCGTGAGGCTTGTCGTTGTTTTCTTTGTTCTCTTTCTTGACGAGCGAGCGCACCAGGATCCAGGCCAGATAGACTCCGACGGCTGCAAGTAGAATTCCGCCATCGGGACGCAGCAGGAGGCAGGCGCCAATCGAGAGCCCGCAACCGAACCAGGGGACATAAGCTCGGCTTTGAAGTTCCTTCCGCTGGAAGATTCGCCATGGGCAAATTTGCCGGGTCCGAATTTTGCAATTCCAAATTTTTCAGTCCTAAACTTGTCAATCCCAGGATGGCGAGATCCAGCGCCAGCGCCGTGAAGAAAATTTCCAAGGTCTCGGTGAGGGCGGCGGCGGAATAATCGGCCAGGAAGGGGCATAGCGCGGTGAGCATAAAAGCGGCCTTGGCAGCGCGCTCGGATAGCATGCGACGCGCGAGGTCGGCGATGAGGACGCAGGTGCCAAGGTCGAACAAGAGCTGGATCAGCAAGACAGCCCGAAAATTGCTCCAGCCGAAGACGGCAAACACGGCCGCGAGAAACGCTGGATACCCGGGCAGGCGGGAGAGCGTAGGAACCACGTGACCCGAGTCTGTGATCCCATAAATTCCGTACTGCAACCAGTTCATGGCGATATCGGCATAGAGCCGTGAATCGTCGACAATGCCGGGAAAGTGCAGCAGGAAAACCAAACGTAGCGCCAACGCGGCGATGGTTCCCGCAAGAAAGAATCGTGTGTCTTTGCGCAGGAGTACGAGCACGCTTGAGGATATACTGGCTGCAGTCAACTTGGGGCGGCAAAGACGCATCTTAATCAACAAGTTGCTGCTCGCCTTATACCCTGTTCCCACTACTTAGAGAATTGACCCTCTCTCGCATGCAGCATACGATGATCGCTTAACTTGCCATGGCCGAACCTGTCTTTTACGATCCGCAACGCGCTCGCTGGAAGCGGCTGAGAAGGCTCGTCGATATTGGCGTTGCGGTCCTGTCGGCGCTGATCGTGTTTTTTGTGTACACCACGTTGCGGGATGATCGCCTGCCGGAACTGCTGTTTTCTCCTCAGAAGCGCGCCTTCAAGGCTTTGAAAGAGAGTGAGAAGGACAAGGCACGCGATCGCCAGAAAAAGCTGGCAAGCCGGAGTCATCGCAAGTCAAAATTACCAGGATCCGAAGTCGTGTTGAACCAGGAAGAAGGCATTCGGGCCGCGTTTTATGTTCCATGGGATGCCGCGAGTTTCTCGTCCCTGCGTGATTTCTCGCGGCAGATCGACTTGCTTTATCCGGACTGGCTGCACGTCCTCACGCCAGATGGTCGACTGCAGGGCGTGGATGACCAGACCAACAAGTTTTTCGACGTGGTCCAGAACAATCACGCGCGGTCCGTGGATGACCGCGTGATGCCCTTGTTGAAATCGGAAGACAGCAGCATGGAAGTCTTTCCGATGGTGAATAACTTCAACGGCACCGAATGGATTGGAGACATCACCGGCTTTTTGAACGATCCGGACGCGCGCGCTGTTTTCCGCAAGCAGGTGGCAACTTTCCTTGCCTCCGATCGCTTTCGCGGACTGATGGTGGACTTTGAAGCTTTCCCGAGCGCCGGACAACCGGGTTACATTGCATTGCTGAACGAATTATCCGCGGACCTGCATGCACACGGGATGAAGCTCTATGTGAGCGTGCCCGCCCACAATCAGGAGTTTGATTACGCAGCGATTTCCGCGCCTGTCGACGGCGTGGTCGTCATGAACTATGACGAGCATTATCCCGGTTCTAAATCGGGGCCCGTGGCTTCCCAGGATTGGTTCGTCGATAACCTTAAATTTGTTTCGAGTGTTGTTCCGCGCGAGAAATTGATTTGCGCCATTGCCAACTACGGCTATGACTGGGTTCTCAAACCGAAGAAGGGTAAGCTCCCGCCGGACGCGCATGACAGTTCGGTGAGCGCGCAGGAAGCATGGCTGGCGGCGCGCGACTCCGATGAAGATGTCACTTTTGACGACGATGCGTTGAACCCGCACTTCAGTTACCTGGATGAGCGGAGTCTTCGTCATGACGTTTGGTTTCTGGATGCCGTCACCGCGCTCAACCACATGCGAGCGGCGCAAACTCTGGGCATCAAGACATTCGCTTTGTGGCGACTGGGCGGTGAAGATCGTTCGCTGTGGCGGGTGTGGGACATGCCCGGCGATGTGGGTGCGGCGGACAAACTGCGTGACGTGCCTCCCGGCCAGGATGTGGATATGGAGGGTCAAGGCGAGATTCTCCGCATCGAAGACCGGCCGACGCACGGCACACGCGACCTGACGATCGATGCTGCCACCAAGTTGATCACCGACGAAAATTTCCAATCCATGCCAGAACCCTACCGGGTGGGCCGTTATGGTTACAGTCCCAACGAGGTTGTGCTCACTTTCGATGATGGGCCAGATCCGGAGTGGACGCCGAAAATTCTGGACATCCTCAAACAAAAGAATGCGCCAGCTACATTTTTCCTGATCGGCATCCAGACGGACAAGTTCTCCAGTCTGGCGAAACGCATTTTCAACGAAGGCCATACCATCGGCAATCACACCTTCACGCATCCCGACGTGAGCAATATTTCGTCGACCTACATGAAGGTTGAGTTGAACTTGACCGAGAGATTATTCGCCAGCCTGATGGGAATTCGAACCAAGTTGCTGCGGCCACCCTACGCCATTGACGAGGAACCCGACACCGCGGACCAGGTCAAGCCGCTGGAGTTCGCGCAGGATATGGGTTACATCACGGTGGGAAACCGGATCGATCCCAACGACTGGAGCGACAAGCCTCGGCGGCATACGGCTGAAGAGATTTCGTCTTACGTTCTGGAGCACCTCCCGCCTTGCGGACCGAATGATCTGCGCTGCGGCAACATTGTGCTGCTGCACGATGGCGGCGGCAATCGCTCGGAGACCGTTCGGGCGCTGCCCATGATCATCGATGGAATTCGAGCCCGTGGCTATTCGGTCGTGCCGGTGTTTCAGTTGTTCGGTAAAACGCGTGCCGATGTGATGACCCCTTTAAGCACCAGCGAACGTTGGGGCGCGCGCCTGGACCGGTTAGGCTTTTGGCTGTTTGAAGCCGGGATCCTGTTTATCACGTGGATCTTTTTCGTTGGCGACTTGCTGATGACCGGGCGGCTGATTTTTATTGGAACGGCTGCGGTGTACGACCGTCTGCACGAAAAGATATTTGGGAAGCCGGCGCAGGTGGCTTCCTATAAGCCGAAAGTAGCGGTTCTAATTCCCGCCTACAATGAGGAAAAAGTGATCGTGCGGACGATTCGCGCCGCACTGAACTCCGATTATCCCAACCTGCGCGTAATCGTGATCGATGATGGCTCCAAGGATCGCACGCTGGAAGTGGCGCGTGCCGCCTTCGTTGCGGAAGAGAAAGCGGGCGATGTTCTCATTCTCACCAAGCCGAATGCAGGCAAGGCCGAGGCGCTCAACTTTGGGATTGAGCACATACAGGACGCCGAGCTTTTCGTGGGAATCGATGCGGATACGATCATCGCCGGCGACGCGATCTCGCGCTTGGTGCCTCATTTCATCAACCCGAAGGTTGGAGCCATCGCCGGCAACGCGAAGGTTGGAAACCGGGTGAATCTGTGGACGCGCTGGCAAGCGCTGGAATATATAACCAGCCAGAATTTTGAACGGCGCGCGCTGGACGTGCTGGGTGCGGTCAGCGTGGTTCCGGGAGCAATCGGGGCGTGGCGAGTGTCGGCGGTGCAAGAGGCTGGGGGCTACCAGATCGATACCGTCGCGGAAGATGCCGATCTCACCATGGCGTTACTGCGTCGTGGATATCGCGTGGAATATGAAGACATGGCTTTGGCCTATACCGAAGCACCGACCAATGCCAATGGGCTGATGCGCCAGCGTTTCCGCTGGTCATTCGGAATTCTGCAAGCCGTCTACAAACATAGTGGAGTGTTCGCGCGCAAAGGAGCACTGGGTTTTGTGGCGCTGCCGAACATCGTGATTTTCCAGATTCTGCTGCCGCTGGTCTCGCCGCTGATCGACATCATGTTCGCCTTCGGCGCATTGTGGTACTTCATCCAGAAACACTTCCACCCTGACTCGACGGATCCCGCAAGTTTCCACAAGCTGGTGGCGTTCTTCTTCGCGTTCCTGGTGATCGATTTTCTGGCGTCCGCGCTGGCCTTTGCGTTGGAGCGGCGGCGTCCCGATGATAAGGAAGATGTGTGGCTGTTGAGCCAGGTGTGGCTGCAACGCTTTGCCTATCGCCAGTTATTTTCTGTAGTGCTGTTCAAAACGCTGAAGCGAGCGCTCGAAGGGCGGCGGTTTGCGTGGGACAAGCTGGAGCGTACGGCAGCAGTGAAGCGAGTGGCGTCAGAGGACCGGGAGTCGGTGAATGTGCCGTAGGATCCTGCTGTTTTTGAGCGTTAACGTCTTATAGCGACACTTTCACATTGACTTTACGGAACAACCGTGAAAAAGTCGTAGCCGAATTTTGATCGACACATGATGCTCAGGGGACAGTGGAATGAAACGTACAAAACGAACAAACGAACCCTTTCCCCTCTCTAAGAGGTGTCAGCGATCTCTCGCCGGATATGTTCTATCAGGAAGCGCCGCCGGTATCGGTGCACTGGCATCAGTCACCTTGGCCGAAGCGGAAGTCGTCTACACCCCGACCCATCTTTTTGTTCCCGCCGGACCCGGTGCGGGGTATGGGCTCGATCTCAATGGCGATGGTGTTGCGGATTTTCAGTTGAGGAATTTTAGCGCTAGCGACGGAGGAGTTGCGTTTGTCGGGCCGGCGGCTCACGGTAACCTCGTGGTGGGTTTGGGCGGGTACGCCTCTGCACTGGAAGCCGGAGCGAACATTGGGCCGGACGGCCCATTTGCCCACAGAACTCATTTTGCGACGTCGATGGCAGGATGGGTTGACTCCTCCGGGGTCATCCGAAGCAGTGGCCCATGGAAGAATACTCATAACCGCTATCTTGGGTTAAAATTCCTGAGTAACGGAAAATATCATTTTGGTTGGGCACGTCTCTCTGTCCACCTCAACACCATGTTGCTTACCGGTTACGCTTACGAAACCGTGGCGAATAAGCCCATTACGGCGGGACAGGAAACCGGTTCGGAAGACGCGTCAAGCATGCCTTCGCCCAAAGGCCGTGTTGGCCCCACGCTCGCACATCTTGCTCTTGGTGTGACGGGCTTGGCGGCATGGCGTAAAGAACAAAATTAAAGCAGGTTGAGACGAGTGTTCTATGATCCTTGGTGCATGCGAGGAGTCAGGGCCGAGTTGCGATCCTTGGAGGCAAAAAGCTTCATCGTCGCCCTTTCCGAGGTTTTAGAAACCTCTCAGCACTTGCTGGTTTCACGAGCGAGGGCACTATTTACCAGTTTTGCAGTAGTTGGCGAAAAATCACGATAGCGCTCATCTTCGGGTCGATCCGTGCTAAAGCTAGCGAAACAATAGCGGCACGAACTCGGCGAGGTTTCTTCGCCATACCATCCAGGCATGCATCCCGGGGGTTTCGATCTCCGTCGCTTTCACGCCTTTGGTCTTGAGCCATCCGCGGAAATTGCGGTTCAGAGTAAGCAGCTGATCTTCGGTGCCGCACGCGATCCAAAGAAGGTGCAATCGCTGGTTGGCGCTCGCATCGAGCACCGGGAAATCTTTTTGAAAATCTTCGGGAATGCCGCCCGAGCTGAAGGCGCCGATCCACGAAAATGTATCGAGGTTGTTCAGCCCAGTGAGTAAAGATTCCGAACCGCCCATCGATAAGCCCGCTATGGCGCGTGCATCCCTATTTTTGGCGATCCGGTACTCGCTTTCTGCGCGCGGCATGACCTCTGTAAGCAACGCCTCGCTGAACTTTCGAAAGTTGCGAGCCCGCAGTTCGGGGTGATTCCAGGCGTCCCATCCCAGATGGACAAACTCCATGGTGCCGTAGCCAAGGGGCATCACCACGATCATGGGCTTGGCTTTGCCCTGCGCGATCAAGTTGTCGAGAATCACATTGGCACGCCCAACCGCAGTCCAGGCGCTGGCGTCGTCGCTGAAACCGTGCAGAAGAAACAGCACGGGATAGGTTTTCTTCGCCTTTGGATCGTAGCCCGGCGGAGTGTAGACATAATAATCGCGGTCATCGCCGGCCACAGAGGACCTGTAGAAATGATGATGAATCTCGCCGTGTGGGACGTCGTTCAATTCCCAAGGCAGAGACGGCGGCCCCGGAACATGAACCGAATTGCCGGGAGAGATCAGATTGGGAACCAGCGAAGAGTTCGAGGCGTCAAGCGTTGGCACGCCGTCCACGATGAAGGAGTAGCCATAATAGTCCGGCGGAAGCGGAGGCGTGGTTATGCTCCAGTCGCCTCGATCATCTTTCTGCATGGCGACCGGATCGGCTCCTTCGCGGTCGAGCTTCACCTCTTTCGCATTCGGCGCGCGAAGGCGGAAAGTCACGCTGCCATCGGCGTGAACTTCAGGGGAGACGGGGGATGCAGGCGGCTTATCTTGAGCTGTTAGCGGGGCCGGATGTCGAGATCAATGAGAGTACCAGAAGAATTTGGACGGAAAGCCAAGCTCGTGGCATGCAACCTCCGGAAGTGATGGAGAACTGGACCTGAAGGCGTCTACGAACGCTTTTCCGCGACTTCCAAGCGGGTATCCGCCTTGTGCAGAGCGTCGAGAGAGCGCTCCACGTCAACGTTGGTGTCGCCGCTGGTGAGGCGCTGCTCGGCGCGCTGTTTGGCTTTGCGTGCGCGCTCTACATCAATCTCGGCAGGACGCTCCGCGGTTTCGGCAAGGATCGTAACTTTATCGGGAAGCACTTCGGCAAATCCCCAAGCCACCGCGAGATGTTGTTCCTGGCCGCCATCGCGGAAAGTGACCTCGCCAACAGAGAGCTCGGTGATCAGCGGAGCGTGCCCCGGAAGAATGCCGAGATAGCCGTTCTTGCCGGGAATCTGCGCTTCCGTCGCCGCCGTGTCGACGACTTTCTTTTCCGGCGTAACGATCTCGAGTTGGAAAGTATCTGCCATCAGTTCTCGGCTCTCAGTTATCGAAACCTATCTGAGAACTACCCATAATGATAAAGCTGCTGTCTTCCTCAGGGGCTAAAGCCCTCGTCTCTATTGGCTCTGGACGGCACGACTGAAGTCGTGCCCTTCCCGGAACTGTTTATGGGACAGCCCCCTCAATGACTAATTCTACGCTGCTGCTTTCATCTTCTCTGCCGCTTCCAGCACTTCCTCGATCGGGCCTTTCATATAAAACGCCTGCTCGGGGATGTCGTCGTACTTGCCTTCAACAATTGCCTTGAAGCCTTTTACGGTGTCGGCGATTTTGACGTAACGTCCTGCGGCTCCAGTGAACTGCTCGGCCACGTGGAATGGCTGCGACAAGAAGCGTTGAATCTTTCTCGCGCGGGCTACGGTGACCTTCTGATCTTCGCTGAGTTCGTCGATGCCGAGAATCGCGATGATGTCCTGCAGATCTTTGTAAGTCTGCAGAGTTTTCTTCACCATCTGCGCTACATCGTAATGCTCGTGGCCTACGATGCGCGGATCGAGGATGCGTGACGTCGAGGCCAAGGGATCGACTGCGGGATAAATTCCAATCTCGGTCAAGGCGCGCGAAAGCACGGTCGTGGCATCGAGGTGAGCGAAACGTGGTAGCTGGCGCCGGATCGGTCAAATCGTCGGCAGGTACGTAAATTGCCTGCACGGAAGTGACCGAGCCTTTCTTGGTCGACGTAATGCGCTCCTGCAGTTCGCCCATTTCCGTCGCCAGGTTGGGCTGATAACCCACAGCGCTGGGCATGCGGCCCAGCAGCGCCGATACTTCCGAACCTGCCTGGGTGAAACGGAAAATATTGTCGATGAAGAGCAGCGTGTCCGCGCCCTCGGCATCGCGGAAATATTCCGCGACCGTGAGTCCGGTCAGGGCAACGCGCAGACGCGCACCCGGCGGCTCGGTCATCTGGCCGTAAATAAGCGCAGCTTTGGAGTGGGCGGGATCGCCGGGCTTAATGACGCCCGACTCGGTCATTTCCAGCCAAAGATCGTTGCCTTCGCGGGTGCGCTCGCCGACGCCGGCAAACACGGAGAACCCGCCGTGGTTCTTGGCGACGTTGTTGATCAGTTCCATGATGACGACGGTTTTGCCGACACCGGCGCCGCCAAACAAGCCGATCTTTCCACCCTTTAAGAATGGCTGAATGAGGTCGATGACCTTCACGCCGGTTTCGAACATTTCCGCAGTGGTGGCCTGCTCGTCGAATGCGGGAGCGAGGCGATGAATCGGCATTCGCTCTTTGTATTCGATTGGGCCCAACTGATCGACCGGTTCGCCGATGACATTCATCACGCGACCCAGCGTGCCGCGGCCCACGGGCACGGAGATCGGGCCGCCCTGGTCGATGGCCTTCATGCCGCGCACCATACCTTCGGTGGCCTCCATCGCGATGCAGCGCACGCGGCCTTCGCCGAGATGCTGCTGCACCTCGAGAATCACGTTGACAGGCGAGGGCACGGTGAAGCCCTCGCTCACCACTCTGACCGCTTCATAAATGGGAGGCAGATGGCCCTCGGGAAACTGCACGTCCACGGCGGGCCCTGCAATTTGAATTACATGTCCTACGTTTTCAGCCATAGATTGTTCTCGAGCTGGCGCGGAGTTCATTACATTGCTGCCGCGCCGCTTACGATTTCGATAATCTCTTTTGTAATCTTCGCCTGGCGCGCCCGGTTCATGACCAGCGTCAGCGAGTCGACCATGTCAGTGGCGTTGTTGGTGGCAGAATCCATCGCCGTCATGCGCGCAGCATGTTCCGCCGCCGCCGATTCCAGCAACGCCCGGAAAATCTGAATGCCAACATACTTCGGCAAGAGCGAGCGAAATAATTCGTCGGGAGGCTGTTCGTAAATGTAATCGACATCCGCCGTGGCGAATTTCTCCGCCGCCTCGTCCGCGGGACCGGCTCCGCGCAGGCCCACTCCCGCGCTGATCGCTGCCTCTTTGGCTCTTTTTTTTTCGTCTTCCGTCATCTCCTCGGTTAGACGCACCGTCCGCTCGCCAACTTGCTCGATGGGAAGAATCTGCTCCACAACGAGCCGCTGTGCAATCACCGACTTGAATTCGTTGAACACGAGATAAACGGAATCGATCTCTTCGCGCTCGTAACGTTCAATGACGCTCTCCGCCAGAGTTCGCGCCTGAGCGAAATCGAGCTTTCCGAGGATGCCAACGTGTTCGCCCGTGATCTGGATCGCACCGGTGCGCTCGCCGGCATCCGCGCGTTTTTCGGTCGATTCCTCGGTCTCCGCCAGGCTGCGGGTCTGTATGCGGGCGGCGGGGTAACGCCTGCGCAAAAAGTCGCGCCCCTTGCGGCCGATGGCTTCGATATCAACATTCTTTCCGGCCTTGGACTCGAGAAAGCGGCTCGCGGCCTTGGTTACATTGGCGCTGAATGCACCCGCCAAACCCTTGTCGCCGGTCACCACAATCAGCAGAATATTTTGTTCGGGCCGCTGCGCCAGCAATGGATGTTTGGGTTGACCCGTTTCCGGATCGTAGATCTCGGTTCGCTTGACCAGCGATTTCAGCACATTGGTCAACATCTGCGCATACGGGCGCGCGGCCAAGGTGCGGTCCTGCGCGCGGCGCAGCTTCGCCGCCGAGACCACCTTCATGGCCTTGGTGATCTGCCGCGTGTTGACCACGCTGCGAATGCGGCGCCGAATGTCGAGTATGTTGGCCATTGTTTTGAGTTGCGAGTACCGAGTACCGAGTGCGGAGTTGAAACTTCTTCACTGGGTACTCGCAACCGTGTACTCGGTACTATTTCGCTACTGCTTCTTTCTTTAGCGCATCCCGGCTCGCCACGAATTGCTGCTTCGCCTGCTTGATCACTTCGGCGAGCTGGCCTTTCAGGGCGTCATCGAGAACTTTTTTCTCCATGATCGTGCGCAGCACACCGGGGTTGCTGGCGTCGACGTACTTGTAAAGCTCGCTTTCGAAATCGCGAACCTGATTCACCGGCAAGTCATCGAGAAATCCGCCGGTACCGGCAAAGATGATCAGAATCTGTTTCGAAAATGGCAGCGGCGAAAACTGATTCTGCTTCAGCAGTTCGACGAGCCGCTGACCGCGATTGAGCTGATTCTGCGTGGCCTTGTCGAGATCGCTGCCAAACTGCGCGAAGGCTGCCAGTTCCCGATACTGGGCCAGTTCCAACTTTAAAGTTCCCGCGACCTGGCGCATGGCTTTGATCTGCGCGCTTCCACCCACGCGGCTTACCGACAGACCTACGTTGACCGCCGGGCGGACGCCCTGGTTGAACAAATCGGTTTCCAGATAGATCTGGCCGTCGGTAATGGAAATGACGTTGGTCGGAATGTATGCCGACACGTCACCTGCCTGGGTTTCGATAACGGGGAGAGCGGTCAACGATCCGCCGCCGTTCTTGTCGCTCAACTTGGCGGAGCGCTCGAGCAGTCGCGAGTGAAGATAAAAGACGTCTCCGGGATAGGCCTCGCGCCCCGGTGGGCGACGGAGCAACAGGGAAATTTCGCGGTACGACGCGGCGTGCTTGGAAAGATCGTCATAGATCACCAGCGCGTGGCGCTTGTTATCGCGGAAATATTCTCCGATGGCGGTGGCCGCATAGGGCGAGATGTACTGCATAGGAGCGGGTTCTGACGCGGAGGCGGCAACCACGATGGTGTATTCCATGGCGCCGGCATCTTCCAGAATTTTCACTACCTGCGCAATCGAAGAACGCTTCTGGCCGATCGCGTTGTAAATGCAGATGAGGTCGTTGCCCTTGCTGTTGATGATGGTATCGAGCGCGACGGCGGTCTTGCCGGTTTGCCGGTCACCAATGATCAACTCGCGCTGTCCGCGGCCGATGGGGATCATGCTGTCGATGGCTTTCAATCCAGTGGCCATCGGCTCGCGCACCGGTTGCCGGTCAATAACGCCGGGGGCCAAACGCTCGAGGGCGATGAATTGATCGGAGGCGATCGGGACCTTTGTCGTCGATGGGGCGGCCAAGCGAATCGACAACGCGGCCAATCATGCCATCTCCGACTGGCACGCTCATAATGCGGCCGGTGCGCTTCACCTCGTCGCCTTCCTTGATTTCGGTGTATTCACCGAGCAGCACCACGCCGACCTGGTCTTCTTCCAGGTTCATGGCGATCCCGGCTACGCCGTGGGGGAAGGAAAGAAGTTCGCCGGCCATCACTTTATCCAGCCCGTACACGCGGGCGATGCCATCGCCCAGCGTGATGACCGTACCGGTTTCGTCCACGGAGATCTTCGATTCGTAATTCTCGATCTGCTCGCGGATCAGTTTGGTTATTTCGTCTGCCTTGATTTGTGCCATAGAATCAGCTCTTGAACACAGCTCCTGCCTGCTCGCTTCTAGCCGTTAGCCACGCAAAATGGCTGGGAGCTAAAAGCCAGCCGCTAAGAGCTAATTACTTCCTTCATTTTCTCCAACTGCCCTCGTACCGAACCGTCGTAAATCGTGCTGCCGATGCGCAGGATAGCGCCGCCGAGTAAAGATGCATCTTGCGCGTAATGCGCTCGAACTTTTTTGCCAGTAAGTTTGCCCACCTGCGCCTCGAACTCGCGCTTCTCGGTGTCCCCCAACAGGCGAGCACTGGTGATGTCCGCTTCTGCGAATCCCAAGCGCGTGTCGAGCTCTTTTTCCAACTGGCGGATAACCGGCTCCAGAAAATGTACGCGGCGGTGATCGATGAGGACGGCAACCAGATTTCGCACCTGCTGCGAAATTCCGTCTCGCTGCGCAATGGCGTCCAGCACTGCTCGCTTCTGCTCGGCGGTAATCGCAGGATTCTCCCACACGCGACGTAATTCTGAACTCTCCTTCAGCAAGCTGGCGATGGCGCGCAGTTCGGCCAAGGCACGATTTGCATCCAGGTGCGCCCCAAGAACGACATCGGCGAAAGCGCGCGCGTATGTGCTGGCAACCGAAGCCATGCTTTAATGCCGCTCCTTTCGCGTGGCGTCCGCGGATTCAGAAGAGGTCCCTAACTGGCCGGCAAAATTTCGCACGAGCGCCTGGTCGGTGGCAGCATCCACACGAATCTGTTTCTGCGCCAGGCCTACCGCCAGATCGGCGGCATAGGCGGTTAACTCGCGCCGGGCAGCCTTGGCGGCGGCGGCAATCTCCTGCTGCGCGCCTTCCACGATCTTTCGTGACTCTTCCTGGAGCGCAGCGTGAATGCGCGCTTCCTCTGCCGCTGCTTCTTTCTCGGCCGTGTCGCGCATCATGCCGATCTCGCCATCCAACCTCATCAGGCGCGATTCGATGTCAGCCAATCTCCGGCGCGCTTCTTCGCTGGCTTTCTGCGCTTCCTGCATTGCTTTCTGAATCGCTGCCGTACGAGACTTGAATAAACCCGGCAAGTGCTTGCGGCTGGCCCAAAGGATGATTCCAGCGATCACGGCAAAGTTGAACAGGAAAGAAAGCAACGAAGCGGTCTCAACGCTGATCCCTAATTTTTTCGCGATAAAGCGCACCGCTCCGGACTGCTTGAACACGGCAGTGTCACTGTTGTCTGCCTTATCTTCTCCGGCGGCCTCTCGGGTTTCGTGCGTGAGTTGTTGCGCAAAACCGGATTCCTTGGCCGAGTCTTTCGACTTCTGCTGGCTGGGCGGGGCGGCCGCCTGATCCTGCGCGCGGAGGCACACGCCAGGAAGCACGCAACTGATCGCCAGCAGCGCGAGCAGGCCAACTCGCAAGGGATTCTTCAAAAAAATTGTCGTCATTCGCGTGCTGCTCCCGCGGGCTCGAGAACGCGGCGCATAATTTCTATCGCCAAGGTTTGCACCTCTGCCTGCAAGCCGCTTTGCGCGGTTTCGCGATCCTTTTCGATATCAACCTTCGCAGCCTGCACTTGCGTTTGCGCCTTGGCGCGAGCCTCGTTTAGCGCAGCAGCCCGGGCATCAGCAGCGGCCTTGAGTCGCGCTTCCTGGGCGCGGAACACCGTGGCGCGCGCTTCCCGAAGGCGCTGTTCATACTCGGAGGTGCGAGCCTCCGCCGCGGCGATATCAGCGCGCGACTTCTCGATGGCACCCTCGGTTTTGCTGCGACGCTCGTCCAAGACGCGCCGCAAGGGCCGGTGGACGATGGTCGTATAAAGGATGTAAAGGAGAGTGAGCAGAATGACCGTGGGCACCGATCCGAGCAGTAATCCGCCTAATTGTCGTAACGTCTGATCCATTGCACGCAGCTGAACAGGGAAATGAGGGCTGTGAAAACTGTTAAGTCTAACGTCCAATGGAGTTTATGTCAACGCAAAGCGCCTAAAAAGCTGGGGTAATTCCGTGGCCTTCCCGCTTTGATCCAGCGATCAAGCGCGGGCCCGCGAAAAGCGTTTGCAGATGGCAGAACTGGGGAAATGATGTCAAGTGCTAATTTCGGGCTGCGCAAAATCCTGCAACAATCCCTTGACTTCCGGCCAAAGAGGATTAGCATTGAAGTATCACCTCCGATCCAATTCAGGATCGAATGGGCCGATAGCCAAGGAATGTCACCGCTTCTTGGTTGCCGGCCCATTTAAATTGCCCTCGGGGACCGTCCATTCTCTTAGCCTTCGAACCACTGAGGCCGGAGCCTCCACGTCCATCTCCACGGCTCCATCTTTGTACGCCCGCGAATAAATACGAGCTTTGGCTTCGAGCATGGCGAGAGTCTTCCCTTCTTCCTGCGGCACGCGCAGATATACGCGACTGACGCGATCCTCGTCGATCATTTCATCGATGCGGGCCAGCAATCGATCCAACCCCCGGCCCTCGATGGCGGAAACGTACACGGTCTTGGCGTCGTCGTGTAAGCCCGCGGCCACATCGACGTCCAGCAGATCGACTTTGTTCATCACCCGCAGCCTGGGCTTCTTTTCGACTTCCAGTTCCTTCAAGACGATCTCTACCTGAGCATCCTGCTCGGCGGAAAGGCGGCTGCTGGCATCCGACACGTGGAGAATGAGCGAGGCGCGCTGTACTTCCTCGAGCGTAGCGCGAAAGGCTGATACCAAGGTATGCGGCAGGCTGCGAATGAAGCCAACCGTGTCAGACATCAGGACCTTGCGCTTCGAAGGCAAGAACGACGGCACGAATCGTCGGATCCAATGTGGCGAACATGCGCGGAGAGGCCAGCACGGCGGCGTGAGTGAGCGCGTTAAAGAGAGTCGACTTGCCGGCGTTGGTATATCCGACGAGCGCTATGGTGGCGACGGGAGCCGATTCACGCCGCTGGCGCTGCTGCGCGCGGATGCGGCGCACGTTCTCCAGTTGCTGCTCCACGTGGCGGACGCGGCGATAAATCTTTCGGCGATCGGTCTCGAGTTGCGTTTCACCAGGCCCACGGGTGCCGATGCCTCCGCCCAATTGCGACATCTCGATGCCGCGCCCGGCCAGCCGCGGCAACATATATTGCAGCTGTGCCAGTTCCACTTGTAACTGACCTTCCCGGGTGCGCGCGTGGCGCGCGAAGATATCGAGGATGAGCTGGGTGCGGTCAATGACGCGGCGCTTGACGATCTTCTCGATGTTACGCTGCTGCGATGCGGTGAGATCGTGATCAAACAGAAGCAGATCAGCGTTGACGGATGCAGCGGCGCCGGCAATTTCCTCCAGCTTGCCCGCGCCGATCAAGGTGGCTGGATCGGGACGATCCCGGCGCTGCAAGATTTCGCCGACAATTTTGGCTCCGGCGCTGCCGGCTAAAGTGCGCAGCTCGGCCAGAGATTCATCGGCATCGAATTCAGGAATATTGGGTTTGCTGGTGGTCTTGGCAGAGGCATGGGCGGGCATACCCACTGTTTCGTCGGAGGAAGATGCGGTGGCGGCATCGCGCGCCGCCTGCGCCTGCGCCGAAACTTTTGCGCCACTGCGGCCACGGGTACGAACCTCAAGACCAACCAGGAATGCACGCTCTTGCGCATCTTCTTCCTGTGCCGGTGGCGCGCCGAGGCGCAACCCGTCCTTCGGGATCGCACGGGCGCGGGTCTTCTTGGGATGTGACTTGCGCAAACGGAGAATGCCTTAGCCTTCGGTACTTGAAGCACTCGCGGCGGAAGCGGCCGAAGACGCCGGCGCCGCCGCAGCCACCGGCGTGGCCACTGGACGCGCTTCGGTATGCGCGCCGTGCGGCACCGTCCGGCCCATCACCACGGTGGAGATGGCGTGTTTGAAAATTAACTGCTCTTGACCGTTGGCCTCAAGCACCACGGAATACTTATCAAAAGAGCGGATACGGCCCGTCAGCTTGACGCCACTCAGCAGATAAATGGTGATGCTGAGCCTCTCTTTGCGGGCAGTGTTAAGGAAGGAATCCTGGATATTTTGCGCCGGCTTGCTATTTTCCATAGCCGATCTCCCTGAATTCTTGAACAGCACTTTCCAACTGATCTTTCGGCATTCACCTCCGGACCAGTTCATAACAGCAGCGTTTCCCTGCGGCTTGCGCCGAAGGGACAAACGGGGGGACAGCCTGCCCTCTTGCTAACTTGATGGCTCAAGCCAACTCGTCCGGCAGGCAACTGCGAGTACAATACGGCGTCCGCTTGCGCTTTTCAACCTCGAAATGCGGAATTCGGATATCGTGGCGAACCGGGAACGTTACGTAAAAATAAACGCCCCATCGTTAAGAACCGTCTGCCGCGCTGGGCCGGCAGCGGGCAAATGGGTCGACAGACATCGTCCGACGTTGTGTACAATCGCCCGCGTGACCCAATCCGCCTCGCAGTACGTTTAGGAGACATCATGGCTGGCAGTGCTCTCGTGGCTTTTTTGGCGCCCCAAATCGATATTCCTTCGGACTTCCGGACCAACTTCATGATGCTGCTGCGCTGGATTCACTTCCTCGCCGGCATCACCTGGATCGGACTTCTCTATTTCTTCAACCTGGTGAATGTTCCGCTCATGAAAGAGCTCGATTCCGCGACCAAGGGCAAAGTTGTGCCCGCCCTGATGAGCCGCGCCATGATGTGGTTTCGAATGTCCGCGGCACTTACGGTGCTGGTGGGAATCACCTACTGGGAGATGATCATCACTTCCGACGTTCACAACGCGCAAGCCCAAGGATTGAATCCCTCGCACGGTGCGGTGATGGGAAGCTTCTTTCTGATTTGGACCATCGTGTGGGGACTGCACTATGCGTTCCTGATCCCCGGAAAGGGCATTTTCGATAACGGATTTGTCCTCGGTGTGGTGTATGCCGTTGTGTTGGTGGCTGCGGCATGGGTTTTCTTAAGCCTCAACAGTCATGGATGGGAAAGCAATCGCCTGCTCGCCATTGGGATCGGCGGAGGCATTGGATGGGTGATGCTGTTGAACGTGTGGGGCGTGATCTGGCGAATCCAGAAGCGCCTGATTCAATGGACCCGCGACAACGCCACGAACGGCACGCCGATTCCGGAAAAGGCCAAAAGCATGGCGCGGCAAGCATTTCTGGTGTCGCGAGCCAACGCGTACTTCTCGATTGTGATGTTGTTCTTTATGGGTAGCGGCGAGCCACTACCCGATGTTCGGGAAGTAAGAGCGAATTAACCTGACAAGAAAAGAGCCGATCCGAAGATCGGCCCTTTTGATTAATGGACAGTGGTCTTAGAAATCAAAGCGAAGCGCCAGCTGCAAGACCCGTGGGGTAGCGTCTGAAGTGATTACGCCGAAAGTGCTGGGGCTTGTAATGTCAGCCGTGCCACCGCCATTGTTTTCTCCCCCACCGGGTAGTGAAAAGTTGGTGTGGTTGAAAACGTTGAAAGCGTCGGCGCGGAACTCGAAGGAAGATTGCTCAGTGACGCGGAAGTGCTTCGCCAAGCCGATATCGAAGTCAGAGTAATGAGGGCCGCGGAGGTTATTCCGGCTTCCCGCTTCCAGGCCGACTGGGCCGGTAAACGCCCCGAGCGCCGCCGTCTGATTTTTGAAAAGCTGAACGGTTGGGTTACCGCTAGCCGGATTGATCTCGGTGTGAATACTGGTTGAGATCGCTGAACTGTTCCCCGTGAAGATGGCGGGGACATTGTTGGCGAAGCTGATGGGAAATGCATTGGCTACGGTTTGAAAAGCCAGACCAGTACGCCAGTTGACCAGGCCCGAAACCTGCCATCCGCCCACAACTTCGTCCGCCCAATGCGACATGCCATTTCCGAAGGCTTTGCCTCGGCCAACCGGCAACGCGTAAACGAAATCACCATTAATGGCGTTCTGGACGTCGAAATCGGAATTTCCATAGCAAACTCCGATATTGATCGAGTCGCAAAGAATTCCACCGGCGCCGTTCGAACCGAAGGCCTGGTTTGCAGGCGCGGAGATGTTATCCATGGAGTGCGACCAGGTATAGTTCAGGTCGAATTCGAGGCCATGTGACATTTTCTTGTGAAGCGTGGCCAACAGGCCGTTGTAGTTCGAGTATCCTTTGTTGGTCATGTAAAGTGAGGTGCCGAACTGCGGACTCAATCCCACGCCAGGATTGATGCCGGCGCCGAAGAAATCAAGAAACTCGTTCAGCAGCTGAAGCGAATCTGCAACATCTCCTCGGAAGGGGAGGGGATTCGTAGCATTCGCCACGAAGGAAGTTCCACTGGGGAATCCAAACGCTGCGTAATTTTGAATTTGGTTTTCGAAGAACGGGATAGGGGTGACGTTATAACCGTTCGGGCCAGGAGTCTGGTTGCGCTCCTGAGTTGTCAAATTGGCATAAGCTTGCGATAAAAGTTGTCCGGAAGCGGGGTCTCTAAAGTCAACCGTTTGTAAGGCGTCGCTTTGCGCCAGGAGGCGATGGGCAAACCGCCCGACATAGGTGAGGTCTAACTGGAAGCTGCCGGGCAATTCCCGCTGGATCCCGAGTGAGAAAGTTTCGGAATACGGAGTCTTCAAGCCAGGGTCAAGAGCATAGTTAAATTGATTGTTATTCAGGCCGTCTGCTGGGCCGTACGGATTACCGGTGCCGGGGGTGACCCACGGTGCGTATGGAGTCGTGATTGCCGGAGGAGGCTGAACCGATCCGGCTGGCAGAGAGTTTGCAGTGGTGAAGCGAGGATCAACTGCCAAGTCGGCTCCAGCGGAAGGCTGCTGACCGTAAATGGTAGCGGCAGCACTTTGTAAAATCCAGGTGTTTTGATCTTGGAGGAAGTTCAGGGCGTTGACTGCGGTATGGTCGTCCACTAGAGCAGCGCTGGCCCGGATCACGGTTTTGCGATCTCCCAGAAGCGCGCCGAGTGGGCCATCTACTCCCCCTGGGTTATATGCGAAAGCAAACCGAGGCTGGAAATCATGCCAGTCGGGGTGATACAGCGGAGCAGCGTGGTTGGCTTTGCCGCCAAGCGAATAAGTGATGATCGGATTTACCAGGCCGCAGTCCGGTCCCGGGCAACCGGTGTTACCGGCGAGGCCATTCGCGATACGAGCCTGAATAACCTGATTGAAGTCGAGGTTAGGGATTGCCTCCAATCCATTCACTTCATAGGGTACGGAATAAAACTGGTAGCGCAAGCCGTAGGTCAAGGTCAAATCGCTGCGCGCCTTCCATGAATCCTGCAGGTAAACTTCCGTCTCATAATTCTGGTACGTGCGGTGGTGACCAGTTCCTTGGGGATAGGGCTGCAACTGCCGGTTATTGTTGTAGCTACTCTGCACCGACGCGTAGTGTCCGAGAATGAAGGAGAAGGCGCTATCGTACAAGTTCTGCGAAACCGACCCCGTTGCTGCGCTGTTGTCGATGTTCGCGGGACGCAGAGTGGGGTCCAATCCTGACAGCCCGCCCCCCAAGCCGATGGTGGCGGAATTAAAGTCGTTGATCAGGTAGTTAGTGGATTTGATCGGCTTGAAGTTTCCGCCGACCTGGAATGTGTGGGTGCCTCGTACGTAAGTAAAGTCGTCGCGGAAGACCGGGATGGGGATCGTCCGCCCTTGGGACGCAGGACTCATATACGGGCTGCTGAGATTGCTGCCACCGGTACCCGTTCCATCGAAGGTGAACGTCGTGGTCCCCAGCGGGGCATACAGGTAAGGGAAATTGAACTCCTGCTTCGTCTCTCCAACCACAAACTGGTTCACCTTAGTGTTGCTGATAGTCCAGGTGTGGCCAAAGACTGCGGCCCAGCTGTGATTGATATCGACGAACGTCAGCGGATCGCCGGGAAATTGGATCGACGGATTGCGGTCATCGGTCTCACGCTGCAGACTGCCTCGGACAAAGATTTTCTGTTTGCTGGTAACGTTGTAGTCGACTTTCGCGACGTAATCGTTGAGGGTCTGGCTGGTGGGACTATTGAAAACATAGGCGGCCGTGTTTAATCCATCGCCTGCCGAGGTGCTATTCGGAGCGGGATAGCGGCTTTGCAGAAAGCTGGTCAGACCTGGATCCGGACCGATCCCAAGGGGATCAAGAAGTGCAACTTGCGCCGGCGTCAATGTTGAAACGCCCCCGGTGTCATTGATATACGAAACGTTGCCTGCCGCAAAAGCGGTTGTCGGAACAACCTGAGTGACCGTAGTGGAACTCGCGTTTCGGCGGCCTTCGTAGTTAAAGAAGAAGAAAAGCTTGTCCTTGATGATGGGACCGCCGATGGCGGCGCCGAACTGATTGCGTACAAGGTTCTCGCGGGGAACCACGGGCGACGAGAAGTTGTTGAAGAAATCGTTGGCCTCGAAGCCTTTGGTTCGATAATAGTCGTAAGCAGCTCCGTGAAAACGGTTCGTGCCGCTCTTGGTGACGAGAGCGATCTGGCCGCCGCTGCCACGCCCTTCGCTAGAAAGCTGATTGGCGACTTCACCGTGAAACTCCTGCACGGAATCAACGGGAGCGTTCACCGTCGCGTAGAAAGATTGTCCGGTCGCGAAGTCGTTCACGTCTAGGCCATCAACAGTGATGTTTCCCTGATCGGTACGAGATCCGGTGATCGATCCGTCCCGGCTTGAGTTGTTATCGTCGTCCGCCCCTCGCGCAGAGGTAACCCCGGGCTGGTAGCGCAACAATTCTGAAACGTTGTCGCGGATTTGCACCGGTAGCTCGTGCACCATGTTCATATCAAAGCTATTGCCCACGCTGGCATCAGTGGTGTCGAGCGTTACGGCACTGCTCTCTCCCTTTACCTCGATCGTCTCGGAGCTCGCACCTACCTTCAGTTGAGCATTCTGATTGTGCGTGGTGTTTACCGCCAGATATAGCTTCGGCACAGTAACAGTTGCGAAACCATCTTTGGAGAAGGTTATCTGGTATCCCGGCCCGGGCTGCAAATCGCTAAACGTGTAAGCGCCCACGGAGTTGGTCTTTGCCTCATAGTTCGTACTGGTCTTGGTATCCACCAGCTTCACAACGACGCCTTCTATCACTGCACCGCTGGCGTCAGTGACCACTCCCGTCAAGGAAGCGGCATCCTGGGCAGATACGTAACTGGCGGTGCCCAACAATACGGTCATAGCGAGAAAACCGAGGACGATTCGGGCCAGCGTGGGTCGAAAAGCAAATTCCATTGAACTGTTCTCCTATAAATAGCCGATCTACTGGGGAAAGCGGTCTGCGCCTCTCCCACGCGCGTCTTCAAAAAATTGCTTTCAGGCGAATAAAAGGAAATCCGTTGCGTGGTAACAAAGCAGTTACTGTTCCAAAAAATGCCGGCGACCAAGCCGTGTGAATGCAGCAACATACATAGACGCGATCAAATTGTCTAGGGGGAGAAGACATGAATTTACGGAGGCACAATATGAGAGTTGGTATACGCAGCTCCGGGTCCCGAACGGTGAGATTCTTTCTGGCTTATATGGAAGCGGCACGATAAGAGAGACGCTCCCTTCCCTCCTCCGCCTGTCCTCTGCTGCTACAATCGCGTTTTCCGTGACTTTGTCTACTAAAGCCGAAGCTTCGAGGTTGCGCTCCTCAAGTGCGAGTGGATCGGCCACTCCGCTCGAACTCCGTTCCCATGCTCGATTTGCAGCGGCAGTATCTGCAAGTGCGGGAGGAAGTGCTGGCTGCTATTGAAGCGGTGTGCGCGTCACAGCATTACATTCTTGGATCCGAGGTCGAAGCTTTCGAGCGGGAGCTGGCGAAGTTTTGCGGTGCGGGAGAGGGCATTGGTTGCGCCTCGGGTACGGACGCGCTGTGGCTCGCTCTGGCTGCCGTCGGAGTGCAGCCCGGCGATCAGGTTCTCACCACGCCTTTCAGTTTTTTTGCCTCGGCCAGCGCCATTGTGCGCGCGGGCGCGCGTCCCGTGTTTGCCGACATCGATCCGAAGACTTTCAATCTCGACTCCCGCAAGTAGAGATTTTCCTGCGCGAGCGCCAGCGGGACAAACTTCGTGCCTTGCTGCCGGTTCATCTCTATGGGCAGTGCGTCGACATGGATCGCTTCCGTCAACTTGCGGATGAGTTTCACCTGTCTCTGATCGAGGACGCGGCGCAGGCGATTGGCGCGCGCTGGGGCAAGCAGACTGCCGGATCGATGGGCGATGCGGCAGCGTTCAGCTTTTATCCGACAAAAAATCTGAGTGCTTATGGGGATGCCGGGCTGGTGACCACAAAGGATCCAGAAATGGCTGCGCACATGCGCCGCTTGCGGAATCATGGCAGCCCACGCCGTTACGTTCACGAAGAATTTGGGTGGAACAGCCGGCTGGATGCGATCCAGGCCGCGGTTCTGCGCGTCAAGCTGAAATACGTAGAGGAATGGAATGAGGCGCGGCGACAGCGCGCCACGCGTTACGATGAACTGTTTTCCGCGGCCGGACTCACGGCGCGCGGTGAAGCCCCCGAAACCAGCGGCCCCGTTCGACTTCCGTATACTTCGGCGCAAGCGCATCACGTGTTTCACCAATACGTGGTTCGCGCTTATCGCCGCGATGAACTCCGGGAGTTCCTGACCGCGCGCAAGATTGGCACAGAAATTTACTATCCGCTTCCCCTCCACCTGCAGCCTGCTTTCGTTTACCTCGGACATCGGGAAGGCGACTTCCCGGAAGCCGAGCGCGCCGCCAAAGAGGCCCTCGCGCTACCGATGTTCCCCGAACTCACCGCGGAAGAACAACAGTGGGTCGTCGCCAGCATCGCGGATTTTTATTGCTAGGCTGATTGTCTTTCCAGCGAGTTCTAGCGGTGGCGGCGGCGTTTGGATTTCGCGCTTGCCGTTGATCTGGGCGCTTCCTTCTGCTCGCCGGCGGCGAGCACCCGGCGCACGATTGGCGTGTTCAACTTATATTTGCGTTGAGTGACGTTCCCGCTATCGTCTTTCACCTGCAGAATAAAAACCGGCAACGTACCTTCCTTGTCGAAGTTTTCGCTGGTAATAGTCACCGGTAGAAAACCGTTTAAACCGTGTTCGCGATAGGCAGTTTCGTAGCGATGCTTCCGGACGTTCCAGGTGAAAACCCGCACCTGGTCAAAATCGTATGGCAGCCCATCGTGCGGTTCCGTGATGGCGCACAGGTACTGGGAAACATTTTTGTCCGCACCCTCTTTGCCGGGATCCTGTACCTGGTTGAGAGCGAAGAAAGCCACAAAGCGCTGCCCTTCGGCGTACTGCGCAATATCGAGGGGGACATCGATATCCACCATCCGGGCCAGCACCCATCCCACGCGGTTCTGCGCATCCCGCACCAGCCACCAGTCTTCCATGGACGGGGCGGATGTTTTTCCTCCCGCTTTCGGCTGCGGCGCAGCCGCGGGCTGCTTTTCCGTGGTCGCGCGTTTTAATACGGAAACCTTTGCACCGGCCAAAAGTTGATAAAGATGTTCCGTATCGCGGCCGGGCGTGACGTGTAGATTCGTATCGTTGCGCAAGACACCCGGCGCCTGCACCGGGTCGGTCAGATTATCTTTCGTAAGCTTCTGCAGACCGTCATAGACCTGCTCATCGACAAGGTAGCGCTGTTCGATCCAGCCCTCCAGGCCGCTGGCCGTGCGCACGCGGGAGAATCGCTTCTCGTGCTCCAGTACTTCCACCCTGTCGCCGTTCTTTACCGTGCCCACGCGGTTGTAGATGGTGGCGACCTGATCGCGCAGCGTCGCCTGCACCGCAGACACGTAGTTCACTTCGAGCACGCGGTGCCGACTTCGATTGCACGCGGGGAATGTCAGCAGGAAAACAAACGCCAGACCGAAAACCGCGAATCTATCAGATTTCGATGACCAGGAAAATTTCACAATCTTCACAACGCGCGAGAGGCGGCGCACTTTTACTATAGCGCGTTGATGGCCTCTCATCTCGTTCCACAAGGTTACGTAAGATGCACCTCCAGAGGGTCGTCCCAATTCGAAACGTTACAGGAGTTCCACAGTTCAGTTACCATAAAGATGGGGACAGATAGGCGGTCTTCTATGTTTTTTGCGAATGCCGCGGATGCGTTCCGAATTTCTCGATTCAACAAATCTTGTTTTAAAGAATTATGAAAAATACCTTCTGGAATCTGTTTGCTTGTAGGTTGCTGTTCACGTTATTAGCGATTTCGGTTTGCGCCTCGGCGCAGCAAGCGGCGGTGAATCCCGCGCTGCGGCCGCCAAAGGGTGCACAAGTTGCGATCGTAGTTTTTGAAGATTTGCAGTGCCCGGATTGCCGTCGCGCCGCTCCATTGGTTAAGGAAGCTGGGCGAACCTATAAAATTCCCGTAGTCCGGCACGATTTTCCTCTGCCTTTTCACAACTGGTCGTACGAAGCCGCGATTATGGCTCGTTATTTTGATACCCACTCCAAGGCGTTGGGGGACGACTTTCGCGACTACATTTTTTCCAACCAGCTGGAAATCAATCCCCAGAATCTGCGCGGGTTTGCAGAAAAGTTCGCGGCCGAACACAAGGTTGATTTACCCTTCGTCGTGGATCCAGACGGCAAGCTTGCCGCTTTAGTCAATGCGGACAAGCAACTCGGCAAAGATATCAACTTGCAACACACGCCTACTCTGTACGTGGTGAGCAACAAACATTCAGGAAAACCGTTTGTCGAGGTTGTCGATCGCAGCCAGCTTTACGCGCTGATCGACCAGATGATGAAGGAGTAAGTGGAGGCAGCAAGTTTGGGACTTCCGGGGTCGAATCTTGGCTGGGCCGCACTGTGTAATGTTCCTGCGGTGCACCTCTTCGTGGTCTCGTCTTCAGTCTTACTCTTGTACCGTGTAAATTTGGACTTCAGCTGGGCGGCTTGCGCTCGCGGGCACGGCCAAATAGAAACGATCAAATCCCTTCTTCCCCAGTTTGCCGAAGTAGCCCGCGGTGCGTGCGCCAACCGAGGTCGGAATCTTCGCCAGCAACTCGTAGTGATCCGCATCGCGTTGCTGGAAGACACTGACGTAGCCTTCTCCTCCGGGAACATAAATCCGTTTGCGCTCGGCGTCGTAATACACGTCGTCCGCATCCTGAACCACGGGTAAAGTCGCCACGGTGCGGCCCGACTCCGTATCAAACGCAAGAAGGCGCGGAGGGTAACGGGTCACCACGAACAAGCGGTGATCCGATTCATCTAGCGCCATTGGGAAGTTTTTCTCTAATGTCACCGGCCATCTCGTGACCGCGCCGGTCTCACGATTGACAACAGCGATCTGTCTTGAATCCGGCAGATTTACGAAAATTCTCGGCCCCGAGGCTTCCAATTGGAAGGATTCCGGGTGCGCTCCAAGCTTGAATTCCTGCCGCAATCTCTTATTGGTCGTGGCGTCGACGACTCCGATGGCTGCGGCCTCGTCATCGCCATACCCTGCGTAGACGCGCTTGTTGGATGCATCATACCGCAGGTTGTCGACGTCACCGTGAAAGTCGATGGCGGCGACAAGGGCAAAAGTTGTCCCGTCATAAATAGAGAGCTTCCCTTTTTCACTGCCAACAAAAATCTTGTTCGTCTCGGGCGAGTACACCACACCTTGCGGGCTCGGTATTCCGGCGATGACGTGTATTCGCCTCTGTGCAACGAGATCGACCACCTCCTCAGTATTGTTGCCGAGCGCGGAGATGAACAGCCTGCCCTTCGGATCAAATCCGAAATGATCAATGCGGCCTTGTACATTTGGCAGGGGAATCGACCCCGTTAAGGTCAGGGGCGGTTCCGAATCGGACTGTTGGCCCGCAAGTCCGTTGGTGAGAAACAGACTTAGCAGTAACGCGAGAACAAGCTTGCCAGAACTTTGCATTGCCACAGCTCCTATGGCCCCCCAGGCTTTTAGGCCACACTACCAGTTTCCATCTGAAGGTTAACTGAAGTACCGGCTAAGATAATCAGACTTTCACACGATTACCACCGCCCCGTTACTCGCCGTCAGCCTTGACCGAGCACTCGCGGGGCGGCAATCCAACTTGGCGGACAGGTAAGGCGTCTCGAGGTCTAGAGCGGGATTCGAGGACGTTGCACACTAATTCTGCGCATACACAGCGAACTACTTTGGCTCGTGGTTAACGGATCACTCGCCGAGAGTCGACTGATTACCCAGCCAGAACGCCGCGAGAGACTTCAAATTCTTTTTGTAGATTCGCGTAACCGTGAAGTGCTTTCCGCCCTGTGCGAGTAAGTCGTACTCACCTGTAATCAGGGGCCTAATCTCTTCCACGTACGATCCATTTACTAACACAGAACGATGTATACGAATGAAACCATACGGCTGCAGCTTACTTGCTATCTCCGAGATTGATTCTCTTAGAAGGTAGGAACCAGCTTTCTTCTGTAGAAGAACGTAATTGCCTTCAGCGTGCACGAACATTACGTCGCACGGATTGATGAAGATGATTCTTCCCTTGGTCTTAATCGCGATCCTTTCGGGCTGCAGTCGCGCGCGCTTCTGCAGCGCGGGAAGAACTTCCAGGTACTGGGACGCGCGATCGCTGGCGACTCTGCGGAAAGCCCGGTTCAAAGCCTCTCCAATACGGTCGGCCGAGAACGGCTTTAGCACGTAGTCGGCGGCTTGCCTTTCAAAAGCAGCAATCGCATATTCTTCATAGGCCGTCACGAAGATGATGGAAGGAAGAAATGAATCCTTCTCTTTCAACCGATCTACGAGTTCGATTCCAGAGACTTCCGGCATACTGATGTCCAGAAGGAGGACGTCATAGGGATTCTTGCTCAGCTTGTCGAGCGCTTCCACTGCATCTCCCGCGCAGTCGAAGGTATCAACATCTTGTCTCGCCTTCAGGATACTTACCAAAGCAGTTTGCGCCAACGGCTCGTCATCAACGATCAACACTCGCATGTTTTTGCACCTTAAGATCGAACCCGTCGCGAAGCGCCTCTACATCTCGATGCGGTCCTGCTCCAAGCGCAGGCAGAATTAGGGTTGTGACGGCGGTACTTTCATCCGCAAGCTCAAACGAGAAAAGCGCTTCCCCAGAATAGAGATGCTGTAATCGAGACGCCGAGTTGCGCAGTCCCACCCCCATTCCCTGCGGGCGATTCGCGGCAACACTATTGCGTAGAACAATTTCCAAATTATCCTTCTTCCGTTTTGACGTGATTTCAATCCATCCCTGCTCACGCGAACTTCCTATGCCATGACGAACTGCATTTTCGATTAACGGCTGCAGAATCAGGTGTGGGACTAGCAACGAGAGGGCTCCCGGTTCGATTTGCAGACTCACCGTAAGCCGCGCTCCCAGTCGCATCTTTTCAAGATCCATGTACTCTTCTACAAACTTCAATTCGTCGCGAAGCGGAATCAAGTCGGAGTCTGTCTGTTGGAGCGCAGTGCGCAGCAAGCTTGATAGTTTCACGATCATTTCCCGCGCGCGCGCCGGATCGCTATCGATAAGAGTCGAGATCCCATGGAGCGTGTTGAACAAGAAATGAGGATGCAACTGCATCTTTAGAGCATGTAACTCGCTAACTGCAAGGGCCCTGTGGAACTCGGACACCTCCAGTTCCTGATTGCGGGCACGCTGAAAGTATTGGTATGCGTGTGCTGCGACAACGATCGCAATGTAAATGAAGATCACATCGGCGAATCCGGAGCCAATCATCTCGCGCCAGGATGCGAAAGAGCGCGAAACGAACCGATGATTTACATCGTCGTACGGCGGCACCAGACACGACAGAGTACCTGTGTAAAGCACCACGAAAACGGGGGCGCCTAAGCTCCACAGCAGCGCATACCGAATGCGATTTTTCGAATAATTGAGATACTTGCCGGTCAGATAAAAAATGGGCGGCGTCCATAGCGCAAATGAAAAGGCGCGGGCGCCGGCCATCACCAGCAAATCGAAGTAAGAGGACCACAGACTTCTATACTGCCAGCCCATTAGCAGAGAGATGCCGAACCAAAAGCTCATCGACAACAGGTAGACGCGAGCGATCCGGCGGAACTGGCTCGACTTCATGCGGTGATTTTACCCGCAGAGCGACGACCGGCGCTAACTTTAACTTAAGCGTGGTGCAGTCATTTATCTCGTCAAATGCCGCTAGGATGCTGGGATCCTGAGCTTAGCCTCTCCGCTTTTCGGTAAGACCATCAGTCGAAACTTCGCTTTCTTGTAGACGCGCAGGTGCTTTAGCGCGCAAGCAGTCAAAACAAAATCGGATCCTGGATCGGAATCCCGGATACTCATCGTCTTAATCTGTAGGCCTGCGTCCTCTCTTTGTTCGCCAGTAACAAACACCACGGACATGAACTGCGTTGGTCACGCGAATGCACCTGTGTGTCTTGTCGGGTTCAACACTTTGTTCTCGCTCGTAACTGACGGGACGTTAACCCCGTTCTCTGTAACACAGCACCGAATGTGCTGACTGACTTGGGTTCTTGAACTCAATAATTTCGTGAATTGGAAGGATGCGTATATGAAATCTAAACTGATGCCAGCGCTGCTTGTCCTCGCCCTTTTGGTAGTTCAGGCACTTGCGCAGACGATAACCACCGGCGAACTTGCCGGAACGGTCACTGATCCCTCCGGCGCCGTGGTGGCCAATGCGAGCGTGGAGCTCAAGAGTTTGGACGAAGGGTCCGTCACCAACACCAAGACCAGTTCAACCGGCTACTATCAGTTTGCCTATCTCAAACCCGGCAACTACGCCGTCACCGTGATCGGCCCCGGATTTCAGAGCTCGCAAAAAAAAGTAACGGTCGCACTCGGCGGCAGCGCCTCGCTGAATTTTCAGCTCACGCTCGGCGCGTCCACCACTACGGTCGAGGTTAGCGGCACCACCGCGGCTCTCGAAACCGAAGACGCTAACGTAACCGCTAACTTCGATGCACGGCAGGTTGAGTTGCTGCCAAATCCCGGCAACGACTTATCAGCGGTCGCATTCACGTCTCCCGGCGCGGTGGTGAACACGGCAGGCGGCGCGATGTTTGGCGGTGGTAACTTCGAAGTAAATGGCCTGCCTGCCACTTCCAACTTGTTTACGTTGGATGGCTCAAACGACAACGATCCTTATTTCAACGTCAACAACAGCGGTGCTACCAACTTGACCTTAGGGCTGAATGACATTTCCGAAAGTACCGTTATCTCTAATGGGTACAGCGGCGCCTATGGCGGCCTCGCCGGAGCTAATGTGAACTTTGTCACCAAGTCCGGGACCAATGCATTTCACGGCAATGCGATTTACTGGTGGAATGGTGACATCCTCAACGCAAACAATTACTTTCGCAATCAGGCAAACGGACTCGCAGGAAGCGACGTCCAGCCGCGGCCGTTCGTAAACGATAATCAGTTTGCGGGTTCAATTGGTGGACCGATCAAGAAAGACAAAGCGTTCTTCTTCTTCGATGTCGAAGGGTTGCAACTGTCCATCCCTTCGCCTCAGAGCCTAAGCGTTCCGACGCCCGCTTTTCAGGCTGCGGTTATCGCGAACTTGAACGCGACCGGATTGTCCGCATCCGTTCCGCTCTATAACACCATGTTCGGTTTATATAACAGCGCTTCCCAAGCGGGGGCTAAGCAACTCGGAGCAGGGAAAGACCCGGTCTCCCTGGCCGCAACCGGCGGCGGCTGCGATGATATTTCCCCCTCGACCATGCCCGCCTTTGCGGCCTTTGCCACTTCTCCCTGCGTCGTGGGCGTTCAAGCCGCACTTTCCGCTCATACTCACGACCGGTTGTATACCGGCAAGGTAGACATTAATTTGACGCACAACGACAAACTTTTTGTCCGGGTAGAAAAGGAGCATGGTCTTCAAGCTACCTACACCGACGGACTATCAAGTGCTTTCAACGTAATCAGCGACCAGCCCCAGGTACAGTCCCAGGTTGGCGAAACCCATACCTTCGGATCCGACAAGGTAAACGACTTTAAGGCTTCGCTTTTATGGTATAGCGCCGGATTCGCCATGCAGAGTCAGGCCGCCGCCAGCGCTGCTCTACCGATCGGCGCTGGAAGCGCTACCGTCGCAGTAAACGACGCCGCCATTTCAGCTCTCAACCCCGACAACGAGGTGATGCCGCAAGGACGCAACATTACCCAATATCAATTTGTCGACGACTTCAGTTGGATACGCGGGCGGAATAACTTCAAGGTTGGCGTAAACTTCCGGCGCGACGATATCAGCGACCAGAATTTTACCTTTATCACTCCTCTGGTGTTGCCTCTTACGCTGGCTAACTTCGCCACTGGCGGTACAGGTGGCAGCGCTCCCAGCGTAATTTTGCAGAATTTTCCATCGCACACCGAAGTGCCCATCGCGCTCTACCAACTCGGCCTTTATGCCGCCGACGATGTCAAGGTGACCAACAACCTGAAGTTAACCTTAAGCCTCAGAGCCGATCACCTTTCTAACCCTGTGTGCCAGATCAACTGTTTTCAGAGGTTTGCTCCGGGCGCTTTCGGAGATAGCACGGCCCCAGCCAATTCTGCGATTGTGGCTGGAGAGCATCAGGCCTTCCCTTCTGTAACCAACATTGCGTGGCAGCCAAAAATTGGTTTCGCCTGGTCGCCGAAAGGATCGCAGAAGACGGTTATTCGTGGCGGCATAGGAATCTTTGCTGACGCAATTCCCACCGGCGCGATCGACAGCTTCCTGCAGAATGCCCCTCTCGACCCCCAATTCCAGTCTGTCGGCGGTTTCATATCGCCGGTGCAGACCGGTTCGGTCAACGGCGTGAATAGCACTTTGTACCAGTTATCGCAGGCTTCGAATGCCAGCTTCCAGGCAAACTACTCTTCCGGAGCACTAAGTTGCGGTGCTCCCGGCGCACCTGCTCCACCCGCTTGCACGCCCCCGTTCTCGTTCTATAACGCTACTGCCGTCAAGGTCCCGACTTATTACAAGTGGAGCTTTGAAGTGCAGCAAGCACTCGGCTGGCACTCAACTTTGAATCTGCTCTACGTCGGCAATCATGGCTCGCATGAGGAATTCTCTAACAGCGCCTTGAATGCCTTTTGTTGCAATGCCAACAACGGTGCATTGGCCGCATTTCCATCGTTCGCCAATTTACCGACCACACAACCGGATCCGCGGTTCGGCGAGGTGTCCGAGGCCACCAACGTCGCCAATTCCAACTACAACGGTCTGACGGCCACGCTTAACCACAGCTTCTCGGGCGGCTTTCAGTTCCAGGCGAGCTACACTTTTAGCCATGCCCTGGACGAAATCTCCAATAATTCGCTCTCTCCTTTTGGCCTGAACACATTGGGTCTGTACTCGGACCTCATCTACCCACAAAACCCCTTTAATCTCAGACAGAATTATGGCAATGCCGACTACGATATCCGGCAGAATTTCACCATGAATTACGTCTGGAGCGATGCCTTCCGTCACCTCACGCACTGGGGACCAAACGCCTTGATGAAGGGTTGGACATTCTCGGGCACTATCTTCGCTCACACCGGACTTCCGTTCACTATCTACAGTGCAAATTTGACGGGAGATCTGCAGGGAACTTACTTCGGTAGCAGTAACAACGAACAGTATGTGGTAACAGACCAGGTGGGTGGTTCGGTTTCCTGTGGCGCATCGGCAGCGACCGTGACGGCAAGTGGTTCCGCCGTTCCTTGCTTCACAGCGGCTCAGTTCCCGGATCCAACCGATACCTATGGGAACGAACGTCGCAATCAAAATCGCGGGCCACGCTACTTCGACACAGATTTCGCGGTCGAGAAGGGCTTCGGCTTACCCAAATGGGAAAGCGCTCAGCTTTCATTCGGTGCGCGCTTCTTTAACCTCTTCAATCACCCCGATTTCGGCTTCCCGGTGATGAACGCTGACAGCTCACAGGCCGGTCAGATCATTCAGACTGTAAGTACTCCGACAAGTATTTACGGTTCCGGTTTGGGTGCGGACGCTTCTCCTCGAGTGATCCAAGCCCAGGTGAAACTCACGTTCTAAAACCTGTTGGACTGACGGCGGCCTCCAATGGGGCCGCCATTTTTTCTTCACTTTGTCGAAGTCGTTCCCGGCTGCGATTACCGAAAGGCGTAACGCGCATGCATTTGATAGTTGAGTCTTGAGAAACGGACCGGCTACTGTGGTTTCCCCGCTGCTTCCACCCCTGGAATCGGCTGCTGTGCATTTGATTTGGACGTGATCGCCGTATGCGTTTTGAGAGGCGGCATTTCGCTTCCGGGTGGATAAATCAGAATCTTCACAGTGCCCCAAGCGCCGTCAGTAGGTGCATCCGCTTGTTTGCCTATTCCGAGAGTCTTGAGTTGACTATCATCAAACCCAAAATTCTGCACCAGATACTCTCGCACAACCATCGCGCGCGCTTCCGTTAGCACCAAACTCTTTTGTGCATCGCCCTCCATGCCAGTAGCTGCCACGATTACTGCAAATCCGAATTGGTTGTTCGCCAGAAACTCGCCGCCGGCGCTGAGAGATTTTTGGTTCTTCAGCTTGGCTGAACCTTGCTTATCAAAAAGCTGCTTCGCCGAGTAGGTGAACTCTTTTGTTGGTGTACCTGACGGCAAACTTTCAAGTTCATCCTTGGCCAGCTCAGCGGAGTCTTCGTAGCCGCGGCTTTTGAAATACCCTTTCACGAAGAAGCTGTGCTTCAGGGCCTCCATGTTTTCCTGAAAGTCAGTAGCCCCGGCTTGGGCCTGGATCATGGTCTCGTGCATGGCGCTCGTTGTCTGTTCAAGATTGGCGTAGAGTTGCTTGTCGTTGACGAGCGCACCTACCGTGCCTTGCCCGCTGTTAATCTTGGCGCTGATCGAGCTTAAATTCGCCGTCGCGCGCGTGGCATTCTGAATAGCCTCTTGGCTGCTGTCTAAGATATCGCTCGTCTTTGCGAGCAAGTCTGCCATCTCGAGGGGCGCCTGACTGGCCAAAGTATCTCCATCCCGCACGTCCCCTGACGTTTTAGATCCGAAGGAGATGGCCAGGTATTGGTTGCCCAATAATCCCTCAGTTTCGATGGTCACCACCGAGTCCTTCTTGACAATCTCGTGCGTGGATCGGCCAAGATCCATAAGTACCGTTACCTTATCGCCGGTCTTGTGCGGCAATACGATGTCACGTACAGTCCCACTGTGAACCCCGCCCAGGCGCACGTCGGCTCCGGCATCCAGGCCTTCGACATTATCGAATTGCGCCTTCAACTGGTAGGTCGAGCTGAAGAGATACTGCTTGCCGCCGATGATGAATATCCCACCCACAAGAATTGTGAGAGTAACAACGATGAAAGCTCCCAACCGAGCTGCTCTCGACATGATGTTCTCCTACGAATGTTTGAGAAATTCCCGAACAAACTCGATGTCACTGTTTTGAAGTTCTTCAAAACTGCCTTCGATCGCCACATTTCCGTGGTCGAGAAGCGCCAGTCGGCCGGCAATCGTCTTCGCGCTATGCAGATCGTGCGTGACGACGATGGAGGCCATGTGATGTTCTTCCTGTAGCTTGATAACCAAGTCGTCGATCTCACCGGAACTGATGGGATCCAGACCTGCGGTGGGCTCGTCGAGCAGCAGAATGTCGGGCTCCAAAGCCAGCGCGCGCGCAAGTCCCACGCGTTTTTGCATGCCGCCTGAAATGTCCGAAGGCATCTTCGCGACCGCGGCCTCCATCCCCACTTCCGCGAGCAAGTTTCTCACCCGGTCGGTTCGATCGGATTTCGACATCTCTTTCTTGTGGTGCTGCAATGGAAAAGCCACGTTCTGTTCGACGGTCAGCGAATCGTAAAGTGCGGCGTGTTGAAAGAGAAAACCCATCTTTATCCTGATTTCGCCGAGACGGTCGAGAGCGAGGCCGGCAATGTCTTGACCATGAATACTTACCGAACCCGAGTCTGGCTTCTCCAGACCAATGATGATCCTCAGCAACACGCTCTTACCCGTGCCGCTGCGGCCCAAAACCGCCAAAGTTTCGCCACGCTTTACGCTTAGGCTGATTCCGTTCAAAACTTTTTGGCTTCCGAAAGATTTATGCAATTCTTCGACCTGGATGACGGGGGCACTTCCCTCTACCTTGACCACTTCTCGCTTCGTCTCGGCTTGAGCAATAGTGTTCATAATGGTTTTCGCGCGACTTGTCTTATCGAATGCTCAGGGGAAAAATATGATGATGAGTTTCACGAGCACTACGTCGGCCAGAATTACGAAGAGTGAGGACAATACTACGGAACTGGTGGCAGCGCGCCCCACGCCTGCAGCACCACCCTGTGTTCGCATTCCTTGGAAACACGCGATCAGCCCGATGATCAGACCAAACATGGCAGTCTTAAACGTCGGTGGTAGAAAATCGTTAAACCCCGCCCCGTTGAAACCACTGTTAATGAACTGATGCAGAGACATCGGCTCAACCAAAGCCTGCGTTACCCACCCCATGAACAATCCGCAGGCGTCGGACGCCAGTGTCAGCAACGGCATCATCAGGATGCACGCCAGTATGCGTGTGGCAGCGAGCAGTCGGTAAGGATTCACCGCGGAGGCCTCGATGGCATCGATCTGCTCTGTCACCTTCATCGACGCCAACTCCGCGCCAATCCCCGCGCCCACTCGGCCGCTCACCACCAGGCCGGTAATGATTGGCCCTGTCTCGTGAATCACGGAGAACACAATGGCGGCGGGCAACAACGATTTCGCGCCAAATCGAGTGAGGCTATAACGAGCTTCCAGCGAAAGTACAACTCCAGTGGCGGCGCCGGCTAACGCAACCAACGGGAACGATTTCGAGCCGATCTCGTCGAGCTGCCGAACCAATTCGCGGAATTCGAACGGCGGGGTCACCGCAGCCCGCATCACTCGCCAGGAAAATGTTCCCAAATCGCCGAACCACTCCAAAAAATCGCTAACCGCGTTCGTAGTCGGAACAGCGGAAGGCACAGGCAGGGCCGACGGGCCCTCGAAAGGAGCAGTCAAATCGGCAGCCCCACTGAATTTGCCGGTGATCACGGTTTGGAGCCCGCAGTTGGCGCGCCGTGACCATTGTTCAGGTGCATGCGAGTGAGTAAAGAGTGGGGGCCGCTATAGAGAAATTCCAGGGCGACGTTTCCGCCCACGTACGCCAGCAGGCTGTAGTTCCCCATGCGGAAACCGTCGCTGGCATTGTAGCGGCCTGGATACCATGCATACACCGCAGTCATGGTGCCTGCATACGGTGCTACAAGGGCAGGGATGGAAAAAACGCGGTGGCCGTCACCACCTCGCCGTGCGGTAAAGGTGGAAATCACGGCATGGCCAAGCCGCGGGAAAATGCCGGTACACTCACACCGATAATACATACTGTCTTCCTTGAATGCCTCTGACAGTGCATATCGCGTGGTGATGCCTACCCCGGCGATACCGAAATTGGACGCCACTCGCTTGCCATAACCCTCCGCTCCCTGTTTCCACTCCGGCGGGGTGTTATCGGCTTGGTTAATGCCGGCGGCGACTGCGGCTCCCACGATGGGATAAGGCCCGAAGGCATCGAAAAGATAATTGTGCAGCTTGATTTTCTGCGTCGGACGAACGTAGGTTACCTCTGATTGCGGCGGGTTCGTGGTAACAATCGTGTCTGATGCGTTCCGCGGATCGACCAGTGATTGTGCCATTACCAACACTGGCAGAAAGGAAAAAGCTGCCAGTGACAGGAGCCTGGTGCGACGCATCTTCATATCGAGATTCTCCGTGACGAATCCAGGCGACGATTACATTTGCCGTCTGTCGTTCAAACGGTGAGCGGACAGCTTCCATGGTCACACTGGCAGGCAATCTCTACTTCTTTGGATCCTGCTTCCAAACATGCTTGGCCGCAATATTTGTTGCTTCCTTGAACCAGGCATCGGCAGGGGACGTGGGCGCACTTAACCGCTGGATTGGTGGTCACAATTGATCTCCTTCTTCAAACAGTTCGTATCCGTGCTCACCGCGCTGGGGTTTCAAGCATGCGTTTCCCTATTCTTTACGAGTCAATTGAGGTTATAGGCCTTATACGAGTTTATTAATGGTCAATACTGCTCAGTCGTACCACGCAAAGTTCGTGCGGGAGCTATTGCACTGTCGGCCACATCAGAGGAGGTAGAAATTAGTGAATCGGGGGATTGGTTATGCCGTGCTTTACCGAGAAATGAGAAGTGAGAGCCGAGATCTTTCTGATCCCCGCTCCTTCCTTGATTTCGTATCGGGCGTCTGCTTTTATATCGTGAAACTCCTGCATCAGACCACTAGGCCAACGAACTTCAAGCTTCTTTATTGTGGCATCAATTCCCAGGCCGAAATGGAGCCGCGTATCGCTGCTCGAGTTATAGCTTCCGCCACCATGGACTTCGTCGATCTGACTCATGCTCGATGTGGTCACTGTCACCCGAGCTCCGATGGCTGCGCGGTTGCTCTTCGTTCCTATCAATTGAAGTAGGACGCGGTGATTCGAGTTCTCGGTTTGATTCAAAAACAGAGAAGGCGGACCGTTGGCGTTGAAGACGACGACATCAAGATTTCCATCGTTGTCGACGTCGCCGAAGGCTGTTCCGCGCCTCGATCGAAGCAGGCCATCGTTGAGGCCGGAAGCATTCGCGACCTCCTGAAAAGTGCGGTCGCCTTGATTGCGGAAAAGCTGAATGGGTTCAGCGTAGCGGGCATCGTAGGGAAGAGAATCCATCAATATCGAGAAATTACCGTTGGCGATGAAGATGTCTGGCCAACCGTCGTTATCAAAGTCGCCAAATCCTGTACCCCATTTCACCGGAGCAAACGTGAGACTCGCGATGCCAGCTTTATCCGCAACGTCCGAAAACTGACCGTCGCCTTGATTCCAGTAAAGGCTGGCCGGCTGATTTCCAAAACGCGTGACGAAAAGGTCCAGCTTGCCGTCATGATCAAAGTCCGCGAAATCGGCAGCCATGTTGCCATAACGCTGCCCGCCCGAACCAAGGCCGGTCCCGGAGAGAACGCCCATCTCTTCAAACGTTCCGTTCTTCTTATTGTGATAAAGAAAGTTCCAGCCGGCGTCGTTGGTAACAAAAAGATCGGGCCAGCCATCGCCATCGTAGTCTCCCCACGCGACGCCCATGCCGTGCAGTTTGTAGGGATCATTCACGCCCGCCTTTTCGGAAACATCCTCGAACGTTCCATCGCCGCGATTGCGAAAAAGAAAATCAGTCTCTCCTTCCATATGATCCGGCAACTCGACCAGCACGCCTTTATAACCTGACGAAAGAGCTGGATCGGGGAGATGATGAATGTCGGTATGGACGTAACGCGCAACAAAGAGATCAACGTACCCGTCACGGTCGTAGTCGGCCCAGGCTGCGCCAGTGCTGAAGCCGCCGACTTTCAACCCCGCTTTTTCCGTGACGTCTTCGAATTTACAGCCGCCCAGATTGTGATAAAGGACATTGTGGCCGTAGCCCGTTACGTATAGATCAGGTAGTCCATCGTTGTCGAAGTCCGCGACCGCGAGTCCCGTCCCCCAGCCGCGTGTCGACAGGCCTGCCGATTTGGTTACATCGGTGAAATGAATCGTTTTCGAGTGCGGGTCTTGCTGGTAGAGGGTGACCATCAACTCGCCACCCTTCAAATATTGGTCGATTGTCGAGTCATTAACTACGGCAATGTCGAGCTTCCCATCGTTATTGCAGTCGAAGAGAGCCACGCCACCACCAGCCATGGTTTCGACCACGTAGCGGCGCTCTGCGGTTGAATGCGGCATCGTCGTGAGTCCAGCCTGCGCAGAAATATCTTTAAAATGCATGGTGGGCTGTAAGGACGAAGACTGCGCCTGGGCACGCGCGTTCGCAGGTTTTGATGTGGTCACTTGGGCATAGCTGCTGAGGGCGACGAGCGACACGGCGCCAACAGTCAGAAGGCGGATCATGAATTCTGCCCAAGCCTAAATTGATATTCCATTGAAAAATGCTCAATCATTTCAGGAAAGTGCTGCGTGAAAAGAGATCACAGCGGTTCCTTGATTCGTAGAACCTGGTCGGCTGGAACGTTCTTCAGCACCTGCGTATTGCCCGATGGCCAGCGAATTTCAATCTTCTCCACGAGCTTCGCCGAACCTAAACCAAAATGCGCCGGACCCGCGCTCGAAGAAGCATAGCCCGAAGTGGTGGACACAAAAATAAACTGAGCCTGTCCGCCGGCTTCCACGCGAATTCGTGCCCCGATTCCATCGCGATTACTCTTCGTTCCTTGGAGAAGCAATTCCAGCCAGTGATTCCCGCCGGGACTATCATTCATCCAGATCTCCGCGGGTGCGGACAGCGCAGTCACGACCAGGTCGAGCTTGCCATCGTGATTGAAATCGCCGAAAGCAGAACCACGATGACGGCTTGGCGGCCGCGCCGCGAATCCGGCTTCTGCCGTAAGGCTGGCCCACTTTTCGCCGCGCAGATTGCGGAACACGCTATTCGGCTGATCCACCGGTCGATGCAGCATGGCGGCGATCGGTGGAGACTGCACCCCTCCACGAGAAACAAAAATATCTTTCAATCCATCGTTGTCGAAGTCGGCGATATTGGGGCTATAACCCGACATGGACGCGCTAAGCGTCGCCATTCCGCTTTCCGCGGTCATGTCTGTGAATGCACCCTTTTTGTCATTCCGATAGAGCGGGAAAGTCTCGTCTTCGAGAGCGACGAGGAAAACATCAGGATAGCCATCATTATTTAGATCCTGAAAATCTACCCCCATGCTGGAAATGTCTTTGCCATTGTCGGGAAGCGCAACGCCTGCCTGGAATGCAATTTCCTCGAAACGAGCCTTGCCGAGGTTATGAAAAAGAAAGTTGGGAAGCTTGTCGTTTGTGACGAATATATCCGGCAGGCCATCGCCGTCATAATCGGCGACGCCCACGCCCATTCCTTTACCCAGGTGCGCGCGAATTCCGGACTGCGCAGAAATGTCTACGAAAGTACCGTTCCCTTTATTCAGAAATAACTGGTTTGGAGTTGGCTTGTAGAACTTCGGATGGCAGTAGTCCGGCTTACCGAAAACTTTACAATCAGGCTCTTTGCTGCCGTCCCAGCTCATATAGTTCACGACGAAGAGGTCCAGAAGGCCGTCATTGTTGACGTCAACCCACGCTCCGCCGACTGACCACAGAGGTCCGTATTCAGGATCGGGTTGCGCGAGGCCGGCTTTTTGGGTGACATCGGTGAAAGTTCCATCCCCGTTGTTGTGATAAAGCGTGTTGTGATGAACACCGCCGACAAAAATATCCTTGTATCCATCGTTGTCAAAATCACCGACGGCAACACCGGTGTCAAAACCCGTTCCCTTCACACCGGCCCTTTCCGTGACGTCGGTGAAGGTTCCGTCGCCATTATTACGAAACAGGCGATTGAAATATTTCTCAGACGTCTTGTGCAGCGTGGAAATATCAGCGCCGTTGGTGAAGAAGATATCCAGGTTGCCATCGTTATCGTAGTCGAATACAGCGACACCACCGGCCATCGTTTCGGGCGCGTGTCTCTCGGAAGTTTCGTCGCTGTCCAGCACGAAAGGGATGGAACTGTACGAGAAATGGATTGGCGAAGCAGGTTGCTGCGTCGCCGTTTGAGCCGCCGACAGAAAGCCCAGCAGGCAGAACGCGCACGCTTTAAAAACAGGATTATTTACCATCGCAACTGCAAGCCTTTTGAGACATCCTATTCTCTTCCGTTAGCGTTGCTTTTTCGATCTTCGGAAGCCAACGCTTCTATGAAAATGATTTCGGAGCTGTTCGGCGTCAACAGTCGAACCTTGAGACCGTCATTCATCAAGACGGCACCTTCTGCAACTTCGTCTTCCGCGGTGTGATCGTTGAATCGCAGACGATAACGCCCCCCGGCCTGCAGACCGTGCAGAATGAATTTGTGCTGGGCTTCACTTTCGACCGTACCGCGGAAAGCATAGACAACGCCGCGCTGCGTTTGCGGATCGAAGTACTCCATGCCGTCCCAACGCACGCCATCCGGGCGGTCGGAGATGTGGTAAAGATTGGCGTCGCGGATGAGCGGACGCAACCGAGTTTTGTAAAGCTGGATTTCTTCTTTCGCCGCCTCACGTTGCTGGCGATCCCAGGAAGTTGTATCGATCATGATGCTGAGCCAGCCCATCATGCCGCTGCGTAACATATAGCGAAAATTCTCAATCCTGGGCGTCGGCCAGCGCTCCACGTAAGCTTCGAGCATAGCCGCAGGCAGAACGAAGCTGGTGTCGTAGAACGCACGGCGGTTGGAGAGCGGGTCGTAGGTATCGGTGATGGAAAAATAGTCCCCATGCGCAGCGCTGCCGAAGTCGATCATGCGGCCGCCGTCATTGCAGATTTCGAGCAGCAGTCCAGGATGTCTTGCGCGCAGATTGGATTGAATGTCGTAGTAAGCGCGAACCGCATGGTAGCTTACATCCGTCGAGTTGGAACTGCGCACAAACACAAAACCCGCGTCTCGGTACGTACAGCGATTCAACGGATCCGCCGGGGCGTGGGGATGGTCCGTCGCGTCGCAACCCTGCGCTACCAGATACCCGTCGTGCTCGAGCATGTCGAGTTTGTAATCGGTGACGATGCGATCGGTCTCCCGCATTGCCCAAGCCTTTGCCCGAGGTGCGCCGATATCAATTGTTTGTCCTTTGAACTCTTCCGGTTTCCAATTCGCGGGTAAATCCGTGGTCAGCCAACCTCGTACTTCAGGATCGCGAATGTTCAATGCTCCGGGTTCCGTGCTGAGCGCGGCTTGCGCCCAATCCACCCACAGGCCAAACTTCATGCCGTGCGCGTGAGCGGCGTCCGCGATCGGCTGTAGCCCATGAGGAAATTTTTTGGGATCCGGTTGCCAATCGCCTACGCTGCGGAACCAGCCTGCATCCACGTGAAACAACTCGACGCCGAGCTCGGCGGAATCGTGAATCATACGAAGGGCGATCTCTTCATTGACCAGCATGCCGCCGCCCCAACTGTTGTTTACGACAAGTGGGTACTGGGGATCTTTCCACGTCTCTTGCCTCGTGAGCACCTCACGTATCCAATGTCGAAGCAGGTTGCTGGTTGCGTCCGGACCGCCCGCAGTGGCGCCTAGAAAAATTGTAGGAGTTTCAAATGTCTCTCCCGGCTTTAGTCGTGTGCGATACGGGCCGGGGTTGGGATTAAGGCCAACTTCCCCACGCAGGGAATCGCCGCTGCGGGCTAGGGTTAGGTGGGTTCGGCCACTAAATTCGATGCCGACATACCAGCCTGACTGATCGGCATTGGAGTGCTCAGCCAGAAAGTACGGAATGATTTCGCGTGGCTCACCCGGCCGTGGCTGAGCATAAGTGCTCGATGTTCCTTCCCACTCATATCCCTCAGGAATACCGGTGAGGTGAGTTCCAACCGAAGAAGGGGTGTCCGCACCTTTCTCGACATAGAATTGTTCGAGCGTGTCTTGCGGCGAAATCTGAAAGTCAAAAAGAAAGCTGCTCTGCAGCGGCACCCAAACATCCGCGGCGTCGCGATTTTCGATCCTGATCTGGTGTTCGATCGGACCATGTCCAGAACGAACTTGCCACTCCCATGTCAGCAGAAGCTTCGGAGATGTCGACTCGTAAACAAAGTCGACTGAATTCTTATCCGCGTGGCTGGCGGCAGCCTTGAATTTCCAATCGAGCGGCAAGGAACGCTCTTGGATCTGCACGGTGGAAATGAGCGTTTTCGTGGCGCGGTTTCTCCAAACCACAATGCCGTTTTGCACGGAAGAAACGATGGGGGATTGAACACCGGCCCCAAGTTCCAACTTGGTCTCGGCGGTCTCCAAGACCGCACGCTGTTGAGCGAAGGATGTTGCCGTAAATAAAAGGCATACACAAAGCAACTCAGCGCTGAGTCTACGGCGGCTCAACTGCATCACCACGTGAGAGTCACGTCTTTTTCAATGTATTTTTCTTTCGCTCCGCCCGGAAAATGAACTCGGAGATGGGCGGAATCGGTGGACACTTCTGCTCCATCGCTTTTCGGATGAACCTTGGGATCGTTCACGCGGAGGAAAAGGGTTTGATCGCTGTTTGCCGGAGCGGACAGGTGCAGGCGTAAAGAGTGCGAACCTGTCTGCTGATCGAGAACCTTCAATTGCGAAGTCACCGCTCCCGGCTCGGGCAATCCGTGCGGAATGCCCACTTCCACTGCTGGCAGTGGAATGCGCAACTCGCCATTTTCCATTTTCGCTCCGGCCGTGCGAGATCGCAGCGAAATGTGATTCGCTCCTCCACCAGTAAGGCGCACGGAGAGTGTCGATCCGGAGCGGCGCATCTCCACATTCACGCGGGACTGACCAATCGGCACATTCAGAATTCTCGCATCGCTCCATTGCGCAGGAAGATTCGGAGTGATTGTCAAAGCGTTGTCAGAAGCACTCCACTCCAGTCCGAACATGCCGCGAACAGTGGGAGTAACCACCATTGCAGAAGACCAGAGTTGATGAGCAGTGCTGCGACCAAGCCAGCGGAAAAATTCGCCGGAGAGTAACTCGGTAACCGCACCCAAGTCTTGTGCCCACGTCAGGTCCGCGTTCTGCATCAAGTGGGCGTAGCCCGATAGGCTGCGGCCATTGCGATATTCGGAGAGAGATACCCAGCCGGTAAATAGTGGCCAGACGCTGCCCTGGTGATAACTGATGGGATCGTAGAAGCTGACGCTCGGACTTAAGTCGCGCGTACCCCAGTCAGTGGAGAACTCCGACGAAGCCCAGCGGTTGAGCATCCCGCCCGCGCGCTCGAGAGTGAACGTTCCGTCCCAAGAGGCGACCGCCGGATAAATCGTTGGACTCTTATCGAGGGTTCCATCAGCGTTTCTACTGAAGGCGTAGAAATTGGCATCCGTCAGGAAATATTCTTTCTCCAATTGTTTTGCGATTCGATTCGCCGACTTCTCCGCATCCGCCGACTGCGGCGGATTTCCCGTCGCACTTGCCAACTTGGCGAATGCGGCGCTGGCTTGCTGATCAAGAGCGGCCAGATAAATTTCCTGATGAGGCATTCCCGGAGGCCAGGATTCCACCCAACCTGAGCCGGCACTATTTTCGTAAATGCCGTCGCCATCGGAATCATGCGAGCGCTCGAATTCCCAGGCTTTCTGAAACGACGCCCAGTGGGCTTTGATGAATGTCACGTCGCCGCTGACTTGCAAATAATCATTGGCGGCCATCAGGAATAGCGGCGTCGCGTCGGAGGAGGCGAATTCGTATGGCAAACTCTTCCAGTCGACGATGCCGGCGGTTTGTGACCATTCGTGAATGATTTGCCCGGTCGGACCTTGCCGCCGCATCAGAAACTCAAGCTGATCACGGGTTAACTGAAAGTCTCCATAGGAGTTCACGGCATAGAGAGTCCATAGCGAGTCGCGCCCGAAATACCACCCAAAGCCCGGACGAGCAGAATCGCCCGAGGTGTCAATTCCAGCCACCAGCGCCGTTTCATCGTGTAGCGGAGTGGTCTCTACCTTCAGTTGATCAATCGCCACTTCCGCCCAGGCGAGTGAATCATCAAACTGCTTATCCGGGGTTTCTATCGCCAAATGATCGGACAAGAATTTCTTGTAGTACGCTCCGGTCTGTTCGTAGAGACTGCGAAAAGATTGGGCGAGCCCGTTAAGCCGTTCGGCCAGAGCTGCATTGCTTGTGTCCGCCGCACTATCCGCAGTCGTCAGGAGCAAAGGAAACAGCTTGTCAGCATCTTGCGACGGATCAAAGTGCAACACAAACTGGGCCGGATAAGTTTTCGCGCGCTCCTGGTAAGGGGCGAGCATACCTGGTTCGGCTCCGGGCATTTGGATCGCGGCAGCATGATCGGGGAAACTTTGTCGCAACGCATAAAAACCGCCGGACGTGGTTTTCACCCAGTCCGCCCCTGAATAGTCATCGGACGAAGCGGGCCACATACGCTTCATCTCCGGAGTGAATTGAAAAGTAAAAGTGACTGGACGAATCGCCTCGATTTCAAAAAACGCCAGAACGCCAGCACCATCAGGAGAATTGTGGGGCGCAAACAGAATCTCCCGCAACGTAAAGTTCGCGTGCGCAAAAGTGATGGTTGTGTGGTCCGGCCGCACCTCGATGACGGCGGAATGCTCGTTCACATCGATTGGCACCGGATAATCCTGCATGTCAGCAGTGATGCGGAAGTTGCTGAGAATCTTCCATGGAAAGATCCAGGCCTCGAAAGTGCCGTCCTGATGCCCAAGGGCTGCCCCGCGCGGACCATCGACCGTGAATGGCATCGAAGCTATGGCCTCCCGAACGATCTTCAGCGGAACTGTATCTTCGAATGAAAAGCTGGTCAGCGCTGGCGTCTGAACAATCGACTGGGAACTGGCTCTGGGTACCGCAGGGAGGGTCGAAAATAAGATCGTCATCAATGCGAAATAAAGGGGATTCTTGATTCCGCAGAACCCGCGTCTTCTCACGAAGCGACCTCTAACGGTCGACAGCATATTCCTGCATTGTATCGATGGCGGGGCAAATATCTGAGCGGCGAGAGGAAGGCCAAGCATAAGCGGATAGCCAGCGGTGTCTGTGCCCGCAGCGGTTTAGTTTAGCCGACCAGAACTCTCGCACCCGGGTCCAATGCCGATCCCGAAAGCAATAATCCCAGCCGGCCAAAAACAATCTGTCGCCTTCGCTGTTCAACCCGACCACTGCACTTAGAACTCAAGTCGAACCGCAAACTGCAGCCGCCGCATCGACGTGCCGTCTTGCGAGCCAACAGTGCTGGTGATCAGACCGGCGCCTTGTCCCTGGCAATCTACGCAACCGTTAGGCTGACCAAGATTCACTTTGTTGAACACGTTAAACGCGTCGGCCCGGAATTGCAGATTCATGCTTTCCGCCAGAGGAAACTTCTTTGCCACCGACAGATCCGTATTCACGAATCCCGGCCCAGACAGCGAGTCGCGATAGATGTTGCCAAAGGTTCCAATTGCCGGTCGAACATAGGGACCGAAGGAAGAGGGGCAAATTCCACCCGGGTCCGTCGGGCATGATCCGCCGAGTTCATATGGCGACGGTGTGAAATACGGAACAGAGCGCGTAATGGGATCGAAGTGCCCCGCGCCGAGATGGTACGCCTCGCCATTTTGGCTGGGACGGCAAATGCCAAGATCCTGATCGTTATTGCAAAGCGCGTAACTCGGAGTGAATGGTAATCCGCTCTCCACCGTGACCGTGCCATTCAGAGTGAAACCGCCGATCACGTAATTGACCCACTTCGGACCGCCGCTGGCGAAGGGCTGGTTCTTGCCAAAAGGCAAGTCCCAATTACCCGCGAGCACGAAAGCGTTTGGACGATTGTAGTAGCTGGCACCGTATCCGACTTTTGGATCGATAGCAAAATAATATGACTCATGTGACATGGCGCGCGACCAGGTGTAGTGCGAGAGAAACTGTACGCCATGGCTGAAGCGTTTTTCCAGCTTAACCTGAAGCGCGTTGTAATTGCTGGTGGCTTCGTTGTTGTTGTAGCGAAGCGACTGCGTCCAACCGAAAGGATGGCCATAATTCACTCCTAGCGTTTGGGCGATTCCGTTAAAGTACGGCTGCCGGTCGTTATAAGTGTATTGCAGTCCGGTGGCGGGATTGATCTGATCAAACCCGTTAATGGTGGCTTGGTTCGGATCAAACTGGTTCGACGAATCGAACATGTTGTGGATGCCATGGCTGCCGACATACGCAACTTGAAGAGCCATGGTCGGGTTGATCTCGTGCTGAATGGCCAGATTCCACGCATCGAGGGTTGGCAAACGCACCACGGTTGGCCGCGTGGGGACGCTAATTCCATTCGGCAGCGGAAATTCTCCATTTGCCGGTATTGGAGCAAAAGTGTAAGCCGGAGGACCGGTGGCCAAAGTGAGTGGAATGTAGCTGGTATTGCTCAACGAAGCGTTGGCATACTCCGTCACTGGATTGAGATTTTGTGAAACCTGAACCGGATAAGTCCAAGCCAGCACTTCGCCGAAAGTGTTTCCCGACCAGCCTTGGCCGTAGACTCTTCCATATCCAGTGCGCACGACAGTGCTGGGACGAGCCTGCCAGCTTATACCGACTCGAGGAGCAAGTTTCGTCCAGCTCTTCGAGACATTCACCGAGTCGTTGTAGGGGCCATATCCGGCGATGTTGACGTTCCCGGTGTCGAGATCCAGCAGACCGCCTTGACCCTTTCCGTTCACCGCTTCCGGGAAGTACCATTCCCAGCGCAAGCCGTAGCTGATGGTCAGAGTATTCGTGGCGCGCCATTGATCCTGCGCGTAGTAAAACGCCCTGTACTGGTGAGTCTCTGCGTTGGTGTTGGCGGTTTGTGTCCGCTGGAAGGGACCTACATCGCCCAGTAAGAATGTAGCCAAACCAACTCCTGGCGACGCAGCGGGGTCGCCTGGAAACGCTGGAGCCTCGCCCGTGATGGAGGCCGGAAAGTGAAAATTGCCGGAGCGGAAGTTGTTGTTATCCAAACCTAACGCATACTGGGTTGCGTAGCGAACATCGACTCCAAACTTGATCTCGTGCCGCCCCAGACTGTGGCTCCAATTGTTATTAATCTGATAGGAGTTTTCGGTCTCAATAAATGGAGCCGTGTTGGTGCCGTAGATCGTATTGCCGCCGTTATTCGAAATTCCGTCGATATTGAATGCGGGCAAGCCCCCGTTCAGGGCGAGGTCTCCGGTATTCACGCCGGGAATTCCTAAATTCGAGCCCAGCGGCTGGTTGTAGTTGGGCGGTTCTTCATTGAAGTGGAAGCGAAACCATCCGAAGCGGAAGTCGGTAAGCCACTTTGGAGAAAGCGTATAGTCTCCACCCGCCGCCAGACTGTGGTCCTGGCTTGTATCGTTGCCGGCGAATCCATTGGTGCCAAACCCGGAACCGCCCGCAGGTCCGAATACAGAACCCCCGCTAAGCGAGGAGTCGAAGAACGTATAGCGACCGAACAAATGAAGCTTATCGGAGAAGCGATCATCAATGCGCACATCGAACTGATTGTTATGAAATGAACCAGTTCCCGACTTTGCGTAGTTATTGAAGATCTGTCCCGGCGTTCCGGTATTGGGCGCCGGAAGCAAGCTGAGGAGATTGATTGCCGGCGTGGACAGAAGGTTCCCAGGAATAAGGTTTCCAGCGAATGCCGTTCGGCCAAGACCGGTAGTGTCCATGCCGGGATTGTAGATTTGTCCCACTGACAGATAATCGCTCAGGTTGCAGGTCAGACCGGCGTTGCCCGCAGCTGCAATGCAGCTTGAGCGGGCCGTAGCGGTCGGCACCGTAAATAGTCCCGATACACCACTTTTCTCTCGAAGGCCTTGATAATCCCCGAAAAAGAACAGCTTGTTCTTGATGATCGGACCGCCTAACGATCCTCCAAACTGATTGTGCGAACTGACCGGGATATAACGACCGGTAACCGGATCGGGTGTGGCTTGCGAAAATGGATCACGCGCCTGCTCCCCATCCGATCGGTAAAATTCGAAAGCCGACCCGTGAATGTTATTGCTTCCCGACTTAGTTTGCGCCGTTACCAGCCCTGCCACAGCCTTCCCGAACTCGGCGTCGTAGTTCTGGGAAGTTACTTTCATTTCTGAAACAGCATCAAGATTGGGATTGATGACGGCAATACCAATAACGGGATCCTGGTTGTCGGTCCCGTCCAGTTCATACCCAGTGGCGAAGGGCAGTTGGCCGTCGACTTCGATTTGTTGGCTGCGCTGCGGATTCTGCGACTCGTCAACATTCCATCCGATGTAGGTCGTTCCCGGTGTAAGCAGCTCGAAGGCCGTAAAGTTTCGATTTAAATTCGGGAGTGTCTCCACCGCGCGCTCGTTCAAAATTACGTTGACGTCGGTATGTTCGGTCTGAAGCAGAGGTGCTGCGGAGGTTACGGTTATTGTGTTACTTACGGAACCAACGCTCAAACTGATGTCGACTTTCGGTGCCGTGTCAGCGAAGATGATCACATTTTGCGTGGTCACTTTCGCAAAGCCCGTGGCTTCCGCCGTCACGTTGTAAGTGTCAGGGATGAGGTGCTCGAGGCGGTAATCTCCATTCCCGTCACTTTGAACGCTCACGGATGTGCCCTTGGCAACATCGCTGGCCGTAACAGTGGCATTAGGAACCGCGGCCCCCGTAGTGTCGGTCACCGTCCCGTATATTGATCCATAGACGGCCTGAGCGGTAACTGGCCGCGAGCCCGCAACGACGCACGCCGCGAGTAATGCCAGAGCTATCCAACTATGAGTCGTCCGGCTCGACTTCAGTTGAATGCTGGAATTTGCACTGCGGCAGTTGTTGGTGTCCATTAAAAGCCTCCTGGCTCGGATCAACTTCGTGGTTGATGCCACTTGTCGCCCCACTCCATTGTTCGGGAGACTAATTCCGAAACCTGTTTGGCCAGTTGAAGATGGTCCACAAACTGGCGTAGCATGGCTAGACCGTATCGCCTTCCATTCGGCCGGACGGCATGGAAACGTCTCGAGAATTAGTATTGGGGCAACTGGGGATGCTCCCCCTAATTGATTTCAAGTAGAAGTATCTCTGTGTCAGTTACACGTTACAGTTGGCTAAAGCGCGTATTCCATTGATGATTCAACGAATTGCGGCTTGACGTTACATGGCAGTTACATCTGTTCAGTTCGCGGATCAGCATCGTTTTCTTGGGCAGATCGATAAAATTGTCCAAAGCCATACCCTTCGCAAGGCCGAATCGCTCTGCAAACTTCTCCGATATCTCGCCGACCACGCTGTCACCCAACCCGGTGTGCCACTGAAGGAATATCAGATAGCAGTCGAGGTTTTCGGCAGGCCCCAGACTTTTGATCCACAGGCAGACTCGGCTATTCGTGTGCAAGCAGGGCGGCTTCGGCTGAAGCTGCTCGATTACTACAGCCACGAAGGGGTTGCGGACCCCATTGTGGTAGAGATGCCCTACGGGGTTTACGCGCTTGAGTTTCACGAGAGGGACACACCCAATCCTGCTCCAGTGCCCATTTCGGCGGCAAAGGAAAATGCAGGCCCCTTCGAAGTACCCGTCCGTCCGAAGAAAACCAATTGGTCGCTCGTTGCAATCGCCAGTCTCTCCGCGGCGCTTGCCCTTGCTCTGGTGATGGTGGCTCTGCTCTCGATAACCCTGCATTCGGCGCGATTAGTGAAGCCAAATGAACTGGCGGTTCCGACCGCGTTGCGTGACTTTTGGAACCCATTCGTCTCTGGTCCCGATGCGCCGTGGGTGATTTTCAGCAACGCCTCTTTTGTTGGGCGTCCGGAGACCGGCATGCGTTATCTGGACCCCGAGCGAGATTCCCGCTCGCCGGTTCTGGATCACTATACGGGCGTCGGCGAAGTGCTTGCCGTCCACGAACTTGATAAGACTTTTCGCATGCTGAACCACCGCGTTGAGGTAAAGCGCGGTAGTCTTTTCACTCTGGATGACGCCAAGAAGACGGACTTGATATTTGTCGGGTCGCCGGCCGAGAACCTCACGCTGTTAGATTTTCCGGGAAGCCAGGAGTTCGTTTTCAAGCGGCTGGAATCGAGTTCGCACAAGGGAAATTTGGGGATCGTCAATGTTCATCCGGAGCCTGGGCAGCCGGCAGTTTTCTACCCTAGCGATCCATCGCAGACGCTCACCGAAGATTACGCCATTATCGCCTTCCTGCAAGGGCTCAACCCGGCTCGCCATGTACTCATTTTGGCGGGAACAACGACGATTGGAACCCAGGCGGCCGCCGAATACGTTTGCGGAAAAGATTCCGTGGAAGAGTTGCTGCATCGTCTCGCCCTTCCCGCGGGGGGCGAACTCAAGCCCTTCGAAGCGCTCTTACGAGTGAAGGTCACGCACGGAGTGCCGGTGGGCGTTCAGCTCATTGCGGTGCGCAACCGCAAACAACGGAATTATTGAGCGGATTCCAGCTGCACCTGCCCCTGAGCGTGGATCTTCGCGGCGGTATCGATCTCTTTCTGCGCCTCTTCCATGCGTCCCAAGCTGCGGTATGCCTGGCCCAACAACGTGTGTGTCATGTAACTTCCTGGGTCCATCTTCTCGGCATGTTGCAGATAGAGCAAGGAGGTTTGAGGATCATTTTTTCGCAATAGCACCTTGCCCATCTGTATGAAAGGCCCTGTGCTCGAAGTATCGAGTGAGATCGCCTTAGCCAGCGCCTGTTGGGCTTCCTGATATTTTCCGGAGCGCGTGTAAACATCTCCCAGCCGGTCATACACGGAAGCGTTGGCTGGATTAATCTCGCGCTCCTGCTCGAACTCGCGCAACGCCTGCTCCGTGTCCGACTTAAAAAGATAAAATTCGCCGAGCATAAAATGCGCCAGCGGAAGATTAGGGACCAACTGAAGCGCCTTCTTTGCGGCTTCTCCCGCTGCCTCGGGCAAGTTGGCCTGCATCAGCATCCTGGCTAAGAGCAGATACGACTGCCCCGAGCTTGGAAGGACGCCGAACTGATTGGCGAAGGCCAGACGAGCATCATCGAAACGCTGCGAGTTCACATAACACAATCCAAGAACATAGTTCGCGTCCGCGTTGGCGTTGGGGGTCCATTGACGAACCCGTTCAAGGTATGGAATGGCTGCATCCGAACGGCCCAGCCGGTACAGGGTCAAGCCTCGCATCTGCACGGATTCCATATCATTTGGATCTTCATCGATGGCACGCGCAAAGGCCTTTTCAGCAGCAACTAGCTTGCCCGTGCGATAGTAGGCGATTCCAAGTTCGTGTTGAATACCTTTGGCCGACGGACCAGCAGTCGCTGCCAGCTGCTCGAGCATCGTGATCGCTCGTTGTGGCTTGCCGTGCTCCAGTTCCTGGTGAGCTTCCAACAGTGTCTCTTCTACCCGTGGTTTTGCAACGACGGAAGGTGGCTGGTCGGCCGCAGGGGATGAAGCGCCGTTCTGACCTGCTGGGGCAGGCGCATCCTGGCTGAACAAATGCCCCGGAGCACTTGTATAAAGAAGGAAAAGCACCAGGAACGAGAGAAGCGTTCGCATTTTTCAATTCTAGACAGAAATTGTGTCAGTTGCATTTGCCTGCGGCCGGGGTGATACGATTTCTTAAAGTGAAAATCACCGGGAACAATTCGTCAAAGATTTCGCGCCGTAAATTTGCGCAGATATCCGCCGCCGCTGCGGGTGTATTTTCACTTCCTGCTCTTTGGTTGCCGAAATCCGATGCGGCCTCATTATTTTTCGACACGCCATTATCTGAATTCGCTTATGGCGACGTGACCATTCACAGTGGTCTTCACGAGGCCCAGCTTAAGAATACTCAGGACGTGTTGATGAGCCTGAGTGAAGATAGTTTGCTGAAGCCTTTTCGACAGATGGCTGGACAACCAGCGCCAGGCAATGATTTGGGCGGATGGTACAACTACGATCCTGATTTTGACTGGCATAAAGACGACGCCGGTTTTGCTCCCGGCGCAACCTTCGGCCAGTGGATTTCTGCACTTGCTCGATATTATGCAATCTCCGGCTCGAACGAGACGCGCGAAAAGGTATTGCGCCTGAATCGCCTGTATGCGCAGACCATCTCCGAAGATTTTTACGAGAAAAACCGCTTTCCCGCTTACTGCTACGACAAGCTTCTGTTGGGCCTAATCGATTCGCACCAGCTCGTGCGCGATCCCGATGCGTTCGCCATACTAGAGCGCACGACTAAAGCTGCATTGCCGCATCTTCCCGGAAAGGCGATCGACCGGGAACTGGAATGGCGTCCGGGCAAAGATCAGTCCTACCGATGGGATGAGTCGTATACCAATCCAGAGAATCTATTCCTTGCCTTTCAGAGGGGCGCAGGAGCCCGCTACCGCGAGCTGGCAATCCAATATCTCGACGACTCCACCTGGTTCGATCCCTTGGCTCGGGGTGAAAACGTGCTCGCCGGAAAGCATGCCTACAGTTACGTCAACTCGCTCAGCTCCGCGATGCAGGCTTACCTTACTTTAGGGAATGAAAAGTACCTCCGCGCGTCGACCAATGCCTTCCGCATGCTCACTGCGCAAAGCTTCGCCACCGGAGGCTGGGGACCCGATGAGATGCTACGCGCGCCGGACAGTAACGAAATCGATACCAGCCTGACGAAGACGCACAACAGCTTTGAGACCCCCTGCGGTTCCTACGCTCATTTTAAGATGACGCGATACCTGCTGCGCGTGACGCGCGATTCGCGCTATGGCGATAGCATGGAGCGCGTGATGTACAACACCGTCCTGGGAGCGAAGCCGATGCACGCCGATGGCCGGGCGTTTTACTACGCGGATTACAATTTCGCGGCCAAAAAAGTTTATTCGAATCACGGATTTCCTTGCTGCTCCGGAACTCTTCCCCAAGTCGCTGCGGATTATCGGATCAACACCTACTTCCGCAATAGTCGTGGACTTTACGTTAATCTCTATATCCCTTCGAGCGTGCAGTGGGTACAGCAAGGCGCGAAAGTTTCACTGAGTCAAACTGGCGATTATCCCTTTGATGATTTGATTTCATTTCAGTTAAGCACGTCCAAACCGAAAGAATTCGCGGTGAATCTGCGTATTCCGGAATGGGCCGAAGGCGCTCGCATCGAAGTAAACGGAAAACGTTGGCAGTATGTGCCGCAGGCCGGCAGCTTCGCCACCATTTCGCGGCATTGGAGAACTGGCGATCGAATCGACTTGCAGCTGCCCCGAACGTTGCGCTTGGAACCGATCGACGCTCGACATCCTGAGACGGTCGCATTGCTCTGCGGTCCGCTGGTGCTGTTCGCAATCCACAATGATGGCCGTAATCTGTCGTTAACCAGGGCGCAATTGTTAGCGGCCAAACAAGTCGGTAAGCAAAGCTGGCAGGTGGCGGGGCCCAAAGATGCAACGCAACTTCTTCCTTATATAGCGATCGACGAAGAGCAATATTCGACCTATTTGCATGTGACGTAAACCGATCGCATTCGAAATGCCGCAACTCGCGAAACCCTGTCTCGGTAAGTACGCAATCGCATGCATCGCGATTTCGGCGCTGATCATATTTCACTGCAGGCTCGATGCGCAGACCGAAACGAATTCCGCAGCCTTCAGCAAATTGGCCTGGACCACCGAATCCACCGGACCCCGCCGCTTCATTTCCGTCCACGGACGCCGCGCAGCCATCTTTGGCTATTCCGAAGACGGTCTGGAAGTCTGGACTTATCCCGTGCAGATTCTCAGCGGTTACGCCGTCACGTTCCGCCATCAAGGCACAACCACAGGAATCGACGGTCAAACAGTGCTGCGGCGCATTACCTATAGTCCCGAAGCCGTAACCCGCGTCTACGCTGGACCCGATTTCATCGTGCGCGAAAAGCTTTTTGTTCCGCTCGATAAACCGGGAGTGATCATTCGATACGAGGTCGATAGTGCGAAGGCGCTCGATATCGAGATCCGCTTCACGCCCGTACTGGACCTGATGTGGCCCGCATCGATCGGTGGCCAGGATGCGGTGTGGAACTCAACCGCCTCCGCGTATCTGCTTTCGGAGTTGACTCACCGTTTCACAGGCAGCATCGGCTCTCCTGACATCGTAGCCCACGATGAAACACCTAACGATCGCCAACGCGTTCAGCGACTCCCGGGACTAGGTTTCACCATTCGCGCCGGCCGCGACCACAAAACTGCTCGAGTGATTATCGCCGGGGGCGGTGCCGGACAAGATTCGAGTGCCACCGCGAATGAACTCCTTACGGACGGCGCAGAATCAAGGCTTGAACGAACTGCTGTCGATCACTACACAAATCTGCTAGACCAATCTTTACAAATCGAAACGCCAGACGCTGAGACAAATCGCGCACTGGCGTGGGCAGAGGTGGCGCTCGATCAAGCATGGGTTTGTAACCCCGACTTAGGATGCGGTGAGGTTGCCGGATACGGTCCCTCGCGCAAGGCTCGACGCCCGCAGTATGACTGGTTCTTCGCCGGAGACGGGATGGTGGCGATCCCTGCGTTGCTCGCGGCCGGCCAATACGATCGGGCTCGGCAGGAGCTCGAATTCATCCTTAAATATCAAGATCAGAAGAGCGGCATGATCTGGCACGAACTGGCGCAGAGCGCAGCTTCGCTGGATTGGAACAAGTACCCGTATATGTTTGTGCATGTCGAACTGACCTTCGATTTTCTTAACACCATCGAACACTACGTTTCTGTGACCGGCGATAGGAATTTCGCCAAGGCTCACTGGCAGTCGATCCACTCAGCTTACGAATACTGCCGTTCTCTTCTCGATACGAAAGATGGACTGCCTCGAATTCCCGCGGGGAAAGAAGGAGGTCGAGAGCAAGATGCGCTAACCGATGAATTGGCACTTTCTGCCAGTTGGGCAGAAGCCGCGCGGGCCTACTCGCATCTCGCAACCGACATGGGTGAAGACGCCGCGGCAGCTGAGGCCATCGCGGCCAGCGAACGGGCCAATAATTCAATTGATAATAGATATTGGGATGAGCAGAAGCATTTCTGGATCAGCGGCTATACGCGATCAGGAAAGCCCATGATCGATCGCAGCATCGGACCGGCTCGCAGCGTGGGGATATCCTCAATTTCTCGAGCTCGGCAGGACGCGGTTCTTGACCAGTTGGCATCCGCTGATTTTCAAACTGATTGGGGAACCCGAGGTCGAGCCTCGAGTGACAACACTTACGATCCGAATTCCTACGCGAGTGGAAGTGTCTGGGCAACCGGCACTGCTGGCATGGCTTCTGAGTTTTGGGCTGACCATCGGCCGGCGACTGCCTTTCCGATCTGGAATGCGCTCGTCTCGTGGAGTTCTCTCGATTCGTTAGGGCACATGCATGAGGCGCTCGCGGGCGACTACTATCACGAAGAATCGGAATCCGTTCCGGAGCAAACGTGGTCATCGGCAACGTTCTTCTCGGCCACTGTCAATGGGTTGTTGGGCTTGCATGTGGAAGGCAAATCAAATCGTGTCACCTTTGCTCCTCACCTTCCGGAACATTGGGATGCCGTCAGCGTGAACAATCTGCGGGTAGGTTCTTCCAGGATCAGCCTCAGCGTCCTCCAATCGACCAATGAGATTCGCCTCGATCTGCAAAATGAAGGCGCTCCCGTAAAGATGGTGTTCGATCCAAAAATTCCTCTTGGGGCACAACTAGGAAAGGTGCGTCTGGGGAACGCCTCCATCGCGGCGAAATTCGAACAGCATTCCCAGGATGCGCACGCGCGCATGGAGTTCACGCTGCCACACGGCAGTACTTTGTTGACCGTCGCATATAAAGGAGGAGTAGCGGTTACTCCTTCCCTGCCTCCACCGCTGATTGGAGAGCCTAGTAAGGCGATCAAGATTACTCGTACAACTCTGACTGCCCGAGTCTTAACAGTAGGCTTTGACTTTCTCCCATCACGGGCTTCGAGTTTCGAACTTCGCACGTCCGGGAAGATCAAAGATGTCGAAGGCGGAACGTTGCAGTCTATTTCTCCGGAGTCATATCGCGTCGTTATCCAGCCGACCGATCAATCCGCCTCAAAGGAACCTGACGTTTTTCAGCACGGCAAGGTTGTCGTGACATTCGCTGCTGCTGAGAAAACCGCAAGATAGTGCCTCATTTTTGGTCTTGGCCCTACATACGAAAAAACTGATGACCTACATTGAATTTTCCGATAACTACGCTGGACGAGCGCATCATGCGGAAGAACCCGAATCCATTTTTCTATAGTGTTGATGCGGTCTGCGAGAGCGACGGGTCGTTCAGACCCTAATCGGAGGAACTGTATTTCTCGCCTTCTTACGATAGCGGAGCGTCTTCGATCGTCAGACCATCCAGAATTTTATTGACGAACAAATGTGGCACATCTACGATCGGACAGTAATGATTTCGCCGAATCACCATCGCCACCACCATCATCCCCATGCGATGAGCGTGTCGGCGAAGGATTTCAGATAACTTAAAGCACTAACAAAAGATCTGAGCCCGCTGACGCCAATCGCGCAGCGGGCTTTTTGTTTTCGTCGTGCGTGGTCGGCAGGCGGGACCGGTTAAGAAGAGAAATTCCCATGGAAATCGATTTTGAAAAGATGCAGGGCTTAGCCCCCGCAGTCATCCAAGACGCGGCTACCGGAGAACTGCTAATGGTTGGTTTTATGAACCGCCAGGCTCTCGATACGACTTTGCGCACGCGTTTCGTCACCTTCTATAGCCGCACCCGGCAAACGCTTTGGACAAAGGGAGAAACGTCGGGCAATCGTCTGCAAGTATTGGCGGCTTGGACGGACTGCGATCAAGACACCGTATTGATTCGCGTTCGCGTTTTGGGCGAGGGCAAAGTTTGCCATACGGGATCGCGATCCTGTTTCACTCAGGAACTTCCCCTGGGGGATGCGGCGCTCTTGAAAGAGGCCAGCCGATGAAACTCCGCCTGGGTATTCCAAAAGGGAGTTTGCAGGAAGCGACCTTAAGTCTCTTCACTCGCGCCGGGCTGCGCGTATACACGAACCCGCGCTCCTATTTCGCTGCAACGGATGATCCTGAGATCGATTGCCTGCTGATCCGCGCGCAAGAAATGGCGCGCTACGTCGAAAACGGTGCGCTCGATGCCGGCCTGACTGGTCTTGACTGGGTGCTCGAAAGCGGGCTTGCTGTCGTCAGCGTCACCGACCTGATTTATGCGAAACAGAGCATGGGTAAGGTGAAATGGGTACTCGCTGTGCCCGAGAATTCAAGCTTCAAGAATCCTGAAGACTTGGCGGAAAGGATCATCGCGACTGAGTTGGTGAATGTGACCCGCAACTACTTTGCGAGCCGGAAGGTACCAGTGCGGGTCGAGTTCTCCTGGGGAGCGACGGAAGTAAAGCCGCCGCTGCTGGCCGATGCGATTGTCGAAGTCACGGAGACGGGAAGTTCGTTGCGCGCGAATCACTTAAGAATTATCGAGACGGTGCTCGAGTCAAATACTCAGTTGATTGCGAACAAGACGGCCCTGGCCGATCCGGAGCGGCGGCAGAAGATCGAAAACCTGACGGTCATGCTCTGCGGAGCGATCGCCGCGCTGGGCCGCGTCGGCTTGATGCTCAACGTCCGAAAGCCTGACTTAACCACTGTCCTTGGGCTATTGCCTGCGCTGAAGAATCCGACGGTAGCCCCACTCGCCGATGGCGAATGGGTCGCCGTTAACACCGTGATTGAAGAGCACACGGCGTGGTCACTCATCCCGAAACTCAAGCAAGCGAACGCGCAGGGCATCGTCGAATATCCGCTGAACAAGGTGGTGCTGTGATGCGGCGCATCAGGATTCTCGCTGATACAAAGAAAGACCGCTTCGTGCGTGAATTGGAAAAGCGCGGCAATACCGATCTGGCCAGGATTGAGCCAACAGTTCGCCGCATTGTGAACGATGTCCGGCGCAACGGTGAACAAGCCTTGCGGCGTTATGCGATGCGTTGGGATGGTCTCGCAAAGAACCAGCCGGTGCGCGTGCCTGAATCAGAACTGCAGGACGCATGGCAAAGATCTTCACCAGATTTGCGCGACGCCATCAAGCAAGCAGCGGAAAACATTCGTCGCTATTGCGAGTGGCAGAAACCGAAAGAGTGGCGCCGCGAGATTCAGCCGGGCGTTTGTGTGGGTCAATTGGTTCGGCCACTCGAATCCGTTGGCTGCTATGTCCCTGGCGGTCGGTATCCACTCCCCTCAACATTGCTGATGACGGTGATTCCGGCGCAAGTGGCCGGCGTCCCGCAGATTCGCGTGGCTTCCCCAAACCCCGCGCAAGCGACCATGGCTGCTGCCGCAGTTCCTGGGAGTGCACGAGTTCTATCGAGTTGGCGGCGCGCAGGCAATCGCCGCGTTCGCCTATGGGACGGAAAACATTCCGCGCGTCGACAAGATCGTTGGACCCGGCAACCGATACGTGACCGTGGCTAAAAAGTTGGTGGCGTCGGATTGCGCGATCGAATTCCTCGCCGGTCCTACCGAAGCAGTATTCATTAGCGAAACGGGCGATCCAGATTTCCTCGCGTGCGATCTTGTTGCACAGGCCGAGCATGATCCTGACGCACTCTGCATCTTGATCACTCCTTCGCGCGAATTAGCAGATGCCGTACGGAAACGCATTAAGCATCGTACAAGCGAGAACCCGATTGCCGCCGAATCGCTTTCTCGGCACGGCGCGATTCTCTTGGTCGATTCACTGGATGAAGCGGTTGATATCTCAAACCGGATCGCCCCTGAGCATTTGACGCTGCCGGCCGCTCTGGTCGATACAGTCAACAACGCAGGTTCGATTTTTCTCAACGAATTCACGCCGCAATCCGCGGGAGACTATATCTCCGGCCCAAATCACGTGTTGCCCACCGGCACGGTCGCGCGCGTCCGTGGCGGCCTGAGCGTTCTCGATTTCCTACGCCTCATTTCTTGCCAGGAAGTTTCTGCGGAAGGAATCCGCCGAATCGCCCCGCCAGCCATAGTCTTGGCGGAAGCCGAGGGACTGCGAGGACATGCCGATTCCTTACGCGTGAGGTGCTCTCGTGCTTAAGGCACGGCGTGCGATTGAGAACCTGCATCCCTACCGGCCGCCGCTGGCGGGCCGTCACGGTCTGCGCCTCGATTTCAACGAGAGCACGATCGGATGTTCGCCTCGGGTGTTGGAGCGGCTGCGCTCGCTCGATGCCGAAACTCTCGCACGTTATCCCGAGCGCGAGCCGGTGGAACGAGCGGTAGCTGATTTTCTAGGTCTCGATGCAGCCGAGGTTCTGCTCACCAACGGAATGGATGAGGGAATTCATCTTCTTTGTGCGACGTACCTCGAACCCGGAGACGAGGCGATTATCGTGGTTCCGACGTTTGCGATGTATTCCATATTCGCGCAAGCGGAAGACGCGCGCATCGTTCCGGTCTTGTCTGGCGCAGATTTCACATTTCCGCTGGAAGCAGTTCTCTCCCGGATTACTTCTCGCACGCGCCTGATCGCGGTGGCGAATCCGAATAATCCGACGGGAACGGCGGTGGAATCCGAGGTCCTCCTCAGAATTGCACGTGCAGCTCCGAACGCCAGTGTGCTGGTGGATGAAGCCTATTTCGAATTTCACGGCGAAACTCTTTTGAACGGAGCCCCGCGTCCGGCGAATCTTTTCGTGGGACGCACATTTTCGAAGGCTTACGGATTGGCCGGCTTGCGCATCGGTATTCTCGCCGGAGATGCGAATCAAATCGCGACGCTGCGGCGAGTCGCTTCGCCTTACAACGTCAACGCGGTTGCACTGGCGGTTCTTCCGGAGGCAATTCAAGACCAAGCATACGTGGAGCGTTATGTGGCCGAGGTGAAGCGCGGACGTGATCGGCTGCAACAGGAACTCGCAACCCTGGGCCTGCGCTATTGGCCGAGCCGCGCAAACTTTGTGCTCGTGCGCGTCGGTGCCGATTACGCAAGGTTCATACAAGCCCTGCGTGCGCGAGGCATTTTAGTGCGCGATCGAAACTCTGACCCCGGTTGCGAAGGCTGTGTGCGGCTCACCATAGGCTCGGAGGAACATACGCAAATCCTTATCGCAGCGCTCCACGAAGTGGTCGGGGAACTCAGATTGTCTGGCGAGGTGAGAGCGTGAGGAAGGCCAAACTGCATCGCAAGACAGCCGAAACCGAGATTCAGATCGCGCTCACCATTGAGGGTCGGGGAAAGTATGAGGTTTCTACGGGCATTCGTTTTCTAGACCACATGTTGGAGCTCTTCGCTCGACACGGCGCATTCGATCTAAAACTCACAGCTTCAGGCGACCTCGATGTGGACCAGCACCACACCGTGGAAGACGTAGGCATCGCTCTGGGCGAAGTCTTTGATCGTGCGCTCGCCGACCGGCGTGGGATTCTGCGTGCAGGCTACTTTGTCATGCCGATGGATGAAACGCTCGGTTTGGCGGCGGTGGATTTCGGCGGGCGCTCCGCCGCCGTGGTCGATACGAAAGTTCGTGTGGCCAGGGTCGGCGATCTGCAAGTGGAACTAGTTCCTGATTTCTTCGAAGGGTTTGCGCGTGGTGCGCGTGCCAACGTTCACGCACGCGTACTCTACGGGCGCTCCAGCCATCACAAGATTGAGGCACTCTTCAAGGCTTTCGCGCGAGCGTTGCGTGTCGCCTGCTCGCGCGACCGTCGCCTTGGCCGCATGCTGCCCAGCACCAAGGGTCTTTTATGATCGCCATTATCGATTATGGCGCTGGTAATTTGGTCTCGGTGAAGAAAGCGTTCGCTTATCTCGGCGCTGAAGTTGTGGTCACGAACCAGCCTGCGACGGTTGCGTCCGCGGACAGGATTGTATTCCCTGGAGTCGGACATTTTTCAGCTCTGCAGGCGCTCGATCAGAGTGGCTTGCGTGAATCTATGCTGCAAGCTGCTTACGCCGCCACGCCGATCCTCGGAGTCTGCCTTGGGATGCAATGGCTTTTCGAAGGCAGCGAGGAGTGTCCCGCCATCGCGGGCTCCGCTATCTTTCAAGGCAAGTGCGCGCAGTTTCCACCTTCGGTGAAATCCCCGCATGTCGGCTGGAACTCTCTGGCGATTCAAGATGGCTCGCGGTTGCTCAAAGGCATCCCTCAAAACACATTCGTCTATTACACGCACTCCTTTTATGCGCCAGTGATTACCGCATCCACAGCGATTAGCGAATACGGCCTGCAATTCACAGCGGCGGTCGAGCGGCAAAATATTTTCGGAGTGCAGTTTCATCCCGAAAAGTCGGGAGAAGCCGGGCTCGCCATCTTGAATAATTTTTGTGAGATCTGATTTGCTGACCAAGCGCATTATCGCCTGCCTCGACATGAAAGACGGCCGCGTCGTCAAAGGCGTGCAGTTCGAGAATCTGCGCGAGGCCGGCGATCCCGCCGAATGCGCCAGAGAGCACGCTCGCAATGGCGCCGACGAGATCGTTCTGCTGGATATCACGGCGACCAGCGCCAGTCGCCGCATACTGCTGGAGTCGGTCCGCAGCACAGCCCGCACTCTGTTCATTCCCTTCACGGTGGGAGGAGGGATTCGGCAACTGGACGATGCCGCAGCGGTCTTCGATGCGGGCGCTGACAAGATCGCTATCAATTCGGCGGCCGTGCTTGAACCGCAGTTGATTGGGAAGATCGCAGGACGCTTTGGTTCACAGGCCGTCGTGGTCGCGATCGATGCCAAACGAGTCGAAGGACGCTATAAAGTATTCATCGCAGGAGGCCGAACACCCACCGACCGCGATGCGATTCAATGGGCGCAAGAAGCCACAACTTGCGGAGCGGGCGAAATCTTGCTCACTTCGATGGACCGCGACGGAACTCAATCAGGGTTCGACTGCGAATTGGTAAGAGCAGTGGCGGAAGCGGTCTCGATTCCCGTGATTGCTTCCGGAGGTGCTGGATCGCCACGAGACTTTATCGAGGTGTTTCGCGAGGGCCGCGCGGACGCCGCTCTCGCCGCATCCATTTTTCACTTCGGTATTGAAGACATATCCCAACTGAAAAAAGAACTGCACGATGCCAGCATCCCTGTGAGGTGGCCATGCTGATTCCATCCATGGACTTGATGGGCGGGAAGATCGTGCAGTTGGTGCAAGGCGAGCGAAAAGCGTTGGAGTTCGACAACTTCGATTATTGGATCGAACGTTTCTCCAAATATCCGCTGGTGCAAGTAATCGATCTCGACGCGGCGCGAAGTACGGGTCAGAACCGGCTGGCCGTGAATCGCATCCTAAAAAAGCTGAATTGTCAGGTGGGTGGTGGCATTCGCACCCTTAAAGCCGCTCGCGACATGCTTCAAGCGGGAGCGCACAGAGTCATTATTGGCTCAGCGTTAATGAAAGATGACGAGATTGACATAGAATGCGCTGAGACTATGGCGCGCGAACTGGGCGCTGCGAACCTGGTTTTCGCCATCGATTCCCGGGCCGGGCGAGTTGCAATCGACGGCTGGAAAAAAGAAACTGCTGTGACCGCATTCGACATGATTCGAGCGCTTGAACCCTTCTGTCACTCGTTTCTTTATACTCACGTCGATACCGAGGGTCTGATGGGCGGCATTCCAATGGAGACGGTGAAGGCCATCCGCCAAGCCACTTCGCGGCGGCTGGTGGTAGCAGGCGGCGTCACGACGCAGCAGGAGATCGACACTCTCGACGAGCTCGGGATGGACGCCGTCGTCGGGATGGCCCTGTATTCCGGTCGGATCTCGTTCTGAATCAAACCAAGCCGTACAGCTACATCGATCACTGAATTAGAATCTGGCGTATGCCATTGCGGATGCGCGCTCTGACCGTGATGATCGCCATATGGATGCCGATCGCGCAGAGCGCCTTCGGGCAAACACAATCCTCGCCCACCGCGGTAAACCCGAGCTCCGAAGAGTTACGACTTCATACGTACCTCGAACACGCCTCGGAAGCAATGCACAAAGGCAACAACGCCGCTGCAGCTGAAGATCTCCGGCGCGCCTTGAAGATCGATCCACATTCCCTTGCCGCCCTGAATAATCTGGGGACTGTGCTGTCACGCATGGGAAAACCTGCCGAGGCGATCCCCCTCTACCAGGAAGCGTTGAAGCTTCAACCCAATGATCCCGCGACTCAACGCAATCTGGCGATCGCTTACTTTAAAGCTCAACGCTACCTGCCGGCATGGCGCTTGCTTCGACCGATGGCGGAGAAATATCCAACGGATTTTCAGATTCTCGACCTCGCCGGACTCTCGCTGTTCGCTCTCGACCGTTACGACGAAGCCGCTAAATATCTGGAACGCGCGAATCAAGTCGAGCCCTCAGATCTGGAGACGCTCGACATGCTCGGCAAGGCATATCTTCGGACGAAGAATTACAAGGCGTTGACGGACGTATTCGCTCGCATCATGAAGTTGGATCCGAACTCGGCATCGGGTCACATCATGATGGGTGCAGCCTACGACCAGATGTCAAATCGGCCGGAAGCCATCAAAGAGTATCAAGCGGCGGTAGCCGCGGACCCCAATTTCATGGGCGCGCACTCCGGCCTCGGCTTTGAGTATTGGCGAGAAGGTGAAAACGAACTCGCGGAGAAAGAATTTCGAGCGGAGCTGCAGCATTTTCCCAGCGATCCCGTATCGAACTGCATTCTCGGCTTGATACTTCTCGATAAATCTCAGGCGGCAGAGGCCGAACCTCATTTCAAAGCTGCCCTAGCGGTAAATCCGCGGTACGCCGAAGCGCTGTTCGGCCTGGGGAAAACTGAACTCGCTCTCGAACATCCTAAGGCAGCGATTGAACCGCTTCGCCAGGCCCTCAAAATCGATCCCGATTACGTTGAGGCGCATTTTGTTCTTGGCACAGTATTGCGAAAGCTAGGACAAACTGCCGAAGCCGCGAACGAACAGAAGATCGCACTTGAAGTCCAGGAAAAGCGCAGGGCGGCAGCGATCAAAAAAAACGAAAGCCAGTGAGTGCAGGATTGTCTACTCTTGCGAATAAGTCCGGCAAAATAAAAGCGCACGCCGAAGCGTGCGCTTGATAGTAGATGTTAGCAGTGGTTAGAAGTTAACCTTAGCTCCGATTTGCACGTTTCGTGGATCGTGCCATCCGTTCACGGTACCAAAACTTGCCCCGTCGTCCACGTTAGTATCGACTGTCGAAGGGTTGCCATGGTTGAATGTATTGAAAGTCTCGAGACGCAGTTGCAATCCGACCCGCTCCGCAAATCTGAAATTCTTGATGAGTGACATGTCCCAGACCTGCAATCCTGGTCCATAGACCGCACCCACTCGGGATGTGCCGAAGTGCCCCACTGCATCGGTGAAGGCTGCAGTGTTAAAGAACTCTGCCGCAGTTTTCGGACCGTTGGCGCTGCCGATCTGATCCGCACGAACTTGAACCGTACTGCCAGATCGCGTCATGCCAAGTCCGCCGGGATAGAGCGGACAGGAAGTGGTGGTGGCTGAAATCGTACATCCACCTACCGAATTAGGAACGCTCACCGCGGCAAAGGGATCCGAGCTCTGTGTGATTGAAAGTGACTGACCTGTCTGGATCGTAGTGATACCGGACAGTTCCCATCCTCCAAGAACCTTGCCGACAAACCCGCTCTGATTTTTATAGAACGGGAAGTCGTACACATAGCTCGCGATGAACATCTGCGGGGTGTTCAGGGTGGACGGGCCATAGCTCTGCTTCAGATCGTAGGTATTGTAAGTTGCCAGGGACCGATCCTCTGGGTTCGTCGTAAGTAGCCTGGACCAGGTGTAACCAAGCTGTAGAGTTAAGCCTTTGCTGAATCGGCGATTCAATGACGCCTGCAGCGAGTTGTAGTTGCTGGTATAGATGGGATTGCGGTCAGTAATTACCCCATAACCGGAATAAGGGCGTATGGCATTCACGTCGACTCCGGGGTTTGCCAGACGCGCTGCGACCGTGGGCTGATTCAACTCTATGTCGCCCAGCAGATGCGTTCCCTTTGTTCCCACGTAGCCAACTTCAAGAACGGTGTTGGGCATGAGTTCACGCTGCACGGAAACGTTGTAATCCATGTAGCTCGGGACTTTGAAGGTGGGATCCCCGGTTGCAATCAAGCCGTTGGGACCGAGAGGCGGACCCGCCACTTGTCCGCCAAGAGGGTTATCGAACAAATTAAGAGAACTGCTGCCATTGTTATTCACCGTCACAGTTTGGACCAACGGCGGGTCCCCAAAGGCATTCTGCTCCCAGATGCCATTCAGAGAACGATCGTAGAAGATGCCGAAACCGGCACGAATTGCCATCTTGCCGTTTCCGTATGGGTCATAGGCCAGACCGAGGCGTGGTCCCCAGTTATTATTGGAGTTGGGATTCACGCGGCTTCCGAAAGGTGAGCAAGAAACCTGAGGAGCGATTGCTTGAGCTGTGGTGCAGGCCTTGCCACTCGGAAAGATGAGCCCGTTGGTGTAGGTCGCCGCACTGGTCGGAGCGCCACTCGCCGTGAACCCGGTCATGTTTCCAGAGATCGGGTCGATGATCGCGGCATTAGCGGGATTGAACAGCTGAGGATTGAAGTTATTGAGTGTGTTGTTACTGTCCGTGGGCGATGGGAAATAGCTCCAGCGCACGCCGGCGTTCAAAGTTAGGCGGGGAGTTATCTTCCAATCATCCTGCACGTAGAATTCGAGATTTACGTAGTTGAGGTGAGGAATCGTGTCCTTGCTCGGCTGCGTATATTGATCTGCTTGTCCCAGCAAGAAATTAGCGAAGGCCGGGTTGCCATTCGTGGGACTGAAATTGAAAGTCGCAAAACCGGCGGATGCGTTCTCCGTCTTCTGCATCCACATTGCCGTAATGCCCACACGGACGGTGTGATTTCCATGCTGGATGGAGAGATTGTCGAATATGTTTTTATCGATATTGCGCTCGAAGTACGGCGCACTCCCATTGCCCAAACCAGTCAGGGCCGGAACCGCTTGTGTTCCGCCAGTGAAGTTCACATTGGGCGCGCGCCCGTTCGGGTCTTGAAAAGCCGTATTGTTCGTAAGTTGGCTTAGGAAAGCTGGAGAGTTCGCGATGCCGCTGAGCGTGGAATTGATTGCGCCCCAGGCATCCACATATTCAACTTCATTCACTACCCTGGGAGAGATCGTGGCGCTCGCGTTGATCACCAGGTTGCGCCCGGGAGCGTTGACGGATGTTGTTTCAACTCCAGGATAGTTGCCACCTCCCCAAAGAGAAAATGGCTCATTCTGCGGGACAACATCTTCCATGTATCGAGCGAAGATCCGGATCCTGTCGCCGACGTTCTGGTCGAGACGGATGATGTCCTGCCGGAAGTTATTCAACTGTCCGTAATTAGTAATGAGCTGCGTTCCATCGGCATTGTTGGCAGGATTCGGCAGCATGAAAGCGTTTAGATAGGCCTTGGCATTAGCGCTGTAGCAGGAGGGGTTGATGGTATATACGCCGCCAGCAGTAGTTACACATCCTACGGGAGCAACGGCAATCGGGCTTGTGAAGGAACCGGCGAGCTCTGCATTCGTGGGCACGTTGATTTGATTCGTGCCCGGCGTGCTGGCTTTGCGCCATTCCTCAGACCAGAAAAAGAAAGTCTTATCCTTCGCGGGGTGGTAGAGCTTCGGAATGAATAACGGGCCGCCGAGAGTGAACCCATAATCGTTGTAGCGCTCGATCGGCACTGTATTGTTTGGCGACAGCGGGTTCCCAGCCGCAATCGATGCGCGACCGCCAGAACGTATTGGCATTGTAGTAATTATTGCGGTTGAATTCGTAAACGCTGCCGTGAAACGTGTTTGTTCCGGATTTGGTAGCCACTACGATTTGACCGCCGCCGCTGCGCCCGAAGGCGGCATCGTAGTTGCTGCGCTCCAGCGTGAATTCCTGAATCGCATCGATGCTCGGAGTATTCAACAAGGTTCCGTTCGAGCCGCTGTCATTGATGTCGGCCCCATCCACGGTGTAGTTGTTGGCTCCCGTCCGTGCTCCGTTTACCGAGATTGAAGTATTGTTCGCCAAACCGAAACCCACCTTATCGGGCAATTGATTGGCAACGCCGGGCTGCAACAGGATTAATTGCTCGAAGTTGCGGTTGTTCAGCGCCAACTCTCGAACCTGCTCGCCAGTAACAGTTCCTGATTCTTCTGCCGTGGTGGTTTGTATTTGTATGTTTTCCGCCGTCACCTCGACCGTCTCGCTGGTTTTTCCCGTCTTCAACCCCACGTTAAGGGTGTGCTTCTCTGCGACGTTCAGAATCACGTCCTTCGCCACAAACGTCTCGAATCCGGCGTTCTTTACCGTGACCGTGTAGCGTCCTGCGGGAAGATTGGTGATGTTGAAACTACCCGTATCATTCGTGGTCACCGTGCGAATGTCCTCGCCAGTTTCTTCGCTGTGAACCACTAGGGTCGCGCCGGCCACAACGGCGCCGCTCGAATCCGTGACCGCGCCTGTGAGGGTTGCCGCCAGCTCTTGACCAAGACACGCTGCGGCCAGACTCAAAATGATTGCGCAAACTGCGATGAATGAAGAATGCTTTAGCATCTTTCGGCCGCCACCTTCGGTTGAGTTTCCAAGAGTCCCAAACTTCGAATTTGTCATATCCAATCTCCTCAAACCGATGCTGAACATAGGATTACGAAACGGACATATAATCTAAACGCACTATGCTATATAGCACGCGATAGTCCGCAGTCAAGAAGAAAAAAGCAATCGGCCGGAGAAAATTGTTGAATGGGGTTCGGGAATTGAAGCCTGCTTCAGCCTGTCCGCAGACCGGCGGGGATCAGGATCCCAGCTCGATACTATTTTTGCGATTCGATAACGATTTAGGGGCTGTGAGCGAGGTGATTGCTTCACAACCGTGGCTCCGCCTCGTATCCATTTTCACGGTTCATCATCCCGTTGGAGTTCGCCCAGAATCCTAAATGCCAACGCTTTCGAGGATGGAGCTTTACAGAATGGTTTCCATAAGCTATATAGCATAAGGCGGTGAAATGCCGCCTCCAGAACTGATGGGTCGCAGAGCTCTGCAGGCAAAGCCCTCGCCGTCTAAGAAGATCTGGGAACGGTCCCTATGTCTGGAAACCATCATAGTAGGCTGCCGGCCTATAAGAAAATTCAGGTGGAGATCCGCGACCGCATCGCATCCGCCAGCTTGAAACCTGGGGATGCGGTAGCGTCTGAGCGCGAGCTGGCGAAGATCCATAAGGTGAGCCTCATGACCGCTCGTCATGCTCTGGCCGGCCTTGAACACGAGGGAATCGTAGAACGCCGACTCGGGGCAGGCACCTTTGTTGCCGTGCCCAAAATCCATTTCAACAAACTGATGAGCTATACGGAGCAGATGTCGGGCCGCGGTCTGGCTCCGCGATCTCGAGTGCTGGTGGCAAAAGTCATCGAGGGCGAGCCGGAAGTAGCTGCCCGCCTTGGTCTCTCGGCGGCCAGCCGATTGGTAAAAATTCAGCGGCTTCGGCTTACTGGGGAAGAGCCGTTCGCGCTGGAGACCTGCTACTTGCCCGCAGCTGACTTTCCCGACCTTGTCTCCGCCCCTCTGGGGAGAAGTTCCCTGTTTGCCACTCTTGAGCACGACTACGCCACTAAATTGGCTTACGCCGACGAAGAGGTCGATGCCACTTCAGCCGATGCCAGCATTGCGGAATTGCTCAGCCTGCCTCGCGGCGCTTCGCTTCTGCGCATTCGCCAGACGATCTACTCCGTCAAAGGCAAGGCCACGATTTACGTCGTCGGCTTCTACCGCTCGGAACGGCACACACTGTTTATCCGGCGTCTTCGCTAGAAGTACTCGGCATCATAGACAGGACTTCAGCCGCAACAAACACAAGGCAGGCCGGCTCCTCGAGCCAGCCTGCCTCTGCATTTGGTCCTAACTATTCTTCTTTCACTGTTTCTACTGTCTAACGGCCCAGCCCAGCAGCCATGGTTTTCACCATGGTTCCATTGGCATCGTCATCTTTCAGCGCCCACACGTATGCGCCGCCGAGTCCACCAGGAACTTTCACATTGATATAAATCATCTTCGCAGCAGCTGTGATGGGATCGTCATACGTGTAGAAGGTTCCGCTGCGTCGGATCAAAAAGCGTATACAGCTACTCTTCGTGAATCGAAGGAATTGCTGTAACCATTTGCCGTCAGAGTCGACAGCGTCGAATAAGTGAGCAGTCCGGGAGTCAACAGCGTGTCGCAACCCGGCGTATTGCCGCTGAGATCGGTGCATACAGCCGTTCCGTTCGCCAGGAGAACTGGAGACGGGCCGGTCGAGTTCTGGTACAAGCCATGATTTACGTTGGGGACACCCGTCCAGCCAGCTCCATACAAAGGTAGCCCCATGGTGTACTTCGATGGCGGCACTCCCGCTTTCAGGTAAGCGTTCACGGTGTCGTCGATATCCAGACCCTGGCCGTAAAGCGGATCTTGCCGGGAATCGAAGAAGGGAGACGCCTCGTTGGTTTGCGTGGTCCACGAGCCGGAGTAGTTGTAGCCATCGATGGTGATGAAGTCCACCTGCTTGGCGGCGTTTCGCAGATCGATGTTGACGTAGTTCTGCGAACCCGCGGGCCCATCGAACGACAAGGGTACTGCTTTCCCGTCGTGTGCGCTCAGAGCGTTCAGTTGACTACGGAACTCCGCCAGAGGCGCTGTGAAATTTTGCTTGTCGGTCGCTGTCGGAAACTCCCAATCGATATTGAAACCGTCGAACAGGCCTGGAGCGGTAATACCTGCCGCGATGTTGCCGTTGATGAACATATCGATGCAGGAAGCGGCAAGCGCTTGCCGTCCGGCACGCGGTGCTGGCAGCCGTCACGAAGGCCGCAGTGTTGGCAGCCGATGCGCCGCCCAGTCGACATCAGCACTTTCAAGTTGGGATGAAGACCCTTGAGCTGCTGGATCGCCGCAAAATTTCCATAGAGGGGCCCTGGATAAGGTTGGCCATTCACGCTGGGCAGGTATGGGGACTGATAGTCGGCCCAGGTATCGGCGATAACGCAAGCCGGGGCAGGAGTGGTCGTCACGTTGGCGAAGGCGTACAGCAGGTGCGTGAGCTTGCCAGCCACACCATTCTGTTGCAGGTTCGCAATGTTGTAGCCGGCGTAGTAGATACTCCACTCTTCGAAATATCCGCCAACGAATTTTTCCTTGAGTTGGTTTCTGTGCGGTGTGATCTTGTGCGAATGAAGGGGAGATGCATGCAACGAGGGCTAACAAACTTAGAAGAGCCACCCGGGGCAGGCGCGTGGCTTGAAATGGGTAGACATGGCAAACACCTCCAAAATTCGGGAACTACGAACCGCCGGAGTATAGAGCTATATAGCGGATTTTTGCAACACCTAGTTTTGACTTCGATTTTTCAGCTTCTTTTCGCCACCTAACCCACAGACTGCGCCGTACCAAAAACAAAGGCAGGTCGACTTAAGAAGCCAGCCTGCCTTTGTGGTTTTTCCTGGCGATCGATCTCTACGGATTGAGATCTCCCGCCATGGTTTTGGTCAGGTCTCCATTCGGGTCATCGTCTTTCACTGCCCAAACGTAGCCACCGCCCAGTCCGTACTGCTTGATGTAATTTACCTTGCATTGCACCGACTGAGCATTGTCGTAGCTGAAGCGTGTGCTCGTGGTTGCGTTGAACATACGGGCCGCGCAGCGCGTGGCGTCGTAGCTGGGGGTGAACCCGTTATTCAGCAGGTTCACGATTGATCCGGTAGGTTGCCAGGCCATCGACCAGCAGGAAGTCGCAACCTGCTGCCGGACTGCCCTGGTTCTGACCCGTCGGGCAAGTTCCCCACACCGTTGATGTTGGGAACTGGGGAGGTTCCATTGGGAGTCATGAGCTCCCGGCCGGATCGGTAAGTCCGGTTGCGTTCTGGTACATGCCACCGTTCGCCGAGGTCAGACCGCCCGCCCACCCAGCACCATAGAGCGGGAAGCCCATGGTGTATTTGGCCGGGGTTGCACCGTGTGCCAGATAGTACTGTACGGTTGCGTCAATCGTGTCTCCCTTTCCGTACAGCGGACTGGCAGCTTCGTCGTACAGCGGAGACGCGTCATTGGTGGCATTGGCCCAGTCTCCGGCGTAGTTATAGCCGTCGACATTCATGTAATCCAACACCGCATTCAGACCCGCGATGTTGATCGTGTCATAGCCACCGTCGTTGCCCGAGTCCTGGCCGGCGCCCGGCGTTGACGGACCGGCAGCCAAATCGGCCAACTACTTGATACGTCTTGCCGGTTGTTTGCGACAACGTCGTTCAGCTCGTTGCGGAACTCGGTCATCAGAGGCCGTGAAGTTGGCCGTATCGTTTGCGTTCGGGAATTCCCAGTCGATGTCGAAGCCATCGAAGAGTGTTCCGGTTGAGACACCCGAGGCGATATTGCCCTGGATGAACATGTTGACGCACGAGCCGACAAACGCCTGCCGTTCAGCAGTCGTGCTGGCCGCGAGATCGAAGAGCTGGTTGTAAGCCCGGAGGATTCCACCCGCCAATCGAGATCAACACTTTCAGGTTGGGATGGAGCTGCTTGAGTTGTACGAGCGCTCCAAAGTTGCCCTGCAACGGAGCCACGGCCTGAGTCGCGCCCGGCACCTGCGGGACAACTTTCTGATAATCAGCATAGGTATCGGAGAGCGCGCAACTCACGTTGCTGCCGTTTGCGACCGGTTTGGCAAAGGCATAAATGAGATGCGTGAGGACGCCCGCCACGCCGTTGTTCTGCAGGTCCGCAACGTTCGCGTTGGCGTAGTAAGTTCCCCATTCTTCATACCATCCGCCCATGAACAGGTTAGTGAGCGCAGTTGTCGTCACCCTGATGGACGAACTCGCAGCGAGACGTGCCAGCATAGTCGCTCGCCTCCACCGTATAGGTGTAGGTGGTTGATGGCGAAAGATTGCCGGCGTGTACGACGTGGTCGTTGTCGTTCCGATTGAAGTCCCATTCTGCAACACCGTGTAATTGGTGATAGTGCAGCCGCTGGGAGGAGTGACCGCCGACCAGCTGAGGTTCGTGCTGGAATCGGTTGTTCCCGAAGCCGCCAATCCAGTTGGAGCGCTTGGTTTGGTTGTGCACGAGCTAGCCAGAGTGGTCACATTCACTGTCGAACTCGCGGCTGATGTGCCTGCCGCATCCGTCGCCTCCACCGAAAACCCGTAGGTTGTCGAAGGCGTAAGGCCCGTGACGGCATCGGTTGTTGTGGTTGGGGAGGCGATCAGTGCGCCGTTCTGCAACACCTTGTAGCTCACACTGCATCCTGAAGGCGGAGTAACCGCGTTCCAGGCGAGGTTCGTACTGGATTGAGTTGTTCCGGATGCCGCCAAACCAGTTGGCACCGCCGGTACGGCAGAGCAAGTCGTACAAGGTGTGGTCGCAGTCCAAGGTTCTCCGCTGCCAGCCCCGCCGTTGTTGGTCGAAGGGTTCTGGTTCTGCGTCCAGAAATTAGCAACGTAGTTTTCTCCACCCACACTCGCCGTCATGCCCTGTGTGTATACCGCTGTGGCGCTCCACGCCGTAGCGCAAGTGCCGCCACCCGCCAGCGTTGTTACGTTTACGGCAGTGCTTGCCGGAGAAGTGCCGGCAGCGTCCGTAGCTTCGACTGTGAAGCTGTACGACGTGGAAGCTGCAAGACCACTCACGGTAAACGTTGTGCCGGTCGGCGTTCCAATCGAAGTTCCGTTTTGCAGAACCGTGTAGCTGCTGATCGTGCAGCCCGAAGGCGGAGTGTCCGCGGTCCAGCTCAAATTTGTGCCACTGCTGGTCGTGCCGGACGCGCCCAAACCAGTTGGTGCGCTTGGCTTGGTGGTGCACGAATTCGCCAGCGTCGTCACATTCACGGGCGAACTCGGGCCCGATGTGCCGTTCGCATCAGTCGCTTCCACGGTGAAGGTGTAAGCGGTCGAAGGCGTAAGGCCGGTTACCGCAAATGTGGTGCCGGTTGCCGTTCCGATCGACGCTCCATTTTTCAATATCGTGTAACTGCTGATGGTGCAGTTGGCCGGAGGAGTGACCGCTGTCCAACTCAGGTTGGTGCTGGTGCTGGTTGTGCCGGACGCCCCCAGTCCGGTGGGCGCGCTGGGTGTGGTCGTACAGCTGCCGCCGCTTCCGCCCGTTCCGCTTAGAGCGGAGGTCTGCGGACTATTCGTGGCGTTATCGGTCACCGTCAGCGTGCCGGTAGCTGGGCCTGAAACGGTTGGGTACGAAATATACGTAGATGGGGCACGATCCGTTGGCGGCGACCGAGGATCCGCAATTGCTGGATACGACAAACTGGGCGCTGACCGTGACATTGCTGATGCTCACTGCAGTGCTACCGCTGTTTGCCAAGTGTGAAGGTAGCCCAAGCGGTGCCTGTGCCAACCGGGGTGCTGCCAAAATTGTAGCTCGATGGGGTCAAGGTGACTGTAGCTTGCGCCAACAGCGAAACCGAAACAAAGGCGCAGAGGAGAGAGGAGAAAAGCAAATTACGCTTCATTGTGGCTCCTTGATTCGGGCGACGCGTGCCAGGCGATCCGCCCGCGGTTGAGTGAGTGGGGGAGGGAGTTCCCGGTGGTCACATCGGACTCCATGTCGTGAGAGTTCATCACACAGCGCTCATCGAAAATTCGTGGCGGTTTCCGGATCGCGATATTTACAAATTGAAAAGAACAGATTTCCAATCGAGCTATCGCACCTCAACTGCTCTATAGCAGTTGAGGGACGTAGCGTACTCCCGTTCAGCAGTCGAGTCAATAAACTTTTTTGTTTTTGCGCAATCCGAACGGAAAATTCGTCCGCGATCCGCTAACTAATAGAAAAGTGACGGGTCGCGGGTGGAGGCGATCTTTTTCCGAGTCTGGGAAAACTCGATTCCTGAAGAGATCTTGTTACGAAATCCGAAATTGCTGACGCTTATCATCGCCAGCTAGTGTCCGTCGCAGATTGTCGTTAGGTGTTGAGAAAATCGCGATAGCACCCCAGCGACCCACGCCTCGGTGCTTGAGTGAATCCCCGACACGGTGGACCCAATCTCGATTTACTTCAGCCCCGCCGCAATCGCTTTCGTTAAAGATGCGCTGGTATCGTCATCGTTCAACGCCCACACGTAAGCGCCGCCTAGCTTGTGCTTCTTGATGTAGGCCGTTTTCGTCGCCACTGCGACGGGATTATCGAACGTATAGAAACTTCCAGTGGACGGGTTGTAGAGTGTCGCCCCCACTCGCGCCGAATCGTACCAGGCGACATACCCATCTCGATGCATAAGGTTTTCGATCGTCGAGTACGTAGCAAATCCCGCTGTCAAAATAGTGTCGCAGCCGGGCGCAGCCGTGGCTTTATCCGCATTCGGGCACAGGCCTGACCCGTCGCTCAACAGAACGGGAGCAGCGCCCGCGGTCTTCTGATACAAACCATGGTTCACATTAGGAACGCCCGTCCAGCCCACCGCATACAGCGGCAGGCCCATGGTGTACTTCGCCGCCGGCACGCCCGCCTTGAGATACGCCTTCACCGTCGCGTCGATGTAGCGATCATCGGCATATACGGGATCCGCAGCCGAATCGTACAGAGACGAAGAATGATTCGTCTGCTTTTCGTCCGGCGCCGCGTAGTCGTATCCGTCAATCGTAAGGAAATCCACTTGCGCCGCGGCGGCCTTAAGGTCGATGTTGATATATTTCTTCGGGTTCGCTGGCGAATCGAAAGTCAAAATATATTTCTTGCCCGTCGTTTTCGACAACGCATCGAGCTCTGTGCGGAATTCTTTCAGCAGAGCGGTGAAATTCTGCTTATCCGCCGGACCCGGAAATTCCCAATCGATATTGAAGCCATCAAACAATCCGGGAGCAGAAACGCCTGCGGCGACATTACCTTTAACAAACATGTCGATGCACGAAGACGCAAGCGCAGCGCGGCCGGCCACGCTTCCTGCGGCGGTAACGAAGCCCGCAACATTCCCCGCTTGTCCCCCTAAAGAGATCAAGACTTTCAAATTGGGATGAAGCTCTTTCAACTGTTGGATCGCGCCGAAATTTCCATAGAGCGGTGCGACGTAGGCTTTGCCGCTCACGCTCGGAAGGTTCGAATTCTGGTAAGCGGCCACGGGGTCGGCAATGGCGCACGCTGGCGGAGAAGTCGGCGTCACATTCCCAAAAGCATAGATCAAGTGCGTGAGTTCATCGGCCACACCATTCTTCTGCAGATCCGCAATGTTGTACCCGGCGTAATTGATACCCCACTCTTCGAAGTAGCCGCCGAAAATCCTCCCGTGCTCGCGGGATTGACCCAGAGGACGGATAGACACATAGGACAAGGCCCAGCACACTGAGTAAGACCGTGCGGAGCACGCCTCGTGTAAAAGATCTCGACATAGCGGAAGCCTCCAGCACCCGTCTACCTCAGTTCTGTGTGAAGGTTGGCGGAGCATAGAACTATACCGCAGGCACGCAAGGGAAGCTCGATCGGATTAAAACCTCAAAACTATGAGGCGTTACGAAACGTTCTGCAGGCTGTCGAGACGGCGCTGCAGGAAGCGCCGCTCCTGCTCATTGCTGACCAGAGCGAGAGCTCGCCGGTAACCCGCTACGGCATTTTCTTGCAAGCCGAGACGGCGTTGCAGGTCCGCGCGCACGGCATGTAAGAGATGATGATTCTCCAGTTCGCCACTTGCGGCAATTTCATCCACCAGAATCAGACCTTGCTCCGGTCCCTCCGCCATGGCAACCGCTGCAGCCCGATTCAGAGCAACGATGGCCGTGGGTTGCGAACGTTCGAGAAGTGTATAGAGCCGTACAATCTGCCGCCAATCCGTGTCCTCCGCACGACTGGCACGGCAATGCAGCGCGGCGATCGCGGACTGGATGGCATACGGGCCACCGCCACTCAGAGCCTGATCGACCAGTGGAAGCGCCTCCGTTATTTGTGCCTCATTCCACAGTGTGCGGTCCTGATCCTCAAGGAGCACAATTTCTCCGTCTGGACCGGTTCGAGCCGCCCTGCGAGCATCGTGCAAAAGCATCAGTGCCAGAAGTCCAAGCCCTTCGGCCGGAGGATGCGGCACCAGCAGCGCCATCACAACGCGGCAGAGCCGGATGGCCTCTGAGCACAGATCGGCACGCACAACCGCGTCCCCCGAAGTGGCGAGATAGCCTTCGTTGAAGACCAGGTAGATGACCGTAAGAACGGCATCCAGGCGTTGCGGGATCTCGCTGGTTTCCGGAACGATGTAGGGAATGCGAGCGTCGCGAATTTTTCGTTTCGCGCGCACCAGGCGCTGCGCCATGGTTACGGCCGGAACCAGGAAAGCACGTGCGATCTCTTCGGTTTGCAGACCGCAAAGCGTACGCAATGTCAGAGCAACTTGCGACTCGAGCGCGAGAGCAGGATGGCAACATGTAAAGATCAGTCGCAGCCGCTCGTCCGGAATTTCTGCAGAGTCATAATCCGGCTCGTGTCGCGTCGGTAGGATGTATGCATAAAGCTCCCGTTTCTCTTCAAATAAGGCCTTCCGCCGCAGTCGGTCAATGGCTTTATTCCGCGCGGTTCGGATAATCCATGCCCGTGGATTATCGGGAACACCGGATTCGGTCCATTGCTGAACTGCGATCGCGAAAGCCTCCTGCGCGCACTCCTCGGCTAGATCAAAGTCCCTGAGCAGGCTGATCAGCGTGGCGAGTATGCGGCCCCAATCCTCGCGGTAGAGTTCTTCCGCCGCCGAGTTAGCTTTCGTATCCATAAAACATTCTAAAAAACATTCGCTTAAAGTGTCGATTCGGGCCTGTGCCATTCGACTTAATGATGAAGGAGCGGATGAATGCTCATTCTAAGGAGTCGAGAATGAACCACCTTCAACCAATGTTGGACGAATTCGTCAAGGAAGCCGAAACTACAAAAAAGATCTTGGATCGCGTCCCAGCTGACAAGCTTGCCTGGAAGCCTCACGACAAGTCGATGACCCTGGGGCAGCTCGCGCTGCATATCGCGAAGGTTCCCGGGGCCATTGCTTACATCACAAAATCTGATCGTTTCGACGCTTCGCAGAACAATTTCGACCCGCCAATTCCGCAGAATTTGGCAGAAATACATGCGGCGCTGGAACAGAGCGTTCACGATGTGCAACAGACGCTGACGGAAACCTCAAATGTTTTTGCGCAAGCGGATTGGCATCTCATGCTCGGCGAAAAAGAGGTCATGACCTTGCCGCGTGCAGCAGTCTGGCGAGCTCTTATGCTGAATCACTGGTACCACCATCGCGGCCAGCTATCCGTTTATTTGCGTATCCTTGATGTTGCTGTCCCATCAATCTACGGCCCAAGTGCCGATGAAAACCCGTTTCGGTGAGAATCAAGATCATCCTAAGATCATCGGTTACAAAGAGTGCAATCACCTTAACCATCAAGGAGAGCCAATGAAGTACATGCTTCTGATCTACGGCGAAGAATCAGCTTGGAGCGATGCAGAGCGGGAAGCTTGCTACCAGGAGTCCGCCTCCTATGCACGGCAACTTGCTGCCAAGGGTAAATACTTGGCCGCGAACCCCCTTCAACCTGTGTCTACAGCAACGAGCATTCAGATACGCGAGGGCAAACGGCTGGTGACCGACGGGCCGTTCGCGGAGACTCGTGAACAACTGGGCGGATATTTTCTGATCGATGCTGTGAATCTGGACGAGGCAATCAACATTGCCGAAGGGCTGCCCGGAGCAAAGATCGGCACAGTGGAGATCAGGCCCGTCATCGAAGTAAACGGGCTGCCAGATTGAAATGAGTCCGAGATAGAGAATTTTCTGAAAGCACAATGTCGATGAAAAGAGAGGAAACAAACATGAAAGTGAATCCGTACTTATTTTTCGAAGGCAATTGTAGAGAGGCATTTCAACTATATGCGAAGGTCCTCGGCGGCACGATCGAAGCGATGATGCCACACGCCGGAACACCCGCGGAGCAAGACGTTCCATCAGACTGGGCCGACAAGATCATCCACGCATGTATGGTGATTGACGGCCAAAGATTGATGGCCTCCGATGCGCCTCCCGGACACTCGCAGAAGCCGCAGGGATTTTACGTGTCGCTGCAAGTAGCCACCATCGAGGAAACAGAGCGCATCTTTGCGGAACTGAGTTCAGGCGGCAAAATCACTATGGCACTGACCGAAACCTTTTGGGCACGGCGCTTCGGAATGTTCGTCGATCGCTTCGGAACTCCGTGGATGTTGAACTGCCCACCCAACTCATCGACGGCATAAAGACGAGAAGATGACACGAAAAACTATGTTGAATGCCAAAACCGCCGAAGGCTTTCACCGACTCTGGACGCTTGCCTACGAGTCAATTTGAACTCTGAAAAGGGTACGGAACACAAAACGGCGATGTTTTGTATGAATCTTGGGTTAATTTCGGGCCATTAATAAGGGGCACTCTGCTTCTCGGGTAACTGGACGACCTCCAATACTGAATCTTTTGGGACAGTTAGGAAATCCATATCGAAATCAAGGATCTGAGCGAGGGGTCGCTCTCCTTGAAAAACCGTAACTGTTCTTACCTACCTGGAGAAACACATGGCGAAACGGATGATCTTGATGTTAGTCGTTGTTCTGGCCCTTGTGGGGGGGCTGGGTTTCTTGAAGTACCGGCAGGTTGAAACTGCCATTGCCATGGGCGCTAGCTTCCAGCCTCCTCCGACGGCAGTGACCACAGTAATCGCTCAGCGAGTAACGTGGCCAAGCACCCTGACCGTGATCGGGACGGCAGCAGCGATCGAAGGCGTGACCGTAGGAGCGGACCTTCCTGGAACCATCGATAAGATTCACTTCGAATCTGGCCAAACGGTGCACGAGGGCGACGTTCTGGTCGAACTCGATACCCGCCAGGAGCGCGCTCAGCTCGCCAACCTGGAAGCCCAGCGTGATCTGGCCAAAATTAATTATGGTCGATCCGAGCAGTTGGTTCAGGCAGGCGTAATTTCCCGTTCGGAGTACGACAATGCCGCAGCGCAACAGAAGGCTACGGAGGCACAGGTGGGAGACATTCGCGCCGCCATCGCCCGCAAGACGATCCATGCTCCCTTCACTGGAGTTTTAGGAATTCGGCAGGTGAGCCTCGGCCAATATCTCGCGGCTGGTCAAGCGATCGTATCCCTGCAGTCCATCAATCCTATTTATGTGAACTTTGGCGTGCCGCAGCAGGATGCGCCAAAGATGGGCATCGGGCACAGCGTGAGTGTGACGAGCACCGATCTGCCAGGTAAGGGATTTGCGGGTAGAATTACCGCCCTCGATTCTGTCATCAACGAGCAGACGCGCAATATCCAGGTGCAGGCAACGCTGCAGAACCCTGGAGGCAAGATTCGGCCCGGCATGTACATGCAGGTTGAACTTCCCCTTGGCAAGCCGCGCGACATCATTCCGCTGCCGGCTTCCGCCATCAACTATGCCCCTTACGGCGACTCTGTCTATGTCGTAACGGAAATGAAAGATCCAAAGGGCAACACCTATCGCGGCGTGAAACAACAGGTCGTGAAAGTGGAAGGTAGCCGTGGCGATCAGGTTGCAGTCACTTCAGGAATTAATCCCGGCGACGAAATTGTCAGCGCCGGTGTTTTCCGGCTCCGCAATGCAGCCCCTGTTTTGGTTAATAACACTGTCAAACCTGGCAACGATCCGAATCCCAAACCTGATGAGAGCTAGCGACAAAAATCGGCAGAGTTAACGAAGAGCCTTCAAACCAGCATAAGCCCTCATGAGGAGCGCGTATGAAGTTCACTGATCTATTCGTAAAACGTCCGGTATTGGCGATGGTGGTGAACCTCGTCATCCTGATCGCCGGCTTGCAGGCCATTCGTTCGTTGAGCGTGCGGCAATATCCGCGCAGCGACATTTCGATCATCCAGGTGACCACCGTATATGTCGGGGCCAACGCCGACCTCGTCCGCGGCTTCATCACCACGCCTCTGGAGCGGGTGATCGCCAGCGCCGACGGTATCGACTACATGGAGTCGACCAGTGCCCAAGGCCTGAGCACAATCATCGTTCACCTTAAATTGAACTACGACACAAACGCGGCCCTCACCCAGATCCAGGCCAAAGTTGCCCAAGTCAAGAACGATCTGCCTCCCGAGTCGCAGGTGCCGGTCATTGATCTGCAAACCGCGGATCAGCAGTTCGCCGCCATGTACATCGGAGTTTCGTCAAAGGATCTGGATCAAAATCAGATCACCGATTACCTGACACGAGTCGTGCAGCCGAAGCTCAGCGCCGTCAGCGGCGTGCAGCGCGCCGACATCCTGGGCAACCGTACTTTCGCCATGCGGCTCTGGCTCAAGCCCGATCAGATGGCTGCGCGCGGTGTCTCCCCGTCTGACGTGCGGGACGCTCTTTCGAAAAACAATTACTTGTCGGCGCTCGGCGCCACCAAGGGTTCCATGGTCTCGGTGAACCTGATCGCCAACACCGACCTGCGCACACCTGACGATTTCAAGCAGATGGTGGTGAAGCAGGAAAACGGCGTAGTGGTTCGCATGGGAGAAATCGCCGATATTCAACTCGGCGCAGAGAACTACGACCAGGACGTACGTTTCAACGGCGAAACCGCGACCTTTATGGGGATCTGGGTTCTCCCCACGGCAAACTCATTGGAAGTTATCAAGGATGTGCGCAAGGCCCTTCCCGCCATCGAAGAGCAGCTGCCCACGGGAATGAAGCTGGGCATTCCTTACGATTCCACCGCATACATCCAAGACGCGATCGATGAAGTGCTGCACACCCTTACTGAAACGCTGTTGATCGTCGTCGTGGTCATCTTCCTGTTCCTTGGTTCGTTCCGTTCGGTGCTGATTCCGATCGTCGCCATCCCGGTTTCCCTGATTGGCGCGGTCTTTCTGATGTTGATCGCAGGTTTCACCATCAATTTGCTGACCTTGCTCGCCATCGTGCTTTCTGTCGGCTTGGTCGTGGACGATGCCATCGTCATGGTGGAAAACGTCGAACGGCACTTGCAGATGGGTAAGTCGCCATTCCGCGCAGCCGAAGATGCTGCGCGCGAGCTGGTCGGCCCGATCATCGCCATGACGATCACCCTGGCGGCGGTGTACGCACCCATCGGAATTCAGGGCGGACTGACCGGGGCTCTCTTCCGCGAGTTTGCCTTCACCCTCGCCGGTGCAGTCACGGTCTCGGGCATTGTCGCCCTGACCTTATCGCCAATGATGGGTTCAAAGCTGCTGCGTGCCGGCGACGCCGACAAGGGCTTCGCCGGAATCGTCAACCGTCAGTTCGAGCGTGTACGGAATTTGTATACCCGCCTGCTGACTGGAACATTGCAGTATCGCCCGGTTGTCCTCACCTTATGGATAATCGTGGCCCTGCTCATGGTCCCGTTTTATATGTTCTCGCAGCATGAACTGGCTCCCGCCGAGGACCAGGGCGTTGTGTTCGGCGTGATTCAGTCGTCCGCGAACTCTACCCTCGACCAGACCAATCTCTTCACCACACAGGTCTATAACGTTTATCACTCGTTCCCTGAGAGCGAAAGCATTTTCCAGATCACTAATCCCAGCGGCGGATTCGGCGGCATGGTGACCAAACCCTGGAGCCAGCGCACCAAGACGACCCAACAACTTCTGGTGGAGTCGGCTGGGCAACTCTCGAAGATTTCCGGTATTCGGGTCATACCCCTTACCCCTCCACCTCTTCCCGGCGGCGGCAATTTCCCTGTTGATTTTGCCATTGTTTCGGCGGCTGAGCCCGAGCAAGTCAGCCGTTTCGCTGAGCAGATCGCGCAGAAGGCAATGGCCAGCGGCAAGTTTATCTTTGCCGACACCGACGTGAAGTTTGACCAGCCACAGACTGAGGTCGTCTTTGACCGCGACAAGCTGCGTTCGCAAGGCGTTGACCTGAGCCAGGCTGGCCAGGATCTCTCCACCATGCTTGGCGGCAACTACGTGAACCGCTTCAGCATTCAGGGACGCAGCTATAAGGTGATTCCGCAGGTCTCGCGTGCCGAACGCCTCACGCCGGAGCAACTCTCGCAAATCTATGTGAAGGGCTCGGCTGACAAGCTGGTGCCGCTCTCCACCTTCGCTACCCTGAAAACAACCACCGAGCCGCGATCGTTGAATAAATTTCAGCAGCTGAACGCAGTGCGTATCCAGGGTGTAATTCCACCCAACGTGCCGCTCGACGAAGCCCTGAAATTCCTGGAAGACACAGCCAAACAGGTCTTGCCGCAAGGCTTCAATGTCGATTATGCCGGTGAGTCTCGTCAGCTGCGCGTGGAAGGCAGCAAGTTCCTCGGAACATTCCTGCTTTCGGCGATCCTGATCTACCTCGTTCTGGCCGCACAGTTCGAGAGTTTCCGCGATCCCTTCATCATCCTTGCCGGTTCGGTGCCGCTCGCAATTTCTGGTGCTTTGGCCTTCTCATTCATGGGATTCACCACTCTGAACATCTATAGTCAAGTGGGTCTAATTACTCTGGTCGGATTGATCGCCAAAAATGGAATTCTGATTGTTGAGTTTGCCAACCATTTGCAGGAAACCGGCCGCAGCAAACTCCAGGCGATTATCGGTGCCGCCAGTACCCGGCTTCGGCCAATTCTCATGACCACCGCCGCAACTGTATTTGGGCACTTCCCCCTCGTTTTGGCGAAGGGACCAGGAGCAGGAGCCCGGAACAGCATCGGTATCATGCTGGTCAGCGGAATGATCATCGGCACTGCCTTCACGCTGTTCGTCGTGCCATCGATCTACATGCTGGTAGCGAAGACACATACTGCGAGGGATGAAAGCCTCGATGAGATCTCGGTTCGGGAGCCGGCAGGCGTTGCGGTCTAAGGCGGTTCAGCGTTTCTCTGTACTGCCGCTTCCCCAATCAGTGGAAGCAGTGGCGCCGTAGCCCGTCATCTCCAGGTACCCTACGCCGTGCAACGGGCTGCCTGCGCGCTTCCCCGTAATGTCGATGGCCCCCTCCCAGTAGCTGGGTCCGATCGTGCCGGCCAGTTCCTGGCTCGCCAGCGGCGTTGCAATTTCGATCTGAAGCCCGAGGCTTGGAACAGAGACATGCCATTGCACCGGGTACCTGCCCCGGCTCTGTGTGCTCGCCCATATCTCGCTTCCGGGAGTCATGGTTAAATCTTTAGCCGCTAGAAAAGTAGACGCTCCATGCGCGTCAATGTAGCTGCCCGAAGAATATGGATCCACACTGCCGTCCTTGTGGCGCAAACGGTAGAGCATCAGCTCCGTATTGTCGTCGAGTTGCAGGCTCAGCCAGTCCCATCCGCTTTCGCTTGAGTCCATCGACTGCGTAAAGAACTCGTGGTCCATCCACGAAGTTCCCTCCACTTGGTAGGTCTTGCCGTTAAGATCAATTGAACCCGACGTAAGCAGCCGCGTGAAAGAAATATAGTGCGATGCGTGCCCCACTCCTTCCGCCTTCTGACTGATTCCGTTTCGTCCGTGAATGACCGGCGGCTTTTCTGATTTGAGGTTCAGCCGAATAGAAAACTTTTCGTCAATTCCGCGTAGCTGGTGCCCTGCGTCGTTGAGCTGCGTCTGCCAATTGCCATTCCATATCAAACCAGTATGCTCATTGGCCCCAGCCAAACCGGGCCCGCGCGGTTGATTCGCTCCGCGTGATAAAACTGCCCGCCGCTGATATCGCTCAGCGCAAGGTGCGCCATGTAAAGATCATGGATGTGCCATGGCGATTGATTCGTGTCGCGGGATACCCCTTGACGAAAGAACGTCAACTCAAAGCCGAACCGATGCCCGTCCGGCGCCTTCACATTCCCCGTGTAATACCACCACTCTGTCTGGTAATCCGGATGATTGAAATGATCGCGGGGAAACTGGTAGTTGTAACCGGGCAACGCGACTTTGTAATCTTGTGCCCAGGAACTCGCGATCAGGAAGAGCATGAGCAACGAACACAGTTTATTCTTCATGCACCACCTCGATCGGGTTCAGACGCTGTGCCACCCGTGCGGGATAAATTCCTGCCAGCACCGTCGCTACATACACGATACTCAGCGCGCCCACCAGCAGCGCAACCGGCCAGTGAAACTGAATCGTCCACCCGAACGATTGTTTGTTAATGACGAAGATCAGCACTAGAGAAAGCAGAAATCCAAGCACGAGTCCCGTAATGTTCGCGAGAATGCCAATCAAACCCGCCTCGACCAGGATAAGCCTGCGAATCTGAGAGGTCGAAGCTCCAAGAAAGCGCAGCAGGCCAAACTCGCGCCGCCGGTCAATGACGATCGACATCAGTGCCCCCGCGATGCCCATGACTGCAACCACTACCGCAATCGCCTCCAGCGCATAGGTGATGGCAAACGTCTGATCGAAGATGCGAATCGCTTCCCGTCGGATATCGCGGTTGGAGAAAATCAGCACCTCACTATTCGCCGCGGCTTGCTTAACCTCGTTGCGCGCGGTTTCAAGATCGGTTCCCGCAGCAAGGTAAACCGCCAGATTCGAAGGCCGTGGATCGGGCAGATAGCGGAGCATCGTGGAGCGGTCGAGAATGATGTAGCCGCGCTCGTTCGCATAGTCGTAAAAAACATCAACGATACGGAACCTCGCCGGCTTCTCCCCAAGCGGCAGCGTGACCACATCCCCAGCTTTAACGTGATGTTTATTGGCAAAGGGTTCGCTGACGATTGCCGCATCACTCGATAAAAGTTCCTTCAATACGCTTGGCGCCGGCCGGCCCGATAGAAAACCTGAGGACTCGTAGTAGCGCGATACATTGGTCTCGGCCGAGGCCAGCGTCACGGGCAAACCTTCGTACTCGATTTCGTAAGCGCGAAACCGGCTTACATTTTCCACCCCCGGCAATTTCGCGATTCGATCCGTCAAATCCAGCGAGATCGTCGGGTGCCGATCTGCCGACGGGTCGCCCGCGGGTCGCAGGTACAAATCTGCCGGAAGTTGGCTATCCATCCAGGTGACCACGGTCTGCCGAAAACTTCCCACCATGATTCCGACTGAGGTCATCATCGCGATCGCCGTCGAGAGTGCACCGACCAGAACTGAAGTTCGGCGAAGCGATCCTGCAAGGCTGCGCGAGGCGAGCATCGCTTCGACGCCCATGACGTTCCGCAACGTTGTCGAGGCCATCGACGTTATCCAGTAAACGACGGCAGGAATCGCCAGAGCTGAAGCTGCGATAAGCAGGAGCGCGGAGAGATATCCGAAAAGGGGTTTACCGCCGATTGCGGGAACCCGAGCAGCCGCAGCCCCTGCGAGCCCCAACAAAATCGCCAGGAGGGCGTCGCGTTTTCGCTCAACGCGAACTGCGTATTCGCGAACTCCGCGAGCCATCGCCTCCGTTGGCGGCACCAGCGAGGCTTCCCGGGCAGGGCCCAGCGCGGACGCCACCGCCACTCCAATACCGATCACGAATGCCAGTATCGTGGATTCTCCAGAGAGACTCAGTGAACCAGGGCGGCTCGAAATGTATAACGCATCGACTGTCGTCGCCAGAAGCTTGACCGCTCCTGTGGCCATCAATCGACCGAGCGGAAGGGCGATGATTGCTCCCACGAAACCAAAAATCACCGCCTCCGCCAGAAATGCCAGCAGCACGGTGCGGCGGCTCGCGCCCAGTGCCCGTATCGTTCCAATGTCCGCCCGCCTCCGCACGACGGAAACGGAAATAGTGTTGTAGATGAGGAACGCTCCCACGAGCAGAGCGACATAACTGAGAATGCGCAGGTTCCATCGGAACGCAGAGAGCATGCGTCGGTTGGCTGCGGTCTGACTCCCTTGCGGGCTCAGTTCGACTCCGCCAGGCAAAGCCGCCCTCACCTTTTGTTCCCAGAATTCAAAACTTGGCTGCTCTGGAACTTTCACCAGGATGCGATCGATGCGTCCCAGTTTCCCGGTCGCATTTTGCGCGGCTGCGATATCCATCAGAACCACATCGCCCTTAACTTGCGCCGACTCCGGAATGAAGCCACGGACTACGTATTCGCGCTTCTGATCGTTGATCAGCAGCGCGATCCTTTCGCCAAGCTGCTTGCCAAGTTCGTGGGTGGTCCAAATCGCATCCGCATCGTTGATGTGCGAGAAGCTGTCGCCGCCGGATTCGAATTTCTGATCCTGGCGTTGGTTTGCCTCGGCAATCACGTCGATGCCGATGAGTGGCACCGTTTCGCCCGTCGCCATAACCGTTGCGTGATCTTCGATGCGCGGACTCACCCGGAGTGGATATGGCTGGATCGCCAACTGACCGACGATTTGCTCGGGTACGCCTCCAGCCGCTGTGACCTCCAGGTCGCTGTCGCCTGCCAACGTCTCCATCGAAGAGCGAAATGAGCCAGCAGCCGCCGTCCCGGCAAGATCGATCGCAAGTACCACTGACACTCCCAGGGCAACCGCGAGGACAATCAGAAGAGAACGCGCGCGCTCTCGAAGCACGGGCCGGACGATCAAGCGGAAGAACAGCAACAGGTAAGCCATCTCAGGGACGCCGGATCTCCTCAATGTGTCCGTCGCGCATGCGAATCACGGTGTCCACAAAAGGCGCCGATTCCACGCTGTGTGTCGCCATCAGGATTGTCATCTTCTGCTCGGTACAGATTCTCCTCAACAGTTCCAGGATCGAGTTTCCCGTCGCGGTGTCCAGGTTGCCTGTTGGTTCATCGGCAAGCAAAATGCGCGGAGAATGCACCAGCGCCCTGGCAATCGCGACTCGCTGCATCTGCCCCCCGGAAAGTTGATGGGGCATGCGGTGACCAAGGTCGCTGAGTTCGACCGAAGCCAGTCGCTCAAGCGCCATAGGACGAGGATCCGCGCGTCCTGCAAGCAGCAGCGGAAGCTCCACGTTCTCGACCACGCTTAATGTGTGCAGCAACTGGAATGACTGGAAGATGAAGCCGACCTTCTCGCGCCGGAGTTCCGTTAATTGCACCTCGCTGAGTTGATCGGTCGCAACGCCATCGAGCAGAACGTGGCCGCTAGTAGGGAAATCCATGGCACCGGCAAGATTGAGTAGCGTTGACTTACCGCATCCGCTGCGTCCGACGAGCGCGACGAACTCGCCCTGTTCAATCTGGAGAGACACGCCATTAAGCGCTCGAACTGCTTCGCTATCGGTCGCGTACTCCTTTGTCACTTCTTCGATCAACAAGAGAGGAGGCGTGTGGTTTCTCGGTATGCCTTGCGCCATCAAATCTGCTTCCTCTTTAATCATACGTGCACGAAGTTCCTATCGGATGGGACTGAGATTGACCAAACTCCGAAACTCTTGACACCAGTGTAGCGGCTAGGACTGGCTTGTGCTTCCGACAATTGGACAGTGCGACGCACCCGCGTCTCACTTGGGAACTGATTGTAGTTAGGACGTATGCAGGAGTTCGTGGTTCTCTTCGCGGGGTGTTCAGTTTTACTCGGCTTCCACCATGCAACTCCGGCCCTGCCAGCCGATTTGTATGACCTTGCCGTCTTCTACCAACACCGGCACACTGCGTTGCCCGGCAGTTAACGACCGCATGCGCTGGCGCGCCTCAGGGTCGGCTTCCACGTCGTGTTCAATAAATTCGCTGCGCTTCCATTCCAGCCACTCGCGCATCTCCTGCGTGTGTGGGCACCGCGAAGAGCCGAAGAGCTCAAGCTTGGGCATGGCCTAATCCCTCCAGGAGTTCTCGGACGATGTGATAGATGGAAGCTTGCACTTCCTGAATCCGCGGAATGTAGTCGCATTGAACGACCATGGAAAAGTCGGCTAACTCCCGGCGCTTGATCTCACCGCCGTCATAACCAAGAAGCGCCACGCTCAGCAATTTCCTGCGGCGAGCCTCTTCCAGGGCCGCAATGATGTTTCGCGAACCTCCGCTGGTGGAAATTCCGATGGCCACATCCTCGGGACGAGCTTGCGCAATAAGCTGGCGCAGAAAAACTACATCCGTGCCAACATCGTTGGCGATTGCGCTGATATTCGCAGGTTCCAGAGATAGCGAAACAGCTGGAATGGCTCGATAACCATCAGGTGGACAAATGCAGTCGAAGACCCAATCATTCGCGTCCGTGGCCGATCCGCCATTGCCAAAAATGATCAACTTCCCGCCTTGTGCCAATCGTTCATGAATCGCGACTGACGCGTTGCCGATCGTTTCTGCTTGCTCCCGCGCCACTTGTTCGCGCAACCTGGAGTCGTCCTGCACCTTCATTTTGATCGAAGCCGCAACCTGGGTAACAAGCTCTTCGGTATCTGTTTTTTCGTTGCCCAGAAATGGATAAAGGAAACCGGACGCCCCCACATCGTGCCCTAGTTCTTTATGTTCCAGAAAAACGTGCACGCTCTCCCACAACGTGTGATACAGAATTTCGATCATTTCCTGATGAATGAAGCGATCTTCGGCGAGCGTCTCCACCGCGTAAGAACCTTCCCTCCCAGGAAGAGCGAACGTCAGAGCATTTCGGGAACGAGCAAAGTGCAATGCGGATCGGACTTCCAAGTCTCCATCGGGTGGCCCGAATCCCATCACAATGTCCTCTGGCCGAAGAATCGTTTCCAACCACGGTCGGAAAAGCACCGAGATATCCAACGCGGGAAGCGCTCTTTTACCGACAATCACAGGATGAACAAACTCCACCGAAACGTGCTGCGCATCTGTGGCATAAGGACCGCGTCCGAAAGCCAGAAGCCTTCCTCCCGCGAGAAACCGCTCCGCCATTGATCGGCAAGCTTCCGCCAGTCGATAGGCTTCGCGTGAAAAGAATTCCTCCACGAGACGATTCCGATGGAGCAACCGCTCCTCAACCTGCGAGGTCAATCCGGCACGCGTGATGACTCCTGCGGCCGATTCTGCGATTGCTGCTCGTTCCTGAATGTCCTTACTCAATCTCCTCCTCAGCAAATGCGTGGAAGTGGATCGCCGACAAGCATGTCTACAATCCTGCTTCCACCGTAACCCGTCGTAACCAGAACCGCTCCCGCTGGCTGCTCTCTGATTTCGCCGATCAAGCAGGCGTCCTCCCCGCCGGGAGCCAGACTCAAGGCATTGAGCGCGGCGTCCGCATACTCCGGAGCCACCACCGCCAGAAATTGACCTTCGTTCGCGATATGCAGAGGATCGAGTCCAAGTAATTCGCAAGCGCCGCGAACTGCATCCCGCACCGGAATTTCTTCTTCGGTCAGGACGACTCCAAGCCCGCAATCGCGAGCGAGTTCGTTCAGAGACGTTGCGACTCCGCCACGCGTAGGGTCGCGCATCCACCGGATTCCCGGAGCGGCGTCCTTCGCCATCGCACTCACCAGAGGAAACACGGACCTCGTATCGGAACGCAGTTCAGCCTCCAGGTCGAGATCGCCGCGGGCTAAAAGAATCGTAATCCCGTGGTCGCCGATCGGGCCGGACAGCAGAATCTTGTCGCCAGCCCGCACCGACCTTGCATCGATCTTCAATCCCGGCAAAGGGCGTCCGATTCCGGTCGTAGTGATGTACATGAAATCGGCTTTACCATGCTCGACAACCTTGGTGTCGCCGCCGGCAATCGTTACTCCGGCGCGGCGTGCCGCCTGTCCCATCGCGCGCACCTCCGCTTCGAGAAGCCCGGTCGGCAGGCCTGCCTCGAGAACGTAAGTAACGACCATCGCTTCCGCTTTAGCCCCTGAAACCGCCAGATCGTTCACAGTTCCGTTTACTGCGAGTTCTCCGATCGAGCCTCCGGGGAAACTTAACGGCTTTACCACGAAGCTGTCGGTGGTCATTGCGATTCGCGTACCGTTGAAATCAAGATGGGCGGCATCTCCCAATGGTTCAGCAGAAGATGTGAAAAGCAGAGGCGCAAACAGTCCTTCGACAAGCCTGCGGCTGGCCTTGCCACCGGCGCCATGCGCCATTTCGATCTGCGGCTCGCGGAACCGAATCTTCGGAGCGTCGTCCGCGGATCCGGCTTGTGGCGTAAGTTGGTCGACCGCGGCCGTCACGCCGGCATCGCGATGCTGGTCACCATTTCCGTTTTGCGGTGTTCGTAATTGAAGTACGCTGCGCATGATCCCTCGGATGACACCATGAGTGCCCCGATTGGATGCTCGGGCGTGCACTCCTTCGCGAAAAGCTTGCACTGGTGCGGCTTGAGCACGCCCTTTAACACCTCTCCGCACTGCGCCGCCTTCGGATCGGTGACACGCACTCCTGGAACTTCGAAACGTTGTTCGGTATCCCACTCCGCATAACTCTGCCGTATGCGGAGAGCCGACTGCGAAATAAATCCCAGCCCTCGCCATTCAAAGTAAGGCCGCAATTCGAAGACTTCCGCTATCGCGCTCAGAGCCGCGCTGTTCCCTTCCCACGGAACCACTCTCCTATATTGATTTTCGATCCTTGCTTCGTTCGCCTTCAGCTGGCGCAGGACCATCACGATCGACTGGAGAATATCGAGCGGCTCGAAACCAGAAACCGCGACAGGTTTATTTTCATTCTTCGCGATCCATTCATACGGACGGCATCCAATCACTGTGGACACGTGACCCGGACCAATGAACGCGTCCAGTCGCATGTCCGGGGAATCGAGAATCGCTCGAATCGCGGGAATGATGGTGACGTGATTGCAGAACACGGAGAAGTTGTGCGTGCCCTGGGCCTTGGCTCGCATCAACGTTAAAGCGGTCGACGGAGCCGTGGTCTCGAATCCGATAGCAAAGAACATAACGTGCTTATCAGGATTGGTCTGCGCAAGTTTCAAAGCATCCGACGGAGAATACACAATGCGCACATCGATCCCTCGCGCCTTATGTTCCAGCGGGCTCCCCAACGTTCCTGGAACGCGCATCATGTCGCCAAATGCGGCAAAGATCACGTCAGGTTGCTGAGCAATGGCCAGTCCGTCGTCAATCCTTCCCATCGGGAGCACACAAACCGGACAGCCCGGACCATGAATCAACTCGACGTTCGCAGGAAGAAGATCTTTCAAGCCAAAACGGTAAATGGCGTGAGTATGTCCGCCGCACACCTCCATGATCCTGTAACGCCTCTTCGGATCAGCCAGTCGCTTGATCTCCTCAGAAGTCTTCGTGATGATCTCAGGCTCTCGAAACTCGTCAACAAACTTCATGGCACATCCTCTGGCCGCGAAATGGCATGCGAAGCAGACGCATGTTTTTCTGAGATGCCCCCTGCTGTTTTTGCGTGGTCGACATTTTCTAGTCCGTATCCTTCCACTTCCTGCATCGCCGCTTCCGCTTCGCCCAGCATTCGAAGCGTGCGCATTTGATCGCTTGCGTCTTCCTCGCTAATCTTGCTCATGGCAAAGCCCACATGAATCAGCACCCAATCGCCCATGACCGGCAAGTCATCTTGCAGAAGTCCCAAGTCAACCTTGCGGCGGACCCCCACCACGTCCACCATTGCGGCCGTGGGCTGATCCGGATAAAGCTGAACTACTTGTCCTGGAATCGCTAGACACATAAACTTTGTCTCCGTAAAACACCGAAGCCTACGACCGACTGCAAAATCACTCAAGCTGAGTCCGCAAGATCCGCAGCATTCCCCCTCAGAATTTTGTTCACTATCGATTCCACCAGCTTCACCGCGTCATCGATCACCGCTTCGATCGGCTCGCTCAGCCCCATCTGGCCTTCTTCCGGACCTAGGGTCCCCGGCTCACAACCAACAAGCAAAATCCGCTTCAGCGGTCCCATGGACGACGCAAGCCGCAGCACATTCAAGGGATTCATGCTGTGAGCTTCGACCGCAGCCTGCTGCTCATCAGCTCCACCTAAATCATTCAGGTTTGGCTCGATCACATATAGCGTTCCCGCAGGCTCGCCGCGAGGGCACGCATCCACCAGGATCGTGGTGTCGTACTGATCGAGCAGAGCGTAGGCCAGGTCGTAGCCCCGGATTCCGAAATCTGTCACCTTCACGTTCGACGGCAGCTCGCGTGAGGACAAGCGCCGGACCACTTCCACTCCGAACGCATCATCGCCCAGAAATATATTTCCAATTCCCGCGACTAGAATTCGCGGCGCCCTCGCAACACCAGGAGAACTGTCGCTATTGGGTAAGGGCTCGACTTCCTCCGGCGTGAAGAAAAATCGGTGACCAGGCTGCCGCATCAGTCCAATATCCCGGCCCGGATCATCGTCGATAACAACCCCCAGGTGAAACTTGCCTTCGTAATCTTGCTCGATTGATTCCACGATTGCGGTCTTGCCCGCGAGTGCAATGTCCATCACATCCCCTCCCGCGCGGGGACGAAGCTTTACGCGGCTTCCCGGTCGCACCGCGACATCCGCAATGCGAAACTCATCCACCGGTTTCTTGCTTTCGAGGAGCTCAAATTCCCATTCGTTCATGGCATCTCCTCTGTCGACGGCCTCAATTCTCGCAGCGTTCCGTGAAGCTTCATCAGATGTTCCATGGGTAAGGACTCGGTTCGCTCAAGCATTTTGCGGGAGCGTTCGTCTGCTTGCCGCATCTCATTCTTTTCCGCATCGGTCATGGTCAAAATGCGAAGGGCGAGAATCTCATCGATTTCGGTTCCATCGAATAAATCTCCCGGACTTTCCGGCGCTATCTGGGGGTAATCGTAAAGAATGATTGGCGAGGCCAACATCGTATCGCGCGCTCCTTCGGCTCCCACCAAAACCGGCCACACGCCGACATTCTTGCACGCGGCAGCGTACTCACGTAGCTCCTCAGTTGGCTCAAGCAATGACACAAAACAACCACCCTCTACTCCCAGCAGCACGTGTGCGGAAAGCAGAGACTGCGCCAATGCCACATCGCGCGTAATCGGTGAATCTTCAGTAAAGCCCGTAAGATTTTTTACGCACACCTGAACCTTGAATACGCCTTCGGACACGCTGAGAGCCCTGACCTCAACCACGCCTTCCACCGCTTCCTGCCTGCGTACCACCAAGCCGCATGGCACGCCGGTCGCATCGCACACATTTTCCGTCTGCTCTTTGGCGGGAAAATCAAATTTCCATTCCAACGGAACCGCGACGAGCCTTGAAACTTCGTATGACGGCACATTCACTTCACATTCGGTCGCTTCCTGCCAGGGAACAAGAACGTTGCCATCCACATTGATCGTGGAAACGGGATCAGGCGTCGTCAACGGTTCCCGACAAATCCTGCTCCGGATCCGTTCCTCGCCGCAAAGAACGATCTACCAATTTCAAGAACCGAAGCTTTATGTCGAGAACCGGGGAAGCTCCCTCGATAAGGCACTCGGTTTGCAAACTCCAGGCATCGGAACCACTCTGCGCATCGCTGTAGGGCTTCGAATACAAAACCCCAAAATTAAATCGCTGGCGATTTTTTACGGAAGATGGTCGATACGGATAGAGCATGTAGCCTTCGTAAAGCACCGCGTTCGCGATGGCATCGACCTGAGTCCTATTCATCGGGTCACCGCTTCTTCCGCGGCCGCGAATAATCGCTCCAGCGCCTGTTCCCACGTCGGTATACTGTGCGCGACCTTGTACTCATACAAACGCTCGAAGATATCGCGGCGCAAATTGAGCCATGCGCTGTTGGGATAGTAAATATCCATCATTTCTTGCCAGACTTTCACCGGCAGCTTGAACCGCGCTTCCTTGTCCCACGGGATCGGCACAACCTGCAACTCTCCGCCGGCGCTCGCGTAAAACACCGTGCCGCTGAACAGGAATTCAAGCGGAACCTCGCCGCCTTCCAGACCGTTAAAATACTTTGTCGCGGCTACGTTGAAATCGAACGTGCAAGGCACTGGCAACTCGATGACGGCGCTTTCCTGAAACGAAGGCGCGACCACGCTGGCGTGAGTCCAGAGCATGGTTTTCAATGTTTGGCCCCACCGCTCCGGTTCGCCAAACAAATCGCGAAGTTGTTTTTGCTCTTCCCCCGCGTATTGTCTTCGCGTTACCTCAAGCTGAATCTGGCAACGCAATGCCACAGAATGAATCACCTCGTCACGCACCGCGTTGGTGACGCCAAGCTTGAACATGAGTGTCGGCGCCGCCGTGAATCGCATCGCTTCAGCCGACTCGACACTAAAATTCAGGTCAGGCATTGGCCCTCTCAGTGATCACTGTGGCTCGTCGCTTCAGCTGTTCGAAGAACTCGCCGATTGCTTGCCACACTTCAGCTCCTCCGGAAAGGCCCCGCCACTGCGAGCGAATCAGGCCGACCAGCTTGTAGCATTCATCGATAGGAAGCACGTAGTAAGCAGATGCGGCCGCTCCGCGTGCGTAGGCAACGCGGTTCACCAACAGCGCCTCAACATCGGCTTCCATATCTTTCAAAACCGGGTTGGCATCCTCCAGTTCACCCCATGTTTCAATCGCCAGTTGCGACTCGGTCGCTCCCGCGGGACTTGGGTAGAACGCCACCACCCTTGCGTCTGGCGTGCTGCGATGAAAAAATGCCATGTTAATCGGAATTCTCAGGCTCTCCCATTGCGCATCCGAAAGATGCAAATCTTCCAGCGCCAGCACTCGCCGGGGAACCCGTTTGTATTTTGTCCCGCTAGCGCTGAATAAAATTGCGCAGGCGTCGCAAGTACACAAAAGCATCCGGGTCTTAGGCTCGATGAGATGCGGGTGCTCGCCGGCAACGTCGGCGCTGCACAGTTCGCAACGCTCTTGATTTCGTCTGCGCCGAACGAACTGGCGCAATACGCCGAATGCACTTTCGTAGCCTGCCTGGGTTTCACTCATCGACTCGTCTTTCCTCTTTATGAAGCAGGCGTAGCCACAGCCGCTGCGCCCAGTTTTCCTAACGGAACAAACCCAGTCGACGCGCCTTCGTCGAGCCCCTCAACCGAGATCCCTACCACGTCGGGCGCAGCTTCATACACCGCATCCTCCACCAGCTTCTTGAGTGTCTTACCCGTAGAACCACAAGCGTGGCCCGTAACTTCCAACCGTATTTGCACCACGCCAGCCGCCTGGCCGAGCAACTCCAACTCGCCTCCGCCCTTGCGTACTTGCGGGCGAATCTTCTCTACCGCTTGCTCCACACGCGTTTCCAGGTCTAACGGGTGCAGGCCATAAAGAACCAACAAGCTGCTGATCAACCCATCGCGGCCAAACTCGTCGATTTGCTTCTGCCCGGCCTCGCCATTCTTTGCGAGCGTTTCCATAACGCGCTCGAAACCGGCCGCATTCAAATCCAGAATCAGCTGGAACAAAGCCTTCGCGCTGGCGCGCAACTCCGGTTGCGCGATGTTCTCCATTTCGCCGACTAATGTGCCGATCTGTTGAATACGGGATTGAAACTCTTTGTCATCCGCCATGGCTTTTATCCACTTCCCTCAGCCGAAATAACTTTAGAAACGCAAAAGAAGCGAGGGCATCTCGATCGAGCTGCCCTCACTGAACAATTCATCCTCGCTGTCACACCTGCACGCCGAACATTGGAGAATGCTGCGTCTTCAGCATTTTTCCGTCTCCCAGGTACATGTGCACGCCGCAAGGTAAGCAAGGATCAAAGCTCCGTACCGTGCGCATGATGTCGATGCCCTTGAACTTCTCAGGCCCGTTCTCCTCGAAGATCGGCGTGTTCTGTACAGCATCTTCGTAAGGCCCGGGCGTGCCGTAAATGTCGCGGGGGTTGGCGTTCCAGGGCGTCGGCGGGTAGGGATGATAATTCGCAATCTTGCCTTTGCGAATCACCACGTGGTGCGACAGCACTCCCCGCACCGCCTCGTGGAAGCCGCAGCCGATCGCCTCTTCCGGAACCTTGAAGTCCGACCACGTCTTCGTCCTTCCGCCATGCAACTCTTCCATTGCCCTTTCGGCGAAGTAGAGAGCGCACGCTGCCGCATAGGCCTGGAAGTAGGTGCGAGCTCGATCCCGCTCGATGGCGTTGCTCCACTGCGGGATCTTCCACTCAAACTCCACTTCCGGCTTCGACATCGTTTTTGGTAAGTACATCTTTACGCTACTGCCGGTGGCCTTGATGTAGCCGATATCCACCAGTCCCGCGAGCGCCGTCGCCCACAGGCGTGCGATCGGACCGCCTCCCGTATCCAGCGCAAGATGGTCGCCAGTCCGCTTGTCGAGCCACCTTGGCGACATCACCCACGTGTACTTGCCGTCGAAATCACGCTTCTGCGGGCGAGGTATCGTGGTCTGGTTCCACGGATGATTCTTGTCCACGGGATTCCCCAGAGGATCGGTCTTGACGAAGGTCTCTTCGTTCTTCCAGTCGTCATAGTACGAACTGCCCAGCAGGATTCGCATGTTCAAGTTGATATCGACAAGATCGGTCGTTACCAACTTTCCGTCGACCACCACCCCGGGTGTAACGTACATGGCGCGGCCCCACTGCGTCATGGTTTCGTACTTGTAGTCGCATACTTTCGGATTTTGAAATGATCCCCAACAGCCCAGCAGAATGCGGCGTCGTCCCACTTCCTCGTACCCCGGCAGGGCATCATAAAAGAAGTCGAACAGGTCATCGTGAAGCGGAACGACCTTTTTCATAAACTCGACATACTTCATCAGGCGAACCATGTAGTCGGTAAACAGCTGCACGGTCGGAACTGTCCCCACGCCTCCGGGATACAACGTGGAAGGATGAACGTGGCGGCCCTCCATCAGGCAAAACATCTCGCGCGTCATGCGGCTCATCTGGAGAGCTTCCAGATAAAACGAGCCCGTAAACGGATTCAGCGCCCGCATGATGTCGGCGATGGTTCGGAAGCCGTGCTCGTTGGAGTGCGGTGCGGCCGTCGACTCTGCTTTAGCAAGAACTTTTGGATTGGTTTCTTTGACCATCTGCTCGCAGAAATCCACTCCCACCAAATTGTCCTGAAAAATATTGTGATCGAACATATATTCCGCGGCTTCGCCCAGGTTGACGATCCACTCGGCGATATCCGGCGGTCGCACGCCAAAAGCCATGTTTTGCGCGTAGGTTGCGCACGTCGCATGGTTGTCGCCGCAGATTCCGCAGATGCGGCTGGTAATGAAGTGCGCGTCTCGCGGATCTTTCCCCTTCATGAAAATGCTGTATCCGCGAAAGATGGACGACGTGCTGTGGCACTCCGCCACTCGCTTGGCATCGAAGTCGATCTTGGTAAAAATACCGAGGCTTCCGACGATTCGCGTGATCGGGTCCCAATTCATCTCCACTAAATTTCTTTTCCCACTCGATACGTCGGTCTTCGGCGCAGTAATGGTGGTGCTCATAATTTCACTCCTCTTGAGATCTCTTTATCTCTCGCTTCTTCCAGTAGAAACACTTCGCCTCTCGACTAGTAGGCTCGCGGGTGATATCCCGTCGTCAGTTGTGCGCGCGGGTGACGCCACTTGGGTTCCTTGTTCGCGGTATGTTGCGTGATGGAGCGCAGCGCCCGTATGGCTTTCCCGTAGACGCTGATTCCGGTGCTGGAAAGGTGTGCGCCAGGTGGCTCGTCCATAAAAGGCATGAACTTGTCCGGAAAACCGGGCATGGTACAGCCAATGCATATGCCGCCAACATTGGGGCACCCTCCGATTCCCGCCATCCATCCCCGCTTCGGGACGTTGCAGTTCACCACCGGACCCCAACATCCGATTTTGACGATGCACTTGGGCGAACCGTACTCTTCCGCGAAGTCGCCTTGCTCGTAATAGCCTGCGCGGTCGCATCCTTCGTGCACGGTTTTTCCGAATAACCAGGTGGGGCGAAGTTGATCATCCAGAGGAATCATTGGCGCCAGACCCGCGACCTGATAAAGCAGGTAGAGGACCGTCTCCATAAAATTGTCCGGTTGCACGGGGCACCCTGGAACATTCACGATCGGCAATCCGGCTTTCGAGCGCCAATCCCATCCCAGATAATCGGCCAGTCCCATCGCGCCGGTGGGATTACCCTCCATGGCATGGATCCCTCCATACGTCGCACACGTTCCAATTGCTATTACGGCGAGGGCATTGGGAGCCAGGCGATCAATCCACTCGTTCGTCGTGATCGGCTGCTTCGTCTGCGGATCTGTTCCCATCGCCGCCCAGTAGCCTTCTTTCTTGATGTTTTCATTCGGGATCGAACCTTCCACCACCAGCACAAAAGGTTCGAGCTTGCCTTCCTCCGCAAGATAAAAGAACTTCATGAAGTCATCGCCGACTTCATAAGCGAGTACTGGATTGTGCAGGTGAACCTTGGGCAAGCCAGGTATCGCGCCCAACAAAACGTCTTCCAGGCTAGGCTGAGTTGCCGCCGTGATTGAGACGGAATCCCCATCGCAGCTCAGGCCGGCCGTGATCCACAGAATATGAACTTCTTTTACGGCCGGAGCTTTTTGCGTTGACCGCCCGTACGGAACTGTAGCTGAACCCATATCGTGCTCCCTTCAACTTCAAAACTCTTTTAAGCAAGGAACTTGCGATCATTTCCAGATAACAGGGAACCCGGAACAACCATGCGTGAATCGAAAAATCAGATCGAACCCAACCAGAATCGACCCATTAATAAATGCGGACAATGGCAGGCACCCTGATTTACCTCACGGGAGATTCCTGCAAAACCAGTCGGGGATTCCCTGATCGCAGAAAAACTAATGAACAAATTGAGGAAGGAAGCGAAGCAGTAAGGATTTGGAGACTGGATTTACGCCGTCTTTTTCACATTCCACTGCACGGCGTGCTGCACAAGTTCGCGGGCGCTGCGCAAACACAGTTTTTCCTTTATATGCGCCTGGTACGATTCCACCGTCTTAATGCTGAGATGAAGCACTTCTGCGATCTGCCGCGTGCCGTACCCATCTCCGATCAGACGGAACACTTCCAGTTCGCGGTCAGTGAGTTCAGAGATCGAAGAATGTTCGGAGGGGGTGGCTCCGCGAACGTAATGCTGCAGCATGCTATTGGCAATCCGCCCACTCACATAAATTTCGCCGCTCAGAATGCGGCGCAACGCCACCAGAACCTTTTCGGTCGCTTCCTGCTTCATGATGTAGCCATTCGCGCCCGCCCGCAGAGCGCGCTCTGCGTAGATCGATTCATCATGCATAGATAAGATGAGCACCGGCAGGTGCGGCATGGTGATACGAATATTTTTCAGCAATTCCAAACCATCCGGCCCGTTCAGCGATATGTCCACGATCAGAATGTCCGGTTTAAGGGTGGGAATCGCCGTCAAAGCCGCATGCATCTCCTCCGCCTCGCCACAGACCGTGAGATCGGTCTCGCGATTGATCAGCAGCGTCAGTCCCTGCCGCACGATGGGATGATCGTCGACCACGAACACCATCTTCTGTCGTGAGACGAAATTTCCGTAATCCCGTTTCTCCATCATCCGCACCTTCTACAAATGAATGACGAGGTCAGCCTTGCCCATCAACTCACTTTTCGATCTTGCCCTCTCGTTCCGATCACCTGCGGGAACCAACAGCTAATGGTAACTCCTCGGGAAGCCCCGCTCTCCACTTTCAAAGACCCTCCCACCATTCTCGCCCGATAATTCATAATCTGCATTCCCATCCCTGAATTGCTCTTCGTACGCCTGGGCATACTGGACCCATCGTTTTCGATCCGCAGAACTCCATATTCGTTGTCCGCTACCAGCGTGATCACAATGTTCTTCGCGTGACCGTGCCGGATTGCATTATTCACTGCTTCCTGGGCGATGCGGTAAAGATGCGTGGAAAGATCGGCATCGTGAATCGCAACTGGATACTCCACTACGAAGCGGCAAGAAACATGAAACATTTCTTCCACCTCGGCGGCCCACCGCCGAAGCGCTGACATCAGCCCGTGCGAATCCGAATTTACCGGAAGCAAGCCATGCGAAAGCTCTCTGGTCTTATGAATCGCTTCGTTCACCAGAGCGACGATCCGGGCCGCGTCTCCCGCTTCCGGCAAGCCCTTCTCGGCCAGTTTTTGCTCCTGCACTTTGCTCATGAAGGCGATTCCGGTCAGGTGTTGGCCAAGCCCATCATGCAAGTCCTGTCCAATACGGCGCTGCTCGCGTGCGCTGATCTCAAGCACGGTTTTCTCCATCCGTTTTCGCTCTGTAATATCGCGAATCGCGCTCGACACCAGGATGCCTTCATCCGTTTCGAGCGGGCTTAGGCTGATTTCTACAGGAAACTCTCGTCCGTCCTTATGCACACCATACAGCTCTTGGCCCGGTTCTCCCATCGGCCGGAGGCGGGATTCTTCGTAAAAAACCTGCCGATGTCGCGTGTGCCTTGCACGCAAAGGCGAGGACACCAGCATTTCCAGCGGCCGCCCTAGCAATTCTTCTCGAGGGTAGCCAAACAATTTTTCCACCTGCGCGTTGACCAGGACAATCGTCCCCTCTTCATTCACCACGACAACCGCATCTGGCGCGGATTCCAGCAGACCGCGGAACTTCTTCTCGGCGCGACGCTGCTCCGTGATGTCAATCCCGGAAACAATGACGTAAGCTGTCGCATCGTTCGTTCCAGTCGCATCGTTGGATCCGGGAAGAGCCGTCGTAGACCAGGCGATTGTTCTCTGCCGATGCTTCCGGCTCATCCACGAGCTTTCGTGTTGTTGCTGACCCTGCTCCCGCGTCTTTTGCAGCATTTGCTGGAACTCGCCCGCCTCTGCGGGAAACCCGAACAAGTCCCAGACGAATTCTCCTTCAACTTCCGCAAAGGAGTAGCCGGAGAGCTGCTCACACGCCCGGTTAAAACGCACGATCCTGCCCTGCGGATCGAGTACCACTACCAGGGCGCCCACGGCATGCAAGATGGCCGAAGCCACGTTGCGCTCGTGCTCCAGAGCTTCTTCGGCACGCTTGAGTTCAGTGATGTCGAATCCCGCACCGTGAATGAACCACGGCGTTCCATCCTTCTTGCAAATGATTTTGGCATCGCACTGAAACCAGAAGATCTCGCCATCGCTCGATACCACACGATAGGCGGAATGGAGCGGCGCGCCCGAGACAAACATTTGTGCCACGTCAACGCTCCAACGCGCCACATCGTCCGCATGAATTTGACGAAACCAGCGGATAGGATCTTCCAGCCATTCATCCTGCGAACAGCCTAAGCCAGCCTGGATTTGCGGACTGACATACGCCTTGCCTGTACCTTGGTCGAGATTCGCGGTAAAAATGACGGCGGGTATCTGTTCGACCAACGCATTGAAGATCGCATCGGCATTGGGCAGCTCGGCTTCGCTCTCTTGCGCGTTGCCTTCACCCGGAGGCGGGAATGGATCCGCGAGCTTGCTGAAAAAAACTGCGGCGAGATCCGCGAGAACGGTTTCAGCCTGTTCGGGGGTAATGGTTAGTCGGCCGGCGTCTACATGCGCCACATGGTTCGGCTGAGAGCTCCCCATGGAGAACATAATTTGTCCTCAAACAGGTTTGGTTTCTGGCAAATTTCTCGTTTCACACCACTCGCACCATCGACAGCGGCTCGCCGCTTTCGACCGTGCGGTCAGGCTTACGCGCGACCACAGAACATTGGCGCTGCAAACAAGTGGCTACATCGAGCTGATTCTTATGTAACGAACCGAATCTTTAATGGAGGCGAGAAACACGTAGCTCGCGAAAATTAAGCCTGCGGTCCCCACAACATTGCGCAACATTTTGAGAGCGCTCATCGTTTCACCTCGCTGGTCCCGAATCAAGGGTACGATGCTATCACGCAAGAAAGGGATGGCAACTTAACACTTAAATTGAAACGACTTACTTGCTGGCCGGAAGCTCACTCGTAAGAGAAGGATATATTGTCCAGGTAGACCGCGTAAGGAGATTGTTCGTAGTTCCCATCCATCTGGTAGTTGATGGTCACTCCATACCAGTTCGTAACGGAACCGGGGTTGTAATACTGGTTCAAGGTATTGGTTACGCCATTCAACGTGATCGACTGGTACAAAAGCTGGTTGCTCGCGGTGCGCTGCACCTGAATCGTTAGGTGGTTCCACGCGTTGTCCACAGGGTTGCAGGCGACTCCGGTGGGAATCCAGTGGGCATTCACGTTGTCCCAAATGTCCCATTCGTGTCCACCCGCTATCCGGCACTCGTGTCCCCATATAAAGCCCATGCTGTTAAAGAACTGATTGATGTCGAACTCAACCGCCTGCGAGAGCTCAAGATTGGTTCCGTAAAAATACACGTCGTAAGTGAAGCTGTGAAGGGTAGGCACCAGCGTCTGGTTATTATCGGGAAGCCCTTGCGAAGAGAAGGGTCCAATCAGGTGATTGTTAAATAATGCGTCCGAATAAATTGCGCTTCCGCCAAGGTTGAATTGTGCCGATCCTCCACTCATCGAGGGTGACTGAACGCCTTGAGCCATCGCAAAACTGATTCCGTCGCACGGTGAAGGCGAACAGTCCACGAAATCTGGAGGGCCTTGGCCATACTGCCCCCAACCTGCGCTCTGCTGCAAATTGGAAAAGGACTTCCCACCGCTCTGTCCGGTCGTCACTGGAGCGCTCGCCACGGTTATTTGTAAAGATTGTTGCTTCGATACTTCCTTGGAATCGGAAACGGCGAGGGTAAAAGTGAAATTTCCGTTCGCCGTCGGAATTCCGGAAATTGTTCCGGAACTGGCCCCCAGAGCCATACCCGCGGGCAGTTGACCTGACGCAAGAGAGAAAGTGTACGGGGCAGTTCCGCCCCCCACCGTGACCGAAGCCTTGTAAGTTGAGCCAACCACTGCCGAAGGAAGTGATCCGGAAATCGTAAGGCTAGTCGTCGGCGTTTGGGTCGGCGCCGTAGCAGTGCTACCAGGTACAGAGATGCCCGAACACCCACTCAACACCAGAACACATGCCAGGAGTGCCAGCAGGATGGAGAATCGACGTAAGTTTTTTGCCTTGGCATAACGCAGGTGCGCCACGCGGGGCAAGCGGTAACACATCTCTTATACCTCTCGAATGGGAGCTGCAAGACACTCGGCAGGAGAGTCCTTGATGGCAGCGTATGGGCCATACAGGCTGCAAACCAGATAACCAAGGGTCGACGAGCACAGGTGAACTTGTGGACGAGCTTTCGGAAGTGCGGGAACCGGAGGCGCGTCAATTCAAGCGACGCGAAACAGAGGGAGTATCATGCGGGTACCTAACTAATTGATTTAAAGGGAGCACAGCAATGCCGCAATCCATCGACTGGCCGCCGCCAAGACTTCCCGGCGGGACGCGCCCTCGCCGCAGGTTCTTTATCATCCTTGCTATAGTCGTTGGACTCTTCTTTATTTTCCGCGCGGCGTTGTCCTATTACGTGGACCTTCTCTGGTTCGGCTCGCTCAGCTATGCCGATGTGTTCTGGAAAACGCTAAGTCTTCAGTCAGAAATATTTGCCGCCTTTGCCGCCGCCACACTTCTCGTTTTGTACGGAACCTTCCTCGCTCTGAAGCGATCTCACCTCGCGGACTTGCCGGATGGCCACACGATTCTCATCGGCGGTCAACCACTGAAACTCCCGGTTGAGCCTGTCTTAAGGCTCATCGCGCTCGGCTTGTCGATCGCTATCGCCCTGGCAACCGGCGCCGCCATGATGGCGGAGTGGCCGGTCCTCGCACTTTTTTGGTATGCGCCCCGTTCCGCTGGAACCGTTTCAGATCCCATCTTTGGCAAGCCTCTAAACTTCTTTCTCTTCACGTTGCCTGCCTGGCAACTCATTCTCGGCTGGTTGCTTACGCTCGCCGTAATTACCTGCCTGGTCGCTGCCTTTTTCATTCTCATCTCTGGCGGCGCACGAGTCCTCGCCGGGCGCCTAAGCCGCCACGTCGCATTGCCATGGCGTGGCCTGTCGATTACGTTCGCGTTTCTGTTGTTGGTATTAGCTGCGAGAGTGTACGTCGGCCGCTTTGAGCTGTTGCTGGACGATCACACGATCTTTGGCGGGATTACCTACACCGACGCCCATATCACTCTTGTCGGTATGCTCATCGTTTGTGCGGCACTGGTTCTAGGCGCGATCCTCGCACTCGTTAATACCGCACGTGTTCCGAGCGGCCGTTGGCTGATTGCGGCAATCGTTCCAGCCGCCGTCTGCTATTTCGCACTTCAGGGCGTCACCTGGTACGTCAGCAACTTCGTCGTCAAGCCTAACGAACTGGTTCGCGAGAAGCCCTATATCGTTTTCAACACGGAAATGACACGGCAGGCTTACGGATTAAACCGGATGACGCAGCGTGAGTTTCCCGCCGAGACGACAGTGGAGGCCGCCGATCCGGCCAACAATCAGGCCACGCTTCAGAATATCCGCCTGTGGGATTGGCACGCCCTTCAGGACACGCTGCGTCAGATCCAGGAAATCCGCACCTACTACGACTTTCCTGACATCGATATCGATCGATATAAGATTGACGGAACCAATCGCGAAGTGATGCTCGCGGCGCGCGAACTGAATGTCGACAAGCTCCCTGAAAGCAGCCGTAACTGGATCAACGAAAAGCTTATCTACACCCACGGTTACGGCATTACCTTGAATCCGGTCAATGGGTTCACCCCCGAAGGACTGCCCACCTTGATCCTCAGTAACATGCCGGTGCAAAGCACTGTGCCCAGCCTGAACGTGACCCGGCCCGAAGTTTATTTCGGAGAAATGACCAACACGGATGTGTACGTCAAAACACGGCAGAAGGAATTCAATTACCCGCAAGGCGCCACCAATAACCTCACTTCCTATGAAGGCGATGGGGGCATTCAGGTCGGAGGCTTTCTACGCCGCCTCATTCTGGCGTTTGACCGCGATGATCTTGCGAAACTGCCCTTCAGCGACGATGTGAACCACGATAGCCGGCTGCTGATGCGCCGCAACATTCGCGAACGCGTCGCGGCCTTGGCTCCGTTCCTTACTTTTGATCCGGATGCCTATGTCGTACTCGGCGACGATGGCCGCCTCTCGTGGATCATGGACGCTTACACGGTTTCCGACAGTTATCCGTATTCCACCCACTACCGTCTCGACAATAATCCAATCAACTACATGCGGAACAGCGTCAAGGCTGTGATCGATGCGTACAACGGCACGACAACTTTTTACGTTTTCGATCCTGAAGATCCAATCGTTGCCGCCTATCGGCGTATCTTTCCGAGCCTGTTCAAGGACGCATCCGCCATGCCGTCAGATTTGCGCAGGCATGTGCGCTATCCCGAATTCCTCCTGAAATTGCAGGCGGAGGTCTATGGCCTCTATCACATGACCGACCCTGAAGCTTTTTATAACCGCGAAGATCTGTGGACCGTCGCCACCGAAGTCGGGATGAGCGCGACCGGGGAGCAAACGACGCAGGCCATGCAGCCAAACTTCGTGCTGATGAACCTGCCCGGCGAGGCGGGCGAGGAATTTGTCGAGATTCTGCCCTTCACCCCGGCGAACCGAAATAATCTGATCGGGTGGATTGCCGGCCGCAGCGATGGCGCACAATACGGAACGTCCGTGGTCTACAACTTTCCAAAAACAAAACTGGTTGATGGCCCACTGCAGATTGAAGCGCGGATCGACCAAAACGCGCAACTTTCCGGTCAATTGACCCTCTGGAACCAGCAAGGTTCCCACGTCCGGCGCGGCGCTTTGCTGGTAATCCCTACCGGGAAAGCCCTGCTGTATGCCGAGCCGATTTACTTGCAGGCTGAGCGCAGTCCCATGCCGGAGCTGCGCCTGGTTGTACTTGCTCTGCAAGACCGGCTGGCCTATGGCCCAACATTCGAGTCTGCGATGAGCTCTTTATTTGGGGGAGCTGTTTCTTCCTTGAGCGCTCCTGCAACCAGCACTCCAGCTCCTGGCGCGCAAGCTGTAAAAAGCGCATCTGCTTCCGCTGCCTCAACTCAGCCCGCGCCTGACCTCAACTCCCTGATTGCTGAGGCAGCTAGAGACCTTTCCGATTACCAGCGCTTAACATCCGAAGGAAAACTGGGAGACGCCGGGCAGAAGCTCGAAGAGTTGAAACGCGTACTGGACAAGCTTAATAGCCAGCGGAGATAAGGCGCCGTTTCCGCAAACTAAAAAACACGCCAGCAAGAGAGTTTTCTCTGCTGGCGTGATGTTTGTTGCTGCGGACTTCCGGCACTGATGACTGAAACTATTAGTCACCCGTTCCGTTAGGGCAGGAGCAGATACCTTTACCGCTGCCGACGGACAGAATCGCACCGCACTGCTGCGCCAGTCTCTTTTGCTCAGCAGCGCTGAGGTAGGAAACCTGTGAAGCTGTCTCGGTGATAGCGTAGTTGCTGTTCTGGATGTGCGTCGCCCAACCCTGGATTTCGCCATTGGTAACCAGCGAGATCTTGTTCGGAACGGGGCAGGTGTTTCCGGTCGTCGCGGCGGCAACAACCTTGATTACGCCAGTGGCCAGAGTCACGCCGGTCAAAGGATTCGCGGTTAGGTCGCTGTTGATGGAGAGGGTGCGGAGACCGTCCGGAGTTTCCAGGCAGCTGCAGCACTCGGACAGTTCTTCAAAGGAATCGAATACGAAAATGTCTGCGCAGAGGTTTCCGCCAGCCGCGCCATCGTTGTCGAGTCTCAGGGTACCATCTGGTGCCCCCCCCGTGTTAGCGTTGGAGAAGTAATCCACGCGGTACGGGCTGGTCACATACGTCTGTGCCTGCGCCAATCCGGCGAATACCACCAGCGCCACGAACAAACTACAGACTACTGCTAACTTTCGTGTCATGTCTTTTCCTCCTTGGAATATGCGCCGTCCTTAGGGGGAGGTAAAGGACGAAACCGGCGCTCCTGCACTTTAGCGGGATCCTAAGCGATTTCAAGTCCCCAGTTGCACTAACCCTTTGTCGCTAGCCCGGGACCGGCCAGCGTCAAGAAATACAGAGTTGATTTACGATCCGGTGCCGGTGCCGCAGGAACAGATCCCTTTCCCGCTGCCGACTCCACGGATCGCGCCGCACTGTTGCTGCAGACGTGTTTGCTCCGTCGTACTGAAATACGAAGGTTGAGAAGCAGTTTCGGTGACGGCGTTGGTGGAGCCCTGGATGTGGGTCATCCACGCTTGTATCTCAGCGCCGGAAACGGTTGTAATTGTGCTCGGGGCCGGGCACGTATTATGGGCAGGGGCCGCTGCCAGGATTTTGACTAAACCAGTCGTCAAAATAACGCCGGTAAGCGGATTGGCGGTCAAATCACTGTTAACCGACAGAGTGCGCAAGCCGTCCGGGGTTTCCAGACAGGCACAGCACTCTGACATTTCTTGGTTGGAATCAAATATAAAAATGTCAGCACATAAGTTAACGTTTAATGCCGCTCCGTCATTGTCCAGCCTTAACGTAGCATCGGGCACGCCAGCGGTATTCGCGTTGGAGAAATAATCGACCCGATATGCGTTCTGCGCTTGGGCCATCGCGCAAATGGTGAACAATGCCAGAAGCAAGCAGCCTAAAGCCAGCTTTTGGTTCATGGCACTCACCTCTTGGATTTAATGACCAAAACTCTAGTCCCGCTCGCGCGTTTGGCAAGTCCCCACTTGAACTAATCCAAGTTTGTTAGTCTTTCCTTAGGAAGTAGCCAGTCTCACGGGAGTTTGATTTGGTGCAGGTTTAGAAAATAGCTGCTGGAATCAGGATCGTAGAGCAGACGCCATTCCAGCTTCCGGCCCGACGATTCGACCGCTCGAGCAATGTAGGCTCGAGCAGCCAAGTCTTTTCCACCGACGGTCACTTTCGTACGATCCAACCCCATCGGGTGAACCCCGAGCGAGACTTTGACGTGGGTCCTTTCGGCCAGTGCATCGCACATGAGATCCATGGTGTCAGAAAAGGTTCTTTCCTGAGCTGCGATCGTGAGAGGCTGATCTAACAAGACTTGCTGGGCTGACACCTTACCCTGAGCATCGTGGGCCGACACACCCACGAAGTCGAAGACATCCCCAGAGCTGTCCTCACGAAGCTCAAACCGACCTGGATTGTTCGACCGATTGTAAGACTCCATTATCGATTGGAGGATTTTACGTGTCTCGCCCGAAGAGACCGGGGGCATCTTGGCGGGAAAATCGACGGTAAAGTTTCCGCCACCGGGCATCCGGTGTTCACCATTCGGATACGTAGCTTTATCCTGAAGGTCTTTCGCATCAACGATGTCCAGTTGGGAAGTGTATTGCGGATCCTCATAGTTGATCCGCCAGCCATACTTTGCCTGGAGTGCGTCGATAGTCTGAAGTAAAGGCCGCGAATCGTTGGCAACCACATGAACGGTTCCGTCTTTCTCGGAAATAAGGGCGGCTTTAGAGTGGGAGGTCTGCCCAAATGCGGTCAGCAGAAAGGAATTTATAAGGCAAACGGTCCCGAGCGAAATTGCAAGATGTTTAGCCGAAGACATGGTTGATTCCCCCGCATCTCGAAGTAGAAGTGCTTGAATAACTTACTTACCGAAGCTTGTCAACTCGGGCCTGGCTAGCTTCCGCCAAAAGCAGTAATTCATTCGGGGCGATGCCTTTGCTCTGAACTTGCGGTATAACCCCTACTCAATCCAAGTCAAAGGCAAGTAAGGGTAATACGTATGGACGCAAAAGACTTACTCCCTGGGGAAGAACAATGGATTCAAAAGTATAGAGCAGCTCTGGACCTTCCTTCCGCGGAACGAAAGACTCTAAGTATCCAGACGGTTGCAAACCAAGTTTTGCGAATCATGAAATTGCCGATACGTTGGCTCTTGGGACGCCGGACGAAGATGCGAAGTCACTCTACTGCTCCGGCGACAGTCATCGCGCCCAGACCCGAGCTCGTGATCTCAAAACGAGATCCGAACCCACGCATAACGAAACCTTCGAACAAGAAAACGGCGGAGGGAACTGTTGCAAAAGGGATCGCATCGAGCAAACGAAAGAAGACCGCCAAGGGGTAAGGTTAAGTCCAGTAACGCTACCGTTCTTCTGAACGCTTCTCGATGGCTCATCGTTTGTTGACTATTCATTTGACAGAGCTCCGTTCTATGCTACAATTCGACCGCCTTCTCATCCATCCTCCGGAGGGAAGAGCGGTATGACTTTCCACCCCCCAGGAAAGTGTTTACCTGACGTAAATACGCGCGGGTCAGTTACGAAATTTGGGTAGCAGCGAGGAAGGGACAGAAATCTAACTCTCGCCGCTCGTCCGGCTATGGTCAGATGGCATGAAGACCCTGTGAATCTTCATGCACAACGTTGATGCGTGTGAGACGGCAACACTTGAGTTGCGGTCTTGTGAAAGTGGGGAAAGATTAAGTGCATACAGCCCTGGCCCGTCCCGGTCTGATCGTTGTCGACGCTGCTCTGAGCGTCGTGGCTTCCAATGCCGAAGCGCTTAAGATCCTCGCCTTTCCCGACCAACCGGAGAATATCCAGCACCTCGAAATTTGGCTGACAAACAAAATTCGAGTTGATCTTGTGGAAAAGCAGTCGCGACTGAAGGTGGTAGGGGAGTTTCGTTCGGCACGGCGCACTTATGTGTGTCGCTCTTTTCCGGTTGACCTTAAAGGAAGCCGCAAGTCAGGTTCGACCCATACGAACGGGTCATCTTCTCCGGAAGGCTTGCTGATCGTGATGCTCGAGCGGAAAGCAAATGAGGTGGTTATGGTGGCTGAGATTGCTGAACGATTTGGACTTACTGCGCGGGAACAACAAACGGTGCAGTTTTTGCTAGAGGGCTTAACCAGTAAAGAGATTGCCCAGCGTATGGAAATCAGCCCAAACACGGTAAAGGCTTTCATCCGGCTGGTAATGGTCAAGATGGGGGTTTCCACTCGTTCGGGGATTATTGGCAAGATCGTTGGGTCGCGGCCAGGGTTTGACGGCGACCGAGCGAACATCTTATCGCAGGGTTAGTAGAAATGGGTTAATGCGGCTGGGGACTTGTGAAGGACAGCTTTTGAGATAAAGTACCCGATGCGCCCTGTGTTCGTTCCAGCCCTCCCCCTTAAGCTAGCGGCGTATCACGCTGAATCCATCGCTTTACAAAGAGTCGATGGGAATGGTCTGGATTGGTTTGGTCTCTTTAACAAAATCTACTTTCTGAGGGATGGGGGATTCGATGTCGGTATCAAAGAAATTTCTAAACTTGGGGTTGGGCGCGGTTCTGCTGTTATTGAACGCGAGCAACGTATTCGGCCAGAACGATACGAGCGTGGTGGCGCAGGTTGGCGGCGTCAAGGTCACGATGGCGGAGCTAGAGCGCGAGGAATCCGCACGTCTCCTGTCGGCACACTACCAGTATTACCAAGCCGAAACCAAAGCACTGAACGACTTGATCGACAAGAAGCTGCTTGAGCAAAAAGCCAAGAGCGAAAATTTGACGATGGAACAACTGGTGGATCGGGATATCAAGTCGCAGGTGAAAGATCCGACCGAAGACCAAATGAAGGTTTATTACGAAGGACTGGAGACGGACCAGCCTTATGACGCGGTGAAGGGGAAGATACTGGAGAAGATTCGTTCGCTGCGGACGGAGAAGGTGCGATCGGCCTATGTGGCTGCGTTACGTCTGCAGACGAACGTCACTGTGACACTTGCGCCCCCTCTCGCCAACGTAGAGACGAAAAATTCCGAGGTGATCGGGCCTGAGAAGGCGCAGGTGACGATCGTGGAATTTGCGGACTACGAGTGCCCTTATTGCCAGAAGGTGGCGGCTGACCTGAAGAAGCTGCAAGCCGACCTAGGGGACAAAGTAGCTCTGACTTATAAAGACTTTCCCATCCACTCGCGTTCGCAAAAGGTAGCGGAAGCGGCGCGCTGTGCCGGCAAACAGGGAAAGTTCTGGGAGCTGCATGACGAGTTATTCCGGAGTAGGGAATTCGACGTGGACCAACTAAAAGCGCAGGCGCGAGCTTTAAAACTGGATCCCACCGCCTTCGATAAGTGCCTGGATTCGGGAGAGGAAGCGGCAGCTGTGGAGCAAGACCACAAAGAAGGGGCGCGACTGGGAATCAGCGGAACGCCGAGTTTCTTCATCAATGGTCACTTCCTGAGCGGCGCACTGGATTATGCATCTCTTCGTCAGGTGGTTGAGCAGCAACTGGCTACGACGAAGGGTCAAGGCACGATGAGCGGCGGCAGCAAATAAACCGAGAAGACTTTCGATCTTCACCTGAACCGTTTGGCCCGACCGCAAGGTTGGGCCTTTTTTCTTGATTGTTCGTCGGATATAAGCCCTAAGTCTTCCTTCGATTGTTTAGTCCAAATAGGCAATTGATTAGCCAAAAGTACTAAGGTAGTCTCGCCTGTCTTGTCGCTTTGTGTAGGTTCCCCCGAGCGGCGGCAACTCCCCTTAGCTCCTCCCCTGGCTTTACTTTGACTAACTTTCGGCCTGCAAACCACTGATCTGGCGGATTGTGAATCGGCGCCGGAATAAAGCACTGCAGTCTTCGTCTCCACCTGAGAAAAGGTCGTAAGGAGCACCATGTCGAAACGTTTATTTTCTGGCCTCGCCCTCTATCTGCTTTCTGGAGTTATAACAGCCCATGCCGGTCAATTCCTCGAGGCTCCACAGTACCCAACCGGAGCCAGTCCGCAAGCAGTAGCAGTTGGAGATTTTAACGGTGACGGAATTCAAGACATTGCGGTCGCGAATTCAGGGAATCCTGGCGGTAATACGATCAGTGTGCTTCTCGGGAATGGGGATGGGACGTTCAGAACACAGGTGATCTATTCGACCGGCACGTCGCCTCAGGGGATTGCAGTTGGAGATGTCAATGGCGACGGACACCTCGACATCGCGGTGACGAACTGGGGTAGCAACACAGTGAGCGTCTTCCTAGGCAATGGGGATGGCAGCTTTCAGGGGAAGTTGGATTACGCAACTGGAAGCCAGCCGCACGGTATAGCGATTGCAGATCTAAATGGCGATGGACACCCTGACATTGTTGTGACTAATTCGGGAGGCAGCCCAGGAAGCGTGGGGGTGCTGCTAGGTAAGGGAGATGGGACCTTCAACGCACAGGTGACTTACAACACGGGATTAAATCCGTGGGCGGTCGCGGTCGGCGATTTCAACAACGACGGCATTCCCGATCTTGCTGTAGCTAACAATAACAACAACAACGTAGTGAGCGTTTTGCTGGGAAAGGGAAATGGAACGTTTCAGGCGCAGTTCCAGTCCGCTACCGGGAACACTCCCGTCTCGATTGCGCTTGCGGATTTCAACGGTGACGGAAACCTGGATATGGCTGTGGCGGATCAGCAGGGGAACGCAGTCAGCATCCACCTGGGCAACGGAAAAGGCGGCTTTGCTGCGAATGTTGATTACGCGACTGGATCCTTTCCAGCAGCTGTGACCACCGGAGATTTCAACCACGATGGAATTCTGGATCTGGCAGTTTCGGATAGCAACGGAAACAGCGTAAGCGTTCTCTGGGGAAGAGGCGACGGAACATTCGTCGGGCAGTTGAACGTAGGCGCAGGAGATATTCCCTCGGCGGTGTTGGCAGCCGATTTCAATAACGACGGCATAACGGATATGGTGGCGGTCAATTCAGGCGGCAATTCGATCAGCGTGATCCTTAGCAACGGAAATCAGACTTTTCAGGCACGCACGGACTACGTAGCGGGTCCGAATGCGCACGCCGTGGCAACCGCCGACTTTAATCACGATGGCTTTCTCGATCTAGCCGTGGTGAACACCAATTGCCCGAACTTCCCCAGCTGCAGCCCGGGTACTGTTTCGATTGTTCTTGGCAACGGCGATGGCACATTCCAGGGGCCGAGTCACTTCTCCACCGACACCGCGACTGATCCAGACACGGATCCGCATGCACTGGTAGTCGGAGATTTCAATGGCGACAAGAAGCCGGATCTTGCGGTAGCCGACTACGCCACCAACACCGTCAGCATTCTGTCGGGCAATGGCGACGGGACGTTCGCAGCTCCAGTTACATTCCCGGTCGGGAGCGAGCCAACGTCCATTGCGACCGCCGACTTCAATGGAGACGGAAAATTAGACTTAGCCGTAACAAATTTCCACTCCAACACGGTCAGCATATTGCTAGGCAACGGCCAGGGGTCCTTCACAACCGCTCCCTGTCCGGCACTCACGTGCAACGTGGGCAATGGGCCTATCTCCATTGCCGTAGGCGATTTCAACGGCGACCACATTTCTGACCTGGTTGTGGTTAATGAGTCGGACAACAATGTCGGCATTCTTTTGGGCAATGGCGACGGAACCTTCAAGAAGCAGGTCGTGTACTCAACCAGCCTTAACGGGGTGGGAGGCAATCCCCTATCGGTGGTAATTGGGGACTTCAACGGGGACGGCGCTCTTGATCTCGCGGTCGCCGATTACCAGACAGAGCAAGTCAGCGTGCTGCTGGGTAATGGCGACGGAACCTTCCAATCCTTTCAGGCCTATTCGACCGGAGCGAATCCTTCCTCAATCGTGGCTGGGGACTTCAATGGCGATGGCAAGATTGACTTGGCTCTGACCAGCACGCCATTGGGAAGTTCAGCTGGAAATTTAGTGAGTTTGCTATTGGGTAAAGGGGACGGAACGTTTGCTCCTTATACACTTTTTGGCGCGGGATATCTTTCCTACTCGGCGGTGGTTGGAGACTTCAACGGCGATGGCGCGGCTGACATTGCTGTAGCCAACGGAGGAAGCAACACCGTCAGCTTGTTGCTGAATGTGCAAGGCACAGCCATGAGTTTCGTGCCGTCGCCCAATGTCTCTACGTTCGGAGAGTCGGTCACGCTTACGGCCAAGGTCGCAGCGAGCGTGTCGAACGGATCCGCTCCCACTGGCACCGTTACCTTCAAGAACGGAACTTCGGTGATCGCTTCCGGATCCCTGGCGAACGGAGAATATTCCGCGACCACGTCGACGCTGCCGGTTGGAAACGACTCGTTGTCAGCCGTCTATTCTGGCGACAGTAATTACCAGTCGCACACGGTAACGGCAGCCCAGGTAGTGAATTCGGCGGTGGCTTTCGTTCTTACAGCGTCGGCGCTTACGCCATCTTCCATTGCGGCGGGAGGGTCGAGCACCTCGATGGTGACCATCACGCCATCGGGAGGACTTAATCCTTCAATCGTCGTTCTCAGCTGTAGCAGCATTCTGCCGGGAACCAGTCCGGCGCCGACGTGCAGCTTCAGTGGGATCACGGTGGCGAACGGCATTGGTACGGCTATGCTGACGGTGTCCACGAGCGCCCCAACGGCGGCACTCACAGGACAACACAGGCCCGTGCTTTATGCAGTGTGGCTCTTGCTACCCGCGGCCGGACTTGGGTTGATGTTGTTGCCGCGCCCGCGCAATGGAAAGTTCGCCGCGATGGCCTTGGTGCTGGTGATTTCCGGCGCCTGCGCGTTTCAAGCAGCTTGCGGAGGAGGAGGATCGTCGACGCCGCCACCCACGAAGTTAGCCAGCAAGTCAACCAGCAGCACGGCGCTGGCGTCCTCGGCGAATCCGTCGTTGGCAGGGCAAGCGGTGACCCTCACGGCAACGGTCAGTGCTTCGTCGGGCTCTCCCACGGGCACGGTAACGTTCCTGGATGGGTCCACGACGCTGGGTACTGCCACGCTCGCCGGCGGAAGCGCTGCCTTCCAAACGTCGGCGCTCGCGGCGGGCACGCATAGTGTTACGGCAGCGTATGGCGGCGACGCGAACTTTAACAGCAGCACATCGAGTGCCCTTAGCCAAGTTGTCGATAATCCTGGGACCGCGAGCGGCACATATACGATTACGGTTACGGGAACGGCTGCCGGAGCGGCATCGCAGAGCGCTGCACCGCTATCGCTGACGGTGCAATAAGTACGGCATAGAATGGCCGAGCCTGAAAACTTTTAGGCTCGGCGTTCTTGCGTCTACCTCATTGATTTTCGAAGATTCCCAGATCTTCTATATGGAGCAGCATGTCGGCGGGGTCGGAGTAAACGCGGAAAGCGCCGGCCCGTTCTAGTTCTTCCTGGCTATATCCTCCGGTAAGCAGACCAACGGGAAGGGCGCGCTTTCGTCCAGCCGCGAGGACGTCCCAAATGCTGTCGCCGGTGACAATGCAGTCGCTGACATCGACTTTTAACCGTTTCGCTGCGAGGACGAAGATATCCGGGGAGGGCTTTGCTTTAGCAACGTCGTCCCCTGTAACAACCGGCGCATTCGACGGGAGGTTCAACTTCTGTAGCAAGTGTTTCGTTTGCTCCTGGCTACCCGTGGTGGCAATTGCCCAGCGAATCTTTCGACCGGTAAGGAACTTTAGGAGGTCCTTCGCCCCCGGCAGCGGAGCCGCATCTATGCCGGCTTTCTTGAATTCTGTATCGTGTTTTTTTTCGAGCGCGTCCAGATCGAGATCAGGAGGAGAATCGTTGGGGTGCTCTCGAAGAATTTGCCGGATCAGGGACTTTCCACTCATGCCGATACGCCGGTGGATCTTCCACTGCGGCACCGTAATATCCACGCTTTTCAAGGCAGCGGCCCATGCATGCACGTGAGCATAGACCGTATCCAGAAGCGTCCCGTCCAAGTCAAAGAGCAAAGAAGGGTTGCCGGACTTGCGTTTTTGCATCTATCTCGATGACCAGTTGTGATGTGGGCGGCTAAATGAAGATTATTCGCTGGTGTGGGGACGCTTCGGGCTGGAAATCTGCCAAAGTGCCGCAAGAGAATTTGCCGCGGCGGCGAGCGCAGCCTTCGACGCGTCGGGGCCTCCCAGTAAACGATCCTGCTTGGGCTTAAGAATTGGTAGCTGCGACTTCGGGATCTCGCCACCGTTCAGGCTAATGAGCGAGCCCTCGAAGAGTTGCTTCAACCGCTTTTGATCAACTTGCTGAGGAATGTTTTTGCGGATCATGTTCGAATCTCCGTCGGTACATAAACGTTTTATCGTCCCACCATTCAAGTGGCCATACCGTGATCTCCTGAAGCAGGGCAGGTTCGTATCCCTATTGGCTGAGATCAATCGCTTTAGCTGGCTCGTGTGAATGAGAGATGAAAGAAGAGGGCGATACGGGATAGTGAACCGCTTTTCCACAGATACCGTACTTGGCTGCCAAGAATGACCGCAATCGCGTTGGCAGTACGGTCGCAAGTTCCTGCCAGGTTGCAATTCGCAGCCTGGTCCGCAAGTCGGCCCACCGCACGGCCCTTATGACGGAGTACCAAGCCTCGGCGAGATCGGGCCTACGCGCATCGATGAGAACGCAAAAGGAACAATTCAGGGCGTAGGCGGCCAAAACATTTCTCAAAAGTTGGTAGCAGCAGAAACGCTTTTCCGTTTGCGGCAGTTCTTGTGTATCAAATACTTCCGTCAGATCGCGATATTTGAAGACGACGTTGGTCGCGGCGCTTTGAAAATCGCTCTCAGTGAGTTTCGCTTCGATCAGCAGGTCGCCGATTCGCAGATCGACCTCAGTCCGGTCAAGGCGGCCATTGATGAAAGGCACGCGAGCCCTGTAGCCAAATTCTGGCAACGGCACGGAAGCTTGGAGGTTCAGAAAAGCAAGAACCTTGGAATTCGTTCGGACTCCGGGGTAGCAGAATATGTTCATGAGAAGAGCATCGGAGCTCACGCAGGTATCGAGTTCTCTCCAATGGCCCCGTTCATTGGCCGGCAGACATCGTCGGCCTTGGGTGTGCACTTTTTCCAAACGTTTGCTCCACTCTGGATTAGCCCGGATAGCCGTATAGCTGCGTGCCAGGAAGTTTCCGTGACGCGAATTGTTCTCGGAGGGGGAGAAGCAGACCGTGGACTGCTCGCCGTAACTCAAACAGTAAGGCACTCCTTGCGCCATGGCATATCTTCGGGCATGCTCCGAAATATCCGAGCGAAAAGTGGAGGTGGGAGGCATGGCAATCGTGTCCGAAGAAGTATAGCGAATGAAAAGCGAACCTGCAATCGACTGTCGTAGCGAACGCAGCGGGCTTTCGGCCGCTTGGAGCATCTGCTCAGCTAGATACCCCACCGAGACTTGTTCCGGCTGAAACGGCTGCAGTCAAATGAAAACGACGCAAGAGATCTGGGCGCTAAGCTTGCTGTAGTCTGAACTTCTGGTAACTAATGGAATTCCCTGTAAATCTTCGTGCCAAGTTTCCTGTAAGACAGAAGTAAATCAGTACCGGAAGGTTTTGCCCGTGGCGCATTTAAGTCCGCATGACGTAATGACCATGTTTATCGCGTTGGCCGTGTTGCTGGGCTGCGCGAAACTGGCGGCCGAGTTGATGCAGAAAATCGGCCAACCTTCCATCCTGGGCGAGATATCCGTTGGCATATTCCTGGGCCCGACGGTGCTCGGAAGGATCCGGCCACACCTTTACCAAACGCTTTTTCCCACGACCGGCCCGATGCCGATCGTACTCGATACCGTTACCACGCTTGGGGTGGTTTTCTTCCTGCTGACGGCCGGCCTGGAAATTGACCTGCGCAGCATTTTCAGACAGGGAAAGAGTGCTCTGCTGGTGAGCATCTTCGGCGTCGCTTTCCCTTTAGGGGCCGGGTTTGTGGTTGCAAGTATGATTCCCCATTTTCTCGGCGCGGAAGAGGGCTCCAACCCGTTGATCTTCGCGCTGTTTGTGGGCACGGCGCTGGCGATTTCCGCATTGCCGGTAATCGCGAAAATCCTGATGGACCTCAACCTTCTTCGCACCGAAGTGGGGACGGTCATCATTTCGTCTGCAATGTTTGACGATCTGGTGGGATGGATCTTGTTTTCCCTGGTGCTGGGGATGTTGCATCCACCGGCGGGCGGCAGCGTCGCCGACGGAGTGAAACACACCATCGTGCTCGTGTTGTTATTTGTCGGGATCACATTGACCCTGGGACGATGGCTATTCGATAAGATATTGCCCTTCCTGCAAGCGCATACCACTTGGCCAGGCGCGGTGCTCGGTCTGGTGTTCACGCTCACGATGGCGGGAGCGGCCTTTACCGAATATGCCGGAATTCACGCCGTGTTTGGTGCGTTCGTGGTTGGGATTGCGGTAGGAGAGTCGAAACATCTGCGGAAGAGGACGTCGGAGCATATTCACCAGATCGTGACGAACGTCTTCGCTCCCTTCTTTTTCGCCAGCATCGGGTTGCGAACCGACTTCGTATCTAAATTTGATTTGGGACTTACTTTGACCGTTCTGGGCGTGGCTTGCTTCGGGAAACTTCTGGGAGCGGGATGGGGAGCGAGGCTGGGCGGGATGGACCGTACCTCGTCGCTGGTGGTCGGTCTTGCGATGAACGCGCGCGGCGCAATGGAGATCATTCTTGGAATTCTGGCGCTGCAAGCCGGTTTGATTCGCGAATCGATGTTTGTGGCACTGGTGATCATGGCACTGCTCACCTCGCTCGTCTCGGCTCCGGCCATTCATTTTTTGATCCGCAGACGACGGAAGATCACGTTGAAGGACACTGTGACCCCGAGGCTTTTCTTGCCCAGTCTCGCTTCGAATACCCGTTTTGGAGCTTTGCGAGAAATGTGCGAAGTGGCCGCGGAAGCCGCGAGCAATGCTCCAGAGCGGTTATTCCGGCTGGTGACCGAGCGCGAGAGCATCGTCGCGAGCGGGTGGGAAAACGAACTGGCGGTTCCTTATGCCCGAGTGAACGGATTGACGATGCCGATGGTCGTGGTAGCAAAATCTACTGGCGTGGATTTCAATTCCCGCGATGGCAAGCCGGCACGCTTGATCGTAATGATTTTGACCGGCGACAGCCAATCGCAACACGATCTGTTGGGTGATGCGAGCGAACTTTTCAGCCACAGGGAAGCGGTGGATCGAGCGGTGGACGCAACCAACTTTGTGGAGTTTGTCGCCGCGCTGAACGCGCCGGTTCGCTGAGTGGCGAACCTGCTTGTTAGTCAGCGAAGTTCGCCATTTGATTCAAAGCTGGCTCCAGCCAAACTCTTTCCGGAGCCAAGCTGATGCCGTATCTCCTGCCGGTTCGGTCCGGCGAGTTTGATTGCTTCCGCAAGGCTGCTTAACGCCTGCTCGATGGGCGTTCCTTCGGGCAAGCGGAATATCCACGGAATGTTGGTAGTGGTGAGAGTGCGGTCGGATGATATTGCAATCACAGGAACGAAGGATTTAACAGCAATTTGCTCAGCCAGGTGGCTGGAAGATCGATCGAGGGCAATTAATGCCACAACGTGATCTTCATAGACGGCCTTCACCAGTTCGTCGGAGGCTTTGCCCCAGGAAAGCTGGGATGGAATTCCGATTAGAGAGATCGGACTACCCTTCTCGCTTATGGTTCGAAGCAGATTGATCACTTCCGGAGAGTGAATTGCATCGTCGGCATGCGGGCCGAAAACGCCTACCTTTAGTTGGTCGGTTGTCGAAGTGGCGATCTTCGGTCCAGCAAAATCGACTCCGCCCTCGCCAACGCGCGCATAAGGTTTTTCCATGGTGACGCGACGATATTCGATGCTGCCATTGCGCACGCGGGCGAGAAAGAGTGGCGCAATATTCTTGCAATTCGGGTCGAAGACCATGTCTCCGGTTACGCCCTTATAGTGCTCCAGCCCTGTGAGTGCGTCTCGAATTCGGCCCTTGTTTAATCCGGCGCGGCAGATTGCATCCAGCAAGATTTGCATTGCATCATAGGCGAGCGCTGCGAAGTGATCCGGCTTCTCGTGAAAGCGTGCTTCGTAGTGCGCGCTGAAGTCGTTCCAGCGAGCATCAGAGCGGCTGGGATCGTAGGGGAAGACAGCTTCAAAGCCCTCGGCGGCAGGCCCGGCTAGACTGAGTAACTCATCTCCGATAGTTCGATGGCTACCGAAAACGCGCTGCGTCATTCCTAATTCCTTCATCTGCTTCAGGATCATGGCAGCGGGCCCGATGTCCGTCCAAAGTACGATGGCATCGACGCGCGAGTCTTCAATTACCTGAAGCTGGCGGCGGAAATCGATGTCGCCTGGCATGAATTTCTGTTCGATCACGACGGGATGGCCAAGACGGCGGGAAGCGTCGCGGAATTTGAGGACTCCGAACCTTCCGTATCGATCATTCACGCGCAAAATCGCGATCCGCTTCAGGCCGAGTTCGGAGTAGATGTGGCGCGCTAAGGTGTAGCCCTGCAGGCGGTCATCCTGGATATCGGTGAAGTACCACGGGATGATGGTCTCGGGAATCGTGGGATCCGTGGATGCACTGTTGATCAGCGGAGTCTCCGCTTTCAGGGTGACGCGGAGCGCGATGTGTGTGGTGTCAGAGCTGATTGAGCCGAACATCGCCCATACTTTTTCGTCGTACACCATCTTAACGATCTCGTTGCTGGCTGCGCCCCAGATCGCCGAGTCATTGTGCACCATGAGCTTGAAAGGCTTGCCGGAATAGCCACCCGTCGCATTCGCCTCTTCGATGGCGAGAGTCGCCCCGTTCAGCATGCGATTGCCCAAAGCTTGTTGCGGATGATTATAGAGAGGACCGACAAATCCGATACGAACTTCGGAAAGATCCTTTAGATCGGGATCGGGCACATCGCGGGCAGCGCCATTGTATTCGACGAGGTCCTGATAATACTCATGATAAGGTGCAGTGAATTTTGTAAATGGACGGAGATCGTCGGGTGCGCCCGTGTATGGCTTCAGAGAACGGGAAGCAGGGGGGCCGCTGGATTTTTTTGTACATGGACACGGAGAAGCGATCTGCGCGCACATCGCGGATGCAAGCATTGCTATAAGAACAAGCGCCGCAAGGTGGCGCGGCATGTTCAATCCGAGCTTGTTTGCTGCGAACATCTTCACTCCGGACATGTTTACTCCGACGGCGATACGCGACGAAACATGGCGATCGCTTCGATCTCGACCAGCAGATCCGGACGGCAGAGAATGGCCTGAATGCCGGTCGAGGCCGGCAGAGGATCGAGTGACTGCTCTTTATAAAATACGGTGCGCTCGTCATTGAAGGCCTGGTAGTCGCGCTCAATGTCGCGCAGGTAGCACGTGGTGCGAACAATGTCGTGCCAGGTAGCGCCTTCGGAAGCCAGCAGCGCAGTGATGTTTTCGAATGTGCGGCGCAATTGGGCGCGCAAATCGCCGACATGAACGGTGCGGCCTTCGTCGTCGATGCTGGCGGTGCCCGAGATGAGCAGGATTGTGAGCCCATTGAGATCGATCCGCATGCCTCGGGAGAATGCACTGCCATAGGCATAGGCTTCGTTCAGTGCGGAATGGTTCGTGATGGCGCGCTTCACCACGGGCGCCGTGGTTACCTCCGCCAACAGTTCTTGGACATTCATACGATGGCTCCTTAAGAATTATTTTTTCTTGAATGACTGCGTCTGTACGACTTCCGTGGACGAGTTGCTCTTTATCGAACTAGTGTTCGTCGAACTATCTTTTTTTGGGCCGGCATTGAATGAACTCCGTTGCCGAATGCCGTGACTTAAGCCTTTTGCGGTCGCGACCCACAGATCGTCTCCCTGGAAGTCGACGGCCAGCACATAGTTATGCGCAGGAGCACTGTGCACGGAAATTTTCCGGGTAACGCCGGCGGCATCACGCACGAACATCTCCGGTTTGTGGGTATCGAGCGCGGGCCTGTAAATAGCCCAGTTCGTGCCGTCGTAATAAGCCAGACCTTTGTCGGTGGAGAACCAGGCGCGATTGCCGTCGACGGCTTTGATCTGATTCAGAAAATTGCTAGGTAGGCCGCTATCTTTCTGCAGGAAGTTATGCCAGTATCGGCCGTCGTAACGGCTGGCGCCGAAGTAGGTCGCGACCCAGAGAATTTTATCGACGTAGCTGACCGATGTTGTGATCTCGTGAATGAGGCCTTGATCCTTCATTAAGACAAGTTCGGTCTCACCGTCAGGGTCGTTGTAGTCTTTCCAGTGATCGGTTTTTACGTCGTATTCGAGCACGCCGCCGCCCCAGACTGCGTAGTACACCTTGTCTTCCGCTGGGCTGACGGCGTAGGTCCAAATCTCGTACATGGGAGTATTCCGTTCGTTGAACAGTGCCCATTGCCCGGTGCGCGTGTTCAGACGGCTTGCTCCTGCGGCGGTCGCCGTCCAGACGAAATCTCCCTGCACCCCAACTCCATAGACAATGTCGTTGCTCAAACCGGAATTCAGTTGGGTGAAGGTATCGATTCGGCCTGCGGAGATGCGGCTTAACCCTCCCATCGTCCCTACCCATAGATCGCCGGTGCGTTTGTCGAGAGCGAGTGAGAGTACGGCCTGGTGAGCGAGGCCATCCGCGGGGCGAAAGGCTTTCCATGCGCCGTCTTCATACAAGCCAAGACCATTTTCCGTACCTGCCCAAATGCGGTTCCCGTCGACAAGCACACAGAAGACATGGTTATCCGGCAGGCCGTTGGCGGTGGTGAAGTTTTCCCATCGGAAACGCGGCATCTCCTGCGCAGGCAAGTTCGCCGTCCCGAAGACCGCGAGAAGCACGCCTGCCAGAACAAAGTAAGTTATCTTTTCCATCTTCATAACGTCTTCAAATATTCGATTAGGTCGTTCAGTTCATCCTTGGTAAGGTCGTTGGTAACGCCGTGTGTATCTTTCGGGTTGAACACGGTCCATATTTCTTCGAGGGAGCGCGCCGAACCATCGTGTAAATAAGGAGCGGAATACGCCACATTTGCGAGTTGCGGGACATCGATGACAGGCGAGCGATCGGTGGTCTTGCCGGTACCGACGTCGAGTTGCTGCTGATTCGTGTATTTGGGACCAGCGTGGCAATAGGCACATTGGTTCGTTTCGGAAATCGCCCCGCCGTCCTTTCGTTTCGCCCGTTCAAAGATTGCCTTGCCGCGCTCTTGCTGTGGCGTAAGCCCTCCATCGGGCAGGCGATAGCGATTCGGACGATACGGAAGCGAATAAACAAAGGTGACGAGATCGGTGAGCTCCTGCGGCGTGTAACTCTGCGATCGATAAAAGTATTTTTCTGTGCGCGGGCCACATTCGGTCGGCATGTCAGGATTACCGCCGTTCCATTTGAAGGGCTCAGTTCCAGCCAGATCTTCCAGCGAACGGTTGTCGACGATATCCTTGCCGAAGCCGTCGGGCTCAAGGTCCCACTGCAAGCCGTCGATGGTGGCGTCCAGATGGCAATTCGCGCATCCAAACTGGCCTTGGAAAGCGTAATCGGCAGTGAAGAAGAGCTGTTCACCTCGCCGCAGAGGGTTAATCGTCTTCGGCCCACCCAGGTCGATCGTGGCGATGACTTTTTCAGTCGTCGTATCGATGACTGAGATGTTGTCGTCGAGCCGATTCGCGACGTAGAGAATCTTCGCATCCGGCGACAACAAAACGCTGCGCGGATTGCGACCAACTGGGATGCGGGAAGTGACATAATTCCCGGCGGCGGATAGATCATTTACAAAAGACTTAGGACGTGTGCGCGCGAACGCCAGCAGTTTCGGTACATCGATTGCGGTCACGCTCTCAGAACCGGCGGTGGTGACGAAGATTTTGGACTTGTCCGGAGTGATGGCCACGGCCCAAGGCAAAGCGTAGTAGCGATCCAGTTCGTCCAGCGGGATCTGGATCGTTCCTCCAACATCGCTGCCAAACAGGGTTAACGAATCGCCGAAGACTGCGCCATGTTCGACGTGTGCCAGGGGAATCAGATTTTTGGGGCGTAACTGCGCTGCCACGCCCAACTTTCCATCCGATGACAAAGCCACGTGAAATACCCCAGCAACGTTGTGCAGTGGCGTGCGCTCGATTACAGTTTGCCGTGACGTATCGATTACAGTGATTTCCGATTTTGGCTGCGTCCGAAATGCGCCGGCATTTGGATAGATATGGGTGGCGTAAACGGACTTCCCGTCCGCGGATAACGCGAGGTAACTCGAGCCACGCCCGGCGAGCAGTCGCTTGATCTCCTTGCCGGTGCCTGCCTCGATAACGGAGATATCGTTGCTTACGCGATTTGCAACATAAACCGTGTCTCCGCTCCGATCGCAAACAATGCCGGTGGGCTCGAAGCCGGTAGAGAAGGTACGCACAACTTTTAAGGTGGCGGCGTCGATCACGGAAACCGAGTCGGACCAGGCATTCGTTATGTAAATATTCTGTCCGTCGGGCGAGAGCACAATTCCGCGCGGCACATGCCCCACGGCAACGGCGTTCACGACTTTCCCCGACGAAAGCTCCACAACTCTCACTTCGTCGCTTGCCTCGCATACCACGTAGAGAAAGCGACCATCAGCCGAGAGGGCCATCTCGATCGGCGAGAGATAGCGCTGGTTCAGGCTTGTCCGTTCCCCGGCGGTCGCGGGCCTGGCATCGGGAGATAGAAGCGTGAGGATAAAGATCGCCGCCAGCGCGGAGACAGCACTTAAGATCAGCTTAGCCACGCGCCGCAATGGAATCGAGCGATGCATTTATGGTTCCTGAACCTTGAGGATCTGATCTACGGTGAGGTTTTCCAGAACCTGATCCTGACCGCTGGGCCAATGGATGGTGAGTTTGTCAGCCTTTGCCGCACTCCCCAGACCGAAATGCACGCGGCCATCGTCCTGCGAAAGGTAGCCCGATCCAGCGATGCGTTCGGCGATTTGCCTCTTGCCGCCGGCGAACAATTCCAACTGCGCGCCGATGCCATCGCGGTTACTCTTTTTTCCTGTCAAGCTCACGGTCAACCAGTGATTTTGGTTTTTGCTGACGTTGTGCAGCAGAGTACCGGGTGCGCCCAGGTTCACTACGAAAGCATCGATCTTTCCGTCATTGTCGTAGTCGGCAAAGCAGGCGCCTCGTGAGACCGCCTTTACATCGAGTGCCGGACCCGCCTCACGCGATACATCTGCGAATTTTCCATTGCCCAGTCCACGGAATAAGCGATTGCTCCTGCGGAACGAGATGGATCAGACCACCGTGGAAAATGAGGATGTCAAGCCAGCCATCGTTGTCGAAGTCGTAAATTCCCGTTCCCCAGCTGGTGTATTGGGCGGTGGCCTGAGAAATTCCGGAGCTGGGTCCGATGTCCGCGAATCCATTCGCGCCGGTGTTACGCATCAAGCGGTTGTACTTCGAATCGGTGACCCACAGATCCATACGCCCATCGCCGTCGACATCGGCAAAGACCGGACCCATCGCGGAAGTATTTTCACCGTTCTGCCCATAGGCCACGCCAAGATCGGCGGCCACTTCTTCGAAGGTGCCGTTGCGCTTATTTCGAAAAAGAAAGTTTTCGGTTTTATCGTTGGCGACATAGATATCGGGATAGCCATCGCCGTCGAAGTCAGCCGCTGTGACGCCCATGGTGCGGCCTTTGTAAGCGCCGATCCCAGACTTATCGGTCACGTCGGTAAACGTGCCGTTACAGTTGTTATGAAAAAGACGGTTGGTGTCGGCACCATAGTCGAGGGGACCGGGATAGTTGTCGGCGGGGTAATAGTTGCGATATTTCGGATCAAACTTTACGTAACGGCCCACGAACAGGTCGACACATCCGTCGCGATCGTAATCCAGCCACGCGGAACTGATCGACCATCCATCCACCTTGATGCCGGCTTTTTCGGTTACATCTTCGAACGTCCCGTCCCCGCGGTTGCGATAGAGAATCGCGCGCCCGTAGCCTGTGACGAACAAATCAACAAAGCCATCGTTGTCATAGTCGGCGGCAATCGCCGCCATTCCGTAGAGGTTCGCCGCCACGCCTGCATGATCGGTAACGTCGGTGAAAGTTCCGTCACCGTTATTTTTGTACAGATGATTGTGAGGAGCTATTGCTGGAGGCTGCTTCAACGGATAAGGATGCATTCCCGCTTCGAGTGGCTTTCCGCTGACCACGTATAGATCCGGCAGGCCATCGTTGTTGTAATCGAACCAGACGCAACCTCCGCCTGTGCCTTCCAGCAAAGAACCAAGTTCCTGCGCGCCAAAACTATGAGTGAATTGAATGCCCGACTTCGCGGTGGCATCTTCAAACCGGATTGAAGATGCCGACAGGTGCGGACGTGCCCGCCTGTGCCTGCAGGATCGAAGAAAGCGCGAGAGATAAAAGCAATGAGAGAAGGATTTTCGACTCTCGGCTTAGCGGGATCGGCACGCGCGTTTTCACGTTACTGTCCTCCTGCAGGACTGTGAACTGCGCCGGTCATATCAGTGGGAGTTGTCGACTTCAGCAAAGTCAGGGGAACGGCATTCTCCGGTGCAGTCTCCGGCCCGGCGTGGCAACCTACGCACACGCGCTGTTCGCCGCGACGCATCCAGAACCATCCAGTTTCCCGCTTCAATGTTTTGCCGGATCCGTCCAGCAGTTCCGCCTGCAGCGGCTGTTCGGTGGGGACTTGTACAAAGAAGGACCCGTCACGCTCCACTTGCGCTGTTCCTAACCGTTTTACGTTTCCATCGTTGTCACGGGTGTAGAACCGTACGGAATGGATTGAGCCTGGGCCGAATTTATATTTGGAGGTATAGGCATTCAGACAGAGCAGGTTGGCGTTAGGCCAATCGTGCAGGCCAGAAGGATGACGATTGGGGATGTGGCGTTCGGCAATCAGAGCCGGCTCCACTACATTCACATCCGTCTTCGCGAATGCGGGACGAAACTCCCGAGAACCGGGTTTCCACCACATCAATTCAAATGGGTGGTTTCTCTCTCGCCAAGGGACGAGCCAATCACCTTGCGGGCTCTCGGCGATTTCGCCCGCATACTCTCCAACGGGCGACGAAATGGGAAGCTGGTGTGCGGTTGCCGAGGTGAACCGCGCGAGACCTGCGCCCGAAGTGAAGACAATGTCGCCCGACGCAGCCTGCTTGCCTTCATAGCGCGATCTACCGTGATCGCAGCGATACGATTCCATTCCGCTACCGTCGGAATAGACGGTATATATTTCCGGCGTATTGCCGGTTCCAAGAGGATAGGTGGACTCAAACAGAATCCGACCGTCATGAAGAACATCTGTGGGCAGTGAATTTCCCGGGTGCCAGGTGAGCTGGATGCTTTTCCGATCTTGCCGATCGAGTATCTCGATAACGAAGCGGCCGCCGACTTTCTCCGCGTAGACAATGTGATTGTCCGGAAGATAAAGCGGACGGACGCAATCTGCCGCGCACTTGGTAACTCGCTGTGGCTCGGCACCCGATACGGGAACTTCCCATACCTGCCACGAATCATTCGCCTTCTGCCTACCAGCAAACAACACGTTCTTTCCATCGAAGGAAATGCTGGGATCGGCAGACTCCGCAAACGTCGGAATCAGCGGCCGCGTGTGGCTCGCTTCCTGCACAAAGATGGCGGCATCGTTGCTGAAGCGCTCGGAGCCACGTATCCACGCGAGCGGGAGGTACTGCTTCGCCGTTGTAAAGAGAAATACTGGAGAGTCCGACGAAGCGGAGACGACCGATCGCGCGGGTACGAAACTGATCGTGAGGATTAACGAGATGCAAATCGCGATGGGTCGTGTATGCATCAATCCGCTCCGCCCACCGCAACCAATCGCGGACCGCCCCGCTGCGCAGCATCCCGCAGCGCCAGGTACGGCTGCAGATCGTCCATCATGTTGCTGAATTGATGAAAGGTGAGTGACTGAGCGCCGTCGCTCATCGCTTCGTCCGGCGACGGATGCACCTCTACCAGCAAACCGTCGGCGCCTACCACGGCTGCGGCTCGGGATAAAACTGGAACCAGGCTGCGTACTCCAGCGGCGTGACTGGGATCGACGATAACCGGGAGATGCGAAACTGCCTTGAGTACCGGGACAGCCGCAATATCCAGCGTGTTGCGGGTCGCCGTCTCAAACGTGCGGATGCCGCGCTCACAGAGGACGATTTGCGAGTTGCCATTTAATGCGATCACTTGCGCAGAGCGCAACAACTCTTCCAAAGTCGCGGTCATGCCGCGCTTCAGCAACACTGGGCGGCCACAAGATCCCAATCGCTCGAGCAACGCAAAGTTTTCCATACTCCGCGTGCCTACCTGCATGAGGTCGGCGTACTCCGCGATTACCTCTACATCTTCCTCGCTCATCACTTCCGTGACGATTGCAAGTCCGGTTTCTTCGCGCGCCTTGCGCAGAATCTTCAGACCCTCCACTCCAAGGCCTTGAAATGCATAGGGCGACGAGCGCGGTTTGTAAGCGCCTCCGCGTAACATGCGCGCGCCCGCAGCGGCCACGGCTTCGGCGGTTCGTAGTAATTGTTGTTCAGATTCGACGGCGCACGGCCCGGCCATGACGATGAAATCGCCGCCGCCGATCTCTACATCGCCAACCCGAACAACGCTGCTGGAGCACGCGTCGGTGCGAGCGACGAGATCAAAGCACGAGAACTGGCCGTTCCATTTAGGATTCATGAATGGCGACCGGCAATAGTACTTACTTGCGAGAGGCCAATCACTACTAAGAAACTACTAAACTATTTGTGATTTCAATCACATACGGCGGGTCATGCGGAACGGCGAACGAAGCAACGAATGGGGACGCAGCGGCGTCCTGTCAGGGCAGTGGAAAAGCTCCACGACTCGCGAGATGATCAATTCTCGTTTTAGTACGGAGCTGTGACTGCGTCTTCGGGATAGCCCACCATGCCGAACTCCGGCACGTCGAGACCTTCCTCTTCTACTTCTGGCGCCACTCTCATGCTCTTGACCTTATTCACGCACCAGAAAACCGCGTAGGTTGCGCCAAACGCCCAGACCGCATAAAGCGTTGCGCCCATCAACTGGCAAAGGAATTGACGCGAGTCTCCGTGGATGAGGCCGGTGACACCTTGACCCGCCCGTCCCAGATACGAGGCAGCGCCAACCCCGTTCCATCCGGCACCGTAGGCTCCATCGGCAAAAATGCCCACGCACACGGCGCCAAACCAACCACAGTATCCATGTACGGAAATCGCACCGCATGGATCGTCAATTTTAAGAACTCGATCGTTGAAAAGGACACCGAAACAAACCAGACAGCCGGCCAGTATGCCGATGACCAGAGATGACGTCGGAGATACGAATGCGCAGGGTGCGGTAATCGCGACTAATCCCGCGAGCATTCCGTTACAAGCCATGGTGATGTCGGGCTTGCCGAACATGAAGTACCACAGCAGCATCGCCGCGGCCGAACCTGCCACCGCAGCCAGATTGGTATTGACGGCCACGACGGAGATGCGAAGATCGGTTGCCCCAAGGGTAGAGCCGGGATTGAATCCCATCCATCCGAAGAGAAGGATGAACGTGCCGGTTACGACATAAACAATGTTGTGTGCTGGAAAAACGCGAATTTTCCCTCCCGGACCATACTTCCCGAGACGCGGACCCAGGATGATCGCCAGCGCCATCGCGCAAAAACCGCCAACCGCATGCACAACGCTGGATCCGGCAAAATCCACATAGCCGTGGCCGAGATTCAAGGTGGATCCAACTTGCGACAACCAGCCTCCACCCCAGGTCCAGCAACCAGAAATTGGATAAAGAATTGCGCCGATGAAAAGCTCGCAGATCAGGAAAGCCCAGAAGGTGATCCGCTCACACACGGCACCGACGATGATGTATCCGGCCGTTTCCATGAAAACGACTTCGAACAGCGTTAAACAATTACTGCTGACGTCATAGGCGGGGCCGGTAAGGAAGAAACCTTTTCCGCCAATAAAACCCCATTGACCGCTGCCGACCAGGAAGTGGTTAAGCGTGGGGGCGCCTCCGAGGAGCGAAGGCGGGGCGTTGATTGAGACCGCTCCGAATTGAAACGCGTACCCGACGGCGTAATACGCCAGAAATGCAAAAACATAAGCCGCGAAATTCAACATCATCAGGTGAGCGGCATTTTTCTTTCGCACCAGTCCGCACGTGAGCAGCGCGAATCCCGCTTGCATAAATAACACGAGATAGCCGGTATTCAGAGTCCAGGCGAAATTCGTACCGATGCGAACGTGGCCCACGCTATCGGCCAACTTGGCAGCCAGCGGTTCTTTCGCGAGCTGGGCCTGATACTCGTCAAATGCCTTCTTGTTCGCCGCGTAGTCCGGGGCATTCTTATCCGTTGGTTCAGGAACCACAAAGGAGTTGCCGGCTGCGTCCACTGCGGCATTTTTGTCGCCCGTGGCCGTGCCCGCAGGATCAGGCTTTGGGCCATCCTGAGCAAGGCAGGGGCTCGACAACAGTACGAACAATGCGGTGACCAGAAGGACGGTGGCACACAGCGACATTTGCGACAGGCGCTGAGAGTGCCTGCCGGTTCGTTTTGTCATTTCTTATTACTCCTGTTTGTGGGGGTGGGCAAATTTCTGGGATCGCACGTGGGCTCGCGTGACGGAGCAAACGCCGACAAGACCGCACTTACGCATCTTCCTGGCGGTACGCCTCTCAGGAAACCAACGATCCGCGAGCAGCGGTCGTGCGATGCGCGGTCCTCTCCCTAATCCGCAGACGATAAAGGCAGGGATCGATGGAGTCCAATTCAAATTTCCTATTGCGCGCATCAGTCTCTCCAATGATGCTGCCAACTCGCCTCGGCTGATCTGCGCGCTAAATGGACTGGCAAGCATCGAGAGATCTTTCATCTAATGGGCTTTGGCGAACCACTCCTCAAACCATTCGAGAGAGCGCAAGGAGTAGTCGCGGGCGTCGGCCGGCTTGATAAACAAATGTCCCTCGTTCGGATAGACCACCAGCTTAGTTGGAACGTGCAATGTGGAAAGGGCGTGCCACCACTCGACCGACTGTTCCATGGGGACCTCGCCATCGCGATCTCCCACCAGGATCAGGGTCGGGGTCTTTACGGCCTTTACGAAGTGCATCGGATCGCTCTTGGCATAGACGGCCGGATCGTCATACACGGACGCCCCGAAAAACGGGATCATCCATTCATCGATATCATTCAGGCCGTAGTAACTCAGCCAGTCGGAGAGGCCGGCACCCGCCACGGCGGCAGTAAAGCGTTGGGTTTGAGTTGCGGCCCACATCGTCATATATCCACCGTAGCTGTGCCCGCGGATGCCGATGCGCTTCGGGTCGATCGGGTACTGTTTCTCGATCCAATCGACTCCGGTCATAATGTCGCGAAAATCGCCGCCGCCAAAATCTTTCACATTCCCTTGCGTAAAGGATTCGCCCTGGCCGTAACTGCCGCGGGGATTCGGGCAGAGCGCAAAGTATCCCATCGCCGATTGCGGACCCATCATTCTTTCGTCCCACAAGGAAGTGCACGCCCATGAAGGGCCTCCGTGCACATTGACCACGAGGGGATACTTCTTGCTCGGGGAATAGTCTTTCGGAAATATCAGCCAACCCTGCACCCGGGTATCGCCGTTCATCCAATGAATGTTGCGCATTTCGCCCCACGCCGGCTTGATTCCGTCGTTCAGGTGCGTGAGTTGCTTCCAAGTGCCAATCGAACCGGCCCATACTTCGGGGACGGAAGATGCGGATTGCCGCGCAACTGCGGTGACCGATCCATCGCGCGAGAAAGAACCCGCCGGAACCCATGCTTCGCTGGTCCTGCTGGCCAGTTCTTCGCCGGTCCAGAGTGTTCGCAAACCGGCGTCACGGACATTGAGGGTGGCAAAGCTGGAATTTCCATCGGCATTTTGCGCAACGATGACGCTATCGGAGGATGTCCAGGCAAGCGTTGAAGGGGATGTCTTGCTGGGAGCGGTCAGATTGCGAGCAGTCCCGCCGCCCGTTGGGACGACATAAACATCGCCGCCATTCAATCCTGCATCACTCATCAAGCCCTTCGATGAATGCGACATTCTTTCCATCGGGAGAAACATGTGGTTCCGCAAGTTGCAGCTTCGGCTTATAAATTTCGCGCATCTGACCGCTTTGCGCGTTAGCCAGGTATAGACGCGCCACCCACCAGTTCGCATCGCCGGAACCATGGGCAGCGATCGCGGCCCAACCTTTTCCATCCGGCGTCCAGTCGTATTCGTAAACGTACATGTCGGCCGGCGTAACTTGCGCGATCCGCGGGGAGTTTGAGTTTGCCGAGTTCAAGTCGATGGTGGCGATTCTCTGTTCAAAAATCTGCTCATCTATCACACCGGAGAGAGGGGTCATCGGCTGCAAAGGTCCTGCAACCCGCGGCATCCCTTCGATAAACAGAATCGCCAGCTTCGTTCCGTCGGGCGAAAAACGCGGCGTTTGCACGTATCCTTTCAGTTCGGCTAGTTTCGTCAGGGCTCCCGTGTCGGCAACGGCCATCCAGACTTGCGCTGCCGGAACTTCTCCTGGCAGATCGGCGATGAAGGCGATGCGCTTGCTGTCCGCCGACCAGGACACTTCTCGAAGCGGCAACTTGCTTTCGAGTGCGATCGCGCGTGAGTCCCCACCGGCTGCAGAAATCAGGGAAAGTTCTCCGTCGACGATATAAGCAACTTGCCTGCCGTCGGGAGAAAGCGACACCTCGCCGATTCTCTTTGCGTGCGGCATGGAATCAAGCACGGATGCCGCATGAGAGGTCGCGGGATCTGCTTCTTGCGCAAAAAGAGCTACGCCCGCAGCGAGACATGCGCACACGCAAAAAGACGTCAACGGGCGAAAGAGTGTTTTCGTTCGTTCAATCATGCCGATGCAGTATAGCTGCTTCCGTGCGCAGAATCATGATTTTCGAACGCTGTGCTGGCAGTTTCCGTTCGCCGCATATAATCTAGCTCGATGTCGGGCGGCGACAATTTTGCAATGTTGGAAGTGGCGCTTGCGGAAGCCCGCAAGGGCTTGGCGGAAGGTGGCATCCCGATTGGTGCTGCCATCTTTGACCGCAGCGGAAGGCTGGTTGGATCAGGCCACAACCGCCGGGTACAGAATGGCGATCCTTCGCTGCACGGAGAAACCGATGCTTTCCGCAATGCGGGGCGCCAGCGAAGTTATCGCGAATTAACCATGGTGACCACGCTGGCGCCGTGCTGGTATTGCAGCGGCCTGGTACGGCAATTTGGATTTGGCTCCGTCATCGTTGGCGAGAGCCGAAACTTCCAGGGTGGCATGGAATGGCTGCGGTCGCTTGGCATAAAGGTCATCGATCTTGATTCCGCAGAGTGTGCATCGATGTTAGGTGAATATATCCGCAGAAATCCCGACATCTGGAACGAAGACATCGGCGGAGAGTGATTACTGGTCCGATCCAACCCATGGAAAATCCATTTATGGCGCGCGCGATTCAGCTCTCGATCGAAAATGCCCGCTCGGGCCGAGGTGGCCCCTTTGGCGCAGTGGTGGTCAAGAATTCCAAAGTTATTGCTGAAGGCATGAATCGGGTCACTTCCACAAACGATCCCACGGCGCACGCGGAAGTGCTCGCGATTCGCGAGGCATGCACGAGGCTCAGCGCTTTCAGCCTGGAAGGCTGCGAGATTTACTCTTCCTGCGAGCCCTGCCCCATGTGCCTGGCAGCGATTTACTGGGCGCGCATCTCACAGGTTTATTTTGCCAGCAGCGCAGCGGACGCTTCGACAGCCGGATTCGACGATTCAGAGGTTTATCGCGAACTCAGCCTTACACATTCCGACCGCAAAATTCCTATGATCCAAATGATGCGCGATCAGGCCTTGGAAGCGTTCCGGACGTGGCAAAACAATCCGAACAAAATCGCCTATTGATTTTCCTCTTACAATTACCAGTCCTGACGGAGGGTGTTTGATCGATCGCTATTTCAAACTCACCGAAAACCACACTTCAATAAAGCAGGAGATGTTAGGCGGACTGACCACGTTCGTCACCATGGCTTACATCGTCGTGGTGAACCCGCAGATTTTGGCCCAGGCCGGAATGCCGGCGGAGGGCGTGGTCTTTGCGACTTGCATTTCTGCTGCTGTGGCGACGCTGGTGATGGGTCTGTACGCCAATTATCCGATCGCCTGGCGCCGGGAATGTCGCTGAATGCCTATTTCACTTATTCCGTTTGCATCGCGATGCACGTGCCGTGGCGTACGGCGCTCGCTCTGGTGTTTTGTTCCGGAATTCTCTTCCTTGTGCTCACGGTGACGCGCGTTCGGGAACAGATTGTCAACGGCATGCCCGATGGCCTGAAGCACTCGACGGCCGCGGGGATCGGGATGTTCATTGCATTCGTGGGACTGCGCAATGCGAAACTGGTGGTGGCGAATCCGGCGACCTTTGTCGGCCTTGGTAGTTTCGCCGACAAAGAAGTGCAGACCGCGTGCGTCGGCCTGGCGCTGACGATGATTCTAATGTCGCGAAGAGTTCACGGCGCCATCTTGATCGGAGTGTTTGGAACAACGGCGCTAGGAATTCTTCGGGGAATCGCGCACTGGCCGACGGCGATTTTCTCCATGCCGCACCCCTCTGCAACTTTCCTGCAATTAGACTTTCGCGGCGCAACTCATCTCGGCCTGCTGGAAATACTGTTCGCATTTCTATTCGTGGATCTGTTCGACAACGTTGGCACACTGATGGGTGTTTGCGAGCAAGGAGGCTTTGTTAAAGATGGCAAGATTCCCCGTGTCGGACGCGTGCTGGTCGCTGACGCCGTAGGAACTGTTTTTGGTGCGTTGACAGGAACGTCTACCGTCACGAGCTATATCGAAAGCGCCGCTGGAGTAGCGGCCGGCGCCCGCACCGGCCTTAGTAATGTCGCCGTCGCCGCACTCTTCCTGCTGGCGATGTTCTGCTCACCGCTTGCAACCGCCATCCCCGCATACGCTACCGCTCCAGCACTGATCCTGGTTGGCGTTCTTATGACGCAGTCGATTGCGCAAATCGCCTGGCAGGATTTTACGGAGGCAGTTCCCGCATTCGTCACAATCCTGGCCACTCCACTCACGTTCAGTATCGCAACCGGCCTCAGCCTGGGTCTGATTTCTTACACGATCGTAAAAATTGCGGCGGGAAAAATTCGCGAGGTGAACGTTCTCGTTTGGATTCTCACGCTGCTTTTTATTCTTCGCTACGTTTACCTGGCTGCGGCCTGAATCATAGGGCGACCGGCAACATCGCAATTCATGCCGTCATCTTCTTCTGTAACAGCGTGAGCAGCGGGCGATCCAGTTTATGGCCGTGCCAGTCTTCGAATTTGCTACCTTCGCGTTCGGTGTCGAGCACGCCAAAGGGGCCGCGAAAATTCCATAGTCCCCATCCGGATTTCAGTTCGCTGATCACATCCAAAGTGTCGTTGAACCAGGCCAGCACTACCTCAGGCGGAGTGTGCTTGTAGCAGCCCATCTCGCCGAAATGAATGGGAACGCCTGCACGCGAAAGTTCCGCCCATGGATGGAAGGTGTTCGTGAGCGTTTTGCGGTCGCTAATAACCTGTCCTTTATCGTCTTTGAGCGGCCACGTCGGCATCGGTTCCGAACCGCTCAGAATTCCACGCACCCACTCACAATTGTGGTGCGTAACTTGAATCGGATTGTAGGTGTGGCAACTCTGCAGCATTCCTGTTCCGATAAGATCGGGAATGGCGCCTCCGCCTCCCGGGTAACCATCGCTCACTACCAATCGCTGAGAATCCTGGGCGCGAATCGCATCCGCCGAGGCCCTTGCCAAGCGCGTGTAGTCCTTCAAATGACTTCGCAGGAATTCGGGATTGAAAAGATCAGTTGCCTTAACCGGACCCCGCTTCTGCATCGCAGCCAACTCAGTCCCATTCGGAAGCACGACGGGCTCGTTCACCAGATTGAAGCTGAGTTTATCGCTAGAGATTCCTTTATAGCGGTTGGCGAAGAAGCTCCACTGGTGCACGAAGGCATCGAAGGTGTGCGGATCGCTGAACACATTCGTCTTTTCCTTCGTGACCGCTATTCCCGTGAGCTTTTCGTCCATGGTGTCGAGAATGCATAATCCCGGCGCGCGATGGAGACAAACATCGACGTGAATCCCATACCGTTCTCCCAACCGGATTGCCCGATCGATGGGCTCCACGCGTTTCTCGTCAATCGTGACAAGATCGGGAGCTGTCCAGAAGCGATAGTCCATCGGCAGGCGAACCCAATTGAAACCCCAATCGCGAATCCACCGGAAGTCGTCTTCCACGAATTGGCCGTCGTTTTTGTAAGGAAAATACTTCATCCAGTCCGCATCGGTAGAGAAGTATTCGAGGAGGTTGAAACCGTACCAGCGCGGATTTTTCGTCGGAGCTTTGAATTTCGAGGGATCAGTCTTGTTCCCAGCTGCCATTTGTGAGAACGCTGCGCCCGCAAGCCCGGGGGAGAGGATTGCGGCAGACGCAGCCGCGGCGACTCCTGTCTTCAACAAGCGGCGGCGAGTAATTGCACGAGATGCGGTAATCGACGGAGGCTTGACTGCGCTCTCTTTACCTATTTTCTTCATCGCTCCTCCTTGTAAGAACCCCGCAATCACCGGCGTGTGAGCACAATAAGTTCTACTGTGTCGGGAGCGAAGGCATTCGACAAATGCGCGGTCCCATCTTTGCCAGACCTCTCCTCGACGAGTGCGAGGTCCTGACTCTTGCTGATTCGGTAACGCTTTAGACTGTAAGCAGCGGTGCCCCAAGGCAGGTTACGGATTGTCAGGTTGTAGCCGGAATTGTCGCGATAGACAATGTCGGTACGAAGCGGAAGGAATTTTACCTTCGACATGTCCGGCATGGGTGGAGATATTTTTTGTAATTCCTCCGGCATCGGCATCAGGTCCGGTTTATAGTTTGCCGGGATCGCATAATTGCTGAGAAGAATCTGAACCGTTTTGCCATCGGCCGAGCGTCCAGCAAGCACAGCGAAACCAAACGTGTCCGCTCCTTCCACTGCAAGCCGCTGCGGCGTGTCCAGCATGCTACCCATCGCCTTGAATGTGTAAGCAGTCTTGAAATACTTCGCGTGAAGATCAAAAAGGCCCATCCACGCGGCATCGCCACGATAGAAGTGAGCATGATCGATCGACGTATCCTGCAAATAGCTGAGCACAGCTCCGACGTAAGCGGCGTTGTGTTCGCCTTGAAGCTCAGCTTTTTCCGGTTCGGTAAAATCGGCGCTCAGATTCCACTCAGAGAGAACGCTCTCTGCGTGGGGAAACCCGTGCGTGTCGAGAATGCCGCGGATTTCCTTGGCCAGGCGGACCGCATCGTAGGGGTCCGCGGAACCGTTGGCATAGGTATGCCATGAATAAAAATCGAGTGGCACCTGATGCGAAGCGCAATAATCAATGAACCCTTCGCGATAGCCTCCGTCGTCCGAGGGAAACGCTTTTCCGTCTCCGCCAACTTTGAGCTTGGGGTCAACCGACTTCAAAGCATTCGCCGTCTTCTCGTACAAAGAATAAAACTGTTCTGGAGTGCCAGTCCAAAACAAGCCATCGGGCTCGTTCCAAAATTCCCAGTAGCGAATGTCATCGTGGAAGCCGCGCGCCCACCCCTGGTTGTAGTGCATGGCAATGTGCTTTACCACGCTGGCAAATTTGTCAAAATCCTCCGGCGGATTGACGTTCGCTCCCCAACTGCGGCCGATGCGGTAGTAGACTTCCGCCCCGCTGGCGCGAATGGCCGCGATCACCTTGTCGGTTGGGCCGAAATTGTAGCTTTCTGGTTTTTCAGGATCGGCGCTCCAGTCCGGAAAAATTATCGCAGCGTTCCCGGCTTCAACTACGCCCGCCCGCTGGGCATGATCGGGAATCAGCCAAGTCAGCTCTCCGTTACCGACAACGAACTTCGAATCCAGCTCGGTAGGTCCCATCGCATCATGGGTGCGAACCTGATCCACGCGAAGATCTTTATATTGCTGAACCAGGCTTGGAAGTCCTGCCATCACTGGGGTCGGAAGACCGTTCAGTCCCTGGAACGACCGGATTGTTCCAGTTACTTTGCTGGAGTCTACGGTTAGCTGCCGATACCCGGAGCCGGCGCTATTCTGGGCAAAGCCAGCGATTGAGAGAATAAAAAGACAAAACAGATAACGCCAGAAAGACTTCATGAGCGACGCTCCTATACCCTGCAGGGAAAGTTATCTCGCGACCACGACTCTCTCCTGGGTCCAGAATTTTGTGATCTCTTCCAGCGATCGGCCTTTGGTTTCCGGGATCAGCCAGCCGACCAGTATCACGGTCAACAATGCGCCTGCGCTGAAACACCAGAATGTTCCGTCCGATCCCAAATGCTTTTGCATGATCGGAAACAGCTGATTCCCAGCGTAGCCGATCAACCAAAGCGCGGTGGTGGCGATGGACATGCCGCGCCCGCGAACTTTCGTCGGATAGATTTCGGAGATGATTACCCAGCAGGCTACACCATTGCCGAACGCGTGTCCGGCGACGAAACTCATCACACAAATCAGAACGGCCAAACCGCTGGCGTGAATGTGATAAAACCATCCGACCAGCGCGAACGAAAGGAACTGGAGGGTAGTTCCCGCAATAATCAGAGTCTTTCGCCCAGCCCGATCCACCAGCCAGAGAGCAAACAGCGTGAACAACAGATTGATAAGGCTGACCAGCACGGACTGAAAAAAGGCGTCGCTGGTTGCGGTTCCGGCGGAGCGAAAGATCTCCGGTAAAAAGGAAAATACGGGAGTGATACCGCTGATCTGCTGCAATCCAGCCAGCATGATGCCAAGCAACAGAGGCCGCCGAAAGGTTTTAAAGAGCTCCGAGATGTGGCCCTCTTCATTCGCCAGCGCATTTTCAATTTCAATTGTCTCTTTCCGCGCCGCTTCGGAACCATTGATTTTTGCAAGGACGCTGATGGCCTCATCGCGCCGGCCCATTTTCATAAGCCAGCGCGGGCTTTCGACCGCGGGCACAATCATCAGTCCAAACAGAATCGCGGGGACGACTCCTGCAAAAAACATCCAGCGCCAGCCCGTGGAAATGTTCCACGCCTCGTCACCCATTCGCTGGATGAGCATGTTGACGAAAACTGCGGCTAGAATTCCGACGACGATTCCCAGCTGGTACAGCGTGACGCATCGCCCGCGAACCCGTGTGGGCGCAATCTCTGCGATGTAATTTGGCGAAATAACGGACGCCGCCCCAATGCCCACGCCGCCAATCAGCCTCCAAAAGACAAACTGATGAAGGCTCGATGCAAACATCATTCCGATTGAAGAGAGAGCGAAGCACAGGGCGCAGAGCCCAAGTCCTTTTTTCTTGCCAAGGTAGTCCGCAACAGTTCCCGCCACGGCACAGCCGGCAATGCATCCGATCAATGCGCAACCGGCGGCCCATCCTATGCCGGCAGCGTCCAGATGAAACAGCTGGCTCAAGTAGCCAATCGCGCCGCTGATCACAATGTTGTCGTAACCGAAGAGCAAGCCGCCCAGCGTGGAAACGGTAGCTGCTATGACGAGAGGACCCCGCGAATGCACCGCACCAGAAACACTATTCAGGCTGGTTGCCTCCATGATTCCGCCAACGCGGAACTACATTGCTCGGACGATTCGACCACGGACTTTGCCGCCAGCATATAACCGAGCGTGTGCGCCATGCCCGCGTGCCACGGTGCGGAACAAGTCATTTGCGGAGTGTGATCAGGAATCAGAACGCCATCGAATCGATTGCGATGAAGGATGGCGAGGATGCGAACCATGTTCACTTCCCCTTCGTCGATAAACGTCTCGCGATAGTGCGGGACTTTGCCGGTGACATTGCGAAGGTGAATGTAAGCAATCTTCCCTTGCCGGCTGTAGCGATCCACCGCGTCGTAGATGTCGCCCTCCGTCATTTCAGCCAGAGTCCCCACGCACAGCTCGAGCGCATTACTGCGACTCGGAGCCAGATCGATCAACCTCTGATACATATGCGGCTGGTACACGAGGCGTGGCTGCTGGCGCATCGTGGGCATCGGAGGATCATCGGGATGCGCCGCCAGTTGCACTCCTGCCTGCTCCGCGACGGGAATCACTTCTTCCAGAAATCTTTGCAGCCGCCGCCATAGTTCTTCGTGGGAGATCGAGGGTACATTCCCGGGCGGCGCCTTGCGAGTCATAGATCATGTTCCAGATCGTTCCGTTCGGAATGGGCACATCTTCGGCGGGACCATCCATTCCAAGTGTTATCGCGCCCCCACGACCGAGAGGAGCCGTGACGCGTCCGCAGACCCCTGCCAGACTGAAGTTGTAGCCGAGTACTGGAATTTCCGCCTCGCCGAGGCGGCGAATGATGGTCTTAACTTTTTCGATCTGTTGTGGGCGCTGCGGGCCGTCGAGCAGAATATCGTGCCAGTGCGCGGGGTCGAGGTTTTCGATCGCCGCGAGAACCAACCCTGCATCTTCAATATCTTTGCGAAGAGCTCTGAGTTCGGCCACTGTCCAAAGTTGGTTGGGATCGCCCGCGACTCCCCAAGCCTCGTACTTCGAGCCGCTCGGCTGATTGTTTCGGGGATTGGAAGAACCTTGATTGAAGTAATCCACCAGATGAACCACCACGTGCGTGCAGCCCGCCTGGCGCGCAAAGTCGTAATAATCGCGCGTCAGCATGTGGCGGTACAATCCGAGACCGATCTTCATAAGCGATTCCCGATGCCGGCGCCGTAATCGGGACTGAGGACCTGTCCATTGATCTCGGCAGCTAACGGCGAGCATAGAAAAACGAACGTATTTGCGATCGATTCAGGACTGTTCCTCCTGCCGAGGGAAACACGCAGCACAAATTCGCGGTACGCCGGGTCTTCGTCGAACACTTTTAACGAACTTCCCGCCGCCACGTTCCCGGGAGAAACCACATTCACGCGAATGCCGGTCAAGGCATATTCCAGCGCAAGGCTGCGCGCAAAATTCTCCAGCGCTGCCTTGGCGGAAGAGTAGGCAGGAATCAGCGTATGCGGCATTCGGGCAACATAAGAAGAGGTGAAGATCAGGTGACCGGCGGTCTTGCGCTGCATCCACTGCGCTAGAACCGCGCGCGCGAGAAAAGTTTGACCAAAATAATTGAAGCGGAAGATCCGCTCGTAATCAGCTTCCGAAGTGGTAGCGAACGGGTGCAGCCCGCATCCTCCCGCATGTCCGATGACCGTATCCATTTCTGGAAATTTCTCGAATGCCGAGATAACGACCTGGTTAACCTGGTTTGAGTCCGTTATGTCGGCAGGAAAATAAAGATAAGAAGATGGCGGAATCTGCCATTCACCTAATTGCTCAAGAGCCTGCTTCTCGCTCTTGATGTCGGTGAGCACCAACTTCGCACCAGTCTGCCCGAGTCGACGGACCATATGCTCCGCAATCGCGCCCAGCGCACCAGTGATCAGAATCGCCTTCCCTGAAAGATCAATGCTGATCATGGCTTTTCGTCGGTCTCCATCCTGGAAAGCACTTCATGGCCGGTTTCCGTGACGAGCACATCGTCTTCGACCCGCGCACCCGCTCCACGTTCTGGAACATACGCTCCCGGCTCAATGGTGACCACCATTCCGGCCTCAAGTTTTGCCTTGACTCCGGGTGCGATCAAAAATCCGGGATCGTGATAGCGAAAGCCGACGTGGTGACCGGTGTGATGTGTGAAGAAAGCAGAAAGGCCTGCCTCTGCGATTTTGTTTCTGGCAATTGCATCAATTTCTGCAGCGGAGATCCCGCTGCGGATCGCATCGATTGCGGACTGCTGCGCGTCTTTGACGATGGTTAGCAACTCTGCGCTTGCGGTCGGCGGCGAACCCACGGTACCCATCCGAGTAAGGTCACTCCAGTAGCCATTGACGCAGGTTGCCAGTTCGATCAGCACCAGGTCGCCATCGGCCAAACGCCTCCCAGTCGAGCGATTGAATCGTCCGGAATCGGCGCTATTAGGCCCGGATTGCACCATCGCCCAGGCTCGGGAGTGAAATATTCCGCTGGTGCCAATCTGTTGGTGGATGGCCGATTCCACCTTCGCAGCGATTGCGGCCTCCGCAATTCCCGGCTGAATGTTCTCCAAGAAAACTTGCAGACCGACATTCGCCACCTGGTTGGCGAGCCGGATAGCGTGAATCTCTTCCGAAGTTTTCCTGAGATACAGATCGGCAAACGATGGCTCGCAGTGTTCTTCTTGCTTCGATGCAATCTCGGAAAATCGATTGGCGAAATTCTCCGGCAGAGGGATCTGCTCGGCGCCTTGAATCGGCAGCGCGCTTCTCGAAGCCGCGGCAGTCAATCCAACCTGTTCGGCTTTCGCTCCTGCCTTGGCAAGTTCATCTTTCGCGGACCGAAGTAGGATTGAATAAGGGTCGGAGCATTTCAGATCGCCCCAAGGATAATCGGAAACGGTAAGTCCGGCCGGAATGTGATCTCGCGGCTCGATTTCCGGAACGAAGAGAACGGGCTCTGCATCGGCAAAGTAAATCAGTAGCGAAGCACCCCAGTACGGAAAATATCCCGACAGCATTAGGAGCTCCTCGGGTCGCCATGCAATCCAGGCCCGCAACTTATTTTTCTCAAGAAAGCTCCGCACCTGTTGCGCGCGCAATGCCGAATTTCCAGCGGTGAACGAGGTTCCCATTTTTTACATGATCCCGTACTTCTCGAAAGCTTCCACTGCGCTGCTTCCCTCTTCGATCGCCTTCTTCACCAGCTTTTCGCCGCGAGCTTTTTCAAGAGCAAGGCTGAATACTTCAGCTTCGGCTTCCGCTGGAACGAGTAAGACTCCGTCGATATCGCCAAACAAAATATCTCCGGGGCGGACACGCACGGATCCGATCTCCACCGGAATTCGGAAGTCGACCACTTTGTATCGCGGAGCTGAGTCCTGTCCATAAGAGCCGAAAGCAAATGTCGGAAAGCCCATTTCCAGAATCGGCTTGGTATCCCTCACGTAGCCGTTTAATACGGCGCCTCGGCTTCCCAGTTTCTTCGCACGCGTGCTCATCATTTCTCCCCAGAGAGCATTTCGGGGCGACGACCCGGTATTCACATAGACTTCGTTGGCATGAAGATCGTCGAGCGCTTCCAGCATCAATCCAAATGGCTTGCTCATCAATTTGTTCGCGCTATCGGTAATTTTCTCAGCGAAAACGTCCACCGCAAGCACTGGCATGGCACGCCCAATCACCACCATGTCTTTCCGAAGCGGTTGAATCTGCGGCGGGAGGAACTGATGCTGCAGGTTCAGTTTGTCCATCACATCGCCCACGACACAAGTAAACAATTCGCGCTGCACAATGGCGAACAGCTCATCATCTTCCTTCCATAACCTAGCCGTGTTCATTGTGCGCGGGCCTCTTTGATTTTCTCCACGAACTGTCGCGCAAGGTTTGTAATCGACGCGAAATCGCCCGTCTTCGCACCCGCCGTCAGATTACCTCCCACGCCGATCGCGACTGAGCCGGCCTTGATCCATTGCGAAACATTGTCGAGACTCACTCCGCCCGTTGGCATCAGTTGCGCCTGTGGAAGCGGGCCTTTGACGGCTTTGACGAATGCCGGCCCGAGAATTTCGCCAGGGAAGACTTTTACAATATCAGCGCCGCTCTCCATGGCGGCGACCACTTCGCCAATCGTGCCGGCACCCGGCATGTACGGAACCTGGTAGCGATTGCACAAGCGTGCTGTCTCTGCATTTACCGCTGGACTTACAACAAATTGCGCTCCGGCGAGAATAGCAATGCGAGCCGTCTCCGGATCGAGAACCGTTCCCGCTCCCAGAAAAATATCTTTGGAGCACTTCTTCGCCAGATGTTCTATAACGCCGGCAGCACCCGGAACGGTAAAAGTAATTTCCAGCGCAGCTACACCGCCCAGCGCACACGCGTCGGCAATCCGAGCGGCCTGATCGGCATTCTCTGCACGAATCACCGCAACTAATCCGGAGGAAACAATCTTGCTTAGGACCACAATCTTTCCGATAGGCATGAGATTAAGAATGATTCACTCGAAAAATGGTTCTCCCTTTCGCGCATAACGTCGCGCGATCTCCTCATTCAGCGTAACGCCGAGTCCCGGCTTCTCCGGAATAGAGATAAAGCCATTCTGGATCACCGGCTTGCCCAATCCTTCGACCAGATTATTCCAGAAAGGCACGTCGGAAGCGTGAAATTCCAAAGCCAGAAAGTTTGGAATTGCGGCACAGAAGTGAGCCGCCGCCAACGTTCCTATTGGACTGCTGATGTTATGTGGAGCCACGGGCATGGAATGCACGTCGGCAAACTGCGCAATAGTTTGGGCGACAGCTAAGCCTCCAACTTTCTGCAAGTCCGGAGTTACAACGCTCAACGCATGCTGGGAGATGATCTCCTGAAAACCTTCGAAGAGAAAAAGATTTTCGCCGGTAGCGATCGGAATCCGTACCTTAGAACTCACTTCCTTCAGTGCGGCTGTATTGTTGGGTGGCACTGGATCCTCAAGCCACATCAGCCGGAACGGTTCGAGTTCACGGGCTATTTTCACGACGTCGCTGGCGTTATAGCGCCAATGGCAATCGACGGCGATGTCCGTGTCCTTGCCCACTGCATCGTAAACCGCGCCAATCAAACTCACCATTTGGTCAATGGCACGATTATTAAGGACTCGGTTGTGCGGATCAGCGCCGTGCGTACCCGGCACATCGAGGTCAAATTTCAGAGCGGTGAATCCTTCGGCCCTCTTCTTCAGAGCTTGTCGACGATAGTCGTCCGGCGAGCATCCGGGTTCGGTAGTGACGTCTCCAAAATAATCGCGCGCGTCATGATGAGTTTTCTCAGGCTCCCATGAGGCACGGCGGGATCGCAGCACTTCATCCAGGCATTCCAGCGACTCTCCGCCGTGACAATCGGCATAAATACGGATCTGATCGCGAAATTTTCCTCCCAGCAGGCGATAGATGGGGACGTCCAGCCACTGGCCAAGCACATCCCACAGCGCAGCCTCGATGCCGCTGATCGCGTTATAGAGGATGCCTGCGACCGAGCCAGCGCCCGAAGTTGCCAGCTGCATTTTGCGGAATAAGCGATGGATGTCCCGCGGATCTTCTCCAATCAGCAAGGGTTCGATCGATCGCAGGATCGACGTGAGGCCGGGCGCGAAGAAACACTCGCCCAAACCCCGGATGCCTTCGTCCGTTTCAATTCGGACGAAAGTCCAATCAAAATTTCCCTCGACCACCGCGGTCTTTAGCCTGACAATTTTCACTCTCGATTTTCTCGCGGCGATTATACCCCTCCGCCGTTTCCTTTGGCTGTGAACTCCGCACGCTCGACGGTGATCGTTTCACACAGTGAGAACAAACAGCGCGTTTTCAAAACAGCTAGAATGCTGGGCATGAAACCGATCAGCTTGAAATCGTCCGACAGTTGTCGATGGGATTGCGTAAGCCTCGGCGAAGTGATGCTCCGGCTCGATCCCGGAGAGGAGCGCATACATACCACTCGTTATTTCCGCGTGTGGGAGGGTGGAGGCGAATATAACGTAGCTCGCGGGCTTCGCCGGTGCTTTGGCATGCGCACCGCGGTGATAACGACGTTTGCCAGAAATCCAGTTGGCCAACTTCTGGAGGATCTCATCCTGCAAGGTGGCGTGGACACTTCGCTCATCCGCTGGGTTCCATACGATGGCATCGGCAGAACGGTACGCAATGGGTTGAACTTCACAGAACGAGGGTTTCGGTGTACGCGCCGCCGTTGGCTGTTCGGACCGAGGCCATACGGCAATCGCGAAAAGCCAACCCGAAGATTTCGATTGGGAAAGCATTTTTTCGGCGAAGGGTGCGCGATGGCTGCATACCGGAGGCATCTTCGCCGCGCTCTCTACTTCCTCAGCATTGGTCGCAAGTGCCGCCATTCAGGCGGCGAAAGCATCGGACACCATCGTTTCCTACGACCTGAATTATCGCGAATCCCTCTGGAAAGGAATCGGCGGCAAAGCCAAGGCACAAGAGGTGAATCGGGAGTTGGTTTCGAACGTCGATGTTCTGTTTGGCAACGAGGAGGACTTTTCTGCAGCGCTCGGCGTTTCCATGGAAGGCGTGAGCGAAGACTTCCGTCATTTAGAGTCGGCGCATTATGAATCCATGTTGCACCGCGTCGCCGAAAGTTATCCAAATCTCAAGTTAATTGCCTCCACGCTGCGGACGGCACACACTGCGACCAATAATGACTGGGGCGCGATCGCGCTCTACGAAGGAAAGATCATTCATCTCCAGCAGCGGCCGTTGGAAATCATGGACCGGGTCGGCGGCGGCGACTCCTTCGCCTCGGGCTTGATTTATGGCTTTCTCGCAGGGAAGAGTGCCGAATGGGCCGTGCAATGCGGGGTAGCGCACGGCGCGCTCGCCATGACCACTCCTGGGGACACCAGCATGGTCACGCTTTCCGAAGTCGAATCCGTAATGCGAGGTGGCACCGCTCGCATTGCACGTTGAGATTTGTAACGGATAAATAGGGATAACATCAAGCCATGAAAGAGACCTGGCGATGGTTTGGACCGCAAGATCCGATCCCTCTCGACCATATTAAACAGGCGGGAGCCACCGGAATCGTCACTGCCTTGCATCATTTTTATCGTGGCGAAGCGTGGCCTTTGCAAGAAGTGTTGAAGCGCCGGGAGGAGATTGCCGCCGCCGGTTTCGACTGGTCGGTGGTGGAAAGCATTCCGATCCACAACTCGATCAAGCTCCGCTCGGGACGTCATCAGCATTTACGTCGCCGCCTGGAAAGACAGTTTGGCCGCAGTCGCCAAGGCTGGTGTGCACAGCCGTTTGCTACAACTTCATGCCGGTGGTCGATTGGACCAGAACCGACTTGCAATGGCGTCTGCCGACGACCGGCTACGCGTTGCGCTTTGACGCCATCGATTTTGCAGCATACGATCTCTTCGTTTTGCAGCGAAAAAATGCAGAGGCGGAGTATCCGCAGGAACAAATCCGCGCGGCGCAAACTGTTTCAACAACATGACTGAGGAACGCCGCAGCAATTTAGAGCTCACAATCATCGCCGGACTTCCGGGCGCCGAAGCATCGTATAACCGCAATACGATTCGGGACCTCATAGCGGAATATCAAGATCTGAGCCCAGCCGACCTGCATAGCAATCTCGTGGCGTTCTTGCGAGAAGTCGCACCTGTGGCGCAGGAACTGGGCATTCGCCTTGCAATTCATCCAGACGATCCACCGTGGCCGCTATTTGGTCTGCCGCGTGTGGTTTCGACGGCCGAGGACGTTCGCCGAATTCTTTCTGCGTGGGACGAACCCGCAAATGGACTGACATTCTGCGTTGGATCGTTCGGAGCAAGGGCCGACAACGATCTTCTCGCCATGGCTCGCGAATTTGCTTCGCGTATTCACTTTGTGCATCTTCGTCAGGTAACGAGAGAATCAGAAAGATCATTTCATGAAGCCGAGCACCTGTCCGGAAGTTCGGATATGGTGAGCGTGATCCGCATACTCATGGAAGAAGAGGCCCGCCGTCGGCACTTGGGTCTGGCAGATCATGAAATTCCCATGCGCCCGGACCACGGCCATCTTTTGGCTGACGACATCGGCAAGAAGGTGAACCCCGGCTATTCGCTCATTGGAAGATTAAAGGGCCTCGCGGAGCTACGCGGCGTGATGCATGGCTTGAAGCAGGCGATTCCAGAGCTTGCGGACGAAAGCGTTCAATAATGCTTGTAATCAGGTTTCATTCAGTTCGCGAAATGAGGAACTAATTTCGATGAATGACTTTGCAGGGAAGATAGCGATTGTCACGGGCACGACGGGAATTGGGCGGGCGATTGCGTTGCGCTTTGCCAGCCGGAGGCGCCCAGGTTGTGTCGTGCGGCGTCGACGCGGCAGGGAATCAGGAACTTGCACATGAAGCCGGAAAACGTAACCTGACTCTGCAGGTCGAGACCTGCGATGTGACTGATCTCGATCAGATCCGCTCCGTCGTCACGAAAACTGTGAATCAATTTGGCGGCCTGGACATAATTGTGAACGCCGCTGCGATTCATCCCTTCGGCACGGTCGTGCAAACGGATCTGACGACCTGGAGCCGCTGCATGATGGTGAACGTCGGCAGCATTTATCTAACGGCGCATCTGGGCATTCCGGAGATAAAAAAGCGCGGAGGGGGATCGATCATCAACCTGGCCTCCGTACAAGGCCACGCCTGCCAGCATGGCGTTGCCGCTTATGCGGCATCCAAGGGTGCGATTCACAGCTTGACGCGTGCCATGGCCCTCGATCATGCGGCCGACAACATCCGCGTAAACTCCATCAGCCCCGGCTCAATTCGAACGCCTATGCTGGCGCGCGCTGCGGCAAACTTCTCACCCGATTTGCCAACCGAAGAAGTTTTCTCGCGTTTTGGTTCCGCTCATCCGCTGGGCCGCATCGGTACGCCGGAAGAAGTTGCAGAGTTGGCGGCGTTCCTGGCGTCGGATAAAGCAGGATTTTGCACGGGCGGTGATTATCTGGTGGACGGTGGACTGCTCGCCGGCATCGGTGTGCAGTGATGACCCGCGTGCCGAGAAGGCGCTGGCGCATTGCCTTTCTTCTCGCACTCGGCGTTCTCGTCAACTTTTTCGACCGCATCAATCTCTCCGTCTCGCGAGATGCGCTTCATGATTCGTTCGGACTCTCGCTGGTCGCCTTCGGTTATCTCTCCAGCGCCTTCAGTTGGACGTACGCTCTTATGCAAATGCCGGCGGGTGTGCTTTTGGACCGTCTGGGCGTGCGCCGCGTCGGTCGCATCAGCGCGTTCCTCTGGAGCGTTGCCTCATTCGCCGCGGCAGCCGCACCAACGCTCACCTTATTCTTTGGAGCACGCTTTCTGCTAGGCGTGAGTGAATCTCCCACCTTCCCTGCCAACGCAAAGGCGCTCGGCTACTGGTTCACACGGGAAGAAAGAGGTCTGGCCACGGCAATTACCGATGCGGCGGCAAAGCTATCCACCGCGATTGGGGTTCCGCTGATCGGTCTGCTGCTGTTGTATTTCGGCTGGCGCTGGAGCTTCGCGGCCACTGGGTTCGTCAGCCTTCTCTACTTTCTGCTGTTCTATCTTGTTTACCGAAACCCTCGCGACGATCCAAAACTCTCCTCACAAGAATTGAATTTCATTCTTCAGGGAGGAGCGCAGCCGGAAGACAGCACCGCAACCCAGCGTGGCAGTTCGCTTGGCTACTTGTTGAAGCAGCGCAAGGTTTATGGCCTCGCTCTGGGATGGGGTGCGTACAACTACACTTTTTTTCTTCTCCTGACCTGGCTGCCCAGTTACCTTTCCGTTTCGCTTCATGTGGATTTGTTCCACTCGATTTTCTACACCAGCGTGCCCTGGCTTTTCGCGACCGTGACGGATCTCTTAGTGGGGGGATGGCTGGTGGATTTTCTGATTCACCGCGGCTACGACGCGAATCGCGTCCGGCAATCTGCGCTGGTGTTGGGAATGTCTTTCGGTCTTGCGATTTTCGGTGCCGCCCGTGCTCACTCCCCAGCCGTTGCGTTGGTCTGGATAAGCCTTGCCTTAGGCGGATTGGCAGCGGCCGCGCCGGTTGCCTGGACCGTCCCTTCTCTTATTTCTCCACGTGAAAGCGTAGGGACGCTCGCCGGAATCGTGAATTTGTGCGGTCAGATCGCGGCCATCTCTGCTCCCATCATCACCGGATATATTGTTTCCGGATCTCATTCTTTCGCCGCTGCGTTCGTGACGGCGACGGTCATTCTGATGACGGGAATCGCGGGCTATGTTTTTCTTCTGGGACGAATCGAGCCGATTCCAGAACAGTCCTTCCACTGAGCGGCGGGGCTCTCAAAAATTATTTGTCAGTGATTTCCTGCAACAGCTGGCAGCACATCGTATAAAGGTTGCGCTGGTTTCACCTCAGGATTTTCTTCCACAACTGAAATTGCAAAGATACGAATCTTGTCGTTGTTGGGGAGCTTGATGGTTTTCGCCCCCGCCGGCAGGTCGATTGGATACGCGAACAGATACGAGTATCGGTAAGAAACATTCTTTCCGGCCGCATCGTGATGATGCGAGCAGTACCACGCGACGCCTGCGCGTTTGATATAACCCGGCGTAATTCCGGTCATCTGGCCGTAGTCGTCGTGCGAAGTGTCTTTCGAACTCCACTGACGATCATCCCACTGTCCAATAAATCCGCCCCAGTTCTCCACTTCGACGTTTGCCTTCGTGGAGCCCAGTTCGAACGTCGCCTTCTGATCGCCGTCTGCGGAGGCGGCCAGCACATACACGCGATTGTAGGTTCCCGCGGGAAGAGGAATCGTTTGACCTTTGGCGACCTGAGCGTTGTGCGCCCCGCTTTTGGCCGGACCAAGCTGGAATTGCACGCCATTAAAAACCAGTTGTGCGGGCAGCATTTCTGCCGGCAACGCATTCCCTTTGCCATCGAATCCAGCAGCGGATTTCGTTCCGTCATCGGTAGTGGTCGCGAGATCATACTTCAATGGCACTACGGTCGATCGCAAAGCCTCACCTTTGACCGGTGCAGCCGCTAATTTCAGCGCAAACGTCCGGGGCTGGTAGGCGGTGAATGACGTAACCAGATCGCCGCCATTTACTGTTGCCGCTCCCACCGGCTGCTCTTGACCATTTACTTCGCGAGCCGCTGTGACTGGAGCGTTGAAAGAAATCCGAACATCTGTCTGCGGTTTGCCATCGAGTTCAACCATCCGCAGAATCAATTCATCGCTCAGTTCCGCTTTCTTGAGTGCCAACACGCGAATTCGCGGATTATTCACTTTCAGCAGAGAAAGCTGCCGGCCCAACGTACCCGAATGTTTTGACGTTGCAAAGGCAATCAGCGGGTCGTTCAAGCGCTGGGCCTGCCAATCGGTTTGAGAATCTTTCCAGTTGCCTGCATGCCCTGCAATCCCGAAAATAAATTCGTGATGTCCTAAATCCTGCGTGCCCTGATCGGCATAGCCTCCGCGCGTTCCCGGCGTTCGAATGAGCGTCAACCGAAGGGTGTGATCATTCGGCTTGTCGGATCCGATTTTGCAATCCGTCAGAATTGTGGCTCCGAATTCTCCGGAGCGTATCGGTCAAATCAATCCACTGGTGTGACGGGACTTCAAACTTTTTCGGTTGCGCGGTCGGCCGCTCGATTGTGCCGATGTCCCAGTTGTAAGTTGCCATCTCGTTCGAAGCCGTAAGAGCAAACGTCGCTTTCAGATTGGATTCCTTCGTGTTCCAATCGATCACGTTGGCAAACTCCACGCGCTTTCCGGCGTCACCGGCCGACAGGCGGATGGTTTGCACGAACTTCGATCCATCTGCTTCTCTGGAAACTTCCACAGCCACTCGTGCTGGCCCATCTTCCACTACGCGAACCTTCGCCGGGCCGGCGACATATGTTTTCGGGGCGGCCTGTTCCTGCTCCCAATCCATATTCCAGGCGGGCCATTGCTCAGGGTTGTCGTAGGAAATCGCAAGACGAACGGGGGCCGATAGCAATTCTTTGCCTAGCGATTTATCGAAAATGCTGGCCACATCGCCATCGGAATTGAGTTTTACTTTGTAGTACTGATTCTCGAGCGCGCTGTCGGAGACTTGCAGTGTTCCGGTGCTCGCCGCTTCACTTTCTGGCTGCACATCGTAAACCGCATAGCCCACTGACGGCGCCTTCGCCAGAAAAATCACTTTGCCGTCGGAGATCTGCGCGGGCACGTCTCTGCCATCCGGATCCGTCACCCGCACCGACTTCGCCGCTCCCTCCAGAGAATCGACATTGGCCTCGACCAAATCTTCCCGCCCGATGTTCAGGGGATTGAAGACCAGGATTGGCGTGCCTTTCGTCTGCGTCTCCAAGAGCTGCGGAAACGCCTTCTGTTGCGCTGGTGAGAACTCCGGCAAATTGGTTCATGGCGATCACATCGTCGTTCCAGGCAAACTCATAAGCTTTCGGAGTCGCTGTTCCGGCGGCAAGATCGTGAAAGTGCCCGCCCATCACCAGCGTCCAGGCATCATTCAGCCGCTCCAGCGGGTAAGGCCGCGCGCCCAACCATTCCGCGCGCGATCGAAGCCTTCTCCGCCGCATCGGCCAGCAATTCTTCTTTGCGCAGCCAGCGCTTCTGGTACGCCTGCGAAGTCAGCGATCCCGCGGAATGGTTCGTCAACTCCATTTCACCCGTGTAGCGCGGAAGCCCGGCAGCTTCCGCCGGCGTAATGTCGAGAAACATCTGCTCGGCATTCGCCGAAATCACGTGAACCGGCCCTCCGCCGACCTGCACGGCCGCTCCCTGCTCATGGGAGAAACGGGAAAATAGAGGATCCACATCGAGCGGCAAGCTGGCTTTGCCGCCAGTGATGATCGCTTCCAGACGCTTCACCGAATCTTCATCCGGTGTTCCGCCGATGTCGCCTGTGCCGTAATAGTGATAGTCCGTGAACACCCCAGTTACTTTGCCATTGAGATCAACGCGCGCAGCCCAGTCGCTCTGATGACGATTCAATTCTCGATCCGCTTGCATCTGAGATTCGGTTTTCTGCTGGTCGCGAACCGCAGATACTCTTCGATTTGCTTAGCATCCAGAGTGGAATTCGTTTGGTCCGCTCGTACCACGGCCTGCCGAAGAGTATTGCAACTTCTTATTGAGGTCATCGAGAGCTCTGTTCTGTGGCAGAGGCGGAAGCGGCTTGCTTAAGTCACTGTTAATTCCTCCCGCATAATCGCCTGGATTCAGTCCGGCCAGCACGCTCTCGCCGTCCGGCCCCACCCACACGCCCACATTGAACGGAGTACCTTCAGGCGTTTTCTCCAGTGAATCCGGTCCTCCGCCGGGCGCAGACGATCCCCACACGAGCTTCTGCGTTGAGAATCCCTTCACCCCCGAGTGCGCAAGGATCGTGGGCAGCGAAGAGGGAAATCCAAAACAATCCGGCAGCATATACTCCGCGCTGGCCTTGCCCAGTTCTTTCCGAAACCAATTATTTCCGTAGAGAATTTGCCGAATGATCGTTTCAGCGCTGGGTGTGTTCACATCGCCCTCTTCCATGGACGACCCCGCCGGAAACCACTTTCCCGCTTTCACAAGTTCTTTTATGCGAGCGAAATCCGCGGGATAGTATTCCTTCATGAAACGGTAACGGTTCGCACCGCTGAAGTTGAATACATAGTGCGGATACTTGTCGAACAGCTTGAAATTGTCCTCCATGGTTTTGCGAATGTATTCGTCGATGACCTGGGGATACTCCCAACGCCACTCCGTATCCAGGTGGGCGTAGCCGACCACGTAGAGCGTTGGCTGCTTGCTGAGGTCAGGTTTGTCAGTCGTCTGGGCGCTGAGCATGGCGGAGGAGAAGAGAACGAAGCAAGCTGTTGAAAGCGCTAGCAAAGCGTTATGAAATCGCTGCATTGGAACTCCATGGAAGTTATTTGCAGGCAAGCGGTCTTACGATATCAGTTCTCTTTCCGTGTGAAAACGACCCCTCGATTGCGTTGCCCGGAATGGTGTAGGTTAGAACTATGCCGACGAAGATCCAGGCTCGCACGCCGCGCTGGTACACCATTCCAGTGCGAGTGCTGTTGATCACGTTTATCGGCACTTTGATTGTGTTCGCCGTGAGTCTTTTCGTCGGGATTGTTGGTACTGTCACCGTTTCAGCGATCCGGCACGTCAATCCTCAGATGACCGTGGCCTATCGCCACATAGCCTTACCGATTGCGATCGTCGCGGCATGCATCATTTTTATTTCCGTGCTCGTTATGGAAATCCGCCACTACCGTCAAAGCAGGACGCTGGCGGCCATTGAGAGGGCTAGCTAACTTGACCGCTGATCGTCCGCCGCGCATTGCCATCCCCATGCCCCATTCCGGCGACCGTGAATACGCAGAGCGTTCAATCCCTCAATACGAGCGCGCGGTGGAGCTGGCGGGTGGTGAACCCGTTCGCATCCCTCTCGATCAATCACCTGCTGACGTAATGAAGATAATAGAGCACTGCGACGCGGTGCTTTTACCCGGCAGCAGTGCCGATGTCGATCCCGCCAGATTTGGCGCGAACCGTTCGCCTCATACGGCAACGGCCGATCCCCGCCGTGACGCCGTCGACGATCTTTTAATGGAAGACGCCTACCAGCATCGCAAACCTATACTCGGAATCTGCTACGGCCTGCAAAGCCTCAACGTTTATCGGAAGGGATCGCTGGTCCAGCACATTCCAGATTTCCTGCCCGAAGACTTGCGCTCGCGCGTCGATCACGAAGCCGGCAGAAATGTTCCCGTGGCGCACAGGGTTGAAGTTGCGCCAGATTCAAAACTCGCGGCCATCGTCGCGCGTCGCGGAGAAAAATCCGTTGTACCCGTGAACTCGTCGCATCATCAATCGGCGGAGGCAGTCGGTGACGGACTTCGCATCACCGCCCGCTGCCTCGAGGACGGCATCATCGAAGCGCTGGAAGGCACCGCCCCGGATCATTTCGTGCTCGCCGTGCAGTGGCACCCCGAACGCTCAGTCGATGATGACGAGCCTTCTCGCGCCATTTTTGGCGAGTTCGTGAAATCGGCAAGAATGCGCAAGAAGTAATTCGCGAGCGTGTTCGCCTAGGCCTCAAGCGAACTACGTCGGTTTCTTCGGAGCTCTCCTCGGGCTGGAAAGTTCTAACAACACAACCACGTGCGCGATCGCGGTGTTCTCCAGGTTCAAACCTTCCGGAGTTTTCGCCTTGAGCCCGACACATCCGGCGTCGATTCCTAGTAACGCCGCCACATGCGCACGAACGTCCGCCGCGTGGGGTCCAATCTTCGGAGCAGCCAAAACCAGGCTCGCATCCACATTCGCCACCGCGTAACCCGCATCTCGCACGCGCTTCAAGGCCTCGCGCAAAAAAACCGCGGAGTCCGCACCCTTCCACTTGGGATCGGAAGGAGGAAACAGCGCTCCAATATCCGGTGCTGCCACGGCTCCCAGCAAAGCGTCCGTGATGGCATGCAGGAGTACGTCGCCATCGGAGTGCCCGCCCAGACCTCGATCATGGGCAACCGAGATCCCGCCGATCTTCAGTGGAATCCCAGTACGGAATTCGTGGGAATCAAAACCGTAGCCGATTCGGGTGGAAGGCTTGCTCGTCCGTTGCTTTGTATTTGTTGGCTTTCGATTCAATGGGAAGCCTTGAGGTAGAACTCCGCTAATTCCATATCAGCCGGCGTTGTAATTTTTATATTCCGCGGCGACCCCATCACGACGGCCACCTCATGCCCTGATCGTTCGACCAGAGAGGATTCATCCGTACCCATGAATCCGTCGGCCGCCGCTTCATCGAAAGCCTTTTTGATCACCGCATAACGAAAGCCTTGCGGTGTTTGCGCCATCACGATCCCGGCCCGTGGAATCGTTGCCTTGATCAACGCGCCGTCAGCTGTGCGCTCCACTTGCTTTACCGTATCGACTGCAGGCAGGCCGGCAATTGCCGCACCATATTTTTCCGCGCCCTCGATCACTTCCTGAATAATTTCGGCCGTCACAAATGGGCGCACCGCATCGTGTACCAAAACGACGTCATCCGACGAAGCGGTTAAAGCCTTCAGCGCACTCTCCACCGATTGCTGCCGGTGCTCGCCCCCGATCACGAGCTCGATTTTCTTGTCGAAGACATCTTTCGCTTCGCTCTCCAGACGCGCGCGGAAACCCTGAATTTCGTTCTCCCGCAAAGCCATCCAGATCTCAGTCACTGCCGGAACGGCAACAAAACGGCGAAGCGTGTGGATGAGAATCGGAGTTCCACCAAGTTCGGTGAACTGTTTCGAAGGAGGCGCCTTTTGCTTTCCTTTGGTAGCTGCTTGGGCAGGCGCCATTCTCGTCCCCAGGCCGGCAGCAGGAATTATGACAACCACCTTCATCGCGGGCTGTCAGTATACGAGGGCCCAAGGTGGAGTTCAAATCCGAGGTTCGAACTCGGATGGCTTTGTTGCCCTAGTACGATTTTGCTTTGTCCCTACAGAAAGTCCAGTAGGCCATCTACGGTCATCCGCAACGTAGACTTGAACGAGTATTGGAAGCCTGCAATTTCAGCAAGAAACGACTTCCACTAATAAGTTCAGGCGGAGAAGGTGGCCATGAAAATCGGTAAAGTGCGTTTCTGGATTGAAATCCTGGCGCTCACCAGTTCGATCGCCTGCGGCTTCGCCCTTTTGCTGGCGATTCTCGGGACTGCTACAGGGGCAGCCGATGCATCATCCACGTCCGGCCAGCCCCAATCATCCGCAGGCGCGGCTCCTGACTCCTCCGCTCCTAACTCCTACGAAGGGATTATCACCGACACTCGTTGCGGCGCGAAACACTCTGCCACCGTGGGCAAGACTGCGGCAGACTGTACCCGAGTCTGCGTCCACTCCGGGGAGCATTTCGCTCTCGTCGACGGCGATAAAATGTACACGCTTGAGGGCGATGTTCCCGCCTTAAAGCAACTTGCAGGGCAACGCGCCAAAGTAGTGGGCTCCCTCAGCGGCAATACCATTTCAGTGGCATCCGTAGCCGGGTTCTAAGCCTGCATTCTCAGGATTGCGTCGGTTTGCTTTCCACCAGGCTGCTCGGAACACCCGTTGGAGCAGCCGGGATTACCGGAACTGACGTTGGAACGCTCGCGCTCGTTCGCGCAAAAGCACGCTCATCCCACTTTCCGAAGATCATCTTTCCCGCCGTTGTCTGCAGAACGGACGTGACCGATACGTCGATGTTCTTGCCAATCATTTTTCGGGCATTATCCACCACCACCATAGTGCCGTCATCCAGATAAGCAACGCCCTGGTTGTACTCCTTGCCTTCTTTCAGGATGAACACCTTCATAATTTCGCCCGGTAAAACGATGGGCTTGAGCGAGTTGGCAAGCTCGTTGATATTGAGCACCTCGACGCCCTGAAGTTGCGCCACCTTATTCAGATTGAAGTCGTTGGTGATGATTTTTCCTTCGTACACCTTCGCCAGTTCGATCAGCTTCAGATCGACTTCGCGGACCGCGGGGAAGTCGTCTTCCACAATCTGGATCTGCAATGTGGCCATCTTCTGCAGACGTTGTAGAACGTCCAGGCCACGGCGGCCACGGTTGCGCTTGAGCGAGTCCGCCGAATCGGCCACCAGTTGCAGTTCCCGCAATACGAATTGCGGCGTAACAATAATGCCGTCCAGAAACCCGGTTTCGGCGATGTCGGCAATGCGGCCGTCGATAATGACGCTGGTATCCAGAATCTTGTAACTTTTCTTGCCCTGCTTCTCTCCGCCGAAAATTCCGCCAAGGGCCGCCAGGTTCAGCAAATCCCCTTTGCTCGCCCCCACAATAAGGCCCACGTAAGCCATCAGCAGCATGACCAGAATTTGCAGGAAACTCTGCGTGTTGCCTGCAGGCACACTGCTGCGAATGACCAACGCGAAGAGGTAGGCCCCGCAAATTCCGAGGATGCTCCCGATGGCCGCGCCAATCAGCCGCTTCAAACTCACTGTTCGGAGCTTCCACTCGAACAGCACAATGCCAGCCCCTACCAGTGCGCCCACCCCCGCATCCTGGGGCCGCGTCAACCGAAAAGGCTCAATGAAATAGCTGGCGACCGAAACGACAATGATAAAAAGAAGACGTACAAGAACGATATCCACGGTATGGCCCTCCCCCGGCGCACTCCACTGTTTTGCTTGCGGGATGAACCGGTGCCTCTTCCTCCTCGCCCCGAGGGGGAATCAGCCTTCCTTCTATTAGGGAGCGTAAGAATTAGGGGGATGAATGTACGCCCCGCCCACCCGGCCCTTTGGAGGCGCGGCCGAGAGATTTAGTAAGCAACGCCAAAAGTATATACCTGACGGCAAATAACCGGCGAATAAACATGAGCGGAGGCGTCCGCTGTCTGAGCACAGGTACGTCAGTTAGGGTCCATCCAAAGTATCGCCTGCTAGACTGCCATCATGAAAGCCTTGGTTATAACCAGCCTTGCCGGTCCCGAAGCACTTGCGGTACAGGACGTTCCCGAGCCCACCCTGAAGCCGAAGCAAACAATGGTTCGGGTCGAAGCCGGCGGCCTGAACTTCGCCGACTTCATGACGGCGAAAGGCGGCTATCCAGGAACTCCGGCACCTCCACTCGTCGCCGGACGCGAATTTTCCGGTACGGAAGAGGGCGGCGGCAACCGGGTGATGGGCTACACCCAATGGGGGGCCTTTGCCGAGAAGGTGGCCGGGTACGCCGAAATGCTTTGGCCTGTCCCCGAGCACTGGACCTCCGAACAAGGCGCCGCGTTCCCGGTCAATTATTTCACCGCCTATCTTGGCTACTGGCAAGCCGGCCTGACGCAGCCGTCGATGGGTGGGAAAGTCCACCGGGTGCTCATTCACGCCGTTGCCGGCGGTGTCGGCACGGCGGCGGTTCAAATCGGAAAGATTCTCGGCATCGAAATGTACGGCACCTCGTCCTCCGACGATAAATTGGCGCGAGTGAAAGAACTCGGCTTGCAACATGGAATTAACTACAAACGGCACGACTATGAGCAAGTCGTGAAGAATCTCACTCACGGCGAAGGCGTCGATGCCGTTTTCGAAATGCTCGGCGGGGAGCACACTGCCAAAAGCCTGCGCTGCCTTCGCGACTTCGGACGCGTCATCCAATACGGCACCGCAACCGGCAAGCAACCACAATTGGATGTCCGAGCTTTATATGCGAAATCCGCCAGTATTCAGGGTTTGTGGCTGACCTATCTTTCGCAAAAGCCTGAGATCATGCAGCCAGCGTGGAAACAACTTTCGCAGTGGATCTCCGAGCGCCGCCTGACTCCCGTGATCGGTCAGGTATTTCCCCTCGACCGCGCCAAGGAAGCCTACAAGTTGCTGCAGGATGGCAAGAACTACGGCAAGCTGGTACTGAAGATACCGTAGAGCGTCCCTCGACCAAAGATTATTTCTCGAACACGTATCGATCACTAACCACGAAATTCAAAAGCGAGCACGCCACGATCGCAATTCCATTTGCTGCCATAAAGTTCCACCCTGCGGCACCCACCAGGACTGCCGTTATCGCTATATTGCCTGCAATCGAGACCACCCCGGTCGTCACATTGAAGCGCAACAGACGCGGCAACGACTCGCGCCATGAAGGCTGCACTCGGTCGGGCCACGTAAAGCGCTCGTGCCAAAGAAAGTTATGGACCACCGCCGCTTCCACAGCCACCGCCGTCGCCATCAGGTAGCTCACATGAAGCCCGCTCTTCAACGCGAACAAAACAGCCAGTTGCAGGACGATACCGGCCGCGCCTACGGCATTGAACTTTAGCCAGCGCACAAGCGTCGCGCGTCTTGACTTGTTCATGCCCGAATCCTCTCCTCGCGATACAGTCGCAACGTGTTTTGCGCGGTAAAGAAGACGAGCATGAACCCCATTCCTGCCAGGCCAATCGCTCCTCCCACGTCGAACAGTCTGTAGCTTTCCTCGAAAAGACGGACTCGAGGCTTCCATAACAGCGCCATGTTGCCGACGGCGAGCAGCATCCGCAGTTCTGTTGGCCCAAAGCGCCAGAACGATAGCCGGAACTCACCGAAGGCCTGCGCCGCCAAGTAGGACTGAATCGACAGCATCAAGAACGCGATGAGCAGTCCAATTGCAATCAACGGATTCATATAGCCGGACAACGCCAGTCCGCCCATGAGCGCAAGCGCTCCAAAGCTATCCACCATGTGGTCGACGTAGAAGCCATATCGCGGCCGGAGGTGGTGGCGCACACGGGCCACCGTTCCGTCGAGCGAGTCGCCAAGCCAGTTCAGTGCGAGGCATAGCACAACGCCCAGCAAGGAGTACTGATTCCACCGCGCCAACGCGTAAAACAAACCCGCGCCGATCTGTGCTACCAATCCCAGCAACGTCAAATGATCGGAGCCGATCTCAGCTGGCGTCCGCTTCGCCAGCCATAAAAGCGCACTCTTCTCGGCTGAAGCCAACCAGCTCTCTTGCGCCCGCCTCATCTCCGGCGCCAAGTGTGTCCGATTCATCTCCAAAGGAACTTTCAATCCTGTTACTCCGCTTGTCATTCTTTGCCCTCCCTCTTCGCCGACTACTTTCAGGCGGTACTTTGCCACCGCGCGGATATCGGCGCAATCCTCTGCACCTCAAACGCTTCTCAATCGCACATCAACGCGTAAGTATTTGCGAGAGTGTCGGTTATCGCCGCGAGTCAACTGCATGGAACAGCACACAACAGCGGAGGAGTATCAATAAGGGAACCGCCGTAACTCGGATGATCGATAAAAACGTCGCGGAATGTCTGCCTCTGATACGCTTCTGAAAGAAATTCAGTCTCGTAAACCTGCGTCCGATGACCAAAGTCCTGCGGTTCTTCCGCCCATCGCATCAACACAGCGCCTTCTCAGCCACGCTGTTGCTGATGGGGACGGTGATGCTGTCGCGGGTCATCGGCTACGTCCGGGAAGCTTATATCGCCTACGCGTTCGGCGCCGGAGTCCAGACCGACGCTTATGTCGCCGCCTTCACTCTGCCGGACTGGCTTAACTACATCGTGGCTGGCGGCGCGGCATCCATTACTTTCATTTCGATCTATACCCGGTTTCTCGCCGAGAACCGCGACGCCGACGCGAAGAAAACCTTCTCTGTGGTGATTACGGTCATGACCGCGGTGATGATTGTTGGCACGATTCTCACCGAAATATTTACTCCGCAATTTGTGCGCTGGATGTTTCGTGGCTTCTCGCCGGCGCAAGTCGACCTCACGGTTCATCTCACCCGCATCCTTTTACCGGCGCAGATATTTTTCTACGTGGGCGGCGTCGTCTCGGCCGTCCTGCTTTCCCACCGGCTTTTCCTTTTTCCTGCCCTCGGCCCCCTGCTTTACAACATGCTCATCATCATTGGCGGCATAATCGGTGGGCGGCACTTCGGCATAGCTTCACTCGCTTACGGCGCGCTGATCGGAAGCATCGCCGGTCCTTTTTTGGCCAGCGTGCTGGGTGCGGTCAGCATTGGGACAGGCTACAAGCCGTCGTTCGATATCATGAATCCCGCATTTCGCGAGTGGGTCAAGCTTTCCGTCCCGCTCATGCTTGGCGTCTCGCTGGTTACGGCCGACGACTGGATCCTGCGCCACTATGCCGCCCACGGCGTTGGCGACATCGCGCGGCTCAACTATGCCAAACGCCTGTTCGCCGTGCCGATCGCCGTACTTGGTCAGGCAACCGGTCAGGCGTCTCTGCCGTTTTTCGCACGGCTGTTCAACGAAAAGCGATTGAAGGAATTCGCCACAACCGTGAACGACTCCGTCTATCGCGTTGCCGCCGCGTCGTTCCTCGCTACGGGATGGATGATGGCGGCTGCCTTCCCGCTGATCGATCTGGTCTATCGCCGGGGGCGCTTTCTTATTTCCGACACGCAAACCACCGCTGTATATTTTTTCTGGTTTTCGCTTTCGCTAGCGCTGTGGTCGGCGCAAGGGCTGTATGCCCGCGCCTTCTACGCTGCCGGGGACACGCTCACTCCCATGGCTGCGGTCACCGTGATCACCAGCGCTTCCTTACCGGTCTACTCGTTGCTCTTTCATCGGTATGGCGTGGTAGGCCTCGCCTTTGCCTCTGACATCGGGATTGGAGCTAACCTGCTTGCCCTGGCATGGCTGCTGCACTACCGAAAGATGGTTTCGCTGAAAACCCTGCGCTGGGACGAGTTAGGAAAATCCGCGCTGACCGGAATCGTCGGCGGCGTCATCAGTCTGGAAGTCGCCAAGATCGTACCGCTGCCCGCCTACGGCAGCAGCAGTCGCATGACGGACATCCTCCAACTCCTGCTGATCACGGTAACCTGGGCCGCGGCCACCGCACTGGGTTTGTGGTTATTGAAGTCGCAGTTGCCCAACGATCTGCGGCGCCGCAAGAAGATTGCCTATCCCGCCGTCGCCCAGGATCAGGGCAAAGAAATTATGGACGCCGGAACCCAACCGTAACTGAAACGCATTTCTGCGATGGATTTCCGCCGAATTATCCTGCGAGTGCTTCGATCATTTCTATAGCCTCCGCTGGAAGCTGAAGAGTAGAGCTGACCAGATCCTGCCGCATGTGTTCGGGGCTGGAAGTGCCGGTCAGCGGCAGCATTCCGACCTGGCGCGCGAAAGCGAACACGATCTGCGCGGCGGTTGCGCTTGTGAGTTGCGCGATTTGCGTGATCAGAGGATGGCGCAGAACATCTAAATTCGCGGTGAGCAGAGAGAATCCCTGATAAATGATGTTGTGATTGCGGCAGAATTGTCGCACCTCGCGATCCCACCCAAGGCGGGCATAGCAGCGGTTCTGAACGAAGGTTGGTCCTTCCTTGTGAACCGCGACCATCTGCTCAAGATGACTCAGCGAAACATTGCTCACTCCCAGCAGGCGCGTGCGGCAGGCGTCACGTTCCTTTTTCATTGCTTCCCAGACCTCGGCGTCGGCGTCGCTCCAACCATAATTGGATGCGGGACCGTGCAGGATGTAGCTGTCGACGTGTTCGGTGCCGAGATGTTCCAGCGAGCTCGACATCGATTGAGCGACCTGCAAAGAAAGGCTGGCTGCAGGATCGTAGGGCAGGCGATGGTCCTGGCCGGGCCGGTAGGTGAATTTCGTCTGCAGAAAAACATCGGCCCGAGTGACCACACCTGCACCGTATACAGTTCGCAGGGCTTCACCCACGCCAGCTTCGAAGTAGTGGCGCCGCTGGTTGGCAGTATCGATGCCGCGAAAGCCGGCGCGCAGAGCCGCTTCTACGAGAGTGGCAGTGCGGTCTTCTTTCCAGGCGGTGCCATACAGGAATGTCGGTGGGTTCGGAGTGTGCGAAGTCGGCATGATGTCATTCTGACATTAGCGCTTTGATCATTGTTGCGACGTCGTGACAGGAACGTCGACGGTCACGGGAGCGGACGGATCGTCGCGAAGTTTGAGGTAGATCGACTTTCCTTTGGGCTGGGGAATTGTGAGAGCCGAGGCGACAAATCCGTCTGGCACGGTCACAGGGTTGGTGAATTCGGGATCGGTGCTCACGGCATCGATGAGAAAAAGTTTGTCGCCGTTCAGCGTGCATTGCTTCTCCGGACTGTGGCTGCTGCAGCGTACGCCCTCAAGCGTAGGGATACGCACCACCGTGACCAGGGGCTGCCAGTCTCCGTCCATCCCATCTCCTGCGATAGCGCGGAATTTCAGGCGGCCAAATGCCGAGGGTCCCAGCAACTTCATGGGATCCAGAACGGCGAAGATCGTCTTGGAATCCTGCGGCGTAAGATTGCCGTCTTTTTCGCTGAGCAACACGCTGAATGACTCGTCCGCCGTGGCCACTTCGATCTTCTCGGTGGGAGAGAAAGTTTCCGGAACCTCAGTCTTCAGAAAAAAATTCAAGCGTGCGTCCTGCGGCAGTTCATCCTGATTTTCCAGACGAATCGCCGAGGGCTGCCCTGCCGGATCGACCTGCACACTCTTGTTCACCAGCGTTACCCGCGGCCGCGGACGGCTCAACGGAAGTTTGCAGATCAAGCGCTCGGCCATCTTTGAGAGTGACGTGGACGGCGATGGAATCTCCCGGCAGGAGTCGCTTGCTCACCGACGGATCCTTGCACACCAGTTTGAGTTCGTCCCGCTGGTTGGCGCGAGCGAGCGTGTCCGGCGTGAACCGCAAGCCGGCAACTTCGAGCGCTGTGACTTCATCCAGACGCGTACCCTTGAGCACGCCAGTCGCGTCTCCGGAATGGATGTCGAACGCGTCCAGACGTCCAATTTCGGAATAAGTATGCAGCGGAATTTCGTCGGGCTGGCGCGACCCATGCTTGCGGATCAGGAGCGCCAGCGTTCCAGCGGTGGCGTTCTGCAAAGGAACTTTCACTTCCAGTTCTTCCGGCTTGGCAATTTTCCAAGCGGCCTCGGTAACTTTTCCTTTTTCATCGCGCAGACTTACCGCGCTGACGCAGCATGCGGCAGCAGACTGCAAGTGCAGCGTATCTTCGCGGCCAACGATCAGAGCGCTGGCGTCCTTGGAGGCAACGATCCATTGCTCAGGAGTGGAGGCTCGCAGGCGGAATCGCGGACCCTCGAACGTGCGATAGCCCCAGGTTCCGCGCAAAGTTCCGCTGACTTCGCCCTCCAGATCGACGGACTGCACCTTGGTTGTATCGATGACAAAGCCACCCTGCGCGGGATCAGGTACGGCGGGAAGATCGATTCCAGTTTTGGCTTTGCTCTCCACGTGCAGAACAAAATCGTGCGCCAATTCGGTCGCGAATACGAGCGGCGCGCCGTCGACCGGAAGAACGAGATTCGGTTTATCCGCGCAAAACACCTGCGTCGAGTCCACGGAACGAAGAGGAGGGTTTGCCGCCGGTGTCACCAGCGGCAGCGCGATGACGATCACGGACTTCGGATTGCGGAAAGACGGCGGATAATTCAGACGAAGATTGAGATTGTCTTTCTTCGGCAGAGACAGCGCTGGAATGTATTGATATTGCGCGGTATGCGCCGAGCCTAGAATTCGCACCACGTCGACAACGGCGCCGACATAAGCGCTGTAAAATCCCCCGCCAGCCGTCGGAGTAGCGCTCACCTGCACCAACAAATCGCTGGATGCTCCTGAACTGAGAGTCGCCACCATCGTCTGGCTATGGCTGTCGTCGAGGACGAGCTGATCGGTATTTTGCGTCAGGCAGGGAACTTGTTGCGCGGTAGGTTTGTCAAAGCACTGCTGGTCCAAACGCATGTTGAGGCTGCGGGCCAACAGGGTGGTACGTGCCTTCATCTGTTCCGGATCGCCAGGATTTTCGCGCACCGATTCCAGATATTTTTCCAGGCGCTGGCGGTCGAGACTGGCCTGTTCAAGATCCTGCGCAGCGCGCACGAAAGCGCCCGGCTTGCCGCGCACGGCGCTGCGCACAGTGCTGAATGCGCCTCCAGTTTCCGGCGCGAGGAATACCACCGCCTCTTCAGCGCCGTCAGGAACCGTCACGTAAATGCCTTCTTCATGAACCGGCTTCGCCCAGGTTTCCACGCGGGTAAACCACGAGTCCGGAGGAGGATTGGTCGATCCGCGAAGAAAAGAAATAATCATCAAGTAGCGGACCGATTGCGTCTCCGGCAGGTCGGGATGAATCCACAGCCGGTCTCCGGCCTGCAAGTTGGGGACCTCGGAGATTGGAAGAGTATGCCCTTCGCGTTGGACCCGCACGTCGACCTTTGGGCCGGTGAGATCAAAGGCAGCGCCATCGGCCCACAGAGGCAGCGGGCTTTCGATCAGCAAGAGGAACGCGCAGAAACCCAAGAGAATCTGAAAACGGCGGCTTAGATCAATCAAACGCTACTCCCACTTCAGAATTCAGGGCACACATCAAGCGCGATCAACTCGATGCGGAACAAGCGAAGGAAACGCATTCTGGCGGGTAGGCAACAACATTGTCCGTAACTTATCGTACTGCGGTTGCAACACGAGAGCAACCGGCCCGGAGTTATAGGAAGTGCCCGTGTACGGCTGTCAATTAATGAAATGGCGATTACGCCAATCAGGGTTCTAACGTCCTAATGTGACTCAATCTCCGGTACCCGAAAGGGCCACAGCTAGGGGGTTGATCGCGTTCTTCAGGCTAAAGTTGAGTTGCGGGGCAGTAGTTCCGTTGTTCTTGAGGGTTACCATCTGGGAAGAGCTCTTGGTGCTAATAAGTTGTGTGGGGAAAACCAGCGGTGAAGTAGGAGCAAAGCTCGTCACGCCGGTGTTGAGCATCGTGATTACCCCCACCGTGCCGTTCCCGAATATTAGGTCGGGCAACTGATCCCCATTCAGATCACCCACGGCAGGCAACCCCGAATCTTCCCCCGACAAAAACAATTGCGCAGGTTGAAGAGTGCCGTCTCCGTTGCCCCAAAAAACATCAACACCCACAGCGGGTCCGCTCGGGGCGTCGCTGGGATCCGCGACATCAAACTTACCATCTCCGTTTAGGTCGCTAACCACGATGTTGCCACTCGCCAAACTAGTCGATTCATAACTCACCGGTGCCTGGAACGTGCCATCTCCGTTTCCTAACAGGACAGTGGGGCCGCCTAGTTTGTCGCCTACCACAGCGTCCATCTTCCCGTCGCCGTTGAGGTCGGCGGCGGCGACGGAAGCGGGGATATACGGGAGCGGATAGGTAAGGGAGTCTTGCAGCGTCCCATTGCCGTTGCCCAAAAGCACGCCGATATCGGGGCTCCCGCCGAAATTGCCGATCACTACTACATCGAGCTTGTGATCGTTGTTAAAGTCGGCGATGGCGAGCCATTCCCCACCGGCGAATGAGTCGTTGTCGCTGCGAGCTTGAAAGGTCCCATCGCCATTGCCCAGCAAAACGCTGATGTACGGCGGGTCGATAATCGCCAGGTCCAGCTTCTTGTCATTGTTGAAATCGCCCACCACCACAAAATAGGAACCTTCCGTGGTGCTGGAGTCAACTGAAGGCTGAAAGGTCCCATCGCCATTGCCCAGGAAAACGCTCACGGTACTCGGGTCAAGATTTGCCACCACTACGTCCAGTTTGCCGTCATTATTAAAGTCGGCGACTGCCAGTGAATAGGCCAGCTCGGTAGTGTAGAAAACGGGCTTCTGCAAGGTTCCGTCGCCGTTGCCGAGTGCAATCGAAAACCCGCCATCCACCAGCATGACCACGTCTAGTTTGCCATCGCTGTTAAAGTCACCCGTCGCAATGGACCACGACCCTTGCGAAAACGGATCCGTTGCTCGCGTTTCAAACTGCGCCGACGCCGGGACGACGGCAACGCAAGCGACCGCAATCCCAATATAAAGGCGGTACCAACGCCGACAAGAACACTTACGGATCATCGCTGAACCTCACTTCCAGATTGTGCGGCAGGGGAGAACGAAACTGGTGCGAAAGCTTATCAGACTGTTGTGTCCCACCAAAGAGGCCCTTCTCCCCCGTAGCGGTGCAATCTAACTCTTACAGGACGGGGTCATCCTGAGTGGAGCCGCTTTTCAGGCGTAGCGAAGGATCTCCTGCTCAACAGGCCTAGCGCGTAGGCCTACACTGCACGACTACCTTCTACCCCTGGGGCAAGCCGCCATCGAGGAATCCACGATATCCCTGGAGCTAAATGAGCTGAGAAATCTTGAAGTAACGAAAGGTCGGCGACGATTTCCGTCGCGGTCGATCTGCAACTATGAGGGCATCGACGAGCGCAGTCGTGGCGCGCCAACAACAAAGCGGCGGATGTTCGCATTCGCTGCGAGCTCCGCCGCTGATCTTTCTATGTAGAAGCCTATGTAGAAACCGCTACTGCGAACCTAGGCTCGCGCCCCAACTGCTGCCGGCTCGGGAGCACTGACGCTCTCATCCTTGCCATTCGGCTTCTGCTGCGTAGGCTGGCCGCCCTTGCGGATGTCGATGCCGCCTTTGAAGAACGCTCCATCTTCAATGGAGATGCGCGCTGCGACCACGTCGCCGGTCAGCGAGCCATCGCTGCGGATATCGACTCGGTCACTCGCGGTCAGATTGCCACGGACTTTGCCGAGCACGACGATTTCACGGGCATTGATATTCGCGGCCACAACGCCGTTGCGCCCGATGGTGACGCGGTTTCCCGCCAGGCTGATCGATCCTTCGACCCGGCCATCAATGTAAAGCGACTCCGAACCCGTCACCTCGCCCTTGATCACCAGCGATTTGCCGATCGTCGCCTGGTCCGCGGTGGTGGTGGTGGTTGCAACGGGACGCGGTGCAACGGCAGGTTCATTCGCCATCATGACTGGCGCGCTCGGTGTATTCATCGCTGCTGGACGCTCCGGCTCCGCTGGCCGTCCTGGGGTCTGAGGCTGATTCGTCGGCTTCCACATGGGTTACATATTTCCTTTCCTTGATGGGATTAGGGGATAACTTGCCGCACTTGCGTAACCAAATCGAATTGTACTCCGCCGTCTCAAATTGAGCGCTGTGGAAAAGCTTTATTTTCAACAGAGTTTCCTACGATGGTTCCTGCTTTCGTGCCTCGCGCGGAACAGCTTCGCTGCCTCGGTGAACTCCCATTTCGACCCCTACACTATGTAAGTCTTCCTCGAAACGGGGATCAGCGAAGCATTCCACAGGGGCATGGAGTATGCTCTGGGCTTCCTATTTTTCGGCGGAAATATTCTCTCCCAGGAGCAAGTATGACCGAACCAGCCATGATTGCCCCACCGACCTTTGCCATCGCTCGCCCCGAGGCCGGGGAATACGCACCTTATTATGGCCGCTACGTTTCACTGGTCGAAGGCGACAATATCCTGACTACGCTCGACCAGCAGCGGCACGACACCATGATGATGCTTTCCGGCCGCAGCGAACAGGACGGCGAGTATCGATACGCGCCGGGAAAATGGACCGCGAAAGAAGTCCTCGGCCACGTCTGCGATTCGGAGCGCGTGTTCGCCTACCGCGCGCTGCGCATTTCGCGCGCCGACCCTACTCCGATGGAAGGTTTCGAGCAGGACGACTACGTACGTAATGGTCCCTTCGGGCATCGTCCGCTGGCCGATTGGATCGACGACTTTGTCGCAGTGCGTCGCGCGACGCTCTCGCTGTTACGCAATCTTGACGAAGCTGCCTGGATGCGCCGAGGCATCGCCAATAAGAATGAAGTCAGCGGTGCGCGGCATCGCCTACATCATCGCGGGACACGAACTGCACCACCGCGCGATTCTGCAGGAAAAATATTTCGGCGCAAACCCTGGATAGAAAGTCATGCCAACATCGGAGACGAGGGCGGAAATACTCCAGTGGGTTATGCTGAAAGCTGACAACCGTTAGCTCGCGGCTTTGCATGCTCTCTGACTCCACCATCCTTAAGCACATTGCCCGGCAACCCAAGCGTTCTGCGGGATTCAAGCAACTCGTCCGCGAACTCGGGCTACACGGCGATGCCCGCGCAGAACTCGATACGCGACTGCAAAAGCTGGTGGCCGCTCGACAACTTGTTCAGCTGAACTCGGACCGTTACGCTTTGCCTGATCCCGCAGCCGCAACCGACAAGAATCTCGTTGCCGGCCGCCTCACTATGCATCGCGACGGCTTCGGCTTCGTCATTCCGGACGCCAGCTCTCTGAGTCCGTCGATGAAGTCACGACTGGTCGGAGACATCTTCATCGCGCCTCACGCCATTGGCAACGCAATGCACGGTGATCGCGTGTTGGTCGATATCGTCGCCACTCGACCTGATGGCCGCGCTGAGGGCCGCATCGTGCGATCGGTGGTGCGCGTACATCCCACAGTTGTTGGAATTTTTCATTATGGCAGCCGCCACAATTATGTAAAAGCCATCGACAGCAAGATCACGCAGGAAATCATCATCCCCTCGGGCCTGGAGTATCCGGAAAACAAACTGGCAGAGGATCCCGAAAAGCCAGAGAAGAAGAAGATAAAGTCCGTCGATCGCGTTCTGGGCGAGGAAGCGGCTCGGAACTCCAACTGGGACGATCTCGAAGGCGTCGTCGTTGACGTTGAGATCACAGACTGGCCCACTCCCACACAAAATCCTCGCGGCCGGGTTTTCGAAATTCTTGGCCGCCAGGACGACTTCGGCGTGGATGTGGAAATCACGATTCGCAAGTTTCACCTGCCGCACCATTTTCCCGCCGCGACGCTCGAAGAGGCACAGAATGTTTCCGCGGTGATTCCTGCCCAGGAACTTCGCCGCCGCCGCGATTTTCGCGAGCTGCCGATCGTCACCATCGACGGGGAAACGGCCCGCGATTTTGATGACGCTGTGATGGTTCGCCAGCTTTCCAATGGGAATTTCGAGTTGCAGGTGCACATCGCCGATGTCGCGCAATATGTCACGCCCGGCTCCGCACTCGACCAGGAAGCGCACCTGCGCGGAACCAGCGTTTATTTTCCGGATCGCGCCGTCCCCATGTTGCCGCTCGAACTCTCCACCGATATTTGCAGTCTGCGCCCACATCTCGACCGACTCGTGCTCTCCTGCGTGATGCAGATCGATCCACGTGGCGAAATTGTCGGCTACGAACTGTGTGAAGGCGTCATCCGTTCTGCCGAGCGCATGACTTACACCGCCGTCAATGCCGTGATCGAAGGCGATGCCCCCATGCGCGAACGGTATGCTCCGTTGGTATCAACTTTCGAACTTATGCGCGATCTTGCCACAATTTTGAATCGCAAGCGCCAGCGGCGTGGATCCATCGACTTCGACCTGCCCGAGCCCGTTATTGAGTTCGACGAATTTGGATTGATGAAGAGCATTACCCGCTCTGAGCGCAACATCGCTCATCGTCTGATCGAAGAATTCATGCTCTCGGCCAACGAATGCGTGGCCCAGTACCTGGAGTCGAAGCGCATCGCGTCTCTCTATCGAATTCACGAAAAGCCGGATGCCAAGCGCGTCTATGACTTCGAGGTCATCGCCGCCACGTTCGGATATTCCCTCGGCGTTGGCGCGCTCCCCATCCACCGCGTGCAATTCAAGAGCGACCGCCGGGCTGCGCGCGGCACGGGAAAGCAGGCGCGCACCCTCGAAGTGCCGAAGGACGTTCACATCACGCCGCGCATGTACCAGAAACTCGCCGCAAAGATCGCCGGCAAGCCCGAAGAGCGCATTATCAGCTACCTGATGCTGCGCTCCCTCAAGCAGGCGCGCTATTCGGAAGTGAATGTCGGCCACTTTGCTCTCGCGGCGCCGAGTTACACGCACTTCACCTCTCCGATTCGCCGCTACCCTGATCTGATCGTGCACAGAATTCTGAAGGACGTGCTGCGGGACTCGGCGGAAAAACATGAGGGCGAAATCCCGATTGGAGTCTTCCTCGCTCACAGTCCTGCTGCCGGGTTGCCGGCGTCTCGATCGGAAAGCGCCGCGGATACGGACGCGCCTTCGCCCTGGTCGAAACGTCGCGATCACGCGGCGCACCGCGATGCGCTAGCGCCACTCGGCGGCCCCATCCCGCTCGATGAACTACATAACATCGCAGAAGAATCCAGTCACGCCGAGCGGCGTGCCGATGAAGCCGAACGCGAACTGATGGAGTGGAAGAAAGCCAAATTCATGCAGGACCGCATCGGCGAGGACTTCGATGGCCTGATTACCAGCGTTACCAAGTTTGGCTTCTTCGTCGAACTCACGGATCTCTTTGTGGAAGGTTTAGTTCCCCTGAACTCGCTCACGGACGACGATTACACGTTTCACGAGAACACGCGCCAGATCATCGGCCGGCACTCGCGCAAGACTTACGGCCTGGGACAAAGAATTCGGGTGATCGTCGACCGTATCGATCCAGTCGAGAGAAAGATCCAGTTCGCCATTTTGGAAGACGCGCCGCCCCCATCTGCGAAACGTCTCTCGCGCAAATCGAAGCGCAAGCGAAAGAGGAGTTAATCGCGATCTATGCCGATCTGCAACGGTCGTCATGTGTTGCTTGCCGGGTTACTGCCGTTGTTCTTGCTGCACTTACTCCACGCGCAGAAACAACCATCGTTCGCTTGTGTATCCGTATCTTTCAAGGCGGCGCTGAATGCTTCGGACGACTTCCAACGTGAGCTAGGCGGAGGCCTGCTGTTTCGGGTAACCAGCCAAAAACCGCCGGCATGGTTCATCGACATCGTTCCGGCGGAAGAGAACACAAAGGATTACATATACCCCGTAAATCCGCCTTTGCGATTCAATCCCAATCAGACTCTCGGACCCGGGAATGGCGAGAGCGTCCAATCCTCGTTGTCTCACCCTCATGTAATGAATTTTCTTTTTGATCGGTCTGACTACGACCGGATTTCCGGGATGATCGGTAACGTCCTGTCGCCTTCGCAAACCCCTGACCCGGACAAGGCGGTGTCCGACTACAATCAAGCGGTCGACAATGCGCGAAAGGGATCTGTCAGGGTGACGGTTTCTTCTTACAAGACGGACCCCAAGACAGGCGCATTGGCCCGCATCAAACTCCGCGTGTCGATTACGACACCTCCAGATTTTCAATTTGCTCCCGGACTGACCCCCTGGCCAGCTCCTTGCAGCCGTTAGAAAAATCGAGCGGGGACAAAACAAACCGCGGCGCTAGTGGTAAAATTCTGGAGTCAAACCCTATCCGCTGGAACAAAGCGGATTCCTTCCTAGTCGGGACGTGGCTCAGCCTGGTAGAGCACTCGCTTGGGGTGCGAGGGGTCGGCAGTTCAAATCTGCCCGTCCCGACCAATCAAATTGATGCAGTGTTTCAGAAACTCACGCGTATTCCACGCGTAGTCTCTTCAGTTGCCCATCTTCTTGATGGCCCCGAGCGGCGTTTGCAGCGTCCCGTCGTTGTTGATGTCGAAGTCGTAGGAAAAGGGCTTGAACGACCCGGCCTTATAGAAAACGACCTTGCCATCGCCCGTAAAGCAATCAAACGGCATCTCGCCGCCCAGTCCCTCGGTAATCGTTGCCTTTCCGGAACGGAAAACGACCTTCATGCCCGCCATTCCCGAGACGTGCTCCCATCGGCCTTCATACTTGCCGGCGCAGCTGGAGAGTCCCGGCTTGGGAGGCTGCCCCGCCGCTCGTTGCGCGGGTGGCGGAGGCGCCGGCGTTGTTGACATGCGGATATTTTCCGCAGTCGTATTCACCATGTCAGAGCCGAAGCCGGTATCGACCCCTGGCACCTTGATATCGTACATGTTGACGTTATTCTGCCCGCGAATCTCACCCTCCATCCACTTGCCGTTCACCAGCACTTGCACGCGATCGTGCAGATCGTATTGGCCCGCCGCGTGATCCTCGGCGGTAAGTTTCCCCAGCCGGTGTATTTCGTACGGCCACATTTTTGAAACATCGATTCCGTTGGACAGATGAACCACATAGGAACGGCCGTGCACCTGGGTGATCTTGGCTTCCTGCCAGCCGTCGACCAAAACTCGCACGGTGTCGCCGACCTTGAATCCTCCGGCCCCTGCCTGTGAATTCACTGCTGCCGCGGATCCCGAACCGTTGCTGCCAGAATTGGCACGCGTCTTGAACGGAGAGGGTGCGGGTGGAATCTCACCGCGATGCGGATCGGCCTGTGCTTCGGCCGGCGTTTGCGCGTGGCATTTCGCCGGGAGCAAAGCAACAAGTTGGACGCGAAGCGCTTCACCTCGCTGGAACGCCTGCCCCTTCTTGTAGTTCTGATAATCGCAGGCGCCGGTGGTGTTGTCGCACGAAAAAACTTTGAAGCTTTGCCCATCCGTGCACACGTAGACAACATTCATTTGTAGCGCCGGCGTCTGCGCGAGCGCGCTGACCATCGGCACAGCCAGAAGCAGACTTCTCAGGCAGACTAAGCGCATCCGAGCACCTCGCCCTGCATGGTTCAGGGCGCAGGTCATTACGCACCACAGGAAAACAGGGTGGCGGAAGGATATCACCAAAGAGAAGCGGGCTTGCCGAGAACGCTTGACGGCCTGATTGAGCATGTGCGGCCAGCCGGACATTGCGGATTATTTCGGCTTTTCTGACGGTGCGATTTGCACTTGCACTGCAGGACTACTGTGGCTGTCTTTCGTGTCCACCGCGACCACTCCGAGACTACCGTTAGCGTCGAGTGTCTGAATGGTCCGTGTACCGCGTGTTCCCGACGAACTTGGGTTCGCCGTGTCGACGGTCACCGCCGTCACCCGCAAACCGGATTCAGGGTCTCCGGGACTGGGCTGCTCCACGTGCTGCACGGTCGTCTGGCGGCCAGTTGAGCTTGTATGCTGCACGGTCGTTTTACGCTCAACCGCATGCAGATTGCCGTCCCGCGCTGTTCCCGGAACATCGACCGAATAAGTTTCCACGGTCTTGCGCGTTTCCCCAGGTGCGCCCTCGGCTTCCGTGCTCACGGTGTGAGATACCTCGTCGAGGTGGCCATCTGAGTCGGCGCGGGATACGCTCTCATCGGTTGATTTGAGTTTTGCCTTCATGCCGGATGGTGGCGTGCTTCACTTCGCCCACTTGCCAGTTTCCGTTGCCATCGGGCAGTAATGTAGTTTTCTGCGACTCGATCGTGTCGTTGGCTCCTTGTTGACGGCGCTCTTGCACCTGCATGGCGGGAGCGAGATCTCCATTCCCGCCGGGAAGCATCACCGTGGTCTTCGTCTCCTCCACATTCTTGCTGACCTTTTTCGTCTCCTCGATTTCCCGCTGCACCAGCTGTAGCCTGCCGTTGGCGTCAGGATTTGACGTAGAACGTTCCAGTTTTGAGTCGCCTCCCGGGGACGACCGTCTTTCTTCTTCTGTAACCTGAACCAGCGTTTTTCTGCCATCCGCGTCTCGGCCGAAGGTGCGCGTGATGGTTCGCACCGTCGTGGCGTTTACTTTCACCGTTTCTTTTTCGATGTCCTGGTAAGGCTCGAAATTTCCGTCAGACCCACGGCGCTGGATGGATTGGCTATCTAACGTGCGATTGCCGCTCTGCGTATGGCTTTCAGTAGTTCGGGTGGGATTTATGTTGCTGCTCTGCGACTCGGTCGTATCTGTGCTGGACCTGGTTTCATCCGAGCCGGAGGTTTGCGCCCACAGCACCACACCGGAAGATATATATGCCCCTAGCGCGAGCAGGATGAATTTGTTCCGCATCGTTCTTATTCTCCACCTCCACAGAGCCGGCGTCCAGCGTTCCCGGGCCACGCCCGCATGTACTTCCTACAGCCCCGCGAACCAAGAGAATCACTTCTGACCGAACCCCACCTCCCTGACAATCGAGGAAAGTTCGCAGTGGCAGTACGTTGGCCTCGCCCACTTCGTCGAAGGTTGCTTTTCGACCGCACGAGAAAGTATTCCAACTCGGGGGATCATTATGTCCGGACAAGTGATTTTGTATTTCGAGGATCAGGCGGACGCCTTGCGTTTCGCATTAGCTGCAGGCTCGGTGATGGCGGGAGATGGAACCACCGCTACGGACGATCTGGTGCAGGAAACCACTCGCGTAAGCCGCATCCGTCTGGACGCGGCCAATGCAGGGAAATTGAAGAAATCCGCAGCCGCTTAGCGGCAACAGCAACCGCGTTATCCCGTGCGGCGGGTGGAGAGCAAATTCAGGATTTCCCGCAGCCCTTGCCGGATATGCTGGATTTCCCCAGGCGGTTGCGAAGGGAACGGGATGGCAGCCTGCCCCTTTTCGCTCTTCGTCTCCGATCGCAGTTGCTGCCGCGCTCCCACGATCGTGAATCCTTGCTCGTAGAGTAATTGCTTGATCCGCAGAACGCTCTCAACGTCCCGCCGTCGATACATGCGTTGTCCCGTGCTGCTTTTCACCGGCTTGAGCTGCGGAAACTCGCTCTCCCAGAAGCGAAGAACATAGGCGGGCAAGCGGCACAAGGTAGCTACTTCGCCGATACGGAAATAGAGCTTATCCGGGATGTAGATCTCGTCTCCCGAATGATTCTTGCTCGCAGTTTTTTTTCTCGGGCTCATGTATAGCGCTCGCACCCAGCGCCGTGCCTAGGGTTTTCCAATTGTGACATACCCGGAGGAATGAGATGGAGAATTTTGCAGCCGCGTGCACGCAATTCGTAAATAGTTCAGCCGTTAGTCCCAGGATTGGCCGCCAGAGACGGAAACGCCTCTCAGAAGGTGCTTCTCCCGAGAGGCTGGTTTAAAAATCGTGGCCCTTGCGAAGTGTCGTATCGCAGACGGTTAGTTAGTGTTTCTTCTTTTTTGCTTTCTTCTTCGTTGCCATTGAAAGTTCCTCCGTGAACGATTTTCCCTTTTTGCGACTTCGGGGACCCGAATCCGAAAAAGCCACCCAACTTGTTGTACGGGTAGCGTCCTTAACACAAGATATTGCGGCAGTATGAACGTAGTGTCAACACAATTTTGCATTTTGCTTAACAATTTTGCCTGCAGCCTACCGCTCCCGGTAAACTTCACTTCGAATTTCCGTACAGAGTGAACGCGGTTTGACTCCGACTGATCCGTTTTTTGGAGAGGAAATTTTCTTGTGACAGACTTTGCCGATCATTATCTCGATGAAGCGCGGCGGCAGATGCGCCAGAGTAAACGCTTTGCCGAAGCCGCCATCGCCCAACTTAAAGATGACGAGCTCTTCGTCACACTCGATCCTGAGTCTAATTCGGTAGCCATCCTGGTCAAGCACATGGCGGGGAACATGCGCTCGCGATTCACCGACTTCCTGACCACCGATGGCGAAAAACCGGACCGTTTTCGCGATCAGGAATTTGAGATCAACGCCACAACCACACGGGCCGATGTGATGCGCTGGTGGGAAGAAGGCTGGGAGCGCGTTTTTGCCGCGCTAGATTCGCTCAAAAATGAGGATGTGCTGCGGATGGTCACGATCCGCGGCGAACCGCATACCGTGTTGCAAGCCATCAATCGCCAAATCGCCCACTATGCGTTACACACCGGACAAATCCTCTTTCTGGCGAAGCATCTGCGAGGCAGCGAGTGGAAGACGCTGAGCATTCCCCGCGGCAAGTCGGAAGAATACAAAGTGGCTGCTCCAAAAACCTTCAAGCCCGCGAGTTAAACCTTTCGCTCAACCGGGAGGGTCGCAACCCGGCTCCCGAAAAGAGCGTCTCACCTTGGTGTTACAATCTTCCGTTTGCTTCACGGGTTCGGCGAGCTGCAATGAACCGCGCAAGTCCTTCCCCGTCGCAGTGAGGTCATAAATCCATGCCATCCACCATGCAGGCGGTCGTCAAGTCAGAGGCCGCGCCTGGCGCGGAAGTTCGCGAGGTGAAAGTCCCTGCCTTCGGCCGGAATGAAGTTCTGGTCAAGGTGAAGATGGCCTCCATCTGCGGCACCGACCTGCATATCTATAACTGGGATCGCTGGGCCCAAGGCCGCATCCACCCGCCGCTGATTCCCGGTCACGAGTTCTGCGGCGAGGTAGCGGCGTTTGGCGATGAAGTTACCAGCGTGAAGGAAGGCGACTTCGTTTCCGCCGAAATGCACGTGGCTTGCGGAAAGTGCCTGCAGTGCCGCACCGGCGAAGCGCACATTTGCCAGAACGTGAAAATCATCGGGGTGGATGCCAATGGCGCCTTCGCTGAATACGTAGTCATACCGGAGTCGAATATTTGGAAGCTCGACGCCGGCATTCCTCCGGAATACGCTTCCATTCTCGATCCTCTGGGCAATGCGGTTCACACCGTTCTGGCTGGGGAGATCGCCGCGAAAACCGTCGCCATCACCGGCTGCGGGCCCATCGGACTGTTCGCGATTGCGGTGGCCCGCGCCGTGGGCGCCACCAGCGTTTTCGCCATCGAGATCAATGAACACCGGCGCAAGATCGCGCGCGAAATGAAAGCGGATTACGTACTGGATCCCTCAAAGGAAAACGTCAACGCGATTGTCATGGAGAAGACCGCGGGACTCGGCGTCGACGTAGTGCTTGAAATGGCGGGGCATCCCGATTCCATTCGAACCGCTTTCGATATCGTACGGCGCGGCGGGAGAATCTCTCTCTTGGGATTGACCTCGAAGCCCATCTCGCTGAATTTTTCCGAAGACATTATTTTCAAAGGCATCACCGTGCAAGGCATCAATGGCCGACGCATGTACCAGACCTGGTACCAGATGACGGCCCTGCTCAAGGCTGGCAAACTCGATCTGCATCCGGTTATCACCGACCGCATCCCGATGAAAGATTTCTCCAAGGCAATGGACCGTTTGAAAACAGGCGAGGCCAGCAAGATTCTGATTTATCCGAACGGGGTACGATAGTTAAGGGTGACGTTGTGCAGCTGTGTCGCCGTGCCTCTGGCTTCTTCGCCGCGATGAATGCCGCCAGGGACAGCGTTGGAAGGTGGGAAAATGAGTCTTGATGGATTCGTCCGCTGTACCTGCATACGCGACGGCAAGGCGAAACCTCATCCCTTTCCTGACCGCCTAGAATTCGAGGAGTCTGGCGAACCGACATTAAGTGGCGATCCTACCGAAGAAGAATGGGAAGCTCACGACAAATGGATCAGCGAATCGTGCGAGCACGAGGGCTATTTGCTGTCCATGTTTCTGGGCAATATCACGCGGGTGCAAAATTTGCGCAGCTTCTTGCGGCACTTGCAAGGAACGCCCGGGCCGAAATTCCCTGTTCTTCTGGAAAAAGTTCTTTACGACGGGACGCACACCGGCGATTGGATTTCAAGTAAAGTTGCGGCACAATTGCTGAAAGAAGTCGATATCGTGCTTCATTCCAGTGACATCTTGTCCGACTCCGAAAAAGAATTTTTCAACAACATGAAGCAGCTCTCTGAAGCGAGCATCGCAGACTGGAAATCCGATCATGTTCTAGGCTTGGTCCTTGCGGGAAACCATATGGAAGCCGTTCCTAAAGAGCTCGCCGAACTTGATGCCTGCGCAAGCCTCTATCTTCGTGAGATTTCGGAGCCAAGGCAAAATAGCTTGCGCCTTCTGATCGAAGAAGCGGAGGTGATGCCTGGGGAAGTTGCGATTAGGCTCGCAGGAACGGAACTGGGGACCGGTCATCTAGTCAGGTCTACCGCAAACAGTCGTCTGTTTGAGATCGTCTGGGATAATTACGTGGCCTACTCAGTCACAAATGAATCCTACGCAACCCCTAACGAATCGGAGGAATTCTCGGGGCGGTTTGCCCGCCTTTATTCCAAGTCACCCTTTCTGGACTATGTCTTGTGCTCGACCGTCGCCAGCAATGAATACCCCGGTCCACTGCAGCACATCGGGTTGGTCGCGGAGTGCCACATTGTTGACGTGGTCGCGATAGGGCCTCCCCGGGTTAGGCAGATTCGCGCAAGGCCGGCCCTACAGTAGGAGGCAGGGCTCCCGTTGTTCCTCTGCCTTGGTCCACAGCGATACACTAATCAGGCTTCTATCCGTGTTGATCCGTGCAAATCCGTGGCAAAAGAAGTTTTGAGGCCCGACATGACCGCTACAACCCGCACCAACCCGCTCTCCTATCTCACCGACCAGCTCAACGAACTCAAGGCCAAGGGAACGCACTTCAAGCTGCGCGTACTCGACGACGAGCAGGCTCCGGTCTGCACCTTCGACGGCAAGAAGGTCATCAACCTCGCCTCGAATAATTACCTGGGACTGACCACGCATCCCAAGCTGCGCGAGGCGGCGCTCGAAGCAACTCGCAAGTTCGGTGTGGGATCGGGCGCGGTGCGCACGATTGCCGGGACGATGAGGATCCACATGGAGCTGGAAGAAAAAATCGCGCGCTTCAAAAACGTAGAAGCCTGCGTGGTATTCCAGTCGGGTTTCGCGGCCAATGCCGGCACGGTTTCGGCGGTTCTGGGAAAAGATGATTACATTATCTCCGACGCGCTCAACCACGCCTCGATCATCGATGGCGCGCGCTTGTCGAAGGCGAAAATTCTGGTCTTCCGCCACAAGGACATTCCCCACGCCGAAGAACAGCTCGCCAGCATAAAGAATGAGCCCGGCAAGAAGCTGCTGATCACCGACGGCGTCTTCTCCATGGATGGCGACATCGGCCCGCTGCCTGGCCTGTGCGATCTCGCCGAAAAATACGGCGCCATCATGATGGTCGACGACGCCCACGCTTCCGGCGTCCTCGGCCGCAACGGACGCGGCACCGTCGATCATTTCAACGTGCACGGCCGCGTCGATATCCAGGTCGGAACCTTATCGAAGGCCATCGGCGCGCTCGGCGGCTATGTATGCGGGACCCGCGATCTCATCGATTTTCTCTACCATCGCGCCCGCCCGTTCTTGTTTTCCACCTCGCATCCGCCTTCCGTCGCCGCCACTTGCATTGCCGCCTTCGACGTTCTCGAAAACGAACCCGAGCGCATGGAAAAACTTTGGGAGAACACGCGCTTCTGGAAAAAAGAACTTGGAACTCTTGGCTTCGACATCGGCGGCCGCGCTACTCCCGCCAGTGAGACGCCGATCACCCCCATCATCATCGGCGATGGGAAGCTCACCATGGATTTTTCGCGTGAACTGTTCAAGGAAGGCGTCCTCGGCACCGGCATCGCATTCCCCACGGTCCCCGAAGGCAAAGCCCGCATCCGCACCATCATGACCGCAACGCACACAAAGCAAGAATTGGATCAAGCGTTGGAAGTGCTGGGGAGAGTGGGGAAGAAGATGGGGATTCTAGCGTAGAAGTGTGAGTGCCGTCCCTTCGGGACTCGATCCCCGGCTCGATTTCGTCCCCGGCACTCACGTGCCGGGCTAATGAATCGCGTCGCTTCGGGACTCGGATATTTTCGGGCTTCGAAATCTATCGCCCTAATTTAGGAATTCCACACTTCTCGTGTGATCAATGTCACGCCCGGTTTCGCAGCTTATCGTCTTAAATAAGTTTGGTACGGGACAGTGGAGGTTCCTGTCTGCCAGTCCCCGAAGGGGACGGAATTCATTAGCCCGGCACGTAAGTGCCGGGAAAGAGCCGGCCCTTGGAGCGAGTCCCGCAGGGACGCCACGTATGTCTCACACGTACAACGCGCATTTTGTGCATTTTGTCTTCAGCACGAAGGATAGGCTGAATTCGATCCCGCCGGAATTACAAGAACAACTCTGGGCCTACATCCTCGGCACCGCCAACAACCTGAAAATCAAAACTCTCGCCGTGGGAGGTACCAGCAATCATGTTCATCTCCTTCTCGGCCTGCCGCCAACGATGACCGTGGCTGAGGCGGTGCAGAAGTTGAAGGCTAATTCTTCGCGATGGTTGGGCGAAAGCGGGGTCGATTTTCAGTGGCAGGAGGGATATGGAGCATTCAGCGTCAGTCCGTCATTGCTGGACGCCGCTCAGAAGTACATTCGCAATCAACCGGAACATCATCGAAAGCGGAGTTTCGAAGATGAGTTTCGAGCGTTGTTGGACAAGTCTGGCGTAGCGCATGACGCGAAGAAACTGTTTGCGGTGTGAGTGCCGTCCCTTCGGGACTCGATCCCCGGCTCGATTTCGTCCCCGGCACTCACGTGCCGGGCTAATGAATCGCGTCGCTTCGCGACTTGATGACCCGCCTAACCAGTGTCGCCGGTCCTATCCTGCCCGGTACACAATTTTCCCGCCCACAATCGTCGCCACCACTTTCCCGGTAAACTGCCACCCGTCGAACGGCGTATTGTGTGACAACGACCGTGATTTGCCGGCTTCAAACGTCCACTTCTTCTTCGGATCAAACACGGTAACGTCAGCGACGTTGCCTTTCACCAGCGAGCCGCGCCCGCGGAGATCGAAGACACGTGCCGGGCCAGCGGTAAACAACTCGACAATTCTTCTCAGTGGGATCTTGCGCTCTCGGTGAAGCTTGGTAATGGCCAGCGCTAGCGCGGTTTCGAGGCCTGTGATGCCAAAGGCCGCACGCTCGAACTCGACTTGTTTTTCATGGGTCGCATGGGGAGCGTGGTCGGTGGCGATGGCATCGATCGTGCCATCGGCCAGAGCAACCAGAATCGCTTCGCGGTCCGCCGCCGTGCGCAGCGGCGGGTTCATCTTGAAATTCGTGTCGTACTCGCCCACATTCTCGTCCAGCAGCGTGAAATGATGCGGCGTCACTTCGCAGGTCACGCGAGCCTTGGCCCGTTTGCCGCGCCGCACGGCCTTCAACGCATCGGCAGTGGACAGATGCGCCACGTGCAACCTGGACTCGCGTATCTGCAATGCCAGCGTCACATCGCGATCCACGATATTCGATTCGGCCGCGACCGGCACTCCCCGGAGCCCGAGCCGGAAGCTAGTCGGTCCTTCATTCATAAAAGCGTTTTCGGTGAGCCGGGTATCTTCGGCATGCTGGACGACCGGAAAATTCAATTCGGCGCCGAGCTGCAACGCCGCCCGCATGATCTCGTCCTCGAGGATGGGCTTTCCGTCGTCGGTCACTGCGACTGCGCCGGCTCGCTGGAGGGCTGCAAAATCTGTAAGCGCTGCGCCCCGCGAGCTCACCGTGGCGGCCGCGATGGGAAAAACGTTCACCACCGCGCCTCGCTCCGGTTGTCGCAGCCAGCCAACCCACTCGGCGGTATCGACCACGGGCGTCGTGTTCGGCATGGTGCAGACGGAGGTGAATCCTCCCGCCGCCGCTGCCGCGGTGCCCGTTGCGATCGTTTCCTTATATCCTTGGCCGGGTTCGCGCAGGTGGACGTGCAAGTCGATGAGTCCCGGAGCAACAATCAGACCGCGCGCATCGAATTTTCCATCGGAGCCGCCGCGCAGCTTGTTGGGTGGCCCAATCTCAGCCACTCGTCCATCGCGCAACAGAACGTCCATCGGCGCGTCAATCTTTGCCGCTGGATCGATCAAGTGCCCGCCGGAGATCAATAGCGACGCCGACTTGGATTTATCGTTAGCCATTTCGTGAATCAATTTCGCCGCTTATGAAAACGCGGCCTTATAACCTATGCCTTTCCCAACGCCCGCGCCAGGATCGCCATGCGCGTCGGCACGCCATTGTGTACTTCGTCCACGATCACCGACTGCGGGCCGTCCACCACTTCGGAGGTCAGCTCAAGTCCTCGGATGATCGGACCGGGATGCATAACGATAGCGTCCTTCTTAGCCAGCTTCAGCCGGTTCATCGTCATCTGGTAGCGAGCCATATATTCCTGCAGGTGGATTTTTTTTCCCGCGAGGCGTTCCTGCTGCACTCGCAACAGCATGATCACGTCCGAACCGCGCAACGCTTCGTCGATATGGCGCGTGATTCGCAGGCCCGGAGCAAGTGTAGTTGCAAATTCCGGGACGAGTTCGGGAGGCCCGCAGAGATTGACCTTCACCCCTAACCTGCTTAACAGGTGACATGCGGAGCGTGCGACGCGGCTGTGGTAAATATCTCCAATGATGGCGACTTGCAGGCCCTTGAAAGATTTCTTGTGCTTCAGAATTGTGTAGGCATCCAGCAAAGCCTGGGAAGGGTGCTCATGCATTCCATCGCCCGCGTTGATGACGGGAATGTCGAGGTGTTTCGCCATCATCAAGGGCGCTCCCGCGGCAGGATGACGGATCACGATCGCATCCGCACCCACCGCGCGGAGGGTGTATCCCGTATCGAGCAGGGACTCACCCTTCTCGATGCTCGATCCGGAAGACAGCACCAGCACCGTGATCGCCCCCATCGACTTCGCGGCGATTTCGAAGGAGGATCGCGTCCGCGTCGACGCCTCGTAAAACAGCAGCGCGATGCGCTTGTTGCGCAACAATGGCCGCGCCTTCAGCGGATTCATGCGCCGTGCCATCTTCAGAATGTCGAGAATTTCTTTTTCTTCGAGGTGCTCGGTGCCGAGCAACGATCCGCGAGCCGGTTTATTCATGGCGGAAGAAGGCAAACGCAGCATCATACGCGTTGGCGCAAGCTGAGGCAAGCTTCTACATATGATTGTGTAACTGCTCCAGGATTACTCACGGTCTGGTCTTGGCGATTTCGGGGAGGACTTCCTGTTCCTTCTCTTTCTTGGGCGGTGGGCCGCCGAGGTGGTGCTCGGTGAGACCGTCGCGGAGAAAAGCGAACGCGTCCTGGGGAGAATCCACGAACTTGAACAGGTTGAGATCATTGGGTGAGATCGTGCCGGCATCCACAAAGGCCTGGAAGTTCATGATGCGATGCCAGTAGTCGCTGCCGTAGATGACGACGAGAATCTTCTTGGCGAGTTTGTCGGTTTGGGCGAGGGTCAGGATTTCGAAAAGTTCGTCGATGGTGCCGAAGCCGCCGGGGAAAATGACCAGAGCTTTAGCGAGATACGCGAACCAGAATTTGCGCATGAAAAAATAATGGAACTCGAAGTTGAGCGCAGGCGTGATGTAGGGATTTGGATTCTGCTCGAAGGGCAGATTGATGTTGAGCCCGATGCTCTTGCCGCCGGCTTCGTAGGCGCCGAGGTTGGCGGCTTCCATGATTCCGGGCCCCCCGCCGGTGGTGACAACGAAACGGCGGCGGCGCGCGGGAATTTGAACCGACCATTCGGTGAGCAGAAACGCCAGTCGCCGCGCGTCCTCGTAATAGCGAGCCATGTCCACAGCGGCGCGGGCGCGCTTCAGCGTTTCCTGCTGTTGCTCGGGTGAAGGTGCGGCTGGGTTGGTCTCAATTGCGCTCAGGCTCTTCTGGGCGGCTTCGCCTCCCTGAAAACGGGCAGACCCAAAAAAGACGACCGTGTCCTGAATCTGTTCGCGGCGAAAACGCGCGAGCGGTTCCTGATATTCGGCGAGGATGCGGAGAATGCGTCCGTCAGGACTGTTGATGAAGGCTTGATTCTCGTAGGCCACCGGTGCGGGTTTGAGCTTATCAACCATGTATGAACTCGCGTACGAAGTAACGTTCTGAGATCTGTATGAAACTTAAAGCGCCTGTGAAGGCTAACACAAAGACATTGGGTTTCGATGTCTGAGCGGCTCGATCCGATTGTTGGAGCTACGAGACGCCGAAGCGCCGGGCTTTGTCTTTTCCAGACTCCCAGGTTGCCAGATAGCTACTGCTGATCGTGATAATGCAGGGCTTCCCAGAAGCCGATCCAGATGTCCAGCAAGCCCAGGCCGCTGCACAGGCCGCGAAAAAATCCGCTTGAGACCACCATATGAACCCAGGGGTAAGAAATCAAAAGGGAGTTGTCCGTCCATTCCGAGGTCCAGGGAAGGATCACGAGAAGAACCCCGGCAACGGCGCTGATCAGAACGAAAAGAAAGACCGATGTGCGATGCAGCCAGAGTTGCAACTGACCCTGCGGAGGCGGGCCGGCGAGGGCCGCGGTTTTCCGAATGGAGCCGGAGTCCGAAGGCGCGCTAGGGGTTTCCACGCTCGTTTTAGGATCGGTGGTCACAGAGCGCTCCGCAGATGAAATGGATTGACGCGGAAGTGCAGGTCGGTGGCCTGGCGTAAAAAGTAAAGAGCAAAACCCATCGGGTTATTCTACGACTTCAAGGGCTTGATGCGCTCGGCAACGTCGCGATAATCGATGTTGCGTCCGTAGACTTCCATGAAGTGCTTGAGCGCCGAAGGGCGATCGCCAGAGGCTTCGTAGGCAGAGGCGAGCTCATAGTGGAGCGCGGTGCGGGTGTCTTCGTCGATGGTCGAAACGGCGAGTGCTTTCTGATACCAGCGGATCGCGGCTTCCGGAACACCCTTGTCGAGGAAACATTGCGCGAGCCAGGTATAGGTCTGCATGACCTGCGGGAAAGGATGACCGCGGTCGACAGCCTGGCAAGTCTTTTGCAACTCACCGATGGCTTCATCGAGCAGGCCCATCTCGCGGAAAGCGATGCCGAGGTTGTAATGGGTTTCTGGATCTTCTTCGGTGGTGCTGGAACCGGATTCGAGATCCTGTTTGAGTTCGCCAAACATTTCGGCGAGATCGATGCCGGCGTCTTCGCCAAAGGGAGAAGACTTGCCAGCTGTCGGGGCGCCGGGAACGATGGGGGGAATCTGAGGAACTGGAGCAGCGGCGGCAGCGGATTGATGCGGCGCCGGTGTAGAGGTTTGGGCGGAAATTGTGGACGCGCCAGAACCGGCGGCAGCGGCGCTGGCAGCAACGGGTATGGCGACAGGCGCTTGTGGCACGACGCGGGGTGCTGGCGTGGGGACTGCTGCGACGGGGGGCGCAACTGGCGCAGGTTCGGGAACGGGTGCGGCTTCAACAACGGGCGAGGGCGCTGGTTCGGGAACGGGCGCGCCTTTCAGGAAATCATCGCCGAGAGAAGCTTCGAGGTCGGCAACGAATTCGCCAATGACTTCGGGTTGAGGCACACCGAAAGTGGTGGGAGCGGCGTTTCCGATAGGCTCGAGCTCTGGTTGTGAAACTGGTTCCTGCGCCGAGGCGTGAGCTGTGGCTGGTTCGGCTCCCACTTCGTGCGCAATCGTGCCAGGAAGAAAACTATCGCCCAGGGAAGACTCAAGATCGGTGACGAATTCCTGCAGGACGCCTGGAGCGGGATGTTCGACGACCGGCGACTCGGGAACCGGAAGTTCGGCGACCGGCGGCTCAGGGGCAACAGGCTCTAAGTGCTGTGCAACCGGCGATTCCTCCGGAACGTCCTGGGGAACTTCATTGAGATCGACCGCAGCCGGGGGCTCGATCGTAAGTTCTTCGACGGCCACTGGCTCATCGGCAAACGCAGCCGGAGTTTCTGCGATTTCGATGGCGGCGGGTTCGTGGGGGTGTTGCTCCTCGATAGTTAATTCGGAGATGGATTCGACGGCGGAAATCTCCTCCACCGGTTCTTCAGGCGGAGCATCCTGCGGACCGGCCTCGATTTCGGCTTGCAAGGTGCTGAGTATGGCTTCGTCGTCGGTGAAAGTCTTCAGCTTCTCGAAAGCGGCGGAAGCCTGCTCCGGCATGCCATGTTCGAGATAGAAACGGATCTCTTCGATGGACTCGGCGGTCTTTTCCGGATCGAGTTTCCTGGCGGCAACGTTGATGTGCGCGGGCACGTCCGTTTCCGCCGTGGCGGCCGGAATTTCTTCAGCAACGTCGCTGTCGGTGATTTCAATTTCCGCGACTTCGGCGGGCGGAGCGTCGGCCTCGATGGTAAGCGTGTCATCCCACTCGGAGGAAAGATCGATCTCGGTGGGCTCAGACTGGGCAACGGCTTCGATCTCGGCGACGTGCTCGGGCACGTGGGCGGCAGCGGGATGTTGGTCGGCGGGTTGTTCTGGGATCTGGGGCTCAGCAACCACAGAGAATTCATTTTCGTCCGCGGATTCGGCCTGGGCAGAGGGCCAGGGTGCGGAAGGCGAAACGGACATTTCTTCGGCGACAGCCTCGTTTTCAGCCGGTTCGACTTCGACAACCGAATCCACTTCGGCGGCGGGCGCGGAGCGCTGTTCGTAGCGATCAGCTAATTCAGCGTAACGCGTGGCCTCTTCGGGATATCCCGCTTCAGAGTAGACGTTTTGCAGCGTGCGGCAGCAGACCCCGGCTTCGGCAAAGCGCGCGGCACGCGTGTGCAAGGCGGCGAGGCGCTGGTTTAAACGAAGATCATTAGGCGCCTGCGGCAGGGCAGCCATGAGCGGGCCCAGAGCCTTGGCAGGCATGTTGTAAGAGATGAAGAGTTCCGCGTCCGTAAGAGCGGCGCGAACGGCAAGAGCAACGGCGTCGGTATAGTGCTGATGAACCGAAGGCGAAGTGGCTTCCAGTTCGTCAACAATCACGGCCGCTTCTTCCGCAGAAATCAGTTTCTCGGCGGTCGGACCTCCAAGCTGGCTGACCACCTGCTGGTAATGATTCATGTGCAGGGTGTTGCCAGGCTCCATGGAAGCGAGCTTCTGATACAAATCACGCGCTCGAGGCAGGTCACCCGACTGCACGGAGGCGTGCGCCAGCAGTTCGATCACTTCCGTGAGATGGGTGGACTCGCCGGCTTTCTGGAACAGTTCGAGAAGCTTTTCGAGAGAAGCGGGATTGTCGCGAACGTGACCGATGATGGAGTGCAGATTCTTAAGAACCTTGTCGGAATCTTCGGCCAGCAGGCGGTCCGCGTGCTGATCGTAAACCTGAAGCGCATTCTCATACTGGCCGGCATGCATGAGGGCGTCAGCGAAAATTGCGATGGAAGCCAGGTCGTTGTGAACCGTAAGAAGTTTATTGGCCAGCGTTCCGGCATCGGACAGGCGGCCATTCTTGAGATAAGCCTTCAGCAGATCGCGCAGGCCATCGGGATTGGAATCGAGGTCGGGAACTTTCTGCAGAGATTCGATAGCGGCTTCCGCATCGCCGGCCTGGAGCAGATTGCGGCCCTGCATGAGAAGCGCATAGCCGTTGCCGGGATCGAGCGTAAGCATGCGCTGTAGAACTTCTTCTGCGCCATTGAGATTTCCCTTGGAGCGCAGGGTTTCAGCGGCGGCGGAAAAGATTTGCCAAGCGTCATTCTTCTTGCCGAGGCGGACGTAGACTTCCGCGAGGCGAACACGCATGTTGGTGTTTTCCGGATCCATTTCCAGAATTTTCTGGAAGATGCGGACGGCGTTATCCAACTCGCCGGACTTCAGGAATTCTTCGGCTACCTGAAGATACTGAGCGCGGGCGTCATTGAAGAGTCCCTGTTGCGTATAGAGTTCAGCCAGCTTCAGCACGCTCTCCAGCGAAGGCTTGAGCTTGCCGATTTTCTTGTACATGGCGATGGCTTTGACCGTGAAACCCTGCGTGGCATAGGCATCGCCTACGGTCTTGAAGCATTCGGTGGCTTTGTCGACCTCTCCGAGGCGGGAGTAAAGGTCGCCGATGGTGTTGGTGACGGTGAGGTCTTTGGGATCGGCCTTGGTTACTTTTTCGTATTCAGAGATGGCGTTCTGAATCTTGCCCTGCTGGACATACTTCTCCGCAGCGCTGAGAACCTTTTGTTTGTTGAATCCGAAACCGAACGCCATAAGAGTACGAACTCCAGAACCTGGTGTGACCGAGAACGTCAGTGGCCAGACTCCTTTTAAAGAGTGGCCGGTTGGAACAAGAGCAATTGTACGGCTGGAGGGGGTGAATCGCATGGTTACCAAGGGTTACCAAAAGGGAGTGTACGAAAGGGTTACTTAGGGAATCAGGGATGGAACCGAGCGGGTTCCATGGAATCACCAGATTGGCAACGCATTGGGGCACGACTCCCTATCGCGCATTGACCGATACACCTGATACGCGCGATCATCGTCGGTCCAGTTCGTTCCTAACTAAATAGGCAGGAGTGCATTCATGGATTCCAATCGTAGTGGTTACATAAGGTGGTTTCGTGGAGCAGTGCTCATCACACTGTGCTTGACGTATTTTGGGCATGCAGCATACGCACAACGGAGGATTGTCTCGCTGAACGCGGGCTGGGAATTCCGCCAGCGTACGGAAAATACTCTCGGCTCCCAAACGGGTTGGCATGCGGCCGAGGTACCGGGCGTCGTACAGACCGATCTGTTGCGCAACAAGCTTGTGCCCGACCCGTTTTTTCGCTCCAACGAATCAACGTTGCAATGGATCGAGAATGCGGACTGGGAATATCGCAGTACATTTCAGGCCACACCCGAAGCACTGAAGCACAGCCACATCGATCTGGTATTCGAAGGCCTGGATGGGCCGGCGGAGGTGTACCTCAATGACAAGTTAATCCTCACTGCCAACAATATGTTTCGGGAGTGGCGGGCGGATGTGAAGTCTCAATTGAAGTCGGGTGCGAATCAACTCCTGGTCGTCTTTCCTTCCCCCATCACGGAGGCGCGCAAAGTTGCCGCGAAAGATTTATGGCGGCAGCAGTTCCAGACGCCGGAGAAATCCTATCTGCGCAAGGCGGCCTATGAGTATGGATGGGATTGGGGGCCGCGATTCGTGCTCAGTGGCGTATGGCGTCCCGTAAAGCTGGATGTTTGGGATGACGCGAAGATTTCGAACCTGCACATTCGCCAACTCGACATCAGCTCTGAAATTGCTCATACGGTTGCCGAGGCCGAGATTACCTCCGGACAGACGGGGGCGGCGACGGTCACTATCGATTACGAGTATGGGGGCAAGAAGGCAAGCATTGCGCGCACCGTCGACCTGCATGCCGGCGTCAACCATATTGACCTGCCTATCGATATTTCGCATCCCGAGCTGTGGTATCCCAACGGCTATGGCCGACAGGCGGTATACGCTTTCCACGCCCAACTGAAAAGCGGCGGACGCGCACAGGACGAACAAACGGTGCGGACGGGTCTGCGTTCGATTGTCTTGCGCCGCGAAATTGATCAGTGGGGGCGGTCATTCGAACTGGTCGTGAACGGCATTCCGGTCTTCGCCAAAGGGGCGGATGTCATTCCCTTCGATAGTTTCCCGACGCGCGTCACCACCGCGCAGTATCGCCGGATCCTGGAGTCGGCGAAGGCGGCCAACATGAACATGATTCGGCACTGGGGCGGCGGTTATTACGAGACGGATGAGTTCTATGCGATCTGCGATGAACTGGGCATCATGATCTGGCAGGACTTCATGTTTGGTAATGAATGGCAGCCCGGAACCTACGACTTCAAACAGAACGTAGCGCAAGAGGCGGAATATCAAATCAAGAGGTTGCGCGACCATCCCAGCATCGTGTTGTGGTGCGGTAACAACGAGACGGAAGCCTCCTGGGACTGGCATCGCGATGTCACCGGCAAGCTCAGTGCGGAAGCGGCCCGGCGGATGTGGCAGGACTATCTCACACTTTTCAGCGGAGTACTGGCCAGTGCGGTAGAACGATACGCGCCGGAGACTCCTTACTGGCCCAGCTCCCCGAGCGCCGACTACGAAGACACGAGCGAGAGTTACCAGTCGGGCGACATGCATAACTGGAGCGTCTGGCATGGCATGCTGCCGTTCCGAGATTACGAAAAATCGAACCCGCGCTTTATGACCGAATACGGATTCCAGTCCTTCCCGGAAATGCGCACCGTGGAAGCCTTCACGCTACCGGAAGACCGCACGGGCATTCTTACGCCGGTGATGCTGGCGCATCAGAAAAACACGTCGGGTAACGCCAAGATTCACGACTACATGTTGCGCGACTATCCGGAGCCCAAGGATTTCGCGTCATTCCTGTATGCCAGCCAGGTGCTGCAGGCGGAGGGGATCAAGACTGGAACGGAGCACCTGCGCCGGAATCGTCCCCGTACCATGGGCGCGATCTACTGGCAATTGAACGATTGCTGGCCGGTGGCGTCGTGGTCGAGCATCGATTACTACGGACGCTGGAAAGCGCTGCAGTACTACGCGCGGCGTTTCTACAATGACGTTCTGGTGTCGCCACATCAGGAAAACGGCGGATTGGCGGTGTACATCGTCTCCGACAAAACTACGCCGGTGGCTGGTGAGTTGCGGTTGCGTGTGATGACATTCGACGGCAATGTATTGATTGAGAAAAAGCAGAACGTGGAGGTTTCGGCGCTATCCAGCATAATTTACTTGCAATTACCGATCGATGAGGCGCTTGTCGCCAAGGGAATTGACCCGACAAAAGTTGCGGTGGCAACGGATTTCACGGTGGCGGGTACGATCGTCTCGTCCAATCTCATCTACCTGGCGCCGACGGTTGAAGTGCATTTGCCTTCCGCAGCACTTAAGACTGAGCTGACGAAGGGCGCAGATGCGTATCATCTGAAAGTGTCATCGCCAGTACTGGCTCGCAGTGTGTACATCAGCTTCGGCGAAGTCGACGCCGAGGTGTCGGACAATTACTTTGACCTGCTGCCGGGGCAGACGACGGAAATTGTGATCAAGACAGCGGCGGGTGAAGAGGCTTTGCGTTCGGCGCTTAAAGTGATTTCGCTGGCGGATGCATTCGATGCCAATTCGGTCACCAAGGCCGGCGCGGCGTCGGGTGTGGCCGATCCGAACTGGGTAAAGTAAAAACTATTTACACGCGGACTTTCTTGCGGCTTTGCTGGGAGTTCCGCGTCCTTGCAAGCCCGTGAAAGCAGACCAGAGGGAATAACGTCAATGACCTGGATTAAAACCGTTCCGCTATCGGAAGCCGATGAGAAAGTGCGCCAAGCTATTGAGGGGCAGCGCGCGCTGTATCCCAAGGAATATGCAGAGCCGGTGCATCCGGCGGAGGGTGGAGGGTCGTCGATCGTCGCTTCTCACACGCTGATTCCAGAAGCGCTCTATCACGCGTTCGGAACCTTCGGGGCGCTGATGTCTCCGGAGTTGCCCTTGAGCCGAAGGCAGCACGAAATGATTGCGACCATGGTTTCGGTGACGAACCGGTGCGTGTATTGAATCGAATCACACGCAGAGTTTCTGCGTAGGGTGACGCTGGATAAAGAATTGGTGGAGGCGCTGGAAAAGGACTACACCACCGCGCCCATCACGCCGCAGGAGCGGGTGATGGTCGAGTATGTGGTGAAGCTGACGAAGGATGCAACCAAGGTATGGAAGGATGATATTGAAGGGCTGCGGGCGGCGGGGTTTGACGATCGCGGAATTCTGCAGATCACGCTGATTGCGTCGTGGTTCAATTATATTAATCGCGTGGCGGATGCGCTGGGGGTGGGGCGGGAATAGGATCCCGGTATCATCTCTCTGCCGCCAAGCTTGTGAGCAATATGGAACATCGGGCTGTCGGCTCTGGTGTTCCTATAAGCTAGGCAGAGTAAAATGTGGAGCCGTCGACCTGACAATGCAAAAACGCATCTTCGACCCAAAAGCATTTCTCACCACGATTGGATCTGGTCGAACGCTCCTGTCTTCAGGAAGGGAGAGACAACCTACTCGCAGGGGGATGCAGCGGATTCGTTGTTTGTCATTCAAAAAGGAAGCGTCAAGCTCAGTGTTAAATCCCGAGCCGGAAGAGAAGCAACTCTCGACCGTCTAACTGTAAAGGATTTTGTTGGTAAAGATTCCATGGCTGGGCGCCCTTTCCGCACGGCGTCGGCTAGAGCGATAACGGACTGCAGCGTTCTTCGAATCGGGAAAGAGACCATGGCGCGTGCACTTTTGCTGCTTGCCCACTACGATGGTCACGGCGAGCCTGAGGCTACAATTCCGAAAATAAGCCATGAAACGCTGGCGGAGATGGTGGGGACAACGCGATCGCGCGTTTGCTTTTTTATGAACCGGTTCAAGGACTCTGGGTTTATCTACTACGAGCAAAAAGGTCAGCAGATGCGAGTTCATCGGACCCTTCTTGCTTTCTGCGGTCAATAAGTTTTCTGCGACGTGTGAGCTGGAATGCTTGTGATAACCGTACAGGAAAATCGCTAAAAATCTGCTACCGAATTTCAGCTTCGAGACTTTTCGTACTGACGATCAGGACCAATTCTGCATCCAAGATTCGGAAAATAACCTATGAAAAAAACCGCTTACAACTTCAACTTCCCGATCCTTGTGGCAATCGCCGGCGTCGCAATGACGCTGGGGCTTGCCGCGTGCAACAAGAACCAACCTGCCGATAACAGCGCGCAGAATCAAGCGGCGCAGCCGGATCAAACGCAGCAGCAAGATCCTGCCGCGGCGGCCAATCTGGCTCCGGCCAGCGATACCCAGCCAGCCAGCGCCGCGGCGCCGGCGCCAGCTACCACCGGCAGCACAAGCGAGCGGCGCGAACCAAGGCGGGACTATTCGCAGGACCGCGATCGCGAGTATTCGAACGACGACTACGACGCGGAAGATCAGGATACAAATTACGGGGAAGCGGCGATTCAGGCACCCGATCCACCGCCACCGCTGCCAGAGTATTCGCAGCCGGATTGCCCTGGGGACGGCTATCTGTGGACACCCGGGTATTGGAGCTACGGCTCCGAAGGCTATTACTGGGTGCCAGGCGCTTGGACGCGGCCACCGGAAGTGGGCTATTTGTGGACGCCCGGCTATTGGGGATTTGTTGGCGGTCGATATCGCTACCACTCCGGATATTGGGGACGGCACATCGGCTACTACGGCGGCATCAATTATGGCTTTGGCTATGTCGGAGCCGGGTACCAGGGCGGATATTGGAATGGAGATCGTTTCGACTATAACCGCTCGGTGAACAACGTAAACGTCAGCAACGTGCAGGTCTACAACCGCACGGTGACGAATACGGTGATCATCAACAACACCACGGTGAACGTGACCAACAGCCGGTCCAGTTACAACGGGCCGGGAGGGGTGACGCGGGCACCGCTACCTGCGGAAGTTGCCGCGACGCGGGAGCAGCGCATTCCGCCAATGACCACGCAGGTGCAGGTGCGGCAGCAGGCAGCGCAGAATCGTCAGCAGTTTGCTTCCGTGAATAAAGGACGCCCGACCCTGGTGGCGGAGGCGAAACCGATTCCGGCAGGCAAACCGATTGCTCCCGTGATCCCGGCGAGGAGCGCGCCGCCGGCACGGAACGCGGAACCGAATCGTCCGCAACCAGCGGCGCCAGCGGGACATCCGGCGGCTAACCAGCCGGCTGGTCGACCAGCGGCACCGAGCGCGCAGCCGAACCGCGCTCCAGCACCCCCAGCTCGTGCGGCGGCGCCAGCGCCAAAGCCCGCGGAACCTAATCGAAATGCGGGTCAGCCCGGGAGACCTGCGAATCAACCTGCAGCGCGACCTGCTGCGCCGGCGAACAAACCTGCGCCGCCCGCGGCGGGTGCGAAACCTTCTCCTGCCCCAGAGAGAAAGGCGCAGCCAGCACCGGCGGCTCATCCGCAGCCGGCTCCCAAGGCGGCGCCAGCACCGAAGCCTGCGGCGCCAGCTCCAAAACCTGAAGCGAAGCCCGCGCAGCATCCGCCAGCGGCCCAGCAGGCGCAGCATCCGCCGGCGAAGCCGCAAACTCCCGCAGAGAAAAAGAAGGCTGAGGAGGAAAAGAAGAAACCTCAGTAGCTGGAAGTCGGAAAGTGAAGCGTGACAAGGCGGCCGTTCATGGGAACGGCCGTTTTTTTGTGGCGCGAAGCCCGGCATCGTCGGGTCGCCGGCCAGACCAGGTTTCAGAGCCTTGATATATATAAACGGTATCGCTTCCGAACTCCGAGCGCGATGGTTCACTCCATGGCTGAATCCTTAGCACAGTTTTTTCTGACCCACTTTCAGGCGCACCGGGAGGAGCGCGCCTACGGGCAGCGGCGGGGGTACCGCATGCAGTGGTTTACCTACGGGCAGCTTCTAGAAATGGCGAGTGCATTCGCCCGCGACTTGGGGACGCAAGGAATTGGCAAGGGCGAGCGGGTGATGTTGTGGGGAGAGAATAGCGCGGCGTGGGTTGCGGCGTTTGTTGGATGCGCAATGCGCGGCGTGGTTGTGGTGCCGATGGATGATGGGGCATCGTCGGATTTCGCAGCGCGTGTAGCGAGACAGGTGGGGGCCAGGCTTTGGGTTTGTTCGCGGAAGCACGCCACGGAGAGTCTCGGCTCGGTCCCTGTGGCCGCCCTTGAGGAAATCAAAATCCCCACTTCTCGCAAAGAGGGCGAGAAGTTGGGGCACTCCTGCTCCACCTTTTGCGTCTATCGGCCTCGACGATACTTTGCAGATTGTCTTTACTTCCGGGACCACCGCTGAGCCTAAGGGAGTGGTGATCACGCATGGGAATGTGCTGGCCAACATCGCGCCGCTGGAGCGGGAGATGCAGCGGTATCTGAAGTATGTGCGATGGGTGCATCCGGTGCGGTTTTTGAATTTGCTGCCGTTGAGTCATGTGTTCGGACAATTTTTGGGAATGTTTTTGCCGCCGCTGCTGGGCGGGACGGTGATTTTTCAGGAAGAGATGAAGCCATCGGAAATTGTAAACACGATCCGGCGGGAGCGCGTGTCGGTGCTGGTGAGTGTGCCGCGAGTGTTGCAATCGCTGAAACAGAAGATCGAGCGCGGTCTGGAGGACAAAGGAAAGGTTGAGAATTTTCGGCGACGATTCCGATCTTCCGCGGGGAAACATTTTCTGCACCGCTGGTGGATTTTCCGGGATATTCGACGGCAGTTCGGATGGAAGTTCTGGGCGTTCATTTGCGGCGGGGCGGCGCTGGATGCGGAGACCGAAGAATTCTGGGGCCGGCTGGGCTATGCGGCGATTCAGGGATACGGGCTGACGGAGACGACGTCGCTGATCAGCGTGAACCATCCTTTCAAGTTGGGAAAGGGATCGATTGGGAAGGTGCTGCCGGGGCGGGAAGTGAAGCTTGCGGAAGATGGAGAGATTCTGATCCGGGGCGGCGGCGTGGCGTCGGGATATTGGGGCACGGGGCACTCGGCGTCGACCGCTGGCGATGTTAGGTGCGGTGGACGGGGTTACAGATAAAGACGGGTGGTATCGCACCGGTGACGTGGGAGCGCTCGACGAGTCAGGAAATCTTTATTTCAAAGGGCGCAAGAAAGAAGTGATTGTCACGCCGGCGGGATTGAATATTTATCCAGAGGATTTGGAGGCGGCGTTACGGCGGCAGCCGGAGGTGAAAGATTGCGTGGTGGTTGGGATTGAGCGCGGAGGGAATGCGGAGCCGTGCGCGGTGCTGATCTTGCGGGAGGATGCGGGGGCTCGGGAAGTGGTGGAGCGCGCAAACCAATCGCTGGCTGATTTTCAGAAGATGCGGATGTGGGTGGAATGGCCGCAGCAGGATTTTCCGCGCACCAGCACGCAGAAGCCGCGGCGGAATGTGATTGCAGAATTTGCAACCAAGCAAGTTCTGAAGAACGGCGATGCAAACGTGGAGAGTAATCCGGTGACGGAGATGATCAGTCGCATTACGGGCCGAGCTACGGGGAGAGCGAATGCGGATGCGAAGCTGGATACGGATTTGGGATTAAGCTCTCTCGACCGTGTGGAATTGATCAGTGCGCTGGAAGATCGATACCAGGTGGATTTGAGTGAGACGCGTTTCAGCGCGGCGCGGACGGTGGGCGATGTGGAGAGGATGTTGCGGGGCGAGGTAGGTGCGCGCGCGGAGTATCACTATCCGGCGTGGGTGCTACGGCGGCCGGTGACGTGGGTGCGATGGCTGGCGCAGTACTTATTAATGATGCCGGCGATCATGGTGTTGGGCTGGCCCCGGATCGAAGGACGAGAAAATTTGCGAGGCTGGAGCGGGCCGCTGCTGGTGGTGTGCAATCACATCGGCGATGTGGATGTGGGATTCGTGCAGATGGCCTTGCCGGCGCGCCTGCGCAATCGCATTGCAACGGCAACTGGAGGAGAAGCTTTGGAGGCGCTGCACTCGCCCGCTGCAGACAGAAGTTTCTTTGGAAAAATTTACGATCGCGTGCAATGGGTGCTAGGAGTCTCGCTGCTGAATCTTTTTCCGCTGCCGCGCGAGGCGGGCTTCCGGCAAAGCTTTGCCTATGCAGGGCGGGCCGTGGACAAGGGATACAGCGTGCTGGTGTTTCCGGAAGGGCGGCATACGACGGATGGAAAGATAAATCTTTTCCGCGCGGGAATTGGTGTGCTGGCGAAAAATTTGAACATTCCGGTGCTGCCGGTGAGGATTACGGGAATGTTCGAATTAAAGCAGGCGGGCAAGAAGTTTGCGCGGCCGGGAAAAATTGGAGTGCGCATCGGACAGCCGCTACGGTTTGCAGGCGACAGGGATCCAGCGCAAATTGCTGGAGAGTTGCAGAGCGCGGTGGAATCTCTGTAGAGGCACGTCGGTTGAGATGCGAACAAAAAATCCCCGTCCTGTCTTGCAGAGAGGACGGGGACCAATTCACGTTCCAGTTTTGAAAGTTGCTAGTTCACGATGAGAGTGACCTTCGTGGTATGGGTCACGCCTCCACCGGTACCAGTAACGGTAATGCTGTAAGTACCAGCCTTGATCTTCGAACCGACTGTGATGGTCATGGTCGAAGAGCCGGAGCCTGGAGCCGGGATGGAAGAGGGGTTGAAGGTAGCCGAGGCTCCCAACGAGGAAGACAGGGCAATGGCCGAGTCAAAGCCGCCAGAGACCAAGGTTTGGATCTTGGTTGTTCCGGTACCGCCCGGAGCAACGGTGACCGTCTTGGGCTGAGCCCCAATCTGGAAGTTGGGCTTCGCGCTGGTGCCGACGGTGACAGCAACGGCGGCCGACGGAATGCCATTGGCAACCACGTACAACTCGCTGGCCCCGGTTTCAATCGTTGAGGGGACATCGAAGTTGGTGGAAACGATCGCGCTGCCGGTGGCAACAGCCATGGTGCTGTGTCCGTGAGTCTTGCAGTAGAACACGTGTCCAGTGGCGTTGTTTACGATGCGCACGAGCGGGTAATTGGTGGCGTCCTGGAAGTCGTCGCCGTAGGCATTGGCCTGCGACAATCCGTTGAACTGGGTTCCCGAGATCGGATAAGTCGTTCCCGGTGCGAGAGTGCTGGCGACGGTGGTGACGGTTGGCTGCCAGGAAGGATTGTAGGTTCCTGAGGAAGTGAGAAATTCAACATCCTTGGAAAAGTCGGTATACATCACCTGGCCGTTGGGCAGAACCAGCAAGTGCCCGACGAAGGAGGGTGTATTGACCGCGTTCGGCGGAGCAGGGAAAGCGTTCAGATTGGTGCCATCCCACTCGTAAAAGTTGGCGGGCGCACTAAAGGTGCCGCTGAAAAGGCTGGCCTCTACGATGACGTCGCCGGTGACTTCAAGAGCGGCGGGGGCATCATTGGCAGCGTCGTTGTTGGGGAAGCTAGGACCTGCGGTCCAGGTTCCGGTGGTGGAATTGTAGACCGAAGTGTGGCCGGCCGAGCAGTCGCTGGCGCCGGTGGCAAAGACGGTGCCGTCAGGACGCAACACGGCTGGTCCAACTTCAAAGCTGCCGCCACCTTTCTTGCAGTTCGAATCCCAGAGCTGGTTGATGGTGCTGCCGGCAGTGGTCCACTTGTTGGTTGCTGAATTGTAAGTCTCAGAGTTGGTGCCGGTGAGGACGGTGTTGCTGGTGTAAGCATCAACGGTGAGGAAGTTGCCGTTGGGAAGCAGATTCCATCCTTCTTCGTCGAAGTCATCGTTCTTGCCGTCAGTAGCGCTGGCCAGGTTGGTGAAGGTCAGCGTGCTCTCGTTGAAGGAATAATAGACGGGGAAAGTGCTACGTCCGAATGCGATGGCGCAGCACTCGGCCAGCATCCAGGTCCCATTCGGAAGGACAACGGATTCGGCGTCGCCGATGTTGCTGTTGGGCGGCGGTGTGGTCGCGGTCCAAGTGTTCGCAACCGGATCGTAGATGGCGCCCAAAGACTGCCAGACTGCGCCGCAGCTGGAGTTCGGGCAATTGTATTCGCCACCCTGGACTACGACTTTGCCATCGGGAAGTACGGCGGAGCCGAAGAAGAGTGGAGCGTAGCCGCTCGGCAAAGTGGCCACCTTCGTCCAAGTGCCGTCGATGTAGCTGCCAGTTGTGTCGGGAGTCAAAGTGTACCAAGTGGTGTAGTCACCCTTGCATCCGCTGCAGTTTGGTTCTGAATGGACCAGAACCCGGCCGTCGGTGAGCAAGAGCATCGATCCCATGGAAACGGGGGGGGCGTTGGTACCTTTCGTCCAGAATGCGTTCGAAGGAATTACTTGGGGGACACCGTGCCCGAATTTGACAGGCGGAGGCGTGACCCCAGGTGCGTGTGGAACATAAACTTGGGAACTGGCGAAACCGGACCACGCCAGAAGGGTGAGAAGTGCAATTGCAAAGGTGCGGACCTTCATTAGTTTTCCTCTCAATTTTTGTTGTCTGTGATCTGAATTACGGGGCGGCGTCCCACAGTGCATAACGCCGCAGAAAGGAGAATGTCAAACAAGCCTTCTTCTTCCCCCACAGTGTCAAAGCCGTTGGATTATAGCGCGGCTTTGGCGACTTCGAACCAGTTGCAAGAAAGATTTGACAAATCTTTTCGCGAGAGAACTCAGGACCCGTGCAGGTTTGCAGGATCTTGCACACAAGAGGACGCAAAACATCGCTCGACACTAACTTTGGTCTCTACTGATGCAACCGCCGAGGGTGGATTGTCGCTGTCCTGATGGTTGCGCTAAAGGATGAAGCGAGAAAGCCGCAGCTCATTCTTCATCCAGATTTGTTTCGTCCTGGTGCGGGTCGGTCTCGATTTTTAATTCTGGCAGGCTCGCATTCCCAAGAGTGCGATTCAGCGCGGGAAGGTCCGAGTTGCGAAGTTCCTCCCAGCGCTTCATCACGTCGGCTGCATCGTGGTCGGTCGCAGCGATCGCTTCAGACTGCGCTGCGGTTGGCTCCGCATCCACCTGCCAGACCTGGCCGTACAAGGCAGCTACTTGCCCATTCATTCGGGAAAGAGTGATTTCGTTGGCGGGTGGCGCAGCAAAGCCCCCGGGTGCTCCCAGAACCTCATCCAATTTTTTCTGGAAAGACTGAAGCGCGTCGTGAGCGGGGCCGGTAGCTTGCTGGCTCAGCTTTTGCAGCGGTTCGTGAAGCGATCCAGCTTGCAATACGGCTTGAGAAGTTTGGCTCAGGAGTGACGCGAGGCGCTTTTCTGTCTCGAATTTTTTCTGCAGAGCGGTTGACGAAGTTTTTACGCGCGGATCCATCTTCACGGTGAAAGGCGCAGTAAAAGTTTTTCCGTCCGCGATAAGCCGCGCGGTGTAGTTACCGGGCAAAGCTGTGGGGCCCAAGGGCAGACGAGGCGTGTCACCGGGAACGGCGGCGATGGGATATTCGTGGCGCGTGGAGTCGGGTGCGGGATAATGCATATCCCAAATCCAGCGATGCATGCCAGGACCGGAGCTAAGGGAGTGGCTGTTACGCAGCCAGTAGAGGGGAATGAGTTGCTTCTTCAGAGTTTCTTCGCTGGCCTCGGACTGATCCATGCTGGAAAACTTACGAACGAGTTGGCCGTGGGCGTCAAGGATCTCTAGCGTGACCGGAGCGGATGGGTTATGCGGCAAATAATAATCGATGGCTACACCATCTGGCGGATTCGCCCCCATGGGCTCGTCGGGTGGAAGCGGCGTATCGGTATTGGTATCGCGCTGCATGCGGAATGCGGAGGCGGGAGTGAAGAGATGAGTTTCCGCTGCGTTTAGTTTTGCCAGTTCGCGCAAGGGAGCGATGTCATCCAAAATCCAGAACGAGCGGCCATGTGTGCCCACGATGAGATCGTCGTCATGAATCCAAAGATCGCGCATCGAAGTGTGCGGCAGATTTAACTGCAGGCTTTGCCAGTGATCGCCGTCGTCGAACGAGACCCATACTGCATTTTCCGTTCCGGCAAACAGCAGGCCTTTGCGCACGGGGTCTTCGCGCACCGTGTCGACGGGGCCGAACTCGGGGAGGCCGGCAGTGATCAGACTCCATGATTTTCCAGCATCGTGAGTGCGGTAGATATAAGGATGGTTGTCGTTGATGCGGAAGCGGCTGACGGAGGCGTAAGCCGTGGCGTCGTCGAAATGCGAGGCGCTGATTTGCGTAACCTTGCTCCAGGGCGTCAGCTCTTTGGGGGTGATGTCAGCCCAATTCTTGCCGCCATCGCGGGTTTGCCAGATCAGGCCGTCATCCGTACCCGCCCACAGCGTGTCGATGTTTTTGAATGACGGCGCGAGAGCATAGATGACGCCGCGTTGCTTTTCAGCGCCCTTTGGAACCAGCGTACCGACGCTGGGAGGAACGCCCGGATTTTCGCGAGTGAGATCGTGGCTGATGGCCTGCCAGGTGCCGCCGCCATCGGTGGTTTTGAAAAGAACGTTGCCGGCGAAATAAAGCACGTGAGGATCGACCGGAGAAAACATTGTCGGTTCGCTGCGATCGGTGCGGTACTTGGGATTGCGGAGCGGAATGGGAGTGACGTTCTGCACCTGTCCGGTGGACCAGTGAAACTTCGAGACTTCGCTTCGGCCGCCGCCGTACACGATATCGGCATCGACCGGATCGGGTGCGACGTAACCATATTCGATTACGCCGACGGGATGCCAATCGCGGAAAGTAATGGCGCCATCGTTGCCCCGGCTGGAAATGCAGACGGAACCGCTTTCCTGCTGGCCTCCGCAAACGCGATAGGGAAAAGTGGGCGTGATGGACACGTGATAAATCTGCGCGGTCGGCTGGTTGTACCAGGAACTCCACGACGCTCCACCGTTGACGGTAACGAGGGCCCCTTGATCGCTGACGAGGAGAATTGTTTTGGGATCGTTGGGATTGATCCAGAGATTCTGGTAGTCATCGCCTCCGGGAGCGCCGCGAAATCCGAACCAGGTTTTGCCGCCGTCAGTCGACTTCATGGTGACGGTGCTGGCGCAGTAAACGACATCGGGGTTTTTGGAATCGACGCGAGGAATGGGAAGGTCGCCACCGCCGATGCGACCGGAAGGGCGCGGGTCGTCCGTTATTTTGGACCAGTTCTCTCCAGCATCGTCAGAACGGTAGACGCCGAGCGCGCCCGATGCCGTTCCCAGCGTGGCATAGAGACGATGCGAATCAGAGGGCGCGATGGCGACATAGATCTGCGAAAGATCTTTCGGCAGGCCATTAGTGAGGGGCTGCCAGGTGCTTCCCCCGTCGGTGGACTTGAATAATCCGCCGCCAGTTCCGTTGACTTCGTTGTTATCTTCCCACGGACCTTCGCGCGCTTCCCACATGGAGGCATAGACGACATCGGGATTGGAGGGATCGATCTCCACATCGGAGGCGCCGGTATTTTCGTCTTTGTAGATTGCTTTTTGCCAGGTCTGGCCGCCGTCAGTGGAGCGGAAGAGGCCACGTTCTTCATTGGGGCCGTAAGGATGTCCGAGCACGGCAGCGAAGACCCGATCAGGATTGCGCGGATCAACAGCTAATGCTGGGATTTGCTCGCCGTCGCGAAGGCCCAGATGAGTCCAGGTCTTGCCAGCATCCGTCGATTTGTAAATTCCGTTGCCGACGGAAAGATCAGGGCGATGCAGGCCCTCGCCGCTGGCCACATAAATAATGTTGGGATTGGAAGGCGCGACTGCGATGGCCCCAATGGATTGAGTCGGCTCGTGGTCGAAGATGGGATTCCAGGTGCGCCCGTAATCGTCCGATTTCCACACGCCGCCATTGACCTGACCTACGTAGTAGACATTGGGTTGCGTGGGAACGCCGGCGGCGGCACGAGTGCGTCCACCACGGAACGGTCCGATCATGCGCCAATGGAGTTCCTGATAGGCATTTTCCGGGACTTGCTGCGCAGTGGTTAAGACGGCAGGTAAGAAAATCGAAACACATATGAGCAGACGAGAAACCAGCGACAGCATGGACACAGGGCCCCCTCAGACACCAAAAGCCAAACCACACAGCATAAACTAAAACGGGCTGTGAGGTATGGCAGTGACTGGGAGCGGCCACGCTGCGAATCCTTGGCTAGAGTTCGCAGGAATTTCAAAGCAGGCTGCTGCAGCCTATTTCGGCCAGGCTTTGCTGTAAATCGCCTGCCTTGGGTGCGGGAGTGCCGCCTGCCTTGCTGGCTACCCAGGCTCCGACGCGGTTGGCGGTTTCGTTGATCTGCGGCAGCGTGGCTCGGCGAAGATATCCGTGAACCAGGGCGGCGGTGAAAGCGTCGCCGGCGCCCACCGTATCGGCAACTTTTACCTTGAAGCCCGGATGTTCACTGCATTGATCCTGGGACAGCAGAAGACTCCCGTTATTCCCGCGAGTAACGCAAATCAGTTTGAGACGATAAGAGGATAGGAGGCGTCGAGCGGAATCTTCTTCATCGCGATGCTCCATTTGAAGGAGGGCCATGACTCTCGGCAGTTCTTCATGGTTGAGCTTCACGATGCTGGCGAGGTTCATGGACTCGTCTACCACTTCTGCCGTAAAGAAACTTTGCCGAAGATTGATGTCGCAGACTCGGACCGCGTGGGGCCCTACGCCGTTGAGAAAATTTCGCATGGTGACGCGGCTCTCCGGTGAGCGTTGGGCGAGCGTGCTGAAACAAACGGCATGGGCTTGTTGCGCCAACTGCTGCCACTGCGGAGTCCACTCCAGAAAGTCCCATGCAACCGGCCTGGCGATTTCAAAGCGAGGCTGGCCGGCGGAATCTACCTGGACTTTGACGATGCCGGTGACATGATCGGGATCTTGCTGGATGAATTCGGTCGAGAGTCCGAGTTCGCTCAGGCGACGAATGGCTTCTACGCCGAGGTCGTCACGGCCCAGGCGGCTTGCGGGAATGCCTTCATCCCCGAGCAGCGTGGTGATGTAGGCGAAGTTAGCGGGCGCTCCTCCCATCTGCTTGCCGGCGGGAAACAGATCCCACAGCAATTCGCCGAGACCGACGACGATGTGTTTGTTGGTCAGCACGAAGCACCTGAAGCGCCGGGCAGTTGCGGCTGAGAAAAAAGTAGCGGAGAATCGGGACGCGGGTTTTGAAGTGAAAGCGGCAGCCGAATCGGAGCCGCAAATTCTGTCACGATAAAGGTCACGACGGCCATGATGAATGCGATTCGTGCCCAGGGTTGGGCCAAGTTAATGGCGCTAGTTCTGGCGCTGGCTTCACAGGATAGCGCAAGTTGGCCATTGGGAGCGTGGCATCGATTGTCGGAGACTCCTGTGATCTCGCCACAAGGGGATGGATGGGAGTCAGCCGGAACGTTTAACCCGTCGGTGGTGCTGCGAGATGGAAAGATCGTGATGCTGTACCGCGCCCAGGATAAAAAGGGTACGTCGCGGCTGGGCTACGCGGAGAGTGTGGATGGCATTCACTTCACGCGCCGCAGCGAGCCGGTGTTCTCGCCGGAAGAGGATTACGAAAAAGATGGCGGCGTGGAAGATCCGAGGCTGGTTCAATTTGGCGATACGTACTACCTGACCTACACGGGATATAACAAGAAGGATGCGCAACTGTGCCTGGCGACGTCGAAAGATCTGATCCACTGGGCGCGGAAGGGAGTGATTCTACCGGCTTATAAAGGGCGGTGGAATGTGGGCTGGACGAAGTCGGGGGCGATTGTGCCGGAGAAGATCGACGGCAAGTATTGGATGTATTTTCTGGGAACGGGTGCAGACAAGAATGATCAAGTTGGAGTCGCGATTTCCACGGACCTGCTGCATTGGACGGAATCCAGCGATGCCCCGGTGCTGCCGGTGCGCGCGCATAAGTTTGATGCGCGCGTGGCCGAGCCAGGACCTGCACCGATCGTGACTCCGAAGGGGATCGTTTTGATCTACAACGGGGCTGACGACAATCTTGTTTACCGTACCGGGCTGGCAATGTTTGATCGAAAAAATCCTGGCGCGCTGATATCGCGGACGGATGATCCGGTGTTTGCTCCTGAGAAAGAGTGGGAAAAAGTCGGGCAGGTTCCGAACGTGGTTTTTGTGGAGGGCATGTTGCGTCAGGAGAAGCGCTACTTGTTGTATTACGGAGGAGCGGACCGAACGATTGGCGTCGCGGAAGCGCCGGCGATTCCCTGAGAGCGCGGAAACGTAGAGGAGAAGTTTTGGCCTCCAAGCCGGAAGCGGATGTAGACTGACTGCTGCTTTCTACGAAAGATCAAGCGAAATCTACGTTGTATTCTGATCGAGACAAAGGACCAAGGATGAAAAAGGCCACGTTGTTTGCTCTACTGGTAGCGGGTTCGTGCGCGGCGGCGACGATCGCGCTGGCGCAGACATCATCACGCCGCACAGATGGCGAAGGTCATGCGTGGTGGGAGCATGCGGTGTTCTACGAGATTTATCCGCGCAGTTTTGCCGACAGCAATAATGATGGCGTAGGGCGATTTGAGGGGAATTGCTTCGAAGCTGGATTATCTGAAAGATCTGGGGGTGGATGCGATCTGGATCACGCCCTGCTTCCCTTCGCCGCAAGTGGATTTTGGCTACGACGTTTCCGATTACAAAGCCATCGATCCCATGTACGGAACGCTGGCGGATTTCGATTATCTCGCCAGTGAGGCCAAGAAGCGGAACATCCATATCATCCTCGACTTTGTGGTGAATCACACGTCGGATCAGCACGCGTGGTTCCTGGATTCGAAGTCGTCGAAGAATTCGACCCATCGCGATTGGTACATCTGGAGAGATGGAAAAGGGCCGGGGCAGCCGCCCAACAACTGGGTCTCGACGTTCGGGGGATCGGCATGGAAATTCGATCCGACCACGAATCAGTATTACTACCATTATTTCTATCCGGAACAGCCGGACCTGAACTGGCGCAATCCCGCGGTGAAGGATGCCATGTTCGACGTGACGCGGTGGTGGTACAAGCGCGGAGTTTCGGGGTTCCGGCTGGATGCGGTGGACGCGCTGTTTGAAGATCCGAACCTGAAGGATAATCCCATCGACAAGCCGGGAAAGAACGCGTTTGGCGATCCATTCCTGGTGAAGAAATACAACACGAAGCTGCCCGAAGTGCATGACGTGATGCAGGGCTTGCGCAAAATCGCGAATGAATATGACGCGGTGTTGATCGGCGAAACCTGGACGGCGGATGTTGCCGAGCTGAATGAGTATTACGGAAAGCGGAACAATGAACTGCAATTGCCCATGGATTTTCTTTTCACCATGGTGAACAAGTTGTCGCCCGCGGAGTTCCGCAAGCAGATTGCGGAAGTGAATGCGGCTTCCGGCTGGCCAACGTTCGTCATCAGCAATCACGATATCGCGCGTTCCTACGATCGATACGGCGATGGCCAGCACAATGATCAGATCGCAAAATTAATGGCGGCGCTTTATCTCACGCTGCGTGGAACGCCGATCATGTATTACGGCGAAGAGATAGGAATGAAGACCACGCCGCCGACGCGGCGGGAAGATGTGAAGGATCCGATCGGTCGCACCGGATGGCCCCAGGAAAAAGGACGGGATGGCGAACGCACTCCGATGCAATGGGATAGCAGCGCGAATGCGGGCTTTACCACGGGGACGCCGTGGTTGCCGGTTCCTCCAACTTACAAAACGCATAACGTGGCGGACGAGTCGAACGATCCGGATTCGGTGCTCGCGTTCTACAAAAAAGTTCTGAAGGCACGCCGTGCGAATCAGGCACTGCTCAGCGGAAGATACAAGGCGATCAATGAAGATGATGCCAAAGTGCTTTCGTATCTGCGCGTGGGGAAGAATCAAACTGTAGTAGTGAATTTGAACATGTCAGACGCGCCGCAAACCGTAAAGCTGGGGCTGAAGCAGAGAGGGTTTGCGTCGGTGAAGAGCTTGGTCGCGACGGGAAAGTCGGCGGCGCATGGCGACCAGATTTCGCTGGAGCCCTACGGCGTTTTCATCGGCGAGTTGACGAAGTAACCCGTTGCTTCACGCGAGTTGCTTTGAGCGTGTATGGCGAACCTTTATTTCTCCCAGCCTTTAACGCGGGAGAGAGCTTCGTTCCAGCGATCGCGCAATTCCTGTACGTGAGATCGCTGCATCGAGGGTTCGAACCGGCGTTCCTCGCGTGGCAATTCCGAAAACGACTGCAGCTTCCAGATACCAACCGCCAGGCCAGCAAGGAACGCGGCGCCGAATGCGGTGGTCTCCCTCATGGACGGGCGGACGACGGGCGCTTCGAGAACATCAGCCTGAAATTGCATGAGGCTATCGTTGGCCGAAGCTCCGCCATCGACGCGTAATTCGGGCACGGGAGCTGCGGAATCGGCGCGCATGGCGTCCATAAGATCGGCAACCTGGTAGGCGATGCTTTCCAGAGCCGCTCGTGCAATGTGTCCGGCCTGCGAACCGCGAGTAAGACCGAAGATGGCGCCGCGCGCGTAGGGATCCCAATGCGGAGCGCCGAGTCCTACGAACGCGGGCACAAAATATACGCCGCCATTATCCGGAACGGATTTTGCCAAGGCCTCGACCTCCGCGGAGCTGCGAATAATTCCCAAGCCATCCCGGAGCCACTGGACCACGGCTCCCGCGACAAAAACGCTGCCTTCGAGCGCATAGCTGGTGGTGTCACCAAGTCTCCAAGCCACAGTGGTGACCAGTCGATTGGTGGACGCGACGGCGCGAGTGCCGGTGCACTGCAACATGAAACAACCGGTGCCATAAGTATTCTTTGTCAGGCCCGGCTGGATGCAACCCTGGCCGAATGAGCGCAGCTTGCTGATCGCCGGCGATGCCAGCAATGGGTATGCCGTTCAGACCCGGTACCGCACTAACTTCTCCATAGACCTCGCTCGATGGGCACGACTGCTGGCAACATGGAAGCAGGAATCCGGAAAAGCTCGAGAAGGTCATTGTCCCAACTTCCGGAATGAAGATTGAAAAGCATGGTGCGCGAGGCGTTGCTCGCGTCGGTGATGTGGAATTTGCCTCCGGTCAGCTTCCAGACGAGCCAGGTGTCGACGGTGCCAAACGCCAGGCGGCCCGATTCAGCAAGCGCCCGGGCGTTGGGGACGTGGTCGAGAATCCATGAAATCTTGCTGGCGGAGAAATATGCATCGATCAACAGGCCGGTGCGCTGCTGAATCAACTTCTCATGGCCTTGCGATTTGAGATCCTCGCAGAATGCGGAGGTGCGTCGATCCTGCCAGACGATCGCGTTACAGATTGCCTTGCCGGTGACGCGATCCCAGACCAGTGTAGTTTCGCGCTGGTTGGTGATGCCGATGGCGGCCACATCCTTGGGCTGTGCTTTAGCTTTGGCCAAGGCTTCGAGTGCGACGGCGATTTGCGAGGCCGCGATTTCTTCGGGATCGTGTTCGACCCATCCGGGCTGGGGAAAAATTTGCTGGAACTCGCGTTGTGCGACGGAACGAACCGTGCCGTCGTGATCGAATAACAGCGCTCGCGAACTGGTTGTGCCCTGATCGAGGGAAAGGATGAAAGGCAAGCGGCCTCCTGATTCTGCGTGACGTCGAATTATGGACGAGGGCTGCGACGCGCGCAAGAATCGTCGAATGCCGAAATCGTAGACTGCCGCCGCCGACGAGTCCACCGAGCAGCGGCGCGACGACTCGGCACCCACCAAACTCGCGGGCCGTCGGTGAGTCCATTGTTTTTGAATCCGGCGACGGCGGTGAAAAGTCGCGGGCCAAAATCACGAGCGGGATTGATGGGATATCCGTGCATGCCGCCGAAACTCATGCCGATCGCCACGACGACCAAGCCGATCATCAGCGGCGCGAGGTTGGCGCCGGGCGGGACGTTGAATTCGTCGGTAATGGCCAGCACGAGCAAGAGCAGAAGGGCGGTGCCGATGACCTGATCGAGAAATCCGGCTTGCGGCCAGGCGGGGAAGGCAGGGAAGGTTGTGAAGACTCCTGCGGTTTTTTCCAGTTGGGGATCGAACTGGTGGAATGCGGGCAGATAGTTTTGGTACACAAGCGCCGCGGCAAGAAAAGCTCCGAGCGTTTGCGCGATGGAATAAGGGATCACTTTGCTCCAAGGAAAACCGCGAAACACCGCCAGAGTGAGGGTCACGGCAGGGTTGAGATGGCCGCCGGAAACTTTTCCCGCAACATAGATTCCCATCGTTACGGCCAAGCCCCATCCCAGCGTGATGTTGGTGTAGCCGCCGTGGGCCGTGGCAGCAGGGTTATTCGAAGGAAAGAGAACCACCATCGCGACCACGCCGGTGCCGAAAAGAATGAGCACGAATGTTCCGAGGAACTCGGCCAGCAATTCAGCAATCAAAGTTGGCTTCTTCATGGATGTTGTCCGGCGGGCGGAGGTGTGAGTTCGCGAGCCGCGAGTAGTCTAGCAAGAATTTCAGAGAGCGCTGCGGTTTTCGGAATTGCGAACTGATCCGAAAAATTGTCCCACCTTCGGTTACCAGGAAATTATGGAAATACGGGATTCTACCCTTGACACACCTGCCTCAGCTTGTAAGATAGGAGAATATTTATTCATCACAATGAATAAATATTCATGATGAATAAAGTCCTGCGACAGAGAGCGGTTTTGGAAGCGTTACGGCAGGGGCCCGTTGCCAACCAGGAAGATTTGCAAAGGGCTTTGCGCAAGCGGGGATTCAAAGTGGGGCAGGCAACATTGTCGCGGGACATTCGCGACCTGAATTTGAGCAAGACAGGTACCGGGTACAACGCTGCCGCAAGGGGAAGCGGCAGGGTTGGCGTTACCGCCCGTGCAGCGACTGGTTCGAGAGTTCGTGCTGGATGTGCGACCGGCGCAGAACTTGCTGGTGGTGAAGACGATTATCGGCAGCGCTCAGCCAGTAGCCGCGGCTATGGATGAGCAGGAGTGGGAGGAATTAGTGGGAACGATCGCCGGGGACGACACGATCCTGATTGTCTGCCCTGATAAGAACGCTGCTGGAAGGCTCGCGGCGCGGATTGAGGAGATGCTCGGCTAATGGGGGCAAAGCTGAAATGTGCGGTGCTCGGGGCGAGCGGCTACTCAGGGCTGGAACTGACGCGAATTCTCGAACGCCATCCGCAACTGGAGAGGCCCGTTCTGCTGCGGCGCGAAAGCGCTGACGGTGCGACGGATCTGGCAGATGTGTTTCCGGAGTTGTCGGGCAACGGAGGATATCCGTTGCGAGCGCTCTCCTGGCCGGAACTGAAGCGACAGGGAGTGCAATTTCTTTTTCTGGCTACTCCGCATGAAGCGTCGCGCGCGCTGGTGCCCGAAGCAATCCGCGAGGGATTGCGGGTGATCGATTTGAGCGGCGCGTGGCGATTGAAGCAGGAGCAGCATCGTGCTATCTACGCGTTTGAGGATGCCGACGCCGCTATGGCCGCGCAGTTAACTGATCGAGCGATTTACGGATTGCCGGAATTGAATGCGGAGTGCATCGCTTCGGCGCAGTTGGTGGCGAATCCGGGATGCTATGCGACCTCGGTAATTCTCGCGCTGGCGCCGCTGCTCAAGGCAGGAATGGTCGACCGGCAGTGGGGGATTGTTTCCGATTCGAAGTCGGGAGTATCGGGAGCGGGCAAGGCGCCGACGTCGCGCACGCATTTTGTCTCGGTAGCCGATAACTTTTCGGCCTACTCAGTATTCAATCACCGGCACCTGGGAGAGATGGTCGAGCAGTTGGGATTGCAGGATTCGGATCTGACTTTCACGCCGCATCTGCTGCCGATTCCGCGCGGAATTTTGTCGACCATCTATCTGCGCCTGGGGAGAACGATGAAGGCGGCGGAAGTGGAAGACTGCCTGCGCGAATTTTATGCGGGCAAGCATTGGGTGCGGGTATTTGCGACGCCGAAGCTGCCGGAGCTGCAATTTTCTCTGCACACGAACTACTGCGATCTCGGATTTTGTCTGGCGGAGGATGGGCAGCGTCTGGTGCTGGTTTCCTGCGTGGACAATCTGCTGAAAGGCGCTGCCGGACAGGCGGTGCAGAACATGAACCTGATGTATGGATGGGACGAGCGGGAGGGTTTGCGGTGACCATAGTAGTCAAGATCGGCGGCACGGCAATTGAAGATGCAACGATCCTGCGCAAGTGCGCCCTCGCCATTGCCGAGTTGGCGCAGGACGGCCATCGCGTGGCGGTGGTGCACGGCGGCGGCGCGGCCTTGACGCGCATGCTGCAGCGGTTGGGAAAGAAGAGCGAGTTTGTTGACGGTTTGCGGGTGACGGATGCGGAGACTCGCGATGCGGCGCTCATGGTGCTGGCGGGCATCGTCAACAAGAAGCTGGTAGCGGCCATTCAGGCAGCGGGCATGCCGGCGATCGGTTTCTGCGGCGGCGACGGCATGACGTTCCGCGCCCGCAAGAAGTTTGTCCACGGCCGCGATTTAGGTTTTGTGGGCGAGATTTGTTTTGCCGAGCCGTGCTGGATCGAAGCCCTTTGGCAGCAGGGAGGGATTCCGGTGATGGCTTCGCTGGCTTTGGGCGCCGACGGCGAATACTACAACGTGAATGCCGATGAAATGGCAGCATCCTGCGCCGCCGCTTGCCACGCGGACACGCTTATCTTTCTGACCGACGTGCCGGGAGTGAAAGATGCCGAGGGCAGCGTGATGCCGTGGTTGACCACGAAACAGGCGGCGGAACTCGCGGCCAACTCGATTATCAGTGGCGGAATGTTGCCCAAGCTGCAAGCCTGCGGGCTGGCGCTGAAACAAGGAGTGGGGCGGGTGAGGATTCTGCCGGCCAGTGAGGTGGAAATCCTGCCGCAATTCTATCTGACCAAGATCCCGTGTGGTACGGAGGTTACTTATTCATGAGTCCATCAGTCGCAGCTCGTTACAAATTGCAGGCCGCAGATATGCAGGGCGCGCCTTTGCAAGGGAAGAAGAGAACGATGTCGAGTAGTTATGAGAAGGAACGAACCGCGATTGCCGCTGCGCCCGTGGAGCAAGGCTTCTGGTGTCCAGACCTGGTTTCGACATGCGATCTGGGCCCGGCGGGAGTGAAAGCGGTATTGAATCTCGCCGGAATCATGAAAGAACGGCCAGCCGATTTTCGTAAGGCGCTCAGCGGCAGGCAGATGGTAATGTTTTTCGAGAAGCCATCGCTGCGCACGCGCTTGACGTTTGAGGCAGGAATGAGCGGCATGGGCGGTTCCGCGATGTTCGTCGACCAGACGCAGGAGCGACTCGGCGCCCGCGAAACGTTGGGCGATGTGGCCCACAACCTGGAGCGCTGGGTCGACCTGATCGTGCTGCGCACGTTCTCGCAAGAGACGATTGAAGGCATGGCGCAACACGCGTCCGTGCCGGTGATCAACGCACTCAGCGATCTGGAACATCCCTGCCAGGCGCTGGCGGACTATCTCACGTTGCAGGAACGGTTCGGAGATTGAGCAACATTACGCTGGCGTATGTCGGCGACGGAAATAATGTGGCGCACTCGCTGCTTCTGACGTGCGCATGCTTAGGATCGTCGATACGAATTGCAACGCCTGAGGGCTATGCGCCCAATCCGCGAATCGTCGCTGCAGCGCGTGAGATTGCCCGGCAGACGGGAGCGGTGATTGAACTCCTCACCGATCCGCACGAAGCCGTGGCCGGGAGTGGACGCGGTTTACACCGATGCGTGGGTGAGCATGGGCCAGGAAGAGGAAACAGATGAGCGCGCAAGAGTTTTCCCGTCCTATCAGGTCAACGAGGAACTCATGGCGGAAGCCGCTCCGCATGCGGTTTTTATGCATTGTTTGCCGGCTCACCGCGGGTTGGAAGTGACGGATGCGGTCATGGATTCTGGGCAATCTGTAATTTTTGACCAGGCGGAAAATCGCCTGCACGTACAAAAAGCGATTCTTTATACATTGCTGGGCAGCGGAGAGCGCATGCCCGCGAGGAGTGCTCATGTCTGAAAAAGTCGTACTGGCATATTCGGGTGGACTCGATACCTCCATCATCATTCCGTGGCTCAAGGAAAATTATTCTTACAACGTGATCGCGATGGTAGGCGATGTGGGCCAGGGCGACGATATTGAAGCCGTGGTCAAAAAAGCTTATGCCACGGGCGCGACGAAAGTGGTGGTCGAAGATCTGCGCGAAGAATTTTTGACGGGCTACGTTTTTCCGGCGCTGCGCGCGGGTGCGGTGTACGAACACAAGTATTTGCTGGGCACATCGCTGGCGCGGCCTGTGATCGCAAAGCGGCAGGTGGAAGTTGCGTTGCGGGAAGGCGCAACGGCGGTGGCGCATGGGTGCACGGGCAAAGGCAACGACCAGGTGAGATTCGAATTGACGTATCAGGCGCTGGCGCCAGAACTGAAGGTGATCGCGCCGTGGCGGGAGTGGTCGCTGAAGTCGCGGGAAGACTGCCTCGATTATGCGGAGCAGCACGCCATTCCGGTGGAGGCGAGCCGGGCGAAAATTCATAGCCGCGACCGCAACCTGTGGCACCTGAGCCACGAAGGCGGAGAACTGGAAGATGCGGGAAACGCGCCACTGGCAAGTACGTGGCAGATGACGCGATCGCCGCAAGAGGCGCCTGATAAAGAGGAACAAGTCACCATTGGCTTTGAGAAGGGGAACCCGGCTTTCGTCAATGGCATGAAGCTCGATCCCGTGTCGCTGGTGGAGTTGCTCAATGAAATGGGCGCGCGCAATGCGATCGGCCGCGTGGATCTCGTGGAGAATCGCTTCGTCGGGATGAAGTCGCGTGGATGCTACGAAACTCCGGGCGGAACGCTGCTGGTCGCGGCGCATCGCGAGCTGGAAGCGCTGTGTCTGGAGCGGGAAGTGGCACACTTCAAGCAGCACGTCGGACTGAAATACGCGGAGCTCGTCTACTTTGGTTTGTGGTTCACGCCGTTGCGCGAGGCTTTCGACGCCTTCGTGACCAGCACGCAATCCGAGATGACGGGGGCCGTGACCTTGTCTTTGTACAAAGGGAATGTTTCGGTGGTGAGCCGGCAATCGGAGCACTCACTCTATCGCACCGATCTCTCTTCTTTCACAATGGGCGATAGTTACGATCAAAAGGATGCGGCGGGGTTCATCCGCATCCTGGGATTGCCCTCGCGCACGCGGGCGCGTGCCCGTCAGGAGGTGACACGATGAAGATGTGGTCGGGCCGCTTCCGGCAGGCACTGGATCCGCAATTTGAGCGGTGGCAGCGGTCCTTTGATTTCGACCGCCGGCTGCTGAATTACGAATTGGCGGCCAGCGCTGCCCACGCTGGCGCTCTGAAAAATGCCGGTATTTTATCGGCTGATGAATTGATCAGCATCCTGGAAGGCCTGCAAAAGATCGGCGAAACGGCCGCTGCCAAGCCGGAGTTCGTTGAAGACGAGGAAGCCGAGGACATACATCATTTCGTGGAAAAGCAGTTAGCCGCCCGAATCGGAGACGTGGGCTACAAGTTGCATAGCGGCCGCAGCCGGAACGAGCAGATTGCAACCGACCTGCGACTTTATGTGCGGGCTGCGATTGATGAGATGCGAAAACAGCTGGCAGATCTTTGCGGCGCTTTTGCGGATCGCGCCGAACAGGCCGGAAATGCTGCCATGCCCGCTTACACCCATCTGCAGCACGCAGAGCCCGTGCTGGTGGCGCATTGGTTGATGGCTTACGCGGAGATGTTTTTGCGCGATGCCGATCGGCTGGCCGATTGTCGCAAGCGGCTGAACCTTTGTCCGCTGGGCTCCGGAGCCGTGGCTGGGGCGACGCTGCCGCTGGACCGAAACTCCATGGCGCAGGAGCTCGATTTCGCAGCGCCGACGGCAAACAGTATCGATGCCACCAGCGACCGCGATTTCGCTCTTGAGTTCGTCAATACGCTTTCGATATTGAGCCTGCATTTGAGCCGCTGGGCGGAGGAGATGATTATTTTTTCCACGCAGGAATTCGGCTTCGTGCAATTGCCCGAACCCTATTCCACGGGAAGCAGTGCCATGCCGCAGAAGAAAAATCCGGATCTTCTGGAACTGGTGCGCGGCAAAACCGGGCGTCTCATCGGCAGTGCCACTGCGTTAATGGTTACGCTGAAAGGCTTGCCTCTCGCCTACAACAAGGATTTGCAGGAAACGCAGCAGCCTTTGTTCGATGCCGCCGATACCATGCTGGGCGCGCTGCCGCTGATTGCAGGATTTATGAAGGCGGTCGAGTTCGACTACGGGCGCATGAACAACGCCGCGCAATCAGGGTTCATGAATGCCTGGGCAGCCGCGACTTATCTGGTGAACCGCGGCGTCCCTTCACGGCTGGCGCATGAGCGGATTGGCAAAGCGGTAAAACTTTGTTTGGAGAAGAATTGCGAACTCGCCGATTTGTCGCTTGATGAGTTGCAGGCTCTGGACCCGGCATTCGATGCGAGCTTTTACGAATGCTTGAAGCCGGCTGCCGTGTTGGCGATGCATGACGTGGTTGGCGGAACCGCCCCTGCGCGAGTGCGGCAGGGCATTGCGGCGGCGAAGAAGAAAATTGAAATCCTGCGCGAGGAGGTCAACCTTCATGCGCACGCGTAAAGCGACTCTGCCGGATGCAAAGCACATTCACGATCTGATCTCGGCCTATTCGGGCGATGGCACTTTGCTGCCGCGCACGTTGCCGGAGATCTGCGAGAACGTTCGCGACTTTGTGGTGCTCGAAGACGAAGGCCGCATCATCGGGTGCGGTGCGCTTCATCTTTATGGGACGCACCTGGCGGAGATCCGTTCCATCACGGTGGGGCCTGAGCTGCAAGGGAAAGGCGGCGGGAGCCGGTTGATGAAGGCTCTGATGGCCGAGGCCAAACGCCATCGCGTCGATTGCATTTGCCTTTTCACGCGCGCGCCGGAATTTTTTGCGCGCCAGGGGTTTCAGATCGCGCAGCGCGAGGATCTTCCCGACAAGATCTACAAAGATTGCCACGTTTGTCCCAGGTTTCACCAATGCGACGAAGTAGCAATGGTGCGGGGCAAGCTGCCTACATTCGCCATCTTGCCGGAGCCTCCGAACTGGCTGGTGAAGCTGCAGGATCTGGCGGGGAACCCCGTGTAGCGTACGGTGTAGTTCCCTGCTTGGAAATGCCGAGGCGCAGCTTCCGGTGCTATGATGCCCAGCGGAAGCACAACTATGTCGATTGCGCCCCCGAGCCGTTCTACCGCAGCCTCTCCGGAGTATTCCTCTTCCTCATCTTACGGTGGTCCGCTGGCAGTCGTGACCACGCTGTTTTTCATGTGGGGATTTCTAACTTGCCTGAATGACATTCTGGTCCCGCACCTGAAGCCGATTTTCGATCTCAATTACACAGAGATCATGCTCATTCAGTTTGCTTTTTTTGGAGCATATTTTCTTTTTTCCATACCCTCCGCCAAGATCATCGACTGGATCGGCTACCAACGATCCATGGTGGTGGGCCTGCTTACGATGGGATTGGGTGCATTTCTCTTCGTACCGGCGGCCAGCGTTCCTTCTTACCCGCTGTTTCTCATCGCACTGATCGTGCTGGCTGCGGGAATCACATGTTTGCAGGTTGCGGCCAATCCTTACGTAACGATCTTGGGAAATCCGCAAACCGCTTCCAGCCGCCTGAATTTGACGCAGGCATTTAATTCGTTGGGAACTTTCCTTGCGCCCTTTTTCGGTGGACTGCTGATCTTGAGCTCGGCTCCGAAATCGATGGACGAAATTCGTGCCATGGCGCCGGATGCGCTACAGGCCTACCGCTTGCACGAGGCGGCCACGGTGAAGGCGCCTTACGTGGGGCTGGGCATCGCGCTGGTGGTATTGGCGGCGGCGATTGGCAGTTTCAAGTTACCGAAAATTCCGCAGGCCCAGCGTAAGGTCGGCGAAAAAGTGGATGACTCGATCTGGAGCCACCCGAATCTAATTTTTGGGGCTATTGGAATCTTCGTGTACGTGGGCGCGGAAGTGGCAATCGGCAGCTTTCTGGTGAACTATTTCACGCAACCGGAGATCGGTGGCTTGACCGAAAAGGTCGCGGCCAGCCTGGTCGCCTTTTACTGGGGCGGCGCTATGGTCGGGCGCTTTATCGGGTCTGGGCTGCTGCAAAAGATGAAGGCTGGCCGATTGCTTGCCATCTGCTCAGTATGTGCGGCCGGGCTCGTGGCGATCTCCATGCTCAGTACAGGACATTTTGCGATGTGGAGCATCATCCTGGTCGGCTTTTTCAATTCCATCATGTTCCCCAGCATCTTTGCCTTGGGCGTGGCAGAGCTTGGACCTTTAACCGGCGACGGTTCAGGAATTATGATCATGGCGATTGTTGGCGGAGCGATTATTCCGCTAGCGCAAGGGGCGATCGCCGACAGGATTGGGATTCATCACGCCTTCTTCCTGCCTGTCCTCTGCTATCTCTACATTCTCTACTTCGCGTTGAGCGGTTCAAAGCCCAACAGCGAAAGGCATGCTCAGGGCTAGGTGGACTAGCCCCGGCTGCTTCAGAGATCAGCAATTTGTTTTGCGAATGAATCGGGAAAGCGGGTGGCAGCTAAGCCAGCACAGAAATCAGTTCCGGAGCGCAGCGGGAGTTCTGCATCAACTTGACGGCATCTTCCGCCGTGAACCGTCCCATGGCCAGGGCCAGTTTCTTGTTGGTTGTGGTTTGGATGGGGGTGCGGTCAACCCGCAGGACGTATTCAGCGGCGCGCGCACCGCCGCGATTTACCTTCACGAGGAACTTTGTGTTTTTCATGGGGCTCCCTTTTCGCTCAAGATAGAGCAACTACAGCTGGGGATAAGACATACCTATCCCGACCAGTTCGAATCGCTTGCTACGCACAAGAAAAACCCAGGTAGGGTCAATTTAAAGCCGAAGATATGTATAAATGAGATATAAACCAGGACCTAACTTCAATCGTAGGCCCGCGCTAGACCTTTGTCAAACGAGAGCATGGCCAGTGTCAAGCCAGATAATGGGCAGGACTAACTGCTCTACGGTTGCACCGTCTGGATAAGTTGCGGATGCACCTGCTGGTCCTTGATGTCGCTTGCGTCCCATCCCCCGCCCAGAGCCTTGACAAGATAGACGGAACTCACCATCTGCTGGCCCAGCAATTGGGTTTGCAGACGCTCGCTGGTGAGCAGGGTAGTTTGGGCGGTAATAACATCGAGATAAGTAGTAACTCCGCCGACGTAGCGGTTATTGGCGATGTCCAGAGCGCGGCGGGCGTCCTCCACGGCTGCACCTTGGGTGATCAATGCTTGCGAGAGCGTGCTGAGATTGCTGATACCGTCCTCGACCTGCTGAAAAGCGGTCAACACGGCCGCCCGGTAATTTGCCACGGACTGATCGTAGGCGGCACGAGCTGCAGCCAAATTGGCGCGATTGCGCCCACCCTGAACGAGCGGTTGCAAAGCGTCCGCACCCAACGACCAGAAAAGGCTGGGAGCATTTAATAGTGGGGCGATTTCGGTGCTTTGCCAGCCTCCGGAGCCACTGAGAGTGATTTGCGGGATAAAACGCCGCGCGCGCGATTCCTACTTGCGCGTTCTGGTAAGCCATCTGCCGTTCCGCTGAAGCAATGTCAGGGCGACGCTGCAAAACATCCGAAGGAACACCCAAAGGGACCGGCGGCGGAGTCGCTTGCAACGGCGCGACTCGCACGCTTGCGCTCGACGCCGGCTGGCCCACAAGCACGGCAATAGCATGCTCATACTGTGCCCGGGACTGTTGCACCAGTGAGAGCTGGGACAGGGTCGAATCCAGCAACGCAGCTTGCTGCGCGACTTCCAGTCCGCTGGCGACCCCGCCCGCATGGCGTCGGTTTACCAGATCCAGACCCTTGCGCTGGTAGGCGACGGATTCCTTCACTACGTTGAACTCGGCATCAAGTTCGCGAAGACTGAAGTAATCTGCGGCCAGTTCCGCGGTGAGTACGAGCTGCGCGTTTTGCAGGTCAGCCGCCGTCGACTGTAGCGTGGCGTTGGCCGCTTCCACGTTGCGTCGCACCCGGCCGAAAATATCCACCTCGTAATTAATGTCGAATGGAACGGTGTAGACGCTCTGGGTGTACGGCTGGACAGTTGTGTTGACGCCATTGATGACGACGGGTACCGCTCCATTCAGAGGACGATTCGCAGAACCACGTTCGCGAACGGCCGAAGGATCGGCAGACACTTGCGGAAAGAGCGGCGAGGTGGCAACGCGTGCCAGCGAGCGCGCCTGTTCCAATCGATCGCGCGCAGCAAGAAGCGACTGATTAGACTGCAGAAGCTGCTGCTCAAGACCGTTGAGCTCAGGATCGTTAAAAACCTTCCACCATTCGCCTTTCGGAATGGCATCTTTCGGGGCGGCTTGTTGCCAGGGCGGCTGCGTCTTCCAGGCATCCGGAGCAGGCGCTGGAGCCGCAGGCCGGCTATAACGCGGGCCGACGGTGCATCCTGAGGCAAGCGCAAGCAAGCCCAGCATGAACGCGATTACAGCTCGTTTCAAGATGCCCTGCCTTCCTGCTGTGTCTGCTGCGGGTGGGCTGGCGGGAGTTCATTCCACGATGTCGGATTGTTCGGCGTCGGCTGCGCCACGTTCACCGGTTGCCCTTCTTCCAACGAATCGGACGGATTGACAACAATCTGGTCGGAAGTAGAAACACCGCCGAGAATTTCCAGGCTTGTGCCGTAGTCACGGCCGATGTTAATGGGCCGCAGCTCCACTTTATTATTTGGACCGATGACCGCAACACGCGATCCTTCGGCGCGAAACAGCATCGTGTTTACTGGAATCGTGACCTTATTGACGTTCGAGCCCACCGCAAAGTGCACTTCGCCAAACGAACCGGGAAGCAGCCGGCCCTCTTTGTTCGGGACGTCCACTTCGGTGAGCAGCGTGCGGGTGTTCGGGTCGATAGACTCCGCCGTGCGCGCCACGGTGGCCACGAACTTCTGTCCGGGAAATTCCTGCAACGTGACGTAAGTCTTCGCGCCCACCTTGATGTAGGTCGCGTAGGCTTGCGGGACGCTGGTATAAACCCGAAGCGGGTCGACCCGCGCGATGTCGAATAACTCTCGTCCGGCCACACCAGCGCCGGCATTGATGAGTGCACCGGGGTCGACATTGCGTTTGGTGAGCACGCCGGTGAATGGAGCGTACACATCCTTGAAACCTTCAAGCTGCTCGAGGCGGCGGACGTTGGCATCGGCGGCAGCCAGATTCGCCTGGCTTTGCTTGTATCCACTGGTCTGCTGGTCGGCTTCCTGTGCGGAGACGGAGTCGGACTTACGAAGATTCTCCCAACGGTCCGCGCTGATCTTGGCCAGCTCGAGCTGTGCCACCGACTGCTGGCGTGCGGCCCGGCTTTGGTTCAATTCCTGATCCACTTCGGGCGTGTCGATCTTGGCCAGCAACTCGCCCTTGGTCACGCGGCTGCCGATATCCTTATACCAACGCACCAGGTAGCCGCTGGTGCGTGCGTAAATCGGGGACTCTTCATAGGCCTGCAACGAACCGGGTAGAACCAGTTCCTCGTCCGGCTTTTCGGCTAAAGGATGCACCACGGCAACGGTCGGCACAGCCTCGGTCTCGGTTTCCTTCGCCAAAGCGTGCTCGTGGTTCACACGCGCCAGCAGGGTGATTCCGCCCGCGACCAACAATATGAGGACGAGTACGCCCACAATCGTCAAAGCCTTGCGTGGCGGCGCAGGCGGGAGTTCGGGCGGCCGCTGAATCGCGGGAGGCTGATGCTTGGAGCGCTTCTGGATCTCCTCGATCTCTTCGTCCCGCTGGGCCTGCACGCCCAGCGCGTGATGCTCCTCGTGATCCCCGTTTTGGGGTGAGCGTTCGCCGGGGTGCTCGGATACCGGTGTACCCTGTTGTCGGTTCGGCTTAATTTCCTCAGTCATTCTCGACTCCACTCAATATTGACCCCGATTGTGATGAATAGTTAGCTCGATTGCGCTGCCTGCTTTGCTTCCCTGCGACCGTGGAAGATTGCGAAAACACTTGGCACAAAAAATAAAGTCGCAACCGTAGCAAAGAGCAGGCCGCCGATCACGGCGCGGCCCAGCGGTGCATTCTGCTCACCGCCTTCGCCAAAACCCAGCGCCATGGGAACCATGCCGATGATCATGGCCAGTGCCGTCATCAATACGGGGCGAACGCGGGTGTATCCGGCGGCCACGGCAGCTTTCACCGCGCCAACTCCTTCGTCCATTTGCTCGCGCGCAAAACTGACCATCAGGATGGAATTCGCGGTGGCGACTCCCATGCACATGACCGCCCCGGTAAGCGACGGCACACTCAGCGTGGTGCGGGTGAGCAGAAGGAACCAGCAAATTCCTGCCAGCGCTCCAGGCAAGGCCGCAATGATGATGAAAGGATCGAGCCATGACTGGAAGTTGATCACGATCAGCAGGTAGACCAGCAAGATCGCGCCGACCAGTCCAACACCCAGTCCGATAAATGACGAACGCATGGTCGCGACCTGACCGCGCATCACAATGTTCGTGCCGCGCGGCAGATGACCGTCAAAGCTCTTCAGTACTTTATTTGTATCGGCAGCCACGGCACCCAGATCGCGATCTTGCGTGCTGGCGTAAACGTCAATCACCGGAGCAACGTTCCAGTGGTTGACGGTGGCGGCTCGCACCACGGGCGTGACCTGCACCAGGTTTCCCATCAGCTGCGGACCCTGCTGCGAAGTCACGGGTATGTCCATGAGATCTTGCAGATTGGTCATGCGGTATTGTGGCGACTGCACAGCCATCTGATAGGTGACTTCGTTTTTGGGATTCAGCCAAAAATTCGGAGCCGTCTGGAAGCTGCCACTCAGCGAAACCAGCGCGCTCTGGGCCACGTCGCGGGCGGTCAGACCGACCTGCGTGACCCGCGTGCGTTCGATGTCCATGTGCAGCGTGGGGAGGGAGAGCAATTGCTGCACGTGTACGTCGGCCGTCCCGGGAATATGCCGCATTTTATTGGCGATTTGCTGCGCAATCTGGTAACTGCTGACCATGTCCGTTCCGATGATCTGCACATCAATCGGCGCGGGCAATCCGAAATTAAGAATTTGCGTGACGATATCGGCGGGCTGAAAGAAGAACTCCACACCGGGAAAACGTCGCGGCAACACTTCCCGCAAATGCCGGGTGAGTGCCGCAGTCGGAGGATGGTGTTCGGGATCCAGCGCGATCAGAATCTCGGCATCACTGCTGCCGATCGTTCCATTCGAACTGTAGGACTGATTGATGCCGGAGTTCGGCAAGCCGATATTATCCAGCATGGTTTGCAACTGACCTTTCGGAATCTCCTGGCGCAGCGTCGCTTCGATTTCATCGCACAGCCGAGCCGTTTCTTCCACGCGCAACCCCGGACGCGCCCGCACATGCAGCCGCAACAACCCGGCATCGACTTGCGGAAAGAAATCCTGTCCGAGGAAGAAAAAGAGTCCCAGCGAGAGCAGGCAGAAGACCAAAAAAACAATCACGAAGACCCCTCGGTGCTCGAGGGTCAGTTCCAATAAAGCCTCGTAGCCACGGCGAAAGTCCTCGAACTTGCGCTCGAACCCGCGTTGAAAGCGCCCGAAAACAGACGTCGGCGTTTCCTCCCGGTGCTCATGGCCGCGCATGATGTACATGACCAGCGTGGGGATCAGTGTTCGCGAAAGCAGATAGCTGGCCAGCATGGCGAAGCTGACGGCCTCGGCCAAGGGCACGAACAGGAATTTCGCCACGCCCGCCAGAAAGAACATGGGCACAAACACGATGCAGATGCTGAGCGTGGAAACCAGCGCAGGCACGGCGATTTGCTGCGCGCCATCGAGAATGGCCTGCCGCATCTCCTTGCCCATGGCAAGGTTGCGCTCGATGTTTTCGATTTCCACGGTCGCGTCATCCACCAGGATGCCTACGGCCAGCGCCAATCCACCCAAAGTCATAATGTTGATCGTCTGCCCGATGGCGCCGAGAAGGATGATCGAAACAAAGATGGAAAGCGGAATGGAAATAGAAATTACGATGGTCGGCCGCCAATCGCCGAGGAAAACAAGAATCATTACGGCGGTGAGGGCGGCGGCGATCAATCCTTCTCGCAACACCCCCTGGATCGATGCGCGCACAAACAGCGACTGATCGAAAAGTGCCGTGATTTTCAGTGAAGGGGGCAATGCCTGTGCCGCCTGGGCGACAATCTTTTTCACGCCGGCAACAATTTCCAGCGTCGAGGCGTTGCCATTCTTGTAGATCGACATGAGCGCGCCGCGATTCCCATCCTGCCGCACGATATTGGTTTGCGGCGCGAATCCATCCCGGATGTGGGCTACATCCCGCATGTACAGCGTGGAACCGTTCGTCGTTTTGACGGGAAGGTCGTTCAATTCCGCGATAGTCTGCGGAGTTCCGTTCATCTCGACGTTGTATTCCACCGAGCCCATCTTGATGGTGCCGCTGGGCAGGATGATGTTCTGCGCGTTGACCGCATTGACGATGTCATTCGGTTGCAGCCCGTAGGCTTGCAGCTTGGCAAGATCGAGATCAACTTGAATCTGCCGAATTTTGCCGCCGTAGGGATAGGGCGTTGCTGCTCCCGGCACCGTGGCCAGATAGTTGCGCAGAAAGTTTTGGCCAAGATCGAAGAGTTGTTGCTCGGGAAGAGTCTTGCTGCTCAGGCCGAGCTGGATGATCGGAGTCGTGGAAGCACTGTAGGAAATGATTAGCGGCGGGGTAGTGCCCGGCGGTAGGCTGCGCACCGTGGTTTGAGCGATGGCGGTGATCTGCGCGATGGCGCCTTGCACATTGGTGCCGGGCCGGAAAAAAACTTTGATTACTCCCAGTCCATACACCGACTGCGATTCCATGTGCTCGATGTCGTTGACCGTAGTGGTGATGCCGCGCTCGGAGTTGGCCACGATGCGGTCCGCCATATCCTGCGGCGACAGCCCGGTATAAAACCAGACCACAGAAACTACCGGAATATCGATACTCGGGAAAATGTCGGTGGGCGTACGCAGGATGGTGATTGGCGTCAGAATAATGATGACGAGCGCCATCACGACAAAGGTATAAGGACGCCGCAGGGCTAAGGCTACAATCCACATTAGTTAGGCACCAGAATTCAGTAAGTATCTTTCCTAAGTATTAAGACTGCGGTCGCCGTAAAAAGATCGGTCCAAAGAGCGGAAGAGCGGATCCTGCGCCTTCGAATAATTTTAGATTCGATACTGCCCGTATTGGATTCTAATGGTTAACGCCGATTTTATGTTACGGTAAATTATGCGGGGAACGCCCAGGATCCATACAAATCTTGACAAACCCAAGGCCAAACGAGCGCCCGGAAGGCCCCGCAGTGAAGCAGCCAGAGTGTCCATCCTGCGGAGCACGTTGAGATTGCTCGCGAGAAAAGGCTTTTCGCAATTCACCATCGAAGCAGTGGCGGCTCACGCCGGAGTGGGTAAAGCTACGGTATATCGCTGGTGGCCGGATAAGGCCGCACTGGTTGCGGACGCTTTTGCCAGCAGCACCACCCGCAACCTGCACTTCCCGGATACCGGCTCCGTGCATAAAGACATGAGCCGCCAGATGCGTCAACTGGTGAAGGTTTTTCGTAGCCCACGGGGGCGCATCGTTTCAGCCATGTTGGGCGCGGGTCAGAGTGATAGCAGTCTGATCGCAGCCTTTCGCGAGCGCTTCCTGAAGCCGCGCCGGCAGGAAGCGTATGCGACGCTGCGCCGTGGAATCTCGCGCGGGCAATTGCGAAAAAATATCGATATGGATCTGCTGCTCGATTCTCTCTATGGGCCGATCTACATGCGATTTTTGATTCAGCACGATGGCTTGAATTCCAAGTTCGTCGAGAGTCTATGCGAACAAACGTTGCGCGCTCCGTGCAATTATGCCAAGCCGCATCGCGGCAACGGCCGGCACTCGTAGTTTCGGAGCATAAACGTTCTACAGCGCGTCTTGATTGGAAGTGGTGATGGTGTCTCGTAAAGTTGTCTTCTGGGAAGTCGACACGCAGAAGGATTTCATGCTGCCGGGCGGCAAGCTCTACGTGCCCGGTGCCGAGCAATTATTGCCTAACATTCGCAAACTAACCGACGCAGCGCGCCAGAACCGGGTCTTTCTCGTCTCGCACGGTTGCTTTCACGCCGCGGAAGATCCCGAGTTCCAGACCTTTCCTCCACACTGCATTAAGGGCACAGAGGGATCGGCATTTGTTCCGGAAGCATTAACGGACAAGGTCGTCACCATACCGAATGAAGCTTCGGCAAACCTGCCGAAAGACCTTTCGAAATATCAGCAGATACTTCTCGAGAAACAAACGCTGGACATTTTTCAAAGCCGCCACGTTGCAAAGCTTCTGAGCCAATTCGGGGACGACGTCGAATTCGTGGTCTTCGGGGTGGTCACAGAGTATTGTGTTCGCCTCGCCGCGAAGGGATTGCTGGATCGCGGCCGCCGTGTGTCCGTGGTTCAGGATGCGATTGCTACTTTGAAGGCGGACGACGGGGAACGCGCAGTGGCTGAGTTGCGAGCTTTGGGAGCAAGATTTTTTAATACTGACGATGCCCTCGCGCTACTTGACCCGACAGAATAACCGTCCGGCGAACTATCGTTTCAGATAAGCCAGCCGAATCAAAGTTCGTTCGGAGAATGGCACATAAAGAAGAGCCGCGCTTGCAGCGAATGCTGCTCCCATTCCAATTTTTTGCATTAACAGAAATGGCGCTACGGCCCAGAGTTGGTCGAGCGCCAGAATGATGGGGAACATCTGCTGGAACTTCGCGCCCAATCTCTGATAGTCGAACGCGACGGCGGATAGAAGATAACAGCGCAACGGGATACCGATTCCCGCCGTCACCATTACCGTGGTTACAAGCAGAGTTGCTCGCCATCCCGGGAAAAAAGACTCAGCAATCGCCTGCACGGCGTGCAAATGAAGAAGCGCCAGCACATAGAAGATGAGATACATCAATTGGGCCAGAGAAAATAATCCGCGGGTCAAGGCGCGAGAAGGAACTGGTACTTCGAGTTCAGGGTGCAAATTTCGAGATGAGGAAACGGTCGAAGCAGAGAGTGATTGTGCCCGGCTGAATGCCATTCCAGGTTGGGTACTCGGCAATTCTTCAATTTTCACCGGTGCAATGAATCGATAACCGCGCCGTGCCAGGGTTTCGATAAAACGCGGACTCGATGCCGAATCGCCCAGGGTATCGCGTAACTTGTTGACCGCCGTGTTCAGGCTGTGGTCGAAATCCACGAAGGTGTCGGACGGCCACAGCTTTTGGCGCAAATCTTCGCGCGTAACCACATCGCCCGCACGTTGCAGAAGTAGAATCAATACCTGAAGCGGTTGATCCTGCAGCCGAAGTTTCGCTGCCGTTCTTGCGCAGCTCACCCGCGGTGAGGTCGAGCTCGAACATTCCAAACCGCAAGACTCTGACATCCTGATTGCCTTGGGAAGCGGGCATAGAAGCAAGACAAGCCGTTTACGACGCGTAGTGTAGCACTCTGCAGCCAACCAGTTTCACACGCGGCGTACAATAATCGCGTGGTAAAGACACGCCAAAACGACGGCAGCCACAAAGCACCAAGGCGAGCGGTATACGCCACGGAAACTTCTGGCCTCCTCTTGGTCGCGTTCCTCCTGCTGATCCTCACCATCATTCGATACTGGCACGCAATTCATTGGAGCATGCGCTGACCGTGGCGGCGCCTGAACCGCTGCTCATCGTGATCGTGGGTCCGACTGCCAGTGGGAAGACTGCGCTCTCGCTGGCGCTCGCCGAACGTTTTCAAGGCGAGGTGGTGAATTGCGATTCTGTCGCGATGTACCGCGAGTTTGACATCGGTACGGCCAAGCCAACGCTGGCAGAACGAAGTCGGGCGCCGCACCATCTCTTCGATTTCGTCGCTCCTACGGAGCACATGACCGCGGGCGAATATGCGCGGCAGGCACGTCAAGCTCTCGAAGAAATCAAGCTGCGGGATCACATGCCAATCGTTGTGGGTGGAACCGGACTTTATTTAAGAGCATTGCTGGATGGATTATTTCCCGGTCCGCAGCGCTCGGAAGAAATCCGCGCTCGATTGCGCGAACGAGTGGCCCGTCGGGGGTCGAAATATTTGCATGACATTCTCCTTCGTCTTGACGGCGTCGCCGCGGAAAAAATTCACGCCAACGACACACCAAAGCTGATTCGCGCCATTGAAGTGTGCCTGACATCGCGGCGGAAAATGAGCGATCTCTGGCAGCAAGCACGGAAGCGAGCCGTTGCGCGGCTTTCGCATTCTGCGTTTCGGTCTCGATCCCGACCGGCAGGCGCTGTACGAGCGAATCAATCGCCGCGCTCAGCAAATGTTTGAATCGGGATTGGTCGAAGAAACACAGCGGTTGCTTGAAAAATATGGCGACAAAGCTGGCCCGCTATCTTCGCTCGGTTATAAGCAGGCACTCCAGTTGCTGCGCGGCCAGGTTACTCGCGAGCAAGCACTGCAGGCGGCCCAGCAGGCTCATCGCAACTATGCCAAACGACAGATGACCTGGTTTCGGCGGGAGCCCGAAGTGCACTGGCTTCGCGGGTTTGGGGACGAGGCACAGGTCCAGGAATCGGCTGTGGCCAGGGTTGAGGCTTGCCTCGAGATTCGCCTCAGCGGATAAGCGCCTTTCTGCTATCGTTTCCGCATGCATCGAAGATGTGCTGTATTGATATTCGCTCTCTTGCTGACTGCGGCAGCCGCCGCGAAAGATAAATATCAACACGCCGCCCCAATCCATCTTTCCGCGAACGGCGAAAAATGGGCGCAGAAGACCCTCCACAAGTTGACCCTGGAAGAAAAAGTGGGCCAGGTATTCATGATCTGGTGTCGCGCCAGTTTTCTCAACGAGGAGAATCCCGAGTATCTGCAATTGAAGGAAGCGATACAGAAATATCACGTGGGCTCCTTCGCGATGACAGTGCATGTCGACGGGCCCTACCTGCTTCGGAGTGAGCCCTACGAAGCTGCCGAACTGCTGAATCGTATGCAGAGCGATTCGAAGCTTCCGCTTTTGTTTGCCGCTGATTTTGAGCGCGGCGTGCCCATGCGACTGATGGGAGCTACCATTTTTCCCCATGCCATGGCGTTCGGCGGGGATGGCAAACTGGAAGACGCGGAAACTTTCGGCCGCATTACCGCGGAAGAGTCGCGCGCCATCGGGATCCATTGGAATTTCTTTCCCGATGCCGATGTCAATTCAAACCCGGCAAATCCCATCATCAATACGCGATCGTTTGGAGAAGATCCCAAACAAGTCGGCGATCTGGTTACCTCCTACATCAAGGGAGCGCACGAAGGCGGAATGCTGACGACGGTGAAGCACTTCCCCGGCCACGGCGATACCGCGACGGATTCGCACCTGGGTGTTGCCAGCGTGAACGTTGACCGCGCGCATCTTGACTCCATCGAGCTGCCCCCGTTCCGGCAGGCCATTGCGGCGGGAGTCGACTCGGTCATGGTGGCGCACGTCACCGTTCCTACGCTCGATTCCGATCCGAACCATGTGGCGACCATTTCCCCAGCGATCGTTTCGGATCTGCTGCAAAAGCAACTTGGATTCAAGGGAATCGTGGTAACCGACGCGCTCGACATGGCCGCCCTTACCCATCTTTTCAGTAATGACATTGGGCGCGCGGCAGTGGAGGCTTTCAAGGCCGGCAACGACCTGCTGCTCATTCCCGCCGATTTTCCTGCTTCCTATAGGTCGATGATCCAGGCGGTTCAGTCCGGCGAGATTTCCCGCGAACGGCTCGATCATTCGGTGCTCAAGATTCTTGAAATCAAGGCATCTCTTGGGCTGCAGGATGCCCGGCTGGTGGACTTGAACGAAGTAGGCAAAATCGTGGGTAAGCCGGAGCACCTGGCCTTTGGTCAGAAGGCGGCCGATGACGCGGTAACCCTGGTTCGTGATAACGGCAAGGTGCTCCCCCTTAAATCCAAGGGAACCACGAAGGGTGGGCTTCCGTATACAACACAGGAGGAGACACACAACCAGGTCTTAGCTGTGCTGTTCTCCGATGACGTTCGAACGGAGTCAGGGCGTGCGTTCAGCCGCGAGTTTCGCGCGCGCGTCCCCGACGCGCGTGTGATGTTCGTTGACCCGCGCTTTGCAGCGGGAATGAGCGACGAGATTCTAAAGGCGGTGGACGAAGCGCAGACGGTGATTGCCGCCGTGTACGTGGTTCCATCGGCTGGGAAGATGGGAAACACGGTTGCAATGGCTGACGCGACCGGCGTTCTGTTGCAGCAAATGCTGGATCATGCGGCAGCAAAAACCGCGGTAGTGGCGATGGGAAACCCGTACTTGGCGGCGGATTTTCCCAAGATTGAGAATTACATGTGTACTTTTTCAAACGCGAGCGTTTCCGAGATCGCCGCGGTCAAGGCGCTCTTCGGTGAAACCGCCATTCGTGGACATCTGCCGGTCACCATCCCCAACATTGCCGCGCGCGGCAGCGGAATCGAGCGCCCGGCGCTGGTTGAGGGTGGAGGAGTTCAACATGCACAACGTTAAACCTGCTTCCTCTCTACTAGCTCTGGGCGCAGCTCTATTGATGTTCGTTTTCCTACCGGCGTGCAGCGTGAATGTTAAGAAGGAAGCGAACGGACAAGATAAGCAAGTGGACATCAAAACGATGTTTGGTGGGGTCCACGTAAGCAAGCAGGCGGATGCTTCGGACGTAGGCCTGCCGATCTATCCGGGCGCGCGGCTCAAAGAAAAAGACTCGGACAACAGCGATAAAAGCGCCAACGTGAATATTTCAGGATTCGGCTACGGCATAAAAGTGGTGGCGCTCGAGTATGAGTCCAGCGACGCACCCGACAAAGTTCTTTCATTTTACAAAGATCAACTGAAGAAGTACGGGAACGTTCTGGAATGTCATACCAAGGGATTGAATCTCAATATGAAGCCGGGATCGCACGACTCCAAGAATGGTTCGAGCGATCTGACTTGCGACGGCGAGAGCGGTAAGAACGTCGAACTCAAGGTAGGACGAAGCGACGACCAGCACATCGTTGCCGTCGAGCCGGAAGGACAAGGTTCAAGTTTTTCCCTCGTCTACGTACGTACACACGGCAAGGATTCCGAGATTTAAGTTAAGTCTGAATGAAGAAGTATTTAATCACTGGGGGAATTCTTATGTTTCGGTGGGCGACTGAAAATATCTTATTCCGCTGGGCGGTTGCGACGTTGCTTGTGAGCATGATTGGTGTACCTCATCTGGCTGCCCAATCCAAGGACGACAACAATGGGCAGGAAAAGCATATCGATATACAAAGCTCGGCGGGCGACTTGCACGTGGGCAGCGACGCCGACGCGAGAAAAGCGGGATTGCCGCTTTATCCCGGAGCACGATTGCGGCACGACGATCAGGATAACGGCGCCAATCTCAGCCTGTTTACCGAGGCTTTTGGCGTGAAGCTGGTGGTGGCGAAATACGATTCCGATGATGCCCCCGGCGAAAGTGATCGATTACTACCGCGACAAATTGAAAAAATATGGCAAGGTAATCGAGTGCCACACCCGCGACCACCACGGAGAGCACTTTGACGCGGATGACGACAAAGATTCCCAGGAACTGAAATGCGAGGGCGACAACTCGGGGCCGATCACGGAATTGAAAGTCGGCACGCAGAAGAACCAGCATGATGTCGCCATTGAGCCCAAAGGCAGCAGCGGCTCAATTTTTACTTTGGTGTACGTCCACGCCCGCGGCAAGCAAGGCGATATCTGAAACAGTCGTTCGTGGCGCGTTCTTCGTCCCGTTGGTATGGCTGCCTTGCTGCGCGGTCCGCTTATCGTGCGATACTTCAGGTTGTGTTCCGGCCGTAGAACCTGAATGGATCATCCCTGCTACAAGTGTGGGCACAGCGTTGACGACGGAAAACCTTTCTGCGCGCAATGCGGAGCACCACAGATTCGTGTGAGTGTGCCCGAGCCCACCGTTCCCGATTTCGCCCGAGTCCTGGCGCCAGGAGAAATTCCAGCGTTTCCAGACGCTGTTGCTGTTCCAGGCGCTTCGAATCTGGTCTTGCCTACGGCCCTTATCAACTGGCCCATTGCGTTACGCTCCTGCGCAATCGCCGCGGCCATTGCCGCTTTGGTGATGGCTCTTGGGCTCATGGTGCCTCTGCTAGCCGTGCTCGGCGCGGGATTTCTCGCAGTCAATCTTTATCACCGGCGGAATCCGGCCTGGAATGTCACTCCCCGCTCCGGAGCACTCTTAGGCGCGCTGTGCGGTGTTCTCTTTTTTGGAATCTCAGCTATTTTCGAAGGGCTCGCGGTGGCTCTATTTCACACCGGCGGGCAAGTTCAGCAGAAGATGCTGGAAGCTCTGCAACAAGCGGCTTCCCGCTCCAGCGATCCCCAGGTGCAGGCGGCGTTTGAGCGCCTGAAAACTCCGGAGGGATTGGCGGTGATGTTAGTGTTCGGGCTGGTAGTGCTGTTCTTCATTTCGATCGCCGCCGGCAGCCTGGCAGGAGCACTGGCAGGCGCGTTCGTGGGCCGCCGGAATCGCATGTGAAAACCCAGACTGATGCCTGAGAGCTGCCTCTTTTACTACATCACCGATCGCAAATCCTTCCCCGGCGATGAACGTCGGCGCCGCACCCTCCTCCTCGACAAAATCGCCGAAGCCGCCAGCGCCAATATCCACTACATCCAACTTCGCGAGAAAGATCTTTCCATCCGCGATCTTGAATTTCTCGCCCGTGAGGCCATGCGCCTAATCCGGCAACGGAGAACTGAGAACCCGCACCTGAGAACTGACCTCCTCATCAACTCCCGAGCCGACGTTTCCATCGCCACAAATGCCGGCGGCGTTCACCTTCCCGCACACGACCTGATCCCCTCAGAAGTGCGAGAAATATGGAAGACTTTGCGTAGCGCTGGCGCTCACGCCAGCGAAATACCACCACGAGTTCCGCTAATCTCTGTCTCTTGTCACTCCACAGAAGAAGTCACCCAGGCTGCCAGCAACGGCGCAGACTTGGCCATCTTCGCTCCAATCTTCGAAAAAAAAGACCTCCCCAGCGCGCTTCCCCAGGGACTCGCCGCTCTGCGCCAAGCCTGCCGCGCCAACATCCCGGTCATCGCGTTGGGAGGAATCACTCTGCAAAACGCGGATTCCTGTTTGCAAGCCGGAGCCGCCGGCATCGCCGCTATCCGCCTGTTCCAGGAAAACAACATCGCCACCATCGTCCGTTCCCTCAGTGCATGCTAGCTGCCTTATGTGGAGACAGCCGCCCTCGGCTGTCTGGTCGAGCGAAGCTCGACCCTCTTCCACGCACAGTGCAAAATTGATCTATCGGACTGCGCTTTAGCGTTTACAATTCCTAGTTCCACGTGGCAACCGGCCAGCCGAGAGTTCCTCCCTGCAATCTCAAAATGCGATCTCCGTAGCGGTGGTGGGTGTGGGCGTATTTGGACGCAACCACGCCCGGGTTTATCACGAACTCGAAAAACAGGGTGAACCCGTCCGCCTGGTAGGCGTGGTCGATCCTAATCTCGACCGCGCCGATGCGGTGGCCCGCGAGTTTGGCTGCCGCGCTTTCGGCTCCGTCGAGCAAATGCTGACCACCCACAGCGAAGTGCGCGCTGCCTCCGTCGCGGCACCCACGGTGCATCACCTGGAAGTGGCACGCTCTTTGATGGTAGGCGGCGTCGATGTCCTGATCGAAAAGCCGTTGGCCGCCTCACTGGCCGAAGCCGAAGAACTCGTTCAACTCGCGGCTACTCACAAACGCATTGCGCAAGTCGGACATCTCGAGCGCTTTAATCCCGCGGTGCGGGCCACGGTTCCTCTGCTCACGCACCCCATGTTTTTTGAGGTGCATCGCCTCAGCGTCTTCACGCCGCGCTCCCTCGACGTGGATGTGGTTCTCGACTTGATGATTCACGATCTCGATATCGTGCTTTCTTTCGTAAATTCCCCGGTCAAAGAAGTTCGCGCCGTCGGATTGCCCATTCTTTCCGGCAAGGTCGACATCGCGAACGTGCGGCTGGAGTTCGAATCGGGATGCGTGGCCAACTTCACCGCCAGCCGCGTATCCACCGAGCGCGTCCGCAAATTGCGCTTCTTCCAGCCGAAACAGTATGTCTCGGTCGACTACGGGCGCCAGGAGGTTCTCGTGTTCACCGTCGGGTCCGATGCAGCGGCTTCGAACACTCCCACGATCAATCCCCAGATCGGCGTGGGCAAGCCGGCCGTCACTTCCGAAGAGCCCTTGCATGCCGAGCTGAAATCATTTCTGGCTGCCGTGCGCCAGCGCTCAACCCCGGTTGTTCCTCTGGAAGATGGTCGCCGCGCTCTCGCCTTGGCCCTGGAAATTGTTAGCGGCATCCGCGAGCATGGCCAGCGCGTGGGCCTCGCCGGCCTGGCGAAGGCGAAGAGCTAAGGCTTAGCCCATTTTTGCTGTTCCCGCTCTGCTCATGAATCTCCACCAATGCGGCTGCCGCAGCTTTGCAGGTTTTGCAAAGCTGGGAACCACGGACTCGTCCGTGTTCGCTTGTCACAAACAGGAGCTGCGGCTCATTTACAAATGTTTACACCCGAAAGTGTCACACTCTTTGGCACTGAGCAGAATCGTGGGAAAGATGAGAAAATGAACACAGCTTGACGCGCTTGCTCGTTGGGGACGTCCGGAACAAATGCCGGGCATTAACTGCTAGAAACACGGCAGGATGCAACGTAGAGTCGCGAATGTGTGTCTAACGGACAAGCTTAGTTCATGCCCATCACTCAGATTCCATTCCAGGATCCCGTAGCGCCACCCGAGAAACCGCAACCGGAGCAGCTCGGGCTCTACGACCGGCAGGGATGGGAAACGGCCTACCGCGATCTGGATGATGACGCCCGCGTTCCGCATCTTCTAATTCAGTTGCAGGATGATCTGGCACGATCGCGCCGTCGCGAGGCGATTTACATATCCATCATCGTCCACTCTGTCATCATCTTGCTACTCTACTTTGGGAAGTATCTGCCTCACCCGGTTACCGCAAGGCCCATTCCGACCGGGAAAGATCTGACCTTCCTCGAGCTTCCTCCAGACTTGCAGAAGTTGCAGAAGCGTCCGAACACGAATATCGCCTCCGACAAAAACCGCATCGCCATGACGCGCCATCCGGAGCTCGATTTGAAGGAACTGCGGAAGAGTTTGGCCACGCCGCCTCCAGGGCCACCGGGCGCGACCGCACCGCAGATGGAACAGGCTGCTCCTAAATCGTCGGGCGGATTTCAGCAGAACCAACCTGCGCAGCCGCAACAGCCTCCGAATCCGCAGATTGCCCAGTTGCAGACTCCCGCTACTCCAAATATTCAAAACGAGTTTAAGAAATATGCCGGCTCCATGTCGGCGGGATCGGCGATTCAGGAAGCAGCGCGTGGATCAAAAAGCACCGGCGTCCAACAAGGCGGCGGCAACGGAGATTTCGGTCTTGGCACCGGCGCACACGGGCGTCAGCTGGGAAACCTGGAAGTTCTCAGCGACACCATGGGCGTGGACTTCGGACCGTACCTGCAGCGCGTTCTGCATGATGTGCGCCAAAACTGGTACACCGCCATTCCGGAATCCGCGCAGTTTAAGCACGGAAATCTGATCATCGAATTCGCAATTACCAAAGATGGAAAAGTCGCCGGCATGAAACTGGTGACCACCTCGGGGGACATCTCCTCTGGATCGTGCAGCATGGGCGGGAATTACAGGCCTCCGATCCGTTTCCGCCGTTACCCAACGAATTTGGCGGCCAGTTTCTGTCCCTGCGCTTCCGCTTCTTCTACAACCCCACCAAAGACGAAATGCAATAACGCCGCCAACCGCCCACCTTCCACGTGGAAGAGCGGCCCTTCAGGGCCGCGTAACCCTACACTGAATGAATCGGGCTTTAGCCCCTGTGTAGAGCGAACTCCTACCAGACCCTGCACCGGTTCGCGTTCACCATCGGCGATCCCGCTTTGCAGTGAAACGCCTCCTGAAATTCCGGCATGTTGGAGACGACGCCGTTGGTTCTATATTTCTCCGGCGAGTGTGGATCGACCGTGGCGCGCAGCCGTTTCGTTTCGTCGCGGGTTTCGCCGCACCAGCTCTGCCCGTACCCCACAAAGAATCTCTGATCGGGTGTAAGGTCCTCGATCGGCTTTCAAGTCTTGCCCCTTCGTATCGGCCTTCCACGCCATGTACGCCAGCAGCAATCCACCCAGGTCGGCGACATCTTCGCCCAGCGTCAGCTTCCCGTTGATCTTGATGTCATCGATGATCGTGTAAGTGGAGTACTGATCGGAGATGCAGCTCGCGCGCTTCACGAATTCCTTTCCATCTTCGGCGGTCCACCAATCACGCAGATTGCCTTGCGCGTCAAACTGACGGCCTTCGTCATCGAAGCCGTGCGTGAGCTCGTGCCCGATCGTTCCGCCCGTGTCCCCGTAATTGGGAGCCGCATCCGACGTAGGATCGAACGCCGGCGGCTGCAAAACTCCGGCAGGAAAGTTGATGTCATTCATCTGCGGGTTGTAATAGGCGTTGACCGTCGGCGGAGTCATATCCCACTCGCCGCGATCGACCGGCTTGCCAATCTTCGCCAGTTCGCGATTCATCTCGAATTTCCGCGCGCGCTCCACGTTCCCCAGTTCATCGCCACGCACAATTTCCAGCTTGCTGTAGTCCCGCCATTTATCGGGATATCCAATTTTGTTGGCCATGCCATGCAACTTCACCAGCGCCTGCTGCTTCGTGGCCGCCGACATCCACGGCAACGAATCAATATCCTGCGCCATGGCCGCGTCGATTTCCTTCACCATCTTCAGCGCTTTTTCCTTGTCCTCAGGACTGAAATATTTTTCCACGTAGACCTGCCCAAGCGCTTCTCCCAGATCGTTATCCACGCTCTGCGTGCAACGCTTCCATCGAGCCTGCAGCTCTTGCTGACCCCTCAGCGTCTTTCCGAAGAACGCGAAATTCTCGTTCACAAATGCGGTGGGGAGAGCGGGTGCGTACGCGTGCACCAGATGCCAGCGCAAATATATCTTCCAGTCGGGCAAGCTCTCTTTCTGCAGCTCCTCGCTCATCGTCTTGAAAAATGCAGGAGACGTCACATTCAGCGAGCCGAGAGAGGGCAGACCAACTTTGGTGAAGTAAACTTGCCACTGAAATTCCGGGCTGATTTTTTCCAGCTCCGCCGCCGTCAATTTGTGATCAAGATTCTTCGGATCGCGGCGCTCCACTCTCGTCATCGAGCCCTTGGCCAGCGCGGTTTCAATGCGCATTACCGTTTGCGCTTCCGCAGCCGCGGCCTCCGCTGAATCGCCCGACAGTTCGAACATTTTCTGCACATGCGCCACGTAGGCTTTGCGCAGGTCGACCGACTTGGCGTCCTCTTTCAGGTAGTAGTCGCGATCCGGCAATCCCAGGCCGCCCTGGTCGGCTTCTGCGATTTCCTTGCTCGCGTCCCGATAATCCTGTGTCGAACCGAAACCGAACAGAACGTTGTCGTGACTCATGGCCGCGGCGATAACTGCGAGGTCCGCTTTCGACCTGAGCTGCGCGATTTCCTCGAGGTTCGGCTTTCAGCGGTTCCAGTCCCTTGGCATCAATCGCTTTTTCATCCATGCAGGATGAGTAGTAGTCGCCGATTTTCTGTGCGGAGGCGCTCCGGTTCGCATCAGGCTTCGCCGCCTCCTCCAGAATTCCACGCAAACGCTCGCGGTTCTCATCCTGCATCTTCGAGTACGTATCCCACGAAGACTGGTCCGGGGGAATGGGATTCCGCTTGATCCATCCCCCGCAGGAATATTGGAAGAAGTCCACACAGGGATCGACGCTTCGATCCATCGAAGTCACATCGAGCGCGGGTTCGTGCTTCGCTGCCGAAGCTTGCTGTGCCGTGCAGAAAACCGAGAGAACCAAAACCGAGAGAATGGAGATCGCGAAAGCAACCGGACGAATACGCAGGATTGCCATGAGAATTAATTTCCTTCCATGAATCAACGGGAACGATCGATAGGCAGGCCAGCCGCCCTTACGGTCCAAACGTTGGACTCAAGAAAGTATCACTTCGTGAGCACAGATATCCAATGGATGGTCTCCGCGCAACGACGGCGAGAAAGAAGAGTCTTATAGAAACTCGACTCGCACCCGCCGCAGACAACCTCATCAGGGGGATCAAGGAAAGCCCGGCCGGAGCCGCGCCTTTTCCATTTGTTTAGGTTTTCTCCGTGCCTCTGTGTCTCCGTGGTGAAAACGGTTTCGTCCCTCACCTCGTCCATAAGTGTCCGCGATCTCCGCGCGCACGACGGAATGCCACCACCGTCCCTCGATCCCTCGCACACAATCGATACCCGCCGCCCACCCCCGACCCTTGACCGTACCGTGGAAGAGCGGCCCTTTAGGGCCGCGTAAGCCTCGACGGTGCATCGGGCTTTAGCCCCTGCGTATCTACGCCTTCGAATCTCCGTCCCGTACGGACATCCGAAAACACCCCAGCGTTTAAACGCGGGGTTACCCACCTAATCTCAAACGCGTCCCATAGGGACGCCTGAAACGGCGAACTCTTCCGCGCAACTCTGAATATCGATCGTCTCGCCCGTCTCCGACCGATCTTCCAGCAAGCTCCACGCTTCCCTGTACCCTTCATACCTGGAGTCCAAACAGTGCGTCGCCAGCGACACCGACTTTTTCCCCAGAATCTCCTCCTCCGGAATGATGTACCAGGCATCCTCATACACCACGTACGCCGCCAGAAAATCGAACGACCCGCGCGCATACGGACGACTGCTGCTGCACACGCTGCAAAGATATCCTTTGTCCAACCCTTCGCCTAACTCGAACGTCGTGCATTTCACCTGCACCGCCACAAACCGCCCCGGACGTCCCACCACAAAGTCGTAACTCTGCGTGTCTCCCCAGGGCTTGCTGATCGCGATCCCGCGCTCCGCCGCCCGTGCCATAAAAATCATCTCCGCCCACTCGCCGCGTTTCTTCTTGTCAATAATCTTTGGTTGCCGCTTCGTCATCCACCTACCCTCAAAATAGAAAAAGGCGCCTGCCGCGAAACTCGCCGACATCGCCTTATCCTTTTATTGGAATTCGCCTGCAAGACGAAGGCAAGAAAATACGCGCAAAAAATCGGGAACGTTTCCCGAAACAGGAATTACAAAAGCCCCGGAGGGGCGTCAGATAATAGCCCCGAGCCTGCCCTGAGCCTGTCGAAGGGACGTAAGTCCGGGGTAAATGCCCATAGAAATAGAACAAAGTCCCGAAGGGACGACACGACTGCCACCGTTTACACTTGAGTTCTCCATGCGCATGCACAATCCACCCCATCCCGGTCTGGTTCTTCGCGATTAGAGATGATTCTGCCAGAAGAGAAAGGAATATCTTGCCTTGGAATCCTCCTCTGCACAGTCGGCCGTCGAGAACTGTTCCCTTACCCGCCCAACAACTCGCGCATCTTGTCGCTGCGGTAGTCGAAAATAACTCCCAGGTCACGCCGCACAAGAAGCCAGTGAGCGATCCGGCCTAGGGGGCCCAGCGGTAACGCGTACTCCACTTTGTCCCCGATCATGGTGCCGCCGCGCTCGGGCGCAAACGTGTGCGTGTGCCGCCACAGCCGATATGGCCCCGAGATCTGGACGTCCACAAAGCTGTGAGGAGGGTCCCAGGCAGCAATCTCGGTAGTCCAGCGCACGGCAATTTTATGGATGCGCAAGCTATATCGGATCAGCGATCCCACCCGCAACTGCGCCGGCGCTTCCGTGATCTTGAAGTCCAGAAACGGCGGTGTGATGCTCTGCAAGTTTGCCGGGCGGGAAAAGAAATCGAAAACCATATCGACCGCTTGGGGCACCCACTGACTCCGCCGCAGGATGTATTTCTTCGCCACAATCGTCCTTTCAAGATAAAACAAAAAGGCACGACCGAAGCCGTGCCTTCTTTGCTCTTCTCCCCGTCCTCAGCGCACTCGGCGGTAGAACGCTTAGTCCCGAACCCCGTTCCTGAACGCGCCACTTCCGCGGGCGAACACTCGAGCAGTGGGCTATCGATGTTCGCCACCACCATGCGAACCCGCACCTCCGCCATGAGAGGCGCTACCGCGCGCTGCAGCCCCATGCGACGCGCCACCTCGCGCTGCTGCGGAATGCACGCCCGCGTTACTACGGCTAGAGTGCACTGCCGACCCGCGCCCACGATTGGAAGCGTAACCACGTCCTCCGCCGTATCCCCGGCCGCCGACGTAGCGTCCGCCGCGTCCGCCGCTGAAGCGATGCTCACCCCAGCCGTGGCCATAGCCCCAGTTCGCCCATGGGCCCACGCCCAGAAACACGCCATTATAGAAATACCCCGGACCGTAAAACCCACTCGGCGCGCAGCCGTACGGTGAATAGTTGTAGTAGCCGTAGGAACACACCGGCGGAGTTACGCTGATCACAATTTGTGCGTTAACGATTGGCACCCAGAGCAAGAGCGCGAGCAGAATTGTTGCACCGGCCAGAAGCAGACCGCGCAATGCAAGATTGCGGGCCCATGGCGCGACGTTTTCGACTTTCCACATTTCATTATCCTCACTGAATTTCCACTTTCGAATATTCCGAGTATCAAGTTCTTGCTCGCAGATAAGTGGTCAATACAGACCATGTGGGGTTACCTTAGTTTCGCTATACGTGCGACTCACGATGGAGAAGAAATGCGGCGGGGGAAACGCACGCGACCTTTTGGCTCAAGGATCCCACTCTATTTGGAAAACAAAAAGGCACGACCGAAGCCGTGCCTTCTTTTGGATTACTTTTCTCTGCGTGCTCTGCGAACTCGGCGGTGGAAGTCCTAGTCCCGGACCCCATCCATGAACGCCCGCAGCTTCCGCGAGCGCGAAGGATGACGCAGCTTTCGCAGTGCTTTGGCTTCGATCTGGCGGATGCGTTCGCGGGTTACCGCAAACGACTGCCCCACTTCTTCCAAAGTGTGCTCGCTGCCATCTTCCAGGCCGAAGCGCATCTTGATCACTTTCTCTTCGCGCGGAGTCAGCGTGCGCAGGACCTGTCCTGTCTGGTCCTTGAGGTTCACATTGATCACCGCTTCCGCCGGTGAAACTACCGCACGATCCTCGATGAAGTCGCCCAGATGCGAATCTTCTTCTTCGCCAATCGGCGTTTCCAAAGAGATCGGCTCCTGTGCGATCTTGAGAACCTTACGCACTTTCGCCACCGGAATATCCATTCGCTTAGCGATCTCTTCCGAGGTTGGCTCGCGTCCCAGTTCCTGCACCAGCTGCCGCGAGGTGCGGATCAGCTTGTTGATCGTTTCGATCATGTGTACCGGGATGCGGATCGTACGCGCCTGATCGGCAATCGCGCGGGTAATGGCCTGCCGAATCCACCACGTTGCATACGTCGAAAATTTGTAGCCACGGCGGTATTCGAACTTGTCCACGGCTTTCATCAAGCCGATGTTGCCTTCCTGAATCAGGTCAAGAAATTGCAGCCCGCGGTTGGTGTACTTCTTCGCAATCGAAACGACAAGACGCAAGTTGGCTTCAATCAGCTCGCGCTTGGCCTGCTCCGCATCCATGTCGCCCTGGATAATCTCGCGCTGCGTGCGCTTGATCTCCTGGAACAGGAGTCCGGCCTCGACTTCGAGCTTTTCGATTTCGCTTCGTACCGCTCTTGCCTGTCGGCGGTATTCTTTTTTCTGTTCTTCGCTGCGCGTCGCGTCGGCTTTGCGCTCGAGGTTTCCCGCCTGCCGGTCGAGCGAGCGCATGCTGTCCACCGTTTTGTTGACCCGGTCGATCAGCCGCTTGCGCTCGGCATTGGTAAAGCCCAGCTTGCGCACTGCCCGTGAAACCGCCACGATGCCGCGCGCCAGGTTGCGACGCGCCCGGCGATGATCCTTCGGCCGCTTCTTCAGGGATACCGTTGCGTATTTCTCCTGCAGAAGGCCGGCCTTCTTGTACAGCTTAGCCATGCCGTCGATCTTGCCGGTAAATTCGTTCAACCGGTTCTGCAGGATTTCGTCGGTGATCTCTTCTTCGTCGAAGGTCACGACTTCCTTGATCGAGCGCACACCTTTCTTAAGGTCCTCGCCCATCGCCAGAAGTTCGTGAATCACGATCGGAGAGCGCGAGAGCGCCTTGAGCACGCGGATCTGGCCACGCTCGATGCGTTTTGCAATCTCCACCTCGCCCTCGCGCGTGAGCAAGGGAACCGTTCCCATCTCGCGCAAATACATGCGGACGGGATCATTCGTCTTCTCGAGGGCGCCGGGGGTCAGGTCGAGTTCGACGTCCTCCCCTTCTTCGCCTTCGTCAAATTTCTTGTCCAGCGCGGAAGAAGGCAGCTTGGGACCTTCCAGCACGTCAATGCCTTGCGTGCCAATGGTCGTCAGCAGATCATCCAGGTCTTCGGGACTCACCACATCATGTGGTATCAACTCATTAACTTGGTCGTAGGTGAGATATCCCTTTTCTTTCCCGGCATCGACCAGCTTTTTTATGTCGTCGTACTTGTCTTCAAGAGCCAAGAGGTGTCCTCAAATTCTTCAATTCGCTCGCGAGAGAGCGTATGGTAATGTTTTCCAGGTAGGAATATGGGGTAGCGCGGAGTTGTGCACCTAGCACAAACCTTAGAGTTTAGCATATAAGTACTGGCTGGTCTATTAGTTGCCGCCAAAACGCCCTAAACTGCCGCTAACTACAACTTCCCTAAATACTTAGATGGCGGCAGGCGCTGTTTTGTTTCACGCAGATTTCTGACTCTGCGACAGCGTTCCGAGGCCATCCTCCGCCAAGCTGGGATCCCGCAAAGCGCGGCTGAGGCGCTCCTTTTCGAGGAGCATCGATTTCATACGATCGCGATCGTCGCTAATCCCAGGCTTCTTTAATTCGCGCTGCAACTGCTCAAGCTGACGACGCAGGTGAATCCGTCGCAAAGCCCGCACGGCACCCTCCAGGCGCTCGGCGCTGAGTTCTTCGTCCTCTTTCAGCAGGATAGAAGCCAGCAGGCGGCGATCGCCGTCGGAGCATCGAATATCCATGACATCGGCGATTTCGGCTCCAGCATTGAGGAGCGCATCGACCAACGACTCGGTCGCCAACCCGCGATGCAGAGCTTCCTTCTGAAAGGCGTATTGCGCCTGGCGCGCGGGATCGAATTCCTCTTCCGCGCCGTCGCGACCGGAGAGATGCTCGGTCCCGGGCTGCATTTGCCGGGCAGAAGCCAGCGCACGAATCAGGATACGCTCGGCGTCGGTCGCCTGTGAATCCACGGGCGCTTTGACTTGCGCGGCGGAACGTTCGGCGGCCACATGACGGAGTTCCTGCCGTAGAACCGCCGAATCGATGCCGAGTTTCTGCGCGATCTCCTGCCCTAACTCATCGCGAACAATCCGGCTGGGGATGCGCTGAATGTGCGGCAGGAGGTAGTTCACAGCTTTGACTTTGCCTTCCGCGCTGCGAACGGGGAAATGCGTTCGGGCACGGTCGATGAGATAGTCGAAATATTTCTGCGAGCCGCGCAGCGCTTCGCTGTAGGCATCTTTGCCCTTGCGCCGGATAAAGAGATCGGGATCGAAGCCTTGCTCGAGGGTCAAAACCTTGATCTGAAATTCTTCTTCTACAAGTAGCCCCAGGGTTCGCTCCGTGGCCTTGGCTCCGGCGGTATCGGGGTCAAAGTTGACAACTACGTTCTTGCTAAATCGCCCCAGCAGTTTTGCCTGAATTTCAGTAAAGGCCGTGCCGGAGCTGGCAATGACATTGTGAAGGCCGGCGGCGTAAACGGAAATGCAATCCATTTGGCCTTCAACGAGAATTGCATAATCGAGTTTGCGAATTGCTTCTTTCGCATGGTCCAGGTTGAAGAGAACCCGGCTTTTGGAATAAATGCCCGTCTCCGGGGAATTCAGATATTTCGGGCCGGCTTTCTCGTCGGTGGCAAGGGTGCGCCCGGTGAAGGCGATGATCTTGCCAGCCTCATTGGCGATGGGGAACATGACGCGATTGCGAAACTTGGAATACATCGCGGCTTCCGGCTTGCTGCTCCCGGCGTTTGGCTTCCGCTCTTCCGCGCTTGGATTGGCGCTCTGGGAAGTACTCTGGCTTGGCTGACGACTCTCTTCCTGCTTCCACGAGAACAATCCGCTTTCGCGCAATACTTCTTCGCCGAACTCGGCGATGAGACGATCGCGAAGGAGGAAGCCGGAATCGGGGGCATAGCCAATGCGGAAGCCGGCAATGGTTTCGTCGTTGAGTCCACGGCCCTGAAGATATTCCCGGGCCCTCGCGCCTTCGGGGCGTTTCAAACATTCCTGAAAAAATGCGGCGGCGCGTTCCTGGATGTCGAGCAACTGGGCTCGCAGCCTGGCTTCGCGGGCTTCGCCTGGACTGGAAAACGTTTGTTTTGGCAGCGGAATTCCCAGCTTTTGCGCGACCAGCCGGACCGCTTCCGGAAAGCTGATGTTCTCGACTTTCTGCACGAAGCTGAAAACGTCCCCGGAAACGCCGCAGCCGAAGCAGTGATAAAACTGGCGCGTGGCGTGCACGGAAAATGACGGCGTCTTCTCGCCGTGAAATGGGCAAAGACCGGAATAGTTCTGCGCCCCAGCTTTTTTCAGCTTGATGTAGTCGCCGACGATGCGAACGATGTCCGCCTGCTGCTTGACCGTCTCTTTGAAATCTTCAGAGGGCATGGATGGGTGGGCTTCGGCGGTCGAGACCTCTCCCGCTTAATTGTGGGCGAGAAAGGCGCTGTATGGAATATACCGGAAGCGGATTGCTGTGCAGAAACTGTGGAATAAGCGGCAATGCGGTTGAAGCGAGTAGGAAAAGCGGGGATGATGTGGGATAGCAGAGTGAGGGCGAGGTCCGGCGGACATCCCCACTCAAGCCAAAGGCGGGCTTGAATGGGCCACCCGTCGAGGGAGAACGCGGGACGGTGCTGGTGAACGAAGAGTGGAAGGCCGGGATGAAGGTCCGGAAGATCGACTGATAAACGAGTGAAGTCAAGGTCCGTCACGCCCAGCTTTGCAGGACCAGCAAAGCTGGGGCAGCCTCAGTTACTATGGTGCACGCAAAGATGGACCAGCCCCCCGTTGGTGTTACGCTAAGGCACTTTTGGAGGTACTGCGGTGAACCCTCGGAAAACGGCAAGAAATGCGGCTTTCGTGCTGCTCTATGTCGCTTCGATAATGGGACATGCAGAAGCTCAGTTTGAAACTCGTGCCAGCTTCCCAATGATGACGGCCCCCGGTCCTGTGGCAGTTGGTGATTTTAACCGCGACGGCAAACTGGATATGGCGGTGTCGAGCGATATCCCCATCAATGGAGTGACTATCCTCTTAGGAAACGGAGACGGAACTTTTCGGGTTGGAGAAAGCTATGTGTTTGGCGATCAGCTGGCTCAGATCGCCACCGCAGACCTGAGGAACGTCGGCAAACTGGATCTAGTGGTCGGGGACTATTTGAGTGACTCCGTTTACGTGTTGCTGGGCAATGGCGATGGAACCTTTCAGCCCGCTGTGCCGTATCGCACGGATGGAACCCCGTTCTTTGTCAGCACAGGAGACTTCACCAACCATGGCAAGATGGACATCATTGCGGTCGCTGGCCCTGGCGGTTCCTGCGACTGCGTTGAGGTCCTTCCAGGGAATGGCGACGGGACATTTCAAGCGCCGATCGTTACGCCCGTCCCATATGATGTCGACGGCTACGCTTTAGCTGCGGGTCGTTTCGACGAGGATAGTAAGCTGGACGTTGCCGTAGTAGGAGTGTTCGGCTCAGCCAACCAGGTGGACATCCTGCTGGGAAATGGTGACGGTACCTTTCGCCCTCATGGCTACTATGAAATCCCAGACGGCCTGAGCGATGTGACCACGGCGGACTTCAATGGTGACGGCAAAAGCGATCTGGCGGTCGTAAGCTTATATGCCAATAGTGTGGGAGTCTTGTTAGGCAACGGCGACGGCACCTTTCAGCCGCCGGTTTACTATTCCTCAGAGTTTCCGACGCTGGTGGCCGCGCACGACCTAGACGGCGACGGGAAGCAGGATTTGGTTGTTGAAAACTCAGGGGAGCTCGGCATCCCTTCAGGAATCAGCGTCCTCAAGGGTAACGGCGATGGCACCTTCCAGCCGGGCGTTTTCTATCCGGCAGGCGATGAGGGTGGGTTTATGGCCGTTGGGGATTTCAACAATGACGGTATGCCTGATCTAGTTCAACCCGATTCGAACACCCAACTCATAATCACGCTGTTGAACACCGGCACGGTCACGTTTTCCCCCACCACCCCTCTGACCTTTCCGACACAACTCATCGGCACGACCAGCGCTCCGCTCACCGCGACCCTCACTAACAACGGCACATCGGCGCTGACCATTTCGTCCGTGAGCTTCAGCGGCAAGCCATTCAAGGTACGAACCACGTGCAAGGGAAGTGTGCCTGCGAGCGGAAATTGCACTATTACGGCCGTCTTCACCGCGCAGGTGGAAGGCGTCACCTCGGGGACAGTTACGATCAAAGACAGCGCCTCCTCGAAGCCCCAGGTCGTGGGGCTGACGGGGGCCGGCACAGTGGTAGAGCTCTCGCCGCCGCAGCTGAATTTTCCGCCTCAAAAGGTAGGCACCAAGAGCGGCCCGAAGAAGGTCCAGCTCACCAACACCGGGAGCACACCCTTGGACTTCACTTATTTCATGTACATCGATGGGACGAACTACAAAGACTTCTCCCAGACCAACACTTGTTCGTTGTCGCTAAGTCCCGGTGCGAGCTGCATTATCGCGGTGACCTTCGCGCCAAAAAAAACGGGGACGCGCACCGCCTTCATCACCATCACCGACACCGGCGGCGGCAGCCCCCAAACCGTTCCGCTCAGCGGAAGCGGCGACTGAAGTGGTCTCGTTCCTTTCGTCGAATCGTCACCCGACCTCACCGCCGCGCAGCAGTGCGACCCGGCCTGCGTGCGTAAAATGGTTGGAGATCCTGCGTACAGTGAGGCACAAAGGGGTACAAGGGCGACTTGGTCATTCAAAGAAATAGTGAACGTAATCCCGAGCAAGATCCAACTCAAGCGACAATTCAATCGGTGCTCGCCAGATTTTGTAGGCTCCACAAAAGAAAATCGGAGAGAATCCGGAGATCCGCGAGGCCATCACGAAGCTGGAGATGGCGCTTAATATCTGGCGGATAACTCTCGGCGCGCGGGAACCAAGCGAAAGAACCCTAGGGCTCGAATGCATTCCCTTTATTCTACAAATGTGCGGAGGGACTACGTTTCCCGGCGCGGAATTTAGGGATGCATACCCCAAAAAAAATCAGCAATCTTCCCAAGGGTGGTTCTTGTTCCCCTCTTTCAATATTCGAAATGACATCAGCCGGTTCGTTTTGCAAGTGCACAAAACGTCACATTGACAGCCGCCCTTCCCCACCTGCGGAAGCACACTGCAGCGACCTGTAGAGGCTCGGATTCCGAAACTCGCGGCCGCACCCATGGACCTAACCCCATTTTCTGCATAGATCCCGAACCTTGTCTCGATGGTTAGTCATAAGACATTTCACGAATATTAAAGTGCGGGTCTGCCCTACCGGAGTAGGAACGTCAGTCGCCGGTACCCGCAAGGGGAACGAGCTGGGGGCTGGCGCCTCCGTCATCCGTGATCTTTACGTGAGCGACGTCAACTCCAGCCTTGCGCGGGGAGAAGGTTATCGTGATGGCGCAGCTGGCTCGGGGCGCAACCTGAGACCCGCAATCATTGCTCTGTGAAAAATAATTTTTGTTATTATCCTCGATCTGAATAAACGCGAGATTGAGCACCGCGCCTCCTGTGTTGGTAAGCCGGAATGTCTGCGGAGGACTAGAGGTACCGACTTTCTGCGGCCCGAACGTCAGATTCGTGGGGGAGAACTCGACTACCGTTCCGGTTCCGAGCAGCTCAAGTACTTGCGGCATTGACGACGCGCTGTCCTTCAAGGTGATCGTCCCGGTAACGTAGCCCTTCTTTTTCGGCGTGAACTCCACCGTGATGGAGCATTGCGCACCGGGCAGTAGACTTCCATTGCAGGTTGTTTCCGTCATACGGAAGGGCTGCCCGCTGCAGGTTACCGACGAAATGTTCATGGCTGTGGTGGCGGAATTGGTGAGCGTTGCGTTGATTGGAGCACTGGTGGTGCCGATCAATTGCCCCCGCGAACCTAGTGGCGTAGTGGGAGAAAAAACAGCGGCCCCCGTGTTTAGCAGGGTGATCGTGGCCTCACCTACAAGGTCTGCAGCAAGCAAGTCCGGTTTGCCGTCGTTATTGAAGTCGCCCACTCCAACATAGTTCAAGCTGTCCCCGCCGGGATAGAACACCGCAGGCTGAAATGTTCCATCGCCGTTGCCCGTGAACACGCTAATCCCTGACGGATCGACCTCTATGTGGGGATTCGAGACTGCCAAATCCAGCTTTCCATCCCCATTGAAGTCCCCGGTGACGATAGAGTCCGGATAATTCGTTGGGTAGAGAACCGGTTGCCGGAACGTACCGTCGCCATTGCCTAGTAGAATCTGTACGCCGGGATCAACCCCGACCGCCAAATCCAACTTGTTGCTTCCTGTCAAATCGGCGGCCACAATCGAATTTGGACTCAACGACACATCATAAAAACCGTTAGCTCGAAAAGTACCGTCGCCGTTGCCCAATAGAATATCGACCTGGTTGGCCCCTAAAAATTGTCCGGTCACCGCCACGTCCACCTTCTTATCCCCATTGAAATCTCCGGTTGCCAGAGTGAAGCCGTCGATGCCATAGGGAACGGGCGTGATGATTGCTGCCCCGAAGGTCCCGTCGCCGTTGCCGGGGAGCACTTCTATACAATCGCATTCCCCCGCCGGTTGCGTAAGGGCGATAATGTCCAGCCTGCCATCGCTGGTAAAGTCACCAGTGCCGACCACGAAAGGCTCTCCGCTGGTGGGATAAGAAACGGGGGATTGGAAGGTCCCATCGCCGTTGCCTAGCATCACGTAAACGTCATCGCTGAGCGAGTCGCCCACTACCAAGTCCAGAATCCCGTTCTTACGAAAGCTGACTGTTGCCGCATATTCGGGCTGCACACCTACTGCATATGTTTCTCCCGTCCGAAAGGTTCCGACGCCATTTCCAAATAAGATTGCTTCGCTGCCAGTGGGCAGAAAATTCAGCACGGCGACATCCAGATCACCGTCGCGATTGAAGTCGCCCAGCACAACCGAGTAAGGACGGTTCGGTTGCGCGCTGAAGCTTGCTCGCGTCTCGAACTGGGCCCACACGGGTAGTTGCAGCGCACAAACCATCAACAAGACCGCGATTCGGGTTAGTACGCGACGGGACACCGTAGGATCCTCTCGATCAAGGACGTTAGCATTGAAAATCGCGCTATTCAAATAAATTCGGGGGCTGGCCCATCGTTGCCGGCACCATACGAACTGAGGCTTCCCCAGCTTTGCTGGTTTTGCAAAGCTGGGCACCACGGACCTTGCCGTCCTGTTCACTCGTCACCTAACAAATCCTACTCACTTGGGATCGGAAAGAGGGGATCAGGTGAGACGACAGATCCCCTGGGGGGCTGCCCCAGCTTTGCTGATTTTGCAAAGCTGGGCACCACGGTCCTTGCCGTCCTGTTCAGTTGTCACAGAAAAACCTCGCGTTCCCTGCTACAGCTTGCGGGTGCCCAACAAACTCCGTCGCTATTATGGCGCGGGATATCTCCACTTCATCACTACCAGCTGTTATCGTCGGCTGCCGCTGCTGGGAAAGCGGCGGTATCGCGATCTGCTGCTGGAAGTTCTCGAAAGCGTGCGCCGCCGGTATCACGCCGTAGGCTATGTGATCATGCCCGAGCCCCTGCACCTGTTGCTGGGGAGCCGGACCGCGGCAATCCCTCGAAAGTAATGCAGGCGATCAAGCAGGGGTTCGCGCGGCGGCTGCTGGGCAAACAGCGCGCAGTCAGCGATCCGCGGCAGGGCAGCTTATGGCAAGCTGCGCTGGATGGCGGACATATATGGCAGGCGCGCTTCTATGACTTTGTGATATTCACCGAGAATAAGCGGACGGAGAAGCTGCGCTACATGCATCGAAATCCCGTGAAGCGAGGACTGGTGCTGGAGCCGCAGCAGTGGGACTGGAGCAGCTACCGGCATTATGCCGAGGGAGAACGCGGGACGGTGCTGGTGAACGAAGAGCGGAAGGCGGAGATGAAGGTGCGGAAGATCGACTGATGACACTCGTGAAGTCGAGGTCCGTGGTGCCCAGCTTTGCAAAACCAGCAAAGCTGCGGCAGCCTCAGTTAGTATGGTGCACGCAAAGATGGGCCAGCCCCCGGGCTTGAATGGGCCACCCGTCCGGTTGAAGGAATAGGAAAAGCGGGGATGATGTGGGATATCAGAGTGAGGGCGAGGTCCGGCGGAACATCCCCACTCAAGCCAAAGGCGGGCTTGAATGGGCCACCCGTCGATGGAGAACGCGGGACGGTACTGGTGAACGAAGAGCGGAAGGCGGGGATGAAGGTGCGGAAGATCGACTGATGACACTCGTGAAGTCGAGGTCCGTGGTGCCCAGCTTTGCAAAACCGGCAAAGCTGGGGCAGCCTCAGTTAGTATGGTGCACGCAAAGATGGGCCAGCCCCCCATCGCAAGCGGCTTGAATGGGCCCCCGCTCAGGATGACAGGCAGCAGTGCAGCGGTTAGGGATACTTCGACTCCAGCGCCATCCCGGAAGTGGAGATCCTTTAGATGACAGAGTTTTTTTACACTCGCAGCTCTACTACTGTGGCACCGCCGCCGCCTTCGTTTTGGGGAGGCTCGGCTACGGATTCGACGTGGGGATGCTGCTGGAGGGCTTGGCGCAGGGCTTTGCGGAGGATGCCCATGCCGCTGCCGTGGACGACGCGGACGCGGGGCAATCCGGCGAGAAAGGCGCGGTCGACGAATTTCTGGACTTCGCGAGTGGCATCGTCGACGTTGTAGCCGATCACGTTGATTTCTGAAGGGGCGTTCTGTCCTTCGTTCTCAAGTGACACGGAGACGCCGCGGGCGCGAGCGGCCTGCACGGGATTGACCGAGGAGCGCGCCTTCACGAGGACCTGGGCAATATCGTCGCGCGCTATCTTCATCTTCATCGCACCGATCTGGACTTCGAAATGGTTTTCGTCGAGCTTGCGAGAGACGGTGGCGGCGCGGCCGGTGGATTTCAGCTTGACGCTGTCGCCTTCGTCGACTTGCTTTACGAGCTGCGGTTGAGCGTGTGGATCGCCCTGATCGGCGCCGCTGGCGTGGGCGACGACGGTGGAATCGAATTCCTCGCGGAATTCGCGGCGCAATTTGGCTATTTTTCTTTCCGCATCTTTTGCGACTTTCTGGGCAGCGGCTTTGTCCTGGATGGCGTTGACGGCCTCGCGCGCGTGATATTCGAAGTCACGCAACACGCTTTCGAGCTTCTTTTCCATCTCACGGATTTTGAGCTGCTGTTCTTTTTTGCCCTCGGCGGCGAGGAACGTTCGTTCGCGCTCTAATTCCTGCTCACGGGTTTTGAGGCGCAGACGCTCGCTTTCGGCGTCACGCAATTCGAGGTGAAGGCGATCGAGAAATTCGCCGACATCACGAGCCTGCGTTCCCAGGCGTGATCGCGCGGAACTGATAATGGAGGGATTCAGTCCCAAGCGTTGCGCGATGTTGATTCCCGCGGATGCGCCGGGGATGCCGATTTTCAGCTCGTAGGTGGGCTGCAGGGTGGCTTCGTTGAAGCCCACCGAGGCGTTGATCACGCCGGCGGTATTGGCGCCATAAACTTTCAAGCGAAGTGTGGTGAGTCGAGATCACGGTCATGCATCCGGTGTGAGCGAAGTGGAGCGCAATCGCGACCGCGAGCGCGGCACCTTCTTCGGGATCGGTGGCCGAGCCGAGCTCATCGAGCAGAACGAGTGACTGCGGAGTCGCGGTGCGGGAGATGAAATCGATGTTGGTCACATGCGCGGAAAAAGTGGAGAGATTCTGCTCGATCGACTGGTAGTCGCCGATGTCGGCCAGGACCGCGTCAAAGACAGGCATTTCCGCGCGATCGGCGGGGACAGGAATTCCGGACTGAGCCATCAGAGCGAGAAGGCCAATGAGTTTTCAGAGTTACGGTTTTGCCGCCGGTGTTGGGGCCGGTAATGACTAACTGACGGCGCGCGCCTTCGAGTTCGACAGTGATAGGGACGACTGCGGCGCCTTTGAGTTTTAGATTGCGCTCCAGTAGAGGATGGCGGGCGTTGTGTAAGAGCAGGCGAGCTTCGCTCAGGGCAAGCGGCCGAGGGCGGCCGTCCCCACATAATTGCACGGCGACGCAGTTGTAGTCTTCGGCGAAACGGGCTTTGGCAAACTGGAGTTCGAGTTCGGCGAGCACTTCGGCGGAAGCGAGAATGGGCTGAGCCTGCTCGCCGATGAGGGATGTCATCTCGAGAAGGATGCGGTGGATCTCGGCCATCTCATCATCGAGCAAGCGCACCAGTTCGTTGTTCTGCTCGATGGTCTCGAGCGGCTCGACGAAGACGGTTTGTCCGCTGGAACTGGCGCCATGCACGACGCCTTGCACGCGGCGCTTCTGCTCGATCTTCACCGGAATGACGAAGCGCTCACCGCGGATGGTGATCAGTTCTTCCTGCACCGTGCCACCCTCGGCGAGTTTGCGCAGGTAGCCGCGAAGAGAGTCCTGAATACCGCGGCGCTGCCTTTCGATTTCGCGCCGAATCCGCGCCAGGCCGGGCGAGGCGCTATCTTCGAGGGTGCCATCGGGTTGGATTTTATTGCGGAACGATCGCAGGAATTGGGTGAAGTCGGGAATAATTTCCGAGAGCGAGCGGGTTCGCCGCCAATCGGTGCGCATGTTTGCGGGCGGGTGCAAGGCGATCTCGCGCCATTCGGCGGCGCGATCGACCAGAAGCACGACGTCACGAATTTCGGTGGTTTCAAGGATGGCGCCAGCGATACGCGCCTTCTCGACTAATTTCTTCGTGTCCAGCAAGCCAGCAAATTCAAAGCGGCCGCCGACGCGGCGAAATTCGCGGATTTCGTCGGTTCGTGCCTGCTGCTCGTCAATCCATTCGGAGTCCGCTACTGGAGCGAGCGAGGTGATTTTATTTTGCCCAAGCGGCGAAGAGGCGTATCCGCGCAGCAGTTCGCGCAAGGCGTCGAACTCGAGGACGCGCGCGGAATTGTGCGTGATGGGAAGAGGCACGGATTTATGTTACAGCAGCGGATGGATGGAGGAGTTTTCAGGATTGCGCCGCTGCCAGCGCCTGAGATCTTGCTTCGTCTGCAACTGGCAGGCGGAGCGTAAACAACGCGCCGCCGTCGGGATTATTCTGGCAGGTGATTTGGCCGTGGTGATCTTGCACGACGCCGTAGACGGCACTCAAGCCCAAGCCGGTGCCTTTGCCGATGGGCTTGGTGGTATAGAAAGGATCGAAGACACGGTGAGGTTCTTTGATGCCGGGGCCGCTGTCGGAAAATTGCACGACCACGTCCTCTCCGTGGGCCATGGCGCTGATCCGAAGCAATCCTCCACCGGCCTCTTCGAGTGCGTCCATGGCATTTTCGACGATTTGCACGAACACCTGAAATAGTTGTTGGCCGTCGCCCCAGACTTTGGGGAGGTTGGGTTCAATAAAGGATTCGAGACGTATTTTTTGATCGTGGCGCTGGAGCTCGCGCATCTGCACGCAGCGTTGCAATAGAGTTCGCAGGTCCAGCATCGTTTTCACTCCCGAGCTTTGCTGGGCGAAACTGAGGAGACTGGCGATCAGATCGCGGGTTCGCTGCGAGTGGTGGACAATCTTGCGCACCAACGTATCCTGTTCGATGGTCAAACGCTGGCTGGTCGACAGTTGGTCGGAGTGCTCCATGATCGCGGTTAAAGGGTGATCGATTTCGTGCGCCGCACCGGCAACCAACTGGCCGAGCGAAGCCAGTTTTTCTTTCTGCACCAGATGGCTCTGCAGGCGTTGCTCGTTCTCGAAGGTGCGCCGCGACTCCTGGAGAAGGCGAATCAAAGTCTGATCCTGAAGAAATTGGCGAAGAAATACGAAGGCGCCTAAGACGAGCATGGCCGCGAGCACGGTGAGCAGGCGAAAGGTGCGGGCGGCCGCAGGGGAATGATCCCAGTGGAACGCCCAAATTCCCAACACCGGTAAGGAGAGCATGGCGGACATGGCCAGGCGCAATACGATCACGGCCCAGCGGTCAGGGCCGCGGGGAGGCTCGGGCGTGAGTTCGTTTCCTCGAGCGCTCAGGGCAGTGGCCGCCATCCAACTCACCGAGCCAATCAGTAAAACGTCGTAGACACTTCCGGTGAAGTAGGTGCCGGCGGAAACCGCGAGGTTCACGCCCTGCGAGGCAATCGCATAAAAAGCGCTGGCTGCCATGAGATGCAGGTAAAGTCGTTTCCAAGCGGAGGGCGCACCCCTGGCCACGATGCCGAACATCAAGATGAGGACGCCGCTTTCCACCAGATACAGAGCCCCGAAATTGCGGTCGTAGCCGGGGACATCGAGCGCTACGTACTGCGACGGAAATACCACGAAGGCGTAGAGGAAGATCCACCAGACGAGAAGGAGCAGAAAATCCAGGGTTCCCACGCGGAGATGCTCGCTGCCTTCGGCGCGATGCGGGCGCAGACCGAGCGCCGCGATCATGGGAATCAGATGCAGGAACAGAAATATGTCGACCCACCAGGGGTCGGGGATGCTGGCGTGAAGCACAACGTCGTAGTAAGCCCATCCGAACTGGCTGAAGGACCAGAGGAGGTAGCCGGAACCCATTAACGCCCAAAAGCGGCGGTTGACGCCTCGTGCGGCCCAAGCATTGACGAGCATGGCCAGGCCGACCGTGATGGTCACCACGAAATATCCAATGTCGATGATGGCGGTGAGCAGGGGCCCGCGCGGAAGCGCAAGCCATGCAGCAGCGAAAGCAAGCGTGTTGACGCCGGCCAGCCAAAACCACCGATTCTGCCGGGACAGACTCATCCGCCTTCATTTTATGGAGAAAACAGTGCATTCCCCCGAGGCTTTGAAGTGGGATAGTTACTTTTGTCATACACCCACTGGGTGGCGAGATCCTGACGGGACGTGGTGATTCGTTAGAACTCCTTTGAATTCATCAATCCATCCCAGCAATCCTGCTAGAATTAGGGGCGAAAATCACAGTGCGGCTCGCCCTCTGCCACTCATCCCGCAGGGCCGTCCCGCTTAAGAAAATTGGATACTTTTATGGCCTTTCCAGTCACCCGTCTGCGGAGATTGCGGCGCACCGAGCAGCTCCGCAACCTGGTTCGTGAAACGCGGCTCACTCCGGACGCGTTCGTGTATCCGATGTTCATATGTCCAGGGGAAGGCGTGCGGAAAGAAATTCGCTCGATGCCGGGCGTGTTTAATTTTTCGGTAGACGAGGCGGTAAAAGAAGCGGAGCAGGTTCATTCTCTTGGCATACCGTCGGTGATCCTGTTCGGGCTTCCTGATAAGAAGGATGAGGTTGCTACGGGTGCGTGGGCGGACGATGGCATTGTGCAGCAAGGAGCCCGCGCTATCAAACGCGCCGTGCCGGATTTGATCCTGATGGGGGACGTCTGCTTATGCGAATACATGTCGCACGGGCACTGCGGGATCGTGCGTAAGGCTCCGGCACCGCAATCGTTAGGAGCGGCGGCGATGCGGGTTGGGACGGTGACCACGCCTGCGGAAAAGGAAGAAGCCATTAAGGGCGTGATGGCTGGATCCATCCGTCACGCGGAGCCGCAATTCGAAATTGATAATGACGCGAGTCTGGAACTTCTGGCTCGGACTTCGGTATCGCTGACGCGCGCGGGAATCGACATCATTGCGCCCTCCGACATGATGGATGGGCGCGTAGCCGCGATCCGTCGAGCACTCGATGAAGCCAACTTCCCGGACACTCCGATTCTTTCCTACGCTGCGAAGTTTGCGTCGGGATTTTATGGCCCGTTTCGAGAAGCGGCCGACTCCGCGCCCCAGTTTGGAGATCGACGGTCCTATCAAATGGATGGAGCCAACGTGCGCGAGGCGATGCGCGAAATCGAGCTCGACATAGAAGAAGGCGCCGACATGATCATGGTGAAGCCGGCGATGCCTTATCTCGATGTTATTTCCGCGGCCCGCGACCGCTTCGACTTGCCGCTGGCGGCGTATCAAGTCTCTGGCGAGTACGCCATGATCGAAGCCGCCGCCCGCAATGGTTGGATTGAGCGGGAACGCGTGATGATGGAATCGCTGTTAAGTATCCGTCGAGCAGGGGCCAGCATCATTTTGACTTACCACGCCAAAGACGCTGCCAGGCTTTTGGCGTGATGAGTGCACTTTCGAGTAGAGTCGTTGCCCAACGTTGATCCCGCTAAGTCTCGCTCGCTCTGACATATAGCGATTCTCAGAGATCTAGGGTATTCACCTTAGCCCCTCTCCGGCAACCGCCGGAGTCAGCGAGTCATCTATCTTCCGACGTTGTAATTTGAATCCCCCTCGGAACGAGCGCCTTTCCCTTATGATTTCCACTTCGTCTAAGTTTTCTGGCTGTATGTTGGGATTAGCGATTAGTCTCTCCCTGGCTGGCTGCCAGGGAATGAAGAGTTCGTCGTCTACTCCTCCCCCTTCCGGGGTCACCGTCGCACTGAGCCCCTCCGCAGCGAATCTAGGCCCGAATGCCACAGCCCAATTTACGGCAACGGTCGCGAATACTTCGAATACCGCAGTGACGTGGTCGGTCGATGGCGTTGCCAGCGGGAATGCGACGGTAGGCACGATTAGTGGAACGGGGCTGTACGCGGCTCCGGCAACCGCGGGAACGCACACGATAATTGCGACGAGTGTTGCGGACTCCACGGCAAGTGCGAAGGCGACGGTGACGGTTGGAGTGCTGTCCGTGACTCCCGCATCGGCGCTGATTGCGCCGGGTGGCACGCAACAGTTCACCGCCACGATTTCGGGATTCACCAATACTGCTGTGACCTGGTCGGTGGACACCGTGGCTGGAGGAAACGCCACGACAGGAACGATCACATCGGGCGGGCTGTACACTGCTCCTGCAACCGCGGGGAGTCACACGGTCACAGCGACCAGTGTCTCGGATACCTCTCTCACATCCAGCGCTACAGTTACGGTCGCACAGATGTCAGTGTCTCCGGCTACGGCTTACGTCGCCCCCGCGGGAACGCAGCAGTTCACGGCTACGGTTCCCGGTACTGCCAACCCAACAGTGACGTGGGCGGTGGATCAAGTCAGTGGCGGAAATGCCAGTGTTGGAACGATCACAGCAGCGGGCTTGTACACTGCACCCGCGCAGGTGGGTAGCCACACTATTACAGCTACCAGCGCAAGCGGCGCTGCGGCCAGCGCCACGGTCTCTGTAGTGACGCTCGCAATTTCGCCGGCAACCGCTACGATGGCCACAAGTGCGACGCAGCAGTTCACGGCGACAGTCCAAGGCGCGACCAATCCTCCGCTTACATGGTCGGTCGATTCCATCGCTGGGGGAAATGCCACGGTCGGCACGATTACGTCCACGGGTCTCTACACCTCGCCGTCGCAAACGGGCAACCACACGATTTCGGCTGCAATCACCGGATACCCGGCGGTCACGAACACTGCGACGGTGAGCGTCTTCGTGTTCACAGTCACGCCGGCGACGGCCACGATAGCGCCTTCGACAACGCAGCAATTTACCGCAACCATCCAGGGTCTGGCGAACACTTCGGTGACCTGGTCGGTGGATAAAGTCGCGGGCGGCAATGCAACAACGGGCACCATTACCGCGGGTGGCTTGTACACCGCCCCTACGGCAATCGGGGCGCACGTGGTGACTGCGACCAGCGTTCAGGATCCGACGGTCAGCGTCTCCGCATCGCTTACCGTGATTAACATCAGCCAGTCGTCAGTGCTTACCTATCACAACGATGACTCGCGCGATGGAGCTTACCTGGAAGAGGTAAACCTTACGCCGGCGAACGTGAATTCCGCGCAGTTCGGCAAGCTGTATTCGTATCCGGTGGATGGACAAGTTTACGCGCAGCCGTTGTATCTGCCGCAGCTTAACATCGCAGGCGGCACGCACGATGTGGTGTTCGTGGAAACTCAAAATAACAGCGTCTATGCCTTCGATGCCGATGCAACGTCATCCCAGGCGGGGCAGACGTTCTGGCATATCGGACCTCAGACTCTTGGACCCTCAGTCGTAAAGAATGACCTCTATGGTGTCAATCCCAACGTGGGCATCTTGTCGACCCCGGTGATCGACACGACGACAAACACCATGTACATGGTGGTGGAAACCTCGCACACCGGCCCGAACGCCACGCCATTCTTCTTACACGCTCTGGACGTGACCACGGGAGCCGAGAAGTTTGGAGGTCCGGTGCCCATCAATGGCAGCGTCCCAGGCACCGGCGATGAAAACGTCAACGGGACCGTCAGTTTGGGAACGGATTGCTACCAACGCATGGGTCTGGCATCTAAACCCGGTCACGAACTCGATCGAGATTCCCTTCGGGAGCTGCGCTCACGGATGGGTTCTCGCCTACGACAAAACGAACTTGACACAAACGGCGATCTTCAACAGCACTCCGGATTGGCAAGGAGGCGCTTTCTGGGCCAGCGATGGCGCTCCCGCGATCGATGACACGACGGGGGACGTGTATCTGATGAGCGGCACGGATACGGGTGATCAGAACAGCAACAACAATGAGCTGTCGATGCTGTATAACAACTCGTTCCTGAAATTGGCGCCAACCGATTTGTCAGTGACAACTTTCTTCACGCCGGACGATACCTACAATCTGGCTCTCCAGGACGTGGATCTGGGAAGCGGCTCGAATATCCTGGTGCCGGGAAGCGCCTCGGTTAGCGTCACTCTCGGAGGCGGTAAGGATGGAAATGTCTTTGTCCTCAACCGCAACAACATGGGCGGCTTCAATACCGGCTCGAATAATGTTCTGCAGACGGCACAGATCTGCACGAACGGCAACGACAACATCTTCTCGACTCCCGTCTACTGGAATGGCAGCATCTACTACCACTGCAACGGGTACGGAATCGCCGCTTACAGTTGGAACGCGAACACAACACAGATGTCCACCACGCCCACCTCAAAAGGGTCGGCAGTCTTCCAAACGCATGGGGCCACACCTTCGCTTTCGGCCAACGGCGCTATGAACGGAATTATCTGGGACATCGACAACTCAGCCTACACCACTGTGCCCACCGGACCTTCGGTTCTCCACGCTTACGACGCGACCAACCTTGCGAAGGAGCTGTACAACAGTTCGCAAGCGGCAAACGGTCGCGACACGGCGGGGCAGGCGCTGAAGTTTACGGTGCCGACGATTGCGAACGGAAAGGTATTCGTTCCTACGTCGACCGAGTTGGATATTTACGGGCTGTTGCCGTAAGAATGCTGCAGGAATCTGGTGGCAGGTGGCGAAGATCTACTTCGGCACTTGCCCCTGTCTTTCATGTTTGTGGTATATGCGTTGCACCGCGTGATCAGTGTCTGTAAGCGGTAAGTTCTTCATGTTGTGCGGGCACCGCGTTCGGCATTAAAAGCAAAGTAACTTTTTAAGAGGAAGGACCTCCAACGTTTCGATGTGTGCGATAAGGATATTTCAATAGTTGACTGGTTCGGGAGACTTCCGTCTGCACTCACCAATTCTGGAAACTCTGATAGGTGAACCAAAAAGCATAGGAGGGCAATCGAGGATGCGCTCAGAGATGGCGCTTCTGGGGAACCGAGCTATCTCACCTCAGCAGTGAACGCTCGCATCCATTCGTGACCTTTCACTTCGAAAGTCTTTGCTGGTATTGTTCCTGCGGGCGTCACATCGGTGACGCGGATTCGCACTGCAAGCTTTCCGTCTTTTAGAACATCAATGCGACGGGCTGGTTTGACCCCGGCGAAATCTTCAAACTCTGACCGCCGGGTTTCTATTCCGTCAAAGTAAGTCTTGACTAGCAACCCCGCATCATCGAACCAGTAGCCCCTCGCTTGCTCGGGATCGAGTTTTCCTTCCGGGCTCTCGTATCCGGCGAGTACCCGCACCGTGCGGACGTCATTGACGGTCTCGCGTTTAATCCTCCAGTCCGATTCCACAAAAGTGTCAATCGCGGGAATAGGCTCCATGATCCTCATTACCAGCCGCAAAAGCGCTTCATCCTCACCATCGGCAAGCTGGTACGCCTTGTTCCCATTCCTCGAACGCACATACCGACTCTTCCCAAACGACACCTCGCGACGCCATTGCTTATCACTCAACCAAGTATCTTCATACTGCCCTTTTGCAATCGTGCCGTCACGAGCTTGCGCATCGAATTCCGCGTGGAGCACATAAGCCGCTCCGTTGCCGAACGCAGGAAAATTGATATGCCTCCCACGCTCAAAGAAGGTGCGGGCACTGTCAAAGGATTCTGTTCCTGAGGGCCGCACCGTCTTGAAGGGGATCGTTAACTGCGACATCACTTGAACTGGCGCCCCATCAACCAGGAACGGCTTGAAGTGCAACGCCAATACCGCTTGCTTTCCCGCGTCATTCACCGCCGAGTTCTCGGAAACTACTGGTCCGATCTCCCTCACCTTTCCGTTGCGATCAACAACCACCTCAGTTGTCACATTTCCTTCGAGGAGACCGTCCTGAAGCGGCGGCCACGAGACGGGTTCCATCGGCAGCAGATTTTTTCGAAGCGAAATCTCATCCAACAACACGGTTTGAAGAGATTGGGAGTCACCGGCGTTCGACGACGTGCTGAAAAATCCCCCGGGAATTTCTTCTAGGTCTTCGAGTTTCGTTATTTTCGCCGTGACTTGAGGCGTTCCCGCATCTACGGTCCGGGCGACCATTCGCCCATGGAAATCCGCGTAGTCCTTAAACTCTCCGCCCCACCCAAAACCAACCGCATAGAGCAGCAAACCTGTGCTGTTCTGCAAAGCAACCGAGGATCGCAATACATTGTGAATCTCCGCAGTTCCGCTGGGAGTACTCCAGCTCAGGTTCGTCATGGGCCCGATTCGACGCACCTCTGCTGCCTTCGCCTGTTCGAGAACCTGATCGAGTGGCGGCACTGGCCTGATCAGTTCGAGAGCGATCTCCTGTAACCACTGTGGGAAATAGTCGCCCTCATTCTTTTGCCAGTCGTGGGCACCCTCTACGATTTCGACTCGGTGGAACCCCGGTGATCGCACCTCTTTCTTCCACTGGGTCGGAGAAGCCCACCAGATTTCCACCTCACCAATACGACCAGAGTCTTTATCTCGTTCAAAGCTCGGTGCCAGCGTGGCTTTTAGATGGAATGGCTTCGTTCCAGACTGATCCAGCGTGCTGCGCTCAACGGCCTTCTTTATGTCTTTGGCTAGATTGTCGGCATGACCCAGGGTCGGCCATACCACTATTGCTGAAAAAGTCGCGATCCACCACCGCCGGTACATACGCGAAACTTTACACAAGTGAGAGGAAAAAGACGAACTAAATAGCGAGCAGGCGACCCGCCCGGCAATCCGTTTGCTGGCCAGCATCATAGATGCGCAAGTACTGTGTAACATTCCGCGGATGAACACGGATGAACTTTGCAAGTAAACAACCGCATGCGTTCGATATAAAAGTGTAGGAGACCAGGGTTCTCAAGTTTGGAATGGAGATCGCCGAGTGCACACAAGACCCCGATCATTCCCCGCCGGGGCCAATGAAAATAAGGAGAAATGTGATGTCACGAAGAAGATCAGGAAAGACAATCGTCGGGCTAGTGGCAGGGCTGAGTGTTTTCACAGCATTGTCTCAAGCGCAGATGCCAACGTCGAAACAGCCTGCAACCAAGCCACCGACTAGCGCTCAGCGGAATGTACCCGCGGATTACCAGAGCGGAGTTGCGCAGCTAAGGATCGCCAAGGGCTACCTGGAGAAGGCCGGAGATAAGTGGGGTGGATATCGCATAAAGGGCATCGCGTCGATTAACCAGGCCTTCAGAGCGCTAGGCGTAAGTCCGGAGTCAACTCCCGATGAGATGCAATCCGGCAATATCGACGAACCCGGCATGATGAACAGTGGGATATCCAGCCTGCAGGAGGCCAGGACTGACTTCGCAAATGCCGGTTCGGATTGGGGTGGGCGACGGGAGAAGGGAGTCGCCTTGATCGATCAGGCACTGAAGGATCTTCAGACGGGGATCGATTGGGCCAAGCAGCACAACACTTATTGAGGCAAATATCCCGCAGGTCGGCTGTACATCCACTGACAGCACCGGATTTGGTTCTCTGCGGCAACCGCCGGGCAAAGGCCAGTCGCAACAGCTGTGGAGTGTAATTCCAAGAGAGAGATAAGACACACGCGTCTTATCTCTCTTCTCTCTCTGGTTGTAAACCGCGCTCTAGCGGCGGCCACCGCCATGTCCTCCACCGCCGCGGTATCCGGGAAGAGCGTGCTCATTCCTCGCATCGTGGCCGGCGTCGCCCACGTTACCTCGGCCATCCCGCGCCTCGTTTCCCTGAAAGTGGTTAAAGCGCTGCGCACCGTGCTCCGGCAAAGGTCCGGCGTAGCCGTGATGGGGATCATAGCGATTGTCCACATGGCCGTAAAAGCCGTGATGCCCATGAAACCATGGGCCTGCCCCAATAAACAGTCCGCCAACAAACCAATCGGGGCCGTAATAGCCGTACGGAGCACAGTCGTAGGGGGCATAGTCGAAGTAGCCGTAAGGGCAGACGGGAGCAGCTCCGATGTCGACGCCGACGGAAACCTGGGCCGGCGCCACGGAGGCGCAGCACAGGAGGCCGGTAATGAGAACTGCGAAAGCAAGCGTACTGACTTTGAACATAGTTCCTCCTTCATTTGCTTTAGGTTTAACTTAGCGCCAGCATAATCTCAAAGAACGCCTGGCGGCAATTCGGCCTGTAAGCCTTTCTTGCGTGCAAGTGCCAGAAGCGAGTTGCCTGCCACCAAGGGCATGCGGAGACGTATGATGCAAATGAAAAGGGAGTCATTGGCAGCTTGCCGAAGACTCCCTTTCGTAAACCGTACTCAGCTAGCTGGCGCGACGCATTGGCTTGTCGGATTCCGCAAAGTCGGCGCTGGCTTCACCGGTAGAGGAAACATCCTGAGCACCCGTGCGCTCAAGAATTTCTTTGGCGCGCTTTGTCCATTCCGAGTTATCAGAATGCACAGAGAGCAGAATGCCGCCATCTTTCACACGGCCCTCATAGCGCTTGGCTTCGTATTCCGGGATGCCCATGCCGACGAGCGCTCCTGTAATACCGCCGACCGCGCCTCCCACTCCAACTCCGGCGAGCGCGGCCATGATGGGACCGGCCGCAATGAATGGTCCGAGTCCTGGGATAGCGAGCGCGCCAATTCCCGCCAGCCAACCCAGACCGCCGCCGATCACGGCTCCGGTGGTCGCACCGGTGGTTGCACCTTCCGGCGCTTTCGTCTCTTTCTTGTGGGCGAAGTCTTTGGTGCCCTCGTTTTCAGGAAACAACACGGAAATATCCGTATTGCGGAAGCCGGCCGCCTGCAGTTGGTCGACTCCATTTTCCACGCTCGCGTACTGAGGATAAATTCCGAATACCGCTGTATTTTTTCCTGCCATAAAACAATCCTCCTTAGGATGCGTGCTGGTTATTGTTTGGGTTGAACATCGATCTGGTTCGTTACTTTATCCGCGCCTGCCACTTCGGCAGCCTTTGCTTCGACCGCCTTCTTCTCTTCTTCGGAGCGGACCGGGCCCTTGAGCGTGACCATTCCGTTTTGGGTAATGACTTTCACGTTGTGGCCATAGGTGGAGAGTGATTTGTCTTTTTCGATGGAGCGCCGGATCTGTTGCGTGATATCGCGATCCGACTGGTTCATCTTTTGCTGATCAGCGGTTGCTTCGTTTGAATTGCGGTCACGCTGATTCGTTCTGGTGTTATCAGGTTGGGAGGGGGTCGACTGGTCCATTTGAGTTTGGGCCGAGGACATCAAGCAACCTCCAAAGAGCGTGGCTACCAGTGCCACGCGCGGGATAGTTCGCAGGGTGAGTCTCATGGGATCCTCTCTTTTTTCTTCTTCCAGGGAACGAACACACGACGGCGTCGGCGGGAGCTACCCGTCCGGTGCCAACGTGGTTGCGGCACACTTAGTGGCCTTCTGTACCGGTTGGGGGCTGCGAGGTAAAACGTTCGCGAACCCGGTCGCCAATGTCTTGCACCTTGTCTCCGATTTGGCCGCGGATTTCTTCTCCGCTGGCGGGAGCGAACAGCAGGGCGGCGCCCACGCCGACGCCAACTCCGGCGACGAAGGTGAGTACATTGCGGACCGTGTGATCTTCGCCTTCGTAGAGGTCCGCAGCCTGGTCGCGGAGGTCGGAAACGCGGTCGGCGGCGCGACCTACGCCTTCAGAAACCCGGTCGCGCACATCGCTGGTAAAGCGGTCGGTTTGGTCCAGAAAATAGACTGCAGTCTTGAGTATCGATCGAATGAGATTGTTCATCAAAGTCCACCTTTCCTTCAGGTCGTTAAATTCAGCTCCAAGTTAGTTGCCAAAAAAGGCGCAAGGGCTTGTCCTTTGTTGGAGGTAATTGGGCAGAATGAGAGAAAGGTCGCCAAACCAAACGATTGGCGGCAGATAATCGATTATTCCCGCGGGAAAAGACTTCAATTCGCAGACATTCGACAGAATTGGAGAACGATTAGGCCGGGATTTCCGAAAATGCGGCTTTTCGAAGAGCCGGGAAAGAAGTGCCGGGAAAACTACGATCCGGCGCTTTGACCTTGAAATTTGACTTCGACGAGGCGACGGTCTTCGTCTGACACCTGGAACATGGAGCGCGGTTTCAGGCTCATGAAGCTGGCCACAAAGACTTCGGGGATTTGTCCGATACGGGTGTTGTAGGTGTTGACGTCGTCGTTGAAAAATTCGCGGCGGTCGGCGATGCGCTCTTCCAATTCGGTAATGCGCGTCTGGAGCTTGAGGAAATTTTCGTTGGCTTTGAGCTGGGGATAGTTCTCGGCGACGGCGAACAGGCCGCGCAAAGCGCCGGTCATGAGCAAATCGGCCTGGGCCTTCTGTCCGATGCTGGCGGCATTCATGGAAGCAGCGCGGGCCTGGGTCACGGCCAATAGCGTTTGCTGCTCGTGCTGCATGTAGCCCTTGACGGTCTCCACCAGGTTCGGAATTTCATCATGACGCTGTTTGAGCAGGACGTCGATATTTGCCCAGGCGCGGTCGTTATCGTTGCGCAGCCGCACCAGCCCGTTGTACAGAATGACGGTATAGACGAGCACTCCCACTGCGAACAGCAGAAATGCCGCGGCTTCCACAACGCTCCCGTCCATCGTCTCCTCGAACGCCTTCAGGATGGCTCTAGTGGAACAGCAGACGGCTCAGGCCTGCAAGTAACTGAAGGGGCAGCAGGGAGGCGGTAGGAGATTCTTGAACAAAAGGCTGGGCGTTTGAAGTCGGTTACGAAACTCGTGTCGTCCGCTAAAGCGGACTCGGTTTTTCCCACTTTCCCTTTCCCAGCACTCACGTGCTGGGCTAATGAATGCCGTCGCTTCGCGACTTAGGGATTTCGTTCCACCGCATTGCGATGCGACCGAGTTTCGTAACGGACTGGCACGCCCAGCCGTTGCAAAGGCGTAGCGCTGGGATCAGGGCTTGTGCGGCGTGAGGTCACAGGCATGCCTGACCTCGTCCAGATTCAAGCCACCTGGAGAAAACTCGGCGATCTGCGGACCGGTTCGCGTACGGACTTCCAGATTAAAGACCTGAGCGCCGATTAAGCCGCGGACGGTACCTTTGTCCATGGAGAGGAAGCGACCGCGGACCCAATTCCATCCTTTGTGATCGTGGCTTCCATCGATTCGGACCATGACTTCCATCTTGGGCTGTCCCCAGAAGCCGGGATAGTCCGGGCGCCCGAGGCGTCCGCCCATATTGAAGTCCGCGTACTGGTACTTGCCATCGGTGCAAACCACCTCGATGCGGGGCTTGTAGTCCGGATCCTGCCGGAAATAGTTGTTGGCGAGCAGTTCGAAGCGGACTTTTTTCGCGCCAGTCATTTTATCTTCCGAGCGAAACTCCATCCACTTGCCGCCGGCGCTGACGCCATCCTGTTCGTCCTGATAAGGGCTCATGGCGCCATCCTGACCAAAGGCAGCAACGGCCGCCAAAATGAATCCGGCAAATACCAACGCCGCGGTGGACACACGACAGTTCTTATTCTGAAATAAGGACAATGCTTTCAAAGTTTCCTCCCCCAAAACGACATCCTTACATATTGAACCCGAAAAACGTAGAAGAGTTGCATGGGGGTGTTCCGAGTTTCTAATGGCGAAGAAACGGCGACAGGCTTCTTCGCCGGGTGAAATCAAAGGGAGGCCTGCGTGTCACTGTTGCCGGGCGTTAGTGCTTGTCGATCTTGAGATCGATGTAAACCTGGGAGCGATCGTCGAATTGGCTAACGGAGCGGGTGTCGCTCTTGTGGCTTTCGAATTGGGCGTAGACCTCATAGTCCACGTTGGAGAGTCCTGGAAATCGATAAGTGCCGTCCTGCCCGACGATGTATGTTTTTACCGCATGGGTGCGGGTGTTGGTTAGATAAACGATGGAGCCAACGACGGGATTGTCCTGATGATCGAGGACTTTGCCGGATAATAGACGACCTTGGGTCCCCTTTTTGTCGAGAGCTACTCCGGCAACAGAGAGTGCGAAGAAGATCACGCAAGCCAGCAGCGAAGAGTGTCTAAGAGACAGCCTGGGAATCATGCGTTTATGTTTGTTCCTTTTGCTTCAGATAGTTGCTAGAAGGCCAGGTGCAGGCCAATATCCACGCGTTCATCATACTCCACGTGAACGGGAACCTCTTCGACGAGGTGAACGGGCTTGCCATCCTGAGACTTGATGTTCTTGAGATCCGCCGATACCAGATAATCATTCTTGCCGGCGGCGACGCGCTGAGCGAATTCACCGGCATGATCGGAATAGACTTCCCAGCTCGGCTTTTTATCGCCCTGGCGGCGAATCAAAACCTTAACGCCGTAGACAGCGTGATTATCCGGGCCCCACACGGTACCGAAAATCAAGGCGTAAGGATCGGTGGGTTTCAGCTTCTTGGGGCCGGAGCTGGCATTGGCGGTGAACTGAGGAGCAGTTGCGCAGAGAACCAGCAGGAGGGAGAGGAAAGACAGGAAGGTCGAGAGCCGAGGACGGGCGCTAGGCGTCGTCACCGTCTTCGGCCTCGACTTCTTCTTCCTCTTCTACGTAGCCTTCTTCCACCGCCTTCAATTCGAGCGGACTGGTGGTGACCACTTCAAAATCGGTTCCACACTCCGGGCACGAAACAATTTCGCCCTCGTCCACTTCTTCTTCTTCGACATCGAGATCGGTTTCGCATTCAGGACAAAGAACCATGATTCCTCCAACCCCTTAGATACTACTGATAATATTTAGATTCTTCCCCATCACAGGTCAAGGGGGCTAGTGCTGTAGGGCGTAAGAATTTAAATTTAGCGGAAAGCACGGCTGACCTTGACATTTGCCCCGCCGGAGACTAGATGATTTTCTCGCTGACGCAAAGATACTTGCCTCGGACCGCTTGCATGCTCATCTTAAGTTTAGTGGGATTGAGCGTAGCCGGATCCGCACAAGTGAGGAGTGAAAACGTGCGCGCCAGCGCAAATGCTGAAACCATGGCAGTCGATGCGCAAATCGCGACTGCAGTGAAGGAAGTGTCCGCGGAACGCATTCGCGCGAATATTGAGAAACTCGTAAGTTTCGGAACGCGGGCGACGATTTCGGCGCAGGATCCAACCGCGATCAGCTCCGGTCGGGGCGTGGGAGCGGCGCGGGAGTGGATCAAGTCAGAGTTCGAGCGATATTCGAAAGACTGCGGCGGCTGCCTTGAGGTCAAGACTGACACCTTCACCGAGCCGGCGGCCGATCGGATTCCGCAGCCTACGGAAATCACCAATGTTTATGCGGTGCTGAAAGGGACGAATGCGGAGAATGCGAAGCGCATCGTACTGGTAACCGGGCACTACGATTCACGGAACAGCGATACGCTCGATATTAAGGGCGATGCGCCCGGCGCGAACGACGACGGCAGCGGAACGGCCGTCAGCCTGGAATGCGCGCGGGTATTGAGCAAGTTGAAATTTCCGGCGACGATTATCTTTCTGACGGTTGCTGGGGAAGAGCAGGGATTGAACGGGAGCCGGCACTTCGCCAAGATGGCGAAAGAGCAGGGCTGGAACATTGAAGCTGTTTTGAACAATGACATTGTGGGTGGAGACAAGAGTGCGGAACAGGATCATTCCGTGGTTCGAGTATTTTCGGAGGGGCTACCGGCGGCGGCGACGGAGCAAGAGATCCGGAGAATTCGCGGGCTGGGCGGGGAAAACGATTCAGCGTCGAGACAACTGGCGCGTTATATAAGGGACGTGGGCGCGGCCTACAGTCCTGGCGTGAAACCGGTCATGATTTTCCGGTTGGACCGGTATTTGCGCGGCGGGGATCATTCTTCTTTCAACCAGGAGGGATTTGCCGCGGTACGGTTCACGGAGTTTCGCGAGGACTTCCACCACCAGCATCAGAACGTTCGTACGGAGAACGGAATCGAATATGGCGACCTGCTCAAGTTTGTGGACTTCGAGTACGTGGCCCGCGTGGCGCGGCTGAATGCGGCAACGCTGGCATCGTTAGCATCGGCGCCGGCGCCTCCGGCGAATGTGCATCTGCTGACGAAAGATCTGGAGAACGACTCGACGCTGACGTGGGGGAATTCTCGCGGCGGACTGGCGACGAGTTACGAAATTGTTTGGCGAGAAACGAGCAGCCCGGAATGGGAAAACGTTGAAAGAGTTGGAAACGTTCCACGCGCAACTTTGAAACTTTCCAAGGATAATGTCATCTTTGCAGTGAGAGCGGTGGACGCGCAAGGACACCGTAGCCTGCCGGTTGTGCCAACGCCAGAGCGCTAGGAACATTCTCGCGGCGTGCTTTCGCGGCGTTGAGATACGAATCTTGCGACCTGATACCATGATTGGTACACGTTCACTTGCAGTGATAGAGGCCCCGCCGTGGCGATGAATCGCGGACGAACTATTTCGCTGAGCCTACCTCCGTTCACGCGTTGGGTGAAGCGGCTGATTCTGACTTACGCCGGAATTTGCCTGCTGATGGCGGTGATGAGGATTGCCTCGCCGTTCGCCCGGGAGTGGGTGATTGTTTACCTGGGACTCATCCCAAAGCTGGTTGTGCGTGGGATGCTGTGGCAATTGATCACTTATTCGTTTCTGCACCTCGAACTGCTTCACCTGCTTTTCAACGCGCTGGCGCTGTGGATGTTTGGTTCTCAGCTGGAGAGCGACTGGGGATCAAAACGATTTGTGGAGTATTACTTTTTCTGTACGGTCGCCGCCGCGTTCACCACGGTGGCGGTGAGCTATACGCACATTCTGGGACTCTCTCCGGCGACACCTACGATTGGAGCGTCCGGAGGAATCTACGGTTTGCTGGTCGCTTTCGGAGTGTTGTACGGCGAGAGCGAGATCATGATGTTCCCGCTGCCTTTCATGATCAAGGCAAAGTATTTTGTGTGGGGCATCGTGTTTCTGACATTGTTCGGAGCGATCCAGGAAACTGGCGGCGTCAACAACTTTGCCCACCTCGGCGGACTGCTCTTCGGATATCTCTATCTCAAGTTTCTACCGAGGAAGGGACTGGCGTTCGCCACGTCGGAGCGTTATTTCAGCATGCGCAACGAATACTATCGCTGGAAGCGGCGCAGGGCGGCAAAGAAATTTGAAGTCTACATGAGCAAGCACGATCGCAAGGTGGAGTTCGACGAACACGGAAATTACATTCCGCCGGATGATGGACCGCGCAAAGGAAATGGCGGATCGAAATCCGGGTGGGTGAACTGAGAAGTTCGCACGCCAAGCAGGGCTCTAGAAAAATTCCTGGAACTGAGCCAGGACAAGAGCGGGTAACTCTTCCTTTTTCGCTTTCCCTTTGAATCCCAGGTCGTGTCCAGCGCCTTCCACGGTCAACAACTTTGTCTTGGCTGGAATCAGCTTGATGGCCTGTTCGACTTCTTCGATGGAGCCGAAAGGATCGCGCGTGCCTTGTACGAAAAGTGCGGGAGTGCGCAAGGTGAAGAAGTGCTGTGTGCGCAACTGTGTGGGTTTACGAGGCGGATGCAGAGGATAGGACATCAGGAGCAGGCCCGGAATCTGGTCGGGCTCGCCTTGGGGCACGTCGGCGCAGAGAATGCTGGCTTGCCTTCCACCGTACGAATGGCCGCCAAGAAAAACCGGGCCGCCTGCGATATTCTTCAGCACCTTGACGGCATTGTTCAGTCCATTGCGGTCGCGTTTCCCATCATGCGGACTGGGCGGCCCATACGGGCGATCCTGACGAAACGGCAGATCGCAACGAAGGACCATGAATCCGGCGTCAGAAAAACTATTGGCCAAGGCGATCAATAGAGGAGCTTTGCAATTCGATCCGGCGCCGTGGGTAAGAACGAGTCCTTGCCCGTTGGCGTTGGAGGGGCGATGCAGAAAGCCGCAGACGAACGGATCCACGGTAACGTCGGTGAAAACCTGCGGGTTGGTTTCAGAGGACAAGCTATGCGCCGATCTCTTCCAGCTTCTCGTAAACTTTCAAAATTTTGATTTCGTTTCCCAGGCGCGCCCAGCAACGAAGCAGTTCGGGATCTTCTTGCGCGGCGTCGCGAGCCTGCTCGGAATTCCAGTAGCGCAAGAGCACGTAGTCAGAATCTGCGCTGCGATAAAGCAAATCGCGGCCGTATTGTTTGCTGGAGACGAGGGCGGTAAGTTCGCGCATCGTCTGGAGCGAAGCCGCCTCCATGTCGGGCATAGGCTCCCAGATCGCGATGGAAAGATACGGTTGGGACATATCCGGCGATTATAGCTTCTGGCGGGCCCGGGCGCGTTGCGCTTTGGGCTGAGTGATCGCAGTAGCCTCTTCGGCAGTCACCGTGTGCAGGCGCATGAAGTTGGTGGAACCGGAAGATTGGCGCGTACCGGCGACCACGCCGAGAACGTCGCCAGGCTTGAGGACGCGGCGGTCTAGCAGATATTTTTCGGCAACTTGCACCATGTGCTCCGCGGAGAGAGCCTGCGCGCACTTCATGGGATGCGCGCCCCAATACAGGTTGGTACGCTGCGCCACGGTAGCGTTGTGGGTGAAGGCATAGATGGGGGCCTGCGGACGGTATTTGGAAATCATGCGGGCGGTATTGCCAGTCTCGGTGAAAACGGCAATGGCCCCCATGGGCAAGTCTTCCGCGGCATGAGCGACAGATTCGCAAATGGTCTCGGCAACGGAGAAGCCGATGCGGTCGCGACGGCGGCGGGGTTGAGTGAATTCGCCCATGTTGCTCTCCGCCTCGACGACGATGCGGGCCATCATGGCGACCGCTTCGCGGGGATAGCGGCCGCTGGCAGTCTCTGCGGAAAGCATGACGGAGTCGCTGCCATCGAAAATGGCGTTGGCCACGTCGCTGGCCTCGGCGCGCGTGGGGCGAGGGTTTTCGACCATCGACTCGAGCATTTGGGTAGCAGTGATGACGGGCTTGCGCCAGTGCGCGGCGCGACGAATCACGTGCTTCTGGATGACAGGAACCTTTTCCGGCGCCATTTCCACGCCCAGATCTCCGCGGGCCACCATGATGCCGTCGGAAGCCTCGAGGATCTCCTCGATGTTATCGATGGCTTGCGGCTTCTCGAGTTTGGAGATTAATGGAACATCGCTGCCGAGCCCTTGCACGATCTGCCGAACCATGTTCACGTCGGCGGCAGTACGGACAAAGGACAGAGCAACCGCGTCGACTCCGTGCTTGCAGTCCGAATTCGAGGTCCTTGCGATCCTTCTCCGTCAAGGCGGGAATGGATAGGGCAGTACCGGGAAGGTTGATGCCCTGATGCTCGCCCAGCGTACCGCCGTTCAAAATATCGCAGACAACGTCTTTGCCCCGGACGGTGCGGACGCGCAGCTCGATCAGTCCGTCGCGCAATAGGATGCGGGCGCCCACGCTCACTTCACTGGCCAGATCCTGGAAGGTGGTGGAGATGCGACTCGGGGTCCCTGTAATTTCGCGTGGCGTGATGATGACGGTGGAACCACTCTTGAGCAGGATGGGCTCGTGATTTTCCAGACGTCCGGTCCGAATTTTAGGGCCCTGCAGATCCTGCAAGATGCAAAGGATGCGATTTTCTTTTTCTGCCGCGAGCCGAAGGCGCTCGATGTTACGGGCATGGTCGACGTGGGTACCGTGCGAGAAGTTCAGGCGGGCGACATCCATTCCGAGGCGAAGCAAATCTCGCATGGCGGCCTCGGAATGGCAGGCCGGACCGATGGTGCAGATGATCTTGGCGCGGCGGGCCGAGGCAGGTGTGTGGAGGATATCCGAGGACACACTTCCGGCGGCAGGATCTTGGTCAATCGCGAGTTCTGGCTTTTTTTGTTTCATGAGTGTGAGATCAGAAGCTTCGGACCGGATGAACTATTTTAACTGCTGAAGCTAGGTTATTGGTTGGGGCGGAACGTCAGCCGTAATATTTAACGTCGCATGCGAACGGACAGACTTCGGCGCGTGTGGCTGACGAAAGCAGTGATCGATTAAGCCTTGGCGTGACTGATTGCGATTAATTCTTTTCCCAGCATAGCGCGGGGAAAAAGCATGGCGTTGAATTCCGCGCCGACGAGGATGACCAGAGAAACCATATACATCCAGACGAGCAGAGCAATCGAGGCTCCGAGCGATCCGTAAATGATGCCGTAATCGGCATAGTGCTGCAGGTAAAAACCGAAAAGCAACGTGGAGGAGAACCAGAGACCGGTGGCGAGCGTTGCGCCGGGTAATAACACTGTGCCACGGCTGAGTGCGCGGAACGGCGTTGTGGTAAATGAGGGCGATGACCGCAATGCTGGTGAGAGTGGCGATGAGCCAGCGGATGCACGTCCACATCAGCAGGATGTAGGCGCTGAATTCGTGCGCGGTATAGAAGAGGATGGTGGTTTCGATCTTGCTGCCGAAGGCCACCAGCAGCGTGGAAAAGGCCATGGGGATGAGCGCGAAAACGACCAGCAGGAAAGAGATCAGTCGCTCTTTCACAAGGCCCCAGATTTTTGGAAGCTCGTAGCAGCGGCGGAAGCCTTCCATCCACGAGACCATGACGCCGGAGGCGGTCCACAGCGTCAGGAGAGAGGCGGTGAGCAGGAGCCCTACGGGACGTTGGGAAGCGCCGCGCAGGAAATTCATCGCCGTGTTGCTGCCGGCGGGCAAGATCCGCGATAAGGCGTAAGAGATTTCCCGCAGGTAGGGGGCGCCTTTGCGCGAGGTGGCCAGCACCGATCCCACGACGAGCAGAGCCGGAAAGAAAGTGAGGATCGAAGAATAAGCAGAGGCTTTCGCGGTGGAGAACGCGTCATGCTGAAAAGCACGCCAGAAAGCCAGACGGATTAGGCGCAGAAAGCGAAGCATGCCAGGCCCTAGCTTAGGGCCGGGAGGCGCGGGACGCAATGAGGGAACCGGGACAGGTTCCTCGATTTGCAACCGTTGTGCGTTCGCGTGCATGAATATTAGTTGCCTAAAAGGGGTTCGGGGGCGAACAGGTTCGCCCCCGAGACTTAACCTTTATTCGGCTTATTCCGCAGCCAGTTCCTCGGTTTCGCCCTCGTGACGCATCATCTCGAGAGCGCGCTCGGCCTCTTCGTAAGCTGCCGAGACTTCCGCCTGTACCTTGGCGGCGGCCTCTTCCATTTCTGGCGAGAGGCGCACGTTGCGGTAGTACTCCATGCCGGTTCCGGCAGGGATGAGGCGGCCGACGATGACGTTTTCTTTCAGGCCGCGCAGGTGATCGACCGCTCCCTGAATGGAAGCTTCGGTGAGCACTCGCGTGGTTTCCTGGAAGGACGCCGCCGAGATGAACGAATCGGTTGAGAGCGAAGCCTTGGTGATACCGAGAAGGAGCGGACGGCCAGTAGCCGGCTTGCCGCCTTCCTTGATCACGCGCTCGTTCTCTTCACGGAAGCGGAACTTATCGAGTTGCTGTTCCAGCAAGAACGTGGTGTCGCCCACATCCTCCACCTTCACCCAGCGCATCATCTGGCGGACAATCACTTCAATGTGCTTGTCGCTGATGTTGACGCCCTGCAACCGGTAGACTTCCTGGATTTCGTTCACCAGGTAAGACTGCAGTTCCTTTTCGCCCAGAACGGCCAGGATGTCGTGCGGGTTGAGCGGGCCGTCCATCAAGGGTTCGCCAGCTTTGACGCGCTCGCCTTCCTGCACGTTGATGTGAACGCCGCGCGGAACGGAATACTCTTTCTCCGTACCGTTATCAGCCTGCACATAGAGCTTGCGTTGACCCTTGGAGACCTCACCGAATTTAACCGTGCCATCGATTTCGCTGATGACTGCGGTTTCATGCGGCTTGCGGGCTTCGAACAATTCGACAACACGCGGCAGACCACCGGTGATGTCTTTCGTTTTGGTGGTTTCGCGCGGGATCTTGGCCAGCACGTCTCCGGGGAAAACCGTGTCTCCATCCTGCACCATCAAGTGAGCGCGGGAAGGCATGAGGTAGCGCTTGCTGCCCTTGCCTTTGACCACGATCGCCGGCTGGCGTTTCTCGTCGGGTGAATCGGCCACGACGTGACGCGACAATCCGGTAACCTCGTCCACTTCTTCGTGCAGTGTGACGCCTTCCTGCAAGTCCTTGAACTGCGCCGTGCCGCCGATTTCGGTAAGGATGGCGAAGGTGTAAGGATCCCACTCGACCATCACTTTTCCCTGCTGCACCTGATCGCCGTCGTTGACCTTGAGCTTGGCGCCGTAAATCACGGAGTAGCGCTCGCGCTCGCGGTTCTTCTCGTCGACCACCGCGATCGAGCCCTGGCGATTCATGACCACCAGATCGCCGGACTTCGACTTCACGGTTTGCAGTCCGATGAAGCGGACCGTGCCATTATTCTTGGCATCGAGACGCGACTGCTCGGAGACTCGAGACGCCGTGCCGCCGATGTGGAACGTACGCATGGTGAGCTGGGTTCCAGGTTCGCCGATGGACTGGGCCGCGATGACTCCCGTCGCTTCGCCGAGTTCGACCAAGCGTCCAGAGGCCAGGTTACGGCCGTAGCACATCACACAAACACCGCGCTTCGATTCGCAAGTGAGCACCGAACGAATCTTCACGCGCTCGATACCAGCTGCCTGGATGGAGACGGCGAGTTCCTCGGTGATCTCATTGTTGATGTCGACGATCACGTTGCCGTCGTAGTCCTTGATCTTCTCGAGCGAAACGCGGCCCACAATGCGGTCGCGCAACGGCTCGATAATTTCGCCGGCTTCGACGATACCCTGAACGTAAATGCCGTCCACGGTGCCGCAATCGTATTCGCTGATGATGACGTCCTGCGCGACGTCGACGAGACGACGCGTGAGGTAGCCGGAATCCGCCGTCTTCAGAGCCGTATCGGCGAGACCCTTGCGGGCGCCGTGGGTCGAGACGAAATATTCCAGCACGGTCAGACCTTCGCGGAAGTTCGCCGTGATGGGAGACTCGATGATTTCGCCGGAAGGCTTGGCCATCAAACCACGCATACCGGAGAGCTGGCGGATCTGCTGTTTCGATCCTCGAGCGCCGGAATCGGCCATGACGTAAATCGGATTGATAAAGCCTTCTTTGTCGGCACGCTGCATCTGTCCGAACATCTCGTCGGCAACCTTTTCGGTAATCGCCGACCAGATTTCGATGACCTTGTTATAGCGTTCACCGTTGGTGATGGCACCGTCCAGATACTGCTGTTGCACGGCGACCACCTGTTTTTCGGCATCCTTGACCAGCGTCTTCTTGCTGTCTGGGATGACCATGTCGTCGATACCGATGGAGAGGCCGGCCTTGGTTGCGTACTTGAAGCCGAAATCCTTTACTTCATCGAGCATCTTGACCGTGGTCTCGAGGCCGAATCGCAGGTAGCCATAATTCACCAGAGCGCCGATACCCTTCTTTTTGAGCAGGCCGTTGATGTAGGGCATGCCTTCGGGAAGGTGATCGTTGAGGATGGCGCGTCCCACCGTCGTGTTGACGAAAGTGCGGTCCACCTGAATGGGCTCGGTGTGGATGATGTCCTGATCGTCGTACGCGGTGGTCAGGTCAATCAACTCGCCGGTGTAGCGCAGGCGAATGGGGGTGAGCGTTTCCACTTCGCCCATTTCGAGCGCCAGCAAAACTTCTTCGATGTTGGCGAAGACGCGGCCTTCACCCTTCGCGCCGGGCTTGCCTTTGGTCAGGTAGTAAAGACCGAGAACCATGTCCTGCGTAGGAACGGTGATCGGCTGACCGGATGCCGGCGAAAGAATGTTGTGCGAGGCCAGCATCAACACGCTGGCTTCGACCTGGGCTTCCGGAGAAAGCGGAATGTGCACGGCCATCTGATCGCCGTCGAAATCCGCGTTGAACGCGGTGCAGACGAGCGGGTGAATGCGGATGGCTTTGCCTTCCACCAGTACCGGCTCAAACGCCTGAATGCCGAGGCGATGCAGCGTAGGAGCGCGGTTCAGAAGGACGGGATGATCCTTGATGACTTCTTCGAGGATGTCCCAAACGATGGGCTCTTGCTGCTCCACCATTTCCTTGGCTTGCTTGATGGTGGTGACGTTGCCCGTCTGTTCAAGCCGGTGATAAATGAAGGGCTTGAACAATTCGAGCGCCATCTTCTTGGGCAGCCCGCACTGATGCAGCTTGAGTTCGGGACCGACCACGATGACGGAACGTCCGGAGTAGTCGACGCGCTTGCCGAGCAGGTTCTGGCGGAAACGGCCTTGCTTGCCCTTGAGCGTGTCAGACAGCGACTTCAGCGGACGGTTGTTGGCGCCACGCAGAACGCGGCCACGACGTCCGTTATCGAACAGGGCGTCGACGGCTTCCTGCAACATGCGCTTTTCATTTCTTACGATCACTTCGGGCGCGTGCAGGTCCATCAGCTTCTTCAACCGATTGTTGCGGTTGATGACGCGGCGGTAGAGGTCGTTCAAATCAGAGGTAGCGAAGCGGCCGCCATCGAGTGGAACAAGAGGGCGAAGCTCCGGCGGAATGACCGGAATGACGTCGAGAATCATCCAGCTGGGCTTGTTGCCGCTCTTGCGGAATGCCTCAACAACTTTCAACCGCTTGGTGTACTTGAGCCGCTTCTGCAGCGAGCTCTCGTTCTTCATCTTCTCGCGCAGTTCAACCGACAAGCCATCGGTGTCGATACGCTTGAGAAGTTCCTTGATGGCCTCCGCGCCCATCATGGCCTTGAAGCCGGCGGGGCGATACTGCTGGTCGAGTTCGCGGAACTTGGCTTCGTCCTTAATGACTTCGCGCTCTTTGACGGGAGCGTCGCCAGGTTCGACGACGACGTAGGCCTCGAAATAAAGAACGGATTCGAGATCGCGCAAAGAGATGTCGAGCAAGTGACCAATACGGCTAGGCAGGCCCTTGAAGAACCAAACGTGGGAGCAGGGAGACGCGAGCTCGATGTGGCCGAGGCGTTCACGGCGAACTTTCGAGAGCGTCACTTCCACGCCGCACTTGTCGCAGATGACTCCGCGATGCTTCATGCGCTTATATTTGCCGCACAAGCACTCCCAGTCGGTTACGGGGCCAAAAATGCGGGCGCAGAACAGGCCGTCCCGCTCCGGCTTGAAGGTGCGGTAGTTGATGGTCTCAGGCTTGGTGACTTCGCCATGAGACCAGCTCCGGATTTTCTCCGGAGATGCGAGGCTGATTTTGATGGCATCGAAATCGGCGATTGTGTTTTGCATTTCGAACGGGCTCGAACGAAACAAGGGGTTCCTCCGCTTCCTGCTCTCGGCGGCAGTGGCCAGTTGTGGTGGCCAGTTGCCAGTTTTTATGTTTCGCGGTAGCTGAGAGCTTTGGCCCCGCGAAACGTTCTTTCAAAAGTCTTCAGCGTGTCCGTGGCCGGTCCCTGGGTTGCAGGCACTGACGACCGGCCACGGCCATTGCTTTTAGTCTGCTGCCGCGCTTGCCGCAGGCCGCTTCTCGCCGGTCTTGATCAATTCCACATCAAGACAGAGCGATTGCAATTCGCGGATCAGCACGTTAAACGATTCGGGTACGCCCGGCTCCATGGCAGCTTCGCCTTTGACGATGGCCTCGTAAATCTTGGTACGGCCGTAAACGTCGTCAGACTTTGCCGTCAGCAGCTCTTGCAGGATGAACGCTGCACCGTAAGCTTCGAGGGCCCAGACTTCCATTTCTCCGAAGCGCTGTCCTCCGAACTGCGCCTTGCCACCCAAGGGTTGTTGGGTGATGAGCGAGTACGGGCCGATGGAACGAGCGTGAATCTTGTCGTCCACCAGATGCGACAGTTTCAACATGTAGATGTAGCCCACGCAGACCGGCTGTTCGAACTGATCTCCGGTCATGCCGTCATGCAGCGTGGTCTTGCCCGATGTGGGCAGGCCAGCATGCTCGAGCAGCGCTTTGATCTCCTCTTCCTTCGCGCCGTCGAACACGGGTGAACCCATGTAAACGCCGCGAGCCAGAGTGGGAGCCAAGGCTTCCAGTTCTTCGTCACCCATTTCGCTAATCGTGTCGGCGAGCTTTGAGTCCTTGAACAGAGCCTTCAACTCGCGACGGATGGCCTCGGTGCGGGTATTTTCCTTGAGCAGGTTGCCGATCTTTTCGCCCAAGGTGTATCCCGCCCATCCCAAGTGGGTTTCAAGAATCTGGCCCACGTTCATACGGCTGGGTACGCCAAGCGGGTTGAGAACGATCTCGACCGGCGTTCCGTCCTCGAGGTACGGCATATCCTCTTCCGGCAGAATGCGGGCGATGACGCCCTTGTTCCCGTGACGGCCGGCCATCTTGTCGCCAACGCTGAGCTTTCGCTTCATCGCGATGTAGACCTTGACCAGCTTGATCACGCCAGGCGGCAGTTCGTCACCCTTGGTGAGCTTTTCTTTCTTCTCGTTGACGATCTTCTTCAGCACATCGATCTGGCGAGACGTCATTTCTTCGATCTCGTCGATCTGCTCATTCACTCGCGGATCCTTGTCGGCGTACTTGATACGCTTCAGGTTGCGGGTGGAGATGCGCTCGATGGCGTCGCGGTCCAGCACGTTGCCCTTGTTCAGAAGACGCTTGTTGGTGCGCTCGTCGTGCAGGTCGGCCTGCACTTCCTTGCCACCAAGAATGTTTTCCAAACGCTTGAGGCGCTCGTCGGTCAGAATGCGGATCTCGTCCGAAAGGTTCTTTTCGAGCTTGCCGATCTGCGTCGCTTCGATGGATTTCGCCCGCTCGTCTTTTTCCTGGCCCTTGCGGGAGAAGATCTTCACATCGACGATGACGCCCTCAATCCCCGGCGGGCAGTAGAGCGAAGCGTCGCGGACATCGCCGGCTTTTTCGCCGAAGATGGCACGAAGAAGTTTCTCTTCCGGCGTGAGCTGAGTTTCACCCTTGGGCGTAACCTTGCCGACCAGAATGTCGCCCTGCTTGATGCTGGCGCCGATGCGGATCACGCCCGCTTCGTCGAGATTGCGCAACATCGATTCGCTGACGTTGGGAATATCGCGCGTGACTTCTTCCGGACCAAGCTTCGTATCCCGGGCTTCGATCTCGTACTCCTCGATGTGCAGTGAAGTGTAGTAATCGTCCTTCACCATTTTTTCGGAGACGAGAATCGCGTCTTCAAAGTTGTAACCGCGCCATGGCATGAAGGCGACGAGTACGTTTCGTCCAAGCGCGAGCTCACCGTGATCGGTGCAAGGACCGTCGGCGATGACTTCGCCCTTCAGCACACGCTGTCCCTTCTTCACGATGGGCTTCTGGTTGATGCAGGTGTTCTGGTTGGAACGCTTGAACTTGGTGAGCTGATAGATGTCACTGCCCACTTCACGCGACAACTGCGTGGGATGGTGCTCGCCTTCGACGCGCACGATGATGCGGTCGGAATCGACCGAATCAATGATGCCGTTACGGCGGGCCAGAACCACGGCGCCGGAATCGCGTGCGGTAACGCCTTCCATTCCAGTGCCGACGATCGGCGCTTGCGCGCGAAGCAGCGGCACGGACTGGCGTTGCATGTTGGCGCCCATCAGCGCGCGGTTCGCGTCGTCGTGCTCGAGGAACGGAACCAGCGATGCAGCCACGGAAACCAGTTGCTTGGGGCTGACGTCGACGTAATCCACTTCATCGCGGCTCACCAGAACAAAGTTGCCGGCCTTACGGGCATTCACCAGTTCGGCGACAATTTTGCCTTTATCATCCAGCTCCACATTGGCCTGGGCGATGGTGTGCCGGTCTTCTTCCCATGCGGAAAGATAGAAGGAGAACGGTTCGATCTGCGCGGGCTTCTTGCGCTTCTCTTTCAAATCCCCATTGATCTTTTCGATCTCACTCTTCTCGAGGTGATCGCCGACTTTGAAGTCGCTGTCGCCAGTGTTGGCGATCGAGACATAGTCGATGACGCGTCCAGCCTTGATCTTGCGATAAGGCGACTCGATGAAGCCGTAGTCATTGATGCGTGCGTAACAGCTCAACGACGAGATCAGTCCAATGTTCGGACCTTCCGGCGTTTCAATCGGGCAGATACGACCGTAGTGCGTGGGATGAACGTCGCGAACTTCGAATCCGGCGCGTTCACGAGAGAGACCGCCCGGCCCAAGCGCCGAGAGACGCCGCTTGTGCGTGATCTCGGAGAGCGGGTTGGTCTGATCCATGAACTGCGAAAGCTGGGACGATCCGAAGAATTCGCGGATCGCGGCCATGACCGGCTTGGCATTGACCAGGTCGTGCGGCATCGCTGTCGACATTTCCTGGTACACGGACATTTTTTCCTTGATCGCCCGTTCCATGCGGACCAGTCCGATGCGGAACTGGTTTTCCATCAACTCGCCGACCGCGCGGACGCGGCGGTTGCCCAGGTGATCGATGTCGTCCACCGATCCGATGTTCTTGCGCAACTTCAGCAGGTAACCGATGGTGGCGTAGAAATCATCGGGATCGAGAGTGCGCTTATCGAGACTGGTGGCGTCCTGGTTCTCGAACAGCTTGATGTTGAACTTGAGACGGCCAACCTTCGAGAAGTCATACTTGCGCGGGTCGAAGAACATGCCGTGAAAGAGCGCCGTGGCCGTATCCAAGGTCGGCGGATCGCCGGGACGCAGCTTGCGGTAGATCTCGATCAACGCTTCCTGCGGAGTCTTTACCGAATCGCGCTTCAGAGTCTGGCTGATCACCGTGCCCACATCGTCGCGCTCGGGGAAGAACAGGCTCATCTCCACTACGCCGGAGTCGAGAATCTTCGAGACTTTGTCGGCGGTGATTTCGCTATTGGCTTCGAGCAGGACTTCGCCGGTGGTGGTATCGACCACGTCGGCGGCAGCCCACGCGCCTTCGAGATCGGTGACATCGACTTCAATCTCGGAGATCTTCGCCTTCTGAATCTCCTTCAGAACGGCGGCGTTGAGTTTGCGACCGGAGTGCGCGATTTCATCGCCCGACTTGTTCTTGATGCTGTGCGCCAGCTTCATGCCGAGCAGATTGGTAGCTTTCTCGCTGGCCGGATCGAGTGTCCAGAAAAGCTTCTTGTCTTTAATCGTGATGCGATCGATGGTGTAGAAAGAGCGCAGAATATCTTCCGCCGAACGCAGGCCCAGAGCGCGCAGGAAGATGGTTCCCAGGAACTTGCGCTTGCGGTCGATGCGGACGTAAAGAACGTTCTTCTGGTCGTACTCGAACTCCACCCAGGATCCGCGGTAGGGAATGATCTTGCCCAGGAAATAAGTGCGGTTGTTGGCGGTTTCGAAGAAAACCCCAGGCGAGCGGTGCAACTGGCTGACGATCACGCGCTCGGTACCATTAATGATGAAGGTGCCGTTCTGGGTCATCAGCGGCACGTCGCCAAAAAAGACTTCCTGTTCCTTGATGTCGCGAATGGAGCGATTGCCGGTTTCAGCGTCTTTATCGAAAATCGTCAGACGCATGGTGACTTTGAGGGGAGCGGAATAGGTCATGCCGCGCTCTTCGCACTCAGCCACGTCATACTTCAACTGCAGGCCAACCGGGTCGCCGCACTTGTTGCAAAAATCTGGCGTATTGGCGTTGTAAGTGCCGCATTTCTGGCAAAGCACGTCGCCGGGATGAAAGGGATCGGTGATGACGGTATTGCCGCAGTTCTTACAAGTGGTACGGAGATGGTGCAGTCCCTTGAGGTGACCACACTTGCACTCCCAGTTACCAATGGCGTAATCCACAAACTCAAGTTGTGATACGTTGCGGAAGTCGGTGATCGGGAAGACGGACTGGAACACTGCCTGCAATCCGCCGTCTTCGCGTTCGCTGGGCAGCTTGTCCATCTGCAGAAAGCGGTCGTAGGAGCGCTTCTGGACCTCGATCAAATTCGGGATCTGGATGGTGGCTGGTATTTTTGAAAAATCAAAACGTTTACGGAAGGCATTATTCTTCATCGTCAAGAACTCCAATGTCAGGCGCAGCCGTGCGCTGCGATTACCCGCGGAATGTGGGGCGCCGGATCGCGCCGCACTGCTTAGCTGTTAAAACCTGGTTGTGTTCGAACCTGTGAAACTTACATAGCCGGGAAAACACGACGGGGCGCCCGCAGGGACAAGCGTTCCCGCAGACGCCGTGCAAGGCGATTCGCCAATCTGAATTTGTAATCTTTCGCGCCAGTTTCCTTCGGCCGTTTCCGTTCCGCCTGCCCACGGAACAGTGCCCAAGCTTCCCTGCGGGTCTCGCCCGCTACGAGTGAGGCCAGGGGAAGCGGTGTTAGTTTAGATGCTAACACCCCCGCCCCGGCTTCACAACTAGAACGCTAAAATTTCCGAGCTTTGCACCATTTGTGTGGCGCGGACAGCACTTCCGCCCGCGAGGCCGCCAGCAAGCTGCCGGCAAAGCGGGCAAGAGTGCCCGCTCCACACAGATCAGCTATTTGACCTCGACAACAGCGCCAGCCTCGGTAAATTTCTTTTTGATGGTCTCGGCTTCGTCCTTATTGACGCCTTCTTTGATGTTCTTAGGAGCGCCATCCACCAGTTCCTTGGCTTCCTTCAAGCCCAGGCTGGTGACTTCGCGGACGGCCTTGATGACGTTAATCTTGTTCGCGCCGACTTCCTTGAGCACGACGGTAAATTCCGTCTTCTCTTCTGCCGGAGCCGCTGCCGCCGCACCGCCGCCGCCGGCCACCATCACCGGGGCTGCCGCTGCTGCCGAGACGCCAAGACGCTCTTCCAGCTTCTTCACCAGCTGTGCCGCGTCGAGCAGCGACAAGGATACGATTGAATCTTCCAACTGTTGCAGGTCTGCCATGTTAGTTCTCCACTCTTTGAATTGTGAATTTTTGATCTGGTTATTCCTGAGCCGGGTTTCCAGTGCGGCTGGTTCAACTTCCATGCGCCAGACAACGCCTGGACTCGAACCGCGCAACCCCTGACCTGCGAATAACCAAATCTCTTCGGACGCTATTGCCGTCCCGAACCTGTTCCGGCTGCAATCACGCTGCCGGCAAATGCGAGTCGAGCTTCGCTCGACCGGACAGCCGAGGGCGGCTGTCCCCACAAAACTATGCTTCCTTAAACTTGTTCTCCTTCACGCCCTGATCGACCACCACGGCCAGATTGCGGCCAACGGCGTTCATCACGGTAACCAGACGCTGCGCCGGGGCGTTGATCAGGAACAGCAGCTTGGAGTAAAGCTCTTCCTTCGACGGCATGCTGGAAAGGGCTTCGATCTCCTTGATCGAGATTACGCGCCCCTCAACCACCCCGATCTTGAAGGTGAACTCGGGCACATCCTTGGCGTACTTGGTGAGCGCCTTGGCCATGGCCACAGGATCGCCGGTGGTGTAGGCGATGGAAGTGACGCCGGTCAAATTCTTCAGGCCTTCTTCGATCTTGGTGCCCTTGGCCGCAAGCTCCGCCAGGGTGTTCTTGACGACCTTATATTTCGCGCCCGCGCCGCGCAGAGCCTTGCGCAGTTCATAGTCCTGAGCGACGGTCATCTTGGTGTAGGTCGCGACCACCGCGTTAGACACGCTTTTCAAATCCGCGCTCAGCTTCTCAACCTGCTCTTTTTTCTTTGCCTTGGTAACCGCCATAATTCAATCCCTCGCAATCTTGTATGGGACGGACGCTTCCGTCCATCCGGCGACTTCAGCGCCGACTTATGCCTTGGCCGCAGTTTCGATCGGAGCCGTATCCAGCAGAATGCCGGGACCCATCGTCGAACTCAGCGTGCAGCCCTTGATGTACTTGCCCTTGGCAACCGACGGCTTGGCCTTGATCACGCTGGTAATCAGCACCGTCGCATTCTCGATCAACTTGTCGGGCGAGAACGAAATCTTGCCGACGGGGCAGTGGACCAGCGCGGTCTTGTCGGTACGGAATTCGACTTTGCCGGCTTTCACTTCCTGCACCGCCTTGCCCACGTCCATGGTCACAGTGCCGGTCTTCGGGTTCGGCATTAGACCCTTGGGTCCAAGAATCTTTCCCAGGCGTCCGACGGATTTCATCACATCGGGAGTGGCGATCAAAGCGTCGAAGTCAGTCCAGTTCTCTTTGGTGATCTTCTCGACCATCTCTTCGCCACCGGCGTAGTCAGCGCCGGCTTCTTCTGCTTCGCGGATCTTGTCACCGGAAGCGATGACCAGAACTTTCTTCGATTTGCCGAGGCCGTGGGGCAAAACCACAGTTCCGCGGACCATCTGGTCGGCATGCTTGGGATCGACGCCCAGCCGCATCGTGACTTCCACGGTTTCGTCGAACTTGGCGAACTTCACTTTTTGCAGGAGCGGAACTGCATCCTGCAGCGTGTAAGGACGCTTCTCGACTGGCAGCATGCGCCTTAGCGATATTCTTTCCTTCTTTTTTCATTTCACTTTTCCTTGTCTTCCACCGCTGATCGGTGCTTCGATGAACCGTGGTGATGGTGACTTATGACATTGAGAGATTGGGTAATCTGGCGATCGGGCGATTGAAAATCGCACAATCGCGAGATCGCTCAATCACGCAATGACTTCAATTCCCATGGAGCGCGCGGTGCCGCGAATGCTCTTGATGGCAGTTTCCACCGAAGCGGCATTCAAATCGGGCATTTTCTGCTTGGCAATTTCTTCCACCTGCTTGAGCGTCACCTTGCCGACTTTATCTTTGTTCGGCGTACCCGATCCTTTGGCGATGCCGGCAGCACGTTTCAACAAAATCGAAGCCGGGGGCGTCTTGGTGATGAAAGTGAAGGACCGGTCGCTGTAAACCGAGACGACGACCGGAATGATCAGCCCTTCCATTTCCTTCTGGTTCGTGCGCGCGTTGAACTGCTTGCAGAACTCCATGATGTTGATCTGCGCCTGGCCGAGCGCCGGGCCCACGGGAGGAGCCGGAGTCGCCTTGCCCGCCGCGATCTGCAACTTTACGAAACCTGTAACTTTTTTTGCCATGATCTCTCTTCCGCCAGCAGCGTGAGTCTAGGATTTTCGGCTCAACAATCTGCGGACTTTTGTTTCGAGACCCTCACCCTCGGGGCTAAAGCCCGTCTCGATAGGCTCTATCACGGCGCGGCTCTAAGCCGCGCCCTTTCAAAGCTCGTCTAGCCAAAACTCCCTAGGCGACCCGAAGGCCTTACGCCACCTTCTCGACCTGGTTGAATTCCAACTCTACCGGGGTGGAGCGACCAAAAATTGTGACCATCACTTTCAACGTTTCGCGATCTTCGTTGACTTCGTCCACAATGCCCTGGAAGGTCGCGAACGGGCCTTCCGAGATGCGGACCGTCTCGTTCTTCTCGAACTTGACCTTAAGCTTCGGCTTCTCACGGCTATCGGCCACCTTGTAGACGATGTGCTGCACTTCTTCATCGGAGAGCGGCGTGGGCTGCTGGCCGGTACCGACAAATCCGGTGACGCGGGGCGTGGACTTCACCACATGCCAGACGTGATCGTCCATGTCCATTTCCACCAGCACGTAGCCGGGATAGAACATGCGCTCCGAGGTGTACTTCTTGCCGCCGCGAACTTCGGTGACGGACTCGGTGGGGATCAGCACCTTGCCGATCTTTTCCTGTAGTCCGAACGCCATGACGCGCGACTCGAGCGACTCTTTTACTTTGCGCTCAAATCCGGAGTAGGAGTGGATGATGTACCACTTCATGTTCGGATTGCGAGGAGGCTCCCCGCTTGGGGCAGCGCCATCTGCACCCGGGGGCAACTCTCCACCCGCCGCCACTCCGCCTGCTGCCGCGCCGTTCTTTTCTTCGTCCTGCATGATCAAATTAAACTCCGCTCCGCGCCGTCTGACTTAGTGTCCGAAATAGCTGTACAAAAACGAAACGCCTTTCTGAATCACGTTATCGATAATGAAAAAGAACACGCCAAAAAGGAACACGGTGACGACCACAACCGCGGTGGTGGCCTGCACTTCCTTCCACGACGGCGCGGTCACCTTGCGCGTTTCGGTGCGCACATCGTTATAGAAAGTCTTCACCCGCTCCGGCCAGGATCTAATCTGGTCCCCGAAACTTCCACCGGCGGATGCGATCGAGTTTGCCATCTTCTTCGTCTCCACTCCCATACTTCTCTTAACCCTTTCCGGCTTCCTTCCAAATTCTGGCAGGGGCGGAGGGATTCGAACCCCCAAGTTCGGTTTTGGAGACCGACAGTTTAACCGTTGAGCTTACGCCCCTGTAACCATTGAGTGATTTTGTGATTGAGCCATTGAGCGATTGCAAACCCTAATGTCCGCTTTCAATCGCAAAATCACTCAATCGCAAATCGCCCAATCTATTTCACTTCTTTATGCGGCGTATGCTTACGGCAACGGTTGCAGAATTTCTTGAATTCCAGCCGTTCCGTCGTCGTCTTACGGTTCTTGGTCGTCGAATAATTCCGCTCTTTGCAATCACCGCACTGTAACGTAACAATTTCTCGGGGCATCACTCACTCCCAATTTCTCATGTAGCGCGGGCGCCCTCGCCCGCGAGCTTTTATCCATGCTGCACGCAAAGCGGGCGAGGGCGCCCGCTCTACATAAACCTTACTGAATAATCTCCGCAATGGTTCCGGCGCCGACCGTGTGTCCGCCTTCGCGGATCGCAAACCGCAAGCCCTTCTCCATCGCCACCGGCGTGATCAACTCAATCACCAGGCTGACGTTGTCGCCCGGCATCACCATCTCCGTGCCCGCCGGCAACTCCGCCACTCCCGTCACGTCCGTGGTGCGCAGATAAAATTGCGGACGGTATCCCTTGAAGAACGGCGTATGCCGTCCACCTTCTTCTTTGGTCAGAATGTAGACTTCCGCCTTGAACTTGGTGTGCGGCGTAATCGATCCACCCTTGGCCAACACCATGCCGCGCTCGACATCTTCTTTCGCGATGCCGCGCAGCAGAAGTCCTGCATTGTCGCCCGCCATGCCTTCGTCGAGCTGCTTCTTGAACATTTCGACGCCGGTCACCACCGTCTTGCGCGTGTCGCGGAAGCCGACGATTTCTACTTCTTCGCCCACCTTCACCTTGCCGCGCTCGATTCGTCCCGTCACCACCGTGCCGCGACCCTGAATCGAGAAGATGTCTTCAATCGGCATCAGGAAGGGCTTATCCAGTTCGCGCGCCGGCTGCGGCACGGACTTATCCACCGCTTCCATCAACGCGTCAATCTGCTTTTCCCACTTCTCTTCGCCGTTCAGCGCGCCCAGAGCCGATACCCGAATCACCGGCACATCATCGCCGGGAAACTTGTAGCTCTTCAGCAACTCGCGGACTTCGAGTTCCACCAGTTCGAGCAACTCGGGATCGTCTACCGCGTCCACCTTGTTGAGCGCCACCACCAGATACGGCACGCCCACCTGGCGCGCCAGCAGCACGTGCTCGCGCGTCTGCGGCATGGGACCATCCGTCGCCGCCACCACCAGAATGCCGCCATCCATTTGCGCCGCACCGGTGATCATGTTCTTGATGTAGTCAGCGTGGCCCGGGCAATCGACGTGCGCGTAGTGCCGGTTCGCCGTCTCATACTCCACGTGCGCCGTCGCAATGGTGATTCCGCGAGCCTTCTCTTCCGGAGCGTTGTCGATCGAGTCAAACGACCGGAACGTATTCTTCGGATTATGCTTCGACAATACCTTCGTGATGGCCGCCGTCAACGTGGTCTTGCCATGGTCAATGTGACCAATCGTCCCTACGTTGCAGTGCGGCTTGTTACGATCAAATTTCTCTTTCGCCATAATAGTGCCGTGCCTCGCTTGTTAAGTGATCTCGTTAAGAACTTAATAATATTGATAAAGCTTCTTGAACTTATGCCGCAGCGCCGCTTCGATACCTTCCAGCTTCGACAGGTAAAACTCGCGCATCTGCGCTTGATCCGACACCGGCAACGCCTGATACAACTGAGTCGCATTCAAATCCGCTTGCGATCCTGCCGCATCCTCCAGCGCCCGGGAAGCCAGCACTCCATCGAAGTCGCGGACCCGCACATCGTTGCGCTCCAACTGCTTCAAGAAGCGCTCGGTCTTTTCAGGCTGAAAAGCCTGTTCGATCGCCTGCTGGAGCTTCGCGTACTCCGGTTCGCTCTGAATCTTGATCGTCGCTTGCTCGAAGGCCATACTTAAACTCTGCTCAAATCCCTCGCAAACTGCGTTCGGGATTTCGGCTGCGGGCCCCGACTTCGCTTACGCCCGCAAAACGCCTCAATATGGAGCGGGAGACGGGAATCGAACCCGCGACCAACAGCTTGGAAGGCTGTGACTCTACCACTGAGTTACTCCCGCCCTGTTAATTCAGCTGTCCGCTATCAGTAAACCTCAGCGGCTAAAGCCGCTTTTCAATTCGACGCCTAGCGGCACGGCTAAAGCCGTGCCCTTCCCAAGACCAAATTTCCCAAGACTCTCCAGCACTCTGCGAATTTCATGGAGCCGATGACCAGGATTGAACTGGTGACCTCTCCCTTACCAAGGGAGTGCTCTACCAACTGAGCTACATCGGCCCAACACACCGCCGACCGTGAGATCCCTCGCAAACTACGCTCGGGATTTCGCCAGCAGGGTCCCGCTTCGCTCACGCCCGCTAAACGGCTCAACATCGGCCCAGACCGCAACCGCGACTCATTCCGACTCGCTGATCGCTTCCGGATGCAAAACATCTTTACGCCGCACCCAACTCTTAAAAGCGAACAACCCAAGAATCAGAAGCGTCAGCGACCGGATCCGAAAATCACTTAGCGTAGCCAGAGCCAGCGCAGCCAACACCGCATACGCTATCAACGCCATGGCGAAGCGACTCATGATTCCTGCTCGATACTGGTGCACAGGGAAGGATTCGAACCTTCGTACCTCGCTAGGAGGGACAGATTTACAGTCTGTTGGCTTTAACCACTCACCCACCTGTGCAAACACTGCCGGGCGAAGCAGTCGTCGCGAGTGAGCCGACAGGCAGAACAAAGCCTTCCGACTTTCGCAAACAAATTTCGCAAACCAGGGAAACCAAGAATCGCGCTAACGGATTATCGCGCGAAGATCACTACAAGCCGGATACGTTCCGAATGGAGTGCGTTTGGAAAAACCTGTTGCGCCGCCACCTACTGAGCATTGCCGCCGGAATTCGTGATGACTGAATTCGCTTCCGGACCTTTTGCATACTGGAGCTGGCGAAGGGATTTGAACCCCTGACCCTCTGATTACAAATCAGATGCTCTACCACCTGAGCTACGCCAGCATTAGGATATCGCGCCGTACAGGCACAAGTATACCCTTGATCCCGCCCAGATGTCCGGGACAATTAGTTAAGTTATCACAGCGAACAAATTTTTCGCAACCCACTAGCCGTCAGGGGACCCGTTGTTAAAGCTTCAAGTAGGCCTAGCGTCTCTCGCCCCCTAGACGGCGCTACTACTTCTTCGTCGGAACCGAGAGATCCTCAAGGGGAGTGCCTTTTTTCGCTACATAGAAGGCCAATGCCTTGGCTGGAGCGCTGCTGCTCGCGTTTTTCACGTTGTGTACCTGCCCGGAGACAGTGGTGAACGATTCGCCGGGCTTCAAGGTTACGGCGGGCTTGCCCTGCGCCTCAAAAATCACTGAGCCTTCCGCGATGTAAACGATCTCGTTGCCGGATTGAGTGTGCTCGCCGCTTGCCGCGCCCGGCGGCAGCGTACGATCCACGAGGATCGCTTCCCATCCCGGCGCGCCCTTTAATTCCGTCCGCTGCAGAATCTTGCCGCCCTTCAAATTCTCCTTATCTTGCGCGCTCGACATTCGACTGCCCAGCAACCCCAGCATCACTCCCAGCACCAGCGTGAACCCAATCAAAAAGTTGATGCGCTTCATAGAGGCTCCTTTCGCAAAGCCAACGCATACTAACACGGTGAATGCAACTCATCCTTCGCTAATCGCTGGAAACTGAATTCGGTTCCTGCCTCCGAAACACCTTTCCCACGGTGTTATGATTTCAGCCCTGACCGCATTCCATGCGAATTAGACGCACTTTACCTATCTTTGCCCTCGTCGTAGTCATTGTTGCGGCGGTCATCCTGGCTGTCCAACTCCGAAAGCATGCTCCTCCCGAACCCGCTCGCCTGCTGCCCGGGGCAGATGCTTTCGTGTACGTCGACTTAAGCTGGGTACGGCGGGTGAACTCGGGCAAGGAACTGCCTACAGTGAGTCACGACCCGGAATATGAGCGGTTCATTCGAGAGACGGGATTTCAGTTCGAACGCGATCTGGATGAGGCCGCGTTCGCGGTCCATTATCCACATAGTTGGCCGGGCGGTGGAACCGGCGGCAATGCCGCAGAGCCTCGATTTTCAGAGGTGCTGAAAGGCGAGTTTCACAGCGAGCGCCTGACTAATTATTTGCGCCAGATCGCGCAATCGGTCGAGAACTACGAATCCGTGGATATCTTTACGATTCGCGTCGAAGGCAGGTTACTGCGAGTTGCGGTGCTCACCGCCGATTCCGTAGCCGCCTCGAATCACGACGATCCCGCAGTGATCCACGGAATGATTGATCGATCGAAGCGGCTGGCATCGCCCTTCGGAGGGCCGGCGCTGCTGCGACAGTTTTATAAGCATGTTCAGTTCGCCAGCCTGGCATGGGCGGTCGCGCGCATCGATCCCTCCGCACCCAGCGCCCCCATGAACAATTTATTCAGTGCTCCGACCACGCTTGTGATTTCCGGAAGTTTTCTGAATCCACTGCATCTGAAAAGAAAGGACGCTGTACATTTGCGCGCAGAGGCGTTCACGGACGACTCCGATCAGGCGCGAGCCCTCGTCGACAAGGTAAATGTTTTTATTGCCATGGCTCATTCTGCGGAAACATCTGCGGGAATGAGCGGTACAGATCCTGATGTGAAAGCCTTGTTCGAGAGCATTGAGGCAAAACAGGATGGCGATCGCGCGGTGCTGAACGCCGCGGTTCCCTTTGGCTTTCTACGAAAGATGATGGCGGGGCCGGAGCCGGAGCTTGCCGAGCCGGAAGCATCCTCGCCGCAGGCACCCCAGAAATCCAAATAAAGGTTTCTTGCAACAAAATGGCCGCCCAATCGTCTGATGGATTAGGGAGTAGACTCCGGCAGGTACAATAATTAAGGACGCATGTCGAGCCTTCCATTACCGATCGCTGCTTTCTTCGCAGGCCTGATTTCATTTCTCTCGCCTTGCGTGCTGCCGCTGGTTCCGGGATACGTATCGCTGATATCGGGCGCGGGGGTGGACGAATTGAAGTCGTCCCAGGGACGACTGATGCGCCGGGTGATGACGAACTCGGTCGGGTTCATCCTGGGGTTCAGCGTGGTGTTCATCACGCTGGGGGCGATCTCGACGGAAATTGGGCAGATCGCCGCGCAATATAAGCACACGCTCGCGATTGTGGCGGGCGTGGTGATCATTCTGTTTGGGTTGCACCTGACCGGCATTTTGAAGATTAAAGCGCTGTATTCCGATACGAGGCTGCACGAACTGAAAGGCGGCAGCACGCCAGTTGGCGCATTCGTGATCGGTTTTGCATTCGCGTTCGGTTGGACTCCGTGTATCGGGCCGATCCTCGCGGGCATTCTTACCCTGGCGGCCGCACAGGATACGCTGTCGAAAGGTATGATTTTGCTGGCTATTTATTCGCTGGGCCTGGCGGTGCCATTCCTGCTGACGGCCTTAGGAGTCGAACGCTTTTTGAAGTTTTATAGCCGCTTCCGCTCGCACATGCACGCGGTAGAAGTTGCTTCCGGCGGCTTGCTGATTGCGCTGGGTGTCTTGCTAGTGCTGGGCCGATTCACCTTGATATCGAACTGGCTTTCGTTCCTGAATCGATTTGCTTTGTAATTCGCTGAATGGAGAGTTTCCTTGAAACGTAGTCCTCTCGCGCTGGTGGTTGTGGCTTTCGTGGTCGCGCTGATGCTGTATGTTGGATATCATCACGCCCGCCGCTCCGGGCCAGCCTTTGCGCCACGGCTTACGCAATCCACCGTTGCACCGGATTTTTCTCTTGAGTCGCTCGATGGAAAAATCATGCGGCTTTCGGATTTGCGCGGCAAAGCCGTGCTGCTTAATTTCTGGGCGACGTGGTGCGGCCCCTGCAAAATCGAGATGCCTTGGTTCGTGGAACTGCAGAAGCAATACGCCTCCCAGGGACTGCAAATCGTGGGCGTGGCCATGGACGATGCCAGCAAAGAAGACATCAGCAAGTTCGCCAAGGATATGAACGTGAACTATCCGATTTTGATTGGAAAAGAAGCGGTGGGCGATCAGTACGGCGGCGTTCCGGCGTTGCCCGAAAGCTTTCTCATAGGCCGCGACGGCAAGATCGTGGATAAGATCATCGGACTGCGCGGCAAGGCCGAGATTGAAGACTCGATCAAGAAAGCGCTGGATACGAAAGCTGTAACCAGCCAGGCAGATCTTCCGGAAACTCATACGGTCTCACGATGACGATGAATCAAGCGACGCTAGTGAAGTGGAACTCCTGTAGCGGTGGGGCAGTGCATAAGCTTCTCGTTCTTAGCTTGTTCTTTGCGGTTGCAAGCGGGGCGTGGGCACAGTCTCCTCCGAAAGCGCCGACTGTAACCATGGCTGCCGTGCCACTCACCACGGCGCAACGCGCACAGGCGACCATGGTGAATTTAAATTTCCGCGTTCCGCCCGGCTACCATATCAATTCGAATAATCCGAAATCGGAGTTCCTGATTCCCACCGCGCTGAAAATGGATCTGCCGACGGATATCATCCTTGGGAAGATTGAGTATCCCGCAGGGCGAAGAGACCAGCTTTCCTTTTTCGCCGGACGAAAAATTGAATGTGTACAACGGAGATTTCACGATTGCGGTAGCCGTCCATCCGTTGCACTCAGTAGTGCCGGGGAAATACCAGATGCACGGCGTGCTGCGTTATCAGGCCTGCGACAATGCGGCCTGCTATCCGCCGAAAACTTTGCCCGTGAGTTTTGAAGTAAAGGTAGTGAAGGAGCCGCCCGAGCATCACGCAAACCCTGCACAGAGCCCACACGTGCATAATTAGCGTCAGTGTGGATCTTACTGCCTATTCAAGCCGAGCCGAGCTTCTGCCGATACTATTTGTGTAGCTGGACAAGCAGACGTCCCGAGTTGAGTTTCGCTCGGGGTTTGCTTTTTCCGGTCACCCGCGGACAACGCGCGCGGTACCCCTTCGAAGAAACTCGCGCCCGCATTCCGATCCTTAGAGGGCTGCCAGAAGCTAGGCTTTCTGCTTCTTCTCCACCTTCGCCCATGTATCTTTTAAGGCGACGGTCCGGTTAAACACCGGCTTGCCGGCCTTGGAATCCGGATCGACACAAAAATATCCCAGCCGCTCAAACTGAAAGCGGCTGCCCACGGCCGCAGTCGCCAAAGAAGGCTCCAGCTTCGCGTCTCGAATGACTTCGAGCGAGTTCGGGTTGAGATTCGCGGTGAAGTCCTGCCCTTCTTCTACATCTCCCGGATTCTCTTTGCTGAACAGGTTTTCGTAAATCCGCACTTCAGCGTCGACGGCGTGCGCGGCCGATACCCAGTGGATGGTCGATTTCACCTTGCGACCATCGGGAGAATTTCCTCCGTGACTCGCGGGATCGTAGGTGCAATGCACTTCGACTACTTCTCCCCTTTCGTTCTTCACGACGTCCTTGCAAGTGACGAAGTAGCCGTAGCGCAAACGTACCTCGCGCCCCGGCGAGAGGCGGAAGTAGCCCTTCGGCGGAACTTCGCGGAAGTCGTCCTGCTCGATATACAGAATGCGGGAGAAGGGTACTTTTCTGGTTCCGGCGGCTGGATCTTCCGGATTGTTCACCGCGTCCATCTCTTCGACTTGATTTTCCGGATAGTTGTCGATGACAACCTTTAGCGGACGCAGCACAGCCATCACGCGGGGGGCGCGCTTGTTCAGATCTTCGCGGACGAAGTGTTCGAGCATGGCCAGTTCGATGGATCCGTTGGTCTTCGAGACTCCAATGGCGCCACAGAAATTCCGAACCGCCTCGGGTGTATAGCCCCGTCGCCGAATCCCGCCGAGCGTTGGCATGCGGGGATCGTCCCATCCGCTTACCCGGCCTTCCTGCACCAGTTGCAGCAGCTTGCGCTTGCTCAACAGGGTGTAGGTAAGGTTCAGCCGGTCGAACTCAATCTGCCGCGAGGGAAAAATCCCCAACTGCTCGATGAACCAGTTGTAGAGCGGGCGATGATCTTCAAACTCAAGCGTGCAGATGGAATGCGTGACCCGCTCGATGGAATCCGACTGCCCATGCGCATAGTCGTACATCGGATAGATACACCACTTGCTGCCGGTGCGGTGATGCTCGGCGTGCAGGATGCGGTACATCACCGGATCGCGAAAGTTAAGATTCGGCGAGCTCATATCGATCTTGGCCCGCAGCACGCGCGAGCCATCAGGAAACTCTCCGGCGCGCATGCGCTCAAACAGATTTAAGTTCTCTTCCACTGAACGGTTGCGATACGGGCTGTCTTTTCCGGGCTCGGTGAGCGTGCCGCGATATTTCCGGATTTCGTCGGCGGTAAGGTCGTCAACGTAAGCCTTGCCATCCTTGACGAGCTTGATCGCCCACTCGTAAAGCTGATCGAAATAATCGGACGCGTAGAAAAGGCCATCCCACTGAAAGCCAAGCCAATTCACGTCGGCCTTGATCGACTCGACGTATTCGGTTTCTTCCTTCTCGGGATTGGTGTCATCGAAGCGCAGGTTCGTGTGTCCGCGGAATTCGTCGGCCAGGCCGAAATCGATGCAGATGGCTTTCGCGTGGCCGATGTGCAGATAGCCGTTGGGCTCCGGAGGGAACCGCGTCTGCACGCGGCCATTGTGCTTGTTGGTCTTGAGGTCTTCGAGAATGATGTCGCGAACGAAGTTCGATGGAGCGGGTGACGGCGAAGCAGCAACGGCTTTTTCTCCGCCTTCAGTGACTGGATGCGATGAATTCATCACCTATTGATCTTATCGCAAGCAAACGCCGGCGTGCCGGTTTTGGCAAGCGCGGGAGACAGATGAGATCCTGTCTGCGAACTGCTGCGCGCTCGCCGGAATATAGACGGTAAGAAAAAAGAGGCCAGTCGGAGAGACTGACCTCGTGGAGCAACGATCGAACTCGCTGGCTACGGTTGTCCGAACAGATCCGACATGGTGTTGGTGGTGCTGTCGCAGGCGTGGTTGAGGCAGGGCAGACCTAGACCACCCTCAATCGAGCGCAGGAGAGAGAAGTGAGTGTAGTACTGCCCGCTGCGCAGCTCGTGGAAGCCATAGTTGGTGTCAACAATGGCGACCACCTGATTGATGATGGGCTGGACGGAATAGTCATTTTCATCCCAGACCACGACGATCGCGCTGTGACCGCTCTTCCAGACCTCGGAGCCGTGAATCGCTGTGACGATTTTCTCTACGGCCTGATCGCCCAGGATAATCAGCGCCGGGTTTAGTCCAGCTTGCGTGCCATTGTCGTTGGGATCGTAACCGCAGAAGGCGGTGCCGTTTCCGCGTCCATGCTGGTCGTTGCACTGATTGGGAACGATGTAGGAGAGGTTCGGCACTCGACCCGAGCCCAGATCGCTCCACAGACCACGTAGGCCGTCAAAGCCGGACATTCTCGCGTAGCTCAGCAGCGGATTCGTGCCTTCCTGAATGTTCTGGAAGTAGACGAAAGGATTGTGCTTGGAGGCGTAAAGCTGAACGATATCGGCTGTGGTCAGAGGAGGGTTCAGCTGCGGGTTAATCTGCGTGAAATCCGTGTTGTTGGTGAAGTTGCCGTCGCTGTAATCCACGAGATCAGGACCGGTGAGCGGAAGATTCTCCTCGTAGGCTTTCCAGGATTTTCCGGCCGCGACGAGTTGATCAGCAATGGTGATGCCCAAGGTGTTGGGATTTGCGGCGTACATATGTTTGTTGTCGATTTCAATTTCGCAAGGCGGCCCAGTGACCTCGTTTGTGCAATCGAGCAAGGGCGTAGCGGCATCGGTTCCGCTGCCGGAGATGGGGCAGATAGCGGGGCTGGGCGGATTGTCGGTGTTGGGAACGCCAGAAGCAAGGTTCGTGGTGCAGCTAGCGTTATGCCAGTCGGGCGAGTTGTCGCTAAGAACGCCGAAATTCGAACCGCCGACGGTTTCCAGATAGTTCGTCAAGCTCGGGTGAGCGACGGCAAAGTAGCTGTTGGCGAGGTTCGCCTTTTTCGCGTACTGGTTGATGAATTTGGCGTTGGGATTATTCAGGATCTCGCCATACCCATGGTTTTCCATCATGACGACGAAAACATGGTCCAAGTGCGGGATCCCTTGGGGAACGGGCCCTTGTTGCGCGAAGGCGATGGCAGTGGAGGCGAAAAGCAAGGTGGTGGTGAACACACGTAGTCTCATTGAATTGTCTCCTGAGAGTCAGTTCTAAGGTTCAAGATCGAGTCGTTCCGAGCGGGAAATGTCCTGCAGAGACCCTAGAGGCGATTGGTTAAATTTCTGTGACAGTAAGGTTAAGATTTCGTGAATAGTGGCGGCAGGGAAAGATCTCGATGGGCCGCCAGTGCGAGCCAATCGCGGGAAAATGGGTTCGTGGTAACATCCGGCGAGGATGGCGCAAAAGAATAATCCAGAGGTGAAGACAGGTCCCGAGCGACTGGTATCGGCAGCCGCAGTGGAAGACGATTCGTCGTTTGAACTGAAGCTGCGTCCGCAGCGGTTGGCGGAATTCATCGGGCAAAAAAAGGTTAAAGACAACCTCGCGGTGGCGATTGAGGCAGCACGTTCACGCGGCGAGGCCATGGATCACGTGCTGCTTTATGGGCCGCCCGGCCTGGGAAAGACCACGCTGGCGAATATCATCGCCAACGAATTGGCGGTTCACTTTCAGCCCACCGCAGCGCCATTGCTCCAGATCAAAGGCGATCTGACGGCGATCATCACCAACATGCAGGACAAACAGGTCCTGTTCATCGATGAGATACACCGGCTACAGCCGGTGCTCGAAGAGTTGTTGTATTCCGCGCTGGAAGATTACAAGCTCGACATTATTATTGGCCAGGGCCCCTCGGCGCGCACGCACACTCTTGAAGTGAAGCCCTTCACCTTTGTGGGCGCCACTACCCGCGCCGGATTGATTTCGGCGCCCCTGCGCTCGCGCTTTGGGATCGTGCTGCGTCTTGAGTTCTATACGCCGGAAGACTTGCAGGTGATTGTGGAGCGCTCGGCGGAAATCCTGGGCGTCCACATTGACGAGGCCGGAGCCACCGAAATTGCGAGCCGGTCCCGGGGCACGCCACGCATCGCGAACCGGCTGCTGCGGAGGGTGCGGGACTACGCGCAGGTACGCGGTGCAGGCAAAATCGATTTGCCCACAGCGCAAGCTTCCCTGGAGATGTTGGAAGTGGATCGTTATGGGTTTGACGAGGTCGACCGCAAACTGCTGCTGACGATTATTGAAAAGTATCAAGGCGGGCCAGTCGGCGTGAACACATTAGCCGCAGTGCTGGCAGAGGAGCCGGATGCGATTGAAGAAATCTACGAGCCTTTTCTGATGCAAATCGGCTTTCTCAACCGGACTCCCCGCGGGCGGGTCGCGACGCAGTTGGCTTACGATCACTTTAAGATCACGCCGACGCGGAGGCAGAGCTCTTTATTCTAAAAATCCTGAACCCGCTTTGAATTGCGAATAGGACGTCTCTGATCGATGTGGCAATTTCCTTCGGTTAGGCGTGGTGAGTGCGTACGCTGAAGAATACCGCGGCGCTCACAATCAATACGCCGCCGACAATTGCCGTGGGCCCAAGCCGCTCATGCAGAATTCCCATTCCCAGAATCGCACCCACGACAGGCTCGAGATTCAGAAATACGCTGGCACGCGAGGCGGGAATGCGCGCGAGCCCCCAGTTCCAACAGAGGTACGCGCCGGCTGTAGCGAGCAAGCCCTGCGCCACAACCGCGCTCCAAGCCATCCACGAAAAATGAAATCGAAGTGGCCGCGAGAGCTCTGCCCAGAAGATCAGCATGATCGTGCCGGAGGCGATGATCGAGGCGGTTACCTGCAGCGCATCGTGGGTCACGAGCAATCGTTTGCTGCACAGGATCATTGCGACCGCCGCGAACATGGAGAGCAGAACGAGTAAATCGCCCTTGAGGCTGGGTTGCGGTCCGCTGGCTGAACTTCTGCTGGAGACAGCGATCAGAACCGCACCGGTTGCCGAGATCGCAAGCATTCCCCACTCGATAAGATGAAGCCTTTCGTGCAGGAAGAATGCGGAACTCAAAGCCAGAAGCACGGGCAACACGCCGACGATCAAAGAAGCATGGGAGACCGTGGTTAACTGAAGCCCTTTGAATTGCAGCAGAAACTGAACGGGAACACCGACGATGGCAGCGAGCAAGAGCAGAATGAGCTCCGAGGCACGATAGTTCGTCCAGCGCTTGAAAAGAATCGGAGACAACGCAAGAGATCCTGCTATGAAGCGGAAGGTTACGTTTTCGGGGACATTCATTTCCCGGAAAGCAATTTTTCCGAAGAGAAATCCCGTGCCCCAGAAACATCCGGCGAGGGCGAGGAGAAGAACTGCCCATAGCCGTCGGCGTCGTTCGTTCATACGCGTGTCTGTTCTTCCTCTCAGAATCGTTACCGGCGCTCGTTCGTCATTCGTTACAAGAACTCGATTTTTGTTTCGCAGGGCCGCGGATAGTGTATCTTCCTCAATTACCCGTAGGGGGCGGGTGAGGAGCGGAAGGATTGCGTCTGTCCGAGGTGCGCCGCCGAGCGACGCTTTATGTTGCGGGACCGGCGATTTTTGTTGCTTTTCTTCCGTTTACGGCGGTCCCACGCGCCGCTGCGACTGCTTGGCCTCAGGACGCAGCAAACCAGGTTTCCGCTTCCGCCGCGCCGAACCCAGCATCGTCCCAGCAAAGTTCCACTCCTCAGAATCCCCAAGTCACTCCGCAGAATCCTCCGCCCCCTCCCGAAACAAATCCTGCGCCACCCGGCGAGAAGCCGGCACCCACACTGCAGAATCCGCCACCTTCGGCTCAAGAGCCCGAGCCGGTCATTAAGAACCCCGATATCCGTCCCGCTCCGAGGCCGGCGCTCGCGACTCCAAGTTTGACCATCCCACGGCTGGCTACCGGCCCCGTGCTCGAGGACTTCCTTAGCATGAAGCCGCAGGGAGAGATTGCACAGCAGATGGCGAAGGTTACGGGCTTCGTGCAGCGCGATCCGCATGATGGAGAGAAAGTGTCGGAAGAGACAGCCGCCTACCTCGGCTACGACCAGAAAAATTTGTATGTCGTGTTCGTTTGTTTCGACGATCCCAAGAAAGTGCGGGCTCGGCTGTCGCGCCGCGAAGACATCTACGACGATGATGAAGTCGAGGTGATGCTCGATACGTTTCACGACCGCCGGCGAGCTTATGCCTTTCAAACCACCCCACTGGGCGTGCAGTGGGACGCAATCTGGAGCGAAGCGACGCGCGACGAGATCAGCGGAAATTTTGACACGTCCTTCGATACGGTCTGGGATTCGAAAGGCAAAGTGACCAGCCGCGGTTATGTGGTGTGGATCGCTATTCCATTTAAGAGCCTGCGCTTCCCATCGGCAAAGCAACAAGAGTGGGGCTTAATCCTTTACCGGGGCATCACTCGTAAAAATGAAGATGCGTTTTGGCCGCAAGTTTCTTACAAGATCGCCGGCCGACTCGGGCAAGCCGCGACGCTCTATGGGTTGGAAGGAATTTCTCCCGGCCGCAGCATTGAATTGATTCCCTACGGAATTATGCGAGGGTTTCGCGGGCTCGATCAGCGCGATCCCTACAATCCCTTTTTTCAGAAGGCTGATGCGCAAGGCCAGATCGGCATGGACGCGAAATTTGTCATACGCGATCACTTCGTGCTCGATATGACGGCGAACCCTGACTTCAGCCAGGTCGAAAGCGAAGATCCTCAGATCACGGTGAACCAGCGGTTCGAGGTGTATTTTCCCGAGAAGCGTCCGTTTTTTCTGGAGAATGAGGATTATTTCCGGACTCCTCTGGATTTATTTTTCACACGCAATATTCAGGACCCTTCTGCCGGCATCCGTCTCACCGGAAAAGAGGGACCGTATTCCATCGGGCTGATGGCCACCGACGATCGCGGACCGGGACTGGCCGTGCCCAACTTCTGTCCTTCTACTTCACCGGTGTGCTCGTCCGATCTCAGCGGCGTCCGTTCGTACTTCACCATTGCGCGAGCCAGCCGTGACATTCTTCCGGCAGTCGAGTGTGGGCGCCGTCTATACCGACTGGGAGTGCCCTACAACCGGGGAATTTAATCGCGTGGGCGGCGTGGACACGCGGCTGAAATTTAACCCGAACTGGTCGCTGGATGGCCAAGCGGTAGTCAGTTCGAGCAACCTGCAAGGCTTGAATGTCGCCAATCTCCAGACGACTTGCGAGTACGGCCTTTACCCCTTCAGCGCGGGCAATCTGGCTGCCAGCGGCAATAACAATTATTATGCCGGGCCAGCCGACAAGCTTGACCTGAAACGCGATGGACTGCACTTCACCTATGAGGGCATTTATGAAGACATCAGCCCAGGATTTGTCACGGTTCCAGGATTCGTGAACCGGGTCGACCTTCGATACGGCTGGCAAGAAGCGGATTATCGTTTCCGTCCTAAGAAGGGCTGGATTGTGGATTGGGGCCCATCGGTGATTCAGCGTTATGTATTCGATCACGAGGGCAACCGGCTGGATACCGATTATCAACCCTACCTGGCGTTGCAAGGACGCGGGTCAGACGTTGTTCTACTTGTTCCCTTATGAAGAGCTGCGGGAGCGGCTACGCCCGCAGGATTTTTCCTTCCTGGGTCTGGCGGTAAACCATAACCAGGATTATCACGAGCATCGCAGCGGCGGCTCGTTTACAACGAGTTATTTTCCGAAGGCTACGATCGGTGCCGGTTATTTCTGGGGGGACGGCGTGAATTTTTCGCCTTCCTCGAATGCGGTACCGCAAGCCCTACTTTCGCGGCTGGACACGGCTACCGGAACGCTGACCCTGCGCCCGGTCAAGCCTCTTAAAATTGAAAATACTTATCTCTTCGAGCGGCTGCGGGCGACGCGGGGAGAATATCTTGCGGCGCTTGCGCAATTGCCCGGCACCCGCATCGGACAAGGAATCTTCAATGATCATATCGTCCGCAGCAAATGGAACTGGCAATTTACGCCGCAGCTCTCGCTTCGTCTGATTCTGCAGTACAACGCGCTGCTGGCCAATACCCCGGGTAACACGGTTTATCCTTATACATTCCTGCCTACAGAGAAACAATTCAATGCTGATCTTCTGCTGACATACCTAATTCATCCGGGCACTGCGATTTACGTGGGCTACAACAGCGATTTGCAGAACCTTGACCACCAGCTTCCTCTGGGCCCGGAAGGATTGTCCGGACTGTATAGCGCCAAAGGATTTATGAATGACAGCCGGCAATTCTTCGTGAAAGTGTCCTACCTGTTCCGTTTTTGAGGGAATCGGGAGTGGTGGCATTGCTGAATCCCGGACGATTCCGGTAGAATCTAACATTCGAATCGAGGTCAGGAACCATGAAGGCAGCTATACATCCCGCTTACAACGAAATCCGCGTGCACTGTGCGTGTGGTAACGCCTTTGTTACGCGCTCCACTCATAAGGGCGATATCAGCGTTGAAATCTGCTCCGCCTGCCATCCATTTTTCACTGGCAAGCAGAAGCTGATGGATACCGCCGGACGCGTCGAGCGCTTCCGCCGCAAGTACGCCAAGAACGCGCCCGCCACGCCAGAAGCGGCGAAGAAGTAAGTTTTCTCGCTGGCTCAAAATTCAGCCCTCGCCCCAACCGGCGGGGGCTTTCACTTTCAAGCCAGGGAAACTAGACAGCACCCATAGAATAGACTCGTGCGAAAAATGTGGGACAATTCGGCCTCCGGTGACACGGGAACGCGCCCAACCGTGTCGAAGCCTGTTCCCGCGAGTCTCACGATCGGCGGGGTGCGGATTGCTCCTGCCACGGTCCTTGCGCCAATGGCCGGCGTCACCGATACGGTGTTCCGTCGGTTCATTCGCAACCTGGATGGCTGCGGTCTGATCATGACCGAGTTCACCTCGGCGGACGGCGTGCTTCGCAAGAAAGATCAGAAGGCCAAACGTTACCTTCACTTTTACGAAGACGAACATCCCATCTCCGCGCAGCTTTTTGGCAGCGACCCGCAGGTGATGGCCGAAGCCGCGCGCATGGTGGAAGGGCTGGGCTTCGATCTGGTAGACCTGAATTTGGGCTGTCCCGCAAAGAAAGTTGTGAAGTGCAACGGGGGTTCCGGGCTGCTGCGCGATCTCCCGGCGATTGGACGCATCTTCGAAGCGGTCCGCGCGGCCGTGACGATTCCCTTCACAGTGAAGTTTCGCGCGGGATGGAACGACGAAGAGATTGTGTGCGTGGAACTTGCCCGCATGGCGGAATCCTGCGGCCTGGCGGCGGTCGCGCTGCACGCGCGTACCCGCGAAATGGGTTACAGCGGCAACGCGCGCTGGGAGTGGATCGCTGCCGTCAAAGACGCGGTGAAGATTCCGGTCATCGGCAATGGCGACATTCGCACACCGGAAGACGCTTGCGCCATGGTGACGCAGACTGGTTGCGACGCGGTGATGATCGGCCGCACCGCGCCGTCGAATCCGTGGATCTTTCGGCAGATTCAGCAGTACTGCAACAATTCGGGCATTCGGCCGGAAGGACAGCCGGGGGCGGCTGTCCCTACATGGGCAGTGGTGGAAACTTCGGCAATTCAGAAGCCCTATGACCACCCGAGCGAAGGCGATCGCTACCAGATGATTCGCACCTACTTCCAAATGCTGATCGAGGAAGAACTCCCCGATGCGGTCGGGAAAATGAAGCAGTTCGCGTCCTGGTTCACGCATGGTGTCCCGGGAGGAGCGGGCCTGCGGAAGGCGATCTACGAATCGAAGAGCGCTCCGGAAATACTTACGAGGGTGGAAAACTTCTTCGAATCACGGCTCCGTGAAACCGGCTTCCTTGTACAAGCTTAGCTCCTAAGCTGAGCCTCCTTCCGGCATTAAGTTGTCATATTTCGGGGTTGTCATATAATCGTGCGCACGCATGGCGCTCCAATCCGGTACGAAACTCGGTCCATATGAAATTCATTCCGCCATCGGGGCGGGTGGGATGGGTGAAGTCTACCGCGCCCATGACACACGGCTGAATCGCGACGTAGCCATTAAGATTCTGCCGGCTACGTTTTCGTCCGATCCGGATCGCCTGCAACGCTTCGCGCAGGAATCTCGCGCGGCCGCGGCCCTCAACCATCCAAACATTCTTTCTATTTTCGACATTGGCGAAGCGCAAGGTGCGCCCTACGTAGTATCCGAGTTGCTGGAGGGAGAAACCTTGCGTGATCGGCTGCGCGACGGCCCTCTTCCCTCCCGCAAAGCCATCGATTACGCCCGGCAGATCGCAAGCGGCCTGGCTGCCGCTCACGACAAGGGCATCGTTCATCGCGATCTGAAGCCAGAGAACCTGTTCATCACCGCCGACGGCCGCGCCAAGATTCTTGACTTTGGCCTTGCCAAGCTCACACGCCCCGAAGCCGACGCTTCCGGTGAAGCACCCACGCAGCAAATCGCAACTGACGCCGGAACCGTGATGGGCACGGTCGGGTATATGGCGCCCGAACAAGTCCGCGGCAAGTCAGCTGATGCACGCTCGGACATCTTCGCCTTCGGCGCCATCCTCTACGAAATGCTCTCGGGCAAGCGCGCGTTCCACGGCGAATCTCCCGTGGAAACCATGAGCGCCATTCTGAAAGAGGATCCCCCAGACCTGGCCGAGACCAATCGCAATGTTTCGCCGGTGCTCGAACGAATCGTGCGGCATTGTCTGGAAAAAAATCCTGCGGAACGTTTTCAGTCGGCGCGCGACGTGGCCTTCAATCTGGAGGCGCTGACTGATATCTCCACCAGCAGGACCGGCGTGCAGGCGCTGCCAGAAGAACGCAAAGCGGCGCCGTTGGATGTTACCGGTTTTGGCCGGATTGCTGGTGCTCGCGTCATGGGCGGGTATCTATCGCTTCGCCCATCGCGCAACTGGAAACAACCCTACGTTCCACGAAATCACTTTCCGCAATGGCACGATCTGGGATGCACGCTTCGCCCCCGACGGTCAGACGATTATTTACGGAGCTGCGTGGGATGGCCTTCCGCAAGAAATGTTCTCGACGCGCTTCGACAGCTCCGACTCGCGATCGATGGGCTTGCCTCCTTCCCAGATTCTCTCCATCTCGGCGAAAGGTGAGATGGCGATTGCGCTGCATCCCACGTCGTTTGCCCACTTCACGCAGGTAGGGACAATGGCGCAGGTCGATCTGGCGGGCGGCGCGCCCCGTGAAGTTCTGGAAAACGTACTGTGGGCCGATTTTGCAGCCGACGGCCAGTCGGTGGCGGTGATTCGTCCTGCGCCGGGAGTACTCGCGCATCTCGAATATCCCATTGGCAAAACCATTTACGAACCCGAGGGCTGGGCGAGCCATGTGCGCTTTTCTCCCAAGGGAGATTTTCTCGCCATCGCCGATCACGTCCAGGGTGGTGACGATGGCCGCGTGGTCATCCTGGACACGAAGGGGAACCGCAAAGCCAGTTCTTCTTTCTATTCCAGCGTGGAAGGGTTGGCCTGGGGTCCCGATGGCAAGGAAGTATGGTTTTCAGCGGTGCCTGCTGGATCGGCGCGCGCGATCTATGCCATGGATTTTTCCGGCAAGGAGCGTCTGATTTACCGCGCACCCGGCGGTCTGATCATTCATGACATCAGCCGCACCGGGTTGGTTCTGTTGACCGCCGATAAAACTCGCCTGGCGCTGTTCGCGTTGGCCCCGGGAGAGACTCACGAGCGCACGCTCTCCTGGTTTGACTGGTCGCTACTGCAGGACATCTCGCACGATGGCAAAACAATTATTTTCTCCGAGACGGGCGAGGCCGTGGGCACTCACTACAGCATGTTTCTACGCAAGACCGACGGTTCCCCCGCCGTCCGGTTGGGCGATGGCGGCTTTGGGAAGCTTTCTCCAGACGGCAAGTGGGTGCTGGCAGAGGATGGTACACCCGCGAAGCTGGTACTGCTGCCGACCGGCGTCGGCCAGCCAAAGCCGATCACGGACGATAAGATCCATCACTTCAACGCGGCCTGGGTACCGGACGGAAAGTCGATCGTCTTCAGTGCAGCCGAGCCGGGGCATGGACGGCGCACTTACATCCAGAGCATCGATGCGGGCAGTGCGCCGCGGGCCGTCACTCCCGAGGGCACTTTAGGTTCAGTTGTTTCTCCGGACGGAACCTATCTTCTCGCAGCGAACGGCAACCGCGAACGCTGGCTCTACCCTCTCGCCGGCGGCGATCCTAAGAAACTGGAGATGACCCTGGGACCGGACGAGGGCATCCTAAGCTTCTTCGACGATGGCAAAAGCGTGCTGGTGCGAGACCGCAGCATTCCGATGAAGGTATTTCGCATCGATGTGGCGACCGGGCGGCGCGAGCTTTTCAAGGAAATCGTTCCGGCAGATCCCGCGGGCGCGCAAAGCATTCCCGGCGTGCGCTTCAGCGCGGATGGCAAATCTTACGCCTACACGGTCGGAAGATTTTTATCAGATTTATACGTGGTCGATGGCCTGAAGTGAGTTCGTCCGCCCCCTGTCGACTTGGTTTGTTTGGGGGCAGCCGCCACGGCTGTCCATCGAGCGAAGCTCGATTGGGCTTGATATTGGCTGTAGCCTAGGCGCAAAGAGATCGGGCCTTTGGCCCGACGGACAGCCGAGGGCGGCTGTCCCTACATTCCCGCTGCTCATGGAAAGCTACTTCATCTGATCGAGAATCGATCCGACAATTCCACCGACCACGCCGCCTTGCACGGTTTCCCTGCTGGTTTCGTGCGGCATGTATTCGTAGAGTGCATGCGCGAGTTTTGAAATCGGCAATGTCTGCAGCCAGATTCTTCCCGGCCCGGTCAGCGACGCCAGAAATATTCCATCCCCGCCAAAAATCAGATTCTTGATCCCCGGCACGGTTGTGATCTGAAACGACACGCTGGATTGAAACGCTCCCACATGGCCGGGATGGACGCGCAAATTTTCACCGGGCTGAAGATCGCGCATGACCAGCTCTCCGGAAAGCTCCAGCCAAAAGGTGCCCAGCCCGCTCACCCGCTGCAACAGGAATCCGCTGCCGCCGAAAATTCCCGCGCCCAGCGACTGCTGGAAGCCAAGGCCAATCTGAATTTGCGACGTGCCGCAGAGAAATCCGTGACGATGAATCAGGTACTCATGCCCCGCCGAAACCTCCACGGGCACAATGTGTCCCGGCAACTTGGTGGCGAATGCCAGCTCGCCTGCCGCGCCCATGGCGCGATACTCCGTCATGAAAATCGATCCGCCGCCGGCCACGCGCTTGAGCACGCCAAACAACCCACCGCCGCCGCCAAACTGCGTGTGCGTGGTCATCTGAATGGAGGGCCCCATCCAGGAAAGCTCTCCCGCTTCGGAGATGATCGATTCGTTGGGCTCGAGCACGAACTCGAGAACAGGCATGGTGGTGCCGGTGATGCGCGCTTGCATGGGAAACCTCGGAGGAAGTATACAGGGCCGTCAGTTTCAAGAACCCGCCAACCCTTTCTATTTCTGTGACTACGAACCGCGCGCTACCATCTTCCCCGCTTCGATCTGCTCCACGTAAGCCCAAGGCGTTTTCGGATCGTGCGTGAAGACTGTCAGCCATTTCTCTGGGATTGCCTTGGCGTAATACCGCTTCTTGCTCTCGATGGTTTCGAGAGGATAGAGGTCGAAGGCCATGCCCCATGTGATGTCAATGTGCGCCGTGGTAGGAATCAGGTCGGAGATGTAGCAGGCTACGGCAGGGGCTAAAGCCCGGTTCTCCGTGGGGGCCTCTGACGGCGCGGCTTGAAGCCGCGCCCTTTCAAAACTCGCCTCATCAGGCACGACTGAAGTCGTGCCCTTCCCGTCCGCGCTGAGGTGCCCCACATTTCGCTGCTCTGGCGAGACGTGGGAATGGTCGCCACGCACGATTACCGCTTGCATGTGCGCGGTGTGGCCGGGGAAAGTCTCTACCGAAATGCCTGGAACGATCTCCTCGCCGCCTTTGAGCAAGTTCATCTGGCCACTCTCAACCAACGGATCGTAATTTTCCGGGAGGTAGCTGATGGAGTCGCGCTCGCTGGGCTTGCGCGCGTATTGCCACTCGCCCTCAGGCGCATAATATTTCGCCCGCGGAAAAGTCGGGACGATCTTGCCGTTTTTGCCGCGGACGGTGTTCCATCCACAGTGATCAAAATGCAGGTGCGTGTTGATGACGATGTCGATATCTTCCGGAGCGATTCCAGCCGCCGCGAGATTCGTCAGTAGCTTCGCGGGCTGGCCGTAGAACTTGATCATGCGATCGGAAAGCTTGTTGCCCATCCCGGTCTCAACCAGAACATTCTGCTTTCCGGTACGAATGAGCAGCGAGTTAAGCCCGGCGGTCACGTAGTTTCGCGCGTCCGCCTCCACTTTGCGTGACCACATCACCTTGGGAATCACGCCAAAGAACGCGCCGCCATCGAGCGGGTAGGTTCCGTCAGAAAAGATGCTGAGTTCGAAGTCGCCGAGGGTAAGCGTCTGCATAGAATTAGTGTGCCACAGCGTTTCGATCCTTTGGACCAATGCGCCCGGGGCTACGTTATGCTCACCTTATGGAGCGGCCGACCGGCGTGACCATCCTGGCAAGCGCGTTCTTTCTGACAGCTGGATATCTGTTCGCGGTTGGAGTAATCGAATTCATTGCACCGGGGGCGATCTCGCCGTTAACAATGAGGCACGCGCCTTTCATGTACGGCCGCGAACTGGACGGGCCGCAGAGCGCAGTGCTGGTGAGCGCGGGATGGGCTCTGGTGGGCTGGGGCCTGATGCAGATTCAAAACTGGGCGCGCTGGGCGGCGGTGGTATTGATGGTGCTGGGCATCGCGGCCGGTATCCCGGCGGTCTCCGCCGCGTCGATCGATCCGGGTTGGCGGCTGGCGTGGTACGGCGGCCAGATGATGGCAAAAGTGGCGGCCGCATGGTACTTGATTTTCGCTCCCGATGCGGTCGAGGCCTTCAATGAAGCGAGATCAGGAAGGTAGATCCGCTGACGTTGGCCTCGCACCTTTTCGGGCCGTTTCTCATCTAACCTATGGTTACTAAGTCGTTATAACCAATACAGTTACTGGGAGGTAACCATGATTCGGATTCGACGCAGTGAGGAGCGCGGCGGCGGCGATCACGGCTGGCTCAAGACTCACCATACTTTCAGCTTCAACGATTACTGGGATCCCAAGTGGATGGGCTTCCGTTCGCTGCGCGTGATTAACGAGGATTGGGTCGCGCCCAACAATGGTTTTCCCACGCATCCTCATCGCGACATGGAAATTATCACCTACATTCTCGAGGGGGAACTGGAACACAAAGACAGCCTGGGAACGGGTTCGGTGATTTTGCCGGGAGATGGCCAGCGCATGACCGCAGGCAGCGGCATTCGCCATAGCGAGTTCAATCCTTCAAGCACGAAGGCGGCGCATCTCCTGCAGATTTGGATACAACCGGAGAAGGCGGGCTTGCCGCCCAGCTACGAGCAGAAGTCCTTTGCGGAAGAAGACAAGCGCGGCAAACTCCGCGTGATCGCTTCGCGCGACGCAAAAGATGGCTCGGTGAAGATTAACCAGGATGCCAAGCTCTACGTTTCGTTGCTGAAGGCCGGCGAGGAAGTAGCGCACGAGCTAAGCCAGGGACGCCACGGCTGGCTGCAGGTGGCGCGAGGCTCCGTGGAACTGAATGGAAATAAACTCGGGCAGGGCGACGGGGCAGCCATCAGCGATGAGAAAGAGTTGAAAATTAAAGGTACGGAGGATGCTGAAGTGCTCCTGTTTGATCTGGCGTAATTTGGAAAACAAAATTGGCCACGGTGTTCGCTACCCGTGGCCAAATCTCTTTACAGCCTGGCTTTTTCGCGTTCTTTCTCGCCGACGCGCTTGCTGACTTCGAACTTCATCTGCCCAGATTTCTTGTCGGCATCCGCCACGACGTGATCGCCGTGCAGGATTTCGCCGTCAAGAATCTTCAGCGCCAGCGGATCCTGCACCAGCTTCTGAAGCGCACGCTTCAGCGGACGTGCCCCGAAGTTGGGATCGTAACCCTGTGTGAAGATCAATTCCTTCGCTGCGTCTGTGAGTTCGATCGAAATCTTGCGATCGGCTAGTAAGCGACGCACGTCTTCCAACCGCAACTCGATAATCTTCACCAGCTGCTCTTTGCCGAGCGGCTTGAAGATAATGATGTCGTCGACGCGATTCAGGAACTCAGGACGGAAATGGCCGTGCAGAGTTTCGACGACTTTCTCGCTGGCCTTCTCAAAATCTTCCGGCGTGCGCAGACTCTCGGCTTGCAGATAACTCGAGCCGAGATTCGACGTCATGATAATGATCGTGTTCTTGAAGTCGACCACCCGGCCTTTGCCATCAGTCAGACGGCCATCGTCCATGATCTGAAGCAGAATGTTGAACACATCGGGATGAGCCTTCTCGATTTCGTCGAAAAGCACTACCGCATACGGGCGACGCCGAACCTGCTCGGTGAGCTGGCCGCCCTCTTCGTATCCGACATATCCCGGAGGAGCGCCGATCAAGCGGGCTACGGAATGCTTTTCCATGTATTCGGACATGTCAATGCGGAGCAAGGATTTCTCGTCGTCGAACAAGAATTCCGCGAGAGCGCGAGCGAGTTCAGTTTTACCGACGCCTGTGGGGCCAAGAAAAATGAAAGAGCCGATAGGACGCTTGGGATCGCTGAGCCCGGCGCGGGAACGGCGAATGGCATTGGCGACCCGTTCGAGAGCCTGATCCTGGCCGACGACGCGCTGGCGCAGCCGCTCTTCCATGGTGACGAGCTTCTTCACCTCGCCTTCGAGCATTTTAGAAACCGGAATGCCCGTCCACTTGGAGACGATGCGAGCGATGTCTTCTTCGTCCACCTCTTCCTTGAGCATGCGCGGCGCCCCGGCATCTTTGCCGTCAATTTTGGCGTTCAGCTTGCTTAATTCCTCTTCGGCTTGCCGCAGCAAACCATAGCGGATTTCCGCCACCCGCTGCAGGTTGCCCTTCCGCTCTTCGGTTTGCTCTTCCAGCTTCAGGCTTTCAATCTTTTCCTTCAGTTCGCGGGAGCGGGCGATCAGATCCTTTTCTTTCTTCCAGTTCGCCTTAAGCGCATTGGATTTCTCGCGAATTCCGGCCAACTCTTTATCAATCGCGCCCAGCCGTTCTTTCGAGTTAGCGTCGTCTTCTTTCTTCAACGCCTGCTTCTCGATTTCAAGCTGCGTGGCGCGGCGCTCCAGTTGATCGATATCTGTGGGAAGCGAGTCGATCTGGATGCGGATCGAGGCAGCGGCTTCGTCGACCAGATCAATTGCCTTGTCGGGCAGGAAACGGTCGGAGATGTAACGGTGCGAGAGAGTTGCCGCGGCGACAATCGCCGAATCCTTAATACGAACGCCGTGATGCACTTCGTAGCGCTCTTTCAAACCGCGGAGGATCGCGATGGTGTCTTCGACATTAGGCTCGCCGACGAAGACAATCTGAAAGCGGCGCTCCAGTGCGGCATCCTTCTCAATGTATTTGCGGTACTCGTTCAACGTGGTGGCGCCAATGGCGCGAAGTTCGCCACGAGCGAGCGCAGGCTTCAACATATTCGAAGCGTCGATTGCGCCCTCGCTGGCTCCGGCGCCGACCAGGGTGTGGAGCTCATCGATAAAAAGAATGATCTGACCGGCGGCGTCTTCAATTTCCTTCAGCACAGCCTTGAGGCGGTCTTCAAACTCTCCGCGATACTTTGCTCCGGCGAGCATGGAGCCAAGATCGAGCGAAACAACGCGCTTGTTCTTGAGCACTTCCGGCACGTCGCCGGAAACGATGCGCTGGGCGAGGCCTTCCACGATCGCGGTCTTGCCGACGCCAGGCTCACCAATGAGGACGGGATTATTTTTTGTGCGCCGGGAAAGAACCTGGACCACGCGGCGGATTTCCTCGTCGCGTCCAATGACGGGATCGAGCTTGCCGCGCCGGGCCTGCTCCGTGAGATCGCGGGCGTAACGTTCGAGCGCCTGGTACTTCGCTTCCGGATTCTGGTCGGTGACTTTTTGCGAGCCACGAACGGAGATCAAGGCCTTGAGGATCGCGTCATAGGTTGCGCCGTGACGCGCGAGCAGCTGCGCCGCCGCATCCTGTTTCAGGTGCGTGATGGCCAGCAGCAAGTGCTCGGTGGAAACATACTCGTCCTTGAAGTTGGACGCTTCTTTGAAGGCTTGCTCCAGCAACTTGTTGGCGGCATTCGAAAGAGTAGCTTGCGCGGATTCTCCGGAAACTTTCGGCAACTTTTCAATCTCGCGATAAACGTCGCTGAGAACGGCCTGGGGGCCGATGCCGATTTTTTCCAGCACGGGCGGAACGATGCCTTCTTTGTCTTCGAGAAGTGCGGCCAGCAAGTGGACGGGCATCAACTCGGGATTGCCGTGCTCTGACGCGAGATTATTGGCGCGCTGGACGGCTTCTTGTGCTTTGACTGTGAATTTATCCCAACGGATGGGCATGGGAACCTCGATTCAGTAATTTTGCAATTTGGTAATTGAGTAATTGGAGGCGATAACTTGCACATCGGTTTCAAATTACTCGATTACCAAATTTCATGATTACAAAATAAACGGGAGGCGGTCATCTCTGCCGCCTCCCGCCGACCTCAGCGGCTAAAGCCGCTCGAGCTTTTCGCTTGTAGCGACACGACTAAAGTCGTGCCCTTCCCAAAGCAAGTTATGCGGCTTTGCTGGGGGCCTTGGCTTCAAGCGTCTTATCGGCGGCCTTGTCGCTGCCGATGTTGACTTTGATCTGCTTGGGCTTCGCTTCCGCTTTCTTCGGCAGAGCGATCTTCAACACGCCCTTGTCGTAGTTCGCGGAAACGTTCTCAGCGTCTACGGTCGTAGGGAGGGTGAAAGTGCGGGTGAAGCTGCCGTACTGGCGTTCCACGCGGCGATAGTTTTCTTCCTTCTCTTCCTTCTCGATCTTGCGCTCGCCGTGCACGGTCAAGGTGTTGTTTTCCAAGCGAATGTCGATGTCCTTCTCGTCGATGCCCGGGACTTCGATTTTCAGGGTCACTTTGTGCTCGTCTTCATAGACGTCGACTGCGGGAGCGAAACTCGACGCGGTGAGGGATTCATCCCGGCCACCTTCGTTGTAGCTCTCGCGGAAAAGTCGGTTCATGCGGTCTTGCAAGGTGGAGAACTCACGGAAGGGTTCCCAACGAGTCAATACGGTCATGGCAATAATCTCCTTCTAAAATGTTCGGCGTTAGCCGTTCTAGAAAATTAGATGTGCATTCAGCACAAAAGAATCATAAAATATGAGTGTGTTACTGTCAAGCAATATAAATGCTATTATTTCATCAAGTTACACGCGCAATAATGCACTTGAGATAGCCGGTTTCTGGAACATTTAGCAAAACGGGATGATCTTTCGATTGTCCACGAACTTCCACCAGACGGAGTTCTCGGCGAGCATCCAGGGCTGATGCGGCAAGCATTTCCAGAAAATCGGATTGGCTTACGTGGTAGGAGCACGAGCAGGTGACCAGAAATCCGCCGGGTCGCAGCATCTTCAGCGCCCGGAGGTTCAGCTCTTTGTAGCCGCGCATTGCCGCATCCATCTCGCGCTTGGACTTGGCGAAGGCGGGAGGATCGAGAACGATTGTGTCGTAGAAATGTCCGGAGGAAGAATAGTCCTTGAGCAGGTCGAAGGCATTGGCCTCGATCCATTCAATCTCGCGTCCATTGAGCGCGGCGTTCTGGTCGGCAACTTCGAGAGCGGGACGGGAGCTGTCGACGCCCGCCACATGAGAGCACCGCTTGGCGAGATGCAGGGCGAATCCTCCCTGGTAGCAGAAAACGTCGAGAGCCTCCCCATGGCCATATTGTGCGGCGGCGGCATAGTTCTCGCGCTGATCGAGGAAGGCTCCCGTTTTCTGACCCTCCAGAGCGTCGAAGTGAAACCGAACTCCGTTCATGGCGAACATCGTGGAACTCTTGCCGCCTTCGAACAGCCCCGAGGAGCGGGGCGGCAGCTCTTCCAATTGGCGGACGCGCGGATCGACTCGTTCCACAATGGAGGCTGGATGCAAGCGTTCGGTTAAGCTCAGAAATCAAAGTGTCGCGCACGATTTCTGCGTCCATCGCCTGGGTGAGGATTTGAACCGAGAGGATATCGTTGTAGCGGTCGACGATCAGGCCGGGTAGGAAATCAGCTTCACTGAAGATCACGCGATAGGCATTTGTATCGTGGTTTGGATCTCGGATAAGAGGCTCGCGGTATGCGATGGCTTGGGCAACGCGTTGGCGCAGCAGCGCGGGCAAGTCGGCAACGGAATCGCGGGATACGAGGCGGATAGCGATTTGCGAGGAACTGGAATAGAGTGCGCTGCCGAGCGTCTGGCCGCGGTGATCGGTAACAAGAACGAGGGAGCCGGGCGGCACACCTTCGGCGGAAACGATATCGGAGCGATACACCCAGACGTGGCCGGATTTTAAGCGGGTGGCACCGCGGGGGGAAACTTTGACGATGGGGATCTTGGATTGAACCGGCGCTGGGCACATGGGGACATGGTAATGCCTGGCGGTGACATAGAATTTTTACGGGATTCAGAGTAAGGTCTTTTGACGTGAAAAAGCTTTTCGCAACCCTGCTGGCGTCAGCTCTGATTTTCCTTCTGCTCTTGCCTTTTGTGGGCTGCAACCGAGAGAATTACTTCAAACTGTTGGGCTACAAACGAGACGACCTCTTGTATAAAACCATGCCGCGAGAGGATGAGGCGTTTGCCCTGCACTCGGTGGATCTGCTTCGGCAAGGTCGATTCGACCAGGTTGAAGACCAGCTCGATCCCAGCATCAGGGATGCCCAAATACGCGACTCACTGACCAAAATGCACGATGTGTTTCCTAGCGCTCAGCCAGCTTCAATCAAAACTGTGGAGGCTGGGTCTGTCCGCGGCCGCAATGGCCCCATAACCCACATTGTGTTGGAATACGAGTTCGCGCCGCAGATAACTCCAACGAACCGACGCACAGAGGTGGTGCCCCGAAGTTGGCTGCTCGCGCAGGTTGTGATCCAGAGGAGTCATGGAGCCAGGAATATTCGCAGTCTCACTGTCATCCAGACCTCGAAGTCCTACGAAGAAATGAACGAGTTCAGCTTCGCGGACAAAGGCATCTCTCAGTACGCCGGACTATCGCTTGCCCTAGGGGTCGCCGGATTCACTTTATACGCCCTCGTGCTGTGCATCCGTTCCGAGATCGGTAAGATAAAGTGGATTTTGCTAATTCCGATGTTGGTTGGCCTGCTCCGCGTCACCGTGAACTGGACTACTGGGCAATGGACGTTCACATCTTTGGCTATTCAGATCCCACCGGTCGGTATGGGCGTCCAAGCCTATGGCCATTGGCAAATCATCGTAACCGCTCCAGTTGGGGCAATCATCTTCGTCCTTTATCGCAAAAGGCGCCCAAAGGCGTTCGCTACGTTATCGCTTGCGCAGCCACCGACTCTGGACCAACCAGCCGAAGTGCTGAAGCGCACGTAGTTGGCACAGCATTTCGACAGTAGTCGGAACCCTGGGACCTGCAGGCTCTGTGAAGAGATTAAGAATCGCTTTTGCTCGACGGACAGCAGCGGCGGGCTATGCCACATTCCCGCTCCTGACTCTTATTTAGCTCGCGGCTTGGCCGGTAGGAACGCCAGAGGGCGAGCCGGTCTTTGCGGAAGGCCGTGCAGCCATTTCGTAGCGTGCGGCCTCAAGATCAGTATGCAGAGAATCCAGAGCCGTCATGGGCATTTCGGTGCCCCAGGTTTCCATTTCATTTTCTGACCAGCTTCCGTTGAGGCGGATGGCGCCGGTAATGTCTTCGGGAAAGGCATCGCGGAAGTTGCCCTCGCGGATCAGAATGTCGCCGATAAGGCGGCCGGTTCCCATGTCGAAAACTCGCCGGCTGGATTGGCCGGAGGCATTCACGAAGCACAGGAAAACTTCGCCTGCCTCGCCATAGTCCTGGCGGTAATACCAAGCCTGGGGAGCATCGATCTTGGGATGATGCCGGCGCGAACGCTTGTGTTCGGGCTCAAGCGCCTGCATTTCGTTGGCAGGATTGAAGTAGAGCACACGCTGGCAGGAATCACAGACCACGGTTTGCTGCCCGGTGCGAACGTCGTTGTAGGTTTGTGGGCGCAGCATGACCTGGCAGGCCATACATTTGTGATCGCGAACCTCGGAGATGCCGCTTCCACGAAACTTGGAAACCCGCTCGTAGTGCCGCAACATATCCTCGCTCACTCCGGAGCGCATCTGGTCGCGTTTGGCGCGCCACTCGGCAAGCTGCTTTTCATCCTCCGCGGTACGCAGGCGGGCTTGTTCTTTTTCTTTTTCAATCTCCGCGGTTTCCGCCTTCAGTTCGGCCTGGGCAGCCTTGACTTGCTTATCGCGGGCATCGGCATTGACCATCAGTTCGAGGATCTTGTCCTCGTTTTCGGCAATCTCTTTTTCGGCGAACTGAATCTCCTGCAGCAGTGCTTTGTACTGCTCATTGGTTTTGACGGCGAGGGACTGGTCGCGATACTTGGAAATCTTGCCGCGCAGGTCGGTAATGGCGGTCTCGTACTTGCGGCGGGAGGCTTCGTCGGCTTTGACGGCGGCTTGCGCTTTCTCCAGTTGGAGCTTGGTGTCGGCCAGTTTGTGTTCGATGGTGGCGACGCGTTTGGGAAGCTCGGCGATTTCATCTTGCAGGCGTCGAATCGCCTTATCCGCATCTTGCAGGTGCAGCAGGTTTTCTATTTCTGGAAGCATCCCGAGGAAACTCAGCTTTGATTCTAACACGCGCTAACACGACACTCGCTGGTCAGGTCATTGAGCCGCGCCCACCAGAAGGCTGTTCGGGTGTAAACTTTTTCGTTCTGCTTGTCCTTATTTCCGTTTCCGGGGTCTAAAGTGAAAAACTTCGTCCGAATCTGCGTGCTAGCAGCTGCCCTTCTGTCTCTGCTTAGCCTTGTCTTGCCCGCTTTTGGGCAATCCGCTCCGCCAGCTAAACCACTGACCATCGAGGCAATCTACCAACCCGGGGGACTGACAGGACGAGGTCCAGAGAATATGGAGTGGAGTCCTGATGGAACGAAACTGTCGTTTGTCCAGCGTAACGACGAAGGTGAGCACGCCGAACTGTGGTACATCGACGCGGCCACGGGCGAAAAGAAAGTACTGGCGAGCGCTGCCAAACTCGCATCGCTCGCACCGGACTATGACAAGGTAAAAGATGAGCGCGAGAAAGAGCGGCTTACGCGATATCACGTCGCCGCTTACCTGTGGGCTCCGGATTCGAAGCACCTGCTGTTCGATTCACAAGGGCAGCTCTGGCTGTTCGATTTGACGACCAACACTGCGGTGCAATTCACCTCCGCCCCCGATCCAAGCGGCGACCCCAAGTTTTCCCCCGATGGCAGTCGTGTTTCCTACGTCCGCAAGCACAACCTCTACGTTCGGCCGATAGGCGGCAACGATGAAAAGCAGCTTACGAAAGACACCAAAGACGACCTGTTTAATGGCGATATCGATTGGGTTTACACGGAGGAACTGGCAGTAAGGAGCAACTATTTCTGGTCGCCCGACAGCAAGGAAATTGTTTTCCTGCACATGGACGAGACCAAAGTTCCGACTTATCCCATCGCTAATTTGATCCCAACTCACCCCACCGTCGATTACGAGAAGTATCCGAAAGTCGGTGATCCAAACCCTGTCGTGAAAATAGGAATTGTGGATGCCGACAAGGGTAAGTTGCGCTGGATTTCCTTGACCGATGATGCGGACACATACATTCCCCGTTTTGGGTGGGTGCGGGACGGAATCGTATGGGTGGAAGTCCTGAATCGTAATCAGGACAAAATGGATTTGTATTTCGTTGATGCCAGGTCAGGAAAATCGACGAAAGTTCTTACCGAGACTAGCCCTAATGCGTGGATTAACGTGAATGATGATTTCCGGGTCTTGAAGTCCGGTGACCGGTTTCTGTGGTCGAGCTGGCGAGATGGGCATACTCATCTTTATCTATACAGTTTCGACAAAAACAATCCGCTGGCTGCCGAGGCCAAGCTGGAACGGCAGCTCACAAGCGGGGATTTTGAGGAACTCGGGGTGGAAGGCGTGGATGAATCCGCGGGCACGGTATTTTTTTCGTCGAATAAAGACGACCCAAGACAGCGCCAAATTTTTTCGATCAAGCTGGATGGAACTGATTTGCAGAAGCTGACGCCAGACGAAGGGATGTATTTCGGCAGGTTTTCGGATGACGGCAAGCATTATGAGCGCAGCTTTATGGGACCTCTGACACCAACGCAGATGTCCCTGTGTACGGTTGGCAGCGGCTGCTCTCCTGTGTGGTCCGCGCGCAACGACGTGGCGGAGTACGGATTGCGAGCTCCGAACTTTTTGGAATTCAAGGCGGACGATGGAACCACTCTCTACGGGCGGTTGCTTTTGCCTCCGGAAGCTAGAGACACGGGGAAAATTCCGCTGATCGTCAATATTTACGGCGGACCGGCTGCACAGATGGTGTTGAAAGAACCGACGAATCCTTTCGATGAGATCCTGGCGCGGGACGGCTTCGCTATTTTTTCCGTGGACAATCGCGGGACACCAGGCCGCGACCGCAAATTCCAGACGGCCATTCGACACGAATTCGGTGCCATTGAATTAAAGGATCAGATGACGGCGCTGGATCAGCTCTTCGCACAATATCCGCAACTCGATAAGGAGCGCATGGCGATCTGGGGATGGTCGAACGGCGGCTCGATGACGCTTTATGCGATGACGCATTCGGACCGGTTTCGTGCCGGTGTCGCGGTCGCGCCAGTGACCAATCAAGTGAACTACGACACCATCTACACCGAGCGTTACATGGGACAACTCAAAGACGATCCGGTGGGCTACCGCGAATCCGACGTTACCGCGTCGGCCGCGAACCTGCGCGGCGCATTGATGATGGCTCACGGGACGGGCGACGATAATGTGCACTTTCAGAACAGTATGCAGATGATCGAGGCGCTGATCAAAGCGGGCAAACAATTCCGGCTCATGATCTATCCCAATAAAACCCACAGTATTGCGGGACCTGAATCGCGCGAGCAACTGTTCCACATGATTGAAGATCACTTCGATCGGGAGCTGAAGCAGAGGTAGAGAGACAGGGCGTTTGAAGCAACGGCTTGCTTTTTCGCTTGCGCCTATTTTTTCTTATCGGGCTTGCGGGATGAACTTACTCGGTTCCTGATCGTCTTTTTTTCCGAAGAATCTTTCGAGGAGCTCTCTTTGGAGGCCGAGGCTGTTTCCTTGGACGCGCCGTCTTTCGAAGCGTCGCTTTTGGAGGAATCACCGGATGAGGAGTCTCCGGATTTTGGCTTATCCTCTTTTTTCGAGTCGCCGCCGTCGGATGCGGGTGCGTGAGACTTGTTGGCGTAGTCCGTGACGTACCAGCCGGATCCTTTGAACTGCACGGCAGGGGCGGAGATCATCTGCTCGACGCGCCCTCCGCACTCGGGGCACTTCTTGACCATCTTGTCGGAAAACTTCTGTATTTTTTCGAAGCGGTGACCGCATTTTTCGCACTGATATTCGTAAAGAGGCATGGTTTTGAGACAGTTGTGAGGAACTTTCGTTCAACTTGATTCTAGGGGCCGGGGTTCGATTGCGTCAATGCGGGGGATGGGGGCTCGAGAAGGTACGGGCCACCGGTGATAGACTCCGGCCATGAAGGACGCAAGGCCGAAAGTCGATGAATCCAACAACGCAGAGACCGAACTCTTCCCCTCACCTCCTGCGTCCAAGCACGATTCATCGGCGCTCACTCCCCGACCGGCACTCTATCTTGTCGGAACTCCCATCGGCAATCTGGAAGACATTACGTTCCGGGCGGTGCGCATACTCAAAGAAGTGGATGTAATCGCCTGCGAAGATACGCGGCAGACGCAGAAACTACTGAACCATTACGGCATCACCACCCGCACCGTCAGCTATCACGAACACAATGAGATGACGCGGGCTGCCGAGTTGGTGAAAGATCTGCAGGAAGGCACCAGCGTCGCGTTGGTAACCGATGCGGGCATGCCGGGAATCTCCGATCCCGGTTTTCGGCTGATCTCGCTGGCGATTCGCCATCATCTGCCGGTGATTCCAATCCCCGGAGCGTCGGCCTTCCTGTCGGCGCTGGTAGCCAGCGGTCTTCCGACCGATTCGTTTCGCTTCAGCGGATTTCTTCCCGCAAAGCGTGGCGAGAGGCGCGGGACGCTCGAGGCGATCAAAACATCGCCGCGCCCTCAGGTGTTCTACGAAGCTCCGCACCGGATCATCGAAGCACTGCAGGATGTTTGCGAGGTTCTTGGAAATAGCCGGCGCGTTGTGGTAGCGCGCGAAGTGACCAAGCTGCATGAGGAGTTTCTACGTGGTAGAGCTAGCGAAGTGCTGGAGACGCTGAAAGCGCGCGATGCAGTGAAAGGCGAGATCACATTGCTGATTGGAAAGAGTGAGGAGAGCGATGTGGAGACGGCGGCCTTGGCCCGTACACCGTTCGCCAAAGGGTCGAAGAGATCATGGCGGAGGAAAAAGTTGACGAGAAAGGCGCTCTGAAAAAAGTAGCAAAGGAGCGTGGGATTTCGAAAAGCGAGGCGTACAGGGAGTTGCAGAGGAACAGGTGAATCCAATGTTAGAACTGCTCGGCGCGAAGTAAATAGAGTGGACCTCGAGCTTCGCTCGAACGGACAGCCGAGGGCGGCTGTCCCTACATGAGCATCTTACTTCCCTGCCAGCTCTCGCTTCACTGCCTCACTGACCACTTTCCCATCCACGCGCATGCCAGCGCCGGAGAAGCGAGCCATCGCATTCTTCATCACCGCGCCCATGTCTTTCATGCCGGGCGAGTTCATCTCCGCGATCACCGCCCTTACGCCAGCGGCCACTTCTTCCTCGCCGGCGGCTTTGGGCAGATAGCCTTCGATCAAAATGATCTCGGCGGCCTCTTTGTCGGCCATTTCCTGGCGCCCGCCCTTGGTGAACTGTTCGACGGACTCCTTGCGCTGTTTGATCAGCGTGGCCAGTACGGCTTGAGATTCCTTCTCATCGAGTGGCGCCATTTTCTCGATCTCGCGATTCTTTAGCGCGGATTTCATCATGCGCAACGTGGAGAGCCGCTGCTCGTCGCGTGCCTTCATGGCAGCGGTCATATCCTGCTGAATCTGTTCTACGAGGCTCATCCGGAAATTATAGACTTCAGCGCGTCCGCACCGTAATTGTGACCTGAATCACGCACAGAAGAGCTTCCTTCCAGTAGACTTATAAACTATTCCACTCACAAGGGTCCTCATCATGCTGCGCAAGAATCGCCTTTTTACTCCCGGCCCGACGCCTCTGCTACCGGCGGCGCAAACGGCCATGGCTTCATTCACCGCTCACCACCGCACCGCTGACTTCCGCGCTTTGTTTCAGCGCGTGCTGGTCGATATGAAGGATTTCATCGGCACGAAAAACGATGTACTGGTGCTGGCCTGCTCGGGTACGGGCGTGATGGAGGCGTCGGTATCGAATCTGACTTCGCCGGGGGACAAGGTTTTAGTGCTCACCGCGGGAAAGTTTGGCGAGCGCTGGACTGGCTTGGCCAAAGCCTTCGGCTGTAACGTGGACGTACTCTCCGTACCTTATGGCGAGACGTTCTCGCTGGACGAAATTCGTGCGAGGGTAACTCCCGACATACGCGCGGTCTTTGTGCAAGCGACCGAGAGCTCCACCGGCACGCGGCATGACGTGCGCGGTATCGCACAAATTGTGCGCGGACAGGCCGACACGCTGCTTGTAGTTGATGCCATCACCGGGCTCGGCACCACTCATCTCGACGTGGATGGCTGGGGCGTGGATGTCATTATCGGGGGATCGCAAAAAGCGTTGATGATGCCGCCCGGCCTCGGGTATTGCGCCATCAGCGAACGCGCCTGGAAGCGAATGGAGACAACGACGTCTCCTCGTTTCTACTTCGATTTGCGCAAGGAACGGAAGTCGGCCGCCAAGGGCGAATCCGCCTACACGCCGGCGACCTCGCTGTTCGCCGCGCTGGGTGCCGCATTGGAATTCATTCGCGAGATGGGGACCGGCGACTTAGCCAAGGGACGCGAAGCGCTCATCGACAATGCTGAGCTCTGCGCCGCGATGACCCGGGCCGGGGCGCAGGCGTTAGGGCTGAAGTTGTACGCAGCCGCGCCAGCCGCCGCGCTGACCGCGATCTGCTCGCCCGACGGAATCGATTCCGGAAAGATCGTGAAAGAATTCCGCGAGTCCTTCGATGCCGTCGTAGCCAACGGGCAGGGAGAGATGAAGGGACAACTGTTCCGCGTCGCGCACATCGGCTACTACGACTATCTGGACACCATCGGCATCCTAGGCTCCCTCGAGCATGTCCTGGCTCGCGCCACTGGTAAGAATGTGGAGTACGGTGCGGCGCTGCGTGCGGCACAGGAGGTGTACGCGCGCGGGCTCTCCAGAAATGCTCAGCTCGTCGAAGTGTGACGTGAAAGGGACGCAAGAGCGTCCCCTGCTAGTTGACGGTGAAATTCATCGGGCTCGAAGTTTCCGCCAGCGTAGCACCATTGCCATATATACCCGTTCCGGGCGTTCCGGGATTGGTCACGGTAACCGGCACCGTTGCCGGGGTTGCAATATCGGCGGCTGCGATGGTGGTCATCAGCTGGTTCGCACTCACGAAAGTTGTGGTTTGAGCGACGCCGTTCCAGTTGATCGCGGCCTTCGTGGCGAAGTTGCTACCGTTAACCGTCAGCACAAACGCGGCTCCGCCCGAAGTCATGCTCCCAGGGGCAAGCGCTTCGATTGCCGGCATGGTGCCGGGTTGGGGTGGGGTCGTACCTTTGGAACTGTAGCCGCAGCCCAGCGTAATAGCGATGAGCGTGACGAGCAGAGTGGCTGAAAATGCTTTCATAATGATCCTCCGAGTGGGCGATCGGCCCATGGGAGCAATGTAGAAGCGAATCAAAGTGATCGTGTCAGGGCGCCGTCAAATGTCTGTCAAGACCTTGTCGCGCGGGGTCAGCGTACAAATTGAGTTGGGTACCGGAAAGGACGAACGCGTTCGTGAAAATTCTTATAGCCGAAAAGATCTCCGCATCAGCGGTGGAGCAACTGAGAGAACCGGAATGGACCGTCTTGACTGCCGATCAGCTCGAAGGCAGGCTCGCGGCGGAATTGGAGTCCGCCGATGCGTTGATCGTGCGTTCCGCGGTGCAAGCGGATGCAGCGCTCCTGTCGCACGCCAAGAAACTGCGCGTGATTGGCCGCGCGGGCGTGGGGGTCGACAACATCGATCTGGATGCCGCGACCCGGCAGGGTATCGCCGTCATGAACACGCCCGGGGCCAACGCGGTGGCCGTCGCCGAACAGACACTGGGAATGATGCTGGCCATGGCTCGTCATCTCTGTCGTGCGGATGCGCTGATGCACGCCGGAAAATGGGAAAAAAAATCGCTGCAAGGGACAGAATTACGCGGTAAGACGCTGGGTATCGCCGGGCTTGGACGCATCGGCATGGAGGTGGCGCGGCGGGCACGCGCCTTCGGCATGGAGATCGTCGGGCACGACCCGTTTGTTTCCATTGGAGTGGCAAAGGAACAGGGTATCCGGTTAACGAGTCTGGACGAACTTTATGCCGCGGCCGACTACATCTCGTTGCATGTCGGGCTTACGCCACAAACCACGGGCATGATCAACGAGGCAGCCATTAAGAAAATGAAGAAGGGCGTGCGCCTGGTAAATTGCGCCCGCGGCGAGCTTGTGAATGAGGCCGACTTGCTGCAAGGCTTGCAAACCGGGCACATCGCAGCCGCGGCCCTCGATGTTTTCAATGAGGAACCGCTGAAAAACTCACCTCTGCATGCCTTGCAGAACGTAATCCTCACCCCTCACATCGGAGGGCAAACGTATGAGGCGCAGGAAGCGGTCGGCGTGCAGATCGCGCAGCAGGTCCGCGAGTACTTGAAGCACGGCGTGATTCAGAATGCCGTGAATGTCCCGTCTGTTTCCGCCGAAGAATACGCCGAGATGCAGCCCTACATCATTCTCGCCGAGCGGATGGGAGCATTCCTGGCGCAGATTTCCGCCGGATCGATCGAAGAGATTTCTTTGCGCTACAGCGGCCACATCGCCGAGTGGAAGACAGAATTGATTCGCAACGCGGCCATCAAAGGCATTCTGAATCAGGCGCTCGAGGAAAAAGCGAATCTGGTGAATGCCGCGTCGCTGGCCGATGCTCGCGGGCTGCGCATCCACGAAGCGCACAAGGCGAAGGCATCGACTGGTGGCGCCGGAAGCGTTCTTTCCCTCTACCTCAAAAGCTCAAGCGAAGAGCACATGGTGAAAGGCGCCGTTCTGCACGGCACCGCGCCCCGGCTCCTGCATATCGATGGCATCGACGTGGAGGCACCGCTGGAGCGCAATCTGATCTATCTGCGGAATCGCGACGTGCCGGGTGTGATCGGGAAAGTCGGAACGATTCTGGGAGAAGGCGAGATCAACATCGCGGATTTTTCTTTAGGTAGGCGCGGCGTGGAATTATCTTCGGAGCCGCGCGAAGCTATCGCCGTGGTTCACGTGGATGGGAGCGTACCGGATGATGTTCTGCGGAAGCTGGAAAAGATTCCGGCAGTGCGGCAGGCGAAGGCGGTGCGGCTGTTCTAGGGCCGCCGGTTAGGAAGTGCCGCTGGCCTGCCCTAAACCCTCCCCTCGACAAGTCCAGCCAGGAGCAAATTCATGTTTACGATGCCACGGATCTGGTCTTTGGCAATTCTGCTCGTGATGGTTGGCGCCGGATTATCTGCGAGCCTTCCAGGAACCGGGAATCATCCGCCGGAACTCGGCCAGACCCCAATGCTGATGAATACCTGCTTGATTACAAGCAACGTGAAACAACTGGTAAATTTCTACGAGTCTGCTCTGGTGCTGAAAGCGAAGTGGTCCGGCGAAGCGTATGCCGAGTTTCCGACGGGCGTAGGAGTGCTGGCAATTTTCTCGGCGGAAGCCCAGGAAAAGTACATTCCGGGATCAGCTGAAGCAGCAAAGAACAAGAGCACGATCCTGGAGTTTCGCGTCGCTAACGTGGACCAGGAATATGCGAGGCTACAGAACCTGGTCAAAACCTGGGTCAAGCCGCCAACCACGCAGCCCTGGGGAACTCGTTCGATTTACTTCCGTGACCCGGATGGAAATCTTGTCGACTTTTATACGCCACCAGCAAAAGCCCAATGACAGACAAACTATCGATTAATCGGAGCTAACTGCGTCGCCGTCAAAATTGTTCGCATGCGCCGCGCGAATTCACGAGCCTTGCTCATTCCTTCGCAGCTTGCGGCTTTCGGCCAGCAGGGACATCGAGTGCATCAGATTCTGCAGCGTGACAATGCCCACCAGCCGCTCTTCCTCGACCACGGGAATGATGCTGAGATTCCGCGCCGTAAGTTTGCGGAAGGCCGAGGCGAGCGACTCCTGCCGAATGGAAACTTCAAAAAGCTTATTCATCACCGCCTGCACATAACCATTGCCGTCGACGCGCAAGGCTTCCAGAATGCGCTGGCGGGAAATCACTCCCACCATGTCACTGCCACGGACCACGGGGAAATCGTCCTGCAAGGAATGGACGGCCTTATCCAAAGCATCTTCGAGCGTGTCCGCCGGAGATAGAGTGGCGAAGTCGGTAAGCATCACCTCTTCCAGCCGGACATTATCCAGCACGGATTGAAAGACCACGGCGCGCTCTTCCAGTTGCGCGGCGGAGAATATGATCAGGCCCACCATGGTGAGCCAGGTATCGCTGAAAAGTCCCGCAACCATCAGCAGCATGGCCATTGCGTGGCTAATGGAAACCGCGCGTCGCGTGGCCGCCGCCGGATCGATGGTGCGCGCGAAATAAGCCCGTAATACCCGGCCTCCATCCAGCGGATAGGCGGGCAGAAGATTGATTCCCGCCAAGTACAAATTCGCCCACACTAAACTGCGGGGCATGTTGCTAGAAGAGAAGAAAGGCCACTTCCACAAATTCGCGCCGGGGACAGCAGCGTAAACGACCCCGGCCGCAATCGCAGCGAATAGGAGATTTACCAGCGGACCAGTGAGCGCAATCTTGACGTCCCGCTTCCATGCAACATCTGCAGAAGCTGGCGCTTCCACTCGCGATTCATCGAAAACCGTCACTCCGCTCAGCGGCAGAAGGATTACAGCCTTGGCGATCAGCCCGAAGCGCCGCGCCACCAGCATGTGGCCAATCTCATGCGCTGCAACGCAAGCCAGCACAAGCCCGACCAGCGCCAGGTCTCGCGAGCCGTTGGCGGATCCGTGTACGTTGTACTCCGTCCAGAAAACAAATAAAGGAAGAATCAAAAACGTCAGGTGGATGCGGACCTCGACTCCGAACAATTTCCCGACGTTGACAGAAAAACTTCTCATAAAATGTGACTACTACAGTTATTTTACATGCTCCGCTATATTTCCCCCGGTACCCAGAGGTGCAGAGCCATGCGAGTCGTCGCAGGAAAATTTGGTGGGCGTCACTCTTCGGTCGCTGCCCGGAATGGATATCCGCCCCACCTCCGACCGGTTGCGCGAGACGCTGTTTAATGTGCTCACCGCCGGAAATCCGGAGAGCCTGGAGAATACGGTGTGGCTGGATATTTTTGCTGGAACCGGCGCGGTGGGAATCGAAGCTATCAGCCGGGGGGCGCAGCGCGTGTTCTTTGTGGAGACCGCAGCCCGCGCTGTAAGCCTTATCGAGCGAAATCTGCAAAGCCTGCAGATCAACGAAAGTTATGAAATTTTACGCGAAGATCTGGCCGGCGTGCTGTGGCGTCTGGAACGAGAGCATGTAGCTGCCGACGTAGTTTTTCTCGATCCGCCCTACCGCATGCAAAAGGCTTACCACCAGACGCTTTCAGCGCTGGCCAGTTCCTCGTTGGTGTGGGCGATGACGCTAGTGATAGCCGAACATGAAAAGAAATTCGATCCCGGCGACGAATTTGGTTCTTTGCGCAGGACGCGCACCCTGGTTCAGGGAAACGCCGCCCTCAGTTTCTACCGGATCGGCGGGCGTCCTGACCTGACAAAATAATTAGTCCGGATCGCGCACGGCGTACTACATCAGTAGTTCGTTATCGCGGCGCATTATCGGGTGCTGCATCTCCTGCAGATCATTTTTCACCATGTTGAGACCGTACACGCATCCCTCGAATTCACGCGAGAGACTTGCGAACAGCGGCGCCACTTTCGCATACTCGAAGTGTTCAAATTTCGACACGATGTAATAGCTTTCTTTTCCGGCTTTCATCCACTCCACGAAACTTTCCAGACGCTGCTTCCGCAGCCGAAAATGATTGATGCTCTCCGGGAACATGCCGGCAAAAAACAGAGCATAATCCCCAACGTGCTTGCGGACCTGACGTTCGCGATCGAACGAAGGAGCCGGACCATAAACGGGATCGGACTCCAAGCAGCATCTCGCCCAGATCGGTGAGTGGCCGATCCGCGGCGTCGTGGATCTTGAATAACTGATCGCTCTCGCAAAATTCAGTGAGCAGATGCGACACGTACGCCACTACCTGCGGATCGCGTATGCCAATCTCCTCGGCGTAATGCCGTCCGACCAATTCCTGAAACAGTTGACGAAGTGGATGCGATTCCGGAATCATTCGTGTTTGGCCCCCTAAAAGTCGTGCTGCTCAAGACTTTCCCACCTGACTGGGTAACTAGTTACCTCAGCTGCTCGACAAAAGCAAGTGACTTTTGTATATCGAGCGCATCATTTTTACTGATCAATTAGATTTACTCTTCGCCGTAAGGTTTGCCTGAGATTTCTGCTGGCACCTTCGACGGTTGGCTGCCAATCTCAACTCGTAACGTATTTAAAATGGTTCAATGGAAAGAAGGAGGTACCCAATGGAACGCAAAAATATTTCGAGCGGCACAACCTGGGAGCCAATCGTTGGTTACTCTCGCGCGGTCCGGATTGGACCCCACGTACACGTTTCGGGCACAACTGCGACCGGTCCCAACAATCAAATCGTAGGCGTGGGAGACGTGTATGCCCAAGCGGTGCAGACTTTGAAAAATATCGAAACCGCCTTGCATAAAGCAGGGGCCACTATGCAGGACGTGGTTCGCACGCGCACTTATGTCACAAATATTGCGGAGTGGGAGAAAGTTGGACGTGCTCATGGGGAGTTCTTCCGGGACATTCGCCCGGCAACTTCCATGGTCCAGGTGAGTGCTTTAATTTCACCCGAGATCCTGGTTGAAATCGAGGCCGACGCTTACATCGAGTGAGTCTTGGGCGGGAGGTTGACAGGGTCCATCGATTCCGTTTCTCGGACTGGACAAAAAGATTATTCCAGTTTTGTTCCAATTCCCTTGACTTCGCCTCGGCCACGAGCATAATGCATCAATCCCGTGTTCAGAGTTGGCTGGGCAGGAAAGCACCCTGCGCAGGTTAAGGAGGTATTCATGAGCGTGCTGGAACTTTGTGATCGTGAAATTGCGGCGGTACCGCTCGAAGCTACGGTGGCCGATGCTATCAACAAAATGCTGGACCATCACGTGGGGGCGGTCGCGGTGGTCGACTCCGAGTTTCGCGTCGCGGGCATCTTTACCGAACGCGACGTGCTGCGCAAGATGGCGCTCAGCCGCAACGAACCTCAGACCACATCCGTCCGCGAACTGATGACGACTCCCGTGGAGATGGCCACGCGGCGCACCGGCCCAGGCGAGGCCCTCAGCATCATGCTAGAGCGGCACTTCCGCCACCTGCCTGTAGCGGATGATAATGGGAAGCTCTTAGGAATTCTCTCGATTCGTAATCTGCTCGAATGGCGCGTTGACGATCTAAGCCGCGAACTGGAGTCGCTCGAACAATATGTGTCGAACGACGGGCCGGGAGGCTAAAGCTGCTTTCTCCTTGGAGGTTTGTGGACGACACATTAATAAAGCGTGCTGCACGATTCAGCCCTGCTTTCGCTGCGCCTGCTCCGTGATCCAATCGGTCCAGTAGGCGTCAGATCCGCTGGCCAGGAGCGGAGCGCCATTTTCAACGGCATCAACAAAATTCTCGATCATCGGAAGGTGCACGTTGGCGTGGTTGGGAATGCTCTCGCGTCCGCCGGGATAGACCAGGTCAGGTCCGTTGAGCGGACTCAACTCCATCTCGCCTTCCGTGCCGCGAATACGGCATTCATCCCGTCGTACTTTCGAATGCCAGCGAACATCCACAATGCCGCGTAGGCCATCGGCGTAATCGATCATTACGGTTGCATTGTCCTCGACCGCGTAATGATGCACCACATTCGAAAGATATCCAGACGCACGCACCGGCTGGCCAAATAAGAAGTTCAACACGTCGATTCGGTGGGAGGCGATATCGAACAGCGGGCCGCCTCCGGCTTGTGCGGGGTCCAGGAGCCAACTGCGATGCCCGGGCTTCTCTTCGCGCCATTCGTGGCATGTGAGTTCGGCCAGCACGGGCTTTCCAATCACTCCCGCTTCGAGCAGCTGTTTGGCGCGAACCACTTTCGGGTACGCTCTTCGGTAGTACGCCACTCCGAAGGTGCGGTTGTTTTCTTTCGCGGCCTGCACCATCCTGTCCGCCTCGGTTTCATTCATTGCCATCGGTTTTTCACAAAGCACATGTTTGCCCGCGCGAAGGGATTGCAGCGTTTGGGGCGCGTGCAAAAAGACCGGGGTCGCCACATAGACGGCGTCTATAGCAGGATCAAGGAGAGCGTTGTCCAAGGTTGGCCAAACGCGCGTGTTATAGGGCGCTGCTTTCGCAGGATCGCGTGTGACCAGTCCATACAAGTTGCTCCGAGGCTCCGCCTGAATGGCGGGAATCACGCGGCGGGTGGCAATATCACCGATTCCAATCAAGATCCAGTTCAGCATAAGTATGCGTCAGTCATTCTCGCAGAAAAATAAAAGGCCAGCCTAAGCCGGCCTTCCGAATCACGTGGAATATCAAAATAGACTTACTTCTTGGGAGCGATTGCATCCTTAGCAGCTTTGGCGACGCGGAACTTCACAACGGTCTTCGCCTTGATCTGAATGGGCTCTCCGGTTTGCGGATTGCGTCCAACGCGGGCTTTGCGGTGGGCCTTCACCAGACGGCCCAGGCCGGGCACAACAAATACACCATTCTTCTTGGTTTCTTTCACGGCAACATCGGCCAACTGCTCCAAAAATGAAGCGGCGGTCTTGTTCGGAAGCTCAGTCTTCTCGGCCAGATAACGGACGAGTTGAGTCTTTGTCAAACCTGAAGCCATAGTTCCTCCTCGACAGACAATTGAAGTTTAATTCCAGACGGGCTCGATCTTATATCACGCCCCTGTGGAAAACAGCCTTATTTTATGCGGGTTCCGCACATATAACATGCGAAAAAGGCCATTTTTGCATGGCTTTTTGCAGATTCCAATCCCGTAATGGCGCAAATACGGGTCAACCGAGGCAAGAGCAGTGATCGCATCGTGGTTTCATATGGCCGCCCGCAGCGGATCGGGACGACGGTAAGAGCCAGTCCAGTGCCAAACGTTAAATGCAAACCGGCGAACGGCTGACTGCTACGTACGTTTCACGGTAATGCCATAATGCTGACAGGAGAACGAAAAGTTGAGTTGCGCGATTTGTGAAGTTCGTAAAGAAAAACGTTTCTGCCCAGCGATCCACGGCCGCATTTGCCCACAGTGCTGCGGCGAACAACGTGAAGTGACGCTCGATTGTCCCAGCGAATGCCCGTATCTGCGGCAGGCGCGTGAACACGAAAAGCCTCGTTCTGCCGACGAGTTTGACGCCGCAGCATTGTTTGTGCAAATCGAAGTGCCAGATCAATTCACTTACGAGCACGAGCATCTCTTGATGGGATTGACCTTCGCCCTGTTCAAGGCTGCAACCGGCGATCGTACCGTGAATGACCGCGATCTGATTGCCGCGTTGTCGGCGATGATTACAAGCTATGAGCGCCTAATGACTTCCGGGTTGCACTACGAGCAGCCGCTCACCAGTGCGTCTCAGCGCTCCGTCGCGGCCCAGGTGGAGATGATGGTGAAGCAATATCGGGAGGCCGAGCAGAAACAGCTCGGTCACTCGAAGCTGCGCGATACCGATGTGCTAAAGGCTCTCGTTTTCCTGGTGCGACTGGCGCATGCTCGCACATCTGGACGTCCGAAGTCGCGGGCCTTTATCGACTTCCTGCGAGCCCAGTTTCCTGAAAAGGAACCCGCGCTGGTTACAACACAGGAAGCAGGAAGTCGCATCATCGTGCCGTAAGACTGAACTTCCGAAGCGACTTTACTCCACTTCGATCGCGCTACTTCGAAATGCGTCTAACTGCCTGTCCGGGCGGCAGCAAATCGAGAAGTTCGCGCGTTGTTTTATTCAACACTGGATGTTGAAGGTAAGGCGCAATTTCTGCCAGCGGCTCCAGTACGAAGCGGCGCTCGTGCATCGCCGGATGCGGGATCGTAACGTCGGAAGAGTTCACAACCTGGTCGCCGAAGAGCAAGATATCGATGTCGATGGAGCGCGGCCCTTTTTTCTGCACTCGCCGGCGTCCCATCGCTTCCTCGATCTGAAGAACGGAAGCCATGAGTTCCTCGGGCGACTGTTCGGTTTCGAGCGCGATCACAGCGTTCAGAAACCAAGGCTGATCCGTCACTTCCACCGGTTCGGTTTCGTAGAACGACGACACCCCGGCGATGGAGGCGAGATTGCTCAGCCGACCCAGCGCCTCCAGCAACATCCCTTTGCGGTCGCCAACGTTCGAGCCGAGGGAAACATAGGCCATTGTTGCCATAGACTTATCGATTGATACCTTGGTTACTGTCGATCTCCAGCGGCTCATTTTAGAATGAGCGCATGTTGGAGTCTCTACTACTCAGCCGAGACGCCGAAGTGTTCCGGATTTTGCGTCCGGCTCTGGAAAAGCTATCCATCGACGTGGAAGTGTGCCAGGAGGCAAAAGAGGCGAGCGAGATTCTGATCTCTGAAAAGTTCGACGCCGTGATCGTGGACTGCGACGACCTGCCTGGCGGCGCCGAAGTTCTGGAAGGATTGCGCTCCACTTCCAGCAACAGGAATTCCGTGGCATTCGCGATTGTGAACGGCAAGAAAACCACTACGCAGCAGGCCTTTGGCATGGGCGTAAATTTCGTTCTGCATAAACCGCTTTCTGTCCTGAATACATCACGCTGCCTCAACGCGGCTTTAAACTTCATGCTACAGGAGCGGCGCCGCTACTTCCGCCATCCTGTGCGAATGCCGGTATGCGTGGTGGTCGGAGAAAGAGAATTGAAAGCAACCAGCACAAACATCAGCGAAGGCGGCATTGCGATTCTGCTGCATCAGGCGTTGCCGAAGAACGCCACGCCGCGCGCCCAATTTACGCTGCCAGATACTAACTTCTCCATTGACGCGGAATGCGAAGTGGCCTGGATGGACCTGAAAGGCTTCGCCGGATTGCGCTTCCACAACATGGAGAAGACCACCCGTGAGCAACTCGAGCGCTGGCTCACCCAGCAGGCCGCTCCGCCAATGCCGGGAATCAAAAAGTAAACCTCTCCGTTTCTTTCAGCCGCGCAGCAATCGTTATCTTGCAGGTACTTACTTGGTAACCTCCGCGCCAGAGTTCCCGTGGCAATCTGGAGGGATACCGGAGGAACGTTGCCATGCTGCCTGCTGCTTATCGAGTGAACCGCATCCAGAAAACTCTTCGTTGGTTTGAGGGCGATATTCCTCTCCTCGATCTTCGGGTGCGGGATTTGTCTCCGGAACGCCAGCAATCCGCGCGGGAGTTTGCCGCGATGCTCATCGACCAAACCCGTGCGGAGTTGCAACGCCTTTTGGCGGAGCAGTCTGCTATCACGCCAGATCCATCCGAATATCCTTGCGAACCCGCCGACTGAGCGGATTGGTGACCCTTCCTCAAGCCGACTGAATTTTCTTAACATCCGGAATTTACTAGATCGATGATCCGGCAACGGCTTCAATACCGTATGTGGTGGCGGGCACCCGTGGTTCCAAGGGGAGAGTAACTTCCTCCCAGAGAGTCTGATCGCGCAGGACGCGAGAGACCAAGGCAGTGTGCATAGCGTGGCCGGCGCGGTCCGCGACGATCTTTCCCAGGATCGGCTTGCCCAGTAACGCCAAGTCACCGACCAAATCCAAAACTTTGTGGCGGACGAATTCGTCGGGAAAACGCAAGGGACCGTTTTCGATTCCGTCGCGGGTGAGGACGATGCAGTTGTCGCGCGAGGCGCCACGGATCAGTCCCATGTTGCGCATAGCCTTTTCGTCTTCGCGCGAGCCGAAGGTGCGGGCGGCTGCAATGTTCTTGAGATAGCTTCCGTTGGAAAGCTCGACTTGAAACGTCTCCTTGCCGATGAGCGGGTGGGGAAAATTGATGGAGTAGGAAACGGAGTAACCTTCCGCAGGATAGACCGAAATGACTTTGTTACCTTCGCGCATATGCACTTCGCGCAAAATCCTCATGTAACGGCGCGGGCGGCGCTGCTTGCGGATGCCAACACTCTGCATGAGTTCCACGAATGGCAGCGCGCTGCCATCCAGGATAGGCAATTCAAGGTTGTCCAGTTCGACGATGGCGTTATCGACGCCTAAGCCAGTAAAAGCGGAAAGCAAATGTTCAGTCGTCGAGATGAGAACGCCCTTCTTCATCAGGCTGGTGGCGTAGCTGACGCGCGCAACATTGCGGCTGGTCGCCTCGATCTCAAACCCATCAAGGTCGGTGCGGCGGAAGACGATTCCCGTTCCTGCGGCTGCGGGAAGAATGCGCATGGACACCGGAGCTCCGCTATGCAGGCCGATCCCGCTGCATTCCACGGACGAGCGAAGTGTTTGCTCTTGAATCAACGAAGCGTGAAGTATCTCTCGGTGAATGAATAGATTACAACCGTGAAGGTTTTTGCGGCTGTGGTAAAAAAGCCACAGTGCGTGGTTTTAGTCAGGTGGGACTCAAAGTAGTTAGGGGCAAAAGTCTCCGTTATGTTCAATGCTTTGAGGCAGTTACCTGTTTTCTGCGAGATTTCGGAGTCTTCAGTGCTTGCCTTGGGCTTTTAACGGGTTGTAGCCCGAATTGGGATCGAACATGGCCGGATTTAGCGCCTGATTGTAGCTGGCGGCTGTGAGGAACCGTTCGGTTTGCATGTCACCGTTGAAGTAGCGAGTGAAGCCAAAAGCCGTCATCACCCCTTGCACGTTGCGATATCCATTCCAGGTTTCTTCTTCGAGATTGCGCTCGTGGTCAACGGGATCGCGCCAGGAATAAGTCTTCTTGAGGGGCAGGTGGCTATCAATATCGAAATAGATGCTAACCGATTCGTTTTTGGAATTGATGAGAGTGACGCGCTTCGCCGCGAGACTGCCAGCGAGCGAATCCCCATCGTAGAAAAGCGCGACCCCCGGATCGTTGACCCATGTACGCAGAATCGTGTCCAGAGAGAACTTCCGGCGGCGCTGGTAGTCGTCGAGATCTTTCTTTTCGATTTCGCGGGGGCCTTTGTAAGTGACTTCGACGGCTTTATCGCCGGTATAGATGGTGGCGATGTCGCGCTGTGGAGTCACTTCGACGCGCTCCTTGTCCGGGTACTCGACAAATCTCCAGAACAGGACGCCATTGCTGGTAGGGCGTCCGTGATAAAAGCTGAAGACGCGGCCCTGCTGCTGCATGTTCTGCACGGTGAGGTAGGCTTGTCCGCCGAGGGCTTGAATGGCCTGGTTCAAGAGTTCGCGAGCCTGCTGGGCATTCTTCTGATCCTCGGGGAGAGGCGCTGCGGGCTTGGCTGGTGCGGAGTCTGGCTTGGCATCCTGAGCCATGGCTGGGCGGACGCCACCGGCACACGGGTTCAGCGCGAGGGCCAGAGTTGCGAGAAGAAGCAGTCGGTTCATGCAGTGATCAGCGATCGTGGTGTCAGCGGTAGAGTCCAATCAGAATTGTAGCCGCTTCGGTGACGGACACTTTTGCCCGCTTCGCGCGACGCCTCCGAGCAGATAGAGACGGACTCGCGGGCGTGGGCGCCCGCGCCACACTTGCACTTGGATGCAAGAAGAACGGCTGAGGTCACTTTGCGGCAGCTATCCGACCAGAACAGCGCCACCGTTTACATTGAAAATTTCGCCGGTAATGAAGCTAGCGTATTCCGTGCAGAGAAACAGCACCGGCGCGGCGATTTCATCCGGGGTTCCGACGCGGCCAAGCGGGATCGTGCTGCGGATTTCTTCGCCGCTGCGTGGGTCGTCGATGGCGGGGCGCGACATGTCCGTATCGACCCAGCCGGGAGCCACCGAGTTGACGTAAATTCCCGCCGAGGCGAGTTCTGCGGAAAGGCTCTTCACCATGCTGATCAGCGCGCCTTTTGTGGCGGAATAATCACAATGGAAGGCTTCTCCGCGCTGGCCGCTGGTGGAACTGATGAGCACAATGTGCCCAGCCACCGCACCGCCGCGCGCCTGCAACTTCGTCTGGGCCTTCATTTGGGCGACCGTATGCTTCACCAGGCCGAATACAGCGTCCAGGTTGATCGAGACGGTGGATCGCCATTGTTGGTCGGACATCTTCTCGATAGCGACATCTTCGGCGGGCCAGACGCCGTGGTTCGCCACGAGGATGTCGATCCGGCCGAAGCGCTTAGCAGCTTCGCGACAAGCGCTCGGGCGGAATCCGGGCTGGTCAGGTCGCTGCTGATGGCATGGCAATTGGCCTCGCCGCATTCTTTGGCTAGAGCCTGCGCCTGCTCGCGCGCTTTCTGATAGCTGAATACCACCTTCGCGCCTGCTTGAATAAAGAGACGTACCGTAGCCGCACCGATACCGCGGGAACCGCCGGTGATCAGGGCAACTTTGTTGGAGAGAGAGAGGGTGACAGGCATGGATTGTAGTTTGCAGTTTTCGGTTTGTAGTTACAAGTGGGTAGTGTTCCCAGGCGTTTTTGTACCCGTAAGGAAGCGTCGCTCTCTGAGGCTTTCTTAGAAACTATCCTTCGCCGACGATGCGCGCTCCGATTTCAATTCGCGCAATAGCATCCGAACCAGCATGCCATCGAAGCCGGTGCCGCTCATCTTGGTGAGCTCGTCGAGGGCCTGATCGGGCGTGCGGGCAGCGGCGATCGATTGCTCGGTCAGCATATTGGCGTAGGCGTCGGCAAGAGCGATGATCCGAGACCACAGAGGAATTTGCTCACCCTTGGCACCATCTGGATAACCCGAGCCATCGAAGCGCTGATGATGATGTTCGATGGCTTGGCGCATCATGGCGCTATGCGGCAGGATACCGACGATCTCGGCCCCCACCCGGGCGTGCATGCGGACGAGAAAAAATTCATCGTCCGTGAGCGGGCCGGGTTTGTTCAGAATGCGCTCTGGCACAAAAATCTTGCCGACGTCATGGACCCGGGCGGCGAATACGAGGTCGCTGACTTCCTCCGGCGGCAAATGCAAGGCTTTGCCGATGATTTCGGTGTAACGCGCGACCAGATCGCCGTGGCCCGAAGTCCGAAGCTCGCGGGATTCGGCGGCGCGGCTGAGCACCTCGATTGACTCCTTCAGCAACGGCACATTGCAATCTTCTTCGCCGCCGCAAAATTTGATCAGCATCGATGCCAGCTCTTCAAGATGTTCCGGACCGTTATGTTCGCGCTGCAGGAAGCCTTCGATGTAGGTGGAAATCTGCTGGCGCTGGGGAGCGAACTCTTCGCCGCCGGAAAATTCTTCCGCCGCGGAAACCCGATTCCCTCCAGAACGCTTCGAAACATACATTCCGGCATCGGCCACGCGGATGATGTCTTCAATGGAAAAACCGTGCATGGGGAAGCTGGCAACGCCGAAGCTGCCGGTAATCTGATGTTCGTTAAGCATGGGATCCGTCACGATCCACTGGCGCAAACGCTCGGCGAGCACTTCGGCTTGTTCGGGGCCGGTTTCCGGCATCAAGATGATGAACTCGTCTCCGCCGTAGCGAGCGACGACGTTTGATTGGCGGGACTTTTGTTCCAGGAGCCGCCCGACACGCGCCAGCACAAGATCGCCCTCGAAGTGACCCATCGTGTCATTCACTTCTTTGAACTTGTCGAGATCGATGAGAACCACCGAGAATGATCGGCCCGAGCGCGAAGCCCGCTTCCATTCCGCCGATAGGGCTTCCCAGAAAAATCGCCGCGTCTTGATACCCGTGAGACCGTCGGTGATCGATTGCTGCTGCAGTTTCTGGAAGACGAAAGCATTGTGCAGCGCGGTGGCGAGGAGGTCGGCGAGGGTGTTCAGGATGAGGACATCCTGCGGGAAGAAGGCGCTTTCATTGTGGCTTTCAATATTGAGCGCACCGAGGAGCGTTTCGCCGTAGGTGATGGGAATGCAGAGTACGGAACGCGACTCCGGCAGGATGGCTCCCATCTGGCCCTCGATGCCGTTCTGAACAAGGGCGCGCTCGCCCGTGCGCGCCACGCGTCCCAGGATACCGATGCCGAGCGGAATGCGGCGGCCCATGGCATGCGCTGTCGCACCGGCTTCCGCCTTGATTTCGATTTCCTTGGTGCCGTAGTCGAGCAAACCGATACCGATGTGATCGAAGCTAAAATTCTTTTGAATTTCTCCCACGATCTGCCCCAGCATGTGAACCGGGTCATCACTCGAAATTGCGGTACGGGAGATATTGTTGAGAAACGCCAGCTGCCGCGAGCGCCGTTGCTCTTCGGCAAAAAGGCGGGCATTCTCCACCGCAACGGAAACCTGGCCGGCCGCGGTCATCATTACATCCACATCCCGCTGCTCGAAAACATATTCCCGCGTCGAGCTCATGGCAACCATCACACCCGCAGGCTTGCCGCCGAGCAGGATGGGTGCGGCGCACAGACATTTGGCAGGATGATCCGGCTTGTAGGTCAGCCCCAGGCGGGTGCGAGTTTTTTCCAGATCGGATCGTATCAACAGCGGCTGCCCGGTACGAATCACATACTCGGTAAAGGCATTCTCTAATTTTCTCTTCCGCTTGGGGAGAACCTGATTGCCCTCGAATTCCAGTTCGAAGCGGATTTCATCCCCCTCCTGAAAAGCGATATAGAAATTACTGTTATCAAAAATTTGCCCCAGTTCCGCATGGATCGTACGCAGCACTTCGTCCTGATCCAGGCGCGAACTGATCGCTTGGCCGATTTCGGTCAGCAGTTCGTATTCCTGGGTGCGGCGGTGGGCATCGTGGGCGATCAGATAATTCTCGACGGTCAAGCCAAGTTGCAGAGCTAATCCGACCATCAAGCGCGGTCCGGATGTTCCGAAAGCTTTGCGTTGTGCATGGGGGAACAGGATGACACCAAAGGCGTGCTCGCGGGTCTGCAGGCTTACCGCCGTAAGGTTGCGGATCTCTGCTTTTTCCAGCACCTCCTTGAAGCCATCGAAGGTACCGGTGGTGCCCACCGGAAGCGGCTCGGTCATCTGACCGATGTCGCGAACGGTGAAGAGTCCGCCATGCCGGTAAGCCAGATCGCATATGTATTCGCCCGCACCGCTTTGGTTGAGCGTATCCAGGAACTCCGGAGAAAAACCGCGTTGCACGGAGGGCAAGAGGCCACGCCAGCGTTCGCCGATATAAATTACCGTTCTCCCGGTAGACAAGGCGCCGGCGAGGCGCTCCAGGGCGGCTTGCATGTTAGGCAGCAGATCATCGGCGGAAAGCAATCGCCGGGGATCGGCGCCCAAAGTCGAGAGGGCAAGCGTGTTTTCCTGCACCGCGTTGCGCTCGTTTTCAAAAAGCACCATCACCATGGCGATGCCCAGCAACATCTGCGGAATCGGACCCAGTACATGGCCGACGCTGCCGAACATCTCCATCGCCGGGCTGCCAGACTGGACCGCTCCCATCAGCACCGCCCACATCGCCAGGGATATCGCGAGAATCTTGAAAGCAGCGGAGCCCTTGCGATGCGCGTGCAGATAAAAGACGGCAGAGCAATACAAAAGGACTGTGGCCAGAAAAATCACGGTAAGGCTGAGCGGCCGCTGGTCCGATCGGAACGTGGCCCACGGTCTCATAAACTCGCAAGTCGACGCAGGCCAGAGCAAATCCAGTGAGCGCCAAAATCCAGTCATACCAGCGGAATTGGAAGGACGTGCGCGTCAGGCGGGTAGAGACAAAAATGCTCACCGCCATGGCCACCAGGAATAGCGAACTGATGAAGAAGGCCCACAGCGCGGGGGGACGGAAATAGCGAAACGCGTCGAGCCCGTAGTGGATGGAATAGCACGCCCAGGCAATCTGCCAAGCGCGGAAGTAGACCTGACGGCTCTGCTGAAAAAGATAGGTGAACAGCAGGCATAGCAATAAGGCAACAACGCCTGGAATGATCACGATGCTGGTGGAAATGCTGTCCATGAAGTGGCTAAGACTCCCGCGCAGAGCAACTGAGGCAACTACACGAAAAATGGTTACCTGATGTTTTCATAGCCAAGGGTGCGAATACAACAGGATTTAAGGACAATGCCCTGGAAATCAAGCCGGTAACCTTACGAGAGTGCGAGATCGGGTGCTTGACGATAGTTTTCCGGACCTCATACCATCAAACTTTGGCCCACCGATGCCCCTGACATCCGACTCCGCCTCCAAACCACGCGTCCGGTTTGCGCCTTCCCCCACGGGATTTCTCCACGTGGGCAGCGCGCGTACTTTTATCTTTAACTGGCTTTATACCCGCCACCATGGCGGAACGATGATTCTGCGTCTGGATGACACCGATACAGAGCGCAATACCCAGGCTTCGGTAGACTCCATTTTCGAAGGGCTGAAGTGGCTGAACTTGAGTTGGGACGAGGAATACAAACAGTCCGAGCGATTGGAACTGCATAAGAAAATTGCCTGGGCAATCTTTGACAAAGGGCTGGCTTACCGGGATTTCACTCCGGCGCATACCGGTGACGCGGAGAAGTCGGGGGCACAGGGAACGTGGTTATTTAATCCAGCCGCGCGCGAACTGTCATCTGGCGAGAGCGACCGGAGGGCGGCCGCGGGGGAACCTTTTGCTCTGCGCTTTCGGGTGCCCCGTGAGAGCGGAGAACTGGTGCGATTTTCCGACGCGGTTTATGGCGACCAGGTAAAAGCCGCGGCTGATATTGAGGACTTCGCTTTGCTGCGCTCCGACGGGATGCCGACCTACCACCTGGCTTCCTGCGCGGACGATGCCGATATCGGCATCTCTCACATCATTCGCGGCCAGGACCATCTCACCAATACTTTTAAACATGTCCTCATCTTCGAGGCCGCCGGATCTAAGCCTCCGCAGTTCGCGCATCTGCCGCTGCTGGTCGCACCCGATGGCACAAAGCTTTCAAAACGGCGGCATGGCCCTGTGGTTAGCGTAACAACGTATCGCGATGCGGGTTTTTTGCCAGAAGCGTTCATCAATTTTCTCTGTCTGCTGGGCTGGTCCCCTAAGGATGATCGCGAGAAGATGTCGCTGGGGGAACTCACCGACGTGTTTTCTCTCGAAGGAATTAATCGGTCCAACGCGGTGGTGAATTTCAAGGAGCCAGCTACGACCCCGGAAGAAACATTTGATCCTAAGGCAGTGTGGCTGAATGCGGAGCACATTCGCGGATTGCCGGCGGAAGAACTGAGCGGTCGCCTGCTTCCCATCGTGCAAGGCGCTGGATTGGACGTTTCCGCCCAAAAAATGTTGAAGGTCACGCCGCTCATTCGCGAGCGCATCAAGCTGCTTCGCGAGGTGCTCACGGCTGCCGACTTTTTCTTCGTCGAACCGCTGCCGGATTACGATACGAGCGAACTCATCCCGCAAAAGGGCGATCTGGCGATGGCGGCGAAGGTTCTGACGCGAGCCCGCGAAGTACTGGCTAATTGCGAGTTCAAGCACGATCCGCTGGATGCTGCTCTGCGCGCTGCCGCGCAGGAACTAGGAGTCAAGGCCGGACAGATGTTTCAGCCGATCCGCGTCGCGGTATGCGGTCGCAAGAATGCACCCCCGTTGTTTGAGACTCTTGAAGTCTTGGGCCCTGAAATTACGCGGACGAGAATCGAGCGAGCGTTGCAGAAAATCGGGCAATAGTAGTTCGCTTGGGTTAGTTCGAAGGCCGCACTACTCGACAATCCGCAACTAAACTGCTCTCTGCATCTGAAGGACCTCTATTCTTACTTCTGGGCGACTAAAAGACCGTCTCGAAAGGTGAATGTCTGTTTTTTCCCTGTGGGAAGCGTGACCACGGTTTGAATCACCTCTCGCCCCTTCAATTGGTAGTCATAGTGGTAGTCCTCTCCGTTGGCCAACGTCTGCTGGATAACCCTGCCCCATTTAAATTTGTTTCGAAGGATGACATTCCACTTTCCATCGAGGACACCCGTGAGCAGCCATGGGTCGTACCCTTTGTCGTTTAGGAGAGGAGCGTATTCGAAACGATAGATAATTTCAGATCCATCGGACACGGTTTCAAGATGTCCGCCGCGATCATACGAATACTTGCGGAGGTGCCCCGCGTCGTCGGCCGCTTCAACGATTCGGTCAGCCTGATCATATTGGAATCTGATCGAGTGCCCGCCAGGGGAGCGCAGTTCGTCAAGATTTCGCACCTTGTTTCTTTTGAGTTCGATGCGACGCCCCAGCGCATCCACCATCTCAGTCGCGGCGCCCTGCGCATAGTTTTTCGCGGCGTAGGCTTCCGGAAAATAGAACTTGCGTCCGTCGCGGAAATCCAGTGTCCAGCCGTTTCCGTTCCACGCAACCTGCGCCCCGTAAAACTCCGATGAAGTTTCTTCGTGTCGAAAAACCGCATCTGCATAGCCCGTGCCCTTGGAAATTCGCCGCATGTGCACCTGGTAAAAGTCTTCCAGGTTCAGGTCCGTATAGGTGTAAGGCCGCCTTGTCCCAGTGGGGCAAATGTCGTAGGGATGATTTCCTCCTACCCCGAACGCGCGGCTGTGATAGTCCCAGACGATATAGGTCCGAGTGAGAGACAAGGGCATCGAGTCAGGAACGAAGAGATCGGTCTGGCGCAGGACGAACCTACCGGTGTGTAGATCGACAAGGAAGTCATTTACCGGCGACTCATGTCGCACCGTTGGCTGAATCGGCAGGATCGACGTTTGAAACTTCGGAGGAGTGGATCCTGGAATAAGCGCAATGTCTACGTAGGGAAAAGAGCCGTCCCACGCGGGAGGAGAATCCGTAAAGGGCAGCAGTTCCACTTTCACAGGAGGCGAGACCGGTCGCCGGAAGAACAAGAAGCACGACAAGCCGATCAGGAATAGGACAACGGCCCACTTCCAGAGTGGTGGGCTCCAGAAGTTCGCTTTGTTTTCTGATGAAATAAGGTCCAAGACTCCACCAAAGTCAGTTTGAATGGATCAGGGACGTTCACTTTCGTGCCCGTTACTCCTCTTCTTCCTTCACCTCACCCCTCGCGGCCTTCGCCTTCTCAATAATCTTTTCCTGCAGCTGCCCCGGCACCGCGTCGTAGTGGTGCATCTCCATGTTGAAGCTGCCCCGGCCCTGGGTCATGGACGTGAGATCGACGCCGTAGGTCAGCATCTCCGCCATCGGGACTTCCGCTTTGACAACGGTGTTGCCGCCCTTGTTATCCATGCCCTGGATGCGACCGCGGCGGCTGTTCAAGTCGCCCATAATCGAGCCGGCGAACTCGTCCGGAACCGTGATCTCGACATGCATCACCGGCTCGAGGATTGTGGGCTTGGCCTGTTCCATTGCCTTTTTGAAGGCGATGCGGCCGGCCATCTGAAACGACATGTCGTTCGAATCCACATCGTGATAGGAACCGTCATAGAGAATCACCCGGAAGTCGACTACCGGAAAACCGGCCAAATATCCGCGGCTTGCGGCATCTTTAATTCCCTTCTCGATGGCGGGAATATAGTTTTTCGGAATCGCGCCGCCAAAAATGTCGTTGACGAATTCAAACTGTGCGCCCCGCGCTAACGGTTCCATTTTGATTTTGCAATCGCCGTATTGGCCGTGCCCGCCAGTCTGTTTCTTGTGGCGTCCCTGGACGTCCGCTTTGCCGCGAATGGTCTCGCGGTAGGGAACCTTCGGCGCTTTCAGAATTACTTCGGTGTGATAGCGCTTCTTTAATTTCGAGACGATCACCTCAATGTGCTGCTGTCCCGTTCCGGCAATCAGAAACTCCTGAGTCTGGGGATCACGGAAGAATCGCAGCATCGCGTCTTCTTCCATGAGTTTGTGGATGCCGGGGCCAAGCTTGTCTTCGTCAGCCCGGCTCTTGGGCTCGATGGCAAAGGTGATGGCCGGCTCGGCCAGCTTTACGCGCGGATACAGGATCGGTGCCGACTTCTCGCCGAGGGTGTCGCCGGTCAGCGTGTCCTTCAATTTCGCAACCGCTCCAATATCGCCGGCATGCAGTTCCGTAACTGGCACCGCCGTTTTTCCCTGCATGATGGAAATATGCGAAAGCTTCTCAGCGGTTCCACGTGAGAAATTCTGCACCGTGACCTCGTTTTTCAAAACCCCGGAAAAGACCTTGAAGTACGAGATTCGTCCCGCGAACGCATCGGAGAAAGTCTTGAACACATACAGGGATACGGGTTCAGCATCCGTTTCATGACGCTTGGGCGCATCGCCATTGCCGGAGGGAGCCGGCTCGCCCTGTATCCATTCATGCTCGGAGGGGGCGGGCGTGTAGTCGACGATGAAGTCCATCACCCGGTCGGCCCCAATGTTCCCGAGTCCCGAGGCAAAGACTACCGGAAAGAGTTTGTCCTCGCGAATCGCGTTGTGCAACGCAGGAACGAGATCTTCCTCAGACAAGGTTCCTGCCTCGAAAAACTTCTCCATCAACTTGTCGTCGCCTTCCGCAACAAGTTCCACCAATTGCTCGTGCGACTCCTGCACCTGTGCCCGCATGTTGGCTGGGATCTCCGTCTCTTTTCCTTTGCCATTTCCACCGAGCTCGTAGGTGTAGGCCTTCATCCGCACCAGGTCGACCACGCCGGTTAAATTCTTTTCGCTGCCAATCGGCAATTCAATCGGGATCACGTTTCTCCCAAAGGCGTTGATCAGCGATTCCAAGACGCGCTCCGCATTGGCGCGGTCACGATCCATGCGGTTTACCACGATCAGCCGCGGCGTCTTGTATTCCTCGCAGTCGTTCCACACGCGCTGCGTGACCACTTCGACTCCAGCGACGCCATCAACCACTACGATCGCGGCATCCACCACCGGCAGCACCATCCGGGCCTCGTGGACAAACATGTTGAACCCGGGCGTATCGATCACATTGATTTTCGTCTTGCCCCACTCCACGTAAGAGGCGGACGCGGCAATCGACATCTTGCGCGCGATTTCTTCTTCGTCATAGTCAGTCGTCGACGATCCGTCGTCCACGCGCCCCAGCCGCGGCGTTGCCCCCGCGGTGTAAAGCATGGCGGAAAGCAGTGAGGTTTTTCCGGCGTGCCCGTGCCCCACAATCGCAACATTACGAATGTTTTCTCCGGTATAAATTTTCACGAGTAGGCTCCTTCGCAGGCGTGGAAACAGAGAAGGCCCAGATGAGGATCAGTGCAGTAGACAGGCCAGCCCAACATCACGCGCCAAAACTAAGGATGCTAACACGCGGAGAGAGGCAGCCTCAACTAATCGCGTTTGATCGCGTTTCCGGATTTCTTTGGCGCGACTTCGCGCCCAGAAGCTAGGCTCACAAACTAACCGGTACCGAATGATGGATTCGGCGGATTGATGTATGATGCCGTTCCATGCTGGGTAATCGCACGCACGAGCAATGGATTGCACAGTACGCTGCCAGCCATCAGAATCCCGCGAATCGCCTTTGTCATACCTTGGGGATCCCGACTATCTTGCTCGCGATTGCGATTTTTCTCGGCAGCATCTTCCTTCATGGGCTTTGGCCTTATGCTTTGGGGCTATTCGTCCTGGGATGGGTCCTGCAATTCGTTGGGCACGCCTTCGAACGGAAGCCGCCGGAGTTCTTCAGCGACTGGCGATTCTTGTTCGTGGGCGTGCGCTGGTGGTGGGCTAAGATTCATGGCAGGGCGTAGACGTCTCTACGTCCTTCCGCGTAACTAGGATAAAGCAACAACCATCGCTGGATTTGTAACATCGAAGGCTTTCGTCATGTTCCCGCAATTGGCCCGCTTCACCGATCTCGGATTGTTACTGCTACGACTGATGGTGGGATTGGTGTTTGTGACCAGCGGCTACAGCCACTTGAAAGATCCAGCGGCGCGGGCCAAGAGCATTGGGATGAGCAAGGGTTTCACGATCTTCTTAGGTATTGCCGAAGTGGCCGGCGGCCTTGGAGTAGCTTTCGGAGTTCTGACCCAGCTCGCTGCACTTGGCCTGATTCTCATTATGCTCGGCGCTATCCAGAAGAAGATTTTTGTCTGGCACACAGGATTCTGGGGCGAAAAGTCTTCCGGCTGGCACTACGAGCTGATGCTCGTGCTGATGAACCTGGTCATCGCTTTTACGGACGGCGGCGCGTACGTGTTGTTGCGATAGGTAAATCATCAAGTGGGACACTAAGTCCACTCGCTTGCGCCTGTTCGAGATTCTGTTTTATGCTTGCCGCACTTGGGGTTCGGTCTTACGACAAACACATGCATCGCCTGACCGCTAGATTGCTGTTGCTTTTCGCGCTTGCGGGAAGCCTCGCTCCGGTTGCGCTGGCGATGACAGCCGCGCCGCCTCACGCCTGTTGCCTCCGAAAGTCGGCCCATCATTGCCATGGTTCGGCATCGGCGAATCCTTCCGAAAGCTCCATTAGCGGCGCCAACTGCTGTAAGCAGAATTGCTCCCGAGCAGTGACCTCCCTTCGATGGGCTCACGCGCCTTCGCGCGTAGACGTTCTCTATCCGCTGGGCGTTGGCGCTCGTCTTTTCCGGCAGGAATCACAAAACTTTAACAGCAACTTCCTCGGCCTACATTCCACGCGCGGTCCTCCGTCTGTCCTCACGCTGATTTACCTCTGAACGTCTCCGTTCAGTCCTACAGCTTCGTATCCACCTCGATGGGTGCGAGTCAAGCTGTGCGTTCTCGGCAGCGACAGGAGAGTTATGATTCGCAGGATTTTCGTCATAGCCACGGCGATGGCTTTGGCCAGCATTGCGGTATTCGCATCGGTCTTCGGATCGTTGCGCGGAATTGTGCACGATCCGCAGCATCGCCCCGTGGAAAGCGCCATGGTGATGCTGCGCTCGAAGACTTCAGACCAGTCGACTACCGCAACCACCGACTCCAGCGGCCAATTCCTGTTCAACGGTGTCGCTCTCGGCGACTACACCGTGACGGTTGTCGCTCCCAGCTTTAGTCAAGCTGCGCAGAGTGTCCGCGTGAATTCCGGATCGCAGCCCGTTCTGCACTTTGCTTTAAGAGTGGCCGCCGGCAAAGAAACGGTTCAGGTTTCCGGAGCGCCGGAGGCGGTTCGCAACCGACTCCGCAACTCCCACGACGCTGGTCAGCCGGGACGACATCGACCACACTCCGGGAGCCGCCCGCACCAATAGCCTGGCCATGATTACGGACTACGTCCCCGGAGCTTATTTCACGCACGATCAACTGCACATCCGGGGCGGACACCAGACCAGTTGGCTGATTGACGGCGTGCCTGTGCCGAATACAAATATAGCTTCGAATCTCGGGCCGCAATTCGATCCGAAAGATATCGACTATCTGGAAGTCGATCGCGGAAGCTACGGTGCGGAATTTGGCGATCGCACCTACGGGGTATTCAATGTCGTGCCGCGCACCGGGTTCGAGCGCAACCGCCAGGCGGAACTGGTAATCAGCGCGGGAAATTTCTATCAGACGAATGATGCGCTCAGCTTCGGCAGCCATACGGAAAGACTCGCTTACTATGCGAGCATCAACGCCAATCGCAGCAATCTAGGCATTCAGACGCCGGTGCCGCAGGTGGTGCACGACGCTGAAAATGGGTTCGGCGGGTTCGGATCTTTGATCTTTAACCTCGATCCCTCGAATCAACTCCGTTTCGTAACTTCTCTGCGCAAGGATTACTACCAGATTCCCTACGATCCCAACCCATTCGATATAGAAAACAATTTGGTCGATGGGCAACTTACGGGACAATATCCCAGCCTAAATCTGCGTGATGGAGATCATGAATCCGATGCGATCGTAAATTTCTCGTGGGTGCACACGTTTAACTCGAAATTGTTGCTGACCCTATCTCCTTTCTTCCATCGCAACACAGCCGATTACGACAGCGCGATCACCGACCCCGTCGTCACCACCGAACATCGCGCCTCGAGCTATGCCGGTGGACAGGTAAGCTTCGGCGCGAACTTCTCCAAAAACAATCTGCAAGTAGGGCTGTACAGTTTTTATCAACAGGATAGCGAGCTGTTTGGCGCGCTCTTCAACAATGGCGGAGGAAGCCCGTTTTCCGATAACGAAAATCCCACCGGCAGCCTCGAAGCGTTTTTCATCGATGACAAGTTCAAGCCTCTGCCATGGCTCACTCTGACAGCGGGCATGCGGCCCACGCACTTTTCCGGGACCGTTTCGGAAAATGCCATCAGCCCACGATTTGGCGTTGCGCTCAACGTTCCTCACCTGAACTGGACATTCCGCGCGTTCTACGGACATTATTATCAGGCTCCGCCGTTGAATACCGCGTCCGGCCCTCTCATTTCATTCGCCAATGCTAATAATCTCGGATTCATCCCGTTGCACGGCGAACGCGATGAAGAGCATCAGTTCGGTGTGACCATTCCATTCCATGGATGGATCTTCGACGCCGATAACTTTCGCACCAACGTGATGAACTTCTTCGACCACAACAACATCGGCGAATCGAACTTGTTTTTCCCGATCACCATCGCGCAAGCGGTAATTCGCGGCTGGGAAGCCACGCTGCGATCGCCGCGCCTGGCTCATCGCGGGCAGATTCACCTCGCATATTCCAATCAGATTGCGGAGGGCGGCGGAGCGATCACGGGAGGACTTACGGATTTTTCCTTGCCGGCAGGTCTCTCGCCGCTCGATCATGACCAGCGCAACACACTCAACGTTGGCGGCGATATCACGCTTCCTCGGCACATCTACGCCTCAACCAACGTTTATTACGGATCAGGTTTCTCCAATGCATTTCCTGGACAGCCGTATCCCGGCAATTACTTGCCGCAACATACAACTTTCGATCTTTCCCTCGGAAAGGATTTTGGCGAGCGCTTTTCCGCTTCGTTGAATGCCATCAACGTCGCCAACCGGCGCGTAGAGCTTGATAACAGCGTTACTTTCGGCGGATTCCATTGGAACGACCCGCGGGAAATTTACGTGGAATTTCGCTATCGCTTCCGTTACTGAAGTCGGAGACAATAGAAAAGCGTGCCTATGTCGAATCTACGGAATTCATCCTCGTATCCTCTGCTCCTATTTTTCCTATGTGCGCTGCTATCGTTTTCCGCCGCCTGCAATCGCGGTAAAACAGAATCCCAAAGCGGCGCGTCCCAGTCCTCCGGTAAGCGCTATGCGCTCAAGGGAAAAGTCATGTCGGTCGATAAGCAGACCGGCATGGCCAATATCGATAACGAACCCATCGCAGGTTTCATGGACGCTATGGTGATGCCTTACTCCTTCAAGCCTGGATCCTTGATCAATCAACTTCAACCCGGCGATTCGATTACCGCCGATGTTGTCGTCGAAGGCGATCAGTACTGGTTGGAAAACGTAAAGGTAATAGGCCACTCTCAACTTCCCGCCGAAAAGCCGGCGGCAAGCATTCACATCCCGGCGCCCGGCGACGATGTCCCCGATTTCAAACTCGTGAATCAGAACGGCAGGACTGTTTCCTTGCATCAATATGAAGGACAGACTTTGCTTCTCACGCTGATTTACACGCGTTGCCCGTTTCCCGATTTCTGTCCGCGAGTAAGCCACGAGTTCGCCACGATCGACAAACAGCTGCGGGCCGATCCTGCGCGCTATGGCAAGACTCATTTGCTCAGCATCAGCTTCGATCCGGAACATGACACGCCAAAGGTTCTGCGCGCCTATGGTTTCTCGTGCGCCGGAGGCAAAGATCCCGCGGTTTTCAAGCGCTGGGAATTCTCGGTGATTCCGAAACCCGAGTTACCGGATTTCGCCCGGTACTTCGCTCTGACCTACCAGGAGGAAGGCGGTCTGCTCACGCATTCGCTGAGCACGGCGGTGATTTCGCCGAATGGCAGGATTTTCAAGTGGTATCACGGCGCAGACTGGCAAGCTTCCGACCTGCTGCAAGACATCGCTGCTGCCCACGCGGCCAGCTGATCGTCGGACAAAGATCTTCGTCTACAAGAGGAACCCATGAGATACGTTCTGATCGTTCTGGCCGCCGTTGGAATCCTGGTGTCCGCGCTGGCATTGCGGGAGCACTATCGCACTGAGTCTTCTCCTTGCAGCATCAACGAACGCTGGGACTGCGGCATCGTCAACCACAGCCCGTACGCTATGCTGGCGGGTATCCCGGTCGCGATTCTCGGCATGGCCGGATATCTTCTCATCGGGGCCATGGCCGCGCGTCGCGCCTACCGGTTGCTTACCGCGTTGGCCATCTTCGGACTGGCCTTCTCTCTATACCTGGCACATATTGAGGCGCACGTTCTCGGAGTATGGTGCATCTACTGTGTGATCTCGCTGGGCGATATTTCGTTGATCACATTGTTGGCGCTGGGAAGTTCCGTTGCCGCAACTCTCCATAAGCCAGCGGCTGTTCCCCACGCCTGATTCGCCGGACACTTTTTCAGCGAATCGCGCCTTATTTTCTCCAAAATTCCATGGGTTCAACGAACTCCCGTCGCCCACAGAGGGTAATTGACTCACCTCCTAATCCGCCATAAGATAGGTCACCTTTGGTCCGAGAATCTTCTCGGACTCCGGGTACGTTCTCATCCATGATCGGCCAGACCGTCTCTCACTACCGGATACTTGAGCTTCTTGGTGGCGGGGGGATGGGTGTCGTCTATAAAGCGGAGGACACGCAGCTCGGCCGCTTTGTCGCTCTCAAGTTTCTTCCTGAAGATGCCTCGCAGGATCCGCAGGCGCTGGAGCGGTTCCGGCGTGAGGCGCGAGCGGCATCTTCACTGAACCATTCCAACATCTGCACCATCCATGAAATCGGCGAGCATGAGGGCCATCTGTTCATCGTGATGGAGTGCCTCAGCGGCCAGACTTTGAAGCACTTGATCAACGGCAAGCCGATGGAGTTCGAGCGCCTGCTCACGCTAGCGATCGAAGTGGCAGACGCGCTGGATGCGGCGCACAGCAAAGGGATCGTCCACCGCGATATCAAGCCGGCGAATATCTTCATCACCGATCGCGGGCACGCGAAGATTCTCGATTTTGGGCTGGCAAAAATTTCGCGCGCCGCCCGGCCCACCAGCGGCGATTCGCAAACGCTGGCCGACCCAAGCGTCCTGGAACTCACCAGCCCGGGTACTGCCGTTGGCACCGTGGCTTACATGTCGCCGGAACAATTGCGCGGCAAAGAACTCGACGGGCGCACCGATCTTTTTTCTTTCGGCATCGTGCTCTACGAAATGGCGACGGGCCTCCTGCCGTTTCGCGGAGAAACGTCCGCGGTTGTAACCGATGCGATCTTGAATCGTCAGCCCACATCCGCCGTGCGCCTTGTTCCGGAGCTTCCTGCCAAGCTCGAGGAAATCATTAACAAAGCTCTTGAAAAAGATCGTGACATGCGTTGCCAGACGGCCGCTGAATTGCGCGCCGACCTCAAGCGCCTCAAGCGTTCCGTCGATTCTTCGCGCACTTCGGTCGTATCTGACAGCGCGCAGTCCTCCGCTTCGGTTAGCGCTGCGGTTTCATCGGCGATTCCCGTCAAGAAAAGATGGTCTGCGGTGCCGTTTATTTTTGCCGCCGGTCTGCTGGTGGCAGCGGCGGCCGGACTCTTCGCCGGGAAGAATGTTTTTCACCAGCGCGCCCGCGGAGCCACCCATCTACCGGCAACTCACCTTCCGCCGCGGAAGCATCCGCTCCGCCCGTTTTGCGCCCGACGGACAAACCATCCTCTATAGCGCGGCCTGGCAGGGAAATCCGGTTGACGTTTTTACCGCACGTCCCGAGGCGCCGGAGTCTCGCTCCATGGGACTGAGCCGCACGCAGCTGATGTCGATCTCGCCAAGTTCCGAGATGGCGGTACTACTCAACAGCAAAGCCATCGGCGCCTGGGTCAGTATGGGCACGCTGGCGCGCGCGCCGCTCTCGGGTGGCGCTCCGCGCGAAATGCTGGAGCAGGTGCAGTGGGCCGACTGGTCCGCCGATGGCAGCAATCTCGCCGTCGTGCGCGATGTGGGCGGCCGCAATCGCCTCGAGCTTCCCATCGGAAAGCCCTTGTATCAGACCGGAGGCTGGATCGGTCACCCGCGCATTTCGCCGAAAGGAGACCTCATCGCTTTTGCCGACCACCCTCTGCAAGGCGACGATAGCGGCTCACTTGCGGTCGTCGATCTCGCCGGCAACAAGCGCATGCTCTCCAGCCAGTGGTTCACTATTCAAGGCCTGGCCTGGGCTCCGAACGGAAAAGAAATCTGGTTTACCGCCAGCAAGTCTGGTACGGATCGCACACTCTACGCGACCTCGCTGGACGGCAAGCAGCGCATTGTGGCCCGCTTGCCCGGTGCCCTGATGTTGTTGGACATCGCCAAGGACGGCCGCGTGCTGCTGGTGCGCGCCACATGGCGCCGCGAGTTGCTGGGAGTTTTCGACAAGGATCCGAAACAGCATGAGCTTTCGTGGCTCGACTATACCTATCCCTCGGATCTCTCGGCGGATGGCAAAACTTTGTTGTTCGACGAAGAAGGCGGCGGCGGAGCGCTGGACTATTCCAAGTCCGGAGGTCTGACCTACGCCGTGTACATTCGCAAAACGGACGGCTCGCCCGCGGTTTTGCTGGGAGAAGGCGGCGCTGTCGCTTTGTCGCCCGATACGAAGTGGGTGATCGCACAGACGCAGGAATCGCCCTCGCAGTTTCGACTACTCCCCACGGCTGCGGGCGAACCTCGCGACCTGACCAAAGACAACGTCAATCACAGTTGGGCGCACTGGTTTCCGGATGGAAAGCGCATATTGTTCGCAGCTGACGAGCCGAACAAGGGCGTGCGGTTCTACGTCTACGATTTGGCCTCAGGCAAGAGCGATGCGATCTCGCAGGAAGGCGTCAACGGCACCGCCTTTGCCCTCTCGCCCGATGCGCAGGAAATTGCCGCCATCGGCCCCGACCAAAAAGGATATTTATATCCCGTCTCGGGCGGAGAGCCTCATCTGCTCACGGGCCTCAACCAGGGCGAACAGCCCATCACCTGGAGCGGCGACGGCAAATCTCTTTACATCTACCAGCCCGGCGAGTTGCCCGCGCGCGTCTACCGCCTCGATGTGAAATCCGGACAGCGAACGCTTTGGAAGGAACTCATGCCTTCCGACCCTGCCGGCGTGGAAAATATCGGCCCCATCTACATGACGCCTGACGCCAAAACCTGCGTGTTTGGCTACCACCGAATGCTGGCGGACTTATATTTGGTGGAAGGGCTGAAATAGGAAGGCGGCCCGCTGGCTTCCGTTTCTTTCTCCGTCACAATTTTGGGTGGCGCAGCGCTTCAGCGCTGCGATAACCCAAGCCGGAATGACGAGGGCTTTAGCCCCACAGAGGTGCAGGAACCAGAAGTCTCTAGATATCCAGATTCTTCACATCCAGCGCATTCTCTTCAATGAACTTCCGCCGCGCTTCGACGTCCTCGCCCATGAGCGTAGTGAAGATGGTTTCGCACTCCGCGATGTCTTCCAGTTTCACGGAGAGCAGAGTGCGGCGCTCCGGGTCCATGGTCGTCTCCCACAGCTGCGGAGCCGTCATTTCGCCCAGACCTTTGTAGCGCTGCACATCGTAGCCGCGGCTGCCTTCTTTCTTCACGTATTCGAAGAGCTCGCGCGCCGTTGCCTTCTCTACCGGCTCGATCAGGGCACGATTCTTCGGCGCGGCTTTGGCAGTTTTCTTTCCCGACTTTCCATCGGACTCCGCCGCATTGTCTGCAGTCTCATCCTCCGCAGCTTCTTCTTCCTTGGCTGCGCCGGTCTTGGCCACGGCTTCCACTACAAACGGTGGTTCGAGATAAGGCTCAATCTGTTTGAACTTGGAGATCAACTGCCGGCACTCGGCGCTGGAAGCCAGTTCCCAGCTGATTACATGCTCCGACCCTTGCGAGCTGACGAAGCGTACTTCCCACAAGTTGTGCTCTTCGTCGAAAACCGCTTCCACACTCTTGAACTTGCGGTCCTTCATCAGCCGCTTCAATTCTTTTTCCAGCTTCTCGATTTTCTTCGGCGGCTCTTTCTTCTCGCCTTCGAAATCCGCGTGCTTGGAGAAATCCATCCGGGGCAGCAGTTCAGTCACCGCCTCATCGCGAATCCGCTTGTTCACCTTGTCGAAGAAGTTGAGATACTCCTTCAGCACGCTCATGAATTTCGTGAGCGCCGCGCCTTCCAGCTTGGCCGCGCCTTCGCCGTAGCGCACGATCAGGCCGTCGGCGGCGCGCTTCAGCATCACTTTGTCGAAGGCATCGTCGTCCTTGATGTACTGCATCGACTTGCCCTTCTTGATCGAATAGAGCGGCGGTTGCGCAATATAGACATTGCCGCGCTTGATCAACTCCTGCATATGGCGGAAGAAGAACGTCAGCAGCAGCGTGCGGATGTGCGATCCATCGACGTCGGCATCGGTCATCAGAATGATTTTGCCGTAACGAACTTTGGTCGGATCGAAATCGTCCTTCGCGATGCCCGTGCCCAGCGCCGTGATCATGGCGCGAATTTCTTCGTGGGCCAGCATCTTGTCGTAGCGGGCTTTTTCTACGTTGAGAATTTTGCCTTTCAGCGGCAGAATCGCCTGGAAGCGGCGGTCGCGTCCCTGCTTCGCCGTCCCGCCTGCGGACTCGCCTTCTACCAGAAATAATTCGCAACGATTCGGATCGCGCTCGGAACAATCCGCCAGCTTGCCCGGCAGGCCGCCGGAATCGAGTGCGCCTTTGCGCCGCGTCAAATCGCGCGCCTTGCGGGCGGCCTCGCGCGCGCGCGCCGCGTCCACTGCCTTGTTGATAATCTTTTTCGCTACTGCCGAGTTCTGTTCGAAGAAGGCACCCAGGCGTTCATTGATGAACGCCTGCACCACGCCCGCGATATCGGAATTCAACTTGCCTTTGGTCTGCCCTTCGAACTGCGGCTGCGACAGCTTCACGCTGATCACGGCAACCAGGCCTTCGCGCACATCGTCGCCGGTAAGATTTTCCTTTACATCCTTGAACAGGCCCATCTGCTGGCCCGGCGTAATTAATCGTTCGGGTCAGCGCCATGCGGAAGCCGGACAGGTGCGTACCACCATCAATGGTGTTGATGTTGTTGGCGAAGCTGAAGACGGATTCCGAATATCCGTCGTTATACTGCAGCCCAATCTCCATGGCGACGCCACTGCGCTCGGCTTCCATGTAGATCGGTTTTTCGTGCAGCACTTGCTTACCGCGGTTGAGATGCTTGATGAACTCGGCGATGCCGCCGTTGTATTTGAACTCCGAATGCTTGGCCTCACCGGTCTTCGCATCGGTAGTCCGCTCATCGGTCAGCGTGATCGTCAGTCCTTTATTCAGAAAAGCGAGCTCGCGCAGACGCTGCGCCAGCGTGTCGTAGTTGTATTCAGTCGCGGTGAAGATACTGCGGTCCGGCAGAAAGTGAACTTTCGTCCCGCGCCGCTTGGCCGCGCCCGCCTTTTTCATTTTGCTGGTGGGCTCGCCCTTGGAATAGGTTTGCTCCCAGGTCGCGCCATCGCGCCAGATTTCCAGATCAAGTTCTTCGCTCAGCGCGTTCACGCAGGAGACGCCAACACCGTGCAATCCACCGGAAACCTTGTACGTAGACGAATCGAATTTTCCGCCAGCGTGCAGCGTGGTCATCACGACCTGCGCGGCGGAAATCTTTTCGCCGTCGATGTCCATATCGTCGACAGGAATTCCGCGGCCATCGTCGACGACGGTGACGCTGTTGTCGATGTGGATGGTGACTTCAATTTTTGTGGCAAAACCGGCCAGGGCTTCGTCGACGGAGTTGTCGACAACTTCATACACCAGATGGTGCAGTCCCAGGTCGCCCGTCGATCCGATGTACATCGCGGGACGTTTGCGCACGGCCTCCATCCCGCCAAGAACTTTGATGGAATCGGCGTTATAGTCGTTCTTGCCGCCGCCATTGTTGGCAGGGATAGGAGTAATCTTTGTCTTTGGTTCTACGATGGGAGTGTTGATCTCTTTGGTGGCCATTCAGCTCCGTGGAGCGGTGCGAATTGTCACGCGAAACTTCAGAAGTACGAGACTTCAAAACCACTCTTGAATCGAGTTCGCGGAAGGACCATTCACTGACCGTGAAATCGACTTCAAGTGATTGAAATTTCGTGTACTTAGGTTCGTTTAGCGACTATCAAATTATAACACGAAATCGTGCCTTCGGCAGCTTCGAATCTGCGGCGCACCGCCGCAGTAAATGGCCGATTTTCGCGTGAATTCTGTGGCGTTCACCAAGCGGGCTTTGATGGATTATCACCTGGATCTATCAGCTGAAGACCATTGGCCCCGACGTTTCTTTTCCGGCACCCCCGGGTTCGCGGACGCCATCTAAGCTACTGATCCTGATAAAATAAGCCCACAGGAGTTACCACTCATAATGGCCGTTCCCGTATCCCAGATGTGGACCGTGTCGAGCTATGTTTTGAAGCAGAAGCTCGCCGGACGCAAGCAGTATCCGCTGGTGCTGATGCTCGAGCCTCTGTTTCGCTGCAACCTGGCTTGCGCCGGATGCGGAAAAATCCAGTATCCGGCCCACATCCTGAAAAAAGACCTTTCCCCGGAAGAGTGTTTTCGCGCCGTGGACGAATGTGGCGCGCCCATGGTTTCGATCCCTGGGGGCGAGCCGCTGATGCATCCCCAGATTGGCGAGATCATTGAAGGGCTGGTCGCGCGCAAGAAATATATCTACTTGTGCACCAATGCGCTGCTGCTGAAAGAGAAAATCCATCTCTTCAAGCCCAGCAAATATCTGACATTCAGCGTTCACCTCGACGGTCAGCGCGAAGAGCATGACCTCGCTGTGTGTCGCGAGGGTGGCTATGACATTGCTGTGGATGCGATCAAAGAGGCTTTGCGGCTCGGCTTCCGCGTCACCACAAATACCACATTGTTCGACGGCGCCGATCCCAAAGTCCGTCCGCGCATTTTTCGACGACATGATGGAACTCGGCCTCGAAGGCATGATGCTCTCGCCCGGGTACTCTTACGACAAGGCTCCGGACCAGAAGCATTTTCTCGGCCGCGCCCGTACACGGCGTATGTTCCGCGCGATTCTGTCGAACCGAAAGAAGAACTGGCGCTTCAATTTGTCTCCACTGTTCCTGGAATTTCTGATGGGGAAGCGCACCTATCCCTGCACTCCTTGGGGTATGCCCACGTACAACGTCTTCGGATGGCAGAAGCCTTGCTATCTGCTGCAGGATGGTTACGCCGAAACATTCGACGAGCTGCTCTCGACCACGAACTGGAGCAATTACGGAACCGAGTCCGGCAATCCGGCGTGCGCCAATTGCATGGTGCACAGCGGCTACGAAGCGTCCGCGGTGAATGCTACCTTCAGTTCGCTCAGCGGATTTCTCGCAACGGTGAAAGCTACTTTGTTTACGAGTTACCGGGATAAAGAGGCGCTGCGATTACTGGAGGAGCCGCAAGCTGCGATTCATCCTCTCGTACAGATCGCGCCCAGCAGCGATACTTTGCAGGAAACCCGCGCGTAGAGTCGTGAGGCTTCTCGGCACAGTGGAAAGCGTTTTCAGCATTGGCGGTCGTGGAACCGTTATTGCCACGATCCGTCGTTCTGATGGGGCGGTGCGCTGCGGAGACAAAATTCAGCTTAGGCGACCTGATGGGAGTTCCATAGATTCCGAGATTCTCCAGATTGAACTCATCAAGAAAGTAAAAGGCCAATGTCAAGAGGCATACATGGTTCCAGGTCATCTCCCACCGACCAAAGTGCCCATAGGAACTGAAATATGGCTTCTGTAATTAACTGAGGCATCATGACAGGCAAAGAAGCCGGACACCAGGAACAACATCCACCGCACGTGCAGAACCCCGACGCTCTGGAACTCGCTCCCGGCACGGTGCGCGAACATCTTGAAGGCTGGATTCCGCAACTCGCGTCCGATGAAGAAATTCGCGTCGCTTTAGAAAAGGCTTTCGACTACCGCGGCGATGTCACCATTACACGGAAAGACGGCAGCCAGATCGAAGGCTATCTTTTTGACCGCCGCACCGCGGCCACGCTGAAAGAATCGGTCGTACGCCTGTTTCCCAAGAATTCCAGCGAAAAGGTGGCGATCCCTTACGCGGACATCGCCGCCCTCGCCTTTACCGGGCGCGACACCGCCGCCGGCAAGAGCTGGGAAGCCTGGATGAAGAAATATGCCCAGAAGAAAGCCGCCGGCGAGACGAACATCGCGCTGGAACCCGAGCCCTTAGACTAACTTTCACTACTTCTCGCTATTCAGAGCGCCGTCCAACACGCGCCTGTCCTGCCTCGGCCCTCTCCCACGGCGGAGGAACCTTGACCCAGGCCATTCCCGCTGCTCTCGCCGCCTGAATGCCCATCTCCGTATCCTCAAACACCAGGCAATCCTCCGGAGCCACCCCCAGCCGCTCTGCCGCCAGCAGAAAGGCTTCCGGATCCGGCTTGCTCTTCTTGTAGTCTCCCGCGCACACCAGCGTGTCGAAGCGATCGAGCAAGTTCAACGCCTTCAGAGAAGCCGTCACCGAATCTCGCGTGCTGCCCGACACCACGGCAAAAGGAACTCTCCCGCGCGCTGCTTCAATGTGTGCGTTAACTTCGGGAACAACTCTTAGTTCCGAAAGCAATTCGAAATACAGTTCCTCTTTCCGACGTGAGACGCTCTCGACAGGCATTTCGAGTCCATCTCGCTGGTTCAACGTCGATACGATCTCTGCGACCGGCATTCCGCCCCATTCGTAGAAAAGTTCTTCCTCGAATTCGCACTTCCATTCGCTGAGCGCTTTCTTCCAGGCGCGGTAGTGTAGCGGCATCGAATCTGCAATCGTGCCATCACAGTCGAATAGATATGCCTTGAATATCCCCTCGGGCAATATAAGCATTTGATTATTGGGCGGGATGTGGTTTGGAAACCGCGCCGAAGCTCAGACCCTCGATCAATTCGTCAAGCTCGTCTTCCGTCCCGCCGATAAAGGTGAACGAGACCGCATACTCATGCGCCAGGACCACGAGAGTGGATTGCAGCATCACGCGCGTTCCCACATCTTTTTGAAAATCGCTGCGCACCATGGCCTTCGTTCCAACGAAGAATTCATACGGCTCGTTGATTACTTCCAGGCCCTGCGCGGTTGCAATCTCCGTGACCGGACCGAAATACTGCGCCGCTTCTTTCAATCCCGGATAAGCGTCCGTGCTCTCCGCCGCAATCAGAATGGACGAATTCACATCCTCGCCGTGCGCCAGCGGTGGCCGGGCAAAGGCGGCCAGCAGCACGCGTCCGCGACTTTGCCGGCGCTCCGATGCGCAGGTTGACCTCCGCTCAGGCTTCGCAGTCGTCGTCCTCCTGCGAGTTCATCTCCTCCGTCCGCAGTACCCATCCTGCGGGAATCTTGCACGTAAAGCCGAACCCTGCGTTCCTGTAAACACCCGACCCCACCGATCCTGCATCCAGTTGGAAGCCGGCGGCGGTCGCGGGTTTTCGAATGTGCCGGGCAGAAGATGAACTGCTGGAGGAGGTCGATTGACCTGGCTTGCTGCGCATGGAGAGGCAATATCAGCAACGCTGACAGAAGAAGGAGAAAAAGAAAAACGCAACTCGTGCGTAGAATCATCTCCCTCAATGTTACAGGAGTGAGGCTAGTGGCAGCTCGTTTTGCCGGAGTTCTTACTCCTGGCTCCGCCGAACCGGTTTTCCCTCAGCAGTTTTGTAATCGGACGGATAAAGCACGACGCACCGGTCGCGCCCCTCGCCATCGCTCTCAGTGCGGAGATCAGCCTCGTCGCGAAGGGCCAGATGCACCATGCGACGCTCACGCGAAGACATGGGCGCGAAATGAAAAGGTGTTCCGGTACGACGAACTTTTTCCGCAGCCACCGTGGCAGCCGTCCGCAATTCCTGTAATCGTAGTGTGCGCTGGTTCCTGCAATCGAACGCCAGCTTGTCGTGTTCGCTCGAAGGCAGCCGCAGGATTTCAAACGCCAGCAGTTCGAGAGCGCGAAGAAGTTCGCCGCCGCGATCCAGCAGCAGCGCCGAATCCGGACCCGACAAGTCGACAAAGATCTCAGGCGTCTCCCACTCGCTCAGCGGAGGCGGATCCACGACAATGCGGTAGCGAAGGTGAAGGCCGCCCTCAGCCACAACGGCCTGCAAAAATTCATTGATTCGATTCGCAGCAGCAACTTTATCCATAAGATCTGTTCTCAGCTCTCAGCGTGAGCTATCAACTCGAACGCAAAACCGAGTGCCGGCAGCGTGACGACTGATCGCCAACGGCTCATTTCTCTTTCTTCCGCGCGCGCTTTTCCAGCACCTCGCGCATCTCGCGGCCCAGCTTGGTGCGATTCATTACCGCCTGCTGGGCAATCGAGATCAGGTTGCTCTCGGTGTAATACAGATTCAGCCCCGCGGCAAGATTGAAGAAGATAAAGCCCATCATCAGGGGCATCATCCACATCATCATTTTCTGCTGTGACGGATCCATGCCGGTTTGCGGAGTCATGCGCTGCATCGCAAACATGCTCACCACCATCACGATGGGCAACAGGAAATAAGGATCGCGCGCGGAGAGATCGTGGACCCAGAGCCAGTGCGCATGGCGAAGATCCAAAGCGCCGCCCAACATCCTGTAATACGCGATCAGGAAGGGAAACTGAATGAGCAGCGGCAGGCAGCCGCCCGCCGGATTTACGCCTTCCTTCTTATACAGCGCGCTGATCTCTTCATTCATCGCCGCTTTCCGCGGATCGCGCAGGCTGTACTTCTTGTATTTCTCCTGAATCGATTTGATCTGCGGGCCGATGCGCTGCATCTTCAGCATCGACTTCATCTGCGTGATGCGCAGCGGCAGCAGCGCAATCGTGATGATGAGAGTTTGAATGACGATCGCCCATCCCCAGTTGGGATAGACATGTTTGTAAGTCCACTTCAGCCACAGAAATAGCGGGCGCGAGATCAGCCCCCACCATCCGAAGTCCACTGTGCCGCGCAGATCCGGCTCGCTATTCTTGATGGTTGGAACGGTGACCGCCTCGAGCGACGACAATTCTTTCGGACCGACGTAGACGCGCTCCTTGGTCTCGCCGCGAAGATCGCCCACTGCCGCGCCGATCACGTCAACGTTCACCGTCTCTTTGGAGTCGGGCTTGGCTGGAACCTGCGACGAACTGCGTAGGGTGATTAACGCCGCCGAGTATAGGATCGTCGGGAATAAAAATCGCCGTGAAGTATTGATCACCCGGTCCTGCCCACTCAAATGGTCCGGAAATAGTCTTGCCGCCGCTGACGTTTTTTACCGGAATCCGTGAGATAAAGCTGGGGAACACAAGGGCCGTGCGTTCCGTGGAGGCGTCGTTGTGATAATCAATGCGCGCCGCAGCGTAGGAAGCCGGAGTAGTCTCGTCACCAAAACCGGAAGGCCACGCAGGAGCGGCGAACACTTCCGCGCCCTTATACACGACGGAAGTTTCAACATTCAGAACATAGCCCGGATCAAAGCGAAAGCTCTTTCGTACCACCACGTCTTGATCGGCATACTCGAAGTTAAGCTGCGCCGGGGCGGTCAGATTTCCTTCGCTCGATGCGACGAAGAGCGCCGAGTTCAGCTTACTGGTCAGCGCCGGATCATAGGTGAATAGGGAGAGAGGAAATCCGTCCTTCTGCGCTGCCGCATGGTCGACCAGATCTAGGGGCCCATTCTGGGCGTCGTTATCGAACTTTTTCAGGATCCAGGATTTCACCTGCGCGCCGCGGTTGGTGAAGGTGACCTTGTAGAGGTCGCTCTCGATCACGGTTTCGGTCTCAGCCGACGCTTGCTTACTGGCCACGGGGGCCGGGGAACTCTTCGAGCCCGCTGCGGAAGGTAGCGCACTTGAAACTGAAGCACTCGGTTGTGACCCCGAAGGTTGCGAAGCGGGGGACTGAGGCTCGGATTGCTTCTGAGGCGTCGCCGGCGGCTGCGGCATGAATTTTTTCAGCAAGGGCTGAAAAACGATAAGTACGACGAACGTCAGCAGGAAAACGAGAAGCAGCCGCTTCTCGGAGCCGGGTTCTTGTTGAGGATTTTGAAAGTCGGGCAAAGTTTTCTTCTTACCGTCTCAAATTCTTGGCGAACAGGCGTCGCCGTGCAAATGCTTTTCGATCGACTCGTGGGGCACCGGATCGTATCCCGAGCCTGCAAACGGGTGGCATCGAAGCAAGCGGCTTAAAGCCATCCAACTGCCGCGCAACGCGCCGTAGTGTTCCACGGCTTCCATCGCATACTCCGAGCAGGTGGGCACGTAGCGGCAAGCCGTGGGGAACATGGGCGAAATGGCCCACTTATAACCTCGCAGCAATTGCAACGTGATGAACTTAGAGCTTTTCATTCAGATTCAATCCAACAGACAAGACCAAAATAAGCATCAGGTTCAGTTTGCGGCTTCCGGCTTTCGGCTGCCGGCAGTTCGGCCGCAGAGCTTCTGCTCAATCGTCGCGAGCGCCCGTTCGACTTCACTCAGCACATCCGCGAAATCCGCCGACAGGAGCGACTTTTTCGGATTAATCACCACATCCGCTGCCACACCCGGCATTGGGCCAGAAAGGCGAACCGCTTCGCGCAGACGACGCTTCATGCGATTGCGTTCCACCGCATCGCCCAGCACGCGACCCACGGTAAATCCCACTCGCAACCCCTGAACATGCAACTTTCGCTTTGAAGCTACAGGGCTTTGGTCCGCTACATCCTGCGCGGCAGTATCCGTCTCCGGACGCGGCCAGTAAAACACCGTCATCGTTGCCGAGAAGTGACGCCGCCCCTGTTTGTAGACGCGTTGAAAATCCGCATGACGCAAGAGGCGTGCGCTGCGTGGAAACCGGGCTGCTTTCTTTGCTGGCATGTTACTCAGCCGGATTGCCACCGCGGCATTCCCCACTCGCACAGGCTGCAACGATTGGCTGGGTGTCTCGGCTGTAATGGTTAGCGGCGCCAAAAATCTTACTCGCGGAATCCGGGCTTCACCGATACACGCTTCCGCCCTTTGGCGCGGCGGCGCGAGATTACCTTCTGGCCGCCCTGGGTTTTCATGCGCGTGCGAAATCCATGCTTCTTGACTCGCTTGCGCCGGTTAGGTTGGAAAGTTCGCTTGGGCATGAAAGATACGTACTCCTAGTTCGCTCGACAGTGTTAAGGCAAACGGTAAGTATAAATGACGGAGTGCCCCCAGGGCAAAGCACGCGACCCCCTAAAAGTCCGGGCCAAAACGGTGGACGGAAAGTTGAGACCATTCTGCGTATTTTCTTTCTCCTCGTTTGCGAGCACACTAAAAACACCTTTAGGCTCATTTGAAAGTTTAATGTTTTCAAACCATGCACCGCTCTCGCGACAGTTACATCCTCGACACTTGACACACGGCCATCTTCACGTGCTGAATCGTTATCCGCGAAAAATTTTCGTGGAATATTTCTGTGCCGTGAAAAAAATTTCGTGCTACCATTCGGCTCTGTTCAGGTTTACAAATTCTCATTCACCATGACAACCGCGCACCGTACAACAAGCGCATTCCGCAGTACACTAAGAGTTCCAAACGTTTAGTCGGTAAACGGATTTTCAACAGGCGCCCTCCGCCAGCCGCCGTGACGCCGCGCGGGTATTCATAATTATGTCAGTTACTACAACGCTCTCCCCGAACCCATGGATGCGCATTCTTGACGCGCTGGAAAAGAAAATCAATCGGCACTCCTATGACACATGGTTGAAGCCCACACGCTATAGTCACTCCAGTGGCGGAATTTTATTCGTTCGAGTGCCCACAGTGGAATTTCGTCACGCCGGCGATAAGTACGGCGACCTGATTCAGGAGGCCATCGATAACCTCGGCCTCGACTTCAACGACGTCAAGTTTGTTACGCCGGAGGATGATCCGGCCGCGACCACGGTGCGCCACAACGGCGGCCTGTCGCCGGCGCCAGTGGCCAATGCTCCGGCACAGGCCCGCTTCGATTGGGATGGCGCCGCGCAACTCAACCCGCGCTACACCTTCGACGCGTTTGTCATCGGCTCGGGCAATCAGTTTGCTCATGCCGCGTGCCAGGCCGTCGCGGAGCGTCCTTCCAAAGCTTATAACCCGTTGTTCCTATACGGCGGCGTTGGCATGGGCAAGACCCATCTCATGCAGGCCATTGGACACGAGGTCAAGCGCCGCCAGCCGCAGGCTGCCATCTGCTACGTATCCAGCGAGAAGTTTACGAATGACATGATCAACTCGCTGCGCTACGACAAGATGACCAGTTTCCGCGACAAGTTCCGCGGCGTCGATGTACTGCTGATCGATGACATCCAATTTCTCGCCGGCAAAGAGCGCACGCAGGAAGAATTCTTCCACACCTTCAACGCCCTGCACGACACGATGAAGCAGATCGTCATCGCCAGCGATCGTTCGCCGAAAGAGCTGGCCGAGATCGAAGACCGTTTGCGCAGCCGCTTCGAGTGGGGATTAATCGCCGACATCCAGCCTCCTGATCTCGAAACCAAAGTTGCGATTCTGCAAAAGAAAGCGGAGCAGGAAAAAGTTACGCTACCCACTGACGTCGCTCTCTACGTGGCGCAGAATATTCGCTCCAACGTTCGCGAGTTGGAGGGTGCACTCATTCGCCTGGTCGCCCACTCCTCGCTGATCGGCGCGGAGATCACGCTTCCTTACGCGCAGCAGGTACTGAAGAATTTCATCGACTCCCAGGCGCGCAAGGTCACCATCGAATCGATTCAGAAGATGGTCGCCGAACAATTCGGTTTGCGCCTCGTGGAAATCAAGGCCAAAGATAATTCGCGGGCTATTGTCTATCCCCGTCAGATCGCGATGTATCTGGCCAAGCACATGACGGAAGCGTCGCTGCCGGAGATCGGACGCCAGTTCGGCGGGAAACATCACACCACGGTTCTGCACTCCGTCGAAAAAATTGAAGAGGTTCGCAAGAACGATAAAGATTTGAACAGGCTGATCAATAAGTTGACGGAGCAATTGGGCGGATAAACGCGGTGATCGTCGGGTTTTGCACTGTGCGGCGCGGTCTTCCTTTGCGAACGCTGTGATAGAGATGTGGAAACTGTGCAAGGCGAAGGCGAAACTGGTGAGGCAGGATTTTTCTAGTTGGGTCTCCGCCAGGATCGGGACCGATTACTCACACGAAGGGCTGGTCCCCAAAGTAGTGACAATAGGTCGGTTGCCAAAGTTTTCCACTTCTCCGACCTGCCTACTGTTACTGCTGGTTTTATAGGTTTTGTATTTGATATAAGGGAAGTAATAAAAGTAGCAAGCGGCAGGGGAGACAAAGTCTATGCCGGTGGAAGCGGCTGTTGCGGTAGGGACGATGGAGATTACGGTCAGCAAAGCGGAATTGCTACGTGAGTTGACCGCGACCCAAGGCGTGGTCGAACGCAAGACAACCATCCCCATTTTGTCTAACTATTTATTCGAGGCATCGGAGGGGAAATTATCACTCACCGCGACCGACCTCGATCTCAGCCTGCGCACCTCATGCAACGCCAAAGTAAAAAAGGATGGCTCCTGCACCATCCCGGCTCGCAAGCTGCACGACTACGTTAAGTTGCTGCCCGACGCCGATATCACCATCAAGCTGCTGGACAATCACTGGGTCAGCATTCGCTGCGGCCGGTCGAATACCAAGATGGTCGGCATGGCGAAATCGAATTTTCCTAGCCTTCCTGCGTTTCCGACTGCCGGGGTGGTGAAGATTCCAGGCCAGGTGTTGCGCGGCCTGATCGCCCGTACGGGATTCGCCATTTCCAGCGAAGAGTCTCGCTACACGCTGAACGGCGCTCTGATGCTGCTCAAGCCGGAATCGATCACGATGGTGGCCACGGATGGCCATCGCTTGGCTCATTGCGAGCGCAGTGGAGAAAAGTTTGAAGGCATTTCTGGCGAGATGAAAACTCTGGTACCGAAGAAGGCCATGGACGAGTTGAAATCCCTGCTCGATTCTACCGACGCCGACTTTGTCGAGTTCGCCAAGGATGACTCCACTCTTTTCTTTCGTATCGGATCGCGCTTGCTTACGTCGCGCCAACTCACGGGACAGTTCCCCAACTTCGAAGCCGTTCTGCCCAAGGACAACAACAAGAGCATCACGCTGAACAACTCGGATCTGAATTCCGCCATTCTCCGCGTCGCGCAGTTTGCGGACGAGCGGTCGCGGGCTGTCCGCATGAAGCTGGAAAAAGGCGAAGTAAAAATCTCGGCTTCCTCCACCGAAGCCGGTGAGTCCGAGGATTCCATCGAAGCTCCTTACGACGGCGAGACCCTCACCATCGGGTTCAATGCTCAATATCTCGTTGACTTCCTCAAAGCTTCGGGCACGGACGAGGTTCGCTTGGAACTAAAAGACTCGCAGTCTGCGGGGCAACTGCGGCCGGCCGAAGGCGACGATTACAAATACCGGTACATCGTCATGCCCATGCGGATTTGAAGTACCGCTATGACTAAGGCGCGGCTGCGCCTTTGTTTTATACACGCCAACTGCGTTTTCTGGATACCGTCAATTGCGCCCTTTGGCTTGACCTGAGCCGGCCCCTGTCATAAATTGACCCAACCCTAGTCTTGAAGGAGTTTCGAATGCTCGACGGTTTTAAGAAGTTCATTCTCCGGGGCAATGTCGTTGATATGGCGGTCGGTATTGTGATCGGCGCGTCTTTTGGGGGCGTGGTCACGGCCCTGGTCAAGTCGTTCGTTGAGCCGCTGATCGCGCTGACCGTGGGAAAGCCGGATTTCAGTTCAGTCGGGACGACGATCCCGGGTACGCACGGACCGGTGGCCCTCCCCTATGGAGTGTTTCTCACGGCGGTCGTGAATTTCTTTCTAATCGCCGCGGCGATCTATTTCCTGGTCGTCGTTCCAGTCAATGCTCTGGTTGCGCGAATGCATCGGGGGGAGAAGCCGCCTGATCCCACGACTAAAAAGTGCCCCGAATGCCTCAGCGAGATTCCCATCGACGCCCGGCGCTGCGCCCACTGCACACAACCGGTGCTGGGAAGAGCGGCCTAACTGGGCTATTCCTACGTGCATAGGTGCGCCTGGAATGGCTTGGCTTGGCCTTTTCGGGCGCGCTAAAGCTCCAGGAATCCCAAACATTTCCCACTTCACGCGCGCCTACCTCCGCGTTCTCTCTATCTGGATGCACAGCAAATTCACAGGCGGCAGGCCTATTCCACTTTTACCAACTCGGTTCATCTGGCTTTTGCAAATGAAGATCGGAGCGCAATCCCACTTTCATAATTTCCGTAGGCCGGCCACTGCCGGAAACAGAGTCTGAATGCCTCTTAAACCCCACCCATTAACTCGCCAGATTCGTAGTAAACGGGATTCTCAGTTACCTCCCTGTGCATAAAATCTGGGCAAAGAGAAAGCGGCCCGCGAAGGCCGCTTCTTGCAATCTGAAGATGGCGAACTGAGCTAGCTTTTTCCCGCTGCTGCTCCCGCCGTCAGAACTCCTGCGATGTTCATCCCTTCGATCCGGGCCAGCACGTTTTCCACGCTCGCTCCGGTATCGGTGCAAGCGTCCACGTAGGGATGCCGGCTTCCATCGGCGTGCATGACCAAGACCGCTGCCGCGGGCTGCGCCTTCTTTACCATGTAAGGCAGATGGTGCCGATCATTCCGGGTGAGACTCGGTCCCAGCACGACCAGATCAAACGTGCCCTTTTGCAGCGCTTCCACGGCTGACTTCCGTGCCAAGACTTTCTGCACGGAGTGTCCAGCTTTTTCAAATGCCGCAGCCGGAGTTGCTTGTGCTTCCTCTTCGCCTTCAGCGTAAAGAATTCTAAGTTTGCCCGTTTTCGACATTGCTCCCATCCTGGCCAGTACGATGGATTCGGTACTGTCACCATCACGGTAGCAACGTGTCCGCGTCGGGAGAACGTCACCGAAGACCAGCGACGATCGGAAGGCTGTGGGCCTGAAAGGCCGTTCCCCTGCGGCGTTTTGCCTACTTAGAATCTCTCAACGAAAGAACAGAGCTTGAATCCTCTTCCACTTGGCGTCGTTCGGCGCTACACTGTTTGGCCCAGAGGGATATCGAATGCTCCGCTCGCACTTCGTCGTTCCGATTGTTTTCTTGTTGGCATGCGCTTGCTCGGCACAGCAGCCATCCGAGCCTTCGTCGACCGCAAGCTGCAATCTTGAAGACGGTCGCCAAGTGTACATCCGCTACAATCCGGTCAGCTCCAAGAACGACAAGATCACAAACGGCAAGCCTTGGACTCCCGGAGGCATGCCCATGACGCTCTTCACGGAGGCGCCGCTAACCTTCGCCGGATCGAGCATTCCTGTCGGCGCCTACACCGTTTATCCCATTCCAGGCAAAGGTAAGTGGACGCTTGCCGTCAACAAGAACGTAACCCCGGGCGCCGCTTATGATGAAAAGCAGGATATCGCCAAGGCCGCCGTTGAAACGGACCAGGTGAATCAGGCGGGCGATGCTCTTGAGGTCGCATTCATGCACGTGGGGTTTAAGTGCACGCTGCAAATTTATTTCGGCAAGAGCGCCAGCTTTGCCGAGTTCACGGCCAAGTAGTGGCGGAAAAAATAAGAGATCATCGTAGCCGTTTGTTGGAAGGGTTTGCGACTTAATTAGAAGCCGCCGGCACTTTTTCCTTTGTCCTCGCGTGTTCCCAGCCCAATCACCATCGCCATATCTTTGGGATAAACCACATCCCGGCCACGCGCCAGAAAGTGATAATAAATCGACATCGCGGCTCCGTATGATCCGAATCCCGCCGACACCACGCGCGACTGCGCCGCGATTCCCACCACCATGCCGACTAACTTGAATCCCGACGCGCCGCTCACTGCGCCGCTGCCAGTTTCTCCCACGCTCTGGCCGCCTTGTCCCGCATCGCGATCCGGCGACGCTTGGGATGCCGCCAGCGCTATCTGAAAGCCGGTCGTCAGATATCTCGTTCGAGGAGTGGTCACCTGCGCTCCACCTTCCGCGTCCAGCTTCAGGTGCTCACCCTTCGCAACCGCAACGCCTTCAAGATTGGTTTCCACCTTCATGTCGATGCCGTTCGGCGGTGCGACCTGATGGAATAAAATCCGCAGTTGCCCGTTCTTCCCGAGCCGCCGCGCCGGCGCCACCTGCACCACCGAGCCTTTGATTACGCTACCTTCCGGCAAAATTAAATGCTCCGAGACGACCAATGGTTCGGTGATCGTTGCCTCCACCGGATCTCCCTTCTTCGCCGTCGCGGAACTCAATCCCGTCTCCAGCCGCGCATGGACCACGCTCCCGTTTGGTGGCGGAGCCCCAATGTTTTTCAGCTCTTCCGGATTCACCGCCTCGGTTCCAAAATCCAGAGGTTTCTGCAGCTCCGCATTGAAGCTGGTTCCCTGGTCGATGTATTGCGGGTGAACGGGCAGTTGCGCAATGGCCATTCGTTTGACCTTGTGCATCTTTCCCGGCTCGTGAATCTGCTTCTGCAGATCGGTCCACTGCTGGTGGATTGCCTGCCGTGCCGCGCTCACTTTATTCGACGCCGCTTCCTGGACTTTGCCTTTCTGCTCTGCCTTCTCGTTGGCTGAGACGAATCGCAATACTCCGTCCGGTGCGGGAGATGCGACGGTCTGCAGCGCAACGCGCCGCCCATCCGCCATCACCAACTCGTCAAACTGAACATGCACGGGCCGCACGGGAGAAAAATTCCCATTCGTCGCCTGCATCGTTCGCGCCATTTTCGGCACCCTGTCGATCGCCGACACCTTTCCGTTCACCACGGTACCAACCGGGATGAGCAGCTTGTCGAAAGCGTAGACCGGCTCCGTGGTTTTGCCGTGAATCGCCTGGCCGACTTCCCGCACGCGTACTTCAGAATCGAGCGCAACCTTAATCGGAGTTCCCGACGACACACTCATGGGTACCATCACCGGCTTCGCCGCCACCGTATCGGGGCTCGACGGGACATTCTCTTTCGGTTGAGAGTCGGCCGGAGGCCGTGTTTTCAATTCCTGCGCCGTACCAATGCCGCATAAACTCGCTGCCAAAAATACTTTCCCAAGTACGATTTGACGCATGCAATGCTCCCTATTTTTCGTCGGAAAGAGTGATCGTTAACGCGGCTTCCATCGTAGGAACGAAGTGCCGGGTTTCTTAAGAAGAGTTCTGTCTGTCTATGAAGGGTCGCCGCCGGAAATGGTTGCAGAGAGCCGCCAGATCTGCCGAACCCAAGTTGCCCTCATTCTATTCGTTCTCCGGATTGGTGGCCATTTCCACCTAAAATAATTACCGCAAAATATCGCTGCGCCCAAAGCAGATTTTTTCTGAGACAATCTCCGGCATGCGATCTTTGCTCCTCCTGCTGGTGGCCGGCACCGCGTTTGCCCAGCTTAGCCGGCAAACGCAGTCCTCGAATACGACGGAAGATCTCCGCGGCGTCAGCGCTGTCTCGCAGCAGATCGTGTGGGCGTCCGGCACTCATGGCACCTATCTCCGCACCACGGACGGCGGACGCACCTGGATTGCGGCTCAGGTTCCCAACGCTTCCAGCCTTGATTTTCGCGGGGTCGTCGCCTTTTCCGCCGGCGAGGCTTTTCTTATGTCCTCGGGACCTGGCGACCAGTCGCGCATCTATCACACGTCTGACGCCGGCCAACACTGGCAGCTGCAGTTCACAGGCACGAATCCCAAAACATTCTTTGACTCCATGGTTTTTTGGGACTCCACTCACGGCATCATTCTCGGGGATCCCATCCCCGATCAATCCGGCCAAAGCGCAGGTACACTGAAATTTCAACTACTCGTTACCAGCGACGGGCAAAGCTGGACCCCGATCCCGTCCGCGCAACTTCCGCCAGCCATCGACGGCGAAGGCGCTTTCGCCGCCAGCAATACCTGTCTCGCCATCCTTCCCCGCGACGATGCCAACGTCTGGTTTGCGACTGGAGGCAGGTCAGCGCGCGTCTTCCACTCGCCAGACCGCGGTCGCACCTGGCAAGTTTTCGATACTCCCATCCTCCACGGGCCCGAGTCGGCGGGTATCTTTTCTATCGCATTTCGCGACCCGATGCACGGCGTCATTGCCGGCGGTGATTACAAGCACCCGGACCGCGACGGCCCCAACCTCGCTTTTACCAAGGATGGCGGCAAAACTTGGACACTTTCCAAGATCTTCCCGCAATCCTATTTCTCTGCCGTAGCCTACGATAAGAAGTCCTTACTCCCCGGCGCTGCCACCTTGGACGAAGATCAGGCCCATCTCCGTGTCTTCATCGCAGCCCCAAGATTCATCTTCGATTTTCGCCCTCCCCAAAACCCCACCCGCATCAGCCCGCCCAGGAAAGCGGGGATTGGGTTCAACGCCGTCAGCGCCTATCCCGCCGGAGGCGCCATCTTCGTCGGCCCCAAAGGCTCCATTGCCACCATTCCATGATCGTTTGGGTCCTATGACCCGCCTGGGCATTCGAGCGGCCTATTTTTCTTGTACCGCCCGTGGCTCGACTGACATCTAACCGATAGCCCATGTTCCAAGGTTTCCCAGGCCGCGTGTCATTGCACCTTGATATTGGAGTACACTCCTAAGAAATTGTCGTATGTTCACCCCTCACCCCAACCTTGCCGATGACGTGAACCGCGCAATCGTTCAGTCGGAAATTGAGGGTGGCGTGTTTCTGCACGACCTTCCACCCGCTACCGTGCTCGAAATTCAAACCCTTCACCACTGCTACACGGCCGTACTTCTTGGCGGCAACGACGCTATGCTCTCCGGGCACCCCGAATTTTGTCCCAGCCCGGTGCAAGTCGCTATCGCTGGTTCCACTTGGGGAGGGTCGATGCTCAAACTGCAATACGTCGGTCGCGGAATGCATCTCGAGTTTCGTCATCCCGAGTATGCAATGCCTATCGTGACGTCCCCGATTCAGGAGATCCGCGACTCCACCCTCGCCTAACCTCGGCAGTTTTTTCGCGTGAAGGTCGCCTTTCTCTGCAAGTGAGAGTGTGTGGACTCAGGGCTTCTCGCCATTGACTAACGCCTTCGTCCCCACTACCATTCGACCCTGAAGCTCTACGTGGAAAGTCCAATTCCTTATGAACATCGCCATCCGCGAAGTGAGCCACGTCACCATCGTTGACATCAACGGCCGCATCTCGCTGGGCGACGAAACCGGGAAACTTCGCGACACGGTTCGCCAGCTCATCTCCGCCGACAAAAAGAAAATCGTTCTCAATCTCGCCCATGTCGACTACATCGACTCCTCCGGCGTCGGCGAATTAGTGAGCAGCTTCACTGCGGTCCGCAACGCGGGCGGCGAACTCAAACTCCTCAATCTCACCAAGAAGGTTCAGGACGTGCTTTACGTCACCAAGCTCTACACCGTCTTCGACATCAAAGACGACGAATTTAATGCCGTGAAATCCTTCGACTACTTCTTCGCCAAGTAACTCCGCCTACACGGTAGGAATCAGAATCTCCGTTACAAGCTGATCCTCCGGTGTGGTTCTCGGATCGTTCAGGTAATTTTCAATGCAGAAGTCATCCCGCTGTTGGATCTTTTTCTCGGAAACAATCTGAAAAACGCGGCCCGACGCGGCTGGCAAATCTGAATAAGGTCCGGTCAAAATGAATCGGCGGTATTTGCCTCCCTTAAAGTTGACAAAGCTAAGGCCGGCAGGCAGATTCTTCGGCTCGTCTGCCACTGACACCCCCGCGCAATAAATCTTCGGTCCAACCTTGTACAGGCTCATAAAGCCCGTCACTTTGTTGTGCTCTGAAATAGTGGGCACAAGCTTGGATATCTCTTGCCAAGCCTGCGGCGCGGTTTCCTGGAAAGGCCCAACCTTCTCGATGAATACGTATTTGGTCGGGGGCCAATTTACACTGACGGGTTCCTCACTGAGATTCATAACTCTCCTTGATCTTCCGAATTCTCTTCTGGTAGCGTCGGTTTATTCTTCTTTCTTTCCATACTCCAGAATCTTCCCATCGACCGAGACTCCCACATACTTACGCGCTTCTACATCCCGAAACTGCACCACCTGATGCCTCTCCCGGGCCAGTTTTCCCCAGCGGCTGGGCTTCTCCGGATTCTGCTCGATCGCCTCGAACGGGCGCCCGCTCAACTTGAACTGAACCATACGCAACCGGGCCGCCCCGACTCGCTTTACTGGGACGGTTTGCTCCTCCACGACGACATTCTTCCCAGTCATCAACTGCGCCGCCACGGACGCTAACGTTTCATGCATTTTCTTCGGATTGTTCCCACTTTCACCCAAGAATCCGTCCTCTTCGCCTCATCATAGTCCGGGAAACCTTCGAGTGCTCCACCGATTACCATCTTGATCCCCGGTTTGATTCGCGAAATCCCCCGCGCGCAGCTCACAATGCCAAAAATAACGGGAGTGCTCCCTCCGTCACCATGACGGCGAATGCACTCCCGCTCGCAATCCGTACTACCGAATCCTCAATGTCGCTTGATGCACCCAGCAACTGGGCTGGTCATGTCCGCGGTGATCGCGTCAAAACCCAACTGTCCGTGCGGTGTGGTGCCGATCGTCACGCCTTCCGCACCATTGCAATTGTCGATCCGGGTCAAAGAATACTCCGCAGTCTGGGACGGATTCGTGAACTTTTGATAAAACAACTGACCCTGCGCTGCGGAATTGTTAAGACCATTACTGCACAACCATCCCGCCATCGCTGTTTTTGGATACGTAAAACTCGGACCGGAGGCATCATCCACGATGCTCATGGCCTTCCACGCGGCATTGGTTTGCAGCGGGGTCGAATTGTTACCCGGTTGGCACTGGTGGCCGCTCCACCTGCTTACCGCTTGCTGCGCACCGTCCACATACTGCGGTCGATCCTGCCATGCGGTGCCCACGCACCCAAACTGCCCGGATGAACATACCGTGATCGGGTTCGAGTCTGGCTCCATGCAGCCCTGTTCCACGTCTCCAAACACCGGCCCGGACAGCAGTTCTACTTTATCCAGGTAGTCTGACGTACCGTAGTAGGCGAGCGCATAGGCCAGTTCTCCCGACCCCGCGCTCATGCCCTGCGCACACATTCCGCCATTGTGGTCGTATACGGTCTGATAGACGTAATTCAACAATGTCGCCGCCCGGCATGCCGACGACTTAATGCTCTTCACCGGCATCCCGTTATCTTCCCAGTCCTCTGCCCATGCGGTTTGCACAATCTGATAACCCGCCTGCAAGTAGCTTTCATTAAAATTGCTGCCGTCTGGGCCACCTGGTTGAGGACGCATCCCGGCGCCGCCATTGAAAAGCATAATGGTTCCACGTTGAATCCCGGATGGGCTTGTGTACCCGTAGGTGACGCCGATGTCCGCCGTGTTAGGGCAGCTTACCGTCGCTTCGTAACAGGTAGCTCCCGGATAGTATTCCGGCGGACAGCTGGCAAGCTTGTTGGCGTGTGTAACCACGCCGAGTGGCATTCGTGTCGATTGCGTTGGAATCGATTGTGCCGTTGCTAAAGAGGCACTGAGAAGACATAAGAGAAGAAAAAGGGGGAGTACTGCATTTTTTCTTTTCATAGGATTTTAGATTTTTTACTCTTTCTACCGAAGTTGTTGGCGTTGCGGTAATACAAGTCTGCACTTCCGATCGTCACCCTGCATAGGTAACGGAAGTGCTGTCCCACTTCGAGGCACTCAAGCAGAGCTCCCAAATCGGGAATCGCGCTCTTCGAAGGCCCGAAAACTCCCTTCTCCTCCCACCAATTACTCTCTTGATTCCGTCCATCCCGCACTGACAATTCATTCTGTGAATCTCCACAAGTCGTTGACGAGCCCCTGCCCGCGTCCATAAGATGATGCCTCCGGGTGGAGAAGCGCGACCCTCCCAACATGATCGGCCAAACCATCTCGCACTACCGCATCCTCGAGAAGCTCGGTGGCGGAGGCATGGGCGTCGTCTACAAAGCCGAGGACACCAACCTTGATCGCTTCGTCGCGCTGAAATTTCTCCCCGATGAAGTGGCCAAGGATCCGCTCGCCTTGAGCCGTTTCCGCCGCGAAGCTAAGGCTGCCTCCGCGCTCAACCATCCCAACATCTGCACCATTCACGAGATCGACGAGCAGGACGGCCAGACCTTTATCGTGATGGAGTTTCTGGACGGAGTCACGCTGAAGCACCGCATTGCCGGACGTCCGCTGGACATGGAGACGCTGCTGTCTTTATCGATTGAAGTGGCTGATGCGCTCGATGCCGCGCACGCCGGCGGCATCGTTCATCGCGACATTAAGCCCGCCAACATCTTTATCACCAAGCGCGGCCACGCCAAGGTCCTGGACTTCGGCCTAGCGAAAGTCGGTGTTGTACCGAATACCCCCCTGATTGAGCCCACTGCGGCCACCATCGCCGATAGTCGTGAATATCTCACCAGCCCGGGTATGGCCGTGGGCACCATCGCGTACATGTCGCCGGAACAGGCCAGGGGCAAGGAACTCGATGCTCGCACCGATTTGTTCTCCTTCGGCACAGCGCTTTATGAAATGGCAACTGGAGTGTTGCCGTTCCCCGGAGACACTTCCGCCACCATTTTTGACGGCATCCTGAACCGGGCTCCCGTGCCGCCGGTTCGCCTTAACCCCGCGGTCCCACCCAAGCTCGAAGACATCATCAACAAGCTTCTGGAGAAAGATCGCGACTTGCGCTATCAGTCCGCAGCGGAACTGCGAAGCGATCTCAAGCGCCTCAAGCGTGATACTGAATCAGGAAGGCTCCCCGCGCTGGACTCCTCGCCCGCCGCGGTTTCCAGCGGAGTCGTTCCCGCCGCCTCGTCGGCTCAGCGCAGCCAGAGTGGCTCCGCGCTGGTCGCAGCGGCCGAACATCACAAGATCGGACTGCTGTTAACCGTTGCTTTGATTTTGCTGCTGGTCGCCGCCGCGGGATTCGGCATACACAGTTTCTTTTTCTCCGCCCGCTCCCAGCCTTTCCAGAACATCAAAGTCACGAAAATTGCGGGTACTCACAACGCCCGTCTCGGCTCCATGTCCCCCGACGGCAATTACCTGGCTTATACGCTCGAAAGCGAAGGGAATCAGTCCTTGTGGCTGCGCCATCTCGCCAGCGAAAGCAACGTGCAGATCGTTCCTCCGGCGCGCGTCCAATACCGCGCAGTCCGCTTTTCTCCCGACGGTAGCCACATTTTTTTCTCGCACACTCAACTGGCAAGTGGCCCTGCTTCTCAGGAGTACGACCTTTACCGCATCCCCGTCCTTGGCGGATCGCCACAGTTGCTCGTCAAAGATATCGATTCCACTCCCAGTTTTTCTCCTGACGGCCAGCGCTTCATTTTTTTGCGCGCCAACGATCCCGACCCCGGCAAATACCACCTTCTCCTGGCAGATGCTGATGGCAGCAACGAGAAAAGTATTGCAAGTGGTCCTATGGACAAAATCATGGGAGACGCTGCTTGGTCGCCGGACGGAAAAGTTATCGCCGCCGTCAGGTTCGATCAGGTTGGAAATAGCATAAGTTCGTTAATTTCTCTCGATCCTGATACCGGGAACGAGAAGACGATCTCGAGGCCGCCCTTTACTGCTTTTTCGGCTGTTGCCTGGATCCCCTCCGGAAAAATGCTGGCCGTCACATTTTCTACCATGGAAACGAACTTCAACCGCCAGCAGGTTGGGCTGATCGGCTATCCCGGCGGCCAGTTTCGTCCCCTGACAGCGGACACCAATGACTATGCCAACTTGAGTGTCTCCGCCGACGGTTCGTCGATAGCAACCATCCTGCGTCAATCGATCCGCGATGTTTATGTTAGCGCGGGTCAAAAGCCCGACTACACCGACGCCAAACAAATTACTTCCGGAGATCCCGTTCCCAGCGTCTCATGGACGAGAGACGGCAATCTGCTTACCGAACAGTCACCTTCCCTTGGCGTGATGGATGTTAACGGCAGCGTCAAGCAACAGATCGCGTCCGAAAAAGATACAAGCGCTCTGCAACCCTTTGGTTGCGATGACGGTCACATTGTTTTCGCGCGTGGCGTACTGAAGACTTTTTCCTTAAGCATCTGGCGCAGCGACTCCGACGGCGCGGGCTTGCGACAGCTCACCGACGGCAAGAGCGATCAGTTTCCCCGATGCCTTCCGGGGAGTAAGACTGTTTTTTATTTGGATACGGCGAAGTCGGTGTACATGAAAGTCTCCATCGATGGGGGGCAGCCGGAACCAGTCGCGAAGTTGTACGGGGACTTTACCTCAGGGTTTGACGTCGCCCGCGACAGCAAAACAATTCTGCTCGGCACCTACGACTTCAAAGCCCAGAAGCCGAACATCTCCCTGGTATCACTGGATTCTGGCCAGGTTCTGCGCACTCTCGAATACGATCCGCGGCATCACGGACGACCCGGATTCACCCCTGACGGCAAAGCGATCGTTTATCCGGTTCGTGAAAAGGGGGTGGACAATCTGTGGCTGCAACCGCTCGACGGCTCCACTGGCCGCCAGTTAACCAATTTCACTTCGCTGAAGATCTACGCCTACGAATGGTCCCCTGACGGCAAAAGCCTCGCAATGGTTCGGGGAGATTCCCCCTCCGATCTGGTCCTGATCCAGGACTCCCAGCGAAAATAGCAGTCTGGTCTTCAAGGCCGAAGGCTGTGAAGCGGCCCAAGTATGCAGCCCGCAGCGTCAGCCCTGAGCGGAAAACGACGAATCAGACTAGTAAACATTCCCACTTGAACCCAGTAATCTGGCGTTGTGTAAGAGATTACCCCGGTTTTAGGCGAGAAATACGCTTCGGATTACCACCCATTTAATCATCGTGATTCGCCGATGGAAGTGACTACAACCGACAACTAGCCTTTCTTGCCCCGCAACATCTCGATCACGCGCTCGTAATCGTCTACGCTGGCATACTCGATCACAATCCTGCCCTTCCCGTTCCGATCTTTAATCCTTACGCGCATCCCGAGCGTCCGCTCCATATCCGTCTGCGCTGCCCTTACATTCGGATCCATCCAGCGCGCTCCTCGGCTTTTCTTCTGCTGCTCGCCCGGCAAACCTTGTCCGGGTACTATAGGCAAGAATCCATTCAGCCGCGCCACTCGATCTTCAATCTCGTCCCATTTCAGCTTCTTCGTTACGACTTCCTGCGCCACCTGCAGGATGTGCTCTTCACTCTCCAGCGCCAAAATCTCCCGGCAATCGCTGAAGGTCAGACGTCCTGACAGCAGATATCCCATCACTTCCTGCGGCAAGCGCAACAGCCGCATGTAATTCGAGACCGTTTCTCGAGAAACGCCGATCCGCTCGGCGATCTGCGCCTGCGTCAACTGAAATTCTTTACTCAACACGCGAAATGCCTCGGCCTGTTCGAGCGGATTCAGATCTTCGCGTTGCACATTCTCCAGCACGGTCATTTCGGCCGCCTGCTGGGGCGAGAGTTTTCGCACGATCGCCGGGATCGTATCCTTTCCCGCGATCTTCGATGCGCGCAGGCGCCGCTCGCCTAGTACGAGAATGTAGCGTCCCTCCTCCCCGGCCGGCCGCACCACCACTGGCTGTACCACCCCATTTTCCTTAATCGAATCCGCCAGCTCTCCCAACATCTCTTCATCAAACACATAGCGCGTCTGATAGGGATTCTTCTCGATCAAATCGACAGCCAGGTCCGCGACCGAGTGTTGCGATGCCGCCTGCCCAGGCGCAACAGATTCGCGTGGCGCGAGCGCCCCCGCTCGCGTTGCCGCCAGCTGAGGAGTCTCCTGCGCGTCCGCGGCGGAGCCTTTCGTATCGCCCTCATGGCCAGTGGGCCTCATAGGGGCAGTCGCCGTTCGTGACTCGGTACTCGGAGCCACGGCCCGGGGCCCTGGCAGCAATGACGCCAGCCCTCGGCCCAATGCTTTCCGCTTCTCTACCTTCTCGTCTTTCTTCTCAACTGCCACCGTCGTCATCACTGAATCTCCCATGATCTTGTCATCGTTCGCGGACCGACCCGCGCGCGTTATATCGATGAATGTCAATCTATATATCGACAGACATCGATGTACTAAATTTATGCGCTCTTAGCCTCAACCGCGTCTCGCGTCGCCAGATGTTTCCCTAACAGCTCCTTAGCGAGCCGGATGTAGCTTTCCGCCCCCTTCGACCGCGGATCGTACACCAAGGCCGCCTTCCCGTGACTGGGCGCCTCCGCCAGCCGTATGTTTCGCGGCACAGTCGCCGCGCACAACTTGTCGCCAAAGAATTTTTTCAGTTCCGCGATCACCTGCTGCGCCAGGTTGGTGCGCTCGTCCAGCATGGTGAGCACCACGCCTTCGATCTCGAGTTGCGGATTCAACTCCGCGCGGATTCGTTCCACCGTATCCAGCAGTTCGCTGATGCCTTCGAGAGCAAAATATTCCGCCTGCATGGGAATCAATACCGAGTCGGCCGCGACCAGGGCATTCAAGGTGAGCAGGTCCAGCGCGGGCGGACAATCCAGAACAATGTATTGGAACCGGTCCCGCAGAAGCGCGATGGCGTCTTTCAGTCGAAATTCCCGGCGATCGGCATCTACGAGTTCAATGTTGGCGCCGATCAGGTTCTTGTGCGATGGAATAATCCAAAGCTGCTCCAGTTCCGTGGTCGCGAGCGCCTCCTCTGCCGACGAGTCTCCCATGAGCAGATGATAGGTGGACGTTCGTTCCGGATCTTTCACCAGCCCGAGGCCGCTCGATGCGTTCGATTGCGGATCGCAATCAATGAGAAGTGTATTCACCTCAGCAGCCGCAAACGAAGCGGCCAGATTGATGGCAGTCGTGGTCTTCCCCACGCCGCCCTTCTGATTGGCAACAGCGATAACGCGTCCCATAGGTTGTTGGAGGAACCAGAGTCATCGGAAGCATAATCCGGCTTGCATCGCGAAGCAAGATTGATTGCTGTGCATTACTGGAATGAGTTGTGTAAAAACGGTGAAATGTTCCCGCCGGAACATCAGGAAAAGAAGGCTGAGTCAGCCCGACGACATTCAATGTTCCGACGGGAACATCGGGTGCTATTAAATAGGAATCGTCGCGCTCGTAGACGAGAACAGTTTCCGGGGTTGTGAGAAGGGTGTTGCGCACAACGAAGCGGCGAGAAGTTTCAACTGTTGGCATCGTTGCGCGGTTTCGCATTGAGATGTGATTCGCGGAACGGAACGACCAACGTGCTTCCTCTGTTCCGGTTGGAACACTAAGCATTATGTTCCAGTGGAACATTGTTAAGAACGCTTCTCGTCTAGGATTAGTAGGGACTTCCCACTTAGTGTAAGAAATCGGTATTTCAAGCACTAAATGGACCGCCGACTGGGTGTTTCATTCCACCCATTAACTGATCAGGTTCGGGTGCCCATCAGTATGACTCTGGACTTCGAGGTAATTGTGCTGATCGGCGGCTGCCAGGAGAATTCGGGAAGGATCGACTGGGCTTCAGCCACTTGCGAAGAGCCAATAAGCAGCGCGAGCCTTCCGCCAGCAGATGTAAGGCGGGAAGCTACCGGCAGAATCCGGGCGAAGTGTTCGACCGCACGCAGGGTGATGAGGTCGAAGGTTCGACCAAGATCTTCCCCGCGCGCATTTTGTATATCGATATCCGTCAATGTAAGGGCGCGAACCACCTCGCGTAGAAAGGTGGCTTTCTTGTGATTTGACTCGATGAGCGTCATCGAAATCTCCGGCGCCCATAGTTTGATAGGAATACCGGGGAAGCCGGCGCCCGAGCCGAGGTCAGCCACTGTTTGTCGTTCACCGGAAGAACGCCCGGGAAACAGGTGGCGAGCGGCGAAGAAAGACTCCCCGAAGTGACGAGTGACAATTTCGTCTTCATCGCGAACTGCGGTGAGGTTCATCCGGGCATTCCAGCGCACGAGTATATCGATATACATCGATATGCGTCGCAGAAGGGTGTCGTCCATTGCCGATTGTGCGGTCTCCGGCGTCTGGCAGAAACGGCTGAAGTAGTTCGGCAATTCGAGCGGCTTGCACTGAACCCTGATTGTAGACGGCGATCATAAAACTTGGAACGCGGCCGCACGCGAGAACTATCGCCGGAAGCGGTTGATCAGGTAAAGAATGAGTGATAGCACGACACTCACTAACAAAGAAGTGGCCAGCGGAAAATAAACTGTGGTGTTCTTGCCGCGATAGAAAATATCGCCCGGCAGTCGTCCAATGGGTAGGGTGGTGCGCCCGAGCAGAATCAGGAGTGCGCCCGCGGCCAGCAGGATCACGCCCAGAAAGATCAGCAATTTTCCGAATTCGGCCATAGTGCTGCCGATACCTCTAGATAAGGATGAATTGTACTAACGCGTCTTTTTAAACCTCGAGGGCTCTGCGATAATCCCGAAAGTGAGATCCGCCGGAAATTTTTTCCGAATTCACGCTGGCCACCCACAAATCTGCAACTAACCCTTAGCGCCGAACTCCACTTCGTCAAAATCAAATACTGATACATAAGGAGATTCGCCGTGCCGTCCCCCAAAGTTTCCGTTCTTCGGCTGTTCCTGCCCGTCGTCGTGTCACTGACCTTAGTATCCTGCGCGCTCGCGCAGGATGTTCTCACCTACCACAATAATAATGGTCGTACCGGACTCTATAGCGCCGAAAGCACGCTCACGTTGAGCAACGTGAATTCGGCCTCCTTCGGGAAACTGTTTACCGTGTCAGTGGACGGTCTGGTCGACGGCGAACCTCTCTATCTGTCAGCGGTGCCGATTTCGGGCAGCGGTACCCATAACCTCCTGATTGTGGTTACGGAAAATGACTCTGTGTACGCGTTCGACGCCGACACGGGCGCGGCAATATGGCATATCAGCGCGCTGAAGTCGGGAGAGACGCCTTCGGATGATCGCGGATGCAGCCAGGTTACGCCTCAGATTGGCATCACCTCGACTCCGGTCATCAGCCGTCCGAAAGGCTCGAACGGTGTGATCTATACCGTGGCAATGTCGAAGGACTCATCGGGAGATTATCACCAGCGCTTGCATGCGCTGGACGCGACTACCGGCAACGAACTGTATAACGGACCGGTTGACATTACCGCCAAGTATCCCGGCACTGGCGACAACAGTTCGGGAGGGTATGTGGTTTTCGATCCCGCACAGTACAAGGAGAGGTCCGGGCTCCTGCAAATGGGTAACACAATCTACCTGACGTGGGCTTCCCATTGCGACATTCGTCCGTACACCGGCTGGATCATGGGATACAACGCCACCACTCTGAAGCAGACCACGGTTCTGAATGTGACGCCGAATGGCAATGAAGGCGCGATCTGGGGAGCTGGCGCAGGGCTCAGCGCGGACGGTTCGGGAAATATATTTTTCCTCGATGCCAATGGAGTCTTCGACACCACCTTAAACTCTGGCGGTTTCCCGAATAGCGGCGATTACGGTAACGCCTTCATCCGGCTCACAACGAAGGGCGGCCTGGCGGCGGCAGACTATTTCGAGATGTACAACGGTGTGCAGGAAAGCGACAGCGATACCGACCTCGGCTCGGGCGGAGGGATCCTGCTTCCGAGTATGAAGGATGCATCGGGAACACTTTGGCAACTGGCAGCAGGCGCCGGCAAGGATTCGAACCTCTACGTGGTGAATCGCACTTCCATGGGCAAGTTCAATTCCAGCAGCAACAACATCTATCAGGAACTTGCGGGCGCACTGCCCGGAGGAATCTGGTCCATGCCGGCATTTTCGAACGGGCGGCTCTATTTCGGCCCGGTAGGGCAGCCTCTGATGGAATTTCAGTTCAAGAACGCGAAACTCTTGACCAGCGCAGTTGCCAAGACCACGAACAGCTTCGGATATCCGGGAACGACGCCCAGCATTTCCTCGAACAAGGGTGCGAACGCAATCGTGTGGGCCTCGGAGAACACGAATCCGGCGGTTCTGCACGCCTATAACGGCGCTACTCTGGTGGAGTTGTACAACACAAATCAGGCATCGAACGGCCGTGACCATTTCGGGGCCGGGAATAAATTCATCATCCCGATGATTGCCAACGGCAAGGTTTACGTGGGTACGACAAACGGAGTGGGAGTGTTTGGGCTGCTGGGAGCCGAGGCCGCGGCTAGCGGGCCGGCGCGAGTCCCCGGTACCGTGCAGGCAAAATCATCGGCATCCGATGGAAATGCTTCTTCTCAAACGCAGCCTACGGTTCCGTAAATTTTGTCTAACTTACGTGATGTTATTCAGGAGGCGCGGCTGAGAAGCTGCGCCTTCTTATTGTGTCCCCTGGCAAGAACTCAGCGAACAACATTATCCCCAAGTCAGGTTCCTCCTGGCTTCAGAAGAGCATCTCGTCGGTGCGAATCTGTTCTAGACTCTTTAGTATTTCCTATGTCCCTCACGGATCAGCTCGGGTTTCGGTTTCAGCCTCCGGAAAGGCGCGTCTGGACGGTGCGCGGCCTCGTCGCTGCAGTGCGCACCCATGTGGAGCGGGAATATTCGGACGCGTGGGTGGAAGGCGAGATTTCGAACTTTCGCGCGCCGGATTCGGGCCATCTTTATTTCACACTGAAAGATGGGAACGCGCAGATACGGATCGTGATGTTTAGTTCGAAGGCGCGGCTGCTGCGCTTTCGTCCCGCGGATGGAATGCAGGTTGTGGTGCGTGGACGCGTCACCATCTATGAAGATCGCGGCGAGTTGCAGATTGCGGCCGAGTACGTTGAGCCGAAGGGGGCGGGCGGCCTGCAAGTTGCGTTCGAACAACTGAAGGCCAAGCTGGAGGCGGAAGGATTATTTGCAGCGGAGCGCAAAAAAGCGATTCCGACGTTGCCGTCGCGAATCGGGATTGTGACGTCGCCACAAGCCGCGGCGCTGCGCGACATTCTGAACATTTTGCAGCGGCGGCATCATTCGGCGAATACCGTCATCTACCCAGCCCAGGTGCAGGGAGAACTGGCTGCGGCAGAAGTGGCGGCCGGAGTGCGATTCTTTAATAAGACCCGCAGCGTCGAAGTGATTATTGTGGGGCGCGGCGGAGGCTCAGCAGAAGATTTAGCGGCATTTAATGACGAAGGACTGGCGAGGAGTATCGCAGCCTCAGAGATTCCGGTGATCTCCGCGGTCGGGCACGAAACCGATTTCACGATTTGCGATTTTGTGGCGGACCTGCGCGCGCCGACGCCTTCGGCGGCAGCAGAGTTGGTGATCCGGTCGCGAGTGGAGATTGAGAATCAGGCGGCAGCTGCGCGCGAGCGGCTGGTGCGGGCGATGGAGCGCCTCCTTCTGGAGGCGCGACACGCACTCACAGAACGTGCGCAGCATGGTGCGTTTGCACGCATGATGGACTTGATCCGGCAACGGCAGCAAAGGCTTGATGATTTAACCTACCGGCTCGAACGAGGTGAGCGGCGAACGCTTGAGCAGATACGCCGGCGATGGGAGATCCTCGCCTCTGCCGTACGTCATTATGACGCCCGACGCGTGCTGGCGGGAATGCGCGGAGAGTGGCAAACGCAGACCGCAGCTTTATCCTCAGCCATGCGGAATTTACTGCTCCAGCACAAAGTGCGTACCGACCGCATGAACCGGGCGTTGGAGATGCTTTCCCCCCTGGCCATTCTTGAGCGCGGGTATGCCCTGGTGTTCGATGCACAGGGAAATTTGGTGAAGGACGCTGTGCAGGTGCGCGCGGGCCAGGATATTTCCGCGCGAGTGGCCAAAGGGGGAATTCGCGCAAAGGTCAAGGAAGTCTTCAATCCCGAAGAACACTAAGGTTCAGGAAGAAGAAGAGTCTGGGTCCGTTGCTTTAGAATGTAGGGTTACGAGCGAGTAATCGTCCTCAATTCAGGAGATGCGGTGACGCAGCTGATGGCGCCATGGTCGCGAGTGTTGTTCACACTGCTCGACATTCTGCTGGTGGCCGTAATCATTTACGAAGTGCTGGCCATCATCCGCGGGACGCGAGCGGCGCCGATGCTGGCGGGCTTGGCTGCGGTCGCAGTGGCATTTTATCTGGCACGAATCGGCGAGCTGGTCACCCTGAACTGGCTGGTCAGCCATCTTCTGCCTTACATGGTATTCGCGCTCATCGTAGTGTTTCAGGCCGAAATCCGGCACATGCTGTCAGATGTGGGACGGCGGGTGAGCTTTCTGCGCGGATCAACGGTGGAGGGCGACTCCTATGACGACATCGTGCTGGCGGCGAATTTATTCTCTCAGCATCAGACCGGGGCGCTGATGGTGATTGAGCGCGAGATTGGTTTGCGAACTTATATTGAGAGCGGGGTCGCAATGGATGCGCGGCTCTCCTATGACTTGCTGGCAACGATTTTCCGGCCGAGCGCTCCGCTGCATGACGGCGCAGTGATCATACAGAAAGACCGGCTGGCGGCAGCAGCGTGTTTTCTGCCGCTGTCGATGAATCCGGTGCTCTCCACGCAAATGGGGACGCGGCATCGAGCGGGCATTGGCATCACTGAAGAGACGGACGCAATCGCAGTGATCGTATCGGAAGAGTCGGGCGCGATCAGCATGGCCGTGGGCGGAAAAATCGAACGCGATCTCACCGCCGAGCAACTGCGGGAAGCCTTAAGCAATGAGCTGAAGAGATACATGGCGCCGGTAGCAATGCCGACCGTGGTGGTGCAAAACGACGAATCGGATGCGGCCATGGAATCCCCATTGCGCGCCAGCGCCTCGATAGGAGCTGAGGGAGAAGCGGACTCGGAATTGGAGCGGCCCCTGTGACGGACCTCCTGCGCCGGTGGGTGCTGCACAATTTCTGGCTGAAGATTCTCTCGCTGCTGATTGCCACCGGTTTATGGCTGGCGATTTCGCCGGACCAGGAGCCGGCGGAAGTAGCGGTGCGCGTTCCCATCGAGTTTCGTCACGTGCCGCAGGGGCTGGAAATCAGTTCGGCGACGATACCGGAGGCGCAGATCCGGGTACGCGGGCCAGAACGCCTCATCCGCAACCTCCGTTCGACCGATGTGCATGCTGAACTCGAGTTAGGAGACGCACTGCCAGGGGAGCGCACGTTTGATTTAACGGCACAGCAGATCCGGCACCAGCGGGAGTTGAATGTGGTGCAGGTGGTGCCTGGGCAAGTGCACATCAGCTTCGACACGCGGCTGACACGCGAGGTGGAGATTCGTCCGCGAGTCACCGGGACTTTTGCATCGGGAGCGCAAATCGCCAAGGTGCTGGTCGATCCGGAGCGAGTCACGATCACGGGCCCGCGCCATCACGTGGAGATGATGGATGCAGCGTCGACCGACCCAGTGGATGCGTCAGGCACCAGAACCGAAGGAACTTTCGTGACGAATGTTTACGTCGCGGATCCACTGGTGCAAGTGATGCAACCGGCTCCGGTGCGCGTCACTGTGATTATGGAAAAGATTGCGCCTGCGGGTAATGGACATTGATTCACCTCCTGCGAAACGCAAGTCAGTTATCATCCTCGGTTGATCAGTCAGCTTTTCCGGCGCTTTTGCGAAGTCAAATTACACATTCATAAATATGAGCACGCAGAGCAGGCAACTGTTTGGTACAGACGGAATACGCGGCGTCGCGGGCGAGTTTCCCCTGACAGCGAATAGCACGTATCTGATCGGACGCGCGCTGGGGCATGACTTGGTCCGCAACACATCGAAAGCACAGGCGGTCATCGGACAGGACACACGCGAATCGAGCGCATGGATCGCCGATCGCGTGGCGGCGGGTATGGCCGCAGTCGGAGTGCAAATGCACAGCGCGGGCGTGATCACCACCCCGGGCGTTGCTTTTCTGGCCAGGTCGCGTGGATATGCCGCGGGAGTCGTAATTTCCGCGTCGCATAATCCCTGGACGGATAACGGAATCAAAGTTTTTTCTGGCGACGGCTTCAAGCTCACGGATGAGCGGGAACTCGCCATTGAAAAAGAGATCTTCGGCTTGTTGGAAAAGCCGGGAGCCGCGGACGATACCGCGCTCAGGATTGCCGGGCCCTCTTTGCCGGGAGAAAGCGAGCTGCGGAAGGCGTATATCGAATCACTGGCCCACAGCGTGTCGTCCGACCTGAGCGGGTTGCGAGTGATGGTGGATTGCGCCAATGGTGCGGCCACGGCGGAGGCTCCGGAATTATTTCGGACACTTGGATTGCAGGCTACGTTCACGTGTGTCACTCCGGACGGGAAAAATATCAACAATGGTTGCGGCGCGCTGCATCCGGAAACCTTAGGCAAGGCTGTAGCAGCGTCGGGCGGGAAGTTTGATCTGGGCGTGACCTTCGATGGCGACGCCGATCGGGCTTTGTTCTGCGACAGTGCAGGCCGCGTAATTAACGGCGACGGCATCTTGTTGCTGGTCGCGCGCGATCTTCAGGCGCAAGGAAAGTTGAAGGGAGCCACCGTGGTGGCGACGACGATGTCGAACATGGGCGTGGAAATTGCACTGAAGAGGTCTGACATTCGCATGCTGCGCGCTAATGTCGGAGACAAGTATGTCTTGGAGGAGATGCTAAAGACTGGCGCGACGCTCGGCGGAGAGCAGTCCGGGCATATTATTTTTCGCGATGGCGATGCGACGACGGGCGACGGTTTGTTGACCGCGTTGCGCGTGATGGACGTCATTTCGCGATCGGGAAAATCGCTGGCGGAGTTGGTGAGCGATCTGAAAGTGTTTCCGCAGAAGATTCAGAACGTGCGCGTGCGAGAAAAGATTCCATTTGCACAGGTGCCCGACGTGCAGCACGCAATCGACGCCGCCGAGCGCGAGTTGGATGGAAATGGGCGCGTGGTTGTCAGGTATTCCGGAACCGAAGCACTGGCCCGCGTAATGGTCGAAGCGGAGTCGGAAGAACGGATGCGCGCTCTCACGGCGGGCATCGCGGCGGAGATTCAAAAGGCCCTGGGAGTTTGATTGAGGTCGGCTGAACCGCACGGACACCACTTGACTCCCTCGCCCACTCCTCACTTGCCCGGCACTCATCAGGTTCCACTCTTCGAGTTAGCCTTCGTTTTCTTGAAGCTTGGCACTATCGCGTTTGGCGGTCCCGCCGCGCACATCGCGATGATGGAAAATGAATTCGTCCGCAAACGGCATTGGATTGCGGAGGAAGATTTTCTTGATCGCGTGGCTGCCGCCAGCCTGATTCCTGGACCAAGCTCCACCGAAGTAGGCATTTTCATTGGCCGTTCGCTGCGGGGACCGGCCGGCCTGATCGTAGCGGGCTGTTGTTTTATTCTTCCAGCGGCAATTTTGGTTTCTTTGATTGCGGCCGCATACGTGCGCTTTGGTTCGTTGCCGCGAGTGGAAGGAATTCTGCGCGCGCTCAAGCCGGCCGTGATCGCGATCATTCTTCAGGCACTGTGGAACTTGGGGAAGACCGCGGCGAAGACGCGGCTGCTAGCCTTAATCGGAATCGCATCCGTCGTGCTGAATTTTCTTGGGGCGTTTCCGCTCCTCGTACTGGCTTTCGCCGGCTTCAGTTCCGCGATGGTGTGGTGGCTGCAGAAGACTAGGCACGATCCGGTTGCTCTCTGCGGGATTGGATTATCAAAGCTGCTCTCGCCCGTGAGTCTGACCGCGCTCGCAGTCACGGCCGCGGTGCCAGTCCGCCTGGGGCGTTTGTTCGTCTCCTTCTTGAAGATCGGCTCCGTGGTGTTTGGAAGTGGGTATGTGCTGCTGGCCTTCCTGCGATCTGAGTTCGTCGATCACCTTCATTGGCTGACTGAAAAACAGCTCATCGATTCCGTGGCTGTGGGTCAATTCACCCCTGGACCAGTATTTACTACAGCGACTTTTATTGGTTACCTGGTAAGCGGATGGCCGGGCGCGTTCATTGCAACCCTTGGAATTTTCCTGCCGGGATTCGCGTTCGTCGCCATAAGTGGCCCGCTGCTCCCGAGGATACGGCGCTCGCCGGCCGCTGGAGCTGTGTTGGATGGGATCGTGATCGGTTCGCTGGCTTTGATGGCCGTGGTTGCGTGGCAGTTGGGCAAGGCTTCCATAACCGATTGGCTCACGATTTCCATTCTGATCGTTAGCCTGATTGCGATCTTGCGGTTCAAGATAAATTCGGCTTGGTTGATTTTAGCGGCGGGGATCGTGGGATCGATCGCAGGCCACTGAGAGCAAGCCTCATCGCAGAAGAGGAGTTGCGACCGACCAAGCGCAGCTAGCCGCCGGCAATCGCTCCGATGATGATCAGCGGCTCAGCGCCGGAGACCACCGCTGGTGGCAAGGGCGCATCCTGCGACTCGAAGGAAATATCTTCTTCGCAAGCGAAGAAACGAAGGAACGGGCGGCGCTGCTGCGTGGCGTGATCGCGGATCGTTCCCCGCAGCATGGGGTAACACGCTTCAAGAGCATCGATGCACCGACCTTTGCGTAGCCGGTTCCGCCACATCCAGAGTCACCTCGACGCCGACATGCGCCAAGGTTCGCAGGTGCTGCGGAAGCATAATGCGGATCATGATCGGCTGGCCCTTTTGTGAGGATAAGAATCCCGTTACGTCAGCGTCTGCACTTCCACGCTCAGAACCCCGGGCAAGTCCCGCACAATCGGATTCCAGCTATCGCCGGCATCGGCCGAGGCATACACTTGCCCGCCGCTGGTGCCAAAGTAAACGCCGCATTTGTCGAGCGAATCCACGGCCATCGCATCTCGCAGCACGTTCACGTAGCAATTCGATTGCGGCAGGCCTTTGGTTAGCGGCTCCCACTCATTGCCGCCGGTGCGGCTGCGGAAAACGCGCAGCTTGCCATCGGGAACAAAGTGTTCGGAGTCGCTCTTGATCGGCACCACATAAACGGTTTCCGGCTCGTGCGCGTGAACATCAATGACGAATCCAAAATCCGTGGGCAAATCGCCGCTCACTTCCTGCCAGGAGTCGCCCGCGTTGTCGCTGCGCATCACATCCCAATGTTTCTGCATGAAGAGCACGCCGGGCCGCGCGGGATGCATGGCGACGTGATGCACGCAGTGACCCACCTCCGCAGTTGGATCGGGAATGTATTTGGAGTAGAGGCCGCGATTGATGGGAAGCCATGTCTTGCCGCCGTCATCGGTGCGAAAAGCGCCGGCCGCAGAAATGGCGATAAACATTCGCTTGGGATTCGAGCGATCGAGAATAATCGTGTGCAGGCACATTCCGCCCGCGCCCGGCTGCCAGCGCGGTCCCGAGCCGTGGCCGCGCAGTCCGGAAAGCTCCTGCCAATTCGTTCCGCCATCAGCCGAATGAAACAGAGCGGCATCTTCGATTCCGGCGTAGACGGAGTCCGGATCGGTGAGTGACGGCTCGAGATGCCACACGCGCTTGAACTCCCACGGGTGCGGCGTGCCGTCATACCACTGATGCGTGCCGGGAACGCCATCGTAGGCAAACTTGTTGCCGACGGCTTCCCAGGTTTTGCCGCCGTCGCTCGAGCGCTGAATCAACTGGCCGAACCACGACGTGCTTTGCGAGGCGTAGAGGCGGTTTGGATCCGCGGGCGATCCCTTCAGGTGGTAAATCTCCCAGCCGGCGAAGTGCGGGCCGCTCACCTCCCAGTTCTGGCGCTTGCCGTCCGAGGTGAGAATAAACGCCCCCTTGCGGGTGCCCACGAGCACGCGAACTTGACTCATCAGAAAACTCCTTGTCGTGGCAGGGTATCAAAAGAAGGTGGCGCAATGGAAGGCGAGAAGGGCAAAGGTAGTGGGCGGTTTTGAAACTTAATGCTTCGAGCCAATGATCAATGCAAAGACTCCACCAAGTAGCGTGAAGCCTGCGGCGATGGTTAAGGGAAATGAGATCATGATGCCCCACGCCATCCCCAAACCCTCTATGTCCCAGTGAAGCGGACGACCTAAAAGGTCAAGGATTATCAGTGGACCCCATGCTATTCCCAACATCGCAAGTCCGGGCAGAAACACGCGCCACTTCACTGGTCCGCCTCTTGACTCTCTGATTTCAAAACCGCCCACTACCAGGGCAAATCTCTGCTACTCAAAAATCGGGATTATCCTTGCTAATACTGCGGCCAAGAATCCCTCCGGACTCCGACCCACATTGAACTACTCCAGATCTCTCCAGTTCGCCCCAACGCCCATCTCTACAAGCAGCGGCACCGACAGCGCGTGCGCCTTCTCCATTTGCTCGCGGACCAGCGACTTCATTTCATCGAGTTCCTTCTCCGGAACCTCGAACACGAGTTCGTCGTGGACTTGCAGAGTCATCCTTGACGTCATATTGCGCTCGCGCAACGCGGCGTCGATGCGGATCATGGCGATTTTGATCAGGTCAGCGGCGGTTCCTTGCAGAGGCGTGTTCACCGCGGTGCGTTCGGCGAAACCTCGCTGATTTGCGTTCTTGCTGTTGATGTCGGGGATCGGCCGAACGCGGCCGAACAGGGTTCTCACTTTCAGATCGCGGCGGGCCTCTTCCAGAGTACTGTCGATGAAACTGCGAACTCCTGCGTACTTTTCGAAGTATGCGGAGATAAATTGCTTGGCTTCGGAAGGCTCGATGCCGAGATTCTGAGACAGACCAAACGGCGAGAGGCCATAGACGATGCCGAAGTTGACGACCTTAGCCGCGCGGCGATGGTCCGGCGTGACCATCAGCGGAGGCACGCCGAAAACCTGCGAAGCGGTGAGGGTGTGAACATCATCACCGCGGCGGTACGCCTCCACCAGCAGAGGGTCGCGCGAGAAGTGGGCGAGCAGGCGGAGTTCGATCTGCGAATAATCGGCGGTCAAGAGCACGTGGCCTGGCTCGGCAATGAAGGCGGCGCGAATGCCTCGTCCCAGTTCAGTGCGGATAGGGATGTTTTGCAGATTGGGATTTGCGGAGGAAAGCCGTCCGGTCGCGGTGCCGGTCTGGCCGAAAGTCGTGTGTAGGCGTCCAGTGGTGCGATTGATCAGCGCGGGCAGCGTGTCGACGTAAGTGGATTTCAGCTTGGTGAGCTGGCGGTAGTCCAGTACCATGCGCGCGATAGGATGGTCCTCCGCGAGCGTTTCGAGAACATCGACGGCGGTCGATATAACCCGCCCCTTGCCGTACTTGACCGGCTTCGCCAGGTTCAGCCTGTTGAACAGCACGTCGCCGAGCTGTTTTGGCGACCCCACGTTGAATTCCATTCCGGCGATCTGGTGAATCTCTTTTTCTTTCACCGCAATCTCGCGCTCCAGTTCGGACGACATTTGCGCGAGCGCCGCCGTGTCGATTTTTACTCCGGCCTGTTCCATGCGGGTGAGCACCGGAACGAGCGGGAGATCAATTTCGTCATAAAGCTTGGTAAGACCGGCAGATTTTATTTCGTCTCGAAAAGCTGTAGTCAGTCGTCCCATCACATCGGCAGATTCGGCGAGGTCGCCGCTCAGCTTCAGATTGAAGCGCCGCAAAGCGACGTCCGGCAGGCGGTGCGAGGAATACGTTGGATCAAGCAGGTAGGAATACAGCATCGAATCATGCTGCACACCTTGCAGGTTGATCCCCAGGGAATCGAGCGTGTGGATTGCCGTTTTGTAATCGTGAATCGTCTTGGGAATATTCGGATCGGTCAGAAGGGATCGAAGTCTCGCAGCCGATGGCCCAGAATCCAGCTTGACGATGGTCGCGGTGCCTGGAGCAGCGGAGATGGCAACGCGGCGGGACGCGGGCTCAGGCGCCGAGGTGGGCGCACCATCGCTGAGAGGCAGCATCGCCTCTTGCGGTTCTTCCTCGACGATTTCTTCTTCCTCTTCTTTTAGGGATTGCGCCTGATCGAATTCGACTGCGATCGCCAGCGCATTTTCCGCTGAAACAGCGGCGACCACCCTATCTACGTCGGCAGCGGAGCCAGCTTCGGTGTAATGCGTCTCCGTCACTTGAACCTGCGGCAGAATTTCCTTCAACAGGGAAGTGAACTCAAGTTCGGTGAAGAGCTGGCGCAAGAGATCGAGATCCGGCTCACCCGCACGCATGGCCTCAACTTTGAAATCGACTGGAACATTGGTGTCGATCGTGGCCATGCTCTTGCTGAACAGAATGATGTCGCGATTGTTTAGCAATGACTCGCGGTAGGTTTTCTTTTCCACTTCCGCTGCGTGGTCGAGCGCTTGCTCAACGCTGCCAAAACGCTTGATGATCTCGACCGAACCTTTGTCGCCGATGCCGGGGGCGCCCGGGATATTGTCGATGCTGTCCCCGCGCAACGCCATGATGTCAATCACGCGCTCAGGCGGGACTCCCAGGATTTCCTCCACCTTAGCGGCATCGCAGATCAGGTTATCTTTCGGCGGGTTGAGGATCTGGACGTCGTCATTCACCAGTTGCATCATGTCTTTGTCGCTGGAGACGACGTAGACGCAATAAGACTCCGCCGCGGCTTTGCGTGCCAGAGTGCCGATCACGTCATCGGCTTCAAACCCCGCCAGTTCGAGAATCGGGATGCGGTAGGCTTCCAGCGCCCGGCGGATGTACGGCACCTGCTGCGCGAGATCCTCAGGCATCGCGGCACGATTCGCTTTGTAACCTTTATATTCAATTTCCGTGAACGTCTGCGTTTTGATATCGAATTTGCGAACTTTGGTGATGGATTCGGCTTGCGTATCCCGAAAAGTTTTGGCGGCCACGTCGAAAACGGCGGCAAGATAGGCGGGCGAAAAGTCGTCGCGCAATTTGCGCAGCATGTTCACGAAAACCAGAATCGCCGCCGTGGGCAATCCCGCCTTGGTCGACATGGGCCGCTGCCGCGCCATAGCGTGGTAAGCCCGAAAGATGAAAGACATCGTGTCGATCAGGAAAATGCGATCTCTGTGGCGCCCGTCCTTGCTTCCTCGAGTATTCTTTTCAGCGTCCTTCCTCGTGACTTTTTCCAGGGCTACCGGACCTGGCTGATTGGCAGGCGTGGGCGACACAACGGGCGTGGATACCGCAGCAGCATTGGGAACCGAGGCTTTCTTGCGAGCAGGCAACTCGGTTAGTTTAGCAGCAGAACGGTTGGCTAGAAATCTACCCGGAAATCCGCCTGCACCACTTTTTTGCCGGTGCGACTATCGCTGTTGCGGAAGACCAGGTAGTACTGCGCAGGCCGGTCCATCGTCGCGGGTAGGCCGAAACTCACGTCCTGTTCGTGCGAGGAGTCGACGGCGTAAACCGCATCGCCCAAATGGCCTCGAGCGAAGTCGGCATATTGCTGATCGTTCATCAGAAGAAGATCGATATCCCCGCGATCATCGCTGGATTGTGCATCCGATCCCTGTAGGAATGAGTGATAAGTTCCGTGCAGCTGCGGGCTGGCCGCGTGTGGAGGAACCTGGAATAAGAATTTTGCCGTGGACCCTACCGCGAAAGTTTTATGAACGATAGCGCTGCTCGTGCCTTGCGGCGAGGGAGCGATGTGATCGGAGGGATCGGGCTTGCGTAAGCCTGTCTCTTTTTTCTCGAAAGGATTTACATCGTTGATGAACTTGGCGAGCGGTCCTTCCATTTTTACTAAGGGGCTGTTTTGCGGATCGGGTTTGGTATCTGGATCCGCCGCCGAAGTCTGGTCTTGGAACTGCGCGGAACTGGATTTCCGAGGAGAAGTACGATCGTGATAGTAGGAGTAGCCTCCCCAACAACTGGCGGCCACGAGTAAAGCGGCGAATATCTTTTTCATTCGAGCCTCGCCCAATCCTCAAATTAACGCTCAATGGGCAAGGCTGCCACCGTTTCTTGCGGACAGAAGTTACGATGGTTTTCCGTATTCGGTTGTGTAGTGAAGGCGGATTTCGCCGCACGTTCCTTGCTCCGCCGAATACACCACGCAGGTGTCGAAGGGACGCGAATAAACGTGCACGCTGACCGCCCGTTGGTTGAAGTCGCGAGGATTAAACACGCGATGCACGGGCTCTAACGGATCGACGGCGCAAGGATGCGTGGCATTCATCTCCACGATTTCCGTCGATTTGATTTTGCATCTCCCCCCGGAAATGTCCTGCTCAACCACGTGAAAATTCTCTACCAGCAAACGGCCGATGGGGACGGCCATCCAGCAGTTTTGATCCCGATGATTGTGAACCGAACTGGACTGGCCAACCTCCCAGCAGATCGCCATCAATTCGTAGAGGGAAGTCTTGTCGATCAGATTGCGGGTGTAATGTTGAATATCCCATTTGAGAAATGGCGCCAGTGAATCGGGACTGAGTGGGTAATCCTGCAAGAACTTGCGCACTTCCTCGGTTTGATCGAAGGCAGATTCTGGAAATTTGCGGAGTTCGGCGACGAAATCGTGGATCGCAAACTGTTTTGTGGTGGTGGCCATGGACTGCTCCCGGGAGAGTATAACGCAGGTCGCGGTGAGTCGGGGTTCCTCGCCGTTTCTGCGGGGGGAATTGGAACTCCCCAGCATAATCACTCGATGAACATGCAGTCGCCGTAGGAATAGAAACGATAGCGCTGTGAGACGGCATGTTCATAGACGCGAAGGATCTTTTCTTTTCCGCCAAAAGCGGAGACAAGCATGAGCAACGAAGATTGTGGAAGGTGGAAGTTCGTCAGCATCGCCTGCACGACTTTGAATTTGAATCCGGGATAGATAAAGATATCCGCCGTCCCGGCGCCCGGCCTGATGCTTCCAGCAGCCACGCTAGCTGCGTGCTCCAGGGCGCGAACCGTGGTTGTGCCGATGGCGACGATCCGGCGTGAGCCGAGAAGAGCCTGGTTGATCGCCGCAGTGGCGCTCTCCGTGATGGAGTAAGACTCGGAATGAATTTTGTGCTCCTCCACGCGCTCCGTGCGAATCGGCTGAAAGGTTCCGAGGCCAACGTGGAGGGTGATATGAGCGATCTCGATGCCGCGCTCGTGGATGCGGTCTAGAATCTCCGACGTGAAATGCAGGCCCGCCGTGGGGGCAGCGACGGAGCCGGGCTCCTTCGCGTACACAGTTTGATAGCGCTCCCGGTCGCGGGGGGAATCGGCGCGTGAAATGTACGGCGGCAGCGGGACGTGGCCAAGCCGATCGAGAGCAGTGAAGAAATCAGGGACGTCCTGAAAACGAATGCGGCGCTCGCCGAATTCGCCACGGGTCACAACCTCGGCTTGCAGTTCGTCACCCTCGCCGAAGTAAAGCCGTTCGCCGACGCCGATTTTTCGTCCCGGACGAACCAGACATTCCCAATCGTTCGGATCGACAGAAACTTGACGCGTTAAAAGAACCTCGATGCGCCCATGGAGAAAGTCCCGCGACGCTGGATTTTGCGGGCTTACCGGCTGAGCGCGGGCTCCAGCGCGGCGTCCATACAGCCGTGCGGGAAACACGCGGGTGTTATTGAAAACCAGCAGGTCGCCTGGCCGCAGCATTTCCGGGAATTCGCGGAACTCACGGTCGTTGAAAGTTCCGGCATCCCGCGCGATATGCATCATACGAGAGGCATCCCGGTCAGCCAGCGGTTGCTGGGCGATCAAATCGTCGGGAAGGTGGAAGTCGAAATCGGAAACCAACACAAGTTCGATTATAGAGTTTAAGAATCATGAACTTCTGCCCGTAGAAAACTCTGTCCTTCTGGTAAATTTGTTTGTCTGTTTGGAAAAGGTGCGATACTATGCGGTGTTGTAGCATCAGCCGCTTTGCCGCCACCCCCGAAGAGAGTATTTCCATGTCCGCTGAACGCAAACACAGGGAAGAGATCGTGCGCTACGGGCGCATGTTGCACGAGCGCGGATTTGTCGCGGCGATGGACGGAAACTTGTCGGTACGGTTAGATGACGATCGCATCCTCGTTACTCCCACGTGCGTAAGCAAAGGTGCGATGCGTGCCGGAGATATGGTTATCGTGGACCTCGAAGGCACGCGCGTGGCCGGCCGCCGCAATGTGACCAGCGAGATTGGGATGCACGTCCTTATTTACCGCATGCGGCCGGATGTGGAAGCCATCGTGCACGCCCATCCGCCCACTGCAACCGGATTCGCCGCCGCCGGCATGGCCCTCACCGAACCACTGGTTTGCGAAGTGGTCATGGGCTTGGGATGCATTCCGCTGGCGCGCTACGGAACGCCTGGGACATCCGAGCTGGCGCAAACTCTGGAGCCTTATGTTCCCCACTACGATGCGATCTTGATGTCGAATCACGGCGTGGTGGCTTACGGCGACACCATCGAACACGCTTACATGAAAATGGAAACCGTGGAGCACTTCGCGCAGATCGCGCTGGTGACTCACCTTCTCGGCAAGCAACAGCCGTTGACCGGAGTTGATATCGAGAAACTGCTGTTGGCTCGAACAAAGTATTTCGGCGGTAAGATGGCCGCGTCCATGCCGGCTGCCAGAATGCGCGAGCCGGAAAAAGTTAGCTAAAGCTGGTTCAGTTAGCGTTGGACAAAGGTTTACGAGAGAAAGATGAGGACGCGGGGACTAACCCGCGCCCTTTTTGATTTGGTGAACGCTTTCCTTATTCCCCGCCCAAACGGAAACGAACGCCCGCCCGGAAGTTCACCGGCAAAGCCGGGTAGCCGACGACTTCGTTGTAACGACGATCCAACGCATTCTCGATGTTGGCATAAGCGGTGACGCGTGAGGTGATGGCGTACCACCCGCCGAGATCGGCACGAACATAACCCGCAGCGTGGTTGATGCCGAATCCGAAGAAATCGTCATCCGCTCGCCGGCCAACAAAACTGCCACTCAGGTTGGATCCGTAGCGCCTACCGAGATAGGACAGCAACATGGTGGCCGAGTGTTTTGGCCGGCGCAGCAATGGTTGTCCGGGGTTGTAAAGCGAATCGATGGGAGCCGGATCGCTCAGAATCTCCGTCGACGTGTAGGTGTAAGCGCCATGAAGAAGGAGGCGGCTGCGAAGTTTGGCTTGCAGTTCGATCTCGACGCCTTGCGCAAATGCCTGATTCACGTTGAAGTACTGCCCGATAAAATTCACCAGGTCCACTTCCTCGTAGTTGATCTGATCGCGAAACAGGTTGTTGAAGTAGGTTGCGCTGAAGGCGTATTCTCCGCGAAGAAAGTCTTGCTGAATGCCCGCCTCGAAGGCCCGGACGCGCTCAGGTTTTAAGCCGGGATTGGGAAAGGAAAAAGGCGGTCCGGCGAATGTTTCCTCCAGACGTGGGTCCTTAAATCCGGTCGCATAAGAGAAACGTAGGCGCGTTCCAGAGAGCAGCTCTCCGCCCCGCAACGCAAGCAGAGTCAGGGCCACCCGGGGTACGCCTGTGTTTCCGAATGCGCTGTTATGAACGAAGCGTCCGCCGGCAACTACTGCTAGTCGCCCGATCGTGAGTTGCTGCTGCCCATAGAAATCGCTCTCCAGGCGCTGACCGTGCGTCTGGCCGAAGTTGACATCGCCAACAAACCCGTTTTCATTTTCAATGCGGTAGCCGAATGTCGTATGGGCCCACGTGCGCTCCGAATAATCTCCTTGGTACTCGAATCCCACACGGTTGATGCGATCCACCTCATGAGATTGGAAGTCGATCGGATCCCCGAAAGGGTCGACGCGTGAGGGGTCGCCATTCAGGTTGAGTTCGTTGTAGCGGTAGAGATAATCGAAGGCGGTAAAATGATGCTGCCATCCATCCGGAGCGGCAACAGCCAGTTCGACGCTGCCCAGCAGATTATTGTATTGCGACCATTCGCTGGGATCGGGCCTTAGAGGTTGACTCGGCTGCGATAACCCGTTCACCGGGACAAGTGGATCGTACCCGTTGAAATTCCATTCGCCGGGAATTCCCGTATGGCTGTTGGAATGACGCATGTGAACGCGAAGAGAAACCTTATCGCTGAGCGCCGCTCCCACGTTCGCACCCTGCAGCGAATCCGAATAGGCATCATTGATTCCGGAACCATTGGTACTGAACTGGTCGGCGAATAGGTTGTAATCGAAAAGGCCGTGCGCTCCGGCGAGAGATGTATAGCCGTTCGCGGTGGAGAAGTTTCCGCCGTCTGCGCCGAAGCGGAGCTCAGGAGTTCGCGTGCTGCCGGTCGCGGCTGAAGACCTGAACCACGCTGGTCATCGCGTCGGAGCCATAGAGCGTACTTTGCGCGCCGCGCAGAAATTCCACACGATTCGCTTCCGTGAGCGGAAGCGTCCCGAAATCGAAGGTTCCTCCTGGTTCGTTGACGGTGACGCCATCGACAATCACTTTGTTGTAAGTGGAATCACCGCCTCGCACAAACAGAGAGGACAGGCCTCCGCGCTGACCGGTGGTGTTAACCACGGCTCCGGGAAGAAATCGGATGGCGTCGTCGGAAGCGACGGGATTCATGGTTTCCAGCTGTTCGCTTTCCAAGGTGGAAATGCTGGCGCCGGTTTCCTCCGCCAGTGCCGGGGTTCGCGTCGCAGTGACGACAATCGTCTCCGATGTTGGGGCAAGCTGGAGACGGATGGTTTGGACGCTGGCATGTCCCGGATCGATTTCTCTGTACGTAGCGAATCCGGGGGCCAGGACTTCGATCTGATAACCGGTGTCCGGCACCGCCGAGAAGACGGCGATCCCCTCCGCGTTGGTGTTGGCGCTTTTCAGTCGCTCATTTCCAGCGGAGAGCAACAAAACCTGCGCTCCCTGTACAGCGGCGGATTGGGGATCAACTACCCTGACCTTGAGATCAGCAGCGGATGCTGCTGCGAGAGAAATGAAAACTAAAAACGAAGCGCAAAGTGCGCGCATAACCATCCTCCTTTTCACGCGAAAGGGGTTAAGGTGGACGGTTTACGCCGGTCTCCTGGCTTTGCGAGTGAGGATGGTTTGCAGTTTACAAACACAGCACATCCGAATGTGCAGACGGCCTTCCCGGAATTTCTTCCAGTGACCGGCTGCGATGTTCTCGCTTACAGTTGCGCGGCAGCGCGGGAATTGCACCCGCTTCCCTGTCTTTGCCACACGGCAAAGACGCGCAAACCGAAGGACATTTCAAAGAGCGGATAAAGCTGACAGTCGAATCTACTGGCAGGGTCAGCGTAAGTCAAATCGCCGAAAATTCAACGCGCGGCCTTCTGATTTTGAACGCCCACTTCCTCCCAAAAAAATAAGCTGCCCAGGATGGGCAGCCTATCGAGAGACGTTGAACTCGAATCAACAGCGCGCTTCGGCAAACGCCTCCTATAGCGGCCGCACCGCCACTGCGCTCGGGTTGGCAATCGCGTGCGGGAGATCCCGGGGATTGTGCGTAACGGCCAGGGGTTATCGTGAATACGAACAGCTCGCCGGAAATCGGGCTGATGGCATACAGGTGGTTGGCATTATCCCAATAAACCTGCCAGATTTCATCGGAAGTCAGCAGGCCGGTATACGGCGTGATTGGGTTGGAGCCGTTGAAGTGGAACACTTCCAGGCCGTTCGAACCCGCGACCGCCAGCAGCTTGCCCGATGGCGACATCGCCATATCGTAAATACTGTTCACCGCGACCGCGGGCATATTCGCGTAGGTGCTGTTTGTCGTGAGCGTACCGGAACTATTCGCAGTGTAAACCCCCAACTGGGTTGGACCCGTAGGGGTCATGTCGTTATTCGGCGAAAGCGAAACCGCGAGATTGTTGTGGCCGTCGGACACAGCAAAATATGGGCAATACGCCCCGTTCTGTGCTGTCGGGAAGGGCGGAGTCAGGTTGAGGTCCGAAAGCACACCGCCATCAGTCCGCGCGAAACCATACAGGGCCTGGTCCCCGTGATAGCAACCGGCTCCGTATGCATACTGGTCGCTGCCCACAAAGCTGAGCGGAGTTTCGAAATTGGGAGTGGCTACGCTCGTCGCGCCCACATACGACAACGCGCCAGTGCCTCTGTTTACATCGAAGAATTGATACGTGTTATTCGCGCCCAGATTGCCGTAGATATCCAGATCGTAGAGCATCGTGCCACTACGGTCGACGAACAGGCTGATCGGACCGCCGTCGCTGTATCCGTTGTACCCCTGCGCATTGATAGAAGATACTTGCTTAAGTGCGCCGTTGGGATTGATTTCGAAGGAATAGATATTGATGGTGTCTGAAGAGAAGAGCCATTTCCCGTCGATGGCCATGGTGGTGCCTTTTTCAGCGAAGGGCGATCCAGGCACTCCCGTTAACGATCCATTTACATTCGCGGCATAGGCATTAATCTGGGCTTTGTTCTGGCTGGGCTCACTGGATACGTAAACGTAAGCTACTGGCTTTCCCGGAGAAATACTTGCGACTTGCGAAGACTTTTGTTGAGCGAAAGCGGCTGGGCTGAGGGCGGCTAAGACGAGGGCGGCTAAGGCTGTATATGTTTTCATACTCCAGGTACTCCGAATTGCGTGGCGGCCAATGGTGTAACCGGCGTGAGCGGCCGGAGGCGAAGGCGACTTCTGAGAAGAGCGAGCATCAGATGCCCGGGGATGCCCAGCAGGTTGTTTCAGCGGGAGAGTTCGCTTCAATTGGACGAAATCTGGATCAAACCGGGAATTCCGCGGTGCCGACCTCGTTTACATGGCTCTCGGCAAATTCGCGCACGCGATCCAGTGAATCCTGTAGATCTTGCTGAAGCCGCTCCAAGTCCCCTTCGGCGGCATCGGTCGGTACCGGGATCAGCTTTCCAAAGCGCATGAGCACGCGCGAAAACGGCTTCGGAATAATCAGCCGGTCCCAGGTATTCAGGACCCAGGCTCGATCGACTGCCATGTGAAACATGCTCAAGGGAACGCCAGAGGAACGCGCGAGCGCAACCGGGCCAGGCTTCACTTTGTAACGGGGGCCTCGCGGACCATCGAGCGTGAAGGCAACGGTCCAGCCCTCTTGCAGCGCACGGCGTAGACCTAGCAGCGCGCGCACCGCGTTGCGGCTGCTCGATCCTTTCACGGCAACAAACCCAAACCTGCGGATGATTCGCCCCATGTACTCGCCGTCATAGCTGTAGCTGCTCATTACGCGTACGCCGATGTTACGGCAGATATAAGTCGCGGGAATCTGGCAAGCATGCCAGAAGGAGACGATCAGGGGCCGCTGGTCAATGGTTGCCTGCGCGCCGTCTTCGCGGGAGACGCAGACACGCAGCGTAGGGCCCAGGAGACGAATAAACCAGTATCCAATTGCGATGATGATACGCAGAACAATTCGCTGGCGAAGAGTGAAGCGCCGCGGGCCCGTCCCGCTGTCGACGGCTGCGGGTACTTTGCGGAGGCTGGCGTCAGTCACGAACGTTATTGTAAATCGGACGCCGTGCCGGGCTGGGGTGATTCGGGATCGATTATCGATTCCGCAAGCAAACTATTGGATCGAGCTGCCCACTTGCGAGAAGACGTTGCCTGCATTGGACCCGATCAGCCGGACGGTGCTCACTACGATTACGAGAATAACGGCCAGCATTACGGAATACTCCGCGATGTCCTGACCTTCTTCGTCCGACCAAAGTTTGCCGAGCCGAGATTTGCCGAGAATGTTATTCATAATTTTCATGCGGCCCCCGAAACCGCCGTCGCCCTGCTCGAGGAGTGTTGGTTGCAATGGGCAGCCGTCAATCCCCACGGATCGCTTTCCTGCGTCATCATTTGCAAGCCAACCTGATATTCACCGTGCTTATCCAGCAACTTGGTCCACATCACGGTGAATTCCACCCGGCGCTGCCGGAAGAGAACGACTAGGGTGTCGAGGGCTTTGATCTCCCTGCGAATCGCCCCAAGCCGTGCACCTGTTGGCGTGAGATCGAGCGTATGTGCCAGCTCTTCAAACAGCACACCCGAAGCGTCTTTTCCGCGTACCCGGACCGGCAATACTGCTCGAGTGCGATCCTGTTTCCGTCTGGATTCTTCTTTGCTGATTTTCTTCATAACGTCTCACAAGTAGTGTCCGCTATGAAGGAATAAACGGGAATGGCCCCGATGTGTGAGGCACAAAGGTAACTAAGCGCCTTTCTAATGTTGGAATTAGACGCTGGGGTGGTGAATTCTTACTGTGTTGGGCCGGTGGCGTGTACAAACGCGGAATGCATTGCACCCAACAGCGGCTGCGTGTGGCCGTTATAGTCCTGGGAAAGTTCCCACATGAAGACGCCGCCAAGTTTTCGTTTGCTCAGGGCGTAGGTGACTTTTTCCGATGTCGACGAAGGATTGTCATAAGTGATAAAGCCGAACGTGGGCCCGCTGGAATCAAGGAGGTAAGGCGCGCCGGCGAGGTCATCAAAATTCTCGGTCCACGCTCCCGTCTGAATCAACTGTTCCACCTGAGAGTAGAGAACGGTCGGAGCTCCACCATTCCCGCAAAGATTCTGATTCGCGCAGAACGACCACAAACCATACACATTGAAGGCGTAGCCGTAAAACGCTGTTCCCAGATTGATCTTTTCCGCAGGCACGTTGAACGAGGAAAGGTATTGGTTGGTCGAGTCGTTGAGACTGCCATCCTGGCCGGGATCGAGCGGGCTCATATACAGCGGGGAATTGTGCCCCGAGTGGTTCGTCCATGCGCCGTGGAAGTCGTAAGTCATGACATTGAAAAAATCGAGTAGCGGAATCATGCCGGCGAAATCGTAAACGCCCCAGCTTCCCGGCGTAGAAGCAACCGCCGCCGACAGCAGGTACTGGCCCTTGGGCATAAGAGCGCGCACATCCTGCAGCAGAGCGGTAAAGGCGATGGCCTGCGCGTTGGTGTTCGGGACCTCATAATCGAAATCCACGCCATCGTAGCCGTTGGCTATGGCGAAGTCGGCGATGTTTTTGGCAAACACTCCGCGGATCGTCGCATTGGCATCGATGTAAACAAACTGTCCGGCATTGCCGCTAACGCAAAGTTCCACCTTCACGCCCGCGGCGTGGGCGCTCGAAATTAGCGCGGGCTCGAGAAATCCGCCGGGGATGAACAGAGAACCATCCAGCTTCCACGATGGCGCAATGTTCGAATGGACGATGTGCGTCAGCTCTTCATATGGAATGGTGGAGGCGTTGTAAGGCGGAACGTTGAATTTATCGCTGAACTCGTAGTACGCGAGCAGCCGCGGGTTCGCGGCGTGGAGAGCTGGGGCAAAGGTGCAAGTCAGGAACAGTGCAGCGAAGAGACTTTTCATTGAGAGGGTCATGGCGGGCCTGTGGACTGAAAGTCTAAGACGGCCAAGGGAACCGGTCAAGTTGCCGGTGATTTTTCTGGGAAAGCGCGTATAGTCGGTCGGTTATGAACAGACGCGACTTTATTGCAGGCACCCTGGCCGCGACCGCCGGAAGTACTGTCGTTTCCCGAGCGGCAGCGGGCGGGTTCGAAATGCGCGCCGGGACTCTTGGCGCCCCCTCTGCAGCGCAGACTGGCAGAAGTCTTGCCCTCGACCGCCATCGCTTCGGCGTGAACTACACCCCGTCAAAGAGCTGGTGGTTCTGCTGGAACGACTGGGATGCCGCTCCGATCAAGCGAGACCTGGATGCCATCGCCGCGTTAGGCATGGATCATTTGCGCATCCTGCTGATCTGGCCCTACTTTCAACCGAATCCAAAGTGGGTGAGCCCGCTGCATCTGGAGCGGTTCGACCAACTGCTCACCCTCATGGCCGAGCGCAATCTGGATGCCGTAGTGACCGCGTTGACGGGCCAGTTAAGTGGATGGTTCTTTATTGCCTCCTTTTAATAAAGCGGGTGCCGCTTTCTATGCCGACGCCGAAATGTGGAAAGCCCAGGAACTTTTCATACGGCAACTGGCCGCGGTGATGCAAACGAAGAACAACATCATCGGCTTCGACTTTGGGAATGAGATCAATACCTGCTGGAGTACCGAACCTGCGGCCGGCGATGCGTGGATGGCGAAAATGTTTGCGCTGATGGAGAGCGCTTCACCCGGGCATCTGCATGTAAATGGCGTGGATGAGTTGCCATGGTTTGAATCGACCACGTTTTCTCCACAGGCGTTGGCGGCGCGGCCCATGCCCGTGATGCATTGTTATCCGTACTGGTCCGGATCGCTGAAGTTTGGCGGGCCCATGGATCCTCCCAGCACCAAACTGATGGCCGCGATGGCCATCCTGATCCGGTCCTACGCCGCAGACTTGCGAAAGCCGGTGTGGGCGGAGGAATTCAATACCTGCATCGAGGCCCTTAATGAAAAACAGCAGGCGCATTGGCTGGAAACAGCCGTCACCGCCGCGATTGATTCCGGGGTGAGCTGGTTCACTTTTTGGGATAGCCACGATGTCGACCGAAAATTCGAATTCAACTCCCTTGAGTACGGTCTGGGCCTCCTGACGAACGACGGCAGAGTAAAAGACCAAGGCCGCGTCTTCAAGCGGCTTGCGGATGCGTATCGAGGCAAGCCCGTGAACTTTCCGACAAAACCCTTGCCCGCACCTCCCGTGCATCGCGATCACGACGTCACCTGGAAATGGATGCTCGATTGGATGGGCTGGAAGGGAAATGTAGGCTAGCGCCGTGGTGACTTGAGGGTCCCGGGGTCAGAAGCCTCACGGGTCACTAGTGTATAAAAGATAAAGTTATGTCGGAGGCAGCGGCAGCGATTACGCGAAGTCCCGCAGACGTGGTCCGGACGACGCCGGTTTCCCAGGCAAGCAACGGTGTGTGCTATGCGCTGGCGGGCGAAACATCCATCAGTTCGTTCGATCTGGAGCGGATGATCGCTGCGGTTCCCACCCAAGCCGCAGGGTCGCTGAAGCGCAAAGCCTATTATTTTGTTCCGCTAACCGTCTCGCAAGGGGAAGAGATCCTCATTGCCGACCGCTATGATGTCGCCCTCAGCGACAATGCGGTCTGTCATCGCAACCTGAATCTGGGCGATTCGCAATGCGTCTTCATCTCCACGCGGCTCATGGACGACAAATTTTCCGTCGCCTTTGAGTTCTACATCAATGTGGGCCATGCGCTCGTGGAGGCGGCGGGAATTTCCGCGGAATTCAGCGAACTGGCGTGGAAACAAGTGGAGGCAGGCACGCGCGGCGAGACTTCGCTGGATGCCTGGGAAGCTCGCAAGGCGGCCCTGATCGGGGGGCCGGATGCGGAGCGATTCAAGAACGAGTATTTTGAAGCCACGTTCGCCGACACGATTTCCATCTATCTGCTGTCGCTCTATCTCGACGTGGACTATTACGATCTGCGGGAGCGGGATTATCCCTTGCTGGCCCCCTCGGCCCTGGCCGAACGACTTCGCAAAGTGGCGGAATTATTCCCGGCTAATCCCGGATATGAGTTCCAGGTTCTCTACAAGCGGCGCGCATAGCACCAATCCGCCCAAACCTCTATTTATTTCCAATCACAAAATTCACCGTGCTCGGCTGATTCGCGTTCACCGTCACGGACCGCTCCCAGGTTTTCGGCTCCGTAAACAGAGGCCGCTGCACGGTATGCTCCGTCAGCACATCGTATGCTTGCTCTTTGCCAGCCAGTCCCCACCCTTCATGCCACGCAACGATCTGGTAGGTTCCTGGCGGTACTCCGGTAAATTCGAAGCGGCCGCTCTCGTCGGTCACTGCGTAATAAGGGTGCGTCACCACCATCATTTCCGCATTCATCCAGACATGGCCACCATTGCAGCGAAGGTTCACCAGGCCGGGCGTTGCCATGGCGCGGGCGCTGATCTGATTGGGGAAAGGGAACGGAAGGTTATAGGTAGCTGCGCCGTCCATGTGAACGGTATGCAGCGTTGCATCGGAACTCTTCATTTGGAGCTCTGCGCTCTGAGGCACCAACAGAATGTGAGGAATGTAGTGGCAATGTCTCTGGTCGAGATGGCGCCGCTGCTCCGGCAACTCCAAGGCTTTGCCCGCGGAGATATTCTTCAAGTAAACAATCGTATTTGCGACACCACCCTCGGGGCCTACGATCAGCCGCTCAAGGCTAACCGTCTTCTTGCCCTCCGGATCGCAGATCTGAGGATCCTTGGTGACGGGAAAATCCAGTTGGTGAGGCGCCGGCCCTGACCATTTCACGGAACCGGAAATAGAGCCGCCATCAGTGACAGGGATGACTCGATAGCCGCTTTGAGCAGCCATAGAAACCGCGAGCAAGAGTGGCAAGACCAACAAAAGACTGCGAACAATTGGACTGCGCATACAGAAACCCCTGGTAGCCACTGCTCGTTACACGCGGCCGGTTGGGCTCGTCGTGGAACGTGGGCTTGAAATCGGACCGAACTTGCTCCCCGCAAGCTACGAAATACACCCGAGATCCGGGTCATGCTGCACAGGGCCCGCCGAAACGGGGCAGCACTCGCAGTTGCGGTCGTTCCTTAGATTCCAAATGCAGGGGGGAATCGCTGTGATTGGAATCACAGCCTTACGGTGCGCTAATGTGCTTACGGAGTCGAGATTACTAAAGAGGTAGGACTAGCAGAGGCCGCTGCTGATAGAACAATTTCCCGCATACCTGCTGACGAGAATCAGCCGCTTCGCAGTTGGGATAGCTTACAATTTTGCTTCCATGACGGTAAAGGTTCGATCATTCGCGAAGATTAATCTCGGGCTGCGCATTGGTGCAGCACGCGAAGACGGCTTTCATGAGCTGCTCACCGTCTACCAGACGATTGCCTTGCATGATGTCATCGGCGTAAGCGTGACTCGCGGGAGGGGAATCGAAGTTCGCTGCGATGATGACCGCGTTCCCCAAGACGAGTCGAATACCTGTTATCGCATCGCGGTAAAAACCATGCGTGCCCTCAAGGCCAAGGGACGGGTGATCGTCGAGATTGAGAAGCGCTTGCCCGTGCAAGGCGGCCTAGGCGGGGCTTCCTCGAATGCAGTAGCCACGATGGTCGCGCTGGAACGGGCGGTCAAGCGTAGTTTGCCGGCCGATGAACGACTGCGGATTGCGGCGCAGGTTGGCTCCGACTTGCCGCTGTTTCTGGTGGGCGGCACGGTCTTAGGCGTGGGCCGCGGGGAGCTGGTGTATCCCCTGGAAGATTTACCGTCGATAGCTTGCGTCGTTGTAACGCCAGATGTCGGAATCTCTACGCCGAAAGCTTTTGCCGCGTGGGACCGGAGAATGATCCATCGGGCCCTAAAGCCTAATTCCTCTGCCTCCGCCAAGAAAGATGATAAAGATGTCGCGGCGAAATTGACGCTTGCGGGGGCATCCGATAGAATGGGTGAGCTTAGCCGTGCCACTGCGGCGTGGCTGGGCAGTAGTTACTCCGGTGCTCCTTTTGGAAGGGGCCAGGCCGAGAATCCACTTCTCGCGCTTGTCCGGGCCGGGATCAAGAACGACTTTGAACAAGTCGTCTTTCCTGAATATCCCGAGCTGAGTAAAGGTAAGCGTGCGTTGGAGCGTGCGGACGCGAAATACGCGTCGCTGTCAGGCTCCGGCTCCACGCTATATGGACTGTTCGCTTCGAAAGAAGCGGCGCGAGTGGCGGCGGAGAAGTTGCGTCAACAGGGGTGGGCGGCCCAGGCGACGGCTACGCTAACGCGAAGGCAATACTGGGGAAGGATTCCCAATTAACGGCGATCCCGGCAAGTTTTTGATTGTTGATTTTTGATTGTTGATTGAAAATAAGCAGGCTGAGTGGTTTCGATCGGCAATCAACCATCCAAAATCAACAATGGCTTACTGGGCCGTCGACTAATGGTAGGTCAAGTGCCTTTGGAGCACTTTGTCTAGGTTCGAATCCTAGCGGCCCAGCCAGAAATCAGCTGTCAGCTGAGAGCGAAAACCTATGGCCACTTTGGTGACGCCGCCAGAAAAAACGGAAAAAGTGCAAAAGGCTCCGCCCGCGCCTGATGAGAAGACTGACAAAAAGCCGCGTGCGCGCGTGGACGAGAAGTTCAAGATTTTCAGCGGCACGGCGAACGAGCCGCTGGCCGACGAAGTTTGCAGTTTTCTGGGCATGCCTCGCGGACAGGCGATGGTTAAGCGCTTTGCCGATGGCGAGGTATACGTACAGATCCAGGAGAACGTGCGGGGCTGCGATGTGTTCGTCATGCAGCCGACGTGCCGTCCGGTGGACGAGCACTTGATGGAGTTGTTGCTGATGATCGACGCGTTCAAGCGCGCGTCGGCGCGGCGCATCACGGCGGTGATGCCGTACTTCGGTTACGCGCGGCAGGATCGCAAGGATAAGCCGCGAGTGCCGATCTCGGCCAAGCTGGTGGCGGATTTGCTGACGACCGCAGGCGCGCACCGCGCCTTGATTGTCGATCCGCATACGCCGCAGATCCAAGGCTTTTTCAATATCCCGGTGGATCACCTGTTCGCCTCGCCGGTGCTGGTGGATCATTTTAAGAAGTTGAACCTGCCGAACTTGACTGTGGTTTCGCCCGACGCGGGCGGCGTGGAACGCGCCCGGTTCTTTGCCAAGAAGGTGGATGCGGCGCTGGCCATCGTCGATAAACGGCGCGTCGAAATGAACGTGGCCGAGATTATGCACGTGATCGGCGATGTGAAGGGTCGCTCTTGTTTGATCATCGACGATCTGATCGATACTGCGGGCACCACGGTGAAGACGGCCGCGGCGCTGCTGGAAAATGGGGCGACCTCGGTTTATGCGTGCGCGTCGCACGCGGTGCTCTCCGGACCGGCGGTGGACAATATTCACAACTCCGCTATCGAGCACGTGGTCATTACCAATACGATCCCGTTGACCGCGGAGGCGCAGAGCGAGTCCAAGATTATGGTTCTCTCGATTGCGGGATTGATCGGGCGGGCAATTCAGTCCATTCACGAAGAGACTTCAGTCAGCAAATTATTTATGTAAGGCAGGAATTAAATTATGGCGACAACCTTAGAGCAAAACGTTCTGGAAGCAAATCCGCGGGAAGCCGGCACTAAGAATCATGCGCGGCGGGTGCGGCGGGAAGGCAAAATCCCTGCCGTGGTGTATGGCGCGGGCAAAGAGGCAATGCCGGTCAGCGTCGATCCTCGGCATGTGCTGCGCATTCTGCGGTCCGAGACCGGCCACAATACTATTTTCGATCTCGCGGTCAGCGGTGGCGAGAATGCCAAAGCCATGATCGTCGATTGGCAGTACGAGCCCATCAAAGGTCATCTGCTTCACATCGACTTGAAGCGCATTGCCATGGATAAGGCGTTGCGCGTTAGCGTCCCCATCGTTCTGCAGGGCGTACCCGCCGGTGTGAAGACCGAAGGCGGCATTCTGGAGCAGATGTTGCGTGAAGTCGAAATCGAGTGCTTGCCGGGAGATATTCCCAGCCATATCGATGTTGATGTCAGCGAGCTCACCTTCGGCAAAGTTCTTCGTGTGGAAGATTTGCCGCACAGCGAAAAACTGAAGTTCCTGACGGAAGCCAATCAGCCGGTAGCCCACGTTACCAGCGTGAAGGAAGAAGTGGTTGCGGCTCCGGAAGCGGTTGCTGCGGAAGCGGGCGCTGCGCCGGCCGAACCCGAGGTTATCAAGAAGGGCAAGACCGACACCGAGGAAGAAGGCGACGCTGCTGCCGAAAAGCCAAAGGGCGAGAAGAAGGAGAAGAAATAACGTTCGTGTGGGACAGTCGCTCTCGGCTGTCCGCCGGGCGCAGCTCGGTCATCACAGCGTGCGTTTAGGATGGCGGCGTGAAACTGATCGTAGGGCTTGGCAATCCTGGCATCGAGTATCAGTTCTCGCCGCATAACGTTGGGTTTCTGGCGGTGGATCGCATCGCCGCGAACCTGGGCGTTGAGATTCGAAACCGGCAGTGCCGGGCACTTACGGCGCGGGCGGTGATCGAAGGCGAGACGGTGCTGCTGGCCAAGCCCGAGACGTATATGAATCTCAGCGGCTTGTCGGTGCGTGAACTGGTGGCGGAGTATGCAGCGCAGCCGGAGTCCGATTTGATCGTGATTCAGGATGAACTGGATTTTCCGCTGGGCACGTTGCGGATTCATACGCGGCGAAGTTCGGCGGGGCATAACGGGATCGAGTCGATCATCGGGGCGCTGGACACGCAGGATTTTTTGCGGATCCGGATCGGCGTGGCTCCGGAGCGCAAGGTGGAGGACGGTCAGCGATATCTGCTGGCGCCACTTCGCAAGGCCGATCTTGCGGTGATCGATGAAGTGCTCGATACCGCGGAAGAAGCGGTGAAAGTGATTTTGAAGGAAGGTCCGGCGGCGGCCATGAACCGGTTCAACCGCAAGGAAGAGAAAGAATAGGTAACGTATTTCTCGGACCAGGATTCGTGGCAGAGATTTGGAGACAAGCAAAATGAATCGTACTTATGAGTTGATGTTCATCGTTCGGCCAGACATGGCGGACGAAGACCTGGAAAAACTGGTTTCCCTTTTGGAAACAACGGTGACCTCCGCCAAGGGATCGGTGAAAAGCATCGATCGCATGGGCAAGCGGCGGCTGGCGTACATGGTGCGCAAGTTTCGCGAGGGCATCTACATTCTGATGACCATCGAAGGCGAGGGAACGGTGATCCACGAACTGGAGCGCCGCCTGCGCGTGACCGAGCAGGTCATCAAGTTCCTCACCGTCCGCGTGGATGAGGAGCACAAACGGCTGGAAAAGATCAAGGCGCTTCGCGATTCTCGCAAGAAGGCGAGCGCACAGCCCGCGGTTGTGGCGGCGGAAGAAGCTCCTGCTGCTGCCGAAGCTCCTGTTGCTGATACGCCTGCGGCGACGGTCTAGCAAAAAGTGGTCACCGTCCCACGGACAGTGGCCTGTTCTTGAAGAATGATATTTGATTGGCCGCTGGTCACGAACCACTGGCCACCGATTGGAAGAGGAGTGTTATGGCTGACGAAACAAAAGCACCAGCATCAACAACGGATCGCCCATCACGGCCTTTTGGCGAGCGTTCCGGTGGAGGAGACCGCCCGCGATTCGGCGGTGGCGGCGGTGGTGGGCGATCTGGGCCCGGTGGTCCGCCTCGTGAGGGTGGACGCAAATTTTTCCGGCGCAAGAAGGTTTGCAAATTCTGCACCGAAAAAATCGCCGACATCAACTACAAGGATTACCGTCTCCTCGGCCAGTTTGTGGCAGAGAGCGGCAAAATTGTGCCGCGGCGTTTGACCGGCGTCTGCTCGCCCCATCAACACCGCCTGGCCACGGCGATCAAGCAGGCCCGCAACATCGCCTTGCTGCCGTTTGCCGGTCGAGCATCATAAAAGTTTCACAAAAAGCTTTGTCATTCCGAGTGGAGCGAGGAATCTCGGGTTACTGGCAGCGAGAGGAATCTAGGTCTGTCGCCAGCTCGGGATGACAATCGTTGGAAAGCTTAGGAGCTATCATGGAAGTCATTCTCAAAGAAGATGTGAGCAAACTGGGCGCGCGCGGCGACGTGGTGAAAGTCGCCGAAGGATACGGACGCAATTTTCTCTTGCCGCGCAAGCTGGCCATTGAAGCCAATGAAGGCAACAAGGCCGTCATCGTGCAGATGAAGGCCGCCTCTGTGCGGCGTTCCGCGAAAGAGAAATCGCAGGCGGAAGAACTGGGCAAACAGTTTGACGGCCTGTCGGTTTCGTTCCAGCGGCGCTCGGGCGAGAACGACCAACTGTTCGGCTCGGTCACGTCCGGCGACATCGCCGAGGCTATCGCCAAAAAGGGCATCAACATTGACCGTCGCCAGATCCAGCTCCACGAACCGCTGAAGACCTTGGGCGAGTTCACCGTGCCGGTGAAGCTGCACAAGGAAGTGACCACGCACTTGAAAGTCGTCATCGAGAAGGAATCGGTCGCGGAGTAAGACTTGCACGAGGTGCCCGGCAACCGGGCACCTCACTACTTCGTCAGCCGAAACTCCCCGTGCAACGCGGCAGTGGAATCTCCACCCACCCACACATCGAACTGCTCTGGTTCAACCGTCCACTTCTTTTCCGCGGGACTCCAGAACTGCAATTCGTCTTTTCCCAGCTTGAAATGTACCGTTCGTTTCGCCCCCGCCTCGAGCCTCACCTTTTCAAATCCTTTTAATTGCCGAATTGGCCGGGAGGCGCTGCCCGCCCGCTGATGGATATAGAGTTGGACAACAGCATCTCCTGCACGAGCTCCGCTATTGGTCACATCCGCCGAGACCTCAATTGCACCTCCCACGTTCGCTGTCGGCGTCACTTTCAAATTGTCGAATGAGAAGCTGGTATAGCTCAGGCCATAGCCAAAGGGATAGAGTGGCGTGCTCTGCAGATCCCAGTAGCGCGACTTGAAGTCGGGTGCGGTCTCCGGATTCTGCGTCAGATTGTGGTTGTAATAGATCGGGGTTTGGCCGGAACTCCGCGGCCAACTCACGGGCAAGTGAGCAGAAGGATTGGCGTCACCGAACAGAATGTCGGCGATCCCCTTGCCGCCCTGGCTGCCCGGATACCAGGCTTCGAGAATAGCCGGCACATGCTCCGCGGCCCAGGAAATATCCAGCGGCCGGCCGTTGATGAGTACCAGAACCAAGGGCTTGCCCGTTGCCGAAACCGCTTCCAGCAGCTCTTCTTGATGGCTAGAAAGTTTCAGCGAAGACCGCGAAGCATATTCACCGCTCATCAAGTCGATCTCGCCCAATACAAGAACAGCAACATCACTTTGCTTCGCCAACGCGACCGCTTCGTCGATCGAATGTTGCGCTTCCTGCGCGGTCTGGGATGGCTGCTCTTTCAACGCGGCGGTGATGGGCAGGTTTTCGAACGGCGACGGAAAGTCACGCGACAGATTAGGCCCGTGCGCGTACGCGACATGAATCGCCGAGCCAGCCTTTTCGCGGGTGCCCTGCAGGACGGTCACTGAAGGCCCGGGCTTGACCAGCGCGCCCCACATGGAGAGCAGATCGGTGTCAGCTTCCGCCAGCGAGCCTATGACGCCGATGGAATGGATAGTTTTGCCGCTCTTGTCGAGAGGCAGCAATGAGCCTTCATTGCGAAGCAAGACGATCGAACGTTGCGCGACCTTGCGCGCCAACTCCTGGTGCGCAGGATCGTTGAGTGTGGGCTCGAGTCGCGATGCGTCGACGTAGGGGTGCTCGAATAATCCCATGCGGAATTTGGTTTCGAGAATGGGCAGCACAGCCTCGTCGATCTGTTGCATTGAGACATGACCCTGCTGCACTTCCACGGGCAGATATTTCAGATAAGTGCCGCTCGCCATGTCCATATTCAATCCCGCGGTGAAGGCCTTGTGGGCGGCATCCTGCAAGTCGCTGGCGTAGCCGTGGGTCCGCAGGCTGCGAACCGCAAAAGCATCACTTACCACAAATCCCTGAAAGTTCCATGCGTCGCGCAGCACATCGTGCAGCAGCCAGCGATTCCCGGTCGCCGGCACGTCGTTGAGGTCCATGTAGGCGCTCATCAGGCTGCCCACGCCGGCATCAACGGCGGCTTTGAACGGGACAAGATAAGTGTTCCACATTTGCTCTTCGGGAATGTAAGAGGAATCGTAGTCGCGACCGCCATCGGCCGCGCCGTAGCCGGCGAAGTGCTTCGCGCAGGCCAGCACGCGATCGGGCGCGCCTAGCTGTTTCCCTTGAAAGCCCAACACTTGGGCTCGGGCGATTGCTGCTCCGAGATAAGGATCTTCGCCGGCTCCTTCGACCATTCGTCCCCACCGCGCATCGCGGGCGATATCGACCATGGGCGCGAAGGTCCACTGAATTCCGGCCGCACGAGATTCCTGCGCCGCCACCGCTTGAGCCTCCTCCACCATTTTCAAATCCCATGAGGAAGCCATCGCAATCGGCGCAGGAAAAATCGTGTGATAGCCGTGAATCACGTCCAGTCCGAAGAGGACCGGAATGTGCAGCCGCGTCTGTTCGATGGCGACATGCTGCAGGCGATTGATCTCCTTAGGATCGGAAACCCACAAGATCGAGCCAGCGCCGCGCTGTTTAAGAACTTCTTCCATCGGTTGCTTGACGGTTTCCTTAAACTCGGGAGAGTCCATGCCGGGAAGTTGCGAGAGCTGACCAATTTTCTCTTCCAAAGTCATCTGACGCAGCAGGGCCGTGGCCTTATCACGAATCTGCGCGTTGGTGAGCGGGTTCGCCCACGTAGAGCCTGATTCGATCGGATGAGAGGAAGCGCTTTGTGCCGCGATTGGCGGAGTTTGGCAGAGAAGAATTGCGAACGCGAACAAAAAGTAGGGATGATTCCAGGCGGGTCCCTGTTTCAAATACTCACCTCCGCGCGCTACGGGGCGCGACTGGGGAGTATACAACTTGCGGCGGTTAAATTCTGTACAGGATGTGCTCGATCATTCGCAAGTAAATCACTGGCAAGTAAACGTTAACCTGCGAAGTTGACCGTTGGTCCATCCGCTGCCGTCTGCGGGCAGGTGCGTGAAATAAACATAGAAGCTCTGGCCCAGGATGTGCGGATCGTCGCCCAAGCCCACCGCAGTTGGATACGCCGCAATCGGGCCGAAGGTCCCGAGCGAGATCGGCACGGTCCACGCAAGGCCATCCATCGATTCGGCGTAAGAGAAGTTCGTATCGTCGGAGATGATCATGCCGTAGCGCTGCAGCACGCTGTTGTAGTGGATATCGAGATACCCTGAAAATGGCGCGGACGGAATCAGATCGCTGGATGCTCCACCCAGCGCGGGCTGCAGAACCCAGTGCCCCTCATAGAATTTCTGAAATGAGATTGCGTGATCGGGTGCCGCGCCGAAAGCGGCATTGAGTACGTCCGCAGCCAACGCACGCGCTACCGAGACATTGGTCGTGGTTAAGACGCCTTGTGCGTTCGTGGTATGCAGCGTCCCGTTGGCCATCCAATCGGGAAAATACAGATAGAAATATTTGCCGTCGGGCGAAAGCACGAGCGGTCCATCGCCGATTTCATAACCGTCAAGTCCCACCGCATACGCCTGGTTCAGACGAATGATTTCTCCGAGATCGGTCCAGTGGAATCCGTTATCCGTAGAGGCGGCGAGCCCAAGGGCCGCGTACAGCGCATCATTGGGCAGTTCCGCATGATAGGTGGCCAGCAGGTTGCCCGCTCCCGTCATGCCGGGCGGGACCTGATAAACCGGGCCTCCGCCCATGTAGCCATAACTCGGATAAATCGGATTTACCGCAGGATTAGGATTCACCGATACGCTCACATCCTGGGGATCACCCGTCCCCAGCGGGTTATCAAGCGTGCCCACCGTGGTGGTAAACGATCCGGACTTGTTATTTCCCACCCAACGTCCCTGCCACAACTGCCGAGCGTGGTATCCGCCATCGCTGCCAAAGAATTCGTAACCGCTTGCGGTTTTGATGACGCCCAGCGGCGTATCCGGCCAGTCGAACGTGTCGGTAAGCGGTGGCTGAGCCTTGGCCCCGCCGCATTGCGCTGCGCCGCCGATGCAACGACAATGGGCGAAGTCAACGATGGATCGCAGAGCAGAGTGAGCTTTTGCGCCGAAGCAATTGCTGGCGAAATTTGCATGAAGGCGGCTAGTAAACCAAGAGATGCGAGCGGAGCGCGGAAAGGCATAACGAATCCTCAACGTGAATTGGTGCGAACAGAGGGCCAGACCCAGACGAACTTCACGGTCTCTACAGGCTACACCGCATAGGAACACTGAGAGCGGCGGAATGTCTCGGGCTGGCTAAGTCTGTTGCCGCATCTCCCGTAGCCAGCCTGCATTCTTGGAGGCTGAGCACTTGCCTTGCCAGATCACAGTCCCTCACACTTTATCCTTGTGCTGTCTCGCTAACCCATTCCAAACGATACACCTAGCCCCCATAAATTCCGTCCGCCAGCCTATAATTTCTGCTCACGGTTCCACTCGCTGGCCGTCTATTCCAATGCAAGCTCGGGTACGGCATTGACACCGGGCGGGCAGAGGAAATGATACGAACATGCCGGCCGATAGTTTGGCAGTACACTTTGCGGTTGGTACGTGGGCCCACTCAACAGAGCGCGAGAGAGCAGAGAGAGTCAGCGGGAACAGAGTTGCTGAAAACGTAAGACTTGAGCACCAGGACCCCTCGTGGGGCCGCATGGCTGGGCAAGAACGCCGCATCGACGATACGATTCTCATCCGCGAGGCGCAAAGCGGGAACCGCGGCGCCTTCGAGGAACTCGTGCGTCACTACGATCAGGCGGTGTTGCGCCTCGCCTTCCACCTAACCGGCACTGAGCACGACGCGCAGGACGTCTACCAGGACGCTTTCCTCAAGGCCTACAAGAACATCGGAAGCTTTCGTTTCGAGTGTTCGTTCTATACCTGGATTTATCGCATTGTGACCAATCTTTGCATGGACCACCTTCGCAAGAAGACGGTGCGCAAGGAAGATGCGCCCGTCGCCAAAGATGCGTCCGGCGGGGAGTACGACGTGCTGGATCAAGTCGCCGACGGCCGTGCCGGAGCGAATCCGGAACGCGACTTGATGCGGCGGCAATTGGGAGCGCGGATTTCCGGAGCGCTCGAAAAACTGACGCCGCGCGAGCGCATGGTTTTTGAGTTAAAGCATTATCACGGACTGAAGCTGCGTACCGTGGGTGAGATCCTGCATACCACGGAAGAGACGGCAAAGAATACTTTGTTTCGAGCTACGCAGAAATTGCGTGGCCAGTTGGCAGATATGAGGTAAGGGAAAATGAAGTGTGAATGGGTACGGGAAAATATCACGCTGCATGTTTATGGCGAATTGGCAGACGATGCTCGCCATGAGCTCGAGCAACACATTGCGCGTTGCGCGGACTGCGCGGCGGAACTGAAGGCTGCGCAGGAATTTCATGCGTTGCTGTCCCAGGCGGCGGAGGTCGAGCCTTCGCCGAATTTTCTCACGGCGTCGCGCATGCGGCTCCAGGAAGCCCTGGAGACGGCCGAGCAGGGCGGTTTCTGGCATAAACTGGCGTTCGATCCGGCGAACTGGTTGCGCCAGGTACGTTTCTCCCCGGCTTTGGCCTCCGCCATTCTGATTCTCGGCTTCGCGGGCGGCGTCGGTACAGCCTACAAAGTATTTGTTCATCCACCAAGCGGCCCCGCTACTGGATCCCCAGTCTCTCCCGCGGAAGCTTCCATCACCGGTATCCGTTCCATCACGCAGGAGCCGGGCACCAATCAGATCGAAATTAAATACGATACGGTATCTACTCTGGAGACCCAGGGATCGCTGAACGATCAACGCATCCAGCAACTGTTGTTGTTTGCGGCGCGCAATAACTACAACTCCGGCGTGCGCATGGACTCAGTAGATTTGCTGACCAAGAAACCGAATGTCTCGCAGGTACGCGACGCCCTCATCTACGCACTTCGCTATGATACCAATCCCGGTGTGCGGCTCAAGGCGCTCGATGGATTGGGCAGTTTTGTGAAAGATGATGTTCGCGTCCGCGACGCAGTGCTCGAAGCTTTGGTGAACGATTCCTGCCCTGGCGTGCGCACAGAGGCAATGCATTTGATTGAGCCGGTTAAGGCCGATGGCAGCGTGCGCGGCGTGTTGATGACCCTCGCAGCCAAGGACCAAAGCCAATACATCAAGTCGCAAGCTCGCACCATGCTGGCACAGTTGCCGGAAATTGATTAACTAGTCTCGAAATTTTGTTCGGGATGACATCGAAGAAGGACAGAAACTGAGGTGCTTGATTTGAAACGTTCGCCACAATTCGTCGGCCTGTTGGGCGTGCTGGCCATACTCGCGCCCCTGGCTTTTGCCCAGGATGCGCAAGTATCCCGCGAAGGCGGCGCCTGGGCGCAGATGCTCCACGGCTCGCTCGCCGGGGTCAAAGTCCTGCGCGTTAGGCTCGACATGGGCTCGGTCGCGGTTCGCGGCGGACACGAAGGCGGCATTGATTACACCGTTCACATGCGGTCGCAAGCCAATTCCGAGGAGGATGCGCGCCACCAGTTTCAGGCCTACAAAGTGAATGCTTGGGTAAAAGGAGACACGGCGTGGGTGGTTGGAGAGATGCAGGGCGGCCATAATTTTCATGTCGGTTCGGCTAAGCTATCGATTCGTACTGGTTCCGATCGTAAATTTTCCGGCGAATTCATAATTAACGTTCCGCGCGAAATGGATTTGGTAAAGATCGAGACCGAAGGCGGGAATGTTGACGCCAGCGCTATCACTGGGCATGTGGACGCGCAGAGCGGAGGCGGAAGCATGCGTCTCGATGACATCGGAGGTGGCGCCCGTGCCGATACCGGTGGCGGATCCATCGATGTCGGCACGGTTAGCGGCGAGATTGGCCTACGCACCGGCGGCGGTTCCATTGAAGTGCATCATGCCAATGGAATGCTCGTGGCGGAAACCGGCGGAGGCAGCGTTGAAATTATGTCGGCCACGCAGGGCGCCAGAATCGAAACGGGTGGCGGCGGCATTCAGGTGCATCAATGTAGCGGTCAGATGAAAGCACAAACCGGTGGCGGCAGCATCGACCTCGGAGATATAGGTGGTCCAGCGGACATCGAGACAGGCGGAGGCAGCATTCATCTCTCGTCAGCAAAGGGCCACGTTCGCGCTCAGACGGGCGGCGGCGGTATCGAGCTCTACGGAGTTCCCTCCGCACGGGTTGAGACTGGCGCTGGGGGCATCGTCGTGAAGTTCGTAAAGACTGGTGCGCCACCCACCGATTCCAAACTTGAAACTGCCGCCGGAGATATCACTGTCTATATTGCCCCGGACGTCCCACTCTCCGTTCGTGCCAGCGTCGACCTGGGTAATGGACACCACATCACCTCCGAGTTTCCTGACATCCACGTCGCCGCCGAAGGGGATCAGTGGGGCCCTCGAACGCTAAATGCGGAGGGCAAGCTGAACGGGGGCGGCCCCGTTTTGAAAGTGCGTACCACGACGGGAGACATTTGCTTCAGGCGCGCGCAGTAAGCAATTGCGCACGCTGCAAGAAGACGACATTGCGGTGCAGACATTCGGGAGGTTTGTATGCGAAAACATCTTCTGACAACGATCGCCATTTTGCCCTTGCTGCTGAACCTGTCGCACGCGGCGCAGCGATGGACCGTTGAATCGTCCCAACCGTTCGGAATCCCTAGCGAAGACTCGGGCTCGGGCGCGTATCTCGGCGTAGATATCGCCGATATCTCGGCTGATCGTCTCGGCGCTCTGAAGCTAAAAGAAGAAAAAGGCGTCGAGGTGACCATGGTCGATCAGGATGCGCCGGCCGGGAAAGCGGGCGTCCGCGAGCACGACGTGATACTGACCTTGAACGGCACGCCGATTGAAGGTAAAACCCAGTTACATCGAATGATCCACGAAACTCCTCCTGGACGCCTCGTGACGCTTGGCCTGAGCCGCGACGGCCAGCCGCTCACCCTCAAAGTGCAACTGGCAGATCGCACCAAGGAATTCGCCCACGGCTACATGGAGAAGGACATGCGCATTCCGCCAATTCCTAGTATCCCGCCCATTCCGAACCTGCCCGATTTCGATATTCCGAATATCGGTGTGGTCTACGTGCATTCATCGATGAGTAGCGGCTTGATGGTGGAAAACCTGACTCCGCAACTATGCGAATTTTTCGGCACCAAAAGCGGCACGGGAGTGCTGGTGCGGTCAGTCGAAAAAGGTAGCCGCGCCGATCGGGCCGGGATCCACGCCGGTGACGTCATCATTCGCGTCGGCGATCAGTTTGTGCACGATACCAGCGACTTCACTCACGCGTTACATTCTCGCAAGGCGGGATCAATGAAAGTGTCCGTGATCCGGGACAGAAAAGAACAGACTCTCACGATCACTTTGCCTGAGCGCAAGGAATCGGGCGAGATCATTGAAAGTCTCGATGTACCTGAGATTGAGGCGGAAACTGAGACGGAACTCAGCGCATTGACGGATGAGATAGCTCAACTGGAGCCGCAATGGCAGTTGGCCAGCGAGCAGGCAGAGAAAGTCGCGGGGCAAGTCAGCAAATCACTTTGCTCGCATCAGAAACAAATCAAGGAGCAGGCAGAAAAGCTGAAGCAGGAGATCCAACCCAAGGTGAAGGAAGAGCTGGAAAAGAGCCGCCAGAAGCTACAGCAGGAGTTGGAGCGCTTTCGTCACCAGATGCAAGGAGATTGGCTGGAAATCTAGTTCAGTTCGTGGTTCTCACCGAAACCCGCTTTACCTTCGCATGCGACGAAGACGAAGTCGCTTGGCGGTCGCCGGGAGTCGCCAGGCAAACTGCATTTCTTCCTAGTTGTTTGGCCGCATAGAGAGCGGAGTCGGCCGCCTTTACAAGGTCATCCCGTGTCGTGCCGTGCTGCGGAAATACTGAGGTTCCCGCGCTGATCGTCACCCTGCGCGGTACGCCCGGAAACTGCCATCCTTCAACCGTCTTACGTAATTTCTCTGTCACTGCCAGGGCCTGCTTGGAATCGATCTGGGTTAGCAGAATCGCGAATTCCTCGCCACCGTACCGGCACACAACGTCAACCTTGCGCACCTGCTGGTGAAATATCGAGGACGTCTGCCGTAGAACTTCATCTCCCAGCACGTGGCCGAACTCGTCATTTAACCGCTTGAATTGATCGATGTCTGCCATGACCACCGCCATGCCAGTGTCATAGCGGCGAGCTCGTTCGATCTCCTCCAGAATGCGCAATTCGAAGAACCGTCGATTAAATATGCCGGTCAGACCATCCAGATAGGCGAGTTGTTTCACCCGTTCCACATAATGGGCGTTCTGGATGGCAGTGGCGCAGATATCCGCGACTGATTCAAGTGACTGTTGATCGCCGTCGCGGAATGCATCGGGCTTTGAGCTGTCCAGCGCCAGCACGCCTAGCGTTTGTCCGAACGAAACCAAGGGAATGCACAAGCGGGACGCGGTCTCCGCAAAAAACTTCGCTCCGGGGGGTGCTCCGTGCAGATCACTTTCCGTGGACGTGCGGCTCTCCGCCAAGATGCTGACCCACGGTTCGGCCACGGCTGCAAAACGGCCACCAGCCGGTATTCGGGGCGTAAGCGTTCCATGATGAGCTCGTAGTATCAGGTCTTGATCCTCGCGCAGAAAAAGCGATACGTGCGACACCCGGAACGCATCCTGAATCAGCCCGCACACTTTAATCAGCAGATCTTCCAAATCCAGTACGGCTGTGGTTTGTTGGGCGATGGCATTGATGGCCTGCAACTGCCGCGCCCGTTGTTGCTCAAGCGAATAGAGCCGGGCATTCTGCAGCGCGATCGAAGCTTGCGTGGAAAACAGCGTCAATAGATCCACGGTCTCCGGATCGAAGTGATCCACCCGGTCACTCTGGCAATCGAGCACGCCTACCACTTCTTCGCAGACCATCAGGGGAATCGCCAGCTCGGACCTGGTGGATTTTGCGGAGCAGAAATAGCGTGGATCCTTGGATACGTCCGGCGCATAAACCGGCTGCTTCTTCAGGGCTGCCATTCCGGTTATCCCTTGGCCCATCGCTATCCGAACCTTGTCCTGACCCTCGTCCCAGCCTATCTGCGAGCGGACGTAAAGCTCCTGCGATGGCTTGTCAAGCAGCACAATCGCCACATTCCGCAGGTGAAAGTAATCGCGCGCGATGCCGAGAATGCGCTGCAGGACCTCATCCAAGTCAAACGTGGAGAGCACAGCTTGGCCCGCGTCGTACAAGATCGCGATTTTATTCATGGGTAAGAGCTATCGTAACGTGGCTGCAACAATTACGAAGGTTCCGAAAGTAACTGTCCGTTCGGAACATTCATTGCTCACTTCCACTTTCTGGCCGTTCGAATCAAGCCATAAGCCACGGCGCAAAACCAGAAATCTACAACTAGTCCCCAATCGGGTTGAAACGGACGGTGGCGGGGCAGGTGAAGCGATGGAGCCAGCAAGAAGTAGGCGATGTTTCCTAATATGACGGCGCACAGGGCCTGGAGGAAATTGACCAGCACAAATTCTTAGACGCCGTGGCGGGCGTCTGCGGGTGCTCATTTTCTTTTGTCAGCCTGCAGCCTGCTAACATTCTTGGGAAACCTCAGCCATGCTTGAACTCACCACGCCCGTCCAATACGTCAAAGGAATCGGGCCCAAGTTGGCGGAGGTTCTCGCAACCAAGGGCATTGTCACCGTCGGCGACCTGCTGAACTACCTGCCGTTTCGCTATGAAGATCGGTTGAACCCTCGCGGCATCGCGGAGTTGCGTCCCGGTGAGATGGCGACGGTCATCGCGGAAGTCCGCAACTCAGGCCTTTTTCGCACTCGCCGCATGCCAATTTTTCAGCTCACCGTGGGTCAGGGACGATCCCGGCTGAAATGCTTATGGTTCAATGCCACTTACCTCCAAGACAAATTTAAGCCCGGCGAGCTGATCGCGTTATACGGGAAGGTCGAGCAGGATAAAAGCGGCGAACTGCAGATCATCCAGCCGCAGTTTGAGATGCTGGGCGATGCCGCCGCCGAAGATGCGGACGACAAAGCTGCGTCTTCGCTCGAAGTGGGGCGCATCGTGCCTATCTACGAATCGGCCGGGCAAGGGCGCGTAACCGCCCGCTGGTTTCGCCGCATCATTCGCAAAGCGCTCGACGATCTCACTCCGGAGATCACGGAAGCGATTCCGACCGCCGTGCGCGAGCGATTGGCTTTGGTTTCGCCGCGCGAGGCCCTCTGGAAAGTGCATTGGCCCGAAGCTGGTGAAAGCCTCGCGGACCTGCAGTCCTGCCGCACCCCCGCGCACATCCGCCTGATCTTCGAAGAACTGTTCTTCATCGAACTCGGCCTGGAGCTCAAGCGGCGTCAGCAGAAAACTGAAACCGGCATCGCTTTTCGCACCGATGATCGCGTGCGCCAGGCGATCAAGAAAATTCTGCCGTTTCATCCCACCGCCGCGCAGAAACGCGTCCTAAAAGAAATCGCCGAGGACATGCAGAAGTCTTATCCCATGCGGCGTTTGCTGCAGGGAGATGTCGGTTCGGGGAAAACCATTATCAGTTTTCAGGCCGCCATTATCGCCATCGAAAATGGTTATCAAGTGGCGCTCATGGCCCCCACGGAAATCCTGGCGCAGCAGCATTACTTTTCCGCGCGCAGGATCCTGGAGAACGCCGGGTACCGCGTCGTCTTGTTGACTGGCTCTCTGGAGTCGGATCGCAAGCGCGAAATCCGCCGCCATATTGCTCAGGGCAACGCGCAGCTCGTGATCGGCACCCACGCCCTGCTCGAAGAAAAAGTGGAGTTCGCCAAACCCGGTCTGGTGATCGTCGATGAACAGCACCGCTTCGGAGTTTTGCAAAGACTGAAGCTGATGCGGAAGTCGGGAGAAAGCACTGACGGCCGAAAAACCACCGCCATCGCTGAGACCGATGCTGCGGAAAAGAATCTTGCCGAGCCTGACGTTCTGGTCATGACGGCCACGCCCATTCCTCGTACCTTGGCTCTGACCTTGTACGGCGACCTCGATATCAGCATCCTCGACGAACTTCCGCCCGGTCGTACGCCGATCGTGACCAGACGAATCACGGACGATGATTCCCCGAAGGTATGGGACTTCGTCCGCAAGCAGGTCGCCGCGGGCCACCAGGCCTATGTGGTCTACCCCGTGATCGCGGAAAGCGAAGAGAACGAGCTCAAGGCAGCGATCAAGATGTACCGCGAACTCAGCGGCAAAATATTTGCCGACCTGAAAGTCGGACTGCTCCACGGGCGCCTTGATTCAGATCTGAAAGACCAGGTCATGCGCATGTTTCAGAAAGGTGAGCTGCAGATTCTCGTCGCCACCACGGTGATTGAAGTTGGCGTGGATGTGCCCAACGCGACTGTTATGGTGATTGAGCATGCCGAACGTTTTGGTCTCGCGCAGCTTCATCAGTTGCGTGGACGCATCGGCCGCGGTGCCGCAAAATCGTTTTGTATCCTGATGACCGGTGGCAAAGTTACGGAAGAAGGAGATCGCCGCCTCGATGCCATGGTGCGGACCAACGACGGTTTTCAGATCGCCGAGCTCGATCTCGAACTGCGCGGTCCCGGAGAATTCTTCGGCACTCGACAAGCCGGCATGCCGAGTTTCCGCGTGGCCAATCTTATTCGCGACCGGCAGTTGCTGGAACTCGCCAAACGCGAGGCTGCGGCTGTGATGGCAGGCCCCAATGATGAAATCACGCAGGTAGAAATCAGCCGCGCCCTGGTCGCTCTTCGCACCCGCTGGCAGCGAACTTACGGTCTGGTCGAAGTTGGCTGACCTGCCGCGTCAGTTCTGGTCTCCCGCTCCATGTTTCCCTTTGCAAACTTTACATTCCGTCGGGGGCAGGGAATTGTCCACGCGATGCTTCACCGCCGGCACCGTGCGCAGGTACGCGAACATATCCTTCAGATCCTGATCGGTCATATTCCGGTATCCCACAAACGGCATCACCGCACTCAATGCGCGCGCCTGCACCTTTCCCGTACGCATGACCTGAAGAAAAAGGTTCTCGTCGTAGTAAGAAATGCCGGAAGGATCAGGCGTGATGTTGGCGCTCGCAACTTCCGGGAGAGGACCATTGAATTCAAAGCCGCCGGCAAATGCCATCCCCTCCACGGCTTGTCCGCGCTTCTGCTGAGTGTGGCACGTGCCACATGATGCCATGCGGACCAGATATTCTCCGCGCTTCACTGAGGTGGAAGAATCGGGAGCCGGAACCGGCGAGCTCACAGGCTCCGGTGCATTGCGGATCAGATACTTCACCGGGAAAATGATTTGCGTTTTCGGCAGTGGATTGCGCACTGCCGGCAGCGATCGCATATACACCACGATGGACGCCAGGTCTTCGTCAGACATCGTACGAAAATTGCCGTAAGGCATTAGCGGAAACAAGGCTCTCCCATCGTGGCCAATCCCCTCTCGAATCGCCCGCGCGATTTGATCGTCGCTCCAGCTTCCCGCGCCAGTTTCAACGTCCGGAGTCAGGTTCGAAGCGATCACGACTCCCGGCAGTCCCTTCTCAGGAAAAACTTGACCAGCCCCGAGTTTCGCTTCAATGGGAGGCCCTCCGGGCGCTTTCCAGTCATGCTCCGAATGGCAATACGTGCAGCCCATCACGTAATTGGCCAGGTACCGCCCGTGCGCCAGGCGCTCTGGCGTCGATTCAAATTTGCGGTTAGTAAGCGGCCTCGATCGCGGTCCGAGAAATGGCCTCCAGCCGATGGTAAGGCTGATGCTAGCCACCAGAACTACCAGTAGAATCACGAACCCGACGGCCAACCAGCGGTAGAATCCACTCATGAATCGCACGTCCCCTAGATAGGCGTGCATTCTACAGGCATAGCTCTCTACTGCTCAAGGCATTCGGCCAAGCTGGTAGAATCGAATGGATGGCTGGTACCTCTCAACTCGTTCAGATCGAGGTCAGTGCGACGCTGCGCACCCCAAAGCCTGACTGGCTGCGGGCCAAGGCTCCGGTCGGCGATAATTTCCATGAGTTGAAAAAGTTGGCGCGCGGTCTCGGACTGCACACTGTCTGCGAATCGGCGCAGTGTCCCAACATCGGCGAGTGCTGGAATCACAAGACCGCAACCTTCATGCTGTTGGGCGATATCTGCACGCGCCGCTGCGGCTTCTGCGCCGTGCCTAAGGGCCGGCCCCAGCCGATTGATTGGGATGAGCCGCGTCGTGTTGCCGAGGCCGTAGCCACCCTCGGATTGAAGCATGCCGTCGTGACCAGCGTGAATCGCGATGACGACAACATTGGCGGAGCGAAAGTTTTTGCCGAAACCATCCGCGAAATCCGTGAACTCATTCCGGATTGCCGCATCGAAGTCCTGATCCCGGATTTTCAAGGCCTGGAAGAGCCGTTGAAAATCGTGCTCGACGCGCAGCCCGATGTTCTTAATCACAATACGGAGACCGTGCCGCGTCTTTATCGTGCCGTTCGCTCCGGCGCCCGCTACGAGCGCACTCTAACGCTGCTCGAAAACGCCAAGAAGTTTTCTCGTGGAATGGTCACCAAGAGCGGCGTCATGGTCGGTCTCGGCGAATCCAGCGAAGAACTCATCGAAGTCTTCCGCGATCTCGGCGGCCGTGGCGTGGACATTCTCACCGTGGGCCAGTATCTCCGCCCCTCGCGCGATCACTTACCGATTGCGCGCTTCTACACTCCCGACGAATTCCGCGATCTGCGGAATGCCGCTCTACGCTTCGGGTTTCGTCACGTTGAGTCCGGTCCGATGGTACGCTCCAGCTATCACGCTCACGAACAGGCTGAGTCCACCTCCGTCCCGCGGGCGATTTCATAGAACGTAAATGCTGAGCGCGCTGCTGGTGCTGCTGGGATTCTTCGCGGGAATGCTGGGCGCCTTGACCGGCATCGGCGGCGGGGTATTACTTACCCCCATCCTCGCACTACACTTCGGCATTCCCATCCGTCAGGCGATCGGAACCAGCCTGGTAGCGGTCATCACCACCTCTGCCGCCAGTTCCTCCGTCCATCTCCAACGCCATACCACCGACATTCGATTAGGTATGACGCTGGAACTCGCGACTGCTTTCGGCGCGGCCGTTACCGCTTATCTGGTTGGATATTTCAATCGGAACGTTCTCGAGGGACTGTTCGCGGCCTTCCTGCTGTACAGTTCCATCACCATCCTGGTGCGCGGCGGTAAGGTCAAGAGTCACGAGCCGCCTACCACGAAGACCAATGGCGAAACCGTAATTCCGCACTACGAGCCTAAGCGCTATCCGCTAGGACTCGCAGCGTCACTGGTTGCTGGCGGACTCTCCGGCTTGCTCGGCATCGGAGGCGGCCCCATCAAAGTTCCGGTGATGTACATTTTTATGAACGTCCCCCTGATGGTTGCGACGGCCACCTCGAATTTCATGATTGGCGTCACCGCGGCCGCCAGCGCGATTGTCTACTACCGCCGCGGCGACATCCTCGTCGAACTGGCCGCGCCCTTGGCCGTCGGCGTCTTTTTGGGCTCCTTGCTGGGGGCGCGACTTGCCCCGCGCATAAAGACAAAGTACGTCGTCTATTTGCTGGTAGGGATCATGTTCTATCTTGCCGGCCACCTAATCGTGCACCTGATGCGAGGAGGATCGGCATGAGCGAGGTTCGCGAACCCGGGTTTGATCGCATCGTCGCCTTAGTGCTGCGAGTGGGCGCATTCAGTTGCTTCTTCATCATGCTTGCAGGATTAATGATTGGGCTTTTCCTCCACGGCAACATTTCAAAGGAAATCGAACGTGCCGGTGTGCTGCTTATGTTGGCCACTCCCGTGGTACGGGTAGCAGTCGCTGGAGTTCTCTTCCTGCGAGAGAAAGACTGGAAGTATGGTGCGATTTCCTTTGGAGTTCTTGCGATTCTGCTGCTGGGCGCAGTCTTCGGAATCGGCGAACACTAAGAAGAAGAATTGGTTAACTTGTAATCGATGATTTCGTAAATTGCAATGGACCGCGGAAAAGTCTTTAAATCACCAAATCATCAATCGCAAAATCACAAATGCTTTAGAAGACGTGCAGCTTGATGCTCAGGTATTTCTTGGGATTCTCACGCACGGCCTTGATCAGGTTCTGCGTTTCGGTCAGCATCTGGTTGGCGTTGTTATAGAGCGTGTCATCTTTGAGGAATTTTCCGGCCGTACCGCGGCCGGCCTCCAGATCGCTGGTCAGCGCTGCCAGCTTGCTTATCGTAGTATCAATCTTTTTCGCTAGTTCCTCGTCCTTGGTGAGCTTGCCCAGAGTTCCCTTGCCGGCGTTAATGTCTTCCGTCACCTTCTTCAAGTTGACGATGGTGTCATTGGCATTGTTGTAGAGCGCGGGATCTTTTAGAAATTTTCCTGCCGTGCCTTTGCCCGCCTGCAGGTCATCCGCGACCATATTGATTTTGTCGAGGGTCGCTACGAACTTATTGTAAGCATCGTTATTATTGATCAGCTTTCCCAGGCTGCCTTGCCCTTGCGCCACTTCATCAACGATGCCTTTGAATTCCGTGACCGTCTGTGACAAACGATCGTAGAGAAGAGGGTCGTAGATCATCTTGCCCAGTGAGCCCTTGCCGCTTTCCGCGAAGGCCAGGATGCGGTCGGCGCGCTTGAGCAGTGCGTCCATATTCTGCAACGTGCTTTCGCTCGACCGGACCACCTCGTTAAAGTCCGGATGCACGTGCGTCGGAAGTGTATCGCCGTCCTGCGCCGGCGGCGCAACCGCCTGCGAGCTATCGATATCCAGGTAGGTTTCGCCCAGCACTCCCGCCGTATCCAGCGCCGTCACCGAATCCTTGCGCAGATTGAAGCTGTACTTAGTGGAGACCTTCATGATCACTTCCACGGGAGTGATCTGCTTATCCTTGTCGGGCACGACCTGAATCGAGGTAACGTTGCCAATGTCTACGCCGGCCAGGCGAACGGGCGCGCCCTTGCGCAGGCCGCTTGCATTGTCAAAATACGATTTCAGGGTAATTCGCTTGGAAAAAAATCCGCTCGTGCCGGACATGAGGAACAAGAGGAATGCCAGCGTCAAGCTAGCGAAAATGACCGTCAGGCCAACTCGCAATTGCGACCACTTCAATTCCTTCTGACTCGGCAAATGATTTCCTCAGACCCCTCCTCGAGCTTCGCCCTACCCCATCGCCCCAGAGTTGCCTCCGAGCATCATAGCAAACCACCGGTCGAGTTAAGCGAGAGGATGCGGACGCAGCGCCGGTAGCAGCAACAGGGCAAGCAGGTAGGCCGCGACCCCGCAGGCTAAGGTCGCGTTCAAGCCGAACTGAATCGCAATGACCATCGCCAGCACGGACCCCAGCACGCTGGCTGCGGCATTCATTGCCCAGGCCCACTCCACGGCATTATCATCCGTCATCGCGTTTGCTACCTGCAGCGCGGGCCGCGCCGCGAAAGCGCGCAATCCGGTGGGAAATGGCATCCCCATCAGAAAGCCCAGCGGAATCAATAGAACCGCGCTCACCAGCAGCCGGGCATTGAATGCAAGACCCACCCACGCCGCCAGCCAATGCGGCAAGAAGAACAGGTCCATTAACAGCGCGATGATCACCAGAGTGATCGGCATCCAGGCCAGCTCCGTGCGCGGCAGCCACCGCCGCGAGAACAGGCTGCCTGCTCCGCTCGACAGCATCAACAGGAAGATGACCACCGTCAGCGCGTATGTGGGATGTCCCAGGAAAAGAACGAACCTTTGGATGAACGCAATCTCCACCAGGATGTAACCCAGTCCTACGGCGACAAAATAAAGCAGCGGCAACACGGATTGCCGCATCCGCCCGGCTTGCAGGGCGAGTGGCAGAATCAGAAATGCCAGCACCGCGACAAACGAGATCACCAGCACCAGGAGCAGCACCAGCACGCCAAGGTTCACCTTCCAGTCCACTCCTGACTGCAGTCCTGCTTGCCCCAGAATCTGCCCCGGCTTCAATGTAAAAAAGAAAAAAGGAGCATTATCATCCACCGGTGAGACGTTGTACGCATATTGCCGTGCGAACGCATACGGATCGTTGCGCGCGATTAACTCGCCAAACGGATTATTCTCTGGCGCCGATGGCAGATAGAGCGAACGAAGTTCGCTGTACCTTGCGAAATGCGCCTTCACCGCTGATTCTTCTTCGGGGGTGAACGCGGTTTTCTTCGCCAGCACAACTACTGGAATGCCGTCTTCATCCAGCGCCCCTTCGGATGCAACGATGAAATTACGCGCCGGATTCGCCACCCCGATCTGGTGGAGAGCTTCCATCGCTACGGAAACTACGCGCAGGGCTTCCCGTGGCTCGTGAAATTCCCACCGCGTAATCGCTATCATTCCATCAGGCTTCAGGTGGTCGAAATACTCGCGAAACGCCTCCACTGTGTAGAGGTTATTTTCGCTGAGCGCAAAAGCTCCCGCTGCGGTCGACGCCCATGTATCCACCAGCGTCATTTGCACCACATCAAATTGCTGTTCCGACGAGCGCAGGTAGGAGCGCCCGTCCGTCACGTGAATGTGAACGTCTGGCCGCTGGTAAAGATGCTTCGAATACGTGGCGTAGCGCCCCCGCATAATCGTATCCGCGATGATGGGATTGATCTCGATCCCCGTCACGCTGGGACTGCCGCTCGCCAAAGCCCGGAGCACGTCGACACCGCCGCCCGGGCCAATAATGGCGAAATCCCCGCGCGGCCGCAGCACATTTGCCAGCGCCGGCGGCGCCGACATCAGAATCTTCTCCCACGGAGACCCCTGCACCTGCCCCGGTTCAACATTCATGATGTAGGTGGAGGCGTCGGCGTCGATCACAACCGCTTTCGCCTGTTGCCAACGGTCCACTTCCACGCGGGAGAGCGCATTCCATCTTGCAAATTCCACCCACTCGGGATCTCGTAAGATTCCTTTCGCGTAGACCACATCGATCAGTCGATCGGATAGATTGCCCGCGATCAGCATCAGAAAAGCAGCCAGCAAAGCGCCCGCTGCGCGTCGCAAGTTTCGCGACGGCGACCATACTGCGGCGGCTATCGTCAGCGCGACGCTCGAAAACAGAATCGTATTCGGCCCGCCAATCCAGTTCAGCAGCGGCACCACCGCCAGGCAGGCTAAAGCTCCGCCTCCCAGGTCCGCTCCGTACAGCAGGGGAATCCGCCCCGACTCTCGCGCGAACACAACCGAAAATAAAATCCCCGTAAGAAAGAAAGGAATGGCCGCAGTGAGGTAGATAACCGTAAGCCGCAGAAAATTTGCTCCCGTCACCTCCAAGGCCACGGGAACATGCAGCACGATCTCCAGTACCAGAAGAACGATAGCTGCGTTCACCATGCACAGAGTCGTGGCGAGCTTGCGCGTTGCATACCCACCCAGGCGGCCCTTCAGCATGTACGCGAAGACTCCGCCGGCACCCAGTCCCAACAAGGCGATCGAAATCGCTAGAAATGCAAAGTGATAGAACAGAACGACAGAGAACAATCGCGTGAGCGCCAGTTCCAGCAATAATGCAGCAAAACTGGTCAGCCCCAGTCCTGCGAGCAATGTAGATTGGGGCACGCTAAGGGCAGAAGGGGGCGCGGAGACTTCAACGGTGGCAGCCATATGCGGGACTGCATGGAAGTCTAGCAGAGCGCAACTTTACTGCGAATTAGCTTTCAAGGATCACTTGCGCGATGGCCTGATCTACCGTGTGCGAAATCGATAACGCCGTATTCTTGACGCCAAGTTTTGCAGCGAACTCTGCTGCTTTGCCGTGAAACTTGATCGTTGGCCGCCCGCCCGGTAAACGCACCACTTCGCAATCCCGCCAGCGTACGCCGTGATTCCATCCCGTGCCCAGCGCCTTCATCGCCGCTTCTTTGGCGGCAAAGCGTGCGGCATATCGTTCCGCGCGATTAGCTTTCCCCTCGCAATACCGCATTTCGCCCTCGGTATAAATGCGGAGAAGAAAGCGGTCGCCGAAGCGTTCAATGGATTGTTGGATGCGCGGAACTTCCGCAATATCGATGCCTGTGCCCACGATCATGTTTTTCCCGAGCTTCGCTTCCCCAAGCGTTATAACAACCGGTCGCCGCGATAAATCATCTCCCCGTCAACCATGCGCGCTTCCGCGGTCAGCTTGTGAGGTTTTGCCGGTCCGCTGCCGTCGATGTGCAGTACCTCATGTCCGTGCGCCACCAGCCAATCCGACACCAGCATGCGGTGGCAGCGGAAGTATACCCGTTCCGCGCACATGTAAGCGGTGCGCGATGTCTCGCCTAGTTGCACCACCTCCGCGATCGCCTTTTCAAATTCCGCAGTCAGCATGTAATCACCATAGTTGCGGAACGACGCGTTGCGCAGTGCGACGTGGGGAGAATCTTCTCGAATCTTTTTACGATAGCCGCCCAGCGCCGGCATCCACACATAACGGATTTCTGCTGCGGCTAAATTCTGACTGAGCGTTTCGCGGTTGAATTGCGGCAACCGCCGCGACATTGGAAAAGCGCGTATGTCGACCAGCGTGCGAATCTCATGGGCTCGGAGAGCCTCAAGCAATTCCTCAAACGGCCGCGTTGAATGTCCGATCGTGTAAAGCGTAGCCACATGGTTTCGATGCGCACCAATCACATCGAGATGCGGCCCAATGCGGACGCAATCGTGCCATCCTGTTCAGGAAAGACGGTTCGCAAGTCGATCATCACGCGGCCATCGTCGATGCGTGCAATAATCGCGGGCTCCGCCGCCCGCAACTGCCCCGCCAGTTCGTCCGCGCTTAGGCCATCGCAGGCAACTGCCAGCAGGCGTGTAGCTAACACAGAAGAAGGCGCTGCGCCGCCGCCGAGGAGAGATTCGCCATCGATCACTTCCACCCTCAACTTGCCCTTACTGACGCCCGCCGCCAAACTCTCCGCTCGCCGCCCGATATCTTGTTTCGTAAGCCGCATCATCCGTAATGCCGGGATGGCATCGTGATCGCTGTGCACGTACGCCAGAAGAGTCGCTTCCAGTGCCGCATAGATCAGCTTGTCCACGCGCAGCGCACGGAACAACGAATTCGAGCGCATGCGCGTGATCAATTCCGCACGACCGCTGATCAATCCCGCTTGCGGCCCGCCGAGCAGCTTGTCGCCGCTGTACGTGACCACGTCCACTCCAAGTCGCAGGCTGTCTAACACCCCAGGCTCCCCGTTAATTCCAATCGAGCGCAGATCAAATAGCGCGCCGCTGCCCAAATCTTCCATCAACGGGATGCCACGCTTCCGCGCCAGCTCCGCCAGTTCCGCCGTCGAAGGCTCCTCGGTGAAGCCAGTAATCTCGAAGTTCGATCGGTGCACGCGCAGCAGCACGCGCGTTCTTTCGTTGATCGCGCTTTCGTAATCGGCAACCCGCGTGCGGTTCGTCGTTCCAACCTCGCGCAGGATTGCGCCCGATTTCTTCATCACATCGGGAATGCGGAACGAGCCGCCGATCTCCACCAGCTCTCCCCGCGATACGACCACTTCTCCGCCGTCCGCCAGGGTGTTCAGCGCGAGCAGAACCGCCGCCGCATTATTGTTCACCACAATCGTCGATCGCTGCTCACCCGCCTCGTTCAGCAGACGTTGTAACAAACGGTTGACGTGCGCGTCCCGTTTCCCGCGAGCACCCGTCGCCGCGTCGAATTCCAGGTTGGAATAAGTCGCTGCAGTCTCGCCAATATGTTCGATCGCAGCCGCCCCGAGTGGGGCGCGCCCCAGGTTCGTATGCAAAATTACTCCCGTGGCATTAATCACTGGCCGCAGAGAATAGCGCGTCGCTTCTCGAAGGTTTTTCTCCACCGCGCTCTCCAGGCCTGCGAGCGCAAGCTCCAACGCTTCGTCATTCAATAGACTGGAGGCAATTTCCTGTCGGAGCTTCGCGACTACGGCGCGCGCCGCATCCACCGCGGCGTCATTCCCGTAAGCCTCGGCAAGCGTGGCAATCGCGGGCCTGCGCATGACTTCATCTACGGAGGGTAGTTTGCGATAGAGTTCCGATGGCGCGCTGGCTTTCACAAGGCGATTATCCCACGTCCCGGAGAGAGGCAGCATGAGTGCTCTTGAGCGCAAGGCCGGCCTTTTTTGTCTGAGTTTGCTTACAGCGTGTGCAGATAATCCAGCAGCGCCTGAATGTCTTGCGCGCTCAGGACCTGCCCGTAAGCTGGCATATCCGTGCGACCGTTGCGAATAATGTCGGTGACCCGTTCATCGTTCGCCGGTAATCCGCTGAGAGAAAGATACGGATGCTGGAAGACGCCTTTCAGCCCCGGCCCTTTCTTGCCCTTCGACGAATAGGCGCGGTGGCAGCGGTCACAATAGTTATCGAAAAGCTTGCGGCCGGCAGCCTGCTGAGGGTTCAGCCCAAGCTCGGCATCGGATTTCCGGCGCTCTACCTCACAGCCCGGCAAAAGGGATAGAAAAATAACTGCCGCGACGAAGCCTGTGACGCTCGATTTCATCTTTCTTCCTTCGATCATAGATGCTCGCCTCGTTTTTTTCATCCCGCTTTAAGCTAGAATCGCCCGCATGCGCTCAGTCTTTCAATGGAGCCTCGCCAAACGTTCTCTGGAACTAGGCAAGCGCACCCTGATCATGGGCATCGTCAACGTGACGCCCGATTCCTTTTCTGACGGTGGCCTCTATCTCGATTCAGAAAAAGCTGTTGCCCATGCGATTCAAATGCTCGACGAAGGTGCGGACATCATCGACGTCGGCGGCGAGTCGACCCGCCCTGGTGCAAAGGTTCAGGTGGCATCTTCCCAAGCCGAAAGCTACGAGAACAGGCCACAGCCCAAAAAAATCTCCGACTATGCCCCTCCCAGCGCTGCCGTCAGCGCCGAAGAAGAGTCCGAACGCGTCCTCCCAGTGATCGCGCAACTCAAGAAGCTCCGCCCCGAGGCAGTGATTTCCATTGATACATACAAAGCCGAGGTCGCTCGTGCCGCCGTGGCTGTCGGAGCCGAGATCGTCAATGACGTCAGCGGTCTCCGCTGGGATCCGCAGATGGCGAAAACCGTCGCCGAACTTAAATGCGCCGTGGTTCTGATGCACATGCGCGGGCGTCCCGAAGACTGGCGCACCTTGCCTCCGCCGGGCGACATCGTTCTCCAGGTCAAGCGCGAACTTCGCGATTGGATGGAAGCCGCCGTGGTGAAGGGCGTACGCCGCGAAAAATTCGCGGTCGATCCCGGATTCGGTTTCGGAAAAAGTTTCGAGCAAAACTATCCGCTGCTGGCGCGCTTCCAGGAATTGCAATCGCTGGGATTGCCTCTACTCGTCGGTACCTCCAGGAAATCTTTCATCGGACGCATGCTGGCTAAAAATGGGAAAGATGCGGAACCGCCGGACCGCGTCTACGGAAATCTTGCAGCCCAAACCGCCTTGATCCTCAAAGGTGCGCATATTGTGCGAACGCACGATGTGAAAGCGGCAGCCGAGGCTGCTCGCGTCACCGACACCATTCTCGCGGCTCACTGATTGAATTTCAATTTTCCGCTCAATAAACTTTCCCACTCAACTTTTCGCCGCATGAAATCGGAAACCGGCATCCCATGCAGGCAGCCATCAGTCTTGGTTAACATCGCTTTGCTACTATGTCCGACCTCAGCCAACTTGCCGCCGGTCCCCGCGTCACAATTCGCCGCAACGGAGAGCCCGATTCCCAAGGCGCCTGCGTTGTTTACTGGATGCAGCGTGCCCAGCGCGGCATGGACAATCCTGCACTCGACATCGCAGTCGCCGCCGCCAACGAACTCCGTAAACCCTTGGTCGCCTTCTTCGCTCCGGTTCCGTTTTATCCGAATGCGAATCTGCGGCACTATCACTTTCTTGCCCAAGGTATTCCGGACATTGCCGAGTCTCTTGAAAAAAGAAACATAGGATTTGTCCTGCGCCGCTTTCCGCAGTTCAGCCTGCTTCGATTCTGTGATGAGGTAAAGGCGGCTCTGGTGGTTGGCGACGAGAATCCTATGCGTGAGCCGGAATCCTGGCGTGGGAAGGCATCCAGGAAATTGCGCGTGCCTCTCTGGACCGTCGATGCTGACGTGATCGTCCCCTCGAAGCTCCTCGAAAAAGCTCAGTACGCCGCACACATCATTCGACCGCGGCTTAACGCGCAGTTGGATCGATTTTTAGTCGCATCGAGAAATCCCGAAGCCATTGTGCGTTGGAAAAAGCCGAAAGCAGTTTCTTCTCTCGCTCCGGATTTCGACATCACGCAGGATTGGCAACTCGACCGTTCGGTCGCACCGGTTTCTCAGTGGCGCGGCGGAAGCAAGGAAGCATTGCGGCAGCTCGATCACTTCATTCAGCACTGCCTGCCGGGCTACGGCACCGGCCGCAACAAGCCTGAAATCGACCACACCAGCCGTCTTTCACCCTATCTTCACTTCGGCCACATCAGTCCCATCACCGTGGCCCTCGCCGTAAAAAACTCCGCCGCGCCCAAAGCTGATAAGGAAGCCTTCCTCAACCAGATCATCACCTGGCGCGAACTCTCCATCAATCTCGTGCGCTTCAATCCGGACTACGACAACTTCCAGTGCGGCGAAGATTGGGCGCATCGCACACTCGCTGCACACTCCAAGGATCGTCGTCCCATTCTTTATTCTGCCGTTCAGTTGGAAAACGCGCAGACCCACGACCCGCTCTGGAACGCCGCGCAGATGCAGATGGTCAGCACCGGATGGATGCACAACTACATGCGAATGTACTGGGCCAAAAAAATTCTGGAATGGACCCAGTCGCCTGCCGAAGCCCATCGCCTTGCCGTGAAGCTGAATGACAAGTACTTGCTTGATGGTCGAGATCCCAACGGCTACGCAGGAATCGCTTGGTCGATCGTTGGCAAGTTTGATCGCCCTTGGTTCGAACGACCCATTTTCGGCCAGATCCGCTATATGTCGGCCGCAAGCACAGGCAGAAAGTTCGATAGCAAAAAATACATCCAGCAAAATCTCTCGACGTCGCTGTTCGAGTTCACCCCCTTCGATTCGCACGCCGGCAAGTAACCCAAGTAACGCAGTGAAGCCGCGCCCGTCCGATATTGCACCGGGAACGTTATAGGATTTAAATGTCACCGGTTCTCCACAAGGTTTCCCTAAGAAGGTCTCCTAAAAAGCTTTCCTGAAGAAAATTTATGTCGAATCCCCCGGATACTCTGCCCATCCCAGCTCCCACCGAACCACGTCCGGCTGTGACTCCTTCTCCAACTGCGCCACGTCCGGCTGTAGCTCCTTCTCCAACTGCGCCACGTCCAGCCGCTGCTCCCGCGGGGCCGGCCCCCGCACGTTCCCTAACTCCTGCCACACCGGTTGCGGCGCGTGCCGCCGCTGCTGCAGCCCCGGCTCCCGCTCCTTTTTCCACTCCCGAACTCTTAGCAGCGATGCTGCGAACCTCCGCCAGCATCAGCGACCTCTTCTTCTCGCCCGGAAAACCTCCGCTGGTCGAAATCAATGGCAAACTTTCGCCCGCGGGATTGTCCCGCCCCCTCACCAGTCAGGACACCCAGCGGATTGCTAACGACTTCATCGGCGGCAACGAACATGCCATAGACAATCTGAAGACTCTGGGCTCGTGCGATGTCTCCTACAGTCTTCCTGGCGCCAGCCGCTTCCGCGTGAACATTTTCATGCAGCGCGGCACCTGCGCCATCGTGATGCGCGTCATTCCTAGCAAAGTTCCGGATTTCGCGACTCTGAATCTGCCGGCGGAGCTCGAAAAAATTGTCGGTCTGCGCAACGGAATTGTGCTGGTCACTGGTCCCACCGGTTCCGGAAAGTCCTCCACACTCGCCGCGATCATCGACAAGATCAATCGAGATCAGTCGTATCACGTTCTCACCATCGAAGATCCTATCGAGTTCCTGCACCCGCATAAGAATTGCATCGTGCATCAGCGAGAATTGCACAGCGACACGCCCAGCTTTGCGTTGGCTTTACGCGCCGCCCTGCGGCAGGCTCCCAAGGTGATCCTCGTCGGAGAGATGCGCGATCGGGAGACCATCGAAATTGCCATGGAAGCCGCGGAAACGGGCCACCTCGTGCTCTCCACCCTTCACACCATTGACTCCTCGAAAACAGTCGAGAGAATTGTCGGTGCGTTTCCGATGGCAGAGCAGCACACGCTGCGCAACCGCCTCGCGAAAAGTTTTCGCTACATCATTTCGCAGAGATTGATCCCCCGCAAAGATGGAAGCGGCAGGATCGCCGCTATCGAAATTTTGAAGTCCACGCTTCGTACCCGCGACTACGTGGAAAAAGGCGAGGGCGAAGGCAAGACCCTTCTTGACGCGATGCACCAGGGCGATCAGGACGGCATGCAGCACTTCGATGGGGAAATCCAGAAGCTGATCCGCGCCGGAATCATCGACATGGAGACCGGACTGGCTTACGCCACCAACGGCAGTAACCTGCAATTGGAACTGGCTGACCTGCCGAAAGAAACTGAGGACGCCGATCCGCTGCTGGAAGTCAGTCCGACGTAGCTCGTCCAACGCTGTTCCAGAGCGCGAGCTACAGGCTAGAACGCCTTTCTTGAATCCAGCAGAATCGTCACTGGCCCCTCGTTCACCAGTTCCACCTTCATCGTTTCCTGAAAGCGCCCCGTCTCGCAGCGCAAGCCGGCGGAACGAATCTGCTCAACAAATAACTCATACAGCTCCCGCGCTTTTGCGGGTGCGGCTGCCTCATCGAATGAAGGACGCTTGCCGCGCCTCACGTCGCCGTAAAGTGTGAATTGCGAAACCGCCAGAACGCTTCCCCCAACATTCACAACGCTGCGGTTCATCTTTCCCGCGTCATCTTCAAACACGCGCAACCCGGCAATCTTTTCTGCCAGATAACTCACATCCGATTCCCTGTCCTCGCGTCCCACGCCCAGCAGAACCAGCAATCCCAGGCCAATCTCGCCCGTGATTTCATCTTCCACCGTAACTTTGGCGCGGCTTACGCGCTGCACGATTGCACGCATCTGGTTTGACCGTTTCAATCGGCCACGTTTAGGATGCTGAAGGTATATCACGGCCACGGCATCGTTAAGTCAGGCACTTCCTTTACAGCCATTTAGCCGGACCGTTACACTACTCGTTCGCCTTTTGCGTGGCCGCAGCATCAGAATGAACTCGTCGCCGAACGCTCGGCGCGAGCCAGACCGAAGGAAAGCGCGTTGTGAACTTGGTAGCTGACTGTGTGGCGTTTGGCGATCTTGAGTCCCGACATCGAATTTCAAATCTAATTTAAAGTTACGAAGGAGAAACATGGCAGCCGTTGACGAGAAAGTGAAGCAGATTATCGTGGAGCAGTTGGGCGTGGACGAGGGCGAAGTCACTTCCAGCGCTTCGTTCGTAGACGATCTGGGAGCCGATTCCCTCGATACGGTCGAACTGGTCATGGCCTTCGAAGAAGGCTTCGACATCGAAATTCCCGACGAGGATGCGGAAAAGATCCGCACCGTGCAGGATGCCATCGATTACATCTCCAAACATTCGAAAGGCGGCAAGTAATTTGGGACGTAGGGTCGTAGTTACCGGCATCGGCCTGGTCTGCGGAGTGGGCAACACAACCGGGGAAGTGTGGCAGGCTGTGCTCGCCGGTAAAAGTGGCGTGGGCCGCATCACCCAGTTCGATTCCACAAACTTTGCTTGTCAGATCGCCGCTGAGGTCAAGCACTTCGACCCGTTAAACTTCGTGGAAAAAAAAGAAGTGAAGAAAATGGGACGCTTCATCCATCTGGCCATTGCCGCCGCGGATGAAGCGTTCAAAATGTCTGGCCTGAAAATCACTCCTGAAAACGATGAACGCGTCGGCGTCCACATCGGCTCGGGTATCGGTGGTTTCGATATCATCGAGCGCGAGCACGCCGCTCTTCTTGAAGGCGGCCCGCGAAAGATTTCCCCTTTCTTTATTCCTGCCGCCATCGTCAACCTTGCCGCCGGTCACGTCTCCATGCGATTTGGCGCCAAGGGTCCGAATGAAGCCACCGCTACCGCCTGCACAACCAGTGCGCATTCTATCGGCGACTCTTTTCGCATCATCCAGCACAACGATGCCGACGTGATGATCGCTGGTGGTTCCGAGGCCGCCATCACCCCCATGGGCGTCGGCGGTTTCGCGGCCATGCGCGCTCTTTCCACCCGCAACGATGATCCCGAAAGAGCCAGCCGCCCTTGGGATCAGGACCGTGACGGCTTCGTCATGGGCGAAGGCGCCGGCATCCTCGTTCTCGAGGAACTGGAATATGCAAAGAGTCACGGCGCCACTATTCTTGCTGAAGTTGCCGGCTACGGCATGTCAGGCGACGCTTATCACATGACGCAACCTGCCCCTGAGCACGAAGGCGGATTTCGCGTTATGCGCAATGCCACGCGCGATGCCGGCGTCAGCCCTGACAAAGTCGACTACGTAAACGCGCACGGCACCTCTACTCCGATTGGCGATACGCTCGAAGCTCACGCCATCCGCAATTTCTTTGGCGACCGCAAAATTCCCGTCAGCTCCACCAAGTCCATGACTGGCCACCTTCTCGGTGGTGCAGGCGGGCTGGAAGCTGGAATCACTGTCCTCGCCTTACGCGACCAGATTCTGCCACCCACCATCAACCTTTGCCATCAGGACCCGGAAACCAACGGCATGGATTTTGTGCCGAATCACGCCCGCAAAGCCAAACTGGAATACGCCATGTCGAACTCCTTCGGCTTCGGCGGCACCAACGGCGCGCTCCTCTTCCGCCGCTGGTCCGAATAACTGGTTGTAACAGTTCTCGCTATGTGGTGAATACAACCGTTGTTCCGCCCCCGTATTAGCTAAACTTACTCGGTAACAACCCCGTTACCCGAGTTTTTTGACTGATGGCTGAACGAATTCGACTTCCGTCGAGCTTCCAGCTCTTTCAGAAGGAGCTCCAGAAGTTCGGACATTCGATGGGGGTTGGACTCGGCGATGATTAGCTCGCACACTCTGCGCCACTCTTTTTCGTCAAAGATCTCCTTTACCGTCATTCGTCATGAAGACTGTTAAGGCAATATGTCTGCCAAAGCCAGCTGCGATCACCGACCAATCTTTTTTCGAAAGTGCTGATGAATCAGGAGTTGGAGCGCACTTTAGGAAGCAACCCAAGCCGCTGTACGAAGAAATTACGCGGCTGTTTTCGGCCGAGTTTGCACTACCGTTGACACCAAAGTTCTCTAGGGATTTCGCTGGGAATTGTAGGGGATTCCCCTATCGATCGACTCAGAGTTTTTCATTAAAATTTCGCGGTGCCGCGCTCAACCGATGCCAGGATCGAAGAACTTATCGCCCGGATTCGCACCATTTGTTCTCAGTCACTCGATGACCAAGCTCATGATGAGCTCGAGCGATTGGCAAAAGAACTTCGGGAAGCGATCCAGCACCACGTGAGTATGGCGAAGGGATCTTTGAGAACCAAAAATGAGGCAATCACGAAACGGGATCCTGCGTCTGAGCTGAAATCGCAAAATGAGTAACCTGTGGAACCTTGTCGCCGGTGGCACACAAGTTTAATTCTCCTCCTCCCTCCGAAAGTAAAATGAACTATTCTCAGGTGTGGAAGATCGCGCACAAGTCACCCGCCTCCGTTTGCGCAGGTTGCTGGGGATTGCCCTCCTGCTTGCCATTCTCTTTTTCCAGCTTGCTTTCTCTGTAAGGCGTAATTCCATCACATGGGATGAAGATGACCACATCTACTCCGGCTACATGTCGTGGAAGCATGCTGACTTCGGACTGAATCCCGAGCATCCTCCGCTGGTGAAATTGGTTGCGGCGATTCCACTGCTCGGAATGCCTCTCCAATTGCCAGTTCTTCAGAACCGGTTCTTCAAACATGAAGCCTTTCTGGGGGGCAAAGATTTCCTTTTCAAGAACGACGGCGATGCCATGCTCTTTCGCGCACGCATGGCCGCTTCAGTTTTCACGCTGCTTTTAGCGCTTCTCGTATTCCTCGCCGCTCAGGAAATGTTCGGTACGCCTGCCGGATTCATCGCTCTCGCTTTTCTGGTGTTCGATCCGAATCTGCTGGCTCACGGCGCGCTCGTGGGAACCGACATTGGCCTCTCCTGCTTCATGTTCGCATCGATCTACGGTTTCTACCGTTACGTGAAGGCGCCATCGGCTTGGAATTTGCTGATGGTCGGAATTGCTACCGGGCTCGCTCTCGCTTCCAAACATACCGGCATCCTCGTATTTCCGATGCTCTTGCTACTCGCGATCGTCGAAGTCGCGCGCAACGGATACGCTCCCGAAAATCAAGGCACGCCTAAGGTCCCCACAGGGAAGCGGGTCTGGCAGTTCGTCGTCGCATTCGTCGTCATCAGTGCCGTTGCCCTCACCATTCTCTGGGCCTCCTATGGCTTTCGCTATCAGGCGAGAGCCGAGGGCCGCCAATTGAACCCGCCACTTACCGAATTCGTCCAGACTCTCTCGCGCCCTCGCGAGGCTCGCTTACTCCAAACCGTAGCTCGCTTTCATCTTCTCCCTGAGTCCTACATCTATGGGCTGGCCGATGTTCGAATCATGTCGGACTTCTACACCAGCTTTCTGCTGGGAAAAATTTATCCTCATGGAGTCTGGTTTTATTTTCCCGTCGCGTTCGCCATCAAATCCAGTCTTTCGTTCCTAATCCTCCTACTGGTTGCGATCTGGGCCATCGCTTCCCGGCGACTGACGGCATGGCGGGAAATTTTCTTCCTGACGATTCCCCCCATCTTTCACTTGATCGTCGCGATGGGTTCCGGCATGAACATCGGCGTACGCCACATTTTGCCAATGTATCCATTTCTCTGGATTCTGATCGCCGGTGCCACGTGGAAACTGATCCAGCAGAACCGGCGCTGGGCTTATGTGGTGGCGGCGCTCCTGGTATTTCAGATCGTTTCAACGACTCATGCGTATCCTGCCTACATCGCCTACGCCAACGAACTCTGGGGCGGACCGTCGCAAACCTATAGGCTGCTGAGCGATTCGAATGCAGACTGGGGACAGCAACTAAAAGACGTCAAACGCTATCTCGACAAACGTGGCGTTAAGGACTGCTGGTTTGTCTATTTCGGCGAAGGCGTCATCGACGCCAGTTACTACGGAATTCCGTGCAAGCCGCTGCCGACGGCGGACTCGCTTTGGGTGAACGAGCCTGTGAACGCTCCTCCCGCCATCGATGGCCCGGTGCTGATTAGCGCGGGCGACCTCTCCGGCTTTGAGTTCGGTCCCGGCACACTCAATCCCTATGAGCAATTCAAATCGCTGCGTCCGATCGCAGTGATCGATTACGGCGTATTCGTCTATGACGGGCACTTCGAGATTCCTCTCGCGGCTTCGATCGGCCACGCGCAGAAAGCGCAGGATCTACTCAGCGGCCACAATCTGTCCGCGGCACTCGCAGAAGCTCAGCAGGCTGCAGCTCTCGCCCCCAACTCGGTGAAGCCTTATGCTCTCCAGGGGGATATCTTCACCGCAATGCAACGTCCCGACGATGCCCGAGTGGCCTACAAAAGGGCGCTCACGTTGGCAGAAACCATCGAACCCGAGTTTCAACTAGGCGCGCGAAACGACCTCGAGAAGATACTCATGTCGAAGCGACAGCAAGATCAATGAAAGTGCGTCGAGCCACCGCCAAGTCCACGTTCGGTCATGGCACTGTTGTACTTCTACCCTAGCCCCTTCGGGTCCTTTCCAAGCCCCGCTCTCCAGGCCACAATCAAAGGGCATTAAATCGGGCCCTTCTCCCTATGGAAAAAGCCTTTGGCACTGGTTTGGCACCCAATCTTCCCAGTAAAAAGATCGCGGCACGCGCTGCCTTGGTCGACCTCGACGCGTCTTCTAATTCCCTGCTGACGGAGTGCTTCCGCCAGTTCGGGATCGAAACCGTCCCCCTCTCCTTGATCGCCGCCCAGCGCTTGCATCAGGAGAAGTTTGAAGCTTGTGTGCTCAGTCCGGGACCTGGCGCCGAAGCCGTCATGGAAGCCGCGCGCACCTCTCCCTCCAACAGCCGGCTCATCCTGTTTATTCTCGGAGGCAACGCACAGGAGGCGATGCGCTATTCCAGATATGGCATCAATGCCGTTTTTCAGCAGCCTCTGGAACGTCCTGCGGCGCTCAAACTGGTTCGCTCCACTCACATGCTGGTGCGTCATGAGCTGCGCCGCTACGCACGCATTCCCATCATGACCGAGGTGACGGTCGTATGCCCTGATGGCCAACGTATTAGTGCGTCGAGCATTGACCTCAGCTCCGGCGGCATGTCGCTGAAGAGTTCTGAGGATATTACCCAAGGTGCGAGTGTGGAGGTTTCTTTTTCGCTGCTGACCTTACCGCGCGTTACCGTTAAGGCTGTGGTCACCTGGCGCAAACCGAAATCCTTCGGCCTGCGCTTCGACCACGGTGACGATCGCCGCCAGAAAGTCAAAGAGTGGATTGACGCCTATTTGGAGAACTAGCCTCACACTGATTGTTGGCAGAAGATTTCCCTTCAAGGATCGTTCACTCCCGAGAAAATCTACGCCTTTACCTGCGTCTGCCTCTGCCGTCTCATCCTGAAAAATATCTCCCTATGTCGCGTGGCCTTCTCTAAATCGCCATCCGGATGCGTGTACAACGCGGCCAGCCAACGATGCGCAGCGATCAGCCCCGGCAGCATGCTCAATGACGTTTCGAAAGCCAAAGCGGCACGATCGCGATGGCCAAGCCGTGCCAGTGCCACTCCCAGATAGAAGTGTCCCAGCGGCAAAAAATGCTGCAGCCCCACCGCGAGCAGCGCTTGTTCTGCGGCCTCTTCGTTGCGACGCTGGCGCAGCCGCACCACCGCCAATCCAAGATGCGCCTCGGGACTGTCTCCATCAATCTCCAGCGCGCGCTGAAACGCTCGATCCGCATCGTCCGTCCGCTTTAACCGAAGATAAGTCTCCCCAATTCGCAAGTGAAGATCAGGCAGATGGGGATCGGCACTCTCCGCCTTCAGCAGGCTGGCGAGCGCCGCATCCATATCGCCTTCCTCGAATTGAATGATCCCCATCAGAAGGTCCGCCCAGGGGCGCGGTTTGGGCTCCGCTGTTTCTGCGGAAGAATCGGCTTCCGGTTTCTGCCTTTCGCCCGCTTGCTCCGCCGAGCTTTCTTTCACTGGTGCCTCGCCCGCAATCCCATGATCCGCGACTTCCTTCCGTTGCAGCCTGCTTCGGAGGCTGCACTTTCGGCTTCAGCACCATCAGCTTTTGCAGAAGATCCTTTGCCTCCGCACGCCGGTTCAGAGCCAGGTAGCACTGCGCCAGATGTTGCATAAAGCGAGCTTCTTCCGGCCACTTCTGTGCCAGCTCCTCCAGAATGACCTGCGCGTCGGGGTAGCGCCGCGAGTCCATGTAGGAGCGTGCCAGGTTATACTGCTGCTCGCGCACTGCCACCGCCACCGCTTTTTCCTGATCTTCGCTGAGTGGCTGTATATAACCGAGAGCGACGAATTGCTGCAGCACCGCCTGCGCCGCCGCCGGGTCCATGCGCAGATCCGCGGGATGCATTCCGCATTCGCCCGCCTCGTTCTCCCAGCTCGGAATCCGGGTGATCTGCGGCGGATCGTCAAACGCCTGCACCAGTACCCGCCCATCCATGTCCTCGCCCACCGGAAGACCGAACAAAGTCAGAACCGTTGGCGTCACATCCAGCAACGTCGCCCCATAAATTCGTTCGTCCTGCTTGATGTGATCGCCCTTCATGCAGACCACTCCGAACTGGCGGTGTTGCACCGCAGGGCCAGCCGGTTCCATCGGAATGCCGCGCGGCCGCAGGTGATCGGAATGAAATCCGTGATCGGACACAAGGATCACCGTCGCATCGGGCCCAGCCAGGTCCAGCAGCGTTTGCAGCATCATGTCGTGGAAGCGGTAAGCGCCGTTCACCACGTCTTTGTAAATCTCGAATTTTTCTTCTGCAATCCCTTCCATGCGCGGGGGATGGTAATGCATGAAGCCATGGCAGAAGTGGTCGATTCCGTTGTAGTAAACCGCCAGAAAATCCCATGGCTCGTTTTGCAGAATCCACGTGGCCGCGTTGTGGATCGAGCAATTCTCCGAAAGAATCTTCGCGAACGATTGCAGCCCTTTGTCTTTTTCCTGGTCGATCTCTGCCGCCTGCGGAATCCAAGGCAGGATCGCAGCTTCCGTCACCTCGGAGGGATGCATACGCAACCTGGCAAATTCCTCCCTCAGCCTTTCCGGATGCACCGCTCCCGGCGGCAGCGGCCACGGCTTATCGAGCGCGCCCACCGCGTAAGGAAATAGATCGGAGACGGAAATCCCGTTGATGGGTTCGGCCGGATGTCCGGCGAACCAGCCCAGCACGTGAGTCTTGTAACCGCGCTGCGTCAGAATGTTCCACAGCGCTTTTACTTTGCGCGACGTGCTGGTCACCGGCCGCACGCCACCAGTCTGCGGGTCGGGTTCCATGAATCCCAGAATGCCGTGCTTGTCCGGTCGCTTGCCCGTCGCAATCGAGTTCCACAGCATGGGCGAAAGAATCGGCCGCAGCGTGGCGATGTTTCCGATCACGCCGTGATTCACGAATTCGTCCAGCGTGGGCATCAGCCCCTGATCGAGAAGTGGATTGATGATCTTCCAATCGGCCGCGTCCCAACCGATCAACAGAACTTTCTTGGCGAGGGCACTCATGCAGGTCCAATGCGGGATTGGCTATCCCAAGGGGAGGTCAGTCTACTACAGGTTTAGCCGGGAAAGCATGCAGCTGAGAGGAGGGTCTTGCGCCCGATGTCATCCTCAGCGTAGCCGCTTTTCAGGCGTAGCTAAGGATCTTCCGCTGAACCGCACCGCCGCGTGAGCCAAATTCAGCCCAAGCCTGACAGGCTGCAACTACGGCTTCAGCGAATTGCTCATCATCAGCGCGAACAGGATTGGAAGATAAATCACCGTAGCTTGCAGCAGATGACGCGCCAGCATCTTCGATCGCGGATTATTCACCGGCATCTTGAGGAACGCCAGGCGTGCGCCAAAATAAAATAACGCGATCCCCAGGATAATCGCCCCCACCATATAGATCTTTCCCGCCATGCCGAACACGCCAGGCAGAACGCTCAGCGGAATCAGTATGATCGAGTAGGCCAGGATGCGGTGCGCCGTCGACCGTCCATCTTCCTCAACCACCGGCAACATGCGTATTCCGCCCGCCGCATAATCTTCGCGATAAAGCCATGCGATGGAAAAGAAGTGCGGAAACTGCCACACAAACAAGATGCCGAACAGGATCAGCGTTCCCCACTCCAGTTGACCCCGCGCTGCCGTCCAGCCTAGAACGCCGGGCATCGCTCCCGGGAAAGCGCCAACGAAAGTGCAAATCGGCGAGATTCGCTTCAGTGGCGTGTACGCCGCCAGATAAACCACTGAAGTCAGGAACGTCAGCAGTCCGGTCAGCGGATTGGTGAAGATCGCCAGATAAATCGATCCGCCCAGCGTCGCGATCAGGCCCGCGGTCGTTGCATGCAGCAGGCTCATGCGGCCGGTCGGCAGCGGGCGCTGCGCCGTGCGCCGCATGTTCGCGTCCACTTTATATTCCATCACTTCATTCAGCGCGGCCGTCCCGCTCGAAACCAGGCCAATGCCGAGCAGGGCATGAAACAGCCCCCATGAGACCGATGAAACCCCTGCCTTTTGCGCGCCGAAATAATATCCGCACCACGCCGTCATCACGATCAGCGTGGTGACGCGCGCCTTCATCAACTCGGCATAGTCGCGCAGCAAGGACGTGGCCTGACTTCGAAAGAGGGACAAAGGTTGGGTCATCGTGCTCATTTGAGTCGATCAGTGGTGTGGTTGTCGTACCGCTTTTGACGCGCTGAATAATCTAGCTGTTGTCATTTTCAACGGTTTCCAGCCATGGCTGCGCGGGGTGGACCCACAATCCACTCCAAGGATTGCATAGGTACGCTTATCGCATTCCAAAGTCAAGCTAAAACTCAAGCTGGAATTGCCATTACCACCTGCGGCCTTGGATGCAGAATCTCGATAACCGGCTACTTACTTGCTGCAACTCCCGCTGTGAAAATGTTTCCGGCGGATCAAAAAAACATTGATGCCACAAAGCTGCGTCCGTTAGCTTACCCGCCTTCCATCGCTGCAGAGTCGGAAATGTCGCCGCAATCATTCCGCCATCGGCGGAATCGAAGATTACCACGATTCCCGCCAGTTCCTGTGATTTTGATTTCTGCGCCAGCTCCGCATAATCCTTCTCCAGCACGAACTTGGCGAACTCCAGCCTCAACTGCGGACCCGCGTCCTTCGCATTCTCGTCGATCTTCTCCACCGAAACAATCTTTACGCTCTTGCCGCGAAGCGGCTCCCAATCCCCAGGGAAGGAAGCGATCTCCTCTCGCGTCACGTGAAATATCTCTGAGGCCGTGGGAGCGGCAGATTGCGACGGAGGCACATCGTTCTCCGGCACACTTTCTGGCATCTCCAGATTGTTGCGCCAGACCCAACCTCGCGACAGGCCGGAGATCTTTACATGCACCCAGTCCCGATTAAAATCCAGCATCTCGAACTCATCATGCAGCGCTGGCCAGAAACAAGAGTGCGTGCCGTTAAGCTCGGGGCCGAACACCACCGCGGTTCCGGATTTTTTCACCGCCACCAGATTCTTCGGATGCGCCTGGTTCTTCAACATCTCTTGCAGGCTGTCAATTTCCGTCTGTAGCGGGCCCGCGCCATCCAGCGAGTTTGCGCCCGGTTTCGAACTCGATTGCTTGCTGGTCTGCGAATTATTTTGCTCCTGCCTGGATAGCCCTTGCGCCAGCGACTTGCTGTTCACCTCTGGCAGGCGCGGCACGGGCGCCGAGATCGTTGGTTCGGAAGGACCCGGCGGAGCTGAACCCCCAGCCGGTCTTCTTGCCGGGGCTCTCGTCGTAGCCGTCGTTGTAGGAGCCCTCGTCGTCGGGGTGATTGCTGGCGGCGAGGTCGCGGCCAGTTGTTCCGCCAGTTGGTCCAGCGCATCGCTCTCCAGCCGCCCGTTCGAGGGCAGCAATTGATATCCGGACTTCCCCGCCGGATCGGCGTACCAGGCCGTCACCTGCACGCTCACGCTCACCACCGATCCCCCAGAGGGAGTCGCCGTCACGTGGAATTTCGTCTGGTAGTAGCCGCGCTGATATCGCTCGAGTGGATGATCGTTAGACGTCGCGAAACCATCCAGCACCGGAAGGCGCCCGGACGTAGGCATTTCCTTGAGGATCTTCTCTATCGTCGCCTTCGACTGCGGAAACGCCCGCTCGTTCGCATCGCTCTGCGCTTGCACCCCGACTCCGCAAGCAACGGTTGCGATCACGCCGGCAACCAGCACCCGAAGCAGCTGGGCTTTTTTGGTTCTCATTGCAGCAGCTCCAGCTGATCGCGCTGCACCCATCCATGCTGCCCTTCATGAGTTTCCACGCCGTACCAGTAAGGCGTGTTAATCAGAATCAGAACTTCTGTGCCCGGAGTCAGCAACTGCAAGGTGCCCGCCGTGTGGAACGGAGCCGACTTCAACGGGGCTCCTGGAGCCTTTACAAGACGCTGTACCTGCTTGCGGAGTTCTTTTAAGCGTTCTTCCAGGGTTTGTGCTGGAGGGGTCGGCGGTGCCGCGGACTCCGCCGCTTCCGACTCGACTACGGTGTTTTGAGGCCCAGTTGTCTCGGGATTATTCCCAACCGGCTGCGGTTCGGCTTCCGCGGGTCTCTGAGAATCCGACATTGGCGGAGCTGAAGAAGATACGCCTTCATTCCGTCCCGCCGGATTCTGCTTCCGTGCCAGATACTCCTGGCGTTCTCTCTTCGCCTCCGCATCCTGGCTCTTCATCACTTCAATCGTGTCCAGATGCTCGCGAATATCTTTGTATTCCGCGCTCTCGATCGATCCGTCCGATTGATGTACGGTATGGCGAAAGTCTTCCTGGAACAATGCATCGATGCGCAGCACCGTGTTCTTTTCGCCCTGCGGCAGAACTACATAGCGCACCGCCAGCGTTCCAACATCGCTACTATCCTTGAAGTTGCGGGGATCAATGGCTTGCTCCCGCACCTTGTAGATGACTTTTCCAGCCTCTGTCCATGCCGGAAACACGCGAGGACTCGCCGAGGGCTTGTGCGCCCGAGATGAATTCGTCCTTGTTGTATTCCTTGGTTCCCCGGATCATTCCATTCTGCGCGACTTCTTCCACCACCTGCTCTACTTCGGCCTCGGGTAAGGGAATGTTGACGATCAGGCCTTCTCCATAGGTCAGCTTTTCCTTATCCTTGGCGAAGCTCAAGGACAGGAGTGGCCGTGAGAGATGCCAGGAAAATGACGGACAGTAGAAATCTCAATATCGAGGGAGCCGAAGCCCCTCCACTGCCCTTGCAGCAAGGAGATTGAACGTTATGACCTCCGCCGCTGATCCCACGGCCTGTGGTCTTTAATGCCGAGCGGCAACCTTCAGGGCCGGTCCCACAACTCAAGCTGGTCACTGTTTATGCGTTTCCTGCACAAAGTCTCGTACGTTCCATGCGGCCCTGTCAACTGTCTGCGCGGATTTAACTTGGGATGCAAACTTTGTCGTGGGACTGTTGAAAAAACCAACTTTGTAAAATGTTTGTAAAAAAAAAGTTGCGAAAAGCTTGCACTTCTCATTTCCCACGTAGTAGATTCACCTCCGGTACGGTGGTAAGACCTATAGGGTTTCCACCGGTCGGTGGTCTGCGGGAACGGGGTTTCCTTCGGGCCCTTTAAATAAGCTTCTACGCCTTAACGCTATCGTGGGTATGCGGTCTAACAAAACCTGGTTGTTTTGATGCCGAGGAGTCCGGCCATGCACGCTATGAGGCTTTTGCGAATGCGCAAATTTGCGAACTCGCTTTCCGCTGTTTTGCTCTGTGCGTTTTCACTCGTAATCACTTGCAGCCAGCCCGCCAACGCCCTCCCCGCGTTCGCCCGTAAATACGGTCTGCGCTGTTCCGCGTGCCATGAATCATGGCCGATGCTGAATTACTTTGGACAAAAGTTCAAAGATAACGGCTACCAGCTCATGAATGACCGTGATTCTCCAATCTGGCAGAATCCTGGGTATTGGCCGGTCACCTTCCGCATGACGCCGATCTGGCATCGCGTTAGCACCGGCAAGGTCTTAGTAGACTCCACGGCCGGGGTTGATTCTGCGGTCACTCGCGTCGAGACTTCGGGCTTCGACCTGAGCGGCCTTGACTTGCATACCGGCGGCACGCTGGAGAAGAACTTCTCGTTCTTCCTCCTCCCTTCCTCGGACAACACCGGCGCATTTCACTTTGAAACGGTTATGGCCCGCCTGGATAACCTGTTCGGCTCCCCTTGGCTCAACGTCAAACTGGGTAAGTTCGAACTCGACAATTTGCTTTCTGAGAAGCGCATCCTGACCCTGACCGGCAACGGCGGCGTCTATCAGCTCTATCACTTCATTCCGGTCGGAGATGGAAACATCTTTGGCCAGATGGGCGACAACCAGCTCGGCATTGAAGTGATGGGACACTCGAATAACGATCGCACGCGGTACTCTGCTGCCATCTTGAGTTCGGTCGACGGTACTCCGGGCTTGACCTACGGCGCTAACGCTTACTCTGGCTTCTTTACGGCCAGTCAGGCGTTCGACGCCGGCAAGGCCGGCGTTCAACGCATCGGGGGTTATGCTTTCGTCGGAGAAGCCCCGACCAGCTGGCTCACTAGCGGCGGTCCGACCGGATACATTCCGGGTTCGGGTGTTGGCAATAAGAATTTCAGCCGCGAAGGATTTTTCGGACAGTTTTACTTCGGGCAGCACGTCGATCTGCAAGTCGTAACCCAGCACGGCCAGGATAGCGCCTGGTTCGGACAGGGCTACGGCGACGTCATTGACGCGGTCGCCGGAAACAACAATACGCCCGGCACCACGCTTCCGGCCGGCGCTCGAGCACCTACCTGGAACGGCGTTCTGTTCGAGCCGCACTACGTTTACAGCCCGCAGCTCATCTTCATCGGCCGCTACGAGACCATTCGGATGTCGCAGCAGTCAACCCCAGGCACACCTTCCAATCTGGGTAATATCTCCACCTATACCATCGGTTATCGCTATAACCCGTTCATGACCAGCCGTGCCGGCTTTGCCTGGCACAACGAGTACAACTGGCTGCACCAGGACGGCGTTGGGCCTACTCTCGGCCTGAATAGCGCCAACCTCAATACTAGCGAGCTGCTGCTCGGATTCGACTTTGATTTCTAAGCTTAGATCTCTGGAGAGGGACGGACATGCGGACAAGATTGCGAACGTGGTCGCTATGGATGGGCGGGGTTGTATTGTTGGCGCTCCCGCTAGCTTCATCGGCACAGCTTTCGAGTGGACAGCTTAAAGCTTGGGAGAGTGCGCCGTCCGCCGTAAGTCACATCGACAACCTGAATGGCCATGCCCCCGCCGCCGCCGCCGACTACCGCAGATATTGCGTCGGTTGCCATGGCGAGCTCGGCGATGGCAATGGCGAAAACGCCAAATGGTACGATCCGCCATTGTTCCCCAAGCCCCGGAACTTCCAGCTGGGTATCTTCAAGTGCCGCTCCACTCCCAGCGGAACTCTTGCCCACCGATCAGGATCTTTTCGATACCATCGCTCGTGGCATGGACCGTTCCACCATGCCGCAGTGGAGCACCTTCACGAAGCAGGAGCGCGCCGACCTCGTCGCCTGGATCAAGCACTTCTCTCCACGCTGGGCAAATGAGAAGCCGGGAGATCCCATCAAGATTCCCCCCGAGCCGCAGGTCACTCCTGAGCGCATCAAGGCGGGACGCGATGTTTTCGCCCGCGTTCAATGCTGGAAGTGCCATGGGGTTCAGGGCATGGCGAACGGTCCTTCCGCAGCTACGCTCACGGACGACCTCGGAGCGCCGATTGCGCCATTCAACTTTACCGAAGGTTCGCGGCCCAAGTGCGGTGATACGGATCAGGATATCTACCGGATCTTTATGACCGGCCTTGATGGCACCCCGATGCCGTCCTACGCCGATAACATCAAACCCGACGAGGCCTGGGATTTGGTCTTCTATCTGCGAACCTTTATGCGTCAGCACAGCCCGGAGAAAGAGATGGCGAAAAAGCTCGACTTGAAACCCGTCGATCCAAACGCCCCCGCCCCGCCAGCTTCCGGCCAACAGTAAGTACTAGAATTGGCATCGCAATGGAAGTTTCAAAGTTCGCGAGGAGAGAAAGAAGATTATGAGAAAGACATTTAACTTTGCTGCTGTACTATCGGCAGTAGTTTTGCTATGTTGTGGCGCACTGATTCTGAATCAGAACGTCAGCGCAGCTGGAGAAGGTAAAATCACCGGTACTGTTAAGCTTGACGGCGCAGCTCCTCACATGAGGGGCATCGACATGTCCAAGGATCCCTACTGTGCCAAGCAGCACGCCAGCGACCCCGCCCACCTCGAAGAGGTCGTTGTGGGCTCCGGTGGTGGTTTGGAGAACGTGGTTCTCTATATCTCGGACGGCTTGACCGGCAGTGCGTTGACGGCAGTGCCCTCGGAAGAGCCGGTGTTTGACCAGAAGAATTGCGTATACACGCCGCACGTTCTGGCCATGGATGTGAATCAGAAATTCAAAGTTATCACCAGCGACCAGACCACACACAACATCCATCCCAATCCCAACCCCATGACTGGAAACATTCCATGGAATCAGTCTCAGCCGCCCGGAGCTGCTCCCGTCGAGAAGAGCTGGAAAGCTACCGAGATGATTCCCGTCCAGTGCAACATTCATCCCTGGATGCACGGTTACTTTGCCGTGGTGAAGGGCCCCTATGCGACCACTGACAGCAGCGGCGCTTACACCATTAATAATGTTCCGGCCGGGAGCTACACAGTGACCGCGTGGCAGGAAAAGTATGGAACGCAGACGCAGAAGGTAACTGTTGCTGCGGGTGGATCTGGCAGCGCCAACTTTACCTTCAAATAGAAGGACACAGCATTGTTGTTTAATTCAACGAATCGCCGCAGTTCACCCTGCGGCGATTCGACACTTTGCCGGATTTAGCCGGCCCCAGGCGGGAGAAGATATGGCAAGACTCTTCGCGGTCGTCATTGTGCTCATCGCAATTGCCTCGGCAATTCCCATCATTATGCATACGTGGCCTTTGCCTGAGGATATCTCCGTCCACGGCCATTTGATCGATGAGCAGTTCGCCGACACCATGTTGGAGGCTGGAATTTCGTTCCTCGCCTCGCAATTCCTTCTTGCCTTTTTCATCTGGAAGTACTCCAGCAGTAAAGCTGGGGACAAAATCAAAACCTTCCCCGGCGGCTCCATGGGCTTGGTGATCGCAGCTTTCCTGCTCGTCGGCACCGAGGTTTTAGCTCTCGGAGTTTTCGGCGCCAAGGCGTGGGGCAGCGTTTATCTCACACCGCCATCGCCCGATGCCGTCACCATCCAGGCGCAAGCCGGACAGTTCGCCTTCTATTTCCGCTATCCCGGTCCTGATGGCACCTTCGGCCCTATCCATCCCGACCAGGTCAGCGAAGCCAATGCCAACTTCTTCGGGCTTGACACCACCAAAGACGCCGATTCGAAGGATGATATTGTTGCGGCCGAACTGGCAGTTCCCGTTAACCGTGAAGTTCATCTCTTGATGCACTCCAAGGATGTCGGTCACTCCTTCTATGTTCCCGAGTTGCGCATCCAGCAGGATTTTGTCCCCGGCCTCGATGTGACCGTGCACTTCACCGCAACCAAAATCGGAAGGTACGAAATCGTCTGTACCCAGCTTTGTGGCCTTGGGCATTACAACATGAAGGCCTATCTCGAAGTGAAGTCGCCCGAAGATTACGATGCCTGGCTCAAACAGCAGGCGGCATTGCAGTAAGTATCATTTTTTGCTGACCAAAAACTGACTACATCCCGTTTGAAGGTGAGCTCAATGCACGACATGTCCGCACACGCAACTCCCCACGGAACCTCCCACGGTGCTCCGACCAGCTTTATTCGGAAGCACGTGTTCAGCATCGACCACAAAGTGATCGGCAAGCAGTATTACGCCCTGGCCTTGGTCGCAGCCGTGGTTGGGATGTTCCTCTCCTGGCTCATGCGCATCCACCTGGGATGGGGAAACTTCGCGATTCCCGGCCTCCATCTGCTCTCCAGTAGCGGTGCGCCCGGCGACGTGATGACGCCTGAGTATTACCTCCAGTTGATGACCATGCACGGGACAATCATGGTCTTCTTTGTGCTCACCACGGCCCCTTTTGCCGCCTTCGGAAATTTCTTCCTGCCCATTCAAACCGGCGCGGAAGACATGCCCTTCCCCCATTTCAACATGATGTCGTTCTGGGTCACGTTCGTCGCCTTCTGTGTGATGGTCGCGGCGTTCTTCGTCCCCGATGGTCCAAGCCTCGGCGGCTGGACCCAATATGCTCCATTAAGCGCGATTGGCCCGGCCGCCGGCCCCGGCCAGGGTTGGGGCGTGGTTTTCTGGGCGGCCTCCATCGGCATCTTCTGCGTCGGCCAGCTTCTCGGTTCCCTTAACTTCATCACCACTACGCTCGACATGCGCTGCAAAGGCATGTCGCTGATGCGCCTCCCGCTCAGCGCCTGGGCCTGGTTCATCACCTCCGTCATGGGCCTCACGGCATTCGCCGTTCTAATGCCCGCCTGCATCCTCCTCATTCTCGATCACGTGGCCGGCACCAGCTTCTTCGTCCCTTCTAACCTCGTGATTGCCGACCACGTCCTGCCGCACTCAGGTGGATCGACTTTGCTCTGGCAGCACCTCTTCTGGTTCTTCGGACACCCTGAGGTTTACATCGCGATTGTTCCCGGCATGGGTATCGTTTCCCACGTGCTCATCACCAACATGCGGCGCCCCATGCTCAGCCACCGTGTCCTGATTTACTCGATGGGCTCACTCGCCGTGCTCAGCTACATGGTGTACGGCCACCACATGTTTGTCAGCGGAATGAATCCAGTCTCCGCCATCGCTTTCTCGTTCCCCACTCTGGTCATCACTATCCCTTCCACCATTGTGGTCCTGATCTGGCTGGGTAGTCTCTACGGCTCGAAGCTGCGGATCAATTCAGCATCGCTGTTCTCGCTGGGTTTCATCTCGATGTTCATCAGCGGCGGCGTCAGCGGATTTTTCCTCGCCCAACCGTCGCTTGATATCATGCTGCACGCCACCTATTTCGTCGTCGGCCACTTCCACCTCGTCATGGGAGTCGCCGCCATGTTCGGTATCTTCGCCGGAACCTACTTCTGGTTCCCCAAGATGACCGGCCGCATGATGAACGAAACCATGGGTAAGGCCCACTTCATCCTGAGCTTCATCGGCGCCTATTGCATCTTCATGCCCTTCCATTACCTGGGCATCGCCGGCAACGTCCGCCGTTATCAGGCTTTCACTGACGACTACCTGATCCCTCTGATTCCGGTCCACAAGTTCATCACCATTGCGGCTATCCTCACTGGCCTCGCCCAGCTCATCTTCATCTACAACCTGATTTACAGCCGTTTCAAAGGGCCGATCGCCACCGATAATCCTTGGCAAGGCACCTCGCTTGAGTGGAGCACCGCGACCCCGCCGCCGCACAATAACTTCGGCGACAAGATGCCGGTCGTCTACCACGATCCTTATCAGTACAGCGTGGAAGGCGCGAGCACCGACTTCGTCATGCAAACCTCGCCCGAGAAAATAACCAACCCGCACGAGGAGAAATAGACAGAAACGTTTGGGAAGGGCACGGGTTTCAGGCGTGCTACTAGCAGCAAAAGAAAAATGGGGCCTTAGCCCTGAAGCGGTGGCAATAAATTTCGCGCACGATAGATCTCGGGAAGGGCACGGCTTTTAGCCGTGCCACTAGCAGCAAAGAGAAGTTGGGGCTTTAGCCCTGAGGGGTTGGGTTTCTAAAAGATTATGGCAACAACAATTCACGAACCGCCAAAAATTGATCTCGATCGCCTGCCCAGTCAAGGCTCGGGGAACGGCGGCTGGAAAAACCCGGTCCCCGGCGGCGAGTTGCGGCGGGTAAAACCGTCGTCTCCTCCGCCGGCCAGCACTGGCATCTGGGTCGGTTTGGCGGCCATCACCATGACCTTCGCCGCTTTCACCAGTGCCTTGATCGTGCGGCAGGGAGCTTCGCCGGATTGGCAGCACTTCAGTCTGCCCTCCATCCTTTATCTCAACTCACTCATCATCATCGCGAGCAGCGTCACGCTGGAACTGGCGCGCCGCCAGATCACCGCCTTTATGGTCGCTGAAAAGATCCAGGGCAATGCTCCCTCGCGCTGGCTCTACGTCACGCTCGCTCTTGGACTTCTATTCGTTGTCGGACAAACCGTTGCCTGGCTGCAACTGAAGTCCCAAGGTTTCGGGCTCAGCACCAATATCAGCTACTCCTTCTTTTATGTGTTGACCGTAGCCCATGCCTTGCACCTGCTGGGCGGACTGGGTGGGCTGGTCCGGGTCATTAGTAAAGTGAATCACTCCGCCCTGCGGCGGAGCACTCTGAACGCAACCTCGCTCTACTGGCATTTCATGGGCGCGCTGTGGCTGTACCTGCTTTTGCTGCTGTGGTTGAAGCTCTAATTCGGTAGGAGGCAAGAGTGAGCCAAGCAAGTCAAGTCGATCTTTCCATTCACGGGCAGGTGTCGCGATCCGACGCAACGGAGATCATGACCGCGCCCACATTCCACGTCCCCGCCAAGAAAATGGCGATGTGGCTGTTCATCATTGCTGACACGGCGACCTTTGCTGGCTGTCTTGTCGCCTACGGTTTCATTCGTAACGCCACTCCCGATTGGCCCCGTCCCTTCCACAGCATCACCAACGTGGCGCTGATGACCTTCATCTTGCTAACCAGCAGCTTGACCATGCTCATCAGCATCCGGTCGGCGCAGCGCGGCGACAAAGCAGGCGCCTTCCGCTGGACGATGATTACGGCCGTCCTCGGCATCGCTTTCGCGGTTCTCCACATCCGCGAGTGGCTCGGTATGATTGGCGAAGGCGCCACGCTCTTTCACAATCCTTGGGGTACTCCGGCGTTCGGCGCTGCCTTCTTCAGCATCACCGGCCTTCACCTCCTCCACGTCACCGGCGGCGTGGTGGGCCTCATCGCCGTTGGCCTCAGCTACAATCGCGGCGGCTACGGAGCCGATGACCTCGAAGTTACCGGCCTCTACTGGCACTTCGTCGATCTGGTTTGGATGTTCGTAGTCCCCTTGGTCTACCTGCTGAATCTGAGCCACTAAGTTCCGGGCTGGTTGTCGAGTTTCTAAGATCGAAGTACTTTGCGGAGGAAATTATGGCTTCAGCGGATTCCCATCAGAGTGCAAGCATCGGAAGAGACGTCGCGATTTACGTTGTCCTCCTGGTATTGGCAGCAATCCAGTTTTTCATCGCCTTCCAGGACATTACCGCCTCGCAAATGTTCACCCGCATGTTGACCGTCGCCATCATTGAGGGCGGTATTGCGCTTCTGTTCTTCATGCACCTCTCCGAAAATCGCGGCCTCATGTATTTTGTCGTGATTTTCACCGTCGCCGTGATTTTCGGCATGCAATATGGCTGGACCGATGCCTTCCGCGTGGTCAATGGTGTACCCTGGGGCAGATAGCCTCCGAAGGCTCGTTCGGTGGAATTTGGTGTGAATGATTTGGTGTGAATAATTGGTGTGAATTATTATGAAGAGCTGTAAAACAATCTGGATTCTAGCCGCGGCACTCGTCGCCGCCATACTTTTCCTGGCGCCCCTACCCGCCTCGGCGCAAAGTTGCGCTCTCTGCTACACCCAGGCCGCCTCTTCCGGCGCTCGCATGATTCAAGCTCTGAAGAGCGGCATCATCGTTCTCATCGCCCCTCCCACCCTGATGTCCGTCGGCGTTATCTTCGTCTGCTATCGCAAGCGCAACCAGACCATGAAAGACGACCTCAACGAATCGGAGCGCGACTGGAAGACCGGCGACGAGGAAGACTCAGACAAAACCTGGTAAGTAAAAACACCTCGTCACCAAACACCCCGTCATCCAGCCTGTTTGATATCCCACCTCTTTGTCATCCTGAGCGAAGCCGCTTTTCAGGCGGAGCGAAGGATCTCCAATTCCACTGCCTCGCCCGGAAGAAACTCCGATACCCTCGAACTCAGTGAAAGCGCGTCCAATCACTTCTTGTAAACCACTCCGCCCTTCATCACGAACGACACAGTTCCCAGCACACTCACATCTTGCAGCGGATCTCCCGCCACCGCGATTACATCCGCAAAATATCCCGGCTCCAGCGCCCCGATCTGCCCCTCCCAACCGAGCAGCTTTGCCCCATTGATCAGGTCCGCCTGCATCACCGCCAGCGGCGCCATCCCATAATTCACCATCAGCACTAACTCCCGCGCTTGCGTTCCGTGAGGAAACGGCCCTACGTCCGATCCCACCGCCATCGGAACTCCCGCCGCTACCTGCTTGCGAAATTCCTCGCGATGCAAATCCAGCATCTGCCGTTCGCGTGCTCCTTGCTCGGGCGTCTCTGCATGTTCTGAAAAATATTCGAAGATGGTGAACGTCGGTACCGCAAAGATCTGCTTCGCGCGCATCAACCGCATGGTTTCGTCGCTCAACTGGTTGGCGTGGTCAATCGACGCTACTCCCGCCTGCGCCGCATACAACGTTCCTGGTTCGCCCGTGGCGTGCACCGCCACCCGTTTTCCCACTCGCGCCGCCTCCTCCACCGCCGCACTCAACTCCGCTTCCGTGTACTGATACACCGTCGAAAACTTCCCGTCCTTCACCTCATCCGGACCGGTCTCATAAATCTTGGTAAAGTCCGCTCCTTCCTTATATTGCTCGCGCATCACCGCGACCAACTCCGCGCTATTGTTTGCGTAGTCCGCGTTCGCCAGCACATGCTGCGCCGGATTGAATTTGATCGCGTCCTCATGCCCGCCCAGGATGTTGATCGCATTCCCGCTGATCCTCAACCGCGGCCCCGGCGCCTTTCCCTCATCGATCGCGTTTCGCACCGCTGTATCCGCCGATCCCGCTCCCTCCGTCCCCATGTCGCGTTCCGCCGTGAATCCCGCCATCAGATCGTCCCGCGCCGCCAGCAGCGCGCTGATCGTTCGTTGCGGCACCGACTCCTGCACCGTCTGCAAATCCTCCGCTCCCGGATGCAAAAACAAATGCACGTGCGCATCGATCAGCCCCGGCAACAGCGTCCGGTCGCCCAGATCGATCACCTCCGCGCCCGCCGGATGCTTCACCGTCGCTCCCGCCTCCACGATCCGCTCGCCCTGCACCAGCACTTCGCCGGGTTTCACCATGCGCCCGTTCTTCACATCGAGCAGACGCGCCGCGTGCAGCACAATCGCGTGACCGGGAGCCGCTTGAGTTTGTGCCGTACAGAACAGCCCGAAGCACGCAAGAGCCAACAGTAACAGTGACGGCAACAGTTGCGATTTAGTCATGATGTCAGGGATGCTAACACTTCGGAAAGCAGGAAACTACCGCGAAGCTCGGCCCAGCACATTCCTTGTCATGCTGAGCGCAGCAATATTTCGCGAAGCGAACTATTGCGGAGTCGAAGCATCCCTCCCCCGAGCTACACTGCAGGAAGTAGAGGTCCAGAATCGCCAGCGTGTCTACCCGGCGCGACCTCGGACGCTTGTAGTCGCGTGGAAGAGTCGCTCTTCAGCGGCCTGCCCTCAGAGAAGTCGAATGGGCCGCGTAAAGCATCACCGTTCTATCGAGGCCTTAGCGCCTGTGATCGCACTTGCCGATTCCCCAAGCCTTCACCTTGCCTTGGAAAAATCCTCGACCGCGAAAATTTGCCCGCCGCGCTTTACCACTCCGACCCCGATCGAATCCATATCAGGATCCAGCAGGTTCGCTCGATGGTTGGGAGAATGCAGGAACTCAGACTCGATCGCCTCCACGCCGTTCCCCATCGCGACGTTTTCCGCCAGCGACACGAATCGCGCTCCTGCCTTGGTCACTCGCGATGCCATGCCTGGTTCTCCTGCAAATCCATGTTCCGCCGTCCCGTGCTCTGCCATGATCACTGCATGGCCGTGCGCGGCCGCACCCAACGATTCACTCCACCGCAACGGCTGCAAGCCTTTGGCCTGGCGCACGCGGTTGACCGAGATAAACAATTGCTGCTCCGCCGCGTTCGGCATCGCTTTGCGCCTGCGCTGCCAAAACCAATACAACATCCGATGATCAGCGCGACTGCGGTCCGGCTTACGATTCGCATTGAGAATGCACCTGCAGAATCTTAACCCCGCCCTTCCGCATTTCTCTCGCGCCGCACAATCGAAAGTAACCGACACGAATTCCCTTCGCGGAACTTTCTGAGCCCTTCGTGGTTACAATCTTCACGCCATCACTTCGCCGAACCCTTCTCCTCCGCCGCCGGCGGTTTCACGAATTTCGCATCATCCACCGGAACATTTTCTTTCACTTCGCTAATCTGAATGGTGAATCGCCCCGTCGGCCGCGCCAGCGTCCAGCGATATGGAATCTTCACCCCGCCCGTCGCGCGATAATCCGCATAATCGATCTGCGTTGGCAGCCGTCCCAGCGGCGTTTCTCCGAATCTCACCAGCCGCACCAGCAATCCCGTTTGCTCATCGAAATAAAGTTGGAGCGGTGTTTTTCCATCGCGTTGCCCGATCACCTCGTAGGCATCGTGGTCCCCCACTCGTTCCTTGCCGTGAACTTCTACTTTGCTGAACATCTCCTTCAGATGCGCCGGCAAATGCATATCCGCATCAATCGACGCCGCGTCGATATCCGGACCATGCATCTCGCGCACCGGCCGCCCCGGAACTCCCAGCCATCCCTCGTGCCCATCAAACGCCGTAATGCTGTCTCCGTCCGGTGTGTGCGTGTACGAAATCCTTTTGTCCGGATCCTTCGAATAAATCTCGATCGGCACATTTCGGTCGCCAAAAGTAATGCTTCCCTTCATCACCCGGCTCGTCACTTTCTCGATCGCCGCCGCGCCTCCCACCGCTTTCAAATATTTGTCGAGTAATTGATCGCCGCTCGGCCCGCTCGGCTCCTTCCCCTCCGCATTCACCACCGGCTTCGCCTCGGCCATGCTGGCCTTCGCCTCTTCCGCCATCACCACCGGAGTCGCTACCGGATGGCTGCTGCCCCGGTGGCAGGAGTAGCACGTCACTTCGCGGTTCCCCTCGAAATTCTCCTGATTAATCGTGAACATCATCTCCATCATCTTGCGCGCCGTCTGCTTCGTCTTCTTGTCGTCCTTTTCCATCGCGCCCTGTACGTGGCAGAACTCGCACTCCACGCCCAGCGATGCCGTGATGAACTGCATCGTCGGAATCAACTGGTCGGCCGGAATCCCTTTGAGGATTTGAATGTTCTTGAATTGTTGTTCCGCGGTCTTCGGTGCGGAAGCATTCGTCCCCTGCGCCCACGCTCCGCCAGCACAAACCACAACCGCAAAGATAGCCGCAATCCAAACAAAAAATGTAGGGACAGCCGCCCTCGGCTGTCCATTCGAGCGAAGCTCGAACCGTTTTGTTTCTCTCATCTCGTGGTCACCCTCAATTAGAATCTCAAAACTCTATCAAAACCTGCCTCGCCCCACCCCTTGTCATTCCGACACGCGAGCGAAGCGAACAAGGAGGAATCCGCTGTCGCCAGCAACGATCCCGCGTTACTTCCGCACAAAGAACTTCCACTTATCCATTCCCGCTGGAATCGCCACATCAAAAAATCCCACCATCATCTCCTGCGACGTCTGGTCGCCCCATGTCACCAGAGCATCGGGATCGGGATTATGCGGATTGTTTTTCGAATTGTCATACCACGCCACCGCGCGCAACCTGGTCCCGGCCTTCAACAGCCGCGGCTCCGCCAGCTTGTAACTCAGTTGCCAGTGGAAGTGATAGTTCACTCGCAGCAACGGCTCGATGCTCCCATCCTCATGAATAATGTCATATTCAAAACGCTTCCCGCGCAGATGCATGTGCGGAAAAAGACTCAACAGCAGCGCATCGTTCGGCAACGTGCCCTGCACTTCCACGCGAAAATCTTCCGCTCCCGGCGGAATCAACAACGCATGATTATTCAGTTGCAGCGTCACCACTCGCTGCTTGACCGGACTCTTCGCAAAAACCAACCCAACGCTGGTCTGATCGCTGGCCGCCGCTCCGTTCGTGGTGTAGTGCATCTGGAAAACCAGATCCGATCCCGCCGGCACGAACTTCGCCATGCCGTCCGCCCAGCGGTCGGGCGCGCTTCCCGGCGCATACACCAGCAGCAGATCGCTCGTCGTTTCGTGTGCCTGCCGCCGCTCTTCCGGATCGCTCAACATCGACGCCGTGAATGGCTCGCCCACCGGCGCATGCCGCAGCCACGTCGAATCCGGAGGCCGTATATACACCACCGCGTGGTGCACATGTTCCGCGCTCGAAGGCCGCACCTCCACCATCTGCACCCACCGGTCCTCCGCGAAGTGCGTGGCCACAATTTCGTACGTATATTCCACTTCGCCGTGCGCCGGAATCGCCACCGCCTTCGGCATCTTCAACACCACATCGGGCTGAGGAATATTCCAGCCTGTCGCTCCATATCCGTGGCGCTGGAGCCGTGCCTCGCGTCTCCTGCTGGCGCACCCGCGTCTGCCCACGCGCCGACCGTCTTGATCTCTTCCGCGCTTAACGACGCATCATTTGAAAAGTGTCCGAAGCGCGGATCCGCGAACCACGGCGGCATCATCCTCATATCCACCGCCGCCGCAATCTTCCCCGCCCATGGCCGCGTCTGCTCGTACGTCATCAAAGCCATCGGCGCTGGCTCTCCGCTGCGATGGCAGCTCTGGCACTTCTCCTGAAGAATGGGAAGAACATCCTTATAAAAGGTCGGCGCTTACCGCCGGCGTGATTTTGCTCGATTGCGCCCGGCAGACACCACCGGCGGCATCTGCCACCCCGCTGCCCCCAGTAAGAAAGGAAGCACCGCCGCGCACAGCATGGCAAGTTTCTTCACGAACGCAGGAACTCCAGCGTCAGCGCCCACGCTTGTCGCGCCGAGTGCGGCTCGTACGCCGCCCGTTCATCGCAGAAGAATCCGTGATCCGCGCGCGAAAACTCGGCATTCACATAAATCTTCTTATGCTCGCTCAAAGCCTCGGTTACCGCTCGCCGGTGCTCCGGCGTGATGTGCTTGTCCAGCCCGCCCCACACCAGCAACGACGGCGCCTGCAGCTTCGGCACCCGGTCGAGCAATCCCTGTGCGATTCCTCCACCATAAAAAGAAACTGCCGCCCGCAGCGGAACGATCGTGTTCGCAATAAAGGAAACCCGTCCGCCCATGCAGAATCCGATACTGGAAATTTCGCTCTCCTTCACTTTGGAATTCGACCGCAACCACTCGTGCGCCGCTCGAATATCCGCCTCAGCCGTCTCCGTCGTCACCGCCTGCATATGCGGCATCACGGAAGGAAAATCTGTATAACTCACCTCGAATCCCGGCGGCGCTGTCCGATGAAACAATTCCGGCGCAATCGCCACATATCCCTCCGCCGCAAACCTCTCCGCCACATCGCGTATGTGATGGTTCACGCCAAACGCTTCCTGGAACACGAGCAATCCAGGGTGCGGCCCAGCCTGTTCCGGAGCGGCCACATACGCCATCATGCGCGTTCCGTCCGCAACCGCCAATTCCACCTTTTCCTTCACAATTTTGATTTCATTCACAAACCATTCTCCGCTCCGAACTTGTCTAATCACCGCGTCGGGAAGGGCCACGGCTTACAAACGATTTTCCAATCGAAACTCCTATTAATCACCGAGCCGGGAAGGGCACGACTTTAGTCGTGCCGCAGAGGCGAATAAGCACGAGGGCTTCAGCCCCTGAGGAACGCTGTCTCCCCCACATGATCCTTTCAGTCTCGCACAGCCCAACCCTGCTGGTGTTGAGGTTTCGAAAATTCAGCTGCCTTTGGCGTCATCCCGAAGTCCCCGCGTTTTCTCCGGCGGGATGAGGGATGTCCTAAACCACACACCCCGTCTGGGTCAAACAGCCACAAACGCAACAACCTCTCTTCCACCACGGTCCCCGCAAAAATGCTAAAGTAATCGGTCCATCTATCGAACTCATGTCTGCCCCCAATTCCAACTTCGTCCGCGCCTGCAAGTCTCAACCCGTCGATCGCACTCCCGTCTGGTTCATGCGCCAGGCAGGACGCTACATGCCCGAGTACCGCGCCGTGCGCAAGCAGCATTCCTTGCTCGAAATCTGCAAGAAGCCCGAGCTCGCTGCCGAAGTCACCATCACCGCCGCCGAGTTTCTCGGCGTTGACGCCGCCATCATCTTCGCCGATCTTCTCCTCCCCCTCGAAGTCATGGGCCTGCCCTTCCATTTTTCCGCCGGCGAAGGCCCCGTCATCGAAAAGCCCGTGCGCACCGCCGAGGATGTCGCCCAGCTTCGCACCGACCGCGCCGCCGACCTCGGTTATGTTTCCGAGGCTGTCCGTCTCGTCGCCAAACATTTTGGCGGACAAACTTCCCGTCATCGGATTCTGCGGTGCGCCTTTCACGCTCGCCAGCTACATGATTGAAGGCGGCGGCTCCCGCCATTACCTCCACGCCAAGAAAATGATGTACAACTCGCCCGCTCACTGGGACAAGTTGATGCCCAAGCTTGTCGATGTCACCGCCGAGTACTCCGCCGCACAAGTGCGCGCCGGTGCTGACGTCATCCAGATTTTCGATAGCTGGGTCGGCTGCCTGAGTGTCGAAGATTATCGCCGCTACGTTTTGCCGCACGTCACCACCATGGTCAAGCGCCTGCAGAAAACCGGCGCCCCTATCATCTATTTCGGCACCGATAGCGCCACGCTTCTGCCCGCCATGAATGAAACTGGCGCGGACGTCATCGGCCTCGATTGGCGCATTCCGCTCGACAAGGGCTGGAGCGATCTACATCATCGCTGCGCCGTGCAGGGCAATCTCGATCCCATCCTGCTGTTCGCGGATTGGAAGGAATTGAAGTCGCGAGCCGAAGAAATTCTGCGCCTCGCCGCCGGACGCCCCGGCCACATCTTCAATCTCGGCCATGGCATCCTCCCCGAAACGCCGGTAGACAACGTAAAAAACCTCGCGCGCCTCGTGCAGGAACATCAGCAAGCGTAGCCAGCTGAAGGAAAATTCGTAGCCCTCGCTGTGATTTTGAGAGAGCGCAGCGCTTCAAGCCGCTGCGACCAACGATCAATGAAAGGCAACCGGCTTTAGCCGCTGAGCCTGCGATCGCTAATCTGTCGCTACCACGAAAGCTTGGGATTGCTAATCATGTAGCTGCCTTGGACACTTGTAGTACCGTGGAAGAGCGGCGCTTTAGCGGCCTGCCCGGAGCGAAGTCGAATGGGCCGCGTAAAGCGTCGAGAGCGGCTTTAGCCCCTGTTGTGATTTCGGGTGGCGCAGCGCTTCAGCGCTGCGATTATCGATCAAGGAAAGGAACCGGGCTTTAGCCCCAGAAGTCCGCAGCCTACATTCATGACCCGCATCGCAATCATCGGCGGCGGCATCTCCGGACTCACCGCCGCTCTCACGCTCGAAGAGCATCGCCGCTCCGGCGCCGTCGAATATGCTCTTTACGAATCCTCGCCCCAACTCGGCGGCGTCCTCCGCACGGACCACGTCGACGGCTGCATCGTCGAAGCCGGGCCCGATTCCTTCATCACCGAAAAGCCTTGGGCCGCCGACCTTTGCCGCACCCTCGACCTCGGCGATCAACTGATCGGCTCCAACGACGTCGATCGTAAAACCTACATCCTCGTTCGAGGGCGCCTCATCCCTATGCCCGACGGCCTCATGTTCCTGGTTCCCACAAAAATCCTGCCCACTGGATTCTCTCCGCTCTTTTCCTGGACCACCAAGCTCCGCATGGCGCAGGAACTTTTGCATCCTCCGCGCGCCGGCTCCGCCGACGAAAGCGTCGCCTCGCTCGTCGAACGCCATTACGGACCCGAGATGGTTGACCGCCTCGCCGATCCACTGCTCTCCGGCGTTTACGGAGGCGAAGCCGCCAATCTCAGCGTTCGTGCCGTTCTTCCCCGCTTTGCCGAAATGGAGCGCGCCCACGGCAGTCTCGGCCGCGCCATGCTCGCCGCTCGCAAGAAAATGCCGCGCAACGCAAACAAACCTGCCCCGCCGCTCTTCACCTCGCTGAAGAATGGCATGCAGCAGCTCGTCGAAACCCTTGTCCCTCGCCTCAATCCTGCTTCCCTGATCACTGGCGTCACAGTGCAATCCATCCAGCCGAGAACCGGAGGCTGGAGCGTCTCCGCAGGTTTGAAGTCGGATCACTTCAATGCCGTCATCCTTGCGTTGCCCGCACGCGCCGCCGCAAAATTACTCGCTCCTTGTTGCACCGAGCTTTCCGCCGAACTCGGCGTCATCGGCTACAGTTCTTCCATCACCGTCGGCCTCGGCTACGATCGCAGCGTGCGCGAGTCCCTCCCTCCCGGCTTCGGATTTCTCGTGCCTCGCAGCGAAGGCAAACGCCTGCTTGCCGCAACATTCGTTCACAACAAATTTCCCCATCGCGCTCCCGGCGATCGTGCTCTGCTGCGCTGCTTCTTCGCCGGAGCTCATGCCGAAAGCGTCTGGCAGCTTTCCGATGATGCCATCGTCGCCCTCGTCCGCAACGAGCTGCAGCAAATTCTCGGCGTCCGCGCCGCCCCGCTTTTTGCCCGTGTCTACAAATGGAAATCCGCGATGGCGCAATATGGTGTCGGACACCTCGATCGCCTCGACCGCATCGAGCGCATGCGCCAGCAGTTGCCCGGCCTGGCGCTCGCCGGCAACGGCTTCCGCGGGATCGGCGTTCCCGATTGCGTCCGCTCCGGCGCCGATGCCGCCAAGCAAGTCCTGGCTCTCTAGAAAGATGCAGCTCACGATTTAGCTCTTGCCTTTGGGTGGCGCAGCCGTTTATCGCTCCAATACCTGCCACTTAGCTCTTGCCTTTGGGTGGCGCAGCGGTTTACCGCTGCGATACCGCCACGCTTTTAATGCCGGCTTTAGCCGCCGAGGGACTGCGTCCGCACCCAAAGCGAGACGGTCCAACAAATCCAAAGCCTCACGCCCTGCCGTAAGATTGCTAAACCAATTTGAGGTCGATCCCATGCGATTCATCCCGCGCGAAGAAGTTTCTCGGCGTCTCACCTATGAACTCTGTATTCCCATCGTGCGCCAGGCGATGATCGCCTTCTCCCGCGGCGAAACCAGACAGCTTCTCCGCTCCATCCTCCCGCTTTCCGAGCATCGCCTTTTCGGCGTCATGCCCGGAGCCATGGGTGAACACGCTCCCTTCGGCGCAAAGTTGATCAGCGTATTTCAAGAGAATTACATCCGCGGCGTTCCGTCTCATCAGGGACTCGTGATTCTTTTCGATCCCGAAAGCGGCGCACCGGTTTGCGTAGTCGATGCCGGCGAGATCACGGCCATCCGCACCGCCGCCGCCAGTGCGGTCGCAACCGACGCGCTAGCACGCAAAGATGCCCACCGTCTCACTCTCCTTGGCTACGGCGAACAGGCGGCCACCCATGCCCGCGCCATCACCAGGGTCCGCAATCTCCAATCGATCACCATCTGGGGACGTTCGCCTGATCGCGCTCAAACTCTCGCGCAGCAATTGCAGACCGAACTCGCCCTGCCCCTCACCGTCAGCAATTCGGTTCCCGATGCCGTCTCCGATGCCGACATCATCTGCACCGTCACCTCTGCCACCGAGCCCATCCTGCACGGCGCTTGGGTAAAGCCCGGCACCCACGTGAATGTGGTCGGCTCCGGCTACGCCGGCCCAACCGAAGTGGATAACGACCTCGTCGTTCGTTCCCGCTTCATCGCCGACAGCCGCGAAGGCGTGCTCCATCAAGGCGCGGAATTCCTTCGAGCCAAAGCCGCCGGCCTCATCACCGACGATCACATCGTCGCTGAAATCGGTGAGGTATTGGCGGGCAAGATCCTCGGACGCCGCTCTCCCCAAGAGATCACCGTCTACAAATCTCTCGGCCACATCGTGCAGGATCTCGCCAGCGCCTGGGCGCTCTACACCCAGCCCGATCTCACTTCCTGAGCTAAGCCGCTCTCTCTACGCCGGAATCTGTCCCTTCTTCAACATTTCTTCCCGCCGACGTTTCCCCACCACTAACTTGATCTCGTCGTAATCAATCTCCGACGGCAACACATCCTTCAACGCCTTCAGCCGTTCCATCCCTACCTTCGCGCACGCCGCCGCAATTACCGACTCTTTCTCTTTGCTCACCCAGCCCGACTGAAATTCCACCTGCCCCGTCTCCACCAGGTTCGCCACCGCACTCACCACCGTCGATAACTGCCTCCCTCGTATTTCGGAAATCTCTTCCAGCGTTCGACCCTCGCGCAACAATCGCAGAGTTTCATCCGCAGGCTTGGCCGCGCGCTCGGAACTCGCGGCCCGCTGTCCCTCCCGGAATTTTCCCAGCGCGTCCAGAATTTCCTGTCCGTACACTTCCGCCTTCCGCTCGCCGATTCCCGGAATTTCCAGAAGCTCTGCGAAAAACTTCGGCTGCCTCCGGCAGATTTCTTCCAGCGAGGAATCGTGCAGCACAATGTACGCCGGCACGCCCTTCTCCTTCGCCATAGCGCGCCGCCATTCTCGCAAATATTCCCGCAACTCCTCTGCCTCGGAACCCGCCGCCGGTCTCGCAACCGACCCGCAGTCCGAGCCGCAGCCCGACGCGTTTGTAAATACTGCCTGCCCCGCCCGCTTCTTACCCGAAGCCGCTCTCTTCCCCGAACGCGCAGTCATCCACTCCGCCGCTATCCCGCACACATCGCACGCATCGCAGCTCTCCCACTTCGGAGTTTCCCCAAAGTGCGTGCAGATCTGCCGGTGCCGGCACCGCTTCGATTCCACGAATTCCCGGATAATCCGGTACCGCTCCCACGCCCGGTTCCGCTCTTCCGCATCCAGAATCTGATTCGCAAAAAATCCCAGCAGCCCCGCATCTTTCTTCTGCCACAGCAAAACGCAATCCGCGCTTGCCCCATCGCGCCCCGCTCTCCCCGCTTCCTGGTAGTACTGCTCAATCGACTTCGGCAGCGACAAATGAATCACCGCCCGCACCGCCGCCTTATTAATTCCCAACCCAAAAGCGATCGTCCCCACCAGCACCCGCACTTCGTCCGACATCCATCGTTCCTGGTTCTTGCGCCGGTCCTCCGCCCCCATCTTGCCGTGATATCCCACCGCCGCAATGTCGTGATCTTCCAGAAAATCCACCGTCTCTTCCACGCGATTGATCGTCGGCGAATAGATGATCACGTTACTGCCCGCATAACTCTCCAGCGCCTTCACCAGCATCTCCATCTGCTCCAGCCCTTCACACTCGCGCACCAGGTAGCGCAGGTTGGACCGGTAAAAGCTGGCAATATATTTATCCGGATTGCGCAACTGCAGCTGCGCCAGAATGTCGTGCCGCACATGCCGCGTCGCACTCGCCGTAAACGCCGCAATCGGACGATCGGGAAACTTCGTGCGCAACCGGCTCAGTTGCCGGTACTCCGGACGAAATTCGTGTCCCCACTCCGAGATGCAGTGCGCCTCATCGATCGCAAAAAAAGTAACCGGCACCTGCTGCATCCATCCCATGGTGTCGCCGCGCGCCACCCGCTCCGGCGACACATAGAGCAGCCGGTAGCCGCCCTCGCGCGCCTTCGACATCACTTTCTTCTGCTCGGCTTCGCTCATCGTGCTGTTCAGCACCGCCGCCGGAATTCCCATCTGCGCCAGTTGCGTCGCCTGATCCTGCATCAGCGCGATCAGCGGCGAAATCACCACCGCCGTTCCTTCCGAAATCACCGCCGGCAACTGGTAGCATAGCGATTTCCCTCCACCCGTCGGCATCACCACGCACGTATCCCGCCCCGCCAGCAGGCTGCGCACAATCCGCTCCTGCAGCGGACGAAACTCGCTATAGCCCCAATACCGCTTCAGCGGCGTGTGTAGATCGGCTTCTGACCATCGAAATCCAGAGTACAGCGGGGCGAAGAGAAGGTGAAATAATATGAAAGGCAACTCCCCTTTCAGGGGAGGACGTAGCAAACGCTTAAATAAGGAAACTTAAGATAAACAAAGACTTATGTGGTGCGCTCACCCCGTATGAGGGTCTCAATTAAATAAAAACTCAAGCCCAGAACGGTATGTAACGCGCGTATTTCCGGGATCCGCCGACCTTTTCATCCGGCTGCACCAACTCGGCCTCAATGGTCGCCGAGATGATCTGCGACACAATGGCACTCTTGCTCTCGGGCAAGTTGAACCGCTCGCGCAGAGATTGATTAGTCATTTGCTCCGACATGACGTATTTTAGCGCGCAATGTTGATAGCAAGCCCTGACGCGGTCATCCCTCCCCATCTCTTCAAAATCTCTTGGGCCAAAAATCGTGACAACCGTCCTTTGATATCCGGTCCTAAAATCGGGCGCGGGCAACTGGAGCATTTCTGGCCGGATTCTGTCAGGAACGTTCCAGGTCTGGGATGGCTATTTCTCTGCGATCGCCCCATGCTTCTTCAAAATCTCCACCGTCTCCTGCACCGGCAGCGCCTTGATCGTGTGTCCATTCCCCGTCACGTCATGCGCTTTGAACATGGAGTTATCAATCGCCTCCTCGGTGGCCTCAATCACCGCCTCGAATAACGGTGACATGCTCTCATTGCTCAGCAACTGCTTTGGCCGGTAGACCGCCTGCGTAGGATCGATCCGCACATCCTCGGAATTCGAAAACGCGATCACGTAATCTCCGCTGCCATTGCTTTCACTCGATCCCGTCCGCGCCAGGCCCATCATCGCTCGTGCCGCCAGCCTGCTCAGGTTGCGGTGATCCAGAGGCGCGTCGGTCGCCACCACAATCATGCATGAACCATCTGCTGTCTCCGGCCCACCCCCACCACCTGCATTTCCCGAAGAAGAAATCTTCGGATAGAACTGCCCCAGTTCGTTCCCCACCGGAACTCCCGCAATAATCAGATTGCCGCCGTAATTCGTTTGCACCAGCACGCCCACCGTGTAGCCGTCCAAGCGAAGCCGGCAGCCGCCGCGACGACGTCCCAATTCCTCCCTTCCAGCTAAAAACCACCGTGCCCGTTCCGGCTCCCACCGCCCCTTCTTCCACCGGACCGTCGCTGGCATTCGTAATTGCGGAAATCACATCGTCAGCAGTGATTGCTCTCGCACGGATGTCGCTCAACCATCCATCGTTCGTCTCGCCCACCACCGGGTTCACCGACAATACATTTTCATTTCCCTTCAGGCTGAACATGTAGCTGATCACCGCATCCGCCACTCTCGGCACCGAGTCCGTCGACGTCAGCAAAATCGGCGCCTCGATCTCCCCCATCTCGTTCACCTGCGTCGAGCCCGCCAACTTCCCGTACGCATTCCCCAAAAAAACCGCACCCGGAACTCTCTCCTTATAAAGATTCCCTCCGTGTGGCACGATCGCCGTCACACCCGTCCGAAGGTTATCTCCGCGAATAATCGTCGTCTGCCCCACTTTGACCCCGGCAACATCGGTGATCGCATTCCGCGGCCCCGGTGGCAGCACGCCAATCTTTATTCCCAAATCCCGCGCGCGTGGCCGGTTCTCTGTCTGCGCACTGAGCACACCCCCCGTGGTCAGCAATAAAGTAGCAGCGAAAAAAAGTCGCACGATCTTGCAAACTTTCATCTCTTACTCCCGTACCTCTCTGCTAACGATTCTCTAATAAAACTTTGTCATTCCGAACGAAGAGCCTGTTTATGAAACTTTGAACCTGCTCTATGAAACCTTGTCATTCCGACCTTGAGCGGAGCGAAGGGGAGGAACCTGCTTTTTTTCGCCGTCAGCACTTCACCGTCGGATAACTCCGCTCAAACGCCGCCCACACCACCGCAATCACCACAAAGCACAGCACGCTCCCTTCCGGCCCAACCATCCCTCCGGTCAGCCATGCTTGGCCCATGAAATGACGACTTCAGCAGATGTCCCGGAAAAAGCGTTCCACTATCCGGCACGGAATAAAAAAATGTCTCTCCCCAATCCCACGCCATGTGGAATCCCACCGCGAACCACAGATTTCCCGTGCGCCGCAGCGTCAGGCAAAAGAAAAATCCAATCGCCGCCGCCGCCAGCAGCCCCATCCACTCCTCGCCCGCATTCTGCAGATGGATCAGTCCAAACACGCACGACAATATAATCGCCGCCGGCCAGAATCCCATGGCCCGCGTCAACGTGAACTGCGAATAGCCGCGCAACAGGAATTCTTCGAACAGCCCCACCAGCAAAAAGAAAAATCCCCAGAACAACGCAAACCGTAAAATGCGCCCGCCATGGATCGCCAGATGTCCCAGGTCAAACACTCGCAATCCATACATCGCTCCCAATAACAGCGTGATGCTGGCGAATCCCCACACCCCGCCCACCCAGAATAATTTTCCGAACGCGCCCCGTCCCGGCAGACCAAACGTCCCCCACGACCGCGTCTCCACTCTCGCCAGCACAATCGACGGAATCACCGCCGCCACCAGCAAGCCAAACTCCGCCAGCGTCATCGACCACAAACCTTGCGCGCCCAACTCCAGCGATCCCACCCATCGCGTGATCACAAACTGCAGCGGATAAAACATCGCAAAGTAAAACGCCATGCCCCATCCCGGCCTCAGCCCGTCCGGACCCCAAAATACCGTCCGCACATACGAAGGCTGCACCGCAAACTCCGGCCCCGCGCTAGATCCACCCAAAGCCGTTGCTGCCGGATTCGAACCTCGCTCCTGCTCCGAAATGTTGATCTGTTCGTCCATCGGACTTAGCTTTGAGGGCGCAGCGCTTTAGCGCGCCGCATACATGCATCATAATGATTGCGACTTCAGCCGCTGCGCTGCATCTCCCCATCGCATCCCGTCCCACATTTCCGCAAACCGCCCCGCTCATGGTAAAACACTTCGTCCCGCCTAATGACCGCATTTTTCACCCGCCAACGCTTCGGCCGCCCTCAGTTTCTTGCCGCAGCTCTGCTTCTCGCATTTTTGGCGCAAGCCGCTTGGCTGGTCCATCGCGAGTTACACCACTCCGAATCCAATGTTCCCACCGCCTCCGAACAGGTACGCATCATGGCCGGATGGCGTCAGTTGCATCGCTGGTGGCATTGCCGGAACTCCTTTTCCCGATTCTCCCGGCTCCCTTCCCATGGAAGTTTCCCGCGACGATGCGGGCTACGATACCGAGCACTCTCCGCTACTCTCCCTTGTGACCGCAGCTCCACTTCTCGCGTGGCCGCAGGGCCCCGCCACGTCCGATCCCACGCCGCACTGGCGCTGGCTGCCGCGCATTCCCTTTCTCGCCTTCGGAGTGTTTCTCGGCGCCTCCTTGTGGTACGTTTCCCGCCGCCTTTGCGGCAACGCCGGAGGTCTCCTCGCACTCACCCTTTTTTGTTTCTCCCCCGCCATTCTGCAAGCCACCGCCGTCTGGCATGCCGAACCTCAGGTCCTCGCCGCCTGGGGATCTTTTGGCGCCATCTTCACCGCCATCGCCGTTGCCCACACTCTTTACGCCCCGCGCGAAGTGGTTCTCTGGAACTGGCGTCGCATCGTGTTGCTGGGCATCTCCCTCGCCATCGCCGTCGGCTCCCAGTTCTCCATGATCGTCGTTGTTCCTCTCGCTCTCGCCTTCCTGCTCTACCTCGCGCCCATCCGCCGCACCGCGGCGCTCGTCATCTGGACTGCCGCTTGCCTCGTGGCTCTCGCTCTGCTGTTCGCCATGTACTCCTTCCGTCCACATGCTTTCCTCGACGGCCTGCGTCATGCTTCGTTCTGGGGAGCTACCTGGCGCAGCTTTACCGTTCTCGCCGTTTACCGTCAGGTCGCGACGCAAGTCCTGCGCGCCTGCCCCGCCTTCGTTCTTCTATTACCCGCTGCGCTCGTTACCTACTTCGCTTGGCCGCGCACCCGCTACTTCGGCAACACCGCTCCCTTGCTGGTCGGCCTGCTCTTCCTCGGTCTGGGCATCGCTCATCCCCGCGTTGCGGGTGCAGGATTTCTTCTTGCCGCCGTTCCTTTTCTTTTCATATTCGTCTGCGGCGTTCTCGCCGACCTCATGGAAACTCAATACCGTCCCATCGTCACAGCCTCCGTCTGGGCCCTCGTCGGCTCCTACATCGTCTGGAGCCTTCTGGCTCTAGTCCATGTTCCTCGCGGCTGAACCTCTCCGGGTTCCCCTGTTCTTCGCCGTCTGCCTTCTCCTCCCTGCGCTAACAATTCTCTACAATTGCCCTGCATCAACGCCGCCCCACAGACGATCTAACTTTGTAGGCAGTCCTCTTTAGGAGGTGCGCCATGACGTTTTCCATGGAGTATTATGTTGGAGTGAATCGCCCCGCGCGACGCTCGGTTCCGGCTTCGCCAATCGTCTTCGGAATTTTCCTGCTCTCTCTTTTCCTTGTCTCCGCCGCTTCAGCTCAATACGTCTCAGTGACCGGTTCTGTCGCACCCCGGACCGGCGGCGTAGCGCCGCCCACCGCTTCTTATGTTCCTCCGCCCACTGGTGCCGCAGCGTTTCGCACAAGCGTGCCTTTCGTGAACAACGGATATGTTCCAGTCAGTTCCGGCACGGTTCATGTCGGTGAAATCCCGCACTCGCCCGGCCACTCCCATAACGGCAGCAACGGCCATCACGATCCGCATCACAGCGCAAACGGCGTGGCCTATTATCCCTACATCTACGGCGTCCCAGTTCCTTACTCTATGGATGTCGCCGGCCCCGGCAATCCTGATGGCGACAGCGATGACGATAACGATCCCGAATATCAGGGAGGCCCCACAATTTTCGACCGCCGCGGATCCGGCGCCGCCTCCTATGTTCCCCTGGCTCCGCCGCGCCCCCCTAATAGCGACGTGTTAGCGCAATCCGAGAGCCGAGCAGGCGCCCGAGCCTCCGCAAGCTCCCACCACCCTGGTTTTCAGGGATGGTCGCCAGCTCGAAGTTCTCAACTACGCCATCGTGGGTTCCACGCTCTACGATCTGACACCAGGGCATCCCCGCAAGGTCGCGCTCGCCGAACTCGATCTCTCTGCCACTCAGAAACAAAACGATGATCACGGCGTGACCTTCCAGCTGCCGCCGTCCGCACAGGCCAACTGACCATGCGTGCACTCTCCATCATCGCGTTGTTAGCTTTGCTCGCGCCATGCGCTTTCGCGCAGCGAGTCGCCGCATCAGGTCGCGGCACCGCCATCGCTCACTCCGGCGCACCGCATTCGAATGCCGGAAGCAATTTCGCCTTGGCCCGGCGTTCTTCCCTGGCTCGCCGCTCTTCGCCATACAGATCGCCCTATGCCGCTCTGCCATTTCCATTTCTCGGAGATTCGTTCGATCTCGGTGACAACGCTTCCGCCGGCGATCCCGGCCCATCCGGGCCGCCTCCATTCCTCATGCAGGCCCTCAGCGGCCTCACGGGCGCTGCTACTAATTCCATAGGATCGGCCACCAGCGTACCCGCAAACTCTCAGCCTTCTTCGGGACCGCTGATGATCGAGCTCCAGAACGGACGTTACGTTCGCGTAAACAATAATGCTGCCGACGGTGAAGCTCTGCCGCTCGCTGCCAGGGTTGCCGCGCCGCAAAAAACCTCCGGCCATCTGCTTCGTCCCGCCGTTTCTAATCCGCCTACGATTTCGGCCGCCCCTGCGCCCGTTCTACCTTCCGCAGTTCTCATTTTTCATGATGGCCACCGCGAAGAAGTTCGCGACTACACCATCGCCGATGGCACTCTCTATGCTCGCGGCGACTACTACACCGATGGCTACTGGAACAAAAAGATCGACCTCGCCTCCCTCAACGTCCCCCAGACTCTGCAAGCCAACGCCGATCGCAACGTAAAGTTTGTCCTCCCCTCCTCGCCCAACGAAGTCATCACTCGCCCCTAAGCCTCCGGCCCGCAATGCCCGACCGCCTGGGGTCAACTCCTCCCCAATTTCATGGTGAACAATCTTGGCCGGGACTGCATCTCTATTGTTAGGTTCTATGGCCCGCGACGCAACCATGCACGACATCCTCATCGTCGGAGCAGGTCCGTCTGGCTTGGCTCTGGCCGCGGAACTCCAGCGGCTCGGAACCAGTTCTTTCATCATCGACCAGCTTGCCGCCGGGGCGAACACCTCGCGCGCTGTGGCTATTCACGCGCGCACTCTCGAGGTGCTTGAGCCCCTGGGCCTCGTCCCCGAACTCATCAGCCACGGTCTCATCACTCCTACTTTTCAAATTCGAGACCGGGATCGTATCCTCGCCACCTTCAGCTTCAAAGATCTAAAGACTAACTATCCCTTCGTCTTGATGTGTCCGCAGAATCGTACCGAGTCAATTCTTCTCCACCGCCTCGAATCGCTCGGCGGTTCGGTCTCAGCGTCCGCACAAAGTCACCGCCATTCGGCCGGCGCAAGAAAACAACAAGAGATGTTGAGGTTCAGTTCGAAAGTCAGGCAGGTTTACAGACCGTCCGCGCCAGGTGGGTTGTCGGCTGCGATGGCGCTCACAGCGTCGTTCGCGAGCAAGCGGGAATCCCATTCCAGGGTGGCGCTTATGAAGAAGATTTCATTCTGGGCGACGTCCAGATGGAATGGCCGTTCGACCGCGAAGAAGTCGATCTGTTTTTCTCCGACCGGGGGCTGGTCGTGATCGCTCCGCTTCCCGGTGACCATTTCAGAATCGTCGCCACTGTCGAACGCGCTCCGGAAAATCCTTCTCTCGCGGATTTCCAGAAAATCCTCGATGAGCGCGGACCGACAACTTCCCCAGCCAGAATTCGCAACTTGGCCTGGTCAACGCGCTTTCACATCCAGCATCGCGTCGCCCAGTCGCTGCGCAAAGGCCGCGTTCTGCTGGTCGGCGACGCCGCGCACGTTCACAGTCCCGCCGGCGGTCAAGGCATGAACACCGGCATTCAGGACGCCGTCTCTCTCGCAGCTGTTCTCCACGGCATCGTGTCCGAACATGCCGATCCCTCAGCGCTCGATTCCTGGGAACACAAGCGCCTCGAAATCGCCCGCTCCGTCGTCAATCTCACCGACCGCATGACGAGGGCCGTCACTGTCAAATCGACTTCGGCCAAACTCCTGCGCAACGCCGTCGTCGATATCATTGGCCACATTCCGGCGGCCCAGCACGCCATCGCCGAACGATTATCCGAACTCGATAACCGCTAGCCGCTCTTGATCGTTTGATGATGTGATTGAAGCCGGCTCGCAAGCCGGCTTCAATCTCAACTGCGCTAGAAAAAGTCACTGAACGAAAAAACGAATCACTGAACTAAGAAAGCCACGTTGCTCAACAGCGTGCCGCTACCCGTGGTCACCTCAATCGTGCCAGTAGTCGCGCCGGCTGGCACTGTCGCCTTAATATCCGTGGCGGAGACTACAGTGAATGTTGCCGGCGTGCCATTAAAGCTCACGCTGGTCGTGCCAGTAAGCCCGTTCCCCAGAATATTAACGGACTGTCCAATTCGTCCGAAGCCAGGATTCGCTCGCACGAATGCCCCAAGGCCCGTCGAGATCCGGTAGATGACTCCACCAGCGGTCGGACTGCCAGTTCCTCCGCCAATGGTAGCGCCGTAAAAACTCCCATCAGTCCCCTGCACCAGCCCACTGTAAGGAGCTAGACCGTCTGTGCAGTTGGTTTGCGAGCAGAAATCGTAAAGCGTGGTCAGGGCGCCCGATGTCGTGATCTGAAACGCCGTGCCGCAGTGTGAAACGCAGTCCCCGATGCCCGCCGTCCCGCCTAGCGGCGTGGTCCCATATAGGTTTCCATCCGTACCCTGCACCAGCACCGCCATCGGTTGTTCGCCGTCCGCGCAGTTTGGAAGAGAACAGAAATTGTGAAGGTTCGTGAACGTTCCCGTGGGTGTCACTTTGAAGATCGTGCCGCCGTTATTGGGTCCGCCGTAGGCGGCTGTCCCATATAGATTCCCGTCCGTGCCCACTATCAGTCCGTTCGGGTTCTCGCCGTCCGTACTCGCGTTCATGCTGTACAGAACGGTTAACCGGCCGGAGGGGGTGAATTCAAAAACCGTGCCGTCGCCGTGAGTTCCGCCACTCCCGGACATTCCATAAAAGTTTCCATTGGGAGCGAGCGCCAGTCCGGTTGAGCCCGAGCCGTCAGCGCAATGCGGTTTCGAGCAGAAGGTGTAGACCGTGGTCACCGTGCCTGTAGCCGGATTCACCGCGAAGATCGTGCCATAAACGTTCACGCCGCTCGAATTTGCGGCTCCGTAGAGGTACCCGTTAAAACCCTGCACCAGCGTCGCTTGGGGAGTACTGCCATTTGGGAAGCTGTACAGTGTGGTCAAAGTGCCCGCTGGAGTAAGTTCAAAAACCGTTCCCCCTGCGTTCGCTCCTCCGAAGGCGGTTGTCCCGTAGAAATTTCCGTTGGCGGCCTGCGTCAAACCTCCGTACGGGTATTCCCCATCCGGACAGACGAATTTCTCTGCACAGAAGCTGTAGATCCTGCCTAGCGTTCCGGTCGGGCTCACCGCGAAGATTTCGCCGTAGCCGTACCGACCGCCGTTTTGCGTTGTCCCGAAGAAGTTCCCGTCAGTTCCCTGCACGAGCCTCTCAAGATATGGACCCTGCCCATTACTTCCATTGAAGTCCGCTAGCGTAGTAACCGTCTGTGCGGACGAAGCAACCGCGGCAGCGACGCAGAATACAGCCACGATGCAGGCAACTTTCAGAAGATCAGACTTTCTCATACCGCTCCTTTTTCCGGTTTTCCACCAGCTTCAAAAAAATCTTCCGTGTTTTACGTTTTCTTGATAAACGTCCCTTCGCTAGGCGAGGATGAATTCGCCGCACACGTAGACAGAATTACACCAACGTAGCTTGCGAGACGGAAGACAACAGGGCAGATTGCCAAACATTATTGCCACGCCATACAGCCTGTCAATACCAGCGAAAGCGCAGCCCGAAAGTGTCATCCTGAGCGGAGCCGCTTTTCAGGCGTAGCGAAGGATCTCCCGCTCAACCGCCCTTGCGCGTGAGCAAAATTGCCCGAGTCCCAATCCGCAGCCAACCCCTACTCCGATTCAAAAAACTTCCGGATCTGCTCCCAATATCTCTGCACCACAAACTCCGTCCGCAAATGTCCGCCGCGCTTCACCGGCTTCAGCGCCACGCCCGTCGCCTCCGCGAATTTCTCGCTGCCTGTATACGGCACACTCGGATCGTCCTTCGCATGAAAAATCAAAATCTTCGCCGCATCGATCTCCGCCCGATGATGCCACGGATTATAAAAACTCCAGCTCCGCAACTTCTCCCAGTTCTTATCCGTCAGCCGGTACCCATTTCCAAATGCCTCCCGGATATATTGCGCATAATTTCCTTTGGAAGTCTCCATCCTCTCGGACCGGTCCAGGATCTGCCAATCCGTCACCGGGCAATTCGCCACCACCTTCTTTACCCGCTGATCAAGCGAAGCCAGAATCGCCGCCGCCCCGCCAAAGCTGCCCCCAATCACAAAAATCTCATCCGGCGTCAACGCAACCCTTCGGCCAAACGCGCTCTCCACAAATCCCCGCGGCAACTCATCCATCACATCCAGCAAATCTTCATGCGGCGACCGCTCCAGAAACTGCCCATCGCTCTCCCACGCCCCGCGATATCGCGGATACACCACCCAGAATCCTTTCCCCGCAAGAAACTCCATCAGTGGCTGCTTCCGCGGAATCGACGGCATCCCGTCGCACAAAATAATGACGCGCGCTTTCCTCCGCGCCCGCACCGGCGCCACCACTTCGGCCACAATCTCCTTCGCAAATCGAGTACGAAACATTGGATTCTCCATCCCTCCGATTCTCAACCCCGCGCTTTTGGGTGGCGCCGCGCTTCAGCGCCGCGATCAATCGGAGTTTAATGGATGAGGCTTTAGCCTCCGAGGTGATTTTTGACAAAGAGGTGTTGATGCAGGACTGCGAGCAACTCGAAAGCTATCTCGGCGAAAACCAAGTCTCCTTCGTTGAGCGGCCAATTCCTGAAGTCCCGTGCCCGGCCCAAGTGCGGCGTACATTCTCTTGTGGTCGAAATCCGTGTTTCGAGCTGCCAGTCACGAATGAACCACTCACAATGTATGCGGCACCTGTCGGGGGAGAGCTGGTTCCCTTATATGTTATGAACGCTAGTCCGTTTGCTCCCCAACGAATGAGTTTGACCGGAGTGCCGACGACGTCCGGAATGGTAAGAGTACTGACGGGTGCGAATGTGGTGATGTCATACGACTCCAGAGTGAAGGTAGATCCCACCGGCCCTTGCCCCCCTATCTGTACAAGAAAGTACGCTAACCCGAGCGTCCCGTCCGGCACCATGATTCCGTAAGTTCCGAAATCTCCCACAGCGGTGCCATTGTTCGGATTAACAATAATGCCGTCATCGTCATAAACGTACCCCGTAGGCTCGTGCAACCAGGCCAATGGTGAAGAAATCCCAGGGTGATTTCAATTCACCATCACTGTCCCAGCCGCGAAGCGGCGAAAGAATGCAGCCCACAGCCTGCCCTGAGCCTGTCGAAGGGGCGCAAGCCGTGGGTGAAAGGCCCTCGGCTGGAACAGCTCCGTAGGAACGAAAGATATCCACACCCAACCCCCGCGAGGTACCAAATCCATCATGCGTTCGGCGGCCCACCATTCAGCCTACCGTTATAAAACGTGATAAAATACCCTTTACACATAACCTAACTAACCGCCTGTAGATGCAGCTGTTTACGTCGCGCGCCAGGAATTGGAAAGCGTGACTCGATATCTAAAAACTATCCATGCCTGACGATCAAAATCCCGAACTTCCCCTGACCCCGCCAACGCCTCCCGGCGGCGATGGCAGTCCCGGCGCCCTGCACATTCAGCCCGTCAACATTGAAGACGAGATGAAGAAGTCGTATCTCGACTATTCCATGTCGGTCATCATCGGACGCGCCCTTCCCGATGTTCGCGACGGACTCAAGCCCGTGCACCGCCGCATTCTCTACACCATGCAGCAGATGGGCCTCCAGCCCAATCGCGCCACGCGCAAGTGCGCCCGCATCGTTGGAGACGTCATGGGTAAGTACCATCCCCACGGCAACCTCGCCGTCTATGACGCTCTCGTGCGCCTCGCGCAAACCTGGAGCCTGCGCTACCCGCTAATTTTCGGTCAAGGAAATTTCGGCTCCGTCGATGGCGATCCTCCTGCCGCCGATCGTTACACCGAAGCCAAACTCGCTCCCGTTTCCACCGCGCTCCTCGAAGATCTCGACAAAGAAACCGTCGACTTCCGTCCCAACTACGATGGCAGCGAAGTCGAACCCGACGTTCTTCCCGCGCGCATTCCCAATCTTCTCATCAATGGCTCCGACGGAATCGCCGTCGGCATGGCCACAAAAATTCCTCCGCACAATCTCACCGAGATCATCGACGCCACCATCACGCTGGTCAACAATCCCACCGCGCAGCTCGCGGAAATTCTAAAATTCGTGCAGGGCCCCGACTTCCCCACCGCCGGCATCATCCACGGCCGCTCGCGGAATTTTCGAAGCCTACCGCACCGGCCGCGGACGCTTCATGATGCGCGCCAAAGCCGCCATCGAAAACTTCAGCAAAGATCGCGACAGCCATCATCGTCACCGAAATTCCCTATCAGGTAAACAAGTCCGTCCTCGTCAAGCGCATCGCGCAACTGGTCAACGACAAAGAAATCGAAGACATCTCCGACGTGCGCGACGAAAGCGATCGCGACGGCATGCGCATCGTCGTCGAACTCAAACGCGGCACCGAGCCCCAGATCGTTCTCAACCAGCTCTTCAAGCACACCTCCATGCAGGAAGGTTTTTCCATGATCCTGCTCGCGGTGGTCAACGGACAGCCCCGTGAAATGGGCCTGATCCAGGCCATCAAGCACTTCATCAATCACCGCGTCGAAGTCGTCCGCCGCCGCACCGCCTTCCTGCTGCAGAAAGCGCAAAGACCGCGAGCACATCCTCGAAGGCTATCTCAATGCCCTCGATCATCTCGACAACGTCATCGCCATCATCCGCGCCAGCGCCAACCGCGCCGAGGCCCGCGAAAATTTGGTCGCCTACTTCGGCGGCAAGAAAATCGATATCAATACCACCGGCCGCGCTCCCAAGCTCGATCCCGAAAAGCCCTTCACCGCGCGCCAGGCCGATGCCATCCTCGAACTGCAACTGCATCGCCTCACCAAACTTTCCATCGATGAAATTTCCAACGAGCTGAAAGAAGTTCGCGAGCGCATCGAAGAATACGAAGCCATCCTCGCCTCCGAATCCAAGCTTCGCAAAGTCATCATCAAAGAACTCGAAGAAGTCAAAGAGCTCTACGGAGACGAGCGCCGCACCCGCATCGAAGACGAAGCCGCCGAAATCGTTCTCGAAGATTTAATCGCCGACGAGCAAGTCGCCGTCACCTTCAGCCACTCCGGCTACATGAAGCGCACGCCCATCTCCACCTACCGCATGCAGCGCCGCGGTGGCACCGGCCGCACCGGCATGAAGACGCGCGACGAAGATTTCGTCGAGCACCTCTTCATCGCCTCCACCCACGCCTACATTCTCATCTTCACCAACAAGGGCCGCGTCTACTGGCTCAAGGTCTACGAAATTCCTGACGTCAGCGCCGCCGGCAAGGGCAAGCACATCGGCAACCTCATCGGCCTGCAGCCCGGCGAGACCGTCCGCACCATGCTCGCCGTGCGCAATCTCGAAGAAGAAAATAAATATATCTTCTTCGCCACCCGCAACGGCCTGGTCAAAAAGTCCGAGCTGCGCGAGTTCATCCACGTCCGCTCCAACGGCATCAACGCCATCAATATTGAAGAAGGAGACGAACTCGTCGCCGCCCGCATCACCAACGGCGATCAGATCGTCTTCATCGCTTCGCACGAAGGCATGGCCGTCCGCTTCGACGAAAGCCACGTCCGCCCCATGGGCCGCGCCGCTTACGGCGTGAATGGCATCAATCTGGAAGAAGGCGATTACGTGGTCGGCATGACCGTCACCCCCAAGCCCGGAGCCGCCACCGTCGGCGCTCCCGCACCCGGAGAAGATCCCGTCGACCAGGCCGCATCGGCCCCCAGCGCCACAACCGAAGTTGTGGATCTCACTCAAAAAGGCACGTTGATCCTCTCCGTCACCGAAAACGGTTACGGCAAGCGCACTCCCGCCGACGAATACCGCCTCACCAACCGCGCCGGCAAAGGCGTCATCAACGTCAAGACCACCGAGCGCGTCGGCAAAGTCGTCGCCATCGCGCTGGTCGACGAAAATTCTCAGGTCATGCTGATCAGCCACTACGGCAAAATCATTCGCATGGATTCGAAGACCATCCGCGAATCCGGCCGCAACGCCCAGGGCGTCCGCCTCCTCCACATGGAGCCCGGCGACAAAGTCGCCGCCGCCGTCGTCCTCGCCCCGGAAGAAGAGCCCCCCACCAACGGAGGCCTCCTGCAGTAGTTGCTTTGGGTTTGATTTTGATTATGTGGATGTGGAGCTGGATGTGGATGTGGAGCGGGCGCCCTCGCCCGCTTGCCCTTGACTCATAGCCTTTGACTCTTAGCCTTTGATCCGGAAGCCTGGACGCTGTATCTCCGAGATCTGCCGCATGCAGAAGTCGCCGCTAGCGATCTGAAGCTCCCCTTACTTCACTCCCTGCTTCCTATTAATCTCCGTCCCAAACTCCGTCACAAAATTCAACAACGTCCCATACGCCGCCTGCCCGAGCACGCCCCACCCCGCATTCACCAGATAGCTCTGCGAACTCGGCTTCCACGTCGTCGCCACCAACCCTCCCGCAAACGCTCCTCCATACAACGCCCACTGCGGACGCAACTGTTTCTCGCTCCGGTCATAAGTCAAAAAATTCCGCAGGATCGCATGCCGTCGTCCGCGCACCAAATCCCTCGCACTTGCACTTGTCGTAGCGAACTTCATATCCCAACTTCGCATTTCCGATCGCCGCCAGCGTATTCGCGGTTATAAACTGCCCCTCCCGCGACGCCCACCGCTCAAAGTATCCGCCCCACCCGTCGTCCCACTGCGGTGGTACGCCCCGCGCCTGGTCGATCAGCGCGCCAAACGCCCGCTTCCCGTACGCTCCCGGCGTTGCCAGAGTCTGCCGGAAATAAATCTCCCGCCGCTGCTCCGCCGTCAGCGTCACCAGCTTGCGGTTCTTTCCCACATACACGCCCGCAATCAACCCTGACTCCCAATCGCGCGCTTTCATCACACCCGTCATCGCCGCGTCCTTCGTCAGGTTTACCGCCTCCTTCGTCTTGTCCTGCACCTGCTGCACCGGATTCGCGCTTTCATCCTTCTTGCTTTCTCCCGGCGCCTCCGGCAGACTCTTTGCCCTGCGTCTGACCCGAGCTTTGCGCGGGACTCTGCGCCGGCTCGTTCCCCTGTGCCGCGCACCGTGCGCGCGAAATCATAAACACCGCGCAAACCATCAACAGCACGCGTCCCGCGCCGCCCCATCCGCCCGACCTGCGATTACAGGTTCGCATTCCCCAGCGTACCCTCCGCAAACTCCGCGGCCTCTCTCTTTGGTCTCTTCATCAAAGTTTTCGAGTTCCCGCTGCCCAAACCGGACGCAATAGGATGCACTTCCTCCACGATGCTGTTGCAAGTCCGAAACGATTCGGGAAGGGCACAACCTTCAGTCGTGCCACACAGGAGCAGGAAAAGGACAGGCTTCAGACGCTGAGGTCTCCTCGCCGCTTACGCCAACTGGCTCCGTTGCAACTGGACGGAAGATATTCATTGGAATGCGGAGAGAAGAACAATGCTCTTCGACAGCAGCAGTTACGACTTCCTACCCTCTTTCGAACGCGTGCTTCTTCTCCAACTCCTCCACCGCCGTCCGCATGGCCGATTCAAATCGTTCCGCTTGTCCCATCAGCCCAGCAGTCGCTTCCGCCCACTCGCCTTCCAACCGCACCAATCCATCTCCTGCCACCAGTCGTCCCGCAATCTCCATCATATGCGCCGGCGTCGTCTCCAGATACTGCGCGTCCGTCGGATCCCCAATCCAAACCTTCTTTTCAACGGAGGGGGAATTCATTTTAAACTTCGTCTCCCAATAAACCTTCCTCTCCACAAACGTCGCAATCGCATCGTCCGCAGCTTTCCCAAACACCCACTTCTGCCGCTTGAAGTCATAATGGCGGCTGGAAAACGCCACCGGCTTCAACTTCCCTGACTTCAAAAACTCAATCTGTCTCTTGTCCACTTCTTTACGCAACGCGTTGATCACCGGAGCCTCCGCATCCTTCGGCTCCATCGACGGCATCACCTCCCGCACCGTCGCCGACAGATTCACCGCCATCGGCGCGTGCAGCCCATCCGACCCCTCCAGCCGCACGTCCCCATGCAACACCCAGAAATCCGCCCCCGACGTCGACCGGTGAAACGGCCACTCCAATTCAATCGTCAACGGCAGCCCCGTCAACGTCATCCAAATCTTTTTCGCCTCGTCCAACGCCATCTCCTAAACACCTCGATGAAAATTCTACCTGTCATGCTGAGCGGAGTGGAATCGTCCGCAGGACGATCCCATGCAGGCGAAGCATCCCTACCAGCGGCTGAGACCTGGATGCCCGGGGTGCCCCATTTCTCGCTTCCTTTGCGAGAAGTGGGATTTCCAAGGACAGCCTGCTACTTCTTCTTCCCACTCACCTTCGCGCCCATCCGCAACAACTTCCGCACCGTCCCCGTCGGCAGACTTTTCATCTGATCATGCAACTCGGTGACCGCATCAAAAAATCCTGCCATCGCCGCCAGCCGTTCTCGCGTAAATTCCGCTCCCGCTTCCTTCGGATCGATCTCTTCCAGGCTCCTCTTCAGCATCTCCCGCGTCGGATCGATCTCCCTCCGCTTCCTCTGCTCAATCACCAGCCGGAACATCTCCCAAACGTCTTTCATCGACTCATAATGCTCCCGCCGGTCGCCCAGCACATGCACCGCCCGCACAATCCCCCAAGTCTCCAGCTCCCGTATTGACGTGCTCACATTCGACCGTGCCACGCTCAGCGTCTCGGCAATCTCCTCCGCCGGCAGCGCCCGCGGCGACAGATACAGCAACGCATGAATCTGCGCCACCGTCCGGTTGATCCCCCACCGCGTCCCCATCTCGCCCCAGTGGAGAATATATTTTTGCTGCACTCCAGTCAGCTCAGCCATATCGAATCTTTCAGTTACGGCAGAAGTTACAGAACTTTAATGTAGGAGTTATTAGCACAAGTGTCGAAGGCGGTACAAGGGTAGAAGAAAGAAAGAGATTGGATAGATGGAGATCCGTGTAAGGGGACAGTCATCTGGGGACAGCCGCCCTTGGCTGTCCGTTTCGAGCGGAGCTCGAATGGCCTTCTGCTTCGGCTATTCCTTAATCTTGTTTTACCGGAGATCCTTCGCGGTCCGTTTCCCTGATCACTTTCTTCGGCGCCACCTTCTTCGCCGCCTCCGCCCGCTTCCGCTCCTGATACCGCCGATCGTGAAACGACTGATCACTTGCCTGCTTTTTCATGACTCCAGCTTACCACCCGCGCAATCGAAAACGCCCCAGTCGTGGAGATCAAATCGCTTTCCACCAGAGCTATAGTGTTCACATTCTTCCAATCTTTCTTCGTCCCTTATAATTAGAAGTTCGGTGAAAAATTCCTGATCGAAGGAAGTGTATGGCGCATAACGTATTCTGCGTGAAATTGAAGAAAGAATTGCCGGGTCTGGACGAGCCACCGTTCGACAACGACTTAGGCCGAAAGGTCTATGACAACGTTTCCGAGGAAGCATGGCGAATGTGGACTGAGCACTGCAAGATGCTGCTGAACGAATACAGGCTGAATCCGGCTAGGCGCGAAGATCAGGAAGTGATCGTGAAGCAGATGGAGCAATTCTTTTTCGGCGAAGGGTCGGCGGTGCCGAAGGAGTACGTTCCGCCGAAGCATTGATTGGCCCGTATCTTTGCAATTCTTAACGGGCCGCTGAAGCTTGGTCTGCTCATTCTGCTGTCCCTGACTTGGCTCGGTTTCCCTATTCTCTAGCCTCCCCCCGACGTCGCGGCTTTAGCCCCCTCGGCATGATGCGGGTTCTGCTTTCTGCGCGCGTCAGCGATGAAGAGGCTGATGGCGGGGCTTCACAGGGCCGAAGCTCCTTGCCATTTTCTCGAACACTTCGCATCGCAAAAGGCGCCTCCCTTCCCAACGTATCTGGTCCATTCGCTAATCTCCCATTGAGTTCTATGGCGATGCAAAAAGGTGCGTCCCCTGGATTCCATGACAATCCAGAGGAACTCCCGCGCCCCCAGGTTTAGTGAGCGTTATTGAACATCGCGCATTTATTCGTTACCCCACAATTGAAAGGGCGACCATCCCCATGTTTCGGACGGTCTTCTGGGGGGAAAAGAGGAACAGATTCAGAGTAACCGCACGCTGACCTTGCTGAGATCTCGTCATGGCTTCGAAACGGCTGATCATTCGTCACGCGATTGTTTCCCTTTCGTTCGTTCTTTTGTACCTGCTGCTGAACCGGCCGGAAGTCATTTTCATCTCCCGCATAGGCTTTGTTGCCTGGTATCCCGCTATCGGTTTGGTAATGGCGCTCCTGCTGGGTGTGAGTCCGTGGTACGCACCGATCGTCTTTTTCGCCGATGCTCTTGCCGGGAAAGTCCTATATGCCCAGCCAGTCATGTCCTTCACTGGCATCGTTGCTTCTCTGGGAAGTGCCCTAAGTTATGGCGTGGCGGCTTACGTGTTGCGCAGATCCCTCCGGATCGATCTGGAACTGCGCCACCGATGGGATGTGGCTCGCTATGTTTTGTTGAGTGCGATAGCAGCTGTAGTCGCGGCCATCTTTGGCGTCGGATGTTTGATCGCCGATCACAGCATAGCCTGGACTGAATACAAGTCGTCGGGGATAGGGTGGTTTTTAGGCGACGCCATCGGTTTGGTAGGCATCGCCCCGTTTCTCCTGATCCATGTCTTTCCGCGTGTCCGTGTTTGGCTCTCGCCCACACTCTCACGAGTCCGCCGTCCCGACAGAGCACCCTCCACACGTCCGAAGTTTACTTTGACTGCGATGCTGGAGGCCCTTGGCCAGTCGCTAGCGATATTCGGAGTCCTATTCGTAGTCTTCGGATTTAGACACGGCCGTTATGATTACTATTACCTCTGCTTTGTTCCGATCGTCTGGATTGCCATGCGGCAGGGCATCCGGCGAATTGTTACCGGACTACTCGCCATGAACCTTGGCATCGTGGTGGCGATGGATTTGTTTCCACCTAGTGCATTTGTGTCCAATAAAGTTGCCCTGCTGATGTTCGTGCTGTCGATAGTCGGGCTCATCGTGGGATCGGAAGTCAGCGAGCGACACCGCCAGGCCATCGATCTAGATCGGCAAACGACGTATTTGAATTCGCTCGTACAGAACAGCCCTCTTGGGATCGTCGTTCTTGACCGGCAAGGCGCGGTCGAACTGGCGAATTCAGCTTTCGAAAAGCTCTTTCAGTGCGACCAACGCGAACTGATTGACATCAGCCGTTTGGGTGCAGCCGAAGATGAGGCTTCCGATTCCGCCGAACTTCTTCTTCAGATCTTCGCCGGAAAGGCAGTGCGCAAGACGATCCGCCACCGGCAACGGGACGGAAAGGTTCTTGACCTGGCAATGCATGGCGTTCCGCTGTCGATAAGGGGTGAGGTACGAGGCGCGTACCTGATTTACGAAGACGTTTCGGAGCAGGCCAAGGCAAGCGAATCCCAACGGCGATATGCGGAGTCGTTGAACCAATTGGTGAAAGAATTGGAGCATCGCACAATCCAAACCTCCTTGCTGAATGAAATGGGGTCTCTGCTGGCATGTAGTGCAGCGGTCCAGGAAGCCTGCGAAGTTGTAGCTAACTCCGCACAGAAGCTATTCTCCGACTCTCCCGCCGGGGCGCTTTATCTGTTCAGATCGTCGCGAGATCTCATGGAGGCAGCAGTACGGTGGGGGGGAGAGATGCATTAACGCCGGCATTTCCTCCGGACGCATGCTGGTCTCTACGCCGCGGCCAGCCACACTGGAGTGGGCACCTGGGAAGTGACATCGCCTGCCAACATTTGACGAAAGGTTCAATTACCGACTCTCTTTGTGTTCCGATGGTCGCGCAGGGCAACACGATTGGCATCTTGCATCTGGAGTTCGCGAGCACCGCGGTGGACCGATACCAGTCCCCCGCCGAGAGTTTGCGGGACTCGCGGCAGCGCCTCGCCGTGAGTGCCGCCTCAAGCGTCGCGCTTTCCTTGGCCAGCCTGCAACTTCGCGAGACCCTGCGCGAGCAGTCGATCCGCGACCCACTGACTCGCCTGTTCAACCGCCGATTTCTGGAGGAGTCACTCGCAAGAGAGCTGCAACTGGCGGGTCGCAAGCGACAATCTATCGCCGTCCTCTTTCTCGATCTGGATCACTTCAAGAGATTCAATGACACTTTCGGACACGATGCCGGGGACATGGTGCTCCAGTCTTTGGCCGACCTGTTTCGCAATTTCTTTCGTACCTCAGACATCTGCTGCCGTTATGGCGGCGAGGAATTCGCCATTATCCTGCCCGAGTCAACATCCCAGGACGCGGCTATCCGTGCGGACGCCCTGCGTTCCGAGGTTAGAGGTCTCTGTCTGCACTATAAAAAGCAGCCTTTGGGGCAGCTCACTGTTTCGGTAGGCGTAGCCGCGTTTCCAGAGCATGGCTCAACAGCAGAAGAGCTGCTCAAAATCGCGGATCAATGCCTATATGAATCCAAAGCTCGAGGACGGGATGTTGTGACCGTGGCCCCTTCGCAACCGCAAACTGTGTGACTGCCTCGTCGGGTTTCGAAAGCCCGATCCTGATTCGGTGCGGAACGCTCGCCACTTTCTGTCACTCCGGCAATGCCTCGGAGCGAGCTACGTGAATAATTGTTGAATGTAGGATTGCACTCAAAAGCCCGTTCAAGGGCCAGATCGTTGGCTCTAGCGGAGGTTCAGGTCAGCGTAGTGGGCGAAGCTGGAGAGGGCTACCTCGTCGCTGCCGGGTAGGTAAAAGCCAAACTTGCCGAGGCTGAGATTGGCGCCGGGCTGGGTCCAGCGATCGAGGACGGTCCAATGGTCACCGTACTTAATCTGGTGTACAAGCTCGTTCGGACTTACTCGGATTTGGAGCGTGCGGAAGCTTTTCTTGTCGTCTTTATTGGGAACTTTGATCTGGTCCGTTTTCTGCCCGTTGCGAATGACAGCACGATAGAAGTTATCCTCGTCCATTTGGAAGAGGACGTAGTTCTTGGCGTCGCTGTAGTTGAGCACCCACTGCAGGAGGCGGCCTTTGGCAGGCATCGCGGAAAAAACAAATGTGCCCGACGCAGGAGCAACTCCGTAGAGGACGAAGTCCCCACCTTTGCGAACGAAAAGATCTTTCTCCTGCTTCCATGAGCTTGGATTTTCCCACTTCGCCATGCCACTGGGGGCGAGTGACAGATCCAAAGTCCTGGATTGACCAGCTACCACTTCGAGCGTGGACGAGCGCGTGAACCTTTCGGCGGTTCGCGCAGTAAGAGTGTAGGTACCGGGGTCCAGATTGAGCGGGACACCACTGCTTACGATCTTCAGAAGCGCCCCTTTCGCGATGGCAACGGTGGCGTCGGCGGGCGCAAATGTTATTTTCAATTCGCCGGGAGCGGCTTCAAGAACGGCATCGGCAGCAGAGATGAGATATGGTTGCGCCTATAGCGAAGTGTTTCTTGAACTGCCGGGGCTTGAATCCCTCTTTGCGTAGTTCGACAGTATGGTCTCCGGGATTGACGGTGGAGACGAAGAGCGCGCCATCGGCGTGAATGGTGCCGACGACAGTTTGATCGACGAGAACCGTGGTTTCAGGAGTGCCGCCCTGGATGGTCAGCGAGGCGAGGAGAGGCTGCGGTTGGAGGTTAAAGTTAAGCGTTGCCCGTTCCCCCTTGCCAATGCGGATCTTCTGCGGGGGAGGATCCTGAAAACCGTTCTTGGAGACTTGTACAACGTAGTCCTTGAGCTCGAGATTGGGCAGACGCAACTGTCCGGCTTGAGTGAGCTGCGGCTGAAGTTTTCCGTCGAGAAAAACGCTGGCGTCGTCTTGACCGGCAACGACAATGAGCGTGCCTGTTTGGTCCCTTAACAGGTTGTGATCTGAGTCGCCTGGCGACAGGTTGTTGCGCGTGACTTTTCCTGGGGCGGTGTCAGAAGAAACACGCACGGCAGGTAATGACAATAGTGGCTGGGGAGTTGGTGGGGCGGGCGCAGGAATAGCGGAGGCGGAGATGTTGGGAGAGACGTTTGGAGCGGAGACGGTCGGCGCGGAGATGGCTGCACCATGGATGATAGGAGCGGCTGATGGAGTCTTTGCTACCGGTGCAGTGTAATGTTTTCGTGTGAGGAAGAAGGTCGCTGCGACCAGGATCATCGCAGCGGCGGAGATGAGGATAAGGGTCTTGGAGTTCGACGTCGCGGGCGGTTTTAGCGGGGACGATGGGGATGTGATCTCGGCGGGTGATTCAGTACGCTCGACGGCGGGATCGGCGGTAGTTTGTGGCGCGGGAAGTAGCGGCTCTGGAGGAGTCGTCGGGACTTTGTCAGGCGGCGCAACGCTCGGCTGCGAAATTTTGCTGGGATCGACAACGCCAGTGGGAACTTGTGCAGGTGGGATCGATATGGACAGATCCCGGCTCGTTGGCACCGGGATAGGCGGGGCCGCGACTGGCGGAACGTGACTTGTCGGCACGTGGCTTGCCAGGACCTGGCTGCTATCAGGGGGTGGAGGCGGGGGACTGGTGGGCCGCGGAACGTGAAAAATGACGGCTGCGCTTTTAATTTGCGGCGAAGGGGATGAACTCCGCTCGGGGGCAAATCCCAGCCTGTGCAGAAGGCGATTGGCGACGGCTAAGATTTCTCCATCGGTCCAATACTTGGCGGCCATCGATTGGATGCGTTCGGCTAATGCTTGTTTTGCCGCCGCGTCCGCGGCGTCATCGATTGCGAGCTCCATGCGCCGCAGGTCTTCCACGTCGCCGCGGCGGGCCTGACGCCGCCGGGCGGCCTGGTCGCGCAAGATTGCGTCGTGAACCTGAAGCAACTTCGGCTCATCAGGATGAACGGCCAATCCCTCTGCTACCCAAGCCAATGCCGCGAATAGATCGCCGGATGACTGTAGTTTGCGCGTTCGTTCAACCCAATCCTCCACAGAGCTTATTTTCTTCTGGTCTACGATCAGGCTACGAATTGTCTTGGCCGTGGGATGGGCAGGATTCAACTTGAGCGCCTGATTGGTCAGCGTCTCGGCTTCCAGCCAATCGGTTTCTACAATGGAATGCGCGTGCTCCACCAGGGCATTGGCCAGGATGGCACGGGCGAGAGAATTGTTTTTATCCAGCTCGTAGGCTTGGCGCAACAATTGAATCGCTTCAGAGGACTTCTGTTGCGCGAACAGGTCCTGGCTTTCGGTGATAAGACGTTGGGCTTCGGCATTACGCTTGACGCCATCCCGGGCCAGCTTTTCGAGTTTGGAAAGCTCCGCATCGTTGGGGAATTCGGCGGTTGAGCTTGCCAATAAATCCAAGGCGCGAGAGTAGCCGCCCGAACGCAGACAGATATTAATCTGGTCCACGAGCCGAGTTTTGGACCCGGTGCGGGTTTGCTGGTCGCGAATTATTTCCAAGCTCTAGCCTCGAAGATCAAATGTGGATTTGATGGTCGATGGTGCGCAGTTCTCCCATGGATTCACGGGATCGTTAAACGGTCCTTAGTACTCCTTGCGGGTGGATGCGGCCCGAAACCTAAACAAAATGCGATTGGCCAGTTCCGGACAATCGTTTCGTAAATGCCTAACTAGTATGCAACTGGTCCGGCTGGGTTGTGGCATTACCACGGTAAGTGCGAGATATGTTGGGTTTAGGGGGTTGAGATCAAGGGCATGAGCCTCGAATTGAATGGTCCCAGGAAAATCAGGAAGACGATGAATCGTTGAGGATCACCGCCGTCGTAAACGGATGGAATGCTGCCGGTGTTTCGGGGTGCCAGAGTGGCATTTTATACAGTAATCCATAGATCAGGGCCCTTGGAAATCCATTTTTCGAAGAACAGCTCGTTGTCGGCTAAACAAAACAATGAGAACAATGGAAAATTACGAGTTCTGTTTTGGAACGTAGCTTGCATGTGCAAAAAAGTCTGGATCGCCTCCGGTCAGTGCGATCATCTGTCGGACGACTTTCGGGTTTGTGTTCTGTCTCACTCGTTTCCGGGTAGTGCTGACTTCTCAAAAATCAAAATAAGTGACGGAGTCGCTGGAATCCGTTCACATGGAGCGAACTATATGGCTCGTGTATCCAGGTGGTTTGGGCTACTGTTAGTCGTTTTGTCCTGGTTGCTGGCTGCCAACGGTTTCGGGCAAGAGACGACGGGTGGTTTGCAGGGAACAATTAAGGATCCGAGCGGTGCAGTCGTCGGACACGCTCATGTGGTAGTGACAGCGCCTTCCTTGGAAGGTGAGAAGAGCGAAAATGCGGACTCGAATGGTTACTACCACTTCGCGAATCTCCCGCCCGGAACGTACACGATAACGGTAACGGCACCAGGCTTTAAGACCGAAAAGCGCCAGGGTCTGGCGCTCGAAGTCGGTCACCTCCCAACTGTCGACATCGCGCTCGAAGTTGGAACTACGGCGGAAACTATAGAGGTCAGCGGGGCGGCGCCGGTGATTGACGTCACCACGAATACAAACCAGACCAACCTGACTACTGAACAGCTAACTGATACCCCACACGGATATAGCTTTCAGTCAGTCATCCAGTACGCTCCCATGGCTCGCAACGAGCCTCTTGCCGGTGGGTCTGCCGGCATGTCAGGCAACTCCGGCGGTTCTCTGCCGGGCAGCGCCGGCAACGGTAATTCTGTCGGGTTCTCCGTCGGTGGCGGCGCGGATTCGGAGAACAGTTATCTTGTCGAAGGCCAGGACACCGAGAATATTTCTGGCGGCGCTTCCCAAGCCAATGTCCCTTTCCAGTTCATTCAAGAAGTTCAGGTCAAGAGTTCGGGTATTGAGGCAGAACATGGTGGTGCGCTAGGTGGCGTGGTCAACGTCGTGATGAAGAAGGGCAGCAATGCCTATCACGGCTCGTTCTTCGGTACCTATGAAAGCGACGCGTTCGATGCTTCTCATGTCTTGGGCGGCGCTGAGAACGAAGCCCTGCGTTACGATCCGAGTCCAACTACGGTGCTCCCGGCGGACGCTGATGCGCAGACTTACATACCGAAGAGAGATCACTTCCGGATCGTTCAGCCCGGCTTTACCGTGGGCGGACCAATTCTCAAAGACCGTCTGTGGTTCTTCTTGGGTTTCGCTCCACAATACAACTCACTGGGTAGAACGGTGAACTTTGCCCCGTCCCAGCTTGCGGCGAATCAAGCCCTTGGGAACCAGCTCTTCACCCAGGACACTCAGCAGTACTTTACGACGGCTCGTCTCGACTTCACTCTGACTCAGAAAGTCCGTCTCTTCGCTTCATGGCTCTACCAGTACACGCGAGAGTCTGGGAGTAGTCTGCCTTTCCCGGATGATATACACGGTCTGTTGAACGCCGGCGGAGCAGGTCTTACGGGAATTAATAGCCCTATAACGCAATATGCGCACGGCCTCGGCTACTCAGCTCCAAACGCGACGTACAATTTCGGTGCTGACATCACTTTGAGTCCGAAGGTTGTCGCCACCACCCGCTTCGGCTATTTCTTCAACAACTATCACGACTTTGGCTGGCCAACTGCGGGCGTCGACCTTAACTTCGCGACCGGAGTAGCGACGGACAATGGGGCCACCCAGGCCCCACTCCCAGCCGAACTGTCCTTGCCTGCGGGCGCTAGCACCGCACCCTTCGATCAAAGCTATACCCAGGTTAATGCCAACAAGCACTACCAGTTCGACGAGGACGTCGCGTTTTTCAAGAGCGGGTGGGCGGGCACGCACAATATAAAGGCCGGCTACCAGTTCAACCGCCTGTCGAACGTGATTAATCAGCATGGCAACCTTCCGTTCGCCACCATGGTTACGGGCACAGGATTTAGCTACTCACCGGGGACGGCCTTCGGTGCCAGTCAATGCGCGCTTCTGGAGGCGGAATGGCAGCCCCTTGTGAACGGAACGCCCACACCAGTGTGTGCCGGCCAGTACGGATACATGGAAGTTACAGACTTCGCCACCATCCTGAAGAATTCCTCTGGTGCATTGGTCCCCGCCACAGATAACAACCACGCGTTATTCGTGCAGGACGCCTGGACGGTGGGGCACGGCTTAACCCTGAACCTAGGCCTCCGAATAGAGAAAGAAAACCTTCCTGCTCCTGCTGGAATCGGCATTGCCGGGATTCGCGCCATCAACTTCTCCTGGAGCCAGAAGGTTGAGCCTCGACTGGGGGCAGCTTGGGGATCCGCGAACGGCAAGCTGAAAATTTTTGGCAGCTATGGCGTTACCAATGACGTCATGAAGCTCTTACTGGCGCAGACTTCATGGGGCGCGCAAGGGTATGAGGTCTGCGCCTATGTGCTTGGTCCGGATGGGACACCGACCGGATTCCAAAACTCCGATATCACGCTGCAAGGCAACGCCGCTGGTCGTGCCTGCCCGACGGGCGTCTCGAACGTAGGGGCCAGCTTTGCCGGTGGCGTAACCCCGCCATCCCTGATTGACGCCAAGACTGGCGTGTCACTCATTGAAAACCTGAACTTCCGCCCAGAGGAACCGGTCGCGCCCGGCGTGAACCCTTATCGCCAGCACGAATACGTGGGTGGCGTGGACTACCAGATTGGCAGAGACTGGGCTTTCGAAGCGCGCTATGATCGTCGACGCCTCGACCATGTAATTGAGGACGCGTCGTTATCTGATCCCAACGCCTTCGAAATCTATACGGTGGTGAACCCCGGCCAGGGAGTCAACAAGACCATAAATGGGTATGCCAATTACCTGACATCGATTGGTGACGCATACGGACCTGGCACAGCGCCGTTCAACCCAACGGGAGCGTTTGGCAGTTGCACCGTGTGCCCAAACAATCCAACTGCGATTCGCAACTACGACGGCCTGGAACTGCGGCTGACGAAGACGCAAAGCCGAGGCTGGTCTGCAATGGCGAGCTACACGTATAGCAGCCTGTGGGGCAACTACAGCGGTCTGACCACAACGGATCAGACCGACGGCGGCACAACCGGGCGTAATTCCCCGGACACCACGCGTTCATTCGACGAGCCATTTTATTATTTCAAATACAATGGGAAGTCTAACGCTGGTCCGCTACCCACGGACCGCCCGAACGCGCTGAAGGGATTCGCATATTACACACTCCCGTGGAAGGGAAGCACGAACACCACAACCCTCGGACTTTTCCAAGTTGCCTACCAGGGCAGCCCGGTGAGTTCGTACGCTGATATCGGCTACGGAAATGGTCAGGATCCGGTAGAAGCTACCTACCTGTTTGGCAGGGGCCAATTTGTCAATGCCTCCGCTGACCCAACCTCCGGGGCGATCACATTGGGTAGCCCATATTCCCGTCGGACGCCCTGGTACACTCAAACCGACCTAAACTTGGGCCACTCCATCAAGGTGAACAAGAACAACGAGCACCAGATCCTCAGCTTTAATGCCACGCTTGCCAACGTGTTGAATCAGCACGCAGTCGTGGCGTACTGGGGAAGTCTGGATTCGACACATTACCCGTCCAAGATACTTCCGAACGGGCAAAGCATTTTCGGTGGTGCGCCGTTCTACCAGGCCGCTGAAACCGGCTACAATCCGGCGACCGATATCAATGCCAGTGGAGTGGTGTTGAGCTCTCTGTATGGCCAGCCTAACCTCTGGCAGACCGGACGCCGCATCCGCCTCGGGGCAGCCTTCACCTTCTAGCGTTGCACACATGGTCCATGGGAAGCTGGATTCCGGCTTATTTCGGGAAGCTCATAGGAGCTTCCCGTTTTTTTTGTGGCGGAATGCGCCTTATGCGACGGTTGCCGATATGCAGCAGGCCCACTCAATTGCACTTAGGTTCACCCTACGTTAGTGCTCGCCATCGAGGTGAAACCATGCCCCAACGAGTGCACTCGATGGTTGTACCTTTGGTCACCTGAAGCTGGTGCCTTCGGTCTTGCGCGGATTACACCTTTGGAACGCGACAGAGAGGGCTCGTTTGAGTTTTCCTTAATAGGACGGGACGATCCGGTCGGACTTGGATAGACCGGTTCGGACGGTCTTCGTCAGAATGACATCGGGAGGGCCTTATGCGGCGAGGGGCTTGGGGAGTTTTCGTCATCGGGATATTGCTGAGTGCAGCGGTAACCGGGCAGTCGCAGAGCGGGGACTCGCTGGGTGACATTGCCCGCGCGAACCACGCGAAACAGCAGGCACAGCAAGCATCGGGAGTGACGCCCAAAGTAATTACGAATCAGGATCTTCCCTCGGACTCCACCGGAATCCCGGAGTCCAGCGAACCGATGACCACGGTATCCGGAGTGAAGAGGTCGGTGAATAGCTACTCGGAACCGCGCTCGAACCAGCGGGCGGCGGCCGAGGAGCGCGCCGGGGCGCAGTGGAAAGCTCGGATACAGGATCAGGAAGCGAGAATTGCCGATTTGCAGGCGCGCATTGACCACGTAAATGAGTCGATGCATGCGGCTGTGGGAACAGCGCAATACGAGGGCCCGGTGAACCGCTATCAGGCGATTCAGATGGAACGCCTGGCGCACATGCAGGAGATGATGGACCAGCAGCAGCGAAGACTGACGATGATGCAAGACGAGGCGCGGCGCACCGGCATGGGACAGTAGCAGGCAAAAGCCTCCTCCAAAGCCCTCCCCCTAAAATGACAAGCTCTATTGTTGGGTGTGGATTTCAGCGAATTTGGTGAATCGCCGACATGAGGCGAACTCCAAGTCATTCTCCTGATGCGAGTTTCCCTTCTGGTTACCGTTGCACTGAAATTGATGCAACGTTCATCTGCCCGTAACACTCGTCGTCTAGAACTGAAGTGTGGATCTGCCCGTGTACAACACGCTGATCCTTTCAGACCTGCACCTCGGATCCGAGACGAGCCATGCGCGGGAAGCCACGCACGTGCTCAAGGAAAACAGCTTTCGGCGCTTGATTCTGCTGGGTGATATTTTTGCCGATCTGAATTTCGCACGGCTCACCAAGGAACACTGGAAATTTCTCGGCTTCATCCGGAAGTTATCGAATCCCAAGCGCAACATTGAAGTGGTATGGGTGGAGGGCAATCACGACCAGGGGCTGACGGACATCATGTCGCACCTGGTAGGAGTGAGGGTATACCAGCGTTACGAATGGCAGTTCGCGGGGCTGCGGCACGTGGCCATCCACGGGCACCAGTTCGACGGCTTCCAGGTCAATAACGTACGGCTGAGCCGGCTGGGAACCTCGTTATATCTCAAGCTGCAGAAACTGGATTCGAAGAGAAAACCGATCGTGCGCCTGATCGACCGGCTGAACACGCGCTGGCTGAGGATGTCGCCAAAAGTTTCTGCCGGAGCTTTGGACTATGCCCGGCAGCAAGATGCAGACCGAATTTTTTGCGGGCACACGCATGAGGCGGCTCATGTGGAGCGGGATGGAATTCATTACTACAACTCAGGAGGCTGGGTGGATTCCCGGCTGACGTATCTGACGATCGATGAGCAAGGAGTGGAAATCCATGAATACGACGAGCGAGCTGACAATCGTAATTCCGGCGAAGAACGAGGCCAAGCTGATTCCGCGCTTGCTGACTTCGCTGACGAATCAGGATTACTCGAAGATGTCGAGTACGAGAGTATTAGTAGCTGACGCGAACTCCACCGACGGGACGCGGGACGTGGTGCTCAGTTTTCGCGACCGGCTGAATGTAGGGGTGATTCCGGGCGGAATGCCCTCTGTCGGGCGAAATCTGGGAGCGGCGCACGCGGAAAGCACGTACGTTCTTTTTCTCGACGCGGATATCGAACTTGCTGAACCGTCGCTGATTCGGCGGGCGGTCGAGCTGGCGCAGCGCAAGCAGCTGCATTGCGTGACCACGAACATTTTGTGCCGCGACTGCAGCTTGATGGACAAGCTGTTCTATGCGGGCAACGATTTTTTCCAGTACATCTCGCAACTGCACCATCCGTTTGCGACGGGCATGTTCATGCTGTTTGAGCTGAAGCAGTTTCGCAAGCTGCGCGGGTTTCATGAGCAGGTGGCATTCGCCGAAGACTATGTGCTCAGCAAGCAAGTGGAGAGAAAAAGGTTCGGGATTGTTCGGGGCGGGGTTTATACGACGAACCGGCGCTTCCAGAAGATGGGACATTTGCGGGTGGGATGGCTGTTCCTGAAGACCGCGATGAACTACTGGAACCCGAATTATTTCCTGCGCGATCACAAGTACTGGCAGGCTTAAGCGGACTCGAGAAAGAAAACGATTTTTGCGTGGCCACAAAAACAGGATCCTGCCAACCAGCAGGATCCTGTTTTGCTTTAAACGCGGACTTAGTTAGAAGCGAACGACGAGACCGGTTGAGATGCGGACGTTATTCTGCGTTGCGCTGAAGAACCGCGTCTGCACGTAATCTCCCTGAATGCGCCATGCGATCGGGCGGATGATTTTGTAGTCCAAGCCGCCGCCAACGGCTGTGGCAAACGATGTATCGGAACCGCCGCCATTATTCAGATCGACGTGGCCTGCTCCGAACAATGCTTCGGCGAAGGGACGGATCTTACCAAAAGAAGCCGAAACTCTTGGACCGAACAGATAATTATGTTCGGTGATGTTTGCGTTGATGGTGCAACCGAAGCCGCCGGCAGGGCAGAAGGCGGGAAAATTCTGCGAGCCGTAATGGCTGTCGAAGTCGGCTACGATTCCCACCCAGGGCAAGACTTTACCTTCCACGGTAGCTTCCCAACCATTGGTGTTGGCGCGGTCGATGGAAGATAAATCGGTGTTGTAGAAGGAGTAACCGAAGAAAACATTGCCCTTGGTGGGAATTTGAGCGCTAGCCAGCCCAGCGAACAGAAGCAGGGCAAAAACTAAGAGACCGATCTTGCGCATGAGTAAACTCTCTTTCTAAAAGTATTGGAATTTAATCTGAGAGATTTAGATGCTTTGACTCAAGAATGGGTCACGAGGAATGGTTCAATGGAGGCGTAGATTTTTGTCAAACGAAGCGCTGGGATAATTTACAAAACATTACAACGAGGTGCTGATTTGATGGGGGAAGCGCCTGACGATTTCTGCGCGAGATGTCCCGTTTCAGAAGCGCCACACCAATCCGGTGGATCCTCGAAAATCATTCTGAGTTGCGCTCAACATGTGTGTATGCATGTAGTCGAACTGCAGGCGCCAGGCAAAGTGATGAAGAAAAAGGAACTGAAATTTGCGATCGACACCGCCACCGGCATCCTCCGCGATGGGGTAGCGAGTCACGCCATCCGATGTCATGCGTTGGGCTCCGCCCATGATGTGGACGAAGGGACGCCACTTGCCGTAATTGAAGGAAAGTCTGGGACCGAGGAACAGGTTGTACTGTTGAATTCCCACGCGATAAAAGCCGCTGCCATCGAGGACCACGCCGATGTGAGTATGGCGGGTGAAAGGGAAATCTTCGAAAGATGCATTCCATCCGCGAAAGGTGTAGCGGTTATAGGGAATGACATCGACGGAATCGGCATAGCCGACGCCAGCGTATACGTTTCCGCTCGGAAGCAGCTGTGCTTTCGAGGAAGTTGCACATAACGCCAAGGTTAAGAACGCCAGCACAACGGCTGCGGTTTTGAACACGAAAATAATTCCTCCCTGGCGAAATAAGCGCCAGCAGCAAATTCTACCTGAATGTTTGAAATCCGTTAGATGCAGTGTACCCGAGGCCCAAGATGTCCGGGTCCCAAAATTGTCTGGAGGTTATGTGGTACGTACACAATTATTTACGCTCTTTTTATGATTCCGAAACCCGCGCAACAGCGTCTATTAGATAAGATCCAACTCATACAGACAAATTATCGAACTGCTCGCTGGAACTTTTTGGCGAGCCTCAGCGTTCCATCATAAGGAGTCAGAAGTTGAAACTAAGTTTGGAAACTCGATATCGCGGCAATGTAATGATCGTGAACTGCCAGGGCCGCATCGTTTATCGCGACGAAGCCGCCTCTCTCTCGCGGTTAGTGGCTGAGATTCTCGAAACGGGCCAAAGGGTTATTCTCGACCTAAGCGGGGTAAACTCGATCGATAGTGCCGGGATCGGGGAGCTGGTTCTGCTCCACACCTTGGCTCAATCGAAGCATGCGGATCTGAAGTTTGCCAGCCCGAGTCCGATCGTGCAGAGGCTATTCGATCTGACGCAGCTCGATTCCTTTCTCGAAGTTCATCCCAGCGTAAACGCCTCGATGGAGGCTTTCCAACCGCGAGAGGTTTGCGCGGACTGCTAGCGAACTTAGCTAGCGAACCCAGCTAGCGAACCGAGAGGGATCGCTGGCCTTGGCGGAAAACGGGGCGCTGCCGCGGGTTTCAGCTCTCACGCTGAAAGCGGTAGCGCCCTGCACGTTCCGTGGCCACGGCTTCGGAGACTTTCAGAAAAGCACGTGCTGCGTGGGAGAGCCCGCTTCTTTTCGGTAGATGAGGCGCAATTTGCGTTGCACGCGTAGTTCGCGCACTGGAATTCTTACCAATTCCCCTCGTGCCACTTCCGTTTCCACGCTAATCTCGGGCATCAAAGCCACGCCGCTTCCCAGCGCAACGAATTGCTTGATGGCTTGCAGGGTGGGCAACTCGAGATCCATGTGCAGTGGCGTTTTGTATTTCTGAAAGGTTTGCAGAACTTTATCGCGATAGGGAGACGAGACGATGTGGGCGACAAACGATTCGGCTCCCAGTTGGCGAATGCTGACTTCGCGAGCCCCCGCCAGCGGATGCCTGGGGGGAACCACGAGCACCAACTCGTCCAGATAAGTGATGATGGAGTGCAGTTTCGGCTCTTCCGGTTTATAGGAGAGAACGCCAAGCTCGGCGGTGTGCTGCAGGACGTCGTCCGGTATACGGCTGCCGAGCGCTCGCTGCACGATGATTTTGATCATGGGATGCAAGCGGCGGAACTCCGCCAGCACGGGCAGCAGGTACAGGGCGGTGAATTCATTGGCGGCAATGATCAATTTGCCCTTCTGCAACTCACGCAGTTCCGCCAGGGACTCGTGAGCATCGTGGCGCAGATTCAGTAGCTTTTCGGCATATTCGTACAAAACCTGCCCGGCATCGGTGAGAACGCCCTCGCGCGAGGATCGGTCAAAAAGGCTTTCGCCGAGTTCATCCTCGAGCTTGCGAATGGTCTGGCTTACCGCCGACTGCGTGCGGTAAAGCTTTTCAGCCGCGCGGGAAAAGCGGCGTTCGCGAGCAACGGCTAAAAAGACCTCAAGCTGGGAGAGTTCCATGGTTTTTAGCTGTTAATGAAAATTACAAAATGCATTAGAGAATCTTATCATAGTAGTTTGTCTAATGGTGAATCCATAATTATAAGCATTGCTTCAGTTGAGGTTCACCGTACCATGGAGAGGAAATCATGTCTTGCTAAAGGAAGGCCATGGCCACCGATCAGGTTCGCATCACGATTTTCGATACCACCTTGCGCGATGGAGAGCAGTCGCCGGGGTGCAGCATGAATCATCAGGAGAAGCTGCGCCTGGCGCAGCAGCTCGAACGGCTTGGAGTGGATGTGATTGAGGCCGGGTTTCCGATTGCTTCCGACGGGGATTTCGAAGCCGTGAGAGCGATCGCCAGCATTATCCGGCGGCCGATTATTGCGGGCCTGGCCCGGGCGTGCCGTCCGGATATCGAGCGCGCCTGGGAAGCTTTGAAAGATGCGGCCCACCCGCGCATTCACGTGTTTCTGGCCACCTCCGATATTCATCTGCAATACAAGCTGCGCATCACGCGCGACCAATGCCTCGGGCAGGCCCGCGAGGCGGTGAAATTCGCCAAGTCTCTGTGCCAGGATGTAGAGTTTTCTCCGGAAGATGCGACGCGCACCGATCCAGATTTTCTATGCAAGGTGCTGGAAGCGGTGGTTGAGGCGGGCGCTACCACGCTCAATATCCCGGACACGGTGGGCTATACGGTGCCGGCGGAGTTTGGCGAATTGATCTCCACGATTCGGCGGCGGGTGAAGGGAATCGAGAATGTGACGATTTCTGCGCACTGCCATAACGACCTGGGAATGGCGGTGGCGAACACCATGGCGGCGGTTGCGGCGGGTGCGCGCCAGGTGGAGTGCACCATCAACGGCATCGGCGAGCGTGCAGGCAACGCCGCGCTGGAAGAGATCGTGATGGCGCTCCGTGTCCGCCATGATCGATACCCTTTCGAGACGGACATTGCATGCGAGCAACTGTTTGCAGCAAGCCAGATGCTGAGCGAAATCACGGGAGTGCCGGTGCAACCGAACAAAGCGGTTACCGGCCGCAACGCGTTTGCGCATGAGGCCGGCATTCACCAGGACGGCGTACTGAAGAATCCGCTGACGTACGAAATTATGACGCCGCAGTCCGTGGGCGTGCCTGACTCAAAGCTGGTGCTGGGCAAGCATTCCGGGCGTCACGCGCTGAGCATCCGCTGCGAGCAACTGGGCTACCAGTTCGACCGGCGCGCGCTGGATGACATTTACCGGCGGTTCGTGCGGCTTGCCGATAAGATCAAGCATGTTGAAGATCATCATCTGCTGGAGTTGATCCGGGAGACTCACAAGCCTGCAGCTTCGGCGACGCCTCTGTTCGAGCCGATGGCGACGAACGTGGCGGCTGCTGCGGCAAGTGCAAACCCTTACGAATCGCAGCGTCCATTTCCGCTGGTGCCGCAGACCAACGCCTTCGGCGTTCCGCTGGCAATTCCCGGGGACCAGCATCACGATCAAGAAGATTATCTCTGGGGCGTATAACGAACTTCGGGCGTGCGCAAAGATAGTCTCGGCCGTCCGCCGCGTTCCGCTGCGGCTCAAGACTGCGCTGCAGCGTGGGCCGATCTGTCAAGCTGACAAACCGATTCCGCATGTAAACTAATTTCCGCATGCTTCTGAAACTCACGATCCTTCCCGGTGACGGCATCGGCCCCGAAGTGACCGAGCAAGCCGAACTGGTTTTACAGGCTGTCGCGGAAGCCTTCGGACACCAGCTTCAACTTCGGCACAGGAAAATCGGTGGAGCAGCGCTGGCCGTTGGAGAAGATCCGTTGCCTCCTGACACGATCCAGGCCTGCCTGTCTTCCGCGGCGGTGCTGATGGGGGCGGTGGGCAATCCTGCGTTCGATCACTACCCGAATCATCTGCGTCCAGAGGCGGGTCTACTGCGGCTGCGCACCGAGTTGGGAGCGTTTGCCAACCTGCGTCCGGCCATCTGTTTTCCCGCGCTGGAGCACTCTTCTCCGTTGCGTGCTGACATCGTTCGCGGTACGGACCTGATGATCGTGAGGGAGTTGCTGGGAGGTTTGTATTTCGGGGAACCCCGGTCCATTGCAGGAGAGCCCGGGTCGCGCGTGGCGACCAACACGATGACGTATGGCGAAGGGGCGATCGAGAGAATCGCGCGGGTAGCGTTTGAACTGGCGATGAAGCGCCGCAAGAAAGTTCTGTCCGTCGACAAGGCGAATGTTCTCGAGTGCTCACGACTATGGCGTGAGGTCGCGACGCGATGTGCGAAAGATTATCCCGGCGCGCAACTCTCCCACATGTATGTGGACTCGGCCGCGATGTCGCTGGTGCAGCGTCCTAAAGATTTTGACGTGGTTCTCACAGAGAACATGTTCGGTGACATCCTTTCGGATCAGGCGGGCGGTGTGGTGGGTTCTTTAGGCCTGCTGGCCTCGGCGAGCATCGGCGGCGCCGTGGGACTTTACGAACCTGTGCACGGATCGGCTCCGGACATTGCGGGGAAAGGAATTGCAAACCCTCTGGGCGCGATTCTCACAGTTGGGCTGATGCTGCGTCATTCGTTTCAATTGGAAGAAGAGGCGCTGCGAGTGGAGAGCGCGGTGAGTGCGGTTCTGAATCAAGGCTGGCGCACGGCTGACCTCGCGGGCAAAGGGCAGGGCTCGATTTCAACGATTGAAATGGGAAGCAAAGTAGTGGAGGCGATCAGAACCGTCAACTGAGCCGGAAAGAAAAGACGAAACCTCAGATTCTTGGTGCGGGCCGCCCGGAGAGAGGTTTTGCAGCTGGCACAGCGACGGGACGCCGTCCATCATATTTGCCGGTCATGTCATACCAACGGACGCGCAGCATTTCCTGAAACATCTTGGCGCCGTCCATCAAAGGATTGATGCGAGTACCACCCACGTGTCCCCAGCGAACCGGGACTTCCACGACGCGAAAGCCGAAGTGGCGAGCCAGGAAAAGAATTTCGGGATCGAAGCCCCAGCGCTCGATACGCTGCAACGGCAGAATGGTCTGAGCGGCGCGGCGGGTGAGAGCTTTAAAGCCGCATTGCGTGTCGGCGAATTGCAGGCCAAGAGTAGTCCGCAACATGAGATTAAATATTCTGCCAAAGAGTTGACGGTGCAGCGACTGGCGCTGGGTCTGTAATTCGGCTTTCAGCCAACGCGAGCCGATGGCGATATCCGCGCCCTCAGCGAGGGGCTTCAACAACTTCGGCATCTCTTCGATGGGGGAAGATAAATCGGCATCGCTGAATACGACGATATCCCCGTGAGAATTTAGAATTCCATTGCGAACGCTATAGCCCTTGCCGCGATTGCCAGGATTTTCCACCAGGCGCAACATGGGTTCGTTTTTAGCGAACTCTCGTACAATGTCGGCCGTGTTGTCGCGCGATCCATCATTGACTACGATGACTTCAGCATCCCATCCCTGCTGGTGGACGTACGCCAAGACCTTGTCCAAGGTTGCGCCGAGGCGCTCGCCCTCGTTATAGGCTGGAATGACGATGCTATAGGTCATAATTTTGTGGCCCGAATACGAAAAACCGGCTACTAAAAACGACGCAGAATATCGCGTCAGGGAAGCTTAAGATGTCGCTTTCCTCCTATCCGTTGCCAAAATGCCTGCCTAATTGTACGTCTTCAAGAGCCGAGGACAAAATAGGGGTAAAACAGGGAGAAAACCCTAAGCGACGTCGCGCTGTTCGCGCAACATGCCAAAGAATTCATCGACCAGGTCAGCATCCAGCAAGCCCTGGGCAGCCTTTTCGAGCATGGCTTGAACCGACTGATCGTGACCGATCGCTGGCTTATAGGGGCGGGCGGTGCGCAGAGCATCATATACGTCGACTACCTGCAAAATGCGGGGTAGCAGAGGGATTTCCTCTCCGCGCAAGCCATCGGGATAGCCGGAGCCATCCATATGTTCATGATGATAGCGAATGATGGGCAGCACTAATTTCAGGGATTTAAGTGGCTTGCAGATATTTTCACCGGTCACCGGATGCTGCTTCATGATGATCCATTCTTCCGGGGTGAGGTCGCTGCCTTTTTTCAGGATTTCATCGGGCACTGCAATCTTTCCCAGATCGTGAAGGAAACCTCCGCGGCGCAACGCGACGATGGAATCCTCATCGAGTGAAAGATGGCGGCCCAGCTCGGACGCGTTCAAGGCCAGACGCTCGCAATGGCCTTCGGTGTAAGGGTCGCGGCCCTCGACGATCAGGCCCAGAGTACAGAGTACGGAGTCGGCAGTCTCCAATTCATCCGTGAATTCCTTCATGCGGAGGAGAGACTTCACGCGCGCGGTGAGTTCTTCCGCGAGAACTGGTTTGTTGAGAAAATCGTCGGCGCCGGCCTCAATGCCTTTCAATTTGTCCGTGCTATCCGTCAACCCAGTAATCAAAACGAAAGGGATCAGGCGCGTGGCAGGATTTTCTTTCAGGTCGTGGCAGAGTTCGTATCCAGACCTTCCCGGCATCCTCACATCGGAGAGGATCAAATCAGGGGCCTGCCGCAGTACTTCCTCCTGAGCTGACTGCGCGTCGCCGGCGGTCACCACGTCATATCCGCGGGTGGTCAGCAGCTGGCTCATCAGCGCCGCGATTCCGGGATTGTCATCCACGACCAGAATTCGGGCGGTGTGCTTTCGCGACAAAACCTCGTGCATCTTCTCATCAGAGGCGTGGCCCGTCCGGGAAGTTGCCCGAAGATTGTCCTTCGACGAGAGACGGGGATCGCGTGGAAAGCTCATGAAAGCAAATTTCTTCCGTTGATTCTACTGCAATATTGAGATTGGGAGGCCAAAAACCGCTGGCAGGAAGCAGCTTGCCCATCGGATCTAATTGGATCGCCCATTTTGGAATCCGGTTGTCCGCATCTTGCCGTTTCTCCTTGTTTCTTCACCCGGCGCCTGCTTAGCCTTGGGCATGATCTGGAATTCTCGATATCGCATGAAGACTGTAGTCGTTCTTCTGCTTAGCATAGGAGTAACGAACTCGGCACGAGCCGGGTCGAAGGCTCATACCGTCAGTTTTGGGAAATGGGTCTCGGCCGCGTTCTCTCCATCTGCTGACAAACCGGTAAGCGGTAGAGTTCGGCCGCTGCTGGTGGATGCGCGACTGAAGGAATTCACTCTGGGTTCTCCGCATGAGGTGACGGATCGTGGATTCGTTGTGCGCCGGGCGTTCCGAGTGAATGACAGCCTTCCGCAGGAAAACGGAGCGCCGCGCTGGAAATGGCAGCGTGGGGGATGGCTGTACGTCGACCGCATGACCGGACACGTTTCCGCCATAAATCTTCCGGAGTTCGATCTGCTGTATTCGGAAGCCAGCTGGTATCGCGATTATGCGGCCTATTGCGGGGTTTCAGAAGATGGAAAGAAAGTGTTCGCCGTAGTGGCGCAGATCGCACGGCGGAAGCCGGTGCTGAAACAAGTTCTCCAAGGTGCGATGGTGAAGAGCGCGGAAATGGATGAGGCTCCGGTCGCAGCCTGCCCGGCTCCTACCTGGCAGCGCGCGCCCTGCCGCGTCACCTTCGATACGCCGACTGCTGACAAACAAACCTTCGCGATACGCGGGCATGTGGTGGACCTGGTAAGCGAAGACGAGGATGAGGACGAAGGGACGAAGTAGACGCGAGACGGGGGCGGAGTTGCGATTGCGGTGCGAGAATCGGAATTAATCTCCGGCAGCTTCTACCGCGGGCAATTCCTCCGCGGCAATTTTCTCGTGGACTTTGGCGCTGGTCACCAGGACGACGGACAGCACCACGATCACGCTGCCCATTACGATGAAGCGGTCCACGCGCTCGTGAAGAACGAGCCAGCCGAGAAACACTGCGACGACGGGATTCACGTACGCATAGGTGGATACTTTGGAAGTGGGCACGTGCTCCAATAACCAGATGTATGCGGTATATCCAACCCACGATCCGCAGACCACGAGATAGAGGGTTGCGGTCACGCCGCGCGTTGTCCATGTAACTCTGGAAAAATCCCCGTTCAAAACGGCAAACAAGAAGTTCGCGACACCCGCGGCGGTTACTTGCCATCCGGTGGCGCTGAAAACGTCCATGCCCGATTGCCAGCGTTTTGAGAGGACCGATCCCAGAGCCCACAAGAACGATCCACCAATCAAGGAGATGGAAGCCAGCAACTCGCGCCGGCCAAGGGCTGAGGTGGAGTGCAGCTCAGGCCAGAACAGAACGAAGAGTCCAACGATTCCCAGGGCGAGCCCGGCTTTCCCGCGCCACGAGATACGATGATGGCCGAGCAGCAAAGAGTCGAGCACCAAAAACCACAAGGGGGTGATGGCGATGATGAGCGCCGCGAGTCCCGACGGCACAGTTTGCTCGGCCCAGGAGAGCGTGAGATTCCCGCCCATCAGGAGCAAGATTCCGACCACCGCGGCGAGCGCGATCTGTTTTGGCGAGTACCAGATTGTGCGTCCGGTAGCGGCGCATACCGCCAGCATGACGACTCCGGCGATGGAAAAACGCAAGCCGCACATGAGCGCGGGAGGGATACTCTGCACAGCGATATCAATGGCGAGATAAGTGGATCCCCAGAATAGATAAACCAGCCCAAAGGCGAGAATCACTGCAAACCGGCTTGGACTTTGAGCTTTGGACATGTTGGTGGAAGTGGGGAAGAATAAAAGATATCAGACAACGTGGAAGGCAATGGTTAGCGTCTGAGTGCCCGTAACGGCGCAGTTTGGATTCACGCGCGCCGTGACAGTCTAGAGGGAGATCCTTCGCTACGCCTGAAAAGCGGCTACGCTCCGGATGACCCCACACTACCCCGAGGAGCCGGAGAAGATTGAGCTACTTCAGTTTCTCGTACTCGGCTTTGGCTTGCTTGAGGATGGGTACGTCGGGATCAGCGTCCTTCCAGAGGCTGAAGAAATCTTGATAGGCCGTCCGGGCCTTGGCGGCGTTGCCCTGCAGCGCGCAGGCGCGTGCCAGATACAAATGCGCGAGAGCGTATGTGGGGTCGACCGGGAGTACGCCCTGGTGATCGAGTATCTGCTGAAATTCGGCGGCCGCTTTGGTTCCGTCGCCGGCGTTGAGATAGGCTTGGCCCCGCAAGTAGTTAACGGTGTAACCCGTTCCCTGAGGTCCGCTCCCCAGTTGAGTGGCGTGCAGCGGTTCTAATTCGGCGATGGCCTGTGCCGGCTGATTAGCGTGCAAGGCCAGAGCCGCGCGGGCCTCCGGGATGGTAACCGTTTGAACGAGACGATTATCGGGGTACTGGCGTTGCAAATCTGATATCAAGGCGTTTGATTTTGCGGTGTCACCTATCATGGCGAAGGCGATCGCGGCAAGCGAATTCACATCCCGGCTAGGCGCGCTTTTTATGCCCTCTGAAATTTCCTTGCGCGCATTGTCAGGATTTCCCACCAGGGCGTCGCAAACTGCTTCGGCAACAAGCACCTGTCCCTCGGAGTCTTTGTCTCCAGCTTTTTGATCGAGGGCACTGGACTGCAACCATACGGGACGAGAAGCGGCCAGTTTGCCCTGAGCGCACAAATCGAAAGCCTTGAACATGAGGAGCAAAGGTTCGGTTGAGGTGCCGCGCATCTCGCCAAGATGCCGATCAAAAGCAGCCTGATCGTTGCGAATCGCGTCAAGAAAGACAATCGCAATCTGAGTGGTGGGGCCATCCAACTTTTGCGCCAGGGTTTGGTCCACCAGGCTTCTGGCTTCGTCAAAGCGATTCAAGCCCATATAAGCGAACGTCATATTGCCATAAGCGAAGCGATCCTTGGGGTCGAGGTGAAAAGCCTGGCTGGCTCGATCGAGCGACTTATCGAATTGCCCCGTCTCGCTGTAGAGGAGAGAAAGATTGTCGAGCGGGAGCGTGTCTCGCGGATAGGTCTGTCTCCATGCGTCGTATACCTGAATGGTCTTGTCGAAGTCCAAGGTTACTTCGTCATAATAATGAGCCTGGATGTAGAGCTTTTCCCGCTCGCTGGTGCGGTCTCGCAATTGATACGCCTGGGTGAGGGCCTTGCTGGAATCGGTGACCCTTCCCAGGTTGCTTTCTGCCACGCCCAGCGTGGCGTAGGCCATGGCAAAATTCGGGTCCAGCTCCACGGCTCGTTTCAGGTAAGGGATAGCCGCATCGTCATTGGTCTTTTGATGAGCTTCATGGCCCAGGCTATAGGCTTGAAGAGCTTCGAGCGAGGAGGTGGTGGCCTGCTCGAGTGGCGTGGCGAACTGGTTCACCGAAGCCAGCGACTCGCCCAGTTTCTGGCGCAAGTTGGAAGCGGCCTTATCCAAGGCTTTCAAAACTCCTTCCTTGCTGTCAGCTTCCACCTGCTCGCGCGCCAGCGAGTCGCCATTCTGGGGATTAATTGCACCCAGCGTGATCACGTAATGGTTGCCCAAGCTCGCGATGGTGCCGGTGAGCATGGCTTTTACATTCTGGCGAAGGCAAATCTCCCGGGCGACGTCGTTCGTCAGACGCTCGTCGGGTGAGCGCCCCATAAACCGCAAGCCCTCGCGAATTTTGGATTCCGGCAAGAGATTGAGAAAGGGGGATTGCTCCAATTGCACAGCCAGGGCCTGTTTGAGCGTTCCGTCAAAGACGGGATCGCCGGTGGTGTTAATAAAATCCGCCAGGAGGACGCTGTCTTTTCCCGTGATCCTGGTGGCACGCGCCGCACGGAAATAAAGGCCGGCACAGACAGCAGCCACAATCAGCAAGAGCACGAGAGAAATGAGAAGCTTTGAGGATTTCTTTTTGGTGATGGCGCTAGCGGGCTGCGCTGAGATGCTTGAAGAAATTGCCGCAACGCTTGCCGAACTTGAAACAGCTTTTTGCGAACCGGATGACGGCGGAAGTGTTGGGGTCTCGGGAATTGCGGGATAAGAGTCTGACTGCACGGCAACCGCACGCCCACTTTCGGTATCGCGCTTCAGGCGCTGCAGATCGGTGCGAATATCGGCGGCGTGCTGATAACGGAGGTTGCGATCTTTCTCGATCGCTTTGTTGATGACGTCTTCGAACTTCAGCGGCAGGTCGGGATTCAGGCGGATGGCAGGAACGGGAGTGCGATCCAGAATGGATTGAAAGATCACCGCCGAGGTCTCACCGCGAAAGGGCAGCGAGCCGGTCCCCATTTCGTACAGCACCACGCCGAAAGAAAACAAGTCCGTACGCGAGTCGAGTTCCTTGCCGCGGGCCTGCTCCGGCGACATATAAGCCACGGTACCCAGGGTCGATCCGGGACTGGTGAGGTGTTCGTCGGAAGCGATGGCGGTGGGCGCGGTAACGTCGGCGGCGTGTGCGGAGGACGCAGGATTGGCGGTGACCTTGGCCAATCCGAAATCGAGAACTTTGGCGTGACCGCGTTTGGTGACAAAGATATTGGCCGGCTTGATGTCGCGGTGGACGATACCCTCGGCGTGCGCGGCATCTAGGGCGTCCGCGATCTCGATCCCCAAGGCCAGGATCGTCTCCAAATCCATGGGGCGGTCGACGATCAGATGCTTCAGGGTGACGCCTTCCAGGAACTCCATCACCAGAAAAGCGCGGCCATTCTCCTCGCCGATGTCGTAGATAGTGCAGATATTGGGATGATTGAGCGCGGATGCGGCGCGGGCCTCACGACGGAAGCGCTCCAGGGCCTGGCGGTCCTGCGCCATTTCCTCGGGCAGGAACTTGAGGGCGACAAATCGTCCGAGGCGCGTGTCTTCTGCCTTGTAGACGACACCCATGCCGCCGCCGCCTAGTTTTTCAATGATGCGGTAATGTGAAATGTTCTGGTCGAGCAAGGGATTATCGATCGAATCGAGTTTAAGTCTATAAGAGTTCAAACATGCTAGGCGGAGCGCCGCGGGATGTCAAAGCCTGATCTTGGTTCCGGCCGAGCGCGTTACCATCGTGAAATTGGGGGTTACGCCGAGCGCGTCGGCGACGTATAATAAAGCGAGACCAATGTCTATCGATGCTGCGCAATTTTTCCAAGTCGAGCGAGTTCCAATCGCATTTACCAGAGTGCTGGTTGCACTGCCTGGTGTGCCCGCGCCGATATCGTGCGAATCTGCCGTCCCGTCTCCGTCCCAGTCTCTTCGGTAGTGACTAATTCAGTTTCCGCCTGATTGGCCTCGGCCCGCGTGTGTCTGAACGCGTTCCGAAGCTCCCACATCAGATTTTCATGCATCGCAGCGAATCTGGATGCTGCCCAGGAGGATTCCATGACCACCGAAACCATGACACCCGTGGCGCCCGTGAAAAAAAATGGACCACGCATCAAGACTTCACTGCCCGGCCCGAACGCCATGCGGGTACTGGCGAACGATCAGAAATATATTTCCCCGTCATACACGCGCTCGTATCCGCTGGTTGCCAAGAGCGGCCGGGGCATTGTTGTAACGGACGTGGACGGGAACGAGTTCTACGATTTTTCAGCCGGCATTGCCGTGACTTCGACCGGCCACTGCCATCCCGATGTGGTGGCTGCGGTGCAGAAGCAGGCGGGCGAACTGATTCACATGTCGGGGACGGATTTTTATTACGAGAACATGGTGGAACTGGCGGAACGGCTGTCGAAAATCGCCCCCATGCCGGGGCCGCACAAATTTTATTACGGCAATTCCGGAGCGGAGGCGATCGAGTGCGCTCTGAAATTGGCGCGTTATCACACCAAGCGGCAGAACATTATCGCCTTCTTCGGCGCGTTTCATGGACGCACGATGGGGGCATTGTCGCTCACCGCTTCGAAACCGCAGCAACGGCGGCGATTTGCGCCCCTGATGCCGGGAGTGACGCATGTGCGCTATCCCGACGTCTACCGGGGATGCATGGGTGGACCGCAGGAGGCGGAAGCCTTCTCGTTGGGTTGCGCGCGCTTCATCGAAGAAAAATTGTTTAAGACGACCCTGGCGCCTGAGGAAGTGGCGGCGATTTTCGTAGAGCCGGTGCAAGGCGAAGGCGGGTACGTGGTGGCTCCGACGATTTTCATGCGAGAGCTGCGGCGTATTTGCGATCGTCACGGAATCCTGCTGGTGGTGGATGAAGTGCAAAGCGGCGTGGGACGCACGGGCAAGTGGTGGGCAGTGGAGCACACCGGGGTTGAGCCGGACATGGTGTGCATCGCCAAGGGCATTGCATCGGGCATGCCGCTAGGAATCACCATGACACGGTCTGAAATTATGGATTGGGTGCCAGGCTCGCACGCGTCGACTTTCGGCGGAAACCCGGTTTGCGTGGCGGCCGCACTGGCGACGCTCGACGTCATCGAGAAGGAGCACCTGCTCGATCATTCGGCCAAAGTGGGGGCACACATGATGAAGCGTATGGCCGATTGGCCGAAGAGGCTGAAGCTGGTGGGAGACGTCCGGGGCCGGGGCTTAATGATTGGTGTGGATATCGTCAAGGACAAGACGACGAGAGAATATGGGGCCGCAGAGCGCGATCGCATCGTCGAAAAGTCGTTTGAACATGGCGTGTTGTTTCTCGGCTGCGGGCCCAGTTCGATCCGGCTGTGCCCACCGCTGGTGGTAACGACCGAGCAAGCCGACGTCGCGCTCGACGTGCTGGAACAGTGTATCGGCGAAGTCGGAAAATAACGGTTCGCGCACGGAAGCAATCGTTCGTCGTAGTAGAGCCGGCGTAGGCAGGAAGTCACGATCGAACCTGCCTGGGCTGGCTCGCGTTTTTTGGAAACCTTCCTTTCAGAGAATTCCGGTTGATCGAGTTTTTCCTCCTTTCGCCGATGAGATGAGAGTAGAGGATTATTCCCGTGTCAACTGGCGTAGGGCCTGCGCTTTCATCTACTCCTATTTCGGTACTTCTGGTGGGCGATCAAGAAGAAGATTTTTTCCTGATTCGGGAAATCCTGGAGCGCTACCAGTGCGACCTGCCCGCAGTGCTCGATCATGCCTCGTCGCTGAAAGAAGCGAAAGAAATGTTGGAGCGAGGAAATTATGGACTCGTGCTATTCGAACATGAGACCGGAGATGCAGCGGCCACCAGCCTTTTGGCGGAATTTCTCGAAGCCGGGCGTACGATTCCCTTCATTGTGCTGACGGAACTCGCGGATGAGAAAGCAGTCGCCGAAATCGTTCACGCGGGCGCGTGGAATTGCGTAGAGAAGTCACAGCTCAACGGGGCCAACCTTCTACGCACGATACGCTGCACGCTGCAATTGCATGCCAGCGATCAGCAGCGCCAGCGGGCGGAGCGTTCATTGCAGAAACTGTCGTGCGCCGTGGAGCAGTCGGGCGACATGATTCTGATTACCAACAGCGAAGGCGTCATTGAGTATGTGAATCCTGCATTCGAAGCCCTGACTGGCTATTCGCGAGAGGAGGCGATAGGCCAATCCCCAAGCATTTTAACTTCCGGTCAGCAAGCGCCATCGGTTTACCGCGATTTGTGGGAAACAATCAGCGTGGGCAACGTGTACCGCAATATCTTCGTAAATCGTAAGAAGAATGGCGAGTTGTACCACGTGGACGAGAGCATCAGCGCCATACGTGACGCGAGCGGACGCATCACGCATTTTGTCGCCAATGGACGAGACCTGACGAAGCGTCTCGATCTGGAAGCGCAGTTACAGCAGTCACAGAAGATGGATGCCATCGGACGGTTGGCAGGCGGAGTGGCGCACGACTTTAATAATCTTCTGACCATCATTACCAGTTATTCCGAGCTGGCATTGGACACGGCGCAGAGCGGAAGTTCGATGGAGGGGCAGCTTCAAGAAATCCTGTCCGCGGCGCGACGGGCTGCCGAATTGACCCGTCAACTCTTGGGTTTCAGTCGCAACCAGCCGCAAGCCCTGCGTGTCACCGATCTCAATCCAGTAGTAAGTGGCATCGTGAAGACGCTGCACCGTCTTATCGGGGAAGATATTGATCTCACATTCATTCCCGGCAAAGGTATGGGTCGAATCCGACTTGATCCCATGCAGATCGAACAGATTTTGATGAATCTTGCGGCGAACGCTCGTGACGCCATGCCGGAGGGAGGCCGGTGCACGATCGAAACTTCAAACCGTCTTCTCGATGAACAGTACGCTGCCAGCAAGAAAGCGATCATTCCTCCTGGGCGCTATGCCGTGCTGAGCATGACAGATACCGGTGCCGGCATTTCTCCAGATCACTTGCCGCATATTTTTGAGCCGTTTTACACGACGAAACCTTTTGGGAAAGGGACAGGGCTTGGACTGGCGACCGTGTATGGAATCATGAAGCAGAATCACGGCTTCATTTGGGCTTACAGCGAACCGGACATGGGTACGATATTTAAACTTTACTTTCCCTGCGTGCAGGATCGGGGACAAACGACCGAAGTGCCGGTGACCAGCGACGAGAAGACTATTCGGGGATCTGAGACTCTGCTTCTGGTGGAGGATGAAGATGCCTTGCGTAGGGCAACGGGAGAGTTTCTGAGTCTGAATGGATATACGGTGCTGCAGGCTCGAGATGGGCGAGAGGCGATTTCAGTTGCCCAACAGCATGCCTCGAGGATCGACCTGATAGTGACCGATGTGGTGATGCCGCACGTGAGCGGAGGCCAATTGGCAAAACAATTGGCCACCATTCGTCCGGAAACACGGTTCCTGTTCCTTTCAGGATATGCCGGTCAAACTGTGCTGGACCATAAAGTGGTCGATCTTGAAAGCAATTTCCTGCAGAAACCATTTACGCTCAAACAGCTTGCCGGGAAAGTCCGGTCGATCCTTGGCCAATGCGTGGGAAATTAAGCGGGCATAGCCATTCTAAATAGGCTAACGGGTTAAGCGCGTCAGCTTGCCGTCTTTCAAGTGGAAACGTTCGCCGCGCCAGGTCACGGTGTGACCGCCGAGACTGATGAGCCAAACTGCCACGGCGATCAGGTCGCGCAGCGGAATCAGCCAGAGATCGCTGAGAACGCTTCGATCCCTGAGAATTTTGCGGCCTACGATCAGGGCCACACTCAGGCGTAGCAAAAGAACAAAGGCTAGCGAAGCGAACGACCACAGTGCGCCGTGGCTCGCCACTAGACGCGAGCAATGCCCAGAGGATTCCAAAGGTGAAGATCAGCCCGAAATATCCTGCAGCGCGGGCATCGCGAACGCCGCGTGCCCAACGGAGTTGGTGAGCAATAAAATCGGCAACGCGGTAGGGCGGGAGAAGCGTCTCCACCACCACATCGGAGAGTTCCACGGTCAGACCTAATGCGGCCAGGCGTGCGCCCAACTCGTAATCGTCGGCAAGATGATCGACGATGGGTCGGAAGCCTCCGATTCGTTCCAGATCGCTTCGCCGGAAGGCAAGCGTAGAACCTAATCCAAAACGAATGCCACCTTCTAGCTGACGCGCCGCCAGAACGCCAGCGCTGAAATCGGTGCTGATGCCGAGGCTTTCGAGACGCGAGCCAAGCGTCTGCGCCGCAACGCCACGATAGAGGCAGGTCACCAGTCCCAGTTGCGGATCCGACAGGGGAGCTACGACGCGCTGGAGATAGTCGGCTTCTACTCGAATATCACTGTCATTGACGATCAGATGTTCGTAGCGGGCCACGGGAAGCATCTGGACGAGATTGCTGACCTTCACATTGGCGCCCAGGATTTGTGGACAAACCAGGAACTGGATTTTGTGCTGCGGAAATTCCTGCTGCAGTGCCTTCACGCTCGCGATGGCGGGATCGTTGGGATCACTGACACCGAAGATGATTTCGTATTCCGGATAATCCTGCAGGCAGTGGCTGCGAAAACTTTGATAGATTTCAGGATCGATTCCTTTCAGCGGTTTGAGAATCGAAACGGGCGGCAGGTTTTGGGCAGGACGCGCGTTCCGCGGCCGATCTCGCTCGCGCAGAAATACCGAGGCACTCCAGAGACAGAGGAAATAGTAGAGCAAACTGGAAACGATACCGGCGCCGGCGACGATTTCAACCGCGAGCTGGAGAGTGTTGAGAGTAGGGTGCATGATGCGCGATCGAGCTATTCGTAGCGCAGCGCCTCAATCGGATCCAGATTAGCGGCTTTCCATGCGGGATAGATTCCGAACACCAGTCCGACTCCCGCAGCCGAGGTGAAGCCAAAGACGGTCCAGAACATCGACATATGCGCGGGAAGCGACGGCCAGAAAACCGGAATGATACCGACGACGATAGCGCCGAGCGCGATGCCGATGAGGCCGCCGACCGCCGTGAGAATGATGGCTTCGAAAGTGAACTGAAGGAGGATGTCACGCTTGCGCGCGCCGATGGCTTTGCGGACGCCGATCTCGCGGGTTCTTTCGGTGACGCTGACCAGCATGATGTTCATGACGCCAACGCCGCCAACGATCAGGCCGACGCTCGAGATCGCAAACATGCCAACGAAGAGCATGCCGGTCAACTGGTTCCAGACATCGGAAATGGAATCGGAGGTGAAGACGGCAAAATTATCGGGCTTATTGGGAGCTACTTTGCGTCGGCGCCGCAGCAATTCGCGGATCTCGTCAATCGCCTTCGGCATATCGTCGTGAGAAGTGGCTTTGACGCTGATCCAATGCTGCTTCAACTCCGGGATGCAGTTTGCGCAGCGTGCTGAGCGGGAAAATGGCTTTGTTGTCTTCGGGATTCTTGCCGCCGCCGAAAACCGACTTCACCTGTTTCGCCACTCCAATCACGGTAAAGAGCTGGCCTTCAATATTAACTTCTTTGCCCAGAGGACTCTGATTACCGAACAGCTCTTCCGCCGTATCGGAACCGAGCAACACGACTGATGACCGGTGTTCTTCGTCGATTTCGCTGAACCAGCGGCCGGAGGCGATTTGCAGATCAAAGACTTCTTTGGCGGAGGACTGATCGCCCTCGAGGATCGTGTTCTTCGCCTTCCTGTCCGCATACTTCACGGCAAACGTGCCCACACCAAGCTCGGGACGAAAATAACGGACCCCCGCGTTTACCGCCTTCACATGGGGCAAATCGCCGATGGCCAGCGAATCTTCGTAGGTGAGTTCCTTGCGGGTACGCATCTCCTCGGTGGGACGCCCGAAGGTAAAGGGCTCGATGTGAAACGCAAAAATAACATTTGACCCGATGCTGGACACGACCTCGCGGACATTGTCATCGAGCCCGCGGCCGATGGAGGACACGCCGATCACCATGGCGACGCCGATCACGATGCCGAGCACAGTCAGCGCCGAGCGCATCTTGTTGCCGCGGATGGTATCGGTCGCCATCTGCACGATCTCGCCGAATTCGTCTTTGTGAAGCATGAGGAATTGGGTGATTTGTAATTTGGTGATTTAGCGATTGAAAACCCTTCAGAGACTTTGGTTTTCAATCGCAAAATCACCCGATCACAAATCGCGAAATCTCCTAGGTTTCGAACCGCAGAGCGGCGATGGGATCGAGCTTCGCCGCTTTGCTCGCGGGATAGACGCCGAAAAACACGCCCACGCTGGCCGATACCAAAAGGCCCGCGGCCACTGCCCAGAGCTTGATGGCGGAAGGCATCCCAATCAGCAGGGTAACGGATTCGGCAATCACCACGCCAAACAAAACTCCAAAAGCTCCGCCGGCCACCGACAGCGTGACGGCCTCGATGAGAAACTGGAGCAGCACATCCTCGCGACGAGCTCCGAGCGCCTTGCGAATGCCGATCTCGCGGGTGCGTTCGGTGACCGCAACCAGCATGATATTCATAATGACAATGCCGCCAACTACCAGCGAGATGCACGCGATGCCGATGGTGGCGATGAAGAAGGTCTGGCTGAAGCCGGTCCATATGCCGAGCAGGCTGGCATTGGTTTCGATATCAAAGCTATCTTCACCGCCGGGCGCGTCATGGCGCTTGGCGCGCAGCGCGGCCCGCGATTCGTCGACCGCCTCGTTCAGGGGAACTCCGGCGCTGTAGGCCTTACCTGAAATTCGAATACTGTTATTGTGCGCGCCGTATTGCTTCAGGAACAATGTGATCGGAATCATCACATAGTTGTCGGCGCTTTGCCCTAGCGTGGTGCCCTTTCTTGGCGCCGACGCCAATCACCTGATAAGTCCAGCCATCGAGACGTATCTCCTTGCCCAGGGGATCGGTGCCGGCCATCAGGTGCTCGACGATGTCTGCGCCCACCACGGCGACGGGCGTGTGATTATCCAAATCCGTCTGGTTCAACATGCGGCCTGCGCTGAGGTCGGTATCGTAAATGGGAGCCATGGATGGGGTAATGCCGCGAACTGACGTGTCGCTAATGGATTGTTCGGCGTACTTAATGTGTCCAGTCTCGTTGCGCAGCACCGCGCCAATATATTGGCAATGACGGCAGGCATCGGCCACAGCCTGGTAATCGTCCATGGTCAAATCTTTGCGCTTTTCGCCTTCGAGAAAGCGATCGACGTTGGTGACTGCGGGGGAAACCTTAAAAATAATGAAAACATCCGCGCCGAGGTTGAAGACCTTGGTCGCGACGTAGTCGTTGATGCCGGAGACGAAGGTGACCACGGCGATGACGGCGGCCACTCCAATGACCACGCCGAGAAGGGTGAGGACGGAGCGAAGCTTGTTCACCCACAGCGACTGCAGCGCGATTCGGATGGCTTCGGTGACGTGCATACGCTGGGCGGACGGATGGCCGGCTTCAAGCGGCCGGAAACAAGTCTATCAGTCTGGATGCGGGGCTGCTGATAAGTGGTTGAGGCGGGGACTCTTGCCGGAGGCCGAAAGGCGGGCGCCGGAAACGACGGTTATAATGATGAAGTTGGCAGCTGGACCGGGCGGTCGCTTTCCGCGTTTTTGTTGGGAACAGCAGGAACGTGGGGAGAGGAAAGTCCGAACTCCACAGAGCGGTGTGCCGGATAACGTCCGGGAGGGCGGGTTCAAGCCCGTTCGACGGAAAGTGCCACAGAGAACATACCGCCTTGCGTTTTACGACGCGAGGTAAGGGTGAAAAGGTGCGGTAAGAGCGCACCGCCGCGGCAGTAATGCAGCGGGCAGGGCAAACCACACACGGAGCAAGACCAAATAGGGAGGAAGTTCCGCCTCCGCTGTGAACGTTTATAAGGATGCGTGCCAGACGCGCGATTTGTCCGTCCGCACAGAACGCGGACGGATCGCGCGGCACGCCTGGATCCTTCGCTCGGCAAAAAGCGCCGCGCTCAGGATGACAAACGCTCACAGCGGCGGCGGGACACGTGCCGGCTCGGTGCGTCAAACCTTCGGGTAGGTCGCTAGAGCCTCGCAGTAATGCGAGGCCCAGAGGAATGGCCGTCCAGCCGGAGCAATCCGGTGGACAGAATTCGGCTTACAGGTCCGGCTGCCAAAATAAAAGACTTACACCCGCCCAGAGTGGCGGGTGTGCCGTTTTTGTGCCAGTCGGGTTGTAGGCAGCTTGGGCTGGCCTCACGGCTGGCCCAGATTCTTCATTATTTGTTATAGCTTCGAGTCGACCTTGAGGACGGTGATGGCTGGGTTTGTCCTTATCGAGATGCAGGTTTATTCGAACTAGGGGGATTTTGAGTGTAACCGCGATGTTTCGTCAACCATAGGCTAGAATGTCCCCGCAAGACGGTTTCCTATGGATGCGAGACACCGCGGCATTCAGATCGTAGGTTGGCTGTCTGTCATCGCTGGCTACGGTCTTGCGCTCCTGCTCATTCGAGGAATCTTTATCGGGATCACGCGGGGATTCGGCGCTAGCCGCTTCCATGCCTTCTGGATACTCTTAGGCTACCTGGTATTTTTTGCTCTCGCAGTCTACCTGTTTACTGTCGGACGACGCTCAGCATCGATCGCGAAAGCCAGCCCTAGACCAAGAGCGCAGTTCGGATGGGGTCGGATTTTGCTGGGAACGATTTTCCTTTACGGTTCTGCCGTTAATTACCTCCACATATTTCCGGCGCGTGGTCTAAGACATTTCGACCCGACAAACGAGACGCAGGCTGTCACGATGAAGGTCGCCGCCATCGTGATTGCATCAGGCTGTATTCTACTGATCGTCTCTGGTATGTGGAGAGGCTTCCAACCACGCCGTACTGAGATCAATGAGTGCAGTGGCGATGTCGAGCCGACAAGCCCCTCAGGAGTTCAGTTTGGGACAGACACTCCCGTGGTGGACAGTGCCACAAGCATTGCCCGAGACCGGAAGAGCGTTTTCCTTCCGTTAGCGACTTTGCTCCTATGCATCCCATGCTGGGGAACAGCGGCTTATAGCATCTTGCTAATCCTTACAATCAAGCTGGCTCCGCACTCCGCCCGCTCTCTCATTTCCCCATCGGTTGTGACAGCCCCGGCCATACTTGCCGTCATCAGCCCCTTCTGTTGGATCGCAGGATTGATTGTCACGTATCGACGACGTAAATTCGCTGTCGTGCGACTCGTGGGATGGGTTTTCGTCGCCGCATCTGGCATTGCAATGGTGTGCACGTGGATCGTTCTTGAACACTTCAATCGTCGCTGATCCACAACCTGCGCTTATCTACTAATATGAATAGCCTACGCCATCGCAAAGTCAGTTGACGCTAACAGATATTACGCCACTTGACGACGACGGCTATGACTGCCCTGCTTGTATGACGGCCCTACTGGAAGAGCGGAATTATTGCTTCGACGAGCGTTCCTGCCAGGGGGCCGCTATCAGCGGGTATGGGAAACGGCGTCAGTTGTCGAAATCAGGCCTTAGCACAAGCGTACGCCGTTTCTTCGCAATCTCATCAGTAGCGAAGCTATTCCACGGGTGCCTGCGAGGCCATGAGACTCCTTTTTATGTGGGCGCACTCTGTTGCGCTGTGGTTTTCGGTTTATAGGTCCGGCTTGCGACAGAGTTTTTTCGAAATAAAATCTTCTGTTTCCTGCCGCGAAGATCAAGTCTCCATCGCTCTGCAACTCTCGAAAGAGAATCGTCCCAGAAGCGGACTGCCACTCCTTACGCAGTGACGGTTATCACATCAATTACAAGGTCTCGCCGTATAGAGTGAATTGTTGTCCAGAGGAACGGTTTCAGCCCTCGATATCTGGACGCAGAGATCATGTTAGCTACGCCATAGCCTCGACTACGCCAAGCCTGTTCCACCCGATCTACAAGACAAACGCTGGCGCATGGTGGATGCCACTATGCGGCGCCTGGGCCATCAGTCTCGATCGTTGATCGAGACCCTGCACACGGTGCAGGAGGCATTCGGATACCTGGATGAAGGCGCGCTCCGCTACGTGGCCACGTCCTTGCACGTTCCGCTAAGCCGGGCCTACGGGGTGGCGACGTTTTATCACTTTTTCACCCTGAAACCCGCAGGCAAGCACAGCTGCGTGGTCTGCATGGGAACGGCCTGCTACATCAAGGGTGCGCCGCAACTGCTGGCGGCGATGGAGAAAGATTACGGCATCGCTCCCGGAGAAACGACTGCGGACGGAGAGGTCTCGCTGTTGACCGCGCGCTGCCTGGGATCCTGCGGGCTGGCGCCGGCGGTGGTTTATGACAACGAGGTTGCGGGTAAAGTTTCGCCGCAAAATCTGCGCCAGCATGTCGCGAAATGGATGTCCAAATGACGCCGGAAGAACTCGAGCAGATTGCGGAAGCGGAACGCGAAGAGCAAAGCAAGTTCGCGCACTCCATCAAGGTTTGTGTGGCGGCGGGTTGTGTGTCGTGCCAGAGCCTGGGCGTCAAGGAAGCGATCGACGAGGAAATCAAGAAACAGGGGCAGGAGCACGTCTGCAAAAGCAAAGGCGTGGGCTGCATGGGACTATGCGCGGAAGGCCCGCTGGTCTCGACTGATAAGGGCGTGCTCTACAAACGGGTGGCGGCGAGTGACGCGGCCGAGGTGGTAGCCAGTGTGACCGGCGAAACCGTGAGCCGGCTGGTGTGCCCGACCGATGTGCCTTTCTTCCAGCGGCAAAAAAAGATCGTTCTGGAAAACTCCGGCGTCATTGATCCCGAGCGGATCGAAGACTATATCGCGGCCAACGGTTACAGCGCGATGATGCGCGTGATCACCGAAATGACGCCGTCGCAGGTGATCGACGAGGTGGTCAAGAGCGGGCTGCGTGGTCGAGGCGGCGCCGGCTACCCCACGGGATTGAAGTGGAGCACGGTAGCGAAAGCCACGCCCAAGAAGATCAAGTTTGCCATCTGCAATGCCGACGAAGGCGACCCGGGTGCATTCATGGATCGCAGCGTCCTGGAGAGCGATCCGCATCGTGTGCTCGAAGGCATGCTCATCGCGGCGTATGCCGTCGGCGCGTCTGAAGGCTTCATTTATGTGCGGGCAGAATATCCGCTGGCGGTGAAGCGGCTGCGCACCGCGATCCGACAAGCGGAGCGCCTGGGATTGCTGGGCCACAATATCTGCGGCACGCGTTTCAGCTTTGGCATCGACCTGCGGCTGGGCGCGGGAGCGTTCGTCTGCGGCGAAGAGACGGCGCTGATCTCCTCGGTGGAAGGCAAGCGGGGAACACCTCGCCCTCGACCGCCGTATCCCGCGCAGGAAGGATTGTTCGGCGAGCCCACCCTGATCAACAACGTTGAAACTTATGCCAACATTCCGCCCATCATCCGGAACGGCGGAGAGTGGTACGCAAAAATCGGGAGTGAAAAGAGCAAGGGCACCAAGGTATTCGCTTTGGCCGGCAGTGTGGAGAACACCGGACTGGTGGAGGTTCCGATGGGAATCACGCTGCGCGAGATCGTCTTCGAAGTGGGCGGAGGCATCCCGAACGGACGCGAATATAAGGCGGTGCAGACGGGTGGGCCCTCCGGCGGATGCATCCCGTCGCAGTTTCTCGATATGCCGGTGGATTACGAATCGCTGGCCAAGGTCGGATCGATCATGGGTTCCGGCGGCATGATCGTGATGGACAACACGTCCTGCATGGTGGACGTTGCCAAGTATTTCATGGACTTCTGCATGAGCGAATCCTGCGGGAAATGCATTCCGTGCCGCGTGGGTACGTACCAGATGAACGAACTGCTGGCGAAGATCACGCGATTCGAAGCGACACAAAAAGACATCGCCATGATCGAGGAGTTGTGCGACCTGATGAAGAATACGAGCCTGTGCGGGCTGGGTCAGTCCGCGCCGAACCCGGTGCTCAGCACATTGCGCTATTTTGCCGAAGAATATAAAGCGCATGTGGAGAAGCGGACAATGTCCGGCCGGCGTTTGCGGAGATCAACACTCATGAGGCTGGACGTAAAGCGAGGCATGAGGCGGGAAAGATGAGTAGCGGAAGAACTGCGATGGTGGCCACCAGCAACATCAAGACGCTGAAGATCGATGATCGCGATGTCAGCGCGCGCCAGGAGGAAACCATCCTCGACGTGGCCCGGCAAAACAATATTTTCATTCCCACCTTGTGCGAATTGAAGGGCCTCTCCATCGTAGGAGCTTGCCGCATGTGCCTGGTCGAGATCAAAGGCACGAGCAAGCTTCTGCCCGCCTGCGTGACGCGAGTGGAGGAGGGCATGGAAGTGATAACGAATTCCGAGCGCCTGCAGAAATATCGCCGGTCGATCCTGGAACTGCTTTTCACCGAGCGGAACCACATTTGCTCGGTCTGCGTCTCGAACGGTCATTGCGAATTGCAGTTCCTCGCGCAGAAGCTCGATATCACCCACGTTCGCTATCCCTATCGTTATCCCAAACTGGAGGTGGATGCCTCGCACGACCGCTTCGTAGTGGATCATAACCGCTGCATTTTATGTACGCGGTGCGTGCGGGTATGCGACGAGATCGAAGGGGCGCATACGTGGGACGTGACCGGGCGCGGCATACAGGCGCTGGTGATTACCGATCTGAACCAGCCCTGGGGATCGTCGGACTCGTGTACGACGTGTGGCAAGTGCGTGCATGTGTGTCCGACAGGGGCGCTTTTTGAGAAGGGGAGATCCGTGGCGGAGATGCTCAAGCGGCGGCAGTTCCTGCCCTATCTCACCCTGATGCGAGGGGAGGACCAGGAGTGAGCAAGCTGCGGCTGGCGACGGTTTGGCTGGATGGATGTTCGGGATGCCACATGTCGTTTCTTGATATCGACGAACGCCTTCTCGCCGTCGCTCAAAAGGCCGATCTTGTCTACAGCCCCCTGGTTGACGCCAAGATCTTTCCGGAAGGGGTCGATATCACCTTGGTCGAAGGCTCGGTCAGCAGCGAGGAGGACCTGCACAAGATTCAGTTTGTACGGGCGAGCACGAAAATTCTGGTATCGCTGGGCGACTGCGCCATCACCGCGAATGTTCCCGGCATGCGCAACTCTTTCGGAGTGAAGGCGACGACGGACCGTGCATATTGCGAGAACGTCACCATCGGCTCGGGAGTTCCGACGGAAGTGGTTCCCAAACTGCTGGCGCGCGTTCGTCCCGTGCACGAGGTTGTGCCGGTGGATGTGTTTGTCCCGGGATGTCCACCCTCGGCCGATACTATTTTTTACGTCCTCAGCGAATTGCTGGAGGGACGCATCCCCGAAGTGAGCAGTAGAACAAGATTTGGAGCCTAGTTTTGCCGGAGACGACCGCAAGAACGATTCTCATCGACCCAGTAACCCGCATCGAGGGCCATTCTAAAATCACTTTGCATCTGGATGAGCAGGGGCGCGTGGACGATGCGCGCTTTCACGTTACTCAGTTCCGCGGCTTCGAGAAGTTCTGCGAAGGCCGGCCATTTTACGAAATGCCTTCCCTGATGGCCCGGATTTGCGGGATTTGTCCGGTCAGCCATTTGATCGCCTCGGCCAAGGCTTGCGACCAGCTGCTCGCCGTGCGCATTCCCCCCACGGCGGAAAAACTGCGGCGGATTTTTGGCCTGGCGCAGGTGTTGCAATCGCACGCGCTCAGTTTCTTTCATCTGTCTTCTCCCGATCTCGTGCTTGGCATGGACGCGGACCCGGCGATCAACAATATCTTCGGCGTCGCCGACAGAAACCCTGAAATCGCGCGCAATGGGATTCGCCTGCGCCAGTTCGGCCAGCAGATTATCGAGCGGTTGGGCGGCAAGCGCATTCATCCTGCGTGGATCGTGCCCGGGGGCGTCAGTGAACCGCTCACCCAACAAAACCGGGATGCCATTCTGGCCGGAGTGCCAGAAGCGCTCAAGATCGTCGAGAGCACGCTCGACTGGTTCAAGAGTATCCGGGAAAGATTCCGGGAGGAGATCACCACCTTCGGCAACTTCCCAACTTTGTTCATGGCCATGGTGAAACCCGATGGTGGACTCACATTTTATGACGGTACCGTGAGCATCATGGATGGTGCTGGAGAAATGGTTGCATCGGGACTCGAACCGGCGCGATATCCCGAGTACATCGGGGAAAAAGTAGAAACCTGGACTTATCTAAAGTCGACCTATTACAAGCCGAAGGGGTATAGCGATGGGATTTACCGGGTCGGGCCCCTGGCCCGTCTCAATGTGGCGGTTCGCTGCGGTACCGTGCGGGCTGACCAGGAACTGGCCGAATTCCACGAACTCCAGCGCACGGCCGTGCTGAGCTCTTTCCATTATCATTACGCTCGGCTGATCGAAGCCATGTATTGCGTGGAGCGCCTGGAGCAGTCGCTGACGGATCCGGAAATACTCTCGAAGCATGTCCGATCGTTTGCCCGGCCCAACTGTTTTGAGGGAGTGGGCGCATGCGAAGCCCCACGCGGCACGCTCTTCCATCACTACAAGATCAATGAGAAGGGGCTCATCCAGTGGGTGAACCTGGTCATAGCCACCGGGCACAACAATCTGGCGATGAATCGCAGCATTCTGCAGGTGGCCAAGCATTTCGTGGTGGCCGAGCGTCTTACTCCCGGGATGTTGAACCGGGTGGAAGCCGTTATCCGCGCCTATGACCCGTGCCTAAGTTGTTCCACGCACGCGGCGGGAGAGATGGCGCTGCACGTTCAGCTGATCGATCCGCAAGGCGCGGTGCTGGACGAAGTGCGCCGTCCTTAAGTAGTGTGCAGCGATGAGAGCATTGATCATCGGATACGGCAATCCGCTGCGATCCGACGACGGCTTTGGGTGGCACGCTGCGCAACATCTCGAGACCTCTTGGCTCCTCCCAGACGTAGAGGTCATCACCCGCCAGCAACTTACGCCCGAGCTTGCGGAAACCGCCAGTCACTTTGATCTTGTCATCTTTATTGATGCCGCCCGCGATTTCCACCGGGGCAGCTTCGCTGCGATAAGGTTGTTCCGGACACCAGCCGCCGTGAGCACGGGCCATCCGGGTTTACTCACTTCCTCACGCCGGCATCGCTACTAACATGGAGCGCAGAGCTCTACGATAAGTTTCCCGAGGCATACTATCTTTCGGTGGGGGGGGAAATTTTTTCTGAAGGTGAAACGATGTCCGCCTCGGTGCAAGCCGCTTTCGAGCCCCTATTCGTCCGCATTCGCTCGATCATCGGCGGCGGGTAGGCGGCCCTCATTGACAGTTTCGGCAGTCTCCGATTCAATAGCTTATGTAGCTACGGCGTGGCTTGATGCGGTCACAAACAGGCCTACTGCCGCAAATTCATTCAGGAGTTCACTCATGTCAGCACCCAGCCGCCGGCCGGAAATTCGCCGGCGCCGCGCGCGTCAACACAAGATCACCACCCTTCGCAAGCGCCTCGCCTCGGCTCAATCCGATGCCGACCGCACCCGAGTCACCGCGAAATTGCACAAACTCTCCATCGCCTCACCTGGCCAGCCTCTGGTGAAGTAGTTCGATCTAAATTTTCAGTGGACTCTAGGCTACGCCCGCCGCCGTCTTTCGGCCGGCGGAGGCAGGCCCCCCGGGACCTTCGGTGTGACCAGGCAAGTCGAGAACCTGCTGGTAAACCTGCAGAATCCGGCGGACGGATTTGTCCCAGGAAAATTTCTGTGCCTGCCGATAACTGCGTTCTTTCATTTTTTCGCGCAAGGGCTGGTCGAGCAGAACCCGGTGCAACGCCCGCATAATTTCGAAAACGTTCTCGGGATGAACCAGCACCGCCGCATTTCCTACGACCTCCGGAAGCGACGTCACATTCGAGGTGACCACCGGAGTGCCGTGGGCCATCGCTTCCAATGGCGGTAATCCGAATCCTTCATATAACGATGGGAAGACAAAAATCTTAGCCGCATCGTAGAACGTGCGCAGAACTTCGATGGGCACAAATCCCAAGAACCGCACATCATTCTGAACGCCGCTACGGATCACGGTTCGGCGCAGGTCAGGATTGCCGGAAACGTCATCTCCAATAATGATGAGTTTTAGATCCGGGAACATCTGATCCTTTTCCAGTTCGGTCTTCAGGGCGGAGAACGCCTCGATCATGCGACCAACATTTTTGTGCGGGCTGATTCTTCCGGCATAAAGCAGGAAAGGATAGGTCACCTGGTAACGCTCGACGATCAGCTGGCGGTCCGCGGGATTCGCATGTCCGTGCAGTAACCTTTCATCAATCGCGTTGTAGACCACCTCGATGCGGCCGGAGGGGATGTTGAATAATTTCTCGATCTCTAGTTTGGTGAAGTTCGAGACCGCGAAGATGCGCGCGGCTCCGCGTAGAGCGCGCTTGGTCATCTGAAAGTGCAAGGATCGCAAGATTCCGGTCTGCTCGCGCGCCCGCGAAAGGTGCTCAAGGATGTCATGCACCGTCATGACGTAAGGGCAGGAGAGCGCCCGCGGAACAGAAAACAGATTGGGAATGTGCACCAGGTCGCACTGCAGGCGTTTCACCACAGCTCGGAACTCGCGATAGCTCTTCAGTGAGCGCTCGGGTCCGGCGATTGGAACCGTCTGGAAATTGGGAGGAAGCGGGCCGATCTCCTTGACCTTGGCAGGAGCGCCAAGCAGGAGATACGTGGTTTCGTGGTCAAGCCGACCGAGCGTGCGAACGATGTTACGGATGTAGGTGCCGACGCCAAACTCGGTCATACGCCGGATGTCGATGGCTATCTTCACCGAATGCATTTAACCACAGACGCGTAGAGGCTTACAGGAGAATTGTGGCTCGTCGCCTGCGTGCCGCAGGCGTCCCGTTCTTGCGCTGAAACTAGGCCCTTACTTCCGCCTGCGCCTTTGCTCTGCGGGCGGCATAGAGGGGGAATGCTTCGCACAAACCCAGAACTTCTTTTCGGATCTTACCCAGCACCGCAGCTTCGCTACGACTCAGGAGCGCCTCGGCGATCCACCGCCCGACCTGCCGCATCTCGCCTTCTTTCATTCCTCGCGTGGTCAGGGCCGGCGAACCGATACGAATGCCGCTGGGCTTCATCGGAGGATTGGTATCGAAGGGGATGGCATTCTTGTTGACGGTGATTCCGGCCTCGCCCAGCGCCTTTTCCGCCTCGCTGCCCAGCATTCCTTTGGAGAAAACGTCGACCAGCATGAGGTGAGTGTCCGTTCCGCCGGAGATAATGCGGAAGCCTTCGGCGGCCAGCGTTTCTGCGAGGACCTTGGCGTTGGCCACAACTTGACTGGCATATTCGCGAAATTCAGGCTGCATCGCTTCTTTGAAGCAGATCGCCTTCGCGGCCATAATGTGCACGAGCGGGCCTCCCTGCATTCCGGGGAAAACCACTTTGTCGATGGCGGCGGCGAATCCAGCTTGCGACAAAATCATGCCGGAGCGCGGCCCGCGCAGCGTCTTGTGGGTGGTCGAAGTAACGATGTGGGCGTGGGGTACCGGAGAAGGATGCGCGCCACCCGCGACCAATCCGGCAAAATGCGCCATGTCGACGAGAAACAGCGCGCCTACTTTGTCGGCAATCTGCCGCATACGGGGGAAATCAATGGTGCGGGGATACGCACTGCCGCCGCCAATAATCAGCTTGGGCTGTTCCTGTTCGGCCAGCTTTTCCAGAGCGTCGTAGTCGATCGTCTCGGTTTCCTTGGTTACGCCGTAAGGAATGATTTTGTAAGTTTTTCCGGAGAAGTTCAGGTGGTGCCCGTGCGTCAGGTGGCCGCCATGCGCCAGATTCAATCCGAGAATCGTGTCGCCCGGTTGCAGCACGGCCGCGTAGGCTTCCATGTTCGCCTGGGATCCGGCATGAGGCTGCACGTTGGCATGGTCGGCGCCGAATAGCTGTTTGGCGCGATCGCGGGCCAAATTCTCCACCACATCGCTGAACTCGCAGCCCCCGTAATAACGCTTGCCGGGATATCCTTCCGCGTACTTGTTGGTGAAGACAGAGCCAGCGGCTTCGAGCACAGCTTCGCTGACAAAGTTCTCCGAAGCAATCAATTCCAGACCCTCATGCTGGCGGCGGGTTTCATTGTCGATAGCAGCAGCAATGTCGGGGTCGGCTTCATACAACGGGCGGTACATGCTCGGGGTAGCTGAAAAAGTCTTCATAGGTTGTTCCTAAACTGCGTCATAGACATTGGGCCGATGAATCTCCATAAAAATCTCCGGCGACTGCACCGGCATAAAGCCAAACTGCGCGTAAAGGCCGTGCGCATCACGCGTGGCCAACATCCAGCGCCGCAAATTCTGCAGCGCGGGATGTTGGGTAATGCACTCCATCAACCACTTTCCCAGCCCGAGACCGCGATGCGTGTCCAAAACAAAAACGTCACCGATATAAGCGAAAGTCGCAAAATCGCTGATCACGCGGGCAAAACCAACTTGTGCGCCACCGCCTTCTTCATAGATCCCGAAGCAGAGCGAGTGCTGGATTGAGTTCTCAACGGTCTTGCGCGGAATTCCCCTGGCCCAATAGGAATTCGTCAGAAAGCCGTGAACCACATCCAAGTCCAGACGGTCGCGGTCCGTACTGATGAGGAAAGCTCCGCGGCGATATTCGCGCACCGTTTCGGCATCGGTCCCGCTCCCCGCTCTCATGCCCACATTCTAACGCCTTCTCTTCTCCGCAACGGCCACACCAAGGCTAGTGGCTAGATTGGCGCTCGGCAGGCCCCTAGAACGCCGTTCTTAGAAACGACGCCAGATGCCAGCCGTCCATGTAGTTGTAAGGAGCCTCGCCCATGGTGTAATGGCCGCAGGGCAATACCACCACCTTGTGATCGAGCCCGTGGCGCTCGAATTCTTCGACCACATTGCGCGACAGCTCGGGCAAAAAGGTCAAATCGTATTTCGCATAAATGATCAGCGACTTACGCGGCCATCTTGAGAATTTATCGAAGTATGCCATCGGACTCACGGCTAACCAGGAGTTGCGTAGCGTCTCCAGCGTGATCTGGGATTCCAATCCCTGCCGGATATGCCGGGTGGACTGCCCATGCCAAACGACGTCCGCAACGTAGGTGGAGGCATGATTGAATGCTGCTACGCGAATGCGGGGCTCATGCGCCGCGGCGATAAAGGCGTAGCAGGACCCGAGGCTCGTGCCCACGATTCCGAGCTTGTTATAGCCCTGCTGCTCGAGCCAATCAAGACAGCAGCGTACGTCCACCACGCCCTGCCGGACTGCATCCAGCGTGCGCCCGATATTCGCCGACACTGCGTAGTCCGCACGGCTGATCTCAGCCGGCATACGTATATCGTGGTAAGGCATGCTGAGCCGCAAAACGGAGATTCCCAGCATATTCAGCAACCGGCATAGGCTGACATAAGCAATGGCATCGGCATTCCAGTGCGGCAGAAGAACAATGGCGCGGCGCCCTTTCGCGGGAAACCAGCGCGCATTCACTAAATTATTCTCCGGATAAGGTGTCTTCACGGGGGCGGTGAATCGCAGGAACTCGGCAAACGTTCCTTTTACCTTTGACTCAAGTTTCGGATCGGGGACTTCGCGGGTGGAAAAAACCTGCACCTCGCGCTTTTCGAGACGGAAGTCGGTCGGAGTTGTATAGGAAAAAAACTCGTCGCTGGATGCCACGATGCGCCGGTTGAAATCGACCAGATACCTGGCGGGATCCTCAATCGCTTTTCCCGCAGGCGTGCCATTGCGGCAAGGCCAGTCTTGCGAAAACTCCAGCCCCCACTCCAGAGGGCGTACCACGCGGTTATTATCCACCGACGTCAGCCGGTATTCCCAGTCGTACATCCATTGTGCGTAGCGCGAAGGCATGGTCAACCTTTTAGTGTAGCAAGCGGGGATTGATTGGCTCAGGCTGCGTCACTCAACGGTTGCAATGAGCGGTTGGCATCGAAGAATTCCATGCCGAACGGAGGAGGAAGAAGTACTGGGAATCGAGGAGGCTAACGTTCGTACCTGCGCGGCACCCGTTTGGAAATATTGCAGAGAATTTCGTAGGGCGAGCTATTGGCCAAGCGAGCGTGTTCGAGCGCATCCACGCTAAGGCCGTCACTGGCACCGAGCAGGATCACCTCATCGCCGACTGCGATTCCCGGAATGCCGGTGACGTCGACTAAGGTGAGGTCCATCGAGATGCTGCCTACGATGGGGGCGTAGTGGTCGCGAACAATGACACGGCCGCGATTGGAAAGTTGGCGGTTGTATCCGTCAGCGTAGCCGACGGGCAGAACGGCAACATGAGTCGGCGCCTGAGTCTCGTAGGTTCCGCCATATCCCAGTGGCTGATTGGCCGCAAAGTGCCGCATGGAAAGGATGCGCGTCTTCCAGGTGAGCACCGGACTTACTGCCAGCCGCAGGGTTCCCCCGCTCACTTCGCGACCGGCACGCTGGAATGGCAAATAGTATCCGTAAAGCGCAACGCCGGGACGCACCATATTGTTCCAGGTTTCACGGCGCGAAATCATGGCGCTGGTGTTTGCCATGTGGACCAGGGAGGGATCGAAACCCGCGGCGCGGACGGTGCGGTGCGCTTGCTCAAAACGGCGCTCCTGCTCTGCCACCGAAGGCGCATCCATAATCTCGGAGGAGGCGAGATGCGTGGAGAGTCCTTCGAGAATAATGTGCGGGGCGGCATGGAAGGCTTTCAGGACGGCGGGAAGCTCCTCGAGAGACACGCCGAGGCGGCCCATGCCCGTGTCCACTTTCAGATGCACGGCCTGACGAACTCCACTGGATGCCGCCGCACTCTCGAGACACTCGATGTGCCACGGCTCCCATACATTCGGCGTGAGGTGAAGGCGAACGATCTCGCTTTCTTCGCCGCGCCAAAAACCCGTCATCAAGAGGATGCGAGACTCAATGCCGGCATCGCGAAGCGGTATCGCCTCATCGAGGGATGTAACGCCTAGCCACTTCGCGCCTTCCGATTCCAATGCGCGCGAGCACTCCACCGCGCCGTGGCCATAGGCATCAGCTTTTACAACCGCACACACCGTCACGTTCGCGCCAGTATGCTTCACAACTGTGCGAAAGTTCTTTCGCAGAGCGGTGAGCGAGACTTCCGCCCATGTAGGACGGGTCGCTACGCGGCTGAGAATCTCAATAGTGCTTGCCACAGAAATCGATTATAGCGGCTGGGCGAGGGAGCCCCAGGTTACGCTGGGGCTACTCCCGCACGAATGCAAGATTCTCGAATCAATTTCCTGCCAGAGAGAAGTTCACTGTGATTTGCGTTTCAACTTCCACAGGCTCGGCATTCAGAATGTATGGCCGGTATCGCCACTGGCGCACGGCGTTGATTGCGGCCGGCACGAGCAGAGGATGGCCCGCGAGGACGACGAGGTTCTCGATGGCGCCTTGCTTACTAATCACCGCCTGCAACACGACAACGCCCTGAACGCGGGCGCTTCGCGCCAACGCAGGATAGGCAGGCTCAACTTTGCGCACGAGGCTTCCCTCGCTGATGTGTGAAAGCCGCAAGGGTTTAGGCGGCGCTGCTGGCGGCAATGCGGCGGGGAGAACCGAACGGGAACTGTTGTCGAACAAGTTCGCCACTCCTCGCGGATCGCCTTGGACTCCACCGGGAATGGAGGATCCGGAGTTCGCAATCGCCGGCGGCCCCTCGTCGCCGGACGGCCGAAGCGCTGTTGGCAGCGCCGACGGTCGGCGAAAGATGAATTTAGACGGTTCGCTAGGTGCCTGACTTGTGCTTCCGTGAGACGCAACCGCAGGAGCCTCTTCGAGGCGCTCGCCTAAGCTTATCGGGGTAGAGAGTTGGTGGAACGACGGAATCCCGCTCGGGCGCAGCAACGGCAAAACCAGCAGAACTCCGGTGACGAGGGCCTGCAATCCAAAAGAGGTTAAGGTCGTCCATCCGCGGCGGACGCGCTCCGGCCACGAGGCAGCCAGTGTGTCAGCAAACAGCGTTTTTTCAAGCATCGAAGTTTCAGTCATCACGGTCCCCCTTAGACAAGATCGATTGCTGCTAAGGACACCGGAAGACACTCGGAAAGCTGATACGGAGAAAAGAAAAAAGGCCGCGCCAGGCGCGGCCTTCGGGAACTTTCACGACACTCAAGGTGTCGCGAGAAAACTATTTGTTCGGCTCGGTAGACTTCGGAGCCGCCGGTTTTGGAGCCGCGGACCTCGGAGTGGCGGGCTTGCCTGCCGCGCCGGTAGAAGGGGGAGGCGCAGCTACGCCGGACTGCGTGTTATACAGGTCGACGACCGCCTTCGTAATGTCGCCGCCGTCTCCGTACCAGAGGATCGGGCTCTGGGGCCAGGGGTTCGAAGTATCGACAATCATCGCGAAGCCGCTTTCCTGAGCGTGCTTCACGATTACTGGAGCCATCTTCTGCAGAATCCGCTGGAAAATTTCCTTCTGCTGATTCTGAGCATCTTCCTGCGCGTCCTGCACGGAGCGATCGAATGATTTCTTTTTGCTCTCGATTTGTTTCTGAAGAGTGAGGCGGGCGTCGTCATTCAACTTATCGCCCTGGGTTTGCAACTGTCTCTGGAGACTCTCCAACTCGTCATTCTGACCTTTGAGCTCATTCTGCTTGGGCTCGAGCTTTTTACGAAGCGCCTCGAAGTCCCGCTGACCTTCGTTTGTGCCCACCACAGCTTGCTCGATGTTGATGGTACCGATTTTTGAGCCAGTACCGGTGGCGATGGGGGCAGTGGGCGCCGAGGCAGTCGGCGAACTGGCCGGACCTGAAGGGGCAGCCGCGCTGCTGGTTTGGGCGAAGGCGGAAATCATGGAGAAGACCGCAATTGCCAGGAGGGAACGCACAAGCTTGCTTGTCATTGGATCGCTTAAACTCCTTGGAACATATTCCGCAAAACATGTTTTTGCGGAATGATCTTGAGATTACCCACAGAAAAACTGAGGGCGTAATTCACGAATCTTTGTCCTGCTCTTCTTGTCTCGCGCTTTGAACGGCAGCCTCTCAGACGGTCTCGGATGCCGGGGTGCGGACGTGTACGTCCACCCGTGATCAGCTTTCTGCAATGGCGTGGATCAACGCAATTATAGAGATCATCCTTAAGCGTCGTCAAACCGCAAACTTCGCAACTGGCGCTCAAAACGTGGTGGCCACGGTGAACCGGAAGGTTTTTCTGGGCTCGCGCAGAAGGAAGGTGGGCGCGTAAGTATTCTTCGCCAAGCCGTAGGTGTATTGACCTGCGGAAGTCAGGAAGCAGCCCGACGGTCCGCAGGTGTGCGGAAACATGTTCGGGGTAATCGGAATCGGCGGTGTGGCAACGTTGTCCAAACGTAGTGGATTGTAGGCCCAATAAATTCGGAACGGGGCATTCACAATGGGAAGGAACATTTGCAATTCCAGGCCGGTGGACATTCTCGGCCGCCAGTTCGTCGAACCTAGTACCTGCAGTTGCTGCTTGGGCAGAGGATTCAGAATGCTTCCCGGCGTACAACCAGTGCCCGTGGCGGTCGCGGTTGTCGGATCCTGTTGCGGACATCCAAACTGCTGGCTGATGACTTGATCGTATTGCTGTTGCGCAATCTGAAGTTGCGACGGGCGAAGAACGGGATCGATACCCATATCCATGAACGGAGCCAAGGCTACCGGACCGTAGATCGTGATGCGGTATTCGAAGTTGGCAATCACGCTGAGATCGCCGCCGGGGAAAGTGATCTGGTCGACTGGAATCGGAATGGTCAAATTTCCCAGTAACGGATTTCTGGGATCTTTCAGAACCGGAGTTCCATCCGGATTGGTCAGAGTGATGGAGCCGACACTGGGCAGGAAGGCCACTGGCGACACAGACCGTATATCGAAGCCGCGAAGGTCGTTCTCGCCGCCCATGTAAGAACGTTCGAAAGGCGGCGCGACCAACCCGCCGTAGCCGCTGATGAATGAGCCTTGTATGCGGAAACCGAGAGCGTTGCGCCGGTTCTGCACCGGGGTCCAGTGGGTGTACTGCACGATCGGCCGAATCGACCGGATGGTGCCGCCGATTCCAGCGAATTCCGCTCCTGCCGTAAACTGCTGACCGTGATGAGGCGAAATGGGACTGTCAACGGTATTGAACGAGAAGTTAGGGAAGAGTTTGCTGGTGATAATTCCGTTCAGCGCGTTGGGGCCGGAGATTCCGCGGAATGCCAGAAACTCAAACAGATTTTTCGAAGCGGAACTCAATGCCAGGAGTGAAGACCGGTCGAATGAGTACGTGATTCCTACCCGCTTGAAAGACCGGTGAAGGGGATAACTCAGGGAAGTGGTGAATCCCGCGCTGGACTGCGTGTAGTTTTGCAGGTTCTGGAGTACGGCATTGGGAAGATTTAAGTTCTGCCCGCTGAAAATGGAAAGCTGCCGCGCTTGATTGTAGCTGACCTTGTTGTAATAAACGTTGAAACCAAACTGCAGCGGCCGATCAAAAAGATACGGCTGCGTGAAGCCGAAGCGTACACTGCGGGCCAGATTTCCCACGCTGGCCTGAACCTGAAGGGTTTCGCCCAAGCCGAGGAAATTGTTGGTCGCATAGTTAATGCCGACGAAGGCGCCTTCCAATCCGCTGACGCCACCGTTCAAGCCGACGCTATTCTTGCCTTTTTCATGGACTTTTAAGGTGAGGTCGACCAGGCCGTCTTTCTCGTCGAGTTTGCGGTCGGTAATATTGGGGTCTTCGGGCTTGAGCTGGTCGAAGTATCCCAATTGATTCAGGCGCAGCAAACTCAGCTCCCACAAGCGCGAGTTGTAGATGTTGCCTTCTTCGAGCGCGATTTCGCGGCGGATCACTTTGTCGCGGGTGGTTGTGTTGCCCTGGAACTCGATGCGCCGCACGTAGAACTGCTTGCCCTCGTCCACATCGATGTCGAGGAAGATTTGTTTTTTGTCGTCATCGAACCGAGTTTCCGGCACCGAGGTAAAGTTGATGTAGCCTTGCTCACCATAAGCCTTCCGCAGGTTCTCGATACCTTTTGCCACTTTTTCCTTACTGAAAATGTCCCCATCCTTGATGGGGAAGAGCCCGCGCAATGCCTTTACGTTGGTGACTGCCTTATTGTTCTTGAAAGTGATTCCGCCCAGCGTGTAGCGGTCGCCTTCTTCAATGGGCAACGTGATATCAACAGCCTTACCGGGCCCGCTCTGCAGCAAGGGAATGTGAAGACCCTTATGGCCAGTATCGTGGATCTGAGTCTTCGGCTCGTTCACGATGACTTTGAAGTAACCGCGATTCTGGTATTCGTTGCGGACGCGCTCGGTATCTTCGTCCAGCTTCGTAGCGTCATAAGTTCGAGCGAAGATATTTTCCAGGAAGATGGAATGCGGGATGCCAATGGGGCGCAAGTTCTTCATGGCATAGCGCAAGACTCGCGTCTTTACGTTCTTGTTACCCTCGAACTTGATCTTTCCCACCTTAACCTTAGGTCCTTCTTTCACCACGAAGGTGATTCCCACCGCCGCAGGCGGGATCTGGCGAATCTCGGTGCGTATCGTGGAAAACTGGCGACCGTGTTCTGCTAGAAGGCCCTTGATAGCAACTTCCGCTTTCTTCACTTTCGTCGGGTCATATTGGTTCTCGACGGTCAGGCCAACTTTCGCTTCTTTGAAACGATCGAGCACGTCGCTGGTAGAAACCGAGCTGAGGCCGACGTAATTGATCTCGCGGATCGTGGGCTTTTCCTTGACCTGAATAATCAGCCGCCAACCCTTGGGCATTTCTTCGCGCGTGAAGCGGATGTCCTCGAAATACCCGGTGTTCCACAACGCGTTGAAGTCTCGTTCCAGAGAGGCAGGATCGTAGATATCGCCGGGGTGGGTGAAGATGCGAGCTTTTACCGTTTCGGCCGGAATGCGGCGATTACCTTGAACGTCTATTTCTGAAATGACGTCCGTCTGGGCCCAACTCGCCGAGGCAAGAAAAATCGCGAGCAGGATTCCTAAGCTCCACCCACAGCGCCTCATCCGGCAACAAAGCCGTGCGAATGAAGAAGATGGAGTGTGTGCGGCTCGGGAAGGGCAAATGCCGTTCTCTGGCACAACGGTATCCGTATGAAAGCGAAGATGAATCGCTAGGACCTCAGACCTTTCGTTGTAGGAAAACGCCAATTATACGGTAGAGAACGAGAAAGCGTCCAAACCACTATCGTTCTCGAGGTTTAGGGAATGGAGTTGATTGACTCCACATCAACCAAGACGGAATAAAACGTGGCGGAGTTGCCCAAGTCAGAAAGTTTTTCTGAGGTGAGCACATTGATGTTGCGGGAACCGGGGCTCAATTTTGCCCAGTTCAGGCGCGCCGAGACCACTCCGGGCTGCACGGCGCCATCCACGCGCGCCTTCAAAAAGATTTCTCCTCGATCGTTATAAACCCTGACGGTCTCGCCATTCGCGATGCCCCGCGCGCGAGCGTCGGTCGAATGCATCTCCAGAAGATCGACGTCTTCCATCTCCTGCACGGACGGCTGGTTGGTGAAAGTGGAATTCAGGAAATTATCCGCCTTCCGCGCGAGCAGTTCGAGGGGGAAAGTCTGCTTCTGAGATCCATGACGCGATTCCGCCGGCGGTATAAATTCGACAACGGGGTCTAGTCCCAAGCTTTTCATTGCTTGGCTATAAAGTTCGGCCTTGCCGGAGGGAGTGCGAAAGCCGCCGTGAGCGAATGGAAGGAATGGGGCTGTCGCCTCGTCGCTATCAGAAACATACTTCCGACGCCGGAGTTACAGAGCCCGAATCCGGAGACTGAGAGGTGTGACCCTCGAAGTTCAGCCTCACATGGCCCTCGTGTTGCAGGCGCTCACGGGTTAGCCCTTGCAGCCATGGATTCCCTGAGGCCAGTGCGCCATCCATCATCGAGTCGAGGCTTTCGCGGAAGCATTCGTCATCGAATCCCATCCGCTCCGCGAGCGCACGAAATAAGTCCACATTCGAACGGCATTCGCCCAGAGGCTCGATTGCCTGATCAGACATCTGCAAGTAGTAGTGGCCGTAAGCCGTCTGCAAGTCCTTGTGCTCGAAAAATGTTGTAGCCGGGAGGACGATGTCCGCATAATCAGTGGTGTCGGTAAAGAACTGTTCGTGGACCACGGTGAAAAGATCCGAACGCTTGAGGCCGCGCACCACTTCGTTGTGGTTGGGGCAGACCGCTGCCGGGTTCGAACTGTACACGAAGAGTGCCTTCAGCGGCGGATCACTGAGAGTGTTCAGGGCCTCACCGAGCCTTACCATGTTCACGACGCGGGCAGGTTTGCCTGCGGGGCGCAGATCAGGGCGACGCAGAGCACTCTTGTTCATACCGAAGGCGCCGCTGGTGGAAAGGTGAATCCCGCCGCCCACTTCCTTCAACGATCCAGTAATGCAAGGCAGCATCGCAATGGCCCGGGTAGCTGTCCCGCCATTATCTGATCGCTGCACGCCGTAGTTCACGCGAATCACGGCAGGTCTGTTAGTGGCGTACTCATGCGCCAGCTTGCGAATATCTTCCGCTGTGATTCCTGTCCACTGCGCCGCGCTCTCCGGCGTATAGACGGCAACTTTTTCACGCAGCTGCTCGAAGCCCAGCGTGTATTTCGCTACGTAATCCGCGTCGTACAGACCCTCGCCGATGATCACGTGCATCATGGCAAGCGCGAGAGCAGCATCGGTGCCCGGATTGATGGGAAGATACCAATCGGCGCAGGCCGCGGTGCGCGTCCGGTAGGGATCGATCACAACTAGCTTCGCTCCCTTTCGCCGTGCCTCCACGATGTAAGGCCACAAGTGGACGTTGTTGCCGTGAATGTTCGATGCCCACGCGATGATGTAACGGGAGTGAACGAACTGATCGGGCTCGGTGCCGAGCTTGACTCCCATCACCGACTCGAGGCCAGCCTCTCCGGCGGACGAGCAAATTGTGCGCTCCAGTTCGGAAGCTCCGAGGCGATTGAAAAACCTGCGGTCCATGGAACCGCCATTCAGTTCTCCGAGCGTTCCGCCGTAGGAAAAGGGGAGGATTGCCTCAGCGCCAAACTCAGAGAGGATCGTGCGGAAGCGTTCGGCAATTTCATCCAGCGCCTCGTCCCAGGTGATGCGCTGCCAGGTTTGTGCAGTGCCGGCTTGCTTGTGCGCGGCGCCTTTAGGGGCAATCCGGCGCATCGGGTACAGCACTCGATCCGGCGAATAAACGCGGTCCAGATACTTCGCCACCTTCGCGCACAGGAATCCGCGGGTCACGGGGTGCTTCGGGTCGCCCTGAATTTTGGTAGCACGGCCGTCTTCTACCGTAATCAACACTCCACAGGCGTCGGGACAGTCGTGTGGACAGGCGGCATGGACCACGCTTTTCCCCATGGGCCAATTATAAAGTGCTTCTTTGGGGTGCGCCGGTGCAACGACAAAGCAAAACGGGCAGCTTCTCAGCCGCCCGTCTGCAATTCATCAACCTCGCGGATTATTGAGGCTGAGGCGGAGTGGCTACGACAGCGGCCGCCATCACGGGCGTGCTGGTGATCGGGCTTACGAAGAGCAGTCCACCTGCGACCAATGGAGTCGACCCGCTGGATTGCAGCCCGCTCAAGCCGGTTGTGTTGATGAACACCGTTCCGTTACCGGTTGCCACATTCAGCGGCGAGCCGCCGAGCGAATAGCCGATCAGAGCGTTGTTCTGCAACTGGAAGCTTCCCAGGTTGCCGTTGAGTACGGTTACGCTATTCGGCGTAAGCGTGCCATAGACGCCCTGGAAGCGCAGCGAAATCATCTGCGGCGTGAATACGCTGTTGGAGTAGCTGCCGCCGATGAAAATGCGCTGGCCGACAATCACCGAGGAACTGTCGAACAGAGCGTTGGTGAACAGATTGTCGAAAAAGCACATCTCATATTGCGTGACGGCACTGACGTCGATGGTCTGAATGCTATCGACTTCGCTGACCTGATCGGCGCTGGTTTCACCCACCCAGAGTGTGATCTGCTGCACCGGTCCAGAGGTGGGATTGACCGCGAGAACTCGTCCGGAAAGGAATGACTGCGAGGTGGTGACGACTTCCACATTGCTCGCCATCAGGCTGCCGTCGGCCTGAAAGTAGCCCTGCACGCCAACAATCGCCGGAGTGGCCAAATCGTTGATATTCCATCCGCTGTTAAATTGCGTGCTACTGTTCACGTCGACGGTTAGCTGGTGACCATACGGACCCTGAAGGACGAATGAGTTTCCGGAAGCATTCACCGAGACTAGCCCGCCGATGAGGTCCGAGACTTGCCCGTCGGGATCGCTGGCAAGCACTGCGCTGGCATAAATGGTCGGGTTCACGACGCCCGTGACCTGGCCGTTGCCGTCAACCGCGAGCGATTGCCCGATGTCGAATTCCATCCGCAATCCAGCCAGGCCGTTGCTTCCGACAACCATTGGCGACGGGAAGTTCACGGTAACCGTCGTCTGTGTGGCGGAGTTGCTGGTGGGATTGAATTCGCCGTTGATGGTATTGACTGTGGGTGGATTGGTGCTCATGTCCACGTAGGAAATTACCGGGTTCGATAGCGCAAAGGTCGCGCTGGTGTAGGTATCCGCCGGAACGGCGTTGAATGCGAGTGGTGAGCGCAAGCCCAGAAGGCGCGCGAAATCAACAGTCGTGGCCGTTGACAGCACTTGCGGCGAACCATTCTTGCCAGCCAGAGTGATGGAACTGATGGTGACGTCGAAGCCCACCACTGAGGCGAGCGGCGCATCTTCGCCCGTCACAAACACGGCTCCGGGCTGCGCGGATGTGGACGAAGCGGTGGAGGAGTTCGACGAACCACAGCTCGCTGCCAGCATCGAAAGCGCGATTAACAGGGAAATCCCAAGAAGTTTTTTCATGCCAGACTCCTATCGAAAAGTTTGAGTGTGAAGTTTCTTAGGGGGAGCCGCGATTGCTTCACAGAGATGGGAACACGCCGCTTGCGAGGATGTCGCGTAACCTACGGTCAGGTTACCTGCTTGCCCACAGGCGGGCACGATCTTATCCGATTGGATGCTAAGGGGTTGAGGCTGGCGCTAGTAAAGGCAGCCGCAGGCGTTCATGGACTTTAGTTTTGCGCGAGAACCATACATGCCGAATTCGGCGAACTGCTCTATAGCCTAAGCCAAGATGGGCAGAACAAATATGGGTAGAAACGAAACTACTTAATCTCCAGCACTTCCTTTTCTTTCGCTTTGTTCATCTCTTCCATCTTCCGGATTTCATCATCCGTCAGCTTCTGGATTTCTTCCAGCGCCCGCTTCTCGTCGTCCTCGGCAATTTTCTTGTCCTTCAGCGCCTTCTTGATGGCGTCATTGCCATCGCGGCGAATATTCCGTACCGCCGTGCGATGCTCTTCGAGCACCTTGTGCAGATGCTTCACCATGTCTTGGCGGCGTTCCTGAGTGAGAGCTGGCACCGGGACGCGGATCATCTTTCCGTCGTTCATCGGATTCAGGCCGAGCTCTGCGGATCGAATGGCCTTCTCGATGGACGCGACCTGCGACGTATCGAAAGGCTGGACGGTAATCATCTGCGGCTCCGGCGCGTGCACCTGCGCAATCTGGTTGAGCGGCATCTGCGATCCGTAATAATCCACGCTCACGCTATCCAGCATGTGCACCGATGCGCGTCCCGTGCGAGTCGCGGCCATCGCCTTGCGAAAGTCCTCAACGGCTTTCTCCATCCGGGTTTTCAGCTGTACGTAGGTTTCTTTGAGGCCGGGAACTGTGGCCATCGATGCTGGGGGCATTTTGATGAGCTCCGTAAAATCAGTAATCGATCAAAACTATAGATTATAAACCTGCCACGGGGAATGGCCTGAGACGGGCAGCAGCTCTTCCTACTGGCCCTTCCATGCTCTGAAGGCTCGCTCAGTCGTCAGAGCTTGCCCGCTTCGATAAGTTTTGCCACTTCTGCCTCCACTGAGAATCTCTGATGCGAGTTGCGCCGGAAGCGCTCCTCCAGCGTATACGCATTCACCTCCAGCGGTATCGCCTCGTAGCTGCCTCCTTGCAGAAAGCCGCGGACATAGAGCTCGCTGAAACGAGGAATGCCAAGCTGCCGATACTGCTCGGCGTGAACGAGTTCGTGGAACAGGAGGCTATTGGAAAAAGGCTCATGCGATATCACAACATCGCAGAGTGTAATGGCCGCCATCTGAGACTGATCAGGCAGGTTTTTGAAGCCCAGCCCTTGCAAGAGCGGATAGAACTCCGGGTTCGGGAAACGTTCTCCTTGCAGAACCAGGAGGCGCGTACTTTCTAGAATTGCTGGAGTGAAAAATCCGCTCATCACAGTCTTTTGCTGAGCAGATATTGGGGTTGTGGCCCGTGCGACATACTTTTCGCGATGATTTGTGATGAACTGGGCAAGGAGCCCTGACACTTGGGTAGTCTGGTCGGCAGTCAGTTCTGGAGTCGCCATTCCGAGTCTCGCCTTACGCGCTCACTCTCGAGCCAATTTTCTCCCCGCTCAGCACTCGCCGGATGTTGCCGTGCACATTCAGGTTGAAAACGATGATGGGCAAATTGTTGTCCTTGCACAAGCTGATCGCGGTGGAGTCCATCACTTTCAGCCCAAGCTTCAGAACATCCATGTACGTGATGTCGGTAAACTTCTTGGCGTCCTTCACCTTCATGGGGTCGGCGTCGTAGATGCCGTCCACCTTCGTGGCCTTCAGAATCGCGTCGGCCTTGATCTCCATGGCGCGGAGAGATGCCGCAGTGTCGGTAGAGAAGTAAGGATTTCCGGTGCCGCCCGCAAAAATGACCACGCGGCCCTTCTCCAGATGGCGGATGGCGCGCCGCCGGATAAACGGCTCCGCTACCTGATTCATTTCAATTGCCGTTTGCACTCGCGTGTAGACGCTTTGTTTTTCCAGGGCATCCTGCAAAGCAAGCGCGTTGATGACCGTTGCCAGCATTCCCATGTGGTCGGCGGAGACGCGATCCATGTCGCGAGCCTGGTCGGCCACACCGCGGAAAAAGTTTCCGCCCCCCACCACGATGGCAAGCTGCACGCCCAGTTTGTGGACGTCGGCTAGTTCAGCCGCGACTTCGTGAATACGCTTCGTGTCCACGCCGAACCCCTGATTGGCGGCCAGGGCTTCACCGGAAAGCTTGAGAAGAACTCGTTTGAAGGCAGGGGTGGTAGGAGTCATGTGGTTTTGAGCACCGGCAATCCGCCGGCTGTCGCGTACGTGGCACAAAAAAAGGCGCCCTGGTGGCGCCTGAACTACTCTGCTTTTTGCTCTGTGGGCTTAGCGATTGCGATAGTTTCTCCGGCATCACCCACTTTGAAGCGGGCAAAGCGCCGGACGCTGATATTCTCGCCCAGCTTACCGATCTTTGCCGCAATCAGCTGCGCAATCGACACGGTCTGATCTTTGATGAAAGGCTGCTCCAGCAAGCAGACTTCTTCATAGAATTTCTCCATCTTGCCCGTAACCATCTTCTCGGCAATATTCTGGGGCTTACCGGAGGCGACGGCCTGGGCGAGAAAGATATCCTTCTCGCGGGCAAAGTCTGCCGCCGTGACATCTTCCTTGCGCACATACTTCGGATCGCTGGCCGCGATGTGCATGGCGATATCGTGCACCAACTCCTTAAAGTCATCGGTGCGGGCCACGAAATCGCTCTCGCAGTTGACCTCGAGAAGTACACCAATCTTTCCACCAGCATGGATATAGCTGGTGACCGCGCCTTCGCTTGTGACGCGCGTGGCTTTTTTAGCGGCGACCGAAACACCTTTCTTGCGCAGGATCACGACTGCCTGCTCCATATCACCCTTGGCTTCGGTAAGGGCCTGTTTGCAGTCCATCATGGGCGCTCCGGTTTTTTCCCGGAGGTCTTTTACTTGTGCTGCGGAAATGTTTGCCATAGTAGTGCTCATTGCTGGAAAGTCCTTATGATTTCTGAAACTCTGAAATTTTGACTCTTGCCTGTTACAAACTTTGACCCGCGCCGGACGACCCGCGCGGGTCAGAAATTCACGTGCCCGGTTTTTACTGGGTACTCGGTACTCGCAACTCGAACTCGCTAAACCGTCTGGCTCTCTACATGGGGAACGTCAGCTTCGGCTTCTTCATTCGCCACAGGCTTTTTCACAGTGCCCGGACCCAGCACCTCTTCCATGCTGATATCTTCGCCAATGTCGGCCATGTCGGAGGCGGCAGCAGCCTCTTGCTGACGAACTGCCAGAGCAGCTGCGGCATCTTCCGCCTGCTGCGTTTCGCGAGCCTGGGCCTGTTCCGTCGCGGCAGTCATGTCCGCGATCTGCTTATCGCTCATAAGTTGCGCGCCCTCGGCGATCGACTCCGAAATCTTGGAAGTAAATAGCCGGATCGCCCGCAAAGCATCGTCGTTGCCGGGGATCACGTAATCCACTTCGGTGGGGTCGCAATTGGTATCGACCACCGCGACTACCGGAATTCCAAGCTTGCGAGCTTCGCGCACCGCAATCTGCTCTTTGTTGGAATCGATCACGAACACGGCATCGGGCAACCGGCTCATGTTCTTGATGCCTGCCAGGTTGGCCTGCAAGTGCTTGCGCTCGCGTTCCAGCTTAATGACTTCCTTTTTCGGAAGAAGCTCGTAGCGGCCATCGGTGGCCATCTCGTCGAGTTCTTTCAGGCGCTTCACGGATTTCTGCACCGTCACCCAATTTGTGAGCAGCCCACCCAGCCAGCGCTGGTTGATGTAGAAACCGCCGCACTTGGTCGCCTCTTCGGCGATGGCGTCCTGCGCCTGGCGCTTGGTTCCCACGAACAGCACAATCTTGCCGTCAGCCGCCAGTTCCTGTACAAACCGCGACGCCTCTTTGAACATCTTCAGCGTCTTCTGCAAATCGATGATGTAAATTCCGTTGCGCTCTCCGAAGATGTATTCCTTCATCTTGGGATTCCAGCGCTTCGTCTGATGCCCGAAGTGAACACCCGCTTCGAGCAACTCCTTCATGGTGATTGTAGCCAATGAACCTCCTTATTTAGTCTGCATCGGGAGGTCAAGGTTTCAGAGTTTGAAGGTCGCAAGGTCTTTGAACCCTTGAAACCCTGAAACGTTGAAACCTGCCTTCCGATTGCCATTCCCGTCCCCGCGCCGCGAGGCTCGGGAAGAATTGAACACCTAAAACAGTGGCCAGTGATCGGTTGTCAGTGGCCAGCGAACTCAGACCTTGTCATTCCGACCCTGAAGCGATAGCAAGGATCGGAGAAATCTCTACCGCTTGCTGAACTGGAATCGCTTTCTCGCGCCCTTTTGTCCGTACTTCTTGCGTTCCTTACTGCGCGAGTCACGAGAGACCATGCCTTCGGACTTCAGCTTGCCTCGCAGTTCTGCGTTGAATTGCATCAAGGCGCGCGCAATGCCGAGCTTTACCGCGTCCGCCTGACCGCGCACTCCGCCACCCAGAACACTGGCGACGATGCTGAATGAGGCCCCGGTATCCGTGGAAGCCAAGGGAGCCTTCGCCGCCGACCGCTGAGCCGGGGTTACAAAATATTCTTCAAACTCGCGGCCGTTCACTTTGAACTCGCCGCTACCCGGACGCAAATACACGCGCGCAATCGCACGCTTCCGGCGTCCTGTTCCGTAGTATTGAACCAAATCTGCCATTTCGATCCCAGCTCCTAAGCTCTTAGCTCCCGGCTCTTCGTGGCCGGGAACGAGCATTCTTTAAACTAAAAGAACTACGCGCGCACTTCCAACTGCAGAGGCTGCGGCTTCTGCGCCTCGTGGGGATGCTTCTCGCCTTTGTAAACGTTCAGCTTCGATAACATGTGAGCCGCTAACTTGTTTTTCGGCAGCATGCGGCGCACAGCATCTTCGATAATTTTTTCCGGTCGGCGCGCCAAACGCTTGCGATAATCTTCAGTGCGCAGGCCGCCGGGATAGCCGGTGTAGTGATGATATTGTTTCTGCTCCGACTTCATGCCGGTGGTTCGAACTTTCTCGGCGTTAATAACGATCACGTGATCGCCGGTGTCGAGAAACGGTGTGTACTGCGGATTTTCTTTGCCCATGAGGATGCGGGCCACTTGCGAGGCCATACGTCCGAGCGTCTGCCCGTCCGCATCCACGACGTACCACTTGCGCACAATTTCCCCCGGTTTGGGGAAATAGGTTGACATCGGAACTCTCCCAGAATGAAAAAAATTGCGAAAACGCGATTGAAATTACAAAGAAGACCGCTCGTTGATTCCCCGGCGAGGACGCCAGACCATCAGGCGGGCAACCGCGAGACTTCCCAAAGCTTTAAAGATATCGTAGCGTGCAACAGATTGTCAACGGCGAGTTAATGAGTTGCTCAAATGCCAAGACTCTCGTGGAAATGCTTGACGGCCCACTCTGACAGCAATCATAATCTCTCACTCTCGCCCCTATCGTTGACCCCCAAGCGCTCTGGCAAACAAACTTCGGAGATTCTCCAATGAAAAAACTGCTCCTGACTTTGGCGCTGGGCCTACTGGCTCTTCCACTCCATGCGCAAAGTGTGTGGTCCAGCAAAATCGACACCTTCGGCAACTTCGTACCCAGTTCATTCAATCCCCACGCGACTGGCATTGTGAGCATATTTACGCCCGCTACGGGCATAACAATCAACCGCATAGAATTGCACGGTATCAATGGGGAGAATGGTGTTGTATGTTCTCCTCTGGCCGCGATAAGAGTGACCGACGGCACGTCAAGTGCGGCGTTAGTCATTCCTAACTTCGTCGCAACCGACGGGAATCCGGGACCCGTCTCAAGCGATAGCGGCCCCATCAGCCTGGCCTTCCCTGCAGGTGATCGACTGCGGCTCGTAGCGGTTCCCGGAAGCAGCGGCTGCAATCCCTATGAAATCAACGTTGTCGTACAGTACAGCGTGACTCCGTAACCTCTTAGACCTCAGTTTTCAACAGCCCTGCTCCCTTGTCCGCAGCCCGGAACCGAGGGACAGGGCTTTTCCTAAAAAGGACGCAATTCCCAAGACAATCGTGTGCTAATATTCCGGCCCATGGCAGCGCCGCCACTCGTCCGTCGTTTGCAGTTCGTCCTGTTGTTGCTTGCCCTGACTGCGCCTGCCACCTTCGCAGCCGATGAGACCGGGCAACCCGCGCCTCGCTTCCGTGCCAAGACCACCAGCGGCGAGCAATTCAACAATGCGTCCATAAAAGGCAAAGTGGTGCTGCTGGAATTCTGGACGAGTTGGTGCAAATACTGCGAAAACGATGCTTCCCAGGTTGATGACATCGCGAAGGAATTTTCCGATCAAGGTTTGATCGTGCTCGCCATTGACGTGCTCGAGCCCGATCAAAGGGTGAAGAAATATTTGGGCGACCATCCTCGATCCGTCCCCATCGTGCTCACGAAGGATACAAATCTTGCCGCGATGTACAACGCCACGAGTTATCCGATCTACGTGGTGATTGACCGCGACGGAAACATAGCTGCCGAACATCGCGGCGCCGCGGGTGAAAGAGGACTGCGGAGGATGTTAAAGCGCGCCGGAATCGAAGCGAAAGCAGAGGCTGAAAACTGAGTTCAGCCTCGCGCTTTTTGGCGAACCATGGTTGCGAAGTTGAGTGGCAAGTTCCCTACTCGTAGGCCAGCGCGTCAATCGGATCTTTTTGTGCAGCTTTGTACGCCGGATATAGCGCCCCCAACAACGCTCCGGTCAGGGCAATCACCGTAGCCCGCACCACCCACTCGGTGCTCCAGAAGAGCCGCAAAGTCGGCTTCTCAAACAAAATGACGTGACGCGTCAGCAAGCTCACGATCGTTCCTACCACAATGCCTACGACGGCGAGTAACGCAGTCTCCCGCAAAATCACATTCACAATGTAGAGCTTCGACGCTCCGATAGACTTCAGGATGCCGATCTCTCTTGTGCGTTCCATCACCGCCGTGTACATCGACTGAAAGATCACCAGAAACCCGATGATCATCGAGATCGCAATGACAATACGGATCGAAGTCGCGAAGCCCGGCAAATTTTCCGGCGTCATCATCGACAGATATTCCTGCATGGAGCGAACCGAATAGTTCTCCATGCCGGGAACGTGCTTGATCTCGTCCACGACTGCGTCAGTATTTCCGGGATTGTCGAGCTTCACGTAGAAGACGGATGCATGGCCGGGGGTTCCAATCAGATCCTGCATCGTGTCGAGCGGCAAGAATTTGCGTGCGCCCTTGCCATGCTCCACGATTCCCGAAATGCGGAACCGCTGATTCAGGATTTCGATCGAGTCGCCTACTTTTGCCTGCTTGGTTCCGGCAAAATAGTCATCGACAATCACATCGTTTGGCCCTTGGAACGGGCCACCGGAGAGAAAGTTGAATGATGGCGAGAATGCTGTTGTAGCTGGCGAAATCGATGCCGTAAATAATCTCCAGCGAAGGCTTAGTAGTAAGCTCCCAAATCACAGGTGCGGCCACTGCGACGTGCGGCAACTGCCGCAGCTTGTCGCCCACCTTCACTGGCATGGGCGCCCCGGTAACGCCTACGAGCGCCGACGAACCGGGTGGTTGCACCATCACATCCGCTCCAACGCCCATTTGGCTGGCTTTCGATCCATTCAGCTGGCCGTAAAAAAAAGACACAATCAGCAGGATCAGAATCACTTCCAGAGCCACGGCGCTAACGCTAATCAGAGAGCGCATCGGCCTCTGCACCAGATTGGCGACCACCATTTTGTTGATCATGAGAGTTGATTCATTCGTTCGAGTGCCAGAAACTACCGAAGATTCGCCGCCGCGGGCGGGGGCAGAATTGCGCTGGATTGCGGCTTGTCGAGATGCACCACTTCTGCTCCGGGTGGGACCTGCAGAGCAAACTGATCGTCTCGCAAGGGCTTGTTGATTTCCAGCTTCAAGATGTTCAGCGTGATGTCGTACTCTTCCTCCGGCCGGGCAATCTCGATTCGCGACGGGAAACCGACACTGTCATATTCCTTGTAATCGGCATACCGGGCATCCGTTACCAGCCTGGCTTGGTCATCGTATATATACTGCCGGTGCGGTTGCAGGTCAGTCCGGCTGAAAACAATCTTGCGCGAGAGCACCCCGCCATTGCCCCCCGTTTTTCGGATCACAATCAATTCGTAGTCATCCTGCAAAACTCGATGTCCCTTGGCATCATGCAGAATGTCATAGCTGTGCTCCATCACCGCAATTTCATGCTCGGGATCAATGGGACGGATCAGCAACGCGTCATAGATATCCTTAGGGCGAATGGTTTCCATCGGCTGGTCGGTGTTATGGGTCTCCACATCGTTGCGCCCGACGACGAACCGGTTCTTCGGCGGAATCCAAAGCTTGAAATCGCGCCCGTCGCTTACCATGTCAAACGCCGTGGTCCGCACAATTGGAAGCAACCCGATCATGTGCAGCATTGCGGGCTTCCGTGCCAGGACGTAGCCCCGGATTTCCTTGTAGTCGGTGACGTGCCCTTTTTTCGCGCCGCCAACCGAGGTATCAATGTCGACGGTTGCCTGCAGCGATTGAATTGTGCTCGCCTGCCGGTTGATGATATCGATCAGTTGCGACTGGGAGGCTTCCTTCAGCGGAGCTTTTGAGTACGTTTCCTCAACCGGCCGGGTATGCAAGAGGCAGCCCATAGTGGGCAACATCGCAACCAACAGGGTCAAGGTCAAAAAAGGCGGGCTACGTCTCATGAAGTATTTCGATGTCCTCCAGAACATTTGAGTATATCGCGCCGGAAAGGGTGCAATAAGTACGGTTCGAACACTGGGGGCGCAAAATGGCGAACCCGGATGTTAACGACAGGAACGCTTGATGGACTTCTTTGCAGCTTTCCATCATCTACACTACTGGCATCGTGCGTAGAGTTTTCTGGCTTATCTTTATCGTCGCGCTGGCTGGCGCGGGCTGGCTTGCCTGGGCAGTGTGGATGCCGAACCAGCCGGCTGGACAAACCTTTGTCTTGCTGCGTCCGGGGTACTCCACGCGGCACATCGCGGCCGAGCTGAAATCAAATGGAGTCATACGCAGCGAACATGCTTTTATTCTCTGGCACTACTTACATCACGGGCGCTCGCTGAAGGCGGGAGAATATCTCTTTGAAAAATCCGCCAGCCTGGTGGATATCCACAACCGGCTGGCTCGCGGCGATGTTTACTTTCACACCGTGGTGGTTCCCGAAGGCTTCACCATCTTCGACATTGCCCATGCCATCGAGGCTGCCGGACTTGGTTCCGCGGAAGATTTCTTGAAGATCGCCAAGACCGATACAACTCTCGTCTCCGACATCGCGCCCGGGGCCAAGTCGCTGGAGGGTTATCTTTTTCCAGACACCTACGAATTTAGCCGGATGATGACCATGCAGGAGATGGCCGCAGCCATGGTGAAACAGTTTCGGCAAGTGGCAAGGCAGATCGGATTGATTCCATCTCCGGGTGGCGAAACGGCAGGTGGAGGACCGCCTGACATCGATGCCAATGCAACCCCGATTCCAGAGGTCACGGCGCGCCTGGTTCCCACGTCAGACGAGAGGCTCGAACGGACCGTAATCATGGCTTCGATTATTGAGAAAGAAACGGCGGTTGCGGAAGAGCGCCCTCTGGTCGCCAGCGTCTACTACAACCGGCTGCAAAAAAGAATCGCACTCGACGCAGACCCCAGCATTATCTATGCCGAATTATTGGCTGGAACCTACACGGGCGCATTGCACCACGACGATGTGCAGTTTAACTCGCCCTACAACACCTATAAATTTGTGGGACTGCCACCCGGACCAATCGCAAGCCCGGGCAAAACGGCGCTGGAAGCGGCGATGCATCCCGCGACCACGGACTACCTCTACTTCGTAGCCGACGCCGCCGGCCACCACCGCTTCGCCCGCACGATCGAAGAACATAACAAAAATGTAGCGGCCTATCGACGCGCCATGCGAGGACAGTGAGGCTGCCGCTTGAAAGCTCCTCCGATTACGGGATAAGAGTTAGGAAGATCGTCATGAAAGCTTAAGGTCTGGCGGACGCCGTCTCATCTCCATCCAGCCTTGTAAGATCAATACCGCAGCCATTCGGTCGACGGCTTTGGCCCGCTTCTCGATGGACAGTTCCGTCTCCCGCAGTAACCGGTTGGCTTCCGCTGAAGTCAGGCGCTCATCCCACAGGTGAACGGGTAGCCGAAAACGCTTTCGCAGCTCCTCCGCGAATAATTGCATCTTGTCGGATTGAATGCCTTCAGCGCCGCTCATACGCAACGGAAGGCCCACCACGATCTCCTTCACGGAATATTGCCGGATCACGCGCTCCAGCGCCGCCATATCGGTTTTCTTGTTGCGGCGCTCCAGCGTATCCAATCCCTGCGCCGTTATGCCGAGAGGATCCGACACGGCAATGCCAATTCGTCTCGATCCGACGTCGAGTCCTAACGTTCGGCCATTCTTCCCTCGATCCGCAGTACTCACGCCGCGATTATATGCGTCAAAATGGCTTCGCGATGCCTTAGGGACCGCCCGATGCCTGTGTGTTCAACACACTTCCGCACAATCACTTACAGCCGGAACGAAACACCTTAGGCGCGTGGGGCCCGCCCCAGCCTTGCTTTCTGTCCTATTCCGGGATAGTATATTTGTAGTAACGAGAATTCTTCTCCCTCACTAGACGCCTTTCCTGCCCCGGTGCGATTTATGAATAGCGACTTGAATTTCCACATCGGCGATAAGGTTGTCTATCCCAATCACGGGGTCGGTATCATCGAACAAATCAGCAGCCGGTCCATCGGCGCTAACGTGGAAAAGTTCTACCTCCTTAACATCAAGGCCAGCAGTCTCAAGGTCATGGTGCCCTGTAACAATGTGGGAAGCGTAGGTATTCGCCGTGTTGTCCGCAACGGAGAAGTGCAGAAAATCCTCGATTTCCTGTCTGTGCCCGAGGATGCGGGCACTGCGGATTGGAAAGACCGGTTTAAGGAGAATTCCGACCGGATGCGCACCGGATCTCTCCTCGAGGTTGCTGGGGTGCTGAAGAGCCTGATTGCCCTGCACCAGGCTAAGCCTCTTTCTTTTCGCGAGAAAAAGATGCTGGAGCGTGCCCGCTACTTGCTGGTTAGCGAGATTGCCATGTCGCGCAGCTGTGAAGAGGCAAAAATTGAAGAGCTTCTTACTCTTGCCCTGGCCAAATGCAACCTGCGCTTCCCGGAAGCCTCCGAATTCCAAGCGTAACCAATCTTCATTCCGTGGTTGTCTGCCGAACCGCCGAATCATTTGAATAAAACCGTTCGGTGCGCCAACAGAATTCTCCTCGCAGCCATCCATCTTCTGCATGATCTGCGACATACGGATCGGCACCTCGGGCTTTCACTACAAGCATTGGAAAGGGCCGTTCTATCCCGCCAAACTGCCCGATTCGAAGATGCTGGAATTTTATGTAGAGCACTTCGATACTGTTGAGCTGAATAACAGTTTCTACCGTTTACCCACAGCGGAGGCGTTCGATTGTTGGCGCAATGCCACTCCGGAAAACTTCATCTTCGCCGTGAAGGCCAGCCGTTTCATCACCCACAACAAGAAGTTAAAAGATCCGGAGAACGCTTTGAATAATCTTCTGCCGCGCACGGCGCACCTCGGACCTAAGCTTGGACCGATCCTTTTTCAACTGCCCCCTCACTGGCGCGTAAACCCGGATCGGCTTCTTGCTCTTCTCGAGATCCTGCCTCGTGATCTTCGTTATGCTTTCGAATTTCGCGAGCTATCGTGGCTCACCCCTGAAATCGACACCATCCTGAAGAAATTTAACGCAGCCTTTTGCATCTACGAGCTGGCTGGATACCATTCTCCATTGCGCATCACAGCTGATTACGCTTACGTACGACTGCATGGTCCCGATCCAGGCAAGTACCAGGGCAGCTATGAAGACGAAAAATTGCGCGCGTGGGCCGAGCGAATCCAAGGGTGGGCGCGGGAGCTCAAAGCGATTTATCTCTATTTCGATAACGATCAGTACGGCTACGCTGCCGTAAACGCGATGAACCTGGGAAACATGGTTCTTGGCCGCCAAGCCAAGATCGCATGACTGGAACCGCGAAATCCGCCAATTCTGTTTAAAAGCGACCGTCCTCTATTTGGGGGAACTCCTGCTCTCTTTCGCGCGTATCTTCCGTCAAAGGAAGTACACGAGGTTTTTATGGAGAGCCAGCCCAACCCGATCGAAATTTTTGCCAACCCTGGGAATGCGCATGTCCAGGAAGTGGTGCGTCAGGCACACGATGAGTTACGCCAGCTCTTGCACGAACGGGCCGAAGTGATACGCCGCATCGGTACGATCAAGCAAACGCTCGCAGGGCTCGCCAACCTTTTCGGAGATGGAATCTTAGACGACGAACTGCTGGAGTTGATCGACCGCAAGAGCAACCGCCAGCCCGGATTCACCAAGGCTTGCCGCGGAATTCTGATGAATGCGAAACATCCCTTGAGCGCGCGGGAGGTGTGTGAACGCATTCAGCAAAGGGAGCCGCAGATCATGCAGCGGCACAAAGATCCCATGGCTTCGGTTACCACTGTGCTCAATCGCCTGGTGGCTTATGGAGAAGCCCAGGCGGTAGCTCTCGAAAATGGCCGGCGGGCCTGGAAATGGGCTGCGGACTTGCCTGACGATTTAGCCGAGATCGCGCTGCCTCGACGTGAGAGCACGGGCAAAGCTATCCCGGCGGCAGCAGCATCCCCTTTTCCAAATGCCGGGTGACGTGCGCATAGGAAGCCGCGTGAGGATCGTGGGTGACCATCACGATGGTCTTGTGAAAATCTTCGTTCAGCCGCTTCAGGATCTCCAGAATTTCCGTGGCCGAGTGACTGTCCAAATCTCCCGTAGGTTCGTCCGCCAGCAAAAGCGTGGGATCGCTCACAATCGCTCGTGCAATCGCGACACGCTGTTCCTGTCCGCCGGAGAGTTGCTTGGGCAGGTGATTGACGCGCTCCTCTAATCCCACCAACTTGAGGGCCGTCATTACATGTTCGCGCCTTTGCTTAGGATTTAGCTTGGTTAACAGCAGCGGCAGTTCCACATTTTCAAACGCGGTCAGCACCGGGATCAGATTAAAAGTCTGGAACACATATCCGATGTGCTCATTTCGCCAGTGCGCCGCCTGCGAATCGTTGAAGCGGAAAATATTCTGGTTCTGGACGAGCAGTTCGCCGCCGGTGGGGCGGTCAATCGCCGCGATCATATTCAGCAGCGTCGTCTTGCCCGAGCCCGAGGGACCCATCAGCGCCAGAAATTCTCCAGCGGCGATGTCGATCGACACATCGTCGAGAGCCTTCACTTCAAACGCCTCGCGCTTGAAAACCTTGCTCACATTGCGGGCCTGAACCACTTTCGTTCCGGTAGCGACATTAGCTTCGGCAACAGTGCTCATAAGTTACCCCTTCACCTTAATTGTGTCCCCGTCTTTCAAATCTTGCGGCGCTTTCGTAATCACGCTTTCTCCACCCACCAATCCATCGACGAGAAATCCGTCGGTGCGCTGGCTCAATACATGCACTTCGCGCATGCGAGCCTTGCCATCAAAGGCGAGAAACAATACTTTCTTACCATCGTGATCTCGCAGTGCCGAGGCCGGCACGAACGCCCCCGCGGGTTGCGTGCTGGCTGCTTTGGGCGCATCGGCCAGGAACTTGACCGTGGCGTTCATTTCCGGGCGCAGGAAAACGTCTGGATATTTTCCCGGATTCAATACCTGTACTTTCACCTGCACCGTGGCTTTTTGCCGGTTGGCCTCGGGAGAAATTTGCGCAATCTCGCCATCGTAAGTCTTATCGGGATAGGTATCCGTTGTGACGATGCCCTTTTGCTTAGGGCCGAGCCGGGCGAAGTCCGCCTGCGCGATATCGAGTTCCACCTGAAGATCGTTCAGGTCCGCGAGCGATACTACCGATCCCTGAGGTCCGCCGGCGGCAGCGCTGGCGAACTGTGCGGTGATCAACTCTCCTTTTTCAGCGGTCCGATCCAGAATCGTACCGGTAACGGGCGCGCGTATGACGGTTGCATCGAGTTGCGACTTCGCATAGTCGGCAAGTCCCTGTGCCTGGGCCAACGATCCGCGAGCTCTGGCGATTTCCTCCGCGCGTGGTCCAATCTTCATCAGCTGGAAAGCTTTTTCGAGCGAATTCACGCGCTGCTGGTCCGACTCGAACTTGGCTGTGGCATCGTCCATCGCTTGGCGCGAAACAACTCCTCCGGCAGAAAGCTCTTTCGTACGGTCCAGCACGAGCTTGTCATTCACTAGCGTGGCCTTGGCTTCGTCGAGGTTGTGTTGTGCTTGTTGAATTTCTTCCGGACGCGAACCGTGCTCCAGTTCGTCGAGGTAAGCGCGAGCATTATCCAGCGCACCCTTGGCCTGTTCGTAGGAGGCGCGAAATTCTTCGTCCTCCAAACGAACCAGCACTTGTCCTTCTTTCACCTTGTCGCCTTTTTCTACGCCAATCCAGGCCAGCCGCCCCGTAACCTTCGAGTTCACATTGATGGTGTGATGCGCGACGATGTAACCCGTGGCTGAAAGAACGGTACCTCCTACATCACTGCTTTCGGCCGCGGCACGCGTGACTTCGACCTCGGGCACGTCACGAGCCAGCATGCGATACGACAAAGCGCAGAGACCTAATATGACTACGATCACGATGCCAATCACAATGTATCGCCGCGCCCACGTGGGCGGTTCTCCACTAGCCGTTCCACGGTCGGTGCGGTCGATTCGCAAGCTCTGCAGGTCTTCGTGTTTTGCGTCGATCGGCATAAGTGATAAGTGTGAATACGAAATTAATACTGATTCGGTTTCCGAAAAATCAACCGCGCAAAGCGGTCAAGATATTCTGCCGCGCCGCATGCCACGCGGGAAATAACCCGCCAAAAAATCCCATCGCCAGCGCAAATAAAAGTGCGAATCCAGCGACCCGCGGCGTAATCTGCAGACTGAATACCACCTCGCTGAATGTCACCGCGTTCGATGTTCCTGTCTGCATCCCGTTAAAAGGCAGCATCAGCAGAATTCCGACGATCGCGCCCAACATGGCCAGTAGTAGGGATTCCAGGACGAATGAAGTAAGGATCGAAGGTCGTGAGAATCCCAGCACGCGCAAAGTTGCAATTTCGCGTCCGCGATATGCCACGGCCGCGTACATGGTATTCATGGCCGCAAAGCTTGAACCAATGGCCATGATGATCGCTACCACGATGCCGATAAATTTGATCGGAGCTCCAGAACTGGTTTGCTTCGCGTAATAATCGGTTTCGAGAACTCCTTCCAATTTCAGCCGCTGATCGTCACTCACGCGGTTCTTCAACGCGTCGGCGGCAATGGGATCGGTAGCGCGCAAATATGCCGAGGAAAATCCGCCTTGCCTGTCAAAGTCCGACGCCATCTGATTCACGTCAGACCAAATCTCCGATTCATACGCTGAACCGCCCGCGTCAAAAACTCCCACCACTTTCCATGATCCTTTACCGAACTCCATGGTGTCGCCAATGTTGGCGTGGGAAAACCGAGAGCGGATCGATTTGCTCACCACCACCTCGCGCTGTCCAGTCTGAAACCACCGGCCTTCCACCAACTTCGCGCTGGGCCGCAACTCAAGCCCATCCGGCATCATGCCCCGCACCGTTACGTTGACCTCTCCTGTTCCGTCTTTGCGGGGAAGCACAATCACCACCACCCATTCGCCGGAAACCATGGGCTCGCCATGACTGTCTTTCGCGATCCCAGGCAGAACCTTCAGAGTTGGAAACAACGCCGCGTCAAAGCCACCTGACAGTTCAGCCTCCGATCCCTTGCGCAGCACCAGAACATTCTGGGGGTTGCCGCTGGAGACGAATGCTTTCTGCAATCCCGACAGCAGAGCCATCAAGAAAATGGCCGTGGTCACCGTAAGCGCAATACCCAGGGCCGTCATGATGGTCAGCCCCTTGCGAAGCTTTAAATTGCGGACGTTATAACTGATCGGTATTGCCATAAGCTCGCTCTCCACTCAGCCAGACTGCTAAGCCTCGACTGTTCAACCGATGTGACGCAGGCCCTCCACAATGTTTGTGCGCGACGCACTAAACGCGGGAAGACAGCCGCTAAGAAACCCTACCGTCGCCGCAACAGACAGGGACGCCAGCATGGTTGGGATGGTCACCTTCATGCCTGCAGGGATCCCGATTGCAACCGGAGAATGAGTCAGCCAACGTATCAGTAAAGTGGCGGCCACAACTCCCAGCATTCCTCCCGCAAGGGACAAGGCGACGGCTTCGCTGACGAACATGGACAGGACGCCTTCGCGTGTGAATCCCAGCGTCTTAAGTACGGCGACTTCTCGGGTTCGCGCGCGGATCGACATCGCCATCGTGTTTGCAGAAACCAGCAGAATCGCAAAAACTACCGCGCCGCAAATACCGAGAATAAACGCCTTCACATTGCCCAGGGACGAGACGAAAGAGAGTCGAAAGGCTTGCTGGCTCTCCGTCTTGGTCCGCTGCGGCGAATTGCGAAACATTTGGTCGATCGCCTGGGAGACAGGCGCCACGTCGCCATCCGATGCAACCTGGGTGACATACCAGCCGGCCTGCCCTTTAAACCAGCTCACGGATTCTTCCAGATACTTGGTATTGAAATACAAAGCCCGAACCGGCGGATCGACGGTGTAGATCGCGCGGATCGTGACCTCCGGATGAACTGGAAAGTATGGGCTCTGCAGAGTGAGCTTGTCGCCAATTTTCCATCCGAATTTCTTGACTAACTCGATATCGACCATGGCGCCCGTGCGGTCTCGTTGCCAAGCGAGCAGCTGATCAGGAGGGACGATTTTGTCTGGCGCTACTTTCAAATATTCGTCCGGATCGGTGACCACTTGGGCAAAGGAGTTGGTCGCCCGGTCATCCTTATAAACGTTTCCGAAGTACGTCATCGGCGCAACCGCTACGACCCCGGGTATGCTGCGGATTTTGTCGCGATAGTATGCAGGCAGAAAAAATGCCAATGAAACCCGGTCCCGGGTGATGATGGTCTTCACCGCGTTCGGCGGTCCTTTGTCGATGTAAAACGTGCGCCAGATAGACATCATCATGGTGAGCAACAGCAGCGAAAAGCTGATGCTCAGCATGGTCAGCAAGCTGCGCCGCTTGTTACGAAATGCATTGCGGACTATGAAGCCAGTGAAGGTCATACGATCAACGGGATTTCAACCAATGTGCCGCAACCCATCCACAATATTCACCTGAGAAGCGTGGTACGACGGAATCAGCGAACTTACGAGACCGACGAGTGCGGAGACGAATAGAGAGATTACCCACATGCCCGGCGTGACTCGCATATTGAAAAAACTAAAGAACTGCGGTGAGTGCGTCACCATGTAGATCAGCCCATAGGCCAAGCCAACTCCAATGATTCCTCCCGCCACCGCGAGCGCCACTGCTTCGCTCACGAACAAACCCAAGACACTCCGCCGGGTAAATCCTAGAGTTTTAAGTACTGCAACTTCGCGCGTTCGCTCGCGGATTGACATGGCCATGGTGTTCGCGGAAACCAGCAGAGTGGCGAACACCACCGCCGAACAAATCATCAGGATGAAAGCCTTTACATTGCCCATCATGGCAACAAACTCAAGCCCGAAAGCCTTTTCACTCTCCGATTTCGTAGGTTGGGGTGAGTTGCGAAACATATCATCTACGGTGCTGGCAATGCGGCTCACATCCCCGGGAGAAGCCGCAAGAATACTGAAAGTTCCTGCCTGCCCTTTGAACCATGACACTGCTTCTTCCACATACTTCGTATTGAAATACACCGACTTGTTGTCCGGGACAGAGCTAAAAATTCCCCGAACGTACAATTCCAGATTGACGGGATAAATTGTGCCTTGCAGAACGATCCGGTCACCGAGCTTCCAGCCGTACTTTTTGGCCAAGCTGTCATCCACGATTACGCCTTGGCGATCACGCAGCCATGCGGTCCGTTGGTCGTCGGGCATTTGTATGTCCCGGAAGACCTTGAAAAACTCCTCGGGATCGGTGCCAAACTGCGCAAAAAAGTTCTCCGGCTTCTGATCTTTATAGATTCCGCCAAACCATGAGACCGGCACCACTGCCACCACTCCCGGGATCGCCCGAATTTTCTCCCGGTAGAACCCAGGCAAACTGAAAGTCAAAGAGACGCGATGGCGAGTCACCAGCCGCTCCGCGGATTCGGCGCTGCCCTCGTCGAGATAAAAAGCCCGCCAGATCGTCATCATCAGAGTCAGCAAAAGCAAAGAAAAAGCGATGCTCAGCACCGTAAGTATGCTACGGCGCTTATTACGGAAGGCGTTCTTGGTGATAAATCGGCTAAGCGTCATGGTTCAGATTCCTGAGGAGGGCTTGACGTAATGGGACGCAGAATTACTTAGTCCACATTGCGCCTAAGGATAAACGAACGATATCCGTCTCCACAACCGCCCCTCCAGATCGAATCATTCAGTGTGCTTCATGACAATCTGATTCTTGATCAGGTCAATTCCTGGCGCCAGTGGAGATCGTCATCCGGCTGTCATGACAAATGTCATCCGGCAATCCCTCAGAGGTTAAACGTTCAAGGATCCAAAAGGTTACGGGAGTTTTAGACGCAACGGTGGAATGAGTGCCTAACCGACCATACCCGGCGTTTCTCGCAGACGAATCTCTAAGTACTTCGGTAACTCGAAGCTGCAACCCTTGAGAGCTATCCTAACCGTGCCTGACCTTGATTCAGGTCCTCGCAGAATTCCAACGGGGAACTGCGCGGCTGTTTTCTTGTGACGAGGCACGGAACAAAATGTCGAAAATCGGCCACTTCGAAATCCTGAGCGAACTCTCAAAGTCTGCCACTGGCGCGGTCTATAAGGCCAACGATCCTCAAACCAGCCAAACCGTCGCGCTTAAGGCGATCCAGTTGTCGGCCTTCGGTGACGGCGCCGGCGATCTGGAGAAGTGCCTGCTGCAAGAGGCAGAAGCCACGAAGGTTCTCAGCAATCCCAACCTCACGCCGGTGTATGGTGCGGGCGAAATCGAAGGCCAGTTCTGCGCTGCCATGGAATACATCCAGGGCAACAGTGTGGCTACCATGCTGGCGCGCAAAGAAGGCTTCTCGATCTGGGACTTGCTGGATATCGGCCGCCAGGTATGCAGCGGCCTTGATCATGCGCACTCGCACAACGTGTTCCACTATAGCCTCGAGCCCGCGAAAATCATGTGCGGCTGGGATGGCACGGTGCGCGTTCTCGGTTTCGGCGTCTCCAGCGTGGGGAAATTCACCGCGCACATGCCCGATGTTCCATCGATTCTGCACTACATGTCTCCCGAGCAGGTTCGGGGAGAAGCCATTGATGCACGTTCGAACTTCTTCAGTCTGGGCGCTTTGTTTTACGAGATGGTGACGGACCGCAAGGCTTTCGATCGAGAAGACGCCGAATCTCTTCGCCAAAGCATTCTCGAAAGTATGCCCGTGCCTCCCATGCACGTGAACCCAAAGCTCCACCCCATTCTCAGCGACCTCATCATGAAAGCTCTCGCCAAAGATCCGGCGGAGCGCTATCAGAGCGGCAGGGATCTGCTCGACGATCTGGAAAAATGCAAGGAATCGAAGCCGCAGGCAGCGAAGGCTGCCGCAGCCTCAGCCACAGCTTCGGCGGTTGCAGCTCCAGTAAAAGCAATCCAACCGAAGTTCGCCTCTGCGCCACCGACGCCTGCACCTGTGAAGCCGGCGATGGCGTCTGTGGTATTACCAGAACGCGCCCCGGTAGTTGCCAAGCCGGTCGCTCCCAGAGCGGTGGCAGCTGCGGCGGGCCAGGCCGCGTCTTCACTCCCTGAGCTTCAGACATTTTCGGCTCCGACTTCATCTGCGGTTGTCGAGCCTCCCGCAGTTGAGGCTCCGCGTAGTGAGCAGCCGCGCATTACGGTCGATCCCATGATGGCAGAGGATAGCGGAGCGCGTGGCGGCAGCGTCAGCTTTTCTGAAATGACCGAACTGCCTCCTCTTAAGGAAATCTATATTCCGCAGCCGTCTCCAACGCCGGTATCGCAGCCGGAACCGGAATCTCTACCCAATTTTCACGCCGGCTCCGAACCGGAGAAGCAGAAAATTCAGCCGCGTGAAGTCGCCGAAAAAGCGCTCAAGGAGATCAAGAACGTTCCTCCGAACTTGATGGTCTATTCCATCGCCGCCGCTGCTGTAGTGATCCTTATCATTGCAATCTTTTTGGTTTTGCACATCAATCATCTGAACAGTGACGATGATGCCGGTCGTCCGGCCGCGGAATTGGCCAGCCCATATACAGCTGCCCCGGTTCCATCTCAGCCAGCCCAGCCGGCCCAAGTCGCTGTGCCAGCGCCGGCCGCTACTCCCGCACCTGTCGCCGAGCCTGAACCCGCTCCTTCCCGCGGAGCCACTGCAACCGTCGCGACCACAAGAGGAGCGAAGGGCTCCAGGAAGAAAACGCCCACTCCCGTTGTCGCCGTGGTGGTACCGGGGCAGATGTCCATTGACTCGACGCCGCAAGGCGCACAAGTTCAGGTCGACGGAAAATCCGATCCTTCGTGGGTTACGCCGTTCACCGTCTCAGGAATCGAGCCCGGCCAGCACAGCATTTCCGTGAGCAAGGCCGGTTATTCGAACGACTCGCGCACGGTAGACGTCGCTTCCGGCAGCAAAGCCTTCGTCGTGTCGCACCTTACTCAGCTGGTCGCCACGCTTGCGGTTACCAGCTCGCCCGCGGGCGCCAATGTCTATGTCGATGGCAAAGACACGGGCAAGCTCACTCCTGCACAGATTTCCGTGGATAAAGGCCAGCACGTACTCCTGGTTCGCAAGCAGGGCTACATTGACGAGACCACCAGCGCGCAGTTCGTGCTCGCTCAAACCGTCACTTACTCGCCCACACTCCGCGCTCTGGGCAATGTCGATGACATCAAGACCGTAAATAAGGTCAGCAAATTGTTTGGCGGAAAGTCATCCCAGGGGATGGCTACCATCAGCGTAAAAACGCAGCCCAAGGGGGCTCAGATAGCCGTAAACCAGCACATGCTCGACAAGGGCTCGCCGGTCGATTTCACGCTGGATCCGGGCAACTACGTGGTCGATATCACCATGACGGGGTATGCCTCAGTTCATAAGGTCGTTACCGTGGACAAAGGCGGCAAAGTGGTGATCGACGAGGTCCTGCACCACGAGTAACGTTTAGCGCAATCCGCTTTCACAGAACGTGCAGTCACGTCCCGCCGCGGGCCAAAAGTTCTCGCGCATTAACGCACGTTCAGGATTAACTCACCTCATCGTTGGTCCGGCTAACCCAGCTGGAGCTACTCCGCATCATACGGAACTGTCCTCGATGCCCTCAGGTGGGCGTAAATCGGTTTACAATTGGCTCTTATCTTTCAAGCCCAAAAAGCAAGTTTGGCGAGCCGCAGCGTGCAGCCATACGAAGCAGAATCAATTCAGAGGGACGGTGCCCATGGTGTTGGTAAGAACTTTGCCGGTCAGATCGTTGCTTTGCCGCATGCCGCGAATTTTCGCTGCGACTCTTTCCCTCTTCTGTATCGGACTGTGCTCTCTGGCATTATTCGCGCAAACGACGATCTCGACCGGCAGCATTCAGGGTTCGGTCACGGATCCTACAGGCGCTGTCGTGAGCGACGCGAAGATCTCCATCAGCAATAAAGCGACCGGGCGAGTCATCACCACGAAGTCAACCTCTGCCGGAGCGTATACATCCGGTGCTCTTACCCCTGGCGATTACACTTTGCGGGTGGAAGCCAGCGGCTTCAAGACCTCAGAATTGGGCGTCACGGTGCAGGTAGGTGTAACGTCGCCGGGCAACGTCAAACTCCAGGTCGGACAGGCGACCCAGGTTGTGGAAGTGCAGGGCGAGCAAGTTGCCGTGAACACGTTGCAGGCCACCGTGCAGGGAGTGCTCACCACCCAGCAGATCGAAAATCTTCCTATCAACGGGCGCAATTTCCTCGACCTTGCGCAACTTGAACCAGGAGTGCAAATTCAGGATGGCGGGAATTTCGATCCCACAAAGAATGGATTCTCCTCTATTTCATTCGGAGGCCGCGAAGGACGTACCGCCCGTATTGAAGTCGATGGCCTCGATATCAGCGACGAGACGGTTGGGACGACTACGCAGAACGTCCCCGCCAGCGGGATCCAGGAATTCCAAATTCAACAGTCCTCGCTCGACCTTTCCACGGAACTAACATCGTCCGGTTCTGTGAACGTAACCACGAAATCCGGAACCAACAAATACCATGGTGCGGGCTATTACGCCTTCCGCGATCAAATTCTGGATGCCAACCTTCCAGGTGCCACCGACAATCCTTTTCAACGGAATCAGTTTGGCGGCAACTTCGGCGGTGCGATTATCAAAGATAAGTTGTTCTTCTTTCTCGATGCTGAGCGGACGAAGCAGGATTTGCTCAATCCCGTCTTGCCGAGCGGCCCGTTTGCCGCACAAGTAGGCAGTTATGATTCACCCTTTCGCGAGGTCGAAGGCCTGGGACGCCTCGACTGGCAAATCAATAATCGATACAAGTTTTTCTATCGCTTCTCCTATGACCAAAATCGCAGTGTGTTGGCCATCATCCCCAATAGCTTCCAACCCTTTGCCAACGTCAATCACACGCCGGTACACGCCCTGGGCCTGGACTTCAACACCGGTCCTTACACACACAGCATCCGCTTTGGCTATACGAAATTTCGTAATGGAATTGTTGACGCGACGGCGGGAAGCAACATCTTTGATCCGCTTCCCGGAATCGAGTTGGCGATTGGCAGCGATCCGGACTGCCTGACATCCGGCGCTGATTTTTTCTGTTCTGGTCCTAGCTTTCTCGCGCCGCAGCAAACTTACCAATCCGACCATCAAATTAAATATGACGGCAGCCGTGCGCTCGGCGCACACATTCTCCGCTATGGCGCTGGATTTAATCACATTTTTGGCGGCGGCTTCGCCAGTTTTCTGAAACTTGCGCCGGCGGTGGGCGCAGGCATCGGGGATTGCACCGGCACTTGCCTGACTGCTCCTGGCGGAGCATCCAACCCATTGAACTATCCAGCAAACACGGTCGCTTTGGGCAACGGGCAGGGTTATGACTCTGAGATACCGGCGTTCGGATTTCCCGCCGGTGGCAGCGGACCTGACAATCGAATTTCCTTTTACGTGGGAGACGCGTGGAAAATACGCCCGAATCTAACTCTCACCTACGGCTTACGTTATGTGCGCGATAGTGGGCGGAGCGACAGCGATCTTGGGCCCATTCCGGCGTTAAGTCAGTTCGACAACCAATATTATTCCGGACTGGGCGACCGGGTTCGCCAGCCGAACCGAAACTTCGCGCCTCAAGTCGGCCTGGCCTGGGACCCATCGGGGAAAGGGAAAACGGTATTCCGTGCAGGTGCTGGACTTTTCTACGAGAACTCCATCTGGAACAACATCGAGTTCGACCGTCCAGCGCGGCTGCAAACTGGCTTGTTTTTGGCCAATCCCACGGTGTGCAGCAACGGCGGGCCAAATCCCACCTTTATGATGCCCAATAGCACGGTACCTGACCCACCATCCTTCTGCGGCGAGCCGATCGGACAAGCCGCCCCGGCGATTGCAGCATTCCAGGCGCAATATCAAGCCGCTACGGCCTCGGTGGGAACGAACGCCCAAAATCCCTCTTTCATCGGAAATGCGCTATCAGACGGTTTGGATGCTACAGGCACGTCCTTGTTGGCACCGAATTATGTGAGCCCGCGGTCGGTACAGATGAATGCTGGCATGCAGCATGAAATACGGCCGGGAACGGTTCTTACGATCGACTATCTTCGCAACATCGAAACGCATACGCTACTCGCCATCGATACCAACCACGTAGGCGACGCGCGCTTCTTCAATCTGACCAATGCACGTGCTGCCATTTCGGCAACGAATCAAGCATTCAATTGTGGATCTGGATTTGATCAAGGCTCCATCAATTGCGCCATCAGCGGACAAAACAATGCGGGAGTCGGCGCGACCATAAATGACTATGCCTTAAACGGTCTCGATTCCGGCTACTCCCTGTGCAGTGGAGGGCCCTGTCCAAGTGCCGCTTTTCCCGGCATCAACCAGAACCTCGGCGCTAACCAAATGTTGTTTCCCATCGGCTACGCGAGAAATACCGCGCTGCAGGCGTCGCTCAAGCAACACCTGGAGCATCCATTCCGGGAGATCAGAAATTTTGACCTGCAGGTCTCCTATCAGTTGGAGCGCTACATCGCCTCTGCAACCGACAATGACTTCGTCACGATTGCCACGGACTTTAACAATCCGCAGCATTATCTCGGACCGAATGGTCTGGATCGGAAACACCAGATCTCCTTTGGCGGCACCATGGACCTTCCCTTCCATTTCCGCCTGGGGATGATTGGCCACTTCTACAGCCCGCTGCCAGTGACTCTGACGCTCAATCCGACCGGATCGGCCGGCGGCATTTTCCAGACCGACGTCACCGGCGATGGCACGGGAGATGGCAGCTTCGCTTCCAACGGATCCTCGGGCGATGTCTTGCCTGGAACGAATGTCGGATCATTCGGGCACGGCGTCGATCGCAACAACATCAACACTTTTATTAACAATTACAACCACGTTTTCGCGGGCCAGCCCACTCCCTCGGGCCAGGTATTGCTGAATAGTGGATTGTTTACTTTGGGGCAATTGACTTCGATCGGAGCAGTACAGCAGGTCATTCCTTCTGCACCGGTGGATGAAGCTGGTATGGGATGGATGCGGGCGGTGGACGTCAGCCTGAACTGGGTCTACAAGTTCAAGGAACACCTTGAAGTGCAACCGGGAGTCTCGTTTTTCAATGTTACGAATTTTGCGAACTTTGACGGGCCGGCTAATCCGTTAAGCGGCGTTCTGAGCGGCGCGTCTGGATCCCTCAATGGCACGTCTGGCCAGCAGCCCAGCAGCAATCGGCTTGGCCTTGGCTCCGGCGTCTTCGCCCTGGGTTCTCCGCGAGTGATTGAATTCACTCTGAAGTTCAACTTCTGAGGAACGCCGTGAGTGAGTTCAACAGACTCTAACGCGGCAACTTAAAGTTCACGGTGACTTGCGTCTGTATTTCCACAGGCGAGCCGTTTAGCAAATAGGGCTTGTATTTCCACTGCTTCACCGCGTCAGCAGCCGCGTGGGCCAGAGTTTGATCTCCGCTGAGAATCTTCACTGCTGAAATATCGCCCTTCTTCGAGATCGTTGCCAGCAACTGTACCGATCCTTCGATGCGCAACCGCAAGGCGCTCGACGGATAGGAAGGTGCGACCTTCTTGATCAAAAGCCCTTGCGAGATTCCCTGCGAAACACTCAGAGTCTGAAGAACCGGAGCTGGACCAGTGCTCGAGCCGCCCATCAAGTTGGGGAGAGCCCCATCGCCTCCCGCCGCAGCAATTCCAGTGATACTCGGCATCGGCGCATCCGCCGGGGTACTCGCGGAACCTGAGCTCATAACTTTCTTCACGGTGATCGGCTCAGCCGGAGTTGTGGGAACTTTGTTCGTTGCTACGACCGATGGTGCTGGTTTCGATACATCCGCCGAATGCGCGCGACTTGGAGACACTTGCACATCTTCATTGCTCGGAGTAGCCTGCGGCGCGGCCCCAGCCTTGGTTGCGCTAGGCTGGGATATCGGCGTGGAAGTTGGAGTTGGAACTGGCGTCGCTGTTTGCGGTGCAACGGCACCCGTCGCCGGAGCCGTCGGAGCGACGACGGAGGGTGTCGGTCTTATGGATGCGTTGGCCGGAGCATTGGTGCCATTCGACGGACCATATTTCGTCCATGCAGCGTAGCCTCCGGCTGCGATTAACACGATCGCTGCCACAGCAATCAAAGCTGTCTTGCTTCCACTTTTCGGAGATCTCGTAGCACTCTCAACCGTACCGCCGAAGCTCAGTGAAGGCGCAGGTGAAGCGGTTTCCTCGAGGGTTGGCGGAGCAGTAACTTTCTCCGTCAGATTTTCGGGCGCCGTCACTTCCGGCGCAGATGTGCTGGAAGGAAGGACGCTAGATTTTGTTTCTCTCGCCGGAGCGGCCGCGCTCGCAGAGCCAGCCGAGGTTGTTGCCGCGAACCCTGCAATCGCTGGCGCAGTCATTGCTGGCTTGCTCGGTGCGATCTCTGGCTTTGGTTCGAGAGCCTTCGACTGTTCGATCGTTTGCGAGGCTGATACTGAAGATGAAATTGATACGCCTAACTCTGCGGATTCAGGAGTCGCGCTGGAAGCCGTGGCGGCGAAACTAGTTTGTGGCGCTGCTTTCGGCGCCTGCGGGCTGGGTGGAATAACTGCCGCGACTGGACGCGAAGCACTTGTACTCGGCGCGCTTGTACTCGGCACTGCCGACACAGGTTTTGCCGGTGCGGGCGCTTGCCCCACGCCCTTTGCCGTTGCAGTCGTAGGTGCCGCGGCAGGTTTGGCAGCATCATTCTTTCGCAACAGGCCGCGCGCGACGCGCAGGGTTCCTTTCGCCTGCTCCACGTTGATGGGTTTTGTCAGAACAAGGTTCGCGCCGATCCGAAAAGCTTTGGCCACTCCCGCCTGCCCTTCAACCACGGCCACTGCCAGTGCCGATTGGTTATTCGGAGCGTTACGCGCGCTCTTGAAGAGCAGCGTGGCATTCTGTTCGTTGTCGCAATCCACGACAACTGCATCGAAATGCACCGCCATCAACTTCTTCACCGCGGCAAACGGTTCCGTGCAGGAAACTACTTCGAAGTCCAACTCGCTAAGGACCTGTGTTACGGTCCGAGCCGTCTTCTCATCGGGACAAAAGAGGAGTGCTTGGTAACCCATATTAAGTCCATCGTAGGTACACCCGTAAGCCGCATCAAGTTACGCTGGTAATTGTTGTTGAGCGGTTTAGCCCTTGTCAGATGGTGTTTTTCGCGTTCTGCGGGGCTCTCAAGCAACCGCATACAATACATGGCCATGCGCATCCCGCTGTGGTTGAAGGTGATCTGGACGGTGTGCATCATCGTCTGGATTCCGTTGTACTGGAGACAATATGGTGCGCAAAATTTTCTCTTCTTCTGCGACTTGGGGAATTTGTTGATTACAGCCGCTCTGTGGCTGGAAAGTCCGTTGCTATTTTCGTCGCAAGCCGTGGGGCTGCTGCTGTTTCAAACTCTCTTCTGCATCGATCTTGCGGTAGCGCTGGGCACGGGACGGCACCCGATCGGCGGCACGGAGTATATGTTCGATCCGCACATTCCCCTTGCGATTCGTGGGATGAGTTTGTTTCACGTGATCACGCCACTGGTGTTGCTCTGGGGGATCTGGCGACTAGGTTATGACGCGAGAGGATGGAAGCTTCAGACGCTCACAGCATGGATCGTGATTCCGATCAACTATTTCTGGCGTCCCGACCATGATGTGAATTGGGCTCGTGGACTTTTCTTTCGGGAGCAACACGCAATGCCTGGAGTGCTCTACTTGATAGGCTATTTGATCGTCGTTCCCGCGATCGTCTACTATCCCAGCCACCGGTTATTATTGTGGTTGTCAGCGCGCTGGCGCGCGAAGAGTTAGCCATTCTTCGTTGTATTCTTGCCATCATCTGGCGTTCGATTCCGCAATGCCGATTCCAGACGTGTCCGATCCGCCTGCGCCTGCTTCGGATTGTCACCCCTATTCCCCTTTGTCGGTCCGGGTTCGGAACTTAGATACAGAGTTTGCGATGGCGATGCCAGAGTGGTTCCCGAATCTTCCACGAACCCCATGATCTTCAGGAGAAGATCCTCACGAACGGAGGCGAATTCGTCAAAGTCTCTCGTCATGACGTAGCAGACAATCTCGACATTAATCGCGCTTGGGGTCAATTCGGCGAGCCGCACACGCATCGTATTGTTTTCCACTTTTTTATTGCTGTTTAGGACCCCGCGTATTTCAGAAAGAACGAGACGAAGATGCTCCTGCGACGTCTCCAGGTGAAGGGCGAGCATGGTTTTGAAAAGGATCTTGTCCCGCCGGCTGAAATTCTCGACGTTAATCGAGGCCACCGTTCCATTGGGGATTGCAAGCAGCGTCCGCTCTTCCGTTCGCACGCGAGTAGAACGGAGTCCGATATCCTCTACGGTGCCTGTGCGGTCGCCAAACTTGCACACGTCGCCGACACGCATGACTTCATCACCCAAGACCGAAACGCCGCCAAACAAATTTGCGATCGTCTGTTGCGCGCCGAAGCCGATGGCGAGTGTTCCAATGCCCACTCCAGCCAATGCAGTGTTCAGGTTGAATCCCAGAACTCCGAAAACAAAAAATACCGCCATCAGGAAGATGAAGGCTTTCACCAGGCGCTCGCCAAGCAGCATCAGCGATCCTGTACCTCCATGCCCACGGGCCAGCGCACGATCACGGACCCCCCGCAAGAACCAGCGAACCAATCGCCACAGAATCCAATTACTACCCACAATGACAGCTACAGCAGTGACCTGCGAGTAGTAATGCCTCTGTAGCAGAGGCATGCCAAGGTAGGCCGCCAGAATTTTGTGTATAAGCGTTCCCACCAGCAGCCACGCAGGCCCCGAGACCGATCTCAATTCCTGTTCAGAGTGACCGTGCCGATGGGCCCACCAACGAATCGGAACTTGCAGGACCACCAACAGTATCCAGGCAGCGGCAGCCGCCACAGGAATCAACAGGAGCAATGCGAACCATTGCCACAAAGGCATGCCGACAAACTGGTGTTTTACCACCCACTTGGGCAAACGCGTTTCTACTTGCCGTGCTTCGACCTGATCGTAAAGTTCGGGGATCTTGGTCAATGTGTCGGATGCAATCAACCAGATCTTTCCGAAATTTGGATCGGAGACTCGCACGAGTTCGAGTTCGGCCTCCACGTCCCCGAAAGACATCGTTCCTAACACCTGCCGGTCCGGGAGCACTCCCTCCTGCGGTGTACCTTCAGGCTGTCGACTTGGCTTCAAATTGCCGGCGAATGCGACGTCCATCACCGTTTTTAACTTCTGGGCCAGAGCTTCGCCGTCAGATTGACGGCGAGCGGAGCTCAGTTGCAGATACTGCGCGGCGATCGCGTAGTTGCCTGACGCCGCTGCTTCCAGAAAGCCAAAGACGGTGCCGCTTGGCGTATCCCGGTTCAGCGGATCGGTTTGTGTTTTATTAGCGGCTGCCGGCGCTTTTGGAACAGGTAACTGTCCAACCGCCAGAGAGGATAAAAGGGCAACAAGGAGTGCGGAAGTAACAGTGAATGCGAGTCGTTTGCTTAACTTGTACATGCAAGACTTTCGCGACCGTGAGAGGCGAACGTTTCCGCCAGGCCGATGAGAGTTTATTGTAGCGAACAAGGTTGCCGAGGACGATGAAGCGGCCCTGAAAATTATCCGCGTTTCGGACGATACACGTGTGTGCTTGTGCCGAAGAATACTTCCGCCGACTCCATCATCGTTTCCGAGAGAGTTGGATGTGGATGGATCGTCATGGCAATGTCACTTGCCAGTGCAGCCATTTCAACGGCGAGCACTCCCTCCGCGATCAGTTCCCCAGCGCCTGCGCCCACAATCCCAACTCCGAGAACGCGCTCGGTATTCGGGTCCACGATCAGTTTGGTTATACCGTCAGGCCGATCTAAAGTGACGGCGCGCCCCGAAGCACCCCAGGGGAATTTCGCAACTCTAATTTCGCGCTTCTCTTTTTCCGCCTGAGTTTCGGTGAGGCCGCACCACGCCACCTCCGGATCGGTGAAGACGACTGCGGGAATCGCGTTTGGTTCGAATGCCGCTTTATGCCCGGCGATGGCTTCGGCGGCAACGCGCCCTTCATGCGAAGCCTTGTGCGCCAACATGGGCTCGCCAACCACGTCACCAATGGCGTAAATCGAAGGATCAGCTGTTTGCAACTGCTTATTCACTTCGATAAAGCCACGCGGGTTGACCTGTATCTGCGTTTTCTCAAGACCTGAAATTTCCGAATTCGGCTTGCGGCCTACAGATACCAGAACGCGGTCAAAAAGCTTCGTCCGATCTTTTTCGGGTACCGTTGCACCTTCGAAAGTTGCACGAATTCCAGCCCCCTCTTCTTTAAGCGAAGCCACCGTCGTGTTCAGCAAAATAGATTCGAACAATTTCTCCAGCCGTTTGTGCAACGGAACAACCAGATCGCGATCCGCGCCAGGAAGCAGCCCTGGCAGCATTTCCACGACGGTGACGCGGGTTCCCAGCGCGGCGTAAACCGAACCGAGTTCGAGCCCGATATATCCGCCGCCCACTACCAGAAGACTTCCGGGAATATCCTCCAGGTTCAAAGCGCCGGTGGAATCCATCATGCGCGGAGAATCCAACTTAAGAGCAGGAATGATGGCAGGACGAGATCCAGTCGCAATGATGATGCGGTCGAAGCTCTGAGAGACTTCACTGGAATCTGCTTTCGTGATCCGCAATGTGGAAGAGTTTTCAAAAGCGGCGCGGCCTTGGATGTATTGCACGTGGCGCTGCTTTGAAAGTTGTCCCAGCCCTCCAGTAAGTTTTTTTACCACGCCTTCTTTCCAAGTACGAAGGCGCGGCAGATCAATCTTCGCAGGAGGAAATTCAATTCCCCAGTTCCTGGCCTGCTGCGACTCTTCCAACAACTTGGCAACATGCAGCAATGCCTTGGAAGGGATGCAGCCGCGGTAGAGGCACACCCCGCCGGGATTCGCCTCCGGATCGATGAGCGTGACCTGCATGCCGAGATCGGCCGCCAGAAATGCGGCAGCGTAGCCGCCCGGCCCAGCGCCGATCACAGCGATGTGCAGTTGCTGACTTGGTTCGGAATTTCCAGTTTGCGATTGGTCAGGGCTCTCGTTCATGAAGTGAGTTTCTCTCGGATTAGTGGGATTCTGGAGCGCACGCTGCTGCTATCCCTGGACGGAAAGCAAGAACGGTTGCTCAAAGGCTTCCGCGACCCAGCGTAGAAAGCGCGCAGCGTCTGCACCGTCAATCAGGCGATGATCGTAAGAGAGTGAAAGCGGCAAGATCAGGCGCGGTTCGAACTTTCCGCCAATCCACTCCGGCTCCATGCGGGAACGCGAAAGACCGAGGATGGCGACCTCGGGATGATTCACGATCGGCGTAAAAGCCGTTCCGCCAATTCCACCCAGATTCGTGATGGTGAATGTGCCGCCTTCCATATCGGCCAGGGTGATCTTCTTCTCTCGAGCCTTTTGGGAGAGTTGCGAAAGCTCAACGGCCAGCTCGACGATATTTTTCTTGTCCACGTCGCGAATCACGGGGACCAGGAGCCCGCGATCCGTATCCGCCGCCACGCCGATGTGGATGTACTGCTTGTAAATGATTTCTTCTTTCTCCATATCAATGGTGGCGTTGAACTGGGGGAAAACTTTTAGCGCGGCCGCGCAGACTTTCAACGCAATCGCGGTGATGGTCATTTTGCCGCCAGCCTGTTCTGCCTTGGGGGCAAAACGCGCACGTAAATGCTCAAGCTCGGTGATGTCAGCGCGATCATGCTGCGTCACGTGCGGAATCATGTTCCATGATTCCGCAAGATGTTCCGCCGTCTTACGGCGAACCCCGCGCATGGAAACGCGTTCGATTTTTCCCCACTTCGCGAAGTCGGGAAGCTTGGGGGCAACGAAATGTCCAGCCTGCACCGTAGCCTGGGAAGCAGTGGGCATGGCTGCGAGCGCGGCCTTAGCGTGGGCCTTCACATCTGCTTCGCTGATGCGACCACCAGGTCCAGTTCCTTGGACTTCATAAATGTCGACGCCGATTTCGCGTGCGAGCCGTCGCGTGTGCGGAGCCGCAGGGATGGCCGCTCGGTTTTCCGTTCCTGCAACCTTGCCCAACTGCATGGGCATGGAGAAGGCTGCGGGACGAGCCATCGGTTGATCGGGGGGCAGCGCCTGTTCTTCCGTCTTACCCTCCGCGCGGATGGCGGCCTGAAATGCCAGACGCGCACCTTGTTGCCCGGAAACGTGCTCCACCGGCTGGTTCTGCGGACGCGCCGTTTCAACCTTCGCAGTGCCGCCCTGAAGGGTGAAGATCACCTGCCCGACTTTGATCTTCTCCCCTTCCTTGACTTTTACTTCGTTCACAATCCCGCTTACGGTAGAAGGGACCTCGACAACCGCTTTGTCAGTTTCGAGCTCCATCACGGGTTGTCCTTCGGAGACCTTGGCACCTGGGGCGATCATTAACCGGACCAAATCGCCCTGCGAAATGTTCTCGCCCAATTCTTGCAGCCTGAATTCGCTCGCGGTCGCGACAGGCGGTGGTCCCGTTCGCTTGCGGCTCGACCTCAGATGCAGGCTGTGTTTGCGAAGGGGCAGGTGGTGCGGATTCAGGAGCAGTCACCTGCGGGACCGCGCTCTTCGGGGCTTTGGTTTGGGACGGCGCCGCATCTCGACCATCGGTTGCGATAGAGACAGAGTTCCCATTATTGTCAGCTGTGAAAACCGTCTGCCCAACCTTTATCTTCTCGCCTTCCTTCACCAGAATTTCTCTTACCGTTCCAGTCACCGACGATGGCACTTCCACCACCGCCTTGTCGGTTTCCAGTTCCATCACCGCTTGGCCCTCACTCACGGCCGCGCCGGGCGCAATCATCAGGCGTACCAGGTCGCCCTGTTCAATATTTTCACCAAGTGCGGGCAGTTTGAATTCGATCACAGATTCCATTCCTTAATTGTCGAGGGCTGTTGGCGACGTTTAACTTCTTGCCGGGTTCAGCTTTTCTGGATTGATCCCGAGTTCCTGGACGGCCTTCTTGACCACGTCCAGTCCGATCTTGTTCTCTCGCGCCAGCGCACATAACGTAGCCAGAACAACGTGCTTCGCATCCACCTCGAAGAAGTCGCGAAGCGCGGCACGATTTTCGCTGCGACCAAACCCATCCGTTCCGAGCGACACGAGTTGTCCCGGCACCCACTTCGCCAGCGACTCCGGAAGTACCTTCATGTAATCGGATGCGGCGATGAACGGTCCCGGTGCATCTTTCAACGTCTGAGTTACAAAGGGAACCTTGGCCGCTTCCCCTGGATGGAGCATGTTCCAGCGTTCGCAGTCATTGGCGTCGCGATAAAGTTCTTTATAACTGGTGACGCTCCAAACATCTGCCGCCACTCCATATTTCTCTTTCAGAATGTTCTGTGCCTTCAATACTTCGTACATGATGGTTCCGCTGCCCAACAGTTGTGCGCGCAGCTTGGTATCGGGCGCGTCCGCGGCCTTAAAGCGGTAAAGCCCGCGCAGAACACCGTCCCGCACATTGCCTTCCTTCGGCATTTCGGGCATGGGCAGCGGTTCGTTGGTTACCGTGAGGTAATAGAAAATGGATTCCTGATCCACGTACATGCGCTTGATGCCATCCTGGATGATGATGGCAATTTCATAGGCGAATGCCGGATCGTAAGCCAGCAAATTGGGCACGGGCAAAGCGAGGACGTGGCTGTGGCCATCCTGATGTTGCAATCCTTCGCCGGCCAGGGTGGTTCGTCCCGCAGTGCCGCCCACCAAAAATCCGCGGCAGCGCATGTCGGCCGCAGCCCAGATCAAGTCGCCGATTCGCTGGAAGCCGAACATCGAGTAATAAATGAAAAACGGAATTGTGTTGATGCCGTGGTTCGCATAGGCGGTGCCGGCCGCGATGAAAGAACACATCGACCCGGCCTCCGTGATTCCTTCCTCCAGAATCTGTCCATTTTTGGCTTCCTTGTAATAAAGGAGCGTGTCCATGTCCACGGGTTCGTAAAGCTGCCCCACGCTGGAGTAAATGCCAACCTGCCGGAACAAGGCCTCCATGCCAAATGTGCGAGCTTCGTCGGGAATAATGGGAACGATCAGTTTGCCCAACTCCGGGTCGCGCAACAATTTCGAGAGCAGACGCACGAATACCATCGTGGTGGAAGCTTCTCGTCCATCCGTGCCTTTGTAGAATTCCTCAAAATAGGCTTCCGGTACTGGCTTGATCGGGGTGGAGCGAACCGTCCGCTTCGGCATATACCCGCCGAGTTGCTTTCTCCGCGCCTGCATGTATTTGATTTCCGCGCTGTCGTCGGAAGGACGGTAGAAGGGGGCATGCGCCAATTCGTCGTCTGGAATGGGGATTCCGAAACGTGAGCGGAACATCTCCAGCTCTTCTTCATTCAATTTCTTCTGCTGGTGGGTGATGTTTTTGCCTTCGCCGGCTTCGCCCAGGCCATATCCTTTGATCGTCTTCGCCAGGATGATCGTGGGAGCGCCCTTGTGGTCGACCGCGGCGCGGTACGCCGCATGAACCTTGATGGGATCGTGTCCGCCAAGCCGCATGCGCGCCAGTTGCTCATCGGAAAGATGCTCGACCATTTTCAGCAAGCGGGGATCGGTGCCGAAAAGATTTTGGCGGAAGTATGCTCCGCTCTCCACAAAATATTTCTGATACTGGCCGTCGCTGATTTCTCCCAGACGACGTACCAGGATCCCGTCTCGGTCGGCGCGAATCAGGGTGTCCCAATCCGATCCCCAGATGCACTTGATGACGTTCCAACCTGCGCCCCGGAAAATCGCTTCGAGTTCTTGAATGATTTTCCCATTGCCGCGCACCGGACCATCTAGCCGCTGCAAGTTGCAGTTCACCACGAAAATCAGATTATCGAGATTTTCACGCGAAGCCAGCGTGATGGAACCGAGCGCCTCTGGCTCATCCATTTCGCCGTCGCCCATAAAGGCCCAAACTTTTCCGCCAGTTGACTCTTTGAGGCCGCGATTCTCCAGGTAGCGGATGAAACGCGCGTGATAAATCGCTTGAATCGGGCCGAGTCCCATCGAGACGGTGGGGAATTCCCAGAAATCCGGCATCAGCCACGGATGTGGGTACGAGCTTAATCCTCCGCCGGGTTTCAACTCACGGCGGAAGTTCTCCAATTTTTCCTTCGGAATGCGGCCTTCCAGATAGGCGCGAGAATAAATTCCCGGCGCGGCGTGGCCCTGGAAGTAAACGAAGTCCCGATCGCCGCTTTCGGTTTTCGCCTGAAAGAAATGATTGAACCCCACCTCGTACAGAGTTGCCGCGGAGGCGAAGGTCGATATGTGCCCACCAATCCCTTCCTGAATCTTGTTGGCGCGCACCACCATGGCCAGCGCGTTCCAGCGAACCAGGCTCTTGATGCGGCGTTCCATCTCCTGGCTTCCGGGGAACGGAGCTTGCTGGGGAGAAGGAATCGTATTCTGGTAAGGGGTAGTCGCCGAGAAGGGAAGATTCACTCCCGCTGCGCGACGGGCGTGCAGCGCCAGTTGCTGGATGAGTCGCCCAGCCCGTACCGGGCCGCCCGTGGATAATACGTAATCGAGGGAATCGACCCACTCTCGAGTTTCCAATACCTCTTGACCGCCATTATCCGTCTGAGCCACGTCTGATCTCTCCATCCGATTGTGCTGAATTACTCATGATATTCAATTATGCGAAATCCTGCTGAGCGAATCCGGGAACCACCCGTACTACAATGCCGAACGTGACGATTACAGGTAGATTCGAGAACGCTGGACGTTGTCGACTCGGAATCAGAAAGAGGCTCCAGTGTTGAAAATTGTGCTGCTCCTGATGATTCTTGCTGCTGCGATATTCCTTGTTCCCAGATTTCTATCGAGATCCGGCAAGGGCCCTGAGCCCGGAACCGCCGCTCCGGATTTCATTCTGCAATCGCAGGAAGGCTCTTCCGTAAGCCTGAAGGATTATCGCGGGAACTGGGTCGTTCTCTATTTCTATCCAAAAGATCTGACTCCCGGCTGTACGCAGGAAGCGCACAACTTCCAACTGGATCAGTCAAAGTACGAAAACCTACGAGCTTTTGTTCTTGGCGTGAGCGTGGATAGTGTGGACTCGCACAGGAAGTTCTGCGCCAAAGAAGGATTGAACTTCAAGTTATTGGCCGACAGTGATGGCGCCGTGAGCCGAGCTTACGGTTCGCTGACGAATCTGGGAGTAACGAAATTTTCTGCCCGCCACACTTTTCTGATCGATCCTTCGGGCAACGTGGCGCGTGTTTATAAGAGTGTGAACCCCGTTCGGCACAGTGAGGAAGTTCTAACGGCGCTTACAGAATTGAAGAATCAGAAGTGATTCGATGCTCTCGTAAGCTCGGATCTCTATCGTTCTGCAGACTGCACAACCGCGGAGGTGCAGGTCGGAATTTCAACCTCGAATACGGTTCCGTTTCCGGGCTTGCTTTGCACATGAATAGTTCCCTTGTGCAACTGTACGATCCACTGTGCAATGGCCAATCCTAACCCCGCGCCGCCGAAGGCGCGGCTGCGAGCTTTGTCGACGCGGTAGAAGCGTTCGAAAATCCTGGTTTGATCTTCCGGAGCAATCCCAATTCCAGTGTCCGCGACGCTCACTACGGCATGGCCGTTGTTTTCTCCTACGGAGAGCGTCACCTTACCGGGCGATGGCGTGTATTTGAAAGCATTGTCGAGGAGTATATCGATGACGCGCCGCAGGGCGTTTTCATCTCCCATCACGGTAAGCGGCTGCGCCGTGGAATGCTCTTCGAACTGCAGACCGCGCAGCGAGGCGACTTGGTTCCACTTAGCAGCGGACTCACGGACCGCAGGTAGCAGGTCGATGGGATGAATATCGAGCGCTTCCTTTCCGGAGTCCGCGCGCGCCAGCGCAAGCAGTTCCTCGATTAGTTTTGTAGTGCGATCGGATTCCAACAGGATGTGACGGAGTGCTTCGCGATACTCGGATTCGTTTCGCGAGCGGCGCAGGGCTAGTTCCGCCTCCGTGTGAATAAGCGCGATGGGGGAGCGCAATTCGTGGGAGGCGTCAGCAGTAAATTCGGTGATCCGCAGGAATGCGGTCTCGATGCGGGATAGCATTTGGTTCAATGTGTCGGAGAGTCGTTGCAGTTCATCGCCGGTCTGCAGCTGTTCCAGGCGGCTGCTAAGGTTGTGCCCTGAGATGGTGCGGGCCGTGCGGGTCAGGGCATCGACCGGAGCAAGTGCTTTGCGGCTCATCCAGTAACCGGCGGCCGATGCAGCTATCAAAAGGATAGGCGCGAACATGAGAAGGTATTTGCGAAAGGCCTCCAGGGTTTCGACCTCTTCATCCAGAGTGGAGCAGATTCGTACGATGAAGAACTGGCCATTCACCTGCATCCTCTCGCTCAAGATGCGAAAGGGAACGTCTCCAAGTCGGCGAGTCTGGTAGCGGGGCTTTCTCAACTCGTCAGGCGAGATGGAAGGAAGCGGATGCTCGTCCAGGAACTTGGAGCGATACATTGAAGAACCGCTGGCGTCGCTGATCTGCAAGTAATCTTCGGACCGTTCGATCTTATAGGCATCAGTGATCTCTTCGTGCAGTTGCGCCGCCGATAAATCTTTTCGCGCTTCCAGGAATCGTTGAAGATCCGCCGCTTGCCCTTCCAGAGTGGCGTCCGCAATGTCATTCAGATTCTTGCGCAGAATGAACCACATGCCCGCCCCAAAGACGAACTGGGCAAGGAGGAAAACTGCCAGATACCACAGCGTCAGGCGCACGCCGATGGAAAGACGTCTCATGCGGCCGTATCCTCGCGGATCATGTAACCCACGCCGCGTACGGTGATAATAAGTTTGGGCACGCCCTCCCGATCGACTTTCTGGCGCAACAGCCGAACGAAGGCGTCGAGCGTGTTCTCTTCGATCTCGCGATCAAAGCCCCAAACGGATTCAATCAGCGTGTGGCGTGGCACTACTTTGCCGGCGCGATACATCAGGCGTTCCAGCAGGCTGTATTCGGTACGCGTGAGGGTGATCGGAACGCCGGCACGTGAGACTTCCCGTGATTCGGGATCGAGAATGAGATCGGACACTTGCAGACGGTTCTGCGGACGGGAAGTGGCGCGTCGCTGCACCGCTCGCAAACGTGCGAGCAGTTCGTTGAAGCTGAAGGGCTTGGTGAGATAGTCGTCGGCGCCCGCGTCGAGTCCGCGGACCACATCGGGCACGGAATCCTTGGCGGTGAGCATTAGAACTGGAGTCGAGATTTTTTCCTGGCGGAGTTTCTTGGCCAGTTCGAAGCCATTCATTTTGGGCAACATGATGTCGAGAACGACGGCATCAAAATCGTAGGCGTGAGCCAGTTCCCACCCTTCGCCGCCGTCCGAAGCGCAGGTTACATTGTGACCTTCTTCGGTAAGGCCGCGGCGCAGCAGTTCCAGCATGCGAGGTTCATCTTCGACGACAAGCAGTTTCACAGGGTGGTTGTACCACACTATTTCTTACTCGTTTCACCTGAAAATTCTATGAATGGGTTGGGCCGGACCGGTTAATTAAGAGGATTTTCGGAGCGTCCGCGTAACTTCGTCATCGTCCGCATCAGGATAGCCTCTGGCGATCCATCCGCCTCCACAGTAACAAGCAGTCCGAGATCGTCGTAAAAACGAATGAGCGGGGACGTGCTGGAATGGTACGCTGCGAGGCGAACGCTGATTGATTGCGGCACGTCGTCTTCACGCTGGAAGAGAGTGCCCCCGCAGCGATCACAAAGGTTTGCGATCTGGGGTGGCCGTTCCGTCACGTGAAAGACCGATTTACATTGGGAGCAGGTGCGCCGGCCACTTAGGCGCCGGATGATTTCTTCAACCGGGAGTTCGTAATTCACAACGGCGCTCAGTGGAAGATTCTCCTCTTCCATCAGCTTTTTGAGCAAGCCGGCTTGCGCCAGCGTGCGCGGAAACCCATCGAGGATGAAACCGCCGCAGTGCAGGATGCATTGCCTGCGTTCGCGCACCATTTCCCACACAGTCGTGTCAGGCACGAGTTCGCCTCGATGCATGAACTCGAGTGCGGCTCTCATGGCAGGGGACGGATCGCAGTCCGTGCGCTTACCGGCAGCTCGGAAGACATCACCGGTTGAGAGATGGCAAGCGCCGAGCTGCCCGGTGAGAAGTTGGGCTTGCGTACCTTTCCCCACGCCGGGTGCCCCGAGCAGGATGATTCGCCAAGCGTGACCGCGTTCTGCAGTCGCCGGTTCGCAGGCCGACGACGGTCCGTACAACCACGTCGCCCGGTCACTTTTGGCGTTCATGCTAACGAATCTACGCGGGCGCCCGAAGCTTGCAGTGACTGGGATCACAATGGATAAATAAAGCTCTACCGCTTGTACTTGAACGAAAATCCTCTGGCAAAGCGAATTCCGCAAGCAACCCATACCTCGGGGTAAAACAACCGGCTTACACAAAACTTCATCTCACTCTCGCTTCGTCAGGAGTTGTGCGCCATGAGGTCCCGGTGTTTTTTCTGGTGGACGGCTTTGTCCGCCTCGTTGAGTGTATTTGTGGGAAAAAAGCTAAGTGCTCTAGGTGAAATCATTGCGCACGACTTGGAACATTCTTATGGGGGCGTTGCGGACGACTTCAGCTGGCCGGTGAAGGGTCGGAGTGACCGGTCCGCAGTTGGGCCCGGGTGGCAAGCCGCCCCGACGGTTCGTGATGTTGCGCCGGAAGAAAAGGTTGAACAACTCGACCCCACGGCATAACGCCGCGTTATTAGTCACTTAGCGCCGATTTGCCGACATTTAGAGCAACGCGAGATCGTGGTTCGCGCTGTGCCCATACCCGCTTTCGCCCAAAAACAACCTCGGACTAAAGAAAATCATCCAAGACGGCGTCTTCAGAGGGAGTTCCCGCGCCATGGATTTTCGCTCTTCGTCTCGTCTGATCTTATTGTCTGGCTTGGCCTTAATGCTTACCAGCTGCGGAGGAAGCTCAAAATCTTCCACTCCCCCTCCCACGACATACACATTAAGTGTGACCGCACCCGCATCAGGAGCAGGGACGATTACCAGCAGTCCGTCCGGAATCAATTGTCCCGGCACTTGCAGCGCCAGTTTTGCCCAGGGTACGCAGGTAACCCTGACCGCCTCACCAGCTACTGGTTACACCTTCGCTGGGTGGAGCGGCAGTTGCACCGGGACGGGTACCTGCACCGTAACGATGACAGCCGCGGCAAACGTTTCCGCGACGTTCAATGCGCAGACCGCTAACAGTGCAGTACTCACGGTCACCCTTGCAGGGGCAGGTCAAGGATCGGTGGTTAGCAGCCCCGCTGGAATCAATTGCACGACTGGCACATGCACGGCGAGCTTCCCAGTGGGAACGCAAGTTATGCTTACGGAAACCCCAGGAGCGAACAGCGGCTTCACGAGCTGGACCGGATGCACCGGAACACCCACCTGCACCTTTACGTTGAGCGCAGCGCAAACCGTGACAGCAACGTTCGGGCCGACGAACCCGTACGCCGCGATCAATCACATTATTTTATTTGCCCAGGAGAATCGGTCACTCGATCATTACCTTGGCTACCTGCGGCAGTATTGGGCCAACAACAGCATTCCCGATCAATCCTTCGACGGCCTACCGCAGTTCAATCCCACCAGCGGTGCCGCACCTTTGCAGGGACCCGCGCCCACAGTCCCGGGCTGCCAGCTCTCTAGCGACGTCACTAGTTGTACGCCCGATCCTACCAACCCAATTACATCGTTTTCGTTCGACACGGTTCCAGTACCTTCGGGCACGGGGATGGGTACCGAGTGCGAAGAAAATCAAAGTCCCTTCTGGAATGAAGCTCATAACGACTGGTCGCTTGCCGATCCTGCCGATCAGACAGGAGCGCCCGCAGCGTTGGATGGCTTCGTTTACACCGCCGCTTACGACGCCCGCTCGAATGCCTTTATGGATGTAAATGGAGTGAGGGCAATGGGCTACTACACGGACAAGGACCTGAATCTCGCCTACGCGCTGGTCACTGCTTACGGAACTTCTGATCGCTTTTTCTCTCCGGTGATGGATCGCACACAGCTGAACCGTGCTTATATTTACGCCGCCACGTCGCAGGGGTATGCGTATCCGCCAGGGAGTAATAGCAAGGACAACGCAGCGTTTACAGCGAAAACGATCTTCGAAGCACTGCAAGATGCCGGTATCAGTTGGAAGATCTATGTCGATCCGACGGGTGCTTTCTATACCAATCCCACTACCCAGGTGACCACCAATTGTGAGACTGCGACGGCAGGCCAGGAACAAGACCTCTGTCTGGCGGGCGCGTCCTATATGAACCAGTTCGTGTATGAAGCCACAATCCAGAATGATCCGTCGAACGGATTGTGGGAGCACTTTGCTCCAATCTCTCAATTCGCCACCGACCTTGGGAGCGACTCCACATTCCCTCAGTTCGCGATGATCGACCCCGCGTCGAGCGCCGGGCTCGATGAGCATCCTTCCGACACGGACACTTCCCCGGTCAACATACAGCTTGGTGAGCAGTACCTGCAGAATACGGTCCTCACCCCGTTCTTGCAGAGCCCCACCTATAAAGATTCTGCTTTGATCATTACCTACGACGAAGCCGGCGGCCTTTACGACCACGTCTCTCCGCAACCCGCTGCGGCCCCGCAAGATGATCCGAATCCGATCGACTTGCAACCTGGGGACATCTGCGACAATTCTGGCCAGGTGCTTGGCACAGGAACCTGCACATTTGGTTGGACCGGCTATCGCGTGCCGTTGATGGTGATCTCGCCGTTTACGAAAAAGAATTACGTCTCTCACACAACACGCGATACCACGGCGGTGCTTTCCATGGTCGAGACGCGCTTTGGCCTACCCGCGCTCACGGCGCGCGACGCCTCGTATATGACGCCAGCCGCTTCCTGGGATGAGTTCTTTGACTTCGTGAACATTCCCAACGCTACGCCACCAACAAACTTACCGACGCAGAGCGTCGCCGGAAATTGCGACCAGACACCGCCTTCCGCCTGGAACGAGCCGCCAGAACTGACCGTTACGGTGAAGGGATTGGGGAACGTTACCAGCACTCCCGCCTCAGGTGTCAATACGTGCACGACGGAGTGTACGGGAGTATTTGCCACGGGCACTGTCGTTACCTTGACCGCTACGCCGTCCGGTACCGGTACTTTCACCGGATGGAGCGGCGCATGTACTGGTGCGACGACGTGCTCCGTCACCGTCGGCACACACGATTACGTCACCGCGACGTTTACACCATAGGGAAGAGATCGGTGGATGACTGAGCGGTTACGCTTCAGAATGTCGAAGCTCGGAAGGTTGAAAACTGGAGGCGCGGGTCGGAATCGAACCGACGCATAAAGGTTTTGCAGACCTCTCCCTTACCACTTGGGTACCGCGCCCCTGCGGAATACGTTAGCGTTCCGGGTGAAAAAAGTCCATCTGAGGGGAAGGACCGGAAACTTATGGAGCGGGAGACGGGGGTCGAACCCGCGACATCGACCTTGGCAAGGTCGCGCTCTACCACTGAGCTACTCCCGCTCGACGAGTTCTGATTATAAACAAGCGGCGACTCTGCGGCAATCATCGCGATCGATGTCATAGCGGCTTCGACATGACGATACAGTGGCACGTCACATTGCCTTTGAGTGGACGCGATGGCCGAAATCCTTCGGTCCCAGTCTCCTGGTATCCCAAATTTCGATAGAACGGCAACAATTCCGGCCGTAGGCTCAACACGCTGATGTCCATGTACTTGCAGGAATGATTGCGGCCATATTGCTCGGCAGCGTCGGTCATCAATCTGCCGAGTCCTTGACCTTGTTGCTTCGGATCGACGGCTAGCATGCCGAAGTACGCTCGCTCTCCGCGCAGCTCCACGTACACGCAGGCCAATAGCTGACCGTTACGCTCGGCTAGCAGAATGATGCCCTCACGCAGCGTCGCCGCCAGACGCTCTTCGTCCGTTCGCGTACCATCGAGGAATTTCTCAATCGCAAATGCCTGGTTGATCACAGGCACTAAGGCCGGGATGTCGCCGGCGTGTGCAAGACGAATGTCGATCTGATCCTTGCGCCCAGTCATGTTCACTACCTGCATCCGTCTGCCAGCAAAAGCGTCGGAAGAAAACCGATTCAGCGAGGCGCCCATTGCGGATCCTCTTCAGCGGGAACGATGTGCCCGTCGCGCATATGAATGATGCGGTCCCCGAACCTGGCGGCCTCGGGATTGTGCGTGATCATGAGCACGGTCTGGTTCAATTCCTGGTTCGATTGGCGCAACATCTTGAGAACGATGTTCGAGTTTTCTGTGTCGAGGTTGCCTGTAGGTTCGTCGGCCAGAACGAGTGCAGGCTTGTTCACCAAAGCGCGTGCCAGGGCGACCCGCTGCTGTTCTCCGCCGGAGAGCTCGGAAGGGCGATGATTCAAACGCTTGGTTAAGCCGAGCAGATCGCAAATGCGAACAAAAAATGCGGGATCCCGATCGCCATTGCCGGAAATTTCCTGAGCGATGGCGATGTTGGAACGGGCGTTGAGCGTGGGCAGCAGGTTGAATTTCTGAAAGACAAAGCCAATCTTGCGCTTGCGCATTCGCGTGCGCTCGGCATCCGAGAGAGTGGCGAAGTCCTCGCCGTCCATGATGACTTTGCCGGAATCGGCGCGCGTCAAGCCGCCGAGAAGGTAGAACAAAGTGGATTTTCCGCTGCCCGAGGGGCCGACGATGGTGACGAACTCCCCTTTTTGTATGCTGAATGAAACTCCGCGCAGCGCGGGCACCTCAACCTTTCCCACGCGATAAGTCTTGCGAAGATCAATGGCCTCAATGAATGCGCTCATCGCAGCCTTGATCTTACACGATGGATTTGCAGCGCAGGACGCAGCGGAACGCCTTAAGCGGACGTCAAGCGACTCCGATTTCGCGAGGCAGAGAGGAAGAACGTGGCGGCGTTCTCTTGGGCCCGCGCTTGCGCACCAGCAGAAGGCGGATGCGTTCCAGCAGATCGGCGGGCGCATACATTCCGCGAGCAAGAAATACATCGGCTTGAGAGGCGTGATCGTAAACCCGGACCTTATTGGAGATGAGAATGGCGGGAACGTGCGGTGATAAAGCCTTGACTGCTGCAATTAACTGCGGGCCATCCATGCCCGGCATCGCCATATCGGTAACGACGAGGTCGATGCCACCTTCTTTGAAACGTTCCAGGGCGGGTTCGCCGCGAGAGTAGCTCGCAACGCGATAGCCACGCGTCTCCAGCATGACTTTTCGATGGGACAGCGATTGGTCGTTATCATCAACACACAGGATCGTGCGCTTAGGTTTCATTCACCGCCCGTAGTCGAGAGCCCATTCATCATGAACCGAGCTTTCGGAATTTTCTCTGTCGCGAAGGATGGAAGAGCGAAGTGATGCTATCGGGAAAAGTAGTGCACTGTAAAGTATCGTCGAAGCAAATGGTAAGAAGTGGCCATTGATCTTTCTGCGCATGTGTGAAGATTATGATTCTGCGAAGCTTGCGGTCGCTCGAGCAGAGGAAAACTTTTCTGCGCACGATGTGAAGTCGGTGGCCACCGGCGAGTAGGTTAACTATGCGGTTATTGGTGCGACACAATCCGCCTCTGATTGCGATGGCGCGGTTGACAGGTTTTGCGAGGACTTCTATGCTAGCAACGTGTTTTGCGCCCCCCAATGCGATGCCGCATGCTGTTGCATGTATGCGCGGTCGTGTGGGTAGGCGGCAAGTGTCTTTCTTCCAGCCCACCCGATGAAGCGGGTGGGCTTTCTTCTTCATCCAATATTTCAATTGAATCCAAGGAAGCGTCTTACATTTTTGTATTGACTATTCGAATTCACCAGCACTGAAAACTGAAAGAGGAGTGAAAGATGACCACCACGACGGCAAACGCAGTAGGGAATCAGATTCCACGGATCAACGACATCGCGCCGAATTTTACGGCGGAGACGACGCAAGGCACGATCAACTTCCATGAATGGGTGGGCGACGGTTGGGCGATTTTGTTTTCCCATCCTAAAGATTTCACTCCAGTCTGCACCACGGAGCTGGGTTACATGGCGCGCCTGCAGCCCGAGTTCGCTAAACGCAATACGAAGATCATTGGTTTGAGCGTTGATCCCGTGAGCAGCCACGGCCGATGGGCGGCAGACATTGAGGAAACGCAAGGCGCAAAGGTGAATTATCCGATGATTGGCGATCCCGAACTGAAGATCGCCAAACTGTACGGCATGTTGCCCGCGGAAAGCGGAAACACATCCGAAGGGCGAACCGCGGCCGATAATGCGACTGTGCGCACCGTATTCGTGGTCGGACCCGACAAGAAGATCAAATTGCAGTTGAGTTATCCCATGAGCACGGGCCGGAATTTTGACGAGATTCTTCGCGTGATCGATTCCATGCAACTGACCGCCAAACACAAGGTTGCCACGCCGGTGAACTGGAAACAGGGAGACGAGGTCATCATCCTGCCCTCAGTGTCGAACGAGGAAGCGCAGCAGAAATACCCCGGAGGATGGAAGTCTCCCAAGCCGTATCTGAGAATCGTGCCCCAGCCGAAGTAGAAGTGCTAAAGCGTGACGTTCTGGAATCAATCGCGGGAAGTTAACGAGGCGAAAAGAACTGGTAAAGAATTCTGGACTTGTGCGAAATTGAACATCCTCGTGAACGTTGTTGGGACATGATTGTCAAATCATGCCGAAAGAACTCAGTCTAAAACGTGCGATTACCGTCCGTTGTCCCACTTGTGGCGCTGCCCCCGGAGAGAGTTGCGAACTCACCAGCGGACAGCCGCGCACCGACCCGCACAGGGATCGCCGAATAATCGCAAAAGTCCCATTGAAGTCCGTCGCCAAGATTTCCTGACTATGATCACCAAAATTTGGTGGTGCAAAAATAGTTAAGCGATAAACCCGCCACTTGACGGGCTTCGTATGTTTTTAAAGGTCTAAGCATCTTCCATACTTCGGTTGGACCGGGCGCGCCTGCTGATCTTGAACATCGCCGCTATTTCTTAGACGATAATGGTAATTTAGTATTTATAAGTCGCTTGCGTATCAACAAGATGGAAGCGCATGCGGTCCGGTGATCGTCCCGGTCTTCAAAACCGGCGGGCGGCGGGTCACCCCGTCACCGGTGGGTTCGACCCCCACTCGCTTCCGCCATTTTTCAACAACTTACAGACATGCAAATCACTCGCAAATCAGTTGGGCTTTGGCAAAGCCATTTGAACCACTTTCGAATGGGCTTCTTGCATCTCGTTTGTGACCACATCTCCATACACGTTCATGGTGGTGCGGATGTCCCCGTGGCGCATCAGTTTGTGGGCAGCCGAGATCCCCAAACTGAGAGTTCTCAGATTCAGGTACTTGCGATGCTAGCAGCGACGGGGATTCTGGGCAGTTTGCCAATGCGCGATGTCCTCGTGTTCACTCCCCGGCCCGTGCTGCACTGCCATGGGCTTTTAATCGAACAGAACACTCCTTCTGAGCCAATAAGCCTCCCGGAAGCCGACTTGTCGTTATTAATCCTGCCAACTTCTCTTGCCAACTTCCCGGAAGCTCGCTTCATGCTCGCGAGGACGAAGCTCCGGCCCTTCGATTACTCTGGTCATCTGCGACGACACACCCGGAATCGTCCCACCCGGTTGCGAGCAGTGCTCAGGCTAAGGATTTCCGGTTTTGTGGGTCATTGCTTGACCCGACGACTGCCGCTCTGCTACCATGTCTATCGTTATAGTAGAGTATAGATAATGCCCCCCACAAACGCTCGGGTGACAGAGCATCCGACCCCGGCACGCTTTCCATGGCTTTGTTGGCACTGTCAAAACCGCTGCTCAGTTTCCCCGGGACGCCGAGTGTAGCGCTGGCCCAGCGGGCGACGGCGCTTGTCTTCGAAGACTTCAAGTCGAAGGCGTTGCTTGAAAGAATTCACTTGATTGGCCCAAGCGCCGCCAACGTCCTCATCACCGGGGAGACCGGAACTGGTAAGGAGTTGATTGCCAGACATTTGCACGCGCTGAGCTCCCGCTCCGAAGCGCTCTTCCTGGCGGTCAACTGCGGAGCGTTTTCAGAAGGACTCGTAGAGAGTGAGCTGTTTGGTCATGAGCGAGGATCGTTCACGGGCGCCAATATCGCGCGGGCGGGATGGTTCGAGGCGGCTCGCGGCGGAACTTTGTTTTTGGATGAAATAGGTGATCTGCCGCTTTCCATGCAGGTGAAATTACTGCGCGTGTTGCAGGAGCGCCAAGTCGTTCGCCTCGGATCTCGCCACGCGGTTCCTATCGACGTGCGCGTCGTGGCTGCGACCAATGTAAATCTCGAAGAAGCCGTCGCGGCCGGACGTTTTCGCGAGGACCTTTACTACCGCCTTCAGGTCGCGACGCTTCACGTCCATCCACTGCGCGAGCGACTGGACGACATTGTTCCGCTGGCACAGTATTTTCTTCGGATCTATGGCGAGCGATTGGGATTAAAGGATCCGGTGTTGAGTCCAGATGCAACCGAGATCTTGGCTCAACACGCCTGGCCCGGCAATATTCGCGAATTGGAAAACGTGATTCATCATGCGCTCCTGGTTTGCCGCGAAAATGTTGTAAGGCCGGAGGACTTGCACCTTTCTTCTCTGCGAGGCAAGCCTGCGACGAGCGGAGATGAAAACAGCGCCACTGGACTACACACCGCTTTGCTAGCGCTTTTTGAAAGCGACCGTCCTAATTTATATGCCGCGATTGACGCAACTGTGATAAAAGCCGCCTTCGAGTTCTGCCACCGAAACCAGTTGCAAACGGCGAAGCTGCTCGGCATCAGCCGCAATATTTTGCGCGCCCGTCTGATTGAGTATGGAGAACTGGCGAAGAACAAATAGCAGCTTGGTGCCCCTCTAACACAACTTCCTTCCAGCGTCGCTCGTAGCGAGGAATTCTTGGAGCACGGCTTTTCGGATTCGGCTGAATTCGTGATCTGTCCGCCCCGTGGGCGAGTCAGGTCAACTTGCAAAACATTTTTGATTGTTGCCGGCGGTGAAGACGTGAAGATCACGCGGTCGGCAAGCGGATTGATCGCTTTCGTTTGAAGTGTGTCCTCTGTCTAAGTCACTTAAACTCTCTTGGATTTAATTTCTAGCTCCGCTGCACAGTCTGCGGCTCGATTGCCGCCTTTTGTGGCGTGTATTCGTTGGCCACAAGTTCTCCGAACGGCCCGGTGACATTCCCGAACGGCGTTGCGGATTTGATGGGAACTGGCAGATGCGGGAATAGCAAATCGGCCACGCGATATGCTTCTTCAAGGTGCGGATAGCCGGACAGAATGAAGGTCTCGACACCCAAGTCCGCATATTCCTGCATCCGTTTCGCGACGGTCGCAGGGTCACCCACCAGAGCCGTGCCCGCGCCACCGCGAACGAGTCCCACCCCGGCCCATAAATTCGGGCTCACTTCCAACTTGTCCCGGCTTCCACTGTGCAGTTGTGCCATGCGGCGCTGACCTTCGGAATCGAAGCGGGCAAAAGCCTTTTGAGCTTTCGCGATCGTGTCATCATCCAGATAGCGAATCAGATCCTCGGCTGCATCCCAGGCTGCACGCTCAGTTTCGCGCACAATCACGTGCAGGCGAATCCCAAAGCGCAGCTCGCGGCCCTCTTTTTCAGCCAGGCGCCGAACGGTTTGAATCTTCTCTTCGACCTGCTGTGGCGGTTCACCCCAAGTGAGATAGACATCGACCTGCCGCGCCGCTAAGCCGTAAGCAACTTTGGAAGAGCCTCCAAAATAGAGCGGCGGATGCGGTTTCTGGACAGCCGGATACAAGACGCGGGCATTTTCGACTCGCACGTGTTTCCCAAGCAATGAAATCGATCTTCCGGCCACAGCCTCGCGCCATACTTGGAGAAACTCGTCGGTCACTTCGTAACGCTGATCGTGCGATAGAAACATCCCGTCGCCAATGGCTTCATCCGGATCTCCGCCGGTGACGACGTTGATCAAGAGCCGGCCATCCGAGAGCCGGTCGAACGTCGCCGCCATCCGCGCTGCAGCCGTGGGGGACATGATGCCGGGGCGAATCGCCACCAGGAACTTCAGCTTGGTTGTTACTGGCACAAGAGTGGAAGCCACCACCCACGCTTCTTCGCAGGACCGGCCGGTAGGCAGGAGCACTCCATGGAATCCAAGCTCATCCGCTGCCTGCGCAATCTGCCTCAGGTAGCTGTAGCTTACGAGCCGCGCTTGCTCAGCGCTGCCGAGGTATCGACCATCTCCGTGTGTGGGTAAAAACCAGAATACTTCCATATGTGCTGTCCCCCTCCGCGAGTGCGAACGTGAAATGAGTTTGGCAATTCTCGTGCCAATAGAGAGGCGAGCCAATGTCGATGAGTTTGCTGTTTTCACATGGTTATCGCGAGTTCGCATGGACTTATTGCGCGTTTGAACTGTTGCTCCAGCAGCACCGAATCAACAAAACTGTTGCCCAGGCAGCAGCGTGCGGCAACGGAAGATGCAGGGTGGGATGGCCAATAACTACGAAAGGACTGTCGTGCTTTCAACGTTGAAAGAGAGCGCTAGCGTGGGCGCGCCCCCTCGGCAATATGCCTTCGAGATTGCCGACCAACTATCGCGAACATTTGCGCAAACCGCCGTTGAACGGGATAAAAAAGGCGGCACGGCGAAGACGGAACGAGATCTGTTGCGCAGCAGCGGGCTGTTAAATGTGACTATTCCTGCCGAGTTAGGCGGATGGGGTATGGACTGGCCGGACACGATGAAGCTGGTCCGGTTGTTCGCCCGAGTCGATAGCTCGATCGCGCACTTATTCGGCTTCCAGCATTTGATGCTGGCTTCGGTTTCGCTTTATGGTTCGCGGGAGCAGACGGGGCAATTGTTCTCCGAAACTGTTCGCAATCGATGGTTCTGGGGAAACGCGCTCAATCCTCTGGACAAGCGAACCAGCGCCACTCCCGACCTGAGCATGGGCTTCCTCATTAACGGGCGCAAAAGTTTTTGTTCGGGTGCAACCGATTCGGACATGTTGATCGTTTCTGCGATTCACTCAGCCGACCAGAAATTTCTTGTAGCAGCAATTCCTTCCGACAGGCCCGGAATTCGCATTCACGGAGACTGGGACAGCGTTGGGCAACGCCAAACCGATAGTGGAACTGTCGAGTTCAATGCGGTTCCGGCGGGGCATGAGGAATTTCTAAGATCGCCCGGCCCGCTCGGCAGCATTCGAGCGTCTCTGCGTTCGTGCATCGCGCAGCTTGTTCTCAGCAACGTCTTCTTGGGGTTGGCCGAGGGAGCGCTGGAAGAGGCGCGGAATTACACGCTGGCGACTACGCGCCCATGGGCGAATTCTACCGGGATCAGCAGCGCCACAGAAGATCCCTACACCCTTGCGAATTACGGCCGCTTCTTCGTCGAACTTCAGGCCGCGCAGGCGCTCACCGATGTCGCCGGAGAATCTCTGCAACGCGCCTGGGAGAGCGGAGACGCAATTACCGAGAGTCAACGTGGAAAGTGTGCAGTAGACGTAGCGGCTTCGAAGGTCATCACGACGAAGACGGGGCTTGAGATTACGAGCCAGATGTTCGAAGTAATGGGGGCGCGCGCGGCCGCCGCGCCGGCTCGACTGGATCGCTACTGGCGAAACCTGCGTACCCATACCCTGCACGACCCGGTCGACTACAAAATTCGTGAGCTTGGCGATTGGGCCCTGAATCGCAACCTTCCGAAAGCGACATTTTATTCGTGATGTAGGGATTTGGCTTTGCGATCTTCATGGCACGGAAGGAAACTCATGAGCAATTATGTGATACCCAAGTTTTGGAAGGCGACTCTGGCCCTAGGCATGATTCTGACGGCTGCTGTTCACGTGTCGTTTGGCCAGAAAGCGAACCCCTCCGACAGCGTCATCCGTATCGGATATCAAAAGTACGGCACGCTGGTGCTACTAAAGGCTCGCGGCACCCTGGAGAAGCGGCTGGCCGCGTCGCATGTCGAGGTGCAATGGACGGAATTTCCCGCTGGCCCGCAACTGCTGGAAGGCCTGAATGTGGGTAGCATTGATTTTGGCACTGTCGGCGAGGCCCCTCCAATTTTCGCGCAGGCAGCGGGTGCGGATCTGATCTATGTCGGAAATGAACCGCCAGCTTCCGCTGCCGAGGCGATCGTTGTTTCCAGGAATTCCCCCATCAAGACTCTGACCGAACTAAAAGGAAAGAAGATTGCGCTGAACAAAGGTTCCAATGTTCACTACCTGCTGGTGAAGCTGCTGGAGAAGGCTGGGGTGAAGTACAGCGAGATCGACCCCATCTACCTGACCCCGGCCGACGCCCGAGCCGCATTCGAACGGGGAAGCGTGGATGCATGGGCGATTTGGGAGCCTTTTCTCGCCGCTGCCCAGAAGCAAATCGGAGCTCGGATTCTTGCCGACGGTCAGGGAGTGGTCAGCAATCATCAGTTTTTTCTCGCTTCGCGTTCTTACGCTCAAAAACGAGCCGATGTAATGTCGGCAGTGCTGGACGAAGTGGCCGCGGTTGACATATGGGCGAAGGGGCACACCAAGGAGGCCGCTGCCGCGTTGCAGCCGCAAATCGGTTTGGATGAGCCCACGCTGGAACTCGCGCTCTCACGCGGCGGCTATGGTGTGAAGGCTGTGAGCGATACCGTAATGACGGAACAGCAACACATCGCCGACGCTTTTTACGATCTAAAATTAATTCCCAAGCACATTAACGTCCGCGATTCAACGTTGCCCGAGACGCGCGCGCAGGTCAAACAGTGAGCGGAGAAGTTAGGTCTGAGGTTCAGCCCCGCGCGGCGAGCAGGCTTGGCCTCCACGCAATAATTCATCGCGCCCTGCCTTGGGTGGTGCCCGGTACATTACTGTTTCTCTGGCAGTGGGCATCGTCCCGTGGAATGTTGCCAAGCCGATTCTTACCCGCACCAAAAGCGGTTGTCGGCTCTTTCATCGAACTGAGCCGCTCCGGAGAATTGTGGACGCACGTGCGCGTGAGTACGATGCGCGCTCTGTCGGGGTTTGCCGTGGGCGGAGGATTGGGCCTGGTGCTCGGATTGCTGACCGGATCTTTCCGCTGGGCCGAGACTCTGCTCGATACAACCCTGCAGATGATCCGCAATATCCCTCCCCTGGCTGTGATTCCTCTCGTGATTTTGTGGTTCGGGATTGATGAGACCGCCAAGTTGTTCCTGGTTTCGCTCGGCGTTTTCTTTCCCGTTTACATCAACACCTTTCACGGAATCCAATCGGTCGATCGCGGGCTGCTCGAAATGGGCCGTACTTACGGCCTGTCGCGCTGGGCGCTTTATCGCGAAGTGATTCTACCTGGAGCTTTGCCTTCGATTTTGGTCGGAGTTCGTTTCTCACTAGGATTTATGTGGGTGATGCTGATCGTGGCGGAAACCATTTCGGCGCGCTCCGGTATTGGCTACATGACGATGAACGCGCGCGAGTTCATGCAGACCGACGTGATGGTCGTCGGCATTCTGTTGTATGCCCTGTTGGGGAAGATCGCTGATCTTCTTTCCAAAGGGTTGGAGCGTTACTGGCTGCGCTGGCATCCGGCATATCAAACGGCGCGATAGGGGATTGCGATTTTATGTCAACGGTTTTTGCCTCGCGTGAAGGATTGACCCGCCAAATGCTGGCCGAGGGACGGCAATATTCGCGCGCCGTCGGCGTCTCGATCAGCGACGTCAGTATTGCTCTTGGTGGGCGCACCGTTCTTGAGAACTTCGATGTTGAAATCGTCGCGGGTGAGTTCGTCGCAATTGTCGGCCGCAGCGGCTGCGGCAAGAGTACTCTGTTGCGATCGATTGTGGGGTTGGAAACTCCGCAGACGGGAAGAGTTACGCTGGGTACGACTGCGCATGGCAAGCCTGACGTGCGCATCATGTTTCAGGATTCACGGCTGCTGCCGTGGAAACGAGTTCTCCAGAATGTCACGCTCGGATTGGAACGATCATTTGTTCCGGATGCCGAAAAAGTTCTCGCGCAAGTAGGGCTGGCGGATCGCTCCAATGACTGGCCCGCGGCGCTGTCGGGCGGTCAGCGCCAAAGAGTAGCCCTAGCGCGGGCGCTGGTGCACGACCCTTCTCTTTTGCTTTTGGACGAACCTTTGGGCGCCCTGGACGCCCTCACGCGTATAGAAATGCAGGACCTCATCGAGAGGGTGTGGTGGACTCGCGGCTTTACAGCGGTCCTGGTCACGCACGATGTAGGGGAGGCGATTACTTTGGCGGACAGGGTAATCCTTATCGAGGGCGGCCGCGTGGCGCTCGACGAATATGTTCATCTGCCTCGCCCTCGCGCGCGGGGCAACTCCCGCTTTGCGGCTATCGAGGAGCGCATTCTGGGACGGGTTCTGGAGCGTCGATCCGTCGAGACTAGCGACCATAGGATTTGCGCGGTAACTGAGGAAATTGATGCACACTGATATCTATGATCTGACGGTCCCAGACGAGAACGCGCGCCGGCACTCGATTCATCCATTGCTGGCGCAGCGCCGCAGTTGGAAAGCCTTTTCCACGAGAGTAATTGAAGCCGAAACGCTTGGCATTTTACTCGAGGCAGCGCGATGGGCTCCTTCCTGCATGAACGAACAACCGTGGAATTTTATTGTTGCCACGAAGCAAAATCCATCTGAGTTCGAACGCTTACTCGGCTGCCTTCTTGAATTCAATTTTCAGTGGGCGCAGCACGCGGCGGCGCTCGTGTTGCCGGTCGCCAGGTTAACTTTCGCCTCGAATGAAGAGCAAAATCCTCACGCTCTTTACGATGTAGGTCAAGCAGTCGCCCATCTTACTTTTCAAGCCAGCGTATGCGGGCTAACGGTGTGCCAGATGGCTGGCTTCGATCCGGAGAAAACCCGTGAAACATTTTCCATTCCTTCCGGTTACGAACCGGTAGCCATTGCAGCAATTGGCTATCCCAGCCCCGCAGATTCCTTGCCCGAGAAGCTGCGGAAACGGTTGGTTGCTCCACGAAAGCGAAAGCCGGCTGAAGAATTTGTTTTCCGGGACAAATGGGGCAATCCCGCAGAATTTCAGATACCGAAGTCCTGCGCTATCGATTAATTGCTCCACAAATTGGACTGCTACCTTTACGGTCCCGAAGTCTACTTGCAGGAAGTTTCACCAGGTAGGCACCGAATTTGGCCAGAAGATCTGCACTCCCTGAAGATCCACTAGGCGTTGTTGGCTAATGGTGTGGGGTGCCCCCGCTCCAGCACGAGGGGTGCCTCTACGCACGCGGCCAGAGGCCAAAGAGAAACGGATGGGCTTATGTCTACCAGCAAACTGCCGGCAATTCCTATCATTTGGTGGGCAAAGTAGCGACAGCGCCCAAAGGAAAAAACAGGGCTGTTTGTCCCGGAACTAGAACGCCTTTTTATATCGATTCCGCACTTCACAAACACTCCAGCGGAGATTTTGGTTTTTCAGAATGGCAACAAGCTCTGAATCATAACCTGCGATGTCCTCGACTTGCCTGCAGCCGCAGCAGTGCGGCGACCAGAGTGTCGATCTCTTCGCGCGTGTTGTAGAGCGCTAATGATGGGCGGACGGTGCTCTCGACGCCCATACGACGCAGGATGGGCTGAGCACAGTGGTGTCCGGAACGTACGGCGATGCCTTCCTGATTCAGGGCTGCTCCTACATCTTCTGTACGGACATCGTCGAGAACAAACGACAGGACACCCGCCTTCTCGCCAGCCGTACCGATCAGCCGAAGACCGGGCACCGTCAGAAGTCCTGCGGTCCCATAGACCAACAAGTCATGCTCGTACGCCGAGATGCTTTCCATTCCGATTTGATCTACATAATCCAGCGCCGCACCCAGCCCAACGGCATCCGCAATGTTTCCCGTGCCGGCTTCAAAGCGCCCCGGTGCTGTTTGGTAGGTAGTCTTTTCAAAGGTGACATCGACGATCATGTTGCCACCGCCGTGCCAGGGAGGCATGTGCTCGAGCACGTCCAGCTTTCCGTAAACTGCGCCAATGCCGGTGGGACCGAAGATCTTGTGTCCAGAGAAAACATAGAAGTCGCAGTGGAGGGCCTGCACATCGACGCGCAGGTGAGAGACAGCCTGCGCTCCATCGACGATCACGCGCGCGCCGTGGCGATGGGCCATCTCTACCATCTCGCGCGCCGGCGTGACGGTTCCGAGGGCGTTCGACACCTGGCTGAACGATACAATCCGTGTGCGTGGGCCCAGCAGTTTCTCGTATTCTTCAAGGATCACTTCGCCGCGATCGTTCACCGGCGCCACACGTAAGCGAGCGCCTCTTTCTGAACAGAGCATCTGCCAGGGGACGATGTTGGCGTGGTGTTCGAGCCAGGTGATGACCACCTCGTCGTCCTTCTGAACATTGCGGCGTCCCCATGTCTGGGCGATGAGGTTGATGCCTTCGGTTGTGCCACGAACAAAAATGATTTCGCGCGTTGAAGAAGCGTTCAGGAAGCGGCGCGTCTTTTCACGGGCGCTCTCATATGCGTCAGTCGCACGGGCAGCCAGCGTGTGGGCAGCGCGGTGAATGTTGGAGTTCTCGTGCTGATAGAAATACGCCAAGCGATCGATTACCGCGTTGGGCTTCTGGGTGGTTGCAGCGTTGTCGAGCCAGATCAATTGCCCGCCGTGGACCCGCTCTTGCAGGATGGGAAAATCCTGGCGAATCAATCGCGGGTCGAGGGGACGGTTGGCGACGCCGAGTTCCCCTGGTGCGAGATCGGGACGGAACTCATAGGACTCGGCGGCTTTCGATACGGAGGCGGACTGTCTCGGCGTTCCTTGGGCGTAGGTGGAAGTATTCGGAACCGTACGCTGCGGAAGGCCAACAAGGGGCGCGGTAATTCTGGACGCCCCTGCAACTTCGTTCGACGGCGCGCGGAGGTCGGCTTCGGTGGGAGGCTTTGTCGGCACCGAAGAAGGCAGGACTGGAATGCCTGGGGGAGACTGTGCGCCGGGAACGCCAGGGAAAGAAAATATCTCGGCGACGGACGGAAATGTGGGTGCGGCTTTTCCGTATGCCTCTCGTGCCGTATCTGTCGAGTCAGCAGTGTTCTCCGCAAGTCCAGAGGATTGAATGGATTTGGGGATCGCAGGAATCGCCTGAGGGAGACTGTTCGCTGATCGAGGGAGGTCTAGCGAGGAAGAGCTCACCGGTACACTCGGTCGCGACGCACTCGGTTCGGGAACACGTTGTTCAGGGACGGCTTGCTTTGGAATACCTTGTTCCGGGACACCTGGAACGGACATACCGGGAACACGGGGGAAAGCAAAAACTTCGATGGGAAAATTGGTAGCGGACGCCCATGGATCGGTTCTGTTCTCGCCGCCCGAAGTGACTGGCGTCTGAGATGCCGTCGGAGCGACCGGAACATTCGGGATGGAGGCTGTGGGGGCCACCGGCATTGAAGGTGGAGCTTTTGCCAGATCCAAGCCGCTCGGAGGAGCGGTCGACGGTGACGAAGGAATTGTCGGAACGCCGGGAAAAGAGAACATCTCGAGGGCGGGTGGAAACTGCGGGTCAGCGGCCCAGGGCCCACCCTTCGCGCCTTCTAGAAAAAATGGCGAAGAACTTGGCTCAGCGAGTGGGGGTGCGGCCTCCGGATACTGTGGGACGAACGCGGTCACATTGCCCAGCGAACCGGCGATCGGCTGGAAATCCGCCTCATTCAGCGAATCAGCGGGAGGCGACAAGCGTAGATCTGGAGGTCCTGGAGCAGATCGCGGGTTCGGCGACGCGGGAAAAGAAAACATCTCCCGCGGATAATCCGGAATGGCAGTTCGCGGCAGAGAGGCAGACGGCAGACGCAGATCGACCTCATTCGGCGAGGCTGTTGGCACGCTCGCGCTGGGAGATTCCGCTGCTCCTGGCAGAGCTGCGAAAAACTCATTCGCGAGACGCGCAATCACGGCTGGATCGGGAAGCGCTGCCACAAAGGGCGACGGACTTCCCTTCTGGACACCTTCTTCCCGCGCGGTAGACGGTGTCAGCGAATCCGCTTCGAAGCGATCACTTGTACTCGTGGTATTGGTCGACATTCACATTCTCCAGTACCCCGATGGCATCTTCCGTCAGGACTGCGATGGAGCAGTAGAGCGAAATCAGGTATGAGGCGATTGCCTTGTGATTAATACCCATGAAGCGAACTGACAAGCTAGGCGAAACCTCACCCGGCAGCCCGGGCTGGAAGAGTCCAACCACGCCCTGCTTTTTCTCCCCCGTGCGCAGCAATAAAATGCTGCTCTTCTCGGCCTTGATTGCCATTTTGTCGCAAGGAACAAACGGCAGTCCGCGCCAGGTATAAAACTGCGAGCCAAACAGGTTAATCGTCGGCTGCGTCACTCCTCGCCGCGTGCACTCGCGGGCAAAAGCGGCAATCGCCCGCGGATGCGCCAGGAAGAAGCAAGGTTCCTTCCACACCCTGGCGAGCAGTTCATCGAGATCGTCCGGCGTGGGTGCTCCCTTTCGGGTCTTGACCTTAAATTCGGGATCAACGTTATTTAGTAAGCCGTACTCGGCATTGTTGACCAGTTCATTCTCCTGGCGCTCTTTCACCTTCTCAATCATGAGCCGCAGTTGCTCCCGGATCTGGTCGTGCGGACTGCGATATAAATCCGAGATGCGCGTCTGCACATCGAGAACGGTAGTCACTGCGTTGAGCGTATACTCGCGAGGCTTTTCTTCGTAGTCGACGTAAATCTCCGGCAGGTCGATTTCCTCGTCGGGGCTGCACTCAATCGTGCGCGTACCCGGCCGTGTAACTTTAACTTTGTTGACGCGATAGGTGCCGGCTTCCACAGGCACCCACGACAGGAAAGTGACCAGCCAACGCGGCGTGATCGCCTCCATCATTGGAACAGTCTTGGTGACGTTCGCGAGCTGGCGCGCCTGCTGCTCGCTCAGCGTATGACGCACTTCGGCTTTCTCAGGCATGGATTAGCTCCTCAATAGCAAAAGGGAATGGTTGACGAATGCGATTCACAAGAATTGTGGAGTGCGCTTGGGCAAGGCGATGCCCTCCACGTGTAAACCGTAGGTGTCGCCGACGGATTTGTCTGTGAGTCGCATCACCTCGTTCTCCGACTTAATTTGACTCGCGAGCACATCTGAAAACAGATTCAAGATCCAGTGAGAAATACTGCGCACAATTCCTGATGAGGTGTAACGCTTACGAAGGCGAATGTCAAGTTAATAGATGGCCATTATTGGGAACTAAGAAGCGGAAACAAAAAGTCGAGATGACTGTTCAAGTCGGATGGACGCGGTGGAAATACGCGCTTAAGCGCCCGCTGTGGAAGCTTGCGCTCGATAAAACTTTTTTTTCGCACGGGCACGGATTTCATCGAGCTCCGCATGGAGTCTTCTGATTTCGGCGTCGAGCTGGATGAAATTTAAGCACGGCACCGTAATTCGTCTCTCATCGGCTGCGCCCCGGCAATCGTGACCGGAGTTTCCTTTCACGCAGACATAGGCAGAGGGCTGCTCTGTGGATGGATCCCTCTCCATGTACATGAGATCAAAACTTGAGGTTTCCATGATGCGGCGATTCTCCCACAAAATGTCTGGGATCGCAGCAATCTGATTTGCACGACGGTGACATTTCTGGCACCAGGGCTAAACGGCGACAGGATGTCGGTCACAAATGGTAGTTGTGCATTTTCCCACGCGTCGAATCCGCCAATCACATTCGTGATATCTCGAAAACCTGCTCGCTGCAACCAGCTGCAAGCAATTATGCTGCGGTAACCGCCTTTACAAAACACGGCAATCGCCGCGTTATGATCCACTCGCGGAAGGGATGTTTTGAACTCCTCCAGCGGCCACCAAAGCGCTCCTTCGACGCGGCCTGTTTCGCACTCGGGCTTCCGACGCACGTCTAGCAACTGAAGATTCTCGGTATGCAGACGTACGCTCACTTCATGCACGTTGATTTGCCGTAGTTCAACCAACTCCAAGCCTGCTCGGGCCCAGCCTTCGATTCCGTTGTGTAAGTATCCGCTTGCGTCATCAATGCCGACTCTTGCCAGTCGCATACGCGCTTCGGAAAGTTGCTCCAGCGATGTCGTGATTAGTAACGGTCGAGAAGATAGCCCCAGTAGGATGCCCGCCCACGATGCGAACTGGCCCGACAGCGGAATATTGATCGATCCGGGCACGTGTCCCGAGGCAAATTCATTGGCCGACCGGACATCCAATGCGATCACACCCTCATTTAATAAAGACTGTAGTTCTTTTGCCGAAACAGCTTCAAGGCTGGGCAACTGCGACAACGCTGGCGCGCCGGTGCGATTGATCTGGGCGTCCTGGGGAAAGTACTCCGGACGGGGCGGCAAGTTCGTAGTCAACTGCCGGATGAACTCTTCTTTGCTTTTGATCTGGAGCGCGCAATTGGTAAGCCGCTCAGTACCGATCGTAGAGGAACGCTCTTCGCGCATGTTGCGCCCGCATAGCGAACCGGCGCCGTGCGCAGGATAAACAATGACACCGTCGGCGAGTTTCAACAGCTTGTTATGCAGGCTGTCGTAGAGCATGCCCGCCAGGACCGTCGGTGTATGCGTATTCGACAAGTCAGGGCGCCCTACATCCCCAAGGAACAGTGTGTCGCCGGTTAGGACTGCCCAAGGATCCGGAGATTTCTCTTCATCCGTGACCACTAAACAGATGCTCTCCGGGGTGTGCCCAGGCGTCTCCAACACTTTGATTCGCATTCTTCCCACACGCAAATCGAAACCCTCGCGCACTTCTGCGTGCGGAACCGTGGCACGTCCGTTGGGACCGATATAAATTTTGGCTCCAGTGCGCGCCGCCAGTTCCTGGTGCCCAGACACAAAGTCCGCATGTAAGTGGGTTTCAAAGATGTGGTGGATCCGCAATCCATGCTGCTCAGCAGCTTTAAGGTAGATATCTACATCCCGCTGAGGATCGACTATGACCGCTTCTCCTTCTGACGCTAACAGGTAAGAAGCATGGGCTAAACATTCCAGGTAAAACTGCTGGAAGTAGATGCCTCGTCCTCCTCGCTGGGGAGGGACGACCGTAATCGGATCTGGTGGAGAAGCTAGAGGACTTTCTAAAAGCTGAGCGTGTTTCCCTTTGCGGCTGTTTATCAGCAGCCTCGACATCTCGGCAACCTGGACTCGAAGTTCTGGAACCGCGATGGTCTCCCACAAACTCCCTTTGCGAAGTGGGCCGATCGCATAAAGAAAATCAGAGGCGTCGCCCTGAGCATCGATCAACGCGCCCTCCGGAGAGACATCCAAGCCCAAGAACAATGGGTCTGGTTGGGCTAGTTTTTGCCGGCTGAGACTCATCAGCAATGGATCATCCACCTTGCGGCAGTCACTTTCCGGACCCGTACAATTAATAACTCGGTCCGCTCTCAGCCGTTGGATCGTTCCGGTCTGTCGGTCGCGGTACGCTACATCAACGCCATCAATATCCTCAGCGTAAGTCACAATGCGGCCAGCATGAATTTTAATTTGGCCATCGTGAATTTGCGAAGCGATCGCAGTGGCGATCGCCGGCGCGATGCGATGACGATGTACATCCCAGTAAGGACGCACGTGGCGAAGGAACCGGCGTCGCTCTTTGAATGATAGAGAACGCCAAAGTTTCTGCGTAAAAGGACGAAGGGAGTCAAGCACGGCCCGCCAATCGCTGCCCGCTTTCTGCGCATCTTCTACCTGCGCGCGAATCAAGCGCAAGAGTCCGCGGACAGTTTTAGAAGATTGCTCGGTCCAGAACGGCGGCCAAGGAGTAGTGGCTTTGTGTATTTGTGGTAACAAGCCGTGGCGCGAAAGAATATGGATGGTCCCACGAAATCCACGTCGACGAAGAGTAATCGCAACATCTACGCTGGTAAGCCCCGAGCCGACTAGCAGCACGCTCTTTTCGCCAGAGACATCACCCATGGCACCAGCTTTCCACGGATTTTGTACATAGCGCAGGCTGTGCGAGTTTCTTCCGGGAAGCCGCGGTTCGCCCAGAGGAAGATTGCCGAGTGCGATCACCACCTTATCGGCGAAAATTCTCCAGCCGCTCCGGAGACGGATCTCGGCGGTATTGCCAACACGAGAGATCGAAACGGCTTCATCTTGCAGGTGCTCGACTTGGCCGGGGTGACGTTCCATCTCTTGCCGCAGCACGGATTCAACATACTGACCGTACAACGGTCGCGGGAGATAATCATCGGGAGAAGCGTCGAGGTCGTGGTGAAGGTGCGCCCACTCCAAGAAATGCTCCGGATTGTCCGCATAAGCGCTCATGTTCATCGCACGGACATTCAATAAATGCTCCATGCATTCGGTACTGTAGGCAACGCCGCGGCCAACGCGTGCACCTCTCTCAATGAGGAACACTGAAACGCTCTCGCCTGATTCACGCAAAAGCCGAGCGGCAAGGGTAGCGCCGCTGAACCCGCCTCCGATGATTGCGACAGTGCACTGGGACATATTCTGGTCTCGGTTAATTTCGTTCATAGACGTCGTCTCGATGCTTTCGCTATGTTTGACGTAGGTTCGGGGCGGGAGCCGCCGAATGTCTAGTATTACAATAGACTAGATAGTATACTACCAAAAAGCTTGGTGGAAACACCACTTTCGTGGTGGTGGTGCTGAAGCTACGGAGAGGGAGCGTGTGTGCTGGAGTGGTGAGACTCGGGCCTGTGAGCAGTTAGTTAAGTCGATCAATCTGAAGATCCCAAATGAGTCAAATCCTTTCGGAATTACTTTCGTCCAAAAACGCATACGCGGCCCACTTCGGAGACAGGAGCAAGCTGACGTTGCCGCCAGCCCGTCGCTTCGCGATTCTCACTTGCATGGATGCCCGGCTCGACCCTGCCAAGTACGCGCGTCTAGCCGAAGGGGACGCGCACGTGATTCGCAATGCGGGAGGACGGGCTAGCGACAATGCCATCCGGTCCCTTGTTATCAGCTACAAACTGTGTTGCTCTGCGGCGTTCGTCCGGAGTTCGCAAGGCGATGAGGAATCTGCGTTTTCAGGAATGGTTTCCTGATGATCGTGTCTTCCCGGAAGAGGATGAGAAATTTTCTGCGACCCTTAAAGCGGTTCGTCATATCTATGTTTTATTGGAACAAAACTCTTGTGATCACTGCGGACAGAACGACCTTGTTGGAGCAGAGCGGCAGCCGCTGTATTACCTGGTTTAGTTTCTAGTTATGGGCGATTGAGGGTGGAATGGGCTCAAACCGCTCGTGAGTAACGGGGCAATCATAACGTTCAGAGGTGACTTCAATGTTATGGAAGACTGATCCAACCTTCTATCCATCCCCGAAGCTGGCGATGCAGGCGCCGGTCGAAAAGCTGGCGTACGTGGCTGCTTTGAATGCCAACGGCGGCAATCAACCTGATGCTCTGGTTGTGGTCGATGTGGACCCCGGGTCCGATAAATATGGGCAGATCGTAGGCCGTGTGGACATGCCGAATGCAGGAGATGAACTGCATCATTTCGGCTGGAACGCGTGCAGTTCCGCATTGTGCCCCTACGCTCCGCATCCGCATGTAGAAAGGCGCTATCTGATTGTTCCCGGGTTGCGTTCGTCGCGCATCCATGTAATCGACACGAAGGAGGATCCGAAGCAGCCGAAGATTGTAAAGGTGATTGAGCCAAAGGACGTGGCGGAGAGAACCGGTTACAGCCGTCCGCACACGATTCACTGTGGGCCTGACGGCATCTACCTGAGCGCTCTGGGCTCGCCGAGCGGCGATGGTCCCGGCGGAATCTTTGCCCTGGATCACTACAACTTCGAGCCTCTTGGTCGATGGGAGGTGGATCGGGGGCCGCAATATTTTGGCTACGATTTTGCGTGGCACCTGGGCTATGACATCGCCGTCACCAGTGAATGGGGCACACCAAACATGATCGAGGACGGTGTGAATCCTGAACTGCTGCTTGGCGGGAAGTACGGCCACAGCTTGCATATATGGGATCTTCGCAAACGACGCCATCTGCAAAGCCTGGACCTGGGAGCGGAACAGCAGATGGTGCTTGAGCTGCGTGCAGCGCACGATCCTACGAAGGCATACGGCTTTGTCGGTGTAGTCATATCGCTGAAAGATCTTTCGAGCTCGATCTGGGTTTGGCACCGCCCAAAGGGAGGCAATGGGAAATTTGAGATAAAGAAAGTCATCGAGATTCCGGCTGAGCCGGCGGAACCAGGCCAACTGCCGCCGCTGCTCCAGGGCTTCAAAGCTGTGCCGCCGCTGCTTACGGACATTAATCTTTCTGTAGACGATCGCATTCTGTACGCCTCTTGCTGGGGCACGGGAGAGATGCGCCAGTACGATGTCTCCGATCCGTTCAATCCCAAGCTGATCGGATCGGTGCACGTTGGAGGGATCGTACGTCGCGCGTCTCATCCTGCTAAGCCTGGCGAGCCGTTGAACGGCGGGCCGCAGATGGTGGAAATCAGCCGCGACGGTCGCCGCGTCTATTTCACCAATTCGTTGTATGCCGCATGGGATAAACAGTTTTATCCCGAAGGCATCCGCGGCTGGATGGTGAAGCTCGACGTTGCGCAGGATAGTAGGATCCAGCTTGATCCCAAGCTGTTTGTGGAGTTTGGCGATCTCCGACCGCATCAGGTCAAGTTGCAGGGTGGCGACGCCTCGTCGGATTTCTACTGCTACCCATGAATCACAATTGGCCATGGGTTGCTCTGGCCGTTCTCGGGGCATACCACGGTCTGAACCCAGCCATGGGATGGCTGTTTGCGCTGTCCCTTGGCCTGCAGGAACACCGGCGCTCGGCAGTCATCGGAGCGCTCCTCCCGATTGCTTTGGGACACGCCGCCGCTATCACAGTGGCGATTCTCGCTCTGCGCTTCATTCAGCATTTTCTTCCCTTGAATATTCTGAAATGGGGAGTTGCGTTATTTCTTTTCTGCCTCGGTATCTATCGACTCTTCCGCGCGAGTCATCCACGTGGGGCGGGCATGCGAGTCGGAGGAAGGGACCTGTTCGTTTGGTCTTTCTTGATGGCGTCTGCCCACGGTGCGGGTTTGATGCTGCTGCCGGTTCTGATGGCACAACCAATGTCTGGTATGACGCACAGCATGGCGGGGGGAACATCCGGAATGCCGTCTTCGTGGAGCACCTCGTCGTTGACCGCAACAACTGTTGGGTTCGCAGTGCTGATACACACGGCAAGCATGTTGGTAGTGGCTGGAATCCTTGCGATAGCGTTTTTCGAAACCTATGAAAAAGTGGGCTTGCGGCTACTGCGGTCCACGTGGCTCAACTTCGATCTGCTGTGGGCGATCGCATTGCTTATGGCAGGGTGCGTGGTTTTGTTCTTTTGAATCGTTCCAGGTGCCCGCTTATGGCGTTCAACGGCGGCTGAGCGAATGCCGCGGTTTTTTGAGGCGGTTATCTCGAGAGCTTTGCGCGGATTGACCACTGCTGCTGCAGCAGCACATCTGCTGAATTGGTGTTGCTATGGCAGCACAGTCCTATTGCCTCAATTCCCGAGATGCCCCGTAATTGCGGGAAAACTTGAAATCCATGGGGATGGCTCCATCCCTTTGTTGGCAAGACAATTGCCAAAGCCCAAATGGAAGTCAGTCTTCCTTGGAAAGGGATTGAAAATAGGGGGAAAGTTGAACAATCAGAGGACAAAGCTCGCCCTTGTCGTAGGTGTTCTGCTCGTTGCAATGTCGCCGGGCTGCAGCCGTAGGGCTTCCGTTAAGCCCACGACGATCAAGCTCGATTATGCGTATTACAACCCCGTGAGTCTCGTTGTGCGGGACAAGAGATTTCTGGAGCAGGATCTCGGGGGTGATGGAATTTCGGTGGAGTGGACACAGAGCCTGGGCAGCAACAAAGCTCTGGAACTGCTGAACAGCAAAAGCGTTGATTTTGGGTCGACGGCTGGGGCCGCAGCCCTCATCGGAAAAGCCAACGGCAATCCGATCAAAGCGATTTACGTTTACTCTCGTCCAGAATGGACAGCTCTGGTCGTTCGCAAAGATTCTCCAATCAAAACAGTCGAGGATCTTAAGGGAAAGAAGGTGGCCGTGACGCGCGGGACCGATCCCCACATATTCCTGTTGCGCGCGCTTCACGAAGCAGGGCTGACCGAGAAAGATATCGAGATGGTGGTGCTGCAGCATCCCGACGGAAGGATTGCACTCGAAAAAGGAGATGTGGATGCCTGGGCCGGCTTGGATCCGATGATGGCGCAAACCGAGATTCAGAGTGGATCCCGGCTCTTCTATCGGAATGTCAACTTCAACAGCTACGGAGTGCTCAACGTCCGGGAAGAGTTCGCCCGGCAGTATCCCGCGTATGTGGAGCGCGTACTGGCGGCTTATGAGAAGGCTCGTCTCTGGGCCCTTCAGAACCCGGACGAATTTCGCAAACTGTTTGCCAGTGACACCAAGCTTGACGATTCCGTCATCACAAAGGTTTTGGAGCGCACGGACCTGAGCAATTCAACGATCGGAGACAATCAGCGGCAAGTGATCGTCGCCGCGGGCGACGTATTGAAGCAGAACCATGTGATCAACAGCAGTACCGACGTGAGCGCTACTGTGACCAATCTGATCGATCCTCGGTATGTGCAAGACGTGGTCAACAAAAACCTGGCGCAGAAATGAGCACTGCGGAGCAGAACCGAACGCTCGTATGGAAAGACGCTACTGGGGAATTACCGGCGAAGCCGTCCGAGAACGTTGGGCGATTCCGCATTCCTGATCGCCTTGCGGGCTGGATTATTCCCGTGACCGTGTTCCTGGTGTGGGAAGTCCTGGCGCGCCTGGGGATGCTTCCCCCCAATTGGCTGCCAGCGCCCACAGTCGTCGGCGAAACAATCTACCGGTTAGCTGTGTCGGGCGACCTGTTGAAACACGCGGGGATAACATTGGTGCGCGTTGCGGTGGGATTTCTACTCGGAGCCAGCGCTGGCACGCTTCTGGGCAGTCTGACGGGCTACCTGCCGCTAGCTCGCAAGCTTCTTGATCCTTCATTGCAGGCGTTGCGTAGTGTCCCTTCGATCGCGTGGGTCCCACTTTTTCTACTGTGGCTGGGCATTCAAGAGACCTCGAAGATTGCTCTCATCTCTTTAGGTGCATTCTTTCCGGTTTATCTCAATCTCTCGGTTGCCATGCGACACGTCGATCCAAAGTTGCTGGAAGTTGGCAAATTGTACCGGCTGAGCAGTTTTCAGATGGTTCGCCGACTCATTCTTCCCGCCGTTTTGCCCGAATACATCGTTGGGCTTCGAAGCGGATTGGGCCTGGCGTGGATGTTTGTCGTGGCTGCGGAACTCTTGGGAGCCAGCAGCGGTCTCGGGTATCTCATGGTCGACGGAGAGATGACGGGCCGCGCCGCCGTAATCTTAGCCAGCGTGATACTCTTTGCGGCCTTCGGCAAGGCCACCGACTGGGGTATGAACGCGGTTGGCCGCAGGCTTCTTGGTCACAGAGCCCGCTGACGCCGAGCCGGTGAGTCGGTGGAATCTCCCGCCTGTGCGAGAGCAATTCAACTTATGGTCAGTGAAGATTTCGATCAACTCGGGACGCTCCACATTGAAATCGGGAACAAGGTCTTTGCCGGTTCCAAGGGTACCCTCCTGGCCTTGAAAAATATTCTGCTAACTATCAACCCTGGAGAATTCGTCTGCATTGTCGGCGGCAGTGGCTGCGGGAAGACAACCGTGTTAAGGATCATCGCTGGTCTGGAGACCGAATATGAGGGCGCCGTTTTTCTTGACGGCAAGAAACTCGCAGGGACTGGCCTCGACCGTGGTGTGGTTTTTCAGGAGCACCGGCTCCTTTCGTGGCTGACCGTGCATGACAACGTTGGGTTTGGACTTTCAGGTCTAGCTCCCGAAGAACGCAGCAGAGATATTCGACATTACATCGGCCTGGTTGGCCTGGATCAGTTCGAATATGAATATCCTCATCAGCTTTCGGGCGGCATGTCCCAGCGAGTGGCCATTGCGCGGGCGCTGGCGGGGCGTCCAGAAGTTCTGCTGCTGGACGAGCCGTTTGCGTCGCTCGATGCTTTGACTCGAATGCGCATGCAGCAGGAGATCCTTCGGATTTGGGAGGCTGAGCGAACGACGGTCGTGCTGGTCACGCATGACATCGAGGAAGCGGTATATCTTGCGGATCGGGTTGTAGTCATGTCTCCACAACCGGGGACCATTAGGAGTGTCATGCCGATTCCTCTGTCACGGCCTCGCGACCGCACCGACCAAGAATTTGTCGGAGTGCGTAAATCGATTCACGATGAATTGTTTGCGCCGGACGGCGGGCCGCTAGTCCAGGACAATGCCACTCCGTGACAGCGGTCGGTTCGCGGTGCTGAATCCCATATTCACTTAAGCTTCGAAATGTTGGTACAGTGCTTGCGCCCGCTTGCGAAGCGTTAACAGGGAAGGTGCGTCCAGTTGGGCGCGCAGTTGGTTCTTAAGAGCTTCGCGCTCAGCCGTGGGTAATGCGAAAGCGCGCGCGCGCTCAACCACGGCGTCCTCGCGAAAGCGGCCACGGTTGCGAGTCTGAATCTGCTCGAAGATTTCGGCTTCGTTCTCCTTGGTGTGTTGCCAGACGTCAAAGTTCGTTCCAAACCGCTGGTTCAGGCGCTGAATCACGGGGGTGAAATTGCGTGTCAGCTCGTCGAAGCTGCAAAAGACGATCGAGCTTTCGCACGAGAGAAGCCGCTCATGAAAGCGAAGCCAGGCCACGAGAGCAGGGCGTGCTGATATCTGATGCCGCACCATATGCGATAGGGCGCAGGCTTCAGGATTCCGTACGATCACCAGTGTGGGAACGTTCATCTTGACGGCGGTGAGGACTTGCGCCGCAGCGTGTGTGTGGTGCACCGTGCGGACCCGACGCCTCTGAACGGAAAGAAACGCGACATTCGCGAAGGTGGTGCCGGAGCGCCCGAAGGCCTCGATCACGAGGTCGGTGTCGCGGTCGACTACGCGGTCCACCAAGAAGCGATGGCGATAGCGAACCAAGGGCATGTACAGACGCGGATATGCGTTTACGAAATAGTGCACGCGATAGTAGAACTCGCGGCGCAGCGATCCGCCGTGGTTCTTCGGCCCGCTTGAGCGAGGGGGTTCCGCAATATGTTCTGCCGGACTTGCGTAAGTCGGTTGATTCATAACCTTCCTTAATGCCGTATCAATTCGAGCGCATCAGCCAGCGGTCCCCTTATTGCGACCTGCGGGTGTTTATTCAGCAGCGCATACAGTAGCGAGGAACCTGCCCGCCACATACTCACGATGAACACCGGACCTGGCGCGAACTGGGGCACAGTCACTTCTTTTTTCTCTGCTTTTGGCAAGACAGATTTCCCTCAATTTTGGGGAGGACTCGCGGATAGAAGCGGTCAGGAAGACGCTAACAGGCCGCTTCCAACCTAACGGAAACATTCGGATCGTGAACAACCACCAATTGGTGCGCACTCTCGCGGATGGTCCAACGGCTTTGTTCTTTTTCAACGACCACTACGGCACCGGTGTGCGGGCCGCCTTTGACTGGTATCTTGTCGCGGTCGGAACCAGTGATGACGCTGGAAGTGGCCAATAGATTCCGCACATGGGTTACGACGGCGATAGAGTTGGGCGAAGCTTCAGCCAAGCTCAAAAGATCTTTGAGTCGATGAGCGTAGCGGCCATAGAACTGGTAGAAAGATTCTCCGCTAGGAGCGGCCAGATCGAGGTGCTGATTCAAGAGATTTAGGAAAGGAAGAATTTCACGCACACGCTGACCGCAGAAAACTCCGAGGTTCCAGGGACGAAGATCGCTGGTGGCAGTGACCGGGGCCTTAGTCCGTCTGCGTAAGGCTTCGGCGGTTTGGCGGGCGCGGCGAAGGTCGGAACAATAGATGGCGTCGACCGTGTGCATGGAGTCGACCTGCTGGGCCGTAACCGCGGCCTCTTCCAGGCCTTCCCCGTCCAAGGGGATGTCGAGCCATCCGCGCAGACGCTCGTCGCGGCCGGGCATGTTCAGGCTGGTGTGGCCGTGACGAATAATCAGTAGTTTTCCCATAGTCCATCCTTCGGGCGGATGTTCGACCGTCTCGCCCGATTTCTTGCCCAAAATTTGCCGCCGGGGGGAGCGTGCCCTTAGGACGCTGTATTTGGGGGATTAATGTGAACGCCGTGTTACATGTCTACTAATACAATAGGCTTTATTATAATTCAAGTCTTATTTCGAAGAGGAAGAGCATACGCTTGATGCGGAACGCGCAGAGAAAGAACGGCAGAAGCGAATCGAGCAAGGTCGAATTCAATCGGCTTCTCAGGGATGCGGCAGCGTTTCAGCAGGCTGGCGAGATAAGGAAGTACGTCGAGGCGATCCGACAAGGATAGGCACTTGACAGATTTTCTTCGATCGACGACGTCGAAGAATGGACTCAATGGGCACTGGCGCAAGCTGACCGCATCGATCCAGCCATTGGTCAGAGGTTCTTGAAGGCAATGCAGGATGAGGAAGCAAGCTAGGCATTTCCCCACGCTTCGAGTTCGCGGTTTTGTATTGGGCCGCTTCGTATGTTGAACAAAGCGAATCGGGCGCAGTAGCAAGTTGTTCGGGGGTATTAAATGCCGACTAGGAGGCTAGTTTGACCGGTCTTGCTCCAAGGCGAGTGGATGGTAATCCCGCAGTTTTAGTTTGGCCATGTCGCAAATCACTTAAAATCAGTTCCCGTTTTTTCAAGTACTTAGGAGGACTTAAATTGCTGACCGTGCTCGGTTAAGTCCTTTGTTTACGGTTTGGAAGCGGTTTCGACCCCCACTCGCTTCCGCCATTTTTCAACTGTCGCAGGAATCCGTCGACGCTTCCCAGAAGTCCATTTCTGGACGACTTCGCATTGCACCAACCGCCTAGAAGTCCGCTAGAGAAGTGTTCCTCCCACGCAACCACCAATGTGAACGCAGTTTGGCAAATTGCGCGTTATAGGAGACCCATACCTGAGAATCTGGCTTAGCAGATTCTGCTGACAGCCACCTCTATTCGGAGCATCTTCACTGGGCGAAATGCACCACTTGTGGCCGAAATCAACCGGTGTAAGTCAATCAAAACAACGGAACTCTTCTCCTTTCCCTGTGTTTAATTCAATAACAGAGATTCTGGGGGACATTATGAAAACCAATTTATCTAAAACTTTTTTTACGGCTCTTTTGACAGGCGCAATGGCGCTCGGCACTGGCACCTTCCTGGGGGCGCAGGATCAGTCGATGGACAGGCCATCAGCGGGTGTTAGCGTTCAGGTGGATCAAGGACCGCCGCCAGAGCAGGCCGCGCCACAGTACAACGCGCCGGAGCAGAGCGCGCCTCAGGACGTCGCGCCTCCGCCGCCACAAGATCAGGATGCATACCAGGACCGTGCCTATCAGGACCAGCCGCCGGCGCCTCCAACAGATCAACGGCAGTACGCTCCATTGCCTCCGGAGCAGTTGCATAAGCTGGTAGCTCCGATTGCGTTGTACCCCGATGCGCTCGTGGCGCAAATCCTGGCCGCGTCAGAGTATCCAACGCAGATTGTGGAAGCGAATCGGATGGTAAGGGCGAACCCGGATTTGAAGGGACGAGATTTGGCTCAGGAAGCGGACCAGCAGGATTGGGATCCAAGCGTGAAGTCTTTAGTGGAGTTTCCCACAGTGCTGGCGAACTTGGACAGAGACTTGTCGTGGACGTCTGAGCTCGGTGAAGCTTACCGCAACCAGCCAGATGACGTGATGCAATCAATTCAGTACATGCGTCATAAGGCTTATGACGCGGGCAACCTGCGGAGTACGCCCCAAGAGCGGGTGTACCAGCAAGGGCAAGATGTAGACATTCAGCCGGCTGATCCGAATGTGGTGTATGTGCCCACTTACAACCCCGCCTATGTCTACGGATATCCCGTAGGCTTGTGGCCTGGGTTCTATCCGTGGTGGGGAGTTGGCGGCCCGTATCTTTCGTTCGGCATTGGCTTCCCGGTCTGGCCGTTCTTCGGCTTCGGCTGGGGATGGCATGGATGGGGCATCGGCTGGGGCTTCCATGGTGGAGTCTTCTTCGGCGGCCATCCTTGGGCTTACCGTGGCGGAGCGTTTTATAACCACGCAGCGTTTGTGCACGGAAACTATCGAGGATTCTCTTCCGCGCATGGCGCATACGGAGCGCGGGGATTTGCGGGTCGAGGATATGGCTCAGCCGCGGGTCGCGGATATGCGGGCGCATCTCGAGGCTACACGGGGGCTTCCCACGGCTTCGCCGGAAGCAATCGCGGGGCAGTTGCTAATCGGGGGGCTGAAGGGAACCGAGCCTACGCAGGCAATCGGGGATCCTCCGGCGGAGGACACGTTGCCAGCGGGGGACACAGCAGCGGTGGAAGTCACGGTGGCGGCGGACACGGCGGCGGCCGGCGCTAAGCATTCCGTATAGTCGTGACGTTCCAGTCCAACTGAAGGCCCCGCTCGTGAGAGCGGGGCTTTCTTCGCTTGAGGAATCCCTTTGGCAGCCGCTTCCATCTCGTCTCTCATATTAGCCGGGAAAAAATTCCAGCCACAAGGTCCAGCACTGTAGAGGAAATCGGTGGCGGCGGTATGGGTTTCGTCTTCAAGGCTCACGACATTAAGTCCGGCCGCTGTCGCGCTCAAACTTCTGGCTGATGAACCCTGCAACGATCAGCCCTCGCCAGATTGTGTGCTGTTTGAGACATCTTTCAACCCGCTGTCGGGACATAGTTATGGCTGCCGCCATCCTGAGCGGACATTCTGAACTTGGAGACCACATGCAACGTCCACATCATTACATCGCTTCGTTCTTCATGACCGTCGCGCTTGCGGCACCCGTATCAATCGCGGCCCTGCCCTTACCGCAAGAGGCCGGCATTCAGGTCCGCGTCTACGATAGACGACACAAGGATTATCACAACTGGGATGACAACGAAAACCGCGCTTGGGGCCAGTACCTTTCAGAAAATCACCGCGATGCTCACGAATACTCGAAATCAAACAAGAGAGAACAGGAGCAATATTGGAACTGGCGCCATCAGCATCCAGATCAGCCAGAGCATCGAGACCGGGACAGGAACTAGCAAAGTCATAAACCTTACACCCCCGCCCTATATATTTTGGGCGGGCGGTCTTAGGCCTACAGCTTCTTCCAGTCCGTCAGCGCAGTCAATTCGTCCAAGATGGCCTGCAATCTTTCCAGTCGTCGTTCATGGTCACCTGCGCCGGGTACCTTGTTTTTGCTCAGTATGTACTCTCGGTTGGCCGCGCTGATCTGCGCTATCTCGTCGCGAATTTTTTGGATCCGATCTTTTACGGGATCTTGCATAAAGTCAGATTATCAAACCGTTCGCCACTGCGCTGCTTTTGAGATTGGGGACATGCCCGTTCAGAACTGCCACTTGAATTTCGAACCTTTTGGAACTAGTTGTGATTGCTCTAGATATTCCGTCCCTTCTGCGGCTGACATAAGCGCCCTCGTGCCGCCAGGCGCGCTTTCTGGCCCGAAGCAGGCTCTTAGCGCAGGAGCCTAATGCCTGAAACGTCGACCGGCTTCGGTTCGCGTCGATTATGACCAACCCGGAAACTTCCGAGAGAATCTAAGGCAAAAATCACAAGTCAGCGAACTTTCCAAGACTGTCTTCAAGGTGAGTGGTGATGAAAGATGATGCCAAGGTTAGAACCGGCAGGGAATCGACGAACGAATCGGTGAGCGAAAATGAATCGCGAGGAGTGACGCGCCGTTCTTTCTTGGCGCGGCTGAGCGCCAGCGGAATTGCGGTGACGTCGGTACCATTGCTGCAATCCATTTCGTCAGCGCAAGTCGAGACTTCCCCAGCTCCACCGGGCACGCCGACGGGAGCAGTTCCGCCGGTGGCCATCGTTCTGAACGTCAACGGTCGCGATTACCAGCTGAAGCTCGAGCCCAGAGTAACGCTGCTGGATACATTGCGCGAGCATCTGCACTTGTTCGGCACAAAAAAAGGATGCGATCAGGGCCAATGCGGTGCGTGCACGGTGCACGTCAACGGACGCCGAGTGAACTCCTGTCTTACGTTCGCGATTATGCATCAAGGCGACAAAATAACCACTGTGGAAGGATTGGCTGCGAACGGTGAACTGCACCCCGTGCAGGCGGCTTTTCTTGAGCATGACGGCTTCCAGTGCGGATATTGCACCTCCGGTCAGATCATGTCAGCGGCTGCGCTTTTAAAAGAGCCCTGCGGCCAGAGCGATGACGATGTTCGCGAATGCATGAGCGGCAACATCTGTCGTTGCGGCGCCTACCCAAACATCGTTGCGGCCGTACAAGAAGCGCGCAAGCGAGCGTAGCCTGAGAATACCGCTGAGGAGCACGAATCCATGCAGGCATTTCACTACGAAAAAATTCATGATGTCCCAGGCAGCGGTAGCCTCCGCGGCACATCCGCATGCCAGGTTTGTGGCCGGCGGCACTACGTTGATTGACCTGATGAAACTGAACGTGGAGCGGCCCACGACCTTGGTGGATATCAATGTGCTCGCTCTCGACAAGATCGAGAAGATTGCTGGCGGAGGACTTCGGATCGGCGCCATGGTCCGCAATAGCGATCTGGCCCACGATGCGAGCGTCCAACGAGACTACCGGTTTTATCGCAGGCGCTGCTTGTCGGGCGCTTCCCCGCAGCTGCGTAACATGGCAACTACTGGAGGAAATCTGCTGCAGCGTACGCGCTGTTACTATTTCCGCGATACCGCCTACGCTTGTAACAAGCGCGAATCCTGGTTCCGGATGCGCTGCGCTGGATGGTTACAACCGCATCCACGCCGTTCTAGGCACGAGCGAACATTGCATCGCGACCCATCCTTCCGATATGGCTGTCGCTATGATGGCACTCGAAGCAACCGTACACATACGCGGGCCGAAGGGAGAACGTGCGGTTCCGCTCAATGATTTCTACTTCGTCCCCGGCTCGACTCCGAATCGCGAGAACGTGCTGACCGTTGGGGATCTCATTACGCACGTGACTCTGCCCCCGCTTCCAGATGGAACCAAATCGTATTACATCAAGCGCCGTGACCGAGCCTCTTACGAATTCGCGCTGGCGTCCGCCGCAGTGGTGGTGAAGATGCAAGGCTCGCGATTCCAGCGAGTGAGAATCGCTCTGGGCGGCGTAGGCACGAAGCCCTGGAGGTCGATGGAGGCAGAAAAGGTTCTGGAAGGGCAAGAGGCGAACGAGACAAGTTTCAAGTCCGCGGCTGAGGCTGCGCTACGCGACGCCAAGCCTCAACACGACAACGCATTCAAAGTTGAATTGGCGAAGCGCACTTTGCAGCGCGCCTTAAAGGTAGTGACGCAGACAGCGTAAGCATCAGCGAAGTTAGTTCCAGCGGACACTATTTGGAGAAACAGAATGAGTTCAGTGATTGGCCAGCCCATAACGCGAATTGATGGAAAGCTAAAAGTTACAGGTCGAGCCACCTATACGGTCGAACATCCTCTTGAGGATGTAGCTTACGGTGTGGCGGTGGCGAGCACGATCGGCAACGGCAAGATCAAACAATTGAACACTGCCGAGGCGGAAAAGATGCCGGGAGTGCTCACGATTCTTCATCATGGAAACATCCAAAAGCTTTATCACCCTGCGGGCAATCTGGAGGAGTTGAGTCGCCCGGGCGAGAGCCGGCCTCCGTTTGAAGACGAGAATATTTATTACTACGGTCAATACGTCGCCCTCGTGATCGCCGAAACTTTCGAACAGGCGCAGGATGCGGCTTCGCATGTTTATGTGGATTATGAGGCGAAGTCACCCGAGGTGCGGCTGAATGCGGAGCCGCACGCTCCAATGGGGGGTAGCGAGCCTTCCGATAAAGGGGAGTCCGGGTCCACTCGATACTCGCGCGGCCAGGCTGATTCTTCATTCGATCAAGCTGAAGTCAAGCTCGATGCGACTTACGTCACTCCCGTCGAGACGCATAATCCGATGGAACTGCACGGAACAATTGCGAAATGGGACGAGGCCGCACAGAGGATCACTTTGTATGAGTCCAGCCAGGGAGTGGTGAACCATCACAACGTTGCATCCCAGGTTCTGGGAATGCCGCTGGAATCAATCGAAGTAATTTCCCCTTTCATCGGATCTGGCTTTGGCAGCAAGCTATTTCCATGGCCGCATTCGTGGATGGCCGCGGCTGCATCTCGAAAGGTGAATAGGCCGGTGAAGTTCGTGGTCCCTCGTCCGCTCATGTTCACTGCCGTGGGACATCGCCCGATGATTCAGCAACGGGTCCGCATAGCGGCCACTAGTGACGGCAAGCTGGTCTCTCTCCGGAATGAGATTCTCCAAAGCACATCCAAGGTCGATAAATACCTGGAAGATTGCGTGGACCCAACCGCCATGCTTTACAGCTGCCCGAACGTCGCGGCACAACAGCACGAGGTTGCGCTCAACACCGGCACGCCAACGCCCATGCGAGGGCCGGGCAGAACTCCGGCATTGTTTGCGCTGGAATCGGCGATGGACGAACTGGCGGTGAAGCTGAACATCGATCCGCTGGAACTGCGTCTCCGTAACTACGCCGAGCGAGATGAAGGCGCCAACCTGCCCTGGTCGAGCAAACATCTCCGCGAAGCCTATCAAATGGGAGCGGAGCGCTTTGGATGGGGAAAGCGCGATCCGAAGGTTGGGTCGATGACGAAGGATGGAGAAATTCTGGGATGGGGAATGGCGACCTGCACCTGGCCCGCACATCAACGTGGTGCGGAAGTTCGGGTTCGGCTTCTCGCCGACGGCACCGCACGGGCTTCCTGCGCCACCCAGGACATTGGAACTGGAACTTACACGGTTTTTGCCGCGGTGGTCTCCGACAAAACCGGAATTCCCGTGGACAAGGTGCAAGTGTTGCTGGGAGACAGCTCGCTGCCACCGGGGCCGACCTCGGGCGGTTCGTCGGCAACGGCCACCGTGATTCCCGCCATCGTGAAAGCGACCGAAAATGCGGTGCAAGCCGTGCTGAAAGCCGCTGCGGCAACGCCGAATTCGCCGTTCCAGAAAGTCGATCCGAAAACACTCAAGATGACGAATGGCCGGGTGCACGCGCAGGATAAGGCTCCGGACTCCGGCGTGCCCTTCCAGCAAATTCTGACCAGCGCGAAGCTCGTGGGCCTGGATGGTCACGCCAAAACCGATTCCACCCCAGAGCAAAAGAAGTACTCATTTCACTCTTTCGGGGCACACTTCTGCGAGGTCTCATGGGACCCGGGAATCGTGCGCCTTCGCGTCACCCGCTGGCTGGCGGTGATTGATGGCGGCCGCATGATCAACGAGAAGACGGCGAAAAATCAGATCATGGGCTCCGTCACGATGGGAATCGGAATGGGAATGCTCGAGGAAACGATATACGATCCACGGAACGGCCACCCCATCAACAATAATTTTGCAGACTATATGGTTGCCGTGAATGCGGACGTGCCCAACATCGAGTGCCTGTTTGTCGATTATCCGGACACTCTGTTGAATGAATATGGCGCAAGAGGCATCGGCGAGATCGGCCTGACGGGCTGTGCGTCGGCATTGACCTCCGCCACTTACCACGCAACCGGCGTAAGGATTCGCGAATTGCCCATTCGCATTGAAAAGCTGATGGCACAAGCGGCTGATGCGTCTTAACCACGCGGCACCTTGCGCTCGGCATTAACTCAGCTTTCCTGCGAACCTAGCGGCGCTTGAGAGCTTCCAGTTCATCCAGTGTGCGCGGCCAGTCCGAACCCAGCAGGCGTGACAAGCCACGATCCGCTAGAACTTTGCCTGCGGTCTGGCATCGAGCGCAGTAGTTCGTTTCTTTGTCGGCATAGCGAATCCGTTGAACCGCATCTCCGCATCGGGGGCAGGGTTCTCCATAGCGGCCATGAACCGCCATGCCTTTGCGAAAAGCCGTAACCTTTTCTGGAAAGTCAATCTTCGCCTCGTCTCCGAGCCGCTCGATCCAGAAAGTCAGCGTTCGCCGGGTCGCATCGAACAGTCGCTCCCACTCCTCCGGCTTCAGTTTATTGGTGAGAGCGATAGGCGAGAGTCGCGCGGCGTGCAGGATCTCATCCGAATAAGCATTGCCAATCCCGCTTAGCAGGCGCGGATCGGTCAGCGCCCGTTTGAGTGTGTGATTTTCTGCAGTAAGTGTCGCGCGGAAGGATTCGAGATCGCTGGAGAACACATCGATCCCACCTGCATCGAGAGAAGGCAGGCTTCCCTCTCCACTAAACAGATGCAGCGATGCGCGGCGCTTGGTTCCCGCTTCGGTGAGAACCAGAGATCCAGCTGGAAAATCGAAGGCGGCCAGGCTCTGGCGACCCACTAATTTTGCCCCAGGCAACCGCCAGTGCAACCGGCCTGCAATCATTAAGTGAAGCGCGAGCCAGAGGTCCCCATCCAGCCCAATGACGATGCGCTTGCCTAGTCGCCGCAATTCGCGGACGACACGGCCTTCCGCGCTAGAAAGAGGCGGCTGCGCAGTCCGCAACAGAAAAGCGCTGGCCAATCTTATCTTTAACACGGGCTGGCCGACGATCCGCGGTTCGAGAGCTTTCAGGTAGGCAGAAATATCTGGCAATTCTGGCATTGGTATTAGATTGCATGTCAGGCCAGAAGTTTTGCAAGACCGGCGCAGCCTTCGCGGCGGCTCGGAGCTTGCTACTTGAACAGTTTGTAGATAACGCCGTGCCATTTAGCCTACTAAAGTAGTAGACTTACTTTTTCCAAATAGGAAACTTAGAAAGTCACGGTGAGTTATGAAAATCGCAAAAGATGTCATTGAATTGATCGGGCATACTCCCCTGGTCCGTCTGAATAAGGTTACGGAGGGCTGCGTCGCAGAAGTTGTAGCGAAGCTGGAAAGTCAGAATCCGGTGAGCAGCGTGAAAGACAGGATCGGAGCGAGCATGATCAGCGAAGCCGAACGTGCCGGCAAAATACATCCCGGCAAGACCGTGCTGATCGAACCGACAAGCGGCAACACCGGCATTGGGCTGGCCTTCGTGGCGGCTGTGAAAGGCTACAAGCTTATTTTGACGATGCCGGAAACCATGAGCCTGGAACGGCGCGTCCTGCTCCTGGCCTTTGGAGCGGAACTTGTGCTTACTCCTGGCCCGCGAGGGATGAAAGGCGCAATCCTCAAGGCCGAAGAATTATTGGCGAAGACCCCAGACAGCTACATGCTTCAGCAGTTCGATAATCCGGCGAATCCTAAAATTCACTTTGAAACCACTGGCCCCGAGATCTGGGAGGACACGGACGGTCGCGTAGATATTTTGGTTTCTGGAATTGGTACGGGCGGAACCATTACCGGAGTCAGCGAATTCATCAAGCCGAAGAAACCGTCGTTCAAAGCCGTTGCCGTGGAGCCCGCGGAAAGCCCCGTGCTCTCTGGCGGCAAGCCCGGGCCTCATAAAATTCAGGGGATCGGGGCGGGTTTTGTCCCGCGAATCCTGCGCACGGACTTGATTGACGAAATCATCCAGGTTAGTAATGACGAAGCCATTCGCATGGCGCGACGTCTTCCTCTGGAGGAGGGTTTATTTGTCGGGATTTCCTCAGGTGCGGCGGTAACCGCTGCTCTGCAAGTGGCAAAGCGGGCGGAGAATAAGGGCAAGCTAATCGTGGTCGTGCTGCCATCGTTCGGTGAACGGTACTTGAGCACCATTCTTTTCGAAGAATTACGCAGCCGGGCTCAACAGATTCCAACGGCTACACTTCCGGACTGACCGGAGGTTCATTTCCCGATCGTAACGCGGATCAAATAGCCTTAGCGCATAGCATTGCCCAAGGGGGCTTTGCTATGTGCAAACGGTCTTGGTTGGTGCTTCTTGCGGCAACGATTTTACTGTTTGCCGCCGGCGCATTCTGTCAGGACGCGCCATCCCTTGGCGACGTTGCCCGCCAGACGCGTCAGAAGAAGGATCAGGCGAAATCCGCTCCTGGCAACGATCCGAAAACGGCCAAGGTAATCACGAACGAAGAGATTCCGGCGAGCGCCCAGGCCGCCTCTTCAACTGAGAAAGGCAGTGAGCATTCGTCCGCTGTGTCGGATGAATTCAAGCAGTCGCCCGATCAATGGAAGTCGCAGATCGCTACCGAGAAGAATCAGATCGCTTCGCTGCAAGGGCATATACAACAACTCAACGATTCGATTCGTTTTGCTCCCGCCAATTGCGTATCCAATTGCGTGGCTTGGAATGAGCGGCAAAGGCAAAAGCAAGAGGAATCGGATCGGATGCAGGCTCAATTAGATGATGAGAAAAAGCATTTAGAAGAGATGCAGGATTCTGCGCGAAGGCAAGGATACGGCAGTTCGGTTTACGACCCGTAAGAATCACGCGCATCCATGAAAGCACAATGCCGCCGCCGACCAACGTCAGCTGCGGCATTTTTCCTGCGAAGCAGCGGCTGCTGCTAGCTTCCTTTTTTCGCCGGGTTCGGGTTCTGATATTTCAAGACCGTCGACAGGTCGATCCCGCGAATGATGCCGGCGGAATGGTAAAACAATCCCCAGGAATCGATCGTGGAATTGTCAGGGAAGATGCAGGCCTCGAGTACTACATCAATAGTGTTGAGTTCCACCCAGCCACCACCGGCGGCGGTGATGCCTCCGAACAAATCCGATCCGCCAAGCTGGGAACAATAAAGAGACGCCGGGTTGCCCTCTCCCTGGCCGTTCCAAGGAGTCTCCGAATAATAAGCCAAGGCCGCCAAACTGGGCTTAGTCGCGGTGAGCGTCGCGAGTGAGACGTGGATGCGCGAACCATCCGCAGCCAGAGTGTACTGGCAGAATCCCTGGCGTCCTGCCAACTGCAGCCAGTCCTGTTCGGCGTTGTTGGTTCCATAGACCGGAGAGCGGGTTTCCGGCGTTCCACCGGTGCTGACGCAATAATCTTGCGAAGATGGCGCAGCGGGGTTGGGCTTGGTGCTGGCTGTCTGCGCGGTGGCACTAAAAATCCCGCTGCAACAGAATAAAATCAACGCAATGGCAATCTTTCGACTCGTGTGCATAGGCCTCCTGGGGTTCACAGTGCTTAGTGAAAGCCGCGAAAGTCTACCATGCCAACTGAATTGCCGCCAGCGATTTCAGGAAGTTAAATCGGTCAAAACCCTTGGCCGGTGTGCTTTTGCAGGCGACAATGAGGCCCTCAGTCACACCGACCCCGAACAATTTTCCTGTACACACCTTCTCATTTCATCTTTCGCCTTTATTGAAAACGCCAGTCGTGCGAAATTAGTCAGATGGCAATCGCTGTTCGTCCTTCGAAGATTCACGCGGTAGGAGTGTTCACCAATGCACCGGTTCGCAAAGGTACGCGCGTAGTCGAGTATGTTGGGCCGCGCCTCACCGCAGATGAGGCCAACCGGTTGTATGACGGTGCGCCACGGACCTATCTTTACGGGCTGGGGGACGGAAAGATAATCATCGACGGCGAGGGCATTGGCGCCTACCTGAACCATTCCTGCGATCCCAACTGCGAGGTGGATGAAATCAAGGACCGGGTTTGGATTGTTGCTATTCGCGATATTAGCGCGGGCGAGGAACTCGTTTGGGATTACAACCTCTATGACGACGATGATCCGGCGCCATGCCACTGCGGTTCACGCAAATGCCGCGGCACCATGTACTCACGGGAGTGGATGGCCAAGCTGCGCCGCAAGGCGCGCAGGAAAGCCGAGAAACGGGCGGCCGCCCGGTTGGCAAAGAAATCAAAAAGCGGTCAGGCCAAGAGGCCTTCCTACAAGGGCGCAACTCTCTTGAAGCGGAAGCGTTCAGCAGCGTAAGCGTCCGTCACTCGGCCCTCACCGGCTTCTGTCCTCTTTCGCGCCAACCCTCGATAATCAGATACAGAACAGGGATGAAAAAGAGATTCAGCACGGTCGACATAATCATTCCACCGAATACCGTTGTGCCTACGGAATGACGTCCGTTCTCACCTGCGCCGGTGGCGAGCACCAGGGGCACCACTCCGAGAATGAAAGCCAAAGAAGTCATAAGAATGGGACGCAGACGAATGGAGGCGGCTTGGATGGCGGCTTCCATGAGCGGCGTTCCTCGTTCGCGCAGTTGCTCGGCGAACTCCACAATCAGAATCGCGTTCTTACTGGAGAGTCCAACCAGCATCACCAGTCCAACCTGGCAGAAAACGTCATTCTGCAGGCCGCGTATCCACTGCGCGCCCAATGCGCCCAGCAGCGCCATGGGTACAGCTAGCAGTACGATGAAGGGCAGAACAAAACTTTCATATTGCGCCGAGAGCGTGAGATACACGACCAGCGTGCCGAGTCCAAACAAAATGAGTGAAGTGCCTCCGGCTTGTAATTCTTCCAGCGAAAGTCCAGTCCAACTGTAGGAAAATCCTTGCGGCATTTTGCTGGCGAGCTGTTCCATGGCCGCAATCGCCTGGCCGGAACTGTAACCGGGCGCAGCGGAGCCGTCGATTTCGGCTGATCGAAACAGATTGTAATGGCTGATTACCTGCGGTGTTGTGGTTTGCGAAATGGTAATCAAGTTATCGAGCGGAACCATGGCTCCGCTATCGGAGCGCACGTAGAACTGCTTCATATCTTGCACTTCGGAGCGAAACTGTTTATCGGCCTGCACGTAGACGCGATAAGAACGGTTGTTGAAGTCGAAATCGTTGACATACGACGAGCCCATGTATACGCCTAACGTATCCGTAATTTGCGACAGCGGGACGTGCATGCTTTTCGCCTTCTCGCGGTCGATGGTGACCAGATATTGCGGATCGTTGGCGGTGAAAGGAGTGTACAGGCCAACGAGATCTTTACGTGCGCCTGCCTGCTGAATGATCTGGTGCGTTACGTTCGAGAGCTCCTCCAGGGTGTGCGAGGCTTGATCCTGCACAACGAACTGAAATCCGCCGAATGCGCCCAGGCCGTTGATCGCAGGGGGAAGCGTGGCAAACGCGATTGCTCCCGAAATCGCAAACAGTCGCGGGCGAACGCGATTCAAAATAGCAGTAGCCGTATGCTCTTGGCCCTTGCGCTGCGAATAGGGCTTCAGCGGAACGAAGATGATTCCCTGATTTGGCGCGCTTCCCGCGAAACTAAAGCCAGCCACCGAAAACGTTCCCTCTGCCTCCGATACGTCGGCCAGCAAATCGGAGACCTGCTTGCCGATCGCTTTCGTGTATTCCAGCGAAGCTCCTGACGGAGCCTGGATGACGATGATGAAATATCCCTGATCTTCGTCGGGAACAAAACCCTTGGGCACACGCTGAAACACTAAATAAGTCGCACCCAGGCCAGCCAGGAACAGCACCACCATCGCCAGCCTGTATTTCAGAATGTGATGTAGCAAGGCTTGATACCCACGAGTTACCGCCAGGACGCCGTCGTCAAACTTTTGGAGCCACCACCACTTTTTCCGGTGGCCGCCGCTCAGAAAAATCGCTGCCAGCGCGGGTGCCAGTGTGAGCGCGTTAAAGGCGGAGATGGCAATGGAAAATGCGATGGTTAACGCAAATTGGCGAAACAGAATGCCGGTAGTTCCTGGAAAGAACGCCACCGGCACAAACACCGCGACCAGCACCAATGAGGTCGCTATGACGGCGCTGGTAATCTCGGCAGTGGCCGCCGCCGCCGCTTTGTGAGAGTCCAGTTCGCCTCCGGCGATATGGCGCTCAATATTTTCGATGACGACGATGGCATCGTCCACGACCAGTCCGGTGGCCAGGGTAATACCAAAGAGCGTCAGCGTGTTGATCGAAAAGCCAAGTAGTTTTACAAAGACGAATGTACCGATCAGCGAAACGGGAGTGGCGATGAAGTGGATCATCGTCGTCCTCCAGTCGCCGAGGAAGATAAAAATCACCAGGATGACCAGCAAGATCGCCGAACCCACCGTGAACGCCACGTCGCGAATGGATTCACCCACCGCGTCGGTGGTGTCAAAGGCGAGCTTGTAGTGCATTCCGGGAGGGAAGTTTTTCGCGAGCCGGTCCAGTTCGGCGATGGCTCGCTTATCCACATCAAGGGCGTTCGCCGTAGAGAGCTGCGTAACTCCTAGGCCGACCGCGTCCCGTCCATCAAATTGCAGGTCGTTGCTGTAATCTTCAGCGCCTAACTCGGCCCGGCCTACATCTCTCAGTCGGACCAGCGTTCCATCCGCGTTGGTCTTAAGGATAATGTTGTCGAACTGGCTCGCTTCGCTGAGGCGTCCCACCGCGCGCACGCTGATCTGATACTGCTGTCCCTCTTTCGCGGGTTGCTGCCCCACCTGTCCGGCGCCGACCTCCACATTTTGTTCGGACAGTGCATTCACCACATCAGGTGCAGTCAATCCACGCCCCGCCATTCGCACGGGATCCAGCCACAGCCGCATGGAATACTTGCGCTCGCCAAAAATCTGCACGTCAGCCACACCAGGAATACGCTTCAGCGCATCCCTCACATAAATGTCCAGATAATTGCTCATGAACAGTGTGGAATATTTGCCGTTGTCGGCAGTGACCGCAGCACCAAACACGAAGTTCTGCGAGCTCTTAGCGGTCGTGATGCCGATGGCTTTCACTGCGGCAGGCAGACGCCCCTGCGCCGTGTTGACACGGTTCTGGATATCAACCGTGGCCAGATCCGGATTGCGGTTTAGGTCAAACGTAGCGGTGATGCTGCTCGTGCCGTCGTTGCCGCTGGTGGAGGTCATATACTTCATTCCCTCCGCACCATTGATCTGCTGCTCCAGCGGGATCGTGACGGCGCTCTCTACGGTTTGGGCGCTCGCTCCGATGTAAGCGCTGGAAACACTTACCTGCGGCGGCGCCAGGTCGGGGAACTGCGAGATTGGCAAGGTGGGAATGACAGCGGCGCCCGCCAGAACAATCAGCAGCGCACAGACTGAGGCAAACACCGGACGGCGTATAAAGAAATCCGCAGACATAGAGATTGCAAATGAATCGAAGCAGAAAGCTTACTGCACTGTTTTGAAACTCGACGTAACGGCCAGAGCCGAAAAAAATTAGCCTTGCGGAATCACCGGCATTCCATCCACCAGAAACTGTGTTCCGGAGACGATCACCTTGTCGCCGGCTTTGAGGCCGTCTTCCACTTCATAATTGTTACCCACGATCTGCCCGATTTTCAGAGGCTTCTGCCGGGCAACATACGATCCGCCATTTTGCGGCTCAGCGACGAAGGCAAAGTACTGTCCTGCGAGACGCGACACGGCGAGCACCGGAACTTCAGGGCTTTGATGTGTGCCCCAGATAATCCGGGCGCGAATAAACTGCGACTGCCGTAATGCGTCATTGCTGTTAGCGACTTGCGCTTTCACCAGCACGGTCTGGGTTGTGCTATCCACCTCCGGGGAAATAAAAGTAATGCGGCTCTTCGCCAGAACCTTGTCGTTGCTGTCGAGCACTTCTACCGGCAGGTTCAACTTCAGCTGCGACGACCGCTCGATTGGCACATAAACATACACTTCCAGCGTGCCGGGCTTATCGACAGTGGTGAGGGGCGTCGCTGTCGTCACGCGGTCGCCCACGCGCACCGGGATGTCCCCAACAATTCCATTCCAGGGCGATACCACTTTGTAATAATGGAGCTGAACTTGCTGTTCGCTCACCTGCGCATCCAAAGATTCCATCTGCGCCTGGGCGGCATCCAGCGTCGACTTCGCCTGATCCAGTTCTTGTTTGCTGATCACCCCGGCCGAAGACAATCCCTCCGCTCGCTGGTACTGCTGCTTCGCCAGATTTAGAGTGGCCTGCTGCGCCGCCCGGGAACTCTCCTGGCTTTTGACCGTGGCTACTTGCTTGAGCGGATCGATTTCGATCAAAGCCGTGCCGGCCTTTACGGACTCGCCGGAGTGCACCAGAATATTTGTAACCTGACCTTCAACCTGCGGCATGATGACGGCGGATGCGCGCGATTTCACGGTGGCGACATAATCCGTGGCATCGTCGACGGCCATCGCGCGAGCCTCCAGCACCTTTACCGGCATCGCCTGCGGACCGTTCGCGTGGGCGCTTTGCGCGGCGTTCCCCGAGCAAGCCACGCTTGCCACGATCGTACCGAGCAGTAGGCTGAGAACCAAGAATAGCTTTGCTTGCATAGATATGCGCTTCAAACGAATTGTTGTCACTACCACTTTACTAGGATTTTCGTTACTTCGCTGCCTCGCTGATCAGACGCTGCTGCCGCCTGAACGTGATCGGCTAGGGACAAAAATCGTACTCGATTCAATATAAATAATCCGTTGGAGCGTGAGGTATGTCTTTCCTTCGATGCGGTCATTCATACGCCGTTTACTCTGCTACATTGTTGGCCTATGCAACAGATTTCCATTCAGACTACCCGCAGCTTCGCTAGTGATAACAACGCCGGTGTGCACCCTGAGATTCTCGCGGCCATTGCACGGGCCAACGAGGGACATGTTGTGGCCTACGGGGCCGATCCCTATACCCGCTCGGCCATCAAGAAATTTGAGGAGCATTTTGGAGATGACATTGCAGTTTTCTTCACCTTCAACGGCACCGGAGCCAATGTCCTCAGCCTGCAGGCTCTTACGCGTTCCTTCCAATCCGTGCTGTGCAGCGCTTACGCCCACATCTATACCGACGAATGCGGCGCTCCGGAAAAGCATACCGGCTGCAAGCTGATTCCGCTGCCGCAGCAGGACGGCAAGATCAGCCTGGATTCCGTTCGCCACGCTTATCATGGTGTTGGCGATGAGCATCACTCGCAGCCGCGCGTCATTTCCATCACGCAATCCACCGAAATGGGCACAGTCTACCGTCCGGAAGAGATTCAGGCCCTCGCTAAATTTGCTCACGAGCACGACATGTTCCTGCACATGGACGGCGCTCGCATCGCAAACGCCGCCGCATCCCTCGGTCAAGACCTTCGACAAGCCACGCGCGACTTGGGGGTTGACGTTCTCTCGTTCGGCGGCACCAAGAACGGCATCCTCGGCGGCGAGGCCGTCGTCTTTTTCCAGCCGCAACTGAGCCGGGACTTTCTTTATCTGCGCAAGCAAAGCATGCAACTGGCATCGAAGATGCGTTTCATTGCCGCTCAGTTTGAAGCCCTGCTGACCAACGATCTCTGGCGGCGCAGCGCCGAACATGCCAACCGCATGGCGCGCTTGCTGGAAAAAGAGGTGAGCCGCATTCCTGGCGTTAAAGTGATTTGGAAGGTGGAAGCCAACGGCGTTTTCGCCCAGATCCCGCGCCACTCCATCGAAAAGATCAAGCAGCATTACTTTTTTTATATGTGGATGGAGGAGGAATCCATCGTGCGCTGGATGTGCTCTTTCGATACTACGGAAGAAGATATTCGAAACTTTGTTGAGGTTGTCACCGAGGCCGTGAAGGGGTGACGGAAGGTGCTCGATGTCGCGCTTAGCGATTGCTTTTTGCCCGATTTTTGACTAAATTGGCCCATCCCCCAATTCAGTGTGAATTCAGCCGAATCGCTTGAGCCAGGAGTCGTGGATGAGCCGGTCATGGTTTAGCATCGTCGCCCTTGTCGCAACCGCCAGCCTCTTCTTGAGCCTTTCCAGCTGCGGATTCAACCAGCACCTGGTGTCGATTAACATTCCCGAAAAGGGAGGTACCTTCGGCGGAGTTGGCCCGGGCGCTTTTTTCAACTTTACAGCCATCGGAACCTATATTCATCCCCCCGCGACCAAAGACATCACGGACCAGGTCACATGGACCTCAGACAATCCCCAAGTGGCTCAGGTCAGCAGCACCGGCGTAGTCTCGCCCAATGTGAGTTGTGGGCTGGCTAATATTTCCGCCTCTTTCTACGACAGCCCCAATGACGTTGTCAGTAATGCCGTTCCTATCACGGTCAACGGCCCTGCCAGCCTTGGATGCACGCCAGCCGGACCTCAGCCGACTCTAACCGTAACCGTAACCGGGACCACAAGCGGCAACGTTACCAGTTCCCCAGCTGGCATTAGCTGTAGTACCGGATCTAGCTGTAGCTCACAATTCGCAACCGGTCAGGACGTCACGCTCACAGCGACGCCCGCCAGCGGGTTCCAATCTTGGAGTGGCTGCAACACTACGAATGGCGCGAGTTGTAGTGTGTTTTTGGAGAATAGCACCACTGTAACTGCTATCTTTAACTAATTTAAGACACGCGAGATGGCTGTCGTAGGGCATCGCGGTTGCCCATCATTCCGTTTCTTCCAACAGCTTTCCCAGCGTAGCTTTATGCTTGGCCGGATTCTTATTCTTGTGCGGCACCACCTTCGCAGCCGGAGGTGCTCCTACGCGTTCCCGCGCCAGTTCCTTTACCGCCTGCACGGCTCCAAACCGCTTCGCCTTCTTTTTGCGCGCCATAACATTCATGTTGCCATAGCTTTGTCTGCCGCAAAACTGTAATAATTGTCCTTCGCGGTCGCATCCCGACCTGGCGGCAGGAAAAGAGCCGGTTCGCGATCGACCGGCGACCAACGATTCCCCCATGGAAGAACGCGATTTTTTCGACGAACGCACCGAGAAGAAGCCAGCAACTCTGAATTGTCCCCACTGCCATCAGCCCGGCGAATACGAAGTCACCTGGGTGGTACGAACTAAAAAACGCCAGCTTGCCGGCCGCGCCGATGAGCGCGACCGGGCTCGTTTTGCCAAGGCCCGCTCCTACATGCTGCGTAAGGACGACCTGATGGCTTGCAAGAACATGCGCTGCCGGAAGCGATTCGAGATCTCCGGCGTCCAATCCGTTGTGTTCACCGACTAGTACGGACAGAACGTTCTTTCTCTCCGCTAGCCTGTTCTCCGCTAACGTGGCTTCTGCCGCGCCTCGCATCGCCTGTTGCCGGAACTAACACTTCCTGAGGCCGGCATTCCGCCTTCAATTCCTCAACCTCCGAATCCAATGACCCAGTCGCCACGAGCAATTTCCTGAAAATGCAATATTGGCCACGGTCTGAACTGCAAGTCAAAACGAGCAATCTTTGCGTTACCGAAGTTATCTCATCTTGCCCGCTGGCGCTTGATGCCGGCTCATAAAGGCCTAAGATCTTGACTGGTCATTGAACGTCATTTCAGGAGTTGCCCTATATGTCCTCAACTGCACCCGTGTCATCGCCATTCAATATGCAAACGATAGAGTCCATGACTCAGAAGGAACTGGATTCGCTACCTCACGGTGCAATTCAACTCGACGCCCAGGGTACCGTTCTGCAATTCAATGCTTACGAGGAACGTTTGGCTGGCCTTACCAAGGAAAATGTGGTGGGGAAGAACTTCTTCAAGCAAGTGGCGCCTTGCACCGACGTGAAAGAATTTTACGGACGCTTCCGGGAAGGCGTCGACCAGGGCAACCTCCATTGCAAGTTCCGCTACCGTTTTGCGTTCAAGCAAAATCCTCGCGACGTAACGGTCACACTCTTTTACAGCGAGCGCAATAAGACGGTATGGGTCTTCGTGCAGCCGCTTGAAACGCAAAGCAAAAACTAAGCGATCCTGCGCTTCCAATCGGTACTCCCGCACCGCTCCACCTGCCTCTGATTTATACTGGCAAGTTTGGCCCTGAAGGCCAAAGCTGCAGGCAAGGAGTGACGCGTGAAGATTTTGGTTTGCATGAAGCAGGTGCCGCAAAAAGATGCACCGCTTAAGCTCAACGAAGCCGGCACCTGGATTCGCGAGGATGTCTCCTACGAAGTGAACGAGCCAGATGCCTATGCGCTCGAAGAGGCGCTCCGGCAGAGGGAAAAGCACACGGGCGAAGTGGTCGTCATCACCTCCGGGCCGGCCCGTTCGCAGCAGGTACTGCGGGAGGCTCTCGCTAAAGGCGCCGACCGTGCGATTCATCTGGAAGACAATGCATTCGTAGGGCTCGACGCCTTCAACACGGCAAAGGCCTTTGCCGCCGCAATCAAAGACGAAAAATTTGATCTGATCTTCACCGGCCTGCAATCGGATGATTACGGATACGCCCAGACTGGTGTAATCCTGGCGGAATTGCTGGGTTGGCCTCACGCCACCATCATCATGCAGATCGAGAAGAATGATACGGGCATTCGCGTGAAGCGCGAACTGGAAGCAGGTTTCTTTCAGTTCGTGGACATGCCGTTGCCTGCTGTGCTCACCATTCAATCCGGCATCAATAAATTGCGCTACGCCACTTTGATCGGAATAAAACAGGCGAAGAATAAGCCGCTCCGCAAGGTTCCGCTCGCTGAGGTGCAATCCGCCATTGGCGAAAATATCCAGAAGATTGAGCGCCTTTACGTTCCCCAGAAAACCAAGAAGACCGAGCACATTGAAGGTTCGCCGTCAGAGATCGCGAAAAAACTGGTCGACAAACTGCGGAACGAACTGCGTGTGCTGTGATGTTTTTATGGGGGAAACCCCGAGCCTGCCCTGAGCGAAGTCGAAGGGGCTCTCCAGCCGGGCAGAGCCCGGCAAAGTTTTGCGGGAAGTTAGGAGCTGGAAGCTGACTTTATGGCAGACACAATCCTCGTAGTCGTCGAACAGCGCGAAGGGAAACTTAACCGCGTCTCCTGGGAAACCATCACAGCCGGGCAGGCAATTGCAGCCGCTACCGGCTGGGACCTGGAAGCCGCCGTCGTGGGCGCTAGCGCATCGCCAATCGCCGCAGAACTCGCCGCGAAGAAATTGGCGAAAGTGTACGCGGTCGAGTCGCCCAAACTCGAACCTTACACGCCTGATGCTTTTGCCGCTGCACTGAAAAACCTCATAAGCGCGAAACAGCCGAAACTGGTACTGATGCCGCACACCTACCAAGTGCGCGATTTCGTGCCGAAGTTGGCAACGGCCATGGGCCGCGCTGTAATCAGCGATTGTGTTGGATTCAAGCACGAGAATGGGAAGCTGGTTTTTACGCGCCAGATGTTTCAAGGAAAGTTCGCCGCCGATGTCAGCTTCAACAGCGAGGCTCCCTGGTTCGCGACTTTTCAAAACGGATCTTTCCGTGGCGACAAGGCGGAAGCGGGTGCCAGCGCAGCGCCGGTGGAAACAGTCAGCGTCGAGATCGCGGACGGCGTCATTCGAAATAAGCCCCAGGAAGTTTTCAAAGAAGCCAAACAGGCGGTCGATTTGACTCAGGCGGAGATCATCGTGTCGGTCGGTCGCGGCATCAAAGAGCAGAAGAATATCGAGATCGCCAAACAACTTGCCGAGGCGCTCGGCGGAGATCTCGCAGCTTCACGCCCCATCTGCGATTCTGGTTGGCTTCCGATGGACCGGCAAATCGGGTCGTCTGGACAAACGGTAACCCCCAAGCTGTATCTGGCTCTGGGCATCAGCGGCGCGATTCAGCACATTGTCGGGATGAAGGGCTCACGCACGATCATCGCCATCAATAAGGATTCCGAAGCGCCGATTTTCGAAATCGCCGATTATGCGATTGTCGGAAATTTGTTCGACATCGTTCCGCCGTTGATCGAAGAAGTGAAGAAGGCGAAGGCGGCAAGCTGACGATGCTCATTTTTCGCAAACCGATCGAAGGCATCGAGCGTCCCCAGATGCCCGCTGATGTGGTCATTGTGGGCGGCGGCCCTGCCGGCATGGCCTGTGCCTTGCGCCTGTCGCAGCTGATCGATCAGCACAACGCCACGCACCCCGATTCCCAGCTCAGCAAAGAAAATATTTATGTCCTCGAAAAGGCCCGCGAGATCGGCCAGCACTGCCTGTCCGGAGCTTTGCTTGATCCCCGTTCCATGCGCGAACTGCTTCCGGGATTCGAGAAAGAGGCGCCCCTCGATGCCGAAGTCACGAAGGAAGCCGTCTATTTTCTGACCAAGAAAAGTAAGTTCAAGCTGCCCATCACGCCGCCGCCGCTGCGCGATCACGGCAATTACGTCATTTCGTTGAATCGATTTGTGAAGTGGCTGGGCGGAAAAGTGGAAGAGACGGGCGTCACCATCTTCACCGGATTTGCCGGTTCGGAGTTGCTTTTTGACGGCAACCGCGTCAGCGGCGTGCGCACCGACGACAAGGGAGTAGATAAGGAAGGACATCCGAAGTCAAACTTCGAACCGGGCTACGATCTGCAAGCGAAAATTACGATTCTTGCGGAAGGCCCGCGCGGATCATTAACGAAACAACTCGTCTCGAAATTCGACCTGGCGCGCGACGCCAATCCGCAAACCTACGGCGTCGGCGTAAAAGAACTTTGGGAAGTCCCTTCCGGGCGGATCGCGCCCGGCGAAGTCATCTACACCCTGGGGTGGCCGCTTACCACAAAGGAGTACGGCGGAGCCTGGATTTACGGCGGCAAAGACAACATCGTCTCGCTCGGCTTTGTCACTGGCCTCGACTATCCTGACCCGCGCCTCGACCCGCAGCACGTGTTGCAGGACTTCAAGCAACATCCCATGGTCGCCAAGCTGCTTGAGGGCGGCAAGATGATTCGCTACGGCGCCAAGTCCATGCCCTACGGCGGCTGGTGGGCGATCCCGCCCGTGGCAGGCGACGGTTGGATGATCCTCGGCGACTCGGCCGGCTTCCTCAACTCCGCGCGGCTCAAGGGAATCCACCTCGCGATCAAGAGCGGTATGCTCGCCGCCGAGACTGCATTCGAGGCGTTGAAGAAGGACGATTCATCGGCCGCGATGCTCGGCGAATATCAAAAGAAGGTCGAAGCCAGTTGGATCAAGGACGAACTGTGGAAAGTCCGCAACATGCACCAGGGATTCGAACAAGGCATGTACGCCGGCATGTTTCATACTGGATTGCAGATGATCACCGGCGGCCGCGGTTTGCGAAACCGTTATCCGGCAAAAGCCGGACATGAGCACATGCATAAGCTTGGCGAGCTGCGGGCTGACGGCGGTAACGAGGCCCACCTGCTTGGACCGGCCAAGGGCGACGGCAGACTTACGTTCGATAAACTCACCGATCTTTACCACTCCGGCACCAAGCACGAAGAAGATCAGCCCTCGCATCTGGTCATTCACGACACCAACATCTGCAACACGCGCTGCGTGAAAGAATACGGCAGCCCGTGCCAGAATTTCTGCCCCGCCAACGTCTATGAGATGGTGGATGACGCATCCCAACCCAACGGCAAGCGCATCAGCCTGAATCCGAGTAATTGCGTGCATTGCAAGACGTGTGACATCGCCGACCCCTACCAGATCATCACCTGGGTTCCACCTGAAGGCGGGGGTGGTCCGAATTACGATGGGATGTAAGACAAGCGGCGATCTGCAAAATCGAGTGACGCCGCAATGATTCAAGGGACGAAAATGCATCCGAAACTGCTTCGCGCCATCACGTACCTTCTGTCTGCCGCAGTCCTTACTCTCTTGCGCGTTCGCCCAGCAACCGGCATCCACCATCCCCTCCAGCGGCTTCGCTGGACTTGACCAATATCGCGCTTCGAGGATTGCTGTGTTCACTGACGATTTCGGCCAGCTTGCCCGCTACCGAGACGAGAATGCTGCGCTCCCTGCGCCGGCAGCCGGCGAGAATCGCGTCATCTTCTTTGGCGATTCCATCACGGACCTTTGGAAAATCGACGAATCTTTTCCGGGAAAGCCTTACGTCAATCGCGGCATCAGCGGGCAGACTACGCCGCAGATGCTGGTGCGCTTTCGCCAGGACGTGATCGACCTTCATCCCAAAGCCGTCGTCATTCTCGCCGGAACCAACGATATTGCAGGCAATACCGGACCGATGCGGCTGGAAGACATCGAGGCCAACTACGCGTCCCTGGCCGAACTCGCTCGCGCGCACGACATTAAAGTGATCTATTCATCGGTCCTCCCCGTACACAATTACACTCCGCGTGCGCAGGACCTTTTTGCGCAACGCCCGCCCGCGAAGATTCTTGAGCTGAACCGGTGGCTAAGAGATTACTGCGCGCCTGAAACGAACCGCTGCATTTACCTCGATTACTTCAGCGCGATGGTCGATGACAAAGGTCTGCTGAAAAAAGAACTGGCGGATGACGGGCTGCACCCCAATGCCGCAGGATACAAAATCATGGCGCCCATGGCGCAAGCGGCAATAGAAAAGGCTCTCAGCGTAACGAAACCTTGAAACCTTTCGGCTCGCGCCGGGCTCTATACTTATACTAAGGAAGCTTTGGCGTCCGGGCCTCTGCGTCTCGTTTTCCAGCGATCGAAATTAGAACCACAATGTTCCTCACCGACCAATTCGGACGGCGCATCTCGGATCTGCGGATCTCCATTACGGACCGCTGCAACTACCGGTGCGTCTATTGCCGCACGGGGAACGAAGGCGCGCTTTACGGCGACCTGCCTTTTGCCGACTATCTGCGCATGGCAAGAGTGTTGGTCGGGATGGGCATCACCAAGGTTCGTCTGACAGGTGGAGAACCGTTGTTGCGAAACGGGATCGTGGAATTCGTGCGCGAGCTGAATCAACTTCGTACTACGGACGGCGGGGATGCGATCGATATCGCTCTCACCACCAACGGACATCTGTTAGCTGATGTTGCGCGGCCGCTGAAGGATGCCGGGCTCACACGGGTCACCGTCTCCATGGACGCAGTCGACCCGGAACGCTTCGCGCGCATCACGCGAGTGTCGAACGGATACGATCGGGTGCTAGCGGGCATTCGCTCCGCGAGGCGTGCCGGCCTATGGCCGCTCAAGGTGAACTGCGTGCTGATGCGGGGATTTAATGAGGATCAGATTATTCCGTTCGGCATGTTCGCGCGCGAGGAAGGCGTCACGGTGCGCTTTATCGAGTTCATGCCGCTCGAAGAGGGCCGCACCTGGTCTCCGGATACGGTGGTCACGCTGGAAGAAATCCTATCTCGCATGGGCGAGTATCGCCCGCTTGTGGAGATTCCACGTGCACGATCAGAAACCGCGCGGCGTTACCGCTTCGACGACGGAGTGGGTGAGATCGGGATCATCGCGCCAGTGTCGCATCCTTTCTGCGGACACTGCAGCCGCATCCGTATCACCAGTGACGGCAAGATTCGCACCTGCCTGTTTTCGGCATGGGATCACGATCTGCACGCTAAGATGCGCCGCGGCGCGAGCGACGAAGAATTGGAAGATTTCATCCGCGGCGTCGTCCAGAAAAAAGAAGAGCGACACCACATTGGCGAGGCGGACTTCGTTCCGGCCTCGAGGACGATGGTGCACATTGGGGGATAGCGGTAGCCGTCGGAAGATTTCACCGCCGAGATCCGAGAGTCCGCCGAGAAAAGGAACCCGAGGGAAGTGAAATCCGCAAGATCGGGAAGGGCACGAGTTCCATGCGTGCCGATCAAGCTCAAACCAATTAGAACAGGCTTTAGCCGCTGCCGGTTCGCTTTTCCGCTTCGAGCCGAGTTTCACTTATCGCGGCCAGTTCCTATCTATAACAAATAAGGGGCGCCTCAAGTAACATCGCTGTGTGCGACGAATCATTTGGGTATTCACGATTCTGGCTCTCCCATCGGGAGGATTGGTCTACTCGCAATCGTCCAACAACGAGCAGACCACGTATCTGGGTTTCGACCGCAATACCTATCCTGGCGATGCCAACCTCAAAGCACTCCGCCAAACTTTTTCCTACTCGGGTTACTGGCTGAATAATCCTCCGGGCGAAACCAGGAACACCTGGACCGGCCACCGCGCCGCAGTCGAATCCGCGGGCTTCGGATTCCTCGTCCTCTTCAACGGGCGGCTCTACGCCGAACTGAAATCAGTTGCCAACGCGAAGAAGCTGGGTGCATCCGACGCTCAGGCAGCCGCGAGTTCCGCACGCCGCGAAGGCTTTCCCGCTCACACGATAATTTTTTTGGATCAGGAGCAAGGCGGACGCATGCTGCCGGAGCAATTGGCTTACATTTTCGCCTGGGCAGATAGCGTGACAGCAGCCGGATTTCGCTCCGGTGTCTATTGCTCGGGCATCCCGAACAAGGATGATAACAACGTAGTAACGGCTGAGGACATTCGTCGGCATGCGGCCGGAGGACAGATTGTTTACTGGGCGATCAACGACGCGTGTCCTCCCGCTCCCGGGTGTGCATTTCCAAAGAGTGCGCCCAGGCCCTCGGAAAGCGGGCTGGACTTTGCAGAGGTATGGCAGTTCGCGCAATCGCCGCGCCGCAAAGATATGGCCGCAGGTTGTTCTAACTACGCGAGCGATGGCGAATGCTATCCGCCCGGAGTGGCCTCAAACCAGCGACTGCACGTTGACCTGAACACGGCCACTTCTGCGGATCCTTCCCACGGCCGGGCGCGCTAAAGGTTGACGTGCCACCTTCAGCATAGACACCCAATCCTGCGAGACTAACTCTTGTTAGACTGGATGCCTCGTATGAGCCCACTTCCGGAGAATTTAAATTCATGACTCGAACTTTCTACGCTTGCTTCATCGCCCTGCTTTTAACTTTGTCTGCCGCTGCGCAGGACACGTGGCAGATTGATCCTCCGCATGCCTCGGCACAGTTCTCGGTGAAGCATTTAGGAGTTTCAACGGTGCGCGGCGCATTCACCAAGGTGAGCGGCACGGTGCAATACGATCCGAACAATCCAGCCAAGACTTCCATCCAGACCACGATTGACACAGCGTCAGTCGATACGCGTGTGGAGATGCGGGATAAGGATTTGCGCAGCCCGAACTTTTTCGATGTGGAGAAATATCCCACCATTACTTTCACTTCAAAGAAAGTGGAAGCGGCGGGACCGGGCAAATTAAGGGTAACCGGCGACCTCACAATTCATGGCGTGACCAAGGAAGTTGTCCTGGATGTCGACGGGCCGTCGGCTCCTATGAAGGATCCTTGGGGAAACATGCGCATGGGCGCCTCGGCTACGACGAAAGTAATTCGCCAGGATTTCGGCATGAAGGCGGATCCCGGGGTGGTGGGCGATGAGATTTCGATTACGATTGATGTTGAGGTGATCAAGAAGTAAATCGCCGGCTTGCCGCAGAAAAACGCCATGCCGACCGCCAATCTGATTCTGGCTAATTGCCTGCCCTGGCCGCTACTGTAGAATAGTTCTAATGTCCGAACGCACATTTACCCTCGACGAAGCCCTGATGCTCTTGCCTGTTCTTGAGTCGCTTCTGCGCAGTGCCATCGGCGGCAAGAAGTTGATGGAAGAAGTTGAAGGCGAGATGCAGGAACTGAGCCACCGCATTTTCCTGAATGGCGGTACCCACGTGGATGTGGTCGCGGTCGCGCGACGCAAGGCAGAGCGAGCCAAGGCAGAGCAGCGCGCCAAGGATGCATTGGCGGAGATTGATTCCATCGGTGTGCAGGTGAAGGATATCGATATTGGCCTGCTTGATTTTCCTTGCGACGTCGATGGCAAGATCGTCTTGCTGTGCTGGAAGATGGGTGAAAAATCGATAACCCACTGGCATGGCACGGACGAAGGGTTTGCCGGGCGCAAGTTGATTGACGAACGTATCGCGCGCTCGAAGCGGACCAATTAGTGCCGGATTTGGCATCCGATCAGCGTAAACTGCAGCGGCCTAAACAACTTCTGGCCCAGCAACATACTCCAATCAGCGGTGTTTAAGTAGATACGCCTTTCGTCAGGCCAGAAGGTTGGTAGCAGAGTGATCTGCGCCGCTTGTCTGAGCCCAAAATCCGCCCGTGGTGGCGCTGCCGCTTTCCGGGCAAGCTCACCGGGCCCGAGGAAACGCGATGAAGACTCACCCTGTTGCTCGCTTGGTATTGTTTGGTCTCTTGCTGCTGGTTATTCCGGCAGCGCTCACCTCTCCCTCCTCAGCGCAAATTGGAATTGGTATTTCCGTACGCATCGAACCGCCTGCGCTTCCCGTTTACGACCAGCCGATTTGCCCAGGCGAAGGCTACCTGTGGACTCCGGGATACTGGGCGTGGAGTGACGATGATGGCTATTACTGGGTACCGGGAACCTGGGTGGAAGCGCCTGAACCTGGCTTACTCTGGACGCCAGGATATTGGGGCTGGAATGATGGCGTCTATGCCTGGAACGGCGGTTACTGGGGACCGCACATTGGATTTTACGGCGGCGTCAACTATGGATACGGTTACGGCGGGGACGGCTTTTACGGCGGCGAGTGGCGTGGCGGACACTTCTTTTATAACACTGCCGTGATGCACGTGGACACGGTTCACATCACCAACGTCTACGTGAACCGCACCGTGATTGTAAACAACGAGTCCCATGTCTCATTCAACGGCGGGCGGGGCGGAGTAGCGGCGCGACCAACCCCCCAGCAGGAACAATACGCTCACGAAACGCATCGTCCGCCGGTGGCGGCGCAGACGGAGCACCAGCATGCGGCCAGTCAGAATCGCGCTCTGTTCGCCTCGACCAACCACGGACGTCCGGCAATCGCGGCGACCGCAAAGCCCGGAGTATTCAGCGGGCGTGGCGTGGTGACCGCGAAAGCTGCTGGAGCGGCCTATCATCCTCCGGCGATGTCGCCGAAGGAGGCGCGTGCTGCGGCTCCGGCAGGAAATCGAGCAGCGACCGCTCGACCCGCGGAAAATCGGGCAGCAACGCCGAATAAAACGCCGAACAATACGAGAACGGCGAACCGTCCCGCGACCTCGAACCGTCCAGAAACGTCAACTCACCCGGCAGCCTCAAACCGACCCGCCACTTCAAACCGAGCCGTAACCTCGAGTCGACCGGCAACTTCGAACCGTCCTGAAGCTGCGAGTCGTCCGGCAACCTCGAGCCGACCCGAGACCTCGAACCGTCCTGCTGCGACAAACCGGCCAGCAGCCTCAGGCCGACCGGCAACTTCGAGTCGGCCGGCTGAGAGCCATGCGGCCAAGCCAGCTCCTGCGCCAGCCGCGCACGCGTCGAATCCGCCGCGTGAAAATGCTCGTCCGGCGACTGAATCGCGTCCGGCAAGCACACCTCACCCGGCACCGCAAGCGCGAGAAACGGCTCCGCGTCCTGCACCTCAGGCGAAACAGAGTGCACCTCGTCCGGCGCCGCAGGCACATGAAAGTGCGCCCCGTCCGGCGCCGCAGCCGCGGGCAAGTGCCCCGAAGCCGAGCCCCAGCTCTCCCAAGCCGGAGCGGCAGGCGGCTCCGCCAAAGCAAAGCGCTCCTCCTAAAGAAGAGCACAAAGGACGTTAGTCATTTCTACTTGGGAAAGCTACGGCCAGTGCCATTCCGGTGCTGGCCGTTTTCTTTTGCAAGGCCGAGGACGAGGCGCGTTCTTAACCCAGGCTGGGCATTGGCCCGGATGGTTCCGCGCCCGCATGGAGGTGCTCGTTACCGTGAGGCAAGTGAATCTACTTCTGCTACAATTTTTTACAACCACCGCAACGCAGAAACCGTATCGTATTGGAGTGTCAGGTTAGCGGAGTCAAGCTAAGGGCGCGGCCTGAGAGTATCGCGGTTCGCGCGGGATAGCCGAGTTGCCGCAGGCGCGTCGAAGGAGTCTCATACAACTATGTCATCCAGAAAAAAAACACTTCGCCTTGCTGCCGCATTTGGCGTTCTCGCGATTTTCGCTTTGGGAGTAAGCTGTACGGGCTTTTTCCAGAACCCTACCCTCACCACCATTACTATTGATCCCCCAACTCCAAGTATCAACCAGGGTGCAACTCAGCAGCTCACGGCGACCGGAACCTATCAGGACAGCAGCACATCGACGTTGACAGGCGGAACAAGTTGCAGCGGGAACACGGTGTGCTGGTCAAGTTCGGATACAACGGTCGCCACCATCTCTACTGGTGGCTTGCTCACTGGGGTCGCTCAGGGCACAGCAACCATTACCGCAGCGTCCGGAGCTATCACCGGTACCACAACAGCGACCGTCGATCTCACCAACGTTACCAACTTCCAGGTTTGTGAGGGCACCTTCGGCGCGACAACTTCGTGCTCCAGCGGCAGCACACCTCTCACTTGGAACCTGCCTAATACGACGGGCACCTCCCAAACATTTATTGCTCAGGGAAGTTCGAACGGACAGACGGTTGATCTTACGGCGTCCTCGACCTGGACGGTGCCGTCGAACGCTGCCGGAATTACGTGCACAAACAGCGGCACGTCTCCCGAGACATGCGCAGACGATGGCACCGCAACAGCAGGCACATACTCCGTCGTCGTGACGTATGGCTCAAATGGTCTTACGGCCACTCTCGACATCGTGGTGCCGTAGCCAGAGAGGCTCGACGGCCTGCCGAATGCCCCATTTTCTCGCGCTTCTTGCGAGAATTGGAGCTTTTTACTTTCCCAAGCTACGGGCTGACCATGAACGAGACCTCATTGGAGCCTGCGGCGCTACAAGAGTTTGCGTTCGATGCCGTGACTTGCGATGTACCAACGGTCTGGGTCCCGCCCGTCGGGTTGTAGACGTAAACCTGCGCTGTGTCGGGCGCTGCGATCTGCGTCGCCGAGATCGCAGCTGTTAGCTGGCTACTATTGACGAACGAAGTCGTTAGTGGTGAGCCGTTCCAGACCACCACGGCGTTACTGCTAAAATGATCGCCGTTTAAGGTCAGTGAAAATCCAGGGGCACCAGCGGTTGCACTGCTCGGCGAGATCGAAGTGATCGACGGCTTCGCCGGACAGCCGCCACAGGATACGACAGGAAGCAACAGAATCGCTAGCGCGCCCAAAAGTGCCGACATTTTTTTCGCCATCGGCGTGCACATCCGAAAAATTGGCGGACTTGCAGACTCGCAGGAGCGGAATTCCGAGAAGATCATCAGCGTCGCCATACGGCTCGTCGGCCGGATTGACTGATTATATATTCGGTTGCCCCATTTCTCGCGTCCTTTCCGGGAAGTGGGGATTTCGATTTTGGCCTGCAAGAGGCTCGAGGGATTGAAAGAAAGAGGAAGTTCGCTTCTTTAGCCACCACTAGAGCTTGAGGCACCCTACAAAACCTTCCTTTCTGCGCAAAGATCGCGCGGGAAGTCGCTCCCGCGAAGTTGTCAGCTCAATTTGAGCTACTTTGGCCGCAACGACTGCCGCTAAAGACGACGTCGACCAAACACCATATCAAATACTGGTATCGAATACGGTATAATAAAGTTCATAATGTCAACGGCGCGGAAGATCACCGTGGAAATTCCTGACGCTCTGCTGCAGAAGGCGCAGCAGGCCAGCGGAGCCGGCATCACACAGACGGTCCGTGCTGGACTGCAGCTGCTGGCGGCGTCGCAGGCTTACAGTCGCCTGCGACAACTGCGCGGCAAGGTCCGCTTCACTCGCACCCTGGCAGAGTTGAAAGCTGATCGTTGAGGGCCGAGTCATGAAGCTCGAGTCATGAAGTTCGAATCGTGAGGTTGAATCATGATCGCAGCCGACACTAGCACCTGGATCGCCTTTCTGCAGGGCCAGCCGGGCGAGGATGCACAACTGCTCGACCAGGCGCTGGCCGACCGCCAAGTCCTGATGATCCCGGTCGTGCTGACGGAGCTTCTGAGTGAGCCGAGCCTTCCTGCTGGAGTTGCCGAAACGCTTGCTGAAGTCCCCCTGATCGATGTCGAAACAGGCTATTGGCAAAGGGCAGGAAAGTTGCGGGTAAAAGTCTTGTCCAGGCGGCGAAAAGCTCGGCTAGGCGACGCGCTGATTGCCCAGACCTGCATCGACCGAAGTATTTCTTTGCTCACACGGGATAAGGATTTCCGGGCCTTTGCGGAGGCCGCGCGCCTTAGTCTACCCCTATAGTTCCACGAGGCTCTTGGATTTCCTCTCGCAAGCATCACTCTTCAGCCCACAATTCCACGGTGACAGAAGTCCCTCCCCGCTACGCCCACTCGTAAGTTGTCATTCTTCGCAGCGCCGATATCATCGGGAAGACGGGCTTTTTCAAATCATCATTCAGCTCATGCATTCCATATTCCTATGTCTGACATTCGTTGTATCGGTATCGCCACCGGAGGCGGAGACGCGCCCGGGTTGAACGCAGTCATTCGCGCCGCAACCAAAGCGGCCATTTTGAAGTATGGATGGAAGGTGATCGGAATCCCGGATGGTTTTGATGGCCTGATCTGGCCGGCAAAATCATTCGAGCTTACGTTGAAAGAAGTCAGCGGAATTTTGCCGCGTGGCGGAACGATTCTAGGCACCACCAATCGCGGCGATCCCTTCCACTATAAAAAGGTCGAGCACGGCAAGGAAGTGGTGCGCGACATTTCCAATCACATTATTGCTAATGCCGCCAAGCTCGGCATCGACGCCATCATTACCATTGGCGGTGACGGATCGCAGAAGATCGGTTACGAACTTTCGCAGAAGGGAATGAAGATTGTCGGCGTGCCCAAGACGATCGACAACGACCTTTCGGCGACCCAGGTCACGTTTGGATTCGACACCGCGCTGCACACCGTTTGCGACGCCATCGATAAAATTCACACCACCGCGGCCTCTCACCATCGCGTGATGGTGGTAGAAGTGATGGGGCGCGACTGCGGATGGATCGCGCTCGAAGCCGGACTGGCCGGAGGGGCTCACGTCATCCTGATTCCGGAAATTCCGTTCACGATCGAACACGTCTGCCGGTACATTTCTGAACGCGAGAAAGTTGGCAAGCACTTCACCATCGTGGTGGTGGCCGAAGGAGTAAAGACACCGCCCGAACTAAAAGAGAACCGCCGTGCCAGTTCGATTGGAAATCTGCTGGGAAATGCTATCGCTCACGGTTCCGGCAAAGATGTGCGGGTCAGCGTGCTGGGGCATATTCAACGCGGCGGCACGCCCTCGCCCTTCGACCGCATTCTGGCAACGCGCTTTGGCGTGGCGGCCGTCGATCTGATTGCCGCCGGTGGCTTTGGCATGATGGTGGCGCTGCATGGCGATTCGATTGTTTCCGTTGACGTGGCCCACGCCATCGGCAACCTCAAGTCGGTGAATCCGAATGGAGAGCTGGTGCGAACGGCGCGGGCAGTCGGCATCGGATTCGGCGATTAAATCCGCTAGCCGAGGATTTTGTCCGCATGGTTACCGGTGTAACTTCCGCTTTCTGACCAGTTCACGTTTTAATACAAGGGTATTTCGAATTGGAATCCTGTCATGAGTGACTTGGAAATCTGCCTGGTGGTGCAGTTCTGTCTGGCGTTCGGAGTAGCCGGCCTATTTTGGCCGGAGAAATTAATGCCGTTCTTCGAAATCCTGATGTTTCCCTGGTCCGCAAGTTATCGCGGGATACGGGTGAATAGCATTGCCGCGATTGGATTGTCCGCGCTGATGGTCGCCCGTCTGGTCGCCGGCATGCGATGATGCTTCCGCAATAGTTTCAATCCGCACCAACTCCCCAATCCTGTTTCACCGCTCGGTCCCGTTCGTCCTCAAAAACAGCTTCGCTCGCCTGGTGATACCCTTGCAGCATGTCCCGCAGTCCTGAAGCCATCCTCCCCTCCACGAAATCCCCTCGATCATCTCCGGTCGTTGTGTTCGCCGTCCTGGTAGGACTTCTGATTGGAATTGTGAGCGTGAGTGCGGTGGGGCTGCTGATCCTTTCGCGCAGTTCGGGGCGGGCGTTGTTCAGCCACGCGTGGTCGGCGATCACAGGAAGAACTCTCAGCATCGATGTGAGCCAGCCTACCGTCGTCGATCGCATTCAGCGTCTGCAGCGTCTCGAGACCGTGGTTTATACCATGGATAAGCTTGTGACCGGGGCCAAAGAAAATCCGGTTTTCCCGGATTTCCTCGCAGGCGATCGGCTGCTCATGATGGTTCACGGTGAAGTGGTGGCGGGAATTGACTTCTCGAATCTTGGGGCCGGCGACGTGAAGGTAGATGGCAAGCACGTCCGCTTGCACCTGCCACAAGCCCAAGTTTTCCGGACCCGGATCGACAGCGAGAAAACCCGTGTGTACTCCCGGCAAACAGGTCTGCTGGTGGCGACCGACCCGAATCTGGAGACCCAGGTCCGGCAGGAGGGGGAGCGCCAGTTGCTGGATGCCGCCGTAGCCGACGGCATACTGCGCAGCGCTCAGCAGAATGGGGTCTCCACCATCGGCAGTTTGTTGCAGGGATTGGGTTTTGAGAAGGTTGATATCGATTAGTGCTGCAGGCTGAGCTTAGGAAACCGGGACCGAAACAAACATGCCACCTACGGGTTTAGAATAGAAGCAGTTCCCGGCGGGTCGAACCATCACCTGGCGGCGGCTTAGCATGGGATTCCCGCCTCAATCCCACAACGAGCCTATGTGTTTTTCCTCGAGGTGATCATGAGAGCACCGATTCTTCCGGCTGCTTCAGAAACAGCTCTTTTCTCCGGTTCGTCCCTTCATTCATGGCTAGGAGGTTCCCTTTGCCGAAAAAACCGTTTTGGCAAGGCTATCCCCGCTCTCGTCGCATTGGCGACCTTGCTCATGGTGCCGGCGCTTTTTGCGCAGCAGACGCCGTATAACGGCGCGCCGAGCCTGTACGGAGATCAGCCATCCGCAGATTCGCAATCGGGATATCAACAGCCTGGCTATCCGCAACCGCAGGATGACCAGCAAGCCTATCCCCAGCAGTCCTACCCCTCCCAAGCTTATCCGCAGCAGCCCGGCCAGATGGATCCGCAGGACGCTTCTCAGCAGGGGTACGGACAAGTGCAGCCGCTCGCACCACAAGATCTGGAACAGCTAGTAGCCCCTATTGCGCTCTATCCGGACACGCTGGTAGCGCAGGTGCTGACTGCCTCGACCTATCCGCAGCAGGTGACAGAGGCCGACCGATGGCGCCGATCGCAGCTCTACGCCTCTTCCGACCAAATTGCCGCCGGAGCTAACGCGCAGCCCTGGGATCCCAGCGTGAAGTCGCTAACGGCTTTTCCGCAGGTGCTGGCACAGATGGACCAGAATCTGCATTGGACGACCGAACTTGGCAACGCCTACTACAACCAGCCTCAAGACGTGCTGCAAGCGGTGCAGGTCATGCGCCGCCGGGCGCAGCAGGCTGGAACTTTGCGGAGCACGCCGCAGGAAGAAATGAGCTACGACCAAGGCAATATCGTGCTGGCGCCGCCAAATCCGCAGGTGGTTTATGTTCCGGCGTATAACCCATGGGCCGTGTATGGCGCTCCAGTCGACCCTTATCCCGGATTCTCGTTGCTGGGCGCGGTCGGATCATTTCTCGGTTCGTCGTTTGGTCCAGCCGCTTTGCAGTTCGGCTTGGGCATCGCAACCACAGCCTTTATGCATACCCCCTTCGGTTTGCTGGCGTGGGGATTGGACTGGCTGGCTCACTCCGTCCTTTTTAATGGTGAGAGTTATTGCTCACGCAGCACGACAGTCGCAGATTGGGGATTTGCCCATGGTGGTCCGAGGGCATTTGGTCGGGGAGGCGCCTGGTCGAACCGATCGTTCGGGCGAGGCGGCGCATACGGCGGCACCGGCCGAGGATACGGTGGCGTCCGCACCGAAGGTTTTCAACGAAGCACGGCGCGCAACTATGCCGGGAATCGGTCGGTAGCTGGATCGAATCGCGGCTACGAAGCAACACGCGGGGGTAGCTACGGGCGCACTTCCCGAGAAGCCTACAACAGCTTCCGGCCCGCGGTCGGGAGATCGCAACTTTACGGATCGGAACGCTCGGCATCCCAACGCTCTGAAACTCAACGGTACGCTTCGCCAGAGCGCGGATCCCAGTCAAATGGTTCTCGCGCCTTTCGATCGCAGCAGTACGCCCGGTCCGACTATGGCTCGACTTTCAATCGTTCATCCGCAAGTTATGGAGGAAGAACGAACTCAAGCTACGGCGGCTCCGAGCGAGGCTATCGCCAACCTGCGACCTCGTCCAACTATCAGCGTGGCAACTTCGGCCACTCTTCCAGCGGATTCTCCAGCAAAGGATTTTCCAAGTCTTCCGAGAAGCAGGCCCGTTCCGGCGGCTTCCACCTATTTGGTGGCGGACACGGCTCGAGCGGTGGACACTCGTCGAAGAGTTTCGGTGGCGGGAAGAGTTTCAGCCATGGGCACTCAGGCGGAGGTGGACATTCTGGCGGACACTCGGGCGGCGGAAAGCACCATCACTGAGGTCGGTCGCTTCCGTCTGCTCCACTCGGATTCAAGCCAACCGTTCTAGAATTTCCTGAATTGCAGGCCCGAAGTGTTCCTCCTCTTGTGATCCCGCTTATTGTGTATTCCTGATCTTCCGTGCCAGGCGTACGGCAAGCATGTGCTTACCGACAGGCTCACTAGCTTTGGCATAGCCCTCTGTTCCGCTCTCAGGTTTAGGGAGTGTTGTCGTATTCGCTCCTGCCCAGTACACTTTCATTCCCGAGGTGAGGATGAACAGAAAAAGCCATTTTGCACATCGCGCGATCAAGCTCACACTTGCATTGTGTGCGCTCTTCTTAATGCGGCCTTGTTCCGCTCAGACTACCGCGGACCTGCCCAGCGAGACTCCGGCCACGCTTACGCCGGTCACGTCGAGCTTTGATTACGTCAAACGCGATGTGATGATCCCGATGCGTGACGGTGTGAAGCTGCACACTGTCATCGTTCTTCCGAAGGGAGCGAAGAACGCTCCGATATTGCTGACGCGCACTCCCTACAGCGCCACCGCCCAGACCAGCCACGCCGAGAGTTCGCACCTGGGTGCGATCCTGAGTGGCTATGACAATCCCACCGATGTGATTGTCGAAGGCGGATACATACGCGTGGTGCAGGACGTACGCGGAAAGTATGAGTCCGAAGGCGACTATGTAATGACTCGTCCACTCCACGGGCCGCTGAACCCAACGCCGGTGGATCACTCCACCGATACTTACGACACGATCGACTGGCTGGTGAAAAACGTTCCCGAGAGCAACGGCAGAGTTGGCATCCTCGGCATTTCCTACGACGGATTCACTACGCTCATGGCATTAGTCAATCCCCATCCTGCACTGAAGGTAGCAGTGCCGATGAATCCCATGGTCGATGGCTGGAAGGGTGACGACTGGTTCCACAACGGCGCATTCCGCGAACAGAACATGGGCTACATCTACGATCAGGAGGCCACACGCACGAACACCGAAAAATGGTGGACGAACCACTTCGATGACTATGACGTTTTCATGGAAGCCGTCTCTGCCGGAGAACTTGGCCGCCGCCACGGGCTCGAGCAAGTCGGATTCTGGCGCAAGCTTCTTGACCATCCGAGCTACGATTCCTGGTGGCAGCAGCAGGCAATGGATCGCATCCTGGCCGCGCAGCCTCTGAAGGTGCCGACCATGCTTGTCGACAGCCTGTGGGATCAGGAAGATATTTACGGCGCGCCTGCGGCTTACAAAGCGCTCAATGCCGTCGAAGCCAATCGGGACAAGTTGTTTCTCGTCCTCGGGCCGTGGCATCACGGACAGGAAATTGGAAATGCCAGTTCTCTAGGCGCCATCAAATTCAACAGCGACACGGGATTCTATTTCCGGCAAGAGATTCTGCGTCCGTTCTTGGATCGATATCTGAAGGACGGCGCGCCAAAGTCGGAGGTCGCGCCAGTCACCGCTTTCGAGACTGGAACCAACACGTGGCGACGCTTGCCCACATGGCCGGCCGGTTGCGCGAGCGGTTGCAGGATTCAGCCGACTCCGCTCTTTCTCGGTGCAGGATTGAAGCTCTCCCTGGCGGTCCCGAAGGCGAATGACGCCGCGTTCGATGAATACGTCTCCGACCCTGCCAAGCCTGTGCCTTACCGCTCGCGTCCCTCTCAGCCGATGGGGTATAGCAACGGGCTGACGTGGCCGCTCTGGCTGGTCGACGATCAGCGCGAGGCCTCGGGCCGACCCGATGTCGTTGTGTTTACTTCCGACGTGCTGACTGCACCGATGAAAATCAGCGGCCAGCCCATCGCCAATCTTATTGCCTCAACCAGCGGCACGGACTCCGACTGGGTGGTGAAGTTGATCGATGTTTATCCTGACGAAGTAGCGGACGATGCCGCCATGGGCGGATATCAACTCATGATCTCCGCTGATATTTTTCGCGGACGCTATCGAGAAAGCCTGGAGACCGCGAAACCGATCGCAGCCGATCAGCCACTGCGCTATCGTTTCAACCTGCCGACGGCAAACCACGTTTTCTTACCCGGCCACCGCATCATGGTGCAGGTTCAGTCGAGCTGGTTTCCGCTATACGACCGCAATCCGCAAACTTTTGTTCCAAACATTTTTTGGGCGAAAGCTGGCGACTATAAGAAAGCGACGCAGCGGGTTTATCACACGCCTGACAATGCGAGCTTTATCGAGTTACCTCTGGTGACGACGCCCTAATTGAGAAAACACTATTTTTGGCTGCGATCGCGCAAGGCCATCTCTCTGGCTAGCTCCTTAGATGTTTCGCGCAAGCGCTGGGCCAGGATCATCGACAGCGATTGATAAAAGCGCGAGGCAAGTCCGGGGAAGGCAATGAACATGGCTCTCAGTTCACGCGAGTCCAATTCGTCAACTTCTACTTCCTCTGTACTCGCAATTACGGCCGCGGTGGCTTTCCCGTGTTCCAGGAAAGCCATCTCACCGCAAATGTCGTCCGGTCCGAGCGATGCCACAATGGTTCGAGTGCCGGTGGCTGCCAATTCCACGGAAGCTTCTCCCCGGCGAATGATGAAGATGCTCTTCGGCCACTCCCCTTCCCGAATGATCTCCGCGCCCAGCGCATAAATATGCCGGGAGGCCTTTGCCCGGATCAAGACCCAGTCGTTCGCGGTCAGATACTGAAGGCTGTTAGATCTCATAGCAATCAGATCGACAACATTTGCCATCGTCTGCAATGAGCGTTGCGGATTCCGATATTGTTCCGCGGAGACCTCAGGCTATTACTTACTGTACTGATTCCGCTTTTTGTCTGCATGCCGTTCCAGGCCGAACTCGATGAGCCGATCGATTAAGTCCACGTATTTCAGGCCGGATGCCGCCCACAGCTTGGGATACATACTGATCGCCGTGAATCCCGGCATCGTGTTGATCTCGTTAAGATAAATTTTTCGGGTCAGGGGATCCATTAGAAAATCCACACGCGCCAGACCCGAACAATCCACCGCCCGGAAACACCGTATGGCCAATTCCTGAATTTTTTTTGTTTCCGCCTTGTTCAGTTTGGCGGGGATGATCAGTTCCGATCCCTCATCGAGATATTTGGCGTGGTAATCATAAAACTCTTTGATGGGCACAATCTCCCCGGGAAGCGAAGCGACCGGTTCGTCATTGCCTAGCACGGAGCACTCGATCTCGCGCGCCTTGTTTGCCTTTCCGCCTACGCCCTGCTCGATCACGATCTTGCGATCGAACTTCGCTGCTTCCTCGACCGCCGGTCCGAGTTCCTTCCGATCGTGAGCCTTGCTGATCCCGACAGACGACCCTAAATTAGCGGGCTTCACAAAAACGGGATAGCGGAGCTTGCTCTCCACCAGCTTTTGAACCTTCTTGGAATCCTTTTCCCATGCGCTGCGCAGAATGGTGACATGCTTCACGATGGGAATGCCGGCCGCGATAAACAAGGACTTCATAATGTCTTTGTCCATGCCCGCCGCAGAGCCTAGTACGCCTGCTCCGACGTAGGCGATATCGGCCAGTTCGAGCAGCCCCTGAATGGTTCCATCTTCACCGAAAGTGCCATGCAAGACAGGAAAAATAATGTCAACGTTGATTGCGCGATCGCTGGCGCGACGCGTCAGCGGAGCATCGGTTTGGAACGGGACCAGACCGCTCTGCCGATGCACAGGTTCGGGCGGAACGACTACGGCTTCGCCGCGCGCCAGAATCGCCGCTGGCTGGGTGGTTTCAGGATCCCCAGCACGCAATTGCCGTGGTTCGATGATCAATTTCCCTTGCAGAAGATTCTCGGCATCAGAAGCGGTCAGCCAGTGACCCTCTTTGGTAATGCCGATGGGGACAACATCATATTTTTCCTTATCGATGGCTTGGAGAACGGAGGCGGCGGAAAGCAAAGAGACTTCATGCTCTCCACTGCGACCACCGAAAAGAATTCCGACTCGTAGCTTTTTCATAGGCCCTTACAGAATCTTTTTTCCAAACGCGGATAGCGCCAGTTCGACGGCCAGATCGGCAGTCCGGTTGTGCTCGTCGATCACGGGATTGACTTCCACAATCTCGAAGCTCAGCATGCGTCCGTGGTCGGCGATGATTTCCATGGCAAGATGCGCCTCGCGGTAAGTGGCGCCGCCGCGCACCGGCGTCCCCACCCCGGGCGCATCCTCAGGGTCAATCCAATCCATGTCGAGCGAGATGTGATAGCCGGCGGTACCGCGCCCAGCCAATCGCAAAGCCTCTTCCATCACGGTTCGCATGCCACGCTCATCGATATCGCGCATGGTAAACACAGCAATGCCGGCGCGGCGAACATTTTCTTTTTCGATGGAGTCGATGTCACGAACCCCGACCAAAACACAATTTTCCGGCTTCACTTTAGGACAAAAATCATAAATATTACACAGTTCGAAAGGGCCCAAGCCCATCAGCGCCGCCAGAGGCATGCCGTGCACATTTCCGCTGGGCGAACTTTCGGGCGTGTTGATGTCGGTATGCGCGTCGATCCAGATCAGGCCGATCCGTTGATTCTGCCGGCGGTAAAACTCCGCAACCCCCGCAACCGTGCCGGCGGCCACAGAATGATCGCCGCCCAGCGTGATTGGAATTTTCCCAGCTTCGAGCGTCTTCACCACAAGCTCAGCATGTTTGGTGCACGTGGCCGTGATCTCTTTTAAATACTTGGCATGAGTATCGCCTTCTTTTTTTTGCTCCGCGATCGCCACAGCGACGTTTCCGCCATCTTCCACCTCGTGCCCCAAGGCTTCCAACCGCGCTTCAAGGCCGGCCACGCGGACGGCAGAAGGACCCATATCGACGCCGCGCCGCGACTGTCCAAGATCGAGGGGAACGCCGATCACGCGAATTTTCTTAGGTGCAATGTTCGTGGTGCCGATGCTTGTCGTCATAGAGTTTTTCGTCATCGCGCGATCGGGCGATATAGCGATTGAGGATCAAAGAATCCGAAGCTTGGTTTAAATGGCCCACTCACTCGCTCGCCCGATCACCCAATTTCTACGGATACAGTCGGTTCAGCATCCGCGGGAACGGAATCGTCTCCCGCACATGTTCGAGGCCGCAGATCCAGGCGACCGCGCGTTCAATGCCCATGCCGAATCCGCCATGCGGTACGCTGCCATACTTGCGCAAATCCAGATACCATTTGAACGCTTCTTCCGGCAATCCGTGCTCGTGAATCCGCTGCACCAGAAGCTCGTGTGAGGCCATACGCTGCGACCCACCGATGATTTCGCCGTATCCTTCCGGCGCCAGCACATCAACGCACAACGCCAGTTCCGGGCGTTGGGGGTCAGGCTCCATGTAAAAAGCTTTCACTTTCGCGGGATAACGATGCACCATCACCGGCTTGTCGAATTGCGCGGAGAGATACGTCTCATCGGGCGAGCCGAGATCGCCGCCCCACTCGAACTTCGTCTCGAGCGAGCCTTTGGCGTGGCCTTCCTGCAAGATTCTTGACAGCGTCGTCGTAGCTGATTCGCGGGAAAGGCGGCTCGATTTTTTCCAGCTTGGAAATATCGCGCCCGATCGCCTGCAAGTCCGGCCGCCGTCGCTCGAGACAGCGCTTCACCACGAAGGTGATCAAGCCTTCCGCCAGGTCCATCAAGTCATCGAGTTCGCCATAAGCGATCTCGGGTTCGACCATCCAGAATTCTGTGAGGTGACGGCGCGTCTTCGACTTCTCGGCGCGAAACGTTGGGCCGAACGAATACACCTTGCCCAGCGCCATGGCCGTGGCTTCAATGTAAAGTTGCCCGGACTGCGTGAGATAGGCCTGCTCGTCGAAATAGTCGACGGGAAACAGAGTGCTCGTGCCTTCGCAGGCCGCGGGCGTGAGAATCGGCGGGTCGGTAAGAGTAAATCCGCGCTCGTCGAAAAAGTCGCGTACCGCTTTCACGATCTCCGCACGCACGCGAAGAATCGAAGCCTGCCGTTGGGAACGCACCCATAGATGCCGGTGCTCCATCAGGAATTCGGTGCCGTGCTCTTTGGGAGTGATGGGATAGGGATCCGACTCGGGTACGCGCTGCACCACCCGCACGTTGCTCACGTCGAGCTCGTAACCGCCCGGTGCGCGCTTATCGGCTCGAACTTTGCCCTCGACGATGACGCTCGATTCCTGGGTCAGCGTCTTGATCGACTCGAACACCTCCGGCGCGACCGCATTCTTCGGAACCACGCCTTGAATCACGCCGGAGCCGTCTCGAAACTGCGGAAATAGAAGTTTTCCACTCTCGCGCAGGTTATACAGCCAGCCCCGCAGCGTGACCGTCTCGCCTTCGTGCTTTCCGATTTCAGCAATCGTAGTTATGGGGGACATAGGAATAAGAAATTATGCTGCCTCTAATTTGTCGAAGGTTCTCTGCAGCTTTTCGAGCGAATTCATTTTCTCGTCTTCGCCCACTTCCAGCAGCAAAGGAGGCGTCTGCGGCGCAGACCGTAACAACTCCATTGCTTCCTTCCAGTCCACGGTGCCCTCGCCCGGCCACAGATGAGAATCCAGAGTCTTGGCGTTGTCATGAACATGCGTCGACCAAATCATCGACCGCAGAATGGCGAAAGCCTCACTCACGGAGCCCATCATGTGAGCGTGCCCAAAGTCGAAGCAGATTCCGACGTCGTCAAAATGCGCGCTCCGAATCATTTCCACCAGCCGGTCCGGCGTCGAAAGATCATTTGGAATATTTTCCAGCAAAATCCGCACGCCCAGCGGTTTGGCAAAAGCCCGCAAATGTTCGATCGAAGTCATTGCGGCCTCGAATTTTTTCTCGCTGAAACTTTCGTTGGGCACGCCCAGATGCTGTATCAGAAATCGGAATGGGATTTGCTCCGCAATTTCCAGTGCGCGCTTGACCTCATCCATGGCGGTCACTAACGCCGAGCGATCAATGGAAGCAATGTTCAGCGGCGGCGCGCCGGCGCGTCCCCATTCATAGTCCGCATAAAGAGGCGAGTGCACCGAATGCAGCGGCACTCCGCTCCCACGGAACCACTCGGCGATTTCTTTCACGTGGGCCTTGCGGTTGGCATAGTCGAGATGTTGCCGGGCTGCGAAGATTTCCACCGCCTGCACACCACTGCGACTTAGCCCATCCAGAATTCCCGGATGCAACCGCTCCTTCACATATAAATACGTTGAGACCGCTTTCAACATGCCTGGTCCTTGTTAATCACCCATTAAGGATTGTTAGTATCCAACAGCCTTACCGTTACTTCTGTAGTCGCTTGCGCCGAGCCTCTCGCCGGTCTTCGGGTCGATGGCAATGCACTCTGCATCGCTCCAATATGGCGTAACGTTGCCGTCACCGTGCAGGCCGAACTCCAGTTTATATCCCATCTTCCCCAGCGCCGTGGCTGTATCCGGAGAAAACCATTGTTCGAGGTTCAACACGTCCGGCTGCCACTGGTTGTGAAAACGCGGAGCGTCCACCGACTCCTGAATGTTCATGCCGTAATCCACAACGCCCATCAGCACATTGGCCACCGTGGTAATAATTTTCGAGCTGCCCGGCGATCCCAGAACCAGGAATGTTTTCCCATCATGCGCGACGATGGTCGGCGTCATGGACGACAGCGGCCTTTTCCCGGGTCCAATGCTATTGGCTTCGCCTTGAATCAAGCCATCGGAGTTGGGGACCCCGGGCTTCGTAGAAAAATCATCCATCTCGTCATTCAGCAGGAAACCTAAACCGTCAGCGGTGACCCGGGATCCGAACCAGTCGTTGATCGTGGTCGTCACCGAAACCGCGTTTCCGTCTGCGTCCACCACCGAGTAATGCGTAGTGTGCGGCGATTCGTGATTCCCCATCGGTTGCGGGTGCGAGGCCGCGTATTGCTCCAGTTCGGTGAAAATTGCTGGACGCTTCAGTGCGTCGCTGGCCGTAGCCGCGTTGTCGTTAATCGAATCCCGCCAAGCGGCCGCATACTTCTTGTCAATGAGTTGTGCGACGGGAATCTTAGCGAAGTCCGGATCTCCCAGGAATTCTGCTCGATCGAAAAACGCCCGGCGAAATGCTTCGGTTGTAAAGTGGATCGATTCCGCCGACCGGTTCCGCAGCTTTTGCAGGTCGTATCCTTCCAGAATATTCAAGGACTCAATCAGGACGGTTCCGCCAGACGAAGGCGGTGGCGCGCTGATTATTTCGTATCCTCGGTAGGTACCGCGAATTGGCTCGCGCTCCTTTACCTCATAATGGGCCAGGTCGTCAGCCGTGATCAGGCCTCCGCCCTTTTTCATCGCGGCAGCGAGTTCCCGGGCCAACGCTCCGTGATAAAAACTGTCAGGATCGGCTGCAATTCGTTCGAGCGTACGAGCTAAGTCGGGTTGGCGAAAAACTTCGCCCGGTTGGTAGAACTTTCCGTTGCGCTGAAAGACTCGCCGCGACTCGGGGAACTGGCTTAAATGGCTGTCCTGGAAATCGCGCGCCTCGCCCCAACTCAGCGCATATCCTTCGTGCGCCAGTCGGATTGCCGGAGCCATCACCTGCTTGAGCGCCAACTTGCCAAACTTCTGCTCCGCGTAAACCATTCCTGCCACCGACCCAGGTACCCCGATCGCTTTATACCCATACTCGGTGGCGCCTTCAATCACGTTCCCCTTCGCATCGAGATACATATCGCGAGTCGCCGCAGCGGGAGCCTTTTCGCGGTAATCCAGGAAATGCGACTTTCCATCGGCCATGCGAATCAGCATGAATCCGCCGCCACCGATGTTCCCTGCAGGCGGGTGCACGACCGCGAGGGCAAATCCGGTCGCGACCGCGGCGTCCACCGCATTTCCGCCAGCTTGCATGATTTCAACGCCGGCCCGCGAAGCCAATTCGTGCGAACTGACTACGATTCCATGCTCCGCATGCACCGGTTCGATGGAAGCAAAGCTGGAAGTCGCGGCGCAAGTAGCTGCCGCAATCAGCAGCAAAATCAATAATTTGTGACGGAATTGCATTCAGTCGGAACGCGTCCAGGAAAGGCGGACTCTTGAGGCTAGCCGACCGCGGCAACATGAGTCAAATGACTGGCGGCTGGTAATGCCAGCACCAATGGCTGCCAATGAACACAAGGTGGCACGAGCTTAGCGCTTCTTCCTCTTCTTCTTGCTTTGCTTCGTATTTCCTGAGAGTTTCCCTTCTGAACGAGCCGCCTTCTTCTTGACCGTTTTGTTCTACCTTTTTGACCGGCGCCTTCGCCGCCACCATCTGGTAGGACTGCCGTATCAACTCCTGCAGTTCATTCCAAGCAAGCGCATTGAGGCGATCGAGCATCACCCATTTATATCGACCCACGTATGGAGCCGGGCGAATATCCTCGCACTCAATTAACTCCGCAAACTTCTCCGGGGAACACTTGAAACAAAGGCGAGGATTGTCCAAACCCAGCATGACAAAAATCTTGCCCGCCACCTTGAAGCAGAGTTCGTCGCCCCACTGAAGATTTTCGGTGGCCTGCGGCAGGTCCAGGCAAAGCTCACGAATCGCGTCTACATTCATTGGCCTTCAATTCTGAATCGGAGTGGTACACGGTAAAATCAAACTTTGCTAAGGAGATTGAAATGCAAACCCGCAAACTTGGCAACTCTGATTTGAACATTACTTCGATCGGCTATGGAGCCTGGGCCGTCGGTGGCTCCGGATGGCAATTCGCCTGGGGATCGCAAGACGACAACGACTCCATCGCCGCCATTCATCGTGCGCTGGAACTGGGGGTCAACTGGATCGACACCGCCGCGGTCTACGGCCTCGGACACTCCGAAGAGGTCGTCGCTCGCGCCCTGAAGGATTGGCGAGGCTCGCGTCCATACATTTTCACGAAATGCTCGCTTCGCTGGGATGCCAGCGGCCAGCCGCAAAAAGTTCACAGCGCGGAGTCGATTCGCGGCGAGATTGAAGACAGCTTGCGCCGGCTTTCCGTCGACGTCGTCGATCTCTATCAGATTCACTGGCCGCCGGATCCTGATTCGCCCGCCCTGGAGGAAGCGTGGTCCACCCTTGCCGACCTAAAACGCGAAGGCAAAGTTCGCTGGATTGGCGTCTCCAACTTCAATGTGAAGCAATTGAAGCGTGCGCAAGCGATCGCTCCCGTCACCTCGCTTCAGCCGCCCTACTCACTGGTGCACCGGGAAGTGGAAGAGGATATTCTGCCGTACTGCCTGCGGGAAAATATCGGAGTCATTGTTTATTCGCCGATGGCGTCGGGCCTTCTCACGGGCGCGATGACGCGGGAACGCGCGGCCAAACTGCCCAAGGACGACTGGCGAAGCCAAAACCCGGACTTCACGGATCCGAATCTCTCTCGCAACCTGGAACTTGTCGACCGCCTCCGCGAAGTGGCTCAACGGCACAATCGCTCGGTGGGAGAAGTTGCCATTGCCTGGACGCTGCGCAATCCGGCGGTCACCGGAGCCATTGTCGGCGCTCGCAACGCGAAGCAGGCCGACGGCGTCATGCGCGCAGGCGATCTGCGTCTCAACGACAAAGAAGTGAACGAGCTCGAAGATTTCCTGGCCGAAGCTGCGTAGTGCAGTTCACCAGGGAGGCACGGAAAAAACGGATCTTCCTGTTCTTCTCCGCGCCTCCCGGTTTCTTGCATCAAGCTTTCCCAAGATCCTTGATGACCGTCACCTTGCTGTAGGCCACGCGAAATCCCAGCCGCTCGCAATTGTGCTGGGAAGTGGTCCCACCCTGCGTAACTACGACTGCGTATTCGCATCCCGCCTCTGCAGCGGCAGCCAGGCGAGTTTGCAACAGCGTGGTCTGAAGCCCGCGTCCGCGAAACTCGGCGGCCGTCCCGGCTCCGCATATCGCGAAGATGCGGTGGTCCGGGATTACGAGTCCTGCTCCGCACGCCACCTTCCTGCCTTCAACACTGGCTGAGAATGTGACGGCGCCTTCCATTCGATACAAGGGTGTGAGTAAGTCTTTGAAGGGTTCGGGCGTACCATTCGGGAAAAATGCTCGCTCCACGATGCCGCCTAATTCTTTCGCTTCTTCCGCACGGCCTCGTCGAATCTCGCAGCCTGCGGGCGGCGGTGGAAAGATTTCCGCTGGATCCAGCTTGCGGTAGAGCACATTATTCAGCTCCGCGATCCCATATCCTCGTTCCCTGAACATCTCGAAGACGGCTGAATCGTGCAGCGGGCAGAGATCCACCTGTGCTGGAGCCTTGTGCAAACGGTAAAAATGTTCCACGCGGTCTAAATCGTCAGCCGTGAACGGGCGGTCCAATCCCAGCCCCGTAGCCCTTCCAATCGGCGAACCGAGTCCGGCGAATATCATGTGACCGCCGCATATCTGTTCCTCCGCTGCTCCGATATCTGTCCGAGTCTTCTGAAATACTCGCGCGTACAAAACCTGCGGCATCTCTTCGCACGCCTCAAGACGGCGAGCCAGCGCCTTATCGACGAATTGCATCTCAAATGTCCTTTCTAAATGGGTCGAATATGGGTGGATAATATGGACGGCAGGAACCCAACGCACGCACCTCGGCGTGCTTTCGGTTCCACATGCAAACGGCAGATTTTAGCGAACGGCAGTCATAGGCAGGAGTGAAGAGTAGTACGGCTGGCCCAACCATTTTCAAGAAGAATCTCGGCTTCGAGACAATCTACCTGCGGCCCCAGACTTGAGTGTTCTCCACTCAGCGAAAACGCTCAGTCCACCGTCCTCACGTCGTCAGGAAGCAGGAGCACGAATGTGCAGTTACCGGTCGCTGTCGAACATGAAAGCGTCCCGCGTCGCAGGATCTTCAACGGCGTATCGTCGGGAAAGCTGACCCGGTATTCCGCCGTGCGCAGCGCATCCGCAAATATCTTCAGTTTTTCGTCTCCGCTGACAAACTTGACGGCTTCCGCTTTGGCAGGAGCGCCTGCGCCTCCACTAAGGAGAACGAAAAAGTCTGCACTGCCATTCTCCTTCGCCTTGCCGAGATCGATAGTTCGCAGCGACTGCAGACTGGCCTTGTCGTTTGTAGACCCATTGAGTTTCGTATTGGCTTTGACTAACGCCTGAATCCTGTCCTGCGTTTCCGGGATGGGGCGCAGTCCGGTCGCCGCCAGCTCGTAGGTCCGCAGAGCGTGATCTTTCTTTCCTTCCTTTTCGTAGATCTGGCCGAGATGGTCGCCCACCTCTCCATGCTGACCCAGCCCCCACGCCGCCGCGACGTATTTTTCCGCCTTATCGAAATTGCCTTCGCTGAAATACACCCACCCCAGCGTGTCCCAGTAAGCAATGAGCGACGGCACCAGGCCCAGTTCCTGTTGGGTCAGCCGCTCGAGCGACAGGTTGCGCAAAGCTGCGGTTGTGGCCGATACGGCTGACTCCGCGTACTGCTGGGCGCGGTCCAGATGAGACTTCTTCAGCGATAACTGGTAAGCGATGTTGTTCCACACCAGCGGTGTCGCCGAAAGCTCAACCGCGTGATCAAACGTCGCCAAAGCTTTTTCATCCTGGCCGAGATTTAAGTAAGCGTCTCCCAGGCTGACCTGCAATTCCGGATTGTCTGGACTCAGAGACGTCGCTTTTTCCAGCTCGGCGGCGGCCAAGTCGTATTTGTGCCATTCGGAATACATCGAACCCAGGCCCGCGTGAGCGAACTTGTCCAGCGGGTTGATTTCGATCTGCTTGTTGAACGCCGTGACTGCATCGTCGTACTTGCGCTCCTGCCAGTAGGCGCGGCCCATCGCGTTGTACGCGTATTCGTCGTAAGGATTGATTTCGATTTGTTTCTTAAGCGCGGCGATTGCATCGTCATTCTGGCGCAGTCCGAGATACGCGGCCGCCAGCATATTCCACGCGTATTTGTTTTTCGGATCCACTTCGGTGGCATGTTTCAGAAGTTGAGCCGCCAGCACGAGATTGCCGCTGTTCATGGCTGCCCGGCCGCTCTCCACCATGTCATCGGCTTTCATGTCAGGCGGCGCCGTAGGCGCACCCGCGACCGTGTTCTCTACGGATAGAAACTGCCCTAGATCGGAGTTGACCGCATGGCGGAAAGCTGCGTAGTCGGAAACCCGCGGCGCCGGTATCTCATCCTGGTGAAGCGTCAGCGACCGGCTCGCCGTGAAAGTCGTTCCCTCCAACTTGTATGTCGCGTGATATTCCGCGTAGTCGCGCTTCAAGGAAAAAGGCAATGGAATCCGGGCGCTGTATTTGGCGGGAAGCTCAAGCTGGATTTTGTATACGTATTCCGCTTTAGGCCCCAGCTTCAGAGGTTCAGCATCGTCGCTATCGGCATTGTCGAGATCCGGCAGATTGAACTGACAAAGAGGCAATGCAAAGTCCGACTTCTTCTTTGACCAGTCGAGAAAGTTCGGCCGCACCACGTCGTACGACATCGTGAACGCCTCACGAGTCGCCGCTGGGTCGCCGATCTTCAGATTGGTCACGTCGCCGCCCATCCCGGCGTTCACGCTCTCCACCACGCGTTGCCATTGCGCCTGCGGAACTCGACGAAAGATCGAGCGTAAAAGAAGCTCTTCATCCCCACGAAACGTGTAATGGACATGCGCTTCGAGCTTGCCGATCGCATTTACCTTCCCGGTGACTTCGGCAATTTCACTATCGGGCATGGGAGTGTCGGCCGGCGTCTCCTCGAGATGCGGCGTGCCTGACGCGGGAACCACCAACGCCTGTTTCTTCCGCAGACTGTAGGCCAGCAAGCGGAAGGGTGCCACTTCGCTGGTGGTATCCATCCAGATTTCTTCGTGCCCCATTGGAAGCATGGTGATCACGTGATCGAACTGGGAGGGAGAGGGGACGTCGACATCCAGCTCGCGGCTGGAATTGATCAGGACCGAGGAGGCGTGCATGCCTTCGGCCTCAAGCAGCGAGGCCAGCAGTGTGTGCTTATCCTTGCAGTCTCCGTATTGATTGTGCAGCACGTCGGCCGAAGAGTGCGGCTGGTAGCGACCTAATCCGAGCGAGAGGCTGACGTAGCGGAAATTCTTCGCCACGAAATCATAAAGCGCCTGAACTTTTTCCAGATCCGTGTTGAGTCCCTTGGTGAGCTCTTCTGCCTTGGCCCGAACCTCCGGAGAAGGCGCGCGGCGATCTTTTTCCAGCCCTGCATACCAGCGGCCGACCTGCTCCCAGCTGACAAAAGTGGTCAACTGAATATCGGGGCGATCGTCCTCCGGACGTTTTTTCTTCTTCTTGTCTTTTTCCTTATCTTTATTTTTCTCGTCGTCCTCGCGTTCCAAGTGGGCGCGGGTCCAATGGTAAAGTCGGCGTCCATGCTCGTCTGAAATTTTGGGATCCATTCCCGGTTTATTTTTCAGCTTGATCGGTCGATCTGCCGGGACGTCGACATCCACCTCTTCGTCGAGATTGATGTTGTTCTTGTCGAAAACGTAATCCGCCCAGAACTCTCCCGGGGCCAGCGCCGTGTGGATTACGGTGACGATGTCGTACTCCAGGACTTCCCCCGGCCGCAACCCCGGCACCGTAATGTGCTTCTGGCGGTAGTCGGTGTAAACCGGCGCTTGCTGTTCCAGCGGAGCGCTCAGATCCTGCACCGCGTCTTCGCCGGCCTTGACTACGCTGCCATCCGCTTTGAGCACGCGAACGTAAGCCATTTCGACACGCTCGTTAGCCGAGTTGTACCCGAACTGAAGCTGCCCCCACTGCTGGACCCCAGCTTCGCTCTGCACGCGAATGCGCGCGATCGTCTCTTTCCGGCCGGTGCCGTCGTTTTCGAAGTGGTAAACCGACCGGTACTTCTCGATAACAAAGGCTTCCTGAGCGTAATCCCGTTTCCCTTCATCCGTCTTGGAAGGTGTCTTGTCGCTCGAGTTAACTTCAGAGTTCGCTCCTTTTTGAGCCTGCGCCGGAGTGGCGGAGGAGGTCGATGCTGGGTCCGTTTGCGCCCACGCGCCCTGAGGGATCGTTAAGAGTGCGGCCAAAGCCAGAGTGACGAATAAATGACGCATAGATTCATAGTAAGGCAGGTTGTACAGTTTGTATCGCCGATGCCCTTGCGGACGAACACGAATCTCGTCCTGGGCAGGTTATGTTCTCTCTTAAATTGTGATAAATATCACAATTCATTGGTTTTTCGTCACAAAAGCGTAGTAGAATCGCGCCCAGATAGTCCTGCCGGGCCATGTTGCCTAGCAGGCGTGACGCATAATGTATCTGCGCCACGATCTTTCCGTTCGGAGGTTCTGGTATGGAAGATCGGGCCCCTAGTCTCTCTCCTTCGCTTCAGCACTCTCCTTCTTCAGCTTCGGATTCTCAAACCACCCTCACGCGGCATCATGAAGGTCGCGGTGCCTGGGTTCTCACCGCGTATGGAATATCCGGGCTGGCTCTATTTGGAGTTCTAGCCTACTTTTTTTCGGACTTCATCGCTCATTAATTGAGTACCCCAGCTGTCGAACGGGCGTGCGCGTCCGCGGACATATCTGGTCGTGTATCTGGAGCGGCGCGTGAACGAGTGCGAACCAGCGGCCACCTCAACCGTGCTACAATGAGCCGCCTTGGAAGCTCACGCTTCGCACGGCATCCAGCTTCCTCCCACAACTGAAGCGCCAAGACTAAGAAAGAGACATTGCAAGAATTCGTGGCCAAAAAACCCACGCCCGCGGGAACCTCGATCACCTACGCCGACGCAGGCGTGAACATCGACCGCGCCGCCCGTACCAAGCAACGGATCAAGTACCTGGCTCACAAAACCTTTACCCGCGGAGTGCTTAGTGAAATCGGCGGGTTCGGCGGTTTGTTCGCCGTTGACAAGGAAAAATACACCGATCCCGTGCTCGTTTCCAGTGTGGACGGCGTGGGCACCAAGTTAAAGATCGCCTTCGAGATGGGTCTGCATTCCACCATTGGCGCCGACCTGGTGAATCACTGCGTGAACGACATTGCAGTGCAAGGCGCTGCGCCTCTGTTTTTCATGGATTATCTGGCCACCGGCACGCTCGATCCCACGGTCGCCGAGCAAGTGGTCGAAGGTATCGCGGACGCCTGCAAACACAACAACTGCGCCCTCATCGGTGGCGAGACAGCCGAAATGCCCGGATTCTATCCCGACGGCGAATACGATCTTGCCGGATTCATTGTTGGCGTGGTCGAGCGTGACCGGATTATCACAGGCAAGGATGTGCAGATCGGCGACGTAGTTCTCGGCCTCGCCTTCCAACGGCTTGCACACCAATGGATATTCCCTGGCGCGGAAGTTGTTGTTCGAAGTCGCCCACTACTCTCCGGACGACTACGTCAACGAGATCAAGAACAAAGTGGGCAACGAACTGATGCGAACCCACAAAAGCTACTGGCCGGCGCTCAGGAAACTAGTCGATGCGCAATGCGTTTCGGCGCTGGCTCACATCACCGGCGGTGGAATCACGGAAAATCTGCCGCGCGTCCTGCCACGCGGAATGTCGGCCTCCATCGACCTTGGCTCATGGCCGGTTCTGCCCGTGTTCGAGCATCTGCAGCAGTTGGGAAATGTTCCTCAGGATGAGATGCTGCGCACGTTCAATATGGGTCTCGGCATGTTGATGGTCGTTCCGCTTGGCGAAGTTCAAGAAGGCACAAAGTGTTCTCGATCGCGTGGGAGAGAAAGCCTACACCGTCGGCCGCATCATCAAAGGCGATCGCAAAGTTGTTTACAGCTGAAACTTAGCTGCTTGGCGGTATTCGCACTCAATCGATAGCCGCCGTCCACCACCGACCCTCGACCGCACCATGGAAGAGCGCCCCTTCAGGGCCGCGTATCCCCCTCAACAACGAATCGGGCTTTCGCCCACGGTCACCAACCATGCCGCTCAATCCCTACTGCCTTTGGGTGGCGCAGCGCTTCAGCGATGCGATTCAGGCTCCGCTCAAGCCCAGGGCTTTAGCCCCTGCGTATCCCCGCCTCCACCGTCCGTTCCGTAGGGACATCCGAAAATAGCCCGGCGTTTCAACGCCGGATTACCCACCTAATCTGACACGCGTCCCGTAGGGACGCCTGAACCTCGCCCGCCCGCGCTCACCTAGCTGCGCTGCGAAAGATCTCGAATTGTGCGGAGCATCTTCTGCTCCATCACGAAGTGCATCGGTTCCCAAAACAATCTGTCTACCGCGCGTGACGCGAGCTTTGGGGACCTCGTACTACGCACTCGAGCGATTAGCCGCGTGTCGCCGTTTCCCAACGGTTCCAGGCTAAAGCTCCAAAAGGCTTCCTCCGCCCGTCCTCTGCTTTGCAGTCGTGTCCAGTCCTGAGGGCTGACCATGACGAATGACTGTTCAGGGTGCACCGCTGCGGCGATCATGCGACCTTGGCCGCCGAAGCGCTTCGGCGTGGCGAACCATACAGTCTCGCCCACGTCACGCGCCTTCCAGTCAGGGACAAGCCGCCGCACCTCCGGCATGTCACATCCGACCAGATTCTCGAGGAAGGTATAGCTGTAGAACAACAGTTGAAAGAGATGCCGGCGGTGATTCAGATCCCGGAGAGCGCCGGACCAGTCTGCATCACGTACAATCTGCCGGAATTGAAAAGCCCGCTCAAATTGAGCGCGGAGACGCTCTCGGGTATTTTTCTAGGCAAAATAACAACGTGGCAAGACGCCGCCATCAAGAAAGATAACGAAGGCGTCAGTTTGCCCAAGCATCCCATTCTGGTTGCGCACCGCTCGGACGGAAGCGGTACGACGAACATCTTTACCACGTATCTCGCAAAGGTGAACTCTGACTGGTCGACTAAAGTTGGGAAAGGCATCTCCGTGAACTGGCCGGTCGGCGTGGGCGGAAAGGGCAGCGAAGGAGTGACCGGCATCGTTCGACAATCACCTGGAGCGATTGGATACGTCGAACTCAGTTACGCCAAGGACAATAATCTTCCCGTGGCGATGATTCGCAATCGGGCCAAAAACTGGGAAGAGCCAACCGCTGCCGGAACCACGGCCGCGATTGAAGCCTTTCATCAAGAGTTGGCAACCGATGTTCGGACCCCAATCGTCGATCCGCCCGATTCAGCAAAAGACGCGTATCCCATCTGTGGTCTCACCTTTTTGCTGGTTCCCAAGGATGGTCAGGACAACGGAAAACGGCAAGCCGTAAAGCAGTTCATTGAGTATGTGATATCGGAGGGGCAAGCTTCCGCCGAGAGTTTGTACTACGCCCAGCTGCCGTCCGCACTCGCCGATCAGGATCAGAAACTGCTCGGCGAGATGATGGCCAACGGACAGCCCATTCAAGCGGGCACGAACGCTGCGAACTCCGGAGGGCGTTGACTCTGGATTATGATGGGTCTGCCGAAAGCTGAGAGCTGACGGCTGATTGAGCCCATGAAATCCATCGGTATTCTGCTCTCCGGGCGCGGTTCGAATTTCGTGGCCATCGCCGATAGCATCGACGCTGGCCGCATCGCGGACGCGCGTATTGCAGTTGTAATCTCGAACAAAGCCAGCGCTCCAGGCGTCGCCATCGCACGCCAGCGCGGCATTGACGCCCTGGTCATTCCGTCGAAAGGCAAGCCCCGGGAGGAACACGACCACGAGGTCGTAGCGGCGCTTGCGAAGCACTCGGTGGATTTGGTCTGCCTTGCGGGTTACATGCGGCTGCTCTCTCCCTGGTTCGTGCAGCAGTTCCCACGAAAAATTCTTAACATCCACCCATCACTTTTGCCCGCATTTCCCGGCCTGGAAGCTCAGGAGCAGGCCTTCGCTTATGGTGTGAAAGTCTCGGGCTGCACCGTGCATTTCGTCGATGAAGAACTGGATCACGGCGCCATCATCGTACAGAAAACAGTGCCGGTGCTTGACGATGATGACGAGCACACGCTTGCCGCCCGCATCCTGGAGCAAGAACACATTGCCTACACCGAGGCAATCAATACTGTGCTGAAGGGAGAGCTCGAGATCGTGGGCCGAAGGCTCAAGAATCCAGGTCAGAAGTCAGAAGTCAAAATGGAGAAGTAAGAATCATAAATTGAGAGTCAGAGCGGCGCTTTAACGTCTGCACTCTGACTTCGCATTCTGACTTCTGACCTCTGCATTCCGAGTCCCTATCTGAATTTCTTTTCCATTCTTACGATCGCCAGCGCCTCCCCGTTTCCCAACGGCACGGCTTGCTTTTCGATTTGAACGTATCCCTTCGCCTCGTAAAACGCCACGCCGCTCAACGTAGCGCCCATTTCGAGCCGCGTAAAACCCGCGTCGATCGCGGCCCGCTCGCAGGCTTCCAGAATCAAGCTCCCAATGCCGCGTCGCGCCCATTTAGGATGTACAAAGAATGCACGGATTTTTGCCGCCTCCCGTGTCGGATCCAGCAAAGAATCTTCGCGTCCCTTGTATTGATCGCCGCCATAAAGAGTTTTTCGCTTGCTCCATCCGCCGCAAGCTACAATTTCAACGTTCCCCTGCGAATCTGGCGCTTCCACTGCCAGATAGGTTCCATCCGCAATGAGCCGGCTGTCGACTCCGTACACCGACTGAAGCGCGCCCTCAATCTGTGCTGGCGAATAATACCCAGCCTGCAGACCGCGCACAGACGCCTCAATCACTTCGCGCAAGCGGGGAACATCCGCTGTCCTTGCCTTGCGTATCTGGATATTTGCAGCCGTCACACACTTCATCCACGTCCGAGCTCAATTCTAACTTCTGCATTCTGACTTCTACCCTCTGACTTCCATATAATGTCCTTTCTCATGCCAACCTTCGCTCCGGTCGACGAACAACTCACTTATCTCAAGAAGGGCTCCGCGGAAATTATTCGCGAAGCCGATTTGCGTTCCAAGCTTGAAAAGTCCCGCGTTACGGGCAAACCGTTGCGGGTGAAACTTGGCATGGATCCGACCGCCCCCGATTTGCACCTTGGACACACTGTCGTCTTGCGGAAGCTGAAGCACTTTCAGGACCTCGGCCATACAGCAATCTTTCTGATCGGCGACTTCACAGGCATGATCGGCGACCCTACCGGCCGCTCCGTGACCCGGCCTCCTCTTACGCGCGAACAGATCGAGCAGAATGCCGAAACTTACAAGGCGCAAGTTTTCAAAATTCTTGACCCGCAAAAAACAGTGATCGACTTCAACCGGCGCTGGATGGGCCAATTCACGGCTGACGATTTCGTCCGCCTCATGGCGAAGTACACCGTATCGCAACTCCTCGAACGCGAAGATTTTCATCAACGATTCCAGAACGAGAAGCCGATTTCCGTTCATGAACTGCTTTACCCGCTGGTGCAAGGCTATGACTCGGTCGCGCTCGAAGCGGACATCGAACTAGGCGGCACCGACCAGAAGTTCAATCTGCTTGTCGGTCGCGAACTGCAGCGCTCCTACGGCCAGGAATCGCAGGTGGTTCTGACCACGCCGATTCTTGAAGGCCTGGACGGCGTGCAGAAAATGTCGAAGTCGCTGGGAAACGCCATCGGCATTCACGAATCCCCGCTGGAAATGTACGGGAAGATCATGAGCATCTCCGACGAAATGATGTGGAGATATTACGAACTGCTCACGGATGTGCAGGTCGCCGACATCGAGAAGATGAAGAAAGAGTCGCATCCCATGCAGGCGAAGAAGGAGTTGGCTCGCAGGATCGTGGCCGATTTTCACTCGCAAGATGCCGGCGTCAAGGCGGCAGAAGATTGGGCCAAGCAGTTCCAGAAGAATGAGGTGCCGGAGGATGCGGAGGAAGTCCACATCTCTCTTGCCGAGATCGGAGGGCACGTCGTAAATACCGACCGCGGCGCCGAAGCAACCGTACGGGCAGATCGTCTTTTGGTTCGGTGCGGGTTCGCGCCCTCCACAACCGATGCCGGTAGAAAATTGAAGCAGGGTTCAGTTAGAGTTGAGGATCATGTGCTGAAGGAACCCTACTTTAAGTGGAGTGGTCCATCCCCTATGAGGTTGCCGCTGAAGGTTGGCAAGCAGTTGAAAATCGCAATCGTCACCTGGTAAGCATCTCTGCTCATGTGGGGACAGCCGCCCCCGGCTGTCCGGCGAGCGCTAGCTCGCTAAGGTTTCCTTGCCGCTTTCCCAAATCTGAAATTGCTCAAGAGTTTATAAACTCTTCAAAACCCACTTTCCTAGAACAGCAACTACACTTCAAGAGAACGCAGCTCCGCTGCGCGGACAGCCGAGGGCGGCTGTCCCTACATTTTTTCCACATGCTTCTCATGAGCGATTATGCCGCAGGCTTTTTATCGGCGAAGGCTTCCTCACCTTCAGTGCGACGCTGTCCCCACATGGTCTGTGTCACTAACAATAAACTCTGCTACTCTCATCCGCGCACATGCGGGCTGCCGCTATCCTCGGGTTAGGATGTTCCCCTAAAAAGCTCACTCCTTTCCAGGTCGACAAGAGCATTGAGTGGCGTGAGGGGATGCCTGAGTCTGCGGAACAGGCAGACGTCATTTTGCTCTTCGGCGGCGATGGCACTCTGCATCGTCATCTAGGCCAGTTGGTGGAGCTTGGCCTTCCGGTTCTGGTGGTTCCTTCCGGAAGTGGAAACGATTTTGCCCGCGCGCTCGGACTCGGCACCCCGCGCCACTCACTCGCGGCTTGGCGACGCTTTTGCTCGGGAGGAAACAACGTTCGCGCCATCGATCTGGGAATTGTTCGCTCGTTGGAAAACGCAGGCCAGCGGTCCGACTCACATCCGGCACAGTATTTTTGCAGCGTTGCTGGAGTCGGGCTGGACGCAGAAGTGACCCGACGTGCGAACCGGCTGCCGCGCTGGCTCCGCGGGCACGGTGGCTACGCCTTAACGGCATTGCCCACAATCTTCCGCTTTGCTCCCCGGCCCATGAGGATCTCGACCGCCGATGCAAACGGGACGTGGACAATTCAGAGCGACCAGCCCACCCTCATGGCCGCTTTCGGCAACACCGCCGTCTACGGCGGCGGCATGAGAATCGCTCCGCACGCGCGAGTGGACGACGGGCTGCTCGATGTCTGCGTGATCGGCGGTATCAATCCCTTCCGGCTGGCCTGTATGTTCCCGACGGTTTATTTTGGCCGCCACCTGAGCATCCGCGACGTCGAATACTTTCAGGCAAGTTGTCTGCGCATCGAGACCGAGACTCCGCTCGACATCTATGCCGACGGCGAATACATCCGCCGCACCCCCGCTGAGATCGGCATCCGTCGCGAAGCATTAAAAGTGCTCACGCTATAGTCCAGTGCTAAACTTTCTTTATGGCTGAACGACGTTCCCGCACTTTGCTCTGGGTCCTCATTGGTGGAGGAGCATTTTTCCTTTTCGTGCTGGCTGTGTTCTCGCTGGTGTACCTGACGCTGCACGCGGGCAGCACCGAATCCTCGTTCGGCGGATTCGGCGACCGCATCGGCGTAGTCGATCTGGATGGGGTGATTCTTTCGCCGGAGCCAGTCGTTGGCCAGCTGAAGAAGTTCGCGGATGATTCCTCGATCAAGGCCATTATTCTGCATGTGAATTCGCCCGGCGGTGGGGTGGCTGCGTCGGAGGAAATCTATCGCGAGGTCAAGCGCATCCGCGAGGAAAAAAAGAAGAAGATCGTGGTGTCGATTGAAACCGTGGGGGCGAGCGGAGCTTACTACATCGCGTCGGCGTCCAATAAGATTTACGCCGACAACGGCAGTATTGTAGGCTCCATCGGTGTAATCGCGGAGTGGGTGAATTACGGCGATCTGCTGAAGTGGGCGAAGCTGAAGAACATCGTTTTCAAGACCGGTGAATTTAAGGACACCGGCAACCCCGCGCGGGACCTCACACCTGCCGAGCAGGCCTACATGCAGTCCTTGATCGACAACATGTTCGGGCAATTCGTGCAGGCTGTCGCCGACGGGCGCGGCATGAAGTTCGACGACGTCAAATCGATTGCCAACGGCAAGGTCTGGACCGGGGAGCAGGCGCTTTCGATGAAGCTCATCGACAATATTGGCGACTTTCAGGCCGTCGTCAAAGAGACTGCGAAGTCCGTTAATATCTCGGGCGAGCCAACTCTGGTGCACCCGGAGAAAGACCGCAAGACCCTACTTGATTTGCTAATGGGAGATGTTTCGCAGTATCTGCCGGACGCGACGAAAATGCTGGAGCAGCACGTGGGCTTTTACTACCTGTGGAAGTAAGGGCTTCACGGGGGTTGAGCGGAGATCTCGAAAGCTCGGAACCAACCCGTCCCAAATCGGCGACTTGCATACAACCCCTGAAATTTGAGAAGGTTATGGAGGTTATCCTGAGAAAGCAAGTGGCCTGGAGCGAAAAAGCCCTATGACGAAAGCCGACCTGATCGATGAAGTCTCGCGCCTTGCAGAGCTTACGCGCAAAGACAGCGAAGTGATCGTGGAAACGATTTTTGACAGCGTAGTTCGTTCCCTGCGCGCGGGCGACAAGATCGAAATACGCGGCTTCGGTAGTTTTCGCACGCGCCAACGCAAGCCCCGCACCGGACGAAATCCCAAGACCGGCGAAAAGGTCGACGTGCCCGCCAAGAAAATCCCTTTCTTCAAGCCCAGTAAGGAGCTGAAGGACTTGGTGAATGAAGGGATCGCCGATCCGGCAGCGGTGCCTCCAGTTCCGGAAGCGCCCACAACTCCGTCAACGCCTGCGTAGGAAGCAGTTTCTCCAGTCGACTAAATTTTCCGCGAGAGCCTCGACCACTGCCAAAGGCCAGCTGTTACCTCCGCTGGCAAGCGATACCCTAACTGGCGGGCCAGCATCACAATCTGGCCCCGGTGATGGCCTTCGTGGGCGACGAAGTAGGTAAGAACGTGGCCCACGTCGAGGGGAAGATTGCGCCACACGTACGCTGACGAGTCGGGAATGCTTCCGCCTTGGTCACAGCCGAGCTTCAGCAAATTCAAGATGCCTGTGCCGCTACGCTGCAGCGCCGGAATCAGATCCTTTGCCTTCACCTTATGCCGATCGACACTTCGCGGCACCGCGATGCCGTGCTCCATGCCCAGCGTCTTGATCCACATACACCGGGCGTTATGAATGTGCCCGGCAAGCGAGCGGATGGTGCGCCGTGGTGCTCCCGGAACCTTAGCTTCCCAAAGTTCGGCGGGTAAGTGCTCGACCAAAAAAATCGTTACCCGATTATTTGTTATCCACGCTTGAAGGATCAGATCTCGCAGGTTGAGAGGAGAAGCCATCCCGCACCTCTTCGCATAACCAGGATTAACGAATGCCGACTACGCCCATCATCCGTCCGGTCTTCCCGTTTTCCGCTCGATAAGAGAACAGCAAGTCGTTTCGGCAGTTCGTGCACAAGGATGAAGTTTTAATATTTTTCGCTGGAACGCCAGCAGCCAGCAGCTGCTGACGATTGGCCTCCACCAGGTCCAGATAAATCTTCTTCGGCAACTCGCTGTGGCCGGGGGCACGGGCCGTGAGAAACAACATCGGATATTTTTCGCGGACCGGATCGGACTCCTCGACTACACGGAAGAGTTTATCGGCGTAAGCAAATTGGGATTCGAATTGATCGCGGACCTCCTGGCCGACCGCATAACAGCACTGGTGAATGCCGGGGCCAATCGCGGCTCGGAGATCTTGTGCGCGACTGCCAAAATAGCGGCGCATTTCTCCCACTCCCTTTTCCACGATCCGCTTGACGGTGCCTCGCCAGCCGGCGTGAAAGACGCCCACACCGCGCCGCTTGGGGTCCGCGAGAACAATTGGAAGGCAATCAGCCGTCTGGATCGCGAGTAATAAACCGGGAGTGTTGGTAATCAGCCCATCGCCAGCCAGCGGTGATTCCGGCACGGAATCTACGTGGCGGATGATATCGGAATGAATCTGGCGCAATGTGACGAGCGCAGGTTTCGTGTCCTCGTTCAATTCACCGCACAATTGACTCAAGAACGCAGCCCGGTTCCGCTCGACCACGGACTTGGCATCTTCTTTCGTGTAACCCAGGTTGAGCGCGCCCTTCCCATAAATGTCCGAAAATCCGCCCGATCGCGTAGAGAATGCGGAAACAAGCCACGGAAAATCGCCTAATTGTGTCGGAAGAACTTGAACCGCTGATGGCCTTGGGGCAGAAGATTTCTGGCTAGGTGAGCTTTTCCCGACATCCGGCAGTCGAGGGACATTCCTCACGACAATTCTGCGCTGTTTGGAAGTAGGCCTAGGCACTCATCCATGTTAACCGACGCGGCGGCCCGCGAATCTTTTCCGCAGAATCTGCTCGACGGCTTGGATCAGGAGGTGGGATTCACATTGGTTACGAGCTGGGTTCCTGAAGATCGGACGTCTTTGAGCTTTACGGTAGGCTCGGATCCAGCCTTGTTCTCATCCAAGCAAAGCGGGACGGAAGAACGCAGCGTGGTTCCCGTTGGAGTCGAGTAGATAGTGAAATCGCCTCCAAGCTCTTTCACCCTTTCGCGGATCCCCGCAAGGCCGACGCCCGATCCCGTTCCGGTACGTTGAAAACGGTCCATTACGGCTTCCGGCAAGCCCCTGCCGAAATCCCGGATCTCAAGCGTGGCGCGATCCGGAAGACGCTCAAATTTTACTTCTACGGACGCACTCGCCGAGTGGCGATGTGCATTGGTAAGACCTTCCTGCAAAGCCCGAAACAGGGCAAGCTCTACCACCTCCGGCATGCGAGCAGCCTTCGCAGGGAAGTCATCGGGATGAACAAAATTGGTTCTTATATTCATCGCGGTGCGCTTGCCGAAACCTTCGATAAACCAGTGAGCGGCCGCTTCAAATCCCGCTTCATCCAGAAGGGGCGGATGCAGGAGATACGACATGGTTCGAATGCTGGAGACCGCATGGTCGATTAGATTTCGCGTTTCTTCCAGCATGGGAGAGGGCTTACTAGTGTTGCGCAGCAATACCATATCGATATTGATCTGCGCCGCAGCCAGCCACTGGCCTAAGCCATCATGCAATTCGCGGGCGATGCGGCGGCGTTCTTCGTCCTGGACACGCATCAGCCGGGCAGACAGTTTGCGCAGCGCCAAAGTCCGCTTCTCCACCAGCGATTCCAATTGGTCGTGCGCCCGGCGCAGTTCATCCTCCACCTGCTCTCGCTCTTGCAGGTGATCACGAATTTCGTACTGGCGAAGACGAGAGCGAATTGCGGTGCGGACGCTGCTAATCAGAGTCGCGGGCCGCAGCGGCCGCTCGATCAGGTTGATGTTTCCCATCGGAGTCCGCGACCGTACCATCATTTCGGTGTAGGGAGTGGTGGCTCCCCCCCCGGTCAGAACGATGATTGGAAAATCCGACCATGCGGGCTGAGACGCTACACTACGCCCCAAAAGCTCGATCGCATCCTCGCTGAGCGACTCCTCAGCAACAATAGCGGCTCCAGCGCCGCCCCCAACGCAGCGCGCAATTGCTCCCACGTTCCCCACTACGCCTACAGGAATACCGGAACGCTCCAGAACTTCGCGCACCAGCAGCGCGTCCTTCCCAAAGGGCGCCAGCACCAGTACTCGATAGTCCGCGTGCAGGAAGGTCGGCATGATTGCTCAACTCTCTCTCAGCCCGCCAAGGAATGTGGGAGTGCCGGTCAGTACCCCCTGAAACTCGTAAAGAGGCCTGCCAATTTGGATGCGACTTGACCCCAGCTTCAACTCCCGAATCGTGCGTTCGTGATTACCGCTCCGTTTCTTGATTGTGGAGATGGCTTGCCGCACTTCTCCTTTATCTTCGAAATAGCGCAGCAAAAGAATATTGTCGGCGAGATAGCTCACATCCACCGCGCTCTGCAAGGGGAGACCAATAGTTCCCGCTTGAGCCAGGACTAACAAGGTTAAGACCCCCCGGTTGCCCAAATATGCGAGGAGTTCGTGCAGATGAACCGCCAGAAACTGCTCTCCGGGCATCGATTGCAGATAACCATTCAAGCTGTCGAGCACAACCAGCCTTACATCTCCCTGCTCCACATGTTTTTGCACATTCGCCACCAATTCACCCGGCGACATCTCCGCAGGATCGATACGCTCCAGGGCGATGGTGCCGTTCGCCACGTGAGAACGGAGGTCAAGTCCCAAGCCAGCAGCCCTCGTCATCAACGTGTGAGGAGCTTCTTCAAAGGTGAAGAACGCACAGCACTCTCCCCGCTTGGCGGCGGTTACAGCCCATTGAACACCGAGGCTGGTTTTGCCGCAGCCTGCAGGTCCAATCAATAATGTGCTGGTTCCCCGGTCCAGCCCTCCGCCGGTGAGGGCGTCGAGTTCCGCAATTCCGCTGGAGACCGCTTCCAATGCTTGATCGGAGCGTGTATCAGCCGCCACCAGCCGCGGATAAACCACTACACCGCCAGTCACGATCGAGTAATCATGGAAGCCTTCCCGGTAAGCGGTTCCACGCAACTTCACGACTTCTATCTGGCGCCGCGTCTTGCCATACTCGCGAGGCACTCTGTCCATGCTGACCACGCCGTGCACCACACTGTGCAACTGCAGATCGGGATCTCGCGAGCTGCGATCATCCAATAGAAGCACGGTGCATTCCTGGCTGCTCATGAAGTCTTTTAGGGATAAGATCTGTCGGCGATAGCGCAGGGGATCTTTCGCCAGCATGCGCAACTCACTGAGGGCGTCGATCACCAGCCGGTCCGGTCGTACCCGCTGAATTTCCTTCACAATGCGCTGCATGCGATCGTTGAGTTCCACTTCGGCTGGATGAAAGACCGTGTATTGCTGTTCTGGCAGCAGGTCGTTTTCGTTGGGCAGCAGTTCTACGATCTCAACATCGTCGAGCGCGATCCCATGGGATTGAGCGGAGTGAGCCAGATCAGCTCGAGACTCGGAAAGGGTGATGTATAGCGTCCGCTCCCCTTTACTGACGCCCTCCCGCATGAACTGAATTGCTAGCGTCGTCTTTCCGGCGCCGGGATCACCCTCGATCAAATACAGGCGGCCACGCGGGAAGCCTCCGCTCAAAATATTATCCAGGCCGGCGCATCCGGTGCTCACTCGCGGATCGTCCTGAGCTTCTAATTTCGCTTGGGTAGGTTGCGCAGTCGTTTTGTCAGTAGCCGCCAATGCTCCTCCGGATAATTGCAGTTCAGTGAGCATGGCGAATATGCGATCAGTTCGTAAGGAAAACCGTTAAGCCGTTCGCTCACCTGAAAGCCTCTGAATTGCCGCTAATTTAGATGCTAAATCGCAACGTCCGAATAAGATGACGCAGTCTATAACCCCTGTGTATCAGGGATTCTCTGTAGAAGCGCGCGGAAAATGGCGTCCTAAGACGAGTCAAAAATGGTAATCGCTCGTCTGAGCCTGAACGATCCGGCTCGGCATTTGCTCCACGAGCCAGCTTCGGCTTATAGTCTCGGTATGTTTGGTGATTTCACCGTAACCGACCGCTGGACCAAGAAGCAGGTTCATTGCATTTATCAGGCGTTGATTGTGGCGATTGCAACCCGTCACGCCGACGCCGTCGATGTCAAGTTTTTGGTGGATGGAAAAACTGTGTGGGTGGCTCTACCGCATCCCGCCTGGGTAGAGTACAAAAAGCGCACGGGAAAGATGATAACGGATTCGTTAGCGGTGGAAATAGCCGGCCATTATCTTAAGTCCGCTTTCGAAGCGGGTGAGGGGTTAGGCCGCGAGATGTATTCCCTCACAGTGGAAGAAACCCTGGATCATCTTGAGGCGGTTGTCTCTGCCATGCAGCAACCGGCGGTTGTCTAGAACGGCTGACCCGCCACTCTCGAATTCAGCCTGCTTACCGGTTCGAAGAGCTCGCCCCCGGATTCCCTGCGCCCCTCGCATTTCACTGAAAGCACCAACTCCTGGTTCATGCCTCCGCCCAGGGCCACCACTGTCATGGAATGGGTTCCCGCCTTGATGACATGATTCGCGCTAAGTTTAAGTATCGTGCCGCCCACTCCTGGAGCAGGTAAGGTGGCCGGGGTAAAAGTGGCCGAAACTCCTGTCGGAAGCCCGCTGACCGAGAAGGCGATCCTTGCGTCGAATCCATTGCTGACCCCAACTTGCATAGTAAGGCTGGTACTTGATCCGGCGGCGAGCGTAAGTGTGTTGGCTGAAGCCGCCACGTGAAATTTCGGAACAATGGTTGCGTCCCTCCAGTGATTCACTAACAGCGATGCATCGATTGACCCAAGCCCGGTGACGAGGTCGTATCCCGTCACGGCGTTGAAGCCCGCCTCTCCAGGCACGCTGTTGCTTCCGCCGACGATGTCGTGAAAAACATCAGGGCCGCCCGCTTTCTGTTTGGCGGCCAATGGATAAAGAAACGTGTTGGCATTGCCTTGGCGCGCCAAGTTGCTTTGTACGATCAGCGCCATCACTCCCGCGAACGCAGGCGTAGCCGCCGAGGTGCCGCCGACTACATAGAGCCCACCATCCTGGTAGATCAGATAGCCGTCATGTCCGGCAGCGGCCAGGGAAACATCTGGCACGTCGCGCATGCCGTCCGCCGGGACGCCTGTCCCGCCCTGCCACGACGGCTTCCCATAGATCCCACTTGCGCCTCCACCGCTGGACCACAAGCCAGCCCCTGGGCCACTCTCGTTCCAGGCCAATTCCGGTATGTAACTAAGCGCCGACGACTGCGTGCCCGAAGCATTCTTCGGAGACCAGTAAAGAGATGAGTTGACGTCATTGAACTTCGTGCCGCCTACGCACACGCTGTAGGGTGTTGAGCATAGTCCGTTCACCGCGAGTCCATGGCTGGCACGCGATGACGATGCGGAATCGCATCCGGCGGCGCCACTGTCTCCCGATGATACGAATACCGTGATCCCCTGCGCTGCCGCCTGCTGCCACAAGCTGCTGATGAACTTGTTGCCGGAGGAACCGAGCGAGGACTCGCACAGGCCGAAGCTCATGCTCATGACCGGTGCCAGATTATGGCTGACGATGTACTGGGCGGACAGATAGCTTCCGTCACTCGAGTTCGTGGATTTCGAAACTACGAACTTGATCGCCGAATTTCTTGCCACTGCGCCCGCCCACTCCACATCCAGATCGGCTTCTGTCTCCTCGCCGGCGCTGACGATGCCAGGGTCGCTTCCGTTGACGATAATCTGCGGATCATTTGCGGGCAGACCAAAGGATGAACGAAACTCACGGACATCAGCGAGCCGGATGTTTGACCGTGCGACGATGGCAACGGCTTGCCCGGTGCCGTTGATCGATTGCTGGTAGAGAGGGCCGAGATCATAGATTGTGGCGAAGTCCCCGGGCGCCAGGTAGTAAGAGCCACCATTCGTGTAGTCAGGCGCAAGAAGACGGGCGCCACTGTGCATCGGTGCGCTGCGAAAATCATGCAGAGAGACGATTCCTCCGATCACACTCGCCAGCGCCGCTGGAATTTCCGGATCGCTCGTGTTGGCATGATGAACTTCTCCGCCGATTTTGTAGGTATGAATTTCCGTGTGAAACGCTGACTCGACCTGTTCTGCGCTCCCGTCAAAAATTATGGTCGTCCGTCCGGGCGCGACTTCCTCCACCTGCATGCCATGAGCCTGCAACCAGTCCGCAACCCGTGCGGCATCCGATTCTGAAACGCCAAAGCGTTCTCCATATTGTTCAGGTGTGAGCCATTGCTGGTAGTAGGGAGACTCGAGATCTTGCTGCGCCGCCAGCAACTCGTCAAGTGCGGATAGCTGCGCGGAATCGGGCTGCAGCGTCAGCACCATACGATCCATTCGATAATCCGGAGAGACTCGTCCTCTGTCGTACACGGGAATTGCCAAAGGGTGCCGGTCGCCGCGTAAAGTGACGCGCCTCTCATCGTCGACGAAGCTGGGTATGCGATCTTGCGGGTGCGCGTACGCGAAAGCGGTAACCAGCGGATTTGGAAGATCGGAGCGAATTTGCGCAGTGGCCGCCACATCAAGAAGAACCAATGTAGGAAGGACAATCTGGATAAGAAACGAACGAATCGCGGCGCGTATGGAGAACAGCGGTCGCATGCAACCTCCGAGGTGATGGATCTGTGGCTTAAGAAGCCCATCGGCAAGGAGGCTGTAGTAGTCCTTCTTTTACGGATAACGGGAGTAACCCGCAGGTGAAACTTGGGTGCTCCTGTTACGAAGAATTAATGCACAAGGGTTAATCCGGAACGTCACCGAACACTTCGGCGCTGAAAGCCAGGATGGTAGCGCCTTTCGTCCATGCGTCCGCCGGCAGTCCGGCTTTGCGGCAAGTCTGTTCGAGGAAGGTCGTCCGGTCCCAGTTGCGCTCGGTCGGGACCTGTGGCAGAAGGAGGCCGCGCCTGCCATGCTGTTGTATGAGCAAACCATGGCGTCCGATTTCAATGTTTTCCGGGTGGATCAGCGCCGGGGGCGAGAGGATGCTAATTTCGATTGTAAGTTGCGAAGCTTCCTCGATCGTGACTGGAGAAAAGCGGTTATCGTCAAAAGCGGCGGCCCGCGCCGTTTCGACAACTGCGCGGTAAACCGAAGCGGTAGGCATCACGTAGCCAACGCATCCCCGCAATTCGCCAAGCTTGTAGAAGGAAGTAAAAACACCGCGGGGTTCCGCGAGATGTGGAGTCGGGGAGTCGAGTGGGATTTCGCGACCTTCCAACGCGGAAGAAATCGAATCGTGCGCCAAACTGAGCAGGAGCTTGCGCTCTTCGTTGGAATACTCGGGCCCAGTATCCTCGGGCGGAATCCGTTCTGACGAAGCGGCGGTTGGCGACGAATTATGTTGTAGGGGCGACATCGGCATCGGCCGCTCTCGCCGCGGATTGCGGCTTTCGGCGGCGGCTTAGGACGAATGCACGGCGGCGGCGCTTGGATACCTGGCGGTCAATCTTGGACCAGAATGCCGCGAAGTAATCAATTGCGGAGATCAGCGAAACACAGACCACGAACCAGATTGCAGCGTAGGCAATCCAATGCACGGGAAAAACAAAGTTGCCGTAGATCGGCCACTCTTTCCAGCGATGATCGAGAATCACCGCGACCACGGAGACGATCTGCACCACCATCTTGAACTTTGCCCAGTTCACTGGCCTCGATGGTGAAGCCTCCGGAGGCAGCAATGGAACGCAAGCCGCTGACCAGAAATTCGCGGCCGATAATGATGACGGCGATCCACGCCGGAACCAGGCTGGGATTGAATTGAACAAGCGTGACGAAGGCGGCCGCGATCAGAAGCTTATCGGCCATAGGATCGAGCAGGATACCCATGGTGGTGATCTGTCCGCGCTTGCGGGCGAGATATCCATCAATCCCGTCGGTCATCGACGCGGCGATGAAAACCGCCGAGGCCAACAATTCTTTCGCCCCGTGAACACTGCTGAAGTGGTTGGAAGACAAAATCCAGATCAGCAGGGGAATACTGCAGATACGGATCAACGTGATGGAATTCGGCAGGTTCACCGCGGCTCGGGAGTCTCCGGAAGGGCGACCGGAACACATTTTGATTATGCTCCACGCTTCGGGGGAACGCAATCGGAAGAATGAGCCGTTTGGACACACGATTCCCGAAGCTTCAGCCGTGAATCGCGGTCGGTTATTTCGAGGTTGCCGGAGTCATTGCACTCGTCTTGGGCTGCTTGGCAATGATTTGATCTTTGATTTTGTCGTACGTGGCTTGAGGAATGATTTTCTTGTGCACCAGATCCAGCTTGGTCCGATAGGGCCGCCCAGCGATGATTTTCTGCGAGTAGGCATCGCCAATGCCAGGCAGAGCTTTCAGTTGATCGGCGGTCGCGGTATTGATATCAAGTTTGTCGCCAGCCGCTGCCATCGCCCCCTGTGCGGCACCTACTACGGCGTTCGCGGGAGTCGCGACTTGCATCGACAGCATCAACAGAAATAAAGGCAATAACCGCACCAGCAGGTTTTTTCGAATCGAATTCATCAGATCTCCTTAGGCGTAAATTCCGCGTTGTCGAATGGTGTAAGCCACGCGATCGATGGCCAGCATGTAAGCCGCGATACGGTTGTTAACGTGGTGTGTCTCCGCATATCGGACGACATCGCCGAAAGAGGAAATCATGATCTCTTCCAACTGTTCGTTGACCACCGATTCCTTCCAGAAGTAACCCTGGCGATCCTGCACCCACTCGAAATAAGAAGTCGTCACACCGCCGGCGTTGGCCAAAATGTCCGGGATTACGAAGACGCCCTTGTCGGTTAGAACATCGTCGGCGGCCGAGGTGGTGGGACCGTTCGCGCCTTCCGCAAGAATGCGGCACTTTACTCGATCGACATTGCGCGAAGTGATAACGTTTTCGGTCGCGGCGGGGATAAGAATTTCGCATTCGGTCGTAAGCAGGTCGGCGGGATCGGAAGCTTCCGCGCCAGGGAATCCGTGAACCGTTCCATTTTTCTGGCGAAATTCCACGAGCCCGTTCAGATCGATGCCATTCTTGTTGTAGAGACCGCCTCCCACTTCGGCGATACCGACAACCTTATAGCCGGCCTGATACATGAGCTGTGCGGCGTTGGAGCCGACGTTGCCGAAGCCCTGCACGATCACCCGGCTGCTTTCCCGCGACAGGCCCAGCTTCTTGATCGCCTCATCGCAAACCACCATCACGCCCCTGCCGGTGGCTTCACGACGTCCGCGCGAACCGCCGATGTTGATGGGCTTCCCCGTTACGCACGCGGTCACGGTTTGGCGCATATGCATGGAATAGGTGTCCATCATCCACGCCATGATTTGTTCGTTGGTATTTACGTCGGGCGCCGGAACATCTTTTTCGGGGCCGATGAACTCAATGAGTTCGGAGGTGTAACGCCGCGTCATACGCTCGATTTCGCCCATCGACATTTTGTGCGGATCGCAGATGACCCCACCCTTGGCGCCACCAAACGGGATATTGACCACCGCACACTTCCAGGTCATCCAACTGGCGAGCGCGCGAACCTCATCCAGAGTGACGTCCGGAGAGTACCGAATTCCCCCCTTGGCCGGGCCCCGCGCGATGGAATGCTGCACGCGAAAGCCGGTGAATACCTCGAGATGACCATCATCCATCTGGACCGGGATATACACAGTGAGTTCCCGATTGGGATAGCGCAATACTCGCCACAGCCCGTCATCGAGATTGAGCTTCTGCGCTGCTAAATCAAAACGCGCCCTCTGCGACTCCCATGGGTTGCTTTCTTTATCGACGTGAGGGGCTGTGGTGATCGTGCTCATATAGGGGTTCTCCGGATTATCGCGGTCGAAATGTTAGCCGGTACTGAACCGACTTCCCGCCCAAAGAGGGCAAACGTTCAGAGTATATGAGTCGGGACGCTCTGGAGGCAAGGCATTCGGAGAGGGCGTGTTCGCTAAGCGAATGCTATCTCCCGTCAAATGTGTGGCTCCAAGCGACGGTAAGCGCCAGGTTATTGATCCTGGCAAGAGGCGGCGGGAGGGTGAGCTGTAGGATCATGGTCTCCTTTGAAACAGAAATTATCCACGAAATCATCGCCATAGCGGGTTCGGATTTCTTCCGGAACGTGGTCCTTGCCCAGCTTTTCGAAGTCAAAACTGATCTTTCCATTCTCATGCACGGTGGCAAGCAGATAGCCCCAGACATCGGTCTGCGCCTTCGCTTTCTTGAGGACATCTTCAGGAAGGTCGGGACGGTTGTATCTCATCGCGCCTGCTGTGCCGACGATCCATCCTGGCAGAACTTCGCCCCCATGCTTGGCATCCCGCCAATACGCAGTATCGAAGAGATCCTCCATGTAGAAATGAGAATGGCTGGCTAGAACGTAGACGAACTTGCCGGAATCTGTCTTCCACTTAGCCAGGTCACTGTAGGCTCGGCGGCCACTGTTGAGACTTTTTTCGCTGGGGCTCGGAGGGTCACCATTCATGCTGTGTCCGCAGGCCAGGCTGTTCGGTAGCGCGCGGTGCATGCCAACGACGATCGTCAAAACGTCTTTATCGTTCTTGTCCCTGTCGAGAACTTTCTCGAACCAAGCCATCTGGGCCTCGTCGAAGCCGTCGCTTCCAGAATTATCAAGATAGATGAAATCAATATGCCTTGTTTTCCAGTGATAGTAAGGCTTCACCGTTACATCTTGCGGATCGTCGGCTAACCGCTGAGCTCGCACTTCCGGCTTGTCGAGCCAATAACCAAACTGAGCAACATAATCCGCCAGCGTTTTCTGGCCTAGGAGTTCGTGGTTGCCAATGCCTAGATAAACTGGAAGTGATCCGAAGGGAGCAACCTGGTTGGCAAGGAAATCTCCCCAGGCGATGCGCAGATATTCGTCCTTGGAAAGCTTGCCATCGTATTGTTTGTTCATGTCCTCGTCTACGCCATACATGGCGCGGAAATCGCCCAAGTGCCAATAAAACTCGGCGTGATGTTGCAACACGCTCCTGGCGATGGTTGGCATCACAACATCGCCGCAGTTGCGCGAATCTCCTGAGACGGCAAAGTGCCAGGTGCCTTCAGCGGTTTTCTGGCACCAGGCAGGCATTGCCATTGAATATAGGAGCACGGTCAATACAAGTGGCTTAGACATGGCAGGCCTTCTGTGGGGTCGTTACCTCTGGCTCGAGCGCTTGGCTGAAACGATGCTACCAAGATTAATCTCCATACCCTCGGCGGCAGCGCGAACTTTGGGGTAGTAGTTACGGGCCTCGTGAACAACCTTATCGATGATGGCGTCGGTGTGATCGGGATCGTGATGGAACAAGACCAGTTCTTTGGCGCCGCTCTCCATGACCACATTGACGGCTTCTCGCCAGTGGCTGTGTCCCCAGCCCCGCCGGTGCGCTTCGTATTCTTCAGGAAGATACTGTGCGTCGTAGATGAGCACGTCAGCCCCCTCCGCTAATTTCCGGACGGCCTTATCGAATCCGGCGTCGCCCGGTTCGTTGTCCGTGGCGTAGACAAGAATTCCATCTTTCGTTTCCAATCGGAATCCCATGCACCCTTGGGGATGGTTCAGCCATGCGGTCTGCAATTGGATGCCGTCGTCAATTGTGATGCGTCCGCTCTCGATATCGTAAAAATCGCGTCGCGCCCTCATTTGCCCGATGTCGACAGGGAAATAGGGCGCGGCCATCTGATCCGCCAATACCTGTTTCAGGCTGCGCGTGCGACTGGAGCACTGGAACGAAAACCGGCTCTCGGGGTTGACGTACAGAGGCCGGAAGAACGGCATGCCCTGAATGTGGTCCCAGTGAAAGTGGGAGACGAAGACGTGAGCGGAAAACGGACGTTCACCGAATTCGCTCTGAAGCTGCTGGCCGAGCACGCGAAAACCGGTGCCGCAATCGAAAATGTAAATGCTGTCGCCCAACCGCACTTCCACGCAGGAGGTATTACCCCCGTAGCGCATGTTTTCGGATTGTGGAGTGGGGGTGGAACCGCGCACGCCCCAGAACTTGATCCGCATAGGCTCGCAACACACGTGGCCCGGTTAAGTGTTCCTTGGTATCTTCTGACGACGCCGTGCCCCCGTCAATTGCCGGATTGGTTCAGGGACAAGTATTTCCCCGGTGCAAACAGCCGATTACCGCAATTGGAAAGGCGAGGCCGGCGCTCCCCTATAATGAAGCTCGCCATTCCTATGCTCTATCCTGATTTCAAGGAATTTTCGCGACTGGCACGGTCGGCGACGCTTGTGCCTGTGGTGAAGTCGGTGAGCGCCGATCTGCTCACGCCGGTGTCTGCCTTTCTTGCCATTGCTGATAAAGAGCCGCACGCCTTCTTGCTGGAATCTGTTGAGCGCGGCGAACAGATCGGCCGCTACACTTTTCTTGGCGTCCGGCCCTACATGCGGCTACGAGCACGGGGTTCCTCCATCGAAATTGAACGAGGGCGGAAGCTCGAACGCCGGCAGGGTGACGTGTTCCAGGTCGTGAAAGAGCTGTTAGGCGAACATCAGCCTGCTTCGATACCGGGCCTCCCACCCTTTACCGCCGGCGCGGTTGGTTATTTTTCCTACGATGTCGTGCGGCAGCTAGAAAAGATCGGCAACCACGCCAAGGATGATCTGTCCCTTCCAGATTGCGAATTGATGTTTTTCGACCGGCTGCTTGCCTTCGATCACCTGCGCCATCAAATTCACATCGTTGCCGCTGCGGATTTAGCTCGCGAAGGCCCGCGCCAAGCTTACGACCGCGCGGTGCGCGATATTGACGCACTGGAAAGAAAATTGGCTGCTGGACTGAGTCCGGGCAGGTGGCGCAAGTCCGCCAACAGCAGGCCAGGAAAGCTCAAGATTCACGCCGGAACGACTCGGGCGAAGTTTCTCCGTAGCGTTGAGCGCTGCAAACAGTACATCGCCGCCGGAGACATTTTCCAGGTCGTCCTTTCTCAGCGGCTTGATTTCGTTCCCGGAGTTGCGCCGTTCGATCTTTACCGCGCTCTTCGGCAGGTGAATCCCTCGCCCTATCTCTATTTCCTTCGTATGGGGGACCAGCAAATCCTGGGCTCTTCGCCGGAGATGCTAGTTCGTGTTACCGGGCGTAAGCTGGAATACAGGCCGATCGCCGGCACCCACCCGCGTGGCCGCGACGAAGCGGAGGACCTCCGACTGGAGCAGCAGATGCGGAGCGACGAAAAGGAACGCGCCGAGCACGTCATGCTGGTGGACCTGGGGCGCAACGACCTGGGCCGGGTGAGCGAATATGGATCCGTCAAAGTGAAAGACCTGATGTACGTCGAGCGTTATTCTCACGTGATGCACCTGGTTTCCGCGCTGGAAGGAACGCTGCGACAGGATCTGAATGCCCTCGACGCCTTTGCCGCCTGTTTTCCCGCGGGCACATTGAGCGGAGCGCCCAAGGTGCGAGCCATGCAGATTATTGAGGAACTCGAGCCGGTGCGTCGCGGCATCTATGGCGGATCCGTGCTCTACGCAGATTTTGCCGGGAATCTGGATTCCTGCATCGGCATTCGAACCATGCTCATGCAAGGCAAACATGCCTATCTGCAGGCCGGAGCTGGGATCGTTGCGGATTCCGATCCAGCTAGCGAGTTCGATGAATCGATGAACAAGGCCCAGGCGTTATTGAGGGCGGTGGAGAAAGCCCGCGAAGCAGTTTAGAGGGTGCTGATACCCAAAAAATTTCCTACCAGCTTCTTCCCCGCATCCGTCAGCACGCTCTCCGGATGAAACTGCACTCCCTCGACGGCAAACTTTCTATGCCTCAGGCCCATGATGGTGCGGCTTCCATCCTTCTCCGTCGTCCAGGCGCTGACTTGCAGGTCCGCCGGTAGATCTTTCTCCTCCACGATGAGCGAGTGATACCGAGTGGCCGTCATTGGGGTGGGCAGGCCGTGGAAGATGGTTTTGTTATCGTGCGTGACCGCGCTGGTTTTGCCGTGCATCAGATGGGGCGCTCGCACCACTTTTCCACCAAATGCTGCGCCGATGGCCTGGTGCCCCAAACAGACGCCGAGGATCGGTACTTTGCCGGCAAAGTGGCGAATGAGATCGATGCTGATGCCGGCTTCCTGCGGCGTGCACGGGCCCGGCGAAATAAGGATACGCTCCGGCCTCATGGCCGCAACGTCATTAACCGTCACCGCGTTGTTGCGTTGAACCTCAACCCTGGCGCCCAGTTCGCCCAGATATTGGACAAGGTTGTAGGTGAAAGAATCGTAGTTGTCGAGTACAAAGACCACTGCTTTCTCCTGCTCTCAGAGTATCACTCTGAAATTGAACGCCGGTTCGCTACGACCACTTCCGCTTTCCTAATGCCGGAACGGGCCATTCCCACTCCCCAACCGTGGTATTGACGTGAATGGGCTTTAAGTTCACTCTTTAGCTACAGTTAGCAGTTTTACTGGCCGCCACTTCACTGTTTGGAGCAATACATGACAGAAGCCCAGGAAAAGAGGGCTGCACGACGTTTCGCGCTCCGGATCCCGGTTTCCGTGGCTCGAGGCGACGATTCAAATCACAATGAACCCGCCCAGCTTCGCGACGTGAGCGCTCGCGGTATTAGCCTTTATCTCGACTCGCCCATCGAAGAAGGTTCACCCTTAGGCTTCACTCTCACCCTTCCACCAGAGATCACACTGACCGAAAGCATTCGCGTGCAGTGCAAAGGACGCGTTGTGCGGGTCGAGGGTTCGGGTGGGGAGGGCGGAGGTAAGATGGCTGTCGCCGCCGTCATCGAGGAATACGAGTTCCTTCCCGAAAGTTAAACCGGAGGCGCTGTCTATTCACCAGCTACAAGCCAACCTCGCGAGTAGCCGCGGCACTTTTCGAGGCCTGTCCCAGGTGGTAAGGTTCCTTTACGAAGGGAATTCCTTGCTCCGAAAGCTAAGTCAATTCGTAGCCATTTGGCTGGCCACCGCCCCAGTCGTTTTATCGCAAGGAACCCCGGCCCCACTTTCGAAGCCGGCAGTGACCAAGCCAGAGATCTCGGTAGTCACCAGTATCAACGTCGTACATGAGGGTAGCGTTCCGGCGCTCGAGGTTGTTTCGACCCTGCCATCGGTGCCCTCGATCCAGTTCCTGGATTCCCCCCCTCGTCTTGTCGTGGATCTTTTGCACGCCCGCCTCGCCCCGAAACTTAAGAACATTGACGTCCATGAACAGAACATCCTCGGGGTACGCGCCGAACAGCATCAGGCGGATCCCGCCGTGGTCCGGATCGTGCTCGACTTGCTTGCCCCTTACAGCTACACGTGGGACGAAGCAGGCAACCGGCTGATGGTCCGCTTAAAGCCCCCGGAGAGCGCGCCTTCGGGTAAGAAACCAGGTCGTTCCTCCGCAGCATCGAGCGGTGGCAATTCCATGGGTGTTGTGCCAGTGAACTCCGGCGCTGGACTAGTAACCATTGGAGGGAAAAGCATTGTCTCCGGCTCTTCACTGGTCACGGCCGCGGACAGTGCGATATTGCAGTTGTCGCGAGGAGGAGAGGTCAAGCTTTGCCCGCGCACTACGGTTTCAGTGACGCCATCCAAAAATTCAAAGGAGCTGATGCTCGGAATGAGCACCGGCGCCCTGGAAACGCATTACGCGCTCCAAACCTCCGCCGATACTGTCCTCACTCCGGACTTCCGCATTCTGTTTTCCGGCCCCGGGGAGTTCGACTTCGCTGTCAGCACGGACGCGCACGGAGATACGTGTGTGCGCGGGCTTACGGGAAACACTTCTTCAGCGATTGTCTCGGAGTTGATGGGAGACCGTACCTACGTTGTGAAGCCGAATGAGCAGGTTGTCTTTCGTTCGGGGCAGATCGACAAGCTGGATCGCAACATCCCGTTGGAATGTGGTTGCGCTTCACCGCCTCCTGTACTGCGAGCTGAAGCGACAGCACCTGCCAGAACCGAGCCACCGAATGCAAAGCTCGAACTCGGCCCAGCAAAAGAAAAGCCGTCTCCAGCCCAGCCTTCTTCACAAAGTTCTTTAACCGGAGACGTTAAGGTCCAGGTGGATGCTCCACTCGTGTTCCGCGGTGGGACCCGCACCCATGCCACCGAGGTCCCCATTGAGGAAATCGCAGCACTTCCCGTCATCGAATCTCCGGCAAGTCCGCCGCAGCTGGGGATCACGATTCAGCCGCCGCCCACCCGCTCGGCTCAGCCCTCGTCCGCGCCTCATCGCTTTATTCGCCGACTGAAGGGTATTTTTTCCGCACTCTTCAGCTGACCTTTAAAGCAAGACTCAACGGCGATTCATAGCCCGCCGCAGCGGTTCCGCTCTTTGCCGCAGATCGTCCGCGAAATTGGCGCCACGTTCGGCGACACCGCGCACTCGCTCTTTAACGTCACGAGCCCGGTCCTGGGCCTCTTCGGTCCAATCCTGCAGTGTTTCTCTCGCGTCCTCGTAGCCGCGACGCAGATCGCGACGGAATTGCTTCCCCGTTTTCGGAGCCAGGATCAGCGCGGCAAGTGTGCCCAAACCGATTCCAATCAGCAGAAAACCCATGGCTGTTCCAACATTGCTGTTCTCAGAAGATTCGTAACGTCCGGAAGTCATAAATTAGCCTCTTTTCATTTCACAACCGAAAATCAAACTGGACTGAACGCTATCCACAGCAACTACTATTTTAGACTCGCGGAAACCCACGCGGCGAACTCCTAAAGCAAAAGCCAGACCGGTCGGATGATCGGCCCGGGCCAAAGGTTTTCTTTCTCCGCCACCGAGTGTAGAATCATCTATTCGGTCCTACGTGTGCGGCGGAAAATGTGGCCTGCCCGCCTTCCGCATGCTCAGCAAACCGCATTTATTTTGAAGGAGCTGGTTTCAAGCAATGTCGATCCCTGCGACCCAACTGCGCCCCGGAATGATCATCAAGCACAACAATGATCTGCACTCCGTTTTCGCCGTCGAGCACCGGACACCCGGAAATCTTCGCGCCTTCATTCAGGCCAAGCTACGGAATCTGCGAACGGGTGCCATGTTCGAACATCGCTTCCGTTCCCCCGATCCCATCGAGAAGGTCAATGTGGACGAAGTCGATATGCAATTCTTGTACGCGGATGGCGACAACTATTACTTCATGGACACGTCGAACTACGAGCAGACCCACTTGACCAAAGACGTCCTGGGGGACGCCGTGGATTACCTCATCGCCAACCTTGAAATCAAGGTCGAGTTTTTTGACGGCAAAGCGGTCGGCATTGAGCTGCCGCAAACCGTAGAACTTACGGTCATCGAAACTGAGCCTGGCCTGAAAAGCGCCACCGCCTCCAGCGTGACCAAGGCTGCGAAAACCGAGACCGGCCTCGTGGTGCAGGTGCCGCCCTTCATTAATGAAGGAGAGAAGATCAAAGTCGATACCGCCGAAGGCGTCTATCTGTCGCGAGCTTGAAATCAGATTTGTAATCCGCCTTTACTTCTGCATTCAACTTTCGAACCATGACCTCCGCGGAAAAAACGATTGAAGCTCGCCGCTTTGTGGTTCGAGGACGTGTGCAGGGGGTAGGTTTTCGTTGGTTCGTGGAACGGGAAGCGCACATTCTGGGAATCGGCGGCTGGGTTCGCAATAACGCCGACGGCAGCGTGGAAGTCCTGGCTCAGGGTACCCGCGATCAACTTTCCGGATTGAGATCACGATTGCGCGAGGGGCCGAGGGCCGCCCGCGTCGATGCTCTCGAAGAATCGGAAGCCCGCCCGACCGCTGGAATCAGTTCATTCCGTATCGAAGGAGCCTGGTAGATTGCCCTCCCACTCAAGACTGAACGCCGACGAACTCAAGCAGATGATCCGCGAAGTGGCCGACTTTCCCAAAAAAGGTATTTTGTTCTACGACATTACGACCTTGCTGAAAGATCGGGTCGGCTTCGCGACGCTGGTCGACAGATTTTCTGAGCATTATCTCAACCACAAAGTCGACTTAGTACTTGGTATGGAAGCGCGCGGTTTCATCTTTGCCCCGGCGGTCGCCTATCGCCTGAATGCGGGGTTCGTTCCCGTGCGCAAGCCCGGAAAACTGCCCGCCGAAACCGTGAAGTACGATTACGCACTGGAGTACGGCAATAATTCGCTGGAGATCCACAGAGATGCGATCGTTAAGGGCCAGCGCGTTCTGATCGTCGACGATCTGCTGGCCACCGGTGGCACTGCCGAAGCGACGGCGAAACTGGCCGCCATGCTGGGTGCTGAGATTACAGGTCTGGGCTTCGTGGTGGAATTGGATTTCTTAAAGGGACGAGAAAAACTCAAAGGGTACGATGTGATGTCCCTGCTGCACTACGACAAATAACTAACTCAAGATTCGCGCGACCGTCATACCAATCACTGCCCAGAAGCCCGCGCTAATCCCAAACGCTATCGCAAGCCCAAGGGTTGGGTTTGCGTTGTTGCCATCCGACACAGAGTGATCCGGAGTTTCCGAGTCGTATTCCAGCCAGGAACGTAGGAATGTTGTGTCCTTACTGTCGCTGCGCAGAGTGCTCCACGAACTGTAAATGGCTGAGTTGCGATAAAGTTCGCCAGTGCCGGACGAAGTCAGGGGCTGAGTTTTGCGACTCATTATCCGCACCTCCGTGGTTGTGCTTGCAAGCCGGTTGCCAAGCTTTTGTCGGTCACAACCTTCTGAAATAGACGACTTTAACTTTATCGCGGTTGCTTTATACCATAGAGCTGTGCGAATTGTCCCAGATTGGCTCAACGCAGCACCCAGTGTTTTCAATTAGGAACTACCGTGCCAGCAGTATCAGGCTACCCTTCCCAGCAGTGGTTACCAGTGCCAGTCTCGACACCCTTTATGCGTGCCGTTTAGGCAAGCTGCCGTCTGGGAGGTCGACTAAATTAAGACGATTCTTCCAGAGACAACTTCGCTTCCTTAGGCAGATAACCCTTCCTCCGAAACCAGTCTTCCATTGCGTCCTGCAATTGATTCAGAGGAACGTTCACGCCGATTTCCATCCAACCGTCCGCTACCGGCAGAGTATCGTCAAATACGCTGGCGTTGGTGAAGTTCCGCATGGAAAAGCTGTCCAGCCATTTCAGCGGGCAAGGTTGCTTCTCATTTCCCCCTCGTACAATGAAGTCGGCGCGAATTCTGCGGGCGAACATGTTCCGATTTAACCACAAAAAATCGCGCCCGCCATCACGGCTAGTGGCCTTCAATTGCAGATAATCTCCGCCCCCGCAAACAGCTGCTCCTGCCAACTCATCGGTATTGATCTGCATCCCATGTATTCGCTGCAAAGTGGTCGGCTTCCAGGTCACGCATCCCACAAAATCGCCGTTGTGAAGAGGCTGTCTGGACCCCACGTCAACCGGCTACCTATGCGACTATCAGTTCTCTTTTTATGTATCCTTGGTTCCTTAGCGAGCGCCGCGGCCCAGATTTCCTCGACGGGCCCCCAGGCTTTCTATGAGGGACAGACTGTCACTTCGGTAGATCTGATCGCGAATCCTCACCGCGATCTGGAGCCATTGTTCTCATCAGTCCATCAGAAAGCGGGCCAGGCCTATTCCCAGTCCAAGATTGAAGCTAGCATTGCAGACCTGCAGCGCGCGGGTGGCTTTGAGAAAGTCACCGTCAACGTGATTCCTGATGTATTAGGTTTGCGCCTGGATTTTATTCTGGAGCCTGCGTACTACCTGGGGATTGTGGAATTTGGCGAGCTCACGAAGTTGTTTTCGTATACGCGCCTGTTGCAGGTGGTGAACCTGCAGGATGAAGACCCCTACGATCCGGCCCGTGTTTCGCTCGCTGAAAAAGCACTGCTGCAGTTTTTGCAACACAACGGGTATTTCCAGGCGCAAGTTCACGCTCAACCGCAGATCGACGATGCCAACCAGCTTGTAAATGTCACGTTCTCGGTGACCACGGCGAAGCGAGCGCGGATCGGAAGCGTCGAAGTGCGTGGTCCGAATGGCGCCGAGCAAGGCTGGCTGCTGCACAAAACCAGTTCGCTGCGCGCTCGATTCACCGGTGCTCTCCTCAAGCCGGGCAAGCCTTACACGCCAGAGCGAATCAAAGCCGCGACCTCTCTCATCAAGAAATCTCTCGCCAGCCAGCACCGGCTGGCTAGTAAGGTCCGGGAGGTCCCACCGCAATACCACGCGGATACCAACCGGGTGGATGTAGCGTTCGAAGTCGAAATCGGTCCGGTGGTGATCGTTCGCGCAACGGGGGCTCGGCTTTCTGCGATTCCTTTCATGTCGCAAAGGCAAATGAAGAAACTGATTCCCATCTATTCCGAGGGCACCATTGACCAGGATCTTGTGCAAGAGGGTCAGCAAAACCTTGTCGACTTTTTCCAGAAGAAGGGCTACTACGACGCGAAAGTTACCACCGATCTTCAGCAGCAGCCAGATCAGACATTGCTGGTGTACAAGATCGACCGTGGAAGCAAGTACAAGGTGGATGGCATAACCTTCCGCGGCAATAATAAAATCTCGGCGAAAGAACTGGCTCCTCTGATTCAAATCAAACACTCGCATATTTGGACTCACGGGGCCATCAGTCAGAAGCTTCTCAAACAAAGCGCAGATAACCTGGTTGCCTACTACCGGGACAAGGGCTACGAAGAAGCCAAGGTTACCCCGCAGGTCACGGAACACCAGCCCAAAATCGAAGTGGCTTTCGAAATAGCCGAAGGTACGCAGACACTGGTCGATCGCGTTGCAGTTACAGGGAACACTACCGTTCCGGAATCCCAACTGACGGCTCCGAAGGGCTTCGAGATAAAATCCGGCGCGCCTTTTTCGGCGCGGCAATTGTCGGAAGATCGCAATCGCATCTCCGCGACCTATTTGAATCGCGGCTTTCTCAATGCGGAGGTGAAGACGGCGATCACTCGTCACCCAGACGATCCTCACCGGGTGGATATCACTTACGCGATCAACGAGCATCAAGAGGTGCGGGTCAGTCAGGTCGTCTATCTGGGCCGGGTGCATACCCGGGCGTCACTGATTGCTAAAACGGCGAACTTACATCCGGAAGCCCCCATGCAAAGAGGCCAGCTGCTTGGAGCGGAGACTCGTCTTTATGATCTAAACGTTTTTGACTGGTCGAGTGTCGGTCCGCGAAAGCCGATCACCGATCAGACCGAGGAGGAGACGCTGGTCAAGGTTCACGAATCCAAGCGCAATGAGATCACGTACGGATTCGGTTTCGAGGTTTCTCACCGCGGCGGAAATATTCCCACCGGAACCGTCGCCGTTCCTGGGGGAGGGCCGACGATCGGCTTGGGCAGCAACCAGATTGCCGCGAGTCAGTCCACATTCGCCAGTCCGCTGGGATCGGTTGAGTTTACGCGCAGAAACATGCGCGGACTCGCCGAGACTGCGAGCGGGTCGATTCTTCTTTCCCGCCTCGATCAGCGGGCGATTATCAGCTATTTGCAGCCGCATTTTTTCGGCTCGAGCTGGAGCTCGTTGACTAGTGTTTCCATCGAGCGCACAACGGAAAATCCACTCTTCGCGGCCAGCCTTGGGGACGCGTCGTTCCAATTGGAAAAATTGTTGAGCCGGAAAACCAATACGCGTCTTCAATTTCGTTATGACTTCAACAAGACCGATCTTTCGCAACTGCTAGTCCCTGAACTGGTGCTGCCGCAGGATCGAAATGTCCACCTTTCCACGCTCTCCAGCACTCTCATTCGCGATACGCGCGACAAGCCGCTGGACGCGCATAAAGGTATTTTCTCTACCGTGAATTTTGCTCTAACTCCGGAAGCCCTCGGATCGAACGCCAGCTTCGCCAAATTCTTCGGGCAGTATGCTTTCTACAGGCCTTTTCACTCCATTGTGTTCGCCAACAGTGTTCGTCTGGGGCTGGCCAAGGCGTTCAACGGGAGTTTTGTACCCACCAGCCAGTTGTATTTTTCTGGCGGCGGCACTTCGTTGCGCGCATTTCCGATCGATGAGGCAGGACCGCAGCGCCTGGTGCCATTCTGCAATGTCTTGCAGCAGCAAACTGGGTGCGTCAACGTTACTGTTCCCGTGGGCGGACGACAGCTATTCATCCTTAATTCTGAAGTGCGATTCCCAACTCACGTCATGAAAAACCTGGGTGGCGTGGTGTTTTACGATGGGGGCAACGTCTATAGCGCGATCAACTTTAATAACTTCGTCACAAACTACACGAACACGGTCGGTATCGGTTTGCGTTATTCAACTCCCATCGGACCGATTCGCATCGATCTGGGTCACAACCTAAATCCCGTGCCGGGCATCAACCCGACACAGTACTACATCACATTGGGTCAAGCTTTCTGAAAGCCATGAACTGGCGAAAAATCATCGCTTGGACGGCGGCAACGCTCGGGATCCTGCTTGTCTTTGGGATCGTCGGCGGCTTGCTTTTTTTAAGAACGAACGCCTTCCGCAGGATGGCGATCCGGACCATCATCCAAGATACGAACGAAGCGACAGGAGTTCGCGCACAAATTGGAAACTTTGACTTCCAGCTCTCGACGCTTACGGCCCATCTTTACAACGTCACCCTTCACGGTACAGAAGCTGCTAACCAACCTCCGTTGCTGCAGGTGGACAAGATAACTGTTGGTCTGAAAATTCAGTCCATATTGCAGCGCAAAGTGACGCTTGCCCAATTAGAGATCGAACATCCCGTCGCCCATATGCAGGTCGATCGCGACGGCAAGAATAATCTGCCGAAATCTTCTCAGAATCAGAAACAGAGCAGCAGCAACGCCAGCTCCAGCGTTTTCGATCTCGCCGCAGGGCACGTACTCGTGGCTGACGGTCAAGTCGACTATAACGATAAATCGATCCCTGTCGATGCCGACCTCTACGGCCTCAGAACGGAAATTCGCTATGAGCCCGCAACGCGGTATCGAGGCACGATCTCCTATGACCACGGCAGCCTGCGCTACGGCGCCGATGCGCCTTTCTCGCATAGCCTGGAGGCAAAGTTCAACGTGACGCCGAGTCAGTTCTCGCTTGATTCGGCGATGCTCAAAGTTGGAAGTTCGTCCCTTTCGTTACAAGCAGCTTTAACCAATTACAGCGATCCTGCGATCGAGGGACACTACGATCTCCACGTTCACGCGCAGGATTTCGCAGCCATGGCTCAACCTGTCTCGCCGACGGGAGATGTTTCGTTAACCGGCAGAATTCACTATCAAGGGTCCGACGGTCAGCCCCTGTTGCAGGGCCTTCTGCTTGACGGTCAGATCGCCAGTGAAGCAATAAGCGCGGCCTCGGCCCAGGGACGCATCGATCTTCGGCGTCTCCAAGGCCAATACCAACTCGCGAACGGCACTCTGCAGGCGCACAATGTCGCGTTCGAAACGCTTGGCGGAAAACTTTCTGCCGAGATTAAGCTGGAGCATCTCGATAAAACAGTCGCTGCCCAAGTGCAGGCAAAGCTCCAGGGGATATCGCTGCAATCTGCGCAACACGCACTACGGCAGGCAAGAGTTCAAAACCTGAGCCTCACAGGCAGGCTCGATGGGACGGCCGAGGTTTCGTGGAGAGGGAGCGTCAGCAACCTGCAGGCGCGCGCTGATTTGAACGTGAAATCATCCCCTGGCGAAAACCCTCGTCAGTCGTCGCAGACTATTCCTGTGGATGGCTTGATTCATATAACGTACGACGGGGGAAGAAATCGCGTCACATTCCGGAACACATCACTCCAGGTTCCAGCGACAACCGTTGCCATAGACGGCGAAGTCAGCGATCGTTCGAACTTACAGGTTCAATTGAATGCAGGCGATTTGCACGAGCTCGCGCAACTGATTTCGGCGGTAAGCGGGAAGTCGAATTCGACAGAGGTAGCAGGCAGCGCGACACTGAAGGCCTCCGTGCTCGGGTCGATGCAAAAGCCGCAAGTAACAGGGCAATGGAGTGCTCAAAATTTACGAATTCAAGGCAGCGACTGGCGCGTCGCGCAAGGCAGCTTTCAGGCCAATCCCTCGCGAATAACACTGCGGGATGTAAGTCTCGTGAGCGCGCATCAGGGTAAGGCTTCTCTCAATGCTAGCGCGACACTTCGCAAGTGGACTTACATTTCTTCCGACCCGATCACCGTAAATCTCTCCGTCCAGCGCATGTCGATTATTGATTTGCAACACTTGGCAAACCTGAACTATCCCGTTTCCGGTGATTTATCGGCGGATGTTTCCCTTCACGGTTCGCAGTTGAACCCTGTCGGCAGTGGCTCGGCAAAAATTGAAAATGCGAAGGCTTACGGCGAAACCATCCAGCACTTTGCAGCCTCGTTCCGTGCCGACAAGAACTCAGTCACTTCTAATTTGGATGTGAGTCTGCCTGCCGGTTCAGCCAGTGGTACTGCTTCGTACACCCCCAGCAGCAAGGCGTACGTTGTTCGTTTAAGTGCTCCGTCGATCGTTCTGCAGAAACTTCAAATGGTGCAGAGCAAGAACCTGGGTCTCGCCGGCACTGTGGCGATTTCTGCGAGCGGGCAGGGGAATCTGGACAATCCACAATTAGAGGCCAGTGTCAGCATTCCCCAGCTACAGATTCACGATAAATCTATTTCCCAAATCAAAGCGCAGCTACACATAGCGAATCAGCGTGCGGAGCTATCGCTCGATTCCCAAGTTGCGCAGGCCTCTGTTCGTTCTCATGCGAGTGTGTCGCTTACAGGGGATTACAACGCGGATGCTTCGATCGACACGACGGGTGTGCCCCTCGAGCCGCTACTTGCCTTATATCTGCCCAGCGCACCTCAGGGATTTCAGGGAGAGACGGAATTGCACGCCACCCTGAAAGGACCGCTCAAAGATAAATCGCGGATAGAAGCTCATCTTACGATTCCAACGCTCAAAGCAAGTTACCAATCGTTGGAAATAGGCGCGGCTGGCCCGATTCGGGTGGATTATGTCAACTCGGTGGTTACTCTGCAGCCCGCGGACATTCGGGGAACCGGAACCTCGCTACGCCTGCAAGGCACCATGCCTATAGGAGGAAAATCCGCACCGAGTCTGACTGCTCAGGGCTCAGTCGATTTCCGAATTTTAAAGATAGTAGCCCCGGATGTGCAGAGTTCGGGCACCGTCGCCGTGGACATTCATGCCTCAGGCTCGGCAGCAAATCCAGTGGTGGAGGGGAAAATACATGTACAGAATGTTGCTGTGTCGACTCCGAACGCCCCTCTTGGCATCCAAAATCTGAACGGCACCCTGGAGATCGTAAATAACAGTCTCCAGCTCTCCGGTCTCACGGGCGAGGTCGGTGGCGGCCAGATTTCCGCTGGAGGATCCATTGGCTATCGTCCTAACCTCCAGTTCAATGTGTCACTGCAAAGCAAATCGGTCCGCCTGCGTTACCCAGATGGTCTGCGGGCGCTGCTCGATGGCAACCTGATCCTGAGCGGAACGAAAGATGCGGCAACGCTCAACGGCCGCGTGCTGATCGATACGCTTTCTTTTACTCCGGATTTCGATCTTTCGAAATTTAGCGATCAGTTCGGTGGAAGCACGATACCCTCTGCACCCGGCTTCGCCGACAACATTCGGTTAGCCATCTCTCTTCAGTCGAAGAATAATCTCAGCGCCACCAGTTCCCAGATCAGCGTGGAAGGCCAGGTCAATCTGCAGGTCGTGGGCACTGCCGCCAATCCAGTCATTGTAGGTAGAACCGATCTCAGCTCCGGAGAGCTGTTTTATCGCAACGTTCGTTACCAGTTGCAGCGTGGCATCATCACCTTCGACAATCCGACCGAGACTGAACCAACACTCAATGTCACCGCCACCACCACCATCGAGCAGTACAACTTGACGCTCACGATGCGCGGGCCTTTCGACAGGCTTACCACTTCTTACACTTCGGACCCGCCGCTGGCCACCGCCGACGTAATCAATTTGATCGCGAACGGTAAAACTACTTCGGAATCGGCCGCCGCGAGCCAGACCACCGATTCTATGATTGCCTCGCAGGTCGCAAGTCAGGTTACAGGCGGCATCCAGCATCTGGCAGGAATCTCCAGTTTGCAGATTGATCCCCTACTCGGCGGGAACAACCAGAATCCCTCCGCCCGGGTTGCGATTCAGCAACGCGTGACCAGGAACTTCCTGTTCACTTTCTCCACGGATCTTTCCCAGCCGGGCAGTGAAATCGTACAAGGCGACTATCAGATCAGCCCACGCTGGTCCGTGAGTTTGACCCGTGATGAAGTGGGTGGAGTATCGGTTGACGGTAAATATCACACGAAATTTTAAGCGGAGTTCCGACCGAGCTATGCCACAAGATCCGTTCGTCGACGTTTTGGGGTGGAAACGGTTGCCGAGGTTAAATTCCGTCGCTCTTTCGCGATCTCGGCATTGAGTTCCCCGCCCACCAGCAGAATGAAATAGACCCAATAGAGCCACGTCATCAAAGCCATCAAACCGCCCAACGCGCCGTAGGTTCGATTGTAGTTGGCGAAATACTTGAAGTAGATGCTGAGCAGTTTGGAAAGCCCGATCCAGCAGGCAACCGAAAAAATCGCGCCGGGCAAAGTAGTAATCAATCGTTGCTTTAAGTTCGGACCTAACCGATAAATCATGGCCACCGTGAACATGGTGATAACGATGGCCAGTGTCCAGTGAATCGTCGGCCAAAGCAAGACAAACGCCGAGCTCAGGGAAAATCTAGCTGCCAACCAACCGCCGACTTTGGGGCCAACTACGATGACTCCGATCGTGCAGATTAGAAAAAAAAGGCTCATACCTGCCAAACCCAAAGCTAGCAGCCGTGTCTTCCAGAACGGCCGGTCGTCCAAAACTTCGTAAGCAGCATCCAGAGATTCAATCACTTCCTCAAAAGCGGAAGACACTATCCATAGCGTGCCGAGGGTACCGAGAGACAGCCATGCGCTCGAATTTTTCCCGAGAATGTCGCTTAGAACGCCGTTGATCATGGGCATGGTGCCCGGCGGCGCGACGCGCCCTATCGCCACCAGCACATCATCAAAAAAACCCGGCAGCGGTATATGACCTACGATCGAAGAGAGAAGAATCAGTGCTGGGAAAACCGACAATATCGAGTAATAAGAGAGCGACGCGGCAGCCTGGAAGGTCTGGTTCTTGAGCAAGTCCTGATAAGTTCTCGCGATAGCGCGTCGCAGGGCGGCGAATGTCACCAAACTTGGATGCAACTTCCTAAGCAACGATCATCCATATTATTCGCGCTAACCTACGGTTTGCTCTGAATCCCTGACGGTCTTATGCACCTTGACTCAACTTTGTTACATTACGAATGCGTAAGCCTACCCATCCATGACGACCCGACGACATGTTTTCTTACTGGCCTTTTGTTTTTTCGTGGCAGGTTCTGCAAGCCTGTTCGCTCAACCGACAAGGGTAGACGGCATCGTCCGCGACACAAGTGGTGCCCCAGTCAAAGGGGCGAAAGTTAGCTTACTCGCTGGTCCTTTCAAGTCCTCTGCGGAGACTGATTCCGACGGAAAATTCTTTTTTCCGGACGTGCCTTCAGTTACTGGAACGATCGAGGTCAGTGCGAACGGATTCTCGACGGTTCGTCAGGCGTGGACCGCCAGCGCAAACCGAACATCCAGCGTGGAAATCGTGCTGCAAATATCATCCGTGCAGGAGCAAGTCACCGTTTCCGCGGCGCGCACTGCGGTTCGTTTGTCAGAAACACCGGGCAGCACCATTCTGCTCTCGGCTGCCGATCTCGAATCTACCCCCGCATTGCGCGTGGATGATGTGCTGCGGCAGGTTCCGGGTTTCTCGCTGTTTCGACGCTCCAGCAGCCGCACCGCCAACGCGTCCAATCAGGGCGTCTCGTTGCGAGGACTGGGAGGCACAGCCGCCAGCCGGGCTCTTGTTCTCGAAGACGGAATTCCCGTTGGTGGACGCCTTTGGCGGCTGGGTCTACTGGGATCGAGTTCCGCCGGCAGCTCTTTCCACGGTCGAAGTCTTTCGCGGCGGCGCGTCCAATCTATACGGCAGCGACGCGCTTGGCGGCGTCATTCAGTTCATTACGCGCCAGCCGCAGGCTCCGGCGTTCCGGCTGGAAACCTCCTACGGAAATGAACGTACTCCTGATTTAAATTTTTGGACTGGAACTCGCATCGGTCTCTGGGATGTCTCGCTCGCGTCTGATTTGTTCCGCACGGATGGCTTCGTGCTTGTGCCTCTTTCGCTTCGCGGTACCGTGGACACGCCTGCCAATTCCGAAGACGCAAGCATCGAGCTGAACGTCGGTCATCAACTCGGCGCGAAAGGAAGAATTTTTGCGCGCGGTAGCTTTCTCGACGAGTTTCGAAATAACGGTACGCGCATTCAAACCAACGATACGCAACTGGGGGAAGCCGCCGTCGGTCTCGACCAGCAGTTCGGCAATGACGATTCGCTGACCTTTCGCGCGTACGGCCTGGTGCAAGGCTACGATCAGGCATTCTCCTCGATCGCTGCAAATCGAAACAGCGAATCGCTCACGGACTTGCAGCACGTGCCGGAACAAGTCGGCGGCGGCGCCGCGCAGTGGACTCACCTGCTCGGCAGGAATCAAACCTTGGTTGCCGGCGTTGATTTGATGGAAGTCATGGGAGCGAGCGACGAACGACTATTCTCGTCGGGCACTCACACGCGAAACAATGCGGCTGGAGGTCGGCAAAGAATTCTGGGAATATTCGGCGAAGATATTTTGCGCTTTCGCGAAAAGTGGACGGTGATTCTAGCAGGCCGTTTTGATGACTGGAACAATTTCAATGCCAGCTCGATTTGTACCGCGGTTGCGGGAACGTGTACTTCCCCGAGCGTAATCTATCCCGCGCGTAGCGATACAGCTTTCGACCCGCGCCTATCCGTTCTGCGATCGTTGAATAGTCACGTTTCGCTCACCGGCTCTATTTATCGCGCCTTCCGGGCGCCCACATTAAACGAGCTTTACCGCACGTTTCGTGTCGGTAACATCTTGACCTACAACAATCCATCGCTGAACGCAGAACGCCTGACCGGCGCGGAAGCTGGCGTCAACGTCACCGCCTGGGATCGCAAGCTCGATCTTCGAGGAACTTTCTTCTGGAGCGATATCGTTAATCCCGTCCAGAACGTAACCATTACTCAAACTCCAACCTTAATCACGCGCGAAAAAGAAAATCTCGGGCGCACCCGTTCCCGCGGAATTGAGCTCGATGGTGTGGTCCACGTCAACCGTGACATTCAGATTTCGGCGGGATATGAGTTCACAGCGGCGTCGGTGCTTAGTTATCCCGTTCCCGCCGGAGGTATCTCTCTGGTTGGACTTGAGGTCGCGCAGGTGCCTCGCAATGTCTTCACCTGGGAAGCTCGCTACTGGAATCCGTCGCGTCTGTTATTCAGCGTGCAAGGGCACTTCGTCGGCCGGCAATTCGATGATGACCAGAACCAGTTTCCCTTGGATCGCTACTATTCCATGGACCTTCAAGTGGGCCGCAATCTTAGCCGCCACCTGGAACTCTTCGCAGCCGCCGAGAATGTTTTGGACCAGCGATACCAGGTGGCGCGCACTCCCATTGTCAATCTAGGGCCGCCTATCCTTTATCGCGCGGGACTGCGCTTAAATTTCCCAGCGGATCGATAGCAACTTTTGTTTCCTCTGCACACGCAGTGATACCATATCCGCCTGTTTCACGGTTTTCTCTGGAACCTGGCATGAGCAGCAGATTGGCTCGAACCGTCGCCTCGCCTCGGGTTGTGTGCATCGAGGACTTCCGTCCTATCGCCCGTCAGAGGGTGCCGCAGTCCGTGTTCGATTACCTCGATGGCGGCGCCGAGGGCGAGGTCACCCTGCGCGAAAATTGCCGAGTCTTTAACGATGTTACCTTCCGGCCACGGCATGCAGTCTCACTCTCGTCCTGCAGTTTGTGCACGCGCGTTCTCGGTTTTGATCTTTCTCTCCCGTTCTTGCTCGCTCCCGTTGGATACAGCCGGCTCATGCACCCCGGGGGAGAAGTTGCGGCCGCGCGAGCAGCAGGCCGAGCGGGCACCGGATACATTCTCTCTACGATCTCCGGCCACAAACTGGAGGATGTTCGGGCGGGCTCCCTGGGACCCGTCTTTTATCAGCTTTACCTGATGGGAGGGCGAGGGGCTGCCGAGGCGGCCATCACCAGAGCGCGTGCCGCTGGCTTCAACGCACTTGTCGTCACCATCGATACTCCTGTCTCTGGTATTCGCGAACGCGATTACCGCAATGGTATGAAGGAGCTGATCAGCGGCGGACCCTTCGATAAGATTCCATTTCTTCCGCAACTCCTGTCGCGTCCGGGCTGGCTCGTAAGTTATCTGCTCGATGGCGGATTGCCCGGGCTGCCGAACGTCATTGTGCCCGGCAAGGGTCCCATGCCTCTGGTGGATATCAACGCTGCGCTCGCCGAATCCGCCGTGACCTGGGCAGACCTGCGCTGGATTCGCGACTTATGGAAGGGGCCGATCATCGTGAAAGGCGTATTGACAGCCGACGACGCCCGGCTCGCCATGGATGAAGGCGTGGCCGCGATTTCGGTTTCCAATCACGGCGGTCGTCAGCTCGACGGCGTTCCCGCTTCTCTGCGCGCCCTGCCAGAGGTGGTGGAAGCAGTGCAGGGTCGCATTGAAGTCTTGATGGATGGGGGAATTCGCCGAGGCACAGACATTGCGAAAGCCCTATGCATGGGTGCGCGCGCCGTACTCTGCGGTCGAGCTTACGCTTATGGGCTCGCGGCCGCGGGCGAAGCTGGAGTGGATCGCGCAATCGACATCCTAAGAGTTGATTTGGAACGAACCTTGCGATTGCTTGGTTGTCCCTCGGTCACCGAATTGGATCGTTCCTACGTCAATGTTCCGAAGAGCTGGGATACAAACTGATTTTTGCTTTTGAAAACTATCCGACTTTTGTAGCCTGCCAGGAGGTTATAAATGCAGTGGACCCAGATCTACGATCCACTCGGCCATTGGTGGCTTTCCACGCTGGTTGCGGCCTTGCCCATCTTTGTTCTGTTCGGTCTCCTCGCCGGTCTTAAAGTAAAGCCCCATTGGTGCGCCATCGCTGGAGCGGCAACCGCCGTGCCGTCGCCATTGTCTTTTTCAAAATGCCTGCCATGCTGGCGGCGCTCAGCTTTGGCTACGGCGTGGCTTTCGGAGTTTTGAAAATAGCCTGGATCGTTCTCGCCGCGGTATACCTCTACGACATTTCGGTTGAGAACGGGACAGTTTGAAATCATGAAGGAGTCGGTGGCTGGAATCACCGCCGACCGCCGGCTGCAAGTATTGCTGGTAGCATTTTGTTTCGGCGCATTCATCGAGGGAGCGGCGGGCTTCGGCGCGCCAGTCGCGATTGCCGGCGCATTCATGATTGGCCTGGGATTCAAGCCCTTCCATGCCGCCGCTTTGAATCTGATCGCCAACACCGCTCCTGTGGCCTGGGGAGCGATCGGCACTCCGATTCATACGCTCGCTGCCGTAACGGCTTTGCCGGAATCCGATCTCAACGCCATGATCGGCCGCATCCTTCCTTTCACGGCCGTCATCGTTCCTTTCTGGCTGGTGAGAACCATGGTCAGTTGGAGGGAAACCTTCGAAGTGCTTCCGGCCATCGCGGTCGTCGGCATTTCCTTCTCACTGACCCAATTCTTCTGGTCGAATTATGTGGATAGCAATTTGGTCGACATTATGGGAGGCGTGGTGTCGTTGGTCGCCGCGCTGGCTTTTCTCCGCTTTTGGAAGCCAAAAAAGATCTGGCGATTCGACTATGACGATAAGCCCCTGCTCCCATCGCCGCGATGGGGAAGATTGCGGACGATGTCGGCGGCGAATGGAACGCCAGAATTTCGACGGAGCGGTTCAAGTGCGAACCTACACAACGGCCCAGGTCTTAAAGGCATGGATGCCATTCGCAATCCTGTCATTGTTTGTGCTGGTCTGGGGATTGCCGAAAATAAAACTTGCCATGAATCAGGCCACTACACCGGCTTTTCGCGTGATGCTGCCCAATGGTAAAGTCCGTCCGGGACCTCCAGGATGGGACGTACCCTATCTGCACAATGCGATCTCGCGAGCAGCGCCGATTGTCACAAAGCCAACGCCGGAAGCCGCCGCGCTACGATTTCAACTGGCTCTCCGCCACCGGCACGGGGTGCTTCTTCGCCGCAATCGTCTCGGGCCTGTTGCTCGGCCAAGGACCCTTGCAGTTGATGAAGATATTTTGGCGAACTCTGGTGCGAATGCGGCTGGCGATGGTCGCCATCTCTTTCATGTTGGGATTGGGCTACGTCACCCGTTACTCGGGGTTGGATGCCGTGCTGGGCCTGGCATTCACGCGGACGGGATGGATGTACCCATTCTTCGGCACGTTTCTGGGATGGCTGGGTGTGGCATTAACCGGCAGCGATACATCCGCCAATGCGCTGTTTGGCAGCTTGCAGCGCATTACATCTCAACAGCTGGGTATCGACCCGGTCCTCATGTGCGCCGCCAATAGCGCGGGCGGCGTGATGGGCAAGATGGTGGATGCGCAGTCGATTACGATTGCAACCGCAGCCACGGAGCAAGTTGGTAATGAAGGAATTATTTTCCGTTTTGTGGCTTGGCACTCCTTCGCGCTGTGTTCGATCGTTGGGATTATTGTGATGCTTTATGCCTATGTTTTCCGCTGGGCCGTGTCCCCATGGACTGACGTTCGTCAAATAGCGGCTGCACCCTATCTCTTGAAAACGCTAAATGCCCGCGAAAAAATGGCTGCGCGCGGATCGCCACGCAGCCATTGTGTACTTTCTTTTCGTCTTCTTAATCAGCCACCACGGCTGGTCTTGAGGTGTCGATGAGCCACTGGCATGCGTCAATTTCCTGAGCATCGACGACCGCCATGGCTGCGATATTCACGATCTCCTCCACTTGCGCGCCCCGCGGTACCAGATGTACAGGCTTGCTCATACCCATAAGAATGGGCCCAACGGTTTCGACGTCGCCAATCTTCGTCAGGAGTTTATAAGCGATGTTCGCTGAACTGAGATCCGGACAGATCAGCACGTTGGCGCCGCCTTTCAGTGAACTGAAGGGATACATTTCCTCCAGCATCTCCGGGCTCAGTGCAACATCGGCCATCACCTCGCCGTCCACCACTAAAGTTGGATCCGCTTTGTGCAGCAGTTCCACTGCCCTGCGCACCTTTTCGCATTGCGGATGCTTCGTGCTTCCGAAACTGGAGAAGGAGAGCATGGCGATCCGCGGCGTCACATCAAAACGGCGCGCTGCCTCCGCCGCGCACAACGCTATCTCCGCCAACTCTTCGGACGTGGGATCGATGTTCACACTGCAATCCGCCAGGAAATACATATCCCCCTTGCGGGTGATCATCACGTAACAGCTGGAAACGGTGTGCAGACCCTCTCGCATGCGCACGATCTGCAGCGCCGGGCGGATGACATCCGGAAAGTGTTGTGCGACCCCGGAGACGAGTGCGTCAGCGTCTCCCCTGCGAACCATCATCGAGGCGAAGACATTATGATCATTCATCAGCGTACCAGCCTCGCTTGGCGTTACCCCCCGCCGCTGCCGCAAGCGCAAGAGCTCCTGGATGTAGTCCTTCCGCAACGGCGATTGCGATGGATCGACAACGCGCACATCTTTCAGATCCAATCCCAGTTCGCACGATTTGCTCTCGATCGTCCCGCGATCGCCAAGAAGGATCGGTACCGCAATTTTTTCTTCGATCAGGGTGTGGCATGCACGCAGGATTTTATCGTTCTCTCCTTCCGGAAATACCACAGACTTACGTTTCGACTGCGCTTTGTGGATCATCACTCGCGAAATCCCGTGAGCCTTGCCCAACCTGCGTTCGAGCTGCTCCCGGTATTCTTCGATGTTGATCGGTTCTTGCGCCACGCCGGTGCGCATGGCCGCTTCAGCGACTGCAGAGGCTTCCCAGATCAGCACACGAGGATCGAAGGGCTTGGGAATAAGATAGTCCGGCCCGAATTTTAAGCGGTCCACCCCGTAGGCGCGGCACACAGAATCCGGAACGTCTTCTTTGGCCAGTGCAGCCAGAGCTCGCGTCGCAGCCAACTTCATTTCATCGTTGATCGCGGTTGCGTGCACATCGAGCGCTCCTCGGAAAATAAAGGGAAAGCCCAAAACGTTATTCACCATGTTGGGATAATCGGAGCGGCCGGTGCACATCACAACGTCCTTGCGGCAAGCTCTGGCATCTTCATAGGTAATCTCGGGGTCCGGATTGGCCATCGCGATGACGATCGGGCGCGCAGCCATGGAGCGCACCATGTCCTGCGAAACTACATTGCCGACGGAGAGCCCGAGGAACATGTCCGCGCCGACCATCGCCTGTGCCAGCGTGCGCAGGTTTGTATCTTGCGCCAGCCGTTCCTTGTACGGGTTCATGCCCTCGGCCCGGCCTTTGTAAACCACGCCCTTGGTGTCGCAGAGAACAATGTTTTCCCGCTTCATTCCCAGCCGAATGTAATGCTCGGCGGTGGCAACGGCCGAAGCTCCTGCACCGTTGATCACCAGACGAATCTGGCCAATCTCTTTTCCTACCACTTCCAGTCCGTTCAGCAGCGCGGCCCCTGAAATTATGGCGGTGCCATGCTGGTCGTCATGAAACACCGGGATCCTCATCGTCTTTTTCAGGGTTTCTTCGATGTAGAAGCACTCTGGCGCTTTGATATCTTCCAGATTGATCCCGCCGAAAGTGAGCTCGAGAAGCTGGCAGACCTTGATGATGTCATCCGGGTTGTGGCTGTTAACCTCGATATCAAAAACATCCACGTCGGCAAAGCGCTTGAAGAGCACAGCTTTGCCTTCCATCACGGGCTTTCCTGCAAGGGCGCCGATATCACCAAGCCCCAGAACCGCGGAGCCGTTGGTGACCACCGCAACTAAATTCCCGCGCCCGGTGTATTTGAAGGCGTCATGCGGATTCTTCTGGATCTCCAGGCACGGCACCGCGACGCCCGGCGTATAGGCCAGGCTCAAGTCTCGTTGCGTCCGGCATGGTTTTGTGGGAGTGACTTCAATTTTTCCCGGACGCGCTCCTGAGTGATAATCGAGTGCTTGCTGTTTAGTGAACGACATGGTTTCTCCTAAACGTTCAATTTGAGGTCGGGAGGCGGCTTTTCGGCTCAGGCCGTGAATGCCAATGGGTTGCCGGGCGACCATACCCAGTCTGCGGCAGTGGACCGTCCCAGACGGTGACGCAAGTCACAGCACATTGTTCGTTAGCCGTCAGGATCCAGCGAAACAACTTCAGCAAAGACGCCTTTCAATCATGATCACAACAGCGTGTGTGCGCCGTCACACTGCCCCGTATTCGAACCGCGTATCTTTATCAATCAACGCCGCCATGTTCTCCGAGCACTACAAAATCGCCTGTGAAGAGATTGCTGAGTATTCCCTCGCGCAGCCGGGGTCTCTTGATGGTCTGCGTGCGGGATCGGCATCCGACTTCGCTCCTTTCTTATGGGACAAGGAATTCGGACGCGGCGGAACGTTGGACCGCGCCATCCTCGACCGTTCCGCGGAATGCAAAGCCCAGCTTTACGATCGCCGTGTCTTCGTCATCGTCCCGATTTATGTGAGCAGTATCTGCGACGAGCAGTGTCTCTACTGCAATTTCCGCGGCGGAAACAAGGGCATCGAAGTCGAGCGCAAACGCTTGACCGATGAGGAACTCGAACAAGAGGCCACCTATCTCGTCGAGCAAAAAGGTCAAAGAGTGCTGGAGTTGGTTTACGCGAGCGATCCACGCATGCGTGTGGATTCCATGTGCCGGCACGTCGAACTTCTTCGGCGTGTGCTGGAGCGCCACGGCGGCGGAATCGTCGGCCTCAGCGCCGAGTCGTTGGAGGAAAGCGACTATCGCCGGTTGGTCGAGGCGGGACTTTGCTGGTCCGTGCTCTGGCAGGAAACCTACGACAAAGATCGCTATGCCACGCTTCATCCCGGCAGAACGAAGAAGGCCAACTTCGAATACCGCCTTGATACCTATGAGCGGATGCTGGCCGCGGGCATTGAGCACGTAGGCGTCGGAGTGCTCTCCGGCCTGGCGGACTGGCGACGCGATTGGGCCATGCTGATGCTGCACGAAGAATATCTGAAACAGCATTACAGCCCAGGTGCCACAATTCTCGGAACACCGCGCCTGAAGTTAGCTCCTGGAGCCATTCTTCAAGAGACATCTGACACGCCCACCCGTCAGGAATTCTTAGCGACTGTGGCCCTGCACAATTTGTTTTCGCCGACTACCGCAGCGTTCGCGAGCACGCGAGAAAACTGGGACGTCTGCCTCGAACTGGCTCGGGGCGGCGGCTGTCTGTTCACCCTCAACTGTTCCACTACGCCGGGGGGATATTCACTGAAGCAGAGTGGCTACCAGTTCACGGCGGGTTCGTTCGACGCACCGGTTTATTCGAGCAAGCTGGCAGCGGAAGGGCTCATTCCAGTTCTCAATTGGAAAGCCCACGATTTGAAAATCACAGATTCGAGAGTAAAAGATTTGAGAGTCAATGATTCGAAAGTCATAGCTTGAAAGTCAATGACTTGAAAGTTAACGACGATGCCGGTGAGGACGTACTCGCCGAAGCCGAAATTCAGTGAGCTTCACGTAAGACGCAAAGTCAGCGACGGTAGCCGCAACCCTTCCACGTCCACTTTCCACACGTCGCCTGCCTGAGTCGGATGCCCTGCGGTAAGCGTCCCGGAACTGACAATCTCTCCTGCACTCAATAGATGGCCCGGTGACCTCCGTTCGATCGCGGCACCAAGTTCCGCCAGGCACAACGCGGGACTCTTCAAAGAATTTTTTCCTGCGCCCTTCTCTACAAATTCGCCGTTCTTCGACATTCTCACTTCGAACTTAGCCAGGTCCTCCACAAGCTTTGGAATGAGATCTGACTGCACTTGGAATTTTTCGCCGACCACAAGCCCTGCATGCAGTCCAAACGATGCGACGAAATCGCTTGGCTGAAACTTCCAATCTGGAAAAGGACAGTCGATGATTTCGAACCCGATCGCCAGCCAATCCACGTGGGACAGGGCAGCAGCAGCATCAAGGCTTTGTCCGGTCAGCGTCTGCTTCATACCAAAGACAATCTCCGGCTCGATCTTGAGCGACCGGGGATGCGCGACCGATAATGCAGCGTCGTTACAGACACTGTAGTGCACGGTGTCGTCGTACATGTGCGCCCAAACCAGGGTTTCAAGCTTGAGCACCCGCCACATGGCTTTGTTGGCATAACCAACCTTGCGGCCAATCGACCGGTGTCCTTGCGCCTCGCGCCTTTGTTTTAACTTGGCCTCGACTTCGTACGCTGTATCGAGATTAAAACCGGGGCGGGCGGACACAGGAACCTGGATCATCGTGCCCGTTTCATACGCAGAAGATATTTCGTCGGCCAATGCGTCGATATCGCTTTGCGGCATAGTGTTGAATTGATGCGGATACGTCTCGTGAAGTTTAAACCCGACCTTCGCGAAATGACTGGATCCCTACCTGCCTCAAATCTGACAACAGTTTCTCAGACAGTCACTAGGATTCACTTTAAAGCGGTGGTAACTTCGGGGTAACTACAGTCGCTAATTTCAGGCGCTCCTGTGTCGGCGAATACCGGTTCATCCGAACCCAAGCCAAGTTAGGAGAAACATGAAGCGACCTTCAGCTTTCTCGCAATCTAGCGCGGCAGTTCCCGCAAGCTATATCCGGCGTTACATTTATCTTTCCCTGATTTCCTTTCTAGCTCTCGGCAGCATTTCAGCCGCCGCACAGACAGCGCTGGTCCTTGTCGGATCAGGATCGAGCGTCCCTGCTCCCATGTACACCCGGTGGACTCAGGAATACGGCAGACACAGCAGCAGCATACAGATGCGGTATTTGCCTGTAGGGACTAGTGAGGGAATCAAACAGATCGCACATGGCGCGGGGGATTTCGGCGCCGGCGAAGCCCTCCTCACAGAGAAGGAACGGAAGGAGAATGGTTTGGTGGAATTGCCTGTCGTTCTTATTGCCATCGTTCCTATTTACAATCTTCCTGATGTCCAGGAGTTAAAGCTCTCCGGCGAAGTACTGGCAGCAATATTCCTGGGCGATGTGAAAATGTGGAACGCGCCGCAGATAGCAAAGCTCAATCCTGATGCTACGCTGCCAGCGCTTCCCATCCAGGTCGTGAACCGTCCCGCGGGAAAGGGCTCGAACTATGTCTTCACTGACTTTTTGTCACGCGTCAGCTCCAAATTCCGCGCTCAAATCGGAGTGACGCCTTCCCCGAAGTGGCCGGTCGGCCAGCCTGCCGAACGCAGCTCGGATATGGCCGACAAAGTAAAAGCAACTGCCGGAGCAATTGGTTTTGTCGAGTACCAATACGCGGCCAAGGGGGGCATCCATCAAGCGGCTGTGCTGAACTCCGTCGGTAAGTTTGTCAAAGCCTCGAATGAGACGATTGACGCCGCCTGCAAAGCCGCGGAATCCCCGCGCTGGAATAACTTCTCTGCGTCGCTGGCAGATGCACCTGGAGCCGATTCCTACCCCATCTCCAGCTTTAGCTGGATTTACCTTCGTAGCGCTTCATTCGAGTCAGCTCGCGCGTCGGCGCTGTTGGACTTCCTGAACTGGATATATACCGATGGCCAACCGTTCGCCGTTCAGGAGGGATACTCTGAACTGCCTGCGCCATTGCTTGCGGCTCTTCGAAAAAAAGTCACGGAGTTACGGTAGATCACATTGGAAGGCGCTATCCGACGTCGGTAGCGGTACCTCGCTAGAAGTATAAGAGAACTATGAGAGCTTGCTTCGCACTTTGCCTCGCCGCACTTACAGCTGGAGCGCAAATTCCATCCGCACCCACCACGAGTCAGCAGCCGGAAACCACTGCCGACGCCGCCTTCAAAACCATGTTTCAATCGAAGGTCCAGGCCGAGTGGGAAGCACTGAAGCACAAGGACCAGAAAACCTATGGGGATTTGTTAGCGGACGACTATCAGGGCGTGGAAGTCGACGGAAAAGGAGAGCGCACGAAACTGCAGGCGCTGGCCGAACTCTCTGAGACCAACGTGTTCAACTTCACGCTATGGGGCTTCAAGGTGATTCCGGCTGGGCCTGATGCAGCGCTCGTCATCTACGAAAGCACCATCCAGTTCCCGCCCAAGGCCCAGGTGCGTTATTCAAGGGTTTACATCAGCGAACTATGGTTGAAACGCGCCGGGCAATGGAAGGAAGTTCATTACCAGGAAACCCACGTCAAGTGACAGTTTCTCCACTCAACCTGGAACCAACCCCTGATCTGTTTCCGCCATCCCACTCGCGAGAGGATAAAAGTCATGAAAACCTTAATGTGCGCGTTGCTGCTTTGCAGCAGCCTCGTCTTCGCGCAGGACAGCGGCAACAAGCAAGATACCAAGGATTCGAAAGGACAAGTCACCATTCAAGGTTGTGTCAGCCGGTCCGGCGGGGATTACACATTGATGAAACAAAATCCTGCCATTACCTACGAACTTCAGGGCAGCAACAAAATTAAGCTGAGCCGCTATTTGGGGCAACGCGTCGAAGTAACGGGAAGCGAGTCGCCCAGTATGAGCACGAGCTCCGATTCGACAGACAGGCAGGGGAACGCGGCTCCAGTGACGCTTACTGTAACCTCCATCAGATCCATCGATAAGGATTGTTCCGCTCGCGATGTCTCGCGATGAAGTATTAGTTCGAGCGTGGCGCTGACATCGTTATTCGCAATCCGGCGGCATGGCTTGGATCTCGGCCTCCGAGGTGCAAGGCGCTTTTTTCTTGGCCGGTTCCAACCGCGACGGATGATCGTAACGCAAGATCCACAGGCCATCGTTGTTGGTGAGATAGATCAGCCCGTGGCCGCCATCCGGAAGAAGACTGGTGACCTTCGTGAATGTCTCCAGAGTCTTTGGATTGCTCGGATCGCTCAGGTCAAGCACGCGAACCGTTTCGGTGGGATGGCTATTGCTGGTTAGAGTGGTCGGCGTCTTTTCCGGAGCCTCTGCGATCGCGACATCAGGGCTGACCACTTGCAGATTTCCAGCAGTTGCCTGGCTTGCTTCCGCCGTTCGTTTCAGAAGGCTCGGCTCATCCGGCTTGCTCACATCCACGATCATGAAGCCTTGCTTGCTGGCTTGCTGCACGTACAGGTATTGCTTGCCCTTTTCTTTCTGCAACAACATTTGATTTCCGGTCGCCTGGGGCAACGGCAAGTGGGCGATCACGGTTGCGGGAACGTCGGTCGCTTTTGACGCCGGTTGTTCGCTCGCATTGGCGAATGAGGAAGACAACAGCAGAAACGAGAGCGCGACCAGATTGCCGCAAAAAGAGCCCTTATAAATCTTCATAATTACTTCCCAAGGAGCGACGAGAAACCGGCTTCCGTTTCGTGTCTCAGCCAACTATATCACCGTGAAAGAGCGTCTCTCACTATTGCTCGCCTATGACGGCAATGCACCCCGCCCCGCTTTGTGTACCGCAGATGCCGCCAGCTTGTTGCGGCATAAATACATGGTTCGTCGAGGGATCGACCGCGATGCTGTGCGCATTGGTATTGACCGGAAGGTTGGCCAGCCACTGGTTGGTCTTGGCATCGATAACGCCCATAACGGGACCTGGTAGCATGTCGCGAGCGGCGAGATAGTATTTGTTGTCGCCCGGGTTATACCAAGTCTCGTCTACGCCGCCGACGTTAGTTATCGTAGCGAGGATTGCTCCAGAAGTTCCGTTGATGATGTATTCGTTCGCCGGAAAGGCCTCGCCGTCATGGTCGGCGCAACCAACGAGGAAGTTGTCCCCGGGACCCTGCGTGACGCTAGTTGGCATACAGTTCAGCATCGGAAAACTATTGACCACAATTGGACCGACAGGACTCTTAGGATTGATTACGTCGATGCTTCCGATGTTCAGCCCTGGCGCAACGGAGTTCGCGTTAGTGAGCAAGAAAAAGCCCGAGTTGGGATCCCATGCATTGCCACCTAAGCCAGCTGGGGAAATAGCACCGATGCACTGTGTGGGCGTATTCACTGGGTTGCAATTCGGGTCGTAATTTCCAGTGGCAATGTCGAGTATCGGACCATGGTGGCAGGGGATGGACACGGTGCCGGCAATATACGGTGGCGCACCCGACGCGCCGGAATTCACCTGAGGATTGGATGGATCCGGACATGCGAATCCGTTGTTCTGGTCAACCACAACGGTGTTGTCGACAGGGCCCGCGGCGTCGTAGTAAATCTGGCCCAGGATACATGAAGGTGCATTGATGGGGCCAAGAGCATTTCCTAAAGGAGGACCGTACGGCGTTCCCGGAACCACTGGCTGGCAATTGGATGTGCGGGCATTGATGCCCGAAACATCGATGAAAGTTATATAGGGCAATCCAGGGTCGCCGTTGATCACGGCCAGAATTTGGTCCTTCGAGTCGTACGACATTTCGTCTGCCCGCAGATCGCCGCAGCTTGGGTCAGAAAAGGCGCGACCGTTGGCGGACTCAGCGCAGCCGCCAATCCCCGTTGTATTTCCCAAAGTGCCGGCTGGCGCCCCGGGCCAAGGGGCGGAATTTCCAAGTTGACCGTCGTAGTCCGGGGACAGCCCGGTTGGAATCACAGCTAGGACAGTCGGCTGAGCGCCGGTCGAAAGATTCATTGCGCTTAGGTCGAAGGCCACCACCGAACTGCTTCCATTGGCGACGTACATCGTATTGCCATCGGGGGTTACAGCTATTCCGTCCGGCCCGGATAAAGGGTTGATGCCATTAGCGCGGGCCGCACAACATTGTGCTCCTGTGAAACCACCGAAGTTTCCGCTGGCACCGAATCCCGGAATATGGAATGCTCCAGTCCTGCAACCAAACCTTGTCCAGTTTCCCAATACTGAGACGATCGGAGGCGATACTACCGCTAAAGGATCATTGGCGGCGGCGTTGGGCGGCGGAACACAAGGGCTGGCATTGTTCCCCGCCCCGGCGATTCCGTTTTGGCCGGCGATGGAGTACACGGCCAGGTCCTGCTTAGTATCGATCACTTGAATAGCGATACCGATGCGGTCGGAGACGTAGTCCAGATTGCTCGTTCCCGATGCTCCGCCCGAGGGAGGCGGCGCGACAAAGCTAATGTCGAAAGAATTAAAGGGGCCGCCAGGTTCCCCGGTATTGTTGTGCTCGGGCACCGGAATAACGTTGAGAACGGCGTAAGCACCGTTCTTGGTCGTTCCGCATGTTGGACAATCCGGTGACGTTGCGCAGCCGCTCAGGATCACAAATAATGCCGTGATAAGAATGCTAAGTAGAATTCTTGGTCTCATCAAATTCCCTCCTGCTATTTCCCTTGAGGACCGGTTGCCACCGGCCCTGGCAATTACCGAAATCGTTAGCCGCCCGACCCCCAACCGCTACCTGATGTCCTAGAACCGGAACTGCAACTGCTGCAAAACGACGTAATAATTCTGTGGCACCGCGCCAATTGTGCTCGGGTCTTTCAACTGATCAATACCCAGATTGATGGAATACTTGGCCCAATAATTGGGGAACCAATTGAGCCCGAGAGTGATTTCGTCGGTGTGATAATTAAACGTGGGCACGTAACCCGGCGTGTAATAGCTCAGGTAGTCCGCACCCGGCTCTTTGGCCTGGATGCCCATGTATCGGACACCCACTCCAAACGCTCCCCACCCGCGCCCTTTGCCGCCTGGGGTGTCGGGCCCAAACAGCGGGCGCTTCACGCGTGGAGTGCCGTTTTCCGGCTGCTTTTCCCCGGTGAGCATATAGGTTGCGCTGAGATCCCACGCCTTGGCGATGATCGAAGGAAGGCTGATAAAGCCAAGCCCGCCAGCCTGCTCGGAGCCGACACCGTCCCGGGACATATTCAGTTGATCGAATTCGCCGCGCAGCGCGAACCCCGACTTCAGGTATGTAAACTCCCCGTTGTAGCGCTGGATCGGTCCGTTGATGGCAAACTGCGGGAAGAAAGTATAAGCCGCATCTGGCAGAGTACCGCTGAAGCTTTGATCGCCGGAAAGGCCTCGGGAGCGCGCGCGGTCAATCGCTCCGCCAATGGCAAGTTGCTTGAACCAGTCACTCTTGGATTTTCGGCCCGGATATAGTCGAAGCCGTCCAATGAATTCCAGCTGGTTTGTGGTGTTGGCAATCGCATAGCCCTTGCCGTTAAACGCACCTGCCCAGTACTGCACGACGCCCCCATCAATATCTCCATGGATCGCCATGCCGGGACTGCGGTACGCGGAAGCAGCTGACGGGTACAGCATGGATTGGAACCCGCGTTCTACGAAGTCCAGGTTCGTGGCACCCGTGCCGCTCTCCTGCGCGAATGGCGTCTTGAACTGCCCCGCCTGGAATTGGAACTCCGGCCGTATTCGCACATTCAGATAAACATCACGAACTACCGATCCGGTAGTCGCAGCCGCATCTGTGAGCAGCGCAAAATCGAAGTGGGAACCGTAATTACCCTGGAACCCGAAGCGCGCGCGCCGCAAAATAAACGTGTCGGCCGGAGCTCCATCGCCCTTGTACGCTCGGTAGTCGGTATCTACATATCCATAAGGGCTGATGCTGAATTGCCCATCGGCGCTCCGGATGAAAAAGTGTTCTCCATTCCACCCTGCGCTTAGAGGAGGAGCGTCTTTCTTGGGTGCGGTCGCTGCGTTTTGCCCCGAGATGGGCGGCGGTTCAGCGGCCTCAATGAGAACCGCATTCCTCAGTCGCGCAGAACTCTGATCAGCAACTGGCCGCACTGCCGCTTCGGCCGAAGGATTGGCAACCGGTTGAACTTGAACCGGCGCCGTGTTCGCAGCCGCACTCTTGCTGTCCGCTAACTTCTGGACCAGAGCCTTCAATTCCTCGATGGTCTGGCGCTGCGCGGCAACTTCGTTGCGCAACTGGTTGACCTCTTCCTTCGTGGCTGCTCCGCTGGTTTGACTGGAGGATTCCGGGGATTGCGCTTGGAGGAGGGAAAAGGGAAGTAAGAAACCGACGAGAAGCACAAAAAACGCTGTTAGCGTGCGCATGTGTTTCCTCTCCGAGGTGATGTGCTACAGGGCATACCCTCTAGGCGGCCAGGCACACAGGCGAAGTCCCGCTTCATTTGGTCGGCTGAAAGGCTATAAATATCGCAAGAGTGCGAAATTGGATTTCTTAGCCGGTCTGAAAAGCGGACCATTGCCACCGCGGCGAAGGAATACTACAACGTTGCGATTACTGTCAAGCCTTTTTTGGATGAGCCCATACTCGTCGACAAAATTAGGTTAACTATAGTTTATTTGTGTGACTTAAATCACATTAACTTGGTCACGGCGAAGTCGATTCCTTCTGTCTACATACAACTCTCCCTCGGATTCTTAGGCCCCGATTCCTCATCTGGATCGATCCCTGATAAATTATTTTCAAGTTTGGTTCTCTCTCGGGGCAAATTCGGCGTCACGGCCCCTGCGCTCCTCATATGAGTCTGCATCTGGGTCAGGCGATCTTTTTGCTCCTCGCAGCGGCCATCGCCGGAGCTTTGAATGCTTTAGCCGGGGGAGGAAGCTTCATTTCTTTCCCCGCTCTCTTATTCATCCGCATTCCTGCCGTCCTGGCCAATGCGACCAACACGGTCGCACTCTGGCCCGGTCTTGCGGCCAGCGCCCTCGCGTACTTGAAACGGCTGAAAGTTCCGGCGCGCGTGCTGATCCCCTTGCTGGTGACAAGCATTGCCGGCGGTTGGGTCGGCGCTCTGCTCTTGCTCAAGACCCCGCAGCATACTTTCCTTCGCATCGTTCCGTGGCTGCTCCTGTTGGGCACGCTGCTCTTCGCCTTTGGCAATTCCTTGCGCGTCTTTGCCGGCAAGAAGGGCGTGGTCGATGATTTGCGTCATACCTCCGGGAAGGCCCTCGTGCTCACCTCCGTCGTAGAGCTGCTGGTAGCCATCTACGGGGGATATTTCGGCGCCGGAATCGGTTTCATAACCTTAGCCATGCTCGCGATGCTCGGAATGCGCGATATCCATGCGATGGGAGCGATACGAACGCTTTTAGCGGTGGCGATCAACGCCGCCGCTGTTATCACGTTCGTCGTCGCGGGCGCCGTGCTTTGGCCGCAGTGCGGAGTCATGGTCGCGGGTTCTCTCGTCGGGGGATGGTTCGGCGCGCATTACGCGCAAAAGGCAGACCCACGAAAAGTAAGGGTCGTCGTAATCGCCATCGGGCTGGCCATGAGCGCGTACTTCTTCGCTACTGTGCGCTAAGCTCACACACGGATGTGACATTACCTTTGTCAAGCAACCCTCAAAGCACACGTGAGCATCGGAGCCTCCGCATCTGGACAGCGCATATAATCTATGTGCCACTTTCTGCTGGATGCTTACAGGCGATGCCAGTGAACACTCAATCCGTAAATCAGCAGCAGCGCATGAACTACGCACCCGCGGATCTAAACCCTGAGAAGGATCTACCCGCGGGATTTCTTGAATTCCTGCGGCCACTTCACCAACGATTCACTCCCTGGCAACAACAGGTGATCGCCCGCCGCGCCGAGGTGTTAAAGGCATCGCACAGTGGACACCCGCCTGATTATTTGCCGCCCTCCGAAGCCACCACAAAAGATTGGCGAATCGAAGTTCCGGACTGGTGTGCCGACCAGCGCAATCAGATGACCGGGCCCGCCGACGACGGCGAATTGACGGTGAAGCTGCTGAATTCGGGTTCGCCCGCCGTGATGATCGACATCGAAGATTCCACCGCGAACACTTGGGATCACATCATGCTGGCGATTCAGAACACGATCGCCGCCTATCAGTACGAACTCAGTTACTCGGACAAAAAGCGTCACAAGCAAGTGACCGTACAGCGGTCGAAAACCGTAACCTGGGTCAGGCCTCGCGGCTTGCATGTCAGTCAGGGCGGCATATTCAAGAACGAGATTATGTCAGCGTCCCTGTTCGATCTTGCCCTCATCTGGTATCAGATCGATCCCGCATCGTTGCCGCACAATTTTTGCGTCTATATCCCAAAGAGCGAATCTGCGGAAGAAGCTCTCTGGTGGCGTGATCTTTTTCAGGCTTTCGCCAAACTTAAAGGCTTGCCTCACGACTACATCAAATGCATGGCGCTGGTGGAGGCACATCCTCTCGCCTATCAGATGGAGGAATTTCTTTTCAATCTCCGGGACCATTGCCTCGGCTTGAACCTTGGCCGTTGGGACTACATGGCATCGCTCATCGATTTCATGATCGAAGATCCCAACTGGATTCTGCCGGACCGGAATACGATCCCGCACGACGTGGCTTTCTTTCAGAACTTCCGCACGTCTGATGCCGGAAATTTGCCACAAGCACGGAGCTCACGCCATCGGCGGAATGACCGCGCTTTATCCCAGCCGCACCGATGCCGAGTTGAACGAGCGCGCTCTCAAGGTTCTCGAGCAGGACAAGAAGAACGAGGCCAATTGCCTGATGGATGGCGCATGGACCGGCCATCCCGATCAGAATCGAAATCGCGGTCGCGCAATTCCCTTATCCCAATCAGATTTCCAAGCGGCCTGACCTGCCGAATGCGCATCCCAACCTGCGGCCCATTCCCAAGGGCGTTGGCGCTACCACTCTCGCCGGAACGCGTGCGGCGGTTCGCACCGTAATTCGTTATCGCAATGGAGTTCTCAACGGCAAAGGTGCAAGCTTGCTCGATGGCTACATGGAGGACTTAGCGACCGATCGCATCTATCGCCTGATGATCGCGCAGCGCGTCAAACACAAAGTAAAGGTCGCCGGCGATAACGGCGAGCCCATCGAGCACTCCTCGGAACTGGTAACCCGTATTTTTGACGAGGAGCTGGCAAAGATTCAGAAAGACCTGCCAGCCGAAATTGATCGCAAGGCGTCAGAGACTCTTCCCGAAGCCCGCCGCATTGCCGAGGAAATGATCGTGCAGGAACATCATTCCCCGATCTAGGCTGGCCATTGCGATTCGGGATGGAATCCTGTAGATTGTCCGTCCTTGTCGAATTTTTAAGTACCGATCGAACCGGAAACGAGGATTGAATGAGCGCTATCGAACAGCCCACCGTGGCGCATCTGCCGGCCCTGCAACCACCGCATCGCTACCTGTTCGGACCTGGACCGACAATGGTCCATCCGCGTGTCTATGAAGCACTCTCGAAACCAATCGTGGGACATCTCGACCCCTACTTCATCCAGGTCATGGAAGATGTCCAGAAATTGCTCAAGCCGATTTTCGGAACGAGTGAAGGAGCGACGCTGGTAATTTCCGGCACTGGCAGCGCCGGCATGGAAGCTTCCGTCGCTAACTTCGTGGAACCGGGTGCGAAATTCGCCATCTTCGCCAATGGATATTTCTCCGATCGCCTCACCGACATGGCGAAGCGCCAGGGCGCCGAAGTGGTTCGCTTTGAGAAGGGTTGGGGCGAGACTTTCGCGGATGACGAGGCAGCGGACTTCATCCGTCGTGAGAAGCCTAAAGTCGTGGGCTTCGTTCAAGCCGAAACGTCCACCGGCGCATTGCAATCGGGTCGCGCAATCTGCGCGGCGGCTCACGAGGTGGGCGCGCTTGTCATCGGCGATTGCGTCACTTCCCTCGGCGGTGTGCCAGTGGCTTTCGACGAAACTGGAATCGATGTCGCATACAGCTGCTCGCAAAAGGGCTTGAGCTGTCCGCCGGGTTTGTCGCCGATGGCAATGTCTCCACGCGCCATGGAATTCTTGCGCGCCCGCACCACGCCATCGCGCAGTTGGTATCTGGATTTGAAACTGATTCATGACTACTCGACCGTCTCGCACCGGTATCACCACACCGCGCCCATCTCAATGTTTTATGCGCTTCGCGAAGCCCTCATGGTAATCACGGAGGAGGGAATCGAGAACCGGTGGGAACGCCATCGCCGTTGCAATAAAGTCTTTGTCAAAAGTATCGAAGCCATGGGTTTGCGGATGCACGTTCCTGAGCAGCACCGCATCGCAACGCTGAATACCGTATGCGTGCCGCAAGGAGTGGACGAAGCCAAAATCCGCAGACGCTTGCTGGATGGCCCGGGAATCGAAATCGCCGGAGGCTTCGGCCCGCTTGCCGGAAAAGTTTTCCGCATCGGCGTGATGGGACCGTTAGCTACCGAGGAGAATCTGGAGTTTTTCCTCGACGAGTTTAAGAAGGCTCTGAAAGCGGAAGGCTATCAGAACTAGGTCCATGCGCTTCCATCCGGGCGCAGACAACAGAAAAAGTCGAACCCATCATCCAAGGTACCGCGCAAGAGGCGAGAACGCGAGAACGAATGACACTCAAGTCGGTAGAGACGCTTCTTGACGTTTTACATTTCGCCGATAGCAATACGGCGATTGTGGTGCCCGAACTCGGCATCAGCCTGACTTACGATTCCCTGCGGCAACAGGTTCTGACCATGGCGAATGCTTTGGCTTCCGCCGGCGTTCGCCGCGGGGATGCCGTGGCCATCGCTTTACCCAACGGATTGCCGGCGATCGTTAGTTTTCTTGCCGCTTCGATCGCCGGCACCGCAGCTCCGTTGAATCCCGCGTATCCCTATGAAGAGTTCCACTTCTTTCTGGGTGACACTGACGCGCGCGTCTTGCTCTGTCCTCCGGTCGGCGCCGAATTCGTCCGCACTGCCGCCAAAGACCGCAACATCCCCGTGTTCTCGGTGGAGATGACCGAACAAGGCGAAGTGCGCATGGTCGGTGCGCCCAGCGGAGGCAAGGCAACCGAACCCACAGCCGACGACATTGCCCTCGTCCTCCACACCAGCGGAAGCACAGGGCGTCCGAAGCGTGTGCCTTTGCGGCACTTCAACCTGGCGGTCTCCTCGGCCAACATCGCGAACACGTACGCACTTACCGAAGAAGATATTTCGCTGTGCATCATGCCTTTGTTTCACATTCATGGTCTGATTGGCTCGACCATGGCCACTCTCCTCTCCGGTGGCACCGTGGTCGTTCCGACCAAATTCAACGCGCTCTCTTTCTGGCGGACAGTCCGCGAAAATCACGTGACCTGGTATTCGGGAGTGCCCACCATGCACCAGTTGCTGCTGGCGCGCGCCCATCAAAAACCTCCGGAAGCCGCTTCGCTCCGCTTCATTCGCTCCTGCAGCGCGCCGCTGTCGTCGGAGCTGATTCACAAAATCGAGGGACTCTTCGGCGTGCCCTTCGTGGAAGCCTATGGAATGACCGAGGCCGCTCACCAGATGACTTCGAATCCGCTACCTCCGCGGCATCGCAAGGCAGGATCGGTCGGCGTCGGTACCGGTCTCCGCATCAGCATCATGGACGCCGAAGGCAATCATCTCGGTACCAACCAGCGCGGCGAAATTGCGATTCAGGGCGCGAATGTGTTTCGCGGATACGAAAATAATGCCGAGGCCAACGCTCGAGCCTTCGTGAACGGATGGTTCCGCACCGGCGACCAGGGCTTCCTCGACTCCGACTGCTATCTGCACTTAACGGGAAGAATCAAAGACATCATCATCCGCGGCGGCGAAAATATCGCCCCGCATGAAGTCGATGAAGTTTTGTTGCGGCATCCGGCGGTGGCCGCTGCGGTCACCTTTGGTTGCGTGCATCCCACTCTCGGCGAAGAAGTCGCGGCAGCGGTGGTGTTGCACGAACCGCATGGTGCCACCGAATCGGCACTCATCAAGCACTGCCGCGAGCATCTCGCCGAATATAAATGCCCAACCAAAATCTATCTGGTTGAAAGCATTCCCACCACCGCAACCGGTAAGATTCGGCGGCGAGCCGTCGCCCGCGTGCTCGCGGATAACCAGCAATGAAATTTCTGATCGCGGGAGCCGGAGCCATCGGCGCTTACATCGGTGCGCGCATGGCGCAAGCCGGATTCGATGTCACGCTGTTCGCGCGCGGGCCGCATCTCCGCGCCATGCAGGAACATGGCGTGCAGGTAAAAAGCAGCGAGGGAGATTTCACCGCGCGTCCCACCATCGCTGCGTCGCTCGAAGAAGTCGGTCCGGTCGATGTTGTCTTTCTCGGCGTGAAGGCCCACGGGCTACCGCAGCTTGCTCCGCACTTGAAGCCGGTTCTCGGGCCTGATACCACCGTCGTCAGTACACAGAACGGAATTCCCTGGTGGTATTTCCAGGGCTTCGGCGGCGACTGGGACGGACTTCGTCTGGAAAGGGTCGATCCTGGCGGCGTAATTTCCGCGGCCATCGCAGCGAAACAAGTAGTTGGATCGATCGTTTATTTTTCGACCGAGATCACGGCGCCGGGCGTTGTTCAACACATCGAAGGCAATCGCATTTCTCTCGGCGAACCTGACGGCTCTCGCTCCGATCGCCTCCGCCGAATTGCCGAAGCGATGATTGCCTCCGGTTTGCGCTGCCCCGTTACCACGCGCATCCGCCACGAGATTTGGGTAAAGGTTCTGGGCAACGCTTCCTTCAATCCCGTCAGCGCACTGACCCGCGCCACGCTGGTACAAATGGTGCGCGACCCGGCGTTTGCTCCGTGATTCGCGAGCATCATGCAGGAAGTGGAGGCGGTCTCCGGAAAGCTGGGAATGGAGTTGCCGGTTTCCATCGATCAGCGCATCGCCGGTGCGGAAAAAGTTGGAGAGCACAAAACTTCCATGCTCCAGGATCTTGAAGCCGGCCGGCCCATGGAACTGGAAGCTTTGGTGGGTGCGGTCGTGGAACTGGGAGAGCGCGTGGGCCTTCCCATGACCTGCACCCGGACGGTATACAATTGCACGAAGCTGCTGGCCGAATCCGCTTCCCGGCAGCCACGGTGATTCAGAAGTACCAGCAGTGATACTGGCGTACGAAATGATCGAAGTACCGATAAAGTCTCCGATCAACATTTTTCCTTCTGCCCACAAAAAAATTTGCTAGGGACTTGACAGCAGGGGTATACTCCTTTGGTCTGCTGGTCCACTTATCAGACCACTTGGAGCCCACGTTGGCTATCCCCGTCAAATCCGACTTCGAAGTGGTTCGCAAGAACAAAGTCTACGAAGAAGTCGCGCGCCAAATCGAACGCCTCATCCTCAAAAAGCTGAAACCGGGTGACAAGCTCCCATCGGAGCGCGAGCTGGCGGAGCTATTGCAAGTAAGTCGCAGCTCCATTCGGGATGCGATCCGCGGATTGGAATTGATGGGGCTGGTCGAGCCTCGCCAGGGCGCGGGCACAATCGTCCGCGAAGTCTCGGCGGACTCGTTGGTCAATCCCTTTGCCAACGCTCTGAAGCACAAGCAGGTCGTGGTCGGCGAGCTCCTTGATTTTCGCAAGATGCTGGAACCTCCACTGGCGGCGCGTGCCGCCACCCACGCTTCTCCGGAAGAAATTGCAGAGATGGAAGAGATCTTGCACCGGCAGGAAGCGAAGCTGGCGCGCGGAGAAAACACCATCACCGAAGATGCCGAATTTCATTACAGCGTCGCCATGGCCTCCGGCAACAACGTCGTGCTCAAGGTGCTCGATATTTTGATGGACCTGCTCCGCGAAACCAGAGAACGTTCTCTGCAGGTGGAAGGGCGGCCCGCGAAATCTCTGACCGGTCACCGGCGGATTCTAAATGCGATCAAGCATAAAGACGCGGAGTCCGCCAACGCCGCAATGCGGCGGCACATTGAAGACGTCGAAGAAATCGTGCTCGAAGAGATTGAGTAACGGAGGATTTCCTCCGCGTTTCTAGTCATTGACATTCGCCAATCATGTGGGATTCGCGAAGCTCATGGCGTTAACTGAACTGCTGTCTGGGGATCATAGATTGTCGGAACTGGCAAAACATAGCGCCGGGACTTTCGCGTCGTCTCGCGTTCCGGAGTATTCGGCGAAGCGGCCAGCCGAGCCGCACGTCGAAGAATCCTCTCGCGACGCCCAGTCTCACGCCGGGTCAGTCACCGATCCGCCTTCTGCGAGCCCCGTGGCCACCGTGAAACTGCGCGTGGCCGAAGCGCGTATCGAGGATATCGGCCACGGCATTGCCCGCCTGGCGCCAGCCGATCTTGCGCGCATGAACGCGAAGTCCGGTGACGTTCTCAAGATCAGCGGAGTCGCCGTTGCTGTCGCGCGCGCCGAGATTTCCAGCGACAGCTACGAAGGCATGATCCAGATCGATGGCACCTGCCGCAGCAATTGCAGCGCGGGATTGCAGGAGCAGGTCACCGTCTCGCCGGTCGAGCATGCCCAGGCCGTGGCTGTCCGGCTCTCGCCGTTGTGGGTCGGAGCGGCTCCTGCCACCATCGCGCCCGACCGAATGCTCGAGGATCTCGTCGATGTTCCTGTGATTGCCGGCTGTGTCGTGCGTGTTCCCACGTTCGCCAAGGCTGTGAATTTCCAGGTCATCCGCACGATTCCTTCAGGTCCTGTTGTCATCGGTAAACGCACCGACATACGAATCGTCGATGGTGATCAGACGATCGCTCGCGCTCCCGCCGTTTCGTACGAAGATATCGGAGGCCTCGAGCGAGAAGTCGCGCGGGTGCGCGAAATCATCGAGTTGCCCCTGAAACACTCGCGCATCTTCGAGCAATTGGGAATCCTCGCTCCCAAAGGCGTTCTGCTGTACGGTCCTCCAGGAACAGGCAAGACATTGCTGGCACGCGCGGTCGCAGCCGAAAGCCGCGTGCACTTCATCCACCTCAACGGCCCAGAAATCATGCGGAAGTTTTATGGCGAGAGCGAGGCCAAACTCCGCGAAGTGTTCGAGGAAGCCGCGCGCCATGCGCCCGCGATTCTTTTTATCGATGAGATCGACGCGGTCGCTCCCAAGCGCACCGAAGTCGCTGGCGAGGTCGAAAAGCGCGTCGTGGCGCAGCTTCTCAGCCTGATGGATGGCTTTGTCGCTCGCGGCCAGGTCATCGTGATCGGGGCCACCAATATTCCGGAAGTCCTGGACCCGGCGTTGCGCCGTCCCGGCCGCTTCGACCGCGAAATCGAAATCGGCGTTCCCAACACACAGGCACGCTTGCAAATTCTTCGGATCCACACCCGCGCTATGCCGCTCGCGGCCGACGTAGACCTGCGCGAGATCGCCGAGCATTCGCACGGCTTTGTTGGTGCTGACCTGGAAGCCCTCGGCCAGGAAGTCGGCATGATCGCTCTCCGCCGCTTTCTCTCCGACTCTCCACTCGAAACCGACGGCACTGCATCCGCCGAACTCGCCTCCCTGCAGGTTACTCGCGAAGATTTCCTCGCTGGGTTAAAAGAAGTCGAGCCCAGCGCCACTCGCGAATTCTTTATCGAGAAGAGTTCCTCAACTTTTGCCTCTCTCGGCGGTCTTCACGAGGTCAAGCGCTTGCTCGATGCCGTGGTCGAGCATTCGCACATGCGCAACGAAATCTACGAGCAGGTTGGATTGGCGCCTCCGCGCGGCATCTTGCTGGTCGGACCTTCGGGCACCGGGAAGACTGCTTTGGCGCGAGCCCTTTCGGGCGAGAAGCAGATTCCGCTCATCGCCATCGACGGACCGCAACTTTATTCGAAATGGTTGGGCGAATCGGAGCGGGCGCTGCGCGAAGTTTTCAAGAAAGCTCGCCGGGCTGCGCCCTGTATCCTGTTCTTCGATACGATTGACGCGCTCGCGCCCAAGTTCGTTGGCGATCAGCTCGGCTCCGATGTATATCCAGAGAATTCTGAGCCAGTTGCTGCGCGAGATCGACAATTTGCGCGACGTCAAAGGCGTCATCCTGCTGGCAGCCAGCAATCGTCCCGAAAGAATTGATACCGGCGCTGCTGCGCAGTGGGCGCTTTGATTATATGCTTCAATTCGCCAGGCCCGATGCGGAAGAACGAGCCGCTATCCTGCGCCTTTGCTGCCGGCGGGTTCCGCTCGCGTCCGATTTCGATTTCGGCGAGTTCGCTGCCCGGATGGAAGGCTTCACTGGCGCCGATATCGAAAGTTTGTGCAAGAAAGCAACGCTGCTCGCCATTGCAGAGTTTCAGGACGGCACTCGCCCCGCACCTTTCACGGTTTTGCGCAGTGACTTCCTGGCGGTAATCGATTCGAACGGCTGCAGTCCCGAGAGTTTGGAAAGCAAGATTGACAAAAGAAGCGCGCAACAGCGATCAGGATTTTTCCCCTAAGGCATCTGCTTGAGTTTTCCCGAGGATCAACTATGAGCTACACAGAACTTACGGTTTGGACGCGCGGCATCATCATGGACAAAGAGGGCCGCGACATCGTGAATTCCATCTCCGCCTCCGCTCGCATTGAAGGCAAGTACGCGCAGGCCATGGAAAACTATGTCGATAATCCCGATCGCACCAATTGCCCCACGCGAAAATATTGCCGCGTGAGCGACGACGTGCTCGAGAACGAACTCACCTACGAAAACGAGAACCCCAACATCGTTGTGCTGGTCGAGGGAACGATGGTCAAGGGATGGGATTACATGCGCGGCATGCCTCCCGGCGGCACGCTGGTGATCAACACGCATTACACGCCGGACTACATGATTCGTTTTGTGCCCGGCCCGGAGCGGCTGTCGCAACTTGTTTGCGTGGATGCCGCTCACATTGCTGACCACAAGTGGCTTTACTACCGCCTGGGAGAACTCGGTCTCGACCGGCTTTCCACCGAAGGCGCCGCCGAGCGTAACAAGTCGATCGCACCCGATATCGCCGCTCCCTTGATTGCTGCGGTAGTCAAGACCACCGGCATTGTGAAGATGGAAACTATTGAGCCCATGATTGCCAACAAGAAGGCGTTCGAAATGGCGCTCGATCAGATGCACGTCATGAAGCTGAACCCCGTGGCTGCGTAAGCCAGCACATCAGGAAGGATTAAAGAATCATGTCGACTAAAGGCACACATATTCCCGATCGCCTCAAGATTCCTTTTGCGGGCATCACCCCCGCACCCACGCAGGAAAAAGGTCAGGACCTCTTTCCCACGGGTAACTGGCGCTCCATACGACCGGTTTATCGCGACAAGTTGCCACCTTGCAACAATGCTTGCGGCACCAACGAAAAGATCCAGGGCTACCTGGACCTGGTCAAGCGCGGCAAATATCTCGACGCCTATGCGCTGATCAAAGAAGACATGCCCTTCCCCTCCGTCACCGGACGCGTGTGCTACCACCCATGCGAACAGGCGTGCAATCGCGGTAAGTACGACGAAGCCATCTCGATTCGCGCCGTGGAACGTTTCCTCGGAGATCTTGGCCAGGCGCTGAAACACGACGTGGTGAAGCCGGGGAAATCGAACGGAAAGAAAGTGGCCGTCATAGGATCGGGTCCCGCCGGTCACAGCGCTGCCTATCAACTCGCGCGCCTCGGCTACAAAGTGACCATCCTTGAAAAGTCACCGAAAGCCGGCGGACTTAATCGCGGCGGAATTCCTGACTGGGTGCTTCCGCAGCACGTGCTGGATCGCGAAATTGAGCGGCTCGTCGAGCTCGGGATCACGATCAAGACCGGCGTCGAAGTGGGAAAAGATGTCACCTGGGACGATCTTAAAAAAGACTATGACGCCTGCGTGCTGGCCATCGGCCTCACCGAGCCCAACAGCGTACGAGCCGAGGGCGAGGACAAAGACGGCGTGCTTTACGGCCTCCCTTTCCTGCGCGACATCGGCATGGGCACTTCGAAAGTGAAGCTCGGAGCCCGCGTTGCAGTGATCGGCGGAGGAAACACGGCAATCGATTGCGCCCGCGAAGCACTGCGCCAAGGCGCCGTCGAAGTGACCATGATTACGGTCGAAGGCAATCCGCAAGAGATGCCGGCTTCGCCCGAAGATCTGCACGACATGTTGGAAGAGGGCGTGGAGTTGCTGCACGGGCGGGCCGTAACCGCCGTGCTCGGCAATGGCAAATGCGAAAAATTGCAGTTGCATCCCGCGCGCTTCTCCGGCGCCATCAATGCGTCGCCCATCACCGTCGATCGAGAGGTCGCCGGCGAGCACTTCCACGTGGACAACGTCATCATCGCCGTTGGCCAGCGCGCCTCCATCGGTTGGTTGCCGCCCGAGTTCAAGAACGAGCGTGGCACCATCAAGATCGACAGGTTCGGCCGCCTCGGCGACACCAACTTCTTCGCGGCGGGCGACATCGCTCAACTCGGTTCCGGTCAGCCGCTGATGGTGGTCAATGCCGTTGGAGATGGCAAACGTGTTGCCTTCAATCTCGACAAGGTAGTGCGCGGCGAGCAGTTGCAACCGCGCACCATCGCCGTCGACGTCATCTTCGATCTCAATCGCATGAACATGACGTATTTCCCTCACTTCCCGCGCCTCCAGCAGGATCATGCTGGCTCCCACCAGCCAGAAAAAGACGCAGGAAGAAGTGATTCAATCGTTCTCGGAAGAGCAGGCAGTCGAAGAGGCCGGTCGTTGTTTCAGTTGCGGAACTTGTAATGCTTGTGACAATTGCTACCTGGTTTGCCCGGAACCGTGCATCGCCCGTCCCGAGCGTTCCAACGGCATGTACAAGATTCTCGTCGACTACTGCAAAGGTTGCCGCGTCTGCATCGAGGAGTGTCCGACCGGATGCCTGGAAGGCGTTCCGGAACTCGACTTCGATACCGGCGTCGTGCGCATGGATACGGCATTCGCCATCTCGCCCGGATTGCATGGACGACAGGCGGAAGAATTGAGAAACCTGGGCGACCGGGCGGCGAAAAATATTTAGAGCGGAGTGACTATGCAAACAGCGGAAGTTAAAAAGAAGAGAACAGTCCGAATCAATGGCTGCGTTGCGGCCGCGCAAGCTGCCAAGTATGCCGATGTCGACGTCATTGCCGCGTACCCGATTCGTCCTTATACCGCGACGATGATGGCGCTCGCACAAATGGTCGCGAACGGCGAACTCGATGCCGAATACATTGTGGCCGATAGCGAGCACTCCCAGTTGAGCATTGCGCACGGTGCCGCCTCCAGCGGCGCTCGCGTGTTCACCGGCAGTTCGGGAGTGGGTGTCCAATTCGCCTACGAACTATATTCGCCGATCTCCGGCAGCCGCATGCCGGTGCAGATGATGATCGCCGACCGCACGCTCGATCCTCCCGGCGATTTCGGTTCCGAGCACACCGATGCCCTCTCCACCCGCGATATGGGCTGGATCATGGGTTGGTCCTGCGATGCGCAGGAAGCCTTCGACAATCATCTGATTGCTTATCGCATCGGCGAAGATCCTCGCGTCCTTCTGCCGCAGATGGTTTGCCAGGATGGATTCTTCGTCTCGCACATCACCGGCGATGTTGAATTGCCCGACACTGGCCAGGTAAAAGAATTTCTGCCTCCTTATAAGCATCCTTATCCGCTCGATCCGCGGCATCCGGTATCGCACGGTCCGCAGATCATGCCCGAGCAAGGCCCTCCCCTGCAGCTCGAGCGGGCGCGCGCCATGGAAGAGTCGATGGCGGTGATCGAAGCAGGCGCACGACGAATTCGCGAAAATCTTCGGCCGGAAATACGATCCCTGGGTCGAAGAATTCATGACCGATGACGCCGAAGTTGTCTTTTTCCTGCAGGGCGCACATGCGGTCACCGCGCGATTCGCGATCCAGCACATGCGCGATCGTGGATTGAAAGTTGGCATGGCTCGCCTGCGCACCATCCGCCCTTATCCAACCGACAGGGTCAAAGAAGTCCTCAGCAAGTTCAAAGTCGTTGGCGTAATCGAGACGAACATGGGTCTCGGCAGCGTGAGCAGTGGTGGCGTGCTTTATGCCGAAGCGGCTGCCGCTCTCTACGAAAGCGACAAGCGACCGCTTATCCTGTCGTTCATGGCAGGCATGGGCGGCGAGGCGATCGTCCTAAAAGAATTTTATTGGATGACCGAAAAAATGCTGGAAGCTCAGCGTCGAGGAAAAATCGAAAAGCGCACGCATTGGGTTGGGTTCGAAGAGTAATCGGTTCTGGGAAGGGCGCGGCTTCAGCCGCGCCGCTCAAGCCAACAAGCATTGGGGCTTTAGCCCACTGCGATTGGAGAATTGATATGGCGACCATAGAAGTGCAACGGCAGCTCCTGCCGATTCTCGATAGCCCGAATCAGGGTGCGCGTTTTTACAATCCTGAGCTGCCCTCCTCCGAGCCGTTCGTTCCCGGACACCGCACCTGTGCCGGCTGCGGACCCTCCATTCAATACAGAATGACGAGCAAGGCGGCGGGCGACAACACAATCCTGGTTGGACCAACCGGCTGCATGTACGTGGCGAACAGCTCGTACCTGTGCACGCCTTATAACGTGCCTTGGGCGCACACCCAGATTGGCAGCGCTGGCAGCTTCACCGCCGGCGTCGCCGCTGCTTACGAAGCCATGATCCGCAAGGGCAAGTGGAAAGGCCCGTTTCCCAATATCATCTGCGAAGCGGGCGACGGCAGCGCCTCCGACATCGGCCTGGCATCGATTTCCGGCGCGCTCTATCGCAATCACGATTGCCTGATCATCTGCTATGACAACGAGCAGTATGCCAACACCGGCATCCAGGCGTCGTCGCGCACGCCTTACGGCGGCATGACGACGTTTTCGCCTCCCGGCCCCGAAGTTCCCGAGGGAAAGAAGCTGTTCCCCAAAGATCTCGCCCGCATGATGGCAGCCGGACATCCGCATTGCTATGTGGCCACCGCGAGCGTGGGCTATCCCATCGACCTTGATGAATAAAGTGCGCAAGGGCCTGAACCACAAAGGCGCCGCGTATCTGATGGTCTACACGCCCTGCCAGAAGGGATTCGTCTACGAGACGCCGCGCTCCATCGATCTCGGCCGCCTGGTCGTCGAATGCGGACTCTATCCCATGTGGGAGTGGAATCCGGAAAAACGCGCCTTCGATTACAGCTTCCGTCCGGCAAGCATGCGCCCGGTTTCTGAATATCTGAAGTTGCAAGGCCGCTTCGGCCATCTCCACGCCGAGCACATCGCCACTCTGCAGAAGTTTGCCAATGAACAGTGGCGCATGATGGGCGTTGAACTACCGGAAGCGCTGATCCAGGCAGCTGATGCTAAGAACCTTGTCAACATGGCGGCCGCGTCAGAAGCAGCGGCTGTGGCGGAGACTGTATGAACACGAAAGCTGATATTCACGTCAAACCCGATACTCGCCTCACTCACGCCGAGCCCGAAGTTGAACCTGAAGGCCAGGAAAGCTATATCGTCACCGAAGGCAAGAAGCGTGGTGCTACGCGCGATGTCCGCCCGGAAGCGGCCTACGACCGTTTCTTCACCGTGCTGCGGGTTCACCCGGGAGACGCAATCCTCACAGACAACTGGCACACCAACGAAGTGTTGAGCCATGCGCGCAACAACTTCGAAGGAGTTACCTTCGCCATGCGCACGCTGGAGGCTTGGGGAGCGATGATCGAAAATGACCGTCGCGCGTACTACACCGCCGGCGGCCGAATCTGGATGATGGATCTGGAGCCGGCCGAAGGCAAGAAGCCGCGCCTGCCCGGCACCGGCCCGAAGAAGACGGACGCGGGTAAGAATTAGTTTGCCGCGCATCTTGCTGATCGACGACACGCCGGAGATCGCCGAACTTCTGACCTTCTCTCTGCGCGATCTCGGTCACGAGGTGATCGCAGAGGGCTACACGCCGGCGGTGAACGAACTGGTGGTCGAACACCGCTCTCAGGCAGTGGTGCTCGACTGTTCGAGCTACGACATGAGCGAGGCGCTATTCGATAGCGTGCGTCATCACCCCGATCACGCTGAACTTCCGATCGTCATCATCAGCGACACACCCGAACAGGCGGAAGCCAGCCTGCGTTCGCGAAAGGCGAAAAAAGTCTTGCTGGTTCCAAAACCGTTTACCGCAGCGCAGGTAGGTAGAGCGCTCGCTCAGTTGCTGGACGCTCAATTAACGGAATAGTTATGCCCTTGTGGAGCATGGATGATTGGCAGTTTCTGGAGCGTGAGGTCGTCACTGATCCAAAAGGCAGGCAGTGGACCGTTGCGCTGATGGACGTGCTCGGCCAGCAAGGCGATCCTGACATGCCCAACAAAATGCTCGAACTGCAGTATTCATCAGGCCGCTATTTCACACTGATCTATGCCGATGGCGGAGCGCTCCAGCGCGAACGCGGCTACGCCTCCTTGCCGGAAGCGACGAATGCGTTTGGAAATTTGCTGGTGGCTGTTATCGATGGCAGCCTTGACCCTTCCCAACCGGTGTTTCGGCAGGATCTCGAAGACTGATCATTCCCTGGCGGAACGCTGAACCTCAGCGCCCCGGGTCCAGATCTTTCATGATCACGTTCAGTACTTGCCCGGTGATTCGCGCGTCGCGCTCCGTAACCTCAAGCTTCACTCCACCGCTTCCGCTGGACTCCCGATATCCTCGCGCGATTGCCGGCAGCCGGGCGCATCCGCTCCGAATCAATCCTGCCCGCTCCGCCACCGCCAGACGTGTTTCAAACGACCAGTCGGAAATCTTCTGGGCGGGCGCTCCCGAGGCCACCAGAGAACTCAGGCCCTTGTGCTCAAGGGCGTCCGTAACAATGGCCTCCAGAATTCCACAAGAGGTCAGCATCGCAGTTTCATATTCGCGCTGCTCGAGTGCCCGCCGCGCATCGGCGTACGCCCGCTCAACCACAGGCCGAAGCTCCTCGTTGTGCACGAAATCGAAGCGTCGAGGCGCTGGTGGCTCAGGGAATGCAGCCGAGTCTCCGGCTGCACCTTGTCCAACGCCCATTCCGGCGAGTGAATCCACACCTTGTTCGAGGACGCGTATTAACCTCTGCACAATCTCAGCGGGCGCCGCTCCTTCGGCGGCGGCTCCAGACGCGGAACGCATCAGAAAGGCTTCGCTAAACGAACGCGCCAGCCAGTGGGACTTACTGCCGCCGGATAACTGATTGATGGTTACCCCGCAGTCTTCTTGCCACGCACGAGTAGCCGCGCTCGCTGATGCACTGGCGGATTCAGCCGCCAGACTTTCCTTAAGCTCGCGGCCCCGTCGAATGAGAACGTCCAGATGAGAAAGATAAATTTGGATCTGCGCCCTCAATCCTGGATCTGTCGGCGCATCAGACTGCTTGTCTGTCATTGGTATGAAGAGCTCTTCTTGCGGATTAATTGCCACCGCGAAACTCTTGACAGCCTAAAGGAACCATGCTAACGTTTCCAGCCGCAAGTGGTTCGATGACTGGACCAGTATATAGGACGCGTCCCGGAATTGAATCAATGATCTCCGCTCACGGCCACGTGGGGTGGCTGTTACATACCAAATTGCCGCGCAAAATTCGCGACAAAGTTTCGTTCTTATAACCGAGCATAATCCGCACTTTTGCCAATGATTGATATCGATGATTCCAGGTTGAGATCGATAAATGCGTGGAAAGTGGCTGGTTTCCCATGTGATTTCATTCCCGTCGAGTGAAAAGGAAGGCTGACTGCGCCGGCCGTGATACTGCAACCGGCCCAGAAAGTCAGTCGTCCCCCTGAACTCCCCGAGAGTAAGTCGCGAGGTGACTGGCGTTCTTGCAGTGCGCTGTTAACGTATAACGCGCCGTCATGGAGGTAACACCTATGGCTGGATCCCCGGCCTCGCTCATCCACCCCTCGCGGATTCCCAATCGCTGGATTCAGCTAACCGCAGGCATCGTTGCGATGATGGCCATCGCCAACCTGCAGTATGCCTGGACCCTGTTCACAAAACCCATTCAAAACCACCTGCATGTTTCCCTCGAAGCTGTACAGGTGACTTTTTTCATTTTCGTCGCGCTGGAAACTTGGCTCGTACCCTTTGAAGGATTTCTCGTGGATATCATCGGTCCCCGCTTCATGCTGGGCATCGGATCGGTGATGGTCGGTCTGGGTTGGATCGGGTCCGGTCAGGCCGAGACCATCAACAGCCTTTATTTTTGGTATGGAGTCGGTGGCGTCGGCGCCGGCATCGTTTACGGCGGGGCCATCGGAAACGCGCTGAAGTGGTTCCCCGACCACCGCGGTTTGTGCGTTGGCCTGACCGCGGGAGCTTTCGGCGTGGGCACTGCGACCACCATCTCACCCATCGCAGCCATGCTCAAAACCTCGGGATACCAGCACACATTCATTGTATGGGGGATCATCCAGGGCATCGTGGTGTTGGCATGCGCCCTCTTTCTGGCCAAGCCGCCGGTCGGCTGGACCCCGCCAAACTGGGTCGCGAAAGAAGCCAAGATCAAAGCCAAGGTGAATACCTCGGCCATCGACATGACGCCGTGGCAAATGATGTGCCAGCCATCCTTCTACGTTATCTACGTAATGATGGTCATGCTGGCATTCGGCGGCCTCGTGGTCACCGCACAACTCAATCCCATGGCTTCCTCCTACCATGTCGATAAAGTTGTGGTGGCCTTTGGCATGACCGCTCTGGTTCTGGCCATCACCGTCGATCGCATTCTCAATGGATTCACTCGTCCGTTTTGGGGATGGGTATCCGATCACATCGGCCGGGAAAACTCCATTTTCATCGCGTTTGTCCTGGAGGCGATCGCGGTGTTTGCCCTTCTGCAACTGATCAACCGGCCTGTCTGGTTTGTGGTCTTGTCCGGCCTCTGCTTCTTCGCTTGGGGAAATATTTTTTCACTGTTCCCCGCGATCACCGGCGACCTTTACGGCAAGAAATGGGCCACAACCAATTATGGGGTGGTTTATACCGCCAAGGGCGTTGCCGCTGCATTTGCCGGTCCGGGCGCTGCCTGGCTTTTCGCCAAGACTGGTTCCTGGACGAAGGTCTTCTGGGCCATGATTGTGTGCGATCTGGTGGCTGCGTTCATGGCATTGCTATGGCTGAAGCCAATGGCTGCGCGCGCGGTGCAAAGCTCCGAGCGCGAAGCTCCCATGATCAGTACCGCTGCTCCGATCAAAGCGCGCGGCGTCGCCTGACGCTCGAGCCTTGCGCCGCTAGTCGAGAAGCTCTCTTCCTGGCTGGGAAGGGAGCTTCCTTTTTTGTGCGTAGTTTGCAGAATGGCTTCGTTCCAGGGCAGGTGACAAACCTTTCCGATCGCGCCCGTTTGCTTTCGTCTGTGGATATGGCGGCCTCGATAAAGACTTTCGTCTTGATTGACGGTCTTCGGGGCGAATGTTATTTTGATCGCCTCCGGAGGACCCCCCAATGAAGTACATTCAGAAAGCTCGTGGAGTAGCCAAGCTTCCGGCATCGCTGCTCAGTAAGCTCGATACATATGCCTTGGCAGCTGCCGCAACCACAATCGGGATCGCTGCATTATCGCCTCCGGCACAAGCTGAAGTTGTATATACGCTCTGTGCACCAGGCGGTTGGAAAACACGGAATCACCATCGATTTAAATCACGATGGTATCGGCGATTTCAGGATTCAGCCGCAAGCATTCTTCTTCGACAGTTTTGGCGTGGTTGTGTACTCTCACGGGCAGAACCGTGTTCTGGGGTCGGCTGCAAGGGACTTTGTTCCCGATTTGGCGGCGGGTTACCAGGTGGGCCCAAACAGCGGATTCAGGGCCGGGGGCACATTTTCCAGTCGCAAGGTGCCAGGCAAGCTGCTTTACATTTGCGGCGGCAGATCCGTCGTTTCCTGTTCGGGTCCGTGGGACAACAACCAGACAACCGGCTATGTCGGATTCAAGTTTTTGATCGATGGTGCTGTTCACTACGGCTGGGCGCGGCTGACGGTGGTTGCCGACGCTGATTCTTATGAACACAGTGTCTACTTGACCGGCTACGCCTACGAAACGATCGCCAACAAACCGATTGAGACCGGCCAGACCAGCGGCGCCGATGCCGACGCAGCGGGGCAACCGGCTACTCTGGGCATGCTTTCGGCGGGAGCGTCGGCGCTTAAAGAGTGGCGCTTGCCGCTTCAGTAGGATATTCGGCGGCGGGCGTGCCGCTTTCCCGGAAACACGAACGATACTGATTGCTGGCGAACGAATTTGCTATCGCTTCGCCGCTCGCAGCCGCTCTTCCAGTCCCTTCAGTTCGAGATTCAGTCCTGCTGGAAGATGGTTCCCGAAATGGGCGAAGTGTTCCTTGATCAATGGCACTTCCGCCAACCAACCATCGACGTCGACGCTCAACAGCTCCTCGACATGGGCACCCTGGATGTCCAGGCCGGTCGTATCCAGATCGGCGACCTCGGGAATTCGCCCAATCGGAGTTTCGTTCGCATGGACCTTCCCGTCGCAGCGTTCAAAAATCCACTTCAGCACGCGGCTATTCTCTCCATAACCGGGCCAAAGATACTTGCCGCTCTTGTCTTGTCGAAACCAGTTCACGTAGAAGATTTTCGGCAACTTCGCCGCGCTCGAGTGTGCTCCCATCTTCAGCCAGTGCCCAAAGTAGTCGCCCATGTTGTAGCCGCAGAACGGCAGCATGGCCATGGGATCGCGCCGTAACTGCCCGACCCTTCCGGTGATGGCTGCCGTGGTCTCGCTACTAACCGTTGAGCCGAGAAAGGTTCCGTGCTGCCAGTTAAAAGCTTCAGTCACCAGAGGAACAATTCCCGCACGCCGTCCACCAAACAGAATGGCATCGATGGGAACGCCTCGCGGATCCTCCCACTCCGGCGCGATCACCGGACATTGCGAGGCTGGAGTCGTGAACCGGGCGTTGGGATGCGCCGCCGTCCTGCCGCTGGCCGGACTCCATCGCCGGCGCAGCCAGTCCACCAGCTTGCCCGGCTTCTCCTCGGTCATCCCCTCCCACCAAATGTCCCCATCCATCGTCATCGCGCAATTGGTGAAGATGGAATTCCTTGTGATGCTGAGCATCGCATTGGCATTTGACTTCATGCTCGTGCCGGGAGCGACTCCGAAGAATCCATACTCCGGGTTGATAGCATACAACCGCCCATCCGCTCCGAATTTCATCCACGCAATGTCATCGCCGATGGTTTCTACTTTCCAACCCTTGATCGTTGGAATCATCATCGACAAATTTGTTTTGCCACACGCCGAAGGAAACGCGCCCGTAAAATATTTCGCTCGGCCCTCTGGGCTGGTCAGCTTCAGTATGAGCATGTGCTCAGCCATCCAGCCTTCGTCCCGGGCCTGCACAGAAGCGATGCGCAAAGCGTGACATTTTTTCGCCAGCAACGCGTTCCCGCCGTAGCCGGAACCATAGGACCAGATCTCACGAGTCTCGGGAAAATGGCAGATGTATTTATGTTCCTTGTTGCAGCGCCACGTGGCGTCCGGTTGATTGGGGCCGAGGGGCATCCCCACGGAGTGAAGTGCGCGCACGAATTCATCGTCTTGGCCGAGAACATCGAGCACGTGGGTTCCTACCCGAGACATGATGTGCATGTTCGCCACCACGTAGGTGGAGTCCGTGATCTCCACTCCGATTCGCGAAATGTCTGACCCGATCGGGCCCAAACTATAAGGCACCACGAACATGGTGCGACCCACCATCGACCCCGTGAACAACTCCGTCAACTTCTGTTTCATCTTGGCGGGATCTTCCCAGTTGTTGGTGGGGCCGGCCTCCTCCTTGGTGCGAGAGCAGATGAAGGTTCGATCCTCAACCCGCGCCACATCCGCCGGATCGGACCGCACCAGATAGCTGTTCGGCCGCAACGCCGGATCAAGAGGAATGGCTGTTCCACTCAGCACCAACATGCGGATCAGCGCCTCGTATTCCTCCGCCGAACCGTCACACCAGTAAATCCGCTCAGGCTGGCACATCTGCGCCACTTCTTCCACCCAGCGATCCAGTTTGGCGTGCCGGTGTTTGCTCGATGCCGCATCAACTTCAATGGTGATAGTGGCCATAGTTAGCTCTCCGTAAATGAGCGGATGTTGCTGATGTCCGTTATAGAAAAGTTCCACTTGCCACGAACATTGCTCTGGATTCGAATGCGGGACTCGACGGCGCCCGCAAGAAATTTTCAGACATCAGCCACAAAGAATAGATTGTCCGTCTGGCGCTTTGAGTTGCCGTCAGAACCGTTAGTCTCTATGAACAACCGGACTATTGTCTCGTACTTGTGGGGATAATTCCAGCGTAGGTTCCCGAAGCACCGACATACGAGATCGCAGAGGGGAGCCAGTTTTTTCCGAAGCGGCGGGATGGTTGCGAAAGGGGGCGCGTCTCGCTCACGTACTCAACGACTTGTGGGTTTCTGAAACCGCTGACCAAAATAAAGCCGGTGACGGTTTGCCGTCACCGGCTCGATCGCAATGCGGTTCTATAAGAGGGTTTACTGCAGCAGCGCCTGTTCGTCCAATTCCACTCCGTCGCCCAGATGAACGTCTTCCATGGCGAAAACGATCATTCCTGTCGCGGTGGTAGGGGTGGTTCCGATCACCACAATCTCTCCTACTGCGCGCCGCGGCAAATTGCGAACGTGAATCACAGGACCGTTGCCCTTGGTGAACATGTTCGGGTCGACGGAAGCCTGCTTCTTCTGTGTATCTTCGCTAAGAGCGGCTTTGAAGGAGAGTGAATCCACGGGGTCCCTAAGGTCCGCTTCGTAATTCCGAACTGCGCGGAAGTAGTCCCCGACCTTCACTCCCTGGTTCGTTCCCACGTTCATGTAAATTTTCTGGCCCGTTCCAAGCTCAGAATCAAAATCTCTCGACATCACGATTCGCCCTGATACCTTGCTGCCCGTAGGCAAGTACCGGTCAAAGCGCAAGGGAGGATGGAATGACACCATACTTTTCTCTGCGAACGGAATGGCCGTGTCTCCCGGATTGATGGGGTCGCAGGAATATTCCACTTGGGCAACTGCCGCCTTGCTGCGCGTATCGATCACGCGGACTCGCCCAATTTCCGCATAGGGCTGCCCCGTTTCCTTCATCAGCTTCTTCTGCCCGGGATAGGTCTCGTATTCATTGATGTCACGCAGTGCGCGGACAATCTCGTACTCTCCACCGAGAACGTAGCTGCCTTGCAGGTAGACAATGTCGTCTCTGACGAACTTGGTGGTTTGCGGTGTGTCGAGCCCGCCTGCTACAAAATTGGCATCCGGCAGAGTCTGGCGATTGACGAATCCCGCGCAGTAAACGTCCGCGTATGTGGGCATCTGCACCCGCTGGATCGGGAAGGTTGCCGTCGTTGCGAGCGTCCCATCCGGCGTCGGCAGATGCGATGCGTTCTTCATTTCTGCCGATTGTGTCCAGCCGGCCGTTGCCAACAATAACATCAACCACCCTGTTTTCTTCATGTTACCTCCGGGAAGGACCGCCATGGGCGGCCGTCCACAGTCAGATATCGTGGATTTATGGCTCACATGGACGGTAACAAGGGGGTAAGAGGGGGTCAAGGTTACGAGGGTGTCAGACGGAACGTGCAAACAGTTTTTTGCCATCGAAATTGCGAATCCCTGTTGCATCTACAATTCGACCCCTGTAAGATTCGCGCCGAACCAATTGTTTCCCTGCGAAGCTATTGATTTAAGATGATTTCTGCTCCTAAAAGCTATCCGCCCCGTCTGATGCCTCTGCGGTTGCCACGCGTTTGCGTCGCCGTCGCCTCCTCCGATCCCGCCGAGCTGGTCGAGAAGGCCGAGGGATTGATCCGCGATAACCCCTTTCTGGAGCTCAGGTTAGACTATCTTTCCAAGCCCGCCTTGGCTCTTCCCAAAATCAAGAAGTTCCTCGAGACCCACTCGGGCATTTCCGTCATCGCCACCTGCCGCCGCGTCACCAGCGGAGGCAAGTTCCGCGGCTCCATCGCCTCTCAACTCGATATCCTCACCAAGGCCTCCGCCGCGGGATGCCAGCTGGTCGATGTGGAACTTCAGACCGCGCAAAAATGTAAGCCCAATCAGCTTCAAAAGCTCCGCGAACGCGCCGCTCTCATTCTCTCCTTTCACGACTTTCGCGGCACCAGGAAGCTCGACGATACGCTTGAACAGATGCGCAAGTTTCCCTCCGACTTCTACAAGATTGTCGGCACGGCAACCACCCTCTACGACAACGTTTCCATGATCAAGTTCCTGGATCGTGAAAGCCATAACCACTCCATTGTCGGCGTTTGCATGGGCGAGCAGGGATTTATCAGCCGCGTGCTCGGCGTGCGCGCTGGAAGCGTCTTCACCTTCGCCTCCGTCAGTCCCGGAGAAGAAACCGCTCCCGGACAAGTCACCGCGCAGGAACTGCGCAGCGTCTACCGCATCGAGCAAGTCGATGCCGCTACCCGCGTCTATGGCGTCGCCGGAGATCCCGTCGCTCACTCGCTCTCTCCGGCAATTATGAATGCGGCTTTCCGACGCGAAAATGTCAACGCCGTGTACCTCGCCCTCCACGCTAAAACTCTTAAGGATTTGCTTGCCTGCGTCCGCGAGATTCCGATCCATGGCCTCAGCATCACCATGCCCTACAAGGAGGCCATCCTTCCTTATCTGGATAACACCGATACTCACACCACGAAAATCGGTGCCTGCAACACGGTCGTACGAGCGCAAGACGGCAAGCTTTACGGCTTCAACACGGATACTTCCGGAGTTGTTCGTCCATTGGAACGCCGTTTGAGCACGCTACAGGATGCCAAGATTCTGGTGCTCGGCGCGGGTGGTGCGGCGCGGGCCGCCGTTTTTGGTTTGAAAGAACGTGGTGCGGAAGTCTTCATCCTGAATCGCAGCGCGGCCCCCGCTCAAAAGCTCGCCCGCCGTGCCCACGCACGCTCCATCAAGCGGGCTGATCTGAAGAAATACGTATTCGACGTGATTATCAACGCCACGCCCGTGGGCATGGGCAACAAGAACGAGAGTCCGTTGCAGGAAAAAGAGATCAACGCACGTTACGTTTTCGACATGATCTACGATCCGCTCGAAACCCGCCTGCTCCAACTCGCCAAACAGCGCGGTGCGCAGATCATTCCGGGGATCGAAATGTTCGTACACCAGGCCGCCCGCCAGTTCGAAATCTGGACCGGCAAACCTGCCCCTCAGGACGACATGCTGCAGGTCGTCATGCTTTCTTTGCAGGAACGCGCTGCCCGCGCCGCAGGCGCGCCAGCTAAGAGGAAATGACACTGCCGGACTGCTGATGTTTCATCCGCAATACCGCGGATCACACGCCGTAAACTTAACTTGCGCCCAGACGCCACAAAGCCGGGCTGGTTGGCCCGGCTTCCTTTTCGTGGAACTGGCTGAGGCTAACCTTAGCTCGCCCATCCAGAAGATCGATATTTTGTTAAACGGTGGGCGCATCACCGATGCGCTCCAAATTACTACATCACCATCGCGAGATTCTCCAGTTCATGCTGCAGAACTGGCAAAGCGCAGCCTGCCATTTCGACGCGGCCTGCGGCATCGAGCGCCGCCTTGGGTGAAACTCCATACCCACGGCCCATCAAGAAGATTTGCAGCAGCTCAGCGGCCTCGTAGGAATCGATCATGCCGCCCTGCAGCAGATCGCTTCGCAACGCGGCCAGCTCCGTCGCCGTGAACCTGTCTTTGTCGTTATGTATCGCTGTCGTCATCGCTGCTTCGAACCTGGCTTCATCAAACCTGGCATTATCAAACATGGCCGTCATCACCTCCGACTCCGACCTCTCTACCACAATTACTCATTAGACTCATCGGCAGCCACTGAAGTTGCATGCAATTCTGCTGCCGTCGCTGCCCTCTCGTTTATATACGTATGGCAAGCGCGTTTAGATTCATAAACCCTCATGCCTGGCAAGAGTTGCGAGCAAACTAGCAGCGCTGGCCTCCACCGGTAAGGTGCCCTTGGTACCTCCCGGCGTCTCAAAACTGACACCAAGTGTCATTTCGGTCAGGAATCCAGCATTTGAATATCGGCCGCGCGGAGCACTCTAAGCTGTCCCGGGGGTACGCGATTGCCGTGGTGAGACAGCAAGTCTGGATCCTGGAATATTTGGAGGTACGAGGAATCACCGGAGCCCACCACTCTCCGGGTTGGAGGACAGCCGAGAATCATGCGCTTTCGATGGTGGCCTCGTCGATCAGCATGATGGGAATGTCGTCCTTTACTGCATAGACGCGGTGGCATTGTGTGCACTTCAGGCTTTCCGGATTTTCCCGGTATTGCAAAGCCTTCTTGCACGCCGGGCAAACCAGAATCTCCAACAAATCTTTGGGAATCATGCAACGCATTGTACTTTACCTTGCTCCCATGCCGGCGCCTGGCGCACGCAGTGGGTTCGGCGGTGTAAGATTTTGTAGCCGAATACGCTCGACGGCCCGGAGCTCAAATGCCCGCCAGAATTCTTGACGGAACACAAATCGCCAGCGACATCCGCAACGAGGTTGCCGCGGAAGTGAAGTCCATGGAAGCTGCGGGTGTTCGCCCGGGACTCGCTGTCGTGCTGGTCGGCCACAATCCCGCTTCGGAAATCTATGTTCGCGGCAAAGTAAAAGCCTGCGAACAAGTCGGGATCTATAGCGAGCAGCACTCTCCCCCCGAAACCTCGAGCACTCAGGAACTGCTTGCTCTCATCGAAGACCTGAATCGACGCGACGAAATCGACGGCATCCTGGTGCAGTTGCCGCTGCCCGCGCAGATCGATTCGAAACGAGTCCTCCTGGCTGTCGATCCCGCGAAGGATGTCGACGGCTTTCATCCCGTCAACGTTGGCTTCCTCTCCACGCAGCGACCTGGCCTCGTACCATGCACGCCGGCGGGAGTGATCGAAATCCTCAAACGAAGCCAAATACCCATTGCGGGTCAGGACGCCGTGGTTGTAGGGCGCAGCGACATCGTTGGCAAGCCGGCTGCCATGTTACTCATCAATGCCAATGCCACGGTCACTGTGTGTCATTCCAAAACGCGCGACCTGCCGGCCGTATGCCGACGGGCCGACATCCTCGTCGCCGCCATCGGCCGAGCCGGTATGATTACCCGCGATTTCGTAAACCCGGTGCCACGGTGATCGACGTTGGCATGAATCAGGTGACCGATGCCGCGGAGTTCACGCGCTTCTTCGCCGGCAATGTGAAACGCCAGGAGGCTTTTCTTAAGAAAGGATCCACTCTGATTGGCGATGTGCATCCTGAAGTGGCAGAAGTCGCAGGAGCTTTGACCCCGGTCCCCGGCGGCGTCGGCCCGCTTACCATCGCCATGCTGATGTACAACACCGTGAAGGCAGCAAAAATGCGCCGAGGCAGCCGCATCCCGGAACTAACCAGCAAATGAGATCCTTTCACTCGATAGACCAAGAGACACATAGAAGAAGACTGAAAAACGAAAGGTTTTGTTTTTCTCCGTGCCTCCGTGTCTCCGTGGTGAAACTCTCTTCTCGGGTGTCCGCGTGTTGAAAGTCGGCCTTACCGGCGGTATCGCCTCCGGAAAGTCGATTGTCGGCGAGATGTTCGTCGCCTTGGGCGCGCACCTTATTCAGGCAGACCTCATCGCTCACGATCTCATGCAGCCGGGCAAGCCCGTTTACGACGAAGTCGTGCGCCATTTTGGTCGCGAAATTCTCAACCCCGATCTCAGCGTAAACCGCGCAAAGCTGGCCGAAGCCGCTTTCGGCCACATCGTACCCGGAACCGCACGCTCATCTTCCTCCCCCCTTTGCCTCCTTCACGAGTGGAAGAGTTAAACCACATTGTCCATCCAGCGGTGATCCGCGCGCAGGACGAGTGGATGGAACAGATCGGGCGGCAGGATCCACAGGCCGTGGCGATCGTCGAAGCAGCTCTGATCCTCGAATCGGGCGCTGCAAGTGACTTTGACCGGCTCATCGTGGTTACTTGTACGGACGAACAACGCGTCGCCCGGTTCGCCAAGCGTCAGCAATTAACTATGGAGGCAGCCCGCCAAGAAGTCGCTCGCCGTATGGCAGCACAACTTCCGGAAGCCAAGAAAATCGCCGCCGCCGACTTCGTCATCGACAACTCGAGTATTCTGGACCGCACCCACGAACAGGTGCGGAATATGTGGCCAAAACTTGTGCAAGCTGCCCGAAGAGGCCGTTAATACTACAGGATTTGCTGTATATAGGCCGCGAAGGCGCTTGCGTACTATGCAGTGTCGTGTCTGCTCCATCTCGGCGGCACATCCAGCCAAGGACATTTATTTATTCTCCGGTAGCTCGATTGCGGAAGCGTAACTGATATGCGGGTGCTAGTCGTCGATGATCACGAAGTCGTGCGCCGTGGCGTGCGCTCTCTCATCCTCACTCAATCGAAATACGAAGTTTGCGGTGAAGCCGTGGACGGTCAGGATGCCGTGGACAAGGCTCAGAAGCTTCACCCTGACGTAATCGTCATGGACGTCAGCATGCCCCGGCTGAACGGATTTGAAGCCACGCGCCTCATTCGCGCCGCTCTCCCCGATTCCGAAGTCCTCATTCTCAGCCAGCACGATTCCCCGGAAATGGTCCGCCAGGCGTTCAAATCGGGCGCCCGTGGTTACGTCGTCAAGTCGTCCATAGCCCGCGACCTGATCTCTGCCCTCGAAAGCGTCAGCCAGCATCAGTCGTTCTTCGATCCCGCCATCTCGCAACTGGAGCGCATTACCCACGTCGACTCCCAGGAAGTTTTGCAGCGCAGCGCGGCTTTGGAAAACGCTCTCCGCGAGAGCGAGGAACTGTACCGCACCACCTTTGAGCTCGCAGCTTTGGGAATTGGCCATCAGAGTCCCGAGGGCCGGTGGCTGCAAGTCAACGAGAAGCTCTGCGAGATCGTGGGCTATAGCCGCGAAGAACTCCTGCAGATGAACTTTCAGCAGATCACTTTTCCTGAAGATCTTGAAGCGGACTTAGCGCGCCTCGAAATGATGAAAGCCAGGAGAACGGAAAAAGATTCGAAGGAGAAGCGCTACGTTCGCAAGGACGGTTCGCTGGTGTGGGTAAGTCTACGGTTGTCGGCCGTACGGGATTACAATGGCGAACTCAAGCGCGTCATTGTGGTGGTCGAGGACATCACGGAGCGCCGCGAATCGGAGCAGGCGCGATACCGACTGGCTGCCATCGTCGAATCCTCCGATGACGCTATCGTTTCAAAAAATCTGAACGGAATCATCCAAACCTGGAACTCCGGAGCAGAACGTATCTTCGGATATACCTCGGCCGAAGCCGTAGGACAGTCCATCACGCTTATCATTCCCCCCGAGTTGCGAGATGAAGAGAAGGAAATCATAAGGCGCCTTCGCCTGGGCGAGCGCATCGAGCATTACGAAACGATTCGTGTCTCCAAGTCTGGAGACAGGCTCAACATTTCCCTCACTGTCTCTCCAGTTAGGGATTCCAAAGGCCGAATCGTAGGGGCTTCCAAGATTGCCCGCGACGTCACCGAGCAGAAACGAATCCAGCAAGCGATCAAGGAACGGGAAGCACGATTGCGCGCGGCATTCAGTCAGACGTATTCCTTCCTTGTGTTTTTGACGCCCGATGGCACCATCATCGACGCGAATCGTGCCGCTCTTGAAGCTTGGGGTCGCAAGCGCGAGGACATCATCGGGAACAAATTTTGGGACTTCTGGTGGTCGCCCCTGCCTGATGATGTGGAGACACTAAAGAAAAGTGTAGCGCGCGCCGTCGCGGGAGAATTGGTTCGAGAAGAGTGCTACTTCTGCCTGGCCGATGGCACTCGCCGCTATGCCCACCGTACTCTCAACCCGGTTTTGGACGATGACGGGAACCTGGTCATGATCGTCGCCACTGGCCTGGACATAACCGAAGAGAGGGAACTGCGCGAACAACTGGAGGCGCGCGTCAAGGAGCGCACGCGTGAACTGGAAGAAAAGAATTTAACACTGCTGGAGCACTCCGAAACCGTGCGCGAACTTTCCGGACGCCTCCTGCGTGCTCAAGATGAGGAACGCCGCCGCATCGCACGCGATTTGCATGACAGCTCCGGCCAGATCCTTGCCGCCGTGCAGATGAATCTTGCTCCCTTGGAGCAGGAAGCTCATAAGTTGAGCGCCGATTTCGCTCAGGGCATCCGCGAAAGCATCTCCCTGGTCGAGCAATTGTCCAAGGAGCTTCGCACCGTTTCTTATCTTCTGCATCCGCCGCTGCTGGACGAAGCCGGCCTGCCCTCCGCCCTCAGTTGGTATATCGAGGGTTTTTCGCAGCGCAGCGGGATTGCTGTTCACCTGGAAGTTCCACCTAACGTCGGCCGCTTGCCTCGCGATATGGAAATGACGATATTCCGCATTGTGCAGGAATGCCTCACCAACATTCATCGTCACTCCGGCAGCAAAAAGGCGAGCATCGTTTTATCGCGCTCCGGCAATTCTGTGCGTCTTCAAATTCAGGACGAAGGTCAGGGCATGCCAGTTTCGCGCAACGGAAAAGCGCGGCCAACCGCCATTCGTTCCGGCGTCGGGATTCAGGGTATGCGCGAACGTGTCAAACAGCTCGGTGGTGCCTTTGACATTCACTCGGACGAAAATGGAACCACCGTCACCGCCAATTTTCCCGTCACCGAATCTATCCCGCAATTGTCTTAGCCTGCTCATCTCCGCATCGCTCGCTTCCCCAGCTTTACTCAAGAACAGATACTCCAAGTCTCTGTCGCGTTCCACTCAAGACGCCGACGTGCCTCAGCCGCGAACATTGTTTAGAATCAGGTGACGACCTTTTCTGGAATTTTGCACGATCAGGGGTCTCGCTTCGTTCTCGCAAGGTTCGCCTTTATGAAATATCTAAGACCTGCTATCTTCGCGCTCGCCATCGCCAGCGCATTCTTCTACTTTACGACCTGGCGCTCGAACGCCCATCCCAGTTTTCTTCATTCCCCGGAGTGGCTCGCCCATCCAGCCCAAGTCGATATCACGGAAGCTGCCGGCAACGAAGCCCTCGATAGCGAAGAACAAAACAATATTTCTGTTTATCGCAAAAACATTCCTTCGGTGGTGAATGTCACTTCTCGCGCCATGACCTTCGATTTTTTCTACGGTCTGCAGCCCCAGGAAGGTCAGGGTTCCGGGTTCGTGATCGATAAAGAAGGTCACATCCTGACCAACTATCACGTTGTCGCCGACGCGCGCCAGGTCGAAGTAACCTTGCATAACCGCAAGAAGTTCAAAGCCACCGTCGTAGGCACCGACCCGGCGCATGACCTTGCTGTGATTCAGATCAAAGCCCCTGACCTTGTTCCCGCCGTGCTCGGCGATTCCCGAAATCTCCAGGTGGGGCAGAAGGTCTATGCCATCGGCAATCCCTTTGGCCTTGCGGGAACCATGACGCGTGGAATCGTCAGTTCCATCCGCCCCGTGCGCGAGCCCAACGGCGCGACCATCGACGAAGCCATCCAGACCGACGCCGCCATCAACCCTGGAAATTCTGGTGGTCCGCTCATGAATTGGCACGGGGAAGTGATCGGCATCAACACCATGATTCTTTCCAGCGTCGGCCAGAACGCGGGCATCGGCTTCGCCATTCCCATCAATACCGCCAAGGCCGTGCTGAATGATCTGATGACTCTGGGGCGCGTGCGCCGCCCGGCTCTGGGCGTGCGCACCATTCCGATCAGCGCCGAACTCGCAGACGAAATGGGTCTTCCTGTCGATTACGGTTTGCTGATCGTCCAGGTGATCCCCGGCGGATCGGCGGATCTGGCTGGTCTCCGCGGTGGCAGCGAGCGCGCGTACCTCGGAAACATCCCGATCATGCTGGGCGGAGACCTGATCGTCGCCATCGATGGCGAAAAAGTTGAAGACGAGGATGCCTTGTCGCAGATGATGAACAATCATCGCGCTGGCGATACTGTCAAAGTGACGATTTATCGCAACAAGAAAAAAATGGATGTGTCAGTGGCTCTCGGCGAAGCCCGAGAACAAGTGTAGGCGTTGTCTACATGCTAGCCGTTTGCGTGTGCCACTCCGTGTTTTGCTCGTAGGCGTGCGCCAGTCTGAGCACAAGATCCTCCCGCCAGTGCGGGCCCGCAATCTGCAGGCCAATGGGCAGCCCGCTTTTTGTAAAGCCGCAAGGCACAGAGATCGTTGGCAGTCCCCACACATTGAAGGGACGCGTGTTCCGTAACAGCACAAGCTCCGCGGGTCGCAACGCCTCAGGATTTTTTCTGAGATCGGCAATCGCTGGCGCCGGAATCGGGGTCGTCGGAGTGACCAGCAAATCTACGTCAGCGAACAGCTCCTGCGCGCGCCGGCGTTCAACATCCAGTTCCCGACGGCTCCTCATATATTCCGTCGCCGAAATATCTGCGCCGAACCGGATACGCCGCAACGTCTCCGGTTGATACAGTTCAGGCGTTCTCGCCACATCGTCAGCGTGCACCGCATATGACTCCGCATTCTGCACCACACGATCCGTTGGAATTCCAATCCGAATTTCGCGAATCTCCCCTACAAGTGTTCGTATGACGGCAAGCGCGCGGTCCATGGCAGCCCGTACCTCGTCATCCAGATCGTCAAAAAAATAAGACCCTGGCAGGCCCACGCGAAGCGTCTTCGCCTCTTCGTTCAGAACCGAAACATAGTCCGCCACAGGAGTGTCCACGCTATATACATCGCCCGTGTCATATCCCGCGATGGCTTGTAAAACCAGAGCCGCATCGCCGACGCTCGCCGCCAGCGGACCAACATGATCCAGCGACCACGAAAGTGGAATCACTCCGCGGCTCGACACGCGCCCGTAAGTCGGCTTCAATCCGACGCATCCGCACAGCGCCGCCGGAAGCCGAATCGACCCTGCAGTATCGGTCCCGATTGCCGCGTAGCAAAGCCCAGCCGCAACCGCCGCCGCCGATCCCCCGGACGATCCACCAGCAATGTTCGCCGTGTTCCACGGATTGTGCACGTCACCGAAGAAAGTGATCAGCGAACTTCCGCCGTACGCGAACTCGTGCAGATTGTTCTTGCCCACGATTACCGCCCCTGCCAGCCGCAATCGCCGCACCACGTCCGCATCTTCCGCCGGCACGCGGTTCTGGTGCATCGCGCTCGCAGCCGTAGTGCGCGTGCCCTTCGTATCGATCAGGTCCTTGAGGGCAATCGGAATCCCGTGCAGCGGTCCGCGCCACTCTCCGCGAGAGATTTCAGCTTCCGCCGCCCGTGCCTCCGCCAACGCCGCGTCGGCCGTCACCGTAATAAATGCATTCAGTGCGGGATTCAGCTTCTCGATGCGATCCAGGCAAGCCCGCGTCAGATCCACGGGCGAAACTTCTTTTCGCCGAATGCGCGGAGCAAGCTCAACAATAGTTTCCAGATTGGCCATGACAATCGAACATTGTAGAGGAGAGATCGTGGTCTTTCTTGGCACCCGACAAATCCATTTGCAGAAACAGGCAACCCGCGGCCGAAGGCCTATAATCAAAAATCGTTCGCCCGATTTTGGAGGGACCAATGGCGGAATTGACAATCGCGCCCGTCGCAACCCACGGTTACTTGATCGATGGACGCTGGATGGAAGACGGCGATGTCGTTGACGTCCATTCTCCCTTCGATGGCGCGGTCGTTGGCCGCGTGGTTCAGGCCCGGCGCGAACATGCTGAGGCTGCAATCGCGGCTGCGGTTAAGGCCTTCGGCACAACCCGACGTCTGCCGGCGTTCGAGCGTCAACGTGTGCTGCGACGCGTATCGGCGGCGATCGCCGAGCGCCGCGATGAATTTGCCCGCACCATCGTCCAGGAAGCCGGGAAGCCGATCAAATTGGCGCGCATCGAAGTCGACCGCGCCGTCTTTACCTTTAATGTTGCTGCCGAAGAGGCCACGCGCATTTACGGAGAATATCTCCCGCTCGATTGGCAGGAGTTCACCGCCGGACGCTGGGGCATCGTAAAACGTTACCCGCTCGGTCCCGTCGCGGGCATCACTCCCTTTAATTTTCCCTTGCAGTTGGTGGCCCACAAAGCTGCTCCGGCAATTGCCGCGGGCTGCTCCATGGTGTTGAAGCCCGCCCCGCAGACTCCGCTCTCCTCGCTTCTTCTAGCCGAGTGCATTCAGCAGGCCGGTTGGCCGGATGGCGGTCTCAACGTCGTGCCCCTTTCCAATGACGACGCCGGCCTGCTCGTCACCGACGAGCGCATCAAGCTCATCACCTTTACCGGCAGTACTTCCGTTGGCTGGGACATCAAGCGCCGCGCAGGCAAGAAGAAGGTCGCGCTCGAACTCGGCGGCAATGCCGGTGCCATCGTACATAGCGACGCCGATCTCCCCTACGCAGCTGAGCGTTGCGTTACTGGAGGTTTCGTCTATGCGGGTCAGAGTTGCATTTCCGTGCAGCGCATCCTGGTCGAGCAATCCGTCTACGGCAAATTCACCGATCTGCTCGTCGAGGGCGTCAAGAAATTGAAGACCGGTGATCCCGCCGAAGAATCTACTGACGTGGGGCCGCTCATCCGTGAGAGTGATGCGGTGCGGGTCACCAATTGGGTCGAAGAAGCTGCGCGCTCGGGTGCTCGCCTCATGTGTGGCGGCGGTCGCACAAAATCGGTCGTCAATCCGACAGTCCTCACCAGCACCAAGCCCGAGATGAAAGTAAATTGCCAGGAAATCTTCGGTCCTGTCGTTACCGTGGAACCTTATCAGAGCTTTGACGAAGCCTTGCGTCGCGTCAACAACTCGAATTATGGCTTGCAGGCCGGGCTGTTCACTCGCGACGTGAAATTGCTCTTTCAGGCTTACGACGAACTGGAAGTCGGCGCTTTGATCGCAGGCGATATCCCCTCATTTCGTATTGACCACATGCCCTATGGAGGCATCAAAGATTCAGGATTGGGCCGCGAGGGATTACGCTATGCCATCGAGGAGATGACCGAACCGAAATTGTTGGTGATGAATGTGCGGTAATAATGTGCGGTAATGATGAATCCGAGGTAATTAAGAGTGCTATCGAAGAAAAGCGAGCGTTAGAAATTCGAGCGGCATGAACTCAAGTTTCGATAATGTTGAGAGAGGTAATGTTCAAAAACGCAACATCTGCTTTTCTCCCAGCTTCAATTTAAGGCCTGCCGCAAAATTTCTATCGTCGGAACGCGACAACATCGACCGAAATATTTATAATCTCCAGTTCTCATAATTGTCGCGAGAAGAATCAGTGGGGTTTTTCTTTCGCATTGAGACAATCGCGCTTCCATTAATCAGTCTGCTGATCAACAACGCTTTACTTAACCGAACGCGTACGTAAGCATGTCGCAGATCTTTCATCGCAGTGCGAACACTCTGGCCCGGGCCACAATTTTTGGCGCGGTCTTCGTTATTGCTGCTTTGGGTTGGATGGCCTACGAGATTCAGGGCTCGCCTTACGTTACCTATGCGGGCGTACGCAAGCCGCAGCCGGTACCATTTAGTCACCAGCATCACGTTGCCGGACTGGGCATCGATTGCCGTTACTGTCATACCTCGGTCGAGACTTCGAGCTTCGCAGGCATCCCTCCCACCAAGACTTGCATGAACTGCCATTCACAGATCTGGACCAACGCCGAGCTCCTCGAACCCGTCCGTACCAGTTATCGGTCCGGGCAGTCCCTGCAATGGACCCGCGTGAATCAGTTGCCCGATTTCGTCTTCTTCAACCACAGCATTCACGTCACAAAAGGGGTGGGATGCAACACCTGTCACGGCCCGGTCGATCAAATGCCGCTGATGTATCAGCAGGAGTCGTTGCAGATGGAGTGGTGCCTGGGTTGCCATCGTGCGCCGCAGAACAATCTGCGCCCGCGCGATCAGGTTTTTAACATGCGATACCAGCCGCCCACGAGCGCGCATCCGGTCGTGGTCGATGGACAGAGCTACACGGATCAGGTCGATCTGGGCACGGCCCTGGTAAAAAAATACAACGTTCGCAGCGTCGGCGACATCACGAGTTGCAACACATGTCACAGATAGTAAAGAGATTTGAAAGGGCGCGGCTGCAGCCACGCCGTACACAAGTTGAATGATGAGCGGCTTTAGCCGCTGCGGTTGAGAGTGACTTTGGGTGGCGCAGGACTTCAGGCCTGCGATTGGGACTGACTTTGAAAAGAGGCTTTAGCCGCTGCGGTGCCTCGGCGAGCGGACGATGCATAAGCCGCGAAGCGGCGAAAGAATGCAGCCCACGGCGCAAGCCGTGGGGATAGAGGATGATTCGCAACAAGCCCCGTAGGGGCGACAGAACACCCGGAAACAATGATGATGGACAACAAAAATCGGCCCGCCAAGACCGAAGACATTTGCCCCGGCAAAAAAGGCAAACTTGATCTCGACTCCGTTCGCGCGCAACTCGACGCCGCGCCGGAGGGCTCCGGTCCGGAATATTGGCGCAGCCTGGAAGAACTCGCCGGCAATCCCGCTTTCCAGGAAGCCCTGCACCGCGAATTCCCCAAAGGCGCCTCCGAGTGGGTCGATTCCGTCTCCCGCCGCGGCTTCATGAAGGTGATGGGCGCTTCCATGGCCTTGGCCGGGATGACCGGCTGCGTCAAGCTTCCACTCGAACCCATCGTTCCTTACGTACGCCAGCCGGAAGAAGTCATTCCCGGCCGTCCCATGTTCTACGCCACCGCGATGACGCTTGGCGGCTACGCCAATCCCATCCTGGTCGAAAGCCACCTCGGTCGCCCAACCAAAATTGAAGGCAATGACCAGCATCCCGCCTCGCTCGGCGGAACCGACATTTTTGCCCAGGCTTCCATCCTCGGCATGTACGATCCTGATCGCTCTCAGAGCGTCGTCTCGCTCGGTGACCAGCGCTCCTGGCAATCCTTCGCGTCCGCCATTCGCGGTCCGTTAAGCGCGCAGAAAGCTTTGCAGGGCGCAGGCATCCGTATTCTTACGACGACGATTTCCTCGCCCACGCTGGCCGATCAGCTGCACAGTTTCCTGAAGGTATATCCGCAAGCGAAGTGGCATGTATACGAGCCGGTGAATCGCGACAATGTCCTCGAAGGCGCGAAGATGGCCTTCGGCCAGCCGGTCGAAACTCGTTACGACTTCGAAAAGGCTGATGTCATCGTCTCGCTCGACGCCGACTTCCTCTACGCCGGATTCCCCGGCAATGTCCGCTACATCCGCGACTTCGCCAAGCGCCGCAATCCCGATGGCAACATGAACCGGCTGTACATGGTCGAGAGCACGCCGACCACAACGGGGGCGAAAGCGGATCACCGGATGCCGGTCAAGGCCTCAATGATCGAGGCCTTTGCACGTGTGCTGGCTCAAAACGGAGAAATCTCAGCGGACTACGCCCATTTTGTGGAGCCGTTAGTATCCGACCTCCAGGCTCACGCGGGTTCGAGCCTAGTCATCGTTGGTGATCATCAGCCACCGGTCGTCCACGAGATCGCCCATTTGATCAATCAACACCTGGGCAATGTTGGGAAAACAGTTTTCTATTCCGATCCCATCGACGCGAATCCGGTGAACCAAACCGAGTCGATCAAAGATCTCGTCGCCGACATGCAAGCCGGCAAAGTCGATCTCCTCGTCATCCTCGGCGGTAATCCAGCCTACGACGCGCCGTCTGATCTTGATTTCGCCAACCTGCTCAAGAGCAATAAAGCTCCATTGCGCGTCCATTTCGGCCTCTATCACGATGAAACCGCCGACCTGTGTCAGTGGCACATTAATCAGGCACATGAACTTGAAACCTGGGGCGATGCTCGCGCTTACGACGGCACCGTCAGCATCATTCAGCCGCTGATCGCGCCGCTTTATCAAGGCAAGAGCGCCATCGAGTTTGTTGCGCTGCTCGCTACGCAGGCCGACGCCTCCGGCTACGAACTCGTTCGCGATTACTGGCAAAAGCAGCGCACCGGTGCGGACTTCGAAGCCTTCTGGCGCAAGTCCCTGCACGATGGGTGGGTCGAAGGAACTGCCTACAGTCCGAAAACGATTGCCGCCAAGTCTTCCAATTTTCCAGCGGCCAATCCCACCAGCGGTGACGCGACCGCCATCGAGCTCAACATCCGCCGCGACCCCAGCATCTACGACGGCCAATTCTCCAACAACGGCTGGCTGCAGGAACTGCCCAAGCCGATGACGAAGCTTGTCTGGGACAACGTCGTTCTCCTCGGTCCCAAGATGGCGGACCGGCTGCAGATCAAGACCCTCGACCTCGTCGAGCTTGAGCTCAATGGCAAGAAAATCACCGGCCCGGTCTGGATTCAGGTTGGTCATCCCGACAATTCGGTGACGATCACGCTCGGCTACGGCCGCAAGCGCGCCGGCCGCGTTGGAACCGCCGTGGGATTTGATGCCTACGCGCTGCGCACCACCGCCGCTCCCTGGTTTGCTACCGGCCTGCAGATCCGGAAAACCGGCGAAAAATACGTGCTGGCTTCCACTCAGGGTTACCAGTCGATGGACACGCCCAATGGCGATCATCGCCCGCTGGTTCGCGAAACCACGCTTGAGGAATACCGCAAGACGCCTGACTTCGCCCACGAAGAAGAGCCGGAGCCCGCGCCCGGCCTCACGCTTTACAAACCCTATCCTTATAAAGAAGAAGCCTACGCCTGGGGTATGGCGATTGATCTTAATTCTTGCGTCGGCTGCAACAACTGCATGATCGCGTGCCAGTCGGAAAATAACATTGCAGTTGTCGGCAAGGAGCAATGCGCCGTCGGCCGCCACATGCACTGGATCCGCATCGATACCTATTATCAGTATCCCGATCCAAAAGCCCGCGACCTCGACAATCCCAAGGCTTTCTTCCAGCCTGTCCCGTGCATGCAGTGCGAGAACGCGCCCTGCGAAGTCGTTTGCCCCGTCGGCGCCACTAATCACTCCAGCGAAGGCCTGAATGATATGGTCTACAACCGCTGCGTGGGTACGCGCTATTGTTCGAACAACTGTCCCTATAAAGTTCGCCGCTTCAACTTCTTCCTATTCCAGGATTGGGAGACCCCGCAATACAAGATGATGCGCAATCCTGATGTCAGCGTGCGCAGCCGCGGCGTCATGGAAAAGTGCACGTACTGCGTGCAGCGTATCAACGAGCACAAGATCGACGCCGAAACCGCGTCGGTGCGCGAAGGCAAGGAAATCAAGGTCAACGACGGTGAATTGCAGACGGCTTGCCAGCAGTCGTGTCCGGCCAATGCCATCATCTTCGGCAATCTCAACGACCCGAACAGCAAGGTTTCAAAGTTGAAGCAGCAATCCCGAAATTACAGTTTGTTGGGCGAACTCAACACTCGTCCGCGTACAACCTATCTGGCGGAAGTGGGCAACCCAAACCCGGATCTGAAAGCGTAGGAAGGCAGACTTGAAGGGCAGAGGCTGGAACGGACGGTTGAAGGACGTGATTGAAAGCGTACGGGTGAGGGTGAACAAGACAGTCTTGAAAGGGCGTGCTGAAGAAGACAGCTTTGAAAGGGCACGTGGGAAGAGACAGTTTTGAAAAGGGCGCCTGGAAGAGACAGTTTTGAAAGGGCGCGTGGAAGAGACAGTTTTGAAAGGGCGCCTGAAAGAGGCAGTTTTGAAAGGGCGCGTGGAAGAGGACAGTTTTGAAAGGGCGCGGCTTCAGCCGCGCCGTCCAGGAACGCAAATAGGAACGGGGGCTTTAGCCCCTGAGGGAACTGGCGCAAGCGCATGAACGAGCCATACAAGACGACGGTGGAAGACCAGCGAGCTCCCGTAATCGAGCCGGGCCATACCTTCGGCACTGTCACCGAAAAAATCAGCGCCATCGTGCTGACGCGTCCCGCCTCCAACGGCTGGTTCGCTGGCTTCGGCCTCGCTTTCATGCTCACGATGATGATGCTCTACGCCATCGGCTACCTTTTTCTGAAGGGCATCGGCATCTGGGGATCCACCATCCCCATCGGCTGGGGCTTCGCCATCGTGAACTTCGTCTGGTGGATCGGAATTGGCCACGCCGGTACGCTGATCTCCGCCATCCTCCTTTTGTTACGTCAGTCGTGGCGTAATTCCATCAACCGTTTTGCCGAAGCCATGACCCTGTTCGCCGTGGCTTGCGCCGGCATCTATCCCGCCATCCACGTCGGACGCCCCTGGCTCGCGTACTGGCTGTTTCCCTATCCCAACACCATGCGCGTGTGGCCGCAATTTCGTAGTCCGCTGATGTGGGACGTTTTCGCGGTCTCCACGTACGCCACCACCTCCGCGCTGTTCTGGTTCATCGGCCTGATTCCTGATCTTGGCACACTGCGCGATCGCGCGACTCACCCTGCTGCCCGCCTGATTTACGGCGCCCTTGCCATGGGCTGGCGCGGTTCGGCTCGTCACTGGGCACGATATGAAACGGCTTATCTTCTGCTCGCAGGTTTAGCTACTCCTCTGGTGCTCTCCGTTCACACCGTCGTGAGTTTCGATTTCGCCATCGGCATTGTCCCCGGATGGCACACCACCATCTTCCCGCCATACTTCGTCGCGGGCGCCATCTACTCCGGTTTCGCCATGGTCTTGATGCTGGCCATTCCCATCCGCAAAATTTATGGACTGGAAGACTTCATCACCGAGCGCCACCTCCAGAACTCCGCCAAGGTGATGCTTGCCACCGGATTGATCGTGGCTTACGGCTATGCCATAGAAGCCTTCATGAGCTGGTACAGCGGTGATCGCTACGATGCCTTCACCGTCTGGAATCGCCTCCATGGGCCTTACTCTGTCGCTTACGCAGCGTTGCTGGCCTGCAACATCTTTATTCCCCAGGTGCTCTGGATTCGTAGATTGCGTACCAGCCCGGTAGCGCTGTTTTTTATTTCGTTCGTCATTCTGGTGGGCATGTGGCTGGAGCGATTCATCATCGTCATCGTCAGTCTCAGTCGTGACTTCCTCACCTCGTCCTGGGGCATGTACTACCCCACGCGTTGGGACTGGATGACCTACATCGGCACCATCGGAATGTTCCTGGCTGCCATGTTCCTGTTCCTGCGTCTACTGCCTGCGATTTCCATCTTTGAAATGCGCACCCTCCTTCCGGAAGCGGAGGTCAAAGAGTGATGGCCACCTTCCAAGTGAGGTTCGGACAATGAGGCGCGATCCCATCTACGGATTGATGGCCGAGTTCGACTCCGCTCAGGCGTTAATCGACGCTGCTAAGCGGACGCACGAAGCTGGCTATCAGAAGCTCGACGCCTACAGTCCGTTTCCGGTGGAGGGCTTGGCCGAAGAAATCGGCTTCCGCCACAATCGCGTTCCTCTGGTGGTGCTGATCGGCGGAATCATCGGTGGCCTCACTGGTTACCTCATGCAGTACTGGATGGCTGCGGTCGACTATCCCATCAACGTCGGCGGCAAGCCGCCGCATTCCTGGCCCGCGTTCATCGTCATCACTTTTGAAATGACGATTCTCTTCTCCGTCATCTCGGCCGTATTCGGGATGCTCGCGCTGAACGGTTTGCCAATGCCTTATCATCCCGTGTTCAACGTGCCGCGCTTCGCCCTGGCTTCCAAGGATCGTTTTTTCCTGATCGTGTTTTCTTCCGATCCGAAATACGACCCGAAGGTTACTCGAGGATTTTTGGAAGGCCTCGCGCCCCGCTCAATTTCTGAGGTGCCAAGTTAGAAATGCCGCACCTCCGCAAAATTTCGACTTTGAGTTTGCTGCTTGGCATTGCCATGCTCTCCGCCTGTCGTCTCGATATGCACGTGCAGCCTCGCATCAATCCGCTTGCCAAGAGTGATTTCTTCACTGACCAGCGCGGAGCGCGTCCGCTCGTCGACGGCACAGTGGCTCGCGGCCAGTTATACGAAGACAACTATCTCTACACGGGCAAAATTGGCAGCAATCCTGGCGACTACATGCCCTTCCCTGTTACCAAACAAGTTCTCGATCGCGGACGCGAGCGCTACAACATTTACTGCTCCCCCTGCCACTCCGAGCTTGGCGATGGCAATGGTTTCATTCCCTCGCGTGGTTTCTCCATACAGCCTCCGTCCTACCACATTCCGCGCCTGCAAAAAGCTCCTCTGGGCCACTTCTACGACGTAATCACAAACGGCTACGGGATCATGTTCGGCTACGCTTCACAAATTGTCCCGCAAGATCGCTGGGACATCGTGGCCTATATTCGTGCGCTGCAGTTGAGCCAGAATGCCACCCGGGCTGAAATCCCCGCGGGACAAGATTTTCCCTCGCAACCCCCGGCGTTCCGCGGCGACCCCGGCTCCGGAGCAACGCTTCCCGTTATCTCGCCCGAAGGCAACTCAAAAGTTGAGGGGCAGAAATGAGCGCCGTGAACTCCCATCTCGATTTAACGGCGCCGCCGATCGTACGCAAGATTTCTCAGCGTTCGCTGATGATCGGCATCGTGTTCGCGATCGTTTCCGCCGCCTTGGCCTTCCTGCGCCCCGATGAGTTCTACCGCGCCTACCTCCTCGGCTTCATGTGCTGGCTCGGTGTTTCGCTGGGCTCCATGGCGATTGTCATGATCCGCCACCTGACGGGCGGCGGGTGGGGTACCGTGATCCGCCGGATTCTGGGCGCGGCCATGCGCACGCTTCCCTTGCTGGCAGTTCTTTTCATCCCCGTCCTGATCGCTGTCGGCCAACACAGAATTTATCCCTGGGCCATGCCCCTGGAAGCGATCCAGGATCCACACATCCGCGAACATCTCGAGAAGCACAGCTTCGTCAAGACAAGCTACCTGAACTTCTCCGGGTTCCTGATTCGCGCCATCCTCTATTTCGCCATTTGGAATGTCCTCTCCTTCCTGCTTTCCAAGTGGTCGAAACAAACCGATCATGCCTCTGCTCCTGACAATAGTCAGCGCTTCAAGGCGGTCGCGGGCCCCGGTCTTATCCTTTACGCGTTCACCATCTCTTTCGCTGCCATTGACTGGATAATGTCCTTCGACCCCACCTGGATCTCCACCATCTTTGGTCTGATCATCCTGATCGGGCAGGTGCTATCCGCGATGTGTTTCGCCGTCGTCGTGGAGCGCATCCTCTTCGACTACAAGCCCATGTCGGAGCTGTTGAAGCCCAGCTTCGTGCACGACCATGGCAAGTGGATGCTCACCTTCACCATGGTCTGGGCTTACTTTTCTTTCTCCCAGTGGCTCATCATCTGGGCCGGCAACCTGCCGAACGAGATCACCTTCTATTTGAGAAGAATCAATAACGGCTGGGGATTTGTCGCACTCTCGCTGGTCATATTTCATTTCTCCGTGCCCTTCGCCATCCTGCTCTCGCGGCCGCTGAAGCGCAACATTCGCCAGCTGGTTTGGGTCGCGGTTTTGTTGCTGGTGATGGTTTACGTCGACTTGTTCTGGATCATCGAGCCGAATTTCTCCATCAATTTTTCCGTCACCATCGCCGACATTGTCGTCCCCATCGCGATCGGCGGCATCTGGCTCTGGTATTTCTTCCGCAATCTTGCCGCTCTGCCGCTCTTGCCCGCTTACGACAGGGATGTGCATGAAGTTTTGGAGCCTGCGCATGAATAGCGGATCGCACAAAGGGTCGAAACAAAATGACGAGATGCGCCGTAACATCGCGCCCGAGCATGAGACCTACGAGCACGAGGATTGGGTCCCGGCGAACGTCATGTATTTTCTTTTAGCTTTGGCCGTCGCCACGGTGATCGCTATCGTGGTGCTAAGAGGCGTCTATGCTTTCCTTGATCACCGCGAGCGAGCCTCTCAGCCCCCAGTCAGTCCCCTGGTTCAAAATGTTCCAGAAGATACCAGGCACGTGGCTCCCGGCTATCCGCAAGCCGCTTTTCCGAGTCCGCGGCTGGAGGAAGACGAGCGCGGGCAATTGAACGGAATCAGGATGCAGCAAGAGAACACACTTTATAGCTATGGCTGGGTCGATGAGAAAGCCGGTACGGTCCGCATTCCCATCGATCGTGCCATGGACTTGCTGGTTCAGCGTGGACTGCCCGTGCACTCATCACAGACTGCAGGAGCATCCGACAAGAAGCAGGCAAGCAAGACGGCGTCTGGCGGAATGCCCGCCGCGCAGTAAGGACGAGAAGAAGCGAGGATGAAAAGAAGTGAGCGGTACGACGAATGAAGTCGATTTCTATTTCCGGCGCTTTATTATCACTCGTGATGCTGGCGGCCTCCGCCTCGGCGCAGATGAACAATGGCGTGATGTCTCCCCCTGCCAATACCAGACCTCCGCGCCTGCAAAACGTCGGTATCCAGCAACGTCTCGACGCCCAGGTCCCTCCAGACCTCAGCTTCCTCGATGAGACCGGCAAGCCAGTGAAGCTGGGAGACTACTTCGGCAAAAAGCCGTTGATCCTGAATCTTGTCTATTACAACTGCACCATGCTCTGCGGTGAAGCACTGGCCGGGCTGGCCAGCGCCATGCGCCTGGTCAAATTTGATGTGGGAAACGAATTCGACGTGGTCACCGTGAGTTTTGATCCGCGTGAAACGCCCGAAATGGCTGCGGCCAAAAAAATCGATTACGTCAAACGTTACGGGCGTCCCAATGCCGCCGCCGGCTGGCATTTCCTCACCGGCCAGCCTGATTCCATTGACGCGCTCACCAAGGCCGTCGGCTTTCAATATCAATACGACCCCAAGAGCAATCAGTACGCGCATGCTACCGCGATTATGGTCCTGACCCCGCAAGGCCGCATCTCGCGTTACTTTTACGGTGTAGATTTTCCGCCGAAAGATCTGCGCATGGGATTGGTCGAAGCCTCGCAAGGCAAAATCGGCAATGCGGTCGACGCCGTGCTGCTCTATTGCTATCACTACGATCCCCAGACCGGAAAATATGGCGCTATGGTGGCGAACATCCTCCGCCTTTCGGCCGCAGCCACGATTCTTCTGCTTGGAGGGTTGATCTTTATTTTGTGGCGGCTGGATCGATCCGTATCGAGAAAGACTGCAACGAAGACACGGTATGCTCAATAATTTTCCATTATGGCCGCAGCAGGCTTCCACGTTGGCGGCTCACGTGGACGCGCTCTACATCTTCCTGCTCATCGTGACCGGGATGATGGCTCTGCTGGTCTTCACGCTGATCATTTATTTTGCCGCGCGCTATCGTCACCGCCCCGGCGTCCGCGCCGAACAGATCGAAGGCTCGAACGCCTTGGAAATTACCTGGAGCGCCATTCCGTTCCTTATTTTCATGGCTATCTTCGCCTGGGGCGCGCTCGTCTACTTCAAGGAACGCACTCCACCCACTGACGCCGCAGAGGTATACGTAGTCGCCAAACAATGGATGTGGAAGGTCGAGCATGCCGAAGGTCAGCGGGAAATCAATGAGCTGCACGTCCCCGTCGGACGTGACGTCAAATTGATCATGACCTCGCAGGACGTCATTCACAGCTTCTACATTCCCGCGTTCCGCATCAAGCAGGACGTGCTTCCGGGCCGCTATACCGTGGAGTGGTTTCATGCCACCAAGCCCGGCGTCTATCACCTCTTCTGCGCCGAATATTGCGGCACGCAGCACTCCGGCATGGTCGGTTCGATCATCGTTCAGGAACCTGCGCAATACGAGGCCTGGATGAACGGCAATTCCAACGGCCCACTCTCCGGTAGCGGTGAGAAAGTCTTCGCCGAACTCGGCTGCGCGACCTGTCACCGCAGTGACATCCAGGGACGTGGTCCGAATCTGGTAGGCGTCTTCGGAAAGCCGGTGCAACTTGATGATGGCCGCACGCTTACCGCGGACGAAAATTATATTCGCGAGAGCATCCTCGACCCCGGATCGAAGCGCCTCAAGGGCTTCCAGCCGATCATGCCGACTTTTCAGGGATTGGTCAGCGAAGAACAGTTGAATGCCCTGGTCGCCTATATCAAGTCGATTTCGCTCTCCAATCCTGTGGGTGGCGCCAAAACCAGTGCCAGCGGCGCTGTCTCCGGCGAATCACCTGACAACGAGGGGAAAACCCACACGCTTCCGAATGGAACTAAGGTGCAATGAGTATGGCTGCTAACCCGATCACGCAACCTCCGATTCCCCCCGTGGTGGAACGCGAGAACTATCTGAACAAGGAATACGGAATCTGGTCGTGGCTGCTCACCACCGATCACAAACGGATCGCGCTTCTCTATCTCCTGTCCATCACTTTTTTCTTTTTCATCGGCGGGTTTTTCGCTCTGCTCATTCGCCTCGAGTTGCTCACCCCGGTCGGCGATCTCGTGCAGGCCGATAGCTACAACAAGATCTTCACCATGCATGGCATGGTCATGGTGTTCTTTTTCCTGATTCCGTCGATCCCGGCCGTGCTCGGGAACTTTCTCGTTCCCATGATGATTGGCGCGAAAGATCTCGCCTTTCCACGCATCAACCTGCTGAGCTGGTATCTCTACATCATCGGCGGCGCGCTGATGATGCACTGCATGTTGACCGGAGGCGTCGACACCGGCTGGACTTTTTACGCCCCCTTCAGCACATCGTTTACCAACACCAATATCGTCGAAGCCGGCTTGGCGATCTTCGTCGCCGGATTTTCTTCCATCCTTACCGGACTGAACTTCGTCGTCACCATCCATCGCATGCGTGCTCCAGGCATGACCTGGTCTCGCTTGCCGCTGTTCATCTGGGCGCATTACGCCACCAGCATCATCCAATTGCTCGGAACGCCGGTAATCGCGGTGACCATCGTATTGGTCGCGGCGGAACGCGCTCTGCACCTTGGCATCTTCGATCCCAAACTTGGCGGCGACCCGCTTCTCTTCCAGCATCTTTTCTGGTTCTACTCCCATCCCGCCGTCTACATCATGATTCTGCCCTCGATGGGCGTGGTCACCGAAATCATTGCCTGTTTCTCGCGCAAGCGCATCTTCGGCTATCACTTCGTCGCCTTCTCCTCTATCGCCATCGCAGTTTTCGGTTTCTTGGTATGGGCGCACCATATGTTTGTAGCCGGAATTTCCGTCTACTCCGCCCTCATCTTTTCTTTCCTCAGCTATGCCGTCGCACTGCCCTCCGCGATCAAGGTTTTCAACTGGACGGCCACACTCTACAAGGGCTCCATTCATTACGATGCGCCCATGCTTTACGCCTTCGGCTTCCTGGGGTTGTTCACTATCGGCGGCCTGACTGGACTTTTCCTCTCCGCCCTTGGCATCGACGTCCACGTCACCGACACATATTTTGTCGTCGCTCACTTCCACTACATCATGGTCGGCGGCGCGGTGATGGGCTATCTTGGCGGAATTCATTTCTGGTGGCCCAAGATTTCCGGCCGGCTCTATCCCGAAGGCTGGGCCCGCCTGGCGGCGTTGATCGTCTTCATCGGCTTCAACCTCACCTTCTTCCCGCAATTCCTGCTCGGTTACATGGGCATGCCGCGCCGCTACTACGATTACAGCCACATGCCGGAATTCCAGGTGCTCAACGTGATGTCCACCGCCGGAGCCACCATCCTCGGCGTCGGTTACTTGCTGCCCATGGTCTACCTGCTGTGGTCTATGCGCTACGGCAAGCCGGCTTCCGACAATCCGTGGAACGCCGCCGGACTCGAATGGATGACGGCTTCTCCGCCGCCAACCTTCAATTTTGACGAAGAGCCCGTCGTAACCTGGGAAGCTTATAACTACGAGGAACTGGACGCGCCCCACAAGCAGGAGGTCCCCGTTGCACGATAGTTCCACTACCGCGGTTCACGAGCATCACGGCGAGGCTCATGCGGCGCACAATCCCGCCCTGCTGCATCACTTCGCTGAGCCCGAGCAGCAGCGCAATGCCGCCAGTCTCGGCATGTGGGTCTTCCTCGCCACCGAAGTCATGTTCTTCGGCGGCCTCTTTTGCGCTTACCTGGTTTACCGCCGCTGGTATTTCGGAGACTTCGCCGCCGCCAGCAAGTCCATCAACATGGCCATGGGCGCCACCAACACTGCCGTCCTCATCTGCAGTAGCTTGACGGTGGTGCTTGCCGTCTGGGCCGCGCAGACCGCCCGGCGCACTCTCCTCATCGTCAGCCTCATTCTCACCATGCTTCTCGGCATGGTCTTTCTCGGCATTAAAGGCATTGAATACCGAGACAAATTCGTGGAACACCACGTGCCCGGCGCATCCTTCAGCTTCGAGAATGAGCCCATCCCCGGCCATCCCGGGGAGTACGCCAATCCCCGTCATGCGCAAATGTTCTTTTCTCTTTACTTCGTCATGACCGGACTGCACGCCCTGCACATGATCGTCGGCCTCGGAATTTTCACCTGGCTTTTAATCATGGCGTGGAAAGGCCGCTTCTCTCCCGAGTGGCACACTCCCGTCGAAATCGGTGGCCTGTACTGGCACTTCGTCGACATTGTCTGGATCTACCTGTTCCCCCTGCTCTACCTGATCGACCGGCACGCGTGAGGCTCGCATGACTGAACATTCCACATCGTCGCCTTTGAAAATGTATTTCGCGGTCTTCATCGCCTTGCTCATCGGCACCGGCCTTACGGTCTTCGCCGCCACACTGGATCTGGGCCGTTTCAACGCCCCCGTCGCCCTCGGCATCGCCACCGTCAAAGCCACTCTGGTCGCGCTCTTTTTCATGCACGTCTGGCATGCCAGCGAGAAACTCACCAAACTCGTGGTCATCGCCGCCATTTTCTTCCTGATGCTGCTGCTCGGCCTCACCATGTCGGACTACGCGACCCGCCTTTGGAGCTGATTCTCCGATGTGCGGACAGCCGCCCTACGAACCCGCTCTGTGCCTGAGAAGAAAGACGACAACGGCCGACGGAAAAACGCCCGACAGAAACCACAGAAAGATAAATAAGCCGGCCCACACGTGATATTCGACAGGGTCGGCTCCAAGCCACGCTGGTGACCAATAAATGCAGTACGAAAGAATAAAAGGGACGAGTACCACCGAAAGCCAACGAAGACCTGCCGGAAGTACGAAACTTAACAACCACACGATGCCAGTCGAAAGAATTGCAATGAGAACAGCTCCGGAGACCAGCGACAACGATTCGACAATATTTCTCATTTGCTCGGCCTGATCTTACAACGGCTCCGCCCGTTCAATGCCTTCGTGATTCCCGGAATCTGCGCTATACTCGCGCCAATTACGAAATTCGTTCTCGGTAAGAGAGGTAAGTCATGGCTTTCTGCAATGCTTGCGGTACAAACATAACTCCCGGTAGCCGTTTCTGCAGCAAGTGCGGAGCCCCCATCCTCGCTTCCACCCTCCCGTCGTCTTCCGGCGTTGGCGTTGTTCCGCCGGCCTCCTCCACATCTTCAACCATGCCTCCGGCCACCGTCCCGGTCGCGACCGCTCCTCAAGGTGGTGGTGGCGCGCTCAAAGTCGTCCTGATCGTTGTCGGCGTAGTCATTCTCCTGGGAATTCTCAGCATCGCCTCCCTCGGATTTTTCGCATGGCGCATGGCTCGCCAGGCTCACGTACACCAGGACGGAGACAATGTAAAAGTGGAAACCCCGTTCGGCAGCGTCGAGACCACCAAGGATCCGGAGGACGCCGTTCGCAACTTGGGCGTAGAACTCTATCCCGGTGCCGACGTCAGGAAGAATGGCTCATCCTCCGCCAGTTTTGGTGGAGTTCACACTGCAACGGTCAATGCCGAGAGCAGCGATTCAGTCGACAAAGTCTCTTCCTTTTACAAGGCCAAGTTTCCCAATGCCATGGTCAACAGTTCCGACGCCGGTCGCTGCACCATTATTTCCAACGAGCATGGCAGCATGGTTACCATCAACATTGAATCCGAAGGTGATAAGACGAAGATCCTGATCACCACCGTCTCGCACAAATCCAACTCGTCAGACTCGTCTTCCCGGTAGCGAGCGGATCGGACACCAGTCCTCGAGGAAGAAAGCCCGTGGCATGCCCGACAGATTTGTAGAAATCGCCGAGGCCTCAAAATCTGGCTCTGCTCCACTGGATGCCTCAGCCCTGGCCGACTCTCTCCAGAAGCACATTCAAGGCGAAGTCCGCTTCGACCGCGGCGCTCGCGCACTCTACGCGACTGACGGTTCCAATTACCGCCAGGTCCCCATCGGTGTCGTCCTCCCGCGCGACGCCGACGATGTTCTCGCCACCGTTGCCCTTTGCCGTGAGTTCGGCGCACCGCTCCTCTGCCGCGGCGGCGGCACCTCGCTTGCCGGACAATGCTGCAACGTCGCCGTCATCCTGGATTTTTCCAAATACATGGCGCGGATTCTCGAAATCGATCCCGCCCGCCGCATCGCCCGCGTGCAGCCCGGCGTTATTCTCGATCATCTCCGCGCCGCCGCCGAGCAGCATCACCTCACCTTCGCTCCCGATCCCGCCACACATGATCGCTGCACTCTCGGCGGCATGATCGGCAACAACTCCTGCGGCGTCCATTCCGTGATGGCCGGCAAAACCGACGACAACATCGAAGCCCTCGAAATCCTCACCTACGACGGCATGCGCCTGAAAGTCGGTGAAAACCTCATTGAAAGCGCCCTTAACAACTCATGTGGGGACAGCCGCCCTCGGCTGTCCGGCGGCCCGGACTTATCGGGCCGCAGCACTTCTGGCCGACGCCGATCAGATCTACACCACCCTGAAAAAAATCGCGGCCACTTACGGCGACCTCGTTCGCCAGCGCTTTCCGCAAATCCCCCGCCGCGTCTCCGGCTACAACCTCAACTACCTCCTGCCTGAAAACGGATTCCACGTTGCCCGCGCCCTCGTCGGCTCGGAAGGCACCTGCGTCACAGTTCTTGAAGCGACCTGCCGTCTGGTCGAAAGCCCGCCCGAGCGCGTTCTTCTCGTCGTCGCCTACCCAGACATCTACCAGTGCGCCGACCATGTTCCCGAGATCATGAGTCACAAGCCCATCGGCCTCGAAGGCTTCGACGATCTTCTCGTCGGCTACACCCGCACCAAGGGAATCAATTCCGAAGGTCTCGCGCTTTTGCCCGAGGGCGGCGGCTGGCTCATGGTCGAGTTCGGCGCGGACACCGCACTGGAAGCCGAATCTCAGGCCCGCAGTCTGATGCAATCGCTTGCCCGTAACGCGAGTCCTCCCAACATGCGTCTCTACACCGATAAACAGCTCGCCAAACGTGTGTGGGAGGTTCGCGAGTCGAGTCTCGGCGTCACGTCGCATGTACCCGGCGAGCCTCTGAACTGGGAAGGTTGGGAAGACTCCGCCGTTGCGCCCGCCAAACTCGGTAGCTATCTCCGCGATCTCCGCAAGATGTTTGCCGCCTACGGCTACAAAGGCTCGCTGTACGGCCACTTCGGCGACGGCTGCGTGCACACTCGCATCAACTTCGATCTGCAATCGAAAGAGGGCATCGCCAAATTCCGCAAATTCATGGAAGAGGCTGCCGATCTCGTCGTCAGCTACGGCGGCTCCATCTCCGGCGAGCACGGTGACGGTCAATCGCGCGCCGAGCTGCTTCCGAGAATGTTCGGTCCGGAACTCGTGCAAGCCTTCCGCGACTTTAAGTCAACCTGGGATCCCGATTGGAAGATGAATCCGGGCAAGCTCATCGAGCCCTACAAACTCGACGAAAATCTCCGTCTCGGCGCCGCCTACTCCCCCTGGGAACCAAAAACCAATTTTCAATTTCCCGGCGACCATGGCAGCCTCGCTCAAGCTACCTTGCGCTGCGTCGGCGTTGGCAAATGCCGCCGCGAAGAAGGCGGCCTGATGTGTCCCAGCTATCGCGCCACCCGCGATGAACAACACTCCACTCGCGGCCGCGCCCACCTGCTCTGGGAAATGACCCAAGGCGAAAGCCGCAATGACGGCATCATCTCCAACGGCTGGCGCAGTGAAGAAGTAAAGAAATCGCTCGATCTTTGCCTCGCTTGTAAAGGATGCAAAACCGAGTGTCCCGTTAGCGTCGACGTTGCTACTTACAAGTCCGAATTCCTCTCTCATTATTATTCAGGCCGTGTCCGTCCCCGCAGTGCCTACGCCTTCGGCAATATCGATCTCTGGGCCCGCGCCGCCTCTCACGCTCCCCGTCTCGTTAATCTTGCAACCCAACTTCCCATCCTTCGCGACATTTCCAAACTCATCGCCGGAATCCCCAGCCAGCGTTCCATCCCAGCCTTCGCAACCGAAACCTTCAAAACATGGTTCTACCGCCTCCGGAAAGACACTGTCATCACGGGGGACCGCGACGCCGGATTTGAAAGGGCGCGGCTTTCAGCCGCGCCGTTGAGCGAGCGAAAGAATGGGGCTTTAGCCCCCGAGGCGAAGTTCGTTCTCCTCTGGCCCGACACCTTCAACAACTATTTCCACCCTGCCACCGCGATCGCCGCCGTCGAAGTCCTGGAAGCCGCCGGCTTCCGCGTCACCATTCCCAAGCCCCACCTCTGCTGCGGCCGCCCGCTCTACGACCACGGCATGCTCGCCCGCGCCAAAAGACTTCTCCTCCAAATCCTTGACGAACTCTCCCCAGAAATCGACGCCGGCATCCCCATCGTCGGCCTTGAACCCAGCTGCGTCGCCGTCTTCCGCGACGAACTCCTTAACCTGTTCCCCAATGACAAACGTGCGCAGGCCCTGTCCCGGCAAACCTTTCTGCTCAGCGAATTTCTCGAAATCCACGCCCTAAACTTTTCGCCTCCCCGCCTCGATCGCCCAGCCATCCTCCACGGCCATTGCCATCAAAAATCGCTGATGAAGATGACCGCCGAAGAGGCCGTCCTACGCCGACTCGGCGTCGACTTCCACAGCCCCGCTCCCGGATGCTGCGGCATGGCCGGCTCTTTCGGCTTCGATCCCGAGAAGTACGATGTCTCCATCGCCATCGGCGAACTCGAACTTCTTCCCGCCGTCCGCCAGGCGCCAGCCGATTGGCTCATCATTGCCGACGGTTTCAGTTGCCGCGAGCAGATCGCCCAATCCACGTCCCGTCACGCTTTGCACCTCGCCGAAGTGCTCCAAATGGCTCTCCACGTACCCAAAATGGTCTAGCGTCCGTTCCTGCAAGTGTATGATTACACATTAGTTATTATCGTACGCCAACTTGCCAGACTCCCACCCTCTCGCCAGATCGACCGTTTTTTGGGACAATAGAGTTCTCGCCACCTCGGGCCGAGACACCTCTGCCCTCGTAGTTAAGGCTGTAATTCTTAAAAGCCATGGATCGCGAAACCACAATCACCGAGCCAAGGATCGGCAAGGTTCCTGCCGAAGCTCTGCCCACGCTCGTCGCGGCCAAGCCGCCTCACGCTCCCTTGTGCGGCTCGGTGCTGGTCATGATTCAGTTCGATGTCTGCGAAGAGATTCGCCTCGACGAGCTTCGCCGCATCCTCGGCGCTCGTACCGTCGATACCAGCTTCAAGCACATGGCTCCCGGATACGTCCGCTTTCAGCGCCCGCCCGTGGAAGAGGCTCTTGAACCGCTCATCCTCGAGAGTGGCGAGCGCCTGCAAGGCGAAATCAAGTATTTCGACTACGGCGTGGTCAGCGTGGTCTTCGAGCTTCCATTCTCTGGCGACTGGGACAAGCTCGTTCAACTCTCCAGCCGCTGGGTCTGGGACACCAACTTCGAGAGCCTCGCCACCCGCATCGTTAAGCAAAAACTCGAGCGCGCCGCTCCCGCCATCGTCAAGCCCTACACCACCGAGTGGCTCAAGGAAGACTATTTCATCTTCCATCTTCGCGAGATCGCCGGTTCCCCCTCCGGCGCGGATCTTCTCGCCACCCAGGCCGATTGCATTTCCCAGGTGGTTCGCGGCGAGAACCAGACGCTCTCCGAGGGCGAGCGCCAGGAAATTCTGCAGTCGCGCATCTCTTACTATCCCAGTGATCTCGCCGTCATCGGTTGGAATGCCGCCTTCATCTATGACACTCCTTCCGGCGCCGAGACCGCCATCCAGCTCTTGCAATACGCCAACTCACAGCTGCTCGAGTTCCGCCACTACGACGACCTCCTGACCAAACAGTTGGAAAATGTCTATGACTTCCTCGAGCGCGGTGGCCGCGGCCTCTGGTCGCGCTGGCGCACCGCCCGCGAAGCTTCAAAACTCCACACCGTGCTGCTCGACGTCAGCGAACTGACCGAGCGCGCCGACAATGCCATTAAATTCCTCAGCGACATGTTCTCCGCCCGCCTCTACAAACTCGCCGCACAAAAAGTCGGCGTGCCGGATTACAAAGACCTCGTTCAGCAAAAACTGCAGACCGCCGAAGAGCTCTACCGCTTCATGGTCGACGAATTCAACCAAAGCCGCGCCTTCGTCCTGGAATTAATGGTCGTCATCATCCTGATCATCGAACTGGTCTATTTCTTCCGCGGCAAACCCATCTAATTGTCATCCTGAGCGCAGCCATATCGATTCGCGCGAAGCAAATCGGTTCGCGAAGTCGAAGGATCCCTATACCCGCCACCGCAGCCTGCGGAACGGCCCTGAGAGCGCACGACGTCAGCCTCCCTAAATCCATACGCTTCTATTTCACGGTAATCGTCTCCCCCTGCGTCAGCGCCTGCCCGTTGCTTTCATAAGCCACCACCACAAGCTTATGAGTTCCCTTCGCCAGCGACACCGTCGTATACAGTGCGCTTCCGTTCTGCGTATAAAGCGACTGATTATCCACATACAGCCGCAACGCCGTGAGCGTCAGCCCACTCGCTGCCTTGGCTGCCGCACTCACCTGCACGGGCGACGAAACCGTTGACCCGCTCGCCGGAGTGCAAATCTTCACCCCCGCCGTGCTCGGAGCCGCGCAACTCGCCATCACCGTGTACGTCTCGTTCGTCGTCACATACTTTCCCGTCGCATCCACGCCCACCACGGAGATCGAGTGCGTCCCCGTCGAAAGCGCCACGCTGTTGTTCAACAAATCGCCGTATTCCTGGAACAACTTTTTCCCGTCAGCCCATACTTCGATGCGCTGCGCCGGTTGCACCGCCGCTTTGTAACTTGCCAGCACCTGCACCGGAGAAGGTCCCGTTCCACTCTTCGCCGGCAAGCAAACGTTCAATCCCGTCCCCGTCAGGTAAGGACAAGGATCTTTCGAAGTGCTTGTCGTATTCAGGAACACCGACAATCCGCTCGTATCCGTCATCGCCACGTCCCGCGTGCCATTCTGATCGAAAAACGCCGCCGCAAATCCGCCGCGCTCCGACGCATTCGCAATGTCCGCGTAGTGCGCCGAGTAGTTCAGCGCCGACCTTCCGCCTTGCCCCAGATAAACGTCGAATCCGTTTTCGTTATCCAACGAACCGGAAACGATTTCCGTCAGATCCGCAACATCCTCAATCGCGTCGTTATTGAAATCGCCTACCGCCAGGCTCACCGGGAACCCCGAGGAGCCAAACGTCGAGTTCGCCATCACACCGGTGAACGATCCATTTCCATTGCTGTATTCCACTGTGATGTCGTTGACGCCCGAAGCACTGTTGACTTCCGTCACCAGCAGATCGACCTTCCCATCCAGGTCTACATCCGCCGCATAAAGTTGGTCGGACTCGCTGAACTGATCCGCTACCAAATTCGCCGTGAATGTATTGTTTCCGTTGTTCGTGAGCGTGTATACCCGCGCCAGCCCCGGCCCGCAATTCGAATCCGCACAGTTGTCCAGGTACGCCAGATCGAACCGGTGATTTCCGTTGAAGTCTCCCGTCACCAGCGAGCCGATGTTATCCGGCGGATATCCCGCGTTGTTGCTCGAATAATAAAGCGGCACCGTGAAGTTATAGGAAGTGAACGAAGTGCCCGTGTTCGTCAGGACCGTCACCGCCTTGGTCGCGTTCGAAAGCGTCGCGATGTCCGGCTTCCCATCATCGTTGAAGTCCCCCACCACCAGCGAATCCGGAGCCCCATCCACGTTATAAAGCGTCGGCGTTCCGAAGCCGCCTTTGCCATTCCCCAAAGCCACTCCTACCTGGCCTCCACTCGCCACGAAAGCAAAATCCAGATTCCCATCGGCGTTAAAGTCTCCCACCGCGGTAGCAAATCCGTTCACCGTTCCCGCGATCGGCACCGGTGCCGCAAACCCTCCGCTGCCATTGTTTAAATACAAAAAGATTTGGGTCTGCGTTCCGTTATTGATGAGAGCCGTACCCAGCAAATCCGCAGCTCCATCTCGATTAAAATCCCCCACTACCAGCCCAGAGCTGTCGATGTAAGGTCCGTAATTTTTAGGCGAAGAAAACGTCTGACTAAATAGAGGAACAGCAAGAAGCGAAGCAGACACCACCGCAGTTGCTAAACGACGTAGGCACAGCATGAAGGGTAACTCCAAGAAAGATTTGGTCGAGCTTGGGCCCGAAACCGGCCCTGGTAACGAACTTTAGAGCTACCCCACCCCTAATAACGTTGCTAGACCACGCTGGCCTCAAATACCTGAGGCCAACCGGAAAATACCTGAGGTCAACATTGCCTTATCCTCAATAGAACTTCGCTCGGCTCACCGCCGCTTTCCGCCCGCTCCATACACTCCGCATCCCGTCAGCAGCAGCCCGCATCCCAGCCCGCACACTCCCGCCCAGCCAAACCTCTGCCACAGCACCGATCCGGCATACGATCCCAGCGCCCCGGCGCTGAAGTAGCAAACCATGTAAACCATGTTCAGCCGGCTCCGCGCCTCCGGCATCAGACTGTAAATGCGCGTCTGGTTCGATACATGCCCCGCCTGCACCCCAATATCGAGCAGCACCACTCCCGCAATCAGCCCGAACATGTGCCGCCCGAAAAAATAGAGAACCACGAAAGAAAATAAAGTCACGATCAGCGACACCAGCACATTTCTCCGTGCCCCATAACGATCCGCCATGCGCCCGATGAACGGCGCGCACACCGCGCCCGCCGCCCCCACCAGCCCAAACAGTCCCGCTACTCCGCTGCCGTAGTGATACGGCGGCGTCTGCAGAAAAAATACCAGCGTCGTCCAGAACGCGCTGAACGCGGAAAAAAAGATCGCGCCCAGCGTCGCCGCCTCTCGCAACACCGGCTGCTCGCGGATCAAACTCAATGTCGACCGCATCAACTTCAGCCACGAAAGTTCCAGCTCTGGCCTGCTGATCGGTAGCCCCGTCCGGATCGCCACCGCCAGCGCCAGCATCATCCCGCTCGCGATCCAGTAAATCGCGCGCCATCCCACCCACGCTCCCAGCAATCCGCTGAAGGTTCGCGCCAGCAGGATACCGAACAACAGCCCGCCCAGAATCGCCCCGATCGTCGCTCCCCGCCGCGCCGGCGAAGCCAGATGCGTCGCGAACGGCACAATGATATGCACCGTCGCCGTGGTGACGCCGATTCCCAGGCTCGCCAGCGCCAGCCACGCGAAATTCTGCGCGCTCGCCATCGCCGCCAGGCATACCGCTTCCGCTACCAGCAAACTCACAATCAGGCGCCGCCGCTCTTTCGTATCGCCCAGGGGAACAAAGAAGAGCATCCCGATCGCCGCCCCCAACTGCGTGAGCATGGCAATTGTTCCCACCTTTGGCACGGAGATGTGAAACGTTGCCGCAATCGTCGCCAGCAGCGGCTGTATGTAATAAATATTCGCCACAATGGCGCCCACGCTGAACGCCATCAACCACACGTGCGCCGGGCGAATGTCTTCCGCCGCCTGTTCGGATCTCGCTTGCGGCAAGCCTTGTCCAGGATTGTGTTCTAAACTGACTTGAGTCACACAGCTTAAGATGCTCGCGTCGCCTGATAAAATTCAGCAATTCATCCCATGCGCGGCCTGACTGATAAACGCGTCCTCATTACCGGAGGCGCCAGCGGCATTGGCGCGGCCACGGCAGCGCGCTTTCTTGAGGAAGGCTCACGCGTCTGCATCCTCGACCGCGACGCCAAAGCCTGTGCCGCGATTCGTCATCAGCTTCCGGGTATCTCCGAAGCCATCATCGCCGACGTCACCGACCTCATGCAGGTCGAAGCCGCCATGGCTGACGCTGTTCGCGTCATGGACGGAGTCGATGTACTCATCAACAACGCCGGCATCAGCATCCGCCACAAATTTCTCGACATCACTCCCGAAGAGTGGGAGCAGGTCATCGCCGTGAATCTGACTGGAGTTTTCTACGTTGCTCAAACCGCCGCCCGCTACATGATGGAGCGACCCGCGACCGAGGGCACCGGGGTGATTTTGCAAACCGCCTCCACCAACGGCGTCATGGGCTATCCCTACTACGCCGACTACAACGCGACCAAAGCGGGCGTGATCGAACTCACTCGTTCCATGGCGCTCGAACTCGCTCCCAAAATCCGCGTGTGCGCTGTTGCTCCCGGCTACGTTCTCACTCCCATGCAGCGCGCCGAATACTCTGACGCCATGCTCGAGGAAGTGAATCAGAAAATCCCTCTCCGCCGCCATGCCAAGCCGGAAGAAATCGCTGCTTTGTTTGCCTATCTCGCGTCTGACGATGCAGCCTTCGCCACGGGCCATGTCTTCACGATGGATGGCGGCGAAACCGCCGGCGGTTTAGCCAGTCGTTAGCGCGTGAATCGCGCCGCCAGTCGCGCCAATCGCACAAATCGGTACAAAGGAAATAGCGGCCTGGGAAGTTTTATCGCGGTCCACTCGCCAGGCCCCGGAGTGAACGCCAGCCGCCACCAAAATCGCCAACGATCAATCCTGCGTTCCCGAAGCCGCGTCATCAGCCGAAAGTAAGATAGCTTTTCTTCTTCGTACGAAATCCCGCCCGCAACAGAAACCGCAATTTCCTTCGCCAGACCCTGCGCTGCCTTATCTCGCCGAACCGCCTCCTCTAGCGCCACCGGAATCTCTGATCCAAGAAATCGGTTCGTCAACAACAGACTGATGTGCAGAATCCGTTCAACCCCAAGCGCTCGCACCTTCGCTTGAATCCAATCCCAGTCCACCCGATCCCGTTTCAAAATCTGTGCGATATCGCACAACCAAATCAGCCGTGCCCACACATGTTTCGCTGCATGCACCGACAGCACGATCAGCAAATCTTCCGGCGATGGTGTCTTCGCACTCCGTCCTGCTACCGTCGCGGCCCGAGCCCGCTGGAACAAACCCTCCATGTCGTAGTCCACCGCATAAAATCTCGGCTGCAGCGCCCACTGCAGTTCCAGCAGATTCTTTCCCGCCGCGCTATCGAACGTCGCCTCATATCCCGAAGCGATATAATCCGCTTCCGCATTCTCAGGAATCTTCACCCGCGGCTTGTACCCGAGATCGCACACCGCGCCCTTGATCTTCTTCACATCAGCGGCGCGAACAAAAAAATCCATGTCCCCCGCTTGCCGCAGCCCCATATCGCCGTAATCAATTTCCGATAACGCAATGCCCTTGTAAGGAATCGCCTCAACCCCCAACTCGTCGATGCATTCCAGAACGCGCACCAGTTCGCGCGCGAGAAAAAGCGACCGGTGAACGTTCTTTTCGTATTTATCCCGCAACGCCGCCAATATCGCCGCTGGAACCTCCTCTTCAAAGCTGCTTAAATTTCGATAAAGCAGGCAAGATGTGCCGTGATGATCGGCTAAATGAAAAACGCGATCCCACTCGATGGGCTGTTGCAGAAGAAGCTGCAGGCGCTCCCTCTCACATGGACCAGGAGAACTCGCCGCCAGAAGCAGCTTCCATTCCGAAGAATTACTTTGTGATGGAAGATCCACGGATGTCGGCCATCTTAGCAGGCTCTCGCAGGCTCCTCGAACCAGCAGCCTGCGTCCAACTTCGACATATCTTCTGGTTACCGGCGTCACCTTGCACTAACGTTTTCCGTGAGCGCCAACTTATCCCTCTGTCACACTAAGAGGTTGATGAGCAAGCCTGATATGGAGATACTGACCCCTAAAATGACACGCCGGAGCACTCGGCTCCGGGTGGAAATACCTGTAACCATCACCAGCATGGACCGTCGCCATCCCTTTTCTGCATCCTGCGTTGCTCTGGTGGTGAGCCTGCAGGGTGGAGGAATTCGCGCTCCCCAGGCTCTTCCTGTGGAAACTCCTGTTCTGCTCAGCGATCTTCCCGGAGGCTCCATGGCCACTGCCTACGTAGCCAATTGCCTCCCGTTAGGTAAGGATGGAAAGCATTTCTTGATCGGCGTTTCTCTCTACAATCACGGAAACGTGTGGGGGATCAGCGATCCGCCAGAGGATTGGACATCGAACTCCGCTTCGGGCGCAGCGTCCGTCCCTTCGACGAAAACCGCCTCAGCACACGGCAAAGGTGTCTGGCCTTACAACCTGTTTCCTGCCGGTAACGAAGCCCATCCCGGACGGAAATAATTGCCGCGCACGAATTGACTCGAAGACGATTCGAAAGCTCCGCGCCACATCAGCAACTGGCAATCGGGGACAGCATTCTTTCGTAATCTCGTGGGACGCATGGCGCGATGCCATAATCCAGCCACGATGCCCCACTCACTTCAGGCCTCTCCCCAAACCTCGTCCACGCTAACGCCGCGGCCTTTTCGCGTGAAGGTTCGAGGCTCAATTCTGGCCATGATTCGCCTCCCCAATCGTCGTCACGTGCGCGGCAAGCTCCATCAGATCTCCACCACCGGCGGACTCATGAACGTTGAGCAGCCGCTGGATGAAAAAGTGCAAGTGGAACTGATCTTCCAGCTTGGAGACACCACCATCCGTGAAAAAGCGGAGATGCTATTTCCCATGTGGGCGACTCAGGGTTGGCTGCAGCCCTTCCGCTTTCTCGATCTGCCCGAAAGCAATAAAGACATACTCGAGACCAAGCTTGTCGAGCTGATGAATCCGCCGCCCACCCAGGTTTAAGCCATGAAATTAGAAATGAAATCCTAACTCCGCCGTCAGCGTCCGCGGGGTCAGGTAGTGTGTCCCGCTGAACGTCGAAAGAAAGTTGTAGAGCGCGTAGTTATTCGCCAGGTTGATCACCGTGACCTGCGCACTCCATTTGTATTTGTCGCCGTGGAACAGATTGTCGTGTCCCACGGATAAATCGAAGACGTTGCGCGCCGCAATGCGCGCGGGATTGCGATCATCATTCTGCGTATTAATCGCCGGTACCTTAATCAGGCTGGACCCGAATTGCGATGCCAGGCAACTGGAGGGAAGAGGCGTATTCGGAGTCGCGTGAGCCCCATTGCAGGTGAAGCCTGCCTGGAACTCCTGATCCGCACTGAGAGGATTTCCGAATGCATCCTGCAAGAACACCGCGGGCTGATTGCCAAGCGTGGTTGATTGCGGACAATCGTTGCCGGGGTTCAATCCGTAACACGGTGAGTTACCTGCAACCAGTCCGCTGTCGTAACGCCAGTTGAAACCCATCCACGGCCCTCGCTTCCACGGCTGATATTGAAAATGCGTCGCCTGGTTGAATTTCTCATCGTGATCGATCCGGAATGGCAAACCTGCGCTGGTCGCCACCGTGGCGCCCGCTCCTCCAATTTGCGGCTGGAAGAATCGGGCCGCTACGCTTGAGAAAACCATGAGCGCCGAAAAGCCATGAATCTCTGGTACGCTCACTCGCCCGGCGTACCCGGGGATTTTTGCATTGTGCCACTCAATCGGAAACGTAATCGGCGTATTTCCCAGCACGCTGAAGTCATACCCGTTGTGCGTGTACTTTGTGATCCACTCCCCCGAAAACACCAGATACTTCCCAAATGCCTGCTCCAGGCCGGCATGGAATTCATTGCGGAAGCCGGGATTCAACGCTCCGCTGGCCCCGGAAGTGCAGGAAAGAAGTGGCGCCAGTACCGCGTTGCTGCAGCCCTCACTGGATAAGATCAGGTTTTCGTTGAACGGAGTCTCCAGCGTACGCGCGTAGGAGAGCCGAAGAATCGTGTTCGTCTTCTTGATGTTGTACGCCATTCCTATGCGAGGCTCGGCTTGCCGCGCCACCGAGAGCCCGTTATATAGATCTCCCCGTAGTCCGAGGTTCCATGACCAGTTTCCTTTGGTGATCACATCGCGAACGTAAAGCGACAATTCCTTCACATCGCTATGTCCGCTGAAGCCGTAATAACTTCCGCCGCGACTCAGATCATAAGGCGACAGTGTGGGATTGAAGTTTGGATAAAAAGTCGAAGCCACCGCATTCGGGTTCGAAGAAATATTGGGCTCATAAACCCCATTGCATTGCGACGGGTTCGTGATGCCGGGGGCCGGTGCGGGAACATAGCGCGCCTCATTCGCGGAAAAAACTACGCACGGTGCGTTGTAAGCGGGATCGACAATCCCAATCGTGTCGTTTTCATCGAGAAACGTTTGTTGATACGTTGCCCCCGCCTTGATGTTATGGATGCCCTTGACGTACGAAATATCGGATCGGAGTCCTGCGTTGGTTAGGGTTCGGTTCTGGCCCACCGATTGCCGCTGAAGGCTTGGTGGTCCTAAATCTGCAAAAGGATCGTTGCTTGGATAGTAATTGTAATCATCCCGCCTCACGTACGTTCCCAGCGTGAAAACTGCAGTCGGATTTATTACGTGCGTCCACGAGGGGGCGATGTTGAAGGTACCGATCTTGGAGCGCTGGTCGGCTGCTCCGACTCTGATATTTGTGCCCGGAACCACGCCGCCGTAGTTTTCCGCGGCTGGAAGTACCCCATCCAATCCACTCCACGGCGTTGCGTTCTCGGCGTCGAAGGAGTTGGGAGTCTGAAACCAGCTGCGCGTATAGCCCAGGTTGAAATGAATTGAATCGGAGTTATTCAGCTGAAAATCGACACGATCGAAAACGTTCTGTTCATTGCCCTTGTCGTGCATCACGGCAAACTCCGGAGCATCCAGGAAGCGGCCGGTCTGCAATCCGTTTACCGAGATGAAATTTCCCCACTTGGTGCCCCCGTACGCCAGGTCCGCGCTGGCGTTGGTGCTCCCGAATGAACCATACGAGAGAGTAATGCTGCCTTTCGGAGTGGTAACTCCTTGACCCGAGCGCGTGGTGACATTGATCACAACGCTGGTCTTGTCCCCGTATTCGGCAGGGGGCGCCCCGGAGATCACTTCCATGGATTGAATCGAACCCAGAGGAATCTGGTTGGAGAAAATCTTGCTCGTCTGGTCACTTACCGACTGACCATCGATCGAGAATGAGTTCTCCGCGTGGTCCCCGAGGCCGTGAATTTGCCCGTTGGAGTCGGAGGCAATCCCCGGCGTCGATTGAGCCACCAGCGAGCTTGCGCCCGAACTCGCACTCTCCAGAGGTATCGTTTCGAAAGAATTACGGTCGATGTCCGAATGAAAAGTGGAATCATTCTCCACCAGATCCCCAGCCGCTTCTACCGTCACGCTCGTCGATGCAGCCGAGACCTGAACGCTGACGCTCACCGTCACCGGAACTGCCGAGCGAACATCCACGTCCTGAGCAGTGGCTGCGAAGCCCGCTGCGTTTACGGTCATGTGGTAGTTATTGAAGGGAACATTCGGCAGATTGAATTTTCCCGCATCGTCTGTCGTTGCCGAGCGGTCGAAGTGGCTCACCGGGTTGTGTATTTCAACCGTGGCTTTTGGCACCACGGCCCCGGTTGGGTCGACCACTGTGCCGTTGATCGATCCCGAATTTCCGGAAGACTGCGCCTGCAGGTTTACCGCAAGCGAAAGAAAAAGCACCATGGAAGCCGCCCCCAGCGACTTCTTATAAAACAAGACCATAATTCCTCCATCAACGAATCGAAAAAAGATCAAGGAAAGGTTCGAGAAATCGAACCAGGACGTATGCGATGAAACCTGATCTTTTAGACGCTGGGAGGGGGGCGCACGTAGAGCGCGAAAGCTTCGAGCCGCTGCTTGGCGGCGGCTGGTTTCAAACGGAACCGGACGATGCGCCGGAAAATCGGCTTTGGCGCGGGCGATGGGCTCGCGGGCGATGCCGAGTGCGCCGCCATGCAAACCTGGCAGGTCGCCGACTCATCCTGACTCGAATGATGATGCACCGCAAACGCCAGCGCCGACCATAAGGTCAGCAGCAGCGAAAGCCATGCCACTCGTTTCGAGATCGACCACATAGGAAAGTCCTGACCGATTATAACGAATGACCAACCGCAGCCGGGAATGCGCCAGCTTCCTGAGATGCACCCAGCGTTCAAAAAGGTACAATCCGCAGCGCGCAAACTCAGGATGCCTGTAAAATGCCTTACTGACGATAAACTAAGATGTCCTCCTGACCATACCGATGTCGTGCACAAAACCGGGCCCGTAGCTCAGCGGTTAGAGCAGTGGACTCATAATCCATTGGTCCAAGGTTCAAATCCTTGCGGGCCCACCAAACTCACCTGGTTTGCCGATATCTTCCCCGCGATGGGACAATACTGAATGCACAATTCATTTATTAAAGCGGTAAATCTATTGGCGGCGGGGACTCTGTTGCTGGGCAATGCCCTTGCGCAGCAGACGCCGCCGGCAACGACTTCACCCTCCAGCCCGTCTTCGTCGGGATCGGCCTCGACCAAGGCCCCTGCGACCAAGCGCTCGACTACGGCGGCGAAAGCTCAGACTCCTCTGGCGCTCAAGACCTCGAAGGATAAATTCAGTTATGCCCTGGGGATGAAGATGGGGGAAAACCTGAAGAAGCAGACTGTGCCGGTGGATCCCGCGATTCTGGCCCGCGGAATGAAGGATGCCTTGGCCGGCGCCAAGCCCTTACTCACCGACGAAGAGGCGCAAGCCGCGATCGCGCAAGTGCAAGGCGAAGTGCGCCAGCAACAGCAGCAGAAGATGGAGCAGGAGGCGGTGGGCAATAAGAAAGAAGGAGAGGCTTTCCTGGCGGCGAACAAAGCCAAAGAAGGGGTGGTCACCCTGCCCAGCGGCATGCAGTACAAAGTGTTGACAACGGGCACCGGCCCCAAGCCCACGGCGAGTGACACGGTGGTTTGCAATTATCGCGGTACGCTCATCAATGGTACGGAGTTTGACAGCTCCTACAAGCGCGGGCAGCCCGCCACTTTTCCGGTGAGCGGCGTGATCAAGGGATGGACCGAAGCGCTGCAGTTGATGCCGGTGGGATCGAAGTGGCAGCTGTTTATCCCCGCCGATCTGGCCTATGGCGATCACGGAGCCGGATCCGACATTGCTCCTGGCGACACCTTGATTTTTGAAGTGGAACTGCTATCCATCGAAGACAAGAGTAAAGAGAAAGCGCCGGAAACGGGAAAAGAACCGGACAAGAAATAGTTACGGCTGGCGTCAAGTTGCCGAGCGGAGCCGCAGTAAAGGCTCCGTTTTTTTTGATCGCTGCACTCAGGCCGCTGCACTCCCATCGCGGCCCTCGATTAACCACCTTGAGGCGGCGTGCATTGCAATCGTTGACAGGCCTGGTGAATCCGGCTAGTTTTGGCCTCAGTCGAGCCGCACCATCTTTGGGGACATCTGAGGAGCCGAAAAATGTTGTGCAGATTTTTTTGCGCAGTAGCAATTCTCTGCGTGGGGATCATTAGCGCCGTCGCCCAGGATCCCACCAAGGTGGAACCCAAGCATTACCGATTGCAGTTTGAAAATGATCGTGTGCAGGTGGTCAACGTGCATTACGGTCCGCATGAAAAGTCCGAGATGCACGATCACCCCGGCGGAGTGGTGGTTGTGATCACAGGCGGACACTTGAAGTTCACCGATCAAACCGGCAAGGTGACCGAGGTTTTCGCCAAGTCCGGCGAGGCTCGCTGGTTTCCTCCTTTCAAGCACAAGGTCGAAAACCTGGGCGATGAACCTTACAACGCAGTTTATATCGGCATCAAGGGAAGGGTGACGGAAGTGAGCAAGAATGCAGAGCAGGGAACCCCGCTCACCGCCGATGACCTTGCACGGATTGCGGGCCTATATGCCTTGGCCGCAAATCCGCAGTGATCGTGTTCTGCGAGGGTTTTCTGCCACGATTGGCGGACTTACCGGCCGGACCTCGGAATTTTCTTGTCAATAGGCAGAAATTACACGATTCGCTTCATCTCCCTGATTCAAAACCGAATATAATTATAGCTATCGTGTCCCAATTACCCATTGCAAATTGATATAATAATAACAGCAGCAGAAATCTCGAACGCGGCCCCAACCGGAGCCGCGTTTTTTATTGCCCGATAGGATTCCGAGCGCTCTCGAAACTTTTGTTACTCGGAGCGTTTCAAGAACTTTGTCTTCCGAGCAGTTTCATCGCGAGGAACCTGTTTTAAACACGCTGTCGTTACGCCGAGTACTTTCAAGATTTTGTCATTCCGAGCAGTTTCATCGCGAGGAACCTTTTTCCGACCATAAGCCGATCCACAAAGGCGAATCACCGCATGCCCGAAGGCATAAACATCCAGCACCCCAAACTCCGCGGAGAGTGGGCCGAACTCCGCTTCCAGCTCCGCGCCGCCGAACTCGGACTCATCCTTACCAAGCCCTGCGGCGACAACTCCCCCTACGACTTCGCCGTCGACCACCTCGGCCACTTCCTCCGCATCCAGGTCAAATGCACCCTGCAGCGCCGCGAGAAGCAGTCCTACCGCTGCTGCCTCGACCACAATGGCTCGCCCTACACTTCCGCGCAGATCGACCTCTTCGCCGCTTACATCATCCCCGCCGACGTCTGGTACATCCTCCCCCTCGCCGCCACCCACTCCCAACCCGCCATCCTCCTCACTCCCCACCGCCAAAAATCCAAATACTCCCCCTACAAAGAAGCCTGGCATTTGCTGATGCCGCAACTCTGAGGTCCGTCGTATTACGACGGCCGGGTGCCCCGTTTCTCGCGCCCTTTGCGAGAAGCAGGGGTTTTCGCCGACATCCCTTCATTAGCCGCATGGAATGCGCCAGCCGCGAGGCGGCGACAGAATGCAGCCCTCAGCCTGCACTGAGCCTGTCGAAGGGGCGCGAGCCGTGGGTGAAGGAGGTAAAGAGGCACCAGCCCCGAAGGGACGCTGGAACGAATGCGCCGATGACGGCCGCTGTCGTGCCCTTTCTCGTGACCCAATCTCTCTGTACGCAGCCGCGAAGCGGCGACAAAATGCAGCCCACGGCGCAAGCCGTGGGTCCCGAAACCACAAGAGGCAGCCAGCCCCGAAGGGGAGAAAGATAATGATCCGAACCTCGCGCATCCTCTCGGGAAGAACCCCGTCAACGTGGGTTACTCACTTCCAAATCCATCTCTCGTCATACTCCACATGATTCTTCTTGAGAAACGCCGAATATTCCTCCTGGAACGAATGCGTCCGATGATGCTCTTCCTGCCCGCCAATATACTTGGTAACCGCCGCCACCCTCGACTCGCTAACGCTGAACA
>CAVWVM010000009.1:932500-2437266 GCA_963758485.1 uncultured Acidobacteriaceae bacterium
CCACGGAGGTGAACCCTCCGTACGGCGTGATGAATCCATAGTCACGCACGAGCGAACCCTGGGAAGTGAACCATCTCAGTACCAGGAGGAAAAGAAAGAAACCTCGATTGCGATAGTAGTGGCGAGCGAAATCGCAACAGCCTAAACCAGTCCCACCTTCGGGTGTGACCGGGGTTGTAGGGTCGACAACAGTAGAGTTACCAATTTGGTCGTTAATCGAAGCCCTCTGGAAAGAGGGGCCATAGAGTGTGATAGCCACGTAGATGAAAACGGACCAAACTCGAAGTCGATACCTGAGTACCGCGGAGCACGAGAAACTTTGCGGGAAGCTACGGGGACCATCCCGTAAGGCTAAATACTAGCTTCTGACCGATAGTGAACCAGTACCGTGAGGGAAAGGCGAAAAGAACCCCTGCGAGGGGAGTGAAATAGTACCTGAAACCGTGTGCCTACAAACGGTGGGAGGACTATGCGGCGCAAGCCGAAAGTCTGACCGCGTGCCTATTGCATAATGAGCCGGCTAGTTATTCTTGTCAGCAAGGTTAAGCGAAAGCGAGCCGCAGCGAAAGCGAGTCCTAATAGGGCGAATCAGTTGGCAGGAATAGACGCGAAGCGGGATGATCTACCCTTGGCCAGGCTGAAAGTGGGGTAACACCCACCGGAGGGCCGAACGGGTGTTTGTTGAAAAAAGCTCCGATGAGCTGAGGGTAGGGGTGAAAGGCTAATCAAATTCCGTGATAGCTCGTTCTCTCCGAAATAGCTTTAGGGCTAGCCTCGGATGATTTGTCGTGGTGGTAGAGAACTGAATGGACTAGGGGGCTTTCCAGCTTACTGAATCCAATCAAACTTCGAATGCCATAGAACAACCAATACGGGAGTCAGACGGCGGGGGCTAAGCTTCGTCGTCGAGAGGAAAACAGTCCAGATCGCCTGCTAAGGTCCCAAAATACAAGTTAAGTGGGAAAGGAAGTCGGAACGCCCAGACAGCCAGGAGGTTGGCTTAGAAGCAGCCATCCTTTAAAGAAAGCGTAATAGCTCACTGGTCAAGCGGTCCGGTGCCGACAATTTAACGGGGCTTAAGCTTGTTACCGAAGCAGCGAATGCATCATCTAACAGCTATGCGTGGTAGGAGAGCATTCTCAACAGTTTGAAGGTAGACCGAAAGGACTGCTGGACGGTTGAGAAGAGACCCTGCCGGCATAAGTAGCGATAACGGAGGTGGGAACCCTCCGCGCCGAAAGTCTAAGGTTTCCTGAGAAAGGTTAATCCGCTCAGGGTCAGGCGGTCCCTAAGGCGAGGCCGAAAGGCGTAGCCGATGGACATCCGGTTAATATTCCGGACCTCCCTTGTTTTCGTTAATACGATGGGGTGACGCAGGAGGATAAGCAGGCCGTTCTATGGCTATAACGGTCGATGCGTGTAAGGTGTCTTCGATAGGAAAATCCGTAGGAAGTTATCACTGAGACGCAAAGCAGTACTCCGTATGGAGGAAAGCTGCCGATTCCACACTGCCAAGAAAAACCTCTAAGGAGAAAGTAAGGGAACCGTACCTCAAACCGACACAGGTAGACGAGGAGAATATCCAAAGGCGCTCGTGAGAACAGTTGGTAAGGAACTCGGCAATATAACCCCGTAACTTCGGGAGAAGGGGTGCCCCGGTAGAGTTCATAGCTCGAGGGGGCCGCAGCGAAATGCGCACTGCGACTGTTTAACAAAAACACAGGTCTCTGCAAAGTCGAAAACGACGTATAGGGGCTGACGCCTGCCCGGTGCTGGAAGGTTAAAGGGAGAGGTCAACCGCAAGGTGAAGCTTCGAACTGAAGCCCCAGTGAACGGCGGCCGTAACTATAACGGTCCTAAGGTAGCGAAATTCCTTGTCGGGTAAGTTCCGACCTGCACGAATGGCGTAACGAAAGTGCGACTGTCTTGCCGACTGACACGGCGAACTTGTAGTGCCGGTGAAGATGCCGGTTGCCCGCAACTAGACGGAAAGACCCCGTGCACCTTTACTATACCTTTACCATGAACTATGGCCCTTGCTGCGCAGGATAGGTGGGAGGCTTTGATTCCAGGCTCTCGGGCTTGGAGGAGCCAACGGTGAGATACCACCCTGCGAGATCTGTGGTTCTAACTTACTCCCGTGATCCGGGAGAGGGACATGGTAAGGCGGGTAGTTTGACTGGGGCGGTCGCCTCCTAAACGGTAACGGAGGCGCGCGAAGCTACGCTCAGGCTGTTTGGAAATCAGCCGACGAATGCAAAAGTATAAGCGTGGTTGACTGCGAGACCAACAAGTCGAGCAGGTACGAAAGTAGGCTTTAGTGATCCGGTGGTTCTGCATGGAAGGGCCATCGCTCAACGGATAAAAGGTACGCCGGGGATAACAGGCTGATCGGAGCCAAGAGTTCATATCGACGCTCCGGTTTGGCACCTCGATGTCGGCTCATCGCATCCTGGAGCTGTAGAAGGTTCCAAGGGTTAGGCTGTTCGCCTATTAAAGCGGTACGTGAGCTGGGTTCAGAACGTCGCGAGACAGTTCGGTCCCTATCTGTTGTGGGCGCAGGAGATTTGAGAGGACCTGTCCTTAGTACGAGAGGACCGGGATGGACGAACCTCTTGTGTTCGAGCTGTCATGCCAATGGCACCGCTCGGTAGCGAAGTTCGGTAGTGATAACCGCTGAATGCATATAAGCGGGAAGCACTCCTCAAGATGAGATCTCCCAACCCGTAAGGGATAAGAAGGGCCCAGGAAGACTACCTGGTTGATAGGCTGGAGGTGGAAGCGCAGTAATGCGTGTAGCTTACCAGTACTAATCGCCCGTTCGGCTTGACCATAAAATTTACTCGGTGCAGAAAAACAGTTGTCAGTTCTCAGTTTAGCGCAGCTTCGGCCGTCTAGTTAGAACCTGAACTGGAATTAGCAAGTTGTTTGAAGTCGTTCGAACCTGGATGACTGAGAAGACTGACCGCTGTTGCGCCGACGAAAAGCCGAAGTATTACGAGTTGGTATCGGGAAGTTGTCGCAGATAAGTGAAAAACTTGAAAGTACACCCAATCTATTCAGTTGTGAGACATTGTTCTCACGATCTTTGAAAGTTCGTTAGAGCGTCTGAGTGCGAATCAGATGTTCTGACACCGAGATGGCGTAGAGATCCTTCGCGCAAAACGCGCTCAGGATTTCGGCAGCAGGCTCGCGCGCTCAGACGCGCGCGCTCACGCCTGCTAAGCGCCTCAAGTTGTCGGTGATCTTACCGCGGGGGATCCACCCGTTCCCATCCCGAACACGGAAGTTAAGCCCCGCTGGGCCGATTGTACTGCACGCGCAAGTGTGTGGGAGAGTAGGTAGTTGCCGGCATAAATAAAGGCCGGTCAGAGAAATCAGATTGGCCTTTTCCTTTTTGCTCGGCAAGGCCTTACACTTACTCGCTTCAGGGGCGGGAACTCAATGCAGGCAATGACTGATGACGAAGTCGCGGGCGTTCGTCAAGAAGAACGAGTGGGCAACTGGGCTGAAGGTCGATACTGAGAGTCGAAGTGTTTATTACGATAACGGGGAGTCAAACTGCATCGAGCTTAAATTCCCCGAAAAGCCTATGCAGGTGCCGTACTTTGCTCGAGTGGCTTCATTTTTGAACCTTGAACGCGAGGAGCTCTTCCACGGCGCAGTGCTATGGCTGACTCTTTGGGACATCGGCAGTCCTCAGCTCGAAAAGACGGGTTGGAAGATAGTCGAGAAAATGCGATTAGCGTTTGGTGAGACTCGACCGATCAGCGCGGCCCCTGGACACTCATTTCGAGCTGACGAGATCGTTGAACTCAATGCTTTTCTGGTTCCCTGTTTTGTCTTTGGGTGGGATGCGTACCTGTTTCCATCCGGGAACGACTATTTCGTTCACATCAGTCACGACGAATTCTGGATGGTCGTCGCCAGAACAGCCGAAGTTCATAAGCAATTGCTTCACCAACTCAGTGACTTGGCTCCGCAGCCAGCGCATGATCGATGTTTGGCAAGGTTCTGTCGCAGGTAACAAGGAGATCCTTCGCAAAGAACGCTCAGGGTTTCGGCAGAAGGCTCCCGCGCGCAAAGGACGCGCGCTCACGCCTTCTAAGCGCCTCAAGTTAAGCCCCGCAGGGCCGATGGTACTGCACGCGCCAAGTGTGTGGGAGTCCTTCGGCAAGCTCAGGATGAACTCCGGTCGTTGCCGGCATAAATAAAGGCTACTAACAGAAATGTTGGTAGCCTTTTCCTTTTGTGCAAAGGTCCTTATGCATAAAACTCTCGCGGCTTCTCTGGGCCTCGTACAGGCCGCGCCGAGGGTGAGGCATTCGCGGGCGAGGGCGCCCGCGCCACACGGTGCTGGTTTTGACTTTCTTAGCTATTTACGCTCTCCAATTCCGGGCTCACCCACAACCACGGATAATCCTCCGGCCGCAGGACCAATCCTGCTCTTACCGGATTTTGCCGGATATACTCACACTTTTCCATCAAGCTCTCGTCTGACCGCAGGACGTGATCGAAAGATTCCTCTTCCCAGACTGGGCCTGAGCGATGCAGCAGCTTGTTGATGCGGTGAGCCGTCGCGCTCTTCAGGCACTGCAGAATGTCGACCGAGGGGAACGGCCAGCCGTTACTATCCCGCAACGGCAAAAGCAGAAGGTGTACGTGGTTCGGCATGATGACCACCGCATCCAAATGAATTCGTGGTGTGGCCAGTGTGGCGCGGGCGCCCCCGACCGCGAAAGGCACAATGCCGCCTTCCCGCAAACAGTGTTCGAAAACGATGCTGCGTGCCGCGGAAGATAGAACAAGTGGTCCGCCCGTGCAGAAGGTTACAAAAAGATCCGCGTCAGCCTTCTGCAGATGCGGAAGCCGTCGGCGATACCGGTACTTGGCGAGCGGTGAAGCGCTTCTGGACATCGTGCAGGGCGGACGGCCCGCCCGACAACTGCCGACAGCATAGTTAATGCAGAGTTTTCTATCGGTGACGATTAAACGTTCCTAGGTTGTGGATTCAGCGGATTCAGCAAAAAAGAAAAGTGACGCATTGCCGGTGGACGGGTTCGCGGGCGAGGGCGCCCGCGCCACACCGACTGTGAAACTCCCGGCAACACGTTCTTCGAGTACGCCATCTCAGTATGAGGCTTTGGCTTGATCCGAAATTAAAATTTAGGGAGTTGGAAATGAAAATCAGAGATTTCCGAGGTCTGTTCGAAACGGGGCTGAAATATGCCTATGATTGTGAACAAAAACTGGTGGAGGAAGGCATCCCGACCATGATTGAAGCTTCGAGTTCGCCGGAGTTGCGGGCGGCGCTCGAACAACATCTTGAGGAGACGCGCACGCACGTGACGCGGCTGGAACAGGTGTTCAATATTTTGGGCGCCGAAGCGGAAACCGAGGACAACAGCATCATCGACGAAATCATGGACGCAGCCGAAAACATGAGCAGCGCCACCGAGGAGGGCACACCGCTGCGCGATGCCGCGCTCATTGTTGGCGGAAACCTGGTGGAGCATTACGAAATTGCAGCGTACGGATCGCTGACGACGTTCGCGCGGCAACTTGGGTTGCAAGAGGCTGTCAGTCTTCTGGAGCAAACGCTGAACGAAGAGAAAGCGGCCGATGCCAAGCTGACGCACTTGGCACAGACCTCGGTGAACCCGAAGGCTTCGCAGGGACTTCGCGCGGCGTAGGAGAGTTCGTTCGGGGATCGGTGGATCGCGGATGATTGATCCCTTCCGCGCGTTGCAGTTGAAACGCATATAAGAGGCCAGTCTGAGAAATCAGATTGGCCTTTTGGTCTTGGGCGAATGCCTCAAGGCGCTCGGCGGCTGGGCTGGCAATCACTTTCAGGCGAAATAGTGAGCAATCGCCGTCCCCTGGCGGAGCAACTGGCATCTTGTGGGCTGCACCTAAGACAATGAGTCATGCCAGTAAAACGATTTGCGGAGGCTGCGGAGTGGCCTGAGGGTTTTTTGTATCGGGCTGAGTTCTTGAGCGAGCGTGAAGAACGGGAGATTCTCCTCACGATACGGACTTTGGAGTTTGGGGCGTACGATTTTCGGGGATATATCGCGAAGCGGAGAGTTGTGGCTTACGGAGGAGGATACGAATCGGGCACGCGGCGCATGGCGATTGCAAGCCCGTCCCTTCCGGATTTTTTACTCTCCGTTCGCGAGCGAGCGGCTGCGGTGGCCGGAATGGATGCCGACGAGATAGCGCAAGCGCTGGTGACGGAGTATTCCGCAGGCACGCCGATTGGATGGCATCGTGACTCCCCGCAGTTCGAAACGATTATAGGAATTTCGCTGGCCAGCCCGTGCCGCTTGCGGCTTAAGCCTTACCAGGGCGAAGGCAAAATTATTTCCGTGCTGCTCGAACCGCGCTCGATTTACGTGATGAGCGGGCCGGCGCGGTGGAATTTCCAGCACAGTATTCCGCCGGTGACGGAGTTGCGGTACTCGATTACATTCCGCAGCCTGAAGAAGAGATCGAAATCCGCGGCCGCGTAGTGGTTGCGGTTTGACGCGAGCACGGGAGCAAAAAAAGGCCACGTTCTGACGGAGAACGTGGCTTTTGATTTAGGCTGCGGCTTTTTGCTGGTAGGCCGGGACGAAAGACTGGGCGACGAAGGTTTCGAAAGGCGTGGGCGTGGTGTTCTGCGGAGAGCGAGGTTCGAGAGCGCGCATGTGACCGGAGTTCAGAGAGGCCGCCATCTCGAGGATGAGGCCCACGAGGTCATCGGACATTCCCATTTGAACCATGGCGGGGCGAATCTGATCATTGGGCGCGTGAACGTAGCCGAGCTTGGGTTTGCCGATGGCTTGGCCAATGATGGTGGCTACTTCGTTGTAGTCAAGATCGCGCTGGCCGTGAAGTTCCTGAGTTTGCTTGCCGCGGAAGGCGAGCTCGGTAAGAGCGTCGGCGGCGGCAGCGCCGATGTCGCTGGTGGCGATCACGGGAAGTTTAAGGTCGGGACGAAGAGGGCCGACGGTGGAGCCCATGATGCGAATCGCGCCGGCTTGCCCGAGGGTATTCTCCATGAAGTATCCGGGACGCAACATCAGGACGTTGGGCACACGACTTTGATTCAGTTTTTGCTCGAGGTCGTGAAGGCCGACAACGGGACCGGTGCCGGAAGTCTTGTCCGCACCGATGCTGCTGAGAGCGACCACGTTGTTGATTTGGGAAGCTTGCAGTGCGGTCGCGATGGATTCGACAACGCGGGTTTGAAAGGCGCGATAGTCCTTGGTGGTGGGGTCAGGGGGAATCATGACGTAGGCGGAATCGGCTTGCGCGAAGGCTTTGGTGAGGGCGGACGCGTCGGTGATATCGGCGACGAAAATTTCCGCACCCTGAGCTGCGAGGGGTTGCAAGTGAGTTGCATTTCTTCCGACGACGCGAACTTTCTTTCCGCGGGAAAGAAGGGTTTTGGCGACGATGTGTCCGGTGTTGCCGCTTGCTCCGAGAATGACGTACATAAGAACCTCCATTTCAGGGTTGGATGCGGGAGCAGGGGCGGGGATTCGAGCCGGAAGGGCAGCGTTTCGGGTGCTCAGGAGAAAAGCAGGTTCCTCACCGGGCTTGCGCCCGGTTCGGAATGACAAAGCTGAGGTAAGGCTACTGAGCTGGAGTTTCGGAGGGAGCGGGAACGGTTGTTTTGACTTCCGCGTTGAAGTCGGGGGCGGTGACGGGATTGATCTTCACGGTGGCGAGGATTTTTTCCAGGCGTTGGAAGACTTCGTCGCGGCTCACGGGCTTGGTGGGGGAATCCGTTGTCGGCGAAGCGCCGGGATTGGCGGTTGCAACTTTCAGTGCGAATTCGTAGCAGGCTCCGTTCTGAAAGACGTGGTAGTACTTCGACGTTTCCTCGCGCGGACCAGAGGGAGTCTCGCCACCAGCGGTTGTCGTGCTGGACTGGAGTTCCATGTCGCCGATGATGAGCTTAGAGAGCGGTGGCGTGGAGAGTTGCGCGGTGGCCTGGACTGAGGGGTCCGAGGAAGAAGAGGGATCGGGCTGCGGAACGGAGAACTGGCTGCATTGGTCAGCGGTGAGCGACTTGTTCATGCTGACGTTGAAGTAGGCGGACGCCAAATTCGAGTTGGGATAGGTGGAATCGGGCAGAGAGATGGCGGCGAGAGCGACTCCGCCGGGCTGAACGAAGTCCATGGGGATGGGGCCGGAGGAGACGAGTTCGGTGGCGGCGTCGCCGGTCTTGAGCGCGTACTTGCGCGGATATTGGAAAGACACTCCGGTGGATTTGTCGGCATAGGTGAGCGTGGGCGGAGCTTTGTGAACGATTTTCTTATGCATAGGTTTCACGGCAGCTTGTTGAACGGGCATGTCCGGAGTTGTTGTGGGAGTAGTTGCGATGGGCGGCGTGGGTTGAACGACAGGGGAGTCGTTGTTGGAGCTTACGGATTTTGGTTTTTCGCTGGAACATCCGACAGCGAGTGAACAGGTGATGAGAAGTCCGGCAAAGATCAGCGTGCTGGTTTGGTCGAGTTGGCGAGTGGATCGGGTAGAGCGAAACAGGTTGATGCGGGTCATGGTAGTTGCCTCCTGCTGCGTAGCAGCGATACAGGAGGTGCATGGAATGGGCCGATGCAGAGCGCATTGATTGGGCAAGGTTTACGGCGGTGTGGTAAGGATCGGGTTGTGGAAGGGCGAACACTGTGTGGGGGGCGGGACACGGCGTACAGCCGGGGCGAAAGACCAAGGCAATGCCGAATAAGCGCTCCGCCACAAAAACTTATCCAGGTTCAGAATGAGTAACGCAGGGACTCGGTGAGCGAGTTGGCGTGAAAATAGCGCGGCGCTGTTGGACCGACAAACGAACCTTCACCGTACTGGTAATAATTCCAGCCCATGTTGAAAGCCCACTTGCGAGCAATATCCACGCTGAGATTGGCGACAGGCTGCTGGTACTTGTACTGCAATGTGCCGAGAGGCTGCAGGATGTTGAACTGGGGAACGTTGCCATCAACACTGGTGATGCTGTAGCCGACGTTCGCCATAACGCGCTTCGCCGGCTTGAACCGGACAGTGGCCATTCCGAAATTGGTGTGGTTGGTGTAGTACGAGTTCGCCATCAAGTTGTTGGACGTATCGTTCCCTGCACAATCGTTGTTATTGGCATTGAGCACGAAGGGAAGAATCGCTCCGGCTGGCGGCGTGTCGCTGAAGCAGATCAGGGCATTCTGGATGACGCTGTTGAAGTTGTAGGCGAGATCCATTCCGAAGCGTTCCCGCGGCGCGAGTGACGCGGTGAGCCCGTAGTTCTGGTTGTGGCCTACGAACTGGGTTTCTGAATCGGCGTTGGATTCCTGGCGGATGTTAATGGATCCGCCCAGGGTCGCCCAGGAGCGCGGCGTGTAGGTTGTCTGAAAGCGGTAGCGCGCTTCCTTGCGGGGTGACAGGCGAACGAACACGGCGTTGTAGTTCGTGTGTTCCAGATCAAAATTCAATCGCAAGGCATGGGTGGGCCGTGCCCAGAGTCCGAGGAGTGCCGTCTTTTCCAGGCCCACGAAATGATCCTCGTCTCCGGGAAGATAATCATTGAAGTGGTTGAACTCACGGTCGCCATAGCGGTAACCGATACGGGCACCGAGTTTTTTGGAGATGTCCCAGGCCAGTTCCGTCTGATTTCTCGTCCAGGTCTGGTTGAAGGATGACTGTTGCACAGTGGGTACCGCCGTCGGCGTGGTGGCGGAAAGTGGAGTCAGAAGCGTGCAGGCTTTTGGATTGACGCAGTTACTATCGACCTCGTTAAAATTTCCGTTCTCTGGGATGCGGTAGGCCCAGAAATAAAACTTCTCGATCAGGCGCAGATGCTGGGTGAGATGCACGGTGGCCCCGAGATCGGCTGTGTCGGAAACTCGATTGGCGGAAGCGTCTCCGGTGCCGAGAAATGCACGCGTCGCCGTGCGGGTGATCAGGCCGTTGAAGGATTCGTCCAATGGCGTGCTTGAGGTTGCGGAGCTATAGGCGAAAGAAGCAACGAGTTCGACTCGCTGGAAGTAATTGCTGCGCAGGCTGACACGTTCGGTGGGCGTGGAGGTGCGGATCTGCTGATTCCGCAAGTAGCTGAAGTACGCGCTGCACGTGACATTGGTTAAGGTTCCACCGACGAGCAAGCTGGTTGCTGGCGGCACCACGGCACAGGGCTCCCTGTTCGCAGTGTCGATGGACAAACCCAACGAAGCGGAACTTACTGGGATTGACGGTATAAGTACCTCATTGATCGGGTTCAGTTGGTAGTCCGTATCTCCCTTGTAGTAATCGAGGAATTGGTCGTAGCTGAGCACAGTGCGCGGCGCCACCCGAAGGTCCACTCCCAGGCGGTAGGAGTTCATGGTTGTGTTCCAGTCCTGCAGGAGGGAAGCTTCAGTACCCTCGTGGATGCTGCTGTAGGAGGGCCCGGTCATGTTGTTATGCGAATATCCCAGACGGAAGCTCACTGAGGACTGTGGAAGCACCGTCAGGTCGAAGTCGCTCATGCGTCGGGTTGTAGCAAATTCATGGGGCGAATTCAGAACTGGAATTGACGGAGTAGACGTTGGGGGATTCAGAGGATTGGCCAGTAAGTCATAGTCAGAGAAATACTGATCACGACGAAAGCTGCCTTGCAGGTTGTACCACTTGTTCTTGTCCGCCCGTAGGCGCAAAGCGTTATTGGGATCGCCTCCCCATCCAAAACTGTTGAGGTAAAGATCGTCGAACAACAGTCCTTGGTGATCGACCGATTGCATGGTAAGGGTCTGGTCAAGGATTCGCGGGCCGGTCTGGAGATTCACCAGTGTGTCGTACATGTCGCCGCTGCCGGTGACGTCGTTGGAGCGGTAGCCGAGCTCGATCGAGGAATGAATCTGATACCCGCCGCGAGTTACGCCGTCGGGCTCGGCAGGTGGAGCCGGACTCGGGGCCGGACTCGCGGTGGGAGTTTGAGCAAAAAGCGTCTCTGACGACGACACGCTCAGCATCATTAGTATGCACACAATCATTGCGCGCGTAACCATTGCTGGAGCCATGGCGAGTCGGTGTTTGCCGTGATGATAAGGAACCGCCGAGTTGCAGTCGCTTTGCTGGCGACGGTGCGCATGGTTCTGCAGTGGTGAAGATTGCAGTCCGAGTGCGAGTTGTCTGAGCGGCCCCATCGATACTCCTACTTGAAAAACACAGAGCTGAAATTGGAGCCATGAATCTGCGTGTGGCACATGGTGCAGGCCTGATACTTCGCCGACTGATTGTGCACGGGCCCGCTTGGCCCGCCAGCCGTCAACTGGCTGGAGAAAGTGTGGCACTGCAGACAGAGCATATTCACCGGCATCACGTTGAGCAGCTTTGGATTGGTGGAGCCGTGGGGCGAGTGGCAACTGGAGCAGCCCTCGGTCTTCACCGGCACATGTTCGTAGACAAAGGGACCTTGCTTATCGACATGGCACTTGTAGCAAATGGCGTCGCCGCTGGGCAGGCTCCGCAGCTGCCGGACAGTTCCCGTACCGTGCGGGTTGTGGCAGTCCACGCATTGCACGAGGCCCTCGTTAACTCGGTGATGATATGGTTTGGCGAAATCTGCCTTGGCCGAGGTGTGGCATCCATAACACAACTGGGGTTGTTCCTGGACGAGAAGGAATTCTTTTTCTTTAGCGTGATGGGGAGAGTGGCAATCGAGGCATCCGACATCACTGCTGGAGTGAGCGGATTGGGCGAAGTGCGATTGTTCATGGGCTTCGCCATGACAGGTTAGACATCGAGCGCTAGTCTCCTGCCGCGACTTGCCCTCGAACACAAATATTTTCGTTTTGTCGCCGCCACCCGCGACATGGTCGGCTCCGGGACCATGGCAACCCTCGCAACCTTGTTTGGAAGGGCCACCCTTTACGTTGAGTGTGGTCTTCCAGTGCGGCGTTTTTTCCCAGGCGTTGTAAATCTCCTCGTGACATGTTTTGCAAGTCTCCGCTCCCACATACTTGGATAGTTCGGGGGAAGGTGTATCGGCTACTGGCGTGGCAGCGGATTGAACGCTCTTAGCCGGGACTGGCGAGCTATTTTGGCCCGGGGCAGAGACGACGAAAAAAAGAAAAATCGACAGAAGAACTCGAAAGGCTGCGTGACTTTGTTGCGCTGTTAGGCAACGCCGATACCTGCGGTTCGTCATGAGACTACGCCATGTGATTCTCAAGGTCGAAAGGGTGACTAGCAGAGGTGGTGGGACGCGATTCACCGTGCCATGCCCGAGTGACTGGACGGTGATGGTTCGCGGCGATCATTGAGTTCGCGGAATAACCAACTTACAGCGATTGACCCGGCCATGGCTGGTCAATATTGGACACTTGCAGGAATTGAGTCTGATCGAGGTCCAGCTCGTTTCCGAGTCATGGATCGCTGGAACTGCGGCATCGAGTTTTCACGATGCCAGCCGGTTTGCTTCTGGTTATTTGCGCTGGCGTGATTCGGCTTCGGCCAGCCATCCGCGGCGGAGTTTTTCAGACGGAATGCTGGACAGGTAGGGTTTGATGTCGAGGATGGGCGTGCCGTGCAGCATGTCGACGCCACGGACGTGGAGGTTGGCGCGTTCGCGGCGAAGGAGTTCGACGATGGTCAGGCCGATGGGATTGGGACGGCGCGGTGATCGCGTGGCGAAGACGCCGTGCGGGCGATCGTCGATGGGAGGAGTGCCGATCAGATCGAATCCGTGGGAGCGGTCGAACTCCCAGAGGATGATGAGATGCGAGAAGCCTTCGATATCGGTGAGGCCGGGCTCGAATTCGGGCAGGAGGTTGAGGACGCCGATGGCTTCGTGCTTTGCGTTGAAGCCTTTGGGAATTTCGCTGGTGCTTTGATAGGGGCTGGTGATGTGGCCGATGGGCTGCGAGGTGAACATAGAGGGGTAGTTTATCGCTGGTGCGTTTTCGTTTGCGGAAAGAATACCTCAGGGGCTAAAGCCCGCATGTTTATTGGTTGCAACGGCGCGGCTGAAGCCACGCCCTTTCAAGGCAGTTACTCTCATCAACACCCGTTGGTTGCGTCTGCTTGAGAAGCCGGGCTTTGCCCGGGATGGGTGAGATCCCTCGCTTCGCCTGGAGAAAACGGCTCCGCTCGGGATGACGCCATCGTTTAGTTTGAAGGAACCAGTGAACCCAATCGAGCTTATAAGAATCTAACCGGGCATTATGGCAAAAGCAATGTGGGAAGGCGCGGTGCTGGCTGAGAGTGGTGCGACGGTCGAGGTGGAAGGGAACCAGTATTTTCCGCCGGATGCGATTCGCAAGGAGTATTTCAAGCCGAATGACACGCACACAGTGTGTCCATGGAAAGGGAACGCTAGCTATTACGACCTGGAAGTGAATGGCAAGCGGAACGCCGGTGCGGCTTGGTATTACCCAGAGCCAAAAGATGCGGCGAAGCAGATTAAGGGGTATGTGGCGTTCTGGAAGGGCGTGAAGGTGGAGAAGTAGGATTCAGCGCAGGGGCTAAAGCCCCGAGTTAGTGTGAAGGGGGTATCGCAGCGCTGAAGCGCTGCGCCACCCAAAAAGCGCCCATGTCGATAGCGGGCGGCCAAAAGCGTGAAGGTGGGGAAGTAGCTGGTCCGGGAAGCTCTCCTCAGCGACTAAAGTCGCAATCGATGTGGGCCAACGTGCGGCACGACTAGAGTCGTGCCCTTCCCGATCTCGAATCGAGGATTCTGGTCTGGGAGCTCACCTCAGCGACTGAAGTCGCAATCGATGTGGGCCAACGTGCGGCACGACTAAAGTCGTGCCCTTCCCGATCTCGAATCGAGGATTCTGGTCTGGGAGCTCACCTCAGCGACTGAAGTCGCAATCGATGTGGGCCAACGTGCGGCACGACTGAAGTCGTGCCCTTCCCGATCTCGAATCGAGGATTCTGGTCTGGAAGCTCACCTCAGCGACTAAAGTCGCAATCGATGTGGGCCAACGTGCGGCACGACTAAAGTCGTGCCCTTCCCGATCGTGCCTTCCCAGATCTCGATCGCCGAGGATTGTGAAGTCGTGGAGGACGTTAGAACTCCACGTGAGCGCGGAATGAGGGGACGAGGACGGGGCCGCGATCGCGGTTATAGCCGGGATCATTGATGTGTTGCAAGCCGGGGGCGAGGTAAATGCCGCGCCAGACATGAACGGTGTAGTACGACTCCACAATATTTTCGCGGCCGTAGTTCAGTCGGCCATCGCCGAGGAGGAACCCGAGGCCGCCATCGGCAAGGTAAGTCTGATGGTCCTTCTTGATGGCGTTCGAGACGAAGGCGATACCGGCGCGATCCTGCCTGCGATGCCACCACGCCCCGTTGGCTCCGAGACCTTCTGCGAAGGTCTGATCGACCTCGGTGTAGGCGAAGGACTCCGTCTTGCCGTTATCCCAGCCGAAACGGGCGAATGCGGTGAGGTTGCGGGTAAGGTTTTGCTCGAGGTTGATCCCGAATCCATACTTGCGCGTGATGTGCCAGGGATGATTGGTGATCTCCGGGACGAGTTCTGGGGTAGGGGCCGAATGGTCTTCGAACTGGGCAACGGCGTCGCGGTAGATGCCCATGTTGGCGGAATTGGTGTAGGCGAGGAGCCGGACAACGCCACCCTTTTTCGGAATGAAGCCGTGACGGAGTTCGTATTCGAAGTTTTCCGCATGAACTTGCCAGGGCCGGTATACCAGATCGATGCCGTTGGCGACCTTCGGCATTAACGCTTCGGCGAAGCGAAAGCCCCAGTTGCGATCCTCGTAGTCGGCGGTGAGGCCGACGGTATAGCCGCGCGTATCGGCGGCGTAGTCATAGGCGCCATTGTTGTCGGTAGTCCAGTTGATGAATTGAAGGTGGGTGTCGGAGCCGACGGAGTTGATATCGAAGAAATCGGGCATGCTGAACTTGCCAAAACGGATTTCCAAACGGCGGCGCGGGAGTTCCTCAAAGAGAGAGAAGGGAGTGCGCTGGTTTTCGATTTTATCTTTGCTCAACGCGAGTACTTTATGAATCATCGCGCGGCCGACGTAGGGAGCTTTGCTGAGCGAAGGATTCCTAACGATGTCGAGATCGGTGTTTCCGGCGAGGCCAAGGCCGGTGCTGAGGGCGCTTCCGCCGGCTTCCTCGAGATCGACGAGGATTTCGGTGGAGTTGTCGATGCGAAAGCCGGTATAGAGCGTAAGCACGCGCGAGGTGGCTTTTTCGTAGTTGGGTCCGAGGCTATTGGGGCCACTGTAAGGAGCGTGGAAGGGAGGATGGGTTTGGAAGATGAAGTTTGCCTGACCGGAAAGCCAAAAGCGGGAATCCTTGAAGTGGGGGAACATGGTTTCGGTCGACTCGTCGGGAGGAGGGTCGGTGACGTTCGAAGGCGCGTCCGGCGTGGTGTCAGGTTTAGCGGTTGACGGGGCGTCCGGATGCTGAGCTCGCAGCGGAAGAGGGCAGACTGCGATACTTAAAAAGAGAAATAGGACGAGCGCCGCCTTGCGCCGAAGCAGACGGGGCAGGTGTGAAGCAGACGACGTTGCGATATTGAAAGTGAAATTCAATCTTTTAGTGCCGCCAGGCCTGGCGGGAAATCGGCTCAGTGTTTAGGACCATTCAGATATCGGGGCGCGATTACTACTCGCGCATCATTCACACGATTTAACCACAGTTAATACCGATCTTGTGCGGATTGTGGACCATGCCGGGGAACAGGTCGGTTCTGCCACTCCGTTGAGCGTACTGAGAGAGCGTTAAAGGAGTGTTACAGCACGGGCCCCATCCTTCTCTCTATATATCATACCCCCCTAGGGTATAACAGGGAAAGACTACTGGAAGATTGGATTGGATCAGATTCCGGCTGGCTGGAGGTGTCTGATGGGAGGCTGCTTTTGGAAAAAGAAAAAGGACAGCTCGGAGCCCCCGAAGCCGTCCTCTAAACCCTCCCGGTTAGAAGGGCAACTTGATGACCTGAAGTTACCGGAGCCATGTTGCAAAGTGATGGCGGCCGGATGAATATCGTGTTAATTCGTTTTGTGGGGGGCTGGTATAGTAATCGGTTGCGCGCGTTGGGAGTGGTGCACGGGCGAGGAAGCGAGCCAAACGCGCGATTATTGCGTCGCAAAGAACGCGACGCTTCGCGCGGCTCGCCCAGATCCCTCGCGGCGCAAAAAACGCTTGCTCGGGATGACAATTACTACACAACTGGCACCCGGACGCTTTTGTTGAAATTCTTTGCACGTGGGAGCTTTGATGCCGTCGACAACTTCTCGAAAGGTTGAGCAGTCGCGCCGATTGCAGCAGCGTGCGGAGTCAATGATACCCGGCGGGGTGAACTCTCCGGTGCGCGCCTTCGGCTCCGTGGGAGGCGATCCGCCATTTATCGTGCGGGGAAAAGGCTCCCATATCTGGGATGCCGATGAAAACGAATTTATCGATTATGTGGGATCGTGGGGGCCGATGATTCTGGGCCATGCCGCGCCGGACGTGCTGGACGCGGTGGTGGGCGCGGCGTGCAACGGGACGAGCTTTGGAGCGTCCACGCCGGCGGAAGCGGATCTGGCGGAGTTGGTGATATCGGCGTTTCCGCACGTGCAGAAAGTTCGCTTCGTGAGTTCTGGAACCGAAGCGACGATGTCGGCCATTCGATTAGCTCGCGCTTACACCAAGCGCAAATACATTGTGAAATTCGAGGGATGCTATCACGGGCATTCGGATTCGCTGCTGGTGAAAGCGGGGTCGGGGGTGGCGACGCTGGGAATCCCAGGATCGGCGGGGGTTCCGGAGGAGTTCACGCAGTTCACCCTGGCATTGCCATTCAACGATGTGAAGGCAGTGGAGTATGCGTTTCAGAAATTCAAGCATCAGATTGCGTGTGTGATCGTTGAGCCAGTGGTGGGGAACATGGGATGTGTTCCAGCGGCGGACGATTATCTGGTGGCGCTGCGGCTGATCACCGAGCGGGAAAAGTCGGTGCTGATTTTCGATGAAGTGATGACGGGATTCCGTGTGGCGTTCGGAGGAGCGCAGGAGCTCTACAACATTCGTCCCGACCTGACGACGATGGGGAAGATCATTGGCGGAGGATTGCCGGTGGGGGCATATGGCGGGCCGAGCGAGATCATGAATCTGGTGGCGCCGCTGGGGCCGATGTACCAGGCGGGAACGCTGTCGGGAAATCCGCTGGCGATGGCGGCCGGATGCGCGATGCTGAAGCATCTGCGGGACGACAAACAGGAAATTTATTCGCGGATCGAAAAGTTGAGTGGAGAGTTAGTGGAAGGTGTGGCGGCGGCGGCAAAAGATGCGGGCGTGGCGCTCTGTTACAACCGCGTTGGTTCGATGTTTACGTGGTTCTTCACGCAGGGTCCGGTGACGGATTGGGATTCAGCGTCGAAATCGGATACGGAAAAGTTTGGAAAGTTTTTCCGCGCGATGCTGGATAGTGGAATTTATTTGCCACCGTCGCAGTACGAGGCGGCGTTTCTGGGTGCGACGCACTCCTCGGAAGATGTGCAGCGGACGATTGCGGCGGCGAAGGACGCGTTTGCGGCGGTGAAGGGATAAGGCGAGTTCTTTGCTGGCGTGGACGGAGCAATATCTGCGGCAAACCAGATTCAGAGAAAAGCGACCACGGGGGCTGAAGCCCTACGTCATAAAGCCGCTTTACGCGGCGCTAAAGCGCCGCTCTTCCACGGTTGTACAGGCGTTTGGGATTGGCAAGGCTCGAATTTGCGGAGCGCTTGTGAGTTGCAGGCTCGAATTGCGGAGCGTTTGTGAGTTGCAGGACTCGAATTTGCGGAAGCGCTTGTGAGTTGCAGGACTGGAAGGTTGCGCACGCATCTGTGAGTTGCAAAACTTGGAAACGACAGCTTTACCAACGAATTGATAGTGGACCGCGCCAAGATTGACGGGAAAGCTTTATCTGGCGGGCGATTTTGGATTACTGACAGACGGCTCTGCCATCATCTGCGGAATGGTTACGAATTCAAATCCTTCAGACTTATAGCGGGTGAGGATGTGATCGGTGGCGATCACGGTTTGGGAGCGGTCTGCGCCCATTTGCTTGTGGCCGCCGTCATGGAGCAGGATGACGTCGCCGCCGCGAATGTGATTTGCGACTTTGCGTTCGATGGCGGCGGCGGGTGGGGCGGACCAGTCATAGCCGGTGAGGCTCCACATCACGGGCTGCAAACCCAGTTCGCGAGCAATGCGGAGGACGGCGGGGCGGCGTCCGCCAAAGGGAGGGCGGAAGAGATTGGAGTGGTCGCCGATAGCATCTTGCAGGACTGCGCGGCATTCCGAAAGTTCCCGTTTGATTTCAGTGTCGCTTTTGAAGGTCAGCAGTGGATGCGTGAACGTGTGGTTGCCGATGGTGTGACCGGCGCGGGCAATTTCGCGGACGATTTCGGGACGTTGCTGCACGTAGCGGCCAATCAAGAAAAAAGTTGCGTGGACGCTGTGTTTGGCGAGGACATCGAGCAGACGTAGAGTGTGCGGGTCGTTGGGGCCGTCGTCGTAGGTGAGCGCGACTTGGCGCGAGCCGCGCGGGAGTCCGGTGAAGGTCTTTCCGTACCATTGTCCTGTGGGGGCCATGGACTGGTAGCCGGCGGCTGCGGCGGCCGCGGCGGATGACCGCGCCGGTCAGGGCGAGGGCGAGCATGTGGGGATTGTAATGCATGGCAGAAGTCAGATATTCGACAAAATGCGGAAGTAAGAACCTGATTCGCTGCACCTTAACTTCCGCAGTTATGCACTTCTGAGCTCTTGCCATTTTCTTGCTGTTAACTCTTCCCGCAATTGCCACTCGGCGATATACGAGCTATCCTGCCATGTTCCGAAATATTGCGAGGCCATGGCGAATCTTTTCGAACTGCCGCGTTACATTGCAGTGGAGGGACCGATCCGAGTGGGCAAAAGCACGCTGGCACGCATCCTGGCGGAGCGCCTGAATGCGCAGCGGGTGATGGAGCCCGAGTCCAACCCTTTTCTGGGAGCCTTTTATGAAGGCGAACGCGGGGCGGCTTTTCAGGCGCAGTTTGCGTTTCTGGTGCAGCGATTTGAGCAATTGCAGTCGCTGGATTGGGGGCAGAGTTCGCAGAAAACGGTGGTTGCGGATTACATCATCGAAAAAGACAAGCTCTTCGCGTGCCTGAACCTCACCGACCAGGAACTGGATACTTATAACCGGTACTACAACCACTTTCGCGAGAAGTTGCCCACGCCGGACCTGGTGATTTATCTGCAGGCGACGCCCGAGGTGCTAAAGAAGCGGCTGAAAAAGAAGAACGTGCCGGGTGAGCGCGCCGTCAGCGAGGAGTACCTGGAAGAAGTGGTGAAGGCTTACGAGCACTTCTTTTTTCATTACACGTCGTCGGATCTGCTGATCGTGAACACGTCGGACATTGATTTCGTTGATCGAAATGAAGATTTGCAGGAACTGCTGCGCAAGGTGACGGAGCCGATCAAGGGGACGCAGTACTTCCTGCCGTTGGGAGGGCAGGAAGCGGTGGGGGCGTAGTTGCGGGCGTGGTCTGTCGGGGGCTTCCCTGGGGTGGTGTAAATAAGCTCGAGGCAAATTGTGGAACTGGTTGCGCAAAGCGCGGGATGTTATTACAATTGTAATAACTTAAGGGGGTACAAATGGTTCCGCTCAAAATCCGAAAATTTGGAAACTCGCTCGGGGTTGTGCTGCCCAAGGAAGTGATTCAACGCCTACGGACAGGGGACGGTGAACAGGTTTTTCTGATCGAGGCAGGAGATGGCGATTACCGTCTCACCCCCTACGATCCCGCGTTCGAGAAGAAGATGAGGAAGGCGGAACAGATCATGGGGCGGTATCGCAATACGCTGCACGCTTTGGCAAAGTGAAGCTTGTCTTCGAAGAGGAAAGAGCCGGTCTGGATCGAGACGCGCGATGTCCTCGCCATTCACGACCGCCTTTTGGCGCTGCATGGCGGCGGTTCAGGATTGCGCGACAGAGGGCTTCTTGAATCCGCTTTGGCGCGGCCGCGCCAGCACTTAGCCTATGCAGATTCTCAGGACCTCGTAGAAATGGCGGCTCTCTACACCGCAGGGGTGGTCTGCAACCATCCTTTTGTGGACGGAAACAAGCGGACTGGCTTTGTGATTGGTGTTCTCTTTCTCGAACTCAACGGCTTCGAGTTCAAAGCCAGCGAGGAGGATGCAATACAGGCTGTGCTATCCCTCGCGGCTGGCTCGCTTGATGAGGTTCGGTACGGGGCGTGGCTGCGGGAGAACGTTCGGCGAAAGCGGTAAGATCTCCCAGGCCTACAAACGACTCGACGAGCTAGTCCTTTGCGTCTACAATACATCGAGCATCCAAGAAGATGCTGAACAGGCTCTATCCGGCCGAGCCGGAGGGGCACTGGAGGACATAGTGAGTCTCACTCCGATTGGCGCGCGTTTTCCTAACGAATCCCGCCACAAGATCACAACCGCTTCTCTGCGGGACCAGAAACTCCATCACGAACCCATCACCTGCCTTACCGCTTACGACTACGCCACCGCGCGCCTAGAGGATGAGGCGGGAATCGAAATGATTCTCGTCGGTGACTCTCTGGCCCAAACCATGCTGGGCTATGAGAATACGCTCTCGGTGACGGTGGACGAGATGCTTCATCACGTGAAAGCGGTGCGGCGCGGAACGAAGAATGCGCTGTTGCTGGCGGATATGCCATATGGCTCGTATCAAGTGGATGTCCACGATGCACTGCTCAATGCGACGCGTTTTGTGAAAGAAGGCGGCGCGGAAGTGGTGAAGATCGAAGGCGGTGAAAAGCGCGCCGACTTGATCCGACGGATCATCGACGCCGAAATTCCGGTGGCCGGCCACATCGGGCTGACGCCGCAGTCGGTGAATGTGATGGGCGGCTATAAGGTGCAGGGCAAAGACCTGAGCGGCATCGAGCAACTGATGCGCGATGCGGTAGCCCTGGACCGAGCGGGAGTGGCGTGCCTTTTCCTGGAGGGCATTCCGCGGGAAGTAGCGGCGATGATTACCGAGGAAGTGAGGACGCCGACGATTGGGATCGGCGCAGGACCGGAATGCGATGGTCAAGTGCTGGTGTTTCATGATGTCGTCGGATTGACATTCGGGCATCCCGCGAAATTTGTGCGCCGTTATGAAGATGCGGCCGCATTGATCACGAACGCGGTGCAGGCATTTCGGGCTGATGTGAAATCCCTGCAGTATCCGGCGGATGAGGAGTCGTATCACCTGCCGAAGGAAACCAAGGCTGCACTGGAGACGGTGTTGGCGAGAAAGCGAGCGGTGCGGCGCTAGACTAGTGGCTGGGGGTGGCCGCCGCTTTGCTAATTCGGCCTCGCCGGGCTAAACAGGCAGTCGCGATGGTGCTAGCCTAGTGGAGGAGGTTTTATGTTGCTCCAGGTTCCTTTGCGGTAAAGACCGACGTCCCGATGGTAGTGCGGTGATTGGTTCCCGGGTCGTCGTTTTTTTTCTGGTTTTGATGGCGAGTGTTTCGCTGGCGTCTTGTTCGAAGGAAAAAGCAAAGACAGGGCCTGACGACGAGAGCCTGCTGCAAGCGGTGCCCCCGCCCGACATGGCGAAGATCCGCAGCCTTCAGGAAGGCAAGAGTTGGAGCAATCCATACCTGGTGATTCGTCCAGCGGCGGTTGGACTGCTGACGGGGGTAACGGCCAATGAAGAGCAGATTCTGAAGCCGGAAGACACGTTGAAGGCATTAGCCCAGCTGCCGGCTGCGGCGTGGCCTTACGGCAGAGCAGTGGCGATCCTGGTCGACGCGAAGCCCAGCAGTTCCGAGGAAGATAAAATCGCGCTACGCAAGAACCGGGGAATTGTTGCCGGCGAGTTGCAAAACGCGCACGTAGCTATCAGTTGGATTCCATCTTCTTGAAGCCAGTCTGACCTTTTCCCAATGAAAATCTGTAAGACGATTCCCGAGATGAGGGCAGAGTGCCGGGCTGCGCGCGGTGAAGGTAAGCGGCTGGGATTTGTGCCGACGATGGGTGCACTGCACGACGGCCACCTGTCTCTGGTGCGGGCGGCGAAGGGGGCGTGTGATGTTGTGGCGGCGTCGATCTTCGTAAATCCCACTCAGTTCGGGCCAACGGAGGATCTGTCGAAATATCCGCGAAGCTTCGATCGGGACCGCGAACTGCTGGAGAAAGAAAATGTCGATCTAGTGTTCGCGCCTTCCGTGAACGAGATGTATCCCGGAGGCGCGGTGACGTGGGTTACGGTGGAAGGGCTGAGCGACAAGTTGGACGGGCGTTCGCGGCCCGGGCATTTTCGCGGAGTGACTACAGTTGTGGCCAAGTTGTTTCATACGGTCGAGCCGAACGCGGCTTTCTTCGGGCAGAAGGACGCAGCGCAGGTGGCCATCATCCGGAAAATGGTTCACGATTTGAATTTTGCGGTGGAGATTATTGGGTGCCCGATTGTTCGTGAAGCAGACGGGCTGGCGATGAGTTCGCGCAACGCTTATCTGGATATCGAGCAGAGAAGAGCGGCATTGGTCTTACATCGTTCGCTGATGCGGATGCAGAAGGTGTGGGAGGGTGGGGAACGCAGTGCGAGAAGATTGATCGAGGCCGGGCGTGAGGAGATTGGGAAAGGAGAAGTCTGTGCGCATCGATTACGTCGAGGTGGTGGATCCGGACAGTCTGGATGCGGTTGAGAACGCGGGACGCGGGGCATTGGTTGCGGTGGCAGCTTTTCTCGGCACAACGCGGCTCATCGATAATATTCAGCTCTAGCGACTAACGGCTTGGTTGTACCTGAGCGGCGGGAGGAAGAGCGGCGGACGTGGGGTCAGGCGAAAGCTGCTGCGTGACAAGGCTTTCGATCTGCGACCAAAGATGCGGATCACACTCGCTTTCCATGTGACCTGGTGTGAAAGTTCGGTCCCACCATGAAGCCAGGGGACAGTCGATGGGATTTTTCTTGTAATCGACGCGATAGTTTCCGAGGATTTCGGTCCGGGCTGGATCAGCAGCGACAATCTCTCTGCGACCGTGTATGAAACCGTGGGTTTGATAGAAATTGATGGCTTCCGTGACGTTTTGGGGGATGACGGAATCGTCCTGCCAAGGTTTGGCAACGCTATCCACTTGCACGGTGAGTAAGACCGGAATATCGTCGCGCTCCAGTTCACGGGCCAGCAACACGGCAGCGGCGGCTCCCCAGCTATGGCCAAAAAGAACGATTCTGACTCGCGCTTTCTCTTCCGCAGAAAGCACGCCATCATGGTTCGAATCCAAGAGCCGGATGATCGTGTTGTACGCCTGTTTTCTGCGGCGATTTTCAAATACCTGGACATAAGTGTCTTTTGGCGCGGCCTTCTGGATCTGGCGAGCAAGGATGACCGGGCCATGGTGAGGGTTCTCATGGTCGACAAATCCGCCGACGAATCCGATCACAATATTGGTGGGAGCGTGACCGGAGGAGGGGTGAATCACGGAGGTGTCGGACGCTCGTGAAAGAAGGGGCAGGGCGGTGGCCAATGCGGCCAACAGCACGATGGAAGCGCGGAATAAAACAGACCTGCCCACTCGACCCTCACTCTTCAGATGATTCGTGTCGCCGGAGGGATGCCGAAAGATGAGGGACAAGCGGCATTCACGACGGTAATGGCACGTTGGTCACAGGCCAAGACGGATGCCGTCTTTGGCTTGGAACTTGGGACCCCGACCCGCGAGACAGTGTACACCCGGTTGTCAAGTCTTAGGAGGGGTCGTTTTTCTTAGCAGAAGCTTTCGGCCGGAGACAAAGGGGTTCTGCCCGAGAAAATACCGGAGGGGCTGGTCAGCCGCTTTGCGAATGCCGATGCGAGGCGTGGTTCGAATGCTTCCGGGGAGAAAGCCATCTTCCCCGATCCAAAGTCCGGAATCAAGCGAGGTCAGATCGCGTCCGTTATCGCGGGCGCGCGTGATACCAAAGGCTTCGGCAAGGCGTCCAGGGCCGCTGGTAAGTTTGGTGAGGTTGCGTGGGTCTTTGAGCGAGAGGCTGCGATTGCTGGCCATTTCGGCGACGCCGAGCAGGGGCTCGACAGCGCGGAAGAGAACCGATCCGGCTTTCCCCTCGCGCTCACAAGATACGTTCAAGCAATAATGATTGCCGTAGATGAAATAGACGTAGGCGTAACCGGGGGGACCGAAGAGTACGGAGTTGCGGGCAGTGTTTCCGGCGGCGGCGTGAGCTGCGGGGTCATTTTCACCGAGGTAAGCTTCCACCTCAACGATGCGAGCCGCGAGACGCAGCTTATCGCTGTCGCGAACCAGCACTTTTCCGAGAATTTCGCGGGCGACGCGCCGCGGATTACGCGCGAAGAAGGCGCGGTCGAGTGGGCGAATGGAAACGAGAGAGACGGACGGAGGCATTAGCGGCGAAATCATTGCAAAAGTCAGAATGCAAAAGTCAGAATGCAACAGCAATGGCTGGTTTTGTGGCGGCGTAGAAGTACGGATGCAATCGCGGGCTACGATCTGATCTGCGATTGATTACGCTGCGCCTTTTGCAGTTTCTTTCAAATAGGCCAGGACCTCGACGGCGTGGCCTTCGGGCTTCACTTTCGGGAAGATATGCTGGACCTTTCCGTCGGGGCCGATCACGAAGGTGGTACGGGCGATGCCCATGACTTTCTTGCCATACATATTTTTCTCCTGCACGACGCCATAGGCCTCGGCTACTTTCTTGTCGGCATCCGCAAGCAGGGGAAAGGGAAGATCGAATTTCTCCTGGAATTTTTTCTGAGCCTTGGGTGTGTCTGGAGAAATGCCGAGCAGAACTGCGCCGGTTTTCTGAATCTGCTGGTAAGTATCGCGGAAACCACACGCCTGGAGGGTGCATCCGGGTGTATCGGCGCGGGGGTAAAAGTACAACACGACCACTTTGCCACGCAAATCTTTCAGCGAGACCTGTTTTTCATTCTCGTCCTGCAAAGTGAACTCAGGGGCCTTATCATTGATATTGATGTTCATGGATATCTCGATCCGAAGATTTCAACTCCGAAGTTCCTTATACCGCAGAATAGGGCTAGCCGTCATCTGCGCCGGGTTCTTGACGAGCGCCTGGCAAAGTTTTGCGCAGGAGGACAAGCCGCAGATTGTCCCAGAGAAGAACAAGCCACAACAAAACAAGAAGCCGAAGTCGGGACGGGAGCCGCGAGCTATAGGAGTTTTGGAATTCAACAAAAGCGGGAAGGTGATTCTGGTCCCGGTGGCCATTCTGATCGATGGACGATTTTACGATGCGGGCGCGTACAAGGCGGACCCGGTGCCGATGGCACTGGAAAGGGGCACCGTGTATGAAGCGGAGAAAGCCGGAGATTCGCAGGGTTTGTTCACCATCAACGGCGCGCTGCATAGCACGGGGGTAAATAGCGCCCATCGCTGGATGGGAAGTGGAACATTTTTGCCGCAGGGAACGGAGACTGTAAAGACTTCACACAAAGCGGAAAACCGGCCGGTGGGAATGGACGATAGTGGCGATGAGCCGCCGCGGCTGACCAGAAAAGATGCCGCAAAAGCAGCGGAGAAGCCGGATTCAGCCAGCGCGCCGAGTGGCTCAGGCCCTGGAGGAAGTGCTGGTACACCGGAGAAGCCGGACGCGAAAACGGTTCCTGCCGGGGACAAGCCCTCTGAGAAAGACGGCAAGCCTGCGGGGAAAGACGACAAGCAGAAGCCGGATGCTTCGGCGCGGAGAATCGTCGGGCGACTACTACCGGCCGACGCTGCGACGAGGAAAACCAACGGAGCCTGCGCCACCGGATGAGGAAAACGCAAAGCCGGCGGATGTGAGTAAGGCGCAAGCCACCCCCACGGCTGCAGTGGTGGGGAACGAGCGAGTGCTCGCGGCGATTTCCGATGCCGCAGGGCCGGAACCGCAATCCTATAAATATTTCTGGAAAACTGGTGAGGAGGACGAGCGCCGAAACCAGATGCTGGAGCTGGGGCGGAATGAAATACGGAAATACGTGGAAATGCGAGCGAAAGGGGTGATCTCAGCGAAGCCTGCGCCGAAGGCGACGGCCTCGGGACGTAAGGCTCCGGTTAAGCAATTACAACCAGTAATCGAGAACGTTCAGTTCTTTGGGTACGATGTTTGGCTGACGAATCAGCCTGTGATGGTACTGAGCGCAGAAGGGCATATTCCACCAGCGCCGGGTGCGGCCCAATCTGCTGCGACTGAAACTTATAGCATTACGCTGGTGGCGCGCACAGACATTTACGGCAATCTGCTGAAGATCTATTCGGGAGTGACGGATAAATTCCATCTGGATGTAACACCGCGACTGGAACTAATTGACGTGGTGGACGCGGACGGAGACGGACGCGGGGAGTTGCTGTTTCGGGAGACCTCGGACTCGGGCAGCGGTTATGTGATCTATCGCGCGACGGCGGACAAGTTGTGGAAGATGTTTGACAGCCTGACGGCGGAGTAGATGGGCATCAGTTGTCAGTCACCATTTGTCAGTCAGTTAAAGGTTGAATATCCAGATCGGTTTAGGTTTCGATTCCCACGTGGCAGACGCGACCGACGAGGTAATCGGAGGGGGATTTGCCCTCTTCCATGCTCATGACATCGACGGGATAAGCCTGGTTGTGGGGCCTTAGAATCAGGTGATTTCCTGCCACCTCCACGTATTTCACGGTGCAGGTGCCATCCTTAAGCACAGCGTACATATTGAATTCGCCCTTGCGGTAGGGCTTGAGCGAATTGTAGTGGCGATCAATCAAGAGAGTGGCGCCGGGCAAGAGGCGGGGATACATGCTCATGCCTTCGCGGCCATCAACCTTGATGACGACAAAGCGCTCCCACTGCTCGCGTTCGTCGCCCTCCAGTTCCGGCTTAAGTTTCTTGAGAAAAGTTTTCTTGAACTTCAGGATTTCTTTAACATCCATGCTGGTGATAAGGGGTTGGGTGGCGGCGATGCTTCCGTCCGTGAGCAGGACGTTCTGGAACTCGTCATTGCTGGGAGGCAGGATAGAAGCGCGCTTGTTAACCTCGGCAGGGTCGAGGAGATCGAGGACGGAAAGATGCTGGACGGCGAGAACGCGGTCCATACCCTCGAGGCTGAGGCCGCGTTTGCGATTCAGGAAATTTGAGATGTGAGCCTGCTTGAAACCCGTCTGTTGCGCCAGGCGGAGTCCAGTCAAATCGCCTTCATCGATGCGCTCCCAAAGAGCATCGCGCAGATTGTCCTGCAGCACTCGGAACTTCATAAGCCGGAGTATAGCACGGTGGGCTATAGCCGAAGGCTAACATGATGGAGATTTCCACAGTCATTTGGGTATAATATGGAATGGCGCAAGGGGATTAACGCAAATGAGATAAAGCGAATGCTCGGCATCTCGTACAAGACGGCGTGGTATCTGTGTCACCGCATACGCAAGGCAATGGAAGAGACGAAACACAAACTCTCTGGCACGGTAGAAATTGATGAGATGTATATCGGGGGGCATAAGAAAGAATACGGAGAAGTGGAGAAAGCATGAGCGAGTAGTCGGCATCGTGAGCGTGGCGGTCACTGCATTCATCTCTGTGAGAACTTGAACGAAGAGAAAGATTAACGAGATCATCGCACGGAACGTTGAGAAGACTGTCGATGTCATCATGACTGAAGAGTCGAAACTCTACAATTTCAACGCTACGAAGTATCCAAGGTAAGCACAAGAAAGAGAATAACGCGAAAGAGGAATACGTTCGCTACGAAGGCGGATTGTGCGTCTCGACGAACGCTATCGAATCTGCGTTCTCGCTGTTCAAGCGCGGCGTTGTAGGCGCGTGGCATAAAGTTTTGAACATCTGCCCCTCCAGATCTTGCTGTGTCAACCTGATTCCATGGAAATACCACGTACTCACAAATCTAAAATCCTTTAGATCGCTTTTAGTTTGCCCCTCTAGGTGATACTTAATCGTTACAGTGAGATCAGCACAAACAAACTTTATGCGCGAAAACAAACTTTCTAAAAATGGCTCGGTTTGCCAGTCTCCTCAGTCCCTAATGCGGTGGGACTCGTCGAGAGAATACATACACAAATGGGCACCTGGAAAATATATCTCTTCCGCTGCATTGAACCCTTTAGACAAAGCACAGATGTCTGTAATAACGATTGGTAAATCTGCACCGTTGACATAAGAAAATTCAAATCGCATAGGATCATCGTCTAACTGGTAGTTCATTTCTCCCTTTAAATGTCGAAATATGTCTTTCCTGTCAAGCTCCTCTTGCTGTATTTTGGCGGCGTTCGCGCGCTGAGAAAGCTTATAGTGCCATGAAATATCAATACTCAAGAACACAACGCGAAACATAATACGACCTTGACGCTTAAAATTATGAGCTATAGCATCGCGCTGTTGTTATAACCGAACTTTGCAGTCAGGAGTCAGGGCACCGTGTGTAATTCAGATAACTGCAGCGATGGTAAGAGTTTCGTCGAGTTCCGGCGGAAGGTGCAAGGAGCCGAGGTTTTATCGGCGGCAATGGAGCGACTGCTGAAAAGTTTGAACTTCAGTGGAAAAGTGAGTGTGGTGGTGGTGAACGGACGTGTACTGAAATCGGGGTATGAGGAGGGGTTTTTTCGGCAGCGCGGGCCGGCGTCCATGGCGGCGCAGGATGCATCGATGGAGCCATAGAGTTTCGTAAGGCATTTCTTCGCACAACTAAATAGCGCAAGCAGGTCCCTCGTAAGAGAAACGAGCCCTGCGTCTGGTTTCCGTTCTGGATGACGGGAGCCGGCGCGGGGCTTTTTTTTGGACCGGCGGGCGTTGCAACGTCAGTCAAAGGGTGTTTCAAACCGCCCAGTTCGCAAAACCAGTCTGGGCTCAGGAGCGATATGGAAATGAAAGAGAGATGTTCGACCGAGTCGTTGAGTCTGGAACTGAAGTATTGCGAACGGTGCGGTGGTTTGTGGCTGCGGCCTGTAGGTGGGCAGCAGGCTTACTGCGCCGGATGCGCACGGACGATGGCGGAATTTCCTTCGGCGTCGTGGGAAGACGAAGGCACGGGAGGGGTGGAGGGTGGGGGCGAAGAAAATCGATACGCGAACGACCGCGGAGGGCGCGTGGATACGGTGGGAGGTGCGGCGTGAGTGAATCATTGGATCTGATTGCGGCACAGGCAGAAGGAACGGAGCCGTCGCTCGAAGCTATTAGTGCGATGGTCAACTGTGAAGGGGAGAAAGGATGTGAATGTGATGGTGGGATCGAGAGTAAGGGGTGGGAGGATCTTCCGTCTCATACTTTCCCGTTGCCTGGGGATGATCCAGAGACGGGAGAACTGGAGACCGCACAGGACCGAAATCCAGACATATGGCTCTACAGGAAACGAACGACGGCGCTGTTGAGACGTTACATGAGGTTCTCGCTGGAGGCGGGGCGATTGCCCTCGGTGATTGGCCGGGAATTTTTCCGGGCAAAAATTACAAGCTATACCTCGACAACGTTTGAGGACCGGGTGATTTTCGTGCACGATGTTGAGACATGCCTGGAGCGGCTCGATCCCTTCGATCAGCAGATCATTGCGCGCATCGTATTGCAGGAACACGACCATGAACGTGCAGCGGGCCTGCTGCAGTGCACGCGGAAGACGATTGAGCGGCGCATACCGGAGCTGCTGGACGAAATGAGCGAGGAATTCTTGAGAGTGGGGCTGTTGGAGGAACTTCCGAAAAAACAGCGGGCACAATTGGCGAACGCATTTTTGGCCTAAAAAATCTTGTCAAGGGGGGTAAGAAGGTGATTTTCCCGCAAGTATCTGAAAACAGGGCAAAAATAAATTTAAAAAAATGTCCCAATCACCCATAGCAAAATGCTATTCTAAATATATAGGGTAAAGAATTAAGTAATACATACACAGAAGGCGCGCCAAAAGCGCGCCTTTCGTATTTGGGAGCGAAATCGGCGTTTGCGCCGCGATTATGCGAGGGTTGCGGCTTAATTAAGGAGCCGACAATGTTTGGGAAGGTTAAGCAGGTGTGATGAATAGAGAGAGAGGCAGGTCTGGGCGCCCGGCCGGGCAAAGCGGGAAAAACGCTGTGGCGGAGGAGGTTGTGAAAGCGCGCAACGTGCTCGGTGAAGAGGAGGTTCCTCGGGATCTGGTGGAAGCGCGAAAGATCATCACCAAGATGGTGAGGGAGTCGTCAATCGAAATCGTGAGCAAGCTGATTGAAGTGGCCAAGACGGGGCAAGTGGCGCAGGCGAAGTACATCTTTGAGGCGGTGGGACTGTACCCTGCGGAGGAGGAAGCGACGAAGGCGAATCCGGAGGATTCGTTGGCGTACATACTGCTGAAGTCGCTTGGTTTGCCGACCGAACCTGTCATTTCCGACGAAGGCGAACCGTTTCCGAGTGCAGGTGCAAGCGATAGGAAAGATGGACGCGAAGCACCACTGGTATCGGAAAGGGAGCCGACTGACGATGCGTCCTCGTTGCAAGGGCAAACGAGAGTGCGAGAGGATGCCGTAAAATGAAGCGGAGTTGGAGTGTGGAAGGGCTGTCGATATCGCCGCGAGTTGGACGCGATAGCGGAACGTTGTTGAGGTCAGCGGCCGGTGAATTTGATGTCGGGAATTTATCTCAGAGCAATTTAGCGGAACGTAGAGTTCGCGTAAGACGCAGGATGGGAATGGATATTACGTGGGTGACGGATCGGATTGCGGTGGGGGGCGGCATCTGGACGGCGGAGAACATGGCGGCGGTGTCGCGCACGGGAATAACGCACATCATCGACATGCAAATCGAGTTTGACGATACACCCCTGGCTCAGCCGCACGGAATTGAGGTTTGCTGGAATCCGATCGATGACGATTTCGAGGCAAAGCCGGCGGAGGTTTTCAGGCGAGGGGTTGACTTCGCTTTGGCGGCGCTGGAGGTGGACGGATCAAAAGTATATGTGCATTGTGCAGCGGGAGTGCATCGAGCGCCCATGATGACGCTGGCGCTATTGTGCGTGATGGGTTGGACGCTGGAGGACGGAATGGAGCTGATCGAGGCACGGCGTCCGGTGGCGGATTTTGCCGATGTTTACGTGCGGAGCGTAGAAAATTTTCTGCAGGGACGAACCTAGAAGCTTGCGACGAGTGTGAGGAGGAAGTATGTTTGAGGCGCGCCGTCCAGTGGGACGGCTTTTTTATTGGGTCTTAGTGGTAGCGATGACAGGATCAACGATCGGGCTGGGAGTGCGAGAGTCTTCTGCGAGCCGGTCGGAGAGGCCGACGGGTGCAGCGAGTCCCGCGAGCGGGGCAGCGCCCATGCCACGTGCGGCGTCGCCCTCGCCACAGAGCGGACCGGCGATGACGAGCGTGGTCGATACCGTCTACCAGGCGGACGGGACACCCGCGCAAGGAGTGCTGATCATCACGTGGCCGGCATTTGTGTCCGCGAGTGGTGCGGAAGTGGCGTCCGGACAGTTGAACGCCGATCTGGGAGCGAATGGCGCGTTGAGCGTGGAGCTGGCAGCGAACACGGGAGCAAATCCTGCGGGAGCTTATTACACGGTGGTCTACCAGCTAGGGCCGGGCAGTGTGAGGACCGAATACTGGGTGGTGCCAACAAGCTCTCCAGCAACGCTGGCGCAGGTAAGAATAACGCCAGGAGCGGGGACCGCGGCTCAGCCAGTCTCTATGCAGTATGTTGATTCGGAGTTAGCGGCCAAGGCGAATGACAACGAAGTGTTGCATCTTGCGGGCACCGAGACGGTGACGGGAACGAAAATTTTCTCCGCTGCACCGAATGTGCCAGCGCCGGTGGGCACGGGCGATGTGACGAACAAAGCCTACGTGGACGCGTCCATTGCAGCAGTGGGTGCGGGGAGTTATCTGGCAACGGCGGGCGGTTCGATGACCGGACCGCTGACACTGAGCGGCAACCCCACAGCGCCACTGCAGGCAGCGCCCAAGCAATATGTTGATGCGAGCGTGACGGTGAAAGCAGATCTTGTGGGCGGGTTGGTACCGACGAACGAGTTAGGCAGCGGAGCCGCCTCAGGGTCGAATTGTTTGCTGGGGAGCGGAGCGTGGGGGCCGTGCGGATCGAGCGCGAACGCGACGGCGATTCAGAGTATTCCGGTGGCGGCAGGGGCTCCGGGGAATGGTCAAGTGCTGGCCTACTCATCGACGTCGGGACAATATGCTCCGTCAACGCCGAGCGGAGGCGCGGGCAGCGTTACGGTGACTCCATCGGCAAGCCAGAGCATTGCGCAACCGCAGGGAACGCAATTCAGCGTGAACAATCTGAGTGGATTTCGGTATGTGACGGCGAGTGACAATTGGAGTGCCAGTCCGAGCGGGAGCTTGACGGGAGGAACGCAGGCGACGGTGACGCTCTCCCCGTGCCCGCTGGGAGTGGATACTTCTGGGTTCTCGATGTACTACGTGTACGTGAGTGGCCAAGGGACGCCGGAGCCGGTGATGGTGACGGGCGGGACCTGCGTAGCGGGAGCGGCAAGTGGAACGGTGGTGTTCACGCCGAGGAATTCGCATGCTGCGGGATACCAGATCAGCAGTGCGACGAGTGGGATTCAAGAGGCGATCAACGATGCGTGCGGAATTCCGAGTGGAACGATCGTTGGAAATCCAAATGCGAGGGTAATTTTACCAGCGACAGGCGTGCTGGCGAATGCGTTGCCAGTGTATGGAACGATTTACGCACACTGCAGCCGAACGCTGATTGAAGGGAACGGAACGCTGCTTTCGTGTTCGACGAGAGACCGGTGCATGGTGTTGGGGGATCTGATCAATTCCAATCACTACGGCGGGGTCACACTTCGGGGAGTGAATTTCACTTCGACTTTGAGATCGGATGGATGCCAGATTACGAACACGCAACGGCAGTCGAATGTGGTGACCATCACCACGGCGTCGGCTTGCAGCACAATACAGAACGGGGACACGGTGAATATAAACTTCACGGACAGTCCGGCGTATTGGGGAAATCACGGACCTGTCACGGTGACGGGAACTTCGATTACGTACAACCAGACGGGAGGGAATCTGGCGTCGAGCGCGACTCCGGGAACAATCGCAATCGAAAACGCAGCGGTGGAAGATAACGCGATGCCGGGGACGATGGAGGACATAAAGTCGTCGAGTGGTGGTGGAGGGACATTCAACCAATTCTTTGTAATGGACGATGATGAAGCCGCGACGATCCGGAATTTCGATGCTGACGGAAGCCAAGGGCTGACTTGTACGGCGAACCACTGCGGCTCGTATGTGTATGCGGGGGGTGGAAGTTCGGGAGCTCCGGTGCTTTGGTTGAGCCACTTGAACATCAGTCCGCAGTGCAAGGGCAACGGGATTACGGTCTACGGAAACAACAGCACGCGCATCAGCGACAGTGTGATCCAGGGCTTCGGGATGTGGGCGGTGAATACACAATCGGTGTTAGGAAGTTATGGCGGAACTACTTTAGAGAATGTGTACATGGAAGAAGGTGGGGGGCCGTGTCCGCATCCTTATGAAGGGAACTATTTCAGTGCGACGGGAATCATCTTTAACGGCAACGTGCAACCGTTGCTGGTGCGCGGCGGAGAGCAGCCTGGAGGCCACCTGCCTACGTTTGGAGCACAGAACCCTGGGACCGTGCAATACAACTACTATGTAATCGCAAATGACACGACCACAGGCTGGCGCAGCGCTCCGCTGTTCGCGGGCTACGCGCTGACGAACGGCACGGGATCCGTGACCGGACAATTCCCGCATATTGGTCCCGGTAATGCAGGCGACGCGGTAACCTACGACGTGTTGCGGATGCAACCGCCAATTTCACTCGCAGGGAACGCGCCGAGCTTCCCAATGAAAGGTGCGTGTACAGGAGGAAGCGCAGCGGCGTGCGGAAGCGTTATCACCGGACAAGCCCAATGTTCGGGACTGGTATGCACGTTTACTGACGCTTCAACTGCGGCGAGTACGACAAGCTACTCGATTAATAGTTTCAACTGGGAACCCATTCTTTCTTTCTGGCCGGCCGCGGTAGTGCTGGCGGGGAATGGGTCGCAGTCTTATGTCTCTCCCACGGCGGTGTTCGATACGGATCCTGGTGACGTGGTGGCGGTCAACTGGAATACGTTTCCCGTGGTAGCAGTTCGATACTGCGCCCAAGGGCCCTCGGCTTTTGGTGGGGCGATGGAGACTTGCAGCGACACGAACGCGACCAGTGTTACGTCGGTGGGGACTTTGCTTAATGATGGACTGGCAATGACCTCGGTGCCGACCGGAATCAAAGGAAGACTCAACTTCGAGTCGTCGTATTCCGCGGGGCATCACATCATTACGCTAGTCGATTCGAACCTGGCAAAGACGACGGCGACGGTAAACTTCCGGCCGCCGAGCGATGCGAACGACACCTACATTGGTCTCGACAATACAGGTACTGTATTAGCGGGCAGCGCTCAACTGGCGATCGGGGCGCCGGTGTCGATCTCCAACTACATTGCAAATAAAGGGGACAACACCAGCTATCTGGAGCGCCTCACGGCATCAGGAAAGACGTTCAACGTGCCGGTTAGCATCAATGGGAACTTGACGGTGACCGGAACGTGCACGGGATGCGGAAGCGGCGGAGGATCGGGAACGGTGAACAGCGGAACGTCGGCGCAAGTGGCGATGTATGCGGCGAACGGGACGGCGGTGAGCGGAGATAGCGGATTGACCGATAATGGATCGACGTTAACGTATGGGGGAAGTAACGGGATCGCGGCGGCATCAGGAACATTCGCGGGAAATCTTACGGTGAACGGGCAATTGCTAGTGGCGGGGCCGTGGATGGTGAGTTCGCCGGTTCCGGGTACGGCGATGGCGGCGGCGGGCGCGGGCACGTCGGCGCTGGGCATCTCGAACGATGGGAACTTTTATATCTCGGCGAATGCTGGAGCTCCGCAGAGAGTGGCAACCAGTGCGACCAGTTCATTTTTTTCAAATCTCTTTCAGGAAGATGGGAACGATTTGGGCGAATACAACGGAACGACGGCGCAAGGGCTGAATATTTATGGGAGCCGGACGGATGCGAGCGACTACGAGCGGTTGGCGCTGACGTACGACACGGTGAATACGGGCTTTTTCAAGATCGATTCCCAGGCAGCAGGAACGGGAATCAAGCGTGGCTTAGCATTCTGGGTGAATGGGGCAGCGAGGTGGGGGATCGACCAGGTGGATATGTTGAAACCGTTTGTGGATAACGCGTATGACGTTGGGTCGACTACATTCCGCGTGAGGAATGGATATTTTGGAACAGCTCTGATAACGCCGAGTTTGACTTTGAATGGAACGGCACTGTCGAGTGTGATCGGAACACCGTCGGGAAATCTTATGACGGCGGGGACGGTAAGCGGGACGGGGCAGCCGCTCTGCACGGATGGAACGGGGAATTTAACGATTACGACAGTGGGTTGTCCACCGGGGACTGGGACGATCGGCGGCAGCGGCGCGACACAGCAACTGGCGTACTGGACGAATACGAACGGGCTGGGAGCGGCGCCAGTTTACTTGACTGCTGCTAATACGGTGGAGCAATACAACGGGACGAATCCGCAGGTCTTCAATGTGTATGGAACGTTTCCGAGCGCGGGTAATTATGAGCGGCTGGCGTTGACATACGACACAGCAAACCCGAGTTACTTCAAGATCGATGCGCAGGCTGGTGGTACGGGTACTAAAAGAGGGCTAGCGTTTTGGGTGAACGGGGCGGCTCGGTGGGGAATCGACCAACTCGATATGTTTAAGCCGATCGTAGACAATTCTTACGATATCGGAGCGTCGAGCTTGCGAGTGAGGGATTTTTACCTGGGTCGCAACTTGGTCATGAGCGGAACTGCGACGAGCTATAACGGAAAGGTGACGGCTGGAACAGGGCTGGCGCCGGTATATGGGACGGTATCGTCGACGGGGCTGACGGCGGGCGTAGCGTCGACAACAGTGTGCACGAGCACAACGTGTGGAGCGGGGCAGTACGTCGTGAACTACTATCTGGACTCGACAGCGGCGTGTACGACGCCGGGGAGCGCGGCGGCGTCTCTGACGATTGGATGGACGGACGAGACGAACGCAAAAACGTTGCAGGTACCGCTGAGCGGAGCGGGAGTTTCGGGTGGAAACTCGATGGCGTTAGGAAGTACGTCAAACTTTGGGAGTGGCACGATAACTTTGTGGTCAGCGGGCAGCGCGAACATTACGTATTCAACTGCATATGCGGGATGCACGACCGGCACGGGGACGTACGCATTGCGGCTTGCAGTCAGGCAACTGCAGTGATGAGTGGCTGGGTCTTCAGACCAAAGAGAGACGAGTGATTTCAGGGTAGATCGTTGGAATTTGGTTTTCAAGGTCATCGGCGAAAGCTGGTGGCCTTTTTTATTGGGCGAAGACGAAGGTGATGGGGCAACGAGCACAGAACATGCACGAAGGAATTTTAAAAATGAGATGCATTTTGTCAGCGGTCCTAATGATTTGGAGCTGCGGGGCGTCGGCGTCGACGTATTACGTAAGTTCCAGCACGGGGAACGATAACAACAACGGAACATCGTCGGCGAGTGCATGGAAAACGATTGGGCACGTCAACGGGCAGACATTTCAGCCGGGAGATTCAGTCTTCTTCAAGCGGGGAGATGTTTGGAATGAGAGCCTGACGCCTCCCTCCTCGGGCAGTTCGGGAAATCCGATTACGTTTGATGCTTATGGCACTGGGCCAGCACCGAACTTAACCGGATACTATGCGGTGCCGGGGACGACGTGGGTGCTGGTGAGTGGGAATGCATGGAAAGCGCCGCTGCCAGCAGCCTACTCCACCATAAACTTTTGCTTATTCGGGACGGTGTGGGGGGAGAAGGTAGCGCCTGCTGCGTCGAACCTTACTGCAGCGGGAAATTTTTACTTTTCTAATGGTTTCCTCTATGTATTTTCATCTGGGAATCCGGGAAGCTTTTACAACGAGTCGATTGTGCCGATGGCGCTGAGCAACGTGCCTGTCATCAACATCAACGGGAAGTCGTGGCTGACATTTCAGCATTTTCTATTGAACTGGTTTGATCAGTACGGAGTCTACGTGCAGGGAGTGAGCGATCATCTGGTATTTGCCAACATGGAGGCGGATTCGATGATCCCTCAAGGCACACAGCCCCAGGGGTTCTACATAAATGAGGCTGCGCCGGGGCCGGGCGATATAAAAATCTATAACTCGGAAGCTCACCTCAACTACGACGGATTTAGATTCGATGGGGTGGCGTCCGCGATCACTCTTGTGAACGACAAGGCTTATGCAAATCGAGATGGAGCGCTGGTAGATAACACGGGAGCCGTGATTTATTCCTACTGCCATTTCTACGCATCGAGCTTAGCGGTTGCCGGATCGACGGATGTGGAGTGGACAAGTGGAACTGGACCAGAGGCGGGAGCAGGGAACATCGCGGTGGATACGCCTCCGGCGGTGCAGGCGTACCAGAGATATCCGGCGGAAAACACGCTCACGGTGGATGATGCGGGGATGACGCCGGGCGCCGATACCTATTATGCAAACCAGGTGCTGCCGGCGGCCGACGCGGTGGGAGTGCCGGTAGGAGCGGCGATTACGGTGGGATATCCGCTGGCGCAGACGTTAGTGGCGGAATTTCAAGGATGGATCAATGCGGGGAGGGATGTAACGTCGCATTCGATGTCCCACACCTACTACACGAATACGGATGCTTTGGAGGTGCAATACTCCGGAAACGGAACGGCGGCGACGCTGAGCATTAGCAATAAGGTGCTGACGATCACGGTGACGGGTGCGAGTGACAGCGTGAGCTTTAATCTTGCGCAAGGACAAGCCGCAGGAACGATCAAGGCATTGCGTTTGGCGCTGCAGGCTACTGGACATTTTACGGCGACGGAGGTTCCGACATGCCAAGGGCCTTATGGGACAGGATGTTCTGCCTATACGGAGTCGGCGTTGCTGGCGCAGGATTTGGCGGACGCGAGCGGCGTGGATGTAAAGAGCGCGGTGTATCACATGCAGTTGGACGTGACGCGTCTGACGACAGATGAGATCACGTTGTCGCGGCAGTGGATGACGGCGAACCTGACTGGCTTACCGGCGACTCCGGTCTATGTATACCCAGGGGGTTACGAAACAACAAGCATGCAAGGAATCACGGCGGGCGTTCCTTACGCGGGGGCTCGCGGCGCGTTAAAAGAAGACCTGGGAGTGAAAGACACCTACGCCGACGGATTCAATGCACAAAATATTACGAGCTTTGGAGTGAATCCTTCGTGGATGGGGCTGCCGCCGGCGGTGCTGAACCAGAAGATACAGGCGCTGGTGTGGAAGGAGTCTGTGTGGGGAGTGCCCTGGGGAATCTTCTGGCACCTGAATGAGTTGACCGATAGCGATCCGGTTGGGGGCGCCGAGATCACGAACCTGCTGCAGGACTTCAAGAACAGTGGGGCGACGATCCGCACGAATACGGGCTTAGTGAATTGGCTGCTGAGTGGAACACAAGAGAGCGGTTCGGATGGAAATTCCTACTATACGTTTCCCGCGACGAGTGCAGCGGTAGATTTCCGTCCGTCCAAGAATTCGCCAGTGGTGGATGCCGGACAGAATTTGGGGGCGGCGTATGCAATCGACATCAACGGGGTAAACCAGAACAGTTACGGCACGGGGTGGGAAATTGGCGCGCACGTCTATCAAGGGTACGCGGTGTACGGCGAGAATCAGCCAGGGTCTTATTTCACAATAGGGAGCAGCGGCACGGGCACGAATGCTCAGCTTCCGGCCACATGGGTGAACAATCAGGAGTGGCAGGGGAGCACAACAAATACGATCAATTTTCCCGCGAGTGGCACAGGCGGAAGTTGGACGTGCGGTAATTCTAATTACGGGCCATATACGGCAAACAGCCAAACTTCCGCCCAACAGGCTATCAACGATGCGGAGGGATGCCGAGCGACTAACGCGCAGAGTACGACGATAAAATTTCCGGCAGGAAGTTCATTCAGCGGGCCGGCTGGGCTGGTATTGCCGCAGACAGCCGGAGACAACTCTACAGCGTTTATTGTGCTGACGAGCGCGACACCTTTGCCCTTGAATCAAACAGTCTGCTCGCATGGAATCCAGGACAATGTTGCAGAGTCAACGCAGCCGGGCATTCGAAATCCGGGCTGCAACGGATTGAATCTCAGTTCTCAGAACGGCACTTCGACGGTAACGGCCATTCCGGTGGGTGCGTTCACGCTGGCAAACGGTACTGTCACGAACAGCTCAGCCTACAACGATCTTGCCTCGATGTGGACGGTGGAATACACATCCACAAATCAAGGAATATCGGCGGGGGCGGGAAGCGATAATTCGCCAGCTCATCACTACGCGATCGTGAATGCTGAGATTCGCCCATCGGCCTGCACTTACAATGCGGGGCCGCCGCCGACGTGTACAGGAGGAAACGGCTCGAACGTATCCGCGGTTCTGTTAAACAATGCCGCGGGAATCGCGGCGACCAACAACCTCAGCCAACTCAACAATCACATTCACTTTCAAGGAAACTACATTCATACCGATTGGACGGATGCGACTTCCGCAGGCTACCCGGTCGGATCGAACTCGATGCAGACAGTGTTCGACCTTGGGGCTTGCTACTACTGCTCCGCGCTCTACAACTATTCGGATCGTATTATGGGGCCGTCGCAAGAGACGCACCAGATACAGGGCGGCTGGACGATCACCGCCAAAGTGGCACATAACTGGTTCGAAGGGTCTTCCATAGGGTTCTTCTGTGGGGGATATGGTGTTTCACTGAGTTGGGCTGGCGAGAATTTCTGCACCGACATTGAGGACCGCGCGAATCGTTATACCTACCCGTACTCGTGGATGACAGCCTACGATGCCAAGGTTATTCGTTCGGTGGCGGTGGGATCGTCGGGCGGGACAGGTTATGCGGTGAATGACGTATTAACGATAAGCCAGCCGGGGGCGAGCGGGGGGACGGTCGCGGTGACGTCCGTTGGCAGCGGAGGAGTGGTGGCGGGAGTCGCGCCCACCTCCATCGGAATTGGAAACGGATATAGCGTGGCAAACAATCTTGCGACAACAGGCGGGAGCGGGACGGGAGCTTTGGTCAGCATAAAGAGCACTGGATTTCTGCCGAACAATAGCGCGACGCTAGGCTATGTACGAAAGAACGCCAGCGAGCTCAAGTCGGGATATCGCGTGCTGCGCGATGGAAACATTTACGAGAATGTAGACGAATCGGGAGCGCAGGAAGGCACGGCGTTTTCAACAAAAGTATCGCAGGCTTCGGGCGGTTGCGCTCCGAACTGCGGAAACTACTCGATGGTGACGCAGAACATTACGATGACGAACCTGGTGTACCGCAACACCTGCAACGGTCCGAGCATGGGGGATGGGGGAAGCACGGCGCCGGGGTTTGCGAACGGAATATCGATGGGAGTGGGATGGGTCAACTTCTCGAACAACCTGGGATATAACGTTGGAAGCTATGTCCCGGGACAATGCAACGGAACAACGCCAACGTATGCACTGAGGATCAGCCCATCAAGCGTGCCGTGGGGCTGCACGCTGTCGTCCGGCGCGATAGCGAATGCTGACGGAACGACAGCGGTTTCGGCCGCTTGCGCCAGCCAGCCGGGCGGCACGCAGCTGAATCTCCAGAACGGCGACGTAGTCGCGCTATACCAGTGCAGCGACACGTCATTCAATACGCCGACGACGTCCATTGGACCGACGGTTTACGGCACCACTGCCGCAAGCCTGGAGTTCAGCTTCAATCTGGCTGGGGCGACGCTTGGGGCCACCGGGGTAAGTTGTACTTACGTGGCGACGGGGAAACCTTATTACGTCAATGTGAGCCATAACACTTTTCTCGCACAAGAGGGAACATCGACTCCTGCCAATTGCATTTTCAATTCTTACTCAGCTTCTGATTCTCAGCTGACAGCACCGATTCCTTACTACTTTATGCGGAATGCGACCGTGCAGAACAACCTGTGCGCGACGCTGGGGATTCCGGCGGGCGCTAGCTTCGCTCCGAACGGTGAGGGAGTGTACAGCGCGGTGGGCGACGGTACGCGCACAGAGAGCACAATGTGGGACACGAATACGCTGACTTTCAACCACAATGTAGTGGCGGGCAATGGGATGTCAGGAATTGTGAATTGTGTCGCTGGAAGTTCGACGGTATGCACACTTTCGTCGGGTAATGCGCCAAACGGGCAGGGTTCGAGGATGGTTGGAGAAAACGTCCTGGTGAACGGAATTGTTTATGGGCCGGTATCGTCGGTTTCTTCGACTAGCTTTAGTCTTCCTTCCAGCAGCGCCCCGGGTAACGTTAGTGGCGCGACTTACGTATGGGCGGACTACACGGAGTATGGCGGAACAAACAATGGAGTGCAGCCTCCGGTTACCGTGATGTTCCCGGCCAATGTGAACTGCCTGGGAAATGACCCCACGGCGGAGAGTTGCGTGGGTATGGCGGGCGCGATGGGAACAAGCAGCTACCCATTGGATCTGACTGATTGGAATGAGTACGGGCTTTGCCGTGCAGGGAACGCGGCTTGCAATAACAAGGCGAGTATCTATGCAGCGGGAGGCGGCTCGCAGGCTACAGACGGGACCGACATGGGCGCCAATATTGCTGCGATCAATCTTGCGCAAACTCGGGTTCAATATGTATGCGCAACAGGTTGTGGCGCTTCCGGACCTTATCCAGATAGCCCAAAGCCTTAGGTGGGCTGGCGGGAGAGTTGAGCTGCCAGGGAAAGTGAATTCTGATTTGAAGAAGCCTGACACGGTGAAAACCGTGTCTTTTTTATTGGAATTGAAAAGAAATGGAGAAACGTAATGATGAAGACATCGGGTGTCTTGAAGCTGTTGGCGGTACTCGTGTGCGGAATGTTGAGCTGGACGGCCTGTTCAACCACATGGATAAGCGAGGCCGAGCAGATTGTAGCGATTCTGATTCCGGCGACCGCGAACCTGGTAACACTGGCGGCGACAGTGGACGGGAAGAGCATCTCGGCTGCTGACTTGCAGGAAATTCAAAACGCTGGAAAGCAGGCAGGGGATGATTTGCAGCTGATGCAGCAATTGATTACGCAATACGAAACCGCGGATGCTTCAGCGCAGCCGGGACTGCTTAACCAGATACAGGTTGCGGCGGGTACGGTTCAGGCAAGTCTAAACGGTCTGCTGCCGGCGCTGCACATTAAGGATGCGGCAACTCAGGCGAAGATCTCGGCGGTGGTGGGAATTCTGCTTTCGGAAGTGCAATCCCTGGAGGCGATGGTACCTGTTGTGAAATCAACTTCCTCTCCGGCGATGAGGATGATGGCCGTGAGACAGGCGCCGAAGCAGCTTCCACTGACGGCAAACGAGTTCGTGAAGTCGTATAACGCGACGCTCACGGCGAAAAGTGGCAACGCCTCTCTGGATCATGCGACGAGCGCGTTAAGGGTCCATTCGCACGCAAGGTTTGAACGTTGGGCAAGCGCCGGACGGCTGGAGTAAGAGGCCGCGAGGTTGCTGTCTTGAATCTTCCAGCTGCATAGCAGTTATTCACGCGTGACGATGAAAGGGAGGAAAATTTTGAGCGATGACTGGAGAATGCAACATCATGTGCGATGCGAATGCGTGAAGTGTATCGATCACCCGTCGCAAAGCAAGCCTGGTATTCATTCATTCCCTGATCGCCTTTATGTCGTGACGATGCTGGAAAATCCTCTGCGTTGGAGGTCACGCTATTGGAACTACTGGATGTTCGAGCGGGAGTGCGAGGCTGCGGGGGCGATCCTGTATACAGCCGAGATCGCGTTTGGAGATCGGCACTTTGAGGTGACGCAGGCAGGGAATCCGAGGCATTTACAGTTACGGACGACGCACGAGATCTGGCATAAGGAGAATGCGCTGAATCTGTTGATGCAGCGCTTGCCGGCCGAGGCAAAGTACGTCGCCTGGATTGACGCCGATGTGAAGTTCAGCCGGCCTGACTGGGCGCAAGAGACGGTGCAACTTCTACAGCACTATGACGTTCTGCAAATGTTCAGCCATGCCCAGGACGTGGGGCCGAACTATGAGCCACTCACAACCACTCCAGGATTTCTTTATAAGTGGGTGACAGACCGGCCGAGCCCGCATGATCCAGCGTTCATGGAACAGGTACCAGCTTACGGCTATTACAGCGTGCATAGTGGAAAGTTTTGGCATCCTGGATTTGCCTGGGCAGCGAGACGAAGTTCGCTGGAGAGCGTCGGAATGCTCATCGATCACGCCATTCTCGGCCAGGGAGATTGGCACATGGCATCAGCTCTGGTGGGGCAAGTGCAGCGGTCTTTGTATTCGGGATACTCGCCGGCTTACATACAGTTGTGCGAGGAATGGCAGGCGCGAGCCGAAAAGTACATCCGCAGGAACGTGGGCTATTTGCCTGGGCTGGTGAATCATCTTTTTCACGGTGCGAAGCGAAATCGGTCCTATGACCTGCGCTGGAGATTTCTGGCGCAATCGGGCTATGACCCAACCCTGGATTTGAAGAAGGATTGGCAGGGGCTTCATCAACTGACGGACCGAAGCATCCTGTTGCGGGATGGACTCCGGCAATACGCGACGATGCGAAATGAGGACTCTCCAGAGGTGCAGTAAGCGCGTGGAATTCCATCAGAAAAGCAGGAAAGGCGAACCGTGGGAGGCGATCTTTACTTACTGCAACAGTTTGGTCCCTTTCTCGATCGGCGACTTGGCGACCAGACGGTGCGTGATTGGCTGATCGCGCGGTTGCTGAAGATTCGTTTGAAGGAGGGAGGGCTCAAACCGCTGAATTTGAACCGCGCCCAGGCTGAGTATTCTCGCAGATGCGGCAGACGGAATATTGTATTGAAGGCGCGCCAGGTGGGCATCACGACGTATATTGCGGCGCGATTCTTTATACAGACGATAACGAGACCGGGGTCACTGGCGGTGCAGGTGGCGCACAGCCAGGAATCGGCAGAGTTAATTTTCAATATTGTGCGGCGCTTTTGGGAGAAACTGCCCGATAAGCTGCGCAAGGGCGCGCTGGTTCACTCGCGCGCGAATGTCCGCCAACTCGTGTTCCCGTTGATTGACAGCGAATATCGAGTGGAAACGGCGGATAGCAACGCGGGGCGCGGGATGACGATCCATTACCTCCACTGCTCGGAGGTGTCCCGTTGGCCCCGCGAGGGGGCGGAAACGCTGGCGTCATTGCGAGCGGCGTTGGCTCCAGAGGGCGAGATCGTATTGGAGTCAACGCCGAATGGAGCTGTAGGGGCGTTTTACGACGAATGGCAGAAGGCAAGCGAGATCGGATACACGCAACATTTTTTTCCGTGGTGGTACGAGGAAAGTTATCGAGAAAGCGGAGGAGATCTGCAGATAAATTCGCTGACGCCGGAGGAGGGTTTGCTGGTCGAAAAATACGCGCTCGACAAAGAGCAGATCAACTGGCGCCGCAACCAATGGAAGGCCTTGCGGGAACTGGCGAGGCAAGAATATGCAGAGGATGCAAGTTCCTGCTTTCTTACTTCTGGTGAATGCATTTTTGACTTCGAGGCGATCGAGAAGGCAGCAAGCGGCGCCGGGCCCGGAGTGCAGTCGCGAGACAACGGGCGGCTGACGATCTGGTTGCCTCCGCAGGAAGGGCGGCAATACATCATCGGAGTGGACACAGCAGGGGGTGGTTCCGGCGGAGATTATGCGTGCGCGGAGGTAATCGAACGCAGCATGGGACTGCAGTGTGCCGAGTTGCGAGGGCACTTTCCACCGCTCGAACTGGCGCGAAGGGTGGCGGATCTGGGACGAAGTTATGGGAGCGCTCTATTAGCGGTGGAACGGAACAACCATGGACACGGTGTTCTGGCACATCTGAGCGAAATGGAATACGAAAATATTTACGAGAAGGATGGGCAACTCGGGCTGGCTGACATCGGCGGCGACTCGTCCTGCGATGATCGAGAACATGGCCGCAGTACTGCTGGCGGAGCCGAGGCTATTTCACAGTCCCCGGTTACTGGAAGAATGCCGTACATTTGTGCGCCGTCCGGACGGAAACGCGGCAGCAGCTAATGGCGCGCATGACGATTGCGTGATGGCAATGGCAATCGCGTTGGCGGTGCGCAAGGAAGCAGCAGGGCGAGGCATCCGGAAGAAGGCCCTGGTTATGGCGAGCATGGATATGGGAGTGTGAGACGCGACGCCACGCTTTTTGAACACTTGTCATGTTCATCGGTCACAGAAAGATCGTCACGATGCGAGGTAAGATGACTGACTTTGTTGTCAATCGAACGAGTGAGCCAGGTTTGCGCTCTGCCCGGAAGGAAGGCTGGCATAGGCTCGCGCTGAAAAAGCTATTTTGGTGGAAGCCGTACAACACGTGAGAAGGATGCGGGGCGGAGCGCAGGGACATTTGATGCGCTGCTCCGATGCGAAGTTCTATGTGGTGAAGTTCCGGAACAACCCGCAGCATCTGCGAGTGCTGACGAATGAAATGCTGGCGACAAGGCTGGCCGAACGGGTGGGACTGACTGTTCCCGGAACCGAGATTGTAGAAGTTGGTGATTGGCTGGTAGAGCACACAGAGGAATTGCGGATTCAACTTGCGCATAATGCGATTCCGTGTGCGGCGGGACTACAATTCGGATCGCAATACGCCGTGAGTCCGCTGGAAGGGAAGGTTTTCGATTATCTGCCGGCGGAGATGTTTGGATTGGTGAGAAATCTCGAGATGTTTGCCGGAATGCTGGTTGTGGATAAGTGGACCGGGAATGCGAATGGAAGGCAGGCAGCATTCTGGAGGAAGCTGAGAGAGAGGAAGTATACAGCGGCTTTTATTGATCAGGGATATTGCTTCAATGCCGGGGAGTGGACGTTCCCTGATTATCCGCTCAGGGGCGTGTATGCACGAAATGAGGTTTATGAAGGCGTGAAGGGGTGGGAATCGTTTGAGCCCTATCTCTCGCGGGTTGAGAAGATGGAAGAAGATGTGGTGTGGAGTTTGGCGGGCGAGATTCCGCCGGAGTGGTATGGCGGAGAATGGGATGATTTGGAGAAGCTGGTGCGGACGTTGATTGAAAGACGAGAGCAAGTGCGGGAGTTGATTGAGGCGTTCCGAGTTTCGTCGCGGCGTCCGTTTCCGGCATGGGTGGAACAATGAAATTGAAGAACAGTCACCACGGAGACACGGAACCGGGGAGAGAATCTTCTTACGAGTGAGCTGATGATGGCCGAGCGCAGACAACTCGAGTTCTTTTTGCTGCGGTATGTGCCGGACGCGGTGAAGGATGAGTTCGTCAATATTGGTGTGGTGATGATGGAGCCGGGGGCGAAAGAAGGCGGGTTTGCGGAGGTACGCTTTACACGGGATTGGGGGCGAGTGCGGTGTTTGGATCCCGAGGCTGATGTTGAGATGTTGGCCGCGATGGAACGGGAGATTCGTGGACAGCTGGGAAGCGCGCGGGATCGGGAGGTTTTGTTGCGACGGATGGAGGATTCGTTCTCCAATGCGATACAGCTCTCGCCGGCAAAGAGGTGCCTGGCGGAGGACCCGGTACGAGAGATCGAGGTGATGGCCTCGTTGTATCTGGAGGCGGCGAAGGTGGGGGGGAAGCGAGAGCCGAAGGGGAGGCAGCGGATTCTGGAAAGGATGCGGGAGGCGTTTGAGCAGGCTGGAGTTGAGAAGTTCATGCTGCCAGTTCCGGTGGCGCCTTATACGAAGCCTGGCGATCCGTTTCAGTTTGATTTTGGATATCGAGTTGGAGGCGAGATTAAGTTGTTTCACGCCGTCTCGCTGAAGAGAAGCGTGGACACGGCGATCACATTGGCGGCTCGCTATCCGCGGATTGCGTCGGAGATGTCGCAATCAACCAAAGCGGCGCCGGGGTTGACGGCGGTGATTGACGACGATCTGGATCGCGGGCAGGAAAGCGTGCAGTTTGCGTTAAGCATGATGGAGGATGAAAAGATTCGGATCGCGGTGGCGGCAGAGATGCCAATGATCGCGGAGACGGCTCGGAGGGAGTTGCGAGTGTGAATACGCGCTGATTGACAAGATTTCAAGAAAAGCCCCGCGAGCGCGGGGCTTTTCTATTAAGAGGCTTTGCCATATAGGGGCAGAGCAGAGTCTGCGGGCAGGAGTGCCCGCGCCACACGGAGAGCCGAGGGCGACTTTCCCCCAAGAATCTTTAAGAAACAAAAATCTTATGAATATTAAAGAGACGTTGCGCGGCGCGATGCGCCGGATTGCTGGAGTGTCTGCGGTGGGCTCGTCCTCGCTGGTAAAGGAGGAGAAGAAGCGGCGGACATTGCCATTACCCTCAATTTTCAACTCATACGGGCCAGCCGGGGGACATCATGCCGAAGCCCAGCGCTTACAATCTCCGTCGATTTTCCGAGATGCCGGTGGCGCGGCGGGCGATCAACACGATCAAGGACCGCATCGCCGGGATGCGCTGGCGGATTCAGCCGAGACAGGGAATTAGCGCTGGAAGCAATTCCCGATGGGGCCGAGCGAGTGCAACTACTCACAGAAAACTTTAATGCCCCCAATCCGGATGATTCGTTCCGATCGTTTTCCGAGCAAGTGCTGGAAGACATTATTGTCGGCGGCTATGGAGCGATCGAAGTGCAACCGTCGGGTGATCCGAAGCGGCCGCTGCTGCTGTGGCCGGTGGACGGCGCATCGATCAGGATGAATATACAGTGGGACGGTTCGCCACAAGGGCAGCGATACCTGCAGGTAACGGATCAATCGGGACCGAAGAAGCCAGATCGCGCTCGATGATGATGAGCTGATTTACATCCGGTTAAATCCGCGGTCGCATACGCCATTCGGCTTGGGACGGCTAGAAGTTGCGTTTGAGACAGTCAACGCGTTTCTGGGGGCGCACCGGTACGCATCGCGGCTGGCTTCAAACTCGGTGGTTCAGTATGCGTTGTGGTTACAGGATTTGACGCCGGAACATCACGAACGTTTGATTCGCTGGTGGCAGGACGAGATTGAAGGCACGGGACGAGTGCCGATCCTATCAGTCGAAAGCAAGCCGGAAGTGCTGCGATTCGGAGGCGGCACTGATGCCGACTTGCGACTGCAGTGGCAGGAGTTTTTGCTGCGCATCATCGCTGATGCTTTCGATCTTCCTCCGTTTTACCTGGGCGTGGAGCGGGATGTGAACCGCTCCACGGCGGAGGAATACAACGACATGGCATTCCGGCAGGCGATCGTGCCAACTGCACGCTTACTGGCGGAGCACCTGACGCGGGACGCGATTCAGAAAAGGCTGGGATGGACCGACCTGGAATTTGTATTCGCGGAGTTGGACACGCAGGATCCCCTTGAGGAGGCGCAGATTCAGCAAATACTTCTGCAGAACGGGGTGCTTACGGTGAACGAAGTCAGAAGAATGAGGGGATTGGGTGACTTAGAAAAACCAGCGGCTACCGTGTGATGAAGTCTACGGAGCGGAGAGGCCCCGTACGGGAGTGTGTGGCAGTTGAAGTGGCTCATGCCTAAGTCGTGAAGTGGGAGGAATGGGAATGACAATTGATTTGAAGAGCATGGCGGTGATGATGCCTGAAGTGACGGCGCACCCCAATCGAACGGCATTTCGAGGAGTGTTGTCGACGGTGGATGTGCCGTCGCAACGGTCCCCGTCAGGGGCCCGTGGGCATTTGGTTGTGCTTACCAGAGAAGCCGCCGAGGCAGCGCTGCCTTCGCTGCTGGGAATGGGCGTCGACTACTCCCCTTCGCTGGATCGACACGATGTACGACGGAAAGTGGGGGTGATCACGCGAGCGGAGATCGCGGGACGAAATCTGGAACTGGGAGGGTATCTCTATGCGAGGGATTTCCCCGAGATTGTGGAGGAGATTGCGAAGTCCGGGGAACGACCGCTGTCCATCCATGGAAGGGGCGGGAGGAGGACGAGGTTACTTACATGGCGCAGTCGAGGATGTGATCGGGGACGAAAGATCCAGTATGAGCGGTTCGTTACGAAGCGCAGCGAATCAGATTCTGAGGCTGACGCAACTGTTCGGGCGGATGAAGCAAACAGCATACGGAGAGGGATGGCGCGACGATCCGCGCGGAGAGCCGGATAAAAGCGCGACAAAGGGTCTTGGGATGTCTTACGAGGTAACGAATGTGAAGTTAAGAGAATCGGGTGCACAGGTTTGGATTTTGGACAAAGTCACATTCACAGGCGCGGCGATTCTGCATCGAGACAAAGCGGCATATCGGGATACGTGGATTGAACTGGTCTAAGCGATTGGTGAACGAATAGTTTTTGATTTCGAACAGAGGAGAAAAGAATGAACGAAGAGATGGTGCAGCAGTTGATGGCGACGGCGGAACGGCTGGCGGTTGCAGCTGAATCGTTGGATCGGGTGCTGGGACGACTGGATGCGCAGCAAGAAGCGCTGAGCAATAAGGTCGATCGGATCGTGGCTGCGGTGGAAGAGCGGACACCGTACGAGATGTCTGCGCGCGGAGAAAGCGGTCGACATCTGCAGGAGCAGAATGGCTGAGCTGGAAAAATCCAATGCGGATCTGAAAGCGCAGGCGGCGCGAATGGCGCGGAAGACGCTTCCACCGATGGTTTCCGCGATTCTGGCGAAGAGCTGCGAGGAAACTGGCGGCGAGAAACTGGATAAGGCTGTCCTCGACAAAACGCTAGCAAGCCTGAGCGTGGAACATCGCATTGCGGTGAAGTCGGAGTTGGCACGAGCTGGGATTATCGAGTAACGAGGAATTCAGCTTGGACTGCGGCGGTGACTGAGTGGCCGCAGTTAGAAATCGGACGAGACGCAGAGGGTGCGAATTGGTCGCGCCCTTTTTCATTTGCACGCAGAGTAATCAATTTCACAAAGCAGGAAAAATCAATAGAGGAGAAAACATGCCAGGAAAATTTGTAGATCTGTACGCGTCGGCCGACTACCTTGGGCCGGGCGCGGTTGAGGTCGACCGGTACCAGACGGAGATTTTCGACATCGTGCGGCGGCGAGGAGCGTTCGGGCAGAGGATCAAGCAGGTGCCGGCAACCGGGCATCCTTCGCGATTCTTCGAAGAGACTGCGATCAACGCGCCGACGGCGGCGCAGGCGTTTGTCGATCCGCGCAATATTGCGCCGACGGTGGGATCGCCGACGCGAGTGGAATTGGCGGTACCACTGAAGGCGCTGGTCTCGCAGATCAACTACAACCTGTTCGACCTGGAAGTGACGGCGCAACAGAGCCAGTTCGCTTACTTGCAGGCAAAGGATCTGGCGGACTCGGTGGATGGACTGCTGCGTACCCACGACGTTGCGCTGTGGAACGGGAACTGACACGTCACTGAGCGCGCCGACTACGCTGCAGTACTTTGGCGTGATCGGGCAGATTGTGGCGGGCGGGAACGTAACCACGTATCGCGACGCGGTACGAGCATCGTGGATGGTATCAAGAGCACAATCGCGCAGATGGTGGCGAACTCGTCCTACGCGGTGAGGCCAACTGCGATTTACTCCAACCCGGTCTGCTGGACTTGATCGACCGGGAAATGAAGACGGAGTACAACGTGGTGCTCAACACGGTAGAAATTACCGGCTGGGCTCCGCGTGAAGGCGCTGACCACGCAAGCTGGAGAGCTGCCGCTGATTCCCGATTGGACGATTCCGTACACGCGGAACGCCTGGTTCGGGAACTGCGGTGCTACCGGCGTACATCGTTACCGAGGATCTGATCGAGTATCACTGGCTGAGCGATCCGAATCCGCGAGTGTTCAAGCTGGGTCTGCCTAACGCGTTGACCCAGCAGATGGTGGTGGTGAAGTTTGGCGCACCCGTGGTAAAGGGGGCGAATTTCGCTCATTACCAAGTGAACATTCACAACTAGAAGAACGTGGTCGTTGGTCGTTAGTCGTGAATTGCTGGTTCCTGGAAAGTGCATTCCTGCCGGCGAACCGCGACTGACGGCCAACGACATTTTTATGCCGAGAATTGAGAACTGACTATGAATTATCTGGCTACAACGGATTATGTGACCTATGGGCTTGACGCCACGACCGATCCGTCATGGATTACCGCGGCGTCGGCGATTATCGACGCACATTGCCGGCGGACGACGCTGGGCGTTAACCAGTATGAAGAGCGGCTAAAGATGCCGCCTGAGCTGAACACTGTTCGCCTAAGTTATCTGCCGTTAGTGACGGTGGCGCCCGCAACCACTCCCATTGTCACGTTGCAGGGGCGTTACGGAATTCCGACGGAGAGGCGAATGGCCATTCCCGGAAATGAGTTTGGAGTTTGCTCTGGCCTTCTCGCTGCCCGGAATGTGGACGGCGATTGATCCGACCACCGTTGACATTTGGAACGCCAGCGGCGAGTTGACGTTCCCGGTAAATGCGCTGGGATTGTTCTTCAACGAAGTCGATGTGGTTTACAACGCGGGCTGGAGCGCGATCCCGGCACCGGTGCAAATTGCCTGCGCCCAGATTGTGAAGAATGCGCAGGCCACTCCGGGACTCAATGTGCAATCAAGCCAAGTCAACCAGATGCGGCTGCAGTATTTCGGACCCACCCTGGTGGATGAAATGGTTCGCAGCTTGTTGGCGCCGTATGTAGCGCAAAAAGGAGCGTAAGAGTGATCCCGCTGTTTTTGCTGGATCGATTTCGAAGCGCTTGAAAAATCGATGTCGATGCTTGAAGGAGACATTATGGGAAGCGGAATTTGTGGAGCGGCACTGGTTCGAGCGGCGAATGCGATGTTAACTGCCCTGGGAGGAGATCAGGTGAGTTTGCTGTTGCCGGCAACGGCGACTGCGAGCGATCCGGCAGGGCAGTTGGGTCTGGTTGATCCTGGAGTGCAGTACGTCATTGTTTCGCCAGTTGTAACGAAAAACCTGCCGACCGGTAATTCCGGTCCGAGCCGGAGGATCGAGTTTACATTGCCGGCATCGGCGCTCGAAGCACAACTTCCGACACTTGGAATGGGTTCCGTGCAGAACCTATTCGACGGCGCACTGGGTCTGCAATATGACGGGGATCTTTTTCACATCGAGGCAGTAGCAGCCGAGAACTTTGCAGGAACAGCATACTTTTATGTAGTGACGGCCGTCGAGTGAGAAGTAATCGATGCTTCTGAACGATCGGTTGCACTTTACAGTGATTTTCAAAAGTTAACAACATTTCAAGCTGAAGCCGTGCCAAACAGGGCAGGAGCTCGCAGCTAGAAGCTGGACTTCATGCAATTTGCGAAAGATAGTTTTTTGCTGGCGTTACAGGAAAGGCTCGGCGGATTGAATCCGGCACGAACAGTAACGATCAACGGAGCGACATCGCCGGCAGTCGTGGCCGTTGAAAACTTGACGCCGGCTGCGGCGGAACCCCAGCCAAATGTTTTTTACATCGAGTGGGGTACAGCGACGGTCATCGAGGGACACGCGGGAAATGCTCCACTGATGAGCCTTGATTGTGTGATCTCGTACTACACGCTGGGAACGGTGGCGAGCATGGTGGATCGTGGGCGAGTACTGGGGCAGCTCGATGATGAGCTTCTCGGAATTTGCCAACCGACGAATACAGAAAAGTACGATTACTCACAGTCGCCAAGCGCAGATCTAGGTACGAGAGTTTTCTGGAACGCAGCCTTTGTTTCAGGAGGCGACGACGCTTGGGGTAGAGGACAACACGCTAGCCTATCAATCGCGCGGACTTGCGGAAGGCGATGTATGAGCAAGCTTATCAGGACGGGCGGGCGGAGCGCCGAGTCGAGCTCACCGTTTTGTTCTTTTCGGAGGTAACAGTTCAATGAGCACTACTCCATTGCGTCCGGCGATGGTGCCGGTGACACGGCAGATGCGAGCGTTACTTCGCGCCAGTGAACCGCGTAACGGAAACGCCGACGATTTTCGATCCCAGCATGAGCGGTGGATTCGCGCTTGATTCACCGCCCGCACCCTGGCTTGACTTGGGCTGGATTGATGGCTTCGAGCGCTATTACGATACGCCAACCGATATCGTGCGTTCCGGGTCCAGGGCGCTGCCCTCAGTCCAGTTTCGAGGAGCGATCGAGGCGAGAGTGGAATTCGAGTTCCGAGAGTGGGGAAAGTTGCAGATGGCGTTGGCGGGCGGATCGGAGCACATGAATGTGTTAGCGACCACTTCGAGCGCAACCCCGGCGCCGTGTGGTGGAACGCCGGCGCCTGCCGTGGCGATTCTTCCCGGATCGACGGCAAGCGAACTCGTTCTGGGCGCGGGAGCGGTTAGCGGATTCAGCATAGGAAGTTTGGTGGCGGTTGATTTGGATTATCAGCAGCAAGTCGGCTATGTGGGTTCCGGGATTTCGGCCGCATACGTGAGCAGTGCGACAGCGGTTAGCAATGACGCGAATTACATTCGGCGCGTGACCTTTAATGTGGGGCGGGTGATTGAAGTGACGGCGACGTCTGTGGTGTTGGCGCAGCCGCTGCTGGCTGGACCGCCAGCGACGGGCAGCTCCGCACAGATGGTAACCGCGTTCGTGGACAGGGAAGGTGGTTCTTTCTTTCAAGAATGGTCTGCGCTATTTGTCGCCGAGTCGGACTCTGGCGGAAGAGTGTGTTTTTATTATCCCCGGCTGAGTCCAAATCCGGGGGCGGGAGGGCGCGGGGTGAATGTGATGTCGAGCGCCAATTGGAAGCCTTCGAAAAGTGAAGGAGCGGCCAATACAAAGGAAACTGAGACTAAACAGGCAAGTACGGCAGGAAATACATCACAGATGTATGTGCGCGAGTGCTATGTGGAAGTCTGCCATCCCATCACTTCGGTGAGTCTTCATGCATCTTTTATTGCTCTTCCCTTTGCGGACACCTTAGATGGGCAGATGGTTTCCTGCTATCGAAGCTATTTTCCGTCCGCGATGGCGGCTGTGTATTAAAGGAGGACGGCTGCGGAAGGGACGAAGGGGAGGAAGTACAGCTTCCCGCCCCGGGAAACTAGTTGGTGCGCCTGCCGTCTTCGAGTTTACGGAATCGAGAATATGCCAAGCTGGTGGCATCTTCCAGCACAACATGGCTAACAGTCGTTCTGGCGTTACATCGCGGGCGGATGAGATGGTGTGCCAGCGGGAAAGGTATGCATTCCAAACTGAAATGAAGCTAACAATCGACAATCTGCAAGGGCAAGGACCACAGGATTACACGGCAGCGTTGGACGGCATCAAGATACCGAAAGTGGAACGCAAGGAAAACGATGTTGTGGAACTACAGTTTAGCCTGCTGGCGAACTCAGCAAGCTTCGTGGTGCCAATAGTGGGTGCGAGGGTGATGCTGGGAAAAGCAAACGGGAGCGATGTATTCACGGGATACGTAGTCAGCGTGCCTCAGTACGAGTATTTGGGATGGGGCGAGCAAGGGCCGGTGTACCGCTACAACCTCGCCGCGCAGAGCGACGAAATGTTGCTAAACCAAAAAACATTGCCAAATCGACCCCCTTTTGTATGCCGGAGCGCAGGTAGTGCGCTCCGGCAGCTGGCGCAGGATTTGCTGCCTGGATGGTTTGATACCAGCGCGGTTCAAGACCTGGATACGCTCGCAAGTTACGAAGTAAACCCTCAAAAGAGCTTCTCGTTTCATGCGGCGGAAATCGCAATCGCCACGCGGGCGGCTTTTCGAAGCATGAATGGAGCTCTCATCCTGGCGCCTGTTGGTTCGACCTTATATGAATTGAACGAGAGTGACCCGAATTTTTCGCCTCAGAATTTGTGGCTGAACAGTCAGAATTTGCTGGTGAACGACGTAACCGTAAACGGACAGGAGGAGGCGGCCAGTTACGTTCGAGACTACTTTGCCGGAGATGGCGTGAGCCTGAAGTACTATCTTTCCCAAACGCCGTTTGCCCAGGTTAAATCCGCAGTGATCGACGAACAATATTTGGGAGCGGAACTTGATCCAACCACGTGGACAATTAGCGATCCCTCCTCGGCAATTTCGGTAGTGGCGCAGACATTGCAGGTTGCCGGCGGTACAGGAGTAGATGGGCAAACCACAGTTAGTTCGATTGAGCTGATTGAGCTCGGAGGCGCCTTGGAACTGCAACACGGAGATGTAAGCTTTACCGCGGCTTCCCGCGGCGTACTCGGGGGATTGTATACCGGAGCGATAGCGACGACGGGATGCCTGGCGGGATTTCAGATCGCGCCATCCGGTGCGGGCTCAACAATACAGGCGCTGATCAATGGAGTTGTGACCGGGCCTGTTATGTCAACTACGCAAGGCCACCAGTATTTTTTCACGACATATCTGTACTCTATGGAGGTCTACCGTTCAGGGGAGTTGTATCACTCGTCGCTGCATCCGTCAGGCAGCGGACGGGGTGGCGCGGCGGTGGCAGGGAATGTCCGCTTCGTTCTTGAAGTTCAGGACATCGATCCTAATAATCCGGCTACCCTCGTGGCCCCGGCCACCGTTCTTTACGACGACGTAATAGGCAACGCCCCGGGATTTTGCACTTATTCGCTTATAAACGCCATGAATATGCAATGCAGTCTTGCATACACGTACGTTACACACATTTCGCTTGCCGAGGTGAGAACAGCGCTTCCAAATGCCAGTTACGTAACGCAATTGGTTGGTGCGCTCGCCGACGGAGCAGCTTGTGAAATCGCAAGTTCTTCTTCATTGGATTTCTACCCGCAGCACGTTCCAGCTTTGAATGAGCTAATTGTGGCAAGCTATCGCGGATCATCCACGGCTGTCGCCCATGTTCAGAACTCAGGCAGCGTGGCTGCGATGCAGAAGGGCACCGATGATGGCACACGAGGTAGCGTGCGGGTGATGAAAAATCCGCTAGCGAGATGCGATGTGGACTGCGAGAACGCGGCGCTGGCGATTCTGGATGACTCGACGGGAAACGCATGGTCAGGCTCTTACGGGACGTGGAGCGACTTTTTACCAGGAGGAGCAGAGGATATTTTCCCGGGGGACGGCATTGTCGTGAATGTGCCATCGCGCGGGGCAACATTTTCTGCGATCGTGCGGGACGTGACAATTGAGATTGCTGATCCCGCGAATGATCGTGGCTTTTATATGATTGGATTCGCGAACGATCTGGCGTCTCCGCTAGCGGCGGAATATGGTTCCGGCACGGCCAAAATCGCGTTGCAGGATGCGCCTCCGTTGCTGCATACGGAACAGGTGGGCACGTATTACCAGACGAACCTGACGGAGGCGCAAATCACGTCGGTCACGTCGACGACCGTGGAAGTGGATGCTGGAATGGCGCCCGCGAATGGTGACGGAATAGAGGTTAGAGAAAACGACTTTGGTTGGGGACAGGCGAATGATCGGAACTTGCTGGGCCGGTTTAATGCCCAAACTTTCAGTTTGGCGCGTCTGGCGCGAACGCAAACTTATTTTCTGAGGCTTTACGACAGTTCGTCTCCGCCAAAGTACTCGAGATACTCGGCTGTCTTGCACGTGGATTATCCGCTCTAAACAATTACGCGAGGAGGTAGAAGGTGGGAGTCACTGATAGAGAGTTCGCGCTTCGAGCGATCGACATCGAATTCCAGCGAGAGGTCCTCGACAAACTAGTGCGGCTGGAGACCAAGATGGATACGCTGGTAGGCAACGGGCAGCCGGGTCGAGTGAAGCTGGTGGAGGATAGGGTCGCGGTGCTGGAGCGAAATGATCTGCGTACCAGCGTTCACAACCGGCTGCTGAATGGTTTTATCAGTGCGGCGGTCAGCGCCGCCATCGCGCTTCACAAGTTTTGGCTGAAGTAGTTGTCATGTTGATAGACACATTTGAATCAAATCTGGATATACGAGGAGAGACATGAGTATAGTACCGAGCACTACCATCATCACGAATCTGAAGACCGCGACGGCTCCCACTTGGAACACGCTGAAGAATTCCGGCGTTGGGGGAATTGACATGCCTGGAATGTTGGCGCTGGCATTGAGCAAGGCCAATGAACTGAAGGCATGCTTGACGCTCATCGTGAAGTCCACGGACGCTGCGGATCCTAATCTGACGGCCATCAACGAGATCCTGGCCAGCCTCACCTAAATTCGATATGTGCGGCCAGCCCGCCGGGTTCAACTTAATAAATATCAAAGGAGGAAGTCATGAATTTTCTGTCTCAATTGTTGCGGGGAATCGCTTTCGTGCCTGCTCTTGTCAGCGGAATTGAAAGTCTTTTTGCGAATAAGTCAGGGTCAGAAAAGAAAGATGCAGCGATGTTGTTCCTGCAGAATGCGCTATCCACGGTAGATGCTGTGGCTGCGCGGGAGATCATCGATCCGGAAAAGTTCAAACAAGGCATTTCCGAAATCATCGACGGAACAGTAACCTGCCTGAATGCCTCGACCTGGTGCAAGCAGCCATCCGCCAAGAGTACTCAGCCTTCCGCCTTATAAGCTCACCCGATTTCCTCGTTCCAATTCTCGAGGGTCTTCTTTACCAGCGCCATAAATTGATCAGCAACGGCGCCGTCGATCAGACGGTGATCGTATCCGAGCGTGAGATGGACAACGGAACGAATGGCGATCGAATCGTTGCCGTCCTTGTCGGTGACGACCAGAGGTTGCTTGGTAATGCCGCCAACACCCATGATGGCGGAGTTTGGCTGATTGATAATGGGCAAACCGAAGACGGCACCGAATTGGCCGGGATTCGTGACGGTGAATGTCGAGCCCTCAACGTCCTCGGGCTTCAGTTTCTTGTTGCGGGCGCGCTCGCCAAGATCCGTGATGCCACGCTGCAAGCCGAGGAAGTTGAGGTCTCCGGCGTTCTTCAAGACAGGCACAATGAGACCCCAATCAAGAGCCACGGCGATTCCGACATTGATCTGGCGATGGTAGCGGATGTTATCGCCTTCCAGAAACGCGTTAATAATCGGCCATTGCTGCAGAGCAATGATGGCCGCACGCACGAAGAATGGCATGAAGGTGAGCCGCACGCCGTGCCGTTGCTCGAATCCATTCTTGTGTTTCGCGCGCAAGTGGACGATGCGGGTGAAATCTACTTCATACATGCAGTGAACGTGCGCACTGGTTCGGCGAGATTCGATCATGCGCTGCGCGATGATCTTGCGCATGTTGCTCATCGGGACGAGATCACCAGGATAAGCAGCGGGAGCGGGGACTGACGAAGGGGCCGGCCGTCCGGGCGCTGCGGCCACGGCCTCTGCGGACGTTGTTGATGCAGCCGGTGCTGACGGGGTGGCCGCCGGGGCAGATGATTGTCCCTCAATGAACGAGAGAATGTCCTGCTTGGTGATGCGCCCGCCCAGCCCTGTACCGGTAATCTGGCCGAGACTCACTCCGTGTTCGCGGGCAATCTTGCGAACTAATGGCGACGATCGAGCTTCTTCGTCGGCTTGGTTCTGTTCCGCAGGGGCGCTGGACGCCGCGGGCGCCTGCTTTTCCTCCCTCTTTTCGGGCTGCGATTTTTCTGCGCCCGATTTTTCTGCAACGGGAGCTGCGGCCGCGGGCTTAGCCGGAGCAGCCGCCGCTTCGCCATCGGCTGAGATGGTGCCGACAATTGTATTCACACCAACCGTCGTGCCTTCGGATACTTTGATTTCCTGCAGAACGCCCGATGCTGGCGCGGGAATTTCTGCGTCCACTTTGTCGGTGGAGATCTCGAAAAGCGGCTCGTCGCGTTGCACTTTATCTCCAGGCTTTTTCAGCCATTTGGTGATCGTGCCCTCAACGATGGATTCTCCCATTTGAGGCATGATGATGTCAGTCGGCATGATTTCCTTCCGCGAAGGCCCATGGTTCAAATCAGAGGGCCCGCTGCAAACGAATATTATAGCGTTTGTAAACACGAACTTGGGAAGAGCACAGAGTATTCGCGGCTCCAACCGCGCCCCGCCGGCTTACGATTGTGCGGCAGAAATGCTAGTCATGCGGGTGTGCGTCCTTGTTCTCGTCGCCCTTTGGCGCATCGACGCCGAAACTCGTCTTCCAGTATTCCTGAACAGCGGGTGGCAGCTTTTCCATGTGGGAGAGGAAGGCCGCGATTTTCCAGATGTCCTGCTCGGTCAGGGTTTTATCCCAGGCGGGCATACCTGTATAACGAACGCCGGTGCGTATGGTGTAGAACAGATGCCACTCGGGATCGTCGGGGGGATCGGAAACGAGGTTTGGAGCTGGAGGGTAAAACGAGTGGCCCAAAGATGACGGCTTGCGATCCAGGCCGCCGTGACAAAGGGCGCAATTCATGGTGTAGAGTTTCATACCCTCTTCGAGGTTCTGGTCGGTGGGAGATAAAGGATCGGCAAGGTGTGGGGCGTGACGTTCCATCGAAGCATCCACCGCCCCCATCGCGATCCGCGTTTCCAGTCGATTGGGCGCAACGTTTGCATTCGTCGGGATAAAACCGAGCATGGCAAGGCCCAATCCGCCGAGAATCACAACGAGAAGAGTAACAAGAACCCCGAGAATGAATTTGCCCATCGATTCCTCCGGACGCACCATTGTGGCAGAAGACCTGAGTTTGACGCTAGGTGGTGGGAAGTTTGCAAACGCCGCAAAAGGGCTGGCATTCCCGGCTCAGTAAGCCTTAAGCCGGCGGGCCTCCCGAACGATGTCGCTTACTTTTGGAAGGTAATGCTCTTCCTGTGGCGGCGAAAATGGAACAGCGGAGTCTAGTCCGGCGATCCGAACAATGGGACCGTCTAGATCGTCGAACGCCTCTTCGTTAATGATTGCCGCGATTTCGCCGGCAAGACCTCCGGTGCGGGAGTGCTCGTGGAGAATGATGACCTTATTCGTCTTCTTCACGGTTTGGGCGATGGCGGCGCGGTCCAGCGGAGACACGGTGCGCAGGTCGAGAATCTCAAGATCGATTCCGTCCTTGCTAAGAATTTCCGCAGCTTCAAGCGCGGAATGAACCATCGCGGCATACGTGATGACGCTCAAATCTCTGCCTTCGCGAGCGATGTTCGCTTTGCCAATGGGAACTACATAATCGTCTGATGGCACTTCACCCTTGATTCGCCGGTAGAGATATTTGTGTTCGAAGAAGATGCAAGGGTTGTTGTCGCGGATGGCGGACTTGATCAAACCCTTGGCATCGTAGGGAGTCGCAGGGCATATCACTTTCAGGCCAGGATTGTGAACGAACCACATCTCGGGATTCTGAGAGTGAAAGGGTCCGCCATGGACATATCCCCCGCTGGGTCCACGCAAAACGAGGGGTGCGGGCGCACCCCAAAGATAGTGCGTCTTCGCAACCATGTTTGAAATTTGGTTGAAGGCGCAGCCGATGAAGTCCATGAACTGAAACTCGGCCACGGGGCGCATGCCGGTGAGAGAAGCGCCGAACGCTGCGCCCACAATCGCCGACTCGGCGATGGGCGTATCGATGACGCGCTCGGGGCCGAAGCGGTCGATGAAACCGTCGGTCACTTTGAAAGCGCCGCCGTAAATGCCGATATCTTCGCCGAGGCAGAAGACGGAGGGGTCGCGGTCCATTTCTTCCCAGATTCCCTGGCGGATGGCTTCGAGATAGGTGAGTTGCATAAAGTTTAGTGAAAGCCTGTTATGGTTCGTTGGCGAACGCAAACCGTCCAGTTTGCCTACTTCAAATGAACGGCTGCTTCTGTCTGCTTAAACACGCCTTTTCCTGTTCTAACCTTTGGCACGCCGTACTTGGGCTTGATTTCGTGGCAGCCGTCTTCGCAGTAGACGCCGCCCTCGGCGGATTCCGGTGTCGGCATCGGTGAGTTGACCGCGATCTCTCGCTCGGCTTCGATCACTCGCTCGACTTCCGCAATCAATCCGGCATTTTCCTTTGCCGTTAGCCACTTCTTTTCCTTCACCAGATAATTTTCAAATCGTGCGATCGGATCGCGCTTCTTCCAGAAACTCAAACATCGCTTTGGGCACGTACGCCGCCGCGTCGTGAATGGCGTGGCCTTTCATTCGCATCATCTTGGCCTCGATCATCGTGGGGCCCTCGCCGCGATGAGCGCGTTCGACGGCATCACGGGCCGCGTCATAGACCTGACACGCATCCGTGCCATCGACGATCACGGCGGGAATTCCATATCCAATGGCGCGTTCCGCGAGGTCCTTGCAGCGGTATTGCATGTCAGACGGCGTTGAGTAGGCCCAGAGATTGCTTTCCACGACCAAGACCAGACCTAGATTCTGCACGGCAGCGAAGTTGATGCCTTCATAGGTTACCCCGGTAGATTGCCCACCATCGCCAATCCACGTGAGTGCCGCGATGCTGCGCCCTTGCAGGCGCGCGCCGAGCGCAACGCCGGAGAGCACAGGGATAAGGTCGCCAAGCATGGAGATGGGTGAGACCATGTTGCGCTTCTCGATATCGCCGAAATGCGAAGTCCCGTCGCGTCCTTTGGTCGGCGAATCTGCCTTTGCCATGTATTGCATCATGGTGTCGGAAGCGGCGAAGCCGCGGACCAGCAGAGCTCCCTGGTTGCGGATCATGGGCGCGAACCAGTCATCTTTGTCGAGCGCGTAGGCGGAGGCACACGAGCAGGCCTCCTGGCCTAGGCCAAAGTAAACGCCGCCGACAACTTTTCCTTGTTTGTACAGATTCTCCAGCCCAATCTCCATTTTGCGATTGAGCAACATGTACCGGTAGAGCTCGATGCACTGCTTCTTGTCGAGATACTTGGACTCGCGGATCGGCGGGACAGGAGCATCGAAGTCGCCGGTAGCTTCATAGCGCACATGTTCGGTCCCGTCTTTGTCCTTCTCGAGGGCCTGGCGGACGCTGAAGTCCGGATGTTCGAGGCGATAGTCAGGTAGCGAATAGGTCCGGAGGTCTGAACCGCGCGTAGCATTGCTGGACGGGGCCGAGTTGTTCCTCGCGCCGTGGCCATTGGAAGCGTGCTTAGTTTTCTTAGTACTCATGGAAAGCGGCTCTAAAGCGCACTATTGAGGATGGTATCGCGAGAACGTCACCTTTTGCTAGGGTCACTGCCTTTACTCGTTCCGGCGCGGAAGCATTCGCACCACTTGGACTCATGCCCAGGTATTGTCGTCTTCCTCATGAATATGGCGAAGTTCCGCGGGCGTTCTCAGTGGCACCCCAACCGAGCGGCCTAACAGCGCGTCGAGAGTGTCGACCCAGAGCATCTGCTGCTGAAACACAGTGCCAAAGTTTCTGGAAATAGATTCCGCCACCGCATTTAGATCAAGAGCATGTCCAAGTTCCTGCTGCATCGATGTGACAGGCTTTGAGGTGATGCCGCAAGGGACAATCAAGTTGAAGAAACTCAGATCAGTATTCACATTCAAAGCGAAACCATGGGAAGTGACTGATCGAGAGATGTGGACACCCAAGGCGGCGATCTTGGCCTCGGCTTCCGCGTGATCCGTCCAAACGCCAGTCAGGCCAGCAATACGTTTCGTGGGTATCGCAAAATCGGCGCAAGTTCGGATCAGGACCTCCTCCAGACGGCGCACAAATTGCACCACGCCCAGAGTTTTCCGTTTGCCATCTGGAGAGGAGAATCCACGAAGATCGAAAATGGGATATCCCACGACTTGGCCGGGACCATGAAAAGTGACGTCTCCGCCGCGATCACAGTCAAAGAATTTGACGCCGCGTTGCTGCCAGCATTTCGGACGAGGCAATCACATTTCGCCGCTTTGCCGTTTCGTCCCAGAGTGATTACAGGGGAATGTTCCAGCAACAATAGGACGTCCCCGATCTTTTCATCTTTGCGCAGATCAACCAGCTGCCGTTGCAGGCGCAGACCGGTATCGTAATCGACCGTACCGAGTTGGACGACAGAGATCATGAATAAAATCGGCTGATTCGGCGTTTTGCGGTTGAGCAATGGACCGTGCATGAAGGACGGCCTAAACTTCAAATCACTCAATCACCCGATCGCTCAATCGCCCGATGTTCAAGCGTTGATCGCCATTCCATAAACGCTGTTCGCTGCATCGAGCATGGCTTCGGCCAAGGTCGGATGCGCGTGAATTGTCCACACCAAATCTTCCACCGTGGCTTCCAATTCCATCGCGGCAACGGCTTCGGCGATCAGCTCCGTGGCCTGCGGTCCGATGATATGAACTCCCAGGATCTCTCCATATTCGGCGTCCGAAACAATTTTGATAAAGCCCTCGTGCTGCCCAACGATCGAAGCCCGCGAGTTTGCGGTGAAAGGGAACTTGCCGACCTTGATGTTGTAGCCAGCTTCGCGCGCCTTGGTTTCGGTCAAGCCAACGCTGCCGATCTCTGGATGGCAGTAAGTTGCTCCGGGGATGTGTTCCGGATTAATGGGTTTGCAGGGCTTCTTGGCGATCTTGGCTACGGCTACGAGAGCCTCCATAGCGCCAACATGGGCCAGTTGCGGCGACCCGAGGACGATGTCACCCACCGCATAGACGCCAGGTTCTGAGGTATGCATCCAGGAATCAACCTGAATGAAGCCACGTTCCGGCTTGATTTTTGTTTTCTCCAGTCCGACGTTTTCCGTGCGCGGCTTGCGTCCCACCGCAATTAGTATTTTCTCCGCCTCGACCTTCTGTTGCTTGCCTTCCACGCTGATCGTTACCGCGATGCCGGTCTTTGTTTTTTCGACCTTTTCCACCTTCGCGCCGGTGTGGAAATTGATTCCGCGCTTGCGATAAACACGGGCCAACTCCTTCGAGACTTCTTCATCTTCCACGGGAACGAGCCGCGGCAACATTTCAACGATGGTGACTTCGCAGCCGAAGGAACGATAGATCGATGCGAACTCGACTCCCACGGCCCCGGCGCCCACAATCACCAGAGACTTCGGCATATCCTTCAAGCTAAGAATTTCGATATTCGTGAGAACTCGATCATCGGCCTCCAGGCCGGGTAACATGCGAGCCTCCGAACCGGTGGCCAAGAGTACATGCTTTGCCTTGAGTTGACTGCTCTTGCCATCGTTCGCGATGTCGATCGTATGAATTCCGTTTTGCGCGGACCCCGTCAGCTTGCCGTATCCCCGGATCGTTTCGACCTTATTTTTCTTCATGAGGAATTCGAGGCCCTTGGCATGCTTTGCGACGATCTTGGACTTCCGATCCTGAATCGCTGCCCAGTTTAACTTGCGGGAATCGACGCCTTCGATCCCAAACTCTTTCGCTTCCTTAAGATGGTCCCAGAGTTCGGCGTTGAACAGGAGCGCCTTGGTGGGAATGCAACCCACGTGCAGACAGGTTCCGCCCAGCACGTTATCTTTCTCAATGAGCGCAGTTTTGAGTCCGTACTGGCCGGCGCGAATGGCGGCAGTATATCCGGCAGGTCCGCTGCCGATGATGGCGACATCGTAAATAGTTTCAGCCAAGGGGTTAACTCCTTACTTAATGGATGATGGAGGACAAACCAACGATTCTAGACCAGCGCGCGCCAAGCGCCAAATCAGCGCTGGGGAAGAGTGAGTTGAGGCGGCCTTCGCAAGCGCAAAAGAATAAAAAAGCCGCCTCTCGGCGGCTTGTATAAGAACGATTTCTAAGGTTAGTTGCCTTCGTTGCTGGCCCGTTTCCAGGAAATCAGCTCGCCAATCGTTGAACTGGTGCTGGAAACCGGTTGCTTGTAAGCCTCCACCTCGGAGCGCGAAGCCTCTTCGCCAACCGCACGAATGCTGAGTCCGACTTTCTTGTCTTCCGGACTCATCTTGATGATTTTGAAATCGTGCTCTATGCCCGGCTCAAGATGCAAGGGTTGACCATTGCCATCCACCGCTTCCGACTTATGACAGAGACCTTCGACGCCTTCCGCGATTTCCACGAATGCGCCAAACGCCGCCACCCGCAGCACTTTGCCATGCACCACATCGCCGACGTGATGGGTCTCAAAGAAAGTCTCCCAAACGTCGGGCTGGAGCTGCTTCACGCCCAGTGACAACCGGCGCTTATCCGGTTCGATGGCCAATACCACTGCCTTCACACGATCGCCCTTCTTCAGCACTTCCGACGGATGCTTCACTCGCTTGGTCCAGCTCAGGTTGCTGACGTGCACCAGCCCGTCGATGCCGTCTTCGATCTCGATGAACGCGCCAAAATCCGTCAAATTTCGCACGCGCCCTTCCACCGTCATGCCCACAGGATATTTATCGTGCAAGGCATCCCATGGATTCGTGGCCAATTGCCGCATGCCGAGCGAGATACGCCGCTCTGTGGGATTCACGTTCAGAACCACGCAGTCGACCTGATCTCCGACGTTGACCAGCTTCGAGGGATGCTTCATGCGCTTGGACCACGTCATCTCACTCACGTGAACCAGACCCTCGATTCCCTGCTCAAGCTCCACGAAAGCGCCGTAGTCGGTCACGCTGATGACGCGTCCGGAAACGTGTGCGCCCACGGGATAGCGGTGCTCAGCGTCGAGCCAGGGATCCGGGGTCAATTGCTTGAACCCGAGCGAGACGCGCTGCTTTTCTTTGTCGTACTTCAAAACCTTGACTTGGATTTGATCGCCGACGTTCACCAGATCGCGGGGATGGGTAAGGCGTCCCCAAGACATATCCGTAATGTGCAGCAGACCATCGAGCCCGCCGAGATCCACAAACGCGCCATATTCGGTCAGGTTCTTGACAACACCTGTCAGAACGGAGCCTTCCTCCAAATGTTCCAGAGTCTTGCTGCGCTTCTCGGTCTGTTCGCCTTCCAGCAATTCCTTGCGCGAAACCACAATGTTGCCGCGCTTCTTGTTGAGCTTGATCACCGTCACTTCAAGCGTCTGGCCTTTCATGCCCTCAAGATTTCGAATGGGGCGCAAGTCAACTTGCGACCCGGGCAAAAACGCCCTTGCGCCCAAAATGTCGACGGTCAAACCGCCCTTGGTTCGCTCAATCACCACCGCCTGAATCGGCCGTTTCTCGTTATAGGCCTTTTCGACCTCGTCCCAGGCGTGAAGGCGGGCTGCCTTTTGATGCGAGAGGTTGATGTAGCCTTCCTCGGTATGCCCCTTCTCGCGCATTACGTCGATCTCGTCGCCGGGCTTTACCTTGGGCTTACCCTCGTGATCCAGCACCTCCGAAAGCGGCAGCATGCCTTCCGACTTCGCCCCTACGTCGATAACAACGTGCGTGGATGTCAGTTTCAGCACGGTGCCCTTGATGACGCGGTCTTCCCCGACGGCCTCTTCGGTCTCGGTGGTGAAGCTCTCGAGCGCTGACGCGAAATCTTCCCCCGCATGTTTGTCTTCGGAAGCAGCCGCCGGCTGAGAAGCTTCCCCCCGGAGGGCGAAGCTTGAGCCGGTTCCGCTGGCTGCTCGCTGAAATTCGAGTCGTTCGATTGCTGGGCAGTCATTGGCTGTTCGGTTGGGGTTTGTTCGGATGCCGTAGGTTCGGTCTCGGTGGCGACGGCGCTGTTTGATTCGGAGTTGTGAGCGGTGGTGTGGTCGGACAAAGTCATGCCTCGCTGAAGCCTCGCACTCAGTGCGGGGAAGATGCGGGGTCTGCTTGCGGACTGCTGGTGAGTCGTTTAGGTTGTGGTGGGCTCACCCTGGCGAGTGAACTTGGACAATCCCAGCTGCCGGACGTTTTACAGAAACCCGCGTCCAAAGGGAACTTCTCGACTATAGCAACGCCTTCCAAACAGTGTCAAACGCAAATCCAGCTGCTCTGTTTCGTTAAGGTTAATTCTTGGGCCGCAAGGCGTGGGGGGCTGACCGGTTTCAAGGATTCAAGGGAATTTCCACAGTCCATTTACCTTCTTCGCAAATACGCATCCTAAAGCTGCGCTTGTAAAGAACATCTCAACCTCAGAGAGCAAAGACTTGAACACCCTCTCGATTTTGCGACACTCAATCGCGGTAATTCTCGCAACCGCCGCGTTGTCGGTTGCTTCTCTTTCCCAGGAGATTTCTGGCTCTCCCGTGCTGCTCGCACCGCAACCCGAGGCGAGAGTACTGGCTCCCAACTTCCGCGTTACCGCCTTCCGAGTCGAGACGCGGGATAACGATGACCTTGCGCCCGAGTCTCCTGCCGATACTTCTACTCCCGCTGACACCGACCAGGATGGGACTGTAAAGAGAAGCATCCGTCGTATCGGTCAAGACCAGAAACGTCTCTACCTGGCACCCTTCGAACGACACAACCTTAAGTGGGATGCTCTGGTTTTGGTCGGCACCGGCGCGCTGATTGCGGCCGATAGCAGCATAGAGCCGCATATCTCGAAAGCCCACTTCCAGGCCTATCAGGACACCTCGAACGCCGCCATCTTCGGATTGTCCGCAGCGGTTGGCGGGATTTATCTCTACGGAATCAAGACCGACCACCCTCATGCCCGTGAGACGGGAAATCTCGAACTTGAAACTCTGGTCAATACCTTCCTCGTCTATACGCCTTTGCAGCTGATTTTTGCCCGCCAGCGTCCCGGGGAAGGCGCAGGAAATGGAGACTTCTTCAAGCATCACGCCATCAATACCTCATTTCCTGGGGGACATGCCATGTTCACTTTCGCCATGGCGTCGGTATTGGCCGATGAATATCCGAAGACGTGGGCCCGGATCTTAGCCTACGGCGCGGCCACGACCGTAACTGTTACGCGATTTATGGCCCGCGACCACTGGGCCTCCGACATGTTCATTGGTGCCGGCTTGGGCACCGCGATCGCGGAAAACACCTTCCACGCCCGCTGCAATCCGGACTTGCCCTCGCAGTGCAAGCATCACCAGCGCTGGTGGAAGCCCATGGGCATGGAAACTCAATAGCAGGCCGGCATGGCATAACGGCGGATATCCTCCGTCAGCTCTCAATCTGCTACCCTGCCCAGTGATGGATTATCTCTGGACCCCGTGGCGATATGCCTATGTATCGACCGCCGAAAAGGCCTCTGGATGCGTGTTCTGCAACGCCGTGAAGGCCGGCGACGACGAAAAGAATCTCATCGTTCATCGCGGGAAATATTGCTTCGTCATTCTGAATGCCTATCCCTACACCCCCGGCCACGTGATGATCGTCCCTTACGCGCATCTGGATGAACTGCAGAAACTGCCGCCCGAAGCCGCCACCGAAATGATGGCCCTCTCGCAACGCATGGAGTCCGTCCTCCGCAAGCTCTACCAGCCTGACGGCATCAATCTCGGCATGAACATTGGCAAAGCCGCGGGCGCCGGCATCGCCGGACACATCCACATGCACGTCCTCCCTCGATGGGTCGCCGATGCGAACTTCGTGTCGGTCGTGGGAGAAACGCGTGTTCTACCGGAAATGTTGCAAGAGACGTGGAAGCGGATGACCGCGGCGATGACGATCGAAAAGCTGTAGCACTGTCCAGTTTGGAAAAGCCGGATCGGGTAGGGCACGGCTTTAGCCGTGCCAATCGTTCCACAGAGAAGTGGGCCTTTAGCCTCTGTGGCAAGCTTTCGCGTGAGGATGCAGCCGCATTGTCGGAAGCCTACCCGTTCCCAACAATGCTGTTCATCTCTTTTTCCCCAATCACCTTCACGCCCAACTCCTTCGCCTTATCCAGCTTCGAGCCCGCATCCGCGCCCGCCACCACATAATCCGTCTTCTTGCTTACCGAGCCCGTCACTTTCCCGCCCGCATCTTCGATGAGCTTCTTCGCTTCATCGCGCGAGAAATGCGCCAGCGTCCCGGTCAGCACGAACGTCTTGCCCGCTAGCTTGGTGCCACGCTCTTTCTTCTTACCGGTGAGGGTAAGTCCGGCTTTGCGCAATCGCTCGATCAGTTCCTGGTTCGCCGCAATGCCGAAGAACTCCACAATGCTCTCCGCGATTCGTGGGCCAACTTCATTCACATCCTGCAGATCTTCCACCCCGGCTTTTTCCAGCGCGTCCATCGATCCAAAATGCTCGGCGAGGAATTGCGCTGTCCGCTCGCCCACCATTCGAATGCCGAGGCCGTAAATCACCCGCTCCAACGGCAGCTTCTTGGAATTTTCGATCTCGTCCAGAATGTTCTGCGCTGATTTATCGCCCATGCGCTCCAGGCTGAGCAGATCGGCTTTCGTCAGTTTGTAAATGTCGGCGACGTTCTTCACCAGCCCGCGATCCGTAAGCTGATTCACCAGGGCATCGCCCATCCCGTCGATATTCATTACCCCGCGCGAAGCGAAATGCAGAATGGTCTCGCGCAATTTCGCCGGGCAATTTGCATTGACGCAGCGATAATCCACCTCGCCCTCTGTGCGCACGATCTTTGTCCCACACACCGGGCAATTTTCTGGCATCTCAAACGTCCGCGTGCCTCGCGGATGATCTTTATCATCGATGACCTTCGCTACCTTGGGTATCACATCTCCGCCGCGCTCCACCTGCACCCAGTCGCCAATCTTTACTCCCAGCCGCTCGATCTCGTCCATGTTGTGCAGGGTGGCATTTCTGACGGTCGTCCCGCCGATCAACACCGGCGCCAGCATCGCAACGGGCGTGAGCTTTCCCGTTCGCCCCACCTGCACCCGAATGTCTTCCAGCTTCGTGATCCCCGCCCGCGCCGCGTACTTGTAGGCAATCGCCCAGCGCGGGGCCTTGCCGGTAAAACCAAGTTCGTCCTGCAAAGCCGTGCGATCGACTTTCAGAACGATGCCGTCAATTTCATAAGGCAGGGACTCACGCTTCTCTTCCCAATGCCGGATAAACGCCCAGGCTTCGTCCATGCTGTGTACCTGCTTGTGATTCTGGTTCACCTTGAAGCCCGCTGCTTCCAGTGCGTCCAGCGTCTTCGAGTGCCGATCGAAATACGTACGGCCGTTCTCCAGCAGGATGTAGGGAAAGAAGTCCATACGGCGTTCGGCGGTCACATTCGCGTCCAACTGCCGAACCGTCCCGGCGGTGAAGTTGCGCGGATTGGCGAATGTGGGAAGCCCCTTGCTCTCTCGTTCTTTATTTACTTTATTGAACGAGGCCGTGGGCATCAGCAATTCGCCGCGCACTTCAAAATTTGCCGGAATACCCGCCTTCTTCAATTTCTCTTTTGGAATCGAGAGCGGCACCGATCGCACCGTGCGCACGTTCAGCGTCACATCCTCACCGACCGTGCCGTCGCCGCGAGTAATTCCTCGCACCAGTTTTCCGTCCTCATAAATCAGCGCCAGGGACATGCCGTCGAGCTTCAGCTCGCATACGTAATCCACGTCTTTGCGCCCGCTGAGCTCGTGCACCCGCCGTTCCCAATCTCGAAGCTCTTCTTCGTTGTAAGTGTTGTCGAGCGATAACATCGGCGAAGAGTGCCGCACTTTAAGAAATCCTTCGCGCGGCTTGCCGCCAACCCGTTGCGTGGGAGAATCCGCCGTGAGCAGCTCGGGGTGCTTTGCCTCAGCATCCTTCAGTTCGCGCATCAGCTTGTCGAATTCGGCATCACTGATCTCGGGCTGATCGAGAACGTAATACAAGTACTCGTGGTGCCGGATCTTCTCACGGAGCGCGTCAATCTTTTTTTCGACATCCTTCATCGGGGAAGCCATCGCGCAGATTATAGTCGGAGACTGAACCACGAAAACATAGGGCTCATTGACGCAGATTCTCGAAACCCCACGCCTCATCCTGCGGGAGTTCGTGCCCGGAGACGCCGATGCCCTGGCCCGCGTTATCTCCGACCCCGAGACCATGCGTTTCTATCCCGTACCCTACGATCGCGCCGGAGTGGAGGAGTGGATCGCCCGCAACCGTCGCCGTTACGCCGAGCACGGCCATGGCTTATGGGCAATGATTCTGAAATCCACGCACGAGTTGATCGGAGATTGTGGCCTGACCATTCAACCCGTCGAGAGCACAAGTGAGGTGGAGATCGGCTACCATGTGCGCCGCGATCACTGGAGGCAAGGTCTGGCCACGGAGGCCGCTCGGGCATGTCGCGATTATGGATTCGGACGGCTTCCAGTAACCCGCCTCGTTTCCATCATTCGCACCGAAAATATTCCTTCCCGTCGTGTCGCGGAGAAAAACGGAATGACCCTCTGGAAAGAGGTGATGCGTGCAACCTTGCCGCACGTGGTTTACTCGATTCAAAAAGATCAGCCAACAAAGACGTAGAACGCCGATCTATTCACACAAAATCCCTCGCCGCCAAAGTACAATCCTTCTTCCATTCCCCATGCGCAAGGCAGCTCTGCTCTATAACCCAGATTCCGGCGGCAGCCGCAAACGGCGCGAGTCGGAGCTGAATTCTGTGCTCGGGATTCTCGGCAACGCAGGCGTCGATGCCTATCTCGTCCTTACCGATTCGCGTGCCCACGCTGAGGAAGAAGCCCGACAAGCTGTGCTGGATGGATGTGACACGGTTTTCGCTTGCGGCGGCGACGGCACCATTCACAACATTATTCAAGTGCTGGCGAATACTCCAGTTGCTCTGGCTGTTTTGCCAATGGGCACAGCCAATGCATTGGCCCACGATCTCGGACTGCCGATGACTATCGCCGCCGCTGCCAAGGCGATTCTCCGCTCAAGCCCGCGCCGTGTGACTCTTGGACAAATCCGCTGCCAGGATTTCAGCGGCAGTCCTTGTACTCGTTATTTCGTCATCGCCGCCGGGGTCGGTGTCGATGCGGCCCTGTTTCACGCGCTGACTCCAGGAACAAAGCAGCGTTTAGGCATGGCCGCGTACTACGTGAAGGCGTGGCATCTCTGGTTCACGTATCCGATGACGCGCTTCCGCGTCGAGTACACCGAGAGTGGTACCGACGAAGCCAAACACGCCAACTGTACGGAACTCCTGGCTGTTCGCATCCGCAATTTTGGAGGGGTTCTGCAGTACCTCGCTCCCGGCGCGTCACTGGATCGCAACGATATTCGCCTGATCCTATGCCGCACCGCAAGTCGCCTCGCCTACCTCGCCTACGTTACCCGCGCATTACTCCGCCTTGATCGGCAGGTAGCCGGGATCGATTTGATCCACGCCAGCCACGCGATCTGCGATTACCCCCAGCAGTCCCCCGAAAACTCATCGGACTTCAAGATTTATGTCGAGGCCGATGGCGAACTCCTCGGAACTCTCCCAGCAGAAATTACCGTCGTCCCCAACGCGCTGACAGTCCTATCCGCCTTGCCCTAACAACCCGGCCAATTCCAACGCTTGGCATTTCTTCGCGCCGTCCCTACAATCCTTCCAGACCGATTGGAACCCATCACCCACTTCCTGACTGGCGCCTGCTTGGGACGCGCTGGACTCAACCGCACGACCGCGCTTGCCACGCTTACCTGCACACTCGCCGCGGAGGCCCCTGATCTTGACGTCCTCAGCCGGGTCCGCGGCCCCGCCTTCAGCTTTGCTCATCACCGCGGTTTCACGCACTCGTTTCTTGGAGTTCCCATCGATGCGGCACTCGTCGTTGGCTTCGTCTATCTTCTCTGGCGTTTTCGCGGTCGCAAAGTGAAAGATCCAAACCTTCCGCCGCGTTGGGGATTGCTCTTTTTCTATGCGTGCCTGGCCGGCCTCAGCCACATTCTTCTCGATTTCACCAATAACTACGGCGTCCGTCCCTTCTGGCCTTTTTCGGAGAAGTGGTACTCCTGGGATATCGTCTTCATCTTCGAACCCATCATGTTCGTCTGCCTGCTGCTTGGCTTGGTCACTCCGTTGCTTTTCTCGCTGATTGATAAAGAAATCGGAGCCCGGCAACGACGCCCGCGTGGACGAATCGCCGCCATAGCCGCGCTGATCGCCGTCGTTCTTCTCTGGACCGTGCGCGACTACGAGCACCGCCGCGCCGTCAACGCCCTTGAAGCACGCACCTACCACGGTGCTGAACCCCTCCGCGCCTCCGCCTACCCTGACCTGGCCAATCCGTTCCGCTGGTACGGTGTAGTGGAAACTTCAAATTTTTTCGTTCTCGCCCCGGTAAATTCACTGGGGCCTGAAGTCAATCCAGGGATGGACGACGAAAACAATCTTCATGTGCAATACAAGCCGGAGGAAACCCCGATTACCCTGGTGGCCAAGCGTTCGTATCTTGGCCGCGTGTACCTCGACTGGGCGAGATACCCTCTGGTTCAAACCGAAAACTTGGAGTCGCCGGAACAAGGCTATATCGTCGATTTCCAGGACCTCCGCTTTGCACAATTGCCCAGCCTGCTAGGTCGCAGGACAACGCGAAAAGCGCTTGGTGCTGGCGTCCAGCTCGATCGCAATCTCAACGTTGTCGGGGATGTTTACGGCTCCGGCGCGGATCGCGTCACCGTCCCTGAACCTAGATGAGGTGAACTTCTCGCGACCCTTGACGCAACCGCGTTCCAACGCCCACAATAAACTCTGCTGATTTCTGAGGTGCTCATGCTGGCTTATTTGTTCGTCATCATCGCTGTTGCCGTCCGATTTTTGCCGCACCCGCTGGCCTTCACTCCGGTGGGAGCTTCTCTCTTGTTTTTTGGCGCTCGCGGACCGCGCCGCCAGTGGTGGTTCCCGCTAGCGTTGCTTGCCGCCTCGGATGTTGCTCTCACTACGCTGGTCTACCGCTATCCCTTCACCTGGGATCACTTCGTGACCTGGGCCTGGTATGCCGCCATGTTGGGCGTGGGCACGATGCTGCGGCAGAACTCCGGAGCTCTCAAAATCATGGGCTCGGCTCTGGGAGGCTCGATCGTATTTTTTCTGGTGAGTAACTTCGCCGTCTGGGCCGCTTGGAAAGATTTGTATCCGATGACATTCGCTGGTTTGATGGCTTGCTACGAAGCCGGTCTGCCGTTTTTCCGCCGCGGCATAGAAGGCGACTTATTCTTCACCGCCGCGATGTTCGCTGCGCCGATGCTTCTGCATTCCATCTCCGAGCGCTTGCATAAGTCAGCGAATAATAACGTCGCTGCTGCGTGACCGGTGTTTTGGTGGGGACAGCCGCCCTCGGCTGTCCGTTGAGCGCAGCGGGACCAGACTCTACCCTTTGAGCCGCGAGACTCTCCGGTTACGCTTCCGCATGATCAGCCACAGCGCTATTCCCAAGACAACCACCCCCAATACCCAGAGAAGATGACGCCGGAAAACCGTCCCGATTAACCCGACGATATGCGGTCCGAAGTACAACGTCAGCAGTGACAGCGACAGGAACCGGACAAACCTTCCAAGGAAGATTGCTGCCAGAAAGTGGGTGAACCGCATCTCGAATACTGCCGCACCCAGAACAAAAATTTTGAACGGTAGGGGTGGAGGCAGCATTGCCGGAAACATCAAAGCCCAGAACTCATGCCGCTCAAACGAGCGATGGATGCGCAGAAAGCGCTGCTCTGAAATGCGCTTCCGCAGAACCATCTCGCCGCCTTTGTAGCCAATGAGATAAAGCGGGATACTCCCCAGCGCCGATCCCAGGGATGCCATCAGCACATATAAAATCAGGCGCCGGTGATCCTGATATACGTAGTAGGCCACGATCGCGTCCACGGGCATTCCCAGAAGCGCCGAATCCGCGAACGCAATGGCGAACACTCCCCAAATTCCCAGCGGCCCCAGCACGTGCAAAATCCACGCCGTATACCGCGCGAGTATGTGTCCAATAGTTTTCAAGGAAATTTAGTGTACGTGAAAAGGTGTCAGGTGCTCAGTGGCCAGCGATTCGTTAAGGACGAGTTCTCTAGCCACGGGCAGGCGAAGGATATTGATGGACGTCGGCCACATCGTCACGCCTGAAGATGCTCAGCAATCCTCAGTGTTCCGTCTTCCCATCCAGCAAATTCAGCGCATGGGGTACCAAGTCAATCACAGCTTTCAGAGACTCTACCGAGCCAGTGGGACTGCCGGGTAAATTCAGGATTAGCGTTTTGCCTCTTACGCCGCATACGCCCCGGCTTAAGAACGCAAAGGGAGTTTGCTTCGAACCTTCGCTCCGCATCCGCTCGGCAATCCCATCGATCACGCGTTCGCAAATCGCTGCTGTTGCCTCCGGAGTAACGTCCCGTTCCCCAATACCGGTACCGCCGGTCGTCACAATGAATCGGACATCGAGCGCCAGATGCACCAGCGCATTCTGTATCTGCATGGAGTCATCTTGTACCACTTGCTTGGCCGCCACCCGGAAGCCGAATTTTGCCAGTGCCTCAGACACCGCTGGACCCGAGAGGTCCACCCTTGCCCCGCGCGCACAGGAATCGCTGACCGTGACCACGGCTGCCGAAAAGCCTGTTGGCACCGCCATGTCAGTTGTCGAGGAGGACATCTTCCTCCTCTTCCGTGCGTCCACCGCCGGTGGTGCTGACCACATCAGAACTCACAGGAGAGCTGGCCGGAGCGCTCGCTTCCTCAACGCCCTCTGCTTCTCCATCGCGCTGGGACTCATCCAGCAACCGCAATCCTTCCATCAACAGACCTTGGGTGTTCAATTGCGTTGTTTCCCGATCCGTCTTGCCTTCGAAGTTAAGTTCGAAATTTCCGCCGGTCCAGCGCAGTACTCGGAACACCGCCTGATCTCCCAGCAGATCGCCGGATGGCGATGCGTACGTCGCGTGCTTTACCTGCCCTTCAACAAAAAAGACCTCGCACCTGTCTCCTTCGTTGTTGAGTTTGAGCTGGCAGCTCTTGCGCCCCATTTCGAGTGACTGCATCAGATCGATCACATTCATTTGCGCAAGATTACCGCGAACCACCCCGTCGGAGGGCGCCGTCTTCGCCATCTTCTCGAGCGCGATCCGATCCACGGTGCGTTTGATGCGTTTGGTCGCTTCCTTTAAAAAAAATGGCTTTGCCAGATAGTCATCCGCCGCATCCTGGGGAGATAGGCGCTCGTCGATATCCGAACGGCTCGCCATTAACACGGCCGAAAAATTCGCCGTCGCAGGACGGCTCTTCAACTTCTCTACTAACTGGCGTCCATCCATCCCCGGCATCCGGTAATCGCATACCACGAGGTCCGGAGGATCATCCACGGCTTTCAGCAAGGCATCCGCCGAATCCGTTGCCGCCACTACGCGGGCAAACGGAGCCAGCGCGTGCTGCAGCATCCCGAGCACCATCGGGTTGTCGTCAACCAGCAGCAGCTTGACGTCATTTGCCATGATTGTTTTTCACGCGCCGGTAATCGCCACTCTTCCCGCCGCTCTTTCTTTCCAGCACAATTTCCCGAATCTCAATCCCCTTGTCGAGCCCCTTCGTCATGTCATAAACCGTGAGCGCGGAGATGCTGGCCGCCACCAGAGCCTCCATTTCGACTCCGGTTTCAGCGGTGGTAGCAGCTTTCGTACGTATGGCGACGCCATTCTCGCATAGCCGTATCTCTACATCAATGTGAGTGAGGGGTAGCGGATGGCACATCGGGATAAGTTCGGAGGTACGTTTGGCAGCCATGATTCCGGCGATTCGGGCTACCTCCAGCGGATCGCCCTTAGGATTGCTGGGCAGAGCCTTCAATACTTCTGGCCGGATGACGACGAAGGCGCTGGCCTCAGCTTCACGTCTGGTGGCAACTTTAGCCGAAACATTCACCATGCGAGCGCGCCCTGCGTCATCGTAGTGGGAAAGCTTTTTCGCCATGCGGAAGCTCTATCTTACATGGCAGCACTCAGCGCGGCATCACTGCGATCCATTCTCCGGCCGGGATATGTTCACGATCGGACGGAATCACAATGAGGCAGTTCGAGCGAGATCGCGCCGTGATATCCCCTGATCCCTGCCACGGTATGAGTTCCACTTGCGAGCTTTCGTATTCGCCGGAAAGCACAGCGGGCAGGAAGCGCTTGAGGCCCGGTTTGACCCGAATTTCGGATTTCAAACGCGCGTGTAGAAATATGAGCCTGCACGGACGCATCCCCGCGAGAGATTCCAGCATGGGTCGGGTAAATAGTTCAAACGTAACCATCGTCGAGACCGGGTTGCCGGGAAGTCCGAAGAAATATCTAGTTGTGGGCCCCCGTGACAGGCGGCCGAATACAGCCGGACGCCCCGGCTGTATCTTTACTCCGGTAAATAGGAACTCGGCTTCCAGATCCGCCAAAACTTGTTCGACGAGATCGTACCGCCCCATGGAGACGCCGCCCGTCATCAGCAGTAAGTCCGATTGCAATCCTTTCTCTATCAGTTCACGGAGCCGACGTGGCTCGTCGGGGGCGATCGGCAGAAGAACCGGTTCCCCACCGGCTTGCTGAATTTGCACGGCGAGAGAATAGCTGTTGGAATTGCGGATCTGCGAAGGGCCGAGCCTGGCGTCGACATCGACAATCTCATCGCCAGTGGTAAGGACCGCCACGCGGGGACGAGAGAAAACTTGCAGCTGCGATCGCCCCACTGACGCTGCGAGTGCGATGGCTGATTCATTGAGGCGTGTGCCGCGATCAAGCACAACGCTGCCGCTTCGTGCTTCGGCACCTTGAGCGACGATGTTTTCGCCGGGTGCAACACGTTTCGCAATTTCGACGTAGTCGCCCTGAGAAACTGTGTGCTCGACCATGACAACAGCGTCTGCCCCTTGCGGTACTGGGGCGCCGGTCATAATCGAAAACGCTTCGCCGGAATCTGACTTTTGCGGGGAGTCATCCGGCGATGGCCCGGCTTTGATTTCTCCTATCACCTTCAATCTTGCGGGTAATGACTCCAGATCCGCTGCACGCACCGCATACCCATCGCGGGTCGATCGATTGAAGGGAGGGATGTCGCGATCAGCATTGATGCTTTCAGCAAGAACTCTTCCGGCGGAATGAAGCAGATTTACGCTTTCGATAGTGCCAGCAGAGAGTTGCGCGGCATGGGTCTCGACTACGCGCCTTGCATCTTCAAAAGTCAAAACCAGAGACTGGGCTTGCGGCGTTGCCATCCCAAGATGATAGAGGAATGCAGGAAAGAAAGCGTTCGTTCAGCGAACCAGTTCCTGACCTAGAAAGGCGGGATTGCTGGCAAAGGAAAGGCCGGTTTCCAGGTCGACAACGCGATCTCGAACCAGTTGCGCAATCTCGCCATCAAAATGCTGCATGCCTTCCGCAGCGGAGCCCTTGATGGCGTCGAGCAGTGTTTTGCCATCGCGTTCGCCTTTCTCCACACATTCACGGGTGCGAGGATTAGCTTTCAGTATCTCGGCAACCGCTATGCGTCCGCTGCGATCGATTTTTGGCAGTAGGCGCTGGCAGACAATGTAACGAAACGATTTTGCGAACCTCTGTCGAATGTTTTGCTGCTCGTCGGGAGAGAACGCGCTCACGAGTCGCTCCACGGTTTTCGAGGCATCCATCGTATTCAAGCTAGATAGAACCAGATGGCCAGTCTCGGCGGCCTCGAGAACGATCTCGATGGTTTCGCGGTCCCGCATCTCTCCGACCATGATTACTTTTGGCGCCTGGCGCAAAGCTGAGCGCAGAGCGTTAGCAAAGCTTGGCGTATCACTGTGCAACTCCCGTTGATGAATCGTGGAGCATTTATGGTTGTGCAGAAACTCGATGGGATCCTCGATGGTGATGACGTGGTAATACTTTTCGCGGTTGATGCAGTCAAGCAAAACAGCCAGGGTCGACGATTTGCCGGAGCCAGCGGGCCCGGTGACCAGAACAATGCCGTCCCGCAACTTTGCGATGTCGGAAAGATGGGCGGGCAAACCGAGCGAAGCCAGATCAGGGATTAACGTGGAGATGACGCGCATCACCACCGCACAACTCCCCCGCTGAATAAAGATATTTACGCGAAAGCGGGCGACTCCAGGCAAGCCATACGATATATCGCATGATCCTTGTTCGCGGAGCGTGGTGACTGCCTGCTTGTTATCGCCGATAAGGTCAGCGGCAAGCCCTCGGGTATCATCCGCCGTCAGGTTAGCTAAGCCCGGCACCTGCACAGGGATTAACTGGCCATACACTTGCACTTGCGGAGGCCGTCCTGGAGAAAAGATGAGATCGCTGATCTTTTCCCCGGCACGCAGCATCGCTGCCAGCAAAGCGGGTGTAGCCACTTTGCCTCCGTCCGAATAACCTTCCAATGAAACTGAAATTGCCGAGACGCCAGGTGCTGCCATTCCGTCCTCTAAATTGCCTACACTAGGGAATTGCACGCACCACAGAACGGGAAGCCAACCAAAGTTGACGTGATGGCCCACTTTACCGCGCCCGCGAGAGGGGGCGTAGGGACACTAAGTACATAGCCCTTGGTAATGTGGAGCGAAAAAAAAGGCGGCTCTGTGAGCCGCCTCAAGCGCTGGCAGATACGCGAAATTTACTTCTTGGCTGCGGCTTTCTTCTTTGTACCGTAGCTGGTTTCGATAGGCGCTCCAATACTCGTGAGCATGGCCTTGGCTTCTTCGGAGTGACCTCCCGTGGGAACCAGTTCCAGATACTTCTGAAACGCTTCGGCCGTTCCCGGGGCAGCTACCATCTTGTCGCCTTGCAGAGTGGCTTTGGCCAGCAGATTCACGCCCTTCTGATAGTAGGCCTCCGCACGAGTCGGATCGGCGGCAATACATTTGTCGAAAGCAGCAATGGCCTGATCGGCCTTACCGCCATTCGTCAGCACAGCGCCTTCATTAAAGTAATACTGGGCGGCCGATGTGGGATCAGTTTGCGCTGCGATCTCATAGGTCTTTATCGCATCGTCAACCTTGCCGGCGCGACTATAAGCTTCAGCCAAATTGTTGTAGTAGGCGGCCAGCGTCTTGGTGGCGTTGGGATCCTTATCATTCGTGGCTGCCTGTTTGAGTTGCACTGCTTTTTGATACGAATCGACCGCCGAATTCAGGCGCTTTTGCTTTTCCGCGGCGTCGGTTTGCTTCGGGGCGGACATGCGATAGGCATCGCCGAGCTTGAACCATACAAGGTCCCGGGTCGCGTCGACTTCATTCGCAGCGGTAAGGTCGGCAATCGCTGTATCAAAGTCACCCGCATCGGATGCAACTTTAGCTGCCGCAAGCTTCTCATTCAACGCCTTTACGGTGTTGACTTCTTTCTTGTTCTTCTCCTGCGCTTCCTGCTGAGCTTTGATCTGCTCCGGGGTTAAGCCCTGGCCCTTAGCCTGTTGTCCGGCGAGCTTCTTCATGTCGAAGTCAAGCGTATTCTCGTCAGAGAGAGTGACGGGGAATCGATTCTGGTGGAAAAGCTCTTTGTTGGCCTTGGCGTCGTCAGCATTCTTATAAAGCGTGACGTTATAGGTGCCAGCGCCGACGCCAAGAGAGAAATATTCGCCCTTCTTATTGGTCTTGAGGGTATATTTCTGGCCATTATCCTGGTTGGCGTATACGACGACTCCGTCTGCGATCGGATTGCCATCCAGGTCCTTACAAACGCCTTTCACTGTGCCCGATCCCACCTGCGAGAAAACAGATGGCGCGCACAGTCCGAATATTACGAGAACGATTGCGGTTACCGCGAAGTGCCTCTTCATAGTGCCTCCCGGCGGAAAGAATAGCGAATTATCGATTTCAAGTTGTTAGCAAGAATCATTTCATCGACCCAATGTTTTCAATTAACAATCGAAAATCAAACCTCAAGCGCGCGGGCCTGCGTCGCGTACGGTATAGGATCCGCGATTCCCGCTGCAGCGAACGCCCGCAAGCGCAGCACACAGCTATCACATACGCCGCAAGCTTGATCCTGTTGGCTATAGCAGGACCAAGTTAAATCGAACGGTGCACCCAGTTCAAGGCCAAGCCGCACAATTTCAGACTTCCGCATGGCGATCAGCGGAGTCACAATTTCTATATCCCCTGCTTTTGTGCCGGCCTTGATCACACGGTTGAACGCTTCATAATACGCCGGTCGGCAGTCGGGGTATCCGGAGCTATCGGGTTCGACCGCGCCAATATAGATTCTCACGGCCCCAATCACTTCGGCCCAGCTTACTGCGACAGACAGGAAATGCGCGTTCCGAAAAGGAACGTAGGTGACCGGGATCCCGGAGTCCAAAGACGGCGTTGTGGGCACGGTAATACTCTCATCCGTGAGAGCGGAGCCCCCAATCGCGCGTAGAGCTTCGTTCCGCACGATGAGCCGGTCACGGATTCCCAAGCGATCGCAAATGGCGGCGAAGGATCGTCGCTCGCGGTCTTCGGTACGCTGGCCGTAACTGATGTGCAAGGCAGCAACGTCATAGTGGCGCACTGCAAGCGCAGCGCATGCGCAGGAATCCATCCCTCCGCTTAGCAGGACAACCGCGCGTGGTGTTGAATTGGCAGTCGTCATCTTCGAATGGGATGTCCAATCCAGCGAACCGTCAACGCTAAACTCCCTTTAGTGCCGGGTCCCAAATAAACTTGTGCAATTGCAATCCCAACCGCGCAGGAACTTCATCCGCCAACATCCACTCAGCCAGTTCCTGGGGATCGAGAAGGCAATGCGTACTGTCGCGACCCCCAGTGGCTCCCTTGCGGAAAGCTGGCGAGAATAACACCGCATTTACGCGTCCGGCCAAATCGTGCTGCCGTAAGAATTCGCGGGCAAACTCGTAGTCCGTGCGGCTGCTGAGAACGAATTTGACCTCGTCCTGAAGGCGGAGCGCAGCCAGATTGCCGTCGCGAAATGTATCGGCCTCCCCCGAATGGGGGCACTTCACGTCGACAATTTTTACAACTCCTGCCGGAACCCGCTCCAGAGGCCGTTCTCCGCTTGTCTCCAGCAGAACGCGATATCCCTCCTCCAGCAGTCGACTCATCAGGGGAACAACTTCGCGCTCTTGCAGCAAAGGCTCGCCACCGGTGATCTCTACCAGTCCGCCGCCAGGGCTGAGATGCTTCACTTCGCCGATTACATCTTCCAAAGACATCTTCCGCCCGCCATGAAACGTGTACTCGCTATCGCACCACGTGCAACGCAGGTTGCATCCGGTCAGACGCACGAAGACGCACGGCAGGCCGGCGTATGTCGACTCTCCCTGCAACGATTTGTAGATTTCAGTAATCTGCATGGAGCGCAGCCGGATGGCTGGAGATTTTCATTCACTGTACTTCGCGGTTGTCGTGTCGGTCTCAAACACCGTAACGTCCTTCACGCGCACGCGGCCATTGGTCACGCTCTTGAGCCGCGTGTTCGACTCATCATAAAAATACTTAGCCAGATTCTCCGCCGACGGGTTAATGACCGTGAAAGGCTCGATGTCGTTGATCATCTGATGATCGAGACGTTCGATGACGTGCTTCATCACTTCGCGCAAGTCTTTAAAATCGAGCAACAGTCCGGCCTTGTCCAGTTCAGCTCCTGCGAGTGTGACCCGAATCTTGTAGTTATGGCCGTGCGGATTTTCGCACTTGCCCTTGTAGTTGCGCAGGTAGTGTCCCGCTGCAAACGTGTCGTCAACTGTAACTTCGAACATGCATTCCTTTAGCGGCCAGGCCCGATAGAGCCGGGGCAGCGTGTGATTGATAACTCTTTATTGTATCGCCGATCTCAGGCCAGGCGTCAGCCTCGGGCGCCGAAGAACTCCTCAACCACGCGGACGTCGGTGGTTTTCTTGTAGTTCGGCAAGCTCTCGATGAAGACGCGTCCGTACTGTTTCTTCAGGATGCGATTGTCGAGCAGCACCAGCAATCCCCGATCATGGAGAGAGCGAATCAGGCGTCCGAAGCCTTGTTTTAATGTGATGGCCGCTGATGGCACCTGGTACTGAAAGAACGCGTTGCCGCCCTCGGCGTCGATCGCCTTCACCCGTGCGGCGACGACCGGATCGCTGGGAACTGCAAATGGCAGGCGATCGATGATCACGCAACTCAGTTGTTCGCCCTGTACATCCACGCCCTGCCAAAAAGACGAAGTGGCAAACAGCACAGCATTCGGCGTCAGGCGAAATTCTTCAAGGAGAGCGCTTTTCGGCGCGTCGCCCTGACGCAGCATGGGAAACTCGAGTTCGCCGAGCAGTCGCTGGTATACATCATTCATTTGTGCATAGCTGGTGAAGAGCAGGAACGCGCGTCCCCGCGTGATCTCCAGCAACTTGCGGATGCGCTCCGCTGCCTTCGCCGTGAACTGTGGCGTGCGAGCATCGGGAAGGTCGGGCGGCACATAAAACAGCGCCTGATTCTCGTAGTCAAAATGCGAAGGCAAAATCGATTCGCGCGCGTGCTCCAAACCAAGCCGCTGCCGGATGTACTCGAATCCCCCTCCGACCGCGAGGGTTGCCGAAGTTAACACCGCGCAGTCCAGTTTCGACCAAAGGCATTCGCGCAGGATGGGGCCGACATCGATTGGAGTGGCCTGTAGAAAAACATTCTGCCGCGAAAAATTTCCACCTTCGTTTGTCTTATCGGTTCCGCTGTTTCTCCGCGGCGAATATCGCCCGCCGCGGCGCTCAATCCAGAACACGGTATTCCGGTCGTCCGATTCCATGGCGAAGCCGAGCTGCACCTGCAATTCCTGAGCCCGCCGCGCGAAATTGAAAACCTCTTCCGGTTTTTGGGGCAAGGCTTCCAGTTCGCCGGCCAGCCTGGTGATTGCCTGATTGAGAGCAAGGAACTCATCCCCGTTCTCCTCCAGAAACTCGCGCCGCGTCTCGAACGCGAAACGGCCTTCACCCGGAGGCAACAATGAAAAGAAAAACTGAGATTTTTCCCGCAGACTCCCCAGCGCTCCCGACAGTGACGCCGAGAGCATGTGATTATGCTGCATCGAGGCCTCGACGTCGCGAGCCAAATCTTCCACTCTCAAATTGCTCACGGAGATCCCGAAATAATTTCCCGCAACGTCTTCCAGTTCGTGGGCTTCATCGAAAATCACAGCCGCTGCTTCGGGCAGAATCCCCGCGTCCGGTGCGCCTTCAGCCTGCAACTTGATGGCAAGGTCGGCGAAAAACAGATGGTGATTGACGATGATGATGTCGCTCTCCATCCCTCGCCGCCTCATTTCGGTGATGAAGCATCGCTCCCACTCACTGCATTTCTGCCCGATACATGCATCCGCACGCGCATCCAGCTTGTGCCAAAGGGCGCTAGCCTCCTGCAATTCGGCAAGTTCGGCGCGATCGCCGGTGGCAGTCGTCTTCTCCCACGCGGAGATCGCCCGATACTGCTCGATCTCCTCAAGTCCGCTCAGCACGGGCTGGTTGGTCAAATCGTAAAGCTTCTTGCGGCACAGATAATTGTTGCGTCCCTTCATGTAGCAAACCGAAAGCCGCGAGTCCGAGCGCCGCATCGCCGTAGAGCGCCTGCCCCAGGAAGGGAACGTCTTTGTAAAAGAGCTGTTCTTGCAGATTCTTGGTGCCTGTCGAAATGATCACGCGCTTTCCCGAGCGAATCACCGGCAGGAGATAGGCAAGGGTTTTGCCGGTACCGGTGCCCGCCTCCACGATCAGGTGCCGCTTTTCTTCCAGCGCCTGCTCGACGGCTTGCGCCATCTGCAACTGTCCACGCCTGAATTCATATGCAGGATGCGTCTTGGCGAGCACCCCTCCGGGCGCGAAGAACTGGTAAAGCGATGTGTCTTTGCCGCCGCCTGTGGAGCCCTTGGTTGCGGAGGACACGGGTTGAGAGCTTAAAGCCACGGGAGTCTCTATAATAAACATTCCCGATAGCGAGCGCGTTTTCCACTCACTTTGACCCAGCCAACTTACAATTCGACCAGTACTCTCGCCACCACCGCAGCGGGCGTTCCTACGCTTGCCATCGTGGGCCGACCCAACGTAGGCAAGTCCACTTTGTTCAATCGAATTGTGGGGTCGCGGCGGGCGATCGTTGGCGACGAGCCCGGCATTACCCGCGACCGGCTCTATGGCGACGCGGAGTGGCGCGGCCGCCGCATCCGCATCATCGACACCGGCGGAATCATTCCGGAAGACAAAGACTTCATCCCCTCAGAGATTTTCCGGCAGGCGCGGGTTGCTTTCGACGAAGCGGCTGCGATTATTGTCGTGGTGGACGGCCGCGCTGAATTGGCCGCCCCCGATTTTGAGCTGGTCAAGCTTCTCCGGAAGACGGGGCGTCCTCTATTTCTTGCGGTCAACAAAGCCGATTCGGAAAAGCAGTCGAACATCGTTGACGAGTTTCATCGGCTGGGCATCAAGCAGATGTTTCCTGTCTCCGCGGAGCACGGGCGGGGGATCGACGATCTGCTGGATGCGGTTTTCGAAGTTTTGCCACCGGCTCCCGAAACTTTGAGCACCGAAGATATTGAGGATGGGTCTGGGCCATCCGAGCCAGCAGCAGAGCCATCGATTGAGGATGAGCCCGTCTATGAGACTAAAGTGGCGATTATCGGCCATCCCAATGTCGGCAAGTCAACGCTTCTGAATCGTCTAACTGAGTCTGACCGGGCTATCGTTTCGCCGATCCCCGGCACCACGCGCGATGCCGTCGATGAAATTATCGAACACAACGGCCGTCGCTTCCGCTTCATCGACACCGCCGGCATTCGCCGTAAAGGCAAGACTCACCTGATGGCGGAAAAGTTGTCCGTCGTGATGGCGCGCAAGCACCTTGAGGGCGCCGATATTGCTTTGCTCGTAATCGATGCCACCGAGGGAGTGAGCCAGCTTGACGCCGCTATCGCGGGCTACGCGCATGAGAGCGGCCGCTCCATGATTATCGTCGTCAATAAGTGGGACCTGGTAATCAGCGGAGAACTAAAAGCCGGCCGGCCATCGAAAGCGATGCGCATGCGGGAAAGCAAGCGACCCGGCGATCGAGAGGCTTACGAGGAGCGCCTGCGCCACGATCTTAAATTCCTGACTTACGCGCCGATTGTCTTCATATCGGCAAAGTCTGGCAAAGGCACGGAAAAGATCTTCCCCTTGCTCGAACGGGTCGCCACGGAGCGCAGGAAGCGAATTCCCACATCCGCGATGAACCGTTTCGTTGAAACTGTCGATTTCGAACGCGCATCCGTCCCCATGCGCTCGCGGGTCAAGATCCTGTATATGACGCAGGCTGGCGTCGCACCGCCCACGTTCGTGCTCTTCACCAATCGCGCCGTGAAGCTGCACTTTTCTTATCAGCGATTTTTGGAAAACCAGATTCGCGAGGCCTTTGGCTTTCTGGGTACGCCGATCTGGATCAAGAATCGGGCGAGAAGCTAGGAAGACGCAACGACACGCACGATTCCGGCTGTTTTGGTACGATAAGCCGACATTTCTTAGACCTTCCCGGCAAGGAGCCGCCGATGTTATTGACGCGGGTCGAGATAACAGACCTGTTATCCGTTAAGGGTACGTTGCCCGTTGACATGGACAAGAAGATCACGATCCTTCTAGGCTCTAACGATCACGGCAAGAGCAACATCCTGAGAGCCATTCAACACCTGAACGACGACGAGACAATTACAGAGGGGGAAGCCAATTGGGACGCTGCGGACGGGGAGGGTTGGGACCGCGGGAAGTCCCCTTCAATCTCATTCGTTTTTTCGCTCACAGCCGCGGAGAAGAAAGAATGGAAATCGATAGTCGAACAGTTTCTGCAAGAGTGCGCGGAGGCTCTAGTCAGGTCAGCCGATGTTAAAGACGGGAGTGAGGAAGACGAAGAGGAAGAGGAGGAAGAGGACGAAGAACAAAAACCGCAGTCTGCTATCGCCACCCTGCTTCGGCCAGCTGCGAATGCCAGAGTCCTATCGAGCTCACCGGCGACGAAGAAAGCCACCCCAGCAGAAGAGGAAGATGAGAGTGACGAGGAGGAAGAGAAGGCTCAACAACTATCGGAAGGCGCCGTCGATCCGGCGGCATCGAGTCTGACACTCCACCGGACCGGGATTGGTGGCGGCTTGGCATACGCGGGGGTCGAGCTTGACAATCTCCCCAAGGCAATACGCAAATTTTTTCAGGAGAAGAAGCCGCGAGTCGAGCTGTTCGAGTTCTTGAGTGGCAATCTGCAGGACTCGGCGACGAAGGACACAATCGGAACGGACGACTACGAATTCTTGCAAGGTGTGTTCTTCCAAGCTGGACTAGACCCCCTTAATTCCGTCGGCCTTTTTCAGCAGAATGACAGAACAACTAGGAAACTCGACGTTGCATCAAGGCAGCTCGATGTCAATCTGAGAGCGCTTTGGGGACAGGGTACGGAACTTCATTTCCATCTGCGTCACAAGGACAAAGCGATAGAATTTCTTGCGGATGATCCTGCCATCAAGTCGCGGACAACGCGAATGTCAACTCGAAGTGCAGGTGTTACTCAATTTTTTCGGGTCTCCATGGTCCTGCACGCCCGCCGCCAGAAAAATCCTGCAAATTCTTACATTTACCTTTTCGATGAGCCAGGAGTTCTGCTACATCCGCAAGGTCAAAGGGACCTCCTTCAGGTGTTTGAACAGCTCGCGTCCGAAAATCAGATCGTTTACGCGACCCACTCTCTTTTTCTGCTGAACCAAAACTTTCCCGAGAGACATCGGCTGATCGCGAAGGACGAGGCGGGCACGAAGGTTGACCAAAAGCCCTATCGCCAGAACTGGAAATTTGCAACGGACGCTCTGGGGGTTTACCTCACGTCTAATATCCTTTTCTCGAATAAGGTACTCCTTGTTGAAGGCGATTCCGACCCGATGTACCTCTACGAGTTGTTCCGACAGCTTAATAGGCTGGGCGATCTCGACGTTGACCTGAATAGCCTGGGAATAATGAGCTTCTACGACTATCAGAATTTGAGATTTCTTCTTCAGGTCTTCCAGCGCGAGGGTCAGGACGCATCCCTGTTCGTCCTGGTCGATGGAGACTCAGCTGGTGAGGGGATGCTCAAGCGAGTGAATGAAATCTGCAAACGCCTCAACGTTCCAACCTACAAATTGCCGGAAGGTCGATCAGTCGAGGACTACTGCCTGTTCGAAGAAGAATTTGTCACGGCGGTTCGTCAGACGCTTAAGAGTGCTGCTGATTTCGAAGGTAAGCCAGTGCCGAAAGAGTTCGAGAACAAAGTACAGGACTCATGGGAAGAACAGAAATCGAGCATCGAAAAAACCGAGAAGCGCACCAAGGCGGATGAAAAAGACGAGAAGAAAGAGGAGAAAAGGGAAAAGCGGACCACAGGCCGTTGGTTTAAGGAAGCCAGTTATAAGATCATCGGCGATGAGGCATCAAAAGTCGTTCTTGCACGCACCTACTGCCAGTTGTGCCGCGATATGGTCGTCCTCGCTCCGAATCGCGAGCGGCTAAAGGATGCCAAGTCGCTATGCCAGATGATCGCTACTAAGCTTTCTTTGCCTCGCGTGAGAGCCGAGAAGGTAATCAAGGTAGACGCATAGCCAGCTTATTCTCCTCCCATCTCTCGATCCATCGTCAACAACCCCACCCGCTGCACGCCCGCATGGTGCGCCAGATCAATCACGTCAGCGACATATTGGAAGTCGACATCGGCATCGCCCCGCACGAATGCCACTTTCTCCGCCCGCTTCAAGTAAATTTGCGCAAGCCGCCCTTCGAGATCTTCCCATCTCACCTCGTCTCGATTGAGCTTGATGGTCGGTGGCTGACCGTCCCTCGTCCACACCACCTGAATAACGATGGTGCGCGACTGCTGCTGCTCGGCCGTTTGCCTCTGATCCGGCTGCGGTATCTGCGCGGTCTCCCCCTGCTCTTTGTCCATCGACACCACCACCATGAACACAATAATCAACGTCAGCAGCACGTCAATCAGCGGCGTAACGTTAATTTCCGGACCACGCGCACCCCCGCCTGCCATTGAGAAAGACATGGTTTGCTCCTCTTTACAGGTTTCGTTGGCACGCGCGTGTCTGCAACATCAGACACCCCGTGTGGTCACGGAGTTCCCGCTAGCACACGTGATGACGAGCAAACGGGAACGATATACTTGGCCATGTCATTTGGTCTCCGCTTCACTAACCCCGCACCTTTTACTGCGACATTCTTTGTTCTTGTTGTTCTTGTTCTAACTCTCCTGATTCTGACTTTTTCTCCTCTAGCCGCCGCGCAGGACAATTACGAAATCCAGGTCTATGGTTCTGACACCGTGGCTCCACGTTCTACGATGTTTGAAATCCACTCGAATTTCACTGTGGAAGGCAGCAAAACGGTGCAGGGCGGAGTTCTTCCCACCAACCACGCGGAGCACGAGACCCTGGAGATTACGCAGGGAATCAACGACTGGTCGGAAGTAGGATTTTACGTTTTTACGAGCATTCAGTCGGATGGCGGATGGCAGTGGGTAGGCGACCATATTCGTCCGCGCGTGCGCGTGCCGGAGTCGTGGCACTGGCCGGTGGGTGTAAGTTTGTCGAACGAAATTGGCTACCAGCGCGCAGCGTTCTCGCCGGATACGTGGACGTGGGAAATCCGTCCCATCGTCGATCGGAAAATCGGCCGTTGGTATTTGGCGTTCAATCCCGCGCTGGATCGTTCATGGCACGGGCCTAGCGTGAACCAGGGAGTTACCTTCTCGCCGAACGCGAAGTTCAGTTACGACTTCACCAAAAAGATTGCAGGCGGACTGGAATACTACGCCGCCTACGGTTCGCTCGCTGGATTCGATGCGCTGCGGGATCAGCAACAGCAGTTCTTTCCCGCCATAGACCTCGATCTGGCGCCGCAGTGGGAGTTCAACTTCGGCGTTGGCGTTGGCACGACCCGATCCACCGATCACCTTATCGTCAAGTGCATCATTGGACGCCGTTTCTCCTGGCCTCACGGAGGCCCCGCGAAGCTCAGGGAATCGCAGCCCTAATCGAATGTTCTAATGCCAGCCTATCCAGCAGGCTCAGGAGACGGAGGTAGCGGCGGCGGTGGTGATATATAAGCTGTCCCCGTGGTTTGAATCGGTGCGGGATACAGCAGAGGGACCAATGCCGGATAGCGGCCCGCGAAGAAGTAAATCGAATACGCCGGGAAGAATACAATCACGGGCACCGAAATCAGCGCGACCATGTACAAAAACGCGGCGAGTAAAACGCTGCCGATTACCACTGCCAGCGTAATGGTGTATGCATTCCAGGTAAGGCCCGCCGACTTTCCCGTCAGGATGGCCATAATACTGAGCGCGGCGGTTGGGATGGCAATGATCAGTCCTAGAATCAGGGTAGCAATTCCTACAACGATGCCAGAGCCGATCGCCATGAGAATCTTCATCCCGATGTAGGCGGCATAGGCTCCTTTCTCATTTTTGATCATTGGCCAAAGGCGCTGCCAGGCCTCGATTACGCCGATGTTCTCCATAGCCATTTGCGGAACCACAAAATCCTTGGTCAATACGTAGACCACCGACATGGAGACAATAAAAATCGCCAGCACGAAAAAAAGAAGCATAGCCGCAAACACCAGCGGGATCACATGCTCTTTTGGTTCCTTCAGCCATCCCGCCGCAAACGCCAACGCCAAGGGAACTGCTATGAGCACGAGCGAGCCGAAGATCATGGTGAAGAGATAAAGCAGTTGCCACAAGAAATAACGCCAGCCCGCGCCCTGCCTGCGGCCCCAGCCTTGGCGGATATGGCATTGCTTCGCAATGATGCTGTCGAACAAGATGAAACGCATCACGCTGCTGATGTACATCATGACAAGACCGAAAATAACGCCGACAATCACCAGGACGGCAATGAGGCTGGCTAAGAGCGCAGCATCCATTCCCGATAGTGCAGGACCAATCGAGTGGGGTGATGTTCCGGCATGCGGCGGGAAATGGAAGCCCGATCCGTTGAATCCGCCCGAGCCAAGTTCTCCAGCGAGTAGTCCAACGATCGCCAGCTTAGTCCACTGGCCGAACCGAAAAGGTCGGAAGAGTTGCTGCTTAGTATGCTCAAAGGCCAGAGGGATCGCGTCAACAGCGGAAATAGCCAAGTTGCACCTCGTGCAGCGAAGACTTACAGCAAGTTACTGCGATTCGCACGACCAATCAAATCAAATCGGAACCGACCAAAAACAAGTTAGCAATGACCTCATTCATATCGCAGGGCCTCGACCGGATCCAGTTTCGAAGCGCGCAATGCCGGCACCAGACCACTGATTACCCCTACCAAAAGCAAAACAGCGCTTGAAAGTATAACGGTGAACATCGAGATTCTCAGGTGGATGTCTCCCTGTCCGGAATCATCTTCAAACAGCGGACCCATCATCGGCAGAGTTCCTACGGCCCAGGCAATCAGGTAGGAGAGGAGTACACCGATTGCACCGCCAAGAATCATAATCAGTAAAGTCTCTGCCAGAAACTGCAACTTGATATGCCGCTTCTTCGCTCCCAGAGCGCGCCGCAGGCCGATCTCGCGAATACGCTCGTCCACTGACACCAGCATGATATTCATCACGCCCACGCCGCCAATCCCGAGCGTGAGCGCACCAACAAAGGCGAGCAATACCTGCAGACCGATAGTGAGCGCATCAATGACCGGTCGAAACTCATCTCGCCCGAACATTTGGAAGGCCTTTGGATCGGTTGGCGAGAACCCTTGACGCATGGCTACGGCAGCCAGAACCTGCGCCATTGCTTTCTTCTCAAACTGCGGAGCAATGGGTTCAAACAAGAGAACGGCGGCGTATCGTGTGTCCCACAGGTCGCCGGCGGTAGAGAAGGGAATCCATGCCGATTCGTCGTCACTACTGAAATAGTTGCTCAACTGGATCTTTCGGGCCATCACGCCGACGACGGTGAAGCGTACTCCACCCACTTCCACCGTTTCTCCGATGGCAGGCCGGCCGCTGAAAAGCTGTTCTTTGATTCGTCCACCCAGAAAAATCACGCGACGGCGCTCCAGTTCATCCCCGGCATCGAGCCATCGACCCTCCGAGGGAACTTCGTTTCTCATTTCGCCATATTCCGGGCAAACACCGCGCACGGCCGCTGTTCCTACCATCCGGTCGCCGTAAGAGATCCCGGGCCGCTTCACGGTTTCTCGGCATACATGCCTGACTAGCGGAGCGGTAGCTTTCACCATGTCGACGTCGGCCTGCTCCACAACCACTTTCTTCCCGGCGCGCTGGCCGCCGGGTTGCTCGCTGGTTTGCTGCGGCCAGCAAATCACCACGCTTTTTCCAAAGGCATCGAATCCATGTACCAGGATGCTGCGGAAACTGCTGCCATAGGCGATCAGCAGCGTCACCGTCGCGATACCCCACACAATGCCAAGCATCGTGAGAAAGCTACGCGTAAGATTCCGCTTCAGCGCGACCCAGGCCTCGAGAATGATTTCAATCAGCATCTTCTAGCCACCCGCCTCATAGCGTAGCGCCTCAATGGGATCGATGGATGCCGCTCTGCGCGCCGGGTACAGAGCGGCGCCTACTGCAATCGTCCCCAGGAGACCTGTCGCTACCAGCCCGGATCTCCAGTCAGGAATCAGGCCGGCGAAGAAATCTGGCATGGGCAACAAGTTCACCAGAGCGCAGAATCCGAATGCCACGCCGAGCCCGATCGCTCCGCTCAGCAAAGCGATAATCAGGGCCTCGACAAAAAACTGCCGCAAAATCGTCCCGGCGGGTGCGCCCAGTGCTTTTCGCACTCCAATCTCGCGCGTGCGCTCGCGGACCGCGACCAGCATCACGTTCATTACGCCCAGCCCGCCCAGCAGCAGAGTTACCACTCCAACCGCGCCCAGGAAATATTTCATTCCATCGGTCATCTGCCGAAAGGCTTTGGCCTCTTGCACCGTGTCCCAGATAGGGCAAGCCTCTTTGTCGTTCGGATCGTAGCGGTGCATACGTGCCAGTGCGACGCGTACTTCGTGCTTGCAGGCCTCATGCTGCTCGACCGATTTCGGCGTGACCAGCAGTTGATCGAAGGTCGATGGTGTTCCCGGAGGCTTATCCGGGAAGTCCCGCCGCATCGCGGAAAAAGGTATAAAGATTTTGTTTACGTCCCACCCGTCGTAGCTGGAGTCCTGCTTCTTTTTCTCCATTACTCCGATGACGACGAACGGGAAATCATTCAAATAGATGTTTTCACCGACAGGATTACGTCCGGGAAACAGCTGCTTGGCCGCATCCGAGCCTAGAAACGCAACGCGTCTCGCCTCGCGAACGTCGCTCCAGTCGTAAAAACGTCCTAACCCGACATTTAAACTGCGAATGGAGCTGAACTGCGGATACGATCCCGTGACCTCGAATAACGCGTTATTGAAATTGCTATGTGTGAGCACTGTTTCCTGCTCCAACTCGGGGATCGCGTATTCACAATCCTGCGCCTCAGCTTGCACCACGGGGACGTCCGGGTCACTCCAGTGAATCAGCCTTCCGGCGCGGCTTCCGCCCGCCTGCAAGCTGGTTCGACCGTGGAAGACGATCATCACGTCTTTACCCAGGGTCTTCGCCTGATCCTCCTGTCCCTTGCGAAGGCCTTCGCCGGCCGCCACCATCAGGACAATCGAGACAATTCCCCAGGCGATGCCGAACATAGTGAGGAACGCTCGCAACTTGTGCGCCCACAGGGTTCGCACCACGTCGACAATCAAATCTCGCAGGGTCATGCGGCTTATGCTTGGACGCGCCCGAACCGGCAACGTAAGCCTCGATCCGGTGATCCCTGCTGTCTGTATACGAATTGTGTTGCGAATATGTTCAGAAAAAACCGCGAGACCCAGAAGTAAGACTTGGGGAAATTACCTTAAGGTAGGAGCCGTCACTGCGCTTAGCCATCGATCGAATTCTTGCAGAGCGAGTTCGCACTGCAGGCGGTGGCGTTCCTTGCGGTCGCGGATTTTATTTTCCAGCGGTGGTAGCAGATCGAACGTGATGTTCGCGGGCTGGAAGGTCTTGCCATCGGCATGCGCAACGTAACGCATGAGCGATCCAAAGGCCGAAGGGCGCGGTGGCGGAATCGGTTCTTCCCCCCGGATCAAGGCTGCTACATGCATTCCGGCCATCAGCCCAGTCGCAATCGATTCAACATAGCCCTCGACCCCGCAAATCTGCCCAGCGAAGAAGACCTGAGGATGCGCTTTCATTTGTAGCGTCTCATTCAACAACGCCGGACTGTTGATATACGTGTTGCGATGAATTTGCCCGTAGCGCAGAAACCGCGCATTCTCGAGACCCGGGATCAAGCGCAGTACGCGACCTTGATCACCGAACTTGAGATGATTTTGAAAGCCCACCAGATTGTAAGAGTCCGCTCGCAGATTTTCCTGCCGTAACTGCACCACGGCATAGGGCATGCGGCCGGAGCGTGGATCCTTAAGGCCTACAGGCTTCATGGGCCCGAAGCGCAAGGTGTCGCGCCCACGGCGAGCAATTTCCTCAATCGGCAAGCAGCTCTCGAAGTAATTCAGCTTCTCCCAATCTCGCTCCTCTACCGATTGGGCCGCGAGAAGCGCATCGTAGAAGGCGTCGTACTCTTCTCGAGTCATCGGGCAATTGATGTAATCGGCTGACCCTTTGTCATACCGCGCCGCCATGTACACCCGCGACATGTCGATGGAATCGGCTTCCACAATCGGACTGATCGAATCGTAGAAATATAAATGTGGGTCTTGCGCTTCATTTGCTGATGCGGATAAACCTGCGCTCAAGCGACCAATTTCGGCCGCCAAGCTTTCAGAGGTTAAAGGCCCGGTCGCGACAATGGTGACGTGCTCGGCGGCTTCCTGGATGCAGGTGACTTCTTCCCGACGTACCGTAATGTTGGACTCGCGAGAAATCGCTTCGGTCACCTTCGCGGCGAAACTCACCCGGTCGACCGCCAAGGCATGGCCCGCGGGAACCGCGCATTCGCGGGCAATCTCCAACAGGAGCGAGCCAGCGCGGCGCATCTCTTCCTTCAAGAGCCATGGAGCGGTGTTTTCGGATTCCGACTTCAGCGAATTGGAGCAGACAAGTTCAGCAAAGTTCGCCGTCTGGTGGGCTGGAGTCGATCGCACCGGCCGCATCTCAAAAAGGTCGACTTCGATGCCGCTTCGGGCACACTGCCAAGCCGCTTCCGAGCCGGCCAACCCCGCACCGATAATGCGAACGATAGCGCTCACAAGGTGCGCCGTTCGATGTGGAGAACTGACATCAGCGGAGACAGCACGGAGGTTTGAAAGAGAAACACGGACATCAAAATTAAGAATACATCAGGGCTTGCAACTAAGTGGAATTGCCATCATTGCTCGATTCCCGTCACTGTAAAAGCGGGGTGGATGCGGCCGCCACGCACATCCAGTTCTTGCTCTCGAATACCCACGTGTCAGTAAAGCGCCCGCGCACGAGGCTTGGCTTCCCGCCGTCCATGCCCTTAAAACGGTAGGTTCCAACGACGATCGCTGTGTTGCCAAATAGCTGCACCGTCATGCCTTCGGCGACGATCTGTTGGATGTGTGCGGCGTTAGCCTTTACCCGCGCCAGGTACTCTGCTTTGGTCAATAGCCGCCCATCGTAATCGACGTAGACCAGAGAGTTGTCAAAGATTGCCGAAAGCGCCTTGATGTCCTGCCGCTCCAGTGCCTGATCCCACGCGTGTTCTAAAGCCAGGATGCTTGAACGCGATCCCGAATCGTCGGCATTTTGTGCTGCCGAAATACCCAACAGTAAGCACACTAGAAAGATTGCAATCCCAATTGTTTTCAGGGCATTTGACATACGGAAATTATCGGCAGAGTGGAAAGTTTCTTTAGTGGCAGTGATGAAACGATATGACGTGTGTTGGGATCCGGAATTCATCTATTATGTGTACAAATCTTTCCAATCGGAGATCGAATGGCACGGATCCAGTTGATCGCAGCGGAGGCAGCATCTCCCGAAGTACGCGAAATTTACGAAACCACGCTACGGGGTAAGCCAGGAAACATTCACAAGGCGCTGGCTCACCGCCCGGAAATGCTTAAAGCGTTTCTCCTTTTTTACGCCAGCGTTGGGCGCTCCCTCGATCGCAAACTGTACGAGTTAATCTATCTCCGCGTCTCGTTCATCAATGGATGCCGCTATTGCACGCAGCACCATGTGGCATCGGCGAAACGTGCCGGGCTGGGGGCTGAAGATTGGACGGCGCTGCAGGCCGGAAGCTATTCGCGCTACGGCGAGAAAGAACGCGTTGCTCTGACGTACGTTGAGAAATTAACGCGTGCGCCGCATGAGATCACTGAAGCCGATTTCGATGAGTTGCAAAAACGATTTGGGGATCCCGAAATCGTGGATATCCACATGCTCGCCGGCCTGGCCAACCTGACCAATCGAGTGACCGATCCGCTTGGATTGGAACTGGAATTCCCGGAAGAAAAAATCTAGGGAACTGCGTAATCGGGCAATTGGTAATCGAACTTGGCTTTTAGATTTCCAAATGATCCAATAGGAGATCACAAAATCTCCCTCGCATCGCCCACCCTCCGCGTGACCCGCTCGCGGTCCAGATATTCGAGCAACGGTATTGCATACTTGCGGCTTACTCCGGTCGACTCCTTGAATTTGGCGATGTCGATTCGCGAAGACGTGGATTTGTAGTTCACCATCTGCCGCCGCAACTCATCTAGCGCGCTGCGATGAAAGACGAGTTCGTCGGAGACTTTGATCAGCACCTTGTCGCGCAAGAGCAGAGTGACAATCTTCTGTGCCCGTGCTTTGTCGATCTTGAGCCCAGCAATCACTTCACGCAACGCAGGCACCCGTAAACCCGCGGCAGCAAAGGCGCCTTCAATCTGCTTCTTTGATTCGGTCTCCTCATCCTTCATCACCACGCCATACCCAGGCAGTCGCACCAAGTCGCCGGCGAATTCTATTTTTCGGTCCCGCACCAGCATCGCCGCCACGGCCGCAAAAACTTCGGGCGAAGCCGCGACCTGGGCTCGCAACTCCTCCTTGTTCATTCCACCGACCAGCGGATTGTTCTTGTGAAAAGCTTGGATTGCGGCGGCGATGTTTATCTTCAGCGCGTTGACGGCAGGAGCAATCGCGAATACCTCGCCCGCTCGAACCACGGTGCCGTTTCGCTCCAGGTGACTTAAAACGCTTGCAATGGCTGAGTTGGTCCATCCCGTTTCGGCGACAAGCTGCGGAACAGAAATCCCTGCTTGCTGGCGCCGCTTGATTCGCCTGGTCAGAATGGCTGCGGCCTCTCCCTCAAGAAGAACCTTGTCGAAATCATCTTGCTCCGGCATACGCGGGATCGGAGCGGCATCTAGCACCACTCCGCCGCCGATGGTCACGACGGGCGAGAACTGCCGGAGGATGAAGCGATCTCCCGGCAACAGCAGCACGGCTTCCGGCAACTTCAGCCGGGCGAATGCAACGCTCCCTGGGGCGAGTTGTTTTTTTCCACGTAGGCCGACTTCCGCAATGGTTTCCATCGAATAAGCGTGAAAATGCACGCGCGCCCGATCTTTCAAGGGATGTCCGGCCGACTCCAGCAATTGCAGCGACACATCCACTCGACGGGTCGTTTGAAACGTCATGGGAGGGACGAGGGTCATGCCACGGGCTAGATCTTCGGTGCTCGCTCCTGCAAGGTTCAACGCACTCCGTTGCCCAGCAATGGCCTGATCTGCCGGCTGCCCGTGCACGTGGACCCCGCGTACCCGGACGCGGCGTCGAGTTGGAAAAACTTCTAACTCGTCCTCGCGATGAATGGTGCCAGCCACCAGCGTTCCGGTCACCACCGTGCCAAATCCTTTCATCGTGAAAACACGATCAATCGGCAAGCGCGCAATGGCCTCCGAATTCTTCGCCGGTATCTCGGCGGCCGCCTTCATCAAGGCGTTCTTCAATTCGGGCAGCCCGGCGCCCGTCAAAGAGCTCACGGGAATAATCTGCGACTTCGCGCTGTCCAGAAATGTGCCCCGAAGAAACTCTTCCACTTCCAGGCGCACGACTTCCGTCGTCTCCGTATCGACCGCATCCGCTTTGGTTAGTACCGTAATGCCTCGCTGGACTCCGAGGAGCTGCAGGATATCGAAGTGTTCTCGTGTTTGCGGCTTGATCCCCTCATCCGCTGCAATGACTAGCAGCACCAGATCGATGCCACCAATTCCGGCCAGCATATTGCGCACAAACCGCTCGTGTCCCGGGACATCGACGAAGCCGAGCCGAAGCAATTCGCCGTCCGGAGCAGCCAATTCCAGGTGCGCGAAGCCAAGGTCGATGGTAATGCCGCGCCGCTTTTCTTCCTCCAGCCGGTCCGCGTCGATACCCGTCAAAGCCTTGACCAGCGCGGTTTTGCCATGATCGATGTGCCCGGCGGTGCCCACGATGATGGATTTCATTAGCCTGAATCTTACCGGAAGTCGGGCCAGCATCGAAAAAACGAATCGTCCACAAATGCTGGTGACGGGTTCTCCCGCAAGTGCGACAATAGAAGCTCCCCATGGCCACCGCTATAACCTCTGCTTTTTCTCCGGACGTTCTCCGCCAACACGGCCTCACGCCCGAGGAATACGAAAAAATCAAGCAGCTTCTTGGAAACCGCGAGCCCACGCTCACCGAGCTCGGCATCTTCAGCGTCATGTGGAGCGAGCACTGCTCGTACAAGTCGTCGCGCGTTCATCTCAAGCGTTTGCCAACCCACAGCAAACGAGTTCTACAGGGGCCCGGAGAGAACGCCGGAATCATCGACATTGGAGACGGCTGGGCCTGCGCGTTCAAGATCGAATCTCACAATCACCCTTCCTTCATTGAACCTTTTCAGGGCGCTACGACGGGCGTTGGCGGCATCTTGCGCGACATCTTCACCATGGGCGCACGGCCGGTTGCCGTTATGGATTCTCTGCGATTCGGCCCGATCACCGCTCCTGAGCGAACGGAGCATTCGGCCACGACTTCCGAAAAGGACATTCACCGCAATCATTCCATCCTCGAAGGCGTGGTGAGCGGCGTCGCTTCCTATGGCAACTGCTTCGGCGTTCCAAATCTGGGTGGAGAAACCAAGTTCGAGCCTTGTTATTCCGGCAATCCGCTGGTCAATGCGTTCGCCATGGGCCTGGTCCGCAAAGACGAAATCTTCTATGCCCGCGCCGCTGGCGAAGGGAATCCGGTGATCTATGTGGGATCGAAGACCGGACGCGACGGGATCCACGGCGCCACCATGGCGAGCGAAGAATTCAGTGAAGCATCGGAAGCGAAGCGGCCCAATGTACAGGTGGGAGATCCCTTCCTGGAAAAGCTTCTGCTCGAAGCCTGCCTGGAAGCCATGAAGACTGGCGCCATAGTTGGTATTCAGGATATGGGCGCTGCCGGGCTTACTTGCTCCACCTGCGAAATGGGCGGACGAGGCGGGGTCGGGATTGAGATCGAACTGGATCGGGTGCCGCAGCGCGAAACTGGGATGACAGCATACGAAATCATGCTCAGCGAGTCTCAGGAGCGAATGCTCTTGGTTGCGCAAAAAGGCCGCGAGCAGGAAGTTTTCCGTGTCTTCGAAAAATGGGGACTCGACGCAGTCGAGGTTGGCACGGTGACAGCCGGCAATCAGCTGCGCGTGCTGCACCATGGAGAGGTCGTCGCCGAGATTCCGAATCAGGCCCTCACGGACGAAGCGCCAGTCTATAAGCGACCTATCGCCCGCTGGGAGCCGCCTGTGCCGCGTGAGATGCCCGCGCACATCAAGCTAAACAGTGCTGGCGACTTTACCCCAAGTTTGCGGCAGCTGCTTGCGAGTCCCAACATCTGCGGCAAGCGCTGGGTGTGGCAGCAATACGACCATATGGTCCAGACAAATACGGTTGAAGCTCCCGGCGCGGGCGATGCTGGCGTGATTCGTATCAAAGGTTCGCAGCTTGGTCTTTCCATGGCCCTCGACGGCAATGGGCGCTGGTGCTATCTCGATCCTCGCCTTGGCGCCATGCATGCGGTGACCGAGGCGGCCCGCAAGGTTGCATGCTCCGGAGCCATGCCGGTGGGAGCCACGAATTGCCTGAATTTCGGCAATCCTGAAAAGCCTCATATTATGTGGCAGTTTTCGCAGACCATCGATGGCATCACAAAAGCTTGCGAAGAGCTGGAGATTCCCATCACCGGTGGCAACGTAAGCTTTTACAACGAGACGCTGGGAGAAGGGATCTACCCCACGCCGGTCCTTGGCGTCGTCGGCCTTCTCGACGACGTGCACAAATCCGCGAAAATGCATTTCGCTGCTCCCGGTCGCGCAGTCGTGCTATTGCGTGCACCGGCAGAACCAGATATCAACGACGTAGAAAGCGAGTTTGGGTCCTCGGAATATGCCAAGGAGATTCTCGGCTCGCTGTGGGGCTATCCGCCGGAGCTTGATTTGGGCACGGAAGCTTCCTTGCAGAAAGCGATCATCGAGTTGATTCAGCAGGGCCTTGTCGATTCGGCGCACGATTGTGCTGACGGAGGCTTAGCTGTCGCGCTCGCGGAAAAGGCTTTCCCAAAGAATATCGGCGCCCGCGTGGAACTCGCTTCGGGCGGGCTTCCAGTTGAGTTCGTGCTTTTTGGCGAGGATGCGAGCCGGATATTGGTCTCCTGCGACCCCAACAACGTTTCGCGAATCCAACAGTTAGCCCGGAAATATAAGATTACGGCCCAGATTCTCGGGGAGACAACCCTCGCAGGGCTGGAAATTTCCGTCGATGGCCGCCCAGCGATATCCGCGGCAGTTTCGGAGTTGTCCGCCACGTATGAAAACGCACTGGAATCTTGTCTGAGGACAGACCCAGTGGCGATGTCGGCCAGTTGAGAGTTTTGAGTTCACCAAATCAGTTTTGTTTCGACGAACCATGAAGACCGCTTGTGCAGTCAGATTGAGATAAAGGCCAGGAGCTAAATGTCCTTCGACAAATTCCACGACGAATGCGGAGTGGTTGCCATCTTCTCGCATCCCGAGGCGGAGAAACTCGCTTATCTCGGTCTCCATGCGCTGCAGCATCGCGGCCAGGAATCCGCCGGGATTGTGACTTCCGATGGACTGACTTCACGCGTGCACAAGGCCATGGGCCTGGTGGCTGACATCTTCACGGAAGATGTTCTGGCGAAGATGCGTGGCACGCTTGCGATCGGGCATACGCGTTACTCCACCACGGGAGACTCCGCTCTGCTCAATGCCCAGCCTATCCTGGTGCAATCGAATAAGGGATGGATTGGTATAGCGCACAATGGAAATCTGGTGAATGCCGCGGAGGTCCGCGCCCGACTTGACCGTCAAGGTTCGATCTTTCAGACCAACAGCGATACCGAAGTTATCGTGCACTTGATTGCGCTGTCGAAGGAACACACGCTGCCTGAAGCGATCGCGGATGCCCTGCGACGCGTGGAAGGCGCTTTCTCACTGGTGGTGATGAGTCCGGACCGGATCATCGCAGCCCGTGACCCGCGCGGTTTCCGGCCGCTGGCGATGGGGCGCATTCCCGCCCTTGAGGGGCAAAAAAGGGACACAATCGTTTTCGCCTCAGAAACCTGTGCCTTCGACCTGATTGGTGCCACCTACGAACGCGATGTAAAGCCAGGCGAATTGATCGTGGTCGGGCCCGAAGGAATCACGTCCCGTTTCTATTCCACGCCCGCCCAGCAGTCGAGTTGCATTTTTGAGCATGTCTACTTTTCGCGTCCCGATAGCATCGTCTTTAGCCGAGCGGTGCAGACCAGTCGGGAAGAAATGGGACGTCAGTTGGCGAGGGAGGCGCCGGTTGATGCCGATCTCGTCGTGCCGGTTCCTGATTCCGGCGTTACCGCAGCGGTCGGCTACGCGGCGGAAAGCGGAATTCCATTTCGTTTTGGCCTGATCCGTAATCACTATGTTGGACGCACGTTCATCGAGCCTAGCCAGAGCGTTCGCGATTTCGGCGTGAAGCTGAAGTTGAATCCAGTTCGCTCTCTTCTGGAAGGTCAGCGGGTGGTGTTGATCGACGATTCGATCGTACGGGGCACCACCAGCCGCAAAATTGTTCGCATGATCCGGAGCGCTGGGGCGAAAGAAGTTCACATGCGGATCTCATGTCCGCCTACCATTTCGCCGTGTTTCTATGGCGTTGACACGCCGTCAAAAGATCAATTGATTGCCGCAAACAAAACCATCGATGAGATTCGCCACTATATTCGAGCCGATTCTCTGGCATATCTTTCTCTTGAAGGTCTAAAGAAAGCCTGCGGGGAGGGCGAGAAAACCTCCTACTGCTCGGCTTGCTACACGGGAAAGTATCCGACGAATATCGTGGACGTGGAAGAAATTCAGCCGGCGGCCGTTCCGCGCTAATCTTTCTGGATGTAGCGCGGTGTTTATGCCCACTTCCGCCCTGCGGCGACTCGTGCGATCCCCTGGAGGTCGTTAATGATTCGCACCTCATCCCACTCGGCTAGCATTTTCTCAACGCTCTGAGCGATCGTGCCACTAATCTCGATCACCAGCCACCCACCCGGCCGCAGCGCACCGTTTGCCTGCGGAATCAGGCGCTCGATTACTTCCGTGCCAACGGGTCCGGCAAAGACGGCATTCCGTGGTTCAAATCTTCGCACCTCGAGTTGAACCTGATCCTCTTCCGATTCCCCAACATATGGCGGATTCGACACGATCAAGTCAAAGAAGCCGTCTATGCCCTCCAGCAGGTCTGCTTCATGGAAGCAAATACGAGATTCCAACTGGTGTCGCGCGGCATTGGCCCGCGCAATCTCCAGCGCTTCGGCAGAGATGTCGGTCGCATCAATCAGAGCGCCTGGTAGTTCCTTCGCCAGCGCCAGCGCGATGCAGCCCGAGCCTGTACCCACATCAATTATGCGCATGGGGTCGTTCGGGCTATTTTTTTGGCCGACTTCGCCTGCTTGCACAAGCTCCAGCGCCGTTTCGATCAAGTGCTCCGTTTCAGGGCGCGGGATGAGAACGGCAGGGGTCACGATGAGGTCCATGCCCCAGAATTCCTGATGGCCTGTAATGTATTGCGCGGGCACGCCGCGCCGGCGCTCTGCCAGTGCTGCGCGGTAGCGATTCGATTCGTCGTCCGTGAGCTCTCGCTCCGGGTGCGCGTGCAGATACGCGCGATCACATCCCAGAGTGAACATCAACAAAAGTTCAGCGTTCATGCGCGGCGAAGGGAGACCTTCCGCCGCCAGCTTGGAGATCGCAGAGGCCAGCGCAGCTCGCAATTGCACGAAGCCATTTCAACATATCGAGGTGAAGAAAGGGAGGAGTTGAAGGACGGTCAGGCCAGGCGGGGATTCAAGCGCACAATTTCGGAATTGAGCACTGTTGCGAACGCTACCCATGCAGCATAGGGGATGAAAGCGTTAGCAGCCGCGGGATCGACCTTTCTCGCTGCCTTCATGTACGAAAAAATCATCATCTCCAAGGCAAGAGAATCAGCCAAAGCCAGCCTGGGGCTGTGCTCACCAAAGAAATACTTCGACCATTTGGCATTAGTTGTCAGTTGCGAGAGCCACAAACGTAACGCCTGCTTGCGCTCCCGGGAAGGAGCGGCGCTCCATATTCGCCATCCCGACCACGCCATTGCGGCATAGAGCAAGGTCCAGACGACTGGGTACACGTTCTTCGGCGGAGCAAACCTTGGTTTTTCTAGATTCCGATACCAGGATGAGCGGCTTTCCTTGCGACTATATCGTGAGCCGTACCAAGCAGCGCCAGCTGTGACGAGCCCGAAACCCGCCAATGCTAAGACCGATTTTGTTTGCCCTCTCGCCATGGTGCAGCTTAGGTGCAGAATGCTCTCGCCCGGTTGCTAGGAACTTCCTCTATTTGGATTGTTTGCCCAAAAGTTCGAGAATTACAATCAAACCACGCCGGCGGTTTCGTGCTTGAGCTTTTCCGCCTGATAGTGTGTCGTCAGCGCTTCGATCAGCGGCTGCAGCTTGCCATCCATCACGGCCTCAAGTTGGTGGATGGTAAAGCCGATGCGGTGATCCGTCAGGCGGTTCTGCGGAAAGTTATAAGTGCGGATCTTTTCGCTGCGATCTCCCGATCCCACCATCGCCCGCCGTTCTTTGGCCAGCGCCTGCTGCTGTTTCTCCATCTCAATTTCATAGAGCCGGGACCGCAACACGCGCATTCCTTTCTCCCGGTTTTTTATCTGTGACTTCTCGTCCTGACAGCTCACAACCGTGTTGGTGGGAATGTGCGTAATGCGAACCGCGGAGTAAGTCGTGTTCACAGACTGCCCACCGGGGCCGGAAGAGCAGAAAGTGTCGATTCGCAGGTCTTTAGCTTCAATTTTGATATCCACATCCTCAGCTTCGGGCAGCACCGCGACCGTAACCGCCGAGGTGTGCACGCGCCCTTGCTGCTCGGTGGCTGGAACTCTTTGCACGCGGTGCACGCCGCTTTCATACTTGAGCTGCGAAAAAACGCGATTGCCCTCGATAATGGCAATCACTTCTTTCAGTCCACCCGCCGAAGATTCTGACGAAGACAGGATCTCGACCTTCCACCGCTGCGTCTCCGCGAACCGCGTATACATTCGGAAGATTTCTGCTGCAAAAAGTGTCGCCTCATCGCCTCCGGTCCCAGCGCGAATTTCTAGAATGATATTTTTTTCGTCGTTTGGATCCTTGGGCAGGAGCAGAACCTTCAATTCTTCTTCGAGGGAGGCTACCCGAGGCTCAAGGCGATTCAGTTCTTCCTGTGCGTACGCCCGCATTTCTGGATCTTTTTCTTCCACCAGCATCGCCTTGCTCTCGGCTATGCCGCGGGTGAGGTCTTTGTACTCGCGGTACTTCTCCACCGTGGGCGCGATCTCGCTGTGCGCTTTCGCAGTCTTCTGGTATCTCGCCGAATCATTGACGATGTCCGGCGAGGCGAGAGCTTGAGTCAGCTCCTCGTAACGAGCTTCAATTTGGTCAAGACGTTCAAACATAGGTGCTTTCGCAGATGTAAACCGTGTGACTGCTGTTTTTCGTCGAGCACAGAGTTGAGTAACTCAGTCTCTGGGCATTGTAGATGAGGATGGGGTGCAGGGAAATATTCGCGGTGGGACCGCTAGGCGATTACTAGTTGCCCGCCCTGTTCTTTTTCCAGAAGCATCGCCTGCTCGAGCGCAACGATCGCGCACTTGGCCTGCTCGTCTGACGGAGGCTGGGTCGTAATCCGCTGCAGCCACAAGCCTGGCGCCGTCATCAAGGAAAAAAGCGAACCGCGATGCTTGGCGGCAAAGCGAATAATTTCGTAAGATACTCCGGCAATTACGGGCAATAGTACGATGCGCGAGGCGAAGCGCGCCCAGAACGTGGTATACGGCACCAGCATGTAAAAGCCGATCGAGATCAGCATGACCGTCATCAGGAAGCTGGTACCGCATCGCGGATGAAAAGTGGAATACTTCTGCACAGCAGTAGTTTCCAGGGGATCGCCGTTTTCGAAGGCAAACACGGTTTTATGCTCGGCGCCATGATACTCATAGACCCGCCGAATGTCTGGGAACAGGGAAACTCCCCAGATAAAGAGGAGAAACAGAATCAGCCGTACTGCGCCGTCGATCAGATTGAAAACAATCTGACCACCGAACGCTGGATTGAATTTCTTCAATTCAGTAGCCGCCAATAGCGGCAAATATTTGTACATGAAAATGAAGAATGCCAGTGAGAGGATTACATTGCCAGTCGCCAGCCACCCGCTAATCGCTGCCGCTTTTTCTCTTGTCTCGGAAGTTGGCATAGCCGGACGAGTTGCAGCTACGAGCTGCGGGTCTTCAGCCGTGTCGCCATTGTGCATCACATCTTCGATTGCCACGTTTGCGGAAAAGCGCAACGCGCGATATCCCAGCGACATTGCGTATCCGAGTGTCATCACGCCGCGCACGATCGGCCAACCCATCCACTTGTGTTTCTCGGAGGGGCGGTCGAGCGGTTGACTGAGTGTGACTACTTCGCCGGACGGTTTGCGGCAGGCAATAGCCCACGCGTGCGGAGAGCGCATCATCACGCCTTCCAGCACAGCTTGACCGCCAACCAGCGTTTCTTCACCACTCTCCAGTGCCGGCAGAAGTTGCACAGCGACCAGAAAACGCACGAGATTTCGTAGGGAACGCACGATTGTTAGATGCTCCTGGCCCTGAAACGCACCAACCACTAGATTACCATGGCGAATTCCGTTCTATAGCTATCAGGAAGGATTAAATCCCACCAAAACAGCTGCTTAGGCCTAAACGGCGGCTGGAACTCATATTACTTTGGAATCCGTGGATGCATCTTATGGAAATGCGAAAGCTGGCCGAAACCTCGGAGAAAATCGCCGCTACGACGAAAAAGCTGCAAAAAACTGCGATCGTCGCTGATTATTTGAAAACTCTCTCCATTGAGAACGCAGCCGTTGCGGCAATCTTCCTCTCTGGAAAACCGTTTCCAGCGTGGGAAGACACTACCCTTCAGGTAGGAGGCTCCCTGTTGTGGCGGGTAGTGGCGGATGTTTCAGGAAGCAATGAATCGACCGTGACGGCTGCGTACCGCAAACATGGCGACCTAGGCTCGGTCGCCGGCGACATCCTGCCCGAGCAGGCTGGACAGGGGCTGAAGCTCCTCGAAGTGGCTCAGACCTTTCGGGAAATCTCTGCGGCGCGCGGGCCAGCGGCCAAAACAGCTTTGGTTCGCGACCTGTTACGGCGAGCTACCCCGCTGGAGGCGAAGTACATCGTTAAAATTATGACCGGTGATATGCGGATTGGGCTGAAAGAGAGCCTGGTTGAGGAAGCGCTGGCCAAAGCCTACGGTGGAACGCTGGTCGCAGTGCAGCGGGCGAACATGCTGTTAGGCGATATTGGAGAAACACTTCGGCTTGCCGCCGTAGGTAAGTTGGCCGACGCGAAAATGCGAATGTTCCATCCCTTGGGATTCATGCTAGCCAGCCCTATCGACTCAGCTGAGGAAGGGTTGAACCATTTTGCCGAGGCTGCTGTGGAAGATAAGTACGACGGAATCCGCGCGCAGGCGCACGTTTCGCAGGGAGAGGTGAGGTTTTTCTCGCGCACGCGCGACGAGATCACGGAATCATTTCCTGAATTGCCAGACGCCCTTTCCGGCTTCCAGCAAGATGCGATCCTTGACGGCGAAATCGTGGCTTGGGAATATCCGCGCGATTTGGCGAAAGCTCAGGAAGTTGTGGACGAGACTTCTTCCGAAATCGCGGAAGAAAAAGCCACGGAACTCGGCCGGGCGCGTCCTTTCTCTGTGCTGCAGCAGCGGCTCGGGCGAAAAAAGGTGAGTCAGAAAATGTTGCGGGAAATCCCCGTCGCCTATCTGGCTTTCGACGTCCTCTACGCCGGGGGAGAATTGCTCATTGATCGCCCACTGCACGAGCGCGCCTCATTCCTGGATACTCTGCTGAGCGGGAGAAAAACTGATCATGGTGTCGCCACAAAATCGCGGACGGATATCGGCGCCCAGTCGAAGTTGACCTTCGAAAGTGAGGAAATCATTGCCCCGCCCAGCATAATCCGTGCGCCTGTATTCCGGGCCGCATCGCCGGAGGAACTCGATCAACTCTTCACGGCGGCGCAGGCGAGAGGCAACGAAGGGCTCATGATCAAAGATCTTGCGTCTGCCTACCTTCCCGGAAAACGAGGCAAGTCATGGCTGAAGATGAAGCGCGAACTGGCCACTCTCGATGTCGTCGTCACCGCTGTAGAGTTCGGCCACGGTCGACGCGTGAGCGTGCTCAGCGATTACACTTTTGCGGTTTGGGATGGAGATCGGCTGGTGAATATCGGCAAGGCCTATTCCGGTCTGACCGATGTCGAAATCGCGGAAATGACGAGGTGGTTTCTTGAGCACACCTTGGAAGATGAGGGGTTCCGGCGCACGGTGGAACCGAAAGTCGTGCTGGAGGTCGCGTTCAACAATATGATGGAGTCTGACCGCCATGAAAGCGGCTACGCACTTCGGTTCCCGCGCATCGTGCGCCTTCGTTCCGACAAATCACCGCAGGAAGCGGATACGATGGATCGCGTCCGCCAAATCTTTGAGAAGCAGAACGGCGGACTGCAGACGGCGTAACCGAACACGTGCTTGGTAACGATTTATTAGGGCTAGTGGCTGTGATGATGGTGATGTTGTTCGCTCTCCCCCACGGGGATGACGCAGCCATGCGCCACTTCGCACTCGACGTGTTCGAACTGAATCGTGGTGTGGTCGATCCGGAAATGATGGTGTAAATGCTCTTTGACGTCGCGCAGAATGCGCTCACTCACCGAGGGCGGAATATCGGCGATCGCGATATGACACGAAAGCGCGCGAGTTTCCGATCCAATACTCCAGCAGTGAAGATCATGAACGTCGTTGACGCCCTCGATTGAGCGGATGGCGGTCTCCACCAGTTCCAGTTTCACTCCGCGCGGCGTGCCCTCGAGCAAAATGTTCAGGGTCTCCCTCACGATTCCGAATCCCGACCACAAAATCAGCGCGCCTATTCCAAACGATAACGCGGAGTCGATCCAATACTCCCCGGTTGACAGAATTACCCAGCCACCTGCAATGACCGCGGCCGTCGAAAGCGTATCGCCGACTTCATGCAGCAGGGCGCTGCGGATATTGACGTCGCCACCAGAGTGTCCGGCCGAACGGTAGAGCAGCAGCGCAATCACGCCGTTCATTACCACCCCAGCCCCGGCAACCCACATCATCACCGCTGCCTGTACGTGCTCAGGCTGCTGCAACCGGCGAAAAGCTTCGTAAAAAATGAAAAAAGCGACGCCAACCAGAGAGACGGCGTTTACCAGAGCAACCAGAACTCCGGCTCGATGGTACCCGTACGTTTTGGTTGAACTCGCAGGCCTCGACTGCAAAAAAACGGCGACCAGCGACAGCAGCAACGCCAAAAAATCTGAAAGATTATGGCCGGCCTCAGAGAGAAGAGCCAGCGAATGAGAGCGGATGCCCGCCACGACCAGCAGCACAATATAGGCAAGGGTCACACCCAGCGAGATCGTAAGTACGCGCTTGGGACCGCCCGTGCCGTGGACGTGCATTTAATAAGTGTACGGGGGCCGAGAGCGCCCTTCAAGCGCTCCAGGACGGGACATCGACTCGATCAGCGCTTGAAGAGGTTCTGCAAATAGCGCTCGTTATAAACCGTGGTGGTGCTCTGGACAAATTCCAGAATCCGGTACATTTTCTCCCGGGACTCGCGGCTCATTTCTTTGAATTGCACCGCGACTCCCGAACCTGGATGAAATCGAGCTACGGTGCCTTCAGCCGTCAATTCCGCGTCATCCATTGAGAAGACTATCTTCAAGTCCGTGCCGGGAGAGAGAATAGCGCTAGTCTCCACATAGCAGCCTCCCAGGCTGATGTCGATCAGATTCCCGAATATCGAACCGCCGGTGTGAGGCTGCAACTCGATAGTGAGTCTGCATTTCATCCGCGTATGCAGCCGCTGATCGTTCTGAGTCGGTTGCTTCTGTTTTTCCAGATACATGCGCCGATCCGCTTCAGTGAGCAATTGTTCGGCATCGTTGCCGTCGTCCGGAGAGACGGCTAGTCCGACACTCAGAGAGAGCATGTCCTCCCCACACACGTCGAAGCCGGCCTGCCTTGCGAGCGGACGAATCTGTTCGATCTTCTTGGCAGCCGCTTCCGCGGGCAATCCGGGCGCAATCACCACGAATTCGTCTCCGCCCATCCGCGCCACGTAGTCATATTCGCGGCAGCTGTCCTTTAGAGCTTGAGCAAAAAGGCGTAGAACGCGATTTCCTTCTAGATGTCCAAAGCGGTCATTGATTTTCTTAAATCCGTTCATGTCGCACACCATTACGGTGAGCGATACGTTGTCGCGCTTGCAGCGTGCCAGTTCGCGATCGAGTTGCAAGAACAGCGAGCGGGCGTTGGGCAGCCCGGTCAAATAATCGGTGGTAGCGGAGCTTTCCGCCTGCTGGTATTTAAGAGCGTTCTCAATCGACAAGGCCATCTTGCCGCTGACCGCAAGCAAAATACGTAAATGATCCGAGGTGAATGCATCTCGCTCGGCACGGTAGAGGGCCAGTACGCCGATCACGCCGGTGACCCCCTCCAGCGGCAACGCCAAGGCGGAGCGCAGCGTGCTGAATTTTTCGGGATCGTTCAAATATCCTGGTTCCACCGACGGATTTCCGTTAACGATCGGCTTCTTATTCTGAGCCACCCATCCGGAGAGCCCGGCTCCCACCGGGATCCGTAAAGACGCAAATAAGCGGTAGTTGTCTCCGTTCACATACTCGGGAATCAGTTCATCCCCCCGTCGAATGTAAATTGCGATGGCGTCGTAGGGCACCATCGGTTTGAGCTTCACGGAAAACACAGAAAGCGTTTCACCCAGGCTCAAAGAAGCGCCTAGGTCCTGGCTGAGCTCAAACAAACTCTGCGCCTCCTGGCGTGCGGCGGCAATGGACGACAAAAATGTGGCATCCCGTCCGGGGGAGTCTACAACGTCGGCTCGCTGGAACCCTGCGGCAGGCGCTGGCCCGCGCGTGATTTTGATTTCGGAAGAAAATGCCCCATCCGATGGCGCTTTCACCTGCGCCAAAGTTTCCAGCGTTCGATAGCGTTTCTTAAGAATCTCCACCACTTGCGGGTCAAACGACTTCCCCGACTCAGCCACGAGTCGTTCCATCACGTCATCTAATGGCATGGCGCGCCGGTATTGCCGATCTGAGGCCAACGCGTCCAGGAAGTCAACCGCAGAAAGAATCCTCGCACCGACTGGAATCTGATTTCCCTTTAAACCGAATGGATAGCCAGATCCATCCCATTTTTCGTGATGAGCACGAACGATTGGAACAACCGGGTAGGGAAAGCGCACCCGCTCGAGAATTTCCGCACCCACAATGGTGTGTATTTTCATCTTCTCGAACTCTTCCGGGGTCAACCTTCCGGGCTTGGAAATGATGTGCTCCGGCACTGCCAATTTGCCGATGTCGTGTAGCAGCGCGGCCGCGTGTAGCGCTTCCAATTCCGTTCCTTTGATGCCCAGTTCTTTCGCCACTTCGATCGCGTAGACTCGCACACGCTGCAGGTGTGCATGCGTGGTCTGGTCTTTGGCCTCAATGGCCAATGCCAGAGCCTCGATGGTTCGCAGATGCAGGTTCGCCATCTCCTCCACGTGCCGTTTCTCATCTTCCAACTTGCCGAGATAGAGCCGGTAAGAACGGTAGATTAGATACATGGCTGGCACGAATAGAAGGGAACTCTCCCAGTTGAATGTGTGATTGACCCAGGAGATTGCGCCGGCGATTCCCGCGCCAACAAGGTAGTACGGGAACGACCAGAAGTAACAATCCACCAGAATCTTGCGCAGCGGTTTGCCTTCGCCGAACGAAATCACAGCGGCTACGCATCCGGCGTTTACGATGAAATATACCGAAGATGCCAGACAAAGAAGCAGAGGCGGGCTAGCAATGAGTTGGCCGAAGAAGACGTTGTGATAAGTAAAATAAGCTACGGCGGTAGAGAGCGCGCCCGCGCAAACATTGAACGTCAACTGGATCGCGGTAGGCCGGCCCGGGTAGAAGCTTTGGGCTATCATTGCGACCGCGCCCAGAGTGAGCGCCTCGGAGTAGCCGAGCTCCGTAATTCCGACCAGTATGAAAAGGAAGTTCACCGAAAGCGTTCCGGTGATGCCGGGCAACGTTACGCGTAACCGAGAAGCCAGGACCGCAACGCCTAGATAGCAAATGAATTCTGCAATGTTTTTGCTGTTCTGGTGGATGGCCGCTTGGAGCAGGCAACCGGTGCCGGCAGCAATGACTAAGACCACGAACCCCTGCGCCCCTAAGGGCAGTATTCTCCACGAGTTTGTGCTAGCGGACATGTAGGAGTGCTTAACAGGTGACTACGCTGCCACTGCCATCAGCCGGCATCGCCACTCCTAAGCATAATCGTGACGGCTTGCGGCAAGGGGATTTAACGCAATTGAGGGGAAACTTCCGTAACGCCATACTGAACTTTTGTGCCGAGAATGGGACAGCCGTACGGAAGATGCACTACTCAAATTGAAGTACCACAATCTCAGGATTCGATCCGAGCCGGAGCGGAGGCCCCCACGTTCCCGCACCGCTGGAAGTGAACACTTGCATCTTCCCGATCCGGCTTAGTCCGTACACGAACTGGCGGTAGATTCGGCGCGCCATCCAACTCCAAGGGATGAATTGCCCCAGGTGCGTATGTCCGGACAATTGCAGTGACACTCCAGCGGCGTCTGCCACTTCTGGATGATCCGGAGCATGTACCAACAGGATGCTCGCCCGATTCCGATCCAATTTCATTGCCTGCAGCACAGACGCGAGCTGGGTCCCGCGTACCGCATTTCGGTAGGGCACGCCGATAATCTGTAACCCTTCTGCGTCCACCTTTTCATTCGTCAGTACGCGAACTCCAGTCGCCGCAATGGCGTCAAGATATTTGTCGTCATTTCCGAATTGCTCATGATTTCCGGCGATAAAGTAGACGCCTTGCGGTGCCGTTAGCTTTCTCAAAGGCTCAGCGGCACTTGCCGTATCGATCGCTGTCCCATCGTACAAATCACCGGCGATAAAAACGACATCTGGCTCTTCTTTCAAAATTTTCGCAACCATGCGCCGCAGGAAGTTACCGTTTCGCACATGTCCGAGATGCACATCGCTGATCAAAGCTGCTTTACGTCCGCGCCAGGCATCCGGTAAGTTTGCGAGCCGCACTGTCGCCCGAGTAACACGGGTCAAGCTGGCATTGAACACGCCATAAAAGCCCGCGGCAACTGCCGCACCAAACAACCATTCCACAATGCGATGAAAGTTGACGCTAGTCCCCGTCAGGAGAGCCACTCCCAAAATAATCCAAGCAAGCACGGCCGCAAGAAAAATGAACGTCAGCAGTCCCAACCAAACTGCAGCCACTCGATAAAAGGTACGGAGTGCCGGATTCGTATAACGAAAGGCGAGCAACGAGGCCACAACAAAGCTCAATGACAGGGAGAAGAGGGCGATTTCCAGCCAGAGAGGCCGGGCTCTGGGACCCGTGGACGGGGAGAAGGTCCATGTTTCATAAAGAGCGAAATGGGTAAGAAACAGAACCGACTGCAGAATCACAATGAAAGCGACAAAGCGGCTTGGTACGCGCATGGCCATTAGATTCCCGTACCTGCCGTTTGGATTGTGGAGGCTGGTTGAGTAGGATCTCCAGCGACTGGCGCAGTGTTGTGGTGGCGGCGCGTGGACTCGAACCACGGACCTACGGATTATGAGACCGTCGCTCTAGCCACCTGAGCTACGCCGCCATGAGAGGGAAACGCAACGAAACGACTAGTCGCACCTTTGCGATATCTCGCTGCTTTGGATTCGACGAACCGGAACCGGGACATCATATCCAATCCTTCATTCTAAGAGCGGCCGCAAAAAAGTGTCAAACCGGCGCAGCAACCCGGACATCCGCGAATTGAATACTTGCCAAGATGCAGCGCGAAACCGGAAACTGTCTCTGGCATGAAGACAGTCGCTATCATTCCAGCTCGCCTCGCTTCCACGCGGCTACCGCACAAAATGCTGCGAGAGATCGCCGGTAAGCCACTCGTTGGGTGGGTCTATGAGGCTGTTGTCTCTTCGCCACTGTTGTCGGAGGTGATCGTTGCCACAGATTCCGAAGAAATCCTGACCGCCTGCACCAGCCGGGGATGGAATGCGCGCATGACTGCACCCACCCATCGCAGCGGAACCGAGCGCGTTCACGAAGTTTCCAATCACGTGGCGGCGGACGTTTATCTCAACGTGCAAGGCGACGAGCCGCTTGTCCGCGTAGAACAAATAGCAGCTCTGTTGGATTTGATGAAAGATCCTGCAATCCGCGTGGGAACCCTTAAGACGGCTTGCCCGCCGGGGGAAATTCAAAATCCGAATGCGGTCAAAGTTGTGACAAATATAACTGGCCGCGCCCTTTATTTTTCCCGCGCCGCGATCCCCTTTGATCGCGATGCAACTGCGCCGCGTTATTTCAAACATCTCGGCCTTTACGCCTACCGGAAATCAGCTCTTGATTTTTTCGTGAAGCAGCGTGAGTCAAGCCTGGAAAGAAGCGAACGGCTGGAGCAATTACGTTTTCTGGAAAACGGAATTTCCATCTGGGTGGGCGAGACCCCTCACGACTCAATTGGTGTGGATACTGAAGAGGACTTACAACGTGTCACTGTAATTCTCGGCGGACGCCGATAGATTCCGGCCCTTGCCAGCTATACGTGCACTCCAACATCCTGCGCCCGACCCCATTCTTCGGCAGCGGCTACACGCCTGGAGATCGCAGGATGGGAATGGAACAACAATTCGATCCATCGCGAGGGGGTTCGCTCCGCCAGATTCTGCTGCGCCAGTTTATTCATGGACGAAATAAAAGGCTCAACGTTGGCGATTGACTCAAACGCGTAGCGATCGGCCTGCCGTTCGTTGTAACGCGAATAGGCATTCAAGGCCGGCATGAGAAGCAGTGAAAGTACTGTTGCAGTGATCGCCAATAGAGGCAGGTTAGCGAAATCGGAGAGCTCCTCGAACATGTGATGGTCGACAGCGTAATGGAGTACGAAGTTTGCCACCCAGAAGCCCAGGAGGGTAATGCCGGCCTGTACCAAAATACTCTTCAGAATGTGCTTGTGGACGTGGTGGCCGAGTTCGTGAGCCAGCACGGCCTCAATTTCTTCAGGAGCGTAGTTGTCCAGGAGCGTGTCGGCCAGAATGATTCGCCGGGTACTGCCGAGTCCAGTCAGCGCGGCATTCGCTTTCTTGCTTTTTTCTGAAAGCTTCCAGCGATAAACTCCGCGGACTCTTGTTCCAGCTCGCTCTCCGAGTTGAACCAGTCTGCGCCGGAGGTCCTCATTGTCAAGCGGTTCGAACTTATAGAAGATCGGCAACAGCACCACCGGCGCCAATTGCGCCAGCATGATAAATAAACCGATGAACAGAGCCCACGTAATCAGCCACCAATGCTGGGGAGATTGCCGAATCATGAAATACAGCAACTCCACCACAATCGCGGCCATGACGAGGCCCACAAGAAAGCCCTTGGTTTCGTCCCATACCCACGCTCGAAACTTCTGTGTCGAAAGTTGAAATCTACGCTCCAGACGGAATCCATAGAAGTCGAAGCCGAATCCCAGGGCCTTGCTGATCAGCAAAAGGAAAAACAAGTAGAGGAAGACAGCGAGCGTGTAGTTCTGGAAGCCGCGGCGTAAAGCAAGATCACGTAACCATCCCGACCATCCCGTAATCAGCAGAACAACCAGGAACGCCGCCCCGACGATGAAATCGGCAATGCCCAGCCACCGATGAATTCGGTTGTAACGGCGCGCCTCTGGCGAGTCTCCAGCGGTCGACGAGATGCTTTTGGCGAAACTCATGCTTGATAGAAGTATCGCATTATCGCCTCCGGATGTGCAGGCGAGGCAGAATGAATACTCTTAACCGTTCCTGACAAAGCTCTCAGCAGACGTCAGGATCTCAGTAACCAATTCCGGCGATGCAGCTTCGGCATAGGCGCGAAGTAGCGGTTCGGTGCCTGAAGCGCGGAATAGAATCCAGGCTTCCGCTCCATCTCCGTTAGTGGGAGCATCCAGGAAAAACTTGATGCCGTCCAGATTTTCCTTCTTCACCACGCGATACCGACCCAAGGTTTGCGTTTTGTCGGCCCGAGCCCGTTGAATCGCTCCCTGCTTGATTTCTTCAGGAATATGCAGATCGCGTCGCCCGTAATAGTGAGGCCCGAACTCGCGCTGAAGATCTGCAACCAGTTGGCCGAGTGGTTTGTCCTCTTCGGCCATGGCGTTTGCCAGTAACAGGCAGTTCAAAATTCCATCACGCTCCGGCAGAAATCTGGAATATCCGATGCCGCCAGATTCTTCGCCGCCAATGAGAATGTCGTATTCCATCATCAGATCAGCAGTGTATTTGAAGCCGATCCGTGTCTCGTGAAGTTTGCGACCATGCTTGGCGGCGATGCGATCGAGCATGCGAGTGGTGTTGAACGCGCGGACCACGTCTCCGGACCATTTCTTGCGGACAAGCAACCAGCGCAACAGCACGCAGAAGATTTTGTGGGAATCCACAAAGCTGCCATCTTCGGCGACAGCGCCGATTCGATCCGCGTCTCCATCCGTGGCCAGTCCCGCATCACACTTTTCCGCCACAACCGTCTCCTGCAACAGCGCGATGTGCGGTTCTATCGGTTCAGGATTGATGCCGGGAAAGAGCGGATTCAATTCCTGCCGAATCGTGACGTGCTGTACTCCTAGATCCCGAAAGACTCCGGCAAGAATTCCGCGTCCCGAACCATACATCGAGTCAATAGCTAATTTGAACTTGGCCTTGGTAATCAATTCAGTGTCGGCGAAGCGGCGGACCGCGGCTATATACGGCGACTTCAAGTCCACTTGTTCGATGCTCGCCTTCTCGCCGTGCGGCATTGTGCCCGCGCGCAACTCAACTTCAACCCGCTGCATAATTGCTGGAGTCGCCGACCCGCCAAACTTTCCTTTGAACTTCACGCCATTCCAGTTCCAGGGATTGTGGCTCGAGGTCACCATCACTCCTCCCGCCGCGTTCTGCTGTTTCACCGCGTAGGAGACGGCTGGTGTGGGCGTGTAATCGTCCGCAATCTTAACGGGAATGCCAGCACTGGCGATCGTTTCGGCCGCAACTTGCGCCGCCTGCTGTGAAGCGAAACGCGTGTCGTAGCCAATGAAAACACCTCGCCGGGCATCTTCATATTGCAGGACGTAGGAAGCGAGCGCTGCCGCGACCCGACGCACATTTTCAAAGGTGAAGTCGTCGGCAATAATGCCGCGCCAACCATCTGTTCCGAATTTAATTTCTTGAGGCATGAAAGTTCAGTGTCCGGTGATTAGTGGCTAGTGGTCAGAAAATGGCTTTACTGGCCGCCGAGCACTGACCACTTCTCTTAAGTCAGTTTGTGGAGCTTCTTCTGGTCCAGATGTTTCACCACTTTACCTACGTCCTGCGCGTGCTGCCGCGTCGTGATCAACAACGCGTCGGGCGTATCGACCACCACCAGGTCATTCACTCCAACCGCTGCAATAAACTTATTGGGGGCATGCAGGTAATTGCCAGTTGCATTCAAAACAAAAGTTCCGGAAGCATGAATGACGTTCCCTTCCACCGGCTTGCTTTTGGCAGTGTGATGTTCGTGCAAAGCAGTCCAGGAGCCGAGATCATTCCATCCAAAATCGGCGGGTAGGCAGAAAATATTCCCCGCCTGTTCGCCCTTCGCCGAACGAGGCTCAAGGACCGCGTAGTCGATGCTGATGTTTTCGCACTTCGGATAAAGCTTGCGAAAAGTCGCCGCGAATCTGCCAGTGCCAAACGCTTTCGCTATCTCTTCCAGCAAGCGAGCCGTCCTCGGTAGGTGTTCGCGCAACGCGTTAGTGAGCGTGCGAGCGCTCCACAGAAACATCCCGCTATTCCAGAAAAAATTTCCTGCAGCCACGAAAGTCGCAGCCTTCGCCGCATCTGGCTTTTCTGTGAACCTGCGAACCCGGAGTGCGCCGCCATCGAATGCGTTGCCCGCCTCGATGTAGCCGTACCCGGTCTCCGCGCGGTTCGGCCGAATCCCCAGGACGACGATATTTTCTCCAGCTCCGGCAATTGCCACGCCGCGTTCAATCGTGGCGCGATACCTATCTTCGTCTCCGATCACATGATCGGAAGGGAACATGCCAATCACCGCGTCCGGATTTTCGCGCAGAAGAATAAAAGCAGCTAAGCCAATCGCTGGAGCGGTATTGCGTCCCACCGGTTCTGCGATCGCTTGTGTCTTCGGTAACTTGGGGATCTGCTTCAGAATGGCGGCACGAAGATCGTCGTTGGTGATGATCCAGAACTGCTTGGGTGCGGCCAGCGGCAAGAGTCGTGCCACCGTCTGCTGAATCATCGTTTGCTTGCCGTCAAGCGCTAACAACTGCTTGGCACGCTTCTTGCGGCTGAGCGGCCAAAATCTCGTTCCACGCCCGCCAGCGAGGATCACTGGAAAGAAATTTGATTGTTTAGCCACGATCCCGGTCTTTCTCATTTACATTCTGGTTGGTGGTTCGGGCAGCGTCGCTCCCGGAACGCGAGCTCGTATAAATTCCAGAGTCCACTGCGGACGAACGGTATACTTCTCCAGCGCCGCCGGAACCACCACAGCATCACCTTTCGCTAAAGTCACAGGTTCCGTCCCCGGGGCTTCCACCACGCCACACCCTTCAAGCGCGACCAAAATCTGCGCGGAACCGCTGCCCGAGTCGTCCCGAGTTTTCAACTCCTGTACGTCCTTCATTTCAAACATATCCACCACAAAATACGGAGCCGCTACCAGCGCCGCCTGCCGATTCGCGCTGCCCGTAATTTGCGCCGGAGCCGCCCTCATCGTCTTTCCAGAAGCAGCCTGTACCTTCACCGCCTGCAGACCTTCCTTCAGATGCAATTCCCGCGGCCGTCCGTAATCATAAAGACGATAAGTAGTATCAGATTGTTGCTGCGTTTCGACGATCACTGATCCCGGCCCCAGGGTGTGCACCGTTCCACCCGCAACGTAAATCATGTCGCCGGTGTAGACATTCAGCCAGTTGAGCAGTTCTTCCGCCCGGTTTTCCTGAATTGCTTGTTCGAGCTGTGCGACAGTGGCGCCCGTTTTCAGACCCAAGCCGACTTGCGCCCCCGGCTTGGCGTGCGCCACGTACCAGCACTCAGTCTTCCCCCAAGGCTGGTTAACACGCAGCGCCTGAGCGTCGTCAGGATGAACCTGCACCGAAAGTTTTTCGTGAGGAAAAAGGAACTTCAGCAGCAAAGGGAAGCGTTGGGGGTCGCGGGCAGCCTCGCCCACCAGTTCGCGCTGAAATTTCCGGCTGACTTCTGAGAGCGTTTGTCCTGCCAGCGGACCATTTGAAATTTTGCAGTCGTCCCCGGTGAGCCAAGCTTCTCCAATTTTTTCGCCAAACTGGTGATTAGGGTAGATCGGAGACAGATCCTTCCCGCCCCAAGGCCGCGGGTCGAATGCAGGCGTCATCCGCAATGGATATAAATTGCTCATCAATAATTATCCGACGAAAAAGGCCGTTTGCGAACAAACGGCCTTCGCCGAGCGATAATCTTCGCAATTACAGTGCTGCAAAGAATTTCCGCATGCGCTCAAGCCCGCGATCCAGCTCGGCCTTCGAAGTTGCATACGATACGCGAATGTGGTCACCGGTTCCAAACCCTTCTCCCGGAACCGTGGCAACGTGCGCTTCCCGGAGCAGTTTTCCGGCTACGTCGGCCGCCGATTTTATGCCTCCGCGTCCCAGAAATGCGGAGATGTTCGGGTAAGCATAAAATGCACCTTCCGGCATTGTGCAATTGATTCCCGGAATGGAGCGTAGTCCCTTTACGACGTGGTCACGAAGTTGTATGTACTCGCGCCGCATTTGCTCAACGCACTCCTGCGGACCTCTGAGCGCTGCCACAGCCGCTTTCTGCACAATCGAGGTTGGATTCGAAGTCGATTGGCTCTGCAGCTTCGACATTGCGCTCACCACCGCCGCCGGACCCAGCGCGTAACCCAGGCGCCAGCCCGTCATGGCGTAGGTTTTTGAAAGTGACCCGAGAACGACAATGCGCTCCTTAAACTCGCGCAACGATCCCACCGAAAAATTCTTGCCCGTGTAGTTCAGGTATACGTAACACTCGTCGGAAAGAACCCAGATCCCGCGCTCGTGAGCCAGTCGCACCACGGCGGTCAGATCCTGCGCGCTCATCACCGCACCAGACGGATTCGAAGGCGAGTTCAGGATGATCACTTTGGTGCGCGGAGTGATAAGGCTCGCTACCATGTCTGCGGTGACTCGGAATCCTTGCGACTCGTCCGTCTCCAGCAGCACGCACTCTCCGCCGGCATACCGCACAATGTCTTTGAATGAGACCCAGTACGGCACCGGCAAGATCACCTCATCGCCGTGATCGACAAGCACCTGGATCGCATTAAACAGCGCATTCTTACCGCCCGTAGAGGCAATGACTTCTTCGCGGCGGTAATCGGAATCGAAATCGACCGCGTGACGGTGCACGATTGCGTCGCGCAACTCAGCCGTGCCCGGAACTGCTGTGTACTTCGTGAAGTTGGCCTCAATGGCAGCGATAGCAGCATCTTTGATGTGCTGAGGCGTAGCGAAATGCGGTTCGCCGGCACCGAAATCCACCACGTCAATGCCTTGCGCGCGCAGCTTATCCGCCTCCGCCACCACAGCCATGGTGGCTGAGGGTTGAATCCGGTTGATTCTGTCGGTGAGCCGAAGGGCCTCCGTAGTGGCCGTTGTCATGACTTTTTCTTCCTTTCTTTTCTGGCCGGAGTGCGAGCCGCAGCGTCCTGCATCTCGTCGTGAAATCTGTATGCGGGCTCGAGTTTCTCGCGCAACTTCTGTTCCACAAATTCGGGTACAAGTCCCTTCACCGGGCCCCCGATCTGCGCCACCTCTCGCACCAACCTGGAGCTGACATAAGAGTATTTATCGGCGGGCATCATAAACACAGTTTCCAGCGTGGGCTCGAGTTTCCGGTTCATCAAAGCCATCTGCAATTCGTACTCGTAATCGCTCACCGCGCGAATGCCGCGCAAAACGCAAGTCGCGTCAATCGACTTCGCGTACTCTACCATCAGGCCGTGAAACGCCTCGATGCGCACATTCCTTAAATGTGAGGTCAGAGTTTTCAGCATTTCCAGCCGTTCCGCCAGGCTGAACATCGGGCTCTTTTCCGTATTTCTCAAAATCCCCACTACTAATTGCTCGAAAATCTTAGCGCCCCGCTCAATCAGATCGAGGTGTCCGTTCGTGGGTGGATCGAAGGATCCGGGATAAAGCGCGCTGACTTGTTTCAATGGCCCTCGCAGGAAGCCGTCATGAATATATGAGTATACGGGATTTTATTTGGCGGAGACCGGGAAGGGCAACGACGAATTATGCCGCAGGATTATCATCCCTCGCGGCACCAGGGATATTGGTTTCCGCTCGCAGCACAAACCAGCTCCGGGCAAGCAAACGCCAAGACCCTTCGGTTCACTCGAGATGACTAGCCTAAGACTAGGCCCTTAGCGCTTCGCCGCGATCGGGACCTTCGCAGCTTCTGGAGGCGCGCTCGGCATCGTGGTTACACGCGCTCCGGTTGACGGCGGTGTCGCTGCGGCCGGCTGCGCTTGTGCTGGAGTGGCAATCAATCCCAGCGCCTTGCGCACTTCCGTATCGAGCTTGGCCATCGTGTCTTTGTTGTCTTTGAGGAACTGGCGCGCATTCTCGCGGCCCTGACCGATGCGTTCTCCCTTGTAGCTGAACCATGATCCCGACTTCTCGAGAATGTTGTTGTTCACCGCGATATCGAGCAGGTCGCCTTCCCGGGAAATGCCTTCGCCGTAGAGGATGTCGAACTCGGCTTCGCGGAACGGCGCGGCCACTTTATTCTTCACCACTTTCACACGAGTGCGCGAGCCAGTCACTACGTCTCCATCTTTGATCGCCGCAATACGGCGAATGTCTACCCGCACCGACGAATAAAACTTCAGCGCGCGGCCTCCCGTAGTGGTCTCCGGATTACCGAACATCACCCCGATTTTTTCGCGAATCTGATTAATAAAGATAAGGCAAGTGCGCGACTTGGAAACTGTTCCCGTCAGCTTGCGCAGCGCCTGTGACATAAGCCGCGCCTGCAGACCCATGTGGCTATCGCCCATTTCGCCATCCAGTTCGGCCTTGGGCACGAGAGCCGCAACGGAATCAACTACCAGCACATCGATAGCGTTCGAGCGCACCAAAGCTTCCGTGATTTCCAGCGCCTGTTCGCCGTAGTCTGGCTGCGACACCAGCAGGTTGTCGACGTCGACGCCCAGTCGCTTGGCATAGGCGGGATCGAGCGCATGTTCGGCATCGACGAACGCAGCCATGCCGCCGGTTTTCTGCGCCTCGGCAATTACCTGCAGAGTGATCGTGGTTTTGCCGGAAGATTCCGGGCCGAAGACTTCCACTACGCGCCCGCGTGGAAATCCGCCTACGCCCAGCGCCGCGTCGAACGAAATCGAGCCGGTCGGAATCACCGAGATGGGAACGATTGCTTCCTTCGAACCCAACCGCATGATCGAACCCTTGCCAAACTGTTTTTCAATTTGCGAAACCGCCAGCTCAATTTGCTTGCCGCGTTCATCCGCCATGGAAGTTGGCTCCTTTAAGATCGCAGAACTTTAGCTGAAATTAATCTGGCCGGATTATACATACAGAACGAAGCGAATAAAAGGCGAAATTGGCAAAAATGCTGTGAATAGTTGTGGGTAAAGGTTCCGAAGTGGGAGAAAGAATGCGGGATTGCTGGGGAAGGGACGACTTAAGTCGTGCCATAGCGTAGCGAAAAACGAGTCCGGCTTCAGCCGCCAAGGTCCGCGTCTGGCCTGCTCTCTGAGCCGATGCGCACCTCAGCGGCTGAAGCCGACGATGATTTTGGAAGGTTTTCGGCACGAGTAAAACTCGTGCCCTTCCCGATCAAACCCTTGGGCTAGCCATTTATCTCTGCAGCAAATCCACGGGCGCCGTCACATCGTGTACGCGAAAATACTTCGCCAGCGCGGGATACTTCCGCGCTACCGCTTCATACATCGCGTAAGCCACGTTGCGGTAGGAAACATGTCCGGCTGGTGTGGTGCGCAACTCCGCAATGTAGACAGCCTCGGCGAAGTCCATCTTGAACAGGGCACGCTTGCGGTACGCCAGAGGAATGGCGTACTGCGAGTTCTCTTCAGCTTCCGCCGTGGAGCGTGCGGCAAGCTTTTCCACCGACGCCTGCACCCGCCTCATTGCCGCTTCAAATCGCAACCGCATTCCGGCATCTTCCACATCGAGCAGCATCTCGTAACCATGCTGCGTGGTAAAACCTTGCATGACCTGAATGCAACGCCGGTGACGGTGCATATCGCGGAAGCCGCCCGTATCCATCAGGATGTCGAAGCGAAACTGCTGCCCCGCCCGAAAGCCGCGCGACATTTCATCGTACCGTCCGCGATGCCGCAGCCCGAGATCGATAATCTCTCGCCGGTATCTCTCGCCCGAAACCTGCACCGCTTGCCGGATCTGGCGGTAGGAATGGTGGCAGTGCTCGTACAGTAAAGTGGTCGCGATCTCGACTTCCAGCGGCTCCTCGTCGAGCAAATCGACGATGGCCTTAGAGGGGGCGACCGATTCACTCTTGAGTAACTCCCGCGCCGCTTGCCGCAGCTCGCGCCGCGTCTCCATCTCGTATGGATTCGGGTCTGCATACTTTACCAGGGTCGGCGCCACGCGAACCTCGTGCAGCAATTCCTGCTCCGCCCGCGAGCCCAACTCCGGATTCACCTTCCGAATCTCGTCCACCAAGTTTCGCAATGATTCAGCATTCACGTTATAAGCCGCTGAAGTTGCCGCCTTCTTCAGCGATTCCCCTAGCACGCGAACCTCTTTATGGGTATGCGAGAGCAGATGCGCCACTTGAGTTTCTAGCGTGCGCGCATTCACAATCTCCCCAAGCGAAGTATTGGTCGCCAGCGGTAGAAGGTAGCGAGTGATATCGAATGCCCGGGCCTTGAGCGTCCTCTCGTAGGCCTCTTGCTTCATATCCCCAGGCTTTGGCGTGATGCTGATCAGGTGCTGCGTCATGTGCGCCGAGAGCGCCTCATACTCGGCAAACAGGAAATCGAGAGTTTCGCAATAAAGTTTTCGAGACTCAACGTCAGAACCAAAATCCGGAACGTAGTAGCCACTCTTCTTGAAATCCTGATAGCGCGTCGAGCGCTCTTGGCCATCCCATCGCTGTTCATCGGCAAGTTCGATGGCCGCGAGGATCGACAGCCGTTCGACCGCGAGTGCAATGTGGGCCAGGTCTGCAATCGAACGGTGCCCATACTGAAAATAAAACGTGTTGAGAAACTTCTCCGCCTTCTGCGAACTGATCTCGCGCAAGGACTCCTTCATCGACAACGCCGATCGCGAATACTTTGCCATCGCGTATGCCTGAATCTCAGGTTCGACGCCGTACACGGCGAACACTTCGGTTGAAGGCAGAGCCGCCTCGGGCTGCAGCATTTCAGGAGCGGGCGACACGTCAGAGTCAGAAAACGAGGCCTTCTGCGGTGAACGATGACCTGAACCGCTGGTGTGCGATCCGGAACTGGAAGGCTTTTGGTTTGACGGCTCAAGCATGGCGCTCACTTCGTCGCGGACAGTCGAAGTCATAAGAGTGTACGAATGGTAATCGGCGAGGACGCAATGCGCAATCCGTTTGCAGAGGGGCTCTGTGGATATCGTGCTCGTCAAACTGTGTCGCTTCTGTGCTGAAGCTTTGGCCTACACTAAGCGGTGCACTCTTCACTGCAGCACTTGAACCATCGGCCTTGGCCGCTGCCTTCCGTTCCGTGGGTTATGACGCAAACCTGGCATGATCTGCTATTCGCGCACTGGCCAGTGCCGGAATCTGCACTCCGGCCGCTTGTCCCAGCTAAACTGGAACTTGATCTCTTCGACGGCCGAGGCTGGATTGGGGTCGTGCCTTTTCACATGAGCGGAATCCGAATTCGCGGATTGCCGTCGCTGCCCGGGCTCTCGCGTTTTCCAGAGTTGAACGTACGCACGTACGTGACCCACGGTGGTAAGCCTGGCGTCTACTTCTTCAGCCTCGATGCGGGCAACCTGCCGGCAGTGCTGGCCGCGCGCGCGTTCTACCATTTGCCGTACTTCCGCGCCAGGATGGCTTCGCGGGAGAAGGACGGCGAAATCCAATATTCATCGCACCGTTATCACACCAACGCCGAGTTCCGCGGACACTATCGTCCAACCAGCGACGTCATAGTTGCGGCCAAGGGCTCACTCGATCGCTGGTTGAGCGAGCGCTACTGCCTCTACACCGTTCATCGTGGCGATATCTATCGCGGGGACATTCATCACGCTCCGTGGCCTTTGCAGGAAGCCACCGCCGACTTTCAAACCAACACCGTGGCTGAAGCCGCCGGAATCTTCCTGCCTCGAACCAAGCCGCATCTGCTTTTCGCGCGAAAGTTAGAAGTGCTCATCTGGCCCCTAGCGCACACTGGATAGACTCTGCCACGGGTATAATTTCCGGTTCTGAGAGGAACGATTTTAGTTGTGACAGGGAATTCGCCAAGGAGAAATGAATGTCGCTTTCAGGACGGGTGGCTTTCGTCACCGGTGCCTCGCAAGGTATTGGACGAGCTTGCGCAATGAAACTCGCCGCGGCGGGCGCAAACGTAGCGATCGCAGCCCGGAATCAAGAAAAATTGAACGAGTTGGTTGACGAAATCACCTCGGCCGGCGGGACCGCCTTGCCGTGCGTGCTGGATGTGACCGATGAAGAGCAAGTAAAGGCTTCCATCAAAGGTGCGGTAACGCACTTCGGCAAGATCGATATTCTCGTTAACAACGCAGGCATCACTCGTGACCAGCTTGTGATGCGTATGAAACGCGCCGACTGGAACGCCGTGCTCGACACCAACCTTACATCGGCTTATCTCTGCATTCAGCAGGTCACCACTTCCATGCTCAAGCAGCGCTGGGGACGCATCATCAATATCAGTAGCGTCTTCGGGCAAATGGGGCAGGCGGGGCAGGCCAACTACGCAGCCTCGAAGGCGGGCCTTATCGGTCTCACGATGGCTGTCGCACGCGAACTCGGATCCCGCAACATTACTTGCAACGCGGTCGCCCCCGGCTTCATCGAAACCGCCATGACGGAAGTGCTTGGCGACGAATTCAAACAGAGTGCCGCCAAACAAATCCCGCTGGGACGAGTCGGTTCGCCCTCGGATGTAGCCAGTGCGGTAGCTTTTCTCGCGTCGGAGGAAGCATCCTACATCACCGGCCACGTGTTGAATGTGAACGGCGGAATGTTGATGGGATAGTCAGGCTTTACCGCCAAGAGTGCGGAGGAAAATGAAGACTGATTCAACCAAGCCGCTCCAGCCTGTAATTTCCTCGGCGTTTTCTGCGTCCTCGGCGGTAAAAAGCCTTTTGGTATTTCAAGCCGAGTCTCCTGCTCAAATCGCCCGAGCTCGCGAACTATTCCTCGAATACGCGCAATCGCTTGGCTTCAGCCTATGCTTTCAGAATTTTGATGAAGAACTGGCTGGCCTTCCCGGGGAATACGCGCCGCCCGATGGCCGTCTCTTGCTGGCAGAGGATCACGGCGAACTGGCCGGTTGTGTGGCTCTGCATAAATTGAGTGTAGGTATCTGTGAAATGAAGCGCCTTTATGTACGCCCGAATTTTCGCGGGAAACGCCTTGGCCGTGCTCTGGCCGACCGCATCATCGCAGAAGCCCGTCAGATCGGCTATCAACGCATGCGCCTTGACACCGTTGAGCCCGTGATGAAAGATGCGGTTGCCATGTATCGTAAGCTGGGTTTCAAGGAAATTGCTCCTTACTGCGCAAATCCGGTCACCGGCGCCATGTACATGGAATTGAATCTCTGAATGCACACAAGGGGTCTGAAGACATGAAAAAGTCTTTCTTTCTGATCGCCATCGCTCTCATCGTTTCTAGCTCCTTCGCCGCCGATAGTAAGTCCGTCTCCTACAAAAGCGGCGATGACACCGTGCAGGCAATTCTCTACACACCCGCTGGCAAGGGACCGTTTCCCGCGCTCATCGTGATTCACGAATATTGGGGCCTGAACGATTGGGTGAAAGATCAAGCTTCGAAGCTGGCCGATCAGGGCTACGAAGCGCTCGCGATTGATTTGTATCGCGGCAAAGTGGCCACCACCCCCGACATGGCGCACGAACTGATGCGCGGTGTTCCGGACGATCGAGCCAAGCGCGATCTACACGCGGCGTTCGAATTTCTTCAATCGCAGCCGAATGTGAACAAGAGTCACATTGGATCCATCGGCTGGTGCATGGGCGGAGGCTATTCTCTTGATGTCGCGCTCGAGGAGCCCACGCTTGCCGCGGACGTCATCAACTATGGCCACCTCGTGACGGACGCGGATTCCATCAAAAAAATCAATGCTCCAATTCTCGGATTATTTGGCGCGAAGGATCAGGGAATCACGCCAGAGGATGTCCATAAATTTGAAGCGGCTATGAAACAACAAGGTAAGAAAGTTGAAATCAAGATCTATGATGATGCCGGCCACGCATTCGAGAACCCGAACAACAAAGAGGGCTATCGACCTGCCGATGCCGCCGACGCGTGGCAGCGCACGGTCAAGTTCCTGGCAGAGAATTTGAAGAAATAATTGTGCGGCTCAACCCTTCGTCCCGGACCGTGGTGAATTTTTCGACTTTCGTTACTTGTACGCTGTTCAAATATTAAAGGAGTGAATTGTTGCAAGCCTTGAAACAGAAGGCTTTTGCAATGGCACGAATTTCCCCTTGCCAGAAGATGCCGATCTGGTTACTATGTCGCATCCTGAAATGCTTCCTACCATTAACATCGGCGAGACCATCAGAAACTACCGGCTGCAAAAAGGCATGTCCCAGGGAGACATTGAGAAGCGCACCGGCCTGTTGCGGTGCTACCTTTCGCGCGTAGAAAACGGTCACACCATTCCTTCACTCGACACGCTTTCAAAAATTGCTGGAGCCATGGAGATCGCACTCTCGCAATTTTTTTCGGAGTCCGGCCACGTCAATGGCTCAAAAGGTTTGCCGCAACTCTCCGATGACGAAGTCCGTTTTCTCAGCCAGGTGCGCCGCTATGCCACCAACCTGAACGAAAGCGACCGTAAGCTGGTTCTCGCCATGGTAAAGAAAATGGCCTCGAATTCGAAGTAAGCGCCGACAATCTCATTCTTAGCCAGCCTGCTTAGTAACTTTCGTACTATACCCTCCGGTGACCGCCGGGTACCTCGCCTGCCTTGTACCTTCTAACTACACTGTTGACTTGGAGACCCTTCGTGACCACCGATGAAGAATTAAACTTACTCGAAACTCAGCTGCGCCGGCTGAAGATCGAGTACGAAGTTTATTTCAGCAATCCGACCAAGCGTCCGCCTACGGATGTCGAGTGGAAGGTGCTTTCGCTGCTGCGCAAGTTCTCCGATGGCGGCCGCATGAATTTTTCCCAGCGGTATCGCTACAACGAAATGGCGCAGCGTTACGCAGTCTACAGCGACTTGTGGCGCAAGAAATCCCGCATCCGGGAGGAAGGTTATCGCCGCCCGCAGGACGCACTGCTTTCCGTACAGGGTGTGCGTCCGGATGAAGGGCACAGGCCGCAACACAATCCGGTCTACGGATTAAGTCATGCTGCTGCCGCGGCGGCATCGCCTCAGCCTTTTACTCTTCACAATGTGGACCAAACGGAGCGCGAGCAAGTCGAACGCCTTTACAACACGTTGGTTGCCGCAAAGAAAAAGGCGGGAGAAAGTATTTCCGGAAACCTCGATTCATTCTCCGCTTTCGTGCAGAAAAAAACCGATCAGATTCGTAAACAATATGGCTGCGAAGGCGTCGAGTTCTCCGTGGAACTCGCCGAAGGTCACGTCAAACTGAAGGCCAAGGCGAAAGCTTAACCTTTACCCGCCTATTCCACCGCTACAAATCCCAGAAAATATAAAAAATGGGCCGTCGATGAAGGCCGGCCCAAATTCACTACATCTTGTCCAGTTAGAACACATCGAGTACTGACTTGGAAAACAATCCCAACGAAGCGTTGGAAGACTCGCCAGCTGCGTACGCGAAGGTTGCGGACTGGCTCGACAGGGTGATCGTCTCCGTGGCCAGCACAGTAGTGGTGCCAGAAGCGAAAAGCTGCACCAGGTATGTCCCGGCGGGAACGATAATGGCTTCTTGCTTGCCAGCGGTCGCCGTAACTGTGAACGTCTTTGGTTTCGTGACGTTCAACTGCAACAGCGTGGTTTCCAGCGTGCCAGCGTCTGCCGTCTGGGCGAAGACAAAACGGGCATTGCCAGACGAGATTGGCGTCAGGCCGTCGGTGAACTGGACCAGGGCCGGTTGGCCTCCACTGACTTCGGCGACGGCTGAGACGCTTGTTCCGCCGGCGAGAGTTACTTGCGAGGTGATGATAGGTGGGTTCGTGCACGGCGCCAGCGTATTCGCATCGCTGATCACCAAATCATAGGTTCCCGGCGAAAGACTGTAAGGACCACTTACAGTGCCGTATGGCAAATTCCGTGGTATGCAAGTGTCACCATTAATCAGAACATCGATGGGAAAAGCTGGGCTGAGGGTACTGCCAATGTCCCGCCCTGGAATTCCATTTACGACGTATAGATACGCGTTATCGGCAGCGAAGCCGTATGCGGCCAGAACAAAACACAGAGTTGCGAGTTGCAAAACGACACGTGTGCGAAGTTTCATAAATCTCTCCTTAAGAGTTGTCGAAGGTTCGGCGCTGATTGGGGGATGAACAACTTCGCGTAGAGGGACTACGCGGGAGCGGTTCACGTGTCACTGCTGAGATCTCAACCGGGAAGCTGTGTAGCTTCGTTGGATCAAACCCTCATCTCACACGGAAGTTGTATTGCTTGAAGATAAATTTCAAGCCCGTCTCGATCTTGACAAAAACACACTGTTGAAGTGCAAACCCGAAAAAGGTTCGGCGAGTTCTGAACGGAGCGTCTCAAATTGCTGTTAGAATTTTTTGTTACGCCGTGATGAATTTCTAAGAGGCCGATGATGCCCGCCAATCATTCTAAAATCCAACGCGCCATTCTGAGCGTCACCGATAAGACCGGACTCGTAGAGTTTGCCAGCAAGCTCTCGGCTCTTGGGATCGAACTCGTCTCTACCGGCGGCACCGCCAAACTTCTTCGCGATTCCCGCGTTCCGGTTAAAGATATATCCGAACTTACCGGATTTCCTGAGATGCTGGATGGCCGTGTCAAAACCTTGCATCCCAAAGTGCACGGGGGGATCCTGCATCGCCGCAATGACCCTGAGCACACAGCCACCGTGGCCGAGCACGGCATTCGGCCAATCGATATGGTTGTCGTCAATCTCTACGCCTTCGAAAAGACTGCAGCCAAACCCGGCGCTTCGTTCGAAGAATTGATCGAGAATATCGATATCGGCGGACCGTCCATGATCCGCTCGGCCGCCAAGAACTTCCACGACGTCGCCGTCGTCACCTCGCCTTCTGATTATTCAGCAATCACCGAGGAACTTTCCCACTCGAGCGGAACGCTCTCCCTGGAAACGAAATGGCGTCTTGCGCAGAAGGCTTTTGCGACTACCGCTGCTTACGATTCCGCGATCGCGTCCACTCTTGAACGTATTCCTTCGGATCTTCGCGTACTGCCCTCCGACGACAAATTTCCTCAAAACCTTCGCCTGTCTTTTCAGAAAGTTATCGACCTCCGCTATGGCGAGAACCCGCACCAGAAGGCAGCCATGTATTCCGATGGCTCCGGAGTCGGCGTGGCCAATGCCCGCCAAACTCAGGGTAAGGAACTTTCCTATAACAACATCGTCGACCTGCAGTGTGCCTGGGACCTTGCGCAGGAGTTCGATGAACCGGCATGCGCCATCATTAAACACACGAACCCTTGCGGCACGGCGACTGGGAAGACTCTTGCCGAAGCGTTTACCCGGGCTTTGGAGTGCGATCCCGTATCAGCCTTTGGCGGGGTGATCGGGGTCAACCGTCCCATCGACTTGGCTGCCGCCGAGGAAATGCACAAGCTTTTTCTTGAAGTCATCAGCGCTCCCGAGTTCGACGAAGATGCAAAGGCCCGTTTTGCCTCCAAGAAAAATCTGCGGCTTGTCGAAGTCGAAGCCGCTCCTCACAAATGGATTTTGAAAAACGTCTCTGGAGGTCTTCTCCTGCAGGAGGCCGATTCACGGCCGTTGCAGAAGATTGATCTCAAACTGGTCACCAAGCGTCCCGCGTCACCAGAAGAAATCCGCGCACTTCTATTCGCGTGGAAAGTCTGCAAACACGTGAAGTCGAACGCCATCGTCTACGCCCGGGACGGGCAAACCGTGGGTGTTGGCGCAGGCCAGATGAGCCGGGTCGATTCGGCCAAAATCGGCGCGATGAAAGCACAACTTCCGCTCCAGGGCACGGTTGCTGCCTCCGATGCTTTCTTTCCATTTCCTGACGGCGTGGAAGAAATCGCCAAGGCCGGCGCGACCGCTATCATTCAACCTGGAGGCTCGCAGCGCGACTCTGAAGTCATCGAAGCCGCCGATCGGCTTGGCCTCGCCATGCTATTCACCGGAATCCGGCATTTCCGCCACTAGAGGGCAAGCTTCATCGAGGTTGCATATGATACAGTGCGCAAGCCTTAAAGCGACCTTGCCGGTTTGACGTTTCTTTACACGTAAGCCGCTGCAGTCCCTGTACTTCCGGTACGTCGTGCATTGGAGCTCCTGCAGAGTTTTTCCCAATCCCAAGCCGAACAGGATAGAATTGGAGCACCCCCGCCCCGGCGGTATTGCATCCAACGATCATGCAGTCGGGTAGTGCGAGCACTTTGGGCACAAACAGTTCTCTCGGAATTAACTCCAGCGTCGTCAGGTCGAGCATGAATCACATTCTTCGCGGATTGCTAGTCTTCACATCTTTTACGGTCGCCGCTGCGCAAACCAGTCCCTCGACGCTGTCTGGCTCGAAGGCGGCCGATTCCAAGCCGCCTCAGACCTCGACGCACAAAGTGGACCACGCCTCCGCCTACTACCACTACACGCTGGCGCATTTGTACGAAGAGCAGGTTACCGCCTACGGCCGAAGTGAACTAGCCAACAAGGCCATGGAGGAATACCGGCTTGCCATCGAGGCCGACCCCTCTTCTGAATTCCTCACATCGGGTCTCGCCGAACTCTACGTAAAGACCGGCCGCATCCGCGATGCCGTGTTGGAAGCGCAAGACATCCTGAAGCGCGATCCCAACAACATTGAGGCGCACAAACTTCTTGGCCGCATTTATCTTCGCTCGCTCGGCGATATGCCGGGCAACGGCAACGGCTCGGAGAATGTACTCAAGCTGGCCATCGAGCAATACGAACAGATCGTCAAGATCGAGCCCACCAACGTCGATGACCACCTTCTACTGGGCCGACTGTATCGACTGGATAACGACTCGCAGAAAGCGGAGAACGAGCTAAAAACCGCGGTTAAGCTGGATCCGAATTCGGAAGAAGCAGTTACTACGCTGGCCTTGCTGTACAGCGATGAAGGCGATACATCCCATGCCCTGCAGGTCCTCAGTTCTGTTCCCGATACTGGGCGCTCCGCCAAACTCTATGCCGCGCTCGGAGCCACCTACGAGCAGCGCAAAGATTACAAGAGCGCGATCGACGCCTATAAGCGTGCGATCCAGTTGGACCGCGACAACCTCGACGCCATCCGAGGTCTCGCCGAAAATTATCTAAATGATGGTCAGGTTGATGCCGCTCTCGAACAATATAAAGTCATTGCTGATGCCAATCCCGAGGATGCGCAGACCTATTTGCGTATGTCTGAGATTTATCGCCGGCAGGGCAAATACGACCTCGCGCTCGAAGATCTGAAAAAAGCGGAGACTATGGTCCCCGATGCGCTCGAGGTTCCTTATAACGTTGCCGTGGTTTACGAGGCGCAGGGCCGCTACGACGAAGCCATCAAGATTCTGCAGGAGCTTCTGAAAAAAACCGAGAAGCCGGATACCAGCTACTCGCAAGCGGATCGGAACAATCGCGGAATATTCATCGAGCGCCTTGGCATGGTCTACCGCGACCAGGAAAACTATCCCGCCGCCGTGGAAACTTTCCGCAAGATGATTCCGCTCGGCGATGACAACGCCAAGACCGGTTACCAGGACATCATCGACACCTACCGCGAAGCGAAGCAATGGCCTCAGGCGACCGCTGCCGCCAAGGAGGCAGTGCAGAAGATGCCCGATGACCGTGAGCTTCGCATGGTCCTCGACGCTCAACTGGCCGACACCGCCGATCCCGAGAAGCCTCTAGCCGACGTCCGTTCGCTGCTGACAGGCAAGTCTGAAGATCGCGAGGTTTACGTACGCTTGGCGATCATGTACACCCGCCTTAAGCGATGGAGCGATGCCGAGGAATCATTGAACAAGGCGGAGTTGCTTTCCACCAAAGCTGACGACAAGGAATACATATACTTTTTACGCGGTTCGACTTACGAGCGCGAAAAGAAATATGACCAGGCGGAAGCGGAATTCAAGAAGGTTCTCGCCGTCAACCCGCAGAGCGCTGTGACGCTAAACTACCTCGGGTACATGAATGCCGATCGCGGAGTGCAGTTAGAAGAGTCCTTGAATCAGATCAAGCAGGCGGTCAGTCTCGACCCCACGAATGGCGCGTATCTTGATTCCCTGGGATGGGCCTATTTCAAGCTCGGCAAGTTCGACATGGCGGAAGAGACCTTGAACAAAGCCTCTCTCCGCATGGGCTCGGACCCAACCGTGCAGGACCACCTTGGCGACCTTTTCCAAAAGACCGGACGCCTGAAACTTGCGGCGGCTCACTGGGAGCGCGCTGTCGACGAATGGAATAAAACTGTGCCTGCCGAAATCGACAGCGACTTGCTGATCGCGACGCAGAAGAAACTGGACGCTGCGAGAGTTCGTCTGGCCAAGGAAGACTCGGGGAAGCAGTAGCACGCTGACCCGAACTACTGGTTGCCGTCGCAACTCTGCTAAACTTCGAAAATGCTCGCCGGCTACGCGGTGCAGGTGGAACATTCCCGCGGACGCCGCTTTCCGGAACCGCCTCATCCTTACCGCAACGATTTCCAGCGCGACCGTGACCGCATCATCCATGCCCGTGCCTTCCGGCGTCTGGCAGATAAGACTCAAGTCTTCACGCGCCGCCATTCCGATCACTTTCGCAACCGCCTCACCCACACCATCGAAGTAGCGCAGATCACGCGTACAGTAGCCGGCGCTCTCGCCCTCAACGTGGATTTGGCCGAGGCGCTCGCTTTAGTGCACGACTTGGGTCATCCGCCTTTCGGTCACGCCGGCGAGAAAGCGCTCGATTCTGTCATGCGCGCCCATGGACTCTTCTTCGACCATAACCTGCATGCTTTGCGCATCGTCGAAGATTTCGAACAGCGCTACGCTGCCTTTCGCGGTCTGAACCTCACGTTCGAAGTGCGCGAAGGCATCATTAAGCATTCCCGCGATTACGACATGCAAAAACACCAGGAACTTGCCGAGTACCTGCTCGACAAGCGGCCTCCACTCGAAGCGCAACTCGTCGACCTGACCGACGAAATCGGCTACAGCACCGCCGACCTGGATGACGGTTATGAGGCCCATCTGCTTACGCTGGAACAAATACGCGGTGTTCCGGTTTTCGAGCGGCGTTTCAGCGAAGTCCTAACTGAGTATCCGGATGCTGCCGAAAAGCTTCAGTTCAATGAAGCCCTCAAGGGCGTTTTCAATCATCTGACCGGCGATTTGATTATGAACACGCAACTGCGCCTTCGGGAGGCGGGAATCGAATCCCTGGACGAGGTTCGTCAGCACAAGGATCGTCTTGCGGCCTTCAGTCCCGACGTGGCCGCTGAACGCAAGCAGATCAAGGATTTTCTCTACGAAAACCTGTACTACAGCCCTTCACTGGCTGGAGAGAAGGACGATGCCGAGCGCATTGTCACTGAACTGTTTTCCTGCTGGATGGAGAGTCCATCCTCCCTGCCGCATTATTATCAGGAGAAGGCTTCGCAGGAGTCACTCCCGCGGGTGGTTTGCGATTACATTGCGGGAATGACGGATCATTTCATTATCGAACAACATGAAAAGTACTGTGGCCGAAAATAACAGAACAACACCGTATTTAATTTGCCCCCGCCACCCCGGCGACTACGTCAAATAAAATCCTTGGTCCTCGGCGAACTTCTTCCACGCGGATCCTCTCGTCGTTCCCATGCTCCGTATTGCCTTCTTCCTCCGTCGCGGTATAGGGACTGAACCCGTAGGCGTCGATCCCGAGTGGACGATATCTCTGATTCTCCGTATATCCGCTCGTAATGTGAGGCACCACGGGGCTTCCGGAAAAATACTTTGCCGAGACCTTGCGAATCGCCTGGTACAGCGCGGTATTCGTCGGCGAATAATTGGCCTCGCGGAATTCCGCATTCAACGGCTCAACGGTAACGTGGGGATCATCGACCGCTTGCCGGATTTCCGCGAGCAATGCGTTTGGATCTCCTCCCGGTAAAATGCGCACATCCAGGTTCGCCCATGCTTCCGGAGGAATTACATTCGTCTGCTCCGAGCCGCCCATCATGGTCAGCGTAATCGTGTCGCGCAACAGGTAGTTCAGCGCCTCATCCTTCTCTACCTCCTGCTGGAATTTCTTATCTTCAATTGATTTGCGAATGTTGCGGTACACGCGCGCTCGCTCGGGTGGCTCGTAAGGAGCCATTTCACGAAGAAATTCATCGACCACGGGCAGAACTTTCAAAGGCGTGTGGTAGGCGAGAATGCGATCGAGCGCGCGAACTAAGCGATTCGGCGCAGACTCCGGATTTGGTCGGGACGCGTGTCCCGGTCTTCCGTGCGCAACCACGTGCAGCCAGAATGTAGTCTTTTCGCCTACGTCGACGCCCACGTATTTTACTTTGCCGTCTTCCAACAGATTCTCTCCGCCCTCATTGATCAGGAACTCGGCGTTCTCCAGCAAGTCGCGCTGGTGGTTGATAAACCAGTCGGTCCCAGTTCCGTCGGCTTCTTCATCGGCCACGGCGAGAAAGATGACATCGCGGGCGAGCTCGACCCGCTCGCGCTTCAGCATCACCATGACTACAAGCTGAGCCAGCCCTTCATCTTTCATGTCCTGCGCCCCACGCCCCCACAGCCAGCCGTCTTTGATCTCTCCGCTAAATGGTGGAAGTTTCCAGTGCGCCGCATCGCTGGTGACGACGTCGGTATGGTTCAAGAGAATGAGCGGCCGCTTTGCTTCACTCGTGGTGTGCGGCAGGCGGGCCCACAGGTCGCCGCGACCCGGGGAGTATTCGAAGGAGCGATTCTCGATGCCTTCTTCATCCAGAATCTTTTTGTAGAATTCGACCGCACGCATCTCATGCCCCGGCGGATTCGTAGTATCGATCCGCAAATATTCCTGCATCCAAGTGAGAGCAAGATCGGAATATTCCTGCAAGTGGTTTGCAGGTATGCGAGCAGAAGCCATTGCTGGGGCCGGCTCTTCCGGAATCGCGCCTGTCGCGAATGCCGATGGGTCGACGAAGAGCAAAACTATCCCGAAGGTAATGATCCATCCGATTGTTCTTGTTGTTCTTGCTCCGACCTGATCGGTGAGTGCTACGCTTCCAGCAGTTTCTAGGTGCAATTTTGGCGTCCCCCGGGGTTTTGGCTGTTCCACGCAGTTTTTATATCAGGTTTGCCAAAATTACCGTGCGCAACCTCCTGCAGACTATCATTGCACCAAACCGGGCGGTACAATGTCTTAGTTCTCAATGGTTTACCCGTTCAACCTGAAAGCAGGTTTTGGCATCTGAACTGTAGTAAGAATGGCAGGCGCCGGAATGCTTCGGAGCCTCGGATTTGAGATTTTCGGCATGCGTAGCGTCAGCGCTTGCCGCTGTTTTCAGGGGACGCAAGTTTGAATCACGCAACGCGCCCGTTTAGGCGCGCTGGAGTGGAGCTCCCCAATGCTCCCCCAATCATGGAGGAAGTTCGTATGAACAGCCGTATTCTCGTTACTTTGCCGTTGGCTGCTGTACTTGCCTTTCCGGCCTTCGCGCAAACTTCGTCTACCACAAATCAGTCCAACCCAACCGTCCTCACAGACGACCCAGTCAACTGACAATATGAATGGCACGGGCAAGCAGCCGTTGCAGGCGCCAGCGCGTGAGGGGTTTTGGGGGCGCGTTAACCCATTTGCCCGGAAAAGTTATGTGAAGCGCCAGACCGACCCCATCCGAGATCGGGTCAACGAACTGGATGATTTAACGGCGGCAAATAGCAAAGCCATCAGAGATACCGATTCGCGGGCCCAAGCTGGTATTAAGCTGGCATCCGACAAAGCGAACGAGGCCGATCAGCACGCTATCGACGCTGGTAACAAAGCAACAATGGCGCAGCAGAGCGCGCAACAGGCTTCCACTCGTATTCAGACCGTCGAAACCGTGGTGGGCAACATCGACCAGTACAAGGCGTCAAACCAGACTGAGATCCGCTTCAAGCCGGGCCAGACCGTGCTCAGCAAGAATGCCAAGGATGCTCTCGACGAAATGGCGAATGGGGTGAAGGGCCAACGCGGCTACATCATCGAAGTGCAGGGCTTCTCCTCCGGGAAGGGCCAGACCGCAATCACTAATTCGCAAAAGATGGCGGAATCCGTAGTCCGCTACATGGTGCTGAACAATGAGATTCCGGTTTACCGGATCTACCTCGTCGGCATGGGAAATGCTCCTGTGGCAAACGCGGATGACAACGGCAAGACCAAGCACATGAGCGGCGGCCGTGTTGAAATCAGCCTGCTGAAGAATGACCTGGAACAGCTTTCCAGCAATTCTTCGGCTCCGGCCACAACCACGCCAGACCAGCAACAGCAGCCTAAGTAACTTTATTGATTGGGACCACGAGCGCCTCAAGTCCCTCCCCGAGAAAAAGCCTCTCGCTAGCGAGAGGCTTTTCTTAATTTTAGCGACGTTCGGCGCCGCCTGCTATGGATGGTGATGGAAATGAATGAGCAACATGTGAGCCACGAAGCCTGCGACAAACCAAAAAGCAGCTTCGAGGACCCGTCTGAATGCGGGAGTCATTCAGAAAGAATACGCTCATTCCCTCTAAAAAGACGATTGCGCGCTCGAAACAGCGGACTCACTAGCCCAAGAATCTACGCTCGATATCCAGCCGGATCGATGCCAAAGTGGACCAGTTTCGATTGAAGCGTGGTCCGCTTCAGGCCCAACCGGGCCGCAGCCCCCTTAGGCCCTCCTAGTTGTCCATTGCACTCCCGGAGGGCATGCAGAATGCGCTGGCGCTCCTTGTCTCGCAGAGTAGAGTTATCGCCTTCGCCCTCTGGGCTGATCAATTCGCTCAACGGTACCTGCAGCACAGCGCCACGACTTAGAATCACTGACCGCTCGATAAAATTTTCTAATTCGCGGATATTGCCCGGCCAGGCCCACTGCATTAATATCTCCATGGTCCGAGCCGAAATACTGGTGATCGATTTACCCATCCGTTCGGCACATTTCCGCACGAAGTGCTCGATCAGCTCAGGGATATCTTCGCGCCGCTCGCGCAGCGCGGGTAGCCGAATGGGAAACACGTTCAGGCGATAGTACAAATCGTTGCGAAAGGTCTTTTGATTAACACTCTGCAACAGATCACGGTTCGTCGCGGCGATGAGGCGAAAATCCACCTTCAAGGTTTGCGTGCCGCCGAGCCGTTCAAATTCCTGATCTTGCAAAACTCGTAATAGCTTGGGCTGCAATGCCAGCGGAATTTCTCCAATCTCATCCAGGAACAGCGTGCCCCCGTTCGCCAGCTCCAGCCGCCCAAGTTTTTTCGCAACCGCACCGGTAAACGCGCCTTTCTCGTGACCAAACAATTCGCTTTCCAGTAACCCGGAGGGAATAGCTGCGCAGTTCATCTTGATAAAGCTTTTGTCTTTGCGACTGCTCAAGCGATGCAGCGCTCGCGCTACTAATTCTTTCCCCGTACCAGTCTCCCCGAGCAGCAGCACGGTGGCGTCACAGGGAGCGACTCTGCCCACATTTTCCATCACGGCTTTCAGAGCGTCGCTGTGACCCACGATTTCACCAAATCCGAGTTCCGTGTCGATTTCCTGTTCCAGGTAAATCTTTTCTTCCGCCAGCTTTTCCTTGGCCAGGCGCAGTTCCTCGGTAATTTCGCGCAACCGCGTTACATCCACAGAAGCGCCGTTGATGCCGATGATCTCGCCGGCACTGTCAAATAAGGGTTCCAGGGTTATCTCCCAGTGCTGGGTCTTTCCCCGCGCGGTGAGGGCGAATTCTTCTTGCGTAGGTTGGCCTGTCTCCAGTACCGACCGCTTCAGTGCGGTGATCCCGACAGCCATTTCCGCTCCGAAAATTTCTTCGTCCGTTTTGCCCAGATAGTCGTCCTCGCTCCAGCCTTCTTGTGGGTTGTAAAGCCAGGTGTAGCGCAAATCCCGGTCTTGGTTAAAGACCTTAATAGGCGATCCATGCAGCGCGACGCGGAATCGTTGCTCGCTCTGGCGGAGGGCTTCCTCCGCTTGTCTCCGCTCGGTAATATCTCGAAGGATGGCTTGCAATCGCCCATCGGGCAGCTGTCTGCCGACCACTTCGCCAGAAAAGGATGAGCCGTCCTTACGCCGGAACGTCCATTCTGTTCGTATAATGTTGCCGCCCGCAAAGCGAGCGATCTCTCCCGCAATGCGCGGAATCTCTTCCGTTGCCACAATGTCCGCTATTGAAAGATTCAAAACTTCAGCCTTCGAGTAGCCCAGCATCTCCGTTCCGGCCGAGTTTACATCGAGATATTTTCCCGAGCGATCGGCGAGGAAGATCCCGTCGGAAGCCTGTTCAACGAGTAATCGAAAATGCGCTTCGCTCATGCGCAGGGCTTCGTTAGCTTCCTGGCGGGCTTCCTCCAACTTTACTTTTTCAGTCACGTCACGTTGGATACCCCAACTGCGCACCAGTTTCCCGCTTTCCACGATGCCAATCAGGCTGTTCAAGAAAACCTTCTTGTTCCCATGAACGTCCAGTTCGTGCGATTCCCGGTCCAAGAGATGAAAGCCCGATCGAATGTAATCTCTTGTTAGTTCCACGTTGTGGGGATCGTCGGGAGTTAACGTCTCGGTCATCGGCTTACCGACCATCTCTTCACTGGATGTAACCCCATACATTTTGGCGATCGCCTGATTGCACTCTGCCAGGTAGGAGTCGAACAGGATGCGATGAATCAATTCGTCTTCCGGCAAATCGACTGGAATAGGCTCACGCAGATCCTGGCGGAAGATTCCTTCCGAACTCTGGGAGATAAACATTCGGTAATTCTCTTCGCTGCTCCTCAGCGCCTCTTCCGCATGCTTGCGGTCAGTAATGTCCATGCTTGCGCCCGTGAGCCCAACTACGGCGCCAGCTTCATTCAAAACCGGTTCGATGGTCGAGTCGTAGTAATGCATGCTCCCATCGACCCAGGCCCGGGTCTCTTCCCGCAAGCCTTTGCCGGTTTCCAGAACCTGCCTGCGCTTCCGCTCCATGCGTTCACCCTCTTCAGCTCCGAAGAAGGCGCCCAGTTTCTTGCCCAGCACGGGACTTTCACCCTCCGTAAGTTGCGAATTGTATAACCATGTGTATCGAAGTTCGCGGTCAAGATGGAACACAGTGATCGGAGAGTTCTTTAGCGCCACCCGGAACCGTTCCTCGCTTTGCCGAAGCGCCTCTTGCGCTCGTCTGCTCTCGGTAACATCCTGCAAGATGACGGCGATGCGATCGACCCCATTCGTGCCTTCAATCGGAAAATATGTGGCGAACAGATCTCTTTCTCCAAGTTTCGGGTACGTATATTTCAGGGAATATGCCACTACCTTTCCCAGAAAACACTCATCCATCTTCGCCTTTAGAATCGAACGGAAGACGTCCGGCTGCACCACTTCGTCAACCCGGTGCCCGATGACCTCTTCCCGTTTCATCTCCCGATAACTCAGGAAGGCGCGATTGGCAATCACATACCGATAGTCCCGGTCGACCACGACGATCATCTCCTCCAGGCCTTCAACCACTCGTTCGTATTCTCGGAGACGCGCCTCTGCCAGCCTCTGCGTGCTCAGATCGTGCGCAACTGAAACGATGTAATCCTGATCGAGGTGAACTAATCGCATGGATACTTCGACCGGAAACGTCGATCCATCTTTCCGTCGATGAAGCGTCTCGATTACCCGAAAACCGGAATGTCGCAGGTCATCCTTAATCTGCGCGGCTGACTCGTCTGTTAGCGTTGGATTAATATCCGAAATTCCTAGCGAAAGTAGTTCCTCCCGGCTATAGCCTAAGGCGGAGCAGGCTTTTTCATTCGCGTCTACAAAATGAAGTGTCTTGGGATCCACTACTTCGATCGGGTCGTTGCTGTGGTCGACAAGGGTTCGGAAGAGGCTTAACTTTCGAATGGTTTCTTGGTTTTCCAGCACCTCGGCGGAGAGTTGCGAAGTCGCTTGCCGCAGCCTTTTTTCCGTTTGCAATTGTTCGGTCATGTCGTGGGCGATGCTTAGCGCGACCGAAGAATCGTGGGCATCATTCTGCAATGTGCTGTAATAGCGCCAGGTGCGGCGCTGCCCTGTTCGCGTCATGACTTCCAGAAAGCCGCTGGCTTCGCCAGCGCGCTTAAGTTCACGCAGATAATCGTCGAATTTCGCGCGGTGTTCCGCGGCCAGCAAATTCCGCATAGGAATGCGCAAGAGTTCTTCTACGCTGTAGCCCAACGTATGCGCTGGCAAAGGATTGATCGACAGAAGACGGCCGGAGAAGTCATGAACACACAGCAAGTCTTTGCTATGTTCAACTAAGTCGCGATACCAGGCTTCGTTTTCCAACAATAACGCGCGCCGGATCGGATCTAGCCCGCCGCTTGTGCCAAAACTTTCATTCTGTCCCGCCCCAGGGTGTAAATCCATGGCTACTCCCTAATTTGCCGAATGACCTTGGAAGCATGGAAGATACTTTTGGCGCGAGCAGCGAACTGAGTCACTTACAGACGTGATCCGTCTCACATACAAAGCGCAGATCGTTGGTGAATTTTGGTTCCCGCCGCTTTGCACTTCGCATCGCCCGCTCAATTGCGTCTGTTCCTCCCTTCGCGGGCAGCTGTTTGACCCGTCCCCACGGCGCAGCTAAACTGCCCATCAGCGAGGTTCTGTATATGAAACGCCTGATTTGGGTCTGGATCTTCTCCATTTCATTTCTCACCGCCTTCGCTTTTCCCGTCCGTGCCGATGACGACCATACCCAGCCTCACCATGAAGATCTGACTCCAACTCAAGTCGGCACCGTCCATTTCCCCGTGTCCTGTGAGACGGCGGTGCAGAAGCCCTTCGAGCGCGGCGTGGCGCTGCTTCACTCGTTCTGGTACGAAGAGGCGGAAAAGGAATTCCAGCAGATTGCCATCGATGATCCGCACTGCGTCATGGCGCACTGGGGAGTCGCCATGAGCCTGTGGCACCAACTTTGGAATCAGCCCGATGAGAAGGTGATTCAACGCGGACTGGACGAAATGCATGAGGCCCAGAACACTGACGGTCCTACCACGGCGCGCGAGAAAGCGTATCTTGCGGCGATCGCCGCCTTTTACAGTGACTCGAAGAAACTCGATCATGAAGCTCGCGCGAACGCCTATTCGGGCGCGATGAAGAAGGTTTACGAAACTTTTCCCGACGATCATGAGGCGGCAATCTTTTACGCGCTCTCACTCCTCGCTTCTGAGCCTCACAACGACACCACTTTTGGCAATCGTACGCAGGCGGCGGCAATCCTCGAGAAACTGTTTGCCGTCGAGCCGGACCATCCCGGGGTCGCGCATTATCTGATCCACAGCTACGACAAGCCGCAACTTGCCCACCTCGGCCTGCCCGCCGCACGCCGCTACGCCCAGGTCGCACCCGCCGCTCCTCACGCCCTCCACATGCCGTCGCATATCTTCGCCCGAGTTGGCCTCTGGCAGGACGACATCAATTCGAACCTTGCTTCGATCGCGGCCACACGCAAAACCGCTGCCATGCACATGGGTGGCGAAGGCCATCAATTCCACGCTATGGATTTCCTGATCTACGCCTACCTGCAAAGCGGGCGCGAAGCCGAAGCCGCCAGAGTCATCGACGAAGTCAGATCCATGCCCAAGATGAAATCGATGTATGGCGCGGACTACGATCCCGAGACCAATGCCCTCAGTAAATTTCCTGCGCTCTATGACCTGGAGCTGCGTCATTGGTCGGAGGCCGCCGCACTGCAGGTCGTTCCCGGTTCAACCCGGGGAGATCAATCGATTACTTATTGGGCGCGAGCCATCGGCGCGGCCCGCACGGGAAATCTCGCGCAAGCCCACAAAGACCTCGACCAGATTGAAGTGATCCGCAAAGAATACGTCGCTCAGAAGAAAACAGAAATGGCGGAAGGAGTCGGCGAGGATTATCAGGAAGCCGCCGCCTGGGTTGCCCACGCCGAAGGCAAGGACGACGAGGCTATCACCAGTCTCCGATCATTGGCGGACAAAGCGGACAAGCTCGGAAATGAGCCCGAGGGCATTCCAGCTCGCGAACAACTCGCCGATATGCTGCTGGAAGCGAAGCGTCCGCAACAGTCGCTGGTGGAATATCAGACCGATCTGAAATTGAATCCCAACCGCTTCAACGGCCTCTACGGTGCCGCCCGAGCGGCCGAAGCCGCTGGTAAACAGAACGACGCCTCGGAATATTATGCGCTTCTGCTGAAGGTGTGCGACGGATCGAATTCCACGCGGCCGGAATTAAGCAGGGCAAGAGAATTGGTCGCACAGAAATAGCGAGTAGATTGAACTGGGCGATAAACAGTCTAGGTGCGAAATAACGCCATCTTGACGACTAGCGCTGCCATCATCCCGACCACTCCCAAAAGCGCGTTCCACTCGCGATGCTTCAGATACAACTCCAAGGAAAATCCACCCGGCTCCTCGGTGCTGTTGCCCGTTTGAGGCGTCAAACGGGGCAGGATCCTCGGCACCCGGCGCATGTAATCCTCGAATTCCGGAAACTTCTGCCGCAAGAAGGCTTCTTCGTCTCGAATCACAGGCAGGTAGATAGCGAAGAACATCACAACGAGTGCGACTCCTACCCACCAACTGCGCGCCGCCGCTGCGAATCCCAGCCCCATCAGTAGCGATCCCAGATAGAGAGGGTTTCGCGTATAAGCGTAAGGGCCGGATGTGGCGAGCGCTTCGTTCTTGCGCACATGACCCGAGGCCAACGCGCGAATCAGCAGCCCGGGAATGATCAAGACGGTGCTCAACCCGATCGAGCGCCAAGACGGACGTGCCAACCAGAAGTAAACCACAGCAAAAAGAAATCCGAGCGGTACCCGAATCCGCCGCGCAATTTGTGACCATTGAGCCATAATTTCGAAGGGCACCCGCGAGAGCCGGGCCAAGCACATGTACAAGTTCGGAGCATTAGCGCTTGATCTTGTAATTAAGTAATTTGTTGGCGGCAGCCACGACCGCCTGACTTCCAATCGACAACAACCCATCCTCCGGCGCTGACCGCCGGGCATGCGAGGTCACACTTTCTGCGCTGCGCAAGACAATGCTTTTTGTCCCATAAGGCCCGTTGCGTGCAGGGTCCGTGGGCCCAAAGATCCCCACCACCGGAACCCCGAGCGCCGCTGCCATGTGCATCGGACCCGTGTCTCCACCGATGAAGAGCCGTGCTCGGCGAGTCAAGGCAATCAGTTCTGTGATTGAACATCGCATTGCACAAGCTGTCCCCTGGCTTGTTTCTTCCGCCGCGCGCACCAAGTCCTCTTCCCCTGGGCCGAAATTGAGAATGGAACGCAAACCCAGATCAGCCAGCGCGCACGCCACCTCGCCATACCGTTCCACCGGCCACTGCTTCGCGCCCCAACCCGCCCCGGGATTCAAGATGGCAAAGTCCTTGACGCCATAATCCACCAATCTTTGCGCGACGCGCTCCTCAGCCAGTGGATCACGCGGAAGTTCGAAAGTAATATCCGTCGCCGGCCGCTCCGTACTTCGACCGGTTAGAGCCGCCGCAACCGATAAATTCTGTTCGACCACATGTCGTCCGCTTGCAACCGCCATTCGCGTGTACCACAAGCTGGCAGGTGTTTCCCGCGGCTCTGCAGCTCCATAAACCACTCGCGCTCCGGACCACCTCGCAACCGCCGACGATCGTATCGCCCCCTGCAGGTCGATTGCGACATCGTACCCGGCGTCTCGCACATCGTTCGTCAAAGTCGCAATGCGCTGAACCGTGGAGAGCGAAAACAAGGATTTTCCCCAAGCCTTCAGGCTAACGCTGTGCACTTCATCCACCAGCGGCCGCAGCGCCGACCTCGGTCCACGCCGCGGCGCTCCCGGCGCGCATAATAATTCCGCCCAACGCTCTTCAATCAGCCATCCAATCTGTGATTCCGGGAACTTGTTTCGCAAGAAATGAACTGCTGGCAGGGTGTGGATCACGTCGCCCATGGCGCTCAGTCGCACCACCAATATTCGCTGAAATTGTTTTCGTGTGGCTGCGTCCAGACTCACGCCCGCCCCGGCGTCAGCCGCGTCCGAATCATATCGCTGGTCGAGTGATTCTTCGCATCGCCCACAATTGCGACGCGCCCTCCACATTCCGCAACCGCGTCACGCTCCGGAACCGAGTCCACGGTATAGTCCGTTCCTTTCGCCTGAATATCCGGACGGATCTCCCGGATCAACGCCCGCACATCGAGTTCGGGAAATATGATCACGGCATCTACATCGCCTAGCGCTGCAATGATTTCCGCGCGTTCCTCGGCCGGCATCAACGGGCGTCCCTCGCCCTTCAGCGCCCGCACGGATTCGTCAGAATTGATGGCTACCACAAGCTTTCCGCCTAACGCTTTCGCGCCGCGCAAATATCGCACATGCCCCACGTGCAGCAGGTCGAAATTGCCATTCGCCAGAATGATGCGCTCGCCTGAGCGGCGCCAGTGCTCCACCCGCTCCCGCAGCGCTTGCCGGTCAAAAATCTTGTTGTTTGCTATCGTTGTCTTCAACTTTCCGATCGTAGTTGCCCATCGTAGATAGATCTGAATTAATGCGCCGTAGTCGATGGCGGAGTTTGCTCAATTGCGCGCAACAATTCTTCCCGCGAAACGGTCGCCGTACCTCGCTTCATCACCACGATTCCACCCGCGTAGTTCGCCAACTGGGCCGCCTCCACGGTGTTAGCTCCGGCTGCCAGGGCCGCGCTGAATGCAGCAATCACCGTATCGCCAGCGCCGGTTACGTCGGCTACCTGGTCCGAACCGAATATCGGGATATCGACCGGCGCATGCCCTTGATCGAAGGCCACCATGCCATCGCGGCCGCGCGTGATCAGCAGCGATTGCAATTTCATCTGCTCCATAACCTGTTGGCCGGCTGCAGTTACCTTCGCCCAATCCTGGCCCACTCGGATACCCAGCGCCGCCTCCACTTCAGGCTCGTTCGGAGTCGCCGCGGTCGCCCCGGAATATTCCAGTAACCGATATCGCGAATCCAGAATCAGCGGCACGGCCACCGCTCTCTTCCGGCTCGCCTGTCGTAACGCGTTTACAATCGCCGGCGTCGCCGATCCGTATCCATAATCCGAAACCAGCAGCGCATCCGACGCTCGCATGTACTCCCGAGCCGCCAGGAACAACTCGCGCGTCAGGTGCCGGTTCGGCGGGCTTTCCGGCTCCCGATCGACGCGGACCACCTGCTGCCGCGTATTGTGCGTCATCCCAGCGAGAATGCGGGTCTTCGTGACCGTAGTAAACGACTTATCTTTCAGCACTCCACTGATCGGGATACGCTTGTGCCGGAAAAACTTCAGCAGCATCCGCCCGGGCTCGTCATCCCCAATGGCTCCTACCGGTAGCACGTTCACTCCCAGGTCCGCCAGATTGTTAACCGCATTCGCTCCGCCGCCCGGCAGCACCGTCCGCTCCCGATGCTTCAGGATCAGCACCGGCGCCTCTCGTGACACGCGCGAGATTTCCCCGTAAACAAACTCGTCGGCTACCAAGTCTCCCAGCACCGTGATGGTGACCTTGGGAAAAGCTTCGACAATCTTTCGCAGCCGCTCGACATCTTTTGTATGTTTCATCAAGAATAACCAGAGACTCCGGACACGTTGCTTGTTTTAAGCGAGGCCGGAGCAAGCGTGCCCTCAACCCCGCAGCTGTCTCCTTTTTTCAAGTGTCGTTGTCAGACGCATTTTCTCACGAGCGCTGCCGCCGCCTCCTCGATCAGTCGCAGCATGGTATCCACGGCGTTATCCGCGTCCGCCAATTCCATCTTCACCGGAACGACGGCCAAGGGCGCGAGCGCCTCGAAATACTGACCCAGATTCACCGCATCCTTTTCCGTGGTGACGAAACCATGCCCCTCACTGCGCTGCCGCAGATCGAGCAAGTCGCGAATGTCTTTCTCGGTGTAAGCGTGATGGTCGCGGAAAAACGCCTCGGCCACCGGGTCAATTCCCGCTGACCGTAGTTGCAGGAGAAAATTTTTCGGACGCGCAATTCCGCAGAATATGATCGGACGCTGCGGTATCTGCTCTGGAACAATCCCTCGCCGCACCCGCCACAGCATTTTGTTTGCAACCGGAAACGACTTTGCCTCCGCGCCGCTCGTCAGAACCACCGCATCCGCCCGTTGCAGGGATTGCAGCGATTCCCGCAATCGCCCCGCAGGAAGCAGTCGATCGCGTGCATCTTCCGGAGTTACCAGCACGATATCGAAATCGCGCGCTAATCGGCGATGCTGGAAGCCGTCATCCAGGAGATGAATCTGCGCCCCAAACTTCGCTTCGGCCAATTGTCCTGCCGCATACCGGTCCTCGCCCACCACAACTGGCGTCTGCAATCGTCGCGCAATCAGCAGCGGCTCATCGCCAAACTCCCGGGCCAGCCCGCCCGGATCTACCTGCAAAACTCCACGCGTCTCGCGCCCATATCCTCGCGAAAGCACGTCGAAAGCGACGTCGCGCTTCTTCAATAATTCGCCAAGTAGAATTACAAACGGAGTCTTCCCCGAGCCCCCTGCCGACACGTTCCCGACGCTGATCACCGGTCCTTGCAGCCGGCGCGCGCGCAGCAAGCCGCGATCGTAAAGAGTGTTGCGAACCCCCACCACCGCCCCGTAAGCCGCGGCCAGAGGATGCAAGCTCATGCGTGTACCATCAGTTTCTCTAATGCGACCGCGGTCCGTTCTGTTGCCCCCACCTGGGACCGCATGGTCTCGGCTGCTCGCTGTCCCAAAGCTCGACGCTCCCCATCGTCGGCGAGCAATGCCATTAGCACTAAAGGCAACTCCGCAGGACCGACAATTCTGACCGCATCCCGGCTCTGAAACAGTCGCACAACATCGCGAAAGTTTTCAGTGTGATTTCCCACCACCGTTGCAATCCCGTGTTGCGCGGGCTCTAAAATGCTGTGGCCGCCACGCGGAACCAGGCTTCCTCCCACAAACGCAACATCTCCCAGACCGTATACCGCCGCCAATTCCCCAATCGTGTCCAGCAGCAAGACGCCCCCATTCAGGTTTTCGCCATTCCATGCGGATCGTCGCCAGAAGCGGATCGACATCTGCTCCAGCAGAGTTGCTACGGCAGGAAAACGCTCGGGATGCCTCGGCGCCAGTATCATCACAGCTTCTGGATGCTGCACCAGCAAATGTTCGAATGCTTTCAGCAGTAGCGGCTCCTCGCCATCCACCGTGCTGCCGCATACGACCACGGGCCGAGCCGCGGTGGTGCGCATCGACTCCCGCAAATTCCGCACAATCGCGGGTGGGGCGGGCACGGGTATATCGAATTTCAAATTTCCGGTAACCTCCACCCGCTCCGTCTTCGCGCCAATATCGCGGAGCCGTGTCGCATCTTCCTCTGTTTGCGCGAGAAACAAGTCAATGTCGATCAGAATCTTTTGCAGCAACCCGCGAAACCGCCGGTACCTCGGCCAGGAGCGGTCGGAAATCCGCGCGTTTACGACCGCAATCCTGGCCCCGCTCGCGTGCGCCAATCGTATGAAATTAGGCCAGAATTCTGTCTCCGCGATCACTACCATCCGTGGCCGCAGTGCCCGGAGATAGGGGCGAATCGCAAATCGGAAATCTATCGGAAAATAAAATACATTTTCCTCGCCGAATTGTTTTCGCGCCAGTGCCTGCCCTGTATCGGTCGTGGTCGAAACAAAAATTCTGCATCTTGGCAATCGCCGCTCGAGATCCTTCACCAGTTCCGCGACTGCGAGCACCTCTCCCACGGAAACCGCGTGCACCCAAATCGCTTCCTTTTCGTCACCAAGACGCAGCCGTTGCGGCACGCGCCCCATCCTCTCGCCAAATCCGGTGCGGTACTTTCCATGGCGGATCATCTGGAAAATCCAGTAAGGCAGGCTCACCACCATTGCCCCGCCTAGCGCCAGGCTATAGAGAATGCTGTAAAAAGAAGAGATCAAGTCGAGCTATTCTAGAACCTCTGTGGATCTTCGTGCCCGAAGTGGTTGAGATTTGTAATCACTCGATGCAACCTAGGTCCCAGCTCCTTCTATAATCGAGTCCATGCCGCGACGCTTGCAATCCAGCCTGATACGCGCACTTATCGCCTCAACCGCACTAATATCATGCGCGGTGCCGCTCGCAGCCAAAGACTTCGTCAAGCCCGTAGCCCAACCCGCCAAAACCTATCCCCTGCACGACGATCACACGCCCGACAAAGTTGCCGTTGCCGCCGACCCTTACGACACCCCGTCCAAAGCCAAGATTTTCTCGATCAACTTCGCAGAACATGATTTCCTTCCCGTCTTTTTCATCGTCACCAACGACGGCGACCTGCCCATCTCTATCGCCAACATACAGATCACCCTGACCACCGCTGGTCGCGCCAAGCTCACTCCGTCTTCCACCGAAGATATATTTCGACGACTCTCCAACCCTCATGCCAACATGCATCCCATCCCGGTTCCCATTCCGCAGAAGAAAGTAAAAGGCATGATCAGCCAGAAAGAGCGCGACGAGATCGAAACCTCTCAATTCGCCGCTAAAGCGGTCGAGCCCCACAGTACGCAATCCGGCTTCCTCTTTTTCGACATTGAAGACGTCTCTTCGCCCCTCGAAGGTGCGCACCTCTACATCACCGGCGTCAATGACGCCAAAGGCACTGAGCTGATGTACTTCGAATTGCAGATGGAAAAATGACCGGATGGTTTCTCGCCTCTTTTTTGTGGCCACGTTGAACGCCCTTCTGAGGCCAAAGTACGAAGCCGCTTTATAATTTCGATATGTCCACCTTGGCCGACACAGCCGTAGGAGCTCAAACTATGTTCCAGCCCGTCATCGGCCTCGAGGTACACGTTCAACTTCTGACGGCGTCGAAAATCTTCTGCTCCTGCTCCACTCGCTTTGGCGCTCCACCAAATACGAACGTTTGCCCCGTTTGCCTGGGCATGCCCGGAGCGTTGCCCGTGTTGAACCGCACGGCAGCCGAATTCGCCACCCTGGCCGCGATGGCCCTCAACTGCCGCATCAATGAGAAGTCGATCTTCGCCCGCAAGAATTATTTCTATCCCGACCTGCCCAAGGGATACCAGATATCGCAATACGACAAGCCTTTGGCCGAGCACGGTTTTATTCAGCTAACCAGTGAAAAGAAAATCGGCATCACCCGTGTGCACCTTGAAGAAGATGCGGGCAAGAGCTTGCACGAGGGCTTTCCCGACTCCTCGGAAAAAACCGCGATCGATCTCAACCGCACCGGCGTGCCTCTGATCGAAATTGTCAGCGAGCCCGATATTTCCACGCCCGACGATGCCTACGAATATCTGACCCGCTTGAAAGAGATCATCCTCTACACCGGCGTCAGCGATTGCAATATGGAAGAAGGATCGCTGCGCTGCGACGCCAACATCAGCATTCGCCCTCGAGGCCAAAAAGAGCTGGGTACGAAAACTGAAATCAAGAATGTGAATTCGTTCCGCTTCATTCGCGAAGCGCTGATTTACGAAATTGCCCGTCAAATCGAAGTGGTTGAAGCGGGTGGCAAAATCACACAGGAAACACGCCTCTACAACTCGCACGAAGGCAAGACCTACAGCATGCGCTCGAAAGAACAGGCGCACGATTATCGTTACTTTCCCGAACCCGACCTGCTGCCTCTCGTGGTCGACGAGAAATGGAAAAGAGAAATTACTGCGACTTTGCCGGAACTTCCGGAAGCTCGCCGCGCACGCATGGTGGAGGACTACAGCATCACGGAATACGACGCACAGGTATTGACGGTTTCGAAATCGCTCGCCGATCAATTCGAAGCGGCCGCCAAGGCGGCAAAAAATCCGAAGCGCGTGGCGAACCTGGTCCAAGGCGAACTGATGGGCCGGTTGAAGTCAAAAGGCTTCGAGATCGAGCAATCTCCCATCTCAATGAACGGCGTTGCCGTATCCGCCGACCTGGTCGAAAGCGGAGCCATCTCCGGCAAGATGTTGAAGGACCTCTACGATCTCAGCTTCGAACGCCACAAAGATTTTCCCGACGTCTACCTTGAAGAGGGCAGCCCGCAGCAGTCCAGCGACACCTCGGCGCTGGAAAAAATCATTGCCGAAATCATCGCTGCCAACCCGAAACAGGTCGAGCAATATCGGGCCGGAAAAAAGACCGTGCTCGGGTTCTTTGTAGGCCAGGTGATGAAAGCTTCGAAAGGCCAAGCCAATCCCCAGCTGGTAAACGAGCTATTGACTGCGAAACTCGGATGATCCAGATATTGAATCCTGCACCAAGTGACTTAGGTACCATTCGTTCCGTACGACTTCGGCAATCTGATTCCTCACTCTACTCCTCGATACCATGATTTGAGCCCGAATTTCGCGGCTGACCGTTCAAGAGTTTCCATGAAAATCAAGCTGGACCGCATCATCAGCATCGCCACGCTGGTAGCTTCGATCGGCGCTGTTTTCCTGGTACTGAAAAAGCCGGCGCCGGTGGCACAGCATCAGACCCCTGCAGCTATCGCGGCCAACGCCCAGTCATTCGGTCAAAAGATGGAGCAGTTCGAACAGGCGACACAGTCGGCGTCACCCGCTCCGACCATCAGCTATCAAAACGGCCCAGCGCAGCGACAGCAAGCAGCTTCCTATGTTCCTCTTGGTTCGCCGGCGAAGGCAGAGGTCCACCTCAATTCCGATGAAGTAGGTGCCGCGATCGCGCAGGCCGTGGGAGCAGCTGGAGCAGCCGGAAGTGCTGAGTTGTCTCCCGATTCGAACATCGGTAGTGGGACGCCGACCATCAAGGATCAGCAAGTCAGTTTTGATGGAGATGTGGTGCACGGCCAGTTCCTGACGGAAATCGCAGGCAAAGACGTTTGGGTTACGGTCTCAGGTCATCTGGCTTCGAAGGATGGGTACGCTACCTTCGAACCGACAGAATTCAAAGTTGGCGATCTGAACGTGCCAGTATCGCTGGTCAATCCTGCGTTGCAGAAGAAGCTGGCCGAACAGCGCGATCGTATGAAACTTCCAGATAATGTTGGCGGCATGAAAGTGGAGAACGGCGAGCTCGTGATGCAGCAGAAGTGATCAGCCCTCGCGAAGCGCGGGATCTTCAGTTTCTGGCGGGAGGCGATTTTCGGCGGCCAGCTTGCCATACCATCGGCCCGACTCTTTGATGGTTCGCTGCTGGGTTTTGAAATCAACATAAGTCAGGCCGAACCGTTGGCTGTAACCCTCGGCCCATTCAAAGTTATCCAGCAGACTCCAGGCATGATAGCCGCGAACGTTTGCGCCCTCGGCCATGGCACGGGCGAGCGCCTGAAGATACTGGCGATGATATGTAATGCGACGGTTATCGCGAATCACACCATTGGAATCCGGACCGTCGCTATAGGAACATCCGCTCTCGGTGATTTCGATTACCGGCCGGTTGTAGTCGCGGGAGATGCGCGTCACCACATCATAAAGAGCTTGCGGCCAAACCTCCCATCCCATGTCCGTTTTGGCGCCTTGGGATCCGCCAAACATGTTTGCCGGAAATAACCACTGCTGCGGAGTCGAAAGCCGTTGGACCGTGCTGGGAGCCGATACGATGGTGCGATAGTAAAGATTGATCCCGATGAAATCGAGGGGAACACGCATGCTTTTCAGATCGCCGGTCTTGATTTGCATAATCGATTCCGGAAGGAACGTGAAGGCGTCGGGATAACGGCCATTCAGTGCCGGCTCGAGAAACCAAAGATTGGTGATGGCGTGGGCGCGTTCTGCGGCCAGTTTGTCATCCGGCGAATCCGTTGCTGGCTCGCAAGCCGACATGCTGAGTGCGGTTCCGACTCGCGCCGTTTGGCGAATCGCCTTTAAGGCTCTGAAACCCATCCCTTGCGCCAGGTTTACGGTGTGGGTCGCGCGGAGAAAATCGACCAGGCTCTGCCGCCCAGGAGCGAGTTCGCCTTGTAGATAACCACGATAGGTGAACGCAGCCGGCTCATTAAACAGCAACCAATCGGAAACGCGGTCGCCCAGAGCACGCCCGACAATTTCGACATAGTCGGCAAAGCGGGAGGCTGTGTCGCGGTTAGGCCAGCCTCCTGCCTCTTCAAGACTCTGTGGCAGGTCCCAATGATAAAGGGTTGCCAGCGGGCGCATCCGTGCTTTGAGACACGCATCTACCAGGCGACTGTAGTAATCCAGCCCTTTGGAATTCGCGCTGCCGGAACCCGCCTGCTGAATGCGCGGCCACGAAATGGAAAAACGATAGCTGTTCAGATTCATGGCCTGCATCAAGCTAAGATCGTCGCGCCAACGATGATAGGAGTCGCAGGCGATGTCACCGGTGTCGCCATTCCTGATTTTGCCGGGAGTGTGGGCAAAGCGATCCCAGATCGATTCCCCCTTATCGTCCTCTTTCCATGCGCCTTCGATCTGGTAAGCCGCAGTTGCGGTACCCCAGTAAAAATTCCTGGGAAATTGGACTGCCGATGGATTATCGAACTGCACCCGTGGAGCCTCTCCAGAATTCGTGCGTGCATTGGAGGAAACGCTGCAGGCAGAAAAGAGGGCAGCCGGCAACGCTGCGGTTATTCCAGCAGCAGCAGCAGATTGTGCAAATTTTCGGCGCGTTAGGGGCAAAGTGAAACGAGGCTCCTCAACTATGATACGGACGGCGGTGTTACGCGGTGCTCATACGCTTTACACGCCATTATGGCAGCACACATACAAATCGAAGTATATCTGGTGCGCTTGCATCCCAGTAATGCAAGGAATAGTCCATGGTTACTATGATGCGGACTTGTCTTTTAGTTCTGACGACAATGATCGCGACCTTGGCGGCAGCGCAAGTCGCGGATCCAGACTTAGCCGAGGGATTGCGTCTGCTGGAAGAGGGACGCACCACACTGTCCGAGCCAGCTTTGAAGGAAGCAGCGAACTATTTTACGAACCTGAAGCAGAAAAACCCGAGCGCCGCAATTTACGACTATGAGCTGGCAAGAGTGGATTTATACCGATGCGACGGAGCCGACACTCACGGCGACAAGAAAGCGGCGGTGGCGGCTTTGGACAAAGCGATCGAGGAGGCGCAAGAGTCGCTTCGTGTAAATGAGCAGTCGGCAGAAACGCACAGTTTGTTGGCCGATCTCTATGGCAGAAAGATCAGCTTTGGCGGGTTTATGGCAGGTCCGCGCTACGGACCTAAGGTGTCTTCAGAAAACAGGCGCGCCTTGCAGTTGGACAGCGACAACCCCCGCGTCCAAGCCAGCCTGGGCCGGCAGTATCTGGAGGCTCCGAAGATGTTCGGAGGAGATATAGACCAAGCGATTGTCAGCTTTCAAAAGTCATTGCAGCGGGATCCCAGAAACGACGAGACTCTGGTTTGGCTGGCGATGGCATTCCGAAAAAAGGGTGAGGACCGTAGCGCAGATGACGCGCTGGATAAGGCTCTTCAGTTGAACCCCCGAAGTGCGTTCGCGAAACGTGTCAAATTGGGAAATTAGAAGCCAGCCGTATCGTATGCCGTTGCTAATTGTCGTCTTACGCCGGAGAATAAAGCCCGAACAGGTTATTTCTTGAAAGAGGTACCGGCACTCTCCGCCTCGGGCTTCGGAAACGCATGGTTTGCGCTGTGCGTGGGCTTTGCTTTGCATATCATTGATGAAGCTTCTACCGGCTTTCTAGCCGTTTATAATCCCACCGTAAGTATTCTGCGAGCGAGGTGGGGCTGGTTTCCCATGCCCGTATTCGCATTTAGAGAATGGCTCATCGGGCTTATGCTGGCCTGTGCACTGCTATTCTTCCTGACTCCGGTAGCCGCCCGAGGGATGCATGCACTGCGACCGGTGGCGTGGTTTTATGCCGGCATCATGTTGCTCAATGCCATGGGCCACACTCTTTTCTCAATCCTCGGGCACACGGTCATGTCCGTGACATTTCCGCGTCCGGCTCCCGGTTTCTACTCCTCTCCGATTCTGTTGGTGACTTCCGTTTGGTTAATGGTGCGGTTGCGCCGTACGGGTGGTATAGAGTTTCAGTTGCCAGAGGCAGACTGACGGTGAATGGCAGCCCCGATGCAGGACGCAGGGACCGAGGGGCTGCTATCATCCTTTGCGGAGTGATTTTTGTGAGACCTTTCAGCTTCATGGAAGATGACGAAGACTTCGAAGAAGACATTCCTTATATTTCCGGATCAGGAGAAGGACTTATGGAAGAAGGACCGACTGGACATGGAAGTGCCCGCCGCAATGAGGACATCGCGCTGGACCTGATGAAATTTGTAGCAATGACAACTGGATACGGGCGCACAACGTCGTCCGGAGTAGGCTTTCAAGGGTCCGGTTCGGCCTCAAAGCCGGACGAGTACGCGGCGCAGCTACTGGAGTTGTATGGGAAGTGCCGGGCGGCGGTCGAAGGCAAGAAGTAGCTTGTGCCGGAGCCCTGAACCCCTGATTACCAATTCGTGGCTTTCGGCGACTCTGCATCGAACCAGATGGCTTAGACGAAAAAGACCGCGGCCAGGGCCGCGGTCTTTTTAACGTCTCAGATAGATACGGATCTAGCGGCGACCCTTCTTGGCTTTTTTCTTTGCGGTTTTCTTGGGAGCCTTCTTTGCCGCTTTTTTCGGCTGCTTTTTGGCAGCCTTTTTCTTGGCGGGCTTCGGAGGGGCCTTTTTCTTTTTGGCGGGCGCTTTCTTGGCTGGCGCCTTCTTAGCCGGGGTAGCTGCTTTTTTCTTAGCGGCCGGCTTCCTCGCGCCACCGCCACCGCCGGAAGATGCGGGCTTGGGTGCGGGTGGTGGTGGGAGGAGTCGAAGCGGCAGGCTCGCTCATATCCGTCTCGTCCGTCTCGGGCACGCCGGCTTCTTCTTCCTCTTCTTCTTCCTCTTCAAAATCCTCTTCCAGCGACTCGTTGTAGGCTCCGCTGTCGCCGAAATCCTCTTCTTCATCACGTCCGTAAAGGGTCGGGTCGTAGAACATCATTGCTCCTCCTGATCTTATTTTGGCTCTTGCGCGAGACCGTCCACGCAGGGTGCCAGGACTCCATGATTAAAAGACCGCAGAAACTTATGCTGGAACGGCGCGCGATTATAGCACGGCGTTTGATGCAGGTTGCAAGGACTGCAGTCACTCGCAGCCTGACTTATCCTGTTATCACACGACGCGGCGGAATGGAAGAAGATTCGACAAGATGACAGGAAGAAACGCTACTGAGCTCGCGTTTAGAAAAGACTTTCGGGCCAAAGATCTGGAAAAGACTGGCGGGCACGAATCCTGAAAAGAAAAAGCGCGCTCCGCTGCGGATTGTGGAACGCGCTATATTCCTGATACTCACTCTTGGGATCTATTTTAGGGTCTTGACGTAATCCGCAACGGCCTTGGCGTCATCGGCGGACAGGCCGCTGACCGGCTTCTTATGAGGTGCTTTCTTGGCGTCGTTGCCTTTGGTCAACATTTCGGTAATCTGATCGGCCGTCACGCTGGTTCCTTTCAAAGCAGGACCCATCTTTCCTTGGCCGTCCGCTCCATGACAGCCGGCACATTTTGCTTTGTAGGTGGCGGCCCCGTCCTGCGCGAAAGCGGGAAGGGTCAGAGTTGCAGCGACAGAAAGAAGAACAAACAGCACAAGCACACTGCGCATTTTCAATAAGCTCCTTTGATAGAAGTTTCTTTGGCCCAAATGCTGGAATGAATTGTAACCCCGAAGAGAGGGTCCCGGTCGAAACCAGTACGGCCGCGTCGTCCCCTATTTGTTCGAGACCGGCACAATTATGGCCTCGGCGCGAATGGAAGGAGTGGCAGGCGCTCGGCGCCGATCGTGTGAGCTAACGGCTGGGCTGTACGACCAGGATCATTCCTGGCCTAAGCATTGCGACGTTCTGATTGTTACGCTTCAGGGCGGCGACTGTGGTTTTGTAGGTGGTGGCGATGGAATAGAAAGTCTCGCCGGATTTTACCCTGTGATGCAGGACGTTGGTCCGCTCTGCGTCATCCTCTGCGCTCGTGGATTGGCGTGCAGCAACTTTGGCGCTGGCGACTACAGACTTAGCGGAGTGCTTGCCGGATTTGTTGGATCCTGTTGCGGCAAGGTCGCCGTCGGGTGAAACCGGCAAGTGCAGGGCGAGGACGGTTCGTCCATGCAGGCTATCGCCTCGCAGGCCGTTCCAGCGCCGAACCATTTGCGCTGAAATCCCGAAATTCTCAGCGACGGTCTGGACCGTGTCGCCCTTACGAACCTTATAACGCGTGATGCGGCGAGCGTAAGTAGCTCCATCTCCAATCGGATGTTTGCTGGGCGCGATCGGAATGATCAGCTTGGCTTTAGCCTGCAGTTCTTCCCCGTCCAGTTTGTTGACTTCAGCAATTGCCTTGGGCGTGCTGTGGAAAGTGCGGGCAAGCGAGGCCAGAGTTTCGCCAGAATGTACCGTTGGATAGCGCCACCATAGGCGCATTCCGGAAGGTATCGCAGCAATCGCCGTCTGATATAGATCTTTTGTGCCTATTGGCAGGTGGAGGGCAAAGGATCCTTCTTTGGGTGTGCTCATCCGCAGAAGGCTGGGATTCAATTGTTGCAATTGCGCCGGCGTGGCTTCCACGCAGTCGGCAACCAGGCGCAGATCCACCGGATAATTAATAGTTACGGAATCAAAAGACGTCGGCTCATCCATTGAGACGTCATCAAAGCCATAATGCGATAAGTTCTTGGTCATGATGGTCACGGCCAAGATGATGGGAACATAATTACGAGTTTCCTTTGGCAGAACGTTGCGGCGATAAAGCTCCCAGAAATCCGCATAGCCGGTCCGCTTGACCGCAGCCTGCACGGTGCCCGGGCCAGAGTTATACGCGGCCATGGCCAAATACCAATCGCCGAACTGGGCATATAGGTCTCTCAAATGGCGGGCAGCGGCGCGAGTGGATTTCTCCGGATCCTGGCGATCGTCAACCCAGGCGCTGCGCTGCAGGCCATAGCCGCGCGCGCGGCTGCCCATGAACTGCCAGATACCGCGGGCCCCGGCGCGGGACACCGCTAAGGGCTGAAATCCGGATTCCGCTTGGGCCAGATAGATCAAATCCTGAGGAACGCCCTCCTGTTTGAGGATGGAAACCATCATGTCGTGATAGCGGCCGGAGCGGGCAAAGGCGCGCTCGAACGTTCCGCGTCCTCGGTTGGAGAAGTAGCTGATATATCCCGCCACCTGGTCTGTCATCATCAGTGGCAGATCGGAGTGCGTCGATTTGATTTCGGCGAGAGCTTTTGCCCGGGTGGCGGCATCGGCCGAAGGCGTAATCCCGTTGGTTTCATCGATGGGCGCAGGTTCAGACTTCTGGGCTTCGGAATCAGTGGTCGAGTCGCCTAAGTTGATGTGATTGACGCCAGCGGTAATGCGATCAAACTCCGTTTCCAACCGCTCGTCGGACCGGATATCCAACTTGCTTTCCAGCAATGCATTGAAGGCGTTATCAAAGTTTTGCTTGGCGACGTCCGTGCGGCCGGCCTGATAGTTCTCCAAGCCAGCCTGATATTCGCTTTCCACGTGCGCCAGAAGATCGCCCACGGGGTCGGAAGCGGGCTTCGATGCGGAGGATTCCGGCTGGGGCAAAGCGGCAAGCTGCTGCTGAGGTGTGCCACCCTTATCGGTCGCTGCCGTTTGGCTTGGCGACGGTGCAGGAGCCGTGTTTTTGGACGCAAGTGGAGGTGCGACACCCGGCGGCGCAACCGCTACTGGCTTCTTTCCAGATTGACACGACGCTCCCGTCAAGGCGAGCATGGCCAACGCTGCGATCCGTATTTGGTAACTCAGAACCCGCATATTTTCCAACGAGATACGGATGGCACAAATGTGAAAGCCGGATTAAACCTATGCAAAATCGTACCTCGCCCGCCAATCTGGGTCAACGCCGAAAACGGCCAAATTCAGTTACTTCGGGCATCGTCCCCGTCCGTTACCGCTTCGTCTCAATTGAGACGGCAAGAGCGTCGTAAAGGTTTGAAATCCGCCCATTAATGTCTCTGCCCTCCGCAGAGACTGGTCAGACGCGCCAGTAATCAGGCCGCCAAGTCTGTATTGCCTTCTTTATGTCCGCACGCGAGAGCTTTTCCTCCAGCGCCCGCTGAGCCAGCGCTGGTGCCTCGGTGTCGGATGCGAAACGGAGTGAGATGAGCTGACCTTCACTAAGCTCTGGAATGCGGGAACGGAAAGGCTCCGGGCAAAGCATAGTAAGGCGCAATCGCTCTTCCAGCCGAATGACTCGATCCTGCACTCTGAGCGCATAAATTCGAATCTTGAAAACCGCGATGACCGCGGCTATCGAGATCACGAAGAATGAGCCGGTGTGGAAGCTGGGCCGCCAAAGAAAATGGATGGTACCGCCAATGGCGGCGAAGACGAAGACGGGCAACACAACGAAGTGAAACAGCGGATCGAACTTCCCATGGTTGGCCAGGGTTTGCGGCACTTTTTCGGCCATCGATCTCTCTCCTCGAAATGATTAGCCCATGAATTTATACCCCAAGCCCGGAACCGTCAAAATTAACTGAGGTTTCTTGGGATCTACTTCGATTTTTTGGCGAAGGCTACCGACGTGCACATCCACGGTCCGGCTAAACACTTCCGTGCTGTATCCCCAGACATCGCGCAGTAAATCATCCCGTGTCAGGGTGATGCCACAGTGGGTAACGAAATACTCCAACAGACGGTATTCGCGAGCCGATAGCGAAACTGCCTCACCATCTCTTGTCACCGTAGTCCCGCGCAAGTCGATTCGCAAAGAGCCGTACTGGCGCAGGCTGTCGCCGCCAGCGTTGCGGGAGCGCCGCAAAAGTGCCTCGACGCGCGCCAGCAATTCCGCAGGCTCGAAGGGTTTGCTGAGATAATCGTCGGCGCCCATCCGCAATCCGACAACCTTGTCGACTACCTGGCTGCGGGCGGTCAGCATGAGAATTGGAATACTGATACCCGCGCTGCGTAGATCCCGGCAAACGTCGAACCCGCTCTTTTTGGGAAGCATTACGTCGAGCACAAGAATGTCATACGCATTACGCAAAGCCTCCTGGTAGCCCTTCTCGCCGTCGGGAGCGGATGCCACCACATAGCCTTCGCTCTCTAAGCGATCGGAGAGCGCCATACGGATCGCGGCTTCATCTTCCACCAGAAGAATTTTTTCGTTCATCGGATCGGTGCGAAAAAGCTGCTGCTCGATTAAATTTGGTCACGATCTATCTGGTTGGCCCAGCTCTCAGGCCCTCTTTCGGATAGGGCGGAGGTGAAGTGTAAAAATGCTGCCCTTTCCTCGCTCGCTAGCCACCGTTAGTTTGCCGCCCATGGCTTCAACCATGGTTTTGGTCAGGGGCAATCCCAACCCGTTGCCCAGAATCTGGGATTCGACCACTTCGGGACTGCGGTAGAAAGGATCGAAGATCTGTTTCAGCTCCCCAACTTCAATTCCAATGCCGCGGTCTTCCACACTTACGCGGATTTCTTTCCTACCACTGCTTTCTGCGACGCAAGCCCGGATCCCCACCCATTGCTGCGCGCCACCGTATTTTAGCGAATTCGTGATCAGGTTCTGAAGACATTGAGAGAAAGCGGCGGCATCCCCCTGCACCAGGGGCAAGTCGGAGGCTACAATTTCCTCAACCGTGAAGCCGCTGGCATCCACGATGGGGGCGAGGCTGTCGAGCGTGTTCTGGATACCAAGCGCGACATCGACCGGTTCGATCTTATAAACATGACGGCCAGAGTGAGTCTCGGCAAAAAGAAGAATCTCCTCCACCAGACCAGAAAGCTGCGCTGCGTGATTCTTGATGGCTACGCCATAGCGCACCAGTCCGTTCGCTCCGACGACGCCGTCTTCTAGATTGCGAGCCGCCAGCAGGATGGCCGTGAGCGGCGTACGCAGCTCGTGAGAAACACCGGCAACAAAATCCATCTGCATCTGTGCCAGAGCTCGAGCGCGATGGCTCGTAATCGCAACTAAAGTGAGGGTGACCGCAAGTATGGCAAGAACGCCGAAACTCACTGCCATATTGCGATCGCGAAGGCTTGCTACCGCCGCCTCCACCGACCCTTGGCGATGCTTCGCAATCACAGAAAGCATGGGCCCGGGAGGAGCGGGAATTAGAGGTTCGATAAACAGCGGTGGCAGGTCTCCTGCTGACTCAGTGCCCGCGGGGAAAACCACGTTATGCGCGTGCGAGAACCCGGATCCCGTTGCCAGCGTCGGCGGTCCGAAAAGGTTCAGACTGGCGTCCACCGGCGACTTGGGAGACGAACCGAAGCCTGGCTGCGAAGAATAGAGTATCGACGGCTCAGAGCCGCCGATAACAACTGCAACTTGGTAAGTCTCGATATGAGCTCCGAACTCGTGCCTGATCAATTCAGGCAGCAGGTGCCCGGTCGCAAATTCATGCGACAACGGCACAATCAACCAGACTACTCTTGAGTCTCCACTCGAGTCTGAAGCCACTGTCGGATGTAGGAGTACGAGATTCTGCTGATCCAGTAACCATCCGACATGGGAACTCAGTCCGAGGTGTACGGATTTGCCGTCGGCCTTCTCCTGCTGACCCTGGCTGCCAGTTGACGAAGGGATTTCGTCCGGAGTTATGTTGGCGAGTTCCAACGGTAGCGAAGTTAGAGCCCTGGGCCAGGAAACACGTCGGAACAGACCAGCAGGGGAGACTGAGAGCGGATTGGCGGAATTGTCTCCCTCCCACAAAAAGACCTCCGTAACTAGCTCGGGATGGAGGGCGTTTTGACGCCACTGCTTAAAGCGGCGCGCTACTTCTCTTGAACTCATCGCCAGCGAGCCTTGGTGGCCCGCTTGTAATTCGAGGCACAAGCCAGCTAGTTCCCGCTCGAGGGCGTGGCGAAAGTCGAACAACGTGGATTGGAGGCTCTCCTCCATATCCCGTGCGGTAGCGTCGCTGACTCGTTGGGTGGAGCGGTATTGCAAGATACCAAGAATGGAAATGATGGCCGCGAGTACGAAAACTATTAGCGCCGAACCCAAACTCTTTCTGGGAAGAAAATTCATAGCATGAAAAGTTAAATTTGGCCTGGCCCCGCAGGTCGCGGCATTAACGCGCCGTCAGTGAGGGAAGGCGCTTCCCGCCGAGCCAGACCCGACACCCAGTCTATGGGCGCCGGACAAGCCACGATGTAAATTCCGTGTAAGGAAATTCCGGTAAGTGCGAATGCAAAAAGGTCTTGGAAATACATATACGACTGAAAACTAGCGCGTTGCTGCAGTTGTTCTGCGTTTGAACTTCCCATCCGTGCTGCGAGAGAAGCTTTACGCAACCCTTACATCCTTCTTACCCAGGTGTTTACCTCATTCCAGTTTAATGATCTCAGTAAGCGGCAAGCAAAACTGAAGCGCAAAGCGCCGAAAGGATCTAAGGCAATCATGGTGAAAAAGATGAGCGTGGCAGTACTGGTTGTTCTGGCAGTGACAATGTTGTTCGGTAAGGCGGAGGCGAAAACCAAGTCGAATCCAGTGGTTGAACTCGATATTCCATTTGTCTTCCACTTGGGCAATCGGACACTTCCGGCTGGTAGTTATAAGTTCGAACTGGCGACTGGAGCACCAGCGAACACCGACACCATGAGCGTGCTGGTCGTGCGTAATCGGGAAGCCGGCATCTATCATGCTGTGGCCGTTCCGGTAAGAGTGGCTGCGGGGCTGAGCACCGAATCGAGGGCGGTCTTCGGAGGAGGCGACCAGCACGTATTGGTCGCGCTGTGGCACGGCGGCAACCTCCTTGACGTTCAACCGGCCTTCCTCACGGCGGCGGAAAACTCAGACGACTGGTCGAATAACAGGGAACTGGTGAGTGTAGCTTTCCGCCCGGATCGCCAGTAGAATTGGTAGCGCTGTCCGCGCCATGCGCACCTCTGGGGCGGATAGGCACATCGCACGGATAATGAAAGCCATTCAAGTTAAGCAAGTTGGTGGACCGGAAGCCATGGAACTTGTGGAGCTTCCGGTCCCGCAGCCGAAAGCCAATGAGGCAGTGGTGAAGTTGGCGGCTTCGGGTGTGAACTTCATTGACGTCTACTTCCGCGAAGGGCGTTACAAGGCGGCGCTTCCTTTTGTTCTCGGCCAGGAGGGGGCGGGAACCGTCACTGAGGTCGGAGCGGATGTCACCTCATTCAAAGTAGGGGACCGAGTCGCATGGACTGGCCTGTTGGGCTCCTACGCCGAATATGCCGCCGTCAACGCCGATCGACTGGTGCTGATTCCGGATATGGTCACCGATCGCCAGGCGGCTGCGATCATGCTGCAGGGCATGACCGCGCACTATCTTTTGTATACGACATATCCTCTGAAGCAAGGGCAGACTGCGCTGATCCACGCGGCTGCGGGTGGGGTAGGCCTCTTGCTCGTCCAGATGGCGCATCACATCGGCGCCCGCGTGATCGCCACGGTTTCCACCGAAGAAAAAGCCAAGCTGGCGCGCTCCGCGGGTGCGCACGAGGTCATTTTCTATACGCAATCAGATTTCGAGGCCGAAACCAAGCGGCTCACCTCCGGAGAAGGCGTTGACGTCGTCTACGACTCAGTGGGTAAGACTACATTTGAGAAAGGACTCAATATTCTGCGCCCGCGCGGGATGATGGTTCTGTTCGGAGGGTCGAGCGGGGCTGTGCCTCCTTTTGATCCCATTCTCTTGACGCAGAAGGGATCGCTATTCATGACAAGGCCGTCCCTCGGAAACTACATCGCCACACGGGACGAGTTATTGGAGCGCTCGGGTGCCGTGTTTGGAATGATCGCTTCCGGCAAGCTGAACCTGCGAATCGAACACACATATCCGTTGTCGGAGGCGCAAAGGGCTCATCGCGACCTGGAAGGGCGTAAGACGACAGGGAAGCTGCTGCTGATTCCCTGAACCTCAAACGATCCGGAGCTTCGGAAAATCGCTAACGCGAATAGTTCTTTGCGTAATCCGGAACGGGAAAGGACGGATCCAGTCGAGCGTCGGCAATCGGCTGACCTGCCTTCATTTCCAGCGGCACTACTCCTGCCCAAGTTCGGAAAGAATAATCCTCTTCATCGTCGATCGCAGGTCCCATCCGCACCTTCGCGGAAAATTCCTCGATTGGAAGCCGCAGCACAGAGGTCGCTTTGAGTTCCTGCTCGTTGGGCTGACGAGATTCCGCCCAGCGGCCTGGAATGATGTGTTCCGAGAGAAGGCGAAGCCCCTCCAGCTTTTCCGTTGGATCCTCCACGAGCGCCGCTTTCCCCAGAATTACGACGGAGCGGTAGTTCATGGAATGATTAAAGATGGAACGGGCAAGTACGAGGCCGTCCAGCAATGTCACCGTCACGCAGACAGGAACTCTCTCTTTCATCTGCCGCAGCATGCGGCTCGCGGCTGAGCCGTGAATATACAACTTATCGCCGGACCGCCCGTAAGAGGTGGGAATGACGAAGGGCTGCGCATCGGCGACGAAGCCGACGTGACACAGGAAACCTTCATCCAAAATGCGGTACGCGGTTTCCCGATCATAATCAGCACGGTTCGCTTCGCGGACAACACGAGTCCGTGCTGTGGGTACGTGGGGCTGAGACATGGGGAGACAGGCTCCAGGCAAGCGCCAAGGATGGGTGAAAAGTAAGTCTACCATCGGAACGAACGCTTACGCCTTCGACGAGTGCCTCTGGTTCGAAAGCTATGGGGCGATGCTTCAGAGATACGCTTGTGGGGGCAGGCCGGTGATGCGGATGCCGCCGTGGCCTTTGTGACGAATGTTCAGGCCGATGAGCAGGGCGGTGATCTGCTCCAGGATTCGGGCGTTCTCTAACTTCCCGCCATCGAGAGCACGGACGCCAGGAAGTTGGGCGGCCAGGGACCGCGTCAGTTGGAGCGCATTGGAGTCGTCGCTGCAAACGATCACGTCGCAGTCGAGAGCCTCGTCCCCATTCAAGAGATCAGCGGACAGATTATGAAATGCAGCGGCAACGCTCACCCCTTTAGGTACCAGTTCCGCCGCTTGTTGCGCTGCTGAACCCTGCCAGACACCGAGCGTGCGGGATGCGCGACCGCCCACGCCTGCGGCGAGGGCTACCGTGGCGTCTATCAGTGTGCTTCCCGAGCGGATTGCCGTTTTGAGTTGCTTTAGCAAAGTCGCCTGGCCCTCGAAAGGTACAGTGAGAACAAGAATATCGGCCGCCGCACAGGCCGCTGAGTTTTCCATTCCCGACAGCTTTGTATCGCTATCCAGCTTTTGCTTAATCTTATCGGCTGCCTCTTGCGCTCTCCCCGCGTCGCGCGACCCGATGATGACGGTCTTTCCCGCACGTGCCCATCGCAAGGCAAGGCCCGTGCCTGCAGGGCCGGTACCGCCCAGAATTGCAACCGGACGTGAATCCGAGCTGCCCATATGTTCTGCGTCAGCTAATCCGCGATCCTGGGTCATGCGAATTCAGGCTCGAGCGTTTCTTCTGAAGTCATTGCAGCAAGTGGAAGCTTGATGTTGATGCGAGTGTAGGTCGTGTTGCGCTCCGCCGGAATGCGCCCGATTTCCTGGATAAGAGCTTGAAAGTCTTCCGGGCTGGTGTACTGACCCGCTGTGGCTCCAGCCTCGCGAGAAATGTTTTCCTCCATCAGTGTCCCGCCATAGTCGTTTGCTCCTGCGTGCAAGCAGAGCTGCGAAAGACGCCGGTTCAGCTTTACCCAGGAGACTTGGATATTGTTGATCGATCCGGCGAGCAGCAGGCGGGCGAGTGCATGCACCTTTAAATGCTCAGCAAGGGTAGGACCGGTTCGAGCGAGGCCCTGTTGAAACAGCAGCGTGTTCTGATGGACGAAACCTAAGGGAACGAACTCTGTGAAGCCGCCGGTTTCTTCCTGCATGCCACGGAGTAGGAGCATTTGTCGAACCCAGTGTTCCGGCGTTTCAGTGTGTCCGTACATCATGGTCGAAGTGGAGCGAATTCCGCAGCGATGAGCTGTGCGAATTACCTCGATCCACTGGGCGGTCGTGAGTTTGTTGGCGGAGAGGATAGCGCGGATCTGGTCGTCGAGAATCTCGGCCGCCGTGCCGGGCAGCGTGCCGAGACCATTGTCGCGGAGCATGCAGAGATAATCAGCGAGTGGCATGCCTGTGAGTTCGACGCCGTACACAATTTCCATGGGAGAGAAGGCATGGATATGCATGCCGGGTACCGCCGTTTTCACTGCGCGAAGAATGTCACGGTAATAAAACGGTGGCAAGCCGTGCGGCAGTCCGCCCTGAATGCAAACTTCTCGGGCGCCGAGTTGCCACGCCTCGATTGCTTTCTGCGCAACCTGCACGGGTTCGAGGAAATACGTATCGGACTCGCGCGGACCGCGGCTGAATGCGCAAAATTTGCATCCCACGAAACAAATATTCGTGAAGTTGATGTTACGGTTCACCACGTAGGTGACGATGTTGCCAGAGACTTCCTCCCGCAACGCGTTGGCGGCAGTCAGCAGGCCGAGCAGGTCATCGCCCTCGGCATGAGCCAATGCGTATGACTCTTCCAGTGAAATCGCGTCGCCTTTTTGCCTATCGAGAATGCGTTCTAGAGAAACGCGCAAGGCGGGATTCACGCTGGGCGCGATCTGGAACCAATTGAGCGATGGGAAGTTCTCCAGTTCCGATGTCGTAAGATGGCGAGGCACGTGGTTCCTCCGAACTGCTGATATTCCAAAGTACTACCGCAGAGTGCCTTTTGGCGAGGGATTACCGGAACAGGTCACGGGCTGCTGGCCTCAGCAAATCCGCCGTTCGTCCGCGGGTTCGCTCGTAGGAAAACCCGCGGACGATGCAGGCGGGCGTTCGATTGAGCTTGCCACAAACGAGACCTGCGGCTGCCGCAAGTTCGTCGGCGACGCACTCCAGACTGGCTTGCAGAAGGTAGCCGTGCGGATCTCGGCGCCCGCGATCATCCCGAAGCGGCTTCATACCCGCGATGCCAATGCAGAAGTCAACCAGCCCTTCGCGCCACGGACGGCCGAATGTGTCTGTGATGATTACGGGAACATAGACGCCGGTCAGCTTCTTGATATCGCGATGAAGCTTCCGGGCCGAATCGTCAGGGTGCTCGGGCAGCAGCAATGCGTGTTGTCCGCCGTCGACGTTGGAGACGTCCACGCCGCTGTTTGCACAGATAAAGCCGTGCGGCGTTTTTGTGATGATCACTCCATTTTTGCGGCGGATAACGGCGCGACTCTCACGTAATGCGAGCTCGATGACGCGGGCATCAAGTTGATATTTCTTCGCCCATGCAAGGGACGCGGCAGAAGGCGCGATGGTTGCGAGGTCGACGGTGCGTCCCTCGGACTTGGAAACGATTTTGTGTTTGACGACCAGAATATCCCCGGCTTCGAATCTCTGACCGCTGTTCCGCAGCGATTGAAGAAATCTATTAGCCAGCCGATCGCCCGGTTTGATTTCGCCGTCGAGAGGTACCGGGATGAGGTGAAGTTCGATGCGCGATGGGGTCAACTGTTGACTCCCACCCCGCCGTACCGCAGCTTTCCGGGGGACTGCACCAGACTGACTCACGCTCTTTTCGCCCTGGCAGTCGGCAGCATGCCGTCGAGCGCCCAACGTCGCAACAGCCTCTGCGTGAGGGTTTCGCCTGCATGAGAGAGGATACCCTCTAAGTCCTCAGGATTATCGACATCGAGCGCGATGCAGGGAAGTTGCAGAACCTTGCAGGGTTTGCCGGTTGCCTGGGCGGCGGCAAGGTGCGGCTTAAAACTGTCATTCCCGAATCGCAGAGGAAAAAGATCGGCGGGCCGGCGAAAGGCGGCGTTCGTTCCGCGTCCGTCGGCGGCAGGCGCCAGCACCGAACCTTGCGCAGGAGCATCTTCGATAATCTGCTGCAATTCGGTAGCTTGAATAAGTGGAATATCCGCAGGGAGAATCAAGGTGCTGTCAACACCGCGCGAGACGCAAACTCTTGTCGCCATTTCGATAGCTGCGGTTTCGCCTAAGTTCTCGGCGTCCGGAATCACTTCGAAATCGTACTGTCGCGCGAGCTCGAGCGCAAACGGGTCGCTGGTCACGAGCGCGCAAGGCGGACGGCCAGACCAGTTGGCGATCGTGCCGACCACGTCCTGCAGCATGGCATGCGCCAACGCAGTGCGGGCGGGCTGATCAAGCACAGCAGCAAGCCGCTGTTTGGCGGATGACAAATTCTTGACGGGGATCAGGATCACGGGTTATCAGCCGTGCGAAGTGGGGGTTCTGCCGAAACAGGCGAATCGCTGATGAGGCCGCTTACCGCGTGCGAAAGGACAGTTCTCGCCAGGGCGGCTTTGTCGTCTGCGGTGCGCATGATGGTCTGCGCACACTGCACGCGCAGCCCATTGGTCCGAAGCGATTCGGCAGCACGCGCGTCTCGACTATCGCAGACAAGTAAGTCGAGAAAATCTTCGTAGCATTTGGCCACTCCCTGGATCGAGCAAGGCAGACCCTGGGCAGTCATCAGGATGCCCGCCGGCCCCGCAACGGCAGCATTTCCTACGATCGGGCTGACGGCAGTCACTTTGCCGCGCGCCCGCACCAGCGCGTCGCGGATTCCGGGTACCGCGAGAATCGGACCGATGCTGGTAATTGGATTACTGGGAGCAATGAGCACCGCATCGGCGGAAACTATCGCTTCAATGACTCCGGGTGCCGGTTCTGCATCCGAAGCTCCGGCGAAGCGCACCGATCTCACCGGATCCTGATACCAGCGTTGGACGAAGTATTCTTCGAAACTCAATTCTCCTGACGGAGTGTCCACGCGCGTCTCAACCCGGGAATTGCTCATCGGCAAGATGCGCGCCTTTACGCCGAGCTTGTCGCAGATCGCCGTGGTGGCTTCGGAGAGAGTTTTGCCCTCCCCCAGCAAACGCGAGCGCAGAAGATGTACCGCTAAGTCGCGGTCACCGGTGTGGAACCATGTGGGTTCACCAAGTTGCCCCATGGCCTGGAGGCAAAGAAAAGTGTCCCCTTTGACGCCCCAGCCTCGCTCCCGGCTGAGCATGCCAGAAAGGACGTAGGTGATGGAATCGATATCTGGCGAAACATACAGACCCCACCACAGCAAATCGTCGCCAGTATTGACGATCAGCGTTATTTCTTCCGGCGGGATTACTTGCCGCAGTCCATCCACAAATTTGGCGCCACCCGTGCCACCCGTGAGAACGCAGATCATGCCGCCCTCTTTTCTCTGGCTAGGCCTTCAGAGTCGCAAGACGCTACCACCTTTTCCGAGAGCAATCCTGATCTTGACGTCAGGCCGGACAAGAATTCCGGATAAACTGGCAGGCGTTGGCGCAATTTAAACCCTCGATTCTCAGTGCGCAGCCGCAGCTGTTCGAGGTGGGGCCAAGGCTTTTCGGGATTGATGAAATCGGGTGTCAGCGGTGAAATTCCTCCCCAATCATTGATACCCGCGTCCAATAATTCCTCATAATACGGTGCGCTGAGGTTGGGAGGCGCCTGAATGTTCATTCCAGGCATTAGCAAACGAGCTACCGCTACCGTGCGCAGCATCTCGCTCAAGCCAGGCTCTGGCACATGCGCCATGGGGATGGTGGGCTTCGCTCGAAAATTCTGAACAATCACTTCCTGGATGTGGCCATAACGCTGGTGCAGTTCGCGAATGGCAATTAGTGTATCGACGCGATCTTCGATCGTCTCGCCGATGCCAATCAGAATTCCGGTGGTGAAAGGAACCTTTTGCTTTCCAGCCTCTTCCATCGTGCGTAACCGCTTCGCCGGGACTTTATCGGGAGCGTTATCGTGCGCCATTCCAGTTGCGAGCAGACCCAAGTTTGTGGATTCCAACATAAGGCCCATGCTGGGGGAAACCGCTGCCAGTCGCGTGATCCACTCGGCGCTGAGCAATCCAGGATTCGGATGCGGCAGCAAGGAGGTTTCCCGCAGCACAAGTTCACACATGGCTTCAAGATAGTGCAGAGTGGATTTGTATCCAAGATGGCGCAGTGTTTCGCGCATTTCGAAAAATAAAAGTTCCGGCTTGTCGCCCAAGCTAAAGAGAGCTTCCGTGCAGCCCAGTTTTTCTCCCGCCCGTGCTACGGACAAGACGTCTTCCGGCGTCATGGTGTGCGCACCCGGCTGTCCGGGATCGCGGCGGAAGGTGCAATACCCACAGTAATCTCGGCAGAGATTCGTTAGCGGCAGAAATACTTTCCGCGAATAAGTTATGACACCTGGCTTGAAATTTTCTTTTGCCGCGCGGGCGGCGGCCAACAATTCAGGAAGGTCCTTGTCACCGCATCCGATAAGAATCAACGCAGTCTCGCGCGATATTGGCCAGCCGGAATGCAAGTCGGCTAGTCGCTCGCCACAAGAGGGAGTTTCTTGCTCGTGTTTCTTGACTGGCGAAGGGATAGTTCTGGGAGTCACGGCAAGATTCCTACGGGATTCCAATGCATCGAATCATACATCAGTATCAACTGTCGCGGACCGCAGCAGGAGCCACAATGCGCGTGCTAAGGTAGCAGTCGCGGCGAAAACTACCGGGCTTAAGATGAGTCTCACTTCCATAGAATTCCGGCAGGCGATGGGTGCTTTTGCAACCGGCGTTACGATCCTAACCGTCGATCTGGACGGCGAGGTTCATGGCATGACCGCCAACGCCATCGCGTCGGTCTCACTCGATCCTCTGCTGATGTTGGTTTGTGTGGACCATGCCGCAACCACGCACGCCCACCTTCATGCCCGGAAGCGTTTTGGGGTCAACATCCTGCGCAGGGACCAGCGATCGATTTCTGACTACTACGCTCGACCGGTACGCGACCATGACCATGCGCAGGAGGAAGCGGGAGCAAGCTTCGACCGGACTGCACACGGAACGCCGGTCCTGAATGGAGCGCTCGCTTATCTGGAATGCAAGCTGCAATCAGCCCAGGATGCTGGCGACCACACAATCTTTATTGCCGAAGTAGAAGATGTCGTGATTCGTGAGGGTGAACCTCTGCTGTTCTTCCGGGGCAAGTACCGGGAAATCGGCGCAGAAGTAGCTGACTGAATATAAAAGGGCCCGGCGCTTCTTGGGGGGCTACCGGGCCAGAGGGACTCGCAGACGTTTCATTCATACTTGACGGAGTGAGTTGTGGGCGGCAAGGTTAGATGTCACCATGCGAATGTGACGGATGTCACCTCCGGCTCTGACAAACTGATACGCGTTACTTTTCCGCACGTATGACATCTAATAACCGGCGATCATTTTCTGGGAGGAATACGCTCATGGCTGAAAAGGTGGCAAAAAGCGAAGCGGAATGGAAAGAAAAGCTCACGCCGGAGCAATACCACGTAACCCGCGAGGCAGGGACTGAACCGGCTTTCACCGGGAAGTATTGGAAGACGAAAGACGCAGGCACGTATCACTGCGTTTGCTGCGGGGAAGAGTTATTTGATTCCTCGACCAAATTCGACTCCGGGACCGGATGGCCGAGCTTCTATAAGCCTGCCGGCGAGAGCAAGGTGGCAGAACACAAAGATCGAACCTATGGAATGGTCCGTACGGAAGCGCGCTGCGCAACCTGTGGCGCTCACCTGGGGCACGTGTTTGAGGACGGCCCTGCTCCGACGGGACTGCGCTATTGCATGAACTCGGCGGCACTCGATTTGAAGCCGAAGGAGAACAAGAAGAGAACAAGTAAGAAATCGCTACCGATACGAATCGAACTTGACAATAAGGGCTTGGCAACAAAAAACGAGGGGCACGCTTTCGCGTGCCCCTCGTCACTTCGGCCATTGTAAACTCTTAAGCGCTGGCGGTTGCAGCCATCGCTTTCGGCGCCTCTGGAACGGACGCCTTCGGAGCCTCTGCCAGTTTCTCCTGCTGCTTCGGCGCGTTTTGCTGCTTCTGCTCGCCGCTCTTTACCTGAATGCCGCCTTTGAGGATGGCGCCATCTTCCACGCTGATGCGGGTTGTGGAAACGTTCCCGTTCACCACGCCTTCGCTGCGGATGTCGACGCGATCGCTACACTCAATATTGCCTGTGACCTTACCCATAACAACGACTTCGCGTGCGTTGATGTCGGCCTGTACGACGCCGTTGCGGCCGATAGTGACGCGGTTGTCGGTTAACGTGATCTTGCCTTCGATCCGACCATCGATGTAGAGGGCCTCTGCTCCGATGATTTCTCCCTTGATGACGAGCGTCCGTCCGATTGTAGCTTGCTCGATGGGAGCGGTTGTGGTTTTGACTGGGTTGTAGGAGTTGGGGTTAGAAGCTGGCGAACTGGATCTCACGCCATTTGCGCCATAAGAATATTCCGAGGACTGGAGCATGCGACCTTCCTTAATTCTCTGCGCGCGGCGCGTCCAGGCGGCGCCGACCAATGCAGTTGAGCTGGGATCTTGGGCCTCCGGAGGGTTCGTGTCCCTTTAGCCAACCTGACTATCGCACAGTGGTAAGTAATCCGCCGAGATTACGGAAGAGAGTGTACGTTCGCGGCATGGGTGTGGACCATCAGTCCGCTTGCTGTAGAGACTCGCTAAGATCTTCCCATTCTTTGATGGACGCAGCGTGCGCCGCTTTTTGTTGATCGAGTTGCTGCGATTGGCGCTGGCTCTCTTCGGCGCTGACGAAATTCTGCAGCGCGGTTTCATACTCCGCGATCACGGTTTCAGCCCGGCCGATCTCCGCTTCTAGTTCCCGGATGCGGTCTTCTATTTTCTTGCGCTTGATCGGGTTTAAACGCTTCGCCTTGGTGGCCGCTACAGGCTCGGCGGACGGATGATTCCCGTTCGCAGGAATTGGCGCCGCGGGCTCGACAGTTTTTAACTGCTGCCGTATCGTTTCTTCCTGCTTTGCGCTGCCACCCTGCTTCCGCCAAAGATAATCTTCGTAGTTTCCGGGATAAACCTCGACCTTTCCGTCGCCGATTTCAAAAACCCGTGTTGCTAACTTATCGATGAAATATCGATCGTGCGATACGAAGACCACCGTGCCCGTGTACTCCATCAGTGCTTCCAGCAGCACATCTTTGGCGCGTAAATCCAGATGGTTGGTGGGCTCGTCGAGCAGCAGGAAATTGGCTGGGTGGAGCAGCAAACGCAACAGAGCATAGCGGCCACGCTCACCACCGGAGAGCACGCCGATTTTCTTAAACACGTCGTCCTCTGAGAACAGGAAACATCCCAGCAAGCTGCGGAGTTCAGTTTGCGTTGAACGAGGCGAGGCCGCGCCCAAGTCATCAATCATGCGAGCCTCGGGATCGAGTTCTTTGTACTGATCCTGCGCAAAATAATCAGCCTCCACGTTGTGGCCAAGGCGGAATTCGCCCTCTGTCGGGCTTTCCGCGCCTGCGAGCAGCTTGATCAAAGTAGATTTTCCCGCGCCATTGATGCCAACCAGCGCAATACGGTCGCCCTTTTCGATCATGAAATTCACGTCGCGGAAAACTTCTTTTTCGCCCCCGCCGGCCTTGACGTAGGTCTTGGCAACGCCTTCAAACTCCGCCACAATGCGGCCGCTCGGCCTGGGCTGCGGGAAGGAAAAATGAATTGTCTTTTCTTCCGGTGGAACTTCGATGCGCTCGATCTTTTCCAGCTCTTTGATTCGGCTTTGCACCTGCTTGGCCTTGGTGGCCTGATAGCGGAAGCGGTTGATGAAAACTTCAAGTTGCTCGATGCGGTCGCGCTGGTTGCGATAGGCTGCCTGCAACTGCTCATTGCGCTGCGTTTTTTGCGTCAGAAACTTATCGTAGTTCCCGGTATAGAACCAGAAGCGTTTGTTCCAAATTTCTGCGATTTTGTTCACCGTCACATCGAGAAAATAACGGTCGTGCGAAATGAGCACAAAGGCATGCGGGTAATTGTGCAGGTATTCTTCCAGCCAGTTGCGGGCTTCCAGATCCAGGTGGTTGGTAGGCTCGTCCAGCAGCAGCAGATTGGGCTTCTGCAACAGTAGCTTGGCCAGCGCTAGTCGCATTTGCCAACCGCCAGAGAATTCGTCCGTCTGCCGCTCCCAATCCTCTTTTCGAAAACCCAGGCCCATCAGGACTCTGCCCACATCGGCTTCGATCGAATATCCGCCGTGCGTTTGAAATTCGTGTTCCAAACTGTGATAGCGATCCGCGACGTTGGCGTATTCCGGACTGGTGTGATCGAGTTCTGCGATCTGGTGGGTCAGCGTCTCCAGTTCGCGCTCCATGGCGTGGAGTTCCGTGAACACATCCATGCATTCGGCGAAGACGGTGCGTCCGGAAAGCGAGAGACCATCCTGCGGCAGATATCCGGCCGTCGTGCCTTTCGCAACGATCAGCGAGCCGTAGTCGAGCGTGTCCAGCCCGGCCAGAACCTTCATCAACGTGGATTTGCCGGTGCCGTTCGCGCCCACCAGGCCAACGCGATCGCGCGGCGTGATCAGCCAGTCGGTATTTTCAAAAAGAAGTTTGTGGCCGAAACGTTTGCCGGCGCCAGAAAGCTGAATCATATTTCGTAAAAAACGGGGCTGGAGTTATCGTCTCACACTCGAGCGCGGTGTCGCGAGCCGCGCAAGATAAGCAGGACTAAACGGCAGCGCGAGCGTTGCGGGATCCCGGGTAGGCTCCCCACAGTTCGCTATGGAACTGTATACGCTCGAGGGCGCGATCGATCACAGCTTCCATTTCTCGGGCATACTTAACTTCGCGGCCCTTAGCCAGTTTTCTCTTGGCATCTTCAGGACTGAACCAAGTAGGATGACGCATGGGTTCGTCTGCCGCCCGCACATCGTGGATCTCCATCAGGAAGGCTTTTACAACGAATTCCTGCACTCCGCCTGGTTGCCAGAACACGCCTTTCGAATGGATGTACAGATGAAAGTGCCGCGGCTCTATGGTTCCCAGCGCACCGGCCTCTTCCGCCGCCTCGCGCTCGGCCGCCTGACTATGCGACAGCCGCGCGTCGGTAGATCCTTTGGGGAATGTCCACTTATTTCCGCCATTGGTATTCACCAGCAGAAATTCCACAGCCCCTCCGCGCCTGCGGAAGCACACGGCAGCCACCTGTAGAGGCAGGGATTTCGAAACCCGCGCTGAGCCCATGGCGGCGATCTCCTACCAATAGGTTACTCGAAAGATATTTCACGAATGTTAAATGCATCGATAAATGTGCACCCGAAATGGTTACGAAAGAGTAACTTTCCCGAATCGGATTCCGAACAGTCGTTTCAGCTGCTGCGGGCTAAGTTGCTTTGTAAAGTATTGCGGTCCAATTCTTTTTCCCACAGCGCCACTATCAGCGTGGCTACTCCGTTCCCAATCATATTGACCAACCCGCGAAACATGCTCATGAACCGGTCAATGCCTAGAATGAGCGCCATACCCGCCACAGGAATGGTTGGGATCACGGATAGTGTCGCTACCAGAGCAATGAACGATGCTCCCTGCACTCCGCTTGCCCCCTTGGAGGTCAGCGTCGCCACCGAAAAGATCGTGAGTTGCTCTAGCAACGTGAGGTGTGTATTGGTAGCTTGCGCTACGAATAGCGCTGCCAGAGTCATATACAGACTGCTGCCATCCGTATTAAAGGTGTAGCCGGTTGGTACAACGAGTCCCACCAAAGAGCGCGAGCAGCCCAGCTTTTCGAGCTTTTCCATCAGAGTGGGAATGGCGGTCTCCGATGAACTGGTGGCTAGCACCAGTAAAATCTCTTCTTTGATGTGAAGCAGGAACTTCACGATGTTGAATCCCGCTGCCCAGCAAATTGCGCCGAGGACGATCAGTACGAAGAGAATGGAAGTGATCCAGAACGTTGCGATCAATTTCACCAACGGCCCCAGCGAGGCCAACCCATATTTGCCGATGGTGAAGGCCATCGCTCCAAAAGCCCCGATGGGCGCGAATATCATCAGAATATTCACCACACGGAAGACGACCTGCGTCAGTGATTCGAGCAAGGCTATGATAGGCTTCGCCCGCGGCCCGGCGGACGACAATCCAAAGCCAAAAAGGATCGAAATAAATACGACTTGCAGGATATCGCCTTTCGCGAAGGCATCTGCCACGGTCGTGGGTATGATGTGCATCAAGAATTCAACTACGCCCTGGGCTTTTGCCTGCCCAGCGTAGTCAGAGACCGCCTTGGCATCGAGGGTGGCCGCGTTGACGTTGAACCCGCTGCCGGGATGCACCACGTTACCGACCACCAGTCCAACCGCCAGCGCAATCGTGGAGACAATTTCAAAGTAGAGGAGCGCCTTCCCTCCGACGCGCCCCACTTTCTTAAGATCCTGCATTCCCGCGATGCCGGTGACCACCGTGCAGAAAATCAGCACGGTAATGATCATCGTGATCAGGCGAATGAACGCATCGCCCAACGGTTTCATCGCTACAGCGCGCGCTGGACTCAAATAACCCAGCGCGACTGCAACCGCCATCGCGATCAGCACCTGCACCCACAGCGACGAGTAAAACGGTTTGCGGCGTGCAACGGCGGGTTCGGATGGCGGCACTTCAACTTGAGTAGACATGGCAAACACGGGGCCCTTTATTAGGAAATGGAACGATTCGTATGACGCAGAGTTATTGCGCAGCAGCTCCGAGCGTCTTCACATGCCAGGGGATAATCACTTGCTTGAAAATCAGAGGATCCGGCCACACGCCGACCTGGCGTCCCAGATGCCCGCCCTTGGGATTAATCCACGCTTCTTTCGGCACGTCCCCCTTGCTCAGAATCAAATAGTGGTCTTCGATGGGAACCTGCGTATCGAGCACCCCGCCGATGATGAGCATCTGCGTCGTCGGCTTGCCCAACAAGCCTTGCTGCACCAGAGACATCTTGGGCATGAACGCCACCATATCGTCGATGTTGTTGACACCTTCCATGATGCTCATAAGTGCGGGCGCCTGATCGAACAAATACTCCCGATTACCCAGGAGATGGTGGAGGATAAAATCTTTCTGGAAAAATTCATCCGCTGGCGGAGAAGAAGCGCTGCACCCGCGCAACCGTCCGCGCTCGACGATCGCCATTTTTGCCGCCCAGTACGCTCCCCAACTTACGCCGTGCATAGTGATGCGATTCTTATCCACTTCCGGCCGCGACTGCACGTAGTCGATGACCTTGCTGAGCATTCGATCGGCGGTGGGGCTCACTTTAATCGGCGCTTGCCCAGTGCCCGGACCGTCGACCGCCAGATATCCAATGCCAAATGGCAGAATCGCGCCAAAGCTTTCCGTCAAATCTTCTTTACGGCTATCGAGGCCGTTCACCGCGATCACCAGCGGCACTGGCCCCTTCGCATTCTTCGGCAGCCGCAAATAACCGATGATCTCTTTTCCTTCGAAAGGAATGTGAACCACCTCGAGCGGCGGGTCGTAGAAGCGCGCATGCGCGAGAAATGCCTGCAAAGCTTTTTCGTAAGATTTCTGCTTTCCCGGCGACGCCGGCACCGGCCAGCGCCCGAACGAGTAAACCTTCCACGCGCGAATGTAGTCCGCGTCGGCCTTCTTGGGATCGGACTTCTCTAACTTCTGCGCTTCCTCGAAATAACGATCGCCGACGCGCATGAACGCGGCAGCCCACTCGTCTTTGTCTTTGGTGTGTATGCTCTCAAACGCTTCCTTCACGTCGGCGGGATCGAGCCCGATCAGCGGATACTGCCCGACCTCGGCGCGATGGATTGCCTCTACTCTAATTTCGTCGATGGTGCGTTCGCGAGGTTCCGGATTTTGCGCGGAGGCAAACGCGTGGCAGTACGCGAAAAATAACAACAGGCATGCTACAAATTGAAACTTGTTCCTGGTTTTCATCATTAGGCCCTTTTTTTGTTTTATGTTCTTCGTGTAAGCACTTACGAGAAAAAGGCCGGACGGGACTGCGTCCGGCCCCCATACCTCAGATTGAATTCGCAAAGTTAGAACGTAAACTTCAACCCCAGTTGAACAGAGCGCGGTCCGCCTGAACCCACAGCGGGGTTCGCCGCCGCGATATCCGGCGTGGCGCAACCGCAGCCGAAGTTCGATGCAGAGGGATCGTTCAAGCCGAACCCATTTTGTCCGCCGTAAGGATTGGCGAAGTTCGGGTGGTTGAAAATGTTAAAGAATTCGGCGCGAAACTGCGCGTGTAAACGTTCGCCGAAGTGAAAATTCTTGGCCACCGAGAAATCAAAGTTGCGGAATCCGGAGTCGCGGAATGTGTTGCGACCCATGTTTCCGAACTGACCTAGCGGCGGAGGAATCATGATCGAATTGCCTTTTGCATAGCAACCGAATGAATTCAGAGACGCCGTCGACGCTCCGGGCGTTCCACCATCAACCGACAAGGCCTGAGCTGCACAAGCTGGATTCGATGCTCCCGCGAAAAACGGAATTGGAACCGGACCCGATTTAAAGTCGGATGGATTGCCATAGAAACTCCAACGGATTGGAGCGTTCGCGGGTGGACTGACGGGCAGTGGTCCAGTACCAGCTGCGTCAGTTCCTAAGTCGATTGGTCCCCATGGCTGCCCGCTCTCCAGCGTAACGATGGAATTGAGTTCCCAGCCCTCCAGCATTTGTCCGAAACCCGTCTTACCCGGAACAGCATAGGTAAGAGACAGAGTAAGCCGATGACGAATGTCGAAGTCGCTGCTCGCGTACTCGCGACCGACGTGGTAGGAATCCTGCGGCAGGCCGGCGCCGTAGCCGAAATCCCAATTCGCGCCTACGTCGTCGAGAGAGTGGGAATAAGTGTAGCCGGCGACCATGCTCAAGCCGTGGTAGTTCCTCGAGTTCAATGTGGCCTGCAGGCCGTTGTAGTTGGATTTATAAATGTTGCCCATCTGGAAGATGTTGCTGAGAAACGGAAACTTGGCGTTATACGGCCGAGCATCTTGATCACAGTTGGGGTCGGTCCCACACGCCGCCGAGTAATCCGTACCTACCGGCGGCTGATTGATGTCCCGAATGCCGGTTAAATTCGAGCCGTGATTGCCGACGTAGGCGAGTTCCAGCGAGAGATTCGGCGTAAATGAATGTTGCAGTCCCAGCGTCCAGTTCCAAACGTAGGGAGTCGTCAGGTGCCTGTCGACACTCATGATGGCGCACGGAGCGGCGTTCACGGGATCACAATCGATCGCGCTGGCGCTGATATTGCCGTAGATTGGACCGTTATCCCACGGATACCCTAAAGGAATAATGGTCTGATTGCCGGCGGTAATTGTGCCTCCGGCCGTATCGCCAGCGGCATCAATGATGGCCCCGGTTGGTACGTTGGTTAGACCGAAGGCATTGTTGAAGGCCAACATCGATTCCCAGTTCACGGTCTCGTACATCAAGCTACCGCCGCCTCTGACGACGGTGTTTCCTTTGCCCGTAACATCCCAGGCGAAGCCGAAACGCGGAGCAAAGTTTTTATGATCGGGATTGTAAGGACCGCTGACTCCATTTAAACCGACTTGTATCAGCCCAGTCGGCGAATTCGGATCGAAGTTCCCAAGCTGATTGTGAGCTTCCTTTATGACCGAATTGAACTCATAGCGCAGTCCAAAGTTAATGGTCAGGGTTTTGGAAGCACGATAATCATCCTGGATAAATCCGGCGTAGGCCCAGTTGTGGATTTCGCGTGTGGGATTGCCCGTTTGAACGGACGCTTTCAGCGGTGCTCCCGCGAAGAAATCTTCCAGGATCGACGTGTTCAGCGGATTTCCTGTCGGATCCGCAGGATCGGGTGTGTTGCCGCCCACAAAGGTAATGCTGCCCCGCGCATTCCCGAAGGCTCCTCCTGTAAAACCGTTGCGATGAAACTCGCCGCCGAACTTTAAAGCATGCTTTCCAACCACGTAAGAAATGTGATCCGTAAACTGAGTGATCGTGTCGGGGCCCTGAAACTTGGGCCACTTAAACGCGCCCAAGCCAGGAAAGAAGTAACCGGCAAAGCCAATTCGAGGCAAGCCGCCGGTGAACGGCCCGCTTACTCCCGTGTCGAGGCCATAACTGGAAGCAGGAGTATTCAGATCGCCGGGCAGGGTTGGCTGATTGAGCCGATTGTAGCCGGCTCGCGCCTCATTCACCCATTGGGCGTTCGGAGTCCAGATCCAATCGCCTCCGATAACTTGTGCTCGTGTGTGAATCTTCGAGCGCCAGAAGGATTGCAGCTCGGGGAAATCTTCTACCGTTCCTGAGTCATTGCCATAAAAGTAAAAGCCGCTGATCGAGTTGCGTTGGTTTAGGTTGTAATCGACTTTGGCAATTAGGTTGTCGACGCCAACCTGGTTTGGGAATCCATTTACGATATTGATCGACTGGGTGTTGTTGATCGGAAAACCCGTGCCGTTGCAGGTAACAGTCCCACCGGTGAGGGCGCAACCTGCTACCTGCAGACTGGCTGCGCTAATCGGTACTCCTCCTGCTTGTAGGTCAGCGATTGCATTGGGGATGCTGTTTGCACAATCTCCGGATGGGATGAAAAGACAGTTCGACGTTTGCCCCGCTGGCGTAGGGATTGAGACCATCGAAGGACTGGTGATGCCGCCAAACGAGTTGCCCACATCGTAGCGTTGCCCTTCGTACGCGCCAAAGAAGAAGACCTTGTCTTTGATAATCGCGCCGCCTAAGCTGCCGCCAAATTGCTCCAAGGTCCGCTGGTTCTTAGGGGCGGGAGACTGGCTGAAGGCGCAGGGATTGCTGGCGCAATTGAAGTAGTTGCGCGCATCGAACACATCGCCATCGCGGCCAAAGGCGAAGGCAGTGCCGTGCAGCGAATTCGTTCCCGATTTTAGCCCGACGTTGATGACCGCGCCCGGTTTCCACCCGTACTCTGCTGGAGGATTCTCCTGTACGTTGAATTCTTGAATGGCGTCAATCGGCAGGATCGTGGCTGAGTCTCCCGCGATCCCAGCTCCGTTGATGATGCCCTGACCGGAAAAAGGTTCGCTGTTGAACAGGCCCTCGATGAAGTAAGCATTGTCCTCCGCACGGAGGCCGTTGGTGCTCGTGGTCGAAAACCCGCCTCCCGGATATCGCATGACGCCGGGACGAAGCTGCAACAGGTTCTCGTAGTTGCGTCCGTTCAACGGCAGGTCATTAATCTCTTTATTGCTCAGAGTGCCGCCCAGCGTAGCGGAAGTTGTATTCACCAGCGGAACTTCTTCCTCGACCACCACCGTTTCCGACACTTGTCCCGGCTGAAGGGAAAAATCTGCGCGGACGTCGGTAGCAACTTCAATGACCACACTGGGCCGTTCCGAAGACTTGAATCCCTTGGCCTCGACGTGGATTTTGTAGGATCCCGGCGGCAGGTCAGCGGCCGCGTACTGGCCGGCTTCGTCGCTCGTAAGCGTTCGCGTAGTTCCTCGCTCTGCGTCTGCCACCACTACAGATGCTCCCGCGACAGCAGCCCCGCTTTGGTCTGTAACGGTACCAAGAATACGGCCAGTCGTCGTCTGAGTTAGACCCGGCAAGGAAAGTGCCGCGACAGTTACGATGAGAATCATGCAGCGCACGGCGATCGCGCCATGACCCGCAGACAGGGCGGTGCATCGAGATGTCATTGAGGCCTCCGTAAATCGGTCCGACAGCCATACCATTGGGTCGCTGGACAAGTCAAGTAAATTCGCTCCCGGCTGCTCGCAATGCATCTAGTTAAGCACCGCGAAATATGCCCCATTAACTCGGAAAATCAGTCTCCAGCGCTTGTTTTCTTTGCTTGCCGTCAATGAATGTGTGTAGTATATTCGTTGGTCATACCACCATACCTAGATACCAATGATGACCGTGCAACCTCCTAGCCCCGTACAATCGCCGCCGAAATCCTTGGACCTGCGGTATAGTAGCCGGACCATCGCCAGTTCCCTGAAACTGGACCGCTCGGGAGAAATTGCAGTGTACAAAGTTGTTAGAACCTCACGCCTGTACGAGCAGATCGTGCAGCAAATCGAGGACTCCGTCCTCAAGGGAATCCTTAAACCTGGTGATCAGCTGCCGGCCGAGCGAGAACTGGCCCAGCAGCTCGGTGTCAGTCGCACCGCCGTGCGCGAGGCGGTCAAGACCCTGCGAGAAAAAGGTCTGGTCGAAGCCTACTCCGGTCGCGGCACGTTTATCACTGACGGCACTTCGCAAGCGGCGCGGCAATCGTTTGACCTGATGATCAAACTCGGGCAGGCGGAAGGCTCCTCGCACCTTGCCGAACTCCGACTGATCCTTGAACCCGGAATTGCTGCCTTGGCTGCGGTTCGCGCCAAGGAAGAGGACATCGCTGCCATGCGCGAAGCCGTGGACGTGATGGAGCGTACGCAGAAAGATCCCGAGGCCTACATCGAAGCCGATCTGGATTTTCATCTCGCCTTGGCCGAGGCGGTCGCCAATCCGCTGATTCTTTCCCTGATCGACTCCATCGTCGGATTATTGCGCGAGCAGCGCATAAAAATTTTCAACGTGGAAGGCGGTCCGCAGCGCGGGCAGGTTCATCACAAAAGCATTCTGGCCGCTATGGAACATCGCGATTCGGAGTTGGCACGTACCGCCATGCGCGCTCATCTCGAACAGGTGCGCGAAGATTCCAAGGCTCCCACCGGCATTCCTTCTTCGTCGCGCTCGAAGAACCCGTCGGCAAGTAACAAAATCAGTTAGCAGATTCGCGGCTTATTCAGAAACACGTCGGCAGTGCAAAGTCGGAGGCAGGAGCGGATGGCGAAACTCGGATTCATCGGTTTGGGAGTTATGGGCAGTCAGATGGTGAACAGACTGCTAAGCAAAGGTCACTCCGTCACGGGATATAACCGCACGCGCTCGAAGGCGCAGTGGCTGGTGGAAAAAGGAATGCAGTGGGCCGACTCGCCACGCGCGGTAGCCAGCGCCGCCGATTTCACCTTCGCCATGGTGACAAATTCGGCGGCCATTCAGGCGGTCACCGAAGGCCCTGACGGACTTCTGGCGGGGCTGAGTGCCGGAAAGATTTTCATCGATATGAGCACCGTGAGTCCCAGCGTGAGCCGCGCTCTCGCCGCGAAAGTCCGCGAGAAGGGCGCGGACATGGTCGACTCGCCAGTCTCTGGCAGTGTGATCACTTTGCAAGAAGGGAAACTCTCCGTCATGGTAGGCGGCCGAAAGGAAACTTTCGAAAAAGTAAAGCCGCTCTTGCTGGATATCGGCCCCAAAGTGACACATGTCGGCGACAACGGCCTCGCGCTTTCAATGAAAATCGCCATCAACTTGAGTCTTGCTGTCCAGATGCTTGCGTTTTCGGAAGGCGCCTTGCTCGCGGAGAAAAGCGGCATCGCACGAGAAGTAGCGGTCGACGTTCTCATCCATAGCGCGATTGCTTCGCCGATGATTCAATACCGTGGTCCATTCGTTTTGCAACAGCCCGAAGAAGCGTGGTTCGACGTCAACATGATGCAAAAAGATATGGTTCTAGCCATGGACTTGGGCCGGCAGCTCGACGTGCCCCTTCCGACGACCGCTGTCAGTAACGAGATTCTGACCGCCGCACGTGGCATGGGATGGACGAAATACGATTTTGCCTGCATGTTCGACGTGCTGGCCGCCATGTCAGGGGTCTCTACCCCTGTCACCCAGGGAGGTAAGAAAATATGACAACGGCTACCTCCAAGCCTGCAGCAAGCAAGTCATCTGCGGACCTTCCGGAAAAAGAGAGATGGCTTCATGCCCATCGCCAGATGGTGAGCATCCGCATGTTCGAGGAACAGGTGAATGAGGTTTACACCCGCGCCCTCATGCCCGGCTTGGCACACTTGTACAGCGGTGAAGAAGCCATCGCCGTGGGAATCTGCGAAGCGCTGCGCGTAGATGACTACATCACCAGCACGCACCGCGGCCACGGGCACTGCCTGGCCAAGGGGGCCTCACCCGATCGGATGTTCGCGGAACTGCTGGGCAAAGAGGCAGGCTACTGTCGCGGCAAAGGTGGATCGATGCACATCGCCGACCCCGCTACGGGAAATCTGGGCGCTAACGCGATCGTGGGCGGTAGCGTGGGCATCGCCACCGGAGCGGCATTCGCTGCGAAGCACCTGGATACCGATCGCGTGGCTGTGTGTTTCTTTGGAGAAGGCGCTCTCGGGCAAGGTTCCCTTTACGAAGTGATGAACCTGGCGCAATTGTGGAAGCTGCCCGTGATCTACGTTTGCGAAAATAACATGTACAACGAGTACACGCACTACCAGGAAACCACTGCCGGTACGATTCTCGGCCGCGCTGCAGCTTTTGGACTGGAGGCAGCCAGTGTCGACGGACAAGACGTGCGTGCCGTCAATGAAGTTGCGACCCGGCTGATCGAACGCGCTCGCTCGGGAGGGGGGCCTGCATTCTTGCAGTGCGATACCTATCGCTACAGTGGGCATCACGTCGGGGACATCAACCGGGAGTATTACCGTTCCAAGCAGGAAGAGCAGGCTTGGAAGACGAACCGCGATCCCATCTTGGTTCTGGCGAAATGGCTGATCGATCAGGGATACGCTGATGTCGAATCTCTCGACAAAACTACGGCAGAGGTTCGGGCCATCATGGAAGCCGCGGTGAAGTTCGCGATCGCTGCGCCGTATCCCAGCGTCGATGAAGTGGAGAAACACGTCTATGCCTGAACGCGAACTCACATTTGGACAGGCCGTGCGCGAAGCGTTGGCCGAGGAGATGCGACGCGATTCCCGGGTCTGCATCATCGGAGAAGACGTTGCCGAGGCCGGCACCCCATTCAAAGTTCTGTCCGGACTGGTGGAAGAATTCGGCGCGAAGCGCGTGGTGGATACTCCAATTTCAGAGGCTGGTTTCACCGGGGTCGCTGTAGGTGCAGCCATGACCGGCCTGCGTCCCGTGGTCGATATCATGTTCGGCGATTTCATTACTCTGACCATGGACCAAATGGTGAACCAGGCCGCCAAAGCGCATTACATGTCCGGTGGGCATTGGCGAGTCCCGATGGTGATGCGTACAACTCTCGGCGCGACTCGGCGTTCGGCCGCGCAGCACTCTCAGTCGCTTCACGCATGGTTCAGTCACGTGCCCGGATTGAAAGTGGTTCTTCCCTCAACGCCCTACGACGCAAAGGGACTGCTGAAATCCGCAATTCGCGACGAGAATCCTGTGGTCTTCTTTGAAGACAAAATGATGTACAAGCTGAAGGGCCCGGTTCCTGAAAAGGACTACACCATTCCGCTTGGAGTCGCGGACGTAAAGCGCGCCGGGGACGATATCACGCTGGTGGCAACCAGCAGTATGGTGCAGGTTGCTCTGGGCGCGGCGATCATGTTGGAAAAAGCCGGTATCAGCGCCGAAGTCGTCGACCCACGAACCACATGGCCGCTGGACGAAAAAACTCTGATCGATTCCGCGAAGAAAACTTCCCGCGTGATCGTGCTTGACGAAGGCTACGGGCGCTACGGTGTTACGGCTGAACTGGCTGCGGTAATTGCCGAAGGGGCATTTTATGATCTCGATGCGCCGGTGAAACGAATGGGCGCCATGCACGTTCCCATCCCGTTTTCGCCACCTCTGGAAGATGTGACCGTGCCCACGGAACAAACTGTGTTTGATGCAGCGAAGTCGATGTGCCAGCCATCTTGATTGGACGCGAGTACTTGGTTCGAGCGATAAGCTGATTGCAGGAGGCAGTTATGGCATTGAAAACTCATGGAACGATGGCGGTCGATTGGGAGCAGCGAATCGATTTCGACCGTTTACGGCGAGAACGCCTGCAAAAAGCGAAAGATCTGCTGAAGAAATCGTCGATGGGATCGCTGCTCTGCTTCGACATGAATAATGTGCGCTACCTCACGGCGACGCACATTGGCACATGGGCCCAGGACAAAGCGAATCGTTTTACCCTGCTGCCTCAGAACGATGAGCCCATTCTCTGGGATTTCGGCTCGGCCGCGAAACATCATCAACTGAACTGTCCCTGGCTGGGTGAACGCTCGCGCTCCGGCATTTCCATGCTGCGCGGCACCATGTCACCGGAACACGGACGTGCGGAAGACGTCGCCAAGAAGATTCGTATCGAACTGGAAATGCGCGGCCTTCATAAGGAACCGGTCGGTATTGACATCATCGAGCTTCCGGTTCTCTTCGCACTGCAACGCGAAGGCATTCAAGTCGTCGACGGACAGGAACTCATGTCCAACGCGCGGGTCATCAAGACGCAGGATGAGATTTCTCTGCTCAACACGTCCGCGATGATGGTCGATGCCGCTTATGACGAACTCTATCGCGCCATGAAACCCGGCATGCGCGAGAACGAAGCCGTTGGGTTGGTGAGTAAAGTTCTATACGATCTCGGCTCCGAATACGTGGAGGCGGTCAATGCGATCTCCGGCGAGCGCTGCAATCCTCATCCCCACGTCTTCTCCGATCGCGTGCTCCGGCCCGGCGATCCTGTCTACTACGACATTCTGCATTCTTACATGGGGTATCGCACCTGCTACTACCGTTGCTTCACCATTGGCTACAGTTCGCACGCCATGGTGGACGCTTATAAGCGCTGCCGCGATTATCTCGATGCCGCCATCGAACTGATTCGTCCCGGACGCAACACCGCAGAAATTGCGGCTGTCTGGCCCAAGGCGCAGGACTTCGGTTTCCCCAACGAAGAAGCCGCATTCGCCCTGCAGTATGGCCACGGCATCGGGCTTGCGATTTGGGAGAAGCCTGTGATCTCTCGCCTGGTTTCGCTGGAGCATCCTCAGACGCTCGAGCCCGGCATGGTCTTCGCACTCGAAACGTTTTGGCCTTCCACTGACGGCTGGAGCGCCGCTCGCATTGAAGAAGAAATTGTTGTTACGCCCACCGGACATGAAGTGATCACACGCTTCCCCGCGGAGAAGCTTCTGGTCGCGGGTGCGCACTACGTTACCGTCGATGGTCCGCTACCTACGACTCGTGAGTCGGAAGCAGCTCCCAGCGCCCACGTGCTGGACATGATCGAGGCCAGCGCAAAAACCGAGCGTGTAGGAGTTGGAGACTAAGGCAGACGGGTAAGCCTTTCCAAATAAAACTATGGCCTTTAGCGTTGTCATGCCCGCTCTCGAAATGGCGCAGGAAACCGGCAAGCTCATTGCCTGGCGCAAGAAGGAAGGCGATCGCGTCACGAAGGGGGAGCCTCTTCTCGAAATCGAAACCGACAAAGCCGTGATGGAAGTAGAAGCAACCGCCGACGGCATTCTCGCCGGCATCACTGGCCAGGTCGGAGCTGACATCCCCGTCGGCCAGACCATCGCCTGGATTGTCGCTCCCGGAGAAAAGGCACCCACCGAAAAAGAGTCTCCAACAACCGCGCCCACTGCGAGGGCCGGTTCACAAAGCGCACCTGAACCACCGTCTACGCCATCCGCAGCCCGTGCCAACGAACCATCGTCTTCTCAAACTGCAAAGATTTCACCGAAAGCACGCCGCCTCGCAAAAGAATTAGGCGTCGACATTGGCACCGTCCGAGGTTCCGGCGCGGGAGGCGAGATTCTCGCCTCGGATGTGCAAGCCGCTAGTGGTGCTTCGAGTTCTGTTGCGGTTTCGGCGAAGCCCGCAGGTCTTGAAGTTCCTTCCACACTCGGTCGCCTGATGGCCGAGCGCACCACGCAGAGTTGGACTTCAGTTCCTCATTTCTTCGTCACCCGCGAAGTAGATGCCACTGCGCTGAATGAATATCGGGAAAGGGTGCTCGCCGAAGCCGAGCGCGCACATGGCGTCCGGGTCACGCATACTGACGTGCTGGTAGCTGTGGCGGCACGGGTATTGCTCAAGCATCCTCGTCTCAATGCAAGCTGGACGGCGGAAGGCATTCGTCTGCACGAGCATGTCAACTTGGGTGTTGCGATTGCCGTAAACGACGGCGTTGTCGCGGCGGTGATTCCCAACGCGCACACGGCCAGCCTTCACGAAATCGCTACCTGCCGGCGCGATGTGGCTGAACGCGCACGCGCCGGAAAGCTGCGTCCCGCCGATATTTCCGATGCCACGTTTACAATCAGCAACCTCGGCATGTTTCAAGTCGATCAGTTCACCGCCATCATCACGCCGCCGCAAGCCGCAATCCTCGCCGTGGGCGCGATCACCGATCGGGTAATCGCCGTAGATGGTAAACCCGTCGTCCGGCCTATGATGAGCTTAACTCTGTCCAGCGATCATCGCGTCGCCGACGGAGCCCGGGCCGCAATGTTCTTGAAAGACTTCACCGATGCACTTCGCGACCCCGCGAAGATCCTGGGCTGACGACCCGTCTCACTAGCATCGTCTAAGGAAAGCGCTTGATAGCCGCCATCCTCAGAACGGCAAAACAGCCTCTTCAGATTGAGGAGCATCCTAAGCCCCAACTCACCGCTGGCAGGGTCTTGTTGCGGGTTCGAGCTTGCGGAGTCTGCCGTACCGACCTGCACATCCAGCAAGGTGAGTTGCCTCCTCTAAAGGAGGCGCTCATTCCCGGACATCAAATTGTTGGCGATATTGTCGAGGGCGCTACGGGTGACTTGCCGAGTGGCACGCGGGTTGGAGTCTCCTGGATTGGCGGTGTGGATGGAGATTGCCCGTACTGCAAACGCGGTCTCGAAAATCTCTGCGACTCCCCGGTCTTCACCGGATACTCCGTCAACGGCGGTTATGCCGAGTATGCGACCGCGCGCAGCGACTTCGTCTTCAAACTTCCGCCCGAACTCGACGATCTGCATGCCGCTCCTCTTCTATGTGCTGGCATTATCGGGTTTCGCAGTCTGCGTGTCGCCGGAGTGGAACCTGGTGACCGTGTCGGACTTTTCGGCTTCGGAGCGTCCGCGCATCTGGCGATCGCGGTCCTGCATTCGTGGAATTGCGACGTCTACGTTTCGACGCGAGGCGCTTCCCATCGTGAGTTAGCTGAATCGCTTGGTGCCAAGTGGGTGGGAAATGAAACCGACAAGCCGCCTGTCGAACTTGATCGTGCCATAACATTCGCGCCCAGTGGCGATGTAGTCATCAGCGCACTTTCCAGCCTGCGAAAGGGCGGCGTGGTCGCAATTAACGCCATCCATCTCGACCGCATGCCTGAGTTTGATTACGACCGGCTGCTCTGGGGCGAACGGCAAATCCGCAGCGTCGCGAATATGACTCGATCCGATGCCCGCGATTTTCTCAAAATCGCAGCCGACATTCGCCTGCAACCTAAAGTGACGGTGTTTTCTTTGAATAAGGCAAATGACGCTCTCGCCGCTGTGAAAAACGACGCGATCAACGGAGCGGCCGTGATCGTCCCCTAAAAATCGTCCCCTAGGGAGGGCGACGCCGCGTAAGAGATTGGTCGGGGCGCGCGGATTTGAACCGCGGACCCCCTGCGCCCAAGGCAGGTGCGCTACCAGGCTGCGCTACGCCCCGACAATATCAGCAGAATCGATTCTAAAGTACTTTCCAACGCCGTTCCACCCCGAAACCATGATTTTTGGCCTCGACCGTGTCAAAGACTCTTTCCGGAAGACCTTGCCGCTCTCCGCTCGGTGTGTGACAAACGGCGACCACCAACCAAGTTTTCCTGGCCTCGAGAAGTGTCATTTTTGATTTTGACATTCGTTGACACAATCTTTTCTCGAACAATGCAAACGCAATCGTGACTGGGATCCGACGTGGCAAAGGCACTGCAGGTATGTTGCTCGCGGACGAAGAACCACCTGGAAGGTGAAGGCATCAAAGCAGTAGAGCTCCCCGCCGAATAAAATCACGAAACAGATGCACTCCCGATGAGGGGCACGGTTTCACGGATTCAAGTGGAGCCCAAAAAGAATACAAAGCGCCCGTCCACTCAGAGAAGGGACGAAGTACCTGAAAATCACCTTGCAGAAACAGCGAGAAAGATCGGCTTCACCATCGCTTCAATCCTGGCAGCCATCTCTTCAGCGGGAATTCGGTCGGGCGTTTGGTACCAACGGCGTGCCGCACCGAAGATGGCCCACGCGGCCGTAGTTGCCAGCAGTTCCGGATCGGCGCCGGGTGCCATCGCGTGATCAGCGGCTCCCTTCCGGAACATACCTTCCACGACAGGGATGACGGAACCTTCGAGGGGCATCTTCGCCAACTGGCCGGGACAGCCTGCGCTCTCGGCGAGATAGTCGCAGACGCCAAGCGCAATGGCCCGAAGCGCACCATCGCAGTCAGTGAAGGAAAGACCTCGACGGGCAATCAACTCACCGAAACGCGCGGCCGCCATCGCTTGAAGGAGAGCGTTTTTGTCGGGGTAATGAAGGTAGAACGTTGCCCGGTTCAGGGTGGCCTCGTCGGCGATCTCCTGAATGGAAATGTCGTCAAAGCTCTTGTGAATCAGCAGTTTGGCTAAAGCCCCAATCAGCATACGCCGGCTGCGCACGATGCGGGGATCTGTGGTTTCGGCCGCGCTGTCGTTTTGGAGGCTCTCTGGCATTCGACTTCCCCAGTATATCTCTTCCTACAGCAATAGATGCTTAAGCGACGCTCGTCGATTTATTTGAATCGACATATGCCGATTAAACATCATATGTCGTGTAGGAGGAATCAACTGCCATGCCCACACTTCTTCACATAGATTCGAGCCCATTGTATGGGCGATCCGTCTCGCGCCAGCTTACTGGTGCGTTCGTCGCTCAATGGAAGTCTTCTCACCCGGATGGAACGGTCGTCTATCGCGATCTCAACGCAACGCCTATTCCGCCTATCAATGCCGAATGGGTAGGAGCCGTGTATACCGCGGATTCGGCGCGCACTCCACAGCAGAAGGAGTCGCTTGCGCTTTCCGATTCCTTGCTTGCTGAACTCGAGCAGGCCGATGAGTACGTGTTTGGCGTGCCGATGCACAACTTCGGAGTGCCCTCTGTGCTGAAGCTTTGGATAGACCAGATTACGCGTGTTGGGAAGACCTTCTCTTATGTGGACGGAAAGCCAAAGGGCCTGATCATTGGCAAGAAGGCGACTTTTATCATTGCGACCGGTGGCATCTACGATGCCCAGACGCAAATGGCGTCATTCAACTTTGTTGAGCCGTACTTGCGCTCCCTGTTTGGCTTTCTGGGCCTGACAGACGTGAGCTTTCTCACCGCTGGTGGAACCATGGCTCTGAACCACGGGCAGGATCGCGATGTGTTTCTTGCGCCGCATCTTCAGGCCGTGCAGGTTCAAGCGCGGAGCCTCGAAGGAGCTGCCATATGAAGATTGCTTCGATGGTTGCTCGCTATCTTTTGGGGCTGATGTTTACGGTGTTTGGGCTGAACGGTTTTTTTCATTTTATCCCTCAGCCACCGCCGGCGAATCCATTGGCAATGCAGTTTCTTATTGCCGTCAGCACATCGCATTTTGCCGCGTTCTTCTTTGCGGTGCAGGTGCTGGGCGGAGTGCTGCTGCTCTTCGGCTTTTTCGTGCCGCTAGCGCTCACACTGCTTGCGGCGGAGCTTTATAACATTCTTGCGTTCCACCTGACGATGTCGCCGGAGACTATTGCTCCCGCGCTGGTGGCATGTGTCTTGTGGGTGCTGGTCTTTGTTCAGTACCGCGAAAGCTTCCGGGGCATCTTCAGCGCGAAGGTCAACGTAAGGTAGCCAGGATCGACTGACTCCGCGCGTGCTGAAGGGCTCGAAGATGCTCTGGACGCCGTCGAAGGCCTGAATAAGAAAAGTGAGATTTGGAAAGAAAAACGACAATATTTCACAACGCTCGAACGACTAAGAAAGTGAAGGATGAGGTGAACATGACGGGCGTAAAGCAAATCGCGAGGGCCACGCCGTACGCAAGCTCCGACGATTTCCGCAAGGTGTTTGATGAACACATGAACAGCCTATACCTGCTCGCGTTCCTGCTAACCGCAGACGAGGGGAAGGCGGAGCAGTGCTTTGTCTCCGGGTTGGAGGACGCAGTGGAAGGCAACCCAGTTTTCAAGGAGTGGGCGCACTCATGGGCACGGCGGGCGGTAATCCTGAACGCCGTGAGGGTTATCAGCCCGCGACCAGCTGACGGAAATGGAGGTGCTCGATCGGATTCTGATCAGGTCAGAAACGATAGCAAGGCCTTACCTTTCCCGCAGCAGGCAGCGGAGATCGCTGCGGTTCTTGCGCTCGAACCGTTCGCGCGTTTTGTCTACATAATAACGGTCCTCGAACACCGGTCCGATCAAGAGTGTTCTATTCTTCTGGGTTGCATGCGGCGAGACGTGCTGTCCGCACGCACTCGCGCTTATCAGCAACTTGCAAGCGAAGCGGCAACGCACCTCCAACCAACTGCGGGTCCAGAAAATCCGAGATCGCACAGGAGCCGCACTCCCGGAATTTCGTTGGTAATTCCTCGCAGGTTGGCGACCTCTTCGTAATTTAAACGCCTTGCAGGGCAAGCGGCTGGCGGGCGTTATCGACAATGGGAGTCGTGTCTTCATGCGAACTCCGCAGTGGCGGTGTGCACCAGAGTCTTTCTTCTTCAATTGACTCCTGACGATGAACACGCGATACTTCCGGGCTAGTGTCGCCGCTGCGGCTTGTACTCCCAGTTGCCGAGCGTTTGTGTCATTCATCTCAGGAGGATGTTTCCCATGTTCGGTAGTGCCAGCCTAGCCCGGAGTGTCTTCCGCGTCGCAGTCGCTGTGACGGTTTTAGTTCCCATGGCTCTCGCTTCTGGGCCTTATCACATCGGTTCACCGAATACGGTGACTGCGGATCCGAATGTCGTTCGACCGGCGACGACTCCGTGCGTCGTGCAGCTTTTCACCGGAGCGCAGTTTTACGACTTCAACGTGGAGAACTTTACCTACACGCCACCTTCCGCGTGTCCGGGTCCATGGGCCAAGGTAGTGCTGGAGGCGGACATTAACCTGAATGCCGGAATTCAATACGACCGGACGGCGAACTTCTGGCTGGGTCCAGTGAACATTTATTTTGGAACGACGGCCGAGCCATCGCCTTCCGAAGGCCCGTCGTGGCACATTGAAAACGACCTTACCGATTACAGTTCGTTGTTCTACACGGCGCAGTCCGGTCAGGCTGACATTGGCAATACGCTTTGTTGTGGGCTTACTTCCACGATTTATGCGTCGGCGGCGCTGGAATTTTATCCGGTGCCCGAAGGACAGACTGCGCCGGTTACGGCCAGCGTGGTGCTACCGCTCTCCGCCGGACCTTCTGGTGGGACGGTCGCCTTAACGACAAGCACCAGCACGCTGGCGGGCACTTTCACCATGCCGAGCAACGTACAGAGTGCTTATCTGGACGTTTACGCGCAAGGCCAGTCGGGCGACGAGTTCTGGTATACCTGCGTGCCCAATGATGTGTCGGCTGAATTGTTCAGCTGTGGCAACACGGGATTTCGCGAAACCGAGATCACGATTGACGGACAGGCGGCAGGCGTAGCGCCAATCTTCCCATGGATTTTTACTGGCGGGATCGATCCATTTTTGTGGTTCCCGATTCCAGGCGTGCAGACTTTGAACTTTACGCCATATCGCGTGAACCTTACGCCGTTTGCGGGACTATTGAGCAACGGCCAGCCGCACACCGTCTCGCTGAGCGTGTATAACGCCAACAATTATTTTTCAGCGACGGCTTCGCTTCTGCTCTACACGGACCCAGGCAGCACGCAGACGAGCGGGGCCGTGACGGTCAACACATTAACTGTGCCGTCTCCAGTGGTTACGGAGAACCTGAACGTGCAGCCGACGTTTACACAGGGGACAGTGGACGTGACTTCGAAGCGCAGCTTCACGATCAGCGGATACGTGAACACTTCGCACGGCAAGGTGACCACGACCGTGACGCAGACGGCGAATTTCTCGAACGACCAGTACTTTGACATCACTGCAACCAAGTTTGTGCAGAATATCCAGCAAGGCACAACGCTTAGTTCTTCTGCTACGACAGCGCAATCTGGCATGCCGAACGTTGTGGCGAATCAGAATTATAGTTTTCCGCTGGTAGTGAACATTGCACAACTGACGCAGTCGAGCGGCGACGTTGCCCAGACCACAAAAATCAAACAGACCTACCAACTGACGACCAACACCAAACAGGCCGCGAACGTGACGTACAGCAGTTCGCTATTGAATACGGCACAGCACGCGGACACGCTGCTGTTTGACTCTTCGTTTAACCTTCTGGGAAATACCGACCAGTCGAGTTCCCAGAATTATGACTCATCGGATTCAACAGGAGCCGAGTACAGCTGCGATATTTCCGCTGCGGGGAACAAGCTGACTGCAGTGAGTTCAGGATGCGCGCAGTAGAATTCTGAGGAGAGAACGCGAAAAGAGCGGGGTAAGTGCCCCGCTCTTTTTTGTTTTATTTAGCTTTTATTTCATTATCCGGAAGCATTAACCGGGTTGACCGCACTGGTAGGCGTTGCTCACTGCGGGCGTGTAATCGCACCTTGTGAAGCCGAAGAAACCAGCGCGGCATATTTCGCAAAGACGCCGGTGGGATAGCGCGGCTGTGGCGGCTTCCAGTCTTTCATTCGCTGGCGAAGGACATCGTCTCCGATTTCAACTTCCAGCGTGCGGGTTTTCACATCGAAGCGGATGGTATCGCCATCGCGTACCGCGGCGATCGGGCCGCCGAGTGCGGCTTCGGGTGAAACATGGCCGGCCATCAATCCGTGAGTAGCGCCGCTGAAACGGCCATCGGTAAGCAGAGCAACGGAAGATCCGAGTCCCTCGCCAACGATGGCGGCGGTGACACCGAGCATCTCGCGCATACCGGGTCCGCCTTTAGGACCTTCATTGCGAATCACGACAACGTCGCCCTCCCGAATTTTCTTGGCGGTCACAGCGGTCATGGCATCTTCTTCCGATTCAAAAACGCGCGCCGGGCCGCGATGCTCGAGACGTTCATGTCCGCTGATTTTGGCGACGCAACCTTCTGGAGCGATATTGCCCTTCAGGATGACGAGACCACCGGTCTTCTTGAGCGGCCGATCCAGTGGCGCGATGACTTCCTGATCGGGAGTTTCGATGGCATTTTCGCTTTCTGCTTCAAGGGAAAGCCCGGTGACGGTGATGGCAGAAGCCTGAAGATAGTTTCCTCGCAGTAATCTTTGCGCGAGGAGACGTATGCCGCCCGCGCGATGCATATCGGCAGCGACAAAACGGCCAGAAGGTTTGAGATCGGCGAGAAGAGGAGTGCGCTCACTCACGGTCTGGAAATCATCAATTTCCAAATCGACCCCAGCTTCGCGGGCGATGGCGAGAAGATGGAGGACAGCGTTGGTCGATCCGCCGGTTGCTGCCACGGAGGCGATGGCATTTTCAAATGCGGCCCGTGTGAGGATCTGTCGCGGGTGAATTCCTTTCTGCAAAAGATTGAGGACGACTTTGCCGCAATCAAAAGCGACCTGATCCTTGCCCGGGTCCATGGCAGGCACGCTGTTGTAGCCCATTGGAGAGAGTCCGATCATCTCCATGACGGTGGACATGGTGTTCGCGGTGTACTGGCCGCCGCAGGCTCCGGCGCCGGGACAGGCGACATTTTCAAGATCGTGCAATTCCTGATCGGTAATTTTTCCGGCGGCGTTAGCGCCCACGGCTTCAAACACGTCCTGAATGGTTACATCCTTGCCGCGATAGGTACCGGGGGCGATGGTACCGCCGTAGAGAACAAGGCCGGGAAGATCCATGCGGGCCAGCGCCATGGCAGCGGCGGGAATAGTCTTGTCGCAGCCGACGACGCAGACGACGGCGTCGAACAATTGGCCACGACAAACCAGTTCGATGGAGTCGGCGATGAGTTCGCGGCTGACCAGCGAAGCGCGCATTCCTTCGGTGCCCATGGTCTCGCCGTCAGAGATGGCGATGGTGTTGAATTCCATGGGAGTGCCCCCGGCGGCGCGAATGCCTTCTTTTACCTTGGCGGAGAGCCGGCGAAGGTGAAAATTGCAGGGCATGGTTTCAATCCACGTGTTGGCCACGCCGATGAGCGGCTTGCGCAGGTCGGCGTCGGTGAAGCCGATGGCTTTGAACATGGAGCGCGCCGGAGCCCGGTCGCGCCCGTCGGTAATTCCGCGGCTGCGATGCTTAAGATCCATGATGGTTACGATACCTGAGAAAGAGTTGGTTACGAAGATCTGGGTGCGTCACAAATAGCTCGGAGAATCAGCGATGGTGTGCAAGAAAAACGGGGAACCTGCAATTCCGTGAGGACCGCAGCCGCACGTGAATCGGAGATTCCCCAGTTCGCATGACGCTTACCCAGGAGGGCATCACGCTCTGACACGACCAAACTTAAGCCAACGCGGCGCGGGCCGACTGCTCCGGAATATTCGCAGAAGCGGGCGGAAGCGGCGCCCACTCCGCGTCTCCATGCGTCCGCAGGGCGGCGCCGAAACGTACATCGATGACATCCACAATGCCATACCACTCGCGGCAAAGCTGGCCGACCTGCTTGTGGTTCACATCAAGCGTCACGCTGACGGCGTGCTGTTGACCGGCGGCCTCCGCGTGCACCGATGTTAGATCGAGGCCGCGGCGCGATATTGCATTTAAAATTCGCATTAATGCACCCTGCGAGTTGCGATAGCGAATGTGAAAGACTTGCATGTGCTTGCTCCTGTCAGATCTACGTCCAGCAAATTGCAGTTTCGTAATCGGGCAATCTTGTAATTTGACGTCCTAGCCGTGCGTTTCTCAAATTACTAATTTGCCGGCCAGCGGTTACTCAATGTTTACGTTGCCATTCTCATTTGTCGTTTTATTTATCCCCGAAAACCATCTCCGAAAGCGCTGCACCGGCGGGCACCATCGGGTAAACATTGGCTTCGGGATGACAATCAAATACCAGCAACTCCGGTTCCGGAGAGCGCAAGAAGCTGTCGATCAAGCCCCCGGTTTCGGTCGATACCGGATATTCCGCCATGGCAGCCTCGTTCAGGCGCCATCCGTGAATCTTGTACGCTTTGGCGATCTCGACGAAATCCGGATTGTCGCTCAGATCGGTTTCGGCATAGTTGCGAGCGTAGAAAAGCTGCTGCCACTGGCGGACCATGCCCAGATACTTGTTATCGACGATCACCATTTTGATTGGCAAACCCAGGCGGTGAACCGTGGCGAGTTCCTGAATATTCATCTGGAAGCCACCATCGCCGGAGACGCACAGAACGCAAGTGTTCGGCTTGGCCAGTTGCACCCCGACCGCGGCAGGCAGAGCGAAGCCCATCGCGCCCAAGCCGCCGGAGGTGATAAAGCCTCGCGGTGAAGAAGAACGGTAGCGCTGCGCCGACCACATCTGGTGCTGGCCCACGTCGGCAATAACAACGTTGTCTTTCGGAAGACGGCTGAAGAGTTCGTCCAGAAAACGTATGGTGGGCTGAGCTAATCCGTGAGGATCAACTTCAGCGCGCTCGCAGCCACAGGCCACGGCGCGCCAGGAGCTCCAGTCAGGGAGCTTCGCATGACGCAGCTCGGAATGAAACGCGGGAATGGTGTTGGCGAGATTTCCAATCACTGGCAACTCGCAGGCGCGCACACGATCGAGTTGCGCGGGATCGATTTCAAAGTGAACGATCTTGGCCTGCGGCGCGAACTGGGTGGGTTCGCCGGTGACGCGATCATCGAGGCGGGCGCCGAAAACCAGAAGCAAATCGGTTTCATGCAGCGCCATGTTCGCCGCGCGCGTGCCGTGCATGCCGACCATTCCAAGATAATAAGGAGATTGCGGCGGGACGGCGCCCAGGCCGTGAACCGTGGCGAAAGTGGGAATTTTGAGATCGTCGAGCAGAGAACGGAGTTGCGGAATCGCGCCGGAGAGCTTGGCTCCTGCACCTACGAGCGCTACGGGGCGCGCCGCGCCTCGCAGCAAGGCCACGATGGTGTCGCTGAATGCGCCGTCCACTTTAGCCTCTGCAGGCCGTGCATGCGGCGTGAATTTTACCGGTCCGGAAAACTCTTTCTTTGCCTTGAGCAAGTCGGTGGGAATATCGATAACGACAGGGCCGGGTCGTCCACTGCGCGCCCAGTAAAAACCTTCCGCGATCACGTCTGGAATTTCGTCGATGGTGCGAACCAGGCGGCTCCACTTGGTCAGAGAGAGCGTGACGCCGAAAACGTCGGTTTCCTGAAAGGCGTCGGTGCCGATCATGGCGCTGCGTACCTGGCCGGTGATGCAGACCAGGGGAACCGAATCCATCTTGGCATCGGCAATGCCGGTAACCAGGTTGGTTGCCCCCGGTCCGCTGGTGGCGATGGCGACTCCGACTTTTCCCGTAACCCGCGCGTAGCCTTCCGCCGCGAAGACAGCGCCCTGCTCGTGCCGGGTGAGAACATGGCGGATGCCGCATCCTTCCAACGCGTCATACAAGGGCATGATCGCGCCACCGGGGTAGCCAAAAACCAGGTCGACCCCTTCGGCGTGCACGCACTGCAGAACGATTTCGGCGCCTTTATGCATTACGCATTCACAACCTGTTCCGGTTCGGGTTTGGGGGCTGCGGCGGACTTTTTCTCACCGCGGCCGGGCAGCCAGCTCATCATGCCGCGCAATTGTGCGCCCACGGCCTCGATGGGATGCTGCTGCTCTTTTTCGCGCAGCTCAGCGAAGTTGTAGCCGCCGTCTTTGTTTTCCTTGATCCACTCGCGGGCGAAAGTTCCGTCCTGAATGTCGGACAAAATTTTCTTCATCGCGATGCGGGTGGGATCGCCGACAGCTTTCTCGCCGCGGGTCAGATCGCCGTACTCGGCGGTATTCGAAATCGAGTAGCGCATGCGGCTCAAGCCGCCTTCGTAGATCAGGTCGACGATGAGCTTCATCTCGTGCAGGCATTCGAAGTAGGCGATCTCGGGGGAATAGCCGGCTTCGACCAGGGTCTCGAAGCCTTTCTTGATCAGCGAGGTGAGCCCGCCGCAGAGGACGGCCTGCTCGCCGAAAAGATCGCTCTCGGTTTCTTCCTTGAATGTGGTCTGCAGTACGCCGGCGCGCGTGGAACCAATGCCGTGCGCATAGGCCAAGGCGAACTCATGCGCGCGCTTGCTGGAATCCTGTTGGATGGCGATGAGCGAGGGCACGCCGCGACCTTCACTGTAAACGCGCCGTACCAAATGGCCGGGGCTCTTGGGCGCGATCATGACCACGTCGACATCGGCGGGCGGCGTGATGGTTTTGAAATGAATGCTGAAGCCGTGCGAGAAGCCGAGAATTTTTCCTGGATGGAGATAGGGCTTGATGTGCTGCTCATAGACCGCAGCCTGGGTCTCGTCCGGAGTGAGGACCTGAATCCAGTCGGCACGCTTGGCGGCCTCGCCGGGAGCAACTACCACCATGCCATCGGCGCGGGCTTGCTGGGCGCTGGGACGCGAGGGATCAAGCCCGACGATGACCTTGCAACCGCTGTCGCGCAAGTTCTGCGCCTGGGCATGTCCCTGGCTGCCGTAGCCGAGGATGGCGATGGTTTTGCCCTTTAAGGCATCGGGGTTGGCGTCGTGCTCATAAAAGATGGTGGCCACGGGGGTGCTCCTCTCGATTAAGAAACCGACCGGTCGGTCGGTCCAATAATGGTAATGAAGCGGTAGGGCGGTGTCAAGGGAGAATTTGGCAGGGTCTAGCCGAGTCGATTGGCAATCGGGCGAAGAGTGTTTACCATGTCAGCCGATGGCTCGCGAGACATTGGTCGATTCCCGGCAGGATATTTTGCGCACCGCGGCGCGTTTATTTCAGCAGCGGGGCTACGACGCGACCTCGATGAACGATGTGGCTACCGCGCTGAGGCTAAGCAAGGGAGGCCTCTACCACCACTTCCAAAGCAAGGACGAAATCCTGTTCGAGATCATGGATCACGCCATGCAGATCACCGAGGAACGGGTGCTCAACCCGGTGCGTGGAATTAGTGATCCGGAGGAGCGCTTGCGGGCGCTGATCCGGCTGCACATTGAGGTCGTGCTCAGCCCACGGGACCGGGAGATCACGGTGATGCTGCATGAGAACCATCCGCTGCCGCCGTCGTTGCGCAAACGCATCAATTCGCGCAAGAAAGAGTACGTTCACTTCCTGGAGCATTTGATGGCGGAGGTGCAGCACAAATCGCGGGCGGGACATCATGCGAAAGGCAAGGTGAGCCCGCGCGCGGCGGCCTTCGCTTTGTTGGGGATGATTAACTGGATTTATCAATGGTATAAGCCGGAAGGCGATCTACAGGCGCAGAACCTGATTCCGCAATTTACCGATCTGATTTTCGGAGGGGTCCTGGCGTGAAAACATTCTTTGCCAGCCTTCCCGAAGTTCAGGAGCAGCGAGCGGAGAGCGGAAAACCGTACCGCGAGTTTCTGCGCGTGCCAGCGATGAGCGCCGGGCTATACGTCCTGGAGGCGGGTGGAACGGACCGGCAGAAACCGCATCGCGAAGACGAAATCTACTACGTGCTTCGCGGGCGGGCGCGCTTCAAGGCGGGATCAGAAGATCGAGAAGTTTCCGCCGGGAGCGTGATCTTCGTAGCCGCGGAAGTTGGGCATCGCTTCTACGACATCAAAGAAGAGTTGGCGGTACTGGTAGTGTTCGCGCCCGCCGAGACCTGATCGGCGAAGGGATCGCGGAAATTACTTCGGCGGAATCCAGTAAACCTCTTCCTTGATGGCAGAGCGGTCGATGAAACCCCGCCGCTTCAGAATGGCCTTACTGTTCGCGATCATGTCGGGGTGTCCGCACAGGTATGCCGTCGTGTTGGTGGCGTCGAGTTCCCAATGATCGGCATACTTGCGCAGCACATCATCGGCGCGGCCGATCTCGCCGGGCCAGTCGGCGTGATCCCAAGGGCGGCTGACGGTGGGCACATACTTGAACCAGGGCAGTTCGGCTTCGAAACGGGTCAACTCTTCTTTATATCCAAACTCCCACGGACGGCTGGCACCATTCAGGAGATAAAGCTGGTGACTGCCATCGAAGCGGCCTTCTTTCCAATCCCTGGAAAGCGAGCGCACGAAGCTGACGAAGGGGGCGACGCCGGTGACGGTGCAAACCAGCAGATGGTTTTTCCGGCCGCTTTCGGTATCGAGCGTGCACTTTCCCTTGGGGATTTTTCTCATTACCAAGTCATCGCCCGCCTGCAACTTGAAGAGGCGCGGGGTGAGCGCGCCCTCGGGCACGAGTTCGAAAAAGAACTCGATTTCGTTTTCAAAAGGAGCCGAGACGATGGAATAAGGACGCTCGGTGCGTTTGCCGTCGTGTTCCACGCCTAACGTGGCGTATTGTCCGGGAAGAAAGGTGAAGTCGCCGTTCAGTTGGACGCGAATCATCCAGAGGTCTGGCGCGAATTCCTCGCGCCTGGTGATCCGCGCGCGGTAAAACTTGTCGTCGCCAGCAGTCATCTGCAAATCCTTAAACCCCGGCCGGTTGGAAGCCGGCATCGCGGGTGAGTGAAGATTGGCGATCATACACGGCAGCCCGAAGTTTTGACAACCGAACAGTCGTTCGGAGCGGGCGGGTTGTACGTAAGTGAGGTTGCGGAAACAGTGCCTGCTGCGCCGTCGATTAGAAGTGATTCATGCTGCAGGCAGAAAGCTAAACCTTTTCCCGCTTCCGCCGATGGAGTTGCATGCGACTGATTCCGACAATTCCTGCAGCCCCGGCCCGAAGAAGAAGCGACCGCGTATCGATTACATTTCCCGTGGAGATCACGGGAACCGATGAGGCGGGGGAAGTGTTCTGCGAGAAAACCTGCACCACCAGTGTGAGCCGGTATGGATGCGGCGTTAAGCTTCCCAGGGCGGTGGGATTCAATGAGGAGCTGCGAGTGCGTCGCCTCGATAACGGGAACTGGGAGACTGGGCGAGTGGTGGGGCGCATGGGCGCGCCATCTAACCAACCGCTCTGCGGCATTGAAATAGTCCACGTGTGTGACGATTTTTGGGGAATTCGCTTCTCATCCTCGGACGAGAGACTGACGGAAGCGCTGCGAGACGGCATCTATTTTGTAGATCGAGAGCGGAAAATCACCCACTGGAGCGAGAGCGCGGAAAGCATCTCGGGACACTTGGCGGCAGACATGGTTGGAACCTATTGCTATAACAACGTTCTTGGTCACATTGACCAGGCAGGCAAATCGTTGTGTGCCGAGGGATGTCCGCTGGCGAGCGTGATGCTCGATGGAAAACCGCGCGAGATACAGGTGGGCATGACTCATAAGGAAGGTCATCCCGTGGTGGTTTCAGTGCGGGCGCAGGCGATTTTCAACAGCGGAGGGAGCATCGTAGGTGCCATCGAGATGTTTCACACCGACGCGGCCGATGGACCGGATACCACTTTCGTGAGAGCAGGTCCGGGCTGCGGACCGAAACCCGAGCGAACTGCAGCGGTACAGATCGTTCACTGAGCGATGCGCAAGGTTTTCGGTGATCCCGTCATCGCATCGTCAAAATTCACAAGCCAGATGATTTGGCGCTGGGCGTCGTAGGGAGCCAAAGAAAATCCGAATGGCGGTATTCCTCAAGTGAGTTCACCGCTTTGCGGGTGATGGCCGATTGGCAGCGATATCCCAGTTGCTTCAGCAAGGGCCAAGTTGTTTCTCGGCCCACATCGGAGCACTCAACGAACAGAACGGGTTTAGCGGCGGCAACTGTACGAAGCATTCCCTTTAATACGCTGCCTTCTGCACCCTCGACATCAATTTTGACAAATCTCGGATAATCGAGATCGCCTGATTCAACGAGTTTGTCGATTTGAACCGTCGTGATTGTAAGTTCGATGGCAGAAGAATTATCTCGATGCCAAACCAGGCTCGCTGTGGACAGGTTGTCGGCAATTCGAATCACCGCCTCGCCGTTCTGGTCAGAAGCTGCGCATTCCAGCAGTTGTACGTTGGCAAGCCGATTGATGCGGATGCTTTCTCGAAAACAACTTACGTTTTTAGGGACCGGCTCGAAGGCGATGACGCGACCGCTTGGTCCAACAGACTTCGCCAGTGAGAGAGAAACGTATCCGATGTTTGCACCGATATCGTAGACGGTGTCACCCGGCGCAACGTACTCCGCAATAATCCTCTGCAAGTGGCGCTCATTTGTTCCCAGCAGGTACCCGAGGTTGTCTGCAGGCGAAACACAAATTTGGTAGCCGCATGCGAGTCCACCGATTATTTTTCGTGGCCGGGTCTCCGGTCCCATCCAGAGCATCATGCATGATTTGGCTAAGCTCCGGAGGGTAGGGATAGGCATTGCTTGCTTTTAGCACGGATGCTGGCAGGTATCAAACCTAAGTCGTTTCTCCAGTGATGAAACTCGAGGCTGGATTACATTCTCGTGCTTATTAAGGGCTTTGCCTGATCGACGATGGACCTCACGATTGGTATCAAGGAGTAAAGGTGGCCCTATATGACAAGAAGAAGTGCAGCAGAAAAGGCGAACGAAACGTTCAGCGAGGCCTCGGAGTACGCGCGCGAGGCAAGCAGCAAGGTTAGAAATATTGGTGAACAGGTTGGATCGGGAATCAAGCAGCAGATTAGCGAACTTGACGTGGATGAAGCAACCATACCGGATGCATTCCGGGATGTGCCGAAAGTTATTCCGCCGAAGGTGCATGCGTGGCTGGACTTTGCGGTGACGACGTACTTCCTGGGACTGGGTGTGTGGTTTGCGATGCGCGGCAAGGCAGGGCCGGCGACGGCGGCGTTTGTGAACGGTGGCATGGTAGCGGGAGTTTCGATGTTCACGGATTACGACGGAGATGGGAATAAGCCAATCAGCTTCAAGTTGCATGGGACGCTGGATTTCGTGCAGGCGACGACGGCGGCGCTAGGTCCGGCGCTCCATGGATTTGCGGATGAGCCGGAGGCGAAGTACTTCTACGGTCAAGCGGCGAATGAATTGGGTGTGATCGCGATGACGGATTGGGACGCGGGCATGCCGAAGAGATCCCGGAGAAGAAGAGCGGCTTAGCTGAAGAAGAAATTTGCAGGAAGTAGGCGCGGCCTTTCATGGCCGCGTTTTTTATTGCGGGGCAACGTTAAGGATTGGAGGTGGCCGCGGAGGTGCGCAAACCGTTGGGGCCGAAGACGTATGTGCGGACGTCGCCAGAGCCACCGCTGGCAGGAATCTCCTTGCCGTTGAAGAGGAAACTGATGCCTGCGGAGTTGCCGGCTTTGACGACGATCTCGCGAGTAGCGCGGACGGCGGTGTTGGCGGGGGCGATGAGAGTTTCGCGGGCGACGGGCTGACCGTCAGCGCTGATGGAAACCCAGGAAGTTTGATCGGCGCGGATGACAACGCGGAACGTTGGAACGGGAGCAGGCTTTTTGGCCGCTGGTTGCGCGTGGGGCTTGGGAACGGACGTGGTGACGTCGGATGCGGCGACCGTCGGCGCGCGATGCGGTGCGGAAGGGCGCGGCGCGGAATCAGGGCGAGGCTTGGGGGAAGTGCGAGGTTCGGGCGGAGTGCGAGCTTCGGGGGGTGCAGGGCTGGGTGCGGGACTGCTGGCGGGACTGCTGGCCATGGCCGCGGGTAGCGGTGGCGTGGAAGAGGCTTCTGAGGCGACGGGTGTTTCGGTGGCGGCGGAGCGGGTGCGGTTGTGGAACGTCCAGAAGGCGAAGACCAGCGTGGTAATAAGGAAGACCGCGGCGATTGCTTCCCACGGGACGCGAGGAGTGGTTCTGGACGAGATGGGGGTCGGCGCGGCGTAGGGTGCGCGATGATCGAGCGACGGCGAGTGCGCGGATGGAGGCGGCGAGGTGAGGTTCAGAAACGACATGGGAGCGGGAGAGATGTCGGACTCTTCTTCTTCCTCAAAATGATTTGAAGTGTAGAGGTCCTGCGAGGGGGAACGGTCGCGCTGGTCAATATTATTATTCAAGCGATCCGAAATCTGCCGTCCGGAGTTTTGGGAATCCACGGTATGGCGATCGGTAGTACGGCGAGATTCCTTGCGGCGGTTCTCCTGGCTGCGTCGCCTTTCGGGAGACGGGGGCGGAGCGACGGGAAGTGAACTGGCCTGCACGGAATGGCCGCCGTTCGAGCGATGGATCGAGTCGGAGGGAAAGAGATCGTGCTCGGCGGCCGGGGCATTGGCGCCTGGGGCGCGGAAGTTGGGGAGAATGGTTTGGGCTTGCACCTGGCTCTCGCGAAGGGCGGCCAGATAATCGGTGACAGCTTCTTCCTCGTCGAGGCCGATCTGGCGGGCATACGCGCGAACGAAACCTTTGTTGAAGACGCCGCCGGGAAGCTGGTCGAACTGCTCGTCCTCAATGGCGCGAAGCATGCGCGGACTGATTTTGGTGGAGTTGGAGATGGCGTCGAGCGAGATGCCGCGCAGTTCGCGGCGCCGGCGAAGATTCTCTCCAAATGAACTCACGGCAGACTCCGGGCGGGCGGAGCGACGGGATCAGGCCCGCGTCGAGATGAAGACAATCATAGGACAAACCGAGGGGGATACGCTACAGGGCTTTCAGGGCTAAAGCCGCACTTGGGTTGGAGTGGTGGCGGCGCGGCTGAAGCCGCACCCCTTCAAAAAATCCCATTCCGAAATAAATCCATTCCGAAACGAATGATGCAGGCGAAGGCGCGGATAAGTGACGCGCCTTCGCAAAGCGAGTTCAAACGAAAACCAAACGATTATGGAATGATCTCAAATACAGTTCCGCCCGCGCCGGTGCCGCCGTTTGCCGTGGTCCCATAGAGATTCCCGGCGGAGTCGAAGATCAAGCCAGCTTCCGGATTCTTACCGTCACCTTTGACGCCGGAGAAGCCGTGGAGGACGGTCTGACTCCAAGGGCCAGTGGGATGCGGGGTGAATTTGTACACTAAGCCGTCGGTATGGCTGGCGGTTCCGGTGGGCGCGGTGCCGTAGCAATAACCGGCGGCGTCAAAAATAACTCCGGCGACTGGATTGGTGCCGTCGGGGCCAGAGAAGGAACGCTTGACGTAGCCGGTCCAGGCTCCGCTCTGGGTGGGAACAAGTTGATAGAGAGTGCCGCATCCCACGCCGCCGCAGTCGGTCACATGGCCCCCCAGAACGGTGGTGCCGTAAAGATTTCCGGCAGTGTCAAAAGTGACGTTGGAGGCGGGGTTGCCACCGTCGACGCCGTTGGTGAAGGCGTGGAGCACGCGTTCCTTCCAGGGGCCCGAGACGCTGGGAGCAAGGCGGAAGACGGTACCGCAATTGGCGGCGGGGCAAGCCGGGGCAGCGCCGCCCCAATAGTTCGTGCCGTAGAGGTTACCGGCGGAGTCGAAGACGAGAGGGGCGTGAGGCGAGGAGCCATCGCTTGCACCGTTGAAGGAATGAAGAACCGTCTCGAGCCACGGACCGCTGACGGTGGGCGTGAGTTCGAACGCGGTGCCGCAACCACCGGAGCAGGCGATGAGATTTCCGCCTTCGCTGGCTGTGCCGTAGAGGTTACCGGCGGAATCGAAAATTACTCCAGCGCGAGGTAAGGAGCCGTCCTTACCTCCTTTGAAGGTGTATAGAACGCTTTCCTGCCAACCACCGGAAACGGGAGCCAGCTTAAAAACCACGCCGCAACCGACGCCACCGCAGCCGGCGAGATTGCCTCCATGATATGTGGTGCCGTAGAGATTGCCTTCTGCGTCGAGGGTGACGCCGGCATAGTAGGGCTGGGAACCGTCGGTTCCACCCGTGAAGGAATAGATGACAGAGGACTGCCAGCCGCCGCCGGCGATGGGCGAGAGCATATAGACGGAGCCCGCTCCGGAAGTGCCGCCGCTGTAGGTGGTGCCATAGAGATTGCCGGCTGAGTCGAAAATCAAACCGGAGTAAGGAGCGAAGGCATTCGGCTTGGTATCGGAAAAGCTTTCGAGGATGACTTCGGTTCCAGTTTGAGCGTGTGACGGCAAGCTGAGGATTACGGCGGCGAGGGCAAGTGCCAGAATCACGAGATAGGTACGCGTTTGCATGAGCCGGATTTATACCTTTCCTGTCGGTCAGTAAGTCTTAGTTCGGCAAATCGTTGATCAATTGAAAGCGTCGCGCCTACGGAACGATTTCAAAAATAGTCCCCGATGTGGTTGCGCCGTAAAGGTTCCCCGAACTGTCAAAGACCAAGCCGCCTTCGGGATAGGCTCCGTCTGTCAAGTTGAAGCCGAAAGTTGTGCTGTCCTGCCAGACGCCAGAGACGAGGGACAGCTTGAAGATGAGGCCGTAGTTCAAGGGGCCGCCGTCGGATGCTTCGCCGTAAAAATTACCGGCAGAGTCCCGCGCCAAGCCGCCGATGGGATAGAAACCTTTTGCGGTGTTCTTGTCGGTAAATTCGTGGAGCCCGGTTTGAAGCCAGGGGCCGCTGGGCGTAGGCGAGAGTTCGAAGACGGTGCCGCAGCCTTCGCCGTCGCAACCAAGGTTCTCTCCGCCCGTCGCGGTGGTGCCGTAAAGATTGCCGGCCGGATCGAAAATCAGCGCCCCTTGGGGATTGCCTCCGTTCGTCCCGGTAAAAGTGTGCAGAACGGTCTCTTGCCACCCACCAGTGACTGGAGAAAGTTTGAAAACCACACCGCAGGAACATCCGGCGGTATCGCCTCCCGATAGGGTGGTGCCGTAGAGATTGCCGGCAGAGTCAAGGACGAGGTTGGCAAAGGGTGAGGCGCCATCGCGACCACCGGAGAAAGAGTGGAGGACGGTTTCCTTCCAGCCGGTCGCAGTGTGGGAGAGCTCGAAGACCACACCGCAGCCGTACCCGCTGCAATTTGGAGCGGTGAGATTTCCGCCGGAAGCCGTGGTGCCGTAGAGGTTGCCAGCCGAGTCGAAGACGACACCGGAATATGGAACGGCGCCGTCGCGGCCTCCGGTGAAGGCATGGAGGATTGTTTCCGTCCAGGTTCCTCCGGAGCCAGGAGAAAATTCAAAGATCACGCCGCAACCGTTAGTCACGCAGTTGGTCGCGGTTTTATTGCCGCCGAATGCGGCCGCGCCGTAAATATTCCCTGCCGAGTCGGGAACGACTCCGGCGTAAGGTGTTGCCCCATCATTGCCGGAGGCGAAGGTGTGGATGACCGTTTCCGTCCACGTGCCACCGGAGGATGGCGAGATTTCCCAAACCGCTCCGCAGCCGTTATTCGTATTCCGGCAGTTGAAGATGCCGCCATAAAGGCTGGTGCCGAAGAGATTGCCGGCCGAGTCGAAAACAACACCCGCGCGAGGATAGGTGCCGTCGGTGGTGCCATTCAGCTTATACAGAACGGTTTGAGTCTGACCGTGAGCGCTGAGAGCGAGAGCGAATACGAACGCAGCGCAGGCTAGAACTGCGGTCAGTATAGGAACATTGAGAAACGGGCGGGGAGGTTTCATAAACGCGATTCTCCTAAAGGCACTCAATCATTCTTTTGCTGGCCAGTTGAAGCGACCAGAGCATGGGGCGAGGCTGCGCTATCAAGTCGACGTGACGGATGTTGGTTCAAAACGAAAGTGATAATTCGAAGGGGAGAAGCTCTGGAATCGGACTATAGCACGAATTTCGAAGGGCTCGAACGTGGTCTTTTTACTCTACTGGCGGGCCTTTTCGGAGAACTACGGTGAATTGGGCCTTACACGATTTGGTCGGATTATCGAAAGCGGAGCCGGTACGATCACCTTCAGAGGCGCGGAAGAAAAGGCCCTGCTTGGGATTTTCGGGCAGGCCGATGAAGCGGGCTTTGCCGTCGGCGTTGGTTCCGACCTCCAGGTCAAATTTGTGGAGGTTCATCCAGCCGTAGGCGATGTGGACGCGCACTTTGGCGGCGTAGACGGGCTTGTTATCGTCGTCGGTAATAGTGAAGTCGGCCGTGCAAGGGCCAAGTCCGGCGTCAACTTCGGAGATGGTTTTGGGATCGACGGGAGCGGCGTGAGAGGGCAGGGCGACGGAGAGAACTGCGAGGGCGAAAACGAGAGGGAGAAAAAGGCGAGCGGTTGGCATAGGCTTAGAGTACGCCAGGAGGTGAGAGGACGGTCAAGTTGGACGGGCCCTCTTGTCGGCGAAGAAGGCGGTCCAGCTGCGCTCGACTGGACAGCCGGGGCGGCTGTCCCCACATGGGCGGGGGTATGGGAGGACGCCGTTGGCATTACGGGTTCGGGTTACCAACGTTCGTTGCCCTAAGGGCGGGGCGAACCTATAATTTTTGGAACTGTCACTCGTCCGCGAACGAATTGTGATCTGCGGCTTGGGGTCGCGAATTCGACGATCAAAAATTGACGAGCAATTCAGGAATCGTGCCAGGGTGCGTTCGTGCGTCGCGAGAGTGACGTTGGGCGCGGCTCGCCTGGAGCCCGCTGCGGGAAACCGCAGGCTGGGGTGAAGAGGCATTCACAAGGGCACGGGCGGATAGCGCCGCCCGATTAGCGGAGATGAAAGAACCCCCCATGTCCGAGGCCACAGGCACGCAGCTCACCCGCCAAAGCCAAGAGCTTAATATTTTTCATGACGTGGCGAAGGCGCTGACGTCGTCGCTGGATCTGGACTCCATTCTGCAGACAATCATGGAAAAGATGGCGGAATATTTCCGTCCGGATACGTGGTCGCTGCTGATGGTGGATGAAGCGAAGGATGAACTTTACTTCGCGATCGCTGTGGGGGATGCGGCGGAAGCGCTGAAGAATGTGCGGTTGAAGGTGGGCGAAGGCATTGCGGGGTGGGTGGCGAAGCACGGCGAGCAGGTTGTCTCAAACGATGTGGAAAATGATCCACGGTTTGCGAAGCGGATTGATGAAGTGACGAAGTGCGAGACGCGATCGATTATCGCGGTGCCGATCCGGTCGAAGCTGCGGGTGCTGGGCGTGATCCAGTTGGTGAATGTGGACCGGGCGCAGTTCAACGAGCCGGAAGTTTTTTTCCTGCAGGCGCTTTGCGACTACGCGGCGATTGCGATTGAGAATGCGCGGTGGGTCGAGAAGATACAGGAACTGACGATTACCGACGACTGCACGGGGCTTTACAATGCGCGACACCTTTATAAGACGCTGGAGACGGAGGTTTACCGGTCGTCGCGATTTGGATATGAGTTCAGCGTGCTGTTTATCGATCTCGACCACTTCAAGCAGGTCAACGATACGCACGGACATTTGATTGGGAGCAAGCTGCTGGCGGAAATCGGGTATCTGATCAAAGCGCAGTTGCGGCTGATTGATTTTGCGTTTCGCTACGGCGGCGATGAATTTGTAGTGCTGTTGCCGCAGACGGGAAAAGATCAGGCCCTGGTGGTGGCGAAGCGGTTGCGGGATGCGCTGCGCGCGAGCAACTTCTGCCGGGATGAAGGATTGAATTTGAACATTCGGGCTTCGATTGGGCTGGCGACTTATCCGCACGACGCGCGCGACGCGCATGACATCATCCGGCAGGCCGACGAGATGATGTATCTGGTGAAGAATACTTCGCGGGACAACATCGGGATTGCGCAGCGGGGAGTGATGAAGTAGAAAAAAATGGCAATTTTGTGATTGGGTAATTTTGTAATTTAGGGGCTGCCAAGTGTCGTCCCTGCGTGCCTGCGGTTCGCACCCGGGTCGATGAGTCTAATCGGGATTTATCGCCACTTGAGACATTCCTCCGCGGCCGCATGCCCACCGTTAACCTTGCCTCGAACACGATCACAGAGATGCCCGCAATGCTTGTACATCGCGCATCGGGGGTTCTCCGAAAAAGCGCTTGTACTCCCGATTGAACTGGCTTGGGCTTTCATACCCCACCGCGAAGGCTGCACTCGCGGCATCAAGTTCCTCAGTGAGCATCTTCTGCCGAGCTGTATGGAGCCGAAGGTGTTTTTGAAACTGAAGGGGACTCATTGCCGTGAGACCACGGAAGTGATGATGCAGAGTTGATCTGCTCATGCCCGCGATCGATGCAAGCTCATCCACATTCACTGTCTTCTCGAAGTTTTCGCGCAGCCAAGTGACCGCCTTAGCCGTTAGGTAGCTTTGGTCCGCCATCGTTGCAACCGAACGCAGACGAGCTCCTTGGGGCCCCTGCAGCAGCCGGTAGATGATTTCACGCTGGAGCAGCTTGCAAAAGAACGGGACATCCTGCGGAGTGTCTAAAAGCTGAACCATGCGTGAGCAAGGCGTAAGCAGTTCTACCGTCACCTCTCCAAGAACCATCCCGCGTGTACCTACGGGCGCTGCCGAAATCCGCACCTCCTCGGTGTGGAGAACGTCACGGACGATTGCCATATCAAGCTTGAGGAAGAAGGCAAGGTAGGGCTTCTCCACACTGGCGACGGAAACTCGGCTAACGATGGGAAGTTCGATTGATGTGAGGAGGAAGGTTGATTCGCCGAAGACATAACTCTGTTTGCCCAGGTCAACGCGCTTCTTTCCCTGCGGAATAAGAAGAAGACTCGGCTCATAGGTGCATGGATTCGGCGCGGTCGGCGCGGTGTTTCGGTAGAGTGTAAGTCCGGGGATTTTAATTGACAGAGCGGCGACATTATCCATCGCTTTGTTAATTGATTCGGCCAGCTTTTTGAGTACCTGCGTGACGCCAGGATCGTGCCTGTGATCCGATTTATGGGCCATCGTTCATTTTCCTCGACCTCTCTAAGATTAAGACACGAACGCAGTCGCGGTACAGATTTCGCACTCATGTCGGACAAATAGGCAACGATTCCAGCCGATCATGCTACCGGCAAACGAGCGTGTCAGCCTACCTTGGAGGTGGAGAAGAAGACATGAAGACACGAAAGCTTGGAACGCTGGAAGTATCGGAACTCGGATTTGGCTGCATGAACTTGGCCACAAACTATGGCCCGGCAGTCCCCATCGACGACGCCATTCAGGTTATCCGTGCGGCACACAGCCACGGTGTGACGTTCTTCGACACGGCTGAAGTGTACGGCCCTTACATGAGCGAAACCATCGTCGGCGGCGCGCTCGAACCGTTTCGCAACGAGGTGAAGGTCGCAACCAAGTTCGGCTTCGACCTCACCGACAAGGGCGGTCTGAACAGTCGCCCGGATCACATCAAGAGAATGGTGGACGGGTGCCTGAAGCGTCTCCGTACGGACCGCATCGATCTCTTCTATCAACATCGGGTCGATCCAAATGTGCCCATCGAGGACGTTGCGGGTGCCGTGAAAGAGCTTATCGAAGATGGCAAGGTGTTGCATTTCGGCCTCTCGGAAGCCAGCCCCAACACAATTCGCAAAGCACATGCCGTTCAGCCCGTCACAGCACTCCAGACAGAGTATTCGCTCATGAACCGTGACCCGGAGGAGAATGGGCTGCTCGATACCTGCGAAGAACTCGGGATCGGCTTTGTGCCGTGGGGTCCGATTGGCATGGGCTATCTGACGCAGAAGCTTGATGCACAGACGAAGTTCGATCCGAAATCGGATCTGCGTTCTGGATTCGACCGTTTCCGGCCGGAAAGCATAACCGCGAATAAACCCTTTGTCGATCGCATCACCGAGCTTGCGAAGAGAATAGGCGTTACGACGGCGCAGTTGTCGCTCGCATGGCTCCTGGCCCAGAAGCCGTTCATCGTCCCCATCCCAGGAACGGGCAAGGTCAAGCACCTTCAGGAGAACATCGAATCCACCAAAGTTGTACTGACCGCAGAAGACATGAAGGACATCGCCAATGCTCTGGCCGAGTTCAAAGTGCATGGCGGCCGTATGAACGAGGAACAGATGAAGGTAGTAGAACAGTGAACGGCTTCTGCGGCGTTAGGCACCAATACTGACATCATTTGATGCTATAATAAGTGCCAGGGAATTCTCTATGAGAACAACGGTTGCGCTGGATGATGAACTTGTGCGTAAGGCCCAGGAGTTTACAGGAGTAGCGGAGAAAACGGCGCTGCTGCGCGAGGCTCTCAAGGCGCTTATTGAGCGGGAAAGCGCGCGACGGTTGGCGGCGCTGGGCGGCACCATGCCCGGGTTGAAAAAGATTTCTCGCCGCAGGGTGCGGTCGAATTGATTCTTGCGGATACGTCCGTTTGGATCGACCACTTCCGTTCGGGAAATCAAGAGTTGCGCAAGCATCTGAACCGGGGGGAGATTGTGATCCATCCGTTCATCATTGCGGAACTCGCGCTGGGATCGTTGCGAGATCGCAACAAGACGCTGGCGCTGCTGGACCTGTTACCGCAGTTGCGAGTGGCGCAACTGAGCGAGGTGCGGCAAATGATTGAGGCTCGTCGTTTGTATAGCCTCGGCATCGGACTGATTGATGCAAACCTGATAGCTTCTGCATTCCTCGACAGACCCACGCTTCTGTGGACGAGAGACAAGCGGCTTCGTAACGCCGCCGAGAGGCTTGGCATTCACGCTGGGCTAGCGTGAAGAAATCGGGTGATTGAGTGATTTGTGATTTGGTGATTTGGCGATTTAGAACCCGCCGATTGCGAAAGACTAAATCGCCCAATCGCAAAATCGCTCGATCGCTCAATTTCGATATCACTTTGGCTTCTCGGTGTCCGCACTCTTACCTTTTACATTCGGGGTCCAGGGATTTGAATTGGCGGGGGCCGTGGGGTTCACGGCGAAGGGCCAAATGTACAGGTTCATTGCGTCGCTGCCCTTGGTTTCCACGACAGCGTATTCGCCGGGGGCGAGATCCTGGGTGGGCGTGAGTTTGAGCCAGCCGGAGCCGACGCGATCGATTGTGGTCTTCACGGAATTTTGTTCCGGAGCGGATTTGCCGGAGGCGGTGCGTTTGAGGTCGCCGACGATGCGCTTGCCATTTTTGACTTTCAGGTGAACGATGCTGAAGCGGTCAAAAGGAACGGCGGCCTGCTCGGGCTGCTGCGGCTGCTGGGGCTGGGTGCGGGGCGCGTCGAGACTGGGTAGCGAAGGTTTGGCGGAAGCAGTTTCACCGGGCGGCGGCGCATCGTCGTCTTCCAACTTGATGTAAATGGAAGGCACGGCGACGTGAGAGTAGAGGGTGGCGTGTTCGCCATCGAGTTCGATGTTCGCTTTGGGCCCCAAGGCGGGATTGATCGCCCCGCGGAGAATGCTGGCTTTGGAGCCGTGACTGACGTCGCCTTCGTTCTGCTGAAGCTCGTCGAGCTGCGGCTGGCCCTTGAAATTGTCGAGAAGATACATGCCGGAAAGTTCGGGAAGGTGGAGGCCGGGAGCGACTTCGGGGAGATGGGCTTCTTCGGCTTCGCGCTCGGCGTCGGTTTCCTTGTCGATGAGGCGGGCTTCAGGGATGGAGGACGGTGTCGTGCGGTCTTTTTCGAATTTCTCTGTTGCGGGCCAATCGACAAGGTCTTTGGGAAGCTCTTCCCAGTCTTCGCGTTCGGCGCTGTAGTAGCGGACGCGGTCGCCTTTCACTTCATACTTGGTGATGGATTGATAGGAGCCGTCTTTAAGGATGAGGCGGTGGGCGAGTTCCTGGGCGGAGGAATGAGTAGGGAAGGCGAGAGCAAGAGCTGCCAGGGCTATTAGCAGGAGGGAACGATGATTAGCTATTGGGCGAGGCATACGTTTCTGTATATCAATCTTCTCGATTGTCCGTAGTTTACCGGGTGTTGGATAGAGCGTCGAGCTACGCTCGACTGGACAGCCGGGGGCGGCTGTCCCCACACGAGCTTCTTCGCTTTCTCGCGGCCTGTGCGGTGCGATAGAGTGAGAGCGATGAAACGCACGATGCGAGAGGTTGCGGAAGAGTTGGGGGCTAGCCTGCATGGGGATGGAAACATTCCAGTGACGGGGGTGGCGAGTATTGCGTCGGCATCGGCGTCCGACATTGTTTTCGTGGAAGATGAAAAATATCTTTCGCAGGCGATGCGGTGCGGGGCTGGGGCGGTGATTGCGGGAGAGTTCGCGGAGGGTTCGTCGGGGAAGGCACTGCTGATCTGCCGGCATCCGAAGCTGGCGTTTGCGCGGGCGGCGCGTTTCTTGCAGGGCAAGAGGCAGGACGTGGTCGGGAGCGTGCATGAGAGTGCGAGCGTCCACCTTTCGGTTGTGGCCACAGGCGTGGTGGTGGATGCGTGCGCGGTGATCGCAGAGGACGTGGAGATTGGAGAAGGGACGCGAATTGGCGTCGGGTGCGCGATTGCGCGGGGAGTGAAGATCGGGCGAGGATGCGAGATTTATCCGAACGTGACGATGTATGCGGGAACGACTGTGGGTGATCGCGTGATCGTGCACGCGGGGGCGGTTCTGGGAAGCGATGGATTTGGATATGTACGCGACTCGAAGAGTGGAAGATACGAAAAGTTTCCGCAGGTGGGACGGTTGGTGATTGAGGACGACGTGGAGATTGGCGCGAATGCAACGATTGATCGCGGAGCGCTGGATGAGACGCGGATTGGGCGCGGAACGAAAATCGATAACCTGGTGCATATCGGTCACAATTGCCGGTTGGGAGAGAACGTTGTAATTGCGGCGCAGACCGGGCTTTCCGGAAGCATTGTGATTGAAAAGGATGTGGTGCTGGGCGGGCAGGTAGGCATTGGGGAGCATGCGCGCATCGAAGAAGGAGTAATGCTAGGCGGGCAGGGCGGTGTGCTGCCGAATAAGGTTCTGCGCGGCAAGGGCGTTGTGTTTTGGGGCACTCCGGCGCAACCGGTGCGGCAATATTTGAAACAGCTGGCGGCGCTGGTGAAATTGGGGAAGAAGAGGTAGGCGTGGCGATCGTTGTTGTTGGCGGACATTCGCGGAGTGTGGGGAAGACCAGCGTGGTGGCAGGGCTGATTGCCGGGCTGCGCGAGTGCGAGTGGACCGCGGTGAAGATCACGCAGTATGGGCATGGGATTTGTTCGGCGAATGGGGAGGCGTGTGACTGCGTTACGGACGATCATTCATGGGCAATTTCAGAGGAGAAAGATCGGAACGGCGAGTCGGATACATCGCGCTTTCTGTTGGCGGGAGCGGCAAAGGCTTTGTGGGTGCGGACGGAGCAGGGGAGATTGGCGGAGGCGATGCCGGCGCTGCGGAAGCGGATTGAGTCCGCGCGGAATGTGATTGTGGAATCGAACAGCGTGTTGAAGTTCATGCGGCCGGATTTGTACGTGACGGTGCTCGATCCGGCGACGGAAGATTTTAAGAAGTCGGCGCAGGAATTTATGGATCGGGCTGGGGCGGTGATTTTGCATGAGCGCACGGAGACGGCGTGGCAAGGAGTTTCGATGAAGCCGGTGGCAGGAAGGCCGGTGTTTCGGATTTCGCCGCCGCCGTACGTGACGGCGGAGATTGTGGAGTTCGTGCGGGGAGTTGTGGGGCTGCAGAGTGAAGCAGGTTCCTCACCGAGCTTGGCGCTCGGTTCGGAATGACAAGGGCGTTTTGGGTGCTGGCACGCTCGGAATGACGCCAAGCGGTTTGTTATTCTTGCAGGTGCGGCAAATTCATTACAGCGCGTGGTTGTTGGTTGGTTTGTCCGCGTTGCTGCAGATTCTCATTTTTCCTCTTCCAGGGCTCTACGTCCTCTCATGGGTGGCGTTTGCGCCGTTGATCGTGGCGCTGCTGCGGGCGCGGCCGGCGGGGGCGTTAGAGGTGGATGGAGCGACGAACCTGCGGGCGGCGACGCCGGGACAAGCGTTCCTGCTGGCTTACGTTTCCGGAATTTTGTGGTATGCGGGCACGTGTTACTGGATTTATGACACGATGCACGATCATGGCGGGCTGAGCGTGGCGGCGGCTGCGCTGGCGCTGTTTCTTTTCTGTCTTTATCTCGGGCTGTATCACGGTTTGTTTGGGTTGTTGGTGGGACTGGTGGCGGGGCCGGGGCGCGACAACCGGCGGGCGTTGGTCGCAACGCCATTTCTGTGGGTTGCGGCAGAGCTGGCACGGACCCGGGTCACGGGGTTCCCGTGGGATCTGCTGGGCACGGCGCAAGTCGATAACATTTCTCTGAGCCGCATCAGCACATGGACGGGGGTGTACGGAATCTCGTTCGAGATCATGCTGGTGAATGTGGCGCTGGCGGCGGCGTTCCTGGTGCCGAGAAAAAAGCGAAACACATTGTTGCTGGCGTCGCTGGCGGCGGCCGCAGTGTTGCAGGCGGGGAGGCTGGTGGATGCCCCGGCGATTCCGGCGGATCACGAAGCGCTGCTGGTGCAGGAAAACATTCCCGTGGACGAAAACTGGACGCGAGAGAACTTTCAGCAGACGTTGCGGGAACTGATCGACGTGAGTGAGAGCGGCGTAATCAAGAGCAAGGAGGCCTCCAAGGTTCCTTCGGCCGATGCGCCGCAATCGAAAGCGGGCAAGGTGGATCTGATCGTGTGGCCGGAATCTCCCGCGCCATTTTTTTCGAACGATCCGCTGTTTCGGAACCCGGTGAGTGAGATGGCGCGGGCGACGGGGAGCTGGGTGGTGACGGGAGCGATCGGGAGCAAGCCTGTTTCTTCGCAGCCGAGGAGCGCATCGCCGGAGGTTTTCAATTCAGCGGCGCTGGTGAGCCCGTTGGGGGATTGGACGGCGCGTTACGACAAGATGCACCTGGTGCCGTTTGGAGAGTATCTGCCGTTCCCGTGGTTGTTCTCGTTTGCGGGCGGTCTGACGAAAGAAGTGGGAGAGTTCCAGAAGGGGACGTCGCGTGCGCCGCTGCCGGCGGGTAGTCCGCTGGGAGTTTTTATCTGCTACGAGTCGGTGTTTCCGGGGGAAGTGCGGGAGTTTGCGGACCAGGGAGCGCAAGTTTTCGTAAATATTTCGAATGACGGATGGTATGGAGACAGCGGGGCCTACGCGCAACATTTGAACCAGACGAGGATGCGGGCGATCGAAGATGACCGGTGGATCTTGAGCTCGACGGACACGGGAGTGACGGCGTCGATCGATCCTTATGGAAGAACGGTGGCGAGGCTTCCGCGCAAGATGCGGGGTGCGCTGGAGGCGCCGTATGCACTCACTTCCGTAACCACGTTTTACACGCGGCATGGGGATTGGTTCGCGTGGCTGTGTGCGATAATTTCAACAGGAGCGCTGCTCACGCGCTTCGGAATTCCCAGGCAAGCTGGCAAGAGCGCAGTCAAGAAAGCAGAAACATCCTCATGAATCAAGAGTTCGAGCAGGAATATGGTGCACTGAGCAAAAAAGTGCGCGAGCTCCGGGAGTATCTTTGACGCGGACAAGCTCCGTCCGCAACTCAGCGAAATAGAAAAGCAGTCCGCCGACCCGAATTTGTGGTCGGATCCGCAGCGCTCGCGACAAGTGATGCGGGAGAAAAAGCGGCTGGAACATTTGCTGGAGACCGATGCCGACCTGGCGCGGCGCAGCGACGACATTGCGGCTTACTTCGATCTGGCGAAGGAAGGCGAAAATGTGGAAGCGGAGCTGCGCCGGGAGATCGATTCGCTGCGCGTGTTGATCGACAAACTGGAGACGGAGACGCTGCTCTCCGGCGAGAACGATGCGCTGAACGCGATTGTGACGATTCATCCGGGGGCGGGCGGAACCGAGTCGCAGGATTGGGCCGATATGTTGTTGCGCATGTATTTGCGCTGGGCGGAGCGGCAAGGGTTTGAAACGGTTCTTTACGACTACCAACCGGGCGAAGAAGCGGGGTTGAAATCGGCGACGTTCGCAGTGAATGGCGAATACGCATTCGGGATGTTGAGCAGTGAAATCGGCGTGCACCGGCTGGTGAGGATTTCGCCGTTCGACCAGGCGAAGCGGCGGCATACTTCATTTGCCAGCGTGTTTGTGTCCCCGGAAATCGACGACAGCATCGACATCGTGATCAAGCCGGAAGATATTCGCACGGATACGTACCGGTCCAGCGGCAAGGGCGGGCAGCACGTAAATACCACGGACTCCGCGGTGCGAATCACGCACATTGCGACGGGGCTGGTGGCAAATTGCCAGAACGAGCGGTCGCAGCATAAGAATCGGGAACGGGCGATGAGCATGTTGCGTTCGAAGCTGTATGAATATGAGATGGAGAAAAAGCGCGCGGCGTCGAAAAAGATTGAAGACTCAAAGCTGGACAACGATTTCGGATCGCAGATTCGATCGTACGTGCTGCAGCCGTATCGCATGATCAAGGATCATCGGACGAAGACCGAGGTGGGGGACGTGGACCGGGTGATCGATGGAGATCTGCAGCCATTTATACGGGCTTATTTGTTGGCGCGGCGCGGGGAGAAGCAGGAGAAATAGGTGGGCGGGAAAGCGGCCAAAGCGAAGGCGGTGAAACTGGGTCCGCGATTCGAACGTGCTTTTCTTTTTGCGGCGGAGAAGCATGCGGGCCAGACGCGAAAGACGACGACGGTTCCGTACATTGCGCATCTTATGGGCGTGGCGTCATTGGCGCTGGAGTATGGCGGGGATGAAGAGTTGGCGATAGCGGCGCTGCTGCACGATGTGGTGGAGGATTGCGGCGGCAAGACGATGCTGAAGGAAGTGAAGCGGCGATTTGGAAGCCGCGTTGCGAAGATTGTGGATGGATGCACGGACTCTTACGGCGAACCGAAACCGCCGTGGCGCGAGCGCAAAGAAAATTATCTTCGGCATCTGAGAAGCGCGGATGCGGGAACGAGGCTGGTTTCCGCGGCGGATAAATTGAACAACGTGCGTTCGATTCTTTCCGATTACCGTGAAGTGGGAGAGTCGATCTGGCAGCGGTTCAATGGCGGGCGAGAAGGAACGCTTTGGTATTACCGGGCGCTGCTGGATGAGTTTCAGCGAGGCAAAATGAACCGGCTGTTGCGCGAGTTCGAGATCGCGGTGTTGCAACTGGAGAGCGATGCGGGAGTGAAACGGTCACGGCCGAAGAGGTAAAGCCATGGGACGGACGATCGATCAAATTCGGGCATTCAAGCTGCCATCGAACATGATGCAGTTTGCGGCGCGGGGCGCCTTGTCAGTGCCACCGGACGAGAATCTCGAAATTCTGGTGTACCTGGCGAAGCACAATAAAATCTTTGGCGATCTGGCGCGCATGACGCTGGCGGGCTGGGATGAGAAAGCCACCATGGCGGCAGCCACCGATCCGAAAACAGCGCCGGAAGTGCTGGATTATCTGGTGGCGCCAGAGAACCTGCGTCCAAAGTTGCTGCCGGGGCTGGTGGAAAATCCGTCGGTGGCGGAGGGTGCGCTGGAGAAGTTTGCGATTTCCGCTTCGCCGGAAAATATCGGGGCTATGTTGCAGAGCGCCCGCGTGCGAAAGAGCAAGAAGATTCTGGAGTCGCTGCGATCGAACCCGTACCTGAAAGGGAGTGCGGCTGCGACAGTTGCGGAGCTTTTGGGTGGAGGGGGAAGCGAGGCGGCGAGTGCAGCGGCGGTGGAGGTAGCGAGTGAAAGCCACGCTGAGGCGGTGGTGGAGGTTGCGGTGCCGGGTGTTGAGATCCCTGTGGAAGCGGCTGCAGTTGAAACCGCAGATGGGGTTGATCACGAAGAAGTGGTTTCAGCTTATCTGGCGGAGCACGCCGAGGAAATTGTCGCGGAGCAGGACAAGCCGTTCCAGCCGGTCGGCGGGATTGTGGATTTACTGGGAGCCGATTATTTTCCGGTGTCGACGATGCAGGACATTGGGAAAGACCCGGAGAACGCGCCTGTGGCGGCGTCATCAACTTCGGCCGCGGCGGCCGCGAAGCCCGGCATTGACGCGGCGCATGCGCCAGCTCACCATCCCGCAGTCATAGAGAAGCGCGAGAATTCGATGCAGAAGATCAACCGGCTGGACGTGAAGGGCCGCATCCAGTTGGCGCTGAAGGGCAACAAAGAAGAACGATCGATTCTGATTCGCGACGGGACGAAGGTGGTGGCGCTGGCGGTGCTGGAGGCCCCGAAGCTTTCCGATGGGGAAGTGGAGAAATTCGCGCTGCAGAAGAACGTGCTGGAGGCGGTGCTGCGGCAGATTCCTCTGAAGCGGCGGTTCATGAAAAATTACTTTGTGGTGCGGAATCTGGTAGCGAACCCGCGAACGCCGCTGGACCTGGGATTAGGCCTGATGAAACATTTGCTGGCGCAGGATTTGAAAAATATTTCGGCGAATAAGGAAATTTCAGAAACCGTGCGCAAGCTGGCGTTGAAGATGTACAAGCAGAAGCTGGACGCGGCGAACAAGAAATAAGTAAGGAAGCGCGCCAGGCGCGCGATTTTTGTGTCGCAAACGACGCGACACGCCGCGCGGCTCGCCCAGATTCCTCGCTGCGCAAAACGCGCTTGCTCGGAATGACAAGTCTGGACAGGATGGCAAGTCGAATGGCTGTATCCACTGGGACAGATCCGGTTACGGAATTATTGCAGCGGGCAAAGACGATCGCGGTGGTCGGACTGTCGAACAATCCGATGCGCGTGAGTCATGGCGTGTCGGCTTATATGCAGAGCCAGGGATACCGCATTGTGCCGGTGAATCCGCGGATTGAATCGTCACTGGGCGAGACGGCCTATGCTTCGCTGCTGGATGTGCCAGAAAAGATCGACATTGTGAATGTTTTCCGGCGGCCGGAGTTTGTGGCGGAAGTGGTGGATCAGGCGATTCAACTGAAAGTGCCGGCGATCTGGATGCAGGAAGGCGTGATTGATGAAAGGGCGGCGGAGAAGGCGCGGAAGGCAGGAATTTTTGTGACGATGGACCGATGCATTCTCAAGGAGCATCGGGCGCGGTTCCGGTGAGAACAAAGGCTCTGCTGGAAATCTGGGGAACAAAAGCGGCGCGGGCCGCGTAGAACTGGAAGAGTCCAGTAGATTCTTGCCCCACCAGGAGCCCCGTGAATCTCGACGCATCGGTCACAACACCCACCGAACACAATCCGCCGCCGCAGGCTTCGACTCTGCGAAAAGTGTTTGTCGGCGAGGACGGCATCCGCGCGGGCTGGAGCCTGCTCATCTTCCTCGCATTGTTCGCCAGCATTGCTGTCAGCGCGAACCTCATCATCCATCGGTTGCACCCGAGCTTTGCGAAGACGCCGCAGGCCACCGCGGAAGCGATGAGCCGGCCGCGCTTTATGCTCATCGGCGAGTCCGCCCAGTTTTTGCTGACTTTCCTGGTGACATGGATCATGTCGAAGATCGAGCGCCGGCCGAATTCGGCCTATGGATTCGGCGGGCAACGCAGGCTTCCGAATTTCATGGCCGGACTGGCTTGGGGAGTGGTGTGCTTGTCCCTGCTGGTGCTGACGCTGTGGAAGACCCGCCTGCTGGTTATCGATAGCCGCCTGCTCTTTGGGAGTGACGTTGTTCGCTACGGAGCGATATGGTTTGTCGGGTTCCTGTTTGTCGGTCTGTTCGAGGAGTACCTGACGCGCGGATATCTTCAGTACACGCTTACGCGCGGCCTTGCGGGAATTTACAAGTGGGTCTTCAAGACGCGTCACAGCGAAGCGTTGGGCTTCTGGACCGCGGCCATTCTGGTGTCGTTTCTGTTCGGCCTGGGGCACGGAAAAAATCCCGGCGAATCGCCAATTGGATTGCTTTCGGCGGGGCTGGCTGCGATGGTGTTCTGCTTCAGCCTGTGGCGGACTGGTTCGCTATGGTGGGCGGTTGGCTTTCATGCGGCGTGGGACTGGAGCCAGTCGTTTCTCTACGGGGTGGCTGACAGCGGGCTGATGATCCAGCACCATCTGCTGGCGACGCATGCGGTGGGGAAGCCCATACTCAGCGGAGGAGCGACGGGGCCGGAGGGAAGCATCTTCATTCTTGCGGTGTTGGGGCTGGCCAGTGTGATCATTGTTGTGACGTTGCGGCCGGTTCGGCGGGGGCTGAAGCCCGATGTGGCTGTACGTGCTTGACGCGGCGATGAAGCGCCGCTCTTCCAAAGTGGTGATCCTCAATGAGTGTTAACGCTTGTTTACAACAGATGAGAAGAAATTTTTTGGGCCGCAATTTGGACTGATGAGGAAGTGACGGGAGTTCTGGGGAAGCTATGACCGCCGCCGGCAGCAGAAGCCGCAACTTGCGCCTGTAACGAATCACCATTCTCAACGTCCATCACACTGATCCGGTTCATGCATACTGGACCGGGTCGTTCGGCGATGTGCTGAGCAATCAGCTGGAAAGGATTCCCCCGTGGGGACGTCGAGAATATTTGTGAAGGGGCCGCCGTGTTCCCGCAGAGCGGGCAAGGGCAAAGATGTGGTAGCCCCTCCTTCAAGCACCTCAAAGGGAAACAAGTTCGCTTGCGTACTGGCATTCGTTCTAGCCGCGAGCGTGGCAAGCCTCGGCCAGACAACCCCGGCCGCGGACCGTGCGCAACGATTGCAACGGGTGGAGACGACCACGATCGAAGTAGGGGGAAGGCCGGGCGAAGCCCCTGTGCGACTGAGCCTAGCCGAGCTGATGAAGACATACGCCGTGCCGGGGCTTAGCCTGGTTGTGATCGAGAATTATAAAATCGTGGACACGAAGGCCTACGGCGTGATCGAGCTGGGGTCAAAGATTCCGGTGACGCCCAAGACCTTGTTTCAGGCAGGCGCGATCAGCGAGCCGCTGGCGGCGACGGGGGCACTTTCCCTGGCGGAGCAAGGCAGGCTCGCGCTTGACGAGGATGTGAATCAGAAGCTGAAAACCTGGAAGGTTCCGGAGAACGAGTTCAGCAAAACGGAAAAAGTCACATTGCGACGATTGATGTCGCACACCGGAGGCGTGACGGTGCGCGGATTTCCGGGCTATGACATCCACGATGCACGGCCGACGCTGTTGCAGTTGCTCAATGGCGAGAAACCGGCGAACACGGCGCCAATTCGGGTGGACATCGTGCCTGGGACCCAGGAGCGTTATTCGGGCGGCGGGGTGATGATCGAGCAATTGCTGATGATGGATGTTACCGGGAAGGCGTTCTCCGTCCTGATGCGAGAGTTGGTGCTGGACAAGATTGGAATGAGCGACAGCAGCTTCGAGCAGCCATTGCCGCCGGAGCGTGGCACATTGATGGCGAGCGGCACGTCGATGGACGGCAAGACCGTTCACGGCCGCTGGCACATTTATCCGGAGATGGCGGCAGCAGGACTGTGGACCACGCCGACCGACTTGGCAAAGTTCGCCATTGAGATCGCGCTCTCGAAGCAGGGGAGATCGAACCGTATACTTTCGCAGAAGATGACCGACGAGATGCTTACGCCGGTAATGGACGAAGTGGGGCTGGGGCTGTCTGTGGAGAAGGACAATCCCGGGCAGTTCGGCCATGAGGGTGCCAATGAAGGCTTTCAGGCGCTGCTTACAATGAACTCCGCGACGGGCAATGGCGTGGCTATGATGGCCGATTCGGACAACGGAATCTCGTTGATGAACGCGGTGCTGCGGCGCGTCTCCAAAGAGTATGGCTGGAATTACAAGATTCAGTTCGACAGCTCAGATGAATTATTCCTGGTCGCGAAGGTGGTCGGAGTCGCGGCGGCGCTTGATCGTTACGAGGCGATCAAGCACAGTACGAAAATCACCCCAAAAGAAGACGAGGCAAACGTCAACGGATTCGCTTATCGACTCTTGTTCTCTGGGAGTGTTTCGGACGCCCTGCGAGTGTTCGAGCGGAATGTGAAGCAGTACCCGCGGTCCTCGAACGTGTACGACAGCCTGGGCGAGGCCTACGCGATTGCCGGACAAAAGAACCTTGCCATTCGAAATTATGAGAAGTCACTTCAGCTGGATCCGAAGAACAACAATGCGGTCGAGCGCTTGAAAAAATTGAAGGCCGAGAACGGGACGGATACGACAGGAGTCGAGCGCATCACTCCGTAATTCGCGCGCTGTACTCTACACAGCATGCGCCTTTTACTAGGAGCATTGCTACGTGGAAGGGAATCATCGAACAGGGTACGTGCAAGTTCGAGGATCGGCAATCGAAAGTCAGATGTCCGCGTTGCTGTTGTAACATCCCGACACTGCTATGGAATCATTACACTCATGACGCTAAGCGAAAGCGGCCAATACGCGATGAGTGCAAATGCCTGATTCGAACAAGCTGTTCTTCCTGTGCGAGCCAGTCACCTATGCGAGCCGCAGAGTAAAACAGCGACCCGGGATTGATGGCAGAAAGATCCTCCATCCCACCTAGGAGGCGACTTGAACGAATACCACGCTCGCGTCATCGCGGAACAGCACGCCGTTCGCGAAGGAGCGGACATCGTCGAGAACGGTGATGGCGGAGGCGTTGGGGAAGGCAACGTGCTGAGCGAGGCGATCCACGCCATATTCTTCTTCGGTTTCGTTCGTGGCCTCGGTAATTCCGTCGCTGTAAAACACGAGGCGAGAGCCGGGCGATAATGTGACGGTGCTTTGCGAATAATCGCCGCAACTCAGACCCAAGGGCAGACCACGTTCGGTATCGAGGAAGCGCGGCTGATTGCCTTCGACTAAAAGCGGCGGCAAATGGCCGGCGTTGGCAAACGTGAGACTGCGCGTGCGGGGATCAAGCACACCGTAGACCAACGTGACGAATCTTCCGGCGGGAAAATCTTCCACAAGCAAGTGGTTGAGCCTGGTCAGGACTTCGCTGGGAGTGCAGTTGGCTTCCGCGAGAGAACGCAGCATGCCACGGGTGGCGGACATGAGCAACGCGGCGGCGGTGCCTTTTCCGGAGACGTCGGCGAGCACGAGACCCCAGCGACCATCGGGAAAAGGAATGAAGTCGTACCAGTCTCCGCCGACGGCGCGGGCGGGGATGCTGAGGCCGGAAATGGCAAAGCCGGGGATGTAAGGCGATGACTTCGGCAAGAGCGCCTGCTGAATGGAGCGGGCTTCCTGAGCCTCGCGATTCATGGCTTCGCGCTCGGTGCGCTCGGACTGGAAACGGGTGGCGTTGTGAATGGCGACGGCAACGTGATCGCAAAGAGCTTGCAGAAGCCGAAGCTGCTGTCGCGAGAAGCCGTCGAGGTCAGGGTGGGAGGCAGTGAAGACGCCGACCAGGCGCTCACCGGCGTGAAGGGGAATCGCAACCTCCGAACTGGTGGACTCGCCGCAGGAGATGTAGTGCTCATCCTTGCGCACATCCGGGGCGTAGCGCATCTGGCCAGTGGATGCCACGTATCCGACCATGCCCTCTTTTCCAATCTTCAAACGGGAGCCCTTGTGGTGGAGAGAACAGCCGTGCACGCCAGCCATGACCATGTCGCCACGAGCTTCGTCGTGAAGATAGACGCTCGACTCGAGGAGGCCGAAGGAGCGAGAGACGTCAGTGACGATGTTTTCGATGAGTTGATCGAGATCGAGGATGGAGCTGATCTTTTGCGCTGCCTTCTGGAGCTTTTGCAGGCCTTCGATCTGAGACTCAAGCGGAGGGCGAACCGAAGAGAAGTCGTCGAAGATATTGGCGGGAAGCGTGGCCATGGGCTGGTTCCTCAAGAAACGACTTGATTCATAAATCCTTAGCTTAGAAAGCCCGTCCCTCAGGCGATAAAGTTCGTACGTGAGAATGGTTCTTTCGCCGCTGCGGGGCTTGTTACTCTTCAAGCGTTCTTAACCCACGGCTTGCGCCATGGACTGCATTCCGACGTCGCTTCGCGGCTAACACCAGAGCGGAACAGTGCTCGGAATTGCAGAAGCTAGCTCTCGCGCACAACAAGAACAATTCATCAAACTCAATGAGAATTTGATGATTGAAGTGGACGCTAGGACTCTGGGTCTTGGCGAGGCGGGAGTGGCTGGAGGATCTGGCTGGCGCGTGCGCTTGATCTCATCCATGCGGTCACGGATGCGTTTTTCGATGCCTTCATTGGTGGGGCGGTAATAGACGCGATCGCGCAAGTTATCGGGGAGGCACTGCATGTTGGCGACTTTGCCTTCGATGTCATGCGCGTACTGGTAGCCTTTGCCGTAGTCCAAGCCTTTCATCAATTTCGTGGGAGCGTTGCGCAGGTGGAGAGGGACGGGTTGGGCGGTGGTTTGCTCGATGTCGTGTTGGACGTCGCCGTAGGCGGTGTAGAGGGCGTTGGACTTGGGAGCGACGGAGAGATAGACGACGGCTTGCGCGAGGGCGAGATTGCCTTCGGGCATGCCGATGAAATCGACGGCATCGCGGGCGGCCATGCAGAGGGAAAGGGCGTTGGGATCGGCGAGGCCGATGTCTTCGACCGCCATGCGGACGACGCGGCGGGCGATGTAGAGGGGATCTTCGCCGGCTTCGATCATGCGGCCGAGCCAGTAGAGGGCGGCGTCGGGATCGCTGTTGCGTACGGATTTGTGCAGCGCGGAGATCAGGTTGTAATGCTCTTCTCCGGCTTTGTCGTAGAGGAGGATGCGTTTCTGCAGAGCGTCGCGAACGATGTCATCGGTAATAGCCGGGGGCTGAGTTCCGGATTGCTGGGCGAGGCCGGCGGCGACTTCGAGGACGTTGTAGGCGCTGCGCGCGTCGCCACTGGTGTAGCTGGCAATTTTCTTGAGGACGTCATCAGTGGCGTGGATGTGCATCGAGCCGAGGCCACGTTCTTCGTCGGCGATGGCGCGCTCGAGAAGTTCGACGATTTGATCTTCGGTGAGCGGCTGCAGGACGTAGACGCGAGTGCGGGAAAGCAGCGCGCCGTTGATTTCGAACGAGGGATTTTCAGTGGTGGCGCCGATGAGGCGGATGTTGCCTTTTTCGACGTGCGGGAGGAAAGCGTCCTGCTGGGCTTTATTGAAGCGATGGATTTCGTCGATGAAGACGATGGTGCGGGTGCCGTACTGGCGTGCGCGTTCGGCGTCAGCCATGACCTGCTTGATTTCTTTGATTCCGGCGAGCACCGCGGAGAATTCGATGAACTCCGCCTTGGTCATGCTGGCAATGATTTTGGCCAAAGTAGTTTTGCCGGTGCCGGGCGGTCCCCAGAAGATGAGGGAGCCGGTATCGTCGCGATCGATCTGGGTGCGGAGGGGCTTGCCGGGACCGATGAGGTGCTCCTGGCCGGCATATTCGTCGAGGGTGCGCGGGCGCATGCGATCGGCGAGCGGCCGGGTGCGGTCGGCGGCGTTGGCAGCATTCGGGATGTCGAAGAGTCCCATGCAAGCCTCATTTCACCACGGAGGCACAGAGACATTGAGTCATTTGCGATTGCGCGATCGGGCGATTGAAAACAATCACCCAATGACTCACTGGCTCACTGGCTCAATCTTTCTCTGCCTTGCGGCTTCGTAGAGTACGATGCTGGCGGCGACGCCGGCGTTGAGAGATTCTACTTGCGGAGTGTGGGGGATGGCGACGGAATCGTCCATTTTTGCCATCAGGTCGCGGGGCAGGCCGGAGCCTTCGTTGCCGAAGAAGATGGCGGAAGGAGACTTCAAGCCGGCTTGATCGAGCGGCGTGCCTTTATGCGAGGAGGTGGCGATCAGGCGCACGCCTTGGGCTCGCAGATGTTTCGGAAATTTCTTCCAGCTTCGCGGCAGGGCGAGCTTTCCCTGATTGTGAATGATGGGCAGGCGAAAGACGGATCCGGCAGAGGCGCGAACAACTTTCGAATTGAAGGGGCTGACGGTACCTTCGCCGAGAATCACGCCAGCGCTGCCGAAGGCTTCGCAGGACCGGAGAATGGTGCCGACATTGCCGGGGTCCTGCAGACCTGCGAGGACGACGATGGGGCCGACTTGAAGGCGTTCGGTGAGATCGTCGAGGGTGAATTCTTTAAGGCGGACCAGGGCGGCGACGCCTTGCGGGGATTCGCTGGGGACGAGGGTGTCGAATAACTTGTCGGGAAGAAGGAGGGTTTCGACCTGGGCGCCGATCTGGGGAAGCAGGCGGTCGGCGCGGTCTTGCGCGGATTCGCGAAAGAAGACAGCGCTGAAACGGAGGCCGCTGCGGATGGCTTCTTCGAGGATGCGAAGACCTTCTATGGCGCAATCGCCGGCCTCGGTGAGGTCGGCATGAGCGAAAGCCTGGCGCAGTTGCTTGACGAGGGGATTGTGGCGGCCTTCAATGCGGCGGAGGCGGGAGTGAGCGGCGAAACGCGTTTGTTCCATCGCTTTTGATTATAGGGGGCGCAACGAGGCAACGTTGGCCGGTCGCGCCACCGAGAGAAAGGTCCAGCGATTTTTCCCTTCTAATACCGCTCGGCCACGGTCCAGTAATCCTGCAACCAACTGGGAAGGCGAACTGATCCGCCGGGCGTGACTGCACCATTCGTGGCGTTGAAGCCGGCAATCCGAATCACGGCATTGGAAGTGTTCTGGCCATAGATCACTGAGCCATCCGGGCTGAATGTGTCCACGTTCTCGGGAATGGTATTGACCTGCGAGAGTTGCTGCGTGGTTAGATCCACTTCCAGAATATCGGTGAGGTTGTTAGCCGCCCCCAGGAAGACATAGTTCCCCGATGGATGTGCGTGAGAGGAGGTATAGTCCCCACAAACTGCCAGCATGGTGGTTGTGCAGTTCACCAGCGGCGTGGTCGAAAGAGGTTGCGTCTGGTAGATCTGCACGTTGTTGGCATTCGGTCCCTGGTTGTAAAAGGAATTGAAGGTAAACATCAGATTGTTTTCAAATTGGACTGCAGCGTAGCCGCTGGCTGCATAAGAGGAGAACGTATAGAGTTGCTCGTCCGGCCCCAAGGCGCCGGTCTGCAGATCGGCAGAGCGCTGATTGAAGGTTTCGGAGCCGCTGGCGTGCGGGCCGTAGCAGAGTACTGCGTCGTAGAGAGTTGTTCCGGCCGGATCAAAGCCCAGGACTTCAACCCCGCAATCGTTGCCGCTTGGGTCGGTGTCGAGAGTGTAGGTCGCTTCATTTACAGCCTGGCTTAGTGAGCCATTGACCGGATCGATGAGGTTGCGCGCAATAGCGTAGTTGGTCGTAAAAGGTGAACTGGTTGCGCTCGTCGTAACGGTATAAAAGAAAGTGCCCGCCGGATTTATCGCCACTCCTGAGAGGTGACCTGCGTCAATGGTTTGAACCGGAGTGCTTGCCGGAACGCCGGTGGCGTCTGTATCGAAGACGTACAATTTCTGATGTCCGGCGGCATAGTTGGGGCTGGCGAAGTAATACAGGAATCTGCCGTCGGGCGAAGTCTGGATGGTGACAAACCTCGCTGTGGGCATCGTGGTGGTTCCAACGGCCGTCGCTTCAAAGGTGTGCGGATCGATGTTGTAGGTAGTGAGCACAGAGTGGTCGACCACGTAAAGGACTTGAACCGCGGACGAAGGTGGTGATCCTGCCGGGAAGGATTGATTCCCGCGCGCTATAGAGTCGGTGTTCTGGCTAAGGGCAAAGGAAGGGATTAACAGAAGGAGACAAAGTGAGGGACGCATAGAACCTCCAAAGCGCGCGGCGGATCAGATGCCGCCTGCTGGCGGGCGGGTTGCCGGATGAGGATGGGCGGCCCTAAATCCGCCCAGGCTCCGCGGGATTTAAAGAATTCAAGAAGGCAGCCGCTCTTCGCAGCGAGATTCGTAAGGGTGCTTCTAAGGATTTTGCCGTATTATGATAAGTCTCAAAGTCAAACTACTCCAAAGACCGCAGTTGAGAAGGGAAGGCCGTGCGCGCCGAAATCATAAAAATTAACAGTGAAACACCGGAGAGTTCGTTGGTGAAGTATGCCGCCGATCAGATTCGAGCTGGGGAAGTATTGGGCATGCCAACCGACACGTTTTACGGGCTGGCGGCAGATCCGTTTAACCTGCGGGCGGTGGATCGCGTGTATGACATCAAGACGCGGTCGCGGCACAAACCGCTGTCGTTACTGATTGAAAGCGTGGACCATGCGGAAGAACTGGCCAAGGCTCTGCCGGAGGAATTCTATGCTCTGGCCAGAAAGTACTGGCCCGGACCTTTGACCATTATTGTCAAAGCGGGATCGCGATTGCCGCTGAAGGTGACGGCGAACACGGGCAACGTGGCGCTGCGCGTGCCGAATGCGAAGATTCCTCTGGCGGTGGTGACGGCGGCGGCGATTCCGATCACAGCGACTTCGGCGAATCTGAGCGGTGCTTCGGAGTGCACCAGCGCGCAGCAGGTGCATGAACAATTGCAGGGCAGTATCAGCATTATTCTGGATGGCGGAGCCTCGCCGCGGGACATTGCATCCACGATTGTCGATCTAACAGATGAAAGCGCGCGGTGGAAAATCATGCGCGAGGGAGCAATTCCGGCGGATGAAATTTCTACATTTTTCGCTAAGGGATGAGCGAGAAAAAAGCTACGCGACATGCGAGCGGCCACTGGTTGCTGTGGCTGGAGTTGCTGGCGCTATTTGGGTTGTTTGCGTTCCTGGGGTGGACTGCGGTTCGAGTTGTGCATGAAGGCGGATTGCAGGAAATTCATCCCGCCGACGCGATCGTAGTTTTTGGGGCGGCAGAATATGCGGGGCATCCTTCACCGGTGTTGCGTGCGCGACTGGATCATGCGTTCGAAATTTTTCAGCAGGGAATTGCGCCTGTCGTGATCACCACGGGCGGAGCCGCTTCCGATCCCAGCTTCAGCGAAGGCGGAGTGGGCGTCGACTACCTGAAGCATCGTGGTATCCCCGAGCGGAATTTAATTGCTGAGACGCAAGGATCGGATACCGCGCAGTCGGCGGTGCGAGTGGCCGTGATCATGCGGGCCAACGGGCTGCGCAATTGCGTCGCGGTGAGCGATGCGTATCATGTGTTCCGCATCAAGCGATTGCTGGAGCACGAAGGGATTTCGCCCGTGTATGTGGCGCCGCGTCCGGACTCTCGTCCCCACAGCATGTCGCAGCGCGCGTACGCGGTTCTGCGAGAGGCTTGCAGTTATCTGGTGTGGAAGATGGGAATCGCTTAAGCGGGGAATACTTTCGGAGTTCCCTGGAATTCCAGGCTGATGACTAAAACCTGTCGATGCCGTTCGTAGTACGGATCTTGAACCAATCGTAGTGGAGGTTGTAGCGCATGAGGCCGTTGCGAACCTTCATGAAGGCGTGTTGAATCCGCACCTCGAGCATTACATTTTTGTTAATGGTGGCCTGGTCGTGACGTGCTCCGATGTAATCAGCTCGACGGCGGCCTTCGCAGGATTCATAGTTTCCGCTGTCTCGGCAAAGTTCAAAGCCGTTGCTATTGTTTTCTTCCCGCAACACGCTAACCACTATGTTCTGCTTAATTGCGGCTGCTAGTTCTTCATCATACTTGTCGTACCAAGCGTGGACTACGTTTTCCGTTTCTTCCGGAGTGTGGGTCCGCTTATATTCTCCGATCGCCGTCACGATGTCGTCCCCGTTTTCGGCGTCCTCCATGGTTAGGGCAGGCAGCACATTCCGGGGCCCATCCATGTCGTCTTCCGTGATGACTTTCTTGGCTCCCGCGGCACTTCGCTTTTTCGCAGCCTTGGCCGCATCTGCGAGGGACTCCTGCCGGCCCGTGTACGTAGGTTCCGGCATGTCGGCTGGCGCTACGGGAGTTGGACTGTGAGTTTGGGCCAGGGTTGCCGTCGACATCAGCCCGAGGACCACGGTTCCGAGGATGCCCCGCCAGACTTGTGTAAGAAAGAATCGATTTAGGCTCACATCAGCAGCGTATTCGCCGGTCTGGATCGCCTAAAGATAACCAAAGTTTTACGAGCCCGCTCGGTCGTGCTACCAACCGTTACTCTTTCTTAGATTGGTGATGTGCGTCACATGATGGCGGCCGTGCCATGAATAAAGAGCGAGATTTTTTTCAAGACTAACCTCGCCGAGTTCGGGATGGCGAAAGGTTCGCTTCCAGTCCTCGGGTTGAAGCGAGCGAAGCAGGCGAACCCAACGATCGTGCAAGGAATCGAGGAGCGTGAGTGAGACTTCAACAGGAGTGGTGCGAGAGTCTGCGAGTTGGGCCCAGCGATCTTCGGCATAGGGCTTGATGGTGGGAGCATCTTCCGTGAGGGCGAGCTTGAAACGAATGTAGGCGTTGAGATGGCTATCGGGAACGTGATGGGTGACCTGGCGTACGGTCCAGCCACCTGGCCGATAGGGCGTGTCGAGTTGGGCGTCCGAGAGGCCTTTCACGGCAGCGCGAAGATTGGCCGGCGCCTGCTCGATATTGGCGAGATGCTTCTGCCTTTGATCGTCACTCGAGGGGCCGTCGAAGTGGAACTTGCCGATGGGATAGCGCAGGTCTTCGCTCATGGTGTCTCCGGGTTCAGGGATAATCCAGAGATGTTTGTCCGACAAAGAAGGGTGCAGAAAAAGCGATAGAACGTCGCAGGCAGTCAGCTGGGCAGGCCGCGAAACAATCTTCTACCAATCAAATCATTGCGCTCGATGATCAATAGACTTGATCAATGAGACTTGTTGGTGAGAACCACTTTGAGAGCACCTTCTCTTGCGGCATTTCCAAACGTGTCATACGCCTTCAGGATGTCATTCATCGCGAATCGATGAGTCACGAGCTTACTCGGCTGCAGCTTGCCCGAGCGCACGACCTTTAGCAGCATGGGCGTTGTGACCGTATCCACCAGGCGCGTGGTGATTGCGATATTGTGGTCCCAAAGCTTTTCCATGTGTAGTTCCACGGGTTTTCCGTGAACCCCCACGTTGGCGATGCGTCCGCCCACAGCCACGATGGCCTGGCAGATGGCGAATGTGGCAGGTAGGCCGACGGCCTCAATGGCCACGTCGACGCCGGCGCCTTCCGTCAGTTCCATCACCTGATGCGCTGCGTGTCCATCGGAACTGTTAATCAGATGGGTTGCGCCGAACGTCTTGGCGACTGCCAGCCGTTTGTCGTCCAGGTCAATCATGAAGATTGCCGCTGGCGAATAAAACTGCGCCGTTAACAGGACCGCGAGGCCTACTGGACCTGCGCCGATAATGGCGATCGAGTCCCCGGGTTTCACTTGCCCATTCAAGACGCCACATTCAAAGCCAGTCGGCAAAATATCGCTCAGCATCACCATCGCCTCGTCGTCCGCACCGGCGGGAAAGGTGTAGAGGCTTCCGTCGGCTTGCGGAATGCGCACATACTCGGCCTGAGTTCCGTCGAGGGTGTAACCCAGGATCCAGCCACCGTGCCGGCAGTGTGAGTACACGCCTCGTTTGCAGAAGTCACACTTGAGGCAGGCGGTAACGCAGGAGATGATCACCTTGTCTCCGACGTGAAATTCCGAGACACCCGCGCCCACCTCCTCTACTATCCCGATGCCTTCGTGGCCAAGAATTCGTCCGTCGATCACAGCAGGAAGGTCCCCTTTTAAAATGTGAAGGTCGGTTCCGCAGATGGTAGACGTGGTGACCCGGACGATCGCATCACCGGGCTCCTGAATAGTGGGACGCGGCTTGTCCTCCCACGCATGGTTGCCGGCACCGTGGTAGACCAGCGCTTTCATAGAGGCATTCCGGCGCGGAATAGCGCTCGGGCTTCTTACGGCGAGTTCTGCAATTGCCATGGATTAGCCTCTATTTTCGTCGATCCCGGATGAGCGTAGCAGCGGAGCAGGCATTCTTCTGAGCAAGAGTGACCATTCTGGAAGGCTCGCTTGCGGGCCGAGACGCCAGTTCGACTTTCCGCGGTCGCCAAATCATTCGAGAAGCCAACCAGTTAACCACTACTGCTAGGGCGGTCGTACTTTCTACCCCATTCTCTCGGGCTTCGCATTTCGATTCCCCATGCAAGGAGATTTGTGCATCCAAGAACCGTTTATAAGCTAAACTCGCAAATCTGGACGGTTTAGCGGTGGCGGTCAAATGTGGGGCGGCTTTCGTCCCTGAACGAGGCGAGAGGAACTATGGCAGCTTCGGTCTGGTCTGGGCACTTAACGTTTGGGCTTATTTCCATGCCGGTGCGCCTGTTTTCCGGCGCGCGTAGCAGCGGGATCTCTTTCAACATGCTGCACCGGCCGGACAAGGTACGAGTGAAGCAGCAATATATTTGCCCAGTAGAGAATGTTGTGGTCGACCGCAGCGAGATCGTGAAGGGCTACGAGTTTCGCAAGGACGAGTACATCGTGATCGAACCGGAAGAGATCAAGAAGATCGAGCCTCAGACTGCGAAGACGATGGAGATCCTGGAGTTCGTGAAGGCGAGCGAGGTGGATCCGGTGTATTTCGAGTCGTCGTACTACATGATGCCGGAAGAGGCGGGGCGGCGTCCTTACGCGTTGCTGACCAAGGCGCTGGAAGAGAGCGAGTATGTGGCGATCGCCAAAATTACGATGCACAACCGGGAGTACACGGTGTTCCTGCGTCCGACGCAGGGTGGGCTGATGCTGCACACGATGTATTACGAAGAAGAAGTGCGCAAGGTGGAAGGGTTCGGCGCTCCCGACGTGCAGCTGAAAGACGCGGAAGTGAAAGTTGCACACCAGTTGATCGAGGCGCTGGCGGATGAATGGGACCCGAAAAAATATCACGACGCATTCCAGGAGAATCTGAAGAAACTGATCGAGACCAAACTCGAGGGTGGCGAGGTGACGGCGGTGGAGAAGCCGAAGAAACTGGCCCCGGTCGTGGATTTGATGGCGGCGTTGAAGCAGAGCCTGGCGCAGATGGAAGGGAAGAAGAAGCCGGCGGCCACGGCGAAGTCCGAGGAACCGGTGGCGGCTGCGGCGGGCGGCAAGCCGCGTCGACGTCGATAGTTGCCGTTCCTTCGGAACCGGCGTTCGTGTTTGTAGGACCATCCAACTTGGTCTGGAACCTGTGCATCCCAGCATGGGTAGCAACTTCCAATCAATTTGTGATTAGTAAAGCGGACGGTGCCTGACGCGCTGCAGTTGGAGACCGAGATCCTTCGCTACGCCTAAAAACGGCTTCGCTCAGGATGACACCTCGATGACACCTCCAAAGAAAAGTTAAGCTGCAGCACTACTGTCGCGCGCGGGCACTGGCGCGGAATCGACTGCAGCCGTTAGAATGTTGAATTCTTCTCACCTATGATCACAAATGTTTCTGCGTGGCACGCGATGGAGTGCCGATGAACGCCCGGCGCCTGGGTTTCCTGGCGATCGCGGTGGTTTCGATCATGTTCTGGGCGGCTTGCGGGCAGGTCTACCGCCCGGTGGTCATTCCGTGCTCGACCGGCGGAGTGCCAGGCTGCCCGGTGGAAACCAATCCTTCGCCAGCGAATTTTCACGCGGTTCTCGGCATCAGCAACAACGTGCCCGGCTACTCCGGTGAGGCCATGCAGTTGGATGTGGCGGGGGATTCGGTGATCGGGGAGACTTCCTTTTCGACGGGAGGCGCGCCAAACGCGGGCCTGAACCCGACTCATGCAGCGATTCTGCCGAGCGATTCGCGGGTTTACGTAGCTACGGCGGGCAGCGTGTTCCCAGGAGGAACGGATTCGATCGAGTCATTCAGCCCGGTGTTTCAATCGACGCAGGGCACGGGGTTTGGATCGGTCAGCACGATCGGGTTGCCCAGCTTAGCAGGTCAAGCAGCAAGCATTGTGGCCATCAGCGAGACGGGGAATGTGGTGACAGTTACGCTCGGTGCCCCGCTCACTAATGTGGTGGCGGGGTCCGCGATCGTGATCGGCAACCAGGCTGTTACGGGATATAACGGCACGTTTGCGATTGCCGCAGTCGCCGGGACCACGGTGCAGTATGTGGATACCGCCACGGGACTCGCACCATCGTCAGGTGGGACCGCGTCGGTGCCACCGCAGCCGGTTTTTGTGAATAGCAGCCAGAATACGGCAATGTACGTGGCGAACTACAATTCGAATTCCGTGTCCGCGATTAGTACGACGTCAAACGTCGTGGTGAACAGCGCTCTGGTGGGAACGAATCCGGTCAGTCTGGCAGAGACGCCAAATGGCCTAAAGCTCTATGTGGCCAACCAGGGAAGCAACACGGTGAGCAGCTTGAATCCTGTCGATATGACCCCGAATGTTGTTACCGGCTTCACCGGAGTGACGCCGGTTTGGGTGGTGGCGCGAGGGGACAGCCAGAAGGTATATGTGCTCACGGAGGGCGACGGTCAACTGGTGACGATCGATGTGGCGACGGATACGGTGACCAGCAGTCTCCCGGTAGGAGCGGGCGCGAATTTTATTTTCTTCGATCCGAATAAGAACCGGCTGTACGTAACCAATCCCGTGACGGGGATGGTATACGTTTTTTCCGATACCGGACCAAACGACACGCCGACGCAGGTGGCCGCGATCTCCATGACGGGGGGAACGAATCCACCGTGTTCAGCCGCTTGCACACCGGTTTCCGTTACTGCACTGCTCGATGGAAGCAGGTTTTACGTGGCCAGTTATCAGACGCCGGCGGCGTGCCCGGATCCGACGGTGTCGGGCCCCTGTGTGGTTCCTTTGCTGACGGTGTTTGACGCGAACAGCCTGACGCTGAAGTATCCCAGCACACCGAGTATGACGCTGCTCACCTGGCCGCCGTTCGTGACCAACCAATATGCTGTTCCGCCGCAGGCGTATTGCGTGACAGCGCCGATTTATCCAGCGCTGTACTCGCCGGGCGTGCCGCGATTTCGTATGTTTACGGCCGCTGCGGCCGACAGCAGCCGGGTTTATGTGAGCATGTGCGATGCAGGGGCGATTGCTATCGTGAACACAACGGGAGCCAATACCAACAATTCAGGAAGTCCTTTGCCGCCGGATTCGTTGGTTTCGGACGCTCTCACGCTGCCGGAAGCCAACAGCACGACAGCTCTGCAGCCACCAATCTTCTTGTTTATGGGGCAGTAGGGTCAGAAGTCTCAAGACATTGTCGACGATGCCTTCGGGCAGCCATCGATGATCTTCTAAGTTCGGACCACCGCTACTTCTTCCTTCTCAACTGGCCGCGCGGCGTAGTGAGAGTTGACGTATTCGTCGAGGATGGTAATGAACTCCGGAACGATGCGATCGCCCTTTAACGTCGTGAACAAGCGGCCATCGACGTAGACGGGGGCTTTGGGCTCTTCGAACGTGCCGGGCAGCGAAATGCCGATATTGGCGTGCTTCGACTCACCGGGTCCGTTCACGATGCAGCCCATGACGGCGAGTTTCATCTCTTCAACCCCCACGTAGCGGCCTTTCCATGTGGGCATCTGCTCGCGCAGGTAAGTCTGAATCTGCTCAGCCATTTCCTGGAAGAAGGTGCTGGTGGTGCGTCCGCAGCCGGGGCAAGCGGTGACCTGGGGAGTGAAGCTGCGAATGCCGATGGACTGCAGGATCTGTTGCGCCACGCGGACTTCTTCGGTGCGGTCGCCGCCCGGAGCGGGAGTGAGCGAGACGCGAATGGTATCGCCGATGCCTTCCTGAAGAAGCACACCCATGGCGGCACTTGAGGCAACGACGCCCTTGGCGCCCATTCCGGCTTCCGTGAGGCCAAGGTGCAAGGGGTAAGTCGCAGCGGGTGGCGAGGGAGCGGTAGACGTCGATTAAATCCTGCACGCCGCTGACTTTTGCGCTGAGAATGATCTGATCGGGACGCAGGCCGAATTTCTCCGCGAGTTCGGCGGAATTGAGCGCGCTGACGACCATGGCTTCCATGGTGACTTCGCGAGCGTCCAGCGGCTCAGGCAGGGCGGAGTTCTCGTCCATCATTTTGGTGAGCAGGGTTTGGTCGAGCGATCCCCAGTTCACGCCGATGCGAACCGGCTTTTGATATTTGACGGCAACTTCGATCATGGTGCGGAAGTTGGAATCGCCGGTTTTTCCGATGCTGGCGTTGCCGGGATTGATGCGGTACTTGGCGAGGTCGCGGGCGCACTCGGGATACTTGGTGAGCAGGACGTGGCCGTTGTAATGGAAGTCGCCGATGATGGGGACGCGGATGCCCTGCCGGTCGAGCAGATCAACGATGCGGGGAACGGCAGCGGCGGCCTCCTCGTTATTGACGGTGACGCGAACCAGCTCAGAACCGGCGCGGGCGAGTGCGGCACACTGTTGCACGGTGCCGAGAATGTCCGCAGTATCGGTGTTGGTCATCGATTGCACCACAATGGGTGCATCCGAGCCGACGCGGACGCCGCCGACCACGGCAGTCACGGTTTTCCTGCGTTGAATGGTGGCCATGGGAACTTCTATTTTACCATGTGGAAACGGTTTGACGACCTTTCGCGCCGCGGTTCGACGGTAGATGAACCAGTGACTTGCAACGCTCTGCAAGAATTAATCACCAAACTATGTGGGTATGGGAGTTTCTATGAAGCATCACCGACTGAAAGCAACAGCAATCACAATTCATGCCAGGGCTGACGCGGCTACTGGTCCGGCGGCGCCGCAATGGCCGAGTTATACAGGAACATCGCAGTTTGTGGGAACCAGTCCGAGCGGGCGGGTGACCGTGTATGTGGATCCGACGCTCGGCGCGCCGGGGCTGCAGAATGCGCAGGACCTGGTGAGCGATGGGGACCGCGTGGCGAGTGACAACGACTCCATCTTCGGGACGACGGGAGGACCGGTGAGTGTGATCATTTATGCGTTGGGAGGCGCGACCGATGGAACGGGCGGGGCCGACCATGGCGGATGCGATTACACGACCGGCGCAGCGATCGAGGTGTGCGCCGCTTTTGGAAATTCGGCACGCGTATCGGCCTTGTTTGAAGCCGAGCTAAGCGAGTGCTCGATGAACGGGAACCTGTGCGGCGAGAGCACCGGCGAAGCGCTGTCGCGGTGGTGCGCAGCGGAAGTGGGGAACAATGCGTTGTCCGACTTCGCGACCGCTCCCACGTGGGCGCAGGACGGAACGCCGAACTGGGTGGATAAAACGGAAGGAACGGATCAGGACGCGGACAGCATCGGGTGCGGGATGGCTTTCATATCCTGGCTAAAGAGTCAGGGATACACCCTCAACCAGATCGCTCCGGCGATGGTGTCATTGGGTGATGCGGGAACGCTGGCGCAACTCTATGCGAAGCTGACGTCGCAGCCGGCGAGCAGTGCTTGGTCGAACTTTCAGGCGGCAGTGAAAGCCCTGCCGAATGGCGTGACCAGTGACGATCCGTTTGGCAGTGGAGCGTAGTTGGTGGATGGAGGGACCGCCTTATTGCAGGCGGTCCGCAAGTCCGGGAATGGTTTTCACAATATCGTTGAAGATGACCATGACCGCGAACAGTACCAGGAAAACGAATGCGGCCTGGTAGACGCGTTCCTTGATGCGTAGGCTGATATCGTGGCCCATCAGGCTTTCGATGAGGAGGAAGAAGATGACGCCTCCGTCGAGAATTGGGATGGGCAGCAGGTTAAAGACGCCGAGGTTCAGGCTGATGCCGGAAGTGAGCGCGAGGAGCGGAGTCCAGCCTTTCTGCTGGGCGGCGTAGCCGGCCTCTTGGGCGATTCCAATCGGGCCAGAAACCATGCGAGGCGAGACTTTTCCCGTTACCAGCTTCTTTGCCAATTCCAGAAGCAATAGAGAATACTTCCTGTTTTCCTGCAACGAAAGGCTGAAGGCCTCGGCAAAGGGAAGTCGCTTTACCATAGTCTCCTCCTTGTTCAGGAAGCCAAGACGATAGCGCTGCTGCTTCGGGTCTTCGGTTTTCGAAAGCACGGGCTGCAAGTGGAAGGTGAGAGTCTGGTTGCCCCTGAGCACAACCAAATCGACGGGCTTATCTTTGGTCTGCTGCAGTTGCTCGATCATGGCTTCGATGGAGCCGAGGGGCTTGCCATCCATAGAGACGACGCGGTCGTCTTCGCGCATGCCGGCCTTGATGGCGGGCATGTCATCATCCATACGGCCAATGATGACGGGTTCCGCGGGATACCAGCCAGCGGAGCCGACTTCCGATGAAGTAACTGGCTTAGGGACGATGGTTTTCTCGAGAACCTGGTTGCCGCGTTGAATCGTAACGGGAAGAGGTTGATTCGGGCTAATCATGACGCGGGGCTGCACCTGCTCCCATGTGGGATTCGAGATGCCATCAATCTTGATAATGCGGTCGCCGGGTTGAAGGTCGGCGAGGGCTGCGGCGGAATTGGCTTTTACGCCGTCGATTACGGCAGCCTTGTCCATGAAAACCGGGTACTCGTAATGCACCATATAAACGGTGGTGAGCAGAAAAATGGCCAGCATGATGTTCATGGCCGGGCCTGCGATGGCAATCAGGAAACGGTGCCAGCGAGAATGGGAGAGGAACTCGGCGGGATCGCCGGTGCGCTCGTCCATGGGATTTTCGCCACTCATCTTGACGTAGCCGCCAAGAGGGATCGCACTGAGGCGGTAGTCCGTGTCGCCTTTGCGAAAACCGGCCAGTCGCTTTCCAAAACCCAGGGAAAAGACCTCGACCCGAACCCCGAGCCACTTGGCCACGGCATAGTGGCCGAATTCGTGGATGAGGATCATGAAGCCAAGGATAGCGACGACGGCGACCAGAGAAATCAGGAAGTCAGACATAAATTAGAGTACGTACTCCACAGTTGGTTAGATTCCAAAATCTGGTTTCAGATGGAGGAAGTTACGCCCCGTTTGGCTCCGGCGAGCATGCTGACCCGCTCTTGCGCATAACGATGAGCTTCCGCATCGGCTTCAAGCACTTCCTGTATCGAACCCATTTTCCCAGAATTAGATGCTGAAACCACGTCTTCGATGATCCTGGGAATCTCATCGAATGCGATGTTGCCCTGGAGGAAGGCGGCCACGGCCACTTCATCGGCCGCATTCAAAGCGACGGTCTTAGCCCCCCCGGCTTCGACCGCTTCGTATGCTAAACGGAGACAAGGGAATTTACTCATGTCTGGAGGGAGGAAGTCCAGAGTACGCAAGTCTCTGACCGGAAAGCGCATATCCGATTCAATGCGCTCCGGATACGTCAGAGCGTACAGAATGGGCAGGCGCATATCCGTGACGGAGAATTGAGCAAGTATACTGCCATCCACGAATTCCACCATGGAATGAATTGTGGACTGAGGGTGGACAATGACTTCCACTTTAGAGGGCGGAAGATGAAACAATCTGCACGCCTCGATGACTTCAAAGCCTTTGTTCATCAAAGTTGCGGAATCGATGGTAATACGCTTGCCCATTTTCCAGGTGGGATGATTGAGGGCTTCCTCAACGGTGATGGAGTGGAATTGCGAACGGGGAGTGTTTAGAAAAGGGCCGCCGGAGGCAGTGAGCCAGATCCGTTCGACCTCTTCCATTCGCCCGGCGCGCAGGCATTGATGAACGGCGTTGTGCTCGCTATCGATGGGCAGGAGGGGCTTGCCCTGCTTGCGAGCCTCGGCGGTGATCAACTCGCCGGCGGCTACAAGACATTCTTTATTGGCCACGCCCACGGTCTTCCCGGCTTTTACCGCCTCGTAGGTGGCCTCGAGTCCGGCAACACCGACGATGGCGCTGACCACGAAGTCGACTTCAGGATGGGTCGCGACCTTGACGGTGCCGGCGGGCCCGTGCACGACTTCGATCTCGCCGAGGCCAGAGCGCTTCAACTGCTTCTGCAAGTGATCAGCATCGACTGCCGACGCCATGGAGATGATTCGCGGATGCCAGCGCTTCACCTGTTCGAAGGCGGCCTCGAGGTTGGCTCCGGCGGCGAGAGCGACGATCTGGAAGCGCTCTGGATAGGACTCGGCGACGCTAAGGGTGCTGCGGCCGATCGATCCGGTTGATCCCAGGATAGCGATGTGCTTCATCATAGAGAGATCAGAGGTGGATTCTTATTTTACGCGTTTCCTGAATCCGCTGGGGGTGCGGAATGGAATGTCTACTGCATCACGCGCCAAGCCACGTAAAACCAGAGTACTGGAGCGGCAAAGAGCATCGCGTCGATGCGGTCGAGCATGCCGCCGTGGCCGGGAAGAATCGAGCCCGAATCTTTGACCCCGGCGCCGCGCTTGATCAGCGACTCGACCAGATCGCCAAGCTGCGCGGCAATATTCAGGGCGACGGTGAGCAGAAGGATTGGCCACATTTCGGGCTTCTCGAGTCCGAAGAGACCGTCGCGGCGCTCGATCAACCCAACGCGGAGCAGAAATGAACTGATCTGCAATGCATGATTGAAGAGGAGACTTCCAACGACAAGGCTGGCGGCGATGGAGGCAGCCGCGCCCTCCCAGGTTTTCTTCGGGCTGATGCGGGGGGCCATCAGGTGGCGGCCCAGGGAGCGCCCGACGAAGTAAGCAAAGATGTCGCCCGCCCAAACGATGAGGAGAAGATAGAGGATCCAAAAGGCACCGCCCCATTGCTGGCGCAGTTGCACCAGCATGGCCATGGGTAGAGCGATATAGGCAAAGGCGAAACTGGAGGATGCGGCTGCGGGGTATCCAGCGCTCATCGGAGAACGCCGCATGGCAAGGGTTAGAAAAAGAAAAGGAGCGAAGGCGGAGGCAAATCCGGCGCCGAAAACGAAGTGGACCGCGGAAAGCTGAGGCGGTTCGCCGGCAGACGAGACAGCGAGCAGTAGAAAAAATAATCCCACGAACAAGTAAGTGGGCAGGCGCAGCGGGTGGACGCCATAACATTCTGTCAGCTTCAGAAATTCCTGGACGGTGATGAGCGCCACGATGCCGGAGACGATAGCGACCACCGAGACCGGCGCGCGCAGCACCAGCAGCATGACGACTGGGATGAGGACGAGAGCGGTCGCGATGCGTTTCAGCATGCTGGCCGTTACTTGCTAACCTTTGCCGCTTCGGTCTGGGCTCGCGAATCGTGATGGGTCGAATCGTGGTGATTCAGGTCGTGATGATTGAGGCCGCCGTAGCGCCGCTCGCGCTTCTGATATTCGGCGATACCTTCGAGCAGGTGCAGGCCACGAAAATCAGGCCACAGTGTGGGTGTCACGTAAATTTCGGCATAGGCGAGCTGCCACAGTAAAAAATTGCTGAGGCGCATTTCGCCGGAAGTGCGGACGACGAGATCGGGGTCGGGCAGGTTGCACGTGTAAAGATGCCTGCCAACGGTATCTTCATCGATGCGGAGGTGCTCGAAGCCGCCGTTTTGCGACGCGGCACTCGCCATGGAGCGGAAGGCGTCCACGATTTCGCTGCGGGCGCTGTAATTTAGTGCCAGCGTAAGAATTGTGCCGGAGTTATGGGACGTGCTCTCGCGCGCCCAGGCCATGCGCTCCTGGACATCTTCGGGAAGTTCGTACTGGCGGCCTATGTATTCGAGGCGGATATTGTTTTCGTTCAGCGTGGGGACTTCGGCTTTGAGGTAGCGGCTGAGCAGGCGCATAAGGAAATCGACTTCGCTCTTGGGACGTTTCTTCCAGTTTTCTTCGGAGAAGGCATACAGCGTGAGCGCGTGAATGCCGATGCGGGCTGCGGTTTCGACAGTTGCACGGACGGCGGTGACGCCGGCGCGATGTCCGGCCACGCGCGGCATGTGGCGCCGCTTGGCCCAGCGCCCGTTGCCGTCCATGATGATCGCGATGTGCTTTGGGAGCCGCGCTGGATCGAGATGCCGGTAGACTTCTGCTTCCTTGCGATCCAGACCGGCGGGAATTTTTGCCTGCAAGGCTTATCCCCTTCCGATTCTCGAAGCTAACACAGCGGGGAAGGGGGAGGCAATGACGGGAAGGACACGGCTCGCGCGAGCCGGAATTCGCGGGCGAGGGCGCCCGCGCCACATGAGCTATTTCACCTCTTCGGGTACGATTTTCAAGTCAAGTTTCTCCGTGTGGCGCAGGAGCGTGAGTGAGCAACTCACTCCGACGCGGACGTCAGTCAGAACGCGGTGGAGATCGTCCACACCCGCTACGGGATGGCCCTCGAGCGCGACGATTACATCGCCTTCGCGAACGCCGGCGCGAGCTGCCGGGCTTTTCTCTTCCAAGCGACAAAACGACCACACCCGTTTCTTTTGGGAGATCGTAAAAACGAACGACGCGGCGGTGAATGGGAGAAGTTTGAGCGGAAACGCCGATGTAGCTGCGGCGGATGCGGCCGTCACGAAGCAGGCGGCTGGCCACGAACTTGGCAGTGTTGATCCCGATGGCGAAACAGATTCCCTGTGCCGGCAAAATGGTTGCGGTGTTAACTCCCACGACGCGTCCGCCAGAATCGACCAGCGGCCCGCCGGAGTTGCCTGGATTCAAGGCGGCGTCGGTCTGGATCACATCGTCGATGAGCCGGCCGGAATAGGATCGCAGCGAACGTCCGAGCGCGCTGACCACGCCTGCGGTAACCGTGGATTGAAATCCGTACGGACTGCCTAAAGCGACCACGAGTTGTCCGACGCGAAGCTGTTGCGAGTCGCCGAGAGCCGCAGCGGTGAGGCTGGGTTCGTCGAAGCGAGCGTTATCGATCCGGATGACGGCGAGGTCGGTTGCGGGATCGTCGCCGATGGCAGTGGCGGGCATCCGTCGGCCGTCGGAGAGTGTGACCTCGATACGGCGTGCATCATGCACGACGTGGCTGTTGGTGAGGATGAGGCCGTCCGGGGTGAACACGAAGCCCGAGCCTCCGCCCCTCCTCTCACGCTGCTCGCCAGAGCGGGTTTGTCCCGCAGATTGATAAACTTCGATGTTCACCACCGACGGGCTAACGCGCTCCACCGTGCCGGTGACGGCGCGGGAATAGGCGTCGAGGAGCGGGGCGTCGGGGAGAGATGGGGCTATCGGTGAGGATTCGCGAGTTTCGCCGGACCACGAGGCAGGGTCGTTCAGTAGAGCTGGAAAAACGTTTACAGATTCTTCCGGGACCATGGTGGATAGATGAGGATCGTTGTTGGCGGGATTCAGGGTCAGATCTTCGAAAGATCGCGGCCTTCGCTCGAATGAAGGCCGGGATCAATCTTAAGCAGCAACAGCGGGTGGGGGAGATTTCTGTAAGAAAAAACCGGGACCGATTTTCTGGTCCCGGCTTTGGTTGGTGGTTGCCCGGATAAAATTTTTTGGTAGCAGCTGCCGAGTTGCGCCCGGCGGACAGCCGAGGGCGGCTGTCGCCACAGAACCTGTTGGCCTACGCCGTTCTTCGTGGCCGCACGGTCAGATCTCGTACCTGGGTCAAGATGCTCGACATCTGCATCCCGTTCAGTTGCGAGACGAACGGCAAAATCTCCGCGATGAACTGGTCTTTCATCAGTTCGCTAATTTCGTCCTGGCGGTTTTTCTCACCACCGCTGAGCAGTTCCGGCACGGTCACCTCCAGTGCTCGCGCCAGCCGCTCCAACGAAGACAGAGTGGGCGTCGCTTTTTCGTTTTCGATTTTGGAAACGTAGGTTCGGGGCACGGACATGCGTCCGGCCAGTTGGCGCTGGCTCAATCCGCTACGCAGGCGGAGCGAGCGGATGGAGGTCGCGAGGTTCAGGTGTCCACGCCCCATACCGGGCATGGGCATCATGACGGGTGGAGTCATGACTACTGGCTCGGGCTCGGGTTCTTCGTCCAGGGACGAGTGGCAACGCCGGCAATTGTTATTGACCGTACGGAACTGAACCAACAGGCAGTGATCGCAACGGACGACTTCCCTAGAGTCTACTGGGGCAAGGTTCGTGGCCATCGGGTTGTGGGAGTGCCAGAGCGGGCTACTCCTTGGAACCAGTGTATCTGGGGGAAGAGGTTCCGACTGCAGTGACAATCTGCGGCACAAGGCCTGTGGAAGTCAAGGTTAAAATGGCAGCAAGCCGTGGAATCAAAGCGGTAAAAAGGGAAGCGGCGAGGTCAAATCCCGCAGAAACAAGGCGAAAGTGATGATGGATCGTGAGTCGGCATGGTGTTTACTAACTGAGTTCACTCAGTCAGAAAGTTTACGCAAGCATGCACTGGCGGTGGAGGCGTGCATGCGTGCCTGCGCGAAAAAGTTCGGGGATGGTTCGGCGGAAGGCGAGAACTTGTGGGGAACCGTCGGACTGATTCATGACTTCGATTACGAGCGCTGGCCAAGCAGGGAAGACCATCCGTATCGAGGCAACGAAATTTTGAAGGAACGCGGATGGCCGGAAGTAGTCCGGCGCGCCATCATGTCGCACGCGGAATACTCGGGCGTGACGCGCGATACGCCGATGGAAAAGGCGCTATTCGCCTGCGACGAGTTGGCTGGATTCATTACAGCCGTGGCGTTGATCAAGCCGGGGAAATCGCTGGCCGAGGTGGACGCGAAGTCGGTGCGGAAACGTATGAAAGATAAAGCATTCGCGCGAAAGGTGAATCGCGACGACATTGTGAACGGGGCGGCTGCACTGGGTGTGGACCTGGATGAGCACATTAGTTTTTGTATTGCGGCGCTGCAGGGGATTGCGGGAGAGTTGGGGTTGGATGGGCATCCTCAAACCAGATAGCTGGGCTCCTCCCAAAAATATTTCTATTCGAAGTTGCCGCGCCGACGTATTACGCAACTAAACAGCAGCGCAAAAAGCGCATCTTTGGAGTGATTCGCTCACTTATCCCTCCGCCCTCAATAGGCATGAGGGGAGTGGGCGAGCATAAGGAGATCGAATGTCAATTCTGGCGTGGATCGTATTGGGTTTGATCGCAGGATTTATTGGCAGCAAGATCGTGAACAAGTCGGGCGAGGGCGCGATCCTCGACATTCTCTTGGGTATTGTGGGTGCGGTACTGGGAGGATGGTTGTTCAACCGGTTCGGTGCCTCGGGAGTGACCGGACTCAACTTATATAGCTTGTTGGTCGCGGTAATCGGTTCTGTGATTTTTCTGGTTTTATATCATGCCGTTCGCAGGGCTTGACCAGGGAAGGTCGCACGTTCTTGGAGCGCCTCTCCGGCGCGGGAAGCGGGATGTTTAGCAACGCAGCATCCATCCTTAAATTCAATTCATAACAGCGGAGCTAAAACCTCTGCGAAGGGAGAAAATAATGGCAGACGTATTTGCAAACCTTAAGCAGAAATATCAACCTGTCTTGGACGTAATTCAGAGCGAAGGAGCCCAGTTGCAGAATGTGAACATGGATGGGAACCAGCTCTACGTAAAGGCGACGGCAAAGTCCGAAGACAGCAAGAACCGGATCTGGGACGCCATTAAGAAAGTCGATCTCAGCTATTCCGATCTGAAGCATGACATTCAAGTGGACCCGCAGTCGAGCCACGCACAATCAGTGGGCGCAGCGAGCACGCAGCAAGGCGAACGGAATTACACTGTTAAGCCAGGGGATAACTTGTCGAAGATCAGTCAGCAGTTCTATGGCGACGCAAAAAAATATATGGCGATTGCCAAAGCCAACAACCTGGAGAATCCCGACAAGATCAAGGTGGGACAGGAACTGATCATTCCGGCTGCGTAGACTCACTTTAGCCGGTTTGGTTCAGACGATTCGGCATTGGGCGGTCGGCATTGCACCGGCCGCCTTTCGATTTTGGCAATATTCGGAGGAGATATTCATGGATTGGATGAACAAAGTGAGCGGCATTCTTCGGCAGTATGCGGGATCAGGTACAACTCAGGGTAAAGAGTCGCAAACTCCGGCGGACGTGAATCAGCACTTTGACAATGTTGCGCAATCGGTACCGCAGAGTGTGCTCGCCCAAGGTTTATTGGAGGCGTTTCATTCGGAACAGACGCCGTCGTTTGGGGAGATGGTAGGAAGCCTCTTTGGCCAATCAAATCCGCAGCAGAAAGCCGGAGTGTTGAACAAGCTTTTGCTGGCTGCGGGCCCGGCGTCTTCGTCATGGTTGTCGGGCAAAGGATTGCCCGGACTAGTGAACGGGCCTAGCCAGGTAAATGAGCAGCTGGTTTCTCAAGTTAGACCCGATACGATTGCCGAACTCGCGGAGCACGCGCAGAAGCAGAACCCGTCTATTGTGGCGGAGGTAAGTGAGTTTTATGCACAGCATCCGGCATTAGTGAAAGGCTTGGGAGCGGCGGCGCTGGCAATCGCGATGTCAGAGATGTCGCGCGCAGCGTGATGAGTAGTCTTGCAGGGCACTGGGATGAGTTATTGCGCAGTGCCGTTCAACGGATTATTTCAGACAGCTTCCCATTCGAAATCAAGTCTGCGATCCGCGCGAAGTCTTTGTACATGACGCGATCTTTGTCGACCGTAGGACACACCGAGCGAATCGCAGCCTGGGCGGCTTCGCCGCGCTTCGATGTTTTCAGAGGAGCGAGGAAGTCGATGGCTTGGGCCACCGCCATGGCTTCAATCGCCAGGACGTTGCGCGTGTTTTCGACGACGCGCTTCAGTTTGTTGGCCGCCGTCATTCCCATGGAGACGTAATCTTCCTTGTTGCCGGAGGTGGTGATCGAATCTACGGAAGCGGGATGGGACAGCACTTTGTTTTCGCTAACCAGGGCTGCCGCGGTGACTTGCGGCATCATGAAACCGGAGTTCAATCCTGCGCCCTGGGCAAGAAAGGGCGGCAAGCCCTCACTGAGGGCGGGATTCACGAGGCGTTCGATGCGGCGCTCGCTGATACCGGCCAGGGCGCTGAGCGCGATGGCTAAGAAAATCCAAAGCAAAGGCGAGAGGCTCGCCGTGGAAATTTCCGCCGGAGATGACATCTCCTTCGGAATTTTCGGAGTTCGTGATAAACACCAAAGGATTGTCCACGGCGGAGTTTGCCTCGGTCTCGAATATCTGGCGACAGTGGGCCAGCGTATCGCGCACTGCGCCGTGCACTTGCGGGATGCAGCGCAGGGAGTAGGCGTCTTGCACGCGGCCGCATTCCCGGTGGGATTCCCGAATCTGGCTGCCCTCGAGCATTTTGCGGAGATTGGCTGCGGTCTTAGTCTGGCCGGCGTGAGGTCTCGCTTTGTGGATACGTTCATCAAAAGCTGTGTCCGTGCCTTTCAATGCATCGCAACACAGGCCACCCAACACGTCGGCAGAGTCGACCAGAGTTTCGGCGGCAAGAAGTGCAAGTGTGCCCACGGCCAGCATGCCTTGCGTCCCATTAATCAATGAAATCGACTCTTTGGCTTCGAGCGTGAGTGGCTTGATTTGAGCCTGCTGCAGCGCATCTCCACTGGGAATGCGCTTGCCTGACGCGTCAAGACACTCGCCTTCGCCGATAAGAGCGAGAGCAAGATGGGCAAGTGGAGCGAGGTCGCCGCTGGCGCCCACGCTGCCCTGCGACGGAACGAAGGGAGTAACGCCGCGGTTGAGCATCTCGCAAAGCGTATCGATGACGATGGCGCGAACGCCGGAACATCCCTTGGCGAGCGAGTTGGCGCGCAGCAGCATCATGGCGCGTGTTTCGTTGATGGGAAGCGGGTCGCCAACGCCGACCGCGTGCGAGCGTACGAGGTTCACTTGCAGTTCGCGGATCTGATCGCCTGCGATGCGGACGTCGCTGAGTTTATCCACGCCAGTGGTCACGGCGTAAGCCAGCTTGTTGCTGGAGACGATTTCATCGACTACCGCGCGCGCGCGATCAACCCCCTGGCGCGCATCGGCTGACAGGAGAACGGGACGGCGCTGGTCCGCGACTTCGCGCACCGCTTCGAGAGTGAGATCGTTACCGCTGATGTGTAGGGCGTTCAAAGAAGGTTCCTGTTTCTCGGTTCCAGTCTGATGTTCTTGAATTACAGTTTTTTCCCAACGGCGCCGCGAAACGCAGTCAAGTATTTATCTTGCAGAGCCGCGATTTTCATATTTGCGTCGGTAACGATATGAGTGGTTTCGCCCTCCGCCAGCAGGGAGCCGTCATCCACTTTACGCAGTTCGTAGCCGAAGTGAATGACGGAATCGCGAACATTGAGCAACTGCGTCCGCACCAGAACTTCTTCGTCATAGCGAACCGGGGCGCGATAGCGGCATTTCGCTTCAACCACGGCGATGAAGCGTCCGTCTTGCTCTTCCATATCGCGATAGGAAAATCCCAACTGCCGGAGAAGCTCGACGCGGCCGATCTCAAACCAGATGAAGTGATTGGAGTGGTAGACGACGCCCATTTTGTCGGTCTCCGCGTAGCGCACGCGCACGCGGGTTTCATTGATTGCCTGAGGGTGAGCTGGATTCATTTACCGCTCCACACTGGCTTGCGCTTTTCGAGAAATGACGACACGCCTTCGCGAAAATCGGCGGTGGTGCGGATGCGGGCGTTGTCGTCAATGGCGGCAGCGACTTGCTCATCCAGTTGTTTGGCAATGAAGCCATTGATCAGCTTCTTGGTGGCGCGTACGGAAGCGGGACTGTTTTCGAGAAGCTGATTGGCAAGTTCGCGAGCGCGAGGGAGCAGACCATCAGCGGGAACGACCTCATTGACCAGGCCATAACGATTTGCCTCGGCGGCATCGAACAGGCGGCCGGTAAGGAGAAGATCACGCGCGATCTTATGCCCGACTTGCCAAACCAGGATGGATGAAACGATGGCGGGGACGAAGCCGATGCGGACTTCGGTGTAACCGAACTTCGCCTCGGGCACGGCGAGGGTGAAGTCGCACATGGTGGCCAGGCCCGTGCCCCCCGCGATGGCTGCGCCATTGACCGCCGCGATGGTTGGCTTGGGAAAATCGTAGAGTCGGCGGAACAAGGCGGCCATGGTCGCGGAGTCCTGCACATTCTCTGCGTGAGTCTTGCCGAGAAGGGATTTGAGTTCGTCGAGGTCCATGCCCGCGCAAAAAGCTTTTCCGGCGCCGGTGAAAATCAGAACGCCTGCAGGCGAGGCTTCGATCTCGTCCATGGCGTTCATCAGCTCTCTCACCAACTCGAAGCTGACGGCATTGCGCTTGTCGGGGCGGTTCAGGGTGACGGTGGCAACGCCAGAGTCGTAGGAAATCAGGATTGTTTTGTAGTTCATGTTTTAGAGCGACTCATCTTCCTCGGTTGAGATCGCATAGCGTGTCGCCATTTCATGGGTGGCGCGCAGCAGCGTATCCAGCGGCTTTAGCGGTGGCAATTCCGCGCCCCGCTGCTTCAAAGCTTCAATGACGGTTTCAGTCGCAATATTACCGACCAGCGCGTCTTGCGCAAAAGGGCAGCCACCCAGGCCTCCGATGGCAGAGTCGAAGCGTCGGCAGCCAGCGTCGTAAGCCGCGAGAACCTTGGCTGCAGCCTGCTCAGGGCGACTGTGCAGGTGCACACCGATTTCGAGGTAGTCGTATTTTGACATCACCGCAGCTACGAGTTCCGTGACCTGTTGCGGAGTGGCCATACCCACGGTATCTGCCAGCGAAATCATTTTCAGGTTGTCGACTTCCATCAGAGAAATAGCTTCGATCACTTCGTCCACATTCCACAGATCGCCGTAAGGATTGCCGAACGCCATGGAAATATAGACGACGACCTCGAGTGCGGCATCGTCGGCTTTTTTCTGGATCTTCTCCAATTCTTCGAGCGCGTCCTCAGCCGATTGGTTCTGATTCTTGCGCAGGAAGGTCTCGGAGATCGAGTAAGGAAAGCCGAGCGTATGGACGGCGTGCGTCTGGATCGCGCGTTCGGCGCCTTTCTCATTGACCACGATGCCGATAATCTCGACGTCGTCCGGCGGATCGAGTTCCTTCAAAACTTCTTCGGAATCTGCCATCTGCGGCACGGCCTTGGGCGAAACGAACGAGACCGCGTCAATGTGCTTGAATCCGGCGCTGATCAAGGCTTGCAGGTAGGCGCGCTTGATATCGGACGGGATCTTGCCCTTCAGCCCTTGCCAGGCATCGCGGGGGCATTCGATGAGTTTGACGGAGCCAGACATATTGTGCCATTGAGCGATCGGGCCATTGGGCGATTGTTAAAACGGAGGGCGCAGAGCGGTCAATCGCCCATTCACGCAATCGCCCGATGACTCAATCTTACGTTTGCAGAACTCCCACTTTGAATTCGGCGACGTCAGGATTTAATGCCGCAGCCTCCAGAGCCTGCGTGATGGCGTCACGGGTCTCGATGGGGTCGATGATCTTGTCGATCCACAAACGAGCGGCACCGTAGCGTGGATCGGTTTGCTCGTCATAAGTGCGTTTCATCGATTCGTACAGCTCTTTCTTTTCTTCCTCGCTCAATTTCTTTCCGCCGCGTTCCAATTGCTTGACTTTAATTTCGACTAACGTGCTGGCAGCGGAGTCGCCGCTCATGACGGCGTAGCGAGCGGTCGGCCAGGCGAAAACAAATCGGGGATCGAATGCTTTGCCGCACATCGCGTAGTGTCCCGCGCCGAACGATCCCCCAACAATTACGGCGATTTTGGGCACCACCGAATTCGATACGGCATTGACCATCTTCGCGCCGGCCTTGATGATGCCGCTCCACTCGGCATCGCGGCCTACCATAAAGCCATTCACGTCATGCAAGAAAATGAGGGGAATCAGATTCTGGTTGCAATCCATGATGAAGCGGGCGGCTTTCTCAGCAGACTCCGTATAAATGACGCCACCGAACTCAACGCGTTTGTGGCCTTCGTGATCGACCTGATGGGCGTGAAGCTTCTGGTTGGCGACGATGCCGACAGCAAAACCACCGATGCGCCCATAGCCGCAGATCAGAGTTTTTCCATATTCCGGCTTATATTCGTCGAAGTGGCTGCCATCCAGCACGCGCGCGAGAATCTCTTTCATGTCGTAAGGCCGAGCGGGGGAGGAATCGTAAATGCCGTAAATTTCTTCCGCGGCCAGAGCGGGCTCGACTGGTTTCTTGCGATCCCAAGGAGACTGGCGGCGATATCCCCACTTTTCGACGATGGAGCGAATGCGTGCCAGGCAGGCGGCATCGTCGGGCTCGCGAAAATCCACGGTACCGCTGATGCCGGCATGCATGGCGGCACCGCCGAGATCTTCGGCTGAAACTTTCTGGCCGATGGCGGCCTGCACCAAGGCGGGTCCGGCGAGGAACAATCCGCTGCCGTCGGTCATCAGCACGTGGTCGCACATGACGGGCAAGTATCCGCCGCCGGCCACGCACATGCCCATGATGGCCGCAATCTGCGGAATACCAAGGGCGGACATAACGGCGTTATTGCGGAAGACGCGCCCGAAGTCATCCGTGTCAGGAAAAACATCTTCCTGCAGCGGGAGGAATACTCCGGCCGAATCCACCAGATAGATGGTGGGAATGCGGTTCTCGATGGCAATGTTCTGGGCGCGAATTACTTTTTTCGAGGTCATCGGAAAAAACGCGCCAGCTTTGACGGTGGCGTCATTGGCAATGATCATCACCATGCGGGTCTGCACTCGGGCCATTCCGGTGATGACGCCAGCGGATGCGGCTCCGCCCCATTCCTCATACATTCCATGGGCGGCATAGATGCCCAACTCGAAGAATGTTCCCGGGTCAATGAGCAACTCGATGCGTTCGCGAGCGGTGAGGCGTCCTTTGGCGTGCTGATTTTCGATCGCTTTGGAGCCGCCGCCTTCGCAGATCTTTTCGCCTTCGTTGCGAACCTGGGACATCAAGTCCGCCAGGAAGCGCATGTTGGCTTCAAATCGCGCCGAGGTCGGATCGACTTTGGTGGTCAGGACGTTGGACGCCTGAGAACTGGGGACGGCGAGACTTTCGCTTCGATCGGACATGGATGAAGAGGGCGGACTGTTTACCGTATAACACTCCAGCGATGCGGCGCAACGCGTCCCGGAGTGGAAAGGGCAGGCTAGCCCGGGCTGCTAAGGGTAGGGAGTGTCCACTTCGATGCGGCGGAACACTCGGAAACCGGATCGTCCACCAGGGCATCGACCAATCCAATGGCGAGGGCCCGCTGCGCATTGATCTTTTCGGCAGCCATGAACATTTGAAGAGCTGCGCCCTTGCCCACGAGCCGGGGAAGCCTCTGGGTTCCACCCCATCCTGTAATCAGACCCAGAGCCGCCCCCCGATGTCCAAATACCGCATTGGTGGAGGCGATGCGGCGGTGGCAAGCCAGCGCGAGATCGAGGCCGCCGCCCATGCAATATCCCGAGATTGCCGCATAGACCGGCGATGGAAAGTGCGCAATCAAGTTCATCAGCGCCTGCCCTTTCTTTGAGAATTCGTAAGCTGCGGGGCCGGTGAGATCTGAAATCTCTTTCAAGTCTGCTCCGGCGGAGAAGAAGGTTTGATTGCCGGCGATCACCAACGGCAGGTTTCGCGGATTTATTTCTCGCAGAACGGTTTGCAGATCCGACACGCAATCGTGGGTTAGTCGATTGGTCTGATCAGCAGACTGCAGGCGAAGCAGAATCATGTTCGCCTTCTCCTCCAGGACGAAAAATGAGGAGATGCTCATTTACGATACTTTTTCAAGCCACTCTGCGAGACGGCATCCATCTTCTTCGGTTAAGAAAATTCCCGCGCCGTAACATTCTCCGAAGATGCGGTGCGACTCTTGATCGCGGCCTGCGCGGGAGATCCACTGCTTTCCCACCTGGTATTGTGCTGCGGTAAACCACTTCTGCGGAAGAACCTCAACCAAGCCGGCATGCAGATACAGAACGAACAAGGCGAAAGCGGGATCATCATTCGACATTGCCTTGTAGCTGGTGGGCACGATCAGTTCATCCACGGCGGCTAGTTGTGAGGGAACTTCAATTTTGTGCATTCCAGGAGGCAGATTGAGCGGAAGCTCAAAGTCCACTACCGGCGGAGTTCTTGCATAGATCCGGTCAGAGGACTGCTTGAACCATCCGGCAATTTCAGCGAGATCAAAAGCCGCTAACTTGCTGGGATCGAAGACTGCGAGGCGAATGTTGCGTCCTTCCGGACACCATATTCCGAGCAGGTCCGGGGAAACGTTGAACGGCCTGCAATACGTATTCAAAGCCAGCCGTGGCTGGTGCGGCGCGTGCTCGGGAGCGAGCGACACAACGTAGCCAACGGCACCTTCACTTCCTTGGTGCGTCCAGAGAAAGCGCTGGCCGGTTGTCGAATGAAATGCGGGAAATGTCTGCCAATACCATGGCGCAGGACCCACGGTTTTTCTAAGTTGCTGGCGGATGCTGTTCAGATTTGGAGCTGTCATGGAAGTGGGAGGTCGACGAGGTATTGAGTTACGGAAGGTTGTGCAGCATCAGTTAAGATTCTTAATCGCAATCAGCCAAGGACGTTCGCACCCTTCGCATGGGAGCGAATGAATTTTACGATGTCATCCATCGCCGTGCCCGGCTGGAAAATGGCGGCGACACCAATCTGCTTAAGGGCGGCAATGTCTTGATCGGGGATAATACCCCCCACGAGCACCAGCACATCGTCGATCTTGTTTTGTTTGAGCAGGTCCATAACTCGCGGCACGATGGCATTGTGCGCGCCAGAGAGAATCGACAGGCCTATGACCTGGACATCTTCCTGCAACGCCGCGCTCACGATCATTTCCGGCGTCTGACGCAATCCCGTATAAATCACTTCCATGCCGGCATCGCGCAATGCGCGGGCAATTACTTTGGCACCGCGGTCGTGACCGTCGAGACCCGGCTTAGCCACTAGTACGCGAATTTTAGGATCGGCCATCGCTCCACCATTTAACCACACCGGGTGGAACGGAGCCCAGAGCGGGCCAGTCTGCTCAAAGTGTTTTCACATCGATGCTTTGCCACAAGTACCAGCAAGCCACGCTGCGGTAGGGCTCCCAGCGCCTGGCAATCTTCTCCATCTGGCCGGGAGTGGGCAGCTTGATTTTGCGTTTCGGGGACTTCTTCGCCGAAACCGACTTTTTCTTGGAGACAGATTTTTTTGCCGCCTTTACACGCTGCACGTCCAGGTAGTGCCGGTACATGGCCATCCGCACGCCAAAGTCTCCGGTGGGCAGAACGTTCTGGCGTTTCAGGGTAAACATCAGAAACATCTGCGCGGTCCAAACGCCAATGCCCTTTACCTGGGTCAGGTGCTCGATCACTTCGTCATCCGGCAAATCTGGTAACCGAGAAAAATCGAGGGAGCCCGCCGCCGTTTTCGCGGCCAGATCTTTTAAATATGCAGACTTCTGTTTCGATAGTCCCACGCTTCGCAGTTGCTCATCGCTGAGCTTAAGGATTCTTTCGGGAGTTAGAGGTTCCCCTGCCATCGCGGCGAACCGTTCGAAAATCTTCAGGGCGGCCTTGCCATTCAGTTGTTGGTAGACGATCGATTCCGCCAGGCTGTGAAACTCCGGAGGCCCGAACTGCATGCGGCAGGGGCCGATACGGTCGATGATGGCTCGCATGACCGGATCCGCTTTTTTCAGATGCGTAACCGCTTTTCGCATGTTCCTTACGTTTATCACAAAACGGAGCGGCGGCGAACATAAAACGAACACCGTTGAGAGGCGGGGGTATAGCGGGCAAAACATCGAGAATCCGGGTCGTCTGGCGTTGCAGGACTGGCGTTAGCGGCTTCGAACTTTCCCCGGCGGAAGCTGGAATCCAATGCGCTTGCGTGGGGGATCTGGAGGCGTTGTGAGTTCCTTGATTGCGTCAAAGAGCTCCTGGATGGCGGAGTCGTGAGTGTCCAAGCGTCCTTGCAATTCGTTGATCTTGCCAACGAGCTTTCGGTTGGTGCCTAACATCTCACGTAGGCGAACAAAGGCGCGCACCACGAATACACTCATCTGGACGGCTTGTTCTGAGTTGAGAATGGTCGCTGCCATAATTGCGCCGTGCTCTGTAAAGGCATAGGGAAGGTAGCGCCGGCCGCCGCGGGTTTTGTTTGAGGTCGCAATTTGCGACCTCAAATCGCGATCCTCTTTTTCGTTTAGCTTGAACATGAAGTCAGCAGGAAATCTTTCGCGATTGCGCTTCACTTGCTCGTTCAGTCTTTTGACGGGCACGCGATAAAGCTGTGCAAGGTCAGCGTCGAGAATGACCCTCTGGCCTCGCAAAATGAGTATGCGCGATTCAACGACGAGAGCTGAAGGCACTGCACGTCGGGGCCTTCGGAGAAGAGCGGCAGGAGTTTGTTCTCTCATTTGAGGTCGCAATTTGCGACCTCAACAATCATAGACGGAGACACTAGTTGATATTCTCCAAAGTGCTCATCATTTTTGATCAGTTCCCATTTTGAGAGAAAGGGGAAAGCTTACTTCGCTTCATACACGGTCTTCCCGCCGACGACCGTGCGCAATACTTTGGTGGCCAGGACTTTTTCCGGTGAAACCGCTGTAATGTCTCGATCGAGCACTACAAAGTCGGCCAGCATTCCGGCCACGAGTTTGCCCTTTTCTTTCTCTTCGAATTCCGCAAAGGCCGAGCCCGAGGTGTAGGCGGTAATGGCTTGATCCATGGTCAGTCTCTGTTCTGGAAAATACTCCTGTTTGCCGTCTTCACTCTTTCGGGTGATGGCCGCGTATAGGCCGCGGAAGGGTGAAACCGGTTCGACTGGATAATCGGTGCCGAACGCAAGCATTACTCCTTTGTTCAAGAACGAGTTCCAAGCGTATGAGTTCGCCGCGCGCTTTGACCCTAATCGCATCACTGCCCATCGCATGTCCGAGAGAACATGGCTGGGCTGCATCGACGCGACTACTTTTAACTGTTTGAACTCGGCAACCTCGCCTGGAGTTGCAATTTGCGCGTGCTCGACGCGCAGCCGGTAATCGTCGCCGCCATTCGCCGCTTTCACTTTCTGCTCGCGCGCCGCCTTCTCCGCTTGCGCAAACGCGTCCAGTGCCATCTGCACGCCTTTGTCGCCGATCGCATGGAATCCGAGTTGGAAGCCGGCCAGGATACGTTCCTTCGCCATCGCATCGAGATGCTCGGCGTCATACCGCGGCAATCCCGAGGTGGACGGATCATCGGCATACGGTTCCAGCAATGCTGCCGTATGCCCTCCCAGCGACCCATCCATGAAAGCCTTCAGCATGCCGGTATGCAGCATTAGGTCAGACTGAGGATGCGAGTCGCGTTTCGTCTTCAACTGTTCCACCGAATCGTCAAACGGAAGCCACTCCGAAACTCTTGCCGTCAACTTGCCTTCCTTTTCAAGCTCCTCGTAGATCTGGAAGTTTTCCCAGGCAGGCGAATAATCCTGCGCCGATGTCACCCCATGTACGGCCAGGTCGGCCAGCGCTGCCTCCAAATCCTCCTTCATCTTTTCGCGGCTGGGGGCCGGAACTACCGCCCTTACCGCTTGCTGCGCCGTATCCCGCAATAGGCCTGTCGGCTGCCCATTCTCGTCGCGGTCGATGTGCCCGCCCTGTGGATCGCGGCTTGCAAGGGTTATGCTTGCCAGTTGCAATGCCCGCGTATTTGCCACTGCCAGATGCCCGTCCACGCGATCCAGAAACACGGGATGCCCCCCGGAAACTTCATCCAGATCCCATCGCGAAGGCAACACTTGCACCGGCCAAATCGTCTCGTCCCATCCACCTCCCAGAATCCATTCGCCCGGTTTCGCTTTCTCAACTCTCGCCAAGACGCGTTCGCGAAATTCATCGAGCGTCTTTACTCCGGTCAGATCCACGTCCAACTTCTGCAATCCTGCATCGGCGAGGTGCAAATGCGCGTCGTTAAATCCCGGCATCAGGAAATGCCCGGCTAGGTCGATGACTTGCGTCTGTGGTCCCTTCAATTTCTGGATGTCGACGTTCTTTCCCACGGCTTGAATGCGGTCGCCGCGAACCGCAATTGCCTCTTCCCGACCAATCGAGCTGAACTGCGAGTTTGCCGGAACGCCGGTGTAAACATTGGCGTGAATGTAAATGGCGTCTGCCTTCGGACCGGTAACAGCCGCCGCCTGACCACCCGCCGGATTCTGCGCCTGCAAAAACCATGAAGACCAACAACCGAAGGTCAGAAGCAGAGAGGCAATGAGAGCCGTACGCCCAGTCTGTCGCATTTTTGGCGAGTAATATTCCAATAACGTCTTCGGCTCTCGGGGGGCGCAGCTCTTCAGCGCAGCGAAAAGACTGCTCACTCCCCTAGAAACTTTAGCTAGCGAGACCGCAAATTTTCCCATTATTCTCCCGCACCTGCCAGCGCAAGCATTGTCAGTAAAATCCGTTTCAGCCCCAGCTCGCGCCCGTTGCTGTCAAACCACTCCTGTAACGTGTGCGCCCCGCCTCCCGAGCCGCCGCCGCCAATGGCGATAGCCTCGAGCCCCATCGACAACGGAATGTTCGCATCCGTTGACGCCCGCTGCACCTGCGCAGCATTGTTCAGTTGCGCATCCACCGCGCGAATCACGTGTAAAATCCGCGATCCAACCGCCAGTTCTCCTGCCGGACGGCTGCCGATTGCCACTACTTCACAACTGACCCCAGAAGGGCGCTTTTGCACGGGCGACCGAATTTCCGCGGTCATTGTCTCGTCTTCTACCGCGCGATTCAATGCCAGCCGGAGCGTCTGCTCCAGGCGTTCCATCTCGCTCATCGACGTCGAACGGATATCCACCTTCATGCTCGCCGACTCTGGAATCGAATTCACCGAAGTCCCACCGCGAATCACTCCGATGTTGAACGTCGTCTTCGGTATCGTCGGCACCTGTGTCGACGTAAATGTATCAATCGCCCGAGCCAGAATCACAATCGGATTGGGCGCGCCAAAATCGCTCCAGGAGTGTCCGCCCGGGCCGCGCACGATCACTTCAAAGCGCCGGCTCCCCAGGGCTTCCGCCACGATCGTGTCGGAACCTGCACCATCCAGCACTACGTTATAGGCGATCGAATCCTTCCACCGCGGTGTTGAAAAGATGTGACGCATGCCCCGCAGATCGCCCTCGCCCTCTTCTCCAACGTTGCCGATGAACACAAACGGCAGGGCATGCCGCAACCGTACCGACCGCAGCAGCGCGGCAATCCCCAGCATCGCCGTCACCCCCGCTCCGTTATCCGAAACTCCTGGCCCATACAACCGGCTCCCCTGCTGGCGAATATTCAGTGGCGTGTTCGCCGGGAACACCGTATCAATGTGAGCGCTCAATGCCACGTAGCGCTGACCGAATCCAGGGTGTGTTCCCAGCACGTTGCCCACGTCGTCCGTGCGAACATCGTCGAGTCCCACTTCGCGAAAACGCTCGGCCAGCCACGCTCCTCGAGCCGATTCTCCAAACGGAGGCGCGGCAATCCGCGCCATCTCCATTTGCCATTGCATCAGTTGCGGCTCTTGCGTGCGCAGCCAGTTGAAAGCCGATCGCATTTCGGGTGAAGCCGCTAGTCGCGCTACATCCTGCTGCACCGTAGGCGCAACCTCCGGCAAATCCGCACGTCGAGGCGTTGGGCTCATGGGAAAGTATTTGGGTCATCTTACAACGCATGCGGCGAAGGAGGTGCAGATTTCGGACTGGCTTTATGCTGTTCGGATCTGAAACAGGTAAGACTTTAGGCGGTCCGCTACGCCAACAGGCTCTTCACGGACCCTGCGCGCTGTTCTACTGCGGACACCAGTTTGTTGGTTGCTGGAACCGGAATCCCGTGCAGCTCACCGCCGCGCAAGATCGGCCCCGCAATCGCGTCCAGTTCCGGAGGATTGTGACGCTCGACATCCTTCTGCATGGAACTGCGCATGTTCGCCGGCATGGCCGCCACCCCCGAGAGCACCACCTCAGGACTCACTTTCGCCCCCTCGGCCACGCCCACCGCGCAGGCTTCCCGGACGCAAGCCTCCCCTAAACTGCGCCAGTGCGGATCGGAGAGAATCTCTCCCACCGTTTTGTCAGCCGCAGTTGTGCACAGAGCGAACGGCGCCAAAAATACCAGCTTGCCCCACAGCAGCGTCGGCTCATCGTCGATGAATTGGCAGGTAAAACCAAGCTTTGCCAACTGGTCGATCATGCTTCCCAGCAGATCGCGCCCCGCCGAAGCTACCTGCAGTCGTGCAAACGGCGAACGATGAACAATGTGCGCCGGGCTTACGCGTTCTGTTTCACCGGCAAACGTTGCGGGAATTACGCGTTCCGTACCATATCTCGCTCGCAGCAAAGCTACATGATCGATGCCATTGAGTAATGGAACAATCGCCCGCACCGAGTCTGGATTCTTGAGCGATGCGAGCGCAGTTTCCAACTGCGTCGCCTTCACCGTTACCCACAGCACATCCGTCGCCGGAACTTCGGCAGCGATAGCGACATTGACGGAAAAATTTCCGAAAGGACTTTCCAGACGAAGCTGTTTGGGATACTGCGCAAGCGTCTCCCGCCTGACAACTAACGTGACGGAATCGCCGGCGTGCGCTAGACAGGCGCCAATCAGCCCGCCCACGCCGCCCGGTCCCAGAATCGCATGTTGCAGTGGTTCTGCCATCTTTTCAGTTCTGTTTGATTACCGCGGCCGGCAGGCACTCCACAACCTCGGCATCGCTCAGCGTGTGGTCGCTGGTTTTAGCGCGATGGTAAATTCGGTCGACCAATTCATCAGTCGCCGGAATGCCGCGACGTTCCAGCCAGAACAGCACATTCGACTTCCCGCTCATTGGACCGATATCGATTATCTGCTCCAGACCGAACACGTGAGAGGGCACACCCGAGTAAACGGAGTTGGCAAGCTCCACATCATTCTTGTGATACGCCTTGATGATGGCAGCGGCGTGTACTCCCGTTGCAGTGCGGAAAGCATCGTCGCCCACCACCGGGTAATTTGCCGGAATCGGCACCCCCGTGGCGCGTGAAACAGCCTGGCAATAATGCTTCAGCTTGGTAAGGTCCTGATGATCCCACGGCGCGATCCCCATCAGTTTAAGGTTGACCAGCATTTGATCGATCTGCGTATTGCCCACGCGCTCTCCCAACCCGATGGCGCACGCATGTACGCAATCGGCGCCCGCGATGATCGCCGCCATGGAGTTCGCAATGGCCAGCCCGCGATCGCTGTGACCGTGCCAGTCGACGCGAATCTTTTCTCCCGAGGGCTTCACTACTTCCTGGATTACAAATCGCACCAGGGCAAGAGTCCCCATGGGAGTAGCGTGACCCGCCGTGTCGCAAATTACGATCGCCCGCGCTCCGCAGTTGATCGCGGTCGAGTAGAGCTTTTTCACTGTCTCCGGGTCGCAGCGGCTTGTATCCTCGGTGACATACATTGCATCCAAACCGAGCGACACCGCATATTTCACGGCCTTCTCAGTGGTCTGCAAAAGAAAATCGTCCGTCCAGCCTTCCGTGAAACGCCGGATTGGACTGGATCCGATGAATGTAGCCGCCTCTATGGGAAGCCCGGTTTTCTGAACGATCTCGGCGATCGGACGAATATCGTTCTCGTGCGTGCGCGCCGCGCAGTTGGCGCGAATCTTCATCTTGTGCGAAACGATTTCCTGCGCCAGCGCCGTTACATGCTCTACCGCTCGCGGCCCTGCTCCCGGTAGTCCGAGATCCAGCGAGTCGATCCCCAGCGCCTCCATCAGATGCAGAATTTCAATTTTTTCAGGAATCGAAGGATCGCGTACCGACGGCGACTGCAATCCATCGCGCAGGCTTTCATCATTCAGCAGCACCGGCCCCGGCGGCTTCAGTCCCGGCGGATGATTCTTGTTCCAGTCGTAAATGAGTTCGGAAGTGTTCATGGCGAGTAGCTAGTGCCGAGTGCTTGGTACCGAGTACCTAGTGAACCCGTGTTCGGTCCTCGGTACTCGCAACTACTTTTCTTTCGGCGGCAACGTCAGGCCGAAGACCGAAATGATCCCTTGGCCTGCGACGTTCACTTTCGCTTCTTCGGGGTTCGGCAAATACAGTGTCTGGCAATGTTCGCAGCGGTACACTTCGGCGTCCGCTCCCCAGGCTTTTTCCGCGTCACCGCAGGCTTGCTCCACCACATCCGTGGTGTAAAACCAGCGCTTCAAATGGCCGCCGCAGAATTTACCTTTTTCATTTTTCTCGTTGCAGGCACGCTGCCCGGCCTTCTTTGTCTTCACTTTGTGATGTGGAAGTTGCGCAGGAGTCTGCGGTTCGGAAACCACGATTTCGCCACTCGCCAAGACTTCCTCCTCATGCGGCCTCTTGGGCCGCCGGATTCGGTTCTACGACCGTCATTGTACTCGAAGCGAAACACGAACCCAATCGCGCTGTCGTATTCTAATGTTTTGATTTTCGCTGCAGCCCGTTTCGACTTGGAGTTCGGCCACCTAAGGGGATTCATGATCACAATCGTTTCAGGATTGCCTCGCTCCGGCACGTCGCTGATGATGCAGATGCTGACAGCTGGCGGCATGTCCGCGCTTACGGACGGAGAGCGCCAGGCGGATGCGGATAATCCTCGGGGCTATCTCGAATGGGAGCACATCAAGCAACTTCCCCAAGACCCCGGGTGCATTGCAGAAGCGGAAGACAAAGTCGTCAAGGTGATTTCCCGCCTCTTGCTCTCACTGCCGGAAGGGCACGATTATCGCGTGATCTTCATGCAAAGACCAATCCCCGAGGTGCTGGCCTCACAACAAGTGATGCTTCGCAATCGTGGAACCACGATGGCAGCCGTCAGCACCGCCGCTATGGCAACCGCATTTCAAAGCCACCTGCGGGAAGTGAACGCCTGGCTCGACGGCAAGGCCTGCGTGAAAACGCTGCGGGTTCCATATCATGAAGTGCTCAATGATGCCGCAGGCAGCGCGCAAAAGCTTATTCGGTTTCTTGGAATCGATCTGAACGCTGAAGCGATGACGCGGCAGGTGGATGACAGTCTATATCGCAACCGCACAAGTCCTTCTGTTCCGTGAGGGCTCAGAATTCCAATTTCGGTCGCGCCTGTTCGGCGCCCAAACGGCCAACCGTAATCTCCGCCTTGTGGTAGTTCTCACCCTTAATCGCCGCCCCTGCCATGCGCCGCATCATCGCGAGCTGACCGGCGTGCGTCAGCGCATCGGCGACAGGTCCTTGAAACAGCTTATCCAGAGCTGCATTCGGCGCCCCGCCCGACTCCAAAAACATGTCGAACGCCAGCAGTGTCCTGAAGAAGCGTTGCACTTCCTGCTCCCACGGCAACGGCGTCGAGTTGTTCCACACCTGCTTGCCTTTGGCAATGGAAAGCGCCCAATCGAATAGATCGCCCATGTGCGCCAGAATTTGAAGGGGCGTGCGCAAGCCCTCGCATCCGCGAAACTCAGCGAAACCTTCTGGAGCTTCGCGCACAGCTTTTTCGGTCCGGTATGCCAGCGTGGCCAGGGTGTGGCGAAATAGTTTGAGTTCCGGATTCGACCGCGCGGAATTTTCCATGAACAAAAGATACACTTGACTCCGGGAGACGAAAAGTGAAGAAAGACGCAGCCCAGCCCGGCTCGATCAGCCGCGCCAATGCCGAGCACTACCGTTGGGGAAACGATTGCGATGGCTGGCACCTGGTGAAAGACGAAAACCTGAGTGTGATCGAAGAATTCATTCCCTCGGGCGCCAGCGAGGCCCGGCACTATCATGGAAAAGCTCAGCAATTTTTCTACATTTTGTCCGGCGAGGTCCTCATGGAAGTGGAGGGGAAATCAACATTAGTTCGCGCCGGCAGCGGAATCCGCGTGCTAGCGGGAACTCGCCACCAGATTAGTAATCCATCCTCAGGACCAGTGCGTTTGCTCGTGATCTCGCAGCCGCCCAGTCACGGGGACCGCATTTCGGAGTAAGTAAAATTACAACTTTCCGCTCACAGCTTCTTCCCTGTGATCACGCCGGCACTCCGGAGTGCACCACGCAGTCGCTGAACCAGGCCGCCGGCAAATTGCATATCCAGAAATCCTTCCATCTGCCGCTTGAAGTTTGCTCCGTACCCATACCACCAGACTTTCTTCATCGCCGACATTCGATCCGTGTCCACATATTTTACCCTCACCATTTCTTCCAACCCGAAGCTGCCGTGAGTGCGGCCCATGCCGCTCATCTTCACGCCGCCGTGCGGAGCCTCGCTGATGCCAAAACACGAGACCACGTCGTTAATCATGACGGTACCCGCGTCAATACGCCGCGCCAGCCGCTCGCCACGAGCATTGTCTCGTGTCCACACCGAAGCGGCCAGGCCGAACTCTGAATCATTGGCTAATTGCACCGCTTCGTCATCGCTGTCGAATGGCGCGACCGGCAGCACCGGCCCGAAGGTTTCCTCGCGCATGATTCGCATCTCCTGCGTCACATCGGCCAATACCGTGGGTTGATAAAAATTCGGCCCCCGCTCTTTGAGTCGCGAGCCCCCGGCTAAAATCCGCGCCCCGCGCCCCACAGCATCTTCCACATGGGATTCAACGATTCGAAGCTGCCTCTCGTGGATCATCGGTCCGACATCCGTTGTCGCGTCCGTTCCGTTTCCCACGCGCAATTTTTTCGTCTTCTCGGCGCATGCTTTCAGGAATGGCTCATACAGGCTGCGGTGGACGTAACAGCGTTCCACCGACAGGCAGGTTTGTCCGGCGTTCACAAACGCTCCCCATACGGCAGCGCTGGATGCAACATTGATGTCAGCATCAGCGAGCACCAGCATGGGATCTTTCCCGCCCAGCTCCAGCACTACCGGCAGCAGCTTCTCGGCCGAGGCCGCCGCTATGCGCTTCCCGGTTGCCACGCTGCCCGTGAAAACCAGCTTGTCGACCTGCGAGTCAATTAACGCCGCGCCTGTCGCTCCATCCCCAACCATGATCTGAAAAATATCTTCCGGAACCCCCGCCGCCTGCAGTAGCGACTTCAGTTCGAGCGCCACCATGGAAGTAAATTCCGATGGCTTCAGAATCACGGCATTTCCAGCCACCAGCGCCGCCAGCGTCTCAGTCGCGGGAATCGAGAACGGATAATTCCATGGGGAAATAATTCCAACCACTCCATAAGCTTCGCGAACCAGTTTGCCGGTCTTTAGCTTCGTCGCAAGGTTGCCGTGCGGCAACGGCTCGTCGCGCAACAGACGATACGCATGTTCGATCAGAAAGCGCGCTGCGTCGAGCACCACCAGCACTTCCGTCGTCAAAGCCTCGGCTAACGGCTTGCCCGTCTCATTCGTGATGGCTTCCGCCACTGCAGATTTTCTTTGTTGCAGCTTGCGTTGAAACTCTCGAATTACCGCCATGCGCTTCCGAACGCCGAGCGCCTTCCATGCTTCCTGCGCCCCACGCGCCCGATTCACCGACGCACGAACCTCATCCTCACTCGCGCACGCAAACTCGCGCAGTAGTACTCCCGTCGCCGGATTGACCGACGATATTTTTCGCACCGCAACTCCGAGATCAGCGGTCATAATCCACGTGAACCAGGTAAAGTCCGCTCGCCGGCGCCGTTGCCCCCGCCGCGGAACGGCTTCGCGCATCAAGAATCCGCGTCAAATCCCCGGATTGCAAAGTTCCCTTTCCCACAAGGATAAAGGTCCCTACCAGGTTACGCACCATGTGATGCAGGAAGCCCGAACCCTTTACCGTGTAGACCAACTCATCGGCCTGCCTCTGCCACGCCGAGGAAAAAATTCGCCGCACATTCGAGACTGGCACACCTTCACGTCCCCGCTCTGGATCAACCGCCGCAAATGAGGTGAAGTCGTGCTCTCCTTCGATTTCCCTGGCAGCTCCTCCCATCGTCTGCTCGTTCAACGGAAACGGATAATGCCACACATATCTCGCTAGAAATGGCGGACAGATCGCCTCCCGATAAATTCGGTAGCGATAAGTTTTGCTGCGAGCCGAATGCCGCGCGTGAAAGTCCGGCCCGACCTCATCCACTTCCAGCACGCGCACTGATTCTGGAAGGATGTCGTTCAGCGCTTTGACAAAGTTTCCCGTGGGGACGGAAGACTCCGTGACAAATGTCACGACCTGGGCGAGCGCATGCACACCCGCATCGGTTCTTCCCGAGCCTTGCGGCAATACCTTTTCTCCTGTGATTCGTCCAATGGCTGAGGCGAGGGTGCCTTGCACGCTGGGCGAATCGGGCTGCACCTGCCAGCCGGCAAATTCCGAACCGTCATAGGAGAGAACGAGTCTCAGATTGCGCATGCAAACTTTCGAGTCCTACGGAAGTGTCGCATCATCCAAAATTTCACATTAACAGGTTGAAACTGCCGCGAAAGGAAGAAAGGATCAAACGCTCATCGGATATACTGGTGCGTTTCATCCAGTGTTCGTCTTGCACAAAGTACTTTCAGCCGCGACTGCTTCTCCGAGTGACCGAAAGCGTGCATTTGCAACAGTCAACAGGTTCCGCCGCTGGGCTTCGCACCCTTCATTTTCACGAACGTTTGCAGGAACTCCGGTGCCGCAAATTGCGTATACCTCTGAGTAGAGCTTTCTTCATCGGAGATGAACAGAGTTTCGAACGGCAGTTTTTAAATGTAATCACTTCTTAATTCAGACTTTGTGTACCAGATCGATCGAATCAGGATCTCATGAACGGAGACGAGTAGATGTCATTCGCACGCCTTGCCTCGAATACCCGGCTGACCGCCGCTGCAATTTTGTTGGGCACGCTCACCATCGCCTGTTGGGCACAGGAGCCGCCCACCGCGCCCACTCCGCAGAATGCGCCGGCAACGCAGCCTCTTCCGGTGCTGGATTACACAAAGCCGGTGTCACATTTCCCCAATCCGATTGGACCCTATACTCCACGGCACGTGGGGGCGCCGAATCTGGCCAATACGGCCCGTATCGATTCGCTCATGCACGATGGCAAGCTTTATCTGTCGCTGAATGACGCCATCGCCCTGGCGCTCGAAAATAATCTGGACGTCGCCATCGCCCGCTACAACCTGAACATTGCCGATACGGACGTGCTGCGCTCCAAGGCCGGAGCATCGATTCTGGGTGTCAACGCAGGCGTCGTGCAGAACACTCCCGGCGGCGGCGTAGGCGGCATTGGCGCGAACGCAGGAGCTTCCACCGGCGGCACCAGTTTGGGCGCTGGCGGCATCGGCGCCGGCACGAACGGTTTGGTAAGTTCCACATTGGGTTTTGGCCCGGCAATCACAAGCTTCGATCCGCTGATCACCGGAACTCTGCAAGAGGATCACGCAGAAAGCGTGTCTTCTAGCTTGTTCAACGGGGTGCCGATTCTTGCGCAGAACACCGGAACCGTGAACCTGAACTACACCCAGGGATTCAGTTGGGGAACGAACTTACAGGTTGGCTTCAGCAATGTGCGCACTACCTCCAACGTACCATTCAACACGTATAGTCCACTGATCAACTCATCGTTACGGGTGCAGCTTACTCAACATCTGCTTACAAGGGTTTGGATTTCCCGCGAATACGCGGTTTATTCACATTGCCAAAAACAATCGGGAACTGACTGACGTTGCTTTCCGATTGCAGATTATCGATTCGGTCGATCAGATTGAAAACATCTATTGGGATCTGGTCTACGCCTACGAAAACGCGCGCGTGCAGAACGAGTCGCTGGCCTTTGCCCAGAGAACCTTATCCGACACCAAAAAGCAGGTCGAGATTGGCAGCCTCGCCCCCATCGAGACCGTTCGCGCGCAGAGTACCGTGGCGCAAGATCAGCAACTCGTAACCACCGCGCAAACCAATTTGCAGTTAGAGCAGTTGCTGATGAAGAACGCCTTAACCCGCACCTTGCGGGATCCCGCACTGGCGACTGCCGACGTAATCCCCACCTCTACCATGGAAATCCCGGCGCAGGAACAGATCACACCGACGCAGGATCTCATCGACGATGCGCTGCGGCATCGCGCGGAACTGGTTGAGTCACGAATTGATCTGAACAGCCGGGATTACAGCAATAAGGCGGTGCGAAGCGCTTTGCTGCCGACCTTGGACGCGTTTGCTTACTACGCGGGATCGGGTTTGGGGGGATCACAGAATCCCGCAAATCTCTGCGCGAACCAAACGGCGGAACAACGCCTACTCGGTTTCTGCGCGGGACCTAATCCGGACAGCGGTGATCAAACCCTCATACCTTCGGTTTCGCCCACCAGCATTGGAGGAACCTGGAATCAGCTTGTAAACTCCACCGCGCCGGACAAGGGTCTTGGTTTGCAGCTCAACATTCCCCTTCGCAACCGGGCGGCTCAAGCCGTTCAGGTGCGCTCGGAACTGGAATACCGCCAGGCTCAAATGCGGCAGCAGCAGATTGAAAATCAGGTAGGGATCGAAGTGCGTAACGCGCAGTATGCGGTGCAGCAGAATCGCGCCAGCGTGGATTCCGCCAAGGCTGCTCTCGATCTCGCCCGCCAATCTCTCGATGCGGAGCAGAAGAAGTATCAGTTCGGCACATCGACCACAACTCTCGTCCTGCAATATCAAAGCCAGTTGGCCTCCGCCGAGTCGACCCTGGTGAATGCCACCGTCGCGTATGAAAAGTCGCGGATCGAACTGGACCGCGCCACCGGCACTCTTCTCGATCACAACGGCATCAGCGTGGACGATGCGGCTCGCGGTCAAGTGAGTCGCCTACCCAATGTCCCCTACATCACACCGCGGAAAGACTTGCCCTCTGTGGCGCAGCCACTTCCGCAACCCGGCAATTCCCAGCAGCCTCCTCAGTAGAAGGGCGGCCGAGCAGAAAAAAGGCGCGGCCTCCGGCCGCGCCTTTTGCTTGACCCACAATTCTTTACAATCTGCATTCAGCATCCCAGCGTCCCCAGCCGCTAAGATGGGAAGACGTCCTGAATGACTTGCGCATCCAACCAGTTTTCTAAATTATATTGGCCGTCGCTATGATGCATCGCTGTTCTTGTCCAATCGTTATTATCCAAGGAGACGAACGATGTCTTTGAACTACATCGGGTCGAAAACGGTCCTGCGCGCGATCTTTTTGCTGGCGACTGTAGTCACGGTTTGCTCGCAGATTCCGCTATGTCTGCAGGCGCAGAATGTCCCTGCCGCCCCCGCTCCCCAGCCCTCCTCACCACCCTCATCCTCGCAGGAGCTTGACCACCTGAGGGACTATTCGAAGCCGCACTCGTCGTTTCCCGACGTTCTGCAGCCTTATCGTGCACAAGAGCTGCCGCCACCGATGCTCGCGAATTCCTCGCGAATCGACTCCCTAATGCGCGACGGGAAAATTTTTCTTTCCATCGACGATGCAATCGCCCTCTCGCTGGAGAACAATCTTGATATCGATATTGCCCGCTACAATCTGAATATTGCTGATACCGATTATCTGCGCGCCAAATCCGGCGCCAACATTCTCGGAATTAATACCGGCATTGTCCAGAACACTCCCGGCGGGGGGGTGGGCGGCCTGGGAGGAACTGTAGGGTCCGGCACCGGCGGCACAACCGTGGCGGCCGGTGGCGCGGGAACCGGAACCAACGGACTGGTCAGTTCGACTCTCGGCATCGGCTCCGCCATCACCAGTTTTGATCCGCTCATTACGGGCACGCTGCAGCTCGATAAGAACAATACCGAATCAACCAGCGCTCTCAGCCCGGTACCCATCCTGGCACAAAACACCTACACCGCAAATGTCGCCTATGTGCAGGGGTTTCAATGGGGCACTGCTCTGTCGGTGGGATTTAACAACACTCACATCACGACGAACAGCCCGGTAAGTTTGTTAACCCCGGACCTCGCTTCCAGTTTCCAGGCCAGGATTACCCAGAACCTGTTGCAAGGATTCGGCCCTGGACCGAATCTCCGCTTCATCCACATTGCCAGAAACAATCGTGAGATCTCTGACGTCGCTTTCCGGCTGCAAATCATCACCACCGTCGACCAGATAGAAAACATGTATTGGGATCTTGTTTATGCCTATGAGAACGTGCGCGTGCAGGAAGAGGCGCTCACCTACGCCCAGAAGGCGCTGGACGATTCGAAGCGCCAGGCGCAAGTCGGCACAGTCCCGCCTATCCAGGTTGTTAGCGCGCAGAGCACCCTGTCCACCGATCAGCAAAATCTGATCGTGGCGCAAAACAACTTACAGCTTCAGCAATTGCTGATGAAGAATGCTCTCAGCCGGAGTATTGAAGATCCTGTTCTGGCCGAAGCCGACGTCATTCCGACCTCCACGATGCTGATCCCACAACAAGAGGCAGTCATACCTACGCAAGACCTGATCAATGATGCTCTGTCACATCGCGCCGAATTAGTTGAGTCCCGCATCGACTTAAATTCCCGGGACATTAGCGGCAAAGCAGTGCGCAACGCTCTGCTGCCAACGCTCGATGCCTTCGCTTATTACGGAGGATCGGGCGTAGGGGGCAACATCAATTCCGCAATCCCTAATTGCAGCGCCACTTCCAGTACGTTCTGTTTCAACCCCACGAAGGCGCCACCGCCGTTTCAGACCAGCAATTCTGTCGGGTACGGCAGCACTCTCAGTCAACTTGTGAACTCCACTGCTCCCGACAAAGGGGTGGGATTGACTCTGAACATTCCCTTGCGCAACCGCGACGCCCAGGCCAATCAGGTTCGCGCGGAACTGGAATACCGCCAGGCTCAGGTGCGTCTGCATCAGCTGGAAAATCAGGTTCGCATCGAAGTGCGCAACGCACAGTTCGACGTAAAGCAGAACCGCGCGGCCGTGCAGGCTGCCCAGGATGCGGTTAACTTTTCGCGGCAGACCCTCGATGCCGACCAGCAGAAACTCAAAGTAGGCCTCACTACGCAAACGGCAATTCTGCAGGATGCGTCTATCTTGACCACATCGGAATCAAATTTGGTTTCGGCAAAAGCGGCCTACGAAAAATCGCGCATCGAACTGGATCGCGCTACGGGCTTACTTCTGGACCACTCCAACATCGACGTAGCTGACGCAACGCGCGGCCAAGTCACCCACCTGCCGCAAGTGCAGTATGCCGCTCCTCGCCAGGACGTGACTCCGGGGACCGCTGCGCCACAAGCGACCCCGCCGCAATCGCCGCCATCCTAGCGAGCGCGAATCAGGAGATACTTCGCCGTCAATTCTCTATTGCACGCTCCACGATGTATTCTTCCCCCGTGCTCTTGTCGATCGTCATCGTTACTCATAACGAAGAAGTAAACCTCGGCCGCACACTCAAAAGCATCGCGCATGAACTCTATTCATACGGCAAACGCAATGACACGGAATTAATAATCGTTGACTCTGGCTCGACTGACCGAACGGTTGAAATCGCGAAATCATTCGGCGCAAAAATTTTCATCGAAGAATGGAAAGGCTACGCGGCACAGAAGAATTCCGCCATCGACAAAGCTACGGGCGATTGGATTCTGAGCCTTGATGCTGACGAAGCGGTAAGTCCCGAACTTCTTCAGGAAATAGAGAGCGCTATAGGATCTCAGCTCAACCTTCGATCGGAACAACCTCCGACCAGCCCGGCGTTTGTGGACGCATTCTCTATGCCCAGGCAAAATCTTTTCCTGGAGAAGCGGATCAGGCACGGAGGTTTCTGGCCAGACAGGAAGACCCGCCTCTTCCGCAAGGGGAAGGGACGTTTTGGCATACGGCCAGTTCATGAAAGCGTCCAAGTATCCGGTAGCGTGGGGATCCTTCTTGCCCCTCTCATCCACCATTCCTACCCTACGCTCTCCGATTACATCGAGCACATGAACCGCTACTCCTCACTCGGCGCAGAGATGGTGGCCGCGAACCGAAAAGTCGGTTTCAGTGTCATCAACATCGTGCTGCGTCCGCTCTTCACATTTATTTACAACTACTTTTTCCGCCTCGGCTTCCTCGATGGTCGCGAAGGCCTTCTCCTGCATCTCTACCACGCGGTTTACGTTTCCTGGAAGTATGCCAAGGCGTGGGAGCTGTCTCGCAAGCCATCTCAATCCACAATGTCATCCTGAGCGCAGTCGAAGGATCCCTGTAACGCAATCGCGGAATCGGCCACTCTGCTCATCTGCGTGTTCGGCCGCATAGCTAATCCTTCCTGACCGACCGGTCGTTCTGAGCACACGTCTCCACCTTGCCCATACACGCTCCCTTCCCTATCATCACAACAGAACACTGGGGTTCGTATGGAAAAGAAGCAATCCAAGCCGCAAGTTGCGGAAAGTCCCGTCGCCGATGTTTTTGAGAATCGTCATCCTTCCGCCGCCGAAAAAGATTGGGCTGAGAACACCCTTGCGCCCACCATCGAAAAATCTCCCGAACGGCCCATCGGCGCACCCACCGGCGTAAACATCGACGAGCTCGGCCACGCCCGCTTTACGACGATCTCCGGCGTTCCGATCCGTCGTCTCTACACGCCAGCGGATCTTCCCCAGGACTGGAGCGAGGAAAAATATCTCGGCTATCCCGGCCAGGCTCCCTACACGCGGGGCATTCACGCCACAGGATATCGCGGCAAGCTTTTCACCATGCGGCAGTTTTCCGGCTTTGCTTCACCGGAGGAGACCAACCAGCGTTACAAATACCTGCTTGAGCATGGAGGCGGCGGTCTTTCGGTCGCATTCGATTTGCCCACATTGATGGGCTACGACTCCGACCACGCCGCCAGCGAAGGCGAAGTTGGCAAATGCGGAGTCGCCATCGATTCGCTCGAAGACATGGAAATTCTGTTTAGCGGAATCGATCTGGAGAAAACCACCGTATCCATGACCATCAATTCTCCCGCATCGGTCCTGTGGGCGATGTATCTGGTAGTCGCCGAAAAACAGGGCGCAGACTGGAAGAAGATTTCGGGCACCATCCAGAACGACATCCTGAAGGAATACATCGCCCAGAAGGAATATATCTATCCTCCCGCGCCATCAATGCGACTGGTGATTGACACCTTCGAGTTCGGTTCGAAATTCACGCCCCGGTTCAATACCATTTCGATCAGTGGATATCACATCCGCGAAGCTGGTTCAACCGCCCTGCAGGAACTGGCATTCACCTTATACGACGGAGTGGAGTATGTGGAATGGGCGCGTCGCCGCGGTCTCGATGTCGATGACTTCGGTCCGCGGCTCAGCTTCTTTTTCAACGCGCATAACGATTTCTTTGAAGAGATTGCCAAGTATCGCGCGGCGCGGAAGATTTGGGCACGGGTGATGAAAGAGCGTTTCGGCGCGAAGAATACCCGCACGTGGCTGATGCGGTTCCATACACAGACCGCTGGCGTCTCATTGCCGGCGCAGCAGCCAATGAATAATATTGCCCGCGTAGCTTTGCAAGCCCTGGCCGCCGTACTGGGGGGGACGCAATCGCTGCATTGCGACTCCTATGACGAAGCGCTGGCCCTTCCTACTGAAGAAGCCGCGCGCATTGCCCTGCGCACCCAGCAGATCATTGCTTACGAATCGGGCGTGACTCAAACCGTCGATCCCTTGGGCGGCTCCTATTTCCTGGAGGCGCTGACTCTGGAAATCGAGAAGGGAGCGTTCGATTATTTCGGCAAACTCGATGCCATGGGAGGCATGGTCAATGCCATCGAGCGCGGCTTCCCGCAAAAAGAAATTGCGGAAGCGTCTTACCAGTATCAACGCGCCGCCGAAGCCAAAGAAAAGGTGATTGTCGGAGTGAATGAGTTTGTCGTCGAAGAGGAATCCCCTCACATTCTTTACATCGATGAGTCGGTCGCGCGACAACAGGCGGCGAAGTTGAAAGCGCTTCGCAACCGGAGATCAAACGACGAAGTCCGCCGCTGTCTGGATGCGCTGAAAAAAGCGGCGGCACAAGAACCTCGCGCTGGCGCCAATGGAGCCATTTCGCCCGTCAACACCATGCCTTACATCGTTGACGCAGTCCGCGCTTACGCTACCGTTGGCGAAATTTGCGAGGCGCTGCGGGAAGTCTATGGAACCTATACCGAGGTCAGCATCACTTGATGGCGATCGGGAGCTGGCGATCCGCCGCATCTTGTTGAAGCCTTGCAGGATGGAAAACGAATCCGTGCTTTCATGCGTCTAAGCGTAAACGGTCTCCACCTTGTGGTTCCATGTAACGCTCTTTCTAAAGGTTTGCCGTTACAAACAGGTATAATGAAGCGTTTATAGTCCTCGGAGGAAGCAGGAATATGGATTCGCGGGCATTTTGGCTGCGGTGGAAGACCCGTGGCTGGGCTTATTCGTTCAGCATTGCCGCCACGCTGGCGCTGGGCATTCTCATTGGCACGGTAGTGTCTTACGGCGTGAAGGGCAAAGAAGGGCAAAAATCTTCGGACGCGACACCGCTGACGGTACCTTCGCCCAAACAGATGTCGAATGCGTTCTCGCAGATCGCCAAGCAACTGGGGCCGAGCGTAGTCAACATCAATACGGAGTCGACGATCAAGAATCCGCACCGTCGCCGGGCCGTGCCCGGGCAGGGACCAGATGACGACGAAAATGGCGGCGGCGGTAACGGCGGCATGGATGACTTCTTCAACCGATTCTTCGGAGGCCAGGGTGGACCGCAAGGGGATGCTGCAATTCGCGAGCGCTCATTAGGCTCGGGCGTGGTGGTCGATCCCAAAGGCTACATCGTGACCAACCGTCACGTGATCGATAAGGCGGACCGGATTCGCGTCCGTTTGCAGGACGATCCGCCGGGCGTGCAGCATGACGCAAAAGTGATTGGCCAGGATCAGGAAACGGATCTGGCAGTAATCAAGATTGATCTCGATCGGTCCGTTCCTTCAGCAAAGTTGGGCAATTCGGACAGCATGCAGGTGGGCGATTGGGTTCTGGCCATCGGCAGCCCGTTCGGGCAGGTCGGTACGGTCACCGCAGGCATTGTTTCGGCTAAGGGACGGGACATCGTTCCAGGTCGGCAATTTCAGACGTTTATTCAGACGGACGCGGCGATCAATCCAGGAAACTCCGGCGGACCGCTGGTCAATATGGACGGCGAAGTAATCGGCATCAATACCGCGATTTTGAGCGAGACCAATGCGTACGCGGGCGTAGGTTTCTCGCTTCCTTCGAATACCGTGGCTGAGGTTTACAACCAGCTGATCGGCGCGGATCACCGCGTGGTGCGAGGATCGATTGGGATCATGTTTGACGCAGTCGAGAATCCGGCGATCACTCGTGTCTACGGTGCGGGTACGGGTGTAACAGTTTCGAGCGTCGTGGCCGGCAGCCCGGCGGATCAAGCGGGCCTGAAAGTGGGCGATACGATCACTACCGTTGACGGCAAGAAGGTCACGAAGGGATCGGAGTTGGTCGCGGATATAGCATCGCGTAAACCAGGGGCAAAGGTGCAACTGGAATTCCTGCGCAACGGCAAGAAGCAAGATACGACTGTTACCATTGCCGATCGATCGAAGCTCTTTGCGGCTCGCCTGAACGACGACGAAGGCGGTAACGACGAGAGCACTCCCAAACAGAGCAAGTTCGGGATCACGGTGCGCAAGCTCACGTCCGAGATGGCTGATCGGCTCGATATGCCAGCCGGAAAGGGCGTGATTGTGCAGGACGTGAAACCGGGATCGTTTGCCGAGGACATCAACTTAGGTCGCGGCGATGTGATTCTGGAAGTAAACAAGCAGCCAGTGAACAGCGAAGACGACTTCACCCGGATTGAATCGGGCCTCAAAAGTGGGCAGGACGTGGTCTTCCTGGTGCGCCCGCGCGGTTCGACGCGGCAGGATGGAACTATCTTTGTGGCCGGAACACTTCCGTAACCAAGAGCTAGCCAACGGGAACTGGCATTGCGTCATCCGATAGGGGATGATGTCAATGCCAGCTGTTGTTTTGCGCCCTGGTAAGTCTGGACGTTGCGGCGAAGTGTTGAGGGCATCCGTTTGGAACAAAAAGCCAGCAGAAAAAAGATGACGGGAATGCTCAGCGCGGTCTCGGTGCTGGTAACGGCATGTTGTTTATCGGCGTTTGCGCTGGCACAGTCCAGCGCGCCCGCGGCAAGTTCCTCGACGAAAAAGGCGACTTCCACAAAGACTGCTTCGCATAAATCCACCACAGCGTCATCCACGAAGGCTCATTCCACTACCCACGCCGCAACCAGTAAGCGGAGTAAGGCTGGCGCCTCGGCAGGTCATGGGGCGAAATCGAAGTTTGTGAGTTCGCGCAGGAGCGGCAAGAAGAAAACCACCGCCCGCGGTCAGCAGAAAATTGAGCCGGAACGCGCGCAGGCGATTCAGGAAGCGCTGATTCGCGAGCATTACATGAGCGGCGAGCCGACCGGGACCTGGAATCAGGAAAGTGAAGAAGCCATGCGTCGCTACCAGGCAGATCATGGCTGGCAATCCAAGCAAGTGCCGGACTCGAGAGCGCTCATCAATCTTGGGCTAGGCCCGAGTAAGGATCACTTGCTGAATCCTGAAAGCGCGATGACAATGGGCCCGAGTGTCACGCATGCTGACCCGGTGAGCTCGTCATCCCAGATGCCCGTTTCACACAGTGCTGATCCGGGAACAGCCGATCCGGGAGCACGCATGAATTCGACGCCGGTTATGCAGCCAGAGACTCCGCCGTCCGCTCCTAGCGACCATGATGCGACTGGGCCGCAGTAACGCGGCCAGTGATTCGCATTACTCAATAGCAAATAATCACGCCTCGATGTTTCGCAGCCGTTCCCGGTAAATATTTTGCATGCGTAGTTGCGTGGCCGCTAATTGCTGGAACCCTTGCGGTAGCTGCCGAGAACCGGCCGTGGAAAGTACGGCAGCGGTTGTGACTGGACAATCGCGTTAGGGTTGGCTTCCACCAGCGCATCTGCGACTTCTTCGCCGCAAATTTCCGCGGCGGCTTCACGCGCCGTCGAGAGGACCGGAATTCTTTTTTCGGTGTCGTGGGCATCGGTGGCCAGCACGTGGACGGCATCGTGATCGAGCAACCACTGCGCGGCGCGTCGAACGCGTTCTCCCCAGAATCCGGTCAGGGCGCCGCCGGTTACCTGGATTACGCAACCTTGCTCGGCCCACTCCAGCACGCGCTGCGGGCTCTCGCGCAGAATAGGGTTGCGCTCGGGATGAGTGATCACCGCCGTGACGCCACAATCTCCCAGCCTTGTAAAGCATTCGCTGATCTGTTGGGGCACGCTGTAATTATTCAATTCCACGAGCATGTAGCGCGTGCGTCCAATGGCATAACGCGACGGATCGGCCAGCACATCCTGCAAACTGTCGTAAGAGAGATGGAAATCGCAGCCCAGGGTCAGCGTGAGCGCGTTGCCGACAAGTTGTTGCAAGTGGGCAACTAATCCCTCGAGATAAGGCCGATCGTAGTGGTAGCGATCGTTGGAGTGAGGGGTAGCGACCTGGTGAGTAATGCCGTCGGCGGCGGCCATTCGGCACATGGCAACGGATGTTTCCCAGGACTTGGAACCGTCGTCCACTTCCGGAAGAATGTGTGAATGAATGTCTACCACGATTCGAAACGCTCGCCTCGTATGGGCGGTACTCTAAAATTTGATTTAAGCAGATTCGAGAGGAAAGAGAAAGAGACGATGAAGTACTAACGATCTCGAATGGAGCGTCGCTGCAAATGGAACCTCAAGGATTGAAATAAAAGCTCAGGCAGGTAGCCGATCTGGTTGCCGTTTAGCGAGCATGAGGCCTATCCAGCAGCTCACGGGCCAAGTGAAGAGCCAGGAAAGCCAGTACCAATGCGGCCAGCCTTTGCTCCAGTTGGGAATGATTGCGCCCACGCCCATCACTTCGCCGAGTATGAAGAACCAGAAGACATGGCGCGCGGCGGGGACTGGGGAAAAACGGGCGCACAGCCAGGCGCAAAGGATGGAGACGACGACAAAGAACGCAGTGCTGGCGAGGAGAGCGGCGTCAGAAGGAATGTGGCCTTTGACAAAATCGCCAGGGAAGATCAGAGAAAGCAGCGGGTCGCTTGCGAACACAAGGACAACCGAGAGCAGATAGCTGCCTATGACGACGGCGAGAGACTTGAGCATTTGTCACCTCATTCGTGAATGAATCTTGGCGGGCCCCGGGACGAGGCATTATCGCTCAGAAGACGGGAAGATAGGAACTCCAAAATGTGTTAATGCTGTGTGGAGATATTTGAGAAGACCGCCAAAGTTTGAGCGGCCTCCATCAGGGTCAGACGACCTGCAGCGGAGTTTTGGATTGCTCTGAGGTTATCACCAAATGGCAGGAAGCTCGATCGTCGACCCTTGCCGCACCTTCCGTCCCGGCTGTAGCATCAATATCCAGGCATTTATAAGGAGCAATTATGGCAACTGATACTCTGACGTCCCCGGCCACACTCAGCCACAATCCGACCAAAGTCCTGAAGAATTTCATCGATGGCGAGTGGGTGGAATCCTCGACCGGAGAGACCTTTGAAGACCGCAATCCCGCAGACTCTCGCGATGTGGTTGGTATCTTTCAGAAATCAGCCAAGGCTGACGTTGACGCTGCCGTGGACGCCGCGAAGCGGGCATTTGCGAAATGGCGCCTGGTGCCCGCGCCGCGCCGCGCAGAGATTGTGTTTCGTGCGGCGGAAATTCTCATCGGGCGCAAAGAAGAGTACGCGCGCGAGATGACCCGCGAAATGGGAAAGGTCCTCAAGGAAACTCGCGGCGACGTGCAGGAAGCGATTGACGCCGCCTACTACAACGCCGGAGAAGGGCGCCGGATGTTTGGCCCGACGGTCCCGTCCGAACTGCCGAACAAGTTTGCCATGGCGGTGCGCCAGCCCATTGGCGTATGCGGAATGATCACCCCGTGGAATTTTCCAATGGCAATCTCGTCTTGGAAGTTGTTGCCTGCGATTGTCTGCGGCAACACCTGTGTCATCAAGCCGGCGCAGGATACTCCGCTTTCTACGTTCAATCTGGTTCGCGCACTTACGGATGCCGGCTTGCCGAAGGGCGTAATTAATATCGTCGCCGGATTCGGAGCTGAAGTGGGGACGCCCCTGGCTGAGCATGCTGACGTGCGTGCTGTTTCTCTGACGGGGTCTTCGGCCGTGGGCCGCATCATCGGTGGCATCGCGGCGAAGAGCTTTAAACATTGCTCGCTCGAACTCGGCGGAAAGAACCCGATGATTGTGCTGGACGACGCGAATCTCGATCTCGCTATCGAAGGCGGCTTGTGGGGCGGATTCGGCACGACCGGCCAGCGCTGCACTGCAACCAGCCGCATCATTGTGCAGAAGGATGTGTATGGCGAATTCGTCGAGCGCTATGTTGAGCGCGCCAGGAAATTGAAAGTTGGCAACGGCCTGGATGAAACGGTGGAGATGGGGCCGGCAGTGAACGAGAAGCAGTTGCAGACGGATCTCAGCTACGTTGATATCGGAAAGAATGAAGGCGCGAAGCTAATGTGCGGCGGCAATCGGCTGGACAAGGGTGCGTATCAATATGGCTGGTTCATGGAGCCAACTGTATTTACTGATGTCGATCCGAAGATGCGCATCGCGCAGGAAGAAATCTTTGGACCGGTCGTATCGATCATTCCCTGCGACGACATAGAAGATGCGATCGAAATTGCCAACGGTATCGAGTACGGGCTTTCGTCAGCGCTCTACACGAAAGATGTGAACAAGGCGTTCGGTGCTATTCGCGATCTTGATACAGGCATCACCTACATCAATGCGCCAACCATTGGCGCAGAAGTGCACTTGCCTTTTGGAGGAACGAAAGCAACCGGCAATGGCCACCGCGAAGGCGGGATTGGCGCGATCGATTTCTATACAGAATGGAAGTCGGTTTACGTTGATTATTCTGACACGCTGCAGAAAGCGCAAATCGACCGCGGGGAGTAGGGGGCAAACTCAACGGCGGGTTAAGGTACGTTGGTAATCTTGCGAGGGTGCCGCTTGTGACCTAGCGTGGTGTTTCTTGGGGTTCAATCCGTCCGCGGATTTCGTAAGGAACGTCTTGCGCAACCAGCTTGTTTCTCGCACCACGGCAGTTGTTAAGAAAGGTATTGCCTCAGCGACTCTTGCGCTGTGTTTTGCTGGCGGATTTTCGCCCGCATTGTTAGCCCAGAAGACTGCAAAATCTGACCGCAGAGTATTGGTGTCGGTAACGCCTGAGTATTCAGAATTGTTAAAGCACGCACAGGTTGGGGGTCTCGTACGACTTAAGGTTACCGTCAATGCCGACGGGAAAGTCAGCGGTGTAGACGTAATTGGCGGCAATCCCATCCTGGCCGAAAGCGCTTCGAACGCGGTGATGAAGTGGAAGTTCGTTCCAGCGCCGGCCCAAACGGTCGAGAACATTTCTATCAGTTTCAGCCCGCACTAAAACAGTCCACTTCTTTTATCTCTGCGCGTCCTGCGCCTAAGCGGTTAGAATTCTCTCTGCACTCTCAATTCAGGGGCTGCGGCTTGCGCACCTGCCTGCAATGAGGCTTTCATGACTCAAGCTACAACCACCCACGAAATTGCTGCTGCCAAGCGCCTGGATAACGTTCGCTACGCGATTCGCGATCTGGCTTGTGTAGCGGATGAAGTAATCCAGCAGGGACACAAAGTTCTGCCGCTGAACGTGGGCGATCCGCTGAACTTCGACTTCCAGACTCCGCCCCATATTATCGAAGCCGTTTATAAGGCGATGCGCGATGGAAAGAATGGGTATGCGCCATCGCCAGGAATTCCGGAGGCTATTGAGGCGATCCGCGGCGAGGCGGGGCGGAAGGGGATCACGACGGTGCGAGATATCTTCGTGACTTCCGGCGTGAGCGAAACGGTGGATCTGTGCATCTCTGCGCTGGTGAATCCAGGAGAAGACATACTGACGCCAAAGCCGGACTACCCGCTTTATTCGGCGGTTTTGTGCAAACTAGGGATCGCTCTGAACCCATACGACTTGAACGAAGATGACGCATGGCAGCCGGACATGTCGGACATTGAACGCAAGCTGACGCCTCGGACGCGCGCGATTGTGCTGATCAATCCGAATAATCCTACTGGTTCACTGTGTTCGCGATCGATGCTGGAACAAGTGGCCGAGATCGCGCGGCGGCATAATCTGGTTGTCTTCTCGGACGAAATCTACGACAAACTTATACTCGAAGACACGCCGCACATCGCGTTCGCCGCGGTTGCACCGGACGTGCCATGCATCACTTTCGGCGGGATGTCGAAGAATTATCTTGTGCCGGGATGGCGGATCGGATGGGGCATCGTCTCTGGCGACGCGGCGGCGGTGAAGGGCTATACCGAAGGCGTTCATCGATTGCTGCGGGCGCGGTTGTGCGCGAACCATCCCGAGCAATATGCGATCAAGGCGGCGCTGGAGGGACCGCAGGATCATCTGGTGGAAGTGCGGAAGAAGTTGCGTTCGAGGCGCGACCTCACTCAGAAGTGGTGCGAGACGACGCCGCGAGTGAGTTGCGTTGCGCCCCGAGGCGCATTCTATGCGTTTCCGCGCATCGACATTCCGGAGAGCGATGAAGTTTTCGTCAAGGAACTGATTCGCCAGAAGCATGTGATGGTAGTGCATGGTTCGGGCTTCGGTCAGAAGGCCGGAACGGAGCATTTCCGGATTGTGTTCTTGCCGGATGAAGCGACTTTGACGAAAGCCTACGCCTCGATCGGTGAGTTGATTCGAGAGCGCTACTAAATCTTTAGCAATCCCCAGTGCCGGAGCGGGGAAACCCGATTCATTTCTCCTAAAGCCTGTCTTCACTTTTTCTGTTTACCCCAACTTGGATTCCCTGGTAAAGCCCTTCCAATATTCTCAGGATGGGGTAGAACGGCTCTATCAAACATTTCTCCTCGGCAGATTGCTCCTTGTTGGTGTCGCACATTTTACAAAGTTCTGACATTCGGGCCAGAGCGGGATTGTAGGCTCTTGGTCGGGTGACGCAAGCGGACGTTGAAGCGGCGTGTACACCAGGAGCGAGCAACATGAGATCCGGGAATATTTGTCTGCTGCGAGTGGTGGCAGTTGCACTGATATGCATCGCCGGGCTGGCGCCGATTAAAAGTGCGGCTCAGGTGTCGGGCGTGGGCACCGAGAAGCCGGTGGGAGCAGGGTCGACGATTGTCCACAGCATGTTTGGGGGACAGATTTTCGGATTCGATATCGACCAGAATGGAACCGAAGGCGTGCTGAGCGAGGCGCAGGATATCAGCGGCGGGAATGTACTGGCGGCGGTAGAAACGTTCGATCAGGCGAGCGGAAAGATATTGAAAGTGGAAGCGAAGACACAAACCAAGGATGACTTCCTGACACTGGGAATTGTTGGCAATAGCGTGGGACTTGTGGAGCGCGAACACGTGACCGGGATTTTCGTGACCAAGCGCATTTACGAAGCGCTGAGTCCGGTTTCGTCGAATAAGTTCACAGCTATGTGGACGCCGCCATTGACGGCGCAAGACATTATTCTCGGAGTCAGTCGAAACCAGGGGATAGCGACGACGGCGGTTCTTTATTTCGAGAACGGTGGCAATAATTTTGATACGTTCGTATTTGGTTCGAACGTAGGAGCGAACACGTTCGAGACTGCGGTTGACCTGACGGACCCTACATTCACGTCCAGCAATTCTCCGCAGGTGGCTTACGACAGCGTGACGAACCAGGCAGTCGTAGCGTCATCGAACCCGGCAGTAGGCGGTCCGCCGCCGCAGATTGCGCTGGTCGATTTGACAACCGGGGCGGTGGATCAATTTACCGGACTCCCGGGACCACCGCCATACCGACAGGGTTCCATTAACGGGCTGGCGGTGGATTCAGAAGATGGAATTGCTTGCACGACAACGGAGTTGGATTTCCGGGTAGAGTTCTACGATCTGAAAACACAATCAGGATTCTCCGTGGTATTGCCGAAAGCGAATGGCCAGTTGCAGAGTGGATCGGATGTGGAGTTTGATCCGGTGCACAAACTGTTCTTCGTGGCGCAGTCGGTATCAAGCACAGGCGACGGGAAGCAGCATTCAGGTCTATAACACGAGCGGAAAGCTGGTCGAGTCGCTGAATGGGTTTAATTTCTCGAACGCTTCAAACGTGGTGTTCACGCACATTGCGTTGAATCCGAATAACCGCAGCGGGTACGTGGATGGTCCGGATGCAGGGGTGACGGATATCCAAAGGTTCACATACTAGAAAAGCTGCTCCCGGAAACGTGGAACGCGATTGAGAGGGTGGGTCGTTTTGCAGCGACGGGACCGGGTCAACTGTCACAGACTTTTGCAGCTTTGCTCCATAGGCTTGCCGGATGTCCTCCAGCCAGCCGCTAACCGATCCTGTCGCACCGACTACTGTCGCTCCGATCGATATCGCGCCAATCAAGAGCGCTCCCGTTCAGGTCCAGCCGTCGCATGTTGTCCCGTCGATCCGAATTGATCCCGCAACTGAAGTAGAGAAGGCCGCGGACGGAAAACCATTGTTCTCGATCAGCGCCGAGCCCAGGATGCCCGTGATCGAGTTAAAAGTGAGCGTTGTTGGAGTCACGGGCCCGGACCCCACGCCGAGAACGCAGTTTGAATGGGTCGCTGCGCTGAGTTTCGATTCGAGGCATTGCTTGCATGGCATCGCGAAAGCAGATTGGAAAGGTAGTGGTGTTTCCTACAAAGTTGGCGACACGCGCACCACTGCAACAACTACGGCGCAGGGGAAAGTTGTTGGAGGAATGATCGCGGTGGAGTTCGACCAGTTTCGCGGAGGCACGTTGACCATCTCGGTGACGGCGAACGTGGGGGGCATCACGACGAGGGGCGTGGTGGAAGGGTGGAGAGTTCAGGGAACGAATCCGAGTAAAGAAGAGGTCTGCGGGGCGTTGCCCGACGATACGCATCGGAGGATTGCGTGTGCAGAGAGCTCCATGCAGCAGTTTGTGCGGGCGGATGGGGAAGGGGATGCGTGGTATCCGAAATTCAGTGCGGATGGGCTACTGGGTGTCGGGATTTGCCAGATCACGAACCCTCCGGCAACGGATGATCAGGTTTGGGACTGGCGAGAGAATGTGAAAGCGGGAGTGGCTCTCTATACCCAGAAAAAACGGGAGGCGCAGGCTTATCCGGCGAGGGTGGCGAAGTCGGCGATGTTTCTCGCGTTGGTGAAGCGCTACAACGATAGCCTTCAGAAAGGCTCCAAGTCTGGTTCCGCAGCTGCTTTGGTTCGGGTGACAGTCCCGGAGTTTGACGCGCGCCAATTAGAGGATGACACAATCCGGGGATTCAACGGTTGGGCGGGGGACGAAGGATTTGTCCGGCCAAAGCAGTTGCATGAGTTTCGGCTCCAGCGCGATTCGAGTGGGGATTTGATAGTGGATGGTGATCCGGCAATGGGAAGTGTGTCGGCGATATGGGAACGGGTTCCGGCGAAAGATCGGCCGGGAAGGGGCGATCCGAATTACATCAGTGACGTTCGGGATCGGGATCCTGCAAATTGTGCGAAGCGCGGTTCTTCCGCTGGCGCACTTACAGCTCCAAATTCGAAATCATAGAACCAGAATACAAGAAGGAGCACAGCGTAGTGCTCCTTCTTTATTCATATTTATTGTCCGGCTGACTTCTGAGTTCCTGCCGTTGTATCGAACTCTTCCGCCATCCAGTGCTGGAGAGCGGTGATATTTTGTGGGCGTCCGAGAAAATTCTTCACCAGGTCATTGGCGGACATCGATCCGCCCGGTTCGAGCACTACGCGGCGATACTTCATCGGAGCGTCGCCAGCGAGAAGATTCTGATGGTCAAATTGCAGGAAGAAATCCTCGGCGATCACCTTATCCCAGAGATAGGTGTAATAAGCCGAGGAGTAACCTCCAAGGTGGCCGAAGGAAGCCCACTGATGAGTCTCTGGTAGAGGAGTGAAAAGGGTATAGCGGCGGGCGTCGCCAATGGTGACGGCATCGAGATTCACATCTTCGGGCTTCGTCTTGTAGATGTCATAGGAAATGGCGCTGTAACTGTTCTGCGTGCCGACCCATCCGCCACGGCCGAAGGCGGAAGCGCGGTTCATGCGCGCGACGAGTTCAGCGGGGATGGGTTCGCCAGTTTTGTAATGGCGGGCGAACTTGGCGAGCACCTGCGGGCTGGCGATCCACTCCTCGAGCATTTGCGAAGGAGCTTCGACGAAATCGGATTCCATGGAGATCCCGCTGATGCCGGCCCATTGCTGCTGGCCTCCGAGGATGTGGTGCATGAGGTGCCCGAACTCGTGAAAGAAGGTTTTGACGTCGCCGTATTCCATGAGACCGGGATCTGTGTCCGTGGGCGCGGGGAAGTTGCAGACGAGAATAGCCTCGGGCAGTTGCTTGCCGCGAATGCCGTCGAGCACGGGAGCCATTTCGGCATGGCTGTATTTGCCGGGGCGCGGATGCATATCAAGATAGAAGCGCCCAATGGGTTTGCCGCCATCAAGGACGAGCCACGTTTCAACTGCGGGATCCCAGGAGGGAACGTTCGGTTCCTGCTGGAAGGTGACGCGGAAGAGCGAAGCGGCGGTATCAAGGATGCCCTGCTTGACTTCCATGAAGGGGAAGTAGGGGCGGACGGATTGGGAATCAAAATTGTATTTGGTGCGGCGGACTTGTTCTGAGTAGTAGTTGCGTTCGTAATCCCAGATTTCTTTGGCGCCGGGATCGGTCTTCTGCTTTTCGGCAAGGAGCATATCGAACTCGCGTTTAGACAATTCGCGGGAGGCGTCGTTTACTTGCTGAATGAAGTCGGCGATGTTGTGGCCTTTGGCCATCATCTTATCGGCAGCGTTGTAATCGGCCCACGAGGGAAAACCGAGAAGAGTGGCGATCTCGTAGCGCGTCTTCATCAGGCCAGTAAGGACTTCCTGATTTTTAGGATAAGCCCGAGTGTTCAAAGCGAGGGCGGCGCGGCGGCGAAGGGCGTCGCTCTTGGCAAAGCTCATGATGGGATAGACGTCGGGATAATCGGTGGTGAGGGTGATCTTGCCGTCCGCACCGGGTTTATGACGATCGATGTAATCCTGCGGCAAGCCGTCGAGTTCCCCGGGTTCGGCGATGAAGGTTTTCTTCCCATCAGAAATATTTCGATCGAACATGGACTGCTGTTCGGTGGCCTGGTCGTTTAGTTTTTTGAGGCGGGCGCGGGTGGCGTCATCTTTATCAACGCCGGCGAGGCGAAATTCGAGAAGCTGGCGCTCGACGTAGTGTTTGGTGGCGGCGTCGGCCTGGGAAAGATCAAGAGCGGCGAGGGCGTTATAGACGTCGTGATTAAGAGCGATCGCGGTTTGCGCGGCACTGGCTTTGGTGAGCATGGCAGTGGCGTGATCGCGAAAAGTGGAATCCGGGTGGACCTGTTCCATTAGGCCGGCGAAATATCCGGCAGAATTGTTTTGATGAACGGCCTCGTCGAAGGGGACCAGCGTGTTGTCGATGGTTCGCGGGCCTTTAACGGCGAGCAAAGTCTCAATGGCGCGCTGGCCGGCGGCGAGGCGATCGTTCTCGATTTTCTCGAACGAGGCAACGTCCGGCTTAGAGGCCCACATGGTGGGCTGGGAGACGCTAACGTTTTGCGCCGACAAGATAGCGGCGAGAAGGAAAGGGAGGCATAGGAATATAGTCAGGCGCGCTGCGAGCAACATGAATAACCTCGTCGAGGAGCTTATCGGATGGAACCGGTTAGGACGGATGAATGTCGCAAACGAATTGTTGATGACGGCGTAGGTGGATGTCAAGCAACCGCTTCGGTAGATTCTGAAAAACTTAATAACAATAACAATAACAATAACAATTAAACAATTAAGTCGTTGGGAGGGAGAGCGCTAATAAGTCAAGTAATGGTCAAGCGTGTCCGCTTGTGCCTTCAGCGCCAGCGTTTTAGTGAGGGCCAGAGTTGGGCCAGTGTGCCGAATTTTGGGTTCCGACAGATCCATACGGGAATTTCTTTTTCGAGGGCGTAGGGATTGTCGGCTGAATCGCCAACGTACTCCACGCTGTTCCAAAGTTCTTCGAGGCGTTTACGGCTGTCGTCGAGGACGATCATGCAGTTGCCGGAGTACCCGCGGGGTCCCCACAGAAACCAGGTTTGATGTCCGCTGAGCGAGCGGGGCAGGCCGTTCTTGCGGCCTAGAAAGTCGATGGCTCCGGCCTGGCCGTAATCCTGCGCGAAGATGCCGCAGGCTTCATCTTTTCGCTCATCGGGAGAAAGACGATTCCACGCAACCGCGGTCTCGGCGACGATTTCTTCCCAGCCGAATTGATCGGCATACCACTGTGGCAGGGCAGCGCGGGCGTGGCTATGTTCCATGACAGGCAACTTCATTGGAAGATGTTTGGCATAGGCGAGGAAGTGATCCGGAGAAAGAATGGGCACGGAGACGGGGGCTAGATGGGCTCCAGTGGCAAGGAGGATTACGGCGATGACGGGCTTTAGCCACCCAAGGCGCGAGTGCGACCCTGAGCCGTCACCTTCTTTTGCGATTCGCTTTCCGTCGATCGCCGATTCAATGATGACTGCTCCGGCGGCGAGCAGCATGGGGTAGATGGGAGAGAGATAGTAGTTTTTCCCGTGAAGGATGAAAAAAACGGAGAAGCAAACCAGGTAGGACCAGCCGAGCGAGCGGTAGGGCTTCAGGCGCGCAGAAAAGAGCAGCGCGAATAAACCGGTGAGCCAGATCGGCGCGGTGAAGGGATGAACGAGCAGGGTTTGTTGAAGGAAGTATTGCGGCAAGGGAAGGACGACGTCACGGCCGTCGGCTCGGATGTTGTGCATCAGTTGGACGAAGGGCCAGTGATAGTGAATGTTCCAGAGAAGGTTGGGAAGAAATACAAGGAAGGCGGCAGCGCCGCCGATCCAGATCCAGGGGCTGAGGAAGACGCGGCGTTGGGCGGTGAGAAGAAGTCCGACGACTATGCCGAAACCGAAAAGCGCGATGGAATATTTTTCCTGCAGGCCGATGCCGGCGATCACGCCGAACCAAAGCCAATATTTCGGTTGATTGTGCTTAATGGCGAGAATGGCGAAGTAGGCGCAGCCCATCCAGAGATTGGGTTCGAGGCAGTTGGTGCCGAGCAGGCTGCCGTTCGAGAGATATTGCGGCGCGATGAGGATGGTGATGGCGCTGAGGAGAAGGGCGAAGCGGCGTCCTCCAAACTCGCGGGCGAGAACGGCGGTTTGGACTACCAGTAAAGAAGAGGCGACAGCGGGGATGAAGCGAATGGCGCGAAGGGAATCGCCGAGGACGGCGCGGCAGATGTGAATGAGAAACGGAATAAGCGGAGGTTGGTCGACGTATCCCCAGGCAAGGTGATCGCCGCAGGACATGTAGTCGAATTCATCCCGAAAGTAGCCGTAGCGGTTGTTGTAGTAGATGTGGAAGAGAAGTTTGGCTAGGGCGATGAGCCAGATGAGGGCGAGGACGGAAGCTGGGATAAGTTGGCTGTGGCGGGTGGGCTCTTCGTGATGTTCCTGCTCGCTGAGCATGGGCAAGAAGAATAAATGACGGTGGCAGAGATGTCATGGCCATAGGGTGGCCCGAGAGCAGGCTACTGGAGAGGTAAAACCATTTGAGTTGCGCTTCGGTTGACCGTGTGGAGAATTGTTTTAGTGAATCGGCCTGGAGATCCAAAACGGCCTTATCGAGCAGTCCCCATATTTCTTAATCTCTACGTTGCTGTTCTTTCTCTTTTACTGTCGCCTATCTCTTTCTCTACCCACATGTGCTGCACGAAGGTAACGTTCCCCATTGATTACCTATTCTGAGCGCTAATAGGCTTGTGGTAACGTTGAAATTACCGCATATTCAGAAGGCTTGAAGAAGGTTCTTCGTCAACGTGTCTTCGTCGACTCGCAAACCGGCCATCCACATCGCGTGGACCACGGTCACGTATCGCAGCGTAGCGCTGATGGTACTGGCGGGGGTTGGGTTATGCGCGCTGGGGATGCGGCTGGCGTTCCCCGAATTTTCGGCGAGCGGTATCAAGGCGGCTAGTGGAGCCGCCAACCGCGTGCTGCAGAAGGTAGCTGGCATGGCGCCACCTGCGGGCAGCGGGGTTACCACGGCCCAGCAGGCGCACTTTACCGCGCTCGATGGAACGGTGCGAGTGAAGAAGGGAAGCAGCAGCAGTTGGCTGCCGGCGGACTACAACGTTCCGTTGGATAAAGGCGACGTGGTGCAGACCGGCTCGGAAGGCATGGCGAAGGTGGTGTTCAACGACGGCACCAGCTACACCGTGAAGCAGGATTCCCTGATCGTGATCGAAGAAAATTCGGCGAACGATCAGCAACAGACAAATGTTGCGGTCGCGGTGAGCACAGGAACCGTAGATCTCTCGACGGCGACGTACTCGCAGGGATCGAAGTCGCAGGTGATTGTGGACGGAGCCACTGCATCGCTATCACCGGAATCGACGGCGCAGGTACACAACGATCCGAAAACGGACCAGCACGAGATTTTGATGAAGAAGGGCGCTGGCGAAGTGACGCGAAACGGGGAAACGGTGCAGTTGGCGAACTGGGAGAAAGTGAGTTTCCAGGCAGCCGCACCGCACATGGAAAAGGCGAAGGGCACCGGGCCGCCAACCCCAATTTCTCCGGCGAATATGGCGCCAATCTTCACCTCGGGTGAAGCGACCAAGGATGTGGAATTTTCCTGGACCGCGATGGCGAATGCGACGGGATACCGGTTTGCGTATATCGAGGAATCCTTATTTTTCTTCTACACTGGTGGACAAGAGAGTGAACACAGCCGACGTCACCGTGACCAGCCTCGGAGAAGGTGCGTACTACTGGGTGGTGCAGTCCTACGAGGCCTCAGGAAAAGAGTCGATGGAGAGCGAAAAGAATCGCTTCACCATCATTCCCAAAGGCAAGCAGAACGAAGCCATCGACCTGGAACTCGATCCTTTCATTCAGCACGGACATGTAATCGAAGTAACCGGCAAGACCCAGATCGGCGCCCGCGTGATGGTAAACGGGCGGGAGGTGCCGATGATCTCTACGGATGGTACTTTCCATTACTTCACACCGCCGCTGCAGACCGGAGAGGCCGTAATTTCTGTGACGGCGCAGACAGCGCAGGGCGGAGTGAATACGCTGCAGAAGAAAATCATTATTCAGTAGGCAGGTGGGACCAGTTTCGTGCAGGCCGGATTTTTCCGGAATATAAAGCGGTCGAATAGCAAAAAGCGAGAGAGACTTCGTCATGTCAAGCAACGGCTTTCATTCATCACGTTCCCACAACCTCAGGTCTTTGTTCAGCCTGTTCTCGAGCGATCTGGCGATCGATCTGGGGACGGCCAATACCTTGGTATATGCGCGCGGCAAGGGCATTGTCGTAAACGAGCCCTCGATTGTCGCCATCAACAAGAACACCGGCGAAGTCGAGGCCGTGGGCAAAGAGGCGAAGGAGATGCTGGGACGAACTCCCGGCAACATTGTCGCCATCAAGCCCATGAAGGACGGCGTGATCGCCGACTTCAAGGTCACCGAGAAGATGTTGAACTACTTCATTCAGAAGGCTCACAACCGAAAGATGCTGGTGCATCCTCGGATCGTGATCGGAGTTCCTTCGGAGATCACGCAGGTGGAAAAGCGTGCGGTCATGGACTCGGCGTATCGCGCCAAGGCGAGCGAAGTGCATCTGGTGGAGCAGGCCATGGTGGCGGCAATTGGTGCAGGACTTCCCATTACCGAACCCAGCGGCAACATGGTGGTCGATATCGGCGGCGGCACAACGGATATCGCGGTGATTTCGCTGAGCGGCATCGTTTACTCACGGTCGGTACGGATGGCAGGCAACCAGATGGACGAAGCCATCATGAATTATCTGAAGCGGAAATATAATCTCCTGATCGGCGAACGTACCGGCGAACAAATTAAGATGGAGATTGGGTCGGCCCACCAACTGGACAAGCCGATGACCATGGAGATTAAGGGCCGTAACCTGATTGAAGGCGTGCCAAAAACCATCACGGTGGACGACGGCGAAATTCGTGAGGCGCTGAGCGAATGCGTCTCGACCATCATGAATGCGATTCGCGTCGCGCTGGAACGAACGCCGCCGGAACTTTCCGCCGACATCAGCGACCGCGGGATTGTGCTGACGGGCGGCGGAGCGTTGTTGAAGAATTTGGACAAGCGTATTCGGGAAGAAACCGGGCTGCCGGTTTCGATCGCCGACGATCCGCTGTGCAGCGTGGTGCTGGGTACGGGCAAGATGCTCCGCGACTTCAAGCTGTTGAGAAAAATTTCAATTGAATAGAAAAAGTACCTGGTACCCAGTACCGAGTACCGAGAAAATACAAAATCTGCGTCGCTCTTGCTGGGTACTCTGGTACTCGGTACTATCAACTGTTTTTATGGAATCTGTACTCGGCCGTTACCGCAATCTAACCATTCTGGTAGGAGTGTTATTTCTGCAGGTGCTGGGACTGGCGGTTCAAGTCAAGCGCACCGGCGAAGCCGAGAACACACGGCTGATCCGCATATGGGCGGTAGATACGATCACTCCCTTCGAGCGCATTCTGGTCTGGGCGCAGAACGGCAGCTCAAACGTCTGGCACAACTATATCTTCCTGCGCGGGGTACGGGCGGAAAACCGCCAGCTCAAGCAGCAGATCGAGCAGATGCGACTGGAGCAGGTGAGGCTAAGCGAGGATGCGGAACAGGCTCACCGGCTGCAACAGTTGGTTGGTTTTAGAGAGCAGGTGATTGCAAAGACGGTACCGGCCCAGGTGATTGGATCTAGCGGAAGCGATTTTCGCGATCCATTTACATCGATAAGGGATCGAATGACGGCGTGGCGACCGACCAGGCGGTGATCACGGCCCATGGCATCGTGGGGAAGGTCTTGCGTGTGTATCCCTCGACGTCGCTGGTGCTGATGATCAACGATCAGACAAGCGGCGTGGGAGCGATGCTGGAGAAATCGCGGCTGCAGGGCGTATTGAAGGGAACCGCGGACGGAGCGGTAATACTGCGAACGGGTCATGAGCGACGAACAAGTCGCTCCGGGAGATACGGTACTCAGCAGCGGAGGCGACCAAATATTCCCCAAAGGGCTACCCGTGGGCACAGTCAGCAAGGTGAGTCCGGGGCAGGAAATGTTTCTGAAGATTGACGTGAAGCCCGCGGCCGACCTCAGCCGGCTGGAAGAAGTGCTGGTGGTGACGGAAAAGCAGGAACAGAGTGCGGTGGTCGATAGCGGGGCGCGAGTTAGGGCTGCGGATATTCTGGCGCAGCGGTTGCCATCGGTGCCGGATAAACCTCCAGCGGATGCGAAAGCGGCGGCGACAGGAAACGGCGGTATTCCCGCTGCAGGGACCGGCGCTGGAGTGAGTGCGCAGACGCAGCCTGAGGCTGCTCCCAAGCCCGAGACGACGTTGCATTCAGGGACGATAATCTCGCCGGCGAAAGGTTCGAGTGGCACATCCGCTACAGGCGCAACTGCAAGCACTGCTGGTGGGCACAGTGTGTCCAGTGCCGGGCAGCAGGCACCTTCTGATACAGCTCCGAAAAAAACTACCCCGGCCACCGGGAGGTCCGCGAATACGACATCGGTGGGGAATACGGTTCTGCCGTAAAGAACAATTCCGCGCACGGAACTGGTTCGGATGTGGTCAAGGCTCCCACGCAGCCCGCGCCGGCGCGTCCGAAGCCAGTACCTTCGCCGAGTGATCCGCCGGTGCAACCTCCAGCCACCGAAGATGTCCCCCACTAGCGTGCCCATTACTTACACATCCGGGGAGCAGATTGAGGTATACCGGTTCAGTATTCCTGTGACCGTGGGCGTCCCGCTGGCCGCGCTATTTTTGCAGGCGTTTCTGCCGCGGCGGATTTTTTCTATTTTTGACCTGCCGTTGCTGGTAACGATCTTCTTTGCCATGGCGCGGCGCAATCCGATTTCCGGTTTGCTGACCGGCGCGGCGATCGGGTTGGCGCAGGACATGCTGGGACCTTATCCGATCGGGATTTACGGCATCGCCAAAACGGTGGTGGGATATTTCGCTTCATCGCTAGGGGCGAAATTGGACGTGGAAAATGTCGGCGCGCGGCTGCTGGTTACCCTGGGATTTTATCTGGTGCACGCGGCGGTTTACTTCACGGTGGCGCGCGGCATGGTTAACATGACGCTGAACTGGAGCTGGAGCCGCGGGATACTGGCAGGGCTGGCGAACGCGGTGCTGGGGGTTGGCCTGTATTTTTTCCTGGATAAGTTCAAGCAGAGAACATAGAGGCAGTTTTCGGTGGCCAGTTGTCAGTAAACCGCCGTTATGACTTCCGTTACCTGTGCGCTCCAATTGCGGACGGCCTCGAGGATTACAATATTTTCAAGCTCACAATTTAGCCCACAAGAAACGTAGTCGTCGGCGATCCACCTGACCGCTGGCAACTAACCGCTGGCAACTGATTTTATGTTCGGTCGTGACGAAAAAGTATCGGCCATTCGCCTGACGGCGGCGCAGTACCTGATCCTGGGTATTTTTCTGGTGCTGGCTTATGGATTATGGCGGCTGCAGGTAATGCAGACGAATCTGTACGCAACGCTTGCGGAGAAGAATCGCATCCGCAACGTGCCCATCCTTGCGCCTCGCGGGAAAATACTCGACCGCGAAGGGCGCATTATCGTGGACAACTATCCATCCTTCTCGGCCTTGCTGCTGCGCGATTCTTCGCGCGACCTGAGTGCGGACGCCGATCTGATTGCGCAGGGTTTGCATCTGGATGCGAACGAAGTACGCGCGCGTATCAAGCACTTTGCGGCGATGCCGCAGTATCAACCCATCTTTCTGAAAGAAGACATCACGCAGGACGAGCAGGCCTTTATCGAGGCGCATCGCAACGAATTGCCGGAACTGGACACCATCCGGGCGGACCGGCGGCTTTATCCGCGAAACGGATTCATGGCGCACCTCATCGGCTATGTCGGCGAAGTTACTGAGGACATGCTCAACCAGCCGCAATTCGAGCTCTATAACCCCGGTGATGTGGTGGGCGTTTCCGGCGTTGAGCGGCAATACAACAATGCGCTGATGGGAAAGAACGGGGCGCGGCAGCGAACTGGTAAACAGCAAAGGCCGCGAAGTGGGGCTGCTGGGGGAAACCGATGCGATCCCTGGAAAGCAGCTCAAACTAACGATCGACATCGACCTGCAGATCGCGGCCGAAGAAGCGCTGGAAGGAAAGAACGGCGCGGTGGTCGCCATGGACCCGCAGACCGGCGAAATCCTCGCCATGGTGAGCCGGCCGACGTTCGATCCTAACGATTTTGCCGTGCGCGTCTCGCGCGACGAATGGAACAAGCTAGTCACCGATCCCGACAAGCCGCTGCTGAACAAAGCGATTCAGGCGCAGCTGGCGCCGGGCTCGACTTTCAAGATCATTATGTCGGTTGCGGGATGGCAGGAAAACATCGCGCAGGAATTGCACGTGAACTGCACCGGTGGCGCGGAGTTTTTCGGGCGCAGATTCGGCTGCTGGGTGAAAGGCGGGCACGGCCCGGTCAATCTGGAAAAAGCCATCTACCAGTCTTGCGACGTGTTCTTTTATACGCTGGCGGAAAAGCTCGGCATCGACCGCATCGCCAAATAGGCCACTGCCTTGGGTTTGGGGCAGAAAACCGGCATCGATCTGCCCAACGAAGTGAGCGGCGTGATGCCCTCGGAAGAGTGGAAGATCAAGAACTTCAAGCAGAAGTGGTTTGCCGGAGAAACAATCTCAGTCGGCATCGGGCAAGGGGCGGTGGCGATCACGCCGGTGCAGTTGCTGCGCGCGATTTCCGCAATCTCGATGGGTGGCCGCATGGTGGTGCCCGCACGTGGTCGATCCGCAGGAGCTTCCTCAGCTGGCTACGTCGAGACCAGTCACGTGACCGAAACCAAAACCGTTCCGATCGATCCCAACGGCTGGACTTTTATCACCGATGCGATGTCGCGGGTCTGCTGCCGGAAGGCACCGCTCCTTCGGCGCATATCCCCGGGATCGATATCGCGGGCAAGACCGGATCGGCGCAGATTGTTTCGCTGGCCACGCGCGCCAAGTTCAAGAACAGCGAAGACGCTGGCGCAGAATGGATGGTTCGTTGGATTCACTCCGCGGCGAAATCCGGATATCGTCGTGTGCGTGCTTTTCCAGGGCGGTGAGCACGGCAAGGCTGGCGGCGCGCATCGCCACGCAGGTAATCAAAGCCTACGTCGACAAGCAGCAACGGCTGCCCAACAAGATGGTCGAGAAGCCGAAGAGCGACGGCAAAGTCGATATGGGCGCTCTGTGGACCGCGCCCGAAGGCGACAAGTTGGAGGGCGGACGATATGACTCTGGAGTCTGCCGAAGAAGCCTGCGGTCTTAGCAACAGCGGCGCCGGGACCGTTGTGCCGGGCACCTAGTACTGAGTTCGGGGAAAGTTCAATGAAGACGCGAGACGAGGTTCTAAGCGAGAGCTGGTGTTGCTCGGTACTCCGAACCGGGTACTCAGAACTTATGTCATCGTTACGTTTCATTTCGCGATTTCGACTGGCTGCTGCTGGTGTTTGTGCTGATGATCTGCGGTCTGGGGTCATGGAGATTCGCAGCGCGACCATGCACACAAAGTTTGCCGGGTCGCATATCAAGCAGATGTATTGGGTCGCTGGCGGGCGTTGGGATGATGTTTTTGATCAGCCTGGTGAATTACCAGGCGCTGCTCGACCGGATCCACTGGTTCTACATTGCGGCGGTCGCGTCCCTCATGGCCGTGATGATTTTTGGGCAAAAGTATCTGGGGGCGCGCCGGTGGATCAAGATGCCCGGCGGAAACCACTTTCAGCCTTCGGAGTGGGTCAAGTTGATTCTGATCCTTGCGATGGCGAAGTTTTTTACCGATTTGCGGCATCGCGAGCTTTCATGGCCTGACTTTATGAAGGCTGGAGCGATCGTCGCCATTCCGATGCTGATGGTGTTGGCTCAGCCCGATCTCGGGACAGCGCTGACCTACATTCCGATCGCCATTATGGGAGTGTTCTTGGGCGGGATGCAGTGGAAGCAAGGGCTGGCGGTTGCTCTGCTGGCTGCGGAATAGGCGTGGGGGCGGTGTTCTTCGTTCCGCGCGTGCACCTTCTGAAGACCTACCAGAAACAGCGCCTGACCAGCTTCATCGATCCCGAAAACGATCCCCAGGGGACCGGGTACCAAGTTGAGCAATCCAAGATTGCGGTGGGATCGGGCGGTCTTTGGGGCGGAAAAGGGTCGCAAACACATGGCGCTTTCCTGCCAGTTCCGCAAACGGACTTCATTTTCGCGGCATTTTCCGAGGAGCATGGATTCGTGGGCGCTCTCGGGGTTCTGCTGTTATACTTCATTGTGCTGATGCGTTTGACGCAGAACGCGCAAACAGCGCCCGACCGCGCTGGCACGTTCGTAGTGATGGGTGTGGTGGCTGTGCTTAGCTTCCATATCCTGGTCAACGTCGGCATGGTGGTCGGCTTTATGCCGGTCACCGGAATACCTCTGCCGCTGATGAGTTACGGTGGGTCTTCCGTTCTATTCATGTTCCTGGCGCTGGGGATGGTAATGAATGTTCGTATGCGCCGATTTGTGAATTAGCTGGGCGAGCCAGCTAAGGGACTGTGAAGTTCGAAGTGGGAAGACGGTAGAGTGCAGTTGCTGCGCCGATAGGCGCAGCCCCAAAAATATCGATCGCCCTCGCGTAAAGGGGGCATTTCACCGGCTAGTCGAACATGGGAAGGCCGGGCAGGATTAAGCAAAAAAGCTGCTGGCAGGGAAACGGCCCCCCGACCGGAGACGGTCTGAGAGTGCGGTCACAAATCCGGCAGACGAAAGCGAATAGTGCAGAAGATACCCAAGCTTATGCAGCGGGTTGTGGTCAGGGAGCAACCTCCCGGGCCCCACCTGTCCCTTATCCGGGGCCAACTCTCGCGACGCTGGATCCTCCCCCTTCCTTCCTCGCTTCGCCCCGGTGAAGCCCGCCGACTTTCTTAAATAGGCCAGGATGGGACCGGAGTGTCCATGAATAAAGAGTTGTTTGTTTCTTCCACCCCTCACGAGACGAAAGTGGGCCTGGTGGAAGATGATCTGCTCGCGGAAATCTACCTCGAGCGCGAAAATGAATACACCTTAGCCGGATCCATTTACAAAGGCCGCGTAACCCGTGTCCTGCCAGGCATGCAATCGGCCTTCGTCGACATCGGCCTGGAACGCGATGCCTTCCTCTACGTTTCCGACTTTATGGAGTTGGAAGAGCACGACGAGGATGTTACGGATGTTGTCCCAGCAGGTCGCGGTGTTCAGGATATGCGGAATGCGCAAGACCGCGGCGACGCGGAGCCTGCCGGAACCGCTACATTTGAAGTAGAAACTCCGGAAGCGACCAAGTTCGAAGGCGGCAATAACGCGGACTATGCGGATTCCGAAGAGCCTACAGAAGGCCAGCCGGCCATGGTTTCGCCGAGTTCCGCTGAACCCTCGGGCGGCAGGGATTCGCAAGATCGGGAACGAGGAAGTTTCCGTGGGCGCCGGCGACGCCGAGGCGGACGCCGGGATGGACGCAGCGACGGGCGTGATCGCGTTGCTGAGCCGAGAGTAGCGGCTCCCGTGGTGGAAAGTGCGCCGCCGGCACCAGTGCCAAGGCACCACGAACCCACCCGAAGTCAACAATTTGGTCCTCCAGCCGGATATCAGCCGATTATTCTGCCGGGAGAATCGATCTCGAAGTACCGCGGACTGGCACAGCCGGCAGCGTCGCAGCCGTCGCGCACCAGGCAAGATCAGGCTGAGCCGGTTGCGTAAACCGCAGGTTGAAGCCGCGGCCCCGATCGCCACTACATTCCCCGAAGACGAACCGATTTTTGCTTTGGCGGAGGCCGCCGTTATCGAGGTTGAGGCCGCAGAAGTTGAACCTGAGCAGCGCGAGGACGTGCAGCCGCCTGTAGACGAGCGGCTGGAAGCCGCTGAGACCTCGGTGGATTGGAACCGCGAATTTCACCGGCGAGATCTGGGAATTGCGGCAAGCGCGGCGCTGGCTGACGAGGCGGTGGAAGAAGTCCCTCGGAAAAAAGAAGAAGGATTCAACCTGAGCGAAAAGAGGGCCGTCGAGGTTTCTGACGTTTCCGATGAAGCGGTTGCGGCGGCGACGGCACAGGTTGTGGCTTTCGCCTCGCAAGGGACGCTGGAAGAGGAGACGATCGACGAGGAGGAGGCGGACACGGTTCGCTACGAGCAAACTTCCGATGAGGGCTATGACGAGTTCGAGGAAGAGACACGGGCTGCGGGCCAAGGAGCGGAGAGTGTATCGCAGGAGTTTTCCGAAGTTCGCGAGACGGTGGATGAGATCCACATGACGTCGATGGCAGAGTCTGGAGCTGCTCCTGCCGACGGCCATGCCGAGACCGAGGAAGATACAGAGGAATTGGAACTTGAAGAAGCTCAGGCGAAGGCGGAAGCGCTGCTCGACGCGGAAGCGCGAGGAACCGGCTCAGTGGATGCGCGAGCGGAGGTGCGGGCGCCAGCGGCAACGGCGGGTTACACGCAGCGCGCGCCGCGACCACGCCCTGGCTACGACCGCCGGAGTGGAGGACGCAGGCCTGGTGCACGTCGCTTTCAACGTCGCGAAGCACAAGACGTACCAAAGATCAGCGATCTGCTGAAAGAAGGCCAGGAAATTCTGGTGCAGATTGCTAAGGAGCCGATCGGCAAGAAAGGCGCGCGCATCACCAGCCACATCGCGCTGCCAGGGCGGTTTCTGGTGTATATGCCGACGGTGAATCACACCGGAGTTTCGCGCAAGATTGCGTCGGACGAAGAGCGCCAGCGGCTGAAGCGCATCGTGATGAGCGAGCGCGAAAACGGTCACGGCGGATTTATCGTTCGCACGGCCGCACAGAGTGCGAGTGAAGAGGAACTTCGAGCGGATATCCGATTCCTGAAAGGCTTGTGGAGTGACATCAAGACGCGCGCCGAGGCGTCGAAGCCGCCTGCATTGATCTATCACGATTTGAACGTAGTCGAGCGGGTGTTACGTGACCAGGTCACTTCTGACTTTTCCGTGATCTGGGTGGATACTGAGCCTGAGTACGAAAGGATTCTTCGTTTCTTCAACCGCTTCCAGCCAGGGTTGGTGAAGCGAGTGAAGCTCTACACCAAAGAAACGCCGCTGTTCGAACAGTTCGGTTTGGCCGAGGAAATGAACAAGGCGCTCAAATCGAAGGTGTGGCTGAAGAGCGGCGGATACATTGTGATCAACCAGACTGAGGCGCTGGTGGCGATCGACATCAACACCGGCAAGTACGTGGGCAAGACCTCGCGACTGGAAGATACGATCGTCAAGACCAACGTAGATGCGATCAAGGAAATCGTGCGGCAGATTCGGCTGCGCGATCTGGGCGGCATCATCATCATCGACTTCATCGATATGGACGAGCGCCGCAACCGTCAGCGAGTGATGCAGGCGCTGGAAGAAGAGCTCCGGCACGATCGAGCGCCATCGAAGGTTCTGCAGTTCAACGATTTCGGACTGGTAGCCATTACCCGCAAACGGGTGAAGCAATCGCTGGAACGCACGATCGGCGCGCCGTGTCCTTATTGCCAGTCCACTGGATACGTGAAATCGCTCACCACGGTCGTGAACGAGATTTACGTAGAGATGCGGAAGATCGCGAAACATCTGGAGCACGAGGATGTCATGCTGCGCGTGAACCCGGATGTAGCCAAAGAACTGAAAGGCAACAATGGCCGTCTGCTAAACGAGATGGAAGAACTTACGAAGCGGACGATCATCGTGAAGAGCGATCCGGCGCTGCATCAGGAGCAGTTCGACATCAACTAGTGGAGTTGCGGGCTGGACGGGACGGGCGAGAGATCGCCCGTCTTTTTTCGTGCAAGCATGGCGCCGAAAGGCCTTGGCCCATTCTTGCCGGGCTTATCAAATGACTCGACAGATGATGACGGAGAAATGCCTGCACGTGGAGATAACTAGAAACAGTCCTGGAGATGGGCGAGCCGAGAAGTTCTGCTAGCTGCCCGGATGGGCCAGCGCTTTCACCGCAGCATCGGAGCGGGATCGTAGTTTCTGCACAGTTTCCTGGATGGCTTTGGCTGAGGCCGCCGTCGCGGTATCGGTATTCGATTTAGCGACTCCCTCCGCGTCTTCGGCCGTCGTGCTGGAGATTTCGAGCAAGACCACAAGCGCATCGGCGTGCAGCTTCCAAACCGAGGACATGCTCTGGCTCCGTTTAAGCTCTTCGAGTTCTGTATTGATTCGAGCAATACAAGAGACCAATCGGATGAGGGAACGGGCGACGTCGGCTCGAAGGCTCTTCTCTTCTAGAAATGCTGCGTTGTACGCCTCGGCTTCCGCGGCCGTGAGCGTGAGATTGAAGAAACGCATGGGCACAATCTGGCGATATTTTGGATCGGCGACGCGAACGAACACGCGGATGGATTCCTCCACGCGCCGCAGTTTCCCTTCTTCCACGGAAATCTGTTGCGCCGTGATGACAGGCGCCTGAAAAGCTTGCGGTTGAGCGGGTGCCTTGGCAGCGGCAATGCGTGCAGTCTTCGCCGCCGCTGCCGCGCCGCTGGATGCGGGAATGCCGCGGCCTGCGCTGGGCGCCAGCAACGACTTGCGGATTGGCGGGCGACGGTCGAGTTCTTTCTTCAGTTTGGAGACACGGCGGAATTTTTCCAACGCGCTTCCATAATCGGCCTGGAGCATTTCTTTTTGCTCAATCGCGGCCACGTGCTCGACGGTGACTTCTACTCCATCGACAGTGCTGAGAATGCTGCCGCCCATCTCGTCCAGGGCTTGGGCAAATTGTTTGATCTCACCTAGAGCCTTGGCGAAGAGTTCGTCGAACCGAGCGCCGAATGCGGCATTGTGGGCGGCGACGGTGGCCAGCACGCCGGGATGATAGAACGAAGAATCGAGCCAGCGCTTTAGATCCCGGACGCGGGAAACAATCCCCGAGTCGATCAGCGAGTTGAAATCCCGATAGCGGGCAATTTCTTCGCGCAGCGGATCAAAGTTGCGAAGCAGTTGCACATGCTCTTCCGGCAGAGTGGGCACGTCGGTATCCGCGAGGATCTCGATCAACGCGATTTCAAATGGAGAAAGAGGCAATGATCCGTCGAGGCCGTATCCCTGCTGCTGCCACTGTCCATGCACGCGAGGATGGCGATACAGGAAGGTAGAAATCAAGTCCGTTTTGTCGCGATTGATCTCGCTGGGTTCGCGACGACGCACGAAATAACGGAGAAGCGCCTCGGCTACTTCCGAATCCGTGTCCGGAGTGAGCGCCTGCCGCAGCATGGCGGGCGTGATGGCCATGTCGAGTACGTGCAGCCAGCGATACATGCGGGTTAGAGTTTCCGGCAAGTCGCGGTCGATGTGACGGAGCGCAAGTTCGTCGAGGCCGCCGGGCAACGGAACCTCGCCCCCGAGCAGATCTCGCAGCACTTTCTGATAAAACCCCTGGACGGTTGCCAGGATGGCTAACTCAAATTTGAGATCCTCGGCCAAGAAACGCTCCGCAAACGGAATTCTCCCCGGTACTTAAGGGAATTCTTTGCTGCTTTTTAAGTAGAGACGATCGTTACCTGGGTCGCAAGTTACTACCGGAGCGACACTGTTATGCGGCTTGCAGCGGATCGCCAGAGGGACATGAACTTCCGCGCGGGGGCAGTCTGTTTTAGAAAACTACCGTCTTATTGCCGTAAAGAAGAATGCGGTTTTCGACGTGCCAGCGGACGGCGCGGGAAAGCACGACTTTCTCGAGGTCGCGGCCTTTGCGGATAAGGTCTTCGACGGTATCGCGGTGGGAGACGCGCACGACATCCTGCTCGATGATGGGGCCGTCGTCGAGGACTTCGGTGACGTAGTGGCTGGTGGCGCCGATGAGCTTGACGCCGCGCTCGAAGGCCTGGTGGTACGGGCGCGCGCCAATGAAGGCCGGCAGAAACGAATGATGGATGTTGATGATGCGCTGCGGATAGCGGCTGACGAAATCGTTGGAAAGAATCTGCATGTAACGGGCGAGCACCAGGAAATCAGCCTTGCGGTGTTCGATCAGCGAATGGATTTGTTCTTCGGCTTGTCGCTTATTTTCTTTGGTGATGGAAATGACACTGTAAGGAATCTTGTAAAACTCGGCAATGGACTGGTTGTCGGGGTGGTTGGAAATGATCAGAGGGATGTCGCAGGCGAGTTCGCCGCTTTGGTGACGGTAGAGAAGATCGACGAGACAGTGATCGTATTTTGAGACCAGGATGATCATGCGCGGACGGCGCGAAGACTGCGCTAGGCGCCATTCATCTGGAACCTTTCGGCGATAGGAGAAAAATGTTTGGCGAAGTCGGAGAGGTTCTTGTCGGAGAGATCTTTCTGAGTCAGATCGATGTCAAAGTCTTTGGGGTCGAACTCGACGCGCATCAGGAAAAGGCCAGATTCTTCGTCGGCGTGCTCGTCGGCGTGCAGGATGTTGCCGCCGTGACGGTAAACGAAGTCGGCGATGGTGGCGACTTCGCCTTTGGCGTCGGGACAGGATACGAGGAGGATGGCGGAAGGTTTCATTGGAACTGCCTGCAAATTGTCATCCTGAGCGAGTGATTGCCGCGCAAAGCGCGGCAATCACGCAGTCGAAGGATCTCTATTGGCCTACGGCGAATTTTGTCGGCCCCAATTATGAGATCGTTTCATCTAGACTAAAGACAAACCTCCAACCCTGTTCACTGTTTTGTCGAGAGGGATCCTTCGACTCCAAAACGCGATCCACTACCCGGATCGCATTCCTCCGCTCAGGATGACAATGCCTTTAGCGTTTCAACGCTTTCAATATCTCTCTCGCCGCGTTCGCGCCTGACCCTCCGGTCAGCCCTGCCCCTGGGTGGGTTCCGCTGCCGCACAAATATAGATTTTCGATCGGCGTTTTGTAGCGCGCCCAATCGAGTAGTGGGCGCATGGTGAAGAACTGGTCTAGCGCAAGGTCTCCGTGGAAAATCTGGCCGCCGGTTAATCCATAGACGTCTTCGAGGTCCTGCGGGGTGATGATCTGGTGCGTCAGGATCAGTTCGGGGAGATTCGGCGCGTATTGTGCGAGCGTCTGCACTACCGTTTGGCCGAGGGCTTTCCGCTGACTTTCCCAATCGCCCTTGAGTTTGTAGGGCGCGTATTGCATGTAGATGGACATCACGTGCTTGCCATCGGGCGCGAGCGTGGAATCCGTGAGCGACGGAATGGCGACTTCCAGATAGGGTTGGCGGGAGAAGTTCCCGTACTTCGATTCGTCGAACGCGCGTTCGAGATAGTCGATCTCCGGCCCGATGTGAATGCGCCCTTTCAGCGCAGCGCCATCGCCATTTTTCAAGGCGGTGAAATTCGGCAAGGCAGAGAGCGCGAGATTGACCTTCGCGACTGTGCCATTGCCGCGATAGTGCTGAAGCTTTTGCACAAAGTCAGGAGACAAATGAACGGGATCGGTCAGCTTGAGAAGAGTGCGTTTCGGATCGGCATTCGAGATCACAGCCTTGGCGCTGATTTCCTCGCCTGTGCCGAGCAGCACGCCCGTGGCTGTGCCATCCTTCACGCGAATTTCGATGACCTCGGCGGCAGTACGAATTTCGACGCCGGCAGCTTTAGCGGCCGAGGCCATGGCTTGGGTGAGAGCGCCCATGCCGCCTGCAGCAAAAAATGAAGAGCCGGCGGGGTGAGAATCTCCGGCAGCGCGGATCAACAACTGCAAGGAACTCCCCGCCGACCACGGTCCGAGAAAGGTTCCGAAAATTCCGCGAGCGGCGATGACGGCCCGAAGTAGTTCGGTTTCGAAATATTCAGCCACGAGATCGGCGACAGCCATCGGACCCCAGCGCAGCACGCGATACATATCGCGCTTGCCGAGGTTGCGGAGGGCGCGGCCGGTCTTGAGCATGCTCCAGAGATCGCCGCGGCTGGGATGATCGATATCCGGCGGAGCTGTGGCGAGCACTTCCGCGATTACTTTGCTGATCTTGCCTAGCGATTTTTCGAACTCAGGATATTTCGCTGCGTCTTTCTGCGAGAACGCCGAAATTGCCTGCGCCGACTGAGCGGCGTCCTGAGAAAGCGAGAGAGCGCGACCGTCGGGCGAAAGCGTTGTAACGCACGTTTCGGGAGCTATGAAATTGAGGCCATGCTTCTCCAGTTGCATATCTCGCACGATGTCGGGCCGAAGAGGGCCGGCAGTGTGCGACAGGGTGGAGCACCGGAAGCCGGGATGAAATTCATCGGTGATGGCGGCTCCGCCAACCTGCGGCCGCCGCTCGAGGACAAGAGGTTTAAATCCCGCTTTCGCCAGGTAGAACGCGGTGACGAGACCGTTGTGCCCGCCGCCGATGATGACGATGTCACGCTTGCTCTCAGGCATGTCAGGCGGCTCCTTTGTCCTTGAGAATTTCGAGAGCTGCAAGACGTCCCGGAGCGCCCATGATGCCGCCGCCTGGATGCGTGGCGGAGCCGCACATATATAGATTCTGAATCGGCGTGCGGAAGCGCGCGTACCCGGGGGCGGGGCGTAGAAAGAAAAGTTGCTCCAGAGAAAGCTCACCCTGGAAGATGTTGCCCTCGCTCAATCCCCACTCGCGTTCGAGATCAAGCGGAGTGATGACTTGCCGGTGCAGGATGATGTCTTTGATGTTGGGAGCATACTCGGCGATGGTGTTGACCACGGTGTCGCCGAAGGCTTCTTTCTGGTCGTCCCAGTTCAAGCCGGGGCGTAGCTTGTAGGGCGCATACTGCACGAAGCAGGAGAGCACGTGCTTGCCGGGCGGCGCGACGGACGGATCCGTGAGCGAGGGGATGACCATGTCGATGTAAGGCTTTCGCGAAAAATTTCCGTACTTGGCATCGTCGTAGGCGCGCTCCATGTATTCGACCGAGGGCGAGATAGAGATTGCACCGCGAAGGTGAGCGCCAGGGCCGGGGATGGCTTTGAAGTTTGGCAGCGCGTCGAGCGCCATGTTTACCTTGCCGGAGGAACCGCGATACTTGAAGCGATTGATGTCTTCGAGAAAATCGGCGGGAAGATGTTCGGCTTCGATAAATTTGTTGAAGGTGAGTCGAGGGTCGACGCTCGAGGAAATCGTGTCGGCATAAATTTCGTCGCCGTTGGCGAGGACTACACCTTTGGCTCGGCCATCCTTGACGATAATCTTCGCGATCGCGGCTTGCGTACGAATTTCGACTCCAGCTTCGCGGGCCGCGTCGCCAATGGCGTTTGAAATTGCGCCGGTGCCGCCGCGGGCGAATCCCCAGGCGCGGAATGCGCCATCGATTTCTCCCATGTAGTGGTGGAGAAGAACGTAGGCGGTGCCGGGAGAGCGAACGCCGAGGAACGTGCCGATGATGCCCGAGGCCGACATCGTTGCTTTGAGCACGTCGGTCTCGAACCATTGATCGAGAAAATCGATGGCGCTCATGGTCATGAGCTGGACCTGGTTGTATTTGTCATAGCTCGACATACCCTGGAAGCGGCGTCCGATGAAAAGCAGCTTCATCAGTTCGCGCGGATTCAAGGTGTTGGGGTCGGGCGGTACCATGCTCAGAATCGGCTTCACGAAGCGGCACATGGCTTGCATGGCCTTACCGAATTCGTCGTAGGCTTCGGCATCGACGCGCGAGTGGCGGGCGATTTCGCGATGAGTTTTGCCATGGTCGTTCACCCGCCAGAGGTAATCGCCGCTGGGCATGGGTGTGAACGTGCCATCGAGCGGGAGGATTTCGAGGCCGTGACGCGGGAGGTCGAGATCCCGAATGATCTCCGGGCGCAGCAGCGACACGACGTAGGAGCAGACCGAGAACTTGAAGCCCGGAAAAACTTCTTCGGTGCAGGCGGCGCCGCCGAGAATGTGGCGGCGTTCGAGCACCAGGACTTTCTTACCGGCTTTGGCAAGATAAGCGGCGTTGACGAGACCATTGTGGCCTCCGCCGATTACGATTACGTCGTATGAATTGGAACCAGCCATTGGCTGTTAGCTCCTAGCTTGAATGCTGCAATACGGGAAACGCAATAATACTCGCGCAGGAAAGGTCTGGACAGGTGTATCAGAGCCCGCTGGGCAGGACGCTCCAGTTACGAAGGACGTTTGATCGGCGTTGGCATGATTGAGCGCATGACTAAAGTCGAATCGCCATTCTAGCGGGAACGAGACGTTTTGTCTGCAGGATTAGTCGGGATACAGACTCGTTGCGCGGGAGATCCCTCGCGTCGCCTGAGGAACGGCTGCGCTCGGGATGACGCAACGGATTTGGATTCTTCAACGGTCCTTGAGTTAGGGTTCCGGCGTATAATCCGTTTTCGAGTTCAATCTTTTCGAGGCTACTCCTTTGCCCATTGGAACTGCATTCCACGAAAGAACTTTCCCTCTGTGCCACAGCTTGAATTACCGCGAGTGGTCTGGGTATTACACCGTCAGCGTCTACGAAGTGCATCACGAGCACGAGTACAACGCTATTCGCAATGCGGCAGCGCTGATCGATATATCTCCGCTCTACAAGTATTTGGTCACGGGCAAAGATGCTACGCGGCTGGTGAACCGCGTGATCACGCGCGATATCAATAAGGTGAAAGTGGGGCAGGTGATTTACTGCTGTTGGTGCGATGAAGAAGGCAAGGTCATCGACGACGGAACGATTTCGCGTCTGGAAGAAAATGTCTATCGCTGGACCGCTGCCGACCCAAGCCTGCGCTGGTTCCGGCAGAATGGCCTGAACATGGATGTGCAGGTCGAAGACATTTCCGAGAAGACGGCTGCGCTGGCGTTGCAGGGACCGACTTCGGCGAAGCTGTTGAAGTCCGTGGCTGAGGCCGACATTGCAAACCTGAAGTATTTCCGTGTAACGCACGGCAAAATTGCTGGAGTGCCGGTGGACATCTCGCGCACTGGATACACCGGCGATCTCGGCTACGAGATTTGGGTGCCGTGGAACGATGCCGTGAAGGTTTGGGATGCGTTGGCGGAAAAGGGTAAGCAATTTGATCTGCACGCGGCCGGGATGTTGGCGCTGGATGTGGCGCGGGTGGAGGCAGGACTACTGCTGATTGAAGTCGATTACACGAGTTCGAAGAAGGCGCTCATCCCGTCGCAGAAGTATTCGCCGTACGAGCTGGGATTCTCGAAGATGGTGCATTTGGACAAGGAAAATTTCATCGGCAAGAAGGCCCTGGAGCACGATGCGAAGAATGGCGTGGCACGGCAACTGGTGGGCGTGGAAGTGGATTGGACGGATGTAGAAGCGCTGTATGAGAAATACGGATTGACTCCGGCTGCGCCGAGCCAGGCTTCGCGCGTGGCGGTGCCATTGTACTCAGGAGACAAACATATCGGCAAAGCAACGACGACAAGTTGGTCGCCGATTTTGAAAAAGATGATCGCGCTGGCGAGCGTCGAGACCGAGTACTCGAAGCTGGGAACAGACCTGCAGATGGAAGTGACGATTGAGGCGATCCGGCTGAAGACGAATGTGAAGGTCACGGGTTTGCCGTTCTTCAATCCAGCTCGCAAGACGGCGACTCCGGTGTAAGCTAGAAAACCGGGCTGCGCTCGGGGACAGCACAGGGGCGGCCGTCCCCACAGAGACTTTCAGGCTCACGTCAAGTTCCTGGCACCAGCTTTGTTGCTCTTCTCTTTCCAGATAAATAAATTCCTACACCCACCAGAACTAGAACTGCTGTTCCCCCGATGATCTTGAAAAGCGCCAGGGGCTTGTTAGGCTCGTCCGGCTGCGGAATCAGAGATAACACAATAGTTAACGTCGTCGTGAGAAATCCGACCATGGCCACGAACTTAGCCATAGTGCTACCGCCTGGCACCCGAATCACTTCTGGCCCTGCGTGCTCGCGCTGCAGCATGATCATGGCCGCGAACAGATACAAATAAGGAATGAAGTAGACGATCACGCCCATGCTGACCAGGACGTCGTAGGCACCTTTTACGCTGGTTCCTGCCTGTCCCAGAAAAATAAAGACAACGCCGAGAACAAATTGGGTGAGCAGAGCGACCCACGGAGTTTTCCAGCGCGGATGCAGCGCACCGAAAGCGGGCGGCAGGAAACGGTCGATGCCGGCAACGAAAGGCAAGCGGGCTACGGCGGCTAGGTAGGCTCCGGCGGCGCCAATGTTGCTAAGGGCGATCAAAAAGGCAGCGACGGGTAACACTCCCGGAAAACCCACGCGGGACGAGGTCTTCGAGATGGCCTGCACCAATCCTTGCAGGCTGCTGACTTCAGTGGATGGAAGTGCAAGCAGGACACATACGGTTCCCGCGATATAGCAGAGAGTCACTGTGACGCCGGCGAAGAGCAATGCCAGAGGAATGGATCGACGCGGGTTCTTAATTTCCTCACCCATGAAAGAGGCAGTTTCCGATCCACCGAATGCGAACGTCAACACTGACCAAAAAATGAGGTCGTTGAAGTGCACACTCGGCGTCATTGTGTGCCATGTGAACGAGGTGGCCGATCCATAGTGATGCCAGGCGATCAAGCCCAACACGATGACAATGCCGACAGGAATCCACATGGCGAGTGCGCCCAGGTTATGCAGCCATTTGCCGACGTCGAGGCCAACAATATTCATCAGCGTGGCTGCACTCAACGTGAGAAGCGAAAAGATGATGTAAAACGTGGCGTTGTTCGAGAGGTGCGCCCAGGCGGTCTGCCGCATGAATAATATGTTGCTGGCGGCAAAGTAGAGGACGGCTGGGAAGTAGGGGAGGTTGCTGGTCCAGTAGGTCCAGGCAGACATGAATCCGGAGAAGTCGCCGAAGGCACGCTTGCTCCAGACATAAAGACCGCCTTCGCCCGGGTAGCGCGAAGAAAGTTCCAGTACGGAAAGTGCGAGGGGCGTGTAGAAACAAAGCCAGGCGCCGATCCAGATGACGATGGAACTGGGCCCAGCCGCAGCGGCGGTAGCGATCCAACGCAGGCTGATGCCAGTGACCACGTAAAACAGCACCAGATCGCGGAACCCGAGCACGCGTTTTGGCCGGTTGGGGTCTTCAGCCTCGGCGATGGAGACGCCCGGTGAGAGCAGCCGTACGCCGGTCGGCAAACTGAGATCCGTTTTAGGATCAGGCAAAGTAGGCCCCAGGATTAAAAGCGATTCGGTTCCGCGCGTTACCGCGCTGAAACGAGAGAGGTCAGGAATAACACTGACGAACGCCGGCAGCAAGGAAAAGTTTCGTGTCCGTGGAGGCGATCCGGACGTCTAATGCAGACTAGGTCAGAAACAATCCGGGAAAGGGGAGGTCGATGCAAATAATTCTAAGCCTTCAGGATGATCCCCGAGGCTTCCATTTACTGATGAAGTGCACCCAAAAAGTCGCCCATTACTGGGAGACTTACGAGCAAGGAGAAAGACGATGAAGCGGAAGTTTATATTTGCTGTGACGTTGTTAGCGCTTGCAACCCTCGGAATTGCGCAGGATCGCGACCAGCCTTCGGCGAAATCTCAGGATCGCATTACACGGGAAGTTCGTCACGAGCTTCTAATGCTGCCGTACTTTGGCGTGTTCGATTACATCGCCTATAAAGTGGACGGACCCACGGTAACTCTGCTGGGAGCGGTGGTCCGTCCCACCACGAAATCCGACGCCGAGAACGCGGTGAAGCACATTGAAGGTGTGGAGAAGGTGGACAATCAGATTGAAGTTTTGCCTCCATCGCCAACGGATGACGCGCTTCGTATTCGCTTGTACCACGAAATTTACGGTTACCCGGCATTGGAAAAATACGCGTTGGGAGTGCAGAAGCCGATTCGCATTATCGTGAAGATGGGGCGGGTGACGCTGGAAGGCGTGGTGGATAACGAAACCGACAAAAATCTGGCCGGGATGAGAGCGAATAGTGTGCCGGGGATTTTCTCGGTCACGAACAATCTGCAGGTGGTTCCGTCAAAGTAAGAAAGCAGTGGTCAGTGTTTGTTGATCAGTGGTCAGTTGGGCTATAGCTGGCGACTTAGTGTTCGCTGACCAACTGATCACTGGCCAAAGGGATCTTCCAGCGATGGACTCTGCGGGGTAAAGAGTTCGGCTCCGCTGTCGGTAACGTGCATATCGTCTTCCAGGCGGATGCCGAATTCTCCGCGGATGTAGATGCCAGGCTCATTGCTGGTTGTCATATTGACCGCGAGCCTTGTGCTATTGCCCCGTACCAGGTAAGGCCACTCGTGTCCGTCCATTCCCAATCCGTGACCTAATCGGTGGGAAAAGTATTTGTAGTCGGGACCGAAGCCCGCATCACTGATCGTTTTCCTTGCCGCGGCATCTACCGCGCCGCACTCCACTCCTGGGCGAGCCGTGGCAAGAGCCGCAGACTGTGCGCGATGCACGATGTCGAATACTCTCTTCATCTTATCGCCACCCGCTGGCGGTAGCTTGCCCAATACAAAGGTGCGAGTGATGTCGGACTGATAGCCTTCCACGCTGCAGCCATCGTCGATCATCACGATGGAACCTTCGCGGATCACTTGCGGCGTGCTTGATCCGTGGGGGAAAGATGTGTATTCATCGACTTCCACGCTGGCGTCGCCGGGAAAGCCAAGTTGCCCGTACGCTGATGCGATAAGACCCTCCACGTCTTGCTGCGTCATACCTTCGCGAAGAGCGTGATAAGTCGCTTCATAAGCAGAGAGCGTGACCTGCGCCGCCAGGCGCATGAGTGCGACCTCATGTGCGCTTTTGATCATGCGGCAGCCGGCCGTAACCGGCGTGGCGCTGGCTAGGGTGAGTTGCGGCGCAGCTTTAGCGATGCCGTCGGCGAAGAAGTAACGGACGGTCTCTTCCATCCCCAATTTTCCGGTCGCGATTCTACGGTCTTTCAAAGCTTGTTCAACGAGGCGGTACGGACTTTCATCTTCCTGCCATGTGAGTACCTCTGCACCCGCACCGTCCGGCGCATTGGCAATCTGCTCGCGGGCGCGTCCTTCTTCGAATGCGGGGCAAACATAGAAAGCCTCGCCTTTTGCTGGCAGGACGGCAGCAAACATGCGCTCGCCTCCCCACCAACGCACGCCGGTGAAATAAGTCAGCGATGTGCCTGCCATCAGCAGGATGGCGTCGAGCGCGTTTTCCGCCATCAGGGTACGGGCGCGTTCCAAACGCAGGGCCCGTTCTTCTTTCGAAATGGGAGTAGCTTCGTTCTTGCGCGATCTCAAGCGAGCCAGGGATGGAGGCAACGAAGAACGATTGGTTTTTTCCTCGCTATCGCTGGCATGTGCGGGCAATGCAGGAGGTAACACAGCAACTCCAGCTACAATTCCACCGACTTCGAGAAACCGCCGCCGCGAAATCATGAAAGCTCCCAAGAAAAGACAGTGCGGTCATTATAGGGGTAAGTTGTTTGTGGGCGACCAGTATGGAATCAGGCTTTCAATGTGCGGGCTGCGGAGAGTGGAACATCACGAGCGTGGATGAGTCCGCCGGAAGCCGGCAGAATTATGTGGAAGACTGCCAGGTCTGCTGCAAGCCGAATGTGCTACGCGTGGAGTATGACCTCTCGTCACAGGAATTTTTCGTTACCGCGTCGCTTGAATAGGCCATTCGGCAAACACCAGCCACGTAAGCCTGTTGACTGCGAAAATTCGCGTTATAGTAACCGGGTAAGGAGAAGAAACTTCAATGGCAATCACTCAAACAAGCGGTGGGCGGATGGTGGCGCACAACATGGTTACCACCCAGTTTGAATTGGACGGCTTCCGTGTGACGCGGACGCTGGGAGTGGTGCGAGGAATCGTAGTACGCTCGCGCTCGATCTTCGGCACGATCGGTGCCGGATTGCAGACACTGGTTGGCGGAAATATTACGCTCCTGACAAACCTTTGCGAGAAGACGCGCGCCGAAGCTTTCGACTTGATGCTGATTCATGCAGCGGAATTGGGCGGGAACGCCGTTGTGGGCGCACGTTACGATGCCACTGAAGTTATGCAGGGCGTCACCGAAGTTCTGGCCTATGGAACAGCGGTATTCGTAGAGCCGGCAAAAATGAGCTGATGGGAGTTTCGGTTTTCTTCAGCGTTTTGCTCTCATTCAAGCGCGAATCCTTCTGACGAATCCGCTTCGGTTTGCCAAGATTCCTAGTCGCCGGTTTTGCGAGTGTATATTCTTCCAGTATGAAATGTGCGTACATCTCCTTCTTGATCTTCGTTGTTTTGATTGGAGGCGTGGGCAGCAGCCACGCCGCATCCTATAAATACAAACGCATCGGGAACTCTCAAGACATCCAAACTCATCCTGCGGCGGGAATCGCGATGATGGGTGGTGGTAGCGATCTGGATGAAGCATTTCGCTGGCTGTGCGCAAAGGGAGATGGCGGCGATTTTTTGATTTTGCGCGCGCACGGTGGCAACGACTACAACCCCTACGTTCAGGGACTATGCAAGACAAACTCGGTTGCGACGCTGATTATTCCGAATCGCCAGGCGGCCGAAAATCCGCGTGTGGCTGAAATCATCGGGAAAGCCGAGGCGATTTTTATTGCCGGTGGCGATCAATCCCGCTACGTCAACTTTTGGAAAGGAACGCCGGTCGAAGAGGTCATCAACGCTCACCTGGGTGCTGGTAGACCAATCGGAGGCACAAGCGCGGGTTTGGCCGTGCTCGGGCAGTTCGTATACGGATGCCTGGAAGACAAACCCGATGATGCCGACCTGGCGTCGTCCGAAGTTCTCGCAAATCCGTATGTCATGCGTGTGACGCTGGTCCGTGATTTTCTAAAAGTGCCCGGACTCGAAAATATTCTTACCGACAGTCACTTTGCAAAACGCGACCGGATGGGCCGAAGTCTGGGATTTTTATCGCGCATCGTGACGGATGGATGGTCGAAAACACCGCGGGAGATCGCAATCGACGAGAAGTCAGCATTGCTGGTTGAGGCGGACGGAGGCGCGAAGGTGGTAGGAGCGGGCCGCGGCGTTTATTTCCTGCAAGTCGCAGAAGCGCCGCAAATCTGCAAGGCGGGTGAACCGTTGACGATGGGCAATGTTGCGGCATATCACGGTCCAACCGGATCGACATTCAGTTTGAAAACCTGGAAGGGGGAGGGCGGTGAAGTCTACACGATTTCTGTGGAGTCTGGAAAGATTCACACGACCCGTCCTGCGGATGCGATTTACTAGAAGTTCTCAGCGGACGCTTTTCTTATATCCCGCGCGCTCTTGCGAATTTTCATTTTTAGCGTTGACATCATTCTGCTGCTCTGTCATCCTGTCGCGGCACCATACCCCAGGGATCTCATGAGCCTCGCAGTCGCGATGTGGGAAAGCGACGACAACCTGCAACAGGTTGTGTGTCTGGTCGAAGCAGGCAAGCTCGAAGCGGGTCTGTGATCTGAACGATGGTACCGGCCGGGACGTTCCGACTGCCCGAATCCAGTAGCGCAAGCCTATAAAAAACTTAACAGGAGGCCATGAATGGGGACGTTCATGCGGTGGGCCACGACAGTGCTGGTTGTAATCATCAGCAGCGCGATATTGCCAGCGCAAACTTCGGAGGGCTGGATTCTAGGTACCGTGACCGACGCGTCAGGAGCAGTCATCGAGGGCGCGAAGATAACCGTGACCAACAGGGGGACGAACGTCCCCCGCATCCTGCATAGTAATCACTCCGGAGAATACTCCGCCCCGTCTCTTGAACCGGGCACGTACACGGTGATTGCAGAGTCCGCCGGATTTAAGAAGGCAGAGAGTACACCGGTTTTGCTTGAGGTCTCGCGTGAAGTGCGCGTGGATTTGAAGCTGCAACCGGGCGCGATCACCGAAACGATGGTGGTGACGGCGGAGGGGGAGCTGGCGGACACCACGGACAGCACTTTGAACGGGGTGCTCTCGAACCAGGCCATCAACGAATTGCCGCTGCAAGGGAGAGACTTCCAGAATCTCTTGCCTCTTCATCCCGGTGTCCAACGCACCCCAGGAGGAGGCTTCCACTCGGTGACCTCGAATGGGAATCGTCCGGACGACAACAATTTCTATATCGATGGAGCCGACGACAACGACGCCTACTACGGCGAGACTGTGGTGAATGATGCGGGCATCTCTGGAACCCCGGCAAGTTTCTTGCCGCTGGATTCGATTCAGGAATTTAATACGCAGGAAAGTGCGGGCGCGGATTATGGTGTGAAGCCGGGCGTCATCGTGAACATGGGGATCAAGTCGGGTACGAACCAGGTGCACGGGACGGGCTACTACTTCACACGCAACAGCGCAGTGGATGCGCGTAACTATTTTAATCCGGCGCCCGGCCCGGTCTCAGCGCTGATTCTCCATCAGTTCGGAGGGTCGATCGGTGGACCCATCAAGAAGGACAAATGGTTTTACTTCGTGAACTACGAAGGCATTCGCGACAAGGTAGGAAATCCGGGAGTGACCGATAGTCCTGTGACAGTTTCACTGGCGAGCCAGTTGGGAGGCGTCGCGAACGCGGATGGGAGTCCGAACTCGGCCACTTATAGTCTGCCTGACGCGATTGCTTATTACAGCGATCCCAATAACGTAGCGTACTGTCAGGCAAATGTGGGCGGACCGTGTGCGGTGAGTCCACTCAGCCTACAACTTTCAAAATTGTTTTTGCCAAATCCCGGATTGACGCTGAAGGGTTTGAGCGATCCCGGGGCCATTAACTTTAATTTCAACAACGTAAATCGCGGGGATAACCTGGTCGCTAAAACCGATTACAACTTGAGTCAGCACGATACCTTGAGTGCGCGTTTCATATACGCGAATACGACTCAGACGGAAGAGGACACGGTTCCGTTGAGGCCCGAGTGGCTTTCCACCACGAGTCCTGTTACGCAAGTATTCGGAGTGAGTTGGACGCACACTCCGAATTCGCGCTGGGTCAACGATGCCCGTTTCAGCTACAACAAGTTCAGTGAGGCCATTTTTCCCGTTGACCACAATGTGAATCCGATGGCCTACGGACTGAACACTGGCGTGACCGATCCGCGGCTATTCGGCTTTCCGCGAATTAATCCAGGGACAGACGAGTTCAATTACATGGGCGGCAACTCCGCCTGGCCGCTAGAAACTACGCCGAGCGCGACCTACCACGTCTCTGATTCGGTGTCGTATACGCAGGGCAAGCACACAATTCAGTTTGGCGGCGAGTTTCGCGACGGCAGTGTGAATTATTATCGCGCCGGGTACGGGAGAGGTCGCGTTGACTTCTCGGATCTCACGGACTTCATTGCTGGAAATGTGGATCGCTGGCGTTTTCTGTACGGCGATCCGGCACGCGATGTCAGCCAGAAGGCGATAGGGTTTTTCGTGCAGGACTCGTTTCGCGCGAGCTCCCGTGTGACCGTGAATGCGGGATTGCGTTATGACGTCAGCGATCCGATTAAAGACTCACGAAACCTTCTGGCAAATTACAGTCCGACGGCGGGGATCGTGCAGGTCGGGCACGGGATTAGCCAGCCTTATCCTACGAATTACAACAATATTTCTCCAAGGCTGGGCGTGGCTTGGGACGCCCGTGGGAACGGCAAAACCGTAATCCGCGTCGGCGGGGGAATGATTTTTGAACAGCCCTCGATCCGTACCTTCATGTTCAATGGAGGAGGGTTGAATTTGAACCCCAGCGGAATTCCGTACGTTGATCAGAACGGAAACACCGTGCAGCCAAACGGAACCATCAATTCTTTCCTGGTGGAATCGAGCGACGGTACCCAGATCAACTGGTCGCAGGCGGGGCCGATTTTCCCGCAGGCGGCAGGCGCTTCATGCAGCGTCGGTAGCCAGTGTAATGTTTTCGCCACCGATCCGAAGCTGAAGACTCCTTATGTCATCAATTGGAATCTGAATGTTCAACAGGAGCTTGCGCCGCAGACGTTGCTGCAGATTGCCTACGTTGCGCAACACGGAGTGAAGCTTTACAGCGTCACGGATATTAATCAAGTGAATCCGACTTTTGATGATGGTTCGGAAACGATTGGGCGGCCACTCGTAACGAATTGTCCAGCAGGAAGCGTTGGCGGCGCGGGACAGGGTTTCGGGGGACCGTGTTTTCCTTATATCGGATTTCTCGACCAACTGGGCAATCGATCGAGCTCCGTCTACAACTCGCTGCAAGTGACCCTCACGAAAAGGTATTCCCACGGACTTTATCTCCTCGCGGGATATACGTGGGCGCACGCGATCGATACGGCGACCACCAATCTGGCGGGTGTGCCGCCGAATAGTTTGAATTACAACGCGGAGCGTGGAAACAGCGACTACGACATTCGCAACCGGTTCACGCTTTCCGCAACTTACGAGTTGCCTTCAAAGAAAACCAGGTCGCAGATGCTGGAAGGCTGGGAGATAACCAGTGTCGCCATGCTGGAGGGCGGTCAGCCCTTCACGCTCGGGGATTTCAACGATGACATCAGCCTGACGGGCGAATACAACGATCGTTGGAATATGAGTGGTCCGGCCAGCAACATTCACTGGTCCGCCCTGAATTCTATTCCTTTCATTGACCCGGAAGCGGGAAATTTCATTGAGAATGGCAACTTTGATGTTGTGGCGGGAGCTACACCAGCGGCGCAGCTATGCGTGAATCAGGCGTACGCGACGGGCGGAGTTGCAGCCGCAGATCAATTGGGTCCAGATGGAGGCGATCTCGGCTGCTATGTCGTCAAAAATACCGTGATCACGCCGCCGGCGTATGGCTCGCAAGGCAATATGGGTCGCAATATATTTCGAGGGCCTTCATTCAGGAATTGGGATTTTTCGATCTCGAAGCAATTTCGGTTGCGGGAGAGCGTGCATTTGCAGTTGCGAGGAGAATTTTTCAACATTCTGAACCATACCAACTTCGACGACTTTTCCATGAACACGGACCTGTCGGTTCCTTCCACAGTGGGAACCGTGATTTTTACGCCTGATGTCGCCGCATCGAATCCGGTTATCGGTTCCGGAGGGTCCCGGCACATTCAGCTAGGAGCGAAAGTAATCTGGTAGTCGCACGTTCTTAGGCGAGAAGCTGAGGAAGAATTTTCTGTCGCTCGGCGAACGTGTGCTTCATCTGGCGGGCGATGAACAGCGTATCGGCGATTGCGCCGAGCCCACCCAGCCCTACCTCATAGTCAATCACATCGCTAACCAGCGTACCCCTGACGCCGTCGCGAGTGTCGGTCAGGAACTCATGACGGTGATGCCACTGCTTGAACGGCCCCTTCTGCTGCACGTCCGCGAAGTGATGATTCCATTCAAACTCAGTGATTCGGGCAATCCACTGGGCGCGCAGTGGCAGAAAAGGAAAGATGCGGAAGGAAGTCGTAAGAACAGAGCCGACCCCAGCGGCCTTCCGGCTTTGCGCATCGGCGGCTGGTGGAGGCGGGGCTGCGATGAACTCTAGATGATCGAGGCGCGTTTCCGTAGCAGCTGGCATCAGTCGGGGTAGGTTTTCGGGGTTCGAGAAAAATTTGAAGACGTGGGAAACAGGAAAGGGGGCCCAGTCTGCGAATTGAAGGCGGTGAAGCATGGTTGGGTCAGATGCCCCGCTCGCCGGGTTGCGGCGAACTATTTCTGGCTGCGACGTTCGGATTAGACCGCTTAGCGGTCAGGAACAGCTTAGATTCCCACAGGAAAGGCGCCGCCGACGCGGAATGCAAGAAAAATCGAAGCGAAACATTAGCGAAGGAATATTAAGCGTAAACCCAACCTATTGTGGTCGTTCGATTGGTTAACCACAACTTCTCGTATTTTATAGATTCCGCACTTTAGTCACCACCCGACCTTCAAGTTTTGTATTGACAATCAAGGACTTACGGGTAAGATGTGGTACAAAGTGGTACGAAGTGGTCAAACAGTTTTGATCCGTGGGACGGGAAGCTGATAAAGAGGAGCCGGGTGGAAATCCGACCCAAAAGGACGACAAACAGCCCGAACCAGACGAGTTTGACCAGACTTTGTGCCGTTTTTACCTCCCTCGTAGCAGTCGTTTTGACAGGCGCACAAAATGTTTCGCGGAAATCACCCAACTCGCGTCGACGAAAAGGGACGGTTAAAGGTCCCGGCCGAGTTCAAGCGGGTGATCGACGAGAAGTACGGACAGCAATACTACATCACAAGTCTCGACGGGAAGGTTGCTCAAGTGTATCCCTTCGAGGAATGGGAGCGGATCGAGCAGAAGCTGGCCGGGCTCTCCACTTTCAATCCTACGAAGAAAAAGTTTCTGGACCGCGTGAACTATTACGGGCAGGTGGTCGAGATGGATGGACAGGGGCGGTTGCTGATTCCGCAACTGCTGCGCGAGGCGGCGCAAATCAAAGGCGAGGTTGCGGTTACCGGCAACTTGACGCACTTGATCGTGCGCAACCTGGACGCGTATCGCAAACAGGTCGAGGAAGAAAAGTTCACGCCTGACGATGAGAAGACGCTCGACGAATTGGGCATCTAGTGGGCGAGGGTTCAACAGACACCCCTCAGGGGGTAGGGCATGGTGGTGGCAGGGAAGCGAGCCTTCCAGCCAATCATGTTCCGGTTCTTTTAAAAGAAGCGATCGACTTTTTAAACGTGCGGCGTGGCGGGACTTATATCGACGCCACGGTGGGCCTGGGCGGGCACAGTTACGAAATCGCAAAACGCCTCGGCGCACCGGGACATTTGATTGGGCTCGATAAGGATCCGGCGGCTCTCGAGGTCGCGGGTTTGAGGCTTCGAGCCTCCAGTTCACAGCCAGAGAGCGATTGGCCAACGATCACGTTGCTGCACCGGTCATTTGCAGAAATTGCGAAAGGCCAACGGCCAGCAACGATTGACGGCATTCTGGCCGACATTGGAGTGAGCAGCCTGCAACTGCAGGACGCGGCACGCGGATTTAGTTTTCAGGCGGATGGACCGCTCGACATGCGGATGGACCCGCGAGTCGGAGCGAACCGCCGAACAAGTGGTAAACCACCTCGACGAGCGCGAGCTTGCCGATGTGATTTACGAATTCGGAGAGGAAAGGAGGTCGCGGAGAATCGCCAGAGCCATTGTCCGGTCGCGGCCGATACGATCTACCGCACATCTTGCGGATGTCATATCAGCCGCGGCCCGGCCAATGAATTCCGAAGCAGAAGGCGAATTCATCCCGCGACGCAGAACTTTTCAAGCTCTTCGAATCTTCGTAAACCGCGAACTGGACGATCTGAAGGCGCTGCTGGAAGCGGCGCCGCGGATTCTGAAGCCAGGAGGACGCGTGGTGGTGATCAGTTTTCACTCGTTGGAAGATCGCATCGTAAAGGATGCCTTCCGCGAGGGCGGAAATAAGGACAAGTACTTCCGGATACTGACCAAGAAACCGGTGACGGCATCCGAAGAAGAGCAAGATCGCAATCCGCGGGCGCGCAGTGCAAAGTTGCGAGCGGCGGAAAGACTTTAGGCTCCGGAAAACCTGCTGGAGTCCCCGGCATAGCTGTAATGGCGTGCCGGGTCGTTCAGGTTCTTAGAAGCGGACAAAGATCCGCGGATGTTAGAAAGGCTTCCGGTTCGAAGCCAGGTTCTGGATAGGAATTCGAGTTGGAAGGTGCACGATGCAATTGGGAACCACATATTCGGGAACGTTGATCGAAGACTTGATGGCGACGGTGGAACGCGCTGAGCGAGGCGCCCAACAACGACGCACAATGGAAAGCACGGAGCTGTGGCGGATTTTTGAGCTTCAGGCCCCCGAACAGGCACAACAGGCATTCGCGGGAGCGGCATAATGGCAACAGCAGCGGCGGCAATTCGCGGAGCGATTCCAGCGGCGCGGCGAAAATCGTTTTTCACCGGCACGCCGGAAATTTATTTCGCCAAAGCCATCGATAATTCGCGCTTGGTGAAAGTGGAAGATCCTCGCCGCAATCGCGAGATGAAGCAATTTGGCACCGCCTTGGCTGTTCTGTTCATGCTGGTCTTTACCTATGCCTGGCAACATTTCCGGGCGATTGAGTATGGCTACCAGATTGAGTCCGCGAAGCGTGAACTCAGCAACCTGACCGAGACCAACCGGGCGCTGCGCTTGGAAGACGCGAGCCTGCGCGATCCGGAACGCATTGATGTGATGGCACGACGCATGGGACTGGTGCCCCTGGAGCCGGGACAAGTGATCCGCATGGACAGCGCGGCAACCGATGCTGCCTCGGGGCCGGTGATGGCGAGCGTGGCGCCGATTACAGTGCTCGCGGGACAGTAGGAGGTTGGAGAGCTGCCGAGTTCTCTCAGCATGGGCAGCCTTCAGCTTCGCTCAGGGCAAGCTAGGGCGGTTCTCCCACACTAAGATATTTGGCGGTCCGCCGGAAGGCTGAGGCCGCCATGTTTGTCTGAGAACAACAAAAGGTTGTCATTTCGAGGAGCGAATGCGACGAGGAACCCGCTGTTTGCTAAGCGCCGGCACAAAGCAGGTTCCTCCTTCGCGCTTCGCGCATCGTCGGAATGACAAAGCTTTGGAATAGTCATGGCTGGTAACTCCAACCTCGGCAAGAACTCCCGGCTTTATCTGCTTGGCGGCATCCTCTTGCTTTGGTGTGTTGCGATCTGTGGGCGGCTTGTGTTCCTACAAATCTTCCGTTACGGCAGCTTTGTGAAACAGGCGGAGCACCAGCAGCAGCGCGCGATTCCGCTGGAAGCCAAGCGCGGAGTGATTTATGACCGCGCAGGTCACGAGTTGGCGATGTCCGTGCTGGTCGACTCCGCTTTCGCAGTGCCCTCAGAAGTAAAAGACCTTCCCACCGCAGTATCACTCATTACACGCATCACTGGCGAAGATCACAATGTGGTGCTGGCGGACTGCCGCAATCATAAAACCTTCTGCTGGGTTGCCCGTAAAGCGAGTGACGAGACGATTGAGCGCATCAAGTCGCTCAACCTGCAAGGGATCCATTTTCAAAAAGAACCAAAACGTTTCTATCCCGCGCGCGATCTGGCAGCGCAGGTAGTGGGAACGGTCGGCATGGAAGACGCGGGGCAGAGTGGCATCGAGCATGCGTTCGATGAGGAATTGCGCGGGCGTGCGGGAAAGATGTTCATTTCGGTTGATGCGCGCCGCCAATGGTTTTCTGACGTAGAGAAGCAGCCGGAGGCTGGCGAAAATCTTGTCCTAACCATCGACAAGAACATTCAGTACATAGCCGAGAAAGAACTGGACCAGGCGATTCACGATACGCAGGCGATTGCCGGCACGGTGATCGTGGAGAATCCGCACACCGGAGAGATTCTCGCACTGGCAAATCGCCCGACGTTTAATCCCAACCAGCGCAAGCAGATCACTCCGGCAGCGCTGACCAATCGCGCTGTCAGCTATGTCTACGAGCCGGGATCAACATTCAAGCTGGTGACCATTTCCGCTGCGTTGGAGGAGAAGCTTACAAACCCGGATGAAGTGTTTGATTGTCAGATGGGAGCGATCGTCTACAACGGCATGCGAATTCGCGACTCGAAGCCGCACGGATTGTTGCCAGTATGGGGCGTGTTGGCCGAGTCAAGCGATGTGGGCGCGATCAAAATTGCGTTGCGGCTGGGTGAAGATCGCTTTTATAAGTACATCCGCGCTTATGGATTCGGGCAGCAGACCGGAATTGAATTGCCGGGCGAGACGCGGGGGCTAACCAAGCCGGTGAGCCGCTGGTCGAAGGTATCGATCGCCGCGATTTCCATGGGACAGGAAATTGGCATTTCGCCGCTGCAGTTGTCGGCGTTGATCTCGACCTTCGCGAATGACGGAGTTTGGGTCGCGCCGCGGATTGTGGCCGGTCCCGTAGAGCCGCAGAACACGCCGCAGACGGTGGCATTCCATCCGGGAACTTCGCGGCGGGTGATCTCCAGTTTCACAGCGGCCGAGATGCGATCGATGATGCAGAAGGTGGTACTGGAAGGGACAGGGCGAAAGGCGATATTGGAGGGCTATACATCCGCTGGAAAAACCGGGACCGCGCAGAAAGTGGACCCGGCGACCGGTGCGTATTCGAAGACGAAATACATCGGATCGTTTGCGGGATTCGCGCCTGTCAACAATCCTCAGATTGTGGTTGCCGTCATCCTTGATTCTGCTGTGGGCCTGCATCAGGGCGGACAGGTGTCGGCTCCAGTGTTCAAGCGCGTGACACAGCAGGTGCTGGAATACCTGCATATGCCGCACGATTTGCCCTTGGCGCCCCAGCATCAGCTGCTTTTGGCAGCGGCGCGGACGCAAGAGAAAGATCTGGAAGAGGGAACGCCGGATCATCCGGGGGAGCCGTTGGAAACCGCGGAGGTGAGTACGGAATCCGTTCCCGGCAAGACCGATGCGGCACGGTCTCCCGCCTCAGCGAGTGCGCCGACGGAAGGCAACATGGTCCAAGCCGCAATTCGGCAAAAGGAGCCTTTAGCGGCTCCCGCAAGTCCGCAGACCCCGGCGAAGAATACAAGCACTGCAGATAGCACTCCGCCGGTGAAATCACCCCTGATTGGAACGGTGGTATTGGACGTCGAACAAGGCGGAATTGAAGTACCCTCGTTTGTCGGCAAGACAGTACGCGGGGCCCTGGAAGCCGCACAAGATGCCGGCCTCGAACTGGAGGCCGTGGGTAGTGGCTTGGCTCGGCAACAGTCTCCACCACCGGGTACACACGTAGCAGCCGGTGCCCACGTTTCTGTGCAGTTCGGGCGTTGAACTTGCGACCAACGCTGGCGGAAACATAACCGAGCCAGCAAAGACTCCATCAGCGTGGCGGGGCCGGGTGAGTCTCAGTTCTTTTTGCCGAAACACTTCTCGCGGAGACACTTCCGCCCCAAAAATATCCTATACTTCTTCGAAGCCACGAATCCCCGTCCGGAGAGACTTCCCATGCCGAAACGTTCGTTAGTCATTTTCCTGTTTGCCGCGTGCACGACTATTTGCTTCGCAGGATCCCAGCCGCAACCTCCTCAACCCACGCTCACCCAGCAGAACAGCGGTACCACTCAACTCTTGATCGCCGTCAGCCCGGTGAACTCCCAGGTGGTATGGGCAGCTGGAACCGGTGGCACGTACGTAGTCACTACCGATGGGGGAAATACGTGGACGTCCGGTGTTGTTCCCGGCGCGGAAGCTTTGCAATTTCGAGATGTCCAGGGCGTAAGCGACAAGGTCGCGTATCTACTTTCCATCGGAAACGACACGACAAACTTCATGATTTATAAAACCGTGGATGGTGGCGCAACCTGGAACATCGAGTTCACCAATGAGTCGACAAATGCTTTCTACGACTGTTTCGCCTTCTGGGGACCGGACCGAGGCATCGCTCACAGCGATTCAGTGCATGGAATCTTTCCTGACATACGCACGACAAATGGACTCACATGGAATCCCATTACGGACATGCCGCCAGCTTTACCGGGAGAAGCTTCCTTTTCCTCGAGCGGAACCTGTATCACCACGCAGGGAGAAGAAAATGCCTGGATCGCCACCGGCGGCTCAACCATCGCCAGGATCCTTGCCACACGAGATGGCGGCGACACATGGAATGCGTACGACACCCCGTTGGTGAGCTCCCCCACCGCGGGTGGATTTTCAGTAGCCTTTCGCGATCCCTGGCATGGAGTTGTCGGAGGTGGCGATTTGAATGTAAACGATCATGCGGACATGGCAAAGTCGAGTGATGGCGGACAGACTTGGACTCGCACCAGTCCGCCGTTGGTGAAGGGAACCATCTTCGGCCTTTCCTACGTGCGCGGCAATTCTAATGGCGATGAAGGCGAAAGCAATGATGGGCTGCAACGCGCGGTCGTGGTGACCGCCGAAACGGAGCCGAACTTTACCTCGGGGCCAGCGGCTTGGACTCCGGACGAAGGAGACACCTGGTATTCACTACCGAAGGTGAGTGGCTTTTGGGCCGTAGCTTTTGCGAATCCCCACGCCGGATGGTTCGTAGGAAATAACGGTGCCATCCTGAAGATCAGCTTCTGACCCGGGAGGCCGATACTTAGGTCGCAGCCGTATGCGCTAAATTAGGGCTGACGGAAGACGCATTGTCGGGATATGGCCAGAGGTCACTTTGGTGGTGGGTAATGGCACGGATTGGCCATTTACGGGTAAGCGCCTTCGGATTAATCTCCTAATTGAGCAGCACTTGGGGGAGGGCTGATCAACTGACGCTCCGTGACTCGAAAGGGTCCTGGGGCGTTTTGTTTTGCGCGCTAGTTTTTGTTGAATCCTCCAGCGTGTATTCGGACAACAAGGTCGCGGCTCGGTCAGAGTGTCCGGAAGCAAAGAAACTAATCGAGCTCCGGCCTCCACAGCGATTCCCCACCGAGGGAATGATAGAAACCCCAGCCCGCCAAAGCCACTACGCTCAGCAGCGCGAGGATCGACGTTGGCATATACCAAGCTGACAGATCGGAGCTGAAGGGAACGTTGGCCAGCATATCGATTGTGAAGATGGCACATGCCAACGGAATCAGCCCAAAACGATAAACGATGATAACCGCGATCGTGTATATCAGTATCTCAGTGGGCAGTTCGACGGACATGTAAGAGGAAGAGAGCCCTTGGGGCACTGCGAAGATGGCAACAAAGGCAATTGCGGCCAGCCAATCTTTACGCAGCACCATTTTCAAGCCCAACACCAGGAAGAAGAACTGCAAGGTTCCCAGAATGGCAGCCGGGAGTTGCATAAGCCACGCACCCAGCGCTTCACGACCACCTGCCAAATATTCTGTCTGAGCGATTCCCGGCGCTGCTCCCATGCGCACCATGGGGATATAGCGTAGCTGGAAGATGAGAATCCAGACTACGCCCAGCATTACCCCGAACAAAATGTCGCGACCCACCAGTGGATCGCGGAACTGTCCCGAAAGCAGGCGACTCCAGGAAATGATCGTTTGCGGCCAGCGCCGCCGCACCCACGGTTCAAGCGCGAGGTAGAGAATCCAGGTCATTGCGGAAACAAACAGCGCGGTGCTCATGGCAAGAATGAACGTGCCAAGCGTATCGATGCTTGGGACCAGGTGGCCGCGACAAAGCCACAACAGCATCTCCAGAGTGAACATTACCGAAGCCAAGCGCAGCGCACCTTCCCGGTCGCCGCGTCCGCGCAGGTAGTTCTGCCGCGCCAGACGGATGGCGCCAAGAAACAGAGAAAGAAACAGGACAAGTTCCGTAGCCTGCTTCACTCGCTTACCCACCGAGTTGTCGATACTTTTCGCGCGCTCGGGTTTGGTCCAGTCTCCGATGAGCGAGAAAAAAACCGGTTTCCCGTGCCACGCCGCGGCCTCCACGCGCAGCGGTCGCGTCGTTCCGGGCCAGGTTCCGGTCCACGCCATGCGTGTGTCAGAGGCCGCAAGCGAACTCCACTGCGGCTCCGCTTTCTGCAGTTGCGCGCCATCCAGTCCCGCCGCACTAAAGAGGGCGTTCCAGTCGAATGGGGCTGGCGGGGTGGCCGATGCATCTTTCTGCGGCGGGATGGCCTGGAAATAAGTGAGACGTCCTTGCGGGTCAAGTTCAAGATTGATCATTCCCGAAAGTGTGGGCGGAGGATCGTCGCGCGTGACAATTCCCGGATTTAACAGTTGATCGCGAAATCCCTGGGCAACCATTTCATCGGGACTCTGCCGGTACCAAAAGGAAATTAGCGAAGGCCGCGAGGCCAGCACCGCATCCCAGTTCGGATGCGGCTTATCATTTTTCTCCACGTACTGTTGAAAATCCGTGTCCTGGCGAAAATCCGCGGCGCTATCCAGCGGACGTTCCGGATATCCCAACCGAGCGATTGTCTCTCGCGCCTTCTGCGTCAGCACTTCCGGCGTCAACTCCAGGTGCATCCTGTCCAAGGCGCTGTAGTGAATGCTGAGGACGACGACCACGGCCAGCGCGATCAGAACGCCGGCAAGACACAAGACTGCGGCTCGTGGGCGAAGCCCCGCCGTTTCCCCGGACGCTGCCACCATCTGCGGCGAAGGCGTTTCCCCCGCCGCCAGCGCCGCCGCCAGCGGATCCCCGCCAGGCAACGCGGCTGCCACACTGAGAACCGTTGCGGGCCTGGCTGATGGCTCGGTCTCAAGGCAACGGAGAATCACCCGCTCAATCACCGGATTGAGATCTTTCACTACCGTCGAAGGTCGGCTTATATCTCTGTCGCCCTGTTCACGCAAAGGGTCAGATGGTTTTTGGGAAAATGCACGTTTGCCGGTGAAGACTTCGTACAGCACCAGGCCCAACGAATAAATGTCACTGCGCGTACTCACTTCTTTTCCTGCCAGTTGTTCCGGCGCCATGTAGGCTGGCGTTCCGCTGCGTACCTCCGCGCCGTGAATCTGATCGGCAACTCCAGCCAAACCGAAGTCAGTGATGACCACCTGCCCGCGTCCATCGAGCATGATATTGGCGGGCTTCAGGTCGCGATGAAGGACCCCTTTCGCGTGTGCCGCCGCAAGCCCGGCGCAGAGCTGGCGGGCGATATCGAGCGCCTTGTCTTCCGGCAGACGGCCGATGCGGCGAAGCAGTGACGCCAGATCTTCTCCGTCGACATATTCCATCGTGAAGAAGGTGTGGCCTTCGACGTCGCCGACATCGTAGACGCGGCAAACCGTAGGATGAGATACCCTTCGCGCAATTCGAACTTCATTCTTGAATCGCTCGACCAGTCCTTCATCACGTGCGGCTTCGTCTGGAAGGAACTTGAGTGCTACAGGCTGGCCAAGCGTGAGATCGTCGGCTCGGTAGACCTCGCCCATGCCTCCTCGTCCTAGCAAGGCAATAATGCGGTAACGCCCTGCGAGCAGCCGGCCGGGAAGGAAGCGGCCTTCACTTACGGACTCGGCAGAGCTCGAAGGACGGGAGGAAGTCCCCGACGATTGCCGCGCCGGCAGAGGGGATGCAGCGGTAGCGAAGTCGAGAGTTGCTAAATCATCGGAACTCCCAGCTGGCGCACCACATGCCGCGCAGAACCGGGCACTTGCTGAGGTCACACTTCCACACGATGAGCACGTAGCCATGAGTTTTCCGTTCCAGTCTACCTTGTCTGCAATGAAAGCTGGAACGAAATGGGTTTGTTTAGAGTTGTGTTCGAAGTGGGCATCCTACGTTTTGGGCGCGAGTCGACTTGCCCGCTGGGTGATGGTTGACTGTCTAGCTTTGTATTACCATCCAAGCGATGACCTCGCGAGTTTCCGGTTGGCTGGCTGATCCTCTGGTGTTGCTGTGTCTTGCAGCAGGTCTGTTGGCATTTGTTGTGCAGTCCGGCGAGTTGGGAACTGCCGATACCATGCACCGGCTGCAAACCACGCACTGGCTGTGGACTTCCGAGCCGCAGGTATTTCCCAACGAGTATCCCGAATTCGGTTTGCCCGGCCGGGGAGGCAAACTCTATGGGTGGTACGGGATCGGGCAATCGCTGCTGATGCTGCCGGCCGATCTCGTTGCCACTTGGATCGCACACTGGAAAGTCTTTTCCGGCTACAGTGATGATCCAGCGGTCCGCAGCATCGTGGTGAGTTATAGCACAAGCATTCTGGTGAACGTTCTCACGGCGCTGGTGGGCTTTCGTTTCCTTCGCCAATTGCGATTCTCCGTGCGGGAGTCCGTACTCGGATTACTGGCTCTGCTGTTCTGCACGACCCACCTGCATTACACGCAGAACATGATGGAGAACAACTACATCATGCTGCTGACTCTGGTCGGCTTTTCTTTTCAATATGAATGGCTGCGGACCGGAAGCAAGCGGGCCTTGTGGATCGGCTCAGCGGCACTCGGGCTCAACCTGCTCACACGATTGACCACTGCAGTCGATTTGGTCGCCGCTGGAATTTTCCTTATTCTTGTGCTCTGGTTTGAACGCAAGCGGGGAAGAGAGTTTTGGGTTCGATTGCTGGGCTACTGCAAAGTTGCCGCTCCAGTCTATGCGATCTTCGTTCTGGTGGACCGGCTTTACCAGTTCTATCGATTTGGATCATTTACTAATACCTACGTTTCATTGTTTGCGATCGAGCAGCGAATGTACGATCCGACGCTGCCTCCGAACTTCCCGTGGAGCACTCCGTTCATCGAGGGCGTCTTGGGGCCCTTGTTCAAGCCGGAGAAGTCGATTTTCCTTTTCGACCCCTTGCTCGTGCTCGCCATCCTGCTGCTCGTTGTGTTGTGGAAACGTTTGTCTCCGGAGGTGCGCGCGTATGGCGCAACTTCATTATTGCTTGTACTCGGATACATCAGCTTCTACGCGAAGTACACGTACTGGGCGGGGGATTTCGCGTGGGGCGACCGCTATGTGTCCACCGCAGTGGAAATGGCGACAATGCTGGGCGTGCCGCTACTGCTGCACTACCGGAACGAACTGGGCGCGTGGATTAGGCGAGGCGCAATCGCTCTAATTGCCCTCAGCCTCGTCATCCAACTGGCTTCGCTTGCCTTCTGGTTGCCGCTGGAAATCTACCAGATGGAAACTCTGGGACATCCGACATTTGTGATCGCCCTGCGATTCAAGAATATTGCCGCGTTCGCGTTGGGGAAAATGGACGCATGGGGACTGAACAACGAATCCATGACGCAGGATCCGTGGGATTACGTTCACATCACAACATGGAACTTCCTGCCTTTTCTGCTGCGGAGGGTGGGCGCGGCCCCGAAGTGGGTTGTCGACACAACCTTCGGGATTTGGAGCGCAGGAATCGCTGCCTTGTTACTTGTCTGTCGCAAGTTGCTGCGTATGGTCGAATGGTAGACGTTATGAGGTAGAAGGTAGAATGAGCCCGAATATCAAAAATGAAAAAACTCATCGCCTCGCTCGGGAACTGGCTCGATTGACTGGAGAGAGCATGACTGAGTCGGTGGACAAGGCAGTCCAGGAGCGATTGCAGCGAGTGCGCGGTGCCAACGACGGCGAGTTGGCAGATCGACTGCTGAAGATCGGGAGGGAATGCGCCGCTCATCTCAAGGAGCCTTACCGCTCTATCGACCACGGAGAACTGTTGTATGACGAGAAAGGACTGCCCAAGTGATCTTGGATTCCTCGGCCGTAGTTGCCGTTTTAAGAGCCGAACCGGAAGCGTCAGAGATGGCACCGGCCATCATCCGCGCTGATACGTGTGGCATTTCCGCAGTTAATTATGTGGAAGCTGCCATTGTGATCGACTGCGGAGGTGATCCCATAGCAAGCCGACGTTTCGATGATTTTTTCCGCGAGGCGAAGATTGCCGTTGAGCCGGTGACGCTCCGGCAAGCCGAGATCGCCCGCGAAGCGTATCGCGACTTTGGCAGAGGCCGTCACCGTGCTGGACTCAATTTCGGAGAATGCTTCGCTTATGCGCTGGCGAAAGAGAAGGGCGAAGGATTGCTCTTCAAAGGCAAAGGCTTCGCTCATACCGATATTGAAGCGACGTGCTGACCCTTATCCATTCATCCCTTCGAACGCACCTTCGACGCTTGTTTTCCTAACGCAGTGCGCGTGGCTTTCGGAAGATGAGCGATTGTTCGTTTCTTCTTAGCGGCGCTGGCGGCTTTCTTGATGTTTTTCCTTGCGGCTGCTTTCTGCTTTTCGCTGGCCATAAGTCCTCGCACTTTGCTATTCAGTCGCAACGGATTAGATGGGGCGAGCGGGCGGGAGAGTTGCTGAATAGTTGGCAACCACAGCTTGCGACCGGATGGCAAAACCTTCAATCGTACTTCTCGTATCGAATGGACTTCCTGTCCCATCCCAGCGACTTCAATAATTCGCGATTGGTCTTGACCATTTTGTCCAGCCCGCAGATGTAGGCGTGCATGTCCGTCCGGCCCCCGGCGACGCCGGGAACATGTTGCTGCACATAGCCGCGCAGGCCCTGCCATTCTGCACCCGCACGGCTCAGTGTTGGTAAATACTCGAAGTTGGGATGAAGATCAGCCAGATCAAGGAATTCGTTGTGATAGTAGAGGTCGCTCTCGTTGCGATTCCCAAATAAAAGCCAGATCCGCTTGTCCTGATGTCTCGCGGCATCGGCGAACAGCCAATGCAGCATGGAACGAAAGGGGGCGATGCCCGTGCCAGTCGCGACGAAGAGAGTGTCGCGCATGGGCGGATGCAAAGTGAAGTCGCCGAATGGTCCTTGCAGGGAAATCTCTTCGCCCTCCTTCAAATCGCAGAGAAAATTCGACATGAAGCCATCCTGAACTCGGTTCAGACATAGGGCGAAGCGGTTGTTTTCGGTTGGAGGCGAGCAGATGGAATAGGCCCGCGTTATTTCCTCTCCGTCGGATTTAAGATGCCGGAAGGAAAGCCATTGTCCGGCAACAAAATCAAATCGGCTTTTTCCAAGAATTTCAAATTCGAGATGTTTAGTGAATGCCGACAGCGCGGCCGACTTTACCAGCCGTCCAGTGAATGTTTGGAAGGGAGACATCAAACATATAGATGAATTCCGGCGGCGAAAGTAGCGACGCGGCGATGGTTGCCGAGACTACTCGACGGTAACCGACTTGGCGAGATTGCGGGGTTGATCGACGTCGCAGCCCCGACGCACCGCAATGTGATAAGCCAGCAGTTGCAATGGAACGATTTCCAGGATAGGAGACAGCTCCTCAGTCGTGGCAGGAACATAGAGGACGTGATCGGCAGATTCGCCTATCTCTTCATCCCCTTCAGTAGCCAGCGCGATCACGACGCCGGAGCGCGCTTTCACTTCTTTCAGATTCGACATCGTCTTTTCATAGCGCAACATCGAGTCCGGATTCTTCACGTCGCGCGTGGCGATGATGACGACCGGCAGGTTCTCGTCAATCAAAGCATTTGGCCCGTGCTTCATTTCGCCTGCGGGATATCCCTCAGCATGGATATAGGAAATTTCTTTGAGCTTGAGCGCGCCCTCAAGAGCGATGGGATAGTGAATGCCGCGGCCCAGAAAAAGAAAGTCATGAACCCGCTGAAAGCGCTTGGCTAGATCCTCACATTTCTCATCGTGAGTAAGAATAGTTTCCAGCTTGGAGGGAACGAGTGTCAGTTCCTCCGCAGCGATCCGCGTCTGGTCTGCGGACATGGTGCCGCGCACCTGAGCCAGATAAAGCGCGAAGAGATAAAGCGCGGTGAGTTGGCAGGTGAACGCTTTCGTGGAAGCCACGCCGATTTCAGGACCCGCGTGGGTATAAATGGTGCCGGCGGCTTCCCGCGTGATCATTGAACCCACCACGTTGCAGATAGCAAGAGTATGGGACCCCTTGGTTTTCGCCTCGCGCTGTGCGGCAATGGTGTCGGCAGTCTCCCCCGACTGCGAGATCACCAGCGTGAGGGTATTGGGTTCAACAATCGGATCGCGATATCTCCATTCGCTCGCGTAATCCACCTCAACCGGAACGCGGGCAAAACTCTCGATCATGAACTTGCCGGCTTGGCCGGCATGCCAACTCGTGCCGCAAGCCAGAATATTGATTTTGTTTACCTTGCGGAATTCGTCCTCATCAATCTGCATCTCATCGAGAAAGATGCGACCGGTGTCGAGTGACACTCGCCCAAGTGTGGTCTCGCGGATGGCGCGCGGCTGCTCGTAAATCTCCTTGAGCATGAAGTGCTTGAAGCCAGCCTTTTCCGCCATGATTGGATCCCAGGTGATGTGCTGCACCTGGCGCTGGATCGGCTTGCCGTCGAAGTCCGTTAGTTGAACGCCCGCCGGCGTTACCACGGCGAGGTCGCCATCGGCGAGAAAGAAGATATCGCGGGTGTGATAGAGAATGGCGGGAACATCGGAGGCGACAAAGTATTCGTCGTTGCCCAGTCCGATCACCAGCGGAGGTCCGTTGCGCGCTGCGACGATTTTGTTGGGTTCATCTACGGAAATCACGGCTAGAGCAAACACTCCCGTGAGTTCTTTCACGGTGCGGCGAACCGCATCCTCCAAAGTCGGATGATGGCCGTTGCCTGTCTTGTACAGATGTTTCTCGATCAGGTGGGCAATCACTTCAGTATCAGTTTCCGTGGCGAACTTGTGACCTTCTTCGATCAGCTTCTTTTTCAGGCTGAGGTAATTCTCCACAATGCCGTTGTGCACGACGACAATCTTCCCCGTGCAGTCACGATGAGGATGCGCATTCTCTTCGGTAGGACGGCCATGGGTGGCCCAGCGAGTGTGGCCGATCCCGAAGGTTCCATCAAGCGGCTTCAGCCGGATCGCCTCTTCCAGATTTCGCAACTTGCCTTCGGCCCGCCGCAGCTGCAACTTATCCCCATTGCCCGCAACGGCGATTCCCGCGGAGTCATAGCCGCGGTACTCCAGTCGCCTCAGCCCCTCGATGATGATGGGGACCACGTCCTTCTTGCCGACATAGCCAACGATGCCACACATGCGGAAACTCCAGGGATCACTCTGCCAAGGAACAGCGGAATTCTTCAATGACGGGATTGGTAAGTACTTCACGCGCAATACGTTCGACTTCCGATTGGGCCTCGTCGCGGCTCAGACCGCCGTCGAGTGTCAGCTCAAAGTACTTCCCCTGGCGGACTTCATCCAGACCCTTGTAACCCATCTTCTTGAGCGCGCCATGGATGGTCTTGCCTTGAGGATCGAGGACACTTTTTTTGAGCGAAACGTAGACGTAGGCTTTCATGGAGCCTCAATTATACGTCAGGGCTGCGGGGCATCAGTAAAGGTGAAGGAGAGGGGATAAGACTACTGTGGCATAGCTGCAGCCTTAATCGCCGAGTTTGTCCAGCCTGAGTTCCAAATCGGCCCTGGCTTGTTCCAGAACTGCGCGGCGTCTCTCGTCGCTGGTGCGCGTAAGTTGGTCAGTGACGTTACGGAGAGACAGCCGAATACTATCTTTCTCTCGGAGGCGAGCCGTCTCTTCCGGCGTCCGGCGCGGCTTTGCCGATGTGTTCTTCTCGGCGGCTTCTTCTTGTTGCGCCTCGATCGACTTACTTTCCCAACCTCGGGCCATTCCAAAATTATAGGCCGCTACGGCGTGGAATATCCATTTTACGCAGTTGAAAGTTTTTTACGAAAAACGAAACTGCGGAAGGTAAACGTTTACCCATTGGCCATTGTGCTTATAATTCTGGCCGTCAAGCCGTGAAGGGCTTGTATATCGAACCTTACCCCGGGCTGAGCTAATGTTGTTGAATTTTTGCAATATCGATTTGCCGTGGCGAAGATGTCGCGGAGGTGCATTCGAGGACACTCTGAAATCCACTCTCAGGCAGGCCGCACATTATAAGCGGGAAACCCATTCACGCCGTAGGAGTGGGGCTTGAGTTCTTGCACCGAATTGTTTGACGCCCATTTGCAACCTTTCGCTATTCCTCAATCTCTTTCCGAGTGGGAAGAACTCGTAACCATAAAGTCCGGCTTCTCCGAAATAGGAGTAGCTCTTCTTAGCGCTGATTTTCGTTTTCGAGCCGTGAACGATTGTATTGCGCAGATGAATGGGATGGCGGCGGAGGCTCATCCGGGACGAAGCGTTCGAGAAGTGTTAGGCAATCTTGCCGAATTAGTTGAATCTCAACTAGCCCGAGTGATACGCACAGGGAAAGCCGTGCAGCACCACGAGTTCAGCGCAATTCTGCCGGGCAGGGCAAACACGGGAGAGTGGATCGGACATTACTTCCCCATCAAGGACTCGAACAGCCAGATCGTGTTAATTGGCGTCATTTTGGTGCAGACCTCACAGCAACAAAAACTTGAAAAATCACTTCGCACCGTCTCCGCCACTTTGGAGTCGGAAAAGAAACGAGTCCGAGTGATGACGGAAGTGGCCCACCTCCTTTCCGCAAAGTGGGACACCAATCTTGTTTTCCCGCGCTTATCCACTTACCTTCGACGTGCGCTGCATCAGGAGTACGCATCACTTTCCTTGCGGGATCAACAAAGCGAGAAACTGGTTCGCAAGGCGATCGATTTCCCCCTTCGGATGGGATCCGCTCCTCTCGCTGATTTCGGTGGGCCAGACGATCCCGGTGGCAAAGCGCTACAAACTCGCTCTCCAGTGATTTTGAGCCGGGAAGAAATGAAAGACTTTCAATCGGCAACTACCGATAATTTATTGACCGAGGGATTGAAATCACTATGCTGCGTTCCTCTCATCCGGCCGGAAGCTAGTTTAGGAGTTTTGGCGGTGGGAAGCACACGGGCGCAAGCCTTCAGGAGAGAAGATATAACGCTGCTGGAACAGGTTGCCGCGCAGCTTGCCATCGCGTTGGAAAATGCCGAAACCTCGCGTGAGATCGATCGCCTCAGAAACCGTTTGTCGCAGGATCGCCAACATCTGGAAGGCGAGACGCCAGTTCATGCTCATTTCGAAGGCGTCATTGGGAACAGCCACGAATTTCAGGCGCTGATCGATCAGGTGATGATTGTGGCTGAGACCAATGCCACGGTCCTTCTCCTGGGCGAGACCGGCACTGGTAAAGGTCTGATTGCTCACGCGATTCACCGCGCCAGCAAGCGCAGGGGAAAGGCCCTGGTTAGCTTGAATTGTGCGGCGATTCCCACCGGCCTGCTGGAGAGCGAATTGTTTGGCCATGAGAGGGGCGCATTCACCGGCGCGGTCCGGCAAAAAACCGGTCGCCTGGAACTGGCGGATGGGGGGACTCTGTTCCTGGACGAGATCGGAGACATCGCTCTGGAATTGCAACCCAAGTTGCTTCGCGTTCTGCAGGATCATGAGTTTGAAAGAGTCGGCGGAGATCGTACTATTCGCGTAAACCTACGCCTGATCGCTGCTACGAACCAGGACTTGGCGAAGAGCGTCGCCAGCAAAGATTTTCGCAGCGACCTGTTTTATCGGCTAAATGTTTTTCCCGTTTGTGTGCCACCACTTCGGGAAAGGCGCGAGGACATTCCCGATTTAGTGCGCTATTTTGTTCACAAGTTCGCCTCACGTATGCAGCGCGTCATTGAAACCGTACCCAGCGAAACCATGGACGCCCTGATGAACTGGAATTGGCCAGGAAACGTGAGGGAGCTGGAAAATCTTATCGAACGCTCGGTCATCCTTACTGAAGGTGGAGCGTTGCGAGTACCGCTATCTGAACTTAACGGTCCGATCGCAACTTCTGAGGGGGCATCCCTGCAAAATGTGGAAAGGGAATACATTCTTCAGAAATTGCGAGAGACGCGGGGCTTGATTTCAGGGCCAAAGGGCGCCGCCCGTTTGCTCGGCGTCAAGCGTACCACCCTCCAGTCCAAGATGGAGCGATTGGGTATAACGCGCCAAGACTATTTGGAACAAGGGCTCCAATAGGTGTTCAAGAGTTACTTAGTGTGACTGCCGAGGAGTGTGAGGAATGCCGAAACCTCGGCAAAATGCAAAATCGGTACGAGTAACTTCCTGCCGCGGTGTATTTCGTTTCTGCAAGTTAGATAACTCTTAGCGCTTTGCCAATCTGGAACTGCAAGTGCAATAACATTTTCCTAACCGGGAAACAATTTCATTAGGCTCCCGTAGGCGGAAGGACGAGCCGCTTCCTCGTCGAAACGCACTCACTTTTTGGGGCGTGAACCGTGTTAGTTGCAAACAACCAACAGCAGAATAACTTAGTTCGCCTGTTACCCAGAATTGGCCGCAGTTCCGTCAAACATAATCTGGTCATCCATAGCGAACGATGGCCCGCACAATCCCCAAATAATCCGGAAAATTCCTCATCAGCCCTCCCCCTCACCTCCCAGTGTGGTGTGCCCGAGCCGAGTTTGAATGTCGCCGCGCTATCAAGCGAAACGGACGAAATCGATCCTCTGTACTTGTTCGCCTGTCAGGTGGAGTGGAAGCACAGCGCTGAGCCCAGCGCCGCTTGGGAAGTGATTTCAGCATCTCGTAGCTTGAACTCTGACACTCGTGCGCATGCCTTGGCTTTGCTGGATTATTCGCTTGAGGCTAAGAACCATTTTGCGCCGGGCTGCGGCGACGAGCGCTCCGAAATGTGTGCGCGTACGAAGGAGGACGACATGAAGGCTCCCTATGGTCTCGACATTATCGAGAGTTGTATGGGATGCAAACCCGACCGGGGGGAGCATTTCTGTCAGTTTTCGCCATCTGTGCGGCGAAGTGTGGATCGCGCCAGCTATCACAGCGTCATGCCCCCGGGCGCTCTCTTATTTGTCGAGGGACAAAGTCCACGCGGCGTGTATCTTCTTTGCTCTGGAAAAGTGAAACTCTCCACCACTTCCAAAGAGGGGAAAGTATTAATTCTCAAACAGGCGGAGGCAGGGGAAGTACTGGGACTTAGCGCCGCCGTTTCCGGCACAAACTACGAGATGACCGCCGAAACCTCCGTGCCCTGCCAGGTTAATTTTATTGGCCGGCAAGACTTGATGGGATTGCTACAGAGGGAAAGTGAGGTGGGCGTGCATGCCGCACAATCGTTAAGCCGCGAATTCCAGAACGCCTATCGTGACATGCACGACTTGGTATTAGCCCGTTCGTCTTCGGGAAAGCTGGCACGGTTGCTGTTGTCCTGTGCATCGAGCGGGTCGCAAGCGTCAGCAGAGCAGCGGTTGCGCTCAGTCATGACCCATGAAGAGATGGCCCAACGGATCGGATCCTCACGGGAAACGGTCACAAGACTGCTGAGTAGTCTTAAGAAGAAGAGACTTATTCGAGTCGACGGTGCCACTCTTGTCATTCGCGACCGTTCGGGGTTGGAAGCCTTGATGGTTTGACCTTGCAGGAGATGGCGCAATCCCCATTCGTCTCCGCTTCGCGCTCGTCCGATGCGATTTGAGGCCGAGCAAGAAAGAGTTCGATTGTATACGGGTACGTTAATCAGGGATCTTATTGCTTTGGTGGCCAGAATGGAGCGGGCCGCCGGATTGAAGTTGGTCGGAATATCGCCCTCCCCAACCTCTAGCCTTAACGACTCGGCCGAGTGTGAGTGCCGACGCAACGGAAGGCGAGGATCAAAGTCCGAAGAGTTCCCGCAACCGTTTGGTTTGAGCCCGGCTGACTGGAATCTCGCTCTGCTTCTTATCGTCCATGCGCAACTGATAAGAACTCTTGAACCACGGCACGACCTCGCGAATCCGATTGATGTTCACCAGGTAGGAGCGATGGGCGCGCCAGAACAAGCCGGGGTCGAGGCTAGCGAGTAATTCTTCCAAGGTGCGACAGTTCGAATGTCCTTCCATACCGGAGGCGCCCGCGGTCACGACGGTAATGACTCCGTCCTCGATCGAGGCGTAACAGATCTCCTTTTGATCTACCAGGAACATTCGGCCAACCGCCTTCAACAAAATCTTTGAACTCTGCGTCTTGGGCGTCTGCAACATCCGCATCAGATTGTCGATCTTCTCTGCAGGAAGACCGTCAGCATCTTGCTGAATACGAGCTCTCTGGACCGCCTGCGCCACGCGCTTCTTATCAAACGGTTTTAAGAGATAGTCGACCGCATTCACCTCGAACGCCTTGACGGCGTACTGATCAAAAGCCGTGGCGAAGACGATCTTAGGGAGGGTAATTTTCTTGTCGAGAAGTTTCTTGATGACGCCGAATCCGTCCAATCCGGGCATCTGCACGTCGAGAAAGACGACATCCGGATTGTGTTCCTTGATTAGGTTGATGGCCTCAAGGCCGTTCTTCCCCTGCGCCACAACATTTACGTCGCCCGCGTTTTTCAGCAGGTAGGCAAGTTCGTCGCGGGCGAGCTGCTCATCGTCCACGATAACCGCGGTAAGGGGCATCCTATCTCCCTCAAACTGTTATTAAAATTATAGTCACCGCGTTTTGTGGCAGTCAACGCGGGCAGTCCAGCGCCGGCTAGGTCTAGTGAGGTTGCTGCATCATCCCGCCTGGCATATCCATTTTGGTAAAACCCGCGGGCACTTCAAATAAGCTTGCGGGCTGAGAACCCTCCTGAATGTTGCGGAGTTCGTCACTACTGTTCTTGCCTTGCCACTTCACGGGGAAGCGCAACTTGGAATCCAGCCAGAAGTCGCTGACCTCTCCGCTGGAACTGGTCGACTCGTATTTCACCGCGCTGCGACCGTTGACACTCTCATCGCCTATCTTTCGACAGCTTGCACCTTTGTTGTATTCGACCTTTTCCCAGTCGGCGCACGCATTTTCCACATCGCCCGTTCGAAAGAAATTATTTGCCTGGCGCTGAGCGGGCGAGTGAATCGGCATATCCATATACATATGTTGCTGAGGCATCAATACCGTCGAAGTCTGGGTGGCGAGGTTCATGATGAAGGCGCCTCCGGAGCGCGCACCCGAATTTTTCGACTCCATGCGCAACTTATCCTTGCCGTAATAGATCTTTGCCGTCGTCGGGCTGCCGGGTTTCGACAAGTCAACAACATCCGCCGAGAATTCTGCCTGGGCAAAGGCGAAACTCGGGGCAAGCATCAGGACGAAAAAGCAAGATATGTGCACAGGGAATCGCTTCATGTGAGTCTCCTTAGAATTGCCGTGAAATCTCAGACATTCTTAAACAATAAGTCGCGGAAGCATAGCAGAATGCGCTTTCTCTCTGGCTGTACTTATTTCTAAGTCACATTTTCGAGGGCTAGTGCCATGCCCATGCCGCCGCTAACGCATAGCGTGGATACCCCTCGGCGGGTATTGCGCTTCAGCATCTCATGCAAGAGGGTTACGGTGATTCGGGTTCCCGTGCAACCGATCGGATGTCCGAGCGCTATCGCTCCGCCGTTGACGTTGAGCCTGTCGCGGTTGAAGTTCAATTCCCGGTCGCATGCGATTACCTGCGCGGCGAAAGCTTCATTCAGTTCGATCAAACCAAACTCGTGAAGTCGAAGGTTGTGTTTATCTTCCAACTTGCGTAGCGCGGGCACCGGTCCGATGCCCATCGTTCGTGGATCGACTCCGGCAGACGTCACTGCAGAAATTCGCGCCAGAGGCTTCAGATTGTTTGTTTTCACAAAATGTTCGCTTGCCACAACCAGCGCTGCTGCGCCATCGGTGATGCCAGAAGAGTTTCCTGCCGTAATCGTTCCGGTTTTCGAAAACACAGGAGCAAGTTTGCCGAGCTTTTCGACGCTCGCGTCGGCGAAAGGATGCTCGTCACGGCTGAATGTGGTCGAGCCTTTTTTGGTCTCGATGGTCACGGGCGCTAATTCCGCGTCAAAGCGTCCGGCCGCATTCGCGCGAGCCGCTCGATTTTGCGACATCAGCGCATACTCATCCTGCTCTTCGCGGGAGATCTTGTAGTGCTCGGCCAGCACCTCGGCGGTTTCTCCCATCACCATCTTCGCCATCGGACAAAAAAATCCGTCGCGATACATGCCATCCACCAGTTCCTGGTTTCCCAGCCGAAATCCCCAGCGGGCTTCAAGATAGTACGGAAGCCTCGACATGGATTCGGTGCCGCCTGCGAGTATGCAGCTTGCGTCCCCAAGCAAGATCGACTGGTAAGCGAGCGCGATGGCCTTCATCCCGGAAGCGCACGCTTTATTCACGGTAAACGCCGGAACTTCCTGCGGGACGGCGCTACGGATGGAGATCTGCCGGGCCGGATTCGGTCCGCCACCGGCTTGCCGCGCGTTGCCGAAGATCGTCTCTTCCACTTGCTCCGGCTGTATGCCGGCGCGCTCGATCGCCGCTTTCGCCGCCACCACACCAATGTCGGCCGCAGTCAGAGAAGCGAGTGACCCACCGAATTTTCCAATTGGGGTGCGAACCCCGGAGAGAATATAGACCGCCTGCAAAGTCCTGCCTCCAAACCTTTGAGTTTAGCAGGATCGCCCAGGTGAACCGAGGACGCTACGGGCATGTAGCTGCAAAAACTAGGTGCAGGCTCCTCGTCATAAGGAGCCTGTCCCATCGAGCTAAGTCTTTTGTCATCCAATCTCGACTCTGATATGGATCACGATACTTGATTGCTTCTATTTGAAGCCGTTCGGTCCGGCATTCATACCTGCAGGGAAGAAGACTCCTACCGCAGGACTGACGGCTGTCGTGCCACTAACGGCGCCTCCGCCGGTCACAATGTTCAAGACTTGCGTGGGATTCCGGGCGAACGCGATGACGTTGGTTGGATCCGCATCCGTTATGCGAGACGCCGTTACGTTCGCCCCTCCAGCAAGCGAGACCGAGGTGGTCGCCAAACCGTAGTCATCGGGATTTGCATCGTACGCGCTAGGAGCCATCCCCAGCAGACCAGCCTGCGAAAGCGTCGCACGCAGGTTGGAAATCAGGTTCGTGTAGCTTCCAATGGTCGCGCCGGTGGGATCGATTGCATTGATGGTGGTGCGGATGAGGCCGGCGTGATATGCCTCGACCGCAAGAATGCCGGCCGCCGTCATCAGGTTGGCGGACATAGTCAATAGTGGGGCTGCACCGTGGTAGGCTGTGACGCCTACATCCTCGAATACGTAAGCGCCGACCAGGAAATCATTATCAGTGTCGTAAGGCGTGAACTGCGCTCCCCCAGGGATCTTTGCTGCGGTTGCCAGCGTCTGGAAGGAGGTGCCCAGATTGATCGCGGGCTGTGCGACCGCCGAACTTCCCAGTGCGGTCAATAGCAACTGCACGTGCTTGCCTTCTTCAACCGCGGTCTCGATCGCGTAGGAGGCGACTGGAATCGTGGTGAAGGGAACCTGGCTGCCCCCCGTCACAGTACCGGGAGTGCCTACCGTTCCCGACAGCGTGATTTGCAATGCGCCCGCTGCCGTCGACGCCGCGTTTGATACATCGATGGTCGTTCCGAAAGCCGCCAGGTAATAGAAGTTCGCCTCGAGATATTCGAGATTGAGGGCGAAGTTGAGAATGTCTGTGTCTGAGTAGGCGGCTGCAGCGTTTGCGGTGAGAGCGCTAGCCCCTACCGCCAAGCCCGCAAGCGACGCTACTCCCAGAGTCAGCATCTTTCGCCGGCTCGATACGATGATCTCGTCCAGAACTTGAGTCTCTTGATTAGCCATTGATTTTATCCTTTGGATGTCGGTGCTCTTAAGCTGTGGTGGTGGCGAAAATGCTGTTCGCGCCGTTGGGGAAAAATCCGCCGCTCGCTACGCCGACGGTTGGCGAGCCATAAACGATGTGGAGTACCTGATTTACGGTGCGGGAAAAGCCGACAGCCGTGGTGGGATCTGCCGGAACGATCGAGCTTGCCGTAGTCAAACTGGTGGGGACCGTGAGCGCCGTCTCAACAGAACCTGGAGTTGATGGAGCCGCGCTAGCGCCAACCGTGAGCGTCGCACGCAGATTCTCTACCAGATTGGCATCTCCTAAGGGAGGATAGGCGGCAGCGGAGCCGGCAGCGATGGCGGATGCGGTTAACGTTGTGCGGATGTAAGCAGCGTGATAAGCCTCAACCGCCAGTATCCCCGCAGCTGCCGTGAGATAGCCTGCGGCAACGCCTGCGGCGCTAATGAGCGGTGCCGCTCCGGCATAAGCGGTCACACCGACATCTTCAAAGATAAAGCCCCCGACTAGAAAATCGTCAAAGCTGGCGAAAGGGTTGAAGGAGCCTGATCCTGTGGATGCTGTGGTGATGTTGGCGGCAACGGCCAATGGACCGAAAAAAGAAAGATCGATGTTGGGCATAGGCACTGCGGCAGATCCCAGAGCGCTGCGCAGGAAGCGAACATGTTCCTGCTCTTCGTACGCGATTTCGTTGAGGATTTCTTGCTGAGCTGCGGTTAGGTTCGGAACGGCGGCGGCATTGCCTAGATTGACAGTCCCCACAGTTTGATAAGGAGAGGCAGATCCCGCAGTGGTATCAGAGGATTGCAACCCTGATCCTGTTGCCGCGTAAAGGTAAAACTGCGCCTCGAGGTATTCAAGATTAAGCGCAAAGTTCAGGATGTCGGCGTCAGTCGGTGTGCTGGTTGGAGTAGGGGTAGGGTTGGATTTGCTGCTACTGCCACCACATGCCGCAAGATTGAGCGTCGCCGCTGCGCTGGCGCTTACACCAACTCCGGCCAGAAACTTTCGGCGCGAGAGTGGGCTCATGATGAGTTTACTCAACTTATCCACGTTATTCTCCTTCGTACATATTGATCCGCAGGGTTTCTGTTTTATTCCCTGTTGGAGTACGTGGTGGCGGAGTTTCTGGATTTAATTACGGGGGAAATACACTATCCCCTTCGGGATGAGCCCGGACTTTTAGGTTTTCTTCCCCGTTTTGGGTATTTTGCTTTTGCCGCTGGCTCTGCAGTGGAACGCGTGCTTCGCGTTCCCGTGGCTGGCTGCTAGTGGGTGGATAACGGTCGTGTGCTCTGTCGACGGCGATGAAATTAGTCGAACCGTCGCTGCCTTCTCATCCCCGAATTGCCATTCCCAATCACATCGGGCATAATATTAGTTTGTCTTGACCTCGCCGGACTCTTCCGGAACAAGGAACATTCTGTGTTAATGATTCGACTGTCGCGCATGGGTGCGCGGAAACAACCGTTCTACCGCATCGTAGTGATTGAGAAAGCTCGGGCGCGCAATGGGCGTCCCGTGGAAGTGGTGGGAACTTACAATCCTCGCACCACTCCGACCAGCATTGACTTCAAACGTGATCGCGTCGACTACTGGGTTTCGAAGGGCGCTCAGATGTCCGAGCGCGTTGGCAAGCTTTACTCGAAGCCGGCGGCTGCTCCAGTCGCAACGGTAGCTTAACCGCGACCATGACTGAAGCCAGCGGAAACGTTCAATCACTTATCGAGAAAATCGCCAAGTGGATCGTCGACGCTCCTGATGAGGTTTACGTCGATCATCTCGATGATGACGTGATCGAACTGGAAGTCGCGGAAGCGGATGTGGGCAAGATCATCGGGCGGCAAGGCCGCAATGTGCGCGCTTTGCGCACCCTGCTCAGCGCCGCGGGAGTGCGGGCGCGAAAGCGGTATACCTTGGACGTCATCGACTGAGGTCGTCGGCAAAGCAGAAAGCGGACGGCAGACCATTCGAGATCCTGAGACAAGTAGCGAGTTCATCACGCTGGCGAGCGTGGTGAAAACGCAGGGCCGTCACGGCGAAGTTGCGGCCCAGATCTACACCGACATTTCCGAGCGGTTTGCAGCGGGCATGAAATTGTCAGCGCTGCCGCGGGAAGCGGATCGAATTCGCCGTGATCTGACCATCGAAGAGTTCTGGCCGCATAAAGGGATGTTGGTCTTCAAGTTCTCCGGAGTGGATTCGATGTCTGAGGCGGAAACGCTGATTGGATGCGAACTGCAGGTTCCGCAGAGCCAGCGTTCGGAGTTGCAGTCCGGGTGGAATTACGTTAGCGACCTTGTCGGCTGTGCAGTCTTCGACGGCGACCGCGAGGTCGGAAGAATTGAGGATGTTCAATTTGGAGCAGGCGAAGCGCCCCTGCTGATTGTCAGGAAGTCGGGACAATTGATTGAAATTCCATTTGCCGAAGCGTATCTCAAGGCGATGGATGTGAAAGCCAAACGGTTGGACATGAACTTGCCGGATGGTCTTCTGGACGTGAATGCGCCGCTTACGGCCGATGAAAAGAAGGAACAGTCGGCTGGCAGGAAAAAGCATTAGCCATTGCTGGGTTGAGGACTTGCCCAGTTGAAGACTTAAGGTTCCGCAATGAAGGCCGATATTGTCACGATTTTTCCGGACTTCTTTCGCGGGCCTCTGGATTACGGCATTACGCGCCGGGCTCAGGAGTTGGGCCTCGCGAGAATTCAGGTGCACGATTTGCGGGAGTTTACGCATGATCGTCACCGCACCGTGGATGACCGTCCCTTCGGGGGCGGAGAAGGCATGGTGCTAAAGCCGGAACCGCTCTTTGAATGTCTGGAATCGATGAGCCTGGCTTCGCGGGAAGAACGCGTTGCTGGAACTGCGAAGCAATCGGTAGTGCTGCTCTCGGCCCAGGGGCAGAAGTTTAATCAGAGGATCGCCTCCGAGTTGGCGTTGCTCGATCGAATCGTTTTGATCTGCGGACGCTACGAGGGAGTGGATGAGCGAGTCGCAGATTTTCTCGCCGATCGGGAACTTTCTATCGGGGATTACGTCCTGAGCGGCGGAGAAATGGGCGCTGCGGTGATTGTTGAAGCCGTGATGCGGCTACTGCCTGGGGCGGTAGGAAACGAAGCGTCAACCCAGCAGGAGTCGTTCACGGTTGACACGAAGGCGAAGATTGGCGGCGCGGATTCGACTTGCGGGTCGAATGGCTTGCTGGATTATCCGCACTACACGCGGCCGGCAGAATTTCGCGGGATTGCGGTGCCGGAAGCGCTGATGTCTGGCAATCACGAGGAGATTCGGCGCTGGAGACGGCAGCGGGCATTGGAGAAGACGTTTCGCAATCGGCCAGATTTGCTGGAAGGCGCGTCGCTCAGTGACCAGGACAAGCAGTTCCTCGCGGCGATTAAGCGAGACGGCAACAACAAGACTGAAGTTTAAAATTCAACTCGGAATTTCGGAATTCAGAAGGATTAAAAAATGTCGAACCTGATTATTGAAAAGCTACTGGCGAAGACGCAGCGCAACGACCTGCCCAAGTTCGGTTCAGGCGATACGGTCCGCGTTCACGTGAAGATCAAGGAAGGCGATAAGGAGCGCGTGCAGGCATTTGAGGGCGTTGTGATCAAGCGCGATAACGGACCCCAGGCCAGCTTTACGGTCCGCAAGATCAGCTTTGGCCAGGGTGTGGAGCGCATTTTCCCGATCCACTCCAAAGTGATCGACAAAGTCGATTTGCTGCGGTCCTCCAAGGTTCGCCGCGCTAAGCTGTATTATCTCCGCGGCCTCAAGGGGAAAGCCGCTCGTTTGCGAGATGCTGAGTAACGAAATTTTTGCGGCGGCGTGTCCCTATTGACGACAACGCCGCCGCCATCGTTCTATCCGGCGACCGCGGTCATCTGATCGGTGATTACTTCCAGGTCGGCGAAATCGCCGTACCGCGGTTTTTTCAACTGGTTCAGCACGTAATCAAGCAGGGGGCGATCCCCTTGGCGTATCTCTCTAAACTCAACGCCCATCGCTTGATTCTGCGTCGTGTATTTCACATCGCCCTTTAACGCAACGCTGACGTCATAAATATTCAGCACCATCCGCAATCCGGTTCCGGGTGAGAGCGGATTTCCGGAGTTCACCAGGCAGCCATGCCCGGACAGCTGTTCCAGCCGACCTTCGGTCCGAGCCCGTCCTTCCACTTCTTCCACCAGCTCCACCTCTCCAGCAACGTCAAACCGTGGCTCGCGTCGCCGATTTTGATCCCCTCTTCGAAAGTTGTTCATCGCGGCCGGTTTTCTGGACGCATTGGACACTAGAGGCAGATATTGTTCGTGCATTTGCCGCAATTCTTCTTCCCATGGACTCCTGCTGCCCTCAACGCATTCGACCGTAAACTGGCCCCGGAGTTCGGAGCGAGGATCGCCGGTCCAGACCACCTGGCATACCGCCTTGTAGCGGCCGCGTTCCACCGTAACCAAGTCTCCAACCTTCACGTCGCGGAAGCTGAGCAGTCGTGCTCCTCGGGGATGGATGTCATAAGTGCAGGACATCTCCATTCCGCCGCGGCCGCCGTTCGCCATGTGAGTAAGGCGCACCGGCAGGGCGAGGTGAATCAGTTTTTCGACGGGAGCGCCGTTGTGCGGCGAATCATCCTGTGGGGGGTATATCGATTCCTGGTTCACACTTACTCCTAACGGAACTTACTTTTCAGCTTTGAACATAGCAGTGCATGTCCGACCGGACAATGTACGTTCGTAATCCGGGTGATGGTTACTCTCTGGCCTTACCATAAGGCGGCGGCGTGGCCCGGAAGTGCCGGCATGTACATCGACGTGAAGTTATTCACAGGAAAGTTTGTTCCCTGGCTTGCGGGATACTTCATCACGATGGAAGATAGTGGAAACACTTCCTTCCATGCCAAGCGCCGCAACCAAAAAGACCGCGTCAGAAATATCTCCATCCGCTCTGAAGCTGCGCCTCCTGAAAAGGCTGCGTTGCACGTTGCGCTACGAGAAACTTGCGTGGGCCTCAGGTGCGGTGATGGTTGCGGGGGTTGATGAGGTGGGCCGCGGATCGTTGTTCGGACCAGTGGTGGCGGCCGCTGTAATTCTAGAACGTGAGTATCGCATCCGCGGTCTGCGAGATTCGAAACTGCTGTTGCCGGAACGTCGGGAAGTCCTTGCGCCGCGCATCCGGGATCATGCCATCGCATGGGCTGTCGCTGCGGTGGATGCTGCACGAATCGATCAGATCAATATTTACCACGCCTCTCGGCTGGCGATGCGTGAGGCCGTAGAGAAACTGCAGCCTGCCGCGGATCATTTACTCATCGATGCCTTGAAGATTGATTGCCAGCTTCCGCAAAAAGCCATTATCCATGGCGACGCGCTTTCCGTATCCATCGCCGCCGCGTCGATTCTCGCCAAGGTCGAACGCGACCGCATGATGTGCGAGTGGGATGCAATCTTCCCGGAGTACGGCTTGGCTTCCCATAAGGGCTACAGCACCCCGCGACACCTTGCCGCCTTGCTGGAATATGGTCCGACGCCTCTGCATCGGCAATCATTCGCGCCTGTGTGGATGAATCCGGGCCTGCAGGAAAATTTGGATTTCGAGGCGTCTTTGGCTGAATGACGGCCTCCAAGCCTGCGCGGTTTTTTTGAAGTACAAAACCGCTTTTCCTCACTTACTCAGAGGTGGATTGTTTCATTAGCTCCTCGGCTTGACTGGCGAAGAGCAGCAAGCCTTCCGCCTTGGCGTCCTCTTGCAGCGATCGCAAATGTGCAATGGCGGAAGAAGAGCCAGACCATAAATCGACTTGGGCTAGAGCCAGTCGAGCCTCGTATTCGAAGATGCGATATCCATGTTTACGAGCGGAGGCCAGCATCGATTGGAGTTCTTGCCGTGCCTCTGCGGATTTTCCCGACTTCGCCTTGACACGGGCGTCCGCCAAGATAGCCACGTCATGTGCCGACTCCCCGGCCACCTGGTGAGAGAGTGCAATTGCGTGTGTGGCAGCCTCGCGGGCCGCATCCAATTTTCCCTGGGCCAGCAAAGCCCGCGCGAGGATGGCGTGGGCCGATGCATTGTTGCCAGGAGAATTGGCTTTTTCGAAGATCGCTGTCGTCTGTCGCGCCAGGGTTTCGCCTTCGGTGAAGTTGTTCTGCAGGAGAGCTATATATGCCAAGTTGGTGTGAATTTGGGCCGCAAAATCCTCGTCGTGAGTTTCAGCGCAGATCTTCAAGGCCTCCTCATAGTTATCGCGAGCCTTGTCAAGCTTACCGCGCGCTACGAGAACGTCGCCTAAACCAGCAACCGGATATGGCTCTCCACTGCGGAAAGCGATTTCACGGGCGATGACAACGGCTTGGTTATAGTTTTTTTCCGCTAAATCCAGATCGCCCATTTCGACATACAGGTTGCCCAGATTGTTGAGAGTAGCGGAAGAGCCGCGGCGGTCGCCAACTTCATTGAAAGCCGCCAACGATTCTTCCTGCATCTTGAGGGCTCCCTTCAAATCTCCAAGGCCATCCAGGTCATTGGCGATGTTTCCGTAGTCGCTGGCCAGCGCGACCTGATCATGAAGCGGCAAATCGTACCGCAAGGTTTCGTCATGATATTTTTTCGACTCCGTCAGTTTTCCCTCCGCGTAATAGACGTTTCCCAGACGCTCCAGCGACCCGCGGATACTCTTCTGCGAACCGATCTTGCGAAAGATGGGCAGCGCCTCCTCCACTTTCTTTTTAGAACCCTCGAAATCGCCCTGGTCAAAGAGCACGTCGCTGGTCATAAGAAGCGTCCGGGCAGCGCCCTGCTGGTTGCCGGCGGCGGAGTAAAGCTGATGCGCCTGCGCGGCAAGTTGGATGGCTTTATCAGGCTGCCCCATGCGCTGTGCAGCCATCGCATCCATCTGCATCGACTCCGCAACCAGAAGATTTGCTCCCACGTTTCGTCCTCGGTTTGCTGCGCTTTCCGCCCAACTCACTTGCTGCTTGAAGTCGCTTTGCGAGGCGGCGATGCTCGAGGCGGCCAAGTCGATGCGGGCCGAGTCGGCATCGGAAGCAGCAAGTTTACGAATTTCAGCCAGCGTTGACTGGGCGTCCGTACCTTTGCCCGCAGCGATTTGTGCCCGAATCAGCGAGAGTCCGTAATCGATGCGATCCGGAAAGAAGCCCCAGAGCGCCCTATAGTTCTCAACTGCCTCAGGCAGTTCGCCGAGAAGTTCGTGGGAGCGACCTTCAATCAACAGCTTCTCTTCGCGCGAAAATCCGGACGATAAATCCAAGGCTTGCTTGGCCTGCTCCTTGGCCTGTGGGTCATATCCCAGGGTTGACCAGGCTTGGGCCAGTGCCGCGTGGGCGGGAGCAAAACCCGGCTCCAGCGCCACCGTTTTTTCCAGCAAGTCGCGCGCGGAGAGAGCATCAAAGACACGTAATTTCTGCAGCGCCTCGGAATACGCTCGAGCCGCTTCCTGATTCGACGGTAGAGATGCGCGCACGGATGCGGATTGGCTATCGGAAAGCGCCCCAATTCCAAGCTTGGCGCGCAACTCGGCTCCGGCTTTCGCGATCAAAGTATCGATCTCCGTTTCGCTGCCTTTCTCTGAGATCGATGCCAGCGTATCGCCTATAGCCGCGTCCTGCAGGCGCAAATCGAGACGCAAGATGCCGTTTCCCAAGGGGAGATAAGACCCCAGAACTACCTCGTCACTACCAAGGTTTTGGCGGATTCGCGCCAGAGTCTGCTGGCTGTAGCTGTCAGCATCAGGCAGAGAAAGATTTACTTTCATCTGCGCGACACTCTCGCCGGGGACCGTCCGTAGCTGATCGCCTTGGCTCAGTTCCGTGGTTAGCATTTCCGACAGCGCCGTAGAAAGCCATGACTTTTCCGCGATACCGGAAGTGTTCTTGAACCCCAGTACCGCGATCGAACGGCGTCCGGGGATCGATGCAGCAGGCTTGCGTGCACGAACGCGAAAAACGAAAAATCCGATGGCGCAGAGAATGAGCAAGGTGCCAACCACGGCGAGTGCCAGCCGACCAGAAGATCGAGCAGGCACGGAAATGGGCGCGGAAGGAGCCAGCGAGGAAATCAGATCGGCACCGAGAGCCTCGGCAGTTTGATAGCGTTGTGCGGGATCCTTCGCCAGTGCTTTCAGAGCAATTCGGCCTAGGGTAGGTGGAAGCTCAGGTCTAATGCTGCCAGGAGGATCTGGCGTCTGATTCAGAATGGAGCTGATAAGCAGTGCGGCAGGCGTTTGCGGAAAAGGTCGCCGGCCGGTTGCCATTTCATAAAGTACCGCACCTGCCGACCAAAGATCGGTGCGGGCATCGGCTGGCTGCCCGCTTAGCTGTTCTGGTGCCATGTAGGGAAGCGTGCCCGTGATTTCTTGCGAAGAAGTCATGGTCATCGTCAATCCAAACTCGCTGGCGTGCGGCATAAACTGCGCTAAGCCGAAGTCGAGAATCTTCAAGCGCCCGTCTGGGGTGACTCGAAGATTGCCGGGCTTCAGATCACGGTGAACAATGCCTTGCTGGTGGGCAGCCGCCAAACCTTCCGCAAGTTGAACCCCAAGGCGAACAGTCTCTTTGGGTTCCAGGGCACCGGCAGCGAGTTTCATATCGAGGGTGATGCCGGGGATATATTCAGTGACCAGAAAATTGACATCGTCCTGCGTGCCGAACTCGTGAACAGTGGCGATGTTGGGATGGTTCAGACGAGCCAGCGATAGAGCTTCCTGGCGAAACCGTTTGCGCGCGGTCTCATCGGTCAGCGAACCGGAGGGTAAAACTTTGATGGCAACGTCCCGATCCAGTTGCTCGTCGTGCGCACGATAGACGACGCCCATGCCGCCCGCGCCAATCTGCTCGACGATTTGGTAATGGGATAAACGTTGGCCAATCATACGCAGATCCGTTATGCCAAGTCTGGGGAAATGTGTTTCAGGATAGCAGCTTTATTGGATAGTGATAGCGGGGAGCCGGGCGTTTCACGGTTGGAGAAGGCGCGGGTGATGGTGCTGATGTCAGGACCCTTCACCCTTCCGATTGTTCAGGTCACATTTAATTCGAGCCATTCAATCCAGAGCTGAGTTCGTTGACCAGCTTGGTATTGTTAATGAGTGCCTCGCGAAGGAGTTCAGCCTGCTGTTTTGCTGTAGCCCAGTCCTGCTTCTCAACTGCTTCGGTCAAACCAGGCAGCTCGAGGTGAGCGTAAGTGAATCGCGCGCCATAGAGCATGTGCTTGAACCATGGCCGACCGGGGATGCCTTCAGGGTTCAGCCAGTTGCGTTCGACTTGCATCGTGCCGTGGTTGATGGTCGCGGCAAGGGTGGAACCGATTGCGCCGGACTCTAAAGTGCGGGTTGCAGAGTCGTCAAGGCGTTTGCCCGCGGCTTCGAAGTCATCGATGGCGTCGAGCACGGGTTTGAGGTCCAGCTGGCTCAGGTCTTTGTTCTTGCTCAATTCATTTACGAACTGGCGAATGTTGTCCGCGTAACTGGCGAAGTCGAAAGGAAGCAGGTCCGCGTTGGCGAGGCGTAGAGCGAGAACTCCCCACAACTGCGACATCAGAGTGTGATAGCGATAACCGGGATCACCGAAATGGTTCATCCAAAAGAAGTCGTCATACGCCGAGTGGTAAACGCCATACGGACCCTCGAAGCCCAGACCGAAGACCGGCACGCCGATGAAATTTAGGAACACAGTGTGGTCCGACCCGCTGCCAATACGGGTATCAGCCAGGTTGGAGTCAGTGACGGGTCCGAGCTCTTTGGACTCCAGACGCTGCTGCTGGGATGATTCTTTCCACGCTTCATACAAACTCTTGCCGGAAGGATCCTGCAGCGACTTGCTGGTCTCGATAAGCATCGGCGCGAGCGATGCTACGGCTTGGCCATGGAAGTTAGGACCTGAAGTCGCTTCATCGACGTTAATATAAGCGACGGCTTTCTTGCGCAAATCGTCAGCAAACTGCTCACCCCACTCGGTGGAGCCGGTGAGGCCTACTTCTTCTCCATCCCAACTACAGACTACGAGCGTGCGCCGCGGACGCATTCCGGATTTCGCCAATTTTCCCAGTGCGCGGGTAAGTTCCATCATGGACGCGGTGCCGCTCGAGGGATCGACCCCGCCAAAAACCCACGCATCGCGGTGATTGCCGAGGACGATCCACTCGTCCGGCAACTGCGAGCCGCGAATGCGACCTTCCACCACATAGTAGGGCTGCGTGGAGTTGTCCATCTCGATCTTCACGTGTACGCGCACGCGCTTGCCGCCGAGGTGATACTTGAGAGGCAGTCCGCCTTGCCACTCCGCGGGAGCGACGGGCCCGTCCATCTGGGCGAGCAGCGGCTTGGCATCGTGCCACGAAAGTGGCAGCGCCATTATTTTCGGGATTGAGACCGCTTGCTCAACGGGAATGCGCTTGGCGCCAGGAATAGAGGCCCATCCCGGAGTGAGCGGATCGCCCGGAACCATGAAATCGTATGTTATTGCTCCCCGCTGGATGTGGTATTCGGGACCCCATGGGCCATTGGGAACGACTTTGCCTTTCTTGAATCCATCTTCCGCGGGATCGCTGTAGATAAGAAGGGCAGCGGCACCTTCGCGCTCGGCGGTGAGCGCTTTGAATCCGCGATAACTGTAAGGATTCGAATATCGGACGAGGACGACTTTGCCTTTGACATCAATGCCTTGCTTGCGTAGAAGGTCATAATCTTCGGGATTGCCGCTGTGAGCGTAGACGAGCGGCGCAGTCACTTCACCGGAAGCAGACATTCCGCTCCACGCCGAACTGATGGCTTTATTTTTCACGTCAGAGTCGCCGGGAATGGGCAGTTCACGAAGGATGGCGCGGTAATGAATCGGCGCTACCATCTCAAGCGACGTGGATTTCGGATTGGATCCGTAGACGTCATAGCGCCGTATAACGACGTCCTCCAGTCCTTCCTGGCGCCACTGGTCGGCGATGTAACGTGCGAGCTCGTTGTTGCGCGGTGATCCAGCAACGTGCGGCTCGGATGTAAAAATGTGGTGCTGGCGGCGCTCCTCGTCAGGAGAAGGTATGGCTTTGAATTTATTTTCAATTTCAGCTTCGCGAGTTGCGGAAGCAGGAGTGAAGCCGAGGATGGAGGCTTGGGAGTGAAGCCGCCCGCAAGCGGCCAGAGATAACAGCCCGAGCGCAGCGAGCCTCGTCAACTTCTGGTTCGATAATCGTCCGCTGATTTCTTGGCGACCTACGCGACGAAAACAGCGAATCACGAAAAGCGCGGAGAACTCCCGCAGAGTACGCAGAGGTATAGCACCAGATTTCGAATGCATTGACCTCCTCGCAATTTTTATTTTGCTTTGTAGATCTCCGTCAGCAAGTCCGGCTTCGACTCGTCACGCACCAGGTGTGGGTAACGCTCGCCACCGTGGTAATCGAGTTTGTAGATTTTGTAATAGTCGGTGTTTTCTACGAGAAGTTCCAGAGGGACGTTGCTACCTTTGCCGGCTTTGAGGGCATTGTGCAGGATTTCGGGCGAGTAGTGGCGGCCGTTGACTCCGATCAACTTCATGCCGGGCCCGATGCCAGCCACGGCGGCGGGCATACCTTCGATGGTGTCAGTAATGGTGCCATCCTCACGAAGCTGCAGCCCGATGGAAAATGATCCGTCGACAAAATGAAAACTACCTTCGGCCCCGTGTTCCATTTCCGATTGCGTTTCATCGTAGACTAGTTTCCAGCCGCTACCTTCAATTCCCCCGAGCGGCGCGCCAGGGCCATGATTGGTGAGACGCTCAGTCCAGAATCCGCGCCAGTCATAGGCGACTACCTGATTCAGAGTGTTGACGACATCATCGAAAGTATAAGTCTTCAACACAGGACCGGTGCTCGGCGGTCCATGGAAGAGGTGGCAGAAATCGTCGATGCTCTTGGCGCCTTTGCTTTGCTGGCGGATGATCACATCCACCCATAGCCAGTTCAGAGTGTCTTCATCATAGAAATCGACGCCACGGCGCCATGAGTGCCAGGCTTGCGGTGCGAAATACAGTTCCGGGGCGGCATCGGCTGTGTCTTGCAGATTGCGCCAGGTGCGGCCAGGAGTGTGGTCGAGTGCAGCGGCGGTGAGCGCCAGATCATCTCGGGATTGGTCAGCGCTGAGCAATCCACTTCGAGCGGTGAGGACTGTACCCAAATAGTTGGTCAACCCCTCATAGACCCAGAGCAGATCGTCTTGCATCGGTTGTTGATAGTCCGGAGTGGCGAGGCCGGCTGGACGGCGATACTTTCCGTTCCACGAATGAACATACTCGTGGGGTAGCAGGCTGGCTTCCGCCTTGCGCGCCGTTTCATCGACAAGGCCGCGCTCGTCGACGCGACTGTCATCGGACTCATGATGCTCAAGTCCGAAGTGGGCGACGTGGTCGCTGAGACTGAGAAGAAAGTGATAGTCGCGATAGTGATGTGCGCCGAAAAGCTTGTTCGCCTGTTGGACCAGGTTTTTGTAGTGATCCCAGACCTCCTGGGGAGGTTCGAGCGCCGCGGCACTATCGGCGGCTATGTCCATCTCGGTGAGCGGGTCATCCGCCAGTTTGACAACTTTGAGGAATTCGCCGGTGATCACAGGAGAATCGACCAGGGTGGTCAGCGAAGCTGGTTTGAAAGTAATTTGTGTTTCGCCTGCCGTCGAAGCAATAGGCAATGGCGTTCCATATTTCCAGTTGGCGGGAAGTTTAAGAGTGGCGACATAGGTGAGGTCGTCCGACTTCCAGCCTTTGGGATAAAGCAGCACTTGATTCCAACTGATGACCGCCATTTTGTCGGTGGCGGAAGAGCCGGCAGAAAAGCCGCCTTCGAAGGTGGCGGGGGAAAGAAAATCCAGTTCGGCATTCACCTCCGTGTCCCCAGCGGGGACGTCGACGTGGATGGTGAACCCGTCGAGCAGGTCGCGGCGCCATTTCAGAATCTTGCCACCTGCGGTGAACTTGAGACCGGCAAGGTCAATCACAGGGCCGTCAGGGGCGTGCTCGCCTGGGATCCACTTCGGATAGTAGAGAGTGAGGTCACCAGCGGCGGCGGGAATTTTCAGCTTGGCGTGAAAGATTTTTCGCGGGGCCGAGGTCGCGTCAACGAAAATAGTGATGGTTGGACTATCGGCTGACCAGCTGATAAGTGAAAGAGCGAAAAGAACACAAACTGCTCCAAGAGATTTGGAGAGTTTCATTGAAAATGCCCCCATGTCGAGCAATCGAATCCCACAGCGTTTTCAGAATTGTAGATTCTAGCAGCCAAGAGCGGGAGCGTACAGGGACGCACCAGCGCTGCTATCATCTCGACGATGTATCGACGCGGGAAATTCATAACATTTGAAGGGCTGGATGGAACGGGCAAGAGCACGCAGATGCGGAAGCTGGCGGTGAAGCTGCGCGCGCTTGGGCATACCGTGATTGAAACCCGTGAACCTGGGGGAACGGCGACCGGAGAGAAGATACGGCGCGTGTTGCTGGATTCGGCGACCGAAGGACTTTCGCCGATGGCAGAGATGGCGTTGATGTTTGCATCGCGTGCGCAGCACATCGCGGAAGTAATACAACCAGCGCTCGAGCGCGGGAAGATCGTGCTCTGCGACCGTTTCACCGATTCGACGGAGGCGTACCAGGGCGGCGGGCGTAAGCTGGGGAGCGAGCCGGTTTTGAAATTACATCATTTGTTGTGCGGAGATTTGAAACCAGATCTGACGATCCTCTTGGAATCGGAGTTGTCGAGGAGCCTGGGGCGAGCGCGGAGGCGCAACCGGTTGTCGGCGGAGAGCGCTAAGAAAATCGGCAGTAAACATGTGGACGAGAATCGATTCGAGCAGCAGAATCGGAGTTTCTTCAGTCGCGTGAAGGATGCATACGCCGCGATCGCTAAGAGAGAGCCGCAACGCGTCGTGGCTGTGAATGCGAGCGGCACACCGGAGGAGACCCATCGAATGGTTTTGGAGGCCGTGGGTAGGAAGATGAAGGTTTAGACGGAATGTCAGTTTTTGTAGATATGTCACTAAATTCGTCATTGACATGTTTTCACAAACGACATATTATCGAAAGTGTCATGGATAGCAATGAGAGTCAGGTTCGCATCAATGAAAATGGGCGGGTGGTAATTCCTGCTTCGTTTCGTCGTGCGTTGGGGATTAATTCCGGCGACGTTGTCGTGTTGCGGATAGAAAATAACGAGTTGAGACTCACAACCCTGCGCCAGCGCTTGGCCAAAGCGCAGCAATTAGTCCGAAAGCATGTTGCTTCGACGGCATCTCTCGTGGATGAACTGATCGCAGAGCGACGTGAGGCCGCGAAGCGTGAATAGAGTTGTCCTGGATGCTTCCGCCCTCCTTGCTATTTTGAATGGTGAACCCGGAGCGGACGCGTTCACTCGCCAGTCTAGCCTGCTGCAGAATTCCGTGATGAGCGCGGTGAATGTTGCGGAGGCTTACGGGAAGCTTGTCGGAATAGGTGTCGATTCCGAAGACGCATGGGAGGCCGTCAGCGGGCCTATCCCTGAAATTGCGGAATTTGATAGAGAGCAGGCCAAAATTGCTGGGGGATTGGTTCCCCAAACCCGCAGCTTGGGACTCTCCTTGGGAGACCGAGCTTGCCTGGCGCTTGGCCTTACCCTTAAGGCTCCCATCTATACCGCAGACCGGGCGTGGAAGAATTTAAAGCTTAAGATCTCGATTCACGTGATTCGATGATGGATTTATTGAGCGCAAGGATTGGGAGCACCGAAAAACTTCAGATCCCTCACCTATGAGCTTCTCCGATTTCCACGGTAATGCCGAAACCGTTCATCGCTTGCGCGACATGCTGGCGCGCGATCGCTTTCCTCACGCAGTGGTCCTTTCGGGGGCTCGCGGATGCGGAAAATACACGCTGGCGTTGATGTTGGCCCAAGCCTTGAATTGCCTGCGGCCAAAACTAACGGATGGCCTGCCCGATTTTTGCGGAGAATGTTCGAACTGTGTACGCATCGCCCAGTCGGCCGACCTTGATTCCCGGTTTGCGGAAGCGGTCGAGGCGCGCGAAGGGATGCGAGAGACGGATAAGAAAGAGACACGGTTATTCGTGCAAACGCATCCGGACGTGCTGGTGATCCCGCCTGATCCGCCGCAGATGATGATCAAAGTCGACCAGGTGCGACGAGTGATTGAGACCATCTATTACCGCCCTTCTGAGGCGCGGGAGCGGGTGTACATCTTTACCGACTCGGCCTTTATGAAAGAAGCGGCGAATTCGCTGTTGAAGGTTTTGGAAGAGCCTCCGGAATTCGCCACGATTTTTCTATTGTCGGAGAATCCAGGCGAGCTGCTACCCACCATTCGCTCGCGATCGATGGTGTTTCAACTGTGTGCGTTAACGGTAGAGGAAGTGGAGAAGTACCTGGCGGTGCAACGTCCAGAATGGAAACCGGCCCAACGAGCTCTGGTCGCCAGGCTCAGCGAAGGGGCGCTGGGACGGGCGCGGAGCTTCGATCTTGATGGCTATATGGCCTCACGCGCAAACGCGCTGACGATACTCAACTCCGCATTATTGGGCGGCGAACACACGCATCTCTTCAAAATCACCGAGACTTATCGCCCAGGTGCCGACGGTCGGGAAAAAACGGAACAACTGTTGCGCACGCTTTATTCGCTGCTCCGCGACCTGATGTTTCTCAACTCCGGAGCTCCGGAATTGCTTCACAATATCGATATCGCGATCGAATTGAAGAGGCTGGCAGAAGCGGCGGACTTCGAATGGATAGCGACCGCGTCAGACCGTTTGGCTGAGGTGGAACGCGGAATGCGCCGAAACCTGCTGCGTTCCTTATCCCTGGATGCTTTCGAGTTGGCCCTCGAGAAGACTGCATGAGAGTTTTCTAACAATCCCATTTTCAATCATTTACCGAGATTACTTTAGTGGTTCTACTCCCTTCCGTGTGATTGCTGACCGCGCTGGCGACACCTATAATCGTTCTACTCTGGTTGAAGGTTCTCCGTCAGGTTCCGGGTAACTTACTGCGAGGGCATGCCTTCGCGAAAATGAGGATAAAGACCCGGTGATGCGAACGCGCCTGCAAATCGTCCTGATGGCCAGCACGCTAGCCGCGACCTCTCTTTTTCTCACGCCCAGACTTCGCGCCGCTGAAGGTGCCGACTCCCCCGAGCAAATCACAGCAACGGATGAACACGGTCGCAAGATCTATGTGAACGATGCGATGCCAACGGGCCGAGCGCACCGTGAAGAGGTGCCTGAGGCCCCGAGGCGGAAGCTGATGTACTGGAGTTCCAAGGAAAATCGCTGGAAACCCGTGCCGCCGCCCACGGCAGCATCGATGCGAGCCGCTAGATCGGCGGCGGCAGAAGTCAGTGAATTTATCGGCCGCGAGTCGAATCAATCGGTCGGGGCAAAAATTGTGGCCGCGAACTTTCGCGGGACTGCGGCGAGTTCCGGCGATATTGATACTGCAATTGAGTTGGCTGCCGCGCGCCACAACGTGGACCCGAATCTGGTGCGCGCCGTAGTAAAGGTGGAGTCGAATTTCAATCCGAACGCTGTTTCGCGCAAGGGGGCGATGGGCTTGATGCAGTTGATGCCTTCGACCGCGCGGCAATTGAATGTGCAGAATCCGTTCGATCCGGAACAAAATGTGGACGCAGGGGTTCGTCATTTAAAGCAGCTTCTGGAGAGCTATGGCGGAGATATCAGGCTGACTTTGGCCGCCTACAACGCGGGTGCGGGTGCGGTTGCCCGCAGTTCCGGCATTCCACATTATGCGGAAACTCAAAATTACGTGAAGCGGATTACCAATCTTTACTACGGGGGAGCCGCTTTTAACACTGGGGAGGCTTCCCACGATCCCGTTAGAATTCAACGGGATGAACGCGGGATTCTTCACATCAGCAACACTGACTGAGGTTGTGGCATCTGTCTATGGGTCGTTCTCTCGGGCCAGCCAAGTTATTTCAAAGATTTCTGTAAGTCGGGTTATTTTGAGAAGCTCATCGCGCGAGCGTTGTTGGTGGGGAACGTGGGCGATGCTCGCCCTGTTGGCGATAGCCTCATCTCCTGCGGCGTATGCGCGGGCGCATCACTCGGACGCCTGGGCGCGGGAGCACTTTGCTTCCGCCGAGCGAATGCGCGAAGCCTTGAACGGCAGGCCTCTGGCAGATCGAACTCGGCATGACTACCAGCGAGTAGTGAACGCCTACCGTGCCGTCTATCTGGGGGCGCCGGCCTCCACAAAGGCTGATCCCAGCGTAGTCGCGGTCGCCGAGACCATGGTGGAGATGGGACGGCGTTTCGAGGACGATAAGATCCTTGCTAAGGCGATCGAAGAATACGAGTTCCTGCGACGCGAGTATCCCGGCAGCAAATACCGATTCGATGGTTTGTTCACGATCGGCGAGATTTACAAAGACGACCTGAACAATCCCGAAGCCGCCCGCGCCACATTTCAAGAATTCTTGCGTCGCTATCCTCACAATCACTTGAACGACGATGCTCGCAAGGCCATCGCCGAACTCGATCAGGAAGCCGCAACTCAGAAATTAGCGGAGTCGAAAAGAGCCACCGAGCGCGCCAACCTTCCGGCGGACGATATAAAAAAAGGAGGCGAAGGGAAGGTTGACCAGCAAGATCCGGTCGCAACACCGGACGCGGACCGAGCCCTCACGCGCTTGCCGCGAGTTACCGGGATCCGCCACTGGTCGGCTCCAGACTATTCACGAGTGGCGATTGATGTGGAAGGCGATGTGAAGTTTTCGTCGCAACGTATCGGTCATCCTTCTCGAATCTTCTTCGATCTCCGGGACACCAAACTGGCCTCGACCTTGGTGGGGAAGACCTTAGACGTGGATGACGGGTTCTTGAAGAAGGTCCGGGTGGCTCAGTTCGCTCCGGGACGAACGCGTGTGGTCCTCGAAGTTGACAGTCTTTCCGATTACGACGCTTTTCTGCTGCCCAATCCCTACCGCCTGATTATCGATATCCATGGGAAGGATGGAGTCGCCAACCAGCACAGGGACTTGAGCGAATCACCTTCCGCCGACGCGGAGGCCGCATTGCCTTCCCAAAGAAATCGGGAACCTGATCCAGTTTTATCCGAGGAGAAAGCCGTTGCGCAGGCCGCTAAGATCGGCGTGCCTGCACCCGCGGAGAACGTGGATGCAATTGCGTCGTCGACCGTCACCCCTCCCGCCGTGAAGAAGGCGGAGGCAGCGATCGTCAAGAAGATCGTTGATAACGATGATGAGGACGCCGCACCGGTTGCGGCAAAACGGAATGGCGAGTCGAAGAGAGTTGCTGGCAGTGGAAGCGGCAATGAAGCAAAAAAGCTTGCAGATAAAGGGCGCGACGGTGAGTCAGATACTTTGACGTCCAACTCATCGCAAGACGCCAAGACTAATCGATCCAGCAGCCTGCGACAAAGGTCTACGGGGCGATTGCAAGCCTCGGGAAAGTCCGCCGCCTATGACGCTGGCACGCGGGAGGCTCAGCCGACCGCCAGTGGTGACCGCTCTCTGATTCGAGCTCTCGGCTTGAAGATCGGCAAGATCGTGATCGATCCCGGTCACGGAGGCCACGATACCGGGACGATCGGTCCCAACGGCTTGGAAGAAAAAGATCTCGTGCTCGAAGTCGGCCGGCGCCTGGGCAAACTACTGGAGACGCGGCTGGGCGCGGAAGTGGTTTATACGCGCACGGACGACACGTTCATCCCCTTGGAGACGCGTACGGCCATCGCTAACCAAGCTCGGGCGGACCTGTTCGTTTCCATTCACGCCAATTCAAGTCACGACTCGGCCGCTAGGGGAGTAGAGACGTATTACTTAAACTTCACCTCCTCGCCGGAAGCGTTGGAAGTTGCGGCGCGAGAGAATGCCGTTTCAGAGAAGTCCATTTATGAACTGCAGGATCTGGTGAAAAAAATCGCGCTTAAGGAAAAGATCGAAGAATCGCGCGAGTTTGCCGGAGACGTCCAAGCGTCGTTGCATAGCGGCCTCGCGGTCAAAAGTCCGGCGATTCGGGATCGCGGCGTGAAGAAGGCGCCATTTATTGTACTGATCGGGGCAAACATGCCCTCCATCCTCGCCGAAATCTCTTTTGTCAGCAATCCCACCGACGAGCATCGCCTTGCCACCAGCGAATACCGGGAGCGCATTGCCGAGTCCCTCTATCACGGCATCGCCAAATATGTGAACGGCTTGAGTGGGGTCAAGGTCGCCAGCAAAATGGACAAAGGCACGGGGCAGTAAACCTTCTCATCCTCCCGTCCTGCAAACCAGCCTCGGCGGTTCCCTGAAACTTTTCCCCGTGCCCTGTGGTCTAATTACACAAGGCCTTCGTGCCAAGTGGTGTATCCATGCATTTTTCCAAGGCTTTCTTCATATCGTTTCTTATTCTCTGTGTCGCTGGCGTAACTTACGCGGCTCCAGCGCCTGCGAAGTCGGCCGCGCCGCCAATTCTTCCCAAACAATTTGCCGGATGGCAAATTGAAGGTGCTCCCCAGAGGAGCAGTGATGCCGTGGCAGCAGATCCTACCAACGCGGCTTTGCTGAAGGAATACGGCTTCACGGATGTGGAGTCCGCGAATTACAAGAGTGACGATGGACGCACGCTGAAGATCCGCGCTGCACGCTTTGCGGACGCGAGCGGCGCCTTCGGAGCTTACACGTTTTATCTGCAGCCCGGAATGGCGCGGGAGGAGATCGGCGATCAGGGAGCATCCGACGAGCGGCGGGTTCTGTTCTATCGCGGCCACATTCTGGTGGATGCCGTGTTCAGCCAGGTTTCGGTGATGTCGGCTGCTGGTCTTCGCGAGCTAGCGGGCGCGCTTCCGCGACCCAGCGGAAATGCAGGGAACTTGCCGCCAATCCTGGCGTTCATGCCGCATCACGGGTATCAGGTAAACACCGAAAAATATGCGGAGGGTCCGCTGGGATTAAGCGCGATCGCCTCTCCTCTTCCGGCGAGCTTGGTGGATTTCGGCGCCAATCCGGAAGCTGTGCTCGGGCAGTATTCAACTCCCAGCGGCGCAGCCACGTTGCTGTTGATTGAATATCCCACGCCGGCATTGGCGGCAGAACATTTGCGGCATATCGACGAGGCTCACCACGCGGCCGATCCGCAGGCCGGAGTTCAGTCCGTCGAAAACATCGGTCCATTTTTCGATAAGCGCACGGGACCGATCGTGGCTATCGCTGCCGGTCCTCTTTCGCAAAGCGACGCGCAAACGCTATTGGGCGCGGTGAACTACGAGGCCAGCGTGACGTGGAATGAGAATACGTACTTTGATAAGAAAAACAACATTGCAAATCTGCTGGTGAACATCATTCTCCTGTGCATGATGGTTGGAGCAATTTCTCTCGCGGCAGGAGTTGCTTTTGGCGGCGCACGGGTTCTTCTACGACGCTACTTCCCGGGCCCGGTTTTCGGTCGCGCTGACCAAACCGAGTTCATTTCTCTTGACCTCGCTGAGACCAGGGAACCCCCTTCCGCAAGCCTGAATAATGTTCCCCGAGAAGGCCCCAACAGAGCTTAAGTAACTGATTAAGTGTCGGTTATGGACTTTTGATTCAGGGTTTGTCTCAAAATGGTACGCTGCCCCCTTGTATTGCCTAATCGGGCAAGCTATTGAAAACAAAGGCATTTATTTACCAGAAATTGCTTGACACCTCCCTTTTTCGGCTCATAAGATTTTCAGCAGAAAGTTTTGACGGGATTAATTGCCTCCGTTGGAACTATTCTCCCTTGAAAAGGAAAAGGCCGCCCTGTTGCCGGGTGGCCTTTTTATTTGCTGGGCCCGGTGTTAATCCTCCAATCTGATCAATTCCTCTCATAGGATCATGGAACTCCTGACCAACATTTTCGTACCATGTCGCAGGGATCAGATTATTTGCGCAACGAAGTGGAGGAGCCAATGTTCTGCGATGGATGCGGCAGCTCAGTTCAGGCGGGTCAGTCATTTTGCGGGCAATGCGGTAAGCGCGTCGTAGGTCCAATCACACCATTTCAGCCGCAGCGCAATCGCGTGCAAAGCCACGTGCAGATACTTGGTATTTTGTGGCTAGCCATTTCCGCCTTCAATACCATCGGAGCCGTTGTTCTTTACATCATCGCAAACACTTTGTTTTCACATCTGCATGAAATGGGCGCGCCGCCAGAAGTGCCCGGCGGTTTTTTGCGGGTGCTCCTCAGCTCGATCGCTTTCTTTGTTCTAGCCAAAGCGGCCGCTGGATTTATTGTGGGCTGGGGATTGCTGCAGCGGGAGTCGTGGGCTCGTATCCTCGCGCTTATCCTGGGTTTCCTTTCCCTGTTCAACATCCCATTCGGCACGGCAGTCGGTGTTTATACCCTATGGGTCCTGCTTCCTACCCACTCGCAGCATGAGTATGACGCCATGGCTTCGACGCCGCCGGTTGCGGCATAACTTTTAGAGATCTCAGGCAATTGCGACATTTGCGATACGAGAACTGATAGCGTTTGGCGCATCCTTGTTTTCAATCAACCTGTCACACTAACCACTGCATCCAAGCGAACGAACAGAGCCTTCCGCTGCCTGGAGTTGTGCTCTTCGGTTACTTAGTATCCGCTACTTGAGTGTCGCGACGCGTTAGGAGCAAGTATGAAAGCTGTTTTGCTGCGTGAATACGGCGGTCCCGAACAGTTGCGATACGAAGATACCGACATGCCGAAATGCGAGGACTACGAAGTTCTCGTCCGAGTGCGTGCCACCAGCATCAATCCCATTGATTGGAAAATACGCAGTGGCGCAGCCAAGGCACGTATGCCGATCCAGTTTCCCGCGATTCTGGGACGCGATCTTTCGGGCGAAGTGGTGGAGACAGGCCGCGGCGTCGATGGTTTTCCGAAAGGCATGCGCGTGATGGCGCTCACGAATCGCACGTATGCGGAATACTGTGTCGCGAAGGCAGACCTACTCGCTCCGATCCCGGAGGCTCTTACATTCGAGCAAGCGGGTGCGCTTCCCCTCGTTACCTTGACCGGCAGCCAGTTGATCGAACGAGCCGTAAAGCCGAGAGCTGGCCAGACGGTGCTGGTTACTGGAGCCCTTGGCAATGTAGGAAGATCCGCCGTTCATGTGGCGCACAAGCACGGAGCGCGTGTGTTGGCAGGAGTGCGTGCAAAAGAGAAGGAAGAAGCCAAGAAACTGCGTGGCGTTACCGAAGTGGTCGCGATTGATAGCGAGGAAGAGATCGACCGTCTACACGATCTAGACGCGATCGCCGATACCGTGGGAGGCCCAACCATCCAAAAGCTCTTGAAAGCAATCCGAAAGGGCGGTGTGCTTGGCTCGGTGCTCGGAGCGCCGGAGGGAGCCGACAAATTTGATATTCGCGTGGAAGCATTCATGGCGCAGCCGGACGCCTCTCGACTGCATCAGCTGGCAGACGATGCCGCGCGCGGTGAATTTTCCATTCCGATAGCCCGAACCATGAAGTTGGCAGAGATTCAGGAAGCACACCGTCTCGCGGAACGAGGTGGTGTCGCCGGCAAAATCGTTCTGGTACCGTAAAGCTGAGAGAACGTTGATAAACTAAAACCACAAACGAAGCCGACGTAGCTCAGTTGGTAGAGCAGCCGATTCGTAATCGGCTTGATACTCCTGCCCTTCCAAGCACTTACGAGACTCATCAAGTACGCCTGAGAATCGTCGAATCAGTGAGTTACAGATTCATGGAACAAAATTTTATGCAGGCACTTCTGTGTGATGGCTGTACCGACGGTGCCTCATTGTCCGTGCAGTAAACCATGACAGCAAAAGCGCAATGTTCCCGACGTTGAAAACGAGCACGCCTTCGTAAGTGTTGCCCATAAGGAAAGAGACAAGCATCGAACTTGCTGCGATGACGACACTAATGCGGTCAGTCGGAGTGATTTCCCACTTCTTTGACGTGAAGCGAATGGACAGAATAAACATCAGGAAGATGCTTGCGGAGAGGCCGACCATATAGAGCCTTGGAACGTGATAAGCGTTAGCGGCTAGAACTTCTCCAAGCGACCGAAATGCCCCATATCCCACAAAGCCACAAAATCCTGCTGCCCAAAATCTCACGGTGGTAAACATCACTACGATGCTCAAGCCAAGGAGCATCCATCCGAGGGTGACGTGGTTCCATGATCGAGGCAGGCTACGAATCAACGTTGAGCCTGTTAAGAAAGTCGCAGCAATGGCGAAAGCTGCAAGCATCTTGCCGACGATTATGAACCCCGACTTCACTTGTTCCCCGACTGGTCGGCTATCGTGAGTCATGCCGACATCCTAGCAAAAGCCCACGGTTCAAGCATGGAGCCGCTGTGGTGTGACGTGATATTCTCGATGTTGTCGGCATGGGCGGCTATGCCTGTTGACATGCCGATTTTTTGGCGAGTTGGGACATTCGGAACAAAAGATGTCGCTAACTTGTTGAGCCGACGTAGCTCAGTTGGTAGAGCAGCCGATTCGTAATCGGCAGGTCAGCGGTTCAAGTCCGCTCGTCGGCTCCATCCTAACTTTTTAAGAAAATCACCTTCCGTTATCGGAAATTCAAAGCCTATCCCCCATCGGTAAACCCGCGCCGACTTCCGGTGCCGATCTGCTGGGGCAGCTGATTGGACTACTTCGGCTGTAGAGAGCCCAATCACGATCCCAGCAAATTAATTTGTAGTTTCTCGTACCCATGCTCCCGTGCCCATAGGTCCAAAGGTATTGTCGCCAGCTCATCGACAACGGCCACGGCCAGCCCAGTTTTCGTTAAATCGATACTCTTTAGATAGGTATGACATGTGTCGCAGACGTCCACGCGGACGTGCGCGATTTCCGGCGCCGAATAATATGCCATCTGCGGTTCTCGTTCTTCTCCGCAAGCCGGACAATAAATTCTTCGAAAAGCCCATTCGTGAGCGCATAGCATGCAGATCAGCGACTTTTTCGCGCCGTCGCCTTCGCTCCGCAATACGCCGACGGCAGGCCGGCAGCCGCATAGCGGGCACGTCGATGGAGTTCCATCCACAATCGCGACTTTGCGATGGTCCGCCAGATATTCGGCGTACGGCTGGAGAAACATCCAAGCGAGCACTCGATCGGAATAGGGTCCAGAGCACGGATCATCGGACTGAAGCTGATCGGCGTCGGAAGCCGCGGCCAAATCTGCATCTCCGTACCAGAAGTCTTCAATTGCGCTCTGCCATGCTGCCGATCCTCTCAGCGCCTGAGTGGCGGCTGCCTGGGCCAGCGGTGCGGGCGCAATCTTCTGAATTGCCGACAGAAATTCCGCAAACTTTGGCAGAAGGAGAAAAAGATCTAATTCCTCTCGCAGGGGCCGATCGGAGCGAATCATCGGCGAATGCACGAGAGCTTTCTGGATTTCGGCGTAAATACCTTTCTGTAATGTTGCAAGTTGGGCATAGTAACGTAGCCCTTCGACGGAAAATGGATAAGAAGAAGCGAGTTCGTTGGCGCGGCGGATGCGTCGATCCCACTTCGCTCCGTTCATTTTTGCGTGGTCGAATTACGAAGCAGTTGCTGGTACCAGCTGTGGTGATGATGGTCCGCCCAGGCACGCGACACATCGCCGCGAATCACCGAGCCAAAAGCACCCCGCTCCATGGCTGTACCCATATAGACGTGAATGATAAAGAGCGCGATGGTAGCGAGCGCGCATACCGGGTGCACAAAAACCGCGGCCAGCCGCAGGAATCGCAGGTTCCAGGGAATGTACTGCGGAAGCCATAAAATCAGCCCGGACAACAGAAGCACGATGCCGTTCCAGAAGAAGCCCCAAAACAGCAACTTCTGGCCGGGGTTGAAACGGTCGGCGGAAGGCATCTGATCGTCTTCGTTGCGAATGTAATGTCCGATGGAGGCCCACCAAGCCTTGTCGGAAGGCGTTTCCTTCATTTGCCGATGCCACATGCTGTACATCAGCGAGACGCCGACGATGAAGACGAGGCCAACCCAGGGATGGAGTTCGCGCGAGATCGTTGCCCCTCCAAGGATGATAGCGATCCAAAAAAGCCACGGACTCCAGAACGCGAGGCCCGTCAGCAGGAGATATACGTAGGAGATGCCTGCCAACCAATGCACGAGCCGCTCGTGGAACGAATAGCGCAATACGCGTCCATTCGGCAGCAGATAAGGATCGCGTTTCATTGTGTTTCTCCGTGAGCCTCTTGTTCGTCTTCCTTTACGACTTTAGGGCCGAACCGCAGGTAGTGAATGAAAACGCCGACCACGCCGAAGATGATCCCGAAGTTGCCAATCCACTTCAGCGGCCCTTTCCACAGCCGCACCGACAGAGGAATGTGCGGGTCCTTCGGCAACCCGCCATACAGCTCGGGATTCTTCGCATCGTGCAAGACGTAGATGACGTGCGTTCCACCCACTCCGGCTGGATCGTAGACTCCTGCATCCTGGAATCCTGAATTTTCGCGAAGTTGCCCAGCACGAGTCTCTGCCAGTTCCTTCATCTCCCCCTTCGTTCCGAAATGCAGGCAGCCCGTAGGGCAGGCCTTGATGCAGGCTGGCTCGAGTCCCACCGACACCCGGTCATTGCACAGTGTGCACTTGAAGACTTTGCGCGATGGCGGATCGAACTTCGGAATGTTGAACGGGCAGCCAGTCATGCAATACCCACAACCTATGCAATTCGCCTCTTGGAAATCGACGATGCCGTTGGCGTACTGGACGATGGCGGCGTCGGCCGGACATGCCGCTAGGCACCCTGGATCGGCGCAGTGCATGCACTGGTCCTTGCGCATGAGCAGCATCATCGTGCCGTCGGCGCGTTCATGTTCGTTGAACTTGATCAGGTTCCAGTAATTCCATGCCGTTTCCGGCATGGTCTGGTAACTATTATCGAAAGTTGTTTCGCTGAAGGTGTAACCGTTCCACTCCAGGCAAGCTACTTCGCAAGCTTTGCAGCCAATGCATGTGGTCGTGTCGACGAGTTTGCAGACCTGGAATTCGCGGTTTAGCCCTTTGCCCGGAACGACTCCGGCGTGTCCAGAAATTCGAATTAACTCTGTTGCCGCCTGGCTCATGGTTGCTCCCTACGCCTTCTCGACTTTCACTAAGAAGCCCTTCGATTCAGGTGTGTGGGCATTCGGGTCGGTGACTGCGGGCGTCAGCAGATTCGCCGGCGTCCGCGCATTTCTTCCTTCGTCTTCGCCGATACCGCGGAAGCCCTGGTGAATCGGCAAGCCGATCTGGTAGACCTTCTTGCCATCGATCATCATCGGTTTCAGCCGGCGAGTGACAAAGGCTTTCGCGATGTAGGTTCCGCGCGCACTGATGACCTTGATCTTGTCCGTTCCACGAATGCCTTTTTCGTCTGCTAACTCCACCGGAATTTCCACAAACGGCTCCGGAATGAGTTGGACGTTCATCGGATTATTTTTCGTCCAGTAGTGGTATTGCTCGGTTAGCCGGTAAGTGGTGCACACGATGCTGTACTCCTCGGGTGATCCGAACTTATCGAACGGAGTGTTGAACTTCTTCACCAGCGGGTTATTCGACTGCTCGGGGTGAAACGGATTCTTGATCGGGCTTTCAATTGGTTCGTAGTGTTCGGGGAAGGGGCCGTCGGCCAGCACACCGATCGGAGCGAAAAATCGTCCCACGCCTTCCGGATTCATGATGAAAGGCCCCATGTGATCTTTAGGATTGGAGTCAGGCTTGAAGTCCGGTACGTCGTTGCCAACCCATTTCCCCGACGCTTCATTCCACCATACTTGCTTCCGTTCCGGATCCCACGGCTTCCCATCCGGATTGCAGGAAGCGCGGTTGTAAAGCACGCGCCGGTTGGCTGGCCACGACCAGGCCCAGTTGGGAAAAACCCCTAATCCCGACGGATCCTCAGTGCCGCGCTTCTGAATCTGCGGTCCAGCCTCGGTCCACATGCCGGAATAAATCCAATTGCCACACATTGTAGTGCCGTCATCCTTCAGCCATGCAAATCCGGGCAACTGCTGGCCCGCCTTGATCACCTGTCCCGTCGCCTCGTCTTTCAAGTCGGCTAATGCCTTGCCGTTGAGCTCCATCGCGACCTGGGAAAGCGGAGGATGAGCTGCGTCCGCATACGCCCAATTCAAATTCAGAATCGGGTCGGGGAATTTCCCGCCCTCTTTTTTGTACAGATCCCGAACCCGCAAAAAAATCTGCGCGACGATGTCCTGGTCGAGCCGCGCTTGCCCCGGAGGTGGAACTGCAGCGTATTTCCACGTGACCCAGCGGGCCGAGTTAGTCATGCTGCCGTCTTTTTCGGCAAATCCCGCACAGGGCAAGCGGTAGACCGTGGTCTTTATATTCTTTTGTTCTTCGTTCGTAATTCCCGGCGCCCGCCAGAACTCGCTGGTTTCATCCTCATAAATTTCGCCTACCACCAGCCAGTCCGCCTTTTTCAACGCATTGATGTTCTTATTCGTGTCGGGGCCGATCATTACTCCATTCATTCCGAATGCCATCATGCCCTTGATCTTGTCGTTGTACATGTCTTCCCAGATATGAGTCCACGAATAATCGCGGTCGACCTTGGGCAAATAATCGAAGGCAAATCCGTTTTCCTTGGTGGCCGCGTCTCCATATATCGACTTCAGCAGCGACACCATAAATTTCGGGGTGTTTGAGTAGTAGTTGAATCGAAGCCCACGGAGTGGGCTTCGACGCTGTAGGCGTGGTTCGCTTGAGATAGGCGGCTAGATCCGTGTCGGTCGGGAACCGGGGCTTTAAGATACCCAGGCAGTGAATCGTACAGCCCCGCCATGTCGGTAGCGCCCTGAATGTTCGAATGGCCGCGCAGTGCGTTCACGCCGCCGCCGGCTCTGCCGACGTTGCCGAGAAGCAGTTGAATCATAGCGGCGGTGCGGATGATTTGTGTTCCGAAACTATGCTGCGTCCAACCCACCGCATAGATGATGGTTGCGACTTTCTTCATATCGCCATCTTTGCGGACTGAGGTGAATAGATCGATGGCCTTCAGGTACTGATCTTTCGGAATCCCGGTAATTCGTTCCACGGCTTCAGGCGTGTAACGGGAATACTGCTGCTTCATTAATTGAAAGACGCAGCGCGGGTGCTGAAGTGTGAGGTCGTACTGCACGTCTGCAGGTAAAGCCGGAGGTGGTGCGGCCCCTCCTGACCTTGCCCGGCATCGGTTCGGCGGCGTGACCTGTTGCCCCAGCTTGGCCGCCAGCCCGCCCCCGAATTCGCCCTTCATAATTCCACGTGGACAGATCGTACTTGCCCGCTGCGGAATCAAATCCGGAGTACAAGCCATCCTCGGGGAGTTTGAAACCTTCCTTAACGATGAAAGCTGCGTTGGTGTAGTTGACGAGATATTCCTTGGCGATCCGGTTGTTCTCGATGGCGTAGCGAATCAGTCCGCCGAGGAATGCAATGTCGGTGCCGGCGCGAATTTGCAGGAAGAGGTCGGCGGTAGAAGATGTCCGCGTGAATCGAGGGTCAACAGAAATCAGCTTGGCGTTGCGGTTACGCTTCGCCTCCATCGCCCACTTGAAGCCGCAGGGATGGTTCTCGGCGGGATTCCCGCCCATGATCAACATCATGTCAGTGTTCTTGATGTCGATCCAGCCATTCGTCATGGCCCCGCGTCCAAATGTTGGTCCCAAACTTGAGACCGTGGGACCGTGTCAAACCCGGGCTTGGTTTTCTAAATAAACCAAGCCCAACCCCCTCATGGCCTTAACGACCAGATAATTGAACTCATTGGTATCCGTGCAGCCGCCGATGAAAGAGATACCTTCGCAGCGATTTACAGTGCGGCCATTCGCATCTTTTTCGACAAAGGAGCTGTCGCGCGTTTTCTTGGTCCACTGCGCAATCTCGGTCAGAGCCTGGTCCCAGGAAATGTCTTGCCACTCGGTCGCGCCCGGGCGCCGGACTTGTGGCTTCGTAAGCCGCCGCGGGTTTCGCATGTCCTGTTCGAGCGAGGAGCCCTTCGGGCATAGGGTTCCGCGGTTAGTCGGATGATCAGGATCGCCTTCGACGTGAATCACCTGCGGCGTGACGTTCTTCGCGCGGTCGCCAATCGTATAGATTACGACGCCGCAGCCCACCGCGCAGTAGGGGCAGGTCGAGCGTGTTTCGGCCGCGCGTGAAATCTTCAACTCTTTGAGCTGAGCGTAAGCGGGCTGGAGGTCGAATCCAAAAACGGTGGCCCCGACCGCGCCGACCGTTGCTGCCTTGAAAAAGTCTCTGCGGGACTGTTGCATTTTAGGTAATCTCCCCCATGCGCCCCAGAGTCAAAAGACTTTTGGCTTTTCTAATCTTCGATCACTAGGTTTGTCAAGGGATATGAACGGGGTATGAGGGCTACAGCGAGCCGCCCCTCCCCAAAATGAAGACAGTTGGTCGGTTTCTCTCTAAGCCTTCGGAACGATTACGAGCCCCTTCTTCCTAAAGAATCGGCCTATAAATTGGGCTCGAAACTGGAAAGAGCAGGAGGTAGGGCTAAATCACTAGGAAGAACGGAGTTCGAAGGAAACTTTGATCCGCTCACGCAATAAATAATACTGTGGTGAGCACCTGAAATGAACAGAATGGAGCCGACGAGCGGACTTGAACCGCTGACCTGCCGAACACGAATTCGCGAAAGCGAGCGGCTCCAGGCTTCCCCGAATTCGTAACCATCGCTTTCATGAACGCTCTTGGAGGGTGTTTTAACTCCGATGGAAAACGACTACGACGCCTTCTTCTCCACATGCATTCGAGAGGAATGCTCCGCTTTCCTTTGTTCCATCGACAGAACCCGTCGTCCCAGGCCAGCTAGTTGGGCCAGTTCGTGCTGAATTGCCTGTAGTCGTTCTTGTCTCTGGCCGTGAGCGACTTGATCCTTGGTTTGACGGTGGGCCTGTCGCCGATACTGGTCGTTTAATTCTTGAAGGTCCGCGATCTCCATACGGAGTCGCCCAATCTTTTCCCGAAGGACTGCGAGATGATCCATAACATTAGAATAACTCATTCGGGACGGAGGCGGTCGAGTCCTGGATGTTGCGGCGATTCATGAATAATCCACAGCTTCGGCATTCGCCTCCGCTTGCCAACCGTTGCCTAAGTCAATACCAGCCAGGCGACTAAATATAGAGGTCTCAATCCGCTGAATCGAAAGGTGATCTAGCAGGTGGCTAGTATTTTGTGCGCCGGATCGGCGAACAGGGGTGTCTGAACACCCGATTGCTCCAGTCGATACAACACGCCCAACGGGCAGAGCTTGCACTCAGCGAAACGGTCTCCCTCAATGTGGATCTCCCGCTCTACCAACCGATGGGGGGTAGAGTGCAAGGCAGCATAGGAACCTGAGGTGGGGACATAGTCTCCGCTTTTGTAAGTATTGAAAATTCGCACAGGCGCCTCCTTGCTGCAAACAACATTTTCCGCCTGGAATACCTTAGTTCGCAATACAGGATTTGCCGGAAATTACCATTCAGTTTCGCTCTAGGCTCGCATTGTCAATTTGGTACTGCCTGAAAAACATGGCTAGCGGAACTGATATCCAGGCTTCAATTCGCAACGATAGTTCTTGGATTGGTCCCGGTCAATGATCATCTGACAATCCGCCCAGCGCAAAAAAAGATCGGGTCCGAGCGGAAATATGATGGGATCTCCCGCGACCTCAGCTTCGATGCTGGGACCTTCCGCGGAAGAGGGCAGGCTGAAGTTCATCGTGCGCCCGAAGATTACGGGATAAGTTTCACGCACCATATCGCTGGTCATGGGGTGAATGACCTCCGCCTCAAGCAAGTAGGTGACGGTGTCGGACCAATTGAGGATGGCAATATTCAGATGTCGGCGATCAGAAGAGAGCGTCTCTTGCTCGATCTTCGTGAAGGGGCAGGGTCCGGCGATGCAGGAGACGCGAGCATTACGAAATTCATTTCCTTCGCCGGCATCCTGCGTCAGCGTGCCGAGAGTCGCTTTCCACTTGTTGCCCGGTCCACAAGGAGGGCGCTTGTTGCACGGGACATTTCCGGTATTTACAACCTGGAAGGCCTTCACAGCCGTCCCAATATCGGCTTCCGTTGTCGCTTTCACGGAGTAGCGGATTCGCGTATTGGAAACCGCTGATCCGGAATGAACCTCGGCGGTCGTGTCTTGATGAATCGGTGTCATGCGCGCAATATAGATTTTGTCGCCGATGAAGTCGTCCAGGTTCAAGGGTTGATAATCGCTGTGCCGAAACTTTAGTACGACCTGCTGACGCCGCCGCAGACCGCTGGGTAGCCTGAGGGTGAAGTAGCCGGAGGAGTCCGAGGTGGCGGCGGCGCTTCCCAGGGCATTCGTCGCGATGACCTCAACATCAGCCAAAGGTAATTGCCGGTTCGGATCGCCATCCTGGCGAAGCACTGCACCTCTCAAAGTAACGGGCTGGCGGCGGTTCCGGTAGGCTGTAATGGATCCGGCCACTAGGACAGCCACAATCACGATGCTCCAGAGCGCGATGGTCTTGCTTCTAGTCATTCCCACCTCATTATGTTTAACATTCTAGGACGCAGTTCGCGGTTGGCAAGTTTGCCTGAGTTTCTTGCCGGTGTCGATGCCGAACGCATACCGACGGAGATAGGGAGATGCATCTAAAAGCTTTGATGAGGGTTTGCCGATACGCATGAAAGAGAAGAATCCCTTTACAAGCCGTCTGACGCGCCGAGACATCCTTTTCCAGATGGGAGGCTTAAGCCTGTTTGGCGCGTTGCGACACGTACCCAAGATCGTCCTGGCGGCGCAGCAGGCGCCTGCTTCACAGTCTTCCTCAGCTCCCACTCTGCAAAGTCTTCTTTCTCAGGACGATGATGCGCTTCTGGATGAGATGGAAAAGCTCAACTTCCAATACTTCTGGGAGCAGGCCGGTCCGCAAACCGGGCTGGTCCGGGATCGGTGCAATGTCACGAAGAATGACAACTCCACAGTAGCCAGCATTGCCGCGACCGGTTTTGGTTTGACCGCTTTGTGCATCGGAGAGCAGCGCGGGCTGATTCCGGTCGCGGACGCGAGGGATCGGGTGCTGACTACTTTGCGGTTTCTATGGAAGAAGATGCCGACCCATCGCGGCTTCTTTTATCACTTTGCCGACATTAACACGGGTGAAAGAGTATGGGATTCAGAGGTGTCTTCGGTTGATACAGCTATTCTGCTGTGCGGAATCCTTATGTGCCGCAGGCACTTCGAAGAGCACTCCGAAATCAGTCTACTGGCTTACCAGATATTCAACCGGGTCGATTGGAGTTGGCTGTCGGAAGACACCTCTTTGTTGCCTCATGGATGGACACCTGAGTTTGGCTTTCTGCCATATCGCTGGGACTACTACAGCGAGATGATGATGATCTATCTGCTGGGGCTGGGATCGCTTCCGCATCCCTTGCCGGAACAGGTATGGAACGCGTGGAAGCGAACTAAGTTTGAGTATGACGGCATTCGCTATATCGGTTCCTTCGCGCCCTTATTCGTGCATCAATACTCGCAGGCATGGTTTGATTTTCGCGGCAAACGTGATGCCTATGCAGATTACTTCGAGAACTCGATTCTGGCGACGGATGCGCACCGACACTTCTGCCTGGAGCTGGGAAAACAATTTCCCGATTACAGTGACGATCTTTGGGGCATTTCCGCCTCCGACTCGCAAAAGGGATATGTGATCTGGGGCGGGCCGCCCATGATGGGACCGATTGACGGAACGGTTGTGCCCAGCGCGGCCGCAGGATCGTTGCCCTTCATGACGCAGGCTGTGATGCGCGTTCTGCGGAATATAAAAGAGCACTACGGTAAAGCTTGGTGCAGATATGGATTTGTTAACGCCTTTAACCCGCTGAAGAATTGGTATGACACGGACACGGTAGGAATTGATGTAGGCATCTCGATGTTAATGGCCGAGAATGTGCGCACTGGTTTTGTATGGAAGACTTTCATGAAGAACCAGGAGGCGCTGCGTGGAATGGACCGAGCCGGCTTCAAAAAGTACGAGCCATAACTACTAATCATCCTTACTCGATCTCGATGACCGCCAAGCCGTGGGCAGGGAGCGTGACTGTGAGTTGGTCGTGGTCGATGCGACGGTCTTCCGGGGCGGGAAGTTCGGATGCGCGGCGGAGTTCCGCAATCTGTTTCTCGCTTGGATAGGCGGGACGCCCCATTTTCTCGTAAGTCGGGATGACGTCTCCATGAGTCTCGTCAACCCGTGAGATCAAAGCGTGCTTTCCATTCTTGCCTTTGAGTTTCAAGGTGATTTGCTTGGCAGGTCCAGCCTGATCCGGGGGAGCGTAATTCCAGACCGCGACTTCCAGCGTGCCATCTTTTCTACGGGTAAGCAGGGCAGAATCGGAATCAAGCTCAATGCGCTCATCGCCAAGCCGATGGAGAAGTTTGAAGACGTTGAAAGCCGCCTTGGGAATGTCATCTTCGGCGATCAATCCATAGCCGCCATAGAACGGCGTTTTCACCACGCCTTGTTCTTCGAACACGTCGGAAAAACTCCAGTAAGACATTGAATCGACAAGGCCATCGCACTGGCGAATGGTGTCGGCCAGCCACGGACCCATAAAGGGCGCGTCGGTGACATCGGGTTCATTTTTATAACTGGCATTGAACTCGCTCCAGATGAGAGGCAAGTTCGGCATAGCTGATGCTTTTATCTGGCCGTGCACTTTATCGACTGCGCGGCACACCATGCGATCTCGCGGAATGTTTTCCTGCGTTCCAAAAACGTCTTGCGCGGTGTCATTCGCGTAGACATGACTGGAAACGTAATCGATCGGGATGCGTTTCTCTGCGCAGTGACGGATGAAGGCATCAGCCCAGCCAGCTTGCGCGGTGGCGGGTCCGCCGACGCGAAGTTTCGGGCTTACTTTCTTGAGTGCAACGGCAGTATGGTCGTAGAGTTCCCAATATGTTTCCTGCTTAGGCTGTCCGCCCCAGAAGTCCAGATTCGGTTCGTTCCAAACTTCGAAATACCATTGTGCAACTTCGTCCGTACCGTAGCGCTCGATCAAGTGACGAGCGAAGGCGTCAATCAAGGAATCCCAGCGGTCCCAACCCTTCGGCGGAGCAATGTTTGGGTGGTACCAAAAAGGGTGAAGCATGTGGCTTGCCGCTAGTTGGTTCGGCATGAAACTAATTTCTACAAAAGGACGCACGCCGGCCGCCAGCAAACCGTCATAGATCTGATCGACGTACGAGAAATTGTAAAGCGGCTTGCCCTGTGCGTCTTCGCTGTAGACGCCAACTTCATCGTTGAAAATGCCGTGAAAACGAACGTACTTGAAGTCAGTAATTTGTTTCACTGCGCGAAGGTCAGTGCGATAACTGTCGCGCAAGCTCAAGATTGCGCGGCCGGAACCAAACATTTGCTCCCAAAAGTGCGGGAAGGGGTGCGAGGCCGCTTTTTCATCGAGGACGACCTCTTCGGCGGTTGCGACCGATTGTGCATTAGCGAAAGGGGCGACGGTAAACGTCAGGAGAAGAGTGAGTGCAAGAATGTGCCTAGGCTGCATAGGTTCTCGAATTAATTACCGGCACGCGCTGGTAGAGCAGCGCAACGTCAGCTTAACGGACTCAGGCGACCTTAGCGCGGGATTCGCTCGAACTCATCCGGCCGGCCGGCTTCTCCTGCAATAACAACTCCGTGGCCTGTACCCGCGGATCGCTGTGAAACCATTGCTGGAGAATTTTTTCGTCAAGGAAATTCGCAATGGCAAGCAGGCTCATGCCTTGATGGTGAGCCATCCAGCAGCGCACGACTTCGCCCGCACGCGAACGACTGAAGTCCAAAGCTTCATAGAACCCATATGGGCCTAACCATTGTTTTCGTTGCATCTTTCGCAGATTACGCAAGGCGGCCTTGGGGTCGATATCGAGTGCCAAAAACGTGGAATAGGGCGAGATCACGGGACCGTCTTGTTCCGGTTTGAAAATCGCAAGCTGAGGGACACCAAAAGCGAAGTAGTGATAGTTGCCGGATTCGTCTAACTTGATAGAAGCGGACTCGGAAATTCCCCAGCAGAAAACGCCCTTGCTCGCCGCATAAGCGCGTTGGGTCTGTACTGCAGTTTCCGCTGCATGTTCCAAGAGAGTGTTGGGGTAAAGACGCATCCACAATGCCGGCATCAGGTATTCGAACATAGTGCCCGTCCAGGAAAGTAGACCGTTCATGCCCTGGTCTTGCATGGGAGGACGACCAAGTTGAAACCAGCTTTCCTGCGGAATGTCGTCTTTGGCGATGGCGATGAAATAAGCGATGCGAGCTTCGCTGCACAACAGGTCGTAACAGGCTGGATGATTCTTCTGCTTGTCGAGTTCGAAGGCGACGGAGAATAGGCCTCTGCCCCGATTGATCAGGAATGAGAAATCCATTTCTTCCGCCAGTGAGAATGACTGGTCAGCGACTTTCCTCAAGTCTTCGATCAGGCGAACTGCTCGCAAACGCGCATCCGGCAGTAGTCCGAGTAACTCCCGGCCAAGCTGCGCCATTTCCTCTGAGCCGGTTGAATCAAGCGCCGAACCCAAGCGCTGAGCGAAATCGTCGATGAACTTTGGCAACTGCTCGAGGACCGGATCCTCAGTGGGCAGGCTCTTCTCGCCGGCAGCCATGTACTTTCGAAGTTCACGGTATTCCGGCAGTTGCCATGGCGAATAAAGTTGGGCGGTGCGGCATATCTGACGAATCCGTTCCTCGGCCTGCTCTACGAACCACTGCGTGTTAACGGTCTTCCCGTTGGATAGGGGCTGTCCATTCGCTACAGTCTGGTGAAGGTCTTTGAGGACAGACTCAGGAATATCGAGAACGTACTGTAACCAATCAGGTTGCCGCAGAGCTTTCTCGATTACAGAACTGTTCCGCCGCGGAATGACTCCTTCAGTCGATAGCAGAGAGAGGTGATCGATGAGGCCATCGGCTAAGTCTCGGGGGAATAGAGGTCGATCCAATAAATCCAAAGCTCCCCGTTGCAATGTCCAAAGCGAAGCGGCCAGATTGCCGCTATCGACACTCGAGACGATGGATGGCGTCAAAGGCGCCAGAGACCGCGTGTCATACCAGTTCAAAAGGTGACCACGGTGTTTCGGCATTAGCGCGACCGTATCTAACGTATGCAACGTTTGCTGAGCGAATTCTGGAACCGTCAGATATCCGAATTTACACGCGACCTGTCGCGCGTTAAGGAGCAGGCCGAGATTCGTTGGCGAGACGCGCGGCGCCGCCTCGGTGTTCTTTTCCTGCACATTGTCGGGAATCAGCCAATGATGTTCTTCGGTACTGAACTCGGCAAAGTATCGCCAAGTGCGAAGCGCTGAGACACGTAGCAGCCATCGATCCCGCTCGGAAGTTTCCTTGGGTTGCATGCGCGGCGGGCGGTTTAGCCACTGCGAAACCGGTTTGCTGAATGCCCACAGAAGAAGAATAGGCAATGCGGCCGGCAGCGCGAGCGGACGCGCGAGCCATATCAGCAAGAACAAGACCATCGCGAGTGCGGGAGTCCAGTTGAGATAGATGTCGAGGGTCGTACGCTTGTCGCCGGCGAGCTCTGCCTCGGCGGCGGTTTCCCACTGCAGTAATCGCTGGCGCGTGATCAGGCGTCGGACCATGGTTCGGACTACGGCGTCCAGGGAGATCAGCGCCTGATGAGCCAGGAACGTGATGGTCAGCCAATTGCCAATACTGGCATTGAGGAAGCCATCGAACGCATCGCGGACGACCGAACGTTTTCCCGAGCCCAGGGCATGAACCAGATCGAAGCACAACTGGCACAGGGCAGGAAGAAACAGAATCACGACCGTAGCCAGGGTCCACGGGCCGGGTCCACCCGGCAGACATAGCCAGCCCATCAAAAAGAGTAGAAAGATTGCGGGCTCGACCAGACTTCGCCGCAGATTGTCGAAAATCTTCCAGCGTGAAACCACGGAAAGTGGGTTGCGCACTCTTTGTCCGGACTCTTCCGGGACTAGAGGTAACAACCAGCCTGCGATTTGCCAGTCTCCTCTGAGCCAACGATGTTTACGTTTGTTGTGAGCGCTATAGTGCGATGGATAATCTTCAATGATCTCGATGTCGCTCACGAGGCCAGCGCGCGCATACGCTCCTTCGACCAGATCATGGCTCAACAAAGCATTGCGGGGGAATCGCCGATCCAGCACGCGGTGAAGTGTTTCCACTTCGTATATACCCTTGCCTACGAAGATGCCCTCGCCGTAGAGGTCCTGGTAGACGTCCGATGTGGCGTGGGTGTAGATGTCGAATCCGGTTTGGCCGGAGTAAATGCTGGCGAGCCGGGAACGCGCAGAACTTTGCACGCTCACGCCGACCCGCGGTTGCAAAATGCCGTAGCCGGAGACGACAATTCCTCGCTCTGGATCAATGATTGCCTGGTTCAGAGGATGCGCTAGGGTTCCCGCCATGCGACTGGCTGATCCCCGAGGCAGTTCAGTATCGGAATCAAGCGTAATGACGAAACGAACGCCCGACAGAATTGAAAGCTTTCCAACTTTAACGGGAAAGCTGTCGAACTTGCCCAGCAGCAGATTGTTCAGGTCCATCAATTTGCCGCGCTTGCGTTCCCATCCCATCCACAACCGTTCGCGCGGATTGTAGACGCGGTGGCGGTGGAAGAGGAAGAACGTGCCCATTCGGTGGGTGGCGTACTTTTCGTTCAACTTGCGGATGAGGTCTGAAGCCAAGGTCACGAGGGGGCTGTCTTCTTTTGGTTCAGATGGAGAATCTGGCAGATCCGAAAGCAGCGCGAAATGGACATTCGGATCTTGATTGCCAAGATATCGAACCTCCAGATCCTCCACCAGCTTGCGGACCTGCTTCTCGTTCATCAGCACGGTAGGAATGGCAACTACGGTGACGCAACTGTTCGGAATGCCCTCGGAGAAATCAAGCTTGGGCAAGGTCTGCGCTGGCAACAGCAGAGTTGCCAGGTAGTTCATGATTTGCACGGCACTCTGCGAGGCAGGCAGCAACACAGCCAAAATTGATAGAAGCACCAACCCCAAGGAAGTGCTGGGGGGCGTTAACTGCAGCACAACCGCGGAAACAATGGCAAACGTTAGGGCGACAATGCCGGGAAGATAAAAATCGTCCGGATGACTCAGAAGAAAAGTCCTGAATCGCTGCCCGATAGGCGGGTGAAATCCTACTCGCTGCCGAAGGATTTGTGCCCCTTCAGCGACCAGATACGAGCCCACATGCGAGCTGCGGAGCGTAACCCGCGGATCTTCATTCGGGTGGCTCTGGGCCTCGTGAGCAAGGGCAAGCACCTCATTGGCCACTCGGATTTCGGAGCAATCACAGCGATCCGCAATTTCCACTAATTTCTTACGGTAGAGCTCCCGCGATTCATAATCCATGCGAGCGTAGGCGTCGGCTGGATCTTCGCGCAAAACCTGGTCGAATAGGATCAACGGCTCGATCACCGGTTTCCATGACGTTTGCTTGATCTCTTGCAGACTGAGGATCGTGGTTTGCACGTCGTGTGACTGCGAGGGAAACTCCAGCGAGCGGCGGCCACGCTCTACGATCTGCTCCAGCAAAACCAACTTCATGACCGGTATGAGCATCCAGATCTCAGACATCTTGAGAACCGTGACTTTCTGGAATGCCTGAAGGTAAGAAGTAAAGACAGATTCACTGAACTGATAGGAGTTGGCCGCTAAGAGATCGCCTCCGATCGCGGAGACGCGCGGAATGATGGTACCGTCGGCGGTGCGAACCTGAGGGAGCTTGAGATTTGGGGCGAAGGTGGCACAGGTTTCCGACAACTCTCCTCGCAGAAGGAATATATTTTCCTTCAGCCGTTTAAGGTCGTCCGCGAAATTTTGCGAGTTACGCGATTCGAGGGATGCCAATAATGGCTTGAACGTTCTCGTGAGGTTTTCGCAGCGGTCACGAAAGTGTCGTGATTCCTGCTGTCCGGGCATCCATGCCAGGTTTTGGGCGAGCTGGCCCGCGGTCGGATTCAATGTTGCGTCAGTTTCCATGTCAAGCGAAGATACAGGCCTGCCTTTCGGTTCAGTGGAGACGAGTTCCAAATGGCTTTGCGGTGTCATTTCCCCATCTTCCTAGCGATAGCTCGAAGCCTGCATCTCGAACATTTCCGCGTAACGGCCGCCCATGCTGGAGAGCTGGTCGTGAGTGCCTTCCTCAGCGATTTTGCCGTTTTCCAGAACTAGGATGCGATCCGCAGACCGTACGGTTGAGAAGCGATGAGAAATAAACAGTGCCATCTTTCCTGCCGTGAGCTCTGTAAAGCGATGAAACACCTCGAATTCGCTTCGTGCATCCAGCGCGGCCGTGGGCTCGTCCAAGATCAAAAGCTGCGCATCCCGCAAATACGCTCGCGCCAGTGCCACTTTTTGCCACTCGCCCCCGGAAAGATCGACTCCTTGCTCGAACCGGCGACCCAGCATCTGGTCAAATCCACCTGGAAGCCGGGCGATCGTCTCATCTGCCATGCTTTTCCGCGCCGCACCCTTAAGAAGATCCAAATTATTGACTTGATCAATGCGTCCGATTGCAATGTTCTCGCCGGCCGTCATTTCATAACGCATGAAGTCCTGGAAGATGACGCCGATCTCCCGGTGCAGGTCTTCCAGGTCGTAGTCTCGAAGGTCGACGCCATCCAGAAGGATTTGGCCTTCCGTAGGATCGTACAGGCGCGTGATCAACTTTACGATGGTTGTTTTGCCCTGTCCGTTTTCGCCGATCAATGCCAGGCGCTCGTTGGGGTGCAGCATGAAGTTAATTCGATCGAGCACACGGCGCGAGTTTCCCGGATACGAGAAGGATACATTTCTGAATTCGACTCCTCTTACGATTGGGCGCGGAGCAGGCACAGCATTCGGCTTGGACTGAATGGTAGGTTTCATGTCGAAAAACGCCAATAAGTCTGTCAGGAACAATGCCTGATCGCCGATACCCGCAAAGGTAGAGAAAATCTGCTCAATATTGCTGCTCGCTTGCTGAATGGCTCCTGCCAAGAAAGTCAATGTGCCGATCGTGAGCATCCCCTGGACGGTACGCCAGATAACGAAGACATAGGCGGAGTAGTAGCCCATGGTACCGATCGTCGATAGCAGTGCACCAGCGATGAGCTTGCGACGGGACAGTTGGACGTTCTCGTCGAAGATTTGATCCGAAATGACCGTAAATCGGTCGCGCAGAAAATCCTTCAGGCCAAACAGCTTGAGTTCTTTCGCCGCTTCTTTACTTCCCCCCAGAATTCGTAGGTAATCCAATTGCCGGCGCATGGGCGTTTGCCGGAAGTTCTTGGCATATCCCAGGAAAGCAAAATGGCTTTCTCCCAGAAATGCGGGGAACACTCCCGCGATGAGAAGCAGCATCAGCCATGGGGAGAACAGCATGATCGAGACGGAAAGTGTGATGGTAGTGATGGCCTGCTGTACGAGGCGCCCGATCTGTTGAATCATGACCAGTCGATCCGTGGCTTGCACACGGGCCCGTTCCAGACGGTCGTAAAACACGGGATCTTCGTAGGCGATCAAATCGAGGCTAGCCGCGTGATTCATCACCCGGATGCTGACGTAACGGGTGTATTTATCCCCGAGCAGGGAATCGGAGTAGTCGATCGTGCGAAGGAGAATGCTGTTCAGAACCGCCAATGAGAATTCCGCCACCACCAGCCACCAGAATCTGTGCGAGACGGCTTGGTGCGTATTGACGGCGTGATTGATGCCATCGATGATGAGCTTCGTAATCCAGAGAAGGCCAACCGGTAGCAGCGAGGCGGCGACCCGGGCGACCAACCCAAAAATCACGACCCCGGGGCCGGAGTCCCATACAATTTTCAGCACGGCCGGCACATTACGGAGCGCAGTGATGCGTTCCTGCCAGCCTCCCCAGAAGTTTTGCCGATCCGTCATAACTGGTTTGTGCCGTCTCTAGGCGGCTGCATCGACAGACGGAGGAATCCAGAAAGAGTGTCTAGGAGTATGACAGTCTCGCCCTCATGATTGCAACGGTCCAAAATGCCCAGTGAGAAGATGCCTAAACCGGTTCCAAGGTTTGTTGGGACTGTGATAGTGTCGAGTTTGCTGGAGCCAGCAGACCCACTATGAACCGCAGCCAAGCAAGAACAAACTCGATGCAAAAGAAAAGGGCAAACGTCTATGGTTTCGCTTCCACCGCCGCGATAGTTTTCCTCGCAAGCGTGAGTTTGGCGTTCGGCCAAAAAGCACGCCCGGCTGACCGTCAAACCAGCGATAGTGGCGAAGCCCGCGGAAAATACATCGTCGAGAACTTGTCCCGTTGCGGACAATGCCACACCCCGCGCGGTAGCGCCGGAGCTGCCGATCGTAGCCAGTGGCTGCAAGGCGCGCCTGTGTGGTTAAAATCGGCGGAGCCCGTTGAAGATTGGCCGCTTCAGGCGCCGCGCATCGCCGGCGTGCTGCCCGGCACGGATGAAGAGATGATTAAGCTCCTTACCACAGGTGTCTGGAAAACGGGCACGCACTTGCGTGCACCGATGCCGGAATTTCGAATGACCACACAGGACGCGGAAGCGGTGGTGGCTTACCTTAAGTCAGTGCAACCTGCGAAATGAGAGTCTCAGCTGCCCGCGCAGCGACCGCCGACCATACTTCTGAAAGAAGTCTTCCGTGGAACCCGCTACTAAAAATCTGGATGTCATTGTAATTGGGGCGGGAGCCGCTGGTATTACGGCCGCTCTCAACCTTCACGAAGCAGGTCTGTCGGTCACGATTGTGGAGGCCCGCGACCGCATCGGCGGTCGTATTTTCACCTTGCGCGACACGAAGTTTGACTCGCCAATCGAGTTGGGCGCCGAATTCGTCCATGGGCGTCCCCCTCAACTCTGGAAGCTCATCCATGAGTACCAAATCCCTATCCACGAGGTCGACGGCGATAGCTGGTGTTCCGAAGATGGGCTGTTGAAACCTTGCGACTTCTTCTCGGATGTGGATGAAATTCTGGAGAAGATGGATGACAAGAAGCCCGACCAGTCATTTCTGCAGTTTCTGGAGACCTACGCGTCCAAGTCGGGTAATAGCCGTAGGGAGCAGCGTGCACGAGAGTGGGCAACAAGTTATGTGACTGGATTCAACGCTGCCGATCCCGCTATCGTCGGCGTCCATTGGCTGGTAAAGCAACAACATGCCGAGGAAAAGATTGAGGGAGATCGCGCTTTTCGTCAGGAGCGCGGCTATGCTGCCTTGATAGAAATATTCCAAAAACAACTTACCGAAGCCGGGATTACAGTTCAGAAAAATACCATCGTTCAGGACATCGAATGGCAACCGGGCCGAGTGGACATAACGGCAAGGTGTCCGAACGGTACAACCAAGCTTTCAGCTCCACGGGCCGTCATTACTGTGCCGTTAGGAGTTCTGAAGGCTCGGTCCGATGACAATGGCGCGATTCAATTCATCCCCGAGTTGCCGCCCGAAAAACGGGCCGCCATCGATGGCGTAATGATGGGAGAGATTATCCGCATTACTCTGCGCTTTAAGCAGCGCTTCTGGGAAGACCTTCCCCGGCTTCATGCGGGAGAGTCGAAAACGATGGATGGAATGAGTTTCCTTTTCTCCCATGATGACTGGTTTCCTACCTGGTGGACGACGATGCCGGCGAAGCTGCCATTTCTGGTAGGGTGGGCGCCGTTTCACTGTGCCCGACGTCTCTCAGGGAAGAATGAGGCGTTTGTCGTGGAACAAAGCATTCGTACCCTGCATCGTCTACTCGATGTGAGTGTGCAGGAGTTGGAGGGCCAGCTTGAACATGCTTACCTCCATGACTGGCAGAGTGACCCATTCTCACGCGGCGCCTATAGTTACGGAAAGGTTGGCGAGATGCACGCGCTGGAAGAGTTGACACATCCAGTGGAGGGCACATTATTTTTTGCCGGCGAAGCCACGGATGTGGACGGTAATAACGGAACAGTGAACGGTGCAATGGCGAGCGGAGAGAGAGCAGCAAGGCAGATTAAAACACTTGCTGGTCGGTAGGTGCTTTGGCGATCCGGTGATCTTCAATCTTCACCTGCTTCCACTGCTTGACGCGTTCCGCAGCCACTGTTAGATTTTCACTCCTACGGGCAACAGGCTAGGAGTATCGCTCTGAGTGGGGAAGGGAAGAAGCGGAATTTTACTGATCATCTTGCGGTCAACCTAAGCCGCCGTAATTTTCTAGTCATGGGCGCGTCCGCAGCGATCGTGCCTACCGGTCTTTTTCACCCGCCTTTTTCTTTTCGCGCTGCTGCCGGCCAATCTGCCTCCTCGCCATCCGATAGCGCGTTCCGTTTACATCCTCATTACCGCTCCTCAAGATCTCTTGACGCTACGCTGCTGAAGACGCAAGCCGGTTCCGACGAATTCATGATCGAGAAATACCACGACTCTGTCGCTGCGATTCTCTCGGAATGGAGTGCGGCTCTTAGGCGATCACCGAATGACGTGCGTCCGATAGAAAAAATTCTCGCCCAAGATTTCTCAGGTTCCTCGCCTCTTCCGGCTGAATCTCGCGTTGCGCGTTCAGGCCCGCCAGTCGAGATTCATCGCAATCGTTTCACGTCCCATCCAGCCCTCGATGGGGCAGGATTTATCAAAGAATGGCGCACGTGGATCAACTCGTTTTCCAGCATTGTGACGGCGGAGTTCCAGGTCACCGCTATCGAATCGACCTCGCAGTCAGCGGCTCAGTTGCCGGAACGTCTGCATACCCGTGTCAGGTACGAAATCGTGGGTAGTGGCGATGGTTTCTATCGAGAGCAGCGCGTCGGGTATTGGGACCTCGACTGGGAAATCTCTACGTCGGGCGCAAGCGAATTCCATCTTCGACAGTGGCTGGCAATCGACGAGACTCGGGCCCGTAGCCATTCACCCTCCTTCGTCGACATTACGAGCACCGTGCTTTCCGGCAATCCTTCCTATTCGGCGCAGATGACGCGAGGAACAGACTACTGGCGGACGGTTCTTGACGCAGCCTCCGGCATCGACATCTACGGACACAATGGAGTATCGGTAGCCGACATCGACAACGATGGTTTTGACGATCTTTACGTATGCCAGCCGGCCGGCCTACCCAATCGCCTCTATCGCAACCGGGGAGATGGAACGTTCGAAGACATCACCGAGTCATCCGGCTTAGGCATACTGGAGAATACGGCGTGCGCTCTGTTTGCCGATTTCAATAACGACGGCCGACAGGATGTCATCGTTGTGCGCGCCAACGGTCCCCTTCTATTTCTAAATGAAGGCCATGGCAAATTCCGCCGAAAGCCTGACGCATTTCACTTCGCAAAGCCTCCCCAAGGAACATTCACGGGAGCTGCCGTGGCGGACTATGACCGCGATGGCTGGCTGGATATTTATTTTTGTCTGTATGTTTATTACCAGGGCGCCGATCAGTACAAATATCCCATCCCTTATCACGATGCCGAGAACGGTCCACCAAATTTCATGATGCGCAATCATGGCGACGGAACGTTTCGTGACGTTACGGAGGAATCGGGACTCAACCAAAACAATACTCGCTACAGTTTTTGCTGTGGGTGGAACGACTATAACGGCGATGGATGGCCTGACCTGTACGTGGTCAATGACTTTGGCCGCAAGAATCTATATCGCAACAACGGCAACGGGACGTTCACGGATGTTGCGGCGCAAGCCGGAGTGGAGGATGTGGGCGCCGGCATGAGCGTTGGCTGGTTCGATTACGACAACGACGGCGCCCAGGATGTTTACGTCGCAAATATGTGGACGGCTGCTGGAGAACGCATCTCGATGCAGCCGAACTTCAAGGCCGATGCGGCTTCGAAAGTTCGCGCTCTCTATCAAAAGCACGCGATGGGAAACTTCTTGTATCGCAATGCTGGTAGCACCTTCCAGGATCGAACTGCAGCCGCTGGTGTGAGCGTGGGACGTTGGGCATGGTCGAGCGATGCATTCGATTTCGATCATGATGGCTTTGCCGATCTATACATCGCGAACGGCATGGTTTCCGGAACGTCACGCGACGATCTGAATAGTTTCTTCTGGAGGCAGGTGGTGGCGAAGTCGCCTGACCGTGCCACGCCCTCTCACGACTATGAAGAAGGCTGGAGCGCTATCAACGAATTAATTCGAGCGGATGGCACATGGAGTGGATTCGAGAGAAACGTTTTTTATGCGAACAATCGCGATGGAACGTTTTCCGATGTTTCTGGCGCCCTCGAACTGGATTTTATCGAGGACGCCAGAGCATTTGCTCTGGCTGATTTCGATCAGGACGGGCGCCTGGAAATATGCCTCAAAAATCGGGATGCGCCGCAATTGCGGTTTTTGAAGAACGTGATCGAAAATCTGCCGCCCTCCATCGCCTTCTGCCTTCGGGGCACAAAAAGCAACCGGGACGGGATTGGCGCCGCCGTGACGGTGGAGACCAACTCAGGGCGCCAAACGCATTTCCTGCAGGCTGGTTCAGGCTTTTTGTCTCAGCACAGTAAGGAATTGCTTTTTGGCTTAGGAGAACTGAAAGGTAACATCCACGCTTCCATTCGCTGGCCGAGCGGATTGGTGCAGGATCTTCCACAAGTGACGCCCAATCACCGCATTTGGGTTGAGGAGGGATCGGAAAATATAAGGAGCGAGCCGTTCAGAAGTCCGGCCGTCTCCGCCAGCATCAATCATTTGCCGCAAGCAACTGAACCACTTCCGGCAGTGGCGGAGACTTGGCTGCTGGTCCCCGTTACCGCGCCGGATTTCTCACTTCCTGACCTGTCGGGCAAGATCCACTCGCTATCCGAACTCCGGGAAAAGCCGCTTCTGCTCAATTTTTCGACCACACAGTCTTCGACTTGCTGCGAGGATCTGAAATCGTTGAACCGCTTCCATCAACGTTGGGCGGCAGCCGGTCTGCAAGTGCTCACTGTAGATGCGGACGACCAAGGCGACGTCGAAAATTTGCGGACATTAGCTCGCGACAACCGCTGGACGCTTCCCATCGTTCGCGCCTCTGACGAGGTGACTGGCGTTTACAACATTCTCTATCGCTATCTCTTTGATCGACATCGCGATATGAGCCTGCCAACTTCTTTCCTAATCGACGAGAAAGGCGAGATCGTCAAAATCTACCAGGGGCCGCTGAATGCGGAACACGTCGCCCAGGATTTTCGAAATATCCCCCGCAGTAATTCTGAGCGTCTGGCACGCTCGCTACCCTTTTCGGGCGTGGGAGAGACATTCGAGTTTGGACGCAACTATCTATCCTACGGTTCGTTGTTTTTTCAACGCGGCTATTTCGATCAATCCGCGGCATCATTTCGTTTAGCCTTACAGGACGATCCATCGAGTGCAGAAGCTTACTACGGACTGGGTAGCGCGTATCTGAATCTGCAGAAAATCGCCGCTGCCCGCGACAGCTTTGAACACGCGGTAAAACTTCGTGCCAGCTATCCAGGAACCCTCGCCAATGCCTGGAACAATCTCGGGCTCATTGCCACGCGAGAAAAGAACACGGACGAAGCCATTCGTTGCTTTACGCAGGCGCTGGATTCCAGCCCCAATCATTCCATTGCTCTCGACAATCTAGGTAATGCATACCGTCTTGAACGAAATTGGGACGAAGCGCGCAAGACCTTCGAACGTGCGCTCCAGGTCGATTCCAGAGACGCTGATGCCTCTTACGGCCTGGCGATGGTATTTGCCCAGGCGGACGACACGACACGAGCCTACGAATATTTGCGCCGGGCATTAGATTCGCGCCCCGCTTACCCGGAGGCTCTGAATAATCTTGGCATCCTCTATCTGCGAACCGGACGGCGAGACGAAGCGGTCGCAAGCTTTGAACAATGCATACGCGTTGCGCCACAGTTCGATCAATCTTATCTGAACCTGGCGAAGGTCTATGGATTAGAAGGCGCACCCGAAAAAGCGCGCCAGATATTGCTTAAGCTACTCAAGCAACATCCGGACCACGCGGCCGCCAAAAGCATGTTGTCGCAGCTTTCGCAGTAGGCAATGCAATCCTGCCACTATTTCTTAGGCGTTGGCGCACTCAACAAATCAACAAACATCTTGTAAAACCTGTCAAGGTCCAGATCGTCTTGCACTTCAACCGGCTGGCCAAAATATTCGGGCCTGTCCTTGCCGGTCCAACTCAGAGTGTTCCCGTAGTTCGCACCGCGATTCACATCTGCATCGAGGAATCGCGTCTCTTTCTTGGTGATGAGACTTGGATCAAGCCAGGCCGCCGCTGCTAGCTCGTCCCAGAGGTAATTGTAGCTTCCGTAAAAGCGAGTGTATTTACCCAGATAGCGCGCTGATGGTGTATCGCTGGCTTTAATGCGATCGATCAAGTCGGGAGTCAATCTGGTCTTCACCGAAATATCTACCGGTGTGCAAACAATTTTCTTCCAGGGTGCGTGATATACGATGTGCGCCGCTTCCGGATCGAACCAGATATTGAATTCGTGCGTGGGAGCATTGACGAACTCCGGATCGTCAGTCCGCGGATTTAAACTTGCGCCCATAAAGACCAGTTCTTTCGCCAGCCCAGCAAACTCCGGATCGATAGTGATGGCGAGCGCCAGGTTCGTCATGGGCCCGCCCTCATAAATGGTCACCTCATGGGGAAACTTATGAACCATGCGAACCAGAAAGTGCGCCGCATCTTCTTCGGAGGCCTGTGTGGTGGGCTTGCCCTCCGGCATCTCTCCGAGTTGATCGTGAGAGTGAAAGAATTTCGGAGTCCAGGCTCCGACCCATGGAATCGTTCCGTATTCCTGCTCCCATCGTTCCGTGTCTTCTTGGCGTCGTACCAGCGGATATTCGGCTCCTCGAAAAACTGGAATATCAGTTCGTCCGATCAATTCGAGCATGCGCAATGTGTGCGCCACTTCTTCGTTAAGCCACTGGTCCCCTGTCACCACGGTAATGCCTAGCACTTCTGTTTGATGGGATTGAATCAAGAGCAACATCGATTGCTGATCAGTTCCTGCGGGGCCCGCCGCATCCTGATCGATGATGACTTTCCGTCTTTCCTGGCCCCAGCATGTCAGGCACGCCATTAGCATTACGACTGCCATTACAAATCGAACACCGTAAACTTTCATTTACCCTCCCCAGGGTCTGGATATGAATCTGACTGTCTGCAACGGCGGAAGACTAAGCGGCTGGACTTATTTAATGTGCGACGCTGCCCGCTGGAATTGCGTCATGACCTTATCGCAATAGTTATTGAGCTTTCAAGTCTGTGATTGTTAAGAGACGAAGTGTACCCTGTCTTTTCGAATCGACCATGCCCACCAATATCGAAATAAAGGCTGTTTTGACGGATCGGGAGGCCGCGGAAAAAATTGCGGCTCGACTCAGCGATTCGGGCCCTGAGATCATTCAACAAGAGGATCATTTTTTTCCTTGCGCGAATGCGCGTCTTAAGCTCCGCATTCTAGGGGCCGACCGCGGGGAGCTGATTCGCTATGACAGGAGCAACTGCGCCGAGGCGCGTCCTTCTGACTACCAGATCGCTCGCACGACTGATCCCCACCTTCTTCTCGAGATTCTTCTGGCCACGCTCGGGCAGTCTGGATCGGTCAAGAAGACTCGTAAGCTATACCTTGTTGGGCAAACGCGCGTCCACATCGACCAAGTTGAGGGGCTCGGCGATTTTCTCGAACTCGAAGTTGTGCTTCGATCCGGACAAGGTGAGGCTGAAGGGAAGTCGATTGCGTGGCGGCTTCTGTCCGAATTCAAAATCGATCAGTACCAATTACTTGCGGATGCGTATATCGATATGTTGCAGCGCCAAGCGAGCTAACCCGGACGCTGAGAGTGCCGACTTGCACTTTCATTGCGAACCAGGGTTCCAACGACTAAAATCTGACTGCCGAAAATAAAAACTGCGTCGCATTTCTGTAGACCCATTCTTATATGCGCTATTTCTCTTCAACTTGGGTAACGATTTTTCTCGCTCTCTCGCTGCTCGCCCCCGAGGCGCTTGGCGCGGCATCGGCGCAAGATCAAGCAGCAAATACAGAGCCAAAGGTGTCAGGCGCAGCGTTACGTGGAGTAGTTCGTGATTCGGAGGGCCAGACTGTGGTTGCCGCCACAGTTTCTTTGCAGGCGACGGGCGAGGTGTTGATTACGGGCCATACCGATTCGAATGGAGCCTATTCTTTCGCAGCCATCCCCGCCGGGACTTACACCGTGGAGGCTGCGAAGGACTATGTGGGGAAAACGAGTGTCGGTCCTGTTCTTCTAGGATCGAAAGAATCGAGAACAGTCGATCTCACTCTGGAGCGCGACAAGAACGCGACGCGCCAAAACTCCGCCGCGCCTCCTGCCTTCTTCGACGAGCCCCGCTTCACTGTGGCTGGAGTTACCGACACCACCAATCTCGGTGGTCACGGCTCCGATACGGTTATTCGGAATAGGGAAGCGCTGGCAGCAGAAACCGCGGCTCTACGGAAGGAAACCTCGGCCGGTCCTCCGAAGGATTCGTCGAACGTGGCATTAGAAAAGTCCTTGCGGGAGGCCGTTTCACAGCAGCCTTCAGATTTTGAATCGAATGCCCAACTGGGCAAATTTCTTATCGATGACGCGCGACCAAAAGAGGGACTTCCGTATGTCGAACAGGCGTCCAAGTTGAAGCCTTCCGATTTCAGCAACGCCTACGAACTGGCACTCGCTTATGCCAGCACCGGAGACTACATCCGAGCGCGGAAAACTGCTCAATCTCTGCTCGTTGATCACAGTGATTCCGATAAGGCCGAACTCGACCATCTGCTGGCGGAGGTTGAAGAAAAATCAGGGGACTCACTGAGTGCCGTTCGAGACTATCAACGCGCGGCGGAACTGAATCCGAGCGAGCCCTATCTTTTCGACTGGGGGGTGGAGTTGTTGAGACACCATGCCGCAGAGCCCGCCATCCAGGTTTTTACAAAAGGCAGTCGCCTGTTCCCGGGATCTTCGCGTATGCTGACGGGTCTAGGTGCCTCCTTCTATTCTCTAGGTTCTTACGATCTCGCGGTAAAACGGGTCTGTGATGCGTCTGACTTGGACCCAAACAATCCCACACCCTACCTCTTCCTCGGAAAAATGCAAGCGGCCGAGAACGCATCGAACCCGGTGGTCACAGAACGACTCGCTCGTTTTGCCGCTCTGCAACCGGAGAACCCGCTTGCAAACTACTATTACGCAGTGAGTCTATGGCAATCGCGCAAATCGCCGGACGACGTCGCAAATGTGAATCAAAGGAAGTCGCTACTTGAGAAGTCTGTCCGTCTCGATCCAAAGCTCGGTGTCGCATACTTGCAGTTGGGAATTATCTATTCCGAGCAAAAGGATTTTTTCAAGGCAATCTCCGCCTATAACGAAGCGATTCAAGCCACCCCTGATCTGGAGCAGGCGCATTACCGTCTTTCACAGGCTTATCGACAAGCTGGCGACGCAGATAAGGCGAGAGCAGAACTTGAAAAATATCAAAAAATATCCGCGGAAAAATCTCAGGAGGGCGAGCGCCAAAGACACGAAATTCAGCAGTTCGTTTATCAGCTGAGAGATCGGTCTCCAGCCTCCCTGCCGCAATAAAAAATCCTCAAGCGCATTAAGGCTCAGCACTACTCGCCATAGGGAACCCAGACGTTCTTCACTTGAGTGGCGTGCTGTAAGAACCATCGTCCCTCGGCCTGCTTCGGATCGTACCAGTCGATCACTCGGCCTTCGTTCGTGAATACCTGTTTCAGGTTGCCGGCGGAGAACGACTTGGCCGAAACTGCATTCGCCGCGTCCGAAAAGCACCAGACCGCGTCAACATCGTCATGCTCCGCGACTGTCTTCAGCAGTTCAGTTGTGTGTCCCGTGACGAGGTTGACAGTGCCGTCCGGCAAATCACTCGTGTCGAAGATCTGATAGAGGTCTCCTACGATCAGCGGGTATGTTTCCGACGGGACGACGACGGTGGAGTTCCCTGCAGCGAGATTTGGCAACACGAGGGACAGCAACCCCAAGAGGGGCGCGTCATTCGGAGCAACAATTCCGACGGTTCCGATCGCTTCATTCATCGCGATTGCAATGGTTCGCGATGGCGGGTTGTGCACGGCGCCATCGAACTTGTCAGCCCACGCGGCATAGGTGAATATGCGTTCGATGCTTCTCGCGACTTCCCGCTCTGCCTGTTCTTCTCCAACCGCTGCGGACAATCGGCGGGCAATTTCTGCCTGGCGCAGCGATAGATTCTCCGCCATGTAGTAAAGGACCTGCGCCCGGTTATGAGCGCTGGTCTTTCCCCAAACTGCTTTGCGCGCGGCCTCCACAGCATTGCGAATGTCTTTCCGATTACCGAGCGGGGCTTCGCCGAGCAGTTCACCCTTCTCGCCTCGAACTTCAAAGCTGTAACCGGAGTCCGGCCGAGCTTGCTTGCCACCGATATAGAGCTTCACCGTACGGTCGATCGCCGCATCGCCACGTTGCCCATCGACTGGCACTTCGGGCTTGCGTCCTGAAGAGATAATCGCCGGAGCCTTTTTGAACCAAACTGGCTCGAGATACTCAATTAGCCCTTCTCGTCCACCCTCGCGGCCAAATCCACTCTCGCGGTATCCTCCGAAGCCACACGCAGCATCGAACATATTCGTGCCGTTCACCCATACCACTCCAGCCTTGATTTGGGCGGCCACCTGAAGCGATACGTTGATGCTTTCACTCCATACGCTGGCGGCTAGTCCGTAGGCCGTGTTGTTCGCGAGTTCCACAGCCTCGGACGGTGTTCGAAATGTCATCGCCGCGAGCACGGGTCCGAAGATCTCCTGCTGCGCGACGATCGATGACGGATGAACATTACTCAGCAGCGTCGGAGGGAAAAAGAGACCTTTCACTGGCATTTCCGTTTGCGGCTGCCAGCAAGTTGCTCCTTCCGCAACTCCCTGATCGACAAGTCGACGAATGCGCTCGAGTTGCACGGGAGCTACAATCGCTCCAATATCGATACCTTTATCCAAGGGCGATCCGACCCGCAGCGTGCTCATGCGGAAGCGAATCTTCTCCATCAGCGGCTCCGCGATACTTTCTTGCATCAGCAGGCGTGAGCCCGCGCAGCAGACCTGCCCTTGATTGAGCCAGATCCCATCTACCAGACCCTCCACTGCGCTATCCAGATCAGCATCCTCGAAAACAACAAAGGGAGACTTGCCGCCCAACTCCAACGAGAGCCGCTTGTGACTCTGAGCAGTTGCCCGACGAATTGCGCGCCCGACTTCCGTCGATCCAGTAAACGCAATTTTGTCGACGCCGGGATGTTTCACCAGAGCTTCGCCAGTCGCCCCGTCCCCCGTGACGATGTTGACTACTCCCGCGGGCAACTCAATTTCCTGGCAGATCTCGGCAAAAGCAAGCGCCGTCAGAGGAGTGAATTCCGCAGGCTTCAGCACCACCGTGTTCCCGGTCGCGATCGCAGGCGCAATCTTCCACGCCAACATCAGCAAAGGGAAGTTCCACGGAATGATCTGCCCGACAACCCCGCAGGCCGTGTAACCCGGAAATTCGGTCTCCAACAATTGAGCCCATCCGGCGTGATGGTAGAAGTGACGGATTACGAGCGGGATATCGATGTCACGACTCTCCCGAATAGGTTTGCCATTGTCCAGAGTTTCCAGCACAGCGAGCCGTCGAGAGTGTCTCTGAATGGCTCGGGCCATGGCGTATAGATATCGCGCGCGCTGGTGAGTTGAGCGAGCTTGCCACTTCGGCAAAGCGTTTCGCGCGGCCTGTACGGCCGCATCCACATCTGCTGCCGATCCCTGTGCGATCGCCGCGAGTTTGTCGCCCGTAGCGGGATCGATGGAATCGAAGAAAATGCCTTCGACCGGATCGCGCCATGTTCCATCGATGAAGTGGACGAAGCGCCGTTGGTACCGATCAAGCCATAACAGAGCGTCTTTCGCATCTTCCGGCGCTGGACCATATTCCATGGTCACAAATTTTTCAGCTATGCTCATTCGGGTCTTTTGCCTCGCGCTTGTCTGGCATCGTGACTACGCAATGGGATGGCGATAATCCGCCGAGTACCGGCCTGTCGCGTAGTGTTCGAGTTGCCGCTCAATATCATTCAAGAGTCCACTTGCACCGAAGCGAAAAAGATCGGCCTTCATCCAAGGGATTCCGAGCTCCTCTTTCATAAGAGCTAACCATTCCGTGGACTGCTTTGCCGTGCGAATGCCGCCAGCCGGCTTGAATCCGACTGCCATTCCCGTCTCCAGCGCATATTCGCGAATGGCTCGGGTCATCACGAGTCCAACAGGAAGCGTGGCGTTGGTCGATTCTTTGCCGGTCGAGGTTTTTATAAAATCGGTTCCTGCCATCATGGCCACGAAGCTGGCGCGCGCCACATTGCGCAAGGTAAGCAAGTCGCCCGTCCCTAGGATGGCCTTCATATGGCAGCGTCCAGCAGCCTGCTTGAATTCCGCGACTTCATCATAAAGCTGCTGCCACGCGCCACCGAATACGTGGGCTCGCGTGATGACGATGTCGATCTCATCCGCTCCCGCTTCCACGGATCGTCGTATCTCGGCCACACGCTCCTGCACGGGCGACAGCCCGGCAGGGAATCCAGTGGAAACAGCTGCCACGCGAACGCCGCTTCCTTCTAGCGCTCGCACTGCTGTTTCCACGAAGCGATGATAGACACAAACCGCCGCGACCTTGATGTTGAGTTCTTCGATCTGAAGATGCTTTACAAGTTCGCGCTCGATCGGCTGCCGCGCTTTGGCACAGAGTCGGCGCACTCGCTCGTCGGTGTCGTCGCCCGAAAGTGTGGTGAGATCCATGCACGTGATTGCCCGTAGAAGCCAGGCGGCTTGCCATTCTTTCTTCACCGTTCGCCGGGCCACGTGCGTTTGCGCTCTGCGCTCAATCGCACTTGTGTTTACGCGGACTTGCTTTACCCAGTCAAGATTCAGTGGGATGCCGCGGTTGGAAAGTAGAGGACGGCCGGACAATTCAGCGATGGGCTGGGAATCGTTCCCGAATCTTTCCGATCCTGTCTCCGGATGGTCGGCAATTCCGTAACGTTTTTTGCGATCGTCAGGCACCGTCTTGCATTGTACGGCAGAAGATCGGGTCGCCACACTTTTCTGCTATAGTTTCGTTCCTCGGAGGTCCCATCTCATGCCCAGAAACGTGCGTTGTGCCTTGATCCAAGCCAGTAATGCCATCAGCACGGAGCGCCCGTTGGCTCAGATTAGAAAAGCGATGATCGACAAGCACCTCAAGCTGATCGAACAGGCCGCGCGAAAAAAGACGCAGGTTTTGTGCTTGCAGGAGCTTTTTTACGGACCTTATTTTTGCGCGGAACAGAATGCGCGATGGTATGAACTAACAGAGCGCGTGCCAGATGGGCCGACGGTTCGCATGATGCAAAAGCTCGCGGCAAAACATCGCATGGTGATCGTGGTTCCGGTCTACGAAGAGCAGATGCCGGGCGTCTATTTCAATACTGCCGCTGTGATCGATGCCGACGGCCGCTACCTGGGAAAATATCGCAAGCATCATCTTCCGCATTGCCATCCCGGATTTTGGGAGAAATTTTACTTTACTCCCGGCGATCTGGGATATCCGGTCTTCGAGACAAAATACGCCCGTGTCGGCGTTTACATCTGCTATGACCGTCACTTTCCCGAGGGAGCGCGCATCCTGGGACTGAATGGCGCGGAAATCGTCTTCAATCCTTCGGCTACCGTCGCCGGACTTTCGGAATATCTATGGGAGCTGGAGCAGCCTGCGCATGCCGTGGCCAACGGGTATTTCGTGGGCGCCATCAATCGAGTAGGCACTGAGAAGCCGTGGAACATTGGCGAATTTTACGGCAAGAGCTACTTCTGCAATCCGCGCGGGAAAATTATTGCGCAGGCCAGCCGGGATAAGGACGAAGTGGTGGTCGCGGATCTTGATCTGGACATGATCGCCGAAGTGCGTAAGGTGTGGCAGTTCTTCCGTGATCGTCGTCCGGAAAGTTACGGTCCGATTACGTCGCAAACCGGAATCGCCTCGGCGGCAGACTGAAGATCCCAAAACCATGACGACATCCGAAACCCTTCACCTTCGATCCCGCATAGAGTCCAGTCCTCTCTACAATTCCGACCTTGCGCCCGCGCAGCCCGATCAACGGCATTGGGGTACCTATAACTTCGCCGCGCTCTGGATCTCGATGTCGGTCAACATCCTCACTTACATGTTGGCGGCCAGTCTGATTCAAGGCGGAATGAACTGGAAGCAAGCGGTGATGACAATCTTTATCGGCAACGTCATCGTGCTGGTTCCGATGCTTCTCAACTCGCATCCCGGAGCCAAATATGGCATTCCGTTTCCGGTGTTGGCGCGCGCGCCGTTTGGGGTGCTCGGAGCAAACGTGGCTGCTGTACTCCGAGCCCTTGTGGCGTGCGGATGGTTCGGTATTCAGACCTGGATCGGAGGCGAAGCCATCAGCACTCTGGTCGCGACGCTTGCTCCCGGATGGAAGAATTTTCCGTACTCCGTTCCGATTTGCTTTCTGCTCTTCTGGCTTATCAACCTGGCCGTCATTCTCATGGGAATCGAGTCTATCCGGATTCTGCAAGGCATCAGCGCGCCCATTTTGTTGGCGGTGGGAGTGCTGCTTCTGGCTTGGGCCTATCACAAAGCAGGAGGCTTTGGTCCCATGTTGGCCGCGCCTTCGCATTTCACGAACTTTCCGGACTTCTTGAAGTTTCTGATTCCCGCTCTCAATGGCACGGTAGGTTTCTGGGCCACGGTCTCACTCAACATTCCGGACTTCACCCGCTTCGCCCGCAACCAGCGCGAGCAGATCCTTGGCCAGGCACTGGCTCTTCCCACTACGATGACGCTTTATGCCTTCATTGGTATTGCCGTCACTTCGGCCACCGTCATCATCTACGGCACTGCTATCTCTGATCCCGTGCAATTGCTCAGTCGTTTTCATTCTCCCGTGGCTGTAGTGATCTCACTCATCGCGATTCTGCTGGCGACTCTAAACGTCAACATCGGAGCCAACGTGGTTTCTCCAGCCAACGATTTCTCAAATCTGTGGCCGAGAAAAATCAGTTTTCGAACCGGAGGCGTCATCACTTGCTTGATGGGAATCGCGCTGATGCCATGGAAATTGCTGGCGAATTACAACACATTCATCCTGGGCTGGCTGGGTGGTTACGCCGCATTCCTCGGGCCGGTCGCGGGAATTATGATCTGCGATTATTTCGTGATTCGAAAGCGTGTTCTGCGCGTGGAAGACTTATACCTTCGTGATGGAATTTACGAGTACTCCCAGGGATTTAATTGGCGGGCGATTCTTGCCCTTGCGGTCGGAGCAGGAACCGCGCTCGTTGGATTGGTAGCTCCGTCAGTGCGAGTACTCTACGATTACTCGTGGTTTGTCGGCTTTGCCGTTTCCTTTGCCATGTATTTCGTGATGATGAAATTTCGCGCCGCCGATCTTAAGCTGCTACCAGCCTCGTAACCTCAGCTGACCGTCTTCTCCGTTTTCCTGAATGCGGGCAGAACTTCGCGCTGATAGGCCTCCAGGGACTGTTCTTCGTCCCCGCACATCAGATAAAGATTGAATTGAGTTACTCCCGCGCTGGCCAGTTTTATTAATTTCTCGTGATGAGCTTCAGTCGGGCCCACGATGCAAAAGCGATCGACCACCTCGTCCGAAACGAAATCAGCATTGTCGCTCTCGACGACACAGTGGTGGAGATAGTCGTAGCTCCCGCGGTCCTGCACAAACGAAGTGAGCGCCGGCGGCAGATCTTCCGGCTTGTACTGCCGGATCAAATCCATCACATGGTTGGAAACAAGCGCCGGGAACCACCGCACCCTTTCGCGCGCCTTCTTCAGATCATCTGAAACCCAAATCGGAGCCGCCGCCATCACTTCGATGTCGCTCATCTCGCGGCCAGCGGCGCGCGCGCCTTCTTTCACAAATCCCAGGCACCAGGAAATTAAATCCGGATCGGCGAATTGCAAAATGATGCCGTCCGCGACTCGTCCCGCCATGTGCAGGACCTTTGGGCCATAACCGGCAATCCAAACTCGCGGAGATATTTTTGCCCACGTAAGGCGGGTCGGCTGGCCTTCGTATTCAATTTCGCGGCTGGCAGTGAGATCGCGAAAAATCTTTACCGCAGTCTCCAGTTGCGACCAACTCACCGGCTTCTTGCCCAGCACACGTCGTGAACTGTCTCCGCGTCCGATGCCAAGTTCCATCCGGCCACCGGAAATCAGATTCAGCGTCGCAAACAGGCTCGACGTAACCGTAAGATCACGAACTGCGGGATTTGTAACCAGCGTTCCAAGCCGCATCCGCTGTGTGTTTGCGGCCATCAGCGTGAGCAGCGGATACGGGTCCATCCACAGAACATGCGAGTCGAAAAGCCATCCGTATTCGAATCCCGCGGCTTCGGCCTGGCGCGTCAATCCGAGGATGCGTTCGACGGAAATATCGGGCTTTAATGTAATGCCAAATTGCATGGCATCCCCCCCGCCACTTCCGAAATATAAGGAAGTGAAGTGCGGCAGTTTAGCATAGAATTCCTTTTTCAACTTAACCCCCGAGGGCTCGATGGGCTTTGACACGATCATTTGCGACGGATCGGTGGTAACGGCAACAGACACCTACGTTGCGGATGTAGCCATCGAAGATGGCAAGATCGCGGCCATCGGCAAAGACCTGCCGCGAGAGAATGCGACCAAGCTCCTAAACGCGTCCGGCAAGTATGTTCTCCCTGGTGGCATTGACGTCCATACGCATCTCGACATGCCTTTCGGCGGCACTACCAGCTGCCGACGACTTTGAAACCGGTACCCGTGCCGCCGCATTCGGTGGGACCACTACGCTGATCGACTTCGCCATCCAGTACAAAGGTCAGGCCCTGCGGCAAGCCTTCGATACGTGGATGGACAAAGCTTCAAAGAAGGCTGTCTGCGACTATGCCTTTCATTGCATCGTCACCGATATTGGCAATGGTCAACTGCAGGAGATGAATTCGTTGGTCGGCGAGGGAGTGACCAGCTTTAAGCTCTTTATGGCCTACCCCGGTGTCTTCATGCTCGACGACGCCAGCATCTTTCGCGCCCTCCAAACCACCGCGAAGAACGGTGGCCTCATCTGCATGCACGCCGAAAATGGAAGTGCGATCGATGTGATCGTTCAGCAGGCCTTGGCAGAGGGCAAGACGGCGCCGAAGTATCACGCGCTTACTCGTCCCACCACCGCGGAGGCCGAAGCCGTTTCACGGGCGATTGCCTTGTCAGAGATGGCCGGCGCTCCCATCTACATTGTGCATTTGAGTTGTAGCGAAGCCCTCGAAAAAGTTCGCGAGGCCCGCGATCGCGGCCTTCCGGTCTATGCGGAGACTTGTCCGCAGTATTTGTATCTGTCGCTCGAAAACTTTGACGTGCCCGATTTCGAAGGAGCGAAGTATGTCTTCACTCCCCCTCTGCGCGAAAAATGGCATCAGGAAAAGCTGTGGAATGGCCTTGTACGCGATCACTTGCAGGTAGTTTCTACCGATCATTGTCCCTTCTGTTTCAAAGAACAGAAAGAACTAGGGCGTGGGGACTTCACCAAGATTCCCAACGGTGGACCGGGCGTGGAACATCGCATGAGCTTGATCTTCTCGGGCGGTGTTGCCCGAGGACGTTTCAGCGTGAATCGTTTCGTTGAACTGGTTTCAACCACTCCCGCAAAACTCTTTGGCTTATATCCACGCAAGGGGACGATCGCAGTGGGTAGTGACGCTGACCTCGTGATCTTCGATCCCAATCGGAAACACACGATCAGCGCTAAGACGCACCACATGCGCGTCGACTATTCGATGTTCGAGGGCATAGAAGTTACAGGAATGCCGGACGTAGTTTTATCGCGCGGAAAAGTGGTGGTGGACAGTGATAAGTTCCTCGGCCGCGCCGGGCAGGGAGAATTTCTGAAGCGGTCGACCTACGCGCAAGTGAATGCCTAATTTCGTTTGATCTAAGCTGGCCACTTCAGCGGAGCGCTGAAAAAAGAGCTTCTTTCCAGCGGTGATTATCGATCCTCCAGCAAACTTTACTCTTGCCCTTGTGCAAGACGGGCGTCCATATCGACGCGTTCCGGACATCATCCGCTACATTCAGACGATCAACCACCGTCATTCCGCGCGTTAGTTCACTTTGTGTCTCCACATCCACAAAATGCTCGCTCCACTCGATCCCCACACTCGGGTCGATTGCGATGCTCATCGTTACCGGATCGGGCAAACATATCCCATCCTCTCCGGTCTGCACTTTGTACGCTTGTCGGGCATGGCTGTTGCATTCGATGGCGAAGTGGCCAAGCTTGCTCTCGAATCCATGCACCGCATTCATATCAGCCTCGTTCATTACGGCTTCATATCGCGAGAGTTGCCAGCCGATGAGTTCGATTGGAAGACCACTGAGCATAACGATGCGCGCAGCCTCAGGATCCACCCAGATGTTGTATTCGGCCGCTGGCGTGACGTTTCCTTCGCAACATGGGGCTCCGCCCATCACGACGCAGCGACTCACTTTCGCCGCTATCGACGGCTTCCGGGACAGCGCGAGCGCCACATTGGTAAGCGGGCCGAGCGTAACCAGTACCAACCCAGGGTTGTCATCGATTGTGTCGATGATGGCATCAACAGCATGCTTCGCCTCCGGCGACCGCCGCGGCTCCGGGTAGTTGTGTTCTCCAAAGCCATCACGCCCGTGAAACCATGTGGCATCCGTATAGACGCGTAGTAAAGGCTTTTCTGCGCCGCTATATACCGGAACGTCGGCTCCGCAGAGTTCGACCGTATACAGTGCGTTGCGAGTGGCTTGCTGCACGTTTACGTTGCCTGCAATCGTCGTGATGGCGGCCACGCGGACGTCCGAAGCCCGCAGGGCCATGATGAGAGCAACGGCATCGTCCGACGCCGTGTCAGTATCGATCAAAAATGTGCGCGGCACGCGCGTAGCATATCAGACCGTCCTTATCTCGTGAGGCCTTAGCGCATACTTGTGGCGCGAAAGAAAGAAGTGTACAGTTACACGTTTTCGAGCCCTTGCATCCTTAAAGGAGAATCGATTGTTCACACCATCAAGTTTGAACATTGCGCTGTTGATGATGATTACAAGCGCCGTTTGCTGGGGGTCGTGGGCCAATACCTACAAAGGTGTCAAGGGTTACCGCTTCGAACTCTTTTATTGGGATTATGCGGTCGGCATTTTCTTGATCTCGCTCGTCCTTGCTTTAACCATGGGGAGTGCAGGTCACGATGCCTCGAGCTTTCTAAACAACGTTCACGCTGCGGACTCCTCGAACATTGTCAATGCTCTCATCGGCGGGGCGCTGTTCAATCTTGCCAACCTTCTGCTGGTGGCTGCCATCGATATGGCCGGACTCGCCGTGGCTTTTCCGATCTCCATCGGTATTGCCTTGGTAGTTGGAGTCGTGCTGAGCTACGCACTTCAACCCAAGGGGAACGCCACCTTCCTGGCCCTTGGCGTGGCGTGCGCGTTTATTGCAGTGCTGCTGGATGGCAAAGCCTACGGCAGCCTCGCTGCCGCAGGCCGTTCTATCTCGAGAAAGAGCGTGATTACCTGCGTTGTCTCCGGCGTTCTGATGGGGCTTTGGGCTCCGTTCATGACTCACGCCATGACGCGCGGCAATACTCTTGGACCTTATAGTGCCGCAGTTTTTCTGACACTGGGAGCTCTGCTTTCGTGTTTCATCTGGAACATCTATTTCATGAAGCATCCTCTGGTTGGCGAGCCAGTAAGTTTTAGCGGATTTTTTCGCGGCCCTCTGTCGGGCCATCTGCTAGGTCTCTTTGGAGGATGCATCTGGGGAATTGGGACAGTTTTTAACCTGGTAGCAGGAAACTTCACCGGCGTTGCCATCTCCTACGCCATCGGGCAGTCCGCTCCCATGGTTGCGGCGCTCTGGGGCATTCTCGTCTGGAAGGAATTTGCCAACTCCGGACCGCGGGCGAAAGCCTACCTGGCCCTGATGTTTGTCTTCTACGGACTCGCAATTTTCCTGGTTGCCCGTGCCAATGGATGATGTGCGCGCTGGTTACAGAAGCATGCCGGCGATCGAAGCCGACATTAAATTCGCCATCGTTCCAGCAAGCATGGCGCGAATTCCGAGTCGGGCAAGCTCCCCCTTCTTGTTCGGCGCAAGTGCGCCGATGCCCCCGATCTGAATTCCGATGGAGCTGAGATTCGCGAAGCCGCACAGCGCAAAAGTGGCAATCGTGAACGACCGCGGATCGAGCGCCGGCTTCATCGGTCCCAGCATGGAAAATGCGACGAGCTCATTCAGGACCATGCGCGTGCCCAGCAGGTTTCCGATCGAGGTACAGTCATGCCAGGGAACTCCAATTACCCACGCCACCGGTGAGAACAGCACGCCAAGAATGCTCTCGAGGCTCATGGGGAACCACGCGATGTGCCGGTGTATGCCGCCGAAGATGCCATCGACCAGAGCTACCAGAGCGAGAAATGCGATCAGCATGGCGCCGATGTTAAGTGCCATGTGCAAGCCGTCTCCCGTACCGCGCGCGATAGCACCGAGCAGGTTTTCGTGGCCTTCCTTCTCGGTTTCTTCCTCACTCATCACAACGCGCCCGGCGGTCTTGGGTTGTTCGGTTTCCGGCACGAGCATTTTCGAAACGAGAAGAGTGCCGGGTGCGGTCATGATGACTGCGCTCAGCACATGCCGCGGTTCAGCGCCGAAGGCGAAATAGGCCGCCATGATCGAACCCGAAACATGCGCCATTCCGCTCGTCATCACGGTCATCAGTTCGGATCGCGTGAGGTCGGGAAGGAAGGGGCGGATGGTCACCGGCGCTTCCGTCTGGCCCATAAAGATGCTGGCCGCAACGTTGAGCGACTCGGCGCCGCTGGCGCCCATGATGCGAGTCATTAGCCAGGCCGCAATCCGGATGACGAATTGCATGATGCCGTAGTGGTAAAGAATTGCGAAGAGGGCGCAGATGAAGATAACGGTCGGCAGCACCTGAAACGCGAAAATAAACCCGATGCTCGACCCCTGTTTGCCTAGCGGGCCAAAGACGAATTCCGAACCGACGAAGGCATAGCTGAGCACGCGATTGGCGGCGTCTCCAGCAACCTGAAACATGCGACGCCCGAAGTCCATGCGAAGCACGAAAATCGCGAAAACTATTTGCAAGCCAAGTCCCCAGGCCACGGTTTTGACGCGTATCGCGCGGCGGTTGGTGGAGAATAGATAGGCGAGGCCTAACATGGTCAACAGGCCGAGAATCCCCGTGTATCGTCCCATTCAGTTTTTCTCCCCCGACTTTCCGATGACTCTATGGACAAGCGGCCTTTCTCCAGAAAGCGCAAAGTCCGTGATTGTGCAACTCGCTTCGATCAATTTGCGTGCCTGTTCCGCGCGAGTCTCCGCATTGTAGTGAATCGTAGCTAGCGTCTCTCCCGCGACCACACGGTCCCCAACTTTTTTGTTCAGCACAATTCCCACAGCAGGGTCGACCGAATCCTCTTTGCGTTCGCGCCCTCCGCCCAGAATCACGCACGCCGTTCCTATCTGTTCGCATTGCAATGACGCAATGTACCCACTCTTTCTGCTGACGAGTGAAATTGTATGGCGCGCCTGCGGCAGCTTCTTGGGATCGTCGATCACGCTTGCATCTCCGCCCTGGAGTTCGACCATCTGCCGGAATTTTTCCAAGGCTTTGCCCGAGTTAATCAGTTCGGAGCTTTGTTTTTTCCCATGCTCAACCGTTGACGCTACTCCGCCTAGATGCAGCATCCAGCCCCCAAGCTCGATGCAAAGCTGGCGCAAATCCTCCGGACCCTCCCCGCGCAGGATTTCCAGGACCTCCACAACCTCCAGTGCGTTTCCGATCATGCATCCCAGAGGTTGATCCATGTCCGTGATCAGCGCCACCACTTTCTTCCCCATGCGCTCGCCGGTTTCCACCATCAACTCCGCTAGGAATGCGGCGTCGTTCTCGCTTTTCATGAACGCACCCGAGCCGGTTTTCACATCGAGCACGAGCGCATCGATACCCTCCGCTAGTTTCTTGCTCATGATCGATGCGCAGATGAGATACGGGCTCTCCACAGTGCCCGTAACATCGCGCAATGCGTAGAGTTTGCGATCGGCGGGTGCGATTTCCGCCGTCTGTCCAATCATGGCGCAACCACACGTTGCCAGCACGCGGCGGAACTTTTCAACCGAAAGATTTACGTTGAAACCGGGAATCGACTCCAGCTTGTCGAGAGTGCCGCCCGTGTGTCCCAGTCCTCGTCCGCTGATCATGGGTACCGCTAAGCCAGCCGCGGCCGCAAGGGGCGCCAATACCAGTGAAGTCTTGTCGCCTACTCCGCCGGTCGAATGCTTGTCTACCTTTTTCGCTGCCAGCGAGGACAGATCCAGAACCTCTCCGGACCGTAACATCGCGTCGGTAAGTGCAGCGGTTTCGGCACGACTCATGCCGCGCAACACCACCGCCATCAGCCATGCGGAAACTTGGTAATCGGGAATCTCGCCGCGCGTGTAGGCGCTTACCAGCGACTCAATCTCTTCCCGCGACAGTTCTCCCGCGTCTCTTTTCTTGCGAATTACATCGATTGCGCGAAAAGTCTGTGAGGAAGTTGAGGTTGGATTCACTGGAGGCGGAATCCTTCCGGAAGCAGCTCGGTGATGTGCGCCTGTTTCGGTCCGCTTGCTCCTTGGAAGTAAATCCGCGCATCCGGCCCGAATTCGTAAATCACCTGGCGGCAAGCACCGCAGGGCGAACAGGGCACACCGTGATCGTTGACTACGGCGACGGCCGTTATCTCGATTTTCGGTCCGTACTGCGCGACTGCAGAGAAAATGGCCGTGCGCTCCGCACAATTCGTCATCCCATAGGAAGCATTTTCCACGTTGCAGCCGCTGAATATTTTTCCGTTCGATAACAGAATGGCAGCGCCCACCCGGAATTTAGAATACGGGGCGTGCGCGTTCTTCATGACTTTCTTCGCGGACTGCAGTAGCTTTCTTGGAGCTTGGAGAGAACCCTTGTTTTTGCGCATGAATGAGAATATTTTGAGACGCCGCGAAATCGATGGCCATTGTAAACCCTGCTGATGCGGTTCAGTGCATTTTGTTAGGTCTCCCCTCTTTGAAGCAGAATTGCATTTGTTTTGACTCGGAGCTAGCATATTCAATATTTTCTCCGCCCGGCATCTTAGATTTACTCGCACAAGTCGATCTTCGTTCTTGATATAAGGAGGATGTTATGGGCATTGCAGTGTCACCTCAAATCCATCCGCGAGTTGCGGACTTCATCGAAAAACCTCGGAAGATGTTGATCAACGGCAAGTGGGTGAACTCCATTTCCGGCAAGACGTTTCCTACATACAACCCCGCTACAGGCGAGGTTCTCGCGCAAGTCGCGGAAGGCGACCGCGCTGACATCGACGAAGCCGTAAAGGCTGCTCGCAAAGCGTTCGATCATGGGCCGTGGAGGCGAATGACAGCGTCTGAACGTGGACGCGCTATTTGGAAACTTGCGGATTTGCTGGAAGCACATACGGAGGAAATTGCTTATCTGGAGAGCCTCGATAACGGCAAGCCGCTCGCCATTGCCAAGGCGGCCGACGTTCCTCTGGCTGTCGACCTGTTCCGCTACATGGCGGGTTGGGCCACCAAGATCGAAGGCAATACCATCCCTATTTCTGTTCCATATACTCCTGGCGCGAAATACCTCGCGTACACGATGCGCGAACCGGTTGGAGTGGCGGGACAAATTATTCCCTGGAATTTCCCGCTGCTGATGGCGGTGTGGAAGCTGGGCCCAGCCTTAGCTTGCGGTTGCACGGTAGTGTTGAAGCCGGCTGAGCAGACACCTCTTTCCGCTCTCCGTCTCGGCGAACTCGTCATGGAAGCAGGTTTCCCGGATGGAGTGGTGAACATCGTTCCCGGATATGGAGAGACCGCTGGCGCCGCGCTGGCGGCTCATCCGGATGTAGATAAAATTGCATTCACGGGCTCCACGGAAGTCGGGAAGCTCATCGTGCATGCCGCAGCAGGAAACCTCAAGAAGGTCTCATTGGAGCTTGGCGGTAAATCTCCCAACGTTGTGTTCAAAGATGCCGACCTCGATTTGGCCATTCCCGGCGCTGCCAGCGCGATATTCTTCAATCACGGTCAGTGTTGCTGCGCCGGATCGCGCTTGTACGTCGAGAAGCCCATTTTTGACCGCGTTGTCGAAGGCGTCGCCGACTATGCCAAAAAAATTACAGTCGGCTCTGGCCTGGATCCCCAGACTCAGATGGGCCCCCTGGTCTCCCAGGAACAGCTCGATCGGGTCTGCGGTTATCTGGAGGCGGGATTCTCTGATGGCGCTACGGCCCTAACCGGCGGCAAGAAGAAAGAGGCCAGCGGTTATTTCGTGGAGCCAACCGTTCTCGTGAACACGCGGGAAGACATGAAAGTGGTGCAGGAGGAAATCTTCGGTCCCGTAGTGGCAGCCATGCCATTCGACGATGCAGAGGAAATCCTGCCGCGTGCGAACAACAGCGACTATGGCCTTGCCGCAGCGGTGTGGACCAAAGATGTCGGCAAGGCTCACCTCACCGCGGAATATTTGCGTGCAGGTACGGTATGGATCAACTGCTATAACATTTTCGATGCAGCGCTGCCATTCGGAGGCTATAAGCAGTCAGGGTGGGGACGCGAAATGGGACATGATGCGCTCAGCTTGTACACACAAACCAAGGCGGTGTGCACAAAAATCGCCTGAAGACTTCTGCAAAAGTTATCAGGACGGCGAGTCTCGCCGTCCTGATTTTTTGGCTGAGATTTTTGATTAGTTATTTCTCCATCAATAGCACCTTTTCCGCATTATCAATCTCGGTCAACTTGACCTCGATTACTTCGCTCATCGTGGTTTGAACATTGCGGCCGACAAAGCTGGCCTCGACCGGCAATTCCCGGTGTCCACGATCGATCAGTACACATAACTGCACCCTTCGCGGTCTCCCGTGGGAAAAGAGTGCATCCATCGCCGCTCGCACGGTTCGTCCGGTAAACAGCACATCATCGACAAGAACGATGTTTTTGTCTTCGATCGAAAATCCAATTTCGCCTTCTTGCACCACCGGTTTCGGGCCCAACGTTGATAGATCGTCGCGATAAAAAGTGATGTCTAGTGTTCCTACGGGCACTTCAGCATTCTCGATGCGGGTTATGATTTTTCCCAACCGCTCGGCGATGGGTACTCCGCGCCGGCGAATTCCAATGAGTCCCAGTCCAGTCACGCCATCGTTCTTTTCGACAATTTCGTAAGCTAATCGCACAAGTGTGCGCTCGATTTCCGACGCCGACATCAACTGCGCTTTTTGCCGTAGTCCTGTCTTGCGGACCGCTGTCTTTGAATTCATCTTCTTATGTGCCTCATGGACCCGGGAACTCAGCCCAGGCCTCAAATCACTTTAGTGGCAAGCGATTCATTCTGCAAGCTTATGCAGCGAGGGTCGCCAGGAATGCGTAGCCACGAAAGCGACAATTCGTAGAGAAGGTCCGAAGAAGGAGATATCAGATCGCAGAATCTTTGAACGTCACGTTTCCTTCGAGCTTTAGAACCGTGCTAGCCGGGCTGACACCCTTAATCGTTAAAGTTTGCGTCAAGCCGCCGACATCATTTTGCAGGGCTTGGAGGTTTATGGAGGCTATTGGACTGAGCGCTCTCTCGGTCGGCAGAATTCCGATGCCTAGATTTCGTCCTCCCGCTTTTGCGAGGTACAGGGCGGTGTCAGCGAGCTCGATCACTTCTTCCGCACAAACCGCCTCATAATGGCGTCGACTCCACGGAAAAGGCGCGTAGCCTACTGAGCAGGTTTTTCGCACCGAAATTCCGTGGCCAAGATCGAAATCTTCCGATGCCATCACGTCCAGAATGCGTTCACAGAACGCGGGCGTTCCGGATGGATCAGCAGATCGGGACATAATGAGGAATTCTTCTCCACCCCAGCGGACCAACACATCGGACTTGCGTACCACTCTTCCCAGCCGCGCCGCTACCAGTTGCAACAACCGATCGCCGGCCGGATGACCATGAACATCGTTAACCTGCTTGAAAAAATCGACGTCAACCATCAGGAAAACAAGATCTCGATGATCCAGTTTTCGGATATCGCTGCCGTGTGCCCGCTCGTAATTACGCAACACCTGGCCGGCTTCTGCGGTCAGTATTTCTTCCAGATATCTGCGATTCCAGACACCCGTTAATGAATCGGTATACGAGATTTCCTGCAGTTCAAGATTCTTACGCTGCAGTTCCAAGCTGTGCCATCGCAAAGACTGTTCCTTGCTTTCCAGTTCGTCCTTTAGTTTGCAGGTCTCATCAAGGTTTTGTCGCGACAAAAGCAGCAAATGAAGCAACTGGCGATCCATACGGTGCTGCTTCATAAATACCAGGGTCCCCATAACGACCATCGCCGCTATCGTCAACAGAAGCCTGTAGGAACGCACCCGTGGCGGGGCTTGCCCTCCGAACTGAGCCCATGCCACCATCAGCGACGTAGAGAAGACGGCCATCATCGCCAACCGGGCTGTCCACATACTGTGGTTCCGTTGTCGGGTATGTTCGGCGGTCCGCTCCTCTGAGAATCGGCGTGCCACGAAGCCCACTGCGGCAAACCATGCCATCGCGGCGATGAGAGGGATGTCGTAAATTCCGCCCGTATAATAGCGATGTGCATCGATGGCGACACCGGCTAAGATCGAGCCCACGGTGTATAGCGCAGCCGCCTTTAAAAATTGTCCATAGATGTTGTGCCAGCCGCCGTGGCTCCTCCTCCAAACCAGGCCTAGAGCAGCAAGCAAAACCACCTGTTCGCATGCATAGAGAAAGTCAAAACTACGGCCATACACCGTCTCGTTCGGCGAGACATACTGCCACGGAATCACGATGAAGAGGTACAGGTACATCCACCACGTGAGCAGCAGCAAAAAATCGATCGATCCTAACCGAAGGGACTGTTCATTTCGTTGAACGTGCGGCTGCACGGCTAACGCAGCCATCATCGGCACGATATGCAGGAACAAAACCACATCTGCGATGAATGGATTCGGTACCTCCTGCCGCAAGAAGACTTCGAAGTAGGTCCACAGGACTTGCGTGAAGAACCACATGCCTATGCCGAAGGCCATGAGGGCCCAGAAGAGTTGGGCTTTCTTGTCGGTCGTGCGGATATTGGACAGGATCGAGAGGGTTCCACAAAGGAGCAGAAGGCACTGCGTAAGGTCGCCGAAAGCCGTTAGACCAATGCTGCGGGGCGCGACTAAAGACACGAAAACGTCTGCGCACACGACCGCGCACACGATCCCCGCCCATTTGCCAGGTTGTCGCACAGACATGGATCCCACGCTAAACAGTGTATGTGCGGACACTGGTCTGCAAAGCGTTACGGAAGTAACACGATCACTATCTCGGGGAGGCGTGGGTTCTCGCTAAGGAAACGCGGCCGCGAATCGCCGGGCGAACCGAAAAACGTCTCGATAAGAGTTGTATAACGGCACGGGCGCTACCCGAAAGGTATCGGGTTCCCGCCAGTCGCCAACCAGGCCCTGTTGGACCAACCCTTCACACAAGCTCCGGCCGACTTGTGGAATGCAGATCGAAAGTTGCGCACCACGCTGGTGCGGTTGTTTTGGGGTGGTGATGGAAAAGCTCTCACCAGCAATCTGCTGCAGCAGAAATTCCAGATAGCCAGTCAGTGAAACGCTCTTTGCCCGCAAGCGTTCGATGCCGGCTTCGTGGAAGATATCCATCGACGCACGAAGAACGGCCAGGCTGACTATTGATGGATTGCTCAACTGCCAACCCTCTGCGCCGGGCATGGGACGAAAGCTCGGACCCATCTGAAAGCGCGACTGTTCGTCATGGCCCCACCAACCCGCAAATCGCGGCAGTTCCATCGACTGCTCATGACGCTCGTGAACGAAGCATCCTGCCACGCACCCTGGCCCGCCATTCATATATTTGTAACTGCACCACACTGCGAAGTCCGGACCCCATTCGTGTAATTTCAGTTGGAGATTTCCGGCCGCATGCGCCAGATCGAATCCAACTACGCATCCCTGCGCATGACCAACCCGCGTGATATCCGCCATGTCAAACGCCTGGCCTGTTGCATAATTCACTCCGCCCAACAGAATCAGAGCAATCTCATCCCCCGACCGCTCGATCACGGACCTGACATACTCATCACGAAGGCAGGACTCGCCAGGGTACGGAGTCAGCTCGATCAGCGAGGTTGCAGGATCAAAGCCGTGAAATAAAATCTGCGACTTCACCGCATATTGATCGGAAGGGAAGGCACCGCGCTCGATCAGAATTTTGTGTCTCCGCGGCGTCGGACGATAAAACGACACCATCATCAGGTGCAGGTTGACGGTCAGCGTATTCATCACCACTACCTCGGAAGGCTGAGCTCCAACGAGGGTAGCTGTCTGTTCTGTCAGCAGCCTGTGGTAGGGCATCCAGGGATGCTTCGCGCGGAAATGGCCTTCCACTCCCAGCTTTGCCCAATCGTCTAGTTCCTGCTGAATGTAAGCTGCCGCGGATTTTGGCTGCAGTCCAAGCGAGTGACCGCATAAATACACGCAGTCGTTTCCATTATGTTCAGGAAAAAAGAAACGTTTACGAAACTCTGCGAGAGGATCGCGTTCGTCCATCGCGATCGCGAAATCTTCTCCAGGTTGATACTCCGCGTGGTTCACTGCTGGATCCCCAAAGGCTTAAGATCACGTCGAATCAACTGATCCGCTTTCTCCCAATCGAGATCCTCGAGACGCTCAGTATCGTGGCAAAGCTCAGCCAGCATACGATCCTGCACCGCGCCTCGGGTCAGTGCCAAAGAGTAAGGAACCCGATGAAACGTAACCATGGCGTACTTCGGAATAAAACGATCGGGATATCTTTCTTCCAGCGCAAGTTCTAACTTCTTGCGAAACAAAAACCGCGAATCTGCAACGCGATCCCGCATCTCCACGAAGTTTTCGATCGCCATGTCCGCGATCGCGTCAGTATTAATCTTGCGGGCCGTCTCGAATTTCTCAAACACGGTCGTCCAGTCAGCGTCGTGCGAGTCGATCAACTCGACCAGAGATGTGCAGTCTTCGAATCCACAATTCAAACCCTGTCCGAAAAACGGGACGATGGCATGAGCCGCGTCTCCAAGCAGTAATAGCCGGTCCCCAACATGCCACGGAAAACACTTGATCGTCACCATGGCACCTGTCGGATTCGCGAAATAATTTTCCGCTAAATCCGGCATCAAACGGCCGGCATCGGGGAACTGGTTCTCGAAGAATTGATTCACGTCTTTCGCGGAGGCCAGGCTTGCGAAACTTTCTTCTCCATCAAAGGGTAAGAATAAGATGCAAGCGAAAGTTCCGTCGATGTTGGGCAACGCAATCAGCATAAGATTGCCCCTCGGCCATATGTGGAGTGCATTCCTGTCCAATAGGTGCTGCCCGTTGGGTCCGGCGGGAATCGTCAGCTCTTTGTACCCGTAATCCAGATATTGCTGCGAAAAGTTGAAACGGTTCAGCTTCATCATCTCCGCCCGAATCGCTGACGCGGAACCATCGCATCCGATTACGACCTCAGTTTCTTCCCTTGTCTCTTCTCCCGTGTCCTCGTCGCGCACCAGCAACGAGCCGGTTTTTAGGTCGTATCCTAGGCAGCGCCTTTCAAAGTGAATCCTTGCACCTTGTTCTTCAGCGGCATTCATCAGCGCGATATTCAACTCGGCTCGCGAGATGGAGTTAATCACTTCGGCTTCATTCTTCCCGTACGGCTGAAAAGTAAGTTTACCGTCGATCGAATGCATCATGCGCCCCTTCATCGGGATGATGATGTTTCGCATTCGCTCCCAAAGACCTGCTTGTTGCAAAGCGTGAATGCCGCGAGTGGAGAGCGCAAGGTTGATGGATCGTCCCGCACTGAGGCGAACGCGACGCATATCCGGACGCCGTTCGAAGATCTCGACTTCGAATCCGCGTTGCCTAAAAAGAATGGCCAGCAGAGGGCCGTTCAAACCGGCGCCAACCAGAGTTATTTTGGACTTATCTCTCATGCCAAGAAAAGAATTACTCGGTTAGCAGCGTCCGCGCTTCCCACAGCTCCGGAAAAAACTTCTTGTCGAGCGTGAGTTTCAGATAAGATGCTCCGGCGCTTCCGCCCGTCCCCATACGAACCCCGATGATCCGCTCCACCAACTGAATGTGACGCAATCGCCAGCTGACGACGAGCTCGTCAAATTCAGTTAGCCGCTCGCATACGTCGATCCAATCACGATGATGATGCTCATCCTTATACAGACTGTGTACCGCGCGCGCCCTGGATTCGAACCGTTCTCGCTCGGTCGCGCTGTCGCTGATGGCGGGAAGTTTGCCCATCGCCTGCAGAGCTCCAAAAAACACATCGCGCAGTGATGGCTCTTCCAGCCTGCGCTTCAGACTCGCGTGCGCCTCCGGTGTGGGCCGGTGATAGCGCAGCATCTTTTCGTCCTTCAGGCCGCACAGAAATTCGATTTCGCGAAATTGCTCGGATTGAAATCCACTGGCGGGCTCGAGCAATCCCCGGAACGCAAGAAAATGCGTGGGAAGCATCGTTTCCAGGATCGTGAACTGTTCTACAAGTACACGCATGATTTCAGTACATCGTCGCAGTAAGCGCGCGGCCTCGTAGACCTCGTCGTGCGATTCTGGGGCAGCCGCAACTTCCCGCAGGTTATCGACGACCGCATCAAGATCGTGCAGGAGTTCTTTGAACCACAACTCGTAAGTCTGATGCACAATGATGAACAGCAACTCATCGTGGTGAGTTGGCGAAGACTGTGGCCGTTGTAGATCCAAAAGCTCCGGAACTTTTAAGTAAGAGCTGTAGGTGAGCTGGCCGGGCTGCGGCGTGATTGGAGTTGAGCCGACAGCCTGGTCTGACGCAGCTTCTCGCGCTACGTTCGATTTGACTTCAAGTTTAAGAAATCGTTCTGCGTTTCCACCCAATAGCTTACTCTTGGTGTTCTGCGGTAAATTACTTTGCCGAACCAGTGAACCCACGCGCTCTTCGCCTAAGGGGAAAGGATAGTCCGAACCGAGCATCACCTGATCCGGCCCCATCGTCTTTACCAGGAATTGCAATGCGCCCTGGTCGAATACCGCTGAATCCGTGGAAAAGCGATTGAGGTAGTGGCTGGGGGGATGCTGGCAGTCTCCGTGCGCGACTGGATGACGATGCCACGCGTTGTCCAACCGTCCGAGCAAGAATGCGAAACTTCCCGCGCCGTGCGCAAAGCAAATGCGAAGCGTCGTCGGCAATCTGTCGAATGCCCCACTCAGAATCAGGCTCACCACCGAAAGTTGCGTTTCGGCCGGCATGCCAACGGTCCACGGCATCATGTATTTCTTCATCCGTTCCTGGCCAAACATATCCCAGGGATGAACCAGTACAGCTGCGCCTTCATCTGCGCAATGATTCAGAAATGTCACAACTCCTGAGTCATCCAGATTCTTGTTTCCCACATGATTGCCAATTTGCACGCCCAGGTGCCCGGCCTTCATGCAACGGGAAAGCTCTTTGCACGAAGCATCAATGTCCTGCAGCGGCACTTGGCAAAACGATTTCAGCCTGCCCTTTCCGCGCCCACAAAGCTCAAGCGCCGCATCGTTAAACAGCTGCGCACAATCCAAGGCATGTTCTACAGGTCGGTCATACGCGAACAAAACCGGGGTGGCCGAGATGATTTGAAGATCGATTCCGTCGCGATCCATTTCCTGCAGCCGGACGTCGGGATCCCAACACGCCGAATAAATATGGCGAAAGAAGCGATCTCCCACCATAATGTCAGCTTTGCCGAGCTCAGTATGCTTGATCCATGGCCAGTCCGGCGTGCGGTACCGCGCTGCCAGGTCAGGCCACGAACTCGGGAAAAAATGATTGTGAATATCGATGACTGGCATGCTACCTACCGGGATGAATCGTGCCGCAGTGCTTACACTTTCGCCGCTCTTCACTGTTGTAGAACTGATCAAAGATGGGCGGCAGATCCTTCACAATACTCTTCAACTTCACTTCGGCGCGATAAACCAACTGGTGGCAATTCGGGCAATACCACTCGAATGCATCCATCGATCCTTCAGGCCGCGGAACTTCGATGACGACCCCAATGGTCTCCGCCGGCCGTTGCGGCGAGTGGCGCACATGTTTGGGCAAAAGAAATATTTCGCCCTCTTTGATAGGAACTTCTCGCGGCGGTTTGCCGGGCGCCTCCATGAGACGCAGCGAAATATTTCCTTTTAACTGGTAAAAAAATTCCTCGGTTGGATCATCGTGGTAATCACGCCTCGCATTCGGCCCGCCCACCACCGTCACCATCATTTCGCCATCTTCCCAGACTTGTGCATTGCCCACCGGCGGCTTGAGCTTATCTTTGTTTTCGTCAATCCACGACTGAAAGTTAAAAGCTTGCAGATTCTTGATGGAAGCCATCCTGTCTCCTATGTCCGCGGCTTGAATGCCGTCGCCTTGATCTCGATCAAAAGATGCGGATGCGGCAATTGATGCACGGCAACCGTCGTTCTCGCAGGACCGTCATATCCGAAAAACTCGCCGTAAATCTCGTTATATCCGGCGAAATCGTCCATGCTTACAAGATAAGTCGAGATCTCGACCACATCTTCCAGTCGCGCACCAACGCTTTGCAAGATATCTCGAATGTTCTCGATCACGGCGCGCGTCTGTTCCCGAATGTCGAGCCGCACGCCAGCACGCGAATCCACATCCGCGCCCGCGATCGTATCATCCGAACGCCGCGCGCTCGTTCCTGATACGAACAAGAAATCGCCGGCGCGCTTTACATGGGGATATTTGCCCCGCGGCGTCGCCTTTCCTTCCACAACCTTGCTTTCGGTCGGCTTCATTTCTTCGATCGGCTTGCTCGAAACTAAGTCCGCGGAGCGCAATGCTCAAAGCCGGACGCAGATATTATTCAGTTCGGAGTAGAAATTCAGGGAATGCATCCCGCCCTCGCGCCCGATGCCGGAAAGGCCAGCCCCTCCAAACGGAGTTCGCAAATCGCGCAGAAACCAACAGTTTACCCACGTTATGCCTACATTCATTTGCTGCGCTACGCGGTGACCGCGCTTCAAATCGCTGGTCCAAATCGAGGCCGCCAGTCCGTACTTCGTGTCGTTCGCCATCGCGACGGCTTCCTCTTCGCTATCAAACGGTGCGACATGACAAACCGGACCAAAGATTTCCTCCTTCACGCAACGCGCTGATTCCGGAAGGCCAGTATAGATCGTAGGTTCGACGTAAAAACCGTCAGCCCGCGCATCGCCGAATTCCGGAATGCCTCCGCCAGTAATTACGGTCGCGCCTTCCTGCTTGGCCAATTGATAGTAGGAAAGTACCTTCTCGCGATGTCCCGCAGAAATTAACGGACCAAAGTCTGTCTTCTCGTCTCTCGGCCAGCCAGCATTCAGCGCCTGCGCTTTTTTCTTTAGAGCTTCCACGAATGCGTTGAATATGTTTCGCTCCACGTACACTCGCTCCGCGCATAAACAGACTTGCCCGGTATTCAGGAACACTGCGTCGGTTAATCCGCTAACAGCTTCCTCGAAGTTGCAATCGGCGAAAACGATTGCCGCATTCTTTCCGCCGAGTTCGAAGGAAACTGGTTTCACGGTGGCTGCCACCGACTTCATAATCGCTGCGCCAGTTTTCGATTCGCCTGTGAATGTGATTGCATCCACGTCCGCGTGTTGAGTTAGAAACTCTCCCGCCGATTCAGGCCCGAAACCGTGCACGACGTTATAAACGCCGCTCGGAATCCCGGCGTCCTGCATCACTTCGGCGAGCAGGGTAGCGGTGGCGGGAGTTTCCTCGGACGGCTTGACCACAACGGTGTTCCCGCATGCCAACGCGGGCGCCACTTTCCACGTCAGCAGAAGCAAAGGTAAGTTCCAGGGAGTGATAGTTCCCACAACGCCAAGCGGCTTGCGCACCGCGTAATTCAGGGCGTTGGTTCCGTCCGCGGTTTCTGTCTGGAAAGATTCCAGTCCGGCCATCTTCACCATATCTGCAAACACGCGGAAATTCGCTGCGGCACGGGGAACGTCGAGCTTCGAAGCCAGAGACAAGGGCTTGCCAGTATCGTTAACCTCAGCTTGGATGAAACAGTCAAAGCGCTTCTCGATTGAATCCGCCACTCTGTGCAAACGCGCGGCTCGCTCCCGAACCCCGAGTTTCCCCCATGTTCCTCGCAAGGCGCGCCGAGCCGCATGAACGGCCTCGTCTACCTGATGTTTGTCGGCTGCAGTTACCTGCGCGATCACGGTTCCGTTCGCCGGATTTATATCCGCGAACTCCTGTTTTCCAGGCACGAACCGGCCATCAATAAAATTTTGAATTGCTTTCACGAGAGACCCAGGTGGGCTTGGGCAATCCTAGCAGGGCGGCGGGAACGGAGGCAATCTGCGACGGGATTAACTTTGTCGTTGTTTCAGATAGCGTCGTAACGCGCCCTGCCAATCGGGCATCGTTATTCCGTAAGAGATCATTCGAGCCGGTGATAAAACGGAATAAGCGGGGCGGGGCGCGGGACGAGCCATCTGCTCACTGCTCACTGGCCGCACGTTCGTTGGGAGGCCGGAATCTTTTACAATTTGCTGCGCGAACTCGAACCAGCTGCAGTCTCCCGCATTGTTCACGTGCACAATTCCTTCAGCGTTCTTCCGGCAAAGTTGAATGATTGTTCGCGCCAGGTCCACTACGTAAGTCGGAGACCCTCGCTGGTCATCGACTACGTCGAGCGTCGGGCGGCTGGCCGCCAACCTCAAAATAGTATCGGGAAAGCATTTCCCACCTACTCCAAAAAGCCAGGAAGTTCTAGCGATACAACAATGCGGCAGCAAGTCAAGCAGTCTGATCTCCGCTTCAGCCTTGGTTTGTCCGTACACACTTTGCGGATTGCGCGGGTCGTTCACTTCATACGGCGTCGTCTTCCTGCCATCGAACACATAGTCCGAACTTAGAAAAAGCAATCGTGCTCCCACCTCCTTGGTTGCCGCCGCGACATTCACCGCCCCATCACGATTTACCGCAAAGGCCAGTTCACGATTACTTTCGCATCCGTCCACATCCGTGTATGCAGCAGCCAGGACTACCCAGTCCGGCTTCGTCTCCAGAATCACCTGCTGCACGCGTTTCGCTTCGCGGACATCTGCATCTCGCGAGTTCAGCCCGATGATCTGGTCCTCGCTCCATTCGCTCACAAGCGCTTTGCCGAGTAGTCCGGAGGAGCCAAATATCGTCACTCGCATGGAATTCACTCGAACGTTTCGGCGTCGGCAAGCGCCGTACCACGCTGATCTTTCGCCGACACGGTTGGCGTACCGTCAAGTTCCCAATTAATTTGAAGTTGCGGATCGTTCCACGCCAGAGTTCGTTCGTGCTGCGGTGCATAAAAATCGGTCGCCTTATAGAGCACATGAGCTTTCTCGGAGAGCACTCGAAATCCGTGGGCGAATCCCACTGGAATCCAAAGCATCCGATGATTCTCACCGGATAACCTAACTGCCTCCGATTTTCCAAATGTTGCCGAGCTCCTGCGCAGGTCGACGGCAACATCCAGAATTTCTCCTTCGGCTACCCGCACCAGTTTTCCCTGGGGATGCTTGAGCTGATAGTGCAGACCTCGCAAAACATTGCGCGAGGACAGGGAGTGGTTATCCTGCACAAAGCTCTCCGTAATTCCAACGTCCGCCATCGCAAGCTGGTTATAGCTCTCGAAGAAAAAACCGCGCTCGTCCCCGAACACGCGTGGTTCAAGGACAATCACGCCGGGCAGCGAGGTGGAAATGGTGGTGATTGAATTCTGGGCCGACATCGGAATGGTACTCGTCAGAAAACTTTCTCCCGCAGAAGGTGCAGCAGGTAGGCGCCGTAGCTGTTGTTCTTCATTGCTTCACCAGTCTTCGCAACCTGCTCTGCCGAGATGTAGCCGTAGCGAAAAGCGATTTCCTCCGGGCACGCTACCATCAGCCCCTGTCGCTTTTCGATAGCCTGTATGTATAGCGATGCATCCATCAACGATTCGTGCGTTCCTGTATCCAGCCAGGCCATGCCTCGCCCCATCACCATGACCTTAAGCTGCGCGCGCTGCAGGTACACCTTGTTGACGTCAGTAATCTCCAATTCTCCTCGGGCGCTTGGCTTTAGCGCCTTTGCAATGCTCACCACCTGATCATCATAGAAGTAAAGACCGGTGACCGCGTAACGGGATTTTGGCGTTTGCGGTTTCTCTTCGATGCTCAGCGCGCGTCCGGCGTTATCAAATTCCACCACCCCATACCGCTCAGGATCATGCACCGGGTAGGCGAACACGCGAGCTCCTTGATTCTCACCCGCGGCCTCTCTCAGATCTTTGGCGAGATCATGTCCGTAAAAAATATTGTCGCCCAGAACGAGAGCGCAAGGACTGCTACCCAGGAACTCTGCACCTACCAGGAAAGCCTGCGCGATGCCTTCCGGTTTGGGCTGTACCTTGTATTGCAACGCGATTCCAAATTGGCTGCCGTCGCCCAGGAGTGCCTGAAACTTGAGCACATCATCGGGCGTGGTGATCAAGAGAATGTCGCGAATTCCCGCCAGCATCAGCGTGCAGAGCGGGTAGTAAACCATGGGTTTGTTGTAAACCGGGAGCAGGCTCTTTCCCATGGCGTGCGTGATCGGATACAAACGCGTGCCCGATCCTCCCGCCAGGATAATTCCCTTATAGCTTGTGCTATTTGTTGGCTGCATTGTTCGAATCGGCTACTTCCAGGGTCCCGCTAGGAAGAATACTGAGTTTCAATCCACTTGCGATAGCTGCCGGTGGTAACGCCTCGCACCCACTCCTCATTTTCCAGGTACCACTTTACTGTTTTTCGAATCCCTGTTTCGAAGGTTTCTTTGGGCCGCCAGGAAAGTTCACGCTCAATTTTGGTAGCATCCATGGCGTACCTGCGGTCGTGTCCGGGACGGTCTTTCACAAACGCGATCAATCCGCGACGAGGTTCCTTCGCGCTGCCGGAGATTTCATCGACAATGTCGCAGATCGTCTCGACTATATCGAGATTACGTTTTTCGTTCCAGCCGCCGATATTATATGTTTCTCCTACGCGGCCTCGCTGCAATACCGTCGCGATAGCCTCGCAGTGGTCCTCGACATAGAGCCAGTCGCGAACATTCTGGCCGTCTCCGTAAACCGGCAACGGCTTGCGATTGAGGGCGTTCAAGATCATCAGCGGTATCAATTTTTCGGGAAACTGAAATCGCCCATAATTATTCGAGCAGTTGGTTGTTAACGTGGGCAAGCCATAGGTGTGATGGTAGGCTCGCACCAGATGGTCCGACGCGGCCTTGGACGCAGCATAAGGACTGTTCGGCGCATAAGGCGTCGATTCTGAAAAGGGCGGATCCGGCGGACCCAACGACCCGTAAACCTCATCGGTTGAGACGTGAAGAAAACGAAACTCTTCACTCTGTCGCCCTTCTAGTTTCCCCCAGTAAGCCCGAATTTCTTCCAGCAGAGCAAAGGTCCCGTCGATATTGGTGCGGATGAAATCTTCTGGGCCTCGTATGGAGCGATCGACATGGCTCTCCGCGGCAAAATGCACGATAGCGCGGGGGCGCCGACGATCGAGCAAGCTGCAGACCAAACCGCGATCCGCGATGTCGCCTTCCACAAATTCGTAGCGCGGGTGGTTCGCTACAGAAGCCAAGTTATGTAGGTTGCCCGCATACGTGAGCTTATCCAAATTTACGATGGATGCGTCTTCGCGCTCCATCCAGCGGAGGACGAAGTTGGAGCCGATAAAGCCGGCTCCGCCCGTAACCAGTATTGTGTTTTCCATTTGCAGAAAATTGAGCCCGGCAGCCACGCAATTCTATGTCGCGAATGTACCTGAATGTGAAGTCTGATTGTAAACAAAAAGGACGGAGATTATCCGTCCTTCAGCCAATTCGGTTTTCTTCTTTAATCTCACCTAGTCACGCGGAATTAGAATATTGGTTTAACCCGCCTTTCGTCGAGTTGCGCTTGGGGCCGACTCCACACGTTGGCTCGGCTTCTTCGCTGCCGTCTTCCAGCCCGTCAGCTCAAAATAAAATTCCTCTATCTGCGCGGCAATCTTGTTCCACTGGTACTCTTCCCGAACCCGTCGTTTCGCCGCTTCGCCCGCAGCCTCTCGCACCGCTGGATTGGCAATCAAAAACTGTAATCGCTCTGACAGGTCTGCAGCATCGCCGCGCCGAAATGTAAATCCGGAGTCTTCAATTGCTTCGCGATTTTCAGGAACATCGCTGGCAAGCACGCACAATCCTGCACCCATCGCATCGAGCAGTGCGAGGGATAGCCCCTCTAACTCGGACGGCAAAACGAAAAGCATCGCGTTAGTGAGCAGTTCATCGAGCGCGTCGCCTGACACCCAATCCAATAATTTGACTCGCTCGCCAGCATGCTTGCGCAATTCGCCGCTGTAGGCGTCGCAGTAGCTGCCCGCGCCGGCCATCACCAGCTTTACGTTCGTATCCAAGCGTTCGTACGCCTCGATCAGAAGATGACAACCTTTCTCAGGAGAGAATCGGCCCAGAAACAAAATATAGTTTCCCGGCTTCAGCCCCCAGTTGAAAATCTCATCGGGCATTCGCTGCTCGCGCAGCAAGCCCCCGTTCGGCACGTATGTTGTCTCCGCGCCGTGCTGATCCCAATAATGTTGACGAAGAGTCCGCGACACGACCATGGTGGCGCTTGGCAACCGCACGGCCGCACGCTCTCCGAGTCGGAGAACGATCGATGCCAGGCGGCCCCACTTCCTGCGCTGCCAATCCAGACCTTGCACGGTGACCATTGTCTTCTTGCCCGCGAGGCGCGGAATGAACGAGAACAAGGCAGGTCCCAACGCGTGATAGTGCACTACATCGTATGGCTGGGTGATTGCATGTAGAGTGCTCAAAAATGTGTGTAGCACCGTCTCCAGATGTTTGGAGCGGATCGTCGGGAGACGCACGATCCGCATGCCGTTATGCTCACGCAGCGCTGGGGTGAAATAGGTGCGGCAATAAACGGTTACTTGATGCCCCATGCCCGCGAGCCGCTTTCCCACTTCTTCGTAATAGGTCTCGATTCCACTGTATTTCGAAACCAGCCCCCGTCCACCGATGAATGCAATCTGCAGCGCCCGATTGTCGAACGTCGGTACCGGAGAAAGGATGTTGGCGCGTGGAGCCGGCTTCGGATGGATGCCCGGAATCCCAGTCCAGGCCTTCCCTATCATTTCTGCAAAGTCAGGTATTCGCCTTGAATAATTACCCTCGACTTCTATTCTTTTCCAAATGCTCCGAGATTGTTTCTTCTCAACAGCCATTCGCTCGTAGATGGCAATCAAGTTGGAATAATGCGCCTCAGGCGTGTAGCCTCTTCGTACTTCCTCTTGACCGGCTTTGCCCATCTCTTCGGCCAAGTCTGGACGGGCGCTGAGAAACTCGATCGCTTCCTTTAACTGGCCGATATTCCCCATTTCGTACAAAAGCCCGGTCGTTCCTTCCCTGACCAATTCGCGCCGAGAGCCGAAATCGGTAGCGATCACGGCTCGCGCTCGCGCGTACGATTCCAGTATCGTTTTACCGAAGGTTTCATAAGCGTGGGATGGCAGCACGCTAAAACGTGAGTTTGTAATCGCCAGATGCAAATCCTCTCCTCGGAGGTGACCAGCAAAGTGCACATTGCTCAGCTGGAGAGCCTTGCTCAGTTGCTCTAGCGATCCCTTCTCCGGACCATCCCCTGCGACGATCAAACGGAGATGGGGCAGATCCTGCATCGCGCGAATTAAGTCTTCCACGCCCTTCTCGGCCGATAAACGCCCAAAATAAAGAATGGGCGCATCGTCTGGAGCAGGACCTGTAAGTTCTAATGGCGTCTGGAAGTGGGGCAGAACCTCAAAGTGTTTTTCATTCCACCCATGCTCTATAAACTTGTCGCGCACAAATCGACTTGGGGCCAAGAAGCAGTCGACGCATTTCTCATACGTGCGGAAAATCTTGTGTAGATACGCCTCAGTGACCAGCGTCATCCGCGCTGCCAATCCGGGATAACACTCTGTTTTCAGCATGTGCTTGAACCGGCCCCCCTTACAGGCTTCGCAAGCGCTCCCCTCGCGGACCAGGTTGTAATTGGGACAAAGAAGCTTGAAGTCATTTACGTGATAAAGGACGGGAACGCCCTGGGCCTTGAGTTCCCACAATATGGATGGAGATAGATGATGATAAATATTGCGCACATGCGCTATGTCGGGACGGAATTCCGCAATCATTCCACGAATCTTTTGCCGTGCTTCGGAAGAGTAAACCGCATGCGCCGCCAGCCTGGCATGGTCTAACCATCCACTCCGCGACTTGAAATTTCTGTGCAATACAAAGTTATGGTCGTAAGGTGTAGGCTCGCCTCTCTCATCCGCCATCGAAAAAAGCGCCGCCTCATGACCCTTGGTGCGCAACAGCTCCATCGCATCAAAGATGTATGACTCGGTACCGCTGAACGGGTAGTTATATTTGTTGCAGAACAAGATCCTCATGAACATGGCTCCAGTCGTGCTTTCCGACGAGTTGCAAAAATGAATCTCCAAAGTGAGTCAAATTTGTTGTTCGCCCAAAATTATTGAGGACTTGCAAGCGGGCTGCGTGTCGAATCCACTGCAATCGTCCGACGGAGACTCCGTTCTTCGAGCCCATCAATGCATGGAGAAACAGAATCCTCTGAACAAAGTCTTCCGTTTCCCCAGCTTTAAAGAGAAATCCGTTTTGTCCCTGGAGTACGAGTTCGGGTATGCCGGTGATCTCCGGTGCGATGACGATTTTCTCTCGTGCCATCGCTTCCATCAGCACCAATGGGATTCCCTCGCTGCGGCTGGTCAGGACAACCAGGTCGGCACCGTCGTAGAGCGAATCCATCTTTTCCCGATTCACGTGGCCGAGCAATATCACGCAATCCTGCAACCCATGTTGTCGAATCATGACCTCGAGATTCTTGCGTTCTGGGCCATCTCCCGCAATCAAGCACTTGAATTGGACGGCACGATCCCGCAGTTCGGCGCATGCCCGAACGAGGAATGCATGGTCTTTCACCGCGTGTAATCGACCTACGGCCAAGATCGTGAGGTGTTTGCTGGTTTTGCTTCTTGCAGAATGGCGGAACGTTGTATCGACTCCCAGCCGCGAGACGTGGATCTTCGTAGCGTCCACCTCCGGAAAATGCTCGAGAATGTAGCGCCGGTTATATTCAGAAATTGTCAGGCAAAAACGGCAATTGCCCAACTTTAAGTCCAGATATGCGGCGCGAAGCAGCAAATCCGATCCGTGCAAGGTTACGCTGTAGCTGATTTCCAGCAAGCGCGCCGCGACCATGCCGACAAATGAACCGAAATACCCGTGGTGTATGTGGATGTGGTCAACTTCGCGCTTTGCTAACCGGGCTGCGTAACATGCCCCAAGCGCAACATGTAGGAGCGCCTTCAGGCGCACCCAAGGATCTTCATTGCCCCGAAACAGCACGCGCCTCAGCACGCCGGAAATTCGATCCAAGCGCGACAGGATGAGAGCCAGAGCACGTAGAAGAGTTCGCACCCGGACTTGCTGGAGGCACACAACTTCTTGGGTACGTGGGGAATTCTGGGAGTGACTCCCTGTCGATCTCGACCTCCGCACACTTCCTGGAATCACTCTTACGCCGCGCCTTCGTAGCTCCTCGATTTCCTCACCCACATACCCTTCAACAGCTGCAGGAAACTGATTAGAAAGGTAAGCGATGGTGAGCATTGGGCTTTTCACACGGGTAAGGGATGAGAGGTTGGTGCATCAACAGCTTTGAGAGGCTCTCTGTCTCGCGTCACCATACTTCGTTCGAATCGGCGCTGTTGCCCTGCTAACATCCCCGCCATCGCGAACAGAAGTCCATTCACAAATTGATAATTCATCACCACCACGGTCGCGTTCACCCAATAAACTCCAAGTAGGATGGGCCACATCGCATGAAAGTGATGGTTCAATAAACCCGATCGCTCTGCACGCGGAATCCCGCCTTTAGCCAGTGTCCACAATTCCCACATAAGCCAGGCATAGAGAGCCAACCCAACTACTCCGTGTTCCACGAGCAGCTCCAGATAGGTGTTATGCGGATATAACTCCTTTTCCTTATACCCGCTGACGTGCCGGGCCAACTCCGCTGGCATTTCGTTCACGCCCCATCCGGTGAGTGGCCTTTCCAAAAACATCTCCCATCCTGCGGTATAAACAGCCTTGCGGAAATCGATAGGATCAGATTCCTGAAGCCGATCCGCAAGCGCATGCCGCTGCTCATCAAAACTCAACGTGATCAGGAGGCCCAAGATTCCCACCAGAGTCACGGCGCAGCAAACACGACGCAACTTTTTGCTGTCTGATCGGAAGATAAGAGTTCCCACGCTGATTATGAAAGACAGCCAGACACCTCTGGTCAGAGTCGCGAGGATGGCGATGGGCAGGGAAGCAAGCAGTAGCGCCGCCTTCAATCCGCGAATCCTCTTTCGTAAGAATGCATGCAACGCCAGTAGCCCAAGTAGATTCAAAGACACTCCATTGGCGACTGCCTGTAGCAAGGGGCCGCGGGCGCGGTCCACGTGGTAACCCAGGCTTCCGTCGAGGATGAAGGGCGGGAAGATTAACCACGTCGCACCCAGCAGAAACGCAATTGACGTGAAGCTCAGGTAGGCAAGCACCACCAGGCAAAAAAGCTCGAAATTGCGCAGTTGACGTTCTTCCTGAAAGATGACGGCTGCCAAATGGAAGAGAACGAAGGGAACGATGAACTTTGCTGCCAACAAAGACCATGTGTGCATGTCAAAGGGCTGCCCGATCACGCTTACCACCGCCAGGAACGTAAGTCCGATCATCGGCCAAGTCGCACGAGTCACGCGCAGTGAGCGCCTTCCTGCCAGTGCCACTCTCCCCAGAACGCTCAGCACCAGCAGGAGGAATGCCACGCGGTCGATTTCGTAAAAAGCGACGTCCGGATGGCGCAACAACATTGCGACCAGGGCCAAGAAGAACAGCGTTGTGGGCGCCGCCATCAATGCCTGCAGGGGGCGCAGCGCGGATTGGTAGAACAGCGATCCAGCTCCGGCGGGCCAGTCGGCTGTATGCCCACGACCTGCCGACGTCATCATTCCCCGCTCCCCCGCAGCACGGCGCCTGCTGTCTTCAGCAGAATCATCAGGTCCGCCCTCAGGCTCCAATGATGGATATATTCGATATCGAGTTTCAATGCGGTTTGAAAAGAGGGGTTATCGCGAGCTTCAACTTGCCAAAGTCCTGTGATTCCAGGAGGAACGTCGAGCCTGGATAGATGTTCAATCTCATAACCTGAAACATCGTCGAGGGGATGTGGCCGCGGCCCGACCAAGCTCATGTCTCCCAGCAAAACATTCCAAAGCTGGGGAAGTTCGTCCAAACTATAGCGACGAAGGAACTTGCCGATTCTGGTAATTCGTGGATCGTCCTTGATCTTGAAGAAGGGGCCTGATCTCTGATTGCGCTCGCGCAGCTTTTTTTTCAGGTCCTCGGTGTGCTCTCGCATAGTGCGGAACTTGTAGCACGGGAACGCCTTGCCTTTGCGCCCGGCGCGTGGCGCTTTGTAAATCACCGGGCCTGCGGAATCGACTCTGATCAGAAGAGCGATCAACGCTAATACCGGGGTCAGCACAAGCAACGCTATTACGGCTACTACCACATCCAACGCCCGTTTGAGCAGGAGTTCCCCAACCGGCAGGTTTTCCTGGTGAAGCGAGATCAAAGGAATGTTGGCCAGATTCTCGGGCTTTCCCGTGGGTTCACAACCGAAAAGATTGGGCGCCATTTTTACGTCCAACCGCAATCGCCGGGCAGTATGCACCATGCGTTGCGTCGCTGCCGGATCATGCGGAGGAGTGAGAATCAATTCGTCGACAAATCCGGTGCGGGACAACGCCATCAGGTCGCGACTGCACCCAATTACCCCCTCGTCCCCTGCTTTAAGGTCGTCGAGGAAGCCGCAGAAGGACCGTTCCTGTTCTGGATGTTTCTCGATGTACGTCGCAATTCGGTGTGCGACCGGGCCCGACCCTACAATCAGCACATTACGCACACCGCGGCTCGAACGGAAACCGTGTTTTCTACCGTCCTCTTCTGCCCATCGCCACGCACACAGAGTACAAAGGTGGAGAACTCCCGCACTCCACACAGCGACAGCAGCCAGTGGCGACGATCCGTGCAGTTGTAACGTCGCGCTTAATACTAGCGTGCTCCACAAAACCGGCTTGGCAACTCCCGTTATCTCAGCTCGAAACCTGGAGGATTTGAAGAAGGATCGATCAGGGAAGTTCAACAGGTTGATCAGAACAGCATGCAGGAATGCGATACCAAATATTGTTCTCGAAACCGGCACGGTCAAACCGGGGAATTCTAACGAATGGAAAAATGGTGTGTGAAACCGAGAAAAAATCTGCGCCACCAGAATCCAGTCCAGAAGGACTAGTACACCGTCCTTGATGGCTGTCGCGATCCATTCCGGCCCATTTCCCTGGAGTTGTTCGAGACGGCCCAAGTCCTGTCCCCAAAGGTCTGGAAGCCGCAGAATTCCAGACTTGGCAACTCCATTTTTCGTTTGTCTTTTACCCGAACATTCGTCTCCTGGGATCAGCCGTGCAGCCCAGTCGGCTTCGTGATCTTCTTGAATCGTATTGGGAATCGCATTGGAAGAAGGGCTCGACATTTTACAACTCATTCCAGTCCTACCGGCAGTCCCCGCACCGCGGGAGAGCGGCAATCTTAGAAGACATCCGGAACAGCCGAAATTCTTGCTTTCACTATCAAAAGTTCCCGTCACAGCCGGCGATAAATCTTCTCTGGAATCGGGAATCTTCTTTCGCTCAGCACCGTTCCAAGAATTCGGGAGTGTGCTGCCTCCAGGGATTCCTTGATTTTGCGGGCCGTCGCCTTCCTTGTCGTGTGCGCCCCCAATACAAGCACGATCCCATCTGTGATCTGGCCGAGCAATGCTGCTTCGCTGGTTACGGCGGCCGGTCCGTGGATCAACGCATATTCAAATTCATTTCCGAGCTGAGCCAGGTGCGACAGCCACTCTGCTCCAATCGACCCCTGCCCACACTCCCCAAAATTCCCCCTTGCTACTCGCCACAAATTCTTCGCGACTTGAGGCGACTCAGACTTGATCGATGGACCCATCGAAATGCGAGCTGAAACTATGTCGCCTTCTACCAGCCGCTCGCGCTGCACAAGCGCAACCGGAGCGGACGTCTCGAGCGCCAGGGCGCGCCCTACCTGTTCGCAGATATCACCTATGTCCAACTGCGGCTCAGCGGCACTGAAGACAACTTGCTTCACTGGAGATCCAGTGGCGAAAAAAATTCGCCGCACCAATCCTCGAATTTGTTCTCTGCCGAAGCTCTCTGGATCCCACTTACTCAAGTCACCTGCGGCATCAACCGGGGGATGAGAGGCTTCGGATCTCGACGAAGGAATCACTTCCGATCTGGGTAAAGCTTCCGCATTCGCGCTCATTCGTCTCCTTCACGCCGACAAGCGTGTGTTGGTATTCGGGGGAAGCGAAGCCAACACCGGGAGGTCCAGCCAGGCGAGCACTTCCTCCGGCGTGCGCAGCGCCGGATCGAGATAGTCCGCCGCAAAAGCTGCTCCTGAGCCCGCTCCAAGAGCAGTTACAAAACCGACCAAAGTAATGAGTCCGGCGGACCACACTGGCAGAGAGGGTGCTACGGGTTCCTCGGCAATCGCCACATTCACGATCCCGCCTTCATCCAGCGCGTCTCCCATCCGCGCTTCTTCTCGTTTCTGTACGTAAAGCAAATAGTTCTCCTGCGCTGCCTTCTCGTCGTTCATCAAACTGTCTTGAGAAACTGCGTCTTCCCCTAATTGCTCCGCTCGCATCCGATATTCGGCCAATTGCTTGCCAGTCGTTGCTCCCCGCGCGGCCAGGCCCTCCATCTCCACGGTCGCTTTCTGCAATTCGCTCTTGGCCCACTCATACCCAGCGTCCTTGTCACTGGTTTCCTCTCGCACAGGACTTTCCTTCTCGGCTTCGATGGAAGTCTTAGCCTGGGCGATCTGCTGCTCCACTTCCTTCACCAGCGGATGGTTAGGCTCGAATTTTGTCAGCAGCTGAATCTTCTTGAGTTCGAGATCCAACAAACTCGCCTTCAGCGCCCGCAACAGTTCTGGATTGTCCGCGGTCCGAATCTGTGAGGTGCTGCGCGGCGGCAATTCTGCCAACTGGGCATTGAGCTTCCGAATCCGGTGTTCCGTTTGGGCCATTTCTACTTGGGTATCCCGGTAGCTTGCTTCGACATCGCCGAGCCTTCGCAACAGCAGATCGCGTTGCTGAGAGGCGATCACCACCTGGTGTGTTTTCGTGTAGCGAAGCAGTTGCTGCTTCGCCTCCTCCAGTTGCTGCCTTGACTCCGCCGCTTGTTTGTCAAAGAAATGTAGCTGCCCCGCTGGGCGATGAACCTGCGTGTGTTTTTCAAGGTAAGTGCTGCAGAGGGAGTGCAGCACTTTAGCCGCTAGTTGCGGATCGGCGTCGTCGTACCTCACTGCAATCAGATTTGTTTTCTTGACGGATTCCACCCTCAATCGACTTGCCAGCCGCTTCACCGCTCGTTGTATCCTCGCCGCTGGTTCTTCTCGCGGACGCAGCCATCGCAACCAGTCATGCGAGGCGAGATCGTTGTCCTGCACAACGCGACGCAGGACGTCGTCATCCTTCAACAACTCCGCTTCTGAGTTCAGCTCCTCTTCCGTTACCTCCACTCGAGAAAAGTCGGGAGGAGCATTCTGCTGAGCCGCCACCGGCGGATCGGCGCGTCCTCGACGAACAAGTACACGCATTTCAGAACGGTAGGAGGTTCCGGCTACTGCGTAGAGCAGGGCCAAAACAAAAATCACGCCCGCAGCGGTTAAGAAAACGGTCTTCTGCCGGAACAGGACCATTGCCAGTTCCCGAAGCGTGGGGCTTGGACCGTCCTCTAAATTGGCTCTATCACATTCCGGCATTGGATTGGCCCGCATCTCTCCTAAAACTGCGTTGAGCTTACGTACATACTCAGGGAGGGCTTGCTTAGAAATCGCTCCACCTTCGATAACGAGTTTTGCGGCACGAACACCAGGTCCCCCGGTTGCAGAAGGGTGACTTCGCCAAACTTCTTTTCGTTCAGCATCTTCTTCAAATTGAACACGTGCGACTCGAATAGCTCGTCGTTTACGTGGCGAAACAGGACCACCTGGGAGTGCTTCGCCTCGTGTGTGAATCCGCCTGCCACTTGTATGGCTTCCATCAGAGTCAGGTCCGAACGAAGTTCGTATTTCCCAGGATGGCCAACCTCTCCTCCGGCGACGAAGTAAGGATGCTCAAACTCTTCCAGAGCAATGGCCACCTGCGGATCATGCAGGTAACCGGTGTAAGCTACCTTCACGGCAACCCGCAGTTCTTCCAGAGTGAGGCCTTGCGCCAGTACCGGCCCGGCATTTTTCAAGAAGACGTAACCATCGGGTTGAACCGTCAGCTTTTGATCAAACTCGGGAGAAAGAATGAAACTTAATGTCAGCACGTCGCTGCGGTGCAGCCGGTAAAGCGGACGGCGTTCCCCTCCGAGCTGAAGGTTTCCCGTGCCGTCCGCTCTCCCGTTTTTTGCAGCCGTTCTCGTGCTTCCCATTCCCGTTCCGGTTTGAACGGCATGAGAAGTTTGCTGCGCTGATCCCAAAAGACTTTCGTTCTCCTGGGCGAGGACGGGTGCGCAAAGTTGCGAGGTCAGCCCGGCTACCAACACTAATTTCCAACCAACCATGGATTTCATTTGTGTTTGGTCTTCCCGTTAGGCTGAGCTTCGTCAAGCCCTTATTCACTGTGGCTCAACACCAGCAAAGTATCTCGACCGCCCGTGGGCAACAAGACATGGGAAGTGGTGTCTACGATGGGTTGGGTTGGCTTCCTGAATGGAATCAGCTGATTCTTCGCAGATTCCAGCAATTCCTTGAGGCAGGCTTCGGAATAGGGTCCATCGACTGCTCTCTAAACGTTGTACCCACGAAGGTAGACTTGCATGTTCGCCCTATCACAGGGTGTCGCTGCAAAATTAGCTGAGTCAGGCTCGGCATCCCAGCATTTTCGAAATCCTCCGCCGGAGTCGAGACAAAAGTGTAGAGAAAGTCAGCGCTTCGAGTCGCGTCTTGAATTTTCCACAACGTTAAATTGACTTGTTCCAATTTGAGAGTCATTCCCAGATTTTGTGACGAGTTTCCTTGAGCATCGCTCGATGCCAACCTAATATCGAACGTTAATTTGTTTTCATTTTCCAGGAGCATCATACGTGAGCCCAGCAGCAGCCGCGATTCCGATCCTGATCGCGGACTCAAACCGAATGCAGGCTCACCTGCTCATCAGCGCATTGCGCCGGCGCTCCGAGTTCCGCATTGCATCGTGTCTGGTCGACGTCGAGTCGGTCTTGCAGGCGATTCATCGAACGCCCGCGAAAGTTTTGCTCGTGTCCCTTAATCATTCGGCGGAAATTTCCAGCCAGTTAGCCGCCCTGCGTCAGATTCATCTTCTGAATCCGGCTGTCGCGAAAATTCTGTTAGCGGAATCCTACGACCGCGAACTGGTAATCAGCGCATTCCGCTCTGGCGCCCGAGGAATTTTCTGCTTGAATGACAGTCACTTCCGTACATTGTGCCGCTGCATCCAACGGGTCGCCGAGGGCCAGATATGGGCCAACAGTGAACAAATGAACTATCTTCTGGACCTTATTTCAGAGGTACCCTCGTTGCGGGTGGTGAACACCCAGGGACGGTCTCTGCTTACACCCCGCGAAGAACAGGTTGTCGCTCTCGTCGCGGAGGGATTGAGCAATCGCGACACCGCGCTTGAGCTCAGCCTTAGCGAACATACCGTAAAGAAATACCTCTTTCGGATCTTCGACAAGCTGGGTATTTCTTCTCGCGTCGAACTCGTGCTTTACGCCGTAAATCACAGCCATCCACGGCAAGCGGAGTGGCTCGCTGGCTTCCGGTCAGACATTCCCGAGGGGCTTGATTGAAAACTCAGTGCTGCGCCTGTATAAATCTGAGGACGAGAAACCGTGGCTGACGCCTCACCTAAAAACGAGCCAAACGCGCGCCGGCACTCGACTCTGGTGGCGGCGGGAATGCTCTTGCTCGCCTTGGCTCTGGTGGTGATCTATACCAATCGCGCAGCGTTCTTCAGCCCGTTGGCGTTAGTGGTCGTGGCAGCCATTGGGCTAGCCGCCTTGCTGCTGCAACTTCGTCTTCGTCCCGATCTTGTTTCCTCGATGCGTGGTCCGGTTTGGCTCAATTGGATAGGCGTCATCTTCGCGCTGGGAGCCGTGTTCGCTGACTTCCTTCATCTGAACTCGGCCTTGACGCTGATCGCCGCTTTGGCCGCCGTCGTATCCTTTGCCATCAGCGGCATCATCGTCCTCAGCGCTCTGCGCAAGCCGCAAGTTTAACGGCTTGCCGGGCAGGTGCAGACGCCCGAAGCCGAACGTGACTTCTACGGTTTGAATTCCACAGCAACGGTGGTCTCTACAACCGCTGGCTTACCATCCACTTTATAGGGCTCGAATCGCCACCAGCGCATCGCGTCCACCGCGGACTGCGCCAGCACATCGGGACCATTCAACGGATGTACGTCCGCCACGGTTCCGTCGCGAGCCACGATCACATCCAGCACAATCACTCCCTGCAGACTGGCGCGGCGGGCCGCTGCCGGATAGTCAGGATCCACTCGGTGCCTCACCAGCTTTGCCATCGCCTCGGAAGGAACATGGACTTCTGCCTGTGGGGCTTGCCTGTCTTTTGGAAGCGTCGACTCAAGATCTTGCCATCCTCGGTACCAATGCCACCACACTACGGCGATTAGGATTGCCAACGATGCTAAAAGAAATATCCAGCCTCGCCCCGAGAGCCACGACGAGGCAGGCGGCGGGCCGCCTGAACCTCCGGACGAGACCGCATTCTCGGAATCCCTGACATCGGGAAGGGAACTGGGGCTTCGCGCGCCGCTCTCGCGCTTTGCCTTGCTGGTTTCGCTCCATTTGCGGATTGCGGTCTGCTGCTGCTGCGATAACCCAACAAACTCCATGCCGTACCGCAGCTTGTCTTGGTGCCGGACCAGAGCCCGCGTGCGCAAAGGATTCTCCGATTGTGGCAGGCGAATCTCCACCGCTACCGCCTCGCCCGGTACCAACTCTCCCGCCACCATTGCCGCTAACCCGCCTTCGCCCACGTTCACCGATCGTCCCGGCACGGTATCTGGAATCCCCGAGCGCAGCACTGTCACATCGAGCGGTGCCTTCACCGAATAGCGCGAGGCCCGCCGTCGTGAAGGTTGATTGGGATCGCGCCGCTGCGAGCTTGCTGCCATACAAGAATATTATCTATCAAACGCGCAACAGGCCCCTACTGCGCGAGAGAATCCGGCTTCCATTTGTGTGACGGTTGCGCGCACATCGAGATGACGAGGAGGTTTATGTCTTCGAGACTGCCGAAATCGCAACGCACTCTTGCCAAGTCCGCTTCACGTCCTTCTGGGAGTTTCGCACACGTCCCTTCGTGGTAGACTCGGTCTCAAGTCCAATACACATCCGTCCGCCGGACCCCCATCCTGGGCGTCGGCCCCTTGTGCAAATCAGAAATCTTGCCGGGAGGGTTAACGTGCCCATGCGATCAAATTTAGCCTTCAGACCCCAGTTCTCTGCGTGCTCCATCTGCAACGAGCTTGTCGAACTTGAAACCAGCAGAGTCGACGAAACAGGCAAGCCTGTGCACGAAGAATGCTTCCAGCGAGAGACCAGCCTGGAAAAATCCGTCTGGCCGGTGTCCGAAAGTCCTGGACCCGAGTCCGAATCTCACAGTCAATCACTGGCTGCAGCCATCATCGAATTTTTAAATACGGCAAGCGCTCATCCGGCCGCGAACTCATGCCCGCACTGCGGATCTGGGCTGGAGTACCGGGATTACACGTTTTTCTACGAAGGTCGAAGCTGGCTCATTCCCGTGCCGTTCTGCGCCAACTGTCATACACCTCCACCGCGACCAGAGACGGCTGGCGATCCCAAGCCGTAGGCACGCAAAGGCCATTCGTTCAAGGGTCTTCCGGCCGGCACTACCGCCGAAATTCCACAACCTCGGTCCCATTGGCCACGAGGATCACGGCGGCCATGCCGATGAATAGTCCGTGCTCGACTACACCCGGCATATCGCTCAGCTTGTTTGCCAAGCCATCCGCGCCTCGAATCTTTTCGAAGTGGCAATCCAGAATGTAGTTGTTTTCGTCGGTCAGAAAGGGCTTGCCGGCGCTATCGAGCCGAAGGTCCACTCTCGCGCCCAGAGCCTCAATCTTCTTCGTGATCAGTGCCTGCGCGAACTTGATGACCTCGACCGGCAGCGGAAATTTTCCCAGCACCGGTACTCGCTTGCTGGCATCGGCGACGATCACTAGCTGCTTGGTCGCCGAAGCTACGATCTTTTCCCGCAGCAGCGCCCCTCCGCCGCCTTTAATCAGGCGCAACTGCGGGTCCAGTTCATCCGCGCCGTCGACGGTGACATCGATCTGCTGGAATTCGTCCAGCGTCGTAAGAGGAATACCAAGACTGGCAGCCTGCTCGCGCGAGCGATCCGAACTGGGGATGGCGCGAATGCGCAAACCATTTTTTACTTCCTCGCCCAGCAGTTGAATAAAGTATGCCGCCGTTGAACCCGTCCCCAAACCCACAATCTGGCCGTCCTTTATGTAGCGCAGACTGGCGCGGGCAGCCGCTTCTTTTTCGACGTCATTGGCCATAGTTTTTTGGTAACGCGAGCTTCAACTCCACCTATCAGCCTGAGGCGAACGCCCGAGCATTATTCCACAGCCTTCGCCACCAGCGTCGCTATCCCGGCAATATTCTTGACCAGATCCTCTGGAACGGAATGCCGCTGCTGCAGAAATTCCGAGCTGTTGTACGTGACTAGGGTTTTGCCCTTCTCGTCTTCCGCAATGAGGGCCTTCAGCGGTAAATCAATCGCGATCGAGGGCGACACCAGCATCAGCGGAGTTCCACTCTTCGGGCTGCCAAAGATCACTAACTTTGTGGGGCGCATCTCCATGCCAACTTTTTTCGCTTCTCCGCTGTGGTCGATCAATGCAAAGATCTGGAGACCTCGCGCAATGAGAATAGACTGAAGACGCTGCAGGGTCTCCTCAACGGAATAGGGGCTGGCGACTTGTGTCAGGCCATTCGATTGCATAACCAACTCCTTTGTGGGCGTACAAATCCTCTCATCTGCTCGCTTCTTTCCACGCGGAGACCAGTCTACAGCACCTTTTTGTCAAGAGCTTCCTACGGTAACAACCCGAGAGAGTTTGGCAAATTGTGGAAATTTCGTAACAATTGCTTTACGAAGATATTTTCTTTGCAAACTGTTCTGCCTTCCAGTGATCTCCATTTCCTTGCGGGACCGAAGCTTGTGAATTTCTTTTATTAGCATTTTCACGCTAGGGTTCTCTTCCCACCGCTAGTTTGACGACTGGATGTAGTAGTACTCCCTATCAGTCTCAGGAGGATTCCATGTCATCGTCCAGTCTTCTGGTGCAAGCAAAACAGCACCTTGCGGTTGGAGCAAGCTTAATGGCTTTGCTCGTCAACCTCGGAGCGCCTGTCGCGGCCTCCGCTCAAGAACCCGCCAAACAACTTGCCCAGCAAATTCCCACTGCCACACCGGTCAAGCATGTCATTGTGGTGATCGGTGAAAACCGAACCTTCGATCACATCTTTGCCACCTATAAGTCGTCCAGCGGCGAGAACGTTAGCAATCTCTTGTCGAAAGGCATAATTAAGGCGGATGGTACGCCTGGACCAAACTATTCGCTTTCCCTGCAGGACATGGCCGTTGACACCAAAACGTATTCGATCGATCCCGGTGGGAAAAACCTGTTTGGAACTCTTCCCCCGGTTGTGACGGGAGGCCCCGAGGTGGCCTACGGCGAGCAATTATTGGACTCCGGCGTCATCAAGAACGCTTACCAGATTGAACCCGGCTTCCTCGCTCCCAACTATTACCAGTATCTGATGACCGGCGGCACCGGTCTAACCGACGCTTACACTGGGCCGGACACGCGTATCCCCAACGTGCTTCACCTTCCGGGCGGAGTATTTCAATTGACGCCAGGCGTGCCGTATGACGCTTATGCCAACAGCCCCGTGCACCGCTTCTATCAGATGTGGCAACAAGAAGACTGCGACGCCAGCCTCGCCACCACGAGCAATCCCAGCGGTTGTCTCCACGATCTGTTCCCGTGGGTCGAGGTTACTATTGGCGCCGGCAGCAACGGTCTGCCGCGACCCACACCCTTCACTCCCTACACAACTGGGGAGGGTTCCACCTCAATGGAGTTTTACAACATGCAGCAAGGGGATGCGCCCTACCTGAAGAGCCTTGCGGACTCCTTCACCATCAGTGACAACTATCACCAGGCGGCCATGGGCGGCACCGGCTTGAATCACATAATGCTCGGGTATGCCGATGCGATCTGGTATAGCGACGGAAATGGAAATCCTGCCGTTCCCCCAGCGCAACAGATTGAAAATCCCAATCCACTGCCCGGTACCAATAACTGGTATACCGAGGACGGGTACGGTTCATTTAACTCCAGCACCAATACTCCCTATGGCGGCGGCAGCTACACCGAGTGCGCTGACACTTCTCAACCGGGCGTGCCTGCGATCGTCGACTATCTGAGCGCTTTATCGAAGCCCATCAATCCCAATTGCGCCCCGGGCGACTACTACCTGCTGAACAACTACAACCCAGCCTACAATGCCGATGGAACCTTGGCCGTGGACGATAACAACAATTACGCTTCGTTCACCATTCCGCCGACCTCGGTCCGTCACATCGGTGACGCTCTGATGGCCGCCAACGTCTCGTTTAAATATTACGGCGACGGTTGGAATCTCAATCTTTCCGATCCTAACTTCACCAATCCGCTGGACGAGTATTGCAACATCTGCAACCCGTTCCAGTACGCCAGCGACATCATGACGAACGCTACGCTGCGCGAAGAGCACATTCAGGACTTGTCGAATTTCTACGAAGACCTGAAAGCCGGTGACCTGCCCGCCGTCTCCATCATCAAGCCCAGCGGATTCGTCGACGGCCACCCCGCCTCGTCCAAACTCGACCTGTTCGAAGGCTTCGTCAAGCAGATCGTCGATAAAGTGCAAAGCTCGAGTGAATGGAACAGCACGGCCATCTTCGTTACCTTCGACGAAGGCGGCGGCTACTTTGACTCGGGTTACGTTCAGCCTCTCGATTACTTCGGCGATGGCACCCGGATTCCGCTGATCATAGTGTCGCCCTTTACCACCGGCGGTCACGTGAACCACAGCTATTCGGACCACGTTTCGCTGACCAAGTTCATCGAGCGCAACTGGGGCCTCGGTCCGCTGACCAGCCGCAGCCGCGACAACGACCCCAACCCCAAGGCCAGCAAGGGCAATCCTTACGTGCCAACCAATAGTCCGGCCATTGACGATTTGTTCGACGCCTTTAACTTCTCGGGCGGAAAGTAGTGCTCGAAGCATAAGTCGGTGTAGGGCAAAAGCGGATGTCCTGAAAAATCAGGATGTCCGCTTTGCTTTTTGCCTGCCGCTAGAGCCGCGGTCACCTGGTGGCTAATCCGAGAGCCGATGTTCGCCGTTCGCGAATCCTGCGCGGATGGCCCATCATCCTTTATTCTAGGATCTGACTTCCTATGACTCCGAAATCCAAAAACTCCAACGGTGGCGCCGTTGCCGCCATCGTCGAAACTCCTAACGCATCGAACCCTGAGCGCGAGCGCGTGTTCAATGCCTTCCGCCAGTGGGGATACCTGGAAGGTGATCTTGACCCGCTCGGTTTTCTCCGTCCGCGCATCACTCCGGAGTTGCAAATCGATAGCCCGTACACAGCCGAGGCGCGCGCCATCTATTCCTCCACCATCGGCGTTGAGATCAATCACATCTACGCGCCCGAGCGGCGACGCTGGATTTACGAGCGTATGGAATCGCCGTCTCAGGGTTTCGAGGTTACAGAAAAAGATCAGCAGCGTGTTCTCGATCTTCTGATCCGTGCCGACATTTTCGAGCAGGTGATGCAGCAGCGCTATCTGGGCAGTAAGCGCTTTTCCCTGGAAGGCGTGACCGCGCTGATACCCCTGGTGGACGAACTTCTCGACCGCGGCTCTCTTCTCGGGGCCTGTGAACTGGTTATGGGAATGAGCCATCGCGGCCGATTGAATGTGATCGCTCACGTTGCCAAGCGCGACCCCCAGGAAATTTTTGCGGGCTTTGAGGATGTCGATCCCCGCAGCGTTCTGGGCTCCGGTGACGTGAAATATCATATGGGCGCAACGGGTGAGTACATCACGCGCAGCGGAAATAAGGTTCACATCCACCTGGTGTCGAACCCTAGTCACCTGGAAGCCGTTGACCCCGTCACCGTCGGCAGAACACGGGCAAAACAGGATCGCGCGGGCGAAGGCGGCCGCGAAAAATATCTTCCGCTGCTGGTGCATGGAGATGCGGCATTCGCCGGACAGGGCATCCTTGCCGAAACCATGAATTATGCCGATCTGCCCGGCTATACCGTGGGCGGCACCATTCACATCGTCGTGAACAATCTGTTGGGATTCACCACGAGCTATGTGGAGGAGCACTCGACCCGCTTCGCCGCCTGCATCGCGCGCCGCCAATCGATTCCAATCTTCCACGTGAATGGTGAAGATGTAGACGCAGTCGTACGAGTCGCGCGGCTGGCTGCCGAATATCGTTACCAGTTCGGTACCGACGTGGTCATCGATCTCATCGGCTACCGGCGTCATGGGCACAGCGAAGTGGACGATCCCACCGTCACCCAGCCGCTGTTGTACAAGAAAATCAAAGAGCATCCGCCGCTGTGGGAAATCTATGCCGACGATATCGGCGTGACCGATGCGCAAGCGCAAGCGGCCGTCATCAAAACTGAGTTCGAGACCGCCCAGAAAGCCGCTGGCAAGCTCACCAAGAAACCTACGTTACGCAATCTACCGACATATTGGGATCAATACTACGGCGGACGTCACAAGCCGGAATACGAAGTCGAGACCGCCATCTCGCAACCAGAGCTCGAAGAACTTTCTGCCCGGCTCACCACCTTTCCCGAGGGGTTTCATATTCATCCCAAGGTAAAGAAGTTGCTGGAGCAGCGCGCGGAAATGGGTTCCGGCAAGCGCCCCGTGGACTACGGCATGGCCGAAGCCCTCGCCTTTGCCAGTCTGGCGAAGGCCGGAATTCCCGTACGGCTCTCCGGCCAGGACTCCCGCCGGGGCACATTCAACCAGCGCCACTCTGTTCTCATCGACATCGAGAACGAAAACGAATATGTTCCTCTGGAAAATATCGCGGCAAATCAGGCCCGCTGCGAAATTCACAATTCCACGCTATCGGAGCCCGGCGTGATCGGTTTCGAATATGGCTACAGCCGCGACTATCCCGAAGCTCTGGTTTTGTGGGAGGCGCAGTTTGGCGATTTCGTGAACGTTGGTCAGGCCATCATCGATCAATTCATATCGGCCGGTGAAGCCAAGTGGAGCCTGCTTTCGGGTCTCGTGATGTTGCTGCCGCACGGTTACGAGGGCCAGGGACCGGAACATTCCAGCGCTCGCATTGAGCGCTTCTTGCAACTCGCCGCAAAGCACAACATACAGATCGCGCAGCCTTCGAACGCTGCGCAATATTTTCATCTGCTCAGGCGCCAGGCATTGCGTCACTGGAGAAAGCCGCTGATCGTATTCACTCCCAAGAGCATGCTGCGCCACCCGGACGCGTCCTCGCCCGTTGCCGATTTTACCCAGAAAAGTTTTCAGAACGTGCTGCCTGACCTGGAAATCGGAGAGGCCGACCGCATCCTCGTTTGTACCGGGAAGATCGGACACGAACTGCAAGCCGAACGCAAGAAGAGAAAAGATACTTCCACGGCCATCGTGTTTCTGGAACAGCTTTACCCGTTCCCGGAAGAAGAACTCGTCGCTGAATTCGCGCGCCACGGCGATAGCGGCGACATCGTCTGGGTGCAGGAAGAGCCGGCCAACATGGGTGCACTCTTCAACATGCTCCCGCGCCTGCAGCGCATCGCCGGGGAACGTCACGTTATGTCGGTCAAACGTAGTTCCAGCGCCAGCCCCGCTACAGGCAGCGCCAAAGCGCATGAGGTAGAGCAGAAAACGCTGCTGACCCTTGCCTTCACCACGAAAGGTTAGGCGATGGTTTCACCGGCATAAGAACGATGACTGCAGTCAATCTGCTGAAGAGCGTCCTGCACAACATTGCAGTCGTATTTGTCGGACTTGCCCTCGCTTTCGTGGGCACAAGGGTAGATTCTCTTCTGCACATAAGAGGCTTCCACACGCTCCTTACGACTCTGGCGGGTTGGCTGCTTTTGGCTTTGGGCTTTTTGCTGCGCGTATGGGCAACCTTCTACTTTTACGAGCACAAGATGAAAGTCATTTCGCTTGCGCCACAGAAGACGCTGATTACTTCAGGTCCCTATCGCTTCTCGAGAAATCCTCTATATCTTGGCGGCAATGTTTTTATTTTTTTTGGCGCCGCGTTATTGTTCGGGTCACCGGTTGCCGTCGTTCTTACAGCGGTTAACATCGTCATCGTGGATTTCTTTATCCGGCGAGAGGAAAAGCAGCTCGAACGAGAGTTTGGGCCTGCGTGGATTTCCTACAAGAATCAGGTTCGCCGCTGGTTCTGACCTTCACCCGCGCATCGTGGGTTCCACTAGAACCTTCATATTCATAACGGCATCGAGATCTCCGCAGATATCTCTGAAGACCACATTGTTACAATCCGATGAAAACAATCCCCGCTATCGCCAAACTGGACACTCGACTCTATGTACTCGCCGCTCAGTTCGTTACAATGAAGCCGTGAAACCTAGCATCTTCGTCGTCGAAGACGATCCCGATATTTCCCGCCTTGTTCGCCACCACCTGGAGAACGAAGGCTTCGCCGTTCGAGTTTATCCCACAGGTTCTACCGTAATTGCCGACGCGGAGCGCCAGCGTCCGGCGCTCTTTGTTCTCGATATCATGGTTCCCGGCAAGGATGGGCTCGAGCTTTGCCGCAACGTCCGTCAAACCTCCAGCCTGGCCTCCGTTCCCGTCATTTTTCTTACCGCCAAAAGCAGCGAGGCCGATCGCGTTCTCGGCTTGGAAATTGGCGCCGACGATTACATCGCCAAACCCTTCAGCCCGCGTGAGTTGGTCGCTCGGGTGCGCGCTGTGCTGCGGCGCTTTGAACGTCCCCTGCCGCCCAGCCCGCTGACCGTGGGCGAGATCGCGATCGATCCCTCCGCCATGGTTCTTACGGTTCGCGGACAAACTGTAGCCACCACCGCAACCGAATTTCGTCTCCTCGATTATTTTGCCCGTCATTTGGGCCGGGTTTTTTCCCGCGATCATCTTCTGGACGCGGTTTGGCGCGACACCTCTTACGTGACCCCGCGCTCGGTGGACGTCTATGTTCGCCGCATCCGTGAAAAAATCGAGCCGGACCCGGAAAATCCGCGCTACCTTAAGACGGTGCGCGGTGCGGGTTACCGCTTCGAGGCTCCGAAGTGAGAAATGGGATCTTCCTGAAATTGATGGCGGCCTTCCTGGTCGTCATCCTGGCCGCCGCCGTATTGTTCGATCTGATGCTGGGCGGCGCCTGGGAAGATTCTTTGCGGTCGGAGATCGAGCGTAATCTCGTCCAGAAGACGCAACTGCTCGCTCATCGCGTGGAGAGCGATCGCACTGGTCACTCGTTGTCCGACATCGCGGCCCAGGAAGGTCAAGCCGCCGGCGCTCGCGTCACCGTGATCGATTCCGGGGGAAACGTGCTGGCGGATTCCGAGTCCGGCCGTGGTTCGACCGAGAACTACGCGCTCCGCAAGGAATTTGCTGCAGCGCTAACGGGACGCGTTGGCGTCGACCAGCGCCGTAGTTCCACCCTTGGCATTCCTTATCTATACGTGGCAGCACCAGTATCGGGCGGCGCGGTGCGTCTCGCCTATCCGCTCTCCGATGTGGAAGCTGTTTCCGCCCAGGTTCGTCACCGGCTCGAACTGGCTTCTGCTTTGGCGTTTGCTTTCGCCCTGCTGGTTGCCGCCATCGCCTCCAATTGGACGGCTGTCCGCCTGGAGCGCATCGTCAACGTTGCAGCTCGAATTGCAGATGGTGAGCTTCAGGCGCGCATTCAGGAAGTCTCCCAGGACGAGATCGGGCGCGTGGCTGGAGCCATCGACAAGACCGCTCGCCGCGTCGAACAGAGTTTTGCTGCCGTGGTCTCCAGCCAGCGCCAACTCGAAACCCTGCTGAACAGCATGCAGGATGCCGTGATCGCGGTGAGTGACGATGGCCTCGTCCAGTGGGCGAATCGGCCCATGAATCGCCTGGTTCCACAGGGCACTCGTTTGCAGCAGCCGGTCGTCGAAACTATACGCGACCCCGATTTTCTCGCGACGGTGCGGGAGGCTACCACTTCCCACGAAGTTAAAACGGCTCGTGCAACATCCATTGTGCCGGGTCGGACCTACGATGTGACCGCAGCCCCTTTGCCGGACGGCGGCGCTGTTGCCGTACTTCGCGACCTGACTGAGACCGAGCGTGTCGAAAAAACTCGCCGCGATTTCATCGCCAACGTTTCCCACGAACTCCGCACGCCGCTCACTTCCATTCAAGGGTATGCCGAGACTCTGCTCGATACCACGCCCGAAAACGGTGCCCCCACTCGCGAATTCCTGGAAATTATCCGCAAAAACTCGGGCCGCATGTCGCGCCTGACAGAAGATCTCTTGACTTTGGCGCGTGTGGAATCCGGTGAAACTCGGTTTGAGGCGGAGCCTGTGCCGCCAGCGGAACTGCTTCACGACGCGGAAGAAAATTTCCGCGAAATTGCCCGCACTCACGGCATCGACCTCCACATTAACAATTCACCAGTTCCCGAAACGCTCCCCACGGTCCTCGCCGATCGCGAGGCGATTCACCAGGTATTCTCGAACTTGATCGACAACGGGCTGAAATATGGCGCTTCGGGCGGCCGCGTTGTCCTGGGCGCGCGCACCATTCCCCACGCGGTCGAATTCTTTGTACAGGACTTCGGCGGAGGCATCGCCTCGGAGCACCTGCCGCGACTGTTCGAACGTTTTTATCGAGTCGACAAGGCCCGTTCCCGCGAGTCCGGTGGCACCGGTCTCGGCCTGGCAATTGCCAAGCACATCATGTTGGCTCACGGCGGTTCCATCCGGGCAGAGAGTGAACTCGGTCACGGTTCGACTTTTCTTTTCGCTCTTCCCACGGCTTAAACTGTAACCCCGAACAACAATGCCTGTTCTCGCCGGATTTATTGCTGCCGATGTTAAGATCATTTCACTAGGAATTCCGGAGCAGTCATGAAGCATATTGCGGTTGTGTTACTCCTCATGGCGTTTGGCGCTACCTTGTCTCTGCCGGCGAATGCCCAGCGGGAAAACAGGAGCATTGGCGAAAACCAGAAAGAGGCCAAGCGGGCGGCTAAGCAGCAGCAGCGATACTCGAAAAAGGCAGCCAAAAAACAGCGCAAAGCCGCGAAGAAGACCCAAAAAGCCCAACGGAGGGCTGCCAAGCAGCAGAGGCATCGCGGCTGACCTCTTTATCCTGCTCTTTACTTTTCTTTGTTAAAAGCTGCGCAAATTCACGGCTTCTTAACCCACTCCTGAAAAATTAGACTTATCCTGAGCCGTTGACCATCTATCTATGGGTACGGCAAAATCAGAGATAATCGGTCCGCGCACCTCTACCACACGTCAGAGGAGTACCCTCATGAGCACCGTCCGCGTCGAAAACCTGCCTCCTGAGCCAGCCCAGGACCATATCGTTCGCCGTACGATCGAGGCTTGTCGACTCGCAAAAGAAGCCGCAGGCGCCGCTGCTGAAGGGATTGCCACCGGCTCAGCCACTCTCTTAAACTCCTTGCGCCAGCGCGAGCGCGAACTTGATACGCTCGATATGGAGATCGACAGCGCCGTGACCTCCGTCATCACCGACGTTGATCCAACCGAGGCCCGTCAGTTGCTTGCCTGCATGAAGTTCATGATCAGCCTGGAGCGCATCGGCGACTTGCTGCTCAGCTTCGCCAACAGCGCTCAAGCGGCTGCGGGTCGCATCGACTCCGACGACACTCGCGACCTCACCCACATGGCCACCATTTTGGAAAAAATGCTAACCGATGTGGGCACGGCCTTTTCCGCTCGCGATGTTGGCAAAGCCGTCGACGTTCTCCGCGCCGATTCCGAAATCGATCGCTTGCGCAATCTCATCTTCCTGCGGCACATCGAAAATCCAGAAAACATCGCGCGCCAGGCCAGCCTGCAAATCATCTTTATGACCCAATCTTTAGAACGTGCCGGCGATCACGCGAAAAATCTGGCAGAAGAAGTCTGCCACTTTGTGAGCGGACACACCGTCCGTCACGTCCTGAAGACCTACGACAAGCCCGTCGAACAAATGTTCATTGATTACCTTCGCCGCCGCGAAGGACACTGAGTTCTCCTACCTACCGCGTCGCGGCTACGACTTCTCCATGAACTTCGCTACAACAGCGGCACACCCTTCGGCGAACTTCTTCTCCGCTTCAACGAATGTGTTCGTAAAATAGCTCTCGATATCGAGCTCCGCCACGAGCTTGTTCCTCACGAAAATTGGGACAACGATTTCCCCTTTTACCAGAGGAGAGCCTGCCAGATAGCGCGCATCCTTGGACACGTCGTGCACCACCACTGTCTCTTCATCGCGCGCGGCCGCGCCGCACAGCCCGCTACTCAGGGGAATCCGCGCGTTCGGCGTGAAGCTGCCCGCGTAGGGCCCCACAATAAGCGCTCCGGCATCTGCAGGGTCGACCAGATAAAATCCCACCCAGTTGTAGCGCGCCATCTTTTCATGCAATCGTTTTGAGATGTGCTCCATCAGCGATTGATGTGTGGGAGCAGCTCGGGAAAAGTCCTGAAATTCGCGCAGAAGCTCGTCATGCAATGGGGTCATGGTTTCGGCAATGCTAGGGAACTTCAGGGAGCTCTGGAGGACTTCAGGCTCATCCCGTCCCAATTCAGTTTACGCGGATTGAGGCTTCCACCAAGGGAATACGGGCGTGCTCGGGTAACCGCGAGGGAACATCGTGGCCGTTGTTAGCCCAGTTCATTCTCATTGAAGTCGCGCAGAAAGCTTTGATAGCAATCAATCGCTTCCTGCTCAGTGGCGTGTCCATGAAAATGAAATTTCTCCGCGTGTTGCAATCGCAACTCTCGATCGCGCGTCCACGATTCTTCCGTGTAATACGGCTGGCGCTTTTCATCCAGCATTGAAAGACATCGTGCGATGGCGGTGTCTCGCTGGGCTTCCATCCACGACGGGCCGGCCACTGGCAATCCCATCATCTTCGGAGGCAGGCAATAGCCCAACAGCACTCGGTTTTGGCTATAGCACGCCCACGAGCCGTCTTCCTGTTGATGGAGCGCCGTGGGTGGCGCTGCACTGTTGAAGCTGGTGCGAACTGGAGTAGCGCCCGGCGGCACCACGACTTCCAGTTCCGATTGCGTCCCATTCGACCACGTGACCACGATTCGCATTGAACACCTTTTGCGAAGCCGTAGCTTCGCCCACTAAAACGTGCAAGTTAGATGCTGATCCGAGGATCTTCGGCACATTGGCGACGCCGGTTCACAACTTATTTTCAGCACGCCTGAAACGCTCCTCCATTTCTCAACACTATTGATCAGATAACAAGACTGGGTGAGTTCTTGATCCCGCCGGACGCGCTCCATTAAGTGCTTCGGTCCGAAATCCGCGCTCATCCGCGCCAACCTAGCCATTCACCCTTGCGGTTCCCAACTCGCGAGGATACGAATCGAAACCGCGCAAGAAAATCAGAAGGAGAAAACACCATGGCTGACAACGTCGAAGCTGTAATTTCTGACATTCGCATCACTCCAGACAATGCAACGGTTTTGCAAAAACTTGGCCTCCTCAGCGAACTCGCCGGAACCTGGGAGGGAGATGGATTCAACCTCATCGCACGCCCTGACTTCAAGGACAAGACCAATCTTTTTCTTCAACTCAATTTGACTCAGGAACACCTGAAGGTCGATCCGATTGGATCGCCCATTCCCAATCGTGGCTTTGGACAAGGGGACATCGAACTCGCTGGGTTGACCTACTTGCAGAAAATCAGCGATCGCACCACAAAAGGCGCTCTGCACATTGAGCCGGGGATCTGGATTCGGCAACCGGATACAACTTATCCAGTGGAAAAGGCGCCGGCCGGGCAGCAACTCATCGCCCGCATGGGGACCATTCCCCACGGAAACTCGCTGCTGGCGCAAGGGACGGCGGCAACCTTCAACGGTGATCCCACACTGACGATTCCCGGCGCTCAATACAACGGCTCCCAGTTTCCGTCGTTCAACAGCACGCCGTTTCCAGTTCCTCCGGCGCCAGCCGCACCCATTCTCAACGCGGCAGGATCATCGGAGGCGCTCAGCGCGCCCACACCACCCGGGCCGCCGGGATTCACCCAATATGATCTGAGTATTCCCGCTTCCGCGGCCAATACCAGAACAGACCCAGTGCCCGCGGGCATCACGCAGGATGTTCTTAACGATCCGATTCTGTTGCTGCAGGCCGTCATCAACAAGCAGAAGGCCGATGGACACAGCTTTTCGGGCACGGTGCTGAATATCTCGACCCAGGCCAAGGTCACGTTCTTCAAGAACAAGAATAGCAAGCCTGCGGATCCGACCGTCACGGTCAATGTAACCAACGGTGCGGGCGGAATTGAAAATATTCTGTTCCTCGAAGGCGGCGATCCAGCGGGAACGGTGGGAGCGAACGCCGAAACCGCTTTGGTCTACGCCACTTTCTGGATCGAGAAAGTCACCCATCCCATGAAGCCCGCGTTCATGCAGCTACAGTATGCGCAGATGGTGATCCTTGATTTCGAGATCTTCGCTGCGCTTCCCAAGAACGCGAATATCGGTTGGCCGCACATCTCGGTCGCGACTCTTCGTAAGAGCTTCAGCTAAACGTCAGGGCCACTCTCAATTCATGAGCGTGGCCCTACTTTCTTTTGCGGACGGAACTCTTGCCTCCCGCTCGGCGTTCGCCAAAAAAAAGCGAGCCCGGAGGCTCGCCGTGATTCAACAAACAGTTCATCGAAGGTCGTACCGATCAAGGTTCATCACCTTGTTCCACGCCGCCGCGAAGTCTTTCACAAACGTTCCCTTCGAGTCCTCGCATGCATACACTTCAGCAATGGCTCTTAGCTGGGAATTCGAACCGAAGACAAGGTCGACGCGGGTTCCGGTCCACTTGACCTCGCCCGTCGTTCGATCATGCCCCTCATACACGCCTTCCGCAGTAGTTGAGGCCTTCCACTCCGTATTCATGCCGAGCAGGTTGACGAAGAAATCATTCGTCAGCGTCTCCGGCCGATTGGTGAAAACGCCATCTTTGGACTGCCGGAAGTTCGCATTCAGAACACGCAATCCGCCGATGAGAACTGTCATCTCCGGAGCAGTCAGGTTTAGCAACTGCGCCCGATCGAGCAATAGCTCTTCCGACGATTTCTTGTGCCCGATCCGGAGATAGTTGCGGAACCCGTCTGCGGTTGGCTCCAGTACGGCGAATGCGTGGGTATCGGTCTGCTCTTGCGAAGCATCGGTACGGCCCGGAGAGAAGGGAATCTTCACGTCGTGACCAGCCTTTTTCGCAGCTTCCTCGACCGCCACATTACCGGCGAGCACGATCAAATCCGCCAGAGAAATTTTCTTTCCTCTGTTTCCGTTGGACTGCGAGCCGTTGAACTCCTTTTGAATCGCTTCCAGCTTGCCGAGGACCTTCGCCAGTGCCGCCGGTTCGTTCACATCCCAATCTTTCTGCGGTGCCAGCCGAATGCGCGCCCCGTTGGCCCCGCCGCGCTTGTCAGAGCCGCGGAAGGTGGACGCCGACGCCCACGCAGTCGAGACCAGTTGGGAGATTGATAGTCCAGAAGCGAGGATCTTGCTTCTCAAGGCGGCAATATCCTTCTCGGCGATTAGTTCATGATCCACCGCGGGGACAGGGTCTTGCCAGAGCTGAGGCTCCGCTGGAACGAGCGGCCCAAGGTAGCGGGAGATCGGCCCCATGTCGCGGTGTGTCAGCTTGTACCACGCCTTGGCGAACGCGTCTGCGAACTCCTGCGGATTCTCGTAGAAGCGCCGCGAGATCTTTTCGTAAGCAGGGTCCGTCCGCAAGGCGATGTCCGTCGTTAGCATGGACGGCGCATGACGCTTCGAGGGATCGTGCGCATCGGGCACCGTTCCGGCGCCCGCGCCATTCTTCGGTGTCCACTGGTTTGCACCAGCCGGGCTCTTTGTCAGTTCCCATTCGTAGCGGAACAGATTTTCGAAGTAGTTGTTGCTCCACTTCGTCGGCGTGGTGGTCCAAATCACTTCCAGTCCGCTGGTGATCGTGTCGTCGCCGTTGCCTTTTCCATAGCTGTTCTTCCAACCGAAGCCTTGCTCTTCAATTGGGGCGCCCTCGGGTTCGGGCGCGACATACTTCTTAGGATCGGCCGCGCCGTGGGTTTTGCCGAAAGTGTGGCCACCGGCAATCAGGGCAACCGTCTCCTCATCATTCATCGCCATCCGGGCGAACGTCTCTCGGATATCCCGTGCGGCCCCCATCGGATCAGGCTTCCCATTCGGCCCTTCCGGGTTTACATAAATCAGTCCCATCTGCACGGCACCCAACGGATTGTCCAACTGGCGATCGCCCGTGTAACGCTTATCCCCGAGCCACTCGGTCTCAGGACCCCAGTTGATGTACTCTTCGGGCTCCCACACATCTTCGCGGCCGCCTGCAAAACCAAACGTCTTGAAGCCCATCGATTCGAGCGCCACGTTTCCAGTAAGAACCAAAAGGTCGGCCCACGAGATCTTTTTCCCATACTTCTGCTTGATCGGCCAGAGCAACCGCCGGGCTTTGTCGAGATTCACGTTGTCCGGCCAGCTGTTGAGTGGGGCAAAACGCTGTTGGCCAGAACCGGCCCCGCCGCGGCCGTCGGAAATGCGGTACGTGCCCGCGCTGTGCCATGCCATACGAATAAATAGTCCGCCATAGTGGCCAAAGTCGGCTGGCCACCACTCCTGCGAGTTCGTCATCAACGCATGCAGATCCTTGATCACGGCATTCAAGTCGAGGCTCTTGAATTCTTCCGCGTAATCAAACTCCTGCTCCATAGGATTGGACAACGGCGAGTGCTGGTGAAGCATTTTCAGGTTCAACTGTTTCGGCCACCAGTCCGCATTCGTCGGAGCCCAGCCGGGTACGTCATTGCGAGCGCCACCCATGACCGGGCATTTGGATTCAGGTGATACCTCTGGCTCCGTATTGCCGGGGCCGGGAACGCCGGCCAGTACTTGTTTTTCTTCAGACATAATTCCTCTTTCGCTTATGAAGTTTTTTACGTCTTGGCACTGCAGCGCCGGCAGAGCCCAAACACGTCTACCTGCGGCTGCGACAAATCAAAGCCGCGCGGGGTTTGCCGCGACAGCCGTTTAAAGTCGATAAAATCACCTTCAATATCCTGCACCGTCTTGCAACGCGTGCAAATGAGGTGATGGTGTGGTTCTAGATTGCCTTCCACCAGCAGCGTGGAAGCATGGGGACTTACTTCCCGCAGCAGCCCGTGTTCTACGAACAGCCGCAGATTTTTGTAGACCGTTCCCAGAGAGATGGATGGAGTTCTGCGCCGCACCTCGGCATACACTGCTTCTGGTGAATGATGGCCCGGCGTGGCCACGATGGCTTCGTAAATGACTTGCCGCTGGTGAGTCGCCGCCAAGCCACACTTCCAAGCCAGTTCCCGGAACTGTTCGTGAGCTGATTGCATTATTCCAGAAGGTAGTGCTCTAGATAGGAATCATTATAATCTAAGAATTATTCATAGGTGCGAGGAAGTGGAAAAGTTTTAATTTATGACTCCGGCATTCCTTAACATCGCTCGCGAAAACCCGTCCGACAAGCCGTGACGTAGATCACAGTTTACTTCGTCCCTCCGGGCATAGAATCAAGCCGAAATCGAGCCGAGTCGTCTCGAACCGGAGGTATAAGTCTATGAGAGCCACTCTCATGACGGGCACCGCCATCCTTTGTTTTGTAGGTTTGTTCTCAACCGCGTGTAACTCGGCGCCCCCGTCCAATTCGAAATCTCAAACTTCATCTACTGTTGCTGAAAAGAAAGAGCCGGTGCTTTTCACCGGGAGGAACTGCCTGTCACAGATTGCCAACTCGGCGGCACGCTGGCAACCCGACGCCATGCCCGTTCATTTGGAGTCGAGCGTCAATGCGGAAAGCACCGGGCAGAACGGAAAAGCCACCGTCTGGCGAGCCACGTTTGCTTCCCCAACCCGTGGGGTCTGGCGATCGTTCACCTGTTCCGGCAGCCGTCTGAATGATGAAGCCCCGATCGGCGTCACCGGCAGCCTGGAGCTTCCTTCTTCGGCGGATACCTCACGCGCCATGTTCCAGTCGCTTCTGTTGATGGTCGATTCTGACAAGGCCTTTGAAACAGCGCAGGCAAATGGGGGCGCAGGCATCCTGAAGAAGAATCCGCAGCAACCGGTTCTCTACGCCCTCGATTGGGACGCAAAGAATAAAGAACTGGTATGGGCTGTGATGTATGGCAGTTCTCGCAGCGATTCCAAAGGGATCGGCGTAATCGACGCCACCTCGGGCAAGTTTTTGCGCGCGGCTAAGTAGAGGCTGTCCACCACGGAGACGCCAAGCCAGGAACGTGGGAAGAAACTGTCCCCTCTGAGCTCGGTGTCTCCGCCGTTTAGCTTCAATCTCTCAGGCACACTGCTCTGACGCCTTCATTTTTGATTCCGAAGGCGCTGCCTTCTCCGGCGGCTTGACGGTTACCCCTTGCTCTCCGCGGCGCACCAGCACAATCGCTCCCAGAATTGCCAACGACGCCAGCACCACCCGCAAGCTCAACCGTTCGTGGGCCAGAAACCATCCCAGCACCACGGCCACAATCGGGTTCGCATAGGTGTGCGTTGCCACCAGCGCCGGGGGAACCCGTTGCAACAGCCACGTATAAGAAGTGAAGGCAACTACCGATCCAAACGTGATCAGATATCCAAGCCCGAATATCGATCGCAGCGAAACGCTCGCCCAGTGTGTCTGCTGAAACTCGCCCGTTACGCCTGCGACAATCAGCAACATCGCTGCGCCGCACAAAGTCGGCAGCGCGGTTCGCCCCAAGGCGTCCGATGGCAGCTTCAGTCGCGGCGAAATCACTGCTCCGAATGACCACGAAAGAGATCCCAGCAATACCGCCAGCAATCCCAGCAGGCTCGATCCTTTAAGGCTCAGTTCCACTCCCGTCAACATCGCAACCCCGGCCACGCCCAACCCCAGGCCCATTGCGCTCACTCGGCTGATCTTCTGCTGACCCATCATCCAGGCCAGTACCAGAATGAACATCGGTTCCGTCGCGACCAAAAGCGCCGCCAATCCTGAGCCTACGTACTGCTCCGCCCAGTGCAATGATCCGTGCCCAATTAAAAAGAAGAACGTTCCCAGTACCAGTCCCGCCAGCCATTGCTGCCGTGTCGGCCGGAAGCCGCGCATCCACGCCCATGCAAACATAATCAACCCGGCAATGCTGTGCCGGATTCCGGCTGTCACCAGCGGCGGTATGGTTTCCACTGCGTAGCGGATGGCTAGATACGTTGACCCCCAGACCACGTAGATCGCTACAAATGCCAGCGCCAGCTTCAAAGCGAGGCCCTTTTCGCGCCTATCCTTGGCCTTTGACGTCCGGGTGAGCATCACTGGTCTGCCTCCTGTGGTTCCCATCTTCTCACCTCGAATTCTGGCCAGAATTTCCGACGCTTGATGCGAAAACATCGGTCTCACCCCCTGCCTTGCATAACCTTCAAAACAACGTTTGAAGGTTAACAAATATTAGTCGATCGGTTCTAACTTGTCAAATGAATTTTGAAGGTTATATGATCGTATCGGGAGCTGAAGGTTGCCAAAAAATTAAATAAGGATGGAGTGGAAGTAGAAATCGTTCTCGGGTGAAAAGGATTCCTGCGCTACATGACGGAAACAAAACCTAAAACGCGCCGCCCACCCCAATTCGATCTGATTGCGGGCAACGCCGCCCTTGACTTCGTAAACACGCTCGACGATCGCTACACCGAGCATCCCAAGGAATTGCTGCAGAACTATGCAGATCTCGCGCGCTTCGGCGAAGATACGGCCCTGCTCGAACCCAAACACGCCGACCGTCTACTCAAGCTGAGCTCCGCCTCCCCGGCGCGCGCGCGTGATGCTTTGCAGCGCGCCATCGAACTACGGGAGGTCCTCCACGATATTTTCCTGGCGATCACCCATCAACGCCCCGCTCCCGCCGAAGCACTTTCCAAGCTCAATCGAGAAGTTCAAATCGCAAGCCAACACTTGCACCTCATTCCTTCTCGCGATGATGACCACTTCGAGTGGCGCTTCGACGATCGCGACGACTTCGATGGAGTGCGCTGGCGCATCGCTCGCTCCGCCGCCGATCTGTTGGCCTCCGACCAGTTGCCTTTCGTGCGCGCTTGCTCCTCCGAGACTTGCCTTTGGCTCTTCCTCGACACCAGCAAGAACCACCATCGCCGCTGGTGCGACATGAAACGCTGCGGAAACCGCGACAAAGTCCGAAGGTTTTACGCCAGAAACCGTTCGGGGGATTGAATCCTCGGCGGACTTAGAAGCAGTTACAATCCCCATTGCATTGACCACGCCGACCGGAGGTTTCTGTGACCGCTCGTTCTCTTATTAATCTCGCGCTGAGCAGTGCACTGCTCAGCGGACCCGCTCTCGCCCAAACCACCGTGCACTACACCGCCACTACCGGCAACGTGAAGTATCTGTTCGCCACGGCCGAACCGGTCGCCCATCTCAAGGGCGGCGACATTCTCGATACCAACACGCTCGATTGTTTCGGTAATGTCCTCAAGAAGCCCGGCGACACGCTCAGCATGGTGAAGGGCGACAATCCGTTGACCGGACCGTTCTTCGTGGAAGGTGCCGAGCCCGGCGACACGCTTGCCGTCAAAATTCTCGATCTGCAAGTCGACGGCGACACCGGCGTTGGCGCTTTTGCCCCGGGATTCGGTGCGCTCAACGAAACCAACTACACGCCCATGCTGCATCCCGCACTGCCCGAGCGCATTTGGTATTACCACATCGATCACGCCGCCAACACCGCCGCGTTCAAGGCGCTCGATTCCGATTTTTCCGTCAAGATTCCCCTGCATCCCTTCTTTGGCTGCATCGGCGTCGCTCCGGCGGAAGGCGAGGCCCGCAGCTCCGTCGTGCCCGCCGAGTTCGGCGGCAACATGGATTCGCCCGAAGCCAGCGTCGGTAACACCGTTTATTTTCCCGTCAATGTGAAAGGCGCTCTCTTCTATATCGGCGACGGGCACGCCGCCATGGGCGATGGAGAAATCGCCGGCACTGCCATCGAAGTTCCTCTGAAAGCTCGAGTGCAACTCAGCGTGATCAAAGGTCGCACCATCGCCTGGCCGCAGTTCGAAAACGACGAGGCCATCATGACCGTCGGGGCCTACCGTCCCCTCGACGACGCTCTCCGCATCGCCTTCACCGAACTCGTCCATTGGATCCACAAAGACTACGGCTTGTCGGAACTGGACGCATACGAGTTGCTCTCCAAAGTGGCGAAGATCCACCTCAACGAAATGGTTGATCCGAACTACGTCGTCGTCGCGTCAATCGAAAAGAAATATTTGCCGCCGAAGAAGAACTGATCGCCCATCAGTTTTGTCATCCTGAGCGAAGCGAGCGGATTCGCTACGAATCCGCACGCGCAGTCGGAGGATCCCTCAACCCATCCGACTCTTAGTTGGCATTGCTTGCCGATCTCTTCCGCTCATCGCGAAAGCCACGAACGGGAGGGGCACGAGTTTACTCGTGCCCCTCCGGTCTGAAATTGTGTGCGCTTTTAGCGCCTGAGGCGCCTTTTCTCTCCGAATGACGCCTTCTGCATAGGATCGAGACCGACGAGGATACTCATCCGGTGTTAACATTTTCCTGAATCCGTCCTCGAGGTTCCTCCATGGCCGCACACCCTAACCTGACCCCGCGCACTTGGCCCGAACTCCCTCTCGACGCATGGCAGGACACCTATGCCACTCTTCACATGTGGACCCAGATCGTCGGCAAGGTGCGTCTCGCCCTGAGCCCGCTCGTTAATCACTGGTGGGAAGTTCCACTCTACGTCAACGCCCGCGGCCTCACCACCTCGCCCATCCCTTATGGCGACGGAATCTTTGAGGTCCAATTCGATTTCATTGACCATAAGCTGGCCATACAAACCAGTTGGGGTTCATCGAAGACCTTGGCCCTGAAACCGCAATCCGTCGCAGCCTTCTACGCCGAATTCATGGCCGCCCTGAAATCCCTGGGCATCGACGTGAAAATCTGGACCACGCCTTGCGAAGTGCCGAACCCCACGCCCTTTGAGCGAGACACCCAGCATGTCTCCTACGATCCCGAATACGCTCACCGTTTCTGGCAGATATTAGTTTTGTCTGACACCATATTTAAGGAATTCCGGGCCGGCTTCATCGGTAAAGATAGCCCAGTCCATTTTTTCTGGGGAAGCTTCGACCTCGCGGTCACCCGCTTCTCCGGCCGCCGCGCCCCTCCCCGGCCGGACGCCGATCCCATCACCCGCGAGGCCTATTCCCACGAAGTGATCAGCGCCGGCTTCTGGCCCGGCGCCGGCTATAAAGGTCCGGCCTTCTACGCCTATGCTGCGCCCGAACCGCTGGGATTTTCCCAGCAACCGGTCAAACCTCAGGCGGCATTCTATGAGACGCAAATGCACGAGTTTCTCTTGATGTACGACGACGTACGCAGCGCGGCCTCGCCTCGTGAAGCGCTACTCAGCTTTCTGCAGAGCACCTACGAAGCCGGCGCCAACCTGGGAAACTGGAACCGCACCGAACTGGAAAGATCGTGATCTTGGAAATTCAATCAGGAGATGGAAATGGCAAGCCAGTGCAAGCACTTGAATCAGATCAAAATTGAGTCAACCGACAAGCACGTCTGCGAAGAATGCGTGAAACTTGGCGACACCTGGGTTCACCTCCGCCTCTGCATGTCCTGCGGCAACGTTGGTTGCTGCGATTCCTCCAAGAATAAGCACGCCACCAAGCATTTTCACCACGTACACCACCCCATAATCCGTTCCATCGAGCCCGGAGAAGCATGGATCTGGTGCTATGTGGATGAAGCCATTGTCGGCGAAGTGGACGGCAAGTAGCTTGGCGAGTTGGCCCGTTCAGTCAGTCAAGTTTGGAAAGGGCATGACTTCCCTTTACCGTCGGACCTCGCCTCACCGGCGGGTTCAGCCGCTGATGGTCGGGCTCTGAAGCAAATCCTCTCACGTGAATATTCAAGGTAAATTTATGAAATGTTGCCAGGGGGCGAATCAGGAGGGAAAAATTGAAAGGGCTGTGACATTGGTTATGCTCTAGCTGCTAACTCCTGCGAGGGAGTTAGCCGCGTGGACGCATGTACCGTCACAGCCCCTTGATGCGATCACTGTTTTCACAGTCCCAAACCCCAACTGCACCTCGCAGAGCCGTCGGTTTTTTCAGGTTTGGCTGCCCAGTCCGTTGCCTTCCCGGGCTGATCACTCAGTCTAGTTCGGGTTCGCAAATTTTACTTCGCTAACCCTTTCGACCGTCGACGCAACCAACCTTAACAGAGGGTTAACAAAAGTCAACGCAAACTATCGGTGCAATGCTCTCGTTCTTACCTGTGAATAACCGTAAACGCAAATCGTTCTACCATCTTCTGTTACAAATCGCGCCGACGAATTCGAACTCGATTTGCACAGAAAATTGCACAACGCGACCCGGCTCGAGAATTCTGTGATCGAACCGAACAATCGTCTTGACGTCGCGCCTTTCTCGGCGCATCTTTCTGATAGCGATCCTGCAGTGATGCCCGAACTTGTAGCTTACGTGGACGGTGGTTCCCTGGGAAATCCGGGACCTTCCGGTATTGGCGTCATCATCAATGGCTGCGCCGCCGGCCCCATTCGCATCGCCAAGTGGATCGGCCACCAGGATAACAACGTTGCCGAGTACGTCGCGCTCATGGAAGCCCTGCAGTGCGCCCTCTCGATGAAAGCCAAAGCGCTGCATGTTTTTTCCGATTCCCAAGTAGTGGTTCGGCAGATGAGCGGTGAGTACTCCTGCCGCAGCGCCCGTCTTTATTCTCTTCACTGGACCTGCCGAAAGCTGGCCCGTGCGCTCAAGTTCTCCATCTCCCATGTCCCCCGCGAAAATAACGCCGAGGCCAATCGCTTGGCCAGCAACGCCGTGCGCCAGCGCTCCTATTAAAATTTCCGCTTCGCGGAAAGCCCCGTTATGGATTGGGTACTTTCGTGCGCTTCCTATTCTTGACACCGCCCTTTCCCCGAGCGAGACTCCTCTTATCGCTTGAAATTCAAGGAGTTTGCTCACAGGTAGGATCTGCCAGGCCGGATCGCGGCGCGGCTTCTTTTTTACCGCAACTCCCTAGGCACGCGACCTGCCGGTCGAGCGGCTCTGGCGATCTCTGACACGTAATGGATCATTACTCGATTCTCGACCACAGTTCGTCCTCGCCCTCAGTCTTGCCTGCAATGACGTCGGCTGAGGCGAACCGACCGGCCCCCGGCAGTGTCTCCGCCGCCATCGCCGCTGCCAATGCTCGTTTGGGCCAGCCCGGCCAGAACGAGCCGCGTTTTCCCGGAGAGGATGCTGGGCGCTCGCTGGCCGAGATGGCTCACGCCGATCTGGACGCGGCGCTGCAATTGCTTGCCGAGCGCGCTCAGTACATAACCGGAGCCAGCGGGGCAGCCATCGCCCTGCGGCGCAGTCACCGCAACGACATGCTTTGCCGTGCAACCTCCGGCTCTAACGCCCCCGAGCTGGGTGCTCTGCTCTCCGCCGAGCACGGATTGTCCGGGGAATGCGTGCGCACTCGCAAGCTGCTTCGTTGCGACGATGCTGCTCATGATCCGCGCGTCAATCATGAGGTTTGTCTCGCTCTGGGGATAGCATCCGTCATCGTAATGCCCGTCAATAGCGACGAGCACGTGCTTGGCGTATTCGAACTTTTTTCTGACAAGCCGTCTGCCTTCACTGAACGCGATCTCTCGGCGCTCGAGCGACTGGGCGAAATGGTAGAGACTGCCGTCAGGCACGCTCCGCTTCCCAGTGCCGACCTCGTATCCTCAGATATTCCTTCGCCACAGGACGCAATTCCTGTAACCAGTGCTTCCCCGCTGGTACCGACAGTCGAAGAGGTCGCACCCCCCGCCGCGCCAAAAATTGAAGTTTCGGCTCCTTCTCCGATACCCGCGATGGCAGCGCCCGAGATCCCTCTTGCCCAAAAAGAAGTTGTTGCTCCCGAAGCTCCAGCTGTAAAGGAAGCCGCAACAGAATCTGCAAAAGAAAAAGAGATATCGCCTCCACCGGCTCCAAAGAAAACGCTCTTCTGGACAGCTGCCATGCGCGCCGCCACCGCTCCAGTCACCAAAGAAGTCGACACCATCTCAGTTCCCGTTACTTTGAGAAACCTGCAGAAGTGCCAGGCTTGCGGTTTTCCTGTTTCTCAGGAACGCTCCTTCTGCGTCGAATGCGAGGAAAAGCAATGGCGCGGCCAGCGTGTCCAGCCCGCGGCAGACCCAAAAAAAGTGATTCTTCCCATTGCACCGGAGCCAGAAATCGCTCCGCAAACTGCTGCCGCAGCCGCAGCCAGTCAGGGAACTGTTTTCCAGAAAGCCGCCATTGTTCCCGCCGTCCCTGCGCCTTCCGCACAGCCGATCCAATCCCCCTTGCCGGATTTCAAGATTTCTTCAAGCGCCGCTGCTGGTCAAAATTCTCCAACCGTGCCGGTTCTGCCCATCGAGCCGCCGCCTGCTATTGAATCCGTTTCCACGCCATCCGAGCCAGCGCCTCTCGATCTCGCTCCTGCGCCCGCCACGGAGGACGTGATGCCATTCTTGAGCGCCACCTTGCAATCGGAATCATGGTTCTCGGCCAACAAATATGTTCTCGGCGCGCTGCTTCTCGTTGCCCTCGTCATCGGTGCCGTCGCCTGGCTGCGCTGAACTCCTTTTTCACGTTCCTGCCTTTTTCTTATTCCGTCCCGCCCCCAACAAATTACAATTCCTGATCGCGACCGTTTCTCCGGAGGGTGAATGCTTTTAATCAACCCGCGCGCCTGCTTGCGCCGCTGTTTTCTTTTCCTGATGCTTACCTCGCTCGCTGCCGCCCAATCCGCCGAGCAGCGCACAGCGCATTCCCTGGATTCGATTCGCAAGCAGCCCGGCCTTCTACTGGCATTCCTACGCGAGCTGCCCAAGGGCGGCGATCTTCACAACCACTTGGACGGCGCTATCTATGCGGAAGACTTTGTCGACTTCGCCGCCGATGGCGGTCTTTGCGTGGACCGCACCTCTTCGCACTTGCTCGCCCCGCCCTGCGATAGCTGCGAAAGCTATACCGCCAAGCCCGCCGCGAGTTGCGCCTACCGCGATCACGTGCTTTACGGCCAGTTGATCGACGCCTGGTCGATGCGCAACTACAAGCCGGGAGAAGAATCCGGCCACGATCACTTTTTCGGCACCTTCGAAAAATTCGGTCTCGCTTCTCACACTCACGTGGCCGAAGGCATCGCGGCCGCCACCAACCGCGCCGGCATGGATCACTTGCAATACGTCGAATTCATGCACACTGCCGATGCGGGTGGAGCGGCCCAGCTCGCCGGCAAAGTTGATTGGATTCCTGACTACGCCAAAATGCGCCAGGCCCTGCTCGACGCCGGTTTGAAGGACGTAGTTTCAGAAACCAGTAAGCGGCTCGCCGCGGACGACGCTCGTGCCAAAGAAATTCTCAAGTGCGGCACCCCAGATGCCGCTCCCGGATGCACCGTGGAGGTTCGCTATCTCTACCAGGTACTGCGCGCTTTAAGGCCGGAAATTGTTTTCGCCCAGATCCTGCTCGGATTTGAACTCGCATCTTCCGATCCGCACTTCGTCGGCTTCAATCTCGTGCAACCCGAAGACTGGTATGTGCCGCGCCACGATTTCAATCAGCACATGGCCATGATCGAATATTTGCGCACCGTCTATCCCAAGGTGCACATCGCATTGCACGCCGGCGAGCTCGCCATGGGACTGGTTCCACCCGAAGATCTCTCCTTCCACATTCGATCCTCCGTCGAGACCGGCCACGCCGAGCGCATCGGCCACGGCGTTTCTGTGATGGATGAAAAAGATCCCATCGGCCTGCTGCATGAAATGGCCGAGAAAGATATCCTCGTGGAAATCGCGCTCACCTCGAACGATCTCATTCTCGGCGTGACCGGCGACGATCATCCTTTCCCGCTTTACATGAAGTACGGTGTTCCCGTCGCGCTGGCCAGCGATGATGAAGGCGTCTCTCGTTCGGACATGACGCACGAATATCTGCGTGCCGTCGAGAGCTATCATCTCTCCTATCCGGACCTGAAGCGCCTCGCACGCCAAAGCCTCGAGCATAGCTTCCTGCATGGCCAGAGCCTCTGGGCCGAAACAAAACCAGTGTTCCGTATGGCCCCAGCGTGCGCCGGAAACGCCGGTCCCGAGAAGCCCTCCACCGCCTGCGAGGACTTTTTAAGCAAGAACGAACGTGCCCGCACCCAATGGAAGCTTGAATCCGAATTCGGCAAATTCGAGAGGAAGTATTAGGGAATCCAATCAAAGGCGGATCTGAACAGCCGCACGCACAACCGTGGAAGAGCGGCGCTTCAGCGCCGCGAATAGCGTTAAACTGACTCGGGCTTTAGCCCGAGTAACTATGCAAGATCAATTCGCCCTCGCCGAAACCGCCGCCCAATCCCTTCTGCAGCGCACCGCGCTGCGTCCCAGAATCGGCCTCGTCCTCGGCTCCGGTCTCGGCAGCTTCGCCGATTCTCTGACCGACGCAACGAAAATCCCCTTTGCCGAAATCCCTGCCTTCCCTCGCTCCACTGCGCTCGGCCACGCCGGACAATTGGTGATCGGCAAAGCCGGTTCAATCCCCGTGGCAGCGATGCAGGGCCGCGTGCATCTCTACGAAGGCTACTCGCCGCAACAAGTCGCCTTCCCCATGTGCGTCTTCGGACGCATGGGCATTCGCTCCGTCATCCTTACCAATGCAGCTGGCGGAATCAATCTCAGTTATCAGCAGGGCGCGCTGGTTCTCATTCGCGATCACATCAGTTTACAGGGATCAAATCCACTTGTCGGTCCGAATGACGATCGCTTTGGGGTTCGCTTTCCTGACATGACGTACGCCTACGCGAAAGACTATCGCGCGATCGCTCGCGAAGAGGCCGCCAAGCTGGGGATGACGCTGCACGAGGGCGTTTACGCGGCCCTTCTTGGGCCCAGCTACGAAACCCCCGCAGAGATCAACTATCTGCGCATCATCGGCGCCGATCTGGTGGGAATGTCGACGGCCTTCGAGGTCATCGCCGCCCGCCATCTGCAAATGAAAGTCTTGGCCATTTCATGCGTGACCAACATGGCAGCCGGCATCCTCGACCAGCCGCTCTCTCACCAGGAAGTGATGGAAACCGGCGAGCGCGTCAAAGTCAGCTTCGAAGGTTTGCTGCGAGCGGTCTTGCCGCGCATTGCGGATGACATTTCCCGCCAGCCATAAATAATCCGCCAGTCGGAACAAATTGCGCCGGCCGCGAATCATCGTGCGCAGAAATCAGAACACAAATTTCGCCCCCAGTTGAAACACGCGCGGCCCGCCCCCGCCCAGTCCGGGGTTAGTTTGTGCCACATCCGGCGTCTGCGTAATCGGCCCCATCGGTAGAAGCGGTTGCGTGATATCCCCATTCATATACGCCGCGGGATTCGGCGCGATCTGCGGATTGCCGGGCGTTCCGTTGTCGATAAGGCCCGGAATAATCGTATGTGCGGGCAGCGCGAAGTTCGGATGGTTCAGCAGATTGAAAATTTCTGCCCGCAACTGCAGGCTGACGTTCTCGGTTAATTGCGTGTTCTTGCTGATCGAAAAATCCCAGTCGGCGTAGCCTGGTCCATAAATTGCATTTCTCCCCAGATCTCCAAACGTTCCGTAGGCCGGTTGCACAAATGCGAGCGGGTTCAGATATCCGCTCGCCGGATTCCAGTTCGGCAAAATCGGATTCACTCCCGGCACAACGTCAGGACGCTGGTTGAAATAAAATCTTCCGCTCGTGTCGGTCGAGTTTGCAATCGGAATCGGGCGTCCCGTCTGTACGCTCACGATCGTATTCAGTTGCCATCCAGATCCCAATCGCTTGTTCTCGCCCAATTGCGGCACGACATAATTCACCGCCGTCGTGAAGCGCTGCCGCGTGTCGAAAATCGAAGGTCCGCGCTCCGCCGCGAGGTTGCCGGGGTCTTGCGGAAACGCAGCCCCGGGAACAAAATCAATTCCATCGGACGCATCGTCGATCGACTTCGACCACACGTACCCCGCAAGTCCGGAAAAATGACGCGCGTTCTGGAACCGCGCAATCGCATTCAGCGCGTGATAGGTCGATGAACTCGAAGGTGTCAGCTCATCCATTGCGCTGTAGTTCGGATTCGGCCGGTCGCTGTTTGCGTCCGGCTCATTCAGATCCGTGAGTCGCACCAGTTTCGTGCCCTTGCTGCCCACATAGCGCATCTCCAGCGATGCTTTCTCCGTGAACTTCTGCTGCACGTTGAGATTCCAGTTCTGTGTGTACGGGGAATGAAAATTCCGCGGCGTCACGAAAATCGAATACGGACCGCTGGCCACGCCATTCATGATCGGCGCGTTCGGCGTCGGATTGGTTCCATTGAACGCAGTCTCATCAAAATTCAGCGGCACCACCGCCTGCGGTCCAATGGGATTCGTTGCCACTCCCGCCGATGTCGTGAAGTTCGCAATGAACAGATCTTGTGGAACGTAGTCGTAATAAATTCCGTAGCCAAGGCGCACCACCGTGTTTTTCATCGCGTTCCACGCCAGTCCCAGCCGTGGACCAAAGTCGTGCAAGTCTCGCTGGTAAAGCCCGTTCAGCCCATCCGTGCCCACCATCGCGAGATTTCCATCCTGTCCAAGATTCGACAGCAAATTGTGGGCTTCGCTCATCGGTCCAAAATATTCCCAGCGCAGCCCGACATTCAGCGTCAGATTACTCGTCGCTCGGAAGTCATCCTGCCCGAAAAAGCTCAGACCATTGTTATAGGTTGTCCGGTGCGTGTTCCCTTGATCCACCGATACAAAGGAGCAACAAAAGTTTGTATCGGCCGAACCACCGGTGTAGAAATCGGCTAGCGAGTCCACCACCGGGTCCGGACTCAAACCCACTCCCGCAGTAAACTGAAAAATTCCACGTTCCAGGTTGTCGTTGAAGTTGTCCACCACCGCGCGCCGGAACTCGCCTCCAACCTTGATCGTGTGTTTCCCCTTCACGATCGTGAAGTTATCCAGAATCTGATAAGTGCCGCTGGTTCGTCCGCGAGGAACGCTGAATCCCGTCGCGCCCAGATTCTCAATCCCGGTGAAATCGAACTCCGGCAAGCCCAACTTTCCGGTGCCGAAGTTCAGACCAATCGTACTGGGATCGAAATTCGCATCCAGCGAACTGAACGAAGTGCGATAGCGGCTGTAACCGAAGCGAACTTCGTTGATCTTGCCGCCGCTCAAGCTGGACAGCAGACTCACCGAAGCCACCTGCACTCGTGCCGGCGAAGTCTGCGCAAATTGCGGCAGCCGCGAGCCCGTTCCATAGCCGCCCGGCGAACCGAACGGAAATACCTGCGAACTTTGCGCGAACGCATAACGTCCCGTCAGTAATTCCGAGTTCGTAAAGTTCTGATCAAGCTTCACGATGAAGTTGTCGCCGTCATTGCTGTCTCGTACTTCTGAGGCCACCTGTCCGGTCGTACTCTGCGGATAGAAGGCAAGAATCGCGTCCAGCCCAGGATTGATGACCCCGCCGTTTAACGGCAGCGCGATGGCTCGCGCCTCCGCGATTTGCGCCGTAGTTGGCACCAGAAGCAGGAAATCCGATCCCACCCGCTCTCTCTGTCCCTCGTACGCCGCAAAGAAAAATGTTTTGCCCTTCACCACTGGCCCGCCCAACGCGGCACCAAAATCGCTGTTCTGAAACACCGACTTGTGCGGTTCCGTATTGAAGTAGTTGCGCGCATCGAGCGCGCTGTTACGTAGAAATCCAAAGCCCGATCCGTGAAACTGGTTGGTGCCCGACTTCGTGACAATATTCACCACGGATCCGCTGTTTCGCCCGTACTCCGCCCCAAACTGCGATTCCAGATTAAATTCCTGTATCGCATCAATCGGCAGCAGGGAAGCCGGTGCCCCGCCAATCCCCGTCTGGTTCAGCGCAGAATTATTAAAGAAAGGATCGTTGTCGTCCGTTCCATCGAGCGTGTAATTATTGGACCGGTCCCGATTTCCATTGATGTTGAACTGGCCAAACCCGCCTTGTGTCCCCGCCACGCCCGACGGATCGACCGTTGTTCCCGGCGAGAGTGCAACCAGCTTCCCGAAATCCCGCCCATTCAGCGGCAACTCCGACACCAGTCTTTGATCGACAATCTCGCTCAAAACATCGCGTGTGGTTTCCACCAAGGGCGCCGCTTCCGTCACCACTACCTGTTCGCTCTGCTTCTTCAAAGAATTCATCGCGAAGTCGGCCGTGGTGTCGACTCCCACATCGATCATCACGTCCCGCGACAGCGGTGCAAATCCCGAAACCTCCACCGTCACCGTGTACGTTCCGGTCGGCAACTCGGCAAGGACAAAGTCGCCGTCATCCCCAGTCAACGTGTCCCGCAACAGACCCGTGTTGTTATTTTTTGCCGTCACCTGGGCGCCGCGCACCACGCTCCCGCCAGGATCGGTGACACTGCCGCGTACCGATCCGCGATAACTCTGCCCCGCCATTACGCCAGCCAGCAACAGCGTGATCCCGGCCACGCGGCAGATTGTTTTTAAATTGCTCAAACGACTGACCGCTTTCGAAAACGCTGCGAACTTCGAAAATGAAGACAACGAAGATCTCGACGCAGACCGCTCCCGCAACAAAGACTCTTTCATAAGTGCTTTGCCCCTTTACTTCATCTTTCTAAAGAAGCTTCCGACAAGTCTTCCAAAATTGAAAAGAGAGAGGCATTACTTGGCCCGCGCGATGAATAAATCCGCCGGCGGCTTCACGCCATAAATCGCGGAAAAACTTCTCTGATTCACCGCCAGCCCAAGATGGCCGCGTGAATCGATGTACAGCAGCGGTTCTCCCACCGGCACATCGCTAAACGTCCGCACGAATTTAATCTTCATTTCCTTCTCGGCGACCTTCACTGGCACTTCCTGCCCGTGCTGGTAGCCGAGCTTCAGAAAGTCTTCCGCATCCAGATTCGTCACCAGATTGCCAAACGGCCCATCCGTCGCAATCACTTCCGCCGTCGCTCCGCGTCCATCTATCCGCGCCGCTTTCAGCTCCAGACGCACCAGCGATCCGACCGGCATCTCCGGACCGACCTTCGTCCAATCGTCTCCCCGCGCGACATGCGCGCCCACGGGAGAAAAGATATCGCGCCCATGAAAGGTCGACGACATTTTCGTCCCGATCATCCAGTCGGGATTCGTCACCTCATGCACGCCCTCGATACCGTCGCGTTGTTCCACCAGCGTCAGCAGTCCGTTATCCGGCAGCACAAAATATTGCCCGCGTTTCGATTTCGCGATGATCGCTTTGCGCGTGCTCCCCACCGTCGGATCGATCACCACCACGAAAACCGTTCCCGCCGGATAGTACGGCGTCGCCCCGTATAAAAAACGCGCGCCATCCAAAATCGAAAACGGCGTCACCTGGTGCGTCAGATCGACGATGCGCACCTCCGGCATGATCGAATACATCACGCCCCGGCAGATCGCCACCGAATCATCCACCACCCCAAAGTCCGTCATAAACACAATCGTCTGTGGATATTTCCCGCTCTGCGCTCGGCCTAGCGTGGGCATAAAAAATGCTAGAGCCAGCACTAACAGCACGCCCACAACGATCGGACGCTTTAGCCCTTGCGCCTCTTCAACGGCAACCGCCTGTCGCCCCGTCGTAACGCGTTTTAAGAAAGACATAGGAATCAGCCCCTCCATTACAAGTCTCGGCTTGCCAGAATACCGTGATCGACCTGCCCCGGCAATCTCGCCTCCGGCCTTATTCGATCTATAATGTCTCGAACGCTTCATTGCACGACCGCAAGGAGAAATCATGCCGCAAGCTATTCCGGAGAAATATCGCGATCTCTTCCAGAAACGTGCCTTCGCCAGTCTTGCCACGCTCATGCCCGATGGCCGCCCCCAGGTCACGCCGGTTTGGTGCGACTACGAGGGCGACTACGTCGTCTTCAACTCCGCCAAGGGTCGTCAAAAAGACAAGAATGTTCGCCGCGATCCTCGCGTCTCGCTTGCCGTCATCGATCCCGAAAACCCGTATCGCTACATCGAGATTCGCGGCACCGTAGTCGAGATCACCGAAGATGGCGCCGACGCCCATATCGACAAGTTGGCGAAAAAGTATCTAGGTGTCGATAAATATCCCTACGGTCAGCCCGGCGAAGTGCGCGTGATTTACAAAGTGAAGCCCGAGCACACGCAGGTCATGGGTTAAGGTTGCGTTGTCATCTCGAGCAAGCGTTCTTTGCGCGCTGAGAGAGCTGGTCAAGCCGCGCGAAGCGTCGCGTGTTTTGCGACGCGTAAATCGCGCGTTTGGCTTGGCTCGCATCCTTTATTCTTACCCATCACCAAAACATGCCCGCGCCCACCTACAACCTCTGCTTCCTCGGCTTCGGCAACGTAAACCGCACCCTCGTCCAACTCCTGCGTGATCGTGAATCCGAACTCCGCACCCGTCACGGCATCGCCTTCCGGATCACCGGAATCGCCAGCCGTCGCCTTGGCTGGCTCGCCGACCCCAACGGCCTGAATGTAGAGCGGGCGCGCTCGCCCGCTTCTGGAAAATCTGATGAAACCGTTCAGGCTTGGCTCGCCGCCGCCCGCGCCGACGTCCTCTTCGAAGCCACCTCTCTCAGCGTCGACTCGGGCCAGCCCGCCGTCGATCACATCCGCGCCGCCCTCAACCACGGTGCCCACGCCATCACCGCCAACAAAGGACCAATCGTCCACGCCTACCGCGAGCTCCGCGACCTCGCCGCCGCCCGCGGCAAGCGTTTCCTGTTCGAGTCCACCGTCATGGACGGCGTCCCCATCTTCTCTCTATTCGATCAACTCCCCGCGATCCACCTCCAGGGATTTCACGGCATCCTGAACTCCACCACCAACGTGATCCTAACCGGCATGGAAGAAGGCCTGACCTTCGAAGAATCTCTGAAGAAGGCGCAAGCCCTCGGCATCGCCGAAACCGACGCCACCCACGACATCGACGGCTGGGACGCCACCGTAAAAACCGCCGCACTCATCACAGTCCTGATGGACTATCCCATCCGCCTCGAAGAAATCGCCCGCGAAGGCATCCGCGACCTGACCACCAACGCCCTCCGCAACGGCCGCCGCGACGGCTGGCCCTTCAAGCTGGTGTGCCGCGCCAAACGCGTAGGCGACCACGTGCAAGCCAGCGTCGCACCCGAGAAAGTATTAAGCAGCAGCCCCATGGGAAAAATCACCGGCACGTCCTCCTACATCTATTTCGAAACCGACATCTTCCCCGGCCTAGCCGTAACCGAAGAAAATCCCGGCCTCTACGCCACCGCCTACGGCATGCTGGCGGATTTCGTGCGCGCAGCGAGTGTGGTCCATTCTGGGAAAGTTTCGCGTCCGAAGGACGCTTGATATTAGCCCGGCGTTTCAACGCCGGGTAGGCTGAGCTATGGCAAACCCGTCCCGTAGGGACGGCTGAAATCTCGCGGAGGCGCCATGGCACACACCTACGTTTCAGAACTGATCCACTGCGTATTCTCCACAAAACAACGCCGCAATCTGATCCCGTCAGAGATGCTACAGCAGCTTTGGGAGTTCCTTGGCGGCATAGCCCGCAAGAATGGCTTCAAAGCTCTCATCGTTGGCGGAACGGAAAATCATGTGCACATGCTTTTGTCTTTGCCTGCAACGATGCCGCTTGCGAAGGCCATGCAACTGGTGAAAGGAGCCTCGTCCCATTGGATGAACGAGAAATTCAAGGCAGACTTCGCCTGGCAGGAAGGATACGGCGCGTTTACCGTAGGCGTGTCGCAAAAAAGTGACACGATTGCATACATTCAGAAACAAGCGGAGCATCATTGCAAGCACAATTTCGAGGAGGAGTTTCTGGCATTTTTGAAAAAGAACGGCATCGACTACGATCCGCAACACGTCTGGGGATGAATCTTGGCGGGTTCAAGCGCCCCTACGGGGCGCGGTTCCTACCCCCGAACCTCCCCGGCGTTGAAACGCCGGGCTACTATCAGGCGTCCTCCGGACGCTCTCGCATTTCATGCCCAAGATGCAAATTTCCGGCACGTCCTCTTACATCTATTTCGAAACCGACATATTCCCTGGCCTCGCCCTCACCGAGAAAAATCCCGGCCTCTACGCCACCGCCTACGGCATGCTGGCCGATTTCGTCCGCGCCGCGAGAGACTAGACATCGCCGATTGGTTGCTGTACAAGAGGGGCAATCGGAGCGTCCCAGTGTCGGCGGAAAAATCAAGGATCGTGGTTCTGGTCTGCTGGAGCCTCGTGTAGTGTAGCGCTTAACTATTCGGCTGGTTTCAACTGGAGCGCATATCGCTTGTCCTTGTTCGTATTCGTGGACTTTCGTTCTCGCCATCGCCCTCATATTCCGAGGATTGCCCGGCCGACTGAACAGAAGCTCCGACGAGATACGCAGAAACCTACTGAAGGCATCATCCGGCGTCCGGCGACTGGGGTTTATCGGTGACTTTGGTATCGCCGGCATTAACATCCTTACCGCCTCTCGAGACGACTTCAAAGGATTCTCGACTTGGGGAATCGTCCTCCTGTTCCTGTGGGGCGGGATTGTAGTTTGGTGCTATTTCTGGGCCGCCAGATGGTACAGGCGCAAGGCCGACGCACCGTCCGTCATCACAAGAGCACGAGGCATGGAAAATAGCTTTCAACGTGGTAGAAATGAGTGGTCATGCTTTCCACTGAAAGCGCCACCCCCTCAGCCCTCGACCTCACCCACATCCGCGCCCAATTCCCCTCGCTCTCCCAAACCGTCAATGGACATCCCGCCGTTTTCCTCGATGGCCCCGGAGGCACGCAAGTTCCGCAAGGCGTCATCGACGCGATCTCCAGCTACCTGCGCCGCGACAACGCCAACACCGGCGGAGCCTACGCCACCAGTCGCCACACCGACGCCATGCTCGCCGACGCCCGCGCCGCCATGGCCGACTTTCTCCACTGCGCCGCCGACGAAATTGTCTTCGGCCCCAACATGACCACGCTCACCTACATGATGTCCCGCACCATTGCTCGTGGAATCGGCGGCCGCGAACTTGGCCCGGGCGACGAAATCCTCGTTACGCGTCTCGATCACGACGCCAACGTCTCCCCCTGGCTCGCCCTCGAAGAAAAAGGTGTCACCATCCGCTGGGCGGAAATTCACAAAGAAGATTGCACTCTCGATCTCTCTGACCTCGCTGGCAAAATTAATGAGCACACGAAGCTTGTCGCCATCGGCTATGCCTCCAACGCGGTCGGCACCATCAATCCTGTAAAAAAAATCGTCAGTCTCGCCCACGCCGCGGGCGCCCTCGCCTACGTCGACGCCGTCCACTACGGCCCACACGGCCTCATCGACGTGCAAGATCTCGATTGCGACTTCCTCGTCTGCTCCACCTACAAATTCTTCGGCCCGCACATGGGCGTTCTCTACGGCAAGCGCGAGCACCTCGCGCGCCTGCATCCCTACAAAGTTCGTCCGCTCACTGACGCTGTCCCCAACCGCTGGGAGTGGGGCACGCTCAATCACGAATGCATCGCCGGCATTACCGCCTGCGTCGATTACCTCGCCGAGCTGGGCCACCATTCGCTAACAAATGTGGGGACAGCCGCCCTCGGCCGCGCATCGGGCGAAGCTCGATCTCCATCAACGTCCCTCCGGCGCGCCGCCATCGTCGCCGCCTTCGAGGCCATCCACAAGTACGAGCACGGCCTGATGCAGCACCTCATGACCGGCCTTGCGGAAATTCCTAACATAAAGATTTACGGCATCACCGATCCCGCCCGCTTCTCCGAGCGCTGTCCCACCATCGCCCTCCGCGTAATCAATCAGGCTGCCGACCAGACGCCGCTCGCTCTCTCCACCAAACTGGGCGACCGTGGGTTCTTCACCTGGGATGGAAACTACTACGCGCTGAATCTCACCGAGCATCTCGACGTGGAAAAATCCGGCGGCTTCCTCCGCATCGGCCTCGTACACTACAACACCGCGGAAGAAGTGGATCGGCTACTGCAAGCGATCAAGGAGATCGTCGCTCGATAGGCTCTCAGCCTCCCGAAGCACATCTGCCTCATTCGACAAGAGCACAAAATGGTTGGCACCCATAATTCCCCCAACTGGCTCACATTAGAGCAACCTGTCAAGCGAGGCTTCTAGGAAACTATTTAGAAAAACGAGGCCTGGAGAGTTCGTCCTTTACCACCGCCCCTCCTTTCATAACGAACTTCACATGCTGCAGCACCGTAATGTCAGCCAGCGGATCGCCTTCCACAGCGATCAGATCCGCATAATGGCCCGATTCCAGCGCGCCCACGTGCTCCTGCCAGCCCAGCAATTCCGCAGCGTTCACCGTCGCGGCTCGAATCACTTCCAGCGAAGTCAGCCCGCGCTTCACCATGGCCTCTAGTTCCGTCGCGTTCTTTCCATGCTCGTCCGCTCCAGCTGGATCGAACCCCGCCGCGATCTTTACTCCCAGGCTCTGCGCCGTTTGAATTGAGTCCCGGATTTGTTCGAGAAAAGCGTCCCGGCGTTTTCTCCGCTCCGGTGAGATAGGCTCATTGGCATTACGGGCTATCATCGCGTCGATCCCGCCAACGGTCGGCACAAGAAACACGCCCTTCGCCTTCATCAGTTCCAGGTCTTCGCGGTTCGCACGGTGCCCGTGCTCGATCGAATCCACTCCGGCCACCACCGCGTTTTTGATTCCTTCCGACGTGGTCGCATGCGCCGCTACCTTTCTTTTCTGCCGGTGCGCTTCCTCGACGATTACGCGCATTTCATCAACCGTGAGCGTGGGCAGATCCCAATCGGCATACACCTTTATCAGATCCGCGCCGTGCCCAATCTGCTCGCGGGTAGCCCGGCGCGCCTCTTCGACCCCGCTGACCATCTGGGCGCCGGTCGGAAAGTCCTTCAAATCGGCCGACACGCCGAACGGATTGTATTGCCCAACCGCAGCGATTGCCCGCGTCGCAACCTGCATTCGCGGTCCCACCGCTAGCCCCTGGTTGATGGCGTCGCGCAAAGCAACGTCGGTATATTCCGAGCCTTCACTTTCCACGTCACGAATCGTTGTGTAACCCGCCTCCAGCGTGATGCGCGCGTCGTAAGCACCTTCCAACGCCCGAAACGCCTGTGACTTCGTCGCCAGGTTCAACACGTATCCATCTTGACCGTTTGGGATGCGCGCCATGATGTGAGTGTGGCAATCGATCAAACCGGGAAGTATCGTCGCTGGCCCCAGATCGATGACCTTCGCCGTTTTCGGCGCGTGGGCTAGAATCTCCGGCGCCGGACCGGATTCTTTGATGCTCTCGCCTTCCATCCAAATCGCTGCGTTCTCGATATAGGAGCCTTTGTGCACGTCTAGCAACTTCGCAGCCGTCACCACGAGCGAAGTAGCCTGCACCGTGGTCTGCGCGAAAGCAGGCATCATTGCGGCGAAGAAAATCGGCAGGAAAAGAGCAAGCTTTTTCATGGCAAGACAGGTTAGTGGAAAATGCGGAAGCCAACAAGCTTAGTTTGTCGGGAATGGCAGTTGCTGTCAGGATTCCTTGCGCCTCACCGTGGGCGCGGCAAGGTCTTGGCTTCGAAAAGCCGATAAGGAACCACAACCGCCTTCGCTAAGAAGCAGTGCCTTTCGAAAGGGACGTCACCTTCTTTTCTGCTAAAACTTTAAGCTAAGGTAGACCCCTTCTGTGCAGTGTGATTGGCGTCATAGCCATCTTTCATCAGACGCCCTAACATACCTACACGCAGGTGCTCCGTATGTCTTCCGACTCCGGGCAACCTCGGCTCCAGGTTTCTATCCAATACCCTTGGTTTGCGATCATATCCCGAGTCCAGCGGGCACTTGTCGGCTTGGCAGTCGGAGCGTTCATTTTCTTGGGCGGCGGTGTGCTGGATTGGTTCGTGACCCACCAGCATCTCCCACGAATTTCGTTGATGTTGGCTGGAGCCGCACTGGCAGTGGCTGTCGGCTTGTTAGTGTTCCAGATTCTCACTGACGTCCAGCAACGTTACCAATCGATGCTCGACCGGCTGCACCGGATTGCTGAGCTGAACCACCACATTCGTAATGCTCTCCAGGTCATCGCCTACCACAATGTGCCGGAGAGGAGTGCGCAAGCCATCTCTCAAGTTAACTCTGAGGTGCTTCGGATTGAGTCCGCATTACGCGAGGTCTCTGCCGCTCTTGGCGAGCCAACAGATTTCCCCCCCACTCTAAAGCGCCGCAAACCCGTAGCTCGCTTTTAGGCAGACGAATTTCGCCTGGTTAAGACTCCGCACCCTCTGTACTGCTCTTTTCTTTGCTGCTACGCCGCCTGCGCTTCCTCGTCCCGCCTCCAGATTGCAAGAGACTCTGCGCCGCGTGCCAGCATGCCCAAGGTTGCCGATCGACCAGAAGGAGCGAGCCACTCCTGGGCTCCGACCGCGCCGGCAACGTCTGGACCGGAGATCTTGCCGGTGATCACGGGCCGGTTGGGTACTGTTTCGTAAGCGTATCCAGTGAGCGTAGCCACTATGCCGCCTTTAGCCGTCACCGTCAGCCGCGCCCACCCGTAATGCGTCTCGCCGTTCACCGAAAATCTGAGCCCCAGATAGCGGTTGTGAGCATCTTTCCAAGGGCCGCCGGAGAAAAAAATAATCCCGGATTGAGACCCCTCCGTTGCCATGGAGCCGACTCCCACAAAGGGTCGATTAGGTCCGATTTGAACTCCGAAAGGCAGCGCGGCAGCTGCTCCTGCTCCAAGCTCCTGGCTCTTCGAAATCACTCCATTCGAGGCCGCGTTGTGAACAACAGAGAAGTGCGAGACCTGGTCATACTGCCACCGGCTCAGTACGAAATCGTTGACCCCGTCATGATTCAGATCCAAGGGAACCGTCGTGCGCGGCGCGATCGTTATGTTCGCCTGCGTGTAGACGATCTTGGCCTCGGCCGATTGCGCCGCCAGCAGCGACGCTCCAGCAGCGCCCGCAGCCATCACGTATGCCGCGAGGTTCTTATCGAGCCTCGGATTCACATTGGTTTTTGGGCGGGTAAAAGAGGAGTGGGGGCTGGTTGGACGAGACATGAAGTCTCCTTTCGTGTTCGTAGAATCCCAGGGTCGACGAATGAAAGGCGCAAAACTCTCCGCTCGAATCGGTCGCGAATGGAAGATTTCTGAGCGCGGGAAGCACCCCGCGCTTGCCTTAGTTTTTATGGCCAGCGCTTGGCGCTGTCGTCCCATCCCGCCGCCCGCACTGGTTGCGCGGCCGCAACTACGGGCGCCGACGGAATGCGTATCGTTTGCGGGGGTCCGTTCACGGCCTGCGCCAGTGTCGGCTTCCCCATGTCGGAGTTGATTTCCTTCTCTTCAGAAAGCAACGGAGCCACCAGTCGCAGAGCTTCTACTTCTTTCTCCAGACGGGTTAACTCCATCTCTTTCTGTCTCAGAACCTCGTAAACATTCTTCATACCCTTGGCACCTGCGAGTCGTCGTTATGCAGCTTTTCCGCACTTTATCAGAGTTGCGTGTGATGTCAAGCCATTAAACACGCCCCATTTTACTGCTTAAGACCTCCTCTCGGGCATCCTTTTCCCCGCCAAATCCCGCGCCCAAAAGGCTTTCCCGTGGATATTCACAGTTCATTTGCCATCTGCGACGGGGCTAACATCTGGTCCTTACTCTCGCGGCATACGCAAAAAACTATCTCCCTCGCATCCATGCGCGCTCTTGCTCGTCCCACTGCACAAAATCCTGTCACCCGCCTGTGGACACGCTGCACTCCATTGAAAACAAGTCAGATAAAACCGCACTCTTTTCATTGACTCAAAATTTAAAAGGAGTACAACAAGATCGTTCTTTGACAGTTTCTTAAGTTTTTCCGGTTGGTGCGGCGTCCGGGGCTCGAGCTCAGTCACTCTGACATTGCAAAATGCGCAGAGAAGGCAAGCAAGGGTCTATAGCAAAGCGCTGGTCGAGGAGAACGGGAAGCCCAGTCGAAGGCAGGATAGAGTTCCGAGGCGTTGAGTAGGTTTATCCGGTTGGCGGTAAGCCCGGAGCCCAAGCAACGATCGCATGCAGAGCGCCCGCAAGGGAAGCGGCACAGCAGGTCAAGCGAGGGTCTAACGCGAGCTACTGGCCGAGACGAATGGACTCAACACCACCTCGGAACTCTTAATTTTTGGCGTCCTCAGTTTCTGAATCCCCGCCTTTGCGAGCCCCTTTCGCGACTTCCCGAGGTCTTTCCGTTGGCAAGCTCGGCAAGTGGCGCAGTTTGAAGACCCAGTCCTATCCCTTCGGCGTCGTCCCGAAGTCCCGCGTTTTTACCAGCGGGACGAGGGATCTCCCATTAGCACAGACTCTTCGGTCAAACTTTCACACTACCGCGGACTCCGTGCAAGCTCAGGCCCGCACCCAAGTCGCTCTCGTTTTAACTGGAATAGCTTGAACCACCTTCCGGACAGGACCCGCAACCCTCCACGCAGTCGCATACAGACTGGTACCCCAACTGGGGATTTTGAGTGTTATCGCGATGTTTCAACAACTCCCACGACGCCAGTGCCGTTGTAGAATCAGTCGCGCATGAGTCTATTCAAACGAGAACGGGCCGTAGATATTGTCGCGGCATCCGGGATGGTACGGGTGACGGTCAATCCAAGACCGGCCTGGTTTGCGATGCTGCTAGAGGCGGGCGGAATCGTCGCGTTCGGCTTTGTCATGGTTCGGGATTGGGCGTCAATGGCACCGTGGCTTCGTGCCTTACTCCTATGGGCGATTGCGAGCGCGATAATCGGGTGGTTCTACCAGTTGTCCGGTTCGGAAACCATTGCGTTCAGCGCGCAAAACCTCTCGACCAGCAAAGAGACGCTTGGATGGAATCGTACAAGGGAATACCCAGTTGCCAGTTGCCGTGAGTTGGAGTGGCGCGAACAAAGCGGCAAAGGCGACAACGCAGGGCTGCAATGCAAAGTCGGCTGGCGAACGATCAAGTTTGCCCACCACATATCGGAAGATGAGGCTCAAGAAGTTCTGACCGCCCTGCAAACGAACTTGCCAGACGTGGCACAGCAGATAAGTGCAATGCCAGACAGCAGCAAGAAACACTTCACGACACTGAATTTGAGCTAGGCTACGGCAACCGCTGTGTACCTGACGTTATCAGGCGTTAGCGCTCAAAACCCCTGCCAAGGTCGGTGAGTGCTATCGGGATATTACGTCAGTTTGTAGCCAGTATGCCCTTTGCTGGTGTCCAATTGAGCAATGAATAGGGCTTTGAAAATCATCGTCATCATCCTTTTAATCGGCTCAACTGTATTGTATGGACACAAAGCGGTCCCCTCGATTGTTAGCGCATCTCACTTGGTCCGCAATGGAGATGAAGTCAAGGAAACCCGCGTCCATCTAATGCGCGACCACCAGCTCTATGTTGAAGAGATCACGCAGGAATTGTCTTCCCACACGATATGCAAAATGTCTCGCGGGGTGCTACCTGAACTTGCCTTTCAGCGAATTGAGAAGGTAATGGGTGCATCGGAGTTTCAAATGGCTCAAAATCGCGGGCGCGGTGCTGAAATAAAGCCGGAACAAGACGACGTGTGGCACATAGCTTTCCGTGACGGTCCGACGCGTTTTTTCACTTTCAACGCGCCCCAATCACGCCCTCCTGCTAGTTTCGTGGCATGGTTCAACGATGCTAAGAGCTTACAACCGCACAAGAATGTTCCGCTAAAGGATGAATCCTATCGCTGTACGCTATTTCCGCAGGCAATGGCTGACGCATGGCAACAGTGATTTCTGGCGTTGTCAATTGACGAAATCAGGCGTGGCTGTTGAAAAACTCCCGTTTTGCCAAAATAGCCGAAATTTGGGACGTAGAAAATGTCTAATAAAACGGAGATCGTCGTTCGTAGGGCTTCCTATCGCAAAGTTTTTTCGACGATTTTCCGGTGAGTGAGTTTTTCAACAGCCACAGGCGTTAACGCTCATTGAGCATGATGTGTGAACCGGAAACTAGAAACTGAGAACCGCTTATTCTTCTTCGAAACCATCACTTATTCCGCCGTGCCCACCGCAATAACGGAAGCTTTCCAGTGCCAACGAATTTCCCGTCCGTGGCATTCTCCTAGTCCACATGCTCCCCAATCTCAAAACTCTCTTCCGCCATCGGCAGCACATCCCGCTCTCGCGCCACCCATACATAAAGTGTCGGCAGCAAAAACACGCTGATGATCAGTGCCGCGATCAGCCCTCCCACGATCACGATCGCGAACGGTCGCTGCGAGTCCGATCCAATCGCATGCGACAAAGCCGCCGGCAGCAATCCTAGCGTCGCCACCAGCATCGTCATCATGATCGGCCGCAGCCGCAATACCGCGCCCTCCACCGCCGCATCTTCCACCGTCATTCTTCGCGCCCGCAACTGGTTGATGTATTCCAGCATGATCACGCCCGTCTGTACCGACACCCCGAACAGCGCCAGAAATCCCACGCCCGAAGACACGCTGAAGTTCGTACCCGTAAACCAAAGCGCCAGCAACCCGCCAATCGGCGCCACCGCCACGTTCACCATGATCAGCAGCGCCCACTTGAACGACTTGAACATCGTGTAAAGAAGAATAAAGATGATAAGAATCGTAATCGGCAGCACGATCAGCAGCCGCGCATTCGCCCGCTTCTGGCTGGCGTATTCTCCCTCCCACTTCAGGCTGTAGCCGGTGGGCAGCTTCACTCCGTCATTCACTTTTTTGATCGCCTCTTCCACCGTGCTGCCCAGGTCGCGCCCGCGCACGCTGTACTTGATGGCCACATAGCGCCGGTTGCCTTCGCGATACACTTCCGACGCTCCATCCGTCACGCTGATCTTGCACAATTGCGCCAGCGATACTCGCTCTCCCGTGGGCGATTGCAAGCGAATGTTCTCGATCGCTTCTTCGGTATTCCGGAATTGCGGCAAGTAGCGCAAAGTCAGGTCATATCGCGCCTCGGCCTTCAGCACCTGCGTCAGCGCATTCCCGCCCACCGCTGTCTGGATCGCGTCTTGCACGTCCGAAACGTTGATCTGATATCGCGCCGCCGCCGCGCGGTCCACCGCCACATTCAAGTTCGGTTGCCCCAGCACGCGAAACACTCCCAGATCCTCCACTCCCCGGATTCCGCGCATCACGTTCACGATCTCGTCGCTTTTCGCCTCCAGCACTTTCAAATCGTCGCCATAAACTTTCGTGGCCAGCGCGCCCTTTACCCCGCTCACCGCTTCTTCCATGTTGTCTTCAATGGGCTGCGAAAAGCCCCAGCTGACGCCGGGAATTTTATCCAGCTCGCGCTGCATCGCGGCGATCACTTCTTCCTTGTCCTCGTGAAACACCGGCCGCCATTCATTTTTCGGCTTCAGGTCGACGAAATACTCCGTGTTGAAAAAACCGGTGTTGTCGGTTCCATCGTCCGGCCTTCCCACCTGGCTGGTGCACTGCGGAACTTCCGGAAAGGAACAAAGGATGATGCGCGCCTGGTTGGCGACGCGGATGCCTTCATCCGGACCCGTGCTCGGCGCGAGCGTGCCGCGAACCCACATCGCACCCTCATCCAGATGAGGAAGGAATTCGGAACCAATCAATCCACCGAAGGCGAGGTAATTTCCGAACGCCACCAGGATTAAGCAACTTCCCACTGTGATCGCGCGGTGGCGAATGGCCCAGCGCAGCGCATCGCGATACAGACGCAGCACGTAGGTCATTACCGGGTTTTCCCACTCCCGCGCGCCCTTCGCGAAGGCGAAGCTGGCCAGTACCGGGGCGACCACGATCGAGAAAAGTAATGCCCCCAGCAGCGCGAACGCCACCGTCCACGCCATCGGATGGAACAGGCGGCCCTCCACTCGCTGCAGCGTGAAGATCGGTAGAAAGGCCGTGATGGTAATGACGATGGCGAAGAAGACCGGCCGCTGCACTTCGTGGGACGCGAAGCTGATCGCTTCATTCGGACTCTTGCTGCCATCGGAGTGGCTCAAATGCCGCACGATGTTTTCAATCAACACAATCGCGCCTTCCACCACTACCCCGAAATCCAGCGCGCCCAGCGACAGCAGGTTCGCGGGAATATGCCGCAGGTCCAGGCAGATCGCCGCGAACAGCAAAGCAAAAGGAATCGTGATGGCAACGATGATCGCGCCCCGAATGTTTCCCAAAAAAAGCAGCAGCACCAGGGAGACCAGAATCATGCCTTCGGTCAGGTTATGGAGAACGGTGTGCGAAGTGTAGTGAACCAGATTGCTGCGGTCGAGGAAGGGAACGATCTTCACACCCGGCGGAAGAATGTGGTCGTTGAGTTCTTCCACTTTGTCGTGAATGCCTTGCAGCGCGGTTTCCGCAGTCGCGCCCTTGCGCAGCAGCACGATTCCCGACACGACATCGTCGTTATCGATAATCTTTCCATCCTCGCGATGGATGGCCCGCGCAAATTGTCCCAGCCGGATCTTCGGTCCCTGCGAAACTGCCGCCACATCTTTAATCCGGATCGGCGTGCCGGCCTTGCTCAGAATCACCGTCTCCGCAATATCCTGCGAGCGATCCACCAATCCCACCGCCCGCACATTGATCTGCTGCAATCCTTCCTGTATAAAGCTGCCGCCGGCGTTTGCGTTATTGTTGGTGAGCTGCTGCTCCAACTGCGCCAGCGTCAATCCGTACGAGATCAGTTTGTTGGGATCGACCCGCACCTGGTACTCGCGCGTCGGCCCTCCGAAGCTCGAAACATCCACTACATCCGGTACCGACTTAAAACTCTTCTCGACCACCCAGTCTTCAATCGACTTCAACTCCATCGCGTCGTATGCGGGATTGCTGCTCCGCAGCGTGAAGAAATAAATCTGCCCCACCGGACTCCAGTCCGTTCCCATCTGGGGCGTGACCCCGGGCGGCAATGTCACCTGGTTCAGCCGTTCCAGTACGCGCTCCCGGTTCCACGCGTCGTCCGATCCATCATCGAAAATCAGCTTGAGATCGGAAAGTCCAAACAGCGAGAACGACCGCAGGTGCACCACCTCCGGAATCCCGCCCATCGCCGTTTCCAGCGGGATGGTCACCTGTTGTTCGATTTGCTCCGCCGAGATTCCCGGCCACTGCGTGATCACATCCACGTAGTTGTCCGCCACATCCGGATACGCCTCGATCGGCAGATCATGGAATGCGACCGCGCCCCCGGCAAAAAGGATCAGCGCAAACGCCAGCACCAGCAACCGGTTGCTCAAAGCAAAGTCGACGAGCCGACGGATCATCTATTGCTCCACCGTGTTCTGCAGCACCAGCGCATTCGACACCACCTGGTCCCCCGGCTTCAGCCCTGAAACCACTTCCTGCATGCTGTTCGGAAGCATTTTCCCCGTCACCACTTCCAGCCGCTTGAAGTGTCCACCGCCCAGCGGAGCGTAAACCCACTCCCGGTCGTGCAAGTGCAGAATCGCCGTCGCCGGAATTACCGCTCGCGTCACCGCCTGCTTTCCATAGAAGGTCGCCGTCACAAACATCCCGACCCGCATGATTCCCGGGTTCGGCACTTCCAGCCGCACTTTCGTGGTGCGAATCGTCGGATCGAGCACCGGCAGAATGTTATCGATACGTCCCTTGAGCACTTTGTCGGGATACGCGCTCAACCGTATATCCGCAAACTCTCCCACCTTCACCGCATCCAGATCGTTTTCGTACACATCGCAAATGATCCATACGTATGAAAGATCGGAAATCGTAAACGGATTCGGCGCCCCCAATCCCTGCACCCCCGCCGCAGCTGTCACCTGCTGTTCCGTGATAATGCCGCTAATCGGCGCCCGAATATCCACGATCGCTGAAGGATGGTCTTTGTCGATCCCCAGCAGGCGCATCTGTTCCGTAGCCGCATCCAGACCGGCCACAGCATCTTTTTCTACATCTTCCGCCTGCTCCAGCGCGCTTTTGGCGACCGCGCCCTTTTCATAAAGAATCTTCTGCCGCTCCAGATTCAGCCGCGCCAGCAACTCGTCATTCACGGCCTTGCGGTAATTCTGGTATGCCCCGGCGACGTCGTTGCTCTGCACCTTCATCAGGAGCTGGCCTTTTTTCACCTGGTCGCCCAGTCTCGCTTTCACCTCCACCACCCGCCCCGCCGCCAGTGAAATCACTGGCACCGCGCGCGAGATATCCGGCTGCACCACTCCTGTCACGTTGAGCGCGGGCGCCGCCTTATACTCAGCCGCCGTTGCCATCGGAAACTGTTCCGGATGATCCACCTTGAAATTGTTCGCATCCAGATCGGGCTGAACATTCGCCGGCGGCGGCGCCTCCGCCTTCGGATCGGCTTTGCTTTCATTGCATCCCGCAACCAAAAGCAGCGAGCTGATAAAAATAACCGTCGCCAGACAGCGCATTCCATGCTGAAAAGATTTGTCATTCCGAATGCGCGCGAAGCGCGGATGAGGAACCTGCTGTCCGCTTTTACGCACAACCGCGAACCTTGAACTCAATTCCTTCCATCGTTTCTTCATTGCAACACCTCGCTACCCACCGCCTGATTCAATTGCGCCGCCGCCGTCAAATAGGAGCCCATCAGGTTCACGTAACTCAACTCCACGCTGCGGTACTCGCTCTCCGCATTCAAGAAGTCCAGCAGCGAAGCTCCTCCATGCTGGTAGGAAAACAAAATCGTGTCCCGCACCCGCACCGCCTGCTCTAAATATTTCTGCTTGTAAGCCCGCAGCAGCGTCAGATTGCTGGCCAGCGTCGCGTATGCCGAATCCACGTCGCTGAATACCTGCGCTTGTGCCGCGTCTTTCAACTTCTCCTGCCGCGTGATGTCAATCTTCGTATGCAGTTTGTTTCCCTGGTTGCGGTCGAAAATCCGTAACGGAAAATCCACCCCGACGCCAAAATAAACGTCAATCGGAGGATTTCTCCCCACGTCAAAGCTGATCGTCGGATCCGTCGACCCGTTCGCCACCGCCAGCTTATAATCCGTTTGCGCCTTGTCCACCGCTTCCACGGCGGCTTTCAGGTCAGGACGCGTGTCCAGAGCCATCCTCCGGTATGCATCCAGATCGTCCAGCTGATCGGTGGCATCGAAAATTCCCGTAATATCGAACTGCTCCACCGGCGTGCGATCGTTCAGCAGCGTCAGCATCTGTATTTTCTGCGTGCGCAAATTCACCGTCGCCGTCTGTAAATCCGATTCATACTGCACTCTCTGCAACTCCAGCCGATCCAGGTCGATCTGCGCGATGTCGCCCGCCTGGTAGCGGTCGCGGCTGATCTTCAGCAGGTGATCGTAGTAATCCAGATTTTCTTTCGAGACCCCCAGCACCGCCTTGGCCTGCAGCGTCTGCACGAATGCGCTGCGCAGGTTGTAAAGCAGCCCGCGCTCCAGATCATCCTGTTGCGATACGGCAATGGCCGTGCCCTTCTTCGCGCTCTCTGTCCGCAACTGCCGTTTGTGCGCCCGTTCGTACAAATAACTCACGCTCGCGGAAGGCAACAGGTAGGCAAACGGACCATGCGACGGTCCCGGTATTGAACGGATCAATCTGATCGGACAGCAATGCCCCAACGTCGGATTCGGCCGCAGATGCGCCGTGATCTCATCCGCACGAAACTCGCTAATATTCAAAATCCCCGCCAGCAGCGTCGGATTGTTTAACTCCAACTTCTCTTTCACCTGCTCCCACGTCAGTGCCTGCGGCGTGGGCTGTGGCGTCGCCGGCGATGGTTGCGCCACTTGCGCCGTCAGACCTCCGGCCGCGCTCAGCATCAGAGCGCACCCGCCGAACCATAGTCCTCGCATCCACCAATTCATCCAACGCTCTCCGCCCATCACATCTTCAAAGATAATTTTAGGATTTTTCGATCAAAGAAGAATCGCCGACTGCTCCGAATAATTTATCCCTTAGGAGTATGCGGCCTTCGCCGTAAAGATTCCCTAAAGATAAAAATCCTCTCTGCGGATTTATTGCTGCATCCCATCAGCGATTCGAAAGCGATGATTCCACCAGTTTGATTCGGCGAACTACCCGAGGAGAGATTGAGGGGGTGCGCGCCCCGCGTGCCGGACGCTGCTTCGCGCCAACGGCCGTGAATCCAATGTCCAATACTTCCAGCGGCGCCGATTCCGGAGCAGGCAACAGGCCGCATTTCGCCGCCAGCGCCGGAGGCCCCTGCAGCCGATTGACCCACGCCGAATGCTTATCGCTCGATGCCTGCCGCACCGCTCGCTTACTCGGCGACGACTCTTCCATTTCCGCGCGCATCGCGTGCAGATCATCCGATGCCGAGATCACCGGAAACAGCAGCACCAGCGCGCACCCCAGCGCCAGCAGAAACTGTGGCGAACTCACCCGCCGTGACTGCCGCGCTTCCGCGCCTTGCCGCCACAGCCAGTAGCCCGGCAGCGCCAGCAACACCCACGCGAGATTCAGCAACAATTCCATATCTAGTTCCAGCTAAAACGCAACACTACAAAATGGAACACCCAGTTTTCCAGAAACATCGACTTCAAGTCAATGTGACCACCGTACCCAACAATTCCAAGTGGTCAGTCTCGGTGGTCGGTGTGTCAGTTTCAGTAAAAATAAGTCGCCGCCAAAACCAAACCACTAACCGCCGATTCACTGCCTACTTCACGGCCCCACCAGCACCTGCAGCGGCTTGGGCGTCTGCATCTGCTGCCGGTAAATGGCATTCCGCTTGGCCACTTCGCCCACCACATTCACATTCACCAGATACGTTCCATACGGAAGCGTCTCGCCAAACGGCAGTGCCATCGCCATCGTGCCGCGCTTCAGCGGAAAATGTTGGTAACCAATTTCGGTCGCTCGCCCATTCTCCGCCACCGCCTTCACATCGAAGGTCAAATCAATGTCGTCCGCCGTCGCATTGGAAACTTCTACGCTGCCATCAATCCGGTTTCCCGTCACATGCGCCGGCTTTTTCCAGGCCACCGTCATCCCTTCCACCACCTTCAGCACGAACCCGCGCTGCACCGCCTGCCGCGGCTGCCCGCCGTCTTTTACTGACACCACAAATTGATATTCCCCCGCACGCTCGGCCGACCCGCGCAACATTCCGCTTTCATCCAGCTTGATCCCCGGCGGCAGCGCCCCGCTTTCAAGCTTCCATTGCAGCACGGGCACAGAATTCCCCCGCCCGCGCAGCTGCACCTGATAAACCCCATGCGGATACGTCAACGGCAACTCCGCCGGTTCAATCACCAATCCATCATTATTCTGATTTACATCCTGCGTGGCCGCGGAGTTTGCCGCCGGTTGGCCAGCTTGCCCCGCTCCGCTCTGTCCCGCTCCCCGTCCTGACAGTCCCACCGCCAGTGAGGCGGCCGCCGCCCACGCCATCAACCTCGTCCATTCTTTTCCCGGAAGTCTCAAGCCAATCCTCCGTCGAGATCGAGCCGATCGTTCTTAGTCCGGTCTATTCCGGGTGCCCCATTTGTAGGTTCATTTGCGAGAAAAGAGCCCACGCCAAAAACCATCGTGATCACGCGCCTCGACCTCGATCAGGTTGTCATCCTGAACGGAGCCGCTTTTCAGGCAAAGTGAAGGATCTCCTGCTCCACTGTCCCGGCGCGCAAGCCACTCCGCACTGACGGCCACCCACATCTCCATCCTACCGGAATCTGCTACCGGAAATTCCGCCCAAATTACTTCCGCGAATCAACCCCGCATCGCATCCACTTGGATGCAGCACTTCGGCACACTTTCCTTTGCAGAATGTAAAGAAATGTAGAACTTGCTGAATTATTTTCTTGATCGCGCTACTTATTCTCTCTGATGCGGGTTGAAGCAAGTGGATTCACCTGTGCTAATCTCGCATCAAAGAGACAGCATCCTCGATTCAATCAACCCAGGGAGAAGTTATGTCGCCACGTAATGGAATCGTCCTGCTCCTCGCCATTTCCGCCCTCTTGTTCTTAGCCGCCTGCGGCGGCAGCGGCAGTAGTGTTGCGAAACCCGTACCCCCGCCCGCTGGCACTTTCAGCAACAGCAACATGAACGGAACCTACGTCTTCTCCATATCCGGCACCGACTCCTCCGGCGCGCCTTACGCCATGGCCGGAACCTTGACTGCTGATGGCAGCGGCGGAAATGGCAAAGGAAATATCACGGCCGGAACCTTCGACATTGTTGACGTTAATGGAGGTACGGCCCCCGACGCATCGTTCACCAGTGGCAGCACTTATAGCGTTGGTGTCGATGGACGCGGGCAGGCCATCGTCAATACGAATATCTCCGGCTTGCCCTCTATCACCTTCGATTTTGTTCTCTCCGATAGCTCCCACGGTCTGATTACCGAGTTCGACACTTTCGGTACCGGCAGCGGAACCATTGATCTGCAGGCATCTGGTGTCACCCCCTCAGGCTCTTACGCCTTCCTCTTTTCTGGAGCTACCTACAGCGGCGCTCCCTTTGCAGCTGCTGGCAACTTCACCCTCGGAACCGGTGGAGTGATCAGCACAGGCCTGGCTGACTTCAATAGTGGAGCGCTCACCGTTTCCACCAGCGAGGCGCTTGGCGGTACTGTAGTTGTCGCGTCCACTCCTTCCACAACTCTCAGCACGACCCAATATCCCTCACTCACTTTTGACGTCTTTCCCATCGACGCAACCCATCTGAAATTCATTGAGACCGACGGGTTGAGTGGAACCTTGTCCGGCGATGCATTCGCGCAGACTAGCGCAACCCTTCCAACCGGTACGCTAGCGTTTACTTTGCAGGGACTCCTGGCGGCGAGCAACGAACCCGTTGCTGCTGGAGGCTTCATGGTCACGGATGGTAACGGCAACATTACCAACGCCTCCACCGAAGACTACAACGTGAACGGAACTCTTTCTCCGAGCACCCCAGTGGCTTTTTCAGCTACCTATGTCCCCGGCGGAAACGGGCGGTACACGCTCGGCACCTTTGTCGGCTTTACCCCCTCCAACTCAAACTTAACCTTTGCCGCATACCCCTCCAGTGGGGGACTGCTCATGTTGGAAATTGATACCAACGGACTCACCACTGGTGCCGCTTTTCTGCAGACTGCGGGTGCCACGTTCGCTTCGCCTCAAAGCTATGGCATGAATCTCGCGGGTACCAATCTTTCCGGCGTGGGCGCTGGCCCTGTCGAAGTCGACGACATCGCGCAATTCACCGCCGCTAGCGGTGGCACGATAAGTAGCGGCATCATCGACGAGAACTTCGAGCCAAGCGGAGGAGCTACACCTGGCATCGCCTTCGGTAGCGGGGGCACCTACGGCACAATCGACACAACTGGCCGCTACGGTATCGGGGATTCCGTCGGAAACAATAACACGAGCACGCTGCTTGGCGGGTTCAACTTAACCTTCTACACCGTGGATGGCACAACGTTCCCATTCATGGAGTACGACAGTGGCCAAGTCTCAACGGGTGTAATCGTTTTGCAGAATCCTACTGCAAGTGGCTCGGCAGCGATTGCGCACTCAAACCACTACGTCGCCCAACCACTCTTCCGCCCACATGCAGCCCTGCACCAGTTGCAGAAAAAGTAACTATCGCTCAGCAACTCTCCGGGCGCGGCTCACACCGCGCCCGTTCTTTTTCCGCCCAATGTTATTGCCTGAACGGAGAGCTGCCTCTCCCGCGAAGTGAAAGGATTCCCTCCCTACAGTTGTTCGGTCAGCTTTTCTCGTGTTCGCCTTTCTGTTAGTGTTTTGAGTTCGTCACAACGCCGTTGGGGAAGCGCTACGTGGCCCGTTTCATGGGACTCCCGTCCTAACCTCGGTGTCGTTTTGAAACAATTGTTTTCCAACGAGTGATGAAAGTCACAGCTGGTACACGTTAGTTCTATATAGGATTCATTGTCGTCATCTTTGAGCTTGCTCGTCGCATTGCCGAAAGGATTACAGCGTGATCGTTGGAGTTCCGAGAGAAACTTATCCAGGAGAACGACGAGTCGCACTTGTTCCAGCGGTTATTCCAACGCTGGCGAAAGCCGGGCATGAAGTCGTCGTGCAGTCGGAAGCTGGCGCCGAGGCCGGTTACCCGGACGCGCTGTACGTGGAAAAGGGTGCCAAAATCCTTCCCGATCGCGCTGCGGTATTCGCGGCTGCCGACATCGTTGTGCAGGTGCTCTGCTACGGTTCCAATGACGTTACGGGGAAAGCGGACCTCCCTCTACTCCGCCTCGGCCAGGTATTGATTGGTTTTCTGCGGCCCTTCGGTTCAGCCGAAGTTGTGCAGGAAATTGCGTCCGCCGGCGTCACCGCATTCTCCGTCGAACTTGTCCCCCGCACTACTCGCGCTCAAAGCATGGACGCCCTTTCTTCCATGGGAACCATTTGCGGGTACAAGGCGGTGCTGCTGGCCGCGGAAACATCCATCCGCATATTTCCCATGATGACGACGGCTGCCGGCACCATCACGCCCGCACGCGTTTTCGTCATCGGCGCGGGAGTCGCCGGCCTACAGGCAATCTCCACCGCGCGAAGACTGGGCGCAGTCGCCTCCGCCTATGACATGCGCGCCGCCTCCAAGGAGCAGGTCCAAAGCCTCGGCGGGCGCTTCGTCGAGCTGCCCATTGAGGCGCAGAATGCCCAGGATGCCCGCGGCTACGGTACTGCGCAGGATGAAACTTTCTATGCGCGACAGCGCGAGTTACTTACGCGCGTGGTTGCGGAAAGTGACGTCGTGATCAGTGCCGCCGTCATTCCTGGCAAGAAGTCGCCCGTGCTGATCACCGCGGAAATGGTCAGGGGAATGGCTCCCGGCTCCGTCATCGTCGACCTCGCATCCGAGCGCGGCGGCAATTGCGAACTCACCCGCGTCGGCGAAACCGTGCAGGATCACGATGTCACCATCATCGGTGCCATCAACCTGGCGAGCAGTGTCCCGTACCACGCCAGCCAGATGTACGCTCGCAATCTCACCGCATTTCTGGTTTACATGACGAAAGAAGGCAAGCTGCATCTGAACCAGCAGGACGAAATCATTCGGGAGACCATGGTGACGAACGGCGGCGAAATTGTGAACGCCAGAGTCCGAGACTTTTTCAAGCTGCCGGCATTAGCTCCAGCGGGAAAATAGCAAAGCTCCACTCTGTACTCGAGAATTGCTTTGAAAGGGCGCGGCTTCAGACGCGCCGCAAAATAGTCAAAAGAGATGCGGGCTTTCGCCCCTGAGGTCGCCAATGGGTTCCAATCTGATCGACGCGCTGTTCATCTTTATGCTGGCTTGCTTCATCGGATTTGAAGTGATCCGCCATGTCTCGCCCCTCCTGCACACGCCGCTGATGTCCTTGACCAACGCGCTCGATGCCATCGCCGTCGTGGGTGCAATCGTGTTGGTGGGCGAGCACAAAACCAGGTTCGCCACCATCTTGGGCACCATCGCCATCGTCGCCGCCACCAGCAACGTCGTGGGTGGATTCTTCATTACCGATCGCATGTTAAAGATGTTTAAGACCAGCCGTCCAACCAAGCCGTAGATCGTCGCATTTTTAAATTGGCATAAACAATGAACGAGCTCGCAGGAACCCAGTACATCATCGAAGCCACATACCTCATCGCCAGCGCCCTCTTTATTCTTTCGCTGAAGTGGATGAGTTCGCCCGCGACCGCCCGCCACGGAATCTGGGCGGGTGAGCTCGGAATGCTGCTCGCCGTCGCCGGCACTCTGCTGCATCACGGCATGAGCTATCAGTGGATCGCCGTCGGCCTTGTGCTTGGCAGCGGCATCGGTATCCCGCTCGGCATGGTGCAGATGACGGCCGTACCGCAACGGACGGCTCTCAGCCACGCCTTCGGCGCACTCTGCGTAACCCTGGTCGGCACCGCCGAGTTCTATCTCGGAACCCAGAGTAATTCCAGATTCGGAATGTCAGTCCTCTCGATGGAAGTTATCCTTGGAGGCCTCACCTTTACCGGCAGCCTCATGGCCGCGGGGAAGCTTCAGGAAATTCTCCCGCAACGCCCCATCACCTATAAAGGACAGAACCTCGTTAATTTTCTTCTCATGGGTGTTGCCGTCGCCAGCGCGGTCTACCTGGTGCTCCATCCGGAAGCAAAGATCCTCTTCCCGGTGATTGTGGGTATCGCGGTAATCTTCGGAATACTTCTTATCATCCCGATTGGCGGCGCAGACATGCCGACCGTCATCTCCCTCTTGAACGGCTACGCCGGTTTATCCGCCGCAGCCATGGGATTCGTGCTGCAGAACAAACTCCTGATCATCGCCGGCGCGCTCGACGGATCCTCGGGTCTCATTCTCTCCGTCATCATGTCGAAAGCGATGAACCGTTCCTTCACCAACGTGCTGTTCGGCGCCTTCGGTCAGGTGCAGGTCGCAGCTGCCGGCGCCGCCGAAGCCAAGCCAGTTCATAGCGCGACACCCGAGGAGGCCGCTGCCATCCTCTCCGCCGCCAACAAAGTCGTCATCGTCCCCGGCTACGGCATGGCCGTCGCCCAGGCCCAGCACAAGGTTCGCGAACTCTACGACATCCTCAGCAAGAAGGGCGTCGAGGTTCGCTTCGCCATCCACCCCGTCGCCGGACGCATGCCCGGCCACATGAACGTCCTTCTCGCCGAAGCCGATATTCCCTACGACCGCCTCATCGAAATGGATGAGATCAACGGCGACTTCCCGCAAACCGATGTTGCCCTCGTCATCGGCGCCAACGACGTCACCAACCCCGCCGCCCGTTCCGACGCCACCAGCCCTATCTATGGCATGCCCATCCTCGATGTCGACAAAGCCCACACCGTCATGGTCATCAAGCGCAGCATGAGCCCTGGCTTCGCCGGCATCGATAACCCCCTCTACTATCTGCCCAATACCCTGATGCTTTTCGGCGACGCTAAACAATTCGTCGGCTCCATCGTCCGCGAACTCAGCGGCGGCCACTGAGCAATGTCCCGACGATTCGATGATAGCGTGATATCCCCAGCTGTGATATCATGATATCAAGGTTAAAGTGAAACATGGCTCAGCTTCTGGTCCGCAATCTCGAAAACGAAGTCAAAGCCCGTCTCCAGCGCCGCGCCCGCCGCAATCGGCCGCAGCATGGAAGAAGAAGTGCGCGACATTCTGCGCGCAGCAGTCCGTAAAGACGAAAGTAAATCCGAATTCGGACTCGGGACGGAACTGGCGGCCTTATTCGCCAACATTGGACTTGATGAGCCAATTCAAGAACTGCGCGGGTTTGAAATCAAGCCGCCTAACTTCGAAGAATGATCATCCTCGACACAAATGTGCTGTCGGAGTTGATGCTGCATCGCACCAAATCCGAAGGTCCTGGCGTGGATCGACAGGCAGCCTCGATCGTCCCTATGGACACGGCCGTCACGGTATTTCGAGATCCGCTTGGGTTTGCAGATTATGCCGAGCAGTAAGCGACGGCGACGCTTCTCCATCGACGGTTCGAAGAAATTCTGGCACGCATGAACCAGCAGATTCGTTCCTTTCGACACCGAAGCTGCAGAACAAGCGAGCGCTCTTCATGGCGTTCGCGAAAACCTAAGGCCGTCCTCGGGATCTGCGCGATACGATGATCGCAGGAATCGTTCTATCGCGCCACGCCACTCTGGCGACCCGCAATGTCGCGCCATTTCGATGACATCTCGGTTCCATTCTCGATCCTTGGAACGGAGCGCCTGCAAGTAATCGCGCCGTGATATCCTATTAACTACCAGCTGCGTACCGTTTCAGCGGAAATTCCCCGCAGTTCCAGATGATGCTTCCCGATCGAGCTTCCCGGTAGAAGCCAAGAACAAGAAGCCCAGAAGAAGAGAAATTCGAAACCATGCTTTCAGTCAGTAATGTTTCCATGCGCTACGGCGCCAAAATTTTGTTTGACGAAGTCTCCGTCGCCTTCACGCCAGGCAAGCGCTATGGCCTCACCGGCCCCAACGGCGCCGGCAAATCCACTTTCATGAAGCTGCTGAGCGGCGAACTCGAGCCGCAAAAAGGCACCGTCGTCCGTCCCCGCAAGCTCGGCGTCTTAAGCCAGGACCAGTACGCCTTCGACGCCTTCACCGCCATCGATACCGTCATCATGGGCAACAAGCGCTTCTGGGCCGCCATGCAGGAACGCGACGCGATCTACGAAAAGGCCGACATGACCGACGAAGATGGCATGAAGCTCGGTGAACTCGAAGGAATTGTCGGCGAAGAAGACGGCTACACCGCCGAAGCCGACGCCGCCATTTTGCTCGACGGCCTCGACATCCCCGAAGAACTTCACGGCCGCAAGATGAGCGAACTGCAAGGCGGACAGAAAGTCCGCGTCCTGCTGGCGCAAGCTCTATTCGGCCATCCCCAGGCGCTGCTCCTCGACGAACCCACCAACAACCTCGACTTGGATTCGATCCACTGGCTGCAGGGATTCTTGAACGCCTACGATGGCGTCGTCATCGCCATCTCCCACGATCGCCATTTCCTGAACAGCATCTGCACCCACATCGCCGATATCGATTACGAAACCATCATCACCTACACCGGCTCCTACGACGAAATGGTGCTGGCCAAGACGCAAGTCCGTTCGCAGATTGAATCGCAGAACGCTCAGCGCGAAAAGAAAATTTCGCAGTTGAACGAATTCATCGCGCGCTTCGCCGCCGGCACTCGTTCCAGCCAGGTGCAGTCTCGCCGCAAGGAAGTCGAGCGCCTGCAAGTCACCGAACTTGCCAAGTCAAACATCCAGCGTCCCTATATCAAGTTCGAGCAGAAGCGACCCTCCGGCAAGCACATTCTCGAAGTCGAGCACCTGAGCAAAGCGTACGGCGAAAAGAAAGTCATTCGCGATTTCACCGCCAGCATCACTCGCGGCGAACGCATCGCCCTGATGGGGCGCAACGGCGTAGGAAAGACCACTCTGGTGAACGCGCTGCTGTCGAATTCGCCCACCACACCGGAAGCCGAGCTCCGCAAGACCAGCGGCTACGACGGTCCTTTCGTCGATTCCGGAAAAGTAATCTGGGGACACGAAGCTTCCATCGGATATTTCGCGCAAGACCATCGCAGCCTGATCGAAGGTGGCACCACTGTCCTCGAGTGGTTGCATCAGTGGAATCCCGCAGCGGTTGGCGAAGAAATTCGCGGCTTGCTCGGCCAAATGCTCTTCCAGCGCGAGGAAGCTACCAAGTCCACTAATGTTCTCTCCGGCGGCGAAGCTGCGCGCCTGCTCTTCTGCAAACTCATGCTGCAGAAGCCCAACGTGCTGATTCTTGACGAACCCACGAACCACCTCGACCTTGAAGCGATCAACGCGCTCAACATTTCCCTGCAGCGGTATCAGGGAACGGTCTTCCTCGTCACTCACGATCACGATCTCATCGACGAAGTAGCCACGCGCATCTGGCACTTTGAATCCGATCACAAGATCACGGATTTCAAGGGAACTTACGAGGAATATCAGGCTGCCGTCACGGTGTAGCGCTTAGAAAAATGCTTTGCACCATTTTCGCTGCATGTAAATCAACCTGATTCTCCACAGATATCCACAACGCTTTGCTGTTGCTTTGCCAGCCTGTAGTTGCGGATAATGGCGTCGATACAGGCTTGCGCTAGAATAGGCGTGAGAGGTTGTGAGTTGTGTACAGTCGATCGGATCTGCTCAGAATTCTTCATCTAACGCCGCGCCAGCTATCCAACTGGGAACGCGCCGGATTGATCGCTGCGTCTACTACCTATTCTTTCGCCGATCTACTGATGATTAAGAAGGTTCGCGATCTCTGCGCCATGCGAGTTCGTCCGGCTGTGATTCGCGAATCTCTCGAGGCCATGCAGAAGCAAGCCTCCGGGATGGGGAATCCCTTGGTCGAGGCCGGCGCTTCGTCAACCGGCAAGCATCGCGTCGCCTTCCGTCACGATGGCCGCCTGCTCGAGCCCATTGCCGGCCAGTTCGTAATGGATTTTTCCAATCGAGAAAAAGTGGTCACCAGCACGCCCATTCCTGAATCCGAGCCAACCCCTGCTCACGATGAAGCCGCTGTCTGGTTCGCCCGTGGCATCGCTCTGGAAGAAGACCCATCCACCCAGACCGAAGCCCTGGCGGCTTACCAAAAGGTACTCGAATTCCAGCCCAATCACGCCGCCGCGCACATTAACCTCGGCACCCTTTACTACAATCGCCAGGATTTCGCTTTGGCCGAGAAGCATTACCGCGCCGCGCTGCATTCTGATCCTCGCTACGCCCTCGCCTATTTTGACTTGGGCAACGTTCTCGATGAAACTGGACGCGTCCACGAAGGTATTCAGACATACAAGATGGCGGTGCAACTCGCCCCCACCTACGCCGACGCGCACTACAACTTGGCTCTCGCCTATGAAAAAGTTCGCGAGCCTCGCAAGGCTCTGAAACACTGGGAGGCCTACATCAAGCTTGATACCACCGGACCTTGGTCCGTCCACGCCCGTAATCAAATCTCGCGCATCCTGCAAGCCGACACGCTCAAGTTGGTCCACTCCCGCAAGAAGTAGATGCGCTGGGTGGCCGCCTCCCTGTTACCAAACCTCCAACTTGATCTTGCAATAGTGTTGAATTAGCTCGAAATCTGTCCGGTTCGAGGTGATCAGCCGTGCTCCGTAGGAGCGAGCGGTAAGCGCGATAAGCACGTCGAAGTGCAAGTCCCGCAGCTTTTCCGGCGAGAACCCTCGATCGGAGCGAATCGCCTCCAGCTTCCGTCCCGAGTCGAGCCAGTTCTTCTCCGTTGGCGTCAGAATCGGATGATTCCGGCCCAGGGTGCGCAGAAACTCGCGTTCCGCGGGCTTGCTCGCCCCACGCCACAATTCCGCCAGCACCACCGAACAGTTACGCAGCAGGCCCGTGATGGACTCGATTTTCCGCCGGTGACGGCCACTGCGAAGCTCGTCGACAAATATGGACGTGTCCAGGAGAACGATTTCACTCATCGAGTCCGGAAAACTTGAGCTTGCCCGCGTTTTTCTTCATGAGAGCCTTAAAACGCTTGAGCGCGACAATTTCGCGGAGTGCAGTGTGAACCGCCTCGGTGCGAGACTTTGCCCCCAAAATCCTAACCGCCTCATTGGCCAATTGGATATCCAGGCGGATCGAAGTCATGGTTCCGGCCATGGCAGTACCCCTCTCTTGCTATATACAAAATATAGTACTTGTATATACAAGTCAACGAAGACGCCGTGAGGATAGGGACTGTACGGACCGCCGTAGCGCCTCGTCCCCAGGTTCATCCCGACCGTGTCGCGGAAGAAAGTTAAAAAGAGTAAGCCGCCTCAAGCCCAGCTGCGGGCGATTATCATAACGAGGATCGGTCCGCGACTTTCGTGGTCGAGTGCTAAAATTCGTTTATCAATCTCGCTCGCTGAAGGACTCCGATGCCCGAAACGTTAACGCAAGCTCCTCCTACGCCCCTCACCACCCTCACCGACGACGAAATCCTCTTCCGTGACAACATCCGCCAGTTCGCCGACGACAAGATTCGTCCCCTGGTCAAAGAGATGGACGAGAAGGGAGTCTTCAACAAAGATCTTGTCGCCGAGTTTTTCCAGCTCGGGATCATGGGCATCGAAATCCCCGAACAATTCGGCGGAGGTGGAGCTAAATTCTTTGAAGCCATTCTCGCCGTTGAGGAACTCTCTCGCGTCGACGCTTCCGCCGGCGTCGTCGTCGATGTCCAAAATACATTAGTGAACAACGCCCTCTTGCGCTACGGCAATCCCGAACAAAAAAAACGTTATCTCCCGAAGATGGCTGCTGACACTGTCGGCGCTTACGCGCTCAGCGAAGCCGGTTCCGGCTCCGACGCCTTCGCCCTGCAAACTCGTGCCGCGCTCCAAGGTAGCGATTACGTCCTCAATGGTCGCAAGCTCTGGATCACCAACGGCAAAGAGGCTGGACTCTTTATTCTCTTCGCCACCATCGATCCTTCCGCTGGATACAAAGGCATCACCGCTTTCTTGATCGATAAAGGTTTTCCCGGATTCACCGTCGGCAAGAAGGAAGACAAGCTCGGTATCCGCGCCTCGTCCACTTGCGAACTCATCCTTGAAGATTGCAAGGTTCCCAAGGAAAACGTTCTTGGCGAACCCGGCAAAGGTTACAAGATCGCCATCGAGACCCTCAACGAAGGTCGCATCGGCATCGGCGCTCAGATGATCGGCGTCGCCCGTGGCGCCTGGGAATTCGCCGCAAAATATGCGCAGGAACGCAAGCAGTTCGGCAAGCCTCTCACGGAATTCCAGGGCATCCAGTTTCAGATTGCGCAAATGGCTACCGAAATCGAAGCCGCCCGCCTCATGGTGTATAACGCCGCCCGCATGAAAGATGCCGGCGTGAATTTCGTCAAAGAGGCGGCCATGACAAAACTCTTCGCCTCGCAAGTCGCCGAGCGCGTTACTTCACTCGCCATCGAGATCTACGGCGGTTACGGTTTCACCAGAGATTATCCCGTCGAAAAATACTGGCGCGACGCGAAGATCGGCAAAATCTACGAAGGCACGTCCAACATGCAGTTGGCGACCATCGCGAAACTTGTGCTTGGCGGAAAGTAAATCTCATTCAGCTCCGGAGCTACATGAAACGATTGCTGGCTGTCGTGCTTGCAGTCCTGCCGCTTCTGCTCTCCCATTCGGATGCCCAACAGTCTTCTGCCAGCCCAGCTTCATTCCAGGCCGTTCCCGAGCTGCCGTATCGCGTCGTGCCCGATTTTTTCAAATGGCCCAAAGACATGGTTGCCGGAGAAGCCTCGGCCGTCGCGGTGAATTCCAAAGGCCACGTCTACCTGTTCCAGCGAACCAAGCCCATGCTCGCCGAATATGATGCGCAGGGCAACTTCCTGCAAAGCTTGGGCGACGGTCTTTTCGCCCATCCCCATGGCTTGCGCATCGATTCCGACGATAATCTATGGACCACAGATGACGGCAGCCATCTCGTCCTCAAACTCGATCCCTCCGGCCATGTTCTGCTTAGTACTCGGCCGCATCAACACCGGCGCGGAGGCGAATTGGTTATTCAACAAGCCCGCCGACGTGGCTTTCGCAAAAAATGGCGATATCTATGTGGCCGATGGCTACGGCAATTCCCGCGTCGTGAAGTTTGATCGCAATGGAAACTACATCAAAGCCTGGGGAAAGTACGGCGCCGGAATCGGCGAGTTCAACCTGCCGCACAGCGTTGCCGTCGATAACCAGGGCCGCGTTTACGTCGCCGACCGCGAAAATCAACGCATCCAGATCTTTGATTCAGAGGGCAAATTCCTCGAGCAATGGACCGGCATTGGCTATCCCTATGGCCTGATCATCACACCCGACCAGCACGTCTGGATGGTCGATGGCGGCTACGATCGCGTCATCGAATTGGATCCGAACGGCAAAATCCTCGGTGCCTTCGGAGAGCCCGGACATCGGCCTGGGCAATTTGCGTGGGCGCACTTCATGGCTCTCGGACCCGATCAGAAGCTCTACGTCGCTGACGTGTTGAATTGGCGCTTTCAGGTATTTGCCCGCACCGCGCCCTCAGGAAAGATGACCTCCTATATCCCCTCCGCAAGAATGTTCTGGGGCTCCGTTCCCAGCGTGGGTTGGGCCTCCCAGCAAGGCGCTATTCCCTTTAAGTAGTTCTCCTTGGATTCCTCTACATAAGGCGTTCAGCCGCAACTGTCAGCCATCACGACTACACGCTCAAGACGGCTGTTGCCGTGCATCCATATGTAAAGAGGTCGCACACTTCAAGTTCAAAAAAATACCAGCCACATCGTTGAAAGCAAGGACTTAACCGCTGTTTCATGGTCGACGACGGAGTCCGTCTCGTCACGAGCAGGCTGGTGGCTTTCGTCCAAACTTCAGACGCACATTCCAAATCGTGGACACGGACAACCTTGAGTCAACGCCAAAGACAGGTGAAATGAAGCCAAAGTCTGGTTTGAATCGGAAAATGCAATTCGCCTTCGGTTCCGCCATGTTGACATTACTCATCGTCGCAGCAATTTCCTATCGAGGCATAGTCGTGTCCAGGGAAAGCGCGCGCTGGTTGGACCACACGCACGAGGTTTTGGAAAGCATCCAAAACTTAGTCTTCGCCGTGGAGAGCATCGAATCGAGCGCCCGGGGATTCGAATTGACGGGCAAAGAGTCCTATCTGAAGTCTTACAATGCCGGCCTGGACAAAGTTGCACAGGACCAGGCAGCGATTCGAGACTTGACGCTGGACAACCCGGAACAGCGGCGACAGCTTCCAGTGCTCGAAAGCTTGACTACTCAGAAGATACAGCGCGCAGAGGAGGTCATTCGTCGGCCCCGAATCCAGGGTTTGTCGGCGGCTGCTACTCCAAGCGACTTGGGCCAGGGAGCCACGGACGAGTTTCTTGCGGTAGTTGGCAAGTTGCAGAGCGAAGAGCTTCGGTTGCTGGTGCTACGCACCGCGGAAACCAAGCGGAGTTTGACCCAGTCCAAGCTGGTATTGATTTTCGGACTCGCTCTGGGCTTCCTGATTGCCGCCGCATCCGCCTGGAGCGCCCAGCACGACAACTCCGCGCGCGGACTGGCTGAGGGAGCGCTCGGGGATAGCGAAGAAAAGTATCGCATGCTGCTTGACGGTGTCCATGATTATGCGATTTTTATGTTGGACCCGCTGGGCCGGGTTGTCAGTTGGAACGCCGGAGCCGAACGAATCAAAGGCTACACCGCCGAGCAGATTGTCGGGCACAACTTTTCGTGCTTCTTTCCTCCGGAAGATATCGCGCGGGGCAAGCCGGAGGAAGTACTTCGGATCACCGCCGCGAGCGGCCACCACGAAGAAAACGGCATGCGCGTGCGGAAAGACGGCTCGCAGTTTCTGGCACGGGTTACCTTCACAGCGTTGCGTGATGCGGACGGAACGCTGCGTGGATTTTCTGAGATCAGCCGCGACCTTAGCGAGAGCAAGGAATCGGAGACGAAGTACCGCGGACTGTTGGAAGCCGCTCCCGATGCGATGGTGGTCGTTGACCCGGGCGGAAAGATCGTTTTGGTGAATGTGCAGGCAGAGAAACGCTTCGGATACCGTCGCGATGAACTCATCGGGCAGCAGATAAAGAACATCATTCCCACAGGCTTCGCCGAGCGCCTGATTGCGGACGCTCTTCGATCCGCGAAGGATGCTCGGGAGCAGCAGATTGGTAGCGGGATCGAACTGTTGGGGCAGCGGAAGGATGGCAGTGTGTTTCCGCTTGAGATCATGTTAAGCCCGCTGGAAAGCGCCGAAGGAATTCTGGTAACGGCAGCTATCCGCGACATCACTACGCGAAAAATGGCCGAAGCGCTGATCATCCATTCGTCCGAGCACGATTTTTTGACCGGCTTGCCCAATCGTATGCTCTTGAATGACCGGGTAAATCAGGCGATTCTCCTAGCCTTGCGTCACCGGAGAAAAGTCGCCGTCTTGTTCCTGGATTTGGATGGTTTCAAACACATCAATGATTCCCTCGGACATCCCACCGGGGACAAGCTTCTTCAATCTGTGGGAAAACGCTTGGTCGATTGCGTACGCGGTTCTGACACGGTTAGCCGCCAGGGCGGGGATGAATTCGTAGTACTGCTTTCCGAAGAGGAAACCGCGGAAGACGCGTCGGTCACTGCCCGACGTATGCTGCGGGCGGTGGCCGAAGCTCATTTCATCGACCAGCACGATCTTCACGTAACTTGCAGCGTTGGTATCAGTCTTTATCCCGACGACGGTGTAAACGCGGAGACTCTGATCAAGAATGCGGACACAGCCATGTACCATGCAAAGGAGAACGGACGTCAGACGTTCCAGTTTTTCAAGTCCGCCATGAACGTCCGGGCCGTGGAGCGGCAATCCATTGAGGAGAGCCTGCGGCGCGGCCTGGAGCGGCAGGAATTTGTGGTGCACTACCAGCCGAAGATCAACTTGAGGACCGGAAGGATCATCGGCGCAGAGGCGTTGCTACGTTGGACCCACCCTATTCGAGGGCCCGTTTCTCCCGCGCAATTTATTCCCGTTGCGGAAGACTGTGGCTTGATTCTGCCCATCGGCATCTGGGTTCTTCGTGAAGCCTGCCGGCAGGCGCAAGCCTGGGTGGCGGCAGGCCTGCCGATGTGCACTATGGCTGTGAACATTTCGGCGATTCAATTGCGCGAAGAAAATTTTGTCGACACCGTGTTCGCCATACTTAAAGAGACGGGATTGAATCCGAAATTTCTGGAAGTAGAGATGACCGAAAGCGTTCTCATGAAGCATGCCGAGTACACCGCATCCGTGCTAAAGGCATTGAGAGCCAAAGGGGTTCGAATAGCCGTCGACGATTTCGGAACGGGCTACTCCAGCCTGAGCTATCTTAGAAAGTTCCCCATCGACGCCCTCAAGATCGATCAGTCCTTCGTCAGCCAGATCACCACCGCACCCGACGAATCCATCATCGTAAAAGCTGTCATCAGCATGGGTCGAAGCCTTAAGCTTCGGGTGATTGCGGAAGGTGTGGAAACTCAAGAACAGCTGGCGTTTCTTCAGGCTCACCGCTGTGACGAGGCGCAAGGATACTATTTCAGCCGGCCAGTGCTTCCCGAGCAGTTCGCCAAGCTGCTCAGAGCCGGTATTGCAAAAGCCGCTTCCGCGCACGGGACCTGAACTCCTCTACCATTCTCGTCCCGCTCATCCAGCTATCACCGGAAAGCTGCTCGGATGCACTGTTTTCATGCGAACTCTGGTAACAAATGTCTGAGGCCATCTCAGGTACATTCCCTAGAGCCTTCCGTCCACACTCCGCCGAGTTTCGAGTGGCGTTCCATAATCAAGAAAGAATCCTAAGCCCAGCGCCAAGGCTGGCGCGCGCTACACGCTGCCTATAATGTGCATTGCGTTGCACTCCGTCGTGTGGGCAGATGAGTCGGAAATTTTATTAACCCTAGCAGATTCAGAGTCTTCCATCCTTGTCTGCCATTGGCGCACAATCTGCATCTTAGACAAGTGCCCGCGTTTATGGGGCATAGGTGGGGTGGCGCTTGAATTCTTCATTCGGCAACAATGATTGGATCCCGATTACGGCTCCACAAAAAAAGCGGACGCTCCTTCCATTGCTCATCGTTGTCTTCTTGGCCTCTTATGGCCTTATGACATTGTTAATCGTTGAGCAAAATCATGCCATCCAAGCGCAACATAATCTGATTCAGGTTCTGATGGGCGATACCAGAGAGTTATGGGCTATCCGAGGAAAAGCTCTGAGTGACCGGACTGCTCAGGAACAGACCCAGAAATCGGCCACCGCGCAAGGCTCTTCGACCCAAGGGCAAGCTCCATCAGTAGGAACTCCGTCAACCCAGGCACCATCGCAACAAACTCCGTCAACCCAGGTACCACAGCGCCATAACCAAACCCGCGCAGGCAAGGGTGCAAAGCCATACACCCAGGTTCCGCCCATGCCCGCTTCGGATTTGAGTGATCAGCGCCGCGTCTTAAGAACGCTGTAAGTCGAATAGCAAGTCCCAGGTCGTACTGTTTTTTTGATTAAATTTTGGATGGTTGCAGCACATGAAGGTCCTGACCCTAGCCCTGTTGTTAAGTATGACGGTTGCGAAACCCGCGCCGCCCGATCGCCACTTATCCAGCCACCTCGACCAGCACGTCAAGAACGGAAGCTGGTATTTCGCCGCCTCTGGCCACGCCGTCTTTTGTTACGGCCCCGTAATGACCGTGCCCCAGGCCAACGGTGATCTCCAGAAGGTTGCTACCTTCTGCCGCGATGGCCGCGCCGTGGTTCCTTTAAAAGACTAGCCGCACGCTTTCCCCTAGCCGCAAATTGCGCGAACTCCCACCTGTGCCTCGCCCTGTAAACTGAATAGGCATGCCCGAACTGCCTGAAGTAGAAACGATCGCTCGCGGCCTGGCCAAACGCATTTCCGGCGATGTCATCGAGTCCGTCTGGCTGGGCCAAAAGCCCGAGCCGCTCAAATCTTCCGCGCAGGAAATCGTCGCCGCCCTCCAGCACAGCCGCATACTCGATGTTCGCCGCGTCGGCAAGCACATCGTTTTCGACTTATCCCAGGCAGCTCCTTCGCTCCGTCGGCAAGCTCAAGGCAAGCCCTCGCCTGCAAGGGGCCGCAAACCCGCTTCGTCGCAGCCGCCAACCGAACTCACCGCGAACTGGATTGTCCACTTAGGGATGACCGGGCGCCTGCAGGTCTGCGAGCCGCAAGCGGAAATTCAAAAACATACGCACGCTATTCTGAAGCTCAGGTCGGGCAGGGAACTCCGTTTCGTGGATCCTCGCCGCTTCGGTCGTCTCAGCGTTGCCGTCAAATTTGAAGCCGGTGGCATAGAGCCGCTGGAGGCCGATCTTGACAGCTTCGCCCCGCTATTTCGCGGGCGCAAAACTCCCATTAAAAGCGCGCTTTTGAATCAGAAGCTTCTTCGCGGTGTCGGTAACATTTATGCCGACGAAGCTTTATTCCGGGCCGGCATTCGCCCGCGCCGCAGGGGCTCCGCCATTACCCGCCTCCAGTTTGCCAAGCTCCTCACTGGACTGAAAAAAGTTCTTCGCGAGGCGATTAAGGCAGGCGGCTCCTCCATTTCCGATTACGTCGACTCCGATGGCGAGGAAGGTTTCTTCCAACTGCAGCACCGTGTCTACGGCCGCGAAGGCGAGCCTTGTCTTGTCTGTAAGACTCCTATCAAACGCATCGTGATTGCCGGACGCAGCAGCCACTATTGCCCGAAGTGTCAAGAATAAACGGCAATCATTGCCGGCTAATCTTGCGTTACCTCGAAGGGTCGCTACGCCATGAAGTTCTAATCTTGTATGGCTTTGAAAGGGCATGGCTTTAGCCATGCCGTAAAAGTTCCGAGCCGATTCCGGCTTTAGCCGTTGCCGGGCCGCGATGCATCAGCAATCCACTCGATAGAATCCACTCTGAATTCTGTTATCTTTTCCCCCATGCCTGATTTCTCCATCGGCGTCGATCTTGGCGGTACGAACCTCCGCATTGCGGCTGTCAGTCGGGACGGCCAGCTTCTCGAAAAAGTCACACTCGGGACCAAAGTCGCTCTCGGCCGCGACCACGTCATCGGCGAAATGTGCGACGCCATCCAGCGCCTCTCTAGGCAGTACAATTCTTCGGGAAAACTTCTCGGCGCAGGCATCGGCGTCCCCGGAATCATCGACATGCAAACCGGCACGATGCGCAAGTCTGCGAATCTTCCCGGCTGGGAGAATTACCCCGTACGTGCCATCATCGAACGCCGTCTGTCTGCGCCTGTCATCATTGATAATGATGCTAATGTCGCTGCCCTGGGCGAACAGTGGCTGGGTGCGGCGCGCGGCATTCCAAACGTGGCCGTCGTTACACTGGGGACCGGAATCGGCGGGGGCATCGTGCTGGACGGTAAAATCTGGCACGGCATGAACGGCATGGCCGGCGAGTTCGGCCACGTTACCGTCGAGCCCGAAGGCCATCCCTGCGGATGCGGGAACCGCGGTTGCGCCGAAAAATATGCCTCCGCCAGCGCCATCATGCTCATGGCCCGTGAAGCCATCGCCAGCGGCAAGGCCCCATCGCTGGCCAAGGCCGCATCCGCCGACGCCGAATTCGGCGCCAAGTCCATCTACAATCTCGCCACCCAGGGCGACGAGCATGCCCGCAACATCTTCCGTACCTTCGGGCGCTACCTCGGCATCCTGCTCGCCGACCTCATCAACATTTTAAATTTGGATATGTTTGTAATCGGCGGTGGCGTTTCCAGTGCGTGGGACGCTTACGCTCCCAGCATGTTCGACGAACTCCGCCTTCGCTCCCTCGTCTATGCAGCCACCGCTCCCGCGGACCATTCGTCAGGAAAAGATAAAGAGAATATGTGGGGACAGCCGCCCTCGGCTGTCCGAGCCGAGCGAAGCTCGGCGCCTGCGGGCAGTCCTGTTGAACCAGATACTTCCACAGGAGAATCCGCTACGCACCGTAAAACCGTTATCACCCCCGCCCTGTTAGGCAGCGACGCGGGCTTATACGGAGCGGCACGAGCCGCAGTGCTCGTCGGATAAATTCAGCAGCAGTTTATCGAAGAAAGGAAAGCGGTGCGACGGTTGTCCGTCGCAAAGTGCCTCGTGTACATGTCAATCGTTAGGGATCTCCGTCAACGAGCTGTAGATTTTCAGGCCCAGACTTCGTCCCACCCGTACCATCTCATCCGCTCCAGCCGAAGCTCCTCCCACTCGAAGCACGGCATCACACTTTGTTTGCAGCCGGACCGAGATCGGATGGAACACTTCATTGAAAGCCTCGTCACCCAAAGCTTTCGAACCGGCCAGTTCCGCTAGCGGCAGTGCCAGCCACTCGCCCAGAATTGGGATGTGTCCAGCTCGGAAAATAGGAAGCGCATAAGACTCCATCTCCTGAACATTTCGCTGGATCAGATTTGGATCGTCATTGGTACCGGAGCGATAGGGTCCGGCAATCAGAATCATCATTGGCTTCGCGGCGCTCAAAGATCCTCCTGCAGTTGGGTCCAGAATTATCTTACGTAGCCACTTCTGGGCTAGCGCTGGCACCGATACCCGACCGTACCAGCCTCACCGCCTTCAACAACGCCTGATTCTGCTCCGGCTTTCCAATCGTTACTCGAATGCAATTCGGCGCGCCCCAGGCTCCCAGCGGCCGAACCACCACGCCTTCCTCCAGCAGTCGGTTCGCAAACGCCAGTGCATCCTCCCCCAGATCACAGTACAAAAAATTCGCCGACGTAGGCACAACGCGATATCCCTGCTGCGACAATCCTTGCGTCAAATCTCGTGACTGGATCGTATTACTCGACACCACGGTCTGCAGGTGATCCTGATCCTCGAGCGCCGCCAAAGCCGCGGCTTGCGCCACCGACGACACCGAAAATGTATTTCGCATCCGCGCGCAATACCCCAGCAGCTCCGCCGGACCAAGCCCGTACCCAACCCGCAGCCCAGCAAGTCCGTGAGCTTTGGAAAACGTGCGCAGCACGACCACGCCTTCTCCCTGGTGAACAAAATCCAGCGAGCTCGAATAAGCCAACTTCCGCAGGCCGGCGAAGTGCATGGCGAATTCGTAATAAGCCTCATCCAGCACCAGCACCACGTGGTCCGGTAGCTGCTCAACAAAGCTTTTCACCACCGGCGCTTCCACCATCGTGCCCGTCGGATTGTTAGGATTCGCCAGAAACACTATGCGGGTGTTCGCGTCGATCGCTGCCAGTATCGCCCCGAGGTCGAATCCGTCGTTGCGCATCGGTGTCTCGATCAGTTGCCCGCCCGCCGCATGCACCGCCATCGAATACACAATGAAGGATCGCTCGCTGGTCACCGCATTCAGCCCCGGCGACAGCAGGGTCCGGCACAGCAAGCTCAGCAACCCTGTCGATCCCGCTGTAACCAGCACCTGTCCCGGTTGTACTTGATGATGCCCCGCCAGCCGGTTTCGCAAGAGGCTGCAGTCATCGTCCGGATATAAATTGCCCGCTGCAATGACGCTCCTCATCGCATCCACGGCGTGCGGTGAAGGTCCAAACGGACTTTCATTCGAGTCCAGCTTGATCAGGGGAGAACGGCGTCGCGATGTTGCAGCGGCGGGTGTGCTACCTGGAGTGGCCGCGCCCATCTCGCGGGCCGGCTTGGAGATCAGATCGAAAAAGCGGCTCATGTTTTGCCGCTCATCATGCCATGGAAGGCTTGCTCGACGCTATCGGTTTGTTGCATGCCGTTCGCAAACGGTCCACTTCCTGCAACGTTAACGAGCGAAACTGCCCGGGCGGCACATCCAAGCGTCAACGGCCCGTAACGTACGCGCTTGATTTTTTCCACGTGGTGTCCAATTTTTTCGAACATGCGCCGGATCTCCCGGTTGCGCCCTTCAATCAACGTGACCTCGTACCACGGATTATTGGCTTCTTTTACCAGCCGGATCCCAGCAGGCGCTGTCCGCACCCGCCGGCCATCCTCTTTCGCAATCGACACTCCACCGCGCAATTTCTCCAGCGCCTCTGCGCTGGGCACGCCCGCAATTTTCACCACATAGGTCTTCGAGACCTGTGACGACGCCTTCATCAGCTTGTTCGCCAGCCCGCCATCGTTCGTCATCAACAGTAATCCTTCGCTCGCGTAATCCAGTCGGCCCACCGGATAGACTCGCTTCTTAACGCCATGAATCAGTTGCATCACGGTCGGCCGGTTTTCCGGATCGCTTACGGTGGTGACGTAATTTTTCGGCTTGTTTAGCAGAAGGTAAACGTGATTCTGGGCGCCCTGCAGAAGCTTCCCATCCACGCGAATGTGGTCCACATCCGCGTCTGCTTTGGTACCCAGCTCCGTAACTACCGTGCCGTTCACCTTGACGTGCCCGGCGCTGATCAGTTCTTCGGCTTTGCGGCGAGAAGCGATTCCGGCAGCGGCAATAATTTTTTGTAGTCGTTCAGCAGGCATCCACTATTCTTTCTGCGCGGCAGGCTCTTCGACTTCGGCCGCCAGCCCGGAATCTTTTTCGTGCGCCGCTGTGTCTTCCGCCGGAATCAACTCTCCCTGAAACGACTCCGCCACCAGCTTTTCGAACTCTTCCATGCTCGGCAGTTCGTTCACGTCCTTTAAACCAAAGCGCATCAGAAATTCCTTTGTCGTCTTGTACAGGATCGGTCGCCCGATCACTTGCTTCCGCCCCGCGGTCGTGATCAGCTTACGGTCGAGCAGCGTGGCAATCACGCCGCCGGAATCTACACCGCGAATCTCATTGATCTCCGGCACCGTGGCCGGCTGTTTGTACGCGATCACCGCAAGCGTTTCTAAAGCCGGCAACGAAAGTCGAATCGGCGGCTTCAAACTTTTCGCAAAACTGCGCACCACCTCATGCTGCTCGGGCTTGGTCGACATCCGGTATCCGCCCGCCACCTGGCGAACTTCAATCCCGTGGTCGGGTGTTCCGTATTCCGCAGCCAGCTCTTCCAGCGCCGCCCGTACGCGCGACTTCACCTCCGCGTCATCCGCTACGCCTTCCGCCATCACCGACCCCTTGACGAGCTGCACCATCTGCTCCGTCGTGATCGGAGTCTCCGCCGCATAAATAATCGCTTCGAGTTGAGCTTTTAGACTCATAAGAAAAGTGGCCAGTGGTCGGTGGCTAGTGGCCCGCAAAGTCCGTGGCTTGAGACTGCCCCCTGATCACTAGCCACTGACCACTGCCTCTACCGCCAGTCATCCCTCACCGCCCCCTGCTCCGCCATCACCGCGTCGAATCCCGTATGCTTCCTTACCGCAATTTCGCCGAAAAGCTGGTCTTGCTTAACCTGAATCGCCTGCAGCCTCACCATTTCGAGCAGCGCAAGAAACATGCAGACCAGCGCCTGCCGCGACGGCACGCGCAACAGCAACTGCTTCAACCGGATCGGCTTCGACTCCAGCGCCAGCCGCCGCCGCAGATAATCAATCATCTGCCCCACCGTCACGGTCTCCTCGTCCACGTTGAGGACCGGCCGCGTCCGCACGCGTTCCAAAATCTGTTGGAACGTTTTCACCAGATCGATGACGTCCGCCGCCATCTCCGGCTCGGTGCCCTCGTCGTCCATGAACTCTTTCATCGCCGGATTGGTCAGCACCGCATCTTCAATCTGCTGCTTCTGCAAAAGCATCTGCGCCGCCGACTTGAACTTCTCATGCTCCAGCAGCCGGTTCACCAGCTCGGTTCGCGGATCTTCCAGTTCCTCGGCTTTCGCCGATGGATCCCGCGGCAGCAGCATCTTTGACTTGATATGAATCAGCACCGCGGCCATATAAATAAAGTCTGCCGCAACATTCACATCCAGCTCGCGAATTTTCTCCACATACGCCAAGTATTGCGCCGTAATCCGAGCAATCGGGATGTCGTAAATGTCGATGTCTTGTTTGCGAATCAGATCGAGCAGCAGGTCCAGCGGCCCTTCATAAACATCCGTTACCGAAACCGCAAACGGAGAATCGCTCTCCTCTTTCTTAGCCGCCTCTTTCGCAGGCTTGCCGCCCGCAACCACCGCAGGCATCCGCGCGGTATCGATCTCCGTTGCGACTTTGATCTTTTCACTCATCATCAAAAAGCCAGACCTGTGTAACTCTGCGGGTGCCCCATTTCTCGCTTCTTTTGCGAGAAGTGGGCTAGCCACGGCGTTCATTTCGCCGCTTCGTACTCCAACGACATTCCCATCGCCGCGCGCACATCCTTCATCGTTTCTGCCGCTGCCTTCCGCGCCCGTTCCGTTCCGGCTTCAAGAATATCCCAAGCCAGCCGCGGATTCTCCTCGAATTTCTTCCGTCTCTCCTGCATCGGAGTCAACAAGTTCACCAGCGCATCCGCCGCCCAGCTCTTGCACTCGATGCAACCGATCCCGGCCGACCGGCAGCCCACGTTCACCTTCTCCATGGTTTCTTTGCTGCTGAATATCTTATGCAAGTCTCCCACGGGACACACATCTGGATTTCCCGGGTCGCTCCGCCGCACTCGCGCCGGATCCGTCACCATCGTCTTCAGCTTCTGCCGTACCACCGGCTCCGGGTCCGTCAGCATAATCGTATTGCCATACGATTTCGACATCTTCCGTCCGTCTGTCCCCGGCAACTTCGGCGCTGGCGTCATTAGTGCCTGCGGTTCGGGAAAAACATCGCCTCGTTTTCCATAGAAACCGTTAAACCGCCGCGCAATCTCGCGCGTCAGCTCCACGTGCGCCACCTGATCCTCGCCCACCGGCACAACATCGCCCTTGTAAACCAAAATGTCTGCCGACTGCAGCACCGGATATCCCAGAAATCCATACGTCCCTAAATCTTTATCCTTGATATTCTCGCGCTGCTCTTTATAAGTAGGGACCCGCTCCAGCCACCCCAGCGGCGTGATCATCGAGAACAAAAGGTGCAACTCCGCGTGCGCCGGCACGTGCGACTGAATAAAAATCACGCTTTTCTCCGGATCCAGTCCCGCCGCCAGCCAGTCCAGCGCCACTTCCAGCGTATTCTCCTTCACCCGCGACGTATCGGCGTAATCGGTCGTGAGCGCGTGCCAATCCGCTACCATGAAAAAACACTCGTACTCGTCCTGCATGCGCACCCAATTGGCCAGCGCGCCAACATAATTTCCCAGATGTAATTTCCCGGTCGAGCGCATGCCGCTGAGCACGCGCTTTCGCAATTTCGTTGAGTCCGTCATCAAAGTTTCAGCGAGTCGCCACAGGGCACAACAGAACTTCCGCGCTTAAATTCATCGCCGGCAGCATCATGCAGAGAATGGTCGATACTCCAACGGAGATTTGTTTTCAGAGGTTTGCACTGATTCTACGCAGGTTATAGCGTGACGGCTTCGATTCTACCATCATTTGAATCACCGTTCGATTTCCGGACGGTTATCCGCCGATGGGACTGTGCCGATCCGACATTCCTTCCACTTCGTGAAGAATCAATAACTTAGGTTCCTACCCGAGATGGACTCCGAAGTGCCTCTGCAATCACTAGGGTGACCTATTGTCTGTGCGAGCCAAGACCGCCGCAGTGCTGGTCGTAATGTGTCTTCTCGCTGGCCAGTCGGGTTACGGTGCCGACGGAACCATCACCATCGGCGTGGTCTTTGATGGGTCGAATCCCGACGATAGATCTCCGCTTCAGGATTATCTTGCGAGAGCTATGGGAAGGGCGGTGATCGTCGCATCTCCCGACTCTTATGGTGAAACCGTTGCCGCCATCGGCAACGGCTCATACGATTTTGCGTGTCTCGGAGCGCTGGTATATGTTCGCGCTCGTGCTAAGTATGGCGTCATCCCCCTCGTTCAGCGCGCCACCGACTTGCATTATCGGTCTGTTTTCATCACCGCCACGGGTTCCCATATCTATTCGCTTAACGATCTAAGGGGTAAGCGGTTTGCCTTCGGCGATATCGACTCGACCAGCGGTCGCCTTATGCCCTATCGCGATCTCAAGCAGGCAGGAATTAATCCCGAAACCGATCTCACGTATCGCTATAGCGGAAGCCATCTGGCAACCGCGGCACTGGTCGCAAACGGAGCGGTTGACGCCGGAGCCATCGACAAGACAGTTCTTGATTTCCTTATTCGCGGCGGCCAAGTGGACGCCAGGAAAGTCCGCGTCTTCTATACTTCCGAGCCTTATGTCGATTATGTGTGGGTCGCTCGCCCCGGCGTCTCCCAAGCCGATCGGAAAAGGTTTTCTCAGGCGCTTCTCGCCCTGAAGGAGGGCCACGACGATCGCGTCCTGAAAATTCTCCGAGCCCACAAGTTTGTCGAAGCGAATGACGCGGAATACGACTCCACACGGCTGATCGAGCAACACCTCAGAACCCCGCTCCTTCCCCAACACCTGTCATCGGAGAAAATCTCGACCTCGCCCTTTCCCCCCGCTTTTCAACGCTAATATTCCGACTACATACTTCGCCGAACGTATCCTGGTCAGCCGTGGTTCTGCAACGCATGCGGAGACCTTGCGTTTTTCTGTCCTATTCCACGCACCCTGCTCCCACTGTCATCCTGAGCAAAGCAGGCGGATTCGTTTTGTGAATCCGCGTGCGCAGTCGAAGGATCCCTACAAGCTCATCCGCCGCAGTGAACTTGACGATGTGATCCTAATTTCGACCTTTTTGATCTGGGTAGCGCAGATTACGCTCCGTAACCGAGATTTTGCGGGACAGCGCCGGGGTTCCCGCGATCCTCGAAACCCTCTTCCGCCTCCTGCACTCCATAGCAAACCCCTCCAATGCTTTATAATTCGCGCCACCCGATTCGCTGGTCCGAACCGGCAGAATGCCTTCCCATCTCGCGCGCAAACTTCGCCTCACCGACTACTTCACCCTCGCGTGGGGCACCATGGTCGGCGTTGGTTGGCTCGTCGTCATGGACGACTGGCTGCTCCGTGGCGGCTCTTTGGGCGCTCTGCTTGGCTTCGCCGTCGGCGGCGCTCTGCTGTTTCCCATCGGCTGGGTCTATGGTCGCCTCATCGCTGCTATGCCGGACGCCGCCGGCGAAATCGCCTATACCGCCGCCGCATTTTCCCGGCGCATCAGCTTCTCCACGGGATGGATGATGATGCTCGCCTACTTCATCGTGTGCCCATGGGAGGCCGTCGCCGTCGGCCGCATAGCCGGATATATCCTCCCCTCGCTTGACACCGTCGAAATCTATCGCATCGCCGGCCGCCCCGTTTTCCTTCCGCATCTTCTTATTGGCCTCGCCCTCACCGCGTTGCTCACCATGCTCAACTATCGCGGCATCCGCCTCAGCGCGACCTTTCAGAACTGGACCTCTTTCGGCACGCTCGCCCTCTTCCTCGTCTTTGTCGCCCTCGGCGTTAGCAAAGGGTCGTCCCGCAACTTTCCTCCACTGTTCACACACGCCCCTCTGGTTTCATTTCTCCTCGTCGTTCAGATCGTCCCCTACTTCATGACCGGATTCGAATCCGTCAGCAAGGCCGCCGAGGAATCCACCACTCAGTTCCGCAGCCATAGCTTTCTCCGCGCCATCTGGATGGCCATCCTCGTTGGCATCCTCTTCTACGCGATCATCATCGCCGCAGTGGCCTTCGTTGCTCCCTGGCACGGCCTCACGGGCGAAAAATTCATGACTGCTGTCGCCTTTCATCACGCCGTCGGTTCGCGCTGGATCGTCAACCTGATCCTCGCCGCCGCGCTGCTCTCTTTATTCAAATGCTTCAACGGAAACTTCGTTGCCGCCAGCCGCCTGCTTTTCGCCATGGGCCGTCGCGGCATGATCGATGCACGCGCCGGCGAAATTCATCCGCGTCATCGCACGCCCTCCATCGCGGTCCTCTGTATCGGAGTGACCACCGGCCTCTGCATGCTTCTTGGCGATGCCATCCTTGTACCCATCACCGAAGTCGGTTCTGTCGCGTGTGCCATCGGATGGGCCGCAACCTGCGCCGCCTACATTTCCATGGGGCGCGCTCGCGCTTTACCTGCCCAGCTGGGTTTGTCCACAAGAGACTGGAGCGTCGCAACCCTCGGCTTGCTCGTAGCGATCGCGATGTTCCTCATGAAAGTTGTCCCCGCGATCCCCGGCCATTTCACCGCGTACGAATGGCTGGCTCTCGGAATTTGGATCGCATTGGGCGCTATCTCACACCGGCGGGCGAACGCTAATTAGTACCGGCCTTGGAAATACCGTGGAAGAGCGGCGCTTCAGCGCCGCGTAAAGTGCAATAAACAATTCGGGCTTTAGCCCCTGTGGCCGTATTCTATGTCCGCCCAATTTTTGGCTGAGAACGCAAATTTATGAAACCCTGTAAAGCTCTCGCGCTCGCAATCTCATTCCTCCTCGCTGCTGCACTCTCGTTGTCCGCTCAATCCCCCACCCCCTTCGACCTCGTCATCTCCAACGGCCATATCATCGACGGCACCGGCTCCCCCTGGTATTCCGGAGATCTCGGCGTTCGCGATGGCAAAGTCGCCGCCATCGGCAATCTCTCGGCCTCGCCCCGCCAACGCACCATCGACGCCGCCGGCAAAGTCGTTGCCCCCGGCTTCATCGACATGCTAGGGCAATCCGAGTTGACCATCCTCGTCGATCCGCGCCTCCCGTCAAAAATCTACCAGGGCATCACCACCGAGATCACCGGCGAAGGCAACTCTGTCGCTCCGCTCAACGATGCCATCCTTCAATCCGATCGCCCAGGCTATGAGCATTACAAAATCACCCCCGATTGGCGCACCTTCCGCCAGTATTTCGCGCGCCTGGAAAAACAAGGCATGGGCATCAATTTCGCCAGCTACGTCGGCGCCACCAGTGTCCGCCGCATGGTTCTCGGCGACGACAACAAGCAGCCAAATCCCGAGCAACTCGATCAAATGAAGAACCTGGTTCGCGACGCCATGAAAGACGGCGCCGTCGGAGTCTCCTCCGCTCTCGAATACGCTCCCGCCCCTTACGCCAAAACTGACGAACTGATCGCGCTCGCTGCTGAAGGCGGAAAGTTCGGCGGTATCTATTCCACGCACATGCGCGACGAAAGCAACTCTGTCCTCGATGCCATCGACGAAGCGCTTCGCATCGGCCGCGACGCCCATGTCCCCGTCGAAATCTGGCACATCAAAGTCGCCGGCAAGGCCAACTGGGGACGCATGCCCGAAGTTGTCGCCAAAATCAATGCCGCCCGCGCCGCTGGCACCGACGTTACCGCCGACACTTACGCTTACACCGCATGGTTCAATGATTTCTCCGCCTTCATTCCGCCTTGGGCCCACGATGGTGGTACTGCGAAACTCGTCGAGCGTCTGAAAGATCCCGCCACCCGCGAACGCATTCGCAAAGACATGCTCACGCCCTCCAACGATTGGGACAACGAGTGGCAGGAGATTCCCGGTCCCGAAGCGGTCATGATCGGCGTCGTACAAAATCCCAAGCTTGTCCACCTGCAAGGCAAGCGTCTTTCCGAAATTGCCAAGCTCTGGAATAAAGACCCGATCGATGCCCTCTTCGATTTTCTGATCGAAGATCCCAACACCGGCGTCGCCGTCTTCGGCATGTCGCAGCCTGACGTCACCCTCGCCCTGCAGCAGCCCTGGGTTGCCTTCGATAACGACTCGTCCGGAACTTCTCCCGATGGCCTTCTCGGCCAGGAGCATCCTCATCCTCGCGCCTACGGAACTTTCCCGCGCATCTTGCGAAAGTATGTGCGCGAAGAGCAAAGTCCTCTCGCTCGAAGATGCGATTCGAAAAATGTCCGCGCTTACCCGCGCAGCGACTTCGCCTCACCGATCGCGGCGTCCTGAAAGCCGGCATGTGGGCCGACGTCGTAATCTTCGATCCCGCCACCGTGCGCGATCTAGCCACCTTCGATAATCCCAACCAGCTTTCGGAAGGGATGGAATATGTGCTCGTAAACGGCGTGCCCGTCATCGATCAGTCAAAGATGACAGGAGCCTTGCCCGGAAAAGTTCTGCGTGGTTCCGGCTACGTTCCATAGCGCCGAAGAGGGAAAAAGAAGAGAACAAACTGCAGAAGGGAACCGATCGGGAAGGGAAATAGTCGGGAAGGGAAACTGATCGGGAAGGGCACGACTTCAGTCGTGCCATCCACCGCAACAAAGACTCCGGGCTTCAGCCCCTGGGGAAAACCGTTACGGCTTCAGCCGCGCCTGCGTCTCCGGCGCTGGGGTAACCGCAACGTGCGGTTCCGTCAAAGTGCCCGGTGATGCTATACACCAGCGACCCCGCTCCGGCGGATTTCGCTTGCGTCCCCGCACTCAATTTGAAGTCCAACTCTTGCGCTGATGAGCCGACGCCGTTCCGCTCACCTCATACGCTCCGCCCGGCGAGATCAGCGTGCCTTTTTCGATTTCCACTTTTCCATCCCGCAGGCGGGCATGCCCATGCCACCGCTCCACCCGCAAGGGCTGTCTCGTCGCTCCCCAACGAAATCAGTGAGAACACTCCATCGCGTAAATCAAAATGCAGCCTGCCCTCAGCCGATTGCCAAAACACCGTCGAGTCCAGGCTCGACGTCTTTAGCTGATATGCACCGCTCCCTGTTCCGGAGATCCATCCCTGGTTTATCGCGGCCTTGTTCATCGCGCCGGCCGATCTGCTCCAGCACAATGTTCGTGAATGTTCCCGCCCCGCTGTACTCCGGAGACGCGCCAGTAAAATCGACCTGCCAATCTCCGCGATGTTTTCCGCCCAATAAGTCCCCGCGCAAATCCGAAATCTTCAGCTTTCCGCCGTCTACATCGATCTCCGCGGACACGTGCTCTGCCGGAACGTTATGAACTCGCAGGCGCCCCGCATTTATTTTTCCCGACGCTCTCAGGCTCGAAAGAAAGGATGGTGTTCGCGGTTCTGCCGGCGACAGCACTTGATACCAGCGCCGCTGGTTCTGGTGTCCGCCCAGCAAGGCACGCACATCGCTCAATCGAACTTCTTCCGTGTTCAGATTGAAGTGAACCATGCACGCCCGCGGCGTTCCGCATCCGCGAGGCAATTCCACCGATCCCGTCCAACGCGACTCGGCAGCCCGCGCGCTGAGCTTTTCAACCCGCGCCTGATTCGCTTCCAGCTTTAACTCCGCCGACGTAATCTCAACCGGCCCATTCACTCCCCGTACCGTCACCCGCACGTCGTGCAGTTGCGCCGTCCCCGTTACTTGTGGCAAAGAAAATCCCGCAGGAACTTGCGACGTGTTCTCCGTCCAGGATCCTGCAATCTGCAAATCCAATTGCGTCGCACCCTCCACGTTGGCTCGCATTGCCGGTAATCCAAGCAGGCTGCCCACTTTCAACGCGTGTGACACTTCCGCATCTCCTCGCACAGCGATCGCGTATCCCGATCGTCCTAACCATCCTTTGGCTTGCAAGGGTACAGGCCGACCCAGCGCGACAGGGAAGGGGCCAAACTCGATGTGCATTTCATTCGTTGCCGGCGCAGCGTCCGTATCCACTTGTCGAGCGTTTTTCCCCCGCGCCAGAGCACTCCTGCTGTTTCTTTCCACGCTCAGCACAAACGGTACCCTCGCGGTTACGAGTTCCGCTTTGTTAAGCGACGACTGAAGTCGCAGGTTCGTGATTTCACCGCGCCCCTCGAATTGCGGCCCCTCCGAGGAGGGCCCATTTTCTTTCGCACTGAAATTCCCTTGCACGCTTCCCCCGGCAACAAGATCGGAAGGCAGATCCTTCTTCGTTCGCCGCGCCAGCTGTGCCACCGCGTTTGCCGGGACATTTTCGACATTCAATGACAAGTCGAGCTTATGTGCTCCGGCCGCTCCCGCGCTCCCGTGCAATGTGACCACGCCATTCCCCACCGGCGCCGTGCAGAAAATCTCTCGCATCATGCGCTCCGCGGAACTGTACTTCCCGTCGCAGTGCGTCACCATCGCCAGTCCTTCACTGGCGTAAATATCGTAGCGATGAAAATCGTGCACCATTGCGTCCGTGGTGATCTGCAGCGCCGCGGGTGTCCCTCGCAGCGCTGCCTCCACCTGTATGTCTCCACGCCAGCCTTTGTCGTTGCCATACACCAGCTTGGTCAACTGTCCCAGCTGGGCATGCTGCCACTCCAGCGTGAATTGCAGCGGTGTTTCACGCAGGCTTCCCGCTCGCTGCCAAGTGCCGTTCATCCGCACCACGCCCGCATCGCTCAGGCTCATGTCAGTGCGCAACGGCTCCGCTTTCAACCGCACGCCCCACGTGTTTTCCGAATCCTGCCACAAGGCGAAGTCCGCGTTCAGCAGCGCATACGGCTTCTTTTCTGTTCCAGCCTTAAAATTAATCCGGCCGGACGATGCCTCAATGTAGGGGAACCCGGGACGCGCTTCCGTCTTTGATTTCGCCGTCGGCGCCAGCGGCGTCCGCGCCGTCCGCTCCAGCAGAGCTTCCCAGTTCCAGCGTCCGTCTTCGTTTCGCGTCAGATTTAGACTCGGCTCGGTCAATTCCAGGCGGGAGATGTCCAGCCGTCCGCGCATCAGCGACGTCAGCCGCACCACGGCGGTCACTTCCGGCGCGCGCAGCATGGGTTCCGCACCGAATGCCGGGTCTTCGTAGATCACCAGATTTTCCAGATCGAATCCCGGACGGGGCAGGAAACGTAGATGCACGGATCCAATTTCTGCCCGACGTCCCACAGCCTGGCTGATGGAGTTTGCGATCCGTGTCTTCAGCCGGGAGACCCCCGGCCGTACAACGAACAACGCCAGAAGCACTACTACCGCGGCGGCCGTGATGCGCCGCCTTGAGGAAAAAGGTTTCACTTCACCACTCGCAAGGTTCGCCGCCACCGTGTCTCGTCAAAGAAGTGCAGCACTACGTGCGCCAGAAAACCAATACGGTCTCCAAAATCCGTCTTCCTGTACTGATCCGCCGGCGTTTCAAACGACCAGTAAATGAACATGGGACGCCCAATAACATTCTCCTGCGGAATAAATCCCCAATAGCGGCTGTCCAGGCTCACGTCGCGATTGTCGCCCATGCCGAAAAAATGTCCGGGCGGCACAACTAAGTCATCGCCCTGAATGTGCATCGGCAACTCCGGCTCCCAGCACGGGTACACGTTGTAACTCTCTGACGGCGGCACCGCGGGAAAATTATCGCGATACGGATTCGGAAACGACGCTGCATCCTGCGAGTGAATCACGTACGGTTCCTTCAACTCCTCGCCATTGCGGTACACCACCCCATTCCGCAGGTGAATGCGGTCGCCGGGCACGCCCATGATTCTCTTCACCACATACAATCCCGGCTCACAGGGCGCCAGAAACACCACAATATCGCCGCGCTGTACCTGCCGGTAAGGCAGCAGCGGTCCGGTCCAGTTCGTCTTCGGCGCAAACTGAATCCGGTTCACAAATACGTGGTCGCCGATCAGAAGAGTGTTTTCCATCGAACTGGACGGAATTTCGAATGCCTGCACCACAAACGTGATGATGAACAACCCCGTAACCAGCACGGCTGCCAGCGATGACAAAAATTCAACCGTCGTCTCCTTCGGTTTCTCTTCGATCTCGGCCTTCTCTTTGCTGTCTTTTTTTGCCAACGTGATCTGTCCGTTTCGTCCTGAAAAATGTATCTCGAATTCTTGAACCGCCGCGACGGCTATCTTAATCTGCCCAAACCTAATTCACCAGCCGCAGCGTTCGGTTCCAGCGCGTGATTTGAAAAATGTGAGTCATCGCATAAGCAAAGTGCGCCAGTTTTCCCGATACGGTGGCCGGCGCAACGGCCTCGGTGTCCTCGCTCCGTACCGACCAGTAAATCAGCAGTGGCCTTCCAATGATATTGCCTTGCGGCACGAATCCCCAGTAACGGCTGTCATAACTGTTATCCCGATTGTCTCCCATCACAAAGTAATGCCCCACGGGAACAATCAGCTGGCCATCCTCCACCATTTTGCGCAGCTCGATCCACCACTCCGGCGTCTCTCCTGCCGCCACGTCCAGCCGTGGAAAGCTGTCTCGGAATAGGTCATTCGACGGGTGGTTAAAGTGTGTGTACGTCTCCTTCAATGGGATTCCGTTCACGAACACTTGTTTGTTGATCAGACGGACTCGATCTCCCGGCACGCCAATCACGCGTTTCACGAAATGTTGGGCCGGGTTTACCGGGTAATGAAACACCACAATATCGCCGCGCTGTATCCGGCGATACGGCATGAAGTAGTCGGCTAATCCGCCTCCGCCATAACACAACTTGTTCACCAGTAAATAATCACCAACCAGCAAAGTGTCTTCCATCGATGGCGAGGGAATTTGAAATGCCTGCACGATGAACGTAATCACAAATACTGCGATCACCACTGTCCCCAGGAGCGATTGCAGCGAGCCCGTCACTCCCAGCCCTTCAGGCCAACCGTGTCTCTGAACCGGTAATTTCTGTGGCACCGCCTCTGCAGCTGCGGGTAGCGGACGCTCTGCCACAGATTCTTCCGCCACATGATGATTTGGAGAATTCATCGATTCCTGCCACTCAACTGCTGAGGCTGCTTCGAACCCCCCGCGTCGCCTTCGCTCCTGCCGGCTGCGATCGCGAAGCCAGGTAGGTCAGCAACTGCCGAGCCGCGTCCTGCTCCGCCATCTTCTTGGTAGTAGCCTCTGCGCGCCCCACGAATTCCGCTTCTTCGCCTTTATTCTTGCTTAAGCGAAGTTCCACCGTGAACATTTTCTTGTGCTCCGGACCGGCCTCGTTCACCAGAACATAACTCGGTTGCGGCATTCCTAAGGCTTGTAGAGTCTCCTGCAATGCCGACTTGAAGTCGGTCATCGGCAACGCTCCACCGTCCCGTTCCATCCGCTCCAGTTCCGGCGCTAAAATTTCGCGCAGGATAAATGCTCGAACCGGTTCGATTCCGCCATCCAGGTAAATGGCCGCCAGAATCGCTTCCAGGGCGTCCACCAGCAGGGCGGTCTTGCCTCGTCCCCCGCTTTTTTCCTCGCCTCGACCCAGCCGCAGGTAGTGTCCCAGCTCAAGTTGCTGCGCTACACGAATCAGATGCCGTTCGCTCACCACGTGTGCCCGCAATTTCGAAAGTTCCCCCTCACGAAATTGCGGAAAGCGATGGAATAATTCTTCGCTGGTCACCAGCGAAAGAATGGCATCGCCCAGAAACTCCAGTTGTTCGTTGTCGTTGACCGTGTATTTGTTTTCGCCCGACTGCTGAGCCTCTTGCTCGCGCGCCTGCGAGCTGTGGGTGACGGCCTGCTCGATGACTGCGCGCCGGCGAAAGTGGTAGCCCAATGCCGCTTCCAGCGCGGTAATTTCCCGTTCTTTCATGATTGCGCTGCCGCGGCCTTCGATTTCTTCAGCGAGCCCGAATGCCTTCGGCGCTACTTCGCCGAGGGCTCGCTGATTCCCCCAATCAACTGCACCAGCCGATCCTTTTCCTTTCGCGCCGCGTCTCCCGCTCCCGTCCCAGGCTTCGTCAGATCCACCGCCTGATCCGCATACTTCAGAGCATCGGGATACTTGTTCTGCATATCCAGCGATACTGACAGGCGGAACACCGCTACCGGGTCCGGTTGCTGAGGAAACGCGTCAATCGACTTCTTCAGGTTGCCTTCCGCGTCGGCCCATGCCTTCGCGTTGAAATCCAGCGTCCCTAGAATCGCATAGGCTTCCGACTGAACGAATCCCTTATATTGCGCCAGCTTCTCGGGAGCCACTCCGGCTGTCGGTACGTCCGTATTCACGGTTTCCAGCGAGCGCTGCGCATCTTTTCTCGCTTCTGCCAGACGCTGATCTTTATCCAGGTCGGTGGGGTGTGTACGCTCCGCCAATACTTGAGCCACACCCAGCAGCGCTTCCGGATCGTCGGGATCGAACGTCAACACTTTTTGCGCCATGGCCAGCATCTTGTCCGGGTTGTTGGCCTGCTGATACTGCGCCATCACGGACTTGTACAGCAAAGGCCGCAACTCACTGTCCGGAAATTTTGTGGCGAAATCGTCCGCCGCCTTTTCCTGTGCCGCCGGATCGGTCAACGCCGCCGCCAACTTGTAGGCATCGAACTCGGGTTGTGTCTTCGCCTGCGGAGGCCGTTTACCCGCCGGCGCTGCCGCCGCTGCCTGTCCCGCCGCACCGCCTCCCGTTGCCGGTTTTGCCTGGCCAACGCACCAGCTCGAAATTCCCAGCATCGCCACACTCAAACTAATAATGATTGCTGATCGCTTCATACGTTCTCCTTGGAACATCAAGACATGGGGAATTCGAAAAATTTTGTAACCAGGTAACTGCACACGGCTAGTCTGCCAAATTACCTAATTACAAAATTGCTCTTTACAAATGCCTCTATGATTGTAACGAATCTTCCGCCTACTGCGGTTTGGCTGGTGGTTCATAAGCCTGCGCCAAGCCTCGTTCCGCCGCAGCCTTTATCTCCGGCAATTCTCCCGCCGCATTCAGAGCTTCCTGATATTGCTGAACCGCCGCATCGCGGTCCTCTTTCATATCCAGAATCCTTCCCAGATACACATGCGACCATCCCACCACCTTCGGATCCTTCGACGCTTCAATTGCCTTGTGAAAATTGTCTTCGGCGCCATCCCGATTCTTGTTGGCCACGGCCACTTCCGCCAGGATGAACAACGCTCGCCCTTGATCGCCAATCTTCTTATCCAGCGCCAGTTGCGCCAGTTCCTGAGCTCCCTTGGGATCCCCCGCCGCCAGCCGCTTCTCGGCCGTTAGCAGTATCCGCCGCTCTTCCGGCCGCGACAGCTGCACCAGTTCGGGCGACGTGCGGCTGGCGAAATGGACCTCCGCCGCCGCCTTCTCTTCTTTTTTCAGATCCACACCTTCCAACATTCCGCTGTACGCGCCGTGTATGCCTGCCGGATCTTTTTCAAACGCCACCACTGCGTCGTAGAAATATTTCGTCAGAATGTAGCCTTGCCTTACCGCGTCATCCACCGCCTGCGCTCGCATCGCTTCATCCGCTGCTTGCTTGCTGCCCTGGGTGCGAATCTCAATTGCCCGCACCAGGCACTCTGTCACCAGCAGCGAAATATCCGTCTTGAAGTTTTCTTCTAACGGAGCTCGTTTCACTGATTGCAACAATGGCTCCAGGCGCTTGAGTCCGCTGAAGTGTTTACTCGCCAGCGGATCCAATTCATAGTGCAGAAAAGTATGGCGGATCTGGTCCATCTTCAGCCCAGCCCCCGCCGGCGCCCCCCGCGGCACGGGAGCAGGAAAGACCACCACGTAGTAGTCCGCCCCGTAGTTGCGCGCATCGGTCTCGTTCGGCGAGCCCATGAAGTCCAGATAAATCGTGAACCGACGCCCCAGGTATTCCGACGATGGCTGCTTCAGATAAATCTCGGTATCGAACACCATCTTCGCCAGCGGCTCGTGATACCGGCTCATCGCCGCTGCATAATCGCCGCGATGCCGCTCCCATATGGAATGCAGATTGACCTTCTCGTAGAATTTTTCCAGCAGCGCCCCGAAAGCCCCAATCGCCGCCGCGTCCGGCGGCAATTCTTCTTCTTTCATCCGCGGCACAAAATGCGGCGGACCATCCATATACAGCGCCAGCGAAATATACGGAGACAAACTATGGTAGGTGTTCCGGTCCGGAGTGTGTGCCTGGTAGAACTGGCAAATCGCCGTTCGCGTCGACTCCGCTTCCTCCGAATTTTGCAACGCTCTCTGCACCTCCGCCCGGACATTGCTTCGCGTCGCGTCGGAGGTCACCAGATCCTGATCGTACCCGCACGTGTTCAGCGCCGTAAGAACCGCAAAAATCGTCTCGCTGCTATCCAGGGAAATCGGTGTCGGCCGGTCCTGCCCCACGCAGTAGCATCCCAGCATCCCAAAAATCACCGCAACAATGGAAACTCGTAATCGAAGACTCAGGAGACCCTCCACAGCATGGTGGCGCGCCAGCGGAAAAACACACTCAAGTGTAAGGACTTCGCCCCAGAGAATCAAACTCCAGAGGGGGAACGGTACAAGGCGCCGACGAACGGCCCCCGGCAGGGAGGTATAAGCACCGCCTTGTGTACAGCTTCCTAGGCGTGCTTTGCTGCGACGATCTTTAGTAAGACTTTTTAAGACTCAGATGCCGCGTAATTGCTCGACATGAAATTAGCCATTCCCATTGCTTCACTCTTCGTACGAGTCTGATCGTCCGTCCAGCCCTAGCGAAGCTCGCAATTTCTTACCTCTATCACCACGATTTATTCTGGACCAAACTTACGGACAACCCGCTGCGACGAAACGCCAGCGATAGGTTGAGGCGGGGTAAGCATTCGCTTTCCTGACCGTCTTCGGCCGCTGGGATACTCCACCCCCTTCCCGATTCCAACGACGATCCTGTGGAAGACCGGCTGTAGCGCCGCGTAGACCTTAGGCTCGGGAAGGGCACGAGTTCACTCGTGCCGCCCTATCGCCGAATGAGAAACGCGGCTTCATCCGCTGAGGCACGTCCCTAGGGAGACTTAACGGCCGCCTCTTTCCGCAATCGCAAGAAATGGACGTGAGGACTTGCTCAATGAGCATTCACGCCGCCCGCTTTCAACAGTCCGGCCTTTCAACCCAGAGGTTAGCGCCCCTTTTTATTTGCGTGAGGGGGAAATTCTTACTTGACTTTAGTAATTACTTATATAAGATAGCGATTATGAATAATCTTGATGCCGCCTTCTCCGCTTTGGCCGACCCGACACGTCGGGCGATTCTTGCGCGCCTTGCCAAGGGGGAGGCCACCGTGAATGAACTGGCAGAGCCGTTCGAGATGACGCAACCCGCAATCTCCCAGCACCTGAAGGTGCTCGAAGATGCGGGACTAATTGTGTCGCCGAGTCGAGGGTACGAAGCGCCCTCGTCGGCTCGCAAAAGCGGGTATTGAAGCCATGGACCAGTGGCTCGCAATGCTGCGGAAAGCCCTTGAGGCAAACTACGACCGGCTGGACGAAGTTCTGGCGGGAATGGATAGCCACAAAAAAGAAAAACACAAAAAAGGAGCAAAGCGATGAGCAAGATGACGCTGAAGACCGAAGGAGATACCCACGTGATTGTGACCAGGCGCTTTGCTGCGCCTCCAGAAGCCGTATATCGCGCCCATACCGATCCGAAATTAATCCAGAAATGGTTGCTCGGTCCAGAGGGTTGGACGATGCCGGTCTGCATCAACGAGGCGAAGGCCGGCGGCAAGTTCCGTTACGAATGGACGAATGGCAAAGGCGGTGGATTTCACATCACTGGCGAATACGTGGAGTTGGAGCCTTATCGCAGGATCGTACATGTCGAGCGCATGCACCTGCCGGATCCCACGCCAGACAACCACATTGAAACGCGATTTGAAGCCGACGGCGCAGGCACTCTGATGACCATGCGAATGACGCTGCCCGATGAGAAGACGCGCGCGGCGATGCTTGCAACAGGAATGGAACATGGAATGGAAGCGAGCTACGTCCGGCTGGAAGGAATGCTCTAGCCCTTACTGGCTTGGGCGAAATGTCAAGGACAGAAGATAGGAAGGTTCAGCATGATTTACAAAATTCTGGGCACCATCACCTTGATGTTGGCCCTGTTGGTCCTCGGAGCATGGAACTTCCACACGACCGTCCGCACGGAACGTACATTCAACGCTTCCGTAGCGGACGTATGGAGAGTGTGGAACGATGCGGACTCTATCAAGAAGTGGTGGGGACCCAAGGGTTACACCGCACTCGTCGTCCGGAGCGACGTGCGAGAGGGTGGCAGCTTTCTATGGGCAATGAAATCTCAGCAAGGAAGGACGTTTTGGAGCACGGGCACCTACAGGGAAGTCGTCGCAAACAAAAAAATTGTGTCAACCATGTCTTTCTCGAACGAGAACGGAAAAATAATTCCCGGCTCGCAAGTGTCGGTTCCGGGGCGATGGCCGAACGAGATCACCGTTATCGTTGAATTCAGTGAATCGGAGGGGAAGGCCAGAGTCACTGTTACAGAAGTAGGCATTCCCCTCATCATCTACCCCCTGTCGAAGATTGGTTGGGCTCAGCAGTTTGACAAGATTCAATTGTTGCTCTGAAGGAAGGTAACTCGTCGTTTGAGCCAACTCGCGGTTAGTCGGGCAACCCGGAGACTACGCAGTGCAAGTCAGCAGCTGTTAAATCCTGTGGAAGAGCGGTGCTTCAGCGCCGCGTAAAGCGAGGGATTGGGAAGGGCACGAGTTCACTCGTGCCTCCCGATCGCCGAACAGGGAACACGGCTTCAGCCGCTGAGGCACGTAGTTGGGGAGACTTAGCGGTCGCCCTCTTTCCGCATTTCGCGAGAAATGAAGGTAAGGAGTTGCTCAATGAGTGTCAACGCCTTGTTGCAACAGTTATGATTACGTCAATGCCGACGACAATCATGATCGCTATCGTATCGGTTGCGAATTTGTGTTTGCTGACGACGGCTGCTCTTTATCCCGAACAGGAGTCTCTGGCACAACCCCGGAGGAAGGCGGGTTTAATCGCGGTCTTCCTCGGACTGTGCGGCCAAAGCCTTTCCTCTTCTCGAGTTGGACTTACTTCCACCCGGAGGATCGGATAGGAGGGCAGTGGTTCAATGTAGGGTCTTGGTGTTCGATACTGACATTTGTCGTTGCGCTGTTCGGTTACAAGGGTTAGGCGGTACGCAGCTCTAGCCTCGGCTATTACGACCCTGTTCCTGTGGGGATTGGCGGGACTCGGTGATGCCCTATCAAAACACTGAGCATTGAGCGCTTTTATAAAAGGAGACGAGCAAAAATTTAGCGGCTGGTGGTCGACCGACGAATGCATGGCTGTTGAAACATCCCGCTTACATTCATTGACACGACCGCATCCCGAGAAAACGCTCGCCGAAAAACGAAAACGGGGCGGCTCGCGCCGCCCCGCCAATAACTGGCAACTGACCACTAGCCACTGCTCCCTACGTTCCCTCGCTCCATCCCGCCAGATACTCTTCCTGCTCCGGCGTCAGCCGGTCGATCTTGATGCCCATCGACTCCAGCTTCAGCTTCGCCACACGCTTGTCGAGTTCGTCGGGAACTTTGTACACGCGCTTCTCGAGCGACTTGTAATTCTTCACCATGTATTCCACCGACAACGCCTGATCGGCAAAGCTCATATCCATCACTGACGCGGGATGCCCCTCCGCCGCCGACAGATTGATCAGCCGTCCTTCGCCCAGCAGATTGATCTTGCGCCCATCCTTCAACGAATATTCATCGACGTAAGTCCGCGTCGTCCGCTTCGAAGACGCCATCTTTTCAAGCGCCGGAATATCGATCTCCACGTTGAAGTGCCCGGAGTTCGAAATGATCGCTCCATCTTTCATCAGATCAAAATGATCCTTGGTCAGCACGCTCTTGTTGCCCGTCACCGTGCAGAACACATCGCCAATCTTCGCCGCTTCCGTCATCGACATGACGCGGAAGCCGTCCATTACCGCTTCCAGCGCCTTCGTCGGATCCACTTCCGTGACGATCACTTCCGCACCGGCTCCGCGCGCCCGGCTCGCCAGCCCGCGCCCGCACCAGCCGTAGCCGGCAACCACGAATTTCGAGCCCGCCAGCAAAAAGTTCGTCGCCCGGATGATGCCATCAATCGTCGACTGGCCTGTGCCGTAGCGGTTATCAAACAAATGCTTCGTGTCCGCATCGTTCACCGCGACGATGGGGAACTTCAGCACGCCTTCTTTCGCCATAGCGCGCAGCCGGATCACGCCGGTCGTCGTCTCTTCCGTTCCGCCGATCACGCCGTCCAGGCCGTCCGTCCGCTTAGTGTGCAGAATCGTCACCAGATCCGCACCATCGTCCATCGTGATGTGCGGCTTGTGATCGATCGCCGCCAGAATGTGGTTGTAGTACGTATCGTTATCCTCGCCCTTAATGGCGAACACCGGAATCCCCTGATCGCGCACCAGGCTGGCCGAGACATCGTCCTGCGTCGACAGCGGATTCGAAGCGCACAACACCACGTCCGCTCCCCCATCCCTCAAACAAATTGCCAGGTTCGCCGTCTCTGCCGTCACGTGCAGGCAGGCCGATATCCTAATTCCCTTCAGCGGCTGGTTCTTGATGAATTCCTTGCGGATAATCTGCAGCACCTTCATGGACTGGTTCGCCCACTCAATGCGCTTCTTGCCCAGTTCCGCCAGCTCTAAACTTTTGACGTCATAATTGATCTGTGCCGCTGTTGACATACGCCTCCTATGGCGCTTTTCCGCTGAAAATTTGGTTGATTGCGAAGGGTAGGTTAATCGCCTGGTACGTAGTCAGAATACACGACTCGTTACTGGAATCAGCATACCCAAATAATCTTTAGGAATAAGCCTTTCGGCCTATTACCGAAACTGCACTTTGGTGAGTCCAGTGATTTCGCCTGGCCCATCAAGTGGCAGGAGATCGATTTTCATCGGCCTGGTGATTTTTCTTGCCCCATCGATTTTGGGTGTCGGAGCTTTTCAGCGCTGCGATAAACGCCCTACCCTGACCGAGGGGTATGCCCCTACTTGCGTGCCCCCGCTGTCTCCCGCACGCCCGCATCGCTCGCGAGCTTCGCCGCCTTGTCCGTCGCTTCCCATGTGAAGTCAGGATCGTTGCGCCCAAAGTGCCCATACGCCGCCGTCTTCTTATAGATCGGACGCCGCAAATCCAGCGACTCGATAATTCCCCGCGGCGTCAGCTTGAAGTGCGCGCGAATCAAGTCCGGAATGACCGCAGGATCGACTTTCTCCGTGCCGAACGTATCCACTCGCACGCTCACGGGATCGGCCACGCCGATCGCATAGGCCAGCTGTACTTCGCACCGGTCTGCCAGTTTTCCCGCCACAATATTTTTGGCAATGTGCCGCGCCATGTACGCCGCCGATCGATCCACCTTCGTCGGATCTTTCCCGCTGAACGCCCCGCCGCCGTGACGCCCCATGCCACCGTAGGTATCGACAATAATCTTCCGGCCCGTTAGTCCGGTGTCCCCCATCGGTCCGCCAATCACAAACCGTCCCGTCGGATTGATGTGATACTTCGAATCTTCATCGAGCAGGTGCGCCGGAATTACCGCCTGAATCACATGCTTCAAAATTCCCGCCCGCAATTCGTCGTTGGCTACTGTCTCGGAGTGTTGCGTAGAGATGACCACCGCGTCCACCCGGATCACGTTCCCCTTGGCGTCGTATTCCACCGTAACCTGCGACTTCCCATCCGGCCGCAGGAACGGCAGCGTCCCGTTCTTCCGCACCTGCGACAACCGCATCGTCAGCTTGTGCGCCAGCGAAATCGGCGTCGGCATCAACTCCTCATTCTCATTGCACGCATACCCAAACATCATGCCTTGGTCGCCGGCGCCGCCGGTGTCGACGCCCATGGCGATGTCGCCGGACTGTTTGTTGATGCTGGAGATGACGGCGCAGGTGTTGCAGTCGAAGCCGTGGAGGGCGTTGTCGTAGCCGATGGACTGGACGGTGCCGCGGACGACGTTTTGAAAGTCGACGTAGGCCTTGGTGGTGATTTCGCCGGCGATGACGACGAGGCCGGTGGCGGTAAGGGTTTCGCAAGCGACGCGGCTGAAGGAATCTTCGGTGAGGCAGGCGTCGAGAATGGCGTCAGAAATCTGGTCGGCGATCTTATCGGGATGGCCTTCAGTGACAGACTCGGAGGTAAACAAAATACGATTCTTTGTGGTTGCAGCCAAAATGGTTTCTCCTTAGAAAAAGCTTCGGACTCAAACTATGGCGAGAGACGCGGTCCCTTCGGCAAGCTTCGCTCACTCAGGGCAGGCAGCGGCGCGCGTTCGCAACATGAACGATACGAAAAGATGATCAAAAAGAAATCCATGAAAAGGCTACCAGACGGTGTGCCAGCGCGCAATGAGATTTGCCTTACTTGCTTGTGGCTCAATCGAATAGCTGAATTGAGATGTCGGATGGAACGATTTGTGCGTCGAACGATGGGCAGTCTGCGGGAGATCCCTCGTCCCGCTGGTAAAAACGCGGGACCTCGGGATGACGCCAGACGAAGAGACTTTCATTGTTGCTGCTGTTGTTGCGCGTCGACCAGCGGAGATTCCTTGGTCTCCTCAAGGAACTGGGACCATTCTTCGTCAGCAGCGAACTCCTCATCGGGGGGTAAAACGGCCTCGGACGGGGTGACCCGGACACGCACCTGCAAGCTGGGTCTCGGCTTTGCCTTTCATCACGCCCATGGTGGGAGGGACATCCGCATAGTCGCGCCCGATGGCGGTGCGAATGTGTCTTTCGCCGGCCAGACGATTGGTGGTGGGATCGAAACCCAGCCAGCCAAAGCCGGGCAGGAGAGCTTCCACCCAGGCGTGAGTAGCGCCATCGGCGGAAGGATGCGGATCGCTGCTGTGATAAAGATATCCGCTCACGTAGCGGCACGGAATCCGGGCGTTGCGACACAGCGCGATCATGATGTGGGCGAAATCCTGACAGACTCCCTGCCTGGAGCGAAGAGCCTGCTCGATGGGTGAATTCACGGCGGTGCTTTTCTTGACGTAGGTAAAACTGCGATTCACTCCCGCGGCAATATCCCGCAAAAAAGCCAGCGGGCTACGTCCATCTCTCTGGTGCACTCCAATCTCTCTTGCCAACTCTTCGAGTTCCGGCGAGGAGCGGGCGAAATGACTGGGCAGCAACATGTCCCAGTAATCTTCTTTTTCAATGAGCTGTTCGAGATCGTTCCAGCGCTCGTAATCCATGGTTTCGGGGACGGGCGGCTGCGCGTCGATATTGACCAGGGCGTCAGAGATGATAGTGAGCTGGCTGTGGCGGGCAGGCAAATCGAAATGGTGCACCAGATTGCCGCGAGAATCGGTATAGCTGAAAATGCGCGCGCGAGGATTGACGGAGAGTTGAAAGACAAAACAGCGCTGATTGCCCTCGCTCCTGGGGTGCATGCGGACTTCCATCATGCTTTGCCAGACGAGTTGGCTATAGCGATAGCGCGTGAAATGGCGAATGGCGTAAAACATCAGGTTTGGAAGGCCACCTCGATGGGATAGTCGATGTAAAGTTCGTGAACCGCGGCATGCAGTTCGCGGCATTGCTCGATGATGGCGGCAAGATACTTATGCAATCCGGCGAGGATTTCGCCGACTTGAACATAGGCCACCATGGAGCGCAAGCGACCGATCAATCTTTCGATTTTTTCGGTGCGGCGACTCAGAGAAAGATTGCTGATGGAGGTTAAAGCCTCATGCATGCGGTCGAGCGAGAAGCGCACGGAATAAGGAAACTCTGGCTTCAAAAGTAGAAAATTCGCGATTCGATCGGGTTTGAGTTCCGCGGTGCAGGCCTTGCAATAAGCTTCGAATGCGGCGCAACTGCTCAGCAGGCCCACCCAATCGAGATCGTCGGCATGCTTATCGACGACAAAATACGCGTCGAGCAGGACGCAGAGGTTACAGGCTCTCTCAATATATTTTCCCAACTGAATAAAGTGCCACGCTTCGTCGTGATTCATCGTGGCGGCGGTGATTCCGTTGAATCGGTAGGAGCCTTCGCGAACCAGGCTGACCACGCGCATCGCGCCCGCGTCATCGTTGGGCTGGAGAACAAAGCCGTTCACATCGTGGAACAGACGATTCAGGTGCTCCCACATTTCGTAACTGATTTCTTCGCGAACCTGGCGGGCATTCTCGCGAGCCCCGCTGATGCATTTCATGATGGAGAAAGCCCCTTCCGGATCAGTGACCAACAGGAACAGAGCACGCTGCGGATCGACATTGTTGGCAGCGGCGCCCGGAGCCAGAGAAGAGACCGCACGAAACCAACGCTCTTCGGTGGAAAACTTGGCGGGATTGAGAATCAGGCCGTACGTTGCCTTCAACACGCGAGCCGCATTGTCCGCTCGTTCGAAATAGCGGCTCATCCAATAAAGACTGTCGGCTACGCGGGAAAGCATGGTCGCTTCGCACTCACTTTCTGATCGTCAATTTTCAATTCCAATTTTCAATTCTGCAGGACCCAAGTATCTTTCGAGCCTCCACCCTGGGACGAGTTCACCACGAGCGAGCCTTTACGGAGTGCAACGCGGGTGAGGCCTCCGGGAACGATGGTGATTTTTTCGCCGTAGAGCACATAGGGGCGAAGATCAACGTGGCGCGGCTCAATGTTTCCGTCGACAAAGCAGGGAGCGGTGGAAAGGTTGATGGTGGGTTGAGCGATGTAGTTTCGCGGCTGGGCGAGAATCTTTTCGCGAAACTCCGAACGCTCCTGCTCAGTGCTGTGCGGGCCGATCAACATGCCGTACCCGCCTGACTCGCCCACGGCCTTAACGACGTATTGATCCAATCTTTGACAGACGTGATCGCGCTGGGCGGGATCGGACATTAGAAAGGTTTCAACATTTTCAAGAATGGGATCCTGGTCGAGATAGTAACGAATGATCTTGGGGACGTAAGCATAGATTGCCTTGTCGTCGGCCACTCCGGTACCAAGCGCATTGGCAAAGGCAATGTTCCCGGCCCGATAGGCATTGAAAAGACCCACGGCTCCGAGTGCCGAACCGCCTTCGAAGACAAGAGGATCGAGAAAATCGTCGTCAATGCGGCGATAGATCACGTCGACGCGCTGCAAGCCGAATGTGGTCCGCATGTAGACGATATTGTCATGGACAACCAAATCGCGACCTTCGACGAGTTCGATGCCCATCTGCCGCGCTAGATAAGTATGTTCAAAGTAAGCGGAGTTGTACGAGCCCGGAGTGAGCAAAACGACGGTGGGATTGGAGCGTCCTTCCGGGGCGAGAAATCGTAAAGTCTGGAGAAGATTTTGGCTGTACTGCTCGATGGGGCGGACGCGACATTTTTGAAACAGCGAAGGAAAAATCTGCTTCATCACCCTGCGGCTGGTGAGCATGTAAGAAACGCCGCTGGGGACGCGGAGGTTGTCTTCGAGAACGACAAACTTACCTTCCGGATTGCGAATTAAGTCGGTGCCGACGACGGTGATGTAAATATCGCGAGGAACCTTGATGCCGCGCATTTCGCGGCGGTAGTGTTTGCAGGTGTAGATAATACTGCCGGGCACGACGCCGTCTTCGATGATCTTGGCGTCATGGTAAATATCTTTGAGAAAGAGGTTCAGCGCGGTGATGCGTTGAGTAAGGCCGCGCTCGATGGTGTCCCATTCGGCGGCGGTGATGATTCTCGGCAACAAGTCGTGAGGGAAAATACGCTCCGTTCCCTTGTCGTTGCCATAGACGGTGAAGGTGATTCCCTGGTTAAAAAACGACTGATCGGCCTCCTGTTTGCTGCGGCGCAGCTCGCCGGGGCCGAGGGTGAGGAGTAGATTGTGAAGAGGACGGTACTGTTTGCGAGGGTTATCGACGCCGCGAAACATCTCATCGTAGGCGCCATTGAGCTCATAATGGCGAAGAGTCTCTTCGCCGCCGCGATCGGTCGCATCGGTCTCGATGATCATGATAGCCGTCGCTTGATGCCCCGCCAGAATAGCTCAGAAGACGCCGAATGGATGCACGGGAAAAGCGATCCGCGTCATTGAAGAAACCGCGCACACACCTGGCAAAGGCTACCCTCTGGATCGGGCGACTTCTCTGACGCTCTGGAGAGGGATTTCGTTGCTTGTGGGAGGGAAATCGATGTCGGGTAACTGCTCCACGGCACGGCGAAGCGACTGTTCCCAACTGGAATGGATGAGGTTCAAGTCTCGGTCGCCGGCGCAGACACGACGATAGCGGTCGATCTGGAGGCTATCTTTTTTGTAGAGAAGCAGGTCGAAGGGAGGGCCAACGGTGACATTGGAGCGCATAGTGGCGTCGAGAGAGAGCAGAGCGTACTTGGCGGCGACTTCCAGGGACGTGGTGGCCTGAATGCCGCGATCGAGAATGGGGCGGCCGTATTTACATTCGCCGAGTTGCAGATACAAAGAATCTTCGGTAGCGGCAAGGGGATTGCCCTGGGGATAAATCAAGTAGAGGTTGGGATCCTGGCCTCGAACTTGGCCCCCGAGCAGGAGGTGAACATTGAAGCTGAAGGAGTCGCGCTCGAGGGAGGCGCGATCGATATCAGAAATCCGGCGGACGCAGTCACCCACGATGCGGGCGGCATCGTAAAGCGAGCTCGCCTGGGCCAGACCCTTTCCGGAATCGAAATCGTCGCCCAGCAAGGTGATGACGGACTGGCTGATGGAGAGGCTGCCGCTGGTAAGAATGACGAAGACGCGCTCGCCGGGCTGGACAAAACGATACATCTTGCGGCAAACGTTGACCTGGTCAAAACCGGCGTTAGTCCTGGAATCGGAGGCAAGTACGAGGCCTTCCTGCGTGGCGATACCCAAACAATAGGTCAACTTTTTCCCTCAGGTGAAGTTACCGCATAATACACCGATCAGCCGTGGTGAATTTCTAATCGACGGCAGCAGAAATTAATGTGCAAGAAGAACCAAAATCCATGTTAGCTTCTGCATCTTATTCCCGCTAGCATGTTGCTCGCCTGAGGATCCCGGAAATTCATGTTGATTCGCCTGGGCTATGACATTCAATTCGAGACGGTTGGGGAGGTTCCGATCGTTACGCTGCTTAACGTACATCCGTCGCGCCGAAAAGATTTGCGTCAACCCGATCTGCTGCGCACCGATCCTGCGGTGAGGATAGAGAATTACGAGGACAGCTTTGGCAATCACAGCTGCCGCTTGGTGGCGCCGCAAGGAAGGATTCGACTGCACAATTACAGTTTGATTGAGGACTCCGGCAAGCCTGACGAGGAAGGCCCCGACGCCGCCGAGATTCCGGTCGATCAATTGCCGGTGGGGGTGCTGCCGTACCTGATGAACAGCCGGTATTGCGAAGTGGATCTGTTGTCGAGCACCGCTGCCGAATTGTTCTGGAACGCGCCCAGAGGATGGAATCGAGTGCAGGCGGTGTGTGATTGGGTTCATAACAAGGTGACGTTTGGATACGAATTTTCCAGTCCGGTACGAACGGCGCTGGGGGTTTATACGGAGCGGGTAGGGGTTTGCCGGGACTTTCAGCATCTGGCGATCACGTTGTGCCGAGCGCTGAATATTCCGGCTCGTTATGCGACCGGGTACCTGGGCGATATCGGGGTGGTGGTAGCGCCGAGTCCGATGGACTTCAGCGCGTGGTTTGAAGTCTATCTGGGAGATCGATGGTGGACGTTCGATGCGAGACATAATGTCCGGCGGATTGGGCGAGTCCTGATGGCCACGGGCCGGGATGCCACGGATTGCGCGATTACCACGTCATTTGGAAGAGCCAAGCTGGTGCATTTTGCGGTAACGACGGACGAAGTGATGCCAGCCGCCGTGTAAGAACTAGGGACGTTTTCTTTTTACAGATTAGCGGCTTGGGGGATGGGTTCTGCCAAAAAAGCTGATCTCAGGCGCTGAAGCGCGGACGCATCGAGACGGTTACACGGCACGACCGAAAGTCGTGTCTTTCCCGAGCCTGCGCTTCCCTGCATGGTCGTAACGCCTCTCTCACCTAGTCTGCGGCAACGTCGTTCCCTTCCCGCGGCTTGAACGCCGCCCCTTTCCGAGAGCATTTGATTCCCGACTTGAGGGTATTCCTCGAAAATGACAATGATGAGGGTGAGAATCGTTGTACAACTGGGTAAATGAAGCATCCTGCGGGGGATCTATCCTATCTAAGGAAGGGCAACGGGCCGTCATTAACGCAATATTCTATGACCGAATCAAGGACGTCCAGCGAACCCCGGCAAGTTTCGGAATCGACCCTTTTGCCAGCCTCCCTTCTTAGCGCAGTGCATGTTGCGATCATTGGCACGGACTTGTCCGGTGTCGTCAATTTCTGGAATGGATTTGCGGAAACGCTCTACGGGTGGCGGGCGGAAGAGGTGATTGGCCGCAACATTATGGAAATTACCGTCAGCACGGAGACCGAGGAAGAAGCGCAAAAGCACATGGCGGCGGTGGTGGCGGGAAGCAGTTGGGCGGGAGAGTTCGAAGTGCGGTGCAAGGACGGAAGGCGATTAAGCGCTTTTGTGACGCTATCGGTGGTACGGGACGAAGAAGGGAAGACCCGGGGAGTGGTAGGAGTCAGCCAGGATCTACGAAGCGTGAAGCGGGCGGAATGGGCGCTGCGGCGGAGTGAAGAAGAGTTTCGCGTATTCGCCAATTCGCTTCCGGAACTTTGCTGGATGACGGATGAAAACGGCAAGGTGGTGTGGCGAAACGAACGATGGTACGAGTACACGGGCACGAAACCAGAAGAAATGGAAATTGAGGATTGGCAGAAACTTTATGACCCGGAACTGCTGCCGGCGGTCCTCGAGGGATGGCGCGAGTCGATGCGAACAGGAACACCCTTTGAAACCGAATTCCGTTTGCGCGGGGCAGACGGAGTTTACCGATGGTTCCTGACGCGGGTGCGACCGGTTGAGGATGGGGAGGGAAAGATCACACGCTGGTATGGATCGGCGACGAATATCGATGAGCAGAGGCAGTTGCTGAAGTCATTGAGCGAAGCGCGGGACGAGTTGGAAAAGCGGGTGCTGGAACGGACAGCGGAGTTGCGGGCGGCGACAGAAAGCCTGGGAGAGTTATCGGCGCGGCTGCTACAGATGAGGGATGATGAACAGCGGCGACTCGCGAGGGAACTGCATGACAGCGTGGGTCAGTTGCTGGCGGCGATCGGGATGAATCTGGCGGTGGTCTCCGCTGAAGCGGGCAAGCTCAGTCCGGAAGCGGCGAAGTGTGTGGCGGAGAATGCCGAAATGGTGAACGAGGTGAGCCGGGAGATCCGAACGATCTCGCACTTGCTGCATCCGCCGCTGCTGGATGAGGCCGGACTGGCATCGGCGCTGCGCTGGTACATCGAGGGATTCGCGAAGCGAAGCGGCATTGAAGTGGATTTGCAGATTCCCGAGAACCTGGGGCGGCTGCCGAATGATACGGAAATCGCGATATTCCGGGTAGTGCAGGAGTGCCTGACCAATATTCACCGACACTCCGGGAGCGCGACGGCGAGGATACGAATGTATGTGCAGGATAAGCGACTGGTGTTGAGAGTGGACGATGGGGGGAAGGGCATGCCGGCGGAGATGTTGCGGAATGTGGCGCGCGCGGGAAGAGGAGGCGTGGGATTCAACGGCATGCGCGAACGTTTGAAGCAGTTGGGTGGCGCATTGGAAATTGCGTCGGATGGAGAGGGAACGAGAGTGAAGGCGGTGCTTCCGATTCAGCAGCCGGTTCGACCGGCCACGGTCTAGGCGGTGTCTCGCATGTTGGTGCTGGTAGCCAGTCGGTGACTTATCGAAGTTGTGCGAGCCAAATGGAGTGATGCCCACAGGTGATGTCGTCTGCGACGTGAGCCACAGTTGCGAATCCATTGTCGGAGAGCAGTTTGACGTACTCCGCACTATTTAAACTGCCGTGATATAGGGGCTCCCCTCTATATTCACCGATGGCTTCCCCGTTAACGGAACCGCTGGTGAACAATAAAGCTGCTTTCGGGGCACAGTGTTTTCGGAAGAGAGGAAACATGCTGCGCTGATTTTCTGGAGTTAGGTGAAACAAACTGTCCCACGCGATAATCCCATTAAACTCTGTGCCAAGGCACATCTCTCGCATGTCCCCAACGATCCAGGTCTGCGACGGAAACCGGTGCGAACAGATGTCGATTAGACACGGGGACGAGTCAATGCCCGTGACTGCGTACCGCTGCTCGATAAAGAAACGCGCAATAGGTTCGGCTGAGCCACACCCGATATCAAGGATTGAGCCTCCGGGTGGTAAGAGACTGAGGAAATCCACGAGCCAAGGTCTCTCGAAAAGGTCGCGCCCTCGATCCCTGTCGTAGTTCTCAGCGTTTCGTTCATAAAGGCCGACGATCTTGCTCGCTTCGGAATTCATAGTCCAATAATATCGGAGCAGGTTCACGTAGAGACAGCCGGCAAACCCTATGACGCTTGTTTTATTCCGCTGATGCCGAGCGAAATTTGGCGATGACAGAACACGCAGTGGTGATTGCTGGCGGGGGGCCGACGGGGTTGATGTTGGCTGGCGAGTTGGCGCTGGCGGGCGTCGATGTCGCCATTGCCGAGCGGAGAACTGATCAGGACTTGACCGGGCTGCGCTCAGGCGGACTGCACTCACGCACCATCGAGGTTCTGGATCAGCGGGGAATCGCGGACCGGTTTCTCTTAGAGGGCCAGACGGCGCAGATCGCGATGTTCGCCGGAATCCGCCTGGACATCAGTGACTTTCCCACCCGCCACAACTATGGGCTCGCACTGTGGCAGAGGCACATCGAGCGAATTCTCGGCGGCTGGGTCGACGAACTTGGGGTAAAGGTCTACCGCGGACGTGAAGTTACAGGCTTCACGCAGGAAGGCAGCGGCGTCCACGTCGCGCTCGGCGACGGCCAGTCGCTGCGAGCAAAATATCTGGTCGGGTGCGATGGCGGACGGAGCCTGGTGCGCAAAGCCGCGGGCATCGAATTTCCTGGATCGGATCCGACCACCAGCAACCTGATTGCCGAGGCTGAGTTGAGCCGAGGAGCCGCCGGAGTGGGGTATCCGCCGCGACGCCCTCGGCATTCACTCCCTCAGCAAAATGGAGGATGGGAGGCGGGTCCGCATTCTGGTTACCGAACAGCATGCCGGAGTGACGAGCGAACCCACGCTGCGCGATCTGAGCGGGGCGCTCACCGCGGTCTACGGGACCGATTACGGGATCCACAGTGCTACCTCGATCTCCCGGTTCACCGATATGACCCGTCAGGCGGCGGTGTACCGCAAGGGACGCGTGCTGCTGGCTGGCGATGCCGCACACGTGCATCCACCAGACGGTGGACAGGGACTCCAGACCGGGGTACAGGATGCGGTGAATTTGGGATGGAAACTGGCGCAGGTAGTGAACGGGACGTCGCCGGAAAGCCTTCTGGATACCTATCATGCCGAGCGCCACCCCGTTGCTGCCCGTGTGTTGCGCAACACGATGGCGGCGATCGTGCTACGCCGGGAAGACGAGCGCACGAAGGCCCTGCGCGACATGATGTCCGGACTGCTCGGCATGGAGGAGCCGCGCAAACGGTTTGCGGCGATGATGTCCGGTCTGGATATTCATTACGATCTCGGGGAGGGGCATCCGCTGCTCGGACGGCGCATGCCCGACCTCGACCTGGTCACTGCAAACGGCCCGCTGCGAGTCTTTACGCTGCTGCACCGTGCGCGGCCGGTGCTCCTCGACTTTGGGGAGGGCGGCGGTTCCGACACCACTCCGTGGGAGGATCGGGTTCAGTTGATCGATGCCAATTACGCTGGCACGTGGGAGCTTCCGGCGATCGGGACGGTCCCGGCTCCCAGCGCGGTGTTGATTCGGCCCGACGGGTATGTGGCTTGGGTGGGAGAACAGAACTATGTGGGGCTCGGTGAGGCGCTAACCAGATGGTTTGGTGCGCCTGCAGCGGCGTAAGCGCATCGGCTCCTAAGATTGTCCGGTGAGCCGAGTTCTTAGGAGACACGCCTTTAGGCGACGGCGGGCAGCGGGAAGTATTTGTTGCCTTCGAGCAGGGCTTCGACCGCCGCAAACAGCGAGCGCAAGTCGGCCTTGGCCACCAGGCCTCGGATCCCAGCCTTTTCGGCTTCTTTGGCCAGTTGATGCGATGGGTCGATGGTCACCATCAAAATCTTCGCCTCGGGGTGTTTGCGGCGCAATTGGCGGGAGGCTTCGAGCCCATCCATTTCCGGCATCACAAAATCCATCAGCGTAACGTGGGGTGAGAGTTCGTTCCAACCCTCGAGAGACCGGCGACCGTTCTCGGCTTCGCCCACAACGACCCAATCGTCCTGCCGCTCCAGGATGGCGCGCAGGTGAGAGCGGATCATCGCATTATCGTCCACCACAAAAATACGAACCACTGAAACCTTTCCCAAGCCAAGCCCAAACATCGCTTCAACTTGTGCTAAAGGTAGTTCGTCGACGCGGATGGGGCCATACAGCAGTAACCTGATGAAGGGAAAAGATTTCTTGACTTCAGCGTAGGGCGGATGTTGGAAATGGACGCGACCTCTTCAGCCCCGTACGCTGATGCGGGAAAAAGAGAGCACGGCTCGGGACGAAATCGGATGTCCCATCGACATTGCGGGCCGGAACGTGGTGAAGATCAGCATCCTCTTGACCTGGGGAAGCAGATCCTGCGAGTCGCCGGGATCGGAAAGGATCTTGTAATCTTCGACGCGACCGTGAGAATCGACATAGGCTTCGATCACGAGTGACTCGGCATTGATGTTGCTCATGGTGCCGAATGAGCTCTGCTGCAGCTCAGGGCCGGTATTGAGGACGAGAGGGACGTCTTCGTTATTGGCCTGCAGCTGGCCAGGGATGGCGAGGATAGCGGCAACCAAACCAAAGATCAAGATGGCGCAGGCCAAACCCGCCGTGGCTGGGACCATGAACGCTTCAAAGGTATTTTCAAGGCGGACGCGGAGGCCTTCATAGCGCGAACGCCGAGAAAGAGCTGCCTCATGCGAAATAGCGAGACGAAGCTTGAGGCCCAGGTCAGGAGGCACGACGGGACGGCGAGCCGTGATGAGGAGCTGCTGCGTCTTTTGCAATAACGAATACTCGTGAGCACAGTGGGTGCAGCTGTCGAGATGCTGGCGAACCGCGCGCATCTCGGTGCCGGTGACGGCGCCATCGAGATAGGGCGACAATAGCTGCTGCACGGCATCACACTGTAAAACCAACTTCAATTTCCCTGACGCATTCCTGGAAGCCATATCGTTCATGGCGTCACCTCGACCCTTCTACCCCCTCCAGCAACCTGCCGCCGCGGAACTGCGGCGTTGTGATTCTCCTGATCCTTATTAGACGAAGCATTTGATGGCGCGGCATTCGGGGAAGTGAGCCCCATTGCATCCCCGAACTCCCTTACATAAGGAGCCAGACGTTTCTTCAAGGCTTGGCGTCCGCGAGTCAGTCTGGACTTCACCGTCCCAAGCGAGACCTGTAAGATTTCCGCGATCTCTTCGTAGGACATGTCTTCCAGATCCCGCAGGACGAGAGCCGTGCGGTAGGGCTCAGGCACCCGCCGCAATTCCGCATCGACGCGAAGTTGCACTTCGCGGTGCGCCACATTATCGAACGGCGAATCGCGATGATCCGTCAGCGCGATCTGCATGGCCTCGTCGCCCATGGCGCCACCCTCAGCGTCAACCGGTTCAATGGAGGTCTCGTGCGACTTGTGACGAAACCACCAGCGCTTGCGGTTGGCGGCTTCGTGAAGTGCGATTCGATAGATCCATGTTTTGAGGCTAGACTCGCCATGAAAGTGCTTCATCCCGCGGAACACTTTAAGGAAAACGTCCTGGGTGGTATCGGCGGCGTCGGCAGGATCGCTGACAACGCGGTAGACGAGACCATAAACGGGACGTTGAAATTCGCCGATGAGCCAGGCATAGGCTTCTTCCGAGCCGGCTTTAAGATCCGCAACGATGGCGGACTCTTCGGCACGTGCGCCGATGGCGCTTGCTAAATCTCCCAAGGTGGTTGCTCCCGCCATGTTCGAAGGCGTCCCCTGATTATAGGATTTACCACCCCATCCTGAACCGAAAAATTATTAAGCACAGGATTTGGGGAGATTGCGTGCGCTCAAACAAATAGACTCCGGAAACGACTGCGAAGTTCCCGGCTAAGTGGTTTATTTGCAGCTCTGCGGTTACAGAAGTACTAAGCGGGGATACAAGGGTTTGGCGGAAGGTCAGTTTTCGATGATGGCTGTGGAGGCGTGCTCCCGGAGGAGCGAGGGCGTCCTCGTCGCTCTAGCGGATACGGATTTCACCGTATTGCCGCACTGAAGGGCCTAGCGTATTCTTGCGTCATCAAGCTTGAGAGGGGAACGATCCCTCGTAAGGTGGTCATGGGTTAGCGTCCAAAAGGACATTTGACCCTTACGACCGCCTATTTTTTTGCTCCTCCCAAGCTCCTGCCCCTCGTTTTTAGGCTTGTCCCAAGGATTCGTCTGCATTTCTTCCTCGTTTATGGGTTGTGATGGAGACCTTGTCGTAGACAAATCCCTACGACGTGAAAACTTGCCGAGGGTAGGGTCAGGGCCGGGGAGTTTCGCGAGGATTGAAAAAATCGGGGTCACTGGCGGCGTCGAGCATATCGTTCGGCACAGTCTCCATACTGATGGCTGGTGCGGCGCGCAGCTTATCCAACTCACCCTGAGTTTTCTGCCATTCAGCAGGCTTCTTTTTAGTGGCGATGTGGGCGTTAGGGTCGCTGTAGAAAGCGAGAATGTTCGCTTTCAGTTCGGGAGTTAAATGATCGAAGTTGTGGCCGGCTAACTCGTCCACCAGGCGCGCGTAGGCCTTGTCGGTGAGGCCGTACTCGCCGGCGCGGGTCTCATGACCGGTATCGAAGTCGGTGTTGGTGAGTTGCAGGTCACCGGCTGCCGTTTCATGCAGAAGTTTGGTGTAATCCTCGACGGTTTTGTCGACGCTGGCGATGTAGAGGTCTTCCGTTTTCTGCGTCGGGATTTTAAAGGCAAGAGCCTTGAAGGGGCCAATTTTTGGCATGAAGCGCAGGAGAAACGCGAGGAAGCGAGTTTTGAACCCGGGTTGGCGATAACCTTTGCCCCACTCTTTTTGATATTTGGCGCGGGATAAGTAATAGCGGAACTCACGAGCGCGAAAGTTGGGAGTTTCGGAGACGATTTCCTGGCGGCGAGCGATGAGAGCCACGCGCGTCATTTCTGGAAGCACGCTGCTGATCGCGCGGCGAAAGGTGCCGATGGCCAGATCTTCCTTGGAGATTACATCGGTGAGAGGGATGCCGTAGGTATCGAGAAAGGCCCTTTCGAGAACCGGCTTCGAAATTTCAAAACCGATGAAGTCATGGTAGCGATCCGAGGTGTAGCGGTTCTTCGCGACCTGGGTGACATCGAAGCCAAACTCGGTGCGGATATGGGCCTTGGGATTTTGTTCGTAGGTCACCACGTTGCCGTATTTTTTCGCCAGCTTGGGAAATTCGATGGCGACGGCCTGGTTGACGGTGGGATGTCCGCAATTGTCCGCGGAATAATGGGCGAGCGCGCCCAGGGCAAAGGCGTATTCATTCAGGTCCGAGGATTCCTTCACCAGAAAAACGATGAAATCGCCGCTGCGGACGTAGTGGGTAAGATCGCTGAAGTATTTGTTACCGAAAGGATAATAGCCCATGTCCTGTACCAGCGATCCGCCGTAGGCGAAGGCATGGGCCTTTTTCAGATCATCGTCCGTGGATGCGGGAAAGCGCTTCTTCAGTAACGGAACGATGTTGTCCTTCCAAGCAAGATCCACGATCTCTTCATGGGTCAACACGGAGTAGGCGGCGCAATTATGAGAGGCGAAGACCTGGGTCAAAATGATCGCCAAAGAAAAAACTGCGGTTCGCCACGAATTGGAGAGGAGGATCATTCGCTGAGGACAAGGATTACAAAGGTGTCGGAAACGATGGTACAACCCAGCCTTGACTCATCTTACTTCTTACTTCGTTTGCGGGACCCCGAAGTAACTTTACCCTATTACCGAGCCTCCTTAGAATTTACAACATGGATGCTTTTCAATCGTCGGCGGCTGAGCAAGCCGGGCGCGGTGGGCCGCAGCCGATCGATCCTCGCCTGCAGCCTACGCCGGACTATGGCACGCTGGACTCCGGATGCAGCGTTGAGTCGCAGTCGAAATCCGCAGTTTGCGATTCTGTCCGGAAGCCAGTGGCGAGTTTGCGCTCCTTCCATGTGGCCGCGATGATGGCGGGGATGGGGCTGGCGGTGGCAGTCTCAAGCGCGGGGGGTATGGGCAGGATCTGGGAGAAATTCAGCGGAAGCGCTTCGCTCTCTGAGAATTCTTCCAAGAGTGCTTCGCGGAATTCTTCGAGATCATCGGCTGAGGTGCCACCGGTCGAGTTAGATCGACAGCAGCCGCAGAAGCAGGCAGAAATTCTATTGGAGCGCGCGGTGACGCGTTCGAACGGAACGCCAGACCAGATTGAAGCGCAGATCAAGTCTCGCGTCGACGGCTGGCGCGGAAAGCTGACATGGGACTCGCAGCTTGGGCAGTTGACCACGGCGGCGCTGAATTCGAACGACCGAAGCGTGCGCGATTCCGCGGTGGAAGTGCAGCTGGCGGCATATGGGATTCGCAAAGAGGAATCGAGTGTTGACGCGCTCGTGAAGCAAGCGAACTCAGCGGATCATCAGAAAAAAATTTGGGCGCTGTGGAACCTGGGTTTGCTGGCGAATCGCGGGATCCAAAGCGACCGTGTGGTCGAGGTATTGAGCGGCCATTTGAAGGATGGCGATCGCGGAGCGGACAAGGTTTCTGAAGATGCGCGGCGTTGGGCTGTAGAAGGTTTAGCGCTGGTCGGAACCAATCCCACGATCGCGCCGTTGCTGGCAGCGATGCATGATGATCCCTCGCCGATGGTGCGGGAGCGCGCTGCATGCAGCCTGGCGGAATCCGGCATGTTGAGCCACGAACAGAGACTGATTGCAGTGCCGCAGCTCATCGAATACTCCAGCGATCCTACGCTGGATGCTCAGACTCATGGATGGGCCTTCCAGGCTTTGGGAGACATCACGCAACAACGCCTGCCCAACAACACAGCGGCCTGGCGAGGTTGGTACGAGAGCCACGACCCGCACAATTAAGTTGCGGTCGACACTTTCTGTGAATTCATGAGAACGAAAAAAAGAGCAGAGCTTGCGGCGAAAATTAACATTCGAAGCGTCTAATGAAATTGTAGTTTCATATTAGTAGCTTCCGGGGCTGCGATCGTCGTACTCTTTTCACTGCCACATGCGCTCCACGCAATCTATCTCCGCTGAAGTGCAATCCGCAGTATCGGAGGTGCTGGCCGAGTTACACGCGAAGAGTGGGTGCGAGAAATACGGAGTAACGCCGGAAGCTTTTGCGGAGATCTTAGGGGCGGTGGCGACGAAGTCTCTGCCAAGCGGGTCGCAGCCAGCGGAAGCCCGCGAGTTTCTGTTGACGTTGCGAGTGGAAGAGCTTGCGCTCGCTCGAGCGTGTGCCGCCGGCCACAATACAGCGTGGGAAATTTTTCTGACCCGCTACCGGGAAAAGCTATATCAATCAGCCTTGCGCATTGCGCGTGAGGATTCCGCGGCACGCGAGCTTGCCGACAATCTTTATGCCGAGCTCTATGGCATGAACACGCGGGATGAGCAGCGCGTCTCCAAGCTAGCGTCATTCACCGGGCGTGGATCTTTGGAGGGCTGGCTGCGGACAGTGCTGGCGCAGGAGTTCGTGAACCGCTACCGGCGAACGAAACGCCTGGTGAGCCTGGATGAGGAAGGGGAAGACGGGGCGCAGTTTGCCGCACCCGAGCCGGAGCCGATCGCGCCGGTGGATTTACGGCTGGAATCGGCTACCGACCAGGCTCTTAAGGGGCTTTCCGGGGAAGAACGAATGATTCTGGCAGCCTATTACCTGGACGGCCAAACCCTTGCGGAGATTGCACGCACTCTGGGGGTGCATGAATCGACGATCAGCCGCAAGCTGGACAAGCTGGGGAAACAGTTGCGCAAGAAGATCTTAGGCAATATGGTGCAGCAGGGAATGGGGCGGCGCCAGGCAGAGGAAGCCCTGGATGTGGATGTACGGGATTTGCGATTAGATATTCGGCATAGTTTGGCGCAAGAATCCGGCAAGGCTGCGTTCTCTGAGAAGAGAGAGACAAGGGTAAAGTCGGAAGTCCCGGGCGCCCCGGCACAACCAATCGAACCGTTAAAGGAAAAGCTGGGCGGAAGAAGCTAGCGGCGTTATGGAGAAAATCCCCCAATCCGTGCTGAAACGTCTGCGGGAAAAGGCCGCGGTTCCGGCCAATTCTCATCCAGGTGCCGATCTGCTGACGGCGTTCGCCGAACGGTCGCTGGCGGATCGAGAGCGCGGTCTGGTGATGGAACACCTGGCGGCTTGCGGGGATTGTCGGGAGGTGATCACGCTGGCGTTGCCGGAGTTGGAGGCAATTTCTAAAAACTCTGTGGAGAAAAATCATGGGCTGGGCTGGTTCGTATGGCCCGTGCTTCGTTGGGGGGCATTAGCGGCGGCAGTTCTGGTGGTGGCGTCGGTCGGAGTTTTGCAGTACAGGCATCAGCGTCCGGAACGGACGGTTGCGGCGGTGCGCATGCAGGAGCGCGTGCCGGACCCTCCAAAGGACGTGGAATCGACCTTGCCGGCAGCCAGCGCCCGGCAAATGGAAGCGCGAAAGGACTTGGCGCAGAGGAGCGCTCCTGAGCCCATGGATGCGCCCCAATCGCAGAACCACAAGGCTTTTGGCAGGTTGACTGGCGGCGATCAGGTTGCGGGCATTGCAAGCGGGAACGCGGGAGTTATTGGTGGCGATTCCAGGGCGAAAATCGCTTCAGATCAGAACGCTACCGCAGCAGAACAGCTCAACATCCCGGCAAAGAAGTTTGCTCCTGAAATCAGGCAGCAGCTTGCAAAGGGCCGGACTTCGGAGTCGGTCGAAGTGCAAGGGGCGGCTGGCCAAGTGCAAACGGAAGCTGGCGCCGCTCATGCGGCAGAGAATCAGGTTGCGCAGAATGAAGCGGATATGCCGCTTCAAGGCAGGAATGTCACCAGTCTCGACGTGGTCAAGGCGAAAGATCCGGTGACGACGGCGGCTGGAGCAGCTACGTCGGCGGCGCCGGTTGCGGCCCCCGGCATACCATTGCAAACTTCTCCGGCGCTGATGTTACGGGCGTCGCCGCGCTGGAGCATAAGTTCTGCCGGAGTTTTGCAGCGGTCCTTCGATGGAGGCAGAACATGGGAGAACATAATCCCGAACGGAGCAGAGAAGCAGCAAGGGCCGAGCGCGAAAACTGCACTGGCTTTACCGGTATTTCGAGCGGTGTCTGCGAATGGCCTGGAAATTTGGGTAGGCGGTTCGGCGAGCGTGCTGTTTCATAGTGCCGATGGCGGGAATCTATGGACCCGGGTAGCTCCGACGGAAGGGGGCACGATGCTGACCGGCGACATCGTGGGCATTGAATTCTCCGATGCGCAACATGGAAATATCACGACTTCCGCGGCAGAAAGCTGGAGCACATCCGACAGCGGCCAGACGTGGCAGAAACATTAGAGATCGACGCCCTCCCCGCATTACCGAAGTGACGTTTACAGAAGAAAGCTCTAATCCTAATATCCAAAAGTAGTTTGGCAGTTCTGGGGGAGGGCTGCCGAGGCGTCTTGAACTGAAAAGTTCGAGGCGCTTTTTTGTTTTTGTGAGCAGCCGTGAAATTTGGCGTTATTTTTCCGAACGAGGGAGAAAGAGAACCATGTGTTCCTCGTCGATATAGCGATCGCCGACCTTGAGCGCTCGCGGCTCGCAGCCGTAGGGTGCAAAGCCGAGGGAACGATACAGGGTGGTAGCTGCTTCTTGCGCGGTGGCTACCGAAAGCATGATTTGCTCGATACCCTCGATCGCGGACGCGTATTCCAGCAACATATTTAGAAGGCTGCGCGCGACGCCGGATCTGCGAACATCCTGAGAGACGTAAACGCCCCAGACGTTGCCTTTGTGCCGGCTCTTGAGATTTCGGTCGCGATAAAAGCCAGCCGTTCCGACCAGGCACCCGTCAAGAAACGCCCCGACCGTGAACTTGCTCGGAGGATCGAATGCGATTCGCGCCGCGACGTCGGCGAAGCTCAAGGCACGGTGTTCCTCCGGAGAGGAGCCGAACGCGTGGGGCTCGGACTCGAGCGCTTCGAGCCGAATATCCCAATAGGCGCGAGCGTCCTCAGCGGTCAAGAAGCGGAATTGCAGGGGCGCACTCAAAACTTGTCGGAACCACGGCACGCCGCGCAGTAGCCCCCCATTTCCAACCGGGACACGACGATGCGAAAGCGGCAATCTTTCTCTACCTGGGCCTTCAGGTTTTCGAAGATGTCGCTGACAAATTCCATGATCTTGCCGCAACGCATGCAAGCCATGTGGATGTGATCGCGGTTGAGTTTGCGCTCGTAATAGTGGCCCTCGCCGTTGATGTGCATCAGGTCGAGCTCGTCCACCAGTCCCTGGCGCTTGAGCAATTGCAGGGTGCGGTAGACGGTGCTGCGGTCGACGCTGGGGTCGAGCTTCTTCGCTTTGCGCAGGAGTTGCGACGCATCCAGATGTTTGCTGGCAGTTTCCATGACTTTGAGAATGGCACGCCGCTGTTGCGTCATGCGGATTCCGCGATCTTCGAAGTGGGCTTGCAAACGTCCCGGCATTTCGGTCTGGGGCAAAGGCATGGAATAGGCCTCACGTGTCGCAACTGGTCGCAATCGCGGTGCGACGGAATCTTTGGGCAAAACTGGACAATGCCAGCCTGCCTCGCGCATCATCTCAAGGATACTTCCAGATGCGACCGGGTTGCAACTACGAAAGGCGATTTTCTTGCGAATGTTGAAGAGGAAAAGGCGAAGCAGATCTTTTTGGCTCGCCATGGCATGCAATTTCATTCTGGCTGGGCTTGCCGGATCCGGATCTTTTGCGAAGGCGCAGGAGAGCCCTTACATCGTCACCTATGATCACTATCTGGAGGAACCGGGCAGCCTGGAAGTCGAGTATTTTTCAACCTTCGGCACGCAGCGTGAGGGAAACGACTTTCATGCGTTCTGGACCGAATTTGAATACGGCGCTACGGCTTGGTGGACGACGGAAATTTATTTCGACGGGCAGACCACATTCAATGACAGCACCATCTTCACAGGATTTCGACTGGAGAACCGTTTTCGTTTACTGCAACGGGAGCACTGGGTCAATCCTGTCCTCTACATCGAGTACGAGCAGACCAGCGGCGCCGACAAGATACTGAAAGAAGTGGAAGGCCACGATGTGGAGTCGGATTACGCTGTGCCCAATGCGATTGCGCGCAAGGAGCACGATCACGAACTGGAATCGAAACTTCTGCTCTCAAAAACGTTTAATGGCTGGAATGTGGCAGAAAATACGATTGCGACGAAGAACCTGACTGGCGGAAACCCGTGGGAGTTCGGGTACGCGGTTGGCGCAAGCCGGCCACTGGGGCTGAAGGCCTCGGCGCACCGCTGCAGCCTCTGCCGTGAGAATTTCATCGCTGGGATTGAGATGTACGGGGGGCTGGGTGATCGTTATAGTTTTGGCTTGCACGACACATCGCACTACGTGGCGCCGGTGGTGGCGTGGAATCTGCCTTCGGACTGGACACTACGACTGTCTCCTGGTTTCGGGTTAAACGACAACAGCCACCGCTTCCTGCTGCGCTGGGGCGTTTCGCGGGAATTCTCCGGCTTCGGGGAAATGGTGGCCCGCCTGTTCAGGAGCCGGGAGCCATGACGATCGGGATGAAGTTCCTTTGGGGGCTTCTGCTGGCGGCTGCAATTGGCGCGCTGTCGATTCCCTTACTCTGCGGGCAGAAGGCAAGCACTGAACCGGCATGGAAGAACGATGCCAACGTGTATGGAGAGCTGACAAAGGCTCCGAAGAAAGCGGTGGCACGGCGGAACCCTCTGGCGGAGGATCCCGACGCCGTGGCGGCAGGGGCGAACTTGTTTGACCAGCACTGTGCCGAGTGCCACGGCGAAATGGGGGAAGGCAGCCGTAAGGGTCCGAGCCTGCGGGCCGACCCGGTGCAGCAAGCTACGCCGGGAACGCTGTTTTGGATTCTCACTAACGGGGTGGTTCGCCGCGGGATGCCGGTTTGGTCGAAGCTGCCCGAACCGCAACGCTGGCAACTGGTGAGCTATCTAAAATCGCTGCACCCGGCGGAAAAGCGTCAACCATGAGCCTATGATTTTCGACCGAATGGTTTCTGAAGAAATCGTTCTTGCCTGGTGAAATCCCTCTTGCGACTTTCGCCAGGGATCGGGCATCCAACCTATGGTGCGATAATAGAGCTGCCCTTAACGGGCAGCATTTATTTGGGACAGATCGCCGGGTCCGGTTATGACCGCTCGTTGTTTCGAGAGATGGAGCGTACCGCGGACAGCGCGACGTTACAACGAGGAGAAATGAATATGGCAGGAAATGGAATTGTCGAAGTAACCGATGCAAACTTCGATCAGGATGTTTTGAAGTCAGATACGCCGGTGCTGGTGGATTTTTGGGCAACGTGGTGCGGCCCGTGCCGCGCTCTAGCTCCGATCGTGGACGAGTTGGCCAAGGACTACCAGGGCAAACTGAAGGTAGGCAAGATGGATGTCGACGCGAACAGCTCGACCCCGATGCGCTACAAAGTGACCGGCATTCCGACCCTATTGATCTTCAAGGGCGGACAGGTGGTCGAGCAACTGGTCGGCTACCGGCCGAAGGATGCGCTGGCGCAAGCAATCGATAGACACATTGGGTAGAGCACTCTGCGGAAGCTCGAACGCCCGGGAACAGTCCCGGGCGTTTTTGTTTGTCACCGCGTGAGATACAATTCCGCCCGTGCCAGCGAAGATGCGAAGCTCGCGACCTGTTTCTGCTTCTCTGATAATTGCCTTTGCTCTCCTTCCGATTAACCTATATTCCGCAAACGAAGTGGAGCGTCGTTTACGCGATGAATACGGGGGAAAGTTTCTGCTCCTCCGTAATTTCTACCGCGGCGATGCGCTACGCTACGACGCATCCGGCCAGGTTATAAAAACCGCCGTCTCGGGGGATTGGACTGTTGACGGGCTAGTGCAAGTTGAAGATTTGAAGGTTTCCAACTCGCGCTTGACGGTCTACGCCAGGCGTTTGCATTTGGGTTGGTTGGCTGCGGGTTTTTCTGATGTGCAAGGAGCGAGAGATCAGAAAAGCGCTGACGACGAAACGGCAAGGCGGCTGCGAATCGAGATCGATTTCAGCCCCGGCCAAGCCACCGCTGATGACGCGAAAAGCGCGCTCGCCAAAGTATTTCTCACTTCGCAGGATCGATTTGCTGAGCTGGTGCCCACTTACTGGCAGCCATGTGTGCTCGCAGCGCTGAGTGGCAAGGATTCGCAAAAGTATCAGAACTGCCACTTTTCGCAAGCATTTCTTGCCGTTCCCGGCGTGGCGTACTCCCAGGAGCATGCGCCGAAGCTGGAAGCGCCTATCCCCGAATCGGCGCAAGAAGTTTTTCACATCGGCCAAGGCGTCACTCGGCCCAAGCCCCTAAAAACCCCAGACCCAGACTTCGGCCCCGAGGCGCGGCGCGCGGGATACCAGGGCGTAGTCACTCTCCTTTTTTTGGTGGGCGCCGCGGGCGACGTCAGCAACGTCCGAATCCTATCCCCTTTGGGCTGTGGGCTTGATCGGCGCGCTGTGGAGAGAATACAGGGATGGAAGTTCAGTCCTGCCACAAAAGACGGCAAACCAGTCGCCGTCGAACTCACTGCCGAAATTGATTTCCATCTCCACTGACGGGGACCCGGAACCGGCAACCTGCTAATACTTCCGCAGAACTCCAATCACACGTCCCTGTACTTCTACTGAGGCGGCGGGCACGATAATGGGCTTCATGTTCGCGTTCGAGGGTTGCAGACGGATATTGTCGCCTTCGCGATAGAAGCGCTTCAAAGTCGCGTCGCTGGAGTCAACCAAGGCTACGACGATGTCACCGTTGTGCGCCGTCTTGAGCTTCTCGACGAGAACATAGTCGCCGTCGAGGATGGCTTCGTCCTGCATGGAATCGCCGCGGACTTCGAGCACGAACACTTCTTTGGAGCGAACGAAGTCGGCGAGGGAGATCGTCTCGTTGGTCTGCATCGCTTCAATGGGCTGGCCGGCGGCAATGCGGCCGAGCAAGGGCAGCACCAGGCCGGTATTGACGCTCATGGCTTGTTTCAGGCGTCCTTTGGGAGGAAGCAGATCGATGGAGCGGCTGCGGTTGTAGTCGCGCGTGAGCAAGCCCTTTTTCTCGAGATTGGTGATGTGTTTGTGTACGGTTGCGAGCGACGTAAGCTCGAGCCCGGTGCCGATCTCTTCGAAGGAGGGAGAATATCCATGTTCCGCAACGAAGCGGGAGATAAAGTCATACACTTCGCGTTGCCTGCGTGTGATGGCCATGCCGCCATTGTTGGCGAATATAAAGCGAATGTCAAGCAGAATCAAGCATTCTATTCCGGTAGTTAGCATCAAACCGAGGTCAGAGGGCGCTTGTGGGATCATGATAGATAGCGTTCCAAAGTTGATCGTGTAATCCGCGCATGACGGACGAGGATCGAGATCGAAGTGAAGCAGCCATGTGATGAAGCATCGATCCGCTCTGGGGATGAGGGCGGTGTATATAGCGAGCGATCGCGGTCCTGGGTGCTGGCGGCTACGATCCTGGGCTCGAGCATGGCATTCATCGACGGAACGGTGGTGAATGTTGCGCTGCCCGCGCTGCAATCGAGCTTGAATGCCACGGTCGTAGACGTGCAATGGGTGGTGGAGTCGTATGGGCTGTGCCTCTCCGCGTTGATCCTGGCCGGCGGTGCGCTGGGCGACTCCGTGGGCCGGCGTTTGATGTTCGTGCTGGGGACGGGATTGTTCGCGGCGGCTTCAATCGGTTGCGGTCTTTCCGCAAATATTTTCTGGCTGGTCATGTTCCGTTGTCTGCAGGGAATTGGAGCAGCGGCGATGGTTCCGAGCAGCCTGGCGATCATCAGCGCGTCCTTCGATGAAAAGTCGCGGGGGCAGGCGATCGGTACGTGGTCGGGCTTCACGGCCATTACGACGGCTGGAGGGCCAGTTCTCGGCGGATGGCTGATTGAGCACGCTTCGTGGCGCTGGGCTTTTTTCATTAACGTGCCGATGGCCGCCGCGGTGATTGTGATTTCGCTGCTGCATGTTCCGGAATCCCGCAATCCCGCGGCGCGAAAAATTGATTGGCTCGGGGTGCTGGTGGCGACGGCCTCACTGGTGGGACTGGTGTTGGGATTTATCGAATCTTCCACCAGGGGTTGGGCCAATCCGCTGGTGATTGGAAGCCTGGTGGTTGGCTTTGGCTCGCTCGTTTTGTTCGTGTTCGTCGAAAAGCGGGCAGCCTCGCCGATTGTGCCGCTGACGCTATTCGAGTCCCGAAGCTTCAGCGGCGCCAATTTATTAACTCTCTTGCTGTATGCGGCGATTGGAACTTTCTTTTTTGTGTTTCCGCTGAACCTGATCCAAATCCAAGGGTATTCCGCGACCACGACCGGGGCAGCAGCATTACCGGCAATTTTTCTGATGTTTTCTCTCTCGCGCTGGTCGGGCGGACTGGTGGCGCGCTACGGAGCGGAAGTGCCTCTGGTGGTTGGTCCGGTGATTGCGGCTGCGGGATTCGTTTTATTTGCCTTGCCGTCGGTCAACGCCAAATATTGGACTACGTTTTTTCCGGCCTTCGTGGTGCTGGGCCTGGGGATGGCGGTGAGCGTTGCGCCGTTGACCACGGTGGTGATGAATTCAGTCGAAAGGGATCGGGCCGGCACGGCCTCTGGTATCAACAATGCGGTCGCTCGCGTGGCCGGTGTTCTTGCGATCGCAATTCTCGGGAGTCGGTGATGCTGAAGGCGTTCGCCACCAGGTTGGAACACTCGATGGTCATCCTGAACCTGCCGGCGGGCGCGGCTCAGCAGATTCGATCAAACCTGGCAAGGCTTGGAGCCCTCAAGGTTCCGGATAACCTGGATTCGAAGACTTCAGCGGCGCTGCAAGCTGCCATCGCCAAGGCGTTCGTCTTTGGATTCAGGGTAATCATGATGGTTTGTGCGACGCTCGCCCTGGCGAGTGCGATGGTCGCATGGCGCATGATTCCATCTCCGGGCAAAAGGTGTAAATGCTGGCTTTGCAGGCGGATCGGTGTGTGAGATTCTATGCGGAAAGACATCCGAAACTTCCTCGAAACTCGTAACTCTAATAGGCAGATAAGCGGCGGCGACGCCCGGGAGGGGTTATGTCCAGATCTTCATTGCGCGTGTTTGCAATGGTGTTGACGGTGCTGGCGGGAGCAGTGGCGTGCCAGGCGAATGGTGCAAGTGCGGCCGTGCCAGCTCCGGCGGCGAATGAGGCGAAGGCCACAGCGCCGGGCAAAGAGACCGCGGTAGTGGCGGGCGGATGTTTCTGGGGAATCCAAGCGGTATTTCAGCATGTGAAGGGCGTGGTGAGCGCCACCTCGGGGTATTCCGGGGGGACGGTGAAGAATCCAGATTACGAAGCGGTGAGCAGCGGTGAGACCGGGCATGCGGAGAGCGTGCAGATTGTTTACGATCCTTCGCAAGTGACTTATGGAGAGTTGCTACGCGTATTTTTCTCGGTGGCGCTCGATCCGACGGAAGTGAACCGGCAAGGTCCGGATGACGGAACGCAATACCGGTCGGTGATTTTTTACGGCAATGATGAGCAAAAGCATATTGCCGAGGCTTACATTGCGCAGTTGAATTCGGCGAAGATCTTTTCGAAACCCATCGCAACGCAAGTGGTGCCCCTGAAGGCATTTTATAAGGCGGAGAATTATCACCAGAATTACGCAACGCTGCATCCGAACAATCCTTACATCGTTTATAACGATGCTCCGAAGGTGTCGAATCTGCGGCGGGAGTTTCCGGATTTGTATACCGGGAAATAAATGTGCAGGCGCAACCCTGCGGCTAAGAGGTGGAGGACATATGTTCGAATCTGATAGCAAGGGCGAAGTGAACCTGGGACGGAGATTATTCCTGTCGGGTGTGGGAGCGGCGCTGGGAGGCGCGGCGTTGTTTTCGTTGCGCCGTCCGCACTTAGTAGCGGAAGCGGCCAAGACAGAACCGGCGGAAGTGACGATCGTGCAATTTTCCGATGCCGGCAAGCGGCTGGCGAAGGTGAAGGTTGCGCGAGTGGTGAAGTCGGAACAAGAATGGGCGAAGCAATTGCCGCCGGGAGTATTCGAGATTACGCGACATGCGGATACCGAACTGGCATTCAGCGGGAAATTGTTAAACGTTCACGATGCGGGAATTTTTCGCTGCATCTGCTGTGACAATGCTCTATTCAGCTCTTCGACGAAGTTCGATTCGGGAACAGGCTGGCCGAGTTTCTGGGAACCGATCGCGAGGGAAAATGTGCGCGAGATTTCTGATAGCAGTATTGGCATGCAGCGCACGGCGGTTTCCTGTACCGAGTGTGATGCACACCTGGGACACGTTTTCGACGATGGTCCGAAGCCGACCGGGCTGCGCTACTGCATGAATTCGGCGTCGCTGCGGTTTGCGAAAGCGACGTAATCGAAGCCTTCAAGCAGCCATCCAAGAATCGATTGCAGAACAAGAATGGAGGACGAGCGATAGACTCGGTCCTCCATTCTGTTATTGCAAGGCATTCTTGCTGCGGTTTGAGGGCTTAGTGATTGTCACCGTCGCGATCTACATCGCCCGCGCTCTTCAGACTCACGGTGTCTTGGGGAAGCGGCGTGCTCTGCCGAGCTTGAGTTTGGGGTGTCGCGGCCGACTGGACGGACTCGTTCACTTGGCTGACTTTAGCGTTGCTGATTGAACTAACCATGAAAGCGTAGATCGGCTGGCCGCTTGAATGACTTTAATCGCGGTTTCCGGAAGATTATTTTCGGTAACGTTACTGCCTGGGGCCGCTATTCCAGAACGCTGTCATCGAGCTTCTTTTTACCCCAATCGGCGGCGGCCTGCACGAAGGCCAGGATCACGGGGTGAGGATTTTTTTCGGTTGATGACAGCTGGGGCTGAAAAAGAGTGGCGATAAAGAAGCGGTGCGTGGGGGACTCGATCGCGCGAATCTCTCCTTGACTCCCGCGAGCGACAATGGGAAAGCCCGCTTCCATGGTGGCCCATTCGAAATCCGGATTGACTTCAAAATTGCAGAAGAATTCCTCGCTGACGGTTTCTTTGTCTTTGCCGTAGAAGGATTGCAGATAGGAACCGGGGCGCAGGCGAATCTCCGGAATCACGCCGGAGAGTTTGGGCGCAGCTCCGTGGCCATCAGGCACGGCGCAGGCAACGGGATAGATCACGATGTTCTTTGATCCGGAATTATTCTCGGCGGTGTCAGCGTCAGCGATGCCAAGAACGTTGCGAGCAAATTCGATAAGCGCGTACTGAAAGCCTCCGCAGGTGCCGAGAAAAGGCCAATCGCGGCGGCGGGCGAACTCAATCCCCTTGATCATGCCGGGAAAACTTTTATAGGGGCTGCCGGGAGAAGCCCAGAGTCCGTCGAAGCTTTCGAGGATTTTTTCGGCGCCGGGAGCGATGAGTGACGGGGTGGGGATCCATTCAGAGCTGACTTCCTGATTCAGCTGGTGCGCGGCATGTTGCAAGGAATTCGTGGTGGCGTGATGGGAGCGAAATTCAGGATTAAAGTCGCCGAGGATTCCGATGCGAACGGCATTACTCACGCGAGCATTGTACTAGAGGGGTTGAGATCGGAAGTGGTGGGAGATCAAAGCGGGTCTAGATCAGGCGAGTGAGCGTGATGAGGCCGTAGAGACAGAGAAGGAACAGAGCGGCACCACCCCAGATCATCAGAGTGCATTTCCATCCGAGCGAGCTGGCGATCTCGCGCTGGCTGCGCCATGAGATCAGGAAAGTCGGATTATTTTTTCCTTTCATCAGTGCGACTGGAGGATGGGGGTCGAAGCCATCGACGGAATCAGAAAGACTCGGATTGGATGGCTGACCGGTGCTGGCTTGCGAACCGGAGGCCGTCACTCCGGCTGCGGACCAGGCGGCTGGATTTGAAATGCCAGCTTTCACGAGAGCGGCAGCGACTTTTTGCTGCTGAGTCATGTCGCCCGCCTTGATGGGACGGGGATCCGTGGAAAGGCGGACTACTCGGGCCGATGCCGCAGCCGTTGCCTGGTCGTAAATCGGGTCGAAAGCGGGATCGTGTTGGAGCCCGCCGGCAAGGGAGAGATCGCGGACGCCTTCCGCCGCGAGCGACATCGCGGTGCGCCCGATGGCGGTGTTGCCCAGGGAGAAGGATGCGTTCCATGTGCCGAGAGATAACGCGTCCTCCTCTGGAATGGGCTGCGGAGTGAGCTCGAGGCCGGAATTTTCACCGAGCGTTCCGATTACGAATAGAGCGTTCTTCGGCTTGATACAGAATTCCTCAACTTTTATTTTGTTGGTGGTCTGGATGCCATGGCGTGAGAGCACCATTCCTACATTCGGTGGAACTTCTTCTTTGAACGTGAAGAACGAATCGCAGAATTCCTGGTGGAAATCGAGGTGAAGGTCGAGTTCTGCGCCGCGCGGGTCGACCATGATTTTTCCGGTATTGTCGTCAAGAAAAAAAGGAACGTGCATGCATTCGCCCGCCACTTTAACCCACTGCTTGCTTCTGCCGCATTGTTTCAATTCCCAAATAAGGGTGCGGTAGTAGTAACAAGTTTTAGCGGTGACGGGCGCAACCAGCGTGTAGGGTCCCACGGCGAGGCCACTGAGTTCGACCATGCCCATGGATGCGCTGCGGATCTTGGACGCGGGCGTATCAAGAATCAGGCGGCGGCGCTGCAGGAGACGAAAACCATTGAAGAAAAGGTACAGTCCGGCGCAAGCCCCGATCGCGCACCAGGCAATCGGACGGAAGGATTCCGATGAATGAAATAAGAGCGTAGAAGAATTCAATGGGTGAGCCATCGGGTGCGAGTAGAGACGCACTCCTTATGAGGCTAGCGGAGCCGGTGCTCACGCGGCAGCGAAAATGTTTGACTGGGCTTACGTTAGTAATGGTGTTTTCGTCCACAAACCTCCGGGGGGCTAAAGCCCCAGTTGTGGGGGAGCGCTTATCGCAGCGCTCAAAGCGCTGCGCCACCCAAAATCCTGAGGCAGCCGAAAATCCTGAGGCAGTAAGAGTTCTGCACAGGCAGAGTTCCACACTGCTAGAGGCTCCAAAACCCCACTCTACTTAAAATTTTTACGCAATCTGGAGGCCGGAGATTATTCAGACTCACATGCTCGTTCGGACGACGAAAGGCGGTTGTCTCTACACGAGCAAGGCGTCGCTAGGCCTGGCGCTGTTTCAACAGAAGGAAGGCGAGTGTGAGTGCGGCGAGAAACGCAAGTCCTCCGATTGCATTTACGCGCGTTGAGAATAGCGTGTGCAGAACGGCGATGGAAACCAGGATAAAGCCCAGTATCGATCCCCAAATTCCCAACGGAGAACGCATGGGCAGGGCGGCAATTTGCTCGCGAGTGAGGCGCGAACGGAAGCTGACGTGAGCGGCCAACGATACGACCCAGGATAGAATCAGGCCGGAGAATGCGGCGCCCATGATGTAAAGAAAGGCTTGTTTTGGCGCCCAGTTTTCAATAACGAGAGCAGTGACGATCCCATACGAAGAAACCAGCAAGGCAAGGCGCGGCGACCCGGAAGCGTTTAATTTGCCGAGACTTGCCGGAGCCCACCCGGTGCGGCCCATGGAAAACAACAGACGCGAGGCGACATAGAGTTTGGCGTTGGCTCCGGAAAGCGCGGCGGTGAGGACGACAAAATTCATGAAGTATGCTGCGGCTGGAACCCGAGCCAGGCGTAGCACGCTCACAAACGGGCTTTCGGTAACACCTGCGCGGTTCCAGGGCATGACGCCGACGAGAACCACGATCGCGCCGAGGTAAAGACCAGCGAGCAGGAAAAAAGTAAGGCGAGCGGCGCGGGGAATGTCTTTAGCAGAGCGGGATTCGCCCGTGGTGACGGCCAGGATCTCGACGCCACCGAAGGCGTAAATGGCGAGGAATACGGCGAGCAGCGGGGCGATCGGGCCGGAGGGAAAGAATCCGCCGTGCACAGTGTATTGCGGGGTCACGTGGCGAGAGAGCAGGAGCGCAGCCCCGGCGAGAATGAATGCCACGATGGTGGCGAGTTTGATCATGGAGAACCAGAACTCGAAACGCCCGAAGGAACTCACGCTGCGCAGATTCACCAAGAGCAACAGCGCCGAGAAGATCATTACCCAAACTTCCCCTGGCACGGCCGGAAGCCAGTACGTCATGTAGGTGGCGGAGGCGACCAGTTCCGCTCCGATGGAGAACGCGATTGAAGCCCAGTAAGCGGCGCGGCAAAGAAAACCGAGATATTGATTGAGATAGAGCTCGCCATAGACGCCGAAGGATCCGGCAGCGGGATGCACGCTGGCAAGTTCGCCGAGCGCCATGGCTACGGTGTATGCGATGAAGGCCGCGATGAAGTAACTCAGGATGACGCTGGGTCCTGCGATTTCCAGCGCTGCCGCGGAGCCAAGGAGAAGTCCGGTGCCGATGGAGCCACCGACAGCAACCATTGCCATTTGACCGGCGGTCAGCTGATGGTGAAGGCCTTCTTCATGAATTTTCTGCTGAATGACTTCCGCCTGGGTGGGGATCAAAGGCATGGGGCACACGATAACAAATCACCATGAATTCTCCCAATCCGTAGCGCTGGCTGAGAACGCGGGTTCTGCAAGAGCCGCGACTTTCGCGAATGAAGTAACTTTCGTAATCGCCGGCGTACCCTTGCGGATTGCTGGCACGTGGGGTGGCTCCTAGAATCGAGACAGCAGTAGTCCGCCCACAAACTGACCCATGGCTGAGACCACAACACGCCCGGACCGAGCCGAAATCATGCGGCGTGTAGAACGCGCGGAGAAGCTTCTGCAAAAGGGGAAGGCCCCGGATGCGCTGGAAGAATATCTGGTGGTTCTGCGGGACGATCCGGAAAATGACAAGGTGCGGGAACTCTCGGCAGATCTGTGTCTGTCTCAAAATCGGGCGCGGGATGCGGTACGACTGCTGGGTGAACTATTTGAGCGGCAGGTAAACAGCGGCGATGCCACGCGGGCCAGCCTGACCTATAAGAAACTGGCGAGGCATGGCAATCCAACATGGGAGCAGAAATTTCGCTTCGGCCAGTTGCTGGAAGGATCGAACAAGAAACTGGCGGTCGGCGCTTATGAATCGGCCTTGAGCGACTTGGCCAAGGCGGAGAACAAGAAAGACGCACTGCAAGTGTTAGCTCGGATCGTTGCGCTGGAGCCACTGACGGCAAACTTCCTGCGTGTTGCGGAGTTGTCTTCGGAAGCGGGAGAAAGCCAAGCGGCAGCGGCCGCGTTCAAACAAGTGGCCCAACTGACGTCGGAAGCCGGAGGCGACCCCGCTCAGTGGTACGAGCGTGCCTATCAGGAAGACTCTTCGGACGAGGAAATCGCGCTGGCCTATGGCAAGAGCCTGCTGGGACAAGGGCAGATTGGCGCGGCGATTTTCATTCTTGAGCCGCAAGTGAACGCCGGCAGCACATCTCCTAGCTTGCGTGAAATTTATGCGGAGGCTCTGCTGGCAGCGGGGCGCTATGCCGACGCGGAGCCGCTGGTGTGGCAACTGTTCGAGCAGAGTCCCAACCGAATGTCGCAGGTGACGGCGCTGATCGGCCAGCTGCTGGACGCCGAGCAGGACGAAGCTGCGGTCTCGCTGGCGCGGAAACTGGGCCAGTTTCAGGCGAAGCGCGGCGAGCGGCGGCAATTTGTTGCGGTGATGCAGGAAGTGGCGTCGACGCGGCGCACCTCGCCGGAGATGCTCGAGTTTCTGAGCGAGCTATTTAACGCCTCAAACCGCGAAGGAGATTATTGTCAGACTCTGCTCAAGCTCTTCGATGTCTACTGCGGAACGGCAGATTTCGCCAAAGCTGCCGAATGTCTGGACCGGGCGGCAGAGGTGGATCCTTACGAATCGGGCCATACGAAGCGGCTGGAGATGTTGAAGGGAAAAATCGACAGCAAGAAGTTTGATGCGATTGCCTCGCGCTTCACGCCGGTAAGTAAGACACCAGCGGAGGCAGCGCACGAGCACGAGGCGACACTGGGCGCATCGACACTGCAGGACCTGATGCTGCAGGCGGAAATCCTGGTGCAATACGGAATGCGCAACAAGGCGGTGGAGCGGCTGCAAAGAATTCAAGAGCTGTTTCCCCGAGAAGAAGAACGCAACGAAGACTTGCAGCGGCTGTATCTTTCGGCAGGCGTGACACCGAGCTATGCGGGTTCCGCGCCGATCCTGGCAGCGCCCGTTGCGGTGCCTGTGCCAGTAACACCGCCGCCGGTGGCACCGGTTGCGGCGCTTGCCGCCGATCCGATGGCTGAGATGCGGAACGTAACCCGGGTGGCGGAGATTACCCGCAAGCTCTATCACCAGTCGACCGCGATTGCAGTGCTGACGACCGCCGTAAACGAAATTGGTGGACACTGGGAAGTGTCGCGCTGCGTCGCGGCCATGCGAACGCCGGGTTCGCCGCCCTCGGCCATTCAAGAGTTCTGCGGCAAGGGCGTGAAGGCTGGGAGTTCCGCCGCCCTGAAAGAAGTGATGTGCGCCTTGCAAGATCTGGCTCTGGCTTCGTCGACGAGCGAGCCCATAATTATTGCGGACGCGCAGAAGGCGACGGAACTGCACAAGGTAAGTGCCTCGATTGCAGAACTCGGAACGATGGCAGTGATGGCATTCCCGTTGAGCAACGGCGACGACCCGGTGGGAGTGCTGGCGCTGTTGCACAACAAGCTGCGCACCTGGCCGCAGACCGACGCGGTGGTGCTGAAGACGCTGGCTGACCAGATGGTGATCGCACTCAATAATGCGGGGCTGCGACGGCTGGTGAAAAACCTGTCAGTCACCGATGAAAAATCAGGGCTGTTGAAACGGGGATCTTATCTCGATCTCCTGCTGGCGGAGACGAAACGCGCGGTGCAGAACTCATCGTCGCTTTCGGTGCTGTTGCTGCAGTTCGGGAGAAGCGCTGCGCTTTTGAAGGAGTATGGGGATACAGCCATTGACGCGGTAATGGAACGGATTGGACAACAGTTCGCGACCAATATTCGAACCAACGATCTGGCGTTCCGCTATGACACGACCACGATTGCGCTGATTCTGGGGGATACGGCGGAAAAAGAGGCGCTGCTGGCAGTTGAAAAGCTGCGAAAAGTGATTGCGGGGGTTCGGCTGCCGAGCAAAGATACTACCGGGAAAGGACAATCCTTGGAATTTTCCGCAGGCTTGGCGGAAGCTGTTGTGCGAGAAAATTATGACCCGATCGACATTGTGACGGAAGTGATTAACCGCGCGGAACATGCGCTGGCGACCTCGCTAGTGCAGGGACCAGGGAAGGTTGTGGCCTTGGGGGCGGCGCTGTCCACGGGAGCTGTGGCGTAGTTCGCTGGGAACAGATATAGGAGCAACCACCAGGCTTTTAGCAAGCCTCGCCGGTTGACTTCGCGGGTTCTTCAATTTTCCACCCTAGTTCTTTTGCTGACCTACGAACTTGGTCTTCCTTAGCCTGACGCAATCCATGGTCATTGGCAGCGTTTCGATTTTGGTATTCGTCAACGGAATCCAAATCGACGATGGCGACCTGAATCTTATCGCCTACTCCCAGGGGTTTCTGGTTTATCCATGAGACATGCTTACGTTCAGGGGTGATCAGACCGGCGACGTCGATAAATAAGTTCTGATCTATCTTGCCGGCGGACGCCACTCTTGTAGCGAAGGTTACAATCGCCGATAAGACACCTGTATCGCCAATGCCAGCGCGGCACAGTTTCTGGCCGTTGAGGTGAATCTCTAAGGCAATCATAGGCATACTCTACTCGCCGCTGATCAGAATGCAACGCTACGGTGGTCAAATCTCTTAACCCGCTGCTACACTAACGAGTTTGCTAATCCATTTTGATCCGCCTTAGGCGGGGTTCTGTAAGGAAATCATGTTGAAACCTGGGGATATCGCCATTGTTAGCGGGGCGCGCACGCCTTTTGGCCGCTATTGCGGCAAGTTGAAGGACTTTACCGCGCAGGAATTGGGCGCGGTTGCGGCGAAAGGCGCCATCGAGCGGTCGGGGATCGATGCCAAGGAATTTGATCATGCGGTGTTTGGGAACGCGCAGCAGACTTCGGGCGATGCTCTGTATGGGGCGCGGCACGTGGGTTTGCGGGCGGGACTGCCGATTGAGACTCCAGCGCTGACGGTGAACCGGCTGTGCGGCTCGGGCATGCAGTCGATTGTGAATGCGGCGCAAATGATTCAGTTGGACGAGGCGAAGATTGTGCTGGCGGGCGGGATGGAAGCCATGTCGCAGGCTCCGTTTACGATTCGCGGGCGCGACGGATTTACTTTGTCCCCGGGCGGGAAGCTGGAAGATTCGCTGATGGTGGCCCTGCTCGATAGCTATTGCGGGCTGTACATGGCGAACACGGCGGAGTTGTACGGGGAGCAGCAGGGAATTGCCCGGCAGGCGCAGGATGAGTTCGCGCTGCGCTCGCAGCAAAAGGCGGATGCGGCCTATAAAGAAGGACGCATTCAGGAAGAACTGGTTCCGGTGCCGCTGCGCAATCATAAGGGCGAGGCGACGGGAGAATCGCTGACAGAAGATGATCACCGGCGTCCGCAGACCACGATGGAAGGCTTGGGGAAGTTGAAGGCGGCGTTTGGAAAAAATGGGACGGTGACTGCGGGAAACGCGAGCGGGATTGTGGATGGCGGCGCAGCGGTGGTGTTGATGTCGCTGGAAGAAGCGCGGAAGCGAAGCATTCAGCCGTTGGGAAGAATTGTGAGCTGGGGTATTGCGGGCGTGGAACCGAAGCTGATGGGGCGCGGTCCGGTGCCCGCTACGAAGGTGGCGCTGCAGAAGGCTGGGCTGTCTTTGGACTACATCGATCTAATTGAAGTGAATGAGGCGTTCGCGGCGCAGTATTTGGCGGTGGAGAAAGAACTCGGCCTGGATCGGGAGAAGGTAAACGTGAACGGCGGAGCGATCGCGTTGGGGCACCCGCTGGGAGCGACGGGGACGCGGCTGGTGATTACGCTGCTTTATGAATTGCGGCGGCGAAGGAAGAAATACGGGTTGGCTACCGCTTGCATTGGCGGGGGGCAGGGGATTGCGATGATTGTGGAGAGCTTGAACTAAATTCTTCACCACAGAGTCACGGAGGCACGGAGAAATACAAATTTTTCTCCGGGCCTCCGTGCTGGATTTGGTTTGAATCCGTGCAAAGGAATATTTGAATGGAGATTAAGAAGGTTGGCGTACTCGGTTGTGGGTTGATGGGATCGGGCATTGCGCAGGTTTGCGCTACGGCTGGATTCGATGTGACCGTGCTCGAGGTCGAGCAGAAGTATCTCGATAAAGGATTTGCGGGGATTGAGAAATCTTTGGCGAAGTTTGCTGAGCGGCCGGTGGAAAAGGGCGGGATAACGGTTGAGCAGAAAGATGCGATCCGCGCGCGGCTTAAAGGGACGACCAATAAAGCCGACCTGGCCGATTGCGACATTGTGATTGAGGCCATTATCGAGAACGTGGAAGAGAAGAAGAAGATGTACGCGTCGCTGGATGGCATCGTGAAGAAAGAGGCGATCTTTGCATCGAATACTTCTTCGATTTCGGTGACCGAGCTTTTGACGGCGGTGAAGCGGCCGGAGCGGTTTATCGGACTGCACTTTTTTAATCCCGTGCCGCTGATGAAGCTGGTGGAAGTGGTGCGCACCATCGCCACTGCGGACGATGTTTACGAAACCGCTTACGAGTTCGGAAAAAAGCTGGGCAAGGTTCCGGTGCGGACGTCGGACAAGACGGGATTCATCGTCAATCGCCTGCTGGTGCCGTATTTGCTGGATGCGATTCGCGCCTACGAAGAAGGTGTGGGTTCGATCGAGGATATCGATAACGCGATGAAGCTGGGTTGCGGGTATCCTATGGGGCCGTTTACTTTGCTTGATTTTGTCGGGCTCGATACAACTTACTACATTACGCACGTGATGTACGACGAGTTCAAGGAGCGACGGTTCGCGTCGCCTCCGCTGTTGAAGCGGCTGGTGATGGCGGGTTGGTACGGGAAGAAAAGTGGTAAAGGGTTCTACGATTATTCCGACCCGAACAAGCCGAAGGCAAATAAACTGTAGAATCGAAACGCATGTTGAAGCGAAGGAAGTCAGATCAGGCTCCCGGCGAGGGCGGCCCGTCAGAAATAGAAGTGTACCGGCGTGCTTGGCGTAGCTACGTCGCGCGGCGAAACCTGGTCGTCGTCCTGTTTCTTAGTTTTATTTTTCTGGGATTCGCGATTGGGAAGATGAAGCTGGGAGAGCCCGCGGATTTCGCCATTCTGCTGATTTGGATTGGAGTGTACCTGGCGGGCGGCTGGTGGTTGACCGAGTGGAGATGTCCGCGGTGCGGGAAAGTGTTTGGACACCGGATCTGGACGCAGCGCTGCATCAGTTGCGATTTGAGCAAGGAAGAAGTGGCAGCGGTGGTAAAGGGAAAGTAGCTGGGTGAAGTTCTGCTGCGAATTTGCGCTGATGCTTGGATCATAAATCTTCACCACAAAGTCACAAAGAAAATCCCTTCTTTGTTTCGCTGAGCGTTTTTGTGAGCTGGAGCGGATTGCATCTATGAACTTCGAAAACATAATTCTGGAAAAGAAGAGCGCGATCGCCTACGTCACCGTGAACCGGCCCAAGGTGCTGAACGCGCTCAACATGGCGACCATGGAAGAGTTGCGGGCGGCGTTTCACGACATCAAGAATGATGCGGCGATTCGCGTGGTTATTTTTACCGGGGCGGGCGAGAAGGCGTTTATTGCGGGAGCGGACATCGGAGAGCTGGCGAAGCACGATGCGGTCAGCGGCAAAGAGTATACGCACCGCGGGCAGAATGTTCTGAACCTGATCGAGAATCTGGGCAAGCCGGTGATTGCGTGCCTGAATGGATTTACGCTCGGTGGAGGGTGCGAGATCGCCATGGCTTGCACGATGCGGCTGGCCAGCGAGAACGCTAAGCTGGGGCAGCCCGAAGTGAAGCTTGGGATTATTCCGGGTTACGGCGGAACGCAGCGACTGCCGCGACTGGTGGGCAAAGGCATTGCCATGCAGATGGTGCTGGCGGGCGAAATGATCACGGCGCAGGAAGCGCATCGCATCGGGCTGGTGAATGAAGTAACGGTTGCGGCGGAACTGATTCCGCGAGCTGAAGCGATTGCGGCTAAGATTATCGCGAACGCGCCACTGGCTGTGCAGTACGCGATGGAGGCCGTGAACAAGGGCATGGAGATGAGCTTGAGCGAGGGATTGTACTTAGAGGCAGTGCTGTTTGGCGTGGCCTGCGCTACGGAAGATAAGAAGGAAGGGACCACGGCGTTTCTGGAGAAGCGGGCGGCGCAATTTAAAGGGAAGTAATTTCTGGCGCCGGCTTTTCGGGGACTGCGCAACTAAAACCCACCACGGAGGCACGGAGTCACGGAGAAAAAAAATAATCGGCCTTTCGTCGTGGAGCCTCCACCCGAACCGAGTCTTCCCGCGCTCGAAGGCGCGCTGAATGCTACCGGCAAACGCTTCGCGATTGTCGTTTCACGATTTAACGCGTTCATTACAGAGAGGCTGCTGTTGAGCGCCGTCGATGGGCTCGTCCGCACGGGCGCGAAGAAGAGCGATATTGATCTGGTGCGCGTGCCCGGGGCATTCGAAATTCCTCTTGCGGCGCGGAAGTTGGCCGAGACGAAGAAATACGACGCGATTATCTGCATCGGGTGCCTGCTGCGCGGGGACACGGCGCACTATGACGTCATCGTGAATGAAGTGACGCGGGGGATTGGGCAATCGGCGCAGGAGACGGGCGTGCCGCATGCGTTTGGCGTGCTCACGTGCGAGAACTTGGAGCAGGCGATCGACCGCGCCGGATTGAAGATGGGGAATAAGGGATTTGAGGCGGCGCTGGCGGCCGTGGAGATGGCGTCGTTGGGCCGCGCTATCAGCTCTCAGCATTCCGCTGTCAGCGAAAAGCAGGTTCCTCGCTCCGCTCGGAATGACAAAGTGAGTGTTCGGAATGACAAAAACAAAAAAACGCAGCGTGCCAAGAAGCAACGCGCGTAAGTCCTTCTCTCCTGCAGTAAACTGGCAACTGACCACCAACCACGTCCAACTTTCCTTATGGGTACTCGTCGTAAATCGCGCGAACTGGTGTTGCAGATGCTGTTTCAAGCCGACATGGGCAAGCAGACGGTGGATCACGTGCGGCAAACGTTCTGGGCGGAACATGCTTCGACCAGCGCCGACGTGCGCGGTTTTGCCGACGATTTATTTCGCGTGGCCAACGATCGTAGCGACGGAAATCGACAAGCTGATCGAGCGTCATGCCGAACACTGGCGCATGGAGCGCATGGCGGCGGTCGACCGAAATCTGTTGCGCGCGGGAGTGGCGGAGTTTCTGGCCTATCCGGAGACGCCGCGGGCGGTGGTGATTAACGAGTCGCTCGAAATCGCGAGAAAATTTTCCAGCCTGGAATCGGTGCAGTTCGTGAATGGCGTTCTGGACAGCGTAGCCAAGGAACTGCAGAAGCCCGCCTGACATTTTGCGATTTTGCGATCGGGCGATTTTGCGATTAGCGCACCGGTGGCGATTCTCAACCACACGTCTCCCGTCACCGATCACCCTAGCCGCTCAACCCTCCTCAGGGTTTTACCGCAACGATGTTCAGCGTGCACGGGTACGAGTAATAGCAAAAATTGTTAGAAGAGTTCGGCAGAGCCGCGAAGGAAATTTCCATTTGATCACTTAATAGAAGCGTGTCCAATTCGTGGAGGATACCGTCGGTTCCGGCCACGTAGAGCAAGGTGCCGTCGACGCTCATATCGCCGGCTACGGGAGCGGCGTTTCCACTCAGTGGGATTGCGTTCACGGATTGAGTGGCGAAGTTGTAGACGAGCACGCCCTGATCGCTGGTGATGATGTAAACCTGATTGCCGTCAGGCGAGAGAAAAAAGTTCAGGGGATGGAATGTGCCTTTTTGAAGATCGATATGAGTCGGAGGGACAACAGTCGTCCGACTCAACGCTTCGTCGGCCAGCGCGATTTGCTGAAGCGGACATAGCGTGGTTGCCGGAGGCGGGAGAGACGTGTTGGTTGTAGCGATTACGTCGACGCCCGTGCTATCGACGCCAACAAAGACGTCGAGGCTGTTCAAATCATCCTGATAAAGAGTTGGAATGGTGGCATTGCCGGTTGGAGCGCTGCCCGGTGGCACCATCTTAAAGAATTGTGGTGTAGAGGGAAGGCCGGTGACTGAAAAAGTTCCTCCTCCAACGGCGGTGGCTGGCAGGTTGTTGCACGTGTTAAGCACGTCGATGCCTCCCGCGGAATTTCCTCCTGCCAGGAAAGCGAATGCGCCATTCGAGGAGAAAGCGACAGCGTTCGCGGGAGCAGTCAACGGATACTTCTGCAAGGCTTGTAGCGCCGAGTACACGTACAACGTGTTGCCACCGTCGCCAAGGATAAAAGCCTTTGCGCTATCGGGAGAAAAAGTAGCGGTGGTTGCGCTATTGATGTTGAGAGGGACGGATCCTGTCGCTGTACCGGAGTTGTTGACCACATAAACCTGATTTGGAGTGGAGACGGTATCGGAAAAGACGGCGGAATTTCCGTTGGGCGAAACAGCGATCACCTTACCGGTTACCTGGCCAAGCGGCGTCCCAGATGCAGGCAACAAGACAAAGGGATTGGTCGATGAACCGATGTTGGCGACATTAATGACATACGCGCCGAACTGGCTGCCGGCGTAAGCCTTGTCTCCCGGAGGATCGAATAATAGGGAGTTCGGTGGCGCAGGCATCGAGGTTGCGCTACCCGCCAGGTTCGTGGTGGTGGACACGTTGTAGAGACCGACAGTGCATTGCGCGTTGCTGTAACAATCCTGACTGGTCGCGAGTACATTGGTCGCACTGGTCGCGCCAGTTACTAAACCGGAAATGGCTCCGACCGAATAAACCGGCTGCGGAAGATAGAGCGCTGGCAATCCCGGAGCGTTCAACGGAAAGCCAACGTTGCATGTGGGAGGACTACACGATGCGGTGACTACGCCTGCCCCGGGCTGGGAGGTGGTGACGGTACAGGCTGCACCAGCGGCGCACCCGCTTGTTGAGCCTCCAGTTGTTGTGCCTCCGGTTGTTGTCGTCCCCGTGGCAACGGCCGCCGGCGCAGAAGAGGTCCAGGTCAGAGGAGCCTTGGGTACGATGCAGCCCTGAACGTCCACCGCGGTTGCGGTGATGGTCTCGTTCGTACCCTTATTCGTGATGAAGCTCGTTTGGCCGATGTTCTGCGAGCCATTTTCGCCCAGCCCCAGCGTGATGCACTGCACCGGGCAAGTCTCTGCAATGTAGGGCTGGCTGGAAACTCCAGACGAAGAAGCGATGACCTGCGTGGCCCCTGGAGTGTTGGCTACGACCGTGGCCTGGTTGGTGGCCGTATTGGTGGTGGTGGAGGTAATGATTGGAGTAATAGTCACGACCCCGGTATTCGCTTGGTTCCAGGTAAATGGACCGACGGTTGGGGTGATGTCAACGCCCTGGCTGTATGCTGTAGCCTGCAAAGTTTGAACCTGGTTTTGTGAAAGACAATAGTTCGCGGCCGCAGGATTGAAGGTGATCTGGCAGGCTGCCGGAAGCGCAACTTGTGTGGGACAAGCGGGAGGAGGAGAGTTCACGGGAGGAACCAGGCTGATTTGAATATTGTCGATGGGGGGATGGACGAACACGAGCGTGGGCGGACTGGTGGCGCCGAGAGCGGAGGCCGTGATTTGAGCCGTCCCGCCAGCTCCGGGTGTGCAGACGTTATAGTACGGAGCGTTCCAACTTCCTGCGCACGCAAACCCCGACGGAGAAATATCGACCACACCGGCATTGCTCGAAGCATAAGTATAAGTTGCGTTGATGTTGCTGTTAGCAGCGTTCTGTGCGCTGGCAGTGAAGAGCAATGTGGCTCCGAACTGCAGCGACGCGCTGGTGGGCGGGTTGAGGGAGATTTTTGCAGGGAAGGGGGAAGCGCCGGGAGGCTTGCTTTTACCGCAGGCCGGTAGAAAAGCAAAAATAGCGATGGTGATGATTAACCAAAACCGCTGAACGCAACGCAACCTTCCCATGCACCCTCGGCTTCTCTCAAGATTTGGCAAGTTATTGATCGGATAATTGGCGATACGGGCTCGTTGCGATTTCCATCTCCGCAAATTACTGAGCCACAATAGAAACATTGCAACGGAAAACCTGTAGTTTAGAGGCTGGCGACGGATTCAGCAAGCACGTGGTGCGCTTACGATGATTCCGGGCTCCTCTGTTGGAGTGGGATGCAATGGGACTGAGGCGCCGATGTATGTTGCCAATCCTTTTTCAGTAGCCGTTCAAGCAAGAGCCGTTCAAGCAAGTAACATAATTGGACGGAGACGAATACGGAACGATTCGAGACGGCGCTCGCTCGGAGTTTTGTGGAAGCCGGACTCGGCGAGCAGAAGCGGTGCCGCCGGGGATCTTTTCCAACCTGAATTCCACCAGGGTGGTCGGCTCAACGGATGTGCAATCCCGTCGTTGCACATATGATTCGCGAAATAAGAATTCGAGAGGGAGGGAATGCGTGTCTGTAGAATCGCTCCGATGATGGTCAGGGAGGATTTCAGAAAAAACTGGACTACCGACAAAACACGTGTTGACGATGTTTTGCCTAAGTTGCTATAGTAGTCAGGTTCCGCGAGTTCATCCAAGCTTGCTGTAGGCCATCCCTTTTCGGAGTGTTAGCGGGAACTGGTGGTCGAGCTTTTGAGAAACACGTTTTCGGTCTGAGTGTGAGACGGAAAACTTTCCTCGCTGAAATGTCCCTGCGCTGCCTTTCGCCCTCGGGCTTGTGCCGTGCCTGAATCAGGTGCGACGAAGTCTGTGAAAGGATATGCAGGGCAGAGCTGGCGATACGGAGTACCCCCGAAGTTTTGGCCGGGTGCCACCGTCGACAGATCAAATCTTGAACGGGAATTTAAAATTCTTTCCGCATGGAATGCGCGGCGAGAAGCATGGCGGGCGAAATAACCCTGCCAGCCTGGATGCTGTGAATGAAATCCGGGAAAGCGGATGATGCCGCGCGCTGCTTGCTGGCAAAAGCAACTGCGGTGCGAGGCTAAGGAGCGGCGAAGAGTGCCTACTTTCAATCAATTGGTAGCGAAGGGCCGCAAGCGGCCACGGTATAAGACGGCGAGTCCGGCGCTGCAGGGATGTCCGCAGAAGCGCGGTGTTTGCACGCGCGTGTACACGCAGACCCCGAAGAAGCCGAACTCGGCATTGCGCAAGGTAGCGCGTGTGCGCCTGACCAACGGGATTGAAGTTACGACCTATATCCCAGGTGTTGGCCATAATTTGCAGGAACACTCAATTGTGCTGATCCGCGGGGGCCGCGTGAAGGATCTGCCAGGCGTGCGTTACCACGTGATTCGCGGCACGCTGGATGCGGTTGGGGTAGCTGGCCGTCAGCAAGGAAGATCGAAATACGGCGCCAAGCGCGCGAAAAAGGGTTAAGTGAATGCCTCGTAAAGGACATACATCCAAGCGAACCGTGCCACCCGATGCCGTTTACGGCTCGAATCTGGTGACGAAGTTTATCAACTCCATGATGTGGCAAGGCAAGCGCTCGACCGCCGAGGGAATTTTCTACGAAGCGCTTACCAAGGTGCAGGAAAAGGGCGGCGACGAGGCTTTGAAGCTATTCACCAAGGCAGTGGAGAACTCAAAGCCACTGCTCGAAGTGAAGACTCGCCGGGTCGGCGGCGCCAACTACCAGGTTCCGGTGGAAGTGAATGCGGACCGGCGCACTTCGCTGGCAATCCGTTGGCTGCTGACTTACGCACGCGGACGCGCCGAGCGAGGTATGGTCGACAAGTTGAGTAACGAACTTCTGGACGCCGCCAATGGAAAAGGCGCGGCGATCAAGAAGAAGGAAGACGTACACCGCATGGCCGAAGCCAACAAGGCGTTCGCGCACTACCGGTGGTAGGGCATTGAGTGATTGTGTGATCGGGGCATTGAGTGATTTAACAGCTAAGCCCGGGTTTGGATTTTAATCGCCAATCGCGGGATCACTCGATCGCCGAATTTTAACTAGCTGTTGGAGCCCAGAAAGAGTTCATTGTCGTGCCCAGAACAGTCCCATTAGATCGCTGCAGAAATATCGGCATCATGGCCCACATCGATGCCGGGAAAACCACTACGACGGAGCGCATCCTGTTTTATACGGGAAAGACGCACCGCATCGGAGAGGTGCATGAAGGCACTGCGACCATGGACTGGATGGAGCAGGAGCAGGAGCGCGGAATCACGATTACGTCTGCGGCGACGACCTGCACCTGGCGCGACATTCGCATCAACATTATTGACACACCGGGCCACGTCGATTTCACGGCGGAAGTGGAACGTTCGCTGCGCGTGTTAGACGGCGCAGTTGCTGTATTTGACGCGGTGCACGGGGTGCAGCCGCAGTCGGAGAAGGTTTGGCGGCAAGCCGATAAATACGGCGTTCCGCGCATTTGCTTCATCAACAAGATCGACAAGATGGGCGCGGACTTCGAGCATGCGGTGGACACGATCCGCAAGCGCCTGAGTGCGAAGCCGGTCGCGATTCAGATCCCCATCGGCCAGGAAGATAAGTTCAAGGGCGTCATCGATCTGATCAACATGAAGGCCATCGTGTGGCAGGACGACACGATGGGGGCGGAATACATTACGGAGGAAATTCCCGCCGATCTGAAAAAGAAGGCGGAAGCGTTCCACGCGCAGTTGGTCGAGAGCATTGCGGAGAACGACGACGAAATCCTGCATAAATTTCTGGAAGGCGAAGAGATCAGCGCTGCCGAACTGCGCGCTTCGCTGCGCAAGTCGACGATCGCGCTGAAGGTGTTCCCAGTCGTGGTAGGAACTGCATTCAAGAATAAGGGCGTGCAGCCGCTGCTCGATGCGGTCGTAGATTATCTGCCGTCGCCTCTCGACGTGCCAGAGACGCACGGCCTGAATCCCGACAACGGGGAAAAGATTTTCCGTCACGCCGACGACAAAGAGCCATTCTCGGCGCTGGCGTTCAAGATTATGGCGGACCCGTTTGTCGGTCAGCTGACCTTTATTCGGGTTTATTCAGGCCAGCTCAAGACTGGCGATTCCGTTCTGAACACAGGCCGCCGCCGTAGCGAGCGTATTGGGCGCTTGCTCAAAATGCATGCCAACAAGCGGGAAGAAATCAGCGAGATTCTTGCTGGCGATATCTGCGCGGCCGTTGGTCTGAAGGGCGTTAGCACGGGTGACACGATTTGCGACGAAGACCATCCGATCGCGCTGGAAAATATTACGTTCGCGGTTCCTGTGATCTCGGTTGCGGTCGAGCCCAAGACAAAAGCCGATCAGGAAAAAATGGGCATGGCGCTCGGGCGGCTGGCTCAGGAAGATCCTACGTTTAAGGTTCACACCGACCCGGACAGCGGGCAGACCATCATCAGCGGCATGGGCGAATTGCACCTGGAAATCATCGTCGACCGCATGATGCGCGAATATAAAGTTGAAGCGAATGTCGGCAAGCCGCAGGTGGCGTACCGCGAGACCATTCGCAAGCACTCCGAAGCGGAAGGCAAATACATTCGCCAGACGGGCGGCAAGGGTCAGTATGGCCACGCCAAGATCAAGCTCGATCCGCAACCGCCGGGTGTGGGTTACGAGTTTGTCAACGACATCACGGGCGGATCGGTGCCCAAGGAATTCATCAAGCCGATCGATCAGGGTATTCGGGAAGCGCTCGAAGGCGGCATTCTCGCGGGCTATCCCATGGTCGATGTGAAGGCCACGCTCTACGATGGCAGCTATCACGACGTCGATTCGAACGAAATGGCGTTCAAGATTGCCGGTTCCATGGCATTCAAGGAAGCCGCCCGCAAGGCTTCGCCGGTGCTGCTGGAGCCGGTGATGCAGGTGGAAGTGGTGACGCCGGAAGATTACGCCGGTGTGATCATGGGCGACTTGAGTTCGCGACGCGGACGGATCGAAGGCATGGAGCACCGCGCGGGTTCGCAGGTGATCAAGGCTATCGTGCCGCTGGCTGAGATGTTTGGTTACGCGACCCACATGCGTTCTTCGACGCAGGGCCGCGCCGAATACTCGATGCACTTTGCGCGTTATGAGGAGGCTCCGCGATCGGTGTCGGAGGAAATCATCGCGAAGGTGCAGGGGACGACGAAGTAAACGAAGCAGCGCCGGCGTCTAGCCGGCCGTTCGTGAATTCAGAAAACTACGTGAACGAATGTCCGCGGGCGAGGGCGTCCGGCGCTACATGGAGCAAGGAAATGGCGAAAGAGAAATTTGATCGTAACAAGCCGCACTGCAACGTAGGGACGATTGGTCACATTGATCATGGCAAGACCACGTTGACGGCGGCCATCACGAAGGTATTGTCGAAGCATAATCCGAAGAATACGTTCCGGTCGTTTGACTCGATCGACAACGCTCCGGAAGAGAAGGCGCGCGGAATCACGATTGCGACCGCGCACGTGGAGTACGAAACGGCGAACCGGCACTACGCGCACGTGGATTGCCCGGGCCACGCCGACTACATCAAGAACATGATCACCGGTGCGGCGCAAATGGATGGCGGCATTCTGGTGGTGGCGGCGACGGATGGTCCCATGCCGCAGACGCGCGAGCACGTGCTGCTGGCGCGCCAGGTGGGCGTGCCGTATCTGGTGGTGGCGCTCAACAAGGTGGACGCGGTAGACGATCCCGAGTTGCTCGAACTGGTGGAACTCGAAGTCCGCGAGTTGCTGAAGAGCTACAAGTTTCCCGGCGATGATGTGCCGGTGATTCGGGTATCGGCTCTGGGCGCGCTGAACGGCGAAGAGAAGTGGGAAAAGCAGATTGACGCGTTGATGGAAGCGGTGGATAAGTCCGTGCCGCAGCCGGCGCGCGAACTGGATAAGCCCTTCCTGATGCCGATTGAAGACATCTTCTCGATTCAGGGTCGCGGCACGGTGGTGACGGGACGAATCGAGCGCGGCAAGGTGAAGGTGGGCGAAGAAGTAGAAATCGTCGGCTTCCGCGACACGCGCAAGACGGTGGTGACCGGCGTCGAAATGTTCAAGAAGCAACTCGACGAAGGCATGGCGGGCGACAATGCAGGACTTCTGCTGCGCGGCATCGCGAAAGAAGATGTCGAGCGCGGCATGGTGTTGGCCAAGGGTGGATCGATCACGCCGCACACCAAGTTCAAGGCGGAAGTCTACATTCTGACCAAAGAAGAAGGTGGACGGCATACGCCGTTCTTCAAGGGATACCGTCCGCAGTTTTATCTGCGCACCACGGACGTGACGGGAGTGGCGGAGTTGCCGGCGGGCACCGAGATGGTGATGCCGGGCGACAACGTCAGCCTGGTGATTGAGTTGATCACGCCGGTGGCGATGGAGAAGGGCTTGCGGTTTGCGATCCGCGAAGGCGGGCACACGGTCGGCGCGGGAACCATTGCGGAGATTATTCAGTAAGGTTTATGTAGAGCGGGCGCCCTCGCCCGCTTTGCGTGCAGCATGGATAAAAGCTCGCGGGCGAGGGCGCCCGCGCTACGAAACGCGGCTCGCGTCCTGCCGCAAGTTCTTTCCTTCTGCGGAAAGCGGGAGGGGCAAAGAGAGTGAAAAGTGATAGGAAAAGAGAGAATTCGAATCCGGTTAAAAGCGTACGACTATCGCATTCTGGATCAGTCGACGGGCGAGATCGTGGAAACCGCTCGGCGCACCGGAGCACAGATTGCGGGGCCGATTCCGCTGCCCACGATGAAAAACAAATACTGCGTGCTGCGGTCGCCGCATGTGGACAAGAAATCGCGGGAGCAGTTTGAGATCCGCACGCACAAACGCTTGCTCGACATTCTGGAACCCACGCAGCAGACGGTGGACGCGCTGATGAAGCTCGATCTACCCGCGGGCGTAGATGTGGAGATCAAGGCATTCGGAAAAGAACATAAGTAGAGCGGGCTAACGCCCGCTGAACAGCCGAGGTCGGCTGTTCCCACATGAGCATCATGGCTCCCCAGCCAATAGCAACCAGGCACGATCGGTGAGCCAAGCTGGGAATGGAGATCGAGATGGCGATTAAAGTAACTGGCATTCTGGGAAAAAAGGTCGGCATGACGCAACTGTTTGACTCCAAGGGCGACGTTCGCCCGGTCACGGTGCTGCAGGCTGGTCCGTGCGTGGTGACGCAGCATAAGCTCGCGGTCAAAGACGGCTACGAAGCGGCGCAGATCGGACTGGTGGAGTTCGTGAAGCAGTCGAAGCTGACCAAGCCGGCGCAAGGCCATCTCGCGAAGAACAATCTTCCTCCAGTGAAGTTTATGCGGGAAGTGCCCCTCGAGAGCGATGGGGACGGCGATGGAACCGTGAAAGCCGGCGACCGCGTGCTCGTCGATATTTTCGATGGCGAGAAATTTGTGGACATCGTCGGCGTCAGCAAAGGTAAGGGATTTCAGGGCGTGGTGAAGCGCCATCATTTTGGCGGCGGCCCGAAATCGCACGGTTCGATGTTTCAAATCACCGGTTCGATTGGATCGTCGGCCTTCCCCTCCCGCGTGTTCAAGGGAATGCGGATGTCGGGGCACATGGGGCACGACCGGGTGACGCAGCGAAACTTGCGCGTGCTGGGCGTGGATAAGGACGAGAATTTGCTGGTGGTGGAAGGCAGTGTGCCGGGGCCGCAAGGCGGGTACATCGTCATTACGAAGGCGAAGAAGCCGCCCAGAGAGCGCCGCGGATTTGCGGGTTCGGCCACGGTCGATCCGTTGAAGGCGGCGAAGCGAGCAGCGAAGAAGGCGTAGTACCGAGTACCTAGTATTCAGTACCGAGAAGAATATGGCAACGATTGATATTCACAATTTGAGCGGCGAAAAGGTCGGAACCTTCGATCTGTCCGATGAAATTTTTGGTGCGGTCAACGAAGACCTGCTCTGGGAGGCGGTGAAGCACTACCGCGCCGGGCAGCATCGCGGCACGCACGCGACCAAGGCCCGCTGGCAGGTTTCCGGTTCGGGCAGGAAACTGTGGAAGCAGAAAGGAACGGGGCGCGCGCGTATCGGTTCGATCCGTTCTCCACTATGGCGTCACGGCGGCACCGTGCATGGCCCGGTTCCACGCTCCTACGACTACGCATTTCCGCGCAAGAAGCTTCTGGGCGCATTGCGTTCCGCGCTGGCGTCGAAGTTTGCCGACGGCAAGCTGACGATCGTGAACGCGTTCGACGTGAAAGAGCCGAAGACCAAGGAGTTTCGCGCTGCGCTCGAGGCGTTGAAAGTGGAAAAGACGGTGTTGATCGTGGATGCGCCGAACTCGGGCAATCGCAATCTGGAATTGAGCGCGCGCAACATTGCCGGACTCGAACTGATTCCGAGCAACGAAGTTCATCCTTACCATCTGCTGCGCTACGATCGCGTGATTTTTTCTCATCCCGCCATCGAAAAGCTGCAGTTGACGCTGAAGGATACATTGCCCAAGCGGCAGCGCAAGGCAGCCAAGGAAGAAGAGGAAGGCGCAAAGAAGGCGTCCGCTTCTCCGCGGAAACGCGTGCGTCATGAAAAAGCGGCGGAGGTGGCCTTAATGAAATCCGCATACCAGATCATTCGCCGTCCGGTGATTACCGAAAAAGGTTTGGCGATCAAGGAAAACCAGAACACGCTGGTGTTCCAGGTTTCTCCGCACGCGACGAAGACAGAAGTGAAGCAGGCGGTGCAGACGATTTTCAAAGTTAAAGTTCTTTCTGTCCGCACGGCGATGTATCCCGGCAAAGAGCGGCGGCGTGGCAAGTTTGCCGGCTACCGGCCTGACTGGAAGAAGGCGTATGTGCGTCTGCGGGCCGGCGAGAAGATGCCGGAATACGCGCAGAATTTGTAAGAGTGGGAAGAAGCAGATTCCTCACGGGCACAGAATGCCCGTCGGAATAATAAGACCTTAAAGAGCTGATTATGGCAATCAAGACTTACCGACCGACAACGCAGACGTTGCGCTACCGCACGACGATCGTCAATGACGACATCACGACCCGGCATCCGCATAAGCCGCTGATCGAGAAAAAGCAGCGCACCGGCGGCCGTCGCAACTCTGGCGACATCACCAGCTGGCATCGTGGCGGCGGGCACAAGCAGAAGCTGCGCATCATCGACTTCAAGCGCGAGAAGGCTGGCATTCCCGCGACCGTGACCACGATCGAGTACGATCCGAACCGCTCGGCGCGCATTGCGTTGCTGGCCTATGCCGACGGCGAGAAGCGTTACATGCTGGTGCCGGAAGGATTGAAGGTTGGGCAGAAAGTGGTGAGCGGTCCGGACGCCGACATTCTGGTGGGCAATGCGCTGCCGCTGCGCAATATTCCTCCAGGCACATCGATTCACAATCTGGAATTGAAGCCGGGCAAGGGCGCCCAGATGGTGCGCTCGGCAGGCGGCGCGGCGCAGTTGGTGGCGAAGGAATCGGATTACGCGCTGGTGAAGTTGCCTTCCGGCGAGACTCGCAAGATTTCTCAGGATTGCATGGCGACGATTGGCCAGGTCGGCAATCTGGATCATGAAAATATCACCATCGGCAAGGCAGGACGCACGCGCTGGCTGGGATGGAAGCCGGTCAATCGCGGCGTATCGATGAATCCGGTGGACCATCCGCATGGCGGTGGTGAGGGCAAGACTTCCGGCGGACGTCATCCGGTAACGCCGTGGGGACAGCCGACGCGCGGGTACAAGACGCGGAATAACAAGCGGACGGATAAATTTATCGTGAACCGGCGCAGTAAGTAGCGCGGCACAAAGTTTGAGTAAAGGCTGAGAACAATTTATGGCACGTTCAACTAAAAAAGGCGCGTTCGTGGATGGCTTCCTGATGTCGCGGGTGGAAGGCATGAATTCGCGCAACGAGAAGAAAGTTTTGCGCACATGGTCGCGGCGATCCACGGTGGTTCCGGAGATGGTGGGTCACACGATCGCGGTGCACAACGGCAAGAAGTTTATTCCCGTGTACGTGACCGAGAACATGGTCGGACACAAGCTGGGCGAGTTCAGTTTTACGCGCAACTTCAAGGGCCACTCCATGCGGGCGGCGACGGAAGTGGCGGCCAAGCCGGCAGGCATCCCGGGTGGTCCGGGAGCCAGCGCACCGGCAGCGCCGGCAGCGCCGAAGGCATAAGGGGAGACGCGAATGGAATTTCGAGCGGAAATGCGTTACTTGCGAGTCTCGCCGCAGAAGGCGCGCCTGGTGCTGGAGTTGATCAAAGGGCGCAAGGTGGAAGAAGCGCGCAATACGCTGTTGTTCACCAAGAAGCGGGTGGCGGCGCACGTCGGCAAGCTGTTGCAGTCGGCCCTGGATAACGCGAACTTTCTGAGCACCGAGAAAAATCTGGACATCGAGCTCGACAATTTGTATGTGAAGAGCGCGATTGCCAATGACGGGCCGCGCATGAAGCGCATTCGTCCGGCGCCGCAGGGGCGCGCGTTCCGCTATCAGCGGCGCATCTCGCACATCGAGCTGATATTGGCGAGAGCGAACCAATGGGGCGGGTCATACCTCGACGGCGACGCGGACAGCATCGGCTGGAGCGCCAGTAAGGCGGCGGGCTCCGGTGGCGAAGAAAGCGGCGGGCGCCAGCAAAAAGAGTAACAAGGCCAGCAAGAAGAAGGCGGCCGCGAAGTAGCGGCGAGGTTCGTAACGGTTTTCGAAAGGTTTGATTAGGAGAAGCAATGGGACAAAAAGTCCATCCTTATGGTTTTCGCCTCGGCTATACCAAGCCGTGGAAGTCGCGCTGGTTTGTGGAGCGGGACTACGACAAGCTGTTGCTCGAAGACGTCAAGCTGAAGACGGAGCTGAAGGAAAAGCTCAAGTCGGCAGGCGTGAGCTCGATCGAGATCGAGCGTCCCGGCAACAAGCTGCGCATCATTATCAAGACGGCGCGTCCCGGAATTATCATCGGGCGCAAGGGCGCGGAAATCGACAAGCTGAAGGCCGATCTGCAGAAGCGCACTTCGCGCGAGATGTTTGTCGATATTCAGGAAGTGCACAAGCCCGAACTCGATGCGCAGCTGGTTTCGGAAGCGATCGCGCTGCAGCTGGAAAAGCGCGTGGGTTTCCGGCGCGCCATGCGCAAGGCGGTGGATTCGGCGCTGCGTTTTGGCTGCAAGGGAATCAAGGTTCGGGTGAGCGGACGCTTGAATGGAAATGAAATCGCGCGATCGGAGTGGTACCTGCAGGGGCGTTTGCCGCTGCACACGCTGCGAGCGGACATCGAATATGGTTTTTCCGAAGCCAGGACGACTTACGGCGTGATCGGCGTGAAGTGTTGGGTGTACAAAGGCGAAATTCTTCCGACCAAGAAAAAGGAACAGGCTGCGGGCGTAGGAGCGTTTTAGGAAATTGCAGAAGTTAGAAGTGAGAATGCAGAAGTAAGGATTCGCAGGGCAGTAGAAAAGATTTGGCCAAGAGCCAAGGGCTAGAAGCCGAGAGCTGACTTATGTTGATGCCAAAGAAAGTGAAGTACCGCAAGCAGCAGCGCGGGCGCATGACCGGAAAAGCCTGGCGCGGGAGCACGCTGGCTTTCGGCGACTTCGGGTTGAAGGTGCTCGAGCCGGGCTGGATTACCGACCGACAGATCGAAGCCAGCCGTGTGGCCATGACCCGTTTTGTGAAGCGCGGCGGGAAGATATGGATTCGAGTGTTTCCCGATAAGCCGGTGACCAAGAAGCCGGCTGAAACCCGTATGGGTAAGGGCAAGGGCGCTCCGGATCACTGGGTTGCGGTGGTGCGTCCGGGCAAGATTCTGTTTGAGATGGAAGGCGTCGCGCTGGCGGATGCGACCGAAGCCATGCGTCTGGCGTCGCACAAGCTGCCACTGCGCACGACTTTGGTGAAGCGCGACATCGCGCACTAGAGATATCTAACGGAAGAAGTAGAGACTGAGCAAAGAAACCGGAAACTGATTTATGAAAGCGGACAAGATTCGAAATTTAACGGACGACGAGCTGCAGCATCAGGGACGGGATCTCGCGGACCAGTTGTTCAAGCTGAAGTTTCAGCTGAACATGGGCCAGACCGAGAGCCTGAAAAAATTGCGCGGGCTGCGCAAGGATATTGCGCGCGTCAACACCATTCTGGGCGAGCGCACGCGTGCCGCAGCAACGGAGAAACGATAATGGCGGAAACCGCAACAGGGAAGGCTACGCCGCAGGCGGAGCAGGTGCAGGGCCGGCGCAAGGAAGTGGTGGGAGAAGTTGTCGCCAACCGCATGCAGAAGACGATTGTGGTCAAAGTGACGCGCAAGAAGGCGCATCCGTTTTACGGCCGCGTGGTGGCGCGCAATAAAAAGTTTTACGCGCACGATGAGAAGAATGAAGCGCACGTGGGCGACGTGGTGCGGATCGAAGAGACGCGTCCGCTCTCCAAGCTGAAGCGCTGGAAGTTGAAGGACATCGTGCGCAAGACGGCGCTGGTGCCGGAAGTTGTGCTGGACCGCGAGATCAAGTAGCTGGACGGGAAGTCGAGGGAGATAGAAGCCATGGCTGTGATGATGAGAAGCATGCTGGAGGTCGCCGATAATTCCGGCGCCCGCAAGCTGCAGATGATTCTGCCGCTCGGCGGTTCGACCGGGTTGAATGCCGGCCTCGGCGACATAATCACGGCGGCCGTGAAGGAAGCCTCGCCCGATGGCCAGGTGCAAAAGGGCAAAGTGGTGAAGGCGGTGATCGTGCGCACGCGCAAGGAGCACCGGCGCCGCGACGGCACTTACATCCGCTTTGACCAGAATGCCGCGGTGCTGATCAACGATGCGGGCGAGCCGGTGGGAACGCGCGTTTTCGGTCCGGTGGCGCGCGAGTTGCGCGATAAGAGATTTTTGAAGATTGTTTCGCTGGCGCCGGAAGTAATTTAAGGTAATTCGGCAAGTAATCTTGAAATTTACCGGGATTTACTTGAAATTTAGAAAATGAGAACTGTTAGCACCGTACAAAAGCGAGTCGATATCCGCCGCAACGACAACGTGAAAGTGATCACCGGGCGCGACAAGGGCAAGGAAGGGCGCGTGCTGCGCGTGTTTCCCAACGATAACAAGCTGCTGGTAGAGCACGTGATGATGGTGAAGAAGCACGTGCGTCCGAATCCGCAGCGCAACATCAAGGGCGGCATTGCCGAACAGGAAAGCCGGATCGCGTACTCGAACGTGCAGCTGGTTTGTCCGACTTGCGGGCCGGTGCGGATTGGGCACGAAATGCAGGGCGATCGCAAAGTCCGGGTGTGCAAGAAGTGCGGAACGACGCTGGATAAATAATTTGGCGATTGTGTGAGGATTTGGCATTGAAAAACGACCAGTTCAGGTAATGCGATGGACATCGAAAAATATCAATTCTACGAACCGGTAACCACTCCGAAACCGTGAGAGGAAGTTGAAAAAGAAAAATGGCAAAAGAAAAAGAGAAGAAGGGTTCGAGAGATTCGGCGCAGGAGCAGAAGGCTCCGGCACAGGCGCAGCACAGCGCAAAAGAGCGTCCGCGATTGCGCTCGAAGTTCGAGAAGGAAGTGGCTCCAGCTCTGCTGAAAGAACTGGAACTGAAGAACGCGATGGCGGTTCCGCGGCTGAACAAGATTGTGGTCAATATGGGCATGGGCGAGGCCACGCAGAATTCGAAGATCCTCGATCCCGCGGTGAACGAGTTAGGCCAGATCACGGGCCAGAAGCCAATCGTGACCAAGGCCAAGAAGTCGATTGCGGCGTTCAAGGTGCGAGAAGGCCAGGCAATCGGGACGATGGTGACGCTGCGCGGCGATCGCATGTACGAGTTTATGGATCGGCTGGTGAATATTGTTCTGCCCCGCGTGCGTGACTTCAAGGGTGTTTCCACCAAGTCGTTTGACGGGCGCGGAAACTATACGCTCGGCCTGCACGACCAGTTGATCTTCCCGGAGATTTCATACGAGAAGGTCGACAAATTGAAAGGCATGAACGTAACGATTGTGACCACGGCGGCGAATGATAATCAGGCGCGCACGCTCCTGAAGCATCTGGGCATGCCGTTTCGGGCGTAATAGAAGGCGCAGTAAGAATTCGAAGATTTAGCAACGCAGATTCTTTTAAGGAATGCATGACTACAGCAAAACGAGTAAAGGACGCGAAGATCGAAAAGAAGTTTGAATTGGCGCGGGACAAGAAGGAAAAGACGCCGAAGTTTTCCTCGCGCCGGCACAACCGTTGCAAGCTGTGCGGCCGGCCGCGCGCTTATTTGCGCAAGTTCGGCGTGTGCCGCCTGTGTTTCCGCGGGCTGGCGTTGCGCGGAGAAATTCCGGGCGTCTCAAAGTCGTCGTGGTAGCGAGCGGGGTCTCAGGAGGCTGAGATCCTTCGCGAGATGACAAAGCGTTAGATTGGCGTCTCGCTCACGACAAGACGTACGAGGTTGTGAAGAGTTGAGTAAGCAAGCAGCCGCAGGTTCTCCGCAAAACGCGGAGCGAACGGGCGGCTAGAGGAGAAGCAAACGATGAGGTTGACCGATCCGGTCGCAGATATGCTGACGAGGGTGCGCAATGCGCTACAGGCGCGGCACCAGAAGGTGGACATTCCGGCCTCGCGGCTGAAGCTGGAGATTGCCCGCATCCTAAAAGAAGAGGGCTACGTCTCGAATTTCAAGGCCACCGAGGAGGAAGGTCATAAGGTCATCCGGATTTATTTGAAATACGGCGCGCACAACGAAGCGGCCATTTCAAAAGCGGAGCGCGTATCGCGTCCCGGGTGCCGGGTTTACGTGCGGCGCAGCGAGATTCCCCGCGTGCTGGGCGGTATGGGGATCAACATCCTCACCACGCCGCGCGGCGTAATGACCGGACGCCAGGCGCGCAAGGAAGGCGTTGGCGGCGAGTTGCTGTGCGAGATTTGGTAAGGCAGCTTCTAGCTACTAGCTTCTGGCTACTAGCTAAAGGCGCGGATTTGATCGAAATCGAACGAACTGGAAGCCAGGAGCTAGAAGCTAAGAGCTGATCCTATGTCACGAATTGGAAAAAAGCCGATCCCGATCCCTAAAGGGGTGACGGTCAAGATTGAAGGCAATACGGTGCTGGTGCAGGGGCCGAAGGGCAAGTTGGATACGGCTCTTCCGATCGGCATTGATGTCGAACAGAAAGACGGAAACCTCGTCGCCGTTCGGGAGAATGATTCCCAGGCTGCGGTTCATGGATTGGCCCGCGCTCTGGTCAATAACGCCGTCGAAGGCGTGACCAAGGGCTGGACGCGAGAACTGGAGATTGTTGGCATTGGATATCGCGCGGAGATGAAGGGTAAAGGGATGGTGGTATTCAGCCTTGGCTACTCGCATCCCATCGAATATCCGCTGCCGACCGGAGTGGATGCGACCGTCGATCCCAAGCAGACCAAGATTGCGCTCACTGGAATCGACCGCCAGCAGGTCGGCCAGGTGGCGGCGGAAATGCGGTCGTTGCGTCCGCCCGATCCGTACAAGAATAAAGGCGTGCGTTACGTGGGCGAACGATTGAAGAAGAAGGTCGGAAAGACCGGAGCGAAATGATCGCGTTTGACGGGCGTCCGAGCCCGTCGCGATCATCCTGAGCGAAGCGAAGGATCTCTTGCTGAGTGAGAGGTCGCAGAAGGATAGAAGAAGATGCTGACGAGAATTTCGAAAAATCAGAAGCGCGGACACGTGCACGACCGCATCCGCAAGAAGATGCAGGGGACGGCGGAGCGTCCGCGGTTGAATGTGTACCGTTCGTTGAACCACATTTATGTGCAGGTGATTGACGACCTGCACGGAACCACGCTGGTTTCGGCGAGCTCCGCCGAGGGGAAGAAAGAGGGCCGGCGCAGCGGTGGCAACCTGGCAGCTGCCAAGGACGTGGGAAAAGCGATTGCTGAGCGGGCCAAAGAGAAGGGCGTGAGCAAGGTTGTGTTTGACCGCGGCGGCTACATCTATCACGGGCGCGTAAAGGCGCTGGCGGATGCGGCGCGCGAGGCAGGATTGCAGTTCTAGGAATTGGCGATTGAGGGATCGGGTAATTGAAGCGCGGAACGTGGGGTTTCAGTCGCTGAAATTACCCATTCGCACGATCGCCAAATGGAAAGAGAATTAAAGAATGCCAACATTGATTAAGAAGCTCGACCCGAATTCGTTTCAGTTGAAAGATCAGGTGGTCGCCATCAACCGCGTTACCAAGGTGGTGAAGGGCGGCAAGAACCTCTCCTTTGCCGCGCTGGTGGTGGTGGGCGATCCTTCGGCGGCGGTGGTGGGTCACGGAGCGGGCAAGGCAAAGGAAGTTCCGCAGGCGATTCGCAAGGCGATTGAGTCGGCGAAGAAAAATCTGATCAAGGTGAACCTGACGCAGACCAGCATTCCGCACCTTTCACTGGGGCGCTACGGCGCCGGCAAGGTGTTGCTGAAGCCCGCACCGGAAGGCACGGGCGTGATCGCCGGCGGAGCGGTCCGAGCGGTGATGACCTCGGTCGGGATTCAGAACGTGCTGACCAAATCCATTGGCACGACCAATCCGCATAACGTGATCAAGGCGACATTTGCGGCGCTGCGCGCTTTGAAGAGCAGGGAGAGCGTGGCGGCGATGCGGGGCAAGTCGGCGCAGGAAATTTAGTAGCGAGCCATTTGGACTTGGCGAATTGAGGGATCAGTAAATGACGGCGAAGAAAATGGCAACGGTCAGCGGAAAGATTCACCTGAAGTGGGTGCGTTCGGCAATTTGCGCGCCAGTGAAGCACAAGCTGGTGGTCAAGGGGCTGGGATTCACCCGGTTGAACCAGGTGATTGAGCGTCCCGACAACGCGGCGATTCGCGGCATGGTCGCGAAGATTCCGCATTTGGTTGAGATTGTGCAGGAATAGGCGGCGAATCATGAATCTATCCAATATTCGAGCACCGAAGAAGGCGTCAGAAAAACGCAAGCGCGTGGGGCGCGGTATGGGCTCCGGCATGGGCAAGACGTCCACTCGCGGCCACAAGGGCCAGCGTTCGCGCACTGGTATGCGCCTGATCCGCGGCTTTGAAGGTGGCCAGATGCCGCTGCACCGCCGCATGCCCAAGCGGGGCTTTACCAACATCTTCCGCAAAGAATTCAATATCGTCAGCCTGGAGCGCCTGGCGGCGCTGGGAGAAGAGTTTCACGGTTCGCCGATCACCCCCGAAGTGCTGCGTAAAGCAGGGGTGACCAAGACCAAGCATCCGGTGAAAGTTCTGGGCGATGGCGAAATTTCAGTCGCGATTACCGTGCACGCGCATAAATTCTCCAAGTCGGCTCAGGAAAAAATCACCAAGGCAGGCGGCAAGTTTGAGGTCTTGCAGTAATGTTTGAAAAGCTGGCGAACATCTTCCGTATTCCCGACCTGCGCAAGCGGGTTCTGTTTACGCTGGCCATGCTCGCGATCTACCGGCTGGGCGGACATCTTCCGACGCCGGGCGTGAACTTCCTGAAGCTCGAGGAATTTTTCAATCAGAACCGGGGATCGTTGCTTGGTTTTGTCGACCTTTTTTCCGGCGGCAACCTGCGCCGGCTGACCATTTTCGCCCTGGGCATCATGCCGTACATTACGGCATCGATCATTTTGCAGTTTTTGACCGTGGTCTATGAGCCGCTGGCCAAGCTGCAAAAAGAAGGCGAGCTGGGACGCAAGAAAATCACGCAGTGGACGCGCTACATCACGGTCATTCTCAGCGCGGTGCAATCATTCGGCATCGCCATCGGATTGGAGAAGGCCGGCGACTTCGTGCTGCATCCCGGTCCGGGCTTCATCCTGATGACGATGCTAACGCTGACCACGGGCAGCGCGTTCATCATGTGGCTGGGCGAGCAGATCACGGATCGCGGCATCGGCAATGGCATGTCGCTGCTGATTTTTGCCGGCATTGTGGTCGGCCTGCCGCGCGGTGTACAAGACCTTTTTGATAAGGCGAGGAATGGAACATGGGGAGCGATCACGCCTGTGCTGATGGTGGGCCTGGTCGTATTCATGATCGCGGTAGTGGCGTTCATCGTATACGTCGAACGCTGCGAGCGGCGCATTCCGGTGCAATATGCGAAGCGCGTGGTCGGTCGCAAAGTAATGGGCGGCCAGTCCACGCATCTTCCTCTGCGGGTGAATGCGGGCGGCGTCATGCCGGTCATTTTCGCGTCTTCGATTCTGACTTTGCCGCAGACCGTCGGCTACGGCCTGCGCAACAGCCGATACTTCGGCGACTTGATGCGCATGCTGGGATGGGGCGAACCGCTCTATACCGTGCTTTATGCGGTGGGCATCATTTTCTTCGCTTATTTTTATGTATCCATCGTGTTCAATCCCAGCGAAGTGGCCGACAACATGCGGAAATATGGCGGCTTTATTCCGGGGATCCGTCCGGGCAAGCGCACCGCGGATTACATCAATGAAGTCCTGACTCGGATCACGCTGGTCGGCGCACTTTATCTGATTATTATTTCTTTCATTCCGGAGTGGATGATTACCGGTATTCACCTTAACCATTTGCCGTTCTGGCTGGGAGGATCGCTGTTTGAGCGGCTTCCGGTCTGGGTGACGAACGGGTTGGGCGTGAATTTTTATTTTGGCGGAACATCGCTGCTGATCGTAGTGGGCGTGGCGATGGATACGGTTACGCAAGTCGAAGCGCAGCTGATCATGCGCCACTACGATGGATTTACACCGCGCAGCGGGCGAATTCGCGGCCGCCGGAACTGGTCGTAGGAAGTTGTGATTGAGTGATCGGGTAATTTGGTGATTTGAATTTCGGCGCGATTTTTCCGGCTACAAGTCACCCGGCATCGATTTAAGAAGTATTTTGGGGTTGCTGCACCTGGACGGACTTTGTAGAATTCTCCGGGAACACTGTTCGGGAGGCTTTGGCCAACTCGATGGCGCAGGAAACCTCACGCGATATAGGTCCCGTGGTATTGCTTGGTCCGCCGGGTGCCGGTAAAGGCACCCAGTCCAAGCGGATCATGGAGAGATATCTGATTCCGCAGGTCTCCACTGGCGATTTGCTACGGGACAACGTGGCGCACGGAACGGAACTTGGCCAAGCGGCAAAGGCCGTGATGGAGCGAGGCGGGCTGGTTTCCGACGATCTGGTTTGTGAAATGGTCCGGCGGCGATTGCAGGAGCCGGATTGCAAGCGCGGTTATGTTTTGGATGGTTTTCCCCGGACAGCAGCCCAAGCCGGATGGTTGGACGCTTTGCTGGAGGACAAGCTCTTTGATAATTCGCGGCCGACGCGGGCGTGGCCAATTGTGATCCGGCTGGACGTGGACTATAATCAATTGTTGCTCCGTATCACTGGACGACGTTCTTGTCCCACCTGTGGGCGGATCTATAACGTCCACTTTCAGCCAGCTCGGGTCGATGAGATTTGCGACCTTGACGGATCGAAGCTGGTGACCCGCACTGACGACCGGTTGGAAGTGATTAAGCCCCGTTTGGCGGCCTATCAGGAGCAGACTCGTCCGGTGGCTGATTATTATCAGCGGACGGGACGGTTGATTAGCCTGAACGGCGATCAGCCGATGGACGTAGTGACGAAGCAGATTTTTCGGATTCTCGAGGATCACGCGTAAGTGATGGCGATCGTTTGTAAATCGGCGGCTGAGATTGAGCGCATGCGGCAGAGTGGGCACATCGTGCGTCAGGTTCTAGACCACGTGCGCACGATGGTAAAGCCCGGCATTACGACGATGGACCTGGAGCGGGTTGCGGAAAAGAAGATTGCGGAGCTGGGCGCCAAGCCGGCATTTAAGGGTTATTACGATTATCCCTGCGTGCTGTGCACGTCGGTGAATGAAGAGATCGTGCACGGCATTCCGTCGGAAAAACGGACGCTGAAAGAAGGCGATATCGTTTCGATCGACTGTGGAGTTGTGCTGGAGGGCTATTACGGCGATGCCGCCATCACAGTCCCGGTCAGCGAGACGGTGAAGCCGGAGTTGCAGAAGCTGCTGACGGTAACTGAGGAATCGCTCTATCGGGGAATCGATCAGGCGCGAATCGGGAATTCGGTTGGCGACGTGGGAGCGGCGGTACAGGAACACGTGGAAGCCGCGGGTTTTAGTGTGGTGCGCGAATTTGTTGGGCACGGAATCGGCACGCATTTGCATGAAGAGCCCCAGGTGCCGAATTACGGAGCGCGAGGACACGGCGCGAAATTGCGGGAAGGCATGGTCATCGCAATTGAGCCGATGGTGAATTTTGGCAAGCCGGAGACGCGGGTGCTGGGCGATAAGTGGACCGCTGTTACGGCCGATGGCAGCTTCAGCGCGCACTTCGAGCATTGCGTAGCCGTAACGAAAGACGGTCCGGTGATTTTGACCAAGTGAACTCTTAGCTTTGTTCTTGGCTTCAGCTGAGAGTAAAAGGTAAAAGCCAAAAATTTCAAGGAGCGAATGAGTAAAGAAGACGCGATTGAGGTGATGGCGGTGGTTCTGGAACCCCTGCCGAACGCCATGTTCAAGGTGGAACTGGAGAACAAGCATCAGGTGCTGGCGCACGTGTCCGGCAAAATGCGCAAGAATTTTATTCGCATCCTGCCCGGGGACAAGGTTGCAGTGGAGCTTTCGCCCTACGACCTGAATCGCGGCCGGATTGTTTATCGCTACAAATGATTTGTAGTTCAAGGATTTTGCTGAAGGCGGAAGGCCAACAGCTGAGAGCTGGAATTTATGAAGGTACGAGCATCAGTAAAGAAAATTTGTGACAAGTGCAAGGTTATCCACCGCAAAGGTGTGGTGCGGGTGATCTGCGTCAACACGAAACATAAACAGCGCCAGGGTTAAGCTCTGCGCCGGAGTTAAGGAATAACTATGGCACGTATTGCAGGCGTCGACTTACCGCGCCAGAAGCACATCAACATCGCGTTGACCTACATTTACGGCATCGGGCATCCGCGCGCCGGCACCATTCTTGATGAGGCGAAGGTGGACCCCATGAAGAAGGTGCAGGATCTCAGCGAGGATGAAGTGAACCGCATCCGCACCGTTATTGAACAGCAGGGGATGGTCGAGGGCGATCTGCGCAAGGAAGTTTCGATGAACATCAAGCGGCTTATCGAAATTGGCTCTTATCGCGGATTCCGTCATCGCCGCAACCTGCCGGTCCGCGGACAGCGCACACACACCAACGCGCGCACCCGCAAAGGTCCGCGCAAGGGAACGGTATCGACCAAGAAGAAGGCGACGTCGAAGACATAGAAGCAGTGTTCAGTGTCCAGTGATCAGTGGCTGCCAAAGCACTGAAAGACTGGCCACTGGCATGGACCACTGGATAATAATTATGGCGAAACCAGCAGCAGCGGGCGACGATAAAAAAGGCAAGAAAAAGACATTCAAGAAGAAGGAGCGCAAGCATGTTCCACACGGACTGTGCTACGTGCAGGCTTCCTTTAACAACACGATCGTGACCATCACCGACATGAACGGCAACGTTCTGTCGTGGAAGAGTTCCGGCTCGTTGGGCTTCAGGGGTTCGCGAAAGGGTACGCCGTTTGCCGCGCAACAGGCGGCCTCGAACGCGGCCACTCTGGCTCGCGATCATGGCGTGCGCAGCGTGGATGTGCGCGTGAGTGGTCCCGGTTCCGGTCGTGAGTCGGCGGTTCGCGCGTTGGCCTCGTCGGGGATTGAAGTACGTTCCATCCGCGACGTGACGCCAATTCCGCATAATGGGTGCCGTCCGCCGAAGAGACGAAGAGTGTAAGGAAAGTGGCCAGTTCACTGGCCACTGATTTTGGTCCGGGACGAAGGGTGAAGCCAAACCCGTAAACCGGTCATCAAATAAGGAGAATAACTTGGCTCGTTATACCGATGCAGTCTGCCGTCTATGCCGCCGCGAGGGCATGAAGCTGTTCCTCAAAGGCTCAAAGTGTTTCAGCGATAAGTGTCCCATCGAGAAACGTAACTTCGCTCCCGGACAACATGGGAAAGACCGCAAAGCCAAGATCGTTGGCTACGGCTTGCAATTGCGCGAAAAGCAAAAGGCCAAGCGAATCTATTTCACGCTCGAAGGCCAGTTCCGTAATTACTTCGAGAAGGCTGCGCGGACCCGCGGCGTTACCGGCGAATTGTTGCTGCAGCAACTGGAGCGTCGCTTGGACAACGTCGTTTTCCGGTTGGGCTTTGCCCAGTCACGGCGCCAGGCGCGACAGTTGGTACGCCACGGGCATGTAGCGGTCAACAATCGCAAAGTCAACATTCCTTCTTATGAAGTGAGTGCGGGCGAGGAGATTGCCATCCGGGAGAAGAGCAAGAAGCTCACGGTGCTGGAGTTTGCCAAGGAATTCGCCAGCCACGGCACTCTGCCCAACTGGCTGGAAGTGAATCGCGACAATTACACCGCGCGTGTGCTTTCGTTGCCGAAGCGGGAAGATATTCAGTTGCCGGTCAATGAGCAGTTGATCGTCGAACTTTATAGCAAGTAAGAGGAGATTGAGCGATGAGCCATCGGGTCATCGCGCGATTGAAAATCGCCAATCACCCGATCGCAAAATCACCTAATTTCTTGGTCCGCATTTCGAGCCAGATCAGCCTTTTCTGACACAGACCTGAGTTGGACCACTCAGCGAGCCAGAATTGAGCCAAACGGCCGAAGGAGAAACACAATGCTTTGGAGAGGTTTTCAAAAACCGAAACGTCTTGCAGTTGACACATCCACCCTTACCGACAAGTATGGTATTTTCTGGGCGCAGCCTTTTGAACGCGGCTTTGGCACAACCGTAGGCAATGCTCTGCGGCGCGTGCTACTGAGTTCGATCGAAGGCGCAGCCGTTACCGCGGTGAAGATGGAAGGCGTGCTGCACGAATTCCAGTCGATCCCCGGTGTCGTGGAAGATGCGACCGACATCATCCTCAACCTGAAACAAATCCCTTTCAAGCTGGCAGGTGATGCGCCGAAAGCGATTTACTTGCGCGCGGATCAGCCGGGCGTCGTGACCAGCGGCATGATCGAAGCCGATGGCGACGTCGAAGTTCTCGATAAAGATGTCTACATCGCGACCGTGAGCGAAGGCGGCAAGCTCGACATGGAGATGCGCCTGAAGCGCGGCCGTGGATACACCTCTGCGGATAAGAACTTCGACGAGGACCTCGGCATCGGATTCATTCCGATCGATTCTGTCCACTCACCGGTGCGCAAGTGCAATTACACGGTGGAAGCCGCGCGTCTTGGGCAGATCACCGACTACGACAAACTCACGCTGGAAGTTTGGACCAACGGCTCGATCACGCCGGCTGATTCCATTGGCCTGGCGGCGAAGCTGATGAAGGATCACATGAACATCTTCATCAACTTCGAAGAAGAAATCGAGACCGGAACATCTTCGTCGGATGATCGCAAACCCGAGATCCACAACGAGAATCTGAACCGCTCCGTGGAAGAGCTCGAGCTTTCTGTGCGCAGCTATAACTGCCTGAAGAATGCGAACATTCAGTCCATCGGCGAGTTGGTGCAGAAGACCGAGTCGGAAATGCTCAAGACCAAGAACTTCGGCCGCAAGTCGCTGAACGAAATCAAGGAGATTCTCTCCACAATGGGGCTGAGTTTAGGGATGAAGATCGACGAGCACGGGAACGCCGTGCCCGGTCCGACTTCAAATATGGTTTTGCCGGCTTCGGCTTACGGGCCGGACGACCAGCTGTAAGAAACAGGTTTCAAGATTTCCAAGTTTCGGGTGTGCCGAGTGCTTATGGCTTCGCCGGCCACCCGAGACTTGAACTTGAAACTGCGAGCATGAATTTAAGACAGGGGATCATCCCATGCGTCACAAAGTTGCAGGATACAAACTCGGACGGAACACTTCGCACCGGCGCTCGCTGCTGCGTAACCTGGTCACATCCGTGATCGTCGAAGAACGCGTGGAGACAACCATCCCGAAAGCCAAGGCCGCAAAGCCCATCGTCGAGAAGATGATCACGCTGGGCAAGCGAGGCGATCTGGCTGCCCGCCGGCAGGCGACTTCTTACCTGATGACCAGCGAAGCCGTCACCAAGCTGTTCGATACGGTCGGCCCTCGCTTCGGCGACCGCAACGGCGGCTACACGCGCATCATTCACACCGGATGGAATAAGGGCGACGGCGCTGACAAAGCGTTTCTCGAAATCCTTGGCAGCGAGAAGATTCTGGACGAGAAGCGCGAGAAGCGTGCCGAAGCCCGCGCCAAGAAGAATGCCGAAGCTCGCAAGGCCATGGAAGATGCCGAGAAGCAGGCACAGCACGATGGCGGTATCGAACCGACCAAGGATCACGAGGAGACCAAAGAGTAGATTACTTTCATCATTAGTTTACGAGGCACGGCTCTTCGCCGTGCCTTTCTTTTTTGAATGCTCCCGGTTCGCGTCCATTGATTCGCAGGCGCCAACGCGCTGTTCGAGAAACCTGCGTTCCATTGGATTGCGCGCCACCCTGATGGCCGCTTGGAAGTGCGCGGCCGCGATTTCGTGCCTTCCCAGCCGTAATTCAAGCTCGCCTTTGGCCGCAGAGTAAAACGGATAACGAGCGAGTCGTTCGTGATCAGCAATAGTGCCGATCTCCTCCAATCCACGTCGCGGGCCTTCGTTTTGGGCCACAGCAATAGCCCGGTTCAGCGCGATGATCGGTGAAGGGCGGATCGCCATCAACGTGTCGTAGAGGGAAACGATTTTCCCCCAGTCCGTGTCTTCCGGTCGTGGAGCCTCCGCGTGAACGGATGCCATGGCCGCCTCGACGTGGTATTCGGAAATCTCTGACCCTGTCGCAGATAAGTCAAGCAGCCTCAGTCCTTCCCGCACGAGTTCCTGATTCCACAAAGATCGATCCTGATCGAACATTCCGTTCAAGTTTCCGGAAGAATTTACCCGTGAAGGCAGGCGCGCTGTACTAAGGCACATGAGGGACGCAAGCGCGAATGTCGAAGGCACCGCGGCAAGCGGGTGCTGCAATAGCAGGGTAGTGAGCCGCATGGCTTCATGGCAAAGCTCGGCGCGGACGGTAAACTCTGCCGAGGCTCCGTGGTAGCCCTCGTTATGCAATAAATATAAAGCTCGTTGCACCGAGGGAAGGCGGGCAGAGAAATCTGCCGGAGCGGTTAAGTCGAATAACGTCTTCGATGTCGCCAACACTTTTTTCGCCCGCGTGATGCGTTTCTCCATGCCCGCATGGGTGCTGACGAACGCACCTGCCACCTCGTCCACGCTGAATCCGCACAGGATGTGGAGCACGAGAGCAACTTGTGACTCTTCAGGTAATCGAGGATGGCAGCAGGAGAACATCATACGCAGTTGGTCGTCCTTGATTGCGTTCGGAGCGAACAGTTCTTCCACCACGGGGGCGAGAGTCCACTCGCTGTCGAGCAGTCGGCCCAGTTCCGGCGCGTAGGTGCGCGCGGTGCGCTCGCGACGCAGGGCGTCCAGCGCGCAATTCTTCGCGGTCGCCATCAGCCATGCCGGCGGGTTTTCCGGCATGCCGCGGAATTTCCAGACTTCCAGCGCGCGGCAGAAGGCGTCTTGTACGACGTCCTCTGCCAGCGCCAGATTGTGCACCCCGAATATCCGCGTGAGGACAGCGACCATCCGCCCTGCCTCATGCCGGAAGAGGTGATCGGTGGGTTCCATCTACATGCTCATTTTCATCACGGGCCGCACTTCCACCCCGCCTTCCACTTCAAAAATCGGACACCCTTTGGAAAGCTCTACTGCCTGATCAAGGTCGCGGGCCTCCACCAGTGTGTAGCCTCCCACGACGTCCTTGGCCTCGGCAAATGGGCCGTCAGTTACGGTTTTACGGCTGCCCTGGACCAGCTTGCCGGTGCGCTCAAGGGGCTGGCCCTGGTCCTTGATGTGGCCTTTCGCACCCAGTTCCTTCATCCAGGTCATCCACTTCTGCATCATCTGCTGCGCTTTTTCCGGAGATCTTCCCGTGTCGCCACCCCGGTAAAGATATAGAAACTCGCTCATTGTGTAACCTCCTCTGAATTTTTACTTCTAAACCCAAGACGTTTGAATCGCAAGGCGCCGGACATTTTTCTTTTTTGATTATTGTTGAAGGTAGGGTCGAGACGCCTGGTGCCGCGGGAGTACATGTACGCTCGCGGCTTCCACCGGTAATCTTGCGGGAAATCTCGGACCCGATAAAATTTGTCTCACCATGGGGTTTACCCGGACACAGATCGGCATTGCTGTTGGCGCAGCCGCGCTGCTGGTATTTGGATTTCTCGGCTACATCTGGTGGCTGAGCAACCAGGGACCCGTGCTGGCGCGCTCTGAGGACCATGACCCGCTTACCGGTTTGCCTGTCAGCATCCGTATGAATCCTTTGCGCGATCGTACGATCGAGCACAGTGCGAATAAATTTCTGCACGAACTGCGCGATGGTCATTGCGACCAACTGCTCTCAGAATGGGAGCACGACTACCGGAAGAAATACGCGCACTTCATCTGCGACTCCGAAACGCAGCATCCACTGCTGTCCTGGGAGTTAGCCGAATGGGAAAGTGCGCCCCCGTTAACCATCCTTCACTATCGCGGCAAGCGTCGCTATGGGGCAGACAAGCCCGGGACCTATACCGAACTCTTTACCGTGACCACAGAGAATAAGGATGGGCAGTGGGTGGTGACGAAGTACGACGCAATGTACTAGGGCATCCCCCCGATTTCGGTTCAGATCCATCCTCCGTGATAAAAAAGATGGATGGCCGAACGTCCCGCCGCGCGTGAGCCCTCCGCCGCACGCAATATTTACGCCTTCGGCATCACCTCCTTCCTGAACGATACCGCGACCGAGATGGCGTACTGGGTGCTGCCGGCGTTTCTGGCGACGTTGGGGGCGGGGCCGGCGCAGTTGGGCATCATTGAAGGCATCGCGGAGAGTGTGGCGTCGTTCTCTCAGCTTTTCTCCGGATATCTTGCCGACCGTCTGGAGCGCCGTAAGCCGGTCGTAGTTGCGGGATATTTCATCGCCAACGCAGTCAAGCCGCTGCTCGCCATCGTGACAGTGTGGCCGGAAATTCTGCTGATCCGTTTCTGCGATCGGCTTTCTAAAGGCTTTCGCGCTGCGCCGCGCGATGTGATGGTGGCGGAGTCTGTGCCGGGAAATCGTCTGGGCTCGGCTTACGGATTGATCCAGTCGATGGATTCCGCTGGGGCGATCGCCGGGCCATTGATCGCCCTCATGATGCTTTCGCGTTTCGGCATTCGCAGCGTGTTCTGGGCGGCAGCTGTTCCCGGGGCGCTCTGCGTGGTCGCCGCATGGGCCGGCATCCGCGAAGTAAGAAGGCCTGGAAGCAACTCGAGTCCGGCATCGGACGAAAAATCGAAGAAAAAAAGCAAAGTACGACCGACGTTATCGAAGACGATCGGGGTCAAGCTGCCTGCAAACTTTTATTTCTTACTCGGTGCGGTAACTCTCTTTTCCCTGGGCAATTCGAGTGACATGTTTCTGGTGCTGCGCGCGCAGAATGTGGGGATTCGCGTTGCTCTCGCCCCACTGGTGGGGTTGGTGTTCAACATCACCTACACGCTTGCGTCGTGGCCAGCTGGATGGTTCAGCGACCGCGTTTCCCGCCGGCTGATCGCTTCCGCGGGTTACGTGATCTTTGCGGTGGTTTATTTTGTATTCGGGCGCGCGCCTTCCACGACCGCCATCTGGATTGCGATGGCGCTCTATGGCTTTTACTACGCGCTGACCCAGCCGGTTTTGAAGGCCTTGGTCGTCGATAGCGTTGACGAGAGCATCCGCGGCAGTGCTCTGGGGATTTACTTCTTTGTAACCAGTGTGGCTACGCTGGCGGCAAGCTTGATCACGGGCCAGTTGTGGAAGCATTACAACGCGGCCACGCCTTTCTATTTTTCAGCGGCTCTGGCGCTGCTGGCAGCGGCAATGTTGCAGTGGGGAGGAAGTGAAAATAATGCGAGCGCCAGAGTTTAGGCAAAGAGTGCTAGAGCGAACATCTCACCGGCTGAGATGGTTCTCGGAAGTCGCGCTCGATGGCATGAGAGGATTCGTGTTTCTGCCGGGACGGTTCCACCATACAAAGAGCAATATCTGAGCCGCGAGTCCCGCGCAAGTGTCGAGCACAACGTCTTGCCACCGGCCGGTGCGCGAGGGGATAAAGCTCTGGTGCCACTCGTCAAGGCTGGCGACAAAAGCTGTCATCAGTAATGCGACGCTGGCCCAGCGAACGGACCACAACGGATTTCCTCTCGCAGGAAAAGTTTCGCGCCACGCACGAAACGCGAGGACGCTCAAAATGGCGTAGCCGACGACATGGCCGCCCTTCCGAATGAGGAAGTGCCATTGATGAAAATGATCCCAATCCATGCCGAAAAGAAAATGCAGCAATGGATAGAGAATTCGGCTGGTGTTATTGGAGGAAAGCAACGCCGTAGATTCAATGGCGATGACGATGAGCCAAAGAATGGCGGCGGTCCATGCCTTTAAAAGGTTTTTGCGGGCGGAGTTCAAGAGCGCGATTTACTCGATGGCATAGTTGGGGGCCTCGCGGGTGATCATGACGTCATGGACGTGGCTCTCGCGGAGTCCGGCGCCGCTGATGCGCACGAAGCGCGTCTTCTGCAGGAGTTCTGCGATGGTGGCACAGCCGCAGTAGCCCATGCCTGATTTCAAGCCTCCAACCATCTGATGCACGATCATTGCGACTGAACCGCGGTAGGGTACCCGTCCTTCGATTCCTTCCGGAACGAGCTTGCCCAAGCGATTGCCGTCACCGTCATTGGCAGAAACCGCTGCCGAGGAATCGCCTTCCGTGCTCTGAAAGTAGCGCTCGCTGGAGCCCTGTGCCATGGCTCCGATCGATCCCATACCGCGATACGACTTGAAGGATCGGCCTTGATACAGAATTAATTCACCGGGGCTCTCGTCGGTTCCGGCGAAGAGAGAACCGATCATCACCGCGCTCGCTCCCGCAGCGAGTGCCTTGGTAATGTCGCCAGAATACTTGATGCCGCCATCCGCGATGATAGGAACACCCGAATCTTTCGTGGCGCGGAAGGCCTCGGCGATCGCAGTAATTTGTGGAACGCCAGCGCCGGTGACGACGCGCGTGGTGCAGATGGAACCCGGACCAATGCCGACCTTAATTCCGTCAGCACCGGCTCGCGCCAACTCGCAGGCGCCATCGAAGGTAGCGACGTTGCCGGCAAGCAACTCCATCTCCGGCAGCTTCGATTTCACTAGCTTCACGGCTTCGAGCACTCGCGTGGAGTGGCCATGCGCACTGTCCACGGCGAGCACATCGACTTTTGCCTTCGCTAATTCCTGTGCGCGTTCGAGAAAATCACCCGTAGCGCCGATGGCTGCACCCACACGCAGGCGTCCTTGCGAATCCTTGGCAGCATTCGGGTACTTCAACTTTTTCTGAATATCTTTTACAGTGATCAATCCCTTGAGGTTGTACTTGTCATCCACAACCAGAAGCTTTTCGACGCGGTGCTCGTGAAGGATTTCTTCAGCATCTTCAAGGGTTGTACCGACGGGCACGGTGATGAGATTTTTCTTGGTCATCACGCGATCGATCGGAATATCAAACCGGGTTTCGAAACGGAGATCGCGATTGGTGAGAATGCCGACCAGGCGTCCGTTCTGGGTAATAGGCACGCCGGAGATTTTGTATTTGCGCATGACCTCGAGCGCGTCACTGACTTTATCCGTCGGAGTCATAGTGACGGGATCGACGATCATGCCACTTTCCGAGCGCTTTACTTTATCGACTTCGTTGGCTTGCTCCTCGATGGTGAGATTGCGGTGGATGATGCCAAGGCCGCCCTGCTGCGCGAGAGCAATGGCCATGTGCGATTCCGTGACGGTGTCCATGGCCGCGCTGGCGATCGGAATATTCAGTCGGATGTTGCGGGTGAGTTGCGTTTGAGTATTGGCGGTGGTTGGGATTACATCCGAGCGCGCGGGCAGCAGAAGAACGTCGTCAAAAGTAAGAGCTTCGGGTACGGGAAAATGAATCATAAGTTGTCGGAAATCTCCCACCCGGGCGGGTGAATCTCCATTCTAGAGAGAGCGCGGGGATTCAGGCAAATGCCGGCAGGCTGGCGGAGTCAACCCGCACGACTCTTTCGACTTCTGAAGACTGATATTATCGCTCTTCTTCAGAAAGCAAACGATAGACGGTAGAAGGCAAACAATGCGCAAGCTAATTTTAATCCTCTCTCTTTTCGCGTTCCCAGCGAGCTCTGCGACGGCGCAACAATACGATTTGGTTCTGAAAGGTGGACGGATCATTGATCCTGAGACCGGGCTGGATGGTGTGCGTAATGTCGGAATACGTGAGGGGAAGATTGTCCGTGTCGCGTCCGAGGATCTGAGTGGAAGACGCGTTGTCGACGTTGCAGGTCTCGTAGTGGCTCCCGGCTTCATTGATTTGCACCAGCATGCGCAAGACCTGGCGAGCCAGCGAGTCAAGGCACTCGATGGTGTGACCACGGCGCTGGAACTGGAAATCGGCGCGCCGGATGTGGCGGAGTTCTTGAAAGCGAAAGCAAGGTCATTCGCTGATTCACTACGGTACTTCGGCCAGCCATGTGGCGGCGCGGGCGCAGGTGTTCGGCGCTCCGCTGCCGGCGGGGACTGATTTTGCCGAAGAGCGGACCTGCCACCGATCAACCTGCCACGCCCGATCAAATCGAGGCAATACGAAAGCGGCTCCGAGCGGAACTCGACGCAGGCGCACTAGCGATCGGCATGGGCATTCAATACACGCCTGGGGCTACGCGGCTGGAAGTGATTGACATGTTCCGCCTGGCCGCCGAAAGAAGGGTGCCGGTCTACACACATATGCGCAGCGCGGGACGCATGGAGCCAGGCTCAGCGATTGAGGCGGTGAGCGAAGTGATTGGAGCGGCCGCGATCACAGGGGCCTCGCTGCATATCGTCCACATCAACAGTACTTGCCTGCGTGACTCGCTGGAATGTCTGTCCATGGTGGAAGGAGCGCGCGCTCGCGGACTGGACGTAACCACTGAGGCTTATCCGTACATCGCTGGCATGACGGCAGTGAACTCGGCGCTATTCAATCCGGGCTGGCGCGAGAAACTTGGTATCGACTATAGCCGACCTCGCGCTTCCCGGTACCGGCGAACACCTGACCAAGGCAGCGTTTCGACGAACTGCATAATTCCAGCGCGACGCAGTGGGTGCTGGTTTTTGCGAACACACAGGAGGTAGTTGACAAGGTGATTCCTCATCCGCTGGTGATGATCGCCAGCGATGGCGCCGAAGGGCATCCCCGCAATGCGGGAACTTACTCGCGCGTGCTGCGCGCAATATGTTCGCGAAAAGGGAACCATCACGCTGATGGACGCAATCCGAAAGATGAGTTTCATGCCGGCTGAAATGCTGGAGCGGTCGACCCCGGCGGCTCGGCAAAAAGGCAGACTGCAAGAGGGAGCCGACGCTGACATCGTGGTGTTCGATGCCAAGACGATCACGGATCGTGCAACTTTCGAAAAGCCGATGGAGCCAAGCGTGGGTGTGCGCTATTTGGTAGTGGGAGGAACGTTGGTGGTCGATGGTGGCAAGATTGTGCCGGAAGTGTTCCCGGGCCGGGCACTAGTCGGGCCAGGGAAGGCAGTCTCGGTCACCATGCGTTGAGGGGCTGCTATGCAGTTGAAAACGCGCCCGAGAGGCGCCGGGGCAACGTTTGTCTTTTCCCCCCATCCCGGCGTATATTAGAAAACTGAGAACTGTTGTGTAGTACGGGCATTTGGCGAGGCACACCAGTGGGCGCAAGCCCACTTTTTCGTTGACGGGGACTTCGCCTCCGTAGCCGAGCGGCAAGTTATTGGATGCATGGCACTTGAGCTCGATCGAGTACGAGAAATTGCGGAGAGAGTAGCTGCCTCCAGTGGACTGGAAGTGGTGGAAGTAGAGTTTCGCGGGAGCGGTCAGGCCCGCATGCTGCGTGTGTTTTTGGACAAACCCGGCGCTGCGAGCGGCGATCCGCTCGCGGGGGTGACTCACGGAGACTGCGCCAACTTTAGCCGGGAGTTTGGCACAATCCTCGATGTCGAGGATGCGATTTCGGGCAGCTATACCTTGGAAGTCTCGTCGCCGGGCTTGGATCGGAAGTTGTCGAAGGCCGCGGATTTTGAGCGATTCGTCGGAAGCCGAATGAAGTTGACTTGAAGGCAGCCGATCAACAACAACCGACATTTTGAAGGACGGCTGGAAGGTTTTCAATCCGGCACACTGACTTTGGACCTGCGAGCTGCGAGTAAGAAATCCCGCAAGAAAATGGGTTCCGTAGCGGCTGAGCAGGATCAGAAGATTACGATCGAATTCGCCAATGTGGAGAAGGCGAATCTGGTGCCCGAGATCTAGGAACTTGGGATTGCTGATCTGCAATTTGTGAATTGAGAAGTTTCAGTCACAAATTACAAATCACCAAACTACAACTTGGTTTTCTTATGGCGAGTGAGCTTTACAACACGATCGACGCGTTGAGCCGCGAAAAGGGAATTGATCCGCAGATTGTGGTGACTGCGGTAGAAGATGCCATCGTCATGGCGACGCGGAAGTATTACAAGACCCAGGAAAACCTGCGCGCGGAGCTCGACAAGGACACTGGCAAGATCAATGCCTATGCGGTTCGAACGATTGTGGAGACGCCGGAGCAGGTAGAGGATCCCGTACTGCAGATCACGCTAGAAGATGCGCGCAAGGCTGATCCCAAGCTTGAGGTTGGCGGAGAGCTGCGAATTCCGAAGCCCACGGAAGGAATTTTAGGACGCATTGCCGCGCAACTGGCGAAGCAGGTGATTTTCCAGAAAGTGCGCGAAGCGGAACGCGACACGGTTTACAACGAGTACATCGGGCGGGTTGGACGAAGTGGTAAACGCCACGGTAAAGCGCGTGGAAGGCCCGGATGTGATCTTCGACATCGGCAAGGCGGAAGCGCGCATGCCTCGCAAGGAGCAGTCGCGGCTGGAATCGTTTGCCATCGGCGAGCGAGTGCGCGTGGTGATTGCTCGCGTGGAAAAGGCTTCGAAGGGCCCGGGCGTCGTTGTCTCTCGCGCCGTACCGGACCTGGTACAGCATTTGTTTCAGACGGAAGTGCCGGAAATTTATGACGGCACGGTCGTAATCCGCGCCATCGCACGCGAAGCCGGCGAACGCACGAAGATCGCCGTCATGTCCAAAGACAAGGACGTCGATGCCGTCGGCGCATGCGTTGGCATGAAGGGAATGCGCGTGCAGTCGATTATCCGCGAGCTGCACGGCGAGAAAATCGACATCATCGAGTATCACGAAGATGCGGTGACTTTCGCTGAGAAGGCTTTGCAGCCTGCTAAAGTCAGCAAGGTTACGGTGGTGGATTCGGGCGGAAAGCATCTGGAAGTGGTGGTGGACGACAGCCAGCTTTCCCTTGCGATCGGTAAAAAAGGGCAGAATGTTCGGCTCGCAGCGAAGTTGCTGGGCTGGAAGATCGATATCAAGAGCGAGGAAGAGAAGCGGCAGGAAGTAGAGCAGCAGATGTCCGCGATGGTCCCGCAGACAGCGACGCCGCTGGAGAGCGTGCCTGGCTTAGGGCGATGGACTGGTTGAGAAGTTGAATGCAGCGGGCGTGTCCACCGTAGAGGCACTCGCTGATATGACGCCGGAACAACTTGAAGCAATTGAGGGCATCGGACCCAAGACGGTGGAAAAAATCAGTCTGGCGGTGAATAATTACTTTGCCAGCCTGGAGCTGGGTGCCGAGGCAGAAGTGGCAGTGGAAGCCGAAGTCACCGCAGAGGGTGAAGAAACGGCGCAAGCCGTCGAAGAGCAGGCCGCAGAAGTGCAGACTTTGGAAGAAGCAGAACCCTCGATCGAAGCTGCAACGGAAAAAGCTGCGAGCGAAGAAGCTGCGAGCGAAGAGGTTGGTGGTGAACGGTCGACGGCGATCGCGGATGAGCACGAGGCGAAGGCGGAAGAACCTGCTTCGGAAGCAGAGTCCGCCTCTGAAACAACCGAGCAATGATGACGCGCTGGCAAATTGCTGGTAGGCGCGGTATTGAAGAAACTGACTCCGTGAGGTCGCAATGAAGACCTAACTACAACGCGGAGAGATGAAAGGCCGGATGAGTAAGGTTCGAATTAACGATCTTGCCAGGGAACTGGAAGTTAAGAGCAGAGCTATTCTGGAAACACTACCGCTCGTCGGGGTGACCGAGAAGAAGACGCATTCCAGTTCGCTGGAAGAGCATGAAGCGGAAAAGGTGCGTGTCTACATCCGCTCCGCCGCGGAAGGTTCATCGTCCGCTGGCAGGTCCAATGCTCGCCCGGGTCGCGGCGAAGAAGAAATCAAAACCAAAATTGATCTGTCGCATATCTCGCGTCCTGGAGATGTGCTGAAGGCGATTACCCAGCGGAAGGAAGCCGTCGCACCGGTGGTCTCGCGCCCCGTAGCGGTCCCTGCGCCACCCGCACCAGTCGCTCCCCCCGTGGAAAAGCCTTCCGTAGCGCCGCCGGCTGCGGTGAGTCCGCCGCCGCCGGTTCGCGCCGCCTGTACCGACCGTTGTGAGGCCGCTGGCTCCTCCACCGGCAGCTGTGGTAACACCGCGACCAGTCGTAGCACCACCTCCTGCCGTCACGCCGGCGCCATCCGTGCCGTCGCCTGCCGCGCAGCAGCCGCCAGTGCGTCCGTTGGCACCAACGTTAGTGCCGCCACCTTCGCCACCGGTTCCTCCATCGATCTCTGCCAGCGCTCCGGCAGCGCCTCCTGTGCCGACCAAGCCGGTTGCGCCGCAGCCGCCAGCGCCACGCATGATTGTTCCCCAGACCGGGCCGCGTCCTGTGTATAAGGCACCGGTACGTCCGACTCCTCCGCCAGTACAACCTGGAGTTCCTATTGGGGGTGCCATGCGCGCCGCTCCTGGACGCCCTGTTCCTGGTCAACCGATTTTTCAGCGCCGTCCGCCCATGCAAGGCGGAGGTCCGGGAGGCCCACCGCGTCCGCCGCTTCGCCCGGGCGAGCGACGTCCGATGCATCCCACGCGGCAAGCGCCAGCTGGCGCCCGTCCGTTGGGTGTTGGGCCTGCGCTGCCTCCTCCAGGAACAACGCGCCCTGGCAGTCGTCCCGGCGGTCCGGCGCGGCGTCCTGGTCAACGCTATGTACCGCGAGGCGTGAAGGAAGGCCCGATGAAGGGCTATACGCCGCCACCTCGAATGGTGGTGTCGAATGAGCCCCAACCAATCACGCGAAGCATCACAATTGCGGAAGGTATCAGCGTAAAGGACCTTGCCGAGAAGCTGGACATTCGCGCGAAGGATCTAATCTCGAGGTTGTTGTTGAAGGGCGTCTTTGCCACGATTAACCAGACGCTGGACGCGGAACTGGCCAGCGAAATGGCGCGCTATTTCGGCGCCGATACAAACGTGATTTCGTTTGAAGAGCAGACCGCCAAGGAGATTGACGCGGCTGCAGCAGGGGAAGAATCCGCTCCAGAGACCGGAATTCGTCCACCCGTAGTAACCATCATGGGTCACGTCGATCACGGCAAGACCACGCTGCTCGACTCGATCCGTTTGACCAATGTGGCAGAAGGCGAAGCCGGAGGAATTACTCAACACATCGGAGCCTATAAAGTTCGGATCACCGATAAGGAATCACCGGCATTCGGACGAGAAATTGTTTTCCTCGATACTCCGGGTCACGAAGCGTTCACTCGCATGCGGTCCCGCGGTGCGAAAGCGACAGACATTGTGGTGTTGGTCGTTGCCGCCGATGATGGCGTGATGCCGCAGACGGTGGAAGCGATTGACCACGCCCATGCTGCCGAAGTCCCAATCATCGTTGCCGTCAACAAAATCGACAAGCCGGATGCTCTTCCCGACCGCGTCAAGAAACAACTTGCCGACCGCGGCCTCGTCCCGGAAGAGTGGGGCGGCAAGACTGTGTTTGTCGATGTTTCGGCGAAAAAGAAGACGAATCTCAATCTGTTGATGGAAATGATTTGTCTGGTTGCCGATCTGGGCGAACTCAAAGCAACGCCCGAACGTGCCGCAACCGGCGTGGTGCTGGAAGCGAAACTTGATCGCGGACGCGGTCCGGTCGCAACCGTCCTTGTACAAAACGGAACATTGAATGCCGGCGACAATTTCGTGGTCGGCAACGTTTACGGCAAAGTTCGCGCCATGTTCGACGATCGTGGCGCTGCCTTGAAAACGGCTCCGCCTTCCACGCCAGTCGAAATTATCGGCATGGAAGCGCTGCCGCAGGCTGGAGATCAGTTTGTAGTGGTGGCTGATCGCGATAAGGCTCGCGGCATCTCGGAATACCGCGAACAGAAATCTCGCGAGGCCGCACTAGCCAAGAGTTCCCGCGTATCTCTGGAAGGATTGGCGGAGCAAATCAAGGCCGCCGGCACCAAAGAACTCAACGTCATTCTCAAGGGCGACGTGCAGGGCTCAGTGGAAGTGATCACCGACTTGCTGACAAAGCTCTCGAACGACAAGGTTCGCCTGAAGCTGCTGCGTTCCGGCGTGGGCGCGATTACGGAGACCGACGTTCTTCTGGCTTCCGCGTCGAACGCCATCATCATCGGATTCAACGTCCGTCCGGAGCGCAAGGCGCAGGAGATTGCCGAGCAGGAGAAAGTCGATATCCGCCTGCACTCGATCATTTACGAACTGCAGGATGAGATCAAGCGCGCCATGAGCGGCTTGCTCGAGCCTACTTTCAAAGAGCATTACCAGGGCCGCGCCGAAGTACTGAATGTTTTCCGCATCCCGAAAGTTGGAACGGTGGCCGGTTGCCGCGTGAGCGATGGCTTGATCAAGCGCGACTCCGAAGTCCGCTTGCTGCGCGACAACGTGCAGGTGTTCAAGGGCAAAGTGGGTTCGCTGCGGCGCTTCAAGGATGACGCCAGCCAGGTTACAAACGGCATGGAGTGCGGCATCTCGATCTCAAATTACGGCGATATCAAAGTCGGCGATGTGATCGAGGCGTTCGCCACAGAGCGAATTGCCGCGGAAGTGATTGCGTAACAGCGGTGGCTAGTGATCCGTGGTCAGTTGACGCAGCGCGCAGTTGGCTTCCGCCATTGATTCACTAGCGACTGACCACTGACTAATGATCGCTTTCCTTACCCTCGAACTCCAAATCGAAGCGGCGCAATCTCTCAAGGATAAACGGCAGGTATTGCGCAGTTTGAAGGACCGGCTACGTTCCAGCTTCAATGTTTCTGTCGCCGAACTCGACGCCGGTCCGGTGTGGAATCGTGCGACGATTGGCGTGGTCAGCATCTCCGGTTCACGCGACTATCTTGATGGGCTGATGAAAAACGTGGAGCGCCTGGCGACGCGCATCGCGAACAATCATGGTGCGGACGTCACCGATTCCTTTGTGGAATACCTCTAAGTATCTGACGAGTATTCCGGCAACGCGAGTCGTGGATGGCGCACTCCGCTATCGCGTTGTTACCTCTGTACTTATCTTTATCGCACGATTGTGCGTGAGAATAGCACTACGGGAGCCAACACGTGCGCTTGATTTTCTGATATTCTCATCCGTTTTACTTCGAGGTGGACAGATGGAGAAGCGCGGGCTGAAGTACCATCGCGGGCGGTTGGGCGAAGCTCTTGCGCGAGGAGATCGAAACTTTGGTGGAGGGCGAATTGGCCGACCCCCGTATCGGGCTGGTGGGTGTGACCGCTGTGCATGTATCGGATGACGGGCGTTCGGCACAAGTTCTGGTAGATGTGGATGGCGACGACGAAGAAGCGGAACGAAGTCTGGAGGGCTTGCTAGCGGCGAAAGAATATATACGGCACGAACTAGTTGAACGCTTGAGGCTGAGGCGCGCGCCGGAGCTCTATTTCCGTCTTGATCGCTCCGAACGCGAAAAAGCGAGAGTCGAGGAGTTGTTGGCTCGGGCGAAGAAGAGAATGAAATCCCGTACGAAGACAGGTTCGTAAGTGTCAAGCATGTTGCAAGACGTTCTACACCAGATTGAACAGCGCGACCAGTTCGTGCTTACCTCGCACGCCCGGCCGGATGGCGACGCCATCGGATCGGCGCTGGCTTGCTGCCAGGTCTTGCGTTCCATGGGAAAGCAGGCGGATGTTGTTCTTCACGACGGCGTGCCACGGATTTATCGCACGCTGCCGTTCGCCAATCAAGTGCTTCAGACCAATCGTGTGCCAGGAAACTATGAGGCGGCAATAATTTTGGAGTGCGACAGCATTCATCGCACACGACTGGAGGGGCTGGAAGATCGTTTTTTAATCAGCATCGATCATCATGTTAGTGGTCGGCCATTCGCGCATGTGAACTGGATCGATCCGCATGCGGTAGCGACTGGAGAAATGGTGTTTCGTCTGGCGCGTGAAGCGGGAACTCCTCTTTCTCCGGAAATTGCCACCTGCCTTTACACGGCATTGATGACCGATACTGGGTCGTTCATGTTTCAGGGGACGAACGAACATACATTTGCGCTGGCGCGTGAACTGGTGTTGGCGGGCGCCGATCCTTCGCATTGCGCGCGCAATATTTATTTCGCTCACTCAGTAGCGAAATTGCGATTGCTGGGAGAAGCCCTGAGAAATCTGAACACAGAAAACCATATCGGCTGGACCTGGGTGACTCAGGAGCAAATGGAGCGCTGGGGAGCTAAGGAAGAGGATTGCGAAGGCCTGGTGAATTACGTACTTTCCATCGGTGAAGTGGAAGTTGCCGCATTCTTTCGCGAGCTTCCGGAAGGCCGTTTCCGGGTGAGTTTACGCAGCAAGGGAAAGCTGGATGTGGCACGAGTGGCGGAGGAGCTTGGCGGTGGCGGCCACGAGTGCGCCAGCGGTTGTTCCGTGGATGGTCCCAGGGCCCAGGCCGTGCAGCAGATACTGGAGCATCTGCGCCGCGGACCTTTTATACAATAAGTTTTCGTAAATTATTTCGCGAGCTTTTCCGCTCACGACGACTCTACCGCGCACCCGTTATCACTCAGTAGGGCAGCAACATATCTCTATCACACCCGCCGATTCCTATACTCTGATCGAATGACGAATCGCACACGTACCGATGCGCTGTTGCTCGCGGGGTTCTGCGCGTTTCTGTTTTTTTATGGTCTAGGACAATTTGGTCTGATCGGAGCGGATGAGCCGCGTTATGCGCAGGTGGCGCGCGAAATGCTAGAACGTCGCGACTGGATCACGCCTACTCTCGGCGGGCAGCCGTGGCTGGAAAAGCCGCCACTTTACTACTGGCAGGCCATGGTAGCGTATTCGATTTTTGGAGTGAGCGACTGGGCGGCTCGGTTGCCGGCTGCGGTGGACGCGACTTTTCTGGTGCTGGCGGTTTACTTTTTTCTGCGTCGATTTCGCGGAGGTTCGGGAGTCGACGGAGCGCTGATCGCTGCCTCTTGCGCGGGAATTATCGGTTACGCACGTGCGGCTTCCACTGACATGCCACTCGCAGCGGCTTTTTCCATCGGCATGCTGGCGTGGTGGGCTTGGCAGGAAAGCGAAAAGAAGATCTATCTTGCGCTGTTTTACGGCTTCATGGCGCTGGGGATGCTCGCGAAAGGTCCGGTCGCACCGTTTCTCGCAGCTGGGGTAATCCTGGTTTACGCCGCGGCCGTAGGCGAATTTCGAGCTGTGCTGAAAACGCTCTGGCCTCCTGGAATTATTCTATTTTGTGCGATTGCTCTGCCCTGGTATTTCGCCGTGCAGTTGAGAAATCCGCAGTTCTTTCGCGAGTTCATTCTCGAGCACAATCTCGCGCGCTTCTCAAAGAATGTTTACCACCATACCGAGCCATTCTGGTATTACCTGCCCGTTACCCTGATTGCGCTGCTTCCGTGGACGATCGCCACGATTACAGCTTTGGTGGAAACCTTACAAAGGTGGTGGGCCTATCGAAAATCGGCCGGCGTTAAGATCGGTGATGTCGGTTATAACTTTCCCATCTTCGCCGGTTGCTGGCTCCTCGTGCCCGTTATCTTTTTTTCGATCTCGCAATCAAAGCTTCCCGGATACATTTTGCCCGCGATCCCTGCGGGCGCGATGCTTTTCGCTGATTACCTCAAGCTTGGTCTTGCAAAGAACGAAATGAAGCCTGTTTCTATGTGGCTGGCAATTACGCACGCGCTCCTCGCTTCCGTTCCCGTCATCCCAGCCTTGCTGATCGCTTACCTCATCACACAGCACCGTCTTCCGGGAGGGCAGCCGATGCTGGTCGCGCTAGCCATCGCATTTGTGCTCTGCGCGGGAATTGCGCTCACGCTCGTTCGAAAGTCGGGACTTCGCATGTTGCGCTTCGTAACCTTGATTCCCGTCGTGCTCACGGTCGGAGCTGTTTTGAAACTCGGTTCAAGCGCCATTGACCAGACACTCTCGGCGCGGCCGCTGGCGCAGGAGATTGCCAGCATGGAAACGCACCCGCTGCCTCTTGCTGTTTATCATCTTCCGCGGGAACTCGAATATGGCCTCACGTTTTACCGCAACCATCTAACGTTCAACTATGACTGGGGAAGAATTCCAGCGGAAGAACATTTGTTGGTAGCGCCCGAGAATTCGCAGGTGGAAGTTGCAAAGCTGGTCGCTGGCCGCCGCGTCTCTTACCTGGGACACTATGCTGCACGGCACGTCGATTATTATTGGATCGCTGCCGCCGGAACGGAAACCGCGCATTGACGATCGCGGATGTTGCTGGGCGATGTTCCGCCGTTTGCCTCGCGCCGTCGAACCCACTAGACTCGAAGTTCTGCCGACGCAAACCAGTTGGGCATAAAGCGAAGTTCTTGGCTGAGTTTGCAGGAGCCCCGTGGAGATTCTCGACCTCAGACATTTTTCTTCTGTAGATCTACGTCCCCTGCTCGAAGATGAGGCCCGGGTCTGGGCGAACCTGCTTTCCTGGGACTACAGCGGATCGGCGGAAATGATCCTGCGCTACGTGGACGCAAAAATTCTCCCCGGATATGCGGCAATCGAACGCGGCCGCATCTTTGGCTATACCTTTTTTGTTTACGAAGGGAGCAAGGGAGTGGTTGGCGATCTGTTCGTGACCAATGGCAATCGTCTGCCGAACCCGCGCGAAGTAGAACTGAAGCTGCTGACCCACGTGATCGAGACGCTGCAGCAGTCGCCCGGAATACATCGCGTGGAAGCGCAACTACTGGCGCATGAGGCGGGAAGCGTCGCGCGTCCCTTTCTCGATCAGGGATTTCAGCGCCATCCACGTCTCTTCATGGTTCTCGAGCTTGGCAAGGTCTCTCCTGTTTCTGTGCGAACGCACCCGGAGATCGAAATCCGGCGCTGGGCTGAAACCGACTACCAACCCGCTGCGGCCGTGATCACTGCCGCTTATCGCGGTCACGTTGACGCTCAGATCAACGATCAGTACCACACGTTGGGCGGCTCGTTGCGCTTCCTGAACAATATTGTCCGTTTTCCGGGATGCGGATTGTTCGACGCAGAATCATCATTTGCCGCATTCGACCGCAAGGCGAAAAATCTGATTGGACTAATTTTATGCTCGCGGGTTCGCGGTGACGTTGGCCATGTGACTCAAGTATGCGTGCTTCCTGAATATCGCTCTCACGGCATTGGAGAGTCATTGCTGGCTGCGACTGTTTCCGCACTACGGAAGCGAGGTTTCTCCATGCTCTCGCTCACGGTTACAGAGGCAAATGCCCGAGCGGTCGCCCTATACCGCCGTCTGAATTTTGAATCGAAGCGAGTGTTCGATGCGTTTGTCTGGGAGGGATGATCAACTTTTCGCCGCTTTTATGCGGCGGGGAGGTTGAAGGGAATCTATCGGCGGACCAGCCACATCGCCCAGCCCGCGACGAGAATGCCTCCCAGGAACATAACGAAGCAATAAAGCCCGTAGCGAATCATATCGCGGCTTGTTTCCCGATGGGTGATGCCGAAGACGATCGAAGCGAAAAGCGCGAACACAAACGCCGCGCTGAAGTGAGTAAGTTGGAGGGTCATTGTTTCTTTCCGATGGCGATGTGGTAAGCGTCGGCCACCGCAATGAAATTAAGCAGGCCCGCGACGATCATAAACTTGGTTCCGTAATCCGCAATCGCAAAAGCGATCGCGCCCTGGCCTCCATTCATGGCGAGTGTCGCAATATACATTCCGCCCGCACCCAGATCACCGATGAACCCCAGGATATCGAGGATGTCGCCGCCATTGGCTTTATAAATGTGGCCCTGCATCAGCAGGCCGAGCACGAACAAAGACCCGATCGAAACCAGCAGGAGTAAACCGCGAATCCAGCGCCGCTGAATGAAGTGCCCGGCGCCCGGAATGAGCCAGCCGAGCGCCGGAGCGATCACTGACATCATGCTGGAGGGCTGCGTCGGTTCTACCGTTTTGGTCTTGGCTGTAGTTGAATTGGCCATCAGATAAGCACAATCTCGCGCTGTATATTCCCGGTAACTTCCGCCGACTTGGGCCGGACCAGCATGTTGACCTCGCTCCGCACTCCAAACTCCGGTAAATAAATGCCAGGTTCAATCGAGAAACAGGAGTTGGGAAGCAGGCGGCGCTCGTCGTGAATCTCAAGGTCGTCCATATTGGCTCCATTGGAATGGACGTCCGTTCCGATGGAGTGTCCCGTACGATGAATGAAATATTCTCCGAAGCCTTTCTGCTTGATATGGTTGCGCGTAACGCGATCCACTTCCCACCCGGCAATGGCGCGACCTTCGCCGATCGCGTCGGTTACCGTTTTCACGCCCGCATCGCGCGCGTCACGCACAACCTCGAAAACTTCGCGCATGCGGCCGGATGGCGCTGACCCGACGAAGCCCATCCAGGTGATGTCATAGTAGACCGCATTCGGAATATTCTTCTTGCCCCAGACGTCGAGCAAAACGAGATCGCCTTCGCGAATAGCAACGGGATGATCGGCACGGGGTTCGTAGTGCGGATTACCGGCATTTGCGCCGGCCGCTACAATTGGAGGATCGTCAGTGAGCAGGTTCTCGCGGCGAAAGGCTTCCATGAACCACTGTTGAATCTCATGCTCGGTAGTTCCACCGTTGCGTACGCGCTTGCCGATTTCCTTAAAAGCCGCCGACACGATCGAATCCACGCTGTCGCGCGCGGCGAAGTGGGTTTTGATCTGTTCATCGGTCCATGTTGATTCAAACTGTGCCACCAGGTCCGCGGAACTGACCACGTTTTTCCCCAACCCGCGCAGCAGCTCGACCGTCCCAGCATCGACCAGGGATATGGTGAAAACAATGTTGTTCGGCGAATACTGCATCGCGATGTCGCGGTAAGAGGCGAGCATCGACTTGAGTGTGTCGAATAATTCCTGCCATCCGGAATATTGACGCTTGCTACCAGGAAGCGAGTCAAGGTGGCCCGCTTCAATCTTGTGCACTAGCTTGACCGGTTCTCCCTCGGCGGGGATCAAGTAGAACCAACGCCGAGTAACCATGAGCTCCGCCGGCAAGCCAAGCACACGATAAGCAATCGGATCGCGATGATGGTGGTCGTAAAACAGCCACGCATCGATGTTTCGCTCGCGCAGCGCAGATTGAATGGCAACCAGATCCATGGGCAAACCTTTATTGTAAACAATGAAAGAGATTTGAGCGAATTTGGGATCGGGCCGGGTACTGAAACACAGAGCGCGGCAGCATGGCTCCGAATAAACTAGACGCCGCAGCTCAATTCAATGTCTACCGCAACCCAAGCCGTAACTATCAAGCGAGTTCGCCTGGAGTCCATCGACGTGGTGCGCGGCGTCATCATGATTTTGATGGCGCTCGACCACACGCGGGACTTTTTTGGCAACTCCAGCCTGAATCCCACCGACCCGGCGAACACGACGATTCCGTTATTCTTCACGCGCTGGATCACGCATTTCTGCGCTCCAGTGTTCTTCCTGCTCACCGGCACGGGGGCCTATCTTTCGCTCCGCAAGAAGTCCAAGCGTGAACTGTCGCGATTCCTTTTTACTCGCGGCCTCTGGCTGATCTTTCTGGAAGTCGGGGTGGTCCGCTGTTTGGGTTGGCAGTTCAACTTTGACTACCACTTGGTTTTGCTCAATGTTCTATGGGCACTGGGCTGGGCGATGATCACGCTGTCGGGGTTGGTGAATCTGCGTGCCTCCTTCGTAGCGGCATTCGGCCTGTTGATGATCGCTACCCACAACCTGTTCGATTCCGTTCAATCCTCCAATCCGGTTTGGTCCATCCTGCACTCGCCCAACATCATCTGGAACGAACCGGGTCACGTCGTCTTCGTTGCTTACGCGCTCATCCCTTGGATTGGAGTCACCGCGGCAGGCTACGGCCTTGGCCAGATTTACAGTTGGCCGTCGTCGCGGCGTAAGGGGTTTCTGCTGCCTGCCGGCGTTAGCCTCACCATTGCATTTCTTGTTTTGCGCGCCATCAACATTTACGGCGACCCCCGCCCTTGGGAAACGCAGAAATCAGCGGCTTTTACCGTGCTCTCATTCCTGAATACAACCAAGTATCCACCCTCGCTTCTGTTTCTGCTCATGACGCTCGGTCCGGCGCTGCTGTTCTTGTGGGCGGTGGATGGAGGGACGCCTGCGTGGTTAAGGCCTGCACTCACTGTCGGCAAAGTTCCTATGTTTTATTACTTGCTCCACATACCTCTCATACACTTGCTTGCGATCGCCGTGTGCTACGCCCGCTACGGGCAAGTGAATTGGATGTTTGAATCGCCAAGCCTCGGTGAATTCCCTATCACCCAGCCACCGGGCTGGGGGTACCCGCTGCCGGTTGTTTATCTGGTTTGGGCAGTCGTCGTGGCTACGCTTTATCCTCTCTGCCGCTGGTTTGCAGGAGTGAAGCGACGCCGCAGCGATGCCTGGCTTAGCTACTTCTGACTCGGCCGCATTTTCGGCAGCTAGGGGGTTTTGCGCGCGAGAATTCTTTCTCTTACCGGTACCCGGCAGGGTCTCGCAGGCGGTGCGCAACACGAGTCGCGGAGCGCAACCGCGAATCTTCATGAGATACGGAACCGTTTTAGTGGCGTCGAACTTCGCGGTCTCGCGCAGTAGCCAGCCAAGTCCTTTCTGCACCATGTCATCTTTATCAACAAGAAGAAAATCGGAGAGCTGGGTGATTTCAGAGAAGAACATCTGTACGCGTGCGCCGCGAATCAGCGCGACACACGCCGCTCTGCGACGCCACCGATTGGAAGACTTCGCCCAACGAAAAACGACTTTCGCACGCGACGGTTTTGAGACGATCATCGGACCAATCAGAGAATGCACGAGCGCATCGTGATCCGCCCAACTGCTGATGCGATCGAGCCAGGAATCGAAAAGCTTGAATTCACGGTCACGATACTCTGAGTCGAGTTTTTCCAACAAGAAAACGGCAGCGACTTTTTCTTCCAGAACTGATCCCGAAAAAAGCTGGTCGGCCACGTTGATAAGAAAATCCAGCCCGTGTTCCTTCCTAAGTTCGCGGCGAAAACGAACGGCAGCGCGACGTAAAGCCGCGGTGTACCATCCGTGGGATTTAATCTCGTCTTTGAAAAACCACTGCACGCCAGCCGCGTGCTTAGCCGAGCCTCCATCTTTAAGAGCACGGCGGATCTGGGCGGCAACTTCTTTCGGAGAAGCCAAGCGGCGTTCGGTTGTTGCCCCCTGATTCATGAAGAAGTCGCATCTAACTTCGTTGGCTCTTCTGTCTCGACTCGGATGAAGCGGTCATACACCAACAGCAGCATCGTCGTCACTACTCCCACTCCTACCACCGACCACCAGACCAGTTCCGGCCTGTGCAGTTCATCTCCGAAGTGATGCATCAGCCACCCGCTGAACTTACCCGCAACAAATGAGCCAATGCCGAGCGGGAGAAACGCAAATCCCATATACGTTCCCTGTTGACCTGGGGGCGCGAGCCGCGAGATGTAGTCGTAATAGCGCGGTTGCTGCACGATCTCTCCAACGGCCACCACCACCAGGGTTGCGACTGCCATCCAAACCGAAGGATGCACGATCAGGAGAATCCAAGCCAAGCTCGAAATCAGTGTGCCGAGCACGATGGCGTGGAATGCGTGCATGCGCTTGGTCAGAATACCGATGACCATCGTAAACAAGATGACAACGATCGGATCGGTTGCCAGAATTCGAGCCGTATCGGCATTTGGATCGATGTAGGAGGAAATATAGAGAGGGAGCGCGATAAATTCCTGCCAGAATACGATCCAGTATCCGGTGAAGATGAGCAGAAAAATCATGAAGCGGGGATTTGAAAGCACTGTGAGAAAGTTCTTGCCTACCTGGCTGAGCGATGCTTTTTCTCCCTCGCTCGCGCGGCGCGGCTCCTTGAACATCACTAGCACCAAAAAGAACATGATGAAGACGCTGAAGGCAGCGATGCGAAATACGTTTTCTACGGAGCCGCGACCTTGGGCCCAAGAGGCGAGCAATGGCCCCGCCGTACTTCCAACGTTGACCAGCGTGTAGTAGATCGAGTAGCCGACCGACCGCACATTCTCCCTGGAAGCGCGGGCCGTGGTTCCAACCACGCTCGGCTTTACCAACGCAACTCCCAGGGCCGGAAAAATCAACACGACCGCAACCAGCGTGACCAGCGGCACGGCGTTGCGCACCGGGGCGAGCCAGGGGGATCCGAGTGAGCCCAGCAAGAAGTAAGCGAAGCTAAGGATCAGGTAAGCCAGGGACAGTGCGCGACGAAAACCAAGACGGTCCGCGAGCGCACCGCCAAACACTGCGAGGAACCACACCCAGCCCCCAAACATTCCGGTCAGACTGCTTGCGCGCTCCACGTCGAAATGCAGCCCCTCGTGAAGGTAGCGCGCCAGCACAGCGAAGACCGCATAGTAGGAAAGCCGCTCGAAAAGTTCGCTAATGTTGGCGACCCAGAAGGGACGTTCGAAGCCGGTGCGAATCTCCTGCAATCGTTCGGAAAAACTCAATCGTGGCTCCCCTGATTTACCGGCGTGTCGCTGGCGATCCCGGCCGCGTTCCTGGCGACTACAATCCGATCCGCTTTCTGATTTCCGCGGCCGAAAGTCCGGTCACGCGAATTACTTTTGTTCGGCTGGTCTGGCCGGAGGCAATGGTAACGGAAGATCGCGGAACCTTCAAAAGTTTCGCGAAGAATTCGATGCAGGCCTCATTGGCTTTCCCGTCGCTCGGTGGTGCGGTGAGAGAGACTTTGAGCGAATCGCCGAGTTCACCCGTGATCGTGTTTTGCTTCGCGCGGGGATGGACCTTGATAGCGAAAACGCTGCCAGTGACAGACTCCTGGATGGGAATCACACTTTGCTCCCGAGCGAGAACCCGCTTTCGATCAGAAGCAGAACTCCGACGAATGGAACTTCGAGATTTGCAAAGGTTCGTGATTTCCCTATGCTTGCAATCAATGCAGCTGCCAACGCGAGCATGACTAAGTTTGCAGCGACGCAGAATAGTCGAAGGCCCTTTATGGCGGTCCCGTTTCGGAGGCGCAATAGATTCAACATCGCGGTGAAGAGCAACGCCAGGCAGGTTCCAAAGATCCAGATCCGGCCGGTGTAAGTCCGCGGAGCAAGCAAGCTATCCACGATCGCGAAAAGGAAAAGAGCCACGGCACAAATGTAATCAAAGAGCCTCACGGTACTCCTCGGTGCTCATGTGCGGGAGCGCTCCCCGAAAATCGCTGTCCCCACACGCACGCATGTTGATCCCTCTTCAATCGCCACTTCGAAGTCATGCGACATTCCCATGGAAAGCTGGTCCGTGGCGATACTGGGAAGCTTGCGGCGGGCAGTCGAGTCGCGGAGTTCGCGGAGCTTGCGGAAATAGGGTCGCGCATCCTGGGGATCCTCAGTGAAAGGTGGCACGGTCATGAATCCGCGAAACGAGAGTGCTTCCATTCGAGGCGCTGCTACCAGCAATTCTTCAAGCGCCAGTGAATCCGGAGCTAATCCGCTCTTTGCAGCTTCGCCGCCCACGTTGATCTCAATGAGCACTTGCAGCTTCTTTCCAGCATGGCCGGCCGCGGCGTTCAGTTTCTCCGCAAGTTTTAGCGAATCCACGGAATCCACGGCGTGAAACAACTCTACGGTTTTCGCGGCTTTGTTTGTCTGCAGGTGGCCGATCATGTGCCATTCAGCATCGTGTAGATCCGCAAGAGCCGCCGCTTTTCCGGAAAACTCCTGCAACCGATTCTCTCCGAACAGCCTTTGTCCTGCTTCATAAGCCTCGCGGATGCGTTCAGGCGTATGGGTTTTACTCACAGCCATCAAAACGATTTCCGCGGGCGAGCGGTTGGCACGCGGCGCAGCCATACGTACGCGCTCGCGCACTTGAGCAAGATTTTCGGAGATCGACATAGGACTAAGACGCCAAAAGGACAAGCCCTTGCACGAAGGCAGTCGTGAAATGCTTCGTGGCTCTCGTGTCCTCTCTGGACAACAATCTACATCATCGCCGTCGGAGGGGCCGGTTCGCTGGGATCGCCCGCGCTAGTCAGCGGCAAAAAGACCATCAAGGCCATGAGTCCGGCCATCACGATCATTCCACCAATCAGATAAGAAGGATGATCGAATATTTGTGGCCGAGCCCAAGTCGGTGCGAACTGCAAGCCCGCCCACAGCAGGCCGAGGATGGCTTCCCCGGCAATTAATCCTGAAGCAACCAGTACTCCGGCATTTTCCACCCGGGCCATCTGCGCCGAATTATAGCCACGCCGCTTCGCGGCCCAGTCGCCAATGGAGCGGAAAACTCCGCCCAGGAAAATAGCGAATGTCGTTTCAAACGGCAGATACATCCCCACCGCTACCAGCATAGGGCTTTTCACCTGCATCATGATCATGGCGATGCCGAAGAAGATTCCCACCACGACCAGGGGCCAAGGCATGTTGCCGCCCACAATGCCGACCGCGAGTGTCGCCATCAGTCCGGCTTGCGGCGCGGAAAGCTGACGATCTCCGAATCCGATGCCGCCTGCTTTTATGTTGGCTTCATGCAGCAGCATAAGAGGCCAGTACATCACCAGGCTGGCGACCACCACAGCAATCAACTCCGCTAACTGAATTTTGCGCGGCGTGCCGCCCAGGATGTATCCCACTTTGAAATCCTGCAATAACTCGCCGGCTACCGCCGACGATACGCAAACCACCGCCGCGACACCCAATACCGTTGCCACGCCGGAGTTTCCCGAAACCCCCAATGCAACCATGAGCAGTGCGGCAATCAGAAGCGTCGATAGCGTCAAACCTGAAATAGGATTATTCGATGATCCGATGAAACCCACCAGATTGCCGGACACGGTCGCGAAGAAAAACCCCACGACGATCATCACCAGCGCCGCCAGGATCGCCGGCCACACCAGTCCGGAGATGTGAACATAGAGAACGCACATGGCCACGAACGTTAATGCAATTAATCCGAAGACTGCTTTGGAACTCATGTATTGCTGGGTTCGAGAAAGTTTGGCGCGCTCCCCCGCGGTTTGCCTCAAGTCGGCAAAAGCCTTTCCCAGCCCAGCTGTCAGGCTTGCCCTCATCTTAAAGAGCGTGTAAGCGGCACCGACCAGCATGCCGCCTACGGCAATCGGACGAACGATGAATCTCCATACTGCTGCCGCCATTGTGGCCCAGTTGTCGGGCGTATCCGCTGGCAGATAACTCTTTACCTGTGGTCCCAGGAAAAATATGAGTAGAGGAACCATGAGGCCCCACGCCAGCACTCCTCCGGCGAATTGTATCGAGGCCAGCCGCAATCCGATGATGTAGCCGACACCTAGATAGGCCGGACTTACGCTGGGCGCAGCGAATATGCTGGTGCCTCCGGCAGCGAGCGTATTCGCATTGGCCGCAGTGCCCAGCCGGACTTGGCTGCGTCCTAGACTTCCCACACCAAAATGAAAATCCTGATCGGAGGCAAAAAGTCCAAAGCGCCCCAGCATGTAGACAATGCCACCAATGCCGATATTCCAAAAAAGATACTTCGCTGCCTTAGCGCCACGTTGGCCAGCTTTGTGAATCTCCGAGGCGGCTACCGACTCCGGAAAGGGAAGTTCCGGGTCTTCGACCATCACCCGGCGTACCAACGAAATGAACAGCACGCCCAGGATGCTACCGACCATGATGAGCGCTGTTGATTTCCAATAAGCGTCTGCCGGACGAAAAGATTTCCACGCCCCGGCCAGCAGGAATGCCGGAATCGTGAAGATTGCGCCCGCTGCTACCGATTCCCCGATGGAACCTGCGGTTCGGGCAATATTCTCTTCGAGAATCGTCGATCCTTTTCGTGCACGCAACACCGCCATACCGATAACTGCGGCAGGATATGTAGCGGCGATGGTGATACCGGCGCGTAATCCTAAATATGCATTGGCGGCGCCAAGGACAATCGTCATCAAAAGTCCCAGCAGAATCGCAGGAAGGGTAAACTCCTTCATTTGCATGTTCTCGGGAACAAAGGGGACGTGTTTCTTGCCCACGTTTTCAGATGGCGGTGGCACAGTACTGCTCATCGGCGGTTCCTTTGATTGCAGTGTATGAAAACAAAATCATCCCATGAACTTTCTTGAAGCACAGGAACGGCGCAAGTTAGCACGCGGGCCGGATACTTTACAAGTAGGTATTGACAGTGCGTAGAAAATTGCCCGGCTCTTGCGGAATCAATTCTTTGGGGTAGAATACTCGTAATCGTCTGGTCCACCCCTTTGTAGTTCGATCTTCGAGGTGTAACGTGACAAAGAACTCTCCCGACCAGCTGTCGTTCCAGCGCTTTTTTGAATACCACTGCAGCGATTGTGGTGGCGAGAAGGGCTTCCGTTCGCGGCGTCGCACGATTTCCGAACGCTTTTTGCTTCCGATTTTTCTTTTGCAACCGGTGCGTTGTGGAGAATGTTTCCGCAGAGATTACCAGTTGATATTCGTGCCTGTGCAAGATAGGCCGTCGGAAATGCGGAAACAGGCTGTTTCGACTATCTCAGACCAAACCACTCGCAACGTTGCCTAGCGCGGCCAAACGCCGTTATACTGGCTAGCGGGTAGACGTTTCTATTTTCGTCGGGATCACGGAGGCCGTCTTCAGCAGTAGTGGAGACAGAATTCGGGCTATCCAAGCCAGAACCGCAGTTGTTGGGTCTTCTATTGCTTCGGCGGAACAAGGCTGTTGGCTTGGACGTGTCTCGCTTCACCTTGCAGATAGCCTATTCGCGGTCTTGTTTCCTTCCGATTGCCGCATTTGCGGCGAGCCTCTGCATAGCAGGTCCCGCCTCCCAGTCTGTCTCAATTGTCTCGCTGACATGCATCCGATCACGGGCGGACTCTGCTTTATTTGCGGCGAGCGGCTTTTTTCTCCTCATGCCTTATCCTCGAACCAAGAAAACGGCGGATCTCGATGTGGATTGTGTAGCCGTGTCGAACCACCCTTTACCCGCGCCGTTGCCTATGGCAGTTTTGACGGCGGACTGCGCGAACTGATCCACCTGCTGAAGTATGGGTTGGTATTGCCTGCCGCCAATGTGCTTGGGCGCATGCTGGCGGGGGCGACTGCAGATCTGGATTTCAATCTTGCGGCTGGGCCGGTGCTGGTCGTGCCTGTGCCTTTGCATCGCAAAAGGTTGCGCCAGCGCGAGTTCAACCACGCCGAACTCATCGCTCGAGCTGCAATCAAGATCAGTGCGGCGCCTGATCGTTTCAGCTTGTGCACTTCGGTGCTGGAAAGAAAGCGCGAGACCTCCTCGCAAACCGGCCTGACCAGCTCTCAACGCCGCGAAAATGTCAGAGGAGCGTTTGCCGTATTACGGCCCGAGACCCTTAAAGGACGGGAAGTGCTGGTGGTCGACGACGTTTATACGACCGGGGCCACCGTATCAGAGTGCGCCCGCGTTCTGCGCCGCGCCGGGGCAAGTCAGGTATGGGTAGCCACGGTTGCGCGCACGCTCAAGGCTCAAGAGCCGCGGCTGGAGATTAAACTTCCGGACGATCAAACGGAGGTTGAAGCTGAGTTTACCCATGAAACCGCAGTGGCTGGTGGGGTGGGTGGCTAAGCCAACAAGCGATGCATTCATATTAATTGCATCTAAAGGGTGAGAATAAGCAGCCCGCGAACAGCGGTGCACCGGTAGGAGACGAGCAGGAATGTCAGGAAGGATCGAAAGCGACAGCGGATTTCCCCATCGCCCCCCGTCTGGCCTGTTTGCGGCTGCAGCGCTCGGTCGGGATGGCAACGGCCACGCGCTGCATGCTCCGGTGCTTGTCTTGAACGCCTCCTATGAGCCGATCAACGTCTGCGCCGCGCGACGTGCCTTGGTTCTGGTACTCAAGGGCGTCGCCATGACGGAAGAGGAAAACGGGCACTTCCTGCATGCGGCCCGTATTGCCATGCGCGTGCCGTCAGTGATTCGGCTGCTGGAATATCGCCGCATCCCGCACCAGAGCCGCGCTCTGTCGCGAAAAAACATTCTGCTGCGGGACCGCAATACCTGCCAGTACTGCGCCACCGTCCTGCCTTCCGGCGAACTCACTCTGGACCACGTGATTCCTCGCTCCCGCGGAGGGTCATCGACCTGGGAAAATCTTGTGGCCTGCTGCCACACCTGCAATCGCCGCAAAGGCAACCAGTTTCCTCTGGAAGCCGGAATGAAGCTGATGCGCGAGCCACGCGCGTTCAATCTGCACACCAGCCGCCACATCATGCGGCTGATGGGACGCAGTGATGATAAGTGGAGAAAGTATCTGTTCTATTGAGGTTTCAATGTTTCAGAGTTTCAAGGTTTCAAAGACAAAGGCAGTATTGAAGGTCTGAGACGAAACCTTATGAGCCGTGAGATTTATCAGGTACTAGGTCTTCCAATTTGCCTGATCGAGTCACTCCGCAAGGGCCAAAGCCAATCGGGTTTGAAACCTTGAAACTCTGAAACCTTGAAACTTTGTCACTGCGGCTTCTTCTGGTCGGGCGCCTGATTCGGAGCAGGTGTCTGATCCGGTGGCTTCTGATTTTTCTGATCGGCCTTCGGAACTTCCTGTCCGTTGTACAGGATCCTCACATTCGATCCAAAGCGCTTGTAATCTTCGTACTTCACGATCTCCCTAATGTGGATATCGCCGGTATTGAAGTGGAGAGTGTCGTCCGCGCGCGTGTAGGTGGGAAACCAGTACTGGTTATCGATCTGCTGCCTCCAAGTTGTGAACTTCGGATACAGGTGTTCTTCCTTACCCTTTTTCTTCGTGTCTTTAATTTCTGGCACCGCTTGACCATATGTCTTCACGATCTGAAAATCGTGATCATCCACCCAGATGCGGCCTTGGAAGTAACGCTTCTTGCCTACGATCTGCTTAGGTGCAATATCGAAAACATAGCAGTGCAACTGGTCTTCCTGCTGCTGGCCCACGTAAAGGATGTTGTATTCGGGGACTTCTTCCGTGGTTAGAACGAAGGGTAGGCGGTTGCGGAAGTCCTGAACGTCGCCTTGGTCGAGTGATAGGCCCCCTTGTTCCAATGACGATTGCGGCGCGAAAACCACGTTCTCCATCCGCTTGCCTTTATCGTCGTACAGAACGTCGAAGACCTCGTGATATTCCCCAGTCACAGTGTCACCGTCCCGGGTCTGTACCTTAATGTCTTGTCTGTAGGTATAGTGCTCGCGCGCTTCCTTGAAAAGCTTCTCCTGCGCGGCAAACTTGGTGATGATGGCTTCCGGCGTGATGCCCTCGGGAGGTTTGTTTTCGAGCGGCCCTTCCTGAGCAGCTAATGACGGGGCAAACGTGCAGCACAGGAGGAAGGCGGCAAAACACACAGCGCGGCGCAGCGAATTCATAACTCTATTCTAGCGAATAACCGCGCTTGGCGAGGGTGGCAGAAAGACTGGCAAACCGCGGCGACCCTCCCCTGACCCCTCTCCGCTCAGTGAGGCCAGGGGTAGGGCGCTGCAGTTCTGCCGTTACCTTGGATGCCACTTCGTAAAAGGGGTTGCCGTCCGACAAACTCTCGCTGGTTCGTTCATGGCGCACACCGTAGCGAATTCAGGATATATCCGTAGATTTTGCTCAATGACTAATGTCGTTCGGGTAGAAGCCTGGTGGCCTCCCCTGCTACACTCGTCGGTTTGCCAAGGAGTTCCGTTATGCGCCGTTGCTGCGTCATTTTCCTAAGTCTGATCGCATTCGCATTTCCCTCTTTTTCGCAGGCTAAGCATCCGTTCACCTTCGAAGACATGATGAAGCTGAAGCGTGTGGGAGAGCCGGAGGTTTCGCCTGACGGCAAGTGGGTGATATTCAGCGTCGTCGATGTGAGCCTGGAGGCGAATACCAAGACGCCGCATATTTGGATCGTGCCGGCGGCGGGAGGTGAGGAGCGGGAAATCATCGGCGATCAGGATGCCGACCGGCCGCGGTGGGCGCCCGATGGGAAGCGGTTTGCGTTTCTATCGACGAAAGAGCAAGGCTCGCAGGTTTGGATTGCGGACTTTGATGGCGCGGCCGGAAACGCAACCAGAAGTTACCGGCTTACTGAAACTGCGACGGAGGCTAGCGGGGAACTCTGGTCGCCGGATGGGAAGAACATTCTCTTTACTTCGGACGTGTATCCCGAATGTGACGGTGAGCCGGCGGCAGAGACATCTTGCAACGCGAAGAAGGTGAAAGAGTCGGAGCAATCGAAAGTCAAAGCGCAAATCTTCACGCACCTTCTCTATCGCCACTGGAATGCTTATAAAGAAGGCAAACGCTCGCATATTTTTGTGGCACCCGTCGATGCTTGTGTGGGGACAGCGGCCCCCGGCTGTCCAGCAGGCGCTGCCCGCGATCTCACCCTCGGTGACTACGATGCGCCCGTCTTCTCTCTCGGCGGACAGGACGACTATGCTTTCTCACCCGACGGGCAGGAGATTTGTTACGCGTCAAATCACGACAAAAATCCGGCGGCTTCCACCAACAATGATCTGTGGATCGTTCCGGTCAGTGGAGGAAACGCAAAGAACATCACCGCCGACAATCCCGCCAGCGACACCTCGCCGCTCTATTCGCCCGATGGCCGCTACATCGCCTACCGCGCCCAGCAGCGTCCGGGATACGAGAGCGACCGCTTCCGGCTGATGCTGTACGACCGCAAGACGGGCGAGAAGAAGAATCTGACCGAGGATTTTGACGGCTGGGTGGGAACATTCACGTGGACGCCCGATTCGAATAGGTCTATTTCGTCTCCGAAGAAGCAAGGAAAGCAGTCTCAGATCTACTGAACATCGACGTCAGACTTTCGGACAAGATCATGGCCCGTATCAGACGAGCGGCTCTAACGGATCGATCGATGCCTATCGCTTCCGACGGTCCGACTTTCTAGCCTAGCGCGGATACGTCACTGATCGCGTCAGCGCCGATACGAATTCACGATGATTTCAGCTGCCTGCGAGTAAGAGACCGGCATCGAAGTCCGTGCGCGACCAGGATCCAGACTCAACGTTACGCATGTTAACGACGCCCTTCTCTCACAGATCGCCATGTCCCCCCTCGAATCCTTCTGGTTCACCGGCGCTCACAACGACAAGGTCGAAGGCTTCCTGGTCAAGCCGCCGAACTTCGATGCCACGCAAGAAATATCCCGTGAAGTTCCTCATCCACGGCGGGCCGCAGGGCGCTTGGGGAGACGACTGGAGCTATCCGCTGGAATCCCGAACTCTTCGCGGCACCAACTTCAGCGACGCCCAGCGGCTACGTCGTCATCATGATCAACTTCCACGGCTCGACCGGCTACGGGCAGAAATTCATCGACGCCATCAACGGCGATTGGGGCGGCGCTCCGTTTGAGGACCTGATGAAGGGCCTCGATTACGCCGAACAAACGTATCCGTTTATTGACAAGGACCGCGAATGCGCGCTCGGCGCCAGCTACGGTGGATACGCCATCAACTGGATCCTCGGCCACACTGACCGCTTCAAGTGCCTGGTCTCGCACGATGGGATGTTCAACGCCGAGTCGGCCTGGGGCACGACCGAAGAACTCTGGTTCAACAACTGGGAGTTCAAAGGCACTCCCTACGACAATCGCGCCAGCTACGAGAAGTGGTCGCCGCACCAGTACGCCAAGAATTTCAAGACGCCGACGCTGGTCATCCATGGCCAACGCGACTATCGCCTCGACGTGAGCGAAGGCTTGCAGCTTTTCACGACGCTGCAGATGGAAGGCGTGCCATCAGAGATGTTGTACTTTCCCGACGAAGGCCACTGGGTGTTGAAACCGCAAAACTCCGAGCTCTGGTACAAAACCGTGAACGACTGGGTGGACCGGTGGACGAAGAAGTGAGTCAGCGTAGCGCGGGCGCCCTCGCCCGCGATTTCTCAATATTGCACGACGAAGCTGGCACGTCTCGAAGCCTTATTACTGAGAACGTCGCTTAACAGTTCTAGGGAAAACTCTGCAAGATGATCCTGCAGCGCGGCGGAGGTTCCCGCCGAAATCATGATTTGAACCTCAAGCCCACCAGTGAAAGCTCCCACAGATGGCAAAATGCTGGCCAAACCATTGGCATCTGTGACCACCACACTCTGATTCGTGCTCAGCAGAACCGGCATTCCCTCCTGGCCCGGCATAGGATCGCCGGGCGGTGCAGGGTTTTGCGCTGGCGGTCGTAGCACTGCCGATAGAAACAGCACGTTCGCTCCGAGGATTGAATTCGGCGGGGAAGCGGAATCCGTCACTCGCACAGTTAATGGCTGAAACGCCGAGCCGGCGACGATCTGTGCGGCTCCGGCCACGGGCTGCATATTCAAAAGCGAAGGCGAGACTGCGTTTCCGCTCACGGTCTGGCAAGGACTGTTTCCCGGCGCAACGCAGGCGGAGAGTTGGATGTTCCCCGTGAAATTGGCCAGAGTAAGCGAAACGGATGCATAGCCGTTGCTATTGGTCACGGCACTGGACGAACTCAGCGTTCCCGTACCTTGAGGAATGGTGAAGTTCACCGTGACTCCAGCTGTCGGCGCTCCGTTATTGAGCACACGCGCTGTGATTGGCACGCTGACGTTCGCGCCTTGAGCGATCCACAGGTACGGCGTATTGACGCCAATGCTTACCGCCTGAGACGTGGCAAACAAAGTACCGACTACTGAGGGCGTAGGGTTGTAAACGCCGGGAGCAAGCGCGGCTGTTATGTTTGCAACTCCGGCGGCTAGAGGTGTGAGCCATGTGGAAGCGATGCCGCTCTCGTCGGTGATGGCTGAGCAAGCGGAAGTTCCGCCACAAACGGAAAGCAGCGCTGCATTGGAGGCGGTCCATCCGATGGTCGCGCCTGTCACCGGTGTCAAGCCGTCGGAGGCAACCACCTTGACAATCATCGGATTGGCCGCTTGAAGTCCGACCGGTGTCGGAGGGTTGGCACCCTGTACCAGCAAGATTTCGTCGGTGGAAGCGGCTCCGAATGTGAGGGCGGCGCTCATGACAGAGAAGGCGCCCGTGAGTGGATCGGTGATGGTGAGGGTCTGTGGCCCGTCATTTTGTGGAGGAGCTGACACCGTAATCAGTCCGGCGCTGCTGGCCGCGATCGGGAGATTCGCGCTTCCGACGGCGACGGTGAGACCGGGCGTAAAGCCAATCCCGTGTAATGTGATCCCGCCGCCAGTCACAGGAACGCGCGCTGGCAGGACCGAGTCTCCATATAAAACGTGCGCGTGATAAGCATAGTCGGGACGACCGTCGCCATGCAGATCGGCGATGCCGATGATGAAACTGTTTGAGCCAAAGACCTGTGCATCAAGGCGACTGGTTGCGAAAGTTCCGGAGTTGAAGGGAACGGATGTAAACACGGGCGGCGTCGAACCTCGAGCATCACCCACGCTCCAGATGCCGACAACTGGTTGAGTCTTCGATTCGCTGGGTATAGCAGTTTCGTCCAAAGCAGTGACGGCTACGGAGAGGGTGCGATTCGCCTGCGCATTGATCAGAAAATAAGAGGCGTCGCCGTAGCCGCTCAGCGAGCCTACCCAATCTCCCGGAGAAAGAATCGCTGCGGGAGAATTCCAGGTCTCGGCCCCAGCCCATGGCGGATATGCCTGGGCGCTGCCGGACATCAAAATGTCCTGCTCGAAATCTCCGCCTGCTTTAACTGTGATGACCATCGGCGCGAAGCTTCCGGACGTTGCAACTTGAGCAGATTCGTAAGGGCCAACTCCTGCGGACCAGGTCGGATCCAGGGCTTCCACTGACAACTGGTATTCGGCAGTGCTCGCCCCATTTGGTATTGGCAAACCGCCGAGATCGAAAAACCCTTCCAAGGTTTGATCACTCGATCCAAAGTCGCTGTAAGGGTTTCCCAGCGGATCCGTGAATCCCGTGACGGGATTTCCGGCGTTTCCGGTGAAAAGAAATCCGGAGACGGATGCCGCGGCGTACCGATGCGAGGGCAGATTCGTGGAAGGATCAATCCAGCGCGCGAATACATTGACTCCTTGCATTGGCTGGCCTTCCGCCCCTTGGCGGTTCAAAAAGTAAACGGAGCCGTGGATTCGGGCTGTCGTGGAACCGGATGTGTTCTTTGGATACAAGCGCGACAGAGCGGCTATGTCATCGGACGCCAGTTGGTAGGGATTTCCGAAGCAAAGCGTGATCGGCACGCAGTTCGTAGGATCGAGGTAATGCATCACCGGGAATCCCGCGTAATCGTCCGGTGTTCCATGAGGGTTCCCGGTAATCACGTTTAGGTTCAATTGTGACCAACCAAGGCCCAGAACGCTACCAAGGACACGGACTAACCGGTATTTCACATCTGTGAGTTGCGAAGGCTGCAGTGCGCACTGCCCGTTAATGATCACGAGGGCGTGCAGCAGGTTCGCTTGCGTACTGTAGTTGTCTATTCCTCCATAGGCTGCATTCCAAAAACATTGGGAAGGGTCTCCGGCTCCGTTCCCCAACAAAGCATCCGTCACCAAGCCGTCGTAGTCATAGACGATCCCGACCGGGGTTTGCGTGGAGGAGGCCGTGATGTCCGCAGGCGCGATTACGATTCCGTTGGAATCCACTACGATGTTGCCGCCATTCACATCTTCGGCAAGTTGCCCGGCACTGTTTGCCGCAATACTTGCGGTGGCCACCGAGGTCCACTGCGAGAAGGCACTGGCAACAAGAGCATTGGCCGCGGCATTCGGAAGAATGGGGCTCAAGTCTCCCTGGTCGGTGTAGTAGTTCACCTGACCCTGCGACCAGGTCAGAGGCTGACCCATGACGGAAGAATTGAAATAGCTGGAGCCTGCGACATACTTCGGGCCGCCAGCAAAGAGCAATTCAGCACACGAAAAAATGATCGCAATGAATGCAGCCACCCGACTCAAATCGCGCAAAGTGTCTGCCATGTATCTTCTTCTAGTCACGGCCGCATTTCTCCATTGTTACGAAAAGCCCATCGCGCAAACTCCGTGTACGGGATGGTTGCCCTTCCGCTGAGCATCGGTTCCCGGGACAGGGCAACAAGATTTTCCGCGCTCAACCTGATCCTGCCCGCAGGATCAATCGAAAACTTACCTGCGATTCCCGCCACCGGGCTGGTGAGACCTAATTTGCTGGGAGGATAAAGAAATAGAACCAAACGCTCGCCTACGCGGTAGCGCTCGCCCCGAGCCCACAATCCAGCCCATTCATGGATAGTCAGAACTTGACCATTCGCAGCGCCGCGGGTCGCATGTTCCACGCGAAACGTCACGCTGGTGTAACTGGGGCTTCTTTCGATCGGTGAAGCGCGTCTTACCGCAATAACCTGGCCCGAGAAGATGATTCCAGCCGCGCGATTGATTCCTGTAAGCGTGCCGACCTCGATGCCAATGGGGAATCGCTTCGGCAGGCCGATGGGATCAACCGGTCTACTGGGTTCTTCCGGGCGAGTCCATGCCTCTATTATGCGGTTCGAAGTCGGATCCTGCGCGGCGAGGAAGGCTGAAGCGGCGAAGATCAGTGACACTACGGCGAGCAGACGCCGGCAACTCCCGGTCATGGTTACCACCTGGGAAACAAATGTCTGCTCAGAGGGCTTTGGGAAACCGCGGTCATCCTAGCGGGAGCAAGAAAAAGCGCGCAGCGTCAGACGTCACACCCGGCCTGTGGATATAAACTCCCGAACCACGTTTTCGGGACCTCTCGTTGACTTTGCTTCTACCCGCTCCTAAGATAGTTCGCCAGAACTCTGCTGGGCGCTTTGCGGGAGCGTCTCCAAAATCATGATCGGACAGACCATCTCTCACTACAGAGTGATCGAGAAGCTCGGCGGTGGCGGGATGGGCGTGGTCTACAAGGCAGAAGACACACGCCTTCACCGCTTCGTGGCGCTTAAGTTTCTTCCAGAAGATGTCACGCGCGATCCGGCTTCACTCAGTCGTTTTCGACGAGAGGCGCAAGCCGCCTCAGCCCTGAACCATCCCAACATCTGCACGATCTACGATATCGGCGAGGAGGAAGGGCTTGCCTTCATCGTCATGGAATATCTGGAGGGCGAAACGCTGAAGCACGTGATCGGCGATCACCCTCTCGAATTGGAGAAGTTGCTGGCCATCTCCATCGACGTGGCGGACGCGTTGGACGCGGCCCACTCAAAAGGAATAGTTCACCGCGACATTAAACCGGCCAACATTTTTGTGACGGCGCGCGGATCCGCCAAGATTCTGGATTTTGGTCTAGCCAAGGTGACACAGGACAGCGCACGAGTGCTCGACCCGTCAGAAGTCACCAAAACGGAAGGGATGGCTGCCCAGCATTTAACCAGCGCTGGCTCCGCCCTGGGAACGGTGGCCTACATGTCGCCGGAGCAGGTGCGGGGCAAGCAGCTGGATTCGCGCACGGATCTGTTCTCCTTCGGAATCGTGCTTTATGAAATGGCGACGGGGTCCATGCCATTTCGCGGTGAAACTTCCGGTGTCATCTTTGACGCAATCATGAATCGCGCGCCGGTGGCACCGGTCCGTTTGAATCCCGAGTTGCCGCCAAAGCTGGAAGATGTGATCAACCGCGCCCTAGAAAAGGACCGCGATCTCCGCTATCAGCACGCGGTAGATATCAAATCGGAATTGTTGCGGCTTAAGCGGGACACGGAGTCCGGCCGCTCGTCTGCGGTCGGATCTTCGGCTTCTGTGGACGTTGCGAGCGAACCTGGGCACTCCGAATCGCAGACCCATGGCGCTCTTGGCTCCTCAGCGAAGACTAGCGGGCAATCAGCAGCGGTTTCCTCTGGCTCATCTGCTGCGGCTTCAGGAAGCGCCGCGGCCATGCCCGTATCTGCTCCGTCGCGGGAAAAATGGAGGTTCGTAATACCAGCGGTCCTCGTTTTGATCGTGGCAGTTGCCGCCGGCGGCATCTACTGGCGAAAGCATCAAGCGCCAAAGTTGACGGATAAAGATCAGCTCATCCTCGCGGACTTTACCAATCAAACGGGTGACGTTGTCTTTGACTCGACATTGAAGGAGGCGCTGGCGATTCAGCTTGAGCAGTCTCCTTTGTTACAACTGGTAAGCGATGCGGAGCTGCACAATAACCTGCAATATCTGGGACAAGCGCGCGACCAGAGAATTACGCCGGAGTTGGCGCAGCAGTTGGGTCAACGTCTGGGAGTGAAAGCCTATCTTGCTGGGACCATCGCTAGCCTGGGATCCGCATATGTCATTCAGATCAACGCCGTGAACTGCGGCACGGGAGAAGTCTTCGCGCGCGAACAAGTAACGGCAAACGACAAGACCGGAGTTCTGCAAGCGGTTTCGAACGCTGCCACGGCCATGCGAGCGCGCCTGGGCGAGTCCATGGCCTCGATCCAGAAACTAACGACTCCCTACACGAACGTGACCACGGCTTCGCTGCAGGCTTTCCATGCTTTTTCGCTTGGAGAAGATGAACACCGGATGGGGCGGGACTTTCCTCAAGCGGCTTCGTTCTATCAGGAAGCTATCCGGCTGGATCCGACCTTTGCCATGGCGTATGCCCGGCTGGGAGTGGCGTATGGAAATCAGGGCGCAGTCTCCAAGGCAGTGGATCATTTGAAGAAGGCTTACGAGTTACGTGAGCGTGTGACTGAGCGCGAGCGGATGTACATCGAAGCTCAATATGCGCTGCAGCAGTTCGATCTGCCGAAGGCTCTCGATTCCTACAAACTCTTTGTGGCAACCTATCCTCGAGACGCCGCGGCGTGGAATAACCTGGCCTCGGCTTATGGAACGATCGGCGATAACGACCAGGCCGCCGCGGATTTTGAAAAGACATGGGAAATCGCCCGCTGGGATGATGTGGCCGCGATCAATGCCGCCGGAACCCTAATGGGCATCGACCGTCTTCAGGAAGGCGAGCACTATCTGAAAGAGGCGTTAGAACAAGGTGGAGCGGATAACACCAACTACCAGGCGAACGCCATGCTCGATGATTTTCTTTCAGGCCGTCCCGATTGGGAGAAGCACCTGCAATGGGCGGCGCCGCGTCCTGATGGTTTCACGGTGCAGGCGGGCGCGGCTACGATGTACCTTTTTCTGGGAAAGATGCACGAGGCGAACCGGCAGTGGGAGCAAGCGGCGCAAAAAGCTGAACAGCAGCACTTGCCGGATGCGGCCGGTGGAATCTTGGCAGTCAAGGCTTTGCACGATGCTCTGGTCTCCGATTGCTCCGCCGCTCGCGAAGCGGCCCACCGTGGTTTGTCGCTTGACCAGTCAGTTGCGACCGTCCCCGATGCGACTTTAGCCCTTGCCTTGTGCGGCGAGGAGAGCCCGGCTTTAAAGGAAATTACACGCTTGGCTGCGGAGTCGCCGACCAACACTCTGGTGAATGAGATTTATCTTCCTGAAGCGAAGGCGGCTGCGGCTCTTGCCGCGCACCATCCGGAGCAGGTTGCCGGATTACTGACGCCGGCGCTTCCCTACATTCTGGCTACGAAAGTCCCGCATTTTACGGGTCGCGCGTCACTGGAGATGAAGCATCCGCAACAAGCGGTCAGCGATTTTGAACCGGGTATCCGCTATCGTGCTTTGGCCCTTGGAGAGGGAGCAGCGGGAGCTTCGCAAGCGTCCGACTATGTTCTCTGTCTGCTGGGAACTGCCCGAGCCCAGGCGCAGTTCGACCACGCCGCCGCAGCGCGAAGCTACCATCAATTGCTCGACATCTGGAAGAACGCCGATGCTGACTTCATGCCAGCGCAGGAAGCCCGTCGCGAACTGGGAGAGCTGGATTCGTCGGCGAAGAATTAAGGAAAGTGAAGGCGCAGATAGAACGCTTCGGTCCGCCGGCGTCGGCGTTATTTTGGCGATTCGAACCGGTAGCCGATGCCACGCAATGTCTTCAAATAGCGCGGATGCCGCGGATCGGCTTCTATTTTTTCCCGTAACCGGCGGACGTAGACGTCTATAGAGCGGGGCGTCACAAAGGGAGTTTCTTTCCACACTGCATCGAGCAACTGATCGCGCGTCAGAACCCGCCCTAAGTGCGAAGCCAGATATTCGAGCAAACGAAACTCCCGCACAGTGGTAAGAACGGCTCGCCCCTGCAACTGCACCGTCATGGAAGAGGGATCAATTTCCAGATCCCCTACGCGCAGAACCTCCGGCAGTGAAACCGGTTGACGCACGCCGCGCAGAACACTTCGAACTCTCGCCACCAACTCGCGCGGACTAAAGGGCTTGGTGATGTAGTCGTCCCCGCCCAGTTCAAGTCCCTTCACGCGATCGGCTTCAGCGGTTTTCGCGGTGAGAAAAATAATGGGCGTTGCCGAAAGTGAGGGAGTCTGGCGGATCTGGCGGCACAGATCAAAACCATCGGCGCCGGGAAGCATTACGTCCAGAAGGAAAAGAGACGGCGTTTCGCGTAAGGCTTCCGAAATCACAGATGCCCCACTCACGAAGCTTTGCACATCGAAGCCGGCCGCCTGCAAGTTGTGAGAGATCAGCCGCGCAATATCCTCTTCGTCCTCGACTACAAACACGAGACTACGAGACACTCCCGGTGCGGCCGCATCGCCTTGCGGTTCGAAAGATCCCATGGGTTGATGCATTTTTTGGTCTTGACGACCGATGAAAACCTCCAGACGCTGCTCGCATCCGGTTTCTTAAACTCTATTGGGGAATTGTTGCCAGAATGTTTCCCGCTTGTTAAGGATTGATGAATTTGACGCAGGGTTGTTCGACCGGAAATACCTGAGGCCGAAGGTCGTTCTACGTGGCTGCGCGCTTTTTGGGAGCATGCCGGAGGCTCCGGCCTTCGATCAGGCTATAAAGGTCTTCGGCAAGATTGGTCGTGTGGTCACCCGCGCGTTCCAAGGCTTGCGCCATCAGCAGTACCTCAAACCGGGAGGGATCGCTTTGCGCAGCCTGCTCCGTCAGGTGCTTCTGGAACAAGCCGTGACATACGCGGTCGATGTCCTTGTCCATCTGCAAGACTTTACGAGCGTGCTCGAGGTCGAGCTCTACAAATCCGCGGTAGACAAGATCGAGCATCTCCCGCAGGATCTCCGACATCTCGACCAGCTGTCGCACATCCGAGGCGGCCATTTTCGCGGTGCGAGCCTGCACTCGCATAGCCATGCTCATGACCAGATCGCCAATCCGCTCCAGATCCCTGGTCCATTTCAGGCTGGTCACCAGCTGCCGCGCCCGCGCTTCATTCACGCGCGTGATCGCCTCCGGAATCCGCTCATCGATTACTCGCTCGATCACGTCGAGTTCCTGCTCACATTCCTTGATGGCGAGAAATGCCATACGTGATGATGAGGTAAAGAGATCGGGCACGTTGGAAGCGGCATCGCGGGCAATAAGGAAGGCTTTCAGCGCGGTTTGCGAAAGCTCGTCGAGCGATGCCGCACTTTTCTTGGCGACCTTCTTCACGGATTCCGGGGTTGCGCGCACGGAATCTTTCGCTACCGGTTCTTCCTGGACGCTTCGGGATGCGGCAACTTTTCGTGGCATATTCGACAATATTCTGCATGGCAATCGCAGATCGCCACGGATTCAGAGTACTTTATCCTTGGAGCACCGAGGAGTCTAACGCAGTAGTGTGAAAGGACGGTTAAAAGTTCGGCTTGTGAATCCAGTGCGGCTCGCGATTAAATGGTTCTCGGCGCAATACGCCAGTGATCCGAGGAGAGTTTGAAAGTTGGAATTACTTGACTATTTCCGGCGCCAGTTCGAATACGACGCCTGGGCTAACCGTGAAGTTCTCTTTACCATCCAGCGCATTTCCGCTAGCGCTTCCGAAACGCAGTTGGCCCGTTCCCTGCAGCTTCTGTCTCACATCCTTTCCGCCGAGCGCTTGTGGCTGGAGCGCCTCGCGGCGCAGCGACAGAGCCTTCCTGTGTGGCCTAAGTTTCGCCTTGATCAGTGCAAGGCCCAAATCGAAGAACTCTCCAGGCTGTGGCGAGATAATTTTTCACAACTTACTTCGTTCACACTTTCCGAAAGGATCGCATACCAGAACAGCAAAGGGGAGTCCTGGAACAGCACAGTACAGGACGTCCTGACCCACGTTTTGCTCCATTCGGCCTATCATCGTGGGCAGATTGCGAGTCATACGCGGGAAGCCGGACATACCCCCGCGTACACGGACTTCATTCATTCTGTCCGGAAAGGACTAATCGAATAAGGATGATCGAAGAACGGTCAAATGGAGAAACAGTAGGGAGGGGAGTTTCATGAAGGCCTCCAGCTTCTACGCGATAACTGCCGCTCAACTCCTCGCCATGGCAGCATTGTTATGGTTCCTTTTCAAACAGCGGGGTCCTTGGGATGTACAACGCTGCCTCGGTACAGCATTGCTCTTGATCGGCATCACCGGAGTTGCCCTTGCACGGTATCAATTGGGCCGGTCGTTCGCCCTCAAAGCCGAGGCTCACCAACTGGTGACTCACGGCCTCTACTCGAAGATCCGCAATCCCATCTACGTCTTCGGAGCGATTCTCGTCTCCGGCTTTGTATTGATCTTTCATCGTCCGGCTCTGTGGCTATTGGTGGCTGCCATCATCGTTATGCAAGTGGTACGTGCAAGACGCGAGGCGCAAGTCCTTGAAGCAGCCTTCGGCGACGCTTACCGGGACTATCGTCGCAAGACGTGGTTCTGAAAGAGTGGTTGTGAGTGAACTCCGATTAAACCAAATTCCGCGAAGAGTGGCGTAATATCTCTCCAATGAAAAAGTTTTTGACCTTTTTCCTGCTTGCCCTGGGAGTCTTCATCTTCCTAGGTGCTGACGAGCCCAACTTCCCTCCGATGCCTGCTGCTGTCTCGGGCAACGCGGTCGCCAGCCTGAAGGGCGGGTTCGAATTGTTTTCCTTCATGGGCGTGGGACCTAAGAAGTCCTGGGACGACGTCACGAATCAGGTTTACATCATGACTTTCTCGCACGCCGGCAAGTGGAGCGTGGGGCGATCGGTGCCGGGAGTCGCGGGCCGCCTGAACGCCGCGGCTGGAGGAGCCAAGGGATTGGTCGTTCTCATGGGCGGATACGTGGTGGACAACCAGGGCGGGGAAATCATCGTGCCCGATGTAAACGTCTATGAGCCCGGTGCCCGGCGCTGGTCGCGCGGCAAAGACATCCCTGTTCCTGTGGACAGCGCTGTCACCGGCGTGACTCATGACCGGTTCGTCTATCTGGTCGGCGGCCGATCACCGAATGGCCCGGTGAACAACGTGCAAGTGTATGACGTTGAAAAAGACACCTGGAGCCAGGCCACTCCATTCCCTGGCACACCCGTCTTCGGCCTGGCCGGAGGCTTGGCCGATGAAAACATTGTGATTGTCGATGGCGCAAAAGCCGGGCCTCAAGGGGGCCCCCGCTACGTGGCCTCGGACGAGTGCTGGTTTGGGAAAGTCGACAAGAAAGATCCAACCAAGATTGAATGGAGCAAGCTCCCTGCACATCCCGGCGCGGCGCGGTTCGGTATTGCCGGAGGCGGAGCGGACCGCGAACACAAAGTTTATTTCACTGGCGGCACCACCACTCCTCACGATTACAAAGGGGCGTCCTACGACGGCAAGCCGGCCGATGTTTCCTCATTTACCTTTGCTTTCGATCTGCACGGCCATCGTTGGGAGACGATCAACGAGAATACTTTTGATCCGCATGCCGATGGCCGCGGACTTCTTGAAACTCCGCTCGGGCCGGTGGAGTTAGGAGGAATGGTAAAGAATCTGGCGGTTACCGCGCGAGTGTCGTTGTATCCGAAGCGCGCAGGTAACTAAGTCCACACGCTTTGTCTGGGCGCAGGATTGCACGATACAATTTGTCTTTGACTGGCACGCGTAGCATTGCGACCCCAATGGTTGCGCCGTTGCAGGACACTAAAATGTTCAACCCTCGATAGATCGTCCCCTGCGAGTTCGGAACTCGGACCTCTTAATTTTTTCTCTCGTAATCTCTGTCAACATTGTCGCCTGAATATTTTGGCGAACCGGGGTGCGGAAACTCAAAAGGTATCTATGGAAGCCCTAACTTCAACCGCCGAGAAGCGGCACACATTATGGGCATCACTGGTGGAAGCCGTGCGCGGCTCGCATCAGGATTACACCACGGGCAACCTCAGTCGAGCGATCCTGTTGCTGGCCGTCCCCATGGTTCTGGAGATGGTGCTCGAATCCCTCTTCGGAGTGGTGGACGTCTTCTGGGTGGGGCGGCTGGGAGCGAATGCTGTCGCAACGGTTGGGCTGACGGAATCCATGCTGAGCCTGGTTTTCTCGGTCGGCATGGGACTGAGTCTCTCGACCACAGCGATGGTGGCGCGGCGTATCGGTGAAAAAGATCCAGAAGGAGCGGCCGTAGCGGGAGTGCAGGCAATCGCTCTCGGTCTGTTTGTTTCGATAGCCATCGGCGTGCCGTGCTTTCTCTACGCCCCGAACCTTCTGCGCTTGATGGGAGCAACACCAGACATCATTGCAACGGGCAGCAACTACACGCGAATATGTCTTGGTGGAAGCTTTGCGGTGTTGCTGCTCTTTCTGAACAACGCAATCTTTCGCGGCGCCGGAGACGCCGCGATCGCCATGCGCCTGCTCTGGGTTTCGAACATCATCAATTTGATTCTCGATCCCTGCCTGATCTTCGGTTGGGGACCATTTCCGCGCCTGGGCGTGACTGGCGCCGCCGTGGCGACCCTGACGGGCCGCAGCATAGGCGTGCTCTACCAGTTCTACCGTTTGATGCGCGGCACGGAGCGTCTGCGCATTCTGCGAAGCCAGGTGCGCCTGCAATTCGACGTCTTGCTGCGCCTCATCCGCGTCTCGGTGACCGGCATACTTCAGTTCGCCATCGCCCACACCAGTTGGATCGGCCTGGTGCGCATCGTCAGTTTCTTCGGCGCGGCCGCGCTTGCCGGATACACGATCGCCATTCGCATCGTGATCTTCGTGATTCTGCCGTCGTGGGGATTGAGCAATGCCGCGGCTACGCTGGTCGGCCAGAATCTCGGCGCCGGCCATCCCGAGCGCGCCGAACAATCCGTCTGGCGCACCGGACTCTATAACGTTATTTTTCTCGGCACAGTCGGCGTGATTTTCATATTTTTTGCCGAACCGATCATCCGCTTGTTTACGCACGATCCGGCGGTCCTGCCCATGGGCGCAGCCTGCCTGCGCATCGTGAGCTACGGCAACCTCGGTTACGCCTACTTCATGGTGATGATGCAGGCCTTCAACGGTGCCGGCGACACGATCACGCCCACCATCGTGAATTTCTTCGGCTTCTGGATGCTCGAAATCCCGCTTGCCTACTGGCTGGCTCTACCGCTGAAAATGCACTCAAACGGCGTCTTCGCCGCGATCGCCATCGCCGAAAGTTCCATGGCCGTGGCCAGCGCAATCTTGTTCAAGCAGGGCAGGTGGAAGAAGAAGAAAATCTAGAACGCTGTAGAATCCTACTTCATGCGTGCATTCAAGGTCTATTTGAACGGCAAGAGACTCTGTCTAGCCGGCATTGGGGATGATGGCGTTCTGACAGCCATCACTAACTGGGTGGCAGGCGGACGATATAAGGCGGCGGATTTGTTTCTGGAGGTGGGTGGACTTGTTAGCCCTACTCGGGAGCACGTGAAGTGGGTCAAGCAAAAGCCCCTGCAGTTGGGCGACGAAATTCGCGTAGAGATTGTCGAGGCAGTTTCAGTCGATGAGCCTATCGAACGATACCGAGCTGATTCGACAAGGGATCTCACAAATCAGAAGGCATACGTGCGCGCGGTGGCAAGACAACTGGGATGGACGGTTCAGGAAAGCCCAAAGAAGTCCAAATCTCAGCACCCGAAGGTGTCCGAGCGTCCCGGAGAGAACTGAGACGGCCCTACCGCGCTCTGGCCAGCACCAATGTGATGTCATCCGGTTGCTCGTTGTCTCCGATCCAGTCGTCGACGGCGGCGGTGACTTCCTGGGTGATCTGCAGCAGCGGGAGGTGGCGATGGGCACCGACGAGGTCGATGAGGCGCTCTTCGCCGAATTCGCCGAACTCGTTTTCCGGTTCGGTGACGCCGTCGCTGTAAGCGATGAAGATTTCGCCGGGATGCATCTGCACCGATCCTTCGTCGTAGGTCATATTGTCGAAGAGTCCGACAACGGTGCCGCCAGCCTCCAGGCGCCGCACCGAGCCATTTTCGCCGATCAAAATCGGTGGGAGATGACCTCCATTGCTGTAGGTCAACTGTTGCGTGCGGCCGTCGTAAATGCCCAGAAACAAAGTGGCATATTTCTCCGGCGGAGTGCTCTCGTAGAGTTGATGATTCAGCAAGCCCAGCAGGGCGCCTGGAGAAACTTCAATGCCCTCGGGCCATGCGGCCATGATCCGGCCCGCGCCGGAAACTGCGCCGACGGCCACCGGCTCGCGCATCTGCGGCAGGCTTTCGACACTGTAGGCGCGTACAGCGGAGTGAATTGTCGCCATCAGCAAAGCGGCTGAAATTCCTTTGCCGCTGATGTCGCCGACAGCCAGAATCAGCTTGTGCGAACTGGCCGTCAGAAAATCGTAATAGTCGCCGCTGACGGTTCGCGCCGGACGGCAGAAGCCGTGGACTTCCAGAGACTCCAGCTCCGTAACCTGGCGTGGAAACAGTTGCGCCTGTACTTCCTGTGCGATGGCGAGTTCGCCCTCCAGACGCTGCTTTTCTTTCTGCTCAAGAATTAATTTCTCGATGGATTCCGTCATCGAGTTGAACGATAGGGAGAGCTGCGCCAACTGGTCGGCGGATTTTACTGGAATGCGGTGGCTGAAGTCGCCGCGATCGACATTGCGCGTTGCGTTGTAGAGCTGCGCCACCGCGCCCGTGACCGTGCTCGTCATGCGTGTGCCGATGATCAAAGCGACACACTCAATCACCGCGAAGAAGATAAGTATCCCCAGCAGAATGTATTCCACGCCGCGCGCAATATCTCCGAGTGCGGCGAACAAGTGGGTGTAGAGAACCGAAGGCCGAGTGCGAACCCAAACCAGGGCTCCGGCGCGCGCCCGCTCACCCGTCTTCCAATCCACGACTGAAAGCGGCGTGCCAAAGGTAATCTCGCGGTCCATCATGCTAGCAGGCGTGGCGACTGAGCCGACCGTAAAGGTTGGACGCAAAACCTGCTGATCTTTTCCCGCACTCTGCGCTCCGGTCTTACTCTGGCTGAGGACGATCTCGTCTCGTGGCCTTCCCGGCATGTCCGCTGGAAGCTCGCCATCCGACGCTTTGATCTTATTTTGCTGGTCGGGATGCTTGTCTTCAAGATTTATGCCCGCCGCGTAGAGTGTGATTTCTCCCAGATTTGCAGCGATGGCGGCGACCAGATCTTTATCCAGCGGCTCACCGGTGATGACAGTCAGCTTTTCCTGACCTACATCAAAAACTGTGGCAACCCGCAAATACAATTCGTCGTGATCGCGAATGATTTCCTTGAAAGGCCGACCATCGCGGACAGTCTGTGCGAACTCGCTCTTGTCGTTGTTGAAGAAATCCGGATACGTCATCTCGGAAGCATTTTGATTTCCGCTGCCGAGCATCAGAACGCGCTGTCCGTGCCACGCTCCCACATGACGTCGAAGCCAGGCACGGTCGCGTTTTCGCAAACCGGCCAAGGATTCTACCGTTGGAGCCTCTCCCTTCTCGATGCGGGCGGCGAGCTCGTTACTCACAGCTGCGTTCACGGCCTGCATGCTGCGCAGCTGCGAATTGATCTCCGAGGTTACGACGAAACTCGCGAACTGCCCGGCGAAAAGATAGATGGTGATAAGAGCCATCGCCACTAATAAGACAACCGGAATGACGCCGATAAAAACGTAGGTGACGATGAGCCGGTTGCGCAGACGCCACAGTATTTTTCTCTTCAGCGTCCGATACGCGAGAATGGAAAATAACAGCGCGGCATCGAAAAGAAGAAACTTAACCCAGCCTCCGAGGCTTTCGCTGGCTGCGGGCGCCACTAGGTTCAGCAGCATTTGCAGAACGACGAGTCCAACGGCGAGTCCCAGCGAATAACACGCTCCGCGCGCAATCCAACCGTGAGGCCATAGACCGGCGGCCACGATCCGTGCGCGTAATTTCCAGTACGACTCTCGCATTTTCAACTCGCTGCCTAGAGCAAGGTGTGCCCACCAAAAAGCTTCCGTCCCTAGATTCGCTAGATTTCCGGATAAAGGTCGAAGAAAGCTTCCAGACTCGTGCGCAGCTGTTTCTCGATTTCTTCCTTGCTGCCTTCGAGCACGTGCATGGTCACATGCGCATCGCGTCCGTGGGAGAGCTTTACTGGAGCCTGTCCCACTTCAACCACGTCTTCGGAGGGCAGCAGCCGCATGCCATAAACCAAGGTTAGATTCGCCATCCTTGAATTCTAACCGTGTTCGCAGCCTGGGCAAAACGCTCCGTAAGGTACGCCTTTTTCGCGTTCATCATTTAGAATTCCGCAGTGCTCCCTAAATACCTCTCGATCCTCGCTGGCTTGCTGCTGGCAGTTCCAGGTTGCGCTCAACAGTCGGAGTCACCAACAGCACAGCCTCAAGTGAAAGTGAACGTTTTGAACGTGTGCAACCCTTCCGCCGCAGAGCAAAAGGAAATCGCCGCGGCCCTGGCGCGCATTCCCAAACAGCCGCTGTTCGGGTCGGACTTCGAAATCTCCCACGGCGTCTCCACTCTGACGGATGCGCCGAACTTCTTGCAACCCGGACAAGGCACTCAAGTTTCGGGAGAGCCCTCGGTCGCCCGTTATGTTCGGATTCGGCGTGAGTTCTCGGTGCAAGCACTGTTCTCCAGCGTGCAGTATTCGTTTAGCAATGATGGGCAGAACATGGTGGAAACCCTGGTGTTACATGTGCGGGACCCGAGGGATCTGATTCAGGTTTCGATGGAGGATAGCGCTTCGGCGATCAGCAGTCCCGCGAAGATGGTGGCTGCCAACACTCCGGCCAACCGCATACGGCTCGAACGCTTTGGAAAATCTTCCGTGGCGCTGGCGCGCTGCAGCGGGGGCGAAAATGGTCCTGCGCCCGATCAGAGCGCGTATGAACCGCTTTTCCGCAGCGCGTCCGAGGTCCTGGCTAACTATCGCCACCTGCTGGGAGTCGGGCGTACAGTGACCGCGGAACTGGCACAAATTCCCTCGGCGCAGCCGAAAACATCGGCAAATACGAAATCCGCCGCGCCAGCGAAATCTAACAAATGATCGATTTCTTGTGCCACTTAGTAGCATTCGAGGTTGCTTAGGCAAAGCTTCGGATGCATCGAAATCTCAAATTTTCAATCTAACGAGAGACCTGCAAAAACATGAGTGAAATTCGCAACGTCGTGATTATCGGTTCCGGCTGCTCCGGACACACCGCGGCTCTTTACACAGCACGGGCAAACTTGAAGCCGCTGCTGGTGGAGGGACATGAGCCTGGTGGTCAACTCTCCCTCACCACCCTGGTGGAGAATTTCCCCGGCTTCCCCGAAGGGATCATGGGACCGCAACTGGTCGAGAATATGCGCAAGCAAGCTGAGCGGTTTGGCGCGGAATATCGCATGGCTCACCTCACCAGCGCCGACCTCAGCCAGCGTCCGTTTCTCCTGCATCTTGGCAAACATCAGGTGCACGCTCAGTCATTGATAATCGCCAGTGGTGCTTCGGCGCGTTGGCTCGGCTTGCCCAACGAACATAAATTGATCGGCCACGGCGTATCTTCCTGTGCCACGTGCGATGGTTTCTTCTTCTCAGGAAAGGAAATTGTTGTAATTGGTGGTGGCGATTCCGCAATGGAAGAAGCGTTATTCCTCACCCGGTTTGCCTCGAAGGTCACTCTCATTCATCGGCGAGAACAGTTTCGCGCTTCCAAAATTATGCTGGAGCGCGCACAGCAGCATGACAAGATTCACTTCCTTACCAACACGGTGGTGGAAGACATCTATGATCCCATCAAACTGGAAGTCACCGGGCTCAAGCTGCGAAATCTGAAGACGAACGAAGTGTGGGATTTGCCAGCCAGCGCGATGTTCCTCGGAATCGGACACGAACCGAACGCGAAGATGTTCGCCGGGCAACTCGAAACAGATGCCGACGGCTATTTAAAAACGCACAATTATGTATTCACCCGTGTCCATGGAGTTTTCGCTTGTGGGGATGTGCAGGATCGGCGCTACCGGCAAGCCATCACTGCCGCGGGAAGTGGATGCATGGCGGCGATTGAAGTTGAGAAATTTCTCGAGGAACAAGGGAAATAGTTCAGGATTTGGGCCTCAATCCCTAGAAAGCGCTATGCAGGTTACTAGCGTAATCTGGGACTTGCTGGGCTTAGCGTTTACCCTGCGAGTGGATGGAGCGGGGGGACGGTGCTTCGAAAGATTGCGGTCGCTGCACTTATCTTGCTTTCGGGACTGGTAATCACCAGTCGTCCTTCAGCGCAGACGACATCGGATACTGGGCGCAAAGTGGTTACCCGGGTCGCTCCGCAATATCCGGCGATGGCCCGTTCTCTGAACATCCAGGGAAGCGTGAAGGCCGAAGTGTTGGTCGCGCCAAACGGAACCGTGAAGTCGATCGAAATCAAAGGCGGCCACCCGTTGCTGGCTCAATCGGCACAGAATGCGCTGAGAGAGTGGAGATGGGAACCGGGACCCCGCGAAACCCACGAAAACGTCGAACTGAAATTTAGTCTTTAGATCGCCTTATCTTCTGCTTGATTCTGATAGGTCCCGGCCTGCCACCCGACTGTGATCACCATCCTTTTCCAGCCATACGCATCTCATCCATACTTATGTGATACAACGTTCAGTGATCTTCCCGCGCAAACCCGTGCCGGCGGCTTACCCTTTTCTAGGTGAGGCATGTTAAGAGCCTTCTTCGTTAATCTGTCTGAAAACTCCTGGTTACGAAATTTTGCCGAGCGTTCTACCATCGGCCGCCGCGTCTCCGGACGCTTTGTCGCCGGCACAGAGATTGCAGATGCGGTTCGGGCCACGCAAGCCATCAACCAAGCCGGGATGAGCGTATCGATCGATAATCTTGGGGAAAATGTCACCAATCCCGACGAGGCCCGCCACAGCGGCCAGCTCTACCATCAGATTCTGGACGCCATTACCGCCAACAAGCTCAACGCGAATATCAGTCTCAAACTCACCCACATGGGTCTCGACGTGGACGAGACGCTAGCCCGTGAGATTGTCACGAGTTTGGTGGCCAAAGCTGCATCCATGAACCCTCCCGGCTTTGTGCGGGTTGACATGGAAGGTTCGCCCTACACGCAGCGGACGCTTGATTTCGTCCACGAACTGCATCGCGCCCCAGGGAACTCCAACTCGGTGGGCACCGTAATCCAGGCATATCTGAAGCGTTCCGAGAGCGATATCGAAAAGCTTTTGGCGGAAGGAATTCGAATCCGGCTATGCAAGGGCGCCTATAAGGAGCCAGCGGACATTGCGTTTGCCGCTAAGCACGACGTGGATGCCAACTACGTCAAGCTGATGAAGGTCCTGATGAAGAGCGGTATCTACCATGGGTTGGCGACGCACGACGAGAACATCGTGCGGCAGGCGGAGGAATTTGCCAAACGCGAGAACCTTTCTCGCGATTCTTTCGAGTTTCAGATGCTCTATGGCATCCGCCGGGACCTGCAACAGAGACTCGTTCGTGAGGGCTGGCGCGTGCGCGTTTACATCCCCTTCGGTACGGAGTGGTATCCCTACTTTATGAGGCGGCTGGGCGAGCGCCCGGCGAACGTTTTGTTCATCATGCGCAATTTCTTGCGCTCCTAAATCCGGGGACTATACTTTTTGCCTGCATCGATTAAGATGCTAGGGCCCTCGAAACCGGGGTGCGCCATGGATAGTCCCTCTTCGCTCAAAAAACTGGCGGGCCGTTATGAGGTCAGGCAGATCCTCGGTCAGGGTGGCATGGGCCTGGTGTATCGCGCTTACGACACCGTGGTGCGCCGTGAAGTAGCGGTCAAGACCATCCTCGATATCCCGGATCCCGCTTCTCTCCAGCTTTTCTACAAGGAGTGCGATGTGCTCGCCTCCATGAGCCATCCGAATATCGTCGAGATCTTCGATATCGGAGAATTTGAGGACGACGGCAAGAAAAAGCCCTACTTCGTGATGCCTCTGTTGCCCGGCACCACGCTGGAATATTTCATTCGCAAGGCCAGCCACCGGCTTACGGTGGAGCGTACGGTCGACATCATTTCTCAAACCTGCCGCGGCCTGCAGGCAGCGCACGAACGCGGCCTCGTGCATCGCGACCTGAAGCCGAGCAACATCTTCGTGATGGAAGACGACTCGGTGAAGATCATCGATTTTGGTGTGGCGCACATGTCTGACGCCCATACCACACGCGCTCAAAGAGGCACTCTGCTCTACATGTCTCCCGAGCAGCTTGAGCTCAAGGCACTATCGCCGGCTTCCGACATTTTTTCCTTGAGCGTCGTTTGCTACGAGGCCCTGACCGGCCGCAATCCGTTCCAGCGGGCCCGTGCCGACGAGGTGGTCGACGCAATCCTTCGTCATATTCCGCCGCTGGCCACGGAATTGAATTCGACTATAAACCAGCCGGTAAGCCGCGTCCTGCACAAGGCGATGGCCAAACAATCCTGGCATCGGTTTGCCAGCGCCCGCGATTTCGGCGACACGCTCAATAAAGCGCTGCGCAATGATCCGATTGAATTCTTCGATCCCGAGCGCACGCGTCCTCGTTTGCAGCGCGCGACCAAAGCGCTGGAGGAAGGCGACTTTCAGTTCGCAGCAGAAATCTTGGGCGAACTGGAAGCTGAAGGCCACATGGATGAGGCCATCGGCTCTCTGCGGCGCCGTCTCGATGGTGCCGTGCGCCGAAAGACTCTCTCGCAATTGCTTGACGCTGCACGCGCCCGGTTTGAGGAGGAAGAAGATCCGCTAGCTCTGCAGAAGCTGCAGGAAGCCCTGCAGATCGAGCCGGACAACGCGGTTGCCCTCGCCCTGAAAAGCAGAATTGAAAACCGGCGCAGCGAACGACAGATCGATAACTGGTATCGACTTGCGCGGCAGCACATCGACAACCACGCTTACGGCCATGCCCGCGAGGCGTTGCAGAATGTTCTCCAACTCCGGCCGCAAGAAGCTCGTGCCCTCCAATTGCTCGCGGAGGTCGATCGTGACGAACAGGAATACAAGAAACTTCGGCAGGAGAAAGAACAAATCCATCGCGCCGCTATGGATGCATGGCACAAGGGGGATGTGAGCAACGCCCTCTCCAAGCTAGGCGTCGTACTGGAGTTGGACCGGCGTGCGCCAGACTCGATCAACCGGGAGAGCGGCGCGAACTATCAAAGTTTCTATAACGAAGTAAGGTCCGAACACGACGCCATGAACACGGCTTATGCGGATGCTCGCAGGCAGCTGGGTGAACATAATTTCGCAAAGGCCATGGCCACCTGCCAGACGTATCTGAATAAATATCCGAACAATGCAATTTTTCAAGCTCTGCGCTACGACATTGAAGAGCAGCAACGGCAGGAGCTTTCCGCCTTTATCGCCACCGTGGACCGTCAGGTGGAAACGGAACCGGACCTCGATAAGCGGGTAAACATCCTGCGAGAGGCACTGGATCTGCATCCGGGAGAATCGCATTTTGAGCGGGCGCTGCGGCTGGTGCAGGACAAACGTGATCTGGTCAATTCCATCGTTGCACGAGCGCACTTGCACGAGGAGCAGCGAGCCTATAGCGATGCGCTCAATGACTGGGAAATCCTCCGCACCATCTACAGCCAATATCCGGGATTGACTTTCGAAGTCGAGCGGTTACAGAAGAGGCGCGACCAGCAGGCCAGAACTGAATCGAAGACGCGTCTAGTGGAGCAGATTGACACCTGTTTGCATTCCAGCGACTACGCGCGCGCCCTCGATCTTCTACAGGAAGCAGCGGCTCAATATCCCAACGATGCGGAATTAACCGAACTGGAGAAGCTTGCGCAAGACGGAGTGAAGCGAAAGACAGAAGCTCACCGGCTGATGACCGAAGGCCAGGAATTGCTCGGACAGCAGAAATCTTCTGACGGGCTGAAGTTGCTGCGCGAAGCCTACGAACTGGATGAGAACAACTCACTGGCGCGTGCCGTTCTGGCGAATGCCCTGGTCGAACAGGCCCGCGCCATCGTGGATTCGGATTGGCGCGAAGCTGAGAAACTGGCGCAGGAAGCGCACGACCTGAATCCTGCCCATCCGATGGGCAAGACAATCAAGAACCTGATCTTTGACCAGAAGAAGGAACGATTCGTTGAAGAATGCGTTTCCCAGGCCCGCAAGATGCAAACCGCCACGGATCTTGCGGGTGCCATGGGACGGATCGAGGAGGGACTATCTGTTTATCCGCGCGAGCCCCGGCTGGTACAGATTCAGGAAACCGTGCAGCGCGAATTGCAAAGCCAGCGGCGGCAGCTTCGCCGGCGCGATATGGAGGAGCTTCGGCGGATGGAGGCCGAGATTGACGCGGCCTCCGATCCCGCTTCGAAAGAGACGCTGGGCAAGCGCATCCAGGCTGTGGCTGAAAAATACACCGGGGACGGGGAAGTCTTATCCATTGCGAATGGACTGCTGCACCGCCTTGGTCTGCTGGAAGTCAGCCGGACGATAGCGAGTGAGTCTCCTGAAAGCGACAGCCCGACACGTACGTACAACACGCCGGTTGGGAAGTTGAAGGAAACCACATTATTAGGAGATGCGAAGAGCGGTTCTGTATCTTCAGCGCTTAAAGGGCCTGAGGCAGTTCCTGCTCAGACGGCGGCACCGATCACTGCCGTGCCTGCTTTGCCAATCGCGGCCGACTCGGTTGCGGCTTCTGTCGAGCTTGCACGGGTGGCCACGAAAGCGCCAACCGCCGCTCAGAAAAGGCCAAAGGCGCTGAAACCCAAAAGATACACGTCAGTCCTTGTCTCGGCCGCCGTAATCGTTTTGCTGATTGCGTTCTTCGTATTCTCCCGAAGAAATCGCTCGGCGCCCCCTCCCAGCGCCGCCGTGGAACCGGCTGCCGTCACCGCACCAGTTCCGGTTCCTGCTGCACCAGAACCCATTGCGTCGGCGGTTGAGCCGCCTCCCGAAGCAACCACGGAGAAAGCGACGCCGGGCGACATGGGCACGTTGGTTGTGGTGACTGGTCAAGACAAAGCCAAAGTTTTGCTGAATGGCAAGCCACAGCCGCAGCTTACGCAAAGCGGCCAATTGCGCATACCGAACCTCGAACCCAAGGATTATGTTGTCCAAGTTTCCAAGGCTGGATTCCAAGATCTTCCTCAACAGAAGATTCGGGTCCGCAAGGGTGAGGTTGCGAAACTGGTTTTCAGCCTGCAGCCGCTCCCGCGCTTGGCATCGCTGGTGATTGAGGGTGGGGTACCCGGGGCCGCAATTCTTGTCGATCAGACCCCCGTGGGAACCGTTCAGCCCGACGGGACGCTGAACCTCGCAACTATCCCCCCTGGGGATCATACGATCGAAATCCATAAAGACCGGTTCAAGCCGAAGCAGATAAAGAAACACTTCGTTGTTGGATCCGCAATCACCCTTGCGGCAGGCGATGTCGCGCTCGAAGCTGCTCCTGCAGAAGTAAAAATTACATTCACGCCTGCCGATGCTCAGGTCACTCTGGCGAAAGCTGGCGAGACGCCCACGAAAGTCAGCAGCGGCAATGCGATGAGTTTTCCCGCAGGCTCTTACACACTCACTGCGAAAACGCCCGACAATTACGTTCGAACGTCAACGCTGGAACTCACCGCTGGACAGGCCAAGGCGTTGGACTTGTCTCTCTCCCCTGACGGAATGTCGAAGTGGGCCGATGCTGCCGGCTGGAAGGCAGAGAATGGTGCATTCGTCCGCAAGGGCGGCGACTTCGTAATGTACAACTTGTCTCCCACCTCGGGTACGTTCGTATTTTCAGCGATGCTCAACAAAGGGCATCGCCTGCAGTGGATACTCAACTGCGTAGACGTGAATAACTACGTCCTTTTCCAAATGGACGACAACAACTTCTATCGCAGTGTGATCAAGAACGGCCAGAAGGGCGATGAAGTTAAAATTCCTCATAAGAACGAAAAGAAGAGTTTTCGAACGATGCTTATTCGGGTGGGAGCGAATGAGATCGTTCACCAAATCCGCCAAGGTGACAGCTGGGTGGTGCTCGATCGCTGGAGCTCTCCTGGAACGAATCTCAGCCTAGGGAAATTCGGCTTCTACATTCCCGGCAACGACCAAGTTTCGCTCTCCAACTTCGGCCACTATGTTGACTTGACCACTCGATAGTCTTAGTCTTCACGGCTGGAGAGAAAAAAGCCGAAATGCACTCTTTGACGCGTCGTGATTTTATGCGAATCGGTACTGGCTCAGTGGCGGCAGGAGCCGCGGTCAAGTTCACCCTCCTCGAACCGACGGCATTGTGGGGCGCTAATCGCGCAGTGGCGGCCAGCGATCGAGTCCGGTTCGCCTCGATCGGCACCGGAACCCGCGGCTGCGAACTTCTGCAGGCTTCGCTCGCGGTGCCGGGAATCGAATGCGTCGCAGTTTGCGACCTCTATGATGGCCGCCACGAGGCGGCGCTGGAGACGCTTCAGAAGCAAGTTCCCGTCACACGTAGCTACAAAGAAATCCTCGACCGCAAGGACGTGGATGCGGTGATCGTGGCCGTTCCCGACCACCAACATCGGCCGATCGTGATCGCTGCCTGCGCCGCCGGCAAGGATGTGTACTGCGAAAAACCAATGTCGCACACTGTGGAAGACGGCTTCGCGATGGTCGAGGCGGTGCACAAGGGAAATCGCATCATGCAGGTGGGCAGCCAGCGCGTGAGTTCCATCGTGTATGAAAAAGCGCGCGATCTTTATGCATCGGGCGCTCTCGGCGATGTGTTCTTCATTGAAGGCTCTTCCGATCGCAATTCTCCGAGCGGCGCATGGGTTTATCCGATTCCACCCGATGCCAGCGAGCAGACAATCGACTGGAATGCCTTCCTTGGAGACGCGCCAAAACGGCCATTCGACGCAGCGCGGTTTTTCCGCTGGCGCTGTTTCTCCGACTACGGCGAGGGCCTGGCCGGCGATCTCTTCGTACACTTGCTTTCAGGAATTCACTTCATCTCCGGGACAAATGAGGCGGCCGCAGCGGGCGCAGTCGAGTGGGGGATTGTTTCGCTGGAAAGATGGAAGGGATTTTCCGGATTTGATCGAGACTTTGTATGACTATCCGAAATTCCGCGTGGTCCTGCGTTGCAATTTGAATAACGCAGGCGGCGAACCCATCAAGTTTCACGGAACCAAAGGCACAATGGAGATCATCGGGCAAACGCTCACGTTCGTTCCTCAGGACATAACTCCCAAGCCGGAAGAATATTCCATGAAGGGCTGGCCGATCCGGCTGCGCAAGGAATATCTAGCGCAATGGAATGCCGAACATCCACAGCCGGGGCCGCTCGACTATCAGCCTGTTGAAGCCGAAACATTCTCGGCGCCGCTGGGCTATAGCGACGTGTCAGCTCATCAGGCCAATTTTTTCAATGCGGTTCGAACCCGTAAGCATGCGGTCGAGGACGAAGTTTTTGGGAACAACGCCGCCATCGGTTGCCACCTCGCCAACTACTCTTACTTTAAAAATACAAGCGCAACCTGGGATGGGAAGACGAAGACGATTCGGGGATAAGAGTTTGTTCGCCGAGCAGCGAACGCAGAAATCGAGGGCTTCATAATGTATCGAATTTCCAGAAGAAGTTTTTTGAAAACGGCGTCCGCTTTGGTCGCTGGCGCTGCTTTATGGAATAGGGTTCCGCGATTGATGGCGAATCCGCTCGGGCTTCCGCTGGGGCTGCAGTTATATTCCGTTCGCGATGTTCTTCCCAAAGACTACGAAGGAACGCTGCGGCAGTTAGGAGCGATCGGCTATCGCGAGGTGGAGGCCGCGGGCTTTTTTGGCCACACTCCCAGCGAGGTGAAGCAAGCAATGGATCGCGCTGGATTGCATTGCGTAAGCGCGCATTATCCATTGCGGGATCTGCTGCCGAAAGTGGATGAGACGATTCAATTCGGCAAAGACCTTGGTCTGCAATTCATTGTCTGCGCGTCCCCGAGGCTCAGGGATCCTTCTCACGTGAAGGACCCTAATTCTCAGGCCGCTAGAGAGTCGATGACGCTTGAGGACTGGCGCTGGAATGCGGATCAATTCAACCACATAGGTGAAAAGGTGAATGCCTCCGGCATGCGCTTCGCCTATCACAATCACACCCCAGAGTTCCGTTCAGAAAATGGTGTGATGTTCTACGATGAGTTATTGAAGCTCACCGATCCGGCGAAAGTGACGATGGAATTAGATTGCGGCTGGGCGGCGGTTGCCGGGCAGAAACCGGCCGATCTTATCTTCCGCTATGCGGACCGCTTTTCCATGCTGCACGTGAAAGACTTCAAGATGGGTCACGGCGTTGTGCCTCTACCGGTACCGCCGTCCACCGAAATGGGTCATGGCGTAATCGATTACCATCCGATTTTTGAGGCAGCCAAGAAGGCGAAAATCGAACACATATTCGTAGAGCAGGAAGAATTCGATATGCCGCCGATGGAAGCACTGAAGATCGATGCGGACTATGTGCGCGCTTTCGCAGCTTAGATCGTCCGCTCTCAGCGCAACATGCTGCGGATCACGAGATCCAGGCCAACCATCACCACCGAGGACGCGGGAATCACCATCAAGGCTGTCTTCAAACGTCGGGGATCGCCGCCGGCGATCAGTCCGATGACGCGTGAACTCACCGCTAGACCTGCCCAACCACAAGTGATGACGAATCCGATTGCGGTCCCCGTCATGCGCGGGAAGGCATTTCCTACAATTGCAATGGTCGTGGGGAAGACCGGAGCTAAAGCAAGTCCGGCGAGGAAGACGAGCGCAAGTGCGGCTGTAGGTTGTTTCGCCCTTATCATCAGGAAAGTTGTGACCGCCATCGCCATGGAACCGATAAGAGTTACTGTCACTGGCGGTACGTGAGCCAGGATCGGGAGCACCCCCATACGGCCGATCAGCAGGCCCAATGCGAATCCCACCGAGAGAATGTTCAGCGCTCGCGATTCCGAGAATCCCTGCGCGATCAAATGCCGTGGCAGCCAGTTCCAGATCCCTACTTCACAGCTGATGTAGAGAAACAAAAAGAACGCGAGGAGGAACAAGAGAGGGTGCCCCAGTACGGGGATCGCTTCCGCCAAGGACGAACCGGTCGGCCTTGACGGGCGGAGGCATTTGAATCACCGCCTGAATGGCCAGCGTGATCACTGCCAGCGATGCAATGGTGTAGCAGAGCCGAACCCAGTTCTTGCCAAAGAAATTTGCTGCGATGAACGGCGTTGCGAAACCACCCAGTCCAAAGAAAAGATTCGCCAGATTCAAAGCGGTCGCTCGATGCGCCTCGCCTACGTCGCTCACCAGCGCGTTGGCCGCAGTCACGACAATGCCGCCACCGATTCCGAGGGCAAACAGAAGAAAGAGGATGCCTCGAAACCCTGAAGTGCGCGGCAGCATGAACAGCACGAAGCAAATCACTGTGAGTCCGAGTATCAGTCCGACCTTCTTGCCTTCATTGTCGAGGAGCGGCCCTACTGACAATGATGCCAAAATGAGTCCTACCGCCTGCGCCAGCGCGATGGTCCCGTTCTGGCTGGGGGTGAGTTTGAAGCGTTCGGACAAATTGGGCAACACCGTGCCCAACATGGATGCGATCATCCCGTAGACAAAAATGGCAAGACTGGCGGCGACCATCAACACGTTTCAGGCCTCTTTTCCATACTAGGTATCAAGTGTGTGAGTGCGTTGCAGGAATGTCCCGCCAACTTCGTGACCGGTTGCTCTCGAGGGCAACGTTGACGATCTGCAACTGGCGAAGCCCATCGTCGAACTGCGGATAATTCCGCTTCGCTGTTTTCCTCCCCGATTGCCGCGTAAAATCGCCGGAACACTTGCTTGAACGTATCGTCGTAGCCTTCACTGTGGCCGCCCGGAAGATCGGCGTAGCTTCGAGCCGCGGCCTTCATCAAGGTTGGGTCTTTCACGAAAATCTGATTACCCGTATCACGATGGCCTACCCACAACTCATCCGGACGCTCCTGATTCCACGCGGCCGACGCTCGCGTACCGCAGATCTCAATGTTGAGGCGGTTTTTACGTCCTGCGGAAACCTGGCTGGCGGTAACGCTGCCGCGTGCTCGCTCACCCATGCGAAAGATCACTGCACCGTAGTCTTCCGTGTTGACGTCGGTCTCGACGTAATCCTCAGGGCTGAGCTTTTTCTTTGAGAAAGTATCGCCCGCCTGCTTCGGCTTCTTCCGCGTGGAATGAAATGTCTGGAGATCGGCACACAGAGAAGTTACCCGCAGACCGGTGACATGCTCCGCCATATCAAACCAATGAGAGCCGATATCGGCCATGCATCGCGAAGGGCCGCCGGAGGCCGCGTCTACTCGCCAATTCCAATCGGTTTCATTCAACAGCCAGTCCTGAAAATAAGTTCCTTGCACCGCCAGAATCTCTCCCAGATCGCCGTCTTCCCGCATTCGCCGCATCTGCTGCACCATCGGGTAATAACGCAGGTTGTGGCAAACGCAGTTGCGTACTCCTTTTTGCTTCGCAAGCGAGACTAGCTCCTTTGCTTCTTCCACGGTGGTTGCCAGCGGTTTTTCGCAGATCACGTGTTTGCCCGCCTGAAGCGCTTCTTTCGCCATCGAAAAGTGCAGCGCATTCGGAGTGCAAATGTGCACGGCTTCGATGGACGGGTCGCGCAGGAGATCGCGATAGTCGGTGACAATCGTAGAGATAGAAAATCCCGAGCCTAGTTTTCTTGCGACCTCCGCGTTTCGTCCCGCGATGGCCGCAACTTCAACAAATTCCACGCGCCGCAGCGCCTCTAAATGCACCCGGCCCATGAACCCCGTACCAATGATCGCCGTCTTGATCGTTTTCGCTCTCATCACTTGGTTAGACCCACCAGGCGGCGCCAGGCTGCTCGCGGATGACGATGCTGTTGAGAAAGTGTGCGGCTTTGGTGAGCCCTTCTTCTGGCGAGAGCAGGCTGTCTTCGTGCTCGATGGAGAGAACATGATCGTAGCCGAACATGCGCAGGGTTGAAATGAACTCACTCCACCACTCTGCGCCGTGGCCGTACCCGCACGTGCGAAAAATCCAGGAACGCGCCCGTTCGTTGGTGTACTGCTTGGTGTCGAGCACGCCGGCGCGTGGCAGATTCGCCGCATAGATCTGCGTGTCTTTGGCATGCACGTGGAAAATTGCCCCTTCCAGAACACGGACGGCGGCAATGGGATCGATGCTCTGCCAGAAAAGATGGCTGGGATCGAAGTTGCAACCTACGCTTGGTCCGGCAATCGATCGCAACTTGAGCATCGTCTCCGGACTATAAACCACGAATCCAGGGTGCATCTCGATGGCAATCTTAACTCCGTGATCGGCAGCGAACTTCGCATGCTCAATCCAGTAAGGCGAGACGACTTTATTCCACTGCCAATCCAGCACCTTCAAATATTCCGGTGGCCACGGGCAGGTCACCCAGTTTGGTGCCGTTGCCTGTAAGGAATCGCCAGGGCATCCCGAGAAATCGATGACCACCGGGATGCCTAGCTTCTCCGCTAGCAGAATGGTTTTCCGGCTCACTTCTTTATCGTGCTGCGCTCGCGCTTTGTCGGGATGCAAGGGATTGCCGTGACAACTCAACGCGCTGATAGTGGCGCCGTGATCCGCCAAAACTTTCTGGAAGTCGGTGAGTGCCGAAGAATCTTCCAGCATTGAAAGTTTGCAATGTGCGTCGCCCGGATAGTTGCCGGTGCCCAGTTCCACGGTTGTAATCTGGAGCGCTTTCAGCTTCTGGAGCACGGCTGGAAGCGAAAGCTGAGAAAGGAGAGGCGTGAAAACTCCTACGCGCATAACGATCCGATGTATGGGGTGATGAAGAACAAACTAGAACCTGAGATCAGTCTCTGCAATTGACCAGCCCTCCAGCCGCCCCCGAAAAGGTAGGGCGGAGGAAGGGGAATTGTCAATCAGACCTATGCCGCGTTCTGGCAATCCTCGTTATTTGCGGCCCGCATCCTTGAGGAACGTTCCCTCCTCCAATTCGGTGAACGCTCGTTGCAGTTGCTCCTGCGTGTTCATCACGATCGGCCCATACCAGGCAACGGGCTCCTCAAGCGGCTTGCCAGAAACTAACAAGAAGCGGATCCCGTCAGCTCCAGCCTGCACCGTGACTTCGTCGCCGCGGTCGAACAGGACAAGCGAGCGATTGTCCGCTTCCACAGGCGGATGCGTGTCTGCCCACTTCACCGACTCGGTGGGGACTGCGAGTGGCCCCGAGGCGTTGCAGAACTTACCCCCGCCGCCAAAAACGTAGGCGAAAGCGTGACGCGTCGTCTCCATCGGCAGGGTCTTTCTTTTCCCCGGAGCCACCGAAACGTCCAGATAAATCGGGTCGGCGGCGATGCCATCCACCGGGCCTTTTTTGCCCCAGAAATTTCCGCATACAATCCTCACATGCGTGCCATCGTCATCCGTAACTGCAGGGATCTCTCCCGTCTTTATTTCCTGATAACGTGGCGGAGTCATTTTCAGCGACGACGGAAGATTTGCCCACAACTGAAATCCATGCATCCGCCCGGCCGGATCGCCTTTCGGCATCTCCTGATGAATGATTCCACTGCCCGCCGTCATCCACTGCACATCGCCGGCTGCGATGGCTCCGCGGTTTCCCATGCTGTCGCCGTGTTCCACTGTACCTGCGAGAACGTATGTAATGGTTTCAATCCCACGATGCGGATGCCACGGGAAGCCGGCAAGATAGTCTTCCGGTACATCATTTCGAAAATCGTCGAGCAAAAGAAATGGATCGAAGTCTTTTGTGTTACCGAAGCCGAAAGCCCGGCGCAGATGCACGCCTGCGCCTTCCAGAGTCGGTTTCGCTTGAATGAGCCTTTTCACCGGTCGAATTGACATATAAGTCCCTTCCCAAGAGGTGTTTGATGTTTGATCAGTCAATCACGATTCGTCTGGTGTCGAAGGCTTCGGAATGAGCGCGGAACGTCATATGGATTACCTCCTCCGCGAAAATGCGATCGTCAAGATCGAAATTTTGCATTCATTCCTCTCGATAGTAAGCTTGACGCGGTCGCGGTCTGCAGCTAGTATCGCCGAAGCATGACAAGTTTCAGCAATTTTCGCCGGGAGTGCATGTGTGCATGTTGTTGTTGTGCATTCGTGTGCTCTGGTGCAGGGAAATTGCTGACTTAGAAATTTAATTACTAACGGCATATATACCCACCGCCAGAAATCATCTGGCGGTGGGTTTTTTCTTTTTGGCGGCCAATATGACGAATGCAGTGAAGGAAAGCAAAGCACAAAAATCCGAGCGGCTGAAGCGTGCCATGAATCCATGGGACGGGCTAGACCAGATTCGCCGTTTCGCCCGCGAAGGCTTCGATTCCATTCCCGCTGAGTGGATTGGAACGTATTTCCGGTGGTGGGGCGTTTACACGCAAGGGGATGGCGCAGGCGTGGTCGGAGGCCAAGGCGGCCAAGGACGGGCCCTCCCCTTTTTTATGTTGCGGATTCGAATCCCCAACGGCCTTTTGCGCTCCGACCAACTCCGTACTATCGCTAGTCTCACCCGCCGCTTTGCTCGTGGAACTGCCGACCTCACCGTGCGGCAGAACATACAACTGCACTGGGTCACGATCGAAGATCTTCCCGAAGTGCTCGAGGAACTCTGGCGCGTCGGCCTGAACACGATGGGTGCGTGTGGGGACGTGACCCGCAACATCACGGGTTGCCCAGTCGCGGGAGTCGATGCGGATGAAATCTGCGACGCTTCTCCTCTGGCGCTTGAGATCGATCGCATGCTGGCGGGCAATGCGGAGTTCTACAACCTGCCGCGCAAGTTCAAGATTTCCATCACTGGATGCCGTGTCTGGTGCCCGTATCCGGAGATCAACGACATCGGCCTGACTGCGATCGAGCGCGTCATTCGCGGCAAGTCGGAGATCGGGTTTTCTTTGCGCGTGGGTGGTGGACTTTCTACCGAGCCCTATCTCGGCGCGCCCTTAAACGGGTTTGTTCGCTGGAATCAGGTCCTGCCAGTGGTGAAAGGAATTGCCGAGTTGTTTCGCGAATCCGAACCTTTGCGCGAACATCGCGAGCGCGCCCGGCTGAAATTCCTATTCCTTCGCCACGGTTGGACTCCGAACGACTTCCAAAAAGATCTCGAGCGCCGAATCGGATTTGAACTCGAACCTGCTGAACCCCCGAAGCCGCCGTCGGATGTGTACAGGGATCACATTGGCATCCATCCGCAAAAGCAGCCCGGCTACTGCTATGTGGGATCCGCAGTGCTGCGCGGCCGGATTACTCCGGAGCAAATGGAAGCGGCCGCCGATCTTGCTGAGCGCTTCGCCGGCGGTGAGCTCCGCACCACCAACATGCAAAATTTGTTGATCGTCAATGTTCCGCGGTTGCAAGCAGACGAACTAGCCAGGGAACTGGATGCGATCGGACTGCCGGTTCATGGCTCGCCCTTTTTCCGTGGAACTATCGCCTGTAGCGGCAGTGAATTCTGCAAGCTCGCGATCACCGAGACGAAAGCTTTCTCGCGCTGGCTCGTCGAAGAACTAGAAGAGCGCCTGCCCGGCTTTGATCAGCACCTGAAGTTGCACGTCACCGGCTGCCCCAACAGTTGCGGCCAACACTGGATTGCTGACATCGGCATCGAGGGCAAGAAACTGAAAGTCAACGGCAGCATGGTGGACGCTTACTACTTTTGCCTGGGCGGAGCCGTCGGCCTTCATCAGTCCATTGCGCGGCCAGTTGGTTATCGCTGCCTGGCCACCGAAGTGCCGGAAGCGATCGAGCGACTTCTGCGCCGGTATCTCGCTGACGGCAACACCGGGGAAAATCTAAGGCAATTTTTCGCACGCCACACTGACACCGAACTGCGCGACTACCTTGCTGGACAAACCATTGAGGCCGTTGCACGAGATCTACCCGAGGGCCGTGTGCCCAGTGGAATAGAAGGCTGAACAAAAAATGAGCAGCTTATTTCCCATGTTTCTAAAACTCGAAGGCAAACGGTGCCTCGTCGTCGGAGCAGGGAAGGTCGGCGAGCCAAAAATCGGCGGCCTCATCGACACTGGCGCGAACATCCACGTCGTCGCACTGGAAGCTTCCGAGGCCGTACATGGATGGGCAAACGCCGGCAAGATCAAGCTCGAGCTTCGCGCCTTCGCGCCAGAGGATCTGGACGGAGTTTTTCTTGCAGTGGTCGCTACTGCGTCGCCTGCGCTGAACGAATTCGCATTTAGCGAGGCGCAGCGCCGGGGGGTCCTCTGCAACGTCGTTGATGTTCCGGAGTATTGCGATTTTTACTACGGGGCGGTTGTACGTCGTGGCGATCTTCAAATTGCGATCTCCACCAGCGGGCAAACCCCTTCCCTCGCACAAAAAATTCGCCAACAACTCGAACGGCAGTTCGGTCCCGCATACGAAGCATGGGTCGCAGAACTGGGCGCTACACGAAAACTCGTTCTAGCCAGCAATCTAGATCCACAACGTAAACGTGATTTATTGCAATCGCTCGCCAGCCGCGAAGCTCTGCAGGCGGCAGTGGCGGAAGAATCCGCGGACAACAAGAGGAGGGTACCGGCATGAACGGCAAGGTTTATCTGGTGGGCGCGGGTCCGGGAGATCCTGACTTACTCACGGTGAAAGCTCTGCGGCTATTGCAAAGCTGCGATGTCATTCTGTACGACGATCTGGTCTCGCCTGAAATATTGCAGCTGATCCCGCACAGAGTGCAGGTGCAAAACGTGGGCAAACGCTGCGGATCGAAAACGATGCGCCAGGAGGAAATCAATTTTCTGCTGGTCGAGCTTGCCGCTGCGGGCAAGCAAGTGGTTCGTTTGAAAAGCGGGGATCCACTAATTTTCGGCCGCGCAGGGGAGGAAATCGAGGCACTGGGAAAATCGAATATCTCATACGAAATCGTTCCCGGTATTACTTCGGCTCTGGGAGCCGCAGCCGCAACCGGGATCCCTCTTACTCACCGGCAAACATCTTCCACGCTGGTGCTAACGGCCGGTCACCGAGCTCCTGAAAACGCGGACGCAGAATGGAAAACCTGTGCTGCCTCCTCGTCGACCTTGGTGGTCTACATGCCGGGCCACGATTATGCCGGCGTGGCAAACCGTCTGTCCAAAGCCGGGTTCACGCGAGGCACTCCGTGCGCAATCATTTCCCGCGCCACCACACCTATGCAGCGAGTACACCGCACCACGATCGCGGATCTTCCTCTATCTCCGAAGCTCACTGCGCCAAGCCTGCTGATCGTAGGCGAGGTGGTGAAGTTTGCAAAAGAAGATGCGCACGCCTCAGCGACGTTGCTCCGCAAGATCGAAAGTGCAACCGAGGTATTGCTAGAGCATTCCGCGCCATAACGTGGTCCGCAAAGGGGAGCGCCATCATGAAGGATAGAATCGCAGAACTGAAAATTGCAGCCGAAGGTTGGAATCCCGCCCGTGTTCTCCAGTGGGCCTTTGACACCTTTGGCAACACCGTGGCCATTTCCTCCGCTTTCGGCGCAGAAGGCATGGTTCTGATCGACATCGCTTCCAGGATGCGCCAGAAATTCCGCCTTTTCACTCTGGATACGGAATTCCTCTTTCCGGAGACTTATAACCTGATGGACCGTGTTGAGCAAAAATATGGCGTCACCATCGAACGGGTATTGCCCTTGCTCTCTCCGGAAAACCAGGAGCGTGTTCACGGAGCAGCGCTTTGGCAACACCAGCCTGATCAATGCTGCAGCATCAGGAAGGTCGAGCCGCTGCGGCGCAAGCTGAGCGAACTGCAAGCCTGGATCACAAGCATCCGTCGCGATCAAACTGCGGCCCGATCGGGTGCGGGCAAGATCGAATGGGACGATAAATTTGAACTGGTCAAAATCAATCCCCTCGCCGACTGGACTTCAAGGCAAGTGTGGCAGTACATCCGCGAGCATGACACTCCATACAACGCACTGCATGACCACAATTACCCAAGCATCGGCTGCACCCATTGCACGCGGGCCGTGCATCCTGGCGAAGATCCGCGCGCAGGGCGATGGTCAGGTTCTTCTAAAACCGAGTGTGGCCTTCACATTATTCAGCCGCAACCCGGTACGCCGCGGCTTGATGCGTGAATTCATAGCATTTCTGGCACTTTTCTCACCTCCACGGTTGGAACGCAATTGATCGCAATCCTGTCCTGGGATTGCTACGTCCATCTGTTCAATTGATTGTGTCTCGCGTCACACCGAAGGCCGTGCGTTTGGCTGTATCTTTTCGGAAGACCCGAAGTTGGGCATTCGAACTGATTCCAATGAAACCGATCCGTACAGTAAAAGTACGTCCCTCATTGCCCTCCCCACTGCTGCCGCTGCTAGAGATCGCCCACAATCTGCGCTGGAGTTGGGATCACGCTGCCATCCAGCTATTTCTGCGCCTCGACAGCGATCTCTGGGAAACGTGTGGCCACAATCCGGTTCTTTTGTTGGGAACCGTGGATCAGCATGTGCTCGAAGCAGCCGCATCCGATGACTCTTTTCTTGCGCACATGAAGGGCGTGTATGAACGCTTGCATACCTATCTTTCCTCAGAAGGGAGTTGGTACAACCGCGAACACGGGAACGACGATCTTCTGGCTGCGTATTTCTCTGCCGAGTTTGGCATCACGGAATGCTTGTCCATCTTCGCAGGAGGTTTGGGAGTTCTGGCCGGAGACCACTTAAAGGCCGCGAGTGACCTCGGCCTGCCGCTGGTCGGCATCGGACTTCTTTATCAGCAGGGATATTTCAGGCAATACCTCAACGCGGCCGGGTGGCAGCAGGAAGCCTATGAAGATAACGACTTTCACACGCTACCGGTCAGCCTGGTGCCTAATTTAAAAGTCCAGGTGGAATTGCTCAATGGTCCTCTCAGCGCGCAAGTTTGGTCGGTTCATGTAGGCCGCCTCAAACTGTTTCTGCTTGACACAAATGTGGCGGAGAACAGCGCGGAAGACCGCAAGATCACCTATCAACTTTACGGTGGCGATCTCGAAATGCGTCTCAAGCAGGAAATTCTTTTGGGGATTGGAGGTTACCGTGCCTTGGAGGCGATGGGCTTGCAGCCGACGGTCTATCACATGAATGAGGGCCACTCGGCGTTTCTCGGGCTGGAACGCGTGGTTCGATTGATGAAGGCACAGCAAATTTCCTTCAACGAGGCGAGGGCTCTGGCATCCGCAAGCCTTATTTTCACTACCCATACTCCGGTGGCCGCCGGACACGATTACTTTCCGCCCGAATTGATCGATCGCTACTTCAACGGTTACCTTCGCCATCTAAGTATTTCTCTCGAAGAGTTTCTTGGTCTCGGACGCCAGAACCCTGCGAACCATTCCGAAGATTTCTGTATGACGGTGCTGGCGCTCCGTCTGGCCTGCTTCAGCAATGGCGTCAGCAAGCTTCATGGGGAAGTTTCAAGACGCATGTGGAACAACATTTGGCGTGGCGTTCCGGAGTCGGAAGTTCCCATTGGACACGTCACCAACGGGGTTCACTTTCGGAGTTGGGTTTCTTTCGAAATGAACCAGCTATATGACCGCTATCTTGGGCCGAAGTGGCGGGAAGAACCCGCGGACGCAAAGTTGTGGGAACGGGCCGAAGCGATTCCGGGGGGCGAATTGTGGAGAACTCATGAGAGGCGCCGGGAAAGGCTGGTTTCCTATGCTAGGCAGCGACTTCGTGCACAACTGGTGAGTCGCGGAGCACCCCGAGCAGCCATCGACGATGCCGATGAGGTACTAAGCCCAGACCATCTTACGATTGGTTTCGGGCGCCGCTTTGCCTCGTATAAGCGCGCCAGTCTTTTAATTCGCAATCCCGAACGACTGCTGCGCATTTTGAACAACCCTTCGCGTCCCGTCCAAATTATTTATGCCGGGAAAGCGCATCCCCACGACGACACTGGCAAGCGTCTGATCCAAGCTATCGTTGAATTGGCGGGGCGGCCAGAATTCCGCCGCAAGATTGTTTTCCTCGAGAATTATGACGTCGCTTCCGCCAGGTACATGCTGCAAGGGTGCGACGTCTGGCTAAACACGCCGCTTCGGCCGCAGGAGGCTAGCGGCACCAGCGGGATGAAGGCGCAGGCGAACGGCGTTCTTAATTTGAGCACGCTTGATGGCTGGTGGGATGAGGCGTGGGCGATGGGCGTACATCATGGCACTGAGATTGGTTGGGCTATTGGCCGAGGAGAAGCCTATAACGACGCATCCCGTCAAGATGAAGTGGAGTCCGAAGCTTTGTACGATCTTTTGGAGGGCGAAATTGTTCCCGCGTTTTACGAGCGGCGTACGGATGGTTTGCCCAGCAAATGGATCGCCCGCATGAAGTCTTCGATCGCCATGCTCTGCCCGGAGTTCAACATGCATCGCATGGTCAAGCAGTACACCAACGAATATTATCTGGTGGCCCACAACCGTTTTCGTCAGTTCAGCGCGGAAGGCGGCGCTAAAGCAATGCAGCTCGCCGCCTGGCTCGATAAAATGGAGAAAGCTTGGCCTCAACTCCGCATCGAAGCGCTCGGTGAAAACCCGCCTGAAATCGAGCTTGGAGCCCAATTTGAAGTGTCCGCCAAAGTTTTCTTAGGTGGACTGGACCCTGCAGATGTAACGGTCGAAACGCTCCTCGGACGAATGACGGCTGACGGTGACATCCTAGAGTTTGTCGCTGTTCCCATGGAATCGAATCACCACGGTGCCCCCGGACTGTACGTCTTTCGTTCACTCATCCAACCTACATCGCAAAGCGGCATGTACGGCTACGGGATACGAGTTTTGCCCAAACCGCCCTATTCGCTGAGCCCCTTTTTGCCCGGCTTGATTCTGTGGGCGGGAGATAACCTTCCGCAAGACGCCTCGAGTTTTTCCGCCAAGTCAGGAAGCGGGGCTTGAAGATGGCCCGTTCCTAATTCCTACGCATCGCCCGCAAATAGGTCATTTCACCGGAACGTCTTCGCTTCCATTAGGGAACCCGTGGTTACTTAAGTTACCTCCGTCATGTTGGTCCTGTGCCAAACTGAGATAAGCTCGGTGAGACTTGGTGCGCAGTAAATGACAATTCTTGAAAAGATGCCAACGGTCGTGACCGTGGCGGTTCTGGTTGGTATCTTTGCCGGACTCAAACGGCATGGGCGCTCCGCCCGCTTACAACTTTGGTTGGTCGCGTGGTCACTGGTCTTCGTCCACTTCGTGGCGCAGATGCTGGAACCTGCCAGCGGCCCCGTCAACATGCTCTTGCTGGCCGTCGATATCGCCACCTTGATAGCCTCCGCCGCGATTTTTGTGGTCTCCGTCTCATCCGTCGTGGAGGACAGATATAAAAGGAACCTGTTTCTTCTAATTACTCTGATACCCGCCGTGACCTACGGCGTCCTTGATTGCTACGACTTACACTCCCGCTGGCCCTTTGTTCTGTGTTTATTTTTCTCCTTCGGAGGCGGATCTCTCTTTCTCTTTTGGACCGCCAAAAATCCCCATCCGTGGGGTATCGTGACTGCTAGCGTCACAGCGGCGGCAGGTGTCTGGGCAGTACAGGCTGCGCTGCGCGGTTCGTTTGATGAAGGTCTCACCGTCCTTCTCGGCCTGGGGTTTGCGTTGCCTGGCATATTTGTTTGCTGGAACTATTGGCGAGTTTCTCCGGGAACCCTGACGGTCGTCGTCGGATTCCTTTCCTGGGGTGCGGTGTTCCCCGTCGGCATGTTGATGGACCGCTTTGCGCCTGGCGTGAACGTACCTCCCGAGCTGTGGAATGTTCCTAAGATGTTCGTGGCCTTTGGGATGATCCTCGCCATGGTGGAGGACAAGTCCGAGTCCATCGAAGCGATGCAGCGAAAGGAAAGGGTCTTGAATCGGCAGATGGAGCGTTTTTCCGCCATCACTTCACAACTCTTGAGCGGCGAAAACGTGGATGCCCTTTGCGCTGAGATCGCACTCGCCATCACAGAGGTCAGCAACTTCCAAGTGGCAGCAATTCATTTGGATAATGCAGGTCAGGGCTTGCGATTAGCGGGTGCAAGTGGTCTCGATCCACTTGCCCTGGCAGAGTTGGAAGGTAAAGCACGAGCATGGACTCCCGAAGACGTGAAGGACTTCTGCAGCCGGGGCCGGCATATTGGGAAAAACTCTTTTTTGCTTTCTGCAGTTCAAGCGGCGAAGTACGGTCCGGTGAAGAGTCAACTGACTTACGGTGACAACCCCCACTGGAGCAGCGGCGACGAGCTATTGATCCCTCTAGCTTCGGTAAGGGGAGGCTGCCTGGGATGCATTGCACTCGACGATCCCAGAAACCCGGAAGAAGTGAATGCCGAGCACCTATCGCGGATCGAGTTGCTGGCGGCGGATCTTGCAGTGGCTCTCGAACTGAAATCGCTGCAAAGGCAGTTGGTACGGTCCGAGAAATTGGCGGCTCTCGGTCAGTTGGTCGCAGGAGTAGCTCACGAACTCAACAACCCTCTTACATCGGTGATGGGCTATGGGGAACTGCTGGGGGACGATATTGCTCCAGGCCCGGTGCGCGACCGATTGGATAAACTCGTGACCGAAAGTCGCCGGATGAAAAAAATCGTCGAGAACCTGCTCCGATTCTCGCGGCAGAGCACATTGGAGCGCCGCACAATCCATCTTTTGACACTGGTGCAGGACGTTCTGGCGCTCCGTGAGTATCACCTCCGAACAAAAAATGTCGAAGTCGTGGTCGACGTCTCACCTAATTTTCCGCAAGTGGTGGCGGATGAAGACCAATGCAAGCAGGTGATGCTCAACTTGTTTAATAATGCCATCGATGCGGTGGAGAGCTGCGCCGGGCCAAAACGGATTACGATTCGAGCTATTCAGAAGGGAGATCGCGCTTCCATCATGATGGAGGATACGGGGCCAGGATTTGCGGATCTGAATCGAGCCTTTGATCCCTTTTACACAACAAAACCGGTGGGAAGAGGCACCGGCCTCGGCTTGAGTATTTGCCACGGAATCGTGAAGGAGCATGGCGGGGAGATCAGGCTGGAAAACCTGCAGCCAAATGGTGCCCGTGTGACCGTGGATTTGCCGATGCAAGAAGGTTCGTACTCAAAAACGGGACACAAGGCCTTGTGGGGCGTAAGTCGATCGCCCTTGCCCCTCGTTTCTCCACAAACTTCTCCACCTGCCACGAATACAACCGCACGCAGCTAAGGCTTTCCCCACTTTCGGGGGCCAGAAAGTCCACGAGACCATCCTAAACAGAACCGGAAGAGGTCGGTTCCCCCTGTCCCCGTCCAATATTTCGGTACGCAGAATAATACCGAGACAAAGCCCATCCACGTGTTCGATAATCATGCGACTATCTATCCGTCCATGCTTTGCTCCACCTGCAAAACCGACGTTCCGAACTCCGCCTCCCAATGCCCTGCCTGCGGCTCCGCCACGCCAGTGGATGCGGATGCGACCCAGATGTTCGTGGAGGGCGACGATCTTACCAAAATGTCGATGGGAGGCGGGGAGGATCTCACTCAGGCCACGCCCGAGCCTCGTGGCTGGTCAAAACCTTTCACTCCTTCGGATGCCACGGCCTACAGAAGGACTTCGCTCGCCCCAGGATCCATTCTCGGAGGCCGCTACGAAATTCTAAAGACGCTCGGTGAAGGCGGCATGGGTTCAGTATTTCAGGCCCATGACAACGAAGTGGACCGAATCGTAGCGCTGAAGGTGATTCGCCCGGAACTGGCTGGTAACGCGGAAATCCTTCGGCGGTTCCGTCAGGAGTTGGTGCTCGCACAGCAGATCACGCATCGCAATGCAGTCCGCATCTACGATCTCGCGGTCGCCGACGGCGTGCGTTTCATCAGCATGGAATACATCGAAGGCCAGGAACTCAAACACGTCCTGGATAAACGCGGCAAGGTGCCTTACAAAGAAGCCGCGGACATCATGTTGCAAGTCTGCTATGGCTTAGCGGCCGCCCACCGGCAGGGTATTGTGCATCGCGACCTTAAGCCGCAGAACATCATGATCGACAAACAGGGTCGCGTGGCGGTGATGGATTTCGGTTTGGCTGGCTCCATGGAAACCGCGGCGCTCCTCGCGCAAGCAGGACCGGTCGCGTCGCCGTCGCTGTTGTCGTCCAGCACTGAAACGGCTGCCAGCCTGACACGCGTCGGCTCGCTGCTGGGTACCCCGCGATACATGTCGCCGGAGCAGGCGAGAGCACAAAAGATTGATCTGCGATCGGATTTGTTTACCGTCGGACTGATTCTCTATGAACTGACCGTCGGCAAAATGCCGACAGCGAACACGGGCCTCACGGAAATGCTGGTGGAGCGCGGCAATCGACAGATTAAGCCTCCCATCGAAGCCGATCCGCAGATGCCGCGCCCCTTGAACGACATTATTGTCCGCTGCGTACAGCTCGATCCGGCTGCACGCTACCAGACGATTGCGGCGCTGATCCAAGATTTAGAACTCTGGCTCGGAGTCAGGAAGAAGCAAGCGGCCAGTTGGAAAATGCTTTCCGTGCTGGCGGTGTTGATCGTGTTACTCGCGGGATCGGTGGTCTACAGCTTCCGTTCCAAAGGGCCGGCGGTAGCCCATGCGCCCGTGAAGATTCTGATCTCTGATTTCAACAATCGGACGGGAAATCCGGTCCTTGATGGAACCCTCGAGCCAGAGTTGAGCACGGCGATGGAAGGTGCGTCTTTCATCACTTCGTACAATCGCGGCAATGCGCGCAAAACTCTAGCCAAGCTATCGGGTGCGACAAAGCTGGACGAGAATTCCGCGCGTTTGATCGCACAACGCGAAGGCGTTGGCGTGGTGGTAACAGGTTCCATCGCTAAGGATGGAAGTAAGTACTTGGTGTCCGCGCAAGCGATCGACGCCAGGACGAGCAAAGTAATTGACACTGCGAGCGCGACGGCCGCGACTCCCAACGATCTGAACAACGCCGTAGCTCGCATCGCCGCCGGTTTCCGCAAGGCGCTCGGTGACGCCACGCCAAAATCCGCGCAGCTCGCGGCCGCTGAAACCTTTTCCTCCCAATCGCTCGAGGCATCGCAGCAGTATGCATTGGCCCAGGAGTTGCAATGGCAAGGCAAGTGGGATGCGGCGCTGCAAGCCTACGGCCGCAGCACGGAATTGGATCCAGGCCTGGGCCGCGCGTATGCCGGGATGGCCGTGATCCTCGCAAATACCGGCCGCAAGCAGGATGCGGAGAAAAATTTCAAACTGGCGCTCTCGAAAATCGATCGCATGACCGACCGCGAAAAATACCGCACTCGCGGTGCGTACTACTTGATGGAGCGCGATTACGACAAGGCCATCGAACAATTCAAAGCGCTAGAGAAACAGTTCCCGGCGGATTCGGCCGGCATCGGGAACCTCGCTCTGGCTGAGTTTTACGCCAGAAACATGAGCGGTGCTGTGGAAGATGAGCGCCGCGTCGTAGCGATTTATCCCGACAATGTTCTCTATCTCAATAATTACGGCCTGTTCGCCATGTATGCCGGCGACTTCGATACCGCCATTCGCGAATCGCAGCGACTTCTGGAAATCAACCCGGGATTCGAGAAAGCGTACATCTGTCTGGGAATTTCGCAGCTTGCCAAAGGCGATGATGCCGCAGCGGCGGAGACTTATAAAAAGGTCGCACCACTCAGCGCTTGGGGAGCTTCCGCCTCAGCAGTGGGACTCGCGGATATAGCGCTGTATCAAGGCCGCGCCGACGACGCGTTGTCGATCCTCGAACCAGCCATACGCGCCGATCTGGCTGCAAAAGATACTTCGCGAGCTGCCGCGAAATACATCATGCAGGCGCAAGCATGGCTGATGAAGGGGCAGAGCAATAAAGCAATCGCGGCTGCCGAGCAGGCGGTAGCCGGTTCTACGGACGAAAGCCTACTCTATCCGGCTGCGATGGTTTTTCTCGAAGCAGGGAAGAGCGACAAAGCGATGGAACTCAGCCAGAAGTTGGGCCAGCGCCTTGAGCCGGATCCCGGCGCTTACAGCAAGCTCATCGAGGCGGAAGTCCAGATGAAACGCAAGGATTATCGCGACGCTGTCCGCATCTTTCAAGACGCTCAGAAGATTTCTGATACCTGGCTTGGCCGCCTTGGGTTGGGACGCGCCTATCTGGAGGCAGGCGCGTTTCCAGATGCCGAAACCGAACTCGACGCTTGCGTCAAGCGGCGCGGCGAAGCGTCGTCGGTATTTCTGGACGACGAGCCAAGCTGGCGCTATTACGCGCCAGTCGATTACTTCCTCGGACGAGCTCGTGAAGGCCTACAGGACCCCAGTGCCGCGGAGTCTTACCGCAATTACCTCAAGCTTCGCGAAAAAAGCGCGAACGATCCGCTGGCTGCCGACGCGAAAAAGAGGCTACGCTCGCTGGAAGCAAGCGAAAGCCTAGTTCGCTAGAGGCTCGCTTTCTAGATTCTTTCAGTCCCTCACTACCAGACGTCGACCACGGCGATGTATCGCGTGATGGTCGGCTGCCCGTTCGCCCAATACGCGGCGGAGTAGAGGAATCCGTAATCCTCGCTGAAGTCGATCGCGATATAGTATCGGCCCGATGTGTTGGGTACGTTGATGTTGACGCTGGCGCTGCCGGAACCAAAGGACCCACCGTTGTACGCGTAAGTTTGCGGACTCGGGTCCGTGTTCAAACCAACCTGAAGCTGATCGATACAACCCGGACAGCCGGTGTTGTTGATCGTGTAGTTAAATGCCACGGTCACCGGATTCGGGTTGGTGCCGCCGGCTTCAATCTCGAGCACGTTGCTGGCAGCAGCGAACGCGTTCGAATTGCCTGAGGACAGCACTACGCTTGAGATAATGGCGGCCCCGCCAAAGTATGTTGAGCTGGGTAGTGTATCCACCGACTCAAACACGATCGGAGCCGGGCTGGTTGGAAATGCAGGAATCGGCTGGCAGCTTTGGGTTGTGCCGTCGATTGCGATATCGTAGCGACCCGCCTGCGATCCGGCGGTGAGCGAATTCGGGACATTCTGGAACGAGCCGCAGAGTTGCGGAGCGCTACCAGTAAATCCGAACAACGCATTCCCACTGAAACCGGAATCCGCAGCATAATTTCCGGGAAGGAAGGCGAAGTTCTGGCCGGATGTGACTACTCCTTGCTGAAAGCCGCTCGGCGGCAGGTTCCCAACGCCGCCGGAGTCAACGTTGACTGTGCCGTTATCTTGCGTGTCCTGAGCTACGACCTGTAAAGGCAGCGCAAACACGGAGTTGCCTGAGGTGAACTGAACCTGATAGGAGCCGCTGGAAATAGCTCCACTCAAGCAGCCGGTCAACATGTTTCCGCCCGCCGGAAGCGTGTAAGAGTACGGAACATCGGTTTGCGTGGGAGCCGCTGACGTCAGTGTCAGGGAGGTTGCCGAATTGATCGAGGCCACGCCGTAGGTGGCGCCGTTAATTGTTATAGAAGTGGGGGTAGGAGACAAATAGAACTGGTCGTTTTGGCCTCCCTGATTGCTGTACCAGGTAACAGCCGTGCCGCTGGTACTCACCATACCAGCAACTGTGACCGTGACTGCGGGAAGGAATGTCAACTGCCCGCTCAAAGCCGCAGGGGGGATCACGTTCCATGGGCCAGCTGTGCCACTACTCAAGTAATACATGGGCGTAGTCGGATAGGGCATGTAGCAATTGGCGTTACCAGCATAGCCGGTTGGCAAACCGACTGTGAGAGACAGCGTTCCGTTGGCGGTCAACAAATTCGCATCCGTGACCGTGATTGGTATGGACCAGAGGCCCGCTTGGGCAGGTGTTCCGGAAATGGTGCCCGACGGACTCAAAGTCATTCCCGCGGGTAACAGACCGCCAGATCCAAGCGACCACGCGTAAGGCTGAGTTCCGGAAGTTGCTGAAAGGGCCAGTGGGGTATACGGTGAGTTGTACTGGCCATTGGGCAGCGACGATGTGCCGATTACCGGGCCGGCGGCAATCACGGCAATCGAGTAGGTTTGTGACGCGGTCGCACCGAGCGAGTCGTTGACACTTACGATGAATGAGAACGTCCCTGCGGCGGTTGGTGCCCCGGTAATGATTCCCGACGATATGTTCAGAGACAAGCCGGGCGGAAGCGATGAGCCCTGCGCCGGAGACCACGTCCAGTTGCTGTATGGCGGCACACCATTACTTGCCACCAACTGTTGTTGCGGATAAGCCACGTTCTGATTCCCGGCAGGCAGGGAAGCCGCATTCAATGCAAGCGGCGCATTTACGGTCAGAGTGAATGGTTTGGAGGCAGTGGCCCCGAGAGCATCCGTGACGGTTGCAGTGACGGGGAACGAGCCCGGTGCGCTCGGAGTTCCGGTGAAACCTCCCAAGGAACTGAGGGTCAGGCCGTCCACCGTCAACGGGCTAAAGGTGAGAGTTCCAGTTCCTCCAGTGGCGGCGAGAGTCGTGGAATAGACGCGCCCCTGCTCGCCAGTCGGCAGCGAAGTCGTGGTGATCATAGGCGGAGGATTCACCGTGATCGACAGCGGCTGCGTGGCGGATACTCCATTGGCGTCGGTGATCTTCACTGTAAAAGCAGACGTTGTCGCGTTTGGCGCGAGCGTGCCACTGATGGTTGACCCGTTCAACGCAAGTCCGGAGGGCAGCGAACCCGAAGAAATGCTAAACGCGCTTAAAGGCGCGGTTCCGCCGGTCGCCGCGAGTGGCTCGGAATATCCTGCTCCCTCATCACCCGGGATCAAACTGGTCGTGGTAATTGTGGGGACGGGATTGACGACTAACAGGAACGGCTGCTGGGCAATGTTTCCGCCGGCATCTTTCACCTGCACGGTGAACGAAGAAGTTGACGCAGAGCCGGTCGGTGTCCCGGAGATCACACCAGCACTGCTGAGTGAAACACCAGTCGGAAGCGTGCCGCTAAAAAGTGACCAGGTGTAAGCGCCCGTGCCGCCGGTTGCTTGCAGCGTCTGCGCTGGATACGCTCCTGTGATCGTCGCCGGCGACAGGGTTTTGGTTAGAATCGTCAGCGTAACGGGGGGCTGGGTTGTTCCTGTGTTTGCGCCTTGCGACACGACGATCGGGCTGGCTTGGGTAATGGGGTTGTAATCGAGTAGCGCCTGCGCAGGATTGCTGGTGTTTGCGTCAACTGCCCGCAAGGTGATGTACGCGGATTGGCCCGGGGCGAGCGCCAAGCCGGGTAACGTGGGGTTGTTGGCCGCGGGTTGCAGAAGCTGGGTCAGCGTAGCGAATGTCACGTTAGTGATGTTCGCCACCGGAACAAAATGCGATTCAGTGCTCAGAGTGCACGCCTGTGCCAGCGGCGTGGTGTAGTTCTGGTAGACGATCAACTGCAGCGCAACGCCCTGTGGCGGATTCTGACCAGTCAAGTTCACCGCGTAAGCGCTGGAGGTGTTGCCCGTATTCGTGATGGTCCAAGTCCCGTCTGTAATGGTGCCATCCGAAAGAGCAGTGTTCGCAATATTCGGGTTGGCTATGTTGGGATTGGCGATGTTCGGGTTGGCAATATTTGGGTTGGCGATATTCGGATTCGCAATATTCGGATTCGCGATATTCGGGTTCGCGATGTTGGGGTTGGCAATATTCGGGTTGGCGATATTGGGATTGGCAATGTTGGGGTTCGCGATGTTCGGGTTTGCGATGGTGGGCGTGTAGGTCTCGGTCGTCGAAATGTTGGTGTTCGCGCTGGCGGGGTTATTGGGATCGCCATTGATGGTGAGGAATCCAGTCTCGCCCCCGGAGACGATGTTGCCATTCAGGCCGCTCAGTTCCGCAGCGTTAATCGTGACGGTAGCGTGGACGTTCGTGGAAGTGACGAAGATGCCTCGGGAAGTGCTCGATAGTGGAGGAACCTCCACCTCGATTTGAGTTAACGGAAATGGCTGGCCGGCTACCGCGAATTGTAGAAAGGATGCCGAGCCCCCCGTGGGCTGAGCGGCAACGGTGAGTTGATAGTAACGGACCTGCGCAGTTGTGTTGGCGACAACCACGGCAAATTGGCGCTGGATCAACTGACCTTTCGAGCCTGTCCCCAATGGTTTTGCATTTCCGGGAGAACTCAGCACTACGCCCGGAGCAAGCTGCGCTGTGTAGATGTTCTGGTTCCGATCGCCAGTATTTCCGGTGGTTGACGTCGTGCAAGCAGGACGCTGTTGGGTTGGATCGAAAATGCTGGTCAAGGATGTTCCATAAGTGGGCGGCGTGTAGTTGGCCCAATTCCCATCCGCTGGTGGAACCACGTCGCGATTATCCGTCCAAACGACATGGGTAAAATCCGGATCGGTCGATTGATCGTTGAAACGCCATGTACCGTCAGCATTCGGGATGAAGGTCAGGCCCGCGACATCGATGTAATCCCCGAAGAACGGCAGCGTGCCACTCTGGAACATGGGCAGATTGGGCGGGTCAACCTGTAATTGCTGGATCTCGGAATTCCCGGGGACGGAGCCGTATGAATAATTGGTGACCTGCACGGATGGAAAGAAAGATGGCGGATTGCCGGGAGTTGCCTGCGCCGCGCGGACGTCGAGCGTCTGCAGGCGTGCGTCTGACGAGTAAGGGGGTGCTGGATCCTGAATATAGGTTCCGAAGGAGGGGAAGTCCGGCGCACCCCCATCGTTTTCCAGCGTGTCGGAAAATTGCCCATCCACGCCAAGTGCCGTGTAAATCGCCAGCAGATCGTCGTTGCGCAGATCGTACCAGGCAACAGTCAGCTTGCCGGCGGCGAATGTCATGCCCGGCATGATTTGGTGGCCGCGGTTCGGATAAGGATCTACCAACTCAGGAGCGCTCCACTGCAGCGGCGCGGTCTTGCTCGAAGTCAGCGTTCCCGTAGAGACAACAATGCGAGCATCGCCTCCGTTGGTAGCGATGTTCCCGACATTGCGCTGCGACCATGTGAGATAGACGCGGCTGGCGGAATCCACCGTGATTTGCGGGTAGTCGTTGGTACGAAAAGACACAGCGGTATCGCCCTGATCGAATGCGCTGATGTTCGCTGCCACTTGCGCCTTGGTGAAAGTGTTCCCGCCATCGAACGAGGCAACGTACATGATGGCGTCGGTCTGCGTCGGATTTGTGGAGGCGAAGACGCGCCACGCTATGTAAAGCGCTCCCGTATTCGGATCAATAGCCAGCGCAGCGCCTTGGTTCGTTTTGGCGGTGCCGCTGATTTGTACTGGACGGCTCCAACTAAGACCGCAGTTCGTGGAGCGTGAATATAAGATCGACGCTACGCCATTCGTCTCAGGACCGGTGAACTGCGTCCACGCGGAATAAATCGTCCCAGCAGGGAAGATCTGCGTATTTTTCAGCGGTAAAGCCGGGACGATGCAGAGCCCGGACCACGCTCGCGGAATATCAACTGCAATTGAAGGCTTGTCTTCAAAAAGATTTGAAGTCCCCGTATCCATGGTCGTGGTCCATAGATAGCGAATGGAGTTGCCGCCTTCCAGGTTGTTGTCATCCGTGTAGGTAGCGACAAAGACTTTACTGGACCCGCTCTGCTGGCGATTGAACGCGAGTCCGCTGTAGTAAAACATGCCGTTCGTGCCAGCTCGCACCGTTGGGTCGGCACCTGCTCCGAGTCCGTGGAGGGGAGATAGAATTCCCGCCAGCGAAGTATCCTGCGGATAACCGGGCACTAGCGTGCTTGTCCACGTTTGACCGCCATCAAAAGACGTGAAGAATCCTAACCAGGCATCGCCAGTCGGCTCGGACTCACCAGAAACAGCCGGGAGATCCACCGAGCGATAGTCGTTATCGCCGGCAACCATGTGAAGTGGATTGCGCGACGAGATCGCCATGGAAGGTTCGTTCTGGCGCTGTAGGAAGGGGTCGCCACCGGGCCACTGCGTACCTGTGACCATGTTGACGTTGTTGCCTACTTGCTGCGCGTGCATCGCGGAAATGGCCAGAAGAAACAACCCTGCGAGTCGAACGCAGGAGCGAAATGGCATAGAACCCCCTCTTTAAAAAGCGCACAAGAATAGCACAGTTTCGGCTCATTTCCAGCGGTCGGAATGACGTTTGAGTAGTTGTCGCGTACGGCTTGTGCAAGTTCTTGCGACCGGCCTTTGTCGCATCGATGAGGGTGAATTCGTGCCAGTTTTTAGCGGGCCTTCTCAAGAAAAGCAGTAGCAATGCCATCTGAAGTGAATTGTGCGCTGGCATGTGTGGAAGGGGCAGCCCGAAAATATCTTGCAGGTCGGCAAGGCCGAAAGAGGCGCTGCTCAGATGAAAGGCTAGCGATGATGCCCCTCGCACCCGCTGATGCAGCATATCGGAAGCTCAGGTATTTACTGTAGAGATATATTTTTTAACAAACAATTCAAAGTTCTATAACAGTTCATTCACACTGGCCTCCATATGATTTCCCCACCGAGGTCGCCATGAAAAAGACACTTTCGCTCCTAGTTATTGCGGCTGTGTGTGTTGTGGGCACCGCCGTCGCGCAAAACCCCAACCAGATCCAACACGTTTTGCTTATCAGCGTCGATGGAATGCACGCGGTTGATTTCCTCAACTGCGCCAATGGCATCACTACCGTCAACAATGGTCAATCCTTTTGCCCCGCAATTGCTGCTCTCGGCGCCACCGGAATCAACTACAACGCAGCCAGCACCTCCAAGCCTTCGGACTCCTTCCCGGGCCTTACCGCCATCGTAACGGGAGGAAGCCCGGCTCTCACCGGCGTATATTACGACGTCGCTTACTCCAGGAATTACTCGGCTCCCGCGCAGACTACCGGCAACGGCCTAGCAGCAGGGCCGTGCACGCCCTATGGCGCGCCGACGGGCACCACAACGGAATATGAAGAAGGCATTGACATCGACCAGACGAAGGTGAATGGCGGCGCACCTGGCGCGTCGCTCACGGATGGCGGCATTGCCTCCATCGATACAAAGAGGCTGGTTCGTGACCCCAGCACAGGCTGCAAGCCCGTGATGCCGTGGGATTTCGTTCGCGCGAATAGCATCTTCAGCGTCATTCACAGCGCTGGCGGATACGCGGCCTGGTCCGACAAGCATCCTGCGTATGCCTCTGTTGCTTCCGGTGGTGGGCCTGGCTCGCTCGATGACTTCTACGCGCCTGAAATCAACTCCACGGTGATAGGCCTTCCCGGAGTCATCACGCCCACCGGCGTCAACTGCACCAACATCGTCGATTCCGGCGCCGACCTGAGCGCCTGGACCAACAGCTTCCAGAACATTCAGTGTTACGACACGCTAAAGGTGGACGCGATTCTCAATGAAATCGACGGTTGGAACCACCTCCGCACCAAGCAGACCAAGGTTCCCACCATCTTCGGCATGAACTTCCAGGCACTCAGCGTCGGCCAGAAGCTTATTGAAGCAAGCAACAAGACCACTGGTGGGTATCTGGATGCTCAAGGCACGCCCAGCGCGGCACTGCTGAGCGAATTCCAGTTCGTTGATGCTTCGATTGCAGCATTCGTCAAGGAGCTGCAGAAACAGGGGCTCTCTGATTCGACGCTGATCATAATCACAGCCAAGCATGGCCAGTCTCCGATCGATCCCAGCCGCTACGTAGGTCAGACGATCAATGGTACTTCTCCCGCCACCCTGCTCTCGAATGCCGGCTACCTTCCGTATTCGGAGTCGACCAACAACCCCACCGGCATCGGCCCGACAGAAGATGACGTCTCATTGTTGTGGCTGGCCAGCTCGGCGAATACCGACTCCGCCGTCGCGATCCTCGAAGCGAATCCGTCCACTACCACCGGGATTGGACTCGGAGAGATCTATTACGGCCCGTCGCTTTGGCTGAACTATAACAATCCAACCGTAGACCCCCGCACGCCTGACATCATCGTGACCCCGAACGTCGGCGTCACATACTCCGGCAGCACAGCCAAACAGGCTGAACACGGCGGCTTTGCCCATGACGACACTAACGTCGTTCTGCTGCTCTCCCTTCCGAGCTTTAAGCCTCGGACGGTGAGCGCCGCAGTGGGTACTGCCCAAGTAGCGCCTACCGTTCTCAAAGCCTTGGGTATGAATCCCTCATCCCTAAGTGCTGTTCGGGTGGAGGGAACACCAGTACTTCCGGCGGTTCCACTCAAATAGGTCCAAGTCGTGTTTTAGTTGGCAGCGGACGTCCTTTCGCGGGCGTCCGCTGTTTTTTAGCTCGCGCAAGACACCTTGGGTCGGCAACTTCAGCCAGTGCCCTTGCACGACTGGAGCTTGCGACCAAGCCCTTTTTGACTTTCAACAGCCTTCTTCATCAGAATTGCGGACGTTCGCGACCTTTCATTGCATTCTGCCAATCAAAATGGTTAGGTACTAAACGCACGAAGTGGATATTGCTCACGACCACTTTATCCATGATTATGAACTTAGCGATTTAGGTTTCCCCTTCATGAGTCTTCTATCCTCGCCCACGTTTCCGATCGCAATAGAACAAATTGCAAGATCGCGACAGGCATTTCGAGAGTTGTGGGGCAGGGAGAATCAACCATCCCCCCGGGTTGCGATCAAAGTCAAAGGACGGATTCTCTTCATCAACCTGGGCGACGTGATCATGGTGCGCGCTGAGGGCAATTACGTATCGTTGCATCGGAATGGGAGTTCCCACCTGATGCGCGAGTCAATCTCGGTGGTGGCAGAACGTTTTGCGCCCTACGGATTCATTCGCATTCATCGCTCGGTCCTCGTGAATTCGTCGTTCGTGGAAGAAATCAGGCCGTTCCCCACGGGGGAATACGGGCTGCGGGTCAAAGGCGGAAAAGAATATACGGTCACCCGTACGTACAAAAAGAATCTGAAATCCCTCGCCGAATTCTGGATCGGCACAGGCGTAGCCTTTCCCGGGTAGATTGCCTATATCCACCTCCGGCGTGGGATCCGAAGTTATTTCAGAACGACTTCTGCAAACCGTCTCCAATTGTTGCCTACCCCCGCTTAGGTACGCGACGGAGTTAGTTCGCTTTGTTCGACTCGTTGCTCGCCAATGTCTGGTTCGTAATCCAGTTCACCTCCCAAGTCTTGCCTCCGTCATCGGAGAATGACTGTTCGAAGTGGGGAGATTTCGTATTCGTATCCGACCAGATAAATCGAACATAGATCGCTCTCCCTTTCCATGGCTCCTGGTCGAAAAACTCACCCCGTCCATCCTTAAACTCGCCGATCATGGGTTGGGCTAGAACTCCGTCCTTGCCGTTAGCCCAATAAATACTCCACTGGCGGGACTGGGGATTGTAAAGCCGGAGGGTGAGACCTTCGATATGGCCCTCTGAGCTATCGGCCTCGAATTCTTCCAGGTTGGCACGGCCATTCCAGACCTTGCGGGTCACCGAGGTTCCATCAAACTCGACCCACGTCGTGGAGCCGGCTAAGCGATCTTTCAGCCGGGATAAGTGGATATTCCAGCTCCCGATTTCGAAGTCAAAATCGTGCTGCCCATCGTGTTGTGCCGAACTCGGATCGGGGGTGGGCTTCGTCACGTCTGAATTTCGCTGGGGAGAATCATCGTTGCCCCGGGTGTCCGTCGTAATCCAGTTCACCTCCCACGTCTTGCCCTCGTCATCCGAGAAGGCTTGTTCGAAATGGCAAGAGTTTGGAGTAATGTCTGACCAGATATTGCGGACTAAAGTGTTTCTGCCATTGATCAGTTCCATGTCGTAAAATTCCCCGCGCCCATTCTTGAATTCTCCAATTGCGGGCACGCTTAGGCTGCCGCCTTTGCTGCTGGCATAGTAAAGAGCCCACTGATGGGATTGTGGATTGTATAAGCGGAGAGAAAGATTTTCGATGTGGCCGGCGACCGGACCGTCGGCTTCGAGTTCAACCAGATTGGCACGTCCGTTCCAAACTTTTCGGACGATAGAAATGCCATCAAACTCGGCCCAGGTATTGGACCCCGATAAAGGATGCAGGCGTCGCGATCCGTGAGATTTCCATCTACCAATCTCGAAGTCAAAATCGCGTTGCCCATCTCGCTCCATGGACGGTTGAACGCTGGCGGTGTTGGCATCTGCACTCTGCTGTGCATGTGCCCAAAAAGGATGCAACAAGGCCACTAAGCTGCACAACAAAAAACCAGCCCCAAGGTGTTTGAACGCGTTCATTGCCGACTCCTCTGATTTCTGTTTGGTTTCTGTCCAACCCGTGTGTACGCAGGAAGAAGTTAAAGCCTCTAGTGGTCTCGCGCAATACCCACTTCAGGGTGATACGATATGACCACTTCAGAGGTAGGGAGGAAGTTTTTCGTGAAACGCGTTCCCACGACGTTCCTCGCACCAATCGCTCTCGACCCGCGCTCGCGCGTCCCTATGTACCGGCAGCTGTACGATTGGTTTCGACGAGCAATCATTACCCGCCAGATGCGCCCTGGCCAGCGAGTCCCCTCGACCAGAACGTTGGCCACTGAGCTGAGGATTTCTCGAATTCCGGTGTTGAACGCTTACGAACAATTACTTGCCGAAGGGTATTTCGAGACTTTCGTTGGAGCTGGAACTTGCGTGGCTGGCTCCATTCCGGATGACGCTCTAGTTCCAACGTTCAGCAAAGCTCAAAAGGGTCTCCGAGAGGAGGGAGTTAGGAAGGCGAGTGCGCGGCGAATGTCACATCGTGGAGAGGCATTAACGCGATTACCCGCACAATCATGGCTGAACATTGTGGGCGCGTTTCGAGTTAGTTTGCCCGCGCTTGACCATTTTCCAATCAGTGTTTGGTCGAGGCTAGTGGCAAGGCATTCCCGGAAGCCAGCCAGTGGCATCATGGGCTACGGCGACGCGATGGGTTATTTACCCTTGCGCCAGGCCATCGCAGAATATCTGGGGGCTTCTCGCGCGGTGCGATGCGACCCATCCCAGATACTGGTGACCACAGGTTCACAGCAAGGCTTGCAGCTTTGCGCACAGGTTTTGGTGGATCCAAAAGACAGGGTGTGGCTCGAGGAGCCGGGTTATCCCAGCGCGCGCCAGGCTTTTCTCGCGGCGGGAGCGCAGTTAATCCCAGTGCCGGTGGATCACGAAGGCATGAACATGGCAGAGTTGATCCGTCGCGGTCAAACGGCGCGCGCCGTCTATATCACCCCGTCTCATCAATATCCGTTGGGCATGACAATGAGCGCCACCCGCCGCATGCTATTACTGAATTGGACGGTTCGTACCGGTGGCTGGATCATCGAGGACGACTACGATAGCGAATATCGATTCGGAAGCCGCCCGATTGCGTCGCTACAGGGTTTGGACACCGACGCGAGGGTGGTATATGTCGGAACCTTCAGCAAAGTGATGTTCCCCGCGTTGCGCTTGGGCTATGTGGTTGTTCCCAAGGACCTGGTATCCGCGTTCTGCAGCGCTCGAGATGCCGCTGACGTTTTTTCGTCCACTCTCTACCAGGTAGTGATGACCGAGTTTATACGAGAGGGGCACTTTGCTCGCCACATCCGTCGGATGCGAATGCTTTACATGGAGCGTCGAGGTGCGCTCGTGGACGCTATCCACCTCCAGATGGGAGATATGCTCGAGGTCATAGGTGCGGAAGCGGGCATGCATCTGGCGGCATTCCTGCCGCCAGGCAGCGACGACGTCGCGGTCTCAAAAAGTGCTGCCTTGCGCGGGATTTCAGCAACGCCCTTGTCCACCTGCTATTTGAGTTCATCGGCAAGGGCTGGTCTGATCCTTGGATATGGTGGCGTAAACGCAAGTCAGATCCGCGACGGAATTTACAAGCTCAGATTATGCTTACGACGCCCGAATGATCGCCAACACAGTCACTGAACTGGGAGAACGGAAAAGATAGCTGGTAGCGCTACCGGGAATCGAACCCGGGTTTGAAGATTGAGAATCTTCCGTCCTAACCCCTAGACGATAGCGCCATCGAAGATATCGATTATAGCAAAGTGGGTCAGTGGTTTTTTGTGCGCACGGTGTTTCCACAGGCTCAGTAGGGCTATACTTGATCCAAATTCCCTAACTAAATTTGCCGTGTCCTAACGATTGTGGGCATCGTGTATTTGGTTTGTCGATCAACTCAATTCATCATAAATTTATAGCTAAGGAGTATGTGAATATGGCGAGACCTAAATCTGGTTCAGGAAAAAGTACCCGCGCGGGCAAGACTCAATCTGGCGTGACCGCTCCAGCAAGTAGTCCCGTAGAAAATAGCGTTCCAGCGGCAATTGTTGAACCTGCCGAGACGAAACCTGTGATCAAGACTTCACCCGAAATTCAACAGGAATCAAAGCCGGAAAGCGGCCGCGACCTCAAGCCGGAGGTCAGAGTGGAAACAAAAATGTTTGAGTTGCGGAAGTCGGATTCCCGCAACAATGTGGTCCCCATCAACTTGGAAGATGAAATTCGGCGCCGAGCCTTCGAACTCTATCAACAGCGCGATCCATGGGCAGGCAGCGAAGCCGAAGATTGGTTCAATGCGGAACGTGAAATTCTGCAGCGCTACCGGCAACAAAGCGCATAAATGCGCAACTGGCTCTGATCCGGTCAAGCCCAAGTCGCATCGCCCGGTTTCGATTGGACTGCACGCGATTGGTTTACCTTTAGTACACATTTGGTAAAGGCCTCGGGTTTGGGCGTACGCAAGGCTGAAAAGACGCACATCTTGTAGGGCAACTGCCCATCACGAACAGGTGAGGGACGTGGAAGGTTGCCGTCCAGGAGGGTTTCTGAAAAAATAACCTGGGGTTCCTCAACATGGCGGAAATTGGTAGTTTTGCACTTCTGCTCGCTTTGGCATTGAGCGCTTATTCGTTCCTCGCCGGAATCATTGCGCTTATCTTCCAAAAGCGGACTTCGCCAGCGTTGGCGCTTCAGCCGGCCGGCAATCTCCCTATCACAGAAGAAGGTTCTCTGTTCGCGATGCTTCGCCAGGGATCGGAGCGCATCGGCGAAACCGCCCGGCGCGCCGGCATCGTCACCTTCGCCGCCGTTCTCCTTGCTTCAATTGTTCTAGTCATCTGCGCCTTCCGCGATGACTTCTCCATTGCCTACATTCTTCATCACAGCAACCGGGACCTCCCGGGTCCCTACAAGTTCGCAGTGCTGTGGTCCGGCCAGGAGGGCTCGCTGCTCTTCTGGTCGCTGCTGCTGGCAGCGTATGGATTCGTCCTCCGCCTTCGGTACAAGACCGATCCGCGTTTGTTTGCCTACGCTTCGGTGGTTTTGTCGGGCGTGCAGATTTTCTTCCTGCTCCTGCTGAATTTCGCGGCGCATCCGTTTGCCATCGTGCAAGGCACCATTCCAGCCGATGGCAATGGGCTGAACCCTTTGCTGCAGTATCCCGAGATGGTGATTCACCCGCCCATGCTTTATCTGGGATATGTCGGATTCACCATTCCATTTGCCTTCGCTCTGGGCGCGCTCATCATGAAATATCCGGGCGAGAAGTGGATCAACATCACTCGCCGCTGGACGATGGTGACTTGGGCTTTTCTTACTTGCGGAGTTTTTCTTGGCGCGCACTGGGCGTATTCCGTGCTCGGATGGGGCGGATATTGGGGATGGGATCCCGTCGAAAATGCGTCCCTAATGCCTTGGCTTACAGGCACGGCTTTTCTGCACTCGGTGATGATGCAGGAAAAACGCGGCATGTTGAAGATGTGGAACATGTGGCTGGTCTTTGCCACGTTCTGGCTGGCCATTCTGGGAACGTTTCTGACGCGCAGTGGGATCATCAGTTCCGTCCACGCTTTCGCACAGTCGTCCATTGGCGACTGGTTTGCCTGGTTTCTTGCGATTACCCTGATCGTATTCGTCTTTTTCTTTTTCAAGAACAAATCGCATCTTCGCAGCGAACACAAGCTCGAATCGCTGATCTCTCGCGAATCCAGTTTTCTATTCAATAATCTCCTCTTCGTTTTGCTGTGCTTCACCGTGCTCTGGGGAACGTGGTTCCCAAAAATTTCTGAACTCGTGCAAGGCAACAAAGTCACGGTTGGTGCGCCCTTCTACAACCGAGTGGCGATCCCCGTTGCTTTACTGCTTCTCATCCTCACCGCTTTGGGGCCGCTGTTGGCGTGGCGCAAAACTTCTTTCGAAAGCCTGAAACGAAACTTTATGTGGCCGGCGATCGGAGCTCTTGCGGTTGCGATCTTCCTGATGATCACGCCACAAAGTTGGGGATCAGCCTTCGGCCTTAAGCCCTGGCAGGATATCGCTTACTTCTACTCGCTGATGGCCATCGCGCTGTCGGTATTGGTCACGCTTACCGTAGCCAGCGAGTTCTACCGCGGGGGCCGTGTTATCTCCAAGCACACCGGCCAGGGCATGTTCGCCTCGATGGTGCAGTTGACCCATCGCAACACTCGGCGCTACGGCGGATACATCGTGCACTTCGGCGTTGTAGTTGTCATCATCGGCTTTGCGGGAGCCGCTTTTAATCAGGACAAAGAGATGGAGATGGGCTACGGCGACAAGATGAACATTGGGCCTTACACCCTGATCTGCCGCTCTTACACTGATGACGATGCACCGAACTACTCAAGTGAGTGGGCGGTTCTCGATGTCTACAAAGGCGGCAAGCAGATCGATACCATGACTCCAGTCCGCCGCTTTTACAAGGCCAGTCGCCAGACGTCTACCATGCCCGACATACGCTCTTCGTTGAACGAAGATCTCTACTTGGTTTTCGAGGGGCTCAATCAGGATAATGGTCATCCCATTCTGAAAGCGCATTTGAACGCGCTGGTGATGTGGATCTGGATGGGGGTCTGGATCATGCTGATTGGAACTGTTCTCGCGCTCGTCCCGAATGCGCCCGCGCCGGTCCGCGCCCCCGCCCCGGCGCGGCTCGAGCCCGTACACGCTGGACCCATGGTCACAGGAGATTGATGTCCAGTCTTTTCAATTTGTGCACGAAGCGCGACACACGGGGTCTCAGGATTGTGCAGGCAGTTCTCTTGTCTGCCGCCATTTTTGCGATGCTCGGTGCTTCCGACCCTGCCACGCGCTTCAACGAACTTGGCCATCAGATGATGTGCATCTGCGGATGCAATCAGATTCTTCTGGAATGCAATCACGTGGGATGTCCTGCCTCCGACGGCATGCGTAACGAGCTGATGGCATCGCTTTCCCGTGGAGACAGTGACAGCCTGGTCGAGCAAGGCTTCGTACAGAAGTATGGGCCGACGGTATTGGCTGCTCCCACCGGCAAAGGTTTTGACCGTGCCGCTTATATCATCCCTTTCGTGTCTCTGGTCCTCGGCTTCGGAATGATTGTGGCGGTAATTCGTGCCTGGAAGAATCGACCTGCGCCTGCGATTGCGGACGGCCTCCAGCCTGTTCGCGGTGCTGAACTCGAACACTTTCGCGACCAGGCCCAAAAGGAGACGGATCTGTGACTTGGCTCCCGCTGTGCATCATGCTCGCCATCGCTTCTCTCTACTATGTTTTCTATCTTCCAGGAAGGCTTTTTCTTGGGCCGGAGAAGACCCGCGCAGGATATCTGCGAGAGCGTAAGGACGCGGTTTACGAAAACCTTCGCGATCTCAACTTCGAATATAAAGCGGGTAAAGTGCCCGACGTAGACTACGCTTCGCTGAAATCTTCGCTGCAGGATGAAGCTGCGACGATCCTGGCCGAGATCGATCGTCTGGAGAAAAATCCCGTGGCCCAAAGAAGAGGAACGAGATCTTGATAGAAATGCATCGCGATTTTATCTTACGACGAGAACGCTACGGTCGCGCTTACGCAGGATTGGGGCCAGTGATCGCTCCGCTGCCTCTGCCAAATCAGGTAAACACAAAACGCTACGGGATCCTCCTTGTGGCGCTGGTTCTTCTTGTTGCCTCGTTCGCTTCGGCTCAAACGCTCACCGGTACGGTGAAAAATGCCACCACAGGTAAGCCCTCCGCGGGCGATGAAGTAGTGCTGCTCAAGCTCGGGCAGGGCATGGAAGAGGCCGGCCGCACCAAAACTGATGCGAAAGGTGAATTCAGCTTTAAACTCGACGACGCACAGTCCCCACACCTCGTACGCGCGATTCACCAGGATGTTACCTATCACCGTATGGCTCCTCCGGGAACCACCTCGGTGGCGATCGATGTGTATGACGTTGCGAAAAAAGTCGACGGCATCGAAGTGGTCGCCGACATCATGCGCGTGCAAGCGGAGCAGGGCCAGATTGCCATCACTCGCGAATTTGGGGTGCAGAACCCTTCGAATCCTCCGCGCACCCAGATGAATGAGCATAACCTCGAGTTCTATATACCCGACGGGGCGCGCATCATCGACGAATCTGCGACAGCCACCACTGAGAATGGGAATCCCCTGAAGTCCGCACCCGTGCCCGAAGGCGAGAAGAATCGGTATTCCTTTATTTTTCCATTGCGGCCTGGACTGACGCGCTTCGAGGTAACTTACCAACTTCCCTACAGTGGCAGCGCTAATCTCGATCCCAAATCGTTGTATCCGCTGGAGCATTTTGTCGTCATGCTTCCCAAGGCCATGCAGTTTAAGCCCGCGGCGGCCGCAACCAACTTCAAGCTGATCAACTATCCGAATGAACCCACCGCCAGCGTACAGGTAGCTTCGAACACGACGCCGGGGCAAAACCTCGCCTTCAAAATCTCGGGAGAGGGTACGCTCGACAACGGCCAAGAGGCTGGCGCTGAAGGTCAGGGCGGAGGTGATCAGAATTCGGGGGCCGCTGCTCCTGGCGTGCAGTCCACGAACCGACCCGGCGGAGGACTGGGTCCACCGATCGATGCTCCCGATCCATTGCAAAAATATCGCTGGTGGATACTAGGTGGCTTCGCAGCAGTCCTGCTCATGGGCGGTGTCTACGTCGCGTCGCGTCAGCAGTCCGCTGCCCGGGCCCTGAGGCGTCGCGTTGGTTCTTCCACGCAGGGAGCTGTGCAGGAAGAAGATGATTTCGCGCTCGCGGAAATGGCGGTGCCGGTTGTGTCTCGCGCCTCCGCAACTGCGCGCTCAACGTCCATGCTGATGGAAGGAATTAAGGAAGAACTTTTCCAGCTTGAAGTGGAGCGTAAGCAGGGCCAAATCTCACAGGCGGATTACGAAAAAGCCAAGGCCGCTCTCGATCAGACGTTGGAGCGTGCGCTTAAGCGTGAGGCGCAGAAAGCCTGAAGACAGAACTAAATGTCTTGGCTCTTTTCGAAATCCATGTTTAATGGAGTATGGCCTACTCGTGGTTCATACTTCTGCTCACAATTGCGGGAACCGCGTTCCTGCTGTTAGTGCTGCAAGGAACTTCATTAGGAGAAGTTCTCCACGAACGAATTCCCGACCGTCCGCGACGCCGTCTGTTTGTGGCGTCGGTAAGCTTCTTTCTTACCTTCGCGGCAGTGCGAGCGGTAGTTTACGCCGTTGTGCATGACATCCCCCCGTTTCATTTCATTATCCAGCCGGGCGGGCGTCACGTTCATCATCTGGTGTTCGGGATACTGATTCTTCTTCTGGTTGGTTATGGGTGGCTGGCCGACATTGGCACCGGCGAAGACGAGTCGTCCATCCTTTTGAGCCGGATCATGTCAATCCTCTATGGCGTCGGCGCGGCGCTCACTCTCGACGAATTTGCCTTGTGGCTCAATCTGCGCGACGTCTATTGGGCTCGCGAGGGACGCGCCAGTATTGACGCCGTCATTCTTTTTGGAGCCTTCCTGGCGGCGAGTGCCTGGGGAGCTCCCCTCCTACAATCTCGCCGAAAAAGCTGAGCATCTCAATCCGAATGAAGGTAAAGCGCTCGCCTCACGTGCTCTTCCGCGCTGAGGTTGGCGCCCGCCAACAACAACAGTCCCGACAAGAATGCCCAGAACATCATGCTGACCGATAGCGCGAAGGGACCGTAAACTTCGGAAAAGTTCAGCCAGGGCAGGGCGAGGATATAGCCGTACTTCAGAGCCTCCGATAGCAATCCCATAATCACGGCGGTCGGCAACACCGCACGCGCCGGAACTTTGCCGTTGGGCAACACCCAGTAAATAAGGAAAAAGATTGCGATACTGGCAGCAAGGGCGAACAACTTCATCACCAGGAAACCGATCAGGCTGATGAACCCTGTGCCGTGACCTCGCAACAAGAATTGCAGCAGCGCTACGTTCCCGGCAGTCATGGCTATCGACAGCAAAGCCAGAACGCCACAGCTAAACGCCAGTCCGAGCGACACCAGCTGGTTTCCAAAATAAGACCGGTTGTCTGAAAAATTCCATATCCGGTTTAGCGCAACTTCCAGCGGCATGAACACGCCCGAGGACGTCGCCAGCAGGATCACGAGCGAGACTACTTGCGCGCGATGGCGAGCGTTTACCATGCTATTCAAGTTACGAATCACGAAATCCTGCCCGGCCGGCAGGTAATCGCGCAGCAACTCCACCACCACGTCGTACATCACGCGCGAATGAAAAACCCGCCGAATCAGGGTCATCAAAAGCACAACGAACGGGAAGAACGACAGGATCGCATTGGCGGCAACCGAGAATGCAAAAGTGTGCACATCGGTGCGCAGAAGATACTTGACGGTTAGTGCGAGAAGCGACGGCCGCTTGCCACCCCGGCCTGGCTGGCGGCGTGATTGCTCAGGCGTTGCGATCGGTATTGTGACTATGGGTTCGGACATAGCAGATCTGCTAATCGTATCAAGGGTTTGGCTGCTTGACTCTGTCTGCGTGCAAACCAAAGTTTGGGGGGACCGTCGAATTCTTACTTATACCGTGTTAAAGAAATAAATATGACTGAGGGTTACGTTGTGAGAAAAGGCTCTAATTCTTCTTGTCAAACGATTTAGTAGTGCTTATTATCGCGTGTGCTCGTCGCCCGGGTAATGCTGCGGGTGAATCGCACGCAGGTTGATGTCTTGAGTAGCGCCGTAGAAACAGCGTCGATGGTCCAAGGCTCCATAAAGTTCGCGCCGCAATTTGTTTGCTGGCGTTAACCGAGGAGTCTTTTGCTTTGGGGCGATTTTTTCGGCTCAAATATCTCAACCGTGTTCCACCGTTTTCCCGAGGGGGCGTTCCGGTGCACTGGAACAACATTACGGAAGATCCGGGGAACAATTCTCAATAAGTGAAAGGAGTTTTTCCAGTGAGAGAGAAGGGAACAGTGAAGTGGTTCAACGGGGCGAAGGGGTACGGCTTTATCCAGCGCTCCACGGGAGAGGATGTGTTCGTACACTTCTCCGCGATTCAGGAGAACGGCTACCGCTCGCTCAATGAGGGCGAGACCGTGGAGTTTGATTTACTCAAAGGCCCCAAAGGCTTTCAGGCGGGCAACGTCGTCCGAGCCTGACCTCATCTGCGTATTCCCACCCTTCCGTTCCCCAACGGAAGGGTTTTTCTTGGATCAGGCGAGTTCTAAATGCATGTTGCGAGCATCCTCCCAGTTGTTGCTGGATCTAGCGCAATTCGACCGATACCAAATCCCCATCGGAGACGCCGCCGGTTTTGTAGTTCACCGATACCAAGCGATCATTCCAGGAGCAAGAGAATGAATCAGCTCCGATCAGTAGCAGCGACTTGTAATCCGCCGTCCGCAGTTTGAGAACGGTGCTGCCTGACGTCACCGTAAGAATCGCGGCTGGAGACTGCGAGCAGTCCACGCTTATCAGCCGCCCCTGCAAATACTTCGCGGCTCGTCTGTCTCCGGCCCCGGGACTCTGGGTGGCCTGGGCCGCCGCCGCGCGCTTGGCGGCATCCTGTTCCAACACGTCAAAAGGAGAGCTCTGAGGAGAGAGCCTCGGAGTGACCGACGCCGCCGAAAGTCCATACTTCCGCTCGTTTGCCAGCAGGCTTAATTGCGCCCGGGCTTCGGTCGCAACTAGCGGATTGCGGCTTGTCTTCAAGCGCTCCAGAAGACCTTGCGCCGCTTCCCATTTCTTAGCTTCGATATAAATCTGCGCCAGATGGTAGACGTATTCCTGATTGCGCGGACATAGTTGTATGGCAGCGTGTTCCGCCTGCATCGCGGCCACCGGCCCGCCGCCAACCTTGCGCGCCATTGCCATCAGATCATAAGCATCGGCGAATTGCGGATACCACTCCAGCACCGCACGCAAATCCTGCATCATGTTCGGCAGGCCCTGGATGTCAGCGTGCTTTGTGTTCGCGATGCGATACTTCAGAACCGCAAGGTAATAGCGAATCCACATATCGCGTTGATCGACAGCGGCGGCATCGCCGAGTTCCTGGGCTGCTGCTTCGAACTCGCTGTGTTGCAGATGGTCCCACGCCAGCGCCCGATGTGCGATCTCATTGCCGCTAGCCGGGACCAGCGGACCGGTTCCTGAGTCATCTTTCTTAATCTGCTTCTTGTCGTCACTCTTGCCACCAATGGAGTCGGGGGCAGACGCCAACGCTTGCAGCTCCTGCAGCCCGGCAGTGCGGCGTTCAGGAATTCTCGTCTCTACTTCGGCGACTACTGCGCGGGCATCACTCTCGCGCATTGGCTTCGCAATGATCGCGCTATCGTTCGGTCCCACTGGAGTGGGTGCTTGATAAATCTGCGATACATAAGCCGGAGGATTCGGCTGCTTTGATGCGTCCAGCGCCATGAACAGCGGCTTTAAGGAGTGAAAGTAATCTTTCACCGCTTGATCAAATTGAGCCGTAGAGATCCCATACGCCTTTTGAAGGGCTTCCTCCACCGTCGCATGCTGGTTCTCGACCAGATCGAAGTATGTGCCGGTCTCCGGAAGTTTCTTTTCATGCAGCAGGTAATGCATGGTCATCCATGCCTGCGCATAGAAAAGTGTGTGATGCGTGCCTTCGTTGTAATCGGCGGTGTCGTGTGTCATCGTCAGGAAATCCGGAAGCGCCAACCAGACTTGTCCCTCTAGTAATTCGGTAAGTGACTTTGGCGGGATATGAGCCTGCTGCTGATTCTGTAAGAGATCTTCGCTGAAGACATTGCTCAGTTCGGGATCACCTCCGATTTCGTATCGCTTGTCATCGACCCTAATCGAACTGAAATACTCCGCGATGCCTTCGTCGAACCATCCCTCGACCGGGGGGTAGTTGTAGTTCAGCAGAAGGTGGGCAAAATTATGAGCGACTGCGCGCCACGATTCTTCCTCGAACAGATTCAACACAAAAAAATTCTGGTCTTCGCCGGGCACAAAGAAGCCGGGGACGGTGATCGGCTGACCGCCCCGCAGCGGCGCGGTCTGGTAATAATTCTTATCGTTCTTAAACGCCAGAATAGTCAACGGTAGCGGCTCGTTGAGGCGGTCCTTCATCAGCAGAATGGCGAAGATGGCGCGCATCTGCTCGAAGCGGAGTGCAACTTCCTTCCCTCTTTTCTCGCCTGCGTCGGTGATGACCGTGAAATGGGAGGAGTGGATCTCGAGCCAGGGAGACGGCTCCGAGCCTAGCGCGAACGAAAAAGGAATTAGGCCCAGAAGGATCACGGAAAGAACTGAAACCGGGATGAGACGCGAGCGGGCCATGCACATTACCGCCGAGGTTGCGGGCACTAGGGAGATGCTAACACGGGCTCGCGCTCTGCCGTTTCTTGCCAGCCTTTGCTTGAAACGACGACGGATTTGACCCCAGGAATCACCAAGAGACGTGACGTCGGGCACTGTTCATCCAGTCCTCCTGCGTTACAAAGGCGGCACCGCAGGGGCGGGATCAGGAGAATATATATGATCAATCGGCGTAATTTCCTTAAGTCTGCTGCCGTGGCGGGGACGGGAGCGTTCATGCTCCGCGGTCGCGCCTGGCCATTCGCACAAAGCCCAACCAATCTTCGCAAATTCGTCACCGCCTTGCCCGGCGTCGGCCCGACCGGAGCGAACCAAATTGGCCAGTACATCCCTCTGGCCACGGAACATACCATCAATTTCGCGGGGCTTCCGACCAGCGTTTATGACCTCGCCGCAACCAAGTTCAGCGAATTGATGCATCCCGATCTTCCCGGCAAGACACATTTCTTCGGATATACGGACATTTTCACCTTTGATCAGAAATACCTTGCTGGAATCATCGTGGCAAACCGCAATGCACCCGTATTGCTCAGTGTCACTAATTTACTGCCCTGCACGCACATCCTTCCGGTCGACCCAACGCTAATGGCTGGGCCCAACGGAATTAAAGTCGGAAATCTTCCTACGAATCGGATCGCAACCCACCTGCACGGCGGCGTAACTCCGTGGTTCAGCGATGGAACGCCGTTTCAGTGGTTTACTCCCACCGGCCAGCACGGCCCGAGCTTTATGAACGTTCCAGGATTGCCGTCGATTCCCGGCACCGGCGTGAACTACTATCCCAATCAGCAGAGCGCTCGCCTGGTCTGGTATCACGACCACGCCATGGGCATTACCCGTCTGAACGCCTATGCAGGAGTGGCTTCCGCATACATCATCACTGACGATTTTGAGACCGGACTTATCAATTCGGGATTACTGCCCAGTCTGGTGGGCATTCCGCTCATTATTCAGGACAAGAGCTTCGTGCCGAATAATATTCTCACGCAAGACCCAACGTGGAAGTGGGGCGAGCCCGGCGATCTGTGGTACCCACATCGATACGAAGTGGATGAATTCTTGAATGGCAAAGACAACCCCAAAGGCCGATGGGATTGGGGTCCGAGCTCGGAACCGCCCGCGCAGGGCACAAAGGCGTTGCCTGCGGTTTCGTGTGTGCCTGAGGCTTTCTTCGATACGATTCTGATCAATGGCGGAGTTTACCCCGAAGCAACTGTGACGCCAAACCGCACGCGGTTCCGCTTGCTCAATGGTTCGCAGGCACGTTTCTATCACCTGAATCTCTATCCGGAAAATCTGTCGATCCCGGGAGAGGCCAAGGTTGGAACGCCTGGCCCGATCATGTACCAGGTTGGCACCGAGGGAGGTTTCCTGCCCGCCGTGGCCATTCACAACAACACCACGCCGTGTCCGTTGGATCCGGGCGATCCTACTGGAAACACCGCGTTGCCCGATGGACCGTTCAATCTACTGCTGGCTCCCGCAGAACGAGCCGACCTGGTAATCGACTTTAATGGAGCTCCGGTCGGTTCCACATACATTCTCTACAACGATGCTCCAGCGCCATTCCCGGGCGGAGATCCGCGCAACAATTACTTCACCGGCGACCCCGATCAAACCGCCTTCGGGGGAGCTCCGACGACGGTCGCGGGATATGGTCCTAACACACGGACACTGTTGAAGATTGTTGTCGCGGCCGGTTCCGGTGATGCCCTCAACACCTTAACCTGGCTCGGCGAAATGAACACGCAACTGAAGAGCAACTTCCTTACTGGAAATCAGCCGGGGCTGCTCTTCAACGACGGAGACCCCTCCGTGCCGGCATTTCCATTCACGGGCGTGGCTAATCGCAGCATCACGTTGAATGAGGATTTTGACGACTATGGCCGACTGATCCAAACCATGGGAACTTTCACTTCGGAGAGCTTGAATAACCAAGGTATTCCAACTTGGGGCCTTGGTTATATGGCTAACCCCACCGAAACTCCCGCTGCCGGGGCGATCGAGGTTTGGCAGATCATGAACCTTACCGGCGATACCCACCCCATTCACTTCCATCTGGTAAATGTGCAATTGATTCAGCGCCAGCAGTTTGAGGGCAACCCGAACAGCTGGGATTACAGCGCGCCGCCCACACCTCCCGATGCCGATGAGATCGGATGGAAGGATACCGTTCGCATGAACCCAGGAGAAATCACCACAGTGATCATGCAATTCAATCTGCCAAATCTGCCCACGGCCGCCATGCGCAACGCTGTAAGCCCAAGGACCGGCGGGAAAGAATATGTATGGCACTGCCACATCCTGGAACACGAAGAGCACGACATGATGCGTCCGCTGATTATCTCGTGACGTTTTCTTCAGCGTACACAATCGATGGCGAATCCCCGACGCGAACCGGCGTTGGGGATTTTTTTACCTCAAAAGGTTCGATGAGAGCCGACGAGACTCGATTCCTACTGGGGCAATCCGATTTTCCGCAAAATAGTGGGTTGCGGAATTACTAGAATTCAGTTCAATGGCGCAGCGAAAGTCCGGCTCGGCTCGCTCTTTCCCTAACACCATTTTCGAGACTGCTAAATCTCACAGTCAGTGTAGTGACCGTCGAAATGGTGGCATTTTGCAGTCTTCAGAAATAGAACTTCAGGGCAACCTGAATTTGTCGTGGGGCGCGAGCGGCCAACGGGAAGCCGAAGCCGCTTTGGCCCAGCTCCAGAGGGGTAGGTTCGGCGCTGATTGCACCAAACTGGCCAAATAGGTAGTTCACGTGATTGAGCACATTAAAGAATTCAGCGCGGAACTCCAGATGCTTTTGTTCGCTAAAGGGGAACTGTTTGACAAAGGAAGTGTCCCAGGTCTTGTATCCAGGCCCTTCAATGATGTTTCGTCCAGCGTTACCGAAAGTTCCAAGCACCGTATTCTCCGCGAACGCGCACGTATTAAAGAGTGTCCCGGGGATGCAGGGCTTGGCGTTTGGATTGCCGACAAGGTTCGGCCGCGAGCAATAGTAACCAACCGTACCGCCGCAATCGCTGCCGGCAATATTGTTGATGTCGGTCGCAGTGTAGTAGTTCCCGGTCGCCGCTGAAAATACGCCGGTCATCTGCCAGTTGCCTACGATCTGGTTTACCACTCCCGATGAGTCCTTGGCGAACCTGCGCCCGCGCCCGAAGGGCAGATCATACACATAGCTGAAGACGAAGCGCTGGCGCACATCGAAGTCGGCATTGCCGTAATTCTGGTTGGGGAAACGCTGATCTTGAAAGTCTCCATTGTTCACGGATCCCAGGCTAGCGCTGGAAGCGTTATCGAGAGCATGCGAGAAGGTGTAAGCAGCTTCGTACTGGAGGCCGTGAGAGTAGCGCTTCTCCAGCCGAACCTGCAAAGAGTTGTAGTTCGACTGTGCGTTTGAGCGCAGCGTGTCAATGGCAACGTCCAACGCAGGATTGCAATTTTGCGAGTTGGCCAGAGTACAAGGCCCGGCGGCGCCGGGACCTTCGTCGTTGGCAGGACGCCGCGGCGCGGTGGGAAGCGAGTCTGTGCCCAGAACTGGCACCGCTTGGTTGCCGTTGTAGAACGCGAACAATTTTAGTCCGCGAGAGCCCCCGTAAGAAACTTCGAGAACCGTATCGGACGGCAGTTGATACTCCAGCCCGAGATGCCATTGCTGGGTATACGGCGTGACCAGACGCGGGTAGAGCGAGTAAAGTGTGGGCGCGTTCGGATCGCTGAGCGAATTCGCGGGAAAACCTTGGGACAAAACATTCAGCGGCAAACCGGAGTTATTCGCGGCCGATATGGAGCAATCGAGCTGTCCTGCCGCAGGATTTGCAGAGGGTGCGGTGCAAGGTGTGCTGAACGCCTCGGAAGACAAGAACGGAGGATTGAAGCCCGGACTCGGATTAGAAAAGGGACCGTTTTCCTGCCCGCCATAGAAGATGCCGTAGCCGCTGCGCAAGACAAGTTTGTTCGAAAGTGCGTAAGCCAGACCGATACGGGGCGCGAAGTTATTAAGATCGGGACTGATGAGCCCCGGCGAGCCGGTGTTGCGAAGTGTGAGCTCAGTGCTAAGCGTCGGAGTTAATTGCACATTCTGGCCCTTCGGTGCGATGAGCGAAAGGGAGTTGAAGTCAAAGGTGTCTTGGTGATTATTCGCCTCCTTGATCGTACTGAAGAGCTCGTAGCGAAGGCCCAGGTTAAGTGTGAGGCGGGACGTTACTTTGAAATCATCGAGGGCATAAGCGGAGTATATCTGCCTGCGGTAGTCGATGTTCGGGGTGACGCTGGTGATGGAGCCACCGTCGGAAATACCCTGTAGGAACGAGGCAAAGGCCTCGCCGCCGGTACCTGGGGCAGCAAGGTTGTCATTGATAAGAAAGCCGCCACCAAAGTCCATGGTGCCGCGTGCAGCTGCCGGCTCCAGAATGGTGAATTGTTCGAAGCGAAGCTCGCCGCCGAACTTGGCCGCATGGCGTCCGTGCGTCCACGTTACGTTATCGCTGAAAACATAGCTGTGCTGTTTTTCGATAGCGGGCTGATATCCAGATGCGCCGATCGCTGCTGTTCCGTCACCAAAACCGACGGATGGCAAGCCGCCAATCTCCTGGCCAGGCGTGTAAGGTACGCCGGGAAAGGGGACTGGTAGCTGCTGGGCAACGTTCTGGTTGTAATTCAGATTGTAGCGGTGCGAGTTGAGGTAGTTGTAACCGAAGCGAAATTCGTTAATCAGATTGTTGCTAAAACTGTGTATTTCGCTGGCGGCCAGTCCTTGGGCCAAGTTATCACTGTAGCCATCCTGGAAGCTGCCACCATCCAGCACATTTTTGAACGGCGACGGCAGGAAGTTACTATCCTTGCCGTAGCTATAGCGCACAAAAAAATTGTCTTGCTGTCGGATCGCCTCGTCGATACGAATGTCGAACTTGTTTTCGGTCTCGCTGCGCTCAGGATCAGCCAGGTAATTGCCGCCAGGCAAACTTGTATTCGGTGCGGGGAACAAATTTGCCAATTCTTGCCCCAGGGGATCGATGGCAGTGTTCGTACCGCTATTCCCGCTGAACTTGTTAGTAGGTTGACCTGCGGCGTTGGTTCCGATGGGGACGCTGCAAGATCCTCCGTTGAATGCTGAATTACTTTGTGCCAGGACGGGATTAAAAATCTCACCCTGATAAGTGGGATTGCCGCTGCAATCGACTACACCCGGAATTGGATTGCTCAACTGAAGAAAAGCGGAGAAGTCTCCGCCCACTTCGGCCGGAGTGGGAACCGTGGAAAGTTGTGGCAGCGCCTGCCGGATACGAAGACCCTCGTAATCCCCGAAGAAAAACAATTTATTCTTGACGATGGGGCCGCCCAGCGTGAAACCGAACTGGTTTTGCTTGTAAGGCTGCCGCCCAAACTGGTCGAAGGCATTGGCCGCATCGAGCTTTTCATTCCGCAAAAATTCCCATACATCGCCGTGAATCTGATTGGTGCCCGACTTGATGACGGCATTCATGATCGCGCCGTTGCCGCGCCCAAATTCCGCGCTGTAGGAATTGGTTTCCACCTTGAACTCGGCAATGGCATCCACTGAGGGTTGCACCACGTAAGCAGCACCGTTCAGCACATCACCCAGATTGGCGTTGTTATCGATTCCGTCGAGCAGAAAGTTGTTCTGTAGGGAGCGCGCTCCGTTAGCGCTAAAGCCATAGGTCGTTTCAACGCGCGATCCCGGTTCGGCTGCCGAAACTCCGACTCCAAGCAGGGCGAGTTGTGCGTAATTCCGCCCGTTCAGGGGTAGGGCATTGATGCGCCGGCTATCTACGACTTGACCAAGGTCGGAAGTTTCCGTCTCCAACTGGGGCCCTTCGCTGGTGATGGTCATGGTTTCCGTTGCCATGCCAGGCTGGAGCGACACATTGACGCTGATGCGATCCTGAATGTCGACTTGCACCGGCCCATCCACCGCCTTTTTGAATCCCTCTTTTTCCACCGTGACGGTATAACGTCCAATCCGCAGCGGGCTGGCAACGTACTCGCCTTCATCATTGGTGGAAAGCGTCACTTGGGTGCCTCGATCCGCGTCCGAGACGATGACTTTGGCGCCGGGAACGACAGCGCCACTTGGATCCCGCACCAGGCCCACAATGGCTCCGGTATCTTTCTGCGCCCATAGTGGCGAAGAAAGGCCAAGTGTCATCAGAAGAAAAAGCGTCCCGAGAATCTGTCGGGTGTGGAAACGGAAGGGCATGCCGTACCTCCTGAGCTGAGTCCAACGGCGGTACTCTCGAAGGTTCGCTCAAGTGGCTGGTTCGCCTCGGCGAGTTCGTCGATCAGACCGCGAAGCTTTTATGCTCCGATATTACGAACTATTACTTTTACTTGCGTTTTATATTGTTTGTCAACCTTTTTCAAAAATCATCCGCAAGCAGCCGCATAGATTCGCAGCACCGACTGGATGTGATACCGGACGATTTGTTCCGGCCGCTTTTCGATCTCTCCCGCCCGGATTGCAGCGTATTCATTGGGAAAATACTGGCTCACCAGCGTCAACGGAAAGGAGTGCGTCTTCAAGTTATCAAGAAGTCTCTCAACCTCTGCCACGATCGCAGGCTCGTGCCAATAATATCGGCAGCGATCGCTGTAACTGTATGCCCGCGAGAGGCGGAGTTGGCCCTCGTCGCCCGAATAATAAGAACGCCAGTAGACCGGCTTCCGGAGCATGGTCTCATCGAGTACTTCCTGCACCCGAGATAACGTAAGGCCCTTCTTCGTGCCAAGCAGCTCGCGCTCGATCGCACTCAAGCCAAAGATGGCTTCCCGGAAGGTGAAGGTCAACCACGGACCAACTTTCAAAATAGCGAAATGGTCCCCTACCATCTGCGCCAGGGCGTCGGGAGTTTGATAGTCGGTGGAATGCGCCTCGTAGACCAATGAAGGACTGAGCGGCAATGCCGCTGATAGAGCCTGGGCTTTCGTTTTATCGTAGTCAAAGACAACGTCATCACCGAAGTCCACCCCGGGCTGCACCACAACACCGATCACTCTTTGCCAGGCTGCGGACAAACCCTTCTCATCGAAGGAACGATGGAAAATTTCAAGAGTGTGGTGGAGATTCTCCACTGTAGTAACGACAGGGGCCCCTCCGGAAGCGGACTCTCCACCTGGCGTTGGAACTTCAGTCCCGATGACGTAAATCGGTCGGGTTGCTCCTGGCGGCGAATCCTTAAATGCGTCTTCCGCAGCCTGGCAAAGCAAAGCGGCCCGTTGCGCAACAACGTCTTCAGGGAGACCTTGTGGATCGTCGGCGCATGCCATGCTCGCATCGAGGTGAATTTTTGTATATCCGGCCAGCACGCATGCGCGAACCAATTCGCAAGCCTTCAGCATCGCATCGCTGGAAGGTTGGCCTTTCCACGGGAAAGGTCCAAGGTGATCGCCGCCAAGTAAAATTCGCTCGGCAGGGAATGCCATCCGCTGCGCCGACGAATGAACGAACGCAGCAAACTGAGCCGGTGTTTGCCCGGTATACCCGCCCAGTTGATTCACCTGACTCGAAGTGGACTCTATGTGGAGACCGGCGTCATTCTCCCTGGCCTGCTGAATGGCCGCATCGATGACCCAAGGATGCGCGGAACAGACGGCGTACACGCCGCCATTGCCCGAGGCACGATTTCGCAAGATCACGTCTTGCACGTTACTGCTGGAATTGCGCTGGTTCGGCGGGATTGTGTGATCAAAGGCAGAACTCTCCATCGTTTATTCCCATTCCTTCCTATCAGCTAGTCGGACGGCCGAGGGCTGGATCAAGAGCATCGAATACGAATAATACGAAAGATTTTGACATTAATCGCAACAATAAGTAATACATTAGGCAGTCCAAATGAAATTCGGTTAGGCGGAGGAAAATCAATGACTAAGTTCGGGCGAACTATTGCCGGCTGCGTTTTGCTGGGTATCAGTCTGCCTGCCTGGAATTTCGAGCCGCACGGATTGAGCCCGAGATCTGTTGCTCAGGACGCAATCAGCTCTAGCGAACGTCAGGTCCAGAGCGAGGTTCTACGAATTGAGTTCGATCCCCACCTGCGCAGCCGTGTCGTGCCATTATTCAGCTCAACTTCAAAACTCATGGGTCCGTTTTCGTCCTCGGAGACGATTACTACCAGCCTTGGCGATCAGACGGATTTTGCCCTTAGCGCAAGCCACCGCGAGCACGTCACCGATACATTTGGCGAAGGAGACCGCCTTTCCCTGAGCGGCAAGTCCGGCAAGTTGCGAAAAGACATCTCCGTTACCATCTATGCGGATTTCCCATCGATGGCGATCTTCGATGTCGCTTACACGAACGAGGGAACTGGTCCTATCGCCATCCGCGGCTGGGCCAATCATCAATATTCCATCAACACCATTTCAATGGCGAGGGGTCCCGCGTTCTGGTCCTATCAAAGCGGCTCGTATGAAAAAAGACCAAATTGGGTGCTTCCCCTGCGTGCTGGATTCAAACAGGAAAACTTCCTAGGAATGAATGCCAGTGACTACGGCGGAGGGACTCCGATCATTGACGTGTGGCGTAAGGACGTCGGACTTGCGATCGGACACGTAGAACCTGGGCCACGTCTCATATCGCTTCCGATTTCCATGCCTGACGCGCATCACGTTCATGTGGCCATTCGCTCTAATCGAAAACAAACTCTGGATCCCGGGGAAACCTTTCATACTCTCCGTACTTTTGTTTCGGTGCATCAGGGTGATTATTTCCGCAGCTTGGCTGCGTACCGCCGGTTGATGGTACGACAGGGATTTCAAATGGCTTCAGCGCCCGACAGCGCGTTCGGCGCGATCTGGTGCGCATGGGGATATGGGCGGTCCGTGAAACTGAAGCAAGTGTATGACACTCTCCCCACGGTCAAGAAACTGGGCTTCTCCTGGGTGACTTTAGACGACGGCTGGCAGAACAATTACGGTGATTGGGCCCTTGATCCCAAGAAATTCCCCAATGGCGACGCCGACATGAAAGCGCTGGTGGACCGAATCCACGCCGAAGGGTTCAAAGCGCAATTGTGGTGGTCGCCGTTAAGTGCCGTGCCGGATTCAATGCTCCTGAAAGAACATCCCGAGTTCGTTCTGCTTAATCGCGATGGATCGAAGCGGAAGATTTCGTGGTGGAATTCCTTCTATCTGTGTCCCGCGGAGCAGGGCGTGGTGGAGTATCACAAAGCGCTCGTCCGCAAAATTTTGGGAGAGTGGGGATTTGACGGTCTTAAGCTGGATGGCCAACACATGAACGCCGTTCCTGCTTGCTACAATCCCGCGCATCATCACAAACGTCCGGAAGACTCAGTGGAGGCTGTGCCCGATTTCTTTCGCGAGATATACGATACTGCGCGCAGTATCAAACCAGACGCGTTAGTTGAATTTTGCCCGTGCGGTACCGCCTACTCGTTTTTCACCATGCCACATTTCAATATGTCGGTGGCATCTGACCCGGAGAGTTCGTTTCAGGTCCGCTCGAAAGGAAAAACCTTGAAAGCGCTGATGGGCGATAACGTCCCTTACTTTGGGGACCACGTTGAACTGAGCGATGGGGCGAACGATTTCGCGTCTACCGTGGGTGTCGGCGGAGTGGTCGGCACACAGTTCGTACTTCCGCAGCTTGTCAAGAAACCGAGCAAGTCAGATCTCACCCCGGAGCGAGAAGAACTTTTTGGAAAGTGGCTAGCCATTTACAAAGATAAAATGTTGTCTCGAGGAGACTATCTAGGCGACCTTTACGATATAGGCTTCGATCAACCCGAAGCGCATGCGATTCGCAAAGGCGATGAGATGTACTATGCGTTCTTCGCTCGCCATTGGAGTGGCCCCATTGAACTACGTGGTTTGCAGGATCGTAATTATCGCGTGATCAATTACGTCGACAACAAGGACCTTGGAAGCATTCACGGACCGCAGGCGAAACTCAATGCCGTTTTTGACAAGCACCTGCTGGTCGAGGTTCGTCCCGAGTAGCACTAACAGACCGAAGAACAGCCATTCAGTCTGTGAAGGCAATCTCCCTCCAAAGATGGCGCTCCCAAAGCGCTAATTGAAATGTGCGTGCCGACCCGCATTCTTGCCGGTGGTGACCCACGTCACTGCGAATTGTAGAAGTACGTGCCAATATAACAAGTGAAAGCGACGGCTTGCTCCGGCGGTTGAGCTGGAGGGAGGTGCATTATGTCACTCGTCGCGTCAGCGATCGAAGTTGGTCTCAAGTCGGTCCTGGTTGCAACCGATTTCTCGAAAGCGTCCGAGAAGCCTCTCCGTCATGCTCTGGCTATCGCTCGCCATTACGGTGCGAAATTCTATATCGCTAATGTAGTTTCCTCGCCCGCATTCACCCTCGCCGGCCCAGAAGTGCTCAGGGCAGCTGTCGATGCGGCCGAACGAGATGCTCGCCAGCTGGAGGAAGCCCTCATTCAGGATGGGTCGTTCTCTGGCCTGCGCCACGAAATGATCGTGCGCCAAGGCGACCTTTGGGAACAGTTGGAAGAGGTGATTCGGCAACAAGAAGTAGAACTGGTCGTTGTGGGAACGCACGGCCGAAGAGGGTTCCGCAAACTACTGCTTGGATCCGTCGCCGAACGAATCTTCCGTGAGGCGAATTCTCTCGTTCTGACGGTAGGCCCCAGTTCCTTTGACGAGAGCCCAGTCGGTAGCGTAAGGGCAATTCGACCTTTTCTATTCGCTACAGATTTCAGCCAAGCCTCTTTACAGGCGCTGCCCTATGCCATCTCATCCGCCAATCGCTTCGGAGCACAGTTGGCGTTGCTTCACGTAGTACCAGCCTTTCCAGCACAAGATGCTTTGCATCATCCTAACGCCGGCGAACTCTTAAAGGTTCGAGACGAAATTCGCATTGCCAGATTACGAGGATTGCATCGGTTGATATCGCAGAATGCGCCTTTGACGCGTAAGCCTGAATTCCTGGTCGAGTTCGGATCGCCCAGCGAAACGATCCTGCAGACGGCCGAAACGATCCAGGCCGACGCCATCATCCTGGGACTGCATCGCTTGGCTTATATCGCGACTGCCTGCCACATGCCCTGGGCTACTGCGTACGAAGTTGTATGCGGCGCACGCTGTCCGGTACTGACCGTACGGAGCGATCCTGAGACACGAGCTTACGCGTAGGATGACATCGGTTTGGGCGCCTGCTCACCACGCGCGCCAATATTTCTGTTGTTTGATCTCTATTGTTCGATTGCAGGTTGATCCTCAGCGCTGTAAGCGGGATGCCTCGATACCACCAGTCCGATACGCAGGCTTCCCAAAAGAGAAAGTAAACGCGGAGGGAAGGCATCGGACTGGAACACCAACTCCCGATCTTCCAAAGAAAAATCCAGGTCGATCCTTTCCACACCCGGAAAATCACGCAGCCGCTTGAGTTCTTCATCGTTGGACTCGAGGAACTCCACAGCATCGTCAATCTGATTTATCAGGTCCGAAAACTCTTGAAGGCCGACCCTCACGCTGACACCCGAGTGGCCACTCCGACGTTGAGTGATAAGTGAAACGCTGGCTTTCCCTTCGCCCCGGTGGAAAACGGCGACCGCATCGAGCGAAGAAACCTTCAAGAACTCATCGACTTCAAAGTGCTGGCCGCTCGCTCTCAGTAAACACGACATGATTGACTCGACCTTGACCTCATAAACTATTTCCTTGCGGCTCGCCGACTGCTTTGGCGCGTGAGAAAATTCTACTCCATACATACAATGGTACGATGGCGCACTTAGACCTCGTGCGCAGTACCGTTTAAAATGAGCAAATGCCAGAACGATCACTCACCCCCGATGAGAAACTCCAGCAGGAATTCAACCGTTGGGCCGCGGCGGGCGAAGGCCCCAAGATGGAGCAGCATCATTTCGATATCACCACCAAGACGATTCGCCGTATGGAACTGCGACCCGGCGAGCGCGTACTTGACCTGGGTTGCGGTTCGGGATGGGCTACGCGGCTGCTCGCGCGACTGGTGGGCGAGGGGCCGGATGGCTTCGGACAGGTGGTTGGTGTGGATGTTTCCGACGAGATGGTTCGCGAAGCGCGAGCGGCGTCGAAAGACTTTGAGAACGTACTCTATGTTTGGGGGTCGGCGCAACAAATTCCGTGGGAAGAGAATTTTTTCGACAAGGTCCTGTCGGTCGAATCCTTTTACTACTATGCCGATCAAGATCGCGCGCTGATGGAGTTGTTTCGCGTGATGGCGCCACGCGGCAGGTTATTCATCCTGATTAACTTGTATAAGGACAACCGATATTCGCTGCAGTGGGTGGACAAGCTAAAAGTGCCAGTGCATGTTCGCTCGGCGAGCGAGTATGTCGAATTATTGAAAAAGCACGCTTTTGAGAACGTGGAAGCTTGCCGGGTCGCCGACGATACGCCCACGCCGGACGATTACAAAACAAAATCTTTCAACAGCCTGGATGACTTGCGAGCGTTCAAGCGTGAAGGGGCCTTGCTGCTGATGGCCTCGAAGCCCGATCTGCGAACACCCGGACCGGGATACACCATTTACTGAACGTCCAGGTCAGATCTCGCTATCGTCATCGTCATCGTCATCTTTTTCGTGTTCGTGATGTGAAGAATCTCTCGCCGGGCTGAGCGTGCGGCCATCCGAGGCATGCCGTATCTCAATCCTACCGTTCACGTTAGAAATCTTAATGCGAGGGCCGCCTCCACCCAGTTCGCCCCTCAAGTCGTGTCCCACGAAACTGTGATGGTTTACGTGCAAGCCAAAGTCATTCTCGATTCCACCCGAGACTGTGCTTGCCTCTATCTCTGCCTTCGAATCCGAAGGGATCGTCATCTCCACTGACCCATTCACCGAGCTGAGGTTGACCGACGAACTGGACAGTTCATCAAACATCGCCTCCAGGTGACCGTTGATGGTGGAGAGATCGGCGCGCCCGGAGAGATTCTTTGCCTCCAACCTTCCATTAATGCAAGAAGCATGAACCTCGCCCTTCACGCCGGTCACATCAAGCGCACCATTGATTAGCTTGATTTCGTCAAGCCGCGCACCGCGGGGAACGGTTAAGGTGTATTCCACGCTCGCGGGATTATTATGAGAGCCCGAATTGAACGTCAGATTGTGGTCGGGGTATTTGGTACGAATCGAGATATGGTTCTTGTTCGAATCGACTTCGATCCGTGCCTGATCGAGTCGCTCTTTCGAGTCGGCATATTTCATCGCATCCACTTTCACTTCGTTCTGGTCCCACGCAGAGATGTGGACGGCGCCATTGATATTGTCGAGCTCCACACGTCCGTCCGCATCGAGTGCGTAGGTTTGATGGAATTCCTCGGTGAAAGCTCCTCGATGGTCGGAAGCATTCGCTGCGACGGCGAAGAGGAAGAGCGCGCAGCCACAGACGATGGCACTCGATCGAGCAAGGAACTGGCGGGCACGATTCATGTGAGTTCTCCGTTTCAGCTTAGACGCGGAAGCCGGTAATAAGTTATAGAAAAAAGCTCGCCGTCCATTCGTACATGGAGATACGAAAGCTCTCGCGGTTGGGTTCCGCTTATTGCTGGTCGGCTGATGGCTCCCTTTTGCCGGTTTCTGTTAGCAGGAAAACTCCTAGAATCGTCATCTCCGGCTCGATCGGATGGCGGTATCGTTGTCCGGGATAAACCACGTAGTAAATCGCGGGGTATAGCAAGATCAGCCAGAACAGCAGCCAGACGCCGGGCCTTCGCTGCCGCAGAGCCCGTCCCAACCCCCAGAACATAAGAACGGAAGATGCAAGGAATAGCGAATTCTTCACTTGCGCTAGCCACCAAATGTTTGAAAGTCTCGGTGGACCCGCCCAGAAATAAATGAACCGCTTGAGGCAAAGAATGGCGAAGCGACCGAAGTCAGCTTTGATATAAGCGATCGCACTTTGCTTGCGATTTTCGATGTAGGCCAATTCGCCCATCGAAGTGTATTGCCGCATTGCAAACGTATCCTGCGTGGGATGGATATATTGCATCCACGTTCCATCCGCGCCGGTGCCATTTCCCAGCCGCAGCTCCGCTCCCAGATTGTCGCGAATGAAAATGAACTTTCCGAAGGTTCGATAGTTGCGCATCGTCCAGGGAGTAATGCACGCGAGGAAGATCAAAGAAGCCAATACGATCCCGCCGAGCGACTGCTTTCCCCGCTTTGCGCGACGATACCAGGCCCACAATCCTGAGGCTGGCAGGAATGCGATCAGTACCGTACTGTTCAGAGTAGCAACGCCCCATAGCAAACCGAACTCGATCCAGGGTTTGAGCCCGTCACGGTCTTCCATGTTCAGTGCCAGCCAGAGAATCACGGCCAGTAATAGCGCCGATAAACTTGTCTCCCATACCCAGCGCGTGCACCAGTACATTACGTAAGGCAGAAGTGCCCAGGTCCATGCCGAACCGACGGCGACCTTCTCAGAGAAGATCCTGCGCGCGATGAGAAAGATCGGGATGCAAGTCAGCGAGGAAAAAACACTGTTGATAGAGAGCAGCACGAACGCGGATGGCCGTGAATATATACCAAAAAAGTGGAAAACGCCGGCAGTCAAATATGGGTAAAGCGGGGGCTCCCATGCAGTAGGGCCCGTTGGTGGCCCAAAAGGATCGCTGAAGCCGCGACCCGATGCGATAGCCGACGCAATCCGGCCCATTTCCCATCCGAAGCCAAAGTTGTTTTCTGCGCCCTTGAACCTATAGGTGTGGCCAACGATAATCCAGCCTACTCGGAGAAATAGTGCGACAGCTACCATCCAGAAGTACGACGTTCGAATACGAGTCCAAGCCGTGAGAACCAGCGTTAGGGCAGGGAAGCGGCGGGCAGCCACCGCGGAGTTTGAATCCATGGATGCCTCTATTTGTAGCTGAGGAACCTGCGCTGTAGCAAATGAGAGCAATTTGCGGACCGCCCTTCCCGCGCACCTCGCAGTTTCCGTTACTGACGAGCCGGTTCCTGGAGTAAACTGCTGTGGTCAAGCAGTTCTGGCTTACTTCGAATAACGCACTGGTCTCAGAAGGACTCTATGAGTTGGCTGCAAAATAAGTTCGAAAAGAATTTCATGATCAGCACGGTGGACTACGTGTTCAACTGGGCGCGCAAGTCGGCCGTTTGGCCCATGACATTTGGCCTGGCATGCTGTGCCATCGAGATGATTGCGGCCTCAACTTCGCGCTTTGACATCGCCCGCTTTGGTGCCGAAGTGTTTCGTCCCAGTCCGCGCCAGGCCGATCTCATGATCGTCTCCGGTACGGTCACGTTGAAGATGGCTCCGGTCGTGAAACGCATCTACGACCAGATGCCCGACCCCAAGTGGGTGATCTCGATGGGCGCATGCTCCTCCGTCGGTGGGCCGTTTAATACGTATGCCGTGCTGCAGGGAGTCGACCGCATCGTTCCTACGGACGTCTATGTGACCGGTTGTCCGCCCCGTCCAGAGAATCTTTTTTACGCCCTGCTCAAGCTTCAGGACAAAATCGACACCATGACGCTGGCCAGGAAGCCCACTGAAGTGCGACTTGATCCCAACATGATGGAGAACTTCAAGCGTCAGGTAATGATTGCGCAAACCACCCAGCCCAGATAGCTCTGGCGAGCTTGTGCGAACAGCCATCATCGGCTCCGCGGAGCCAAGCTTGCCAGTCATCGTTGCAGACCATCAGAACTCATGCCGCAACTCATCAAGCTCACGACTGAATCCGAACTTCCGGCGCCGGACGAAGCCAGAGAATTTCCTTGTGGCACGAAGACTATCTGTGTTGCCAATGTAAAGGGCGCCTATAGCGCGATGGAAAATCTCTGTCCCCATCGCGGCGGTCCGCTAGGGCAGGGAATGATTGAAGGAGGCAAGGTGGTTTGCCCCTGGCACGGATGGGCCTGGGACGTAAAAACTGGGCAGGCCGCTCAAAGTTCCAGCATGAAAGTTGGCGTGTATCCGCTGAAGATCGATGGCGGCGAGGTGCTGATTGAGATTTAACGATCGCTAGCCTAGAAATCTCAAGAATTTTGAAGGCGGGTTATCGAAGCCGGGAAAGACTGTCGCCAAATTTTTGTTGCCCAAGTGCCTCGCCACGGCCTCGCCAAGCACCTGCCGGAAATCCGTGGTCAGAGCCAGATCCCGACCTTCGTAGAGCTGCGCTTGATCAAGGCCCGGCCACCGTCCATAGACTTTGCCGCCCTTTACCGGCCCGCCCAGGACGAACATGACATTCGCATGGCCATGGTCGGTGCCGCGATTACCATTCTCCCGGGCGGTGCGCCCGAATTCCGACATGGTGACAACTACCGTGTCCTCGCCAAGGTCGCCGAGATCGGTCCAGAAGGCAGCCAGCGATTGTGAGAATTCACGTAACACATTCGCAATCTGACCTTCCGTAGCTCCCTCGTTGACATGATGGTCCCAACCTCCGATGTCGGCGAACGCCACCTGCACCCCGAGATTCGCTTTGATCAATTGCGCCAGTTGCCGCAGGCTGTCTCCGAATCGCCCTTTGGGATAGTCTGCGCCCGCAGCGGGTTTGTACTGCGCCGGATCCGCGGACTTCAGCATTTTCACCGCGTCGAAAGTCTCTATGCCCGTTCCATGCAGCACCGCGTCGAGCGAGTGATCGTACATCGCTTCAAAAGTATTGGCTGCCGGCGACGGTTTCGGATTGCGGCCGCCCACTAAGAAATCGTTGATGTTATTGATTGCGATCGCGGGTTGAAGCCCGCTCAAAATTCTCGGAATTGATGGCCCCATGGCGATCGCTTCGAATGGCGACCTTTTAGAAACCTCCGGAAGGTTGCGCAGTGCGCGGTTCAGCCACCCGTCATCAGTCGACTTGATTCCCGGCGTGCCGGACTCCATAAAGTCCTGGGCATCGAAGTGGGAACGGTTGGGATCGGGCGATCCCGCCGCATGCACGATCGCTAACTGGCGTTGCTGCCAAAAAGGCTGCAACGGTGCGAGGGCAGGGTGCAGGCCAAAGAAGCCATCAAGATCAAGCACCGCCTTACGCGGAATGTTGATAGTCGGCCTCATCGCGTAATATGCCGGTTCGGCGTGGGGAACTACGATATTCAAGCCATCCGCCGCACCACGCTGAAAAATCACGACCAAACGCTTGTTGCGCGTCCCAATCTGAGTGGCGCCCCAAGCCGCACGCGCTAGGAAACTGGGCACCGCCGCCGTGCCCACAACGGCGAGTGCGCTGTTGCGAAGAAAAACACGACGAGTAATCGACATAGAAATCAGCTCCTAACCATTGGCGCCTAGCCCGCCGCGCTAAACATCTTTGAAACGACTACCTTGTACATTCGGAATAGAACCGAATCAAATACCCAAAACCCACAGACTAAGAGCTATTTCCTCTGAAACTCTGGTGAGCCTAACAACAGCCCTGCCATCATGCTCACATCGTTAGAACGCGCCGCAACCGGCGGCTTGCGCTGCGCCCCTTTGTCGGTTTGTTGCACACCGGGGCTACCTCCGGCTAGCTGCGCCGTAATGGAATCATGCGTCTGTTTGGAGACGTCTCCGTCTAGCAATCTTGTTTCAAGTGATGATAAGGCAAGGGTCGCATCCATCTGTGAATTCCCGGAATCGTTGCTTGCCAGCGGCGCCATATCCACCCTTAAGCCCTTGATCTTCCCACCTGTGAGCGCTAAGGCAAAATTCATGCGGTTGAGCAACGCTGACGAACTCACCCAATTTTCCGCTTTCATGGAATAGCCGGTTGGGGGCTGCGCGCCGTAGAGTGGCATACCCATATTGTTCAGTTGCCGGGTCAGCGGCAGCGCGTCATCGATCTCGGCCCCACTGGCGCGTGCGGCGGAAGCCACAAACTCCAGCGGTGTCTTCACTTTCGCTCGATACGTTGCATCATCCCAAAACTCGGACGAGTGAAAAAGAACAGAGAGCACCTCGCGAATATCGCCCTTCTTTTTCAAAAATGTCTTTGCCAGGTGATCGACCAAGGTAGGTGGCGGATCGTCAGAAACAAACCGCTCCGCAAGCTTCAGGCAAATAAAGTGAGCAGTCTGCGGGCTGGTTGCCAGGCGATGCAGTACTTCCAGTCCTTCTTCCTCTCCCTTGGGTTTGATGCGCCGGCCTAACACAAATTTTGGCCCAGGCTCGTGCATGCGGGGATCAAACTTGAATCCGCCTCCCAAGTAGGGCTTCTCGATCGTCCATCCCGTAAAGACTTTGGCGACCTCGGTCACGTCGCGCTGCGAGTATCCGCCATTCACGCTCAGAGTGTGCAGTTCCAGCAGTTCGCGCCCGTAATTTTCGTTGAGCCCGCTGGGGCGCTTGTTCTGATTAGGCCGCGGCGCAACACGACGTCCGTACGGACCGGGGCCGTGCGAGGGAATTCCCAGAGCCTGTGCGGAACTCGGACCGACGCTGAGCCAGTTATCAAGATAGAACAGCATCGCGGGACTCTTCGCCGTGGCCACCAACAGATCTTCAAACTTTCCCAGCGCATGAGGCCGGATAACATCGCGTTCATAACTGGTGATGAGTAGCCGATCGATTCCTTTTTCCGCAAAAATGTTGAAGTGGTTAAACCAAAAGTCGGTCATTACTTCTTCCAACTGGCGGTCACTGTAGATAGCGCGCACCAGTTTGGCTTGCGCCAATTCGCCGGTGACCACGCCGGCTGGATTATTCATCGCCAACAAAACTTCCCTCTGCTTCGGTTGTAGCCCTTCAAGAAGCTCCTGCCCTTTTCCTCCACGCAGCGAATTCGCGAGTGTCAATTGGGCAGCTGGCGACATGGCAAGAATCTTTTTGAAACGTTGCTCAGCAGGAAGGCTCGGTAGTTGCTGCACATCGAGATCGGCGTAAAGCTGGTCTTCGCGCTGCCGCGCCTCCTCTTCTTCCTCTGCCGTCGGCTTGGCTGCTACTGCTGTAGGCCCGCTGGCATCGCCTTTGTCACCCGCTCTGGCATTTGTGTCTGGAGTTAAATCGATATCCGCCGTCATCGTGGGGTTTGTAGGGCCATTCGTGCCGCGCGACATCTTTGAGGTAGCAGAGTCGGCCACTGTTATCCGGTCACTCGCGGCATTCGTATTCTTGCCAGCTTCTTGTTGGCGCTGCTTTCGCTCTTCCTGACGAGCGATCTGAACCTGATAGATCATCCGCAAGGCCGGGTCTGACGGCATCGCCCTCTTCCCGTTCATGACTTGATTGATTTCCTGGCCGTCGGGAAAGTTTTTTGCAAGATCTTCGGTGCTCATCCGCGTCGTGCGAAAGGGCTCCAGCCGCGCATTCATTGCACTATCGTCGATTTTATCTGGATGCAATTGCCGATCGATCCACTGGTCAACGCCGATTGCCATCACTGCCTGCACATCGCCGGGACGAGGGCCGAAAGTCAGACGATTCAGAGCGTGCAGAGCTCGTCGCTGTTCGCCAACGCTGGATGTCGCCCTGTCCTTGTCTTTCTTCCTGGCTAGCAAAGGCGAGACGGCGCAGACCAGGCTGATCGACAAGAAAACAGCGGCGAATTCGACCCGTCGCAGTAGCATGAAGACTCCGAAACAGAGGAGGGATACGGCCCTCTTATTATGAACCCGGATGTGGAAGAAAGTTGCTAATCACTGGTTACCAAAGGAGGTTAAGTCCTGGAGGGTCAGAAGCGTAAACGCCAGAAGATGGAAGATGTTAAGTCAAATACATCTTGCCGCGAGATATCTTATGCTGCAGCGTCGCAGCCAGTTGATCCACGTCGGTAGGAGCAATGTTCACCGCCGTATGATTGGTCAAAAGCGGGACACGGTTACTTCCCACGGCGTCACGCCGCACCTGGATCAGCAGCCCCTGCACCACATTCGGATCGTATTTCTGAGGACTCATACGGACCAGGTCGCTCAGCGCCGCACCCAGCGAAAGGGGCTCCCGGTACGGCCTTTCACTGGTCATGGCGTCAAAGGTGTCGGCTAATGCCATAATGCGGACCGGCATCGGCAGTTCCTCCTGAGCCAGCCCGTCTGGGTAACCCGACCCATCGCACCTCTCGTGGTGCCAGCGTACCGACTCGTGAATCTTCGGCCAGGGAAACTCCACGCTGCTCACAATTTGATGGCCAACCACAGTGTGGTCGGCCATCTCTTGAAATTCTTCGGGATTGAGCGCGCCTGGCTTGCTGAATAGCCGGCGGTCCACCGCCACCTTGCCGATATCGTGCAAATACCCTGCGCTGCGGAGCGCTGCCACTTCCCCGGGCTCCACTCCCATCGCCTCGCCGATTGCAGCGGCGTAACGACCGACGCGCAACGAGTGGCCGTGAATATTTACGTGTTTCACGTCAATCGCAGTTGCGAAAGCTTCTAAAGCGCTGTCATAAAACCCGTGCAACGAAGCCATCAACCGCAGATTTTCAGTAACGCGTTGAGCCAGTGTTTGGGTCAGCGCGTGGTTGTGGACGGCCAGACCGATATAACTGCACAACAGTTCCATCGCATCCAATTCGGCTTCAAGATACGGAACATCGCCCGGACGACGTCCCAATGCGATTACACCAGCAAGCTTGCCGACAGAGCGAAGCGGTGCGATGCACTTGAATAACTCTGGTGCCACATTGCCATTGGAGCTCAGAAATACCGAATAGGTGGAAGAGTTAAGCACGATGGGTCCGCGGGCCGCCGCCAGAGCGTGAGCATGTTTGGGAAGAAGAGGAATGATTGCGGGGTCTGGCAACATGGTGAAGCCCTCGGATACCACGGAGGTGAGCATGGTGGGCTTCTCGTTGAAAACGAAGAGCGCACCTTCGCGAGCTCCAGCCGCTTCCATGACGGCAGACAGCATGCGGCGCGATGTTTCACTGAATTCGCGTTCGGCTGTCAGTTCCGGTCCTAGATCGGAGAGAGCTTCAACAGTGCGCAACAGCCTGCGGAAATTATTTGTCTCCACGTGCGTTCAAGAAAGCTAAGCAGAACGAGCGTAACATGTGCTGACGAGCGCGCGGAGAGCGCATTGTTGGTTAGTTTGGTGCTTTTCGAATCATTGAAAAATGGGGTGATGAATCTGATTCTGGCACTTTCGGAGAGTATCAAAAATGTTCGCGAAGCTCTGCAAAATTGCCCACGATCAGCAGTCGCTGCGGCGGCATTGCCGCTTGCAGTTCATCATGCTCGAGCACCCAAGTATTGCCGTGCGGAACAAAAACGGCGTGCAATCCGGCCGCCAGCGCTGGATTGATATCAGACTTCGGACTGTTGCCGATCATCCAGGTAGAGCCGACGTCGAGTTCATATTTCTCAATGATCCGGTGATATGCGGCAGCATCTTTTTCCGCGACAATCTCCGTCGCCGCGAAATAATCTTTTAGCCCCGATCGCTCGATCTTCCCAGACTGCTCGACGATCGCGCCTTTGGTCAGCAGGATGAGCCGATGGCGGGGAGAAAGATATTGCAGAGTCTCGATGACTTCAGGCAAAAGCTCAATGGGATGATCGGCGATAGTATTTGCGAAACTCCGGATCTGCTCGTGCATTTCTGGCGTGACCGGATTCAGGCTAAGGCGTTCGAATGTATTCATGAGCGCGTGCGCAAAGCTATGCAGACCGTATCCATGCGTCACAATGCATTCGCGCTCCACATCGTTGAGCACGCCCCGCACTTGCTCGGGCGAAAATTCGTGGTGATTGAGAAATGAGATGAACCGCGCAATCACGCGCTCAAAATAAATATTGTTTTCCCAAAGGGTGTCGTCGGCGTCGATCAGGAGGGTTTGAGGAGACAAGCCTTGAATCTCTTTGTTTCAGCTGCGGCCACAGCCTGCCGACGCTGTTTCTAAAATGAAGCCGCGTCCAAAAACACGCTGGAATGACTCTTGTCTTCGGTGGCAGATGCGAAATTTCTTACGCGACCCAGTCCACCTGCGCCTCCGGACCGATGATTCCTGCCTTATGGCCCATGTCGAGGAGTCGCGCTACACCTTCACGGCCTTCCGAGCCGTAGTCAAGCGTGCGCTCGTTGACGTACATGCCGACAAATCTGTCCGCGGTTTGACTGTCCAGGTCACGCGCGAACTGCATGGCATACGATAAAGCTTCTTCGCGATGATCGAGCGCATACTGGATGCTATCCCGCAAAGCCGAGTTCACCGCGGAAATAAGCTCCCGCCCCAGCGCACGGCGGATCGCGTTTCCTCCCAGAGGCAAGGGCAGGCCGGTCATCTTCTGCCACCAGCGTCCGAGATCTACAATGCGGTGCAAACCCGCCTTGTCATAGGTCAGCTGCCCTTCATGAATGATGAGTCCCGCTTCGTACTTACCTTCCAGCACCTGCGGGATGATCTGATCAAATGGCACAACTTCTGTCTCCACTCCCGGAGCGAAAAGCCGCAGTGCGAGATAAGCCGTTGTAAGCATCCCGGGAACCGCAATACGCTTTTCCTTGATCTCGCTTTGCGTGAAGGCTCGCGTTGACACGATCATCGGCCCATAGCCTTCGCCGACGCTGCCTCCGCACGACATCAGCGCGTACAAGTCCTGAATATAGGGATAGGCATGGAATGAAATCGCCGTTACATCGTAAACGCCTTCCCGCGCTTTCTGGTTCAGTGTCTCGATATCACAAAGCGTGTGCGTAAACCGCAGTCCGGGTACGCGCACTTTGTTGGTGGCAAGACCGTAAAACATGAAGGCATCATCCGAATCCGGGCTATGAGCAATCGACACTTCACGCACCAGCGGGTCATCGCCTCGAGATTGTTTTGCTTCTTGTTCCGAACTGACCGTCATCTTCTTAAACTCCAACTTCTCACTGCTGAGTCTATACGCCATCCGCCGGAGTGCGTCGCCATCTTGCGGCGAATCCAGCAGCCATCATTACCTTAATTATTTCGGCAAACAAAAACCAATAGAGCCCCAAACGAAACGCCTGCATGACTGAATGCGTAAGTACGGCCAGCCATGCCAGGCCGCCTGTGAATAGCACGATCTCAGCCAGAAATCCGCCCATCGCCGCGCGCGCAAAATTTCTGCGTCCGCGTTCCATCACATATCCAGCCATCCAGGCGACCAGCGGATAGCTCAAGAGGAACCCGCCAGTCGGCCCCATTAATTGAGCAATTCCGCCTGGGCCAAACGGGCTGAAGACCGGTAATCCTATCGCACCTTCGGCCAAATACAGTGTGAGAGCTGCAAATCCACGACGGCTTCCCAACATCAATCCCACCAGCAACACTCCGAAATTTTGCACCGTGAGCGGAACAGGCGTGAATGGCAAAGGGATGCTGATATGCGCGCATATCGCCACCACCAGGCTGCCCCCAATCACCAGTCCGATGTTTCGTACCCGGTCGGAAACTACGGTTTGTTCTCTCGAATTGCCAAAAATTTGCGTTGTTGGTTTTTCCATAAATCTCTCCGATAGCAGCGAGCGTCAGGGCTCAATTCTGTCGGAATGACCATCAGGGCCGGCTTCGTTGAGAGTTCCCCCGTGGGCTGCGCGAGCGGCCTGTAAGTTGCGCCGCAAACGCAGATACAACGCAATGGCCACGCACACCACTGTCAGGGTACTTACACCCAGAATCAGAAACCACCAGATCATCCGCACAGCCGATTAGAATAACAGATCACTCGTAGATCGATGACTGATGGATCGATGGCCGTGAATCGACTGTTGAGCAAGGACGGCGAGACGCTGAAGTGACCGCTGCGAGAAAGGAATAAAAAAGTCGGCTCAAAATTAACGATCCTTCGCCGGTGACAGCTTCTCTCGCATTATTTCCACTCGTTTTGACATGAACTTGAAACGATCCCGGCCGAATTTGGAGCCCATGATCACCTTTTCGATGTTTCCGTACATCAGGGGCTCGCCGGATTTCTTCCGTAATTCCTTGAGGAAGGGATAGACCTTTGCGAGCACAATAAACATCTCGCCACTTACGGATGGCTGCAGGAACAAGTCCTCGTTCAACGCACCATGCAGGACGAACGTGGCGGACATACTCCAATAACTACTCACCTGCCGCAGCCAATTGTTTTCCGGAGTGCCCGAGGCGCTGGCGACTTTCATATAGTCGTCGACGTTCGTGGGCCAGAAACCGGTAAGCCACCATTGGCGCGCCCGGCGCATTTCAGCCTCACGCCGCAAATCATAGAGTTGGAGAATCAACTGAGCATCGGCAGTCGTTGCTTTCTTGGACACGAGAACTCCTCTCAACTATTCGTAGCGATCGTATCGCTACCTAGAGAATTGCCTGATCGCCAAAATGGCTACGTCTCTAGGCGCTCGTCGCGGCCGCTTCCGCGGGTGGCGCGGGCCGTTCGAAATCGCACTCTTTGTTCGGGCAGGCAATTACTGGTCCCGCCTTTAGAAACTTTTCTACCAAATATTCGCTGCCGCAAGTCGGGCATTTCTCCGGAATCGGCTTGTGCGCGGAAGTAAATTTACAATTTGGATAATTTCCGCATCCATAAAAAGTATTGCCTTTGCGCGCCCGCTTCTCCACCAGTTCGCCGTCTTTGCACTCGGGACACTTCACGCCGATGAAGTTCTGCTTCACGTACTTGCACTCGGGATACCCGCTACAGGTGGTGAACTCGCCGAATCGCCCGTGCCGGATCATCATATTGCGACCGCATTTTGGGCACTTTTCATCTAGCGGAATATCTGGAACTTTCTTACCCTGATCCAATCGTCTGGTCGTCTTGCAATCGGGATAGCCCGTACACGCCATGAACTGCCCGAAGCGACCCCGCTTGAGCACCATGATTCGTCCGCAGTTTTCGCAATATTCTTCCTGTGTCGTCTCCTGCACATCCGCCGTGTCTAAGTCCGGGAGATTAATCGGATTTTCTTTGGTGAATTTGCATGTGTTCGGATCTTCCTTATCGAACGTGCTGCACGCATAGAAAGATCCGTGTTTTCCCCATTTGATTACCAGCGGCGAGCCGCACAGTTCGCACTTCTCGTCTGTGGGCTTCTCCATCCGCTTGATGTTCTCCATATGCTTTTCGGCATATTTGAGATCTTTCTGGAATTTCTTGTAAAACTCGGCAAGCGTGTCCGTCCACTTTTCCTTGCCCTCCTCAATCTCGTCGAGTCCTTCTTCCAGTCGGGCCGTGTAGGCCACATCGAAAATATCGCGAAAGTTTTCCACCAGCAGATCTGTAACGACCAACCCAATTTCCGTAGGGGTAAACTTCCCGCCGAGCTTCTGCACGTACTGGCGCTCCTGAATGGTCGACAGAATCGCCGAATACGTAGAAGGCCGCCCAATGCCGCGCTCTTCCAATTCCTTCACCAGCGAAGCTTCGTTGTAGCGCGGTGGAGGTTCGGTGAAATGTTGTTCCGGCTTCAGTTCTTTCAGAGTGAGCTTTTGCCCAGCTTCCAGCGCCGGCAGTTTGTGCTTCAACTCTTCGTCTTCTTCGTCTTTGCCTTCCTTCGATTCTTCGTAGACTCGCAGGAAGCCGTCAAACTTCAATACCGAACCCGTGACGCGGAACCAATACACATCGCCGGTCTTCGATTTAGCGTCGATATCTACCGTGGTTTGGTCGAATACCGCTGGCATAATCTGCGATGCCACAAATCGCTGCCAGATCAGCTTATAAACCTTGAACTCGTCTTCCTTTAGATATTGCTTGATTTGGTCGGGATGCCGCATCGCCGAAGTCGGACGAATCGCCTCATGCGCCGCCTGCGCTTCCTTCTTCTCCTTATATGTATTCGGCGTTTCCGGCAGGTATGCGGCTCCGTACTCTTTGCCTACGTATTCGCGCACTTCCTGGATCGCCTCAGGCGCGACCCGGGTGGAATCGGTACGCATGTAGGTAATCAGTCCAACCTGGCCCTCTTCGCCAAGTTCGACGCCTTCATAGAGCCGCTGGGCAATCATCATGGTGCGCTTCACGCTAAAGCGCAGTTTACGGGAGGAGTCTTGTTGCAACTTGCTGGTGGTAAACGGAGGCGCTGCATTGCGGCGACGCTCTTTCTTGTCGACCGAGCGAACAAGCCAGTCCGCCTGCTCCAGTGCGACGCGAATCTTTTCCGCATCCTCGCCGTTCGTGACTTCAATCTTCTCTTCGCCCTTACCGAGAAAGCGCGCATCAAAAGCGGGTGGCTTACTGGCGGCAAGGTGCGCGTCGATCGTCCAGTATTCTTTTTTCTCGAACGCTTTAATTTCGCGTTCGCGCTCTACAATCAATCGCAGAGCAACGGTCTGCACGCGTCCAGCCGAAAGTCCGCGCCGTACCTTGTCCCACAATAATGGGGATACCTGATAGCCGACGAGACGGTCGAGCACGCGACGCGCTTGTTGCGCGTCTACCAGGTTCTGGTCGATTGCACGCGGATGTTCGAAGGCCGCCTGGACCGCACGCTTCGTAATTTCGTTAAACGTGACTCGTTGAATGCGAGGCGGCGTACCCGCATCTTCTTTCTTCTTCTTCTTGCTTTTCTTGGTGTGGGATCCGTTCCCGTCGAGTTCTCCCGCTAAGTGAGCGGCAATCGCTTCGCCTTCGCGATCCGGGTCAGGTGCCAGATAGATAGCGTCCATCGGCCCGGCGAGCTTCTTCAATCTCGCCAAAACTTTTTCTTTGCCGGGGATCACAACATAATCGGTTTCAAAGTTGTTACTGGTATCCACCCCGAGCGTACTCTTCGGTAAATCTTTCACATGGCCGAGCGAGGCCTCGACCGTAAATCCCTTTCCCAGATATTTCTGGATGGTTTTCGCCTTCGCCGGCGATTCGACAATAACTAAACTTTTTAGCAATGGTCCCTCAGTTCCTAAGATTTCGCTTCGAAGCTAGCACGAATGAGACGAAATCAACAAGTTACCTGGCAAAACAGCTAGTGCTGGCTCCCAGTCAATGCAGTATCTTTGAGCGACAGCTTTCAAAAACTTTTCACAAAGTTCTTACCCGGCATTTGCCGTACCTTACCAGTGAGCTCCAACTCGAACAATGCGGAAAATATCTCTGACGATGACATCTCCGCTTCCAGTCGCTCTACCAGTTCATCAATGTGCGTGGCTTCGTCGGCTTTCAGCAAGCCCAGGATTTTCTTTTCGTGGGGAGGAAGTCCTGCGTCCGGAAATAGAGATGCGGACGGCGTGCCGCTGGATTCAGCGGGGGTCGCAGGCGGCAGTCTGAGCTTCACCTCGGCCGGCAGATCTTCCCAAACGTCTTCCCATGTTGCCACCAGTTTCGCCCCTTGCTTAATCAGCGTGTTTGGTCCCCATGAGTTTTTGTTGGTTACATTGCCCGGAACCGCGAACACATCGCGATTCTGTTCCAGCGCGCAGCGCGCCGTAATCCTTGTGCCGGAATACTCGGCCGCTTCCACTACCAGCACACCTACCGACATCCCGCTCAAAATCCGGTTGCGGATGGGAAAGTTCTGAGGCGCCGCAAATGTTCCCATGGGAAATTCCGAAATCAGCGCTCCGCCCAAGGCCAGAATCTGATCCGCCAGGCGCGAATTTTCCTTTGGATAGATGATGTCTACCCCGGTCCCAAACACCGCGATCGTTTTTCCTTTTGCCGTGATTGCGCCGCGATGGCTGGCGGTGTCCACTCCTCGCGCCATTCCGCTAATAATCACCAGTCCTTGCGATGCTAGATCCGTAGCCAGTCGTTCGGCCATCCCTGAACCATAAGGTGTGGGGTGGCGTGTGCCTACCACCGCGATGCCTGGCTGCTTAAGAACCTCAGGATCGCCTCGAACATATAGTACTAACGGTGGATCGTAAATTTCTTTCAGTCGCTCCGGATAGCACAAGTCTTCTGCAGACAAAATCGTCACTCCGGCGCCGGCCGCCTCCGCTATCTCCTCGCGAGCCAATTCGGCCGATTTCCCCGTAGCGATCGATTGTGCCGTGACAGCCTGAATCCCTGTACTTTCCAGTTCCGTAAGCGACGCGTGAAACACGGCTTCGGCGCTGCCAAAATGTTCCACTAACTTTCTTGCCTTCGTTGGTCCCAAACCTTGCGTCAGCGAAATTGCCAGCCATTCCAGGATGTGGGTTGCAGGTGATACCACGGCATTGGACAAGTGTTTGCTCCTAGTTCTTCTCAATGCGCGGGACTTTAGTCATTTGCCGGAGGCTCGGTCAAGGTTGTCGATCACAAATCGCTCGAAAAACCGTCTGCTAAAATCAAAACAGGAATGAGACGTCTGCGCATCTCTGCGATTTCCTACCTCAACACCGCTCCCCTGATGTGGGATTTCGAGCACGGCACCGCTGGACAGAACTACGATATCTCTTACACGCTGCCATCCTCCTGCGCTCGCGTATTACAAGCGGGAACCGCGGATATCGGCATCATTCCCGCTGCCGCCTACACGCACATCCCGGATCTGGCGATATTGCCCGATATCGCGATCGCGTCCCGACGACCCGTTCGCTCGATCTTGCTCGTCAGCAGATTACCGCTGGAAAAAGTGCGAACCGTTGCCTTGGACACTTCTTCCATGACTTCGGTGGCGCTAACGAAAATTCTCTTCGAAAAATGGTGGGGTGGCGGACGGACCTTCACTGCTGTGTCGCCGGACATCGAAACTATGCTCGCTCAACATGACGCTGCGCTCCTTATCGGTGATCCCGCTCTTCAAATTGATCGCTCCCGTTACCTCACGCTTGATCTCGCGGAGGAATGGATCCGCTATACCGGGAAGCCATTCGTTTTTGCCTTCTGGGCGATTCGGCAAGCCACATTGCAAGAGGCGATCGTTAAGCCCGCAACTATGATCACCGCGTTTCAGGATTCTCGCGATCATGGGCTCGAACCCGCAAATCTCGCTCAAATTACTCGCGAATGGTCCGGCAAACTTAGCCTCGGGGAAGCCGACGTCCACTCCTACCTCACGGAGAACATTTACTATCACCTCGACTCCGACTGCCTCGACGGCCTGCAGCTTTTCTATCTCTACGCAGCCGAAGTGGGCGCTCTGCCACCAAGTCCAGAAATCAAATTTCTGAGCCCCGCAGAAGCCTGTATAGCGCAATCCCGCGCCTAGCCTGTACACTCCTACAACCTGAATGCTTTTTCATCTGCATCCTTTATTGGCCATGTCGGTCTGGCGTCACCTCCGCCGCATGGGTGGGCCGGGTCTCGTACTGCTCGGGGTTGCCGACAATTCAGTCATCCCACTCACCGGCAGCATGGATGTGCTCACTATCTGGCTGGCTGCGCGCCATCTCCATCCCTGGCCTTATTACGCCGCCATGGCGACGCTCGGCGCTGTGATTGGCGGCTACATAACTTACGCGCTGGCGCGCAAAGGCGGCAAAGAGACAATGGAGCGCAAGCTTTCCAAACGCCGCGCCCAAAAAGTCTCGCGAACTTTTGAACGCTGGGGATTCGGTGCGGTGGCGATTCCCGCACTACTACCTCCGCCCTTTCCTTTCGTCCCTTTTCTCGTGGCGGCTGGAGCTATGCAGTATTCGAAAGCGAAATTTGTGGGCGCTTTAACCCTGGGGCGGGCCGTACGTTATTCCATCGCAGCTTTCCTGGGTTTTCACTACGGTATTCACATCCTGCATTTCTTTTCGCAATACTATAAACCCGCCATGGCGATACTTATCGGGCTGGCGGTTATTGGAGCCATCATGAGCATCGTCCAATATCTAAGGATGAAGAAGGCATAGCTCCCTATTTGGCCCCAGCGCCATCAACCTTATAGAATTAGTGCAATGTCGCTTACTAAGCACGAAGCTCTTGAAATGTTCGAGTCCGACGACCTTATCGGCATCGGCATGGAAGCCGACGCTGTCCGACGCAAGTTTCACCCTGAGGGCGTGGTCACCTACATCATCGATCGCAACATCAATTACACCAATTTCTGCACAGAATACTGCACCTTCTGCGCGTTTTACCGGCCGCTGAAGGGTCCTGCGGCAAAAGAAGGCTACATCCTCGATTTCGACACAATTTACGACAAGATTCGCGAAACCGTTGAACTTGGCGGCACCGGCGTGCTCATGCAGGGCGGACTGCACCCTGACCTTAAAATCGACTGGCACGAGAAAATGCTCCGGGGAATCAAGCAGCGTTTTCCGCAGATCCACCTGCACTGCTATTCCGCGTCAGAGATCATCGCCATCGCGGAGTACAGCAACCTCAGTATTCGGGACACTGTCCTCCGCCTACGCGATGCTGGCCTGGATTCCATTCCCGGTGGCGGCGCGGAAATCCTTGACGACGAAGTCCGCTACAAGATCGCGCGCCTGAAATGCCTCACGGCTGACTGGATGAACGTTCACCGCACGGCGCACCAGGTCGGCATGCGAACCACCGCAACCATGATGTTCGGGGTGGGAGAGGATCCCAAACATCGCGTCAACCACCTGCAGGCGCTTTACGATTTGCAGGAAGAAACGGGTGGTTTCACGGCATTCATCCCGTGGAGTTTCCAGCCGCAACACACAGCCTTAGGCGGCCGTCATTGGGACGAAGCTACCGCTGTCGAATACCTCAAAGTGCTGGCCATCTCGCGCCTATATTTATCGAACTTTCTGAATGTGCAATCGAGCTGGGTTACGCAAGGACTGAAAGTCTGCCAGATGGGCCTGCGTTTCGGCGGCAACGATGTGGGCTCGGTGATGCTCGAAGAAAACGTCGTACGCGCAGCCGGAGTCACAAACTGCACGACCGAGGAAGAACTGCGACGCATCATCCGCGACGCTGGCTTCCGCCCCGCTCAGCGTGACACGCTATACCGGCAGTACTTCCTCAATTAACAGCGAACTTCCGCAAGCCACCCTGCGGGGTTACCACACCCTGCAGGCATTTGCTGCAGTCATCGGCTGTCCCGCCTTGCAGCCAAACGCTTTGCCAAACTCTGGCATGTTCACCAGAACTCCATTCGCCCGGAAGCGGTCGGGGGAGTGCGGATCCGTCGTCGCAATCAGCCGCTCGAGTTCTGGACGCCACACCGCGCACCAATCCTGGGCAAAGCCCAGGAAAAATTCCTGAGTGGGCGTGTATCCGGTGGCGATTTTCCTATCCAGATCCACCCCCTGTTCCGCCGCACGCGCCAGAAAGGCCATGTACGCCAGCCGCGCGCCGCCATTGTCGGCTGTATTCTCCCCCAGCGTGAGCTTGCCGTTGAGTTTGGTGTCGCCCACGCTGAACTGGCTGTATTCATTTACCAGGCATTCTGCCTTCTCGGTGAACTTGTCCGCGTCTCCTTTGGTCCACCAATCGTGTAGATTGCCGTGTCCGTCGAACTGACGGCCCTGGTCGTCGAATCCGTGCGTTATTTCGTGACCCATGAAAAGGCCAATGTGGCCGTAGTCCAAGGCCGCCTTTGAGGACGGATCGAAAAATGGAGACTGTAGCACCCCGGCTGGGAAGTTGATGTCGTTCATGCTCGGGTTGTAATACGCGTTCACTGTAGGTGGAGACATCCCCCACTCGTCGCGATTCACCGGCTTGCCAATCTTTGCCAGCTGGCGATGGCTCTCGAACTCGGCGGCGCGCAGGCTGTTGCCAAGCGCATCGCCGCGCTCCACCGTCAGCCTGGAATAATCTCGCCACGTATTCGGATAGCCGACCTTGTTGGCGATCAAGTGCAACTTTTCCTCGGCCAGCTTTTTGGTATCCGGACTCATCCAATCCAGGCTTTCAATATCCCGGCCCATCGCCGCTTCGATGTCACGAATCATCTGCAAACTCTGTTCTTTGCTGGATGCCGGGAACTTCTCCTCCACGTATGCCTTTCCCAAAGCCTCACCCAATGCGCCGTCGGTGCTGGAGACACAGCGCTTCCATCGCGGCTCCTGCTCAGGGATACCCACCAGCTTGCGCCCACTGAAATCGAATTGTTCGTCATCCAGAGCCTTGGGCAAAACAGTGCCCGGAAGCGATTGCACCAGTTGCCAGCGCAAATATGTCTTGATCGTCGCCAGATCGGTTTCTGCAATCAGCTGGTTCAGGCCCTTAAAAAAGTCCGGCTCGGCCACATTGATTTCCTTGAATTGCGGCGTGCCCGCAGCGGAATAAAACTTCTCCCAGTTCAGAGCCGGCGTCAATGCCTGCAGCCCGCTGTTCGGCATCATGTGATAGATGTTGTGGGGCTCGCGCTGCGCCGTCACATCGAGGGATACTTTGGCCAGCGCCGTTTCCAGCTTCATGATGGCTTGCGCGTCGCTCGCGGCACGCGTCTCGCTAGTTCCCAGCAGCTTCAGCATGTTGCCGATATGCTGCATGTACTGCTTGCGAATCTCCTCGTCTTTTTCCCCGGTCCGCAGGTAATAATCTTTTTCTGGCAATCCCATCCCGCCCTGAGATACCACGGCGATTTCCTCTGTCGCGTCCTTGAAGTCTTGCTGCGATCCGAATCCCAGAAACGCGTTCACGTTAATTAGTTGAAAGTGCGCGAGCAACTCTGGCAGCTGATCTTTGCTGGAGATCGCGTTGATGCGATCCAGTTCGGGCTGCAGTGAAGCCATGCTTTTTTTCTGAATGGCGGCTTCGTCCATGCAACTCGCATAGTAGTCGCCAATTTTCTGTGTGTTCGCGTCGCGCGCGCTGCTTGCCGGAGCGGCGCTTTCCAGAATGCCGTGCAGCACTTGCCGGTTATATTGATCGAGGTTGTAAAACTGGTCGGAATACGGCGAATCGTTGGGAATGGGATGCAGCTTACTCCAATTTCCGCAAGCGTAATGATAAAAGTCCACGCAAGGATCGGCTGTCGTATCCATCAGATCCTTATCCAAGCTGGGAATCAATTTGAATGTCGACGCATTTTCCGTGGCTGCGGCCTTTGGATTCGAGCCCGTTTGCGTAAATCCTGAAGTGCCGGCGGCCATCAAACCAGCCCCGATCAAGCTGAAGATGAAATACGACAGTCGAGATAGGCGCATATCTCCTCCGGCTAAAAATCATACACCGTCAAAATGCTTGATCGCACTCCCAGCATGCGTGACGAATCTAGCGGGAGGCCAATACCTTCAGCACATTATCGGTCGTCTCTGTCTCGCCCAGGCGCGGGAACATCTTCTCGACGCTGTAACGGTGCGCGTCGGAATCGCGGTCCGTCATTGCATCCACCACAAACACGACGTTGTAACCGTGATCGTAGGCGCTGCGTCCAGTCGACTCCACGCCGGCGCTGGTTGATATTCCCGCCAGAAGGATTTGCTCTACGCCCCGCTGCTGCAGGTAATCCTGCAACGATGTTCCGATAAATGCGCCCAGTCTTTGTTTGCTAACCAAGTAGTCCTCGGGATGCTGGTCCAGCTCAGGAACGAGTTCAGCCCAGTCCGGCGGAAACGGAGTATTGGGCCTTCCAACCTCCTTCCGGCCTGGGGCTGCCCCCGTCACGTTGACCAGGACCACAGGAAGACCACGTTCGCGAAAAGCCCGCGCAAGCTGCGCCGCGCGCCCAATAATGTCGGGTACTGGATGCACAGCCGTCAAGCTGGTAATGCCTTTTTGCAAATCGATCACAATCAGGGCAGGACTGTCGTCGAGCTTCGTGAGAGGCATTTTTTCTCCTGGGTTTCTAGTGGATTCTGCACATCAGCGTTTTTCGCGCGCAAGCCTTTTGCGTCCTCACTTACTCGCGATGCTTTTTCTCAAAGCGCACGCTGGAGATGAGGCTGATCGTCGCGATGCCTGCGAAGAAAAATAATCAGCGTTGCATCTCCGCTCCAAACCCTTCCAATGCGAAACAAAGCGCATCCGACGACCAGATTCAACAATGCCCAAACAACATTCACAGTCGGCGATGACAACCCTTTTCCCGGAGGACGCGCGAATGGCGTAGGGAATCGATCGCCGGAAACGCCATGCACGAAATGGGGTACGACGTTCGTCAGAAAGACCCCGCCGAAGAAACAAGCAATGTAGTCATACCAGTTCACTATATTTTCATCCTATCAAGCGAGTAGAACGATCATGCAGGTCGTTGCCCCTCGGAAATCAGATCCGTGCCATCAACCGCAGAATACGCGTCCTTGTAAATTGGCTGCATGGCAGCATTGACCTTCGGCAGGTTGAATGTGAACCATAACGAACCGGCTATGCAGAAGGCGCCCGTCACCATGACCGTAGGCGGAGCACCGAAGCGGTGCGCCAGCATTCCTGCCATCAAGCTGCCGATCGGGGCCGAGCCGAAAAACGCCATCGTGTAGTAGCCCATGACGCGGGCCCGCTTATCTTCCGGCACCAGCGACTGGACGATCGTATTAGCGATAGCAGCCCCCTGCATCAAGCCGAAGCCGACGAAGACCATGAGCACCAGTGATACCCAAAGTGTGTGCGACAGGCCAAATAGAATCAGCGCTCCTCCCAACATTGCGACCGCAATCTGAATCATCCGCATCAGGCCATCCATAGACTTGCGCAATGTCAGCGATAGCCCGGATATTAGCGCTCCGATTCCCGAGGCTCCCGTGAGCCAGCCAAGCGTATGGGGACCGCCGTGCAGCACTTGTCCCGCAAAGACAGGTAAAAGCACTGAGTACGGCCATCCCATTAGGCTAACCAGAGCAAACAACAGAAGAATCGTTCGAACCGGCGGAAAAGTTCGAACATAGTCCCAGCCCTCGCCCATTTGTTCCAGCATGCTGCTCGCGGTTCGCCGCAATGCGATGGGCTGAATATGCATCAGCAACAACGAAGCGATAACGGCAATGTAGCTGATGCCATCGATCAGAAAACACCAGCCTTCGCCAACCGCTGCGATCACCAGGCCGGCGATCGCCGGGCCTACCAACCTCGCTCCATTCGCCATCGAGGCGTTGATCGCAATCGCGTTGCTCAGGTCGTTCCGATCCTCCACCATCTGTACGAGAAAGGATTGCCGGCCCGGCATGTCGAATGCATTGATCATCCCCTGCAGAGCCATGAGGGCGATGATCTCCCACAGTGTGATGGCATGAGCGAGCGTAAGCGCGGCCATCGCGAGGGATTGCACCGCAGCCGCAGCTTGCGTCCATACCAGCATTTTGCGGCGATTGAGCCGCTCTACCCATACGGCCGCGAACGGCCCTAGCGCAAAGGAAACGATCTGGCCCGCGAAGCTCACCAAGCCCAGCAGCAGGGCGGAATGCGTCATGCGATAGACCAGCCAACTGGTCGCAAGCCGTGTCATCCACGTGCCGATCACCGAGATGCTCTGGCCGAAGAAGAAGAGCTTGAAATTCCGGTGGCGCAAAGCGCGCCAGGCGTGCGACAACGAACCGTTAGCAGTTGAGGGGGGCGAGCCGGGAGTCGCCGAATGGCCGGAGACAGATAAGTCCCTCGCATCCGAGATGTCTGGGGGATTTTTCACAAGCCGCTTCCTTCCCTCGTGGATGGTCTTTCTGCCAGGCGTCTGATGATCTCCCCCGCCTTGAATAGCGTTTCGCGCTCCTGCTCGTCGAGCTGATTGACAGCTTGCGTCAGCCATGTCCGCTTCGCATCCTTGGCGCTCTTCCGAACCGCCGCCCCTTTTGCGGACAACGCAAGGTTCACCTGTCTTCCGTCGGTCGGATGCGGCCTACGTTCCACCATGCCCATTTCGACCAGTGCCGCAATCGTCGTCCCCATCGACTGCGGCTTCATTCCTTCCGCCCGCGCCAGTTCGGCCGTAGTGGCAGCTCCCTCGCGATCCAATCGCGCCATGACGGCGGACTCGGTCAAGGAAAGTTCATGCGAGGCCGCTGCCGCGCGCACACGGCGCACAAGCAGGCCGACAGCCTGTAGCAAGTCGCTTACGGCAACTTCGATCGTCTTTCGCGGCATGGTTTTACTGTAAGCAATTAACAGGCAAACTGTCAAGTTAAGCTGGCAAGTTTGGCTGTTTATATACCTTTAAATAAGAGGGCCCACATCAACGGCACGCTGTACAGAAGAGAACAAAAAACGCTGAACGGTGCGCTCCGGCCATGAAGTTTGGCCTATGGTGGATCACAAAATCAGGCTAGAATAAGGCAGCCGTGCGATCCTCCCGGATGGCTTATGGCGGCCTCCCTTGCCGCGTCGCGATTGTATGAACCGGACCTCACTCTTGCCTTCGTTGCTTCTGCTCGCCGCCTTGTTCCTCGCTCAGGGTATCGGCTCGCGTGCGCAAGTAGCGGCTCTCCAACCGGCTTCGCGCGCTGCCAGTTTGCAGGGAATTGTTGTCAAAGACCCCGGGAGCGAGCCACTGAAGAAGGCACTGATCGAACTGATCGCGGAGAGTCCTAGCGATGGTGGGAACCATACTGCGCTCACTGGTCCGGATGGCGCCTTCCACATCGAGAACATCCTGCCTGGACGCTATCGACTGTTTGTGGAGCGCACCGGCTATCAGGAAAACGATAAAAGCCACCACCGCAGTGACGGGCGTGTACTCGCTCTAACGGACGGGCAGCAGTTGAGCGACGTTGTAATTCGCCTCCAGGCCGCCGCAGTCATTGAGGGTCGAGTCACCGACGAAGATGGCGATCCCATGACGGACGCGCAGGTGGCCGTGCTGCGTCAGACTTTCGTCGCGGGACGCAGTCACTGGGAGCAAACGAGAGCCGAGCGCACCAACGATCTTGGCGAGTACCGCATTCCGGGGCTTCCCGCAGGAAATTATTTTGTTTCGGTGACGCCGCCGCCCGATTTTAGGAGCTTGATCGAAACCGCCAGCGCTGTGACCGCTGGAGCGAACCACGGTGTAGCAAATGATAAAACTGTGCCGACTGCGTACCAGACCACATACTATCCGGGTACGCGAGACCGCGCGCAGGCTGGCATGATTCAGTTGCACGCTGGCGACGATTTTCCCATCAACTTCTCACTGGCGCCCGGTCCCAGCCTGATCATCCGCGGCTCTGTGTTGAATGTGCCGCCCGGGTCAACGGCAGCGATTACGTTGCAATCGGAAGAATTCAGCACAGTGCTGAATGGCGCCGAGATGCATAAAGACGGCAGCTTCGAGATTCGAGATGTTTCTCCCGGCGCGTACACCATTTTGGCTACGGTGGATAACGCTGCGGTACCCATGGCGGCGCGCCAGCCGCTGCAGATTACGTCGGCGAATGTGGAGGGCTTGCGGCTTACCCCTCAGGTTGGGGGCACCGTGCGAGGACGCCTTCGCATGGAGGCTAACGGAAACGCGCGGCCCGATCCAAGCCAAATGTTTTTGCTGCTTCGCTCGGCCGATGCAGAACAGTACGGGTCGGGCTTCTTCGGCACGGGGGATCAACTATTTTCCACGTTGGCGCACGTGAATGGCGACGGAAGCTTTGAGTGGAAAAATGTTCCGGCGGGTCGCTACTCGGTGGAAATCTCTGACGCTAGCGCAGTGCCCGATTGGTTTCTAAAATCTGCTGCTGCGGCGGGGCGCGATGTGCTGGAGGCGGGAATCACTGTGAGCGGCGGCGCAACCGCGCTCGATCTGGTTGCCAGCATGAATGGTGCAGCGGCAGAGGGTCTGGTGTTGAATGAGAAGGACGAGGCCGTAGGGGACGCGATCGTTGTCGCTGTGCCGGAACCGCGATTGCGGAGCCATCCGGACCGTTATCGAAAAGCGATGAGCGATCAAAGTGGGCACTTCTCACTGCGCGGCTTGCCGGCTGGCGACTATACGATCTACGCATGGGAAACCGTGGAAGGCGAAGCCTACTACAATGCAGAATTTCTGAAGGGATATGAAGGGCAGGGGAAAGTGATGCACCTGAACGAAGGAGAACGAGTGAGCATCAAAATCAGGTCGATCCCTGCGGCCCAGGACGAATAGGCCTCTTCAATCTCAATGCCCGCACTGTGAGCTCAAAATCATGCAACGATTACTGACTTTCTCCTTAGCAGCGGCGCTTTTCACGGGCTTACTCCAGGCCCAGTCGACGCCGGCGAATGCCTTGCTGGTCTTGTCCAAGCGGGATCAGACGCTTGCCATCGTCGATCCTTCCAATTTGAAAGTTGTTGCGCGGATCGCGGTCGGCAATGATCCGCATGAGGTCACCGTGTCGGCCGATGGCAGGACCGCATATGTTTCGAACTACGGTTTTGGGGCATACAACACGCTGGCAGTAGTAGACCTTATCGGGCAAAAAGCATTTCCTTCTATCAATCTAGGTGCCTTGCGCGGCCCACATGGACTCACTTTCGTTGGCGGAAAAGTCTGGTTCACCGCAGAAGCAGCGAAGGCGATAGGAAGCTACGATCCAGCAAGCAAAAGCATTGATCTGATTCTTGGCACGGGACAGAACAGAACCCACATGATCTACGTTTCTCCGGAGATGAAGTTTATTGTGACCACCAACGTGAGTTCGGGCACAGTAAGCCTGATCGAAAAAATCACGAGCGGCGGAAATGCTGCGCGGGTTGACTGGGATGAAACGGTAGTGCGCGTCGGCGCTGGGTCCGAGGGGTTTGATGTTTCTCCCGACGGCAAAGAAATCTGGGTGGCGAATGCGGGTGATGGGACAGTTTCCATCATTGACGCCGCCAGCAAGCAAGTGACGCAAACTCTTGCGGCAGAGGTCGCGTCGGCAAATCGACTGAAATTTACGCCAGATGGAAAGCTTGTGTTGATCTCGACTTTGCGCGGGAATGACGTCACGGTGATCGACTCTGCCACACGGAAGGTAACCAAGCGGATCGCGGTTGGGCATGGGGCCGCCGGAATCGTCATGCAGCCCGATGGTGCGCGCGCCTACATCGCTTGTACTCCTGACGGGTATGTCGCGGTGCTCGATTTGCATTCCCTGCAAGTGGTTGGCCACGTTGACGCGGGCAAAGATCCAGATGGTTTGGCTTGGGCGACGACTCGCTAGTCCACTGGACTTGATCGTTATGGCCTTGTTTTGCTTCCGAAATTTTTACACGCGATAGCGGTACTCAGAAGGACTACAACCGGAATCTTACTTCCTGCCAACAACCGCACTACTGCCCTGAAAACAAGATACTTCTTTATGTATAAAATTCATGGAAACTCTTGGCACCCCAATTGCAACGTGCGTTTAGTGGAGGAATTGCATGTCTATCGCGATCGACGCGGAATTCTGCCAGTTAGTCAGTAAGGACATTGAATACCTAAAGAAAGGCATCGAACGATTCGAAGATTTGCTGCCATATGCGAGCGCCCAAGTGCAGGACCAATGGAGACTGCAAGTGCAGGCGCGTCGCGCTTTCACAATGGAGCTTGAAATTCTTCTCGAGAAGGCGACCCACTCGTTCACTACGTCCGCGCTCCAAACAAACCGAACAAATCATTCTGAAATGGCGTGGTGGTAGGTCCGGCATTCCCGTTTTCCTCAGCAAAAATTACGTTGTGGGGACGCTCGATTTCGGGTTGGGGACGTTCTATCCGGTAGAATGAACTTTTCCCGAAACCTTGCTCCGAACTGATCTCATCGTGTCGATGCTGGCTGCAGTAGATGCGCCAAAAGGCATTGGCGGATATTTACGCCAGCACCTACTGGACAAGACATTTCAAGGTCTCTATCACACGGATGCATTCGATCGCGCCCTGCTGATTCCGTATTTCATCGTCCTTATTTTGCTCGCTGGGTACGGAATGCATCGATACATTCTTGTCTATCTCTATTACAAGCATAAGAAAAATCGAACCACGGACCCGGCAGCGTACTTCGATGAATTGCCGCGGCTAACGGTGCAGTTACCCATCTTCAATGAGCAATACGTTGTGGAGCGGTTGCTGGAGTCGATTTGCAAGTTGAAATATCCGCGCGAAAAGCTCGACATACAAGTGCTTGACGATTCCACCGATGAAACCGTTGGCGTGGCGTCTAATTTGGTAGATCGTTATGCGGCGCTGGGTAATCCGATCAGCTACCATCACCGTACGAATCGGGAAGGGTTCAAGGCGGGAGCGCTTGCGGAAGGTTTGAAGACGGCGAAGGGCGAATTCGTCGCCATCTTTGACGCCGACTTTACTCCGCCCGAAGACTTCTTACTGCTTACCATTCACCACTTCACCGATCCGAAGATCGGCATGGTGCAAACACGTTGGACCCACATCAACCGAAATTATTCCTTTCTCACACAGGTGGAAGCAATTCTGCTGGACGGACATTTTGTGCTCGAGCACTCCGGCCGGGCTCGGAGCGGAGTGTTCTTCAATTTCAATGGTACGGCGGGGGTCTGGCGGCGGGCAGCCATCGACGAGGCGGGGGGCTGGCAACACGATACTCTTACGGAAGACACCGATCTCTCCTATCGCGCGCAGCTAAAAGGGTGGAAATTTATTTACCTGCAGGATGTCGAATGTCCTGCCGAACTGCCAGTGGAAATGACCGCCTTTAAAACCCAGCAGGCCCGGTGGGCGAAGGGGTTGATCCAGACGGGCAAGAAGATATTGCCACGCGTATTGCGTAGCGACGCCCCCCTCCATACCAAGATTGAAGCCTGGTATCACCTGACGGCGAATCTCAGTTATCCGTTGATGATCATACTTTCCGTACTGATGTTGCCAGCGATGATCATTCGCTTTTACCAGGGATGGTTTCAGATGCTGTTCATCGACCTGCCGCTCTTCATGGCGTCCACGTTTTCGATTTCGAGTTTTTACCTGGTCTCACAGCGCGAACTGTTTCCCAAGAGTTGGCCGCGCGCTCTGTTATATCTGCCGTTCCTGATGGCGCTGGGTATCGGACTGACAATTACCAACACTAAGGCTGTGATCGAAGCGCTGATCGGTAAGGAAAGCGCCTTTGCGCGCACGCCAAAGTATCACGTCGTAAACAAGAAAGACAAAGTCGGAGCGACCAAGTACCGCAAACGTCTCGGCTGGGTGCCTTGGCTTGAACTTATCATTGGCGGTTACTTCGCGCTCACCATTGTTTATGCCGTGGAGAACGAAAACTTCGTGACCATTCCATTTTTGCTGCTCTTTGTCGTGGGCTACTGGTATACGGGATTGATGTCGTTACTGCAGGGCCGGTTCTCCGGCGTTGGGCTGAGCGCGGAATCTCATAACAAACCGTTTCCCGTCGGCGTTTAATTCCGTAATTCTTCCAGCTGGTAATCCGAAGCTCTCGATAGAGCGCGGCGCCAACGCTTTCGTTCGCTTGACCAGTCGTTTACAATCCAGTCGCGAAAGTTTCTTCGGACTCGGCACTGGCCGCAGAATCGGGCGATGCCAAGGAGGATCCGATGCTCCGCTCACAGAAGAAGGTTTCTCTTCCAGGATTGATCATGTTGGTTGCCGCCATGTTGAGCTGTGGCGGGGCTCATAATTCCGACGAGTATTTCGTATTTATAGCCGCGAACCTGCAAGTTCCGTATTGGCAGGCGGCAGGCGCGGGTTTCACAAAGGCGGCGGGACAGTACAAAGTGCGCGCTGATTTCATCGGTCCGAACAACTACGACGCGAAGGCAGAAAAAGATGCGTTCGATCAGGCAGTGCAGCAAAAGGCAACAGGGATTCTGCTAGGCGTGACTGATGCGGGGTTGTTGAAAGATAGCGTGGACAAGGCCATTGCCGCGGGAATTCCCGTGATCACGATGGATTCCGATGCTCCGGCGAGCAAGCGGCTGTTTTTCATCGGCACGAATAATTATGAAGTGGGCTTCTCGGGAGGACAGAGACTGGCGCAGGAGCTAAAAGGGAAGGGGAATGTTGTGGTCTTCACCATGCCCGACCAACACAACATGCAGGACCGCCTGCACGGCTATCGTGATGCGCTGGAAAAAACGCCAGGTATCAAGATCGTGCGCGTGGTCGATATTCAGGGCGATCCGAGAATCGCCTTTGACACGACCACTCAAATCATCGGCAAGGAAAAAGATCAAGTGGACGCGTTCGTTTGTTTGGAGGCGCAATCCGGGAAAGAAGTAGCGGGCGTGCTCAACAGCTATCACGTGACTGGCAAGGTTGTAATGGCCATGGACACCGATCCTGAAACTCTACAATTGATTCAGAGTGGCGCCATCGCAGCAACCATCGCCCAGAAACCCTACACCATGGCATTCGTCGGCATGCAGATGCTCGACAATCTTTATCACCACAAGCCGGCCACGCTCGATGCTGACTGGGCCAAGGACAGCTTTGCGCCCATTCCAACCTTTGTGGATACTGGTTCTGCGCTCATCGATAAAAGTAATGTGAGCTCGTTTTTGCAGGCCAAGCAAAGCGCGACCGGACCGCAGAAATAAATTTAAATCTCGATCTAAGGGGACAATTTTCTAGATGCGAAAGCAATTAACCCGCTTCTGTTTTTCGGGATTATTCGTAGCGCTGATCTGTTTGCTCCCGAGCGCAGGCAGTTTGGCGATGGATCGCCAGCCTAATGGCGATTATCATGCGCGACGAGAAGCACTGGCCAAGAAGGCCGGAGGCGTTGTCGTTATCTTTGCCCCCATGGAGAGCGAAGGCCCAAACGATATTTACGGATTTCGCCAGGAAGACAATTTCTATTATTTGTCAGGCCTGACAGAACCGGGCGCGGCACTTTTGATTGCATCCGCCGCGGATGCCGGCGCCGACAAGTCAGCGCGACCTTATTCGGAAATTCTTTTTCTCCCGCCGCGAAATCTGATTCAGGAGAAGTGGACGGGGCCGAAACTCGGGCCGGAGAATCCGGATGCGCCGAAGATCACTGGGTTTGACCAGGTCGACGATATGGGGAGACTGCCAGAGGAAGTAATGAAGAGGATCTCCGGCGCACGACCTGAGATTTATACCGACGTTGCTTCGCACGATCAAATCTCAGCCAGCGCGGAGCCTCTGGCGTTTTTGAAGAACGTGAATTCGTTCCTGGGATTCCAAGATGTGAAGCCGATGATCGAATCGCTGAGGACGTCTAAGGACGCAGGCGAACTTACTCTGATCCGCAACGCAGTGGATGCGTCTGTCGCCGCACACTTCGCGGCATTCAAAGCGGTAAAGCCCAGCGTTACTGAGCGCGAGATTTCCTCCCTGATGCAGTATGAGTGGGGAAAGCGCGGATGTGAGCGTCCGGCGTACGCCCCGATCGTGGGTTCGGGATACTACTCTACCGTGCTTCACTACTCGGACGATGACCACGTAATGAAAGCGGGAGATGTGGTGGTCATCGATGCCGCAGGAGAGTATTCGATGTATGCGTCCGACATCACGCGCACGCTCCCCGTCGGCGGGCATTTCAGCGCGCGTCAACGTGAGATTTACGACATCGTGTTGGGCGCGCAACAAGCCGCTGAAACCGCTTTCAAGTCCGGCAAGTCCAATATGAAGCGTGATGCTCCGGACTCTCTCTACAAAGTAGCTTTCGATTACATCAATACTCACGGCAAAGATCTCCACGGCGAACCGCTGGGAAAATACTTCATCCACGGCCTTGGTCATCCCGTTGGACTGAACGTGCATGACTCCACGGACCGAAACGCCCCCCTAGGTCCAGGACAAGTTTTCACGATCGAGCCTGGCATTTATATTCCGGAGGAGAATCTTGGAGTGCGCATCGAAGACGACTATTATGTCGACAAAGATGGCAAATTGATCAAATTGAGTGCCGCCTTGCCTTCGAGGGCGGAAGAAGTAGAAAAGTTAATGGCAGGGAAGTGAGAGCAGTGGGCACAGCGCGTGATCAGGGTCCAGAAGAACGATCGAAGAACCGATATTCTTTCTGGCCACTGATCACTGGCCCGTGAGCACTGCTACGAAATGTATTCCCGTATATATTCGTCCTGCGAGTGTGCCAGTTGTTCCAGGTCGCCGTCGAAAAGTACCTTGCCATTGCGTAAGATCAGGAAACTCATTGGGACGTCGCAGTGTTTTCCTTTAGGCAACGGAACCATGCGGTTGACCTTCTGGTCGAACTGATGCGTGGCCATGGTGAAGGCATCCTGGAGCCGGTGAGTCACCATAAGCGCGCTGGTTTTATTCACATCGCGTTGCTTCACGATCAACTCAATGATGGTGTTGGATGTGATCGGATCGAGTCCGCCGGTGGGGGAATCATAGAGGAGCAGTTCGGGCTCGTTAATCACAGCCCTTGCTATCGCAACGCGGCGGCGCATACCTCCCGATAGTTCTGAGGGATAGAGATCGAGCGTATGTTCCAGTTCCACGAAGCGCAACGCCTCGCGGACTCTGCGATCGATCTCGTCGTCGTAAACCCCGTGTTCTTCCATTAGGCGATAAGCAACATTTTCGCGAACCAGAAGCGAATCGAAAAGCGCGCTCTCCTGGAAAACAATTCCGATTTTACCGCGCAATCTGAAAAGATCATCCTCGCTCATGTGGGTAACGTCTTCCCCAAGAACGACAATCCGTCCAGAGTCCGGACGGATGAGCCCCATGGCGAGTTTGAGGAGGAGGCTCTTGCCGGAGCCGGCAACCCCGAAGATGGCTTTCGTTTCCCCACGGGGAAGATGGAAAGAAACGCCGCGCAGAACCTCGTTGTCGCCGAAGGCGAGAGCTACATCCTCAAAGATGATAACGGGCGGGGAATCATGCTCCGGTTGAGCGACGGCACAGTCGAGAGGCGAGGTTGGCACAGACATAATCAGTTGTAGGAGAGTGTCGCCATGAGCAGGCGCGTTACGATCAAATCCATCGCAAGAATTAGCACGGAAGCCGCGACCATGGCTTGAGTCGTGGCGCGACCTACACCCTGCGTCCCGCCGCGCGCGTTCATTCCATAAAAGCAACCGATGGTGGCGATAATGAAGCCGAAAATTACCGGCTTAATCAAACCCATGAAAACGTCTTGGAACACAAGTGTTTCCCAGGCGTTATACCAGTACTGCCGGGCATCGAGTTGAAGCAGAAGTTTTGCAATGGCAAGTCCGCCCACTAAACCCACAAGATCGGAGATGATAGCCAGAAAAAAAAGCATAAAGACGGTAGCGACGATCCTCGGCGTGACCAACTTCTTCATGGGATCGGTACCCAGAGCCCGCATAGCGTCGATTTGCTCGGTCACCACCATCGATCCCAGTTCGCTGGCCATGCCGGAAGAATTTCGGCCGGCGACCATCAAGCTAGTCAGCACTGGTCCGAGCTCGCGAACCATGGATGTCGAGACGAGCTGGCCCACGAGCGTAATCGAACCGAAACGCTCGAGCGTGTTGGAGGCCTGCAGAGCGAGCACCGCGCCGGTGAAAAAGCCGGTCAGCACGACGATGGGCAAAGAGCCGACTCCGATCGTATCGGCTTGTTGCAGCATATCGATAAAATAAATAGGTTTGCGGAACAGATTACCAACCGCCTGCCAGGAAAACACAACGTAATCCTGCACGGTCTGGACTTTCGTTTTGGCGAGATCGCTGGGCGAGATCAGTTCCATGCGGATTGAGAAGCGCGGCGACTCGCGGTGCGCTTTTTCGAACTATAGCAGAGAACTGCGAAAGCATTCAGTGGCAGCGATGCCCTTCTGAGTCTAGCCACGCGTTTTCTTTTTTATCTCAATCGTCAGCCTGCGAATTTTCTGATTCAAAGTGGAGAGAGGCACTTTAAAGCGTTCCGCGGCTTCGGTTTGGTTCCAGTTGCACTTCTCCAGCATGTCAGTGATGATTCGCTTCTCCACGTCTTCGACGATCTCAAATAGCGATGCGTCGGTCGGCGGATCGTGCAGTGTGAGTGCTGAACCCCGTCCAAGTAGGCTATCCGGCAACAGATCGATGGTGATTTCGTTACCGGAAGAGAGCACCACGGCGCGCTCGATCACATTTTCAAGTTCGCGAACGTTGCCCGGCCACGAGTAGGACATCAGCGGACGCAGCGCTTCTGGAGTGATGCGGCGAACGGGGCGATCATTTTCTTCCGCATACTTCTTAAGAAAAAATTGAACCAGCAATGGAATGTCTTCCCGGCGCTGTCGCAGTGGTGGAAGATCGATGCTGATTACGTTGAGGCGGTAAAACAGGTCTTCACGAAAGCGGCCCTCGCGCACCAGCGTGCGCAGATCGATGTTGGTAGCCGCAATGATCCGGACATCAACCTGAATCTCCTGGACACCGCCAAGATGCATGAACCTGCGGTCTTGCAGAACTCGTAGGATCTTCGCCTGCGTTTCCAGGCTCATAGTAGCGATTTCGTCGAGGAATAGAGTTCCGCGGTCCGCAATTTCAAACAAGCCCTTCTTGGATGCGATGGCGCTGGTGAATGCGCCTTTCACGTGGCCAAAGAGTGTGGATTCCAGCAGGTCCGTAGGCATCGAACCTGTGTTCACTGGAACAAAGGGACGGTCGCGTCGCGGAGAATTCAGATGCAGCGCCTTGGCGATGATCTCCTTACCGGTGCCGCTTTCGCCTTGCAGCAAAACCGTTGAGCGGCTGTTGGCAACCTGCGCCACGAGATCGAAGATCTTCAGCATCGGCTCGCTCTTGCCGACAATGTTTTCGAAGTTGTAGCGCTGCTTGAGGGCGCGCTTCAGTTGTACATTTTCTTCTTCTGCCCGTCGCCATCCGATGGCGGCGCGTACGTCGGCCAGAAGTTTTTCGTTGTCCCATGGCTTCTGAACAAAGTTCGCGGCGCCGCCCTGCATGGCGCGGACCGCATTCTCCACCGTGCCGAAAGCGGTGATCATGATGACGGGCAAGGACGTCTCATGGGCGCGAATTTCGGCAAGGATCTCCATGCCATTGCGGCCGGGCAAAGTCAGGTCGAGCAGGATCAGATCGAAAGGATGTTCGCCGATGCGCTGCAGTCCCGTTTCACCGGTGGCCGCGGTTTCCACGGCGAACCCTTCCAGTTCCAACAAAGTCTGAAGAGATTCGCGGATCTCGGCTTCATCATCGATGATCAGAACTGCACCCGCCAAGCCCGGATTTCCGTTCATCGTGTTTCGCGGAATTACTGCTGCTTCAGACATATTCAACCTCAGGCCTATTTCTTAACGCGACCGGTTTTCAAAAAACGTTCTAGGCATTAATGGTTTTCCTGCTTAGCGGGAAATCCAGCGTAAATGTGGTGCCAGAACCGGGATGACTTTCCACTCGAATCTTGCCGGCATGTTCCTGAATAATGCCGTAGGTAACTGAAAGGCCCAGTCCGGTGCCGCGCGCCTGACCTTCACGAGGCGCTGTCTTAGTAGTGAAAAACGGATCGTAAATCCGCTGAATGTGTTCGGGAGCGATGCCTGAACCGGTATCAGACACGCTCACGCTAACACTGTCGCCGTTCAGTGTCGCTACGCGCAGCCTGCCGCCTCCTGGCATGGCATCCTTGGCGTTTAGAAAAAGATTCAGGAATACCTGTTGCAATCTGCCGGGATTGCCCTGGATCGGCTTCAGCTTTGGCGCGAGTGCATTTTCAACTTCCACCTTGGCTACCTTGAACTGGTGCTCCAGCAGCGCCAACGTATCCGCGATCACTCTGTTGACGTCCACATCGCCGACCTCGCTGCCACTGGTACGAGAGAAATTCAACAGGTTATTTACGATTTCAGATGCGCGGAACGTCTGCCGCGTTATCTTCTCCAGCAATCCGGACTTTTGCGGATCACCTTGCAGTTGCTTGGAAAGCATCTGTGTGTAGGAAGAGATTACCGCGAGCGGTGTATTGACCTCGTGTGCCACGCCTGCGGCAAGCAGTCCGATCGATGAAAGCTTGTCGGCTTGAGAAAGCTGGGCTTCGAGCTCCACGCGCTGCGTGATGTCGTCCATGATGATGAGGCGGCCGATCACCTGGAACTTTCTTGTTACCAGCGGAGCGATGGCTACATTCACCGTGCGGACTTCGCCAGCTGGCGTCTTAAGGCGAAACTTGTAGAGATTGTGAATGCCGGGCTGCGATCGGAGGCGATAGAAATCTTCCACGAACTCAGCCGGGAAAATTGCTTTCAGCGGTTGGGTCAAGGTTTGCCACCGCGGCACAGCGTACATTACTTCCATCTGCGCGTTCCAGCTCTCGATGCGGTCTTCCATATCGAGAGCCATTACGCCCACATTGATGGATTCAACGATGTTTTCGTTGAAGTCTTTTAACCGCTCGTACTCGGCGGCTTTCTGCTGCAACGATGCATAGAGCTGTCCGTTCTGAATGGCGATGCCGAGATAGCCGCCCAAGGTCTCCAGCAACTCTATGTCCTCGCTGGAGAGAAAGTCGCCTTGCGTAGTCTTGCCTAGCCCGACCACCGCAATCGTCTTCTGCTGGGCGTGGCATGGGATGTAGTAATTCAGATCGAGTCGTGCGATTGTTTGCTGTGCCTGGGGAGTTTCACGAGGAACCTGATGTGTATTCTCGAAAAAAAGGTGTCCTGCTGGAGCGGGTCGCGGAGCGCTGAGAAAGGAGAGATCAAGATCGCTGGGTGCCGAGAGGCCGAAGGCCTTGGCCAGCATAAACCGTCCGGGCTCTTCACCAGCTAAGAAGATCGCCATATGATCGACCGCGAGTGTGCGCGACAATCGATCGAGCAGAGAAGACAGCATCGCGTCGAGATTCGTCTCCGAACCGAGTTCACGGCCAAATTCCAGAAGAGTGCGGCGGTAGTCGTAACGGGTGCGATAGAAGAACTGATCGATCCGGTCCTGGATCCACTTGCGTACTGGATCGAACAACAGCGCCGTGACCACGACCGCGAGAATCAGCCCCACCGGACCGCTGCTAGGCTGCCGCATGTGTACCAGTTCGGCGACGCCCGCGACCAAGCCGAAGTACATTCCTACAACAATCGCAGCGGCCAGCGTATAAACCACGCCTCGCTTGAAAATGAGATCAACGTCCATCAGGCGATAGCGGAAGATGGCGTATCCGAAAGTGAGCGGCAACAGGGCCAGCGAAAGCGCCGAAATCTTCATGGTCGCGCCCGGCAGCGAACCCATGAGGTAAGGAATGACGTAGAAAAGCGAGTAGGGGATGATGGCGAGAATCGTGCCGCGCGTTACCCATTTCAGTTGCTGACGAAGGATGGTCGTGCTCGCGTGCCGATAGCTATACCAGAGCAGGCCTGCAGCTGTGAGGAAGAATAACGACCCGTAAAACATTTCCATGCGGTCGAGGTTCCAGCGTAGACGCTCACTGGCCTGCAACCAGCGCATCGCGCCCACGTGGATCGTCAGCAAAATCGCTCCGGGAACGTAGACGAGGGCCAGTAGCCACGGATGTTTGCGCACGAACTGACGTTTTTCCGGGAAGGTCAGAACGAAGTGCAAGAACAGAGCCGGCTGCAGCACCCCGGCAGCGATATTCCCCCAGTAGACGGTCCAGTCGAAGTCGTTCAGCTTGCCCGTGTATTTGAAAGAATAGGCAATGAAAGAGACCAGACAAAAGATGTAAAAATGCGTGGAACCGGGTGCAGTCCAGCGGCGCAGCAAAACATAAAGACCGATACCGAGGTAGATAAGCGCGATGAGGCGAAGCCAGTTGTTCAGGGAGCGCTCGGCGGGAACCAGGATGACGCTGGAATCCAATGGTACGGATTGCCGCAGAATGGAGTACGCGGCCTTTGACCAGACGCCGTTGCGGTAGAGTTGCCGCTCCAGGCCGGATATATTTTGAACTTGCTGTCCGTTGATTGAAAGGAGTTGGTCCCCGGCTTTGATACCACTTTTTCCACCCGGGCCCATTGGATCGACGCGGTCCGCAGTGAGATGGCCGCCCTGTTCAATCCACCAGACTCCGTCATCCGGGATAGAGGCTTTCAGCTCGGCATCGAAATTGAAGCCGGCGAAAACGACAGCGGCCACGGTCAGCAAGAACAGCAAAACCGCAACAGATCGAACTTGGCTCTCGCGATTCATGGACTTCGGCGGCGGGTCGGGACCCTGTGCCAGCGGCACCGGGGCGCTGATCGAATCCCGCTGGTCTTGAATGAGCAACTTCGCTGCCATGTCTTTTCAGTCTGCGGAAGAACTTAGCGCGGCATCTGCGGCATTTCCGCGATTATAAACGGATTACCGAACATCGATTACGGTTTTATGGAGGTTTATGTGGAATTGCGTATCTTAGAGTGCCATCTCGACTTAGCGCTAGGAGAACTGTGGCTATCCCGCCTTGCGTCCAGATTCGGCTGTCTCAGGCGGGAGGTCACCGTCATCCCATTCGAACGAGAGAGCCCGCGAGGTGGTTTCGATGGGTTCGAGTTCCGGGATGTCTTCGGCCACAGCCGCGCCTAATTCGGCGAATTTCCGTGCGGAAACGAGAACGCGGCTTTCCAGAGATCCAACGGCCTTGTTATACGATTCGACAGCGCGATCCAGTCCGGTCCCGACCGACGCGATATGTGCCGCGAGAAGGCGCAGCCGGTCGTGGAGTTCTTTGCCCAATGCGCTGATCTGTTGGGCATTGCGCGCGAGTTTCTCCTGATTCCATCCGTAGGCTACGGCCTTCAGCAACGCAATTAGCGTGGTCGGCGACGCAGGTATAACGCGGCTGAGCACCCCATGTTCGATCAATCCGGAATCTTGTTCGAGCGCAGCGCTAAAAAAGGTCTCGCCAGGAAGAAACATCACGACAAATTCCGGAGTCGCTTCAAACTGTTCCCAGTATTTTTTGCCGCTAAGCGTGTTCATGTGATCGCGGACTTGGCGCGCGTGATTGGCAAGGCAGGCGCGGCGAGCGTTTTCGTCGGTTGTTTCGAAGGCATCGAGGAAGGCTTGCAGGGGAGTCTTCGCGTCCACCACAACATGCTTGCCGCCGGGCAGCTTCACGACGAGATCGGGACGTAGCCTTCCGCTTTCGGTAGTCACCGACTCCTGCTCGGCAAAATCGCAATAGGAAAGCATGCCGGCGATCTCGACCACGCGGCGCAACTGGATCTCCCCCCAACGACCGCGAACATTGGGCGTTCGCAAAGCCCGTACCAGGTTTCCAGTCTCCGATTGCAGCTCTTTCTGTGTAGTTATCAACGACTGCACTTGGGTGCGTAGTTCCCCGTAAGCATCGCCGCGGGCAACTTCCATCTGCTGGATTTTCTCGTCCACTTTATTGAGCGATTCACGAACAGGAGCTACCAGGTCCGCAACGGCTTTTTGCCGGGCATCCAAATCGCCCCTGGCCTGGCTTTGAAAGCGCTTCAGAGTTTCCTCGGCAATCACCAGGAAGGAGGAGTTGTTGCTCTTCAAGGCGTCAGCCGCCATTGCTTTGAACGCGTTGCGCAGTTCTTCGCTGGCGCGGGTCACTAACTCCATCTTTTCGTTGCTGGCCTTTCGTTCAGCCTCTAAAGCGGATTCGGCTCGGGCTTTCCCTGCTACAAGGTCTGTGTGAGCCTGCTGAACTCGCGCCAAATCAACCTTTGCGGCCGCTAATTCCTTCTCCATCAAAGACAAGCGCGCCTGCGAGCCTGCGGTGCGCGAACGCAACGCCAGCCAGGCAATCAAACTTCCAAACAGTAGGCCGATGACCCCGATGACACCTGGTTCCATAGCGAAGGTAACTACTCAAGGTGAAGTTGAGACTCTAGCGTAGCACCAGCAGCAAGTTTGAGCCTGAGGCCGCGTCCCTCCCAGGATCGAGTTGTGTGGGCACAAACAAATGCGGAGACTGATTAGATTCGTCGCGGGGCTTGTATTGATGATCAGCGCCGACTCGATCCGGCCGTCGACCCATCTGATGGCAGCTTCGGGAGATGACGGCGCCACATCAACCTCGCATGCGAACCTGAAGCCAGCCTCGGCCACGTCGCCAGACATCCCGTTCATCGAGTATGACTCCGAGGTCGAACGGGAACTTTTGGATTTGGCGAACCAGGCGCGAGTACAGGAAGGTGCACCGCAGCTGAGGATCGATGAGGGCATGAGCCAGGCAGCCCGGGCGCATGCGGAGGCGATGTTTGCGGCTCGGCAACTTTCCCATCAGTTTGAAGGTGAGCCCTCCCTGCCCGAACGGCTGGCAGCGTCAGCGCACTCGCAACTCGACCAAGAAGGGGAAAATGTAGCTCTGGATTATGACGCCGCCAGCGCGCAGAGACATCTCATGCTTTCCGCTCCTCACCGGGCCAACTTGCTCAATGCGGCCTATAACGTGGTGGGGTTGGGCGTGATCCGTAGCGGCGACCGGCTGTACATTGTGCAGGACTTCGGCCATGCCCTCCCCAAATATTCTCCGGCCGAAGTCAAGGACCGAATTGCACTAACCGTGACGCAGGCGCGGCATCAGGCCAAGGAGCCGGATCTCGCCCGCAACGACCTTTCGAAGGCGGACGACGCAGCCTGCTCGATGGCACACGCCGACAAACTCGGCACATTTCCCGTGCAGCAACTTGCGCAACGCTATACCGTGCTTACCTACACCAGCCTGCATCCGGAGACGTTGCCGGAAAACGCCAAGCCCGCGCTCGCCAGCCCTAATCTGCGAAGCTTCTCGGTAGGCGCGTGCTATGGGCGAAGCGAGACGTATCCTACGGGCGTGTATTGGGTAGTGCTCGCCTTGGAGTGAGAACCTGGCCGCGAACTGGCCGTTCCTCCTGTGCTAACCTTTGCTTTGCCCCCCGTTTGTGCCTTCTCGCATGGAGTCCTCGGCCTCATTTCGGTTGCCCCAGGTTCACTCGAACGACGTTCGCATCGGCACCGCTGGCTGGTCTTACAAGGACTGGGAAGGAATTTTCTATCCTTCCGGGATGCGCAGCCGCAAGCAGCATCCGCTCGAGTATCTGGCGCGCTTCTTTGACACCACGGAAATCAACACGTCGTTTTATGGACCGCTGAAGCCCGAACTAGCCAAGCTCTGGTGCCGTAAAGTCTCAGCGGTGAATCCGAAGTTTCTCTTCACCGCCAAGCTCTACCGTGCCTTTACCCACTCGCCCATGTCAGTCATGGAGCCAACTTCGGCAGCGAGCATCCGACCCACGGACGAGGATGAGGCCCGCACCCGCGAGGGCCTCGACGCTGTGGCCAATGAGGGGATGCTGGGCGCGCTGCTCATCCAGTTTCCCGTTTCGTTTAAGAACACTTCCCTGAACCGCGAATATCTCGATCGCTTGCTGCGCCAGTTCATCGAGTACCCCCGAGTTGTCGAGGTGCGCCACTCAAGCTGGAACGATTCCGCCACCATGGCGTCGTTTCACCAAAAAAATGTCGGATTCTGCAATATCGACCAGCCCGTGCTGGGGCGGTCGCTCGCTCCCACAGAGCACGTGACCGGGGCAATCGGCTACGTCCGCCTTCATGGACGCAATTACGAACAGTGGTTCGATTCCGACAATCGCAACGATCGCTACAACTACCTTTACGGCGAGACGGAGCTCGTAAGCTGGAAAGAGAGAATCGAAAGCGTTGCCCGGCGGGCGAAAACTACCTATGTGATTACCAACAATCATTTTGAGAGCAAAGCGGGCGTGAATGCGTTGGAGTTGAAAACGATGATCAGCGGAAAACGAGGGCTCGCGCCGGCCACGCTGATCCAGAAATATCCTGAGCTGAGACGTTTTGCTGATCCTGCAGAAGAAGGTGGCGATGATGCAGCGACGCAGATGTCGCTACTAGCATAGGCAGAACTTATTCTCTTTCCCAGACTCTATTTCATTGAAGGAGTAAGTCTTGAAAGTCTCGACGAGAACCCGCTTGAGCTGGATTAGCTGTGATAAAGGGCGAAGAACAAGATCGGGATGGCGGGTTTACGACCTTCCCATGGCTGCGTGATCGGCCATGCGGCGCTTGTTGTAGCGCAGCGCCACGTTCATATATACATTGCCGAGCGAGGTTTCAAAGCAAATCACGAGCGCTTCAACATCTTCGCTGGTCTTGTCGCCTTCGATGGAGGTGAGCAGAAGCGGAGGATGCACCCGAAAGTGGAATCCTTGGTCGTTGAGGGCGCAGACTGCATTGCCGACGACTTGATTCGCAAGTTCGAAAATGGTCTCCTTGATCAGCCCGTCGGACTCCGGCAATTTGGCTCCTGCATAGTGGCTGGCTACGCGCAGGGCGGTTTGCGGATCGAGATCGAGAACGATGCGGCCTTCAATGTCGCCCGTCAGCGCTACCATCCCGGCCACGCCTTTACGGCGATAGGCCTCCTCTTCCATCGAGAGGTTGCCCACCTGGGTAGTGCCCTGCAAGCCTTGAGACAATACGGCGTCAGCTGCGTTGATGAAGGGCTGAATCAGCTCCATCTTCATACGATTAGACTCCAGCGGCGGCGGTGTTCACTACGGCGCCGTCTTCTCCCATTACGTACTTGATGACTTCGTACAGAACCTCCGGCTTCACTGGCTTCTGCACAAAGTGGCGAGCTCCTCGTTGCAAAGCAGCCACAATATTTTCCTGGTAGCCGACGGACGATACCATCACAATGCGGGCTTCCGGATGTGCCTGCACAATCTTCTCGGCAGCCTCGATGCCTTCCATCTGTGGCATGGTGATGTCCATCAGTACGATGTCGGGGTGAGTACGATCGAATTCGCTGATCGCCGTTAGGCCGTCGCCGGCCTCGCCCGCTACTTGCCCGCCAAATGTTTCGATCATGCGGGCCAGATTCTTGCGCGCGAAGACCGAATCGTCGACGATCAGGTAACGAACTGCCTGCCCGTCTTTGCTGCGTTTCACTGCTGCAAACTGCTCCATAGCAACCTCCCCTTACGATTTCAACACGGTTGTATTCAACTGGCCAGATGACCCAAGTCACCCAGCTGACAAACTGCTGCCCGCATAACCCAAACTGTTCAGCTTCCGGCGCGGAAAGCCTTTCCGCCAACGGGACTCTCGTTGCGTCCGCACAGCGCTTGCAGAGTGGACGAAAGCACGTCCAGTCCGACCACCCGCGTGGCATAACCACGTTCGATGGCGGCTTTCGGCATGCCAAAAACAACACAGGATTCTTCACTCTGAGCAATCGTCATGCCTCCCGCTTTTTTGATCGCCCCCAAACCCTGTGCTCCATCGTCCCCCATTCCCGTCATTAGTACGGCGATACTGCTAGACCCGAATTCCGCTGCCACGCTGCGAAAAAGGACGTCCACACTTGGACGATGGCCATTGACTGGAACATCGTCGTTCAGCACCACAATGTCTCCCATCGGCATGCGCTTCACCCGCATGTGGCGGCTTCCGGGGCATATCAGCACGCGCCCTGCCTGAAGCACGTCTCCCGATTGTGCTTCCTTCACTCGTAGTGCGCAGAGTTCGTCAAGCCTGCGGGCAAACATGTCGGTGAAGCCCTCCGGCATGTGCTGCACCACCAGAATCGTTGCGGGAAATTCCGCGGGGAGTTGTGACAGTAAAAACTCCAGTGCTTGCGGACCGCCTGTCGAGATTCCAATAGCGATAGTCCGGTTGGGCGCGGGAGCATACTTACTGGCCGCAACCTTCTGCGGACGGAGCAGCGTTTGCTGAAAACTTCCGGGACGCACCACTTTGCTCTCGGCGGCCACTTTGATTTTTGCAATCAGCTGCCGAGCCACATCCGCCATATGTCCGGTTGCGTCCTGGGGCTTGGGAACGAAATCGAAGGCGCCCAGTCCCAGCGCCTTGAAGGTGATCGAGGCCCCCTCGAGCGAATGCGAGCTGACTACGATAACCGGCAGCGGATTTCTCCGCATGATCTCTTTCAGGGTGTCAATGCCATTCATCCCCGGCATCTGCAAGTCGAGGGTAACTACATTGGGGTGAAGTTCCTCGATTTTCTTTAGGCAGAAGTTGCCATCCATGGCGGTACCCACCACCTCGATGGATTGATCCTCCTCGATCATCTGCGGAATCAGCTTACGCATCAGCGCGGAATCATCGACCACCAGGACGCGCACTTTATTCAAACTCATGCCTGCCCTCCCGCCGAACCCAGGGCCAGCCGTGCGCGATCGGCGTGGTTGAGCAAAAGCCCGAAGTTAGTTTCGCCCGCCTCTTCCGGACGCGCGCGAGATACGTGCTCCACCACTGCGGGCAGATTCAGGATAAGCACCACTTTTCCATCTCCAAGGATGGAGGCCCCATTTACCAGGTCGGTGGAGAAGGTCTGGTCGTCCAGAGCCTTGATCACTAATTCCTCTTCGCCCTCCAACGCGTCGACGATCAGCCCGTATCTTTTCTCTCCGACGGTGATCACCAACACAAATAGTTTGCTGGACTTTGGTTCGATGGCTGGAGCAGCGCGGCGCCCCAGGCGTAAGAGAGGTAGCACCTGATTGCGCAATTGCAGAACCTCGTAGTGATCCACCTGATGCACTTCCGCTTCCGTGCTCCGGGCAATCTGGTTCACCGCGTTCAGTGGAATGGCATACAAGCGATTCTCCACCCAGAACATCAGTGCCTTGATGATGGCGAGCGTCAACGGAAGCTTCATACGGAAGGTCGTGCCCTGTCCTGGGCGAGTCTCAATGTGGATCGTGGCCTTCAGCCGGTGCAGCACGCTTTGCACCACATCCATGCCGACGCCTCGTCCCGAAACCTCCGTGACTTCCTCCGCCGTACTGAAGCCCGGCCGGAAGATTAATTCCAGCGTCTCGGCTTCGCTCATCCGGCCCGCCTCTTCAATCGTAATGAGCTTCATCTCAATCGCCTTGGAGCGAATCTTTTGCGCATCGATGCCGCGCCCGTCATCGCTGATCTCCAATACAACCTGATTGCCCTGGTGAAGAGCATTGAGTCGGATCGTTCCCCGCAACGGTTTGCCCAATTGGCGGCGCTGGTCGGGAGGCTCAATGCCGTGGCTGATCGCATTTCTTACCAGATGAGTGAGCGGCTCGGCGATGGCATCGAGAATGCCCTTATCGAGATCCGTTTCCTGTCCACTGAGTTCCAAATCGACTTCGCGGCCGCATTGTCTCGCCACATCGCGAACCATGCGCGGAAAGCGCCGGAAAAGCTGATCGACCGGTACCATGCGAATTTTCATTACGGATCGTTGCAGATCGTTCAGCACCCGCGCTTGAAATGCCATGGCATCGGCAAATTTTCCCCGCAAAAGCTCCTTGGGATAACGTTTGCCAAATTCGTTCAAGGCCTGCTGCAGCATCGATTTGCCGATGATGAGTTCGCCGACGAGGTTCAGGACGCTGTCAACTCGCCCCGCTTCAACTCGCAGTATGTTTTCGGTGAGCGGAGGCGCGGCGGCTGCGTCCGGAGGCGGAGCCTGAGGCTCTTGCGAACCGGACTCAAAGGGAACTGTGGCTGACTGAGTTTCGCTGCCGGGAGCCGCACTCGCGTCGGTATCCTCGCGCCTCGCACCTCGGTCTGCCGACGCCATGCCAGCTGCTTTTGATTCTGCAACATCGGCCAGCGCCGAATCGATTTTCTCCGGAGCTCTGGCAGCCGAGATCAAAGCAATGCTGGCCTCGCCTGCAATCGTGGGAATACGGGCTTTGGCGATGATCTGAGCTTCCGAATGGGAAGTCGATATAACGAAATGCACTTGTTTGGAGGCGGCGGGCGCCTTGGCGTCCGGCCGAACCACTAGAACCTGACCAACACTGCTGATGGCGTTTTGGATCAGCTGCCGCGCCGCGATCGGCATGGTGCAGTGCGGATCGATTTTAACCACAACGTCATATAAAGCCAGGCCCGCGGTCTGCGCCTGGCTAATCGCCTGTTTCTCGGATTCGGTCCAGTCTCTGCCGCTCTTAGCCGCTGGCGCGACCGTTTTTTTCTTGCGCCGCGATTTCTTCGCCGCTGGAGTGGACGTGAGTTCGTTGATACGCTGCCGCAGAGCGTCCGTCGATGGCAAGCTGGTTCCGTTGTGGTAGGCAGCGAGCATGGCTGCGAATACGTCCGCGGCCGCAAACGCAATTTCCGCCAGGGCAACATGCGCCGCGGCGGTTTCGAGAGAGAGCGCATCTTCAAACTGATGAGCAAGTTCGCTCAGTTCTCGCAGCCCGCACGCAGCCGAATCTCCCTTCAGCGTGTGAACGGTTCTCCGGATGGAACGCACAATCTCCTCGTCGCCGGGATTCTTCTCCAGTTTCAAGGATTCTTCGTTCAGCGCCTGCAGCAGTTCCTGCGAGGTTTCGAAAAACAGCTCTCGCAGTTCCGCTCCGCGCTCATCGGGGGAATCGGTCACTCTCGCACCTCGATCCGTTGGTATGCCGTGCCGCTATCTTTATGCACCATCTGAAACTTGTCGGTCAGTCCGAGCAGGCTCTCGGCATGGCCCACGAACAGAAAGCCACCTGGGTTCAGGCAGCGGTAAAACTTCTCGATGAGGCGCTTTTGCTCGGCCTCGTCAAAATACATCATCACGTTGCGGCAAAAGATCACATCATTACGCTGGGGTAGATATTCGGTTTTCAAGTTATGAAAATCAAAGTGCACCATTTCCTTCAGCGCTTTCTTGACGGCGTAGCGGTCGCCGACCTTATCGAAGTAGCGCAGTCGGAATCCGTAATCGACTCCGCTCATCTGGTGCTCGCTGTAGGAGCCTTCCTGTCCCGCGCGTAGCACCGAGTAACTGATGTCGCTGGCTAGAATTTCCACCCGCCAAGGGGGAGGGATCAGCGGCTTCGGCAAAGCAACTTCGACCGGTAGCGGATTGCGCAAGTAGTAGTAGGCCAGAGTGTCGACGGCCATCATGGACAGGGTGTAGGCCTCCTGGCCGGTGGAGCAGCCGGCGCTCCATATACGGATGGAGTATTCCCGACGCGCCTGCTTCTGTTTGAGCATGTCTTCGAGCACATACTTGTGGAAGAGGTCCAATTGAGCCTTGTGACGGAAAAAGCTGGTTTCGTTAACCGTCAAGTTTTCCACCAGCTTGGTCAGTTCGGCCTTGCCCTCCTGGCTGATCAGCAGGCGGTAATAGGCGTAGAAAGAATCCGCACGGCATTCTTTCAGGCGTTTCAGCAGACGATCCTGCAAGAAGTGAGTGCGGCGCTCGTCAAAATGCATGCCGCATTCCTGGTACACCAGCGCTTGCAATAGACGTAGTTCGGCTTCGGTGAGGATAGGAGCCGGTGCCGCTCCGGATGTACTCATGCGTTGTGTCGTCCTCTGTGCGCGGAATGCACTGTGCACCCTTCACTCTGGATATGAATCATTTCGCCGCCGCCGCTTTGCTTTCCGCCTTGGCGGGCTTGCCTTCTGTCTTGGCCATGGTTTGCAGCAAGCTGGCGGGAGCCAGTAGTCGGCTCATGTCCAGCAGAACAATCAGGCGGCCGCGAACTTTTCCTAATCCCGTGACGCAGTTCAGCCCACCCTCCTGAAATGCCGCAGGCGGCGCCTCTACATCTTCACTAGGAATTTTCACCACTTCCGAGGCCGAGTCTACGATTAGCCCGGCCAGCCTTCCCGAGTGTTCCACCACAAGAATGCGGTTGCCTTTTTTCAGCTCCGCCTGCTTGATGCCAAAGCGCTTGCGCAAGTCCATAACAGAGACGATTTTTCCGCGAAGATTGATCACACCTTCGAGATATTCAGGAGCGTCCGGGACGGCGGTAATCTCCGGCACGCGCACGATTTCATGCAACGAAGTGATCGGCACGCCATAGGTCTCGCGCCCGATCTGGAAGCCCACGATATGGAGTTCGCGACTCATGGCTGGTCTCTCGAATCCGCTAGTAACGCGATCCTGCCGACGCCCGTCGTGCTTGTTGCTGCTTATCTTCTGAAATGGCCAAGCGGGCCGCCGATTCGTCCAGCGTGAACCGGTCCATGAATTCCAGCAGGCCGCGCGACATTTTTGACATTTGCTCCGCCGAAGCCGCCAGTTCGGTGGAACCCGAGGTAGACTGTTGCACCAGCTCGCGCATCCGCTCCATGGCTTTCACCACCGCCTGCGCTCCCGAAGCCTGTTCTTCCACGGCGGAGTTGATCTCGTGCGTAATCTCGTTCAGCCGCGTGGTGGCGCGCGCAATCTGCGACGAGCCGTGTGACTGTTCGTTGGTGGCTGCGCCTATCTCCTGCGCAAATTTGTAGACTTCGGTGACCACGTTCGAAATCTTGCGCAGCGCCCCGTTCAATTCTCCACCCAGATCCAGGCCTTCGTTCACAATACCCGTCGACCGTTCCATGTTCTCGACCGCTTTCCGCGCCTCTTTCTGGATGCTTTGAATCAGTTCGGAAATTTCCTTGGTCGACTGTGCCGACTTTTCCGCCAGTTTCCGCACCTCATCCGCCACTACCGCGAAGCCCAATCCGTGCTCTCCGGCGCGTGCCGCTTCGATGGCCGCATTCAACGCCAGTAGGTTGGTTTGTTCGGCAAGGTCATCGATGACCTCAATGATCTTGCCGATATCGTCGGCGCGCTGTCCGAGAGCTCCGATGATTTCCCCGGAACTGGTGATCGTTGCATTGATCCGGTTCAGCCCGTCGGTGGCTTTTTCCATGGTAGTGATGCCGCTGTGCACCTCTTCGCGCGAGCGGTTGGAAATGTCGAGCAGCACCTTGGCGGTGTCGGCCACGCGCTGGATGGAAGCGACCATCTGGTCAATGGAAGCGGAAGTTTCGCTCACGCTGGACGCCTGCACCTGCGTGCTCTTCACCATGTTCTGCACGTTCACGCTCATCTCGTGCATGGTACTGGTGACTTCGTCGATGGCCGAGGAAGCCTGCAATCCAACCTTCGCCGAATCATCGGAAGCGTTCGCGACTTGTCCGGATGCGCTGGCCACCTGAGCCGAAGCGTCGCGCACGCTGCGTACTAATCGTCCCAATCCCTCCACCATGCGTGCGAAAGCGTTGCCCAGCGTATCGTGCGCAGATCGCGGCTTTACTTCGACGGTGAGATCGCCGCCGGCGATGGATTCCGAAACTGCCGCCATCTCTTTCAGATAAGTCACCATCTTGGCGAAGGTTCGCGCCAGTTCCCCAATTTCGTCGTGCCGGGTTACGTCGATGTTGTGTTCCAGATCGCCGGTGTCACCGATCTGGCGCGACACGATCATCAGATTGGTGAGCGGTCCGGTAATCGATCTGGCCGTAGTGAAGGCAACCATGACGCCTAGGCCGAGAGCGAATAACGTGCTTACGATGGCGGCCATGATCGTCCATGTACTCGCCGTTTCGTCCGACTTACGCCGAGCTTCCACGAGTTTGCGATTTTCCCCATCGGCTACATCGAGAGCGTCTGTCGAATTCTTTACCCAGGAAGAGGCATCTTTCTGGAGGTAATAAATCTGCAATTCGGCCACGGTAGCGTTGCCTGAGTCCACATCCTTGCGCTTATCGATCAGCGGCTGGGCGAATTCTTTGCTCCAGGAACGCTCGAGTTGATCGACCTTGTCCAGAGCGGAACGCTCCTGGTCGGAGTTGGCCAACGATTTACCCTGTTGCAGTTTCTCGCTCAGCGTTCGCAAACCGTCATTCATGCGCTCCACTTCGCGGCTGTCACCGCTGAGCAGGTAGTTGCTCAGGTAAAGGCGGTTCTGCATCATCTGGAAGCGTACTTCGTTGGTGGCATCTGCCAGTTCAAGCGACGCCGTGGCTGCGGCTTTCGCGGCATGCTCCCGCTGTACGGCGAGCAGGTTCACAAGAAACAGCACCACCACCATGCTGAGGATGATTCCGAAATTTAGGTATAACTTCTTGCCAATCGTCATGCCGTTTCCTCCGGCCGCCTCTATGCCGCCGTCCTACTGATGAGGTTCGAACTTAAAATCCACTATGCCCGTGGTCTCAACCGATGCCGGCTCAAAGCGCCATTTCTTTGCCGCTTCAAGCGCTACGTTGGCCAGCACCGGATGGCCGCCTATAACTTTTGCATCCTTCACGCTGCCGTTCTGGGCTACGACAACCTGGATCTTTACTGTTCCTGAAATATTCATCTTGCGGGCCAGTTCCGGATACATCGGCTGCACTTTGCTTTTGGCGCGCCGCTGAATTTCGCTATCTACTTCTTGCGCGCGAATCTTCGGCATCCCCGTACCACCTACCATTGCAAGCGCCGCCAACAGCACTACCGCGCGTCGCAGAGACACAGTCCATCCTCCTAGGCAATAATCCTGTCGCCCCAATGGAAGCAACGACGTGGCCATGCGTCATTTTTCAAAGAAACCAAAGTCACACACGCGATGTGCTTGCAAACGCATTAGTTAAGCGATGTCGACGTTCCAGGCCGCAAGGACCTCCATATGAATTCCGTCTCATCTACGCGATTACGCCTTCGAATTCTCAAACTGAGAGTTTTCTTGCGGAAATCTCGGGATTTCACACTTCGGCACCCCTTATCACCATTTCCCTTGACTCAAAATGAGATGGCGGGGTAGTTTTCCAATAGATTCAATCACTTGTGAGAAAGGCAATTCTCTGTCGGAATCGGTGACGCCCTGAATATGTCTTCCGGTAATTCGACGTCTTCCGGAGTTCCGTCTTCAATTGCCTCCGACAATGCTTTTCAGAGACTTCTTCTTCAAATTGCGGCCAAATCCGGTGAACCTTGCGAACCTAGCTCGCTGATCCGGTTTTTCTGCCAAGCCACCCGCGAGTTTTTTCAATGCAGTGGCGTGTATTTTTGGCGACGTTATACCGGCGATGAGCTCGTGGGAGAACAAGCCGATGGCCACCTCGCCGACCGATTCGTGGGGTTACGAGCGCTGCCGCAGCAGCCCTCCGTTACCGCAGAAGCGGTACGTAACCGCCGCACTATCTTTGCGAATCGTCTGCGGTCCGCGGTTTTTCCTCATGCGAAGGAATTTGATGCACGCTCCATCATGGCTGCACCACTCGTCGTTTTTGACGAAGTCACGGGCGTAGCAAGCTTCTTGCATGATTCCGAAAGTGACTTCTTCAACGACGATCTCGCGGCCAAAGCCACCATCCTCACCGGCCAGCTTGCGAGCCTGCTGGAAGCGATGCGGCTTAGACAAGTTTCACGCGAGGAGCGTCGTCGCGCCGAGATCCTCACCGAGGTGGCTACCGCGCTGCACGGGACGCCTGACGTCGATGCCGTCATCGAAGCACTTGCCGATCGCTTGCGTCTTCTACTGCGAACCCGTTTGGTGTCGATTCTCTTACGCCGCGATGGCCCTTTCGAGTTACGCGCAGTCTCAGCTGATACTCCGCAGCTGGCCACTTCTTTTCGCGCGCGCCATGACCGTCAAACGATTCGTTTTGCTGCGGATCTGGCGCAACGTGCAGTCAGCGCCGGAGAGGTGATCACAATTTCGGTCAGCAGCGATCAGCACTCGCTGGGGAGCGTGATCTCCCCTGGCATGTTGATTGCCGCTCCTTTCCGCACGGCCCGCACGGAGGGTGCGATCCTCGTTTATCCACGCACCGACGGTGTCTTCACGGCGGAGGAAAAAGCGTTAGTATCTGCGCTTGCGGGATTCGGCGCGGTGGCCATGGCGCATGCAGAATTGTCTTCCACGGCCCAAGGCCAGGCTCGAGAGCTTCACCAGTTGCTCGAGATCTCTTCCGAACTTAGCTCCAGCGGCGATCTGGAGCAATTTCTACAGACTTTCGCTTTGCGCGCCGGCGAGTTTCTTGGCTTCGGACGCTGCTTTATCGCTCTGCTCGAAGACGATCAGTTTCACGTTCGCCACAGCGTCAACCGCGGCAAGTCCCGCAGAGTGGATAATATTTTCCCCGAGGGCCTTGCTACACGCGCGTTACGCGCCAGGGAGGTCTTCTGGTCTGACGACGTGAGCCTTGAGGCAGGCGTAAATCAGGAAGTTGTGAACCACTATCATGCCAAGCAATTACTCACGGTTCCGTTAACCGACGCCTCCGGAAGCGTGCTCGGTATGTTCGGGGTTCTTGACCGTTTGGATGCCGCCGGCATCTCTCGCGAAGATGTGCGCCGCGCGCAAGCTTTGGCGGCTCAAATATCGGTTGTGCTCGAGGTGGCGCACAATTTGCATCAGTCTGAAATCAATCGCCGCCGCTCCGATGTCTTGATCCAGCTCGCGCGTGACATCGATGGCCTGCTGAGCTTGCCGGACTTCGCTAAGAACTTCCTGGAACGTGCCATGGGGTTGGCGGAAGCCCGCGCCGGGGCGCTGGCGCTGTTTCAAGATGGACGCTTTCAAACCGTCGCCTTTCACCCATTGCCACAGTTGTTCCTGTCCGCCAGCACCGAGGGCCGGAATTTCCCTGGCGACACGATCGACGAGAATCACGACCATGTTTTCACTGGACAACTCGCGAGCGATCACCAGCCCACCGGCCATGCGATTCCAACTCGAAACAACGGACATGCGAATTTTGGCGACATGAAGGACGATCATGGTCCTGATCGGTCGGTCGACAATCCGGTAGTCGAGTCTCCGCCTCGCGGAGAGGATACTGCTCTCCTGCAGCGTTTTGCACGTCCTCTCTCCGATTTGGCAACTAAACATACCGACGCCATCTTCGCTGGCACCGCCGCGGAATTGCTCGGCTCCGATCTGGCGACCACCCTCGGTTGGAGTGACTGTGTAGTGGTTCGCCTGTCAAGGTCCAATGGGACGCTCTCCGGCCTGCTGTGTCTCTCCGGGCGCTCCCGGGAGCTTTCTCCTACAGATCGCGACCTGCTCGAAGCAATCGCGGGACATGCAGCGATGGTATTGGAGAACGCCCGTCTCTTTACGCGAGTCGAACAGGCCAACCGCCATTGGCTGGAGATATTTGACGCCATTACCGATTTAATTGTCGTGCACGACGAGAATGACAAGGTACTTCGCGTCAATCGATCTCTCGCGGCGATGATAGGCGTCGCCCCCAGCGAACTCATTGGTGTCAATATGCGTGCTCTGTTGGCTCTGACCAGCGAACCAACTCTCTACTCTTGCCCCTTCTGCCGCACGCTCGGGGAAGACTCGGATGAATTTGTGCATCCGGCTCTGGATCGCACCTACCTGGTTTCTACCTCTCGCGTTCACGGCGCCTCCGGTGAAAGTTTGCAGACCATCCACGTGCTAAAAGACATCACCGATCGGCGCGAAGCCGAGCGCCGGTATCGCGAATTATTCGACAACATTCAGGAAGGCTTATTTTTCAGCACGCCGGAAGGCCGATTCATCGAGGTGAATGACGCGCTGGTTACCATGTTGGGTTACGCCAGCCGGGAAGAACTTTTGCAGGTGGATATTCCGACTGAGATTTACTTTACCCCCGAACAGCGTTTATTCCACAGCGATACCATGGAAGCAAACGGCCAACTGCGTAATTTTGCAGCCACTCTTCGCCGCAAGAACGGCTCGCCTATCTACGTTCTCATCAATGCATTCGGCATGTACGACACTCTGGGGAGACTCTTGCAAATTCGTGGCTTGATGCTCGACGTCACCGGCCTGCACACCTTTCAATCCGAATTGCAGCGGGAGCGCGACTTCTCCGGAAAGATCCTCAGTAACACGCAGAGTTTGATCCTCGTCTCCGATACCGCAGGACTGATCAGTTATGCCAACCGCCGCTGGCACGAAGCTGGATTCGAGCAAAAGGAACTACTTGGCCGTCCACTGCTAGAACTGGCAGCGCCCGGCTACGTCCGGTCTTTATCGGATGCTCTGCAATCCACTTTGCAAGGTGGGCAGGTCGACAATCTCGAACTGCAGATCATGCGCGGCACGGGCCATGCTGGCCAGTTTTCCGTGAACCTTAGCCCCATGCGCGACGAGCAGGGCAACATCAATAGCATCGTTGTGGTCATGACTGATATCACGGACTCCGCCGAACTACGCGGCAAACTGGTTCACGCGGAAAAAATGGCGGCTGTCGGACAGCTTGTCTCCGGCGTTGCGCATGAGGTAAATAACCCTCTCACCGCCATTCTCGGTTTCGCGGATCTCCTCCTGGAGAATCCCGATATTCCCGAGAATGCCATCAAAGATCTTCGCGTCATTCTCCAGGAAGCGCAACGCACCAAAACCATCGTACAGAATCTGCTCAGTTTTGCCCGGCAAATGCCCCCACAACGCGTTGCCGTGCAACTGAACCTGATCCTGAGGCGCACCATTCAATTACGTTCATATGATTTCAACAGCCACGGCATCGACATCATCGAGCACCTCGATGAGGGACTTCCTGATGTGAACGGCGATGCTCATCAACTCCAGCAGGTTTTTCTTAACATCCTGAATAATGCTTACGATGCCGTGCACGAAGTGGGCCGTCCCGCCCGCATCGAGATCATGACGACAAAGGCGGGAAACTCGGTGGAAGTTTCCTTTCGCGATAATGGCTACGGTATCTCCCATCCTGATCGCATCTTCGATCCCTTCTTCACCACCAAAGAGGTTGGCAAGGGAACCGGCCTCGGCCTTAGCATTTGCTACGGCATTGTGAAGGAGCACGGTGGAGAAATTCTCTGCCACAACAACACCGACGGACAGGGAGCCACTTTCATCGTCCGCTTTCCCGCGGCGCCACACTCTGCCTCTCTGGGTGTGGCCGCAGGAGTGTTACAAAAATGACCAGTCCCGCTTTGCAAACCGCGACCCTGCCAATCCTTCTCATCGAAGACGAGCCGTCCATCATGGCTCTGGTGAGCGCCACTCTTGAACGCAATGGCTACGAAGTTGCTTGCATCGAATCCGGCGCGGAGGCTTTGCGCCTGCTCGAAAAAGGTCAATACCTGGGTGTAGTTTCCGATATGCGAACGCCCGGTGGCGTCGATGGCGCGCAGGTTCATACCTGGATTTCTGAACATCGACCCGACCTTGTCGACAAGGTTGTGATCATTACCGGCGACTATGCCAATGAAGAAACGGTAACTACTCTGCGCAAGATCGGTGCCCTTTACCTGGAGAAGCCTTTTCGTGTGCAGGATCTTATTGCGGCAGTCGAAAAAACTATGGGGAAAGCCCGTTGACAACTTTAACTAAGGACGAACTGCGGGTTCGTTTGTTGATCGTTGATGACGAGCAAAGTATACGAAAGCTTTGCATCACGGTAGGCGAGGCGCTAGGTTTCGTCTGCCTCGAAGCCGAAAGCGGCGAGTCCGCCCTGGCCCTTCTCGAAGAGCAGCCCGTACACATGATCCTGAGTGACATGGTCATGCCGCACATGTCTGGCCTGGAATTTCTGGAGAAAGTGAAAAAGCTTCTTCCTCGCTCCGAAGTTGCACTCATGACCGGTCACGGTTCGATCGAGACTGCTGTGCAAGCCATGCGGCTCGGTGCTTACGACTACATCACGAAGCCCTTCTCTCCGCTCGACGAACTGCGGTTATTCCTGCGGCGAATGGCCGAGAAAGTCCGGCTGGTGGAGGAAAACGAATTCCTGCGCCAGCGCATGGACTCGGAGACCGCGGTTCACGGCATTATCGGATCCTCCGCAAAAATTCAGGAAGTGCTGCGCGTTGCATCGCGCCTCAAAGACACTCGCACCTCTGTTCTCATCTCCGGCGAAAGCGGTACCGGCAAGGAGCTCGTCGCGCGTGCCATTCATTTCCGCGGAGCGTTCGCGAACCGTCCGTTCGTTGCCGTCGATTGCGGTTCTCTCGTTCCGACGCTTATCGAGAGCGAGCTTTTCGGATATGAAAAGGGAGCCTTTACCGGCGCATTGAAATCCAAGCAGGGACTTTTTCAATCCGCAGATACGGGTTCGGTTTTTCTGGACGAGATTGGCGAACTCCCGCTCGAGCTGCAAGCGAAACTCCTGCGTGTGCTACAGGAAAAAGAAGTGCGTCCTGTGGGTAGTAATCAGCGCGTAAAAGTGGACGTGCGCGTCATCGCAGCCACGAACCGCGATCTGGAGGCGGCTTACAAAAATGGCACCTTCCGGAAGGACCTCTATTTCCGTTTGAACGTCGTCACCGTACATGTGCCCGCCCTGCGCGAGCGCCGCAGCGATATCCCCATGCTGGTCAACTGGTTTTGTGAGCGGTACGCGGCTGGTGCGGATCTGCATGTCTCCAACGCCGCAATGAAATGTCTGATGAATTACGATTGGCCGGGCAACGTACGCGAGTTGGAAAACTGCGTGGAACGCGCGGTGGCTCTGGGAAATGGAAAATCAATCGATCTCGGCGATCTTCCTCCTTCCATCGCTGCACTCGGTTCTCCTTCCTCCAGACACTCATCGAATGCCGTTGCTGAATTACCTCCAAACCTCGCCGTTGACGAACTGCGTTCTGACGTTGACCCGGTCGCGACTCCGTCCTCGACAACTGACTTGGAAGACATAGAACGCGCCACCATCCAGCGCGTCTTCGAACAGGTGAAAGGGGATAAGGCTCTCGCGGGACGCATGCTCGGGATCAGCCGCGCGACTCTCTACCGCAAGCTCAAACGCTACAACATCAGTGGCGCACCGGCCCCGGCCTCGTCAAGTCATACTCTGCAGTAAGACCCCCGCTGGATGTGAGGCTAACCCTCAGAAATAGATCAGCTTAGCCGGCGGGGACGACGCGCTTTACCTGTTCGTAATCCGGGTTCTTCCACAGTTGACTGCGATACTCTGTGAAATCGGCCGCGGACTCCGCGACCTCTCGGCCGTAGTACCGCTCCACGACATGCAAAGCCAGATCGATGCCTGAGGTAACTCCGCCAGCCGTCGCAATCTTGTCGTTGTCCACATAGCGGGTTCCACCGACGAAATGTACGGCGGGATAGTCCTTCTGCAGTTGAGCCCCGAAGAGGTGATGCGTTGTCGCAGTCTGGCCGTCGAGCATGCCGTAGCCGGCGAGCATCGATGCTCCAGTGCATACTGACATAGTGATATCGGCTACGGCTGAATTCGCCAACAACCACTTTTTTTGCGCCGGCGTACGCCCGCCCTGGGCCGGAATCACGATGACTTGCGGCTTGGGAGCCGTATCGAAGGTGTAGTTGGGGATGATGGTCAGTCCCCCGGCGCTCGTCGGTTGCTGAGAATCCGATACGGTATAGGTGTTGAACGGCATGATCATGTCGTCCCCGTCCGAGGCGTGCCACGCCTTGCCCTTGGATGTGAGCATCGTATCGTTGAACACCTCCCAAGGACCCGCAATGTCCATAACATCCGCGCCGTTAGAAATGACGAATGCGACATTGATCTTGCCGTTGGCCGGTGGTTTCAGCGGTTGCAGGTGTGCAGTGGATGCCGACGCCACAACGGGGGCGTGGATGTGGCTCAGGTGACCGGCCGCAGCGGCGGCGCCTGCGATCGCGAAAATAACGGAAAACACCGTAACGAATTTGTTCATACCGATCCTGCTCCTCGCAAATTGCTTTCCTACGAGAAAGCGTATTCAATCGCCGGTGTGTCGTAAATGACGATTAACCGGCATTTTGGGACATCCCGAAAAAGTCCCAAATCACCGGAAAATTGTCATTTCAGACATCGAGTTTGACCTTTATCCTGAAAAACGGTACGTCATGACACCCAAACACATTGTGATTGCCGGCTATGACGACATCACCTCTCTCGATCTCTCGGGGCCATTGGAGGCCTTCAGCAGCGCGGTCGTGGCCGACTCGAAAGGCGAACAGCAGTCCTGCTACAAGGTAACGATCGCAGGGCTGGGGGCAAAGACCTTCCGTTCTGAATCCGGACTGTGCATGACTGCGTCCTGCTTGCTTGGCTCCGTGCGCCACCTCGATACGCTGATCGTCCCTGGCGGAAGAGGCATGCGGACTTCATCGTCAGCTACCAGGCTGGCAAAATGGATCGATAGCCACAGCGGCTCCATCCGCAGGATCGCGTCGGTGTGTACGGGCATTTATGGCGTTGCTCCCACGGGGCTACTTGATGGTCGACGTGTCACTACCCATTGGAAATATGCCGCTGACCTGGCTGAACGCTTCCCAGCCCTGAAGGTAGAACCCGATGCACTCTACATTCGCGATGACAAGTTCTACACCTCTGCCGGGATTACCGCTGGAATCGATCTCTCGCTGGCGCTGATTGAGGAAGACTTCGGCCCGCAGGTCGCGCTCATGGTGGCGCGCGAACTGGTGGTCTACATGAAGCGGCCCGGTGGGCAGAATCAATTTTCCGAACCTCTGAAGTTTCAAGCCGCCTCTACTAGCCGCTTTGCTGATTTAGCGGCGTGGATATTGGGTAACCTTGACCGGAACCTGTCAGTGGAGGTGCTGGCAGAGCGCACGAATCTCTGTCCGCGGCAGTTCTCGCGCCGCTTCCGGGCGGAGTTCAAGAACAGCCCCGCAGCATTCGTACAACACCTGAGGCTGGACGAAGCACGAAAGCGGCTGTCCAGTTCTGGTTGCTCCGTGGAGCGCGTTGCCAACTCCGTAGGTTTTAACGATCCCGACGGATTTCGTCGCGCCTTTGCCAAGCGTTACGGACTAGCCCCTCACCTGTACCGTAACCACTTCTCCGCAGACAACGGATGACGGAGCAATCGATCAAAAAAAACACCCTGAGAAGGTTCAGGGTGTTTGAGTGCTCGCTCCGGCTTCGATTGGCCGCTACTGCGGCTTCTTGTTTTGCTCTTCCTGCTTCTTCTTCTCCTCAGGCGTTAGCTGGCGCGGAGGAGGAGCAGGTTTCGCTGCCGTCGGAGGAGCCGGGTGCTCCTGCGGCCGCACGCTCGCCGGTGGTGTCTGCCTTGGCGCAGGCTGGGCTGCTGCAGGCGGACGATCGTTGCGCGGAGGCGTCGCCGGATGTGCCTCGGGGCGATTGTTGGGTTGCGCTGCGGGCGGCCGGTTGGCTGGTGGAGTTGGCTCCGCGCGATTCGGTTGTGCCGCCGGTGGACGATTCGCTGGAGCTGTTGGCTCAGGACGATTGTTGGGTTGTGCAGCTGGCGGCCGATTAGCTGGCGGCGTCGGCTCCGGGCGATTCGGTTGCGCCGCCGGTGGACGATTGGCAGGAGCCGTTGGCTCTGGACGATTGTTGGGTTGCGCAGCGGGCGGCCGGTTAGCCGGCGGCGTCGGCTCCGCTCGATTCGGTTGTGCCGCGGGCGGACGATTGGCTGGAGCCGTTGGCTCTGGACGGTTATTCGGCTGGGGCGGAGCCGGTCGGTTCGCTTCCGCTGGACGCTCGTTGGGTGCGGCAGGCGTGCCTGGCTTGCTGGCTGGAGCCGGCGCAGGTTGTCCGGGGCGTGCGGCGTTCATGGGATGGCCGGTAGTAGGCGTTGCTGGTTTTCCCGCAGGCGCTACTTTTACCATCGGATGCGCCGCTGCAACCGTTGAGGCTGGACGTAATTTCTGCACTTCATTTCGCGCCAAAGGCTGACCCGGATGCGCAGCCAACGCCTGCTGCTGTCGAGCAAAAGGCACCGGCGGCGGAGGTGGAGTTTTCTTCGCAACTACCTGGCGGTTCGCCACTGCCGCGGGGGGTGCGGCGACGTGACTTGCCGTCGCAGCTTTCGAACCGAGTACGCTTTCGCGCGTCGGAGCCACAGCCACTCTTCCACTTACTGGCGCCGATGCGATTTGCTGCGCGCTCACTTGCACGCGCGCCTGAGCCACTGGCTGAGCACTGGTGAAGGCATGCTGTGGGACCACCATAACCGCACCTTGTACATTGCGGTTTGCGTAGGTGACGTTCGTGATGTTTGTAGTGTTGTTGATAATGGTCGTGTGATAGACGGTGGTCACCTGCGTGACATTTACCGTCGTATTACTAATGTTGACGCGATTTACGTATGCTTCGCTCACGTGGTACGACGGAACATAAACCTCCCTAGGCCCTAACGGGAACCAGCCTACGTTGCCGCCGAACCCTCCGGGGCCGCCCCCTATAAACACCACCAGTGCAGGCGCGTAAACGGCGCGTACCGCCACCGGACCGGCCACCCATCCCCAACGTCCACCGACGCTCACCCAGCGTCCGTAGTGAAACGGCGCATAGCCCCACGAGGAATTATCGACCCAAGTCCATCCCCAGGGGGAAATCCAATCCCAGTGCCCTTCATGATAGGGAGCCCAGCCGGCGTCCACGTGGTTGGGAAACCATACATGGCCGTACTCGCCGTCGTCTCGCCAGTCGCCGTTGTCGTCGAGATCGTCGTATCCGACCACGTCATGCGACAGATATTGTGCCGACCGCGAATAATCGTGGCGGTGATCGCGGGTTTCAGACCAGCTATCGAACTGATCGGGCCCACCAAGTTGTTCTACGTCCGCGTCAAGAGAGTCGGTGCCGCTGAAGGTGCCGCTCTGCCCGCCATGCAATGTGTAAGTCTGTCCATTGCCGGTGGCTTGGCCTTCGCCTTCGCGAATTGTGACAATGGTGTTCGTTCCGTCTTCGCTGGCATCCACGCGATAATGTCCCGGCTGCATCGCGGTGAATGCAAGATTCGGTGTATCGACTTCGAAGTCGTCGTCGTTATCCAGGCGGCGCACCGTTATGCTGAGCGAACCGGAGGTCAGTTGGATCTGAACGGTATTGTCATCCAGGCTCAGGAAGGAAAATCCTGTCATCGGCGCCAGGCGAATGACGGAGGATCCGAGTTGCACTTCTGCCCGTGAGTCGCGGTCAGCCCAGAGTTTATCGCCGGTCGTCATGGGACGGTTCGGCACCGCTCCCACCCAATCTTCTTCCCCGGCGGGTTGGAAGGAAACAGAACCTTCCATATAGCCGAGGCGAGCTACCCGGCTGGGAGGATCTTCCTGATCCTGATCTTGAGCTGATAAGTGATTCGGCAGAACCACGGTTGCCAAGGCAAGAGCGAGCACAGCGCTGCACCATCCAACTTTCTTCCAGTTTGTTTTCATAGTCAGTTATTCTCCCAAGCATTCTGTGCGAAGTAATCCACGGACCTCTTAGGTTGAATCATGAGGTGGCGGGTAACGCGCGCAACTTTAATGCTGAAATGTACATGTGCACTGCGGCCAGATTCGTCCGTGAGGCGTGCCTGCAGTGACAAACAACTTAAGAAAAGCGCGAAGAAATGGCAGACAGGTTCCGTTGGCACGCCCAGTGCAGTCAGGATATCAGGTCCAGCGGATTACGTTGTTTCGTATGTGAATACCGTAGCGGGGAGTTTTCCGGGGATCAACGTGCCAAGCTCGCCTCGAGGTGCGGAGAGACGTGAGACGGAGTCTCAAGCTGAGACGGCAGCTTGGTTTTGGGCTTCCAATCTTTCCCGTATCTCCGCTAACCCCTTGATAATGATGGTTCCTAGGGTCTAGACCTTCCGTGCGCTTCGATGGACCCGACCGTGCTATTCAATCTAGCATAACCGCGTGTTCTGGCTCCCCAAAGCTCTTCCTAACCGGGAAGAGGGGGAGCCCAACCGCACTTTCGAAACAGCTTGTTAGTCGACAACTGAGGACAGCAGTCACGGCCAAAGTTGCAGCGAACGTCCGAAATGGGGAATAAAGGCTTTGGGGCATCTAGGAACAGCGCGAGGACGTACGCAGGAAGCGAGCTCGGTCGCCGAACTGGCTCGTTTTTTTCCTGAAGCGACGCCCGTACGCATACCGGTGGAAATTGCACGGAGCCATCGAGCTGCGGACGATGCCGAGCCTGCGGGGTCGCTGGAAATGAGTGAGAGCACGGTGATTGAATTTGGCACGGCCCGTGAAGTTCTGTTTGCCTGCAAAACGCCGCTGGAATTCGCCGACGTATTAAGGCTGCGCAACTCGGATGGCTCGCTCGATACGGAAGCTTCTGTCGTGGCGGTGCAATATCATCCCGGGACCACAGTTGTAGCGGCCCGGTTCTTAAAGGCGGTCCCGAACTGGATTGTGAAATCATGACACCAACAACGCAGCCGGCATCTCCGGCTCCAGATTTTCCGGCGCTCTGGTCGAGTGCGCGGCGTCTCCATCCCATTTATGTCGAACTGGCCCGGGAATTTGTGATTGATGCGCCAGCTTTCGCCGCGCTTGATGAGCCTCTCGATTCACCTGACGAAGAGACGGTGCAGCAAGCGCAACAATGGCTGCATGACATGGACGAGCGCATACAAGTGCACCAACTCAGGCAGTTTCTGCAGACCAGTGCGCTGGTCGATCGCGATGGACTAGTTGCACTGCTGAAGCACTTCCTCGCGAAAACCACGCGGACGGACTCGTCGCGCGACAAAATTGATTTTTTGCTGGTGCAGTACTTCAGCCAGGGGGCACCGACTGAACTCGACGACAATTGGGCGGACTTAGCTTGTGTGGCGCAGGGATTGGAATGCGTATTGGGGAACGTAGAGCTGAAGGCCCCGGTCTGGTTGAATGCACTGGACCGCGTCCTGGAGGCGGCACGACGCTGCCACTCTCTGGACGAATTGCTGCACGGCGGTGTGCTGGAGCAGGGGCGCAAGGCCAAAGCGCAGGCGGGCGAATTGTTTTATCTCCCGATCGCTTTGGTTGCGTTTACACGCTTTGGATATTTGATGCGGCGCGTGTTCTTTCGGCTGATGCTCACCGACCTGAACAACATTCTAGATGGGCTCACGGAATTGGAAGAACAGGGCGTGGAGACCATTGATTGCCGTCGCGCACAGTTTTCGGCGCAGGAGCCGATTGTGCGGCTTCGCATGATTTGCCAGTCCTGGAAGGTGATGTTCCAGGCGGAATATTCTTCCGGTCAGCCCTTGCGCATGCTCGTCGATCTACGAGCCTCGGTGGATGCTGCATTGGGGCGGGGTGCGGAAGGTGATGCCGCCGAAAAGGCCGCAGAGAAGACGGCGGCAGCGAAAGCGGCTCCTTCAAAAACCGCGGATCCCAAGATTGCACCAGCAAAGCCTGCGACGCTGGCGGCTGCGGCAGCTGCGGCAGGAGCTTCACCATCGGTGAAGAGCGGGAAAGAAGCGCGAGTGCAGAATAACTTTACGGTGGCAAAGGATGAAGCTCCGGAATTCGAAATTTCGGTCGCGCCCGAGTGGAATCCGGATGAAAATGCTCCGTCGGGAAAGAAAAAATAAGCGTGAGAGTTGATTGTCACGACCGCGTTACTGACTTTGCAAAGGAATCGAGTAAGTGAACCATCCGACTGTGCTGGTAATTTCCGACGAGGTAGAGTTCTCGCGAACGATTGTTGGGCGCTGGCAATCGGAGCGCAGCGTGCCGGCTTTCACGGTCCTCAGTGGAGACTTGTGGCCCCGCAGTGTAGATAATTTTCAGGTGGCGATCGTGGGGCCGCTCCGACGGGAATTGCTTTCGCTCATACTCGAGCCCTTGCACTCCACGTCACAGCCATTATTTTGTGTGTGCCCGGATGCGGCCACGGCGCAACTCGTGAGAGAGCGCTGGCCACGGACAACTGTGCTGCGGCTTGACCAGAATTGGCTGGAGATGTTGATCCTGGCTGGAGCGGAAGCGGTGCGTCGCGCTGCGGCCGAGGAGCGAGCCCGCGCTGCCGAGCAAAATTGCGTGACTCTGGAACGTCAGGCAATGCTGGGACGCTACATGTTAGAGATGCGCCACGGCTTGAACAATGCACTGACCTCGCTGCTGGGTAATTCGGATTTGTTGCTGGTCGAACCGGGAAGCTTGTCATCCCAGACTCGCGGGCAGATTGAGACGATCCGCAATATGACGCTGCGGATCCACGAGGTAATGCAGCGTTTCTCGTCGCTCGAAAAAGAAATGAACGTCGTCGCGCAGCAGGTCGAGCGGGATTCGTGGAAGAGCCACGCCGCCGCTGCGGGCGTTTAGGAAAGTTCGGCTGCCGAAGGCAGAGCTTGATAATTGGACTCGAAGAAGGGGAACTTTATCGTTACCGGATCACAGGCTGACTGGAAAAGTATGGGTGTGCAAGCACCCTCGCTGCGTTCGGGGAAAAGCGCTATGCACAAGCTTATTGCCACCAGTACGATTTTGGAGCACGAGATTTCCGAGTTGCGCTTGCTGGTCGAGCGCCAGACCGGCGTGGTGCTCGATCGTCCCAACAGCGCGCTGGCGGTACGGGTCGCCGATTTCGTTCAGGCGCAAGAGCTAAATTCCTCGACCACCCTTCTCGAGCGATTGCGTTCGCCGGAGCAGGATCCGCTGTTGCTGCCGTCATTGCTGGATGGATTGATCAATACCAACACCGGATTTTTCCGGCATTCGGGAGCACTGAATGCGCTGACACGGCAGGTCTTGCCGCAGCTCTCTAGTCGAAGAACAGCAGACAATTCTGGGCCGATAAGAATGTGGAGCGCGGGATGCGGCACCGGCGAAGAAACATATTCGATCGCCATGGCGATTTGCGATACGGTGAGCCCTGCCAACGGGGGAAGTAACGGTAACGGATCAGGGAAAACGGGAGTGCGCAACGGAAGTTCCGCTGAAAGCGTGGCCTGCTCGGGCGGGCAGCCCAAGCTGAATACGGGGTGCTCGATTCACGTCGTTGGAAGCGATCTGCTCCCGTCCAATATTGAAATCGCCGATCGCGGAGTATACAGCCACTCTTTGTTGGACGGACTACCCCCGGCCACGATTCGCAATTACTTTTCCAAGATAGGGCCCGCCGCGGTCGGGACGCCTTTGAAGGGAAGCGAAACGGACGAAGATCAAACGCAGAGCCAACCAATCGCGGCACACCTGCTAGTGAAACCACGGCTTCGCAGCCTGGTCACCTTTAATTGCATGAATCTGGCGCGTCCTGGCTATATCGGGCGATTCGATTGCATTTTTTGCATGGACGTGTTGCCGCACTTCTCCCGCGCCCAGCGCCTGGCCGTTTTGGAACGACTGCACCTTTATCTGGAGCCCGGCGGCTACCTTTTCTTGAGCCAAACGGAAAAGCTCTCCGCGCCCAACCTGAACTTCCGCTCGGAGACTTTTGACGGTTATACCTTCCATCGCAAGCCGCTGGCGGCGAGCGCGGCCTACGGACGATAAGCCAACAAGAGCGAGGTCGGTGCGTGCGAGATTCGTATTTCCAGACCCTCTTGTTCTCCGCTACGCGAACAAAAACTCCTTCGTCCTCAACTCCTTGATCGTGTCCCGCAGCTTCGCTGCTTTTTCGAAATCAAACTTCTTCGCAGCCTCTCGCATATCGCTTTCCAGTTTGACGATATAGGCATCCAGTTCTTCTTGCGATCTAAACTCCGGCATACCCTCGGCTTCGCCGCCAGTGAGGTCGGTATAGTCGGCAGCAACGATTCCGGCCAGCGTCATGTCTAGCGGACGCACAATCGATTCCGGGGTGATTCCGTTTTCCAGGTTGTAGGCGGTCTGAATCTCGCGCCGACGAAGGGTTTCGTCGATCGCCCGCTTCATGGAGTCGGTCATACGGTCGGCATATAGGATGGCTCGCCCACTCAAATGGCGGGCACAACGGCCAATGGTCTGAATGAGAGATCCCCAAGAACGAAGGAAACCTTCTTTGTCGGCGTCGAGAATCGCCACCAGAGAAACTTCCGGCAGGTCCAAGCCTTCGCGCAGAAGATTGATTCCAATCAATACGTCGAATTCCCCTTTACGCAGATCGCGAAGAATTTTCACGCGTTCCAAAGTTTCGATCTCGGAGTGCATGTAGCGGCACTTCACTCCAACCTCCGCGTAGTATTCGGCAAGATCTTCGGCCATGCGCTTGGTGAGCGTAGTCACCAAGACGCGCTCGCCTTTTTCCACCCGCGCCCGAATCTCGTGCAGAAGATCATCGATCTGTCCTTTGACCGGCCGAACTTCGACCTCAGGATCGATCAGTCCTGTGGGCCGAATAATTTGCTCGACTACGACGCCTGCCGATTTCGTCAACTCGTACGGCCCCGGGGTAGCCGACACGTAAACCATTTGATTGGTGCGATGCTCGAACTCCTCGAAGGTGAGCGGACGGTTATCGAGAGCGGATGGCAGTCGGAAGCCGTATTCCACTAGCGTTTCCTTTCGCGAGCGGTCACCGGCATACATACCGCGCAGTTGCGGCATGGTCTGGTGAGATTCGTCGACAAACATCAGATAGTCGCGAGGGAAATAATCCAGCAAGGTTGGCGGAGGCTCGCCCGGCATCCTTCCGGTGAAGTGGCGAGAATAATTCTCGATGCCGTGGCAGTAGCCCATCACCTTAATCATTTCCAGATCGAACTTTACGCGCTGGTGGATGCGCTGCGCTTCCACGGCCCGACCCTGTTTTTCCAGTTCCACTTCCCACCATGCCAGTTCTTTCTTGATCGACTCCACCGCGGTGACACGAGTCTCATCCTTCATCACGTAGTGCGTTTTGGGATAGATCGGAAGGCGAGCGTACTTTTGCTTTACCGTGCCGAAGAGCGGGTCGATCTGCGCCAGAGATTCCACCTGATCTCCCCACAACTCGATGCGATAGGCCATGTCGTCGTAGGTGGGGAAGACCTCGATGACGTCACCGCGCACGCGGAATGTTCCTCGGCGAAACTCGCCGTTGGTTCGCTCGTATAGGATGTCGACCAGTTTGTGCGTGATGTCGTCGCGCGAAATCTTCTGTCCTTTTTCCAGAAACAACATCATGCCGTAGTAGGCCTCGGGCGATCCTAGGCCGTAGATGCAGCTCACAGAAGCCACGATCAGCGCGTCGCGACGTTCGAATAAAGATCGAGTCGCCGAGAGTCGCAGCTTGTCGAGTTCGTCGTTGATGGTCGCTTCTTTCTCGATAAACAGGTCGGCTGCGGGTACGTAGGCCTCCGGCTGGTAGTAGTCGTAATAGGAAACAAAGTATTCAACAGCATTGTGCGGAAAAAAATTCTTGAACTCATGATAAAGCTGTGCCGCCAGCGTCTTGTTATGAGCCATCACTAGCGCGGGACGGTTTACCGCCTCGATCACCTTGGCCATGGTGTAGGTCTTGCCCGAGCCGGTGACGCCGAGAAGAACCTGATGCTGCTCGCGATCGTAAATGCCACGCAACAGAGACTCGATCGCGCGCCCCTGATCGCCTTGCGGTTTGTAATCGGAAATGAGTTTGAAATCCATGGGAAAAGCATCCACCAGAAGGCGATTTCGCCGTATGGGGATCCCTCTATTATAAACGCAGGCCAGACGGCAGAACTGAACGGCCGCGGGCTTCCGACTCCTTATTTTTTCTGCAGATCTTCGATGGCCAGGATGCGAGTGGAGGCGCGGAATTTCTTGTAGTCGCGGAAACTTTGCTCGATATCCACATCAAAATTCTTGAGCAGGGCGACACGGGCGTCAACTTTAACGTTCAACTGCCGGGGCAGCCAGACTTCATCATTGACGCGCGTTTGTTCCAGCATGAAGCGGGAGCCTTTGTGGAAGCGAGCCAGGAAAAGTCCCCAGGAAATCGTATCCAGACACTCCACATCCATTTTTGCGAGTTGAAGATCGTTTTTGTCGACCCACACTCGTCCGCGGAACTTGGATAAAAACTTCCACTCCTTTTTGTGGGGCACGAAATCTGGACGGGGATCGCCATCGATCACCCAAGCTTCGCGGCCGCCGACAAGTTCGGTGCCTACCAGCGTAAAGTTGTAAGCATCGGCCACGTCGCGCACAAACTGACGACCCTCTTCACGATCTTTCTCTTCCTTTTTTGCACGTTTTTCCCGGTCATTTTCGGACTCGTTCTTGCGCTTGTCGATGAGCTTCTGGATTTTTTCCTCTTCCTTGGCCGCTTCTTTTTCAGATAATGGCTTATTGTCCTTCTCAGTCAGCCGCTGCACCTGCTCGCCGTAGATTTCCAATATGTCGTAGGTCCTGGTCTCAGTTGACTTCACCTGCCCATTGCCATCGAGCCGGCTTTCAACTTCATGCTCGATATAGGTGTAGTCGCGCAGGCGCTTATCGTTTTCCAGATCCTTGTCAGCGACTACGCGAAATAATTGCTGCATTTGTTCTTGCGAAAGCGCGCCGTGAGCGTCAGGCTTCAGATTGAGCAGGGAAGCAGGCGTCGAAGCTTTTTTGTCCGTGTTTTCAGCTGCAGTTGCCGTAGACAAAGATTGATCCTGCTGCGCAATCGTGAACAGCGAAGTGGAAAACACGAGCAGAAAGAGGAGAAATCGAAGGCCCACTCAAACATTTTATCTCACGTAGCTTGGGTCGGGGCCGCCGCAGTCCTTGGAGACAAGAATTGTACAAATTAATTACCCGGCCGTGACGCGGTCAAGGTGTGGCGGTCCTAACCTTACCTTGCGTCGCAGGCAAACTCGCGATTCGGAACCTGCGCGGACCTCCATTTCAGTGTTAGGAGATTGACCATGACTCACACGACCACGCCGCGCTTGTCTGCTCGCGGCTTAGCGCTAACTCTTTTGACTGCGGCGATGCTGATGATTATTTCGGGCACCGCAGCGGCACAATATCAACTTACCAATCTGGTTTCAAATCAAGTCGGGATGGCAAAGCATACCGATCCGCTTTTGGTAAACGCATGGGGATTAGTGTATGGACCGGGCGGACCGTTCTGGATCAGCGACAACGGTTCCGGATGGTCCACACTTTACGACGGTAACGGGATCAAGCAAGGTTTGCAGGTGACGGTCCCCACAGCGGGTGGCGACGGCCCCGGGACGCCGACCGGAATTGTCTTCAACGGATCGCAGGAATTTCAGGTGCAAGGATGGGCATCGATTTTTCTATTCGCAACGCTCGACGGAACGATCAGCGGCTGGGCGCCGCAGTCTAATCCCAATGCTTCGATCGTCGCGGTGACCACGCCGGGCGCGGTCTATACAGGGCTGGCGATCACCAGTAACGCGTCCGGTAACTTTCTCTTCGCAGCCGATATTGCAAATAACAAGGTGGACGTGTTTGACGGTACCTTCAAGCTCGTTACGTCATTCACTGACTCTACGGTTCCGGCGGGATTCGCCCCGTTCGGAATCCAGGACTTCGGAGGTCTCCTCTACGTCTCCTTCGCCAGCACGTCGGGCGGCACCGGCGGATATATTGATATTTACAGCGAAAGTGGTGTATTCCTGAAGCGCCTGGCGCAAGGTTCACCTCTGAACCAGCCTTGGGGCTTTGCAGTGGCTCCCAGGAACTTCGGAACACTTAGCAATACTCTGCTGATTTCGAACAACACCAATTCAGGCACCATCAATGCATTCAACAGCGTGACCGGTCAACTTGTAGGCACGCTGAAGGACACAAACAACAAACCGATCCACATCGACCAACTCTGGGGGATTGAATTTGGTGGAGGGACTTCTAAAAATGGCGCCACGAACCATCTATATTTCACGGCAGGTCCGGATAACAACCTGGCGGGCACATTCGGGATGATTGTGCCCGAGTAGCCGGTTTGGCTCGCGATAAGGGACGACTCGCCTTGCGAGTCGTCCCTTTTGCTTTCAGTCCCTGCGCTTCAGCGCCTTGCCTAAACATTCCGCTTGAAACAGGCGTTCGTCGACCCGATGCAGCCGATTGGCCATCTCCGTCGTGATAAGCGGATAATGCTTAATCTCGAAGAGGTGGTAGACGATAAACCACACAGGCTTATCCGTAGTCATCCAATCCTGACGGTCAAAGCGTTTTAAATTTACCGGGACAGAAAAGCGGCGCAGAGTGCGCTCCCTCCGCAGGTTGAAGTAAGTATTAAAGTAAGTGAGAGCGAGTTCCCGCAGCGTGCGATGGATCGGCTCACGCCACCTGCATCCACTATAGTTCGACTTGGCTATGGCTCCCCAACATCCTTTTTCTCGGAAGATAGCAATTACGTGATCCGTGTCATGATCGGCTTCGAAGTCAAGGAGCAGTGGAGGATATCCATTGGCGCGCAAGGCAGCCGCCGCGAAGATCGCGCCTTCCAGGCAATGAGCTGTTCTCTCGGCCAACACGCGGCGTGGTGACCATGCGGTGTCGGCAAGATGGTAAGGGGCATCGTCGAGGAACTTCTGGATGCCGTAGGGATTCTTCATGCTGCGCAGTTTGCGGAGTTCGGAAGCGGTGAAGCCTGTGGGTTGGTTCATTGACGCACCGAGTTTACACGAGGCTGGGTAGCTGAAGATGCGGCAAATCGGCGCCCGTCGGTTACCCGAAGACCTGCGCCAGTTCGTGCGGTGCGTCAACCAGAATGTCGGGCGGAGTCGATTGCAGGGTGTGTGGGGCAAAGCCGTAACTGACGCCCACGCTCCAGAGTCCAGCGTTGCGTGCGGTTTCCACATCGACATGAGAATCGCCGACGATCGCGGTCTCTTCCGGAGCTACGCCGTACTCTTCCAGCAACTTGCGAGCGCCTTCAGGATCGGGTTTTTTGCTCGCGAAGCTGTTACCGCCATATATTTGCGTGAAAAACGGGCCTAAGCCCAGCGCTTCCACAATGGCGCGAGAGGGAACGACCGGCTTGTTCGTCAAGACCGCCATGCGACGCCGAATATTCTCTCCGTTCGTCCTGCCATTCGAATCATTCCGGACAGGGTTCTGAATAGCTCTTAGCGCGTCGTGCACGCCTTCATATACCGTGGTGTGATCGAGTTTGTGCTCGCGATAGTAGGATAGGAAAAATTGCAGTCCTTGTTTAGCCATCTCCTGATTGCCTGCATCAGAGCCCAGAGCGCGTTGAATCAGAATGGGCGCCCCATCGCCAACGTAGCTGGCAATAACCTCGTCGGGTAACTCTGGTCGACGGATATGACGGAGGGCGGCATTCACCGAGTGAACTAAATCCAGGCGCGAATCGATCAGAGTGCCGTCGAGATCGAAGATTACCAGTTTGATTGAACGGGGATCGAACGCGCGGAAAATTTGAATCATTAGCACTTCTAGGATAAACGATTAGACCCGGTTGTAAACTTTCGGAATTTCCAGGGCGAACCGTTTGTTATTGACGGCGTCATGCGTTCACTTACTCGCGCTACTCTTTAAGTCTATTTCACTCGGCAGCGCTTTCTCTCCCTTCGTATAATTCCGCCATGGCGAAGAGCTGGAAGACTCGTTTAATTCATTCCGAGGTGAAGGTACCCGAGGGTTACCGGTCGCTGGCGAGCCCAGTGTATCGGGGTTCGACGACGTTGTTTCCGAATGCGGCTTCGGTTGAGGACGGATGGGATCAGTATGAACTGGGCTATACATATGGGCTCTACGGCACGCCCACTACGCTGGAACTGGCGGGGAAAATATGTGAGCTGGAGAAGGGATATCGCACGATCATCACACCGGGAGGGCAGGGCGCGATTTCGCTGATCAACCTGGCGTTTTTGAAGAGTGGGGATCACATGCTGATTCCGGAGAACGTTTACACCCCCAACCGGCAACTGGCGCGCAATGTTCTGCGGCGATTCGGCGTGGATGTGGATTTCTACCCGCCGGATGTTGGTGGCGGGATAAAAGATTTGTTGCGAGAGAATACGCGTCTGGTGTGGTGCGAGAATCCAGGGTCCATCACGATGGAGGTGCAGGATGTGCCGGCGATTGCGGAGGCGGCTCATGCGCGCGGTGTGCTGGTGGTGCTGGACAACACGTGGTCCGCAGGGGTGTTTTTTGATGCATTCGCGCGCGGCGTCGACATCACGATGCAGGCGCTGACGAAGTATGTGGGTGGGCACAGCGATTTGTTGATGGGCTCGGTCACGGTGAAGGATCCCCAGCTCTACCAGCAACTGGGGGTGACGCAGCAACTTCTGGGCGCGGCGGCTTCGCCGGACGATTGCAGTCTGGCTTTACGCGGCATGCGGACGATGGCGGTGCGCCTGAAGCACATTGAGGCTTCGGCCTTGCAGGTTGCACGATGGTTGGCGGAGCGGCCAGAGGTGGAGCGCGTATTGCATCCGGCGCTGGAAGGCTCACCAGGCCATGAGATTTGGAAGCGGGATTTTACCGGTTCCGCCGGCGTTTTCTCGATCGTCTTCAAGCCGGCAGCCAGTAAAGCTGAGGTTCTTCAATTTGTGGATGCGCTGGAACTCTTCAAGATCGGCTACAGCTGGGGAGGCGTGACCAGCCTTGCTGTAGCGTATGACTTCGGAAGATCCAAGGGCCGCCCGGATTATGGGCACCGCATCGCGCGTTTGAATATCGGGTTGGAGGAGACGCAGGATTTAATTGACGACCTGGACCACAGTTTGACCAAAGTGTGGGCCTCCACTCCCAACGGTGCAGGTGACTAAAGTTCGGAAGAACTTGCATGTTTTCCAATCCCTCATTCCCATTTACAATGCAACCTGCCCGGTAGCACTCCGCACCTTATTTGTGAGCGGACAATCTAATAGATTGGTCCTCAGGAAATTGGATGGCGACAACTAAAACCGACCCAAAGCTGTCCCTCGCGGGCACTCGAAAGTCTCGGAATTATGAGGGACTTACGCGGGACCAACTCGTGCAGATGTACCGCGTGATGTACACCTCCCGGCGAATTGATGACCGGGAGATCATGCTGAAGCGGCAGCAGAAGATTTTTTTCCAGATGTCCGGAGCCGGGCATGAAGGTATTGGGGTGGCTGCCGGAATGGCTCTCAAACCGGCGTACGACTGGTTTTATCCTTACTACCGCGATCGAGCGCTCTGTCTCGCCCTGGGTGCGCGGCCTCTCGACATGTTTCTGCAAGCCGTTGGAGCGGCGGACGACCCAAGTTCCGGCGGGCGCCAGATGCCTTCGCATTGGGGCTTCCGGGATCTCAACGTGGTGACCCAATCCTCCCCCACGGGATCGCAAATCCTGCAGGCGGTGGGGTGCGCGGAGGCGGGACGCTATTTTACAACCCACCCGGAAGCCGCCAAGATTCCCGGCGCGAACGCTGAAGGTCGCCCAGATTATCGTCACTTCAAGCAGGTCTCTTTCCATGGCGACGAAATCTCCTATGTATCCCTGGGTGATGGGACGACGAGCGAAGGCGAGTTTTGGGAGGCGATGAACGCAGCGGCGCTCAGCAAGTTGCCGGTTATTTTTTGCGTGCAGGATAACGGCTACGCGATCTCTGTGCCCGTGGAAGTGCAGACCGCAGGAGGCAGCATTTCGCGCCTGGTTTCGGGCTTTCCCAATTTTCATTTCGAGGAAATTGACGGCACGGATCCAGTGGCCAGTTACGGCGCATTTCAGCGCGCAGCGCAATATTGCCGCGACGGACATGGACCGGCTTTTATACACGCGCACGTCATTCGTCCCTATTCGCATTCTCTATCAGATGATGAACGGCTGTACCGTCCCGATGCGGAGCGGGAGCGTGATGCGGCACGGGATCCGGTTTCGCGCACACAAATGTTCTTGCTACGGGAAGGGATTCTCGACGAAAAAGGCATCAACGAGCTGGAAAAGAAGGTTGAAGAAGAGCTCCAACTCGCGGTGGATCAAGCACTCGAGGCTTTGCCGCCGGCGCCGGAGACTGTGAAGCAGTTCGTCTATTCGCCCGATGTAGATCCAGAATCCCCGGCATTTGACACGGAACCAGCGGTCGGAGCGGATTCTTCGGATGGAAAAAAGCCAGCAGCCAAGACCATGGCCGATCTGATCACCGGAACCTTGCGCGATGAGATGAAGCGCGATGAACGGATCGTGATTTTCGGGGAAGACGTGGCCGATTGCAGCCGCGAAGAATATCTGAAACGCAAGCTCGTCAAAGGAAAAGGTGGAGTCTTCAAACTCACTTTTGGCCTGCAGTGCGAGTTCGGCAACGATCGTGTTTTTAATTCGCCCCTGGCTGAGGCTGCTATCGTCGGTCGCGCGACCGGCATGGCCACACGTGGATTGAAGCCTGTGGTCGAGATTCAATTCTTCGATTACATCTGGCCGGCGATGATGCAGATTCGCGACGAACTGGCCGTGATCCGCTGGCGTTCGAACAATGCCTTCTCTTGCCCGGTCGTGATTCGTGTGGCCATCGGTGGTTATCTGACGGGCGGCGCTATCTATCACTCGCAGTGCGGAGAGAGTGCATTTACGCATATTCCGGGGCTGCGAGTTGTTTTCCCCTCGAATGCGCTCGATGCGGCGGGATTGCTGCGCACCGCGATTCGTTGCGACGACCCGGTGCTCTTTCTCGAGCACAAGCGGCTTTACCGCGAAACGTTCGGCCGAGCGGCGTATCCCGGACCGGATTACATGATTCCGTTCGGCAAAGCGAAGATCGTGAATCCAGGGACGGATTTGACCGTGATTACTTACGGTGCAGTAGTGCCGCGGGCGCTGCAGGCGGCGCAGAAAATTGAACGCGAGCACGGTGTGAAGGTCGAATTAATCGACTTGCGCAGCTTGAATCCCTTTGATTGGGACACGATTGCCGCTTCGGTTGCAAAAACCAACCGCGTGCTGGTGGCTTACGAAGACACCTTGAGTTGGGGCTACGGCGCAGAAATCGCCGCGCGCATTGCCGACCAGCTCTTCGATCATCTCGATGCACCCGTGCGCCGCGTTGCGGCGGCCGATACATTTGTGGCTTACCAGCCAATTCTCGAAGATGCAATCCTGCCGCAGGCCAATGACCTGTTCCGGGCCATGAAAGAATTGGCGGAGTACTAACCCTAGGGGCCGTCTACGCTCTGGCCGGGGCAGCTTTCTTGGGGAACATTTCGCCGATTCGGCGAATCTGGGCTCCTACCGCTCGAAGCTTTTCTTCAATGTGTTCGTAACCCCGATCGATGTGATACACGCGGTCGATGATCGTTTCTCCGTCCGCGACGAGAGCGGCCAGAACCAGGGACGCCGAGGCTCGTAGATCGCTTGCCAGCACGGCGGCAGCACTGAGCGGAGTTTTTCCGCGAACCACGGCGCGGCGGCCTTCGATCTTGATGTTCGCACCCATGCGGACTAGTTCCTGCGCGTGCATGAAGCGATTCTCGAAAATATTTTCGGTGATCACGGAAGCGCCTTCGGCTTGTGTGGCCAGCGCCATGAATTGCGCCTGGCAGTCGGTGGGAAATCCGGGAAATTCCTCGGTCGTCATGTCGGAAGCGGTGAACGGATTATCGCCCATGACCCGGACGCAATCCGCCGTGGACTTGGTTTTCACGCCGACCTCATGCAGTTTGCTGATCACCGCATCAAGGTGAGCGGGATCGCATCCGGTAATATTCAGATCTCCTCCTGTCATGGCTCCGGCGATCAGGAATGTAGCTGCTTCGATTCGATCCGGAATGATGCGGTGCTTCGCTCCCTTGAGCCTGCTCACGCCTTTCACGTAGATAGTATGCGTGCCCGCGCCTTCTATCTTCGCTCCCATCTTATTCAGCAAGGAGGCTAAGTCGGCAACTTCAGGCTCACGCGCGCAGTTCTTCAGAATGGACTCACCTTCGGCGAGCGCGGCGGCCATGAGCAGATCTTCGGTTCCAGTGACGGTGATCTTATCGAAAACAATCTCTGTGCCCTTAAGGCGATCGGCAGTAGCTTCGATGTAACCGTGGTCTTGCGTGATCTTTGCGCCGAGCTGTTCCAGGCCCTTGATGTGCATGTCAATGGGGCGACTTCCAATGGCGCATCCTCCGGGCAGTGAGACACGGGCCCGGCCGCAGCGGGCGACCAGCGGTCCTAGCACGAGCGTAGAAGCCCGCATGGTTTTCACTAACTCGTATGAAGCTTCGGGGCTGGCGAGATTCTTGCAGTGAATGCTGGTGCGGTGCTGCGCCCGTCCATAACCGAGTTCCACCTCGGCCCCCATCGCGGCGAGCAGGTTGCGCGTAGTTTGAATGTCCCGCACCTGCGGTATGTTTTCGAGAATGACGGGTTCGTCGGTGAGCAGGGCAGCGGCCATGCAGGGAAGTGCGGCATTTTTCGCGCCGCTAACGCGCACCGTTCCGAGCAGCGGCTCGCCGCCGCGGATGACTAGCTTATCCATGATTCTGAACCCTTGCTAAAAAATCTATTCTAGCGGGGAAGAGGAGTAGACGTGGGTAATCGAGAGGGCACGGCCTAGTGGGTATGGGCGCCCCGACACTCGCTCGACCCTGCCCTAACAAATGGGCCGCGGCCGCGAAATGGTTTCGGGCCGCCCTGAGCCATAGAAGCTGTGGACTCTACGTGACAACTATCTGCCCAGAAACCGGGATAATTGGTTGTTCAGCGATGAGCGCTGCGCGGAGGATCAGAATGCGAATCGTTATCGCCTGGGTTTTTCTTGGTATTAGCGCATTGGCGCAATTGCCGCTGGGGTCTGTCTCAAACGTTACGCACGCAACTTGCCCTTCCGGCATCGCAAAAGGCGCCACCTGTTATGCCGCCACGGTTTCATGCCCGAAGACGCTCGATATCGAAGTCACGTGGGGTACGACGGGCGCGGGTCCGGGCAGGATTGTCTACATCTTCGGAAACGGAGCCACTCAGCCGGGCGGAGCCGATCTCGCAAAAAAATATAACAACGCAGGCTTGGCGCTGACGCAGATCACGTTTGTATCCGACTGGGAGGACGGTGGCGATCTTTTGGCGTCCGCCTGCCGGCCTGCAACGTTGCTTGATTATTTCCACACGCAGACGACTGGAGCCTATTGCGCCCAAGGCGTTTCCGCCGGCTCCGGCGCCATTGCCTACGGCTTGGCCTGGTATGGCCTGGGCCGAGAACTGAACAACGTGGAACTGACCGTTGGACCGGTATTTTCCGACATCGTGCAGGGGTGCAGAGTGCCCTATTCGCCCCCAGTTACGGTGAAGCCTACAAACGGATCGCCTTTTGTAGACAAACCGCAATACAACAACGAATGGCCCTCCGTGGGCACATGGACGGGAGCCGCATGCCTGCCCAAGGGCGGATCAACGGCCGCGGAATTGCAAAAACAATCCATACAGAGCATCGTTCAGGCGGGCGCAACGCTGAGCTTTCCGCAAACCAGCATTGCGGCATGGGATTGCAATAACGGACTCAACCCATCTGCCGCGCAATCCTATTTATTTTTTCAGAAAGTAACCACGCCTTGGACGTTAACGTCACTGTCCGGCTGTACCGGGGCAGAGGGCACAGCAACAGGTGTCACGCCCCAGGGAGTTCTTGCGGAAGTCGCGACGTCGAACGATATGATCACCAAATGCGTTAAGCCGCGCTGAATTCCTAGCCCTAAGTTCGATTCCAAGCTCAAAGCAGGCATGCGGCAAATTGTTTTGCCGCGTCTAGATACAAGGCAGACGACAGGGCCGATTCTGATCTCGGACAGATAAGTTCCTCAGAACGTCTTCCGGAACAACCAGAACAACGATCCTGACAGGCACATTGCCACTGGCAGCGTAAGAACCCACGCCATGGCAAGGTTGCGGACAGTAGACCACTGTATGCCGGAGTGGTTGGCCGCCATAGTGCCGGCTATGCCAGAGGAAAGGACGTGGGTGGTGCTGACGGGAAGGCCGAATCCGTCGGCAGCGCCGATGGTGGCCATGGCCGTGATTTCGGCGACCGCACCCTGCGCGTAAGTAAGGTGGCTCTTTCCAATTTTTTCGCCAACCGTAATCACGATTCGTTTCCATCCGACCATGGTCCCAAGGCCGAGCGCCATGGCTACTGCGACCTTTACCCAAAGCGGGATAAAGCGGGTCGAATGGTCAATATGCTTCTTGTAATTAGCCAGGATCACGTTATCGGAGGCGGTGAAAGTCGGGTTGGTGGCTCTTCTGCATCAGGCGGATGGCTTCGCTACACAGATACATGTCATTGCGGAAGTTGCGGACCTGGTCGTTGGGGATGTTCTTCATCTCTTTGTAGAGAGCGGTTTCGTTGCCGATGTCGCTGACCAGAGTGCGCAGGGCGAGCATGGTGTTGGGTGTGAATTCCTTGTCGCGAATGTATTGCGTGACGTCGTCATGCGCATCGCCGACGGCGGCATTCGGGCTGACATAGTTACTGAGGACATTCGCAGCTTGTTGCGACACCGCGATGAAGTCCTGCGAATCCTGATAGGTGATGGCGTGGTTCAGGGCGTAAGCGGTGGGCACGGTACCAATAAGAATGAGCATGATGAGGCCCATGCCCTTCTGCCCGTCATTGGAGCCGTGGAAAAAACTCACGCCGGTGCAGGTCAGGATCAGCAGACAACGGATGTAGAACGGCGGAGGTGCAGCGCCTTCAGGCGCAGTGTAAAGCTTGGGATCTTTGATCAGACCCTTGGCAAGGAGCAAGAGCAGGCCGGCGCCCAGGAAGCCGACAATAGGAGAGAGGAGAAGCGATTTGCCGATGTTGGCGGCCTGACCCCAATCTACACCGCTGGTCCCGCTACGGCCGTTCATAAGTTGATTCGCGATACCAACGCCGATGACGGAGCCGATCAGCGTATGCGAACTGGAGGCGGGAAGACCGAGCCACCAGGTACCCAGATTCCAGATGATCGCGGCAACCAGCAGCGCAAAGACCATTGCGAACCCGGCTTTGCTGCCCACTTGCAGAATCAGTTCAACGGGCAACAGTGAGACGATCGCGAACGCCACCAATCCACTCGAAGCGAGTACGCCCAGGAAGTTCCAGAAGCCCGACCAAACGACGGCGATGTGCGGCTCCAGGGAGTGAGTGTAGATTACAGTGGCTACGGCGTTGGCCGTGTCGTGAAATCCGTTAACGAACTCGAATCCCAGCGCCACCAATAGGGCAATCCCGAGGAGTACGAACGGCAGAATTGATTGGTTATGCACGTAGGACAGGTCGTGCAGCAGGCTGGAGCCCGCGTAGGCGACTCCAATGACGAGCACGATGCCGAAGACCAGCATGCCGAGTTTGCCCGGTGATCGCGAGAGTTTTTGGTCGAGTACGCTGGGTGGTGCTGTGGCTGTAGCCATATGAAAGGCCTCAAGTTTTGGTCGTCGAGTAAGACAATATATGGAAGATTTGTTACGGCAGTGTGAAAACACGCCTGATTTTGGGTGATATTGAGTGTTTTCGAAGGGAGTGATGTGGCGGCACCGCCTTCAGGCCCGTTCTCACCCTCTCGGATTAGCGAAAACGAAAGTGCGTTGGAATACATCCTAACCTGCGAGATCGGAACCATTTGAAATTTACAAGGAGAGAAAACATGGCAGAGGTGAGACTGGCGCTGCTGGCTCGGGTGGAAGCCAAAGCCGGTAAAGAAGAGGAAGTGGAGAATTTCCTTAAGAGCGCGCTTTCCATGGTCGAAGAGGAACCAGAGACTCTGGAATGGTTTGCAATCAAGATGGGACCCTCCACTTTTGGTATCTTCGATGTTTTTAAAGATGAGGCTGGAAGGCAAGCTCATTTAAATGGTCGCATCGCGGCTGGTCTGATGGCTAATGCGGCAACCTTGCTGGCGAAGGCTCCCGTTATCGAGAAATGCGAAGTCTTGGCCGTGAAGCGTAACAGAACATAATGAAAACGTTGGGTTTAATCGGCCTAAGATTTTCCCCAACCTTAACCCCGGCTCATTGCAACTAAGTTATCAGTTAGACGCATGCGAATTGATCCTGCAGCGCGCGACACGCGTTCTGCAAAATGGAGGACAGCATGGCAGACGATAAGGGAAAGAATCAGCAACAGAGCGGCCAGTACGGCCAGGGAAGCCAACAGAGCGGTCAGCCGGGACAGGGCCAAAAGAGCGGTGGCCAGTTTGACCAGTCAGGTCAATCCGGACAACAACACGGGAACGTAGACCCCAACCGTAAAAGTCCTACTCAGAGCGAGCAGGATGAGAAGGACCGGCAGCGCCGCTAGTTCAGACGAATTTCCAATAGATTTGACTTAAAGCCTTGGCCTCTTTGCCAAGGCTTTTTGTATTGGTGAGCTTTCTGGGCCCTCGATGATCCTCTCTCGTCAAAGGGATGGGTGATTAGGCCTACGGGGAATCAAACCGATTGGTTACAATAGAAAATTCGTCTACCCTTGTCAGGTTTCCCTGGGTCAGACTATCGCTTTGGAACACGAAAATCACATTTCGGTGGGGTCCTCCCGTGTTCCGCCAGTCGTGTATTGGCGAGTGGAGGGTAGCCTGGTTGACCTCACGGTGGTACAGCCAGTGGCCTTCTTCACCTGGAATGCGCAGACGTTTTCGGAGCGCTTCCGGCGCCGCGGTTTGATTTTCGTGATGGCGGTGTTGCGCCCTTTTCTTTATTCGACGAACCGAAAGTTTGCCACGCGAGTCGTACACACGGTGTTGCGAGGAGTCACCCGCGATCGCCTGGACCTGCTCGGCGAGGAATATTTCCAGTACAAGTTAAAGCCGCAACTCAAGGCGCATGGGGTGGAGCGGGTACAGGAATTACTTCGAGGCGGTGCGGACGTGGTGCTGGTCAGTCAGGGACTGGAGCACGTGATGAAGCCGCTGGCGCAGCACCTGGGAGTGAAGCACATTGTCGCGAACCGTCTCGAGTTTCGCGACGGAGTCGCGACCGGGCGCTTGCTGGAGCCCGTGATTCGGCCGCGCGGGGGGTTTGCAAAAATTAAAGAACAGAGTCCCGATGGACGCCGGGCCCCGAAAACCTTGGCCCGACAGTTGGATATTCCGCTCGAGCAATTGAAGGCGGCAACCATCGGGTCGGGTCGGGAGGCGCCGCTCCTTGACCGCCCCATTGTGCACTTCGAGGGACGCCGGCAAGCCTCGGAATTTTCGGTCAGGCGGGCGTTTGCAGGCAAGCACCTCATGTTGATCGGGGTCACTGGCTTTATCGGTAAGGTATGGCTAGCGAATACCTTGATGGAACTTCCCAAGGTGGGGCGAATTTACCTGCTCATCCGTCGTCAGAAATCCAATCCGGCGCAGCGCCGATTTGAAAAGATCGTCGAAGAGTCGCCTGTCTTCGATCCACTGTTTGAAAAATATGGAGTTGGGCTCGCGGAATATCTGCGCGAAAAAGTGGAAGTCGTGGAGGGAGATGTTACGCGGGAAGGGCTCGGGCTCGACGCCGATGTAGCACAACGCCTGCAGAAAAACCTGGATCTGATCGTAAATAGTTCCGGACTGACCGACTTCAACCCGGATTTGCGTGATGCGCTCGCTACGAATACCGACGCCGCGATGAATATTCTGGAGTTTCTCCGGGGTACCAACCATGCGGGCTTGCTCCACCTTTCTACTTGTTACGTTGCTGGCGAACGCGACGGGCGAGTGCCCGAGAAACTGGTTCCGAACTACACGCCGCACCACGTGCCAGGGTTCGATGCAGAAACGGAATGGCGATCGCTACGCGAGGTGATAGCCACTGCAGAAATGAAGGCCGAAGGCGACGAAGTTACCGCGGGCTTGCGCTCTCAATCCTTGGCCAAGGAACACGCGGCGAAGGAACTGCAAGGTGCGGCGCTGGACAATCAAATTCGAAAAAACCGAATCCGCTGGTTAAAGACTTATTTGACCGAAGCGGGGACGCGGCGAGCGAAAGAGTTAGGCTGGCCGAACACCTACACGTTGACCAAAAGTTTGGCGGAGTCCCTGATAGTCAAGTACGGAGCCGGATTACCGATCGCGATCGTGCGGCCGGCGATAGTGGAAACTTCGGTGGCGAAACCATTTTTGGGCTGGAACGAAGGCATCAATACATCGGCGTCGCTTTCGTATTTGTTGGGCACATATTTCCGCCAGTTACCATCGAATGAAAGTAAAAGGTTGGACATCATTCCCGTCGACGCGGTATGCGACGGGATGACGCTGATCGCAGCGGCGATTGTCGAACGCAGGCATGATGAGCTGTATCAACTGGCGACCTCGGCTACGAACCCGTGTGATATGGGGCGCTCCATTGAGTTGACCTCGCTGGCGCATCGCAAACATTACCGGGCACAGGAGGGACTGGAATCGTGGCTGCGATTGCGCTTTGATGCGATTCCGGTATCAAAGACGCGATATCAGCGGATGTCGGCGCCGGCACAAAAGGCGATCGTAAAGTCGATTCAGCGGATCATGTCACCGCTGCCCCTGAAGAAGACGCCACTGGTGAAGGCGGAGCGGAATCTGGAGCGCTTGGAGAAGCTGATCGAATTGTTTGAGCCGTTCATCCTTTTTAATGAGCACGATTTTGCGGCGGACAACATCGAAAAACTTTCCCACGCACTAGTGGAAGACGAGCGCGAGGAATTCGGCTACAAGGCACGACTGCTCGACTGGTGGGACTACTGGATCAACGTCCATATCCCGGCGCTTCGCAAGTGGACGTATCCCCTGATAGAAGGTAGACCGCTCGAGGCGCGCCCCGCTCGGAGTTTACAAAATGGGGAGGCGGTAAAGACTGGGACGGACGGAAGAGCGTGGTGATTTGGCGGGGCAGAACGACCGCGTAAACAGCAGTGGCAGCGCGCGGGGAAGAAACAGGATTGGTGAATGGCAATATTTTTGACTGGTTCGACGGGATACATTGGGGCGCATGTGGCAGCGAACTTGCTGCGAGACGGCGCCGCGTTGAATGTTCTGGTGCGGGCACGGGACGTGACCGAGGCCGAAGCGCGCTTGTGGCAGGCAATGCAGTTGCATTTAGACTTCCCCCAATTTTACGAGTATCTCCAAACCAAAGTGCGCGTGTTTCGCGGCGACTTGACTGATCCGGGCTTCGGCTTGGGACGCGATGAGTATGATCGGCTGGTGCACACGACCGACTCCGTGATCCATTGTGCGGCGTCGCTGAACCGGAAGTCGGAAAAGAGCTGTATGAACGTGAACTTGCGCGGCACGTTGGAGGTGCTGACGCTTGCGCGGCAAGCCGAGCATTATCACGGATTGAGACGCTTCAGCCAGGTGAGCACAGTTGCGGTGGCGGGCAAGCGGCAGAATGAAGTCGTCAGTGAGGATCGTTCGATCGATTGGGAACGCTCCGACTATGACCCGTACGCGCGAACGAAAAAATTTTGCGAGCACATGATGCGAGTGCTGCTGCCAGAGACGCCGAAGACCATTTTCCGGCCCAGCATAGTTCTCGGCGACAGCCGCTATGCCGAAACCACGCAATTCGACATGGTGAAGGCGTTTGTCTTTTTAGCCGGGTTGCCGGTGCTGCCATTCCGCCCAACTGACAAAATTGACATTGTGAACGTGGATTTTGTCGCGGAGGCCATTTCCACTCTGCATCAAAAAGAACACCCGCAATACGATACTTATCATCTTTCCTCGGGAGCAGGATCGCAGACATTCCGTGAAATTACGACTGCACTTGCGGCGGCGCAGAACAAACGAGCGCCCGTTTTTGTACCGGTTGCGGAACGGCCGTTTGCCGGCTCGGTGAACTTTCTGGCAAACCGCAAAGGCGCCCTCGGCAAGGGGGCGTCGCTGATGAAAGTGTTCATGCCGTATCTTGTGTGGAACACAGTTTTTGACAACACGCGAGTGACCAGAGAACTCGGGAAGAAGCCGGTGCCGTTTTCGGAATACTGTTATCCCTTGCTCAAGTTCAGCAGCGGAAATAATTTCGAATACAAGTATCGTCCCTGGCCTGCGGCAGTGGGGGGGACCGCAGCATGATGGATTTCATCCTGGAAGCGTGGGTCAGCAGCTCCATCGAGCGCGCCAAAGCCGCGTGGATGCTGGGCGCCGGCCAGCGTTGGCAACCGGGCAACAAACTAAAACTGCTATTCGCTGGCTATAACGGAACTCGCAATATGGGTTCGGATGTTCGTGTGGAGGAGATGTTGCGGCAGATCCGCCACATTCTGGGAGCGGAACGAGTCGAGTTCAGCGTGATGAGCCAGAACTTTGATTTCTCGCGCGGGTATTTCGAGGGAACCAGGCAAGTCCATCTGCCCGACATTTTCCCTCCATTCCTGGCAAGCGAGGTTCCGCATCATGATGGCGTGGTGGCGTGCGAAGGGTCGATGTTCAAGAGCAAATTTGCCAACGCCTTGACCACCATGATGATTGGTTCTTTGGGCATCGCAGCGGCGCAGAACAAACTATCAGTTGGATACGGCGCCGAGGCTGGACACATGGATCCGATCGTGGCGAAGATGTGTGGACGGTATTGCAAGAACTCATTCGTTATAACGCGGAACGAAGAGTCGCGCGGAGTTTTGCGTCAGTTGGGAGTGCCGACAGAGTTAGGCACCGATACCGCTTGGACGTTTGAGCCCCGCCCGCCCGAGTACGGTCAGAGCGTGTTGAGAAAAATCGGTTGGGACGGGCGAACGCCCGTGTTGGTGGTTTGCCCGATCAATCCGTTTGAATGGCCCGTAAAGGCTTCGGTGGCGAAGTATGCGGTACGCACCTTGACTGGTGCGTACAAGGATAGCCACTATCGCACGGTGTATTTTCACAATTCCGGTCCGGCGGCAGAGCAGGCGTATCGCAAATATTGGACGGCTATCGCGAATGCAGTAGATGCATTCCGTAAAAAGAAGAACGTGTTCGTAATCCTTGCAGCGACCGAACGTTTGGACGCGCGTCCTGCAAACCGTATCTCAGAGAAGTTGGGTGGAGTGCCGGTGCTGACGTCCGACGAGTACAACATGTACGAGTTGGTGAGCGTGCTGCGATCATGCCACATGATGGCTTCGTCGCGGTATCACGGGATTGTGACGTCGATGCCGGGGCTGGTTCCATCTGCGGGAATCACCATGGATGAGCGCATACGGAATCTGATGCGGGAGCGCGGACATCAGGATTTGCTGATGACGGTGGACGATCCTGAGCTTGAGGGAAAGTTGCTCGCGGCGCTGGAGAAGCTAAGTGTAGAGGGTGAGGCGATTTCGACCGGCATCGCGCAGACGGTAGTGAAGAATTTGAAAGTGATGGCGCGCATGGGCGTTTATTTTGAGGAAGAAGTGCGGAGACGCTATCCAGAGTTCGAGACGCGCCGCGGCGAGTGGAGTTGGGAAGACTATTTGCCTCCCATGGGCAAGGGCTTGAGCGATTTGGTGGAGGCTTATAGCTAGCAGATTGGGTGTAAGCACAGAACGGATACGTAACGTCAGGTTGTCTTAGTTTCGCGTTGGAATACTCATTTTGAACACTGTCATACCATTTATCGGAGATATTTTTTCGCAGCTGCAGGCGGCTGCGGATACTCAGGTCCTCGCGGAGATTCGCGAAGGCGAAATCACAGGCGTGACAGGCAGTGAACTATTGGAACTAGTCCGCAAGGCGCGGACGTTTATCGCTTCAAAAAAACTGGCGAAGGGCGACCGCTGCGGATTGCTGGCGGTCAACAGTATTCGGTGGGTCGCAATGGATCTGGCGCTGATCGCCGAAGGGCTGATCGTAGTGCCACTGTATTCCCGCCAGGCGCCGGCAGAATTGGTCGCGATGATGAAAGACTGTACGCCATCCATTGTGTGCTGTGGGGATGCGGGCCTGAGAGATGAAATCGCGGATACTTGGGCCGATGCGCCTCCGATGTTTTTATTCGATGAAATCTTCGCTGGTGTCGAGGGAGTGCAGTTGGAACGGCCGCAGGTAGGGAAGGAAGATCCGGTCACCATCATCTATACCTCCGGTACTTCGGGCGAGGCCAAGGGAGTAGTGCTGACCGCGGCCAACGTGGGTTTTATGCTCGACCGGACGGCGGAGCGACTCAGCCAATTGATGGCGGGCTCAACCGAACAGGATCGGATCTTTCATTATCTGCCCTTTACATTCGCCGCGTCATGGATCGCCCTGCTTACTTTCTTGAAGCGGCGAAGTCTGGTCACCATCAACACCGATCTCGCGAAGATCGCGAGTGATATGCGGACCGTGGCTCCGGATTATTTCTTGAATGTGCCGCAATTGCTGGAACGTATGCGGCGCGCTGTGGATGAGCAGCTGTGGCAGACCGGGGGCGTGGCGCAGGCGATCTATGCGCGGGCGAAAGCTGCGTGGGTACGCAAGCAGGAAGGACAGTCCAAGCCGGCCGATGCGATGTGGCTGGGTTTGGCAAACCGTTTAGTGTTCCCTGCGATTCGAAAGAAAATGATTGGAAGGAACCTCAAGGCTCTCATCTGCGGCTCAGCTCCGCTGACAGCTGAGACCCAGCTTTATTTCATGATGCTCGGTATTCGCGTGCTCCAGGTTTACGGGCTGACGGAGACCACAGCGATTTGCACCATGGATGATCCGAATGGCGTCGAGGTCGGACGGGTTGGCCCGGCCATCGCGGGGATGGAGATGAGACTCGGAGAGAATGACGAGATCGTGGTGCGCGGTCCGAACATTTTCCGCGAATACTGGAACCGGCCTGAGCAAACAGCCGAGGCCTTGCGTGAGGGATGGTTTCACACGGGAGATCAAGGCGAGGTGAACGCGGCCGGGAATTGGAGAATTGCGGGACGAATCAAGAATCTAATCGTGCTCGGGTCAGGACACAAAATTTCGCCGGAGCCCATCGAGAACAAGATTGCCCTGCTTCTTCCGAGCGCCCAGCAGGTGGTGGTGGTTGGAAACGGCAAAGGGTACTTGTCGGTGATTGTTACGGGAAGTGTGTCTCCGGAAGAGGTGCAGGCGGCGCTCGATGCAGTGAATCCTGAGTTGCCGCACTACAAGCAAGTGCGGGCGTTTTTCGTTCTGCCGGAAGCATTTTCCGTCGAAAATGGGGCGTTAACGGTGAATGGCAAGTTGAAGCGTGACGTGATTTCGTCGCGCCTGAAAAGTGAGATTGAAGATATGTACCAGGTGAAGCAGGCGGTGTAGGTACGCAGTTACGAAACCCCGGAAGACCTTGGCGATGACGGACAGTAAAGTACACGAAGCCGGATCAGTGACAAGAGCGAAGTCCGCATGCGAGGGGAGCGGTTTGTCCTGGACTTTTGCGGATGGCGTGATCGAACTGGCATTGCACCGCGCGCCGTGTAACGAACTCGGCTCCGCCTCGCTGGAAGAGCTTGAAGTGTTTGTGACCGCCTTGGAGAGTCTCCAGTCGGAGGCGCACGCGCTCATCATCTACAGCGACATGAAGCCGGGGTTCTGCGCGGGGGCCGACTTGCGGGAACTGTATCAGCGGTCGCAAGCCATGGAAAAATTGGAGGCCGCCCGCGGCGTTCGGGATTTCCTGGAGCGCATTCACCGCGTGCTGAACCTGATTGATGCCTCGCCATTGACTACGATTGCGGCGGTACATGGTGTAACTTTCGGCGGCGGCTTCGAACTTGCACTGGCCTGCGATCTGATTATCGCCGACAAGATGGCGCGATTCTGTTTTCCGGAGTTGCGCCTGGGATTGATTCCGGGATTCGGCGGAATCCCTCGGCTCAAGCGCGATCTGGGGAATGCGGTAGTGAGAGACTTGTTATTGACGGGAAGAAGTTTCAACGCTAGCAAGGCGCAGCAGATCGGGTTGGTGAGTCAGGTGGTCGGAGAAGGCGAAGCACTGCGTGCAGCGCGAGCCACCGCTGCGCAGATAAAGAAATTCGATCGTGCGACCGCGGTTGCTGCGAAGAAATTTATCAAGCCGATTCCCTATGAAGAGTTGCGTCGTGAGATCGATTTGTTTTGCGAACTGTTTTCCCAGCCGGCCGTTGAAGCGGGATTAAGAAAATTTGTTGAAAGCACCGATGTACAGCCATATTTACCTTGAGGGAGTTGCATAGAAGCTTCGCTTGGCACAGCATAACAAAGTGTGTAGCGCTACAAGGCTTATGAAGACTGACGATCGAACATTGAACGAAATCCTGGATCTCGCCTCAGCGCACTTTAGGGTGCCAAAAGAAAAGCTTTCTCCCGACGACGACTTTTTCAAAGCTCTCGGAATCGACAGCCTGCAGACGCTCGATCTATTGACCAAGCTGGAGAATCACTTTCATGTGGAACTGCCCGATTACGAACTGCAAGGAGTTTCGGATTTCCGCACGTTGGCGGGCAAGATTCAGGCGAGACTATAGATCAAGTACGCATCGAATCTGGCATTTTGGCGAATTCCAGGAATGAATCGAAAACTATGACGTTTTCCGCGCCCGTGTCCTCTGTGGTGAAATGATTCTTTAATGCTCGATCTCCAAAAATACAATTGCCTGGGTGCGGCTCTACGCGACGCGCTGGAAAAATTCTCCAGCGAAACTTGCCTGATCGAGGCGGATCGGGATCGCGAGAAGACGCGGCTTACTTATTCAGACTTCAAAGAAATCGGTCTGCCCTTGGCGCGAGCGCTCGAGGACGCCGACTTCGATGCCGGCGATCGCGCAGCCATTCTGATGACGAATCAGTCGAAGTGGCTGATCTCGGCATATGCAATTTTCTATACCGGTGGAGTCCTTGTCCCCCTGGACTACAAACTCACCGCGGCCGAGCAGTTGCAGTTACTCGATCACTCAAAAGCTAAAGTGTTGGTGGTTGAGTACCATCTGTGGCGTGCGATCACGGGTTCTCCCGAGTTCAGCAACATCAAAGCAAAGCTGGTCTTGGTGACGGAAGCTCCCATCGGCGCGGACCTCGCTGGGGGATTTCGGTGGGAAGATTTCAAACGCAAAGGTGCGCCCGATTTCGTGATGCGGCAGCGCGAAGACGTGGCTTGCATCGTTTATTCCTCGGGTACGGGCGGGCGTCCCAAGGGATGCGTGCTGACGCATGAAAATTATCTGGAGCAGTGCCGAGCCCTAACCGCGTGGTATCCCTTCTGGCCGGGTGTCCGGTATCTGAGCATTCTTCCCACCAATCATGCCATCGATTTCATGGTTGGATTTATCGGGCCATTCGTCTGCGGAGCGTGCGTAGTGCATCTGCGCACGTTGCGACCGGAGTTCGTGCGGGATGCGTTTGTGCGTTATCGGATTACATACGTCGCGTTGGTGCCGATGATCGTCAAGAATTTAGAACGTGGCCTGCAAGCCAAGTTTGAGGAATTGCCATCGTGGAAGCGCGCGATTCTCAATCGGATGATTTCCCTCAATAAACTGCTGACTCGACGCCGGCCGCATGTGAAAGTAAGCCGCGCTTTGCTCGGTCAAGTGCATCGCGCGTTTGGTGGAGAATTGCTGGCGCTGATCACCGGCGGCGCGTTCATGGAACCTTCGACCATGCAATTCTTTTACGATTTGGGTATTCCGGTCGTGAACGGCTACGGACTGACGGAAGCGGGAACGGCGCTTACCTTGAACGATCTAAAACCGTTTCGCGCTGACACTGTCGGGAGGCCGCTGCCTGGCGTGGAACTACGGGTACTGAATCCGAACGAAGACGGTATCGGGGAGATTGCGGCGCAAAGCAAAACTGTGATGTCGCATTATCTCGACGATGCCGAGTTGACGCTGGAAACGATCGTCGATGGCTGGCTCTTGACGGGAGATTTGGGACGATTCGACAAAAGCGGGCACCTGCAGCTGTTCGGACGAAAGAAGAACATGATCGTCACCGAGGGTGGGAAAAATATTTATCCCGAGGATATTGAGACGGTGTTCGACGGACTCCCGGTGAAAGAATTTTGCGTGTTTGCGGCGAACTACGTGTGGCCACAAAAAACGCTTGGGCAGGAAAATCTATTTATCGCGCTACGGCTCGATCAAAATCAGCGCCTCGACAGCACACTGCTGCAGGAGATCGCAACCCGTAATCGTAAACTGCCGGATTTCAAGCGAGTGGGCGGTTACCTGATTTGGGATAAAGATTTTCCTCGGACCGCTTCGATGAAGATTAAGCGGCAGGCATTAGGCTCAGAGATCGGCAAAAATGCGGAGCGGGCGGCGGTGGTGGCCCTGTGATGGAAACGCCGTACCTCGCCATCGTGAATCCGGCGGCGGGAGGCGGTCGAAGCCGTAAACTGCTGGGCGGCGCACTTGCCCGGTTGCGAGCGGGTGGGGTCGCAATCGAAATCGCGGAGACGCAGGCGGCGGGCGACGCGACGCGGATCGCGCGTGAAGCCTACGCCCAAGGGCGGCGGAAATTTATCGCGGTCGGTGGCGATGGCACTTCCTTCGAAGTGGTGAACGGCCTTTTCCCTGTTGCGAGCGCGGACCAAACGCCCACGCTCGGATTTTTGCCTTTGGGCACCGGCAATTCCTTTCTAAAGGATTTTAGCGATCGTGGGGTTGAGCATGCGATTGATTCTCTGATATCGCGGAGAATACAGCGGTGTGATGTGTTGCGCTTGCGTCATCGCGCCGGTGTGCTCCACTACATCAATCTGCTGAGCGTGGGATTTCCCGCCGACGTGGCTACGCTGCGGGCTCGCCGCTTCAGCGCCCATGGCGAAACAGGCTACTTCATCTCGATTTTTCTCGCGCTCGCTCGATTGCAACGGCGGCCTTTTCCTGTCCGGATTGAGGAAGAAACGGAATTTGATCGGCGGCGATGCCTCTTTCTAACTTTTAACAACAGCAAGTTTACTGGGGGCACCATGATGATCGCGCCCAAAGCGGAAGTGAGTAGCGGTCTGATGGAGTACGTTCGTTGGGGACCGATCGGCCGCCTGGGGCTGATACGGAATTTGCCGCGACTCTATGATGGAACTCACATTGAACATCCTATGGCAGAGCGAAAAGCTGTGCGCCGGGTGGAGTTCGATTTGAGCGAAGCCGTCGATGTGATGGTAGATGGAGAAGTCTTCACGCTCCACTGCGAGGAACTGGATGTTCTGCCCGCGGCGTTGAACATTGCCGCCTGAAGCGTGATATAAAACTGGATCGCCTGGAAAGGGAATCATGTCTGAAAAGCGACGAAAGCAGCAACAAAAGCGAATAGGGACCGAAGAGCCGAAGCCGCCGTCGCGAAAGATGCTGATGTGGGGCGGTATTGTGCTCTTGTTCGCTCTCGCCTGGGCTGGTGGCTGGTACTACAGAAACCATCGTTACGATGGATTCGCAAAGTGTTTGGCGTCGAAGCAGACGAAAATGTACGGGCTTTACTGGTGTCCGCATTGCGCTGAGCAAAAGGAAATGTTTGGCAAGGCCTTTCAGTATGTGCCCTATGTCGAGTGCGCCATCAAGGGCTCACGCGAACTGGCCCCAGCGTGCAAAGCGGCAAACGTGAAGTTATTTCCCAGTTGGCAATTTGGCACCAACCCGCCGAAAGAAGGAGTTTTTCCGATGGAAGAACTCTCCGATAAAACTGGATGCGCGTTACCGTGAGTGCAACCTCAAACCAACCGGCCGCGTCCAATCCAACTCCTGCAAGAGGCGTGGGCGGGATTTTTGTTGTGATCGCCGTTTTAGCATTGGCAGGGATGGTGATCTCAGCAGTTTCGCTGCAACGACACTACGCGAAGTCGGCTTCAGCATTTTGTGACTTTGGTGAGAAGTTCAATTGCGACATAGTAAACCGCAGTGAGTATTCGAGCGTGATGGGAATTCCGGTAGCCGGTATCGGGATCGCCGGGTACGGAGTGCTTTTCGCGCTGGCGACGATTTACCGTTCCCGCGTGGAAACGCCTTTACGTCTGTTGCTGGCAGCGGTGGCGGGGTTCGCGTTTGCGCTCTATTTGACGTATGTCGAAGGTCACGTCTTGGAAACGTGGTGTATTTTGTGCCTAAGTTCGCTGGCGGTTATTGCATTGATCACAGCCTTGGCGGGAATTCTTAAGCTGCAGGCGGCAAGAACGGAATAAAGTTTCGCGCTCGAATCATTCTTGTAATGGCAAGCGCCCAGAAAGTCGGAATGGAGTATGCGTCCCGCGAAGTAATTCGCGCCGATGGCGCAGCGGGCGATCTTCGTCTGCATGAATTCCGCAGCCGCATCTTTAAGAACACACGGTTCTTGCGTGTCTGGCTGCCTCCGGCATACGACAATCCTCAGAATGCAGATCGATACTACCCCGTCCTCTATCTGAATGACGGTCAAAATCTGTTCGAGTCGTCCACCGCGTTTGGCGGCGTGGAGTGGGGGGTAGACGAGACCGCCGATCGCATGATTCGCGAAAGTTGCATTCCGCCCATGATCATCGTGGGGATGGATAATGCGGGCAAAGATCGCTTGCGCGAATATATGCCGAACCGCTCGATGCATTTGAAGATGCTGCGAGTGCAAGGGCGCTATTACCCGGATTTCTTGATAAAAGAAGTAATGCCGTTCGTTGAAGCCAACTACCGCGTCGCCACAAGCCCGGATAATACAGGGCTGGGAGGATCGTCGTTGGGCGCTCTGATTGCCTTATACACAGCGATCACGCGGCCCGGAGTGATTGGCAAATTGTTGCTCGAAAGTCCCTCCCTTTGGGCGTCCAACCGGCAGATCATTAGAGACAGCCGGTCGGCGCGCGTCTGGCCAGAGAAAATATTCTTAGCAGCAGGTACCGCAGAGGCCGGCAGCCCCGAGCGCAGTCGCACCGTCGTCGACGACGTGCGGGAACTCGCAGCTATCATGCGACGGGCGGTGCTGAGCGAAAAGCGCTTGCGTATGGTAATCACCGAGGGAGGCGGCCACACTGAGTCAGCATGGGCTGCGCGCTTCCCGGAAGCGCTGCAATTCCTGTTTGGAAGCCTGAGTTAAGCTCCCTCCGCGGCAAGCGAAATTGACTTCCTCGCCTCTCTCCAGAGTCCATACAAAAGAAACGCCATTACTGCAACGGAAAGCTGCACGTGTGTCCACCGCGCCACTGGACCGACCAGCGGCAAAACGAATGCGAGATACAAAAGAAGCTTGAGAGTAGGCATCTCGTCCCGATTCTGTTGAGCGACGATCGAGTCCGAGATAAGCAGGAATGCAGGTGCAAGAATCACAAGGTCGTAAACCGTGAGATGCGGAGCCAGAAGCACGGTGGCAAACAGTAGCGCGGAGAAGCGCCACGCGAGAGAACGAGGCCCGCGCCAGCAGGCTATTGTTAGTCCGCAAACGACAACTGCGCTGATGATGTACAGAACGAGCGAAGCGGACGGCCACGGGACAAGCATGGTCCAGAAGCTACGAAGGCAGTGAGTTTGATACGGCCTGGGCTCAAGCAGTGGCATCATGCGCGGGACATTGGCCATCATGTGCCCCCACTCTTGCAGCGGACCAAGCCCGTAATAGAACCAGCCAATGATGAGTTCTCCCGCAGCTGAAACGAGCGCTCCGGCCATGATCCTCCAACGCAGTGTGAACAGGAAGACCACGGCTGCGGCCAATCCGAGTTGGGGCTTGAAGATCAGACACCCGAAAGCCATGCCCGCCAGGAATTCGCGCTGAGCGCGAAGTGCAAAGAAGGCCAAGGTGAAACAGGCGAGAGCCAGAGCGGATGTTTGTCCCCAAGCGATGAGGTGCCAAAAAGCGGGATAGGCGAGGGCAAGAATGACAACTGTGGATTTGTAGTCCCGCAAATTTGGGCAAACACGATAAATGGCAAAGCAGCATAACCCGTAAATGAGCGCACTCAGAAAGAGCCATACGCCCAGCGCATTCGGATAAGACATGCGAGCAAACGGTGCGAAGAACACCGAAACCTGCGGAGGGTATAGCGGAAGATAATGAATGCCCGCCGCAGCGGGAACGCGCCGCGCCACAACCTCAGACTGCGCCTGAAGATTGTATAAATCAGCGCCGCTATGCGCCAGTGCGAGAGATCCAAGAGTGTAGAAGTGGAGGAAGTCCGTGCCTTTCAGATTTTGCGCGCGATCCAGCAAGCCTGGTGTAGAAACGTTCCACAGGTAGACCGACCAGAGGCACACGGCGAGGATGAGGCCGTGCGCGCGTAATCTCCTGGCGGTCATCCACGAAGCATCTTCGAGAAACTCATGGGCCGCCCATGATACGCAAGCGAAGGGTAAATTTCAGACTGAGTGTTGGCGGATAGAAGGGCTTTACTTGGTCGGGCAGGTACAGGCCGTCGTCAGTCACCATACGGTACCAGTCGCGGTGCAGGACTGTCGCCATTCAAGAACCATATCTTACGATCAGAAAAATAATGCAGGAGTTCGCGGTTGCCGTCCTTGCCCATGTCGCGGGCCCATATAACCTTGGCAGAGTCAATGTCCGCGTCGTTGTAGACCCACTCGCTATTAACGTCGTGGTCGGGCCCGTACCTTATGATCACCAGTTGCGGACCCTGAAGCTGTTGAAGCCGATCCAGGATCGTTGCTCTCTGAAGATTTCCTCTGGGCCAAGCGTGTTCGATCTGGGTATGAACGGCCACCGCTGTCAGGCGTAGAAGAATCATGATGCAGGCGAGCACCGGAATTGCACGAACCAGACTTCGTCCAATCTGGTTCCTTCGACACCGGTACCAAAGGTGGCGCATGCATTGAATAAGGACAATGTAGAGCGCGCCGACAGCGGGGCAAAAGTAATGTGGAAGAGTCCAGGTTTGCACCGCGAAGCCGACGGCAACGGCAGTGCAGATCACAACTGGCAGACGCATCTTCTTTTGGCGGATAACCCAAGGTAATGCAAGCAATGGCAATGTCAGCAGAGGTCCGAGGTAGAACTGCCATAACACGATCGCTCGATTCAACATGTTTCTCGAATAACCGGCAAGAGTTAATTCATTCTCAAACGTTTCCAGGTCCGAACGATAAAACTGCTGGATGACGGCGTGGCGATAGACTGGTTCAGGAGCCGGGGTTTGCCAAAGGAAATAAGGTGCACCGCCGTAAGTGGCATGGTTGACTTGATAGGGCATGCGGAACGGCTCGCCGGTGATGCGATAGTTGTAGTAGGCCATGGCCACTGACGCGAGAAGGAGAGTGGAGAACACGGGCATAATTACCCGAACCAGCACTCGGCTTAGCTCAGTGGGATTTCTACTCCAGAGCCAGCTAAGCATCGCAACAGCTACCGGAACTGAAAATATCACTCCTTCGTATGGACGACTGTTAGCCAAGACGACGAGGCCGATTGCCAGCAGCAGAGCGTACCGGACGCGGACTCGCTGGCGGAGACGCGGCCAAGCACCCAACACCAAAGCACCACCAAGGGCGACAATCGACGCCGACCAGTAGCCATTCATCCAGTAGCTGAGGATGCCTAATCGCAGCGACGCTAGCACTGCTCCCAACAGAGCCCACGGAGGAGGAAGCCAGCCTTGCAGCATCCAGCATAGAGTCGTGCACATGAGAGCGGTCACCAGAATTTGACCAATCCAGGCATGGCCCAGGAGTTTCCCCGCCGCAAGAACTAGACCCTGAGCCGGAGGATACATAGACATGTACGTGGGCTTTTGGATAATGTGGAAACTTTCAAAATAGATCCACATGGGATGGGTTGGATTGGTGATTCTACCGTGGGTAAAGGTATCTGCGGCGAGCAGATAACTGAATTCGTCGTGAGTGCCCGGCTGGGGGACGCCAAGGAGTGGAATAAGTGCCACGCGAACTGCGATTACACTCAGCCCAACCAGCAACATGGACGGCCTTTTGCGCCTTGCCAGCCGCACAAAGGCTCGCTGCAAGGTCAGCAAGAATGACCGGTGGATGCTGGATACTCGCCTTGCGAGAGGATACTAAAATCAACGCTAACGTAGCGATGACAAGAAGTGCCTCTATTATCGTCAGCAGAAACGGAGCGAGCCGCAGGTAAAGGGTCTGCATTGTGACCGGGACGAGCACCTAACGGCTGATCATTACTGCACGTGAGCTGCCGGGATTTTGAAGATATAAGCCCGAAAACCTTTTTACACAGCCTGTTTGTCGACGGATTTTTCAAACAATCCATCGACGATCTGAATCATCTCGTTGTCCACGATGCGATTCTTTGAAATCGCTTCCAGCAGCGGGATGGAGACGATTTTATTGGAGCGGAGTGCAGCCATGCATCCGAACTCGCCGCGGTGCACCATATCAATTGCACCCAATCCGTAGCGAGTGGCCAACACTCGATCGAATGCACTGGGCGATCCGCCGCGCTGAATGTGGCCTAGAACAACGGCGCGAGTTTCGAAGCCCGTGCGCTTTTCGATTTCACGCGCCAAGATATTAGCGATACCCCCCAGTTTGACGTGGCCAAATTCATCCTTGCCCATATCCTGCAGAACCGGTGCTCCGTGGCCAGGTTCGGCGGAAGAAAACTTCGCGCCTTCAGCGACGACCACGATCGAAAAATAAAGACCGCGCTCATGGCGCTGGCGAATAGAGTCCGCAACTTTATCGACGTCGAAAGGCCGCTCGGGAATGAGGATCACGTCAGCACCACCGGCGATGCCGCTGTACAGCGCGATCCATCCCGCGTCCCGCCCCATCACTTCTACAACCATGACGCGGTTGTGAGCTTCCGCCGTCGTGTGCACGCGGTCGAGGGCCTCGCAGACAATGTTACAGGCGGTATCGAATCCGAAAGTGTAGTCCGTGCCGCCCAAATCGTTGTCGATAGTTTTGGGGACACCGACAACTTTGGCGCCATGTTCGTGAAGCTTTTGCGCCACCGAAAGAGTGTCATCGCCGCCGATCGCGATCAGAGCGTCGATCTTGTTTTTCTCCAATGCCGCCAAGCAGCGGTCGATGCCATCGGGTCGCTTCGAGGGATTTGTTCGCGAGGTACGGAGGATGGTTCCGCCGCGAGGAAGTATGCCGCCAACCGCTTCCAGATCGAGAATCATACTGTTGTCATCGACCAGCCCACGCCAGCCTTCCAGAAAGCCTATGAACTCGTCGCCATATGTGAAGACGCCTTTGCGAACCACCGCGCGAATCACCGCATTGAGTCCAGGACAATCGCCGCCGCCAGTTAACATGCCGATCTTCATCGTCTGCTCCTTGCAATTATGATTTCAAAAATCTGATTGAATGCACCGCGGGCGCGGGACTGCCGTCAGAGGCAACCCTAAGCGCAGGAGACCGCACTCGCCGGGAAGGGATAGATTACCACCAATGAGAGATGTAACTGGTTAACAACGTGTTTCATTTGCAAGACTGCCTGGGCCCTGCGGTCACTCGCAATTGTCTGGTTCCAGGTGTGAGGCGAGGATACGACCCCTACCGTTTGAGCCCGATCGCGTCCGCCTCCAATTGCTCGTGTACTTCTTCCGCACGACGGATCGCGGCTTGCACGTTATCGCAAATATTCGCCGCACCGACGACCTCTTCGAATTCGGCCTGATGAATCAGGCTGGCAGGCTGCTCGCGCGCGCCGCACAGGATCAACACTCGATTGCTCGCGTGAAGTTCCCGGGCCACTTCCTCAATCGCAAATAGGCCAGTCGCATCGAGCGCAGTCATATTGCGCAGGCGCAAGATGACCACTGGCGGAAGTGTGGGGAGGTTTTGGGTCACGGCAGAAATTTTGTCGGTGGCGCCGAACAGGAACGGTCCATGGATGCGAAAAATGGTGGCGTAGTACGGGATGTCTTTGTCCTGAAGAATATGCATGCGGCCGTCTTCCACGTAATCATCGGTCACTTGTGAGACGGTCGTGGTGGAAGCTACCCGGCCAATGAATAGCAGCGCGGCGAGAATCATGCCGGCTTCGACGGCGACAGTGAGATCGGCGAAAACCGTAAGTGCAAAGGTCACAAGCCAAACGCTGATGTCCGTCTTCGTTAACTTCAGCAACTGCGGAATCTCGCGCCACTCACCCATGTTGTAGGCGACCACCATCAGGATTCCGGCCAGCACCGCCAGCGGCACATGTTTCACCAACGGTGCAGCGAACAACAGAATGCATAATAGGGTGAGAGCGTGAATCATGCCGGCAACGGGCGACTGGGCGCCGGCACGAATGTTGGTCGCCGTTCGGGCTATGGCGCCGGTGGCCGGAAGTCCGCCAAACATCGGCGAAATGATATTGGCCACACCCTGTCCGAAGAGTTCGACGTTCGGATTGTGATGATCGTTGCTCATGCGGTCGGACACGACGGCCGACATAAGGGATTCGATTGCGCCCAACATTGCAACAGTGAGTGCCGGTCCGAGCAACCCATGGATCAGGTCCGCGCGAAAGTGAGGAATCGCAAAATGCGGTAAGCCTGCGGGAATCCCGCCGAAGCGCGAGCCGATGGTTTCCACCGGAAGTTTGAACAAAACTACGGCTGAAGTGCCCAGCAGGAAAGCGACGATTGCCCCAGGAATGCGGTTCGACAGGGCGCGGCACAAAATCATGACCGCAACAGTTCCGGCAGCTAATGCAGTCGCGGTGTAGGAAATGGTGTGGAAGTTGCCGCCCAAGGCCTCTATGCGCTGCCAGAAAACTCCGGGCACTTTAGCGAGTTGCAACCCAAAAAAATCTTTTACCTGCGTGCTGGCAATCAGGATGGCGATGCCATTGGTGAATCCGATGACGACTGGCCGCGGAATGAACTTGACCGCCGTGCCCAGGCCGGCGATGCCCATGATCATGAGTAGAACGCCGGCCATTACTGTGCACATGAAGAGGCCATCGACGCCGTGAAGGGCAACAATCCCGGAGATGACCACCACGAAGGCGCCGGTAGGCCCACCGATTTGCGTCTTGGATCCACCCAGTGCGGAAATAAGGAAGCCAGTGACGATCGCGCAATAGATTCCCGCCTGCGGAGTCAGGCCGGAAGCGATGGAAAACGCCATCGCCAAAGGCAGGGCAACCAGACCGACGGTGATGCCGGCGATTACGTCGCGGAGGAATTTGTTAGCGTTGTAGTCGCGCAGGCAGAGGACAGACTTAGGCAGCCATCGCTCTTCGATGAAAAAACGCCCCATTCTTTTATTATGAGGCAAACTTCGCTGGAACCAAGAGAATTGAATGGCACGAACAAACCAAGGAACATGGCCGTTGCGAATTCTCAGCGACTGGGTGCCTCTTGGCTTGCATGGCGAGGCTTGCTTTCGGCACAATGCACGTCTGCCTCGTCAAAAGCGGGTTTATGGACGCGCATCGATGAACTAAGATCGGCGAATAATATCGACCGAAATTGAGTGGCGCGAAGTTCGACGAAGCAAAAGAAGACGGATGCGAATGAATAGGACTCTTTTCGTTCTGGTTTGGGGTGCAATCGCCGTGCTCGGCGCGGTTGCCGTAGGAGCGGTTGCGCTGCACCGTGGCGAGCCGATCAACGCGCTTTGGCTTGTAGTCGCGGCCACCTGTTGCTATGCCATCGGATACCGCTTCTACAGCAAGTTTATCTCCGCAAGAATTTTGGCCTTGGATGGCTTGCGCGCCACTCCTGCCGAGCGACTGGAAAACGGTCGTGACTTTTTAGTCACAAATAAGTGGGTCGTATTTGGACATCACTTCGCCGCGATCGCAGGGCCCGGTCCGCTTGTGGGACCGGTGCTGGCAGCGCAGTTCGGCTATCTTCCCGGCACGCTGTGGGTGTTAGCAGGCGCCGTTTTTGCAGGATGCGTGCAGGACTTCGTGATTCTCTTGTTTTCGGTAAGGCGTGACGGCAAGTCGCTTACTGAGATGGCCAAGGACGAAATCGGCCGCGTCGGCGGGTTCGTCGCTTACGTGGCGGTGATAGCGATTCTGATCATCCTGCTGGGCGTGGCTGCGTTGATCGTGGTAAACGCACTGAAGGCCAGCCCGTGGGGAACGTTTACCATCGCCATGACGATGCCGATCGCGTTATTGATGGGCGTCTATCTACGTCGAATTCGTCCCGGAAAAGTCCTCGAGGTATCGGCGCTTGGGTTCGTGCTCGTGCTTGCGGCGATTTGGGGTGGCCAGTACGTGTCGCAGCACGAAGCGATGGCACGCCTGTTCACATTCAGCGCACCTACCCTGGCGATTCTGATCATGGTCTACGGGTTCGCTGCGTCGGCATTGCCGGTATGGTTGCTGCTCGCGCCGCGCGATTATCTCAGTACGTTCGTCAAACTGGGGACGATTGCCTTGCTGGCTGTGGGAATTGTGCTGCTGCATCCTACGCTTCACATGCCGGCCTTGACTCGCTTTGTGGATGGCTCTGGCCCGGTATTTGCTGGAAAGATCTTCCCCTTTGCCTTCATCACGATCGCTTGCGGGGCCATCAGCGGATTCCACTCTCTCATTTCGAGCGGCACCACACCTAAGATGATCGCGCGCGAAACCGAGACACGCATGGTCGGCTATGGCGCAATGATGGCGGAATCCGCGGTTGCGATCATGGCGATTATTGCGGCTTGCGTGATGCAACCTGGAATTTACTTTGCGATTAACAGTCCTGCGGGGATTGTTGGGCAAGCCCCGGCCGCGGCTGCTGCCACCATTTCCAGTTGGGGCTTCCCGGTCACCGCGGCAGACATGCAGTCGCTGGCGCATGCCGTTGGGGAGCAGACGCTTTTCAACCGCACAGGCGGAGCGCCCGCGTTTGCCGTTGGCATGGCACACATTTTTTCTCACAGCCTGGGTGGCGGGACTTTGATGGCGCTGTGGTACCACTTCGCCATCATGTTCGAGGCGTTGTTCATATTGACCATTCTCGATGCAGGAACCCGCGTGGCACGCTTCATGGTGCAGGACGCGCTCGGCCACGTCTACAAACCTTTGGGACGAACCAGTTGGTATCCGTCCATTCTCGCGACCAGCGCGCTGATCGTCGGCGCCTGGGGATATTTCCTATGGCAAGGCGTGAAGGACCCTCTGGGCGGGATCAATTCCTTGTGGCCGTTATTTGGCATTGCCAATCAATTGTTGGCGACGGTGGCGCTGTGCGTCGCGACAACAATCATCATCAAGATGCATCGCGCGAAGTATGCGGCGGTCACTCTGGTGCCGCTTGCATGGCTGGTCGCCGTGACCTTCACGGCGTCATGGCACAAGATGTTCGACGCGAATCCGCGCGTGGGATTCCTGGCGCAAGCGCGCGTGCTGGCTGCGGGCCCAACATCGGCTGCCACGGTACGAGTGATCTTCAACAACCGGCTGGATGCGGCCGTTACCGGAGTGCTGGTAATTATGGTCACGCTCGTCTTGGTGGAATCGGCGCGGCAATGGTTTGGCATTGTGAGCGGAGCGAGGGAAGCGCGGATGAAGGAATCGCCGTTTGTCAGAACCAGGTTCGCAGAGGAGCGGGGATGAGGAGCGTGTCCAGGATTCTGCGAGAGTTTTTCAGAACTCTTGCTGCGACGTTGCGCGAGATTTTTGATGAAGCTGCCTACGCGCGGTTTCTGAATCGCGCTGGGTTGGTTTCGTCGAGCGAGTCCTATGCGGAGTTTCGACGCGAGTTTGAAGAGGTCAAAATGCGACGGCCGAAGTGCTGCTGAGGTTCGTCGCTGCCTATCACTGCCTTGGAATTGTAGGGATTAGATGTGGAAAGAGTGGCGCACCGGAGTGGGCCACTGCCGTGCCGAATTCCGGCACACCAAACTCGATCCTGAGATATCACAGGTGGTTCGCAAGTTAGCGTCGCCGCGTATTCCGCGTTAAACTTCCCTCACATGCGAGTCCTCGGTATCGATTGCGGCGGAGCTTACACCGGATACGGCGTGGTGGAGATGGATTCTTATGGGCGGCTGGCATGCTTGACGTGCGGGGCCATTAAGCTATCGGCAAGAGAGCCTCTGGCCCGCAGGCTGGCGCGGATTTATGACGGGCTGGGCGCGCTTATCGTGGAGCATCGACCCGACGAAGTGGCCATCGAAGGGATCTTCTATGCGCTGAATGTGAGATCGGCTTTGCAGTTGGGACAGGTTCGTGGAGTGGCCATGCTCGCCGCGGCCGCAGCCGGTTTGGACGTGGCCGAATACTCTCCCTTGACCATCAAATCGTCCGTGGTGGGCTACGGTCGCGCAGAGAAGCAGCAGGTACAGCAGATGGTAACGCGGCTGCTGAGTTTGGCAGAGCCTCCGGAGCCGATGGATGCGTCTGACGCTCTGGCTATTGCGATCTGCCACCTGCATACGTCTGGGACTCTTGTAAGGCAACGGGCGCTAGCGCAAGGATGAACCGGACTCCGAAAAATGCGCACTGGTATCGCAGCCGCCGCTGGTGGCTCGCATTTTTAGCCTCAACGTGCCTCTCTGGTGTTGTGTCAGCCCAAGCGCCGCCGGCGGTTAACGCGGCCTCGGTGGCTGTAATCACTTTTACGTTGGATTTTCCCGAATCCACTCCTTCGCACTACTCCATCGCAGTGGACGAAACGTCGCACGCGGCCTACGAGTCAACGGTCAAAGTCGAAGACGCTGGCGAGGAAACGTATCGATCAACATTCGATGTTTCACCCTCAACTCGGCAGCACATCTTCGAGTTGGCCAAGCAAGCGCAGTTTTTCGAGAAGAAGATTGATTCGGGGAATCACAAGATTGCGTTCACCGGGCAGAAGATCCTCAGCTATCAGAATGGGCAACGGTCGTTTACGGCGCAGTACAACTACTCCAGTCTGGAGCCGGTAAGGCAGTTGACGGCACTCTTCCAGAACATGGCAGCGACTCTCGACTACGGACGCAAGCTCTCCTATCTCCACCGCTATCAAAAGCTGGCTCTCGACGAGCAATTAAAGGAGATGGAGACACAAGCAAGAAACAATCAGCTGGGAGAGATCCAGGTATTAACGCCGGTGCTGCAGGAAATTGTCGACGATCCATCCGTTATCAATGGGGTCAGGGCTCGAGCCCGAGAACTTATTCAGATGAGTAACCGTCCGTCTCCTGCCCGCTAGTTGAGCAGCCAAGTCCCATCTAAGGTATTTTTGTTGACATTTAAATGACATGCCAGCAACAGCGCCGTGCTCTAATGGCCGGAGAAGCATCTTGTAAGGTGGGGGCTCCAATGTGCAAATCACGATCTCAAACGACAGTATGGGCGGTTCTAGCCTGCGCGCTTCTGACGCTACCGGCTGCTGCCGAGTCGCAGGCCCGCATCGTTCGGCTAAGCGACGTGCAAGGGCGAGTTCAGATCAACAAAAATGCAGGACTCGGGTTCGAAAATGCTTTTCTGAACCTGCCGGTCACTCAGGGAACACAATTGCGCACGGGAGAAAGAGGCCGGGCCGAAATTGAATTCGAGGACGGCAGCACACTGCGCATCACTCCGAACACAACGGTTGAATTCAGTACGCTCGGATCAAGCGATGCCGGGAAGCGGACATCAACCGTAAATCTTGTGCAAGGACAGGCATATGTGAACTGGCAGGCAAAGAACGGCGAGCAGTTCACCCTGCAATTTTCTCAAGAAAAAGTGGTGCTGACCCAAGCCGCACACTTTCGAGTTGAAACTTCTGACGGCGTGGCGCAGGTAGCCAGTTTGAAGAACGATCTGGATGTTGTCGGTCCCTCGGCGACGGTGAAAGTTGCGAAGAAAAAGATGGTTGCTTTCGATACCAACGACAACGACAAGCCATCCGCAGCCAAGGGCTTGCAGGAGGACCCTTACGACGAGTGGGATAAGCAGTCAGTCTCCTATCACGATGAGTATGCCAAGAATAATTCAACGTCGCTTGGATATGGCTATAGCGATTTGAATTACTATGGCTCCTACTCCAACCTACCTGGTTACGGAATGCTCTGGCAGCCCTACTTTGCCGGGGCGGGTTGGAATCCCTATATGGACGGAGCGTGGTCCTGGTACCCCGGCATGGGATTCATGTGGGCGTCGGCATACCCGTGGGGCTGGATGCCTTACTACTATGGAAATTGGGTATACGCTTCGGGCTTCGGGTGGGGTTGGCAGCCAGGAGGATTCAACTCCTGGCATGGCGGACTTCATTACGTCGGCGCGGTCGCAGGATTTCGTGCTCCCGTGGCGCCTGCTGGAACTGTGAATACGGTTGTGGTGGGCAAGGGCGGAGCGGCGTCTTCCTCGATGCCAAGCCGTATGGTGGTGAATAACGGATCGGCCGGGATGGGGATCGCGCGAGGTTCATTAGACAATTTGCACCACTTGAACACACAGGTGGCGAAGTCAGGATCGGTCGAAGTGCATCCGGCAGCTCAGTTTTCTGCAATTGCTCCACGTGGCGGCGGGTTCACGTTGGGTGAAGAACACGCAGCGGCAAGTCCAGGCGGAATGGGCCATTCTGGAGCAACTTCTTCAGGTCACGCTTCTGGCAGGGTTGCAGGTACCGGGCACCGGTAGACTACGGTTCGGGAAGTCGGGGCGGCCTTACGAGGCCGCCCTTTTACTATTGGGATGGAGGATCAAGCGTGACTAATTACAGCGTTCACTGGATACGGCGGCTTTTCCAAGGCCTTTATCTTGGGGGTGCACGTTGATTCCAAGGAGGGACCGCGATGCAAGTCGAGACTGCGGAAGTGATGGCGATACGAACCGAGATTATGGACCTGCTTCGCCAGCAACTTAGCGCCCTGGATCAAAGCGAGGAATTGAGCGACAAGACGCTGATCGAATGCTACGACAGACAAGCCCGCGTGCAAGAGTTGCGCGAGAGGCTTCAGAGTATCTCGTCCGCAAGAGGCCCTGAACCCGCAATCGAGACTGACCGAATAGAATGCGCTCCCTCCAATGTCATCGTGATGCCAGCGCCGCATGAAGAGCGCGCGATGCGAATTACAGGTTAGGGAAGAAGGCAGTGTTGAGCCAAACCTAAAGCAACTTCCTCTGGCACCAGTGCTAAGGGATTGCTAGCGAACGATAATCCCAGCATATCCCACAACCACATCCCGATCGCCAGAGATATCCCCCGAGGTTGCGTACTTCACCAATTCGGCAGATGTGGCGCCGAGCTTCTTGGCTGCCGTAAGCATAGCGATCGCCGGACCAAACCCACACATCGTGACCTGCCTCTCTGTCACGACGTCGAAAAGCGCGCGGCTGTCGAGACGGACGACCGCCTCAATTGCGCTTTGGTCCTTCGCCCGTGTTACGCCGTCCGATTCGTAATGATTCATGTCACTCGAAGCAACGATCAGGATTGGCTTCGACTGTGCCGCGACCACGACGGCCAGAGCAAATCCCAATTGTTCGAGTAGTTCGAATCGACCACTGCCAATAGCGATCGGGACAAATATCAGGTTCGGCTGGCGCACCTGCAGAAAAGGAAGCTCAACTTCTACAGCGTGTTCCGAACGATGGGCCAGCGAGTCTTCCTCCAAAAGCGAGCATTGTTGCTTGAGCGCATCGCCGAATCGACTGTCGATGGGAACTTCTCCCAACGGAGTCTCCCAAGAGCCTTCGCTCATGATTGAAAAAGGGCGCCCCACACCGGTGTGGTTAGGGCACAGAACAACGCACATCTCCGGGACCGACAGTTCAGCGAATACGGCTCCTGCCACGTGTCCCGAATAGGCGTAGCCCGCATGTGGAACGATACAACCGAGGGCTGGGGCGGTGGCCTGTGCTGGAGTCTGGGCGAGAAATGCCTGAACCTCTTCGCGGAGATTATCGGGGTCGCGGGGGTAGAAGCGCCCAGCTACGGCAGGATGGCGAACTCGGCTCGCGGTCATCGTGATTCTCCGCGAAAGCGTGCGCAGGATTATAGGCTCGCGAATAAACCTGAAAGCCCTATGTTACGAGGCGTCGTGACTTTGGCGCAAGGCCAGAAACAGCGCAGCGCTCTCCTCCAGGCTCAGTGTTTCGGCGCGGGCGGCAGGCTTCACCTTGGCCTTTTGCAAAGCGGCCCGCAGACTGGCCTCAGGATAGTTCGACTTCAGATTGTTCCATAGCGTCTTGCGCTTCTGTCCAAAGGAGAGTTTGAGGAAGTCGATGAAGTTTTCCTTGATTCCGCTATTCCCATCGAGGCCGAGTTCGTGTTGTCGCGGTGCGATCGTCAGCCGTAGAACCGTGGAATGTACCTTTGGAGGAGGATCGAAAGCTCCAGGCGGCAGAGTGAAAAGCTTTTCGACCGTGGCATGAAGTTGCGCGGTAGCGGAAAGCAGCCCGTAGTCGCGCGTGCCGGGCTTGGCAGCAATGCGATCCGCCATCTCCTTCTGCACGAGGATGACGAGCGTTTCAAAGTATTTCGAATAGGAGAAAATCCTCAGCAGGATATCGGATGTGATGTAGTAAGGAAGATTTCCGATGACTCGCGCCGGCGCGGGTTTGAACTCCATGCCAGGGCGACTCAAGCCAGGTTTCGGACCAAATAGAGAATCCACATCAACCGACAGGATATCCGCCTCGATGACCTCGACATTCGGAAACATGCCAAAGCGAAGGCGAAGCTGGGCGGCAAGGACGCGGTCGAGTTCCACAGCGATCAGCCGCCGCGCCCGCTTGGCGAGTTGAGACGTGAGGACGCCACGCCCGGGGCCGATCTCAAGCACGGTGCTTTCCGAAACGTCGCCAAGAGCATCGACGATTTGCAAGGCAGAACTGTCGTCGGCGAGAAAATGCTGTCCCAACTTGGGCTTAAGTTGTGGGCGGCGTGTGGATACAGCCTTCGGCACGTTGACCCTCTTTTCCTCGGGCATATAGACTGACAAGTCAGCCCGTGTGCGTACTGCGCGGGAGTGCGACCCGCAGCATTGTCCATCATAACGTGCGCCCGCGCAAATCGGGTCTCGTCCCGGAGGTTTCATGCACATCGCATTCGTAGCGTCGGAAGGCGTGCCGTTCTCGAAAACGGGCGGCTTGGCAGATGTTGTCGGAGCTCTGCCTCGAGCGCTGGCCGCGCTTGGACATCAAGTAAGCGTGTATCTGCCTCGCTACAAGCAGACTAAACTGGCTGATCCTGCCACCGTGGTGCGCAGCATTACCGTTCCCTTCGACGATAAGTATCGTTTTTCTGCCGTGGTCACCGGCGGAACTCAAGCGGGAGTACGTTTTTATTTTGTAGAGTATCCCGAGTTTTTCGAGCGCGACGCGCTCTATGGCACTGCCGCCGGCGACTATCCCGATAACGCCGAACGCTTCGCCCTCTTTTCGCGCACCGTCCTGGAAGCCTCGAAAATTCTGGGCGTTCCCCATGTTTTTCATTGTCACGATTGGCAGTCCGCTCTGGTTCCGGTTTTGCTGCGCACTATTTACGCGGAGGATCCTGCCTTTCGCGATGTGGGTACGGTATTCACCATCCACAACATTGGCTACCAGGGACTCTTTCCGCCGGACACCTTGCCGTTGCTCATGTTGCCCTGGGACCTTTTCACCATGTCGAAAATGGAATTTTTCGGGCAGGTGAATTTCCTGAAAGGTGCACTCACTTACTCCGATTTCGTAACCACTGTGAGCAAGAAATACAGTCAGGAAATTCAGACAGCAGAATACGGTTTTGGTCTGGAAGGTGTGCTGCGAGATCGGGCTTCGACGGTGACTGGAATTTTGAACGGCGTCGACTATGACGAGTGGAGTCCACAGGCGGATAAATTCATAGCCGCGACCTATTCGCCGCAGGATTTAACCGGCAAAGCGAAGTGCAAGCAGGATCTGCTGGCCGCATTCGGAGTGAAAAACGCCGATCCGAACCTGCCCGTGATTGGCATCGTTTCGCGGTTCGCGGCGCAAAAAGGGTTCGACCTCATTGCTCAGACCATGGACCGCCTTGCCCGCGAAGAGATGATTGTCATCGCACTGGGAGCAGGGGACAAGCCGTACGAAGAAATGTTTACGCGCCTGAGCCGCCAGTTCCCCAACAAAATTGCCGTTAAGGTGGCGTACGACAATGCCATCGCGCACAAGATCGAAGCCGGCGCGGACATGTTCCTCATGCCTTCGCGATATGAACCTTGCGGATTGAATCAGATTTACAGCCTCAAATACGGGACGGTGCCGATCGTGCGCGCCACCGGTGGCCTCGACGACACCATAGAGCCGTGGGACGCGCGAACCGGCAAAGGCACGGGTTTCAAATTCACCGAATATAATGGCGAATCTCTGCTGCTGACGATCAAACAGGCCCTGCAGGCTTTTCGCGATCAGACCTCGTGGCAGGTTCTCATGCGAAACGGCATGAATAAAGACTTTTCCTGGAACGCATCGGCGCGGGAATACGGGAAGGTTTACGAGCGGGTGAAGCAGATGCGGGGAGCCGCGTCAACGGCGGAAAAGGTGTCGGCGTAACTTCACCGAATTCGCAGATGTTTCGACCGACATAGGCTGCTTGTTGAGACTGCTACAATCCCACAATGGCCGTCACCCACCTGCCGGCTTTCGCCCGCACCATCTTTCACGTAGATATGGACGCGTTCTTCGTCTCCGTGGAAGAGCTGTCGGATCCCTCGCTGAAAGGTAAACCTGTCGTCGTCGGCGGACAGCGGCATGAACGGGGAGTGGTTTCGGCAGCCTCCTATACGGCGCGCAAGTTTGGTGTGCATTCGGCTATGCCGCTGCGTACCGCTGCCAAACTCTGTCCGGAGGCCATTTTTGTCGACGGCCATCCCGAGCGATATCGCCAATGTTCGGAAAAAGTCTATAAAGTTCTTACCGCGTTCTCTCCGCAAGTGGAGATGGCATCGATTGATGAGGCTTACCTCGACATGACCGGGACGGCGCGTCTGCATGGACCACCGCTGCGCGCGGCGCACAAATTACATCAGCGGATGAAAGAAGAAACGCAGTTGAATTGTTCGATCGGCATAGGCTCATCACGGTTGATTGCAAAAGTTTCGTCGGCACAAGCCAAGCCCAATGGTGTGCTTTGGATCGTGCCCGGGGAGGAATCGAAGTTCCTCGCACCTCTCGATGTTCGCGAAATCCCGGGAGTCGGGAAGGTGATGGAGAAGCATCTGCACGAGTTGGGTATCAAGAAGGTCGGCGATCTGGCACGGCTCGAAGAAGGCGAACTTGAAAATCGCTTCGGAAAATGGGGCCTGGCGCTCGCTGGAAAATCCCGCGGCGAGGATGCCGGTGGATGGTTCGACGCCGAGGTCGGTGCCGATACCGCCGCGAAGTCTATCAGTCACGAACATACTTATAACGAAGACACCTCCGATGTCAGCCAGTTGGAAGCCACGCTTATGCGCTTATGCGAGATGGTGGCGCGCCGCTTGCGCGAGGCGAACTTCCACGCTCGCACGATTCAACTCAAGTTGCGTTACAAAGATTTCTCCACGATCACGCGTGCGCACAGTTTGCCGGTGGCGACTCAGTTGGATGGCGAAATTTTTGAGCAGGTGCGAAATCTCTTTCGCAAAAACTGGAAGGCAGGAGAGCAAGTACGACTGTTGGGCGTACAAGTCTCTTCCTTCGAAGCCCAGGCAGATCAGCTCGACCTGCTCCAGAGCGGACAGCAGCAGCGTTGGAAAAGTGCTCTGGCTGCTGCCGATCGCCTGCGCGACAAATTCGGCGAGTCGAGCGTAAAGCTGGCGACGGGTATGCGGGGTAACTTCCGCGAGCGCACCCACGAAAACCCCGCCAGCCTGCCGGGGACGAAGAACCTAAAGAAGCCTAGAACCTAAAGAAGCCCGATTAATATCTGAAACATCGATCACCCAGTTTTGGGTGATTATCATCACGTCACCCAATAATGGGTGACTCCTTTACAATCACCCATATTTAGGTGACAATAGAGAATCTCTTTTGTCGAGGGCGCCCTTGGCTCGCGTAGCGCAGCGTTATGTCGCGGTGATTGCGGATTTGGTTGGATCTCGCACCATTCCCCCCGCCCGGCGCAGTATGTTGCAGAAGAAGTTCGGCAAACTGCTTGCCGATTTTAATTTGAAATACCGCAAGACAATAGCCGCCAAATTCATCATTACTCTCGGGGACGAATTTCAGGGACTTCTGAACTCGGCAGCCGATGTCCCCGACTTGACGTGGCGGCTTGAGGAGGACTTGCCGGGGTACAAGTTCCGGTTGGGAATTGGTCTTGGGAAGCTTGATACCCCATTACAAAATTACGCCATCAATATTGACGGCCCCGCTCTGCATCTGGCGCGGGCTGCGATCGAATCCGCTAAGAAAAGTAAATATCTGGGAGGAGTGTTTCGTGGCTTTGGGGAGATTGACGACATCCTGAATGGGTTAGCGCGGCTGCTTTGGTTCCACCGTTCGCAGTGGACTCCCGCCCAACGCAAGATCGTGAGCCTGCTGCGGCAGGGGATGTCACAGACCCAGGTTGCCAAAAAACTGAAGATTCGGAAACAGGTAGTCTCCAGGCAAGTTCATGCTTCCGGATATTCCCAGTACATAGCAGCGGAGAGGGCTTGGCGTATCATTCTTGAGAAGCAAGTCGACCGTTTGCTGCTCCGCGAACATGGCCGCTCCCACCCCAGTTAGTCCGGAATTTCTGTTATGGGCCGAGTTGTTTTTGATTTGGAGCGCGGCGACCTACGGTCTAACCCTCGATCCCTTGAAGGAAGAGTCCTCGTCCGTCCCTGGCGTACGATGGATTCTGATCCTCTCCTGTCGTTCGGTTGGCGTCGCTGCAATCACCTACGCACTGTCCCGATCAATTTTGTTGTCCAGCCTGCTGCTCTTGATCGCTTTCTTTCAACCTTTTCTACGCTTTCATCTTGCGATGGATCGCCTGGCCGAAGTTGAAGGCTTCTGGATCATTGGTTCGATGGTGCTTAGCTTTTCGATCATTCGACTCTTACGTCTGGGTACCCAATATGTGCCCGGGTCTGTTTCTTCCGCCAAACTTGCCGCGATCTGCATCATGGCCAGCACTTTGTTTGTAGTTGTTCGCGGGGGGACTTACATTGTGCGAGGGGTGCTTAGAAAGTCGAGTGATCTGTTGACGGAAAGGCGATTGCGCCGTCCGGCTTCGCCGAGGTTGTCAAAAGTCAGCTTTGAATCCGATTTTGAGGGATCCGTAACCGCAGTTGCAGCCTCTGTTGAGGAACCGATGGAGCCTGCGGTGGACGCTAAAGAATACAATCGCGGACGCCTGATTGGAGACTTGGAACGGATTGTGTTGACGATCGTGGTCGCCGCAGGCAGCTATGCGGCCCTTGCGTTTCTCGTTGCCGCCAAAGGTGTCGTGAGGTTTGACGAATTCGAAAACAACCGTGAATTCGCGGAATACTTTCTAATTGGTTCACTTTCCAGCGTCCTCGTTGCCTTGTGCGCGGGCCTGGCCCTTCGATTCGCGTTGTTGCGCCTGTGGCCGGAACTGCTCAGCCTGCAGATGCAATCATAGAATCTCGTCCTCTGATTTGGCGAGTCGCAATCTTACCAATCCTCTAAACAAACGAAGGCCGGGTATCCCGGAAATGACTCCGGATCCCGGCCTACGTCTTATTGCACCTTGGTGTAGAAGTTGTGTTAGGAGTTGTCTAATTGCCCGATGGCGAATTGGCGGCGGTCGTTGGCGCGGTAGCCGGGGCGGTCGATGCTCCCCAACGCGCTAGCCGCGGATAAAATGGCGTGACTTCGAACGGCATTTTGTCTCGCGCCGAAGTGATCGCCACCGGCGATGTCTTCACCATCTCCGCCTTGTCGTCCCATGGATTGATCTTCACCCGTCCGCCCAAAGGAAGAGCAGCGACCTGGTCGAGCTTGTTGTTGTCGAGCGCTGGTCCCTTCGTGGCAAGCGCGGACAGACGGTTTATGGTCCCGTTCTCCGCCAGCGGATTACCCAGGTGCGTGGTCAACAACGCATTGAGCTGAGGAGCGCGGGCCTGCAGAGCTTTAAAGAACAGTCCAACATTATCGAGCTTCTGCGCGTAGGGCGAATTGTTCAGCAGTTCGATTGCTTTCTTGTCCGCCGCGGCTTCTTCTTCCGGAATGTGTTTGAAGCCCAGATTGTTGTAGGTGGAATCGTCGGAGAAAAGCATGCGATCGTTGAAAGCATACTTGCTGCCCAGATTGTGCCCCAGCACGATATGTGCGAGTTCATGAGAGAGCACGGCGGCTAAGCTGGCTTCATCTGGCAGCACGTCGATCAATCCACGGCTGATGACGATGGTATTGCCTACGCTGAAGGTTTCGAGCGGCGCGGTCAGCAGCACGCGAGTGCGCACGGGCCGCGGCAAATCGATATTGTTGGTGACTTCGAGATTATTCACTACCGTTTGAAGAATGTGATCGACATCTCCTTCGGGTGCGAGCAATCCGGCGCTGGTCAGCCGTTCGACGACGTTATCTTCTGCTTGTTGCTGCCACACGCGCTCAGCCTGCAGCGGAGAAGCGTCCTGTGTCGAAGCGCTTTCGTCTTTGACGCTGTCCACACGAATCTGGGTGAGTTCGTCGTCCTTGCCTTCTTTTTTCAGATCGTAGCCCCAGATGCGGGTTTGCGCTTTGAATGCCATCTTGTTCTTCACGCCGGCGCTGAAGTCGCCTTCTTCGCTGTAGATGTAGGCGGGAACCCAGTAGCCAGGGATTAAGTTCAAGCGCCAGCTATCCATGTGGAAGAAAAACGAATTGCGGGGCGCCGGTACGTAAGTGCCGTTTAAGCGAACGATGTTGTATTCCTGATCCTCTACCCAAACGCGTCCGAGGAAGCGGCCCTTTCCAGAGTTCTTTTTCGGCGTGACATCAAAAACGAGGCAGCGGACGTCGCCTAGAAATTCGCGGCGGATGTAATGAAATTCGTAGTGATCACGGTCGAAATCGGTGCGATCCGCATAGACCATCCAGGAGAAGCCAAGGGGCTGGTACTGCACCTTGAACAGCTTGTTGAAGCCGCCCATCAGGCGTGTTTCCATGCCTTTGTCCTGCTCCTTCAGGTAGTCTTTCCGGTCGACGGTTTCGCCCATATCCATACGGCCAAGGAAATAGTGGTCCTCGCTGGGGACCGGGCCAAGTTGTGGATCAGCAACCAAATTCTGCAAGTAAGTTTCAACAACCGGTGTTCGCGTGGAGAGAGCCTTCATGAGACCGTGCTCGCGCTCGATGAAACGGTCGACGACCTGGTCCATCGTAGTGGGCTGTGGCAACGTCGATGGTGTCGGCGCCGGCGCCGAGCCTTGCGTTGCCGATTGCGAGCTTGTAACCGGCGCGGACGATTGTGACGTCTGCGACGCCGCGGCGTTCGGTTGTGCAGAGCTCTGCGGGTTCGACGACTGCGCGGCGGCGCTTACTGCGGCCAGCAGAGCGGCCGTGAACATCAATTTCGAAGTGCGCATGACTTTCTCTCCAAAGTTTCTTGTAACGTATTCTTCAACGACCGATTTCGTTCCCAGAACGAATGCTTCTAAATCAATTCCTAACTTCGCTCCGCATCTGCGGGCCCACCAAGTTAAACTTCCGGGCGTAGCTATTCGCGCTTACAAATCTCAATACGCCAACTGGAACAGCACATGGACCACTGCTGTGGAATCCATAGGTTGCCCCATGCGCAATGCAGGCTTAAACCGCATCTTGTTCGCGGCCGCGATCGCCGCCTCATCCAAGCCGTGACCCAGACCTCGAACCACGCGATTGACGTGTAGAGATCCGTTGGCACTGAACATCACTTCCAATAGAACTTCGCCTTCCAATTTCAGGCTGCGAGCTTCGTCTGTGTAGACCGGCTGCGGCTTGTAAGTGATTTCTATAGGAACAGTTGCCGGACCAGAATCGGCTTGCGCAAGCTTCGGTCCTCCGTGAACCACTTGCTCGGCGCCGAATCCGCCCGTCGAGATACCGCCGCTTGGGCCCTTGGTTGCGGTCGCGACGCCGTTACCGAAATCCGCGCTGGCGACCGTGCCCTTGATCCCTTTTGCGCCGCCAGATCCGTTGCCCTGTCCTGGACCGACCGGCATATCAAATCCACCGGCCTGTGCCGCATATAACTTGGCGCCTTGTTTGCCTGTTCCCGTTAGTCCATTGGGATCGCCAAAGCCTCCCGTCTGAACTTTCTGCACTGCAGCGGTCACCGTGGGGGTAACCGAGCTTCCCGAAAAATCTCCGGTGTGCAGAAGCCGCGGGGTGGGTGCGCCGGAAGTCATTTTGATTTGTGGCGCGGCGAACTGATTCATAACGACCTTGGGAGCTTCTACCGGCTCAGGCTTCGGCGCCGCGATATGGACTGCATGCGGGATGACTAACTTCGGCTGTTCGAAAACAGGCGCGGGCGGCGGAACTACTTTGGCTTTCAAGGTTTTCACCTTGATCGGCGCGGGCTCCGGTTTCAACGCGGGCAATGGAATCAATTCCGTGACCCGATAAGCTTTGAGCTGAAGGCGGTCTGGAAAGATCACCCCGAGATTCACCAGCAGAAAAGTGGCCAGAACCATGAGGGCGTAGCTGGCTGCCAGTGCGCGCCGGTCGATCTTGCGCTCCGGTAAAATCCCGAGTTGAAAACCTGCTTCGGGCAAAGCTTGATCAGACGTAGACATGTATGGACTCCAAGAGTACCCAGGCCGAGGGAGCAGACCGGGATTGGAGATTTCACATTAAGGGAAAAAGGACAGTGGGGGAACGTGTCTACGGCTCTTGACCAAAGGTAACCGACCTAGGACGCTTTCGGGATCAATCCCGATACGGGCGTGGTTATTAAGGACGCACTTGCATGTCACGACGCCGGCGAAACCACCAGAAAACCGGTACGCCAGCCAGAATTACCAGCAGCCCATAAAAGGAATTCGGCCAGTCCTCTCGGAAGGTGTAGTAAAGGAGAAGAGCGGCAACCGTGATGAATAGCGCCGGAACGAAAGGATACCCCAGCACGCGATAGGGACGCTTCGCCTGCGGATCGCGCCAGCGAAAAACGAAGATCGTGCTACCCGCGATCATATAAAAGAGCCACTCCGCAAAAATAGCGAGCGAAAAGAGCTGGCGGAAATTCCCTCCTAACAGCAGAAGAACGATCGACAACGCCGCCTGCACCACGATTGCCGCCGACGGCGTGTGGAAGCGAGGGATGCACTTCGGCGAGAGCGCGGAAAAAGTAACCATCCCGCGCGACGGCAAAAGGCACGCGAGCTCCGCTCATGATGGTGCCGTTTAGAGTGACCAACATCGAAATAGCCATGCCGGCCGACACGATGGCCGCGCCCATGTGTCCCATGACCAGAGCGACGGCGTCCGATGCGGGACGTTGCGATGCCGCAATTGCGCTCGCCGGGAGCACGTACTGCACGCCAGCATTCACCAGCACATAAAGCATTCCAACCGTAGCGACGCCGGCAATCAAGGCGATCGGAATACTGCGCTCCGGGTTCTTCACTTCCCCCGCTACCATGTTGAGATCATTCCAACCGTCGTATGCCCACAGTGCAGCGACTAGCGCGGCCATGAATCCCGCCAGGCCTCCCTTGGCTCCGATGAACGTGCCGGCAAAATTGTTCCATCCACGACCCTGGACATCTCCGATTCCGCTAAAGCAAATGAAGACGATTCCCAGAATGATTGCCACTTTCAAGACGGTGAAAACGAGCTGGAATTCACCTGCCTTTTTAATGCCCAGGTAATTCAGGGTTGAGAGCAGTACGGTCGCACTGATCGCGACGAGTTGTCCCCAGGTAACGGCAAAAGAATGGAAGCGAATCGTGGTGAGAAAAAAGTTTTTGGAGAAAAAGGAAAAAATCGGGAACGTACCGAGAATGCGAACCAGTCCAGTTGTGATTGTCGCCACGGAGGCCGGCTTCGCAATGACGAACCACGTCCATCCGTAGAGGAACCCGCCCAGTGGGCCGTAAGCGTCCCGAACATAAACGTACTCGCCCCCCGCTTGCGGTTTCATCGCACCGAGTTCGGCATAGGTGACAGCTCCGAAGAAAGAGAGCAGACCACCTACCAGCCAAGCTAAATACACCAACTTGGCCGAGCCTACGGCTTGCATCATCTCCGCCGGAACAAGAAAGATTCCGCTGCCAATGATTGTTCCAACCACTACTGCTGACGCATGGCTGACGCCGAGCTCGCGGGCGAGCTCCGGGCGCCGAGTGGTCTGCTGAGTGACATTTGCCATGGGCGAAGTGTGCAAGTATACGCGAGCGGAAGTCTTCGTCATCCCCTTTCAGGATGAAGAAGACTCGAGGTATAACCGACTGCAAACGTCATGATCGTTCCGATCATCACCCACCATGTCCATGGCACACGGGTCCACTGCCACAGATATAGCTCCACAAAAAATCCAAATAGCATGCCAACCATCGCTCCGGACTGGTTCGCCTTTCGCGTCAGCACGCCAAGAAGGAAAACTCCCAGCAGAGCGCCGTAAGCGATCGATGCGATCTGGAGGCCAATCTCGACTACTCGCCCCACTCGGTGCAGCGAAACTATGGCAATCAGGAATAGCAGTAATGCCCATACGAAAGTGGAAAGCCGGGATAGGCGCATTCGTGTGCGCTCATCTGCTTGCGGCCGGAATCGCACGTAGAAATCCATGATCGAGCTGGAGGATAAAGCATTCAGGGCAGCGCTCAGGTTCGACATGGCGGCAGCCAGAATTGCGGCAATCAGCAACCCGGATATCCCATGCGGCATGCGACTGACGATGAATGTCGGGTAGATACGGTCCGGCTTTCCGAAGGCAACCGAGGGCAAATGGTAATAAGCCCAAAGCATCACACCCACGATCAGAAACAGCGCAAACTGGAACAGGATTGCGACGCCGCTGGAAATCAGTGCGGTCATGGATTGCTTCTGGCTGCGAGCCGCGAGGAGTCGCTGCACGATAAGCTGATCCGTGCCATGGCTTGCGGTAGTGAAAAAAGCGCCGCCGATGACGCCCGCCCAAAATGTGTAAGGAATCGCAAAACTCGTTCTGAAGTCAAAGACCTGCAACTTGCCGGCGCTAGCAGCTGCGGCATGGATTGCCGTCCATCCTCCGGGCACGAGGTGCAGAATCGTCCACAATCCAATCAGCGTTCCGCCGACGTAGATCACTGTTTGCACTACGTCGGTCCAGATGACGGCTGCCAATCCACCTTCGAACGTATAGATGAGCGTCAATAAGGTAATGATAGCGATCGAGGTAATCTCGCCCGTCCCCAGAGCAATGGCAACCACAATCGATACAGCGTAGACGCGTACACCTTCGGCGGCCGTGCGCGTCAGAAGAAACAATCCGGCGGTAAGTGACCGCAAGTTCCGGCCGAAACGGCGTTCGATCAGTTCGTACGCGGTATAAAGGTCGCCGCGAAAATAGTGCGGCAACAGGACAAAGCTGATTACGACGCGTCCCAGCAAATATCCCAGGATGACCTGCAGAAATGTAAGGTTGGTATCGTAGGCGAGGCCCGGAATGCTGATGATGGTGAGCGTGCTGGTTTCGGCGGCAACGATGGAAAGAGAGATCGCCCACCAGGGTATATCGCGCCCGGCGAGGAAATAGTCGCGAAGCGTCCGGTGCCGTTTGCGAAAACGCAGGCCGAACAGCGTGATGCCGATCAGATAGAGAGCGATGATCGCGAGATCAAGTTTGTCGAGGCCCATGCGTTCCGAGGATCTTCGTTCGTCGCTATATAACTTTCCGTGCCACCACGGTCTTCGGGTCGTAGGATGCCGATGAGAAGGCCACAAGCCATAACGGCAAATTGCCGTCGTTGCGAATGGCTTGAGAAGCGCCCGGCGATATCGAAACCATTACGGCGCAGCTGCCATCAAAACTTCGGTGTTGTATCACAGTGCCTTCGCCTTCGTCCCAAAAGATCGACCACGCTGTTCCCGGCAACAGCACGAGTACCTGGCGCTTGCGCACGTGATAGTGGTTGCCCCGGATCGCTCCGGGTGCCGTTGAAGCTAGATAAACATCGGCCACGCCGCCGAGGAAATTCAGCGCCTCGGCGGGAAGGCAATGACTTGATCCTCGTGCATCGCCGTGGCTTGCAATTTCTGAGATGCGAACCTTCTGCTCCAAGCGCTTCCTCAACTCTGAATTAGTCTCGAATCAGACATTATGGCTGCACTTCATCTTTCCTGCGAGTGAGAGTGTGAGAACCTCCAGCGTTTTGCAGGTCCAGGAATAAGAACTGCTGTGATAGTAATTATGCCGTGGCTTTTTATCTTGGCATAGACGGAGGCGGCAGCAAGACCAAGTGCGCTGTTGGGGATGAGCTCCAAGTCTTAGCTTCGGTGGTGGCCGGTCCCAGCAATATCACGCGCGTGGGAGAAGTTTGTGCTCGAGCATCGCTGCATGAGGCTGTCCGCAAGGCGTGCGAAGCGGCGAATATCGATCCGCGGCAAATACGAAAGTCTTGTATCGGCGTCGCCGGCGCCGGACACCAGGAGGTTGCCAACGTCGTTCGCACCATGGTCGCAGAAGTAATTCCTGGCGAAATCGATGTTGTGGGTGATATGGAGATTGCGCTGCAAGCTACGCTTGGGAATGGTCCGGGCATCGTCGTGATTGCCGGAACAGGTTCGATCGCCTATGGTCGCGATGCCCGCGGACGAACCGCGCGAGCGGGGGGATGGGGCTTTGCGATCTCGGACGAAGGCTCGGCTCACTGGATCGGGCGTGAGGCGGTGGCGGCCGTTTTGCGGGCCGCGGATCAACGGCCGAAACCTGCCGGTGAAGATGTCGCAACCGTTGAACCCATGTCCCCGCTGGTTCGGGAATTGAATGCAGTTTGGATGACCGGTTCTTTCGCGGAATTGGCGCGCAGGGCCAACTCCCGGCCAGATTTTGCTGCTCTGTTATCGGCTGTGGTGGAGGCCGGCAATCTCGATGATGAACTTGCGCAAACAGTCCTGATGCGAGCCGGTGCGGAACTGGCGCAACTGGCTTCGGCCGTGTCGCAGCAGCTTTTCGCGGCTCACTCAGAAAAAATCGCCTTGGGGATAGTCGGAGGCGTATTTCGTCATGCGGCAGTGGTTCGTGAAAGTTTCTGCGACGAGTTAAAGAAGTTCGATAAACGGCTGGAAGTGAACTGCCATGTCATGGAGCCGATCGATGGAGCCCTTGCCATGGCGCGCAAACCGGGTTAGAGCGATTGAAAAGATAAAGCTCTCTTCCGCTATTGCTTTACCTCTTCCCGCTTGACGTGCATCAAGTCCATCACTGCCTGATACAAGCGTTTCCGGGTTTCATGGCGCTCGTTAGCGCGCGTGATGTAGCGCACGCGTACCTCGACCGCGGCACCGGTAGGACGAACGCTGATGGCGGGCTCGGCGGAGAATCCCTGCACGTGGTAACGGGTAGTGGTCTGCTGCCACTCCGCTTGCGCCTTCTGGGCGTTTGCTTCAGTATCCTTCGTGACCAGCTGCTGCAGTTTGTCGATGACCTCATACGGATCCTGATCGGCTGGAATCGTCAACTGCAACTCATCCCACATCCATTGTCCTGAGGTTGAAAAGTTGAAATAGTGACCTTCGATCGCAAAGCTATTCACGAATGAGACCTGGCGGCCAGTGGGGTGTCCAGCGTCAGTCCAGTTTCCGGTTTCCAGCAAAACTGTTCTCAGCAAGCCGATTTCTACAACTTCACCGCCTACTCCTTCAATCTCAACCCAGTCACCCACTCGAATGCCGTTGCGCCCCATCAGCAGGAACCATCCAAAAAATCCCATGATCACATCTTTGCTGGCGACCGTGAGGCCTGCCCCAGCAAGGCCGAGGATTTCGGTAGTTTGGCTGGGCATGCCAAAAACGATGAATGCAATCACGAAGACGCCAATGATTTCGGCGACCACTTTGGCCATGGCGCGCAGTGTGTCAATGCGCTTGTTTTCGGCCTTCATGTTGGCGAACAGCCGGTCGATCAGCCGTGCCACCAGGTATACGGCAAACACTACCAGGAGTATCCAGAGGAGACCTTCGATCAGATTGTGCAGGGCAACCCGCTCGCGACCTTCAACTATCGTGATCCAGGCACCGTAGATGTCAGTGAGTTGCCTCTCGTCCTGCACCCGGCGGCCGAGGTCAGCCATATTTTTCTGGTCGTGTCCGTACTGCTTCAGGGAGTCGAGTGCCGTTTGAGCGTTGGCCTTCGACTCCTCGCGGCTCGCCGCCTTGCTTGCCGTCGTGAAACCTTTCGCTTGTTGCTTGGCGTTCTCGCGATTTGCTTTATCTTTTTGGACTTGCACGGCCAGCGCGTCGTGCCGTTGGTTCAGTCGATCGGCCTTCGCGGTGGTCTCCTCGCGCGCTTCCTCCAGCTGAGATTTCTTGTCTCGCAAGGCTTTCCACGCGCGAAAGAGCGTCAGCATGGTATGGGCCTGGAACTCCAGTTCGTGCGGATTTGCCGAGGAGGTTGCTTGCGTGGCGGCGTGGTCACTGGCGTCGTGTTCAGCTTTCAGCCTCCTGATCTTTGCCTGCGGATCGCCTCCTGCACGCTCCAGATCTTCCGAGGCATCGTCCAACTCATCCTGGTCGAGATCCATTTGCGCTTTAGCGACATCGATTTGATCCTGCAAATTGTCTTTTCGGGTGTCAGGAGCAGCCGCCAGTTGTCGCGTTAGCAGCGTGATGTTCTCCTGATCTTCTTTCAGCGCGAGTTGAGCTTTACTCTTGCGGTCTGATATCTGCTTGGCTTCGGGAGTGAGCTTGGGAGGATTCTCTTCCGCTGTGCGCAAAGCATCGAAGAAAGCTAGATCCACCTCGTGATCGCCGATCTTTTCGGCTTGGTGAGCGAGCGCCTGCTCCTCCGCTGTCGCAGCCATCGCGGCCATGCGCCGGGCGGTTTGCAGAGGGCGCTGGTCGACTAAGGGCCGGGGAGCCGTCGCCGCGCTGCGGGCCAGGAATCGTTTGGAAGGCGACTTGCCATCTTCCGCTTCAGCGGGTGGAGATTGCGGGCGCGTGCGCCACAATCCTACGATGGCCACAGCCATCAAAAGAAGTAGTGCGGTCCCGGTAATCCAGTGTCGAAATTTCATCGCAGGCGAAATCGATTTGTCCCGTCTTTCACAACAATCGCTTCATGCAATCCCATTAGTAACAACGAGTACACCAGATCGTTTCATGAAGGATGCGCTAGTTTAGCAAAGTCCTGGAAGAAGCTGAGAAGTGAGGAGTCCCACTAGTGTCCGTTCCATCCGGGTAAAATGTTGCTTCAATTCCGGGAGGATTTATGAGAACGTTTTTGCCGATTTTGAATGTATTGTTCGTCGCATTTGCGATTGCACCCGTTAATCATCCATTTGCGTCAGCTTCAGAACGAGTAACTGCCGACTCGCTCCTGCAGATGGAGGCTGAGTTCATGAAGGCGGCGACCGAACGCGGCTCTGCCGGGTATATGTCTTACTATGCCGAAGATGCAGTCGAATTGCCGAATGGCGAGGCAGTCATTAAAGGAAAAACCAATATTGCCAAGACGATGGGATTTCTTGACGACAAGAACAATCATCTCACGTGGAAGCCAGAAGGAGCAGATGTATCGTCTTCGGGTGACCTTGGTTATACGTTCGGAACTTTCGAATTTAGCACTGTCGGAAAAGACGGCAGGCCCGCCGTTGAGCATGGGAAGTACACCAGCATCTGGAAAAAGCAAAAGGACGGCAGTTGGAAGGTTGTACTTGACATGGGGAATGGGAGTTCCGCCGCGCAGTGACAAATCTTGCGGTTGACGATGAGTCTCTATTTCCGGAAGTGATTGCTGATTGCTTCTGCTTGGCCTCGAGTCACCACGGCGGATAGCGCCGCTGCGTCTGCCTGTTTGACCGCCTGCAGACTCCCGAAGTGTTCGAGGAGCCTTCGCGTTGTGCTTTCTCCTACGCCAGGGATCTCTCTGAGTTCGGTGGAGCGATCCCGCATCTGCCGGCGCTTGCGGTGAAAAGTCACGGCAAAACGATGAGCTTCGTCCCGAATCAGTTGAATCAGGTGCAATACCGGCGAGTGATGATCGAGGGCAATTGGATCCTTTTCCTGTCCGTACACGTACAGAATTTCCTCACGCTTGGCGATGGAAGCGAGCGGCTGATTGATGATCTCGAGCGACTCCAGGGCTGCCGCGGCAGCATGTAACTGGCCGAGTCCGCCATCGATCAGCACAACGCTGGGCATGGGTTTTTCTTCCTGCTGCAATCGTTTGTAACGGCGGGTGACTACTTCCCGCATGGAAGCGAAATCGTCCACGCCTTCGACCGTGCGAATGATAAATTTGCGATAGTCGGATTTCTTCATCTTGCCGTCTTCCCAAACGACCATGGAAGCGACAGTTTCCGCACCCTGAATGTGCGAGATGTCGAAACACTCGATGCGTTTCGGCAGGTCGGGCAGCCCCAACGTTTCCTGAAGTTCTTCCTGGATGGCTCTCGCATTGGGCTTCAATACACGGAATCGCTGGTCGTAAGACTGTTTGGCATTAGTGCCGGCAAGGTCGATCAGAGCTCGCTTGTCGCCGCGCTGTGGAACCAGTACATGAACTCGGGCAGCACGAGGATCAGCGCCCGAGACCTGTTCCGAGAGTAAATCTTCAAGCGTCTCGCGATCCTCGAAATCTACCGGGACGTAAAGATTGCGGGGCACGTAGGGCTGCCCAATGTAAAGTTGCTTCAGCAGAGCAGAGAAGAACTCTCCAGGATTGAACGGATCCGCGGCCGTGGATGCAGAAGCACTTTCCTCGTCGGAAACGACGGCTGGTTCCTCATCAATCGGCAAGGGGCTGGCGACGTCAACTGCTTCGGCTGAGAGCTCTGTATTTGTGCCGGATGGCGAAGCGAGTTCCGGCAGGTCCTCCCAGAAGAATTCGCGACGATCGACGACGCGGCCGCCGCGCATGTGAAACAAATTCACCGCCAGCATTCCATTTTCATAGTGATAGCCGAACACGTCGGCATCGTCGCCCTCCGCCGAAGCGATCCGCTGACGCTCCTGCAATTGCTCCACAGTCGAAATCAAATCGCGGTAGCGAGCGGCGCGTTCGTACTCTTCAGCAGCGGCGGCCTTTTCCATTCGTTCGTGAAGCGAGCGAGCCAAGTCTGTGGGGCGACCTTCAAGGAAAAGTTTCACGTCGCGTACGGCTTCTTGATAAGTCTCGGGCGTTGTGAGTTCTTGCACGCATGGGCCAAGGCAGCGCTTGATGTAGTACTGCAGGCAGGGACGTGGATGAAAACGCGTCAGGTCCACTTTGCAGGATGGAATCAAAAAATTGCGATGGATCAGATCTACGATCCGATAAGCAAGATTAGCTGGAAAATAAGGGCCGTAATAAGCAGCGCCATCCTTACGCAGACGGCGAGTTACATACACTCGCGGCCAACGCTCACCTAGTGTCAGTTTCACATAGGGATAAGTCTTATCGTCGCGTAGCAGGATGTTAAAGCGTGGCTTGCGTTGCTTAATGAGATTATTTTCGAGTGCGAGCGCTTCCTTGTTGTTGCGAACGACGATGTAATCGACATCGACTGCTTCGCGAACCAGCGTGCCGGTTTTCGAATCTTCCCAGCGGCCTTCATGAAAATAGCTGCTAACACGGCTGCGCAGATTTTTCGCCTTCCCCACGTAAATGACTTCGCCCTCGGCGTTCTTGTAGAGATACACCCCGGGTTCGGTGGGAATGGTGCGTATTTTCTGCAGCAGATCCATGTCGTGTTCTTTGTATTCTATTAGATGAGGTGGGGTTCCATTGTGTTACAAGAATGGAAGATGATCTCAATTTCAGCCCAAGGCAGGGGATTATTCTGCCGTATCTTGGCGGTTTGCATTACGGTTTGCAGCTTGATACTTGTTCCCGCAGAATTTTCAAATGGATGGGCGACGGAACTGACGCAATCCAACAAAACGGAAGAAGCGAAGCCTGCCCAGGAGAAGATCAGCGATGCTTCGCAAGCCGCCGCGAAGTCGGGCGCGCACCACTTCGACCGAGTCGTCATCATCGTCCTAGAAAACGGCGACTACGAAAAAGCGGTCAAGGACAAGAATCTGGCTGATCTGGCCCAGCAGGGAGCTAGCTTTTCCAATTTTCATGCTCTTTTTCACCCCTCCTACCCGAATTATCTGGCCATGATCGCAGGTACCGACTTTGGAATTCACCGACGTGGCCGGTTATTTGCCGATCGGCAAACCGACTTTCCCAACGATTCGGCTCATCACACTATCGCGGACCGCCTCATCGCCAGCGGCCTCGATTTCAAGAACTATGCAGAGGAGCTGCCGGAAGGGAACTGCCCGTTTCACATCGACAGCCAACACGAGGGCAAGAGTAAAAAAGGTGATTATGTGCGACGACACGTGCCTTTCCTAAGCTTCAGGGAAGTGCAGGAAAAATGGTGCGACCATGTTGTGGGTGTGGATTCTGCCAAGGGAAATAGTCTTTTCGCAGATGACAATTCTTTCGTCAGGGATGCGAAAAAGGGATTGGTGGCGTATTCGTTCTACAGTCCGAACATGAACAATGATGGCCACAACACCAATGTCGAGGTGGCGGGAGAGTGGCTGCACAAGTTCCTCGATAAGACTTTTCCCGACAAACTCCGTAAAGGCACTCTGGTGGTGGTGACCTTCGATGAATCCGACCACAATGCCGACAACAAGATTTTCACCCTGTTCTTGGGCGACATGGTGAAAGATGCCGGCGCACAGGACCCCAAGGCACTTGATCGCCATTACACGCATTACAACGTCTTGCGCACCATTGAAGATAATTTCGGCCTGGAGCCCTTAGCTGCTGGAGACCGCGACGCGGGACCGATTACGGACATCTGGAAATAGGGGCATTCGGCGCACCGTATAAAATTTCCCTCCCCTATGTGGGGTTTGCGTCCCGCGGCGGCTAGGTAGGTAAAGGTAGCCTCGCAGACAATAGCGGTAAACCATTGAAACGGGTATACTTATGTTTGGCCAGTTCAATATGGGAAACTGGCATCTCCCGTGCAAAACTATCTGCCGGGAAGCGGGTGCCAACACCTGCCCCCGGGAATGCAACTTATAGATAGTAGTGCGCGGGCAAGTACGGAACGCGCTGAGACGATTACTCAAGGAGCTTCTCCACTATGAACCGCACTTCGTTGACGATCTTACTGGCGGCTGGCATGGCAGCGAGTATTGGCTGCTCCAGCAAAAATTACGTAAAGCAGCAAACGACGCCGCTCATTAACAAAACCAATGAACTGGACGACATGACGGCCAAGAATAGCCGGGACATTAAGGACGTCGATGCCAGGGCGCAAGCCGGAATCCAGGCTGTGAACGCAAAAACTGCGGAAGTTGACCAGAAGGCGCAGAGTGCCGGGCAGAACGCGGTTTCCGCGCAGCAAATGGCGGACGCGGCGAATGGCCGCGTAGGCGTTCTCACGAACACAGTAGCCAACCTCGATAACTATCGTCCAGTTGCGGAAACATCGGTGAAGTTTGGTTTTAACCGGGATGCGTTGACCCAGCAGTCCAAAGACGCACTCGACCAGATGGCGGGAAGTATTGCAACCACGAAGGGCTACATCATCACATTGGAAGGCAGCACTGATTCCGTGGGATCAGCCGAATATAACTATGACCTGAGCCAGCGGCGCGCGAATTCTGTGATTCAATATCTCGCAACCAAGTACAACGTTCCCGCGCACAAAATCTACGTGATTGGGCTGGGTAAGGACAAACCGGTCGAGACCAACAAAACCAAGCAGGGTCGCGCTGATAATCGACGTGTCGATGTGCGCCTGATGACCAACACGGTCGGCGACACCAATCAACCGGCAAATACGCCAGCGACCGCGGGCCAGAATAATCCGTCGTCCATGTAAAAAAGTTGACAAGAGTTTCTCCTCACTCGAGGAGCTGAACTAGGCCGCTCAAACCTCCCCCTGAGCGGCCTGATTTTTTTGTTAAAGGATTAGCGGGTTCGGCACTCGAACATCTTCCTCCGCGGCACGGTAAAATAACCGTATGCGTTGCTGGGTAGTTGCAGGTTTATTTCTGGCGTTGAGCACCATAGCGCAAGGACAACAGTCCTCGAGGCCTTCACCGTCATCGTCCGGGTCTTCTGAAAACGGCGCGAGTTCCGATCAGACCAACAGTGCGCCAGACGACTCTTCCATCGGTCCCACGCAGAACAGTTCGGCGACACAGAAACCTCAGCCAAGTTTTGTTCCGCCTCGTTCAGATCGAGTGCGCGCAGACGACTTGGGTGCGGACATCGGGCAGAGCTCCAGCAAAGACACGCAGGAGGATTTGAGCCCACCGGAGGACGATTCCACGAAGCATCCGAAAAGTGCAAACGCAGTGGCGGAAGCTGAGGCAGGAATCACTGGCGGTGGAAGTGGAATCACCGAATTCCATACTTGGGATCCGCACAAGGCTGCGAAGAGCATTGAGGTCGGAGACTTTTACTTCAAGCGGAAAAATTACAAAGCGGCCGAAGAGCGCTACCGGGAAGCGCTGCAATACAAAGACAACGACGCTGTGGCGACAATTCGACTGGCGGTCTGTCTGGAGAAGCTCGGGGTGATGGATGATGCCGTCAGTGAGTACGAAAGCTACTTGAAGATTCTCCCGCATGGGCCGGAAGCTGAGCAAGCACAGAGAGCGATCGACCGTTTGAAAGCTCCGAACGCGAGTACCAAGTCGCAATAGCGGATTTCGCAACCAAGACTTGGCGGCGAGATTTTCGCTTATCCTTTCTTCTCCCGCTGGAACGCGACCAAAGTCTGCTTGCTACGGACGCCCGTGCGAGTAATGCGGCTGGCTGTTTCCTCTCCTAAGATGAGGTTCTCGGGCCATTTGGGGCCTGAACGGATCTTGCCTTTGCGGCGCGCTGCGTCTGCGACAATCGCTTCTACGCCATCCAGGCAGGCGTGCACCATCTGTTTCCTTAATTGGCCGATGGCTCTTCCACGAATCAAAAGCATTGCGGCCCCATGCATCAGCGCCCACAGCGAGAGCATGAGACGAGTGTGCTGGCGAGGAGTTCCTCCCAGCCGCTTGGTCAGATGCTGCCGCATGAGATTAAAGGTGGGCCAAGGTTCGTGTAGAGATGGAGGTTCGGCAAAATTGTCGTAGAGCACCTCGTAGGCGTGACGGTGCTCGAGCGCAAAGTCAAGATATGAGGTACAGGCTTGTGCCAGTGTACGGGAGTTGCAGATGCTGGTGAACAGTTCAGCCCGAGTCTGCAAGCGGAGCCCACGGAGGATATCATCGCGATCGTGATACCGCTCGTAGACGGTGGGTGTGGTAGTGCCCGCCGCCTTGGCCACCGCTCGCATGGTGAGCGCTTTTTCGCCGCCTTTCTCGCGCAAGCGGCCGGCCGCCTCAAGGATTCGCTGTTCAAGTTCAGGGTCTGCTTGTCTGGGCAACGGGGCCACGCTCCGGAGTAAAGTCGACTGCAGGGGCCCATGAAGAATTCGGACTGTAACGAAATCTATTTAGATACGCGGAACCGGATGCGATCGAACTTCAATGCATTCATCCGATGAAACGCTTTCCTACTTCTCGACGCGGATGAACTCGCCGGTGCTTGCGTTTACCGCGACCGTCAACTTTGCATTGTCTCGATCCGCGCCATAAATGACGTGCCACACCAGTTCGTTCGTATTGTGATTCCAATCGCAAATGTAGATCACCGGGAGGGAGGGATCTTTTTCCAGAATCTTTTCACCGCCGTGCTTTTGTGCAACGGAAAAAGCCTGATCGGAATCCACCTTGAGAAAAGCGACGTCGAAAATCTGGGTGGAGGCATTGCCTGGATTGTAGACATCTTCGTTGCCGGGAGAAACCCCGCGCGGAGGCGCGTCTGGCGCGTTGCTGCCCGACCATATAAAAGGTTTCGCGCCGTGTTGCGTAAGAGAGGCGAAGCTGGCACGCCATACGGCAGACTTGCCATCGTGGCCATTGCCGTCACTGGTAGGGGTGGACTCGATGCGAAACGGTTTGGCGTCAACGGCGTAATTGCGGGCGGCGATGAAAACCTTCTGAAAGGAAGAACGGCCGGTCAGCAATTCAGGGCTTTTCGGTTCCGGCTTCGCCTCGGAAGGCTTGGGTGCGTTGGACTCGCATCCAGGGAACAGTGCGATTATCGCCAAAAGGGATGCAGCGACTATCTTGGGCGCCCGGGAAGTAGGATGCGAGGTCTCAATTTTATCTTGAGTCGACATATTCGTTCTGCACATCATTCGCACAAGCCCGCGCTTTTGCATATCGTCTTCCTGCTATAAAGAGATGTTTGATGATTGCGCCACATTTTACCTGATGCGCCTGTAAACGTGAGATATCGACATGAATACTTTGATGGAAGAATTGCGGCTGGCGCTGGAATCATCGGTAGGCGGCATGTCCGAGGAGCAGATGTCCCGGCACCCTGCCGGTAAATGGTGTGTGGCGGAGGTGCTGGAGCATCTTTACCTTACTTACACCGGAACCGTTAAGGGATTCGGGCGAGTGCTCGATGCGGGCAAGCCGCTGGCAGGAAGGGCCTCATTGCGTCAGCACCTGCAAAGGTGGGTAGTTTTAGTCTTCAACTACTTACCAGAAGGACGAAAAGCTCCGAAGATGACGGTCCCGAAAGGCTTGCCCTCGGTAAAAGTGCGAGCGGATGTGGTTAGCCAGATTGCGGTGATGGACGCGATTATCGACCAGTGCGAGGCCCGTTTCCCACGACGCAAACTGCTTGACCATCCAGTCCTGGGCCCACTAACCGCGAAACAGTGGAGAAAATTTCATCTCATCCATGGTCGGCACCATGTGAAGCAAATCTTGAAGCTGCGGGCGTGGGTTGCGAACAACCAGGCCTAGAGTTCCACCAAGCCAAACGATAAACGCCGACCCGAGGCCGGCGTTCTGTTATTGAAAAAAAATAATTAAAGACTCAGTCGCGCATAGCGGCGGGAACGCCTGCTTTTCTGGCCTCTTCCTGCATGTCATCAAGCTTCTGCTTTGCATCGTCGACCGCTTTCTGCTTCTCGGCGATCTTCTGTTTAAAGTCGGCTTCCTCTTTATCCCACTGCCCAGAGTTACGCAGGCGGTTGCCTACATCGGCATACATGGCGGCCGCGCGGAGCTGATACTCCTTTTGCAGAACATCGAGTTCGCGAGAAGCCAGGTCGATCGAGCTTTTTTGGGCCGCGATCTTATCTTGCCAGGTCTTATATTCAGCCTGCTTCTTCGCTCGTTCATCCTCTGGCGAAGCGGCCGGCGGGGCCGCGGCTGCATCTTTGCCGGGAGCAGGAGCCGCCGCCTTCGAAGCCGCGTCCGCAGCGCTCGCGTCCGCCGTCGTTGTGGGTGCGGCTTCTCCGATGACGGAGAGCTTGTCCTCTGTAGGCAGATTGTCGTTGTCAAAGACCTTGGGTTTGGCTTTCGCGTTCGGATCTTTGTGAGTCTTGCGAGCGTAATCACCCAGCGAGGACTGGTCGGGCGCCGGTGTAGCAGTTTGCGCCGTAGTCACGGAGCTAGCCAGGGTAATGAACATTGCAAATACCAATCCGACATACAGAATGCGCTTCATAGCTTCCACCCTCCACCTGTGTTCGTTAACATCTCTAAATTCGTTAACATCTGTAACTGGCCGCCGATCATGGAACTTAAGTTTAAGCACCCACATTCGCGGCACTGCTTTTCTCGGCCAAAAATCCGCCGATCCGGCGATCCAGACTTGCGGCCTCGCCAGATATATCTGCTGCCAATTGTCGGGCGAGATCTCCATCGCGAGTGCTTGCCAGTTGCTGAGCATAGCCCGAAATCGTGGTAAGCGAAGTGCGCAACTCCAGAGCCATCTCGGCCGAGATTTCGCCGTGCAATTGCTGTTGTCGCCGAATGCGCTCAAATTCAGTTCGGTCGCTGATCAAACATGCCACCCCGAGCAGGCTGCCATCGACCGCCGGTACGGGGGAAACCGTGATCGCAAGGTTCAGATTTTCTCCAGCGGGAGTTATGTATCGCGCTTCCACTTGCCGGCGCTTGCTGCCTTCGCGCGATACCGCGTAAATCTCCTCTACCAGGCTCGCGGCCGTTTCACCAGATCGGTCGGAATTGACCCCTGATGAATTCGACGAAGAGCCTGCCGCGTCTCTAAAAATGTTTTCCGGGCTCATGCCCGAGAGCGAGCCGAACCCCAGGATTTCCTTAGCCGCAGGATTGGCTTGCCTGACCAGGCCATTGAGTCCGAATACCAGCACGCCCGAAGGAAGGTTGGAAAGCACGGTCTGGCTGAAATTCTCTGACGTACGAGCCCGGCGCTGTTCGGTAAGCGTTTGCAGCTGCAGTTCGTGCTTTTGCTGTTTGAGTTGCTGGATGACGGTGTTATACAGATGGACCGGTAACGCCTCCAAAGAGGAAGTTGGTGTCGAGTCGAGGTCCACCTCGGATGATAGTTTGCGTCGCAATCGGCGGATCAACGAGACAGCCAGGACGAAGGCAGATCCCGCGGCAAACAGAACCACGATCGCGCGCAGGGCTAGCGGGTTGGCGAGCAGCCTTACCACCAGAGCCTCCCATACCAGCGCAAGAACTGGTTACCCACAAACAATGCCAGCAAGGCCATGCTGCCCAGGAAGACGCCGAAAGGCATCTGATAGTGCCGGTAGACCATTTGCGCGGATTGCCAACCCCGGCGGCGGGCCGCCTGCAAATTGGGTAGCCGGCGCATGAAGCGGTTCGTACGCTTGATCCAAACCATCAGCACCGTCGTGAGTCCAAACAGCGAGCCAGCGAGTGACGCCGTGAAGATTGTGAAGATCGTCAGCTTCATGCCGAGGAAAGCGCCCACCATGGCCATCAGCTTTACGTCACCGAAGCCCATTCCTTCCGCCCCCCGCCATCGCAGATAAACCGCTCCCGCGCCATATATAAAGGAGGCTCCGAGCGCAGCGCCCAGCAGCGAATCGAGCAGCGAAAGCAAACGAATGGAAACGTCTGAGCTGAAGGGCAGACTTATCATGCCAGGCAGAAACTGCGAAGCTAAGTCGCTCACCGGAACCAGCAGGCTGAAGAGGACTCCCAGAGCTAGCCCCGGAAGGGTTAATTTGTCCGGCAACAGCTTGGTCTCGGCGTCGGTAAAGATGAGGCCGAGTATAAGAAATCCAAAAGTGCAGTACTTCAATGTCGCCAGGGTTAGCCCGAAGAACGCATAGCAGCCGAGAAAAAGTACGCCCGTAAGGAGCTCAATCAAGAGATAACGAGGAGAGATTTTTGTTTTGCACTGGCGGCACCGGCCGCGCAGAGACAACCAACTTATCACGGGAAGATTGTCATAAAAGGCAATCGGCTGCTTGCAACGCGGACAGGCGGAACGCGGCGTGACTACCGACAAGCCGAGCGGCAAGCGATAGATACACACGTTCAGGAAGCTGCCAAACGACAGCCCCAGAAAAAAAATCGCCGATGCGTAGAAAGGGTCCACTGAGTTTGTGGGCATTCCTTAATTAGCGCGCAAAAACCATTGCAGACGCACGTCTTCGATGGAACGCCTTTAATTGTGATTCTTGTGAGGATTATAAGGTGCAAGAGTGAGTAGGGCGAAGGTACTGAAGTCACTGGCCGAACGGACAAGCAATTATGGAAATGCGATGCGCAGCAGTTCACCCTCCAAGGCTTGCGATGAAGGGTGCTGAGCTGGGAGGTTTCCGCTCCAGGTCCAACTGCGAGGGACCAGCCTGGTTTGCGGATAGGGAAGATTACGCCAACTTGAGGCCACTTGCTCGCGCAGCGAAAACGCGTATGTGCCTTCAACCTGTGTGGCTGGCAACGAGCTCCATTCGAATAAGGAAGCTTGAAGTCCTTCGGCGAGCGACTCGCAGGGACGAAGACCAAGAATCCAGCCATGGCTGGCTTGCTTTACGTACTCCGCATCCCCTTGTTGTGAATCAAGTGAGAGGATGCGAACTCCATATTCGTGAGCGACCCGCAACGTCGCATCCGTCGAATGATGATCCACAATCAGAATTTCGGAACAGGGCAAAAGGGACTCCAAAGCACGGCCAAGGCGCAAAGCGTCATTCTGTGTGTGCAGCAAGGCGGTGATAGGCGGCATGAGCGTGTGAAGCCGCTCATAGTGTACGACGTGTAGTCCGGCCGAGCCGACTTCAGTGATGGTTAGTGATCTGATGGCCGTTCGAATCGCGAATATGGACCAGCTCAGTGAATAAACTTATAGTCGACGATGGAAGCCGCTAACACCATTGTATTGGCCTCTGCTTCTTCTGCTTTCTCTTTCGCTTGCTGGTCCTTTGAGCGGATCACGCGTCCTTGGCACACCACGTTACGATTCTTCTGCCCTGAGATTTCTTCTGGCATCTCAAAAACCATTTCGATCAGGGCATTCACCGGCAGTTGCTGCGGCCCGTAAAACAAAACGCCCGTCTGGCTCAGATTCTCGATCGTCCCTTCATACCACGTGCTAGTGCTATTCACGCGGTAACGAAGTGCGAGGTCCAGCTTCAGGCGTCGAGCACGGGGGGTCCACGATGGCCGTTTCTCGCGGGTATGGCTTCGACGGATGCCGGTCTCGGGTTTGGCATGCTCCACGCGTTCCGTGCGGCGCATGGTTGTCCAGTCATACTTATATTCCGCGGCACACAAAAGGCAAACCTGGTAGTAGTCTCCATCAGAGCCACGCCGAGGCCAGGAGAACTCGTGGGAGCAGCGCCCAAGCATAAGAACATCCATGATTTTTTGCGGCATGATAGGTGACTTCCGGACTCCACTTCGTGCTCCAGACGCAGCTTCGAAGGCAGTTTCATCATCTCTCGAACCTGAAAAGCTGGATAGGTTACTTTCGTGATGCATCACCTACGTCCACTCTCTTGTTCCAGCAACTCCGTTCCTGAGCGAGCCGATCAGCGAAACCCAAAGCAGGTGAAGTAGCTCCTTGGCCTCGCACTCAAATTAGGGGCAGAAACCTGATTGGAAACACGGCAACCATCCCTTCGCAACAGGCCATCGAAGAACGAACCTCGACCCAATTTCGCGATTATTAAGGAGATTTTTCATGTCCGGAAAAAACACTGCAACCTTTGGGATCTACCAAACCGATGCAGACGTTGAATACGCAGTGGACGCGCTGCGTGCGGAAGGATTTCGCAACACGGATGTTTCCGTGCTGTTCCCCGATAATAAAGGTACGAAGGATTTCGCCGTCGAAAAGCATACAAAGGCGCCTGAGGGTACGGCGGCGGGTGCCGGCACCGGTGTCGTGATCGGGGGCGTACTGGGCTGGTTAGTCGGTATCGGCGCGCTCGCGATCCCGGGCGTCGGACCATTCATTGCTGCAGGCCCGATTGTGGCAGCTCTGGCGGGTGTTGGCGTGGGAGGCGCGGTTGGCGGCATCGCGGGTGCTTTGGTCGGTATGGGTATTCCAGAGTATGAAGCCAAACGCTACGAGGGCCGCGTCAAGGACGGTGGCATTCTCCTGTCGGTCCATTGTGACGACGACAAGTGGACCAGCAAGGCGAAACAGATCTTGCAGCGTACCGGCGCTCAGGATATTGCTTCCACCGGGGAAGCGGCTGCGGATTGGCAGAAGACTGATAAACCATTGCCAAGGGCAAGTTGAGTAGGTAGGGCAACTAAAACGGCGGATCCGGGTCACCCGAATCCGCCGTCAACTCCAGTTAACAGTTAAGCCCTATTGCTGTCCGCCCATATGATTTGCGCTGGCGGTCTTGCTTGGAGCGAGTTCCTTCGCTTGTTTAAGGTGATCCTGAAGAGTCGGCAACGTCTTCGCCGCAAACTCTTTTACTTGGGGATCCATTCCTGATTTGCTTTCCCGCTGAAAGTCAGCAACGTCCTTGGTGTGATCCTTCACCATATCGGACATATACGCTTTGTCGAATTGCTCGCCGCTGAGTTTCGACAAACGTTGCTTGGTCATTTCGTCTTTTGCGCTCAACTTATCTGGAACCTGAATTCCCTTACTGCTGGCGATTCCCTTAAGCTCGTCGCCGGCCTTGGTATGGTCATCGACCATCCGTTGGCCGAATTTCTTGACGTCGGGACTGGATGCCTTCTCGGTAGCCAATTGTCCAAGCTCGACCTCAGCCATTCCTCCCTGAGCTGCTTCGGTTACAAATTTCTTGTCACTGGCAGTTGCCTTGCCCGCCATACTGCCCTGATTGGAAGAGTCCGACGACATCGAACCAGTCTGCGCGATAAGCGCGAGAGGTAGGACCGTTACGCATGCGGCGAGTGTCACTCGCCCTGCGAGAATATTCAGTTTTTGCATGGGTGATCTCCTTTTGTATAACTATCAGAATGCTTCAGGGGAGATTGAACAATCGCGAGAAGTCCTTAGGACTTGCCGAATGATTCCCTAAGGCCGCTAAGAAACAATGGTAAGGATTTCGATGGCACTGCGCGGATCAGCTTTGTGCACCAGCACGGTATCGCTTCGCCGTTCAAGAAAAAGGTCGACACTGACTCCTCCGCAGTGAAGCCCTTCAATGGCAAGATTCGGAAGGCCATCGGGTAAATATGGATTATCGAACAGAACGCGTTTGCGCTCCGCATCCACCGAAATCCCCAGACACGCCTGGAGGATCAGAAAGGGCGCTGCGGCGGCCCAGGCTTGCGGCGAACATGCGACTGGATAGAGTGTAGGACCTTCGCCGCTACGTCGATCGATCCCGCAAATTAATTCCGGCAAGCGATGCAGGTCCACCATGCTGCTGAGATCGAGCAGTCCCATCAGAATTTTTCCCGCCTGTTGCTTGTATCCGTACCTAGCCATTCCGTTCGCAATGATTGAGTTGTCGTGCGGCCAGATGGATCCATTGTGGTACGAGAGAGGGTTGTACCGCACTTCGCTTGATGCCAGCGTCCGCACCCCCCACCCGCTGAAGGACTCACTTTGAAACAATGTCTCCGCCACCCTGCGGGCATGCTCGGGAGTTGCAATGCCTGCGAAAAGACAGTGACCAGCGTTGGATGCCCGCACTCGGCAAGGCTTCTTTTCTCCGTCCAGTGCGAGCGCGTAGGTCGATAGTTCCTCACACCAGAACTGCTCTTCAAAATGCCCTCGGAGGTCTTCTGCCTCAACCTCCAAAGCAGCTGCGCGCTGTGACTGCCCGGCGAACCGACTCAGATGAGCGGCTGCCAGTTTCGCGGCGTAAACATAACCTTGCACCTCGCAAAGAGCGATCGGCGGCTGTGCGATGTTTCCATCAGCGTGGAAAATGGAATCATTGGAATCCTTCCAGCCCTGTTGAACCAATCCCTTCGCGGTGCGCTGCTTGTACTCGACGAATCCATCACCATCCGCGTCCCCAAATTCGTCAATCCAATTTAAGGCCCGTTCGATGTTCGGCCACAGTTTTTGGATGAGTGCGGCATCTGCAGTGCGTTCGTAATAAGCCCGCGCAAGGATGATGAAGAGAGGTGTCGCATCCACGCTGCCGTAATATCTGCCAAACGGAACCTCGCCAAGTGCCGCCATCTCCCCACAACGCATTTCGTGCAGGATCTTTCCCGGTTCGGCCTCTGTCCCCTCATCGACGCGATCGGCCTGCGAAGATGCCAAACTCTCCAACACCCCTTTCGCCATCGATGGGTTCAGCCACAGACTCTGCAGCGCGGTGATGATTCCATCGCGTCCGAAGACTGTACTGAACCACGGCACACCGGCATAGGGATAATTAACCTCGGGGTTTCCCACGATCATCATTTGCACGTCGGAGATGGACCGGCTGATCCAATCATTGAAACGAGAGTTCGAACTGTACATCCGCGGAAAGTGGTGCCCCAGACTATCCAGGTCTTTTCGAGCGGCGGTGATGGCATGCGAGTAGTTGAAGGTACGCTCGGGTGGTTTTGAATCGCAGCAGATGGAAAATCGAAAGGCGGCTGTTTCTTTAGGGCGCAGGCTCACTTCATAATCCAGTTGTCCGCCATTAGCGTGCTTTGGGCGAGATTCCCAGTCCACGCGAGTTCTTCTCAGCGCTCCGTCCAGCCCTTTGTAGGAAAAGGCAAACGACTGGTCGGCGAACTCTGTCGGCAGACGCTCACCCCGTGCCTGCCGCTGCATCCCGCGCACCTCGAAAATATCCGCGAAATCGGCATCAAACGTCAGCCGAAAAGGCACGACTAGACGGGCAAGTCCGTGGTTAACGAAGGCGATTTCTTCGTAACAGGTATTCTTCCAGAGAAATCGTGATCGCTGGACATGCAGAGTTCCCCGCGGAACAACGACTTGATTGTCGCGTGAAACGTCCAGGTTTGCCAGATCGCCGGCGAAAAGAAAGTTGCTGGTTTCGACAGTCGAGCTTAGTAGTAGAGGACGATTGCCCCACAGCAACATCATGAAATCCGACAAGTGTCGCGTGTCCTCGAAGAAGAGGCCCTGTTCGCCCATGCCGGTGGTCTGCACATCGCCCAGACGGTCGAACACGAAAAATGTTCTGCCATATTTCAGAACACGGGCGCGATCGTCCGTCGGCGACTGTGATGTTGCTATGTAGTAGTGTTCGGTACCAGGTCCGTCCAACTAAGAACTCCGTCGTCGAGGGTGAGGGCCGTTGATTGTTTGCGAATCAGCTTTTCGTAGATTTTAAGATAAGCTGCCGCCATGCGCTCGTCAGAGAATTGCATCTCGAACTGTTTTCGACAGCTCAAGCGGTCGATCTGCTCCAGACGCTTTACCGCACCGACCGCCTGATCCACATTGTCGACAATAAAGCCCGTAACCCCGTCCTCGATGACCTCGGGAACGGAACCGTAGGGATAGGTAATCACGGGCGCGCCGCACGCCAGTGCTTCAATCATCACGATACCAAAAGGTTCCGGCCACCGAATTGGGAACAAAAGAGCGGCTGCATTCCCCAGGAACTCATTCTTCTCATCGTTGCCGATCTCGCCGATGAATTCGATCAAAGAATGATTCAAGAGGGGCTTGATCTGATTCTCGTAGTAAGCCCGATCTGCGGGGTCGACTTTGGCCGCGATTTTAAGTTTCATGCCTGCGCGGCAAGCGATCTGTATCGCCTCGTCCAGTCCTTTTTCCGGCGATACCCTTCCTAGAAACGCCAAGTACTTTCCTTTACCACTGCCCATCGTCAGTGACTGGCGTGGCATCCCATGATGCACAGTGCCTTGCCAGTTTGCCCAAGGGAGGGGAGCGCGCTGGGAGTCTGAGATTGAAACCAATGGTACGTTGCGAAAAGTTTGATACAGCGGAACGAGATCGGGAATATCAAGGCGTCCGTGAAGCGTCGTTAGGCATGGCACGGTTGTACGCTGGCTCATAGAGAAATGAAGATAATCGACATGGAAGTGGACCAAATCGAAATCTGCAATTTTCTGGAAGACATTTTCCATCATCAACACATGTCGAGCGACCGGATCTTGGCACCGAGAATCGAGTCTTAAGGCCCGTGGACAAACCGGAACCAGATTGGCGTTCGTAACGGAATCGCCGCTGGCAAATAGAGTTACGTCATGGCCAACGCGCACCAACTCTTCGGTTAACCAGGATACAACCCGCTCCGTTCCGCCGTATAAGCGAGGGGGAACACTTTCGTAAAGAGGCGCTACCTGTGCAATTCGCATAGAGGTTGGTGCGGATCTCCCTTAGTGTCTGCACTCCGAGCTACGGTAAATTCCCGTAACACTATTCAGACTAGAGTGCGCCACCGATTCGGTCCATCAGGTGCGCCCTGTAGCTTGATCTTTAAAGGCGAACACTGCTCCTGACTGAAAATGATCGCGGCGCAACTTACGCCGCGTCCTTGCGCCGATTTTCCGGAACCGCGACCTCCTCAAATCGAGCTGCTAACTCCTTCAAGGCATCGGCCACATGAGGAGTCGCAATCGGCCGACCATGGCCCGGAGCAATAGTTTGAGGCTCCAATTTAGCTAGATTTTGCACCGATTGACGGGCGAGATCCCAGTCTGAAGTGAAATAAGCGGGCGGGCCATGCAGTTCCGGCTTTTGCGCGATCGCCGCTTCGAAGAAAGATTCTGGCTTGGTTGTACAAAATGCGTCACCCGGCAGAAGCATTCGATCCTCTTGGCGAAAAAGAGAGACGTGGCCGGGAGTATGTCCAGGCGTATGCAAAATTTTCCAGCCCGGCATTTCCTCCAGTGAAATGGTGCCTCCAACTGACTGCGACAGTTGTCTGAGCCGGTTTCCGAGATTCAACGGACCCCGAGGCAAAAGGGGCGACATCAGCGACATGAGCCCACCTCCGGCCGCGAAGTTGGGAGCAGCGTACTCCCGCTGACCTGTCAGGTAAGGCGTCTCCAGAGAATGAGCGTAAATGGGAACGTTCCAGTGGCCGGCTAATTCAGATGCGGCGCTGGCATGATCAAAATGGCCATGCGTGAGCAGAATCGCGTTGGGAGCAGTTCCGAAATTCTTCTCGGCCCAATGCAGAATTGAGCTCTCGGAATGCGGTAAACCGCAGTCGATCAGGGTCCATGAGCTATCCGGATGGCTGACTCCAAAAACGTTTACGAATAGAATGCGCAATCCCTGCACATTGCGACCTATCTCATCCATTGTTACCACTTGCTCTTTAGGAATTTCAACGCGATCCATAAACGCTCCCGGGAAGTGTTGGCATTGAGCTGCGAAGTTCAAAAATACTTGATTAGAAAATAACGGCGCGACCCAGGAAGGAGTCGCGCCGAAAAGCTACCCTCTTTCATGAGGGGGGAAGTGGTCGAGCATCTTGTTGACTGTCTTTTCGAGTTTCTTCTCGTTCTTTTCCGGTTTATCCGACAGTGACTCTTGGCCGACGCCGCGCCACACCAATTGTTTGGTATGCGCATCGTAGAAATCCAGGACCAGCGAGCCTACTGGATAGTTTTCAACCTGCGTGGTGGTTTCGCCGAAGCCGCCCCAACGCCAGCCGCCCAGGCCGTTATAAAACGTCTGATATTCCTTTTCGTCACGGGCGCTGCCAACGGCGGTTACGGCGACATCGCCACCATTGTCCACACGCTGCCAGCCTTTGGCCTGCAACTCTCGATCGACGGCATCCTGAATCCGACTCTGCCAAAGCGGATCGGTGGTTTTAATTTTCTCCCAGTAATAGGTATGGAACTGGGAAAAATTCGCATGATGGTCATAATCGGTTTTTACATCCTGCGCGGACGCAACCATTGCGATAGCGAGGATGGTGCTGAGGGTGAAACTTAAAACACGGAGTGCTTTCATGGTGATCTCCGAAGCTGGAATCTCGTGCGCAAGGCCAAGGCAAAGTGCCCCAGCGGATTGCGCGGTTTTTAGGATGCACATTCGTGATTTGAGATTGCCTATGAAATGACCCTAGGGTCTTCCTCTTGCACAACCATCCTCCCACTCTTACTTGCACAACAACCGTATCCGTTCCAACAACATCCAAGCTCGGTGTGCTTTTCGTCCAATGTGTCTGACGAATCGAATGAACTGCCGGTTACTTCGTCTATCCCAGCCGACGTGCCTGAAGAACAAGCTCGGTTATTCCGGGAGATACTGACTGCACTCGAACGCCGGCGCGTCCCTTACGCAGTTTCCGGAGCGTTCGCCTTGCGCGCCCACACCGGAATCTGCCGTTTCACCAAGGATCTCGACATTTTCCTCACGGCAAAAAGCGCATGCGAAGTATTTCCATATCTTCGGGAATGCGGCTTCGAATGCGACGTTTGCGACCCTGTATGGCTGGCAAAAGCGCGCAAGGGAGAGTTTTTCGTCGACCTGATCACCGGCATGAGTAACGGAGCCATCTCTGTGGAGGACTCCTGGATCGAACGAGCCACGCCGGCGGTGGTCCACGGAGTGAAAACGCGTGTTCTGGCCCCGGAGGAACTGGTAGCCTCAAAAATTTTTGTTGCGAAACGGGAACGCTTCGACGGGGCTGATATAGCGCATGTGATCTTCGGTACCCACCGTTCGTTCGATTGGGATCGCGAACTGCAGTTGGTTGGTGAACATTGGGAAATGCTTCTATGGTCATTGATGCTATTTCGTTATGTTTATCCCGCCCAAACCCACTATGTGCCCGCAGCCGTGTGGAGTGGCCTCTTGCGCCGTTTTGAGAGTGAGATAACAACCCCTCATCCCAATGCGAAGTTTCGCGGAAGCCTTGTTGATGAAAAGATGTTTGCCATCGACATTAACGAATGGGAACTGCCCAACTTGCTGGAAGAAAAACGCCAGGCACGTCTCATGCTGATTACGGCTCTTCCGGAATGTGAGGGACTGACAGATCAAGCAAAGTCACTCGCCTCTGAAAATTCATTATGAGAATTGCAGCCACAGCCGACCTTCACTTTACCCCTCAGGTCTATGCCAAGCTGAAAGATCAGTTTGAACGAGTACGGAACGAAGCGGATGTCCTTCTTCTTGCCGGTGACTTGACGAACTTCGGCCAACCCGAGGAAATGGAACCGCTGCTGAATGTTCTGGTGCGCTTGCGATTGCCGACCATCGTCGTGCTTGGCAACCACGACTTCGAATCCGGCAAGGAGGTGGAATTAGCCCGCATGATCACCTCATCCGGCATCAAGCTACTCGATGGGAGCGCTTACGAAAGGGACGGAGTTGGCTTTGCCGGCACAAAGGGTTTTGTAGGGGGCTTTGGACGCGGGATTCTGACCGCTTTCGGTGAGCGTGAGATTAAAGATTTTGTGCGAGCCTCCATCGACGAGGCGCTTAAGCTTGAACGCGCGATGTCTCAGTTGCGTACGCCGAAGCGAGTCGTCGTATTGCATTATTCGCCGATTGCGGAAACCGTGCAGGGCGAGTCGCCCGAGATCTTTCCCTTCATGGGCACTTCGCGCCTCGCGGAAGTGGTCGACCGTCACGGCGCTGATTTTGTTGTCCACGGCCACGCGCATCATGGAAAAATGGATGGGCGCACAACAGGGGGAGTGCCCGTTCACAACGTGGCAATTTCACTATTGCAGGCACAGCAGTCCTCCACGGTATACCGCATTTTTGACATCTGAGAACCTCGATTCGGGCTGCTGAGATTAAACTTTAGTAACTATTAACCAATCGGTAAAGCCGTGGTATAATCATTTCAACGCTACTGCCACGGTTTGCTCGTGACGCGGTGATCCTGTTGGATCAAGATCCATCTCCGCTTTTCCTGCCCACCGTTTATTCAGCGTCAATCAAAAATACAAGAGCGGCATGGAACTCACGATACGTGTATTCACGGGTCGATCAAGCCTCTCCAGAAAGAACAAAGAATGACAAGTTTCACCGAATTACCGCTATCTCCTGCATTACAGCAGAGGCTGGCGCAAGCTCAATTTATAACTCCAACGCCGATTCAGGCGAAGTCGATCCCGTATGCCCTTGAAGGCAAGGATGTGCTGGCAACAGCGCAGACCGGCACCGGCAAGACGCTGGCATTTCTGATCCCGGTGATTGAGATGTTGCAGCGCGAACCTTCCCAAAAAGCCCGAGTGCTGGTGTTATTGCCCACGCGGGAACTCGCAATTCAAGTGAACGAAGAGTACGAAAAATTACGTGGCAAAGACCTATCGAGGGCTGCGTTGGTCATCGGCGGCGTCTCCGAGAAGACCCAGATTCAAGCGGTCCGTAGCGGTTCGAGCATGATCGTTGCCACCCCTGGCCGATTGCAAGATTTCATTACGCGACGGCTTATTGACTTACGAGATATTAAGATTCTGGTTCTCGATGAAGCCGACCGCATGCTGGATATGGGCTTTCTGCCTGCGCTCCGGCGCATCCTGGCCGTGCTGCCTGCTCGCCGTCAGACGCTATGTTTCTCGGCCACGATGGAGCAGTCGGTCGCGGGCTTAGTGAACGATTCCATGCGCGACCCGATTCGTATTGCAATCGGTTCGGTTCTCAAGCCAGTGGAGAGTGTCCGGCTGCAAGCCTACGAAGTGCGCCCGGCCGAAAAACCCGAGGTCCTTCGGCAATTGCTTTATGCGGAAAAAGGACAAACGTTAATCTTTGCGCGCACCAAGCGGGGCACCGAACGACTTGCGAAAGAACTGGTTCGGGAGGGATTTTCTACCGCAATGATTCACGGCGATCGTTCGCAATCGCAGCGCAATGGCGCACTCAGCGGTTTCCAGCAGGGAAAATATCAGATTCTGGTGGCAACGGATGTAGCCGCCCGCGGCTTGCACATCGACGATGTTGCACACGTGATCAATTACGACTTGCCGAAGATGGCCGAAGACTTTATTCATCGCGTTGGACGAACCGGCCGAGCCGGATCGGAGGGGCTGGCTTCCAGTCTGGTGGCGGGCGCTGAAGTAATCGAACTACGTCACATAGAACGCGTTTTGAAGCTGCGTGTCGAACGCAAGCAAGTGGATTGGTCGAATGCCCAACGGTCGCAGCACGTCGTGCAAAACACCTTGGCAAGTCGCACCCTCACGCGATTGCCGGGCGAGATCTTCGCGTAAGAACAGAATCGGTCGCAGCGAAAAGGGCGCGTCTCATAGACGCGCCCTTCACTTTTGCAGCTTGCTGGAGTCGAATTACGGTTCGGTCTTCTCTGGAATGCGTTCGCGCGGCATGCTGGAAATCTCTCCGTCTTCAGCGCCCATTTGGAAAAGGGCGGCCTGCTCGGCAGCATGTCGCTGCAGTTCGCTTAAATCCAGTTCGTTGGAATCGCTCGATGTGCCCAAAGGCTCGTCCGTTTTTCGTTGGATTCTGCGCTCGGCCTTGTCGCGTTGTTTTTGTTGTCTCGTGTGTTCTTTCTGGCGTTTGGTAAAGCTTGATCGACCTCGTCCTGGCATAGCCCGTCTCCGATTATGTATTTGTGCATGCGCGGCTGGGGCGCCCTGCATTTGCTTCGAGTGCGGGGTCAAGCACAGTGTGGTTACTGATAGTGACCCACCGTGTATGACCTAATATCCCTTGCACGGTCCTGCGCTTGCGTCACTACCAGCGGGGCTCGCGGGGCTGGCGCGCGTGTCCTTGATAGTCGTCGCGGCTGCCTCCACCTCCACCGCCAAATCGTTTTCCACCACCGCCTCCACCGCGCGGCGAATCTGTCTTCGGCTTCGCCTCGTTGATCTTGAGGGCGCGTCCGCCGAGTTCTTTCCCGTTCAATGCCGCTACTGCCTTGTCGGCTTCGCCCGCATTTGTCATCTCAACAAACGCGAAGCCACGAGCCCGGCCGGTCTCCCGGTCGGTAACAATGCTGACCTTTTCCACCGCTCCATGGGCTTCGAAAACACCCCGTAATTCCGCTTCCGTGGTGCTGTGAGGCAAGTTTCCGACATACAAGTTTTTCATAATATCTCTTCTCTTTCATTCATTGTTGCGCAACCTGCGGAATGGCCAAGCCCGATGCAGTCATGCCACCTTTTCTTTAAGATTGGCCGGAGCTGCGGGCGGGGTTAAGTTCTTCTCTTCCAGAGCCTTAAGCATTTTCTGATTACTGAGGCGGCGGCTGATCTTTTGCCTGCGCCGGCGGTTAAATCTTGCCTTATCACCATTGATTCCGGACATTGTCGTCTCCTGCCACTCTGGCTGGTCGAGATATAAATTAGATCTTCTAAGCTTCGTTCTACTCAGGTTAGATGCGGACATCTACTTGGAATGGCTGGATTTGACGGAACGTATCTTGAATGTGCTTCTGGTCTGATACGCCATTCGCCTTTCACAGGAGTCCTCTTAATCGCGAAGGCGCAACGCTCTGGTTAGGATGTCTTCGAGGTCAAGAGATACAGTATACGCCCCATTCAAAAATCCTGCAGAGGAGCATGGGCCAGTTATGGCTTCGATGGGCTGGCATCGCTAGAACTCTTGCCTTTACACAGCAGAAGGCAGAGCACCAGAATGCCTCCGCCAGTTCCGGCCCCAACCTCGATCCATTTTGTGTTCACACCATTACCGGCTCCCAAGGGACGAGCGGGAGCTCCGCAGGCGCTTGACTCGTCTCGGGTAGCCTGCTGCCCTTCGTGTACTGTTGCGGATTGCGTTACGTTGCTCTGCGAAGTTGATTCGTGGAGTGTGCCGCCCTCTCGCTTGATGTTCACGTCATTTTTGTGCGCAACCACTTCAACTTTTCCGCTCACGTCGGTCACGTCGTATTGCGTGCGGTCATTCGCGAGAGGCTCGACGACGAGACAATTCACATGAACCTTCATTAACGTGGAAGTTCCCACAGCGACGCTCCCGTGTTCCAGAACCAGGTAATCTCCCTCGAACTTCACAATGGACTCCCCTTGTATCAATACTGAGGAGCCAGCAATTTCCAGAGTGGCGACAAAGCCGGGTTTCGTTTCCAGCAAATCTCCCGCGAAAACGGCAGTTGCGTCGGCCACCTCCGTTCCGTTCACCCATACGCCGCCGCTACTGTGCACAACGGCGGAGCCCGTATCCGCGGCTGCTAAAGAGAGCGGGAACAGGATGATCATCATCCAGCATAAACCGATGCGTAATGCAGACACACTCATACCCGGGCTAGTTCTGTCGCCATCTTAGAGAATCGTAGTGGCAGGGACACTCATCGTCTATTAGCACTCTGGATGCGGCTTTCGGTGCGATTCGGATTTGAAGCCTCGACGTGCAGCGATCTACGAATTGACTCCGGTATGCTTAAGAAAATCTCCCGCAGGCTTTTCTGACGAGGGGTCGTTATTACTGCGATCGCGATATGGGACAACCTTCTCGCAATGGATGTGTGATTGAGTTCCACGACGTTCGATTTGTGCTCCCGAACGGTCAGCCGTTGCTGCAGAATTTAAATTTGGCCGTTCAGCAAGGCGAGACCCTGGTTTTACTCGGCCGCAGCGGTTCCGGCAAAACCACCTCCCTGAAGCTTATTAACGGACTGCTAATCCCGAGCGCTGGAGAAGTGCGGGTCAACGGTGCATCGACAATGGAGACTGATCTGATTCGTCTCCGCCGCAGCATTGGGTATGTCATCCAGGATGTAGGCTTATTTCCTCATTACAATGTAGAGCGCAATATCGGGCTTGTGCCCAGCATCGAAGGGTGGCCCGCCGAGCGTATTCGCGGGCGCGTGCAGGAGTTGCTGAAATTGGTTGGGCTCGATGGTGAAATTGCGGTTCGATATCCTCACCAGCTTTCGGGCGGCCAACGCCAGCGGGTGGGAGTTGCTCGTGCTCTCGCGGCTGATCCGGCGATCTTGTTAATGGATGAGCCGTTTGGAGCGATCGATGCGATCACCCGGGATCAATTGCAGCGGGAGTTTTTATCTCTCCAGCAGCGCCTTCATAAGACTGTTGTTTTCGTCACTCATGATCTCCGCGAAGCCCTGCGTCTGGGTTCGCGAATCGCGCTCATGGATGCTGGACGGCTGGTGACGGTTCTTTCTCCCCACGAGTTTTTGCGCTCGAACGATCCGCTTGCAGCCGAATACGTCAGAGCTTTTGGGGAAGGATTGAACTCTGTGGTGGATCGAGGCACGGCATGAACGTGGTTCACTATTTCTCACAACATCATCAGGAAATTCTGGAACTCACCGGGGAACATCTTTGGCTGGTCGGAGTTTCTACGCTCCTCGCCGTCCTGATCGGGGTTCCGCTCGGAATCGTCAGTGCGCACTGGCCGGTATGGAACAAGCCGGTGCTGGGAACTGCAAACATTATTCAGACCGTTCCGAGTCTCGCGCTCTTTGGTTTTCTTCTCCCGGTTCCCTGGATCGGGGCACGTGCCGATCGCCTGGCCATCCTTGCGCTCACTCTCTATGCGCTCTTGCCCGTCATTCGCAATACTTATACCGGAATCCGAGGAGTGGATTCGTCCGTAATGGAAGCCGGCCGTGGCATGGGTCTCACCCCAAAGCAGTTGCTGTTACAAGTAGAGTTGCCGCTGGCCAGCAGTACGATTCTTTCGGGCATCCGCATAGCGGTGGTCGTATCCGTCGGACTCGCCACTATCGCGGCCGCAATCGGCGCAGGTGGCTTGGGGGAATTCATCTTTCGGGGGCTCGCAATGGTGAACAATGACCTGATTCTTGCCGGTGCGATTCCTGCTGCATTCCTGGCATTGTCTGCCGACTTTAGCCTGGGATTATTGGAGAAGCGCCTGCGACCGCGATGAAGATAGAATCGTCGAGAAGATACGTCACCGCTATTTGCCTAATCCCGCTTGCAGTAGCTTTGTTATCGTGTGCGCCGTCGCATGCCAACCGCATTGTTATTGGATCCAAAAACTTCACAGAGTCGCTGATGCTTGGCGAACTTTTGGCGCAGCAGATCGAGGCGCACACGCCTTTGAAGGTCGAACGCCGATTCTATCTGGCGGGATCTTACATCTGCCAGCAATCGATACTATCGGGACGAATTGACATTTACCCCGAGTACACGGGCACTGCTCTCACCGCCATCCTCAAAGAAAAAGTTACGGGCGATCGGGCGCAGGTTTACCAACAAGTGAAAAACGAATATGAAAGGCGGTTCGGCCTGACTTTGGCGCCGCCATTCGGATTTAACAACACCTTCGCGATGGAAATTCGCGGGGATGATGCGCGCCGCCTGAACCTAAAGACTCTATCGCAGGCCGCCAGAATTACTCCTCAGTGGCACGCCGGTTTCGGATACGAGTTCATGGAGCGTCCCGATGGCTACACCGGTCTGGCTAAAATCTACGATCTTCACTTTGCCGGGCCGCCACGCATCATGGATCTCGGCTTGCTGGCCCCAGCGTTGAAAGACCATCAGATCGACATGGCTGCCGGAAACGCCACCGACGGCTTGATTCTCGCCTTCGACCTCTTCGTCCTCGCCGATGACCGGCACTATTTTCCTCCGTACGAAGCGGTCCCGGTGATCCGCCAGCAAACGATAAAAGAGCATCCGGAACTTGATCAGGTCCTCGCCGAACTGGGCGGAAAAATATCCGATCAGGAAATGCAGAAATTAAACTATGCCCTCGATGGGCAGCACCGCGACGCAAAGGACGTGGCCCACGAATTCCTGAAGAGTAAAGGGCTGGTTCCGTAGTCGTCAGTGGCGTTTTCCACTCCGCCGATTTGTCAGATGAGGATTTCGCCTCGCAGCGTTAACACAGCATCGCCCTTGAGAATCACGCGATCGGCTTTCACATCGCACCACAGTTCTCCTCCGCGATGCGAGACCTGGCGCGCATGCAAACTGGTTCGGCCGAGTTTCTTCGCCCAATAGGGCGCCAGGGAGCAATGGGTCGAACCCGTCACCGGATCTTCTGGAATTCCGTAGCTGGGCGCGAAGTACCGTGAAACAAAGTCGCAGTCTCGACCGGGGGCGGTAATCGCCACGCCCGCTGGGTGTAGTTTCTCTAAGAGCGCAGAGTCGGGCTGAATTCCTCGAACAACTTCCTCACGATCAAATATTGCGAAAAAATTGTCTTCGATTTGAACGACCTCAGTCGGCTCTTTTCCCAAGCCCTTCGCAAGGGCGGAAGGCCGATTCGCGCACGCTTTTGGCGGGAGTGCCGGGAAGTCCATCGCCAGCAAATCACCATCGCGGCGCACCATCAATTCTCCGCTGCGACGGGTTCTAAAACGTACCAGTTCTTGCTCCGGCGTGAGAATCCGCAAAAGCACAAAGGCCGAGGCTAAAGTGGCGTGTCCGCACAATTTCACCTCGCATTTCGGCGTAAACCATCGCAATTCATATAAATCGTCTTGTGGCACAAAAAATGCTGTCTCCGAAAGATTGTTTTCTGCCGCGACCGAAAGCAGCAACTCATCATCTAACCACTGCGTCAAAGGACATACGGCGGCTGGATTGCCTGCAAAAGGGGTTTTAGTGAAGGCATCGACTTGGAAGACCGGAATGCTCATTTATTTATGGTACCCGGAACTCCGCCCTTATAAAATCGAGAGATTGTCTTTGCAGCCGTTTATGAACGCCTGTAGTATCCGCCCCTGACTAGGAGGTCCAAATGCCAGCGACCTATAACGACGCCAGCCTCACTCAACATTTGATGGAACAGTTGGCGGACTCCCGCCAGAGAACGGATTCTCTCTTCGCCATCGTCCAACCGGACTCGCTGTACGACAGGCCCATACCAGAGCGTCACCGCATCATTTTCTACATCGGTCATCTGGAGGCGTTCGACTGGAATTTGCTTCATGATCAGGTTCTCGGGCTGAGGAGTTTCCATCCTCAATACGATCGTCTTTTTGCCTTTGGCATCGATCCTGTCGGAGGAGGTTTGCCGTCCGATCAACCCTCCGATTGGCCGTCTGTCGCTGCTGTGCAGGAATATGTGAGAAACATCCGTTCGTCACTGGATGGCAAACTGCCCGAAGCTCTGGAATCGGGTTCGTCCGGGCGCGACGGTTTTCCGCTTTCAACTCTGCTCAACGTTGCCATCGAGCATCGCCTTATGCATGCGGAAACTCTCGCTTACATGCTCCATCAATTGCCTCTCGATCGAAAAATTCGGCAGGCGTCTGTGCCTGATAGCTCACATTCTCCGATTGAGCATCGGAACATACAAATACCCGCGGGCTCCGCTACGCTGGGACTAGCCCGTAACTCGAATCTGTTCGGGTGGGATAACGAGTTCGAAGCTCATACCGTCGACGTGCCGGCATTTTCCATCGACCGGTACAAGGTGACCAACCAGCAGTATCTCGAGTTCATTGCTGCGGGCGGGTATGAAAACAAGTCTTTCTGGACCGCCGACGACTGGGCGTGGAAAGCTCAGAGAGCCATTTCACACCCCGCCTTTTGGAAGCGCACCGGAGATCAGTGGCTTTATCGCACCATGTTCAATGAAATCCCGCTTCCGGGGGATTGGCCCGTCTACGTTAGTCAAACTGAAGCGAAAGCCTATGCCAGTTGGGCGGGAAAATCTCTTCCCACCGAAGCGGAGTGGCATCGTGCGGCTTACGGCACGCCGCAGGGGGCCAATCGAACATATCCATGGGGTAGCGAAGCGCCCTCGCCAGAGTTCGGAAACTTTGATTTCGAGCGTTGGGATCCAGCACCCGTCAATGCTTGTCCTGCGGGCGAGAGCGGATACGGAGTGCAAGGTATGCTTGGCAATGGTTGGGAGTGGACCGCTACAGAATTTGCCCCATTCCCCGGATTCGAGCCTTTCCCGTTCTATCGCGGATACTCCGCCGACTTCTTCGACGGCAAGCATTTCGTTATGAAGGGCGGATCTGCGCGAACTGCCGCATGCATGTTGCGCCCCACGTTTCGCAACTGGTTTCAGTCGCACTACCAATTTATTTACACGGGATTTCGCTGCGTTAGTCGTTGAATCGAGAGGGAGCTTTGACAATGGTCGTTCACGCAATTACCACCAGCCCGATCTATGAATTCGCAGCGGACGTTCGCGCCGGCCTTACCAAGCGCGGTCAAAAAGAGCTGCTGTCGAAATATCTGTATGACGACGTTGGCTCCGCCTTGTTTGAGGTGATCAGTCACCTTCCAGAGTACGGCCTCACGCGTGCGGATGAACGGCTGCTGCGCCGGCATGCCGAAGAAATCGTGGAGCGCCTACCGAGCCCGATCGCGGTCGCTGAACTTGGCAGTGGAAGCGGCAAGAAAACTCGTCAGATTCTGGAGGCGCTCTGCCGCCGCCAACGCACCCGCTACTACCCGATTGAGATTTCGCCTACGGCTCTTGCTATGTGTCAGCGCGAACTCAGCGATATCGACTGCGTCAGCATTGTCGGTTTCGAACGCGAGTATCTCGATGGACTGTTGGAAGCAACCGCGCAGCGTCGCCCCGGCCAGCATCTGCTCGTCCTTTTCCTGGGCAGCACGATCGGGAATTTCGATCGCATGGCGGGGCTGAAATTTCTCAACCAGGTCCGCCGCACCTTGCAGCCGGGCGATTTCTTGCTCCTGGGAACGGATTTGCTTAAGTCTCACTCGCAATTAATCGCCGCCTACGACGATGAACTAGGCGTGACCGCAGCCTTCAATTTGAACCTTCTGGCTCGCATCAATCGCGAACTGGATGCTGATTTCGATCTTTCTCAATTTCAGCACGTCGCAAAAATCAACCACGATGAACGAAGCGTGGAAATGCATCTTCGTTCGAAACAGCGACAGAGCGTGCACATCCCCGCCGCCGGCATTCATGTCGAGTTTTTAGAGGACGAAACCATCTGGACGGAAAGCAGCCACAAATATTCTCCCGAAGAAATCTTTCAAATGGCACGCAGCACGGGTTTTCGTTGCGAGGTTCAGTGGATTGACGATCAGTGGCCTTTTGCCGAGAATCTTCTGATCGCCGAATGATTTCGCGCGTTTAATCCATTTGTGCTCTCGAAGTAAAACTTTGTAAATCCCACGTTTCGTGCGTGATGCCGATGTAGATTAATGAAAGGCATATGCGTACGATCGCCAGCAGAACCACTACCCGTTTTCTGTCTCTCGAGGTCTTTCCGAGAGCGATGTTCTCTTGCTTGTGCCTTGCCGTTGTCTTATCGTGGGGCGCCGTTGGAGTCCACGCGCAAGAGCAGCAGTCTGGAACCAGCGCTGTCGCCAAGGCAATCGGTGCCATCAAGACCATCACCGGCTCGACGCTCACACTGGCGCCTGATTCTGGGCCCGAGGTCAATATCTCGGTTCAGCCGGCAACACAAATTCTTCGGGTCGCTCCCGGGGAAAAAACGCTTAGCAACGCCGCTTCCATTCAAGTGACCGATCTTCAAGTGGGAGATCGCATCCGCGTCACGGGCAAGATGTCGGACGACAACCAGACTCTACTTGCCGCGAAAATCATAGCCATCAAACAGTCCGACATTGAAGCGCGTCATCAACAAGACATCCAAGACTGGCAAAAAAGAGGAGTCGATGGCGTTGCCACTGCGGTCGACGTGATCGCCGGAACGGTCACAATCACCGTGCGAAATAAGAGCATCGTGATTCATAGCTCGCCCACAACCGTGATTCGCCGCTACCCAGCCGATTCCGTCAAGTTTGATGAGGCCAAGCCAAGCACTCTAAACGACGTTCACTCCGGCGATCAGGTGCGGGCTCGCGGGGACCGCAACGCGGATGGGACGACCCTCACGGCGGATGAAATTGTTTCCGGATCTTTCCGTAACATCGCCGGTACCGTCAATTCCGTCGATGCAAGTTCATCGACGATGAACGTTCACGATCTATTGTCCAGGACAAATGTGGCAATCAAGGTCACGCCGGATTCACAACTTCGCCACTTGCCGCCAGAAATGGCGCAACGAATTGCAGCGCGTTTGAAAGGCGCGGGAACAGCGGGTTCGTCCGGTTCCGCATCAAACAGCCAGGCCCCACGGGGTTCGGGCGCCGCGGACGGCACCGGTCCGGGTGCGGGCGCCCCCGGTGTCCGTTCCGGAGGTACACCAGATTTTCAACAGATGCTGAGCCGAATCCCAGCGGCATCGCTGTCTGACCTGCACAAGGGGGATGCGGTGGTGCTTGTCTCCACAGAAGGCGATGGGACTGCCGTAAGCGCAATCACGCTCCTTAGCGGAGTTGAGCCGATTCTACAAGCCGCACCTGGCGCCAGTGGTTCATCGATTCTTTCACCTTGGAGCCTCAGCGCTCCCGCCGGAGACGCGGGTGGGCCATAGAGTGTTTTCATAACAATTATTGCGCCGGATTCTTTTTTTCTGGTTGGGAAATGGAATGTCGAATGATGTCCAGGAAGTTGTTTTCTTCCATAATGATTCTCTTGTTTTTCCCCATAGCTGCCGTTCCTGCAGTAACGCAGTCTGCCGCCCCGCAGCCCGCGACCGGCTCCCTGCGCGGGCAGATCACCGATCCCTCTGGAGCGGCGATTCCGAAGGCCAACGTTGTCCTCACGCCAGCGGCTACGTCTTCCGCTCCGATCAAAGTGCAAGCTAATGGAGAAGGCCAGTACGAAGTAAATGGACTCGCTCCAGGCCAGTACACTTTGAATGTCATCGCCCCGGGATTCTCGGTTTATGAAAACGACAATGTAGTTATCGCCAATCAGCCGTTGCGCCTCAACGTCCCTATGACCATCGAGGTGGAGCAGGAGAAAGTTCAAGTTTCGGATACTTCGCCCACGGTCGATGTCAATCCTGCAAACAATGCCGGCGCCATTGTGATCACTGGAAAAGAACTGGAGGCCTTGCCCGACGATCCGGACGAACTGTTAACTGACCTGCAAGCTCTTGCCGGCCCATCGGCGGGACCGAATGGTGGACAGATTTATATCGATGGCTTCACCGCGGGCCAACTTCCGCCCAAGTCATCGATACGGGAAATCCGTATTAATCAAAACCCTTTCTCCGCCGAGTATGACAAAATTGGCTACGGTCGCATCGAGATTTTAACTAAGCCCGGCACAGACAAATTTCACGGACAAGTTCTGATTGATGGCAACGACTCTGCCTTCAACTCGGCGAATCCCTTTGGCGGCGCCCATCAGCCCGGCTACGATTCCACGCAGTTCAGCGGCAATGTGGGCGGACCAATCAATAAAAAAGCTTCGTTCTTTTTCGATATCCAGCGCCGCAACATCAACAACTTATCGGTCATTAATGCCGTAACCCTCGATCCCACAACTCTTGCGGAAATCCCCCTCATCGAGACGGCGCCCAACCCGCGCCATCGCACCAACCTGACGCCCCGCCTCGACTATCAACTCAGCAAGAACAACACTCTCACGGTTCGCTACCAATATTACCGAGATACGGAAGACGCCGAAGGGGTGGGACAATTCAACCTGCCTTCGCAGGGCTACAACTCGGACTCGACTGAACATACGTTTCAAATTGGCGACACGCAAGTGATCGGCGCCAAGATCATCAATGAAACTCGCTTTCAATATTTGCGTGAGCTCAGCAATCAATTTGCGATTAGCAATCAACCGACGCTCAACGTCCTGGGATCCTTTGGCGGCGGTGGGAACAATCAAGGAAACATCCTCGACCACCAAGATCACTACGAGCTGCAGAACTACACTTCCGTCGTTCACGGCAATCACAGCATAAAATTTGGTGCGCGTTTGCGTGGCATACGCGACGCAAATTCTTCCACCTCCGGATTCAACGGGTCGTTCACGTTCTCCTCTCTGCTTGATACCGCCGCCGAAGCGGGATGTGTGCCTGTCGCCGGACAGAAGCCATGTCCGATCTCCTACGCGCACGCGGTCGAGAATATGGGAAACCTCACGACGCCAATTGCTACCCAGCTCACTTACACGCAAGGAGTGCCGCCGTTGGTGGTGGGGAATTTCGACGCCGGGCTTTATTACCAGGACGATTGGAAAGTGCGCTCGAACATCACCTTCAGCTACGGCTTGCGCTACGAAACTCAGACCGGAATCCTGGACCACGCCGATTGGGCGCCTCGTCTCGGATTTGCCTGGGGAGTTGGCGGGAAGAGTGCGCCGCCGAAGGTCGTTTTACGCGGGGGCTTCGGGATTTTCTATGATCGTTTTCAGGAAGCTCAAATCCTGGAAGCCGATCGCCTGAACGGAATCACGCAGGAGCAATTCGTCATCAACAATCCGGTGTGTCCGAATCTCACCGATTTCGCCGCGTGCACTGGCATCGTTACGCCGGCCACGCCCACAACCTACCAGATCAATCCACGCGTGCACGCGCCGTATACCATGCAATCGGCGATCAGCGTGGAGCGCCAGGTTACGAAGTCCGCAACATTGTCGGTAACCTACTTAAACTCGCGTGGCTTCGATCAACTCCTTACCATTAACGCGAACGCCCCTTATCCCGGCACTCCCTGTGACCCTTCTTGCCTTCCAAGAAGCGGCGGAAATCTTTATCAGTACGTTTCCGAAGCGGTGTTCCGCCAAAATCAGCTCATCGTCAATACCAATATCCGCGTCGGAACGAAGGTGCAGCTTTTCGGGTATTACGTGCTGAACTACGCCAACAGCGATACCTCCGGCGTTTCCAGCTTTCCGTCGAATTCCTATAACATCAGCCAGGATTACGGCCGCGCTTCTTTTGACAACCGGAATCGTCTTTTCCTTGGCGGGTCGTTTGCGATTCCTTACAACTTTCGTCTGAGCCCGTTTTTCATTGCTAGCAGTGGAACGCCCTTCAGTATAACGACGACCAACGACTTGAATAACGATTCCATCTTCAACGATCGTCCGGGTTTTGTATCGGACGCTTCGTGCTCCGCCGTCGTAACTCCCACTCCGCCCTCAACAACTTATTGCACACCACTGGGGACCTTCAACGCAGCGCCTCCGGCCGGGCAAAAAATCACTCCCATCAACTCCGTTACTGGCCCATCGCACGTCGTAATGAATCTCCGCCTTACCAGAAGTTTTGGTTTTGGCCCGAAGGTGAACCGCCCAGCTGGCAATCAAGGGCAGGGAGGTGGCCCCGGAGGGGGCGGCGGCGGTGGCTCCCACGGCGGAGGAGGAGGCGGCGGACCGCGTGGACCTCTCTTCGGGGGCGGTCCCGGAGGAGGTCCGCCCAGCGGATCGGATCGGCGCTACAGTCTGACATTCGGCGTTTCCGCTCGTAACGTTTTTAACAAGGTGAACTATGGCAATCCTAGCGGTATTTTGGGCTCCCGATTTTTTGACACGTCCAACGATCTTCAGGGAGGGCCATTCTCCAATGGGTCTGCCAACCGCCGCATAGATTTAATCGCGACTTTTAACTTCTGATCCGTTTCTCGTCTGGCAAGATAAGAGAAAAGTGTTTTCTCAATTCGCACCGAACTGGCTACACGAGATAAAGTCAAGTTATCCTGAGAGAGTCGCTGCAGAATCTCGTTTGCCATTGATCCCAGTTACAAGACGAAAGTTTCTATTCCGTGCGGCAGCGGCGGGAGCGCTCGCGGTCACGGGCGACTCGCTCCTGTTGGAGCCGAACCGTCCCCGGATCGTTCGCGAGGATTTCTTCCTGCCGCGCTGGCCTGAGCGCATGAGTGGCTTCACCATCGCCCTGCTCAGCGATTTTCATTACGATCATTACTTTTCCGTCCATCCTTTGAATGCCGCCATTCCGGTTGTGAATGACCTCCGTCCGGATCTGATTGCGCTCACCGGAGATTTTGTTTCGGTCCCCTTCGCTGGCGACGCCGCGAAGGGAGCATTGGATGCTGAACCGTGCGCCCGTCTGCTCCAGCGCCTGAAGGCTCCACATGGATTGTGGGCTGTGTTGGGTAACCACGATTGCAACACAGACCCGCAATACATAACGCAGGTGCTCCAGGCAAAAGGGATTAGCGTACTGGCGAACAAATCTATTGCCGTTGAACGGGATGGAGCAAGAATATGGCTTGCTGGTGTGAATGATGTGCTTAGCGATACCGCTGACCTTGCGGCAACTTTGCGCAGCGTTCCTGCTGGCGAAGCAGTCGTCCTTCTGGCACACGAACCGGACTTTGCCGATGAAGCCGCTCGATTCCCGATCGATTTGCAACTGTCCGGTCACTCCCACGGTGGTCAGGTCCGAATCCCGTTTCTTCCTCCGTTATATCTGCCAGATATGGCGAGGAAATACGTTCTGGGGCGGTACCGCGTCGGGGGACTCGATCTTTACACCAATGCGGGCTTGGGAACCGTAAATGTTCCAGTGCGTCTTAACTGCCCGCCTGAAATCACGCTATTGACGATGCGATCCGTGTCTGGCCGCATGGGTGGATGAGATGTGCAATTGCCTTCACACGGCAGCTGGGGAGAGTTAGAAATGGTCTGCAAACCACTGATAAAGAGCCATGTTCTCGGTGACGAACTGGCCCAACACTTGCGTTATGGAAGGGGAGAGTGCCGTCCGCTCGGATTGAGGTTCTAACATGTTTCGCCGGTTTCTGCCTTGCCTTCTCGTTTTCTCGCTCCAGGTTTTCGCATCCGTCCAGCCCACGTTTCCGAGCGTCCGAAATACAATTTTTTTGCAAGAGCGCGAGCATCAACTCTGGACCACCCCTGTCCGCGCGTCTCAATTCAGCGATATCCCGCATGTGAGCGCGCGCTCCCGCTGCGAAGATAGCCAGCCGCCCGAAGCTCTCACCACTCCGGATCCGTTGCTTGTTCCAGCCGCGAAGGGAATCAAGGTGAAAGTCAGCTTCATCGTCGGCGCGGACGGCCGCGTGCACAGTCCGCTCATTCTCGAGAGCGCTGGCCCTGCAGGCGATCGCAACATCCTGCAAACCGTTCGCGGTTGGCGTTATCGTCCTGCTACTTGTAACGGTGTGCCGACAGAAGCCGAAGGTAAGATCGAGTTTTCCCGCCGGTAAGGCGGCCCTGGCATGTCGTCCTAAATAAACGTAATTTGTGGGCTAGAATAGGTGGTCGCTGTAGCCGAAAATTGCGCTGTGGCCAGCAAATTGCGTAGGCTGAATTGTGGATAGAGATAAAGACAGAAAAATTGGTAGACCATCCGGCGCGCCTCCAGCGCAGGAAGCCGAGGACGCGGCTCCCAGTATCGGCCCCTACAATCCGGCGCTGGGAGAAATCTATCAGCGATTGTATCCGGAGATTCGCCGCCCGAAGCCCAATCAGGAAGCGATTGCAGCCGCTCTGCAGGCTATGCAGCGCCTCACCATGAAAATGGATTCCGAGACAGCCGTTGAGGAAACAGCTTCCGAAGCTATTGGCCAGACTACGCCCTGTCCCTCTTGCGGCCATCACAATCGTGAAGGTAATAAGTTTTGCGGCATGTGCGGCCTGCCGAATACGCAACCTCTGGATGAAGTAGCTCCAACCGTTCGATCGTCGGCGCTGGATGCAACTCCACACGAATCCTCCCAATCGCCTCCGACGGATTCCGCTCACGAACTGAACAAGGCATCGTTGTCCGATTCGGAAATAATGCAGGAAGTTCACCCACCGGAGGGCTCTCCTTCCGGCGCACACCACTATCACCATCACTATCATCACCACTACTTTGAGGGCGGAGTGGAAGGCAGCGTCTCGGCACCGCGAGCCGTGGCTCCTGATAGCGCCCGAGAGGCCGATCGACTGCGCATTGCCGCCGCGGCGAAAGGTGAACCCATGACCCGCAGCGAGGCCGCCGTTCGGCGACTTACTCAGGAATGGGTGCTCGCCTGCAACACTCGGCAGCTCGACGAACTGCTGGATTTGTACGCCGCCGACGCGCTGGTGCTTCGGTCCAATTTGCCATTGCTTCGTGGAGCGGCCGCCGTGCGCGAGTTCTTTTTCTCCGCGCTCGAGTCGGGTTTGGGAGAAGTTGCCCTGGAGCCCATGCGAGTGGAAGTAGTCGGAGACATGGCTCACGAAGTGGGACGATACAGCGCGCTGGTTCCCGGCACCGCGGGCAAACGCCGCGAAGAGCGGGGCAAGTATCTATGGGTATTTGCCAAGCAGAGCGGCGGAGAGTGGAAGCTGGTCTCAGAATGCTGGTCGAGCGATCTTACTTTGACTAATGCCGAAGCGGAGATACCCAAAGCCGCGGTTCCATCTGCGTCGAAGGCCGCACCCCGAAAATCCTAGCGTTCATTCTTTTACACCATATCTCTCCAGATCTAGTCGCAATTGTTCAAGTGTTTTCATTTGAATCGTGCGCATACCCAATCTCGCCGCGCATTCCAGATTCAATGAACGGTCGTCGATGAAGCAGCTTTCCTCCGGTCTGATCTGCGTGATTTCCAGCGCCAGCTGATAAATGCCGCTCTCCGGCTTGCGCAGGCCTACAAAGCAAGAGCTGATAAACAAGGCAAAGATATTTCGCAGCCCGTACTTCTCGATGCGATATAAATTCAACTCCCGCGATTCGTTGTTGATCGTTCCCATGAGATATTTGCGCCCCGCCGCCAACCTGCGCGCAAAGGCGAGCACATCCGGGATTGGCCTCGATAAAGAGAACATGTAATCCCGAAATTGTTCGCGAGTGAACGGACGCTGGTTATAAAAGACGGTTCGATCCAGATACTCATCCAGCGAGATCTTTCCACGCTCGAACGATGACACCACCATCTCGTGTCTCGGTTGAAACTCCGCTTCGTCGATCCCAAAATGTTGAAACGCTGCTGCGCGCTCAGTATGGTCCCAAGCGTTGCTAAGGATTACTCCCCCAACGTCCCAGAAAATGGCACGAACCTCAGGCATTGAGATCCTCCTGTTCCTCCAAATTCTAAGCAATTCCTCTATCGTTTGTAGATTGTCGTATCGGGATGGTAGTTGCGCCAATCGAACCAATAATCCTTCAGCGCCGGAATACGATCCAAACATTTTCCCTTGGCAGCACCGGAGATCGCGCAGCCCTGGAAGTTCCACCGGCTCGCAGTGGTGCTGTCGACTAGCGCCCAAGCGGCATTCGCGGTCTTGTCATCGGCAGAAGGCCCGGTTGCGTCTTGCTGCAAAAAGAACTCCGTATCTTTGCCGTCGATCCGGCTAAGGAAGACCCGGAAAGACTTTCCATCTGGGCCGAGCACAACCAGCAACGGCTGGCCGTTTACACGATCCACCACAGGAGACGCCTTGGCAAAGGCTTCCCACGGATAAGCCCGTGCGGCGCCGCTCAGCGTAAGTCCGATGACCACATCCCGCGACTTCAGTTCGGTGCCGGGAAAACTAATCACAACAGGAAGTTTGGCAACGTCAGGCTCCCAGTTGCTGTCGTACTCTTTCGTATATTTGGTGACAGGTGCGAGCACTTCGCCGGAGGGAGATTCATTTCTCCACTCGCCAAATGTCAATTCATCACTCAACACCAGGTTAAGGGCCGCGCCCTGGAGAGGGCCATAGATAGCCTTCCCGGTGATTTGCTGCCACCAGGTTCCAGTTTCCTTGTCGCGCATCAAAAAATTCTGATTATTGATTCCGGCGAGATAAAAATGCAGCTCGCGTCCATTTATCGTCCGCGTCCACACCAGACCGGTGTGACAAAGCGTTCAATATGTTACGGCAATCGGCACCCCGCCCACGGCGTCATTCAGCACGTGGTGATAGGCCATCTGGCTGATGGGGTAGGCTCGCGCGTGGTTACCGATCCGGACGGCCATGATCATTTCTTTGGGATCGAGCTTGCTTTCAGTCTGCCCGAGGAACTGTGCGCCAACGATAGGATGGAACATCCATTCGAAATAATTGATGCGGGCCATTACCGCGGAAAAAGAGACGAGAGCCAGCGCGATCCCAATCACAATCCTTCGTCCGGTTCGGGCAGTTTTCCACATCCAGGCTGCGAGCACGAAGCTAGTGATTCCAGTCGCGAGCGTGACCAGCGGAGACCAATGCCGCAGCGTCATAGCGAGCAGCAGAGCCCTGGGCGCCTGATAACGAAAGGGACGAATAATAAAAGCGGGAACGAAGAAGAACGCGATGGCGGTCAGAACACAGAGAAAAAAAGCAAACCACGAAAGCCCCGGGGGCGTCCTTTTGCCTTGACGTTTGGGCGTGGCAACATTTGTGCTCACAGTGAACCGCCTGAAAGAGATAATTTTAGATGAGTGAATGTATGCGAAAAAGTCCGGCAGGGAAATAGTACAAAAAAATAACCCCGATCCGCGGAGCAGGACCGGGGTTGCTATATTGCATTGGTTGCGAGTTATTGTGCGGTGAAGTTCTGGTGATAACTCAAGCTCACCACATCCTGGAACATAGGAGTTCCGGGAGGCAGATTCGCCGGGTTCAGGAATTGCGTATCAAAGAAATAGTTACGCGTCGGGGCGCTGTAAACAGAGTTACAGCATTTGAAGTTACCGGTGGCGTACTGCGAGTAGTACATGCTGATGAGAGAGCCGGCATAATACACATTGGTACCGCCGCGATTTTCCAGATAACGCAGGAAGTTGTGCATGCCGCCGTCCGTGCCAAAGTCCTGTCCGCCCCACGCTGGCTGGGGGAAGGGGATGCTCTTGCCCGCGGCGATGGCGACGCGGTAATAGCTATCGGTTGCCACTCTATTGTTCATCTGTGCTGGATACGCGAAACTGTTGGCGTCTGACCAGTTTGGCGAAAGTAAAGTGACCGCGTCGGCGATAATGGCAGCCGCCGAGTGTGGCGTGGTGCCGTTGGCTCCAAAGCTCGGGAAGAACGGGTCAGCGGGCCCACTGTTATAGTTTCCCCAAATGTAGACAGGTTCCTCCGAAGCGACCGTAAATCCATTACCCGACGTTGCGGGCGCGATGGGCTGCGGCAAATAGCTTTTGCCCGTGCCATCCATGCCCCCGTCCACCAGGCGCAGGACGTGGCGAGGTCCAGTTACCATATTCGTCGCGGCCACGCTGCAAGCAACTCCCGTAGTTACACTTGGAATGTAATAGGGTTGCGACATTGCCGCGCCAGAGAGTCCAAACCCCGCACCTAAGTATCTCTCCCCGAACGTGTCGAGGTAGCCATTGGTGTCCACATCTTCAGGGCTGTAAGGCGCTGGACTAGCGGTCGCATAGTATGTCATCGGCTCCATCACGCCGTCTGGAACTCCGGCAGCCGAGGACGCGTTCACTACATCCTCAAGTCCAGAGATTCCCACAAAGCCGTTGTAGAAACCTGTGCGGTTTGGATCTGGGTCTGGTTGCATGCCACGATGATCCGAGAAGTAGAGAATATAGCCGTTCTGGGTGGTGTTGTTTACCAGATGTCCGCTGCCACCGGAATAGGGAGTTCCAGCCTTCGATTGCAACCATAGCCACAAGTTGCCTACATCCAGTTCTACGGCGTTCATTACCCCGGCAGGGCTGCAGTTATTGGTGGCATAGGACGAACGCGAATCGCGGGGCTCGCCTTCGCGGGCATCGTAGAAGTTAATCGGCAGCCAGTTATATTGTCCGCCCGCGAATGCAGCACTCGTCGTGCCGCCTTGGAATGTCGTTGTTGCGGTGCTCGTGAGTTGTTGCAGAATCAAAATCGCCGGGCTGATCGGATTCGCTCCCGCCGCTCCGGCGGCGGTGTAAGGCGCGCTCGGGGAAAAATTATAAATTCGGCCGAATCCATAGCCAAGCCATTCTTGCGTTACCCCCACCCAAGCGGTTCCTGCGCTATTAAGGTATTCCACGCGCAGCCACACGCCTTTGCAAGTGTTGCCCGTCATCGTCACTTGCCCATGAAGCGGCCACGTTGCTCCGCTGCAGCCCGTAGGCAGCACCCAGTTGTTGGAGCCCGCTTGAGCGGAGGCATAGTACATGGTCCCGTACGTTCCCGCGTAAGATCCCCCGAGGGTGAGCTGTACGTCGTTGGCATCGAGCGCTCCTGCTCCGCGCTCCGGATGCAGTTGTGATATATCGTCGGCTAAAAGAATACGAATTTCGGCCTTAGTCGCCAGCCGCGAGTTAGCGAGGAGCGTAGAGTCAGTGGCCTGCGCCCTGCGAATAATATCGATGGCTCCCACGGTGGACGATTGCACGAAAGGTAAGTTCAGCGTGGTCGCTCCCGTCGCCCCGTTTGTGATGAAGCTGTGAAAGGTAACAGTCGAGGTAGACGCCCAGTTGCTAGTGTTCGCGGATCCGGTCGGCGGAAAGCCGCCGGTCCAGCTCGCTACAGTCAGAGCCTGGCAGTTTGCTGCAGGTCCGGCTCCGGGGGCCGCGGGACACCCGCCAGCAGCAGTCGGCACATAGACGGTTCCTGTATAACCGGAGGCTGTGGGGTGACCGTTTTCGAGTTGATCCAGAATCACCTGTCCCACAGCCGCGATCTTATCGGTGAAAGTCAGCTTGGAGCCTGAAGCGAGAAAAAGGTTCTGGTTGGTGTGAACCCGGCCGCCAAAGTTGAAGTCGGGACCGGCAAAGTAATCGCAATCGTAGGCGCAAAATACTCCAAATTCGAACGCCGGCAAAAGTGCAACTTCCACCGTGCGCGTAAGGTTTACGGATGCTCCGGTCGCGGTAAGTGCGGCGTTGGTCGTGGCTTCCCCCGCTGACGAATTGCGTGTCGCCGTCACCTGAAGGTTGAAGGGAATCATCGACGCGACCATTCCCTGGTCGGCGCCAGAACCCACTATGTCCCAGGTTCCCTTAGGGTTGCCATTCGCATCGGAAAGCGGCCACGTGATGCTCTCGGTATAACCCATGTTCGTGATGTTCGAGCCGGTAACGTTCGTGGGCCAATTGGTGGAGCTTGCCAAAGCTGTGATGGCAGCGGCGGTCGGGGTCTGCGAGGACTGATACAAGAGAGAAAGTTGGGAGGTCAGATTCTCCATGCCGGATTCCGCGCCGTAGAACGCGAGGTTTCCCTCCAGGTCATTGCTTCCCATGCGCTGTTCGTTGGTGACGGTGTACAAAAGACCGACGGCCAACGCCGATAACAACAGCGTTAACAACAGCGCCGCGATCAGCGTGAAGCCTCGCGAATCTTGTTTTCGTCTCCCCATGTTTTCTCCCCCGTACACAACACAAGCGAACTTATTAGAGCGAATCATTGGCACACCGTTGTGTCACTGCTATAGGAATTGCAGAAACTCATGTTGCGAGTACTGACGGAACTGGCTAGATACATGCTCTGAGCTCTGTTTCCAGTCGCGTTGAGACCCTGGCCCATCACCACTACGTTGACCTTTTGTATAAGCGCGGGCGAATTGCCTGCGCCAATGGGATTGGCCTGGTTGGCGTTCATCAGCCCGCCTGTGGAATTGATCACGTCGTAGCTGAACTGCAGGTTGATGATGTTATCGGCGACCGGAACAGCATTCAATCCGTTTACCTGGCGCATGAGACGAGGAGTCTGTACGGTTCCACCAGCCGGAGGGACTTGTAAAAAGTAGGTGACAGCGTTCAGGCGGCATACGCTGACCGAATTGCCAGCGCCGAGATTCGATCCAAATGCCGAGACCGCATTAAAAAGGCTGTTTGGTCCGTTCTGATTGAAGTTGAGCGGATCCCCTGCTGCAAAAGCGACCGTTGCGTTATTCGGAATACCCGTTATTTCGGCGACCACTGCGGCAGTTTGCGCGGAACTGGTTCCCTGAGCACCGCTCGCTACTCCTTGACCGGGTGTGCTCACGAGAAAGAACAATAGATCTCCTACGTTCAGGCCGCCGGGAGCGAGAATGTTCGTCGGCATACCGGCTGTGATCGTAGTGGCGGGTCCCACCGTTGCTGAGTATCCGTTGACGGGAAAGGTGAAGGCGAAATTGTTCAGCGGAAAGTTGTAATCGCAATAGATGGAGGTGATGCTGTCGTTCGTCGCACCGGGTGCCGCTGTAATCACGCTGGCGCTCTGCACCCCATTGGCGAAGCCCGGCAAGATGCCGGTCATGTAATTGATGGTTCCTCCGCTGCTGGTGGGGTAAGCGTGTGCCGGCACGTAGCAGGTGCCAGTTTGGTTACACGCGAAGTTGGTAACTGCGCCGGAGGCCAACTGCAGGCCGCCCGCAGGTAATCCCCCGCCCGCCATGCTGATGTCCTTGGTCATTAACTCGATCGCGGCACGCAGGTTCTGCTGGGTCTCGAGGCGTTGCGTTACCGTGAACGTTGTGGTCATGCCCGTACGAAAAAGACTCATCATCGCCAGAATGAGCATCACCCCGAGGGTGGCGGCGATCATCAGTTCCAGAAGGCTGAATCCGGTTTGCGATTTTGCGATGCGCATCTTCATGATTTTCATCAGTGTGATCTAGTGATAGCTGGAGATAAGTCCATTCACCGAATAAGTGCGGGCAGGCCAACCGGGCTTCTGATATGTAACTGCGACGGTAACGGCGATCAGATTGGCATTCACGGCGCCACTCGGCAAGAAGACTGGGTTGAATGTGATCGTGCGCGTAAAATCCGTCAGACTCTGCGTGACGTCATCGGCGGTCCCAAGAATGCCGTCTGGGCCAGGCAGAACCAAGCACTCGACTGCTAACGGGCACGCTGTCCCAGTATCGGGAGAGTTGCAGGGGACGTCATCGGCCGTGCCGACAATGCCATCCGCGCCGGCACAAAGCAGTGGCTGCGGTCCAGATTTGAAGATGCCGCCGTTAGCAATGTTATTGATCGCTGCGAATGGCTCTTGCTGGCTGTTGCGCGCGGTGTAAACGCTTTCCAACGCATCCAGCGTTTTATGACGCGCGATCAGATCTTCTTGAGCGGAGGCTGTGGCTGTGATCGCTGTCGCAAAGCTTGCGATCACCGCTAGAAGTCCGACTGTCATGACCACGATTGCGATCATGGTTTCCAACAGGGTGAAGCCGCCTTCGACAGCCTGCTTCCTTGCGAATTGTTTTCTTTGCATCATTGTTGCACCCAAATCCAAACACCTGCCTGCTGCACCAATCTCCATCCGCGGATTCTGCCTGTTGCTCCCCACACCGTAATCGCTCGCGAACTGAATTTGCTGTCGGCCGGCCGAGTGATGTACACAACCCCGCTGCTGTAGTTGCCCAGGCTGTCTTGCGCCGACCCGTCGGGATTAAAGACCACGTAATTCAGAGGCACTCCAGGAGTCGATTCGAAATCAATCGGTGTGACGCCGGTACCGAACCCATCCGGCGTGCTGGCGGGAAATCCTGCCTGAACCGCAAAGCTCACTGCGTTGGGAATCGTATAAGTGATGACTTGCTGCAACGGCTGGGCAATTCCGCCAACCGGTGGTGGCTGGTACTGAATTTGGATCGTGCCCGCCGCAAAACCGGCCGGATTGAAGTTGACGTAATACTGGTGGCTCTGCGTGATGGCCAGATTACGAGTATTCCGCAAAGCCATCAATGTGGTGTCGTAGGCCGAGTCAACGTTGCTTTGATTAATCATGGGCCGTACGGCGATGAAGGTGACCGCACACATAATCAGAGCGAGGCTGAGTGTGATCACCAACTCCAGCAGCGAGAAGCCTTTTTCTATGCGCGATGTCATATTTTTGTCGGTGCGGGGGGGCGCTCCGTGCACTTCCGATTGCTCAACCGAACCAGACTTCCGCGCTCCTATGAATGCAAGTTACCGGCAATACATGTCGGTCGCAGCGCATAGACTCTGGCAGTCTTCATACTAGGAATGGGATGTCACAGCGTCAAAGCACCACGGTGCAACGCGGCGGTATTGGCCTTTTGTAATCCACATGGTGACCGGGGTCACCCGATTGAGAGTAGTGGAGTTAATCGCTGACCGACCAAGGGCACGGTCGGTGACGATGACTCCGGTAACTTGTGAGAAGAACCAGAGGGATCCTACGATGTTCGCAGGTATGAATCTCTCATCACTCCTGGTTTGCATGGACGAGGCTTCGGTCGACGTGCTGAAGCGCGTTCTCGAAGAGCTCGGTATTCAAGTGGAGGTATGCTCCGATCCCGTGCGCGCCTCAGTGCGTCTTGCGCAAGAGCGCTTCGATCTCATCATTCTCGATTGCGAGAGCCAGGCTGATGTCACTTCTTTATTGAATGACAGCCGCTCTTCTCGTTTAAATGATTCCACTCTCGCCGTTGCCGTAGTTGCGGGCCAGGAGAACATCCGCGAGATGTTTACCCTGGGTGTGAACTTCGTCCTTTACAAACCAGTTTCGACGGAGCGTGCGTTGAGTACTCTGCGCGCAGCACAAAGCGTGCTTTTCCGTGATAAGCGCCGAAAGATGCGCGCCACGGTACATACGCATGCGATCATCGACTACGCCGGCGTCGAACAAGCGAGAGCTACGCTGGTGGATCTGGCAGAAGACGGCATGGCCGTGAACTTCGGCAAGAAATTGCCGCCCACCTGCAAAGTTTATTTCCAATTCCAGTTGCCTGGACAAACCGCGAGCGTTCGACTCTCTGGCCAGGTGGTGTGGCAGGACTGGAACGGTCGCGCCGGCATTCAGTTTGTGGACGTGCCGCAAGCCTCGAGACGGGTTTTGCGCGAGTGGCTGGAGATCAATCTCTCAGACGCGACGCGACAGCAGTTGGCCTCGGAGAATGTGCCGGTCGAACATTCTATCCGGCCGAACGCAAGTTCCAACGAAAATTCCAGCACAAATGCAGAGACAAGCGCGGGTGAAAATCCCAAAGCAGGTTCGCCGGCAGACCGGCGTCCAGACAGCTTGTTCGATACCGAAAAGCACGAAGCAAACGGCCGCAACGGTGAAGCCGCCGCGCGTTTGCGCGATGAGCCCGGAAACCGCCGTGGACAAACCCGTTACGCCTGCCGTCTGGGGGCAGAGGTTTATCAGAAGGGAAGTTCGGTGCGCAATTACTGCCATCTGAGCGATCTGAGTCCGGGAGGGTGTTATCTCGAAATGCCTCTGGCCTTCGCTGCAGGTGCCGTCGTTGAAATCGTTGTCCGGACATACGAAATGAAGTTACGCTTGAGTGGTGAAGTCAAGTCTTCTCATCCCGGCTACGGGATGGGAGTGTTGTTCCACCTCAATACGAAAGACGAACGGCACGGCGTGCAGCAGTTGATCGATTTCGTGGCGGCTGCAGCGCAGAATTCTTAGAGGAAGAACGACTGCCAAGTCGCCAATTAGGCCTTTTGTCTCGCCAATCTTTATCTGTAAATTCCAATCGAATATTGTTACGGAATATCCCATTGGTTTCCAGGCGGGGTATCTCGAATTCAGTCCTCGTCAAAAAATACTAAAATGAGAAGCGAACGCAGACTGGCGCGGCCGCCGGAAGCGGAGCTGGGGATTGAGTTCCAAGATTAGAGTGTCGTTGCTCGGCGGTTTGATGATCGCACTGGCCTGGGGTGTGTTCTGGGAAGTTCGCCACGATAAAAATGACCTTGTCCCGTCCACGCCTGTGGCTACTAAAGCTCCGCCGTCAAATGCCGTGGGGAAACCGGGAGCTGGTATTACCCGCTCACCCTCGCCCGCATTAGCTACAAGGCCAACGCCAGCACTTTCCGCGCCGAGCGGGCGGACATCGCAAAGTGGATCGGAATCGAACCAATCTTCGTCTTCGGCTTCCCGGGAAAACTCTCGCAGCGACGGGAGTGCGCTGGGTCCAGCAATAGCCGGCGGTGCTGCACCTGGAAACACAACGCCGCCTGCAATTGTCAGGAAAGCGCCCCCGCCTGTGTTGCAGGTTCAGCCCTCGATAGCTCAACCACCGTTAAGCCAGCCATCGGTCAACCGCCCTCCTGTTAATCATCGGCCACAAAATCTGCCACCTGTGAACCAACCGTCGGCCAGTCAACCCCCCTTAGATCCGCCCTCGCTCTCGGCGGAAGGGATGATGCAAAATGCGCAAACAGCTTTAGCGAGAGGAAATCTGATCTCTCCGGCGGATGACAGCGCGTTGTATTGGGCGCGAAGAGTGCAGGAGGTGCAGCCGCAAAATCAGACCGCGATCCGGATCGAAGACATGATTCTCGTGGGGAGCATCCGTTTGATAGAAGCAGAAGAGAAGGCCAGCCGCTTCGAAAATGCAAGCAGGCGGTTGGATGCATTGCAGGCGCTCTATCCGAGCCGCCGCGATCTCTTCGCAAGGATGCGATCCGAGATCAAGAAAGCTCAGTCAACCGTTGAATCGGCTCCGCATTGACGTTGAATTTGATTAGTTCGCTGCAATAAGACTTAGGCTTTGGTCGCGTTGATCTTTTCCTCTGCCGCAACAGCATTCTTGAAATACTCCAATGACATCTTCAAACCTTCTTCGAGCTGAATCTTAGGCTCCCATCCTAGCAATTGGCGGGCTTTGGAAATGTCGGGCTGGCGTTGTTTTGGATCGTCCTGGGGTAGAGGTTCATAGGCGATTTTACTTTTCGATCCCGTTACTTTAAGGACGTGTTGGGCGCACTCGAGAATGGTGAACTCGTTCGGGTTGCCGATGTTTACGGGCAGGTGCTCGTCAGATTTTGCTAAACGCAGGAATCCGTCGATTTCGTCGCTGACATAGCAGAAGCTGCGGGTCTGGCTGCCAGTGCCGTAGACCGTCAGAGGTTGGCCGCGCAGGGCTTGCTTCATGAAGTTGGAGACGACGCGTCCGTCATTCAATTGCAGGCGAGGGCCGTAAGTATTGAAGATGCGTACGATGCGAGTATCGACTTTTTGATAGCGGTGATAGGCCATGGTAGCGGCTTCCGTGAAGCGCTTGGCTTCGTCGTAGACCGAGCGCGGGCCGATGGAATTCACGTTTCCCCAGTAAGTTTCTTTCTGCGGATGTTCGAGCGGGTCGCCGTAACACTCGGACGTGGACGACACGAGATATTTGGCGCCGTATTTGTGGGCGACATCGAGGGCATGAAATGTTCCGAGTGACCCTACTTTTAACGTGGCGATTCCGTGAACGGTGTAATCCACAGGACTGGCGGGACTGGCGAAGTGAAAGACGAAATCTACTTTGCCGGCGTCGAACGGCTCGCAGATGTCTTTCTTAATGAATTCGAATCGAGGGTCGTTACGGAGATGATCGATGTTGCTGAGCCGTCCGGTAAGGAGATTGTCGACGACGACTACATTCCAGCCTTCACCCAGCAATGCATCGCAAAGATGAGACCCAAGGAATCCGGCGCCGCCGGTGACCAGAGCGCGTAGTGAACTCATGCTTTCTTGTGACCGCTCCGGGAAGCGGCTGCCGGAACGCCGTCCGGATGCGCCGCCGCGCGTCCCACCGAATAATAGGTGAAGCCATTTGCCGCCATCACTTCGGGATCATACAGGTTGCGGCCGTCGATCACGATGGGATATTTGAGTTCCTGGCTGAGCCGGGCGAGATCAAGGTTGGCAAACTCCTCCCACTCGGTGAGGATGAGCAGCGCGTCGGCACCGGTCGCCGCCTCGTATGCGGAGTCGGCGAACTTGAGCGGCGAGTTCATCATCTCCTGCGTGCGCGCCATCGCCGCAGGATCATAGGCTGTGATCTTGCAGCCTTCCTGCATTAACGCCTGCACAATCAGGATAGCGGGTGATTCACGAATGTCGTCGGTGCCGCCTTTAAAGGCGAGCCCCAGAACACCCAACTGTTTGCCGCGAAGCGTCCACAGGGCGCTGCGAACTTTCTTGAGGAAGCGGTCGCGCTGATCTTCATTAATGCGCATGACTTCATCGAGAAGGCGGAAGTCGTACCCGCACTCCCGCGCCACGGCCCGGAAGGCAAGTACATCTTTCGGAAAACAAGAACCGCCATAGCCGATGCCGGGATTCAAAAACCGCGGGCCGATGCGGGAGTCCGTGCCGATACCGTGGCAGACCTGGTTCACGTTCGCGCCCACCGACTCGCACATCGACGCGACGGCATTAATGAACGAAATCTTCATGGCCAGAAAAGCGTTGGAGGCGTGCTTGATTAATTCCGCGCTCTTGGTGCTGGTAACGATAATGGGAGCGGGAATGGAAGTGCGGTCGGGCTGGGGTATGGCATCAGTGCGCTCGTAATAAGTACCGCTGGTAAGCGGTTCATAGATCTTTCGCAGAACGTTGGCACAGCGCTCGTTGTTACAACCGACGACGATCCGGTCGGGGAAGAGAAAATCAGTGACGGCAGTGCCTTCGCGCAAGAACTCCGGATTCGAGGCCACGTCAAAAGAGTCCGGGTGCGCGCCATTGCGCAGGATGATTTTGCGAATCCAGTCGCTGGTGTAGACCGGGACTGTGCTCTTCTCGACGATGACTTTGTAGTCGTCCACCGCGCCGGTGATTTCACGGGCCACGGACTCCACGTAGGAAAGATCAGCTTCGCCGCTGTCGGTGGGTGGAGTACCGACAGCAATAAAGATCGCGGCGCTGGCGCGGACCGCGGCGGGAAGATCGTCGGAAAAAGTGAGCCGTTGGCCGCGATGTCGATTCAAAAGTTCGGGAAGGAAATTCTCGTGGATGGGGACTTGCCCGTTCTTGAGCGCCTCCAGCTTGCGCTCATCATTATCCACGAGGATAACGTCGTGACCTAAGTCGGCGAAGCAGGCGCCCGCCACTAGTCCTACGTATCCGGACCCAACGACAGCGATACGCATATTCAACTCCGTGGCCTGAGATCGTGAGACAGGTTGAATGTATTCCAAAAAAGGTCAAAGAAAAATCCGGGAAGTAACATACGGGATGTTACCAACGATCCAAGGCTAGACGATTTTAACATCGCTCATGCATCGAGAACTCTGAAAATGGGGCGGGAATGCGTCTCGACTCTTCGTTATCTGCCCGTTTTGGAACGGCTCTGCAAAGGTGGCTCTAAGAAATGATTTCGAATATGCGAAGGGGAGCCATAGTTCATATTGACAAGGCATAATTTTGGAGGGAAACTCCGCACAGCGCCCTCCTTCCAGAGCCGTTGATGTTCATGCCGGGTGATTCCATGTCGGAGTCCGAAGCTCTGAAAACTGGCGTTTCAGATTTAGAACCCTCTCGAGAAGCCGAGTTGCGGCACTGCCAATCCGACTCCGAGTTTGACGCCAAGCTGGAGCGTCTCTCCGCTCTATTCGAGGCCCACGGTGACGGCCGGTTTTCGGGCCAGTTTTCCGCGAACTTGGCCCTGGAAATTGTTCTGAACGAGATTGTTGAACAGGCTTGCCTGACCACGGGCGCCACGGGATCGGGCATTTTCTTGCTCCGGGACGACGAACTAGTATGCCGGGCAAGTAGCGGCAGCATCGCACCGGAGTTGGGTGCTCGACTCGATCGTGAGAACGGAATATCCGGCGAGTGCCTCTGCACCTGCCGAGTTCAGCGCTGCGATGAAATCCGCCAAGCCCCGCAGGCCCGCCTGGAAGCATCTCGAATCCGGGGAGCGCGTTCAGCGATGTTATTACCTCTGGTGCGGGACGGTGAGGTGGTAGGAATTTTAGAAGTGCTTTCTGCCGAACCGTCGGCCTTTGGAGAACGCGATCAGAGGACACTCGAGGCAATCGCGCACGGCATCACCAAGAACCTGGAGCGCGCCGAGAGACCGTTGAGGTTTTTGAATACGCCGCAGACGACTGCTGGTCCTATTGAAACCTCGCTACGCGAAGAGATTGGCATCGATGCCGACAACGATAGGCAAGACCGCGTCGCTCGAAAGCTTTCGAGCCGTGGCATGGATCTCTTCACCTTAGTTCTAGGTCTGGCCGTCCTGTGTTTCGGCCTTTTTCTGGCGGTGCGGTTTGCCCAGCGCTCTGGATGGTTGCCCGAGACGAGGCGAGCCAATGTCGTTCAGCATTCATCATTGAGAGAGGATGGACCTACCGAAAACAAGACCCTGCCAGCGCCGCAGGGTCCGACCAATTCGGCGAAGCTGGCAACAGGCATTAGTGTCGTTCAGGCGCCAAGTGTTGCAGATGGCCGCGCTCATTCGGACGGAACCGCTTTGAGCGGAAGGCCGCATGATCAATCGATTCACTACCCGGATGGTTTGCACGTCTACCAGAACGGGCTGCAAGTCTTCCCCACGAACGAGCGAACCATTGAGTTATCGGCTGCGGAGGCCAAAGATAGCCTGATTCATCGCGTAGAGCCCGAGTATCCGGAAGAGTCTCTATTAAATAAAGTCCAAGGAACAGTCTTGCTCAAGATTCACATTGATCGAGATGGCAAGGTGCGAGAGATGAAGGTCATAAGCGGGGATCCACGGTTGGCACAGGCCGCTACAGATGCAGTCAGGCAGTGGCGTTTCAAACCGCTTGCGGTCAATGATCAATGGATGGAAATGGAGACCACTATTAACCTCGACTTTCGTATGCAACATTGAAGAGTTTTTGTAAAGCAGTCTTTGGCAAACCCAGAATTCAAGCGACGGCGTGGCGGCCTGAGTAACGCTCTAGACGTTAAAGCTAATCCTTTTTTTGGAACTACTTAGATAAAAAATCTTGCCTTTTCGCGAGCCTGCGAGTGTCGCCGCACCCTCACTTTAGACCTCTTGCAGAAAGCTGCACAGGCGGGATAGAATTCAACCACTGTACGAAAGAGGACTTCTCCTCCGCATTGTTAGCTTTTTGTCTCCCCCCAATCTAAGCATCTGTTCCGCGCGTATTCATTGACATTTTTGTCAGGGGCTACGTTTATTTCTAGTACCAGGTACTGAAGGTATGGCCGAAATGTCCAACGCGGTGCACGGTGCGATGAACTCTCAGAGGACTGGCCCGTTCCTCGTCCAACCAGAACTCGAGCCTCAGGGGCCGGCTCACTGGTATGCGGTGCGTACCCGGTCGCGTCACGAGAAGATTGTCGTTGAACACCTCACAATGCAGGGGTTTGAAAGTTTCCTTCCTTTGGTAAAGCGCAATCACAAGTGGACCGATCGCACGAAAGCAGTGGAATTGCCCGTGTTTGCGGGCTACAGCTTTGTGCGAATGTTTTTTTCTCCGCGAAACCGGCTGAGGGTTCTGCAAACCCATGGAGTCGTCGGATTCGTGGGCATGAAGAATTTGGGTATCCCAATTCCGGATGGGCAAATTCAAGATATTCGAAGGCTTCTAGCGAGCGACGTTCCATTTGAAGAGAGCCCCTTTTTGCGGATTGGTCAGCGAGTACGGATCAGAGGCGGATCCCTGGACGGAGTCGAAGGCATTTTGTCAGCGCAGGATCAGGATCAGAGTCTGGTGCTCTCCGTGGATTTAATTCAGCGATCGCTCTCGGTCAAGATTCAAGGATATAAGTTGGAAGCCGCATAGTCCCGATCAGCAACGCTTGTTGAGTGGCGGCGAATCTGTTTTGGATAGTTAATTAAAGAGATAGGCGAATCTGTTTTGGATAGTTAGTTAAAGAGATAGTTAACAAGGGGATCAGGAATGCTTTTAAAGTTTTTTGGGTTGAAGGAACATCCATTTGGCGTGACACCGGATCCTCGCTATCTGTATTTGAGTCCTGGTCCTCGCGAAGCTCTGGCGTCGCTTTTTTACGGAATTGAATCGGAGCGTGGATTTCTGGCGCTCATCGCGCCCCCTGGCATGGGGAAGACGACACTGCTCTTTCACATGCTGGAAAAATTCCGGAACTCAGCGCGAACTGCGTTTCTATTTCAGACGCAGTGCAATTCGCGAGAGTTTATGCGGTTTCTGCTGGCCGAATTGGGATATGAAACCGGCGACCACGACTTTGTGCGGATGCACGAAGAGTTTAACCAGCATCTGCTTCGCGAGGCCAAGGCCGGCAATCGCTTTATTGTGGTGGTGGACGAGGCGCAAAACCTCGATCCGTCAGTCCTTGAGACGATCCGATTGTTGTCGGACTTTGAGACACCCCAGGCGAAGCTGCTGCAGATAGTTTTGGCTGGACAACCTGAGCTGGCGGACAAACTGGCCAGCCGGAACCTGGCTCAATTACGCCAACGCATTTCGCTAGTCAGCAGCCTCAAACCGTTCTCGCCGGAGGAGACTAGTAAATACATTCAGCACCGGTTGCGGGTGGCGGGTTATGAAGGGGGCAGCATCTTCACACCTCAAGCCATGGCAGAGACGGCTGAGTTTACTGAAGGGATTCCGCGCAATATCAACAATTTTTGCTTCAATGCGATGTCCCTGGCCTGCGCCGTGCGCGAGCGAACGATCGATACCGGAATTGTACGAGAGGTGATTTCCGACCTCGACATCACTCAACATGTCTCCCAACCGGGGGCGGCCAGTGTGGCAGGCAGGGTTACCGGGATAGACGATGTAGAGGAGGAATACGATTGGGCGGCAGCGAAGGCAGCAGAAATGAATCCGAAAGTCGCGGGGGCAGCGCGGGAAGGAATGCCTCGCAAAAAGGGTAGGAATGAGGCGCTAACCCCTACGCAAGCACGCGCTTATTTGCAACAAGTTGCAGGATCTCTGAAGGGTGACCGGCCGTAGAGACTTTGGTGAGCAAGGCATTCGGCCTCTTGCAGGAAATTGCAGCTTCCCGTACCTTCGTATTCAAGTTTGTACGTTGATCGCCGCCACTTGCGCAGAAAATGCTAGGTGGTCCCCCCTTTCGTATCTCCAATAAGTGCTCTTAGCCAGGTAGCTAGGGCTACGGTTGCAGGCGAAGTCTCTAGAGCGGATGCCTAAGCGGACCCGCCAATATGTGACTCAGAGGGCGGAGCTGTAAGTAGCGCGATTTGAAGGCGTTACAGCATAGTAATGATCCGATCGTTAATTTTGACTCCCCGGTCAATGACAAATAGGACTCGAGATATCCAATGAACAGCAACTTGGTGTTACCGCAAAATTCGGCTGCGACGGTTCAGGGGCAAGATCCGGCCGGTACCGTTAGTGGCTCCGAAAAGCTAGCATCCGATGCGAAACCGACGCTGCGCAGCCTACGCGCAGCCGCGGAGATACTCGCTATCCGCCAAGCTCTGCAGGAAACCGGTTGGAACCGCAAGCGGGCGGCAAAGTTGTTGAGCATCAGCTATCGAGGCTTGCTGTATAAGCTCCGCCAGCACAGCATCATGCCTAGCTGAGGGAACGATTCAGAGGGCTGCTTTTCGCTGGTCTAGCTTACAATTGAGTCTCTTTAAGACTCGCCAGCTACAGAACGGTGTCTGAGAGTTTGACCTCTGCGAGTGATTTCGGGTCACTTTTAGGTGGGGAAAGAGTTCATAAATGAGCCGTAATTTTGAATTGCTACAGAATTTGGGGAAAGACTCTGATCTATTTGACACGACTCCGGTGGCTACGGTCGGTCAGAAGATTCCGATTCCCATGCAGGCTTCCGGGCCCTCTGTCAGGGTTTCCGCCCCTTCTACGAGAGTTTCCGAACCCACGGTCAAAGAAGTAACCAGGGAGCCCCACCTTCACCTCGAACCGAAGGAACGAGAGGAGCTCGGCAAACTGACGCAGAGGGTCTTCCTGCAGCAGGGTGTGGACGCGCCCCGCGTGGTGGTGTTTGCGGCGAGCGAATCGGGGAACGGCTGCAGTTCGATCTGCGCCTGCGCGGCCGAGCTATTGGCCGCACAGGTTACCGGTACTGTTTGCCTGGTGGATGCGAATTTGCGAAAGCCAGGATTGCACCAGCAATTCGGAGTGGAAAACCACCACGGCTTGGCCGACGCACTGCAAGGAAAAGAACCGATTCTGAACTTCGCCCATACCATTTCTCTTTCTAATCTATGGCTGATCAGTTGCGGATCGTCGGCGGAAGCGGCGTTGCCGCTGTTGAACACGGACCGAATGCGGCACAGGATTTCCGAGCTGCGATCGCGTGCGGATTATGTGCTGATCGACGCCTCCGCCTTGAACGAATCGAGCGAAGCAACGTCGCTGGCGGCGGCTGCAGATGGGTTAGTGCTGGTGTTAAAGGCGAATTCTTCCCGTCGCGAGAAATTGCGGCAGGAAGTGCACGACCTGCAAGCCGCGCATGTGCGCGTTCTGGGCGCCGTACTGAACCAGCGCACCTTCCCCATACCCGAGGCAATTTACAACCGCCTCTAACTTTCAATACTCCACATCATTCCAAAATCCGTCGATTAATAATTTTGAATTTGGGCCACTACCGTTCTAAGGACTAAAAAATGTTCGAAAATCTAAGGGCTGATTTCAAGGCAGCCGCTTCGCACCGAAAACTGGAGCGGGGTTGGCGGGTAATCATTCGTAGAGAAACGAAAGCTATTTTGCAATACCGATTCTCGCATTGGGTGCATGCCAGCGTGCATGTGCCGGTAGTTCGTCAAATCTTGATGCTGGTGGCGCTGCTATGGCAGCGCTGGAATCAGATCATGCTCTCAGGCGTATTGATCTCGCCGGATGCGGAGATCGGTCCTGGCATAATTCTGCATACTGCTTACGGCTTGCAAATCTCACCAGTGAAAATCGGTTCGAATTGCACTTTCAATTCCCAGGTATTGATCGGGACGGGCGTGAAGAGCATCGGGGATAACTGCTATTTCGGTCCCGGTTGCAAAATCGTTGGCGAGTGCAAGATTGGCAACAACGTCCTGGTAGTCGCCAACAGCGTCGTGCTGACGGATGTTCCGGACAACACCACAATTATGGGAATACCGGCGCGGATCAAACTGCCCGGCGGCCGCCTGCGGAAGATGCCCTGGAAGACGCTGGATGCAAAGAAAAACGGCGAGAAGCAAGCAAACGCAAAGTCGAACGGCGCAGCGCAGCCAAAACCAGAGCCGCAGAAGATCAACGCTTAAGGCAAGAACCCGGGGGGACAGAACTTTGGATTTCGCGTGGACAGAAGAGCAGGCGGCATTTCGTAAGGAAGTGATCCGGTTCGCCAAAGAAGAATTGAATAATGATGACATGATCCGCCGGGATCACGAGGAAGAGTTCTCCTGGAGTCATTGGAAGAAGTGCGCTGATTTCGGTATCCAGGGCCTACCGGTTCCGCAAGAATACGGTGGTGGCGGCGCGGATATTCTCACAACGGTATGCGCGCTCGAAGCTTTGGGTTATGGTTGCCGCGATAACGGCTTCCTCTTCTCGCTGAACGCTCATATGTGGACCACGGTAATCCCCATCATGACGTTCGGGACCGAAGCCCAGAAGAAACGTTATCTGCCCAAGCTGATCAATGGGGAGTGGATCGGGCTGCACGCGATGACCGAACCCATGTCGGGCTCGGACGCTTATAGCCTCCGAACGCGTGCCGAGCGCAAGGGCAATTGCTACGTGCTGAATGGCACGAAAACGTTTACCACCAATGCGGAGCACGGAAGTTTATTCATTATCTTCGCGACCTTGGATCCAGCAAAAGGAGCCAATGGGGTTAGCGCGTTTCTAGTAGAAAAAGGCACTCCAGGGCTTGAAGTAGGCAAGAAGCTGAATAAGATGGGGCTACGGACGTCCTCGATGTCAGAAGTGGCTCTGGTAGATTGCGCGATTCCGGTTGAAAATATTCTCGATAAAGAAGGCGCCGGGCAGGCGATTTTCACCGCCTCCATGGAATGGGAGCGCACCTGCATTCTGGCCAGCCATCTGGGACTGATGCAGCGCGTGCTCGAAACCTGCGTAAAGTATGCGCGCGAACGCAATCAGTTCGGCCAACCGATTGGGAAGTTCTCCGCGATCGGAAACAAAATTGCCGACATGGATGTACGGCTCGAGGCTTCGAGATTGTTGCTTTATAAAGCGGCGTGGATGAAAAGTCTGGGACGGCACCCTCTGCGAGAGACCTCGATCGCGAAACTTTACGTTAGCGAAGCTTGCATACAGACCTGCCTTGACGCAATTCAGATTCACGGCGGCTACGGATATATGACCGACTTTCAGATCGAGCGCGAACTGCGCGATGCAATCTCGGGCACGATTTATTCGGGAACTTCCGAGATGCAGAAGGTAATCATCTCCGGACTGCACGGGTTTTAGATCGCAATTTCTGGCGCTGCGATTTTTTTGGGTCGACCATTTTTTCTCAAGGGGCGGCGAATGGCTTACATCCTGCAACAGCTGTTGAGCAAGAGCGCAAAACGTTTTCCCGAAAAGACAGCGGTGTGGGCGCGAGGTCGGAGCATCAGTTACCGGGAGCTCGACGAGCGATCGAACCAGTTGGCGCATCTACTGGTGCAGAGCGGTGTGCGCAAGGGAGATCGGGTCGGAATATTTTTCCCGAAATGCGTCGAGTCGGTCATCAGCATGTTTGCGGTGGTGAAGGCAGGCGGGGTGTATGTGCCGCTGGACCCAGCGGCCCCGGTGGACCGAGTTGGATACATCATCAGCAATTGCGGGATTCGAGTCCTGATCACGCAGGATGAAAAACGCCGGTCGCTGGATGCCGCGACGCGCGAGTCTCTCGACCGGTGCGTGATCATCGATAAAGCTCGGGAATCGGGCAATGGAACAGGAGTGGTTCCGTGGTCCGCGCTGGCGGAATATTCTGCCGCGGATGCGCCGCAGGTCACGCTGACCGAGACCGATCTGGCGTACATCCTGTACACATCGGGTTCCACCGGCCGGCCTAAAGGCGTGATGCTGACTCACCAGAACGCTTTGACGTTTGTGGAGTGGTGCGCGGACAAGTTTCAAATCACCCACGAAGACCGGCTTTCGAATCATGCTCCGCTGCACTTCGATCTTTCCGTCTTCGATGTTTACAACGCAGTAGAGGCAGGGGCAACGGTTTATCTCGTCACAGAGGAAATCGCGCTGTTCCCCACCACGCTGCAAAAATTCATGGAGACGCACCAGATTTCCGTGTGGTATTCGGTTCCGTCGGCCTTAGTGCTGCTGCTTTTGCACGCCGATTTAAAGGCCGAAAAGTTACCCTGCTTGCGGACGATTTTGTTTGCGGGTGAAGTTTTTCCGATGAAGTATCTCAAGCAACTGGCTGAGCTTTTGCCAGCGGTAGAGTTGGATAATCTATACGGTCCCACCGAAACCAACGTCTGCACCTATTACAGAGTCGATCGCGAGCGCCTGGCTGGCATGGATAAGTTGCCGATCGGCATCGCTTGCGAAAACACAGAAGTTTTCGCGGTCAACGACCAGGACGAAATTGTGACCGAGGCCGGTCAAAGCGGCGAGTTGTATGTCCGCGGACCTTCGGTGACGTACGGTTACTGGGGCGACGTGGAAAAGACTCAGAAGATGGTCGTGCCCAACCGCTTCCAGCCGAACTTCGACGAGAAAATTTATCGTACCGGTGATCTGGTTACGCTGGCCGAAGACGGCAATTATTATTTTGTCGGCCGGCGCGACAGCATGATCAAGAGCCGCGGGTATCGCATCGAACTTGGAGAAATCGAGAGCGCGTTGCTCAGCCACCCTGGCGTGCGCGAGGCGGCCGCGATTGCGGTGCCCGACGAAGTGGTGGGAAACCGTATCAAAGCCGTGGTTGCGGCGCATGAGCCCGATTCCGTGGATGCCACGGCATTGCAGCAACATTGCGCCACGCGGATTCCGAAGTACATGATTCCTGAGTTGATAGAGTTTCGCAGCACCCTGCCTAAGACATCCACGGGAAAAGTGGATCGCGTTGGATTATCCCGTGACAGCCAGCCGATCGCGGTTTAATGAGGTTCGTTTTTTGAATTGCAAGTGGTTTCAACAATCCCAAGTCCCAATAGGAGCAGCAGCAAATGACGACGAAAGAAACTACCGTTAAAGATCAGGTGCGGCAATTCGTGACCGAGGAACTGGCAGCCGCCAAGGGCGTCACAGTGGTGAGCGATGACGAGTCGCTGATCGAAAACGGAGTGGTCGATTCTCTGGGTATTTTTCGCCTGGTAACTTTTCTGGAAGAAAACTTCGGAGTGAAAATCGGCGACGAAGAGATCAGCGCTGAAAATCTGCAGAGCGTCAACATGATCGAGCAGTTGGTACTGAGCAAGGGCAAGAAATAGTAAGGCTGTTAGACAAACCCATGAACTGCTCATCGCGGTGCGGACGACCATCCATTCTGGCGCGAGCCACGAGTGTGTCGGGGCGGGGGTGACGGCTGAAATGGATCCCCAATCAATGTCCGTTGTCGAGATGGTGTCAGCGCAGGCGGCGTCGTGCCCAGCTGCGATCGCGCTGACTTCAGGATCGGAGGCGGTGTCTTACGCCGACCTGGAACGCCGTTCCAACCAGCTTGCTCGTTACCTGCAATCCATTGGCGTAAGTGCGGATCAGCCGGTAGGTTTGATCATGGAACGATCGCCGGCCATGGTGATCGCGGCGTTAGCCATCATGAAGGCTGGCGGGGCATATCTTCCGCTCGACTCGAGTTTGCCTGCGGAGCGGCTGACCTTCATGTTGCGCGATGCGGGCGTGATGGTGTTGGTCACAGGGGACGCTTCCGCCGCAAGGATTCCCTCCGGCGATTGGCAGTCGGTTCATGTCAATGAAGAGACTGACAAAATCGGCGAAATGCCGCCCGATCATTTCTCCTGCCCCGTAACGCCGCAGAACCTGGCGTATGTGATCTATACATCAGGATCGACGGGCGAGCCCAAGGGCGTCGAAGCCACGCATGGCGGCCTCACCAATCTGATTTCGTGGCATATCCGAGCCTTTCACGTCACCCCGAATGATCGCGCCAGTCATCAGGCTACGGTGGCCTTCGATGCCGCTGTTTGGGAGATTTGGCCCTACCTCGCAGCCGGAGCGAGCGTGCATATTCCGCCAGAAACTTGTCGTAGTAATCCCGCGGCTTTGCATGACTGGCTGGTTGCCGAGGGCATCAACATTACGTTTCTTGCCACACCACTCGCGGAGAGAATGTTGCTGCTGCAGTGGCCGGAACAAACGGCGCTACGCATTCTTCTAACGGGAGCGGATACGCTGCATCGGAGGCCCATGCCAGATCTTCCGTTTGCGTTGATCAACAACTACGGCCCTACGGAATGCACGGTTGTGGCCACCTCTGGCAGGGTTGAGTGCCACGATGGCAGTTTAAGAAATTCTGCGAAGATGGCAATACCGCCGATCGGACGGCCGATCGATAACACGCAGGTCTATATCGTGGACGAGGGATTGCAAGAAGTTCGGGCGGGCACGCCGGGAGAATTGTGCATCAGCGGCGCCGGGCTGGCGCGAGGGTATCGCAATCGCCCGGATTTGACTCGGCAAAAGTTTGTTACGAATCCGTTTCGTTCGGAAGGCAATTTGTCATGCGGCGAGCGAATGTATCGCACCGGAGACCTGGCTCGCTTGCTGCCGAATGGTGAGATCGAGTTTCTCGGCCGAATGGACGAGCAGATCAAGATTCGCGGATTCCGGATTGAACCGAATGAGATTGTTGCAGTCCTGGATGAACATCCTGCAGTCAGCGCCAGCGCAGTTGCATCCCGCGAGGGTCAAGATCACGAAAAAGCGCTGGTTGCTTACGTAGTGCTGAGTGCGGGGACCAGGGTGACAGGCGCGGGATTGCGCGAACACTTACGGAAGAGACTTCCGGACTACATGATTCCTTCAGCATACGTACGAATGGAATCTCTGCCGTTGACGGCCAACGGAAAGGTTGATCGCGCCGCGCTTCCTGAGCCCAGCGAATCCAATCGGTTGAGCGAAGATGCATTTGCCGCGCCTACCGGAGTTGTGCAGGAACGTCTGGCGGGAATTATTGGCTCGCTTCTCCATGCGGACCGGATTGGCGCCCATGACAACTTCTTTCTGCTGGGCGGGCACTCACTGCTGGGCACGCAATTGATTGCGCGAGTGAACGAAGCGTTTGGAGTTGAGCTTCCGCTTCTCCAGATTTTTGATCATCCCACGCTCGCGGAAATGTCGGATGTGATCGAGACCCTCATTCTGGCCAAACTCGGGGAATCGAGCGCGAGTGAGCCTCGTCCGGATCACGCCGATAAAACGCTGGCTTAATGAAGTTCCCGCCACTTTTCCACGTCGTCCTTCTCGCCGCATTCGTTGTATGCTCACTCAATGGCCGGATAAGCTGATCATCCGCATACCGCTTTTCTCTCAACTGCAGACTTCTTGAATGCCTACTGACGACAAACCGGTTTCGCGTGTGGAGAGTCCCAGCGCGGTGCTGAGCCTCTATCACCTGCTCGACCCCGCGGTTCTTGCCAATCCTTATCCGCTTTTCCATCGGCTGCGGCGCGAGGCTCCCGTGCATTGGGATCCATTTCTGCACGCCTGGATCGTGACGCGATACAGCGATGTGCTGGAGGTTCTGCAAAGTTTTTCGGCCGACCGAACGCCGACTCCCGAACAACTTGCAAGTATGGGGCTTTCGCAGATCAGCCCGTTAGCGCAATTGATGGTGAAGCAGATGCTGTTCATGGACGCGCCGGCACATACACGCCTCCGTTCATTGGCCTCGAAAGCATTCACCCCGGCTCGGATACAAGTTCTGAAGGAGCACATTCGCGAGATCGTCGATCGTCTGCTTGCCGGCGTCCGGGAGCAAGGGAACATGGACGTAATCTCGGATTTGGCCGAGCCGCTGCCGGCCATTGTGACTGCGGAAATGCTGGGGGTGCCCGTCGACGATCATCGCAAGCTGAAAGTATGGTCGGCGAATTTTGCCGAGATGCTAGGGAATTTTCAGCATAATCCCGATCATGCCAAAGTGATGCTGCAGACGGTTGAAGAGATGACGGCGTACTTCCGCGAAGCAGTCGAGGAGCAAAAACACCATCCGCGAGAAGGATTGATCCATTCCTTGATTACCGCGGAAATCGATGGGGACCGGCTGAGCGATGAGGAGATCGTCGCTAACACGATCATCACCATGGTGGGCGGGCAGGAAACAACCACGAACCTCATTGGCAACGGAATGCTGACATTGCTGCGCTATCCGGACCAGATGCAGAAGCTGCGCAACGACCTATCCTTGATTCCGTCCGCAGTCGAGGAGATGTTGCGCTTCGAAAGCCCCAGCCAGCACACTGCACGCCTCGCGCCGACGGACCGGGACCTGGGTGGGAAGCTCATTGGCAAGCGACAAGCTGTGATTGCGGTGATGGCCGCGGCAAATCGTGATCCTGAAAGATTCGCCGATCCGGATGAGTTCGACATCGCAAGGCAAGACAATCGGCATCTGGCATTCGGGTATGCTGCTCACTTTTGTTTCGGTGCGCCATTAGCTCGCATGGAGGCGCAGATCGCATTCGAGGGCCTCTTGCGCGCGTTCGATCATTTGGAGTTGGAGCCGCAGACGTTGACTTGGCGAACAAATCTTGGGCTGCGCGGCTTGCAATCTTTGAAGGTTAGGTTTGAGAAACATGGGAAGACCTCGGAGTCTGGAAGCGGGGATCCGCCAACTCAAACATTTTCGGACGAAAAGTCTTTAAGCGAAACCAATAGCAGCTCGAAAGTCGCGCTGGCTGCGCAATCGCTCAGTGCCGAGAAGTGCGTTCACCAGATGTTTTCGGATCGCGCGGAACAATCTCCGAACTCAATTGCGGTAATTCATGGCGACCGCCAGCTGACGTTTAAAGAATTAAACGAACGTGCAAATCAGTTGGCGAATTTCCTGCGCGAGAAGGGAGTTCAGAAAGACATCCCGGTGGGTATTTGCCTGAAGCGTTCTGTGGAATTGACGGTGGCCCTTTTGGGTGTGATGAAGGCGGGGGGCGCGTGTTTGCCTCTTGATCCCGACTACCCAGACGACCGCCTGGGGTACATGCTCGAAGATTCTGGCGCTCCGGTTCTGCTGACACAACCAGGTTTGTTGCGCCGGTTAGGGAATGCGAAACCCGAAGTTGTGCACTTCACCTCAGACTGGAAAATTCTGGAGAAGCATAGCCGGGAAAATGCGGCGTATCCATGCGATCCGGAAAGCCTGGCGTATGTGATTTATACGTCCGGTTCGACGGGAAAGCCTCGCGGGGTGATGTTGGAGCATCGGGGACTGGTGAACCATCACGTTGCGGCAATCCAACTCTACGGCATGCGGCCAGACGACCGTACTTTGCAATTTTCATCGCTTAGCTTTGATATCGCAGTCGAAGAAATATTCCCGACCTGGTTGGCGGGCGGCACGGTGGTAATGCGCACAGAGGAGATGCCGCTGGCGGGCTCCGATTTTCTGCATTGGATTGCAAAGCGCGGTATCACTGTCCTTGACTTGCCTACCGCCTACTGGCACGAATTGGTGCGTGCTTTGACCGAGACGAAATCAGAGCTGCCGCCGAGTCTCCGCTTGTTGATCGTGGGTGGAGAAAAGGCTTCGGCGTCGGCTTTTGCAGCGTGGGTGAAATGCGGAGGCGGACGCGTGCGGTGGGTCAATACCTATGGGCCAACCGAAGCGAGCATCATTGTAACTTCGTTCGAGCCCGATCCAGCGCAGCCTGTTCCTGAGAATTTGCCTATCGGAAAGGCCATCGCGAACACGCGGCTCTACATTTTGGATGACAAGCAAAGGCCTGTGCCCACCGGGGCTCCGGGGGAACTTTATATCAGCGGACCGGGCGTGGCTCGCGGCTATCTGGGGCGGCCGGAAATGACGGCGGAGAAATTTATTTCTGATCCGTTTTCTGATTCGGTTGGCGGCGAAGTTCGTCGGGGAAAAAACAGGATGTACAGGACAGGAGATCTGGTTCGCTTTCTGAAAGATGGAAATATCGAGTTCCTGGGGCGCGCCGATTTTCAGGTCAAAATCCGAGGCTTTCGCGTGGAACTCGGCGAAATTGAAGCCGTGCTCGAAAGGCATCCGGGAGTTGCCGCGGCGGTGGTAGTGGCACACGAAGCGAATGGCGAAAAACGATTAGCCGGTTACGTGATTGCGAAGCAGGCAAAACCAACCGGAGCGGAGCTGAAGAAATATCTAAAAGAGCTACTGCCGGAGTACATGGTGCCCGCGGATTTCGTTTTCATGGAAGCGATGCCGCTGACGCCAAACGGAAAAGTGGATCGGCGTGCTTTGCCGTTGCCTGCGCCAAGCGCCGAACGAGGAGAAGATTTCGTCGCCCCGCGGAACGAGTTCGAATCCATTATGACGCGGCAATGGGAGCAAGTGCTGGGAAGGCGGCCCATTGGAGTGCGCGATAATTTTTTTGAGATGGGTGGACATTCCCTGGCCGCGGCGCGCTTGATGGGGACGGTCGAAAAAGAATTCGGCAAGAAATTGCTTTTAACTGATTTGCTGCAAGCTCCCACCATTGAGGAATTAGTCGCATTGGTACGACTGGAGACGCCGTCCGCCGCGCGGTCGGCTGTGATTGCGTTGCAGCCGCTAGGATCGAAACCTCCGTTTTATTTCGTCCACGGATTGGGGGGAAGCGTGCTGCGGTTTCGCGATCTGGCGCGGCACATGGCGCCGGATCAGCCTTTTTATGGCATACAGGCGCAGGGACTGGACGGTTCGCAGCCCTGCCTGGAGCGCGTGGAAGATATGGCCAACCTCTACCTGGAACATTTGCATTCCGCCCAACCGGAAGGGCCTTACTACCTCGGTGGCTATTCATTTGGGGGATACGTTGCGATGGAAATGGCGCGGCGCTTACTGGCTCAAGGCGAGGAAGTAAGGGCGCTCATTTTTCTTGATACCTATGCCGGGGAGTCGAAGTCGCTGATGCAACGCTTTCTCACACTATCAGCCTCACAGAAAATTTCGTATCTCCGCAGGCGCGCGGTGCGGTATCGAATAGGAATCAAGAGAAGAATCGATTTTATGTTCCTTCCTCCCGCGGTCAAGAAAGTACGCAGAACGCTTGCGGCCGCAGAGGCGAGCTACCGGATTCAAGCTTATCCTGATCGAATCCTTTTGTTCAGGGCCAGCGAAAAAGGTTTGCGAGGCTTGGAAGATCCCACTGGAGGCTGGCATAAATACGCCGGCGGCGGCGTTGAGGTGCATGAGATCGATGGCGATCATGGGAACATTCTCAACGAGCCAAATGTACAAGTGCTGGCCCGCGAGCTACGGCGTTCTCTGGAGAGTTTGCAGGCGGAAGCTAATGGCCAAGGTTCCACCTCCGATTTATTGCGGCAAGCTGATTTGCAATTGAACTGAGTGCGTACGCATTCCTGTTTCATTACTCACCCCATGAATCCTACGAACGAATCAAGAGAACTGGCTGGCGTGGACGAGATCACTATGTCGCCAGGTTCCAGCCAACCGCAAAGCGGACAGGCACTGGCCGAAGCTTCTGTCGCTGACCCTCCTTCCATCGGACCTGCGTCTGAGGACCACGACGACCACGCCCATAACCAATCCGTATTTGGAATGTTTCGCAGATGGGCGGGTAAGGGTGGCCTCGCCATCATCGACTACGGGCTCATCTCCGGGTCGAACTTCCTGCTTGGAGTTTTGCTGGCTCGCTGGCTGACGCCGAAAGAGTATGGAGCCTACGCTCTGTCATTCAGTTTTTTCATACTGGCAGGCTTTCTCTACCAGTCGCTTCTGCTGGAACCGTTATCGGTCTTTTCCGGAACGCTGTTTCGCGACAACCTGCGCGGCTACTTGAAGACCACGTTGTGGATTCATTGGGCGCTCTCCGCGGTGATGTGCCTGTTCTTAGGGGTGGCCGCAATTGTAACCAGCGTGGTCGGACACTCGCCTGTACTTGCAGTGGCGCTTGCCGGAATGACGGTAGCCACGCCATTTATTCTTATGCATGGCCTGGCGAAGCGGAGTTTCTATCTCCGACTCTCGCCCGGACCCGCAGCCTTCGCATCGACTTTTTATTGTGCCTTCGTGACGGGCGGAGTTTTTGTCGTCTACCGACTGGGACACCTGTCGTCGTTCAACGCTTTTTTGATCATGGGGCTGGCCGCGCTGGTTAGTTGCATCATCATGGTGTTCCAGCTCCACGCCACTCTCGCGCCAGAAACTGGGCGCCCGCGCCTGCGCACAACCTGGGGCAAGCATTGGGAGTATGGCCGGTGGGCTTTGGCCACCTGCGTCGTGGGTTGGATTCCGAATTACGTTTACATCCCTCTAGTAAGTAGTTTTTCAGGGATGGCGGCGGCGGGTGAACTGCGCGCTCTCATGAACCTGGCAGCGCCGGTGCTGCAGACTTATGCCGCACTCTCGATGTTGTTTCTGCCGTATGCGGCGCGGGTGCAAAATCAGAGTGGCCGGAAAGCGGCGACGTCGCTTAATCGGCGGCTGGCGTGTTTGTTCGTCGCGGGATCAGTCGTGTACTGGGCGGTTCTGATTCCCCTCAAGCAGCCGCTGTTTCATTTCTTATACAACGGGAAATATATGGAGTCCGCCTACCTGATTCCATTGTTTGCATTGGAAACCACGATATGGAGCGCGAGCCTGGGACCGGCGATCTTGTTGCGGGCCATGGAGTCGCCGCGGTCGCTGTTTGTGGCCAACGGAGCCGCAAGCGTGGTGGCCATCGTGATCGGAATTCCTGCGACTCGTTTTTTTGGGCTGCAAGGAGTGATTTGGAGCATGATCGGCGCTAATTTCCTGTACGTGGTCGTTGCCTTCATTTTGTTCGGCAAGAAGATTACCCAGTTGAAGCCTCCCGGTACCAATCTTCAGGAAACGCTTTACGCGCAGCAGGGGTAGAATCCCAGCCATGGGCAAGACTTTTGTGACCACTAGCTGGGATGACGACGACCGCAGTGGTCTGAAAGTAGCCGAACTGCTCAGGCGCTACCATCTACCGGGAACGTTTTACATCCCGACGGGCAGGCTAGGAAGCGATTCGTTCTTGTCACCCGCCGATCTAAAAGTTTTTGCCGCGGCCGGTTTCGAAATCGGTGCTCACAGCGTTTCCCACGCCATTCTTCCAACCCTCGATTCTACGCAGCTTGAGCGCGAAGTGAGGGAATGCAAAGTGGTATTGCAGGAAAACTTGGGAACCGAAGTGGTGATGTTCTGCTATCCCAAAGGGCGCTTCAACGAAAAAGTTATCAATGCGGTTCAGGATGCAGGATATAAGGGTGCTCGCACCACGCAGATGCTGAGCTCAAGTGCCAGCTTCGAGCAGTTTGCAATGCCGACCACATTGCAGGCCTATCCCCACCGGCGGTCGAACTATGTTCGAAATCTGCTCCGCTTAAGAGCGCCGGGTGAGCTGCTGAAGTCACTTCCGTATTTGCTGCGGTTTAAGGATTGGCTGAAACTGGGCAAATCGACTTTCGACCAGGTCTTGAGTGACGGCGGGGTGTGGCATCTATACGGGCATCCGTGGGAGATCGAGAAGCTCGATCTGTGGGCTCAACTTTCCGAGATGTTCGCCTATGTGAGCAATCATCAAAGCGTTGAGTACGTGACGAACGGCAGGTTGTCGGACTTGGTAAGGGGAGAGGCTGTTCGTCAGGACAAGGAATTGGCGAAGAGCTCTCCAACTGTGGTGCATGAGTGATGGCAGAGACCACCGAAAGTACCGAGCAAAAGCGCAAATTGCTGGAGAAGTATTTGCAGCAGCGTTCGGAAGCTCCGCGTGCTGAAGACCAAATTCCGCGACGCGATCCAAGCGCGGTGATCCCGCTTACTCTAGCGCAGCAACAGGTCTGGCTCCACGCCCAACTTGCTCCTGAAATGCCTGTCTACAACGAGCCCTTCACGGTGCACCGCACCGGTGCGCTCGATGTTGATGCGCTGCAGCGAAGCTTGAATGAAATCATTCGCCGGCACGAAGCGTGGCGTACTACGTTCACGGTTTTGGACGGGCAGCCAGTGCAAGTCGTGCATCCGCCCTTTGAACTCAGGCTGCAAGTTGACGATCTCAGAGACCTTCCGGAGTCCGAACGCGTTGCCGAGGCGTTGCGTCTCGCGACCGAGGATGCCTGCCGGCCTTTCGACCTGGCGAAGCTGCCGCTGCTACGCGCTCGCCTGGTGCGGCTGGCGACGGAGCAATATCGCCTCTTTGTCAACTGCCATCACCTTATCTTTGACGGCATCTCGGGCTACCAGGTGTTTCTGCCGGAACTGTCGAGGCTGTACCAGGCATTCTCCGATCCTGCGGCAGAAACGTCTTCTTCTGTGCTGCCGGAGTTGCCGTTTCAATATGGCGATTTCGCTTTGTGGCAACGACACCAGACGCCGAGCGAGGAAGGCCGACGAGGAATTGAATACTGGCGTCAGCAACTCGGCGGTAACCTGCCGGTGCTGCAACTACCCACGGACCGAACCCGAACGGGAGCGGAAAGTTTTCGCGGCGCGATGCAGACCTTTGCCCTGACAAGGGACCTAAGCGATGGTCTGCGTCGCTTAAGCCAGAGTCACGGCGTCACGCTATTCATGACCCTGTTGGCGGCGCTGGATACGCTGCTCTACCGATACACCAGCCAGGAAGATATTGTTGTCGGAAGCATCACGGCGGGCCGCAATCGGAGCGGCACCGAAAGGCTGCTCGGCTTTTTTCTGAACACGGTAGTTTTACGGACTGATCTTAGGGGTGATCCTACGTTTTCCGAGCTGCTCGATCGGGTTCGTAAGACAACGATTGATGCCTTATCAAACGACGACGTACCACTCGATGAGATTTTAAGGGAGCTTCATCCCGATCGCAGCCTGGGACGCAATCCTCTATTCCGTGTGCTGCTGTCTCTGGAACCGGCACTGTCTGGAGTCGATTCCGGATGGAATCTGACACCCATTGATGTGGCAACTTCCACGGCGAAATTCGATCTTTCCCTGGTGTTAGACGACCGGAGTGATGGACTCTCCGGCCGGCTGATCTACAGCACAGACCTTTTTGACGCTTCAACGATCGCAAACGTTGTGGAGTGCTGGCGCACCCTTCTGCAATCCGTGGTTGCGAACCCGGACGAACATATCAGTCGCGTCGCGATTCTCTCGGACCGCGAACGCCACAAACTACTGGTCGAATTTAATCAAACGGAAGCCGAAAATCCGTCGGTTGTTGTGCACAAACGCTTCGAACTACAAGCGAAAAAGACGCCCGATGTCGAGGCGGTGAAATGTGACGACCGAACACTGAGCTACAGCGAACTCGATGAGCGGGCGAACAAGTTGGCCCGTCATCTGCGCAACTTGGGTGTAGGGCCAGATGTGCTCGTTGCACTAAGCGTGGAACGTTCGTTGGAAATGGTTGTGGGAATTCTAGGGATTCTGAAGGCGGGGGGAGCATATGTTCCGCTGGATCCCGCGTATCCAGAAGAGCGGTTGGCGTTCATGCTCAGCGATTGTGGCGGTGGAGTGCTCTTGACCCAATCGTATTTGCCTTCGATCGGATCGTCCAAGGCGATGCGCGTGGTCTGCCTCGACACGGATTGGAGCGAGATCGAAAAGGAGTCCACCGCGGACCCTGGTGTAGAGGTGTCGCCGGGAAATCTGGCGTATGTGATCTACACATCGGGATCGACCGGTGGGCCCAAAGGAGTGCAGATCACTCATGGGAACCTCGCACACTCCACGGAGGCCCGAGTCAACTATTACGGACGCCCCGGCGGCAATTTCTTATTGCTATCCTCGTTTGCATTCGATAGCTCGGTAGCGTCAATTTTTCATCCCCTCTGCGTTGGCGCGAGCTTGACCATACCGAATGCGAAGTTTAATTCGGATGGTAGACGGATCGCTGAACTTGTTTTTGAAAACAAGATTTCTAACATTTTGTGTATCCCGTCGCTCTATGGTCAGGTGTTGGAAACAGGTGACGACCGCCAACTGGCTTCCTTACGGACCGTAATTGTTGCCGGCGAAAGTTGCTCGCAGCAACTGGTTGCCATGCATTACCGTACGTTGCCCGACGTGGAATTGTTTAATGAGTACGGGCCAACCGAAGCGACAGTGTGGAGCACGGTCTATCGCTGTCAACGCGAGCAGCAGTTCTCCTCGGTTCCAATTGGAAGGCCGATCGCGAATACGCAGGTCTATGTGCTAGACCGCAACCTGCAACTTGTGCCGAGTGGTGTTCCAGGCGAACTGTATATTGCGGGAGCAGGAGTCGCCCGCGGCTATCTGAATCGTTCCGAGCTCACGCAGCAGAAGTTTCTCCCTTCGCCGTTTGGCGTTGACTCCGGCGCGAGGATGTATCGAACTGGTGACCAAGTGCGCTGGCTTGGCACCGGCGACCTTCAATTCCTCGGACGGATGGATGAACAAGTGAAGATTCGCGGAATGCGAATTGAGTTGGGAGAGATCGAAGCGACCTTGTCGAAGCATCCGGACGTGAGGGAATCGGCCATCTCAGTGGAACGCGATGAGCGCCTGGTTGCGCATGTAGTCATGAGTGAGCAGTATGCAACGTCGGCGGCGGAGTTAAGCACTTTTGTGAAATCGCGGTTGCCGAGCTATATGGTTCCTTCTGCATTTCGGTTTGTTTCCCAACTGCCGCGCACGCCAAATGGAAAAGTCGACCGCCAGGCTTTGACGATAAATAGCACGGACGGTGTCGAGGGCTCTCTGGACTTGGCTGATGGGCAAGAATCCTCGCCGCGCGATTCGATTGAGAGCCGGTTGCTGGTCATCTGGAAAGAAGTCCTCGGGACGGATAGTGATGACGTAACGCAGGATTTCTTCCAACTGGGCGGCCATTCGATGCTGGCGGCCAAACTTCTGTATCGTATCGAGCAGGAGTTCAATCAGCCCCTTTCGCTGGCTTTTGTGTTTCAGGCGCCCACTATCGAGTTAATGGCGGATTGGCTGCGCTCTCCGAATCAAAGCCTGCGGGCACGAACCATCATTGAAATTCAAACCAAGGGTTCCCAACCACCTTTATTCTGGGTGCGCGCGGGTCCGCGATTTCGATTGCTTGCCGAGAAGTTAGGACTGGATCAGCCTTTCTTCGGCGTTGACATTCCTTACGCGGACGCGATCAAACTCCCCACGCCGTATCGAATTGAGGACATTGCCTCGTTTCTTGTGCGGGCTATGCGGGAGGTTCAGCCGGAGGGGCCGTATTTCCTCGCGGGGCTTTGTGTGAATGCGGTGATCGCTTATGAAATGGCGCGCCAGCTGAGTCAACAGGGCGAAGAGTTGGCTTTGCTTGCTATGTTCGATGCCCATAACCAGGCCTATTACAAGAATCCCTTGCGAGACGGACGGTACACGGGCCGGATCAAATATCACCTCGCCAACCTTATTCATTCCGACATCAAGGAAGGATCTTCCTACCTTTTGGCGAGGTTCGAAGAGGCTCGTCGAAAGATGGAGAGAACTCTCTGGCAGTTCACGTCCGATCAGGGGGGCAACTCGAGGGCCGGGAAGATGCACAATGCCGACGCAATCGTGCATCCCGCATTTCATCGTTACGAGCCTGGAGCGTATTCCGGCAAGATGGTGATGTTCCAATCCAGCGATTGGCCAAAAGGGGACTATTTCGACTTCGCGCTCGGCTGGAAAGATCTGGTCGAAGCGGGAATTGATTTCCACAGGATTCCGGGGGATCATCCTTCCATGTTCACCGCGCCTAATGTCGAGCTGGTGGCAGAGAGTTTACAAGCGGATCTCAGAAAAGCCAGGCGCTCGGGACTTATGGCAGGTCAGCGAGTTGCTAATCTTATTTAAAGTTTACCTACGTGCTGGTAGAGCCTTTAGACTCTACCATTTAAAGGACTTTTGGCCCCATGCATTTGCTCATCTAAACTTTTGTCATCAGTGCCTTTGACCCCTTGCAAGAATCTGTAATCCCGTATACCTTCGACACAGTCATTTCGGCCACACACCAGCGGTGTTGTGGTACCCCCCCAAGGCAATATTGCTACTTCTTAGGCTTCAAAATCTCTGGCATGTGGATCAACGCCGATTCGCTTGTCGGTCGTTTTGCCCGCTTTTTGAGGGGGATATTGTGAGTCAAAGGGCGGAGCTGTATCGCAAGTAGCGCGGCATCGAGCATCGGAGACAAGCGGAAGTTGCAGGTCGCAATCGGCTGACAAGAGGAATGCGTATTATGAGACGAACTTTGATCGGGCTAAATGTTTTGTTACTGGCGGGAAGCCTTTTAAGTGCGGCGCAGAATACGGCGCAGCCGATGGTGGCGAACGCCAGTGCCGTGTCCGCTTCAGCAGAACTAAAGAGCGATACGCCCCAGCTTCAAACGAGGAATCCACGTTACACCATTTGCGCCGGGGACACTTTTGACGTCAACTTCGAATTAAGCCCGGAGTTCAATCAAACTGTGACCGTTCAGCCCGATGGCTTCATCACCCTGAAGGGCGTTGGCGACGTTTATGTCGCCGGGCAGACGGTGCCGCAACTTACCCAAACTCTGCGGAACTCCTACGATAAGACTCTGAACGACCCACTCATATCAGTCGTGCTGAAGGATTTTGAGAAGCCATACTTCACCGCCAGCGGACAACTGGGGCGTCCCGGCAAGTACGATCTGCGGGGTACCGTGACGCTGACGGAGGCGATCGCGATGGCGGGTGGCTTCAACGAGAATGCGAAACATTCCCAGGTGCTGTTATTCCGGCGCGTGAACGATCAATGGCTCGAAGCGAAAATTTTTAATGTCAAGCAAATGATGAAGCAAGGCAAGCTCGGGGAAGACCCGACTCTACGACCAGGAGATCAGCTGTTTGTGCCAAAGAATGCCTTGTCGAAGATCAAGCCTTTCATTCCGAACTCGGGTATTGGCGCATATGGCAATCTGGCTCCGTAAATTGGTCTGACGACCTTGTCCCCCTCTTAGCTTCAGGAGATAACGATGACGAATCAAGACTTCAGTGCTACCAGAGGTACCGGGCCCTTTGCCTTTACGCTGCGGGACGCCTTCGCGATTGGCTTCCGGCACAAGCGCGTTCTCGTTCTGTGTTTCGGTGGCGTGCTGCTGGGAACACTGGCCGCGGCCATCTTGATGCCGCCGAATTACCACGCGGAAACACGAATACTCGTCAAGCATGAGCGCGTCGATCCGGTGGTCTCGCCCGAACAGAGTTTGCCGACACAAGGCCGCGACGAAGTTACGGAAGAACAGCTCAACTCGGAAGCTGCACTGATTACCAGCGACGATGTCTTGCGACAGGCCGTATTAGCCTGCGGTTTACAGAAGCGCAAGAGCTTTACCGGCTGGCTGCTTCACCGCTCTGAAGATGAAAAGGTTGCGCGCGCGGTGGAGACTCTGAAGTCGAACTTGAAGGTGGAACCGATCCGGAAGAGCAACCTGATCAGCGTCAGCTACGAATCAAGCGATCCCAAACAAGCGGCGGCGGTATTGTCGACGGTGGCCAAGGGCTATATCGACAAACATCTTGAAGTGCACCGTCCACCAGGGCAGTTGAAGTTCTTCGAGCAGGAAACCGAGCTCTACCGGCAAGATCTGGAGAAAGCCGAGAATCAGCTAAGGGCGTTTGCCCAGGAGCAAGGCGGCGTTGCGCCACTGCTAGCGAGGGACATCACGCTGCAGAAGTTGAACGATTTCAATGCGAGCTTGCAGCAGACCAAGGCAGATCTCGCTTCTACGGAACATCGAATCCACGATCTTGAGAAGCAATCTGGCGATACTCCTGCCCGCATGACGACGCAGGTGAAAGAGTCAGATGACGCCAGTGTTCTGCAGCAATTGAAGAGCGCTCTTCTGACTCTCGAACTGAAGCGCACTGAACTGCTGACGAAATATCAGCCGACTTACCGGCTTGTTCAAGAAGTGGACAAGCAGATCGAAGACACGCGTGCTTCGATCGCCAGCGAACAAAGCAAGCCTCTGCGGGACGCGGTGACCGATCAGAATCCAACTTTCTCGTGGATTGGCACGGAACTCGCGAAAGCCCGGGCCGATTACAGCGGCCTGCAGGCGCGGGAAGCGGCAACCCAGGCGATCGTAGCTATGTATCAGGGAAACGCTCGACAACTGGAAGAAAAGGATCTGGCGCAGCATGACCTGGCCAGAACCGCCAAGGCCGACGAAGACAACTACTTACTCTATCTGCGCAAGCGTGAAGAAGCTCGCATGTCGGACGCTCTGGACGAGCAGCGCATTCTTAACGTGGCCATCGTTGATAACCCCTCCGTGCCGTCTGTGCCGACCGGCGATCGATGGCGCTACGGCCTGATCGGCTTGCTCCTGGCAGCAACGCTGAGCGCGGGCGTTGTGTTCACGATCGAGTACCTCGATCCCTCGCTGCGAACTCCTTCGGAAGTGATGTCGGAGCTGAACATTCCCGTGCTGGCGGCGGTTCCGCAGAGAACTGGCAACGCGGGCGACACCGGCCTCGGCCGCAGTGGAAGCAGCACGAATGGAAACGGCAGCGGTCACAATGGAACCCACTCCCAGGCTGCGAGCGGCGTGGTGAGCGTGATGAATCCGCTGGAAGACGAAGAAATTTAGTCTCTCTGGCTTTGGTTACGAGCTTTTTCGGTAAGAAATCTTAACTGCGTTCCCCCGCTTCAAAACATCGCTTCAGATTTGGAGGTTCTTCCAGTTGGGCGCCGATCACCGTAAAACGCTCTCGAATTTGGTGAAGATGTTCGACCTGATCGTGGTGCTGCTGTGTTTTGGTTTGGCCACGATTACGGTATCGCACATTTTTAGTAAGCGGGTATCCTTCGGCGAGTTCCTGGCCCTAAGGATCAAGATTCAAAATTTCATTATCTTTTCAGGGATCCTGCTTCTGTGGCATCAGGTATTTCGCGTTTTCGAGATGTATGAATCGAGACGCCTTTCCCGCAAGAGGGACGAAGTTTTGGACATCATCAAGGCTACCTCGGTGGGAACATTGCTCATGTATTTCACCGCCCTTGCGTTTCACGTGGAGATGATCAACTACGTGTTCGCGGGAGTCTTCTGGTTTTCCCTCAGTTTTCTCACGATCTGCGATCGCTTGGGAGTGCGGCTGGTCCTGCGGTCGCTGCGCCTCAAAGGTAAGAATCTCCGCAACATCTTGATTGTTGGCAGCAATGATGCCGCTGTCCAATTTGCCCGCAAGATTGAGCAGAGCCCGTGGCTGGGTTATCGCATTCTAGGTTTCGTCGATCAAGAATGGCCCGGCTTGGTGAAATTCAAAGAGCAGGGATATTCAGTAAGCTGCGATTTTGATCAGTTGCGGACCTTCCTGCGTTCGAACGTTGTGGACGAGGTAGTGGTTACCCTGCCTATGCGTTCGCTGCACTCTTATGCCTCCGAGATCGCAGAATTGTGTGAAGAGCAGGGCATCCTGGTCCGTGTCGTTTCCAATATCTTTGACCTGAAACGCGCTCGGTCGAAAGCAGAAGATTTCGAAGGCGATTCTCATATCACGCACACGACGGGAATGGCGGTGGCTGGATGGCCGGCGATCGTAAAGTGGACCTTGGACTTTACCGTTTCGTTGATTCTGATTGTTTTCCTTTCACCGCTCTTTCTGATCACCGCTTTGCTTATCAAATTGACGTCGCCTGGTCCCGTCTTCTTCCTGCAGGAACGTCTTGGCCTGAATAAACGCCGGTTCAAAATCTACAAGTTCCGGACGATGACGGCCGATGCTGAGAGCCGGATGAAAGAGATTGAACATCTCAACGAGCTTCGCGGACCGGTGTTCAAGATCAAGAACGATCCTCGCATCACCGCCATCGGAAAATTTCTTCGCAGTACCAGCATCGATGAACTGCCCCAGTTGTTCAATGTTCTGAGAGGCGACATGAGCTTGGTCGGTCCTCGGCCAATGGCGGTGCGTGATTACGAAGGTTTCAACGAAGACTGGCAACGCCGTCGGTTTAGCGTGCGTCCTGGAATTACCTGCCTTTGGCAGGTTCTGGGACGAAACTGCATCCCCTTCGAACAGTGGATGGAACTAGATCTTCAGTACATCGACGGCTGGTCACTTTGGCTCGATCTGCAAATCCTGGCGAAGACGATTCCTGCAGTTCTAAAGGGCTCGGGCGCCAGTTAAGAACTTCATCCACGCAATCCCCGCTTTACCCTGAAAATGAACACGGCACCTCCACAACTCGCGGCTCCTACGAAATCCGGCATTCGTGCCGGCACGATTGCTTTGGTAGTTGCCCTTGCCTTGTGTACTGCGATCGTGTTCACAGTTGGGAAAGAGTTTCTTGCGGATCCCAGCACCGCAACTGTCATTTTGGCCGCGCTGGTCTTTTTCGCCCTGCTCGTGTTTGCGGTGGGCTACGGTCGTGCTCACCATCAGCCCGCCAAGTGGCTGATCTTCATTGTGTGGTGGGGATTGTTGGTCTCCGAGGAAGTATTTTCCTATCGCAGCGACATTGCCTCGGTCAGCGGCGCCAACTTCGCCTCTCAGGCTTATGACCAGGCCATTCTCTGGGTTGTCGCGCTGATCGCGCTGCTGATTCTGGTTTTAAAATATCCGCAGTCCTTGCGCGGATTGTTTATTGGAGATTACAAGTGGGTGAGTTGGCTTACCCTGGTTAGCGTTCTCTCCTGCGCATATTCCCCAAACCCGGCATTTTCACTCGCCTGGGCATTCAAGCTAACGTTGGTTGTGTTGGTAGTTCACATCTGCTCGCAGCAGATCGCTGGGATCGCCGACCTTAGGGCATTCATCAATGTGACCATCTGGGCGTTCGTATTTCTCACCCTGGTTCCGACGTTACGCTCGATATTTGTTCCCGATCCTACGGGGGAGTACGGATCAGGCGCCTTGGAACAGAGGTTTCGCGAAGCTCCCACCGGGATCTCCGGCATCGCCGGACTGCTTGCAGTCCTCTGCCTCATGGTCTATTCCAAAGGCAAGCCAAAGTGGGCGCTCTGGGTTGGCGGTGGATCGCTTCTGATCATGGTCATAGCGGGCGGCAAGACTGGCATCGGCGCTGGCTTCATCTCAGGCGTTTTATTCTTCGGTCTGCAAAAGAGATTCAAGGCGGTTTTGGGATTCGTGGCTGCGACTGCCGTCATGCTGGCACTGGCGTTGAAGTTCACCGCTCTCTCCGCATATGCCTCCGGCTATCTTCAACTCGAACAGGCATCCAGTTTCACGGGTCGAACCGATCTGTGGTCGTTCGTCATGCCCTTCATCCTCCAACATCCGATCCTGGGACAGGGATTCATCGCTTCGCGATTCGTCGCGGTAATTCACCCGGACACCCCGTTCAGCAGCAGCCACATGCACAACAGCTTTCTTGAAACGCTATACAACAATGGACTGGTCGGCCTGGTGCTGGTTCTCATGGTCAATTATGTGATCGTGCGAAATATATGGCGAACGGTCCGCATTGCAGCGACACCTGAGATTCGTTATCTCGCGGTAGGAGCAATGGCTGCCTATATCAATCTTCTGATCAATGCCATGTGCAACGCCACTTTCGGTGGACGCCCCGATTGCTCCTATCTGATGTTGATTGCCATGGTCGTAATCAGCATTCAGTTGCTGAAGATTTCGCAACCGCCCTCTCCAGTGCGACTGATAAAGGAAGGAGAACGTACGACCCGTCGCGCAGCTACGTCATTTTCGGCTTCAGTGCTGCGTAGAACCTGGATGAATTAATCATGCCCATACTCCGCAAAGTTCGACACAGGATCGGCAAGACCGCTGCCCATAAGCCATTGACCTGGATCCGCCATCGTAACCTTCGGCCAGCAGATGTCTTCGTTGCTTCCTATCCCAGGTCCGGCAATACCTGGCTCAGATTCATGCTGTACGAGATTCTGGTAGGACAGTCATCCACCTTCACCAATGTCCATCAACTGGTTCCGGATATCGGTAAGCAAGGGCGTGCATTGCCCGTGCTGGCGAATCAGGGGCGTTTGATCAAGACGCATGAACCTTACCTCCCCATGTATCACAAAGCGATTTACCTGGTGCGAGATGCTCGCGATGTCGCGCTCTCCGAGTTTGCGTTCCAGAAGGCGCTTGGTCTTGCCAAGGACGATTTCGAAGCCTATCTTCCAAGATTTCTTCGTGGCCAGGTTAATCCATTCGGTTCTTGGACGGCCCACGTGGACTCCTGGATGGAAGCTAAAGAAAAGGGTCAGGCCGAGGTTATGCTGGTGCGCTTTGATGAAATGCGCAGCGAACCGGAAGAATCTTTGGCGAACATGATGGAGTTTCTCAACGTCCCAGTGGAAAGGGAAACCATTCGCCGCGCCGTCGTGAACAATTCGGTGGAGAAGATGCGGGATAAGGAAAAAATCAACCCGCAAAAAGCTTCGGCGAAAGGACGGTTTATTCGCAGCGGCGCCGTCGGTGGCTGGCGTGAAAAGTTCACTGATGCTCAAGCTGAACTCGTCGACAAGTACGCGGGAAGCATCCTGAATCGTTTAGGCTTTGCGGAAGTGGAATCGGTAAGCCAATAGCGAAGAAGCGGATAAACAACGAATAGACCCAAAGTACTCCCCCTGTCAGGCACGCGAAGTCCAAAACTAAGATCGAAAAATTGATGGAGGTAGTTCGTGAAATTTGAAATTTTGAATTCTGTCCGACAGGCTCGCAGCTCTGTGTTGCAGACCATCGGCTTATCGTTGCTTTGCCTGACATTGGCGCCAGTTGCGGCTTTGGCCCAAAACACCATCAGCACTTATGCTGGAGGCGGGGCTCCGGCCAACACTCCTGCCGCGTTGGATCTTCCCGGTCCCAGCGGAGTTATCCGGGATGGATCGTTGAACACCTACATCGCGGCTCCGTACTCGACGTACGTGTTCGAAGTTAAGGGCGCCACGGTTAGTACGTTTGCTGGCGTAGGCTACGAGAACTATAGTGGCGATGGCAATCTGGCCAGCAAGGCTGGCCTCGACCTGCCGACCGCGCTCGCGATCGACAGCAAGGGAAACATTTACATTGCCGACCCCGGCGGTTCCAGGATTCGCAAGGTTGCGGCTACGACCGGAAAAATTGTGACGGTCGTGGGCAGCGGAAATAAGTGTGAGCCCTCGACCGCAACCTGCGGCGATGGCGGCCCCGCGTCCGCTGCTTTTATCAATCTTCCGAACGCGGTCACGGTGGACAATAATGGAACCATCTATTTCGCGGACTCCGCGGATCACCGTATTCGCGCGGTGAACACGAGTACCAAGGCGATTACAGTCGCTGGTGTGGTGATCCAGCCTGGCAACATCGCCACCATCGCGGGAACGGGGAACATCTGTTCGAGTCCAACCAGCGCTTGCGGCGACGGCGCTGCGGCGACTTCGGCATCTCTGAATTTCCCCGAGGGAGTTGCAGTCGATGGTTCAGGAAATATCTATATCGGCGACACCCGTGACAATCGCATCCGCGAAATTCCCAGCGGTAGTTCGTCGATCATTGCCTTTGCCGGATCCGGAATCGCCTGTGTTTCTTCCTTGAGTGCATGCGGCAACGGTGGCGCGCTTCTTTCGGCTCAGTTCCACCTGCCCATGGGTCTCTTCATCGATCCCACGAACAATCTTTACATCGCGGATTCGCTGGATGAGGAAGTCCGGCTGATCAACTTGACGTCATCTGCCTTGAGCACGGTCGCAGGGAACGGTTCGCAGGGTTTCAGTGGTGACGGCGCAGCGGCGACCAGCGCCGAGCTGAATCTGCCCGGTAGCGTGTTTCTTGATGTGGCTGGCAATCTCTTGATTGCAGATACGGGGAATCAACGCGTCCGCATCGTGACGGCAGGCAATATTTCAACGCTCGCCGGGGGCGGCACCGGCGGAGATGGCGGATCGGCAACCAGTGCCACCCTCGCCAATCCTTACAACGTTGCGGAAGATGCGGCGGGTGACCTTTACATTGCCGATACAGCGAATAACCGAATCCGCATGGTGAACGCGAAGACAGGAATTGTGAGCACAGTTGCGGGCACCGGAATCGCCGGTTACACGGGCGATACCGGTCCTGCGACCAGCGCAACTTTGAATGCTCCGGCTGCGGTTGCTGTGGACTCGTCCAATAACATATGGATTGCGGATACCGGCAATCTGGTCATTCGAAAAGTAAGCGCCGCCACTTCCACTATCACTACGGTGGCGGGCAATGGATTGGCCTGTAACCCTCCGCCTGCGAAATGCGGCGATTCTGGTCCGGCTACCAGCGCAAACCTGTCTACGCCACTTGGCATCGCGGTTGATTCCGCCGGAAATCTCTATATTTCGGACTATACGGCGCAGTATGTTCGCGTCGTGGCGGCGAGCAACCAGATCATCACCGCAGTCGCGGGTATCGGCCTCGTGGGCAGTTCTGGAGACAATGGGCCGGCGAAAGCTTCCAAGCTGGATCATCCTCTGGGAATCGCTGTAGACGCGTCCGACAATGTTTATATTGACGATAGCCAAAACAATCGCATCCGCTGGGTTCCATCCGCTACCTCGCAAGGCTGCACCGGCGGCAACATCTGCGCTTATGCCTTGAGCGGTGCGGCTCACTTGCAGGGCGATGGCGGCCCGAAACTTCTCGGGGGACAGTGGAACCCTCTGGAACTGGCCATCGATCCAAGCGGTAATCTCTTCATCGGCGGCGGTAATGAGAGCGTCGTGCGCAGAATCGACTCGGTCTCTGGCACCATTGGAACGGTAGCTGGCTACCTGCCAAGGGGTCTCGGAGGATATAGCGGAGATGGCGGGCCGGCTACTTCTGCGAGGCTATCGAACATTGGCCTCACCGTGGATGGGCAATCGAACCTATATGTTGCTGACGCTGGCAACAATCGCATTCGGCTGGTTCATCTAACCCCCGCCGGAACGGTGACCCCGGGGAGTCTCGTATTTGCTCCGACGCCTCTCCATCAAAAGAGTGCGACTCAAACCGTCACCCTCCAGAGCACAGGTGGAACAGACTTGACGGTGACTGGCGTTACCTTTGGCGGCAAAAATCCCAGCGAGTTCAGCGAAACCGACAATTGCGTTAGCGCGGGGAACCTCGGCGTAGATGTTAGCTGCACGGTAACCGTAACCTTTACACCGCTGAGCTATGCCCTGCGTACGGCCACCATGATGATTAACGACAACGGCCCCGGGGGTTCGCAGACGGTTTCGTTGAGCGGTTACGGCCCGTACTTCACTCCCTCCGTCTCGCCCACTTCGCTTACCATCAATCCGGGTTCTTCTGGTTCGTCAACCGTAACGGTGACGCCCTTCGGGAACTTTACAGGCTCCATCGGGCTGACCTGCACCGGCGCTCCGTCGAATTCGACCTGCCAGATCGCTCCGAGTTCGGTCACCCTGGATGGTACAAACACTCCTCAAACGGCAACACTCACACTGACTACGACTGCATCTACGCCGCCCGGCACTTACCCATTGACGATAGCGGCAACGTTCAAGCAGGGTGGTGGACAATTACAGTACACGACCACGTTGTCGGTGACGATCCCGTAACTTCAGGGCTCCGATCCGGACGACAAGAAACGCGCTGAGGCAGGGGCGGATATCAATCGCTCCTGCCTCACAAAAAGGCGGGATAGGTTTCCGGTAACCATTTGAGTGGTTACCTATGGATTACGCAGCGGAGTGCATGCTCGGTTGCGATTTCATGTAGAGGAGAACGACTCCTTGACACTGTTTATAGGGGCTGGCATATTGGATCTACTGTTTTAGATTTCTTGATCTCCTCCTCTACATTTGACTCACGTTCTGTTTCCGCGCTTGCGCGGTAACTCCTGAAATAGAGGACTCGGGCAGTCAAAACCCCCATAACCACATGCCACAGAGCCACTATTGGCCTAGGTATCGCCGGAGCGAAGCGAAACGACAAATGCTACGAAGCGTAGGCAGGTAATCAGCGACACTTGGAAGCCGATTGTCCTCACGAACTGAGAGAGATTCTTAAGAATGACGCAGCTGCAATTGGACCCCACAACTCAGGCTCCCAGCATTTCGTTGCCGAAGAAGATCGTCTTCTCCCTGATCCTTTGGGTGTTCCTGATGTTCTGCCTGGCCGGCATCGGGGAAATCTTCCTGCGTGTCGCTCCGATGGGAAAATTTCAGAGTTCTCCATTTCGCGAGTATGACCCAAATATTGGGATCGCGCTGATTCCCGACAAAACAGTTCACCACAATAAGGGCTGCTTTCAGGGATTGGTGGAGACGAACAGTTTTGGCATGCGCGACCGGGCGCGAACTCTGGACAAGCCCGCAGGCGTCTTTCGGATTGCGATGCTGGGCGACTCGGTGGTCGAGGGGGTTCACGTTCAGCCGGATGAGGTCATGAACATCCAGCTGGAGAAGATCCTGCGTGAGAAAGGCTACAACGCCGAAGTGCTTAATTTTGGAGTGGAAGGAATCGGCACTACGCAGGAACTGCTGATGTACAAGGAAAAAGTGCGGCAGTTCCATCCTGACTTGGTGTTGCTGACTTTCACTTCGAACGATGTGATGAACAACTCGTCCATCATTCAGCCGCAAGTGTACGGAATTCAAACGTGGTACGCGCCTTACTACAATTTAGGACCAGATGGAAACCTGGAGTTCCAGCCGGTACAAGAGCGTTGGTTCAACGGGCCCCGTACCTGGCTCGAGCGCCACTCCTTGTTGCTGTATTACCTGGAGCGAATCTGGTTCAGCATCGACTACTCACCCACGAAGTGGGACGGAATCCCGGTTTTCTATGGATCGTATGGCGATCCTCTGAGTCCGGACTGGACGAAGGCCTGGCAAGTCACCGATAAGGTGATGGGATTGACCAAGAATACCGTCGAGGCGGATGGCGCAAAGTTTATGGCGATCACCTGGGCAGATTTTTGGGAAGTGGATCCAGATTGGCGCACGCGGCTGGAAGCACAGATCAAGACGAAGCTTCCACCCGAATTTAATCCGCCGAAGGCAAGAGAGCGATTGGAAGATATTTATCGCCGCAACGGAGTTAATTATGACTTTCTTACGGCCTACATGCAGAACTATCGCGACCAGCATCATCTGCAGTGGCCCCATTTTTCGTTTACCTGCAACCCGCATTACAGCGCGTTGGGCCACGCCGTAGTGGCACAAGGAATTTTTGAGAAGCTGCAGGAGCACGGAATGCTTCCGCCGCTCGCGGGAGGCGCGGCGACGGCGGCCGCGGTGCACTAAGTAGTTTTTCTCGCAAGTTTTGTAGGACAAATTCGAAGGAGAGATTATGAAATTTGTAACCAATACGGTTCGACGCTTTGGCATCGCGGGCGAACTCCTCTCATTTTTCGTGGGCAACAAGCGCTGGTGGCTGCTGCCGGTGATTTTGAGCCTGTTCCTGTTGGGAGCGCTCATCGTGGTGGCGCAAAGCTCCGCCATTGCTCCATTCATTTACACGTTGTTTTAGGAGAAATTATGTGGCAGATGTTGAAGCGTCTGTGGGAAGGCTGGAAGAAAATTGCGCACAAGATCGGCAATTTCCAGGCTCGCGTCCTGCTGACGATTTTCTATGCGGTGCTCGTCCTGCCCTTTGGGCTGGCGGCCCGCTTATTTTCGGATCCGTTGCGCATTAAAAAGCGCCCGACCGAATGGCTGGATCATCCCGACGTGCCCACTGATTTAGAGTGGGCCAGAAAGCAATAACCTTGTACATCCTAGGAATTTCCTGTTACTACCACGATGCAGCCGCAGTTCTGTTGCGCGATGGCCAGTTGGTGGCGGCTGCCGAAGAAGAGCGATTCACGCGGATCAAGCACGATTTCGACTATCCAAAGCAGGCTATCAAATTCTGCCTGGACCAGGCCGGAATCCAGGGCAGCGATCTCGATTACGTCGTCTTCTTCGAGAAGCCGTTCCGCAAACTCGACCGCATCCTCATGTCGGTGTTGCAGACCTATCCGCAATCATGGAAGGTTTTTCGCGAGTCCATGGTTTCGTGGATCGTGGACAAGCTTTGGGTAGCCTCAACGCTGCAAACGGAGCTCGGGGTGAGCAAGGACAAGGTCCTGTTCAGCGAACATCACCTTTCGCACGCCGCCAGCGCCTTTCTATGCTCGCCATTCGAAGAAGCGGCGATTCTGACGATCGACGGCGTAGGCGAGTGGATCACAGCAACCTATGGCGTGGGACGCGGAACTGAAATCAAGCTCCAGAAACAGATCGATTTCCCGCACTCGATCGGTTTGCTGTACAGCGCCTTCACTGCCTTCCTCGGCTTTGAAGTGAATGAAGGGGAATACAAAGTGATGGGCATGGCCTCGTATGGCCAGCCGCGCTATGTGGACAAGGTATGGAAGGTGGTCCGGCAGAATCAGGACGGATCATTCGCGCTGGATATGGACTACTTCAGTTTCCATCATTCCACCGACCGAACCTACAGCCGGAAGTTCGCCGAGCTGTTCGGAAAGCCGCGCGAACCGAAGACGCTATTCTTCACGGAAGGGACTGGCTTTCCACAATATTTTGGGACGCCGCCTGGGAACTACAAAGAGCTTTCAGACGAGAATCAGCACTACGCCGACATCGCCGCCAGCATTCAGAAGGTAACGGAAGAATTAGTGCTGGGCATGGCGAGAAATCTTTACAAGACCACTGGGCTGAAGAAGCTTTGCATGGCGGGCGGCGTCGCTTTGAACAGCGTCGCCAATACGCGGATATTGAACGAGACGCCGTTTGAAGAACTCTATATTCAGCCGGCAGCCGGAGATGGCGGCGGCGCGCTGGGAGCGGCGCTTTGGGCGCACTACACGCTGCTGGGGAACCCGCGCAACTTCACGATGCAACATGCTTATTGGGGACGGTCGAACTCCGAAGGGGAGATCGGTGATTTCCTCAAGCAAAACAGCATCCCGCACACTCACTTCAATAGTGAAGACGCACTCCTCGATCAAGTGGTGGAACGTCTGACCAGCGGCAAGGTTGTCGGCTGGGCGCAAGGCCGCTTCGAGTGGGGTCCGCGTGCACTGGGAAGCCGGTCGATTCTGGGCGATCCCCGCAATCCCGACATGAAGGACATCGTGAACTCGAAGATCAAGTTCCGCGAGCCTTATCGCCCATTCGCTCCGTCGGTCCTGGCGGAGTGCGCGGAAAAATATTTCGAGTTGCCCAACGCGGCTCAGAAAAATCCTGCGCGATACATGCTCTACGTCGTGCCGGTCAGGGAAGAACAGAAAGCGACTCTTCCTGCGATCACGCACGTGGACGGAACTGGACGCTTGCAGACCGTATTCCGCGAGCACAGTCCACGCTATTACTCCCTGATCGAACGTTTTGGGCAGGCGACGGGCGTTCCGGTCGTGCTCAATACGTCCTTCAATTTGAAGGGTGAGCCGATTGTGAATACTCCGGCCAACGCATTCAGTACATTCTCGCGCAGCGGAATGGATTCTTTGATTCTGGAGAATTTCATTCTCGATAAGACGGAAGTTTAGCGAACAGTCAAGAATCCAAGAGCGAAGATGAATAACGCCGTCACAACGCCGCAGCAATTAGAGGTGAAAGCCGATACCTCCGGCACTCCAAGTTTTCGAGTGCTTGGAGTTCGGGTAAATGCTGTGCAGATTCCCGACATCATTCGTGTGATTGAGAATTGGGTGAGCGACCGAAAGTCCATGAACTACGTTGCGGTGACCGGTATGCATGGAGTCGCGGAATCGAGGAAGGATCCACAGTTTCGCGATGTCCTTGATGCCGCGGGCCTGGTGATTCCTGACGGCATGCCGCTGGTTTGGCTCGGCCGATTCCAGGGACACAGCGAAGTTAAGCGACGCACTCCAGGTGCGGAAGTGATGGAAGCCTTCTTTAAGGCGACGGGTTCGAAGTACAGCCATTTTTTCTATGGCGGAGTTCCGGGTATTGCCGATTTGCTGGCGCGATCTGAACATGAGCGTCACGGTATTCGAGTCGCAGGAACGTACTGCCCGCCCTTTCGCCCTTTGACGGAAGCAGAGGAACAGGAAGTGCTGAATCTGGTGAAGGCCACAAATCCCGACATCCTGTGGGTGGGACTGAGTACTCCCAAGCAGGAAAAATGGATGTATGCCCACCGGCACTACCCCGTTCCAGTAATGCTAGGCGTAGGTGCGGCTTTCGATATGAATACCGGACGCCTGAAGCGGGCTCCCTTGTGGATGCAGAACAGCGGTCTCGAATGGCTCTTTCGTTTAGTGATTGAACCGCGCAGGCTATGGCGTCGATACATCCTCGATGGTTCGCGCTTTGCGTGGGCGGTGTGGGTAGAGCATATTTTTCCCTCGATATTCAAGAAGCCAGCAACACGTTCGGTGCAAGTTTGAATGAAGGCGGCATGTAATACGGTATGCGGTTGAATCAGATTTCCTAAATCAGTCAGGAGGCTATAAGGATGAGTCAGAAACGAATTTTGGTTACGGGTGCCGGGGGGTTTATCGGGCATCACCTGGTAAAAAGGCTGAAGGCCGATGGACACTGGGTGCGGGGCGCCGACCTTAAGTATCCTGAATACGAGAAAAGCGCAGCCGACGAAATGGAAATTCTTGATCTGCGCAAGGTCGAGAATTGCGAACAGGCAACCCGCGGCGGCATCGACGAGGTGTACAACCTGGCCGCTGACATGGGTGGCATCGGCTACATCACCGCGTTTCACGCCGATATCAGCCGCAACAATATTTTGATCAATGCACACATGCTGGAAGCCAGCCGCCAGAATGGCGTAAAGCGCTTCCTGTTTTCCTCCTCCGCCTGCGTCTACAACCAGGCGAAACAGAAGGATCCCAACGTCACAGCATTGCGTGAGGAAGATGCTTATCCTGCCGATCCCGAGCCGGGATACGGCTGGGAGAAGCTATTCGCCGAAGAGCTTTGCCGCTACTACTACAAAGACTACGGCTTCGAAACTGCGATCGTTCGCTTCCATAACGTGTACGGGCCGCTGGGCACGTATGAAGGCGGAAAAGAGAAGGCTCCGGCGGCGATCAGCCGTAAGGTGGCCGTGGCGCAGGATGGCGATGAAATTGAAGTTTGGGGCGACGGCGAGCAGACGCGTTCCTTTATGCACGTGGACGATTGCGTCGAGGGCCTGATTCGCCTGATGGCCTCCGGTTATCGCGAACCATTGAATCTGGGAACCGATGAACTGGTGACGATCAACGAATTGGTCGACATGGTTGCCAGAGTAGCTGGCAAGCGGATCAAGAAACGTCATAACCTCACGGGACCACAGGGTGTGCGCGGCCGCAACAGCGACAACACACGCTTGCGGGAAGTGCTTGGCTGGGAGCCATCGATCAATCTCGAAAAAGGCTTGGCCAACACGTATCCGTGGATCGCTTCCCAAGTGCAACAGGCCGTCCCGGTGACAGCAGACGCAAAATAATATGGCGGAGCCGTTTATGCAGCGTGATTCGGGTTCTGGACCCCTGTTCGTGATCGGAATGTGGCGGTCCGGAACCTCGCTGCTTTACACGTTGCTCAATCAACATCCGCAGATCGCTCTCTTGTATGAGGGCGACCTGCCGTTGTTACGGCCGCTGTTCACCGGCAAAGGCAGCAAAAAAGACTGGCGGGAGCGCTGGGAATTCTGGAATTCGGCGCTTTCCCGTCATCGCATTCAAACCAGCACTATCCCCGAAGTCGTCCCCGATCTCCGCACGGGTGCCATGGCCGTCTGGAAGCAATATGCCGGCGATGCGGCAATCTTTGGAGAGAAATCGCCCGATTACTTCGATTCCTTGCAGATGATCGCTCGTGAATTTCCCGGCGCAAAATTCATCATCATCTGGAGAAGTCCCGCCGACATTTGCCGGAGCATTATTCATGCGCGGAAAGGCTCGTCGTTCTTTTCCAAGCCCGGCATCGCTCACCGGGCAATCATCGGTTCTCACCGCATGAAGCAGGAGTGTGACGCACTGCTGCGGCTAAACATTCCGGTCCACCAGATTCAGTACGAGGAGATGGTGGCGGATGCAACCAAGGTGATGTCCGGCGTTTGCGAGTTCCTGGACATTCCCTTCGACGTCAGAATGTGTTCTCTGGAAGGTTCCGATCGGTCTGCGATCTATGAAGGCTCCCACCATGAACTCGTCAAGCAGAAAAAGATCGTGTCTTCCAAGAAGCGAGAAGAAGTATTACCGCCGCAGCTGAGAAAGAAGATTGAACGCTACGTTGCCTACTGGAAGAATCAGTATGGCGGCGAGTGGCCGCGATATCCGGAATCACAGCCGTCTGTTTCCGGATTTCCAAGTAAAACGGAAAAATCGTTTGACGAAGCATTGTTTCGAGGCTTGCGTGTAGTGGATGGTCTTACGGCGTTTGTATACTGCTACGCGCCGTTCAGTTGGCTTGAGAAATATCGTGCATTTAAGAGCCGGCGTCATAAGACAGACGCTGCGAAAAAGGCGGAATCGCCTGCCAACAAGTCGGAAATCCTCACCCAGGTGGAAGTACACGAGTTGAAGTAAGCTGGCGGTAGATTATGCGCATCCTCGGTTTATCTTCGTTTACGCACGACACATCAGCCGCGCTCCTGGAAGATGGAGTAGTACGCGCAGCCATCGAAGAAAGCAAGCTGCTCCGTTCCAAAAGCACCAGCGGACTGCCCGATGCCGCCATTCAATTCTGCTTGCGCAGCGGCGGTTGCGAATGGCGAGATCTGGATTACGTTGCTGTTTCCAGCCGGCCCTTGCACGGCTGGCTTCGCCGATCCTGGAGCGGCGCTAGAATCTTTCCGTTGTCTCCGGTAGCAGCAGCCTATTGTCAGGTCGAGGAAGTCGGGCGCGTGGCTCGCGAATTGGGCAATTTTCGCGCCCTGCAGCACCCGAACCAATCCCAACCGACCAAGATCGCCCAGTTTGAGCATCATCTCTGTCACGCCGCGAATGCCTTCTTTCAATCGCCCTTCGAGCGCGCCCTGATTCTTACGATGGACGAAGAGGGCGATGGAAGGTCTGCGATGCTCGCCGTGGGTGCAGGAAATCGCATTCGCGCCGAACGGACTATGCAATATCCGCACTCGCTGGCCTGGCTCTATTCTCAAGTAACCGGGCTTTTAGGATTCACTCCTCACGTCGACGAGCACAAGACGCAGTGGTTGAGCCTGGAAGGCAAGCCAGAGTACAGAGACGTTTTCCATGAGATGTTGCGGAAAAGCGCCCACGGGCTGCCGCGCATCGATCGCAGCTATCTCAGCCACGAGGCCGACGGGCACTTTGTGCTGTCGTCAAAGTTCTACCGGCGAATTGGGATTCCAGAGCAGAAACAGCAGTGGAGCGACGAGCAGCGCCGGGCGCTGGCCGCGAGTGTTCAGCAGGTTTGCACAGAAATTGTTGTCGCGTGCGTCGAGACTTTCCGAAAACAACAGGCAATCGACGCCGTTTGCCTGGCAGGAGGTTTGTTTCAGAATCCGTTACTGGTCTGCGCCCTCGAGCAGAGCTTGGGGTTGAATCAGGTTTTTGTGCCGCCCGCGGCGGGGAATGCCGGGTGCTCTGTCGGGGCTGCACTGCTGATGCATCATCAGATACTCAACGCTCCGCGCAAGGGATCACTCTCCAGCGTGTTTGTGGGGCCTGCCTACACGCGGCATGAGATCAAAGACGTCCTAGACAACTGCAAGGCGCGGGCATCACTACAGACCACAGAGGAGCGCCGATCGGATGCCGTAGTGCAGCTTTTGGAAGCAGGCAAAATTGTTGCATGGTTCCAGGGAGCCGCTGAATTCGGGCCGCGCGCGCTGGGAAATCGCAGCGTACTGGCCTCTCCCTGGGCTCCTTACGTGAAAGAGAATCTGAACGACTTCATCAAACACCGGGAATGGTTTCGGCCGTTTGCCTTGTCCGTTCCGGAAGAAGACGCCCAGAACTATTTCGAGTGTTCGCATCTTTGCCGCGCCATGAGTTCGATGGCCCGCGTGCGAGAGGGTGTGGAGTGCCTGCCAGACACATTTATCTTACCGGGAAATCTGGTCCGACTGCACTTGGTCCAGAGACAGAGCAACCCCGAATTGTGGAGTTTGCTCAAGCATTTTGGTTTGCACGCTCCGGCGCCCATTCTGATCAACACTTCTTTTAATCTCTTCGGGGAGCCGCTGGTCGTGGGACCACTCGATGCTATCCGCAGTTACAACTGTTCGGGCATCGACGCTTTGATGATTAACAATTTCCTGCTCTCAAAAGTCCCATTTCAAAGCCGCAATAGGATATCTGAATACTCCGCCGTAAAAGTGTCCACATAGCTTTTCCCCATTTTTCTCTTCCCAGAGCGCCGCTGCCCTGCCGCTCGCCAGTCGAATTCCTGTTTGCTACAAAAGTTCAGGGACGTCAGGGCCATTGGTGTGGCCTGACGTCCCCGGATTGATGAGAAACCTACGTGTCTACTGGTTTTCCAACAGGATCGGCTTGATCCCGATAGGAACAGTCGAGCCGCTCGTGTGTGTCTTTACTCCTGTGATGTCGAGGTAATAGTCATACCCGGATGGAATGGTGAAGGTGGAATACGAACAGTTTCCATAGTTGCAGGATTGGGCAGTGTCCCACACAGCCAGCCCTTTGTAGCCGCCCGGCCGAGTGTAACCGCATTGCCAAACCGTTCCCACCGCAGCACAAGGTGAGCTCAACGTGGCTCCTACTAACCAGTTCGTCATTTCGTTATAAGTGGTTCCGCCAATTTGCGTACCTGTCGATTCAAACCAGAATGGCGTCGTCGCTCCGTCCCATGCGTACCAGTAAGAGCGTTGGACGCCGATCGACTGCATGAGAAGTTCGAAGCGTGCGATCCAGGCAGCTTCCTGGTCGGGATCGGTAATGGTCACTTTTGCGCCGAAGCCGCCTTCACTGCTGAACAAGGGCTTCTGCCCCTGATTTGCGGCCGCCAGAACGTTCTGCAATTTAGCTGCGTCGGTAACTGCAGTCTCCGGTTGCGCTGGCCATTGCACGTAGCCGTGGTAGGAAATCACATCCACATATTGGCCGCCACCCGCGTTCAGGAAGTCGCTCATGGCTGTGGCCACGTTGATGCCCGTATCGGTGACGTAGGCCGGGGTTGTGATTTTCGCTGCGGGATCGATTGCCTTTTGTGTGTAGGTGCTAAGCGAACTGCATCCAGTCCCAATGATGATGCAACGGGCATCCTGTGACATTCTCACTAATTGAGCCGTAGTCCCTTCCCACATGATCGGCGCCGTTGGCTCATTCCAGATCTCGTAGTACTTGATCTCGCCCTTATAGCGGGTGGCCAGCGCTGTAACCCAATCGATGTAGTGCTGGTTTGAGCCGGTACCATCGACATTGAGGTCAACGGGCGGGAAGCATTGTCCGGGGCCTCCCTGGCCGGGTTGATTGAAGCTGCACACCGAATCTCCAGCGCCCGTACCGCAGGCCTTATCGGTCCCGGCACATTGTGCCCAGACCGGGGTTCGCGCCAGGTCAAATAAAATGTCGACGTGATTGGCGAGAGCGGTGGCGATGCGACCATCGGTTGTCGTCCAGTCAAAAACTCCAGGCGCGGTGTTGATTTGTGCCCACGCCGTATCGCTGTCCCAGAAACGCTGTGCGCCGAAGGCGATGTTCGGCCACGGCGTATTGTCGTAATCGATGTGCATTCCGAAGTACGTTAGCGGGACTACCTGACCTTTGGCCGAGCCGCTGATGTAAAAGTAAAAACTCTGTTGATTCTGATGCCTTCCAGCATCCGTCACCTTGACCGTGATCGGGAAGCAACCGATTTGCGTGGAGGTTCCGGAGAGAACACCTGTCGAACTGAGTGTAATTCCGGTCGGCAGCGGGCCCGACAACAGAGTCCAGGAATACGGAGTGAAGCCTCCGCTGGCGGTAATGGGGTAATTGAGCGCTACTCCTGATGGTGTGATTGGTAATGCAGTAGTCACGATGCTCAGTGGCGCGGAGGTCGGCGGCATGATCGTAACCTTCGCCCGGGCCTGTTTGTTGGGATCCTCCACGCTGGTTGCCGTTACATTAGCCCAGGTTTGCTGGTAAACCGAAGGCGCGGTAAATAATCCATTGCCGTCAATCGTTCCCTGCGTGGTGGTCCAGGTGACTGCGGGATTGTTCGCGTTTTGGGCAGATCCCGTGAATTGCTGCTTGGTCGCCGAGGTCACCGTGGCGGTCCCAGGAGTAACCGAAACGGCTAGCGGTGGCATCACTGTTACCGTCGCCTTGGCAGACTTGGTGGGGTCTTCCACGCTGGTGGCTGTGATATATACCGTGGTCGTTTTAGTAACGTTCGGCGAAGTAAACATTCCTCCACCGGAAATTGTGCCCTGAGTGGCCGTCCAGGTGACTCGCGTCTTGTCGGTATTGGTTACCGTTGCCTGAAACGCTTGTTGCTTCGAGGCGTTCATCGTGACTGGAGTCGGGCTAATTGAAACACTCACTGCGGGCGTGACGGTCACAACGGCGGTCGCGGATGCAGTCGGGTCGGCGACGCTCGTTGCGGTTACTGACACTGTTGTGTTCGCGTTCACTTTTGGCGCGGTAAACAATCCAGCCGTTGAAATCGAACCCTGAGTGGCCGACCATTTCACCGAAGTATCCCCGCTATTGGTCACCTTCGCAGTGAATTGCTGCGTTAGAGTTGCGGGAAGGCTGGCCGTGGTAGGCGTGACATAAACATGAACAGTTTGGGTTGCGCTAGCGGATGCCGCAAACCCAAGCAATGCGCAAAGCATTAACACTCTCGTAATGATTGCGGTGCTGCTGAAATTGCGCACGCATTTACAGGTAGGCTGAAGGAGAGACACGGGGGACATGGCATTCCTCAAATACTTGATTTGTTTTGGCGGACTTGATCACTGTAGGGGCTGTCGTAGGTTGGAACTAGGTGCCCAAAGGGCAGGATCAGCCATGTCCAGAGGTACGTGACAAGATACAGAGTAGAGGGCTTAGCCCTATCGGTTATACGGAATGGGGGTTAACTACAAGCTAACTAAATAATGCGGCGATACGCCGCGCATGCTATTGGCTTTCCAGGAGAATAGGTTGCGCGCCAATCTGCACCGACGAACCACTCGAGAAAGAGTGCGGATTTCCCTGCAGATCTTGAAACTTGATGTACACGGGACTTGGGCTGAAATTGGAATAACTGCATGGAGTGCAGGTCTGGGAAGAATCCCAAACCGCTTGAGCTTGTGCACCGGAAGACAAAGTGAAATCGCAAGTCCAGACAGTTCCTGCGGAAGTGCACGGACCCGCAGGCGTGGAGCCAACCAGCCAGTTGTAGACAACTCCGTAAGCTATTTCTGCGGCATCCGGACCCACACCGGGTACGTAGAGCGTTCCAAAGTTTGTCGCGCCGTATTCGAACCAGTTGACGCGCTGAATGCCCAGCCCAGCCTGCAGCAAGTAAGCGCTCGCCAGCCATCCGGCCTGCATGTTTTGGTCCGGTACGACGGTTGTGGAATAGCCCAGTTCGGTATCCCAGATGGGTTTAGAAGCTACGCCCGCAGCGGTAACGGCCGGCGCAATGGACTGAGCGACGGTAAACACCCCCTCCACCCCTGCCGGATTGTTCGGTTCGACGTAACCGTGAAAACCGATGACGTCGGCATACTGGCCCCCACCAGCAGCGAGATAAGCAGACATCCATCCAGCCGGAGAGTTCAAAGAAGTATTGGTTTCGTCGGAACTCTGGACCGGCGGCGGGGTCAACATCAGTGACGAGGGATCGATTCCCTTGGCGGTGTAGGAGGTGAGGGAGTTGCAATCCGTCCCTACGATCACGCAACGCGCGTCTTGCGCCATCCGCGCCAACTGAGGAAGGCTGCCGTTCCAGAAAGTGATGTCGTTGGGCTCATTCCAGATTTCCCAGTAATGGATTTTCGGAAGGCCATCACCGTTGACGTGCTGGGCGAGAGCGGTGACGAAATCGGTAAACGCCTGATCTGTTCCAGTTCCGTCCGAACAAACATCGGCCGGCGGATCGCACGATCCTGCCTGATGGCCACTCGTGTTAGAGAAATTACATCCATCCGTAGGATTGCTGGAAATATATTTGGGAACCGAATAGAGCGTGAAGATGATCTGGTAATCTCCGGCCGGGTTTGCACCCTGATTCTGCTGATACAACGTGCGCCACTGGTCGAGGGTGCTGAAGTCGTAAGTGCCATCACCCTTATCAATGTCGGACCAACGCGTCTCGGTGGAGTTCATCCGAATTGTTCCGAAGGGGAGAACTGGAGTGAGAGTAGTCGGCCACGGAAGCGGGGGATTTCCGCCGGGAAGAGCTTGCACATCAATGTGCATGCCGAAGTATTGTGGCGTGATCGGGGAAAGAGCCTGGGCTGGTGTGGCAAGGGGACGGGCTTCAGCTGCAGGTATCGCGGCCGCGCTGGCTCCCTTGCAGGCAGGTGTTGGGGTGGTTGTCGCTGGTTTTGAAGAGCTCCCGCCGCACCCGATCATGAAAGAAACAAGGACGAACCCCGCAGCAAGTTGCGGCCATACAGAAAGGGATGGACGGAATGACTTACAAGAAGGCTTGAGTTTCTTCACAAACTGCTCATCACTACGACAAACATACTTGGACCCGTTCATTTCTCACCCAATTCCAACACTAATGATTAAACGAGTTTCGCCCCAGAGAAACAACAACCCCGCGTGGCACGAAAAGTTCCGCTATAGCGGAATCATAGTCCCCCGCAATGAAGCTCACCGGCTAATGTCGAACGATGCAGTGCGCAGTCGTGGCCCCCGACCCGATTGTGTCGTCAGTAATCGCAGCAGAACCAGACAATGCTCCCACCGTCCCTTGCGATACGCCCTCATCCCCGTTGCAATTGCTGACCGGATTCAGAGAGAAGGATCCTCCTGTTTGCGACAGCGTGGTGAACTGCTGGTAGAAAATATCTCCCTGAGCTGCTGAATTGTTTCCGATGCTCGAGGTTCCGTTGTTGCATACCCAGCCAGCCAATGAAGTTTGAGGATACGAAAAACTTGGCATGGAAGTGCCATTCACAATCGACATGGCCTTCCAGTTGGCGTTGGACTGAGCCGTTGTGGGGGTATTATTGTTGGGTCCGCCACCGCAACTGGCATCGCCTGTAATCCCGCCCACTCCTTGCGCAGTTCCAGGCGTATAAGAAGGGGAATCCTGAAACGAGGGGCCCGTGCAACCGAACTGGCCCGCACCGCAGATGGTAAGAAGCGGCGGCTGAGGGTATTCGCAGCCCTGCTGAATATCACTGAACACCGGGCCGGAGATAAGCTCGGCATTGTCCAGGTAATTTCCCGCGCCATACCAGGCGAGCGCATAGGCCACTGCCGCAGAACCGGCGCTGAATCCCTGGGCGCACTTCGCGGCGCCAGGGGTGGCAACGTTGTCGAAGATATACTTCATCAGCGTCGCTGGGCGGCAAGCGGCTTCGCCAACATTTTTGGTTGTCAAACCGGTGTCTTCCCACTTCGAAGCCCACGCCATCTGCACCAACGCGTAACCGGCAGCCGAGTACTCATCGGCAAAATCCGTGATGTCCTGCGGCTCGGTACCATCCCCTCCGCCATGAAAAAATACGGTGCCCTTGACCGTTCCAGCTGGAGCCATGACGCCGTAAGTGACGCCGACATCCGCTGTATTTGGACAGCTCACGGTGCCTTGAAAACAACTCATCCCTGGTGCATAGCCGCCCGGACCAGAAGGACAGGGAGAAAGTGGAGTGACGTTGTTCACCGAGCCTAACGCGGCCGGCGTGCCGCAGTTAGTCGTGCATACGGTTGGGGGCGGGACCGACGTCGCAGGCGTGGGCGACGACGAGCCTCCACAGCTTACCAGCACCAATAGAAGCATCACTAACAAGAGCAAAAGGATCGCGTTTGTCGCGAGGATCGATTTCATGATCTGCTTCTCAAGGATTCACAATAGCAAAAGGCTGCTCTGATTGACTGTATCTTAGAGCACACATAACTCTTGAAGTCATCGCGGACGAGAGAGTTTCGCAAGCAGCGATAACACGGAAGGCTGGAGAAAGTTGCGGACTTAGCGGTGAATCGGCGGCCCCTCTACCATGATGGGGATTTCACCAATATCGAGCGCCCCGCCATTGCACGCCGAGCGCTCGCCAGAAAGCTTCGTACAGCTCTGTATTTGCCACACTTTGGGAGCGTCAAACTTTAGATTGTGATCCTCGTTCCATAAAATCCATGCGGATGGGGAAGATTCGCGACTCATTTTGCACACCCATGTTCCTGCGTCGTCCCGTTCACAAGAATCGATGCGCGATTTGATCAGCCACTTCTGGATCTCCGCGTAGGCGTGCGCGGAAATTGTCACGGTTGATTCGTCTTCCTCCGTAAAAGGAATGCTGTCGCCACCGTCATCGTCCCATGCATACCAGTAGAACCGCTGAACCCCGGCGGCCCAGTTTAAGATGTAGGCGCGTGCCGCCCAGCCCGGGGCCTGCTGCACCGGATCGATTTGATCTGTCAGCGGATTTCGAATCCAACCGGATTCGGTATTCCACAGCGGTTTGTCGCTCTGTCCATGCTTCCGCATGACTTCTTTCACAGGCAGAATGATCTTCAGCATTGCCTCGGGACGGGTGCGAACGTAAAAATGATATCCGATAATGTCGGCGTATTGTCCGCCGCCGATCTCGAGGTAGCGATCGAGCCAGTCAACTCCATTCGCGTTCACTGGGGAAGGGGATACCACCTTTATATTGGGATCCACCTCTTTTAACGTGGTGTAGGCTTCCTTTGCGAGAGCCAGCATGCGCTCCGGAGTTCCGATGATTCGGTTCTCAGGAAGATTGGGTTCATTCCATATCTCGTAATAAAGGATCCGGCCTTTATAGCGTAAGGCCTGCGTGCGAATGTAATTTCGCCAGTCCTCCATGTCGGCGACGTCACCCACAATTTCTCCGCGAGCGCGTTTGCCAGGCATGAGACGGCCGATGGTTGCGGCGGGGTGGCTAGCCGATGCCCAGTCCGGCGTAAAGCCGAAAGTCATCAAGAGGTCAACATGATGCTTTTCGGCCAGGTCGACTTCGCGGTCAAGAATGCGCCAATCGTAGCGATTTTTCTCGATTTCAACTTGGGGCCAATGTACTTTTGCGTCCCACAAGCGCCAACTGCCAAACGGAACTGGGGGCCAAGGCGTTGTTGAAAACGCTCGATGAATGTGTAGTCCGAAATATTCTGGCGGAATTGGAGTTGCCGAAGGACTCAGGTTCAGGCGCCCAGGAGAAGAAGGCGGAGCCGACACAGAAAAAAACGAAGTGGCCAGCAAGCATATGACGGCAACGCCCACGAAAAAAAGCAATTTAGGCATGATCAATTTGAAATGCATAGTGCCGTGGGTAAGCTACACTCGGAGATGCTGCATCATCGCGTCGGCCTGGGAATGCTCTGCATGGCTCGCTGGTAAATCTCCATCAATTGCGGGTAGTTTGCTTCCGCCGTGTATTTCGCTTCGTACTCGGCCCGTGCTGCTATTCCCATGGCGCGCATCTCGTCAGGATGCGTCCACCCCCATTCTACCTTGCGTGCCAAGTCTTCAGAGTCCGACGGGCCGAAATGCATTCCAGTTCGATTGTTCTCTACTAGCTCTTGCATCACTCCCAAACGGCTGCAGATCACAGGAGTACTGCAGGCGAAGGATTCAGCAATTGCCATACAGAATGTCTCGTACCACTCGCTGGAGATAATCACGAAGCGGGCATTGTTAATAGCTGCCAGCGTCTCCTCGCGTGGTAAATGACCCTTAAATTCGACGTTGGTCAGACCTTCGCTGGCAGCCTGCGCCTTGAGATTTTCGTGGTCTGGACCTCCTCCGATAATGACCAACGGTACCGAAACGGAAAGACGCTTCCACGCCGCGAGTATTGTCCCCACTCCTTTCTCAGGCGAGAGTCTCCCGGCAAAAAGGGCGTAATCCCCAATCCCCGTGCGAGCGCCGGGATCGGGAGAAACGAAGTTGGGTTTGACGAAGATCTTCTCCCCCGGCAGTCCGCCCTCCATAAATTTGTTGCGCGCAAACTGAGTGAGGGCGACAAAGCAGGAAATTTCCCGCCTCCATGTGTCGCGGGCGCGATGGTACGCCAACATCGAGGCCACCACGGCGGAGGCCGAGTAAGAGTCGTGGTAACACGAATGTTCCACGCTTCTGATAAGGGAATTGTGCAGGCACTCCTCACACAGCTTGCCGTCGCGAAAGAATGTACCAGCCGGACACAGCAGGCGATAGTTATGCAGAGTTTGTACAACCGGCACGCCAGCCTCGCGGCAGGCGGAGTAGATGGAAGGCGAGATCATTACAAAGGTGTTGTGCACGTGCACAACGTCAGGTTTTTCCCGGCGCAACAATTCCATAAATTCGCGCCGCGAGTCGGAAGCCCAGATTGTTCTTTTTGCCAGGCTGAGCCGCCGGAGCCCACTATAGCCGTCAGTGTCCCAGTTGGTGCGGCGATACGTTACGATCTTCTGCCCCGCGTTTTCGAGCATCCTGCACTCCTGCTCAAAAACCGCATCTTCGCCTCCGGCCTGCTGATAGGCGTTATGTACGAGCGCAATCTTCACGATTCCTTTGGGTTCTTTCCCACTCTGCCCCGCAGAGTGTGCCGCAATATTTTGAGCTTGCCAGCTTCTATGACAGCTAGAGAAACTACCGATAAGAGAGCACAGTTATGTTTGCGAAAAACTCTACTTCGGATCGCGCATTCAGTCAGCTTTTTGACTTGCCGTGATTCTTGATTGCTCGGTTATAAATGTCCAAGAGTTGTGGATAATTTTTTTCCGCGGTGTACTTGGATTCGTACTCCGAGCGCGCCTGAATTCCCATAGCACACATTTCTTGAGGATGAGCCCACGCCCATTCGACTTTGGCCGCTAGGTCTTCCGGGTCGCCGGCATTGAAGTGGAGCCCGGTGTAGCGATCGCTCACAATCTCCTGCATAGCTCCAAGACGGCTGCAGATCACAGGCGTGCTACAGGCAAAAGACTCGGCGATAGTGACTGGAAAATTTTCATACCACTCGCTGGCAAAGACGAGGAAGCGTGCACGGCTGATGGCATCTACTGTTTGCTCCCTCGGCAAGTGGCCTCTGAAGTGAACATTCGTAAGTCCCGCGCGCGAGGCTTCGCTTTCAAGTTTCTCCCGCTCCGAACTGTCCCCGATCACTTGGAGAGGAATAGAACGCGGGAGTTGCTTCCAAGCCGTCAGGATTGTATCCATGCGTTTACGGGGAGAAAGCCGGCCTACGAACACAGCGTAATCTCCACTGCAGGTGCGGGGGCCTGGGTCGGGAAAAACGAAGTTCGGCTTGACGAAGATTCTATCCGCAGGCAGCCCACCTTCCACGAATTTGTTGCGGGCGAACTCGCTGAGGGCAATGAAGCAGGAAACCTCGCGCTGCCAGGTGTGGCGCAGGCGATGCGAAGTAAGCATGACAGCGACTACAGCCGAGGCGGAATAGGACTGGCGGTAACAAGCGTGCTCCACGCCTGAAAACAATGAGTGTCCCAAACATTTCTCGCAGACTTTGCCATCGCGAAAAAAGTTAGCAGCCAGACAAAGTAAGCGGTAGTTGTGCAGGGTCTGCACGACAGGGACGTTGGCCTGAGTGCAGGCCGAATAGATCGAGGGGGAGATCATCACGAAGGTGTTGTGTACGTGAACGAGGTCCGGTTTTTCCCGGACCAACAACTTTAGAAAATCGCGTCGCGAATCCGACGCCCAGATAGTTCTTTTGGCAAGACCGACCAAACGCACCCGCTGGTAAGCCTCAGCATCCCAATTACTGCGCCGGTATGCGATGATTTCGTGGCCGGCCTGCTCCAGCATCCCGCATTCCTGCTCGAAAACGACGTCTTCCCCGCCATGCTGCTGATACGCGTTATGTACCAGAATTATTTTCACAGAGGGTTCGTGCGTGCGGGTTACGATCTCCTTGCCACTGTCGGCGCAGGTGCCGAAATTGGGGCCTCTTGGGGACGATCACGCTTTTGTTCAGATGCACATGCTAAATGAATGCAAAAAAAATGCTATGTCGTTGGTGCCATTGAGTCAAGTCGCGAGGGCGGGTGCACTCCGCAGCCGAGGGGGAGGGGTCAACATTCGGCAAGCTGGAATTCTCTCTGGAGCGCGGAAGCGTCTCTAATGTCAGGGAGCCATTTCTGCACCGAAAACACTGGGCTACCTAAGAGCTTAGCGCTGTCCTTTCCTCAGCAGCCGGAGCCTTTTTGGCACGTGAATATCCTGGACGCCCATCGACAGCCGCTTCGATCCTTGGGATTGGTGGAGGAGCAATCGCTGACTTGATCGCCGTTCATGTACTCGTTGACGGCCCAGAAGGTCTCGTCGTCATTGGGATCAGAGGAGACGCTTACGTACTCGCCCCAGTAGGTGTCCGTCATGTCCTGTCCGCTGCTCCCGCTGTTCGAGAGGATAGCCACAGGCGTTCCCAGAGTACCCGTGGTATTCACCGTGACGAAGTACGGCGAGGGATCGTAGTTGTTGGTGCTGCCGTGTGCCGTACTGCCGGTTACGGTGTAAGTGATGCCAAGATCGCCCTCAGCATCCATCGCCACGCTCGGAACGGATAGGAAGTAAAGATCCTTCGTGTCCTGAACATCTCCGATAAGCACCGTCGAAGGGGTTTTTCCCGCCAGGATTTTGTAGTAGCGGATTCCAGTGCGCCGGTTGCTGGCAGCCTCTTGCACCGTACTGGCAACGGCCAGGTACTCTCCGGGGGATCCCGATGTGACATATCGATATGCCAGGCGAGACATCAGCCGGTCGCCAACGCTATCGATATGAGCCGTCGACGAATAAGGCTCAGGAATGCAGTAAGTATTGGCGGGGGTTTTGGGAGTGTAGCATCCGGGCGTGTAGGAGTGAAACTTCAGCACAAGAGACGTAGGACCCGCTCCGCTGGTCAGTCCAGACCACGTCCAGAAAGCCAGTTGATTGGATGTGCAAGGCGAAACCGAACAAGGATTATTCGTACCTGCGTTGCTGGGATTTACCTGAGCCAGGAAGTATTCTCCGGCAGTGTTGGAAGGAACCGGATTATCGCCTTCGAAGTCTGCAGGCAAAATTGTGTGGATCAAACTCTTATCAGTTCCGTTCGTTCCGACGGCATAGCTCGGGATGTATGTATAGCACTGCGGAGCATTCGTCGAAAGACCTGCGACGATATTGTTCTTGTCCAGCTTGCAGACTTCGAATCCGACAATATTGTAACTGTGGGCGGGATCTTCCAAATCCCAGCTAACATAAAAGCCGTCGGACCAGGTGCCGTACCTTGCATAGTCTGGAAAATAGCTGGTTCCATTGCTGTTGGTAGGCAGCGCCGGACTGATGTCGTAAGCGTAGACGTTCCAGTAACTCTTGCCGCCCGATCCTTGCAAGTTATTCGCAGGAACGGATCCACTGGCTGCACTTGCTCCAAAGCAGAGGTAATAAACGCTTGCTCCGTTTGCCCCTGGAGCTTTGAACAGATTTCCCAGCACAAACACTTCGTCGATTCGGTCATAGCTGGCGAATCCGTCGAAGGACGGATTGTTGCAATAGGAACTTCCACCTGGCGCAAACAAAGAGCTGAGAAGCTGCGGGGCCACGCTGCCATTTGGATTGTTGGAAAAAATTCCGTTGCCTGTTGCACGGTCAAACGCCTGTGCGTAACTTCCTGCGAACTCAAGGTACTGGCCCACTCCACTTGAATTGGTTGGTCCAACCCCGCCGACGGAGTCCGCTTGCACGCCTGGCTGGACCGCTATGCTTTTTGCGTCCAGTCCTTCGAATTGCCCAGACCACGAGCCAGGTGCCGGAGAGGTAGTGTCGAAGCCCACCCAACTTTTCCCCCCGGCACAAGTACTGGCATTGTTGTTTCCAGCGCACCACGTTTGAACCGGCGCAGCGGGAGCGGCGCAGGTGCCGTAGGCAGGCGAGCCGCCACAATTGTTCTGGGCTGCCGAAACTAGACTGCTGGCTGCCAATACCGGAAAAATCAACAGGAATTTTCGGATATGCATATTCCTCGCTTCTTACCGTCTGTTGTGCCACTCAGGCTTCTGCTAACTCAGTATTAAGGAAAGCAAAAACTGAGCTGAACTTGTCTTCTATAGCTGAGATTGCGTGTGCGTTTGCTGGCAAAACGGGGGGGAGACGTTGGGACCGACTATGCAACATTTTGCACAGACCTAACGCCCTTTTTAAGTGCTCGGTTGACACTACATCAGGAGTCAAACAGCGGCAAGGGGTCGAAAGACCTTACTCGGAGCCTTCCCAGAGATGCAAGACCTTGCATCTTGACAATCGCGGCTGTCGGGGACAAACTACAGCGCAAAGTGGGTGAACATCCGCGAAATTCGAGGAGCGAACCCCTCCGCCGTTTGGTGAATTTAGACCTTCCGCCAGAAGTGCACAGCGTGGGCCGGTTAGATTTGCTTTCAAGCTGGCTTCGCCAGTGATAGTTTGTGAGCAGTTCGCATCTTTGGCCCCCAAGTTCGTAAACAGTTTTCAGCCGCCAACCTTAAGGATCAAAATAATGTTCTCGCGATTTATACGGCTTGCAGTCACGATGCGATGTTTTGCGGTGCTCTTCTGGATGTCCTGCGCATTCACCTCAGCCGCCGCAGCGCAAAGTTGTCTAGCTCTTATTCCCGCAAACAGCACGATCAATTTTCCGAAGGTCGCGGTGGGGATGCAGACGCTCACGCAAGATGTCGAAGTCACGAATCTTTGCAGTACCGTCATGCAAGTCAATAGCTTCTCCTTCACTCAGCCCGGATTCATTCTCATGGGAGGATGGGCGCCTATAAGTTTGGCGCAGGGTTCGAACATGATCTTCGAACTCAGGTTCGCGCCAACGGCAGCCCAGACCTACACCGGCACCGCAACCGTAAATGTTCAAGGGTATGCCCCGATCGTGGTCACGATGAGTGGAACGGGTTTTCTTGCGGACGCGACCCCCACCTGGAATACCTCCTCGCTGACTTTCAGTAACGTTCCTCTGGGAACGACGAGCGCGCCTCAGAGGGTCACGTTGAAGAACACCGGCACCAAAGGCGTGACTATTACCAACGTATACACAGACCCGCCATTTTCGGTTTCCGGTTGGACGCCGAATGAGAATCTGAAGGCGGGAGGGTCGATCACACTTCCGGTGACTTTTGCGCCATCGTTTACGGGATCATTCAATGGAACGTTGGTGGTGACGACGAATAACATCCCGTCCACCGGCGTGGCTCTCTACGGTACCGGCATCGAGCCTACTAAGTTGGCCATCACAAATTTTCCGACACTGCCGGTTGTCACCCAAGGAGCCGCATATCTGGTTGCGCTGCAGTCAACCAACGGAGTGGGCACGGTTACATACAGCGTTACATCTGGTTCGACCTTGCCTTCGGGTTTGAGCTTATCTAGTTCGGGGGGCATAACGGGCACTTTGAGCTCTTCCTTGCCGGTCGGAAATTACCCTTTTAGCGTGACGGCCACAGACTCGAGCTCCAATACGGCGACGGTGCAGTTCACTCTTCCGGTTCAAAAACCCACGGGAGCCAATTGCAACAATATCGAGTGGGATATAACCAAAACCACCACTCCCATGGTCCCCCTTACCGATCTTGGGACTGGTACTTATCAGGGTGCGGAAGGCGGTCTTTATTTAAACGGCAGCAACGTAATGCCTTCCAGCCACGATGCCGATGGCGTCGCATTTGCTCAGTCGATCCAGCCTTTGGATGCCAACGGAAACCCCGATCCCAACGGCAAGATCGGTCTAATGTCGATGGGCATGTCTGTGACATTTGATACGTTCCTTAAATTCATGACGGACGCCGGCGCTGATCCTTCGGTCAACAAGAGCGTGGTTTTCGTTCCGGCGGCGCAGCCGCGCCTTGGGGCCGTCGACTGGGCGAATATCAACAGTCCAGCATGGACGGAAACGTTCCAATATTTCCTGCCGCAGTCGGGAGTTACTCCGCAGCAGGTACAAGCGGCTTGGATCGAATCCGTAGATGCGAATCCGCATGGCGCTTTCCCGGGAGACATGGCCACTCTTCAATCCGAGTTCGAGACCGCTGCGCAGCTTCTGCATACGGAATTCCCGAACCTCAAGTTGGCATTCTTTACCAGCAGAGAATATGGCGCTTACGAGAACGGGTTACCTCACGGTGGTGACAAAGAACCGTTTGCGTACGAATCTGCGTTCGCCGTCCGGGGAATGATTCAGGATCAACTCAATGGTGTCCCGGCGATGAACTACAACGCCGCGAATGGTCCAGTGGTGGCGCCGTGGGTTGCTTGGGGTCCATATATCTGGGGGAACGGCCTGCTCGCCCGCAGTGATGGGTTGGTTTGGCCTTGCTATTACTTCGAGAGCGATGGGCAACACCCCTCGTCGAAGACAGGCGGCTCTGAGCAGGATGCCAATATGCTCTTGAACTTCCTGAAGACCAACGATGCGACTGCGCCCTGGTTCCTGGCGCAGTAGGACAAGGCGAGAAGTTAGAAACAGGTTTCCATATCCGTCTCGTGAGCGGTGAACGCGAGACGGATTATTTATTTGAAACGAGCTGCTCAATTGTCGGAGGGCAGAACCTGATCTTCAGATCAGTTGTGAGAAGAATGAGATCCCGACTTAGGTCGTGCGGGTTCGTGGTGAGCTTCGAGTGCGATGATTCGACCGTCGGTTTGAATTCCGATCAGGGTGATCTTTTCTGATTTATCAAGGCGAACCGGCGTAAGGCTCGACAATGGGGAAATCGCCGGTTTCCCACTTTTCGTCGCTGGCAATTTGACGTCGCCCAGAGCGAACTCGCCGTGATGGTTCGCGATGAAGTGCCATCCACCGTTGTTATCCACCATGAGAAGGTCATCATAACCGTCGCCAGTGAGATCGGCGGTCGCGCCATGAAAACCAAAAGCACGGTTGGCGGCGAATACGATCGGGAAAGTCTTTGACTGTTCGAATTTCCCGTCCCCTTGATTCATGAGCACTTCGTTCCCGATCGTCGACCACAGCGCTAGATCCAGCTTGCCGTCGTGATCAAAATCCGAGAGCTGGCCGTCCACATAAGCGTACTTCCAGTTCTCTCCACCCGCCTGCCAGGTGCGATCTTCAAACACGCTCTGTCCTTTGTTTTTAAAAAGCACAGGTGGCTTATTGTCGCGCAGCAGCAACAGATCGGTGTGGCCGCTGTGCCCAAAGTCCGCAGCAAGTGCCTTGTGCGTGCGCCCAGGGTTTTCCTCGAGACCAGCCGCCGAGGTTATTTCTCGAAATGTTCCATCGCCCTGATTGTGGTAGAGACGGCTCGTCGCGCTCGGGAAATCGTTCGGAAAAATAAAGGAAGGCTTTACCGGCGGTTTGCTCAAGTCGGTGTAGATAGTTAGCAGAAGATCGGGATTTCCATTGCCCTCCGCATCGAAGAGCAAGGCCGAAGTGGCGAGTTCTCCTGGCTCGATCTTGATGCCGGTTTTCTCCGTCACATTAGTGAAGGTTCCATCTCCGTTGCTGTGATAGACCGTTACTCCGCCCAAGCCGGCCACGAAAAAACTCACGTGCCCGGAGTGATCATAGTCGCCAAACGTCGCGGAGAGATCATTGCCGGTGCCTGCCAGCCCCGCTTTGCTTGTGTTTTCAGCAAACGTTCCGTTTTTCAAATTTCGGAAGTAATGGTTTGAGCCACCAGGAACAATCACGTACAAGTCGCAATAACCGCTTGCATCGACATCTGCAGCAACAACCGAACCACCAATCGCGGGAATTAGAACGCGGCGGGCGAAATCAAGGGAATATTCACCTGAGTTGATAGGCTTAAGGAAAGTCTCTGGCGTGGGAGGTTGGCCAACCTGAGGTACGCGCAGATGCATCCTCGAGGTGACATCGACCAAGGTGATCGAGTCTCGAAATTTCTTTGCAGCCTTCTGTGGCCAGCAGGGAAGAGCAATCAGGAAGATGCCCGCCAGCAGCAGGATCCGGGAGGGAGCATGCCGTGCAAGGATAACGGGGGCTCTGAAATTCGCCGCTGCTAATCTCTGCACTACTCGTTTTGAGTTCCCAGCGGAACTTTTCACTTCCCCGTGCCTATAACCTGTAGCGTGAGCGCGCCACCCACGGCGTTGTCGCTAACCTGCACGTAGGCCTGTTGCGGAACGCTTTTAACCGTGGGCGTAAACGTGATACTGATCTTGCAACTGGCGCCCACCGCCAAAGATGAGCCGCAAGTGTTGGTTTGCGCAAATTCACCAGGATTGATGCCCTGAATCGAAACTCCGCTGATGGTCAACGCTCCCGGACCGAAATTGGTCACCACGGTGGATTGAACTGGGCTGGTTGTTCCTACGGCTTGGCCCGCAAAAGTAAAACAAGGAGTGGAGACGGCCGGTAAAGGTGCGGCTGGCTTATCTGCCAGCAATCCGAAAACGTCGATTTCATTCTCGGTTCCCACATAAACTTTGCCGTTGGCAACTGTGGGAGTCTGGAACTTATTTCCGCAACCCATCTGATCGCGGATTTGGTTATTCTGCTTGGTTTGCGAACTGTTGTAGAGCATTTTTCCGACGTTCGTCGCTAAGTAGGCATAGAGCACTGCGGGTTGGTTTCCCGGAGAACCGGAGAGCAGATCCTTGCGCTCCATAGACCAAACAATTCCGTTCTGTTTACCGTTTGACGAAACCGATGGGGTACTGCCGATCGGAAATACATTCGATGTTTGCGCCGTGGGAGCAGCCGAAACCACACCATTCGTTACGGTGTATTGCTTCAGATAATCCCCGCCGCCGTTGCCTTCGCTCTTGATTCCCGAATAATAAATATATGCCGAGGCTGGTCCCTGCCAGTAAGCAGGGTTGCTCCAGTAGCCATGCGCAGTTCCCTCGATCGTCTGGATATCCGTATCTTCATTCGGATTGTACCCGCCCATGCTGTCGCGATTGACTAGATAGATCGGAACGGCCCAATTGCCGTCGGGAAATTGATCGCAAGGCGCTCCGCCTTTCCCGGCCTCAATAATCTCATTCGGGTAAGTACCGCCCTGTGTCGGAAGAATCATAGGTCCGCCGGATCCCAGATCCAGATCAACTGTGATAGGCGCGCGGCAGGCTTGATCTTTCGGAGTGAAATAATCCAGCACCTGCAATGTCGGACTCAGTTTGATGAGACTGTCCGCATAGTCCGGGCCGCCAGTGTTGGCGTCAAAAGTTCCGTCTCCGGTGGCGGCGTAAACGTTTCCACTCGCATCTACTGCAAGACCGTTTCCGGTCGCCCAGACGCCGCCCAGCGTGCCGTTTGGAGTGGTGCAGAAAATTCCAACCTGCACCAGGGTTTGCGCGTCGTACGCCAGTATCCAGCCGTGCGCGCTGCCCGCGTAGGCGATATAAATCGTGTTATTGGCTAAAACGAGTCCGGGCCTGTGATTCTCATGCAGCGTGTTGAAAGTGAGCACGCCGTGAGCGCTTCCCACTCCAGTGCCCTTGACGGAGCCGCCTATCACTACCGGTCCGCCCAGCATCTCCGCACCGGTTGTGATGTCCAGAGCATGCAGCCGTTGCAGATAGCTCGTTACTCCGCCCGTTGTCTCGGCGGTTCGGACCAGTACGTACATCAGATTGGTAGCGGGATCAATTACCGGCGTGCCGGTGATACCCGTGTTCGGATACACACTGCACTGCAGTCCGCTGACCACGCACGAAATGACATTGATGCCGTTGGCTGGGTTCGTAAAATTCACGGACCATAGGACCGTCGGACTAAGTCCGTCCGCATCGAAAGCGAACACACTGTCGCCTTCCGTGACCACATAAAGAACGTTATGCGTGCCCTGATTCGGAATCGAGACGTTGGGCACGTACAGGGGCTGCCCGTAAACTTGGTTGTCGACTGGATAAGAGAACAGCTTTCCGAAGGTCGTTGCCCTTACGTTAGCCGTGGTCAGCGTGGTCTCATTCAAGTTCTGGCCGGTGCGTGCAAGGTCGTTGTGTTGCGTGAAAGTGCCAGCGAACCCCTGCGCCATCGCGGCCGGGGCCAGAGCGGAAAGAAGCGCTGCGGATACGATGGCGTTCCGCAACATCGAGAGGCGAATCAGCATGCTGTTCTCCGAAGGTTATTCTTACGGTTGTCGCGCTTATTTGGATCCGGTCGCCAGGAACCACGGTGCAGTCGCGTCATTTGTCTTCATGAAGTTCATGAGCATATTTGACACCTTCTCGGTTCCGCCGCCGGGCTGTGACGTGTGTGTGCCATCTTTTTCAAAGTTCTGGCAAGGCCATACCAGCCCGTCGCTGCGGGGAATCATTCCGTTTGCCCATGTGTAAGGGCCCCACGCTACCCAAGGAGCCTTGACCGGACCAGCCGCGGGATTGTAATTCATTGCGGCAACACCGTTAATCTGGTCTTGGATCATTCCTCTGACGGCGAACGCTGATTCATAAGCGTAGGGTTCGGGATCGTTCGATCCAGAGCCCGGTAAGCCGTTCGAGTACCCAGAATATTCACGCGCGTTAAAGAACACCATCTTGATGTTGGGAAACAGCGTATGAAGGTTCTGTGCCGTGCTTTCTAGGTGAGACTGAAGCAAGGCCATGTCTTTCGGGAACGAGCCCGACGGTTGACTATCTACTGCTTCTACCCACGCTACTTGAACCTGTGGGGCAGTAACTCCACTCTGCGGCAGGAAATAATCGAAAATGTCAGTCCACGCGGGATGGTTGACGTAAGCCCAATCCACCGCGCCAACGCGAGGCTGCGCCCCCGGAACGAATACCAGGTATTCGTGGTTTACCGCAGGATCGGCAGTCGCATCGATGGTAAATGTCTGGAAGTTGTCGTATGCGATCGACATGCCGATCGAGAGGAGCGCGTATTTACCATTCGGACTGGGATTGCCATTGCTGTCCAGCGGCTGGATGGATTGAGCAAACGCCACTCCATCCGCATCATGGCTCGAGGGCATTACGTTACTGCCGTTAAGGTAGAGACCACCTTCGGTTCCGAAGTATGTTCCGGTGCCCAAATCCGTGAGAGGAACGAGCGGAGTGGTGGTGCCTGTCACATCCCACTGAATGTTGTTGCAATCGGAACCGGTCGGCGCCGCAACCGGCAATGTCATTTGCACCGTGGCAGTGTTGGAGCTCGAGTCCGTCGCCGTCACGCTGAAGGGATAGTTTCCAACGGCGACTGTTGACGCCAAGGTACCGCCAATAGTGCCGCTGCTTGACAAGCTCAATCCTGAAGGAAGGGTCGAGCCAGACGCGAGGCTCCAGGTAACTGTGCCCACTCCGTTGATGGATTGAAGCGGAGCCGAGTAGGCAGCTTTCTGTGTTCCGACTGGAAGCGTCGGGAAACTCGTGATCGCCAGCGATGCTGGTGCCAACGACGTTCCGTAAAGGGTGGTTCCTATCGGCGGTAAATTATTCGTCGTGACCACAAGCGTTCCGTTAAAAGATCCTACAGAGGAGGGTGAGAAGGTCACTGGGAGTGTGATCGAAGCTCCAGCTTTGATCACCTGGTTCACGGTGAAGCCCGACACCGCAAAAGGAGGGTCGGCGTAAATGTTGACGATGGTCGTCCCCTTAGTACCGCTGTTCTTCAGAACAACGTTCTGCGGCGCCGCAGTGGTTCCCAAAGGCACGTTATCAAAGGAAAGGGAAGAGGCGCTCAGGCTGGCGACTGCGCCCGGCAAGGTTGCCGTTCCGTTTAAAGCGACTACGAATGGGCTATAACCACCGACGGTGACAGTGAAATTGCCGTTATAAGTTTGCGCCGCCTGAGGTGCAAAAACCACCTCGTACGTCATCTTCTGGCCCTTCGGAATCTGAAAGGGCGCCCACCCCGCGAGCAACTTAAACCCCGAGGACGGACCAAAACTGAAACTGCTGATGTTGATGGTCGTCGTGCAAATGTTGCTGATGACTACATCCTGCACCAGGCTCTGCGTGCCCACCGCTTTTGTCGGGAAATTGATCACCATATTTGCGGGTGTCACGGCGACGCAGTTCTGCGCAACGACTGGAATAGCCGAGATAATCCCAATCACGATACAGCTCAACGCAAAGGAGTATTTAGAGCAAGACACCATATCAGTCCCTTTCGGCATTCGGTAAGTTCATACGGTGGGCAGTTACGTCGAGTTTTCTGCTCGTTCACCGCGGTCTCGGCAAGTGGAAGGCTGCGCAACTGTCGCGGGTGCCTTCGAATGAACCTGCCCTTGAAAAGCCGTATTCGGGGGAATTTCAGGAGAAACGAACCCTAATGTCGCTCTAGTCTGCCCGTGAGACGAAGCACTGTCAAGATGAAAGAACTTGCGACTCCACCAGAAATCGCTATGCAACTTCTTTCACTGTCTAAAAGGGTGGGAATTACCCGCTTGACAAACGGATGTGACGCCGCCAGAATAACGAGACGTTTTCCTTCCCCCAGAAGTCCGAGTCCATTCGCGAGTAGCCCCGCAACTCAAAGAAGGCCCAATGAAGTCGATTCAGCGATACGTAGTAGCAAGCTTTGTGTTCATTGCTTGCGCGGCGCCCATCAGCATCGCGCAGACCAACGTGCTCACCTGGCACAACGACAATTGGCGAGATGGTCTAAATTCTACAGAAACCATTCTCACCCAATCCAATGTCAACGCCGCTCAGTTTGGAAAGCTGTGCTCGGCAGTGCTCGACGGCCAGGTTTTTGGTCAACCGCTGGTTGTTTCCAGCGGTGGTCAGAACACCGTTTATGTGGCAACGGAGAACGACAGCGTTTATGCCGTCAATGGCGGAAACTGCAGCGTTATCGCCAATGTGTCGCTACTTCAGTCCGGCGAAGAGGCTGTGCAATGCACGGATGTTGGTGGGGCAAAGTGTCACACTATAAGCCCCATCATTGGCGTGCTCGGAACGCCGGTGATTGATTTGGGCACGAACACGATCTATCTGGTAAGCGAAAGTGAATTGACCACCGGAACCTGCATGCCGCAGAAGCGAAAGCCGAGCTCTTGCTTTATCCATCGGTTGCACGCTCTGGATCTCACGACGCTTGCTGAAAAGTTCAACGGTCCCGCTGCTATTGCCGGCATTTCCCAGGGAATTACCTTCTCCTCCAACCTAGACATTCAAAGGCCTGGGCTTCTGGAGTTGACCGGAGTCATGCCGAATGGCGATAACGGTGTCTACATTGCTTTTTCAGAGATTGATGGAGTTGGAGTGCCGGGTGTGAGTATTCCTCATGGTTGGGTTTTCGGTTACGATGCTCAAAACCTCACGGCAACTCCTTACGTGTGGAACACTACGCCAAGCGGGGAGGGCGGCGGTGTGTGGGCCAGCGGCGCAGGATTGGCCGCAGGCTATGATGCACCCACCGGCTCTACTTACATTTATCTGGTCACCGGCGACGGCGATTTCACCGCGAACACTGGCGGTTCCGATTACGGCGACAGCTTCGTTAAATTGACTCCCGCCCTTTCGCCAAGTTCGTATTTCACACCCTTTGCGCAAGCCTGCATGAACCCTTTGGACCAGGATTTCGGTTCCAGTGGTGTCATGCTGATTCCCGACACGGGTTCTACCTACTACGCGATTGCCGCAAGCAAGCAGGGTGTCGTCTACGCGATGAATCGCGCCAATCCCGGAGGATATACCGCTCCCACGAACTCCACGTGTCCCGCGACCGGAACCAACGCAAATGCGCAGTATTTTCAGGGATCCCTGCACGCCTACTACACAACTCCGGTCTCCTGGAACTCGTTCCTCTATTACATCCCCATGTCGAGCGCGATCACCAAGTATCCGCTCAACGTCGGAGCCAAATCGATATGCCTGTTTAAGCCGATTTGCACCGGCAATATAGTCAAGAGTTCTGTCGTATTTAATTACGGAACGAATCTTTCGCTCTCTGCCTCGGGAACCACGACAGGTACCGCGATCGCTTGGGCCGCGAAGGGTAACGGATGGCCGACGGCAGCCACGCCTGGTCCCGTCGTGTTGTATGCCTTTGATGCCGAGCACTCTGTCTCGAAGCAAATGCCGGAATTGTGGGATAACACGAAATGTCCTACTCGCGACCAGACAGGAAATTCTACAAAGTTTGTCTTGCCGACAATTGCCAACGGGTTTGTGTATCTGGGGACCATGGATCGAACTGATACCACGAATACGCGAGGAGAATTGGACGTGTTTGGCTTGACCACCGCCGTTTGCAACTGACAAGTTTTGCCGTCGTTGCCAATGCCTGCTGAAGGCAGCAGTGGCAGTAACGTTTTGAAGTTCCGGGGATTCGCTTCCGACTATGTGGCGAATCACGTTGTCGCGGCTTGAGGTTATGTCGTTCGATGTGCCAATTCCTTCTCGATTCGGAGGAGGAAAAATGAAGCGTCACCGGATTCTATTTCTTGTTGCGTCCGTTTCTTTCGGCTCTATAGGTGCGAGCGCTCAAACCAATGTGCTCACGTGGCACAATGATAATTGGAGAGATGGCCTGAACTCGAGCGAAACAGTCCTGAATCAAACCAATGTCAATGCCAACCAGTTCGGCAAGGTATGTTCAGCGATTCTCGACGGCCAGATTTTTGCTCAACCCTTGGTCGTTTCCACTGTGGGATTAAACACAGTTTATGCGGTCACTCAGAATGACAGCGTTTACGCGCTAAACGGGGCGAATTGCAGCCAGATTCTCAGCGTTTCGCTGCTCCAGTCGGGCGAGGAAGCCGTACGTTGCACTGACGTCGGCGGTCAAAAGTGTCAAACCATCAGTCCGATCGTCGGCATTTTGGGAACACCGGTGATCGATCTGAGCCTCAACGCGATTTATCTCGTCAGCGAAAGTGAATTGACGACTGGGAGTTGCGGCACCATTGTCAAGCGCAAGCCCTCGTCTTGTTTCATTCATCGCCTGCACGCTTTGGATCTGACCACTTTTGCGGAGAAATTCGGCGGGCCCGTGACAATCGCCGGCGGGTATCAGACATCTACCTTCACTTCCAGTAACCACATACAACGAACCGGGTTGCTGGAGGTGAGCGCCGTCATGCCCAGCGGAGACAGTGGAATCTACGTTGGCTTTTCCGAGATGGATGGGACCGGAAGCCCAGGTGTAAACATTCCGTCGGGGTGGGTTTTTGGTTACGATGCGAAAAACTTGGCCGCCCCGGCTTACATTTGGAATAGCACGCCGAGCGGTGAAGGCGGCGGTATTTGGGCGAGCGGCGCGGGATTGGCGGCGGGTCTCGATTCTCCGGCTGGCGGGAACTACATATATTTAGTCACGGGTGATGGCGACTTCACGGCCAATACCGGCGGTTCGGACTACGGAGATAGTTTTGTGAAGCTCACCCCGGGCTTGGTTCCGAGTTCCTATTTCACGCCGTTCGCGCAAGCATGCATGAATTTTGGAGACTTGGACTTTGGCTCGAGTGGGGTAATGCTTATTCCTGACGCCGGTTCCACCTACTACGCCGTAGCCCCGAGTAAGACAGGCGCTATCTACGCAGTTAACCGCGCAAATTTGGGCGGCTACTCTGCGCCGACGAACTCCACCTGTCCAGCGACGGGAACAAATTCGAACGTCGAATCTTTCCAGGGTTCGCCTCACCACTTCTACACCACCCCTGTATCCTGGAACTCACAGCTTTATTTCATACCCATGTATGAACCGTTAGCCAAATACTCCATTGACGTCGATGGTGCTCCAGCCAAGTGCATCCACTTTCCCATCTGCACTTCGAGCGTGTTGAAGAGTACGGTTACGTTCCAGTACGGAACCAATTTGTCAATTTCGTCTTCCGGCACTACAACCGGTACGGCGATCGTTTGGGCGGCAAGCGGAAATGGCTGGCCAAACAACCCGCTGGCTCCTGCTGTTTTATACGCCTTTGACGCTGAACATAGCGTTGCCAAGGCCGTCCCGGAATTGTGGGACAGCACGAAATGCCCGACGCGGGATACTCTGGGAAACGCTACCAAATTCGTATTGCCGACAATTGCCAACGGATCGGTTTATCTTGGCTCGATGGATCGAACGGACTCAACCAACACCCGCGGAGAGCTGGACGTGCTCGGCTTGACCACCGCTCCGTGTGACTAATGCGAACTCTGAAAGTTGCTCATCGTAGTCAAGAATTTACAGCTTGTTCAACAGGCTGCGGAATTCTGGTGCTAGAAACGAAGTACGACCCTCCCTTTGCCCTGGTTGCAATTTCATAACCAGCGACTGCTGGATGAGACGGGGCGTGGTGCCGCCATTACAGGAGAAGAAGATGAAAGCGCTACATCGGTGCCTGTTTGTTCTTGTATTTGTCGCTGGCTCGACCTTGCTGTTGAGCGGTCAGGCCAACGTCCTTACCTGGCATAACGACAATTGGCGCGACGGTCTGAACTCGGCCGAGACCATTCTGAATCAGGCCAACGTAAATCAGCAGCAGTTCGGCAAGATTTGCTCTGCGGTTTTCGATGGTCAGGTCTTTGGCCAGCCATTAATTGTTTCTGCGGGAGGAAAGAACACAGTCTACGTGGTTACGATGAACGACAGTGTCTATTCGGTGGACGGATCTACTTGTCAGATCATCCACCAAGTTTCGTTGCTGCGCAAAAACGAAGAAGCCGCGCAGTGTACGGACGTGGGCGGGGGGCAGTGCCACATGATGAGTCCGGTGTTGGGAATTCTGGGAACCCCCGTGATCGACAACACCACGAACACGATTTATGTGGTGAGCGAAAGTGAAGCGACGTCGGGAAATTGCGCAACCCAGCCCAAGAAGCCAGCCACTTGTTTCACGGACCGCTTACATGCATTAGATCTCAATACTTTTGCGGAGAAATTTGCCGGACCGGTCGCAATTGCGGGAAAGTCTGGAAACACAGCTTTCGAAGCTTACAACCACAATCAACGGCCGGGATTGCTACTGCTGCCCGGGGTCATGGAGAACGGGGACAGCGGCGTTTACGTTGGTCTCTCGTCGATCGGTGGTAGTGGAGCGCCAGGGGTGAACGTTCCGTCTGGTTGGGTCTTCGGATATGATGCGCAAAATCTTGCCGCGACACCCTATGTTTGGAACAGCACGCCGAACGGCGAAGGCGGCGGAGTTTGGGCGAGCGGCGCAGGTCTGGCTGCCGGCCTCGATTCCCCGAGCGGCAGCACTTACATCTATCTGATTACCGGCGACGGAAATTTTAATGCGAATACCGGCGGTTTCGACTACGGGGATAGCTTCGTGAAACTGAGTACGAGCCTGGTGCCCAGTGGCTACTTCACACCCTTCGCGCAGGCCTGCATGAATCCCGCTGACCAGGATTTTGGCTCTGGCGGTGCTCTGCTCATCCCAGATAGCGGCACCACCTACTACGCCGTTGCCACCAGCAAGCCTGGAGTTGTCTACGCCATGAACCGTGCCAACCCCGGAGGATTCAAACCTCCCAGGAACTCTACTTGTCCCGCAGTCGGCAGAAATCTGGACGTCGAATATTTTCAGGGGTCCACTCACCAGTACTACACAACTCCCGTGACCTGGAATTCCCAGATGTTTACCGTCGCTATGTATGATTCAATCTCCAAATATCAGATCAATGTCGGAAGCACCAAGCTTTGTAACCTCTCTCCAATCTGCACTGGGGCCGTTTATAAGACTGGTGTGAAGCTGCAATACGGCACCAACCTCTCTCTTTCTTCGTCCGGTACCGCCAGCGGAACCGCGATTCTTTGGGCAACGGCAGGGAACGGCTGGCCCACGGCCACCACTCCTGCGCCCGTGGTGCTTTACGCATTCGACGCGGAGCACATTGTTTCTAATGCAATTCCGGAGCTATGGGACAGCACGAAGTGTCCGACGCGCGATCAAACTGGAAATGCCACCAAATTCGTCACTCCCTCCGTTGCGAACGGATTTGTCTATCTCGGATCCATGGACCCCAGCGACACCACGAATACTCGTGGAGAACTCGATGTCTTCGGCTTAACCAACGCCGCCTGCAACTGAATGCGTGGTTATCAGAGGAAGCTCAGCACGCGTGCTGCCGCGGAATCACCATAATTCCATGCTCTCGCTATAATCGGACAACACCACAGCTCTTGACTTTCCTCAGGCACATCCAACATGCAGCGTTCGCGATCCTGTCGCGTGCGTTTGTAGCGCTGTATTCCCGCATCCCAATCTTCGGCTTCCTGCGCGCTTCGGTGGCCATCATCCGAAACGGTCCGCTGCTTCTCATTGTGGATCGTAACGACGGTCGAGGTTTTTCCTTTCCCGGCGGCCTCGCGTCTCCGTGGGAATCCTCGGAGGAGGCTATGCGGCGGGAAGTATCCGAGGAGACGGGACTCACGGTCGAGAAATCAAACTTGCTTTTCGAGTACCAAACGTCAGCGGACATCCCCTGCAAGCTTAGCGTGTTCGAGGTTGAAGTCAGCGGAGGGTTGCACGATTCATGGGAAGGATCTCCCCGCTGGCTTCCGGCGACCGCGATTCGATCGTCGCTGCTGCCCAGCCAAAAAGAAATTGTCGACCGGCTTTGCGGAAAATAGTGCTGTGAATCCATACGCGCTGCTTCGAAAATACAGCCGGAACCAAGCCCTTCTGAATTTCGATTCGAGAATTTAATAGCGCTGAAACCCTTGTCCCTCGGTCCATTCAGCCTATCAGGTACTTTCTTCTCCATTGCATTCCCAGTTTCGCACGTTATAGACTCCGCGAACGGTTTTGCTTCTTTCCCAGGAAACCGGCTTGTTGTCTTGGTAGCGAGAAAAACCCAGAGGAGGAATATAGTGAAAACAACGCTTTCCGCAGTAGCTTTATTGTTAGCGCTCAGCCTCACGGCAGTGGCAGCGACTAAGAAGCCTGCCACGTCACAACACCTGAAGGGAAATTCATCCGCAGTGCTTCAGGCGCCCAAATTCAACCCCAACTCGGTTCCGCCACCTCTTTGTAGCCCGTGCCTCTTCTACGGGGGCGATCTCAATCCCAGTGACTTCAATGCCGCTGGAATGTCGGATGAGAACACGCTTCTGATCCCTGGCGGATCGAGCACCTACGGCGCTGTCAACATTCCGACCGGCGTGACGGCCTCGGTCTACGGAATTCTTTTCAACGTGCAAGCCTCTGCTGCCTTTGATCCTCTTGTGGCGACTTACGATGTTCGAACCGGCGTTTCCGAAGGCGATGGTGGAACCAGTATCGCTTCCGGCAGCGGCACCGCGGTAGTGCAGCCCACCGGCCGCAACTTCCTCGGCCTCAACGAGTACACGGTCGCGGTTTCGTGGTCCACTCCTGTCACTTTGACGCCTGGTGAATACTGGTTCAACGTTACTCCACAGTGTCTCAATCCACTGGATGGTAGCTGCAGTGTTTTCCGGCAATTTGTTTCCAATACCACGCAGGGCGCCAACGATATCCACGGCAACTGGCAACCGGCACACGAAATGTTCTTGAACTCCTCTTACTTCGGTTTCACCTGGGCGAACTGGTGTGACGCGAGCTTGGGATTCAATGCGGTCCAATGCGGCTACATGTCCTTTGGATTGCGCGGAACCAAGTAACTAAATTTGTTGTATCTGGACATTGCTAGAGCGGTTCGTCACGCCGGACCGTTGATCCTGAACAAGACAGCTAAAAAATCGAACAGGAGGAATCGAGTGAAAACAACGCTTTTAGCATTAACCTTCGTGGTAGCGCTTACCCTATCGGCGTCGGCGGCACAGAAACCAGCCCCGTCGCAGCATCTCGCGGGCAGTAGTGCGGCAGAAAAGATTTCCGCTCCCGGGGTGCCACCATCCCTTTGCGATCCATGCTTGTTCTACGGTGGCGACCTCAACGTTTCCAGTATCAATGCTGCTGGCCTCTCCGATGAGGACACGCTCCTCATTCCTGGCAGCTCCACTTATGCTTCCTTCACGCTTACGGGAGTTTCGGCGAACGTCACCGGAATTCTGTTTAACGTCCAGGCGGATGCTAACTTCGATCCGCTGACAGCCACGTATGACGTCCGTACCGGTGTTACCGACGGTAACGGCGGCACCAGCCTCGCTTCGGGCAGCGCGAGCATCGCGGTAGCGGCAACAGGCCGTAACTTCATCGGCTTGAACGAATACACCGTGGCGGTTCAGCTTCCCACGCCGCTTCTCATTGGACCTGGCGAGTATTGGTTTAACCTGACACCGGAATGCACCAACGCCACGTCGGATGGTAGCTGCTATGTAGGCAGAATGTTTGTCTCCAACACCACCAACCGTACCAACAACGTCAACGGCGCAGCTCAGGTGCCATATGAGATGTACCTGAATTCGAGCTACTTCGGATTCACGTTCGCGAACTGGTGCGACCCATCCCTCGGACTCAACAGCAATCAGTGCGCTGGTGCGTCTTTCGGGCTTATGGGTGCACTAACGAAGTAATCATCACTAGGTGGAGTCTGGCCTTCTGCAACAAAAGAGAAGCCGAGGTGCGATCCTCGGCTTCTCGTTTTAGTCTTTGCTCTTTGCTACCGATAAGCCAATTCTTTGGCGCGCTGCGCCGCTTTGACCACAGCTTTGATCAGCGTCACTCGCAGCTTGCCTTCTTCCAGCTCCAGGATGCCATCGATCGTACATCCCGCTGGAGTAGTGACCGCGTCCTTCAATAGTGCTGGATGATCACCCGTCTCGAGCACAACCGTCGCCGCACCGAGCGTAGTCTGCGCTGCAAGAAGCGTAGCCACATCGCGGGGCAGCCCAACTTTTACTCCCGCTTCCGCCAACGATTCCAGAATGATGTAAATGTAGGCTGGACCGCTTCCTGAAAGGGCAGTTACGGCGTCCATGTGTTTCTCATCGACCGCAACCGTTCTTCCTCCGACAGCAAATAATGCGCTTGCCATCTCCATGTGTTTGGCGCCAGCGTGTTTGCCGGCACAAATGGCGGTAATGCCCACTCCCAGAAGACACGGAGTGTTTGGCATTGCTCGTATTACGGGCGCATCAAGTCCCAGGGCCCGCTCTATGTGGCCAGTGGGAACCGAAGCGGCCACTGAAATAAAAAGCTGCTCGCTGGAAACCGCGGGCTGGACCTGCATGATCACTTCTTCCACCATTTGTGGCTTCAAGCCGATCAAGACGATGTCCGCATTTCGAACCGCAGCAACGTTGTCCGTTCCCACCGCGATTCCCAATTTTTCACTCAGGCTTTTGGCGCGCTCTTCGTGAGCTACCGTCGCGCAAGCGAGTTCCGGCAGCAATAAACCCTTGTCCAGAAGCGCCTTCAGAAGGATTCCACCCATTTTCCCCGCGCCTAAAACTGCGACACGTTTGCCGGATAAATCAATCGCCATGTCTCCCGCCTTCCTATTCAAGTAGGTCCTCGCCATTTACGCTTGCGGCCTATGTTGCATCCAGTTCCACGCTGTCGATACGATTTGGTCCAAGGAGCGCTTGGCCTTCCACCGCAGCAAAGCCCCGGCACGACTTGGATCCGCCACCAACGCGGGCGGGTCCCCCGGACGCCGCGGAGCAATCCGCCTCGGAACGCGCTTCCCAGTCGTTCTCTCGACCGCATTCAGGATTTCTGTCACCGACGTACCTTTCCCGGTGCCTAGATTAACTGCAATCGAACCTGCGTCGCGATCCAGGTACTCGAGCGCGGATACATGCGCCTCGGCCAGATCATTCACATGCACGTAGTCCCGAAGGCAAGTTCCATCCGGTGTGGGATAATCTCCCCCGAAAATCTCCAGCTCCGGACTCTCACCGATCGCTGCTTTCAGCGCCAAAGGGATCAAATGAGTTTCCGGCTGATGCATCTCGCCGATTTCGCCACTTTCATCTGCCCCGGCCGCGTTGAAATAGCGCAAGCTCACATAACGTAAGCCGTACGCGATATCGTAAGCTTCTAGAGCACGCTCCAGGAATAGCTTGCTCACTCCATAGGGATTGACCGGTGAACGGTGTGTGTCTTCTGCTATCGGCACGTGCGGCGGAACGCCATATACCGCGCACGACGACGAAAAAATAAACTTCTTCACTCCGCAATCGATGCCAGCGTTCAACAACGCCAGACCAAGTTCCATATTATTGCGAAAATATTTTCGGGGATTGACGACTGACTCCCCCACGTAAGCGTGAGCCGCAAAGTGCATCACTGCATCCACACGCCGCAAGGCCGACGTAAGCTTGTCGGAATCACCCAGGTCGGCATGAATTAATTCAAAACCTTTCGCCAGTTGCGCGAAACCGGTGGAGAGATTGTCATAGATAAGGGGTTCATGCCCGCGCTTTTTCAACACTCTAGCCGCATGGCTTCCAATGTAACCCGCACCGCCAACCACCAAAACGATCAATGTCTGAGTCCTCGTAAAAGTTCGTCGGCTATAAAAGAAGTGCCAGCAGCTGCACGGCCGGCATTTTCGTTGGGTGTGGGATGAACTGATAGCCGGCAGGACGAGTCTATCAAATTCCGCGCGCGTGATTCCTAAGCCGTAATTCTGCCTTCTGCGCCCGCTGTCAGAGCACGCTGCGCCGCATCTCCGGATGCGACCGGGAGAGGTTTTCCGTACAAGATCCGGTCCGGACAAAACCAACTCAAGAGTGGAGTGGCCATAAAAGTGGTTACCAGGGCCATTACGACCATCATAGAAAATAGTGCCGGGGAGATTACTTTAATATCCAGGCCGATGTCGAGAATCACCAGTTCCATCAGGCCGCGAGTATTCATGAGCGTTCCCAATCCCGCGGCTTCGCGCACGGGCATACCGGTTAACCATGAGGCTAATGTCGAGCCACCCAGCTTGCCCACCGTTGCGACAAGAACGATCAATCCGCAGTACATCCACATCTCCTGGCCCTTCACCAGCCCGATGTTGGTGCGCAGACCGGTGAATGCAAAAAACAGCGGCAACAGCAAGGTCACGGTAATGGTTTCGAACCGCTCCAGGACGTAATTCACGAATTTCTCGCCTTTGGGCATGATCACGCCCATCATGAATGCTCCAAATAGAAGATGCAGGCCCAGCCATTCTGTGCATAGAGCGGAACTCAACAGGAGCAGCAACATGACGGCGAGACGGTTTTCGCTAAGCCCACCCCATTTTTGGTAAGAGACTTCCATTCCCACAAGAAAGTTTTTCACTCCGTAAATCATGATGAAGGCGAAGATAACAATGCCGCCGACGGTCGTCCAGATCGAAGTTCCGGTGTGCGCGACGCGCGACAGAGCGACGATATAGGCCAGGATGCACCATCCGGTAACATCGTCCACGGCAGCCGAGGCGATGGCCACTGTGCCCAAGCGGCTCTGCAGTAAACCGCGCTCGATCAGGATTCGCGCTAACACAGGAAACGCCGTGACACTCATCGCCGATCCCATGAAAAGAGCGAAGCTTGTAAAAGAGACGCTGTCGTCGGAAAGTCGAGGGTAAAGGTAGAGCGCGAGAATCGCAGCGAGAACAAACGGAGCAGTAATACTGACGTGGCTCGTCAAAACGGCGGCGTGCCCGTGTTTCTTCAACTCGGCCGGATTAATTCCCAGGCCCACCAGGAACATGAAGACCACGACGCCGATTTGAGCCAACGCATTCAGAAAACCAAGGCTCGCCGGTGGAAACAGATAGGCTGAGATGCCGGGCGCGACCCATCCCAGCAGCGACGGCCCCAACAGGATTCCGGCAAACATCTCACCCACCACTCGTGGCTGTCCAAACTTGCGGAACAGGCTACCCGTGACTCGGCACACCGCGAGGATCACGGTGAGTTGGAGAACGAGTTTGAACAGGTCGAGACTCAACGTGTTCCTTTTTTCAAGGGCTGAGCTTGGCGCGCTGCTCGAAATTCGACGGAACCGCAGGAAGGACAACCATTCACGGAAAACATACCAATCAATGATCGCGGCTCTGATTTCGGATCGACCGTCGCCATCACCAGTAATTCATGATCGCTCCCGCAACCCGCCTGGGCGGACCATTCCAATGAAGGAATAATGGACGCTTTAAGTGTGTTTCCATCAATGACCCCCGATCCACTCGACTTGGGACCATTGGAGAGACTTAGACCAAAATTTCTGCCCGATTGCGAAATCAATAGCGCTGCCTCTGGGTCGGCGAGAGTCTTGCCGCAGGGCAGTGCGCTCATCCGGATCGGATCAACCTGCAACTGCCACAGTCCGTCCACGGAAATCGGAGCGACCAATTTGCGTCCACTTCTTAAAACTCCCACTAGCCCTAGAACCGGGAGAGCCACCAACAGAGTGTATGCAATGAAAAAGTTTCTGTTGAGATGGGCCATTAGACCTTTCGCCAGTCCGAGGGAGCCTGCTTAAGACCGGTTTCGAAAACTTTCACCAACCAACGGAAGTCGGACCAAAAATATAAAACCGGGGCTCCCCTGCATTCAGGGGGCCCTCGGCCTGAATCTACTCGTCGCGGCCGGGAGCCGGCAACGTTTATATCAAGACCCAACTCCCTCGTCTAGGACGATGCCTGCGTGAAAGCGTTGGCGGTCAGATCTCCTAACAGTTTATGCCAAGGGTGCTTCTCGTTTTGCTCGACTTCGGTCACCATCTTCCGCATCTTCTCCAGCACCGGCGGCGTGGCATCGTCATACACATCACCCTGCAAAAGCTTAAGGACATCCAGGCGGTAGCGGTGATCGTTGATAAAGTAGGTGAATAACACGTTGAGCCGGTAATAGACGGTAATGAAGTCGTACCAGTTCTTGGTTCCCAGCCGAAGAGTGTTCTCGTAGGTCGCGAAACTTTCTCGCGAAAACTCGTTCTTTTCGAGAGCGCTGAGAATGTCTTTGTGCGCGAATCGCGAGCTGTTCAAGGCAATGCTCACGCCGGTAGAAAAAATCGGGTCCACGAAACGCCCGGCATCGCCGACCATCAGGAAGCGATCGCCGCAAAGTTGTTTCATCGCATAGCTGTAGTCGCCCTCATCCTTGAATGGACGAATACGGTTTGCTTTGCGCAACGTCTCTTCGATCATGGGCCGCGTGCCTACAGAGTTCCAGAAGAATTTCTCGCGATCTTCTTTGGATTTTGCAAAATTCTTTTTCTGGGTTACCACCCCGATGCTGGTGACATCGTCAGAAATTGGAATCTGCCAGATCCATGTGTTCGAGATCGGTAGGAAGTGAATGTAGATGTAATCGAGGTTCGTATCGCGCTTGGCGAATACCTTTCGATCGTATCCATCGAACCAGGAGTGGATGGCGTACTGGTCAAACACCTGATCCTGGATCTTCAACTTCATTTGATTGCCCAGGAAAGTGTTGCGGCCGCTCGCGTCCACCACCATTTTCGCGCTGACGCTCATTTCTTTCGGTCCCATGTTGAACCGAATCAGAGGTTCCTTGGGACCGAAGTCCACTCCACTGACTTTAATGCCGTCATACACGGTTGCGCCCAACTTGTTGGCGTGTTGCAGCAGCATCAGGTCGAACTTGCCGCGATCGACGTGGTACGTGTGATTCTTGTCCACCCCTGCTTGCTGCCGCTCGTCGAAACGAATGTCGACATTGCAATCCGGGGCCAGGCCCTCAAGATCGTGAACATATGGAGTTTTCTTGTCGTCCGTCGTCCACACTGCGCCGTATTTATGAGGAAATTTTGCTTCTTCCATCTTCGGAAGAAAATCCAGGTCCTTGAAAACCCGGGTGGAAGAAGGGACAAGCGATTCGCCAACGTGCGGCCGCGGAAATATTTCCCGCTCGAAAACCACACAACTCACCCCGGCCTTCGCCAGGTAAGCAGCCATCGAAGATCCAGCCGGTCCGCCGCCAATGATAGCAACATCAAAATCTGGTTTTGTAATAACCAACGCTTCCTCCTGGGAACTTTTTTTGAAACTCTTAAATTGCCCTTATTGGCTGGCCTGCTTGAACGCGTCCACCGTCATGTCCCCCAACAGTTTGTGCCAGGGATGCTTCGTGTTCTGCTCGACCTCAGATACCATTTTCTTCATTTTCTCGAGCACCGGCGGCGCGGCATCGTCGTAAACGTCGCCCTGCAGTAGTTTCAGGACGTCAAGACGGTAGCGGGGATCGCCCACGAAGTACGTGAAGAGCACATTCAGCCGGTAGTAGACAGAGATGAATTCGTACCAGTTCTTGGTACCGAGTCTGAGCTTGGTTTCGTACTCTGAAAAGCTCTCGCGCGTGAAATCATTTTTCTCCAACGAACGCAACACATTCGTATGAGCGAAGCGGGAACTGTTCAGCGCAATGCTTACGCCGGTCGAAAAGATCGGATCGACGAAGCGACCCGCATCTCCCACCAGCATGAAGCGGTCCCCGCACAATTGCTTCATCGCGTAGCTGTAGTCGCCCTCATCTTTGAATGAATGCATCTGGTCGGCCTGCTTCAGTTTTTCGCGGAGCAACGGGCGCGTCCCAACGGCTTCCCAGAAAAACTGTTCGCGATCCTGGCGCGATTTGGCGAAATTCTTTTTCTGCGTGACCACACCGATGCTGGTCACCGAGTCGGTAATCGGAATCTGCCAAATCCACGTATTCGAAATCGGCAGGAAATGGATGAAGATGAAATCGAGTTGCGCATCCTTCTTGGCAAACGCGCGGCGATCGTACCCGTCGAACCAGGTATGAATCGCGTATTGATCGAAGACAGGATCCTTGATCTTCAACTTCATCTGGTTTCCCAAGAAAGTGTTGCGCCCGCTACAGTCGATCACCATCTTCGCGCTCACACCCATTTCCTTGGAGCCCATGTTGAACCGTACGATTGGCTCTTTCGGTCCAAAATCGACCTCTTTGACCTTGACGCCCTCATAAACCGCCGCGCCTAGCTTATTGGCATGCTGCAGCAACATCAGGTCAAACTTGCTGCGATCGACGTGGTAGGTGTATTCGCGGTCGACACCTTCCTGCTGGCGCTCGTTGAAGCGAATTTCCACGTGCGATTCCGGGCTCAATTGGTCGTGATCTTTGTCCTTGAATCCACCCTGGAAGTTCATCTCGTAAGCGCCCTGATCTTCCGCGGTCCACGCTGCGCCAAACTTGTGAGGAAACTTGGCTTCTTCCATCTGTTCGATGAAATCCAGATCGCGGAAAACTCTCATGGCGGAAGGAACCAGCGATTCGCCTACGTGAGGACGGGGAAATAGCTCCCGCTCGAAAACAACACAGTTTACGCCCGCTTTAGCCAAATAAGCGCCCATGGATCCGCCAGCGGGTCCTCCGCCAATAATGGCAACGTCAAAGTCCGGTTTTGTAAGAACCAATGTCCTTGCTCCTTTAGATTAAGAACCTCAATAGATGGGGTGCTGCGAAATTCGTTTTCTGGGGGGTTGACCAGCGTAAGCTGTGTTCGCTAACTATGACGGTAATTTGACTCCTGTGTCAAGAGACCTTCTACTCCAAATTTCCTCCTCGTTTTGGTAACATTTAAAGATTACTGGCGAGTCACGATAGTACTCGTTCACTTCCCACTTCTCTAGGCTCACGGTGTCGTTCTCTCAATTGGGTTTCGTGGCACGCAAATTCCGCAATACGTTTTCACTCTCAATCGGCGCACAGGTCGATCCTTGCGCAATCAAAATCCCTCATAGCACCTCGGTGCTATTTACTATGGGTTGGTCAAAGTCTAAAGTCCCTCTAACGATGTGCTCACGTGTTCTCTTGGACTATCTCCCTCTTGGAGCGATCTCCAGTACTCGAACCCCCTAAACAATTGCGCCATTGAACGCTCGCTAGGATGTATCGGTAAAAACCCGCTTTTAGGAGATACAGAATGGCTCAGTCCCCGGTTCCTCTACCCCAAAAAGCTGACAAAATCAAGGTGCTCGCCGCGGAAAGTACTCGCATGAGTAGCCAACTGTTGGCGGAGGCTCTAGCGCAAGATAGCCTTTTGGATGTGATGGGGATCGAACCCAAGCAGCAGTCGATTCTGCTCGCAGTGGCACAGGAAAGGCCTCAGGTCATTCTGATCAGTTCGGCCCTTGGAGAGTCTGGCACACAGGGTTTTGATCTCGTTCGGCAAATTGCCACCAATCATCCTGCAACTCGAATTATCCTTTTGATGGATACTTCCAATCCCGCGGCGGTGGTGCAAGCCTTTCGATGTGGCGCCCACGGCATCTTCTCGCGAACCGAGTCTTCAAAGGGCCTGGCGAAGTGCATCCATAGCGTGCATCAGGGGCAGGTCTGGGCGAATAGCGCAGAGTTGCGTTACATCCTGGACGCTTTGCGAACGTCGGAGCCTATGCGACTGGTGGATGCCGGTGGACAAACAATTCTTTCCAAGCGAGAACAAGATGTTGTTCGCTGCGTTGCGGAGGGTCTGTCAAATCGTGAAATTGCGAGCTGTCTCGGGCTCACCGAGCATACTGTCAAGAACTACCTGTTCCGAATATTCGACAAGCTAGGTGTTTCCAGCCGCGTTGAAGTGGTTCTCTACGTTTTTCGTCGTCGCGGCGAATCGATAGGCGCCGCGCCCGGGAGCGATGAATCTGCCAATCCGGGGCCGAAGTTGCTCGCGCAAACCGGCAAGTCAAATAATAGAGTGACTCTGCCAGTGCCGCCTCGCGCTGCTTCTAACTAAGAGGCGGCTCTTTTTCGCGTCATGAGATTATTGAAGACCTAAATCGCCTGCCGCCGTTTCTACGATTGCGCGGCCGATTAGCAGCGAGGCAGTTGCCGCTGGCGACGGAACGTTCAGGACATGCAGAATCCTGCCTGAAGGTACAAAGTGAAAATCGTCAACCAAACTGCCCTGTTGCGTGAGTGCCTGGGCGCGCACTCCAGATCCTCCCGGAACCAGATCTCGATCCTGGACCTCTGGTACGAGCCTCTGCAGGGCGCGGACAAACGCTCCTTTGGAAAACGATCGGTGAAACTCATTTATCCCGCTGCGCCAATTCTTTGCCGCCATTCGCCAGAATCCCGGAAAAGCCAAAGACGAACCAACGTCTCGCAGGCTAAAGTCCGCCCTCCGGTAGCCTTCCCGGCGAAAGGCTAGCACGGCATTGGGCCCAGCATCGACTCTGCCGCTGATTCGCCGCGTAAAATGCACGCCAAGGAATGGAAACCGAGGATCGGGAACTGGATAAATCAAAGTTCTTACCAACGAAGCCCGCGACGGAACAAGATCGTAATATTCGCCGCGAAATGGAACGATCATCAGCTGTGGATCATCTCCCGCCATGCGGGCGATGAGATCGCTAAATAGTCCAGCACAGTTGATCAGTGACGTCGCACAGTATTCGCCTCGATTCGTCTCAACGGTAATTTCATCGGCCTGCCGACTGATCTTCAAGACCTCAGTCGAAGTGCAGACGTTCCCGCCCCGGGAGGTAATTATCTCCGCATACTTGTCGCACACCGCGGCGTAGTCCGTAATTCCGGTCGAGGGCACCACGACTGCCCTCAATCCGCGAGCGTGAGGCTCAATCTCGCGCAATTCTTCGGGCCCGATGGAACGCAAGCCGGTCAGTCCGTTGGCCTCCCCCCGCCGCTGCAACTCCTCCAGTCGCGGGAATTCCTCCGGGTCGGTAGCCACAATCACCTTGCCACAGACTTGATGCGGGATGCCGTTTTCTCGGCAAAATTCCATCATGGCCTGCGCACCCGCCACGCACAATTTCGCCTTCAGCGATCCTGGCCTGTAGTAAATGCCAGAGTGAATCACACCGCTGTTGTGACCGCTCTGGTGTTGTCCTACCTGACCTTCTTTTTCCAACAGAAGCAACCGAAGTCGCGGATATCGTCGTGTGATTTCCAACCCCACAGCCAGACCGACAATCCCTCCGCCTACGATGATTACTTTGTAGCGTGTATCAGCCATGGACGGCGTCGAGCCTCGAACCTATCTTAATCTTCGAGTACACGCGATTTGTTAATTGATAATCAGCGTCACGGTAGGAGTTGCGGAATGGCTAAGCGAGCCGGATGTGCCCGTGACCGTGATCGTATAAGTTCCGGGTTGCGTGCCCTGTTGTTGCCCTCCGCCGCCTCCACCGTTTTTCCCCCCGCCACCGCAGGAGGGAAGCAGTAAGGCGAGCATTAGTAATCCCAGCATAAGAGTTGGAAACTTCATCTTCGGGCGTTTCCGAAACAGTACGAGCGCAGGCAGGGCCAGCCACATCGCGTACACGAGAGGATTGCCGACTGCAGCGGCGGAAGTGGATGTGGTGCTTACGCTCATGACCACCGCAGCCGAATTATTTCCTGGCGTTACCGGATTCGGAGTGAAACTGCACAGTGAAACCGCAGGTGCACCGGAGCAAGACAGATTTACGGCATTGGAAAACGAAGCGCCCACGGGCAACACGCTGAGGTTGTAGCTGGCGGATTGTCCCGCATTAATCGTCTGTGTAGGAGGCGTAAGCGACCCGACAGCGAAGTCTTGAATCACCGTAAACGGCAGCGTCAGGGCGCCGCTCGGAGTGCCGCCGGCCCCGGCATCCTGCGCGTGAACCATAACGTTGTAAGTGCCAGGTGCGGCGTTTGCCGGGATATTGATGAGCGCCGTCAGGATGATCGCGGAACCAGAAATCGGAATAGGGTTCGCAGGACTGAGCGTGCATTGTGTGCCCGGAAGCCCGGTCGCGTCACACGTGACACTCGCTGAGCCGCTGTAGTTGGGGGTCAAAGATATCTTTGCCGTTTGCTGCGACCCCGCATCAGCGCTTGAAGAAAAAGGCTGGGTGACTGCGAGTTGAAAAGTATTCCCGATGCTGAGCGCGACTGAGGTCGAATGAGACAGTGAGCCTGATGTTCCCATGATTGCCACGCTGTACTTACCCGGAGCAGATGTCGTGGTGGTCGTGATCGTCATTCCAACTGAGGCTGATCCGGATCCAGGAACAACAGAGGCCGGACTGAAGCCACAAATCGCATTTGCAGGTGCGCCCGAACAGGAAAAGTTTATAGCGTTGGGAAAGGACACGCCCACCGGCGTCACGGTTAAGTTGTAGCTGGCGGTCTGCCCCGCGCCGATGATTTGACTGGGAGGAGTGACTGGACCAAAGTTAAAATCCTGGACGTTGAGATCCATTGTCCAACTGTGAACTGGTTCTCCAGTTGCGTCTTGGGTATTGATATTGACGGTATAACTGCGGGCCGCAGCAGTACTTGGAACGTTGATCGTCACAGAAACGGGAGAAACTGCTCCGCTGCGGAGCGTGATAGGGCCGGATGGACTGAGGGTACATTGCGCCCCGGGCAATGTACTGGCATCGCAGGTAACGCTGATTTGGCCCGAGTAAGAATCTAGTGACGTAAAGCTCAGACTCCCCATGGCCGAAGTGCCCACAATTGCCGCAAACGTCTGTGTGCCACCGATCGCGTAATCCCCAACCGAGAAGGGCACTGCCAGAGAATTCGATAGCGAGGAAGATGTGCCCAACACGCTGAGCTGGTACGCCCCTGCCGAAAAGCTGGTTCCGTTGATTGTAAGAACCGCTGTCGCCGGCGGCGCGGGTGGTAACGATACGTTGACGGTAGCCGGGCTTATAGCGCAACTGCTGGCCCCGTAAGAGCTAGAACACTGCAAGCCAACGGTGCCAGCAAACCCATCTTGCGACGAGATCGTAATCGGCCCCGTCGAGCCGGTGCTGCCGGCTTTCACGTTCGGGAAAGCCGTCGCCTCTGAAAGCACGAAGGTCGGATTCGGAATCACATCTACCCCGAATGTCGACGTTAGAAGAGTCGGCGCTCCGGCAGTACTTGCCTGGATCGTCACCGTGAGATTTGGCGGGCTGAGCGGCGCGCCATAAGGCATGGTTACAGTGGCTGTGACGCTAGCAGGTGAGCCGGTGGTTAAATTAAACGTGGCGCTCGGAGAGAATGTGCAGCTCGCCCCGAATACGATCTGTCCGATATTGCAACTCAGCGTCACGCTCTGATTGAAAGAGCCTTGCGCTGAAACTTCGAAACTCACTGGCGGGGAGGTCGCGCCGCGAGGGACGGTCACTGAGGAAGGCGAGGCGTTTGTCATGCTCCAGTTGACCACGTGCAACGTGAGCGCCGCCGTGTGAGTCGTGCCATTTGGATCGAAGCCCAAACCCTGCACATTGAAGTTGTAATCGGCCACACCGGTTGGCCCTGCGGCCACCGAGAAAGACGCGCCCGCCTGGGTCGGCGTGAGGGTTCCCGGACTCGCCACACACGGAGATGGAAGAGGACCTGAACTTCCCGCGGCGCAACTCAGGGCCACCTGATTGTTGTAATTGTTGAGAGAGGTCAGCGTTCCATTGAATATCGCAGGCTGGCCAGCGAAAATCGTGATTGGGGTGTTCGAGACCGCAATCGCAAAATCCGGCACGGCGAGCAGATTGTATTGCCAAACTCCGCGACCGTAAGTGGAAGCGCGCAGCAGCTTCTGTCCGCCTGCGTTGAATATTGCAAGCGCGGTCACCGCTGCATTTGGCAGATACCCAGCCGACGTCGGACTTGGAATCGGACCCACTTCAATCCAGGCTGCACTGGCAGTAGAACTCTGGAAGGCGCCGACGTCTGTTCCCACGTAAACCACGTGCGAGCTTGGATCAACCACGACGGCGTTCGCGGGCGAGTCTGGCAGCGCGCTTGCGCCGGACCCGCTGAAATCCGTCCAACTGTGGCCTGCGTTTGTGGTCAGCCACACGTGCCCGGGTCCGCCCGTGAAGCCCATTACTGTGATGTAGGCCGTATGGCCGGTTGTGTCGGAAGCGTCGATTGCAACGCTTGAGATCGGAAACTGATTCGGATTGATACTGCTACCACCCGGACCGTTCAAAGTGACATTGTTGAAGGTTGAACTCACCCCTTCGACTGCACTGGCGTTGGTCGTTACCCATATGTTGCCGCCAGGGGGCGTCGAGAAGCTATTCGGTCCCAAGCTGTCGGTGGTCGCATAGATCACTTGTGACCCGTTCTCATCCGTTGCTCCGCCCGCCGCCAGCGCGCGAATGACATTTTCTTCTGTGCCGGCGCACGTCCCCGTCCCGAAGGTTTGGAAGTTAAGGCTTAGCGCAGAAAATGCTCCGCCCGTTCGCGGCCCTCGCCAGACTCGGCAGGTTCCCACGAGCAAAGAGCTCGTCGATTGCGGATCGAGAATATAAGGAAAATAAAAGGCCCCATCGTCTCCGCCAAGGTCTGCGCTGCTGATCACGACGCCGAAGAGAGAATCATTGCAACTTATCCCTGACGAGCACTCTTGAATATTCAGGCCTCCAGATCCGGTATCCGGATTCGATGCAAACCAGTTGTCCGTGTTGGCGTCGATGGCGTTGTAACCACCGTCACCGGTGAGAACATTCCCCCAACCCAGGTTTGTGGTTGCCGTCTCGGTTGCGGGTGAACCGTTGTCCTGCGTCCCTCCCAGAATCACGCCGACGTTCGCGGGGTGCTGCGAGAAACTGACAAACTGCGTCATCGAACCCAGATTCTGATTGAGATCGTCGAACTGATTCGTTTCCGAGCACGAGCCCGTCGTAAGTCCCGTGAATCCGTTCAGCGTTCGATAAACTCCGCCGTCATTCGCGAAATACATCAAGTCCGCGCCGGAAGATGTCGGGATCACATAGGCCATCGCGTGCTGGTCCGGATGCACATGTGCCGGCGCCCCAAAGGGATCGCAGCCGTAGGTGTGCGTCAGATTCAAAAAAGGCACGTTCGAACATGCTGGATTGATGGCTGAGATCGAGCACTTATAAAGGTTGACGGCTCCAGCGTATAGGTCCGTCGCCGTCCCACCATTAGGGACTGCAAGCAGCGCGAGATTGTAGAGCCCTTGCTGCACCCCGCAGCCGTCGAAGTCGCCGCAGTTCACGATACCGCTATCGCTGATCGGTGCCCAGGAAGCGCCCCCATTCCCACTCTGCCAAATCCCTTGATCAATAGGATTTCCGCTGGAGTCGAGCGAAACAAACCACACATACATCTCGTTTCGGCCCGGCACTACCGTGATCTCGCCTCGGTAAATCGGACACGTGGTGACATAGTTCTGGGGACACTCGGCCGTGCTTAGCGTCCCGGACGCTCCTGGCTGATTTGTCAGCCGTGTCCAATTTAGTCCGTCCGGAGACGAGTAAAACCCGTGATACCGCAACGCCGCGAAGAACAATCCGGCCGTTGCGTTGTATACAACGGATGTGGCCGAAGTTGCCTCCGCCGCGCCCCCCGAGAAAAGCGCGTCGTAGCTCCATGTCAGTCCCGCGTCGGTGGACGTGTAAAGTCCACGATAGCTGTTCCCAGTCAGAGCGCCATCCACCTGACCTTCTGCGGATGCCGCCATGGCTGCGACCACAGTATTCGTTTGCCCGCTGGCGGTACTGAATGCCATTCGCGTGCCACCCAACCCGGCGAAAGAGTATGCGCCCCCGTTCGCGCTTGGGATTAACGTCCAGGTGTTTCCGCCGTCGGCGGACCGTAAAATGCCCAGACCAAAATAGGAGTCCGCGGAACTATCGGCCTCACCCGTCCCGACCAGAACCACGCTTTTCGCTGGATCGGAATTTCCCGGCTCGATCGCAATCGACCCGACGGAAAGCGTGGCCTGATCGTCAGTCAATCCGCTCCACGTAACACTTAAGGCGACGCTGGCGGCGTTCGTGCTCTTCCACACGCCACCCTGTGCCCCGCCAACGAAAACCGTGTTGCCGGTTCCATCTGCGGGATCAATGGCTACGGCCGTTGACCGTCCCGACACCTGGTGGTAGTCCTGCAGACCGCTGCCAGTTCCGTCGGAAGCCAGCGGGACCGGTCCTAACGGTATCCACCCGCCGGATGAAACCTGCGCCTTCGACGATTCCTTCGCGTTGGACGCGCATGCCAGCCGCGTGGCACGCGATTGCATCTTGGTCTGATACGCTCGGTGCCTTAGTTCAGCCGAAGATTTCCCGGGAACTTCGCGTCCTCGCAGGAACCATTTTGATCGCTGCTCTACGTGATCTGCGTCCGTCTCGGTGTTCTGCCCCGGACCCGACTTTGTCGCGCCTTGTGCCAGCGCAATTTGGTTGATTCCAATTACGCAAAATAAAACGGAAAATGTTGCCAGAAGGGAAGAGTTCAATACCCGACGAAACCTGAGTCGCATCATAATCGCTCAACGATGCGGCCAGTATCGAAGCGATCGAAACCAAGGGTCAATCACAAACACTTATAAAACTGCAGTCAGACCCATTCCGGGATGCCATTACGGGAAAGTCTGTACCGTTGCTTATGCGAAAGCTTGTACAATCTGCGGATCATGAGTGAGATGGATGAAAATGAAGACACATCTATTATCGTTGGGTCTGGTTATTTGTTCTCTGCTCGCTACTATCTCCCCGCGGAATGCGAGTGCCGTCGATCGTGAGATCACCGTCGCAGCCGCCGCTGACCTAAGCTCGGCCTTGCAGGAGGTCGCCAATAATTACGAAAAACGCTCCGGCATATCTGTAAAGCTTTCGTTCGGTGCGTCCGGCGCGCTAACGCAACAAATTCAGAACGGCGCACCCTTTGACTTGTTCTTTTCCGCCGACATGGACTACCCACGTCAGTTAATTTCCACTGGTCACGCGGATGGCGCGACACTTTACCGTTACGCGGTTGGGCAGCTTGTTCTCTGGGTTCCGAAAGATTCGCCGCTGGACGTGGAACACAAGGGCATCGATGTGCTTCTGGATCCTTCAGTTAAGAAAATTGCAATCGGAAACCCGCAGCACGCGCCGTACGGTCGCGCGGCCGCAGCCGCGCTCAAGCATTATGGTCTGTACGAAAAAGTCAGTGACCGTCTCGTGCTCGGCGAAAATATTTCGCAGGCCGCGCAATTTGTCGAGTCCGGCAACGCCCAAATCGGATTCGTTGCCTTCGCCCATGTCGTGGCGCCCGCGATGCAAGGCAAAGGAAGATACTGGGTCGTCCCCACAGATGCGTATCCGCCGCTCGATCAAGGTGTCGTGATCCTGTCGTCCTCGCCTCACAAGCAGGAAGCCTTAGCCTTCTTGAATTATGTAAAGAGTTCGGAAGCGACATCCGTGTTAAAACGTTACGGTTTCAGCCTTCCGGAGGAGAAGTGAGGATCTTCTGACAATGTCGATCGACTGGCAGGCATTCTGGCTCACGATTGAACTCGCAGTGCTGGTGTCGGCCTTGCTCTTATGCATAGGTCTGCCTCTCGCGTACTGGATCGCCTTCTCGCGCTGGCGCTGGAAGTTTTTCGTGGAAGCCGCAGTCGCCTTGCCCATCGTGCTTCCGCCGACGGTGCTGGGATTTTATCTCTTGGTCGCACTCGGTTCGCAAAGCCCGTTGGGCCGCTGGTGGCTGTCCTTGACCGGGCACCCATTGGCCTTCAGCTTCACCGGACTGGTTATCGGCTCGATCATCTACAGCCTTCCTTTCGCCGTGCAGCCTTTCGCCGCTTCGTTCTCTTCCATCGACCGCAAGCTTCTCGCGGCGTCCGCAACTCTCGGTGTCAGGCCGCTCCGCACTTTCTCTCGCGTGGTAGTTCCGCTGTCCAGGGCCGGCATCGTATCGGGCATTGCCTTGGCGTTCGCTCACACCATGGGCGAGTTTGGAGTTGTCCTGATGATTGGAGGCAACATTCCCGGCGTTACGCGCACGGTCTCCATCAGCATCTATGACCAGACCCAAGCCTCGAATTATGCCGCTGCAAATGGCATGGCCTTACTGCTTTTAATCTTCTCCTTCGGGGTGCTGATAGTTGTGTATGGTCTGAACCGGCGGACGTTGAACTCGGGATTATGGACGACGGGTGCGGTCAAGTAAGCTAATGTCCTCAGAGCTCGATTCGAATTCCCCAATCTCGGCTCTCACCGCAAACGTCCGAAAAACGTTTCAATCCACTGGCCGAAATTTCGTTCTTGATGTTGGGTTCAGCGCCGCTGCGGGTTTCACGATTCTATTCGGTCCTTCGGGATCAGGGAAAACGACTGTTCTCGATTGCGTCGCCGGTCTTGTGACTCCCGACGGGGGCCGAATTTCGATCGGCGAAAGCGTCCTGTTTGATACCGGCAGTGCGATCAACGTCCCCGTCGCCAAGCGACGCGTTGGCTATGTCTTTCAGGATCTCGCACTCTTCCCTCATCTCACGATCCAGCAAAATACGGAGTATGGCCTGAATCATCTCGCGCCTCGCGCCTGCCGCGAGCGGGCAGCAGCGATGCTGTACGAGCTCCGCATCGATCACCTTAGCCAGCGGCGCCCCGCAGAAGTGTCCGGTGGCGAGCGCCAGCGTGCAGCGCTGGCGCGTTCCCTGGTCACCGATCCTGGCGTCCTCCTGCTCGACGAGCCACTCGCCGCGCTCGATGTTGCCACCAAATCGAGAATCATCGAGGATCTCCGGACGCTGGAACCAACAGCGCGCCATTCCCATCCTGTACGTAACGCATAGCCGTGAAGAAGTGCTGGCGCTTGGCGAAAACGTAATCGTCATCGACGATGGCCGCATAATCGCTCAAGGCTCGCCGCACGAGGTCTTGCGCGCTCCACTGCAGGAAACTGTGGCGCAGTTGGCGGGTTTCGAGAACATCTTCGATGCCACCATCGAATCAGTTCACGAAGATCGCGGCACCATGACTTGCCGCGTGCTCGCCAATGAGCGCGAAAACTCAGTCACGTTAGAGACACCGCTGATTCGCGCCAAAGATGGCGCATCCCTGCGAGTGGGAATTCGCGCGGGTGACATCTTGTTGGCGATTTCAAAGCCCGTCGGTCTCAGCGCTCGCAATGTGATTCAAGGCCGAATCGTATCCATCGAACGGCGCGACATGATGGTGGCCGCCCGCGTGAACTGTGGCGTGGAGATGGAAGTTCACCTGACTCTTGCCGCTCGCGATGCCTTGCAACTGGAGGCCGGCCGCGAAGTCTGGCTGGTGATCAAAACCCACTCTTGCCATCTAATGCAGCACTGAATTTTAATCCCCTGCGGGCTCCGAGGCAGTTGATTCTTCTTTTACATGCTGTTGACAACATCTTTCCGCCGGAGCGGTACCGTAAGCCCTGCTTTGGGAGAAAAAATGATGCGCTATCTGGCGAAGCTGGTACCGTCTCAAGCTGTCATTCTCGCACTCATGATCGGCGCAAGCAGCCTACCGTTCCCTCGAACTTCAGCCGCGCAGGCCACCACTTGGCAAACTCACGCTCACGACTCGCAGCACTCCGCCGTCTCTTCGGCCGCCTCGCAGGCATTCGGCACAATTCACTGGCGTGTTCCGGTGGATCTTGCTCCCCCGCAAGGGGAAATATTTATCCATTACGGCTCCCCGCTTGTGACAGCGGCGAACACTGTAATTGTGCCGGTTAAGACTGGCACCAACAGTTTTCGGGTAGATGCACACGATGGCGCGACTGGCAAAGGACTGTGGTCTCGCGCAACCGGTTATCAGGCGCCGAGCGATCTCTTCATTCCTGGTCTTGGGCCAACCCTATTCGGTGCCCGGTTGTTCATTCCTGATATCGCAGGCGGCGTATTGGTGCGGACGAACCCGGACTCACCAACCGGCACTTTCAACCATCTTTACTTCTACGGGCAAAAGAACTATCAGGCCGACCCTCAGATCTATCAGCAAAATGTGCAGATCAACACTCCCCTTACTACAGACTCGAAGGGAAATCTTTTCTTCGGTTTCCTGGCACTCGGTTCGACGCCAATCGGCTTGCAGAGTGGCGTGGCCCGCATCGCTCCAGACGGCAGCGGTACCTGGGTATCTGCCGCCGCTATCAGTGGCGATTCAACTATGACCAACGTTGCGATGAGCTGTGCACCCGCCCTGTCTCACGATGGCAAGGTACTGTACGTAGCGGTTACTAATGAGAACATTGGAAACGGATACCTGGTTGCACTCGATAGCAGAACACTGACCGTCCTCAACCACGTTCTTTTGCTCGACCCGGCCTCCGGCGAAGACGCCACCTTGATCGACGAAAGTAGTGCGGCTCCCACGGTCGGGCCGGATGGCGACGTTTACTTCGGAGTTCTCGAGAATCCCTTCCCCAGTCACAATGATCGGGGTTGGATGCTGCATTTCAATAGTGATCTTTCACAGTCAAAAATCCCAGGCAGCTTTGGATGGGATGACACCGCGTCGATCGTTGATGCGTCGCTGGTTTCGAGTTATCACGGCAAGTCTAGTTACCTGCTGATGACGAAATACAACAACTACGCCGGCATCAACACTGGCGACGGTCACAATCGGGTTGCGATCCTCGATCCCAATGCAACGGAGAACGATCCGGTGCTTCCGGGGACGAAGGTTATGAAGGAAGTCATTACGAAATTGGGTGTTACCCCCGATCCCGACTTCAAAAATTTTCCGGGAGCCGTAAGAGAGTGGTGCATCAATAGCGCGGCAGTGGATCCTTCCACAAAGTCGGTAATCGTAAACAGTGAAGACGGAAAACTCTACCGCTGGGACCTGACAACCAATAGGCTTTCCGAGAGAATCACTTTGTCTGGGGGCATTGGCGAGGCCTACACGCCGACCCTGATCGGCAGCGATGGCACAGTTTATGCGATTAACGATGCGATATTAAGCGCGGTTGGGAAGTAGGCAGCGAGAAATGAGCCGGTGTCGGTGTCTCTTGGAGAGGCTCCATTTCGATCACCGCGATCCATTGTCCCTGCCGCCGTTCCGAAAACACCAGGCGACCGCCGAGGATCTGCGCGGTGGCGCCGGGCGGTAGATCGCGATGAAAGCCGAAGAATCGAGTCTTCAATTCCGTCCAGGTCTTCCAGCGATCCCACAGTGTGGGGCGCGGTTCGTATTTGGTTGAGAAAACCAGTGCGACCTCATAGTTGTTCGGTTCATGATTACCGCCGTGGCCGTTGGCGCGGAAGTCCGCGGCTGAAATTACTTCATCTAGAGAGAAATCCTCAATGCGTACCACTCGCATGGGCCGCGTGATGTAGCCAAGCCATGGCCGCGTCAATTCGTCAGACGCCGGCCATGCCGTCAACACGCCTGCCATTGGATAACGTGCCTCCAGAAAACGCTCGCCATCTTCATGCAACAGGATGTAGTCCCGGTAAGCAAGGTTATCCTCCGGCGAGAATCCGTAAGGCGGATTCCAGAACCATCCCGCCACGAACGCTACTGAGATCAAAGCAACCGCCGCGGCCCATAGACGTAACCTGCGCCACAGAGTGGAAACGCAAACAATGATCACGAGAGGTACTGCGGGAAGCATGTAGCGAGCCAGCACCGCCCCGCCGATCAACGCCATCGTCACTACATAGGTCAGGATCACGACGTAGAAGATCATTTGGTTGGGAAGGCTGATGCGCGGTCGCTCCACCCCCGCTTCCTTTTCCGGCCCCAGCAACCACATCGCGAGCAGCATCGCTCCGCTTAACACCCACAAGTGAAGATAACCAATGGCCTGCCAAACGCGGATCGCCACAGCTACTAAAAAGCGCAGTGGACTCAGCGTAGAAGCAATGTTGTAGCGAAAAAATTCCGGATTTCCGAAAACATATCCCGTGCGTTCGTAGTGGTACAGATACCAGAGCGCAAGGGGTACGGCGGGAAACAGGAGCGCCGTCAGCCGCAGTCCGATATTCCGACCGTTTTTGCCCTCGAGCCACAGGGAACTCGGTAAAGCCACGCGCGCTACTACTCCGACTACTTCCCAACCCGCGAGCCCCATAGGTGCGAGAATCGCCGTCTCTTTGGCCAGCGCGGCAAGAGCGAACCACGCCGCCGCGACTATCCATTGTTCTTCAAGGTAGGCCGACAGTCCCCAAAAAATGAGCCCCGCCGCAGCCAGGTCGACGTGGGCCAGCGAGCTCTGGGCGAAGAACACCGGATACAAGGCGCAGCACAGTGTGGATGCGATCGCGACCCGCGTGTTGGCCATGCGCTCAGCCAAACGAAACAGGCCCAGAAGAGAAAAGGCGGCCAGAAAGAGCATGGCGGACCGCGTCACCAACGGATCGTAGCCGGCCACTTTCCACCACGCGGCAAGCCAGGCCATCACCAACGGCGGGTGGGCATTCGAAACGGTCGAGTGAGGAATGAAACTTCCGCGAAGCAGAATGTCGCGCGCCGCGGGAACGTAGTATCCGGCTTCATCCCAGAAATAGGGCAGGCGCAGTAAGGGCAGATGGAGCAGAAAAATCAGTACCAGGATGACCGCAAACACCAAACCTTGGTAACTGCCGGACCAACGCGTTTTCTCGCTATGGTCCGGCTCGTTATGGTTCAGAATTTCCCCCTGCTTCCGCTTCCTGCAACGCCGGACGATTCCGATCAAGCCGCTAATGCACCTGTCCTGCGGGACTCATCCGCGGGTCCAGTTTGATTTCACCGAACGCAGTTTCGTAGCCGTTGACATTCTGCTGCAGAAGTCCCAGCAAAGCCTTGGCTTGTTGAGGGCTTAAATAGACTCCCTGGAAATTACGTATCTCCACCTGAGATTCGCTTTGCTGTTGCACGGTGCCAAACACAAGGAAGAAGTCCCAAACGTTCACTCGCATCTGCACGCTGTTGGCATAGTTTTCCCGGTACTCGGGGGAATTCGTCAGCTTAATATTCGGTTGTGGCGGAACGCTCATAGGAGAGCAGTGTAATGACTTTGAAGGCACAAAGGGAAGGCATGCCGCTGGATCCACTGAGCCGGCATGCCTTCGCAGATCGCGCTGGCGCCCTCGCTGGCGGTGACAAGATTTGTCAGTCGGCCTACCGGTTTCTGGCGAACTGCACTTTTTTTGGTCTCCCCGGAAGGTCATGGCCATAAGCTACTTTGCTGAAATGAAAGGAGTTGTAGGATGTCATTACACGTCTCCTCTGGCTTTCAAAATGCGAGACTGAATCCTGAATAACGTTCTTAAATAACTTTACGAGTACCCTATGACTCACAAGCCTGAAGATGCGGCGATTGATGACGAAGAGATCATTCTTCCTGAGAACCTTTTGCCCTTGGGATCGATTTTGAGCGAGGGAGTTACGCCCCTAGATGTCAGCATGGTTCTGGCGAAAGTCTTCCACGTTCAGTACGCCGAAGTTGCTCTGCTGAGGCTCGAAGGTGGACTGCTAAAGTTCATCTTCCCGGAGCATCTGCGCACCACCGGTGCGATTCCAATTTCCAGCAAAGCCGTTGCGGCTCACACCGCTCTTAGCAAGAAAGCAGAAATCTTTAACAACTTTGCTCGGGTGAAGCACGCGAGCATCTTCGAAACCATCAAGCCGGTCGGCGTTGAGGATGACACGGCCGCGCCACCCGCACCCATCCAGAAGCTGATGTCCGTGCCCGTCCTCGATCCCGCTTCTACCGTTCTGGGAGTTCTGCAAATTTCACGCAAAGGCTTAGACCCACGCTTTACACAAGACTTCAGTCGTGAAGATCTGCACGATCTGGAACTTGCCGCCGGGCTACTTGCGTCCTCTCCAGTGATGCTCTCAAATTGATCTAAGTCTGAGCGGCGTAAGAGCAGCATTAGCATTTCGAGCTCACCCGATCCTAAGCAGTCTGACATCCCACATGCAGTGACACAGTTGAGGCGGCAGCAAGCGGCCGTTTCCTGTGTTGCGCGTTGGTGACAACTCTAATTCTGGGACACCGGTTTCGATAACTGAACCGAATTCCGGCCGAGAAGATCAACCCCCACAGTTAAATTCCTGGATACCTGACCGGCCACCTCGCGATACCACATCCACGAAGTAGCTTTCGACACATGTCATTTACTTGCGAATAACGGATTCCAAACGATTGACGGCTGGATGACGATCGGTGGGAGACGGTGAAAAAGAAATGGGCCAGACCACGCCGCGATCGAAGCGGCGGGGCCTGGCCCTCTCGTGTGTTCTTACTGCACCGTTAGTGTCAGTGGCAGATTGTGGCTTAAGGAACCGGAACTGGCGGTCACTAGCAAGGTGTAAGTTCCCGGGGACATCGTTGACGGTGCCGGCGTCGGCGTTGTTTTTGTGGTGGATCCGCCGCCGCAACCGATAGAGAACACTACCAGGCCAATCATCAGAGCTGGAAGCGCAAAGCGCCCGATAATCTTGCGACGCCTGCTTCCAAGCGATACCAGTCCGAATAGCAAGAAGCCGGGCACCTGTAGTATCCAGGCAGCCAGCTTCGGGTAATTGCTTCGTGGGTGCGGCTGTGACATGGAGGCAGCAGTTGCCGTGGGGGAGACGGTGACTGTGACAGCGACGGATGTGCTGCCCGCCGCTATCGCAGCTGGTGAAATGCTGCAGGTCGTCTGAGCGGGGGCGCCGCTGCAAGCCAGATTTACCTGGCTGGCAAAGGGTCCGCCGGTTGAAGCGAAGGTCAGCTGATACGTGGCCTTCGCTCCTGGTTCTACAGTAGCAGTTCCGTTACCGGAAGCGGCCAAGCTGAAGTCACTGCCATTGCCGGAAAGTGTTACCAGAGCCGGGCCAGCCAGTGAGTTGTCGGAAACAATCAGCGATCCTGTTCGGCTGCCTCCAGCCGAGGGAGTGAATTTGACGCTGATGGTGCAATTCGCTGCTGAAAGCAGGCTCGCAGGACAATTGTTGGTCTGCGAGAAGTCTCCAGTAGCGCTGACTCCCGAGATCACCATCGCTGCATTGCCGCCGTTTGTCAGGGTGACGACTTGCGAAGCGCTGGATGATCCCACTGTTTGTTCGGCGAAGGTCAGGGAGGCAGCCGACAAGCTATTTGCCGGAGCACCCGCAACCCCACTCAACGTCAGCGTCTGCGGGCTGTTAGGAGCCGAATCGGTGAACGTGATTGTTCCCGTACGGCTGCCGGTAGCAGTTGGCGTAAAGGTGACAAGCGCGGTGCACGTTCCGTTGTACGCCGCTAGCGTGCTGCAGTTATTCGTTTGTGCGAAGTCGCCGGTCACTTGAACGCCGGTAACCGTCATCTGCCCATTGCCACTGTTGGTCAATGTGATCAGCTGTATTGAGCTGACGCTACCCACAGTCTGGGAGCCAAAATTGAGGCTCGCCGGAATGAAGTTCGCACTGGAAGCCGCACCGGTCCCGGTGAGTGCCACCGTGTGCGGATTTCCCTGAGCATTGTCGCTGATGGTCAATGTTCCGCTCCGGCTACCGGCTGTGGTTGGGGTGAAAGTTACATTGATCAGGCACGACTGCGTCGTGGGAACCGCGGAGCACTGGGTGGTTGCCGCAAAGTCTCCCGATGTCGCGACTCCGGTGACAGTCATTGCGTTGCCACCTGTATTGGTGATAGCTACCGTTTGGAGCGAACTGGTCGATCCTACTGACTGATTGTTGAAGGTTAATGTCGCCGGAGCGATGGTTGCAGTCGTGACATACCCGCTTCCGGTTAGCGTGACCGATTCCGGACTGTCGGGAGCATTGTCCGTGAGAGTTAGAGCGCCGTTGCGAGCGCCGCCCGTCGTCGGTGTGAATGTGATCCGGAAGGTGCACATGGAGCCCACTCCGAGCGCCGGCGGGCAATCGTTCGTCTGAACGTAGTCGCCTGTAATGGCGATGGTGAGGTTGAGCGTCGCGTTGCCATTGTTGGTCAGCGTCACACTCTGCTGCGGGCTAGACTGCCCAACTTGCAGACTGGGAAAGCTAAGAGCGGTGCTCGATAAGGCCACGATCGAAGTGGATCCATCGCCCACCAGGTTGATGAAGTGCGGAGAGCCGGCGGCATCATCTTGAACCTGGATCGATCCAAAGCGCGGACCGGGAGCCGTCGGGGTAAACGTAATTGTGAACGTGCAGGTGCTTGCCGGAGCTAAGCTGCTCCCACAAGTATTGGTCTCGCTGAAGTCGCCACTGGTCGTGATCGACGAAATAGTCAGTGGCGCGCTGCCCATGTTGCGCAGCAAGGATGTATTCGGCTGGCTGACCGAACCGACCCCACGAATTGAAAATTGCACCAACGTAGGGCTAAATGCCGCTCCGGGGGCGGTTGCGGTTCCAATCTTGGCGACGAAAGCATCCGTGTTTCCGCCGAGCGTGTTTTGCAGCGCCGCCGCAGTTACCGGGAAATCGCTCGACGTTGTATAGCCGGCAACGTACATATTTCCGGAGGGGTCGAGTGCGATCCCACCAGGATAGTCGTAACCATTGCCCCCCAAGTAGGTGCTAAATACTTGAATGGAACCCGTGGGATCGATTTCGGTTAACAACAAATCGCCTTGGCCGGTATAAGCCTCGATCGGTGCTACCAGGCTCATACCGCCGTTGTAAACGGAACTGAGAATATAAGCGTTGTTCTGAGCATCCAGAGCAATTGACTGCGGGTTGGCTGAGTTGTTCACAGGAAGGAATGTCGAGTATGCCAGGCCAGTGCCTGTTGGATTGAACTTGGTAATAAATCCATTGCTGCAACTCCAACCGTTGTCTCCAGGATCGCAAAGATTCGGTGTAGTGACCGGGAATGAGCCGTCGCTGTACGCTGTGCCGGTTATGTAAGCCGAACCCAAACTATCCACGGCGATGGCACTGGGTGTCGTGGGGTCTCCGTTGGTCGATCCAAAGTAGGTCGAATAGAGCAGCGTTCCAGAACTGCTGAACTCGCTGACAGTTCCGATCTGCGCGTCGTTCGGCGTGTTCTGCGAGGGCATGTAGGCCCCATCCGTTGTGGGGAAGTTGTAAGTATTCGTGTAGCCGGTGACGTAGGCATTGCTGCTCGCATCCAATGCAATACCTTGGATGTAACCGTACGGGGATGGCCAGCAGGGAGCATTGCAATTTAGCACCACGTTGGTGTTTCCAGCGAGGTAGGTGGAATAGACCAAAGTGGAGCCGTCAGCCGTCAGGTGCGTCACAAAACCGTATTGGCCGAAGTAGTTATTCTGGTTGGGAGACACCGTTGGCTGAAACGCATTCTGTACTGGAAAATCTGTTGAGTTGGTATATCCGGCGACGTAGATGTCATTCGAGCTATCCACCGCGATTGACGATGGATATGACCCGTTTGATCCGCCGAGATAGGTCGAATAGAGCAAGGTAGATCCGTCCGCCGATATCTTGGAGATGAATCCGTCCCAGCATCCGGTCATCGAAGTCTGAAAACCGTTTACGGTGGGGAAATCGTTGGAGCAGGTGTATCCGGTGATGTAGGCGTTATTGCTGCTGTCGATAGCGAGAGCCTGGCCATAATCGTCGCTGCTGCCTCCGATAAAGTCGGCATACAACAGCGTGGACCCGCTGACATCCAACTTGGCGATGAAAGCGTTGAGGCCGCCCGGAACCGGCCCCTGCGAAGCCAGGGGGAAATTCGTGGATTGGGTCCAGCCCGCGACATAGGCGCTCCCATTACTATCCGCGGCAATTGCCATTGCCTGATCACTCGCGAGCCCGCCAAGATACGTCGAATAGAGCAACACGGGGTCAATCACGAGAGGCTTAGTGTGATCGTAACCTTGTAGCGAAAACCCGACGTGCGTCGAACCCTTGATCGAAAAGCCGCCCGTCACAGGGATCTTCATACCGCTAGAAGTCTGGTAAAGCACGGGGCTCTTCACATACAAAGCGCCTTGCTTCGTCTGCAACACGAGGTCCCCAGTAGAGTCCAGGCTCACTTTGTCCGCGCCCTTTACATCGAACTGAATCTGACTGGGGTCCGCGCCAGCGGCGATTTCAAAGTCATACTCCATTTGGGATGGGTTGCCGTAATACACCAGGTCGATTCCAGGATAGACATCCTTATAGTGAACTTTTCCATAGGTGCTCACATTGGTTTGCCACTTCGAGCGATCTCGCCCGATGAAGTAGTTCACTTTGCCGGCCTGGGGCGCCTCGCCGACGGCACTAGGATTGGGATTCGCACCCACAAGGTTCAACTGGACGACTGTTGCACTTGGCGACTTGGCAGCGGTCTGTGAATTCGATACGGCCCCCGTGTTCGCAACAAATTGTGAGCGCGCGGAAAAGACCATTCCACCGGGAGTAAGAAAGATAACGTAGCCAGAGCCCCGAGACAGAAATTTCACTTGAGGGTCGGTCTGACCTACATTGCGTTCGAAGGTCATGGGAAGATTGGCGTAGGCGGCGGCTCCCTTTGAAGTGGAAGGGGTTGCCGATGGCGGCGCCGCCAAGCCGGGTTGTTGAGCGGCACAAACTGAAAGGGTGGAGAAAAGCGTGGCTGCACACAGAACGGCACGGACAATTGTTTTCATGCGGAAGGTCGACCCTCAGAAATGGATTTCCGGCGAGCAAATTGTGGTTTGCCGATTCCGTCGGAGATGAAATCCAAGACGGCCCGGCAGACCTCAGTCGCACAGCATCGGTGTTCGTTGACAACATTGCGTAGTGCACGCGCAAAACCAGCGTGGTGATGCGCGTAAAGTACTGACACAGCTAGGCAACTGGAGGATTCCGAGGTGGAAGGGAACTTGGTTTTGTCCAACTTCTGGACTTGTTGTCCAGTTAATGATCACAGCAGGAGCCGGAATGGCGACGGAAACGGACGTGAGCCGAGAGACACATGACAATGTGCCATCCGGCCCAGGGAGTAACCGCTCAACGATCTCCAACCAATGAATGCAGGCAAGATTCGTACGTGGAGTGAGCGCGCACAGCCGACGCGATTGAACGGGCGTTCCAGCAAACCACGAAGGCCGCGCTTCTAACGCTTCCAGAGGCGGGACTGTACACACAGGAGGTGGGCACAAAACTGGGCACAATGAAAAAAAGGGCCGATATCATCATCGGCCCAAATCTTTGGTGCGAAAGGGGGGACTCGAACCCCCACGGTTTTACCCGCCAGATCCTAAGTCTGGTGCGTCTGCCAATTCCGCCACTTTCGCACGAGAATGATTATACAAAGCGGAAGGACGTTCTTCGAAACGAACCAAGCCTCGCGGACGTGAGGCCAGACATTCCGAACAACGCCGATAAATCAAGACGCGGTCCCGCCCCAGTGGGCCGAAGATCATTCGTCCGGCACGTAGCAGTTCACCTGGTAACTGGCACGGCCCGGCTACTGCACGGCGTTCAGTCCCTGATAAATGAACATGCCCAGCAGTACCAGCAAGAGCACGCCGGAACCAGCGCCGAACACCCAAACCGGCTTGGTGAGGCGGTTTACTTTTACCAGCAGTTCAGTCTGCTCTTGTTGTAAGTGTGAGTTCGCGTCATCCAGATACAGTTGCTCATCTTCATGCATGGTGAGCGTGCTGCGGTAGATGAGGAGGAGAATCAGGCCGATGGTGAAGACACCCCATATTGTTGCCAGCCCAACCAGCAAAGGAGTCCAGGTCCAGGTCATAGCGCCACCTCGACGAAGTGCGAGACTGTTGGCAATTCCCCAACTCCACAACACGGTGTGTTGGAACCTTGGGAAGAGCCCTAACGCGCCAATTATAGACCCACTTGGCAAGCCCTGTAGGTAGGAATTCTACGCTGCCCTGCGTCGCCTTCTGGCCAAGAATTATCCGCAAGAGGTGTGACCACATAGAGCCTCAGGCATCTAATGCATAAGACTGGGGTTCCAGTCCTGAAACCTGCGGGTTCTGGCTGGCGCCTCTGTTATAATTTAGTTATTCTTGAGCCGAGGAGAAATAAATGGCTACCACCACCGTCCCTGGAGTTACGACCAATGTTCCTGAAGTAAAGAAGACTGCGCCCATTACTCTTACCCCCAGTGCGGTTGCCAAGGTGAAAGAGATTATGGGTCAGCAAAATCCCGTCCCTGCCGGCTTGCGCGTCGGCGTTGTCGGTGGAGGCTGCTCGGGCTTTTCCTACTCCATGCAGTTTGAAAACGCGGCTGGCATGATGGACAAAACGTTCGAGATGGACGGTCTGAAAGTTTTCGTAGACGCGACTTCAGTCATGTATCTGAATGGCTGCATGGTCGATTACGTCGAAACTCTGGAAGGCGCCGGCTTCAAGTTTGAGAATCCCAATGTGAAGAGCACGTGCGGTTGCGGATCTTCTTTCAGCGTTTAAGTCCTCTTGATTTTGTAGTAATGAAATGGCCTCATCTCGCGATGAGGCCATTTGCTTTGGTAACGAACGTGGATCCTTAGTTGAGACTATTGCTGTTGCGGCGTACTCGATGGAGGCTGCGCCGGCGTTGTAGTTCCACCCCCGAAGCTCGAACCGCCATTGCCAAATCCAGAATTACCGTTGCTGAATCCAGAGGGCTGCCCAAATGAACTGCCATTCTGATTTGCGTTCGCGGGTTGCCCATTTTGCCCTAAAGGATTTTGCGCGATCTGTAGTGCTGGTTGGTACGGCGTGGTCAAAAGTCCGCCTCGGTCAAGCGTCGGATCGTACACGAACTGCCATTCGTTGTACTTTTTCTTCTTATTGTATTCGCGAATCGTTTGTTCCTTGCTGATGCTGGCGACTCCAACGATCGGGCCTCCACCAAACACTCCCTGCGTACTCGAACTCGTATCTCCCTGCGCCGTACCCGGAACCACTTGTGTCGATGCCTGCGTAGGATCCGTTCCATTGCTTGCGGTATTCGGAGTATTCCCGGAATTCCCTTGATTATTCGAGGTTGAGGAATTGCCAGAGCCCGATCCGAACGCGCTATTTGAGTTCCCGCCAAATCCCGAAGATTGCGAAAATACGCCCGAACTATTCACTCCGGAACTGCCAAAGCTTGAACTTGAATTTGAAAATGTGGAAGAAGAGCCGAAAGCGGAACCGTTGCCAGGAGCCGATGCATTCATCTGCGACGGATTGATTGCTCCAGCAATTCCGCCACCACCGATGCTGCCGGTCAGCGCTAACCCGGGGTCGCCGTAATGCAGCAGTTTGAAATCTTTCCCCGTCAGTGGATCTTTGTAATGCTTCCGCAGATACCTCAGATTGTTAGTGTTATCGAGATCCTCCAGGCGCGTAGGATAACGCCCGAATTTCTTGTAGTAATTGCGGATGGCGCGGGAATACTGCACGCCCCGGTGGATCATCTCCGTTTCTCGCTCCCGACGGAGTTCAAACTTGATTGGCACGGTCACCACCAGAACCATGATGCCCATGAGCGCGACCATCAACATCAGCATCAGCAAGACATAGCCGTCTTCTCGCCGGCTGTGCGCTGGGTGCGGCACTGAACGCGTTTGTGAAAATCCAATCATTGGAAGAAAGATGAACTTGGCAAAAATACTGCTAGGTAATTAGATGCCGCGGAAAAGGTCTTCAACATCATCGAATTACAAAATCACTCAATCATGAAATTACTCAATTCGTTTCTCACCCTTGGGTGAGCGGAATGCTTTGTGGTGGTCCGCTTCCCACCACATCTTGAATATCCACGGCTGCCGGAGAAATTCGAACGACCTTGTAACGTCGATCAACGACATCGCCTTCGCCAGCAATAAAAACGTCCTCGCCCTTGGAGAGAAAAATTCTCTTCGGTTCTCCCGGTTGGCTGGCGAATCCGAAAAATTTCAATGGGATTGGCGGCGGAGGTGCTACGGCGGGCAAATGGAACTTATCGGCGTCTTGTTTGTGGTCCGTTGTACCGTTTCCATTCGGTGTCGGTATCGTCACCGGCTCCGCGGTCGAAGTAAAAATATTTCTTCCCGAGCCTTCATACTGGATATGCTCGATCGCTTGGAGTTGCGCCAACTGCAGTGTAGGGTCGAGGCTTTGCGCAGGCTTCTCTTTTTTCCCGGATGTCGTCACGGCGCCGTGGCGCCCTGTGGAACGCGAAAGAATGCTGGTCGGCGCAGTCACCGGTCCAGCGACTGGACCGGTGGAAGCGATCGTAGATGACGCGGGCATGAACTGGTACACGAGCGTTAACAGGGCTACCGCGCCCAGCGCTGCCGCCAGGATCACGGTCTTCTTGTTTTCCGTTCCCAGTTTCACTACGCCCCCGCCTTCAAATAGGTTTCCACTTTCATCGTTAACTTGATTGGCCCAGTCGGTTCTCCCGCCAAAGTGATGCTGTTGATCACGAAAAGGGTGTCATCGCGTTCCAGCGCATTGATGAACTTTGCCAGCGAGATATAGCTTCCCGAGAGATCCGCTTCCACTTCTACGGGAAGCAGTCGCTCAATTTCCGAATCGCCCTGCTTGTACTTGGCTTGCTCAATGGTGACGCCATTGGCTGCAGCAAGTTTGCCAAACTGCGTCGCGATCTGCGAATCCTGCGTCGGAAATCTCTTCTTGTAAAACTCCGTAATCTGCCCGTTGGCGGTGACAACTTTTTTGTCCAGGTCTTTGAGCGGCTCTACCTGGCGAGTCTTGGTCTGCAGTTCGATCCACAATCGATTGAGCTCCAAACGCCGCGACTCGGTCGATCCTATTAACGGCGAAAACAGCACAGCCACCGCCACCACGTCGATACCCAGCAGTACCGCCAGAGCGATCTTTATATTCTTACGAGTTTGCCTCAAGTCTGGCATTAGGGCGTCGTCCTTTTGGAAATCTCCGTCTTCGGGGGGGCTGGGATGGGCAAGGTCTCGGGAACATAGATCGCATGGATGTTGAACTGAATGGGATCCACCGAAGAAGATGCCCTGCCGGAACTCTCTCCCTCGATGTAAGTCTGAGAAAAACGCCGCGACTCTTCCATGCGGCGCGCCAGCTCAAGAGCCCTCTCCCGCGAATCGCCCGCCACTGCCATCTTCAGCGTGAGCTGATTTTCATCGTCCATTTCAGGACGGATCGAAACGAGATGGACCCGTGCAGGCATGACCTTCTCCAGATCCTCCAGCACGCGCGTCCAGGAAAAAGATTTGCGCTCGATCAAGCGATTCAGGAATTGCGATTGATCCCGTGTGATTCGATTCTCCGGAAGATTTAGAAAATTTTCTGCCTGTTGTCGAACCCGATCGCGCTGTGCAATGTCCGCTTTTAGTTCCGCAATCTTGGCATGATCGCGTCGCGCAGAAAACCAACCCGTAATGGTCAGGGCGAGCAGCGCCAGCGTCAAGATCGACGCGCCTACCAGCGCCGTCCCCCAGCGTGTCCAGAATTGCCGTGCATCCTCGTACGGCTGGCTCGCGAGATTGATATTCAGACGCATAATCAATTTTGTGGCTCGTAATCAGTTGTCAGTATTCAGCAGACCATTCTGATCACTGACCACTGATCACGATAGTTAAGAAATCAACGCCCCTACCACTCCGGCCATTCTCCACCGCGGCACGGAGCCTCCTGTGCTCACTCCAAGCTGCGAGGAAGTCACCAACTCCTGCACCTCGGCGCCAGTCTGTGCCTGCAGCGCCGGAGCCGCGCTACTCGTGTCGGCCAGCCCAGCCACAAAGATTTTCTCAATATTCAGGTGATACGTATCCTGAAAAAATACGACGGACGGGTAAACCTCTTCGGCCAACTGATCGCCCGTGATCGTAACGCCGCGAGTATTCTCCAAAGTTCGAAATAGCTGAAGCTGGTCCACATTCAAGATCGCGAGACTCGTCGTCCGCGCATCCACTTTCACCACGAGTGTCGGCCGCCGCGCTTCCGCCGCTCCCAAAGCCGCCAGCATCGAGGGCAGTACTACGCCCGGACTGAATCCTGCATGGCGAATCGCCGCCTCATAATCTTCCACTACACTGGCCAGCGCCACAGCGGCCACCACGCGAACACCCTCCGCTGTCTTCTGCGAATGGTACGAAACTCTCGCTTTCTCCACATCGAACGGCAGAGACTTCTTCATGCGGAAACGCACTACTCCGGCCGCCTCTTCGGCATCAGCCGGCAGCGTGTCGAACTCAAGCAGAACCACGCGCACGGCTGCGTCGGGAACGATCGCGATCACATCATGGGACCGTCCCGCCACGCTGCTCAGTGCCGATTGCACAGCCTCGGTCACCGCTTCGCGCTGACGGAGATTGCCTTCCACCAGATCCGGAATGACGCTGCCCGGCGCCAGTTCCCGGGCTGCGCAGGCTTCCAGACTGCGCGCGTCATCGGACAGGCGGCCCACCAGTATGCGGTCGGCGGCAATCTCACACGCTAATTTCGGTTTTGCCGGATTCGATGCAGAACTCATTCAGGCTCCCCAAGCCACACTTCTACAATTCAAACGCCAGACCCAGCGAAATGCAATAGCCGGAAAGGAACGGAACAGTGGCTGGCGGCCAGTGCTCAATGACCAGTTAACCCGGAGTCCAGTGGCTAGCTGCTGATCACTGGCCACTGTTCTTAACGCATCGCCTCGATGAACGTCACTTTATTGATCTCTTTCAGCGTGGTTAGGCCGAGCCGCACCTTGTCCAGTGCCGACTCGCGCAAGAAACGCATGCCTTCCTCCCGTGCTGCACGGCGTATCTCCGAGGTTGGCTTCCGCGCAAGAATCATTTCGCGGATGCGGTCGCTCAAATCCAGTAACTCATGAATCGCGGTTCGTCCGCGGAAACCCGTTCCTGCGCACTCAATGCATCCCGGCCCGTCATACAACTCCACCTTCGACCACTGCACCGGATCCAGTCCGCTGGCTTCGAGCACGTCCGCCGAATAATGCACTGGGGTTCGGCACGACTCGCAAATCAGTCGGACCAGCCGCTGCGCCAGAATGCAGTTCAGCGCCGAAACAAAGTTATACGGCTCAACCCCCATGTTCAGGAAACGTCCGATAACATCGACCACATTGTTGGCGTGGACCGTAGTGAACACCAAGTGGCCGGTGAGGGCGGATTGAATGGCGATCTGCGCCGTTTCCGTGTCGCGGATTTCGCCGACCATGATCTTGTCGGGATCATGACGCAAAATTGATCGCAAGCCGCGGGCGAACGTGAGTCCTTTTTTCTCGTTGACCGGAATCTGCGTGATCCCGCGAAGCTGATACTCCACCGGATCTTCAATGGTAATGATCTTGTCTTCGTCGGTCTTGATCTCATTCACGGCGGCATACAGCGTGGTGGTCTTGCCGCTGCCCGTCGGTCCCGTGACCAACACCATGCCGTAAGGCTCTTTGATATAGCGCCGGAACTTCTTCAGATCGTCTTCGTCAAAGCCCACCACTTCCAAGGTCAACGACCGGAATTTTTCGCTCATCGACTCTTTATCGAGCACGCGCAGCACTGCGTCTTCGCCGTGAATCGAGGGCATGATGGACACACGGAAGTCGATGGCGCGCCCGTTATATTTCACCCGAAAACGACCATCCTGCGGGACGCGCCGCTCGGAAATATCGAGCTCGCTCATTACTTTGATACGCGAGATGACAGTAGAGTGATGTTCCTTGCCGATGGGCGGCATGGCCTGCGTCAGTACACCGTCGATACGGAACTTGATCACCACCGAATCGTCCCGGGTCTCGATGTGAATATCGGAAGCTCGCCGCTGCAGTGCGGTAAAAATGGTGGTGTCGACCAGTCGTATGATTGGGCTGGTATCGCCAGCCGCGGTCAGCTTGTCGATAGTCAGCGTTTCTTCCGCGCCCGTGTTCTCGTCTTCGCGGATGATCTGGAAGCCCTCGCTGGCCTCCTCCAGAACGCGCTGCGACTGCTCTGTCTTCTTCAGGATGTCCGAGATCTGCTTCAGGGTCGCGACTTTGGTGACGATTCGCTTCTGCAGCAGCAGGCTGATCTCGTCGATCATCATCAACTGGCTGGGATCCGCGATTGCAATCGCCAGCTTGCCATCAGCCGTCTCTTCCAGCGGAACGAAGTTGTAGCGGAACATCAGTTCCGGAGAGAATTTCTTGAACAGTTCGTGATGAAGCTGGAAATCAGTGAGGTCCACAAACTCGCAGCGATAGCGCCGCGCTACGTCTTGAGCGCGCTCCAGGTCGGTGATCGGATTGCCCGTCGTCACCACCTGCCCGCCATTCTCGCCGTGTACGAAAAGTGATTTCTTTTCCGCCATTGCCATTACTCACATCCCCGGACCATTCGGTGATTTGTGATTTGAGATTCCAATCACAAATTACCCGATCACCGAATCACGAATTCCGTTCTAGTGCACTCCCAAGGTAAAGATCGGCAGATAGAGGGAGATCAGCACTCCGCCGACAAACACTGCCATCACCATCAGAATCAGCGGCTCAATTAAGGCCATCGCCGCATTCAACGCCGTCTGCACGTCTTCTTCGTAAAATTCAGCCACCGAGTTCAGCATCGCCGGCAGCGCTCCGGTCGATTCGCCGACTTCGAGCATTTCCACCGCCAGGTCGGGAAAAATCTTCTGTTCCTCCAGGCTCCCTGCCAGCCCTTGTCCCTCCCGAACCCGCGTGCTCGCCCGCATCACACCTTTCACAATCCTCCGGCTGCTCATCGAGGTACCCGCCGTCTCCATCGAAGGGACCAGCGGCAAACCGCCCTGCAACAGCGTTGCAAGCATGCGTGAAAATGTCGCCACCTGATGCTTCAGGCGTATATCGCCCAACAAGGGCAGACTCAGAATGACCCGATCGATCCGATCGGCACCGCTGTCTGTCTTCCGCCACTGCAAGAATAGAAACACAGCCACAACCAAGCCAAAAATAATAAATGGGAAATATTTCTGCGCGTTCTGCCCCACTGCCAGCATGAATAAAGTAATCGCCGGCAACTTCGCGTCCAGACTGTTGAACAGATCCGCGAACTTCGGCACCACATATGTGAACAAAAACATCACCATGATCGTCACCACCGTGACCAGCATGGTGGGATAGATCAGCGATACGAAAAGCTTTTTGCGAAACGTCATCGCCAGCCGCTGAAAGTTGATGTAGCGGCTCAGTACCTCGTCGATGTTTCCGCTCTTCTCGCCCGCCATGAGCGTGGTGGTGTAGATTTTTGGCACGATAGGATGTGCGGCGAATGCATCCGAAAGCAGCTCTCCGCCTTTCACCCGCTCGCGCACGTTCTCCAGAATCTGCTGCAGGTTACTATCGCGTTGCCTTCGAATCAGCAAGTCAAGGGAGTTCAGGATCGGCAACCCGGCCTTGATCAGGGTCAGAAATTGCTGATTGAACACCAAGAAGGAGCTTTGCTTGAGCTTACGCCGCCGCCGTCCCGTAAGCCCGCCAGCAAACATGCCTTGCGGCTTAACCCAATAGACTAGGTATCCTTGGGAAGCAAAGCGGTCGCGCACCTCTGCCACCGAGTAGCCCTGCTCCACCTGCTGGTGCAGTCGGCCCCGTTCATCCGCGACTTTTACTACAAATTCGGCCATTTAACGGTTCTTTTCCGTGTTTTGCCCACTCTATAAGCGCTATTCCAGTCTAACATCGCCGCTTCCCATCTCATCCGCCAAGCGCCCTCGTTTGCTTCATCTTCGGTACCGCAAGTAACCTTCATTTCGGATCAATTCCCGTTTTTGAATGAGGCAACTGACCCGCAATCTCTCAACGAGGGACTATCCGCCCAATTCCCCCTCAACGATCTCGGTTCCGGGTGGGGGCCGGAATCCAAATTGACCTTGCGGAATTTCAACATTTTCTTTGATATCTCTAAACCGGTACTCTGTCGTGGCACCATCGACTTCATCGATTAAGATCCGCACAATCTGGTGTTCTGGCGTTACTTCCAGCAAGATGTCACTCACGCGATCTTCCATTCCGGCCGGAACGCCCCGCAAAACCACATCTCCCGGCTCCAAGCCGGCTACGTCCGAAGCCAGCGAGAGACCGCGTAACTCCTTTTCCAGCTTGCTCTTACCCAACAGGAATGCAAGCGGAGATCGAATATTGTCCAAGTCCCGAGCCGATGTCTTTCTCACCTGCTGCTCGCTTGGGACGTAAAACCACGCATCTTTCCCATCACTCACAAAGAGCTTCACTGTTGGAGAACGATATTCCCACCGCATCTTGCCAGGTTTTTTCACTCCGCCCTTGGCCAGCCACAAAGTCCCCGCTTCCGTCCTCTCCATGCCGGAGCCGCGATAAACCTCCGTAAACTCTGCCCTCAAGGTCCTCAAATGGTTGTAATGCTCGTCCACCGCCGCAGCAAGCGAGTGGACGTCTTGGGAGACGGCGCTGGTCGTTAGCACGAAGGCAACTATTAAGGCAAGTAAGGCAGGGGCAGGAGGTCGGATCATCCCCCCGATTCTACCAACTGGTTTTGTTGGATTCGCTGGTGGGGTCCCCATACTTCTCTCCGCTCCCGTCGTAGAGACAGGCCAAGATTTTCCGCATTCCATCTATCCTGCGGCGTAGATCGCATACTGATGCGTGCCGGAGATTTTTTTCAGCACCGAACTCCCGCCCAGAACGTGCTCCAGTAGCGGATTGTGATAGATCACGTATATTTTTCGCGGATGCTCCCGCAAACTATTGTCCAGATTTGCTATGACGCGTCTCAATCCGGATTCTGGAAAAGGATTGAAGAGGAAAAGAAGGATCGGATCTGTCGGGAAAGAAAACTCAGTTGCATCGGCGCAAATCGATTCCAGCGCGAAGCACTTCTGCGATTCGCTCTGGTATTTTCCAAGATTCTCTTGAGCTGCATGATGCAGCTTCGGCAGAAGTTCCACGCCCACGATGCGGCGGAATGGGTAATCGGAAGCCATCAATAACGTTCGTCCCTTGCCCGACCCCAAATCGACGAAGGTGAATAAGGGAAAATCGAACCCGGCCTGTTCCGCCAGCGCTGCGATCATTTCATGGAACAGCGTGGATTCCGTCGGCTGATAGGGCGAGTGAAAAACTCCCAGCAACCGATCTCGCCAGCCGACCGCCGCGCTGGTCGTATTGACGCGGTGGTCCCAATCGTACTCCGCGTCGCCGTATCGCTGCCGTTGCCGCTGGGGAGTAGAATCGCGCCCAAACTCAACCAGTTCGTTCAGTAGTCGGCGCGTGGCAGCGACCCTACCCTCGCGCGCAGCAATGTCTTTCCACCAGCGCAGAGCCGATCGCCGCAAACTGATTTGCGGCGCGGAACCCAAGTGATTGCGAGGCATTTCGCCATCATATCTGCGCCATCACAACCCAACGAAACGATTATTGATCCTGCGAATGGAATTTTGGCTGAGGCTTGTATCCGGGAGGGAGGCCCTTGTTGGCAAATGGAAAGTCATCGGGAACGCGCACTTCTATGCGGCCCTCCGGCGTCAACTTATAGGGATGTCCGTCGGGATCAACAGGAATTCCGGGTAATCCCTCGGCATTCGCCAGTTCGGCGATGCTTGCAGGCAAGCGGCCCGTTCGTTCGCCGAATCGCGTCACCGCATGCTGCAGGCGGGTGACGTCTTCATCCACGCGCAGTGCACGCAGATGCTCCACCGCGTTGGCGCGGATCAGTTTGTCCTGGCTGTTCTGGTAGGTTGCGGACCACATCATTCGGGCCGTGTCGAAGTCTTCCGCATGCTCCGCCATTTGGGCCGCCAGCACCCGCATAAAAGGATGCGCATTCGGCACATTCGATCCACGCCGGAAAGCATCGGCGGCATCCTTGGTGTCGTTGAGATTCATGTAGTAGACAAATCCAAGGTCGTAGTAAAGCTTCCAGTCATCAGGGTTGTTCTGAATGCCATATTCCATCAAATGAATGGCGTTCTCCGGCTGCCCGGCGCCGTGAGGCGGCGCAGGAGCAAGAAAGCTGGCACCGAATTGGTAAGCAACTACCAGATGAGGATCCAGTTGCGTCGTGATCTCCAGCAGCGGATAAAGCAAGTTGTAACTCTTGGCTTCATCATGGTGTCGTCCGCCAAAGTATTGAACTGCCCGGGTCCAATAGATATCCGCCAGAAGGCCATTAAAACCAAGGCTGGCGCGTTTCAGCACCTTCGGAGAACTGACATACAACACTTCGTCGAGTGTAGATTGCGGACGGATTTGATCGATGCGATGGAGGATTAGAGCGCTGACCGCGAGGGAGAAAATGAGACATGCCCCAGCAACCAGCGAAATCTTTCGGCGATGCTTCATTTCAGATTCCGACGCTCGAAGATGAGTATCGCCCCGCTAAGCGCCATGGCCGTGTAAAACAGTGCGTAGAGCGTGTTTTGCAAAATCAGTTGCGGCGCAACCGGCTGCTCGTGCGCGATGGAACTCACGATATTGAATGCGGAAAAGTTCGGAACCAGGTACGCCGCACCCGTAACCAAAACACGCGTGAAGCCGTGAGCCATGCCGGCGAAGCCGCGCAGATCTTCGGCGAAGCTTCCGATCACGAACAGCGAGAAGGCGAACACCGCGGAAAGCAACGGCGAGGAGAACGATGAGAACAACAGCGCCACCGCGCAAATAATCAAAAACTCCAGAATGATGAAATACAGGGCAACCAGGATGAGCGCGTCGGCGCGAACGAACTTATGAGAAACATAAAATAAGGCTGCGAAGACGCCGATGGCCATGAAGAAAGTGTTCACTACCAGCGTCCCCGCGAGACCAAAGAATTTGCCAATAATGAATTCCCAGCGGCGTACCGGACGCGAAAGCACGGTATAAAGCGTGCGCTTTTCAATTTCCTTGGAGACCAGGCCGATGCCGATGAAAATAGCGATCACGATGCCGAAGAGAGAAACCGCGGTGAGGCCCAGGTTGATGACGACCAATTTCTCGATGTCGATGGAGATCTGACCCACCAGGATGGCGGCTCCCGAAAGCAAGAGGGCAAAGGCGATCAGGTTGTAAAGCACACGGTCGCGCACCGCTTCACGAAACGTGTTCGAGGCAATGTGGGCAATACGAGCTCTCATGCCACCCTCTTCATGCGGATTTTCCAGCCGAGGTCTCGGCGCGCTGCAGTTTTTCTACGAAATACGCTTCGAGTGAAGTGCGCACCGGAGTCAGCGCAATCAGGCGCAGTCGCTCGCGGCGAAGCGCATCGATGACCGCGTCCTGCTGGGATTCGTCGATAACGGTACGCACCGTGTCTCCCGTAACGTGGCACTCGGCGCCCAGCGCTTTCATGGATGCCGGAACCTGCGTGCCTTGCCAGATCACTTCCACTTTGCCTTGCACGCTGGACGTCAAATCTTCTATGGCGCCGATGCCGCGGAGTTCCCCCTTGTGAATAATGGCGACACGGTCGCACAAAGCTTCGGCATCCGAAAGAATGTGCGTGGAGAAAAAGACGGTGGTGCCGTCGTGCTTCAGTTCTTCCATCAGATCGCGAACCTCGCGACGGCCCATGGGATCCAGCCCGGACATCGGTTCGTCGAAGAAAACAAGTTTGGGATTATGCAGAATGGCCTGCGCGATTCCGACGCGCTGCTGCATTCCTTTGGAGAATTTTCTGAGCTGCACTCCGTGCACGTCTTTCAGGCCGACGCGTTGCAGCGTGGCATCCACGCGCCGGGAGCGCTCTTTGGCGGGGACGCCCGATAGCTGCGCATAGTAATTCAGAAGTTCGTGGGCGGTGAGATGGTCGTAAAAGTAAGGCTGCTCGGGAAGAAAACCGATCTGCGCCTTGACTTCCGGCTCCGACCAGTCGCGGCCAAGGATGCGCGCCGTTCCCGCGGTCGGAAACACCAGGCCCATCAGCAATTTCAGTGTGGTGGTTTTTCCAGCCCCGTTGGGTCCGAGGAAGCCGAAGATCTCGCCTTCTTCCACATTGAGATGGAGAGGAAGCAACGCACGCTTGGGCCGCTTGGTCCAAAAGCCAACGAAGTAAGTTTTTTCGAGACCTAAGATTTCGATTGCGTTCATCAGTCCAGCCGGTTGGAAATCGAAGCGATGCTCTCGAGGAAATTATAAGCAAGACCAGCCGCTTTGAAACACCTCAGGGTGTTACGTCAGTCATACGAAGCGCGGAGGGCCTAAACTGTTGAATTGAACAAAGACTAGTTCATTGGATTGAGGAGTGTGCAAGCCACACGACTCGCCACGAGCGTGATCGTACCCGGGGGCTGAAGGCGAACAATGGCGTCCTCGTCCGCACAATAGGCACGGGTGCCCGTCTGGGCCGTCATGGGCGTTCCGGTGGTATAAAACTGATCGTTGATTAAGCTGCCCGCGCTGGGACTTCCCGCGGCATTGAAGAAGTAACCACTCTTGCCAGTGCCGCCCGGTAGCGCCGTTGCCAGGTAGTTGTCGATGAGGCATCCCGTTGCTGTGCCCGGCGTGCAGGGAGAGGCACCCCCTAGAGTCCCGAGCGTAGCCGCAAAGCCAAGCGTCGGATAGGTATCACGATACGCAATCTCTGCGGTGCTGATGGAGCGAACCGAAGCCGCCGCGGACGAATCGTTCGCCGACATACGGGCGCGCATCAAATTCGGAATCGCGATCGCCGCGATGATCAGGATGATGGCGACCACGATCAAAAGTTCGATGAGCGAGAAACCCGTTTCTGTTTGTGTGCGTTTCACCGATTCCTCTTTTCGGCCCGCTAGACGTTTCATTCGAAGAACTGACCGTGTCTCCTATTTTCACTGGCACTTTAGCGGCCAATTCAGCCCCACCCGCCGCTCAGCCACCGGGAAAAAGTAACAGCCCGCCAGAATCCTCGTTTGCTTTCACTATTTACAATCGCACTTTCCGGTCCAAAACCGTCCCACGCCTCGCCCTGAATGACCTTTGTTTTCAAGGACTCAGCAAAGCAACGCTGTCGCAGCGCCCAGCCTCATCAAGACTGACTCATGGGGTTTGACAATTTACGTCAAGTTCGCGACCGAGCTTTGCCACTCAAACGCGCAGGCATGTGACTCCACTCAGCACAAAATACAACGGGCAGCGAACTCGCGTTCGCTGCCCGTTTAACTTCGTACCCTACCCAGGTACTTGCCAGCTGTTAGTTCGCGATCGGTAACAGGGCTTGGCAAGCGCCGTAGCCACCAACTACGGCGATGATGCCAGGAGCCGCCTGACGAACCACACCGTCATCAAACGCGCAATAAGACTTGGTGCCCGTCTGTGCGGTCATTGGATAGCCGGTAGCGTAGAACGTGGTGTTCACCGTTCCAGCTGCGATCGGCGTAGCTGCAAAGAAGTACCCGCTCTTGCCGGTACCGCCGGCGGCTGCCGTAGCAAGCAAGTTGTCGATTAAGCAACCGGTGGCCGTACCCGGGGTGCAAGGAGCTGCGCCACCTAACTTGGCTAGCGCGGTATACCCGATCGTCGGATAGGACGAGTAATATCCGATTTCCGCCGTCACGATGGAGCGGATAGACGCAGCCGCAGATGAGTCATTGGCTGCCATACGGGCTCGCATCAGGTTAGGGATCGCGATTGCTGCAATGATCAGAATGATTGCTACTACGATCAAGAGTTCGATAAGAGAAAAGCCTCTTTGTTTCCGCATTGAAAAATTCTCCCGGGTTAGAGTAGATCAACTTGAAAGCTCGTTCGCGATTTACAGTCGCATTTGAGGGTCCACACTGAGACCAAACTAATTAGTATCAGTGCGGGTTGCAAGAGCTTTGTTTTCATCGGTATTTGGTGAGTGAAGGTTGATCCGATGACTCGTTAGCCAATGAATTAACAATTTGCACCAGCTTGCGAAACCGTTGTGCCAAAATGTGGCAAGAGGGACTTGGAGCTTTGTTGAGAGAAATACAACGGGCAGCGAACTTGCGTTCGCTGCCCGTTAGCTTCGTACCCTTCCCCAGGTACTTGCCAGTTGTTAGTTCGCGATCGGCAACAGGGCTTGGCAAGCGCCGTAGCCACCAACTGCGGCGATGATGCCAGGAGCCGCCTGACGAACCACACCGTCATCAAATGCGCAATAAGACTTGGTGCCCGTCTGTGCGGTCATCGGATAACCCGCTGTCCAGAACGTGGTGTTTACGGTACCAGCTGCGATGCCCGTGGCGGAGAAGAAGTAACCGCTCTTACCAGCGCTACCGGCAATTGCCGTAGCGAGCAAGTTGTCGATCAAGCAACCGGTGGCCGTACCCGGAGTGCAAGGAGCGGCGCCACCCAAGGAAGCCAGCGCGGTGTAGCCAATGGTCGGATACGCCGAATAATAACCAACTTCGGCGGTGACGATGGAGCGCTCGGAAGCGGCCGCAGACGAATCATTGGCTGCCATACGGGCGCGCATCAGGTTAGGAATAGCAATAGCCGCGATGATCAGGATGATCGCAACCACGATCAGCAGCTCAATTAGTGAAAAACCCTTCTGTTTCCGCATCTCGATTTTCCCCTCGTTTTTGACTTTCGTTGATTTCATTTCTGGTCATTTGTATGACGCAGTCGTGCTAGATATTCGCACCCGCCGGGCCAAACTCACCAGTTACCTTGGTTTCGCAAAGCAGGCTAGAAAAGCTTTAGTTTCAGCATGAGGACGCACTTCAGTCTCTATTGTAAGCTCGTCCTTATGATAATTCGGTGCCAAAATCCGTCGCAAGCCTGACAATTCCTGTCATTTCGGGAAGTCCCCATCCCAACTTAGAACGACCCATCTGCTTGATCTTGCGCAGAAGTCACCTGTACGGTTACTTGTCCGACGGCGAGGCGTGAAGCGCGTCGAGGGCCTTGCGAGCGTCGGTCTGATATGGATGCAGCTGCAACTCCGTCTTGTACTCTTCGATGGCGGCGGAGGTTTGCCCGGTCTGCTCCAACGCAGTTCCTAACTCATAATGAAAGCTGTCCGCTGTGGGTTCGATCTCCAACGCCTTCTTGAAGTCGACGATCGCTTCATCCGGAAGATGCTGCGCCAGCCGGATTTGACCAAGCCCAAACCAGGCACTCGCCAAAGAAGGGTTAAATCGCAGCGCGGCCTGGAACCACTGCTCTGCCTGCTCAAGATCGCCCGACTGTTGGTAGGCGAAGCCGGCATAGGCTGCGGCCCGCCAACCCGGCTTGAGTTTGTAGGAGTTCACAAAACGAGGGGCAGCGTCGGCGAACTTGCCCCGGGCGCTGAGGGCGGACCCGTAATTCAACTGTGCCCATTCGTTTTGCGGGGCGCGGCTGACCGCGCGAGAAAACAAAATTACATCATTGGCCCAGTACTGCGATTGAACGGCGCTGGCGAATGCCAGCACCAGGGCAACGCAAATGGCGAGCGGCCGCACGAGTTGTTGCTGCGGCCATCGCTTTCGGATCCATGCGTAGGCGGACCCGGCCAGCAGTCCCACACCCAGCATGCTCATGTAGAGGTAGCGATCGTGGATGAAATCGTCCTCGTTCATCCAGCTCAGATTCAGAGTGGGGAGCATGGGCAGCACGAGCCACGCGAATGCCACCCAGAGTGTCGGATCGCGTCTCGCCGCATAAATCGCGAGGGAAGTAAGCACGATGAGAACGAACAGTGGAAAGAAAAATTGTGGGCTGGCGGCGGTTTCGACCAGGTGGAAATCGTACTGTGGGCTGAGCCCGATGGGCACAACGACGCGGTACAAGTTGAAAAGAATAATCTTGGGAGCACTCAGGATGCTGTCGCTGAAGGAAGCGGAAGAGACAGCGGCGGCTGCGTCGCCGAGAATCCAGGATCTGACAGCGAACCAGAGCATCGCAACAATCGCGTACGTGGAGACTGCGATTAGCGGGAAGCCCTGCCGTTCCGCCGTCGCCGGTTTGGAGGCCGAGCCATTCCAGATATCGACCAGAACAATCGCAGGCAAAACGATGCTGACTTCTTTGGTGAACAGAGCGAGCAGGAAGAAAAATCCGGAGAGAGTCCACCAGAGGGCTGGATTTTGTTGCTTTGAGCTCGCTCTCCGATAAGTTAAGAAACTGGCGAAGCAGAGCGCGGCGGCCAAAGGATCGTTGACGGAAGAGATCCACGAAGCGGACTCCACCTGGAGTGGATGCAAGGCGAAGATCGCCGTCGCGAATAGGATCGCGGCGGAGTCTTTCAATAAAGTTCGAGCGACAAAAAATGCCAGGCCAGCCGCCGCGACATGTGCCAGAACGCTGGTGACATGGAACCAGTGGGGATTCAGCCCGAAGATAGTTTTGTTGAGTAAAAACCAGATCGTCAGCAAAGGGCGATAAAAGCGGCCTTGCATCCCGGCAACCGATGCCCACAACTGGTGAGTGAATAAGAACCCGATGCGGCTCCACTCGAGATTCTGGTTCTGCGGAATCTGCGGCGGGTCGTCATACACCCATCCGAAGGTAAAAGTGGAGGCAAAGGTCAGCAGCGTAGCAGCCAGGATGCCGGCAAGGGATAGCAGGTCCGTGCCATTCGGCGAGGAAGTCTCCGCCGGCGCTTGAACTTGTGTTTTGACCCGGGACACGGTGAATTTCAGCTTACAATAGTCGCCTCTTGAATATGCCTAACCCCTTTGAGTCCCTGCATATTGATCCCAACATTGCGGGTGCATGGACGTTGCCGTCGGTCCTGTACACCGACGAGGAGGTGTTCGCTGCCGAGAAGAAGAGTATTTTCGAGCGAACCTGGCAAGTGGTGGGGCATCGCGACCAGGTCGCGAAGCCTGGAGATTTCTTCACAACGGATTTGATGGGGGAACCACTGCTGCTGGTACGCGGGAGCGATGAAAAGCTGCGTGGCTTTTACAACGTGTGCCGGCACCGGGCAGGTCCGGCGGCAGAGGGATGCGGCTCTCGCAAACTGTTTCGTTGTGGCTATCACGGGTGGACCTACGACTTGCAAGGTGGGTTAATCAGCGCGACAGAAGTCGAAGGCGTCGAAGGATTTCGCGCGGAGGATTTTTCCCTCGCTCCTGTGCGTGTGGAGGAATGGTTCAACTTCGTTTTTGTGAATCTTGATGCGGATGCGCGATGTCTGGCGGAAGGGCTTGGCGAATTTACGAAACAGGCAGAGAGATTCAAATTTTCAGGAATGAAGCTCTTCGAGCGCCGTACCTATGACATGGCGTGCAATTGGAAGACGTATGTGGACAATTATTTGGAGGGCTATCACTTGCCCAGCGTGCATCCGGGATTGAACCGCGAACTGGATTACAACGCGTACGTTGTCGAGCCATATGCGGGTCATGTGCGGCAGTTCAGTCCGATCCGCGGACCGCAGCCGGGAGATTCGACTCCGCGCCGGTATCAGGAAGCACGCGCGGACCTCACTACCGATTATTTCTGGATTTTTCCGAACTGGATGCTGAACTGCTATCCCGACAATATTTCCTTGAACGTAGTTCTGCCGGTTGCGCCCGACCGCTCGCTGGCCATTTTCGAGTGGTACTTACCCGAGAGCGAACACCAGAGTCCGGCGGCCAAGGCTTCGGTGGAATTCAGCGATCAGATTCAACTGGAAGATATCGCCATCTGCGAGAAGGTGCAGAAGAATCTGCAATCACGAAGTTATTCGCGCGGCAGATTCAGCGTGAAGCAGGAAAAAGGTGTTCACGCTTTCCACAGAATGTATGCGGAAGCCATGAAGCCCGGTTCGCGCCAGGCCTAGCGGGGTGTGTGCAAGTTCTTGCCTACACTTCGTTCAAATAATCGCTTGTGATCGCTTTTCCCACAGGTCTGTCGTAGTAAACTGCCCGCCTGCCTGCAAGCCAGTGCCTCGGGCTTGCTAGATTCTTAACCCGTAGAAATCAGCTTGACTCACCGGTGAGGAGACTTCGATGAAGAGTAATTCACTTCCTATCCTTTTGATCATTGCGATTTTTGCTCTAGGGTCGTCTGTTCACGCACAAAGTGGGTACAACGTGCTCTATCGATTTCAAGGCGGCAGTGATGGGGACATGCCGTACGGACCCATGATCGCGGATTCAGCCGGTAACCTGTACGGCACAACTGAGTTTGGCGGCAGTCAGCGATTCGGAACAGTTTTCAAATTAACCAAAGGAACGGGCGGAGCCTGGACCGAGACGGTCTTACATGACTTTTCGAATGGCACCGACGGCGGCCAGCCTCAGGCGGGTGTGGTGATGGACGCAGCAGGGAATCTTTACGGCACAACAACGGCCGGAGGAGATCCGACATGCGTATCCGGAGGTGGTTTCTGCGGAGTCGTTTATAAGCTTACCCCCGGCACCGGCGGCAGTTACAGCGAGAGCGTCCTGGTGAATTTTACCGGAACTAACGGACTAGTTCCCCAAGCGGGCTTAATTTTTGACGGCGAGGGAAATCTCTACGGGACAACAACCCGCGGAGGCTCTCTCGGATACGGAACTGTTTTCAAACTCGCCAATTCCGGAGGCACCTGGACTCAGACTGTCATCCACAACTTCGCACAGACGGACGGAAGCAGTCCTGCGCTTGGCATCGTTTTTGATAGCGCAGGCAATCTCTATGGCACGACGTACTCCGGGGGGAACCTCTCGAACTGCTCCGGTTTTGGATGCGGCACAGTCTACGAACTGTCTCCAAGCACGGGAGGCACATGGGCGTTCCAGACTTTGCACCGGTTTAATTCAACGAATGGTGCGACACCTGAAGGCGTCGTGATCGATGGTTCGGGCAATCTATTTGGCGCTACCGCTTATGGCGGCCCTGGCAACTGCTCCAATCTTGGCGACAATGGATGCGGCCTGGTATATGAGTTGAGCCCGGTGGCGGGCGGTTCCTGGCAGGGGAAAATAATCAAAGCATTTAGCGGTGTGGGGACCTCGGTAGTAAATCCGAACCCGATTGCGCTCGATTCCGCCGGGGACATATACGGCACATCTCTGTCTGGCGGATACAAAGTCTGCAATGACGACACGGAGAGTTGCGGAACCGTTTATAAGTTGACTCCAGTCGCCGGCGGCACTTGGACGCTCACCGGCTTGCACGCGTTTGGGGATAATGGGGGCGGATTCTTTCCTTACTCGGCTGTGACCATCGACAGCGCAGGAAATATCTATGGAACGACTGGCGCGGGCGGTGATCTGCATTGCGGGGCCAGTGGAGGGTGCGGAGTCGTTTTTCAACTCACTCCTTAGCGCGAATCAGCCTCGGAGGAGTTTCTTCGCAAATGAGCCGATTACTCCGTGGCTTTCACCAGCAGGCATGTAACGTCGTCGTGCTGAGGCGTGTCGCCAACGAAAAGATCGAGTTCCGCCATCAGCCGGTTTAGCATTTCTTGAGGAGTGCTCGAAGCCCCGGCGGAGATCGCACTTAGCAGGCGGTCTTCGCCATACTCGTCTTGATTTGCGTTCTCCGCTTCGACCAAGCCATCCGTAAAGATGATGAGCCAGTCACCCGGAGCCAGAGTAACGCTCGCGGATTCGTATTTGGCCTCGGGCTGAATTCCGAGGGGCAGGCCGCCGATGTCGAGACGTTCAACGAGACCGTTGCCGCGGCGCAGGATGGGATTGTTGTGGCCGGCGTTGATGTAGGAGAAGGTACGGCGCGCCGCATCATACTCGGAAAGAAAGGCAGTCGTGAAACGCAATCCACCCTGGCTGTTCGAGCAGGCGTACTTATTCATGTTGGCCACAAGCTCGGGCAGAGCGACCTGCGCCGTGGATAGAGTTTTGAGGCTGGCTTGGAGTGTAGCCATGAGCATGGCCGCAGGAATGCTCTTGCCGGCAACATCGGCGACCGCAAACATCACGCGATTCTCTTCGTTGGTTTTGCCGGGGCGGGGGAAGACATCATAGTAATCGCCGGCAACCGTGTTTGCGGGACGGGTGGCGTAGGCAACAGAGATGCCAGGAATCTGCGGCGGCGCGCCGGGAAGCAGCCAGGTCTGGATTTCCCGGGCAATTTGCAGGTCGCGCTTCATCACCACACGGTCGGCGATCTCCAGCATGAGCAACAGAAACATCAGCAGGCCGCCCCAGAAATGGAAATCGAACTCGACTACGTGAAGCTCATGGTCCGACCCGCGATAATCAAATCCAGTAGCAGGAAAAACCAGCATAACCATCGCAGCCAGCAGCAGAACGCGGCGCGCCGGAGAAAGCTTTTCCAGCAGAGCCCAGAAAAACTCCTTGACCATATGAACCCGACGATGACGCTTGGCGAGGTCGTCAGGAGTTCTTGAGGTAACGTCGCGGGAGTAAAGCCGGTAGCTGGCGCCAGCTTCTTTTCGGAACTGAGACCAGAGCTGGGTAAGTTCCATCCCCTCGGTCACGCGCCGCCAAAACTGGCGCACCCGCGCGCCAACGGCGGACGTTGCATGGATACGGGTGGGGGAGCGGTCGCCATTGGACTCTGCATTATAGAACCCTGCGGCAGTTCAGGGTCGTCGCGGGCTGATTTGCTACTGCTAAAACAATGGCAACTGCTCGTCAAGTTGTGCCGGCCACTTCTGCGCGTACAACGTTGTCCCCCGCGGGTCGGCACGATGGATACCGTACTTCTTCCGAAGGGAAGCCATCAACTGCGCGATCCGCTTGCCGTAAGACGGCGGTAAGAAAGAGCGGTCCTGATAGCGCCGGCGGTAGTTCTCGACCAGATGCGGGAAGTTTTGTTCGAGAAATGGAAGAAAGATTGCGGCCGAGCAGGGTTTCAGAAACAGCGGTCCGGCAAAGATGTGATGAGCTCCCGCTTGCGCGGCGGCTCGGACGACTGCATCAAGACTTGCCTGCGAATCGGTAATCTCCGGCAGCACCGGCGACGAACTCACTCCGACGTTTAATCCCGCGTCGCTGAGTTGGCGAACCGCTTCCATGCGCAAATCCGGACGCGGAGCGCGCGGCTCAAGAATCCGTGCCAATTCAACATCCATCGTGGTCACCGTTATATGGATCGAAAGCGTGTTGTTCAGTGCAACCTCGCGCAAGAGCTCAAGATCGCGAACGATGAGATTGGATTTGGAAACGATACCCAGCTCAAAGCCTCGGTGGCGCGCGAACTCCTCAAGAATTCCTCGCGTGATCTCATAACGGCGCTCGGCTGGCTGATAGGGATCGGTCGCGGTACCGAGTGCGATGGCTTCTCCGGACTTTACCCGGCGCAAGTCGTGCCGCAGCAATTCTGCCGTATGTTGCTTGATGTAGATTTTCTGTTCGAACTCTGTGCCGTCCCGCATTTCCATAAACTCGTGGGTGTAGCGGGCGTAGCAGTATTTACAGGCGAATTCGCAGCCACGGTACGGATTGATCGTCCAGGTAAAGGGTAGCCCACGCTGGCTGTTGCAACGGTTCAGCAGGGAACGCGCGGGCAGCGTAAAGTATTCGACATTGTGCCCCTCGCGCAAGGATTCCCCCTCCGCCGCAAGGCGAGCGATGCCGATGAGGCCGGACTTTTCGGGATTAGGGAACAGATTGGGAGAAGCCATAGTATTCGCTATTTGTTCGCCTATGATATGACTCGATATACCATCTGTCAACAGTGGGGACGGGGTAGTACCTTTCGGGGAAAATTCGGTTACCCCTGGTCACTCCGGTTTTTGAGTTTGGACCGCCCGCCCGCGGCGACACAGTGCTGCGAAGAGATGGAAGGCCACGAAAGGGATTGACTCGATGTGCCCTCAAATCTCGAATGCGTGACATCGCGTGTTAACGGTGGTCGATCTGGAAGTGTTGTAAGTTCAGGAGTAAGCTGCTGCCCATGAGAACAGGAACTCTTGTGCACACTGCGCCGTGGAATGTCATGTTGTGCTCCGTTTTCTGTTTGCTCGCGATACTGTCCTTCGGGCATGCGCAAAGCATCACCGAACTCAAGAGCAAGGCTGAGGATGGTGATGTACAAGCGCAATTGGCCCTTGGCAAGGCATATCACCTAGGTGAAGGGGTCCCGAAGGATGACGAGCAAGCCGTGCATTGGTGGGAGAGAGCTGCTGAGCATGGCGACGCATCGGCGCAGATCAATCTTGCAGGAGCGTATCGGGTCGGCGCGGGAGTTCCAAAGAACTACGCAGCGGCTCTACGCTGGTGCACCAAAGCTGCCGAGCAAGGTAATGCAGATGGGCAGGCAGCCCTAGCAGGACTTTATCACTTGGGTCAGGGTGTTCCGAAAGATGACGCCGAAGCCGTGCGCTGGTGGAAGAAGGCTGCCGAGCAGGGCAATACAGAGGCTGAAGGCAATCTTGGAACCGCATATGGCTTGGGCGCGGGCGTTCCGAAAGACGATGCTGAAAGCGTGCGATGGCACACTAAGGCCGCGGACAACGGCCATGCAGGTTCACAGCTCAGCCTCGGAATGTTCTACATGTCCGGCAATGGAGTCCCGAAGAACGAGGCCGAGGGCGTCAAGTGGCTGCGCAAATCTGCGGAGCAGGGTAACGCTGACGGTGAGTTCTGGCTTGGAGCGGCGTATTACGCTGGCGCAGGCGTGGCAAAGGACACCACCGAAGCTTTGCGTTGGTATCGCAAGGCCGGCGATCAAGGCAACGCAGCGGCTCAATATAACCTCGGACAGGCTTACAACTTAGGAAACGGTGTCGAAAAGGATACCGCCGAGGCCGCTCGTTGGTGGCAGAAGGCCGCCGAACAAGGACTTGCGAAGGCTGAATATAACCTCGGTCTGGCTTATCACGATGGTACGGGCGTCCAAAGGGACAACGTACAAGCTTATTTCTGGATAGCAATTGCTGCGACATCCCTCGATCAAGGATTTGTGAAGGATCATCGCGACAAAGCCGAAGCACTGCTCACCGCAGATCAGCTCGCAGATGTGCAGGTACGCATTCGCAAGTGGGAGGAGGCACATCCAGCGACGCAGACCGCTTCATTAAATTCTTTACCAAGCGTCCCGCAGGCTCAACAGCAAGAGACTCAAACTCAAGACCACCCGCAAGCGCAACGCCTCGTGCCCGTATCGAATGTCGCCGACAACACGCGCCCCGTTTTTCTAAGAGCGGCTCCCCGCTGTGGCAGCAAGCTCTCCTCTATCGTGCTTGCTTCGCTGAAAGAAGCCATTGGCGGCTCGGGGAAGTACCGGTTGGTTTCAACTTTGGATGATGAAGGTAAACTTGATTTGGTCCATACGATCTACATGACCTGCGTGGAGAACAATGACGTTAGTTCGGTCGCAACCCAGTACGGGATCGCGAAATGTAAGAGCAACAAAGAATGTGGCTCCATCACCGACGGAGACTCGCTCAATGTTTCGTTGTGCAATGCCAACCTGTCTACTGACTGTGGTCGTGCGTTGTTCAAAGGCTTTGACTACTACATGGGGCTGAGTCGATCGCTAAAATTACCCTTCTGAGCTCCGTAAGAAGGGCCTCGGTTCTCAATTGGCGTAATATCCGGATTGCCCTCATCAGGCCCCGGCCCGAAGGTTTGACTGTAACCGAAAGTGTCTAAGACGTCCTCAAGGTTGAGCAGGAGAATTTTCCGCCGGCCTCTCGAATACCTTAGGATCAATCTTGGGATTCAACTCAAGCGTCTTATATTCCGCAGTGCTGGAATCCTTGCCGTCCTGCTTGTTGTGACGAATCGTCGGAATATTGATGCCGGCTATTTCTTTCCATGCGTCCATGTCCGTCTCGCCCTGGGCAGGGCCATGCGCGCCAATGGTCTGGTACGTTTCTTTCACGATGTGGCCGTTTTGTGGATCGACAAACCATCGAATCGCGGCCCCGGCGGCATTCACATCAACGATGCGCGTCTCGATGTTCCCCACCTTCTCTGTTCCCGCGGCATGAAAAAATACGTTTGGATCCTTCGCGTGCGAGGCGATGAAGATCGGATCGCGCTTGATCTGCTCAAGCGTTTCTGTTTTACGAGCTTCGGGCCAGTTCTGAATTTGTCCATTGGGAAGGTCGATGAACGCCACGTCCGGAGTGACGACCACTCTTATCGTTCCATCGGGAGTCTGCATATCCGCACGTAAATGATCAGGGAATACGATCATGTTTTCCATCTGCATGGGAAGATCTCCCTGCGGCGTTTTCTGAGTAAGTGTCACCTCTGCCTTCATCGATTTAATGGAAGCCAGCTTGGCCTCCCCGCCCATCGCCGCAACCACCTTCATGGCGAGCGCCTTTCCTTCCGCATTGGAAGCCGTTGGCTTGGCGCTCTGTTCTTCCTGCTCTGCCTGTTTCGCTCCGGGCGGTGGTGGAATGGTGATGTCGATTTGTTTTACAGATCCGAGAGACGAGAGAGGTTTGTCGAACTCTTTGTCGTTGCCGACGACTAACACCGCGAGTTGGTCGCGATGCACATACTTTGCCGCGATGCGATTAACGTCGGTCGCGGTCACCTTTTGGATCTCGAGCGGGATACTTGTCAAGCCAGTCGGAGGGATATCCGTAGAACTCGTAAATCATGCGTTCTGCGAGAACCTTGTCAGGTGAGTCGAGATGAAAGATGAACGCGTTCAGGATTGCATCCTTCGCGTGCTTGATTTCGTCTTCCGTAATGGGATGCTTTCCGACATTGTCGATATCTTCGTCAAGCGCCTGAATGGATTCAATTGTGCTTTGACTCTTTGTGCCCATCACGAATTGCAGGAGTCCGGGATGTCCGAAATTGGTACCGATGCCGCCGCCTACGTTGTAAGCCAGACCGCGCTTGGTGCGGATGTCATTGAACAGACGGGAAGAGAATCCGCCCCCGAACGCATCGTTAAAGACGGAGATCGCGTAGTAGTCGGGATTGTTGCGCGTGGTCCCCAGAGTCACAAGATGAATGCTGCTCTGGTTCACATCATTTTTCGGGATCAGGTAATAGCCGGGCTTGGCGGGATGGAACTGCATCTTCGCCTCACTGATTTTTGCCGCCGGACCTTTGGGCCACGAATCAAACGCAGCGCGCAGCTTGGATTCCATGGCAGCGCTGTCGAAATCGCCACTCACTCCCAAAATCACATTATTGGGATGGATGTACGCCTTATACCAATCGAGCAAGTCCTGGCGACTGATGGCGTCGATCGTAGCGTACTCAGGCTCACGGGCATAAGGATTATCCGAACCGTAAGCGAGCTTGACGGACTCACGCGCCGCGATGCCGCTGATTTCATCATTACGTCGCGCAATGGCGTCGTCGGCCTGCTTCTGCGCAAGATCGATTTTGTCAGAACGGAATTCCGGGTTTCTTATCAGGTCGTTGAATACTTTAAAGACATCGTCGAAGTCGCCCTTCAAGCACGACAAACTGATGGTCGTGGAATCAGGACCACCGCCTGTTTCCACTTTAGCCGCGCGTACTTCCAGAAAGTCATCGAGTTGATCGCCGGTTTGCGTCTTGGTGCCTCCGGTACGCCAGACCTCTCCAAAGATATCGACCAGTCCGGCTTTGGCAGCGGGTTCGTCGCTCGATCCGCCGCGAATGCGTGCTGTAGCGCCAATCAACGGTAGTTCGTGATCCTCCTGCAGAAAAATCACCATACCGTTGGAGAGTTGAATGCGCTTGGGTTGCGGCGGATGAAACGTAGGGAACGGTGGGGTTGGAATCTGTTCCCAACTGGTGGCCTGCGCGCCTGCGTTGGGGATAGTTGCTGCTAAGGCAGCGGCCAAAATAGTAAGCCAAAGCGTGAATCGCATCATGTTAACGACGGAAGTCTTCACGGTTGGAGTTCTCATCGCGAACCTCCCGCATTCGAAGAACCCTGGCCGCCGGAGTCTTGGCTGCCCTGCGCCGCGCCCGGCGCGGTTTGAATGACGCCCACGGTGCGGTTCGTGTCATTGAACGTTTCATTCGCCACGCGGCGTATGTCAGCTTTCGTCACCTGGTCGATGCGATCGACTGATCGAAACAACTCTCGCCAATCGCCATAGCGCGTCTGATAGGTGGCCAACTCAGATGCAAGCCCTTCATTGTCGGCGAGGCCGCGGATAAGATTAGCTTTCGAACGAGTCTTGATCATCTTCAATTCTTCGTCGCTGATATCCTCTTTTTTCAGACGCTCAATTTCCACGTGAATTGCGTCACCAACTTCCTGAGGAGTATGCCCCGGCAACGGGAAAGCGTAGAACGCAAATAAGTGGGGATACTTGGTACCTGGAAGTCCGCTGAATCCTGCGGAGAACGAGGCAATTTTCTTATCTCGAACCAGGGCCCGGTAAAGCCGCGAGGTGCGCCCCTCGGACATCAAGTCGGTGATCGCGTCGTAAACTGCATCGTCTTTGGTTCTGTAATCGGGACGATGATAGCCCTCAAGATAGAGTGGCTGCGTTTGTTCCTTTAGCTCGACTCTCCGCTCGGAATTCTGCGGCGGCTCCGTCGTAGTCGCCTCATCGGGCTTGTGGCTCGAAGGTAGACGCCCAAAATATTTCTCCAGAACAGGCATCGCGTCCGCCGCCTTGATATCGCCCGCTACTGCAACCACCATGTTTGCCGGTACGTAGTATTCGTCGAAGAAGTGCTTGGCGTCGGTCGCGGAGAAATGGTTCAAGTCAGACATCCACCCCACGGTTGGCCGATGGTAGGGATGAGCCTCAAAGGAGGCCGCTTCAAATTGTTCCAGTAAACGGCCGATCGGGTTGCTATCGGTTCGCTGTCTGCGCTCCTCGATAACGACGTTGCGCTCCTTATAAAATTCGCGCATCACAGGATGCAGAAAGCGCTCTGATTCGAGATAGGCCCACAATTCCAGCCGGTTCGTGGGCAGAGAATAGTGATACGTGGTCTCGTCGTAATCGGTAGAGGCGTTCAGATCCTGACCCCCGCTCTGCTCGATGATCTTGCCGAACTGGTTGGGCACGACAAATTTGTCCGCCTCGGCGATGGCGTCCTTCCAAGCCTTTTCCAGTTGCTTCAACTTGGTCTCATCGCGGCCGACTTCCTTGTCACTCTCGGCGATGTAGGCCGCGTAAGTGGCTTCAACCTTCTCCAGCGCGATCTTCTCGGCGGCGTAGTCGGTCGTGCCGATCTTGTCCGTTCCTTTGAAGGCCATGTGCTCGAACATGTGCGCCAGGCCAGTTTTTCGCATCGGATCCTGCGCGGAGCCGGCGTCCACCAGCGTGTAAAACGAAAAGACGGGCGCCTCCGGCCGTTCGCAGATAACGAGCGTCAGCCCATTCGGCAGGGTCTTGACCGTGATTCGCTTTTCGAACGACGCGACATCCTGAGCGGCGCACAGAGTCGCCAACAGTGAAATAAGGACAAGCAGCTGGAATAGGCGCGCTTTCATCGGTCCTCCAGATGATCAAACAATTTGATTGGGATGCTCATATTCGACAGACGCGTTCGATAGACAACTTTTGATAGACGAGTTTCGATGAATATGTGGGGCAGAAATTCGAAATTACGTTGCCGGGAGGGAGGTTGTCAAACCGGATCAGTACGTTCCCGCTCGTGAAAAGGTAGGGGTAGGCCAGTATTTTGCGTTCCGCGCGGTTTCAGGCACAATGCCTGCTGGAGCCGCCGAATGGATTCGATGATTGAGGTACAGGGCAAACAACTCAAGCTGTCGAATCTGGAAAAAGTCTTGTATCCCGCCACGGGATTTACCAAGCAGCAGGTGATCGATTATTACGCCCGCATTGCACCCGCCTTGTTGCCGCATTTGGCGGGACGAGCGCTCACCCGCAAGCGCTATCCCAATGGAGTGGATGGGGAGTTTTTCTACGAGAAGAACGCGCCGCAGCACCGCCCGGATTGGGTGAAGACTGCTCCCATCTGGAGCGAGGGAAATCACCGGACGGTCCACTATATTCTGGCGAACGATTTATCAACGCTGATCTGGCTGGCTAACCTTGCCGCCATCGAATTGCACCCGTCTCTGGCGCTGGCCAAAGATATTACGTGCCCGACGATGATGGTGTTTGATCTCGATCCTGGGCCGCCCGCGAATATCGTGCAGTGCTGCCAGGTCGGTTTGTGGTTGCGAGAAATCTTTGAAAAGTTCGGATCTGCAGAGCTTTCCGAAAACATCGGGATCGAAAGGCTTACAAATTTACGTCCCGCTGAACACACCTACAAAATACGAATCGACGAAAGGGTTTGCCCACGCGCTGGCGCGATTGCTCGAAAGCGAGCATCCCGACATGGTGGTTTCGGATATGAAAAAGCAACTGCGCACGGGAAAAGTTTTCGTTGACTGGAGCCAGAACGACGAGCACAAAACAACGGTAGCGGTTTACTCCTTGCGAGCCAGAGAGCGACCCACGGTTTCGACGCCCGTAAGTTGGGAAGAGGTGGAACGGTCGCGCAAGAAAAAGGATCCCGATCTGCTGGTGTTCGAGGCCAAGCAAACCGTGGCGCGCGTTGAAAAAATGGGAGACTTGTTCACTCCATTGCTGGAACTGAAGCAGCGACTGCCAGATCTTAAAGGTCTAGCCGCCGCTGCGGATTCTCAGGAAGAGGAGCCGATCTCGATTGCCGCACAGGCGGAGGTTAAGCCGAAACGCGTTCGCCGGGCGCCCGCGAATAAAGCGATCAAAAGGGCTGCGCCGGCCCGGTCGAAACGCAGGATATAATCCGTCGGTTGCGAATTTTCTCCGAGACTTGCCATGCCTCAATTATTTGTCGGGACCTCGGGATGGGCCTATCCCAGTTGGAAACCCGATTTCTATCCTGCCAAGCTTGCTCAGAAAAAATTCCTCGGCCACTATGCCAGTCAACTCAACACCGTTGAGGTGAATTTCACGTTTCGGCAATTGGTAAAAGAATCAACTATTCACAACTGGATCCAGGACACCCCCGCGCATTTCCGCTTCGGTGTAAAAGCGCACCAGGTGATTACGCACATTAAGCGACTGAAGGGAACCGAAGACTTCCTGCCACGATTCCTGACCACGATTGAGCCGCTGGCGAACGCGGGGAAGCTTGGTCCGGTGTTGTTCCAATTGCCGCCGAATCTGAAATCGGATACCGGTCTGCTTAAGGATTTTCTGACGATGGTTCCACGGGGATTGCCCTCGGCCTTCGAGTTTCGCCACGATTCATGGTTCACCGATTCAACTTGGGAAGCCCTCGGCTCGCGCGGAGTTGCCCTGTGTGTCGCGGAGACGGAAGAGCGCACGACTCCGGACATTGTCACAGGCCCATTCGCTTACTATCGATTTCGCAAGCCCACCTATACAGATGAAGAACGCCGCGCTATGGTCGGGCGGATCGCAGAACATATGACTGCCGGCCGCGATGTTTTCGCTTACTTCAAGCACGAAGAGACGCCGCAGGGAGCGCTGTATGCCGTCGATTTGCTGCGAGATACCGGTCAGCCATCGCAAATGACGGGCTGATGTCGCGCATCTGTTTCATCACTACCAGCAATGTCCGATAAAGATCGATACTGAATTCAACCCTTCTGCATGCCTATCGAAGCCAACTCCCGCGTGCTCTCCGGCTTCCTCGACTACCTGAGGATTGAAAAAGGATTAGCGCGTCTCACGATCAGTGCTTACTCAACTGACATTTTGCAGTTCTCGGAGTTTCTGGAAAATCGTAACCGCTTGCTGATGACCGCCCGCCGTAGCGATGTCCGCGATTTTCTGCAACAGCTTTTTTCCCATCAAGTGGATGGTCGCAGCGTGGGCAGAAAGCTTTCGGCGTTACGACATTTCTACCGTTATCTGTTGCTCGATAAGAAAATTGACTGCGATCCAACCTTGGATATCGAGTCGCCAAGTCAGTGGAAGGTGCTCCCAAAAGCGCTGGCTCGCGAAGAGATGGAAGCGACATTAGCCGCTCCGCTCACGCGGGCAAATGCCGGTGCCACTAAACAATCGGCCGCGCTGGCGGTGCGCGATCGAGCCATGTTGGAAGTTTTCTACGCGGGCGCCCTGCGAGTTTCGGAAATGACGAATGCCAAGCTCGAAGACTTAAAGCTCGATGCCGGATACATGCTGGTTCGCGGCAAGGGCGATAAGGAACGAGTGGTACCGATCGGGAAGTCGGCGCAGGATGCGCTCACCGAATACCTTTCGAGCTCGCGCTCAGTGTTGGCAACGGGGAAGGGAAATACCGCCGCCTCGGCGTCTTCAGGTTCTCGGTTATTGTTCATCGCTCGCGGAGGTCGCAACTTAACCCGGCAGCGAGTTTGGCAAATGGTGCGAGCTGCGTCCGCGGCATCCGGACGAGCCGCATCTCCGCACATGCTGCGTCACTCGTGCGCTACGCACATGGTGGAGAATGGCGCAGACCTTCGAACCGTGCAGACAATTTTAGGTCATGCCGATATTTCCACGACCCAGGTTTACACGCATCTTGCGCTCGACCGTCTTCGCACTGTGTATCAGAAACATCATCCGAGAGCGAAGGCAAGATGACAGAGAACAAGCGCTCACAAACTGTCGTTGCCAGGGCCGTTACCGATTTCCTGCGTCACTTGGGAGAGCGTAACGCGTCTCCGCACACGATTAAGGCCTATCGTCAGGATCTCGCACTCTTCGCTGCCTACGCGGGCGCTCGAGGATGGAAGCAGATCGATCACATCGCAGTCCGAGGATTTCTTTCGCAACTTTACGATAACGGGCTAAGCAAGCCTTCGGTGGCGCGCGCTCTGGCCGCGGTGCGCTCGCTTTACCGTTGGCTGGCGCGCGAAGGATTGGTCGAGCAGAATCCCGCGAAGCTCGTCGCTACTCCGAAGCTGCCAAAGAAACTTCCGCGTGTGCCGACGATTGAAGAAATGAATTTCGTGATCGATGGGGACATGCCCGAAGTCGCAGCCTTCCCCGAGCGAGATCGGCTGATGCTGGAACTGCTCTATGGATGCGGCATCCGAAATTCGGAGCTTACGGGGATTAATGTTGACGATATTCGTCTGAGCGCAGAGGCCATTCTCATCCGCGGCAAAGGGAAGAAAGAACGTTACGTTCCCTTCGGTGGTTCCGTGAAAGATGCCCTTGCCGCGTATATGCCGGAGCGGCAGAAACTTCTCGAAGATACGCGCAAGCGGTCCTTAGCGCTTTTGATCAACCGGCGCGGAGGGCGTCTTACAACGCGGAGCGTGGGGCGCATCATCAAGAAAATTGCCGTCGCCAAGGGACTTTCCCCGGATGTTCATCCGCACACCCTGCGCCACGCCTTCGGGACGCACATGCTGGAAGAGGGGGCGGACCTCCGCGCCATTCAGGAATTGCTTGGTCATGAGCGGCTGGCGACGACGCAGCGCTATACCCAGTTGTCCATGAAACATGTTCTGCAGGTTTACGATCAGACCCACCCGCGTGCGAAGTAATGTACGCCTTTCAACGTGGACGAGCCGCGGACGTGGGCGCTATGATCTTCGCAACTCCTCCCACATCCCCACTACTCGCGCCTTCAAATCGGCAGTCAGCTTTTCGTAAGCCTCCTCCGACGCTGCACTCTCTGGCGGGGGCAGGATCGGATCTCCAAACATCATTTTCAGCGGTTTAAAGCCCTGGAACGATTGATTCCTCGGCCACGCTTCATGGAATCCCTCGATTGCGATGGGCACGATCGGAACTTGCAAGTGAATAGACAAAATGGCCGCGCCCTTTTTGAAAATACGTGGCTTGCCGTCAATCGACCGTTCGCCCTCGGGATACAGAATGAGAGGCCGTCCCTGCCGCAGTCCGAAGGCACCGGCACGCATGGCCGGAATCAGGTTGGCGTCCGGATCGACCACCACGGTTCGCAGCGAGCGCGCTAGTCGCAACATGAATCCCTTGCCAAAGATTTCGCTTGTGCCTACAGCAAAAACCTTCTTGAACACCTCAGGCGGCAACACACTGGCCAGCACGAGTGGGTCGAGGTAGCTCTGGTGATTTGACGAGAGAATATAAGGACCACTTTTCGGCAGCTTTTCAATCCCACGCACGCGCAGGTGAAAGCGGTCGAGAGCAATAACCTGCATCATGCGGGAGAACACGTACCAGAATGTCGCGCTGAATGGCTGTGGCCGCACGAGAGCTTGCACCGCTAACGGGTCCGGTTCCTCATCCAAGATCGCTTTCCATCCGGCGAATGTGCGGCGAGCTCGTGGTTCCGAAACACCACTGGTAACGCCTTCCAGAACGGCATCAATCAGATCTCGCACTGTATAGATTGCGGCAAGCCGAGACTCTTCAATATCTCCGCCCAGCTGTTCTTCGAGCTGGCTGAGCAACTCCACACGCTGCATGGAATCGAGCCCTAGGTCGAGCTCCAGGTTATGACTCGGCCGTAGTGTTGTGGGCGCGGCGGACGCCGTCTCGCGAACAATCTTCAGCGCGCGTTGCACATCGGGCCGATTCAGCCATGCTTCGTCATCCGCGCTCAACGGCTGTTCCGAGGGCAAATCCGAATCGTCTGCAACTTTCCGGGCTTGGTTCACCTGCACCAGCTTCTCTACTTCGAAGCGTTTGATTTTTCGCGTTGAGGTGCGCGGCAAGTCCTCCTGCCATATTTCGTAACTGCCGATGCGCTTGGTAGAAGCAATTTGTTGCGACAGGCCTTCGATATCAAAGCGAATTGCTTCTTTGGCGTTGACGATTTTCTTTCTGGCGCAACGCGTCAAAGTTAGGAACGATCACGGCATGTAGGCGGTCGCCACCTTGCGCGGCAGTTCCTTCCAGCCCCAGCACGGCCATTTCTTTGATGTAGGGCGATTTCAAGTAATGAGCTTCAACTTCTTCGGGATAAATATTCTTCCCGTTGCTGAGGACGATGACTTCTTTCTTACGTCCGGTCAGAAACAAATTCTGATCGGCATCGAAATATCCAAGATCGCCGGTGTAGAACCATCCATCGCGCAAAACCGCAGCAGTAGCGTCGGGACGATTCCAATAGCCTTTCATCACCACCGCGCCGCGAAGCGCAACTTCCCCAGTGGAAATGCCTCCTTCCTCTTGCGGCTTGGGATCGATGATTCTTGCTTCCACACCCTTCATCGCTTTGCCCACGGAGCCAATCACGTTATCGCCCGGCGAGTTGGCAAACACCGCGGCGGTGGTTTCCGTCAAGCCATACGCTTGCAGGACGTCGATACCCAGGTCGTGAAAATCCTGGGCAATCTTCGGATCGAATCGTGACCCTCCGGTGACCAGGTAGCGCATCTTCGCGCCTAACGTCTGATGAACCTTCTTAAACAGAACCGGGCCGGCGTTAATGCCGACTTTGCGCAGGCCGCGATTTAGCGCCACAAGACCGGCGAAAATCCTCCTGGTGATGGCGCCGCGCTTCTCCACCTCTTCAAATATTCGCTGGTGGATCAGATAGAAAAATTGCGGCACCACGGCGAAGGCCGTGATATTGCGCTCGCGTAGAGCGCGCAATAGTTCTGTTGTGTTCAGTGTTTCGAGATAAACCACCCGCGAACCTTTCACCAACGGCAAAAGTAAGTTCGCCATTTGGGCGAGAACATGAAACATGGGAAGCACGCCCAGCAGCGCGTCTGTCGGTCCAAGGTCGACCCAGTTGAAAACCGCTTCTACTTCGCCTTGAAAGTTGGCGTGCGTAAGCATCACGCCCTTGGGATCGGCCGTGGTTCCGGAGGTGTAAAGGAGTGACGCAACATTCTCTTCCTGGGACGGAGCCGGCTGAAACGTTCCTGCGCCCATTTCGAAGATCGCGGTCAAGTTGGTGAGCCACTTCCGATTCGCAGATTTATCAGCGTCGCGCTCTGGATCCATGAGGATCAGGCAAATGTTCAAATCTCTGACGGCTTCCTGAGCAATCGAGGCATGCTTGGCATCGCATAACAGAATGGAGCTCTCACTATTTTTCAGCAGCTTGGTTAACTGGTTCGCGTGCAAAGCAGTGTCGAGGGGAACGACAATGCATCCGGCGGCGATGATCCCTAAGTATGCCGCGACCCAGCGCGGGTGATTGTCGGCGACAAGAGCAAAACGCGATCCGCTGGCGAAGCTGTTCTCATGGATCCAGTGGCCGATGGACTCGGCCATGCGGCGTAACTCGGAGTAGGTGCAACTTTCAATCTGATCATTACGTTGTAATTCGAGCGCAACATTGTTGGGCCAGCGCGATTCGCATTCGAGAAAACGGTCGTAGAAAGTGGGCATCGGTCGTGGGGAATATACACGAAAAATCGCGTGGAGCGCAGTCGCAAGCCATGTCCCAGGTGACACTCGCGCTCAGTTTTGCCGTGCGTTTGGATTGCTGCCATTTCCGTGGGAGAGCGCCTTCCACGCCTGCTTCTTCACCCCGCCAAACGCATCAAATATGCTAGGCTAAAAAGGATACGCTGGGGCAGTTCCCCTCTGAAGGAATTCACAGTTGATTAACACTCTCATCGGTAAGGTCTTTGGGACCAAGAACGAACGCGTCGTCAAGAGCTTGATGCCCAAGGTCCAGGCCATCAATGCTCTTGAGCCCGAAATGCAGAAGCTCACGGATGAGCAACTGCGCGCGAAGACCGACGAGTTCCGCCTCCGAATTCAGGAGCGGCTGAGCCATGTGTCCGTCAATCCAGTGGCCGAGGTTGCTGCGGATGCCGATGCGGAAGCAGGCGTGGACGTCGATCGCGCAAAGCAACTGGACAAAGAACAATACGACATCCTACAGGAAGTGCTCGACGAGATTCTGGTTGAAGCCTTTGCCGTGGTGCGCGAGGCCGGACGCCGCGTACTCAACATGCGCCACTTCGACGTGCAATTGATCGGCGGCATGGTGCAGCACAAGGGCATGATTTCGGAGATGAAAACGGGCGAAGGTAAGACGCTGGTCGCAACCCTGCCTGTTTACTTAAATGCATTAAGCGGCCGCGGCGTGCACGTGGTCACCGTCAATGATTATCTGGCCAAGCGTGATTCGGAATGGATGGGTAAGCTCTACCGCTTCCTGGGTCTGACGGTGGGTGTGATTGTCCACGATCTTGATGACGAGCAGCGTCGCGCGGCCTATGCGGCGGACGTCACGTACGGGACCAACAACGAGTTCGGCTTCGATTACCTGCGCGACAACATGAAGTTTGACCTGAAAGATTGCGTGCAGCGCGGGCACAACTTCGCGATCGTCGATGAAGTCGATTCAATCCTCATCGACGAAGCTCGTACTCCGCTGATCATTTCGGGGGCGAGTGAGGAATCGACCGACAAATACTATCGGGTCAACCGAATTATTCCGAAGCTGGAAAAAGGCGAGGAGCTGGAAGTGGCTCCCGGCGAACCGGCGCAGCTTACCGGCGACTTCGTCGTCGATGAAAAACATCGCAACATCACGGTCACCGACGAGGGCTGGGAGAAGGTGGAGCAGTTGCTTGGCATCGGCAACATCGCCGATCCGGAGAACTGGCCACTGAAGCACCACGTCGAGACCGCCATCAAGGCTCACGCTTTGTACCGGCGCGATGTCGAATACGTCATCAAAGACGGCGAGGTTATCATCGTCGACGAGTTCACGGGACGTATGATGCCCGGTCGTCGCTGGTCCGATGGCTTGCATCAGGCTATTGAAGCCAAAGAAGGCGTAAAGATCGAGCGGGAAAACCAGACGCTGGCCACGATTACGTTTCAGAATTATTTCCGCATGTTCAAGAAGCTTTCGGGCATGACGGGTACGGCGGAAACGGAAGCGACCGAGTTCGACAATATCTACAAACTGGACGTCATCGTCATCCCCACCAACAAGCAGATGCTACGGCTGGAAAATCCCGACGTCGTCTTCCGTACGGAGAAAGAAAAATATTTTGCGGTAGCGGACGAGATTCAGAAGTTGCACGAAAAAGGTCAGCCCGTACTGGTCGGCACTACGTCGATCGAAAAATCCGAGCGCCTGTCTGAGCTACTGAAGAAAAAGGGACTGAAGCAACACGTCGTCCTGAACGCTAAGTTCCACGAACGCGAGGCAGAGTTCGTGGCGCAAGCCGGACGCAAAGGCATGGTGACGATCGCCACTAACATGGCGGGCCGCGGAACCGACATCCTGCTCGGCGGCAATCCCGAGTTCATGGCCAAGCAGGAACTGGTGAAGAAGGGAATCGCGCAGCAGTTGCGCGTGGCTCAGGGAAAAATCGAAGGTCCCCAGGAGGACGGCACTACTTCAATCTTTTATTACAACGGCAATGAATACACGGTACCGACGGACAAGTGGGCTGAAGTATTTAGCCGCTATAAAGAGCAGACCGACAAAGAACACGACGAAGTGACTGGCGTGGGCGGGTTGCATATTCTTGGCACCGAACGGCACGAATCGCGCCGCATCGACAATCAGCTTCGGGGGCGTGCCGGACGTCAGGGAGATCCCGGTTCCTCCCGTTTTTATCTGGCTCTCGAAGACGACCTGATGCGCATCTTCGCCAAGGAGTGGGTCTCGAAACTTCTTGAGCGTCTGGGCATGGAAGAAGGCATCCCGATCGAATCAAAGCTGATCAGCCGCCGTATTGAGACTGCGCAGAAAGCGGTTGAAGGGCAGCACTTTGAATCCCGTAAACATCTTCTTGAGTACGACGACGTGATGAATAAGCAGCGCGAGGCCGTTTATGGCCTACGCCGCCGTCTGCTCGAGGGCATGGATCAGAAGAATCTGATCCTGGAAGAGTACGTCTCCGGCATCCTGGGCGATTTGATGGACGAATACTGTCCGCCCAAGGCCCACGGCGATGACTGGAATATCAAGGGACTGAAAGATGCAATCTTTACCCGCTTTGGCGTGGATTTTATGGCCGAAGGGGTAAAGGCCGAAGCGCTCAATCGCCAAGAGCTGGGCGATGCAATATTTGAAAAACTGAAGGAACGTTACGACGCGAAGGAAAAGCTGATCGGGGCTGATGCCATGCGGCACCACGAGCGCATGATCATGCTGAGCGTTCTCGACTCGCAATGGAAAGATCACCTCCTCAGCATGGACCATCTGAAGGAGGGCATCGGACTGCGCGGCTATGGCCAGCATGATCCCCTAGTCGAGTACAAAAAAGAATCGTTCGAGATGTTCGAGGCCATGCTGCAGCGCTTCCAGGAAGATACGGCTCGGTATCTCTATCTCATGCAGATCATCGAACGACCGCCGGACTCAGGCGAGGGTCTGCAAGGTAATGGCACGGGAGCTCAGGGCTCAGAGCCGGGCGTTCCAGCGAGCCAGGGCGGTGGCGGGAATGGTCACCATCCTCCGCGACTGGTTGCGACTTCGGCGGACGATCTGGAAGAAGCCTTCATGCGCCGCAAACGCCGGGAATTGGAACAGGCACGCATGGCGGGAGCCGGCGATGTACAGCCGGTGCAGCAAGTAGTTCGGGGGCAGGAAAAAGTGGGCCGCAATGATCCTTGTCCTTGCGGCTCGGGAAAGAAATTCAAAAAGTGCCACGGGGCGTAAGAGTAGTCTGATTTCGGCTGCTCAACTTTACGGCGTTTTCTGAGACAGGATCATTCTTTGATGGCATTGAAAGTCATCTCTGTCGCAGCTCTCCCTGTCGACTGCTTCCAGTCCGTGAACAGAGTCGCATAGTTCTTGGTGATGTAATCCACCGGAGCCACGCCCAACTTCTTGGCTGTTGCGTCGATCCATCGAGGCGAACCTTCAATTTCGCCGAAATTCCCGATCGGAGTTTCGTCCAATACGACCTGACCTTTTCCATCCGTCCACTCCGCCCGTAATTTTTCATAGCGGAACGTGGGCGAATATCCCAGACCCCGAAGAATCGCCTCCATCTTCTTTCCGTCGGCGACCTCGGTTTCCAACTCGATCCGGCTGCTGTGGCGGCCTTTCGTACCTCCACTTTTGTGGGTAAGCGTCCAAGTCGAACCATACTTTCGCAAGCGCAGCAGTTGTTTTCGGGCTCGCAATATTTCACCCGGCAGGTCGTAGAGTGTATTGATTTCCTGGGTGCGAGGCGTAACCAAACGGAATCCGGCCGTCCGCAACTCGCGAACGAGGGTTCGCAAGTCTGGGACGCGAAACTTAACTTCGATTTCCCGCTTCATGAGGAAAGTTTATTACGGATGCGCCACACTCGTCGCCGGAGTGGAGTCGAGGCCAGCGGGAGGAACGCTGACTTTATTTCCCCAGTCCACTGGTTCGATCCGCCCAACCAGATACACCCAGCCCAGTGCTCCGATCCAGGCCACCATCGCCGAGATCAAGAGCGGCCAATAAAATTGGCCGGTTCGGCCCAGCAAATATCCTGTGAGCATCGGAGCTACGGCACCAGCAAAGTTGCCAATGAAATTCTGCACACCGGCCCAGCGCCCCGCGACTCTCGGGCCCGCCAGGGTTTGAGTAACCGCCCAGCAGTTTCCTCCCACCAGGCCCACAAACAGGCCGGCAGGAGCCAGAGCCCACACGAAAACGCTATCGGACGCAAACGCTACGGCGACCAGCGAAAATCCCACGCCGATCTGCCCAACTCCAAGCAAAGTCTTGCGCACGCGTGTGGGAGAGTCGCCCGCCGCGATCCATTGATCGGAGAGCTTTCCCGAGGCGATTCCTGAAACCGCGGCCAGGAAGAAGATCATTCCCCCAACCCTCGCCATCTGGTTGATAGAAAGATGACGACCCCTCATCAGATAAGACGGCAACCACGTCACTAGAAAATACAGCGTGTAATTGCTGCAGAACTGTCCCAGGCATGTCCCCCAGGCAGACCTGCGCCGCAGAATGTCGAAAATTCCGACAGGCGAATCCATTGTCGAAGTGATGACGCGAGTTCGGCGCGGCATCCACGCCAGCCAGGGGACCAGCCAGAGCAAGCCTCCGAGGCCTAGAGCCAGGAAGAATGGCCGCCAACCGAACCGGCCGACTGCAGCTCCCCCTACCAGCATTCCGATGGCAGGTCCCAGAGAAAGTCCTGCCATGATGGCGGAGTTCGCAAAACCTCGCCGTTCCTCGGTGAAGTGAGTCCCAAGAACTTTGCAATAGGAAGGGAAGGCCACGGACTCGCCGACGCCCAGAATCACGCGAATAATGATTAGCGCGACGAAGCCGTGCAAGACTGCTGTCGCCGCGGTTGCTGCGGACCACACGAAAAAGCCTGCAGCGAATACGAACTTAACGTCGAATCGATCCACGACCCATCCCGCGGGAATTTGCATACACCCGTAGGTCCAGAAGAAGGCAGCCAGCAGTGTGCCGAGCTGCAAGTCGGACAGGCCGAGTTCGCCCTTGAGCAGTGGCGCCGCAATCGAGAGATTGCTGCGGTCGATGTAGTTGATGAGGACGGACAGGCTTAGGAGGAACAGAACGCCGTTCATCCCCGTGCTTCGCGACGGATCGTTCCTTGTCGAGGCAGTCATCGTGGGAACGCTCGACTATGCTACACGATCGCAGCAAAGCTTGAAGATCTAAGGAATTGGGCTCAAGAGAACGTAGGCAATTTCACGAGGTCATTTTCCGGAACGCCTTCAACCGGTTCTCCGGCCTTGCGCCAAGCGGCTAATCCACCAACGATCACGAACGTGTTGAACCCTTTTTCCCGCAGCAGATGCGCCACCCGGGCGCTAGTCGCTTCTCGCGCTCAAGTACAGTAAAGATAAATGTCTTTATCTTTGGAAAGACCCTTGATCTCGTCTTCAAGATTGTTGGGTTCGATGCGGATGGAATTCTTGATTCGTGCGGCGCCCGAGTCGTAGTAGCCATGGCTGCGGACATCGACGATCTGCACTCGTGTCGCATCGTCCGATGCCAGCCGCCGCGCCAGTTCTTCCACCTGCACCCGCGGAACCACGCTGTACGTCTTGTTCTTTCGATATTGAACGATGCGGTAAATCGAGTACACGGCGAGTGCCGCGAATACGACCACCTCAATTGCAAGCCCGGCCGCGTGGAAGCCACGTAAGATCGCTGCCAGAAAGTCTCGCGAAACATATCCGATCAGTAAATACGTAACCGAGTACAACAGGGCTCCGGCGAAATCCAGGCGCAAGAACTGGGAAAAGCGCATCTTCATGCTGCCGGCCAAAGGTGCTGCCATCGTATTGACGCCCGGGATAAACTTCGCGATCACCAGCGTGATCTTGCCTCGCTTATAAAACGACTCTGCCGAGCGCAAAATGCAAGTCTCCGGATTAATTGAAACGCGGCAGAGAAATCCCAGGAGGGCCCATCCCATATACCGGCCCAGCCAGAATTGCGCGGTATCCCCGATTAATAGGGCCACGACAGCTGTTCCCATTACGTAAGGGCCCCAAAGGGTATGCGCGGCCACCGCAGCGCCCGCCGCTACCAGCGCGATCGCGGCCGGGAAGGGAAGCCCCATGGCTTCTGCTAGCAAAAGGCAAAAGGTTAGGGCGTATCCGTGCCGCGCCATCAAGGCGAGAAGACTCATAGAAGTGTGTTGGATCAGAAAAACCAGGAAAGGTTTCAACTATAAAACAAAGCCGGGCGTTTGTCCGATAGACATCATCCGGCTTTGTTACGGGGAGTGTTTATTTGCGGAGGACCCTCCCCGTGCAGGGTGAGTACGGCGGCGGCTTTCACTCGGAGTTTCTGGGCCCTAAACGGGTCGGCGCGTCGATAGAAACCAAGGCGCCATTTTTCCTAAAGCTTCGACTGAAGCCGCCGCCTTTTGTCGGCAGAGCGTCTGCAGCGGATGAGGTACCCTGGCGACTTGCCTTTCACAAGTGCCGGAGAGAGATTTTTGTGGATCGCATTTGTATCGTCCACCGCGCACCGAGCGCGTCTCGTTAGCCTTCCACCTTGCCGGACACTTCACCAACTGGCAGAGATTATGGGTCGGAGATTCAATAAAGTCTGTGGTCACAATCACAGCTTTGCGTGATGAAAATCAAATGCTCTCGTAGTCTTTCAAGAAAATGGTGGGCCTGAATGGGTCAGGAGGCCCTGCAAGGTGCTTGCAAATAAAAACAGGGACGGCATTCAGCCGTCCCGAGTCAACTCAGCCTAAAAATTAATGGCTCATCGAACCGCCCATATTGTCGCCACCCTTCATCATCTTGACGCTCATGACATGGATCGCGTTCTTGTCGGCGTAAACATGGGCGCTTAGCTGGACATGGTGTCCTTCGTGACCCTTCAATTCTTCGGGATTCATCACATCCCAGCTCTTTCCGTCTTTGTCGGAGACGAATACGGTCTTGTCCCCTTCGGTTTTGACGGTGCCCTTCAAGTTCATCAGAGGCGCCTTAGCTCCCGCTTGGTCTGCTTGAGCGTGGCCCATGTTGTCCTGTTGCGCGAAGGCCGTCAAGCTCATCGCAAAAGTTACTGCCAGCAGACAAACCATCAACTTTTTCATTCGTGTTGTCTCCTTCGTGAATTGAAAAACGTGGCCAGATTGATGCGCTGTTCTGATAACGTTTGCAAGACGCAAACGGATTGCCGCGATCTAACGGTGGTGATTGTTGGTGGCCGGCTTAAAGCAAGAGGTTGCCCGAAATTGTCAGAAAAAATCTTTGCTTAGTCGAACCACTAACGAACCGACTATGAAGGGCCCTCAGTTGCGAGCTAAGCCCGGTTGAGCTATTTTTCTCGCGCTACAACAAACTCCGGCGCCCAGAGGAGTGCCCGCTTGATCTCCGAATCTGTAAAGCCGCTCAGCGACTTCGACGCCGAGTTCGCATACTCTGCCGCCCGCAAGGTTGCCGCTTCAAGGGAACCGTAACGCTGCAAGATCGCCATGATGTGCGCATGAGTTACTCCATTAAAAGCGCGGTCGCGCAGGATCGTTTCGATTTTCGCTCGCTCGTCATCTGTGCAGCGCTCAAGCGCATGAATCACCGCCATGGTGACTTTCCCCTCGCGCAGATCGCTGGCCACGGGCTTTCCAAGAACCTCCTCAGACGCCGTTAGGTCCAGCACGTCATCGACGATCTGAAACGCCATGCCAAGGTCGTGCCCGTACTGACCCAGGGCTTCTTCCTGCGCCGGGGTCGCTCCGCCCAGGATCGCCCCTAGCCGCATGCAAACCGAAAACAGGCATGCTGTCTTACGGCAAATCAGGTCAAAATGCTCATCAATCGTGATCAGCTTGCCGAGTTTCTCCATCTGCAGGAGTTCGCCTTCGACCATCTGCTGCGTCAGTTCGATCAGTGTGTCAAGGATCCGGAAATTCCGTTCCTCCACTGCAATCTTGAACGCCTGCATGTAGAGCCAGTCGCCCGCCAATACGCACTTGGAGTTGCCCCACTGCGTATTAGCCGCTGGACGTCCGCGCCGGGTTTTGGCTTCATCGATGATGTCGTCATGAACTAAAGTTGCGGTGTGAATGATTTCCACAACCGCCCCCAGTCGTACCGCGCCGTGGCCTTGATATCCGAAGAGTTTTGAAGAAAGAAACAGAAGGGCCGGGCGGATTCGCTTGCCGCCACCATTGCGAAGATATTCGCCAATTTCGGTGATGGCCTGTACGCCTGAGACAGTATCCTGGCCAAACTCGCCTTCCAGCGCAGCCAAATCCTCATGCAGCAGGTCGAAAACTTCCTTTGCGTCAATGATCGGCGGTGCACTCAATGATGGGCCCCTGCTTTACTTAGCGTCTTGTGCTCCGGTTCTTAGCCGCTGAGATGCCAAGCGCTCAATTCGTCCGATAATTCGTAAACTGCAAGTCGATACCAAAATCGTGCTGCCGCAGCATCGCGATCACGTCTTGCAGAGTGTCACGGTCCTTGCTACTGATACGCACCAAATCTCCCTGAATCGAGGCTTGCGCTTTCTTTTTCGAATCTTTCACGAGTTTGACAATCTCTCGTGCCTTTTCGATGGCAATCCCCTGCTGCATCGTAACTTTTCGCTTCGACGTGCCACCTGCCGCAGATTCCACGGGGCCATAAGTTAGACCCTTCAGCGATACTCCGCGTTTTACCAACTTCTGCTGCAAGATGTCATTCACCGCCTTGAGCTTGTATTCATCGGAGGAGTGCAGCACAATATCCTCTTTTTCCAGCTCGATGTTCGATTTCGAATCTTTCAGATCGAAGCGCGTGTGCACTTCCTTCAAAGCCTGCTGGATGGCGTTCGAAACCTCTTGCAGATCGATTTTGCTGACGATGTCAAAAGTGTTGTCGGGCATCGAATTTCAATTCTTTCTGAAATGATGGAATCTTAGCTTGAGGTTACCAGAAGAATCGCGGTTCGCGCAGGGTTAGGAGGGGGAAACTTTGCTTTCAGCCATTTCAACCGATTTGAAAAAGTTGTAAAAGTTCCGGGTGGTGAGCTCTCCGATCTCCAGCGTGGTTAAGCCTCGCAGCTCAGCAAGCTTCTGCGCCGTTTCTTTCACGAACGCAGGTTCGTTCCTCTTCCCGCGGTGCGGCACGGGTGCGAGGAATGGGGAGTCGGTCTCGATCAATATTCGCTCCAGCGGAACTTCCATCGCAGCATCGCGAATCGGCTGGGCCTTTGGAAACGTAAGATTTCCCGCGAACGAAATCATGAAACCCAGGTCGAGGGCCGTCTTGGCCTGCGTCCATGTACCGGTGAAACAGTGCAGAATACCGCCTAATCCCGCCGACCAGTGATCCTTTAAGAGTGAAAAACAATCTTCCCATGCATTGTCGCTGCCCTCAGAAGGTCGGCAATGGATCACGATGGGCAATTCCGCCGCAGCCGCGAGTTCCATCTGTCGACTGAATACGTGTCGCTGCACGTCGCGAACCGAGTGATCGTAGAAATAATCTAATCCGATCTCTCCCCAGGCGATCACCTTGGGATGCCGCGCCAGCCGCTCCATGTTCTGGTAGGCGGTCTCATTCGCGAGTCGAGCCTCGTGAGGATGAATGCCCAGGGTGGCGTAAATAAAATCGTACTTCTCCGCGAGTCGTATAGCGCAATCGATCTGGTCAGGGCCATCCCCATTGCCGATTGCGACGATAGCTTCTACGCCCGCTTCGCGAGCCCGCTCAATCACCTGCCCCTGATCAGAAGCGAACTTTTCGCCATCGAGATGCGCATGCGAGTCCACGAACATGTTTATTTCAATCGTGCGCCCACCGGCACATCCTCCAAAAAGCTTGCCAGCACAGGCTTTCCGCCGTCCAGCGATGCCGCGACGATCATTCCGTTCGACTCCATGCCGCGCAGTTTCCGCGGCGCGAGATTAGCTACGATGACCACCTTGCGGCCAACCAATGTCTCCGGTGCATAGGCCTCGGCAATTCCGGCCAGTATCTGCCTCACCTCAGTTCCAATATCGATTTCCAGCCGTAGCAGCTTGTCTGCCTTAGGAACTCTTTCTGCGACTTTCACCAAACCCACGCGCAATTCAACCTTCGCAAAATCGTCAATAGAAATCTTGTCGCTAGCTGATGGCGCAGCGGTCGGCGGTTGCGCTTGAGGCGCGCCCGCCGATGTGGCTACTGCGGGTGTTTCCACTACGGATTCTCGCTGTCCCTCTTCCATCTTCTGCATCCTCTCGATCGCGCTCTTGTCTGCGCGAGGGAAAACTGGCTGGACCTCGCCCAACTTCGTCCCCAGGGGCAACTGCCCCCAGGCGAGTTTATCCAAGGCCAGTTGCTTGATATCTCCCAAGCCCAACTGCCCCCAGATTTTCGCTGCTGCCTCCGGTACCACCGGATAAGCCAATGCGGTCGCTATGCGTAAGGCCTCCGCCGCCGTGTAAAGAACGGTGGCCAGACGTGAGCGGCTGTCCTCATCCTGTTTCTCCCCAAGGGCCCAGGGTTCGTTCTCGACGATGTACTTATCTACTGCGGCGATCAGCGCCCACGCGGCTTCCAGCGCGCGCGAAAATTGGAACTGGTCGAAGAGCGTTCCGAATTCGCGAACGGTCTTCCGTGCTGTCTCAGCAATCGCATCGTCGGCACCGCTCTTCGATGCTGCGTGCGACGGATAAGGCACTTCTCCTTTGAAATAGCGGTTGATCATCGTAAGCGTCCGGCTGGCCAGATTGCCCAATCCGTTCGCCAAGTCGGAGTTATAGCGCTGGACCAAGGCGTCGAATGAAAACGACCCATCCTGCCCAAACACAACTTCCCGCAGCAGAAAGTATCGGAGAGCGTCCGCTCCCAACACGTCGAGAATCGTTTCCGTGCGCACAATGTTGCCGCGGGACTTGGACATCTTGCTCTCTTCAAACAGCAGCCATCCGTGGGCCACAATTGTCTTGGGCTCGGCTAGGCCGGCCGCCATCAAAAAGGCGGGCCAGTACACGCAGTGGAAGCGCACGATTTCTTTTCCGATCATCTGAACATCGGCTGGCCAGAATTTCTTGAAAGCCTCCTGCGCACCCGCATGCGAGGAACCGTAGCCGATCGCCGTGATGTAGTTCGCTAGCGCATCCAGCCAGACATAGATGACATGTTTGGGATCGTCCGGGACCGGAATACCCCAGCTGAACGTTGACCGGCTGATCGACAGGTCGCGCAACCCTGATTTAACGAACGAGATCACTTCATTTCGCCGCGCTTCCGGACGAATGAACTCCGGATTCGCATACAGAGCCAGCAATTTGTCCTGGAACGCTGACAGCTTGAAGAAGTAATTCTCTTCATGCACCGTCTCAGTGATGCGCCCGCAGGTGGGGCAGGGATCACCCGGTTGCGCGCCATCCACATACAGTTCGTCCGAGACGCAGTACTGTCCCGTGTAGGTTCCCTTGTAGATGTAACCATTGTCGCGAATGCGGCGAAACAGTTCCTGCACGCGTTTCTTGTGCCGGTCTTCCGTGGTTCGGATGAAGTCGTCGTTCGAAATCCCCATGCGCTTCCACAGTTGCCGAAACTCGTTGGAAATCTCATCGGCATACTGTTGCGGAGTTTTTCCCGCAGCCTGCGCAGCGCGCTCAATTTTCTGACCGTGCTCGTCCGTCCCAGTAAGGAAAAACGTCTCCGCGCCCAGCATTCGCTGACGCCGCGCTATGGTGTCGCAGGCAATGGTCGTGTACGCGTGTCCAATATGCGGCCGCGCATTCACGTAATAAATTGGCGTCGTGATGTAAAACTTCTTGCTCATCGAACTCTTTTCTTTGGTTTCAGCAGTCGCTCTCACGGCTTCAGCAATATCAGATAACTACCGCCGACCTTTGGCAAGATAGGCCTCGACCGCCTCGCCCATTACTTTTTTCAAAGGCACGTGATGCTCTGCTGCAATCTGCCGGCAGTCCTCATATTCAGGAGCGTAGTTGGTATCAGTTCCGCTCATGCTAGCAATCTTGATCCGGACTTCGCCCCACGACGTTGTGACCGTTTCCCATCGTCTCGCCAGAGTGTGGCGCGCTTCATCCCGACGCCGAACGCCAAGCGTGGTGGTCTCACTGAAAAGAATCTGCGACAGCTTGTCCGCATTCTCGGGCGTGCAGAGCACCGTCAGCACCGTGCCGGGCCGACTCTTCTTCATCTGCACGGGCACGCCAAAAGCATCCAGCGCACCCTCCTCGAATAATCGGTCCATCACGTAGCCAAAAACCTGCGGATTGAGATCGTCCAGATTCGCTTCCAGCACCGTGATTGTTTCAGAAGCGGTACTTGGAAACAGAGAGGTCGAGACCGCTTCACCAACCGTTAGCCGTACTACATTCGGATGGCCGGGAAAGTCGCGTGTTCCCGCACCGTAGCCAGACCGCTCAATCTTCATCTCCGGAAAAGAGGTGAAGCGCGAGACCAGCGTTTTCACAATCGCCGCACCGGTCGGGGTGACCAACTCTTTCTTCAGACCGGAGGAATACACAGGAGCATCCGCCAACAATTCAACCGTCGCGGGCGCAGGCACCGGAATCGTACCGTGTGCGCACTTCACCGTTCCTCCGCCCACATTCAACGGTGAGCAAATAAATTCTTCGACTCCCAATGCCTCTGCTCCTACAGCCGCGCAGACGATATCCACCATCGCATCGACAGCGCCGACTTCATGGAAATGCACACTCTCGATGGAAGTATTATGAATCTTTGCTTCAGCCCGTCCCAGAGCCTCGAAGATCGTGATCGCAGTTTTCTTCGCGCGATCAGAAATGGTCGCTGACGAAATAATCTGACGAATCTCCGACAGTCCGCGACCATGATCGTGCGCGTGAGAATGCTCACGGGTATGCGCGTGAAACTCCTCATGGGTATGGGGATGCTCGTGAAGCGTCGCCACTTTCGTCAGTCCGCTCTCACCAATCTTCGAGTGGGAATGCGTGTGATCGTGTTGTTCTTCAAGCGAATGCCCATTGTGCTCATGCTCCCGTTCCCAAAACTCCTCGCGCGGCAGATCCTTTTCCCCCTCCACCCACACATCTACCTTCGTAGCCGAAATTCCGCTGCGGACCACTCGTGAAATCTCGAGGCGCGCCCCGATGTTGAGCGCTGCTACGGCTTCTTCGAGGATCCGAGGCGCAACGCCGGCGTCCACCAGCGCGCCCATAAACATATCGCCGCTGATGCCGGAAAAACACTCTAGGTAGGCGATCCGCATAGAAGAAACACCGATTTTTCATCATAGGGAACCATGCATCCTGCGTCAATCCAGCGACTGCAGCACGCTCTGCTAGAATCGCTTCTTCTAAAAATCTCAGAGGAAAGCCTTGTATCGTTATCTGGAACGCCGTCTGGCGCAGACCATTTCCGACTTCCTTTGTCACCGTTATCCGGGCGTGTCTTTGCCGGCGGTGGTTATCGAACAGCCTCCAAAAGTCGAACTCGGCGATTTTGCGATCCCTTTATTTCCCTTCGCCAAGCCACTGCGCAGCGCGCCGCTCAAGATTGCAGAGTCCATCCGAAACGAAATCGGCCCCATCGACGGCATCGCCGGAATGAAGGTTGCGCCTCCGGGCTATTTAAATGTCAGCATCGACCGCGACTGGATGGCGGCTGCGCTGATCGCCGACCAGAAGCCTCCTGCCGATGTCCCCGCCGGGAAAGTACTGGTCGAGCACACCAGCATCAATCCCAACAAGGCCGCGCACATCGGCCATTTGCGAAATGCCGTACTTGGGGACACGTTCGTGCGCCTGCTGCGATATGCGGGAAGGGAAGTCGATGTTCAGAATTACATCGACAACACAGGCGTGCAGGTTGCCGACGTGGTCGTGGGCTTCACCCACATCGATAAAAAGTCCCGTGAGGAGATTGAAGCGCTCGCTCATAAACCGCGTTTTGATTACTACTGCTGGGATCTTTATGCGCGCGTTTCGCAGTGGTACGAGAAGGACAAAGCCAACTTGCAGGCTCGCCGCGATACGCTGCATGCCATCGAAGATTCCTCCTCTGCTACTTCGGCCATCGCCGAGTTGATTTCGACTGCCGTGTTGCGGCGTCATCTCGAGACCATGGACCGCCTCGATATCGAGTACGACTTTCTTCCGCGCGAGAGCGAGATTCTTCACCTCCATTTCTGGGACGCGGCTTTCACCAAGCTGAAGGAATCGGGCGTACTGATTTTCGAGACTCACGGCAAGAACAAGGGCTGCTGGGTGATGCGGCGCGCCGGAACCGACAGTTTGAAGGATGTTGGTGACGATGATACTGTCCCATCTGGAATCTCCGAAGAAGATCAAAAAGTAATCGTCCGTTCCAACGGAACGGTTGGCTACGTCGGCAAAGACATCGCGTATCACATGTGGAAGTTCGGCCTGCTCGGGCGCGACTTCGGCTATCGTAAGTTCTACCGCTATCCCAATCGTCACGAGTGTTGGATTTCCGCCACTGAGGGAGAGAAAGAGCATCCGCATTTCGGAGACGTCGCCGAGATCTACAACGTCATCGACGCTCGCCAGTCGGAAGCACAGAATACCGTGATCGAAGCGCTGCGCGGGCTTGGCCACAACGAAGCGGCCGACCATTACACCCACTTTTCTTACGAGATGGTGGCCCTCACGCCGCGCTGCGCCGCGGAACTTGGATACACTCTCAGCGAAGAAGACAAAACGCGCTCCTACATCGAGGTTTCAGGCCGCAAGGGTTTCGGCGTGAAGGCGGACGATCTGCTCGATCAACTCATCGTCTCTGCGAAGAATGAAGTCGATTCGCGCCACCCTCAGCTAACCGAGGCCGAACGCCTGGCCATTGCCACCCAAATCGCGATCGGCGCGCTGCGTTATTTCATGCTGAAGTTCACCAAGCAATCCGTGATTGCCTTCGATTTCAAAGAGGCGCTGAGCTTCGAAGGCGAGACCGGACCCTATGCGCAGTATGCTGTGGTTCGTGCCGCCAGCATTTTCAAGAAGGCAGAGATTGATCCGGACGCTTTTTGTAAAGAAGTTGCGAGCCGCGGTGCTGGCGTAGAATTCGGAAAATTCCCGACCGACGAATCGGCGAACGAAATCTGGGAGCTTTGGCTCGCGGCGGCCAAGACGTCCTACATCGTTGATCAATGCATCTCAACCACGGAACCGGCGTACCTGGCGAAGCACGCGTTCCAACTCTCGCAACTGTTCAACACCTTTTATCATCGTCATCCCATCTTGAGTGAGCCGGATGAGAAGCGAAAGCAATTCCTGCTCGCTACTGTGGCGGTGGTCCGTCGCGAACTCGTTCGCACTTTAGAAGTTATGGGCATCACGGTGCCTCCGGTCATGTAGAAATAACTGTGTGGGCGAATATCGACGGCTTATTCGCGGTTTCGGCCAAACGACAATGTCTTACACCAATCAACCTGTTACTCAATTGCGCTCTTGGCTGCGCATCATCTTCCGCGGCTTGCTCATCTTAGTGGTGCTCCTTGCGACGGCGGGATTCTTCTACGAGAACATCTCGGAGGCGCGCGACCGTCGTTTTCATCCCATGCCCGGGCGACTTATCGATGTCGGCGGCTACAGGATGCACATCAACTGCGCCGGGGAGGGCGGCCCGGTCGTGGTTCTCGATTCCGGGTTGGGCGATAGCTACATTTCCTGGTACAAAGTGCAGCCGGAGATCGCCAAATTTACTCGTGTTTGCTCGTACGATCGTGCAGGCTTCGGCTACAGCGATTCCACCTACCGCCCTCGTACAAGCAAGGTGATGGCCGAAGAGTTGCACACACTTTTGCGCAACGCCTCGATTCCACCGCCTTACGTTCTTGTCGGCCATTCCATGGGCGGATACAACGTTCGGCTGTTTGCCAGCCTTTATCCCAATGAAGTGGCTGCCATGGTTCTCGTGGATTCCTCGCACCCCGACCAGCAGAAGCGTCTTCCGCAGGCGCTGAACGATCTGGATAAGACATGGGTTCGAGAGCAGGAATTCCTGGAGTTCTCGATGCCTCTGGGAATTCCGCGACTGCTCGGCTTCTGCGGTAACGACGCTCGAGTTCGCGCCGCCGATTGCAATTTTCACAGCCTGCGCGAAGGCGTAGCAGAATTGAAGGCAATTTCGGAAAGCGCGGCCCAAACCGCCGGTACAGGCTCGCTCGGTGATCTCCCTCTCGCCGTCCTTTCGCACGATCCTAACCAGCCCCAGCCCGATCTCCCCGAAGATCTGGTCAAGCCCACGAACGACGCATGGGAACAAATGCAGCAGGAGTTGGCCCACCTCTCAGGTCGAAGCACGCGAACGATCGCCACGCATAGTGGACACTACATTCAGCTCGACCGTTCCGACCTGGTGATCGAAGCGGTCCGCGAAGTTGGTCGCCAGGCCGGATCTGCTCCTGTCCCCAAACCCTAAGCGATAGGCCCCCGCAGTTCCCCCATCAAACCTGCTACTGTGAATTTTTCTCTCGCGGTCTGGCTATGCCGTTCCGGAGGATGACTATGTTTTTGCTCGACTACCGCCGCATGTGCAGAGCGCGGCTCGGAATTTTATTGTTGTTCATGCGGTTCAGTATTGCCGGTGCCGGCGCAAAGTCAGCAGCCGGTTCAGGATCAAGGCCGGCAGACTGCCTCCCCGGTTCCGACGCGTCGTCCCCTTGTCGGCCTTGCCCTCAGCGGCGGCGGTGCCCTTGGCCTGGCTCAAATCGGAGTGATTCAGTGGCTCGAAGAGCATCACATTCCCGTCGATCGTATTGCTGGCACCAGCATGGGAGGGATCATCGGTGTGATGTACGCCACCGGTATGACGCCACAGGAAATCCTGAAATTCGCGGAAGCCGTCAATTGGAACGAAGCGATGGCGCCCGAGCCAGGCTATCGCCAACTTTCCTACCGGCGGAAACAAGATCGACGCAGCTACCAAATCGACGCACAGCTTGGAGTAAAGCACGGCCTTCGAGGGCCCAACGGATTCAATCCGGGTCACGGTGTGGGCTTGCTGCTTGATCGCATCGCGTTTCCTGAGTCTGGCGTTCCCAGCTTTGACGATCTACCAATCCCGTTCCGTTGCGTTGCCACCGATATGGAGAGCGGAGAGCGTGTGGTATTGCGTGATGGCTCGCTGGCCACATCGGTGCGCGCCAGCATGGCGATCCCGGGCGTGTTTACTCCTGTGGAGATCAACGGCCGCGTTCTGGCCGATGGAGGAATGGTCGAGAACATTCCCGTGCAAACGGTTCGTGAAATGAATGCGGACAAAGTGATCGCCATTGATCTGCAATTACCCCTCGGGGAACATGAAGAATTGGAAACTCTTACTGGAGTGCTGACTCGCGCCGTGAGCGTGATGATTCTGCAGAACGAGCGTCGTTCCCTGACCTTGAGTGATACCACGATCACCGTTCAAACTGGAAATTTCTCGATAAGCGATTACGATCGCGTACACGATCTTGCAAGCCTCGGTTATGAAAGCGCAGCCAGTCAAGGCGCCACGCTGCTCCCTTACGCAATCAAGGACGAATCGGCATGGAGGGAATATCTGGCCGCCCGCGCTGCGCGCAAACGTCACCAGCCGGAAGAAGTTCAAGCCGTCGTCGTGCAAGGCGCTGACGAGGACACAGATAAGCGACTAAAGCAAAGCCTTAACGCAGATGTGGGTGTGCCGCTGAATCTTAACAAGCTGGAGAACCAATTAACGCTGATCGCCGGCCAAGGTGAATTTGACCGTCTCGGCTACGAGGGATTCATCCAAAACGGCATCCCTGCACTACGTGTGACAGCTCACGAGAAGGATTACGGTCCGCCCTTCGTTGATCTCGCAGTCAACGTTGACGGTTCCGGCGTGGCCGCCTTCAACTTTTCAGCCGGCGCGCGCATCACGTTCATGGATGTTGAGCATCACGGCGGCGAATGGCGCAATGATCTGCTGCTCGGATCGAGCAATCTGGCCGCATCGGAGTTCTACCAGCCGATCGCCAATACGCATTTCTTCGTTGCGCCTTATGCATTTGTCTCCAAGCTGCCGCGCAACGCCTTTACCGGTCAGACTCGCGTGGCCGTCTTTGGCGACGAACGCGCCGGAGGGGGCGTTGATCTCGGCTACACTTTCAAGCGCCGCAGCGAGTTGCGCTTCGGTTATGAGATCTTCAGCGGCAAACTTGCGCCCCTGATTGGCAGTGCTGGCTTGCCCGCTCTTAGCGGCAGCACCGGCGAGTTTCGCGCGCGCTATGTTTGGGATACTCAGGACAATCCTGCCATTCCCCGAAGCGGCAGTCGCATCACCGCTACCCTCTCCCGCGTTCTGCAGAGTCCGGGAATCGTTCAGCCCGTAAGTCAATTCGACTTGCAAAGTTTTACCTTCATCCCAACTGGCCCTAAGACGTCGCTCATCTTCGGGGCTTCCGCGGGAACGACATTCCATGGGACTGCTGGCCAATTTCAGGTCTTCATGCTCGGCGGCCCGTTCCGTCTTGGGGCATATCTGCCCAGCGAATTTACGGGGAATCATTACGCCTACACTTCGTTGGGATTTCGGCGCGAGTTCTACCGCTTGCCTCAACTTGTGGGCGGAAAAGTCTACTGGGGCGGCTGGTACGAAGCGGGTTCCGCGTTCGATACTCCTGATTCTTTGATCGTGCGAGGCAGCGCGAATGCAGGCTTTATGGGTGATACCATCGTCGGCCCAATTGCCATTTTCGGTAGTGTCAGTCCGACTGGACAGAGCCGGGTCAATTTTTCCATTGGAAGGTTATTCTAGGGAAGGTGCATGGCTTGGCGGGCTGGTACGCAGTAAGTATCATGCGGAAAAGGAGGTCGCCGTCTTATGTGCAGGAACATCAAAACCCTTTTCAATTTTGATCCGCCGGTCAATGACGAGGAGGTGCAAGCCGCTTCGCTACAATTCGTAAGAAAGATTACCGGCTTCAATAAACCGTCGAAAGCGAACGAGGCCGCTTTCGAGGGTGCGATCGATGAGATTGCTGCTGTCTCTATGCGGCTTCTCCGATCCCTGGAAACCTCCGCGCCACCCAAGAACCGGGAAGAAGAGGCAGCCAAGGCTAAAGCTCGCGCTGCAGAAAGATTCGGCGATTAGCGTAGCCTTGGCATTTCTGATTTACGCTTTTCTTCCGGCAATGATGAGTCCTGCGCCCACTACCACCAAAACCACGCTCAGGGCGGGCGGAACTTTTTCGTCATGCTCCGTTGTCACTCCTATATGTGCATCGCCAACATTGACGCCGTGATGCTCAGAGTGCGGCATCGGGATAAAGAACGAAACAATCCCCAGGATCAGTACGACCACTCCTGCCAAAGCCAAACCTTTCATATTCACGCCCCCGCTTTCAGAGTCGGCCGGTGCTGAGCCCATAGCCGTTGCAACCCGCATGAGATGCGGAACATTGTGAAAAGGCTGGCAAGCCACTGTGGTTTTCCGGATGACAAATTATTTCAATGATAATAAGGATCCGAAAGATTCGTCGGTTCCCTCGGCATTATGGCGCTGAAGTCGAACTGCCGCTCGCGCACCTTCCTAGTGCTTACTATCGCAGGGCTTCGGCGTTCTTTAGTTCCTGATCGAGAGATACGACGGGCGAAACTCGGTCGACCAATCGCCATCCATCGTCGTAGCAACGAAACCGTGCGTTGGAACGATAACGAAGATCGCTCCCGTAAATCGTCGCGCCAACTTCGTTCAGGGGGACCCATTTCCAGATGAATTCGACGTCGGCGAGGTCTCCCTGTTTTGCAATTCCGGTAATGGATACCATCTCTCTTTTCGCGGCAGGAATGATGAATGATTGTTTTTCAGTGCCGCTGGGAGCGACGAGCGTCTGAAGCGTGTCGACGCCGGAGGGGGTTAGGGTCACATTCCAGCAAGGCGCGGGCGAAAAAGTGGGAGGGCAAGCCGCTTTGCTGCCGGAAATCCAACCTCGATGTTGCAGCGTTACATATGGCTGGGAAGTGTACTCGTCATTGGCAATCACACCGATGTCAAACTGAAATTGCTGCGGAGATCGAAAGGTGTTGGATGCAGCGATCAGGTCAGCGGCGAGGCGGCGCGTGAGGAAATCGCGAGGCGAGCAAGACGAAACTATGCCGGCAAGCCCAATGATCAGGATGAGTTTTCTCTGCATTGACGAAGTCAAAGCGCAAACCAACGCGCCGGAATCAGCGCTCTTGGATTGTAAATAAAACGGAGCGTTTGCGCGGCAAGTAAGGGCGGGACGCGATCTGACCTTCGAATCGTTCGGCCCAGCGGCCCGGAATCGGGGTGGCGCATTTCGGGCAACGTCCGTCGGTTGTGAGGCGATAGTCTTTGATCAAATATCCGTGGCGTTCGATAAGCGTCTCATCGCAATTCGGGCAGCGCGTATCTTCCCATCGATCGACCATCCCCGGAAGATTTCCGGCATAGATATAACGCAGGCCAGACTCACGGCCGATTTCGACTGCCCGCAGCAAATCCTCTGGCCGCGTGTCCCGAGGATCTGTCATTTTGTAATCGCCATGAAAAGCGGTGACGTGCCAGGGAATGTCGGGCGAAATGCCGACAAGGAATTCAGTGAGCTTGCGAAGTTCATCTGACGAATCGTTAAAACCCGGAATGAGCAGGGTAACTATCTCCAGCCAGAGGCCCATCTTGTGAATCCGGCGAATGCTATCGAGGATGGGACCAATCCGGCCACCGAGTTCGTGATAGTGCCGATCATCGAAACTTTTAAGGTCAACTTTATAGAAATCCAGCCATGGCCGCAGGTATTCAAGAACTTCAGGAGTGCCATTGCCGTTGGAAACGAATCCTGTGAGTAGGCCCGCGGCTTTCGCTTCTTTAAAAACGGCGACCGCCCATTCGCTCGTGATGAGCGGTTCGTTATAAGTGCTGATCAGCATCTTCGCGCCCTGAGTCATCGCGTCGCGCACCAAAGCTTCGGGAGAGGCTTGCAACGGAGGGGACACAGCATTGGGATCGCGCAACGCTTGCGAAGTCACCCAATTCTGGCAATAGGAACAGTGCAGATCACAGCCCAGCATGCCGAAGCTATAGGCGAGTGCGCCGGGGTGCGCGTGAAAGAATGGCTTCTTCTCCACCGGATCGCACTGCGTTCCGGCGGTGTATCCCCAGGGAGCAAAGAGCGTTCCGTCGCGATTGTAGCGAACCTTGCAGACTCCCGGCTGCCCCTCGGGAATCGGGCAGCAATGTCCGCATGCCAAGCAACGTACTCGACCGTTTTCGAGCTTTTCGTAGAGGCGCGGGTCCGCCTCTTGCACTCGCTCGTCGAGAACACTCCGGAGAGTACTCATACCAAACCTCTTACTTCTATCTTAACCCCGCGTTGCCGTCTGGGCCTCGAGCGTTTCGGATGAAGTCAGCGGCTTGGCGTTGTCCATTCCGCGGAATCAGCGCATTTCGCATCTCTTGGTCGGCCGGTTCATCTAATCGACCATGAGTCAAGAGTTGGTAGTTTCGGTGCTGGATCTTGTCGGCATGCGACCAGGGGAATCAGCGGGCAGCGCTATTGCCCGGTCTGTGGATCTGGCCCAGCATGTAGAAAAGTGGAAATACAGACGTTTCTGGCTTGCGGAACACCATTCGATCTCAGGATTGGCCTGCTCGGCCACGTCCGTTCTGATTGGTCATGTCGCAGGAGCTACGAAAACGATCCGTGTAGGCAGCGGTGGAATTATGCTGCCAAACCACGCGCCCCTCGTCGTGGCCGAGCAGTTTGGAACCTTGGAAGCGCTTTATCCCGGGCGAATTGACCTGGGACTGGGTCGCGCCCCAGGCGGGGACTTCGAAACGATGCGGGCTCTTAGGCGCGATTTGGGACAGACTGGCGATGATTTTCCGGTGCTGCTTGAGGAGCTGCGCACCTATTTGGGGCCGGAGAGGACAGGGCAAAAAGTGAAAGCAATTCCGGGACAAGGCAGCAACGTTCCAATTACGTTGCTGGGATCGAGCGGCTTCAGCGCGCAGCTGGCAGCGAGGCTGGGTCTGCCATTCGCGTTCGCCGCCCATTTTGCGCCTGAGTACTTATACGCCGCAACACAGCTATACCGTGAGCAGTTCCGCCCTAGTGATGTACTTAGAAAACCTCATCTCATCGTCGCCGTGCAGGTGATTGCTGCGGAAACCGATGCCCAGGCTCGGCGGCTGTTCACTACAGCGCAACAGCGCTTTCTACGGCTGATACGAAACCAGCCGGTGGAGTTACTGCCACCTGTAGATTCCATGGAACCGTTGTGGCAGGACTGGGAGCGGGAGGCGGTGGAAAACAGAAGCCGTGCTGCGATCGTCGGTTCGGATGCGACGGTGAATGCGGGGCTGGAGAGTTTAGTGCATGAAACGGGGGCCGATGAAGTGATCGTCGTGACGGACACTTATGAGCACGCAGATCGGCTTCAGTCCTACGAGCGTGTAGCCCCAATCGCCTCATCGATTAGGACTAGATCGATCGCCAGCGTCGAAGTCTGAGATGACTTTAGCTCTCTAAGCAATTGGGTTCGATACTGGGGGCGGGTACTTTGACCTTCTTTCTGAATGCCGCCTAGTGATTCGAATCTGTAGCGAAAGATTATTTGTGCAAGATCCTGACACTTCACCACAGATCCTCTGCTACGTACGCGCGCGACCATAGCGTGACATGCAGAAGCACGGCCTTGGCCCAGGCGTCTTCAATTTTCTTCAGTTCGGTTTCATCCTGAATTGCGCCGTTAAAGAAGCTACGAATAGGGAGAACCACGGGAATGAAGCCCAGAAGATATCGAAGCGGCACAAGCGACGGCGTTTGCGCGCCATCCGTTTTGTTCTTTTTTACCGGCGTGTGACGCAGTCCGATCTCCTGCTGGTAGTTGAGCCACTCGCGGTCGTGCGGGCGTAGCGCCACATCAATCACCCATCGGACGAATCGGCGCTTCACCCTTGCCTTGTACTCGTCGTCAGGTTTGCCATCCGGCTTGACGAACCACTTGGAGAGATGAGGTTGTGAACCGATGACGGCACGCCAAGAGTCCACCATAGATTCCGCCTTCATCCGGAACAGTTCGGCGTGCCGGGCGAGCACGCCGGCGTCCGCGGCGGTCCACCCGGCCGCCTGTTCAAGTTGGGACAGTTCGCTCTCTGACACCGGCGATACGGCACTCTTGGAAGTGCCGTAGTCATAGCCGGGGATCGATGACGGTGCGGTAAGATTCGGACGGTTCATCTAGCAGCCGTTCCGGGCTCAACCTTCTTAATGATGGCGCGGTAGATCGAGTGGATCGCACCAGACGCCTCGATCCTCGCCGCATTATCCTTATGCTTAGGGTGTGCAGCAAGCTTCGCGCGGTACACCTCATATTCGGCCATGGTGCCGACATCGATGGTTGCGAACGCCTCGCTGGTCGCACCGGCGAACTCGGTTGGGGCGTAATATCCGGTTATCTGGCCGCCACTCTCCGTGATCGGCTGAAACTCCGCTTGAGCATACAAGAGCCAGTCGGAAAGCTTGTTAGGATCGATGGTATATCGCAGGAATAGCGTGTACATTTACAACCTCCTAACGCCATTAGACGCCGTGCGCCCGCCAAGATGTTTCGGCGCAAGCCGAAGTGTCGGAGAAAAAGAATCGGCATACTGTTTTCATGAGTGACGCATTGGCGAATGCGGCAAAATTGCTGGCAGAGCCTGCTCGGGCGGCCATGCTGCTGAGATTAATGGGCGGGCGTGCCGTGCCTGCGGGAGAACTGGCTTTCGTCGCCCATGTCAGCCCACAAACGGCGAGCGAACATTTGGCGCGGCTGACCGAAGCCGGCTTTGTCGCGGTTCATCGACAGGGGCGGCATCGTTACTACGAGCTTGCTAACGAGGAAATCGCTTACGCGGTCGAATCGCTGCTGGTGTTGTCATCTCCACAGAGCGCTGACCCCCGAACCAAGAAAGATCGGCCCGCCCCTGGCAGCCTTGAGCATGCCCGCACATGTTATGCGCATCTCGCCGGATGGCTTGGGGTAACGATTACGGATGCTTTGCAGCAGGAGGGCTATCTCGCGCTAGCGGCACACCGAGCATTCACCGTTACGGAACTCGGCAGGACCTGGTTCGAACAGCGAGGCATCGCCATGCCGAGCCCGTCGAAAGTCGCAGACTTGAAGCTGGCGCGTCAGTGTCCGGACTGGACGGAGCGTCGGCCCCATCTCGCCGGTATCTTGGGCATTAATATGTGCAAACGATACATCGAGCTCGGTTGGATCGTACCCTTAAAAAAATCGCGCGCCGTTCGAGTCACACTGCAAGGCAAACAAGCATTCTCAAAATATCTGGGCATTGTGATTCTCTGAAAGAACTCCGCGGACTTTCTAGGGCAACGCGCGCCATAGTCCTCTCTTAGCCTGAGTTGGTCTCGAGATTTATCGCCCATCGAGATCGTGCTGGATTTGCGCGTCTCCTCTTCCGGCATTTGACAAAAATAGCGGACGGTCGTACTCTTATGTCATGCGATACTCGGCGGAGCATAAAGCGCAAAGCCACGAGAAGATTCTTTCAATGGCCGCCCGTTCATTCCGTGAGCGCGGCGGGGACAGCAGCGGCATCGGCACAGTAATGAGGAAGGTAGGCCTGAAAAAAGGGGGCTTCTACCGGCATTTTAAGAGCAAGGACGACCTGTTCGTGGAAGCGGTGGCACGAGCGCTCGATGAAACGGGGAGAGGCATGGAGGAGGTCGCGAAGTCCGCGCCTGAAGGTCAGGCTTTGCGGGCGATCATCGAGCGCTACTTAAGCCTAGGCCACGCGAATTCGCCAGGATCGGGTTGCGTGCGGGCTGCCCTCGGGCCGGAGCTCGCGCGAAAGCCGTCATCGGTGAGAAAACGGATTGAGACATTGCTGCAAGCGTATCGGGAACGACTATCACCATTTTTCCCTGGTCGCACGCGAGAAGAAAGGCTGGCGAAGTGCAGGTTGTTGTTCTCCAGCATGGCGGGGGTATTGATGATGGTGCGAGTTAATCCGGATCCGCAAACGCGCGAACAGCGTTTGGAGGAGGCGAGGAAGTTTTTTATTAAGAGTTTTGCTGAAGAGTAATTTTTTTGCAGCCATTAGAGTACGACAGTACTCTAAAGCAAAATAGACTGATACCCAACTAAAAGGACCAATTCGATGAAATTCACAATTCCTTTGCTGATGCTAGTGCTTTCCGCCACCCCCGTCTTGCAAGCACAATCCGGGGCCGCCTCCGGTGTGCCCAGCGTAGCTATGCCGAAAACCACCGCAGTGCTCGTCATCCAGACTCCTAAGCAGGGTGTAATCCCGAAACAAATCATGGCCGTAATCCCTGATGAGATTCAGGCGACTGTGAGGCTCTATCTCGACGGGAAAATTCGCGAGTGGTACTCGCGCGGCAATGGCAAAGGCGTGATCTTTCTGCTCGATGTGAAAACCGAGGACGAGGCACGCTCTCTTATGGAGACGCTGCCGCTGGCAAAAGCACAGTTGATTGATTCCGAATACATCCCGGTCGGACCGCTGATGCCGCTCAGGGCATTGAACCCAGCAGCGCTGCAGTAAGTCGCTCACGGCCTGCACTATTGCGATTCCACAAACTTCTAGAAAGGAGTAAATCATCATGCCACAAGAGACAAAGTCTGGGTCCGCTTCAGGCTTGCCTAGCGCAGCGATCCCAAAAACCTCTGCAGTGCTGGTAATTGAAACCGCCAAGCAGGGCGTGAACCTTCAGCAAATCATGGCCATAATCCCGGCAGAGATTCGGGCAACGGTAAAGCTCTACCTCGACGGGAAAATTCGCGAGTGGTATTCGCGAGGCGATGGCAGAGGTGTCGTCTTCCTGGTCGATGCAAAGACTGAAGCCGAAGCACGAGCCATTATGGAAACTCTGCCGCTCGCGAAGGAACAGTTGATGGATTCCCAGTACATTCCCGTCGGACCGCTGATGCCGCTGAGAGCGTTGCTGGGCGCGGAAGGTCAGCCGTGACCCTGGCGTCGACAGCGCTGCTACGACGATCGTTATGGAAGTCAACGCATGATAGACAAGTTTTCGACGTGCTTATGAGGCACTGAGATTAGAAAATTCTTTCGAGAATGGAGAGAAGTTTATGAATTACCAAGTTCCAGCTTATCTAACACCGTTCATCCTGACCGGCATGATTCTCGTGATCGCAGCATTGGTGTTCGGCTTGCGTCGAGCGCTTCGTCGCGCCGCCTGGCCGGAGGCAGATCAGGCGAAGGCGCTCTGGAGCATGTCAGCGCTCCTCCTCGGATGGTTCTTTGTAGCCGCGGCAACCTCTATCGCGGGATTCTATCGACCGTCATCGGGCCCTCCCACGATCCAGTACGGGATCCTGACTCCCATCGTGATTGGTGTGCTGGCATTTCTAACTTTGCCCTTGGTCCGCCGCATTGTCGCGAGTGTACCCAGTACCTGGCTGGTTGGAGTGCAGTTCTATCGCGCTCTAGGTGTGATTTTCGTGGTTCTCTATGCTGGCCGGCACTTGCCAGGAATTTTTGCTTTGCCCGCTGGTGTGGGCGACACTCTTGTAGGAGTCCTCGCTCCCTTCGTTGCTGTGAGCCTGGCCCGTTCTCCGGAAAAGTCTGCCAGCAGAGTTCGCCTATGGAATCTGCTCGGCATCGCCGACCTTGTAATCGCGGTTACACTCGGTTTTCTCACCTCGCCGTCGCCGCTCCAGATGGCTGCGTTTGACCGTCCTAGCGGCCTAATCGCCATGTTTCCACTTTCCCTCATTCCGGTGTTTGCGGTTCCGCTGTCGATTCTGCTGCACATCGCTTCACTGCAGAAGCTGCGGCATGAACAGAGGGCCGGCTCCCCACGGCTGCCAATCGAAGCAATGAAGTCAGGTGAAGTGAACGGGAAAGGCGCATTCAGTATTCCCCGGTGATCCAAGATCCAAGCCGCGAGGTGTGAAAGACGCGACCTGTCCAGGGCTTTTACTTCTTGACTCCCCGACTTCGTTGCACCTTTCTTGATCTGCTGGATAGAACGCTTCCAGCGTCACCTCCGACAATGTGATCTCCAGTTGGGCGACTACGCACTTCCATGGCGCTTGCTTCAGCTTGCTCCCAGGAGCCCGTTCAGCTTCATGCTCGAAGGTTGCACACCTATTGCCCCGAACACGGAGAGATAAAGAGACTACAGTGAGGGGGTGAGAGATGACTTGCCCACTCCGAGGATGATGCCACTGCATTCCTGTGCGCTCTTTGTGGGCCTCCCGTGTCCGGTTTCATATCAAGAACACTTACGCCAGCGCATCATTAACTCCGGCCGCCACCCCAGAGAGTTTTTCAAGGAGATGTACCATACCATCGCAAATGGTAAGGTTTGGCCCGGCGAAATCAAGAATCGTGCCAAGGATGGTTCGATCTATTGGGTCGACGACTATAGTTCCGTTCGGGGGAGTGGCTGGAAAACCATGGCAATACGTTGCCGTCCGAGCCGACATCTCGGAGAGAAAGTTGGCAGCGGGTCCGGCTGGGGAGGAGTTGGAATTGTCTAGACAAACCCGGCAGCTGGCCCCGTTCGGTCAAGGCCAGGAAACACAGACGCTCGAACTCCAATCCGAGGCTCCGTATCGAGGCTTGCTAGACGCGGCTCCGGACGCGATGGTGGTGGTGAACCAGGCAGGGGAGATCATCCTGGTGAATGTTCAGGCGGAGAAGCAGTTCGGCTACCGCAGAGATGAGTTGGTCGGGCAGAAGGTAAAGATCATTATTCCGGAGGGCTTCGCCGAACGGCTGACCGACGACGGCACGCGAAGCGCGGCGGACGCACTGGCACAACAGATCGGGACGGGGATCGAACTCGTCGGGCGCCGGAAAGATGGCAGCGAGTTTCCCCTGGAGATGATGCTGAGCACGCTGGAGAGCGCCGCAGGAATTCTGGTCACGGCTGCAATCCGCGATATCAGTGTGCGCAAGCGGGCCGAGAATGCTCTTCGTCAGAGTGAGCAGTGCTTCCGGTTGATTGTGTCGAACGTGGAGGATTATGCGATCGTTATGATCGACCCACAGGGCTTGGTCGTCAGTTGGAACGACGGGGCAGAAAAGACCAGAGGATATAGCGCCGAGGAGATTATCGGCCAACATTTCTCACGCTTCTATACCGCCGAGGATATAAGCAGCGGAAAGCCCGCCTTTGAATTGGAACAGGCTACTCGAAATGAGCGCGTCGAGGTGGAGGGTTGGCGTTTACGAAAGGACGGATCTCGCTTTCTTGCCAACGTCGTGATTACGGCTTTGCGCGATGAGAATGGACGGCTGAAGGGATTCGGAAATATCTCACGCGACATTACCGAACGCAAGAAATCTGAAGGGCAACTGCTGAAAACGGTTAGTGAGCTGAAACGTTCGAATAACGAACTCCAGCAATTCGCCTACGTCGCATCCCACGATCTCCAGGAGCCGCTGCGCATGGTGGCCAGCTATACGCAACTGTTGGCCAAACGCTACCAGGGGAAACTGGACGCAGATGCCGACGAGTTTATCGCCTTTGCCGTAGACGGTTGCAACCGCATGCAGGGGCTGATCCAGGATCTGCTGGCCTATTCTCGCGCAGGAACAAATGGCAAGGTGTTCAGCGTGATTTCAGCGGAAGACGCGCTGCAACAAGCACTCGCAGATCTACGAATCACGACGCAGCAGAGTGGCGCGGTTGTATCTCACGATTCTCTGCCGGCCCTCGAGACGGACGAAACGCAGTTGACTCAGGTGTTTCAGAACCTCGTGGGGAACGCGATCAAGTACCGCAGTACCGAAGCCCCTCGGGTGCATGTCTCTGCCAGCAAGAACAGCGCGAGCGAATGGATTTTTTCCGTGCGCGACAATGGCATAGGGATTGACCCGCGGTACTTCGAAAAAATCTTTGTCCTGTTCCAGCGCTTGCACGGGCTAAGTGAGTTTGAGGGTACTGGAATCGGATTGGCTATTTGTAAAAAGATCGTCGAGAGACTCGGTGGAAGAATTTGGGTCGAGTCGCAAGTGGGAGAGGGGTCAACTTTCTATTTCTCCGTGCCGACCGGTGAAAACTGATGGAGTGGATTGGTTCGGTCCGGTCCGTAAGGCGAAGTCCGCTCCATCTCTGCAAGGGTAAGGCAATTTTCACTCGACAATCCGCCTGTACGGGCGCCGACTTCCCCCGCTGGATTCCAATCACTGGAATGAATGTCTGAATCGTGGAAGGGATGAATTCCATCCACGATTTGTCCGGGAATGTTCGTCTCCTCCAGACATCTAAGTCTCTGATTCGTAACAACGAAAATATTTGGTGAATAGAACTCGCGATGGCGCGGCGATTGCTTATATCCATCACGCGCCTCACCCGGCAAACGATTCGAAATCCGTGGGAAGGATCGTCCACCAGTCTGGAGTAGTGTCGGCAGCAGGCGAGTTTGTGCAGCGGGATTAGGTTCAGCGACCATGGAAGTGATTGGGACGAACGCAGAAGCGATCACGGTTCTTCTCGTGGAAGACAGTCGGGGAGATGTTCGCCTGACGAAGGAAGCGTTAAAAGACGCCAAGGTGCATGTCAACCTGCATGTAGCGACGAATGGGGTCGAAGCGATGGCTTTTCTTGAACGCCTGGGGGAGTACAGTACTGCACCTCGACCCGATCTGATCTTGCTCGATCTGAATCTGCCCAAGAAGGACGGCCGCGAGGTTCTGGCAGAAATCAAACAGAGTCCGGCGCTGAAGGCCATTCCAGTCGTCATTCTGACCACCTCCGCGGCGGATGCTGACATTCAATCGAGCTACGATCTTCACGCGAACTGTTACATCACCAAGCCGGTGAGCCTCGATGGATTTCTCGATGTCGTGAAGCGAATCGACAGTTTCTGGCTGTCTATTGTCAGGTTACCGCGCGAGCATCGCTCATGAAAGAAAAGCCACTCCAAGTTCTTGTGGTGGAGGATAACGCGGGAGATGTCCGCTTGCTTCGTGAAATGTTCGGCAGCGAGAGCGCGGGCAATTTCGAATTGACGCATCTCATGCGCATGAGTGACGCCGAGGATCACCTTGCGAAAGGTGGGGTGGACATCATTTTGTTGGATATGGGTTTACCGGACGGGCATGGACTGGAGACGGTGCGCCGGGCCCGGGCGGCAGCCCCGAACGTGCCGTTGATCGTACTTACCGGATTGGACGACGAAGCTCTAGCCGCCGAAGCGATGAAGCACGGCGCACAAGATTACATGATCAAAGGCCAGATCGAAAGTCGGGCGCTGCCCCGAGCTCTTCGCCACGCCATTGAGCGCCACCGCATGCAAACGGAAGCCGAGCTCATCCGGACACACCAGATGGAATTCAAAGATGAGTTCCTTTCCCACGTGTCGCATGAGCTTCGTTCACCGCTGACCGCGGTCCGGCAGTTCGTAGGCATTCTCTTGGACGGATTGGCCGGCGAATTGAATTCGGAACAGCGTGAGTATCTGGAGATCATTCTGAAGAATGCCAAGCAGCTGCACTCGATGATTAATGACTTGTTCGAGGTGTCGGGCATGCAGGCAGGCAAATTGAGGATAGACCTGGAGTCCACGTCGGTTTCCGATGCCATCGCCTACACCGTAAATACCCTTCAGGGGGCGGCCAGAACCAAGGGAATTCTCCTCTCAGCGGATATTGGGAGCAAGTTGCCATCCGTCTACGCTGACCCGGCGCGCCTTCGACAGATCCTCGTGATTCTGGCTGACAACGCCACCAAGTTCACGCCGCAAAACGGAACGGTGAAGATTCAGGCCCGCATCTGCGAAGAGGATCCAGCGTTTCTGCTGCTGGAGGTTTCAGACTCGGGATGCGGGATCGATCCCGACAAGACCGAACGGATTTTTGAACGACTCTTTCAGGCTTCAGACTCTACCGCGCCTGATCATAGCGGCCTGGGCCTCGGGCTGTACATATGCAGAGACCTGGTTACGCGACAGGGTGGAAGAATTTGGGCCAAAAGCACGCCGGGACAGGGTTCTGTCTTTTCCGTTACCCTGCCCATTTGTTCTCTACCGGCGCTACTCGCACCGGCATTCAGCGAGGAAGGAAAGAGCGAACGCCCCATCACCATCGTGGTCACAGAAATTTGTTCTAAAACCGGCTGGCTTTCCGACCAGGTGCGCGCCGAACAGTGTCGCGGCATCCGCGAACTCCTTGGCAGTAGTTTGTATTCCGAGCTGGACATTCTCCTACCCAAAATGGGCACTACCGCGCCGGGAGAACTCTTTTTTATAGCTGCTATGACAGATCGAATTGGTGGCGAGGCGATTAGTAACCGGATCCGGAAACAACTGGACAGTTCCGAGCGTCTTCGGAAAGCAGGCGTAACCCACTTAGCTTCCTATCGGGCACTTGAACCGATTAAACGAAACTCGACCGAATCGAAGGAAGAGTTTTTGGTAAGGGTCGCCACTGGCATTCAGGAAATCATGAACGAGGAAAGCTCGGCGAGGCAGGGTACCAATGGATAGCAGGAAAATTCTGATTGTGGATGACAACGCAGATATACGCCTGGGAATGCACTTGCGTCTCAAGGCCAATCATTACGAGACCTTTTTTGCCGCCGATGCGTTCGCCGCTGTGGCAGAAGCCCGAAAGCAGCGACCCGATTTAGTGATCCTCGATCTCGGTCTCCCTGCCGGTGACGGCTTCACGGTGATGGAAAGGCTCAGGCAGATTCCGTTTCTCGCGGTAGTTCCGGTCATCGTCGTTTCCGCTCGCGACGGTCTCGGTAATCAAAGGCGGGCGTATGACGCAGGAGCAAAAGCATTTCTTCAAAAACCGGTGAATGATGCCGAACTGTTGGCGGTCATTCGTCAAGCGCTGGGAGAGCCCTCGATGATTGAGAAACCTGCTCTGTGTGCCCAAGGATCAGTATGACGGAACCATCCCGACGTTCCTCGGAACTTACCGCCTATTTGTCTCACGAACTGAGGAATGCGCTTGCCTGCATTCATCAATTCGGAAACATACTGGTCGATGGGTTGGCAGGTGAATTGTCCGGCGAGCAACGCGAGTACGTCCGCATCATGTTGGAGAATGCGACGAAAATCCGCAAAGTACTGGATAGCGCGCTGGACGGAACTCCGGACCCGACTGCGGAGTCTACAAACAAAATCGAACGTGTTTAGAACTGGAGACCTAATGGACAGGACGAAAATACTGGTTGTCGACGACAACCCGACGATACGAAAAGGATTAAGCGTCCGTCTGCGAGCCAGCGGCTACGAGGTGGTGTTCGCCGAGGATGCCATCTCGGCTACCGCCGCTCTGATGACGGAGCGGCCCGACCTGATGGTTCTCGATCTGGGACTTCCGGCGGGGGATGGATTCGTCGTGATGGACCGATTGCACAAGAATGACCGGCTCGCGAGCATCCCGGTGATTGTGCTTACGGGCCGCGAATTGGCCGTCAACCGGGACCGAGCTCTGCAAGCGGGAGCGGCGGCCTTTTTTCAAAAGCCCGTGGACGATGGCGTGCTGCTCTTTGCCATTCGCAAGGCCTTGGATGTCGCCCGTGGTGAGTTACGCTTTGATGACTAACCGGGACGTACTGCAAACCCAGCACACACCCTTGCTGAGACTTGGAGACTTATTCAAATGCTGACAATCCTTGTGGTCGACGATAACATTCATCTTCAAATTGCCTACAAGAAGGTACTCACTTCGGCGGGATATAAAGTGGAGCTTGCGGGCGATGGCGAGGAGGGTTTGCGCCTTGCGTTCAGCACCAGGCCAGATGTCATCCTACTCGATATGCTGTTGCCGAAATTGGGTGGCGTGGAAGTTCTTCTCGCCTTGAAAGCAAACCGCTCGACGGCAACAATTCCAGTTATCGCCTTGAGCGGTTTACCCATGAGTAATGAGGCAAGATTGAGGAGAGACGGCGCGATCAGTTATCTACAAAAATCGAACATAGAAGACTTGGACGTCTTGCTGCAGGCCATCGACTATGCCCTTCTTCTCCCTCGTAACGACGAGTTCACTCAATCGGCGTTTCTTCCGAATCTGACTGGCAACGGTTAATGTTTGGGCGTAGAAGCAGCGAAATGGCATGGCGGGGTTCTTGCGGTTAAGGCTCTCTTCATTCCAACGATGAGCCATAAGCGAGATTAGATTTTAAGCACCGCCAAGGAAGGGTCGGCAGAATGGACAAGCCAAGCGGAATTAGTTTTGTTGCAACCGACCCCGTTTCTCATGAGATCGACCGGCAGAATGAGTGGAACTCGCTTCCAGCAGGATCTCAAGCCGCAGTTGCGCCCCTTCGAACTGTTGCTGACGCTCGCCGCCGGCCTCGCTTCGAGCTTCAAACTGACATCACACTCACTTCTCGTACGTGCGGTGTACTGACCGGGCGCACCGTAGATATCAGCGAATCCGGAATTTCCGTCATGCTGCCAATAGAAGCACCCTTAGGCGAAATCATGGAATTGAGATTCGAGCTTCCGTGCGGCACTGTAACGATTCACGCCACAGTTCGCCAAAGAAACGCTTTTCGCTATGGTTTTGAGTTTGTTGATCAAGAGGTGGTGCACGAATTCGTCCATCGCACATGCGGCGATCTTGCGGTCAGTGCATCCTTATAAAGCGCGGCTTCGCTGAATGCGGTGCCCTCGTCGATGCGGTAGGGGGCTACGTATTGGGTTGCCCTTCGACCTGCCGGTGCAAGGCCGCATAGACCTTCACGAGCAGCGACCGTTTTGTAAAGGGCTTTTCCAGGAATGAATGTTTTTGTATCGAAAGTCCGTATCGCTTAACCATATCGCCACTGTAGCCTGACATGAACACGAAACGAGTCTTGAAGTTTCCTTCCTCGATCAGTTTCACCAATTCCGGCCCGCTTTTTTCGGGCATGATGACATCGGTCAGGACTAAATCGATGCTTGCTCCTAAAGTCATCATTATTCTAAGTCCCTGTTCCCCATCTTTCGCTTCGATCACTCGATAACCGGCATCGAACAATAGCTTCACCGTAAGTTCACGCAGAGTCGTATCATCCTCGACCACCAATATGGTTTCTGATTGTCCACAAGGCTCGGTTTCTTCGGTTGACAACAAAAGCGCTTCTGCTTTTTCGTTCACCCTGGGGAAATGAATCCTGAACGTTGTGCCTTTCCCGGGTTCACTGAGCACGAGGATCGCACCCTCGCTTTGTTTTACGATGCCATACACGGTCGAGAGTCCAAGACCGGTTCCATGCCCGATCCCCTTCGTTGTGAAGAAAGGCTCGAAGATTTGCGATTGGATGTTTTCATCCATGCCGCAACCCGTGTCGCTGACCGACAAAACCACGTACTGCCCAGGGCGGAAGCCCGGGTGCAAGGAACTGTAATCCTCGTCCAGTTCGACTTCCCCTGTCTCAATGGTGATCCTTCCTCCAGTTGGCATCGCATCTCGAGCATTGACCACAAGATTCATCAGAACTTGTTCGATCTGGCTGGGGTCGGCCTTGATGGTGCCAAGCGGAGTAGTGGGACGAAACTCGACCGCAACGTCCTCGCCGACCAGTCGGAAGAACATTTCGGTCGCGTTACTGATCACTTGGTTCAAGTCCAAATTCCTGGGGAATGCAACCTGCTTGCGGCTGAAGGCCAGCAGTTGCTTGGTGAGCAAGGCCGCCCGTTTCGCGGCCTTCCGAATCTCCGAGACGTAGCGATTGAGCTGATGCTCGGGCGCAAGCAGATCGAGGGACATGTCACTGTAGCCGATGACGACGCTCAGTATATTGTTAAAGTCGTGTGCAATGCCCCCCGCCAAACGTCCGACGGCTTCCATCTTCTGGGCCTGCTGCAACTGAGCTTCCAGTTGCACTCTCTCGGTGACATCCCAAATGCTCGCCAGCACGCAACTTTGCCCTTCGAGTTCAATTGATTCTGCCCATACTTCCGCTTCCCGGATCTTTCCTTTCGCGGTCCGGTACCTCATTTGATGTTTGGCGACGACGTTCTCTTCCCTTAACTGCCTGATCATCGCTTTGCCAGCCAAAGGTTCGGCCCAGAAAGCCAGTTCGTCCACAGTTCGACCAACTACGTCATTTCGCGTGCGACCGAGGAGATCGAGGAAAGCGTTGTTTACGTCGAGATAGCGGCCCTCCGCCAGAGTCGATATCGTGACGGCTGATGGATTATTGCGAAAGACCTTACTGAACCTTTCTTCGGATTTACGTAAGGCTTCCTCGGCTAGCTTTTTTGACGTGATGTCTCGCAGGACCCCTGCAATTCGCTCGACGCCCATGGCACCCCGGATCGGGAAATACGACACTGCCAAGCCCCTTTTTCCGATACCAGGAAAATCGTAGACCATTTCGTATTGCACCGGATTGCCAAGGAAGCATTCGTCCATTTTCTCCTTGATTTGGGTCTCGAAAACATCGTCGCCCACTACCTCACGCACGAAGTGCCCCACAACCTGTTCTTCCGGAATTCCCCGAAAGTTCAGAAAGGCCTGGTTAGTGACAATGTAGCGGTATTGCCGGTCCACCACCAGGATCATCTCCTCCAATCCCTGGACGACTTTCTCGTATTCCCGTAGAGTCGCTTCCGCCCGCTTACGCGATGTGATATCCCGCAAAAAGACGGTCGATAGCTTCTTGCCGGCGACATCGATCGAGGAGATCGAAGCTTCAATCGGAAATTCTTCCCCATTGGCGCGCAACCCCCACAGCGAGTCCAGAACTCCCATGACACGTTTGGTAACTCCCGCCGCCCCGAATGTAGAGAAGTGACTAGAATGTGCGGCACGGAAGCGTTGTGGGATGAAGCGTTCAATTGGCTGACCCATAGCCTCAGCCTGCGGGCAACCGAAGATCGTTTCAGCAGCTGGATTGAATAATACGATTTGCTGGTGCTCGTCCACGCTGATGATTGCGTCTAACGCGTTAGCGACGATTCCATTCAGACGTTGTTGAGTCGTGCCAAAAGCTTCATCCGTTTTCCCTCGCGTCGCGATGTCACGGATATTGCACTGAATGACGCTTTTGCCGTTCTCGTCGTAGACATTGCTAAGCAAATCGACGTTGACTCGCCGGCCACTTCTGGCTTCCACTGGCAGATTTTCGTAACGGATGCATGGGTTGCCATGGAGTTCTCCCAACACGACTTTCAGTTTTCGAAATTCCTTGAACGCACCTACGTCCCAGAGGGTTTTGCCGATAAATTCTTCTCGCGGATAGTCCAATAAAGTCGTGAGGAATGGATTCACGTTGGTTATCAATCCCAAGTGCCCATCGATAATCAGAATCCCATCTTGAGCTGTTTCAAAAAGGCGACGGTACCGAACCTCGGAGGCATATAGCGGCGCATCTTGCGGCTGCGCACTATTCAGTTTGACACCTGCCTTCAATACGTTTTCCACCTATTTGATGGTTGCCACTCCCGAGCATAGAAACTCTCGCAAGCGGCGCGACAGGGAAGGCGGGGCCGCCCGGGTTGTCGATTTTCTCCGCGTTTAGTTTGAGGCATACAACACCACCCATCGAGTTAATAAGTCTATCTTGATGTCGTTTTTGATACTGTACGAAATTGATCAGTTCTGGAGAACAAAGTTCGGCCACGACGTGGCACAGTCCAAGTTATCGTGGCCCCAAAGCACTTATAAGAATGAAAGGGGGGAGATGAAGAAGCACTTAGCGGTAGGGGTAAGTACGAAGGCTGACACATCAAAGAGTTGACATTGCACAGGACGCTCCGAGCGGTTCCCGTGGCCCGGGCAGCGCACAGGAGCGCACTAGAACGAACGACATCAAACACAGACCGGCTCTTTTAGGAGGTAGGCTGTAACGAGACACGAATCAGATTTAGCAATGCTTCGTTGTCAACAGGCTTCTGAAAGAAAGCCGCAGCCCCTAAGTCAAGCATGGGTTGTTCATAGTCTCGCGAATCCCACGCTGTGACGACGATTACCGGTATCGGAGCAAGTGCTGCGGATGCGCCCATATGTTCAAGCACGGCAGCTCCGGTCGCGACGCCAGACAGGCCCAAGTCAAGAAGAACAAGATCAGGGTGCTCCTTTTGAGCCAAAGCCAATGCAGAATCGCCGTCGCCCGTGCTCACAGTCTCGTACTGATTGGCTCGCAGACGCAGACCGAGCGCGTGGCAGAGGTTCGCGTCATCATCCACGATCATGATCTTCGATTTCCGCTTCGGGCGTTTATTCGGCGTCTTTCCTGATGGCAGTGAGGGACCCGTCCGTCGCATCATTCGCCAGTCATATTGGCACACCGCTCCACACGACAGGCATGTCTGGTAATGACCGCCGTTATCGTCATTGCGTGGCCAACTAAATTTATGTGAGCATCCTTGCCCGAGAAGGCGCTCCAAGAAGTTTATTGCAGTGTGCATATATAGGCGTTGGCAAATAGGGGTCGGTCTTTTGAACACTGGTGCCAGGTCTTCTTCTCTCTCCAGATCTCAGTCGGATCTGATTACACTGTCGCGCTAAAGTAATGTTTCGGCCGACACACTTGCTGCGATGGAGCACTCGCACGTTAAGTTGCGGTTCCGCACTCGCTTGCGCATTGCGACCCGCGATAAACTCTCCTTCTTGTATGGGGTTGTAGACAGTGAGAGATAAGATTCAGCAACACTTCGTCATCGACAGGCTTCTGGAAGCAGCCTGCAGCGCCTAATTCAATCATGGGTTGTTCATAGTCTCGCGAATCACGCCCTGTCAGCACGATCACAGGAGTCAGAGCGACTGACGGAAGTTCCCGCATGTGTTTGAGCACAGCAGCTCCGGTCGCGAATCCAGGCAGTCCCAGGTCAAGGAGTACAAGATCAGGGTGCTCCTTCTGAGCCAAAGCCAGTGCAGAATAGCCGTCTCCCGTGCAAAGGGTCTCGTAGTGATTGGCTCGCAGACGCAAGCCCAGCGCGCGACAGAGGTCGGCGTCGTCGTCTACGATCATAATCTTCGATCGGCGTTGTGGCGCCGTTGCGCTTTTTTCTCCCGCCAGCAGACTCATTTTGTTCGTCTCCTTGTAGGTAAGAATTCGTGCGCAATCTGAGACCTTTGCCCCACGATTCAAAACTTATAACCTTTTGCGAGAACAAGCACGTGCCGAATGTGCGTGTGCCAAACTCCAGTAACGGTTTCAAAGGACCTTACCCCACGAGTTGTTCGATGGCCACTAACAGGGTCTGATTGTCCACGGGTTTCTGAAAGAATCGCTTGGCCCCCAAATCGTGGCAGCGCCATTCGTGAGTGAATCGGTCGCCAGCGGTTAGTATGATCACGGGCACGCCGGCAAGCGCGGGAGTCTCACTAAGACCGTGCATTAAGAAATATCCGTCGTAGTCGGGTAAGCCGATGTCAAGAATAATGACATCCGGCACTTCCCGAAACGCCATGCTCAGCCCGACGCAGGCATCATTCGCTATGTAGGTATCGTATTCGGACCGAAGCCGGATTGCGAGACCAAGGCACAAATCCCGATCATCGTCGACGATCAGAATCTTTGAGCTGCATTTCACTGTCGGTTTGTGCAACAACCCGAGTTTGTGCTCGGCACGGGGAGACAAGAAAGGCTCATAGCTCCGGGAGGGCGTTCCCCGAAACCGCAGCCTTGTCGCCTCAGGATCGAGGTCATGTTTCATGACTTCGACATTACAACAGACCAGAGGCCTGGGCTCTGAACGAAAGGACAATATGCCGCATCGTAGCCTCTGGGAGACTTCTGGTTTCGTCTTCTAAGTTGAGAACGGGTAATCTGCTCTCGCCGGTAACTTATCCAACGGTTTTGCGAAAGCTTGGCAATCATGGGCGACAACACTGATGTCTAGGAGAGTGATGCTCTTAAGGCAAGCCGGAAAGGACGGTGCAATTACTCCATCAGTCGTTCCCAAGTCAATGGCGGCAATAAATAGGCTGTCTGGTCGAAATAGCTTGCCGGTAACGGTTCGTGCCTAAAGGAATGAGGTCCTGCCCCACCCGAGTTATTGGCCAACCGAAGGCTACGCAAGATAGCCCCAAGATGGGAAGAAGAATCCTCATAACTGGTCGATTTTGCACAGTCCGAAACCTGACACCCAGCTACGTTTGTCCAGCGAAAGGTGGCCTGTGTGTGACGGAAACTGACCGGACATTACGCAGAGATCTCTGGCGCCTGACTCGCAGACGGAAATCCGCAACCGCAAATCACTCCAAGCTGAGGCAGATCAAATGTCAGCATCCCGTGGTCCCAGTGTGATAAGCGCTCGCTCTCTCCTGCGAGTCGCCACAATTCTCCTATGTCTCTTCGACCTGATGGCTGGCAACCTTCTTGCCGGTCAGTCCGCGTCACCGACCGATCTGCAATTTCACAAATTTCAGCCCAAAGTATCACCCGAACAGGCAGCGGTTGGCGCACCCAGCCAGGAAATGCTTCCCAACGGAATCAGCGTGACGGCTGCCCAGCAGATGCAAGCCTTGCAGCAGGAAAAATATTCGCGTACGCCAGCGCAACAGAAGGTTGATTCAAACGTTCTGTACACCATTCGCATGCTGGGCGGCAAACCCGCCGCACCGGGAGTTCCCTACCTCTACACCGGTGTGGACCTGGACGTGAACAACAACATCGTCGTGGACATGGTTGCTACCGTGACCGACGTGCTTCTCGCCAAGATCACCACGTCTGGCGGCCAGGTTCTGTATGTCAATCGCGCCCTGCGCAGCATTCGGGCAATCATTCCTCCCGAGCAGATCGAGAATATCGCCTCGTCACCGGACGTAATCTTCATCTCGCCCAAGCAAGGCTCCATGACTCAGGGAAAACAGGCGCTGGGGCACTTCAGTCCGACGAGCTTCTGGGAAGTGGCGCCCGGCTTCGAACAGAGAGCGGCGAAGATTCGGCAACAATTGGCCAAAAGAATGTCCTCGACCGGGATACCGATCATCGGTCAGGGCAGCGTGGAAACGGAAGGTGATTACACTCACCGCGCTGTCGACGCACGCGGCGCCTTTGGCGTTAACGGTACGGGCCTCAAGATTGGAGTACTGTCGGATGGGGTTACAAGCGTAGCTCTTAGCCAGGCTACCGGCGATCTTCCGCCGAATTGCGGAACCCCGCCTTGCCTTACCGTGCTATCCGGGCAGGCCGGAGCTGGCGACGAAGGCACGGCCATGATGGAAATCATTCATGATATGGCGCCGGGAGCGAGCCTGTATTTCGCGACTGCGGATAACAGTATTACAAGTTTTGCAGCAAACATCCACGCCCTGCAAGCTGCCGGATGCCAGATCATTGTTGACGATGTCTTCTACTTCGTCGAGACTCCATTTCAGGATGGACAGACTGCAGCAGTCGTCTCCACCAGCCAGGGCGGCGTTGTCACCCAGGCCGTGAATGATGTCGTTGCCTTGGGCGTGCTGTATTTTTCCGCTGCGGGTAACGAGGGCAATCTTGACATCAGTACATCCGGCACCTTCGAAGGCGACTTCGTCCCTCTGGCTGCAGCATCTCCGTTGCCCACGGGGAACGTGAACAATTTCGGCAGCGGCAACGGCTATGACACCATCACTTCTCCGGGGGAACAGGTTGTGGGCCTGTTTTGGGATGATCCGCTTGGTGGTTCCGGAAACGATTACGACTTGTATCTTCTCAACAGTACTGGCGCATCGATTCTTGGAGCATCCACCAACATCCAGAACGGAACCCAGGATCCGGTGGAGTTGATTGGCAGCGCCAACGTGATCAATAACAACCGGCTCGTCGTTTTTCAGCACACTGGGGCGCTGAACCGTTTCTTCCATCTGGTTCTGTTCCGAGGCCGGCTAACGGTGGTCACCTCCGGAGAAACACATGGCCATTCCGCAGCATCTGGAGCTTATACGGTAGCCGCCACACCCGCAGCGGTATCCGCGGGTCTGCCTACGCCGAACGGCCCATTCCCCAACCCATTTACGTCTGCGAGTCAGACTGAATTCTTTAGTTCCGACGGACTCCGCCACATATTCTTCAATGCCGATTCGACGCCCATTACCGCCGATTTGTCGTCGACTGGCGGCGAGGTCCTGAATAAGCCGGATATCACGGCCGCGGATGGCGTGTCGGTAACAGGAGTGGGTGGGTTTGGCAGTCCATTTTTCGGAACCTCAGCGGCTGCACCCGCTGCTGCCGCGGTTGCTGCACTGGTTCTTTCAGCACAGCCCACACTGAATGCCGCGGATATGAAAACCGCACTCACCAGCACAGCAATCGACATCATGGCCTCTGGATTTGACCGCGATTCCGGCAACGGCATTGTGATGGCTTGGGAAGCAATCAACTCTCTTGGAGTTACGGGCCTCGCGAATCCTGCATTGGGAGTCATCACCGCCAGCGAGAATCCTGGCAATGGCAACGGCGTCATCGAGGCAGGCGAGGGAGCCAGCCTCGTCATCGCTCTCAACAACATTGGCGGTGTAAAGGCGGCCACCGGCATCACAACAACTCTTACCACTTCCACTCCTTACGTCTACATCACGCAACCGGCCTTGAGCGCCTATGCCGACATGCCGATAGGCTCGGCGGGTGGCAACAACTTGGCGCCTTTCACTTTCACTCTGGACCCGACCTTTCCTTGCAGCCAGAGCATTGACTTCACTCTCACTGTGAACTACGTCGGAGGTCCAACCCGGAACTTGGATTTCACCCTTCCGGTCGGCATGTTCTCCATCACCAATACCCTCGGAAACCAGCCACCGGCGGTACCGGGAATCACCACCGCTACTGGCACGCAGGTCAACCGCATCAACCGTAATGGCGTGATCAGCGCTTGTGGAACCCCCAAGGCGTTTCCGGGCGCAATCACGGGGACCCACTCGTTTGATTCCTACACGTTCAACTCGTGTCGATCCTTTTGCATGAACGTAGGAATGAACGCTGGAGCGGCGGGAATCAATCTATTTGAGTCAGCCTTTTCGCCTACCTACACCCCCACAAGCATTGGGACCGATTACCTGGGAGACGCCGGTCTAAGTACCAACATCCAATCATTCGGCATCGAAACGACAGCCTCAACTTCCTACACTATCGTCGTAAACGACGTTGCTGGAAACCCGCTCCCACCTCCCGCTCCGGCGAACACTTACACCATTCTGATCCCGGCGTGCGCCATCAATTGCACCATGAATCAATTGCCCGTAGCGATTGCCCAAGGCATATCGGTAACAGCTGCCAGCGTGGGTGGTAACGCGAATGCAAACATTAACAACGGGTCGTATGATCCGGACGGCGACGCAATCACGTTGACACAGACGCCCGCTGGGCCGTATCCAGTCGGCACAACCAGCGTGATCCTCACGGTTGTAGATACGAAAGGTGCAACTGCTCAGGCCACTGCCAGCGTCACTGTCGTGAACCCAGGATTCACTTTGGCAGCGATGACACCTTCAGTAAGTGCCACAGCCGGGGCATCTGCGACCGAGCAACTTACATACACTCCCACTCCGGGAGTCAGCGGCGCAGTTACCCTGGCGTGCTCGAATCTCCCGGCTAAATCTGCATGTTCGTTTGCGCCTTCAACGGTAGCTTCCGGCAACGTGCTAACAACGGTGGCCGTGACCATCAGTACGACGGCTTCAACCGCAGCCGCGATTGAACATCGTAAGATTTTTTACGCGGCGTGGTTGCCTTTCACCGGCCTGGGATTGCTCGGAATCGCATTCATGATTCCAGGAAAGCGCCGCAGGGCATTGACGATGTTTACTCTGATGGTCTTGGGTGTTTCGATGTTCGCAGCCGGTTGTGGTGGCAGCAGCAGCAATAAATCCACCTCCACCCCCGTCTACAACGGCACACCAAAAGGAACCTACACAGTCACGGTAACCGGAACCTCCAGCAACGTGACCCAAACAACAACTTTCTCTCTCGTTGTCAACTAGCCTGACAAACCCAGCGGAGAACGTCGTGGAATGCGACGATGTTCTCCGCTAGTGAGTGACGAGATGAACGGTTTGGCAATTGCGGCTCAACTCAAACCGCAACATTCCCAAAATGGGCTTACTAATTTTCAACTCTGTGCACTTTTGAACACTCTCCACATAACCGCGAACGTAAATTGACTACAGGAGTCAGACGCTAAAGGAACCCACGCGGCCTCCCCCCCGGGTCGTCCGTTGTTTTCATTGTTGATGGCGCGGTTTAGGAAGACTCTGCTCCGCCTCTTTTTTAGAGGGTTAGCGCATGATAAGCACAGTACCGTCTAACTAGTCTGATCAGCAGCCGACGATGAACCTAAGAAGATGCAAAGCCTTGACTTACAAACCTAAAGTCACGTTCCACTGGCCCCCGGCCATTCATGGATGACACACCGGGCACCGACACGTAACCAAATGTCTGAGGAGGACACGCCATGAGTACCTTTTCGAAGACTTCGCGAGACACCCTGAAAGGATTTGTCGTCTTGGAAGAAGTGAAGCGTCGCACGATTGTAGATGCGCTTGACCGGTGCGGTGGTAACTATGTTCTCGCAGCGCGATCATTGGACATTGGGAAAACGACGATCTATCGGCTGGCGAAGACGTACAAATATTCCAGGAAAGATCCCACGAATGTTTGGCGCGAAAGCTAACTTGATAAAGATCATTGAGTTGACATGAATTTCTCGGAGCGTTCGAAAGGATGCAGCCATAAAGCGTCTTCGAGTCGGCTTTGTGATGCCAATCTTTAGTGTGCGGGAAGAACCTCTTATTCGATGGCAGCTTCCCAGAAGGAATTTAGCTAGAAAGCCTCTAAGACAAGAAACCCGTAGCACGACTTCCCGTCGTGTCGATTGAAAACGATTCGACGAACTATTCAGCCAATCCCACCCTCGCCAAAATACTTTGGAATTGAGGCGTGTCGCGCACCGGGTCGTACATCGGGTCGACCTTAATTCCGGTGAGGCCATTGGAGTGTTGCGCGAATGCTTTTTCCAACCAGGCTAGCGTCTGGTCCTTGTCGCCCATTCCGATGTAGGCCTGCACCAGGACGATCGGATCCATGGGCTCTTCACGGTTCACGTCGAGCAGCTTATTTATTTCTGCCTCCGCCTCGTCTCGCCGCCCCGAGCGGCCATACACGTACGCCAGGCTCGAATGGTACCAACGGCCGTCGCTGGGTTTTTGTTTCTGTTTCTGTTTTTGGTTTTGGATCACCGCCTCCGCCTCGGAGAACATTCCTTTTTCCACGAAGGGTTGATAAACCAGAGCTGCGCGCGAAAAGTGGGGATCCAGTTCGCGAACTGCGCCGAATTGAGCGATCGCCTTGTCGTATTGCCGCGAGTAGTAAAGGATCGCTCCGTAGTCGGAGGCGATAATCAGCGACAGGGGATCCAATTGCCTCGCGCGTTCGCTTTCGCGAAAGGCCTCTTCAAAACGCCCTCGCCAAGCCAGATGCTCGGCATACCAATGATGGGCCGTCGCGTAGTTGGGGTTCAATGCAATCGCTTTCTTGAATTCCTTCTCTGCCGTTTGCCAGTCGTAATCATGGTTTTGGATGATCAACGCCAGCGCTGCGTGACCCTCCGGCAGCCGGTCGTTCAGCTGTACGGCGCGCAGCGCGGCCGCGCGCGCCTGGGAAGCAAATTCGGCCGGCGGAGCTCCACTGTAAGCAGCCCACAGAGCGTAGCTGCCAGCTAGAGCGGCGTAAGCCCGAGCGTCAGCAGGATCAGTAAGAGTGGCCTGCTGAAAGTAGCCGATGGCATCCTGAAATCCCTCCTTGGTTCTCTTGTTCAGGAAATACTGACCCTTCAGATATAAGTTGTAAGCCTCGAATGCCTGGGGCGAGAGCACCGCTTGAGGAGCAGGCGCGATCGGCTTGCGCTCCCCGAGAGCCTTCTGGATCTCGTCGGAAATCTGGCTCGCGATCTCGCTCTGCACCACCAACACGTCCGTAGCCGCACGGTCATACTGGCGTGCCCAGAGGTGGGTCTGATCGCGCATTTGAATTAGCTGGGCGGTGATCCGCAGCTTGTCGGCGTCGCGTCTTACACTCCCTTCCAACACATACTCCACACCAAGCTCGCGCGCGATCTGGGGCAGAGGTTCCTGGCTATGCTTGTAGTGCATCACGGAAGTGCGGGCAATGACGCCCATCTGATCGGGATCTAGGCTGCCCAGCTGTGTGATCATTTCTTCCGTCATGCCATCGCTGAAGTACTCCTGGTTAGCGTCTCCAGTCAGGTTTTCGAAGGGTAGAACCGCCAGCATGGTGCGTCCGCCGGCATGGGAGGACGAAGCTCGAAGCCCGAAGGATGCAGGATATATCACCGCGCTCACGATCGCGAGGATCGCCACAGCAAGCAATAACACCCCGAGCACATTCTTGCGATTTCTAAAAAAACTGTTGGCGGAATCCTCGCCCCCATCCGATTGCTGAGGGGCGATCACCGGTAGCGCTTGTGCTTCGGCGTCAGGGGTAACCACCGGCGCGATGAATCGATAGCCTTTGCCCGTTATCGTTTGAATGAAACGAGGCTGCTCGGGGTCGTCCCTGAGAACCTGCCGGATTTTTCGGATTGCCCCATTGATGGCGTTATCGGTGTCGAGATAGACGTCTTTACCCCAGATAATCTCCACGATCTGTTCGCGGCTAACCACGTCTCCCCGCCGCTGTACGAGGAGAAGAAGAACTGCCACGGGGATGCGCTCGATCTTGAGCACTCGGCCGGCGCGGCTCAATTGGCCACTGCTCAAATCGAGTTCAAGATTTTCCCCAAATCGTATTGCCTCTTTGATTTTGGCTGGTTCCAAGCGGAAAGGCCCTCGCCCCACGTCGGCGACATTCTACCCCGATTCTCAGATTTCGCAGCATCTTCCTTGTCCTGAGCAGGTTACGGGGACATAAAAATCAAGACGCTCGACAGGGGATCGCTATTGTTGCAGACGCCAGACTCGGGCATGATGCCGCCGTCTCAGGTCTTTCCGGTACGCGAGCGAACGAAAAATTGGATTCGCATCCCCGGCTGGAGTAGGCCCACCACAAGAATTGCAAGAAGAAAATAGACGGAGAGATCCTCATGAAAAGTACGAAATTGCAGTTTCTGCCAATACTGTGTCTGCTGCTGTCCCTGTTTTCCTGGGTGGGGGCCGATGGTCAGGTAACACCCAGCAGTGATGCCTTCACCAACACCGCAACCCCAACAACGAATTACGGCGCCAATGGGCTGCTCAATGTGAGTGGCGCCAGGGAGATCTCCTTTATCCAGTTTGACCTGACTTCGATTCCAACGAGTGCGACGGTCAGCCACGCCAGCCTGAAGCTGTACGTGAACTCGGTAGCAACAGCCGGCAGCTTCAACGTGGATTTCGTAAACGGCACCTGGACGGAGAGCACGATCACCAGCAGCCTGTCGCCGGCGCTGGGCAATTCGATCGAAGCGAACGTACCGATTGCTCTGGCGCAAAAAAATGACTACATCCTGATCGATGTCACGTCCGCCCTTCAGGCCTGGCTGAGTGGCAGTCAGCCGAATGACGGCCTCGCCCTGGTGGCGAACGGATCATTCACTGCCAGCTTTGACAGTAAAGAGAATACGGGCACGAGTCATCCGCCGGAATTGGACGTTGTCTTTGGCGGCGGGGGAAGCGGCACGATCACAGGCGTGCTCACTGGTTCAGGCAGTGGCTTGACGGGTGGCGGCACCACCGGAACGCTGAACCTCAGTCTGACGACGGCCTGCGCCTCAAAACAAGTTTTGCAGTGGAACGGTACTGCGTGGGCGTGTTCCAACCCTGGTACTGGCACAATCACCGGCGTCACGGCCGGCACGGACCTGACCGGCGGCGGCACGGGTGGAACGGTCACCTTGAATCTGGATATAACCAAGGTGCCCCAGCTGGCGGCCGCCAATTTATTCACCAATAATCAGACCATTGCGGGCAACTCTTCCAACTACGCACTGACTGTTGCCGGGGGCACCTACCAGGGCATCCTTCTGTCCGGGCCGGAAGCGTTCATTGGAGCGGGCCTGGAAATTGAAACTACCGGAACCGGTGGAATGCTGTGGCAGATTCTGAATACCGGCGCGACCTCGGCGCAGAAGGCGAACAAGCTGAACTTCCGCAACGACAGCACGGGACTGGACGTCATGACCTTATTAGCCAACGGTCAGGTCAGCATTGGGGCAGCTGTCCCAACGGTGGCTGCTTGGTTAGAGGTCCAGGCCCCGCAGACAGGTGGTTCCTCGGGACTCGATGCCAACGGAACCAATGGAATTATTGCTATTGGCGCGACCAATCCCACAGGTGAGTTTGCTGGTGGATCCGGAATCATCGGCATGGGCGGGCACGGACTTGCGCAGGACGCGGATGGCGGAATCTTCGAGGGCGGTACCGGCTCCTCTTTTGGCGACGGCATGCAAGCCATAGCCGGCAGCGGTGGGATCGCAGGTAACTTCACGGGAAACGTAACTATCAGTGGCACACTCAGCGCGAGCGTAAAGAATTTCAAGATCGACCACCCGCTCGATCCAGCTGGCAAGTATCTCGTTCACGCCTCGGTCGAATCGTCCGAGATGATGAACATCTACACCGGGAATGTCGTCACCGACGCGCAGGGCGAGGCCAGAGTCCAGTTGCCGGAGTGGTTCGAAGCTCTCAATACTGACTTCCGTTATCAGTTGACGGTGATCGGGCAATTCGCGCAAGCCATCGTCTCACGTGAAGTTCAGAACCATGAATTCACGATTCGCAGCAGCGTTCCGAACGTGAAGGTTTCCTGGCAGATCACCGGCGTGCGCCAGGACGCTTTCGCGAAGGCGAACCCACTGGTCGTGGAAGAAGAGAAGGAGTCGCGCTTGAAGGGCTTCTATCTCCATCCAGAGTTCTTCGGCGCGCCCGCGGAGAAACAGATCGAATGGGCTCGCCATCCGCAGACGATGAAAACGTTGCAAGCAGGGAGCAACTGATGGGAAGCTGGCCTCCATCGCAGCGTCAGTGAATCCTATTTGACAATCCTTGCAAAGGCACGGACGTGGATCACTAAGGCCCACCCAATGCGTCGAGTGACATTGGGTGGGCTTTTTACTTTTAAATTCAATTCAGCATTTCCTGTTTCGATCGTCTTTTTCGTGTCGGATAACCTGTTGGCGCATGGTCGGACTACTTCAAACCACAAGCACATTTAGAGGATTTAGTCAGATGGCGAAATATCGCCATTACACTCATCGACCCGTTGCGACTGGGGTTGCCAATATGCTCCTATCCGGTCATCTCAGTCCTGCCGTAAAAGCAGGAGTAGTTCCGGCGGATTGGGAGGGCCGGTTTGGTTTTCACAACTCCGGCATTCCCTCGCGTTCTATCTTGTGCGGTCGAAGACTGATCCTAAGACTGTGCAAGGCCCTTCTCCGAGACTCCGATGTCAAGACCACGCTGCAGCTCTACTCGCACAACGTTACCGAAGAGGGGATGACGGGCAGGGAGCCAAGCTGAAGGCTATTTTGGGGCAGCGGCACCGACGAAAGCGGACTGAGCAGTTTTACGGAAGAGTAGCTAAAACTTTTAGAATATGGTGGCCAGGGACGGAGTTGAACCGCCGACGCCAGCCTTTTCAGGGCTGCGCTCTACCACCTGAGCTACCTGGCCACGTTTTGCCCGCTCGTACTCCGAACGAGGATCGTTCGCTTCACGCCGATTGTCGCGGGAGTGTCAACCGAGAACAGCTTCAACGCCGTGCGTGTGTGGAACGTCGTTGATTATAGCAAAGCTCTAACTGCGCAATCGTCTTCAGCTTAAAAACAGATTGCAGATCCCGCATCAGCGGGATCCCAATTTTGACTGGGATCGCGAATAGCGGGCCGCCCAGGAGCAGGCCCGCTATCCGATGCATCTACCAACTGTCGTTCAACGCGTCACTACTGACCTCCGGCTGAAGTGCCGTGCTGCCCGAGCCACGAGGCCAGCTGCGGCTCCTGTTGCGACTTCAAATCCACACAGTTGTTGATGCGTTCAATGGACTGGCGATAAGTTCTCTCCGCGGCTTCGATTTTGTGCGCGGCAAAAAACTGCACCACTTGATCGCGCATACTCGCATCGCAGAAGGAACTGGTGGCTCCGACTACTTCAGCGCTGGCGAAGGGACCGCCAGATTTCTGCACAGCGTCCCAGTGTGCCAGAATAAATTGCCAAGCAAGCTTTTCTCCTGCCGGATTTCTCATCACGCGCGTGATTAGTTGCAGAGCGTCCTGCGAACGCACGGAGGGTGAGATCGCGTACTCCAAAGTCCGCTGTAGAAGCTGCGGATCGGAGAACTGCCCGATTGCGAATAAGTAAGCGTAATATTCCTCGGGCGACTTCGCGTTCTTCAGTGCAGTCATCACCCTGGCGTAAAAAGCTTCATCGCCATTGGATGCCGCCAACTCGATCGCGCTGTTGGCCATCTCCCGATCGACCGAAGCCGGATCATCCAGAGCCTTATCTGCAATTTTGTGAGCCTGCGCCAATGCCACCGGATCCTGTGCATCGTGACCCAAGGCATAGAAGAGGTGAGACCGCAAAGACTTTTGCTCGTCGGCCTCGCCCGCTTTTGGTTCCCAGCCCACGTCTTTTAAGATCGGCGTGAGATATTGCCGAAGCCAAAACCGGTACGATTCACGATCACTATCGGTCACCAGGTATTCGCCGATGTAGTTAAGACGTTCCAGGACGCTTTCCAGCACGGCACGATTCCTATCGCCGCCTAACCCCTGGGCCAAGGCAAGATAGTCTCCAACCGGCTCGCGGCCGACGCGCACTGAAGCCCAAATGTCGGTCTGCAGGGCGATTCGCTCCGCCGGAGAAAGTTTGCTCTCGGCATCCGCTGCCAGGGCTCGCACCGCTTCCGGTTGATACCCCACGCGGTAATAGCCCGTAGCTCCAGCGTTCGCCACGATCCATGTCGAACAGCCCGGCAAAGTAAACGTAGCTTGCTTCTTTGTGAGCACTTCGCATTGCGGCGTTCCGTTGCCAGCGGACCCCTTCATGCAGAGTGGTATCTGCCACAATTCATCATTCGGCGCCTGAAATTTTTCGCGATCATAAAAATAGCGGCGCTGATCCACCATGACTGTCGTCGAATTGCCGGAGCATTGCGATTTCACATCGATAATCGGAACCCCCGCCTGCTTCACAAACGTGGGCATGATCTGGTCCACAGGCTTTTTCGAAGTTTTGGCCTGCGCTTCCCAGAAGTCATCGGCGGTCGCGTTTGCATATTGATGCCGCTGAATATACGCGTTCACGCCTGCGCGGAAAGTCTCCTCGCCCAGGTAGGACTCCAACATTCTTAACACTGCCGCGGCCTTGCCGTAGGCAATGCCGTCAAATAATTCCATAATCTGAGCCGGCGTATTGGCAGCTTGATGGATGGGCCGCGTGTTTTCCAGCGAGTCTGTATTCAGCGTTCGGTCGGTCCCGCTGACATCATCCAGATCAAAATTCCATTCAGGCTTCCAGGCCTCAATCGGCTTGCTCGACATCCAGGTGGCGAACCCTTCGTTCAGCCAGATATCGTCCCACCACTTCATGGTCACCAGATCGCCGAACCACTGGTGAGCCATCTCGTGGGCGATCACCGACGCGATCTCTTTCTTCAACTCCACAGAGCCTTGCTTCTCGTCGATCAAGAGAATGACTTCACGGAAGGTGATGCATCCGGTATTTTCCATTGCCCCGGCGGAGAAATCGGGCAGCCCGATCAGATCAAGTTTTCCGTAGGGATACTTCACGCTGAAATACTTGTCGTAATACTGCAGGATGTGCTCGGCGGATTCGAGAGCAAACCTGCCCATCTCTTTCTTCCCGGGAGTACTGTAGACGCGGATCGGAATGCCGTCGGCTTCACCCTCGATGTACTCAAAATTGCCGATGACCAGGGCTGCGAGATACGAAGACATTTTCACCGTCGTAGCAAAGCGCACCGTATGTTTCTCGCCGGGGCCCGGTGTGTCGGAAACAATCTTTTGATTCGACATTGCAACCTGGCCGCTGTCGGCCACGGCCGAGATGTCGAACGTAGCCTTGTAATCAGGTTCGTCGAATGAGGGGTAAGCTCGGCGGGCGTCCGTCGACTCAAATTGCGTGGCGGCGTATTTTCGCCCCTGATCGTCTTTTCCGATATAGAAGCCGCGCATTTCGTCGTTCAGAATTCCGCTGTAGCGGATATGAATCGTTGCCGGTCCGCTGGATATTGGCTTCTCGACTCCCAGAATCACCATTTCCTTATCTTTTTCTGGAGTAACCTTTGCCTTTTGCGTGGTGCCGCCGGCGCTGATTGTTACGTCGTGGAAATCGATATCGACTGCATTCAGCGTGATTTCCGAAGTTGGCTTCAATACGCGGATCGAAATGGTTTCATCCCCTTCAAACGTCGCCTTCTCAAGGTTCGGAGTGAAGGTGAGTTTGTAATTGTCAGGAGTCGCCAACTCGGGCAATCGTTGCGCCGCAGCCAGGGTGACGGCAGTGAGCGCAACGATCGATATCGCAAGAATTCGCTTCATAGAGTCCTCGGTAGTAGATTTGTTCGAACTGTGTTGTCGAAAGAGGCGTCGATCTAACTTGATCTCATGTCCTACAGTCACACATATCACTCTGATGCATATACGCGTCGGGCAGTAAATAAGTTCACCGCGGCAAGTTAATCTTCCCGTTCATGATCGTCATTTCACACCCGTTGTCGCCGAACCAGTAGGCAATCTCACGGTAATCCTTGACTGCGAAGACGGCCAAATCGGCATTCTTGCCGGGTTCGATGGAACCCTTGCGATCAGCGATACGCAATGCCCATGCCCCGTTGATCGTTGCCGCCGTAACGGCTTCTGCGGGAGACATCTTCATGTGGGTGCACGCCAGCGACATTGCCATCGGCATGCTCAGGGTCGGCGACGTCCCCGGGTTGTAGTCTGTCGCAAGGGCGACCGCGACCCCTGCGTCGATGAACTTGCGCGCCTTCGGGTAATCCTTCAGCCCCAGGAAATAATTGGCGCCCGGAACCAGAGTGGCAACCGTATCCTGTTTGGACAGCGCTGAAATGTCTTCGTCGTTCACGTGATCCATGTGATCGAACGAAGCCGCGCCGAATGGCAAGAGCGGCTGCAGCTTCGTCTCCGTAAGTTGACACATGTGCGCCCGCACGCTCAGCCCATGCTGTTGTGCCGCTTCAAATATCTGTTTGGTTTCTGCGGCCGTAAAGGCCCCTTTGTCGCAAAAAACATCCACGAACTGGGCGAGCTTCCGCTTCGCTGCAAGCGGGATCATCTCTTTACAGACGATCTCAACGTATTTTTGTGAGCAGCCCTGAAATTCCTCAGGAACCACGTGCGCGCCTAGCAGCGTGGGAATGACGGTTCCGGGCCATCGCGAGGCGGCATCGCGAATGGCTTCAAGAGATTTCATTTCCGCATCCAGCGTCAGTCCGTAGCCCGATTTGGCTTCCACCGTAGTCGTTCCGTGCGCCGCCATGTCGAGCAGAACGCCAAGAACTTTGTCCGCTAGAAGTCTCTTTTTGGCTTCCCGGACGCCTTCCAGGCTCGACCGGATGCCGCCTCCGGCTGCGGCAATTTGTTCATAAGAAGCACCCTCGATGCGTTTCTCAAAATCGACAAGCCGCGGGCTCAGGAAAACTGGATGGGTGTGGGAATCGACGAAGCCAGGGAGGACAATCTTGCCGGCACAATCGATCTCGGTTACGTTCTTGCGATTCTTCTTGAGCCACGGATCGCGCAGGGCATCTTTGGTCTTGCCGACGGAAACAATTTGTCCGCCGATGCAGAGCACGGCACCGTCTTCAATGATGCCGAGTTCTTTTAGGTCAGGGCCGCGTCGGGGGCCGGGCCTGCCGGATGGGGACTGAAGCGTGACGAGCTGGCCGATATTGGCGAGGAATAGTATGGGCTCAGCTTTGAATCTCGATTTATAAATTGGGGTCAAGCAGCAAACAGTTTAGCAGGCGAAGTCCTGCGGGAATTCCGACTATCTGGAAGTCGGAATGTGACTTACTTCTGCATCGGCACCTTCACGCCGCTTTTTTTCGCGAAGGCCTTCGCCTCGTCATATCCTGCGTCGACGTGCCGAATAACGCCCATGCCGGGATCTGTGGTGAGCACGCGCTCGATGCGCTTGGCCATCTCGTCGGTTCCGTCGGCAACCGTGACCTGCCCGGCGTGGAGGGAGTAGCCGATCCCCACTCCGCCCCCGTTGTGAATCGATACCCATGACGCCCCTGCTGCGGTGTTCAGCAGCGCATTGAGAAGCGGCCAGTCGGCAACGGCATCACTACCGTCTTTCATGCTTTCTGTTTCACGAAAGGGAGATGCCACCGACCCGCAGTCGAGATGATCGCGGCCGATTACGATTGGTGCTTTGATCTTTCCCTTCTTCACCAGGTCGTTCATCGCCAGGCCGAACTCTGCGCGCTCGCCGTATCCCAACCAGCAGATGCGGGCGGGCAATCCCTGAAACTTGATGCGCTTGCGCGCCAGATCAATCCAGCGCCGCAAGATGCGATTCTCGGGAAATAATTCCAGAACCAAATCGTCGGTCACATGAATGTCGGATGGCTCGCCCGAGAGCGCCACCCAGCGAAACGGCCCTCGGCCTTCGCAAAACAGCGGACGAATATATGCCGGCACGAACCCCGGAAAATCGTAAGCGTTCTTGACTCCGCGCTGAAACGCAAACGTGCGGATATTATTGCCGTAATCGAACGTGACGGAACCCATTTTTTGCAGCCGGAGCATTCCTTCCACATGGGCGGCCATCGCATCGAGGGATTTCTCCTGATACGCCTTGGGATCCTGCTTGCGCAACTCCAATGCTTCGGCGAGCGTCATTCCATTGGGCACATATCCGTTCAGCGGATCATGCGCTGAGGTTTGATCGGTAAGGATGTCCGGCACCACGCCGCGCGCGGCGAGTTCTGGAATCACATCGGCGCAATTTCCCACCAACCCCACCGAGACATTTTCTTTCTTGCGCACGGCATTCTTCAAAATTCGCAGCGCTTCATCGAGCGTCGTCACCATGAAATCGCAATATCCGGTCTTCAACCGCTTCTTGATGCGCTCCGGGTCGACATCAATTCCCAGAAACGCCGCGCCAGTCATGGTTGCAGCCAGGGGCTGAGCGCCTCCCATGCCTCCCATTCCGCCCGAAACAATCAGCTTGCCGGCCAGATCACCAGCAAAATGCTTTTCACCAGCCGACGAAAAGGTTTCAAACGTTCCTTGCACAATTCCTTGCGAGCCAATGTAAATCCACGAGCCAGCCGTCATCTGGCCATACATCATCAGCCCGGCGCGTTCGAGTTCATTGAACTTTTCCCAATTGGACCAATGCCCCACCAGGTTCGAATTGGCGATCAGCACCCTAGGTGCATGGTCGTGCGTTTTGAATACACCCACCGGCTTACCCGATTGCACCAGCAAGGTTTCGTCGTTCTCGAGATTTTTGAGAGTCGCAACGATGGCGTGGTAAGCCTCCCAGCTGCGCGCTGCTCGCCCGGTTCCGCCGTAGACCACAAGGTCCTGCGGCCGCTCGGCAACGTCACCGTCCAGATTGTTCATGAGCATGCGCATGGCAGCTTCCTGCTGCCATCCCTTGCACGTAATGGTGTTGCCGCGCGGCGCGCGAATCGACGCCGGGGCCTGGGTGATTTCCGTTTCAACGGGCATGAGTAGATGTTAGTGCCTTAGCGAACCACACGCAATGCTGGAGCAAACCTGCATTATGGCGTCGATAATCTGAATGCAATCGCGAGATTGAGATAAGGAAATGTGGCGGAACGCGAAGACATTGCAAGAAAAGAAGGGAAGAAGTCAGAGGCTCGGGTTACCAGCTCGAGTAGGCCGTTCCGTCGGTGCCGGTCGCATTTGACGCGGATTTCACGTCGCTGATGCCGGGATCCTGTTGATCCACAGCCAACAGACACATCTTCTTGCACCACTTCCCAGTTCGACTCGTTGGTCATGGGATCTTTGGGAAGAGTTTTGATATAGCCGGCCGTAACCAGATCGTCCAGCGACTGCGGAGCTTTTTGCTTATCCAGCGTGTACTGCGAAATCAGCGAGCGCAGTTCGAACAAGTCCTGACGCAACACCGCCTCGCGCGACACGCAACACCGACTGGTTATAAATGGGCAGCGCAATCGACATCAGGATCAGAATGATGCTGATCACGATCATCATCTCCAACAGAGTAAAGCCTGCGCTGCGCCGGATTTTGAGCTTGCTTGCCATTACCAGTCCTTATACTTCGTGCCGTCCAGCGCTTCGTCTTGCGATTTGGTGAAAACATCAAAAACGCTCTGTCCGCCGAACGAGTCGGATTCGGGATCGTCCTGCATCGAACTCATACCCCACTCAGTCGTTCCAGTCATCGGATCGATCGGGAATCTTGCGTAGATACCGGACCTTTTTTCCTTGCACGTCCACGCCCTTCACCAAGCGTTTCCAGGTCCGGCGGATACCCCTGGCTATCCACCTTGGTCTGGAACGCGTTCCGGTCGGCATCGATTTGTAGCGGTCGATGGCGTCGCGCATCTCCCACAGATCGGCGCGTAAGCGGCGCTCCTTTTCTCGCTTGATGCTTAACCGCGCCATCGGCACGGCCATGGTCGACAGGATCAAGCAGGATGGTCGGTCGCAATGATCAGTTCCAGAAGCGAAAAGCCGCTGAATGGGTTTTCTGCCTTGCGCCTGACGGAATCTTTGTACCTTCATTTTCTCAACTTCTGTTCTTCAATCGGGCAGGCATCGCCTACTGCACCGTAACTGAGGCTTGCGCGCCATTCACCGTGATCGCCTGCAATGCAGGATCGCGCGCGCCGCCCCGAGTAATGGTCAGCGGAGTCTGTCCGCTGGCTTTTGCCTGAAATGTCATCGTGACCACCGCGCCTTGCCCGGAAACTCCGCCTGGCGCCGGGCGGACGCGTTGCCGTAATCTGCAGCGTGCCTGTGGTGTCATCTTCCCGATGCACCAGAGCCACTGCTTGCCCATCCTGCGACAGGAATCCGCCATTCGACACGTTCACAAGCTGCAGCTTGGCCGGATCGTAATTCATTTGTACAGGCACGGAATATACGTTTTGTGCGCCCGAGATCAGCAAATTCACGACGAACGTGCCGCCCTTGGTGGCCGTGATCTGTCCCGGATCAAACAAGAAGTTCGCGCTTCCCTGAGTTCCGGGAGCCGCGCCTTGAATGGGTGTCTGCGCTGGCACCGGACTGCCGGGATTCGGATTTGCCGGAGCTCCACCACCGGCCGGGGCGGGATTCGCAGGTGTTTGACTGGCCGGTACAGTTTGCGGCCGGCTCATGTGGCGCAATTCAATCGCGTTCGCGGTTCCTATATCGATGGCGCGCTGGTTGAGTTCATTCAGAGTGGTTCCGCGAATAATATGCGGCGTAATGGCAAAGACGGTTTCGTCCTGCGAATGATCCTGCGTCCTCTGTCCAAACAAATAACCCAGGATTGGAATCTGCGCCAACCCCGGAATACCGGCCAATGATCTGGTTTGGGAATCGTCGAGGATGCCGCCAATCAGGCTCGATTCCCCATCTTTAAGCCGGATCTCGTGCTCGATTTTTTTCTGGCCGATGATGGGCTGGCTGATGCCGCCAATACTCGACTGCCCAACCACCGAAGAAATTTCCATGGTGATCTTCAGACGTTACTTCGCGGTCCGCGTGTACGTGCGGCGTAACATCGATGTTCACACCGACATCGAGATATTGGAACTGAGTGTTGACCAGCGGGTTAATACCGACGCCGCCAATGCCGGGCTGGAACGATCCGGTCGCGACGGGCACGCGTTCGCCGATCTTCAGCGTTGCCTTCTGGTTATCGAGCGCGCGCACTTGCGGGTTCTGCAACATCTTCGTATCGGTATCGCCCATCACCGCCGACAGATTGGCTGAACGGAATCGTCACCTGGAAATCGGTCGCATTCAGGTTGCCGAGAGTATTCAGTTCAAGTCCGGTCGTTCCCGAGCCCGTAGTGGTCGTGTCCTGTCGTTGTCGAAGTAGTTGTTGGAGTGGTATTGATGTTGCTTTGCAAGCGTCACGGTAGCGCTGGTTGGGGGACTCAATCCCAGGGTCCGCGACTTGTCTTTACTCACCTGCATGACGGCAATATCGACGATCACTTCCGGGCGGACCTTATCGAGATCTTCTACCAGCTTTCTCTGCCAGTGCGATCTGGTCGGGCGTACCGCGTACCACCAGCGCATTCTGCGAGAGCAGTTGCTGCACTCTCTGCACGTCCAGAACGGCGCGAATTGCATTCACTACGTCCTGCAACTCGGTCGGCTGCGAAAGATTCTGCAGGTAGAAAGTCTTCAGGACGCTTTGTTCCAGTTCCTTGCGCTTCGCCGGATTGTCCTGGGCCACGAAGATGGTGTTGCTCGTTACCGGACGCCAGAAGGTTTTCGATTCCAGCGCAGTAATCTGCAGCGCGTCTTCCAACGTTACTCCGTTCAGTTCGACCTTGATCCGGCGCGAAGTGTAGTCCGGGTCGAACAGCACGTTGATCCCGGCAATTTGGCCGATCGTCTGATAAATAACCTTGGAATCCTCGGTGAGTTTTACTGTGATGGGCACTACGGAAATCGGAGCCAGTTCGACAGGGCCGCTGGCTTCCCGGATCTTGCGTTGCAGACTTCCTGGAGGACCGGCAGCTTGCGGCGGAGGATTCTCTTTCTCGTTGATCATCTGCAGGGTGCGCTTCAATTCCTGTTGCGCGATAAAAAGGGAGGGATCGATGAGTGCTGCTTTTTGGAAGTCAGCCAGCGCCTCCTGCAGCTTTCCTTGTTCGCGCAGCCCTTGCCCTTGATGCACGATCGTCGCGGCGGCCTTGAAGCGTAAGCGTTCGAACGACGACTTATAGCGCAGATCCTTGGGCTTCAGGTTCCAAGCTTGCTTATAGAGGTCGTAAGCGTCTTCGTAATTCTCCCGCGCCTCGGCGTCCTCGCCCTTTTCGAAAAGTGTCTTCGCCTTGTCGGCAATCGCGGGGATGATGGCAAGCAGAACCAGCAGCGCAACCGCCGCAGGCATCAGACGTCTCATTCGTCAATCCTCATCTAAGAGATCTTCTGAAGTGTTCGCCGGAAAAACTAAAATCTACCGCTCGCAGGATCTGTTCTGACACACTCAATTTTGTGACTTTGGAGCGATTATAGCATCGCCCCGAATCGCACCCCATGTCATTGCGTGCGCGGCATTTACACTCTTTGGTCGTAGTCCCAGTGGCTGCGGCCGAGCACTTCGGGCGGCGTGTGGCCTCCAAGCCCCTGTGATCCTTTCTGGACAGAACAACAGCCCTTCCAACCTACAACGGACTGTTCCGCCCGATAGCCGAAGCGCAAATAGCGCTGCTAAGATGAATCGAGCCCCAAATGCCTCGTCAGCCCAGCCATCAAACCAAGCCCACGCCAGAGAAATCCCCGCACAGGGATCCCACCGCGTCGGGCCAGCGAGATGCCGCCGTTAATAGGATCGCTTCACATAACTACTTCTTGCTGGAAAAATTTGAGTGCGGCGTCGCTCTGACCGGAACCGAGGCAAAATCAGTCCGTGGCGGCCTTGCCAATCTCAAAGATTCTTATGGGTTGGTCAAAGATGGTGAAGTTTGGCTTCTTAATGCCCACATCGGTCCGTATGAGCACGGCAACATTCACAACCATGCGCCCCTGCGCACCCGCAAGTTGCTGATGCACAAGGAAGAGATTCGCAAGCTGATTGGCAAAACCCAGCAGAAGGGGCTGACGCTGATCCCGGTTCGGATGTACTTCAAGAACGGCAAGGTGAAAGTGGAACTAGCGCTCGCCAAGGGCAAACAACTTTGGGATAAGCGCGAGACCGAACGCCGGCGGACTGCCGATAAGGAAGCTAGAGAAGCCATCAACCGCAGCCGCAGAAGCTAAGCGGGGCCGCCGGGCCCGAGCATTCGGGCTACAACCGCGCTTCTCCAGGTTCAGCCGACGTCTGAGAACGCGGCACCAACGCCAGCACCCGCAAATCCAATATTGCGTGGGCGACAATCGGAATCAGCAAGCTCCCGGTGATGACGAAAACTGTGCCCAGTGCAAATCCCAGCACCACTGTAGCCGCGGCGCCGTTAAGGCCTTGATAAAGGTGGGCGATCCCGAAGATGACCGACGAAATCAACATTGCCCACATCAAGCTGAGCTGAAAGGGCATGGCGTGGAAATAGTGCAGCAAGAATCCGCGGTACACCACTTCCTCGCAAACTCCCGCGGTGATACAGACCAACCACCACCAGCTGCGCTCCCGGCTGCTAAAAGGCAGAAGGTAACTTAGAGATTGCAGCGCCTTGCCCATCTTTTGTCGAGCTTTTTCGCTCCACAGCGCCAGCCCAATCTGCAGGACCAGCGCGACTGTCATCGCCACCCCTAATCCGATGAGGAAAGAAATTCCTTTTTCGCCCGAGAGCCATGCCAGATCGGTGGGTGTCGTCCGGATCATGAAGATCGCGCGGAAGCCTGCCATCGAGCATGAAGCCGCAGCCAAGATCCACTCCACTGCCACGACTTTGCGATAAAAGCGGACCTTTTTGTCCGGCTCAGTGCTCGCCTTCAGACGAGGAATCTCGTAACGATCCCAGAGCGGAATAGCTACCACCAGAAACAGCACCAGCGCGCTCTGCGCAACCATGCTTCCCGAATACGCAATCTGATCTTTCATGGAGAGTGCTCACCATGTAAATTTGAATCTACACCACGATTGCGAAAAGCCGTGACACTACGCTCATCAAAGTTGTAAACCTCAAATCCGACATGCCGCAGGTGCATGAAGCTCTGCAGCGAATGGAGCGCGAACTGGCACTCGCGCGCCAGAAAAAAACGAGGGTGCTGAAGCTGATTCATGGCTACGGCTCTTCGGGCCAGGGCGGCGATATTCGCATCGCCGTGCAAAAGCGTTTGGTGGAGATGTCGCAAAGTGCCCAGATTCGCGGCTGCATTTTTGGCGAGAATTGGTCGAAGTCCGACGAAGTTTGCTGGAAACTTGTTCAATCCCACTCGGAACTGAAAGCTGACCCCGACCTGGGACGCGGCAATCGAGGCATCACCATCGTTTTGCTCTGACTAGTTTGGCTAAGAGCTAATGCACCGGTACCACTGCCTCCACCGGTTCCAGTCGCGCAGTGAAGTGCCGAAGGAAGGGAGCTTCATAGCTCAGCTTCATTCCGCGAATCTGTTTGCGTTTCTCCCAAACTGCGAGGACCACCTCCACCACATAGTCGATGTGGCTTTGGGTATACACTCGCCGCGGGATTGCCAGACGCACCAGGTCCATCGTCGCCGCTACCCCGAACATTAGCGTGCCAATCTCCACCGAACGGATGCCGCCCTCCAGGTAAAGTTCGTTCGCCAGCGCGACCGCCGGGAAGCGACTTGGAGGTACATGCGGCAGAAAGGCGCGAGCATCAATGTAGATCGCGTGTCCACCGGGCGGTTGCACAATCGGCACGCCCTGTTCGGCAATATGGTTTCCGAGATAGGCGGTAGAAGCGATGCGATACTCCAGATAATCTTCCTGCAACGCTTCCTGCAGCCCGACAGCAATGGCCTCGAGGTCGCGCCCCGCGAGCCCACCATAAGTGGGATATCCCTCGGTTAAGATCAGCAGGTTCTTCTCTTGCTGAGCAAGAATGTCGTTGTTCGTGCACAGAAAGCCGCCGATGTTCGCCAATCCATCTTTCTTTGCCGACATGGTGCAGCCATCGCCATAGCCAAACATCTCCTGCGCAATCTCCTTCGGCGTCTTTGATTCGTAACCGCGCTCCCGCGTCTTGATGAAGTAGGCATTCTCGGCGAAACGGCAGGCGTCGAAGTAAAGCGGAATGCCGTGCTTCCGACAAATCGCGCTCACGGCCTTCACGTTCTCCATTGAGACCGGTTGCCCGCCGCCCGAGTTGTTGGTTACCGTCAGCATCACCAAAGGCACGCTCTCGCGTCCCACTTGCTGGATCAGTTCTTCCAGCGCTTCCACATCCATATTTCCCTTGAACGGATGCCTTAAGCCGGGCTGTCGGCCCTCCGCGATCACGAGGTCTCGCGCTTCCGCGCCAACAAATTCCACGTTTGCTCGCGTGGTATCAAAGTGGGTATTGTTCGGAACCACGTCACCTTTCTTGCACATCACGCTGAACAGAATGCGCTCCGCGGCGCGGCCTTGGTGCGTGGGGATGACGTGCTTGTAGCCGAAGATATCCTGCACGGAATCGCGAAAGCGATCGAAGCTTCGACTTCCCGCGTAACTTTCATCGCCTTCCATAATCGCTGCCCATTGATGGGTTGACATCGCACCCGTTCCGGAATCGGTGAGCAGATCGATCAGGACATCATCGGCGGGAAGAAGAAATAGGTTGTAGAAGGCAGCTCGGAGTAAGGCCTCACGCTGCGGCCGTGTCGTCCAATGAATCGGTTCGACACTCTTGATGCGAAAAGGCTCGACGATTGTGCGCGGCATGGCTCTCTCAAATCTTAAGAAGAGTGGAACGGACCAGCCGCCTCACGCCGCGAATCAGCGTTAACGGTAGACCGTCCCAGCCGCGATCTTACACTCCCTCCGTGCCCGGTGGTGTGCTGGGGATCACAGGGGCAGAAACCGGAGCAGGTGCAGTTTCTACGGGCGCGACAACCGGGCCCGGGACGAAAGGTTGTATGGCGATCGGCTCGACCATATGCTCGAGGTAGTAGCTCACCGCAATACCACGCTGCCAGAAACGAGGTATGAGAAGCAGCAGCAAAATCAATTGAGCGATGAAAATCGCACCACCAACACTCGCGGGAGGAACCAACTTCATCCAAACCCATACTCCGAGCACGAGCACGATCGCGGCCACAATCGTGGTCATGACATAGCTACCCAGCAAACGCCCAAGGCTGCGCCACATGTGACGAAATCCGATTCCGATCGACTTTCGCACGGCCTTCCGATCGCTCAGCACCACGTCGGCTTGCGCCAGATCAAACCAGATGCGAAGCACTGTCATTTTCAGAAAAATCACAAGCAAACAGACGACGCCTACCTCGAAAGGAAGCAATTCGTTGGTGCTTTCCCCCGCCTTCTTGACCAAAAAGCCCTGTATAGCGAACAGCACTCCGGCGACGATTCCCATCACAATTCCCGCCACAAAAAGCAGGCGAATAAAGCGCCACAAATTCCGTCCGCAGGCGCGAAAGAAATCCTCCCGCGGCAAGCGGTAGGTGGAGGCATACCCCTGCAGCACTCCAGGCAAAAACAAGACGGTCAGAACGAAAAAAAGCAGCGCAAAATGGAGAGCTGGACCCCGTGAGGCTCCCATCGGTCCGAACTCCGGCCGCGAGAACATTTCGATGAGCACAGGAACATCGAAGCCATGCACCAGATTTTTCGACTGCAGGCTGTGATCCAGGATCGAGTGAGCCTGATTATTGAATGCTCCCGCGCCAAACCAAGCCAGCGCCAGATTGAGGACGTAGAACCAAACGATGTAGCGTTTATTGCGCGCTACCCGCGACCAGCCGCTGCTTAACAATCCTTGCTGTTCTACCATTGCGTCTCGACCTCGATCCTTTTCCTCTCTACCTGTCGTGCTCCGCAGCCCGTGATCTTACACACCCCACCAGGCGAGCGCCTGTGCGAGCCACTGGCTGGCAAAAACAAAATAATTGCCCAGCTTCCATACCGGCTTGGTGTGCTCTTCCGTCGTGTAACTGTTATCAAAGTTGTTGCGATCGATCTGGATCTTGTGATCCGGATCGAGTTCCGCGGACTCTACCTTGGCTTTCTTCTCGTAAACGAATTTCGTCCAGCGGCTCGCTCCATCCCAGTGCTCGCGCACTTTCTCGCCGTTGTCAAATTTGATCTCGACCTCGACCGGCATAACAAAATCTTCTTTGCGTTGCACCCACACATAAGAACGATAGACGGTATTCTTATCGTCTTTGTGCGATCCACCTTTCTTCTCTTCGTACCAGTTCACGGGGAACGTCTCAATCTTCAGAATTTTGTAGTCCATCACCTGCGTGCCATAGATCGCCTGGTTGAAATACCAGTGCAGATCCTTTCCAGCGACATCCTCAATGGTCTTCAGGAAGTCTTCCTTGGTGGGATGAGTGAAGCGATATTTCATAAAGTAGGCGTGCATCGCTTTATCCATCGTGTCTTCGCCAATAATGCCTTCGAGCGTGAGCAACACGCTCGCCGTCTTGCCATACGTGATGCCGCCGTAGGAGTTGAAGCTGTAATATTCGTAGGCCTTCTGAGCAATCGCATCCAGGCTGGCTACGCCGATATAACTCATGCGCTGCAATTCGCGCTCGCCCGCAGTCGCGCCCGCCATGTTCAGGATGGAGGTTTTCTTTCCAAGAATCGCATCCAGCACTTTCACTTCCGTGTAACTGTTGATGCCCTCGTCCATCCACGCGTCTTCAAATTCGTTCGTTGCCACCATGCCGTACCAATACTGATGGCCAAACTCGTGTTCCACCACCAGTTCGGGCAGATAAAGACCTTCTGGCATGAACCAGTTTGTGTCGCCGGTGATGAAAGTGGGATATTCCATGCCACCAGCGGCGGAATCGGGCTCGGGATCGACCAGCGTAATCGTCTTATAAGGGTAAGGACCGTAGCGGCTCTCGAATTGCTCCAGTGAACCCTTAAGAATTCTTTCGTGACGATCGACCTGGCTCCAATGCGCGGGCTGCATCAAAATGTGCATTTGCACCGGCCCCATCTGTCCTTGATATACGCCGTCTTCCTTCACTTTGAAGCGTGGGCTCGCGGTCCACGCAAAATCATGAATGTCATCGCCGTGATAAGTAAGAGTCTTGGTTTTGTCGGAGTTCTCCACTTCGGCGACCTTCACGCCGCTTGCTCCCACCACTTCGTACTGTGGAACGGTTAACTTCACGTCGTAGACGCCGAAGTCGGCGAAGAACTCGGTGGCCGCATGATACTGGTGGCAATTCCAGGCTCCGTGCCACCACACCCCAACTTTCGGAAACCATTGCCCTCCCAGCATGAAGTCGCGCTTCCACCCGGAGCGCGCCTGGGTCTCAGGCATCTGGTCATGAAATGCAATCTTGAATTGCACGTAGGCACCCGGTGCGATCGGTTTGGACAGGCGCAGCTCGACCACAGTTTTGTCGTCTTTGTTGCCATCGTCCGGCTGAATGTACTGCAACTGGGAGGTCAAGTCGCCTTGCCCAACCACTTCCACACTCTTGATTTCCTCTGAGCCGTACAGTTTCGACTCCCACTTCTCAAAGCCCACATCCCGCGTACCTGAGACCTTGGCCTCGCGAACCCACGTGGAGTTTGGCTGAAAGGCGTTTTGGTAAAGGTGGAAGGGAAAATGGTCGAGAGCCTGCCCGGTCAGGTTGTGATAGGTCAGTACCTCGTTGGCATCGACAGTGTGCTTGGCCGCGTCGTACTTCGCGTCAATCTCGTAATGGACGATGCGCTGCGACATTGGCTGCGTTGAGTTGATCGCCAAAGTGGTATCGGGAATCGTCAGCCCGGAATCACTCGCTGGCGCACCAGACGCGGTTTGTGTCGACACCGCAGGGGACGTTGCCTGGGCTGGCGCTGCCTGCGCCGCATGTTCCTTGACCATCAGAGACAAGGCGATTACTGAGATAACCGGCGTCAACACAATAGCTGACCCAAGATTTATTGACCGAACTTTCATAAGACCAACCTTTGTCCGTGCTTTAGGATGGCAATCATACCCTAGGCGGCGCACAGCGTCATCTCCGGTGGTGTACGGGTGGCTCGTTCAGAAGTTCCCATCAGCACCCATCGTTCACGACTTTTCCGTTGACCCGGTGTTTGGCCCGTGAGAGGTGCTCACTATGCGGACTGCCCTTATCCAGCTTTCAGCCAGCGCTATGGCCCATTGCCGCCTGGTCGCCAAGTATTCAGTCGTTATGTTTACGATGACCTCGCTATTGGCTCTCCCTTCGGTTGCCCAGTCTCTATCTGCAGAGGCAAACCAGCCCTTAATCGTTGATGAAAAGAGTCATGTCATCGTTATGGAATATGAAGCGTGGTTCGGTCCGAATGCTGTGACCTTTCAGGGCGATGCCGCAATGCCTCTGTTGCAATCCGCGGACATGCAAAGCGTTGGAGGCGGCTATGACAGCGCGGATCCGGTCGTGATCCGCCAGCATGTCACTCAAATGGAAGAGCTGGGGGTTGACGCCGCTATCAGCGAGGTCACGAACAACGTGAGTTGCATTTTTAACAGCGTTTGGTTCGTCAAAAAATATGTCCCCAACTGCACTCCCAGCTTTCGCAGTTACAACCAGACGATCCGCAACAACACTGGCAATCTTTACCCGGCATGGACGCATCTGGGTACGCGGCTCAAACTGATTCCATTGCTGGGTGGAATCGACCAGGACGTCTTATTCAAGGATATCGATGGCAAGACCGCGTTCGAAAAGGAAATTGATTTTTTTGGCTCGCTGCTCGAGCAATATCCAGGTCGCCGGGTGATCTACGAGGGCAAGCCACTGATGCTGATTTTTCTTGGCGCGGCTCAGGACCCGGACCGCTCGGATAAGCCACTGTGGTTTCAGCTGCAACGCTTTCTGCAGCAGCATCCAGACATTACGCAGAGATTTACGTTTCGCATGATGGCTGGATATCTGGATAGCCAGCCCGGCCTATGGGCCACGTCAGGCACGCCCAACGGTCCAATCAAAGTCAATCCTGCCTACGGGTTTTGGAGCTGGGTAGACCGGCTCGATCCCAGCTGCGCGGTCGCTCCATTCTGTCCTTACTTCCCGTCCTACACAGAGACGCGAGGTCAGAATCCTGTTCGCGCGGAAAACTTCACGGCATCGATTGCCACTGCAGGGCAAAACGGCTGGGGATGCCCGAATTCAGACGCTCTGCCCTATTGCCCCGATGACGCGCTGCGCTTCGGCGAGAACCATTCTTACGCAACGTTTGCTTCTTTCATGAGCTATGCTCGCCAACTCGAACCCATCTTTTTGCTCATTCACCAGTTCAATGAATTTGGACCGCCTGACGAGGGCTTTGACGCCAATACGGACGACGACATAGAGCCGGCAAATCTTTGGGGGATGGGAGCGCTGGAAGCCGTCCGAGAGCAGATCGCGGCCTACCGTCACCAGACCGCTTCGAGCCAGTAAGCCAGGGATCATTGCAAATGTTGACAAAATTTGACCTCTCCCTCAGTTTTCCGCGCCTATGATGGTGGTGAGAAGCCCGATATCTAAACGGGAGGAAACGTCATGAAGGCCGCTTTCGTTGTACTCCTTTTCGCCGCTTGTGCCCTCGCTCAAGATCAAAACGCCATTACCGCTGCACAATCCGCGTGTGGCGTCAGAGATATCAAATTCGATGCCAAACAGGACTCCGTCCAACACCCTGCTCCAACACCGGAGGTCGGCAAAGCGCTGATCTATGTGATCGAAGATCTCGGACAGTGCGCGGGCTGCGGGAGGGCCACTGTAAGCCTTACGGATGTGGACAATGCGCTTGTCAAAATAGGACTGGACGGAGATTGGGTCGGAGCGACCCGGGGTAATTCGTACATTTTGATTTCCGCCACTCCCGGGGATCACCACATGTGCCTGAACTGGCAATCAAGTCTCCAGGAACGTTCCCGAGCCTATGCAATGGCCAGCGTTTCCGTCGAAGCTGGCAACACCTACTATTTCCGGGCTCGTCTTTTCCCTGGCCACAGCGGCGACTACTCATTTGATCTGGACCAGGTGAACCTCGACGAGGGGAAATACCTGGTCGCGTCGTCCCCCTTGAGCGTTTCAAACCCGAAGAAATAAAGCTCATCTCGTAGAAACCTTCGCGGAGCTCGGCGTGCTGCCGTGCCCCACGTACTTCATGAAGTCCGATTCCGCCAGGCGCGAGGAATGCACCTCGCCGCCGAGCCCGAAGAAGCGGCAAAAGCTCATCATGAGCGGACGCCAGCGCACCGGATCGATGTGCGGCCGTGCGCCGTCTATTAATAAGTCCTCCTCCACATGAAGTTTCACGATGTGGATTTCGAAAGCGTTCGAATTCACGTTCTTCCCGAACGGGCGGAACTCGTGCAGGATTCCTTCCATTTGCACCGGGCACTCGGCTACACGCGGCGGCGAGACGCACATTGACTTCACCGATGTGAATCCGGCAACGCTGAACTTATCCGACTCATGCCGATATCCCCACTCGCGCTTTTTTTCCGGGACGGGATTCTTTCCGGTAGTGAGCGCAAGGCGATCCACTGCTGTGACCTGGGCTTGGGAAGGCAGATTAATGACGCACTCGCCCGTGCGAATCAGGTTGTCGGAAGTCTGGCCCATTTTTCCGAGGCCCAGCATGCAACTCCATCCCAGCCACCATGCCGATGACATTGGTGCCAAGTTCGGCGTGCCGTCGTGGTTTAACGTGCTGATAAGCGCGACGGGAGTTCCGAAGTAGAGAATGGTTGGTTCGATCGTTTTGTGCATGAGCAGAGGCTATCCGCTGTCGCCCCCACTGCACTATCCGCTTCTTGCGGTTGAATCTTATTCAACTTTGCCAACCAATTCCCGAGTGTCTCGCCCTTGCGTTTGTACCGCCTTGCCGACGATACTGGACTCATCCTAATAAAACCGAAAAGGAATATGAAAACCACACTCTCCTTCTCCACGCCCGCAGAAATCGAAACCGAATCGCTCGTCGCCATCGCCCTGGATCAATCGACGCCAGATCAATCCGGAAAAGAGTCCAAAGATAAGAAACCGCAATTGGCTCTGGCTTCCTCGGACGCTGCGGTGCAGTCTGCCGCTGCGGATTTGTTGGCGAGCGGAGAACTCACCGGCCGGCCTTATGAAACCAATCTGTTGCATAAGCCGGCGGGACTAAAAGCCAAGCGCCTGTTGATCATCGGTGGCGGCCCGGCGAAGAAGTTCACGAGTTATGATCTGCGGCGCATCGCGGGCACCGCGGTGCGGACGCTGAAGGCGCGCGGAATTCGCAGTTTCGCCTTCATCACACCGTCTAGTGTTCCAGCCGACGAAGCAGTGCGGGCGATCGTCGAGGGAGCGCTGGTTGGCAATTTCGATCCCGATTATTACCGCAGTGACCGCAAGGACCAAAAGATTGATGCGCTCACTATCGTCGCCGGTGGCAATGCAGATCACGCTGCGCTGGAGAAGGCCGCGCACGAGGCACAGATCGTTGGCGAATCGCAGAACTTCACCCGCGATCTGGTGAACGAGCCTTCCAATCGTATGACCCCGACGATCCTGGCAGATCGAGCCAAGAAAATGTGTGATGAGGTCGGCTTGAAGTGCGAAGTGTATGGAGCGGACAAAATTAAGGAGTTGAAAATGGGCGCTTTCTGGGGCGTTGCCCAGGGTTCCGATGAACCGCCGGCGCTGATCGTGATGACGTACGAGCCTGCGGGCGCCCCGGCAAAACCCGTGTTGGGCCTGGTGGGGAAGGGAATTACCTTCGACACGGGCGGTATCTCCATCAAACCCGCGGATGGAATGGAGAAGATGAAGTACGACATGGCAGGCGGCGCGACCATGATTGGAGCCATGCGCGCGATCGCGCTGCTCAAACCGAAAGTAAAGGTCATCGGCATCGTGTGTGCCACGGAGAATATGCCTTCCGGCAAGGCGCAGAAGCCGGGCGACGTGCAGATTGCCATGTCGGGCAAATCGATTGAAATCATCAATACGGATGCCGAAGGCCGGCTGGTGTTGGCCGATGGATTGTTTTACGCGCGACAGCTCGGCTGCACGCACTTAATTGACGCGGCCACTCTGACCGGCGCCGTTGTGGTCGCTCTTGGATACGCCAATGTGGGTGCCTTTGCCAATGATGACGATATTTACGAGCGCCTTCAAAAGGCGAATGCGGAAGCGGGCGAAAAAATGTGGCGTTTGCCAGTGGACGACGAGTACAAGGAAAACATCAAATCGACCATTGCAGACATGGTTAACTCGGGCGGACGCTGGGGCGGAGCGATCAACGCGGCCATGTTCCTCAAGGAATTTGCTGAAGATACTCCGTGGATCCATCTCGACATCGCCGGAACGGCATGGATGGAAGATCAAAAACCATGGATCGCCAAAGGTCCCTCAGGAGTCGCGCTGCGCAGCCTGGTGGAATTCGTAATAGGCTTTACCAAATAAAATCAGCTATTTTGGCGTGCCGTCTCTCGCGTAGGCTTTTGTGTGCGCGATTGGCTGTGCGACAACGAGATCCCCAATCGAAATGACAACCAAGAAACTTCTGTTGTCCCTCCTCTTGTTAGAGTTCACTGCGACCCTCGCCTTTGCGCAAGCAAAGCCCAAGGTAACTCTCGACGAGTTTTTCAATTCTGTGAGTTACCCGTCAGTCGAACTCTCGCCCGATGGCAACTCGGTTGTGTTGGTCAGCGAGCGTGCCGACTGGGATCAACAAATCTTCCGCCACGATCTGTGGCTCTATCGCGACGATGGCAAGGACGGATCGCTGATCCAGTTGACGCAGTCTGGTCATGACACCGAGCCCAAATGGTCGCCAGATGGTCGCTGGATCGCGTTTCTCTCCGAGCGAAAAACATCCGCCGATAAGGAATCCGATTCCGAGGAGGATAAGGGTCATAAGAAGGAGAAGGATGAAGATAAAGGCGATGTCAGCCAGCTCTATCTGATTTCTCCTTCGGGCGGAGAAGCAATCCAGCTGACGAAAGGTGAAGAAGAAGTCCATACGTTTTCCTGGTCGTCCGACTCGCGCACTCTCTACTTCGCCACCCGCAATCCGTGGACGAAGTCCCAGAAGGACGATTACAAGAAACAGTGGAAAGATGTCGTGCAATATCGAACCGCCGAGCGCGGCGACACAATTTTCGCGCTGGATGTAGCCAACGCACTCGCCATCCAGCCTTCTACACAGGCAAGAGAATCTGCCAACAAGAAGGAAAAGGACGATGGTGAAAAGAACCCCGACCTCACTCCTGGCTCCCGTGTGATTGCCACTTCCCCGCTGCGCGTCGAAGATCTGGTCACTTCCCCTGATGGACGCAGGCTCGCATTCATCAGTAATGCCATCAACCAGCATCAGGAGAAACTTGAAGATTACGAACTTTACGTAATCGACTTGGCGAAGCCCAGCCCGCGTCAACTCACGCACAATCAGGCACAGGAGACCAGCCTGCGCTGGGCGAATGACAGCCGCCACTTGCTCTTCAGCGTTGAAGTCGGAGATGTGGCGGGACCGTATCGCGATCTTCAGCCTCATCTTTATTGGGTGGATGCCGACAGCGGCGGCATCGAGCAGTGGAGCAAAGACTTCATCGGACAAGTCGACCACTACGCCGTTGGCGCGGATAAAATCCTTGCCTCCGCGCGTCTCGGCACCGAAGTTGCCGTGTATTCGGTCGCGCAGCCGGGTCAATCTCTTCACAAACTCAACGGCTGGGACGGAACCTACGATTTGCTTTCTTCCGGTGCGCACAGTTCTCGAGTCGCGTTTGTGTACTCCTCCTTGCAGAAGCCTGCGGAGGTGTACCTTGCGGAGAGTCCGGACAAGCTGGACCAGGCGCGTCCCATCACGTCGCTCAATCATCTCTTCACCGAGCGCGATCTTCCGCAAGGCAAGCCTTACCGCTGGAAGGCCGACGACGGCACAACCGTCGAAGGCATGCTGATTTATCCTCCCGGAAAATTCGAGGCGAAGAACCTGCCGATGTTCACTTTCATTCACGGCGGTCCGGCCGACGCCGATGGCAACCACTTCGAGGCCGACTGGTACCAGTGGGCGACTCTCGCCGCTACCAACGGATGGCTTGTCTTCGAGCCCAACTATCGCGGTTCCACCGGTTACGGCGACAAGTTTCTCGCGCAGATCGTTCCTCAAATCGTCTCGCGTCCAGGCAAAGATATTCTCGAAGGTGTCGATGCGCTCGTAAAAGATGGCATCGCCGATCCCGCGCACCTCACTGTCGGCGGCTACAGTTACGGCGGCTACATGACCAATTGGCTCATCACGCAGACCACGCGCTTCAAAGCTGCCGTCACCGGCGCGGGCGCGGTCGAGCACGTCGGCAACTGGGGCAATGACGACACCACTTTCGACGACGCCTATTTTCTCGGCGGGCGTCCCTGGGAAGCGCAGCAGCGCTATCACGACGAAGCCGCCATCTTTCAAATCGACAAAGTGCGCACTCCCACGCACATGGTCGGCGGCGCCGATGACATCCGCGTCGCCGTGCTGGAAGATTATCTGCTCGAGCACGCGCTGTATTCGCTTGGCATTCCCAACAAGCTGCTGATCTTTCCCGGCGAAGGCCACAGCCTGGACAAAAATCCCTGGCACGGCAAAATCAAAGTCCGCGAAGAGCTGAAGTGGCTGCAGAAGTACGGCGGCGTCCCGGCAGGGAACTAGAGCAGAGCGTTTTTCTCCCTCTTGGCCACAGACTTGGCCAAGTGCTAGACTTCGCCAATGGCCACCAAGAAAAAAGTCGCGAAGAAGAAGTCAGCCAGGTCGAAGAAAACTGCCACCTCGAAGGCGAAGGGACAAAGAAGCAGGCCAGGAAGAAACCTTCCAGCAAAGCTGCGAACAAAAAGGCCGTCTCGATCAAGTCCGCAAAAAACAAAAAGGCCGCCCCCAACAAGTCCGCGTCAAAGTCTGCGAAAAAGACGATAGGGAAAAAAGCGGTCAGCGGCCAGACCGCGACCAGGGCAACGATCCCAGGCCAGAGGAAAGGTCCCGGCAGGGCCAAGGCGTCGTTCTCCCGTGACTTGCGCGGGCCAGATGCGGCAGGACAATCGGGAGATCTGCAGGGCTTGTCCAATCGCGAGGCTGACGATTCCGAGAGCGTCGATGAGTTGCTGGAAGAAGGAAACGCGTTTGAGGCGGAAGTGTTGTCCGGCGTTGAAGACGCTGACGCACGATGAAGGAAGGGAAGTGCACACTCACGAAGTTCCTGAGGATGACGTTCCCGAAGAATACCTCGACGAAAAATAGAACAGCACTGCTTCAAGGCAGGGATGCCTAGTCTGACATGGGCACTGCGTCAGTGCGTTGTGTACTTCCCGGCTTTTCCCGTAGTCGTCGTATGCGAGTTGATACTTACTTCGCGGCGCTGGCAATCTTCACGGGGTGGGAACTGGCGGCGTAGTGCGCGATGCCTTTATACAGCGCTTCTGCAATCTGCTCGCGATAGCCGTTGCTGCGCAGTTTCTGCTCGTCGGTGGGACTGCTGACGAAGGAAACTTCGGCCAGGATTCCGGGCATCGCGGTTTCGGTGAGAACGACATACGAAGCTTCTTTGACGCCGCGGTCGCGCAATCCGGGATTCTGAAGGGAAAGAACTCCATAAAGAGAACGCTGCACACTGGCTGCCAGCCGCCGCGACTGTTCGATGCGGTCATGCAGATCGGCAGCCGAGAGCGTAGCGGTTACGGGATTTTTCCCGTCGGTGGCGCCGGGTCGAGTCTCAATGTCTTTGGCATTGGGGGCGGAGAAAAAATTTGTGTAATACGTTTCTACACCGCGGGCCGAAGGCAAGTCGCTGTAATTGGCATGGACCGAGACAAACAAATCCGCCTGCGCGCGATTCGCCATGCTGGCTCGTTCATCGAGCGGTATGTAGGTGTCGTCATTGCGCGTGAGAATTACTTCCGCACCCAGACGGCTTTCGAGCAGCATGCCTAATCGTTGCGCAATCTCGAGCACCAGATCCTTTTCCAGCAATCCGCGCCGGCCTACGGTGCCGAGGTCCCAGCCGCCGTGTCCCGCATCCACCACGATGCGCATCTTCGCCACATGTCCCCGCAGTTGCAAATCTTCGTGGGTCGGCGGCGGCACGACGAGGGACAGTTTGCGCTCGGCATGCGGCGCTCCCGGCGAAGATCCGGGGAAGAGATTGACTTCAGCCTTGGTGTTGGCCCCAAGCTTTCGCACCTGCACTACGAGGCGATAGGGACTGGGTTCGAGGCTGACGGAGTAATCCGAATTACCCTTGGTTTCCAGGACCACGCGGGTCAAACCGGGCGTTGGCTGAGCGACGCGAACACGCGCGAGCAGTGCGTCACCGATTTCGATGGTTTTTCCTTCGAGATCTGGCGCCAAGGAAGTATCGTGCAGGTCAAAATAGATGCGATCGGGATTTGCAAGACGGTGCGCTTCATATTGCACCTGATCACCGAGGTCGAGAACGACGGTGCTGGATTCCGCAGCGGACCAATGCCGAATTCCGGTGATCCGCGAGAGCTTTCCGGATTCAGGCGTTGTAACGTTTCCGTCTGCAGGCGTCGAGGCCTCCATGCCAGGAGTGATTTCGGCGCTTGAATTTTGTTGGGTGGCGTTCGGGTTCGAAGGCTGAGCAGGGGAGGGCGCGGCGGGCTTCGGCACCGTCTCACTCATCTTCTGCTCTGGATGAACCATCACGTTGCCGAGTTGCGAATTTTTCAGCTTCCACCACAATCCCGCGCCGAGCAGTGCCGCGGTGACAATCAGCACGAGTACAAGCAATATTCCAGGATGATGATCGGCGACTTTTTCCGGCGAAGTGGTGGGCGATTCCAAAAGGAGTTCGGGCTCGGCGGCTGGCTCCGGCAGAGTGTCGATGACAAGGGATTCAAGCGGCGCGGGCGTGACGATCTTTGGCGTGACGATCGAGGGCGTGACGATCACTTCCTCTGTGATTGGAGCCAAGGCCTGTTCGGCTGGCGCGGCGCTGTCGGCAACTGCAGTCTCTGTAGGCTTCTGTATTTCGATCGGAACTGGTGGCGCAGCGAGTTCAACCTCAGCTGCGATGGCCGACTCGGCGAAACGATCTTCATCTTCCGGCTTGAGCGCGGAGAGAATCAGTTCGGCGAGCAACTCCAGGCTGGCGACATCGCTGTCATTAAAACCAAAAGGATCCGCGGAGAAAGCTTCCAGCAAGCCGATGACGCGGCGCCGCCCGCATAGCGGAACCGCAACCATGGAGCGGGCACCCAACGCGCGACAGGCGCGCAGGTTCACGCGTTCGTCAGTTTCGGTATCATCGCAGCGGATAATTTGCGCAGAGCGGAAACAAGCTCCAGAAAAAGCGGAATCGCGCTGAATACGCGCGCCCACATCGGGCTTAACGGTTCCCGACGAGGCCCGCAGAACGATCTCGTTATTTTCCGCCAGAGCGATTCCAAGCCCATCAGCTCCGGTGATGGCGACCGCCCGCTCCGCGACCAGTTGCAGTACCTCATCCAGCACAAATTGCTCGGCAGGCTCGAACTCGCTGGTAGCGATGGTCTCAAATCCGTTATGTTTCGCAGCGAGAGCGCGACGCTGGCGTACTTGTTGATGGAGAGCTGAAAAGGCGAGAAGAGCTTGAAGAGCGTCGCCACCCGATGAGCGGAATGGCCGCTCGTCGTCAGGATTTACATTTCGATCGTTATTGGGATCAGACCCCGCGTTTTGGCGGTAGGAATTGTCGCGCCAGGATTGGCGTCGGGCGTGCTCCCTCGGCCACAAAGGCACCTGCGCATCGGTGAGTGCGGCCCCCACCTCAATCGTCGGTTTGGTCGGAGTCGTTGCCATTACTCGTTGGACAGCCACGTGGCTTTAAAAGTGTGGCCACCGGTATCAGCCGTGTCAATTAACCATTTAGCGTAGCCGGTCTTCGTCCGTCCTGAGCGGCCGGACGAAGCGCGACACCATCCCGGCATTTGCGGGTTTGACATGACTTAAGCGGATTTTATATGACTTACGCCGAATCGGGCATGACCCGTCGGCCATGGACTTTGGTAAGAAGAGGATAGGCTTCGTCGAATCAACAGAGTTACTGCCCGTTCGTGGCCTTGGAAACTAAAATCCTCAAAACTACCTTCAATCGGCTCATCCGGCGGTTTCTATGCAGTCAGGTACTTCTCCCGCGCGACAACCTCGCAACCATTATCGGCATGAGCTTCGCACTTTGACATACGTAACACTTGACGCCGAAAACGGCGGGATCATCCGTAACCTGAATCGCCGGGGCGCAGCCGTGCAGGCTGTAGCAACGCTACGGCAGGATCAACGGGTGCGCCTGCGATTCGAATTAAGAGTTCCCCGGCTGAGGATAGAGACTTATGGCCACGTCAGCTGGTCGAATTCTTCGGGGCAGTGCGGCATCCGGTTTGACGGTATGCCGACGAAGACCGGCCGACAAATCGACGAGTGGATCTTTTCCGACCTTCTCGCAAATCTCGATCGACCGTCGATGAGCCCCTCGATTTTCGAGGCGCCTCCTTCGATTCAAGAGGAAGACGTTAAAGAGGACAGCCGGCTAAACACATCGGCCCCGCCACGGACTTCCATTCCATTGGGTACAAATCTCTCGGAAGGCCGGGCCACTTGGGTCCGACAGACTCATTACGAAAATGTCTCGGCAGATAATGAACTTGAGGTTCGAAAAACTGATCAGGGGCTCCACCGTCCGCTTTCGACGAGTGCAATGGCATGGGTCGTGGACGGCCTGGCCGTGGTTGCAGCGCTGCTGTTGTTCGCGCTGATTTTTCTTTCCATCGCGCATGAATTGCCGCCTTGGCCGGAGGCGTTGGGCGCGGCTTCTTCAGCGGCCGTTCTAGTCGCGGCGGCTTACTGGGTCATTTTCGTTTTCTTAGGGGGGAGCACTTTGAGCGCGCGGGTAGCAAAATCCGCGCGAGCTCTTTCTGAAAAAGAGGAAAACGGAGAGCGTATCGATTTTCGCTGACGCAAACCCTGCGAACTGAGCGACGGATTCGCTTAATTGGCAAAGTACTGTTGTGCCAGCCAGACGCGCAGGGTGTGCTGCATCGATCCGGGAATCTTTACAAAACGAATGCCCACGTTTCCGCGGTCATCGGACCAAGCCACCTCGACATCAGCTTTCACGCTCGATTTCGTGCCTGGCAATTCGAAGGATGCACGCAGCAGATCCCTGGTGTCGAATCCATCATCCACGTGAACCTGCAGGCCGCCCTGGCTCAGGTTGATGAGTTGCGCGCCCACGTGCCGCTGGTGGCGCCCTTTGAGAGTCACAGGCGTTTCCAGGCCAGCGCGGTGATAGCGCAGGCGGCCATCGAGAATCATGTTGCGAGCCGCCGAGAGCGTACGCACCGCTTGCTCCACGGAGATTGGTTTCTCGAAGGCGAACATCGCGCCCATCGCCTCCGCCTCGCCCTTGCCATGCGTGCCGCCCATGATTACGAGGGGTACGGTATTGGCGCGCGGACCCGCCTGCTGTACTTCGCGAAGAAATTGTCCGGTGCCGTTGAGATCGCAATCCACGATCATGGCGTCGATTTTTGAATTGGTGAGGCGGGCCATCGCGCGTTGCGGTTCGCTCTCAATCTCGACATTCATGTGCAATCCGCCGAGAATGCATTCCAGAACGCTAACTTCCTGCCAATCGCGCGAAACTACCATTGAGGAAAGTGTCATGTCTTCACTTTACTCACAGCGGTAATCTCCACGTAGATCACTAACGTAATGCGAGCTTTGAGTTCGTGTTGCGGGCGCAGGCTTCAGCATGTCATCGAGGCTAGTCGACGTTTGGTTTGCTCTGTGAGCGATACCAATCGACGGTGCGGCACAGCCCTTCTTCGAAATCTACTTTTGGTTTGTAGCCTAGGTTGTGAGCTGCGAGTGAAATATCGGCTAATGAATGCTTGATGTCGCCGCCGCGTTCTGCGCCATGAGCGGCCGTGCCGGAGTAATTAGTGAGAGGCTGAAGAAGCTTGAATGTTTCGTTGAGCGTCACCCTGCGGCCGGTGGCCACGTTAAACATTTTGCCGGCCACTTTTTCGGCCGGAGCTTTGCAGGCGAGCAGGTTCGCATCCACGGCGTTATCGATGTAAGTGAAATCGCGGCTCTGTTCCCCGTCGCCAAAGATGGTCGGCTGCTGGCCACTCAACATCTGAGTAATGAACTTCGCCAGCACTCCAGAATACTGTGAGGATGGATCTTGTCGCGGTCCAAAAATATTGAAGTAGCGCAGCGCCACCGTTTCCAGGCCGTAGCAACGGTAAAACGATTTCAAGTAATGTTCGCTGGCTAGTTTGGCCACCGCGTAGGGAGAGATCGGATCCGGAATCATGGCTTCGTGTTTGGGCAGCGTGGGTGTGTCGCCATAGGCGGACGAAGACGCGGCGTAGACAACTCGCTTCACTTTGGCGTCGCGCGCGGCGACCAGTACGTTAACCGTCCCATCGATGTTCGCCCGGTTGCTGCCGATGGGGTCCAATACAGATTTGGGAACCGAGGGGATGGCTGCCTGATGGAGGACATAATCCGCTCCGATGCAGGCAGCCTTCATGGCGTCGAGGTCGAGAATGTCGGCTTCGCGAAAATCGATTTGACCCTTGATGTCGGCTAGATTTTCCGGCTTGCCGGTGGAGAAGTTGTCGACGCCGCGAACCTTTTCTCCGCGCTGCAAAAGCTTGTGAGCGAGAGACGATCCGATGAAGCCGCCAATGCCAGTTATCAGGAAGAGCGCCATAGGCTTCAATCATAACCAATGAAGTTGAATGCGGGATGAAACGGGGCTTTGGGAATGTGGCGTTTTTCGAACTGGTGGGCGACGTGAAAGCGGACTCTGGGCAGAGCGAAATCCCTCGCTGGTAATGCACGGGGACGAGGGATTTTGCTCTCAAACTGATTGACTCTTAGCCTGTGACGGTAACAGTGTGGGGAGCGCTCTCGGTTTGGCAACAGCTGACCACGTACTGGTAGTTGTTGCCGACGGTTAGCGACGAAAGGATGTAGATTTTCGTGTTCCCAACGAGCGGGAAAACTATATTCGGTCCCACGCTAAATGGCCACGTGGTGTTACCCGGGCTGATGGTACAGGGCCCGGTAATGCCGGTGAAATTGACTTCGGTTCCCATGGCGGCGCTGAAGTCAGAGCATTTCGGAACATTCGCGACGGGAGGCGTGGGATTGTCTCTTTCTTTTTTTTGTTTTTCTGCGGTCATAGAGTTCCTCTCTCAAGTTAATGCTTCGGATCGACGTGATGCGTTACTCGGAATGCAGAGTTCCCGTTGGTTCGGCCCGCTCCCAGCCGGGACATGGCAGGAGTCACTTAGTCTTCATCAATTGCTGAAAGCTGGTATTGTTGGCCAAGTTGGCGAACTCAGGCTGGCTGCGGATTTTGTCGGGAGTGTATCCAGCCTGCATTGCTCTGGCTAGCCACTCGATTGCCAAACCGGTTTCACCCAACTGGTTATATACGCCTGCTGCGTCAAAGAGTATTTCCTTGTCATTTTTCCCGTATTGCAGTGCCTGTCCCAAGTAGAGCAAGGAGTGCTGGCGGTCACCCAGCATGGAATAGTACCCGGACAGGCTGCTTAGCACAACGGGATCGCGAGGATTAACCTTCAGCTCTTCAAGAGCGAGATCAACCGCCTTATGATAAGGCGCCGTCGCCTGATCTTTCTGTCCGCCGTAATAGCGCGAGTCGCCTAGATTGCCCCACGTTACATACTGCTGCGGATCGAGCTTGGTAGCCTCTTCGAAGGCGCTGGCGGCATCGCTGTACCTATTCAGACCGAAATACGCCGTCCCAAGGTTGACGTATCCGGCATAGGTGGGCCGGATCGCGATGGATTTTTTCAGGGGATCGATGGCTTTCTCATACTGTCCCATCTCGGAGTAGATGGAACCTACATTTACATAGGTGCCGTACCATTCTGGCGCAATTTGGATGACCTTGGCAAACATCGCCAGAGCTTTTTCGTACTCGTTGCGGCGCAAGTAGAACGTTCCAAAATTGTTGAAACTTAATCGACTGTTGGGATGGGATTGGATGGCCTGTTGATAGGTCTTTTCGGCTTCGGTAGCCTTTCCTTCGTGTTCGTATGCTGATGCGAGACCCAAGACGGCGTCTTCATTCGCAGGCTCCAGGCCAAGCGCTAACTGGAATTCAGCGGCGGCCTCGGGCGGGTGTCCGGTTCCGTCTGCGATGAGGCCGAGACAAACGTGGCCCGCAGCGCCGGCGTTGCCCAGTTTGATGGCCTCTTTGCAATTGGTCTGTGCGGGAGCAATCCACTGTTTCTGCTTGCTGTCGGAGTACTTGAACCAATACGTCTCGCCTAGGGCAGCTTTGGCCATGCCGAAGTTGGGGTCGAGCTTGAGGGCTTCGCGGGCCATGAGGGCCGCGTTATCGAGGTTCTCCGGTTTGCTGTGACTCAGCAGGTAGCCTTGGGCCTGCAAATAATAATCGTAGGCAGCGGCATTGTCGGTGCCGTGGTATTTCAGAGAGGCCATTTCTTCTGGACGGAGCTGTAAGCGTAGATCTTTGACGACGCCGCCGGAGATTAATTGCTCTGCGGAAAAAGCATCGGTCGCGGGGAGGGTGAGAGAGCCAGAACCGAGCAGCTTGCCAGACGGCGTACCCAGGAGAGAGTAGGTGACCTTGACGAGTTCTCCGGCGGGTTCGAGCGTGAGGGCGAGGCCGAGGTTTGCGCCGAACATGCGGGCGGCGTCAGGGAGTGTAGATATCTTTTTCTCCTGCAGGTTGCCGGGTTGAACGACTTCGAAGGCGCGGTCTTCGCTGAGCTTGCCGAGTTTGGCGGCGACGCTTTTGACCAGTCCTTCGCCGAGTGCGGTGAGTTTCGGGTCAGCATTGGCGGAGGTGAAGGGAAGGACGGCGAGGATTTTGGTTTGCGGCAAACCTCCGGCCTCCGGGGCGGCGGTGTTATTTGCTGTGGAGGAGCGGAATAATTGGCGCAAAGGGCGATAGGCCAGGAATCCCGCCAAGACCGCAAGCACGATGGCGAGTGCCGCAAGCATGCGGTAACGATGGAAGTCTCCGGGAGCGGAGGGAGCGCGCTTGGGCTTGCCCCCTTGTTCGACGCGGCGAAGGTCTTCGATCAAAGCGGTGGCATCGGGATACCGAAGGTCCGGATCCTTGGCCAGAGCTCGCGAAATTACTCCGGCGAGCGGGCCGGGAACATTCTTGAGCGATGGCGGTTCGGTGTGGACGATACGCGCAATCGTTGTGGCGAGACTTCCGGTCTGGAAAGGCTGCGCGCCGCCGAGCATCTCGTAAAACACCAAGCCAAGGGAGAAGAGATCCGAGCGTCCATCGTCGGGCTTCTGAAGAAGTACCTCGGGCGCCATGTACGCAGGCGTGCCGCCGCTGGCGGTCATGGTTTGCATACTCTTGGTAACGTCGTCAGGATTGGCGCTCCAGGCGCGTCGCGCTACGCCGAAGTCGAGAATCTTCACCCGGTTGCCCGGGGTCAGCATGATATTTTCCGGCTTGATGTCGCCATGAATGATGCCTTTTTCGTGGGCGGCTTGCAGGCCTTCACAGCATTGCGTGGCGATCGTGAAAAATTCCTCGGTCGAAATGGGGCGATTCAGGCGATGCCGCAAGGTCTCGCCTTCGATGTACTCCATGACGAGCCAGAGTTCGCCGCCGTGCTCGACAACATCGTAAATCGCGCCAACGTTGGGATGGTTCAGGGCTGAGGCGCGCTGGGCTTCTTTGAGGAGGCGTTTCCGGTCGGCGTCAGTGGTTTTGGCTTGGGGAGCCATCCGCTTGACGGCGACAAAACGCTTGAGCGTGGTGTCTTGTGCGCCGTAAACCTGGCCCATACCACCGGCTCCCAGCCGCTTGGAGATGGCGAAGCGGCCGACCGTAGTCCCGGTCAGAGCGTCGACTGTGTCGGATTCGACTGCCGGTGGGGGCGTCTTTATCAAATCATCCATGGACTCAATGCCAGTGATTAAGGGCCCGCCGAATTTTGTAATTCTAATCTTAGTTGCTGAGGAAAGCCAAAAGGAATGCCTAGATTGCATCGGACTGGTCAACTAACCCCGGGGGATAAAGCATGAGGGCGTCTTTCGATCCAACAGCGCCCGGCCATTGTTCACGAAGCAAGGAACCTGTTGCTTGCTTCCATTGCTTTGCGCCAGCTATGCTTCTCGCTTATGTCTACGCTCGTTGAGTGCGTGCCTAATTTTTCCGAGGGATGCGATAAGGGCAAGGTCGACGCCATTGTCGCAGCTATGAAAGTCGACGGAGTTTACCTGCTCGACCGCGAGATGGATGAGGACCACAACCGGAGTGTGATCACGCTGGTGGGCGAACGCGATGCGATTCAGGAGGCCGCGATTCGTGGAGTCGGAAAAGCCGCGGAGTTGATCGACTTGAACGTGCACAAAGGGGCGCATCCGCGGATGGGCGCAACCGATGTAGTGCCGTTCATCCCAATTGATGGGGTCACCATTGAGGACTGTGTCGCGATGGCGCGGCATGTGGGAGCGGAGATTTGGAAGCGCTATCAAATTCCCGTGTACTTGTATGAAGCAGCGGCGGCGACCCCGGAGCGGCAAAACCTGGAAAACATCCGGCGCGGACAGTTTGAAGGAATACGGGCAGAGATCGCTACGAATGCAGCCCGTAAGCCGGATTATGGTGATGCGCGATTACATCCGACGGCGGGCGCGACGGTGGTGGGTGCACGAAAAGCGCTAATCGCTTACAACGTGTTTTTGAGTACAACGGATGTGGAGATCGCCAAGAAGATCGCGAAAGCCGTGCGATTCTCCAGCGGCGGTATGAGGTTCGTGAAGGGTGCGGGATTTCTGGTGCGCGGCCAGGCGCAGGTTTCGATGAACCTCACGGACTTTGATCAGACGCCCGTACACCGCGTTTTTGAGATGGTGAAGCGCGAAGCGGCGCGGTACGGCGTGATGCCGGTATCGAGCGAAATCGTTGGGTTGATTCCGAAGAAAGCGCTGGAGCAGGCGGCGGAGTGGTTCTTGCAGGTGGAGAACTTTGATTCCTCGCTGATCCTGGAAAACCGGTTGACAGCGGTGATGAGCGGGAAGATGGCGGTTGGTGGCTTGCGTGCGGGCGTGGAACCGTTTGTCGAACAGTTAGCCGCGCCGACGGCAACGCCGGGCGGTGGGAGTGCGTCTGCGGCGGCAGCCGCGATGGCGGCGGGACTGGCGGTGATGGTCGCGTCGATGTCACGCGGCAAAAAAGCGTATCTGCAATATGAAGCACAGCTGAGTGCGGCAATCGAGAAGTTGAGTCCTTTGAAGGAAGAGCTGAAAGCGGCGATTGATGCGGATGCGGAGTCTTATAACGCGGTCATGTCCGCGTACAAGATGGCGAAGACGATGGGCGCCCAGGAAGGCGAAGCGTTGATTGAAACCGGGTTGAAGCAGGCGACAAGCGTTCCTCTCGGAGTGGCACAACAAGCACAGGAAGTCGCGCGCGTTGCGGCGAGTTTAGACGGGATCACGAATCCGAATATGAAATCGGACTTGACTACAGCGGCTGCGCTGGCGCGTGCCGCGATTTCCGGGGCCCTTGCGAATGTGGAGATTAATCTCGCTTCAATTAAAGATCAGGCGTTTGTGGCGGAAGTTCGAAAGAAAACCGAGTTGGTGAAGGGCTGAATAGCGACCACCTAACGTTACCCTTTAAGAAAATCTTGGCCGACCGAGAGAAACGTCGGGCGGCGGGGTTCATGCGTCTAGTCCAGAACTCGCTGCAGGAGAACCGCGGATGAGTCGCATGGCAGTGTTATTAGTGGCCCTTGCCCTGTTTTGTATGGGTGGAGTTTTGTTGAGCCTGAATGGCTGCGCCGGCGGCAGCAAGGCCGTTTCCATTACTGTGCCACCGCCGATTTCCCCGATTCAGCATGTGGTGATCATCTTCCAGGAAAACCGCACGCCGGATAATCTGTTTCAGGATTCGGTGTTGATCGGGCGCGGCGCGGACATTCAGAGTTACGGCCTGAACTCGCTGGGAACGAAGATCCCACTGAGCCAGATTGATCTCGGGACAGCCGGCACGAATCCGCAGAACTACGATCTGAGCCATGCCCACAGCGCATTCGTCGATATGTGCGATCTGAACAGTTCCACGGGCCTGTGCGCGATGGACGGTGCCGATAAAATTCCTATTTCATGCCAGAAAACGGCCACCGGCTGCCCGCCCGCCAATCCACAATTTCAATATGTGAATGCAGCTGACGTCCAGCCGTATTTCCAGATGGCGGAAACCTATACGTTTGCCGACCGCATGTTTCAGACGAACCAGGGGCCGAGCTTTCCGGCGCATCAATTCATCATTTCAGGGACCTCGGCGCCGACGGCAACTAGTAATCTTTTTGCCGCGGAGAATATGACGGGGGGTGGCGCGGCGGGCTGCGCAGCGCCCGTTACTCAGATAGTTGCGATGATCGATCCGACGGGTGTGGAATCGAGTTCGATGTACCCGTGCTTCGAGCATCCGACGCTTACGGATTTGCTGGACACGGCGAAGATTTCCTGGCGTTACTACGCGCCGTCGGCGGGGTCCATATGGACCGGTCCAAACGCGATTCAGCATATGTGCGGGCCAAATGCAACACCGCCGAATGCGACGGCGTGCACGGGATCGGACTGGACCGGTACGTCGCCGAAGGTTGTGCTCAACCAAACCCAGAGCAACGCGCAGATTCTGAGCGACATTGCCAACAATCAACTTCCGCAGGTGACCTGGGTTATTCCCGATGGCGCGGATTCCGACCACGCCTCGGTCAACAACGGCTGTGGACCCTCGTGGGTGACCTCGATTGTGAATGCAATCGGAAACAGCCAGTACTGGTCGAACACGGCCATTGTTATTACGTGGGACGACTGGGGCGGCTGGTACGACCACGTCTCGCCGACCGTCGTGAACAACGGCACCAGTTGGGGTTCAGGATACGTGTATGGCTTCCGCGTACCGCTGATTGTGATCTCGCCTTACGGGAAGCAGGCTTACATTTCGCATGTCACGCATGACTTCGGCAGCATTCTTAAATTCGTCGAATCCACGTTCAATCTACCTTCGCTGGGTTACGCGGATGCGCGCGCCGACGATCTTTCGGATTTTTTCAATTTGAGCCAGCCTGCAACAAAGTTTCAGGCGATCAGCCCTCCGCCCAACGACGCCCAGTGTAAGAGCGACACGAGCCCGGCCAGCGATCCCGATGATGACTAAGACTGGAACCGAAAGAATCTAGTTGCGAATCTTCTTGGCGTTTAGTCGCCCGCGCTGGTTGCGGCAGTAGGTTCTGATCTGGAGCGAGAATCCCACCAAGCTTGAACTCCTTGTTTGATCAGTTTACTGATAGTGCGACGATTCTCGGAGATGACCTTAAACCAAGCGAATCGGCCTAGCATAGGGAAGTAAATTCCACGGAAGCAGAGCCTCGCGATCAAAATATTTACGCGATAACCAATAGGCTGGTCGTGGAGTGAATCGACAGCTTGAGCGATGGCCTCCGGCCCGTACGAATGGGACCAACCGTAATTTACTTCGGTGTGCGCTTCGTCGATGGTCATTTTCAACGGCGTGTGGGCCATGGAGAAGGGGATGAAGTCCTGCCAGTGCTTGGGACGCGTCAGACGTTTTGCAATGTCAAGACGTTTGTAGAGTGGTGTTCCGGGCAGGGGAGTCAGCAGGCCGAAAATCGGAAGGCCCGCCGGCCAGGTGCGAACCTGCTCGAGCGTGCGTTCGGCGGCGCCCACCGTATCGTTGTCCATCCCGAAAATAAAGGATGTGATGGCATAGACGTTGCGCTGCGCCAAGCGTTGAAGAACCGCGGCATATTCTTCCGGCTTATTGAAGCCTTTGTTTACATCTTTCAAATTGGCGGGATCGATGGACTCCATGCCGATGAAGACCCACTTGCCACCGGACGCGGCGATGAGGTCCACGAGTTCCTGATCGCGCAGAAGGTTAGCGCTGATCTGTGCAACCCAGTTCAGTTGTGCTCCAGCGGCGATGATGTCTCGCAGCAGAGATTTTGTGCGCTTGAGATTGATGGCAAAATTGTCGTCGATGAAAAAGACGGCGATCTGTCCGCGCTCTTTCTTAGCGCGCGCCTTCAGCAGCAGAAGTTCGTTGACCACGCTTTCATTGGTGCGGAAGCGGATGGAGTCGCCGAAAAAACCCGTTACAGTGCAAAATTCGCATCCGTAGGGGCAGCCGCGTCCGGACTCGACGGGAACGATGCGGAACGTTCCCCAACCCTCGCCGTGTTTCTTCAGCCACCCATTAAAAAATTTGGGAACGAGATTGAATTGCTTGAGGTCGATGGTGTCCCACGGGATGACGGGATATTGCTTGAGCGATGGCTTGAGTTCCTTTCCGTCGTCGCCGACGGGCGCATAGATATCCTTCAATTGTCCGCGAGCGGCGTCTTCTACAATTACCGGCCAAGTGGCGTCGGCTTCGCCCAGGGCCACAGCGTCAGCATGACGTGGGCCGCCATCTCGTCCCAGAGCTTCGTCGGCCATTTCGGTTACGTGAGGACCACCCATGACCACTGGAACTCCGACCGCACGTACCGCGTCTGCCATGCGATAGGCTTTCGCTACCATTCGCGTCATGGCGCCAATACCCACAAGATCAATCTTCTGCTCGCGCACATAGCGGGCAATGCCAGCCTCGTCCATGGGCTGCGCGTTGCCGTCGATCAATACGACTTCGTGGTTGGCGGGAGTGAGAGACTGGAGTAGAAACATCCAGAGGTGGGGCATGAAATTGCGCGTGACCCCGTTGTCGGGGTTGTAGAGTAAAATTTTCAATAGTCCCCTGATTTCAGCTTGCGGGAGAATTCGTGCGCCCAGAAAAGCGCCGGGAATGATGGCTGGGTCGTAAATAATCTTAGCAGCGAATTGACCGATACGGATACTGAAATGTTGTCCAGCGCACATTTGTTTGTTTATGAAAGGCGAAGGGTGTTCCGCAATGGTCATAGGCGTAGCACTTTTGGCTGGACCAAGAGCTTGCTGGCTGGCTTAGAATTAGGGACTGGTAACGGCAAGGTCTAAACTGGCATCTAACACGCAAGAAGTGGTGTTCTTTCCGTTCATCCTAAGTGTATGTAGCCCCTGTTAGGCGAACGCTTGCTCCGATCGTTACGCGAAACCTTAATGAGAGGTCCGTATCCGTTTATGAAAACCGCCAAGTTTTGTCTGAGTGCAATGCTTTTAATGGTCGCATCGGTAAGCGTCTCCGTTGCTATGCCGCTGAATTCGTCGGCGCGCGCTGTGGTTCCGGGAGACCTGCAGCAGTTGATTTCTGTAGATTACCGGGCGATGAAGGACTCGACCACTGCTACCGCCCTGAAGCAACAAATCATGCAGGCTCAGGCGAACCTTCAGCAATTCGAAACGGCCTTGAAGGGAGTCGGCATCGATCCTGATAAAGACGTGGACACCCTGACTTTCGCTTCGTTTCGGACTCCGAAACAGGGAATCAAGAACGTGGGTGTAGCCGCAGGCCCCTTCGCGATGAAGACGGTGCTGAAGAAGATGACGCTCCGGAAGATCAAGCCGACGAAGTACCGTACCTCCAGTATCTATCCCATGGATGGTGGATTCGTGATGTGTTTCCTGGATGACAGCACTCTGCTCTTCGGAGAAATGTCTTCGGTGAAGATTGCGCTGGATACGCGCGATGGAGAGGTGTTGGGCCTTGATACCAACCCGACCATGGCCGACATGATGTCGAACGTGGATTCGGCGCCGGTATGGAGCATCCTGGATCAACTGGGAACGCAGAATGTGATGCGCTCGGCGCTGGGCGATGCCGCCAAAGTGGCGGATTATGACACCATTAAAAAGCGGCTGCTCGGATCGCGCTACACCATGAGCTTCAGTGGTGGCGTGAACTTCGACTTGACAGTAGTTTCGTCCGACTCGATGAGTGCGGCCACGCTGTCGTCGTTGGTAAAGGCAGGACTGCTTTATAAAAAGATGAGCGCCAGCGCTACGGAAAAACTGGCGATGGATAATACCAGCGTGGATTCCGACGGCTCAAACGTAAACTTCCACTTCAAATCGACCGATCAGCAATTCCAGTCGATCATGCACTCCGACCTGTTTGCCGCCGTTTCGCACTAGGGTAAGACAAACTCACCACGGAGGCACTGGGATACGGAGCATTCCGGAGCTCGGTGCTTTTTTTGCGCTAAGACTTTTCAGGTTGACGATCTACTTTGGCTCGCGGGCGGCGCGTCTCTTGCCCGCCCACCCTTCTTTTGTAGTCTGACGAGCCCGACCGAGCGCCAGCGCATCTTGCGGAACGTCTTCCGTGATACAAGATCCGGCAGCGACGTAAGCCCCTTTGCCTATGCGGAGAGGGGCAACTAGCGTGCTGTCGCTGCCGACGAACACGCCGTCCTCGATCACCGTCGTATGCTTGTGGACCCCGTCGTAGTTGCAGGTGATGGTTCCGGCGCCGATGTTCACCCCAGCGCCAATATCCGCGTCGCCGAGGTAGGAAAGATGATTTGCCTTCGATCCTTTCCCCAGCTTGATTTTCTTGGTTTCGACGAAATTGCCGACGTGAGCGGCCTCGCCGATCTCGCTGCCAGGACGGAGATGCGAGTAGGGTCCGAGGATAGCGCCGGGGCCGACGCACGCTTGTTCGAGAATGCAGCCTGGACGGACGAGGACGCCTTCGGCGATCTCTGAATCGCGAATCACGGAGTAAGAGCGAATATGGCAGTTGGTGGCGATGCGAGTGCGACCGAGAATCTGTACGAACGGTTCGATCACCGTATCGGCGGCGATTTCAACATCGTTGTCGATCACGCAGGTTGCAGGAAAGAAAATGGTAACGCCTTCAGCCATTAATTCGTGGCACTTGCGCATGCGCATCTGGTAGTCGATGAAAGAAAGCTCGGCGCGCGTGTTGGCGCCGAGCACTTCGGCAGAGTTGTCGGTTTTCCAAACAACGACTCGCTTTTGCGCCTGACGGAGCACCTGAGCCATGTCCGTGAGGTAGTACTCCGCATGAGGATTGGCGGTGGAGAGCCTCTTGATGTGTTCGAACAGCTGCGGCACCGCGAAGGCATAAAAGCCGGCGTTAATCTCGTGAATAGCTTTCTGAGCCGGGGTGGCGGACTTTTCTTCAACGATCGCTTGGACTTCAGCGCTGCGGGAAGTCTTGCGGAGGACGCGTCCGTAGCCCGTAGGCTGGGCAAGATCGGCGCTGAGCAAGGTCATCGCGGCTTGCTCATCAAGGTGAAAGTTGAGCAACTGGGCGATGGTTTGCGCGGTGATCTGCGGAGCATCGCCGGATAGAACGATAACGTGATCGTAACCAGATAGAGCGGACTGCGCGACCATGAGGGCGTGGCCGGTGCCACGCTGTTCAGGTTGCAGTACGAAGTTTACGCAGGTGGATGCGAGCGCAGTGCGGACGCGTTCGGCTTCGTGCCCGATAATGGCGTAAATATCCTGCGGCGGCACGACTCTTGTGGCGGCGGCGATAACGTGGGCAAGAAGCGGCTTGCCGCCTACTTCATGGAGGACTTTGGGCAATTGCGATTTAAGACGAGTGCCCTTTCCCGCCGCCATGATGGCGACGGCGACTCGAGGGTCGGCCACGACGTTAGTAGAGCGTGCGACGCTGGATTTCTTCATTTGCCTCACTATACCTTGAGCCGAAAAAGTACAGAAGAGGGATGCCGGCGCAGTGGCTATTGGTGATACGGAATAAAATCCTGCGGCACGGCCGAGCATTCGTGGCTGATAGGAATAGGGACGGAGGCGAGGTTTGGTTCAAAGTCCCAAACCGCCATCGACAGCCAGGATCTGCCCCGTGATGAATTGCGGAGCGGTTGCGAAGAAAAGTACAGCCGCGGCGATTTCGTCGGCGTGTCCATTGCGCTGCATGGGAGTCTGTTTCGCCATGCGGCGCATGAAACCGGCGGCCGACTTCTCGCCGAGATCGATCATGCCAGGAGCGACGGCGTTGACGGCGATCTCCGGAGCCAAGGCCTTTGCCATGACTTTGGTTAGCATGTGCAGCGCGGCTTTCGACGAGCAGTAGTGCGCGTGCGTGGCCCACGGGCGCAGGCCGCCGAGGGAGCCCATGTGAATGATGCGGGCTTCGATCTTTTTTGGTGATTGCGATCCTTTATTTGCACCCGGGCGAGGGCGGCGCATCCACTTGAGCGCTTCGCGCGAAACCAGAAAAGGTCCTCGCGTATTGGAGGCGAAAATTGCGTCCCACTGTCGCACGGTCAAGCGCTCGAACTCAGCGGTTTCATAGTTGGCGGCGTTGTTGACGAGGATATCGATGCGGCCGAGTTCACGCCCGGCATCTTTCATCATGGACTTGACGCTGGCCTCGTCGGTGACGTCGCATTCAAGCGCGAACGCCCGGACGCCGAAACTGGCGAGATCGACCACGGTATGCTGCGCCTCGCGGGCGGAGTGGAGAAAGGTAATGGCCACATCGGCGCCGGCCTGAGCCAATGCGAGCGCGGAAGCGCGTCCGAGACGTCGTGCGCCGCCAGTGACAAGACAAGCCTTACCGCGCAGCGGCTTGGGATCGGGAGCAAGCATTTTCGGATTCTACTCCTGGGAATTGCTCCCAAAATGAAAGCGGTCGCTTTGAGCGAGGGCGGGATGTTCGTTTTTTGCTTGAAAGGGAAGGATGTAGCGCCTGTACAATCGCGGCGTGCCAGAGTCGCGCCAAGTTGTCGTTTATTCGCGCAAAGGATGCCACCTGTGCGAAGTGGTGAAAGAGAGCCTTGTGAAGCTCTCGCGCCGCGGCGGTTTTAGCTGGCAAGAAGTGGATGTGGATAGTGACGCTGAGCTGCGCCGGAAGTTCAACGACGAAGTGCCCGTGGTGTTCATCGACGGACGCAAGGCCTTCAAGTACCGCATGGACGAGCAGGAATTTCTCCGAAGGCTGGCGAGCTAATAATCCTCTCCTAACCAGTGAGTCCCAGGAACTGGTGCGCTGTCGGCTGGTGTGACGTAAGAATAAATCCATTTTGCGACAACCTGCATCGTTTATTCTTAGGCAATCTGTGGGAGGAGCATCATGAAGACTTTTTGGGTTCTTTGCTTTGCTATCAGTGTGTCGGTTATCTTCGCCGTGGCCGCGGATCAGGCGCAGCCGCCCGCCGCAGGCACGCGCGCTCCGGATTTCAGCCTGCCGAGCCAGGAAGGGTCGCAAGTATCGCTCGATCAGTTTAAGGGGAAGTGGGTGGTGCTTTATTTCTACCCGAAGGACTTTACTTCTGGTTGCACCATCGAAGCGCACAACTTCCAGCGCGATCTGGATAAGTACACGGCGAAGAATGCGGCGATCGTCGGCGTCAGCGTGGATGATGTGAATTCTCATAAGAGCTTCTGCACGAAAGAGGGATTGAACTTCAAGCTGCTCGCGGACTCCAATCATTCCGTCGTCGAGAAATATGGCTCGATCATGGAGTACAACGGGATGACGCTGGCGGCGCGCAATACGTTCCTGATCGATCCTACGGGCGTGATCAAGAAGGTGTACCTGAAAGTGAGCCCGCAGGGGCACAGCGAGGAAGTGCTGGCGGATTTGCAGACGTTGCAAGGGAATAAATAACTAAAGCGATGCTGACTATTCCTTTGAGGGCTATCGTGCGCTCGATGATTGCGCTGCCGATCTACCTCGCTCTTCTCACGGCTGCCGCGTCTCAGGAAGTGGCATCCATAGACCTGACGGAAGTGACCGCTCGCATTGACTTACGACGCCCAGAAACGGCGTCAGCTATAGGTAGAAGCCGGACTGGCGTTATCCAACGCGAATCGTGCCGACCTGCTAAAAGTCCAGCGGGCACGTTGCAAACGACGCTGGTATCGCTGGACCGTACGTCTTATCGAGTTGGGGATCACCCTACCTTCGAAATTACGATTGAGAATGTGGGTTCCACTGCGGTGAAGATTCCTTTTTCTCCGCATCTCGCGGATCTTCAACCTGAGAATCCAGCGCTGGAATTTGCCTACTCAGAGATGGATTTAATGATGTGGATTGTTGCTCAAGGTTGGAGTACCAACACTGGCGGTGGTGCGTCCTTGTATGGCTCCGATAGTCAACCTGACACTTTCTTGACACTTTATCCCGGCGAATGGGTACGAGTCATTGGGAAAGGCAATTTTGACCTGTCAGCTGATGCGAGCCTGTTGGAAAGGACCCGCATGGGGGATGTCGCAGACCACGCGTACGCGCAGGCTTCTATCTTTAGTGCTGAGACGCTTATAACTCCAACGGATGTTGCGACGGTTGAGCATGAAATCTGTTTGACTCATACGCAGGGAAACAGCTTTCCGATCCGCTTAACGGCTCCGTAGCCTTAAGACGCTGGCATTCACCAGTCAGAGTTCGCCAGGACAGTTAGGTTTGAGTCACGGAGGCGCCGTTCAAACCGCACTTTCCACTACAATCATCCCCGCCATGTTGCGCACGGAACTGTACGCCGACCCCACGAACATCTTCGTTCATGATGTGATTCTTGAATCCTGCAGGCGCCATCCCGCAAAAACTGCCATCGTGGATTCATCGTGCGGGCGTCGGCTTAGTTACGCGGAGTATGGCGAGACAATCGAGGCGCTGGCGTACGGCCTTGTTGCCGCCGGGGTCAAGCCCGGCGAAGTGGTCGCTATTTTCTTGCCGAATTCCTGGGAGTTTTGTGCGGCCTACCACGCGGCCACGCTAGCGGGTGCGATTCCGACGCTGTTGAATCCGACGTATCGCGAGCGGGAAGTGCGATATCAGTTGGAGAATTCGGGAGCGGTGGCGCTGATCACCGATGGACCGAACATTGAAGGCCTCAATCTGGCTGGGCTCAAGCACCTGCGGCGGGTATTCTGCACGCGAATACAGGCAAGCGGGAGCGCAGCCTTTTCTGATTTGCTGAAGCCGGTGAGTGCTGTATTACCCCGACCGGCTCGCGACACGAAAGAAACATTGGCGGCGCTGCCTTATTCCAGTGGCACGACCGGTCTGCCGAAGGGTGTGATGCTTTCGCATCACAATCTGGTGGCGAACGTTTATCAGTTGCTGGGTCCGAACGCGGCGATGCTCAAGCCGGACGACAAGCTACTTTGCTTTCTTCCTCTTTATCACATTTACGGCCTCAACGTGGCGCTAAACCCGATGCTCATGATGGGCGCAACGCTGGTGCTCACGCCGCGTTTTAATGTGGGACAAGTGTGCTCGCTGCTGAGGGAGGAGTTGATAACCACAATGCTGATGGTTCCTCCGGCGATGAACGCGTTATGCCTGGCGGCAGAGGCCGGACAGTTTCCGAAAGATCATAAAGTCACATGGGTGAAGTCGGGAGCGGCGCCACTGGCTCCGGAGTTGGCCCGAAGATTTTCGGCTTCGACTGGTATTCGGGTGTGTCAGGGGTACGGCATGACCGAGGCATCGCCGGTGACGCACGTTGGATATCTGCAGCCGGAGCTTTACCGGCCGGACTCGATTGGGCATCCTCTGGCGCAGACGGAGTGCAGAGTAATTGGAACGGAGAACCTGGCGGCGTCCGCGGAGGGCGTGGCAGAAGTCGCAGCGGGAGAACCGGGGGAGTTGGTAATGCGCGGTCCGCAGTTTATGCGGGGTTACTGGAACGAGCCAGAGGCAACTGCGGCGGCGCTGCGCGATGGATGGTATTGGTCGGGCGACATTGTTACGCGGGATTCCGAGGGGTTCTACCGAGTTGTGGACCGGCGCAAGGAAATGATCAAGTACAAGGGATTCCCCGTGGCGCCGGCGGAGGTGGAAGCGGTGCTGCTGGAGCATCCCGCGGTGCGGGAGTGCGGTGTGGTAGGGCGGACGGATGCAGCGGCGGGAGAAATTCCTGTCGCGTTTGTAGCTCTACGTGATGGCTTCACGACCGGCAAGAAGATGGAAGATGAATTATGTGCGTTCGTCGCCGAACGTTTGACGCACTACAAGCAGCCGCGCGAAGTGCATTTTGTCGAGGTCGTGCCCAAGACCGCTTCAGGAAAAATTCTCCGGAGAGAGCTGCGAAAGTCGATGGGCTGAATTGCAGTCGAGCTGCGATTCATTCCGGGCCGAGAGCGGCTTTCCCCACAAAAGCCATCTCCGAACCGATCCCCGCGTGAACTGTCGGCAGAAGTGACATGGAATTGACAATTTTCTGACAATCCCTGGAGTGTATCGGGCCAGACTGATCCCCGTGCAGAATGGCTACCCCACCGCTGTTCTGCGGTACCCGAGCTCCCACCTTCAGGAGGATTGTTATGGAACCACTTTACAAGGTAAAAGTTTGTATGGCGGTCGTGATGTTTCTAATGGTCTGCAGCCTGGCCGCTCATTCGCAACAAACCCATTTTCCAGAAATCAATGTCATTGCTTCTACGGTTCCGTCGAATGGAGATCTGAATCCGTATGGCGTGGCGCGCGTGCCCAAGAGTGCAGGTTCATTGATTCAAGGAAACATACTGGTCAGCAACTTCAACAGCAGCGCCAATCTTCAAGGTACCGGAACCACGATCGTGCAGATTGCGCCCGATGGCACCAGCAGTCTCTTCGCGCAAATCGATGCTGCCACTTTGCCGGGTCCGTGCCCGGGCGGCGTTGGCTTGACGACGGCACTGGCGGTGCTGCGAACCGGATGGGTGATCGTAGGCAGCTTGCCGACGACAGATGGCACATCGGCGACAGCGCAAGCTGGGTGTTTGCTGGTGCTCGATAGCAATGGCAACGTGGTAGAGACGTTCTATGGCTCGTTGATCAACGGTCCTTGGGACATGACGGCTCTTGATCTCGGAAGCAGTGCGGATCTATTCGTGAGCAATGTCTTGAACGGAACGCAGGCAGGCGGTGGAAAGGTAGTGCATCAGGGAACGGTGGTGCGGTTAACTCTTGACACCACGACGACGAGCATGCCGAGTTTGCAGTCGATCACTGTGATCGGATCCGGATTTTCCGAGCGGACTGATCCGGCAGCCTTGGTGATCGGACCAACCGGACTTGGTCTCAGCGCGAATTCGAGCATTCTGTATGTGGCAGATAGTTTGAATAATCGTATTGCGGCGATTCCTGATCCCGAGTTTCGAACTACATCTGCGGGTATAGGAGCGACCGTCTCGCAGGGAGGAAGCTTGAACGATCCTCTTGGTCTGACGGTTTCCCCAACAGGTAATATTCTGACTGTGAATGGAAACAACGGCTACTTGGTGACCACGACTCCGGACGGCAATCAGATCAGCAGGACGTTACTAGACAGCAGCGGCAATCCGCCGGGAGCAGGCGCTCTGTTCGGATTGATACCCGTGCCGGGGCAGGGGCTCTACTACGTGGACGATGCTACCAACACGTTGAATCTGTTTCGCTGAGTTCGCTAGCAGATCATTGGCGCGAGTTTTAATCCCATCTTTCGCTAATGCGAAGGATGGGATTTTTCGTGAACGAATTGAAGAAAATGATTCGAAGCATGATTTTTTGAGCGCCTTAATTCCGATTGCCATGCGAACAGCGTTGCGTTAGTATCGCTGACCCATGTTTCGAATTCTATTGCTTTTCCTGCGACGGCTGTGGCTGCCGCTGGTAATGTTCGCTGGATTCAGCCTGATGTGTGTGCTGGTGTACCGGCATTTGGAAGGTTTGACGTGGCAGAATGCGCTGTTCTGGATGATCCAACCGCACGCCATTGACGTCAATCGGGTACGCAATTCGACAAAGTTGTTTTCGATTTTTGTGTATTGCGGAGTGTTCGCGTTTCAAATCTGGGTGGCGGAACGCGTCGCGGTCACGATTTTCAATCGTCAGGGAATGGAGGCCTGGAGAACCATGGTGAACGATATCAGCATCGATAAATTGCGCGATCACTTCATCATCTGTGGCTACGGGCAGGTGGGCCGGACAGTGGTCGATCAACTGAACCGCCTGAAGATCCCCTTTGTGTTAATCGAGACTAACGAGGGGTTGTGCCGTGAGCTGTTGAAGGAGAAAGTGTTGGCTATACAAGGGGATGCCAAGCGGCACGACGTGCTGCAGTCGGCCGGAATCGAACGCGCGCGCGGCGTGTGTATCGTGATCGATAACGACGCGGACAATCTGTACATCACGGTTACGGCGAAGGCCTTGAACCCGAAGGCACGCATTATCACGCGTGCCGGGCAGTCTCGCTACGCTCAGGCCATGCGGAATTCCGGCGCGGACGAGGTGATTATCCCCGAATATGAAGGCGGGTTGATGACGGGACGCATGATTGCCAAGTTCTATCCCGATGCCCAAACAGTTTTGCAATGATGGGGTATTACTTTTGCTGGTCTTTCTCGCCGGGAGTCTTTCGGTTAGCGAAAAAATTCCAGATCGTTTCGTTAGCATTGATCGCAGTGCTGGTTTTGCCAATTTCTTTCTCGGTCATGTACTGCTCGCCGCCCGGGCCATGTGTTGCCCCCATCCTTCACGCTGTAGAGGACAACTTGCGCATCATTCTGGCAGCCGCTGTAGGTGAAGACTCTTGGTTTCCTTGGCGCCTTTCTGCTGAGGCGGAATTTTATCTTGCGAGGGTTTTTCTGAGCAGCGATCAAATTTCGCCCAGGTCTTGGCAGTGTCTTCCGCGGAGAGCACGTGGAATCGTAGCGCTTTATAGGAGCCTCCATTGTAAGGAACGATGGGGTCGTCCGTGCCCTCGATGAAAACCGCGGGGACCGCGCGCGAAGGGAGGCAGATCATCGTCTTTGGCATTTCAGCACCTACAGCAGCGACGGCGGCGACGCGATCCGCCATGTTGCACCCGGCGCGTAATGCCATGAAGCCGCCGTCTCCCAGGCCTGTGGCGTAGATACGGGTTGAGTCAACGGAATATTTCAGCGCGAGTTGATCGAGCATCTGGTTGAGAAATGCGACATCATCCGCGGGCTCGGTTTTGTTCCTGTTTTCATCACCCTGCCCGCTGCCTTGACCCTGCCCGGTCTGACCTCCTCCCGGATAACCACCGCCGCTGCGCGGAGATCCACCACCGCCGGGGTAGCCACCGCCGGGATAGCCGCCCCATCCTCCGCGCCGCCCACCTCCGCGGCGTGGCATGCCCTGTGCTATTTCCTCCGAGCGCACGCCAATATTCCATCGCCCGCGCGTGGCGTTTGGGTAAACAGCAATCACGCCGTCTTTGTCGGCAAGCTGGTTGAAGAGCGTGAGCCGCGACATGTCATCCGCATCCTGATTCTGACCATGAAGCAGAATCACTACGGGATAGCGGTGAGTCTGGTCATAGCCTGGTGGCAGATGCACCACATAGGTGCGGGAGACTTCGTCGACATCGAGCTTTTCATGTGAGTCCTGGGCCAGCGCGGCACTCGCTGTAACCATTAGCACCAAGCTGGCGATCCAGCCCGCGAGCAGGGATCTTCGAAACCGACAAAGACTGAAGGACGATAGTTTCAATGGCATTTTTAGTATTCCTCTTTAGAAGCGCATGACGAGAAAAGATAAACGCCAGGTAGGTGACGCTGCCAACCTGATAAGAGCTGTCACACAGCCTGGAGGTTGCTAAAGGGCAACCGAGGCTTTGCAAAGTTTTGTAAAAAATCCGTATCTGAGAGCGAACTTTTCTTGCTTTCCTTCGTAACTACAAATGAGCGTGGCGCGCAGTGGACGCGCTATTACCGGAGGATATATGGACGGCAACTTTGTTGGTTTGGCGGCGGTGGTGATGGTGTTAGGAATTCCAATGGCAGCCATGTACACATTTTTCCGCGTTCGCAAGTTGCGCAGCGAGGAGCGGATGGCAGCGCTTGCGCGGGGAGTAGACGTTCCCATGCAGCCGGAACTTTCCGAGGCAGCACGCTCGCGACGGTCCGGCATTTTGCTGGTTGCCGGTGCAGTGGGCTATATCGTGACGTTTGCCCTGATCGGGCGTATGGAACCGGATGCCATGATTGCGGCGACGTTCGGAGTGATCCCGCTTGCGGTCGGAATTGGATTCTTCGTGGATCACGCACTGATCCAGCGTGACTCGCGCGCGCACTGAATCCCGGGAACCGAATTAAGAACCGGTGATGAACTTGTATTGGGCGTCGGTCAGGGGAACGACGCTCAATCTTCCCTGCCGCATCAATGGAGATTCGGCGAATAACTTATTCGCCTTCATTTCGGCCAAGGTCACCGGTTTTGCCAGCGGCTTACCAGCTTTAATCTTTATCTGAGGATTTTTCGGGTCGCTGGCTTCCACCGAAACCACGGTTGCCGTGCCCACTGCGCTTTTCTCGTCCCCGGTGTGGTAGATAACTAAATGTTCACCGCTCTTCATGCTGCGCAGATTCTTGAGCGCAGCCGGATTGGTGACGCCGTCCCAAATCGTTGTGCCGTCGCGCTGAAGATCGGCGAAAGAGTACACGCTCGGTTCAGTTTTCAATAGATATGGCATGCGCAAGATTTTACTCGGTCTACAACCCTACCAAGCAAGTTTTCGAATTCAGCGACTTCAGAAAATCAGTCAAAGAGCCCAGCTTACTGAGGTTTGGCGTTGGGATCGGGAGCCGGAGTCTTGTCATCCTTTTTCTCGTTAGGGTGGCTTTCGTAAATCGAATACTGGCCCTGGGGGCGTTTTAATTTGATCGTGAGATCAACCTTGGCCTTATCTACCGCGTAATCATCGCCGAACGTCTGGAAGCCGGAAGCCAGCACCTGCACCCGAACCTTGCCATAGGGAATGCCGTCGAAGCTGGTCTTGCCATCGCCATCGGTCTTGAGTTCGACTCCGCCTCGTCCTTGCTGACCGCTCGTACCGACAGGATGCATGATGACGGCGGCGTTGCGTACGGGCTTCCCGTTATCGTCTTTGATCACCAGAAAAGTAATAACCGCGGTTGGATCTTCAACTTTATCGCGTTGTGCCTCGGCAAAACTAACAAGAGCAAACATCAGGAGCAGGCAAGCGACTTTGGGCAGACGACGCGTTACCTTAATCTCTACATCCTTTGACGAGGTCGATATCGAGTGCATAGTGGCCATTCTAGCGAGTCGTGCGGCTGGGGGAAAGCGAGCGAGAAGGAAATAACTGATGTGGCCGAGTCCAAGACTATCCATTGGACTTAGTTTGGAGTCCACTCTCGTGCGATCCGAGTTGCACAAGATCGGTGGCGACGCGAGCGGTGTTGTGACGAGCCACGCCTGCTTCTTCGAGATAGTCTCCCAGAACTGGGATCACGCCAAGGGCTTCAATCGCGTCGAGATCGGCGACTATCTGGCACGCGCCTTCGAGAGCGTATTTTGCCTTCAATTCGTCGGATACCGGAGTGCGGTTGATCAGAGCGTAGTCGAAGATCTGTTGTCCGGCGTGGCGATTCAGCGCCCGTATGTGATCCGCTGCGGTGAGGCCCAGGCTCTCGTTGGCCTGCGTCATGAGATTGCAGATGTAAACCTTGGTTGCCGGAGAGTTGACAATGGCTTGAGCAATGCCGTGCACCAGCAGATTTGGAATGAGGCTGGTAAAAAGCGAGCCGGGGCCGATGGTGATGATATCGGCACGGGCAATGGCATCCAGCGTCTGAGGAAGAGGATCGACATCCGCCGGAACCAGGAACAGTTCCTTGATCCGGACTTTGCTGGCGGTGATTTTGGTCTCGCCGCGCACTCGAGTGCCATCCTCCATCAGAGCTTCCAGTTCGATGTTGGACGTAGTGGCCGGATGGATGTGACCGCGTGTTACCAGGATTTCCGATGAAAGGCGAACGGCCTCGGAGAAGTCGTGCGTGATGGAAGTGAGGGCAGCCAGAAAAAGATTGCCGAAGCTGTGTCCCTCGAGACCGGATCCCTTATCGAATCGATGCCGGAAGAGTTGGGAAAGAAGCGCTTCATCCTCACTGAGAGCAACGATACAATTGCGGATGTCGCCGGGAGGAAGCATGTTAAGTTCCTTGCGCAGTCGTCCACTGGAGCCGCCATCGTCACTCACGGTGACCACTGCACAGAGGTCCCGAATAATCGGCGTATCCGGCCTCGTTGCAGCCATTTCTGCAGGAGTAAGGGCGAAGCGTTTGAGTCCCTTTAGAAGAGTAGAAAGTCCGGTACCACCGCCAATCGCGACCACGCGCAAGCCACGCTCGCGCGTCACCTTCTCCAGAGTTATTAGATCCGCGACTTTAGTTTCCATCGAGCGGGGTCCCGATTGCTGCCTGACTAAAACGATTCGTCGTCCCGGAAAGAGCCTTCCGGCGCAGCAAGGTCGGCAGCCGGATCCGGGTATAAGAGCTCGGTAAATCGAGGATCTTCGGCCAGGTTGTGGAAGTCGGAATCGTTACGCGCCTGGTAGCGCAAGCTGGCGTTGAGCCGCAGAGCCTCATCGAGATGCTTCAGCGAATCTTCCACGTGTCCGGTAAGACAATCAAGCGCGGCCAAGCCATAAATCACAAAATCAGTTTTAGGAGCTTGCGAAACAAGCTTCTCAATATGCTCGCGCGCGGTCACGTAATCTCCTACGTTCATCAGCGAAACCGCGTAGTCAAAATGTTCCTCAACGGTCTTGAACTGGTTTGTGGCAGACCGCTCCAGGTGCTGGTTGCAGATACTGAGGTGGATGGCGGCACGATCACCTAGCTCCTTGCTGCCGCCGGCGAGCACCTTTTGGAACAATGGCTTCGCCTTATCAAACTTGTGTTCCTGCAAGGCACGAAGCCCGGCCTCATAGTTTTGCAGAGCTTGGGAGGCGCGGGGGTCGTCCGTTACTGATGACTTCTTGGGGGTAGCCTTCTGAGCCATGTGGAGAATTTTTCCTGTGCTCGTCGTAATAAAAACTCCTTGCCTTGAACTGGTTGCCTAAGTATCACTCAAAGAGCGGGTCGAGGGCAATTCCACAGCAGGGCACTGGGCATTGCAGTCTTGGACTGGCCGCTGAGAAGACTTCGCTAATTCATAGTTGCGGCGGCTTCGAGATCTATTTGTTTCCATTCACCCTTGATGATCCCGGCGCGAATTTGAGTCGCAGTCTTTCCGGCCTGGTGTTGCTTGTAAGAATAATAAAGCTCCTTCAGGCAAGTAGAGCAGCGCGCACCGTGCGTATTTTCAAAACAGCTGTGTAAGCTATTGTGGCCCATACGATCGCAGAAACAGTAGCAAGGTTGCTGGTGAAGCACGGCCGGAATCCTGGAAGCTAATTCGTAAGCATGCGTCTGGTAAGGATACTGGGCATCGGATCCCCAAAGTTGATCTTTGGTAAGAACGGGAGGAAGCTTGGTTCCCTTGGGCGGGGGGCCGGCGTTGTAGGCCGGAATGCCTGTTCCTTCCTCTTCCTGGGGAGCAGCCCAGAGAGACGTCATGGTCATAGTAACCAACAGAAGCAGAGAAAGGGTAAGGACTCGGTGAACAAACTTTCGTTGGAAAAATTGGGCCATCGACATTGCTGCTCCTTAAGTCCTCTATTTTACCCGCTTTTCGAGATTGAGCCAAAGGTGTGGAGGACTCGAACACGCAGCGTACAACTAAACGCCGCATCCAACTGATCTGTATACAATAGACATCCAATGCCGAAGACGCCCAGTTCAGAAGTTAGAACGGCCTCCCTCCCCACCGCGACGGAGATGAGTGCGCCTGCGGATCTTGGAGTTCGACTTCGCCCAGCCTTTGGCGTGTGGTTGCGAGACTTAATTCTTTCGCTCGCAATTTCGGCGTTCATCATCGTTTTCATCTACCAGCCAGTTAAGGTGGAAGGCACCAGCATGATGCCGTCGCTCGAAGATCAGGAGCGGATCTTCGTGAACAAGTTCGTATACCGGCTGGAGCCGATTTCGCGTGGCGACATTGTGGTATTTCGTTATCCCCGCGATCCTTCCAAAAGTTACATCAAGCGCGTAATTGGAGTTGCGGGAGATCGCATCCGCATTGATGGCGGACAGGTATATGTAAATGGTGAAGCATTAGATGAAGATTACGTTCCTCCTGCGTATGCCGACTCGCGATCTTATCCGGAGACAACTGTGCCGCCGAACTGCTATCTCGTATTGGGGGACCATCGGTCGATGTCGAACGACAGCCGTGACTTTGGGCCGGTGAATCAGAGCTACATCTACGGCAAAGCGGTGTTCGGATACTGGCCAATGGATAAGCTGGGGCGGGTTCGGTAGAACTTCAGCTTCCGTAAGTATCTCAACCGCATTCTTTCTTCTCTTCAAGGTTTGCTAACCTTTTCCTTTCCAGCGCCTCTATATCAGGGCATGATTCAGGAAGGCAACAGCCAAGTGCTTGGACGATACGTGGCGTTGTTCTGTACCGTTGTGTGCCTAGGTTTCGGTGCTCATGTGTGCGCGCAGGTCGGGCCCGTTTCTCAGCCCCAATCAAGAGACGATGGTTGGACTACCTCAACTGCGGAGTCTGCCGGGCTTTTGTCAAAGCCGTTACAGGATTTGGACGCTGCGATTCGCGGTGGAGAGCTCAAGAAGATCGGCAGCGTTCTTATCGCCCGCCACGGGAAACTGGTCTACGAAGATTATTTCGATGGCGATGCGAACTCGCTGCGCGATACGAGGTCAGCGACTAAAAGCATTACCAGTGCTTTAGTGGGTATCGCAATCAGCGAAAAGAAGTTGAGTGGTGTCGATGCGCGGGTGTTGCAACTCTTGCCAGAGCATGCGCGGAAAATGCAAAATCCCGATCGGCGCAAGGACAAGATCACGGTCGAGGATTTTCTCACCATGAGTTCGCCTCTGGAGTGCGACGATTGGAACGATGTTTCTCGCGGCAACGAGGAGAGAATGTACTTGGTGGAAGATTGGGCGCAGTTCATTCTCGATCTACCGATTCGCGGGCGCATGCACCTCGGAGAGCAGATCGATCCGCCGCCTTACGGACGTTATTTTAGCTATTGCACGGGCGGGGTCTTTACCCTCAGCGAGGTGCTTCAGAAGGCCACGGGGATGCGCGCCGATCGCTATGCTCAGGAAAAGCTTTTCTCTCCGTTGAGAATCTCCGATGCTCAATGGGTTTACTCGCCCTTGAACATTCCGCAGACTGGCGGCGGATTGCGGCTGAGCAGCCGCGATCTACTGAAGATCGCGCAGCTTTATCTGGGCGCCGGGAGTTGGCAGGAGAAGCGCATCCTGGACGAGGGGTGGGTGAAGGTTTCGACCCAGCCACACGCCCGTATCGATGACGCCACCGAGTACGGTTATCTATGGTGGTTGAAGTCCTTCAAGTCTGGCGCCAAAAGCTATCCGGCGTTTTTTATGAGCGGGAACGGAGGAAACAAAGTAGTTGCTCTCCCAGAACTCGACATGGCGGTCGTGATCACGAGCACGAACTACAACACTCATGGCATGCACGAGCAAACGGAAAAGATTTTGACCGATTATATCCTGCCGGCCGTCGAGCACTAATTTTCTCATCAGAATTATCGGTTTTTTGCACCGATAATTTCGGTAGACGCCTTATCTCAGCTTGGCTGCCGCGTCTTTCCCTGATAATATCGATAAAATCCACTCCCCTGGAGCGAGAATGCAAGCAATCCTTGCGCTGGAAGATGGCAAAATCTTCCGAGGCAAAGGCTACGGCGCCAAAGGCGAATGCTACGGCGAAGTCGTTTTTAATACTTCCATCACTGGCTATCAGGAAATATTCACCGACCCATCTTATTCGGGACAAATTGTTGTCCTGACTAATCCGCAGATCGGCAATTACGGTACCAACCAGGAAGACAATGAAGCGACCCGCCCGTGGATTGAAGGGCTGATCGTGCGCGAGTTCTCGAAAGTGAGCTCGAACTGGCGCTCGTCGCAGGTGGCGGAAGAATACCTCGAACAATTCAAAGTGCCGGTGCTCTCGGACATTGACACTCGTTGTCTTGTGCGGCATCTACGCGACCATGGCGTGATGCGTGGTGTGATATCGACGCTTGAAACTGATACCGATAAGTTGGTCACTAAGGCCCGATCGATCCCAAAGATGGATGGCACGGATCTCGCCAAAGAAGTAAGCACGAAGCGTTCATACGTGTGGGAAGTTGGCGAACGGTCGCACGAGCCGGTGGCGCAAGTGGGTGTAAAAGATGAGCCAGCGCGCTTTCATGTGGTGGCTTACGATTTTGGCATTAAAACTAACATTCTGCGTAAGTTGCGCGGGGAAGGATGCCGGGTTACGGTGGTCCCGGCACAGACCTTGGCGGAAGATGTGATGGCCCTGAAACCGGATGGAGTGTTTCTATCGAATGGGCCGGGCGATCCCGAGCCTTGTACCTACGCCGTCGACTCCATCCGGCGGTTGATGGGGCGACAGCCGATTTTCGGCATCTGCCTGGGACATCAACTTACTGGTATCGCCCTCGGCGGAAAAACCTTCAAGCTGAAGTTCGGACATCATGGCGGGAATCATCCGGTAAAGCAGTTGAAGTCGGGGAAGATCGAGATCACGGCGCACAACCATAACTTTCGCCGTCGATCCCGATTCCTTGCCGGAGAGCGAAGTCGAGCTAACCCACATCGATCTCAATGACTCGACGCTGGAAGGGTTGCGGCATAGGAACTTGCCGCTGTTCAGTGTGCAGTACCACCCGGAAGCTGCGCCGGGGCCGCACGATTCGCATTATCTGTTCAAGGAATTCACGAAGATGATGGAGGAGTGGAAAGGGTGAGACGAGTCCCGGGTGGCGTCGCGATAGTCCTGACCGTCGCGCTGATTTCGACGGTGAGCGGCGCGTGTTCATTGTTGCCTGGCTACTTCCATCAAGTGACCGCGATACGGGGTCGGGTTGTCGGCACGGATTTGGGTCCTTTCCAATTCAGGTGGCTCCGTCAGTCATTTAACCTAGCTGATGCGACTCTGACGCTCTACGAATTTCGCCCACGGGTCGATTTTAAGGGTCTCAAGACCGTTGCGGCGACAAAGACCAATTCTCATGGTGAATTTGATTTCGGAATGGTTGCGAAAGGTCACTATTCACTCCTAATCGACGTAGCCCACTCCCACCAGTTGGGTGGATGGTTCGATGTGGAAGTAACTGACAAAGTGGCGCCGACAAAGAACGTTGTTCTGGATGTTTCGCCGATTCGTCCTGATTGCACAGTCGGCCACGAATTCATTGAGAGCAAGAAATCGTAAATGCCCAAACGCACTGATATCTCGAAAATACTGATTCTTGGCTCCGGGCCCATCGTCATCGGGCAGTCGGCTGTCAGAGCTTTGAAAGGGCGCGGCTTCAGACGCGCCGCCTAGAGGGCATGAAATGAATTTCGGCTTTAGCCGCTGAGGGTCGCCCTTCGTGGGCTAAAGCCGGCTAGGAATATGAGGAAGCTTTACGGCGCGTCTGAAGACGCGCCCTTTCAAGGCCGGATGGTGTCAGCCGTGTGCCTGAGGGTACCCGTTCAAAACCTGCCGCCTCGAATGCTGGCTGATCGAATTGCAGGAGGTGAAGCTCTGAGACCGACCCGAGAACACGCCACGAATAACGGCCAAACTTATATGGTGACCTCCTCGACCTGGGAGCGCCGCTCGCTTTTTCAGACCGAATCTTGGGCGCGCTTGCTGATCGATACGCTGTACCACTATCGAGGATCCACTTATCTCCTTCACGCCTTTGTGATCATGCCCGATCACTTTCACATTCTGCTTACTCCGAAGACGAGCTTGGAGAAGGCGGTGCAGTTCATCAAGGGCGGGTTCTCGTACCGGGTTAAGAAGGAACTTGGATCGAACATGGAAGTTTGGCAGAAGGGGTTCTCGGATCATCGGATTCGTGACTCAGAAGACTATTCGCGGCATGTCGATTACATTTTGAAAAATCCGGTTCGGAAGAATCTTTGCCAAGGCGTCGAAGGTTTTCCGTATTCGTCTGCGGTGCGTAGTTTCAAGCTAGACCCGGTACCTCAGGCGCTAAAGCGCATACATGTGGAGGGCTTGAGCGGCGAGCCTGAAGGCGCGCCCTTTCAAAACCGCGCCGAACCTGCGTCTGAAGGCGCGCCCTTTCAAACCAAACCCGTCGCATCCGTTACTCTGCAGAACAAATCAGGAAAGATCGCATCGTAAATGCCCAAACGCACTGATATCTCGAAAATACTGATCCTCGGCTCCGGGCCCATCGTCATCGGGCAGTCCGCGGAGTTTGATTACTCCGGCACGCAGGCTTGTAAGGCGCTGAAGTCCGAGGGCTATGAAGTGATTCTGGCGAACTCGAATCCAGCGACCATCATGACCGATCCGGAGATTGCGGACCGCACCTACATTGAGCCGCTGACGCTCGAATACCTGGAAGAGATTATTCGGATCGAGCGAGAAATGACGCCCAGCGCTGGTTTTGCCGTGCTACCCACCGTGGGCGGACAGACCGCGTTGAACTTGGCCATTGAACTCTCCGATGGCAACGTCCTCGAAAAATACAACGTCAGTTTGATCGGCGCCAACGTCGCCGCCATCAAGAAGGCCGAGGATCGCCTCTTCTTCAAAGATGCGATGCAGAAGATAGGCCTGGATGTTCCGAAGTCGGCGCTGGTGAACAGCACGAAAGACGGCTTGGAGTTCTCTGGCAAGATAGGATTTCCGGTCATCATTCGTCCCTCGTTCACGCTGGGCGGGACCGGCGGCGGCATTGCCTTCAACCGCGAAGAGTTGGTCGAAGTGCTGACCCGCGGCCTGGATATGTCTCCGGTGCACGAGGCGCTGATTGAAGAGTCAGTGCTGGGATGGAAGGAATTCGAACTTGAGGTGATGCGTGACACCAAAGACAACGTCATCATCATCTGCTCGATTGAAAACTTCGATCCCATGGGCGTGCACACCGGCGATTCGATTACTGTCGCCCCGGCGCAAACGCTGACGGATCGCGAGTACCAAGCTATGCGCGACGCCTCGATTGCGGTGATTCGCGAAATCGGGGTGGATACTGGGGGCTCGAACATTCAGTTCGGCGTGAACCCAGAGACCGGACGCATGGTGGTAATCGAGATGAACCCGCGTGTGTCGCGGTCGTCAGCGCTGGCGTCAAAGGCCACTGGCTTCCCGATTGCGAAGATTGCGGCGAAGCTCGCCGTGGGCTATACGCTTGACGAAATTCCCAATGACATTACGCGTAAAACTCCGGCCTGTTTCGAGCCAACGCTCGACTACGTGGTCGTAAAGATTCCGAAGTGGCAGTTTGAAAAGTTCCCTGGAGCGGACGAGAACCTGGGCGTGCAGATGAAGTCGGTCGGCGAAGTGATGGCGATCGGTCGTACCTTCAAAGAAGCATTGATGAAGGGAATTCGCTCGCTGGATACCGGAAAGCGCGTGGGCGGCGGAAAGATTGAGCCCAAAATTCTTACGCAACGACTGGTCACGCCTCACCCGGAGCGTCTGGCCTACGTTCAATATGCGTTGCGACAGGGCCACACCGTCAAGCAGATCGCGAAGATGACCTCGATGGATCCGTGGTTCCTCTACCAGCTGAAAGAAATTAATGATATGCAGCTGGAGCTGGAGAAGCACCCGATGGAGTCGATTCCCACCGAGGTGCTGCGCGAGGCCAAGCGCATGGGCTTCTCCGACGGACGGCTGGCGAATGTGTGGCGGCTCGAGGGTCAGGAGAAAGTGCGGCATCTGCGCAAGAAACACGGTGTGCTTCCCGTGTACAAACGCGTGGACACGTGCGCGGCGGAGTTCGAAAGCTTTACGCCGTATCTTTATTCGACTTACGAAGACGAAGACGAAGCCGCTCCCACAGACAAAAAGAAGATCATCATTCTGGGAAGCGGGCCGAATCGCATTGGGCAGGGAATTGAGTTCGATTACTGCTGCTGCCATGCCTCATTCGCGCTGCACGAAGACGGTTACGAGACGATCATGATCAATTGCAATCCGGAAACCGTCTCGACCGATTACGACACGAGCGATCGTCTCTATTTTGAACCGTTAACGTTTGAAGATGTTTGGGCGATCTATCAGCACGAGACCTCGAAAGGCGCGCCCTGCGGTGTGATCGTGCAGTTCGGCGGTCAGACTCCGCTGAACCTGGCTTTGCCGTTGAAGGCCGCAGGCGTGAATATTGTTGGGACGTCTCCGGAATCGATTGACCTTGCCGAAGACCGCAAGCACTTCAACAAGCTGTTGGAAGAATTGGAAATTCCGCAGGCCGCGGGAGTGATGGCAACTTCGCTGGACGAAGCCATCGCTGGAGCAAAGCAGGTTGGATATCCCGTTGTGGTGCGGCCTTCCTATGTGCTGGGCGGCCGGGCAATGGTGATCGCCTACGACGAAGAATCTGTAATTCGGTACATGAAAGAAGCGGTCGAGTATTCGCACGATCGTCCGGTGTTGATCGATCACTTCCTGGAAGATGCGATTGAAGTGGATGTAGACGCACTCTCTGACGGTGAAGATGTGGTGATCGGTGGGATCATGCAACACATCGAAGAAGCGGGCATTCATTCAGGCGACTCTTCCTGCGTGCTACCGGCGGTCGATATTCCACAACCCCAGCTGGATTGCATGCGCGACTACACATTCAAGTTGGCGCGGGCGCTGAAAGTGATCGGACTCATGAATATTCAGTTCGCCATCCCGCGCGGAAACGGAGGCGGATCGAGCAACGGGTCGGAAGGCGGAAAGGTTTACGTCCTCGAGGTCAATCCACGGGCTTCTCGCACCGTTCCTTACGTTTCCAAGGCCACCGGAGTGCCGTTGGCGAAAATTGCGGCTCGGCTGATGACAGGGCGAAAACTGCGCGAATTTCTGCCAGAGAATATTAAGTGTCGCGCTGATCTCGACACCGGAAGCTGCTACTACGTGAAGTCGCCGGTATTTCCCTGGAACAAATTTCCCGGTGTTGATACGGTGCTTGGACCCGAGATGAAATCCACGGGTGAGGTGATGGGCGTGGGCGATAGCTTCGGCGAAGCGTTCGGCAAAGCGCAGCTGGCGGCGGGGCAGAAGCTTCCAATACAGGGAACGGTATTCATCAGCGTGACCGACCACGATAAGCGTTATGCCGCAGAAGTGGCGCGCAAGTTCGTGGATATGGGTTTCAAGCTGGTCGCGACGTCCGGGACGGCTGACGTGATCGAAATGGCCGGGATGAAAGTTGAGCGCGTCTACAAGGTGAAGGAAGGACGCCCGAACGTGGTCGACTTGATCAAGGGCCAGCGGATTCACTTGATCATCAACACTCCGACGGGGCTCGAGCCCTGGTTCGACGAGAAAGCGATCCGGCGCGCGGCGGTGATGGCGCGCATTCCGACGATCACGACGCTCTCCGCGGCGAGAGCGGCGGCGGAAGGCATATCCGCGCTACAACGCGGCGAGGTGAAGATCCGGGCTCTGCAGCAACTGCATGCGGAAAGAGTAGCTTTAACTGGGACCAAGGTGAGATAGTCTTTTTCGTTCGTGTTACAATTTGTCAAATGAGTAATACACTTACAATCCGCCTGCCGGAGGAACTTCTTGAACGGCTGCGGGAGAAGTCGCGCCACACCGGTCTCCCGATGGGGCGAGTGGTGCGTGAATCGCTTGAGGCCGCACTGGTTCCAGACAGGAATCAGGTTTGGCGGAAATACGCGGGGATTATCAAAGATGGTCCACCGGATCTCTCCTCACGCAAGGGATATTCGCGCAAGTGAACGCCATCGCAGACACCGGTTTCCTGGTGGCTCTGCTCGAAGCACGCGACTGGCATCACTCCTGGGCGATAAGAGTTGCTGAAGACATCGAGTGGCCGGCTCTGACTTGCGAGTCGGTTCTGTCGGAAACATCCTTTCATTTGCGGTCCAGCAAGTTACCCCTTGAAATGGTACAAAATGGGATGCTTCGCCTGGCGTTTGACTGTGCGAACCATATTCAGCATCTCCGCGATCTAGCCACCCGCTACACCGACGGCCATCCCGACCTCGCCGACCTTTGCCTGATCCGAATGAGCGAGCTGTTTCCGAGACACACCATCGTCACCGTGGATGAGGATTTTCGCGTTTACCGCCGCAACAAGCGCGAGGCAATTCCACTTCTGAGCCCGCCGAAGAAGTGATACGCTGAAATAACCATGCTACTGCACGGTATTTTCCCTGCCATCACGACGCCGTTCTATCCCGACGGCAATGTGTATTTCAAAAAGCTAGAAAGCAATGTTGAGCATTATTCGCGCACGCCGTGCGCGGGCATCGTTGCGCTCGGTTCGACGGGGGAAGCCATCCTGCTTTCCGACGAAGAACGCCGCGCCGTGTTGAAATCAGTGCGCGAGTCTGCCGCGCCCACCAAGGTGCTGATCGCGGGGACCGGGATCGAGTCGGCGATCGATACGCTACGACTTACGGAGTATGCCGCGGAACTCGGCTATGACGCGGCTATGGTGCGCACGCCGCATTACTACAAGAAGCAGATGCAGCCCGCTAACATGTTGGCTTTCTATCGGACGGTTGCGGATCGCTCGCCGCTCCCGATCATTCTGTACAACATTCCACAGGCGACTGGCTACGACCTTGCGCCAGAGTTGGTGATCGAACTGGCGGGGCATCCGAACGTGATTGGCATCAAGGAATCCGGCGGCGATGTGGAGAAAGTTCGCAAGATGGTCGAAGGCACGCGCCACATCAAGCGCGGGGTTACGGTGACCGAGACATTTGAAGCGGTCACGCCGCGAATGCTCGCGGCTGCGACGGCGGAGTCGAATCGTGATGGAGGCGAATTGATTTCGGTCGCGTCTTTGGGCGGAAAGGATCTTTCGTCCACGGCGAAGCCTTCTTCGGCAGCGGTTACGGTGATCGGCAAAATGAAGACTAGGCAAAAGGAAGCGGGATTCCAGGTGGTGGTAGGAGCGGCTGACAAACTGCACGCGTCGCTAGATGCAGGTGCCGTGGGCGCCGTTCTTGCGTTCGCCTGCCCGGCCCCGACCGCTTGCTATGAAATATACGCCGCGTGGAAAGAGGGTGACGCGGAACTGGCACGACAGAAGCAGGAGCGCATAGCTCACCCCTCAAAGCATGTCGTGGCCGAGTTCGGCATTCCCGGCGTGAAGTACGCGATGGACCTTAATGGCTATTTCGGCGGTCAAGCGCGCCTGCCCTTCCTGCCACTTACCGGAAATGCGAAGATCGAAATCGAGAGAGTGATGGCCGATATAAGGAACTAGGCTGGCGACTTCGTCCCTCAGAGGGGGCGTGTTCCGGCAAGCCATGGCGGTCGAAGGATTCCCGCACAACCATCCCCTTGTGATCTAAATCACACTCTCGTATACTGGTGTCGAACGAACGTTCGAAAGAGTTGTTTGGCAATGGCGAGTCCCTCCACCACAACCAGAGTCTCTGCAGGGCGGCACCAATCCGTTCCAGCGGCGACTCGTTTCGACCAGCGCTTGTCGGAAATCGTGCTCCACGCTACGAACGTTTTCTGCGAAAAAGGTTATGAAGGGGCTTCCATGCGCGATCTTTCGCGCGCTAGTGGAATGTCCCTTGCCGGTCTCTACTATTACTTCGAATCCAAGGAGCGGCTGCTCTTCCTGATTCAGAAGCATACTTTCACGACTATCGTGCAGCGATTGAAAAAGCGCCTTGAGGGCGTGAGTGATCCCGAACAACAAATTCGCGTTTTCATCCAGAATCACCTGGATTATTTCCTGGCCAATCCTGCGGCGATGAAGGTGCTTTCCCACGAAGCGCAGGCGCTGAAAAATGGATTCGCCTCAGAAGTTGCTGCGATCAAGCGTGAGTACTACCGCATATGCGTCGGTCTACTTGATGAATTAAAGGCCGTTCGTGGACTTCAATTTTCTACGCGCATCGCTGTTCTGAGTCTATTTGGCATGATGAATTGGATTTACACATGGCATAACCCACGGGTGGATGCGGATGCTGAACAAATCGCGCGGGAAATGGGCGACATCTTTCTGCGAGGAGTAATGAATTCCGCGAAAAATCGCAGGTAGTGAACATGTTGTGGAGATTTGTCGATCGGTTTGCGAAGTGAAGTTTACGTTAGAACATCAATCTAAAGTTTCGACATATAAGGAGTTACAACCATGGCGACCACGATGCAGCCAACGACCGGCGAAACCACCAAGCAATTAGTTAACTACCGAACTGATGGCGGCGTTGCCGTGATCGAGATGTTCGATCCTCCCGCCAACACCTACACCTATGAGATGAACCAGCAGCTCGATCACGCGATTCTGCGCGCGCGCATGGACAACGATGTGTATGTCATCTTGCTCACAGGCGCAGGGCGACAAATTTTTCTCGGCTGGTGCCAATATCAAGATGCTCTCCAGCGTCGACCCTACGTTTAAGTATTATTTCTGCCTGCATGCGAATGAAATGTTGCTGCGCCTCGAGCACACGCCGAAGCTGGTGATCGCGGCCATCAATGGCCACTGCGTTGGAGGCGGACTGGAAATCGCGATGGCGGCGGACATCCGCATTGCGCGCAAGGATGCCGGGAAGATCGGTCTGCCGGAAGTGAATCTGGGCGTCCTTCCCGGTACTGGCGGGACGCAGAGGCTTTCGCGATTGGTGGGCAAGAGCAAGGCTATCGAACTGATGGTGACCGGCAACACTTTCTCGTTTGAAGAAGCACAAGAACTCGGGATCATCAACGACATCTACGAACGAGATGGCTTCATGGAAAACATGATGGAGTATGCGAAACAGTTCTGCCCGCCAAACAAAGCGGCCAAAGCCGTAGGACGGATCAAGCGCGCGGTGCAGACGGGTTGGGAGATTCCGATGGAGTCGGCGCTTGCCGTGGAGCGCGAGAACCAGCAGATCCTATTCCAAAGTGAAGATGCGAAGGAAGGCCTGGCTGCATATGTGGAGAAACGGCCTGCCGTGTTCAAAGCAAAGTAGAGATACGAGAAAAGAAAAATGCTAGCAGCGAAAGTGAAGCTCGAGCCGGGACAGTTGTTGATCGACGGCCGCTGGGTTAATGGGTCGAGTCAGTTCGACACCATCAATCCAGCAACCGGAGAAGTGTTAACGCAGATCGCAGCTGCCTCCTCAACAGATGTGGATCGCGCCGTGGAAGCGGCTCGACGGGCATTGGAAGATCGGGATAGTCCGTGGCGAAAGCTATCAGCGAGCGAGCGTGGGCGTTTGATCTGGAAGCTTGCGGATCTGCTCGAGAAAAATATCGACGAGTTTGCTGAACTCGAAACTCTGGACAACGGCAAGCCGATTTTCGAATCGCGCTACGTCGACATGCCCATGGTGATCGATGTCCTGCGCTACTACGCTGGCTTGGCTACGAAGATTCATGGCGAGACCGTGAACACAGTCGAGACCGCGTTCACTTATACGCTCCGCGAACCTGTAGGCGTGGTTGGGCTGATCGTGCCGTGGAATTTTCCGTTGCTGCTTGCGTCGTGGAAGGTTGGCCCTGCGCTGGCGTGCGGCAATACGATCGTTTGGAAGCCAGCAAGCCAGACATCGCTTACCACATTGCGGTTCGGGAAGCTGGCGATCGAAGCGGGCATGCCCGCGGGCGTCATCAACATCGTCACAGGCCCGGGAGAGGTTGGCCGAACGATGGTCAAGCATCCGGGGATCAACAAAATTGCTTTCACAGGCTCGACCGCGGTGGGCCAGGAAATCATGCGGAACGCAGCCGATACGGTGAAGCGAATCACGCTGGAACTCGGAGGGAAGTCTCCCAACATTGTTTTCGCCGATTCCGACATCGACAACGCGGTCAAGGGCGCGATCACCGGGATTTTTTACGGGAAGGGCGAAGTCTGCAACGCGGGCTCACGGCTATTTCTGGAAAGCAAAATAAAAGATGAGTTTACGGAGAAGCTGGTAGCGCGAGCAGCCAAGATGCGGCCGGCGGATCCACTCGACCCGAAAACTCGGCTGGGCGCGATCGTGAGTCAGGAGCAGATGCAAACCGTGTTGAACTACATCGAATCGGGCAAGAAGGATGGAGCCAGTTTGGTCGCGGGCGGAAATCGTGTTTCGGTCGACGGCGGGAAAGGTTTTTTCATCGAGCCCACGATTTTTGGCGACGTAAAGAATGACATGACAATAGCGCGAGAGGAAATTTTCGGCCCGGTCCTCTCCGTGCTGAGCTTCGATGATATCGACGAGGTCATCGAACAAGCGAATAACAATCCGTATGGCCTTGCCGCGGCGGTGTGGACGCGCGATGTGAAGAAAGCTCATAGCGTTTCGCGTCGGCTGAAGGCTGGCACAGTTTGGATCAACACCTATGGCCTGATGGATGCGTCGCTGCCTTTCGGAGGCTACAAGAGTTCAGGCTTTGGCCGTGAATTGGGCGCGCACGCCATTGAACATTACACAGAGATGAAAACCGTTTGGTTGAGTATGGTTTAGGAGCGCATTATGCCGGGAAAAGTAGCAAAAATCGGGACGTTCAGTGACTGGATTGGCATGTTCAACGATTGGCGCAAAGACATCGGCGTCAACACGAGCGACATCGAAGCTTTCCAGTTCGACACCCTCTATGGCGCGATCGATACGGAGGAGATCGAATTTGGCTCATATAGGGGCCGGCGCAAATGGGAGAACCTGCGCCAAATACCGACGCAGCAGATGCGCGATGCTCTGATGAACATGATCGTCTATCAGGGCGATACGGAATTTGCCAGCGTGGAACAGCAGCGCAACCTTCTGGAGAACGCACCCACTGACTGGGATCGCCGCGCCATCACCCGGGTGATGATCGAAGAGATGCGCCATGGCTGGCAGATGTGCGCTCTTCTGGTGGATCACTTTGGCTATTCGGGCAAGGTCGAGGCGCAGAAGATGTTGGAGCGGCGCGCGTTCGACAACAAGCGTCTGCTGGGCGCCTTCAATGTTGACGTGGACAATTGGATGGATTTCTTTACCTATACCGATTTCGTCGATCGCGACGGGAAATTCCAGTTGCAGATGCTGAAGTATTCCGCTTTTGCGCCGTTGGGACGCTCGATGTCCTACATGCTGCGCGAAGAAGCGTTTCATATGGGCACCGGGAACGATGGCTTGCGCCGTATCGTAGAGGCAGGCGTTATCCCCGGTTGGCTGATTCAGAAGTATCTCAATAAATGGATCTCGAGTTCTTACGATCTGTTCGGGACGGATCACTCTTCATCCGCACACTGGGCCTACGTTTGGGGAGTGAAGGGACGTTACGACGAGCCGAAAAATGAACATCCTCCGGACCTTGATGACCTGAACGACTACAACCGGACTCTGTATCGCAATGAAGTGGCTGGTTTGATTGAGCGCTTCAACAATTCTCTTAAGCCGGGCCAGCCAAAGCTTTACGCGCCTGACATCAAGTTCAACCGTGAAATTGGACGCTGGAAAGGACAGAAGTTCCATGCGCAGACGGGCGAACCACTGGACGATCGGGCTTATGACGAGCATTTGAAAGATTACATGCCAACGGAGGCGGACAAGAAGCTTCTGCTCGAAATTATTGCGAACGAAAAGAAATGGATTGCCGAGAAGGTCGGTGCACGCGATCCACTGTCGACCATTGGCGAAGTGCGGAAGTCTGCGATCAATCTGTAGAGGAAGCTTCATGGCGGCCTAGAGGCGAATCATGGCAATCGATTTGGCGGAATCCACGCTCGCGCGGCTGAAGGTCGATATCCATTCCGTGGTTGCGCGGATCGCCCTGGACAACGCCCCGCTGAACGTGATCGACATTCCGATGATGGACGAGCTGTCACGGGCGCTGGCGGAGATTGAGCAGCGTACGGATATTTCAGTGATTGTCCTGAGCGCCGAAGGTAAAGGATTTTCAGCGGGTGTCGATATTGCGGCGCACACTCCCGAGAAAATCCAAACCATGCTGGCGAGGTTTCACGCGGCGATTCGGGCATTGGTCAGCAGCAAGAAGGTGACGGTCGCCGCGGTACATGGAAACTGTCTGGGCGGCGGCGCGGAGTTGGCGATGGTCTGTGACATTGTGCATACGACGGCATCGGCACAGTGGGGATTTCCGGAGATCAAGCTGGGATGTTATCCGCCAGTGGCTTGCACGGCTTTGGCTGCGCTGGTTGGGCAAAAGCGGGCGGCTGAGTTGATTCTGACAGGAAGAACCATCAGCGGCACCGAAGCGGGAGCCATGGGGCTCGCCAATCGTTCTGTAAGAGATGACGAATTGAAAGATGAAGTTGACCGCACCGTGGAGGAATTGTCCCGGCTCAGCCCTGCGGCGCTCGCACTGACGAAGAAAGCTATTTACGCATGGGATGCGATGCACTTCGACAAGGGACTGGCACGCGCGGAGAAAATCTATCTGGAAGAGTTAGCGAAAACGACGGACGCGCAGGAGGGCATCCATGCCTTCCTTCAGAAGCGCCAGCCGCATTGGGTGGGAAAGTAAGAATCAGCATGGATTACGAGATCACTCCCGAAGAAGTGAAGACGAAGATTGATCAAGGCCAGAAGTTCACGCTGGTCGATGTCCGCGAACCATGGGAGTTTGAGACTGCAAGCATGGATGGGGCGAAACTTATTCCCATGGGGGACGTTCCGGCTCGCGCCCATCAAGAACTCGATCCGGAAGATCACATCGTGGTGGTCTGCCATCATGGCGTTCGCTCGATGAACGTGACCGCATGGTTGCGACAACAAGGTTTTGAGAAATCCCAATCCATGCGCGGCGGGATCGATGCATGGTCGCGACAAGTGGATGGGAACGTACCGGTTTACTGAGGCTGCTGGCGGCGATGAAGAAAGAACTCATAGAACTCAGGGTGAACAGTCGTTTACACGAACTGGCCATTGAGCCCAGCGCGCTCTTGTTGGACGTGCTCCGTCAGGATTTAAACCTTACTGGCTCGAAGAGAGGCTGCGATGAGTCTTCTTGCGGCGCTTGTACAGTGCTGGTCGATGGCGTTGCCATGATGTCCTGCACGCTGCTGGCGGCGAGTTGCCAGGACCAAGAAATTACGACGATCGAGGGCGTGAGCGAGCACGGTACCCTGGCGGCGATCCAGAAAGCGTATGGAGACTGGGGCGGCGCGCAGTGCGGCTTTTGCACGCCGGGATTCATCATGACAGTGAAATCTTTGATGGCAGAGAATCCGGATCCCTCGGAAGCTGAGGTCCGCGCGGCATTGAGCAGCAACCTTTGCCGTTGTACAGGCTATAGCCAGATGTATGAAGCAATCCGCTCAGCAGTCGATGCCGAACGGCGGGTAGCCGCGGGGATTAGCCTGGAAGTGGCGCAAATCAAATGAACAATTTCAGTATTATCGGCAAGCCTACCGCCATGGTAGATGCCGCTGAAAAGACGACAGGCGGCGGCAAGTATACAGACGATCTCACCGTGCCGGGAATGCTCGTTGGAAAGATTCTGCATTCTCCCTATCCGCATGCGCGCATCAGGCACATTGACACCACACGCGCCGAAGCCTTGGACGGTGTCGTCACCGTTGTCGTTGGTAAGGACGCTCCCAACCCGTACGGTATTCTTCCTGTCGGTCATGATGAGCACGCCCTTGCTCTGGATAAAGTGCGCTACGTTGGCGACAACGTGGCTTGCGTTGTCGCTGTTTCGGAAGCCATCGCGGAAAAGGCTCTGGAACTGATCGACGTCGAGTATGAAGTATTGCCGGCTTATTTCGATCCGGAAGAATCGATGAAGGCCCAGTCGGATTTTATTCACGACAACAAGCCCGGCAATCTGGAAAAAGACTATCACCACGCCTTCGGCGATCCCGACCAGGGATTCGCTGAGGCGGACCATGTGGCTGAAGCGCGTTTCATCGCCAATGAAGTAACGCACGCCGCCATGGAGCCCCATTCGAGCTTGTCATCGTTCGAACTCGATCCTCACACGGGGAAGCTGGGTCGACTTACAGTGTGGTCGTCAACGCAAGTTCCGTACTACCTGCAGCACAAACTCTCGCTCGTGCTTGAGATGCCGATGTCGCAAATACGTGTGATCAAACCGCTGGTGGGAGGCGGTTTCGGCGGCAAGAGCGAAGTCATTCCGCTGGAAATTATTGCCGCGGTTGCGGCCCGGAAAGCGCAAGCTCCGGTGAAGATCACTTATACCCGAGAAGAAGTGTTCTGGGCCCATCGCGGACGGCCACGCACCATTATCGATCTGAAAACAGGCATTACCAACGACGGACGCATCACCTCTGTGAAAGCCCGTGTTGTGCAGGATGGAGGCGCCTACTGCTCCTATGGGGTGGTCACAATTCTTTATTCGGGAGCGCTTCTCGGCGCGCTTTATGACATTCCGAATATTCAGTACGACGGGTACCGAGTTCTTACGAACAAGCCTGCGTGCGGCGCCATGCGCGGGCACGGAACGGTGAACGTACGCTTTGCGTTTGAATCGCAGCTCGACGAGCTCGCGGCGAAGATTGGAATGGATCCGGCGGAAATTCGACAGCGCAATCTTCTGAAGCCACCCTGCATCACTGTGAATGGTCTGCGCGTGCAGAGTTACGGATTGCCGGAATGCATCGAGAAGACAGTTGCACGTTCGGGATGGAAGGAACGCAAGGGTAAACTTCCCAAGGGACGCGGCCTGGGGATCGCTTGCAGCCACTATGTGAGTGGGGCTGCGAATTCGATCATCCGCTCCGACATGCCGCACTCGACCGTGAATATCAAGATTGATCGAGATGGCGGAGTCGTCGTATACACCGGGGCCTCCGAGATTGGGCAAGGATCAGACACAATGACGGCGCAAGTTGCCGCTGAAGTGTTGGGCTGCTCGCTGGCGCGGGTGCGAATCATCGCGGCTGATACCGACCTCACGCCCATCGACATTGGCTCTTATTCCAGCCGAGTTACATTCATGGCGGGGAATGCAACGATGCGGGCCGCGGAAGACGTGAAGAAGCGAATAGCCGCGGCAGCAGCAAAGAAGATGAACTGCGCTGCGGAGGATCTTGTATTCCGAGACGATCTGGTTTTTAAGCGGGGAAGTGTTCCACCACTGGCCAAGGGACATGAGGCGGAAGAAGTAGAGATGACGCAAACCGGAGCTTCCGTGAGTGGGCGCGTGGAAGGACAGATTCTGCGCGGCTCGCTGCAGCAGAAAAGAAAAGAAGAAGGTCCGAAGGAGTGGATGACTTTCGAAGAAACGGTAGTTGCGGCTATCGATTTCCACGGAACACTTACGGGAACAGGATCCTATGCGCCTCCGCAAGAAGCGCGCGGAGGGCGGCACAAGGGCGGTGGCGTGGGGCCGTCTCCTGCATATTCCTATTCCGCACAGGTGGCCGAAGTCAGCGTAGACCAAGATACGGGTGAAGTGACGGTGCATAAAGTTTGGGCAGCCCACGATTGCGGACGAGCCCTGAATCCCGTGTCGGTGGAGGGACAGATCATCGGTTCCGTGTGGATGGGAATGGGCCAGGCTCTGACCGAAGAAATGATTTGGAAAGACGGCATGTTGATGAATGCGGGAATGCTCGAATACCGCAGCCCGTCTTCGGTGGAGTCACCGCAAGTGGAGCCCATCATCGTGGAGAGCATTGATCCGGAAGGGCCGTTCGGCGCGAAAGAATGCAGCGAGGGATCGCTCGCCGCAACGATCCCGGCGATTTCAAATGCTATTTACGACGCGGTGGGCATCCGTTTGCACGAATCGCCATTCACGCCAGACCGGGTGCTCTCGGCACTACGTGCCAAGAAGAACGCCAAGAATCTAAATATGACCGAGGGAGTGGACCCCACTTCGCCTGCCACATTTCGAGAGCATGGCGGGTCGCTTTGCTTCAAAGGAAAAGGACCGGAACGACATCTGCTCGATCCGGCGCGACGCGAATTTCCGGCCGCCGTGGGAGGTGCAGATTGAGCCTTCCGCAATTTCGGCTACTCCGCCCACGCACACTCGCCGATGCTGTGGCATATCTCGCGAAACATGCTGGAAACATTCGCGTGCTGGCCGGCGGAACCGATCTGATACCTTCGATGCGGCAGAAGCTTTTCGAGCCAGAGTATGTGCTCGACCTCCGGGCGATAAGAGCCTTAAGCGGCATTGATCCGCAGGCAAATGGAGACGTCGAAATTGGAGCGCTCACTCCGCTTAGAGAGATCGAGCGATCGCCATACTTGAAGCAACACTTTCCGGTTCTCACGGAAGCAGCTGCGACCGTGGCTTCGCCGGTGCTTGCGCAACATGGGTACGATCGGGGGCAACATCTGCCTGGATACGCGGTGCCTGTGGTACAACCAGTCGCTTGCGTGGCGCAAAGGCTGCGGGTTTTGCATTAAGAAGGATGGTGATCTTTGCCACGTCGCCCCCGGCGGAACGAAATGCTGGGCCGCGTTTTCTGGCGACACGCCTCCGGCTTTGCTTTGCTTGAATGCGGAGATTGAGGTCGCCGGACCGAACGGCGCTCGCCGCACTCCCTTGTCCGAGTTCTACACGGGAGATGGAGTGAATTACCGCAATCTGCAATTGAACGAGATTGTGACGCGTGTGTTCCTTCCCGCAGAATCGGCGGATTTCCGAGGCATTTATCGCAAGCTGCGGGTTCGTGGCTCAATCGACTATCCTTTGGCCGGAGTTGCGGTGGCGATCAAGCGCGAGAACGGACACATTTCTGATGCACGTCTCGCAATTACCGCCGTGAATCCCGCTCCTCTGCTGATTGCACGAGCTGGCGAGATGCTGATTGGAAAAGCTGTGGACGAAGATTTGGCGGAGGCCGTCGGCGATCTCGCCGCCCGCATCTCCAAGCCCTTGACGACTTCGGCTCTAACTCCCGAATACCGGAGAGAGATGATTCGGGTTTTCACCAAGCGCGCTGTGATGTCGGCCGCCAGCAACTGAGCACAATCGAGGGACCATCCATCGCATGATCACCGACTGCCATATCCATATCCAGCCGATGGAGATGTTCAAGCCTCACGCTCTCGAGTTGATGAAGAAGAAGCGTCCTAACTTTGATCAGATTGTAGATTTTTGCCGCTCCCCAAAAGCCTTCCTAACATATCTCGATGGTTGCGGAGTGGACCGCGCCGTTCTGATCAACTATGTCGCTCCGGAAGTAATCGGCTTCACGAACGGAGTAAATCAGTTTATTGCCGATTACGTGAAAGAAAATCCTAAGCGGCTGCTGTCCTGTGGCAGCCTGCATCCACGGCACACCACGAATGTTCTGGCGGACATGGAGCAGATTCTGCGGCTGGGGATCCGCATGATCAAAATCCATCCACCCCACCAACTTCTGTTTCCCAATGACTACCTGAACGGCGTTAAAGAATTGGAAATCATTTACCGGGCTGCCGAAGCGAATGGCGTCCCCGTAATGTTTCATACGGGAACGTCGATCTTTCCTGGTGCCCGCAACAAGTACGGCGATCCTATTTATGTCGACGATGTGGCGGTGGATTTTCCCAAGCTGAAGATCCTTCTTGCGCACGGTGGCCGCCCGCTCTGGATGCAAACTGCGTTCTTTCTGGTCCGCCGTCATCCCAATGTGTATCTCGATATCAGCGGCATTCCACCGAAAACACTGCTGAAATATTTTCCGCGGATTGAAGAGATCGCAGAGAAAACTCTATTTGGTACGGATTGGCCCGGGCCCGGCGTTCCGGACATCCGGAAAAACCTCGAAGAATTTCGTGCATTACCTCTGCGCGAGGAACTTCAACAACAGATTTTAAGCAAGACGGCGCTGAGTATTTGGCCTGCTTGAAGAGGGCCGGTCGCATTAGCGCGAATCAAGTTTGGTGAGCCGGCGGCATTTAGCGTATAAGAACTGGAGTTGCACTCTTCGCTCTCCCCTTTTTTGGCGCGGCTCGGCAACGAATCTATCTCACTGAGCGAGATACTATGTCTACCTTGAGCAGCACTCCCACCGGTAAAGGCTTGGAAGGCGTTGTTGCAACCACATCCAGCATCTGCTACATCGATGGGGACCGTGGGATCCTGGCTTACCGCGGCATTGATATTCACGAGCTCGCCGATCACTCAACGTTTGAGGAGACCTGCTACCTTCTTTGGTTTGGGCGGCTGCCGAACCGAAGCGAACTGAATGAACTGCGGGAGCGGCTGGCGCAAGAACGTTACCTTAATCCTGCAATCATCGATCTTCTACGGAGCGCGCCGCGGACTGCGTTGCCCATGGACGTGCTGCGTACCGCGATATCGGCCCTCGCATTCTACGATGCGGACGACAAGAAAAATGACCATGAGGCCAACGTTCGCAAAGCGATCCGAATTACTTCGCAACTTGCCATGGTGGTTGCGGCATACGATCGGATTCGAAAAGGGAAGACCTTGGTCGAGGCGGACCGTTCCCTCTCGCATTCCGCGAACTTTCTGCTGCAACTGAACGGAAGCAGGCCGTCCGCGACTGCTGAACGCGCTCTCGATATTGCTCTTATCCTGCACGCGGATCATGAATTGAATGCCTCCACATTCGCGGCGCGCGTGACCGCAGCAACCCTGTCGGACATGCATTCGGCTATCACTTCGGCCATTGGCGCATTGAAGGGCCCGTTGCATGGGGGCGCGAACGAGGCGGTGTTCCGCATTCTCGAAACGATCGAACGGGAAAAGTCCGATCCCGTTGATTACATACGGACCATGCTTTCGCAAAAGAAGAAAATACCGGGCTTCGGTCATCGCGTTTATCACACTGAGGATCCACGAGCCACGCACTTGCGCACCATGTCGAGGGATTTGGGCGAGGCCTTGCGACAGCCATATTGGTACGAAATGTCAGAAAAGATTGAACAGTTTGTTAAATCGGAAAAGAAGTTGAATGCGAATGTAGACTTCTATTCTGCTTCCACTTACCACGTCCTGGGCATCGATGACGATCTGTTCACGCCGGTCTTCGCAGTTTCTCGTATCAGTGGATGGGCGGCGCACGTCATCGAACAACTTGACGACAACCGTTTGATCCGTCCGCGAGCCGATTATCAGGGGCCAGCATATCCTCATCCATACGTACCCATCGATAAGCGCTGACCGCTCGTATCGCGACCGCAGCCCTGTCTCGAATCAGAAAGCAGGTAGAATAGTTCTACCGTGATGCGCCGCATTTATCTCGACAATAACTCGACCACGCCGGTGTTACCGGAAGTGCTGGATGCCATGCGTCCTTATTTTGAAGAGCACTTCGGCAATGCGTCGTCGATTCACCATCACGGCCAGGAAACACGGGCTGCGGTCGAGCGTGCGCGGGATTCAGTCGCGGCATTGCTGGGATGCAGCGCAGCCGAGATTGTGTTCACCAGCGGTGGCACGGAAGCGGACAATCTGGCGATTGCCGGCTTGGCGGAGCCAGGTGACCACGTCATTACCTCGTGCATTGAGCACCACGCCGTCTTGCATGCGTGCAAGCATCTCGAAGAAATGGGCTGCGAAGTAACCTATCTTCCTGTGGATGACCGTAGTGTTGTTGACCCGGATGATGTGCGGCATGCGCTGCGGCCGAATACAGGACTGATCTCGGTGATGTTGGCGAACAACGAGACCGGAGTGCTGCAACCGATCGAGGAGATTGGCAAAATCGCGGCAGAGGCCGACGTCTGTTTTCACACGGATGCCGTACAGGCCGCAGCGAAGATTCCCATCGATGTTAAGAAAATCGGTTGCGATGCGATGTCAATTTCCGGCCACAAGATTCATGCGCCCCAAGGGGTGGGGGCGCTTTACGTACGCAAAGGAACGCATCTGCAGCCACTTTTCTTTGGTGGGCGCCACGAGCGCTCACGCCGCGCCGGGACGGAAAATGTTCCCGGAATCGTAGCGCTCGGGAAAGCCGCTGAACTTGCACTGCAGAGTGTTGAACGAGGCGATGATGCGAAAATGTCTGCCTTGCGCGACCGGTTGCAGCAGGGAATTCTCGCTCAGGTAGAAGACGCCGGCGTGAACGGCGCAAGCGCTCCGCGTGTGCCAAATACCTGCAATATTTATTTCGATCAAATTGACGGAGAGGCGATGGTTATCTCCCTGGACCTGAAGGGCCTTGCAGTGTCAACCGGAGCTGCGTGCTCCTCGGGTGCAATCGAACCCTCCCACGTGCTCACTGCAATGGGAGTCAGTGCCGATCGTGCGCGGTCTAGCATTCGCTTCAGTCTGGGGAAGCAGAATACCGCTGCGGACATTGATTTCGCTTTGGCGCTAGTTCCGGAAGCGGTTGCGCGGCTGCGAGAGTTGTCACCGGTATCGAAAAAGGAGCGATCAGTTTTTAGTACATAGCAGTACTCTTCGTGATTGCTGGCAGCGAATACTCAAATGTCCAATCTAAAAACAATCGCGGTCGCCATGTCGGGCGGGGTGGATTCTTCCACCGTCGCGGCCATGGTGCGCGCTGAAGGGCACAATGTTATCGGCTTGACCATGCAGTTGTGGAATCAGCGCCGGTTAGCGGGACACGAAGGCATGCCGGAGGCTGTCAAAGGTCGGTGCTGTTCGCTCGACGATGTCTACGACGCGCGACGCGTGGCCGAGCATATCGGCATTCCATACTATGTGGTGAATCACGAAGAGCGCTTCGAGCGTGAAGTCGTGAGGCCTTTCGTATCGGAGTATCTCTCCGGCCGCACGCCCATTCCTTGCAGCCTGTGCAACAACCACCTGAAGTTCGATCAGTTGCACGTCGTAGCGCGGCAGATTGGCGCGGATTTTGTCGCGACCGGACACTATGCCCGGGTTGAATACAGCGATGACTCCGGCCGTTGGCTGCTTAAGCGGCCAGCCGATCGCAGCAAGGACCAAACTTATTTTCTTTTCGGTCTTACGCAGGAGCAGTTGAGCCGCACGCTCTTTCCTCTCGGTGAGATGAACAAGCCCGAAGTCCGCGAACTGGCGCGCAAGCACGGTCTGGCGCTGGCCGAGAAGCCAGATTCGCAGGAGATTTGCTTTGTTCCAGGGGGCGACTACAAGCGTTTCATCGATGCCTACCTCGCCGAAAGCGGGGAATCGCTGCCTGACACGGCGGGTGAGTTGGTAACCCCGGAAGGAGAAGTAATCGGCGAGCATGCTGGCATTCACAACTTCACCGTAGGTCAGCGGAAGGGTCTCGGCGTGGCCACGGGATCGCCTCTCTATGTGATCCAGATTAATGGCGCCGACAAGCAAGTCGTGGTTGGTAGTGATGATCATCTGTACTCGCGAACGTTGCGGGGACATCGCGTAAATCTGATCTCAACCGACGACTTGCGGGAGCCGGTTCGCGTCTCGGTAAAGATTCGCCATCGCCACGAAGCCGCTCCAGCCATGCTCGAGAAGATTGCTGCCGATGAAGTCCTCGTTACTTTCGATGAACCGCAGCGCGCCGTCACACCAGGCCAAGCCGCCGTTTTCTATGACGATGACGTCGTCGTAGGTGGCGCCTGGATCGCATAGAGATTTCATAGAAAATGCATCGGAGTCTCTCTCGCCCCAGCTCGCGTATAACCGCGAATATAATCCGCTACATGGCATCTCCCTATGCGCAAGCTGCCGATGCGGTCCCAGATGTACCTTCCTTTTGGAGTCGTGAATCCAACTCGTTGAAACAGGGAATCAAGACAGGGCTTGCTGGCACCATCACCTATGCGATTTATACGGGCTGGAACCTTCCGCAGGGCTACTGGGCTGTATTCGCTGCTTTAGTGGTGACGCAGGCGAACGTGGGTGCATCCTGGAAAGCAGCGCTCTATCGAATCATCGGGTCCACCAGCGGTGCCCTTGCCGCCGCGCTGGTGTTGCCTGCGTTGGGCGTCGGAGCGGTGCGCGCGGGACTTGCTCTTTTTATACTGGCATCTTTCTTCGGTTATCTCACGGCGCTTCACCCCATGTTCAGCGCAGCTGGATTCACGGCCGCACTCATTCTCGTGTTTGGAGGGCTTAACGAGCCATGGCACATGGCATGGCTGCGCGTGCTCTACACATTACTGGGTGCGGTTATCGCCTTTGTCGTTGGATTTTTTATCTGGCCGGTGCATGCACGTGAAGGCCTACGCAACAGGCTTGCCGATATTATTCGCGGTGCTGGTGCGCTCTACTCCGCCGTCGTTGCCGCTGCTTTGGAAGGTGTACATAACGAGGAGAAGGTCCGTCAACTGAGCCGGCAATTGCACGATATGCGCCGTGGCATCACGCAGCAGATGGAAGAAGCGCGCAGCGAACTGACTTTCGTTCGATTTAAGGCAGCGGCGTTTCAAAGCGTCATCGAGCAGGCGGATCAAGTCCGGCGCAGGTTAACGGCAATGGCCGAAGATAGTAACCTCTATATTCATGCTGAGGTCCAGCCTGAACTTCTGCCCTCATTGCCGGCGGTGGCGACGTGCACCTCGCGTGCGTTCGAGGATATAGCTGAGGCGGTCCGCTCGCAGCGCGAGGAAACAAGTTCCGACGAAGAATTAGCGAGCGCGCTGACCAATCTCGATAAAGATCTCTCACGCTTGCGTGCACAGCGAGTCACAGCTCCATTTGCTCTCGATCGGATGTTGCCGTTCTGGTCGTTCGTCTTCAACCTGCGTGGCGTGGCGGAAGATCTACGACAGCTTAAGTTGAAGCTACCGGAGCTTGAATGAGATTTGCTGTTTGGGAAACTTAGGATTAGCGTTTTGATTTGCTATCGCTAGACGGGGATATCGAAGATAAGAACGAAACTCCCGAACCTTTCAGCTTTTTTTCCAACCGAACCGTACAATCGCATTGGTTACAAGCCCAGGATTCACTGCCATTCTCGTCCCGGCACTTGCGACGATCGTGGGCGTCCTGAACCTTTGCCAGCTCGAAGTATTCTTCCCAGTAGGGTCGCTCTTCTTGCAGAGGAGTGGGACAATAACAAACTTCCACCCAGCGGACCGTTCCATCTTCCAACAGTCTCGCCTCGTCCATATTGCGGAGGTATTCGCCTTCGGCCACGGAGCCGTGCCCTAGCGTTTCATTTTGAATCGCATCGAGAAGGGATTGTTCGCAATCGGGCTTTAGACGGGCTCGAACGAGATAGCGCATCGAAGTTAGCGGAGAGGATTGGGACTGCGTTGGGCCGCTTACCAGCTCTAATCAGATGAACATTTCATCTTGCGGTACAGCCCGCCGGTTGTTTCGACTGTCGCCGTTCTTCCGGCCGCGATTCCCCAGCAAAAACTCGACGCCGGCGGTTACTCCGCGAACGATTCCAGATACCTGGCGAACCGGTGACACAACAGTCTTGGTGACGACATCGGTCGTGTGCTCAACGCGATCGAAAGTACGGCTGAGCATCTCGTCGGCACGAATGACCTGTAGGCGGGCGCGATCCATGGCATCGTGAACGGTGGCATCTACTCGCTGCACTTCGGCCTTGACCTTCGTGGTGGTCTCTACCAAATTGTCGACGACGACGGTAACCTTTGGCCTCAACTCCACGAGGTTGTCCACGATGGCTAGGATCTGAGGGTGAAGCTTAATGAGGTTGTCCGCAATTTCGACGGCTTTTGGACGCAAATCGGCGAGCATAAGATTAGCCGTATCGATGACCGGTATGGTCTTCTGTTTCAGTTCAGCGACCTCGCCTTCCAATTTCGCCGTTGTCTTCCTCATGGCCACATACAAAGCAACGAGGATTCCAGCTTGAAGAACAACAGCGGCGCTGGTGACTGCGATAAAAATTGGGACAAGATTTTCCATATAGAAGTACTCCTACTACTGTTGCACTAAACCCCGAGGCTATACACCCTTCGGCGGCGCGGTTTCCGAGGTGGCTTCCTGGTAAGCCTGGCGACCCGCTTCGTACGCGGCACGAAACTGATCCTTCTGCTGTCCGACCACGTCCTTGCCTTTGTCCACCCATCCGGAAGCCTGCTCCTTGGCTTCACGAGCTTTGGAACGAACATATTCGCTGCCCTGCTCAGCGCGGGCACGCAGTTCCTGACGCGTCTCGCTTCCCGCACGCGGCGCATACAACACGCCTACTAAACCGCCCAAACCTAATCCCGCAAGGAACCACAGGAACCCCCCGCTATCGCTATCTGACATTGCCAACACCTCCTTAATAAGTGCTTGCTACTCAATCGGATGTTAGCACCCGTGTTGAGTAAATACAATTACGGCGGAACCCTTAAATGGGCATCCGCGACACTGCAAATCCGTAGGGGAGCCTGGCCTATTTTTGGTTTGGATTAGAGGGTTGTGGTGCTGGCGTCGCCGGCTGCGTTTTAGCGGGAGCGGACTTCTCGCCTTGTAATACGGAGCGAGGCCCACTGTGCTTGATGGCGTTGATAGAGAGCGTCACCGAAGTCAGCATGAACAGGACTGCAGAGATAGTGGTTGCTTTGGAGAGCGCGGTAGCCGCACCCCGTGGCCCAAAAGCCGCCTGACTCCCCTGGCCGCCGAAAGCCGCCGAAATATCACCAGCCTTACCGCTTTGCAGCAGCACGACGATGATCAGAAACAGGCACACGATAATGTGAATGATAGTGACGAGAATAATCATGGAATCGGCAATCCTAATTCGGACAGGATGAATGCAATTGGTGCGGAAGGGGGGATTTGAACCCCCACGCCTTTCGGCGCCACCCCCTCAAGATGGTGTGTCTGCCAGTTCCACCACTTCCGCACGGATGTGAAACAACACCCTAAGGGCGGTTTCGATTATAGCAGAGGATTTCCCAAGCACGCCTCTCCCCAGGTGGCCGACCGTTCTCCAAAGATGCGATTGGCGACGTGGCACAATTGTCAGATGGAGGATCGCGACAATGATTCACAATAAGAAGTACGAGGCGTTTCGGTCGCTGCACGAACGGCCGGGTGCCTTTGTAATACCCAATCCGTGGAATGCAGGAACAGCAAGGATTCTGGCCGCACTCGGTTTCGAGGCGCTGGCGACGACGAGTGCTGGTTTCGCATTCTCTGTGGGGCGTCGCGATTCAACCGCGGGACTCACCCGTGATGAGGTCCTGGACAATGCCCGCACGATTGTCGAAGCGACGGATTTGCCCGTTTCCGCCGATCTTGAGGACGGTTATGGCCGGTCGCCGGAATCCTGCGCAGAAATTATCAAGCTTGCCTCCGAGATTGGCTTGGCGGGCGGATCGATTGAGGACGCAACAGGGGATTCGGCGGATCCCATCTTTCCATTTCAACTGGCGGTGGAGCGGGTGGAGGCTGCGGCAGAGACGGCGCGCCGTTGCCAATTCATGCTGACGGCGAGGGCGGAGAACTATCTGCATGGCCGGCCAGATCTCGGTGATACGATTCGGCGACTTCAGTCCTTTGCCGAAGCTGGGGCCGATGTCGTGTACGCGCCCGGCCTCCCGACCCTGGATGCGATCCGAGAAGTTTGCGCGTCCATTCCCAAACCTGTGAATGTCGTTATGGGATTGAAGGGGGCGACGTATTCAGTGGAGCAACTAGCAGCCGTTGGAGTTAAGCGCATCAGTGTCGGTGGTGCGTTTGCCCGTGCCGCCCTTGGCGCTTTCATCAGAGCGGCGCGTGAAGTGAAAGACGAAGGCACTTTTTCGTTTGCTGCAGAGGCAATTCCTCACGCCGAACTGAGCGCCTACATGGCTGAGGGCAAACGATAGCTGCGTTGAACGTTCTCGCTAGAAACCAATTCCCGCCTGGGGAAAATGTTGGCTGGTCGACATCACCTGCGGGAAAGAGTGAGTGGCAAACCCTTCTCCGCAACCATCGGTTGAGGTAATGGTACCAGCGTGATCCCGTGGTTGGCGTCGTGGATGAGGGTCCAAACCGGCGCGCACCGATCACAGAGCCAGAATCGTTCTACTCGTTGCGGAGGCTTTCGAGTGGAAAATGAAACTCGTTCGGCATGAGGGGTCTCTTTTGTCTCTACGAGAAACAGCTTTCCTTCTCGTAAATGCAAGAACGGCTTTAAACACTGCGGATTCGCGCAGCGACTTAGCATCGTAAATTCTCCGAACAAAACCAGTATCGGTGAGAATAGCGGTGCAAACTCATGCACGTTACGTGCCAAGTGATTATTTAGCTTTTTTAACGTGTGTAGCGGCTTCCATTTGTCCGTGCAGCTCTTTTTGCTGCCGATGCGACGGCAGGTGCCGAAGATTCGTCTTCGCTACTCCGCCTTTCCCCATCTTCTTCGGTGCACTTCTATGAAGAGTATTTTCACCTCGACAACCTGTTTGGGCGGCAGCAACAGTCGAATTTCGAGGATAAGCGGGGTTCGGCTACAGTGTTAGTGGATTAGCGCGCCCGTAACGGCTATGGCAATGCCGATGATGGCCAGCACAATGCCAAGATGCCAAAAAATCCTTCGCCCGGAAAGGAGAGTGATGGAAGTAATAACCAGACCGATTTCTAAGAAAACCTCGGCGAGGTCGTAACGGTCGGCGCGATTTCTCTCCATGGCTACTTCGGCATCGAGTTTCCTCGCCTCCTGCTGAATCTCGGCTTTGTCGTGTTTGTAGCGCTCTGCATCCTGTACATACTTGTCGTGAAACTTGTCCATCGCTCCAGCATCCTTGCTGGCCACGGAAGTGCTTAAGTCCACAATCAATTCATCTTCATGTTCGCGAATATTTTTCGCCTGATAGTAGGCCCACTGATCGGAGGCCTTGGCCTGCAGCACAACTTCCTCGGTGTGGGCGCGGTGCCCCAACAGGGTCACGACCGCAACGAGCACAGCCAGTACCGCCATGGTCAATGACACGGCCGCCAGGGAGCGATCCTCCCTAGCTTTTTCCGCACTTTCACGTAGTTCCTGAGCTTCATCACTCATGTTTTCTTCTTTCTCCTTGTCGATGTGCTTTGACTATTCTCCCATGACCTTCACGATCACCCGCTTGTCCCGCTGCCCGTCAAACTCGGCATAGAAAACGCGCTGCCAAGTCCCCAAATCAAGTTTGCCTGCGGTGACCGGCACAATCACTTCGTGATGGATCAGCAGCGCCTTGAGGTGCGAGTCGCCATTATCTTCCCCGGTTTCATGGTGCTTATAGTTCTTGCGAAACGGCGCAAGGTGCTCCAGCCACTGATCAATATCTTCAATGAGGCCGCTCTCGTTATCGTTCACATATATGCCGGCGGTAATATGCATAGCGGAAACCAAAACCATTCCCTCCTTGACTCCGCTTTTGCGAACGATCTCTTCCACCTGCGGCGTAATGTGCACATACGCCCGGTGCGTCTTGGTATGAAATTTCAGGTAGTCGGTGAGCACTTTCATCGTCCACTCCTGCCCCCTCAAAAGATTCTATCTGACGAAAAATCTTTCGGTCGCGCCCTTCCGTTACTGCCCACTGTGACGAGAGTCATTTAAAACCGTGCCCACTTGCGCGCATACTTAGTTTTCAAGGAGGTCGCAGTGCCGTTTCGTCTTGATTACCTATCCTGCATTCTTACCATTGGTTCCACTATCTTAGTTGGTCGACGTTGCTGGGAAGGTTGGATTCTCGCCGCAGTGAACAGCATCGTCATTTGCATGATTGGCTTCCGCACTTCTCAATTCGGCTTCATTCCTGCGAATCTTTTCTGCATAGCACTTTATGGAGTGAACTTGCGGTCCTGGAGAAAACCGGAAATTCACTGACTGCCTGTGATCCAACGAAGTGGCTTTTTTGGAGCGCGCCTCCAGGGATCGTATTCTCGACTTTCGTTGTAAATATGACGTGCACACGGCTGCTTTTTCGCTGATAATTCCATGTCCTCGCCATGGGAACTTCTCAAAGCGATCTGGAAGCGATTCGCCGTATTCTCGCGGACCTTACCGCGCGGGTTTACCAGATCGAACGCAAGCTTGAACTGACCACCGAAAGTAAAATTCAGTCGCCGGCTGTGGCGTCCGTAAGTCCTCAGCCTCCATTGACGGCTCCGATCTCGGAAGCGGCAGCAGCGCTAGCCACTCCATCCTTCGCTGCGCGGCACATCGATACCATCCCTGGTGACTCGGACTCTGACCTCGAATCGCGCATTGGTTCGCATTGGCTGAATCGCATTGGCATTGCTGCACTGCTCATCGGAATCTCATATTTCCTGAAATTTGCCTTTGAGAACAACTGGATCGGCCCCGCTGGAAGAGTAACCATCGGTCTGCTGGCGGGAATCGGAGTTGTGGTATGGAGCGAAGCTTTTCGCAGCAAGGGTTACAAGGCGTTCTCCTACTCGCTGAAAGCGGTTGGAATCGGCACGCTCTACCTTTCATTGTGGGCCGCATTTCAGGTTTATAGCCTGATTCCAGGCGGAGCCGCTTTCGCGATGATGCTGGTTGTAACTTCCGCCACGGCTGCCATGGCTTGTGCACAGGACGCTCAATTGCTAGCCGCTCTTGCTCTTACCGGAGGGTTCACGACACCTCTGCTGCTCTCGACGGGGCAAAACCGCGAGGTGGCGTTGTTTTCGTATGTAGCATTGCTGGATCTGGGCGCTTTAGCACTAGTCATTTTCAAACCGTGGCGGCGGCTCCTGGTCATAAGCTATGCGGGCACGCTCTTGCTCTATGTGGGGTGGTTCTCGAGCTTTTACAGTCGCGACCAGTTCGGAGTTACGCTCGCGTTCGCTACACTCTTTTTTACCGTGTTCGCTGTGGCGCCCCTCGTCACGTTGCGACCGGAAGGCGAATCATCCCTGTTCGCTTCGATACCCCAAATACTGGCCTTGTTAAATGCCGCTGTCTATTTTCTGCAAGCTTACGCGATGGTGGCGGATTTCAACAAAGCTGCGATGGCATGGTTCGCCCTGGGGCTGGCTGGCATTTACATTTTTCTTAGCCGACAGGTTCAATCTGGAAAAGTCACTCCTGGCGCCACGAGGACTCTACACTTTCTGCATCTGGCGGTTGCGCTTGGCTTCATCACGGTAGCGATTCCGATCCGGCTGGATGCGCATTGGATCACAATCGGCTGGTTCGTAGAGGCGGGCATTCTTCTTTGGGTGGCGGATCGAGTCGAGTCTGAGTTCTTAAACATTTTTGCGCTGGGTGCGCTCGCCCTGGGTGTGGTGCGCTTGTTGATGATCGACAATTTCCAGACGGCGCAGCTCATCTTCAACGTCCGTATGGCGACCTATATGGTGGCCGTGGGCGTACTTGGGGCCGTTGCGTGGTACGCATCCCGCCGTACCGACGAGACCGCTCGCACCGTTGCCGCGCTGGCAGTTGTCGCTCTGAACTTGCTTACCCTGATTGCCCTCAGTCATGAGGTTTCCGATTACTATGACCGGCAGATCACGACGATCAAGCCACCGCACGGACGGTGGACTGCTGCGTATCAGGAGGAGTGGGCGCGCATTCGAATCTCTCGGGACTTCACCTACTCAGCCCTGGGGATGGCCTATGGAGCGATGCTGATGGTGGTTGGCTTTCTGCGCCGCGCGGCTTTTGTTCGGTGGCAGGCGCTGTTGCTCATTGCGGCTACCATCGTGAAGGTTTTTGTTTACGATGTTTGGCAGCTTGATCGCGGCTACCGCATCCTTAGCTTTATTGTTCTCGGCATGATGCTGCTGGCGATTTCGTTCGTCTACCAACGAGATTTGCTTCAGCTCAGCGCACGAAAGAAAACGCAAAGCAGGGAGCCCAACCCGGCCAAGGCATGAAGACGACTGCACTGTTCTTATTGTTCCTGGCACTTGCTGCTATCGAACCTCCGCAGCAGTCTATTTCTTATTTTAGTAACGTCCGCGAGATTCGGGTGGAACAGCCGGACAGGCAAAACTATTTCATCGTCGATGAAGAATTATGGAATCACTCCCGTCCTGACCTCGCTGACTTGCGGCTTTACGACGGCGATGTTCCCGTGCAGTATTCGCTCTCCGAACAGCGCGCCGGAACTTCTTCAGAGGAAGTGGAAGCTAAGATACTCAATCTTGGCAGGGTCTCCGGCCACACGGAGTTCGACGTGGACGCGGAGGGCTTGGCCGCTTATGACCGAGTTCGACTGCGGATTGATGCGAAAGACTTCGTCGTCACAGCTGCGGTGATGGGTTCGAATGGGCTCGCCCAGTCACCTTCTACTGACCTCCCACCCTCAACTCTGTATGACTTTACCAGCGAAAAGCTTGGCTCCAACTTTGTGTTGAAACTGCCTCCTTCAAGTTTTCGCTATATGCACGTCAAGCTTTCACCAGGAATTCTTCCGGCGCAAGTTAAGGGTGCAGCAATTTTTAATCTAGTTGAGCAGGCGGCGTCCTGGACCAAGGTTGGTTCCTGTGCGCCTGCGCAGCAGAAGCAGCGAAAGACTGTAATTGTTTGCGACCTGCCCGCTAAGGTCCCATTGAACCGCCTTGTGTTTCAAATTGCGCCGGATCAAGTGAATTTTCGCCGCAGAGTGACGGTGGAAAATACAAGCGCCGTTCAGGAATCGGCCGGTGAGATCAGCCGAGTGCGGGTAAACCGCGCGGGCACGCTGGTGACCTCAGAGGATCTAGCGATCGATATTGCCGGTAGCTTCCCTCGCATCATTATTTCCGTGGACAATGAGGACAATCCGCCGCTAACGATCCTTTCGGCCCAGCCGCAAGCGATCGAGCGCCGCGTTTACTTTGAACCGCAGGGGAAGACGGCTTTGAAGCTGTATTACGGCGATGAAAAGTTGTCGGTTCCGGTTTACGACTATGCGCGATTCTTCCATCTGGATCCTTCGCCGGTTGTAGCGCAACTGAAGCCGGGCGACCATAATCCGGAGTATATGGGCCGTCCCGATGATCGGCCGTGGTCCGATCGACATAAAGCAATTCTGTGGGCGGCGATGGTTCTGGCTGCACTTGCGCTTGGGACTGTGGCGGTTCGCGGGTTGCGATCGGAAGCAAAACCTTAGCTTTCCTGGGCTGGAGGATCCGATTCGCACTTGTGTCCGGCGAATTGCGATTTGAGTTGCTCCACCGCGCCGCCGACGCGTTTCAACACCTCGAGAGGAACTCTGAATTCGCGATTGCAGGCAGTGCATACCGCGACGGCTGGGGTAGTTCCCAGCCACTTGGTTACACGTAGATTGCGTTTCGGCATGGCACGGTCGCGGTATGTGCGATCTAGCGCATGGTCTCTTCGATCTCAGAAATCCAATCGGGGCGCTTCAATACTTCCCGGGGCTTGGGGCCGTCAGCCGCGCCTACGATACCGTCTTGCTCCATGAGATCGATCAGGTGCGCGGCGCGGCCGTAACCGATTCGAAGCCGGCGCTGCAAAAGGGAAGTAGAGGCTTTTCCAAATTCGATTACCAGTTTCACTGCATCCTGGAACAGAGGATCGTCTTCTCCACCTCCTTCCGATCCCTCGCCAATGCCTGATGCGCTGCCGCCTTCGCGCTCTTCCTTCGGAGCTTCCAGGAATTGCTGTTGATATTCCGCCGAACCTTGCTGCTTCCAGAATTCGACGACGGCGGCAATCTCTTTTTCCGTAACCAGCGGTGCGTGCAGGCGATGGACACGGGCCGATCCCGAAGGCAGGTAAAGCATGTCGCCCTTACCCAACAGTGCTTCTGCGCCGTTCGCGTCAAGGATGGTGCGAGAGTCCACTTTGGTGGCCACACGGAAGGAGATGCGAGCAGGGAAGTTCGCTTTGATTAAGCCGGTGATTACGTCAACCGATGGGCGCTGTGTAGCGAGTACGAGGTGGATGCCTACCGCTCGCGCCATCTGGGCCAAGCGCGTGATCGACTCCTCCACGTTGGAGGAATCAAGCATCATCAAATCCGCTAATTCATCGATGATGATGACAATATAGGGGATCGGTTTGTCGTCAGAATCTTCTTCGAACAGGCTGGGTGTGGCGCTCTCGAAGAGGCGATTGTACTGGTCGATATTTCTGACGCCTTTTGCGGCCAGCAGTTTCAAGCCGGCGTTCCATCTCACGGACCGCGTTTCGCAGAGCGTTCGCTGCCAGCTTCGGCTCCGTAATGATGGGGGTGTAAAGATGCGGAACGCCTTCGTAATTGCCTAACTCCAGGCGCTTCGGGTCCACCAGAATCAGGCGAACCTGATCCGGCGTAGCCTTGTACAAAATTGACATGATGAACGCATTAATGGCCACGCTCTTGCCGGAACCGGTCGACCCCGCGATGAGAAGGTGGGGCATGCCGTTCAGGTCGGCTGTGACGATGCGTCCATTGATGTCCTTGCCCAGGGCCATGGTGAGCTTTGACTTTGTGCCCATGAATTCCTGAGACTCGATGTTCTCGCGCAGCCAGATTATCTCGCGCTGGCGGTTCGGCACTTGAATGCCGACCGTCGATTTCCCGGCCATGCGCTCGATCAGAATGCTTTCGGCTTTCAATGCCAGGCAAAGATCGTCGGTGAGATTCGTAATGCGGCTGTACTTGATTCCTGCGTCGGGCTTGAACTCGAAAGTGGTGACCACGGGGCCGGGATTGATCTGCGTGATCTGGCCGTGGACGTCAAACTCGGCATACTTCTCGGTAAGGACCTGGGCGAGCAGTTTGAGTTCGTCGGCATCGACCACCTGTTGCTCGTCGGGCCGTTGCAGCAGGCTGCTGGAAGGCAACTTGTACCCGCCGGCGGCGATCTTCGGCATGGTCGTCTTGGGTTTGTGATCGCTATCGGCGCGCTGAGTCACTTCAACATCGACCGGAGCGGGCATGGACTCAGGCTGTATTCCGCCCGTCGTCGCAGGTGAACTCGTCTGCAATTCGGTTGGATCCGGATCGAGCATGCGCTCGATGCCCGTCCGTCGGGGTTCCGGCGCAACTCGCGCTTGCACGGTGGGCTCTGCACCCGCCTGTCGAGACTGGATCAGTTGCGTCTTCACCTGCGGCTTGGAGACTCGACGCTTGTCCAGTTCCTTCTGCTGACGCTTTTTGGCGCGCTCTTCCTGCCAATCCTGGTAGCGATTCCAAAGGGCGGTAACGAAGGCAAAGCGGGTTGGAACCCAAAGCTGAATGCTGGAAAAAGAAAACGCGGTAGAAAGATAAAGGGCGACGGCGAGCACACTGGCGCAAACAATGTACGCCCCCGCAAGATTGAGGTAATGGATCAGCACGTCGCCGACGACTCGGCCAAGCAGACCTTCGATCGGCATGACGTTCAACCAGCGCATATTGCCTGGCAGCAGAGCCAGCAGCGCTGGCACGAACATCACCAGCCAAATTCCTCCCAGGCTCTTGGCGACTGGCGATTGAATCTTGCGGGAGGCAAACCAGCGAATGCCAAGCATGAAGGGAAAGATCGGGAGCAGGAACGCCCCGATGCCGAAAAACTGCAGGGTCAGATCTGAGATAAGAGCTCCGACCACTCCAATCCAGTTGCGGGCGGCGCGCGCTCCGGTAAGAACGGAGGCACTATTGAGGGAAGGATCCAGCGGCGAATAGGACGCCAAGGCGAGGAAAAGGAGGAGCGCAGAGACGCACAGCAGAAAACCGATCAGCTCATTCAGCCGCCGGTTGCCCGTGGGGACAAAGATGCCTGTCAGAAAACGCATGTGGGCCGTTTATCACACGGGACTTACTGTCCTGTGGCGCAAATCGGCCAGAGCCTTATCATTATGCCAAGAAGCTCTGGCGGCGGCAATGGCCGAATTGAATGGGAGTGTACAGATGGCTTCCCGCCTCAAACATGTTGTGGCAGAAACTACCCCGCCAACCGTGAGGCAAACGCGAGTACCAGCGCTCCGACGATGATGCGGTAGATAGCAAAAGGGGCGAAGCCGCGCTTGCGTACGTAGGCCATGAACCAGGCAACGGATGCATAGGCGACGATGAACGAGACCACGAAGCCGATGGCGAGGACGATCCAACCGTGGGTGTCAATTTGGGATACGCCGATGGGGTTCGCGCCCTTGCCGCGAAGGGATTTCAGCAGATCGTAGCAAGTGGCGACGACCATGGTCGGGATGGAAAGAAAGAAGGAAAACTCCAGCGCCGAAGCTCGCGACATTCCGGCGAGTTGCCCGGCGGCGATCGTGGACATGGAACGCGACGTTCCAGGAAACACGGCCGAGAGGATCTGACAGGCGCCAATCCACACGGCCTGCGCCAGCGACATATTTTCCATCTTCCATGTGTGGATGCGTCCTCCGCCGGCGGAAGGACCGGCCGCCTCAGAACTCGCATTCATGGCATCGACGATCCACATGACGATTCCGCCAACGAGCAACGCGGTACCCATGATGGTAAGGCTTTCGAGATGCTTGCCAATGACTTTGGTCAAGAGAAAAGCAGGAATAGCGGTGACGACGAAAGCTACCACCGTAAGACCGAGAGGGTGGGTGAGTGCGTTGCGGTCGCCGCGTTCACCGCGGGGGAAGGTGGATAAAAACTTAGCGATGCGCGCGCGGAAATACACGGGCAAGCACAGGATCGCGCCTAACTGGATGACGATGGTATACATCTTCCAATAACCGTCGGAAAGGCTGATATGCAGAAGTGCCTCAGTGATTCGAAGATGTGCGGTGGAGCTGACCGGCAGGAATTCGGTCAAGCCCTCGACGATTCCGAGTATCAAGGAAAGCAAGTAATCGTTCAATCTTCCTCCGAAAGTAGGCAACAGTATCGCAGAAAAAGTTTTCCCGGGCGTTAACGCCAGGATAGCGCTTAAGAATACGGAGTTAAATCGTCGTTCGAAACGCTACTAATCAATCACTCGCATTTCCGTAGGTGGCAATGCCTTGCTGGACGTAGAAGACGAGGCGCTGGGCGCGGTAGGCCCAGTCGCTCTGTCCATATTGACTGATGAGTTTCTGTGCCAGCGCGAGAGCCCGATCTTTGGATTCGGCGGATTTTTTCTGATTCGGTTCGTTCTTGTAAATCTCGATGAGAGCGGCGCGGCGCGAAGCTGCGTTATACAGGGCTTCGGCGGCGGCAGGCGATTGCGGATGATCCTTGGCGTAATTCTCGTAGATATCGGCTTCCTTGTCCGGGCACTTGGATAGGCCTTCCCAATCGCCGCATAGTTTATTTTCCAGCAGCCGAAAGGCTGCAAGGTCTGACCATTTTGTTGTTGGATATTTTTTTATGATCAGCTTCATCCAGTCTTCTTTCATCTGGCCGCGCATGTAGGATTCGCGTTCCCGAGCGGACGGGCGGCTCATGATGTCGGAGCGTTCGACTTGCCAGCGGATATCGGCGGCCCGGTAAAGCGCCTCGGGGGCAAGAGGTGAAGCGGGCATCAGGTCGTAGACGCGATAGTAGAGGCGCATGGCGTCCTGAGCAGCGTCGCGGCGGCCGCGGCGGCGGCTGGCCTGATCTTCGGAGTCGGCAGCTTCGCCGAAGATAATCTTGTCACCATCCTGTGTGGTGCTCTGGACGACGGAGCGGCCTGAAACCCACCCCGTAATGGCCTTGCCTTCCTGCTCGTCTTCAGTCGCGCCCTCTTCGTTGCTGGGTGCGCGCAGAATGGCTTCGACATGCACCCAATCGCGGCTGACGTCGATGATGATAAGTTCGTTTCCACGATTGGCTTCGCCAACCCGGGCTGAGTCCGCGCTAGGGCTGACCCGAATGGTTTCTTGGTGAACCAGAGTTCCCCGTTGAGCGTCAGCTAACGCAAAATGTGCGAGTAAGGTGCTGGCAATAATAAGAAGACGGGCAGCGAGGGTCGAGAGCCGCTGGTTCATAGAATTTGAGATGCCAATTTCAGGTTTTCTAAGCGATGGTCAGGGAGCGACGGGGCGCTTGTCAATCCGGCCGCGAAAACCGGGCGCAAAACAAAACGCCCCAGACTCAGTTTGAGTCGTGGGACGTATGTTGATCAGCCCTCCCCCAAGTGCTGCTCGAGTACAAGAGTAAGACCGAGCACCCGGATTGGTAAATAGCACCAGAGTGGTAGGGTGGTTACGGAAGATTGGATGGGAAACATGCTCTGAGGCATGTTTGGAGCAAAACAAAACGCCCCAGACTCATTTGAGTCACGGGACGTATGTTGATCAGCCCTCCCCCAAGTGCTGCTCAACTAGGAGCATAAAATAGGGGATAGATTCGGTAAATGGCACCCTCGTGCCATCCGCCCCACACGAGAGTGTAGGAGGGCTGAGCAAGAGTTGGGCTGGGTTTTTCGGGGGCTCAAGCGGTCCTCGCCAGATCTTAAAACTACCTGATGGCCGGATCTAGTTTCGGCTCGATTCCTTCAAAGTGAGCTTCGATTTCTTCTAGCGTCTTACCTTTGGTTTCCGGCAAAAAGAAAGCGGCGGTCAGGAAATAGATGACGGTGCATGCCGCGAAGGCGAAAAACATGGCCGAGTACCCGTACTTGCCGACCGTCGGGAGAAAAGTCGCCGCGATTCCCGTGGAGACCGCCTGGTTGATCAGCAGCGCGATGCTCATGCCATTCGAGCGAATGCGAGTCGGCATTAGCTCGGAAAGAGCAAGCCATACACAAACCCCAGGACCGATCGCGTAAAAAGCCATGAATACGAAAAGAGTAATGGCTACCATCCACCCGTTGTGGGTGCTCGGCACGGGGCTGATGAGAGCATTGTCAATTTTCAAGGGAGCTTCGCGGGAGGCCGCGAGATTGCTGAACGGATTCGAGAAGAAAGCGACGACTTTGTTGGAGGGCAGGCAATTCTCGCGGGTAATCTCGATCGGCTTGGTAGCCAAATCGTCGGAGCGCACGACTTTGGTCGCGGCGCGGAAATCTCCACAGGAATAGATGATGATCAGGGAGGTCGGCCGGGAGTCTAGCCCGCGGCCAGTATCGCCGCTGGAAGCAAGAAGGCGGGCAGCAGTTTCATTGTCATACAGAAGAGATAGCTTTTGGTCGGCGCTTACCATTGACTGCACGGCGCTTCGAGAATCGACCCGCAATTTTTCCGTACGTTGGAAGAGAGCGGCGGTACAAAGCAACGAGACGATGATGCCGGCGCTACCCAGAGCTAAGAGGAATTTTCGTCCTTTACGATCGACCAGTACGATGCCGCCGATCGTCATCAGGAAATTTATCACGGTAAAAAGCACGTAGCCCCAGTGAGCCTGAACATCCGAGAGCCCGCTCTGCAGAAGGATGTTGGCGTTGTACCCAATGATGGAGTTCACGCCGGTGGCCTGGTTGCAGGCGAGAATTACACAGGCGAGCACAAACGGGATCACATACTTTCGGCGAAGAAGCGATTCCTTGACGCTTGTACCGGTTGCGGATTGAGCTTTTTCCGCGGCGGCGGCCTGCTCCATCTCCGCGAGTTCCAGGCTGGCTTGCTGCTGGCTGCGAGAACGAAGAAGAGCGGAAAGCGCCGCATCGCGTTTGCCCCGGCGATAGAGCCAGCGCGGGGACTCCGCTACCATAAGGCTGCCGATCACAAACAGGATGCCGGGAGGCAGCGAGACCCAGAAGATGCTGCGCCACGCAGTGTCCTTGAAGGCGAACAGTCGCGCGGGATCGGCCAATTTGGCGACCTCGTCGACCCGAATGCTGAAAAACATGCCAACCACCGCAGCGGCAACGATGCCGAGGGTGAGAAGCCACTGAAAAACGCCTGTGCCGCGCCCCCGATTGGAGGCGGAAAGACATTCGGCCAAATAAAGGGGAACGACTACCCCGATCAAGCCCGCGCTGATGCCTTGAAGAAGACGACCAAGCACCAGCGGTTCGTAGCCGTGCGAAAGCGCAATCACGGGAATGCTAACGACGAATAGCACGCCACTTAGGGTCATCAGGAACTTGCGTCCGATCCAATCGGCGAGAGTTCCGGCGAATAAAGTGGATATCACGCTGCCCAGCAGTACCGCTGCAACTACGATGGATAGCTGGCCCGCATTCAGGCGAGAAGTGGCTTCGAGGTAGGGCAATGCGCCGGCTATGATGCCGACATCCACGCCATAGAGCAAGCCGCCAAAACCGGCTACGAGCAGCAGAAAGCGATTGTATCCAGCTTTTTCGACTTCACTATTGGCCAAGCTCGCCACCTTTCGCGGATGGGAGAAGTCCGAGTTTATTCCTGAAGGAGTAATCCGGCAAACTGAGACTCTGGTTTGTGCGATACCGTGCTTAAGACAGATGGCACGCACCGCATCCGAAGTCTACAATAGAGCTATTATGGATACTCGCATTCTTGAAATTTCTTCGGTTTCGGAAATCTGCGCTCGTGTTAAACACCTCGGCTACGGGGTCTCAGGAAGCGTTCGGCTCTACGGAGAGGAGTTTGAAGTGGTTTCCGATCCGTTTCCAGAGGGTGACGGAATCGCGGTTCGCGTGAAAACAAAGAAAGATTCGACGATTCGGATCCTGCAACTACCTGCCACCGTTGTACAAAGTGTTACAGCTCACGAACACAAGGCCGCTTAGCGGCCAGGGGTCGCCGGAGCGTCTGGTTTCTTGAGGTTTGTAGCGAGTTGGCGCGAGACAGTAATGAAGGCTTTGGCTGCGACAGATAAAGTGCGGTCGCGGCGATAGGCTAGACCCAACTCTCGCCATAGTTCAGCGCCTTCAAGTTCAATCAGCTTGACACGCCCGGCTGCGACTTCGTCGCGAGCAAAAGACGCGCTGATCAGAGAGATCCCGAGATCCGCAGCGACGAAACTCTTGATCATTCCGATGCTGGGTAATTCCATCCTGACCTTGAGTTCGTGGCTATAATCGCGGAACAACTTGTCCAGCAGCCTGCGGGTGTGACCGGTCTTCGGAAGCAGCAAGGGATATTTCACCACTTCGCTTACGGGCGCCGACTTCAATTTGGCGAGAGGATTTTTCGGGCTCACCATAAGCATCAATCGATCCCGGAAGATAGGTTGAAGCTTCAGGCTAGGCGATTGAACGGGCAGGCTAAGCACGCCAACATCGAGAGACCCGTTCTCCAGTTTCTCAACAATCTTGTAGGTGAAATTACGGTAGATGCTGATCTGTACATCGGGATAATGGCGGCAGTATTCACCGAAGACCTCGGGCAACACATACAGGCAGGTGGCTTCATTGGCGCCCACCATCAGGGTGCCGCGCGGTGTTTGACCATGATCGGCAACCGCAACCAGGGATTCATCGCGGAGGCTCTTCAGGCGAAGAGCATATTCATAAAAAATCTGTCCAGCGGGAGTGAGCTTGACGGTTTTGCCGGACCGGTCGAGCAGCCGATCGCCGTACTCCTGTTCGAGTTGACGAATCTGCGCGCTGACCGCGGATTGAGAACGAAAAACTTTTTCACCGGCGCGAGAGAAGCTACGTTGCCGGGCGACTTCAAGAAATGTAATGAGCTGATCGAAATCCATTCGTTGAGTGCGAGAATTATATCTAACTTTTCCTTCTTGTATGCTAGGAATGCCCGATTACTCTGAGACGCCGTGTATGGTAAGGTGCGACGGGTTTAGGCTTACATGATGCCGGTTTCTTGTCCTCAATGCGGCGCGACGGTTCCTGAGAAGTCTGAGGTGTGCCTTGAGTGCGGGGAAGAGCCGCACACGGTAGAGCGCGCACAGGGCAAAATTGGGGGGCTTCCTCGAAAAGCTGCCGGCGCACTTGCCTATTGCACGATTGTTCCAGCGATCATTTTTCTTCTAGTGGAGCCCTACAAAAGCGATCGCTTCATCCGCTTTCATTCCTTGCAGTGTTTTGGCCTCTGGTTGTCGCTTTTCGTGCTTGGACTTGCGATGTGGGTCGTAGGATCGGTTCTGGGGATCATTCCGATGCTCGCCATGTTGCTGCTTTCCACGCTCATAATCCTGGCGGCTGTAGTGACGTGGGGCCTATTGATTGTCAAGGCATTGCTGGGAGAGAGTTTTAAACTGCCTTGGATCGGCGAATTGGCGGAACGATGATCCTGCCTGTGTTGGATTCGCGAAATTCTTTTCTGCTGCATCTACTTCATGAATTTGCATCCTGGGACGCTTTCTGGTACTTTTCCGGCGTCGTTGGTTGAGAACGGCTAAGGCCAGAAAGAGTGGAAATACGCCATGGCATTCTGCAGCACGTGTGGAGCTCAAATTCCTGAAGGCGCGACGATTTGCCCGGCCTGCAGTGCGCGTCCTATAGCGACTGTTCCGGCAAGCACGGGCTCAGGGCTCGCCGACAATGTGGCGGGAATGCTGGCTTATGTGACCATTATCCCGGCGATCATTTTTCTGGTGTTGGAGCCGTACAACCGGAGCCGATTCGTTCGATTTCATGCGTGGCAATGCATCTTCTTCAATATAGCCTGGTGGATTCTCTGGTTTGGCTTGCATATTGTGGCGCATGTGCCTTTCCTCGGTTTTTTTACCATTTTGATGTGGCCGCTGGTGGGACTGGGCGGTTTTATCGTCTGGCTAATCTTGCTGCTGAAGGCTAACAAGGGAGAGATGTACAAACTTCCGGTCATTGGCGATTTAGCTGAAAAACAGGCGGGCTAGCCGCCGGCCGCGTATTGACAGCGGGGATTCAAATAATATTTCGACTCGCGCCGCGTCGCAGACCTCGACGTTCCCTGTACTTCCGCGCTTGACTTTCCTTCTCTAAGCTGTCATTCCTATTAGCTTTTACTTCGCAGCCAAGTTCTGGGGCACATGGAATGGCGGCGAAAATTCGCGCCACTGGGGAGATGGATTGAGAGTCAAGGTTTTCTACCACGACAAGTGTTTCGACGGGGCGTCGTCCGCGGCGCTATTCTCCCGTTTTTATCGCGAGCGTATCCGCAGCGATGTCGAGTTTGAGTTCTCCGGCCTGCTGCATCGAGCAGGAGCGCTTTTTGACGAATCTCATTTCGATGGCGACGAGAACGCAATCGTCGACTTCAAGTACTCAAGTTCACCCAAGATCGTGTGGTGGTTTGACCATCATGAGAGCGCGTTTCTCTCGGCGGCGGATGCCGCGCATTTTGAGCGGGACCAGAGCAATCGAAAATTCTATGATCCGGCGTTTAAGTCGTGCACCAGCTTTATCGCCATGATTGGGCAGCAGCGTTTTGGGTTTGATCCCGAGCCACTGGCCGATCTGGTCCATTGGACCGATGTGATTGATGGTGCGCTCTATTCCGATGCCAAGACAGCGGTTGAGATGCAAGAACCAGCAATGAAGCTGACGATGGTCATCGAGTCCGCACCGGACCAAGGCTTCGTGCCGAATTTGATTCCGCTGCTGGCGACAAAGTCTTTGGCGGACATCCTGAAGGAACCGTTCGTGGCGCCGCTGTTACCGCCGCTTTTGAAGCGGCATGAAATTTCAATCGAGATACTCAGACAACGCGCCGAGTGCACGGATGGGACAATTTTTTTCGATATCACGGACCAGGAACTGGAAGGTTACAACAAGTTTGTTCCTTACTATTTGCATCCAGAATCGATTTACAGCGTAGGCCTGAGCAAGAGTAGTTTTCGGGTAAAGGTGTCGGTGGGATCAAACCCTTGGGCGCCGGATGAACCGGTGGTCAATCTGGCGAAAATTTGCGAGCGCTATGGCGGAGGCGGACACGCTCGCGTGGGAGCGATCTCATTCAATGTGGACCAACATGCCGAGGCGATCCGGGCGTCGCGAGAGATTGTGAACGAGCTTCGCGCGGCGGTGCGGTCGCGCAAATCCTAAAAACATTACTGCACGGGCATACCACTCGCTAGGCAAGTTGCAGGATTGCCGTCGGCTGAATAGCGAATAACTCCGGATCGATCGGTACAAAAAGCGCGCCGACCGAAGACGTTGCCTGCAGGCGAGGCCGTAAGATGGAAGCTGGTGGAGGGTGTGCCAGCGCATCCTGAGACTGCAAAGATGTAGCCAAATTTCTTTCCGCCTGCCAAACCGCTGGGGATGAGCATAGCCTGATGTTCGTTGGCTTCCCCGGCTCCAAAACCATCCAAATCCGAAAGTGTGCAGGTGTATCCGACGTTGCGGTAGGCGCTGCTGTAGGTATTTTCTGCGGCTAGGATTGTCCGCATTGCTCCGATTATTGCGGAGTCCGAGCCCGAGTTTGTGAGCGACTGTACGGGCTGGGCCTGGATTGCAGCTGCGGCGGCGCGAGCCTTGATTCCGTCAGTCATGCTTTTTAGGAAATCCGGATCGGCGAGAGGAATACGCACGCTGACGAGAATCGTGTTGAGTGTCCATACACCGCTCTCCATCTTCATCGCAAAGGTGATGCGCGGCATGAACGGGGTCTTCTGAAGGAATTTTTGTTTGTAGGTTCGAAACGAGAGCTCGATGTTGTCCTCATCGCCTTGCAGCGTGTCGCTCTCGACAGTGATCTCAACTTTCTGTTCGGTTTTGGCATCGAATGTCGAGAGCAGCACAGGTCCGGTCTCCAAAGTTTCGAGCTGACTTCCGGTGTTGTGAAGTTGGCCGGCCAGCGCGGAATACTGTTGCATGGTCTTCAGCGCACCAGCATTGTCTAAGGCCGTGAGAGTGGCTGACGGCAGATGCTTCATGAGAGTTCCCGGTGTCTTGCTGAAAAACATCTCCAATAGAGCCTGACGAGCCGTTTGCGGAGGCGCAGTTTGTGACCAGGAAAGCGTGGCGACGGTCGACAGCATTAGAAGAGACGCGAGTTTGATCATAGTGACCCTCATACTTGTTTCAAGATGGTTACATGAGGCTAAATTCCTCTCCAGTTACGGACGTAAGGGGAGAAAAGCGTAAACTGAAGAGTGATATTCTGAGAATCAAGACGCCGCTGCATGTCTCACCCTGTAAAGAACCCCCGTCTCCGCCCCGCGCAACGGCGTATCCTGCGGCTGGTTGCAACCTTTGAGTTCCTCAAAGGAATTTTCGTTCTACTGATCGGCCTATGCGCTCTGCTGCTAGTGCACAAGGACGCCTGGGTGATGGCGGAAAGCTTGTTGGCTCTATTGCACATCAACACCGACCGGCACGTGGCGCAGCTCTTCCTGGATTTTGCTGACGACATCACGGACACACGCCTGTGGGCCGCCGCACAGATTGCCGTGGTTTATTCGGCACTTCGCTTCGCGGAGGCTTATGGGCTTTGGCAGCAGCGTACGTGGGCGGAGTGGGTTGCCTTCGGTTCCGGGACCTTGCTTATTCCGCTAGAGATTCGGGAACTTTTTCGGGGAGTAACGTGGCTTCGCTCAGTATTGTTTGTCGGAAATGTGCTGATCGTGCTTTACATGCTTTACTTGCTGCGCTCGGGGCGACTGACTCCTGCGCTTCCTTCCGCCGAGCCCGAAACGCACAGCGAATAGAGCCCTATGACTCTGGCGTTGGACACACCGGCTACTTCATAATCCTTTTCGCGCGCCGTAAGGGAGGGCTTATGCGGGCTTATTTCTTAGCTGTAGCGATTGTGCTGATGTCCTTAGGGACGGCATTTGGGCAGGACACGAATTTTTCGAATGGCCCTCAATACTTGATGACTGGCTCGCCGATGTTTGCGCGATCCATCGCGACGCCGTCCATGTCATTGGCCGGACCACCGCTCGAAGTGGGCGCCGACAATGCTACGGGGGTCTTGATTGCAGGAGCGGACAACCAGACCGTATTGCCACCTTCGGCTGTGGCCTTGCCAGAGGTCGATCTCCTCCCCATCTATTACGGTACGAATCCCGTCAACGTGGTTGAAGTCAGCTTCGCAGAAGGCTTTTCGCCGAGTGAACTCCCGGCCAGCATTTTGGATAGCGGCGTAGATCAGGTGACTACGGTAAAAGAATTACGCGAGCGCGGTTACGGAGTCAATCTAGCAGAGGCGGCGCAATCTGGCAGAGCGCACAGGCGGCATGCTACGCGGACGTTTACGAACGCCGACATAGATCGACTGCATGATCGCAACTAAGAAATCCCAGTAGAGTTTCTTCTTGTAACTTAGTTAGTCTCGTACTGCTTAGTTCTCTTCCTTCGAGAAGCATCTTCCCGCACCGCAGATAGCGGTTATGCCAGCCTAGCGACTCGCCGAGAAGGTGCGGCGTATGTTTGCCATAAGAAAGCCGCTCGGATCGATTCAAGTAGTCGAGTAACACCGCTTTGTAGTCCGGGTTGGCGCACTTCTCGATGATCAGGTGTGCGCGCTGGCGGGGCGAAAGGCCGCGCAGATCTGCGAGCCCGTGCTCGGTGACGATCACCTGCACATCGTGCTCGGTGTGATCGACATGCGAGACCATGGGCACGATGGTGGAGATGGTTCCGTGCTGAGCCGTGGATGGTGCCATGAAGATCGAGACATACCCATTGCGTGCGAAGTCGCCGGATCCGCCGATACCGTTCTGTATGCGGGATCCCATGACGTGGGTGGAATTCACGTTACCGTAAATGTCTGCTTCGATCATGCCGTTCATGGCGATAACGCCGAGGCGCCGGATGATCTCGGGATGGTTGGAGATTTCTTGCGAGCGGAGCACGATGCGGCTGCGGTAGCTGGCCATATCAGCGTTCACTTCCGTCAGCATGTCAGGACTGAGGGAAAATGCGGTTGCGGAGGCAGAAGTGACCTTGCCGGACTTCAGTAGGCGAATCATGCCGTCTTGAATCACTTCCGTGTAGGAGGTGAGCCCTTCAAATTTTCCTTCTTCCAGACCGAAGAGCACCGCGTTGGCGATGTTACCGACGCCGGATTGCAAGGGCAGTAAGTTGGCCGGCATGCGGCCTTTCTGCACTTCCCAGGTGAGAAATTCCAGGATGTGTCCGGCGATTAGTTTGGAAGCTTGATCGGGCGCTTTGAAGGCGCTATTGCGATCGGGGGAATCGGTGAGGACGATGGCCACCACTTTTTCCGCAGGAACTTCGAGATAGGGCGTGCCAATGCGCTGCCCGGGGCGCACCAGCGGGATTGGGCCGCGATTTGGTGGAGGCTCCAAACCGTAGTAGATGTCGTGCATGCCCTCGAGGGCGGCGGGCTGCCAGGAGTTGACTTCCAGGATCACCCGATCGGCTTGGTCGATCCATGTTTTGTTGTTTCCAATGGAAGAGCTTGGGATGAGCCGGCCATCCTCCAGGACGGCGGTGACTTCTATGAGCGCAACATTAAGTTTGCCGAGGAATCCATACTCGACGAACTGAGCAACGTGGCTAAGATGGATATCCATGTAATCCATCTCTCCCGCGTTAATGCGCTTTCGGGTTTCTGGATCCGATTGGTAGGGCAGACGGAGGTGAATTCCTCCAGCTAGCGCGAGAGCGCCATCGAGCTCGGGACCGGTAGAAGCGCCAGTGAAGACGCTGACCTGGAATTTCTGTCCGTGGAAATGAGCATCCGCAATGCGGTGCGCAAGCTCGATGGGAACAACCTTCGGATAGCCCGATCCGGTGAAGCCGCTCATACCAATCTGGTCGCCGGAGTTGATGAGAGCTGCGGCTTCTTCGGCGGTCATGATTTTGTGCGCCAGGCGAGAATTCAGAACCCGAGTACTCGTGGGTGAAACGGTAGTCACCATGGGTTAAGTCCTTCGACGGAGAATGACCTGATTCCGCTATGACTGTAAGGCTGCCGCTCGCGTGCGTCTGTGAGCTAGATCACAACGGAAAACAAGGTATTCGCTCTACTGGCGCAGAGTGCTAGAGTGAATGGGAAGGACTGGTGAGCGCGGCAGGATTCGAACCTGCGACCCATGCCTTAAAAGGGCATTGCTCTACCAACTGAGCTACGCGCCCATCCTTGTGAAAGTAGTTTACCATTTGGCGCAGCGTGAACCTTCCTCCATGCTAGCGAACGGAATGAAGCGATCAAACCTAAAGACAGGATGCTCACTGCGCGAGTGTCATGGCGCGGTCAGGGCTCGGTGGATGGAATGACGGAAATGTCAGTGGGCGGACACCTCATTGGCGTGGATATTGGGGGAACAAAAGTAGCCGCGGGTCTGGTGAACGCAGCTGGAGAAATCACCCACCAGATGCGAACACCAATGGCGGCACATGACGCGGCAGGCGGATTAGCCGCGGTGATTGCGACGATTAATTCCGTGCGCTGCGCAAGCAAGACCCCCGCCGAGAAAATTTCGGGAATCGGTATCTGCGCACCGGGACCGCTGGATCCAAGAACAGGCGTGGTCATCAATCCACCGAATCTACCGGGTTGGCGAAATTTTCCGCTGGCTGCCGAAGTCGAAAAAATCTGTGGCTTACCCGTGCGAGTCGACAATGATGGCAATGCAGCCGCACTGGCGGAAGCTCTTTGGGGCGCTGGACGCGGGTTTCGCAACGTTTTCTGCGCTACGATCGGGACCGGAATTGGGACCGGCATCGTATTCGATGGCCGCATTTACCATGGCCGAACCGGAGCAGCGGCAGAAGGTGGACACAACACGATCGACTACCGAGGTCCGCGTTGCGGTTGCGGAAAGTTGGGATGCATTGAAGTGTTAGCTTCAGGCCCCGCGATTGCGCGCAGGGCGTCCGAGAAAATCAGCAAAGACGGGCGTGCGTCCAGCATGCTGGATTTAGCAGGCGGCGATCCAGTTCGGATCACAAGTGAGATGGTTGGTAAGGCTTACCTTGCCGGGGATTCGGTCGCCAAAGAAGTTCTGCAGGAGACCGCTCTGCTTTTGACGGTGTGGCTGGGAAACATCGTCGACTTACTTGAGCCCGACGTCATGATCATCGGTGGAGGAGCCGGGGCAATGATGCGGCCATTCTTCGGCGAAATACGGGATCGCATGCCGAACTGGTGCGTGAATTCGCATTGTCATGAAGTTCCGCTGCTCCCAGCGCATTATGGAGCAGATGCGGGGATTGCCGGAGGTGCCGCTCTCTGTCGTTGATGCTTCTTGTTTGCCACAGAAGCTACGCCCGCGCTTTGTCGATCAAGTCTCCCCAAATACCTTTTGATTTCAGAATGAGCTCAATCGCCTCCCGGACAGCGCCGTGCCCGGCGACCGCTTTGGTGGTGTAGTGTGCGGCTTTTTTCACTTCGGCGACAGCGTCGCCGACAGCCACAGCCAGGCCAACGCGGCGCATCAGGGGAATATCTGGCAGATCATCGCCCACGTAGGCGACCGCCAAATCGGAGACGCCGGCTTTTGCGAGGATTTCTTCGTAGGCCGGCATCTTGAGCGGCTGCTTCATATATATGAAGTCCATCTTCATTTCGTGCGCGCGGCGAAGGAGAGCCGCGCTCTCGCGACCGGTGATGCAGCCGGTGCGTAGTCCGGCCGTGTGCGCCAAGGTGAGACCTTGACCATCATGCGCGTCGAAAGTCTTGATTTCTAAAGCAGAGCCATCCGGTTGCGAGAGCAATGTGACGCCACCCTCCGTCATGGTGCCGTCGACATCCATGAGCAATACTTCAATCTGGGCGGCTCGCCTTTTCAAGCTGGGCGATATTTTTGAAAGTCCAGTCAGAGACGTCTCCAATAAAACTAGCAGAAGGAAAGTCTATGACAAAAGTCGGGTGCATGGCGAACTCAGATGCCTACCTACCAAAGGTTGAGAACAGCGACTTGAAAATAGACTGGGGGAATTGTAAGAAGAGCCAGATAAGGAAGTTGAAGAAGCGCGCAGCTCTCCCTGAGTTTTCGCAGCTGAGTTCGACGACGATAAGTGTGATCTCCGATTAACGAGGACCGACCGCGGGCGCTTGTGGCTTGGCTGCTTCCGCTTCAAGTTGGTGAATGGTAGCTCGCAGCCAAGCGCCCAGGGCTGCCTCGATCTCCTGTTGCGTTCCCGTGCGATAAAGGTTTTCAAGGGTTTCACCACGCATCGAAAGCGGTATATGCAGACAGGGAGTTTGTTCTGCGCGTGCACTTTGCGGGACGAATTGCATGAGCAGGCATTCACTACAGGGCTCGTGAACCTTGGAGTTGAAGTTCATGCAGGTGGGAGAGTCTTCGAAAATGAGCCGAGGCCGCCAGGCTTCGCGGGGTAATCGCCCGTACCCGCCTTGCTCGAGAAACTCAAGCTCGAACTTGAGGACGTCCAGAAGGTTGCGCTTGTCTGCAGACATAAGCCTACCTCGAGGCCATCATGCCCTTGAGATGCGGGGGAACACCGTGACTAGCATCACAGTTTTCGGTGACGACTGTCACCCAAGGGGTTTGCAGAACAAGATCGTCGGTACTGGAGTAGAGTACATGCAGGTGTGACCGGCATCACAGAACCCATTCCGATGAACAGTTCAATATTGCAACAGATTTGAATATGCTTCGTTCCGATGTAGCGACAAAATTCGACTGGAGCTTAATGATGAAGAGAATGGATCTGAAGCTGTTGATGATTGCAACGATTGCGGCTGTTGTTCTAAGCATTTCCTTATCAGCTCAAGCGCAAGATGCGTCCGCGCTCTATAAGTCAAAGTGCGCCATGTGCCACGGCGCCGACGGTAGCAAGATCACCGCGCACAATTTCCAATCTGCCGACGTTCAAAAGCAGTCTGATGCCGAGCTTGCCGATGTCATCACCAATGGTAAAGGCAAGATGCCCGCATACAAAACGCTTAAGCCGGAAGATGTCAAAGGTCTGGTGGCTTACATCCGAACGCTGAAGAAGTAATTTTCGCGAGTTGTATACCGACAGGTTAGCTGCCAAAACGTAGTGCATGATCGGCTATGGAGAGTGAAGTGTGTCTACACCGCACATGGAAGGGACAAAAGTTCCAATGACGTTGCGGGAGCGTATACGCGACTGGGCCCAGCCGATCTACTTCCTCGGGCAAAACTCGGTGACAGTGGCGGGTGCCGTGATTACCACGAGCACGGCACTCACAACCATCGCCTTCTGGTTTTACGACATTTTTCTTCCAGGGCCTCCACATCCTTACATTGGTCTGCTGGTCTATTTGATTCTTCCCGGGATCTTCGTGCTCGGTTTGCTGATGATTCCCGTAGGAATTTGGATTCGGCGGCGGGGCCTGCGAGCGGCCGGCAATTTGCCAGGAACATATCCCGCCATTGATCTGCGCTTGCCGGTTGTACGGCGCACAGTCGAATGGGTGGGATTGGCGACTATGGCCAATCTGCTGATCCTTGCAACCGCGTCTTACCGTGGCGTGGAGTACATGGACTCTACGAACTTCTGCGGGACGACCTGTCATACAGTGATGGCGCCGGAATACGCGGCCTATCAGAATTCGCCGCACTCGCGGGTGGCGTGCGTGGAGTGCCACATCGGACCGGGAGCGGGATGGTTTGTGCGGTCGAAACTTTCCGGGCTCCGGCAGGTGGTCGCCGTCACGTTCCACACGTACTCGCGGCCGATTCCATCGCCGGTAAAGTATTTGCGCCCTGCGCGAGAGACCTGCGAGCACTGCCATTGGCCGCAACGTTTCACTGGCGACAAGTTCCTGGTGAATACGAGCTATAAAGACGACGAGAAAAATACCGCCCAGACCGACGTTCTCCTTCTAAAAGTCGGGGGGCGGACCTGGCAAGGTTCCGTTGGTATACACGGTCATCACCTCGCCGACAACGCGCGCATTCGATATATCTCCACCGATCCCGAGCGGCAGACGATCCCAGTCGTCTACTACACCGACGATCAAGGAAAAACGACAGAGTATGTTTCGAGCGATGCGAAGCCTACGCAGCAGCAGTTGGATAAGGGCGAGCATCGCACGATGGATTGCGTCGATTGCCATAACCGGCCGACTCATGCCTTCGATCTTCCGGAGAACGCGGTGGACAAAGCCATGACACTGGGCCACATCAGCCCCGAGTTGCCTTTCATCAAGAAAAAAGCAGTCGAAGTGCTCAAGGTGGATTATCCCGCGCGAGACGTTGCCAAGCAGCGCATCGTCGAAGAGATCAATAACTTTTACAAGGCAAACTATCCGGCGATCTACCAGACGCGGCGCGCGCTGGTGCAGCAGTCGGGAGACGAAGTGGCGGCGATCTATTTGCGCAACATTTTCCCGGAAATGCGCGTGAATTGGGGAGTTCATCCCAATAATCTTGGCCACAACGACTCGCCGGGATGTTTCCGCTGCCACGATGGCAGCCACACCAGCGCCGATGGGCAGACGATTACTAATGATTGTTCCGCATGCCATCAGGTGTTGGCAGCGGGTGAAGAAAATCCAAAAGTGTTGAGTGACCTGGGAATGAAATGAAAAGCGGCAGTAGTGCCTCATCAGGAATTACGCGACCGACGGATAACGTAAGACGAACCGGCTCTTCTTACCTCATTTTTCTTCTTTCGATTTTTTCCCTTTTCAATTTCACGATCATTAATGCGTCGGCGCGAGCGCAGGGCAAGTTACCACCTCCCCTTAAGCAAGACGAAGCCTGCTTAGCTTGCCACGGCCAGGCTGGTATGACCGCAGGGAACGGCAAGAGCATATCGATCGACCCCGGAAAACATGCAGCTAGCGTACACGGCCTGTTTGGTTGCAAGGACTGCCACACAACCATAAAAGATTATCCGCACCCTGCGAAAGTGGCCAAGGTGCAATGCGCAAGTTGCCACTCCGACGAAGCGACGCACGTGCCGGCCAGCGTGCACAGCGCGCTGGGGGACGGAGCCTGCGAGTCCTGCCACGGTAATCACCATGAGATCGCAACTGCGGCGCAGATGGCTCCTGCCAAGTGCGCGCAATGTCACGCCGAGGAAGTAAAAGAATTCCGCCAAAGCGTACATGGGAAGGCGGCAGCGGCGGGAGATCCGGATGCGCCGAACTGCGTTTCCTGCCATGGACCGATTCATCAGATACAGACTTCGAGCGACTCGACCGCTACGGTCGCCAAGAAGAATCTGCCGGATACTTGTGCGTCCTGCCACAGTAACCAGCAATTTCTTTCACGCCACAAGATCCCATTCGCCCATCCTGTTGAACTTTACAAGCAGAGCGTACATGGCCGGGCTATCGTAAATGGCGACGAAGCGGCAGCAACCTGTTCGGACTGTCACGGCAGTCACGGAATCTTGCCTTCCCAAGACGCAAAGTCGAAGGTGAATCACTTTAATATTCCCGCGACTTGTGGTCAGTGTCACACAGAAATCGCCAAAACCTATGTCGAGAGTGTCCATGGACAAGCGATGAAGAATGGCGTGTCAGGGGCGCCCGTGTGCAGCGATTGTCACGGAGAACATCTGATTCTGGGACCGAAAGAGCCGGGTTCGCTGGTGAACGCATCGCGGGTGTCGATGACGACATGCGGAAGATGCCATGGGGATGAACGGCTGGCGCTGCGTTACAATTTGCCCGCCGACCGGGTGCCTTCGTTTGCCGATAGTTATCACGGTCTTGCCATGCGCGGGGGATCGCAGAGTGTGGCCAACTGCGCCTCCTGTCATGGAGTTCACAATATCTATCGCACCGCGGATGCTCGCTCCACGGTGAACGCCGCGAACCTGCCGAAGACTTGTGGAACCTGTCACGCCGGGGCAGGGGAACGATTTGTCATTGGGCCAGTGCATGTGCGGATAACGACGGGGCCGGCGCATCCCGTTGTGCAGTGGATTCGCTGGACCTATCTGGCGCTGATCCCCCTGACTCTCGGGTTCATGGTTCTCCATAATCTGCTGGACTTCTTCGCCAAACTCATGCGGAGACAACCCAAACACGAGACCGGGGCCAAAGTTGTGCGCATGAACCGCAATTTCAGGATTGCCCATGCGGGAATCGTCCTGAGTTTCCCCACGCTGGTGTTTACGGGATTTGCGTTGAAATATCCGGAGTCCTGGTGGGCGCGTCCATTGCTGCTTCTGGAAGGTCACTTCGCCTTTCGCGCCATGGTGCATCGGGGTGCCGCGATCGTTCTGCTGGCATCGACGATCTATCACGTCATTCATCTGGCGGTAAACAAGCGCGATCGACTGTTCCTCAAGGCGATGTTGCCCGAACTGAAAGACGCGACTGACCTGCTGCACGTGTTTGCTTACAATCTGGGGATCAGCAAGAACGAGCCGCAGTTCCTGAAGTTCAATTACGCAGAAAAAGTGGAATACTGGGCGTTCATGTGGGGCACCGTGGTTATGACGGTCTCAGGATTTCTTCTTTGGTTCAACAATTTCACCTTGCGCTACTTTCCTAAGTGGATATCAGACGCTGCGACCGCAGTGCATTATTACGAGGCATTGCTGGCGACGTTCTCCATCCTGCTGTGGCACTTCTATATGGTGATTTTCGATCCAATGGTTTATCCGATGGATACAGCTTGGCTGAACGGGAAAGCATCTGCCGATCACTATCGCCATACCCGGCCGGTATACTTTCGGGCTCTGCAACGGGCCAAACTGGTGAAGTTGCCGGAGGCTGAGATTCGTGCCGAAGAGGATCCCGCGGTTGAGACTTCCAGCAAGGGCGTGGGGCCAAGTGTGAATTAAAATGGGCCGCGAGAGCGGCCCATTCGGAGCAACTACTGATACGACTAGACGGAGATAAGAGATTCCAAAGCCATGCGGTTGGGAACAACCAGGGTCGCGCCGCTCTGTTGGATCAGGTGCTGCTTCTTGAAGCCTGCAAATAGCCGGCTCACCGTTTCCCTTGAAGTTCCAATCATCTGCCCGATCTCCTCGTGCGTAAGGGAGAGTTTTACTTGCGTCGGGTGTTTGGATTCGGCGTTCTGATCCAGCCATCCCACGAGCAGGCGCGCGAGCTTTTCAGTCGCTGAGTCAGAAAGAATGAGGTCGCGGATCTCGCGGCAAGTTGCGGCGTAATCCGCGCTGATGTGCTGCGTGACCCAGAGGGCAATTTCGCCGCTCGACCGCATCAGGCGCAACAGATCGGTTTGACGCAGAAAGCTTATCTCGCTCGGTTCCTGGGTCTCAGCAGTAGCTTCATATTGTCGAGCAGAAACAACCGCAGCGACCCCCAGCGGGCAACCGGGTTCTACGATTCGAAGAATGAGAGTGCGGCCGTCGCTGCCACAGATCGACAGTTTTACCCGTCCGCGCCGGACGATAAATATTCCTCTCGGGACCTGGCCTTCTGCGAATAGTACAGCCCCTGTCGGGTAGGTGGTCGTGACCGCCTCTTGCTCGATCGCCTCGGATACGTTAACAGGAAGACCGCAAGGAATCTTGCTCGGCAAGGTATTCATTGAATTTGTGGCCATGGGTCGCCTCCGCTCAGCCTGTATATGGCAAGTCCGTGGCCACTTGAGATAAGGTCTCGTAATACCATTGAATGGATGTAAACGACTGATAACAGGGGTCTTGAAGACCATAAATCACCGGCATCAGATATTTCGACCATGAATAACATCTTCGGATTGGGTGCTTTCCCCCACTGCTGTGTGAGCTTCGTCACCAACGGGAGGGTTACAGGACACTCTGAGGTGCGTCTCCGGTTACGGAAGGTGCCGATTTTAGGACCTCAGCCAACTTTTGAGTGGACGAGGTTCAGGAGGGCCGTGCGGGTAAAGGGTTTTTCGAGGAGTGTCAGCCCGGGTTTCAGCATATTCCGATTCGCCATCAACTCACCGGTATAGCCAGACATGTAGATAACCTTAAGGTTGGGATGCGATTCCTGCAGATTCTCTGCCAACTCCGCGCCACTCATGTTTCGCATGACCACATCGGTCAATAAAAGATCAATCGATTCGGAATTCGCTTGCACCCAATCGAGGGCAGATTTTCCATCTGTGGCCTCAAATACCCGGTAGCCGTGTTCCTCAAGTAGTCTTCGAGTGAGCGATCGCATGATTTCGTCGTCTTCCACCAGCAGGATGGTACTTCCGGGACGGCTTGGCCTAACCGTTTCCTCAGGTGACTGAGCTGGCAAGCCGACCTTATCCTCAGCGCTGGGAAGATATATTTTGAATGTCGTTCCATGCCCTGGCTCGCTATAAACAAATAGGTGGCCACCATTCTGCTTGACGATGCCATACACCGTGGACAAACCCAATCCAGTTCCCTTACCGATCTCTTTGGTAGTGAAGAAGGGCTCGAAAATGCGGGACGACGTAGCCTCATCCATGCCAATGCCGGTGTCGCTCGCGCAAAGTAGCACGTATTTTCCGCGGGTCATGGATTGGTGCTGCTCGGCGAAATCATCGTCCACGATCAATGTGGAAGTTTCAAGAAAGAACGAACCGCCGTTCGGCATGGCATCCCGCGCATTTACCGCGAGATTTACAACGATCTGATCAAGCTGTCCGGGATCCGCTTCGATGATGGCGGAGGGTGACCTCGAAACAATGCGAACCTCGACGTCATCGCCCAAAAGCGGAACGAGAAGTTTGCTGATTTCTTTCAGGCGGTCGTTCAGGTCCAAAATCTGGGTTTTAATGGCGGGAGTTCTGCTGAAGGTAAGTAATTGCCGGGTTAACGAGGCTCCTCGGTCGGTCGCTTTGCGAATGTTCTCGACGTAGGTCGTGGGTTCAGCTGCAGGATCGAGCCGGTCCCGCAGAAATTCTGTGCAAGCATTGATGATTGCCAGAATGTTGTTAAAGTCGTGGGCGACCCCTCCCGCCAGACGACCGATGGCTTCCATTTTTTGAGACTGACGAAGCTGACTCTCCGCGTGTTTTTGCGCAGTAATATCACGAGCAATCGCGGATGCGCCAACGATCTCGCCGATGGCGTTGACCAAAGGAGATACTGAAATCGAAACATTCAATTGCCGTCCATCTTTCGTTACGCGCACCGATTCATAGTGCTCAATTACTTCGCCGCGCTTAATCTTATTGAGTATCTCAGTGATCTCGTCTGGGCGATCGCTGGGAGTCAGAATGGATATGCTCTTTCCGATGACTTCTTCCGGCTTGTATCCATACATCCGTTCCGCGCCCCTGTTCCAGCTGGTGATGATGCCCTTGAGATCTTTACTGAGAATCGCGTCTTCGGAGGAATCGATGATGGACGCCAGTCTGGATCTATATTCCCCGATCTGCTCGGCAGTTTTTTGATGGAGTACTTCATTCGCTCTCCGCAACTCGTCGGCGATTCTTACGCGATCACTGATGTCACGGATGGCGCTCAGAACGAACCACCCCCCCTGGCTGGAAACCGGGCTCAGACTGATTTCGACGGGAAACTGAGAGCCGTCGCGTCGCCGGGCGTAGAGGTCTATATCGGCGCCCATGCGCCGGGTCTTCGGCGTCTTTGCAAATCCGTCGCGATGCTGGTGATGCTGAGAACGATAAGACTCCGGAATCAAAATTTCGACTTTTTGGCCTATCAACTGGTCGCGGTCGTAGCCAAAAAGCTCCTGAACCTGAGAATTGACTTGAACCATAACGCCATCGCGATCGACCGCGACAGTGGCATCTGGTAGAGCCTCCAGAAGTTCCGGGGCGAGGATTGGGTCAATCGGATTCGCCTGCAGAGTTACAGGAACGCGTCTTTTGGGTTGGGATGGTCCGCCCACCGTACAAACTCCAGCTTGCGAAGATTGGCCTTCAAACGGCGGGTGAAGTCAAAACCCCGGTGACTGACATCACACAATTTAGTGACATCGATCACCGTTGAGAAGAAGACCTTTTGTAACTCTACCTGATACCTATGTTAACCGTTCGATCCGCGGTGGGAAAGGCTCTGAAGCCTGGAATTGTTTTTTCGGTGTCAGGACAGGTTGGTGAGCTGACTAGTTCCCAGAAGCAGAGGAGGCGCGCGCTCGTCATCCCACGAGAGCACGGCGCATGGGGCATGCTGCTGATTCCCATGGTGACCGGCGGAATTGTAGGCACCGTGAGTGGCGGGCGAGTTGGTCCTGTTCTCACGCTGGGGGTGGCGATCGTGGCGCTGTTCTGGTTGAGAACTCCACTGGAAAGCTGGATGGAGAATGTCGCGACTGGTGGGCTCAACCAGCGGGAAAAAGGCACGGTCCTCGCTGCGATCATTCCGCTTCTGGGCATCGCGATAATCGCCCTAGCCCGGCTGTTCTGGGAAGGAATGAACCGCAACCTCATGTGGTTGGGGATGGCGGCTGCAGCTGCGTTCGGAGTCCAGTTAGTTTTAAGAAGGCGCGGCCGGTCAACCAGAATGGCAGCCGAGTTCGTTGGTGCTTTAGCCCTGACTGTAACCGCGCCGGCGGCCTACTGCGTGGCAGCCGGCCGAATGGATGCGCGAGGCTTGGGGTTGTGGCTGGTGAGCTGGCTTTTCGCGGCAGATCAGATTCACTTCGTATGGCTCAGAATTCGAGGGATGCGAGCCCGCGGAGTTGGACAGAAACTCGGGCTGGGTTGGAGCTTTCTGGGGGGAAACCTGCTCAGCTTAGGGGTTATGCTGCTGGCGTATCGTCTAGACTGGATACCGGCTCTTGTGTGGATTGCCATGATCCCGGTCTGGATACGAGGGGTGGCCTGGTTTTTCCAAAAGCCGCAACCGCTTGAAATTCGCCGGCTGGGTTGGACCGAACTGGCGCACGATGTCCTTTTTGGGATACTTGTAACGTCGTCCTTTCTGGTTTCCTGAAAGTTGATGCCTACCGCGTAGCCGCGTGACGAACCTCACATCCGCAAAACCTAACCAACATTACTCCGGGTCTTCTTTTTGTTTGGATCACCGTTTCGGCGCTGGGCCGATATGGCAGGGAGATGCATACGATTCAAAGTCCAAATAGCCCGCAGCCACGGCCTCGGGAAGGGAAGCAAACCGCGATTACGCTTGACAAGCTGTGACGAAGGTAAGTATAAGATCGGAATCGAAATAAATCGTAATACCCTGCGAAATCATTACGATGCTGTCGAATAGTGCGGAGGGCATATGCGGCTGGCTGCGCCAGTTCTTCCCCGTCTTGGAGTAATTTTTTCGTTGCTGTTAGTTTCTTCCTTCCTCTTTGCGCAGGGCAGTTACCGGGCGCAACTCCGCGGGGTGGTTACGGACGCCGCAGGCGCCGTGATTTCGAAGGCTGAGGTAACCATTACCGAGTCCGCCACCAACATCTCCACGCACACGCGGACTGACGAAAAAGGCGAGTACTTTTTTACGGGCCTGCGGCCGTCCACATATTCCGTGAAAGCGGAAGCGCCCGGGTTCCGCGCGACCGAGCACACAAACGTGGTTCTGGCAGTCGACCAGGAGTCGTCTCTGAACTTCAGAATGCAGTTGGCCGGCATATCCACCACCGTGGATGTAACGACCACTGCGCCGCTGCTCGATACGGGCAACGCGACTCTCGGCACGGACGTCACCGGTGAGTATGTGAAGGAACTGCCTCTGGCGAACCGCGACTTCTTCGGTCTAACCTTCCTCTCCGGAGGAGTAACAGAGGTGGCGGGATCAGGGACCCAGGACAACTATCCCTCGGGGACGAATTTCGTTTCCAACGGGCAGCGTAACGCGACCGCCGAAGTGCGGATTGACGGCGCCCTGATCAGCGCGCCGGAACAGGGCGAAGGCGGAAACTCGAATGTTTACTACGAGCCGCTGGTTGAAGGAGTGCAGGAATTCAAGGTACAGAACAACAGTTTTTCGGCAGAGTTCGGCAACAACGGCGGCACGGTCGTCAACATGGTGCTGAAGAGCGGGACCAACGCTTTCCATGGCAGCGGCTGGTACTTCCTCCAACGCTCGCAACTGGCCGCGCGTGACTTCTTCAATCCTGCTCCCAACCCTAAGCCGGATGGCAAGCGCGACCAGGGAGGTTTTACCATCGGCGGCCCCATCCGAAAAAATCGGACTTTTTTCTTTTTCGATTTTGAAAAAGTGCGCAGCGACAGCGCCTTCAGCAATCTTGCAACCGTCCCCACTGCCCTAGAACGAAAAGGGAATTTCTCGGAGCTGGCGACGCCGGGTGTCCCCTATATCTACGACCCGAAGCTTCCGCTAGTGGCCTGCGCCTCCGGCTTATGCAGGCAGCCGGTGCAATACAACGGGACGCCAAACGTAATTCCGCCGAGCGAAATCGACCCCATCGGCCAGGCCATCCTCAATCTCTATCCCCAACCCAATTTGCCGGGCCCAATCAATAACTACATTTTCAGCGGCGTCGCGCATCAACCGGATTACCAGTTCGATATCAAGATTGATCACCAGATCAATGACCGCAACCACATTAGCGGACGCTACAGCCGCGAGTCTTCGAACTATTACACACCAATGATCCTCGGAGACAGCTTCGACAACAATGGAAGCGGAGATGGAATCGCGGGTAGTCCCACGCGGACACAAAATGCTTCCCTTGAGTATTCCCGCACGGTGAATCCCCATATCGTATGGACCAGCCACTTCGCGATCGACCGGGTGCACGAAGAGGAAACGCCGGGAATTCCCACGATTTCCAGCTTCAACTCTACGTTACCCGCTGGTTTCTCCCTGCCATCCGTGTTACAACAGGCCAACGGAATCGATCGGATGCCGGCGATCTATATGTCCTCAGGCGGCCAAACCGCGCCGTGGACCGACCTTTACGATCAATGCTGCGCCAACACCACGTTTGCGCATACGCTCTACAGTTATTCTTCTCAGGTTGTAATCTCGAAAGGCGCACACCTGTTGAAGTTTGGTGGCGAACAGAGGCTTTTCTACAACAACTTTTTCCAGCCTTCGGATCCGACCGGCGTCTTCAACTTCACCGATTACGTCACGTCTCCGACTCCGAATAGCGATACGGATGCTAACGGCAATGCAACGGGAAATCCCCTGGCCAGCGCGCTCTTCGGATACGCCGACAATATCAATCCTTACCCCTCCGAGCCGACCGCTCTCCAGATTTTGCCGTCCGTCGCGAACCGATCGGCGGAGACCGGCTTCTACTTCCAGGACGATTGGAAAGTTACTTCCAAGCTCACCCTCAACCTTGGCATACGTTATGAATGGAGCACGCCCTACGACGAACGTTACAATCGCATCCAGTTCAGTAATTTCACCGCGCCCACCGGCGTGACTCTCGATCTAACACCCGCCCAGGCGGCGCTAAACTCAGTGGGACTCAACTATCCCTCCTCTGAGCAATTGATCGGTACGACACAGTTTCCGACCTCCAGCATGAGACACGTTCCGGTATACCGCAACGATGTGGGTCCGCGATTGGGATTTGCCTACGCTTTCGATTCGAAAACGGTTGTGCGCGGCGGCGCCGGCATCTACTTCGGAATGAGCCCGGCTACGAATTTTCAATATCCCGGAACCGCGTTTAGCAAGACGGCCGCGATGTTTTTCACGAACGATAATTTTGCGACCCAGTCCGCCACGCTGGAAAATCCGTTTCCTTCCGGCCTTACGGCTCCGCAGGGCAAACAATATGGCCAGTTTGCCGAGTGGGGATACGGGAACAACAACGACCTTGGCACCACGGCTGCGCGGGATGCCGACCTCTACCAGTGGAATGTGGGAATCCAGCGCGAATTACCGAGCCAGATCGTCCTGGGCGTCGATTATTCCGCGAACCGCAGTACCCATCTGCCGTGGGCTGGGACCAACAATCGAGACTTCATTTCTTCGGCGTTGCTGGCGAAGATCTCCGCCGCCGTCACGCCCACCGATCCTACCTGCCAGGCGGACAGTTGCGTTTCTACCTTTCTTCAGAATCCGGTGGCGAACCCCTTCCAGCCGATGTTCACCCAACCGTGCGCACCGACTCCTACTTCGCCCTGCTTCAATGAGCCCAATTCGCTCTACAGCAGTGGGCAAATCCCATTGGGAAATCTGCTCAATCCTTATCCTCAGTTCACGGGCGATTTTGAAGGCCTGATGTTAGAAGAGGCTTCCTCGTGGTACAACTCGATGCAAGTCCGCTTCCAGAAGCGCACCACGCATCACGTCAGTTTCGAAGGTAGCTATACCGTCTCGAAATTGACTGACAATTCATCGGCGGGCCGAAATAACTGGGTTGGATCGCTGTCCAACGGATTCCCGCAACAACTTGATCGCCTCAATCTGGAGCACAGCATCAGTGCGAACGACGCACCGCAGCGCCTCGCCGCCGCGGTGGTGGTCACTTTGCCCATGGGCCGCAACGAATGGATTGGCGGAAATATGAATCGCGGGCTTGACGCTGTGGTGGGAGGCTGGTCGCTTGCCACGCTCATCACGGAACAATCAGGACAACCGATCTCGATCGGCATGAGCAACCCGCGGCTGGCCAATGGCAGCCAGCGTCCGAATGTCATCTGCTCCCAACTGAAGACGGGACTTAGCATGAAAGATGTCGCCACGAATTGGGAAGCGAATTCGGCAGCTGAAGGAAACGGGAGTCCAACAGTCTCATTTATTAATCCGAGTTGCTTCGCTGACCCTGGCGATCAGAATCCGGGCAACGCTCCCCGATATTTTCCCGGCCTGCGTGTGAACGGCATCCACAACTTCGATATGAATCTCTACAAGTCGTTTATACCGAAAGAAGGGATGACCATCGATCTCAGAGCCGAAGCATTCAATCTGTTCAATCATCCGCGCTTTGCCCAGCCCAATTCGGCATTCGGAGATCCGGCTTTCGGCACGATTACGTCTGACGCGAATGGTTACTTGCCGCGCTACTTCCAGTTTGGATTGAGATTCGAGTTCTAGAATTAGAATGGATGTACGTGGTGATTGATGCGCCAGCACGGCGCAGCTTCGGGCTCTTCTTTTTCCTTTACAAGATCACCGCTTTTCTTCGTAGCGCTGGTAAAGCTCGGGATGGAAGATCGTATTTACCTCGCCGGTGACGGCAATCGGAAAATCCTTTTCGAATGGCAAGCCTTCGATTCCTTCTGCCTTCAAATGCACCGTGTAATTCGCGGAGTGGGTAAAGGTATGCAGAACGCGGACTCCATCCGCAGCGGTGCCATCTCCGAAGTCCCAGTGATAAGCGAGAGCTGGCACTTGATCCGCTGAACCTTGTGCTGAGAAGCTTACCGTCTTGCCTGTCTGAGCCTTCTCAGGAATCTGCGCCGTGATTTGGGGCGCTGCTGCCGGAATCGAGGAATCGATGATCTTCAGAATTTGTACCGAATGCGGCTTGAGACTCAACGAGAGGGAATTGTCTCTCATCGCAATCGGCGAATCCGAGGCAAAAATATCCAGAGCCTGACTGCTTGCGCTCGAAAGGCCTAGATCGGCCAGCTTTAAGTCGTGCTTGCGATCCTTTTCGGTCCAGTTGAATACTGCGAGGATCGACTGGCGCTTGCTCTCGCGAAGCAGAAAAATGCTGGGCATTTCGTCTTCGGGCGCGTAGGTCATCAGGTCGACGGGCGTTGCGGCATGGGCATAACGGGCCATGTTCAAGAGGTCGCGATTCCTGGCGAGAGCCATTCGATCGGCGTCCGGGAACAAGGTAGGCAAGTCATCGCCGATTTCATACATCCCGCCGGAGATCGCCGCCAGCGCGATCGAAACTTTGGCTTCGTCGAGCGTTAGTGGGTGCAGGACACCGTGATTCTGGCTTTCGGCAACTATCTGGCGCGAGATCGTAAAGGCGTCAGCATCGGAGATAAAAAAATTACGGTTCATGTAGTAGCGGGCGGCGACGCCAGGCGCAGCCGAGCGGCTGGCCTCGAAGGAATGGCCGGTATCGCAAGAAATGCGGCCGGTGTCGACCAGACCGACGGGGTTCAACATCACACTCCCATCCTTATCCAGAAGCACGTTATCGCCAACTGCCTCGCGAATGACCTGCAGTCCGATGCGCTGCGCCTCGAGTGCGGTCGTGTGAGGACGGTAGTAAAAGCCTTCGATCGCACTATCATCCATGAAATCCAGTTTGATGTAGCGAATACCCCAGTTTTTGGTGAGGGTGGTGTAGGTGTCGCGCAAATATTGCTGGGCGCCGGGATTCGTGCTGTCCAGCACATAGAGAGGATCGAGATCAGTTGAAGTGTCAGGCGACTGTGTAACAAAGCCGGCGTGAATGGGCTCACCCTTTGCGTTGTGAACAAGCCAGTCTTTGTGATTCGCGTACACGGAGGAACGGTTGGAGACTTCGAAGGGAGCAGTCCAGATGCCCGGGGTTAGGCCAAGCCCGCGCACCTGATCTTCGAGTGCTCTCACGCCGTGAGGAAATTTGTAGGCTACGGGAGAAGTGTAGTCGCCGCGGGCGAACTGGTAACCTTCGTCGATGTGAAAAAAATTATAACCGGCGTCTTTGAGATGAGATGCGAGAAACTGGGCGTTGGTAAGAGCAGCGCCTTCGGTGATCCCGAAATAATAAGCAGTCCAGCTCCACCAACCAATGGGCGTGGGCCCTTCGACCCGCGCATGGTGAAGCCTGCGAATGACGTCGCCGTAGGTTTCGAGTTGAGCATGATAATTGGAGGAGAGGCTGATCATGATTCGTTCAGAAGAGATGGTCTCACCCGCCTGCAGAGGCAAGCTGAGTTCGATCTGATCTTCTTTCGGTGAGTTTCTGAGTGAGTTTTGCCGGGCGAGCTCGGTCGTTCCTGTGCAATCCGCTTCGTACGCCGTGATGCCACCCTGCTTTTCATCGACATGAAGACGCAGAATGGTGAGCCACTTCTCTGAAGTCAGAGCGCCCACGAACAAGCTCTGGCGGCTCTGCCGGTTGTAAATGAGCTGACTCCCCACTGCCAGGTGCGTTCCTTCATCGCTCTGAGCGAGGTCGTGAATCTCCATGTCTGGCCGGTCTTCGCTGAAGCTATCCGATAAAACTCGATCCGAAGACGACGGACCATCGAGTTGTACGAATGGTTCTGTTGCATCGAAAACACGAACGTTTTGCACGTTGGTTTGCGTTCCGGTGCGGTTAGAGACTTGAACTTCGATCTCGGCAAACGCAGGCCGAAGCCGGATGATAGTGATCAGATCGGGTTTGCCGGTTGCCCCGCTGTGCGTGACAGCTAACTGCGATCCTTGGCCCAAAGTCATCTGAGAAGGATGTTTCCTTGATTTCATGGTCCGGATAATCGCTCGAAAATACCCAATGATGATCCACTTCGGCGGCGACACGCGCAGTGAACAGGACCCTAGGATTTTCCTTGGAACGCAAGGTGTAGCTCTGGCCCTGATGGCTGATCTCGACGACGAGGTCGGAGTTCTGGATTGTGGCGGTCGTAGACGCGGCAGCCGCGAAATTTGTAGCGGCAACAGATAAGAGAAGAACGGCGGGAGAAATCGTTCCCACGAACTTTGATAGTTTTGGCATGGCTCGCTTTCGCGCTTCCTGGTTAGGAATGGATCTTAAAGTCGTGGACGACCCGACTGATAGCGCCATTTGGACTTGGACAATCCGGACGAAGGTCGGACTTCAAGGAGAAAAATAAGCCCAGCAATTGTCCGAAAATCACGTCAATTGGCGGCCGATAGTCTTCGGTGATTTCGATTGGAGCCGTTAGCCGCAGGTAATGCTCAGCGGTGGATTCTGCATTGGACCGTTCGGCCGTGCCCACGGTGACAGTCGACTTCACCAGATGTTTCGTGGTGATCTCGTCCAGAAGATCACGCTCGTATTTTCGAATGCGCTGATCACCGGACTGGAAGCAAACGAATAGAGATTGCTGATCCAATGCCGCCATCGGTCCGTGGCGAAGGCCTAAAACGGACTCTGACATGGTGAGGACCTTGCCGGCTGTCAGTTCCAGCAACTTGAGAGCACATTCTTTTGCCACAGCGCGGAGAGCTCCGGAGCCGACAAAGAAAGCTTTCGTGTAGCCCTGTTCCGACAACGCGGCGGCGCAGTCCGCGGCGCGTGGCATGAAGTCGCGCGCTGTCTGAACCATATGCAGCAGAATATTATGGTATTCGGAGAGTTGATTCTCGTGCGCCAGACATTGGCCCGCAATCACCATGTTCGAGAAGGAACTGGTCATGGCGAGTCCGCGGTCGTTTACCGCGTCATCCAAGCAGATCGTAAGAACTTTCGGATCATTACGATTCTCGCGGATCATTCGGCCATTCAGATTGCACGACACGATCAGGTGTTGAATATCCGGACGCAACCTTCTCGCCTGTTCTAAAACAGCGACACCTTCAGGACTCTCCCCCGACCGAGAAAACGATATCCAAAGATATTTCTTATTAGCCACTACCAAGGAGCCCATGTGGGTTAGCAGATCCGTGCTGGGGATAGCAATTACGTCGCAAGCCCAGCGTTTCCTAAGCAGTGGAGCGAGCGATTGTCCGATGTAGTCGGAAGTTCCAGCTCCGATCAGGAAAACTGTTGGTCTAACCTTTTCGTCACCGCGCAACCCGGCCTGCGAGAAAAACTCCGCAATCTCAGCCTGTTTGCTGTCAAGCACCCGGAAGGTAGTTAGCCATGAATCTGGCTGCTGCGCTATCTCTGCAGGGGTATGCAGCAGACCGTGCGAGACTTTTTCATTCTCCGGCAGCCGCAATAAGTCGGTTAAGGCATCCACCTGCAGTTCTCTCTTTCGCTCTGATTTCTGCTCAGTCGGCTCTACTGCTCGTACCAAAACACGCCACCCTTATCGATTGAAGGCAAGTCGTACCGCATACCTGTGTCGGTAGCGGTTCCTTGCAACTGTTTCGCTTCTCCCAGAAATGGAAGAAAGAATCCACGAGTTTGCTTGGAGCCCTGGACCATGACGCGAACTCCGACCTGTGGCGTCTGAACAGGATTCACGCCACCCTGAAGCCCCGCGAAATTTGCGAAAAAGACTTGAGTTTTACCGTTCACTTGTGCGATTGACGTTGCCATCATAGGCGAGCCATCCACGTGAATTGCGGTGGACGGTTTCAAGCTCTCAAGAAATTCGTGTTCTCGATCAAGACTCGATTCGTTGAATCCCTCTTGTAGATGAGAGTAATAGTCCTTGCCCGGACACTTGGGGAAGTGCACCACGTTTTCGCCGGCGATACCGTGAAGGGAATCTTCTCCGGTGATCACCAGCCTCTTACCAGCAGTCACGTAGCTGCGAATCTCGGTGCTGTCGGCGTCATTCAGCACTCGAACGTCGGGAAGAATCAAAGTAGTTCCGCGAAATTCTTCCAGAGTGCGCGGAGTGACGATCTGAAACTCAAGATGCTGCTGCATGAGCAAAATGAGAATTCCGCGGTAGGAAGGGATGAAGTCTTTGGGGAAATAGTTCCGGGTCTCGGGCGAGAAATAGACTCCTATGGGAGAGAGCGGTGTTCGCGGCGCATAGAAGGTATCTTGATGAGCCTTGATCCACGAAAAAATCTTCTTCCTGGTCGGCTCGTCATTCGATCCCGCCATCGAGTGTCCGGGAGCGTCCCAGAAGTTCGCACCGGCCATGATTTCGGACATGGCCAGATTCATCATCGCTTGTCGAGGGTCCACCTTCTTATCGCCGTCCCATGAGTAATTCAATATCCAGGTTGCCTTTCCCTGCGCGAAGGCGCGGAACGAGTGGATGCCCACCTGGTAGTTGAACCAATCCAGAATGCTTCGCGACGATGCCATGTGATCGCCGCTTCCAAATTCGTACTCGTGGGCAATCGCGTCAACAACGGGGTACAGACTGTACACGTCCGCGCCAACCCGAACCGCCTCTTCTTCGATCCCAGGATAGATTTCCGGGATGGTTTTAATCGAAGGATTGACGCTTTTCGCATTGCGATCGATTTCTTGCATGAAATCAGTGAATGTCTTGATTCTGAACTCGGTCCACTTTCTGAAATTGCCATCAGAGAAGTCGCCTAACTTCAGATCCTTCTTAGCATCCAGACCAGTCTCCTTGCGGAACGCCATCACCGTGTAGTCGTCAAAGCTAGCCCACGAATCTTCCCAGCCGTCGAAGTGTGTCATCCAATAAGGAATGTCGACATAGATTCCGTCGATCCCCGTGGCCGCGATTTGCCGCACCCTCTCCATGTAGGTCTTCCGCCACTCCGTGGCGTAGGGGCTCACCCACACGTCTTCGTCGCCCTTGGCGATCCAAAAAGCCGAGCCTCCACCGAAAATCGCCGGTTCTCCCGTCAATTTCCTTTGCAGCCAATCAGGATGATCTTTGGCGAGGGTGTGGACACTCTTATCGCCGTTTGCGGTAATGCACTCCGTGCCCGCGATATAGACGAACGCCTTGTTTCCGGCTGCATGCGCCTGCTCAGCAACCGCGCGAATTGCCTTTAGTTTTGCCGTTGGGTCAACGAAACTCTCGTAACGGCCGGGAATGTCGTTATCGACTTCAATCCCGAATACCCCGTCTTCCTGCGCACTGCGGACGATGGTCTGAGCGTTAGAAGCTTGCAGACCGTACGCCCCAATACGCACATAGTTCGGCCAGTTCTGATCCATGGCCTGTGGATGTGCCAGAAGAGCCAAACTTAGCTGCAGGAGGAGAATTGCTGCCGATCTCGATATTTTCCGTGTGATAAGAACTCCGAAGTAGCCCTAGCTTGAGCGAAAGAATACTGAAAAAGTTGCGCAAGCTTTCGTATCATTGCGCTTAATAACTTTTACTTTCGAATAGAGGGAGCTGTCAAGCGCAAAATACCTTTTACCCAAGAGTTAACGTGAACACGGCGTAGACAAACAGTAGGAGTCGGGGGTAAAAAAGGAATGCCGCAAGGGCGATTACACGATGCCCAACCTGAATGCAGACTTATCCTGACAAATTTGTGCTCAACGAAGAACGACGGCGTCATATTCTCGAGATATTAAACCGCGACGGCCGCGTTCTGGTCGTCGACCTGGCGAAACAATTTCGTACGTCCCAGGTCACCATTCGTAAGGACCTGGATGTCCTTGAGGCCCACGGCCGCATCCACCGCAGCCACGGAGGCGCGCTCCCGGCACACGAAGGTGCGCTCGAAGACCCGACCTTGCGTGAAAAAGAGAAGTTGCACCGGAAAGAGAAGTTGCAAATTGCGGCTGCGGCTGCACGCATGGTGCAAGAAGGCCAGGTGGTGATTCTGGATTCTGGCACTACAACCACTGCGATTGCGCGCAAGCTGCGGGAGTTCGAAAATCTCACGATCATTACTAACGCGGTGAATATTGCGGCAGAATTGTCCGGCTCGTCTCTCGACGTGATTTTGACAGGCGGAACCTTGAGGAAAAACTCCTTCTCGCTGGTGGGGCCGGTCGCGGAGGAAACGCTTCGCCGTTTGAACGCCGACATCCTCTTCCTGGGCGTGGATGGGTTCGACGTGCAGCACGGATTGACGACTCCTAATCTGCTTGAGGCCAAGGTAAATCGCACCATGATGGACGTCGCCCGAACGGTGGTCGTCGTCTGCGATTCGAGCAAGTTCGGAAGGCGTTCGTTGTCGTCAATTGCTCCGCCCTCCGCGATCCACCACCTGATTACCGATAAAGACATTCGCAAAGCGGATCTAGCCGCGCTGAAAAAAGCCGGTATTGAGATGACGCTGATCTAGAACTGATCGAGCGGGATCTATCTACTAGTTAGCGCGTTCTCGCCACGAAATTGCTGGAACAAGCGTTCGGCATTCTTGTGGTAAATCTTTTGCAAGACTTCGTCGGGCAGCTCCATACCATAAATCTCCCAGCGTCCTTGCCCGGGATAGCCCCAGTACTCAAAGTACTCGTCGCCGGTTTCGAGCCAACGGAAATGATTGCGATACATGGCTTCGTCGACCCCATTGTCCGTGCCGAACATGATGCGGTCCTGGTATTTAATAAAGAATTCCCGAGCCCGACGGGGCTGGCGTCCGAGTTCGGCCTCTCGTGCCCCGAATTCGACCATCACATTGGGGAGCGTGTCCAGCAGATGCGAGACGTAATCGAGATTCTCGGGCCAATTTGCCATGTGCAGAGCAACGAACGTGGTATGCGGATGTTTCGCGAACATGCGATCGCGAGCTTGAAGAACGGATTCCTTAGTAGGGAACTGAGGGCCATAGAAGCTCCAGTCCGGATGCTCCGTCAGTTCTTCATATCGCTCGTTCGTGTTGTCGGCAGGATGAAAGAATGCTTCGGGATCGGTGACATGAATCGAAACCGGTATGCCCAACCGCCCGCACTCCTCCCAGACAGGATCGACGCGTGGGTCATCCACAGCAACCAGCTTTCCAGATTTGTCACGGACGCTCAGGCCAAAGTCCTTTAGCTGTTTCAGTCCGCGCGCTCCTCGCTTCACCGCGTCGTCGAGCTGAGCCACCATTTCCTGGCTGAAATTGGGATCGTCAATCTTGCTCCAATCGATTTGGGTGAACACGATGAAGCGGCCCGGATATGGCTTGACCATTTCATCGATCACCTTTTGGAGTTTTTCACCCCACATACCGGTCAGGATGACTACCGTCTTGACGTTAGTTTTGTCCATGATCTCAACCACACGCTCGGGCGGCATGTGGTCGTCGATCCCCATAGCATCGTTGACGTGGTTGTGAACATCGATCACGTAGTATTTGGCGCGGTCGACGTTGTGTACCTTTGCATGCAGCATGGGAGTCGGATGGAAATCTTTCAATAAGAGAGTTTTCTTCTCGTCAGCGTTAGCTGCGGATTTGTAGCCGATCTGATCGTTAGGCGCCGCTTGTTGCGAGGCAGCGGCTTGCGCCATTGCCAGCGATGCGGAGATGAGGGCGAACAGGAAACAGTTCATGATCGGTCGGATGTACTTGATGGGCACCGTTGAGGACCTCGAATGGGGATGCAAATAAAACGATAGCAAAGGAAACCATTCGCAATATACGCGACAGTTTTGTTCCTGGGCAAGCCACTTTGAAGAAAGAGATCTATTATTTCCTGGCTTTTCCTACTCGTTGTGCCGTGGCGAACATCAGAGAAACGGTGTCCATGTCCTTGGGACGCACTTTTCCGGGCGGTATACGCATATGTGTCAAGTCTTCGAGCTTCAGCAAAAGATCTACAAGCGACATGGAGTCAATCAACCCAGAAGAAACCAGCGGCGTGTTTTCATCGATGTGGCAGTTCGGTTTTCTGATCAATGAGGCGATAAGGTCGATCATTTGCTGCGCTTCTGGCGTCATCGGTCAGATTTCCTTTGCGTTCGTGTTGAGTTCTGGATGTTCACGTAATAGTTTCTCCCGAGTCCCGGAGCGGGCGGGTTTTCCCGATGAGCTCTTGACGATCCATTTGGCTGATTTCAGGAAGATAGTTCGAACCGACACGCCCAAACCGCCCACCACCAGGCTACGAATTTCTTTTTCTATCTGCTCTGATCGGGATAGATGCTCTTGCCGCTCGACTTCAGCGACGATCACGATCTCATCTGTTCCAAGGTCGGGGTTGTACATGCCAAGCGCGATCACCCGGCCATCGTGCACGCTCGCGTGACTCGCGACAAGTTCCTCAATGTCCTGAGGATAAATGTTCTCGCCGCCCACGATCAGTAAATCCTTCTTCCTGCCGACTACGAAAAGTTCACCATCGACAAAGAAGCCGAGATCGCCCGTTTGATACCAACCATCCTTGATCGCGTCGGCGGTGAGGTCGGGGCGATTGTAATATCCGTCGAAGAGACAGTCGCTCTTGATGAGAATCTCCCCGACAGCGGCTCCCTCCGGCATATCGCCCGAATTGGAGACAATGCGCAGTTCGTGATTCGGCAGCTGTCGCCCGGAAGAAACGAATGATATGGCCCCGGGTGTTGCCTCGGAGACGGATACCGCCTGGTGTTGCGATCGAAATAGTTGGCCATCCACCCAAATGCGCCGCGGTCCCGAGGAACTGAGTTCCGACTGAGTTACTGCGAAAACGTTTTCCGCCATCGCGTAGGAAGATTGCAGAGCGTTGGTCTTCAGTCCGCTCACACCAAAGGCATTCCTGAACTCCATCATGCTCGCGGCCCGCACAGGTTCGGAACAATTGATCAATGAACGAAGCGAACTGAGGTCGTAATCGCTGCAACGGTTCTTCGGAATGCGCCGGGGAATGAACTGAAACGCAAAATTTGGCATCCAGGCTAGCGTACAACGATGTTTGCTGATGATCTGCAGCATGGTTTCGGGATGCATCACCCAATCCATCGGCGACTGCATCACGACGGGCACATGGTAGACCATGGGCAATATGAAGCAAGCAATCAGTCCCATATCGTGATACAAGGGGAGCCAACTGTAAACCCGGTCGTTGTCTGCATTGATATCGAGCGCGCGTGACAGGTGTCCGAGCTGCCTCAACACGGCGGAATGCGTGAGGGCCACTCCCTTCTGAAGCCCGGTCGTTCCAGCCGAGTGCTGAATGAATGCTAGGTCTTCTGGCGAATGCTCCAACTTCGGTAAATGAATGTGCGCGACCTGCGTATCCGCCTCACCCGCCCGGAGCAACTCAGCATCCCCCTGGATTGAGACGCAGTCCAGCATGTCCTCAGGGAATTCTTTATCGATTACCACAACTTTCGCGCATAGATTCTTTGTGACGCCTTCCAGTCCGCTGCGATACTTGAACGGGTCAATCTTAAAATTGGGGTAAGCGAGAAAAGCGGGTACAGCGCCTAGCATCATAGCCCCGACAAAAACGGCCATCGCTGGAACTCCCTGGGGCATCACGATAATCACGCGGTCGCCCGGTCCTACGCTGTGGTCGCAAAGCAGGGCGGCCTGGGAACGCGCCGTTATGCGGAACTCGCCAAACGTCAGCGCTTCCTGTTCGTCTTCATCGATCCATGCGGTTACGAACGGACGGTTGGGGGGAGCTGCTTCGAGCGCATCAACGATAGTAGAGAATTTGTTCAAGCGCATGTTTACCAAACAGAACTACCGTGAACGCTGTATGCCTTACATCTCCGACCGGTGTTCAACGTTGAGCTGTGAGCTGGAATCATAATTCAAGTGCCATATTCCGGGTCCCGATCTTCCAAGAGAAAGCCGTCCACTCGCACAGTCGGTTCATAGCCTCCTCCACTTGACCGTAATTAATCAAACTTCGGTAACAACCTTCCGCGAAATGTTCTCAACTCAACATCCCCAATGCCGATCAGCACCATATCCTCGCTTTTTATGCACAAAATTCTGGGAACCGTGCTGCTCTGCAGTTGGCTGAGTCTGCTCATTCCCATGTTTTTAGTAACAACCATTTATCCGCGGGATCTCTTAGAATTACACGCTTCTTCGCAGACGGCACAACAGTTTACATATCACAGCAGCTCTTCGGAGGTACGTCTCGTATTCTTCGCCACGGACGAACAAAATCGTCACATTGACACTATTCATCGCGACGATTTCGCGGTTCTCGACAACGGATGGGTGATACGGAATTTTCGTAGCTTTGCTCATGCGGGACTAATCAAGCTCGATGTCGTTCTGTTAATCGATGCCAGCGATTCGGTGCGGCCACGCTTCCGTAAGGAGGTCGATAGCGTTCTACAACTGATCTCGCAGTGGCCGTGGAACCCTGGAGACAACGTGTCGGTTCTATCGTTTCGTGGAATGGAACCTCGGGTTGTCTGCGACGGAAACTGTCGCACCTGGTTTACATCCGATCATCTGGATTCGTTGCCGAACGGGGGCGCAACCCCTTTGTTCGACGCGGTGACACAGGCGGCGGGCTTCCTGAATGGGAGGCGTAAACCGGATGTCTGGCCCGTGATGATAGTTTTTTCGGATGGAAACGACACCATCAGCAAAGCCTCTTTCACTTCCGCGTTGAGAAAGGTCATGGCCGGTGAGGAGCAGATTTATGCCATTGACCTAGGCAATCCCAGTCGGCCTTCAGAGGGAACTACGATTTTGCAACGGATGGCCGAGAGTTCCGGCGGTCGATTTATACCATTCAGCGAGGGAGCCGACCAAATCCTCGGTGAGGTTATGGATGACTTGCATTCCGGACTCTTGGTGACGTATGCCTTGCCGGAGTCGACTTCTGAATTTCATTCCGTGCGCATACTGCCAACGCACAAGCTCAATTTGCAGTTCCGCTGCCGCAGAGGTTACTACCGTCCTTTCTCGGATGGTGTTCGTCAGGAGGATGCTCCATGAAAAAAACGCTTGTGCTTTGGATTCTGGCGGGTGTGTTGCCGTGTACATCTGCCGCACAGATTGGGATGTATCAACATGGCTCCGTCGTGAGGATGCAAATGGGCGACTGCATGCTTGCCCGCCATGGGATGATGGTGGCCTTTGGCCCGCCGGCAGTGCAGGGGCAGGACTCTTGCCCGGAGTATACGCTGGTGGCCACGAATGTTGTCTATGTCATCGTGGGGAAATCTTCAAACCAGCTGATTCCGCTCGCCGAGGTCATCGACTTCCGCCTGCATCGCAACGAACTTGACGTGCGCGTGGATGACGCGAAACGCGAAAGCAAGTTCCTCATCAAGGAGATGGTAGTCCGTTCCGAGTGGGAACGAATGCAGAGGCATATCGAGCAACAAATGAAAGCCGCTGAAGTTCGCGAGGCAGAGCGCTAGTGAGCGATGAGCTACAAGAACCAGGAGTCCGTTACAGCCGAACTCATTGTTACGCGGTGAGGTTCTGACAAAGCACTTGGTATTGTCCCCCAAACGGCAGACTGCGAAACCAACGTTCGAATCGACGGAGCAGGCGCATTTGTCGTGGAAAGTAGAATAGCGAGTCCATGCGCAGGACTTTGAAACCGGATGCCGTCAAAATTCGGCGCGCCTCGCGAGGGCTGATCATAATCGCATTCTCATCAAACACGCATTGTGACATCACATAACGCGTGCCAAGATTCCAGGGATTGTTTTCCCAGAAGGCAAACAGGCCTCCAGGTCTAAGGGAGCGGCGAATCGCGGTCAGGCACTCTCCGCGCTCTGACGGCGCTATATGATGGAAGACGCCATTGCAAAAGGCGAGATCCACCGAGGCATCCGGAATCCACTCGTCGCTATGCAGGAATGACACGCCTGCGCTCTCATAAGAGCGTCGGGCTATATTCACCGACGCAGCCGAGACATCCACCCCCAGCACCTGCTCCGCCGCGAACGTAGTGGCGAGCATGGGTGAGTTGGTACCGTCGCCGCAGCCATAATCCAGGATACGGTGCACCCGATGTCCGAGGCGCTCTACGCATTCCGCCGTCCAATCGATTCTTCCTTGAGCATAAAAGTCCCTGCTCTCGCCAGTGATAGCCAGCGATTTTGCCAAGTCATCGTTGTAGCTGTTGGCGAAGTGATCGAATTCGGCGCACATGCTAGCTCCTTCGTAGACCGAGGATGCTCAGGAAGAAGCTGCTGAAGATAACCTGTGCTCCAAGCGTAAGAGCGAAAACAGAAGGCATAACGATGCGAAGCGTACTCTCCGAATTTAACGGGCCAAAACTGCTTTGCGCCCAAGCCGACAAAGCGAGAACTGTTCCCGCAATTCCCAGCAGAATGAGAAACGCTCCGGCGATCAAGCCGGTTTCGAGTGTGATATAGCGGAACATGCGATTCAAACGAGGGTCTTCCGGCAGCAGGCCTTCGGTGATTGCGAATACTTTCGTGAAAACTGCAAATGCGAGCAATTGGAATCCGACGAGCATGGATCCAAACGCGTAGGCGAGGGTGTGGACGTCAAACACTATGTTTCCAACGCGGCGTGGGCCGGGCAGAAGCACGAAACAAACCGCCAGTCCGAGCAAGATCGCGGTGATGCCGGGGTATAGAAAGAGCCACCTGGGGCTGTACATCAGAAGGAAGCGCAGGTGGCGCCAGCCATCGTGCCAAGTTCGCAGATGGGGCGGATGACTTCGCCCATCGGGAGAGAGTGTCGTTGGCACTTCTCTGACTTGCATTCGTAGCAAGCTGGCTTTCACCACCATCTCGCTAGCAAATTCCATGCCGGTTGAGCGAATATCCATTCTCTTGTAGCTGTCCTTACGAAAGGCGCGCAATCCGCAATGGAAGTCGCGGCAGGGAGAATGAAAAAAGAGCCTGCCCAAAGCGGTTAGCAGCGGATTGCCAAGATGGCGATGCAAAAGAGGCATCGCTTCCTTTTGAATGCCGCCGCGGAAGCGATTGCCCATCACCAGGTCCGCGCCGCTTCTTAACTGCTCGATGAAGCGCGGGATATGGCTGAAGTCATAGCTGTCATCGGAGTCGGCCATCAACACGTAGATTCCGCGCGCAGCTTCGATCCCGCCGTTGAGAGCATTGCCATATCCACGTTGAGAGACGTGCACTACTCTTGCTCCCGCCGACTCAGCCAGATCAATGGAGCCATCGGTCGATCCATTATCCGCGACAATCACTTCGCCTTCAATGCCCGCTTCTTTCAGAGAAGCAATTGCCTTGGTAACACAGCTGGCTACTGTCTCGTGTTCGTTCAGGCAGGGCAACACGACAGAGACTTCAATGGTCTCGCTTGAGGGTGCGGAATCCCGCTCGAAAGAAAACCTTTGTAAAGAGTGACTCATGTACGAGATAGAAAAACACGTCTTGCTACTCGATTGCTTCTTGAGGAGCTCCAGCGCACAGATGATGGACATTATAAGGGCAAGAACACCGCGTTACCTTGCCATAGCGGATTGCTTCGCACGGTCATTTATACTCTGAGGTCGCTTGAGCGGAGACGCTTCAATGCGCCAGGCTGGCCGCGCGATTTCCGTAATCAGCAGGGCGGAGCGGGTAGCGAGTGAAGAATGGAGGAAGATTGTTCCAAGCTGCCTTCTACGTTGTGCTCTTCCTGGTAGACGTCGCGGTGTTCGCCAAGATTCGTTCGCGAAACGTCAGGCAGACGGTTCTACTCCTGAGCAGTTTTACGCTCTATCTCACCTGGATGCCCTGGTTTGGCTGCGTTTTGATTGCGTCGATTATTGTTAACTTTTTGATTGGGAAATGGCTCCGCCGACACCAATATTGGCTGCCGCTACTGCTGGGAATCGTCTTCAACCTGGGCCTCTTAAGCGTTTTCAAATACATTCCTGAACTTGCGACTTTCGGTCCGAGTGATGCATTACGGAGGTTTTCAAATCTCGCGCTGCCGTTGGGCATTTCATTCTGGACCTTTCAGGCCCTGAGCTATCTTTTCGACCTTTACAGCGGAGAGGAACTCGATCCGTCGCTCTTCGAATTCGCGCTGTACATGGTTTTCTTTCCCGTCACTATTTCTGGCCCGGTCTGCCGTCTGCCTGAAATGCTGCCGCAATTCCGCTCTGAAGCAACCACATCATGGAACGAAATCCTACAAGGTCTCCGAAGAATTGCGATCGGCGTATTCATGATGCAGTTAGCCAAGCTTCTGGGACAAGGGATCGTTGGAGGCGACGGCATCATGAGCGGGTTCAATCCCGGAAGACAATGGAGTGGACCCGATGTCTGGTGCCTCGCGTTTGGCTATGGGTTGCAGCTGTTCTTTGATTTTGCGGGCTACACGCATATTGCTGTAGGAGCCGCCAAGGCGCTCGGCATCACCGTGCCTGAGAATTTCGAGAGGCCGTTTGCCTCCACGAGTCCGTCGATGTTCTGGACGCGGTGGCACATGTCACTCTCGTTCTGGATTCGCGATTACGTCTTCTTTCCGCTTGCAACCCTGCGCCGGGAGGTATGGTGGCGAAATTTGGCGCTGGCCCTTTCCATGGTGATTTTTGGACTGTGGCATAAAGCGACATTGCTTTTTTTGCTATGGGGCTGCTATCACGGTGTTCTCCTCGTGCTGCATCGTTGGTGGCAGCAAGGGCAACGAAGGCTTGCGTGGGAAGCACCACAAAAGCCTTGGGTACTCCTCTCGTGGATCACCACAGCAGCTCTGATTAGCCTGGGGTGGATTTTTTTCCGAGCTAGCTCGACGTCGCAAGCATGGCGCATGCTCTCCGCAATCGTATCGCCAGCAGGTTATTCAACCCACTTCTTAAGCCTGAGTCTTTATCTTTTGGTTGCGGTGCTTGCGGGGGGATATGCAGTTACGGTGCTGGTTGCCGGGATGCTTGATCAGCATGACGAAAGCACTGACGCGGCTTCTCTGCAATTACAGTCTGGAACCATTGCTGCTCTCTCGCGTTGGCGCTGGTTCTGGATCCCGTCGCTCTATGTCTTAGCCTTGCTTTTCGTTTTCATGATTACTCACGGCCAACAAGCCGTCGCCGGCCAATTGATGTACCGGCAGTTCTAGAGTTCGGGCGGTCTCCGTGTCCCTGTGATGGGCGTCACAATCTCAAGTGATCTCGAATGCTGCCGGCATACCCCCTCGCCGTTAAGGTATTGGCAGGCATAGAGTATGTGGGCACCTGCCTATCTTCTAGGGTGAACTTACGGCAGGGCTTTGATGGCCCAAAAAGTTGAATTGCAGGGCGAAAAACGAGGAGATTACGGCATGGCGAACGAGGCCACAACACAACCAACCGCGGGATCCGCCTGGCAAGCGAAACAGGTGTACGCAATGGCCGCGATCTGCCTGGTGGTTGGGCTGGCTATTGGATACCTATTCCGGGGCTCTCGACCCCTGGCTCCGCCAGCGCAACCCGATGCGAACGTCCAACCCTCCGCTCCTGCTAACGCCATGGGCGGCGGACATATGCCGAGCCTTGAAGAGATGAAACAGATGGCCGACAAGAAGGCCGAACCGCTGATCGAGAAGCTGAAGAGCGATCCCAATAATAGCTCGCTCCTGATTCAGATCGGAAATCTGTATAAGGGAACTCACCAGTTCAAAGACGCAGCTGACTATTACGGCAAGGCAGTGAAGATAGATCCAAAGAATGTTGCCATTCGCACGGAGATGGCCTCCTGTATGTACTACAGCGGCGATGTCGACGGAGCTATCAGCCAGTTGCAACAGTCACTGCACTACGATCCGAAGGATGCCAACTCGTTATTCAATCTTGGAATGGTCAAGTGGCAGGGAAAACAGGATAGCAAGGGAGCATTGGCGGCTTGGAAAGAGCTGCTTAAGTCGAACCCTCAGATAAGTGCGGATCGTAAGGCTACCGTTCAGAAATTGATGGCAGATGTCCAGATGAAGGGCCAGAGCTAGCGAACCCAGCGAAATAGGGGATGCAGAATCAGCGACAATCGCCGTTCGCACGCGAAGAAATCCGATATTGACGATGAGGAGTAGTGAATGACTGAGAGAAATCGAGCAAATACGGTCGAGCAATGGACGAGCGTGCAGGCTTATGTGCTAGCCGTTATCTGCCTGCTAGTTGGCATCGCTGGGGGGTGGTTCATCCGAGGGTCTCAGAGTCCAACCGAAGCAGCGACGGTACCGGCAGGTACCTCCGCGGTGGCGTCGCCCGGTGCCGAGGCAAATGCCCAACCGACGCCTGCGCAAATGCAGAAGATGGCCGACACCCAGGCGGCGCCGTTAATCGCGAAGCTCAAAACCGATCCGAGCAACGCTGACCTGCTGCAGAGCGTCGGGAACGTCTATTACGATGCCCAATTGTTTCCCACAGCCATCGATTATTACCATCGCGCATTGACGATCCAGCCGGCCAATACCGGTGTTCGCACTGACATGGCAACCGCGTACTGGTACACGGGCGATGCGGACACGGCTATCGCTGAATTCCAGAAATCCCTCTCCTATGATCCGAACAAGGCGAATACGCTATTCAATCTGGGGATCGTGGAGTGGCAAGGCAAGATGGATATCGAAAAAGCTACGGCGACCTGGCAAAAGCTGCTGGACACGAATCCAAACTATGAAGGCAAGGACAAGGTTCTGGAATTGATGGCGCAGGCGAAGAAGCACTCTGGCGTGAAGCCTGGAACCCAGGCAAAGGCGTTGAACTAGCCCCCTCGCGACTCGGTCGGCGAGCGGGATTTCTGCAGCCCGCTCGCTCGAGAATCAATTCTGATTGATCTTCTGTTCCAACCCACACAAGCAGTTCCTGTTTCGAAACCCAATGCTGTTCTTCAAGGTCTCGGGGTCATTGCGCTAGAAATCAAATCTGGAGATTAAAAAGAGACTCGCGATAGCAGGGACCCGCAGCTTAATGGACTCTTCCGTCAGGCGTGACCACTGGAAATCCGTCAAACGGGCGTGCGAGGCGAAACTGTTGCTCCGCGGCGGCGGGGTTATAGGGATAGAGAAATACGCCAAAGTTAAAATGCAGGATGCGATCGTCTGGATCTCTGGCGATGGCCCACTGATATTGCGTCGCTGTTTCATTTGCACTCTCGTTCGAGTTTTCCGCTTGCAACGCCAAGCGCAGCATCTGGTCAGAGTGATTCAGCTGATTCGTAAAGGGCGGTTCCTGCAATCGGCGCAACATCTCCGCCGCAACGCGACTGTGATCGTGTTTGGTAAATGCCAGCATACGCTCGCAGTCCGCCTCGGACGGAATATCTTCGGCTTGAACAGTTTGCCCCGCACTTGAAGGCAACTGGCCGGCGATTTGCAGAAACATCGCACGAGCCAGCGAATAGCTGCCCTGGGGCGTCAAGTGCACGTGTTCATAAATCAATTCACTACCGGTAACTCCGTGCAGGCTCTCTTTAGAAAACAGGGCGTCCGCATCCACCAATTCAACCCCGGGCGAAGCCTTCGCCACGGAGCGGTTGACGTCATTGATGTTGCTATCGGCGCGGAAACGAAGCGTATCGAGATTACGGGCACGAAGAAAGTGTTCCTTGGCTCCGTCGAGATCCCCGAGCGCTTGTAGACAGCGTGCGATGCGAAACTCAAGTTCTGCATAATCGCCATCGATGCTGGCAGCTGAGAGATACAGCTTGAGTGCCTCCGCATACGAACCGGTATTTTCCTTTTCCACGCCCTGTTCAAACATGGGCAGACCATGAATGCAGAGCATCTGAGGTCAGATCTTCGCGGTGCAGAGAGGCAAAAGGGGCGCAATCTTTCAGATTGGTAGCCACGGTAGAGACGATCACTCTGGCTCCCGATTTGCGGGCTACAGCTATCGTGTCGCGCAGGTTTTGCTCGAAGTTTGAGTAAACGTATTTCATGAGCGGCGAATTGCCGCGAACCTGTTTGTCCATAAACATCGCCATGCCACCCCACTCCCGCTTGGGAGTACCCACCTTGGTGAGAAGTTGGCCGATGCGCGTCGAGTGATAAAAAATATTGCTGCGGATAACGGGAAGGCTCATGCCACCTGCCGTAAGCGCGGTCCCGGGACCGTACGGCCCGACGACTTCATTATTTCCCGAATAGATAATGAACAAGTCAGGATGGTACTTTGCCAGTCCCTCCGCGATCGGCAGAACTACGTGCGAATTGATCGCGACGCTGCCCGTATTGACCATTTCGAATTTCATCTCAGGGTAGCGCTCGCGCAGCATAACCTCCAGATAGCGGCTGAATCCGTAAGCGGGATCAGGATCGCCCATCGCCGCCGATTCCCCCAGTACAACGATGCGATAAGTCTCCGGAGATTTTCTGGCTGGAATCACATACATCTGCGGCGTCTTGATCATTCCCGGAGGAAAAAAGGGAGCTGCAAAAAACAGGTTATAGCAAGAAGCCGGCTGGCCTTGGACGGTGCAGGGAACAGTGACATCGGTCGGATATCCAACGCCGAAAAGGCGTAGCCCGAGTTCAACCAGTACGATAACCAGGACAGGAGCCAAACAACCGATCAAAATTCGAAGAGCCCAAACGCGCCAGTTGGGAGCGACGGCACGGCTTTTTGTCGAAGCAGGCTCTTTGGCTGTCTCTTCCACCATCTCGGATTGTGACACTGATTGGTTCACGTAAGGAAGGAGCTCACATCAAGAATCGAACAGGGCTGGATGAATCTGGTTCCGTGGGCCTAACCTCGTCGCCAGACCTGTTACCATCCAGCCCTGGCGGTCCTCACGTACACGCTCTGCAAGCAGAGCTGTGCACGGCGAGGAAAGCCAAAATCCAAATCAATTCACCACTGCTCGGTTTTTGTGGCCGCGGAACTTCCCGCTCGCGTCCCACAGAGCTATTCGACAACTTCACAAACTCCATCATCCGAAGAGCATCGGAAATACCAAATTGCATCTGGCACCTTCGCCCGGTTGCCTCTATGGTTTCAGCGATTTACAAGGAAACGCGAATACCATCCCCAAGGCGAATGACTGGAATCGGGTCTTTCTCCCCACCAAAGGAGCGTTTTGCCTCTCTCGTTGCCGACCTTTCGGAAGGAGGCTCTCCACTCAAGTCGTTTAGGAAGTGGTAGTTAGTCGCTGAACGAAATTGGCCTTACGATTGCCGCTGCACAGGGAAGTTGGCTCGGTGGGTACGTCATCCGGTAATTCAGGCGGCAAACAGGTTCTGATCTGGCGTGCGGCAAACACTGCGATGAGCGCAATTGGACGCAGGAATGGCCTTTGATCGTGCCAAGAGAGACGGTGGGTTCCAATGAGCTACAAGATGATTCATTATTTTAGGCGCATCTTTGCGGTCACTGTGCTGTCCGTGATAGCGGTGCAGTTTGCGCCAGCCAGCAATACTCCGGTGGTTTCCGGTTCCTACGAGGTGCTGCAAAAGACGGAACTTGGTTCCCAGGAACAGATTCGCTTGCGCATCCGCTTGGTGAACCACGGGCCGTCGGATGTCTCTATCCAGCGGATAACGCTGTGGGATTCCTCACACCCCGAGAAGGGCGGTACGCAAGCCTGTGCAGTAACACTCCATGCACACGCCTCCGCAGAGACGATTCAGGAGTTCATCGTCCGGCACCATGAATATGAACTGTGGCGAAAAGGACTTCGACCTCGATTCGTCCTTGAGATGCCAGGACCCGGGACTACCAGGCGCACAACCGTTGTCCGCCTCGATCCGATCGTCGGCAAGGAGGCAAAGTGATTTATGCGCTCTAACAAAGTATTTGCACTTTCTTCTCTTGCTCTTGCCGTTGTGCTCTTCGTCCCCCAAGCTTCAGTCGCGCAATATGACATCAGCACGGTTGCGGGTGGAGGCCCGAATAGTCTGACAGCGCTGAAAGCCAGCATCGGCTACCCAGACAGCATCGCATTGGATAGCGCCGGTAACACGTACATCGCAGACTCCTACTCGAGTCATATTTTCAAAGTCGACACGTCCGGCAACTTGACGGTGGTCGCCGGTAACGGAACTCACGGCTACTCCGGGGATGGAGGGCCAGCCACCAGCGCGGCTTTCGGGCTGTTTTCACCGGAAGGTTTGGCTGTAGACAGCTCAGGAAACATCTTCATTGCCGACACAGACAATTCGGTGATTCGGGAAATCGTAGTCAGCAGTGGAATGATTCAAACCGTGGCAGGTAACGCTACGGTTGGGGCTGGATATTCAGGCGACGGCGGGCCGGCGACCAGTGCCCAACTCAACTATCCATTCGGGATTTTTGTCGATGGCTCAGGGAGCCTTTTTATCGCGGACGCGGACAATTGTGTCATCCGCAAGGTCAGTGGCGGGAACATCTCTACGGTGGCGGGCAATGGCACACTGCAGCAACCGTGTGGGTATGCGGGCGATGGCGGACCAGCGACCAGCGCACAGCTCGACATTCCGGAAGGAGTATTTGTCGATGCGGCGGGCAACGTTTTCATCGCAGACTCCTACAACAATTTCATTCGCGTAGTAAATACTGGTACCGCACCAGTCACGATTGCGGGAATTACCATCGCCGCTGGTTACATTCAAACAGTGGCGGGTTCTAATTACGATTCACAGGGTGGGACTGCCTGTGGATTCGCCAACGATGGCCAGATCGCGACCACAGCCCAACTTTGCGCACCAAGTGGAGTGTTTGTAGACGGGGCAGAGAACATTTTCATCGCCGACACGAACAATTTTGCGATTCGAGAGATCGCGGCATCTACCGTCGACATCCTTACAACCGTGGCTGGAACGCTGGGCGTAGAAGGATATTCGCCTGACGGCACGGTTGCGACGAGTGCAAGCCTCAATTATCCCGGCAACCTTCTTGTCGATGGCTCTGGAAATATCTTTATCGCGGACACCGATAACTTTGTGATTCGCGAAGTGACTGCAGGCAACATTCAGACCGTCATCGGTAATAACTTCCTGGCGTATTCCGGTGACGGCGGCGCGGCGTTGAATGGGCAATTGAACTATCCTGGCGCCGTTGCCGTTGATGGTTCTGGAGATATCTTCATCGCCGATTCGGATAGTTCTGTCATTCGTGAAGCGTTGCCGAGCGGTGACATTCAAACCGTAGCAGGAAACGGGACGATTTGCGCCCTTTCCACCGCAAATTGCGGTGATGCGGGACCAGCTACCAGCGCGCAACTGAACAATCCTTACGGCCTGTTTCTTGACGCGTCTGGAAATATTTTCATCGCAGATACCGAGAACAATCGCATCCGGGTGGTAAATACTGGAGCTGCGCCGGCCACGATCGTGACCATCGTGATTGCACCAGGCGATATTGCCACCGTCGCCGGGACTGGGACTCAGGGATATGCGGGTGACGGCGCCGCAGCATTGAGCGCAGAACTCTCCAGTCCGTTTGGCGTTTTCGTGGACAGTGCAGGAAACATCTTCATCGCGGACACCGACAATCACAGGGTTCGGGAAGTAGCAGCCGCGACCGGCATCATAACCACAGTGGCTGGCACGGGCACGCAGTGTAGCCCATCGAGCGCCGCGTGCGGCGATGGCGGAGCGGCGATCAGCGCGCAGCTCGCCGACCCCAACGGCATATTCGTCGACGCTACCGAGAATATCTACATTGCGGATACTGGCGACAATCGTGTTCGCCAAGTCACCGCATCGAACGGCAACATCAGTACTGTCGCCGGAACCGGAGATCCCGGCTACGCCGGAGACGGTGCCGCGGCCTCAGGCGCGCAACTGGCCGGTCCTTCGAGCGTGTTCGTCGACGTTTCGGGGAACATTTTCATCGTGGATCGGGAAAATTTTGTGGTTCGCGAGGTCCTGGCGGGCACTGGCCTCATCGCAACCGTTGCCGGTAACAATGCTCAGGGCTTTTCTGGCGATGGAGGCCAATCCACGAGCGCGCAACTTAACCTGCCTTTTGGTTTATTTGGCGACGCCACAGGAAATCTTTTTATCGCCGATACGGACAACTCCCGAATTCGCGAGTTGATTCCGGCAGTTATGGCGCCATCCGCCACGGTGCCCCCTGCTCAGTCGGCATCTCCCGGAGGAACGGCAACATACTCGATTCAGCTGAAAGCCAATACAGGTGATCCTAAGTACGCGATCACGCTCTCTTGTTTAACGAGTTCATTGCCGGCGAGTGCGAGCTGTAGCTTTTCGCCAGCTACGATTACTCCCGGACCTTTGCCGGTACCGTTTACCCTGACTGTCACCATTCCATCCAGTTCTGCCGCGTTGAAGAACTTCAAAGGGACGGGCGTGCCGCTCTTTTTCGCTTTCGTGCCGGTCATTGGCATTTTATTTTCGAGTGCCGGCCTAAGAACCGCTCGGAGACAATGGCTTGGACTTGGCATGATTTGCGTCGTTATGGTTGGTCTGAACGGTTGCGGCGGCGGCGGAAGCTCGACCCGCCTGCGACGGGCGGAGTAACCTACAACATCCAGATTCAGGGAAAGACATCAGCGCAGCCCACTCCGGTAACCATCACGACGGCCTCTTTGACAGTGCGGTAACGCAGGATGTAGCACAGAAGGAGATTTCCAGCTCTCGCTGTGAGATGCCCTGGCCGGAACGCGTCGCCAGCTTGCGGAGGGAGAGCATGATCAAAATCGACGGCAGTCGCCTGGTTGTGATTCAGTGCTTCAGCCGCGGCTACTTATTTCTTGTGAGGACCGCCAATTGACTGCATCCCGAGTGTCGTCACGGTGCCATTCGGATTGTGCACAGCCTGATGACATACGAGCGCGCACGTATTGGTCGCTCGGTGGTAGGAGATCGGGGCCGCCCCGTTTTGGGCTACCACATTTACATCAAAATTCACTAGCCGCTCGCCTGTGACCTGCGGCGAGGTCGCCCCCATCCCGTGGGCAGTGTGGCATACCGAACAGCTGAAGCCGTATTGCGATATGTGCAAACTATGCTGCGTAAAACTCGAATTAGACAGAACCTGGTTCAAGTTATGGCACTTGGCGCACATGGAGTACGGTCCCGTCACTGTCACGTCGGGATTAGGGAAAAGATTCGTCACTATTCCGCCGGGGCTTGCTGCCTGGCTGAACTGATAATTGCGTTCGAGGATATGTGAGTTGACCGAACCGTGCGGGCCGTTCGGGCCGGCGCCGCCGAACTCGCGATTGTCGTCGCTGTTGTGACAATCGGTGCAGAAGATGCGTGTTCCCATCGCGCGCGGGGAAGCGGTGCCGTTCTCATTCAACATGTTCAGCAAGAGGCTGGGCTGCGTCAGGGAGCTAGTGCGATCATGACTCACCGGATGGCTCGAGGTCGCCGTCGAACTGAACTCCGGAATCACATTTAGTGGGTCAGGCGCTGAAACTACTCTTCGCGGTGAATAGCCGTAGATGATCATCCGCTGCTTCCCCGTGCTGGTGCCGTGGCATCGCAGACAGTTCTCGTACTGATTGATTGCGGGGGTGAGGATTGTCACCCCATCCGCTGCACTGATCCCAGTAACCCCGGCTTGAGACGGACGCAGTATTGGGGGCACTGCGAATTGGGAAGTCTGATTCGATGCGTGAGCATCGTGGCAATCCACGCAGGTGGCGTGACGATTGTGATTCAACAGCACAGGCTCGGCCGCATCGTGGAAGTTAACTCCCGCAGGCAGTGGGTGGCCTGTCTTGGCCACCTCGGCCATGATGTTCATTGGCGCGGGCGACAGATAGGTGCCTCCGTTGTGACACGTCATGCAGCTCTGGGTTACGGGATCGTTTCCGGCCGCAGCCGGAGTGGCTGGGCGCAGCAATCGGGCCGGGGCAACCGAGTCATGCGACATATGACACGAATTGCACGAGTTCACGCCTACAGTTAAGTAGGGCCCGACGTGTCCGTCGGGAGACACCTGGTTCGTCGCCGTCTGATGAATGCTTCCCGTATACCCTGCCAGCGGGTTGATTTGTCCCTGCACCACTCGGTTCGGATCGTGGCAGGCCAGACACATTTGACCGTTCGAACTGTCACGAATGAGGAAGTTTTGCGCGATCCGATCAATTCCTTGAACGTGGGGGTCGTGACAACTTGTGCATTCAATATTGCCTTTGATGAGCTTTACCGCGCCCGTCGGGTCCGCTGTTATGCCCTTCGAAACAAGGGACGCGGCTAGATTCGGCGAGTCTTTCAGAGGGAGCACAAAACTGAAGGGATGCGAACCGGTCAAAGTTGTTCCAAACGAATCGATGCTGTTCAGTGATCCTACTACGGGCAGAGGGCCATACGCTGCAGATTGTCCGACGCCCACAGTGCCATCGTGGCAACTTAAGCAAAGACTGCTGGTGACTCCTAGTGCCGGCTGGGTGTTGCCTTGCTCGGGATTTGTAGTGCTGGAGTAGGGAGTATACGTTTGTGCCGACAATTTCTGATTCCACAACGGCGTCACCCCACCCAACCCGCTGTGGGGGGCGTGGCAGAAGGTGCAGCCCAGGCTTCCTTGTGAATAAACCGACGCACCACTGGCCTGAGTGAGATTGTGTGCGCCCAGGACGTCGGTAGTGATCTGTGCGCTCGCAGAGCCTGCCGCCCCAAGAAATATTGCAATTAGGGTCCAAACAAGAATCACCGGCAGGGTTATTTTGTAGGGCTGCAGGATCCTCTTCACTCGTTCCTCCCGCCCGCCGATGGAGGAATGCCGTAGTAGTGAAATATTTCGACGCGCCGGTTAAACGAGTCCACCACGTAGATACGATCCTGCTTATCTATTTGCAGCCCGGTGGGGAGCTGGAACTGCCCATTCGCCGTGCCTCGTCCGCCGAAATAGTAGAGCAGCCGGCCCTCGTGATCGAAAACCTGCACCACGCTCCACTGTCCGTCGACTACATAAAGATGACCTTCAGAATCGAAGCCAATGCCTTTGGGGCGGAACATCCACCCCGTTCCATCCCCGACCTTGCCGATCGCATACCGGAAAGTGCCCGAGCGATCCAGAACCTGCACGCGGAAGTTCATCGCATCTACCACAGCTAGATCCGAACCGTTCATTCGGAGCTCGGTCGGAAAGTTGAACTCGCCGTCGCCCGCACCGGCTTTTCCAATAACCTGTAACACGGTGCCTTGCATATCCATCATGAAGATCTTGTTGCGCAAGGTGTCGGTGACGTAGATGCGTTGGGCAGCAGAGTCCACGGCGATTCCAGTCGGACGTTTGAAATATCCCTCTCCGCCCTTCAGGCTCCCGATGGCATGACGGAATTTTCCATTCGCATCGAAGACAAATACTTTTCCGGTCTGGGAGTCGGTCACATAGATATTGTCTTGCGCGTCGACCGCGACACACTGCGGCGTGAGCATCGGATCCTTGCCTGCATCGCGCCTGGAGATGAATTTATATTTTTGCTGGGTGAAGTCGAAGATGTGGACGCCGGCGGCAGCCACGTCTGTGACGATGATGCGTCCGTGTGAGTCGGTGACGACGCTATACGGACTGACCAGATAATGAAAGTCGGGCTCGCCCGCTACCACGTCCACCACCCGAGTCCAGAAGCTTCGTTTCGGCTTGACCTCGCGTTCCAAGCTGAAACTGCGTTCAAAACTGAGTTTGCGGCCGCCATCCATCAACAAATCCGGGACAAGTTGCACGCTCTTCGTTTCCTTGGGCCGCTTGCTGGCGCGAGCGGGCATCGCCAGCAGAATCGCCAGGCCGGCGACGGTGACTCCGACGCAAAAAAATGATCTTCTCCGCACCCTTAAAAGAAATCGAACCATCTGGTAGCACCGACAAAGAACGATGTCGTACTGGCAGGAGCGCCGATTGCACTGATGCCCTGCGTGAAACGCAGATACCCCGCCTGTAGCCCTATCCTTCTCAGATGGTACTGTATCTGCGCGTTGAACACTTCAGTGTTATTGCGCGAGTCAATGGTAGCAAGCGTGTTGCTGATGGCGCGACTGAAGCTGCCCGAAACTGTGAGCCGTCTCAACGGGGTCGTGGAAACCCCGCCGCCATAAGATGATCCGCTGAAAAGAATGTAATCGGTTAATCCCGGAGTCGGCTCCGGCGAGATAATTCCTCCCGCACCTAGTAGAGAAATGCCATCCGATTGCGTGAAGAAACCTGTGACTGAGAGCTTCCTCATACTCAACGAACTAGAATAGCCTTTGCTGCTCGTGCTGGTACCCGGTTCGTTGGTCAAGCCACTGTGGGTTCCGCTAAAAGCCGCGACCCACTGCATGTGACCGGGCAAACGACGACTGAGGTTGGCGCTGTAGTTGTAGTAGGAAGTGGTATAGGTGATTAGCAACGTCTGTACATTCTGTGCGTAGCTGAATTGGCCGGACGAGATCCAGCGCCCAAACCGGTGGTAGGCGTTTACATTACCCAGCAATCCCACCGCGTTTTGGCCCATGCCGTTGGAGCTGTCAATGACGGAACCGGAGAAAGTAAACGTGTCGAGGAGGCGTTTGTTGTAGTTGATGGTGCCACTTAGATATTGGCCCGAATAGCTTTGTCCGAAGTAGTGCTGGTCGTAGTAGGTAGCCATGGCCGAACCGGCAAGGTAGTTGGTAAAAGTGTACGTCGCCCCGCCGCCCACCGTGGAGGAATAGGACCCTGATCCCAAATTCAAACCCGGAATCGGAGTGCCGGTGTTGCTTAGGCTTTGCGCCAGGTAGCCATTTAAATTGTCGGTGTAAGTCTGGGTGACATCCAGGGTCAATTTCGCTGAAGGGTGAAAGGTGGCGTTGGCAGTCTCGTTGCTGTCGGTATAGCTCGAAGTGCTAGAGAAGCTATCGGGCTGCCCCTCATTCGTCACATAATTTCCTGTATTGGACGCCCGGTCGTAATTGACGTAAAAGGATCCGTGTACCGGCAGAGAGTGCTGCGCTCCGAAACCGAGATCGTGGCCAGAGGATTCCTGCACCGACGGTCCGTCTCCCGAGAGAAAATTGGGAAATTGCGAGTTTAAGCTGTTGTGGGTGAAGTAGGCGTTGAGGTGGAAACCCTCGATCTGGTAGCTCGAGCGCAAATTGAACAGGCGGGTAGTGGAGTTGTCCTGCTGGTCAGTGCCAAATATGTTGCTGTGGCCGCTGCCTTGAGTATATCCAACGGTAAGGGTTGGCAAGTTCGGAAGTAGGGCGCTCCAGTTGATACCGAAACCCTGGCTCCTGCCTTCCGTAGTAAAGTTCGACTGGCCTGCCAAACCGAACGTACCGGTGCTGTTGCCGGTGTAGCTGTAATTCACCGATCCCGGAAAATGGCTGCCAGTAAAAAAATTTGCTGTGCCATCAAAGCCTTTAGCCCCGGTAATCGATTGGGAGTCGGAGTCAGCTCGCGATTGATCGTAGTAGGGGTGAGCCGAGAAGGAAAGAAAATTTGGATTGTAGTAAAAACCGTTGATCTTGCCGTCGAATCCCAGGTTCAACCCGTGGTTGGAGGGAATCTCGTCTCCATAAGCCCCGTCGTATCCAAAGACGAACATTGCGCCCGCGTTTAGCTTGGTATTCTCGCCAATGTTCAACCCGGACTGTTGGGCAGTCGCCAACTGAGCCATCGTCAAGATCGCCAGCCCGAGTATGCGAAACGCCAACTTCATTAGAACTGTAACCTTCCCGCCAGAGGCCCACTTAAACCTCTAAATTGCACAATGGTTGCCAAAGATCCCGATCCGGGAAGGCCGAATCACATTGCAGGCAAAGGAGTTATGTGCCGAAATAGACGCGCGAATAGGAGTTGGTTACCGGAGTGCGGCATATGACTCCCTGAGCGTGTTTTAAGACTCATTAGAGCCGCGTTGAGGGGGTTCGCCGCGAAGTGCTTTGAAAGGGCGCGTCTTCAGACGCGCCGAAAAGTACAGCAAAAATGACAAGCGGCTTTAGCCGCCGAGGGGCGACCCCAGCGGCTGAAGCCGCTGCTTGCCTGGGTTTTTATGGCGCGTCTAAAGCCGCGCCCTTTCAAAGCCGTCACCCTTTCGAAAAGGGTGACAAATCGATTCGAAACGAGGCCTGTAGAAAGTTGCTCTGAAACGGCGAACACGCGAAGCTGCTTTGAAAGGGCGCGTCTTCAGACGCGCCGAAAAATACAGCAAAAATGACAAGCGGCTTTAGCCGCCGAGGGTCGACCTCAGCGGCTAAAGCCGCTCACAATAAGTGGCTCTTTTCGCAGCGCTAAAAGCGCTGCGCCACCCAAAAACATAGCCTGGCTGGCTTCCCCCAAAAAACCCAAAGCCTGGCTCACTCCTCCAAGAACCGAATGGCTAGCCTACTTCTTCGACTTTCGCCTTGGCGCGGAGTTGCTTGGCCAGGCCCGACCGCAGTTTCTCGTACTTCATCTTCTGCAAATTGACCTTGAGCTCAGGCCCCACGTCCTTGAGACTCTGCTTCTTTGCTGGCACGTGCGCGTTCAGCCGGACGATGGTGTACGCCGATTCAATCTGAATCAGTCCACTGACTTGCCCGGGCTGCATGGCCGCGAAGGCTTTCAGGATTTGCGGCGGAAGCTTGTCCCGGCCAATGACCTTGTGGTCTCCCATATTCACGCGGAAATCATCCTGCGAAATCTTCTCCGCGAGCAGTCCAAAATCCTGATAGCTCTTGGTCGCCTTGGCCTGGCGCAACGCGTCGTCTGCCTGTTTCTGGGCAGCCTGGGCTTGCTCCGGAGTGGGCTTGTACGCTGGAATGATCGAAATACTCTGGAAGGCAAAAGATTCCGGCAGAGTGTATTTCGCGGAGTGTTTATCGTAGTACGCTCTCACTTCAGCCTGCGTTACTGCTGAGCGGTTTTCCACGTCCGATTTCAGCACCTGCTCGATCAGCATGGAACGTCGAATCGCCTGACGCAACTTTTTCTCCGAACCCTGCATTTCCGCCTGCATGTATCCCTGATACTCGTCGGGACTCTTGAACTGCTTGCGAAACTCCGCCTCTCCGGCGGTTAGTTTCTCGGGCGAAATGGTCAGCTTGCGCCGCACCGCTTCCTGATACACCAGCTCTTCGAAGATGATCATTTCCAGTGCGCCCTGGCGGATCGCTGCTTCCTGCGCCTTGGGAAACCCGTTGTGCTGCTGGGCGTAGGGGAAGATGGTGTACATCTCGCGCAGCAGGTCGCGATCAGTAAGCACCGCTCCATTCACCCGTGCCACAGGCTTGTCGCTTACTCGCGGGGCAGCGACCATTGGAGCCGTGGTACTTGCCGCAGGCGCCGAAGCGTTGCTCATTGCGGTTGGCGCGTGGGAGGCAATCTGTGCCGGGGCGGCTGAGCTTGCCATCAGGAGCGCTGCGCTGATTAAGAGTTGGTACTTCATATTTCCTCGCTTCGATTCTGTGAAGTCACTCTGAAAGAAAAAGGGGAGAGTTGAACTCTCCCCTCTTTGTGCACCAGCTATTCCTACTGGAATACGGTGGTGATGGTCTTGGTGTTGTTGGCTTCGTTCGACTCGCCAAAGTGGCACTGGCGGCAGAACTGGGTGGTAGAAGGTGCATTCGCGTTGGCCACGTTGTTGATGTTCGGATTGTAAGGGCCATTCACGAAGAAGAACGTGTTGTAGAAGCCGGCTGTGTTCCCGGCGATCGGGCTCAGCGTGCTGGAGGAGTAGACCGTCATCACATGCTGGTTGTGGCAAGTGGTGCAAGTCACGAACGGAATGCCAGCCGCGGTCTCACCAAACTGCGCGCCCCACTTTCCAGGTGCGATTGAGGGATAACCGTAGTTAGCGACGAAGGTCGCGTACTGGCTGCCCGCGGCGTATGAGAACACGCCACCTTTTCCGCCTGCTGGAGTATAGGTAACGCCGCTGCTTGCACCCTGCATCGGTGCGCCGTAGCTAACCATCGCGGCCAGGACGCCCACTGGGTGATCGTTGGTGTAGTTGCCGGCGGTCGTTCCGTCATTGCCAAGCAGTGTTGGAATGGGGTTAGTTCCGTAGGCCGTGTTGGTCAAGAGGCCAATGCGTTGTTCATAGGACTGGTTGACCATCATGTTCTTCGCGGTGACGTTGCCGTCATGGCAGCTGAGGCAGAGTAGAATTCCGCCGACTTCGGCGCCGCCGCCCGTGATGGTGGTGGGCAGAACTTCTTTGTAGGTCCCGCCGTCGCCGAATGCGATTGTTGCGCCGTACAGTGGGCTGGCATCCTGTCCCCACAGTGCATAGCTACCCGAATCGGCAACGCCTTTTTGGCCGGAGCCGAAAGAACCGCTGTGCGGTGTGTGGCAGCCAGCGCAACCGCGTCCGCCGTTGTTGTGCGCGCCGAGTACGTCGACCGTGGACGACGCGTTTTGCGCCATCATCAGGCCGGTCACGGCAAGAACGAAGAGCATTAATACGATTACTTTCTTCATAAAAGGTAAAACCTCCTGTATGGTTGCAACTCTTCACAACTCTGGAGGCTTTAGGCCCGGGCTGCGACTCTTACCGCAGCTGCCCCCATTCCGCTTATGGTTAAAGCAACTGCCTCACCGAATCCTAAGTTCTTTCTTAGCAGATGCGAATTGCCCGTAAACCACTGAGTTAAATGCGATTGGTTCATATTGGGTGGCTGTGTCCGTTCTGGGAGGTAGTTCCAAACTGGGGGAAAAGAGCCACACCTTAGTAATGTGTTGGTGAAATTCCGCAACGGGGAATTGTTAGATGCCACGCGAAACGCAGCAGTCCGGAAGAATAATGTTGATAAACGCAACAGGACTATGGAGGACACAGCTTCTAGCCGCCGAGGTACACACAGCGGCTAAAGCCGCTGGTGAAGGGGTAGGGCTTTCGCGGCGCGTCTGAAGACGCGCCCTTTCAAAGCGTCGGAGTGCATCCGATCAAAGCGTCGGAGTGCATCCGATCAAAGCGTCGGCCTGCATCCGACGGGCAACAACAAGAAATTGTCGAGCTTCGTTCGGCTGGACAGCCGAGGGCGGCTGTCCCTACATGTTACTTGCTCGGGGGAGCGGTTGCCGTGGCGGCGGCCGGTGCTGCGATGGGCGTTACTTCCTTCTGGGTGGCTCCAGCCTTTTTCAGGCGCTGCTCTTCTTTCTCCTTCTTTAGCTGTTCGGCCTCGGCATCGGTGATGTAGCGGAACTGTTGTACGCGCCCGGGGAAGATTTCCGAGGTGAAGACGCGGTTGTTTTTATCAATCGTGATGCTTGCCAGTCCCTGGAATTGTCCAGGGAGCAGCCCATGACCTCCCAAAGTAATGAGCAACTGGTCTTGCTGGTTGAAAACCTGCACCCGATCCTGCTGCCCGTCCGCCACCCAAATATGGCCGTCGCCATCGATAGCAACGCCCTTGGGACGCGCGAAGAATCCCGGACCGTCCCCGGACTTTCCGAAGGTGCGGATGAACTTCCCCTCGGCATCAAACACCTCGATGCGATTGTTTAACGTATCGCAAACATAGAGGTTTCCTTCCGCATCCACTGCAACGCCGGTTGGCTTCGCAAAATCCCCGGGGGTGGTGAGCGTGTGCTTTTGTCCGGTGGTGCCGAGCTTTCGCAAGAGCTTGAAAGAATCGGCGTCATACACCAGAATCTGATCGAGTTCGATGTCGGAAACGTAGAGCAGGCGGTTATCGTGATCGATGGCGAGCATGCTGGGCTCGACCATTCCTTCGGTAATGACGTCTTCCGCTTTGTGGCTGGCATCGAAGACCAGAACGTGCCGCAGACCAGGATCGGAGACGAAAAGCCGATCGCCGTCGTCCATCGCCAATCCGATGATGCGATCGAAATGGGCATGCGTCTTGTTCTTGATCATGTCCATCTCTCGCGTTTCGGTATTGAAAATGAAGATCGCACCCACCTTTGAGTCCGCGATATAGATGTTGCCCTTGGAATCAACGGCCATGCCATAGGGCTGGTTGAGCTGCCAGAGAACTCTGCCGCTCTCCTGCTGGGATTGCGTGCCAGCAAGGCGGTCCATCCACTTCGCCTTCTGGGTGTGTGTGCCCTCTTCGACCTGCGCGATCTTCTCCGACGCATACCACGACTGGAACCGGATGCGCGCAATTGCCGGCGGGTTCGGCCACACGATATGGGAATAATCGATGACGGGAATCTTCTTAGAATCGTCCTTCTTCTTTTTGTCGGCAAGGGCAGAACCGGGGGCGAGCAGCGCCAGTCCGAGCATAAGACCCAAAACACGCCGGCCCAAGATACTCGTTCGACTTGTCTTGACGTTAGACATGGTATTCATTCTCCTCATCGTCATGATTCTTCCGTTCCAAACTACCTCTTCGTCAGGTCCTTATGACAGGTAACGCAGAACGCGAGGTTGTTGGCTTGATCCTTTACCAGCAGATCGGGTTGTGCCGAGGCATGCGGCTGATGGCACGACATGCAGTTGATCTTGGCGTGGACCTTGGTGACATCGGTTGGGTCCATCACGTCCGCCACCGGATGGCCATCGATGGGATGGCCGCGTCCAAATTTCAGCGGCAATACGACTGCCTTATTTTTCTTGAAGTAATCCTCTGGAAGTTTCACCGTACCATTAAGAATCGTGAGCATGTGCTCGGCTTCGAGTTTCTTTGGTTCTGGAGAGTCGGGACCGTGACACTCCAGGCACAGATCATCGACCTTCTTGGTGCGCAACAGATGCTCGTTCTCTCCACCGTGAGGCTCGTGGCAAGTGGCACATCCTTGTTGAAATGCGGGCTGATGGAGGTGCGCTTTTTTTGCCTGATCAGCCTGGTCGGAATGGCAAGCCAGGCAGGCGCCGACGGGATCCGGCTGGAGGAAGCCCGGCGTCTTGCCAGCATGCGGATTATGGCAAGCTACGCACTCGCCCTGAGCTCCGGGATGCTGCACCTTGGCCTTGTCGATATGCTCCGCCTGATCGCTGTGGCAGGTGACGCAGAGAGCTTTCGTGTCAGTGTTGGTCAGAACGACTTTGCCGTCTTTCGCCGGCGAGTGGCAGGTGTCGCAACTCTTGTCGGCAAACGGCGGATGGGTAAATTTCTGAAGCAGCTTCGGCTGTGCCGACTGGTGGGGATCATGGCACTGCGTGCATGAAGCTGTGCCAAAGGGCTGCCCTTGATGGGCCTTAATGAGCGCTTCGTCTTTGACGTCGTGGCAGTCGATACAGAGTGCGGGCACGGCCTTGGTCAGGTGATAATCGAACTCCTGCTTTCCCTTTTCCCCGACTTTGTGCGTCGTGTGGCAGGTGTCGCAGCCCATGTCCAGGGCAGCATGGCGGCTGCCTTTTTCGGGGACATTCACGCCCTGGTTGTGGCAATCGAGACATAGGTTCGTGCCTTTGTCACCGGACGTGGGTTTCAAAAGTTGATTTTTGTTGTCGGAAACATGGGGGTCGTGACACTTAATGCAGTCGCGCACGGCGGGTGGGTGAACAGTACCTTTTAGCGTCGCCGCATCTTTGTCGGCATGACAGGTGAGACACAGTGCCTGGGGTGTTGTCGTCGTGAGTTTTACACGGGTGATGTCTTTATTAACCCTGATCTCGTGGCAAGTAGTGCAACCCATGGCGATTGCCGAATGCACCGATTTGCCTTTGGTCTTGTCTTCATGGCATGACAAACAGGTCGACGAATCTGCCTTTGGATCGAGAGGTACTGGATGCTGCACTGCGGAAACGCGAGATGCAAAGAGGAGCACGACCAGGAGCCAGCCCCACGCGCTGAAACCTAAGCCGGATTGCGATGTAAATGATTTCCCCGCCACTCTGACCCTCACCTCTGCAGGCACATGTGCACGCATAACGCCTTAAGTCTGCGGTCCAGTGGATTTCTGCACAATCGTTGTAACAGATTGCAACAACGCCAGTTTGGGAATTGATCAAAGTTGATCAGAAATTGCACTGCTCTGCGATCTCGAAGTTATCGGGGCTTCTCCCACAGTGGCACGGTGCAAAATGACGCAAGTAACAAGGACTGTCTACCATGGCAGCTAATCTTTACGGTTAGCATGATGCAATCACGGGGCGGGCGAGCAGTCCTGTGGCGTCTTGAAAGCCCTGCGCCAAATCTCCGCCGAAACTCACGGCGGTTGTGTGATATGCCTCACAATGCGGTCTGGAATTTCCCATTTGACCTCACTCATCCCCTTTCGTTTCAACAGCTTCACCCGAATCCCTGCTGATGGCGGAGAACGTGCTTTCACTAGGCAGTGAAGGGGAGGAATATGGCTGGAGATTCACGCAGCTTCCCGCAGAAAGTTTGGCGGACCGTCGCTTCCATTCAGACCGGAGTAGTTCTATTGATCCTGGTCGTGATCTTTGCCGCGGTTGGAACCATCGTGTTACAGCGGCCGGTCACCGAGCCTGACGAAATGCAGACTGCGTACTCGCCGCAGGCACTCCGAGTTTTGGACAAAGTCGGATTGACGGACGTATTCCATTCCTGGTGGTTCCTTGGGCTGGTGCTGCTCGTGAGCGTCAGCATCGTGGCGGCATCCATCGACCGTTTCCCCAACTCGTGGCGGTACTTCTCGCGTCCTTATAAATATCCTGACGAAGGTTTTCGCCGCGCTTCCCGCCCACAGAAAATTCTTCCTATCGCTGATGAAGAATCTGGATTGGTCGCGGCCGAACGTGCATTGCATTCCCTGGGATACAAACCCGAACGGGTCGTTCACGAAGATCATTTCTCCATCTTCGCCGAGCGCAGCAGGATCTCCGAACTGGCCGTGTATATCGTTCACGCCAGCCTTCTGCTCATTTTCTTTGGCACGGTAGTGGACGGGCTGTGGGGATGGCGGGGAACACTGAATCTGAATGTAGGCCAGAGTTCGAACGTCGTCGAATTGCGCGATGGCAGCACGAGAACTTTACCTTTTGCTATTCGTGCGGATGCCGCCGGCCAGGAAAATTATAAGGATGGCACGCCGAAGAAATGGTGGTCGAAGCTGGCTGTGGTTGCCGACGGACGGGACTTGCTGAAGAAAGAAATCGTCGTAAACGATCCGCTTTTCTACAAAGGGATCCGCTTCTACCAATCCAGCTACGGTCCGAACGGCAAGGTCGACAAGCTCATGATCGCGGCGGCTCCGAGCAACGGTGTCGGCGAAAGACGTGAATTCGGAATGGCGTTGAACGATGTTGCTTCCCTTGACGCCGATACCACCGTTCGTTTCGCTGAATTTCTCCCCGACTTCGCAGTACAAGATGGGCAGGTGTATCGGAAATCCAACCAACTCGAGAATCCCGCCGCGCATTTGGTTGTGACGTCGAAAGCCGCCGGAAGAGACTTCGACGTGTGGTTTCCGGAGATGGATGGGATCGGAGACAACTCAAAAGCGCCTTACAAGTTTGAAGCGACCGATCTGAAGATGGGTTACTTCACTGGACTGCAAGTATCCCACGAGCCCGGGCAGTGGGGAGTGTGGGGTGGCGTCGTGTTGATGGTGGTGGGCCTCGCCTTCGTTTTCTACGTGGTCCATGTGCGGATTTGGGTCGTACCGGTCAGCGATCCGCAAACAAGCCAACATGCGCTATGGATCGGGGGCAGCGTCAACCGGAATCGGGATGCGTTCGAAGAGCGCTTTCAGGAGCTGGTCGAGGCTGTCGCTCAGGAAATGAAAACCATTGCCAAGACTTCTCCCAGCGAGAATGTCGCTGTAGTTGCCGGACACTAAGCCGGCTCAACGGAGGATTTAAATGGCGCGAGCAAAAGCAGAACCGCAGCAGGAAACAACTGGCATGACCTTGATTGTGATGGTCGGGCTAGCCGTTTCCTTCCTTCTGTTCATGGCATTCCTGAATGTAGTTAAGAGTGGCAACCTGCTAAACGAAACCAATCTGCTCTTCGCCGCCCTGATTTTTTATGCCGGGGCCGCGGCCTTGTATCTTGGATTCGGAGTCACCGGAACAGAATCCTACGTAAAATTCGCCTCTCTCGCTACCTCCGTCGGCTTGATCGCGAACACAGCGGCTATCGCCCACCGTTGGTATGAAGCGGGGCATCCGCCATTCTCCAGCGTCTACGAAATGCTGCTGAGCTTCGTGTGGACGCTTGCGGTGCTGACCTTGGTGGTTGAAAAAAAATATGGCGTCAAAGTTATCGGCACAGTCACGATGCCGGTAGCCATTGTGGGCGTCGTGCTGATGCAATTGCTGCGAACCGAGGTTCATCCCTTGGTTCCCGCACTTCAGTCTACGTGGCTCCACGTGCACGTCACGCTCGCCATGTTGGCCTACGCAGCGTGTGCTTTGAGTTTTGCGCTGGCCGCCATGTTTCTGATCCAGGACAAAATGAGGACCGAGACTTTTCTCGCGGTCACCAGTTCCAGCACGCTTGCCATTTACGCAAGTATCGTTTTAAGCCGCTTCGAAAAGTGGGGCGGCCTGAGCCTGGTGGCTTGGAATCCAGAGTCGAAGTCGGAAGTTTTCCTTTCGAAAGGCGTTCGATTGTTTGTCAACATCCCGGATCTGGGCTGGCTCATGGTACTCGCGCTTGTCGTGGTCGCGTCGCCCCTGGTGTTGTACGCAATGTCTCGCTTAAAGAAGAATGACAGCTTTCTAACCCTCGCAAACCGCGCCGTGTTTATTAGCATCCTTCTCCAGATTATGGCTCTCGTCATGTTTCTGATGCGGGCCCACGATGGCCGCTACGCTTCGCTCGATGCGGACGGTCTATTCCCCACCAGCCTTGCTGCCAGCCCATTCATACTGTCGGCTCTCGTAGGTGGAATCTTCATCTCGCTCCTCTATTTACTGCTGCTATGGCGGCGACCTGAGTTGGAGCGCATGCTGCCCAGTTCCGATATTCTGGACCGCGTTACTTATAAAACGATCTCCCTAGCCTTCCCCCTTCTAACTTTGATGATCGCGTCGGGCGCGTATTGGGCGAACCAGACGTGGGGCTCGTATTGGAGTTGGGATCCCAAGGAGACGTGGGCAGCGATTACCTGGTTGGTCTACGCCGGCTATCTGCACATGCGCATCACTCGCGGATGGCGCGGCCGCCGTGCCGCTTACTTCGCGATTCTCGGCTTCATCGTCGTTATGTTCACGTTTTTCGGCGTGACTTATTTGTTGCCGGGGCTTCATTCTTATGCTTAGCCATCCTGAGTATGCGGCCGACTTGGATGTCGACTCTAAGCGGTCTACCGCACAATCTGGTTTGAGTGAGAACGGTAAGCCTCTTGGGCCAGGGAACTCGCTTTCAGAAAACGGATTTAGACCACGTTCCGTGCGCATGAACTGGCAGCTGAAGGCCATCTTGCCCGTTGGTTTCGTGCTGCTGGCCGGACTGATTCTGTTCACCCTGGCCACCCTATCGTTGCGCGACCCGGATCGTCATGCCGTGCTGATCGTGGCAGGAGCTGGAGCGGTTGCTATCTGTGCAGTCTCGATGTTGATGCTGGCTTATCTTGTTCAGAGGCCCATGGTCGAATTGCAGGAGAAAATTGGGCTGGTGAGTGAGGGCAATTTGGATGTGGCTGTCAGTTTCTCGCGCCGCAATGACGAGATCGGAGATCTCGGGCGCAAATTCAATCACATGATGCAGCAGTTGCGGGAAAGCCGCGAGGAGATCGAGCGCTTGCATCGCACCCAAATGTCTCGCGCAGAACACCTCGCCACGCTGGGAGAATTAGCCACGGGATTGGCTCACGAGATTCGCAACCCGCTGGCCGGCATCGCCGGAGTGATCGAAATTATCAGCCGCGATCTGCCGTCGACCAGTCCTGCCAGAGCCGTTATCAAAGATGTACGACTGGAGATTGCGCAGATCAATCGTATTGTTACGGATCTTCTCGAGACCGCGCGCCCTCATCCGCCACAGATTCGCCTGAGTAACTTGAACACCACGGTGGAGCATGCCGTCATGCTGGCTCGCCAGCAGGTCCTCTCCAAGCCTATCAAAATCGAGTTGTATAAGGCGCCTGAGCTGGCAGAAGTGGAGCACGATAGCGATCAGGTTCACCAGGTTCTCTTGAATCTGTTATTGAATGCCGTGCAGGCCGTGCCCGGAACCGGCACGGTGCGTGTCGAGATCGGGTCGCAAGAGGGCTTCGCCACCGTACTCGTTAGCGATAATGGCCGCGGAATCTCTCCGCAACACCTCTCCAACATCTTCCGGCCTTTTTACACGACAAAAGGCAACGGGACCGGCTTGGGCCTCTCCCTTGCCCGACGTATTGTCGAAGAGCACCACGGCCGCATCGAAGTCAGCAGCGCTGTGGGGCAGGGAAGTAAGTTCACTGTGCTGATCCCGTTCCGCACGCCCACCCCTCAGATCACGGCTTCCTGAGTTCTGGTGGAGACTTTAAAAGACTTAAGATTGCCTCAATGCTTGAGCCGCATGATTGAACGCTGTCCGTGCGAAACGGAGAATCCCTGCTCTTCCCTTGTCCAGCAGTCTGTTAAGCTGGAGCGCCGCTAAAGCACACCCGCCTCGATTCGTAGTAAATTAAAACACGCATGCCTTCAGAGAAAATCATGGTCGTAGACGATGAGCGCCTCGTGCGCTGGTCGCTTCGGCAGAAGTGTGAGGAGTGGGGCTACCGTGTGGTCGAGGCCGATGCCGGCGAGCCTGCGTTGAAATTGGCCCAACATGAATCTCCCGATCTCGTGCTGCTGGACGTACGCATGCCAGACCTCACCGGTATCGAGGTGCTGGATCAACTTAAGAAGAGTGGCGATGCCCGAGCGGTGATCATGATTACCGCCGACCCGCAGTTGGATGATGTCAAGGCTGCGCTGAAACTTGGAGCCTATGACTTTGTAGGCAAGCCGGTCGATTTTGACGAACTGCATGTGACCATCAAGAACGCGCTGGAGGCCACGAGCCTGCGCACCGAAGTGCAAACCTTGCGCAGCGAGGTTCGGCGCGGCGCAGGCTATGACAGTGTGGTGAGCGTTTCCTCGAAGATGACGGAATTGATGAATTTTGTGCGCAAAGTCGCCGCCAGCGAAGCCACCACGATTTTGATTCAAGGCGAAAGCGGCACCGGCAAAGACCTCATCGCCAAGGCCATCCACTACGAGAGTTCGCGCCAGGAAAGGCCATTCATCGCCATCAACTGCTCGGCGATTCCTGAGACGCTGATGGAAGCCGAGCTTTTTGGCCACGAAAAAGGCGCTTTCACCGACGCGAAGCAGATGAAGAAGGGGCTGTTTGAGGCAGCCGACGGCGGCACCTTATTCCTCGACGAGATCGGCGAACTTTCTCCGCTGCTGCAGGCCAAGCTTCTGCGCGTGCTGGAGGATCAGGTCATCCGGCGCGTTGGCGGAATACGAGATATGCAAGTGGATGTTCGCGTGATCGCCGCCTCCAATCGCGATCTCGAAAAGGCGGTGCGGGAGAATCAGTTTCGGCAGGATCTGTATTACCGCTTGGCCATCATCGCAATTTTTATTCCGGCGCTGCGCGACCGGAAAGAAGACATCATGCCCTTGGTGGAATTTTTTATCGATCGCTACAATCGCCGATTCAAGAAGACGGTTCGCGGGATCACCGAAGAGACGCGGCGGCTTATCCTGAGCCATACCTGGCCGGGAAACGTGCGCGAACTGAAAAACACGATCGAGCGGGGCATGATACTGGAAGACGAACCGCTGCTGCGTCCTTTATATCTGCCGTTTTCCGTGGGTGAATCCGGAGGCCGCACGATGTTCGAACGAACCGCCCCTGCCGATGGGGGCCAAACCCTGCCGAATGGCCGGACCTTGCCCCGTCTCTACATTCCCGAGGGCGGCACATCTCTGGAAGAAGTGGAGCACGCCATGGTGGAGTTGGCCATGCGGCAATCGAATGGCAACCAAACCCATGCTGCCAAACTGCTCGACATCAGCCGCGATGCCCTGCGCTACAAGTTGAAGAAATTCGGTCTGATTCGCGGAGATGAAGAAGGCTCGCAGACTGCGATGGCGGAGGATCAGTGAAGAGGGCTCGATTCGATCCGTTGTGGGAGTGAGCCTGAAAGCGAAGTCCGTTCGCTATCATGATTGCTGGCAGAAGGCAAAAAGAGTCCGATGAACCCGCAAGAGTCTGCTTTTGTTCTCATAAAATATGAAGCCGGATTTCTTGAACCGGTTCATGAAGAAACTGATGCGCGAACGGGTCGTCCCAACCATCTCTGCCAGTGTCTCCTGGTTCATTCTCGGGACCGTACTCTCGGCCGCCCCATGGCCATCGAAATGAGCGAGCAACAAAAGAACGCGAGCTAACCGTTTCTCGCTGGAACTGCAGTGTTGGTCAACCAGGTCCTGCTGGTAGCGGATGTTCCTTTCCAGAACATAAGTCCAAAACATATTTGCCAACTTCACGTGGCTTGCCAGGGCGCGCAGCATGGTTTTCTTTTCAATTCGCAGCAGCGTGCAGTCTGTCATGGCGCTTGCCGAGGCGGTACGGAACGATTGACCCGCGACGGAATCTTTGCCAACAAAATCGCCGCGACTCAATAGATCGAGGATTGCTTCCTTCCCAGCTTTCGACTTAACGCTGAGTCTAACCTTTCCTTCTTGAATGACAAATAAGGCGTCTGCCGGACCATGTAACGAGTAAATTGTTTGCCCTTTCCGGAAGGAAATCATCTTCCGACCAGCGCCGATGGTTGTGAGAAAGATCGTCGGATTGAAAACGCGTTTTTGCTTGGGCATGCCCGCAGTGCTTCCTGTGCTAGTCAAGCACAGGAACCAATTAGAAAGTGGTCAATGTTGCTCAGGGTTTTACGCGTCTTTTAACGGGAGGCTCGTACCATCCAATGGAACCCTAATCTGGCAACATCTTCCCGCGCGTTTCCACCGCAAAAGGAATCACTAATAACCCAATCCCAAAAGCAATCGCGGTAAATGCCACGGGCTTCCCGAGCGTGCCCATGCGGCTGACGAGCGCGCCTACTCCGAAGTTGACTCCGGCGGCAATGAACCGTCCGAACGAGGTTGTAAATGCGAAGGCGGTGGCACGCACATTCGTTCCGTATTGCTCCGGCAGCCACAGGCTGAAAAGTGCAAAATTCCCGCCGAAGAATCCCAGGAAAAACAGTAGTGTGATGAACGGATGCAATCCTTGCGGTAAGTAGAATGCCCAGGCAAAGCTCAGAAGAATGCATGCCGCCATTCCGAAATAATAAAAAGCCACCGTCCGCTTGCGGCCAAAACGTTCGGCTAGTGGAGGTACCGCCAAGCAGCCCAAGATCGTCCCCAGAGACAGCAACCCCATGCCGAAGGAAGACATACGCACCGCTTGCGGCTGCGCCATGCCCGCGCGTTTCGCCAAGCTGATGATCGCTGTCGGAGCATACACAGCCGCCGCCCACAGCCCACAGATGGCCGAAGTGAGCAGCACCGTATTTACGAGCGTCCGCTGCGTGTATGGCGGGCTGAAGATTCTGGTTAGAGAAGAAGGTTCGCTGGCGGCTTTAGCTTTCTGCTGCCAGCGGGCCGGCTCTTTCACGCGCAACAGGATGATGAGTGCCACGACTACCGGCGTCAGCCCGCACCAAAACATCGCTCGCCATCCATATCGCGCCGCCACAGTGTAGTTGAGAGCCGAGGCCAGGAAAAATCCGGCGTAATAGCCGGTCTGCAAATATCCGGCGCCCATCTTGCGGCGATCTTCGGGCCACGCTTCAGCCACATAAGTGCCGGCCAGCGCCCATTCGCCACCGATCCCAATTCCTGCCAACAAACGAAATAATCCCAGTTGCCAAACACTCTGCGACAAGGCAGCAGCACCCGTAAAAATCGCATAAACAAAGATCGTTGCTGCCAGCACCCGGGTGCGTCCGAACTTGTCGGCAATTGGCCCCCAGATCAATGACAATCCCCAACCCACCAGAAAGAGGGCAAACAGGGTTGATCCCGCGAAGCCCACGTTGGCGGGCGTAGCTTTGTATCCCGACTTCGGAAGTAATTCCGTGAGCGCTGGACTGAGCACAAGCGCGTAGATCACGGAGTCCATGCCGTCCAGTGTCCAGCCGGCCCAGGCTCCCCAGAATCCTGTGATTTGTTGGCGTGAAAGCTTGGTGCGAAGGGCGGGGAGTGGGCGCGTTAGCGCGTGGTCGGCCATGGACTTTCTCGCTGCGTTCGCAGGAGGATAACACAGTGTGTCAACGCGGCCCCTAGGCTGTAGCGTTGCTGTCGGAACCGTTCTTGAATAGAGCCAGGAGCGCGGGCTTCGTCACTTTTCCCATGGCGTTGCGAGGGAGTGAGTCCAGTACGAGAAGTTGCGACGGGACTTTATGAGCCGCTAGCCAATCTTTTGCCCACGTGCGAAATGACGCAAGGTCGATCGCATTGCCGGCATTCAGAACCACCGCCGCCGCGACGCGCTCTCCCCATTCGGCATCGGGTACGCCCACGACCGCGCACTCGGCCACCGACGGGTGTTTGCGCAATGTTTCCTCAATTTCGAGCGCTGAGACTTTATGTCCGCCCGTCTTCAGAATGTCGATGCTGGTCCTGCCCAGGATGCGATAGTGGCCGTCTTCAACCACTGCACTATCTCCGGTTCGAAACCAGCCGTCCCGGAAAGCAGCGCGAGTGGCTTCGGGTTGACCCCAATATTCTTTGAAGACGCTGGGCCCGCGAACTTCGATTTCGCCCGCCATCACCCGGGGCAATTTGCTCTCCATGCTCTCCGGCGAGCCGGACCTCGACGTCCGGCAACGGTGTGCCAACACTGCCTGGTACGCGCTCGCCCCGCAGTGGATTTGATAGCGCCATGCCAATTTCGGTCATGCCGTAGCGTTCCAATAAGGTGTGCCCGCTGATTTCTCGCCAGCGCTCGAGCGTGCTCACTGGCAGCGCAGCAGAGCCGGACACCATCAAGCGCAGTCGACCGCACGCGGCGCTCAATTCCGCACGACGCTCCGGCGAAGCCGCCTCCCAGGCGGCAATCAGCTTCACATAAATCGTCGGCACGGCCATGAAGAGTGTCATGCTGCCGCCAGCAATCCGATTCCACACCATGTCTGCACTAAAGCGCGGCAGCATTTCGCACGTTGCTCCCGACCAAAGCGCGCAGGAGAGAACGTTGATGATTCCATGCACGTGATGCAGCGGCAAACAAAGCAAGATCCGATCGCCGCCCGACCACTCCCAGGCTTCTACCAGGCTTGTGATCTGCGCTGTAATGTTTGCATGCGTCGTCACGACACCTTTCGGCTGGCTTGTCGTCCCGCTCGTATAGAGAATCATGGCGCGACGATCGGGGCTAAAGTCATCGTTTGTGTCAGGCAGTTCTGCAGAAGGGTGCGCTGACAGTGCTTCGTACGACAAGATGCGAATGCCCCGCCTGGCAAGTGGCGCTAGCACGGAAGCGTTCGAAGCATCAGACAGGAGCGTAGATGCTTTCGAATCGTCGACGAAGTATTCCAGTTCCCGCATCACCGAGTTGAGGGGCAACGGGACGGCAATGCCACCAGCCCGCCATATTCCCCAGAGCACGGCGACCCAGGGAAATCCCGGAGTGATGAGAAAGGCGACTCCTTCGTCGTGTAGATCCTTACGACCAGCCAGCAAGGCGGTCGCTACCCGAGTGGACGCATCGATCAGATCCTGGTAAGTGAATCGATCGTGAGAGTCGATGATTGCTATGCGTCCAACTTGACGCGAGGCTAACGCGATAAGCGGAACATGACTGGAAGAGCTGACCACACGGCGACTTTACGTCGAAGAATGCAGGAATGTCCAATCCGGAGGGACAGAACTACTACCAATTTTCACTGGCCAATGACGATGACAAGGCATTTCCCGGCTGCCTCGGCAGCTCTAACTAGCGTCGTCAACCCCGAAACTCAGGGTCAAGAAATGGTGCCGGCAAGCGCCCGTTCCGGCGTTTGCAGATGGAACAGCCGCTGCAAGGCAACGGTCATTTGTTCCTGTTCCACTTTTTCTGGAAGTTCCTTGAGTTCACGTGCCAGGGACCCTGCAATTCTCTGCGTCATACGGGACATGACTGCGTTTAACATCTCGTCCTGGTCCTTGGAAAAAGGCCCGTTCTCTTGTCGGAAGGAATCCAGTTCTTGCCGGCAAATTTCATCCAGTCTTTGGCGCAACGCCACGATGGTCGGAACCACCCGCTCCGCCATCAGCCTGCGGCGGAAGCCTTGCGCCTCGGACTGCAAAATCTTTTGTGCTTCGGCGGCTGCTACTTCGCGCGCGCCCGCGTTGGCGTCAACCACGTTCTCCAGATCGTCCAGGTCATAAAGAAATACGCCTTCCACTTCGCGCACTGCGGCATCGATGTCGCGGGGCATCGCGATATCTACGATCACCAGGGGCCTGTTCTTGCGGCCACGAACCATGAGCGCAGCCTCACTGCGGCTCAGAATGGCGTGCGGACATGACGTAGAGCTGATGATGACGTCCGCTGCGGCCATATGTTCCCAACGCTCTTCGAAGCGAATCGCGGACCCCCCGAGTTTGGCCGCTAGCTCCATCGCATGTTCCAGCGTGCGATTGATCACACACACGGATGCTGCGCCTTGATTCAGCAAACCACGCGCGGAGAGTTCACTCATCTTGCCCGCACCCAACAACAGCACCTTCTTGTTTTCCAGCGTTCCAAAAATCTGTCGTGTCAGTTCCACGGCCGCGTAAGGAATGGAGACGGCTGCTTTTCCGATTTCCGTTTCCGTGCGCACTCGCTTGGACACGGTGAGCGCCTTATGCATCACCGCATCGAGAAACCGTCCGGTTGCGCCTATCTTCTGCGCCTGTTCCCACGCCTGTTTCACTTGCGAGACGACCTGCGGCTCCCCGACCACCATGGAATCCAGACTGGAGGCTACTCGGAAGATATGCAGAAGGGCGGCTTCGTCCAGCAGGCGATAGAAATGTTTCCACTCGCCGAGTTTAAGTTCGTATTCGGAACCCAGTAAGCGCATCACGGAGTTGGCCGCGAGCGTGACGTCGTTGGCCCAAAGCAAGAATTCGGTGCGATTGCAGGTGGCCAGCACAATCACTTCTTCGATGCCTTCGGCTCGCGATAATTGAAGGAGGGCTTCGTAGCGACGGTTCTCATTGATCCAGAAGCGTTCCCGCACGGCCACGGGGGCTGTACGGTAGTTCAAGCCCACAACCATTAGAGCGGGTTCCACGGATAACTCCTTCGACCACCGTGGCAAGTGCACCCGCCGGGCCAAAGACAACCTAGGTTCTAATGGCTTTTATATCTTTAGGTTAGCTAAAAGAGTGCTTCCAGTGGTCCAATGCGGATTAGTGGGATATCGCGCTGGGTTCGTGCTTTTTGCCCCGTCTAAGGCGTCGCCTCAGAAAGAACGCAGACAGCAGGGACATTCCAGAGATCTTGGGGGAAGGTCTGGCGAGCGAAATTGTCTTCTCGATGTTTCGTCCCTGAGCTCTTTGCTTCTCTATGGTTTATGCCTCTCAGTTCCGCCTATCAACCACTTCCGCCGGCGCGATGTCTTTCTTGTTCAGAACTTTGGTATGAGGTTCGTATACGCAGAAAGGTTCCTCAGCAAGGAAGTTGCCTGTGGCCGCGAACGCGCGAGCGCGGCAGCCCATGCAGACGTTGCGAAACTCGCAGCAGCCGCATTTGCCCTCCAAGTTGTTCGTGTCACGCAGTTGATTGAACACCACGGAGTTCTCCCAAATGTCGGCGAACGCCTGTTTCTTCAGGTCTCCGGCTAATGCTGGCAAATATCCGCAGGGATAAACTTCACCTTGATGAGAAATGAAACAAACCGCAGTCCCCGCCAGGCATCCCTTGGTCATAGCATTCATATCCGAGGGGTGAGTTCCTGGGTGTCCCACGGCTTTGCCGATCCCGGTTGGTTTTAGTTCGATACCCGTCGAGCCGGGCATTGCCATTTCGGTGGGTCCGATGTGTACTGCAGGGTTATTTTCCGGCGGTGGGATGTCATGATTCTGATGAGCCGCATCCGCCGCCGCTGCCGATCGATGCTCTGCCACTCGACGCTGCCGAACTACGCGAAAATAATGGGGAGCGCAAGTCGCTTTCAGCTCAATGCCGCCTTCCAGCGAACGATCGTAAAACCAGTTCAGCATGCGCTCATATTCTTCCGGAGGAACCATCTGCTCGGAGGCGATATCAACGCCGCACCCTACGGGGACCAATAGGAAGGTATGCAGCGCGTCCGCTCCTAGCGATCTAGCCAATGCGAGCACATTTGGAAGTTGGTGGGCATTGTGGCGGGCAATGGTGGTGTTGATCTGCACCGACATGCCCAGGTCCTTCAGGTTGCGGAAACCGGTAATGGCGGCGTCGAATGCGCCTGGAATCCCGCGAAACGTGTCGTGAGTTGCGGCATCGGCGCCATCCAAACTGATGGCCACCCGTTTTACACCGCTGTCGAAAATTTTCTGGGCAACCTGCTTTGTAACCAGGGTTCCGTTTGTCGCGAGGGCCACGCGCAAACCTTTGTCTGTGCCGTATCGTGCCAGTTGGAAAATATCAGTGCGAAATAGAGGCTCTCCACCGCTGAGTACGAGAATCGGAGACGATACCTGCGCGATTTGATCGATGATGTCACGGGCGGCCTGGGTGGAAAGATCCGAGGGAGAACTTAGCTCCGTCGCGCTAGCCCGGCAGTGAATGCACCGCAGATTGCATCCTTTGGTTAACTCCCAGAAAATCAGCCGGGGTTTTTGCGATGTTGGAGTTGTGCTTGAATGATGGCCGTTGCCGTTCGAAGTAGTCATTGCACTTTCCTTCCAATGAGAACCGGGCGCTTGGTTCGCCCACCCACGGCGCAACGATAAAAGAGAACGGGAGGCCGGGCGGTGACAGTCATCACCTTAAAATGTGATTTCAATCACGAGGACGCAAGCTATTGAGGATTTGGCCACTTAGATGGGTGCAGTGACGTTTTTGACCAAATAAAAAGCTGGTGGCTAGTTGCGATTAGCGATCTCCCGAAGCGCCGTTGTGTTGCGAATCACAAGCGTGGAGCCTTTCGACTGCAAGATCTGTCGCTTTTTTAGTTCGGCGAACAATCGCGTGACCGTCTCTCGCGAGGTCCCGATCATCTGCGCGATTTCTTCATGGGTGAGCCTGAGCTTCAGCCGCGGCTCTGGCTTGCTGCCTTCGCCGTTCTTGGAACTCCATTCCAACAGGAGCTTGGCGAGTTTCTCCGCAGCGGAGTGCGACAGCCCTAACGAGCGTACTTCCTTGCACGCATTGTGGTACTTCTCCCCGAGTTGTTCCGCCACTTTAAAGCACGCGTCCACATCTTCCCTCAGAAACTTAAGAAACTCCTCGCGCTTAACGAAATTGACCTGGCACGGGTCGATCGTCTCCGCCGTCACTTCGTAAGGCTTGCCGGAGATGGTGGCGCTGAGGCCTAAAACTTCGCCGGGCTCCGCGAGTTTGACGATCATCGTTCTACCGCTGGGCGAATTGATGGACAATTTCACTCCACCCTTACAAATCACAAATATTCCGCGGGGCATCTGTCCTTCTACAAACAGGACCGCTCCTTGCGGATAAGCGGTAGCGAACTTGATGTTCTCGAAGTTCTGCAGCGCCGCGGGAGGCAAGTCGCAAAATATGCGGTCGGCACGCAGCTTGCAAGTGATGCAGCTTTCTACAATTTCCATTCCGTACGGTGATAGCATGCGGCCCTCCTTCAATTTCGCTTGTCGCTCCTAATCCCGGTGTGATTCGGCATTCTTGAGAGCAAAATACGGATTCGGAGCCGGGTTCGTCTGGCAGTAGTTTGCGACTGGATCAACCGCTTGGCTGTGTTGCAAGATACATCGCGATGTGACGTCCCTCACATCTCCCCTTTCGGGAGCTGTTGTGACGCAGATCACAGTTGACTGTGACTCACCTTGCTGCGTCCCGGCGCTCTCAAAGTTCATTCTTAAGCTTAGAAGTGGGAAGCAATCCAACTCATACATTCCTTTTGCAGGCAAAGGCAGGCCAGTGCTCATGAAACGCAAGTTCAAGACCATGGATGCAAACGAGGCGGTCGCTTACGTCGCCTACAGGGTCAACGAAGTGATTGCCATTTATCCGATTACACCATCCTCCAATATGGGTGAGTGGGCGGACGAATGGTCTTCTCAGGGAGTTCAGAACATTTGGGGCACAGTGCCCCACGTCATGGAGATGCAAAGTGAAGGCGGCGCCGCGGGTGCGGTGCATGGCGCCTTGCAGACTGGCTCTCTGGCGACCACGTTCACTGCCTCCCAGGGACTGCTGCTCATGATTCCGAACATGAACAAGATCGCGGGCGAACTCACGCCCACCGCATTCCATGTTTCGGCACGGACGCTGGCGACACATGCTCTTTCCATCTTCGGCGATCATTCCGATGTCATGTCCGTTCGCTCCTGCGGGTATGCCATGCTTTGCTCGAACTCGGTTCAGGAAGCCATGGATATGGCATTGATTGCACACGCCGCCTCTCTGGAGTCGCGCATCCCCTTCCTCCACTTCTTTGACGGCTTCCGTACCTCGCATGAAGTGAACAAGATTGAAATGCTTTCGGAAGACGATATGCGCGCCCTCATTAACATGGATCGCGTATTCGAGCATCGCCAGCGCGCTCTCTCCCCCGATCATCCAGTGCTACGCGGTACCGCCCAAAATCCAGATGTGTTCTTCCAGATGCGCGAACGCGCCAACTCTTACTACGACGCCTGCCCAAAAATCGTGCAGTCCATGATGAACAAGTTTGCCGAAGTGGTAGGCCGTTCCTACCACTTGGTGGACTATGTGGGCGCACCCGACGCCGAACGCGTAATCGTGATGATGGGCTCGGGCGCCGAAGTGGCTCACGAGACCGTCGAAGCTCTCAACGCGCAAGGCGAAAAATTGGGGCTCGTGAAGCTTCATCTGTATCGACCGTTCCCCGTGGAAGCGTTCCTAGAAGCATTGCCGGCGAGCGTCCGCAAAATCGCTGTTCTCGACCGCACGAAGGAATCGGGAGCCATCGGCGAGCCACTCTATGTAGACGTTGTGAACTCACTGCATGAAGGCATCAAAGCTGGCTTCAGTCCACGAAAAACCGCGCCTGCAGTTGTCGGAGGTCGGTACGGTCTGTCGTCCAAAGAATTCACGCCAGCCATGGTCAAGGCAATTTACGACAATCTCAAGGTTGACACGCCAAAGAATCACTTCACCATCGGCATACAGGACGACGTCAGCCACACCAGCCTTACCTACGACGCCAGCTACTCCATCGAGCCCAGCAATGTGGTGCGAGCCATGTTCTACGGCCTCGGAGCGGACGGAACCGTGGGCGCGAATAAGAATTCAATCAAGATCATTGGCGAGAATACCGACAACTACGCGCAAGGCTATTTCGTGTACGACTCGAAAAAGTCGGGGGCGGCAACCATCTCCCATCTTCGTTTCGGACCACAACCGATCCGCTCCAGCTATCTGATATCGAGCGCAAACTTCGTGGCATGCCATCAATGGATCTTCCTCGAACGCTATGACATGCTCAGCGCCTTGGTACCTGGCGGTACGTTCCTGATAAACAGCCCATTCGGCCCCGACGAAGTTTGGGACCATCTGCCGCGGCCCGTTCAAAAGCAGCTCATTCAGAAGCATGCGAAGCTCTACGTAATCGATGCATACCAAGTAGCGCGTGATACCGGCATGGGGAGTCGCATGAATACGATTCTGCAGGTCTGCTTCTTTGCCATCTCGGCCGTGCTGCCGGCTGAACAGGCAATCGAAGCGATTCGCGAATCGATTCGTCATACCTATGGCCGTAAGGGTGAAGAGATTGTGCAGAAGAACATGAAGGCCGTGGACGAGACTCTGGCCCACTTGTTTGAAGTAAAAGTCCCGACCGAAATCACCAGCATCATCGAAATTCCTCCGCCTTTCTCCTCATCGGCTCCGGAATTTGAACGCGACGTTTTGGGAACGATGTACGCCGGACGGGGTGATGAATTGCCTGTCAGCGCATTCCCTGTGGACGGCACATTTCCCACTGGTACCGCCAAGTGGGAAAAACGCAACCTCGCGCTCGAAATCCCCGCTTGGGATTCGAAGATTTGCATACAGTGCGGAAAATGCGCCATGGTTTGTCCGCACTCCGTCATTCGCATCAAGGTCTACGATTCGAAAGAACTAGAGCACGCGCCCGGTACTTTCAAGTCCGTGGAGAGCCGTGATAAAGAATGGCAAGGCCTCAAATACACGATCCAGGTCGCTCCGGAAGATTGCACCGGTTGCGGGATCTGCGTAGAAATTTGCCCGGTCAAGAACAAGGCGGAAACCCGGCTGAAGGCCATTAACATGGTGCCGCAGCCTCCGCTACGCGTGCCCGAGCGAGAAAATTGGGATTTCTTCCTCAACATCCCGGAGCTTGACCGCCGCAACATCAAAGTCGGCAACATCCGTCAACAGCAGGTGCAAGAGCCGCTGTTCGAGTTTTCCGGAGCCTGCGCTGGCTGCGGAGAGACTCCCTATCTCAAATTGATGTCGCAATTGTTTGGCGATCGCGCCATTGTCGCCAACGCAACTGGATGCTCATCTATTTACGGCGGCAATCTGCCGACTACCCCTTGGACAAAGAATGCCGATGGACGCGGCCCGGCTTGGTCGAACTCTCTGTTCGAAGATAATGCGGAGTTCGGTTTGGGATTCCGCCTCTCGATTGACAAGCAGGCTGAATTCGCGCGCGAACTGGTCAAACGCCTTGCTGGAAACATCGGAGAAGAGCTTGCTGTTGCACTCCTGGATTCTCCTCAGAAAGATGAATCGGATATATACGAGCAGCGCCAGCGCGTCGATCTGTTGAAAGAGAAACTCAGCGGCATCACTTCTGGTGCGAGCCTCAGCGAGTCCAGGCAGTTGCTTTCCCTCGCCGACTTGCTGGTCAAGAAGAGCATCTGGATCGTTGGCGGCGACGGTTGGGCCTATGACATCGGCTACGGCGGACTGGATCACGTGTTAGCCAGTGGCCGTAACGTCAATGTTCTGGTGCTCGATACCGAGGTGTACTCCAACACCGGCGGTCAGGCGTCCAAGTCAACTCCCCGCGCAGCGGTGGCTAAGTTTGCCGCGGGTGGTAAAGCGGGACCCAAGAAAGATTTGGGACTCATGGCAATGAGCTACGGAAATATATATGTCGCCAGTGTCGCCATGGGCGCGAAAGACGAGCATACGCTCAAGGCGTTCCTTGAAGCCGAGGCCTACAACGGTCCTAGCCTCATTATCGCCTACGCACACTGCATTGCCCACGGCATCGACATGACCACGGGAATGTCAAATCAAAAGGCCGCGGTGGATTCTGGTCAGTGGCTGCTCTATCGCTATAACCCTGAACGCACCGCCCGTGGGGAGAATCCCTTAATCCTTGATTCGCGAACACCCACGCGGAAAGTGCAAGACTTTATGTCGATGGAAACCCGCTTCAAGATGCTTACGAAGAGTAAACCTGAAGAAGCAAAGCTCCTCTGGGACGAGGCGCAGCATGACGTACTTGCCCGCTTCCGATTCTATGAGTACATGGCGCAACGGAAGGATGAAAAGGAACCAGCCAAGTCATAACGGAACAGCGGCTTTGGTATTGGAACGGCAACTTGTTCCAAGCAGCAAAAAGTGTCAGCCACACAAGTACGAACAAATAATGAGTGACCGGAAATGGCAGCAGCCTTCTTCGGCCCATGGAGAACCATGATCGACCTAAAGACGACTTATCTTGGTTTGCATCTTCGCACACCACTGGTGGTTTCAGCTTCTCCGCTATCACAGGAGATCGACAGCATCCGTCGACTGGAAGATGCCGGCGCCTCAGCCATTGTTTTGTACTCCCTTTTTGAAGAGCAGTTGCGGCAGGAAAACTTTGAGCTGCACCACTATCTTGACGAAGGAACGAACAGCTTCGCCGAAGCCTCCAGCTTTTTTCCCCAGCCCGATGAATTTCGTCTTGGCCCAGAAGCCTATTTAAATCACATCCGACGGGCGAAAGAAGCTGTGGCCATACCGATCATCGCCAGTCTGAACGGGACCAGTGTTGGCGGTTGGACCCAGTACGCAAAGCTGATCGAAAAGGCAGGCGCCGACGCTTTGGAATGCAACATTTATTCCATCGCTGCCGATCCCGACCTAACCTCGAATCAGATCGAGCAGGAGTACATCGACATTCTCAAAGCGGTCAAATCGGCACTGAAAATTCCCGTTGCCATCAAGGTCAGCCCTTTTTTCAGCAACATGGCGAACATGGCCAAGCGCCTCGACGAGGCCGGTGCCGACTCGCTGGTGTTGTTCAATCGCTTTTATCAACCGGACATCAATCTGGAGGAACTGGAAATACAACCGAGCGTTCTGCTCAGCACTCCGCAAGCCTTGCGACTGCCGCTGACCTGGATCGGCATCCTCTATGGGCGTATTCGAGCCAATCTTGCCGGCACCGGCGGCGTTCATGGGCCGGAAGACGTAGTAAAGCTGATGATGGTAGGGGCCGACGTTACCATGCTTTGTTCCACCTTGTTGCGTAATGGAGTCGACCGCCTGGGCGACATCGAAGCAGGACTGATCGACTGGATGGAAAAGCACGAGTACGAATCAGTCGAGCAGATGAAGGGCAGCATGAGTCAGATTCGATGTCCAAACCCTTCCGCCTTCGAGCGAGCCCAATATATGAAGGCCGTGAAGAGCATTCAACACGTGATGGTGAATAATCGTGAAGCGTGGCGAATCATGAGCGGTAGCTAGAAATCCGCTTGGGTGAGTTACAGGCGTAACGTCCTAAGGGGACAAAGAGAGAAGGAGCGTACAAGATTCAATGGCCTTGTACGCTCGTTATTATTTGGTCTACGACCTCGGATTTTCTACTTGGCCTGAAGCGTCTCGATATAGTGCGTCAGATTCGAAACGCGCTGCTGCACTTCGCCGTTGTGGCCGTGACTCATGCTCCAGAATAGTTCGCCCCACACCGGCATGTCTTTAGTGCCGTGCGCGGGAAGATCGTTGCTACCGCGGATCGCTGACGTGACTTTCAATGCGGGAAACTTTCCTCCATCGTTCTTGCTCAGGAGTGTGAGATCCGTAGGAGGGGTCTTTAGCGCACCGGCTGCCGGACCTGCGCCCTTGGCGTCCGTTCCATGACAGACGGCACAGTAGGCGGTGTACATCTCTTTTCCCGATGTAGGCGATGTGGATGCAACGGTAACGTGCTGGATCACGGGTTTCGATTCAGCGGTAGTTTTGTCCTGCGCAGCGGCCATGCTGGTTATTAAGATCAGAGCCGAACATATCGAAATCAATTTGTTGGTCATAATATTCTCCTTTTAGACAGAAGCTTTTTGTTTGCATGCGGCCGCTCACCAATGAAAACGGATGCCAAATTCAAGCAAAATCCGTACCCGCAGCCTATAACGTTCATCCCAACTCCCATTCATAGTCTTTGACCTGGGAGAGCGCCGTGACTAACGCCACAACCAGACGTGAGGTGCGTCACATTTCGGTTACAAATGTGCCGACCCTGTCTTGATCTGGCGCGGATGGCCCACCATTCGCCACCGTCGCGCAGGCGTGCTTTCCTTCACATACAACTGTGACCACTGTCACAACGAATCCTTCGCCTGCACCCGATAATGACCATGATTTTGTGGGTTGTTCTACCGCTTCCAGCGTGGAGTTCTCATGGCAAAAGGACGTGTTTCCATCGTCGTCGAGCACTGTAAGTCCTGTGGCTTTTGTGTGGAGTTCTGTCCCTCCCACGTGCTCGCTCTCTCTTCGGCTTTCAATTCAAAGGGCTACCATCCGCCGCACGTGGTTCATCCTGAAAAATGCAGCGGGTGCGACTTGTGTGGCATGTATTGCCCCGATTTCGCGATCTTCGCCACCAAGAACGCAGCCTCTAAGGATGGTGACAAATGAAAGCCGATCCCCGTGGAGTTCTTACCGGTACGCACTTTATCGACGGTGATCACGCCTGCTGTGAAGGTGCATTAGCGGCGGGAGCGCGATTCGCCGCCGGATATCCCATTACCCCTTCAACGGAAGTGGTCGAGCGTTTCGCTTCGCGTGTGCCCAAAGTCGGTGGAACGTTTATCCAGATGGAGGACGAGTTGGCCGCCTCGATCACGTTGCAAGGCGCGGTCTGGGGTGGCGCTAAGGCCTTCACCGTGACCTCTGGGCCCGGCTTCTCATTGATGATGGAACACATTGGTTACGCGGTCATGACGGAAACGCCGTGCGTATTTGTAGATGTACAGCGCGGGGGGCCATCCACTGGCTTGCCAACTCTTCCTGCCCAAGCCGACATGATGCAGGCGCGCTGGGGCTCGCACGGCGATTACGAGATTATTGCTCTCTGTCCGAATTCCCCACAGGAATGCTTCGATCTCACTATCAAGGCCTTCAACCTCGCAGAAGAGTTCCGCGTCCCGGTCATGTTCATGATGGACGAAGTGGTCGGCCACATGACAGAGAAAGTAATCATCCCTCCCGCTGATCAGATCGAAGTCGTCCCCCGCAAGCACACGCACAAGTCCGTTGAGGATTACTTGCCCTATGGCACCAATGGTGACCAGGTACCGGAGATGGCGCATGCTGGCGAAGGCTACAACTTTCACGTTACCGGCCTGACTCACGACGAGCACGGCTATCCCAACATGACGCCGGCAGTACAGGACAAGCTGGTGCGTCGTCTGCAGAACAAGATTCGCGACGCTGCCGACCGCATTGCCATGTTTGAGGAAGAAGAACTCGATGGGGCTGATGTAGTGGTCATCTCTTACGGAATCACGTCGCGAGTTGCGCAGCGAGCGATCGGCGTCGCTCGCGAGCAAGGTCTCCGCGTCGGCAAGTTGCGCCTCATTACTGCGTGGCCCTTCCCAGAGAAGAAGATCCGCGAACTCTCAACCAAAGTCAAAGCGTTCGTGGTTCCCGAACTTAATCTCGGACAAATGGTTCACGAAGTCGAGCGCGCCGCCGCCGGCAACGCAAAAACTTTCCCCGTCTCGCACGCGGGTGGCGGAGTTCACAAGCCCGAAGACATCCTCAAAGTAATCGTGGAGGCCAGCCGTGTCAGATAGTCTGATCGATATCACGAATGCGACGAATCCCGTTGAGCCCTTTCTACGTACGGACCGCATGCCGCACATCTGGTGCCCGGGATGCGGCATTGGCACCACAGTCAATTCATTCGCCCGCGCGCTGGTCGATTCGAAGATCGATCTAGGATCGCTCGCCCTCGTTTCCGGCATTGGTTGCACGGGCCGGGTTGCCGGCTACGTCAAGTTGGACTCTTTCCACACAACTCACGGACGCGCAATTCCGTTCGCCACGGGCCTGAAGCTGGCAAATCCGAAGCTGAACGTGGTTGTTTACTCCGGCGATGGCGATCTCTCTGCGATCGGCGGCAATCACCTCATCCACGCTGCACGCCGCAACATCGATCTGAAGGTGATTTGCGTCAACAATCTGATATACGCCATGACCGGCGGCCAGACAGCCCCTACCACTCCAAACCACTCGACCACTTCCACCAACCCCTACGGTACGTTCGAACCTTCGTTCAACCTGCCGCATCTGGTCGAAGCTGCAGGAGCAGTCTACGTTGCCCGCTGGACCACTTTCCACGTTCGCCAGCTCTCCCGGTCTATCAGTGAAGCCTTCAAGAAAAAAGGATTCTCTTTCATTGAAGTGATCTCACCCTGCCCTACGCTGTATCAGCGCCGCAACAAACTGGGCGACGGCCTGGAAACCATGAAGTATTACAAAGAGAAGAGCAAGGTCCGGAACGGTTGCCCTACGAACGAAGTGGGCTTGAGCATGACCGGCGAAATCGTGGTTGGAAAATTCGTCGATCGCGACCGGCCGGATTATCAGACTATGATGCGCGGTCAATTCCAGGAATCGCTCGGCGACAAATTCGTAGAACAGGACGAACAAGAGGTGCCAGTATGCAGCTAACAGAAATTCGTGTTGCGGGCTTTGGCGGCCAGGGCGTGATTCTTTCGGCGATTGTGCTTGGCAAGGCCGCATCGATCTACCAGGGCGGCTATTCCACGATGACCCAGAACTTCGGCCCGGAGGCTCGCGGCGGAGCCTGCAGCGCCCAGCTCATTCTGTCCGACTCACCCGTTCTCTATCCCTACGTTACCAAGCCGGACATTCTCGTAGTCATGTCGCAGGAAGCCTATGTGCGATTCGTTCCCGAACTGAAAGACGGCGGCATCCTTATTATTGAGCAGGATCTGGTTCGACTTTCCGATATTCGGCAAGAGTTGCAGGTTTATAGCATCCCCGCCACTCGCATCGCCGAAGAGCTTGGTAAACGCATGGTGCTGAATTCCGTCATGGTTGGCTTTTTCACTGCGGTTACAGCCCTTCTTGAGGCCGACGCCGTTCGCAGCGCGGTCGCAGATTCCGTTCCCTCCAGCTTCCTCGACTTGAATCTGAATGCCTTCGAAAAGGGACTGCAATATGGACTGGACACACTGGCGGGGGTAACGCAGGCCGCCGAGGCCGAGCTTCAGGCGCAGTACTCACCGGAGTGACATTCCTATAGTTGGAGCGTGATCTGCTTTCCGTCGATCGCGCGGCAAAAGTCCATGCAAAGCAAATCGGCCCGCACTGAGAAAAATCCTGTAGCGCAACGTTGCATTCTTCATCTCCATCGTTGCAGGTTGCAACGATTGCAATAGTTGATCGTAAGCTGCTGAAAACGCGACCCCTGTTGCACTTCCCGCATAAAATCTCACCGAGTGATGCGTTTTTCCTGTTGTGGTTTCCAGCAGTGAGGCGTTTGTATTTTCAACGATCGTATCGCGAAGCGTTCGTCATGTTGTCCCTATCACACTGATTCTGACGACCTTCCATTCGCCGAGCACAATCATGCAGGGTTTGGCATGAAGGTTGCCTTAACCAAACGTTGAGCGGCTCGCCAGTAAAAAGGTAAAAAGACGGCCCTCCGACGAGGTGACTTATGACAGTCCTATTGGTTCTCTTTACGTTCGCAGGCTTCTTACTCATCGATCATTTCCGCAGTCGTAACGCAGTTGTGCAACCGGTTTTGCAGGTTAGCGCAGCCAAGCATGAGACCGACTCCCCGCGGCTACAGCCGGCGCTGGTAGGCGGCTTTGAAGTTCCCGAAAACCTGCGTTATCATCCCGGCCACACTTGGGCGCTGAGCGAGAGCCCCAGCCTGGTGCGCGTCGGCATGGATGATTTTGCTTCCAAGCTGACCGGCAAACTGGAAAGCATTACGTTGCCGCAACGCGGCCAGTGGATTCGCCAGGGACAGAAGATGTGCACGATCCATCGCGATGGCGCCGCGGTTGACCTGGTTTCGCCGATCGAAGGCAGCATCTCCGACATCAACGAAGCTATCGTGAACGATGCGAAGCTCGCGCTGCGAGATCCTTACGGCGAAGGCTGGCTCGTGACGGTGCAATCTCCTGATGCCAAGACTAGCTTCCGCAACCTGCTCGGCGGCGCCATGGCCCGCTGGTGGACCGAAGAATCGGCAAGCCGACTGCAACGCCATATGCCAATGGCAATGGCCGGTGCGATGGCTCAGGATGGTGGCGTAGCCGTGGATAACGTCTCCGCTCTGATTCCAGATCTGGACTGGCTGCCCCTAGCGAAAGAGTTCTTCCTGTCATAAGTGCATCCGGGAATCTGCCGCTCGCAGAGGACCTTGCATCCGGCCGCTCGGATCCAGGCTAACCAGCCAGGACATCGGGCGGCCGGTTTTTTGTCTGAACCGGGCGTAGCGTTGTTCGACACCTTTCCAAGCACGAATATTTTCCAAGCACGAAGCGGGTTTGCGCCTTCGGACGGTTTACTCTTTCAATTAGAAGTATCGCCCCGTCGTAAATTGTGCCTGCGGCGTAATCGCAGCCCGGCAGGCTGTGCAGAGAGAACTATCCTTAAGATCGATCCATTCCACAGCGTGGGATGAGGCCATCACGCATCTATAATCGTCACAATGTGTGAGGTTCAGTGTGTGTCCTACTTCGTGAATCGCTTCTTTGATCAAGCGCTCGCGAAGAAGCTTCCGATCCGCGGTCAAGCCGTAGAATTCCTGCCGCAGTCGGTGGCCCGAAACCACTGCACACGGACCGCCCATCTGAGCTTCACCGAAAACGAAAGTGAGAATCGGAATGTACATGTCAACCATTCCAACCCCCAAAATTCGCCAACTATCGGGTGTCACAAGACTGTGCATACGCCGCAGAATTTCCGACGAATGATATTGTTGCCTCTCGCCATGAAAGGCGAACTCAGGGTCCAGATGCGTCGGGATGACTTTGCAGGAAACGCGAAGAACGTCTTCCACGATAGGGCATAGATCCGTCAGAATCTCTACGTCCACGTTCCCGATTGGCAGCAGGTGAAGAGTTTTCATCGCCTGCCTTCATCGCGCAATTTCTTCGGGCTTCTTCTCTCGATCCAGCCGCGACCATCCGTATTTCTTCAGCTTGTGGTAGAGCGTGACCCGGTCGATATCGAGCGCCTCCGCGGCACGGCTTTGGTTGCCCCCACACTCCTCGACCACGCGCAAAATATGCGCACGTTCCATGTCTTCCAGAGTTTTGCTCCCTCCATTGGACGCGGAGATGCCTTGTGGTTTAAAGATGAAATCTTGTTCCTTCAACTCGGGCTCTTGCCCCACAACCATTGCGCGCTCTACGGCATTCTCTAACTCGCGCACGTTTCCCAACCAAGGTTGCTGTTGCAGAAGATTCATCGCCGCCGGTGAAACCCGGTTGATGCGCTTGTTCATGGCCAGCGAGAGTTTACGCACGAAATGATCCACCAGCAACGGGATATCTTCGCGGCGGTCGCGCAGAGGCGGCAACTCGATGCGAAAGACGTTCAGCCGGTAGAAAAGATCGGGACGGAATTTTCCTTCCTCGATCAACTTTTCGAGATCCTTGTTGGTCGCAGCGATGCAACGAAAATCAACTTTGATGATCTGGTTACCGCCCACGCGGGTGATCTCGCGCTCTTGCAGGACGCGTAAAAGGTCGGTCTGCGTCTTGAGGGATATATCACCAATCTCATCCAGAAAGACCGTTCCCCCTTCGGCAATTTCAAACTTGCCTTTCTTGCGATATTGCGCGCCGGTGAAGGCTCCTTTTTCGTGCCCAAAGAGTTCGCTCTCAAGAAGAGTTTCAGTAAGCGCTCCGCAGTGAATCACCACTAATGGATGAAATCTGCGGGGGCTCGCCTGATGGATTGCGCGCGCCAGCAGCTCCTTGCCGGTTCCACTTTCGCTGGTGATGAGAACGGTCGCGTCCGTCGGGCCCACCGTCTCAATTGCATCAAAGATCTTGCGCATGGCGGTACTCTGGCCGATCAAATCTCCCGGCCTCGCAACTTCAGCGACCGTCTCACGCAGGAGGACGTTCTCTTCCGCTGTGCGCTTATGGGCCAGCGCTTTCTTCACGAGATGCGCAATCTCATCCGGATCGAGCGGCTTGGTCACGTAGTCATAAGCGCCGTTCTTCAGCGCAGCGACGGCAGTCTCGACCGATGCATACCCCGTCATCATGATTACGGTCAATTCGGGGTCCACCTCGTGCATGCGGCGCTGCAGTTCGATTCCGTCAGTACCGTGCATTTTGATATCGACCAGCGCCGCATCCCAGCGCTGTTCGGCCAGGCGCGTGAGCGCGTCGCTGGCGTTTTCCGTGGTCGCGACCTCGTAACCTTCTTCGCGAAACCATTTGCCTAACGAGTCGCGAACGCTCAGCTCATCGTCTACGATCAGTAACTTCCCCTGTGTGCTCAATGCATTCACCTCGTATTTATTGCGACGGCATTGCTCCCGGCTGCGTTCACCAGTGAGACGGCGCCCGTATCGATGGGCAACGCTATGGTGAAAGTGGTGCCGCGGCCGAGTTCCGATTGAACGTCGATGCGACCGTTATGCCGTTCGACGATCCCGCGGCTGATCGCCAGGCCCAGCCCAACTCCATGGCCGTGTTCTTTCGTGGTCAGAAAAGGCTCGAAGATGTGTGGCAAGATGTCCGGAGCAATGCCCGAACCGTCGTCGCGGATTTGAATCAACGCTTCTGCGTCGTCTCCCATTCGCGTCTCGATCCAAAGATTGCCGCCGGACCGGGGCATGGCATCGATGGCATTCATGATCAGTGCAATCAATACCTGTTCGATCTGCGCCGGATCGCAGGTCACGCGCGGCATATCATTCGCCAACCGAAGTTGTAATTCGACGGCGTTTAGATCGAGTTGATGTCGTACCAGTTTCAGGCAACGATCAATTACCGAATGGAGATCGGTAGACTGAACATTCATCGGCGCGGTGCGCGAAAGACTGAGAAGGTTCTTAATCAACTCCCCGCAGCGCCGGCTTTCGGTGGCAATAAGATCCAGGCACTCCATTGCCTCGTCGCGCTTCTCGATGTTCACCTGTCCCGCGCCCACCCATTTGCGGAGCAACTTGGCATAAGTGAGGATGCCGGAAAGGGGATTGTTCACCTCATGCGCCACCACTGCCGCCATCTTGCCCAGCGATGCCATCTTCTCCACGTGCAGCATGTGATCGTGAGCGTTTCTGAGTTCCGCTGTTTTCTGTGCGACGCGATCTTCGAGTGTCTTCGCCCAGGTCACGATTTCTTCATTAGCCGCGCGCAACTGAAGGCTCATGCCATTAAACGACCGAGCCAGATCGCCAACTTCATCTTTTGAACCCACCTCGATCTGATAGCCAAGTTCCCCCTGCGTAAGGTGTTCGGTTCCGTTCTTCAGACTCTTGATCGGTCGATCCACAACCCAATAGATAGACAGCCAGCTTAGAAGCGCCACAATCAGCAAGGCTCCGGTGGTGTAGGCAAGGGATCGGGCACTGCTTACTGCGATCTGCGCATCAGCCGTGGACAAGGAGAGATTTACATCCAGAACGCCCAGTACTTGTTGTTCGGCGGGATGAGCGTGGCAGGCTGCGTTCGCGCATGTAGCTTGATTTTCGATCGGGGTGATGATTCCCAGCACCCGTTGCCGCCCGCCGCTGCGATAAATACGAAAACGGTCGGGTCGGTTCAACCTGGCCAATGGCTGCGCCTGATTATGGCAGCCGTAGCAGGCTTCCGCAGTCTTATCGAGAATGTGGCTCACTTCAGAGGAATCGGTGGAGTAGCTGACGCGTCCTTCCTGATCGAGGATGCGGACTTTTACCATCCCGGGTTCGTCGGCCATGGTTTGAATCGCGTGGTAGAGACCCTCCCGGTCGTTCCGAAGCATGTAATAGGTTGTACTGCGCTTGATCACGTCACTAACGCGCTCGGCGCTGGTCAACGTGGCTTCTTCCAGGTGCTGGCGCTGCAATCGGATATTCACGTATCCGAGCAAAACAAAAATTGCCACCATCACCGTCAACAGCGAGCCAATCAACTTTGTACTGAGGCTTCGACTGAGACGCCTCCATGCCAATTGACCACGAGTTGAATCAATCTCCCGCATGACTCAGTACTGCTTCGACAACTTCGGGCTGACGAGCCTTCGCTAGCACCGTGTTTGCCGCATGTTCTTCTTCAGGGAAGATGGGCAGATATTTCACGGCTACGCCGAATAGTGCGAAGCCCATAGCGATGATCATCAGAGTTACGGAAAACTCCGTCCACTTGGGCATGTAGTGGTGCCCAACATACGTCTCGAAGCCCGTCAGGCTGACGTTTAGGCGATTGGTGATGAATCCCAAGACTGTGAAGATCGAAGCCAAGTACAACCCTTGCGGCGATAGCCGGACCTTCTTGAAACTGAGCATCGTGATTGGAATTACAAAGGCCAGAATGAGCTCGAGCCAGAGAAAGTAAGCTTCGTAGCTCGGCTTGATGATTTGTCCCAACATGCCGCGATGGAAATAATCTTCAAAACGAAGTAGGGCATTTACCCAAAGTGCGACCAGTAATGCGCCCCCAAGGCTTACCAGGACTGGCAGTTCCAGATGCCGCCCGAAAGCTTTCGCGCTCTGCGTGGATTCAAAAATCGTCATCGCCAGACCTACGGAGATCGCCGAGCCGAAGAACAGGAAGGGAAGTGCGGGGGTATACCAAAATGGATGCAGTTTGCTCGGCATAATCAGGTAAAGGGAACCGAGCGAACTCTGATGCAGGGTGGAGAGCAGAATGCCCAGGACAATCAGCACCGGATAAATTCTCTTGATCCACTTGATAGGAGCATTCAGGTTAAATTTCTCGAACACGTTCGGCAGGAATTCGAAAAACAGCACCGTTGTGTAGGCCATGACGCACATACCGACTTCAAACATGACGGAGTGCGGATTCATGTAAATAAGTTGGTGCCAGATGTACCAGGGACGGCCTAAGTCGAACAACAAGCCAACGATAAAAAGCAGGTAGCCAAGAAACGCGGTGAGAACGGCAGGCCGAACCACACTGTGCAGTCGTTCGACGTTAAACAGGTAAACTGCGCCGATTACGCAAAAGCCGCCCGCCGCGAGCATCACTCCGCAAAGACAATCGAAGCCAATCCAAAGCCCCCAGGGAAACTGGTCAGACATGTTTGAGATGGCACCCAGTCCGCGAAAATAGCGGACGAAGGTGGAGTACAGGCCCATGGCCATGATCACCAGGAATACAGCTCGCCAGAAGGTCAATTTGATCTTCATCGTGTTCTCCGATTCTTTTCCTCTTCTTCGGCGGCGGTTACCTCATCACGGCGGTGCGAAATCCAATAAATGCCGCCTAGAACCAGGGACCAAACAGGGATGAAATCCGGAATTCTCTCCATCACCCGCCCGGTGTATTCCGGCATGGGAGTGTCGCCTATCTTTGCGGAGGTGGGATAGCCGTACTCTTCAACGTTGACGCTGGAGAGAATCAGGACGCAAGTTCCGCCAACTTCATGCAGACCGTAAAGCCGGGGCTGGTAGTTCGAAGGATTATCCCGGATCCGGGCTTGCGCCTCTTGAATGAGCTCGTCTCGATCGCCAAACTTCGTGGCGCCGGTTGGGCAGATGTCCGCACATGCCGTTTGCTTGCCCGCAGTCACGCGATCCGGGCACATGATGCATTTCCGCACACGCGGGTTTAGCGAGCCCCATTCATACTTCGGCTGTGCGAACGCGCAGGCGACCATGCAGTAGCGGCAGCCGATGCACTTCCACACGTCGTAGACGACAGGACCTTCTTTCGTCTTATGAAACGCGCCAACCGGACAGACGGACGCGCACGCAGGCCGCTCGCAGTGCATGCACAGGCGGCGCATGAACTTGTCGTCCTTGGTCATGACGACCGTATATTTGTGTTCAGACTGTACCGGTTCTGCCGCTATCCGATCATCGTAGGGCAGTTTGTTTTGCTGCGCGCAAGCCGCTTCACACTGTTTGCAGCCAATGCACATGGTTGCGTCATAGAGCAGCGCCTTACTCATCTAAATTTCTCCTCGGCGCTTCCCGGCGAGCCCGTTCCAGAGAAATTACATAAGATTGCGTGGGTTGACGGAACGAGGTTAGGAAGTGCGCAGAATCCTCTGCGGCTCGACCACAAAAAGTACCGGGCGCGGATCGGCCAGCATCCGCGGCCCGGCAGACTGTTCCCTTAGCAGAAGCAGACGAAGGAGGAGATTGCCGCGGGGCAACGAGTCGACGGTGGTGTGCAGCGGCCCGCCGAATTGGCCCGGACATCTTCATACTCCCTCAGCTTCTTGGTTCGCCGTCCGCAAGTTCGCGGAGGGCGAGGGCGCGAATAGGAACAGTCGATCACAACATTACTTCTGCAAGCTGCGAACGTAGGTTACGATTGCCTTCACCTGGTCAGCCGGCAAGCTCTTAACGTTGGCCGGATGTTTTGCCTTCTCTGTAACTGCTTTGACCAGATCATCATCGGACGATTTTTTCGCATCGTCGGAAACCAGGCTTGGGATCTTTGCGGCTGGTTTGCCGGTCGCGTCTGCACCGTGGCACGCGGCACACTTTGTTTTGTAAAGGGAGGCTCCGTCATCAGCGGCCCACGACAAATTCGGAATCAGAACAAATAGGGCAACCGCGATTGTCAGTACCAGCATTACCAGCTTTGTGGTCTTCATGATTTCGTCTCTTCTCCTTTTTAATTTTGCAATCCGGGGACAGCGCAGAGTTCTCGCATCCTGTTCGAAGGCGTTGCAAGATTGAGCACTCATACCGAAACGCTGCACGGATTTCATGTAAAAGAACGCAGCAGCTTGTTCGCTGCCTAGCTGTGAGTTTCAACATTGCGGAGAAAGCCCGCAGTGATCCAGGTCACCTTCCGGGGTGACTGCTATAGCTGCTTGAGGAGGGGCTGATTGACTGAAGAGCACGGGGATGGGCAGACACCTCTTGCGAGTAATGTCGAGTACCCTGGTCTGCCAGACTGGCGTGGGTGGCAAAGAGCTGCCGTTCAGGGCAGAGTGCAGCTAACGGTCTGCCTCAATGCGAATGGCTATCCGCCATAGCGTACCGATCGATAGCTAAACAGCGGTTTTCTACTGGCCCGTCCCGGTGAGAGCCACCGTCTCAGGACTTGCAGCGCTGACAACTAGAGTGGCAGAGCGCGGGCCGGCAGCGCCCGGGGTGAAGGCAACGTTGACGATGCAACTCGAATGCGGCTGGATGGTGTCCACACAGCTTGTGGTCAGGGAGAAATCGCCGGCATTCGGGCCTTGTACCGAGACCGAATCGTTGAGAATCGCCGTCCCGATGTTGGTTACGGTGACCGGAAGTGAGGCGCTTAAAGTTCCCACGGCAATCGTACCAAAGCTGATACTCGGTACCGAGAGCGTGACTGCCGTACTTGGGGTGGGTAAATAAATGACCGGAAGCGGCGTTGTGCAATTCGAAAGTACTGCCGCACACAGGTTTTCCGGGGGAATCGCGAAACCCGCAGGAAGCAATGACTGAAAGATGGAGTCACCGAAAACGTTGTTGAAGTTGATTTTTGCAATCCACTGCTGATTCGCGTCGATGAGTAAGCCGTAATTTTTCTTATCTACGACGCTGTTGAAGGTTCCGATGCTATTTGGGTCGCTTCCGTTGAGGAAAGCCACACCATCTGGGGTCGTCGGCATGGGACCATAGCCGTAAAAGATGTCCTGGAGACTTAATGGCATTGAAGCCAGCGTGGGCCAAATCTGAAAGCCCACACAATTGCCCATAGTCTGGCTGGTAAACAGGGTGTGTGTCGAAAGCCCGACCGTAGCGTTGGCGCTTACGCCAACAGCAACCATGTTCTGAGTGGTGGGTGGTCCGCAAACTCCGATATTCGAAACCAAAGAGACTTGAGGATTCGTTGGATCGGTTAACGTCAATAGCGATTGGTTGGGGGTGTCGGCGTCGACGACGTCTGCGAAACTGAATGGAAGGTCGATGGCAACCGCGCCCGGCGCAGTCAGGCCCGAATTCACGGAGGTCGTCGTGTTCGCGTTCAAGTTCAGTATTTGCAACTCGCCCGCCGCTGGCGCCGCGCTCAGAACATACGGATTCGTTGCGACTGGATTAATTGAGAAATTCGCCGCCGGAAGAGCGGCTGGAGTAAGAACCAGACTGGTAAAGGTTCCCTTAATCATGTCCATCGTGTAATAGCCCTGCGCGGTGCTCAGCAGCAGTTGATTCGTCAAAGGATTGACCACGGCGGCACAGATCATGCACGTAATGTTGTTGAACGTTAGTTCTTGGGTGACCGGGGCGGTGAATGAAGCGATTACCGTGTTGTTTGTTAAATCGGTCGAGAGGTTACTGGCGTCGATGATCTGCACATCTGGAGAGGTGTAGCTGATCACGGCTACCAGAAAGTTCGATTGGCTTGCGGCGGTGGCGTTGGGGACATATCCCGCTGGCATGGGCACCGACGCGATCAGCGCCACTGGAACCGGTAGAGCGGTGGAAAACTGATCAGCATCCAGATTCACTTCCTGCACAGAGTAGGCGCCCTGGATCTTGGTTTGCGATTGCGGCAGGTAAGCCGCGTCCACCACCGTCGATCGATAGGGAACCGATAAAACACCTGCGGTGGTCGACGTGTACCCGTTGGTATCCACCGTCAGCTGGATTGCTCCCACGGCAGGAGTCAGGGTCGCCGTTATGGTGGTTGCTCCGATGGCCATGCCGGTCGCTACTCCGCTGGAATTGACGGCGACGTAGTTTGTCGTGCTGGGCGCGGACGAAGCCGCCCACGTTACCTGTGAAGTGATATCGCTCGTTGTGCCGTCACTGTAGATACCGATGGCAACGAGTTGCCGTTGCTCGGCGAGTGAAATCAGGCTCGTGGACGGTGTGATCTGAATCTTCTCCAGGGTCACACCGGGAGCGGGATTGGCGCTACTCGAAGGGGAAATAGGTGTCGCAGCTCCGCCGCAACCGAGCATCAAGGCGATCACTGATAGCATTACTCCGAACAAGAAAACTCTACGAATTCGTGCTGCATTGGACTTGGAAGGATTGTTTCCCGACGTCTGCATCGAGGCTCCTGAATGAAGTACTGAACTTCGCGTTATGAATTTATTGGCGTGAGTCGGACTGGTGCTCGGAGGGACGCTTATCCCTTGACGATCCCGCCGCACTGTAGTCCGGCACCACGCTGAATTGCAAACTTTGCTTGATCCAATCGAACCCAGTGCCTCCTGTGATGGCGGTGCGGAACGCCTCGGCATTGTCATAGTGAACGATCTTCGCACCGGCAGGAGCCGCGGCTTCAATCTTCTGCTGCACATCCGCGGGAGTCACTGCCAGGTCCTTGATGAATTGGATCCGGATCGTCCGACCTTTGAGCTGGGGCAACCACTTCACGGGATCGAGCGGCGCTACGCCCGCCAGCCACTCCGGCTTCAAATAATCCGGGCGTTCTTTCTCCGGTATCCGCCGGGTCTCTCTAATCCAGTCCGGCCAGTCTCCCCAGGGGTCGAGCAGGTCGAGCGTCTTGATGCGAGGATCGACGGCAGCCGCTAGAATGGCGATGCTCGCGCCTGAGCCGTCGCCGAACATGCCGATCCGGCTCAGATCGAGATCGTCGCGCGTGCCCAAATAATTGAGAATCAACTGCACGTCATGGGCGGAAGTTGCCATCGACTCACGCAACTCGCTCACGAACCATTCCTTCATCGCACGGTTGTGGTAGCGATGTCCCGTGAGCGCGGAAGCGAAGCCCACGGCGGCGTATCCGTCCTTGACCAGAAACTTACAAAAGTTGTGGTCCAGAAAACGGTCGTTTTCAAAGGGAAAGCTGTAGAGATAAAGGATGACCGGTGGATTCTTAACTCCGACCGGCTTGATGATATAGAGATCAACCGGATCTCCCGCTCGCCATTGCACTCGGGTTACCTCGTGGGTGTACACACCGTCGATGGTATCCACATCTCCACGAATTTCGCCCATCGCCCGAAGGTCGCTTCCCTCTAGCGAAGGGGTCGCAAAGGACTCGAAGATCTTCTCCTTCATGGAATCGCTGGAGATGTTTCCCCTGGGTGCGGGAGGCGCAGCCGGTGGGACGCTCACCTGATCCGGTTTACCGGCCGGCGCGGCGGGAACATTCTGCGCACGAACCACCCCAACAAGACTCAAACTCGCTATCAACAAAAAGCTTGAACGAATCCGCATCAAAAAGCCCTTCTGCAAACGAAACTGCCCGTGCTTCGTATTCCACTTACTATTTTCCTGGCGCATCCTGGAAAGAACCTCAACATGCGTTGTGCTAATCCTAAAAACCGAAAACTGAGGCAGACTGCTATTTAAGCAGTCCGCCTCAGAGGTTATGCCGCTTCGTCAATCATCCGACGCAAGCAACTACTGCTTCTTTTGCAGAACGCCAGGCGTTGTTGCCGCCGGGTAAGTGATTGAGAACGGAGCGGAATAGGTAACCGCAATTCCTTCGGTGGCCGCGCCTGAGGGATTTCCAGCAAGCACGTAGAGCGTCGTCGCCGTTGGGTTGCAGTGAGCGGTGGTGCCGACCAGGCAGTTCGTCACTGTCTGGGGGCTGCCGCCAAGCGTGATCGTCGAACCTACCCACGCTGTTCCAGCCGTGAACTTCGGGCCCGACTTCCAAGTTACCTTGTAGACGACTTTGGTATCGATGGTGCTCGACGTGGCGAACCATTCGACCTGACCGTTGGTGGTCGAGAGAGTGGTGCCGAATGGCCCTTGGATCAGGCCACCCATGTCGCCGCCCGCTTCGGCTCCGCCGCCAAGGGTGTTGCCGTTATCGAGCGAGTTTGCAGAGGTAGCGCTGCCGTTGTTGGCAACGATACCATTCTGAGTGTAGTGCGAGCGGTAGACTTCCAGGCCATCGCTACCGGATGACGTAGCGAAGGGAACGAAGTCTGCCACGTCCTGATCGACATAGTCCTGGGCCAACTGTGCGATATCGGCGGGACCATAGGGATCGGTGAGGTTGGAGTTGTAGACGAGCCAACGATAGATTGACCACGCCTTGTATGTGCCGTCGCGCAGGTGCGGGTAAGACAGGCCGCCGGTCCAGAGCGTAGACGGGCAAACTGTACCGTTGCAGTTGGGCAGTTCCTGGTTGACCGTGCCGGGCAGCGCGAGAGGGTCGACGCCGTCGATGGTCAGATAGTTGTAGTTCGCACCGGTCAACTTGGCCGCGTTCGAGAAGCCGTAGAAGATGTAACCGATGGAGTTGGGGGTGCCGATAAGTCCACCTGCACCAGCTTTGCCGACCACTTCGCCAGTACCGATGGCGCGCGAGCGGGAGCCGTCAGTGGGGCAGCTGAGGTTCAACGGGTTATAGGGAGCGCGAGTGGGGTTGATGACGCCAGTTTCCTGAGTGCCGTAAGCGGTGTTTCCAGGAAGAGCGCCGTTATCACCAAAGCTGCGGAACAGGCTGAATTCGGTCGTGTTCATGGTTCCGGAGAGCGGCTCACGCAAGAATACGGTGAGCGGCGTTCCACCGCCATCGTCGTTTCCGCCGAAAGCTGAGGCATCTGTGTCGCAGGGTACTTTACCGGCGAACAGCTGTTCCAGAGGATAGGTTTGCAAGGCAGGATTCCCGCTGAGGTGGAATCCTGGGGTGACGCCGCTGACCAGATTCTTGGGGAAGCTGGAGTTGCCGTCGTTGTTGGCAATGAAAACGATCGGCGCAGCGCCGATTGGAATGGTGGTGTAGGCGGGAACGATGTACGTTGTTTTGAACGGATCGCCCTTACCCTGCAGTGCGAACTTGATTGGGGTGGCGTTGGCAGAGCTGGTAGGCTGACCGGAATTGATGGGAGCGCCGATGTTGCCGGTAACGCCCACATAGCCCAAACCGGCATAAGTAGTAGTGTTCAATGCGGCAATGGCGACGGTTCGTCGCGAACTGCGCGTCTTCCGGACGAATGTCCGTGAGGCCGACGTTGACGTGAGCTCCGCCTGCGGCGGCTGCATTGATGGAGGCCAGAGCGGCAGCAGTGACGGGAACGTCCGCCGTGTTGTCAGGCCAGAGAGCGCTGAACGGGCTGTTGGGGCTGACCAGATTGTCGCTAGTTGTGTTTGCGGCAGAGGTGATTGTTACTTGTCCGCCTGCGGTCTGCACGCCGCCGATGTTTTCCTGCGCGGAGAAAGTGCGGACGCCGACGGTGGAATCGACGCTGACGTCGGTCCATACATCAGTCACGTTGCCGCTACCATCCTTAATCCAGACCAGCCAGACGTTGCCGGTTTCGTTCGTGATGCGGCCAAGGGAGTCGCGGTTATCGCTAACGTACGCCGCGCTCTTTTTGGTCCAGTGCTGCACGGTGTTGGCGCCGCCGTAAACAGCGGCGTTCTCATTCAAAGCCGCCTGATCGGCAGCAATGGCCGCCATCAGAAATTGAGCGGAGGAGCCGGCGCCGACGAAGTGCACGTTCTGCGCACTGGCCGCCGGAACCACAGCTACTGTCGCGGCGGCTACGGCTGCCACGAGGAGAGATTTGAATCGTGTCATTGTTTTCATTCTCCTGAAACGGGTTGCGAAGCGTGGAGGTGGTGCTGGGACCACACGAGTGCCGGCAGACAACACTAATCCGTGCGCCAAGGATGGAGCCCATCAAAGGGGTTGATTTTTGCGTTAAGTTTCGGAATGACCAACAGCGCGCCCGCTCCATTGGTCGCAGCAACTATGGAGCAGACGTGTTACGCAAGCGTGACTCAATTATTAAATTTGGAAGAATTTTCCGGACATGCCTGTGGGAAACGTGCGCGGTAATTAATGCGAAAAGATGAGTAAGGAGTTTCGCTGCAGGATCGTCGAGGAGTTGCAGAGGCACTCGAACTGTAACTTGAATTTAATCATTCTGTCATGCCCCCGTAACAAGTCCAGTGTAAGTGTATGGGTCTCCATTTTATTCGGCGCTGCAGCAATTCAAGTACAACGAGTTAGAGTCGCGGTCCGCGGATGGAGTGGTGCGGTCTCCGATGCTTTGACATGCCGGTTCGAAGTAGTGTTTGTGCTAATGCGCACGCAGGATCCTGCGAGCTGACCAATTTCTTGCCACGTTCGCAGCAAGCGAAAGACGATAGTTCTTCCGGAGGGATTTAGCAATCGTGAGATTTCCCAGGATCTTTTTCTGTCTACTGATGGTCGCTGGCATGATGACCGGCAGCGCACCGGGACTGCATGCCATGAATCGCAGCTTTCGCGCCTATCCGGCCGTGGCCGCGGCCATGCCCCAAGAGGACATCGCTTCAGTCAGTGGCACGGTGGCGGATGGTTCGGGGAAGGCGATCCCGGGAGCCACAATTTCGATCAAGAATGCAGCGGGGCAAGATCAAAGCGCGCGCACGGACAGCAAAGGTAAATACTGGATCAGCGGGCTTGCCGCCGGTACCTACAACATTTCGGTAAAAGCGAAAGGCTACAAGAATTTCGAAGTCGCCGGCATTCCACTGGCAGCAGGAGACGCGGTTCCTCTCGACGTGCTCATGGATCCCGGCGTCTCCGTCGAGGAGAGCACTAGTCAACCTGCCACCGGTGCCGCGCAGGCCACCGGCTCGTCTGCGGGGACAGCTCAGGCGCAAGGTGCCTCACCGAATTGGCTGTACGTTGACCCGGTGATTCCTCCACCCCCGCCGGGGGCGACCGCTCCAACCATCGCCATCGTAACGGAACAGAATCAGACCCCTCCTACAGGAAGCGTGACTCACACCGGCGGCGCAACTTCTGCAGTGACCGGTACGGTGAGCGACCAAAGTGGCGCCGTTCTGGCCGGCGCAACAGTGACTCTCAGCAATTCCTCTGGCGTCAAAAAGTCCGCGACGACAAGCAATATTGGCGTTTTCAAAGTGTCCGATTTACCGCCCGGCACGTATGACATGGAAGTCACGGCTCCCAACTTCAAATCGTTCCAAACTTCCGGAATCGCTCTGACCGCGGGCGACACTCTTTCCATGGATGCGTTGCTTGAAACCGGCGGAGAAAAGACGGAAGTGAACGTGGTGGCGGGCGGCGCTGCGCAGGTGGAAACGGAAAACGCTGAAGTCTCGGGAACGATCACGCAGAAGGAAGCGACCACCCTGATGTTGAATGGCCGCAACTTTACCCAATTGATAACCTTAACCCCCGGCGTCAGCAATCAAACCGGGCAGGATGAGGCAAAAGTGGGCGTGAACGGCAGCGTGAAATACAGCGTGAACGGCGGCCGTGTGGAGTACAACTCGTTCGAAGTGGATGGCAGCGACGTGTTGAATGCGGGACTGAGCGGCGCGGAGAGCACGCTGGTTGTCTATCCCAGCCTGGATGCGATTCAGGAAGTGAAAGTTCTCACCTCGAACTACGGTGCGCAATATGGACGCACGGCCTCCGGCACGGTGCAAGTGACTACCAAGACTGGCGGCAATCAGTGGCACGGAAATGCCTACGAATTCTTCCGCAATGAGGCGATGAACGCACGCAATTACTTCGACCAAACGGCGACTGCGCCCCTTTACCGCAGGAATGATTTCGGATTTACCATCGGCGGACCGCTCTACATACCGCACATTTACAACGTGAATAAGCAGAAAACGTTCGTTTTCTTTTCGGAAGAACACCGCATTGAAAAATCTCCCAGTGAACTGCAGCCGAACTTTAATCAGGCGGTGCCGACGCGCGGCAGAGAGGCAGGGGAACTTCAGCGACGTCTGTCCGAGCCCGGGAGATCCGGCGGACCTGAAGAAATTGAAACCGGGCCCCAATGGACAGGGAAGCTATATTTTCCCGATTGTATCTTTTCAGGATTGCCCCGGCGTTCCAAACGGAACGAACACAATTGGGTATCGTCTGATGTTTTCCAGCCCCGCCAGCAACGGAAATATTGTCTATAACAACTTGGCAAATGGTTCGAACCCCAATGCTGGGCTCGATCCAAACGGCGTAGCCATTTTGAATTCAAATCTGATTCCGTTGCCGAACTCATTCTCAGGCTGTAATTCAAGCCTGGTCGGTCAGGTCGATCACACGACGCTACAGCCCATCATGCCGTGTTACGACGCGGTGATTTCCGAGCCCACGCACTGGCGCGAAGAATTGTTCCGCATCGATCATCATTTCAACAACAAGCTGGTGGGAACGTTCCGCTACATTCACGACTCCTGGGATACAGTTACTCCCACTCCCAACTGGGGGACTGTAAAAAACACATTTCCCACCGTGCAGAACAAGTTCGTTGGACCAGGAATCGATATGGTCGTCCGCCTCACGCAGACAATCACACCTTCCTTGTTGAACGAAACGGTTTTTAGCTATACCGACGCGCGTATCACTCTGGCTGATGTGAACGGTCCTGGGGGCGCGAACTTTCAACGTCCCGCAGGCTTGGGTGATCCCTCAATGGTGGGCACCTGTACCGGTACCACCGGCGTTCCCCAATGCCCCATGGGCTACTTATTCAATAACGGATTCGGCGGCAAAGTGCCAGGTGTCGTTCTCACGGGAAACAATCAAGAGTACGGCGGCGCGGGTTTTACGGCTGATCCTTCCTACATGCCTTGGGAGCACACGAATCCAACCTACAATTTCCGCGACGATGTGAGCAAAGTGGTGGGAAAACATACACTGCAATTTGGAGTGCAGTATGTGCTAGCCCAGAAAAACGAAACCAACGGAGCCTTGGGCGCGGCGTCCGGGGATGTCCAGGGCTTACTTAGCGTGAGTAACATAAACGGCGGCGCGAACAATACCGGCAACGCCTTTGCCAACCTGATCTATAACGATGGCCTCTCGAATTTTCTGGGCGGCGGCAACGCGATCAGAAGTTATACGCAAGACAGCACGCAGCTTCGCTATTACAACCGCTACCAGATCGGTGAACCATTCCTCCAAGATGACTGGCGGGTGACCCCGCGCTTAACGCTGAACTTGGGTTTGCGCGTAAGTCTGTTCGGAAATTATCACGAAAAGTATCTGCGAGCTTATAACTGGGAGCCGCAAGCTTTCAGTCAAACGCTGGCATCGCAGATCAAGGTTGATCCCTTCAGCGGACAGTTGATCAGTCTGCCTGGGACCAAGCCGGTTCCCTTTGACCTGAGTAATCTGGATCCGCGCATCATTAATGGAATCGTTGAATGCGGACCCAATGGCGTTCCTTCCGGTTGCGTTGACAGCCATGTCTTTAACCCCGCACCCCGAGTTGGCGTCGCGTGGGACCCTCAGGGAAATGGGAAAACTTCCATCCGGGCAGGCTATGGTATTTTCTTCGAGCACGGCACCGGCGACGAGGCGAATACCGGATCGCTCGAAGCAAGCGCGCCGGATGTAATCAATCTAACGCAACCGTTTCCGGCGGGCTACGCTTGCATTGGAGACTTTGGCGCCACTTGTAACACCTCGGGCAATGGGCAGACGTCGCTCCCTGGAGCATTTCCCATCAACGTCACCTCGATCCCCACAAAAACTCCGTACTCTTACTCGCAGCAGTGGAGTTTGAGCGTGCAGCGCGAACTACCCCGGAACTTCATCGCAACCTTCGCCTACGTGGGCAGTAAGGGAACACATCTGACGGTGGAGCGTCAGTTGAATCAGTTGCAACCTATTTCTTCGGCATTGAATCCTTTCGCTCTGCACGAGCCCTTTCTGCTGTCCGTGCTCGGAGGCTCGGTCGCTGATTGCGACAATGTAGGTGCGCCCACGGCTCCGGTTTTTATTTTGCAAAACGGCGTAACCATCAGCCCGGATAATCCCGCATCCATCAACATGCAGGTCGCCTGCCAAGGGCAGTCCTCGAACATCAACGCACATCCCACCGTACCTTTGGCGAATACATTTCGGCCGTATCCCGGCATTGGTGAGATTTTTTCTCTTCAAAACGGAGCCGACTCCTCTTATCACGGGTTTCAGACTACGATTCGTCGAACCAGGGGGCCTCTTACTGCCGGCGTAGCTTACTCGTTCAGCCACTCGATTGACGATTCTTCCGATCGTACCGACCCGACCTTCGTGAATTCTCTTGATCTGCGATCGAACAAAGCCAGTTCCAACTTTGATCAGAGGCACTTGCTGAATATCAGCTATGTCTACACTGTGCCGAACTTCAGCCGGGCCTTGCAGAGAGATTTGACAGGTCCAATTGACGCAGCCCCAAGCGAGGATAAAGCGGTTCCGAGCTCGGAAGAGCCGTCGCGAATCATGCGATGGCTTGGCGATGGATGGCAACTGTCGGGAATCACTTCCTTCCAATCGGGAACGCCGTTCAGCGTAATCAACAATGCCGGCAGCAGCGGAATTGGAGTGCTGGATAACGCTGGCGTGGCAAACGGCGTGGGAGCCGGTTCTTATCCAGACTTAGCTACAGACCCAGGGCCAGCGGCGTTGAAGACCAACGCGAGCAGCTTCGGCCCGCTACTTGGAAATCCGAATGAATTTGTGGCGCCACGCGGGCTTACTTTCGGCGACGCGGGAAGAAATATCCTGAACAATCCTAATCGCCTGAATTTCGATATGTCTCTGTTGAAACATTTTCGCGTGCGCGAAGGCAGTGAAGTGGAGTTCCGGGCAGAAGCGTTCAACGTATTCAACCATACGCAGTTTCGTCTCTATAACCCTGATCTGGGTAATACCGGCAGCAACACCATCAATTGCTATGGCGGATCCAACTATTCTGCCGGCGCCTATTTTCCCGGTGGCACCGATTGCTTAACCGGCAATTCTTTCCTGCACCCGGTGGATGCTCATCGTCCGCGTACTCTCCAGTTGGCTCTCAAGTTCAGCTTTTAACTTAGGCCTGAGCTTCGTTATCGCGGCAGGGCCGATTATCATCGGTGCAAATTCGTGATGCGACCTAGTCTCCTGCTGTGTCGCCGTTTCCCTTTGCAGCATCTACCGGATTGACATGAAATCGATTTCCACAGTTCAGTAGGTCGTTTCATACGAAATTTACCTCCGGTTCATCTGCGCGTCATTCTGACGAAACAAGTATCCGCGACACTCGCTGCACGAAAAGTTTGAGAAAGAATTAGGAGTTTAGCAATCCCCCAAATGCCCGGGCCAATCCCACAAGCCTCGAGTGCTGCAAAAGCGGATGGGTCATCATGGAAGCCGCAAAGCTTCGGCGCCACAAATGGGGAAGGTGAGGTTGCTAAGCCGGTGGCCGAAGGCCACCCATTTGGAACGCCAGTGTTCAATCTGACTCCGGCCGCTTTTGCTCCCTCGCCGGGCTTGGATGAACCCACCACGCCGCGCGATGTTTTGATCGCTTTGACTTACGGGCTCGACCTTGTGCGGAATGGGGCGATGTTAGTCGCCTGTGAAGGGCGCCCTCATCTTGCGAATCGAGCTGCCCTTGCAATTCTGGAAAAAAAGGATGGTTTGGCCTTGTCCAGGACTGGACTGGTGGCTGACAGGGCTTCTGACACGCGGTTGCTGCAGCAGTTACTCCGGGATGCGATCACGACTCCGGAACTAGGCGAGCCAAAAGGATCGCCGCTGACCCTGCCGCGACGGGTCGCCCGCACTTCCCTTATCGTGCGAGTCGTTCCAGGTCCTGGTTTGGATTGCTGGCCTGGAACGAACGATCGTGCGGCTCTGATCACCTTGTACGACGAGGATAAGTCCGTGGAAGTCGATGAGTTGGTATTGTCGAAGCTTTACGGCCTTACAAAGGGAGAGGCTGCCCTGGCTGCAATTCTGATCAAAGGGAAGTCGATCGAGGAAGCGGCTGAGGAGTTATATATCAGCCCGCATACCGCAAGAACCCACCTCAAGCGCATCTTCATGAAAACCGATACACACCGTCAGTCCGAACTGGTGGTACGAATATTCTCGACCATTCGATAACCGTTCCGCACTAATCTGACACCTTTTCTGCATTCACACCGCAGCGCCGTCAAATCAGGGATCGACCGTTTCGGCCGTTAGATACGGAATGAGAACGTGATTCTTGAAACCAACCCTTTACCTTAACGAGCATGCAGGCGTGAGAAAAACCATGGTCCCCTGCGCTTTTTGAACTCGTTATGCATCCAAATACAACGCAATGCAGGTTGATGTCCCCAAGTTCATAGGCGCTGTCCTCACCGCTAGCCGCGGTCATCCTCCCAAATCTGGTGCTTTCGCGGCTCGCCAGAAGTCTGTTTCGGGGTGCTGCGCGGCCTTGATCAATTTCAGACAAAGATCGTAGAAGGATGTTAAAGATTCCCTGCGTTTTTGGAGGTTAGTTCTTGTCAATTCCCATCGAAGACTATGCAATGATCGGCGATTGCCACACGGCTGCTCTCGTTTCAAAATATGGTTCGATCGACTGGCTTTGCTTGCCGCACTTTGATTCCGGCGCCTGTTTTGCAAGTTTGGTCGGCAGCGCGGAGAACGGACACTGGTCCATTAGCCCAGCTGAACAGATCCTCTCTATTCGCCGCCGTTATCGCCAAGGCACGCTCATTCTCGAGACGGAGTTTGAAACCAAGAATGGATCGGTCAGGCTGATCGATTTCATGACTCCTCGTACCGACATGCCTTTGCTCGGCCGGTCGGTGGTGGGCATACGAGGACACGTTCCGATGCATCTGGAATTTGTGCTTCGTTTCGATTATGGGTCGGTAGTTCCATGGGTTCGGCGCACGGAAGAAGGCATATCGGCAATCGCCGGGCCTGACATGGTGAGCCTCCGAACGGAAATACCCCTCCGAGGCGAGAATTTCAAAACCTACGCTAAGTTCACCGTAGCCGAGGGAGAAAAAGTGTCTTTCAGCATGACCTGGTATCCCTCTCACAAGAACGCGCCGGTCCCCTCAGATATGGAGGAAGCTGAAAAAGGTACCGAGCGCTGGTGGCGGGATTGGTCTGATCGTTGCTCATATCAGGGCGAGTGGTCGGATGCCGTTTTGCGTTCGTTGATCACGCTCAAAGCCCTTACATTCATGCCCACGGGTGGTATTGTGGCCGCGCCCACGACGTCGCTTCCAGAATTGATTGGCGGAGTAAGGAATTGGGATTACCGCTTTTGCTGGGTTCGCGACGCGACACTTACATTACACTCGCTGCTCAATGCCGGATATTTGGAAGAGGCCCGAGAATGGCGTGAATGGCTTTTGCGGGCGGTCGCGGGGAAGCCCTCCGAACTCAACATCTTATATGGTCTTCACGGCGAACGCAGGCTCACGGAACTCGAGTTACCGTGGCTGGCGGGATACGAGAAATCGGTGCCGGTGCGAACCGGCAACGCCGCATATCAACAGTTTCAACTGGATATCTTCGGCGAGGTGGCGAATACGCTATATCAGGCTCGCGAAGCGGGACTGGGTCCGCCTAAGCACTCGCGCCACGAAATCGCAATGGCGATGCTCGAATTCCTTGAGACGGGATGGGAGCAGCCCGACGACGGCATCTGGGAAGTGCGCGGACCTCGCCGCCATTTCGTGCATTCCAAGGTGATGGCGTGGGTAGCGGTTGATCGCCTGATCCGGTCCGCAGAAAAGGGGCGATTTGAAACTGATATTCCTCGATGGAAAAGTCTCCGTGACACCATTCACGAGCAGGTCTGTCGGCAGGGCTTTAGCACGGACATGAATTCTTTTGTGCAGTACTACGGGAGCGAGCACCTGGACGCGAGTCTTCTCATGATGCCCCTGGTAGGATTTCTGCCGGCGGATGATCCTCGTATGGTTGGAACCGTCAAAGCGATCGAAACTCATCTCTCGAAAAATGGGTTTGTGGCTCGCTACACCCAAGATCCCTCGGTCGATGGTCTGCCGCAGGGCGAAGGTGTATTTTTGGCGTGTTCCTTCTGGTTGGCGGACAACTATGCGTTGCAGAATCGTAGGGAAGATGCGGTTCGCCTGTTTGAACGACTGTTGGCGATTCGAAACGATGTTGGATTACTTTCCGAGGAGTACGATCCGTTCGCAAAAAGAATGTTGGGCAACTTCCCCCAGGCCTTTCCGCACGTCGGCCTGGTCAACACTGCGTTCAACCTGAGTCGAAGTGCTCCTCACACGGTTTCGGCAAAGACGGGTGCAAATGACTGAGCGTTAGAGCTTGGGACCATGGCAAGCGCTATAGAGATCCCGCTTGGCGGAGCATGCCACCGTCAATGAAGTGAGTGCTACCAGTGATATATCCGGCGACATCCGAGGCAAGGTATACGGCTAGATCCGCAACCTCCTCAGGGCGTCCCCACCGACCCAGGGGGATTTCCGATAACAGTTTTTTCTCGACGGCAGGCTCGGCTTCGACATCCTTGTCGATGGGAGTATAGATCGCTCCGGGGCCAATGTTATTCACCGTAATCCCGTGTGGCGCGAGTTCTACCGCGATGGTGCGCATTAACATCCGCAGACCTCCCTTCGATGCGCAGTAGGGAGCATTCGTAGGCATTGGAAGGTCCTCGTGGACGGAAGAGATGTTGATGATGCGTCCTCCACCACCCTGCTTTATCATCTGGCGCGCCGCTGCCTGGGCGCACAGCCAAGGTCCTGTGAGGTTCACGGCGATCACCTTGTTCCACAGGTCTAAGGGAAATTCCAGGAAAGGATGCTTGAATTCAATTCCTGCATTGTTGACCAGGATATCAAGACGGCCGAACTTATCCACGGTTTTATCTACCAGCTTTTGCACCTGAACGGGATCCGATACATCGGCGTCGACGCTAATACCGCGGCCGTTAGCATTCGCTATCTGGCTCAGAGTTTCATCCGCAAGATTGCCCTTGCCAACGTAATCCACGGTTACCGCAGCGCCTTGTCTTGCGAACGCAATGGCGATGGCTTGGCCAATCCCCGTAGCCGCTCCCGTCACAATGGCAACCTTCTGATTGAGTTGCATTTCTTCCTTTCTTTCTCGTCCGGCGGCGATCGATGTTCCAAGGCTGAGCCAAATCGCCGGGGAACTTTCAAACAACGCAAATTATGAAGGAAAACGTTAAGTGATTAGTAGATTCGCTCTTCGTGGGTTTGAGTTGCCAATCTATCTCGCGCTCGCGGCTCAAACATCTGGACATTGCCTTCAATGGACGGTGGAACCCCAACCTGAAAGAAAATTCATCATCATTGTCATAGTCCCGTAACAAGTCACTCCTAGAATTCTGAGTCATCTTCCAGACAAATTATCCCGAGTTTCTGAGCGCCAGCTCTTGGTAACTCGCAATCCGACTATTAGACGCAAGACGTCTTGCGATCGTTTGTAAGGAGCGTTCTATGAAGCGAGAGCAACCCGCATCCAATCCAGCCTATCGTTATCTGCCATTGACTGTCTTAGTCCTTTTCCTTTTATCGTCGCCAGTGTTAACGTTGGCGCAAATTGATCGTGCCGTTCTTGAGGGCACGGTGAGCGATCCCTCTTCAGCGAGCATTGTTGGGGCTACCGTAAAAGTACTGGCGATCGGAACGGGCATCTCGGAGCAACAACAGACGAATTCCAAGGGGTACTATCGCTTTCCCGGGCTTGCGGTTGGCCGCTACAGCGTTACGTTTTCCGGTGCGGGTTTTGCGAACAAAGTGATCGAAGATGTCATCCTGCAAGTTGGTCAGACGCGGACGCTGGACGCTGTGCTCGCGATTGGCGTACCAACGCAAACAATTGAAGTCCGGGCATCCTCAGCTCCTTCTGAGCGCGCTTCGGCTGAGGCCGCCACGGTAATTACGAGCGACCAGATCGAGAATTTGCCGAACAATGGTCGTGACTGGGCAAGTTTCACATTGCTCGCGCCGTTCGCTCAGGACGATGGCGGCGGCGACCAGCGGACCATTCGCTTCGCGGGCCGCGCCCGCGACGACAACAACTTTCAGATTGACGGAGTGGATGCTGGCGGCATTCAGGAGCAAGCGCAAAAATCCCAAACCCGCCTGCAGATTTCTCAGGATGCCATCGAGGAATATCGTGTCAGTAGCGCCTTATACGACGCCGAATATGGCACCCAGGCTGGAGGGCAGATTGACGTTGTTACCAAGTCGGGGACCAATGACTGGCACGGAGGAGTGTTTGGCTATGTGCGAAATTCTGCTTTCGATGCCCGCAACTTTAATGACTTTGACGTCAATGGAAATCCTGCCATTCCACCATTCCGCTTCGGACAGTATGGAATGACTCTTGGCGGTCCCGTTAAAAGAGACAAGCTTTTCTTTTTCCTGAATTACGAGGGGCTTCGCCAGTACGGAGCGACGACCAATCAGGTCCTGGTACCCAACCCCGTCGCACAGAAAGCCACTCTGGCGACGTCGCCGCAAATGTGTTCTATCCTTCAGGCTTATGCTTGGCGTGCCTCGACAGGTGCAATCGGAAACTGCAGTCCTTTGCACGTCTATCCGGATGCAGCCTTTGCGGATCAAACCAACAATCCCACGAACCCGTTACCAGATTCCGACCTGCTCACCGCCCCGGCCCCGACCACAGTTCACGAAGACACATGGCTTGTACGAATGGATTACAAGATCAACGACAAGACCTTGCTATATGGCAGCGCTCATCGCGATATCAGCTTGGTCAGCGGTACCAATGGCAGCGGTTCTCTTCCCTATGATCTGATTCAGACCGTCAATCATCCCGCCGGCTACTATGTTGCCCTTCAACATACCTTTTCTCCGCGACTGGTGAACGAAGTCAAGGTTTATATTAATCGCGCGCCGTTTCTCAATCCTCAGGTACCACCCTTGCCTTATTCGGTGACCACCAATAATTGGGTCACAATCAATAATAACCAGACGGATCACGAAATTGGTACGACTTACGGCATTGTCGACAACCTCACATTTGTGCATGGGCGCAATACGTTCAAGACCGGTATGGAGATTCGCCGGGTGCGTCTCAATCAGGGTTTGACAGCGGGCAACACTCTCTCTTTTGCGGACAACAGCAGCACCGCGGACACAGGCTTCGAAACCGCCAGTCTTTACGGAATTTCCTACACTTCAACGTGGTGTTGCCATAAGCTCCGCCGTACGTTCTATATGCCCTATTTCCAGGATGAGTGGAAGGTCACTCCAACCTTGACCCTGAATCTCGGAGTGCGCTGGGAATACTATGGTGTGGCCCACGAGGCTGACAATCGCACCACGGTTTTCGATGTCACCCAATTTCACGGCGTCTGCTTCGGTTCGGGCTCCACTTGGCGGTCGAGCCTTCCCACTCCAATCCCGACCCCGATTAATACTCCGCCGTGTCCGGCGAATCCCGCTCTTTATAACGCTGACTACAGGAACTTCGACCCTCGCGTCAGTTTTGCCTGGGCTCCGGGCGTGTTTAAAGGCAATACTGTAATCCGGTCGGGCTTCGGAATTTATCATGGCGCGGCGCAAAACGACGATCTGAATGCCGGGCTGGAGAGCGACCGGTTTACTGCATTCTCCAATTTCGACCCGGGCGGTTCGGGGACGCCGCTGTTGCCGCAATATCAGCAGACGAACCCGGACCTCAGCAGCCTGGCCGTACAGCCGGCACAGCAGCCTCGCGCCCTGCAGCGACATGGACGCCGGGACTTATACGTCGAGACTTGGGGACTGACCATCGATCACGAACTTCCGGCGCACTTTATGTTTTCGGAGGCGTACCTGGGATCGCGAGGAGTTCGTCTGTTCTCCCGCGGGGGCGTCAACTTCTGCATCACACCGCCGGATGGAACGGACGCTGCCGGAAACATCAACTGCACACGCCCGTTGGACCAATACTATCCCGGAGGAGATCCATACGGGTCGGTAGACTACAAGTCCGACATCGGCTCCAGTACTTACAATGCGCTTGAGTTGACCCTAGAGCGGCGCTTCACGAACGGTGTATCGTTCCAGGGCCGTTACACCTGGTCCCATTCCATTAACGACGGTTCGGTCGGGGGCGGAGAATCAAACGGGCCGGAAAATGTGAATTGTCTGCGCTGCGATAAAGGGCCGAGCGTCTTCGACGTTCGGAATAATGTAACGATGAACGCGGTATACGAACTACCCTTTGGCCCCGGAAAACCTTTCCTGAATTCCGCGGGAGTGTTAGGCAAGGTCTTTGGTGGATGGCAACTAGGCAGCATCGGCATATGGCACACAGGTCATCCGCTTACCATCACGATGATCAATTTCTCGCCGACCCAATTGCCTGACGGAAACGATCAAACCACGCAAAGACCCGACCTTGTTCCAGGAGTTCCGATATTTCTGCCGGGAGGCGTGCAAGGCCACACGCTTCCTATCAATCCTGCTGCCTTCGCCCCTCCGCCGCTGGATCCGAGGGGGATGGTCACGCAAGTGATTACCAACCCCGACGGCAGTAAAACTGACATTTGCCCGGCCACCTGCGGCCTCATAAGTCGCTTTGGCGATGCGCCGAACGGTCTGATTCGCGCCCTCAACGATTGGCAGATCGACTTGTCTTTGACCAAGGAAACTAAGCTGACCGAGCGCGTCTCGATGGAGTTTGGGGCCCAGGTATTCAACGTTTTCAATCACACACAATACGGCGATCCAAACCCCAACAATCTGAGTTTTGACTACACTCAGGTGACCGACAGTGCGGGTAATCCGATCCCCAACCAGTGGATACTGCAACCGACGGCAAGCCTTGGTCTTATCGACACTACGGCGAATTTCAACAACAACAACGACAATGCAGCATCACCGAACACCGGTACGGGCTTGCCCCGTCAGATTCAGCTCATGCTTCGTTTCAAGTTCTGAAGGAAAAGATCTCGGCTTCAGGCTAATTTCAGGAGGCGGGGCTAGAGTTTCGGCGAGGTTAAATCCATGTTCAATCGTGCAGTCAGTCTGTTCGCGCTTCTGATTCTTGGCGCGTCTGCGTTTGCCGCGCCCGCTCCGCCGCAGGGCTACGCCATCACTAAGAAAATCGCGATCCCTGGCCAGGGCAGTTGGGATTATTTGATCGTCGATGATGCGGCACGCCGTCTGTACGTCTCCCACGCAACGCAGGTCGAAGTGGTTGATGTGGATTCGGAGAGCGTCGTTGGCAGCATCCCCAAAACCTTGGGCGTGCATGGCATTGCAATCGCTCCCGAACTTGGACGCGGTTTCGTAAGCGATGGTCAAGCGTCAACGGTTACCATTTTCGATCTGAAGACGCTGAAGACGATTGGCGAAGTTCCCACCGGGCAAAAGCCCGATGCAATCATCTTCGATCCCGCTACGTCGCGGGTGTTCGCTTTCAACGGGGGCAGCAACAATGCTACAGCCATCGATGCGGCGAGCGGTAAGGTTGCCGGGACAGTTGATCTGAAGGGCGGACCGGAATACGCGGCAGCTGATGGCAATGGGAATGTTTACAACAATCTTGAAGACGAGAGTCAGGTTTTGAAGATCGACTCGCGCAAACTGACGGTTGAACAGCGGTGGCCGACCGCTCCCTGCGCTTCTCCCAGCAGCATGGCCATGGACCGTGCCAACCGCCGCCTATTCATCGGTTGCCGCAGCAAAGTGATGGCAGTCATGAACGCCGACAGCGGACAAGTCATCACTACCCTACCGATTGGCGATCATGTGGACGCGACTGTATTCGATCCCGAGACGAAATTGATCTTCAACTCTAACGGCGAAGGCTCCATCACCGTCATCCACGAAGACACCCCTGACAAATATTCCGTGGCTCAAACCCTGAAGACTGTGCCCAAGGCCAAGACCATGGCGCTGGATCCGAAGACCCATCGCCTTTTTCTCTCGACTGCAGAGAATGGTCAATTTGAAGTACTCGTTGTTGAAAATAGCGCGAGCAAGTAGTTCGGAGTTGATCTGACCAAGCAAGTCGGGGCGTAAGCTCTTAATTATGTCTTCACAACGCAAATTGTTCTCGAACTCCTGTTGGCTGCTCTGCATTGCAGCAGCGCTAACCGGACTTCTGTGCTGCACAAGGGCATCGACCGCTCAGACAACTTCCGTTGACCTACAGTACAAGGGTACTGTTCCGTTCCGCTTCGTGGCTTACGGCGACACTCGATTTCATGATCCGGCGGATACAGATGCCGCAAATCCTGCCGTGCGCAAGGCCCTGGTGCAGGCTATCGGCGATATTGATCCAGCGTTTGTATGTTTCACAGGCGACATCGTCTATAACGGCTACGATGAGAATGACTGGAAAGTCTGGGATCAGGAAACCAGCATTTGGCGCGAGAAGAAGATCCCTGTGTATCCTGCGCTCGGTAACCACGATCTGCATGGAGACGAAAAGCTCGCCTTGGGGAATTATTTCCAGCGATTCCCCGATCTGAAGCAGAGCCGCTATTACTCCGTACGGGCGGCAAACACATTGCTCCTCGTGCTTGATAGCTCACTGGACGAGGCATCCGGACCGCAGGGCCTATGGCTGGCGGCAAAACTGGACAGTCTCTCACCGGACGTGGACTTCGTCTTTTTGATGTTTCACCATCCTCCCTACACGAGTTCCTCGGACGCGAAGAAGTTTGGTGGCGGACACTCGGCGCGACCCACGGAACAGTCACTGGCCAGAATACTCGAAGACCGGCAGGCTCACGTCCGCGCCCGCTTTATCGTCTTTTCCGGGCACGTGCACAATTACGAACGACACGAGCATGGTGGCGTAACTTATTTCGTTTCGGGCGGCGGTGCGGCTCACGCTTATCCTATCGAGCGTGCAACCACGGATCCTTTTCAGAGCAAGGAAATTAATTATCACTATTTGCTTGTCGAGGTGGACCGTCAGGAAGTGAAGATAACGATGAATCGCCTGGAGTTGAACAATGGAAAGGCCGCATGGAGCCAGCCCGATGCGGTCACGATTCGCACCGTACCTTCGGCAAATTCGAGTGCTAAAAGTCAGTGATCTTCTGAATTAGCCGTGTAGCTGATGCCGCGATGCGAGAAGTGAGAAATCTCAGGGGCGTAGAAGTTGCAAGCCTAGGGAAAGACCGTTAGCGGCAAAGTTGATAGGCGACGACTCACCCACATGCATTGTCAGCATCCTTTGAAATAGCCTGGGATCCGAATCGAATGCCCGCATCACGCGCTGGCGGAATGAACTTTTCCAGGCAAGAGCAAGCATCAGGCTAGCCATCATGGCCGGGCGCCTCGCGAGGGCGCGATGCCTTTGCTGGTAACGGCGCAGGTCACCTTCCACTAAACACTCAGCCAGTACTTGCGCCTGACGGAATGTTAGGCATAACCCTTCGCCCGTGATGGAGTCGATTGCACCTGACGCGTCTCCAACCAGAGCGACCGAACCCTCATACACTTTTTTTAATTTTCGGGTCCACGTGGTCGCGCCCCGTTCGTTCGATGTTTGTTCGGCATTGGCGAGCAGCCGTGCAAGCTCCGGAAAGCTGGGAAGCGCCTTGTCTAAACGCAGATGTTGATCGCGAGAAACCAGCGCTACGCAGACCTCGTCTGTCGCCACTGGGGTCACATAAATTTGGCAGTTCGCGCCCCAATGTAATTCCATGCAGTCACTCCATGGCGCTACCCGGTAATGCCGCCGAAAGGCGAACCGAGTGCGAGTGTGGTGATAGCGATCGAGCCCAGCCCATCGACGCGTGAGAGAGTGCCCGCCATCCGCACCAATTACCCAGCGGCAGCGCACAAGATCTTTGCCAATGCGGACCCCGTCCGGCTGAAGACCTGTAACCGGAGTTTGCCACAAAAATGAAACTCCGGCCGCCTCCGCTCTGGCCACCATGAGCCGATGCAACACGGTGCGGCGCACGCCGAGTCCGCAAGCGTTTGGGAAGTTGGCATCCACCTTGAGACCGCCACTGATAAAACGGATTCCGCGGAAAGGGTAAGAGTCTTCCTCCGGCACGTGAATTCCTAACGCCGCCAGCGCGACCCGGCCATCTGGCATCAAGCCTTCACCGCAAGGTTTGTCGATTGGGGGCCGCGCCCCATCCGCAACCACCACGTCAAAGCCGTGTTGGCGCGCTGCGATCGCCGCTGCTAATCCAGCGGGTCCGCCTCCAATCACGAAAATGTCAGTTTCGTTCATCGCTGAATAATAATGAACACTTCGCACGCATCGGAGCGCGATTCATCTTCGCTATGCGATTCGTCGTGCGTCTAAGAAGCAATCGCTCTGCGCGCCAAACCCAAGGCCTCCGACCAGAAAGGTCCCGGATGGTGAGCGAGTTCGACCACGTTGCGAACGGCGGATATGAATTCCGATACTTGACCCGCATCGACCACAAGCGGAGGGGCAACCTTCAAAACCATGAAGTCGTTTCCGCAAATCTGAGTAAGGAAACCTGAGTCACGGAAAAGGCGCATCACCAGAATCTGTCCGAACATTGCGGGATGAACTTTGGCAAAGCCTTCAAACGGAGCTCGTAGTGTGAAACGCTGCGGAGCTCGAAACTCGATGCCAATCAATAGTCCCTTACCGCGGACTTCTTTTACCATCTCGTACCCAGAGAGAGCGTCGACAAGTCCTTGTTGCATCTCCGCCCCCAATTGCAGCGCCCGATCACCCAACCGCTCCCCTTCAAGAACATCAAGCGTCGCCAAGCCAGCGCGCATGGATAAGCTATTTTCGCTGAACGTAGAGGCGTGAACGATGGAACGCTTGAACGAACTAAAAACAGATTTATGTATATCGTCCGACATCAACGTCGCGCTCACCGGTACGAGTCCGCCGCTCAGGGCTTTCGCCAGCACCACGATGTCAGGTGCGATTGCGAAGTGATGCGACGCTAGAAATGGACCTGTGCGGAACATCCCCGTCTGCACTTCATCGGCGACCAGAAGGGTTCCGTGGCGACGGCACAATGCCTGTGCGCTCTGCAAATAGTGCGGGTCAGGAACGCGAATGCCGCCCTCGGCCTGAATGGGCTCTACAAAAAAAGCCGCATAGCGTTGTGTTGAAAGTTCTTTCTCAAGGGACGCCAGATCGCCGAACGGAACGAAGGCCGTGTCCGGTAAGAGCGGACCAAATCCCTTGCGCCAATATTCACCGTTCATTAGCGAGAGAGCGCCGCAGGTCAGCCCATGAAAAGCCCGATCGCACGATAGCAATCCGATCCTGCCAGTGTGCGCCCGGGAAAACTTAATCGCAGTTTCCATGCCTTCGCTACCGGAGCTACCGAAGAACACCTTGGTAAGGCGGCCGCCAGCCAATTTGCACAATCGCTCAGCCAGTTCGCCCGCCAGCTCGGGAACATTGCTTTGCAGCATCACCGGCCCTGATTTGTCCAATTCATTCTTGAGGGCGTCCACGATGGCCGGGTGATTGTGGCCGGTATTGTGGACACAGTAGCCGGAGAGGAAATCAACGATTCGTCGACCATCGCGAGTAAATAGCTCGGCACCCGCGCATCGCTCATATCCGACATTCATCTGAAGCAAGCTCAGTAACTTGACCCACTCAGGGTTGACGTGATCAGCATAATTGTCGGTAATGAGCTTTTCGGCGATTGGCATAAGTAAAGAAATTCAGTGGAGAGAGCACGCTGGGTTTCTAGCCGTCCTAAATCCTTACCGTGTAAGATTTATGAACTCGACAGTAACCCAAGTATCCGATGTGATGCACGTCTTTGCAGCTGCGGTTGCCACACGCGGTGCAACGCAAATACGAATGCTCTGAATGGAAGATACCGGTCAAATCGTGGCTCTTCGCAGCACCATACTGCATCGGGGTTTTACGCATCCAACGACTCAATTCCACTCTGAGGTGCTGTTTTGGCAAAGTCTCTTTCGAACATGTCTATGAGAATTACTTCTTCGGTTACCGTGCTTCTCTTCGGCGCCCTGGCCTTCTCGCAAGCCAGCCCTGCAAACGGCACACTGACGGAAAATCCTGTCTTCCGCAACAATTGCGCCAAGTGTCACGGCAAAACCGCTGAGGGTCGTCATTTCGGCGGCCCATCGCTAATCTCCGAGAAAATGGCCGGTGCGTCCTCCGATGAGTTGCGCCGCATCATCAGCAACGGCAAGGGTCGCATGCCCAAATACGCCAGTAAGCTCGCGCCCGAAGAGATCGATACTCTCGTACTGCAAATCCAAGCGCTCAATAAGAAATGAAGGACCTGTGCGGCTATTCCTTAGGCTGGTGAAGCAGAGTGTATGATCGCGGAATGAAATCTCCCGCCGAGGGTGACCTTGCAGCGTTCGTTCTTGCGGGAGGGAAGAGCACCCGCATGGGCAGGGACAAAGCCTTCATTGAATATGAAGGCCGCTCGCTTGTGGCGCGCGCCCTCGAATTGGCGTGCGCCGTTTCAACCGACGTGCATATCGTCGGGCGTCATGATAAGTTCGCTGGCGTTGCTGCAGTGGTGGAAGACAAGTTCCACGATCGTGGTCCGCTCGGTGGAATTCATGCGGCACTGCGATCTTCTTCCCGAGATTCTAATCTGATGCTCGCCGTGGATATGCCATTTATTTCGGAAGTGTTCCTGCGGTATTTAATTCAAGAGGCGCGGCAGGCTCCTGGGGCAAGTGCGATAGTGCCGCGCCAAAGTGGGCGCTGGCAACCGCTCTGCGCTATTTACCGCCGGGAGTTTGCGGACGACGCGGAAGCGGCTCTGCTTGCTGGGCACAACCGGATCGATTTGCTATTCAACGGTCCTCGTATTCATGTAATTGAAGAAAAAGAGATGCGCCTTGCGGGATTCGGCAGCGATCTGTTTCGTAATCTGAACACTCCTGGCGATTTGGAGACCGCGCTACAGACTCGACCTAAAGAGGAACAAAAGAGATCGACGAATGCCTGAACCTTCTCCGCCACCCTATATAGAGTTCCGCGAGGTGTCCAAAGCCTTTGGGGACAAACCTGTTCTCGACCGAGTCAGCTTCGATGTGATGCCCGGCGAGACGGTGTGCATTTTAGGACGCAGCGGAGTGGGCAAATCGGTGTCGTTGCAAATTCTCATGGGTTTTCTTAAGCCGGATTCTGGCATGGTAATCGTCGCCGGTGAGGACATAACGAACTTCTCTGAAGAACAACTGGAAGGCATTCGAAAAAAAGTGACCATGGTTTTTCAAAACGGAGCCCTTTTCGACTCTCTGACAGTCGGGGAGAACGTTGCGTTTCCTTTGCGCGAAACGCGGTCATTGTCCGAAGAGCAGATTTATCAAATTGTCGACGGTCTGCTTCAAATGGTGGGAGTGAAAGAGATGCGGGACCTTTTGCCGTCCGATCTGTCCACCGGCATGAAGCGGTCGGTGGCAATTGCGCGCGCTCTCGCTGCCCGCCCCGAATGCATCCTCTACGATGAGCCCACGACGATGGTCGATCCACTCATGGCGCAGTTGCTCGGTGACCTGATCAAACGCCTCAAACTCCAGCTCAATCTCACCAGCATCGTTGTCACTCACGATATGCGCCTGGCTAAGAAACTGGCAGATCGAGTCGTCTTTTTGCATGAAGGTCGCGCGATTTTCTTCGGCACCTCGGCGGACATGGAAAAATCGACGGAGCCTATCGTGCAAGAGTTCCTGGAATTGGATGAACTCAAAATCGAAGCTTAGACCCTCTCAACGGGAATCAAGCTATTCCCTGCGCGGATTACTCTCTACAAAGCCGCTGCAAGAAAGAACCGGTAACGCAGGATATTTCGGGAACCGCGAATCTCTGAAGGATAGCTGGCACTGCAGGAATTTTGACCCCCGATCGGATGCGAGTATTCGGGCATTCAGGCAGTGCCCGCACAAACCTGCTCCTGCAAAACCTTCTTCTTTGCCCGAGGCCATGCTTCGTCGCTTGCGGTGACAACTTCAGAATCCTTGCTGCACCAATTCTTCTACCGTGAGTATGCTTCCAGCTGATTGATCGCGGGTCATCATCTTCTCAACATATTTTGCAATCAGATCTGCCTCGAGATTTACGGGATCCCCAGGCTTTAGTGAGTTGAGGTTCGTCATTTCCACTGTATGCGGGATAATCGCAATCGTGCAGGTCTTGCCTTCGAGCTTGGCCACGGTGAGACTGATTCCCTCAATCGAAATCGACCCCTTGTAAACCGTGTACTTCTCAATTTCTTCTGGCATCTCGATGTGAAGCCACCAATTCTCCGAGTTCGCAATCCGGTCCAGGCCCACGAGTTTGCCTACACCATCGACGTGGCCTTGAACAATGTGCCCGCCAAAGCGGCCATCCGCTTTCATTGGTAGCTCCAGATTGACCATGGCGCCTTCATGCATGCGGGAAAACGAGGTTCGGACCCACGTTTCAGGTGCCAGGTCCGCACAGAACGAATCGGGCTTGATATCGAGTGCTGTCAGGCAAACTCCACTAACGGCGACACTGTCGCCGGATTTTAATTCCTTTGGAGAGTTCGCCGCCGTGATCGTGATGCGGCGATTTTCGCCTTGCTGTTTTATCTGTGTGACTCGTCCTACTTCTTCAATAATGCCGGTAAACATGGGAACCTCGATACGTAACGAAATATCTTAAACCCTTGTCGCCTTATTCTTTGTACGGATCTCGCAAATACCCTTCGACCGCAAAGTCGTCTCCGAAACGATGCAAGCGTGGACCCTGCAGTGGCGGCACTTTGCTTCCACTTGCTGCGCCGGCAGCGAACGGAATCGATCCATCCTCAAGAAAAAACTTGGGCGCATAATATAAAAACAGCTTGTCGACGACGTTCGAGGAGAGCGCCGCTCCATTTACGGTTGATCCTCCCTCAATCAGTACGCTAGTGATTTCAAGCTGCCCAAGTCGGCGCATCACTTCACTGATGGCGGGACGGCCCTCTGCGTCGGGCGAAAGCCGCTCCACGCGAACGCCGCGCAACTGCAGTGCTTTTTTTCTCTCTTCGTCTCCGGAGGTGCAGAAAACGAGGACATCATTTTCTGTTCTACCTTTACTGCTGGCATTCAGCACCAGCCGAGACTCTACTGGTAACCGCAGATGCGAGTCCAGAATCACGCGCAGCAATGGCTTCCGGCGCGGCCTGTCGCTGCGGTCGGTCAGCAAAGGATCATCGGCGACAACAGTTCCTATCCCCACCAGAATGGCATCGCTACCATGCCGCTGTTGCTGGACGTGAGCCCTCGCAGCTTCGCCCGTGATCCATCCCCCATTCGGAATTCCTGCCGCGCCCCTCTGCCCAGGGATGGACGGCGGAGCGATCTTGCCGTTCAATGTCATCGCCGCCTTCAGGGTTACTAACGGAACGCCGCGACGAATGTACGTCGCAAACGCCTCATTGAGCGGCTGCGCCTCTGATTCCAGTCGCCCAACGTCAACGTCAAGTCCTGCAGCCCTTAATTGCTCAAAGCCGCGTCCGCTCACTTGAGGGTTGGGATCCGGCATGCACGCGACAACGCGCCGAATTCCTGCGGCGATCAGGGCTTGTGTGCACGGAGGCGTGCGACCCTGATGGCCGTGCGGCTCAAGATTGATATAGAGAGTGGCGCCTCGCGCCTTCTTGCCGGCTTGTTCGAGGGCGAGAATCTCAGCGTGTTTCACCCCCGCATAGGTGTATACACCTGAGCCTACTATGTTCTTATTCTCATCAACGATTACTGCGCCGACATGGGGGTTGGGCGATGCGAGACCCACTCCTTCCGATGCCAGGGCAAGCGCCCGGCGCAGAAATTGTTCATCAGTATCGTCTTCGGACATGTTCTATCGGACGAATCAAGTACGCTGACCGAGGCTTTCCGAGGTGAGGAGCCTCTTATTCAAACAACGAATCCACAAACTCCTTCGGATCGAATGGCAACAAATCACCCACTTTTTCTCCCACTCCAACGAAGCGTACGGGCAGGCCCAATTCTCGCGAGATCGCGACCACGACTCCGCCCTTGGCGGTGCCGTCCAGCTTGGTCAACACAATGCCGGTGACGCCCGCAGACTGAGTGAACAGACGGGCTTGCTGTAAGCCGTTTTGGCCTGTGGTCGCATCCATGACCAGCAACGTCTCGTGCGGCGCTCCGGGAATGATTCGTTGCGCCGTCCGACGCATTTTTTCCAGCTCGGACATCAGGCTCGTCTTGGTATGCAGTCGCCCGGCTGTATCCACAATGACGTAATCTGTTTTTCGTGCAGATGCAGCCTGTAACGCGTCAAATAATACAGCGGAGGGATCTCCACCTGGCTTGGTCTTGATCACTTCGGTGCCGGTGCGTTGTCCCCAGATTTCCAGCTGATCAATGGCGGCCGCGCGAAACGTATCCGCCGCGCACATCAAAACGCTCTTGCCCTGAGATCGAAATACTTGTGACAGCTTTCCGATAGTCGTAGTTTTGCCTGTGCCATTCACGCCTACGACCAAAATTACTTCAGGCGATCCATCCACCCTTTGCACCGGTCGGGTATTCGAGGCGTTGAGGATCGCGAGCAATTCCTCTTTCAGAAGTCGTTTCAGCTCCTGCACGTCTTTGATCTGTTTTCGATCTGCCTTGTCTCGCAGCTTGCCCAGGACTTCCTGCGTAGTGGTTGAGCCCAAATCCGCGCCGATCAGCGTCGCTTCCAGATCGTCCAGAGTGTTGCGGTCGATCTCCTTACCCAGGGAAACCACCTCTTCGATGCGCTCAGCGAGGTTTTCGCGCGTACGCGTGACCGCCTGCTTCATTCGCTCGAAAAGACCGGTCTTCTTTTCTTCTGTACTACCAAATAAAGTTTGAATCATAAGGACCTTACAGATTGATTATAGCGGTGGGTTGGCTTCAGACCGAGGGCAAGGAATAAGAGCTTGGAGGGAGAGGTGAAGAGAAGGCTATACGACAGAGCCTTCGAGTTTCGCAGGCTCGCTTGGAGGAACGGTGGGGGTGTTCGCAGAACCGGCGGCTGCGGCTCCTGCCACGACCTGTCGCCTAATCGAAGTGCGCTGAATACGAATCTCACCGCGACCGTAAACTGCCATCAATGCGCCCACAGGAACCGGATCAAGTCGCTTCCCGGCAAGGTTCTGAATTATCTTTAGCGCTTCTTCCGGAGTATGGGCGTGCTGGTAAGGACGATTCGTGGTCAGCGCGTCAAATGTGTCGGCTACCGCGATCACCCGCGCGAGCAGCGGGATCTGGTCGCCTTGCAGTCCGTAAGGATAACCGCGCCCGTCGAGCGCTTCGTGGTGGAGTTCGATGCCTGGCAGCATCTCGCCAAGTTGAACGACCGGCCGCAAAATATTTGCGCCCTTGGTCGTGTGGGTCTTCATGACCTCAAATTCCTCGGCTGTCAGAGCTCCTGGCTTTTTGAGAATTCGATCCTCGATGCCAATTTTTCCTACGTCATGGAGTTGCGCAGAAATTTGCAATATCTCCATGAAAGCAGCGGGCAGCTTCAATTCCTTGCCGATCATCATCGAGTAACGCGTGACCCGGTCGGAGTGGCCGCGAGTGTATGGGTCCTTTTCGTCAACGGCACCGGCGAGCATCTGAATCGAGCCTAGAAACAACGCACGATTTTCTTCCGCTGCCCGCTTGAGGTCTTCCACATAATGTTGAAGTTCCCCTGACATGGTGTTGAAGGTCTCAGCCAGTTCTCCAATTTCGGTTCGGCTCCAAAGCTGAACTCTCTGGGAAAAATCGCCTTTTGCAAGAGCCCGGCTGGATTGAGTCAGGATCTGCAAAGGGTTAGTGATTCTGCGCGCCGCAAAAATACTCACGCCGATACTCAGCAGGACCGCCAACAGCGCCAGCAGTCGCGCCGTACGCTGCATTTCGTAGACACCGCGGTAAGCTTCGCGTTGCGGTTTCTGTACCACGACCGCCCAATCAAGAGTGGTTACCGGGCTGTACGTGCCGAGCATCTCAACGTTGTTCTTGCCTTCTTTTACAGAAAATTCCTTGGTGGCGGCGAGTTGCGCCTTGATTCCTTCGTCCACAAATGTGCGGACGATTTCCAGATTCTTCATGTCCTGCCCGGTCACATATTGTGGAGTCCCAGCCGCTACCAGTCGGCCCTGAGAATCTACAACGTAGGGGATCAGTCCCCCGCCGCTGACCTCATGCAGACGGCGTATCAAGAACTGAAGATCCACCACCGCGCCCACCATTCCGAGGAAACGTCCGCCGTAGCTTACGGGACTGCTGACCAGAACTACGGTCCGTGAAGCTCTGCCGTCCTCCACCTGAAGCGCCTGGCCGTTATACACGCGGCCGTCGCGCGCAGCGTCGAACGCGTGTTGTAACTCTCTCTGAAGAAAAGCGTCGGGTGCGATACGCCCGGCCGAAATGCCCTTCGCATCGGAATTTAAAAGCGTGGCATAGGCAAGCTCGTCGGAGGAAGAGACAAAGGTTTCCAGCAACGCCCGCAATTCCGGCGCCTCAATGTTTTTGCTCCCGATGTCGCCACCACTCGCCACCTGGATAGCGGAAGACAGGTTCCGCAGCATCATTCCCATGGAGCGCTCGTGCTGCGACAGATCATCCGCCAGAGAACGAGTGACCGTATTCTGCAATAACATCTCATTCGTCTTCAGCCTATCCCGATTGATCGCTTCTACCTGTGCGGAGTAGAAGTACATGGGGACGATGCTGATGACGAGGAGGACTCCGAGAATTACGTACAAAATGGGAATTCTAGCCGGAGCGTGTGCTGCGATGGGCAAGGCACCCCCTCGGCTCATTTCGGAGGCGCCGCGGTTCGATGTGGCGTCGGATTCCACGGTATCTATAGAATTTTAGAGTGGGTCCAAGGCTTTTAGCTGAAATCCGTCGGATTTGCCATTACCAAAGTACCAGGGAAAACCCTCGTTCTGTGTGGGTTTGGCAACGAAACGTTCCCGGATGATGCTCAGGCGCCGGTTGTCTCGCTCTTGCCCCTGCGGGTCATCAATTCATGAATGGCATCGCGCGGAGATTTGTGTTCATGGAGAATCGCCTGCATCTGCTCGGCGATTGGCATCTCGATTCCGCGCGCGCGGGCTAATGCTACTGCCGCAGTCGTGGTTGAAATTCCTTCCGCAACACTGCCATGCATCCCGGCGAGAATGTCCGGCAGTTTTTGTCCTCGGCCCAGTTCGATGCCAACGCTGCGATTCCGCGACAGCCCCCCCGTGCAAGTAAGAACCAAATCGCCTAGCCCGGCGAGTCCTGCCATGGTCTCCGCTTTGCCTCCGCAGGCAACGACTAGTCGTGTCATTTCCGCCAATCCGCGGGTGATGAGGGCCGCTACCGAATTGTGTCCCAGTTCGAGGCCAGCGCACACGCCCGCCGCGATGGCAATCACGTTCTTCAGCGCTCCCCCAAGTTCAACCCCGATGGGATCGTGATTTGTATAAATCCGAAAGCTGGCGTGGCTGAATTCCTGCTGTACGGTACTGGCCAAGCTGGTGTCTACAGACGCGATAGTGATTGCTGTTGGGTCGCCGCGCGCAGCTTCGAGAGCAAATGACGGCCCGCTCAGAGCGCCGATCTGAAGAGAGCGCCCGTTGTGGTTTACTACGCTGCCAATCACTTCTGTCATACGCAGCATCGAGCCTTGCTCCAGGCCTTTTGTTGCGCTGACCAGCAAGGACCCTGCGAGCAGGTGCGGTCGCATCTGCTCGAACAGGATTCGGCAATGCTGCGAAGGCATTACACTCACGACGATGGCCGCGCGCTCTACCGCCTCCGCCAAGTCGGTACAGGGTGTTACGCACGCAGGGATCGTCTGGTCCGGAAGAAATTTGCTGTTCAAACGACGTTGCGCGATTTCCTGGCAAACTTCCTTTTCATGAGCCCATATGCGAATCTGATGCGTTCCTTTGCGTCCCAGAACGATCGATAACGCGGTGCCCCAGGCTCCTGCTCCGACAATTGCGATTTGGCTCATGATTTCCCCGACCGTAAGCGGCTTTCCGTGCCGGCGAGAAGGCGGCCGATATTTTCATGATGCCGGGCGACGATGAGCAGGGAAGTGATGGCCATAATGAAGAGCGGCAATCGACCCATATCGCTTCCGCGCATGATGTAAGCCAGCAGTGGAAAAGAAACGACGGCAATCACCGATGCCAACGAAACATAGCGAAAGAGCAAGACGACGGCGACAAAAATTGCTGCGGACACGAGGACAGCTCTCGGGACAATAACCAGGAATGAGCCTAGTGCGGTCGCCACGCCCTTGCCGCCACGAAACTTCAGCCACATCGGAAACATGTGACCGATGACGGCAAACAATGCTGCCGTAGCCATCGCCTCTTTGGGCGAAAGGTCGGTCGTCATTCGAGACGAGAAAAGGTACGCCAGTGCCACAGCCGCGCTCCCCTTGAGCGCGTCCAACATGAGGGTAATTACTCCCAGTGCAGGAGACTTGCGAGAGACGTTTGTTGCCCCGATATTTCCACTGCCGCTTCGACGCACGTCTTCGCCGCGGAAGATGCGAACCAGCAAATATCCAAAGGGAATCGACCCCAGAAAGTAGGCGACAGCGGCAAAAAGGATCGACGTAGTCATTAATAATTATTGGCGTAACGAAAATGACGCCAGCTTTTTATATCTCGAGCCAGCCTGGCGAAAGTTCACTTTGGTACAAGAAAAATTCGCGAATCACGGTTGTGCCGAACTCCGGTGGTGGCAAGGCCGCTAGTAGCTCCTTCTGCAGATGCTCAAAGCCACCCTTGGAGCCATCTTTGCTGCGTTTTCGTGGCCCTCCGGATGCTCCTTTACATCTCGCCAGCGTAAGGTGCGGCGTGAAGGCATGTTCCTCTTTCGGAATTTTGACTGCGGCAAGGCTTGCATCTACAGTCCCGGCCAGCGATTGAAGTTGCGGGCCAGCCTCGATACCAATCCAGAAAACCTGAGCAGTTCGTCGCTCCGGAAAAAAGCCATAGCCACGAAAGGTTATATCAAACTGTTCGCCGGCGATTGCGGGCAGTGCCCGCCTGATCTCTTCAACCTGCGTCTCAGATCGCTCGCCGATGAACTTCAAGGTGACATGCAACGATTCCGGCCTGAACCCAGCGGACATCCGGGGCAAGATCTCGAATGCCTGTGACGAACTCACTGATGCGAGAGCGGATGGCGTCATCGATATCCAAAGCGACAAAGAGGCGCATGACACTTACATTAACTTTCGTCGTACCATGTCCAGAGCGAGTGTCGTCGCGAACCACCGGATGCGATGGCGATCTCCTGGAAAATTGCGCTCGATCACTTCGGTCCCACTATCGCTGGCCAAAGCGTGAAACACCAACCCAACCGGCTTTTGAGCCGTGCCCCCGGCAGGACCGGCGACTCCAGTAATTCCCACGCCAAGCGTCGCCTCGCACCGGTATCGGATACCCTCCGCCAACGCCGCCGCTACCTCGCGACTCACAGCGCCGTGGCGTTCGATCATATCGGCCGGCACTCCGGCCAGTTCGGTTTTTAATGTATTCGCGTAAACGATGGCGCCTCCCGCAAAATAGCGTGAACTGCCACCGATCGAAGTAATCCTTTCCCCCAGCAATCCACCGGTGCATGACTCTGCCACAGCCAGCGTCGCATTGCGCATCTGCAGCCAGTAGCCCACAATCTGCTCGAGCGACTGGCCATCGCGCGAGTAAACAGCATCATCCAGTTCTTCCTCGACCGCATCGGCTGCTTCATCCACTCGTGCTTGTGCTTCGTCGATGGTTCTCGCGCGCGATTTAAAATGAAGTTGAATTTCTCCCGCGCCCGCCAGGATGGTGGTCTGCACATCGGTGAACCGTTTATAGATTGGCGCCACCCGCGCATCCACAAGAGATTCGCCCAGCATCGCCACCTTCAACACACGTGTAGCCAGTGACGCTGCCGGCAATTTCGCTCGCAAACGCTCGCGACACTCGGTTTCGAACAAGGCTTTGAGCTCATGGGGAGGGCCGGGCAACAAGATAACTAGTTGTTCACGTCCGTCAAATTTCCCGCTCATCCATTGTCCCGGTGCGGTTCCGTTCGCATTGGGCAATACCGTGGCCCCTTCGAGAACGTCCGCCTGTTTGGCATTGTTCGACGACATTTTCCAGCCGCGCGCTGCAAAGCGCTCCTGGATCGCGGAGAGAACTTGTTCGTTCCTTCGCAAGGGAACACCGAAAGCTTCGGCGACCGCTTCGCGTGTAAGGTCGTCTTCAGTGGGGCCCAATCCGCCACTGAAAATGACGATATCCGAGCGAAAAAAGGCATGCTGTGCCGCTGTGACCAGGCGGGGGAAATCATCCCCTACCACACTCTTGAAGATCACTTCCACGCCAAGCTGATTCAATTGCTCGGTGAGATAAAGGGAATTGGTATCCATGCGGAACGGCGTCAGCAATTCTGAGCCGACCGCGATGATCTCGGCGTTCACGGCTAGAAGTGTAAATGAAAAAAGCGGCGGCCGTTCGCGCGCCATTCACGTGGCAGAATCGAGGACTTATTCCGGCAGCAGGGACAGGCCTTGGATGTTCCAGGAGAGATGGTGGACCGCGTCCGTTGTGGCTAAGATCACGCTTCGTCCGGGCGCAAAGGCCAGCCCTACCAAACCGTGGCCAGCCACTTCCAGATTTGCCTTGCCATCCGGACTGATCTTCACAATGCCGCGCCGGCCGGAGAGCGAGGCAGCAACGTAGAGATTGCCGTCGGCGTCGAAAGCTAAGCCTTGCGGCCGTCCCAAGCCGCGGTAGAACTTGTGAACGGTTCCCTGCGGATCAATCCGGTGCACGCAGTCAAAGCTAGAGGTGGTCGGCCCGGTTACAAATAAATCTCCTTGAGGACCAAAGGCGAGGTGGTAGGCCGAAACACTGGGCTCCAACGTTGCAAACACGAAAACTTGTTGATCCCGGCCGATTTTAAAGATAGTCCCGCTGCGGTCGCCGACATACAGATTCTGATTTCGATCGAACGCCATGCCTGTAGCAATGCCCATGCCCTCGGCGTACGTCGTCATGGTTCCGTTGGGGGCTACGCGATACACCGCACCGTCATGCCGTGAGGAAACATACATCTGTCCCTGCCGATCGAAGGCGATCGCAGTCGCGTTCATCATTTCTGCGACGAAAGGCTTCACCGCGTAATTTGTATCGATCTTGAAAATCGCGACTGGGACCTTCTGGCCCCTTGAGCCGGAGAAAGTGACGTAAATATTCCCTTGCGCATCCAACGCCGGACTGGTCACCGGGTGCAGGTTTTCAGCGATCGGCACGGCCACTTTAACCTGGTGCGGATTACTGACATGCCCGTTCGTCGCGACTACCACGGGACCTGATGTCGCGCCCTCTGGAACCCGAGCGATCAGAAAAGAATCGGAGCTGACCACGAGGCTGCCCTGTATGTCGCCAAACTGCACCTGCGGACGCTCCCACTGCGGCGGCCGCAAGCCCGATCCCGCGATGCGAACCTCGCCGCCGGTCAACGCCAGCACCGGCGAAACCGATTCGATATGTGGTCCACCGTTCGCGTTTTTCTTGCCGAGAATACGATCAGAAAAGCCCATGAGAGGAACTCGCACTACTTTAGAAGACCGAAGTGCAGAAAGAGATGCACACATACCAGAGCGTACAGACCTGCGGCAATGTCGTCCAGCACGATCCCGGCGCCCTCCGGAACCGCCTCTAATTGTCGCACCGGCGGCGGTTTCACGATATCGAAGGCACGAAAAAGTATCAAGGCGGCCAGCAAAGATTTCCACCCTAACGGCACGGCGATCAGGGCCACCAGTTGGCCGGCGACTTCATCGATCACCACGAACTGCGGATCTTTCACCCCAGTACCTCGGGATACTCGAGTGGCTGCGGCGATACCGACCGTAGTAACCAAAAAGACTAAGGCAATCGCTGTGGGAGTACGGATGGAAGTCGGAAGTGGCCACGCGAGAGCTGGCCACAAAAGTACGGTCGTAACCGACGCCCATGTGCCGGGCCCTGGCCGTAGTCGTCCGATCCCGAAAAAGGTGGCGACGGTCATTGCCCACGGCGGAGTTTCGCCGCGCGTTACGCCGACTTTCAGTCCTGCTGCCGCGCCTTCACCCCGCTCGGCGACGCCCGCTTCAGAAGGCTCCGTCACAAGTCCTCGTCCAGATCCTCTGGTGTACTCTCCCGGACTTGTTCCTCCCCATCGCTCGGCGAAGGAATCACGTACTCGCCGCTCGCCCATTTGCCCAGATCAATCGTGCGGCAGCGATCACTGCAGAACGGAAACTCGGCATCTCCGCTCTTGACGACTTTTTTGCAGATCGGACAGCGAAGTTTGAGAGCACTCTTGCGCGGCATATCAGAAAAATCTCAAGCGGTGCGTTGAGTAATGCAAGTCCAAGCGGGTAATCGGCCGTCAGAGAATCTTCGCTACCAGATCATAATCATGTGCTTCCGTGATCTGGCACCGATAAAACTCCCCTGGCTGGGGTGCGATATCGGCGGGGAAGTCATTAATGAAAACTTTGCCGTCGATTTCGGGAGCGTGCATCGCAGTGCGGCCTTCCATCAGTAGTTCGGTCTCTTCCGACATCCCCTCCAGCAAGAGATCGAACTCCTGGCCTACGAGGGCCTTTTTTTTCTTCTTGCTGATCCTTTGCTGGATTGCCATCAGGTGCTTCCGACGGCGCTCGATTTCGCCAAGCGGAACTTTTGACTCCAAGCCGTAGGCGTCCGCACCATCCTGGTCAGAGTAAGCAAAAGTCCCCATCCAATCAAATTGTGCCTCGCCAACGAAGGCGCACAACTCCTCAAATTCCTTTTCGGTCTCTCCAGGAAATCCCACGATGAACGACGTACGTAAGGTCAGGCCGGGGATGGCGCGCCGCATCTTTGTAATCGAGCGCAGAAACACTTCTGCTCCGCCACCGCGCTTCATGCGCTTCAGAACTGTTGGCGAAGCATGCTGCAGGGGAACGTCCATGTACGAGCAGATTTTTTCGTGCGCTCCAATCGTCTCCAGAAGCTTCCCTGTGATCTTGTTTGGGTAGGCATATAAGAATCGCACCCATCTCAGTTCTTCAATCTTTGCCAGCTTCTCCAACAACAGTGCAAGACCATCTTTCAGTCCGAAATCCTCTCCATAACAGGTTGTGTCCTGGCCGATAAGAGTAATTTCTAGAACGCCAATGTTCGCCAGCCGCTCGGCTTCGGCTATCACTGACTCGAAGCGCCGAGAACGGAACTGCCCGCGCAGCTGCGGAATGATGCAGAAGGTACAGGGATGATCGCAACCCTCGGCTATCTTTATGTAAGCAGTCGACTTCGGCGTGGCCAGGATGCGGGGCGTTTCGTCGTCGTAGAGATAGTTCGGCAGATCAACAACCGCGCCATCCCACTGGTCGCGGGAAAATCGTCCCTGCGCTGCCCTGGCATCGCCTTCGGCTCGCGACGACAGGACGACGAAATGGAGAGTCGTTCTTAGGCGGCGGAGCAGCAACGCCCGCGGCCGCCAATATGTTTTGCAACTCTCCCGTGCCCACCACAGCATCGACCTCCGGAATGCGCTGGCGAATCTCGTTCCGATATCGCTCGACCAGGCATCCCGCCACGATCAGTTTCTTCGCACGGCCAGAGATCTTGTGCTCGGCCATCTCCAAAATCGTATCGACAGATTCTTGCTGCGCGCTCTCAATGAAGGAGCAGGTATTCACAACGATGACGTCGGCGTCTTCGACATTGGACGAGAGCTCAGCCCCAGCGCGGGCAAGCAAGCCCATCATCACTTCACTATCGACCAAGTTCTTGGGGCACCCCAGGCTGACAAAACCTATCTTCTGAGGTCGAGTGGGCGTTAGACGGTCTTCCACTACCGAGACAATTTCTTTGCCGCCGGGGCGTTGCACAGTGAGGCCTTTTGAGGACATCCGATCTAATCATTTTAACATCTTCAGCAATGCCAGGCTGAGCACTCTCACGCAATGGGCAGCTCAAAGGAAAATACAGAGCCGCGGCCGAGCTGGCTGGTGACGCTGACAACCCCATTGTGAGCTTCGACGATGGCCTTGGCGATGGCGAGGCCCATCCCTGTGCCTTGCACGGAGTAGCGCTGGTCGCGCCCCCGATAAAACTTTTCGAACACGAGCGACTGTTCGAAGTCATCGATGCCGGGGCCATGATCGCTAACGCTGGTGACCACGCGATTTTCGTCCTGTTCGGCGGTAATCGTGATCGTTGCGTCCGGAGGAGAATACTTTGCGGCGTTTTCCAACAACTGTTTCAAGACTTCTGCAATACGGTCTGAGTCCACAAAAACCTGTGGTAGGTCCGGCTTAACCCGCACCTCCATGGGGTGCTGTCCAGTGACGCTTCTGGAATCCTCGACCGCCGATTCGATGACGGAGGCGATATCGACGCGAGCAAAATGCAACTCGACCTTATGCGCATCCAGTTGCGCCATCTCGGTGGCCTCGCCCACCAGTCGATCCAGACGATCGGTCTCTTCGTTGATGACGGTGAGCAACTCTTTGCGCTGTGCTTCGTCCAGGTTGTACTCAGAGAGCAAGCCCGTAACCGCGGCTTTGATGCCGGTGAGAGGAGTGCGCAGTTCGTGGGTGACGGAATCGAGTAGAACTGCGCGCAAAGTTTCGCTTTGATGGGCCGCTTCAGTTTGCGAAAGCTTTTCCATCGCTCCCGCGCGTTCGATGGCAATACCAATCATGCTTCCCAGAGCCTCCAGCGTGGCTCTCGAAAGTGCGGCTCCGGCAATGCCCACAGCTCCCGTAGTACGCGTGCCCAAGTGTAACGGTGTCAGAGAGATGCCACGTTGAGCGTCGATCACCGGCTCTCCGCGCGAACTCACCATTTGCAGTTCGTGTATGGGAAATAAGGTGGTTTTTGGATCCGTTCGATAAACCTGCTGAGAGCTCAGCAAATACATCGCGGCGGCGGTGGCGCCGAAATTGTCGCAAACATACGCTGGAATTGCGTTTAATAGTTCGGCGACATTGTCTGTAGCCAGCAGGCGCTGGCTGAAGCTGTAGAGACGCTCCACATCACGGCGGCGCTGTACGGCGTCCGCAGTCTGGCGCCGCGCGCGATCCGCGAGTTCGCTGGCAATACCCGCAGTGACTAGAAAAGCGAAGAGCGCAACCCAGTTCTGCGGATCGGCAACCGTGAAGGTTCCAACAGGCGGAAGAAAATAGTAGTTGAACGCCAGTGTGGCAAGCACCGCTAGAAAAACTGAGAAGCGGAATCCCCAGTAAGCGGCCACCCATAACACCATCAGCAGGAATGTCAAAGCTACAGTGGTGGGGTTTACGCGAACGAGATGCCGGTAGACCTGCACAACTACTTCGGCGGCTACGAGGCAGGCAGTATAACGGAAGAAGTGCTGAAGCGGTCGAGCTTTCACGGCCACGATTGTAACTGCAATAGCCCGCGATTCGACAATTTCCAATTGAACGCTCAGAATATCGGCGATGGCCAAGAGTCCCGAAGAATGGCTGAAGGAGGTAGACACCGAGCAGCGGCCTGCGGTGTTCAAACTCTTCCTCGGTTATGCCCCGGGCGTGGGGAAAACCTACGCCATGCTCAGCGAGGGAGTGCGTCGTGCCAGCCGCGGCGAAGAAGTTGTCATCGGCGTGGTTGAAACGCACGGCCGGCGCCCGATTGTGGAACTCTCCTCAAAGCTGGAAACGGTGCCACGAAAAAAGCTGGAATATAAATCCACGATCTTCGAAGAGATGGATGTGGATGCGATTCTCGAGCGCAAGCCCCACGTCGTTCTGGTCGACGAGTTAGCGCACACAAATATTGAAGGCAGCAAACACGCCAAGCGTTATGAAGATATATTCGAGTTGCTCGATGCTGGCATTGACGTTGTTTCTACCTTGAACGTGCAGCACATCGAAAGCCTGGCGCCCACGATTCGGGAACTGACTGGCGTGCAGGTCCGCGAAACCGTGCCGGATTGGGTGATTCGCCGGGCCGGCGAAATTGTGATGGCGGATCTGACGCCTCAAGCGCTGCAGACCCGCATGCGGCGTGGAGATATCTATCCCCTCGAGCGTGTGGAACGAGCGCTGGCGAATTTTTTCCGGAATACGAACCTGGTCGCGCTGCGTGAACTGGCATTACGTCAGGTTACGCAGGCCGTTGACCGAACCCTCTCTGAATTGAAAACCGACGATGGTCAGCCTTTGCAGGTGCGGGAGCGCATCGCCGTCTGTATCAGCTCAAATCCGGCGGCCCAATATTTGGTGGCGCGTGGCGCGCGCATGGCGCAGGCATTGGACGCCGATCTCTTCGTGTTGTACGTAGATACCGGCGCGGATGAAAGCGACGATAACCAACGGACCCTGGCAGACAATGTGCGGTTCGCGGAGAGTGTGGGGGCGAAAGTAGTGAAGGTCGAGGGCAAGGTCGTGGCGGAAAGAGTTGCGGAGTTTGTGCGCGAAAAGCACATTACCCATGTTGTTTTCGGTCGCTCGGCAACCACGGGTTGGAAGCGATATTTTTATCTTTCTGCGATTCATAAATTCTTGCGCGATACACCCTCCGTGGATGTACACATCGTGACGCAGGAAATGCGATAAGTGAGCCATTAGCAATGACCGACGAGCACTGGCGCATCCTGGTGGTGGATGACGAGCCGCAAATCACCCGTGTTCTGCGCACTACTCTTTCGGCGCAGGGGTATGACATCCGCGTTGCCAACGACGGCGAAATGGCGCTGGAGTTGATGAAGAACTGGACGCCACACGTGGTGATCACGGATCTTGCGATGCCCAATCTGGATGGCGTGGGCCTATGCCGTCAAATAAGGCAGATTTCGCAAGTTCCCATCATCGTGCTGTCGGTCCGTGGACAGGATCGGTCCAAGGTCGAAGCGCTGGATGCGGGCGCAGACGATTACGTTACAAAGCCATTCAGCATGAACGAACTGTTGGCGCGCATTCGAGCACAACTTCGGAGGACTCCGGAGGTGAAGGAAGCATCCACTGCGATTATTGCCGGGGACTTCTCCATCGATCTCGATGCGCGCTCGGTCAAGGTGCGGGGAAACCAGGTTCATCTCACGCCTAAGGAGTTCGACTTGCTTCTGTATCTGGCCCGCCGTCCCGGCAAGGTGATGACACATCGAACGCTGCTGGCGGCGATCTGGGGCCCGAACAGCACCGAACAGCCGGAATACCTCCGCGTGTTCGTCGGCCAGTTGCGCAAGAAAATTGAGAGTGATCCCTCCGCTCCGAAATACCTGCTCACCGAACCCTGGGTTGGCTATCGCTTCGAGCCAGGTTCCTAACCCAACTTCCTAGCCCACTTTTCCGCCTGTCGACCTTTACGAACATTTTATGGAGCCTTTATTCGGGCTTTCTATGTTTCCGTGTCCAATCACTTGTGGGGCTGAGATAGCGCTCAGAGATCAAGGCCCAAGGGGGACAAATTATGTGGATTAATGAAGTAGCGCCGGAACGGTTGGCAGAGCTTTTCCATCACTATCATCGGGCACTTACGTCATCGGCAACGTCGAGCACCGGAAGAGAAGGTCACGGTGCGTGGAGGGAAGTGCCACAACCCGAAAAGAATCGCATGGTAGCAGCAGCGCGCCTCGCGTTGTTGGAGCTTGAATCGATGACGAATGACCGCGTGAAGTCGCGCCAGTATTTCGCCGAGCCGGGTGAAGCAGAGTGGGGTTGCTGAGGGAATGTGTTAATGGATACCGGGGCACCGACTGAGCCTTTATGAATTCTTTAGAAATTCCTTAAACCACCCTTACGAAGGGAGAGTTCCACTGTGATGTTCCTCGCCAATGAGTGTGTCTGGAAAGCGCAGACATGAACGCGGCCACGATTATCGCGGCCATCGCGGTGCTAGGCGCAGCTTTTATGCTGCGGTTTCTGATTGCCCTGCTGCGCGATGGCAAGCCTGCGATCCTTTACTGGATAGTGCCGACTCAAAAACGAGGAGGGCAGCAGGTTCTGCATATATACAGCGGAAAGACTTTGGCGAGGCGTCACGAGGATCTGACGGAGTGGTTAGGAAATCGAAATCATGAGCACGAAAAATCTATTTCACATCATATTGCTTTCGGTAGTGTCGTTGCACCTGAGCAGCCAGAGCAGAGCGCAAACAATCAACGAGGCGAAAACCACCTCCGCCAAGCCCACAACCTCTACCGAAAGTGGGAAGGAACAACAGGAAATACGCGACGAGTTAAAAGCACTTAGAGCCGAGGTTGCTCGCTTGCGCGCAGAAGTTGAAACACGCAAGGACGCTACCCTGGAAAACGCTGGCGAGGGATCGGCAACGGTCCCTTCCGTAGCGCCGAGTGTTCCTCCTGCGCCTCCAAACTTGGTCGCCTCGCCGGCGGTTGTTGCTTCCGGGCAGCCGGCCGCAGGGGCTGCAACCGTTGCTTCTTCGGAAAGGACTTCACCGGAAAAGAAAGCTAAGATCGATCCGTTTTCGGATTGGGATTGGACCTGGCTGAACGGCAATCCGCGTACGAAAGAGGCCGCGTTCGATTCGAAGTTCTTCACGCCGGAAATTCGGGCCGATATCAACTACGTATACGACTTCAATAAACCGAAGGATAACTCGATGGGCGGGTCGAGCGAGCTGTTTCGCTCGAACGAGATCCAGCTCGAGCAACTCGGTGTCGGTGGCGATTTTCACTACGACAACGTTCGAGCCCGCTTCATGACGCAGTTTGGTATGTATTCCACGACGACGCCGCGGAACGATCCCAGTCCCGCAAAGGGGCAGTGGGATTTGAGCGATGCTTACCGCTATGTCTCGGAAGCTTACGGCGGTTACCACATTAATGCACTGAACGGGATAAACATTGATGCCGGAATTTTTATGTCCTACATCGGACTATTCAGTTATTACAACTTTGATAACTGGGCGTATCAGCCATCCTATGTTTCCTCCAACACGCCATGGTTTTTCAACGGCCTGAGAGTTCAGATTTTCCCCACCGCTCATCTGAAGATCGAGCCGTGGTTCATTAACGGATGGCAATCGTACGGCTCGGCGAACTCACGGAAAGGCGTCGGCGGACAAGTCAAGTGGACCCCCAAGCCCTGGATGAATATCGTCTCGAACAATTACGGCCTGGGCCATGACGACTTGTATATTCCGAACCGAAGTCGCATCCATACCGATGACAGTATCGAGATCAAGTACTACGACAAGCCGCAACAGTTTCTCGACAAGATGGCATTCACCTTCACCGGAGATATGGGTTGCGAATTCGGTGGCGGAGTGAGTTGCCATGGCAATACTGCCGGTGGACCGAAGCAAAGCTTCATCGGCTACATGCTATACAACCGCACCTGGTTCAAGAAGGATAAGTACGCGGTCACGATTGGCGGAGGACAGATCAACAATCCCGGGCGGTACTTGGTCCTGATTCCTCCGATCAACGGAGAGTCAGCCGCCTCTGCGGCGCTTAATTCGCCTTACTTCACGGGAAATCCCGGAGACCCGTTCAAGGCTTGGGACACGTCGGCAACATTCGATTACATGCCGCGGCAATACATTACATTCCGTTGGGAATACGACTATCGCCACGCCAGCGTACCGTACTGGTCGGGCGCGGGCGGCCTCACTCCGCCTCCGGGTAGCAACAATGGGTTTCCGCAGTATTACGCGTGCAGTAGCGGCGCCTCCTCCATGCAAACCAGTCTCAGCGCCGCGGAAACGGCCTGCGGCGGTGGTGCCAATAGCGTTTGGTTCCCTGATCTGCGCAGAGACGAGCAATTCATCGACATGGCCATCATGGTCAAGTTTTAGCGGGAGCTATGAGACGGCTAGCACCGGGCCGAGCAATCGATGCTGAGGGGATTCGGAAATGCAAGACGCGATTTTCGTTACAGCCACCATCTTATTTTTTGTGATTTCGTTCGCTTACATCGTTTTCTGTGAGCGGGTGCGGTAAAGCTATGAACACTCAATCGATCATCATGCTGATCATCTGCGCGGCCCTCCTGGTCTATCTCGTGTACGCGATGTTGCGCCCGGAGAAATTCTGATGACTGCGAACGGGTGGCTGCAGATTTTCCTTTTCTTGCTGGCGGTCTTCCTGGTAACGAAGCCGCTGGGCGCGTTCATGGCGCGGGTATTCAGCCGCGAGCGCACATGGCTTGACCCGGTCATGAGGCCGATCGAGCGCGTTCTCTACCGTTTGACCGGCGTCGATGAAAGCCGCGAGATGGATTGGAAAGAGTATGGACTCGCGCTGATTTTATTCAGCGGCGTTTCCATGATCCTGCTTTATGTGCTGCAGCGGGTTCAGCAGTGGACGTGGCTGCCATGGAATCCGCAACGTCTCTCAGCCGTACCTCCGGCGCTGGCTTTCAACACGGCTGCTTCGTTCACTACAAATACGAACTGGCAGAATTATGTTCCCGAAACCACCATGAGCTATCTGACGCAAATGGTGGGGCTCGCCTATCACAACTGGGTTTCGGCAGCCGCGGGCATGGCTTTGGCAATCGCATTCATCCGCGGAATCTCGCGGCGCGAGCAAAAAACCATTGGTAATTTCTGGGTCGATCTGGTCCGCGGCACGCTGTGGGTTCTGGCGCCGCTTTGTTTAGTGGGCGCTCTGCTTCTCGTATCCCAGGGCGTGGTGCAGAACCTGAAGCCTTATGACACGGTGCAGTTAATCGATCCATACCAGACGCCGCAACTCGGCTCAGACGGCAAACCGGTGAATGGACCTGATGGCAAACCGGTGATGCAAACGGTTACGCAGCAGATCATTGCACAGGGGCCCGCTGCCTCGCAGGAAATCATCAAAGAATTGGGTACGAACGGCGGCGGATTTTTCAATGCCAACAGCGCTCATCCCTTCGAAAACCCCACGCCCTTTTCAAACTTTCTGGAAATGTTCTGCATCTTTGCGATTCCTTCGGCCTTCACCTACACCTTGGGCAGGATGACGGGCTCGCCGCGGCATGGATGGGCGGTCTGGGCGGCAATGGCATTGCTCTTCCTGGCTGGTGTCACGACCTCGTATTGGTCGGAAGCGCGAGGCAATCCTCTGCTGGCCTCGGCAGCTTTGCACAGTCCGCAACATTCGGCTTCATCAGCGCAAACGTTTGGCAACCTCGAAGGAAAAGAAGTTCGCTTCGGCGTGGCGAACTCCGCGCTGTTTGCCACGGTGACTACGGATACCAGTTGCGGAGCCGTCAATTCCATGCACGACTCCTTCACTCCGCTGGGTGGAATGGTTCCGCTGATCAACCTGATGCTGAGCGAAGTCATCTTCGGAGGGGTGGGCGCGGGCATGTACGGAATGCTCGTCTTCGTGATCCTCTCTGTATTTATTGCGGGATTGATGGTAGGGCGAACGCCGGAATATCTGGGAAAAAAGATCGAAGCGTACGACGTGAAAATGGCAATGCTGGTGATTTTGATTTTCCCGTTGGTGATCCTGGTGTTCACGGCGATTTCCGTCCTGTATCCCTTTGGCACCTCTGCCATAGCGAATGCGGGGCCACACGGATTCAGCGAAATCCTTTATGCCTTCACCTCGGCCGTGGCCAACAACGGATCGGCTTTCAACGGGCTCAGCGGCAACACACTCTGGTACAACTCATCGCTGGGCGTGGCCATGCTGTTGGGGCGTTTCATGATGATTTTGCCAATGCTGGCGATTGCTGGGAATCTCGGCGCGAAGAAACAGTCTCCGGCAACGCTGGGAACCTTCCCGGTGACCGGACCGCTATTTACGGTGCTGCTTATCGGTGTCGTCGTTATCGTGGGCGCGCTTACATTTTTCCCGGCGTTGAGTTTAGGACCGATCCTCGAACATCTCCTGATGCAGGCGGGTAAGACTTTCTAAAATTATGGTAAGCAAGAAATCAAAACGCAGCTTGTGGGACCTAAAAATTGTGCGGCGCGCGGGATGGGATTCCCTGGTCAAGTTGCATCCCGTCACGATGATGCGCAATCCCGTGATGTTTGTTGTGGAAGTCGGGAGCGTGGTGACCACGGTGTTGCTCATTCTGGATCGCGTCCGTGGACAGGCCGGGTTCGGCTTCAATTTGCAGATTACTCTTTGGCTGTGGTTCACCGTCTTGTTCGCCAACTTCGCTGAAGCGATGGCCGAAGGCCGCGGCAAAGCACAGGCTGATGCTTTGCGGCGGGCGAAATCGGAAACCATGGCGAACCGCCTGTTGCCCGATGGAAAAACAGAAACAGTCCCGGGGTCTAAGTTGCGTTCGGGAGACTTGGTTCTGGTGGAGGCCACCGAGTTCGTTCCGGGCGATGGAGAGATTGTCGAGGGCGTTGCGTCGGTGGACGAATCGGCAATCACGGGCGAATCGGCGCCTGTCATTCGCGAAGCCGGCGGTGATCGTTCGGCGGTTACTGGAGGCACGCGTGTGCTTTCGGACTGGGTGAAGGTAAAGATCACATCCAATCCCGGCGAGACTTTTCTGGATCGCATGATCGCGCTGGTTGAAGGCGCGGAGCGACAGAAGACGCCGAACGAGATCGCTCTCAATATTCTGCTTGCGGGTTTGACGATTGTTTTCCTGTTGGCCGTGGTTACGCTGCAGCCATTTGCTATTTATGCAGGTGCTCCGCAAACGGTATTCGTGCTTGTTTCCCTACTCGTCTGCCTGATTCCAACAACAATCGGTGGCTTGCTCTCTGCCATCGGCATCGCGGGCATGGATCGTCTGGTGCAACACAATGTGCTGGCCATGTCCGGGCGGGCGGTAGAGGCCGCTGGTGATGTAAATACGCTTCTGCTCGATAAAACCGGAACCATCACTCTGGGCAATCGCGAGGCGACGGAATTCGTCACCGCTCCCGGCGTGACGGAGGCGATGCTGGCTGATGCGGCGCAACTCTCTTCGCTGGCGGATGAAACTCCCGAAGGCCGCTCCATCGTAGTGTTGGCGAAAGAAAAATACGGCCTACGCGGCCGCGAAGTCGCACGGCGCCGAGTTTATTCCTTTCAGCGCGATGACCCGTATGTCCGGCGTGAATCTGGATGGGCGCGCCGTTCGCAAAGGCGCCACTGATGCTATCGCGAAATACTTGTCGGACCAGGGTAGCGCGCTGCCTGCGGAAGTACGCCAGGCAGTAGAAGCTATCTCGCGATCGGGTGGAACTCCCCTTGTGGTGGCAGAGAATAACCGTGCCTTGGGAGTGATTCACCTGAAGGACATTGTGAAAGGCGGCATGCGTCAGCGTTTCGATCAGTTGCGCGCCATGGGAATCAAGACGGTGATGATCACCGGAGATAATCCGCTGACTGCCGCAGCCATTGCGACCGAGGCAGGCGTGGACGATTTCCTCGCGCAAGCTACCCCCAAGGACAAGCTCGATCTCATCCGCAAGGAACAAGGACAAGGGAAGTTAGTGGCAATGACTGGCGACGGCACCAATGATGCGCCCGCCCTTGCGCAGGCCGATGTGGGGGTCGCCATGAATACGGGCACGCAGGCTGCGAAGGAAGCGGGAAACATGGTCGACCTGGATTCGAACCCGACCAAGCTGATTGAGATCGTTGAAATCGGCAAGCAGTTGTTAATGACCAGAGGAGCGCTGACCACGTTTTCGATTTCGAATGACGTGGCGAAGTATTTCGCCATTATCCCCGCCATGTTCGCCGGAACCTTTCCCGTTCTGCAGGCCCTGAATATTATGCGGCTGGCTACACCGCAGTCGGCAATATTGTCCGCCGTCATTTTTAACGCCCTGATCATTGTGGCGCTCATCCCGCTGGCCCTGCGAGGCGTGAAGTATGTTCCGCAAGGAGCAGCAGTCCTGTTGCGCAGAAATCTCCTTGTCTATGGATTTGGCGGCGTAATCGTGCCGTTCATCGGCATCAAGCTGATTGATTTGCTGATCGTGCGGGCGGGCTTGGCATGAAAATAATCATGAAAAGGAATTTAATCACTGCCGTTCTGATGACGTTGGTCACAACCGTACTGCTGGGAATCGTGTTTCCTCTGCTTATCACCGGCCTCTCCCAGCTCATCTTTTCCAGTAAGGCGAACGGGCAACTCTTGACTCGAAACGATCACGTTGTTGGATCGAAACTGATCGGCCAAACATTTTCATCGGCTGGTTACTTTCATTCGCGTCCATCGAGCGCCGGAACGGGTTACGATGCGGCCAACTCCAGCGGATCCAATCTTGGTCCGACGAACGCTTCTCTCATCGCGCGAGTGCAGTCGGATGCCGACCGCCTGCAAGCGGAGAATTCTGGAACCGCAATTCCCATGGACCTGCTGACAACTTCAGGCTCAGGGCTGGATCCCGATATCTCTCCGGAAGCCGCGGAGTTTCAGGTCCCTCGCATCGCAAAAGAGCGGGGCATAAGCGTGGGCGCTGTGCGGGAAGCGATCCGGCAACACCAGGAACCGCGGCAGTTTGGATTCCTCGGCGAGCCGAGAGTCAATGTGTTGGAATTGAACTTGGCGTTGGATGAGACGGTGCCGATGTCAGCGAAGCGCTAAGAGCGATTACGAAAGTTTTCTTTAAGGTCACCGTGGTGTAATTCATGGCTCAAAATCATCACCCTAGTCGCGATACGATCGTTGAGGGCAACCTTTTCTCGAACTCACGATTTTGTCACGTGCGGAGATACTATGGAAAGCAATCCGCGATGGTGGAACTGGATGGTGGTTTTGAGTTTGGCAGTCGTGCTCCAAACATCGCTTCAAACTCAAGCACAGAATGCACAGGTCGCGCCTGATTCTCAGGCGTCGGAAGTTTCAGAGGATTCCCAAGGGGCAAATGCGCCCGATCCTCCCAGCCGCGTGGCCAGGTTGAATTTCATTGATGGATCGGTATCGTTTCAGCCGGGTGGAGAAGATGATTGGGTAACTGCGGATCTTAATCGACCTGTGGTGACCGGTGACAATCTGTGGGCGGACGAAAATTCGCGAGCGGAAGTCCACATCGGATCGACTGCGCTGCGTCTCGGCGCGAAGACTGGCATTTCGTTACTCGAGATAAGTGATCGCGCGGCGCAGATTCGCCTGGCTCAGGGATCGCTGGTGGTGAAGGTTCGCCATGTAGACGACGAAGACGCGTACGAGATCGACACGCCTAATGTTGCGTTCGTCGTGATGCAACCAGGCGAATATCGGCTAACTGTGGATCCTGACGGCAATCGAACACAAGTGACGGTGTGGCATGGCCGCGGCGAAGTGACGGGCGGCGGTTCTTCCTACACCGTCGTGGCAAATCAGCAAGGCACCTTCACTGGCAGCGATCAACTGAATTACGATCTCGCACAGATTCCTCAACAAGACGGATTTGATCGGTGGGCTTCCGAACGCGATCAAGAGGAAGAGCGCTCGGATTCCGCGAATTACGTGTCTCGCGAGATGACCGGTTACGAGGACCTCGACGACAATGGCGATTGGAGCTATGTGGCCGGCTATGGCACGTGCTGGCGTCCGCGCCTTCTTGTGGCAGGATGGGCTCCGTATCGCTTCGGTCATTGGGCTTGGATCGGCCCTTGGGGTTGGACCTGGATTGAAGCTGAACCTTGGGGCTTCGCTCCATTTCACTATGGCCGCTGGGCCTTTGCTGGTGGTGGGTGGCTGTGGGTTCCCGGCCCGGGCGCGGTTCGGCCGGTGTACGCTCCTGCGCTGGTAGCGTGGGTTGGCGGACTGCGGCTTGGCGCGGGAGTGGGATGGGTTCCTCTTGCGCCGGGAGAAGTGTTCGTCCCTGGATATCGTGTAAGCCGCACTTACGTAAACCGGGTGAACATCACCAACACTACCGTGAACGTCACGAAGGTGACGAGCGTCTACAACACAGTCGTCAATCGCAACGCGGTTGCGAGCAACGTCGTATACGCCAACCGGAGTGTGGGTGGCGGCGTGACCGTCGTTTCGCACGAGACCTTTGTGAACGCCCGGCCTGTCGCTAGGAATGTCGTTCCGGTTCCGGAGAAAGATCTGGCGGCGGCGCCGGTTTCCCACATCGCCGCTGTTGAGCCAACCCGCAGCAGCGTGATCGGCGCTGGAGTCGTTGTCAGCAATCGTCCTCCTGCCGCCGTAACCAGCCGCTCTGTGGTCGCACTCCGGATTCCCGCTCCCATGCCGCGCTCCTTTGATCAGCAGCAAGCGAACGCTGGTGTTCACATGAACCAGTCCGCCTTGAACGAATCCGGCGCGAATCAACCAACTTCCTCATCCTTAGTTCGCCAGGAACGGCGCGGGATTGCAATATATTCCGCTCCACCGACGCGCCAGCCGCAATCAGATGATGGCTTCCGCTCCTTTGTTCAGCCGACTGCGGCTACCATACAAGAGAAGCCGAAGCCGCGGGTGTGGGAGGCGCAGGGAACTCCCGAGCCGGAAAAGCGCCAGTCCCAGGCGCCCCAGAATCGTGCTTCCCCGCCGGCCCAGAATCGCGCCTCCCAGGCAGCCCAGAATCGTGCATCCCAGCTGGCGCAACAATCGTCGCGTCCGCTGGCTAAATCGGTTACGCCTGTGCAGCAGGGAAACAACCAGCAGCAGCGAGAAGAAGACCAGAAGTTCAGCAACTGGCATCAACAGACGCAGTGGAGCGGTTCAACGGGTTCAACCACCCCGGCTCCGTCGCATTCCCAACAGAGTGTGCACACGCAGTCGCAGACACACACGATTACTCCGAAGAAATGACATTGACGTGAACTCGCGCATTGCGGTCTGATAGAGTCGCATGACGCGGTGGAAAGCAGACCTGTAAAACGCCGGGAAACGGGGATCCTACCCGTTCCCGGCGAAGCTTTTTGCACCGTATTTTGAACTCTCATGACTGACGCCAAACGCCCGGCGATGAATTGGATGGATATTCTCTGGCTGGTTTTCCTGGCTGGGCTGGCCGTGTTGCCTCCGGTGTTTGAAGTTCACAAACAGTTAGTGCTGCTTGCGTTTGGCTTGGCACAGCTAAGCGAGGGGTGGGTAGTCAGAAAGGAACCGAAACGCGGCGCGGCCTATGTAGTCTTGATCAAGATTGCGCTGGCAACGCTGTTGATTGACCACACCGGCGAACTGAGCATCAACAGCAGCTATTGGCCAATTTATTTTCTCCCGGCGGTTACCGCAGCAGAATATTTTAGCCCCATCGGCACGCTGTTATGGACGGCCCTTGCGTCGGCCGCGTACTGTTCCTACCTTTATCCGGCGCTCCAGGAGTACGAAATCAACGCGGAGGCTTATGGTCTGCTCGCCATTCGCGTTCTTTTTTTCTTTCTGGCGGCCATGGTGGTGAATCGCTTTGTCGAAGAGAATCGGCGACAGATCAAGCGCTATCAGGAACTCGCGGAAACTCTAGCGGAGACGAACCGGAAACTGGAACAGGCGCAGGAAGAGGCCCGACGATCGGAGCGTTTGGCCGCGCTCGGGCAGATGTCTGCCGGCTTGGCACACGAGATTCGCAATCCGTTGGGTGTCATCAAAGGTTCGGCCGAGATGCTGCATCAGAAGTTAGGCGGATCAAACCCCCTGGCTACCGAACTCGCGGGATATATATCCACCGAGACCAATCGTTTGAGTGCGCTGGTCACCCGCTTTCTGGACTTCGCCCGTCCTTTACATACGGAACTCATGCCGCAAGACATCACGGTGGTGCTCGACCGCGCATTGCACGATGTATCAGCCGCACACAAAGATCAGGACGGCGGGGTTCGAGTGGAGCGTTACTATCAGCCCAACTTGCCACAAGTGCCGCTGGATGAAGGTCTCAGCGAACAGGCATTCGTAAATCTTATTCAGAATGCTTACGATGCTATGGGAGAGACCGGCGGCACCTTGCGCGTAACTGTTGATCGCGCGCACGGGAAGGACCGCGGAGGGATCGAAGTGCGCATCGAAGACACTGGCCCAGGAGTTCCGGAGGAACTCCGAGAACAGATTTTCAATCCGTTTGTGACTACCAAGAAAACAGGCGTCGGATTGGGTCTGTCCATCGTTTCCCGGATCATTGACGGGCATCATGGGAAGATACGCATCGAAAGTGGAAGCGCGCAGAACGGCTCCAAAGGGGCCACATTCGTGATGTTTTTCCCGGGCGCCGAAGAGGCTGCCGGTGATCCTGCATCTTAGAAAAGATGCTTGCTGTGCGATTGCAGAACATGCCAACGATCTTAATTGTCGAGGACGAAGCAAAAATGCGCCGACTGCTCGAGCTGAATCTCGAGGAGGATGGCATGCAAACCCTATCTGCCGGCGACGCCGAGACCGGCGCAAAACTTTTGCGTGAGAACTCGGTCGATCTGGTTTTAACCGATCTGAAGCTGCCGGGCATGAACGGCCTTGAATTCTTGCAGGCGGTCAAACGTCATAACGCAGCACTGCCGGTCGTGGTCATGACCGCATTTGGTTCAGTAGAAACTGCAGTCGAAGCGATGAAAGCCGGGGCGAGCGATTACGTGCTCAAGCCATTCTCTTTGAGCGAGATGAGGATGGTAATTCATAAAGAACTTGATGTTCATAGCTTGCGGGAAGAGAACCGGTCTCTGCGAGAGGCGCTGGGTAAGCGCTATAGCCATCCCAATGTGGTCGCCCGCAGCGCCAAGATGCAGGAGGTTCTGGCCACCGTCGATCGAGTGGCGCCAACAAACTCCACTGTCCTACTGGGTGGTGAAAGTGGGGTCGGCAAAGATTTAATCGCGCGCGCTATTCACGAAAAGTCACGGCGCGCCGCCGGTCCGTTCATCAAGATCAACAGCACCGCGATCCCTGAAAACTTGCTGGAGAGCGAACTTTTTGGTTACGAAAAAGGCGCATTTACAGGAGCGAATGCCAGCAAGCCCGGTAAGTTTGAACTGGCGGACAAAGGCACACTCTTCCTGGACGAGATCGGTGATGTCCCACCAGTCACTCAGGTGAAACTGCTGCGCGTTCTGCAGGAGCGCGAATTTGAGCGTCTGGGTGGCACGAAGACCGTAAAAGTGGATGTCCGCCTGATCGCGGCCACCAACCGCGATCTCCGCGTAGCACTCGAGGAGGGCACCTTCCGCGAGGATCTTTATTATCGACTGAATGTGGTTCCCATCGATATCGCTCCTCTGCGCCAGCGAAAAGAGGATATTCCAGACCTGGTCAATCTTTTCATTTCTCGGTTTAGGGGCGATTCCGGCAAGCCGGTTGAAAGCATTACTCCGGAAGCGATGCAGATCCTGGTGAATTACCACTGGCCGGGCAACGTTCGCGAATTGCAGAACATTATCGAGCGTGCCTGCGCTTTGGCGAAGGGCACGGTGTTGAAGGTCGATGACATTCATATGGACATGCGTCCGGCACGGGCAGTGAACGGTGCCAGCCACTTCCTTCCCGAAGGCATGACGCTTGAGCAATGGGAAGATGAGATGATTCGCGAATCATTGCGTCGCGCCAATGGAAACAAAAGTCAGGCCGCTCGCCTACTGGGGCTGTCGCGCAATGCTCTACGCTACCGGCTCTCGAAGATAGGCATTGCCGACGAAGGCGAAAAAGTCGAATAGCCTGCCACTGGCTGAAAAGCACCGCTTTGGCTTAGACCGGCCACCACTACTGGCGAAATGGGTCCCACGTCCTCGCAGGTATCCTTTATTCTGTTGAAACAAAGGGTCTTATCAAGCAGGCCATTGTGATTTTTTGGCAAGGTATTTGCAATGGCAGGTCCGTGTACTTTATGGAAGCTTCTGCGAGCCGCTTGAGTAGAAGGTTAGTTATGAAGAATAAATTTGTAGGAAGTCTGACGATTTTGATTCTGGCTTTTGCCGGCCTGACGATCAGCCTTCAGGCTCAAACTACGGACGAGGGCAGCGGGCCCTCCGAGCAGCCGAGCGCGCCTATGGAGATGGGCCAGCCTCAATCCGCGCCGCCACCGCCGCCTCAAGCAGGGCAACCTGGGCAGCCGCCTCAGCCCGGCCAAGGTGCTCAGCAAGGTCCTCCAATGGAACGAGAAGCTCAGCCCGGCGGACCCTCCGGCGAGGGGCCAGCGAGAGTCGATCAGGGCGTCGGTCGAATCAGCATGATTCACGGCGATGTCTCCACGCAGCGCGGAGATTCCGGCACATTTTCAGCGGCAGTGCTGAACCAGCCCGTGATGAATGGCGACAAAGTTTCTACCGGCACCAATGGCCGGGCGGAGGTTCAACTCGACTTTGCCAACATCCTCCGCCTCGGATCGAACTCGCAAGCGAATATTTCCAACTTCACCAAAAAGTACGTCCAGATTCAGATTGCCCAGGGGTTAGCCAATTACACAGTCTTTGGCGAGAGTGAGACTGAGCCCGAGATCGATACTCCCAACGTGGCTCTACACCCCGCTCATCAGGATGGCGTTTATCGAATTGAAGTGCGTCCCGACGGCGATAGCATCATCATTGTGCGCAAAGGCGAGGCGCAGATTTCTACCCCCCAGGGGATTGCCGAAATCAAGCAAGGCGATATGGTCACGGTGCGCGGTGCGGGCGCGGACGCCCGTTACAAAATTATCGCTGCTCCCGATCGCGACGATTGGGATCGCTGGAATATCGAACGCGACCGCATGATCCACAACGCCGACGCCTGGCACCATACCAACAAGTATTACGTCGGATCGGAAGACCTGGACGCGAATGGTCGTTGGGAAAACGCTCCCGACTATGGTCAGGTGTGGGTTCCGAACGAGCCGGATGGTTGGGCTCCCTATCGCGATGGCAATTGGGTTTGGGAGCCGTACTACGGTTGGACCTGGGTCGGCTACGAATCTTGGGGCTGGGCGCCGTATCACTATGGCCGCTGGATGTGGTACGGCGGATCGTGGGCGTGGTGGCCGGGACCGGTCTGGGGTCCTGGATTCTATCGTCCTTTCTGGGCGCCAGCTTATGTCTCATTCTTTGGCTTCGGCGGCGGCTGGGGCTTTGGTTTTGCCTGGGGAGGATGGGGTGGCTTCGGCTGGTTACCCATTGGCCCGTGCGATCGCTTCTTCCCATGGTGGGGCGGATATAGAGGCCGGTTCGGAGCCGTAGGCTTCCATCGCTTTGGGGAGATCAATCGCTTCGGTGGGATCGCGCCCTTGCATGGCGGTACTCGTTTCTCGAACGTGGCTCATATCAATGATCCTCACATAAGTCATGGAGTATCCGCGGTCGGCGCCGGCCAGTTTGGCGCCGGACATACTACCGCAGTAGCAGCCACTCACGCCCAGTTGAGCAGTGCTCACATGATGACCGGCAATCTGCCCGTCGTGCCGACGCGAGCCAGCCTGTCGGCAAGCGGGCGGGCAGCGGCACCTTCAACGATTCACAGTACGGCGTCGCAAAGCTTTTTTGGAAGGCAGAGCACCTCTCATCCGGAATCCTTCCAGTCTCAGACGCAGCACCTGCAGCAGTCTATGCAGCAAAGTCATTTCAACCCCGTTACCGCCGGATCACGCGGCACTGGTTCAGCCGAGACTCGTGGAGCGGCTTCTGCCGCATCATCCGGAAGGCCGAGTCCGGGTGCCGCTTCTGGCACCAGAGAAACGAACAATTCTGCCGCAAGAAGCACCGGACCTCCAGCCACAAATGAAAATGCGAATCGTGGCTCGACTTCGAGCGGAAGTCGCACCGACCAATCGTCTGCAAGTCGAGGCGAACCCAACCGCGGCGAGTGGAAGACGTTTACACCGCCTTCCCGGAGCACCGGCGGTGAAACCGCAAGCCGCGGTGGCTCCGCCTCTGAGACTTCGAACCGCAGTGCGAGCGGCGGGTACTGGAACCGCACCGCGCCGACTTCCAACAACTCGCGCGGATATAGTTCCGGCGGCTATTCAGGCGGAAGCTCACGTCCCCAGCTCAATATGAGGCAACCGATCGTGCAACCCCGTTCCTACGGAGGGTATGGCGGCTACGGTGGCTCTCACGGTGCACCCAGCTATGGCGGCAGCCACGGTGGGTACAGCGGCGGTGGTTCCCATGGTGCTCCAAGTTCGGGTGGCGGCCATTCCGGAGGCGGAGGCCATCGCTAAGAACTGCAAGAATTATTTTTAACAAGTAGCTGTAAACGAAGTGAAGAGGCAGAGGCGAAAAGGGGGCGTGCTAACCGGCGCGCCTCTTTTTTGTTTTAATACGTTACCCTACGGGCGCGCGTACGCCGGGCTCTCAGGATCGGGCGGATCATAGTCGCGACCATACTTGTTCTTGTGTGCCACCTCCAGATCGGATTCGGCCAAGCTGAAAGTTCCCAGAAATGTATCTCCCGGGGTGACTGTGATTTCGCGCTCGGCTGCGCGCAGAGCATCCGGAGCGACGGAAGGGTGGAACAGGTGCAATCGATAACGCCCAGGTTCGACGCTATTGATGCCGATGTCCCCATGCACGTTCGAGACAGCATAGTAGGGAGTGTCCAGGGCGATGATGACTGCGCTCATTTGCGCGTGGATATTGCAGAAGATGAATGAAATTCCCGGCTTGTCGAATTCAACAAACCGGGTTGTTCCGCTCTCGTAGAGTCCCAGATCGAATCGCTTTCCATCAAACAACGAAAAAACATTGTGAAAAAAAGGATCATGATTCGGAAACTCTACTTTTCCTCCCGCAGGAATGACGAGCAGGGAAGGATGGAAAGCCTTGTCCTTCTGAACCAGTTGCGGGATCTCCGATTCCTTCTGCTTGGGTACGGCATTTGGAGCGACACTACCCATGGGCGTAAGCCAGATGACCAGTTTGGAGGCGTCCTTTGAGGGATGTCCGTTTCTTGTTATACGCACTTTTCCCCTGAGCTCCGCTGACTGAGCGCAGGCCAACGCACACCCAAACAACAGGCCAACCGACGCTACGCGATAGAGACCGAACCGCAGCATCAGAACAAAACTCCCATCGCGAGATTGAGTTGGTTTGTGACGCTGCTGTTGCTATAAACCGGAAACGTATGCAGGCGTCGGAATTCAGCTGAAAGCAGCAAATCCGATCGTGGTCGGTACACGATATTTCCTAGCGCCCCCCGGTTGCGCCCTAAGATCGTGGAGAAATTATTAGCATCGGTGGCGAATCCGCGGACGTCTGTGGCAAACGCATTGTCCTCGGCGAATGTTCCGTTCAACTCCACCTTCGGCGTGAGTTGGAATTTGAGCTGGCTCCATCCGCCTGCCGAATCCAATCCGCGAATGCTGCTGGAGGAATACGCTGGATTTCCGCCATATAAGATGGCGCGGCCCATTGCCGCTCCCAGCCCGCCCACGCCCCGGCCGCGGTAGAATTCGCCGGAAAGATTGAGGCGACGAAGAAGCGGAATCTGCCAATCGGTCATGCCGGCCCAGGCATCGACGTAACGCTCCCACGGCCAATCCTGCCGGCCATAGTATCCTCCTACCCCCAAAGTCAGGGGATGTCCGAACACGGGCCGAGACCATGCGGTTCGAATCGCATACGCGGGCTGCCCGGAACTCTCACCCGCTTGCGCGGACCGATAGTACGGGTCGCTTGGAGGTTGCCAATCAAGGTTGTCCAAAATGCCGCCCTGCAATGTCAGGGTCTGTTCGTTCTTGAGATCAATGCGATGCTCGACACGAAGCTGCGGCGTCCAGCCCCACAGATTCCCAGCATAGGCGAAGGCAGGAGTGGAGAGAGATGCGAAGGATGTGGGAGAAAGCGGCGAGACGAAAAGAGAATCCTGTCCGGCAATCAACGAGGTATTCTTCCAGTCAAGACGCAAGCTTGCCGTCTGCATGCGCACAATACCGAAATCAACTCCATTCGGCGTGGATGCGAAACCTCCGGCAAAATCGAACTGCACATTGGCCGAAGATCTGGCTCCTGCGATAGTGGGTCCGAATATCTCCAATCCAATCTCGGTTTGCCGCAATGTAGCGCCAAAGCTCGTTTGTGGTGTGCCCGGGGCGGCGGGCTGCGCGTAATTTGGGAGATCAAGATTGTCGGAGGTTCCAACATTTCGGAACAAGTTGGTCAAAACAATTCCAGACAAACGCGCTCGGTACTTGGCTGCCGTCTCAACTTTCGTTTGATATTGCTCGTCAATCTTCTCGCCTAACAGTTGGGTCGAGTCTTCAACTTTTTGTAGGCGGGATGCGAGGTCGGAGGTTGCCGATCCGGATGTCTCCGTACCTTGCGTTGTTGCCCCAGACAGTGCTGAATCATCGGCCGATGAACTTTCGGCAGGAGCCGCTTGATTCGTCGCCGTAGCCAGCGGAGTGAGAAGCCTGCGGGTGTCTTGGAGCTCCTTACGTAGTTCACGCATTTCTGAGCGTGACTCAGCATTCTCGGCCCGCATCTCTTCTAACATGGCGCGCAACTGGCGCACTTGCGAGTCGAGTTCACGTACTGCGGTTTCGTTAGCCGCCGCCGCTGTTGCGTCCGGACTTGCTTGCGCCATCAGGCTCGCATGCAAAAACAATAAGGAGGCCAGCGTTACCGCGCTCGACCGGAGCGCAATGGTCCATGGACTTTTCACATCTCCTCCTGGGCGGCAAACGGACGTTCGTGAAGCAATCGAATAGCAACGTACGCTACGAATCCGAATGTCGATTTGAGTTTTTCTCGGTATCCCCGACGTTCAATGATGCTACCGGATGCGGGGTCAGTTCATCGCTCTCTCCCGCTGGGCCTTGGGGTGAACGCCCGGGAATCGTAATACGAAAAACCGTGCGCGCGTCTATCGTGCGTTCCATCATGACGGTTCCCCCGTGGTCTTGCACAATTTTCTGCACCACGGTTAACCCTAATCCTGTGCCGTTCTCTTTCCCGAAACTCACAAAGGGATGAAATAATTTTGCACGAATCGGCTCCGCAATGCCCGGCCCGTTATCTGAGATTGCGATGGATAACGAGGTTCCGCTTTGCCCGATGGTGATTTTCACCCGGCCTTCATTCGCTGGTGCGGCCTCGCACGCGTTCAGCATCAGGTTGTAGAGCGCGCGCTCCAGCTTGCGCGGATCAAACCACGCCACGCTCTGGCCGTTCGACTCGACTTCAATGAGCGTTCCCTGGTGGCGTGGGTGCAAACGCACCGCCTGCATGGCTCGCTGCACTGTCTCGGTAATATTCGCGTAACTGGGGCTCAGAGATTCCCGGGTTCTCGCGAACTCCAGCAAAGAGTCGATAAGGTCCGTCATCTGGTTCACACCGATGCGGACCTCCTGATACAACTCTTCGCGTTGCACGCCCGTCAGCCTTCCGTCACACAGAAATTCTGAGTTGGCCACGATGGCCGCCAGCGAATGGCGCAAGTCATGCGAGATCGAACTGGCCATGCGCCCGATCGTTGCGAGTTGCTCAGACTCCAGCAAAGCTTTTTGTGTGGTAAGCAGGCTGGCGCGCATACGATCGAATGCTGAAGTTAACTCCGCCACTTCGTCACTGCCTCGAGGATCAAGAGGATGATGGAAATCACCATGTTCCAGAGCCCGCACCCCGTCTACTAAACTGGCGAGGGGCCGCGTAAACGTGTGAGAAATCAAAAATACGAGCCCGCTTCCGATGAGAACTGCAGTCAAGCCGAGCAACAGCAAGAGGCGGTTGAGGTTGCCCAGAAACCTCGCTGCCTGATCGTAGGAGCCGAGAACCGTTAGCCGTACCGGCGTTTCCTGTTGCGTCGATAGGTCGAGTGAAGTCGCCAGAAAAAGTTCGCCTCCTACCTCTACATCGCGTGGCGAAGTTGGAGACAATCCATTCTGCAACGAAACGTCCTGCGAAAATCCGTTCGGAGACGACCTCGCCCAGAGTGCCCGCACGGCAGGACTTTGCGACTGCAGTGGCGCCAGGGTGGTGGCCACAATCTCATCACCGCAGGAAAATGCCACCTGGCTTGCCGAAACTTTGCTGACTTCCCGTGCGAGTCGGTCATCAATCTCGTAACCGATGATGAGGAACCCAAGCAGCGTGCCTTCCGTCTTGGAGCCAAAATAGACAGGTTGTACGAAAGCCTGGTAGAGATGATGCGAGCCAAACCACCAGTGACTGGAATCCTCCTCGTTCAAGGATCGCTGAAAATATATCTGCGCCGCTTCGCGGGTGAATCCCGGCGATTTCGTATGCAAGGCCACGACAGAGCCGTTGCGGTCGGCCAGTACGAGCAGATCGCTTCCCGTTAGTTGCCACACATCTTTGGAAGCGTCCTGAATCGTGGCTGGATCATGGGAAGTCATGATCGAGCGCATGATGGGAAGGTCCGCCACCAATTCTGCCGAACGGGTAAGCATGACTTCGCGATCGTGCTGAAAATTCTGGTAAGTCGTGACAGAATTTCTAAGGTCCAGGACTATACCTTCGCGCACGTGCCGCTGCACACTATGCCGCACCACCAGAAGGCTCAAGGCGGTAAGTCCCGCGGTGATGACGACCATGGAAAGCAGAAAGCGCGTCCGCAAACGCGTCCGATGTACCAGCACGTTCCCCGACAGTTTCGAGAATGTTTGCGAGGCGGGCTCTGATAAAGGGTCCAAGGGATTCAGCGGACGAACTTATAACCCATTCCGTGCACCGTGCGGAAGTGTACCGGACTCCCCGGGTCTCGTTCCAGCTTTTGACGCAGCTTCAGAATATGGTTGTCCACGGTGCGGGTGGATGGATAATTCTGGTAGCCCCATACTTCATTCAGCAATTCGTCGCGGCTGATCACGCGATCGGCGTTTTGCACCAGAAACTGCAACGTCTTGAATTCCTGAGCCGTCAAAACGATGACTTTGCCGTCCCGCTGTACTTCCATTTTCTTGATATCGACCGAGATGCCATCGAAGCTCACCAAATTTACGGTCGAAGTCCTCGATGTATGCCTTAATGCTGCTCGCACTCTGGCTAGTAGCTCTCGCGGGCTGAAGGGTTTGGTTACGTAATCGTCCGCACCCAATTCCAGCAGAAGGACTTTGTCCGACACATCGCTGGTGGCGCTTAATACGACGATGGGCAGCGTTGGGTTTTGCGCTTTCACCACCTTGCACAGATCGCTGCCGGAAAGCTGGGGTAATCGCAGGTCCAGGATGATCACGGCTGGCGGAGAGGCCTGGAAACTCTCCAGCGCAGACTTTCCGTTATTTTGCACCTCGACCATGTATCCTTCGGTTTCGAACAAACGTCTCAGAGCCTTCTGCACCGACGGGTCGTCTTCTACCACAAGAATTCTCCCCATTGGCCGAGTAGAGTTCATAAGGTCAGCCGATCGGGGTATGCTGAGCGGAGTTGCGATGTGACCCATGGGAAGTCATCCTTTGATGTGAAGCCGTTGTAAGCGGTTTCTGTGTTGCGACTGCTCGTGACCAACTGAAGCTTACAACGGTTCTGCCTAATCTTGATGCAGGGCGGTGTGCTTTGACAAATTTTTTACAATTGCAAATAAGGGTGAAAAGGCTCCGCGGAAGACGGCGTGCAAGGCCGGCTTCACAAAGCGCAATCGAATTTGGGTTCCTGCCGTAAAATAGCAGTTGCTTGTCCGGCTCCAGTGAGTTCGACCGATTGCGCGTTGTGTTGGTCGACGTGCGCAATCCCCTCAACATCGGCGCCGCCGCTCGGGCAATGAGCAATTTCGGATTTCCCCACCTGAGACTCGTCAATCCTTACGACGTAGCGTTCCAGAATGCCCGTTCCGCAGTGGGTGCGGCCGCTACTCTGGAAGCTGCCGAGGTCTATCAGACCGTGGCCGAAGCAGTTGCCGATTGTTCCCTGGTGATCGGAACTACGGCTGTGGGTCATCGCGACCTGCAGCACTCTTTAGTTCGCCTGGAGGCCGGCGCAAAACTTATTCGTGGGCACTTGGGAGCAGGCGACTGCGCCCTGCTGTTTGGTTCCGAAAAATTTGGTCTCTCCAACGAAGACATGGGCCATTGCCACTGGCTCATGCGCATTCCCACTCGGGACGAACACGCCTCCATGAATCTGGGTCAGGCAGTCGCGATCTGCCTGTATGAATTAAAGCGCGACCCTGAAGCACTGGCCGAGTTGTCGTCACTTCCTCTTGCGACCGCAGCGGATGTGGAGCGTATTACCGACACTCTATTGGAGGCATTGCGCGCCAGCGATTATCCAAAGCTGAACACTTCGAAGTCTTTTCATGCCGCGGTCCGGCGAGTGATAAGGCGGCTGAACCTTAGGCAAGGAGACGGAGAATTCCTGCTGGGAATGCTGCGGCAAATGTTATGGAAACTGAAGAAAAACGAAGCCAAAGCCCCGGCTACGGTTTCACCTGAGAAGGGAAGACCTGAGTAGACTTTCTGCCAAACTCAAAGCGCAAAATCCATTCACTGGAAGAGGGTTCTCCTCCAACTCGTGGCGGAGAGAATTTCCAGTGTCGTGCCGCCGCAAGCGCTTGGTTCGCAAAATACTTGCTCGGTCCGGCCGAAGCCAACGTGGCCTGAGTTACGTTCCCCGTTGCATCCACCGCAACCTGCACCCCAACCTTTACATGGCCGGTGATGGTGTTCTGCGCACCTCGCGACACGTCCGGCAGGACTTGCTGCAGGACTTTACCGCGGTCTGGAGCCTGCGTCGATTTCGGCGCCGCGATCGGCGGCGGCGTCGAATGCTCCGGCACAGGATTACTCTGAGCGGGCGGAGCTTGAATCGTGGGAGTTTGAACCGTAGCGGGAGGTTCAGATGCGCCTCCCCGACCTCGATTTAGCAAATAATAACCCAGCAAAAGCGCTACCAGAAGCACGGCGAGCACAGCTGCAGGCTTTAGCCAATTCGTTGAACGCGGCCGTTCATCGACCTCGGCCTGGTCGACCGGAGCGTGCTGCGGCACGCTCTCATTTTTCACGCTGAGTTTGCCAAGGACGTCCGCGAGCGTGGCACGCTGTTGTGGTTCGCCCCGCAGGCACTCTCGCGCGATTCCGCGAAATGGTTCAGGGATGGAATCCGGCACGTCGGCTTGAGTGTTGCGAACGTCGAACGCGGGTTCACGCTGCGTGAATACGGAAACCAGCAAAGCTCCCACAGACCAGACATCTGCAGCAGGTGAAAGACCCGAGGTTGCCACCTCTGGTGCATCGTAAGCCGAAGCCGCGTGCTGGACTCGCTCTCCCGTCTTGCGAAGGTGATCGGAGGAGATCTTTATCTGGTTTTCAATCGCCATCACATTGGATGGCTTGATCTGACCGTGCACAAAACCAGATCGATGCAGGAAATTCAAAGCTTCCACCGTCGGGGGAAGCAGTTCCTTTACTTCGTCGGAAGTGAGCGCACGCTGCGGCAGAATCTGTGACAGGTTCTCATCGGCGTATTCCATGACGACATACAAAACGGGCGAACCATTTACGGTGGTCTGGCCAAATTCGAAAATCCGGATCAGATTTAGATGCGCAAGCTTCGCGGTCTCAGCCCAGCGAGATAATTGAGTTTCTACCTCCGCTTTGCCGCCGACGCTTTCTGCCCGGATTACCCGGATCGCTGCCTTCTTCGATCTGTCGGCGCTGCGCTCGGTGACAAAAAGGGCACTCTGTGCGGACCCTTCCAGCCATTTCTGCAACGGAAACTTCCCGTCGATGACGCAGCCCTCCCACTCCTTGAAAAGCATCGCCGGACCATCCGCAGATTCCGCGCGGGGTTTCGCGAGTTGACTCGAAACACTCATAAGGATGAACCGTTATTCTAGTCCAGCCCACCGCCGGATAGGCCCAGAAATCAAGGAAAAATGCTGTGGACAGTGTGGAAATCCCTAGTTGCGTCCCCCACTTCATCACCCACTCTTAGGAAGGCTGGCGGCGAAGTCAACGTCCGGAATAGAGCTGGAATGGGGCCCAGTAGTAGGGTTTGCGCACCACGCCATCCGAATGAAGAAACGCCAACTTCGCCGAACGCAGTGCTGCCTCCGGTGGTTGGGCCTGCTGAAGACCGTCATAAACGTGGTCCATCAAAGTTGCGGTGGATGCGTCGTTCACTTCCCAGAGCGCTCCAATGACGTTGTGAGCACCGGCCCTCAAGAAGGCCCAGGATAGTCCAACCAGCCCTTCACCCGAGTAGGCCTTCGCGCCGGCCCCGTAGCATGAGGAGATCGTCACCAGACTTGCGTTCAACGGATGGTGCGTGATGTCGCGCGCGTACAACTTGAAGGAATCTTCCTCCTGCGACGAGCGAGAAAGAATGATCGCGGAATCCAGCGGGCTTAACTTGCTGGCGCTGGCGTGAGCTACGAAATGAATGAAGGAAACTTTCTCCAGGTTACTCGAAAGATAGGCAGTGGGCGTGGCCTTGTCCCCGCTATAGCTCACAAGCGAATCTGCGGGAAAGTGCTTTCCAACGTTTTCCATTTCCAAAGAGGCATTCGGCAGGGTGGCGTAATCGGCGCTCGATGCCGTGGCATTGCCCATCAATAACAACCCGCCGGTACCCGGCTTTGACTGTCTGCTTGCCGCAGACAGCACGCGCAACGAACTTGCGCTCAATACGGTCGCGTCTTCGATCCAGTAGTGCAGTTTCGGTTCCGGGGCCAGCAAAGTTTCGAAATTCAAGCTGTCCAAACTGCCATCGGTGATAACGATGACTCGTGAATTTGGCGCGATCCACGGCTTAGCGGGTGCGAGCAGTACGTCGTAAAGGTAGCGCCCGTTAGGGTTCGCAGTTTGCAGCACGTCCTGCCAACCCAGCAGTGCCTGACGATATCGCTGCACTGCGGCGTCAATCTCTTCCGCCTGGGGCAGAGGATATAACTTGACCTGATTCGCAGTGATCGCCCAAAGGTAAGAGCAATCGCGGCCCAGCCAGTAAAAAAGAATCGTCGCGTTTTTCTGACGTGCGACTTGTTGCGGGTCCAGCGTTTCGGGCGCCGCCGGCGATTGCTGCGCAGCAATTCCCAACCCTTCTGCCAGGGTGCGCGCGCGGCTGTAATCTGCGAGCTGCAGGGCTGGCCTGATTTTCCCCTGCTTTACCAGAAAGCGAAGGTAATCATCGTAAAGATGCGCGGCATTGGCGAGAAAGGGCAATCGAAATTCTTCATGCTGCAGCGAGGATCGCGCCTTTTCGATGGTCGCAAGCGCTGCGCGATATTGCTGGTCAGCCTGCGCAAGCCGATTTTCCTTCTCGTAGAGCTTTGCCAAATTGTTTTGCGCTTCCCACCGGAGCGATAAGTCGCTTTCGGGTGCAGCAATCACCTCTCCTAGCAGCTTAGCCGCCTGCTCGGACTGACCTCGCTGCGCTGCAACCATGCCCTCCACCAGAATTGGAGGCAGTTGCGAAGTGCGATCGTTCCTTGCAGCGGCTAATTGGAAAGCTTGCTCGGCGTACTGCTCCGCTTCAGTAAATTGGCTCATCTGCACAGAGACGAACGCGAGACTGCTCAGGGCATCGATGATCTGTTCGGAGTTTTTGCTTTTTTCGGCAAGTGAAAGCGATTGCCGATAATAGTCCTCGGCGGCGGGAAATTGGTTTAGTTGGAAGTAGACCAGGCCGAGATTGTTCAGCCATTGGATTCGGTGGTACACCGCGCCGATGTCATCCGCCTGTTGCTCGGCCTGTCGATACATGGCCAGCGCCCTTACAAAGTCCCCCAGTCTGTAATAGTCCCAAGCCTGGCTGCCTGAGGTAGCTTCTACGAACTGGAGATCTCCGAGTGAACGGGCGCTGGTGTTCGCATCCTGCAACCATTCGATGGATTCGTCATAGTGCTCCAGTTGTTCGGCGACGGAGCCAAGATTCAAGAGATCGGTCATTTCCAACCGTACGTCGTGTCGCTCCTTGGCAAGCTGCAAACTTTGCCGAAAGAAACGGTCCGCACCGTCCAGATCATTCCGTCGCCTTTGAAGGGCCCCGCGCGCGCGGGCAATTTCCCCGGAAAGCGGACGGCCCCAGCTCCGGTCGAGTGTTTCGGCCGCGCTTAGGCAGTAATCGGCCTCATTCAGTTTGTCGAGGGGAATATATGCGCTGGCTCGAAGTATTTGTTGCTTAATTGCGACGTCGCTATTGGTGAGTTGTCGCGGTAAAGGGGAATTTAGGAGTGCAAGAGCTTCTTCTGAACGGCCTCCTTGTGCTATCAGCGTTTCTGCCTCGAGAAGACGGAATCTCCATGCCCATGGCTCGTCTCGACCTGAAAAGGTTTGGTACGCGCGGCGCGCTTCAGTTTCGGCACTCCGGAGTTCGCCGTGGAGAAAGGCTTGTTGGGCGTGCTCGAATGTGCTTTGCGGGTCATGTAGCCCTCTGCACGCCAGAGCCCAGATAATCGTCAAAAGCAGAGCAAAAACTAAGAGAGCTGCGATTACGGACTCGCGATTTCGAACCCGTTTTTCCCTGCCGATCTTCGACACCAAGCTAGACTTCGCCAACCACGCCTCGCAACAAAAATGGATCCAACTTCGGCATCATAGGTTAGGGGCCAGGAATAGGGCGCCAAGTCTAGCTAGGAGGATAGGTTACTCCGTTTGCCTTGGCCGTTACCGCCGAGCTTTGGCCCGTGGCTGGACATCCCAGTTCCAAGCGCACCATGGTCAACTGGTAGGACTTACAGTCGACCAGCAGTTCTCCTAGAAACACGCGGCCGAGACCGGGTACTTCAAGTGCGTTTCCGAAAGGCCGGCCCGGAAACTTGCCATTCGCCCGGGTCACAACCGAGCACAGAACTCCGCCGTTCTTTCCCGACTTTTCCTTGTCCCACGTGTACCGCTGCCGCACCCAATCAGGAATCGTCCGATCCGTTACTCTCTCAGGTATGTTCTTGGCGTCGCATGTCTGCCTATATTGTTCGGCGACTTTCTTCAGAAAACCCTCATTGCTAACGCAGGGTATGTCTGGAACCGGATACGCGTTCGGTTTTCCCTGATCGCAAATGTCGAGGTCGAGGGTTAACTCGACAGGATGGCCTGCAATCCTCAGGTTCTCAAAGGACGTCCCCAAGAAATTTACCTTTGGATTATTGCCGTCCAGCGGGTGTTCGGTAGAAATGTGCGCGGATAAGCGGTCCGCCGTGATCAGGCCAAGAATATTAAAGCCTTCCACCACGGCGCTGCTGTGTGTTACCCAGCCGCCACCCTCTTTCCTGCTGAGCCGGCCCGAAACTTGCGTGGAGGCGGACTTATAGGAAACGAGTCCCTCCACCCGGAAGTTTTCCACATGAGCCGAGCCGTAGCCCCCCGAGGGGGGAAGTGACATTGGCGCTTGAGGAGCGATCGTATGCTCGATTGGACTTTCAAAGTATCCGCCGAACGCGCACGCGTCGGCGTGGTAGTAATGCACGCGATTGGTAGTCATGTTTTCGCTCCGCAACGTTTCAGAATTTACTGCTGTGGGAACTGCAGCTCAAGGGGATATCGGGCAACTTCGGCCGTCTTTTCTCCGCGCGCGTCCAAGCCAATCACAACCACCTCGTACCGCCCGGCCTTTTCAATTCCAGGCGCGACGATGGGCAACGTATTCTTTGCGGCGTCGCCGGAAGCTGGAAGAGACCACTCCACTCCGCCCGCGGAGTTGTGCAATTCTATTCGGTAACTCGAATCACTATTCTGCCCAGGAATATCCAGTGGCAGAAGAAATGGTTCTCCGCGTCGCACCGTGATCGCCGCAGAACTCGATCCCCGGGCGGCGGAACTAACCAACGACGCCACCGGTAGAAGTACCGGTTCGCGATTTCCCGCCACCGCACCCTTCAGCGAGGGGTAAGTGACGAAGTTCTGGTATCCGATCACGACCAGTAAAATGGCCATGGCCGGGATTACGAAAGCTGGACGCCACCACCGGAACCATCCAAAAGGTTCCCGACTTTCCGGAACACGTTTTCTCACCCCGAAGCCTGATTCAGCCAACTCCACCTTTCCACGTTCCAGGAACACGGAGCCTGCGCGGATATCCATCGCGCATTCGTGGCACTGGAACAGGTGCTCTTCGAATTCTTCCAGCTCGGCCCCGGAAAGCTCATGCAGCAGGTATTTTTCGCTGGCCATCGAGCGGGTCGCGTCGGTATGGTCCATCCGGTACATTCCCCTCATACAAAGATATAGTGACAATTCCTTGACGATCGTTACTTACCGCAGTTTCATACTTCAATCGTTCCCTTTTCTGTCTTCTTTAAGTACAGGGCTTTAAAGGACTTTTTGGCGCGGTGAAGTAGAACCCTTAGATATTCCCGATCCACCCCCAGATCGCGGCACACCTCGTCTTTATCGCGTTCGTCGAAGAACACTTCTTTGATCAACCGTCGATCCTTTTCCTCAAGTTCGTTCAGGACGTCGCGCACCTGGCGCTGTGCCTCGCGGTGGGCGATCGCATCCACTACGCTGGGAGTTGGGTCGGGAAGATTGGCTTCCGCTTCCTCGTCCTCGCTGGAAGCCTCCTTCGAGCCTGATCGGTAATGTTCCAGCAAGACGTTATTGCAGACTGAGTTGACGAAAGCTCCAAGCCGTTCCGGTTCTCGTAGACCGCCTTCCTTTCGAAGGGTTGTAAGAACGCGAACGAACGTCTCCTGTCGGGCGTCTTCCACCTCAACGGCGGAATTCATGCGTCGGCTCAGTTTCAATCGAATAAGTTCGCTGAAATAAGAGACGAAGTGCTCCTGCGTCCGGAAATCTCCAGATTTGAGTTTCTCCAGATAAGACGAGTCGAAGGCGTGGAACTGCACACAGGTCTCCGCAGGTAACAGCTAAGTGGCAGCTATCTTACTTAAATAAAGGAACTTCGTACAGGCGGATATTGGGATAAAAAAAACTTGTGGAGAATGAAACGTTTCTTCGCCCTGCGGCACTATTCCGGTGTAACTAGCTCAACGGCGCCGCGGTCGATCTTTTCATGGGTTAAGGTCAACTGGCTCCAATGAGCGCGGGGATCCCGAAGGCAGCGTCACAACTCCGGGGGGAAGGGTGGACGCTTCCAGCGACTGGAGCCGGCATCATGCGGGCTCCGTCGCTTCGGGAGACTTTTCAGTCTGCTTCTTAATCGCTCCATCAATCAATCTGCAATATTCATCGCCTTGACAGGGTTGTATGATCGGTAGATCCCATGGGGCGACGAACCGCCATCGTTGATGATTCAGCGTTAGTTCAGATTGTTGATTCGGCATTGGCTGATGCTACGCGCCGAAGCGGACACTGGCTGGCATGCCGGCCCGGTTGCACGCAGTGTTGCATTGGTGTATTTACCATCAATCAACTGGACGCTCAACGGCTGCGGCGAGGTTTGGCTGAATTGGAAGAGTTTTCGCCCGCCCAGGCCGAGGCCGTACGGGCTCGGGCGCAAGCGACAATCGCTCGACTGGCTGCCGATTTCCCCGGAGATTCGGTTAGCGGCATCCTCCACGACGGCGAGGATGCCGAGCAGCGCTTTTCTGATTTCGGCAATGAAGAACTTTGTCCCGCTCTCAATCCGCAAACCGGCCACTGCGACCTTTACGAATCTCGCCCCATGACGTGCCGTGTGTTCGGTCCACCGGTTCGGTCGGAAGATGGACTCGGAGTCTGCGAACTTTGCTTCCAAGGCGCAACCAACGCCGAAATCGCCGCCTGCGAAATGACGCCTGATCCGGGAGATCTGGAATCGAAGCTTCTGCGGAAGTTGGAAAAAAAGCAGAATGTTCGAGGGAGCACCATCGTGGCCTACTGCCTTACCTCTTGACCGCGTTGTAGGCAACTGGAACCAGAGTTTGGCTAGGATTTCTTTTTTTCCAGTTCTGCCCATCGCGCGTAGAGCGAATCAACTTTTGCCTGAGCGTCTTCCATTTCCGCATTTGCCGCTAGCAGCTTCGCACTGTCGCTCACAATAGCCGAATCTTCCAGTTGTTCTCGCTTCAGTTGCAAGACGTGCTCGGCCTCAGCTACGCGTTGCTCAATCGAGTCATATTCCCGCGCTTCCAGATAGGATAATTTTTTCTTAGCCGAACTTGGGCGTTCGCCGTTGCTACGTGCCGCTGACTCCCCGCCCTTTGAGGTCTCTCGTCGTGCCGCGCGCTGACGATCGTCCAGCCATCTCTCCCACTGGGAATAATCCGCGAACAAGCCCACGCCGCTATTTCCATCGAGACCGACCACCATGGTCGATACACGGTCCAGCATGTAGCGATCGTGAGTCACCAACACGAGAGATCCGCGAAACTCCAGCAGACTTTCTTCGAGAATGTCCAGCGTCGGAATATCGAGATCGTTCGTGGGCTCATCCAGCAGAAGCACGTCGGCGGGCTGCAACATGAGCTGAGCGATAAGAACCCGGGCCCGCTCGCCCCCGGATAGTTTTCCCACAGGCTGATTTAGTTGCTCGCCCAGGAATAGAAACTTCGCGGCCCATGAAGCCACGTGAACCAACCGATCCTGGTAGATCACCGAATCGCCTTCCGGCGCCAGCGCCCGGCGCAAGGTCACGTCGGGATCGAGTTCGCGGGTCTGGTCGAAGTAGACCATGCGCAGCCGGTCGGCTCGCCGAATCGTTCCCACAGCCGGTTCGGTTTCGCCGCGCAGCAGCCGCAGCAGGCTCGTCTTCCCGCTGCCATTTGGGCCAACCAGCCCCACCCGTGTGCCCGCCGCAATGACCAAATTCAGCCCGGAAAATAATTCTCGACCACCAACTTCGCAGGAAACATTTTCCAGTTCGATCAGCCGCTTCGTCTTACGATCGGTCGCCGAAAAATCGATAAGTGCTGTCCCGGTCCGGCTTCGGGCATTCAGATCGGCCAACTCGCCCATCAACTCACCAGCTTTATCGATGCGCGCTTTGGATTTCCGTGTACGCGCCTTGGCTCCGCGGCGAAGCCATTCGATCTCGCGGTGCACCAGGTTTTCCAGAGCCTCCTGCCGCTTCGATTGAGCATGCAGGAACTCCTCTTTCTTCTCCAGGAAGTAGCTGTAGTTTCCTCGGACCCGCAGGATTCCATCCGGATAAGTCCGGTTCAGTTCGGCCATGTCGGTGGCCACGTTCTCCAGAAAATAACGATCATGGCTCACAACGACACACGCGAACGGTGCGGCTTCCAGCAACTCTTCCAGCCACTCGATGCCCGCCAGATCCAAATGATTGGTCGGTTCATCGAGCAACAATATGTCCGGACCTTGCACCACCGCTTCCACAATCGCCAATCGCTTTCGCCACCCGCCGGAGAGCGAAAAAGCCTTTGCCTCAAGGTCCTCGAAACCGGCCCGGCCAAGGGTTTCCGCAAATCGTGTGCCACGCTCAGACTCCGGCAGGGAAGCGCGTTCCATAGCGTTCTGCGCGACGGAACGAACCGTATCTTCTTCGTGGAAGGTTGAATCCTGTTCAACGTAGCTGAGCCGGATCCGTTTGCGCACAGCCACCTCACCGCTATCGGGGCGCACGTCGCCCGCCAGAATCCGCAGCAAGGTGGACTTGCCGGAGCCGTTTGGACCAATCAACCCAATACGGTCACCCTCAGAGACGGTAAAGGAAACGTTCTGAAAGAGCGGGTTAGCTCCGAAAGATTTCGAAATTTCTTGTGCATTAATGATCGGCGGCAACGGGCAATAATCTCCTGAATATCTACTTCGAGACTATCAGCAATTGCCCGTGCCGCCGAGCTATCACGGCAACAGCGTAATCGCGAGCACGACTACGTTCGCATCATTGGGCAGCGTAATGCTCTGCACAACTTTCGTTGGATGCAAAGCAAACCTGTAGGAATAAAGATTGAATGTCCGCTGGTCCTTGGTTCCGTTGTCAAAGTCCCGGTACGCCATCGCGACGCCTTCCGACTCTCCTGGATATTTTTGTGGAGTAAACCAGTCGCTGAAACTTTGCACGAATTTCGAACTGGTTCCATCGGTGTAGGTGACGGTGATGGTCTCGGAGACCTGATTTCCTTCTATGCCAGTGGCTAGCAGCACAAGGCCAGAAAACTTACCCGTTGGCAAAGTGATCGACTGGCCACTGGCACCCACTGCATCCAGTTGATCCGCCGGTCCAAAGTTGAGCAGTGTGCCACTGAAAACGCGCGAAGGAGTCAGCAGGTTTGCCGAGTACGAGTATCCCTTCCCATCCAGGCCTCCCGTCGAATACTTCATGCCGTCCTGGTAGATACCGTTAAGATTGAATTCGGACGAGAGATCGACCGGTGTGCCGCTTCCAGTTTTGCCGACGCCTGCGCTTACCGCCAGGTTGAACGTGAAAGTTTGAGTGATGCTGGCGGAAGTGCCGGTGACCGTGACAGAAGTGAATCCGGTGGCTGCCGTTGGAGCGGCCTTGAGCGTCAGCTTGCGCTGGTTCCCGGTTCCCGTGATCGCTCCTTGAACGCCTTTTGGCAGAGTCGACAGGCTTAGACTGACAGTCCCATTAAAGCCGCCGAAGTCCGTGATGGTGATCGAGGAACTGGCCGTTGAACTTTGATTCAGGAAAACATTTGAAGGCCCTGCCAGTGTGAAACCGCTGCTGGCAACGGCGTTGTTGATTGCGCTGGCATACTGTGCCGCCAAACCATTGCCAACAAAGTCGTCATACAGCCACATGAAGCCGCCGATGATGCCGCATTCGCTGTGCCAACCGCTCATAATGCTTCCTACTTGGCTGGGAGTGTCATCCGCATCCCACAAGCCGGGGAAAACGGGAACCGCGCCGAAATTCCATCCCGAGCAAGGATTATTCCCGCTGCCGCCTGCGTATGCCTGCAGATGTACTCCGTCCACTGTGCCCGGAAGCTGGGTGTTGATTTGTGAAACCACATTCGTCCAGTAACTGCTATCGTCGAAAGCGTCCGGCATCACGTGATAACCCAACTGCCCAAGCATCACGCCAAATGAAATCGTCGTAGGAGTATTGAAACTGTTCTCGTCATCGAAATCGATCGCATCGAGAGCTGGGATCGCGGTTTTAAGAGCTTGAAAGTCTTTATAAAGAATGCTGCTCGGCCCCGTACCTTGCGCCTTGACCAGCGCGGTGATGTCTTCCCAGTCGCCGAAGTTGGAGGATCCGATACTGAACGTGACCCTCTTTACCGTCCCCTGTTTCAGCTGTGCCATGTCCGCGGCAAAATTGGGATAAGTCTGATCGCCGACATACACGCCGCCCGAAGTGAGCGGAAACTCGCCGTTGAAATTCAAATCGCCAGTGCTGTTCACCTCAACGCTCCAGACGATCGCTTCCGTGAAGCCGGAGTTCTCGATCTCGGTGATGCTTGATGCGTTCTTGTAGAACGGACCGCCTCCGAAGATTCCGGTAAATCCCGTTTGAGCAACTGCAGTTTGGGATGGAAACGCTACAACGAGAAAAAAGAAAAGAAGGGTTGTTGCGCCGCGGACCACAACAGCCTGTCGGCAAAGACCTGGGAACTGCATTTCTATGGAATGCTTCACTGTATCTCCTGGGTATCGATCGCTTGGGAATCTAGGGGGTCGCGAGTTTCTTGACGTTCAGAGAGGTGCTGCGACCTCGCTCCCACAAAGTGGCTGCGATTATACACGCAGAAGGCCGCCAGGCTTGGCTTTTCGACCACTGGAACAACTTCCCCGTAAGAGGCCGCGGTTGAATGTCTCTGCCTGTCAAATCCTGATCAATCGGATCAATAGTTTCGATTTCCTCTCAAGCTCTTCAGGCGATAAATTAGCGGTGCTGATCTGCGTCTTGGGGCGAAGGCCGCCGTGCGTCTGATATCGAGTGGTTCACTCAAAGTGAGTGTGATCCGGACTGAGAACTTGTCGAAGCGGGAAGAAGGAGGATAATACTGTGTCTGGTGCTGCTTCAAAGCATCGGGGTCAAGAAAAGAACAGGTTGAGAACAACATCATGACGAAAGTTGAAGCAGTCATTCAGAACTCCAAGTTGGAGGCGGTGAAGACCGCGCTGCAGGAAATCGGTGTTGAAGGCATGACAGTGATTGAGGTACGTGGACATGGCCGGCAGAAAGGCCATACCGAGGTTTATCGAGGACGCGAGTATAGCGTTGACCTTATCCCCAAAACCAAGTTGGAAGTTGTGTTGGCCGATGCGATGGTGGACAAGGCCGTGCAGGCTATCGTGGAAGCGGCTCGCACCGGAAAGATCGGCGATGGCAAGATCTTTCTCACCAAGATCGATGACGCGATTCGCATCCGCAATGATGAGCGCGGCGAAGGAGCACTCTAAACAGAGATGACGGCATGGATCGCGATGGAGCGGATTGCAATCGAACGAAGAGCCATGCCCTTCCAGCTGTTAACCCATCGTCATGACGGCAGCGTCTCTACTGATCAGTGAACTGCGAAGTTCTCTCTCCGAGGAGTCGGAGCGGATTGCGCAAGGCTTTGCTGCATCCGGAGATGGACGCGCCGCTGTTGCACAACGCACACTCCTGGTTGAAACCATTCTTAAGCGCCTATGGCACGAGTTTATTTCTTCCAACCACCAGGAGACCCGGGGTTTGAGCCTGGTGGCCACCGGAGGTTTCGGCCGGGGCTGGCTTTTTCCTCATTCCGACATTGACCTTTTGTTCTTGTTTTCCGATCGCGCTGCTGAAGAAGCTCACCGAGACGCCGTGCGCCGCTTCTCTCAGGAATTGTGGGACCTCAAACTGAAACTCAGTCCCGCATCGCGGACGGTCGCAGAATGCGACCACTTCGATCCCAACAATACCGAATTTACCATCTCTCTTCTGGACTGCCGTTTTCTCCTGGGAGATGAGCAGCTCTACGCGCGGCTTCATGACAAGATCGTTCCGAAGCTGGTTGTGCGGGAATCGAAAGCACTGCTACAAGGTCTTGCCGAAGTGACGCGCGAGCGCCATGGAAAATTCGGTCACACCGTCTTCCATCTCGAACCCAATCTGAAAGAAACGCCTGGAGGCCTGCGCGACTGCAACGTCGCTTCCTGGCTTGCGCTGATTTCAGCCATGAGCAAGCTCGGCGACTGGCCAGACGCGAGCTCGCTCCGGGCGCCGGTACGCAAGCAACTGGATTCTGCCCTGGAATTCCTGATGGGAGCTCGTTGCTTCCTGCACTTCCGCTATGGCCGCGATGACAACTCCCTGAGTTGGGAATCGCAGGATGAGGCGGCGGCGCGAAAAATCGGCATCTCGGATTCAGAAGAACTTACGGCGGCAGACTGGATGCGGATCTATTTTGGACACGCTCGCGCTGTCCAACGGGCGGTAAACCAGCTTCTGGAAGAAATCCCGGAATCGTGGTCGGCGCTGCGACGCCAGTTCCAGGGATGGCGGACGCGGCCATCGCATCCCGACTTCTCCGTCGTCGATGGATTGATCTTTCTGCAGCAGTCCTCATCGCTGAGCGATCCCGAAATGCTTCTTCGACTGTTCCATTTCATGGCGCATCATGGCCTGAAATTAAGCGCCACTACGGAACACCGCATCGAGCAAGCACTCCCATCGCTGGCTGTCACCCCTCCGCGCGGAGCGGAACTCTGGTTGTATTTGCAAGAAACACTGCTTCAACCCCACGCCGCCGAGGCGCTGCGGGCGATGCATTCGCTGCGCCTTCTCACATTGCTTTTGCCTGAACTTAAGCCGATCGATTCGCTTGTGGTACGAGACTTCTATCACCGCTTCACCGTGGATGAACACTCGATCCTCGCCATCGAGAGCCTTCATCGTTTGAGCCAGTCCAAGTCGGAATGGGATAAGCGATATGCCGAGTTGCTGGGCGAGTTGGAAGATCCGGAGCTGCTTTACCTGGCTCTGCTCCTGCACGACACGGGCAAAGGAGTGCCGGGAGCGAATCATGTGGAGGCGAGTTTGGAGATCGCCAGCAGCTGTCTCGACCGGCTGGATGTCGATCCGGGGGAACGTTCGACCGTGCTATTTCTGATCGCCAGCCACCTGGAAATGTCCGCGCAGTTGCGGCGAGACATTTTCAATCCGGAAACTGTGGCCGCGTTCGCGGACAAGATTGGTACGCCCGAGCGCCTGAAGATGCTCTGCCTGCTGACCTACGCGGACATCAAAGCCGTCAACCCAGAGGCGCTAACCCCGTGGAAGGCGGAGAACGTCTGGCAACTTTATATTGGAGCGGCGAACTACCTGAATCGCAGCGCAGACCACCGAGTGCACGGCGACGTAAGTAACGAGAAGCTCGCGCGCTTGCGCAGCCTGGCTCCGGTTACAGGGGCGAAATTCAAGGATTTTGTGGAAGGGTTCCCGGAGAGATATCTGCGCGTTCACTCGGCCGAAGAAGTAATGCGCCACATGGAAATGGCGGAGGAACTGGGCCAGGACGCTGTTCAGGTCGACCTGAAACGCGGCCGGCACTGGTACGAGCTCACCCTGGTCACAAAAGATCGTCCTTCATTGTTCGCTACATTGGCAGGCGTACTGGCCGCGTGGGGAATGAATATTGTGAAGGCCAATGCCTTTTCAAATGAGGCTGGCACGGTTGTTGACTCACTATATTTTACGGATCGCTTCCGCACCTTAGAACTAAATCTCTCGGAGTGGCAGCGTTTTAAGGAAAGCATCGCCGCTGTTTTGTCAGGAAAAGCAGACCTCGACAAGATGCTTCGCGACCGGCAACGGGCCGAGAAAGGTTTGCACGTCAAAGTGGTGGTGAAATCTCGGATCGATTTTGACAATGAGTGTTCATCGACAAGCACGTTGCTGCAGGTGATTGCACAAGACCGGCCACGCCTGCTGTACAAGATCACTTCTTGTCTCTCGCAGCAGAGGTGCAACATCGAGATCGCGTTGATCGACACCGAAGGACAAATGGCGATCGACACGTTCTATTTAACTTCAAAGGGAAAAAAGTTATCTGCGGAAGTCCAGAGTAAGGTAGAGAAGGTGCTCCTCGACGAATTGAAGAATCTGGAACTTGGGTGAGGGAACGCCCCATCTGGCAAGCGGCGATCGTCTTACCACGCGGATCGCATATCGCTCGATGTTCCACCCGCAGCGGGAACGTAGCATTTCAGCGTATAGTCCATCACCATGCGATCGGCATTGAAGCGCCACCCGAGAGTGCGAATGGTGCGTTTCATGCGCTTAATCCAGCCCCGCGGCAGTCCGTCGCGATCGCGCTGGTAATAGAGCGGAATCACTTCCTCGCGTAGTGCACGGTGTAAATCCTCGCCATCGCGCGTGTCGTGCACGTCCATGTTCGAATGCGTTCTGCCCGTTCCGATGGCGAATCCATTCATGCCGTCGTAGGCTTCGGCCCACCAGCCATCCAGGACAGAAAGATTTAGCCCGCCATTCAGAACGACTTTTTGACCGCTGGTCCCTGAGGCTTCCAGAGGACGCCGCGGATTATTCAGCCATACGTCCACCCCTGCACCAGATATCGCCCGACGTTTATGTCGTAGTCCTCGACGAAAACAAATTTGTCGGCGAACCGGGAATTGCGCATCAATTCCGCGATCTGCTGCAATACCCGCTTGCCCGGTTCGTCCAGAGGATGCGCTTTTCCAGCGAACACGAACTGCACCGGGCGTTTTGGATCGTTCACCATCGAAGCAAGATTCTCAACGTCGCGCAGGATTAAATTGGCTCTCTTGTAGGTAGCGAAGCGGCGGGCGAATCCGATAGTCAGAGCATCGGGACTGAGCAACCTGGCCAGTCTTTGAAAAGTTTCTACCGATTCACCGCGGCGCTTGGCTTGCTCTACCGCGCGACGGCGCACAAATTGAAGAAGCTGCGATTTCAAACTCAGGTGGGTTTCCCAAAGTTCGCCATCGTCTACGTTTTCGATTCCTTCCCATATACGGGCTTCACTGCTGTGCTGATGCCAATTCGTCCCCAAATGCCGATCGTACAGACGGAACATCTGCGGCGCCAGCCATGACGGCACGTGAACACCGTTCGTGATGTGTCCAATGGGGACATCATCCTCTGGTTTGCCGGGACACAACCCGGTCCACATCGCACGTGAGACTTCGCCGTGTAACGCTGAAACAGCATTGGCTCGCCGGGAGAGTCTCAGTCCAAGGACGGTCATGCAAAATGTTTCCTGCTGATTACTCGGGCGTTCCCGACCCAGGCCCATCAGGGTTTCCGGTGAAATCCCTAATGCTTCACGCAGAGGGCCGAGATGCTCTTCAATCAGATCTCCATCGAAGCGATCGTGGCCGGCGGGCACCGGAGTGTGCGTGGTAAATACCACTTCGCGCGAGACCCGTGGCACGGCGCTATCGAATGCGATACCTTCTTCATCCATTCGGGAGTGAATGGCTTCGAGCACGGCAAAGCCGCTGTGCCCCTCATTGAGATGCAGGACGCCGGGCGTGATGCCCATGGCCTTCAGCGCGCGGAAGCCGCCAACCCCTAACAACAACTCCTGCCGGATGCGGGTTCGCGCATCTCCGCCGTAGAGACGGGACGTCAACTTGCGATCGTCAGCGGAATTTTCCTCGATATCAGAATCAAGAAGAAAAAGATCGCACCGTCCGACCTTAACTCGCCACACCTTCGCGTGTATCGCACCATTACGCGTATCAATTCTGACGACAACTGGCCGCCCGTTCTTGCCGATCGCGGCTGCAAGGGGCAACTGGGTCACGTCCGTTTCCAGGTACTCTTCCTGCTGCCATCCATTGTGATCCAGGCGCTGACGAAAATATCCTTGACCATAGAACAGTCCAATTCCGACGAGCGGAATCGCAAGATCGGACGCACTCTTGATATGATCCCCGGCTAAAACGCCCAGGCCGCCGGAGTAGACCGGAAGGGATTCATGTATTCCGAACTCTGCCGAAAAATACGCAACCGGCCGAGGCCGTAATACGCCGGCATGCCTCGTTCCCCATGTGCGGTCCGCGTGCAAATATTCTTGCAGCCTGACGATAGGCGTAGTTGATGCGGCTGTGCAGGACCAATTCGCCGGCGCGGCTCTCCAGTTTTGCGAGCGGAAGCTCAGCCAACAACGAAACTGGATTCTGATTTAGCTGCTTCCAGCGGACCGGATCAATATCACGAAATAAACTGGTCGTATCATGGTCCCAGCTCCACCACAAATTTCGAGCCAGCGCCCAAAGCCTCTCTTGCGCGGGGGCGATAAATCGATCCAAGGTTCGGGCTTCGCTCACCACCGGCGCTACTTGTGCCGCGGCCTCCGTGAGCATGTGAATTTCGTCTTCCCGGAAGAGACGTGGTTCGATGGTTTGGATTACCAGCACTCCCTGGAGCACGCCGCGGTCGATCAGAGGAACGCCAAGAAACGACTGGTATTCGTCTTCGCCAGCTTCACGGAAATACTTGAAGCGCGGATGAAGGTGAGCTTGCTCGACTGCTACGGGACGCACTTGTTCTGCAACCAGGCCGGCCAGACCTTCGTTAATGGCCATGCGCAAACTGCCGATGCACTCGCGCCGCAGGCCCACGGTCGCGGCCAGCACCAGATTCGCCCGATCGGGTTCCAGCAGGTACGCGGAACAAACATCCGTATCAAAACGTTTGGCAATCAATGCCACAACGTTCGTCAAGGTCTCGGCGGGCTGCCCCTCAGCCGCCGCAAGGTTTGCGATTTCCTCAATGGTGAGGACGTCTGGAGACGGACGCGGCCCTCCGTTAGAATCCGCTTCTTCGTTGTGATTCTCTGTTATCTGCAGGCTGTCTGGTTCCATTCGGCTAGGTGTTACTCAACAACGGTCGTTCTATTTCCCCTCTTTTAGGAAAACCACGCGCTTCTTGGGAGGCGCATTTCTCCCAACATAACTCTAGGTCGAGCGCCCAATCGAGTCCAATTGAAATTATCGATGTCGTAGATAAAAGTCGCGCGATACAGGACACAAGCGAGCCTTACATCGAATTGCTATTTTCTCATAGATTGGCTCGCTACAAAGCACTGCCGCACTAACGTAATGGTTGGCACTGCGGGCACCAAAATGTGGTGCGCGCATCCATTCCTTGTTTGCGCGATTGAATCGGCGCGCCGCATTTTCTACAGGGCTCGTTCCTGCGCCCGTAAACCCACAGGCGTTCTTCCTCGTTGGCGCGGCCCGTGGTTCGCCGCATTCCGGTATAGGTTACGATTTGGTCGCCGGAAGTTGCGGTAACGTTCGCAAGCATGAATTTTCTTCCCGTATCTACAAGGCACGTGATTTCTTCATCGCCCAAGTTGGCGACCTTTCGAAAGGGATTGATTCCGCAAGCGAAACACACTTCAGACTTAAAAACGTTTCCCAGGCCGGCCATGATGGACTGAGTGAGCAGAGCGACCCCGGTTTCGAGATCGCCCCGCGAGCGAAGAGCTTCAATCGATCGACTCGAATCAAAATCTTTCGCCAAAACGTTTTGACCGAGCTCTCGAAAACCCTCGCGACGCCGAAGCGTGTCAGAAGTATGAAATTCAGCAACCGGAACTTTGAACGCAACCGCCCAAAACTTCTCAGTCTTAATCACAATTCGCATGTCGCCGGAGTGCCTCTGCCATTCTTCGCCTGGACGATAAATGTGCCAACTGCCGCTCATCAGCATGTGCGTCAGCAAAATCAGGTCTCCGGAGAAATGCATGAGCATCCATTTCCCATGCGCCTCGACCTTTTCGATTGTTCGTCCTGCGATAGGGGAATCGAAATCGACGCGAGATAGTTTCGGCAACTTGCTTTCGAAGTCAGTGACCCGCTGCCCACCGAGCGCGGTATTCAGCGTCCGCGCCGCCCGGAAGATGGTGTCTCCTTCGGGCATCAGGCCATCTCGGGAACGTCGGGTTCGATTTCATCGTCGTCGGAATTGGCGTCATTTTGATTCGATGCATTGTCGTCGGCCGGCATTGCGATCGGCACGATCCTTCGCATCTGCAAGCCAATGGCCGTGTTCACGAAGCCAGATTCTTCGAGAAATCGTGCGAGGAAATGTTGTCGCGCGGGTTCGCCGTTAATCGTGCCCACAAGCAAGCCTGTTTTACGACCTTGGCGGCGAATGGCGATTTCGGCAAGTTTCTTCGCCAGTTCGCGAGCGAAGCGAGTGCGGTCCGGTTCGGACTCGGGTAAAAAAACCTGTACCTCCTGACTCCGGCGTCGCAAGAACGCAGTCAAGTTCCCATTCACCAGAATCACGCCGGCGCCGCTGATGCGAGACATCATGCGAGTCGCGGGTACAGCGGCGTTCGTCGAAAGTTCTCCGGTTGTGGGTTGCGTACTCTCAGTCGTTGCGCGGTCCGATGCAGGCAAATCTGAATTATTAGGCTCTGAGGGAATACCGTCTCGTCGCGGCCACGGAAGTAAGGCTCCATAAGGATTCGCGGGATCGGTCGCGGCTAGAAAGATTACTTCCGGAGTTTCTTGTTCGGAGCGCAAGCCTCGCAGCATATCGACGGCGGCGGGCATAGCAAATTGTGCGGCTCCCAAGCCAGCCACGAACATGCCGCGACGAACCCATCCGCCATCCTCCATTGTTTTCAACGCCGGATAAATCGTTGGATAGCCGCGCGGAACATTTTCCGCAATGGCGGTTTCACGCAACACAATGCCATTGCGTACCAGTAACTGCTGCGCCAGGTTCGCGCTCCATTGCGTCACGTTGATCGGCGAGTGAAGGTGTTGCCGGATCAGCGACCACCGTCCCTGCGCTGGACTTCCGCTGCGCGTACGCAAACGCCGTAAAAATTCTGGAGATCCCGGTGGCACGCCGGGGAAGTTGCCGCTTTTTTCTCGCTTACTCTCGTTGGAACGCAGTAGATCGCGTAAAGGGTGGAACGTGTCGTTGGTTATTTGTCCCGACCAAACCAACTCCCAGAGAGCGTCCCGCGTGTCCCCTGAAAATCCTCCACCCAAAGCGGCATGAATTGCTGCGAAGAACGAGGCTCCGTTTTTCGATAAAAAGTCCAATATCTTTACGGCTCGTTCTGAAAGGGACGCGGGCTCGCCGCGCAGTTCCAGGGGAGGCAGAAGAAGCGGCAGGGATTCACCCAGATACAATGCCACCCTGCCGTCTCGATTGCCGATCTGTTCTACCCCAACCCAAATGACCTGGCCCGAAGCCATGACCGCGTCAAGATCGGCAGAGCGATAGTCGCCGATGCGAGCCGGAAGAATTTCGCGTTCCAATTCGGAGGCCAGCAGCGCAGAGCCTTGCAAAGTCTCTACCGTATCGAGAAGCGCATCCAGACCGCGCCGCCGTACTGTAACGCCTTGCCAGCGAGCGGTAAATCGCGCAAAGGTACTTTGTTCAACAGGCTCAATCTCACGCCGCAACCGCGCCAGACTTTTTCGGCGCACCTGCTGCATCACATCCGGATCGCACCATTCGTGATGAGTGCCGCCGGGACGAAATTCGCCCTCCAGCAGTTTTCCCAGACCGTGTAGTGTTCGTAAGCAACCTTCAACTTTCGATGGAGGCAAGCCGTAACGTGCCGAGATGTCCGCGACGGTGAATGGCCCATGCGTGCGTGCAAAACGACGGAGGATTTCACGGAAAGGATCTTCGCTCGGTTCCAGAAAAGCGTCCGCAAGCCCAGGGGGAAGAGGAGTTCCCAATGCATCGCGATAACGCGAAGCGTACTCCACAGGAATGAAGCGAAGTTCTCCGGCGATCCGAACCGAGACGGCGCGGCGCCGATTGGTTAGTTCAACAATTGTCGTGGCCACTTCAGGGCTTTCGCAACGGGCCGCAAGCTCGGCGTCCGATAAATCTCCAAGCTTTAATAGCAGATCATGCACTCCGTCGGTGTGGCGCGCCCGATACTCAGGATCGAGCGATTGCAACCGGGCTTCCACTTCGTCGAGCGCAGCGGAGTCCAGAAGTTCGCGAAGATCGGCATCACCGAGCAGTTCCTCAAGTTGCGACTGGTCAATGGATAGTGCCTGTGCTCGCCTTTCCGCAAGCGGAGCGTCACCGTCATAAATGTAATTCGCAACGTAGGAAAACAGCAGCGATGCCGCGAACGGCGATGGCCGCTCCGATTCAACACTGGTGACGCGAATGGAACCGTGCTGAATTCCGCCAAGGATAGCTCCTGCGGCGGGCAAATCAAAAACATCGCGAATGCACTCGCGATAAGCCTCCAGAATAATTGGAAACGAAGAGAATCTTGCGGCCACGGCAAGAAGATCGGAAGAGCGTTTGCGCTGTTGCCAAAGCGGTGTACGCATGCCCGGCCGCCTTTTGGGAAGCAAGAGAGCACGGCTTGCCGCTTCGCGAAACTTGGCTGCAAAGAGCGAAGTGCTCCCGAGTTGCCGAAGCACCAAGTCTCTGAATTCCGCCGGAGTGGGCAGCAGGTCTTCTGCACGGATGGCATCTTCACTATCTGGAATCCGAAGCACGAAGCCGTCGTTGGACCACATCGACTCGACTTCCAGACCACGTTCCGCTCGCAGCTTTGAGGTCACCGCCATGCACCACGGAGCGTGAACCGCACTGCCAAAAGGCGTCAAGACGCAAATGCGGCGATCGCCCATCTCGTCGCGGCAAGTTTCGATGACGATATCCTCATCGCTAGGAATGCGGCTCGTAGCGGCAGTCTGATCTTCAAGATACCGAAGAAGGTTTTCCGCTGCGGTAGCGTCGAGGCTATGTTCTTCTACTAACTTCGTGAACGCCACGGGGCGTGGTAGCCGCAGTAGCTCGCGACACATCTCGCCAATCCGTTTGCCGAATTCCACCGGGCGTCCAGCGGAATCGCCACGCCAGAAAGGCATCTTGCCGGGCTCCCCGGGTGCGGGCGTGACCACCACCTTGTTATGCGAAATTTCTTCGATACGCCAAGTGGAAGCGCCCAGAACTATGGTGTCGCCGTTGCGGCTCTCAAAGACCATTTCCTCATCGAGCTCTCCCACCCGAGCGCCTTTGGTCGCGCCTGCGAGAAATACGCCGTAAAGGCCGCGATCCGGAATTGTGCCGCCATTAATGATCGCTACGCGTTGCGATCCTCGGCGCGCCGTGAGTTTGTTGGCCACGCGATCCCACGTGATTCGGGGACGAAGTTCGGCGAACTCGTCGGAAGGATAGCGACCGGAAAGCATATCCAGCACGCCTTCGAAAATAGATCGAGTCAAAGCCGCGTACGGTGCCGCTGAACGAATGAGATGAAAAAGATCTTCCACTGTCCAGTCTTCCAAGGCGACCGCTGCGACGATCTGTTGCGCCAGCACGTCCAGAGGATTTCGTGGGTAATGAACGGATTCCACTTCGCCCCGGTACATGGCGCGAGTAATCGCCGCACAGGCAATCAGGTCGGCGCGAAATTTGGGAAAGATAACGGCATTGCTCACCGCCCCAACGTGATGACTCGCGCGACCCACACGCTGCATTCCACTGGCGACCGATGGCGGGGACTCTATCTGGATGACCAGGTCCACGGCCCCCATATCAATTCCAAGCTCCAGGGAAGAAGTCGCCACGATGCCGCGGAGAGTGCCGAGTTTGAGCTTGTCCTCAATTTCCTTGCGCTGGGCGACGGCTACGCTGCCGTGGTGAGCTCGAACCAACGTTTCTCCGGCAAGTTCGTTCACGGCGCCAGAAATGCGCTCGGCGAGACGGCGACTGTTTACAAAAATCAGAGTGGATCCGTGGGCTCGCACTAATTCCAGAAGCTTGGGATGAATCGCGCTCCAGATGGAACGGCGTTTCGGTCCTTGGGAGGCCGGTCCGCTAGGCAGGGCCTCCACTTCATCCAGGCTAGCCATATCTTCGACTGGAACTTCCACTCTCAGATCGAGGCGCTTCGGCGCACTCGCATCGATGATGGTGACAGGCCGATAGACCGGAGCGTAAGAAGAGGTTTCGAACTCGGAAAGAGCATCCTCCGGGATTTCAATCGTAGAGGTCTCCACAGAATTCGTCGCGGACTTCGCATCGCGCTCAAGCCAAGGTTTGCTTTCTCGATTTCTGTTGAGCTGTTCCCTCGGTCTGACGCGGCTCAGCACCGCCCAGATAACGCGCGACTTCCTCAAGGGGTCTCTGAGTAGCGGAAAGGCCAATACGTTGAATTGGCCGTCCCACCAGATGCTGCAGTCTTTCTATCGAGAGTGCGAGATGGGACCCCCGCTTGCTGGGAACGAGTGCGTGAATTTCGTCGATGACCACCACTTCGATGGACTTGAGCACTTCGCGCGCATTCGACGTCAGAAGAAGGTAAAGTGACTCGGGAGTGGTAATAAGAATGTCGGCGGGATTACGCGCGAATCTGGCTCGCTCCGCCTGGGGAGTGTCGCCGGTACGGATCGAAACTGACGGCTGGTGGAAAGAAGCTTCCAGTCGTTGAGCGGCTTGCGCAATGCCGACTAGCGGAGCTCGCAGGTTGCGCTCAACATCCACGGCCAGTGCTTTTATCGGCGAGATGTACAGCACGCGGCATCGCCGATCTGGCTCGGGGGCTGGAGCAAACATGAGCCGATTGATGCACCATAAAAATGCGGCTAGGGTCTTGCCCGTGCCAGTTGGAGCGAGGATCAGGGTAGATTCACCGCGCGCGATGGCGGGCCAGCCCTCGATCTGGGGGCTCGTCGGTTCCGGAAAGACAGCCTCGAACCACTCCCGCACCGCGGGATGAAAAAGTTCAATCGCTTTATCGGTCTGGGCTGGAACAGCGGGTTTGTTATTTTTTGCCAAGTGCTACCCAAAAAAGCTCCCTTTAAGATGCATTAAGCGTGCCATACGGTCTCCGACCGCACAACTTTCAAGGAACAAGGAAATTAGATGCAGGCTGCGCAGATCCCATAGACCGACTCTTCTGCCCCATTCCCCCGAAGGTACGGAACGGCAACCGAATCCGACATCTATTTGAGTATTTTCAGAACGCAAAACAGTCTTACCTTTACAGCCGCAAAAAACAGCCACAACTATCGGAACTCCCTTCAACTTGTCGTTGCTCAAAAGCATGTTCGTACATTGACATGAGTCTCCGCCATGAGGAGAATGGGTTGCCATTAGCGATTGCGGCGAAGTTGAAACGCCGCCACGACCACGTAGTCGAGGGAAAATAATGAAGCGATTGTTCTTTTCTACTTTGATTCTTCTTTTCTCCGTGCTGGGCGTTGCCCAGAACCAAAGCGGTCCCGATGTACCCCCGTACAAAAATTCGAGCCTGCCCGTAGAGCAACGTGTTCAGGACCTGCTCGGCCGCATGACCTTGCAGGAAAAGGTTGCCATGTTGAGCGGGGCTGATTGGATGCAGAGCGTCCCCAACGAGCGGCTAGGCATTCCCTCCATAAAGATGGCGGACGGACCGCTTGGCATAAGGTCGTGGGCGGGTCCCTCGGCAGAAACCGGAGGTATGAGTGCCAAGAAACAGGTCACAACGACCGCCTTTCCTGCTGGAATTGCGGTGGCCGCTACCTGGGATACCCAAGTAGCCGAGAGCCAGGGGCAGGCGATCGGACAGGAAGTGAAGGCTCTAGGGCGAGACATGATTCTGGGCCCGACCGTCAACATCAATCGAACACCTTTGTGGGGCCGGAATTTCGAGGGTTTCGGAGAGGACCCCTATCTCACCAGCCGAATGGCGGTGGCATACATCAAGGGAGTTCAAGGCGAGGGCGTTATCGCCACGGTCAAGCATTTTGCTGCCAATAATCAGGAGTTCGAACGGCATCGCGTCAATGCGGTGGTGGGCGAGCGAGCGTTGAATGAAATCTATTTTCCGGCTTTCAAAGCGGCGGTGCAGGAAGCTGGCGTTTGGTCGTTGATGTCGGCTTACAACAAACTCAACGGAGTCTACTGCGCCGAAAATTCTTATCTCTTGAAAGATGTGCTGCAAAAGCAATGGGATTTCAAGGGTTTTGTCGTATCCGATTGGGGCAGTACATACAGTACTGCGGGCACGGTGAACGCCGGCATGGATTTGGAAATGCCTGGTGGTGAGCCGATGAGGAGTTGGATGAAGGAAGCCAAGACCAAGGAGGCTGGCAACGGGGGCGGTTGGCTGGCCTCTGACAAAGTGCTTTCTGAGGTATCATCCGGCAAAATTACGACCGCCGCGATTGACGACAACGTCGGGCGCATTCTTCGCGTGATCTTCGTCAGCGGACAGTTCGATAAGCCGCACACAGCAACTGGCGAATTTGATACGCCAGAACAACGCGCCGTAGCGCGCAAAGCTGCCACTGAGAGCATCGTTCTCCTCAAGAATGCGGGGAATGTGCTTCCCTTGGACTCGACGAAAATTCACTCCGTGGTTGTCGTGGGACCGAACGCCGCTGTGGCGCGCACCGGTGGCGGCGGCAGTTCGCTTGTGGTTCCGAAATATTCAGTCGCTCCGCTCAAGGGTATCCAGGATCGTGCTGGCCAGGCCGTGCAGGTGAGTTATGCGCTAGGCGTCGCCATGGAAGGCGAAGATGCGAGTAAAGATTCTGCGAGCGAAAGGGAGCGTCTTAGAAGTGAAGCCGTAAGCGCTGCCCAGAAAGCCGACGCGGCCATCATTGTAGTTGGCAGATCGCCGAAGCTTGAATCCGAGGACTTCGACATCAAGTCACTCGATCTTCCCGCCGGGCAGGACGAACTCATTCAGGCTGTGTCAAAAGCCAACAAGAACACTGTCGTGGTTATCAACGCCGGTGGGCCTGTCATTATGTCGAAGTGGATTGCGCAAGTCCCTGCCATTGTCGATATGTGGTATGGCGGGCAGGAAGGCGGAAACGCAATCGCAGACGTTCTATTCGGCGACGCGGACCCCTCTGGCAAGCTGCCCGTATCCTTCGTGAAGCAGTGGAAGGATTCTCCAGCCTATGGGCATTATCCCGGCAAGAATTTGCAGGTCGAGTATGCGGAAGGCATTTACGTAGGCTATCGATACTTTGATAAGAAAAAGGTCGAGCCCCTCTTTCCCTTTGGCTATGGCCTCTCCTACACCAAGTTCGACTACAGCGATATGAATGTGTCCCCAAACCAGACTTCGTCAGACAAGCCCGTTGAAGTCAGCCTTAAGGTGCTCAACACCGGAACGCGCGCTGGCGCTGAGGTTGTCGAACTCTATGTTCATGATGGGCACTCCAGCGTCGATCGTCCCGTGCAGGAATTGAAGGGATTTCAACGAGTCGATCTGCAGCCCGGCGAATCCAAAGATGTGCATTTCACGCTGGACCGTTCCGCGATGGCGTTCTACAGCACAGCGAAAAAGGACTGGGTTGCTGAGCCGGGGGACTTCGATGTCTTGGTTGGCTCCTCGTCCAGGGACATCCGCTTGAAAGGTTCATTCACTCTTGCTCCGTAATGGACCCTTAACGAATGTTGCCTGTCACGAACGATTTTCGTGCGAGTCTATTATTTGAAAAGGCGCATTTCTTCATTCGAAAATGTTTTTTCACTTGCCCTTGAATTGCCTGTTGCGTTCTGCTACAAAAGCTTTATTAGACGTTGGATGATCTCCAACGCAGACTGCGAATGGCTTTCAAAGTGAGTGCCAGCTTTGAATGCACAGTTCAGTCTTGTGGGTTTTCAATCGGGGCGTCTCCGCTTGGTGAGTACAGGGAGCAGGATTTTTTGTCTTTTGTCAGGCGCCCCGCGGGTCGTGTCTTCATTGCCTCGCCGGCGTAAAACATCGAACCTCCGTTAGACGCTGTAGGAGCTTCTGGTGGCTTTGCATCGCAAGTCTCGCCGTTCGCTGGCTGACCGTTTTACCCTGCACCGTGAGAGCTCGGTCCTGCCTCTCGTCTCTTCACGTTTGACCTTCTCCTACTCTCGCTCTTGCCGTTTCCATTCGTTTTATCCAACCGATGGCGGCTCTTCTGCCGACCACTTTCTCTTTTCACAATCCCAAACAACTGCATACGCTGGAGGAAGGTAATGGCGACCAATCTCGTACAAATCGACAACGATCAGGAAATCAAACAGCGTCTGGAAGCCGAGCGCAGCCGCCTGCGCAAGATTGCTGGCTTGGACCAGCCCACACATTTTCATCGCCCCGTGGAACGGGCGTTCAAGGCCGAGGAGCGTGATCAGGTAACCATTCTGTTTGGTGGCTTCACGTGGAAGCATGAGGACCTGATTCGTGCCGTTTTCCAGGGTTGCGGTTACCGCTGCGAAAAGTTGCCAGTTCCCAACGTCGCCGCCTTCCAAACCGGAAAAGAGTTTGGCAACAATGGCCAATGTAATCCTACCTACTTCACCGTCGGCAACCTCGTGCAGTACTTGCAGTTTCTCGAAAAAGAAGGCATGCCGCGAGAGAAGATTCTGAACAATTTTGTCTTTTTCACCGCAGGCTCCTGTGGTCCCTGTCGCTTCGGCATGTACGAGGCGGAATATCGATTCGCCCTAAAGAATGCTGGCTTTGACGGCTTCCGCGTCCTGCTTTTCAAAGACAGCGATGGAATCAAAGCGGCTTCCGGTGAGCCCGGCCTGAAATTTACTATCGACTTCGGCCTAGGCATGCTGAACGCCATGCATCTAGGCGATGTAATAAACGACCTGATCTATCAGATCCGCCCGTTCGAGGTGAACAAGGGCGAGACCGATCGCGTTTTCCGCGAGATGGTGGACGGCCTTTGCGAGGACCTTCGCAATCGCGATTCGTTTGAGATCGAACAGCGTGCTCCGAATTGGCTCAAGCCGAAATTCAAGAGCAACAAAGTTCTGAGAAATACCGCCAATGTTTTCGGAAAGATGCATGAGCACATGTGGGGCGCGGACTATCTTGAGGCATTGCACGCTGCCCGCGATCGCATGGACCGCATCGAGGTCGATCGTACCAAGGTGAAGCCCGTGGTGAAAATAACCGGCGAATTCTGGGCGCAAATCACCGAGGGCGACGGCAACTTCCACATGTTTGATTTTCTCGAGCGCGAGGGTGCCCAAGTCATCGTGGAACCGATCGCCACCTGGGTCGCATACCTGATGTATCAAGCCAAGGCGCATGCGATTGCGAAGTGGCCGGTGAACCGTCCGCACCGGAATCCCGAGTGGTATGAAGTCAAAAAGAATTTTGCGAACTACATCGGCCTGCACAAGAAATTATGGGGCATTGGCTTCGGCGAGCGAGCGTGGAAATTTTTCTATCACCGCACCATCAAAAACATGGGTGGCATCACGCATCATCTTGTGCCGCAGACAGAGCTGGCGGAAATGGCGCACCCTTTCTACAACCAGTTCGCACGCGGCGGCGAGGGACACCTGGAAGTAGGAAAGAACGTTTACTACACCGTTCATAAGCTCTGCCACATGGTGCTGGCACTCAAACCGTTCGGATGCATGCCATCGTCCCAGTCTGATGGAGTTCAGTCGGCGGTGATCAACAAGTTCAAGGACATGATCTTCCTGCCCATCGAAACTTCCGGCGAAGGCGAAGTGAACGCTCACAGCCGCGTGCAAATGGCTTTGGGCGAGGCCAAAGTCAAAGCCAAAACGGAGTTCGAACAGTGCTTGAAGGCTACCGGCAAGAGCCTGGAGGAAATTCGTGAATACATCAGCGAGCATCCCGAGTTGAAGCGGCCCTTCTATCATGTGCCGCATCGTGAAGGTGTCGCCGGAACGGCCGCCCAATTCATCCTTCACGTGAGCGATCGCATGGATAAGAGCACGCGGCTATGGAAACGTGCACGAGTTCCTGGGGTTGCCGTGCCGACGGCGGCGTAACAACCTCCCCAGGAATCGCTAAGGCCGCCATCTCGTTTGTTCGCGATCGAGATGGCGGTCACAAACTGAATACGATCTCACACGCCTTTTGGCCAAGTATCGGAGACAGGATGCACGACCATCAGCAACAAGATAAAAAGCCGCAATTATTCAGCATAGCTGCTGCTCCGGCGCAGAAGCCACACAACCATCACACGGAATTCCTGGTTGGGCTCGATGTGGGTTCGACCACGGTTAAAGCGACCGTGGCCAGTGCGGCCACCGACGAGGTTCTTTGGCAGGACTACCAGCGCCATGAAACCAAGCAGCCTGAGAAAACTCTGGAGTTCTTGCGCCGCATCGAAAAAGAAGTCGGCATCAACCGCCACAACACCCGCATGTTCATGACGGGCTCGGGCGGTGGTGCGATTGCCGAGCAGATTGGCGCGAAGTTTGTACAGGAAGTCACCGCCGTCTCGCTCGCCGTGGAAAAGATGCACCCCGAAGTGTATTCGGTAATTGAACTTGGCGGTCAGGATGCCAAGATCATCGTCTTCAAGGACGATGACGAAACCGGGCGCAAGAAAAAAATTCCTTCTATGAATGACAAGTGCGCTGGCGGGACTGGCGCGGTCATCGATAAGATCAACGCAAAGCTAAAAATCCCCCCGCTTGAACTTTGCGAGCAGCGATATCACGGGATCAAACTTCATAAAGTCGCCGGAAAATGCGGCGTCTTCGCCGAGACCGACATCAACAGCCTGCAAAAAGTCGGCACGCCTTCTGACGAATTAATGGCCTCCCTCTTCGAAGCCATCGTTTTACAAAACCTGAGTGTGCTTACCCGAGGTCATACGTTGCGCCCGCACGTCTTGCTGCTTGGTGGTCCGAACAGCTTCATTCGTGGTATGCGCGAGGCCTGGCAGGCCAACATTCCACGCATGTGGCAGGAGCGCAAAGTCGCCGTTCCCGACGGCGCGAACCCGGAAGATCTGATTAAGGTCCCGCAGAACGCCCAGTACTTCGCCGCGATGGGCGCGATCGAGTTTGGCAGAAGCGAGGAAGACTGCGTCGGATGCTATCAGGGATACGAAAAGCTGGTGCATTACATTGACTTCGGACGCCAGGAAGAAAAGGCCAAGTCCGGCGCCAAAGGATTAACCGCAAGCGATGCGGAGCTCGATGATTTCAAAGTCTCGTACCGCCGCAAGAAATTCACTCCCGCCACTTTCAGCATGAATCAGACGGTTGCTGGCTTCATCGGCATTGATGGCGGTTCTACTTCCACGAAAGCCGTATTGATCGACGAAAAAGGCGACATCCTTTGCAAAGCGTATCAACTTTCAAACGGCAATCCTATCCAGGACACGATTGAGATGTTCGAGAATCTGCGCGGCCAGGTCGAAGCGCAGAAGGCGAAGCTCGAAGTTTTAGGAGTCGCCACCACCGGTTATGCAAAAGATATTCTGAAAGATGTTTTGCACGCTGATGTGGCTCTGGTTGAAACTGTGGCTCACACCGAGTCCGCGCTAAAGTTTTACGATGATCCGCATGTCATCGTCGACGTCGGCGGGCAGGATATCAAGATCATTATCCTGCATAACGGGCGCGTCAAAGATTTCAAGCTCAACACGCAATGCTCTGCGGGTAATGGGTATTTTCTGCAATCGACGGCGGAAGGCTTTGGACTGGGCGTCGAACAATACGCCGATCTCGCTTTTTCAGCCCAATCCATGCCTGTATTCGGTTACGGCTGTGCTGTCTTTATGCAATCGGATATCGTGAATTTCCAGCGGCAAGGCTGGCGTGCCGAAGAAATTCTCGCGGGCTTGGCCGCGGTGCTTCCCAAGAACGTCTTCCTTTACGTCGCGAGCATCCCAAACCTCGCTGCGCTGGGCACGCGTTTTGTGTTGCAAGGTGGCACGCAAAATAATATGGCTGTGGTGAAAGCGGAAGTCGATTTCATTCACAACAGTTTCCGCGCCGCCGGCAAGAAGCCGGAAATTATCGTCCACGAATTCTGTGGCGAATCCGGCGCGATCGGCGCCGCAGTAGAATCCCTTCGTCTCTGGCGCAACGGTCAGCAGACTACCTTCGTTGGCCTGGAGGCCGTCCGCAAAATCCAATATCGCACCACACGCAATGAAAGCACTCGCTGCAATTTTTGCAAAAACAATTGCCTGCGAACGTTTATCGACATCCGTACCGCGCCCAAGGACGACCTGGCTTTTGTGCCGCATCCAGAAAGTCACAAAAGTTCCGCTCATGCATGGCGAGCAACGCCTGATTATCGCAACCTGCGAAAAGGGCCTGGTCGAAGACGTCAATGACATGAAGGACATCAAAGCTGGAATTGATGAGATTAAAGACAAGTACCCGAACTTCGTAGATTTCGCGGCCCACGAAGTATTTCGTCCGGTCAACGCAAAGAATGTTGCCGATCCTGTTCCGGTAACGAAGTTCTGGAACAAGTCCAGCAAAGAGCGCATTCCGCTGATGGAGAATCGCAAGAAAATTCGTGTCGGAATTCCTCGCGTGCTGAACATCTACACCTACGCGCCGCTCTTCAACGGATATCTTGAAAGCCTTGGTGTGCAGCCTGAAAATATCATTTATTCCGACTACACCAGTTCGGATCTTTATCGCGCTGGAGCCAGTCGCGGCGCCATCGATCCCTGCTTCCCCGCGAAAATTGGTATTTCCCACGTCTACAACCTGATCCAGGAGAAACATCGCAAGAAGCCGCTGAACGTAATTTTCTTCCCCATGTACGATGTGCTGACTTCTCCGCTCGTAAAGATCGTCGGCGCGAACGCCTGCCCCACTGTAACGGCGACTCCGGAAACGGTGAAGGCTGCTTTCACGAAAGAGAACGACGTCTTTGCGGAAAACAACGTGAAGTATCTGGATCCGGTTCTGAACTTCGCCGACCGCAAGCTCTTCGCGCATCAGATGCTTCAGGCGTGGCAGCCCATCCTTGGCCTGTCACAAGAAGAAAATGATCGTGCCGTCGAAGTTGGCTACAAGGCTTTGGAGGATTATGAAGCCAGCATCCGGAGTCGCGCGCGCCAGGTCCTCGACCAGCTCGAGCGCGAAGATCGCATCGGCATCGTGATGTTAGGTCGACCCTATCACCACGACCCCGGCCTCAATCACGAAATCATGGAGGAGTTCCAAAAGCTGGGCTATCCCATCTTTTCGCAAAATACGCTGCCGCTGGATGAAGACATGCTCGAGCGTTTGTTCGGCGAGGAAGTTCGCGCCGGCATTATCACTCACCCGCTCGACATCACGGATGCGTGGAAGAATTCTTATTCATGCAGCACCAACCACAAAGTCTGGGCGGCCAAATTCACCGCGCGGCATCCCAATCTGGTGGCCCTGGAAATTTCCAGCTTCAAGTGCGGCCACGATGCGCCCATTTACGGCGTGATCGAAGGCATTATCGAGCAGTCCGGTACACCATACTTCTGCTTCAAGGATCTTGACGAGAACAAGCCGTCCGGGTCCATCAGGATTCGCGTTGAGACCATCGATTATTTCTTGCGGAGATATCGCGAAGAAGTGATTCGCAAACGCAAAGCCGTGGATGACATTGAGGCTCAGTTGGCTGCACTGGAAGCGGAACTACGGGGACAGGGCTCAGCGGAGCCCGCGTCTCAGCCTGTGCAGTTCGAGCAGGAAGCGCAGAGCATGGCTGCCGACTAAACTGCACATTCGTTGTGGAGGCGGAGACCGCTCCTTCTCATCAAAATTGTTGCCACGCGATGCACCGGCTCTCGTCCGTCAATCTTGCTTCCGCCGGTCGATGGTTATTCGATTCGGAGCGGGGCGCATCCCATCGCCTGCTCCCGCGATGGCTCTTTTTGCGTGCGCTAGGCTTCATTTATTTTTCTGCCTTCTTTTCCCTGATCTTTCAGATTCGCGGTCTCATCGGTCCTGACGGAATCCTTCCCGCGAACGAATACCTGCAAGCCGTAGCGCAGTCGCTGGGCCACAGCCGCGGCCTCTGGTTTGCGCCCACCGTGCTTTGGATCTCGAGCGGTGCGCATATGCTGACCGCTTTATGTTGGATCGGCATTGTGGCGTCATTACTACTCTTCCTGAACCTGTGGCCGCGCGGAATGCTGATGATCTGTTTTTTGTGTTTCCTTTCATTCGTCAGCGCTGCGCAAGATTTCTCCGGCTACCAGTCAGACGGGATGTTGCTAGAGGCAGGCTTCATCTCACTCTTCTTTGCGCCATCCGGTATTCGTCCTGGATTTGGCTTCGCCTCTCCGCCATCGCGCGCCAGTCTGTTCCTTTTGCAATGGGAGTGGTTTCGCATCTACTTCGAATCGGGAGTCGCGAAAATCATTGGTGGAGATCCTCAGTGGCGCCATTTGACGGCGATGGACGAGTACTATCAGAATGGCCCTTTGCCCACATGGATTGGCTGGTACGTGCAGCACCTGCCGCACTGGTTTCATGTTTCGACCGCCTTCGCCACTCTGGCGCTCGAGTTGGTTTTAGTCTGGATGTTATTTTTGCCGCGACGCTGGCGAGTGCTGTGCTTTCTGATCGTGACCCCCTGGGAAGTTGGTGTCATTCTTACCGCAAACTACACGTTCCTCAACTATCTTGTGCTCAGCTTGGGAATTCTTTTGTTGGATGATCACTGCCTGCTGCGCTTTTCCCCGGCGCAATGGAAAGACTCGTTCATTGCGAACGCGTCGCGAAAATCGAGCGAGAAGCAAGCGAGCGGCGGCTTCCATCATCAACTCAAGACTACGAAGCTCATGTTGACCGGTGTCATGCTCAGTTGGATCTTTTACGCCACCGGCATCGAGTTGATCTGGATGTTCTCCCCTCTTCCGCTCCCGACCGCGCCGGTGGCGGCGCTCGAGCCCTTTCGCATCGCCAATCGCTATGGCCTTTTCGGGACGATGACTCGAGGCCGATACGAGATCGAATTCCAGGGCTCGGATGATGGCAAAAATTGGATTACCTATCCCTTTCGCTTCAAACCTCAAGACTTGAAAAAGCCGCCCGGTATTTACGCTCCGTATCAGCCACGTTTTGACTGGAACCTGTGGTTTGCCTCTCTAGGCTCCTGGCAGGATTCTTCCATCGTCCCCAGAACCGAAGTACTACTGCTTACAAACGACGCGGACGTCCTGGTTCTGTTTGCAGGCAATCCCTTTCCTCACGAACCTCCACGCGAGGTGCGGGCCGTGCTTTGGCAGTACTGGTTCACGAGCCTGTCGGAAAAACGTACGGAAGGACTCTGGTGGCGCCGTCAATATTTAGGACTGTATGCTCCTACGCTCGAGCGGCAACCTGATGGCAAAATACGTGGTGTGGAGTGGCCGACCGTCGCTCCCCATGAATGAGGCTGTGGCTGCTTCAACTCCTAGCCAGCCGGGATAAAGCCATCGTTGCCGCATGGTAACCGCACATACCATGGACTCCTCCGCCCGGCGGAGTCGAAGACGAACACATATAAATATCCCGTGCCGAGGTTGCGTAATGTCGCCATGTGGGGCGAAACAGAAAATGCCAAATATCCATCACACCTCCTCCAATATCGCCACCGACAAGATTCGCGTCCATGCTCTCGAGATCCGCCGGAGAAAATGCGCGCCTTACCAGCACGCAATCGCGAAAGCCCGGGGCGAATCGCTCAATCTGGTCCTCTATCTTTTCCAGCATGTTCACCTTGGATCCGTTCGGCACATGGCAATACGCCCAGGCTGTGTGCTTGCCCACAGGCGCCCGCGAGCTATCGAACAGACTCGGTTGCGCCAGCAATACAAACGGACGATCGGCGTTCCGTCCCATCCGCACCGTCTTTTCTGCCTCGGCAATTTCCTCGAAAGTTCCCCCCAGGTGCACCGTAGCCGCACGCATGCAATCAGGCGCCTTCCACGGAATCGGTGCGCTCAACGCGTAATCCACTTTGAATGCTGCGGCGCCATAGCGGTATCGTTTCAACAGGCTTTGGTAGCTCTCAGTGAATCTTTCTCTTCCAACCTTGAGGAGTTGCCGCGGAGTCAGGTCACAAAGCACCAAGTCATAATTCTCCAAGTCAGACAAGTTGTCGACTCTCGATGAAGTTTGCATCGTGCCTCCGAAAGTCGAGAGCACTCTGCAAAGAGCGTCAGTGATCGCTTGCGCGCCGCCGCGAGGAATCGGCCAACCCACCGCATGGGCCGGCACCGCCATCAGGATCGCGAACGCAGCGCTCAACGGCTCGTCCAGGCTGAGAAAGGAGTGAGCGGCCAATCCCGCAAACAGTGCACGCGTTCGTGCATCGCGAAACCGCTCGGCCACAGCGCGAGCCGACTGCAACGCTACCATCCCAAACCGCGCCATCAGCCACGGATGCCTGGGAATGAACGGAAGAGGCCGCAATACTTCGGGAGCAAACTCTGTCCATCGTTCTACGAGCGGGCGCATGAGATCATCCCACGCCGCTCCGTCGACACCCAGCGACGTTTCGGCCGCTTTCAAGTCTCGCTCCAACATTACGGCTGTGCCATCATCGAGAGGGTGTGCCAGAGGTGCGGGCGAATGAATCCATTCCAGCCCGTGATCGCCTAAAGGCAGCGAGGAAAAAAAAGGCGACCCAGCTCCGAGAGGATAAATTGCTGAACCGAAGTCGTGTCGGAACCCCGGCAGAGTCAATTCCATCGTGCGCGCTGCTCCGCCGGCCGTCGACTCAGCTTCGATCACACTTGTCTTGATTCCAGCCTGCGCCAGTACGATCGCCGCCGCCAACCCGTTCGGCCCCGCACCGATCACACATGCCCTGCGATTCATCTGCAATCCTCACGAAGACTAAGGCAACTGACCAACCCAATGAATTTATTGTACGGAAACAAAGAGCAAGGTTATCCGGAAAGGTTGGCGAGATACGATGTGACTTGAGGCAACGGAAGCCGAGCGTCCAAAAGATCATTCCGCTAGCGTGAGATCACAAAATGCATTCTTCCCGAGCCATCTTGGGTAAAAAGAGCAATGAAAAGTGTAGTGCCCGACTCGACGATAGTGGAGTCGAGGCTTAACGTGCCGCAGAATGCGTGGATCAGGCAACTCCCTTTCCAAACGAGACATGCTCATCGCCACCTTCGTCGGGCTCGGCCATGCTCTTGCCTTCTTCGTGTCAGTGATTATGTGATCATGATCCTTGCAACCTTGTTTCTGCCGGAAACCAAGGGCAGGGAAGTGCGTGCATGAGTGAAGTGCGATTCCAACCCGCGAGCGACCAATCGTTGCTAATTTCGTTTGGCCAGCGGATCTCGCTCGAGGCCCATCAGCGAGTCACGCAATTGTTGCGGCTGCTCGTTTCGGAACCTATTGCGAACGTACGTAACCTTCATCCTGCCTATTGCTCGTTGCTGATCAAGTTCGACCCGCTGAAAATCGGGCACAAAGATCTGGAAGTGATTTTGCAAACCTATCTAGAGCGGCTTGAAAACGTGATTCTTCCCGAGCCGCGCCAGATAGAAATCCCCGTGTGCTATGGCGGAGAGTACGGTCCGGACTTGAACGATGTTGCAGCTATTCATGATATGAAGCCCGAACACGTTATCGAACTTCATGCTTCCGTGACCTACCACGTTTATTTCCTCGGCTTTGTGCCCGGCTTTGCGTATATGGGCGAAATACCGGAGTCTCTTGTAACCCCGCGTTTGCCAACGCCGCGGCCAAGAGTTCCGGCCGGCAGCGTAGGTATTGCGGACACCCAGACGGCGATTTATCCATTTGCCACGCCCGGTGGCTGGAGGGTGCTGGGACGCACACCGATGCAGATTTTCCGACCTGAACGAAATGCGATGAGCCTGTTGTCGATCGGGGACCGAGTGCGTTTTACACCGGTTTCCCCAGATAGGTTCGCGGCGCTGGGGCGAGCATGACGCAGATTGTCGTACAAGCGCCCGGATTGTTGACGACGGTACAAGATTTAGGACGAGACGGATTCGGACCAATGGGCGTCTCACCGTCTGGTGCAGCTGATCCAATTTCTCTGCGTGTGGGAAACCGACTGATTGGAAACGCCGAAGGATTGGCTGCTTTGGAGATGACGTTATTAGGCGGAACATTTTCGTTCCCCCAGGGCGCCGTGTTGGCTGTAACCGGATCTGATTTTGCAGCTAATCTGGACGGTGTCCCTGTGGAATTGTGGACATCATTTGAGGTCGCTCCGGGACAGACGTTGCGACTTGGGCACACGCGCTCCGGAGCGCGTTGTTATTTGTGTGTGCAGGGTGGAATTTCGGTCGAGCCATTTCTGGGCAGCGCATCCACTCACATCTTGAGCGGGACAGGCGGTTTCAAGGGCAGAGCGCTTCGCAAAGGGGATGTGCTCGCCGTCGGCCCCGAAGCCAGGGTTTTTCGGAAGCGAAAGCTGACCGAGCAAGCCCGGGAGTATCTGGCTCCAAGGAAGGTGCTGCGCCTTACGCCGGGGCCGCAGGCGCATTGGTTTTCAGAATCGTCGAAGCAAGCGTTCTACAGCGGTTCCTATCGGGTAGCTGAGGAATCGAATCGCATGGGGATTCGCCTGGAGGGTCCGCTCGTTGCGGCAAGTTTGGGTGGGAAGATGATTACCGAGGGCGTCTCGCTCGGCGCCGTTCAGGTGCCTGAAGGAGGTTCGCCGATCATCCTGTTTGTGGAGCAGCAGACTACCGGAGGCTATCCCAAGATCGCCAATGTGATCTCCGCTGACCTTCCCAGCCTTGGGCAGCTTCGCCCACGGGATGAAATTCGATTTGAACGAATTGGATGGGAGGCGGCCCGGCGTTCGCTGAGCGAGCAGGAAGCTCTGCTGGCCTCAAAGGAGTTGATTGCGGAATGAAGCAGATTGACCTGAATTGCGATATGGGCGAACTGCCCGAAGCCGTCAGAGACGGTACGCAGGAAGCTCTGATGTCATCTCTAACGTCCATCAACGTCGCTTGCGGAGGTCATGCCGGCGACGAGCAAATGATGAAAGCGACCATTGAGCAAGCGCTTCGCTGGAATCTTTCGATTGGCGCACACCCCGGTTACCCCGATCGTTCGAACTTCGGCAGGGTCGAGCTCAAGATGAATGCACAAGCAGTAGCAGAATTTATATTCGAACAGGTCACGACCGTTGCCGCTGTGGCCGCCTCCTGCGGGACACACGTCGTGCATGTGAAGCCGCACGGCGCTCTTTACAATCAGGCGGCGCACAATCCCGAGTTAGCGAAAGCGACTGCCAATGGCGTCGCCCGCTGGAACCGGGATGTGGTTCTGGTGGGTCTGGCAGGGTCCTCCATGCTCGAGGTATTCCATGAAGCGGGCTTCATGGTGGCTGCCGAAGCATTTGCCGACCGCCGCTACGAACTGGATGGAACCCTGCGCTCTCGCAGGTTTCAAGACGCGTTGATTCGCGATCCGGACGAAGCAGGCCTACAAGCCTTGAGTATTGTGAGCCGAGGCTCCGTGACCGCTCGGGACGGAAGCGAGATCCCCGTAAAGGCGCAGACTATATGCATCCACGGGGACACTCCAGGAGCGCCTGAGATTGCGGCAGCGGTAGCCCGAACCTTGCGCCAGGCGGGAGTCTCGCTGAGAGCAATTAATCGAGGGCAGGAGTAAATGACCTATTTTTCCATTCAGCGCTGCGGCGCGCCATGTTATAGCTCAGAACCTGAAAGCTACCTACGTTGTATGCAATGACGCTATGAGAAGTTACGTCGCGCAATCTATAAAAATCTACTCCCGCGGTTGCCGCTAACTAAGTCATTGAATAGAAGTCGGTAGCTCTTCTCGCACCGATGATAAGTCTACAAGTGCTCTGAGTGCCTCGCAGATTTTCCTTGACACCATCGCTGCATAAGGAGCTTTCATGCACGGGAAAAGGCCGCGCTGCGAGATGATGGTCGGACGTGGCCTGAGGAGAAAAACATGAATGTACCTAATCGCTCAGAAGAGACCCACAAATGCCAGCTTGATTTGGGAAAGCTTTCACGCCGGTTGGCGTGCCTGCTCATCTCCGCCTGTTTTTCCAACTTCGCGTCCGCGCAAGCTATATCTGTCTCCGTAACGCCCGGAGTCGCGTCGGTGGCCACGGGCGGATCTCAGAACGTAAGCGCGACTGTCCTCAATGATTCTAAGAACGAGGGTGTGACCTGGATTCTCACAGGGGATGGAACCACTGAAAGCGCGCCCGGTTGTACGGGTTCCACGTGCGGTACGTTAACCAACGTCGGCGCATTCTCGGTTACCTACGTGGCTCCGTCCACAGTACCCAGCCCTGCCACCGTAACGCTCACCGCTTATTCCAAAGCCAGCAATACCAGTTCGTCTTCTACCAATATCGTTGTCACTTCAGGCGCGCTAAATGTATGGATTTCACCCACTGGCGCCACTGTCTCGACGAATAAAACTCAGCAGTTTGAAGCGATTGTCTCGGGAAACTCGAATACAGCGGTGACCTGGCAAGTGAATGGCGTGAACGGCGGGAACTCAACCGTGGGCATGATATCGACCTCTGGTTTATATACCGCTCCCGCTGCACCGCCTAGTTCCGGGCCCGTAATCGTCACGGCGATCTCACAAGCGAATACCGCCATATCGGCGTCGGTGGATGTCGCAGTCATCTCACCATACGCATCGATTGGGGCAACTCCTCCCTGGATTCCATTGCCGATCCATGGAGTAACCGTCGCTGACTTTAGTTTTTCCGGCAAGACGCAAGACATCCGGAGCACGAGTTACTTGAACGAGTTGCTCACTTCGCTGAATAATCTGACGGACCAGCCTACCGTCCGGCTCACACTGACACTTTGCGGTGTGGGGGACGGTGGCAGTTGTTCCTCTCCCGCTGCCGCGAGTACATATACCACTGCGATGGAAACTCTCAAGTCACAATCTCGCCCTCCGTTTCTTCTTGGGGAAGTCCTGGATTCCAGTTACCAGGGTTGCTTTACAGTGGCCACCACTCAGTCCCGTTGGAATGATTATGTTTCTACGCTTGGGTCGTATATCGACCTGTGGGAGGTCGGTAACGAAATCAACGGCAACTGGCTCGACAGCCAGGACGCAGGCAAATCAAATATCAGCTGCCCGTGGACGGTCCCAACCACCACGGATGCCGACGTAGTCACCGACATGATCAACGCCTACACCATCGTCAAAAATGCAGGCAAGCTGGCGGAGTTGACGCTATATTATCCGGGCGCTGGTTCAGGCTGCGATAGTCCCGCTAAATTCGACCCGATCACCTGGACTGAGGCCAATGTTCCGCTCAACATGAGGAACGGCATGGATTATGTCCTGGTCAGCTACTATCACCAGGACTGTAGCAGCGGCACCGATCCAAGCGCAGCAGCTTGGGGTACTTTCTTCTCGCAAGTACAAAATCTCTTTCCCAACGCAAAAATTGGATTCGGGGAATGGGGCTACAGTACAAAGAAGCTGACAGGATCTACTTTAACCACGTTGCTCAACCAGGGTTACGGAATGGACCCTTACCCGCTGCCCTTCTCGACTAACTGGGTAAGCGGCGTTTTCTTCTGGGAGTGGGGTGACACAGCAGTGCCCTACAACTCGAGTCCCGGTTCCGTTTGGGAAGTGATCAACACCGATATGCAGAGTCAGCCGTAGCCGCGTGGAAGGGCCAGCTCTTAAAACCTGGCCCTTTCTTTCTTAACGCAACACGGGCTTCCCCATCGTCACGTCAGGTTTGCGAACGGAGATTACAGAAGCCGTGTAGCGGTCGCCGCGCAACAACGAGAGGCTATATTCAATCGCTACATTTTGAGCGTCGTAGGTAGTCTCCCGGATCATAAGAAGCGCATGGCCAATGGAAGTTTGAAGGATTTCAGCCTCTTCCTGTCCCGCCACCACCGCGCCGATTACTTCTTCCGCGCACTGCAGTTTGCGCTTATATTTCTGCTCAAAAATCGAATAGAGAGATTGATTCTCGAGATCTTGTTTGTCGATGCCGGCGAAAATCCGAGCCGGGAGATAACTGGTTACGACCGCCACCGGCTCTCCATCAACGGAGCGCAGCCGCCTCGCCCGGTATACTCGCTCGCCTGGGGTGAGCTTCAACGCCTGAGCCACTTCAAGATCAGGATCCTCAAGACCGATGCTGAGCAATCGCGCAGATGGGTTCAGTCCTCGCCGTCGCATCTCCTCGCTGAAGCCACGCAGTTGTTGAAAATTCCAAGGAACGCGCCCTGAGCCAACCACGGGCCGTTTACCTTTGGCGATCACCAATAGGCCTTCGGAGCGCAGCTTTTGAAATGCCTGGCGGACCGGCATTTTGCTGATCTTCAGCGCCTGAGCAATTTCGCCCTCCGAACAGAAGGTCTGGCCTTCTCTCAGCTTGTTCTTCTTGATCAACTCGCGCACGTGATCGACAATCTGCACGTAGTAAGGCACGAAACTGTTGTGGTCGATCAAGAGATCGAGCCGGTCGATCGTGATGAAAGAAGATGTCTCGCTAGCGTCTGACAGAATTCCTCCCAACAATTTGAAACGTAGTATACAACGTAGCTATCGGTTCTCAAACTAAATCGAATATTGAGCAGGGCTCGGAGTGATAATCGTGGGTAATCGCATGAAAAGTAGAGTTTTATCGGTAATGTTCCGTGATCAATATGCTAGAAGACAAAGATTCGCATTGACATCGTGTATGCATATGCGGTTCATATACAGTTTTTATGGGAGACCTTGCTATGACCCGCACTCGCATCTGTCCCAGAACCCCAAATACATTTCACATACGTCGTTCAACGAACTCTTACCTTGCGATCGCCGCCACTTGGTTGTTATGCGCATCGGTGGTTTGTGCCCAGGTCGAGTCAGGCAAGATCGTCGGCACCGTCAAGGACGCGTCTGGGGCGATCGTCTCGCACGCCACAGTTACAGTTACGGAAACTGAGACGAACGCTGAAACCAAGGTTGCGACGAATAGCTCCGGAGAATTCGTTGTCACGGAACTAAAACCTGGAACGTACACCGTGAAGGCAGAGCAGGCGGGGTTCAAGACTGCCGTCGAGCGGGCTTTCAAACTCGATATCAATCAAGTGGTGCGAGTTGATTTTTCACTGGTCGTCGGCTCTGTGCAGGAACAGATGATCGTGACTGCCGCTGAGCCACTGGTGGAATCGCAAACGTCATCGGTCGGGCAAGTGATCGATGAAAGCCGCGTGCACCAACTTCCGCTCAATGGGCGAGACTTCGTTCAGCTGGCCTACTTGAGTCCTGGAGTAAACATGGGACCGGCCAGTACTGGCAGTTCGGGAAATGTACAGCAAGGCAACATTCCGGAGGATGAACGTGGTAACGGCTCGATTCAAGCGAATGGACTGTGGGCAACGAACAATAATTACCTGCTAGACGGATTTGACAATAATGAGCAACAGATTGGCTTCGAGCTGATTGAACCTCCCGTCGACGCCATCCAGGAATTCAAGGTTCAAACCAGCAACTTCAGCGCGGATATCGGAAAAGGTGGCGCGGTCATCAACGTAGCGACCAAGTCAGGCACGAACCGCTTTCATGGCAGCGCCTTCGAATTTTTGCGTAATTCCTTCATGGATGCCAAGAACTATTTCGACGACCCCACCCGTCCCATCCCACCGTTCAAGCGCAACGAGTTCGGAGGGTCGCTTGGCGGTCCCATCCTTCATGATCGAACTTTCTTTTTCGTCGACTATCAAGGAAGGCGAATCCGTACCTCCGACACTTATCTCTCCCCCGTGCCTGCTCCCTCCGAAGTTGGAGGAAACTTTTCCGATCTCTTAGATCCCGCAAACCCGGCAAACTCCACAATCATCGTCGACCCGGTGACGAGCACTCCGTTCATGGGCAACGGATCGCAGCCGAACGTAATCGCGCCTTGCACAAGCACCGGATTTAGCGCTATCGGTCAGGCTTGTCTCGACCCCGCCGCGCTCAAGACCGTCGCGCTATTTCCTCAGCCGAATGTTTCAGCGAGCCTTGGCAATTTGTTTCTATACAATCCGGTCGACCGCAACAATCAGGATTCGTTCGACGTGCGCATCGATCACCAGGTCAATTCAAAGAATAGTTTTTTCGGCATTTTCAGTTACGGCAACGTCCAGGATGACAAGCCGGATCCATTTCCCGGAATCGCCGGCGGCGGATCTTTTACAGGCAACATCAACAACAAAGCGCTGTTGGCTGGGCTCAGCGATGTGCACGCTTTTTCAGATTCCAAGGTCAACGAGGTGAAAGTGGGCTACACCCGTTACGTGGTCGATGCCGTGCCTTTTTTTGAAGGACAGCAACTCGCCGCACAGTTAGGAATTCCGGGGATCAATGATTCCAACAATCCGATTACCGGCGGATTGCCGAACATCCAGATCAGCGGCTTGAATAATTTAGGAAATGGCGATTATTTCCCTGAGACTCTTCATGAAGATAACTATCAGGTTCTCGATGCCTTCACCTACATTCACGGCCAGCACTCGCTCAAGATGGGCGGCGACCTGCGACGTCGCGAGCACGGTTTCTTTCAGGTTCAAAATCCCCATGGAGATTTCTTTTATACCGGGCAATTCACCAATGTTCCCCTCGCCGACTTTCTGATCGGATACACCCAGAGTCTCTTCCGTGACACGCAAACCGGAACCTACGGAATGCGATGGTGGGAGTTGGGCGCGTATTTGATGGACGACTACCGTGTTTCTTCGAATCTCACCCTCAACCTCGGCTTGCGTTATGACCTGTACACGCCCATGGTCGAGGACCGCAATCGATTGGCCAACTTCGATTTTCAGACAGGACTGTTCGTAGCCCCAGGGGTTACTCCCGGAACGAGTCGCTCGGGCGATGTACAGACCAACTGGAAGAATTTTTCCCCACGTATTGGCTTTGCATATTCTTTAGGCACGGACAATAAGACCGCAGTGCGCGGTGGATATGGGATCTTTTACGATCTGCAAGCAGACCAGAACGATACCGAATTGGCCTACAACGATTTGCCAGGTGTCTACGGCAGCCAGTCATTTACCGCTTCTACGAGCTCGCTGACCCCCGTGATGATTCTCTCTCAAGGACCGCCTCCGATTATCTTCTCGAGCATCACGAACCCTACCGGCCGTGCCAGCGCGGCCTACTTCCACAATCCCACGACCTATATTGAGGAGTGGAATTTGAACATCGAGCGTCAACTCATGAAGGATTTGGTGCTCCAAGTCGGATACGAAGGCACCCGTGGCGTTCATCTGACTTACTTAAGAAATCTCAACCAGGCAACACAGCCGCTCGATTCGAACTTCTCCGGCCCCACGGGAAATGAAGGACGCCCCTACGACTCAACCGTTCCCAACATCGCCGCCATTCGCACCGAGGGCCACGACATCAGCCTGATCAATCACGGACTACAAGTACGTTTTGAAAAGCGCTCCTCGAAAGGTTGGAGCATGCTCAATAGCTACACCTACCAGCACACCATCGGACAGGCAACGGAAAGTGAGACGCCTAACTCAGACGGCGAGCCGCAGAATACGTATAACCTGAATGCCGAGCGCGGAAACGTCACTCCCGACTTTCGTCATCAGTTTACGTCAGCATGGTCCTACGAACTTCCTTTCGGCCCCGGTCACCGTTATCTCCAGATCTCCGGACCTCTCGGCTTGCTGATCGGCGGCTGGCAGTTGAACGGAATCATTTCGCTGTACTCAGGGCAGGCCTTTACACCGTATCTGTCGTTCGATCCAACCAATACTGGTTCGGGAGGTCCGCGGCCGGATCTTGTCGGCAATCCGTACGACTTCTCTAATGCTGGTGTAGGCTTCGATGGCGGGAACAACGGAGGTCCCACGCAGGGCTGCGCGCAATCGACTCACCAGAACCTCAACTGTTGGTACAACCCAGCCGCCTTCGCCTTTCCCGCCCTCGCTCCCGGCCAGACATTTGCGACAATGTTTGGAAATGCCACTCGCGGTAGCCTTCGCAGTCCCGCGTTTTACAATACCGACTTCTCCATTTTCAAAGATTTCAAGATAAAGGAGAGGGGCCAACTCCAGTTGCGAGGCGAAATTTTCAATCTCTTCAACACGCCCCAATTTGCGTTGCCCAACAACCTGGTCGACACACCGACGGCCGGGCAGATTACGAGCACCCTGCATGAATCCAGGCAGATCCAGGTCTCGGCCAATATTTCATTTTAGGATTCGGCCGTGCGCCCGAGACAATACCCGACATGCGGGTGAACTCTGCGGCTAGGAATTTGGGAAGGAACGAAAGAATGCAGTTCAAAATAATTCGGAGGTTTTGGATTGGAGTGCTGGCGGTTTTTTTCGCAAGTTTCTCGGGTCTGATTTTTGCCGGCGACAATGCCATTCCGCAGTCCAAGTCCAATAATGGAGCTCCTCCCGATTCGGCGAACCGCTTGCCCGCCGTCCATCTCGATGGTCAATATTTTATTCGCGACGGTAAGCGTTTCATTCCTGTGGGCGCGAATTGGGTGCCTGCCAAGGCTGCCATGCAATGGCCTACGCAGTGGGATCCGAAAGCAATCGAAGCTGATTTCGCGCACATGCACGAGTTGGGATTCAACACAATTCGTTTGGACTTCGTCTGGGCATGGATCGAGCCTCGTCCCGGTGACTACAATCCCGAAGCGTTTCGCGCCATCGACTTCCTGATCAGCCTCGCTCATCGTTACCAGATTTATCTTCATCCCAGCCTCTTGATTGGCGGAGAGGTGGGCGAGGCGTATTGGGATGTCCCCTATCGCCAGGGCCGTCACCCTCATTCAGATCCAGACCTCCTGCGGATTGAAACCGATCACGTCGGCGAATTAGCGCGGCGGTACGGAAAAGAAACGGCAATACTGGCGTGGGATCTCACGGATGAGCCTCCCTTCTGGATCGTGCCAGAGAGCACCACGGATGCGATGGCCATTAACTGGACTCGTCTGCTCACCTGGTCCATTCGCCGCTTCGACACGCTTCATCCCATCGTCGTCGGGACCAGCATGGAAGATGTTGGCCGTGGTCCGTTCCGCCCCGACAACCTTCGCGAAGAAGCAGATTTTTTCAGCGTTCATCCTTACTCGATTTATGCGCCTAAACTCTTTCCCGATGCCATGCTCTCCGAACGCGGGACTTACGGATCAGCTTTCGAGACAGCCTTGTCGAGTGGCGCGGGGCATCCGGCGATGGTGCAGGAAATTGGCGCATCGTCAGCTCAATACGATCCTGACCAGATCGCGAAGTTTCTACGTGCGAGTCTCTATTCCGGGTTGGGAACAGGAGCCAACGGCTTTCTGCTTTGGTGTTATACCGATGCAGCGCCGGAGCAGTTTCATAAAGTTCCTTATCTTCGTGCACCGCACGAGACTCAATTCGGCCTGACCACCTGGGACGGCAAAGACCGGCCGTCCGCGAAGATGTTTAAAGAGTTCGAGGATATTGTCGCGCGTCTGGATCTCACAGGCATCGAGCCGTCTCCAGCCGATGCTGGAATCATCGTTCCATATGAATGGTCAAAGCCGCACGGTGATTTTTCGCACTTCGGATTAACTGGTCCGGAGGTCGTTCCCTACACGTCGACCAATGAAGGCGCCAACGTAGTAGGGCAATCCCAGCCTAATTTCAATGAAGAAAATTTGTGGATTACTGGTTCTTGGTTGTCGTCGTTTGTGCTGGCGCGGCGAGCCGGAATCAAGGCGGATTTTCCCCGCGAATATGACGATTGGACGAAGCTTCCCATGTTGCTGATGCCTTCGCCACTGACCAGCACCGAAAGCTTCCTGGTTCATGTGCACTCAGATTTCTGGGAGAAAGCGAAGCGGTACGTGACCCGAGGCGGCGTGCTCTATGCATCGGTGGCCGCTGACGCCGCCATCCCCGAGATGGAGTCCTTGTTCGGGGCAAGGATGGTGGATGCGAATCCGAAAGATGACGTCACGCTCAAGATTGTAGCTCCGTTCGGTGATCTGAAAGTCGGCGAGACATTTCATTACGCAGTTCCTTCCCCCGCGCCACGTTCCTGGGGAGCGATTCTTGAGGTTAAGGGCGGCACGGTGATCGCGGTGGATCAGGATAACAAACCGGCGCTCGTCGCAAATACTCTGGGTTCTGGGAAAACCTTGCTGAGCGCGTATCCTCTTGAAAATTATCTCGCGAACCTGCCTGCGGCCTTCGACAAGCCGGAGAACACGCAACGAATCTATGAGTCCTTTGGTGAATGGTCAGGACTTAAGCCACGATTCCGCAGCGATCAGCCATCGGTTGAAGTCTGCGGGCTGACTGGCGGAAGTCGCGGGTACATCGTGGTGACGAATCACGGTTCTTCTCCGCAGAATGTGACCATCACGGCCGCTTCGGCGTTACATTCCGTCATGAGAATTACTTCCCAAGGTGCAACGCCAATCCAGGTCACTGGCGCGACATTCAAAATTGATATAGCGCCTTACGAAGGTGCGGTTTTCGAATGGAAATAGTTGAGAGACTCAGAAGGGAAGAGGAGACACATTGATCGCAGCGGTGGATATTGGCGGGACCAAGATAGCCGTCGGAATGATTGATCCCGAAGGCAGGGTAGTGGCGCGCACGCAGTGCCCCACCGCTCCCGAGCGTGGCTATGCAGAGGCGTTGCGGCACATCATCGACATGCTCCAAGCAACCGCTCAAACGGCGCAGACGCAAATCTCTGGTATCGGAATCGGCTCAACCGGTCCCGTATATCCGCTCACTGGCGAGTTTGGCGACGTCAACTTCTTTCCCGCGTGGAAAGGAGAAAACCCGGTCAGGGATCTGAGCGACAGATTTCAAGTGAATGTGGCGATCGAGAACGATGCCGATGCTGCGGCGTTAGGCGAAGCAGGTTGGGGTGCGGGACGGAACAGAAAAAAACTGATCTACGTAACGATTGGAACCGGAATCGGAACGGGCCTGCTGTTCGATGGCCAACTTTACCGCGGCGTGGATCAGTCGCATCCCGAGATCGGACACCACCTCATCGATCCCTCCGGTCCCGCTTGTGTGTGCGGCTTTCGAGGGTGTTGGGAATCTCTGGCGGCAGGACCTGCCATGGTCACATGGCTTGAGCAAAATGCGCCGCCCCACTATCCCCACCGGATCGGCATGACTGCCAAGAAAATTTGCGAACTGGCGCAACAAGGAGACCATTGGGCGAACCAGGCTGTCCAGAACGAAGGCCGCTATCTCGGTCTCGGCCTGGCCAACCTTGTGACGATGTTCGTGCCCGAAGTTATTGTTCTGGGCGGCAGCGTGATGAAAAGCGCTGTTCTCTTTCTGGAAGAGATCCGCAAAGTTATCTTGTCCAGTTGCCGCTTGGTGCCGTTCGATAGGACGGAACTTGTTTTGGCTTCGCTGGGAGATGACTCTAACTTGATCGGAGCCGGAAGAGTCTGGTATCACCGCTTCGGCTCGGAGGGCGATACCCGTGCGAGCTGATTTATCTGTAGTCGAAGGCGCATACCTTCGCGATATTCTCGACCAGCCTCGCGCGCTTGAAGAGACACTTGCCGGATTGAAGATTTCAAAAGAGCTGCGCCAGCTCGCGGCCGAACTGCAGCGAGGCAAATTCAAGACCGTTGTTCTCACCGGCATGGGCTCTTCCTTCCATGCACTCCATCCGCTCAACATCGAACTGATCAATCAGGGCCTAACGGCCATCCTGGTGGAAACGTCAGAACTTCTCCACTACCAGAGCCGACTCCTTGACAGCAGTAACTTGATCATCGCGGTTTCTCAATCCGGACAGAGCGCTGAGGTTGTCCGTCTGCTGGAGATGAATCACGGCAAGTCTTGCTTGATTGCGATAACCAATACTGCGGACAGCCCTTTGGCAGAGCGCGCCAACGTCACGATTTTGAGCCGCGCAGGAGAAGAATTCTCGGTTTCATGCAAAACCTACGTCACCGGCCTGATGACGTTACAGTGGCTTGGGGACGTATTCTGCGATCGTGATCTGCAGCGCACGCACCACGAGCTCGAGCATGCCAGCCCGGCAGTCCGTGACTATCTAGCTCATTGGAAACAACATGTACGCGAGTTGTCGCAGATGCTTGCCAGCACTCGACATCTGTTTTTGGTGGGCCGTGGTTCCTCGCTTGCGGCAGTTGGGACCGGAGCTCTTACCGTGAAAGAGTCCGATCATTTTCACGCAGAAGGCATGAGCAGCGCCGCATTTCGGCACGGTCCCCTGGAGATGCTCAGCGACGAAACGTTTGTCCTGGTTTTTGCCGGCGAAGAAAAAACACGGCAGCTCAATCGCAGTCTTTTCGAGGATATTCGCGAAAAAGGCGGGCCCACAGAGTTGATCGGCGAAGGCGCCACCTCATCATCTTGCCTCTTGCCGTCAGCGCCGCGCCAAATTCTTCCCATACTAGAAATCATACCCGTGCAGATGGTGACCCTGGCATTGGCTGCGCAAGCGGGACGCGAAGCAGGCCGTTTTGAACTTGCCTCAAAAGTTACAACGAAGGAATAGGGACGCCGATGACATCACGCTCCATGCCGAGAAACCGCTACATGGTGGCACTCGTGTTTCTGACTTTTTTCGTGATGTCGTTGCTTACCAATATCCTCGGCCCCATCGTGCCGGACATCATCAGCAGTTTCCGCGTGAGCCTCGCCGCCGCGGCCTTTCTGCCATTCTCCTTTTTTATCGCTTATGGAGTGATGTCGATTCCAGCCGGCTTCTTGGTTGAACGCTTTGGCGAAAAGCCAGTAATGATCGTCGCCTTCCTGGTGGGCACCGCTGGATCACTGAGTTTTGCCTTTCACCCCAGCTATCAGGTAGCGGTAGTTTCTCTGTTTGTAATGGGATCGGCAATGGCCACCTTGCAAACTGCGATCAACCCCCTGCTGCGGGTGGCCGGAGGGGAAGAAAACTTTGCCTTCAATTCCGCTTTTGCTCAGCTCGTCTTCGGCAGCGCCTCTTTTCTCAGTCCATACATGTACTCCTACCTGGTGCTGAACCTGGGCGAAGGGCATGCCAGCGGGAATGCATTGTTACAGATTCTGGGGAAGATCACCCCTCCAGCTTTGCCCTGGGCTTCCATGTACTGGATCTTCGCCGTATTCACTCTGGCGATGGTGGCGCTTCTTTCGGTCAGCCGCTTTCCTGCAGTGGAGCTCACCGCTGATGAGCAAGCCGGATCTCTGAAAACCTATGGCAGCCTCTTTCGCAAGCCCATGGTCTGGGCTTTCTTTTTTTGCGTATTCGCCTATGTGGGATCCGAACAGGGCACCGCGAATTGGATTTCTGAATTCCTGTCGAAATATCACGGCTATGATCCGCACACCACAGGCGCAGCCGCGGTTTCGTGGTTTTGGGGTCTGCTCACAGCAGGATGCTTCATCGGCATGTTGCTGCTTAAAATCTTCGATAGCCGGTACGTTTTGATTGGGACCTGCGTGGGAGCACTTCTATGCCTCACGGCAGCTCTGTTCGGCCCGGCAAATGTATCCATCTTGGCTTTCCCGGCGATTGGACTTTTCGCTTCCGTAATGTGGCCGATTCTGGTTTCGCTGGCGCTCAATTCCGTTTCCGAGCACCACGGTTCATTTGCCGGAATTTTGAGCACCGGAATTATGGGTGGGGCCGTAGTGCCCGTGATCATTGGACGGATCGGCGATCATTTCGGTCTGCGGGCTGGAGTTTCGTTTCTGTATCTGACGTTCGCATGCGTTTTGAGCGTCGGATTCTGGGCCAAGCCGCTAATCACAAATTCGACCGTAAGCTTCAAGAAAACTGAAGTTTCCCCCACTGTTGTCAGCGAGTCGCCTTCGCCCTAGACGCACAAGTCAACCCTTTCTATCAGACCTCTTTCTCGGTGGCCACCTTCAACGGCATCCCCTGATTGACCGCACTTTTCTGGGTCGATTGCGCTACGATACAGATTCCCCGCTACATAAAGGATGGCACCAATTCAATGATTCGGAAATCTGTAATCCAAATCGCAGCGCCTGCGTTACTAGTGTTCATGGCTGTGAATTCGTATGTCGCATTCAGGCATTTGGAGCGAATTCAGGGAAGCCAGGTGGTTACCCAGGAAAGCTCCGACTCGAACATCACTGTCGCGGCCGTTCTACAAGACTTAACGGATATGGAAACGGGCCAGCGTGGATACCTCTTAACTGAAGACACTGCTTATTTGAAACCTTATACGGAGGCGAAAGGCAGAATTGGAACCCACTTCGCTGACCTCCGCTCTGTACTCGCTAGACGTACGGATTCTGAAAAAGCATTAGAGACACAACTTGAGTCCTTGGCCGCATCAAAACAGGCTGAAATGGATCGCACCATCACCTTGCGACAACAAGGATATCGCCATCGCGCCTTCGTCTTGGTGAATACGAACGAAGGTGAGCAGCAGATGGATCGCATTCGTGTCCTCGTGGCCTCGCTTTTTTCTACCGAAACGGAAAGATTCGCGCGATTCGAGGAAGAACGGCGTGCCATCCTAAAAAAGGCATTTTCTGAAACCATTCTTGCCAACGCTTGCTTGCTAGTGCTGACGTTCTGCCTCTTTTTGTTTATCCGCTACCACGAGCGCAGGCTGGAACAAGAACGTACGGAGGCAAGAGCGGCGCTGTCCCAACGGACTTCTGAACTTGAAAGGCTTAAATCCGCTCTTGGCGATCCAGCGAAATCGCACCTCATGGCCATTGAGGAGAACGCCCGGTTCTTGCTGGACGAATATGGGTCTTTTCTTCCACGACGAGGAAACGAATACATCGAGCTAATAAAAGACGCCGCCATACAGATGGAGGAACTCAGGAAGAACCTGCTTGGTACCAGCGACTCCAGCCTTAATCAAAAGGCAGCCTGACGGTGGCCAAGAAAGTCTGCAGCTCGCCAGCCCCGCCCTTCTGCTCCCACTAGCGCAGACTCCACCGGATAATCCTTGTCTTCCGATGTGACCGACCACTGCGAGACGATCGAGATTCAGCCAACCTTCGTCGTGAGGCGCATGCTCTAGGGGAACAGGCGTTAATTTGCGCTTACGCATGATCGTGCGGCCTTCATTTTCGGGCCAGGTCAATCGTTTTGAGATGCCGAGCTTACCTTATTCTTTCTTGGCGAGAAGTGGGTTTGCTCGTGTTCATCGTCCGAAAATATCTGTAGTCGCGTCGTTTCACTCAGTTTGAATTTATGGGGCATTCCTGGGCGGCAGGGGCAAAGCAATCTTTGCCATTCGGGGGCGCCTGCAACATTTTCAATGTAGGCTCCGTTGCTGTAGTACATCGCCCCCTTTTTCAAGAGGTACTGCATGTGGCAATGCGGACATTCGAAATATAGGCGGGTGGTGGGCATGGGATCCGTTCAGTTTGACCACTAAACGAATACAGAGTCGGTGCCTTCGCCTAGCATCTTAATATCATAGTACAGGGCGATATTCTGGTGAGTTCAATATTGATCAAAAGATAGCAAGTATGAAACAGGTTGCCTTAACGGTCATGGCAGCGACACCCATTCCGGAGGGCCCTTCGCCATTGCTCTGCACCTACGGTATTGCCGCGCATGAATGGTAGCCTAGATGCATGGGTAAGCAGGAAGCCAGCGAGGTTCTCGCGGTCGGAGGCCGGGAAGTTCGAATAACGCATCCGGACAAGCTGTATTTCTCAGAGAAGGTACGGCTTACCAAGCTCGACCTTGTGAAGTATTACCTCTCGGTTGCTTCTGGCGCTCTGACATCAATCCAGGATCGGCCCATTGTTCTAAAGCGATTTGTAAATGGCGCCGAGCAGCCAGCGTTTTACCAGAAACGTGCGCCGGAGCAGCGTCCGCCCTGGCTGCGAACTGTGACGCTGTCGTTTCCATCCGGGCCGCACCGCGGAAGAAATAGTGGTTGACGATGCGCCGGGCTTGGCATGGATCGTCAATCTCGGTTGCATCGAACTCCATCCTCATCCTGTTCGTGCCGACGATCTGGAACATCCGGACGAATTGCGAATTGACCTTGATCCGGTTCCTGGGGTTCGCTGGGATGATGTATGTCGAGTTGCGCTTGAGGTGCAGGCATTCTTGCAAGAGGCAGGTTTACAGGGCTGGCCAAAGACCAGTGGCTCACGCGGTATGCACATCTATGTTCGCATCGAGCCGCGTTGGACCTTCACAGAAGTTCGCCGTGCGGCGGTTGCATTGTCTCGGGCGATTGAGCGCCGGGCTCCGGAGATCGCGAGCTCGAAATGGTGGAAAGAAGAGCGTCATGGCGTGTTCCTCGATTACAACCAGAACGCAAAAGATCGGACCACCTGTTCGGCATACTCGGTGCGGCCGGTGCCAGATGCCAGGGTCTCAGCCCCGCTTCACTGGAGCGAGGTGCCCGTTTGCGACCCGGCCGATTTCACGATTTTCACCATGCCGAAGCGGCTTGCGGAAATCGGCGATCCGCATGCAGCGATGAACGACGCACCTGGATCTCTCGAACCATTGCTGGAACTAGCCGTCCGTCATGAGGCGGAAGGCCTGGAAGACGCCCCATGGCCTCCGCATTTCCGCAAGATGGAGGCAGAAGGCCCGAGGGTTGCGCCTTCCCGAGCCAAATCTAAACCGAAGACTTCACGAATCAAATTGCCTTTGATAGTGATTGCCAATTCACCCGACAAGAACGCAGCTCTCGCCGGCCTGGAGCGTTGGAAAGAAAAATATCCTGCGGTAGTTGAGCTTCTCGCGCCGGAGGACGTCCTGATCGATTCGATGCGAGGCCGCTCGTCCACATGGACGCGTATTCGAATCAATCTGCAACACGTGCCAGAAAACGCTCGTCCGTCACAAGAGGTGCCCGATCCGGATGACGATCCTACGCGCGAGTGGCGTGAGTGGAGCAAACAACAGACGAGGATGAAGAAGCGGAAGAAGGCTGAGAGCTAGCGACCAGAAGGAAAAATTGCGGCCAACTCCTGAGGTGGGACGACCTCGAGCTGAGCGTACGTGCAGTCTGAAGGCTTCTTGTCAGATCTCCAGCGACGGAACTGTGCCGTGTGACGGAATCGATCTCCTTGCATGTGATCATAGGCGACTTCGACCACGAGTTCAGGGCGTAACGGCTCCCAAGACAAGTCCTTGCCCTGGCTCCATCGGCTCTGCCCCCCAGGCATGCGCTTGGGACCGTCGGCCAAAGAGGCATCGGCCTCTGCCCAAGCCTTCCATGGATGATTTAACAGCGCATCTTTCCGATAAGGTTTGAGAAATTCCGCCAGTTCGAGGCGTTTTGCATTGGTGAAACTGGCGCAGACTCCGACATGCTGAAGCGCGCCGGAATTATCAAACAGACCAAGCAACAAGGAGCCGACCAGGGTACGTTCGCCTTTTTTGTGCCAACGAAAACCAGCGACCACGCAGTCGCAATCCCGCTCGTGTTTGATTTTGAGCATCACTCGTTTATCAGGCTCGTAGATTCCATCGGCGGGTTTCGCGATCACACCGTCGAGGCCCGCTCCCTCGAAACGCCGAAACCAATCCTCCGCTGTGTTCCTGTCACGCGTGGCCGGAGTGAGGTGAATAGGCGCCGGAGCATTTTCGAGCAGCGATTCCAGTTCGCGCCGGCGCACTTCGAACGGTTCACTGGACAGATTACGATCTTCACGGCAAAGCACGTCGAAAAACACAACCGATGCTGGTGTCTGCGTTGACAGAAGTTTTACCCGGGAAGCGGCGGGGTGTAAACGGAGCTGTAGAGCGTCAAAGTCGAGTTCATCGTCCTGCACAATGACTAATTCGCCATCCAGCACGCAACGCTCTGGTAAGCTCCGGCTTAAAGGATCTAGCAGTTCGGGGAAATAGCGATTGAGAGGCTTTTCATCGCGGCTCTGAATGAGGATTTCATCGCCATCGCGAAAAACCAAGGTGCGAAACCCATCCCACTTAGGTTCGAAAATCCAGTCTCCGGCAGTCGGTAAATTGTCTACACGCTTGGCGAGCATGGGCAAGAGCGGTGGATTGACGGGCAGATTCATTCTGTAATGTTATAACGGAATCGCTGCATTCTTTAAGCGGAGGGAATTTGCGGCGACGGCGAATTTACTTGGTCTTCTTGCTCAAACGCCACGCAACCGTAAGCGGGTCGGGACCCTTTCCTGGATGAATCAGCCCACGCTCTTCCAGCGCCTTCACTGTGCTGGCATTTGCGGACAGAGGTCGGATGACCTCACCGTCTTTCAATCGACGTAAGACCGGGTTGGCGCCCAGCGAGTCCGTCTCAAGCTGATGGCCATGTTCCATCTGGGATAGCAGATCTTGTTCGCCTTCCGTTAGTTTTGAAGAAAGATCAGCAGCCCTTTTCTTGCTCTTGGCCATATCGTTAACTGATTGTCTGCTTCATCATCCGCTAAGAAATCCAGCGAGAGCGATGCCGGGTGGCTGAAGTGTTCCGGGCGTCTGACAGCTTTCCAGTGATCAAGCAAGGGTATCCTAGGCTGCGTTTGCCGTCATCATCCCGCCCGCGCTGGGCATCGGTTTCCCGCTCCTAACTCGACAAACGTCCAATCAAAAGATCAAAGAAACGTGACGAATTCAGTTGCAATGCCACCCGGGAATTAGGCACGTACTTGTCCCGGATGACTGGAGAATTTTTTGTTCCTGCAACTGTTGGTGCAGAGCCTCGGATGACCATGCTGGATTCAGCTTTCGCCTGCATCTCTGGGCTGCGCTTCAAATCGCCTTGATTTGGGCTGTAGCCCAGAGTTTGGCCGGCGGTAAGTTCACCGTTTACTTCCACATCCACGTAATAGTTTTCAAAGGTCAGAATTGAGGGATCGAGGAACGCCGCCAACGCCAGAGAATCGTGCATATTGGGTCCGACCAGAAATCCCTGCGCGCGGGTGTGTTCTATCGCTTTGCTGGCAATCTTGGCGGCTGCCTGGCTCACTGGACTCTTTCCCGCACTCAGTTGACGAACGTGGTCCTCGGTCAGAGCCGTCTTGCGGGTTACGTCGAGGCCAACCATCGTAATCGGAATTCCAGATTGAAAGACCATCCTGGCTGCTTCCGGATCCACATAGATATTGAACTCAGCGGCGGGGGTGATATTGCCTCCGGAAAGAGAGCCGCCCATCATCACCAACCCTCGAACCTTGCCGGCCAAGTCCGAATCACTGGCGAGAGCGGCTGCGATATTGGTAAGAGGTCCGATGGTGACCAGCGTTACCTCGCCCGGATACTTGCGGATGATTTCGCAAATTAACTGAGCCGCCGGTGCGCTCACGGGCTTGGTAGTCGGCTCGGGAAAAACTGCTCCTCCCAGGCCATTCTCGCCGTGCGCATAAGTCGCAGTCACAAGGCGCCTCACCAAAGGCCTTTTAGCGCCGGCGGCAACCGGGATATCGGTGCGTCCGGCGATCTCAACCATTCGCAACGCGTTGGGAAGAGTCAACTCCAGGGGCACGTTCCCAGCCACGGGAGTGATGGCTTCGATTTTCAACTCCGGCGAGCGCATCGCGAGCAGCAAAGCGAAGGCGTCGTCGACGCCTGGGTCGGTGTCGATAATCACTCGCGATTTCCCACCCGCGCCGTCACGAGCAGACATTTGCGAGAGCGGCATCGCCGCCGCCAGGCTGGATGCAAAAACGGCAGCCGTTGAGGATGTCACAAATTCGCGGCGGGTGAAAGGACCTGCCAAAGGTGAACTCATAGCATTTCTCCTTGAGAGGTAAAGGAAAAGGTCGTCCTTAAATGAAGGCTTCTAATGTGCACGCTGCGGTTGCGTCATCAGCTTGATGTAGAGATCGTAAAGCTTCTTCGTGTCGACATCGAACTGCACGGTGGCTTTGTGCTCATAAGGAGGAACCGAGGCATCTGGTCCCCAAAACAGCGTCTCTCCATAGCTCGGGCCGTGATCGATATCAATGTCGACATACATTTCTTTCTGTCCTGTGATGATGGAGGGATCGATCAGAGCCGCAGCCGAGAGTTCGTCCCACATAAGGCCCGGCTCTGAATACTTGGTGAGGTATTGAGCGACGGGCGTGTCGGCCTTGGCAATCGCCTCATGAATTTCTTTGCCGAGATTCGTTTTCACTGAGATGTCGATGGGCGTAATGGTGATCTTCTTCCAGGGTGAGCGCATGGAGATGCGAACCGCCTCCGGATCAAACCACCAGTTAAACTCGCGGCGGCCGTCGTTGCGATCAATGCCGCCGTTGTCGGCATACATTCCACTTCCCATCAGGACTAACTCTTTGGCCAGCGTCGCCACTTCAGGGTCGAGACGCAGTGCGAGTGCTATATTCGTCATCGGTCCGCCGGCCCAGATTACGACTTCCCCGGGATATTTATGGACCATGCGAACGATGAATTCGGCGGCGCTCTCGGTAATCGGCTTGATATGTGGTTCGCCTTCGACGAGGGGCGGCACTACCATGGGATCGTGGTATCCCGCCTTGTAAGCTTCAGATACGTGCGGGCGCTTCGAGAAATCGCTCCAGCAACCCTTATAGCCGAGCTTTCCGTACAAGTTCTCCCACCGTTCGGATTCTTCTTTGGAGTTCAGCAGTGGAAACAGAGCACCTTCGGCGACCGGAACATCGGTGCGTCCTGCAATCTCGAGCAGGCGCAAGGTGCGTTGAGTTTCCTCTTTCATCCACTGATCCCCGCTGACCGTGGTGATGCCAAGAACGTCAAATTTGTCAGATTGCAAAAAGATCAACAACGACTGCATATCCGTAGTTGCGGGTCCCCGCGCATCCTGATCGAGGATGATTTTTGTTTTTTGTGCCTGAAGTTGAACCGTAAGAATCAGCGCACAGAGAACCGCAAGTAAAACGACGACGTTTCTTGGCTTCATTAGAGCCAACCCCCCGGTTTCTGTTTTTGAAAGTCTTATTTACCTTGGATTCTTGTAACGAACAGCTTCAGGAAGCGGTCCGCATCCACGTCTACACACACTTTCGTATTCGGGGAAACCTTATCGATTCCTTCAATCTCGTAGTGATCACCGTGCAGGACATTGCTGTTCCACGTATCCTTGCCGGTTTGCGACAGTTTCGCCGCGGGTGAAGGTTCCCTCCGTTTCTACGTCAACATGCATCTCGCTGGTCTTGACCAGGGTAGGGTCAATAGCGATCGCGACAGCGGAAGGGTCGTACATCGGGGCACCCGTTCCGCCATATTGCAAGGTTAAGTCGACCAGATATTTCAGCACGGCATAAATGAAATCGTTAATCGGACCGTGGGTCTTTTGAAGCTGGGCAAGATAAGCGGGAGTGAACTCTGCTTTGTTCCCCACTTCAAGGCCCGACATGGTAAGAGACTTCCATCCTGCCTGAAACACGATCTGCGCGGCTTCCGGATCGTTATAAATGTTGGCCTCCGCAGCCGCGTTCACGTTGCCTCCGCTGATCGAGCCGCCCATGATGATGACTTCCTTCACCAAGGGCACGATGGACGGGTCCTTTTCTACAGCAAGCGCAATGTTTGTGAGCGGGCCCACTGGAACAAGGGTGATCTCGTGAGGCGAGTCGTGAACCAGCTTGATGATGAGATCAGGACCGAACATCGGATCGACCTTGCAATTGCTGGCCGGCAATTCCACGTTAGCCAATCCATTCTTGCCGTGCCAGAACTGGGCCGTGATCAATTTTTGAAAAAGAGGATGGTGCGCGCCGGCGGCGACAGGGATGTCGCAGCGCTTTGCGAGAGACACCATGCGCAGAGCATTGTCCAGCCCCATCTCCAGAGTGACGTTGCCAGGAACGACGGTGATCGCCCGAACATCCAGTTCCGGCGAATTCAACGCCAACATAATGGCGAGAGCGTCGTCAGTCCCGGGGTCGGTATCGATGATTACCTTCTTGGCTGCCGCGGCAGGCAAGGAAACGCATGGCAATCAGGAAGGCGATGAGTAGGAAGTTGAATCGATGAGTGCAAACGGGGCCCGGGATGCACAGCAGCTGGAATTGTCATTAGCTCAGAAAGTTTCGGCGATGTAGCCTAGCGTTCCAGAGAGATGAGTGTCAAGTGCAACTCTGCGGAAATGAAAGCGCAACCGATTTGACAATGCTTGAGATTGAAAACTAGACTCCTCCTTCTTCTTGATTTCATTCTTGTTTGCATCCACGGGGCCCTCAAATCGTATGGCAAAGATTCCTCGAATTGCGGTGATCGGCAGCGCAAATATTGATCTCGTGACTTTTGCGGACCGTTTCCCCAAACCGGGTGAAACCATTTTTGGACAGAAGTTTGACCTGGGGTTTGGAGGCAAAGGCGCAAATCAGGCCGTCGCTGCAAAACTATGCGGGGCTGATGTATTCATGATGGCGCGAGTGGGAGACGATCTCTTCGGGCCGGCCACTATCGAGAATTTCAAGAAGCTCGGCATCGATACCACCCACGTGAAGCAGGTGGAAGGAGCGTCAAGCGGTGTTGCGCCGATTTTCGTGGAGCCCAATGGCCAGAACAGGATCCTGGTGGTGAAGGGCGCAAACGACCTGTTGAAACCTGCCGACGTTGATGCTGCGGCTGACCTGCTCAAGACCGTCGATTGCATCGTGATGCAGTTCGAAATCCCGATCGATACTGTTTACTACTGTGCAAGCTTCGCGAAGAAACACGGCATTCGCTGTATCGTGAATCCCGCTCCGGCGAGCCCCGTCGACATGGGCGCGTTAGAGGGACTCGACTACTTCGTTCCAAATGAGAGTGAGGCCGAGACGATCACGGGAATACCGGTCAAAACTCTGGAAGATGCGAAACAATGCGCTTCGAAATTGCTCTCTGGCGGAGTGCAACGAGTCATTCTCACTCTGGGCGCGAACGGTTCGCTCTTGGCAAGCCGGGAAGCCATGGAGCACGTCCTTCCTTTTAAGATGAACAGCATCGACAGCACCGGCGCGGGCGATGCTTTCATCGGAAGCTTCGCCGTATTCCTGGGAGAAGGTCTACCCGAGCGCGAAGCGATACGCCGTGCAAACCTTTACGCCGGGCTCTCTACGACCGGTATCGGGACGCAGAAATCCTTCTACAGCCGAAGCCGATACGAAGCCGAGTGGTCCGAGAGAAAAACATCGTGAAACGCTCGACTAGCGGCGACATTCTTACCATGTTCACGAAATTTCTTGACTGTCTTCTTATTGCAGGTATATCGTCGGCCATTGTTTTTTAACCAGCGGAACATGCGGTGACGCTGGCAGTTCAAGCTCAAATAAGAAACGTATTCATTTCTCAGCGACAAGACAGCCCTCGGGGGGATCGATCAATGGCGAAACGCGCTCTGCAGGCGTTTGCATTCTCTGCTTTATTGTTTCTAAGTCCGTTCGTTTTTGCTCAAACCACTGGCAGCATTTCCGGGACCGTCAGCGATAAATCGGGTTCTGTGATTTCAGGGGCCGGCGTGAAAATTACCTCGCAGGCAACGGGGGTGACCCGAGAGACGAAAACGGACGACTCGGGCCATTACGTATTGACCCTCCTGCCAGTCTCGATCTACACGATTGCGATCGAATCGCAGGGTTTCCAGACGTCGCAGCAGAAGGACATAAACCTGCAAACCGACGCGCAGTTGGAAGTGAACTTCACTCTCGTACCCGGCAATGTCAGCGAGAAAGTGGACGTAAGCGCGGACGCGGTAGCCGTTGAAACCACGACTCCAAGTCTAGGCCAGGTCATCACTTCTCAGCAGGTGGCGGAACTCCCGCTGAATGGCCGTGACTTCGTGCAGTTGGCCACGTTGACCCCGGGCACGGTTCAGGAAACCAACCCCAACAGCTTCTTTAACGGCGGTCCAAGCAGCGAAGTGTCGGCTCGCGGATCTTTTTCTCTTTCCGTTGGCGGCTCGCGTGCCAGCAGCACGGATTGGCTGTTGGACGGGAATGACAACAACGAGTTGACCGCCGGCGGAATCGCTATTTTGCCTTCCATCGACGCGATCCAGGAATTCAAGGTTCTTACTTACAATTATTCGGCTGAGTACGGTACCCGCGCGGGTCCGACGGTATTGGTCACGACGAAATCCGGATCGAATCAGATTCACGGTTCTGTGTTTGAATTCTTTCGTAATACCGATCTCGATGCACGTAGTTATTTCGCCTCTTCGCGAGAACAATTCAATTTGAACCAGTTCGGCGCGCGCAGTGGGTGGCGCCATTATTAAAGATAAGACATTTTTTTTTGTCGATTACCAAGGCAAGCGGCAGCGCCACGGAACACCGTATGTTGGGCTTGGTTCCGACAGCGGCGTATCGAACCGGCGACTATACGCTCGATCCTTATCGGAAATCCCAATCCTACACAGACTCAACAACCCATACACGGGAGCCCCTCTGCAATGCGACGCCGCCAATAACCCCGATCCCGGCTGGTCCCGACTGGAGGTCACAGGCTGCGCGGAACACCTTGCAACAAATTTCCTTCCAACATGATCGATCCCATCGGCCAGGCGATGATCAATCTCTTCCCCTTGCCCAATGCTTCGGATCCAGGAGCCGGGTTCAACTATACCGATGTGCCCGTCCGCAGGTTGAACGAAGACGAGTTTGATGCCCGGCTGGATCACAACTTTTCCAGCAAAGACTCGATGTTTGCCCGGTTTAGCTACGATCAGGCGGAGTCCTTTATCCCTGGCGGCGCGCCCGGTTTTGCGGAACAGAACGCGTTTGCCAGTACGCAAAACATCGACAACCACGGGCGCAACGTGGCAATCTCTGAAACCCACATTTTCTCCGACCGCACTATCAACCAGTTCCAGGTCGGATATCAACCGAATTTTCAACTACATCCTCTCCTTCGGCAACGGTACTTGCGAATCCGCGAAACTGGGCATTCAAGGCGCAGATTTGGGCGCTGCCTTGCGATAGCCTGACCGGATTGCCCGCGAGCCTTAATCAGTCCAGCAAAGTTTGCATGAGCTGCGGCTTAACTTCGACTCAGTTGTTCGGCGGCTATTACAACCTGGGAGATCGCGGATTCGCGCCATTTCAGGGCGGTACGAACGTATTCTCATTGTCTGATTCGTGGCACACAACACGGGGTAATCATGCCCTTAGCATTGGCGGCGGAATCCGAGCCAATCAGATGAACGTCATCACCAACGGATTCCAAGATGGGTATTTTCTGCTGTTTGGCGGCTATACAGGAGATGCTTCCGCTGATCTGCTCGTAGGGCAGGTTGGAGGAGCGATTCACGACCAGACGTTTAAAGGAGCAACCACGGGCCGCCGGTGGAAATTGTTTCGTCCTTACGTTCAGGATGACTGGCGCATCACCAAGAATCTGACCGCAAACATCGGACTTGGCCTGGGCCTTCGTTACCCCCATCGTCGAAGCGGAGAATCGTCAGGCCAACTTCGACTTTCAGACCGGACAGTTTCTGATTCCTGGCGCAGAATTCCGACGGCCGGGTTGGGGTTCAACTCGACAAGACGGCATTGGAACCCAGGATAGGACTCTCCTGGAAGCCATTCGGAACGGAGACAACTGCCGTTCGAGCCGGCTACGCTATCTTCCATGATTCCTCGTGGAATCAGGGCGCGCAGGGAACGTGGCAGAATCCACCGTTCTATGCGGAGAGCGACAACTTCAGCGGACTTTGCCCCTTTGGAAACGCGACTTCCCCACTCCGCTCAATTGCGGACTGGCGCAGAAGTTTCCTTCCCGTGTTTACCGCTCCGCCCAACCCTTACCAGTTCCAGGGAACCATTCAGTCGCAAAATCTGAACTTCAAACAGGGGCAGGTGCAACAGTTCAACTTGAATATCGAACACCAGTTGCCGGCGAACGTTGTGCTGACGGTCGGGTATGCCGGATCGCGAAGCGCGCACATTCTGGTGGACGGTGTGAATCTAAACGTCATTTCACCGAGTGCGTGCTTTCCCGGCAGTTCCACCTATGATCCAACCTACACATTGGGTTGCGGGCAGAACGCCATACCGTGGGGACCACCGACCTTTCCCAACGGCGTCTCCCGTCATCGACTAACATCACTCGACACCGGCGCTGCCCGCTACGACTCACTCCAGATTAAGGCAGAAACCAAGAGCGCGAGGCACGGCCTTTACGCTCTGCTCTCCTATACGTATGCGCGAGCGCTCGATTCAGGCTTCCCTGACGGCGTGGGAACGAGCACTGGAGCAACCTACTGGCCACTGCCGGGTACCCAGAAGGCGGATTGGGCGTTATCGCAGATCGATGTCAAGCACAATATAAGCGCCAGCGTGATCTATGACCTGCCATTTGGAAAGGGCAGAACATTCGGTGGGAACTGGAGCGGTGCGACAAACGCAGTGCTGGGGAACTGGGAAGTCGATGTGATTGAACGAGTGCTCTCCGGCTTTCCGGTTTTTATATACAATAGCTCCGATGCCTCAGGCGTGAACTTCAATCAGGGTGGTAACAACTACAACCGTCCTGACCAGATTTGTGATCCTAAAGCCAGCAATCCCAACTTTGAAGGAGTGGTTCAATACAAGTTGTTTCGCGGCTGCGGCGCCCGGCAAGCTCGGCGATGCCAGCCGAACACCTGTGTACGGGCCGGATTTCGTCAACACTGATCTTTCCTTCATCAAGCATTTTCCTCTACCGTATCGAGAGAGCATGCGGTTAGACTTCCGAGCTGAGTTTTTCAATATATTCAATCATGCTCAGTTTGGACAGCCAGGCGCAGACATCTCCACGGGTGCTACCTTCGGCGTGATCAACAGCACCGTAGGGAATCCGCGCGTTGTCCAGTTCGCTCTAAAACTAGCCTTCTGAGTGACCCGCAAGTTATCGAAAGGGAAACTGATTCGAGACTCGATTTAAAGTCTCGATTCAGTTTCCCTTCTTTCTATTCCTGGCTAGCAACGAAACGACGTAAGATGACGACGATGACCCGTGAGCAGAGGTTCGCAATGAGTAGCCGTAAATTACCGCTAAGGCTGATAGTCCCCTTCCTGCTGATCGCCAGTAGCGTTGGATTTGCTCAGCAGCGTCGTAAAGTCATCATCAACCAGGATTGCTCGGGACCCGGCGGCAGCAATATGCAAACGCTGCTGACACTGATTCAATCTCCCCAAGTCGAGGTTCTTGGGATCACGGTGGTGAGCGGGAACCAGTGGCGCGACGAAGAGGTAGCACATACCCTGCGACTGCTGGAACTCATTGGACGCACCGATATTCCGGTCGTGCCCGGAGCCGTCTTTCCACTCGTGCATCGCCGTAAAGAAGCTCAGTTGTGGCAAGCAATGTATGGGAAGGTTGCATTCGCGGGCGCGTGGGACGATCGCTGGTGGCACGAACATGATGTGATCCCTAAACTCCTCGAAGGAGAGCCCACTACAAAAGCGTCCGATGAGGATGCAGCGCACTTTCTGATTCGCATGGTGCACAAGTATCCACATGAGGTAACTATCTATGAGGGAGGTCCCATGACCAACCTCGCACTCGCCAATACAATCGACCCACATTTTGCTGAATTAGCAGAGGGCTCTGGTCTTCATGGGCGGAAGCCTTAGCCCGCAGACGGATGACCCGGAGTTCATCAGCACTCCGCGTCACGAATTTAACTTCTGGTTCGATCCAGAAGCCGCCAAGAGTGTGCTGGAAGCTCCCTGGAAAAAAATCATTTGTACCCCGGTGGACATCTCGGTCAAAACCAAAATCACGGATGCAATGGTGGCTGAGATCAGGAAGAGCGACAGTCCTGCGGCACAATATCTGGTGAAGTATTTCATGAAGGATCAGGGTGGTTTCTACATGTGGGATGAGCTTGCGGCCGCTGCATGGATCGATCCAACGCTGATCACGAAGAGTGAAAAGCGCTACATGAGTGTAGATATCAGCCACGGTGCCTCTTACGGTGACACGCTTACTTGGACGGACAAGGACCAGCCGAAGCTGGGAGAGCGGATCGTCGAAATCCAGATGGATCTGGATCTTGCCAGATTCAATAAGATGTTCGTCGACCTCATGAAGGCGCCGACTCCAAAAGCGCATTGAGCACTGTTTCATCGCTGATGATCCAACCATGAATTCCAATAACCGCAATAAAATTTGGCGAGTTGCTGCCGTGATCTCTGTAGTTGCGCTCGTTGTTTCTACGGCCTCTTCTGACGAATGGAAGGCCAGCCACGGGCTCGTCTCCGTGAGCGGCGTAATGAATCTCACCGAACCGCCACCTCCTGGCGAGGTGTTTTTCTCCGGTCCCGACAGTCCTTCTCAAACTGCGGGCTGGCTTAGTGGGCTTAAGGCGTGGCGCGAGGACCGGCGCGTGCGCCTTCGTTACGATGGGGCTCAGTATGAACGGTCTGATCTCGAATGGACCCAGCATATCTTTTTGCAGGTGCAGGTTCTCATCTGGGATCGGAGTTTGTACGACCCCCAGAAAGGCGAGTACACGGTCGACCAGTTCTTAAATGAGACGGAGCAGCGACTGGGGAAGATTGATGCCGTGCTCATCTGGCACGTCTACCCAAATCTCGGAGTCGATGCTCGCAATCAGTTCGATCTCTTGCAGGACCTTCCTGGCGGATTGCCCGGTGTGCGCCACCTTATTGAGCAATTTCACAGTCGTGGCATAAGAGTTTTCTTTCCTTTTCTTGCTTGGGATACTGGCACACGCGAGCAAACCGATCTTGCAGCCTCAGTCTCCCGAGAGTTGAAGGAAATTGGAGCCGACGGAATTAATTTTGACACTCTCGAAACCGTGCCCGTGTCTTTCCGGCAGGCTTCCGACGCGATGGGTGTGCCATTGGCACTCGAGCCGCAATTTCAGCCGCGTGACGAATCTATTGCCTGGACGAACATCTCGTGGAACGACTGGGTCACATGGGAGGGCAAACAATATCCATTCACGCCAATGGTCAGTAAGACCAAGTGGATGGAGCCTCGCCACACCGTCAACGTGACCGACCGTTTCACGCGCGACAAGACCGACAGCCTGCAGCATGCTTTCTTCAACGGGCAGGGATATGCGGTCCTCGAGAATTTATGGGGTTTTTGGTATGGCATGAATCCAAATGATGCCGAAGCAGTTCTGCGTTTCACGAGCATCGAGCGAGCGATGGCGGAGTATCTTCGCAGTCCGGAGTGGGAGCCGCATGCTGCTACCTTGCAGGATGGCGTTTTCGCGAGCCGGTTTCCGGAACATTCCAGCACACTATGGACCCTCGTAAATCGAAATGAATATGACGCCGTTGGTCCGCAACTGCGTCTGCCCTTTCATCCGGGCATTCGCTTTTACGATCTTTGGCACGGGACTGAACTGACCCCGTTGGTAAGCGGCGATCAAGCTCTCCTAAGTTTTGAGATGGAAGGCCGAGGCTTCGGAGCCGTTTTGGCGACGGACGAAGATCCACAGGTCGGCAAGCTCAAAGACATCCTCGCTTTTATGGCACAACGCTCCCGGCGTCCGCTTATCGGGAGTATTCTCGCGCATGGCAAGCCGTGCCGCAGGCTCTGGTCGAGATCAAAGCGACGAAGCCCGCGTCCACCGCGCCTGCCGGCATGGTGAAGATTCCTGGCGGTGATTACACTTTTCAAGTTCATGGCATTGAGATTGAAGGCGGCAATGATCCCGGAGTCGACGTTCAATATCCGTGGGAAGACTCGGCCCGCCGCTACCACACTCATCCGATGCATGTAGCCGGCTTTTACATGGATCGCACGTTGGTGACGAATGCCCAGTTCGGCAAGTTCTTGAGTGCGACCGGATACCACCCAAGGGACGATCACAATTTTCTCCGCGATTGGAAGGATGGGCATTCCCCACAAGGTTGGGAAGACAAACCCGTGACCTGGGTATCAATTGAGGATGCGCGTGCTTATGCGGCTTGGGCAGGGAAGCGCCTGCCACACGAATGGGAGTGGCAATATGCAGCTCAATCTGCCGATAGCCGTATTTATCCGTGGGGAAACGATTGGAATTCCAAAGTCATGCCGCCTCCCGATCATGCGCGAGCCATCTCCCCGCTCCCGAACGTGGGGCAGTTTCCCAAGGGTGCAAGCCCGTACGGTGTGCTTGATCTGGTCGGAAACGTTTCGCAGTGGACCGACGAATATCGTGACGAGCATACCCGCGCCGCTATTGTGCGAGGAGGCGCGATGTACCAGCCGCGCGGATCCATCTGGTATTTTCCGCAAAGCTATCGTCTGGATGAGCACCAGAAATATCTATTAATGTCCCCAGGGCGCGATCGCGCCGGCACCATCGGCTTTCGCTGTGTGGAAGACGCGCAAGATTGATCGGGGTCTGCGGAAAAAAGAGTGGAGAGAGTGTTTTAGATTCACGATATAACCTAAGTCGCGTAGTGTAATCTATCTTCGCCTTGCCTGAATTTAGCGGAAAACGAAAGCGGAGGAACACATGCGGGTTTGCGGTTTCTGGATTATCTTAATTCTCGCTCTCACGGTATCGGTTTCTGCTCAAGACGATTCAGCCAATGTCAGCTCCAAAATTGTAGCGATGGAGAAGGCCTGGAATCAGGCTTTCAAGCTTCGGGATACGAAGGCCATTGACGCTCTTCTCGATGACGATATCGTGCTGGTCAATGATGATGGAAGCCTGCAGTCCAAGAGCGCCTTTCTCAAGATCGTCCGTGATTCGAAATCTTCTGACGAAGAGCAGGTAACGCCCGAATCGATAAACGTACGAGTCGTCGGAGATGTGGCGATCGCTACAGGTGTTTTTAGTACCAAAGGGGCTCAGAACGGCAAGCCTTTTGTGAGACGTGATCGTTTTGCGGATACCTGGATCAAACGGGGTAACGGCTGGGTTTGTGTGTCCGCCTCGGCCACTCCGATGGCCCATTAAGGTCCTGACCATGGCACTCTTTCCAACGGATTAGCAGTGCGGGCATGCTATGCTTTCCGACGTGTCTACCGCTCCAACGCTCCGCCATTCGGCACCGGCTCGGCATGCGGCGTTTGTCCGCGTCACGCATTGGATCACCACAATCTGCTTCTTCGCTCTGCTCATCAGCGGGGCTGAAATCGTCATATCTCATCCGCGCTTCTACTGGGGCGAAACCGGCAATGACCTTACGACCCCGCTATTCAAAATACCGATTCCCGCTTCGCGGAATTTTGTTCCTACTGGGTACGGATATGTGCTGCCGGACCAAAACGGTTGGAGCCGGTATCTGCATTTTGAGGCGGCGTGGGCCGTAGTGCTGACCGGCCTTGCCTACGCATTCTGGGGTTTGTGGACCGGCCACTTCAGAAGGGACCTGTTTCCTGCGCCGGCGGACAGGACGTGGCGTGCGCTCCTGGGAGTGATTGCGAAGCACATTCGCTTTAGGCGACCGGACGAGGCAGAAGCCTTTTCTTATAACGCTCTCCAGCGAGCCTCATATCTGGCGGTGATCTTTATCCTGTTTCCGCTGATGATCTGGACCGGTCTGGCCCTGTCGCCGGCTTTCAACTCAGCGTTCCCCGCCACCGTGAATGTGCTCGGAGGTCGGCAGTCTGCCCGTACGTTGCACTTCCTGGTCACGGCAGTCCTTTTACTATTCCTCATCGTCCATGTCGGGATGGTAATTCTGGCTGGTTTCACCAGTCGCATGCGAGCGATGATAACCGGAGCGACGATGACCAGAGCAACCATAAACGGTACCTCCGCCGTCTCCCAGCGCACAGGAGAGGAGCGCACATGAGCACAGTCTCGCGCAGGAAGTTCATCACTGCTGGTCTCGCCGCTACTGCGGGTATCTCGGGGGTGGCCGTGGCCGCTAGCCTGGCAAAGCGGTACGGATTGGTCCCACCCGATAGTGGCGGAATCTACGGTCCCGGAGAAACGCTGACCTATGCAGCACAGCGACTTCTAACGAAACACTCGCTAGCCCGTGAGTTTCCTCGCAGCATGATTTCGAAGGTTCCTTTCGCGAACGAACTCGCGCCGTTCAACGATGCCTTCAAACGCCAACAGGCCAACGGTTTTGCCAACTGGCGGCTCTCCGTCAATGGAATGGTCGCCCAACCGACATCGTTTTCTCTGCCAGACCTTAAGAGTCTTCCCTCCCGCAGTCAGATCACTGAAGTGGTGTGCGAGGAGGGCTGGTCGTATGTCGCCGAGTGGATCGGGACACCTTTGGCGGAAGTTTTGAACGCCTCCGGGATTTCGCCACAAGCAAGATATGTCGTTTACTTCTCCATCGAGCCCGACTGGTGGGAGAGCATTGACATGGCCGATGCTCTGCATCCCCAGACTCTTTTAACGTATGCGATGAACGACGGAGATCTTCCAGTCGGATTCGGGGGCCCGCTACGGCTGCGCGTTCCGCGCCAACTCGGTTATAAGAGCGTTAAATTCATAACCCGCCTCACCGTGACAGACTCGCTGAAAGGCTTCGGCAAGGGACTTGGCTCGGCAGCGCCGGAAGGTGGTTATGCGTGGTACGCGGGCATCTGAGAGCCCCCTTGGTCACCTCAAAAACAATTTGTAACTGCCCCATGGCTCGGTCTGTTCAAGCGCCGGGTTCCTCATTCTGCGTAATGGTTTGGAGATCTACGCATGGCTAAAAGCAAGAACGTTAGGACCGGAGACACAGCCCTTGGGATGGAAACACCCATCACACGGCGTGACTTCCTGGGTTCGACGCTTTTGGCCTCTGGCGCCATACTACTGGCGGGAAATGCTCCTGCCGAATTACTCGCAGACCGTGATGATTTCACCGGCTATGGCGGCCGCGGCGAGTACAGCGCGTCAAACGGCAATACTTTAGACGTTCTTAGCGCGGGTCATTCCATTCGCGATGGGATCTATGATCCGCTTCCAAAGGACATCGTCGACACGGGGGAGAACTACGATTGCGTGATCGTCGGCGGGGGAATCAGCGGCCTGGCGGCAGCGCTGTTCTTCCAGCGTCAAGCCGGTTCAGGAAAATGCCTTCTGCTCGAGAACCATCCGATCTTTGGTGGCGAGGCCAAACAAAATGAATTCCTGGTGGAGGGGAAGCGGTTGATTGCCCACCAGGGCTCGGCGATTTATCAGGTTCCGTACCCGCGCAGCTTTCTCGCCAGCTTCTATCGGTCGATTGGATTGGAAACTCCAAGACTTGAATATCAAAAATGGGGTGGACCTGATCCCGAAATCCCCCTTTCCCGAACGCCGTATGAATCTGTGGGCTTGCAACATGGTCAATACGGCTTCTGGTTTGGTGCGAGGTTCAACCAGGCGCCGGGAATGTGGTTGATCGATCCACTTGGGAAAAATCTTGAGGGCGCACCGATTTCCAAGGAAAGCAAGCCCGAGTGGCTGCGCTTCCTGAAAAGCGAGCCCTCAGAAAAGACAAATTTTGAGCCTCCCAGAGTAGAGGGAGACTTGGTTTCGCGGTATCTCGATTCCATCACACTGGAACAGCACTATATGGAGCGTTTCGGCTTGAGCCGCGAAACCATCCGAACTTTTCTTTCGCCGGTAGAAGGTGGAGGATCCGGGCTAGGTCCGGATGCGTTGTCGGCATATTCCGATTACGCATTTGAAATGTTGCATCCGTTGACCGCAAGAAGACGGTGGCTCGGATCAGATGTTTCCCGGTGGCAATAGCACCATCGCTCGATTAATGACGAAGAGTCTGCTTCCCGATGCAATCTCGGGCCCTCATAGCGTAAAAGGCGTCTGCCAGAATCGGGTGAATTTCTCCGCCCTCGACCATCCGCAGAACTTGGTCAGGATTCGTTTGTCATCTACCGCCATTCACGTCCAGCACGACGGCGAAGTGGGTAAAGCCAACTCAGTTACGGTGGCCTACCTTAAGCGGGGTAAGCTGTACCGCGTGAAGGCTCGCTCCGTTGTGATGGCGGGGGGCTGCTGGACCACCAGGCATATCGTGAAAGATTTACCGGAAACGCACCGCAATGCGTATGCGGAGTTCTATCGCTCGCCCTGCATGATGGCGAATGTTGCCGTCAGGAATTGGCGATTTCTCTACAAGATGGGAATGAGCGGTTGCCGCTGGTTCGAAGGTCTAGGGAACTACATGGACGTTTGCAAGCAGGCGCTCACCGGCGTCGAGGAACCTACGGTTAGTCCCGACTCCCCCATCGTTCTCAGCCTGAAAGTTCTGTACTCCTATCCGGGTTACTCAACGCAGGAGCAGGGAAATCGGGGGCGCGGAGAGATGATCGGAACTTCTTTCAGGGACTATGAAAGAAAAATCCGCGAGCAGTTTACCCAGATGTTTGCCAGCGCCGGCTTCGAGGCTGACCGTGACATCGCAGGAATTATCCTGAACCGCTGGGGGCACGCCTATTTAAGCCCGCAGCCTGGATTTTTCTTTGGTACAAGGGGGAAACCTGCGGCAAGAGAAGTTTTGCGCCAGGCGCCGTTCGGCCGGATTGCATTTGCTAACACCGATCTAGCCGGAGCGATGGACCATCGCTATTCCATTCTGGAAGCGCAACGAGCCGTCGGCCAACTACTCGATCAAGTGTTGACTGCATAGCGATCCCAAGTCAGTCTGATCCCCCCAAAGTATGGTCTCCGAGTCGCGGGCACGATTCTTACTGGGGCAATCCCATCTTCCGCAGCAACTCGGCGAAGCGCGGGTCGGAACGTAAGGAATCGAGTCCTGGAAGGCGAATGGCGAAGAGTAACTGGGAATCTTGATTGGAATACGACTTATCCAAGTTTTGGAAGGCCTGGTCGCGGTCTCCCATGAGCGCATATGCCATCGCCACAGTAGCGGGGGCGTCCGGGCTGTCGGGTCCGTTCATGGCTTTCGCCATGGTGAGGTAGCCCTTGGCGTCGGGGGTTGCTGGGATCTTCGTTCCCAGCCATTTCTGCATCTCAGATACGGCGTCGGCGAAATCTCCGGTGGTCGCGTAAAGCTGCGAGAGCTTGTAATGTGCCGGACTAAAGTTCGGGTCACGGGCCAACACTTTGCGGAACTCCGCCAGCGACTCGGGATACCGCCGGAGTTGCATCAGCAGCATAGCGTAATTGGAATTGACGATCGATGATAACGGATCGAGCGACAGCGCCTTCTGGTAATGCTGGAGCGCTTCGTCGGTTCGGTTAGCGGGGGCCAGGAATGCGATAGCATAAAAATAATGGGTTGCGGAATTGTTAGGATTCAGTTCAATGGCGCGGCGAAATTCCGGCTCCGCCTCGCTCCACTTCCACTCGTTGGCCAGCGCCATGGCAAGAGCGGAATGTGCCTCGGGCAGGGTCCCGTTCAGCTCGACCGCTTTCCTCGCAGCTTCCTCTGCCAGAAGGCTCGCTTGTTTTGACGTGATAGGAATGTAGCTGGCGGCAACATTGTAGGTATCGGCGAGGCCTGCATAGGCCAAGGCATAGGTGGGGTCGGCCGTAATCGCTTGTTGGAACCGATCGATGCTTTTCTTCAAGCCCTCTGAGGTTCGTCCGTACCAAAGCTGGCGGCCTTCCAGATACAGACGGTAGGCTTCCGGACTGGTGGTGCCCGCGCCGCCCACGGTAGTTAGCGCCTTAGTGGAATCGCCGCGTCGGAGCCGCGCGGAAAGATCGCGCGTGATCTCGGCTTGCAGTTGCGTAATATCCGCCGCCTTGGTTTCATAGTGCGAGCCCCAAAGCTCACTGCCATCGGCGGTATTTACCAAGTCCGCCTGCACTGCCATGGCATCGCCACGCTGCGTGACGCGCCCCAGCAGCACTGCACCCACTCGCAGCGTTTGACCAATCTTCTGAGGATCGTCCTGGCTTCCCTTGAATTTGAAAACGGTGCTACGCGCCAGCACCTTCATATCCGGCAATTGTGAGAGCGTGCCGATCAAGCTCTCGGTGAGGCCGTCGCTAAGAAATTCGTTGTTTGCGTCGGTGGTTGCATTGACGAAGGGCAGCACGGCAATGGAGTCGATTTCTTGCGAGGCTGACTTAGTGCGCCAGAGGTATGTTGCGGTTGCAACAACAGCAACGAAGAGAATCGCGGCGATGCCGCCGAGTAGCTTCGTACGGGACGTCGATGCCGGCTTCGCTGCCGGAACGGAGGACGAGGAAATTGCAGCCCCGGTGTCTCCCGTGGAAGCGCTAGCGGAACGTCCGGAATCAAAGTCGCGCTTCAGGCGCGCCAGATCTGTCCTCAGATCAGCGGCGGACTGGTAGCGCAGATTGCGGTCCTTTTCGAGAGCCTTGTTGATGATGCGTTCTAACTCTGCAGGGATGTCGGGATTGAGCCGCAGCGCGGGGGCAGGCGTCGTGTCCAGGATGGACTTAAAAATCTCAGCCGAACTGCCACCACGAAATGGCACCACGCCGGTCGTCATCTCGTAAAGCACGGCGCCGAATGAAAACAAATCGCTGCGCGCGTCAAGCTCTTTAGCGCGCGCCTGTTCCGGAGACATGTAGGCAATCGTGCCGATCGCCGATCCGGGGCTAGTGAGATGTTCCCCTACTGCGGCCGTCATCGTATTCTCGGTCCCGCCTTGGCTTGAAGACCCAGTGATGGCGATCTTCGCCAAGCCAAAGTCGAGAATTTTGGCATGTCCGCGCTTGGTCACGAAGATATTCGCGGGCTTGATGTCGCGATGCACGATTCCTTGCGCGTGAGCTGCATCGAGTCCGTCGGCAATCTCGATCGCCAGGCCCAGTACTATTTCGTTATCCAGTGGCTTGCCGGAGATAAGATGTTTCAGCGTTACGCCATCCAGAAACTCCATGGCGATGAACGACTGTTCACCGTCTTTGCCGATTTCGTAGATCGTGCAGATGTTGGGGTGGTTCAGAGCCGAGGCCGCTCGCGCTTCGCGGCGAAAGCGCTCAAGAGCCTGCGGGTCGCGGGACATTTCATCGGGGAGGAATTTGAGGGCCACGAATCGGCCCAGTTCCGTGTCTTCCGCCTTGTAGACCACGCCCATGCCGCCACCGCCCAGTTTTTCCACAATGCGGTAGTGCGAGATGGTCTGGTCGATCACTGTCTGTTTTTAGGTTGACGTTGGAAGAGATATGCCCGGGCGCCGGGTGCGTTCCATCTTACGGACGGGGAGTCTGGCAGTCAATGCAGAGCAGTCAATGCAGAGGGTTGCGAAAGATACGCCTCCCATAGGGATTACTGCGCGAGATTGCCGGGATGGATCCCTTCCCCCAGAACGAACGTCGCGCCCACTGCGCCCACAACCGCCGATCCTCGAGGCAATCCTAGACGCTGCCGAATCCGGTACACGCTTTCAATTCCGGTGCAGTGCGCTCCCATCAGATAGGTCGTTCCAAAATCCTTCAGCCTGTCGGCCGTCCAATCGACTTGCGTGTCTGTCGCAGGGAATAGATGGAAGCCGCCCAGTACCGCGTACACGGGCTGGTTCGGAAACTCGCCTCGCGCCATTGTCAGCGTGTTGACGATCCCGGCGTGGCCGCATCCGGAGATGAGAACCAATCCCTGCGCCGTATTGATCACGAGCGATTGGTCTTCCGGAATATTGTCTTCCACCAGTCCGTCCGGTGTCTCCACTTTTCCCGTCTTGCTCCAATTGCGCTCAGGATAAACTCGTGGAACCTGCCCAGTCAGCCAACCGCCCGGAAAGATCTCCTCCGCCTGATTGTGTTCAATAAACTTCCCACCGGTTGCCTCGTATTCTTTCTTGATTGCGATCATCGTATTGTCTTCGCCTTTGTCGGAGGGGCGGCTATAGAAAATACCCGTGGCGACATGCACTCGCGACAGAGCTGCGGGATTATCCTTCATCAATGCGTGGCGCAACGTCATCAGCCCGCCAACATGATCCGAGTGATTGTGAGTAAGCACGACATCAGCCACGTTCGAAAGGTCGATGCCAAGCTCCTTTGCGTTCTGCAGCACTGTCTCTGGGCGATTCCCCGTATCTACGAGCACGCGGTGACCATCGGCCTCCACTAGAGCGGAAAATCCCCACTCTCCGATGCCTTGGTCCGCCAGCATGGTCGAAAGGATGGTCACTTTCAGGGTGCGAACCTGGGCGTGCATCCTGGTGGGTTTGGGTGGGATTGCTGCATTTTGGGCTGGAGCGGGACTGGCAAACGATAAAGCTAGCGCAAGCAAGATATTGAGGACGTTCGACCTAGTTGCTGGCATAGTTTTCGAGTCTAAGCCAGCGTGCTTTCTTAGTCTACAATTTCTTAGTCCACAAAAGGATGAGCCGGTGCCTGGAGGTCCTACGATTCCATCGAGGGGTGAGACTAGTCCCCGCTAGCGTGGTTCTGCGTAGGTACGAGAATCAAACGCGGTTTTGCTTCCGCGAGTTGTGGCTGGGATGCCTGACCGAAAGCCTGCAGGATCCCGATCACTGCGGCATACGCGGTGATAACGCCGATTCCAACCGAAGCCACTACTGTAACGCAGAGGATAAGAGGCATGAAGAGCGAAATCACGGTCGACCACCCTGTCTTGAATTCGATATAGCGCTTGCAGTTAGAATTGCAGTAATCAGATGCCGCCAGGCCAGCCTTCGTCTATGCGCCATCTCAAATTTACCTTTGTTCTCCATCCTCGCTAGTGACCACTCGGATGCGGCACACTACAACCGCTGCCTCTGCCGAACGTAGTAAAATACGAAGTAGAGCTGTGCACTCCTAATGTCGGACAAATAAGCGGACCTGTCGATGTTACGGAAGGACAATCCAGCAATAAGAAATGGCTATTACCCAGATCACGGTGCGCGGGGCGCGCCAGCATAACCTTAAAAACATCGACGTTGAAATTCCGCGCAATACCCTTACGGTGGTAACCGGCCTGAGCGGCTCCGGTAAGTCGTCTCTCGCTTTTGACACGATTTATGCTGAAGGGCAGCGTCGGTACGTGGAGACTTTATCCACCTACGCGCGCCAATTTCTCGATCAAATGGAGCGACCCGATGTCGATTCCATCGACGGGCTCAGCCCTTCCATTTCGATCGAACAAAAGACGACCAGCCGCAGCCCTCGTTCTACTGTCGGCACGATCACCGAAATCTACGATTATCTTCGCCTGCTCTTCGCTTCGATCGGAATTCCGCACTGTCCCAAATGCGGCCAGCCGATCAGCCGCCAATCCGCCGAGCAAATCGTTCAGCGCGTCATGTCTTTGACGCCGGAAGATCGGGTAATGGTTCTTGCGCCGATTGTTCGCGGTCGCAAAGGCGAGTTCAAGAAAGAGATGGAGACGCTTCTCAAGCACGGCTACACCCGCGCTCGCGTAGATGGGGAGCTTGTCAATCTGGAAGACGACCTCAATCTCGACAAGCGTAAGAATCACACCATCGAAGTAATGATTGACCGCCTTCTGGTGAAGCCCGGCATCGAGCATCGCCTGGAAATGTCGGTCGGCCTGGCCATGAAGCTGGCTGGCGGGTTGGTGCAGGTCTCGGTAGTTGGTGGGGACGAGCAGCTTTATTCCGAAAAGCTCGCCTGCCCGGATTGCGGAATCAGCGTGCCGCAGCTCGAACCGCGGTCGTTTTCTTTCAACAGCATGTATGGCGCCTGTCCGGAGTGCCACGGACTCGGCAGCCGTTATGATTTCGATCCAGCCAAGGTGATCACCGACTGGTCGAAGCCCTTACTCGATGGCGGCCTTGGCCCGGGCTCCGCATCGCAAGGGCTTATTCATAGTCTGCAAATTACCGCGGCGGCGCATGGCATCAATCTGAATACGCCTTTCGAAAAATTTCCCGAGAAGATTCAAGACCTGCTCTTGAATGGCGAATCGGGACGCGGCAAAACCGGCTTCCGCGGAATCTTCGGATACCTCAAACAAAATCTCGAAGAGTCGACTTCTGAAGGCTATCGCGATTGGCTGATGGACCACATGTCTGCCAGCGAGTGCCCCGCCTGCCACGGTAAGCGGCTGCGACCAGAGAGTCTCGCCGTGAAAGTGTCTGGCATGTCGATTGCCGATTTCACTGCCCTTCCAATTTCCCAGGCGCTTGAAGTTGCTCGTGGCATTAAGCTCGCTGGACGCGAAGAGAAGATTGCGGGTCGCGTCATGCACGAAATCACCGAGCGACTGCAGTTTCTGAATGCGGTTGGATTGAACTACATTTCCCTCGACCGCTCGGCTGCGACATTATCCGGGGGCGAGGGGCAGCGCATCCGCCTTGCCACGCAGATCGGCTCCAAACTGCGCGGCGTTCTTTACGTTTTGGATGAGCCGTCCATCGGCCTTCATCACCGCGATAACGGACGCCTGCTCACCGCGCTGGAAAATCTGCGCGATCTCGGAAATACGGTGCTAGTGGTGGAACACGACGAAGAAACCATCCGGCGTGCCGATTACGTTATCGATCTCGGACCCGGCGCCGGGCGCCACGGTGGCAGCCTGGTTGCGCACGGAACTCCCGCAGAAATCATGCGTGAGCCGAACTCCCTCACCGGCGCGTACATCTCCGGAAGAGTGCAAATCGAGATGCGTTCCGAGCGCCGGCAGAAGAACGGAGCCGGGCTTACCATTCTGGGGGCGAAAGAAAACAATCTCAAGAATCTGGATGTAACCTTCCCGCTCGGGGTAATGACGGTGGTCACCGGGGTTTCCGGTTCGGGCAAATCGACCCTCGTCAACGACATTCTTTATCGCGCTCTCGCGCGCCAGCTCTACCGTTCGCGCGAGAAGGCCGGGGATCACAAATCCATTGTGGGCGCGGAGAGCATCGACAAAGTGATTCGCATCGATCAGTCCCCCATCGGTCGCACGCCGCGCTCAAATCCTGCTACCTACACGGGAGTGTTCACCGCGATTCGCGATATCTACGCCATGCTTCCCGAGGCGCGCGAGCGGGGATACAAGCCTGGGCGGTTTTCTTTCAACGTCCCCGGCGGCCGCTGCGAGGCCTGCCAGGGCGAAGGCCAGCGCCGCATCGAGATGAACTTTCTACCGGATGTCTACGTGCTCTGCGAAGTCTGCGGCGGACGCCGCTACAATCACGAAACGCTGGCGGTGAAGTACAACGGGAATTCCATTGCTGATCTGCTGGAGATGCCTGTCTCCGACGCGTTACCGATTCTTGAAAATATTCCGCAGATCAAACAAAAACTACAAACTCTTGTCGATGTCGGCCTCGGCTATATCCATCTCGGTCAGTCCGCCGTTACGCTTTCCGGCGGTGAAGCCCAGCGCATCAAGCTGGCCCGCGAACTGAGCAAAAGACAAACAGGCAAAACTCTTTACCTGCTGGACGAGCCCACCACTGGCCTCCATTTCGACGATGTGAAGAAATTGCTCGACGTGCTTCACCGTTTGACCGATCTGGGCAATTCGATCATCATCATCGAACACAATTTGGACGTGATCCGCAACGCAGACTGGATCATCGACCTGGGACCCGAAGGCGGTGAAGACGGCGGCAGAATCGTGGCGCAAGGAACGCCGGAGCAGGTGGCGCGGGTGAAGAAGTCGTATACCGGCCAGGCGCTGGCGGGATTTTTTGCAGGAAACGGAAAGCGGAGCGCGTAAAAGCTTGATAATCAGAAAATCAACGAACCGCACCAATCGAGTATTTGCCCTATTTATTCCGTAGATAGGTCCTAACGAAAAGGTTCTATTTGTCTTCACCCGACAATCCGCAGCCCGATCCACTGCCGTTGCCCGACGAGCCGCAGTTCTCCGCTCCCATGGCCACCTATATTTCGCCAGTGCTTGCTCCTGCGCCGCCCGCGTCCAAGGCTGGCGAGAACCCGGTCTGGAGTGGCTGGGACGTGCTTGTGATTGGCATCCTCACGCTTGGCGTACTTCTGGTAGTGCAGCTTGTCATTGTGCTGGCCGCGCGGCAGTTCGCTTATCCGCACCAGAGCTGGGTAGAAGTCGCGCAGAAGCCGGTGCTGGCGCTGCTTTCGGAACTCGTTGCCTACGCCGCAGTCGCGATTTATATGATCTTGCTCATCGAGGGCAAGTATCACGCCCGTTTCTGGCAAGCCATTGGCTGGAAGTGGCCGGGTAAGGCCGGGCTCAGCTTCGTCGGGATCGGCGTCCTCATGCTCGGCCTCGACATGTTAGGCCGCTTTCTGCCCATGCCGAAGACCACGCCCTTCGATCAGTTCTTTGAGCACCCGACGGATGCCTATCTCACTGCGGCATTTGCCATTACCTTCGGACCACTGATGGAAGAACTTTTCTTTCGCGGATTTCTGTATCCAGTGCTGGCACGCCGCATGGGAGCCTTCTGGGGCATCGTTCTCACTGCGCTGCCCTTTGGCCTGATCCACTACGTGCAATACCGCTCCTGGTCGGCCGTGTTCATCATTGTTCTTGTCGGAGTTGTGCTTACCACGGTTCGCGCGATTACCAAATCTGTGGGATCCAGCTTCCTCGCGCATGTCGGCTATAACGCAACGTTGATGGCGCTCGCCGCGTGGGCGACCGACGGCTTTCGCCACATGGATAAAGCTGGCGTGTTGCTGTTCTGATCGTTGAGGATCTAGACGTTCTGTCTGGTACCGCTTGCCTTGCTGACCTGCCAATCTTCTGCCATACTCAGTCCGCCATGAAAGGTAACTCCAAAGTTATCGCTGAATTAAATAAGGCGCTCCGAGAAGAGCTGACGGCCATCAACCAATATTTTCTCCACGCTGAGATGTGCGAGAACTGGGGATATCATCGGCTCTCCGATTTCATTAAGAAACAATCCATCGGCGAGATGAAGCATGCGGAGACGCTCATCGAACGAATCCTGTTTCTCGATGGCAGCCCGTCCATGATGCCGCTGGAGCTAAATGTTGGCGGGACGGTAAAAGACATGATTGAGAGTGACTTGGCCCTGGAAGTAGGCGCGGTCAAGATGTACAACGAGTCGGTTGCCATCGCCACCAAAGAAGGAGACAACGGCTCCCGCGATTTATTTGTGGTCCTGCTCAAGGACGAAGAAGAGCATGTGGATTTTCTCGAAGCCCAGATGCATCAGATCAAGGAACTAGGCTACGAGCGCTATCTCACGCAGCAGATGGGTGATCACGAAGAAAAGTAGGAGAACGATGTTCGGGTACTCGCCACTCGGTACGAACTACTTGACCGTCACCGTCAGCACCTGGGCTCCCGACACCACATAATCCAGCGGGCCCGTAGAGGTTTCATCGACATTCGATTCGCCGCTGACGATCATTTCCTGATTCCCGCGCATGCCGTCCATCACATTCATGATGGAAAGGGGCAGCGTGGGCATCACTTTATCGGCCACGCGCGCCTCTGGATCGGCCTCGAGCAGCGAGACATAAACGCGGTTGTTCGAGTGTTCTTTATTCAGTAGCGAGATGGTAGAAGCTAGATCAAGCTTGCGCCCAAAGGCGGCGTTCGTTCGTCCGATGTGGTCCAGAGTGTCACCGTCGCTCACCAGAATACGCAGCGTACCCTTGCTCGCCGAAGTAGGGATCTTGACCGGAATCTGTTGCACAATCCGTTCTCCGCGGTATGGCGCCAGCACGGTTTCCAGCGTAATTTCCTGACCGGGACGCGCCTCGGTTACATCGGTGCGGGCACTTTCCAGTCGTGCCCAGCGGCGTTCGCGGACCAAATCGAAGTCCAGATTCACGCCCTCCACCGCCGCCGCGGTATAGGGATTGTCATAAATACGTCCAAAGCGTTCGCCCAGCGAAATCGCAGCCTGCATCGCCGCCGGCTGGCCGCCTTCCGAAGGAGAGAACATATTCTTCATCATTACTTCGGGAAAACCTTTCACGCCGATGTTTCCATTGAGCCGGTACGTGATCTCTTCGCCAAACTCGTTTACTCCATGCAGGGCGTTGAAAACGGTCACCATGAGTGCGACCGGTGTCAGCTTGGGATTATTTAACACTTCGTAATGGAATTGCTTTAACCCGGTATTGCTGCGGATGTTCAACGTCACCGGAATCATCTCCGGTTGCTTGTTAAACACGCCCATGATTCCGGTATGGCGATCCTGAACGAACGTGCCCACCGGCTCAGTCGTATTCACAATCTTGAAAGCATTCATCGGCGATGGTAGCGTCGCCAGAACTTCCGCCTTGTTCATTGGCAAATCGACTGAACCAAACTGCAGCAAGGGATGTCCACAGGCGAGCAGACGTTGCGCGTCGACGTAAGTGACAGTGCACGTTGCCTCAATGTCCATGTCGCCGCGCACCAGAATGGCGCTGATCGCCGATCCGGCCTCCACCGGTTCCGGCTGCTTGTCATTGCTGACCGAGCCTGCGCCCATCACCGGCACAATTCCAGCGGATCCCAATTGTCCGGCAAAAAGCTTGATTGCCTGTTCGGAGAATCCGTTGAACACAAGCGGCGTTTCGATCGGCTTCAGATAATTAGCGAAGCCGCTTCCGGCAGGATCCTGCTCCGTACCGGGCATCGAGGAAATTCCAGGCGAGCCCGTCTTTCCCGCAACGTTGTTCAAGGCTGGCTTGATGGCCGCACTCTCTTCGGCAGGCGAACGGTCGAGCGCGTTGATCTCCAGCATGTCGGCGATAGGCGTAACGCCGGCGATGGGCTCTTTCGAGAACTCGCCAATACGAAATGCCAACGCTCCCGCCAGCTTACCGTCCAAATACACGGGGCTTCCGCTCATCCCTGCGACTACGCCGGTGTATTCCACCTTCTGCCCGTGCAGTCGAACCAGGATCACATCGCCCTTGGGCCCGTTTACGTTATGCAGCACGCCCAAGACTTCTACTTCCATCGCTTCTGGCTTCACTCCCTCAAACACGGTGTAGGCGACACCGTGCATGCCGGCATGGATTTGGCTCACAGGAATGATGGACGGATTTAGCGCGGAATCGGACTTCTGCGCAGCTGCGATGAACGAGGAAAACAGGAGGACGGCAGCAAGAGCGGGAACCAATTTTTTCATGTACGACGCCCAGTGGGACTGCAAAGTCCCGCTTAAAGGATTAGACTCCGCCAAATTGTAAGTTGTTGCCAGTAGGGGAAAAGGGAGCTGTGGCAAAACATCCCAATTGCGAATCCGTGCGTCTATACTAGCACAGGGACTTTTCGCTCCCAACATTGTATTTACAGCTTCGGGGACACTCATGGCAGCTGTTTTTTCGGATAAATCCTGGATTTCGCGTTGGCATAATTCTGTATTTGTAACCGTGGCATTCGCCATCGCGTTGGCGTTTTTGTGGGTGATTGCCCCCGCATCAGCCCAAGACCAGCCGCAAAGTGGGACGCAGAGCCAGTCACAGTCCGAAGACAACGGAAAGCCCAAACAGGAAGCCCCCGCCGACGCCGGTGGGCCGGGCGGTGACATCGGGCCCTATACCGTCCCGAAGAAAAAAACCGAGGAAGCTCCTCCTCCTCCGCCACCCGTCACTCCCAAAAGCGTCGAAGGACTTCCGGATTATTCTATCCGCGTGAACGCTCCGCTGGTAAATGTGGATGTGCTCGTTACCTTAAAGAACGGCCAGTTTGTTCCAGGCCTCAAGAAAGAGAATTTTCGTCTATTTGAAGATGGTGCTCCGCAGACGATCAACAGTTTCACCATTTCCAAAGCTCCCATAACCGCCGTGCTGCTGGTCGAGTACGCCTCCACGAACTACGCGTTCATGATTCAGGCGTTGCAGGCTTCGTACGCGTTCGCGAACACTCTGCAGAAGGAGGACTGGGTCGCAGTCGCCTATTACGACATGCAGCCACACATCCTGGTCGACTTCACCCAGGACAAGAAAGCGATTTACGGCGCGCTGAATCAGCTGCGAATTCCCGGATTCGCGGAGACAAACTTGTTTGACGCCCTGTATGACACGCTGGATCGCCTCGATCGTATTCAAGGCAAGAAGTACATTATTCTCGTGACCACCGGCGTCGATACTTTCAGCAAACTCACGCTCGACAAAATTATGAAGAAGATCAAAGACACGAAGGACGTCACTATCTTCCCAGTGAGCGTGGGATGGATCATTCGTGAGTTGTACGAGGCTCGGGGTGGCTCTGCGCCTCACGGCATGGGCATTCCCGTAGGCCGCATGGACTATCTGCAGGCCGATAACGAGATGCGCACCTTCGCGGCCATGACCGGGGGTCGCGCGTATTTCCCTCGCTTTGAGGCTGAGATGCCAGAGCTATTTCATGACATCTCCGACGACATCCGCAATCAATATTCGATCACCTACCGCCCCACCAACGACAAACTCGACGGTACCTACCGAAAGCTGAAAGTTCAGGTTGTCGCTCCTGACGGCGGCCCGCTCAAGGTGAAGGACCAAAAAGGCAAAGAGCAGAAAATTGACGTGGTCTCGCGAGATGGTTACACGGCCCGGCACTCGGTGGATTAACTATCTTGGGATGTTTCCGGTCTCAGCGAGTGCGTTCGCGGGAATCTGCATTGCTCTGCACACGGAGCGTCTTCGCTCCTCGGCACCGCTGTGGTTTACAATGATTTGTTTCACGCACTTATCTTCTTAAAGAACTCCTGGAGGAATCAATGAAGCTTACCCCTGGAAAACTTGCGGGTCTCAAAAAAGTCTCGAACGATCACGGAGTTATCGCCGCAGCCGCTATGGATCAGCGCGGCTCGCTGCAGAAATCGCTTGCCAAGGAAAAGGGCGGAGATGTCAGTGACGCCATGATGGAGGAGTTCAAGATACTGGTCACCGAAGTTCTCACGCCTCACGCCAGCGCCATTCTGCTCGATCCCGAGTGGGGCCTGCCCGCCTCCAAGCGCCGCGCCAAGAATGCCGGCCTGCTGCTGGCCTATGAAAAAACGGGCTACGATAAAACCGGACCCGGGCGTCTGGGCGATCTGCTCGATCACTGGTCAGCCCGCCGCCTGAAGGAAGCGGGCGCCGATTGCGTAAAGATTCTGCTCTATTACACTCCGTTCGATCCCAAAGAAGTGAACGATAAGAAGCACGCATGGGTTGAGCGCATTGGCGACGAATGCCGCGCCAACGACATCCCGTACTTCCTCGAGTTTGTCGGCTATCAGGAAGGCGCTGACGAAAAAGGATTGGAATACGCCAAGAAAAAGCCTGAGATCGTCACTGAAAGCATGCGCGAGTTCAGCAAAGACCGTTACGGCGTCGATGTGCTGAAAGTCGAAGTGCCGGTGAATATGAAGTTCGTCGAAGGCACCAAGTCCTTTGGCGGGCAGAAGGCTTACACGAAGAAGGAAGCAATTGATCTGTTCCACAAAGCCGCGAACGTTGCGACCAAGCCTTTCATCTATCTTTCCGCCGGAGTCAGCAATGCGGAATTCAGCGAGACGCTTGAACTCGCCGGGGAATCCGGTGTGAAGTTCAACGGCGTTCTCTGCGGACGCGCCACCTGGAAAGACGGCATCCCCATTTATGCCAAGCAGGGCGCAGCGGCATTCCGTAAGTGGCTTGAGACGGAAGGCGTAAAGAACATCAACAACGTCAACGGAAAACTCAAAGCTGCAACATCCTGGCATTCGATTTATGGTGTTGAACCGGTTCTGGCCCACGCATAAATCAGAAAAGCTTGACCCGAGCGCGGGCGAAGCCCGCGCTCTTTTCTTTTCCAGATTGCAATCGACGAATCGATAACACCCGTCAGTAGAATAAAGTCTCCGTTTCCGGAGAACGAGCGACTTCACTTTGTAAACACTTCGTCAAATCCGGTTATCAAGGCTGGCTTCCGTCCGAAAATGTAGTACTCTGTCTGACTGACATTGACTGTGAAGTTCCTCGTCAATCTATTTCTCGACCAATCAAACCTGGGGGCTATTTCTTTGACACGGAGATTTCTGACTGGATTTGCGTTGCTACTTGCCGTATGCGGCGTTTCCGCGGCACAAACGATCACTCGACTGAAGCATCAACCACCGGACGGCGCCATCTTGACCTTTCAAATGACCGATGGAACAGTAATGGCGCAGGGCGGAGGCGACTCCGATTGGTGGAAACTCACTCCGGACAATACTGGCAGCTACGTCAACGGCACTTGGTCAAAACTCGCCAGCCTGCCCACCGGTTATGTTCCCGACGCCTTCGCCTCAGCGGTTTTAGCTGATGGCCGACTCGTGATTGTCGGTGGCGAGTACAACAACGGCGCTTTCGCTCTCACCAATCAGGGCGCGATCTACGATCCCGCCGCGAACACTTGGACTACGTTAACTCCTCCGAGTGGCTGGAGCTACATTGGAGATTCCCCGTCCCTCGTCCTGCCCAATGGTCATTTTATTGTCGGCAACAAACTTACCAAGCAGATGGCCGAACTCGATCCCGCAACTCTTACGTGGAGATCCGTGAAATCCGCCGGCAAGAGCGACTTCAATGCCGAAGAAGGTTGGACGCTCCTTCCCACAGGGAACATCCTCACCTACGACGTAAAGAATGCGCCAAACTCCGAGATTTATTCGCTCGCAGCGAGCGCGTGGACGAGCGCGGGCAGCACAGTCGTCGATCTTCACTCGCCCTCGCCATTCGGTTGCATCAACTACGGGCCGAACGGATCCCTTTGTTACTATCCGCCTGGCGAAGTTGGTCCCGCCATTTTGCGTCCGGATGGCACCGTCTTCGCAACTGGTTCCTATTCCAACGGCGGCAGCGGGCCTGGCCACACCGCAATCTATTCGGCCACTGCCGGTTGGACCGCTGGCCCCGACTTTCCGAACGGTGACAATGCCGGCGATTCCTTCGCTGTCCTTCTTACCAACGGTGACGTCCTGGTCGAAGGCGACTCAGGAATTTCATACGTCTATAACGGCACTACTTTCAAGGCTGGCCCCGCCGTGCCTGGAAGCTTGATGTTGCTGCCCACCGGACAGGTATTGGTTGGTGGTAGCGAGGTCTACAACTCCACCGGCACTTATCAGGCGTCGTGGGCTCCGACGATCAAAACCGTTCCCACGACCGTCGTCCGCGGCACGACCTACAAAATTACCGGAACGCAATTCAACGGTTTATCGCAAGCAGCGGCTTTTGGAGACGAATATCAAACTGCCACCAACTATCCGTTAGTCCGCATCACCAACAACAGCACCGGCCACGTTTTCTACGCGAAAACACACGGCCATAGCACGATGGCTGTCGCCACCGGCTCCAAAATCGTTTCGACGAACTTCGATGTTCCCGCCAGCACGGAAACCGGGGCGAGCACTCTTGTAGTAATCGCCAACGGAATTCCTTCGACGCCAGTCAGCATCACCGTCAACTAAAAGTGCATGTGATAAAAAGCCCTCCGCGAGGGGGCTTTTTTTGTTTCGTTTAGGTCTCGGCACCCTCCGTCAGTGGGGATGAAATAACGTCTCGAAAAGAAAAAACACTCCTGCACCTACAAATACCAGGAGTGCCATCTTCATGGCCGGCTCTTTGTTTACTTCTGGGACCAGATCGGATGCGGCAACATAAATGGTGACGCCCGCCGCGAGTGGCAATCCAGCGCTCACGTGATGCCGAAATAGAGCCATGGTTAAAACGCCCGCGAGAGTGGCTCCGCCCAAAATGACTGATGCTCCCCAAGCGGTTCCGCGACTGCGCCCGCTGGCGAGCATCACTGAGCTCACGGTGAATCCTTCAGGAATCTTGTGCAGAAACACCGCGAAGAAAATGATCCATCCGAGGGCAGTTAGAAACCAGAAATCCTGATGCAATCGCGATCCCATCAAAGAAAGTATGGATGATCAATCCCAGTAGCACCGAATACCCTTGTGCGAATGCATGAACTCGTCTTTGTGGGTTTCTTCGCCAAAATGAAAGTGAGGCGTAACCGTATGCTCAAAGAAATGAATGATCAGGTAGCCGAGAAGAATTAAGAATGCCGCGCTCCTGCCGCGCAATTCCAAAGACTCTGGAACCATTTCCACCAGCGCCGTTGCCAGCATAAATCCCGCGCCTAGAGCAACAAAGTAACGCAGATAGCGCCTCTCCCAATTGCGCTGCACGATAATCGTCCCACCAAAAATGTTGGCGGCAGCGGCGGTTAGGCCTAGCAGGATGCTGATAAGAATGGCGCTCATGTACGGTGGCGAGGATCATACCAGAGCGGATTCACAACAGAGGCACGGAGGAAAGCCAATTCCTGTTCATCTCCGTTTCTTTGTGCCTCTGGGATGATTACCCCGAATGCCGGATGTGCATCACATCCCCATCCTGAACAATGTAATCCTTGCCTTCGAGGCGGAGCGTGCCCTTGGCACGGGCATTTGCTTCCGAGCCCGCCTCCAGCAGTTGATCCCATCGAATCGTTTCGGCACGGATGAAATGCTTCTCCAAATCAGAGTGAATGGCCCCCGCCGCCTCCTGCGCCCGTGAGTGCGCCGGGACCTGCCATGCCCGGCACTCATCTTCACCGGCGGTGAAAAAGGAAATGAGTCCAAGCAGCTTGTAGGTTGTCCGAATCAGCCGCGTCAGCCCGCTCTCGGTCAATCCGTAGCTCGATAAGAATTCAGCCGCATCCGCATCGCTCATCTCGGCCAACTCGGCCTCGACCTTACCGCAAATTGCCGTAGCCGCCGCGTTGGTGCGCGATGCAATTTCCGTTAGACCATACTTGCTCACGGCCTCTTCCAGTTCCTTGCCCAGCTCTGTCGATTCGCCAATATTCAGCACGTAAAAGATCGGCTTCTCGCTCAAGAACATAAAACCCTTGATTCTCTTTTTGTCCTCGGCGGTCATCTCCATCTCTCGAAGCGGCTTGTCCGATTCCACCTGCGCCTTGGCCCGCTTGAGCAATTCAAATTCTTTTTCGAGTTCCGCCGTCTTCATCTTTTTTAAATCTTTTTCCAGGCGTTCCAGCCGCTTTTCGATTTGCCCAAGATCGCTCACAAGCAGATCGAACTCGACGTTCTTGATGTCCTTCAAGGGATCGATGTCCCCCGCGTGCGGCACGGACGGATCCTCAAATACCCGGACAACGTGCGCCAGTGCATCTACATTGCGCAGATGTGCTGCATACGCGCTATCTTTTAGCGCCTCCTGCCCAATCGCTCCCACATCGACGTACTCCACCGACGTATGCGTCAGCTTCTTCGGGTTGTAAAGCGCGGCCAGTCGGTCCAGTCGGTCGTCCGGAACCTTTGCCACGCCAATGTGCGCCTCGCGGGGATTTGCTCGCGCCGAATCGGAAAGATGCGCCTTCGTCAAGATTCTAAACAGCGACGTCTTGCCCACCTGAGGCAGGCCAATAATGCCAGTTTTCATAAGAAAGCTTCTAGCTTTTAGCTCCTAGCTTTAGCGAAATCGTAATTTGGCAGAGTGGCTGCGCACAGTGCGCACCAGCCATCATCGAATAACATTTCAGGATAAATGATCAGGACACAAATGCCCAACGATGCGGGGAGGTGAGTAGACGCCGGTATCCAGAAGCTAGAGGCTAGAAGCTGTTAAATACACCACCAGAAGTCCCAATAGGAGCACTGCCCCTTCTACTCGCGTCGACCAGACATGCAGCGCATCGAACTGCACGCGCTCGGGATTATCGATCGGGACAGATCGCACATCTCCCAGTGACGACCGCAAGGCATCCATCCGCGGAATGATTCCGAATTGAGAGATCAATGTAAGCGCGAGCATCAAGCATATGATTACATGACGGGCAGCAAACACGTGCGCGGTTCCGTCGGTAAAGCGGCTGTAGAGCAGGGAAGTGACGAGGAAGACGATGCCGGAGAAAATAGCGATCCAGTGTAACTTCCCTAACGTTCGCCCCACCAAATTTCCTGCAAGATGAGATGTGGGCAAAACAGAAAATGCAGAAGGCGCGACCACGAAGGCAAAAAAGATGAGACCGCCAATCCAGCAGATCAGCGATAACAGCATCAGAAAACGAAGGAATGACATAGCGGAGAATTATATGCTTACGCCTAGGAAGAAAAATCAAAGAGCGCCAAACTGGTTCGGATAATGATGTTGGGTACTGGACTAAACGGGTACAGCCGTACTCTCGACGATCTCTTGCAGCACTTGATCCGCCTGCTCCGACTTCTTCATCGTTGAAGCATATTGTCCATTCACCACCACACGGTGAGCAAACACAGGCACGACCAGCGGCTTAAAATCCTCAGGAGTGCAAAAGCTGCGACCATCCAGGAATGCCATCGCCTGGGCCGCGCGATAAAGCGCCTGCGCCCCTCGCGGCGACACTCCTAAAGATAAATACTCCGATTTCCGCGTCTGCCGCACGATGCCGAGCGCGTAAGTGACCAGCGACTCGTCCACACGAATCAGTTTTACCGCCTCCTGCATTTCAAGAACGTCGGCACCTGTCAGCACTGGCCGCAACTCGTGCAAGTGAGCGGCGCCCGCCTCCGAGCGCAAAATCACGCGCTCTGCCGCCGCATCCGGATATCCCATCCTCACGCGCATCAGGAACCGATCCAGTTGCGATTCCGGCAAAGGATACGTGCCGTGATGCTCAACGGGATTCTGCGTGGCGATCACCAGAAATGGCTGCGGCAGTTCGTAAGAATGAGCGTCTACGGTGACTTGCCCTTCGTTCATCGCCTCCAAAAGCGCCGATTGTGTCTTCGGCGTCGTCCGATTAATCTCGTCTGCCAGCAGAACGTTGGTAAATATCGGCCCTCGCTTGAACTCAAATTCTTGTTCCAAGGCGGAATAAATCGAGATTCCAACCACGTCCGAAGGCAGCATATCGCTGGTGAACTGCACTCGCTGAAACGTGCAATCGATCGCTCGCGCCAGCGCTTGCCCTAGCGTAGTTTTTCCAACCCCAGGCACACCTTCGATCAACAGGTGCCCGCGCGCAAAGATGCTGACAAGGGCCAGCCGGACAACATCGTCTTTTCCGCGAATCACGCGGCAAAGCGCTTTTTCCAGATCGGCGGCCTTTTTCGATACAGCTACAGCAGTTTCAGGAGACATTGGATGGATTTTACTATTCGGCATGCGCGGGCTGGAGTTACCGATGTCATAGACCGCCTGTCAGCAATCAGCCGTCAGCTAAACCTAGAACGCACCACTTAGTGGCATCTTGCATCGGTTTGAGCGAAAGGTGATAGCGCTACTGCATGAACTCGGCCGGTCTTCCAGTGAGGCGCTCGATTCGCTTTGCAATCGGAGGATGCGTCGAAAATAAGTTTCCGAAATTTACTCCCAGTAGCGGCTGAATGATGAATAAGTGAGCAGTGGAAGGCGAGGCCATCATAGGCACTCGGCGCGAATACGCGTCAAGCTTCTGCAGTGCGCTCGCGAGAGCATACGGATTTCCGGTGTAGTGCGCTCCGGTCGCATCCGCTTGGTATTCGCGGGACCTCGATACGGCCAGCTGTATTAGGCTCGCCGCAATCGGCGCGACAATCAGCATAAACAGGCCGGCTAATCCACCGCCGCGTCGGTCATCGCGATCGCCTCCGCCCATGCCTCCGAAGATCATGGCGAAGCGCCCCATGCTTGCGAGCATCGTGATGGCGCCTGCAATCGTTGCCGCCACGGAGCTGATCAGAATGTCGCGATTTCCCACATGCCCTAGTTCGTGCGCCAACACGCCTTCGAGTTCCTCGTCGTTTAGCAGCCCCAAAATTCCGTGTGTCACTGCCACTGACGCGTGCCTGGGATTGCGCCCTGTGGCAAAAGCGTTTGGCGACTCTGTCGGAATCACATAAATCTTGGGCATCGGCAGCCCTATCTTCTGCGTGAGCCGCTCCACCGCGGCATAAGCGCGCGGAAGTTGCTCGCGCGTCACTGGCTGCGCCCGATACATCGCTAATGCAATCTTGTCCGAGAAGAAATAGGACACAAAATTCATCACTGCCGCAAATACCAGCGCCAGCAACATCCCGTTTTGGCCGCCAAAGTACCTGCCGAAAAACATCAGCAGTAACGTTAAAGCAGTCAGCAAAAAAGCCGTCTTAAACGTATTACCCATATAGCTTTCACTCTCACTCCGATTAGATGTTACGCCGCCTACGGGGATGCATGTAAGGTTCAGAATTGGGGAGAGTGGGTCGCTTGCTCGGCCTTAACCGTGCCGTGATTTATCCTTAGTTGCTTGACGCAGTTCAGCCAAATATGACCCGGCCCAAACCTTTGTGGAAGGCGGATGACCAGAAAGCTCGTCTCTCTGAGCTCACAGCGCAGTCGGATAACTCCGCGAAGGATCATGCCTTGCGGCGGGATGTGCGCTCGCTCGGCACCTTGCTAGGCCGAGTGCTGGTGGAACAAGGGGGACGTGAACTATTCGATACGGTCGAGCAGCTGCGGCGCCTGATGATTCATCATCGCGAAGAGGTCAGGCGGAATCCCGCAGCCAGCGGGCGTAGCCAACTTATGGCTAAAGCCCAAGCTATGATTTCGGAAATGGATGTGGTTCGCGCTCACCAGGTCACCAAAGCGTTTGCCATTTATTTCGAGTTGACCAACCTGGCTGAGACCAATCACCGCAAACGTCGTCGTCGCGCCCGCCAGTTGGATCGGCAAACCACGCCGCTTGCCGGATCGTTTCACGGAACATTACTGCGAATGAAGAAATCTGGGATGTCCTCGGACGCAGCTCTTGCCGCTCTTCGCCAAGTCCGGGTCACGCCGGTATTTACCGCGCATCCCACCGAAGTAGCGCGGCAGACGGTACTCGTGAAACGGCGCCGCATTGCCGAGCAGTTGGAGCAACTCGATCGTCTGCCCCTTACGGTCGACGACGCTATGCGCAGCGAGCAGATCATCCATGCGGAAATCACGTCGCTTTGGCAGACTGACGAAGTTCGACAAACCAAGCCCACCGTGAACGACGAAATTCGCATGGGCTTGCGCTATTTCCGGCTTTCCCTGTTCGAGACGCTGCCTCGCATCTACACAGAAGTCGCCGAGGCCATGCGCGAAATCTATGGCTGTGATCTCAATGTATCCGAATTGCCGAATCTTTTAAGTTTTGGCTCATGGATCGGCGGCGATCGCGATGGGAATCCACTGGTTAAGCCCGAATGCATGAAGGACGCGCTGGAACTTGCCCGTACTGTGATTCTCCGCGAATACATCCGCCAAGTGGAGTTTCTGATTGATTGCTTAAGTTCATCCCTGCGGCAGACCGGCGCATCGACCGAGATGCTTTCGCGGCTCGAGCACTATGAGACTTCTATTCCCGGCGTATCCATGTTGTGGGGGCCGGACAATGCTGGGGAACATTACAGGCGCTTTCTTTCCTACGTGGTTCACCGGTTGCGTTGCAGCCGAGGATCGGACGCAAAAGACTCATTTGCGAACTCAGCGGAATTCGAATCCGACCTGATTGTGCTGCGAGAGAGTTTGATGGCGAATCGAGGCCAGCGGCTGGTCGAAGCTTTTGTCGAACCGCTCTTGCGGCAAGTCCGTACATTCGGGTTTCATCTGACCGTTCTCGATATTCGCCAGCACGCCCGAGTCCATTCAGAATCTCTGCGAGAAATTGAGATGAACCCGCCTGTTTCTTCAACCGCGGAAAACAGCACCGGCGCGGCGCTCTCCGCTCAGACCAAAGAGGTCATCGAGACGTTCCGAGCAATCCACCGGATGAAGAGTACCTATCCTGCGCAATCCATTTCCCAATACATCATCAGTGGCGCAGAGTCAGAGAACGACGTTCTTAATGTTGTTCGGTTGGCCAAGATGGCTGGCGTCAATCTCCGGGCAACCGCCGATTCGGACGCTTCGAATTCCTGTCTGGAAGACCCAGGCCTCATGCCGGTCCCGCTTTTCGAATCAATCGAGTCTCTTCGCGGCGCAAGCGCGGTCATGAGACGCTTGTGGCAGCACCCTGAGTATCAGCCTCTGCTCGATTCCTGGGGGCGCTGGCAGGAAGTGATGCTCGGTTATTCCGACTCAAATAAAGATGGCGGAATGCTGACCAGCACGTGGGAACTTTATAAAGCGCATCGCGAGCTCCACAGCGTCGCCCAAGAATCTGGCGTCAAGCTCCGGCTCTTCCACGGACGCGGTGGTACCGTCGGGCGCGGAGGCGGACCCACTCATTCGGCAATTCTGGCGCAGCCGGAAGGTTGCTTCTCAGGTCGGATTCGCATTACTGAGCAAGGTGAAGTTCTCAACTGGAAGTACGCCGACACGGTGCTCGCGGAATGGAATCTGGAACTTATGATTGCCGCCAGCCTGGAGGCGCTTACACGCTCCACATCCGATCCAGCAAAGAATTTAAGTCTTTGGCAAGAAGCGATGGAGGAGATGTCTGCGGACGCTTACCGCCATTACCGTCGCGATATCGCGGATAACGCGGACGTGCTGGAGTATTTTGAGCAGGCGACACCTGTGCGCGAGCTTGACGCTGCTCGCATCGGCTCACGGCCATCGCGCCGCACTAAAGGCCGACGTTTGGAGGATCTACGCGCCATTCCGTGGGTATTCGGTTGGATGCAGAGCCGGCATGCTGTGCCCGCGTGGTACGCCGTGGGCCATGGACTGGAGAGTTTCGCGAAGAAAGGAAAAAGCCATCAACGGCTGCTGCGCGAAATGGCGAAGGATTTCCCTTTGTTTTCGGACCTTGTGCGCAATGTTGAACTCGGCATGGCGAAAGCTGATCTCCACATCGCGCGCCTCTATTCGGGACTAGTTAAGAATGAGGCATTGCGGTCCCGGGTTTTCGGTATGCTGGAAGAAGAGTTTCTGCGGTCACGCCGGATGGTTCTGCAAGTCTCCGGTCAGCGCGAGCTGCTTGCCGGCAACCGCGTGCTGGGGCGTTCCATCCATCTGCGCAATCCTTACGTCGACCCGATGAGTCTTATCCAGGTCGAATTGTTGCGCCGCAAGCGTGATGGCCAGGATCCTGCAAAGCTCGAATATCCGCTTGGCGCGACCATCAACGGAATCGCCGCTGGCTTGCATAACACCGGCTAATATTTCTCTTTGCGAAAAACGTCGCGCGCGCTCATGAAATCGGCTCACCAAGGCAGCGGACTCCCGTCTGTAGTATGTTGTTTTACGGCAGGATGTGGGCTTCCGCGCTTCGAGTCAGTGCCCTCGGAATCCCCGAGCTTTTGTTTCCGTAATTTTGAATATCCGTATGCGTGGCCATTGCTATTCATTCGCCAATCCGGCTAATCCACAAAGGGGATCCATGTCCGTTTCCAGAATCACGTTGTGCTTTCTATTCCTTTTACCCGCAGCTTTGTTGGCGCAAAGTTCCTCATCTCCGGCTGCCGCCCAGGCGACCGATCAAGCGAAATCCATCAAGCTCGATCATTTCGATCCCAATCTCGCTGACAAGGCGCTCAACCCTTGCGACGACTTCTACAAGTATTCCTGCAGTAAATGGATCGCTGCCAATCCCATTCCGTCCGATCAGGTCTACTGGAGCACCGGCAGTGGCCTGGAAATGTGGAACGATAATGTGCTGCGCGAGACGCTCGAAGCTGCCAGCAAGAACGATTCCAAACGTAGCGCCGTGCAGCAGAAGATCGGGGATTACTGGTCCGCTTGCATGGACGAAAGCGGCATTGAGGCCGCTGGCTTGAGGCCTCTGCAGCCGGAACTCGACCGCATTCGGGCACTCAAATCCAAGCAGGACATCACGCTCGAAATCGCCCATCTTCACCATCTATTTCACGGCGCGTGGGAGCAGAGTGACAATCAGACGAATGCACCATTCTTCGGATTCACCGGTCTGCAGGATTACGACGATGCATCGAAAGTTGTCGCCCAGATTGATCAGGGTGGTCTCAGCCTGCCCAACCGCGATTACTACATCAACGCGGACGAAAAGTCCGTGGATACGCTAAAGAAGTATCGCGCCCACGTGCAAAAGATGCTTGTGTTGGCGGGCGAGCCGGAAGCGCAAGCCGGTCAGGACGCCGGGATCGTGCTCGACCTGGAAACTTCGATGGCCAAGGCGCAGATGGATAACATCAAGCGCCGCGACCCGAAAAACATCAACAACAAAATGAGCCTGGCTCAAGTTCGCGAGCTGACGCCGTCGATTCAGTGGGATGTTTACTTGAAAGCGGTAAATGCCCCGGCCAGTGATCATTACATCGTCACCTCACCTGATTTCTTCCGCGCCGAAGAGAAGCTGCTTGCCGAGCACCCGCTGGAACACTGGAAGACATACATGCGTTGGCAGGCGATTCATCACGCAGCGCCTTACTTAACCAAAGCCATGGCCGACGAAAACTTCAACTTTTTCTCGCGCACTCTGGCCGGCCAGGAAGAGGAGCTTCCGCGCTGGCGCCGCTGCACTCATTGGGCTGACCGGGATCTCGGAGAAGCGCTCGGTCAGGCGTACGTGGATCACGCATTCCCTCCCGAGAGCAAAGCCCGTACCCTCGAGATGGTGCAAGCCATCGAGCGAGCTATGCACGGTGACATCGAAAGCGTCAGTTGGATGACGCCTGCGACCAAGGAACAAGCGATTGTCAAGCTGAAAGGAATCGAAGATAAGATCGGCTATCCTTCGCACTGGCGTGACTATTCCAGCGTAAGCATCACACGTAACAACGATCTGGAGAATGTCGAACACTCCTCGTCCTTCGAATTCGAGCGCTGGGTCGCCAAGATCGGCAAGCCCGTCGATCGCAGCGAGTGGACGATGACCCCGCCCACCATCAACGCCTATTACGATCCGCAGCTTAATACGATCAACTTTCCCGCCGGCATCCTGCAGCCTCCTTTTTTCGAGAAGACCATGGATGACTCGGTAAACTACGGAGCGATCGGTATGGTTATCGGCCACGAGCTGACCCATGGCTTTGACGATCAGGGCCGCAAATTCGACGCTCACGGCAATCTGCGCGATTGGTGGACATCCGAGGACGCAAAACAGTATGACGAGCGCGGCAAGTGTATCTCGGACGAGTACACGCAGGCCGTTCCGGATGCTGGCGCCGGCATCAAGCAAAATGGATTGTTAACGCAAGGTGAGGATACTGCCGACAACGGTGGCATCCATCTCGCGCTGCTCGCGTTGGAAGCCGACCTCAAGAAACAAGGGAAATCGCTGGACGAGAAAGGTCCGGACGGCTGGACCTACCTGCAGCGCTTCTTCCTCGCCAACGCCTATTCATGGTGCTCGAACATTCGTCCTGAGGTGGCCCGTCTGATCGTTACCACGAATCCACACTCGTTGCCCATCTTTCGCATCGACAACGTGGTTTCGAACATGCCGGAGTTTGCTCAGGCGTTCGGCTGCAAGGCCGGCCAAAAAATGGTCCGGGCCAATGCTTGCCGCGTCTGGTAGCTTGCGAGGGTGTTGGGCCAGCCCTGGGCTGGCCCATTCTTGGCAGAATGCTCTATCGGTTAATGTCATCCTTCGACTGCAAACGCTTCACATAGTCCTGGATTCTGGTTCGGTTGGCGTCATCCGGAACTCCCGGAAGAGCGGCCTGCATTTCCTTGACGGCATGGTCAAAATCGCCCTGTCCGCTGTAAACTCTCGCCAGTCCGACATGCGACGTCCAATAGTCAGGGAACTTCTTCGCGTTTGAACGGAAAAGCGCGAATGCTTCCTCCTGCTTCTTTTCACCCTGAAGCTGGCGGCCGTAAGCGTAAAGCTGCAGCGCATCTCCACGCTCCAACGCTTTGTTGCGGAATTCCGTCGCCGCATCCTTACGCCCCATGGTCTCCAGGATCCGCGACTTGTTGATCAGATTGTCGAACCGCTCTTCCACTTGGATCGACTGGTCTTCATCCTTGAGAGCCTCGTCTAGATGCGTCTTGCTGGCGAGGAAATAGCCAGCGGCATCGTCCCACCCCTCCCAATAGTATTGATTAAGACCGCGAAGCTGCCGGTGGAGGCTGGCTTCGACCACGTCATCCACGTTAACCGCAACCTTGAACGGCACAGCGACCTTCTCCCACCGCAGAGTCAACACCGCGGAGTCTGCTTTTACATCATCGAAGTCGTAGGTGAGCGCATCGTGAAACTCCGCGCTCTGCGGCTTTACCGTCACGCGCAGCGCGTCTTCGTCCTGCTTGTAGCTGAAACTTCCCCAGGCGGTAGACATCTTTGAGAAAATCACTGTCCACTGATTCTCACCCGGAATCATGTGCAGGCCATAAGTCCCTTTGTCCAGCGCCTGGCCCTCGATCGTGACCGGATCGGTGAAAGTGATCGTGGTGTTTTCGTTTGCCCCGGCGCGCCACACCTGGCCATAAGGCACAACCTTCCCCCAGATTTGTCGGCCATTGGCCAGCGGCCGGTGGTAGTTGACGGTGATGTCGGTAATTCCGATACGCTGCATGACTACGGCATGCTGGCTTTGGAGAGGCAGGTCGAGCATCACTGTTTGGGCATGGCAAACACTCGCCACGGGTGATAGGGCGCACAACAAAACAAGCATGCGGGCTCTGTGCATGGAAGCCTCCTGACTTTTTCGATGTAGATGTGAAGGAACAGCCGATTCGGCTCGCAAGCTGAATCCTTACGCCGTGCGCGCCTAACCCGCCGTGCTGTTGGACTTAGACGAGCACAGGCGGTTAACGTGAGCAGTCGAAAGCGCGGGAAGGCGCAAGGAAACCCAGGAAAAAGGCTCAGGTAAGGGAAAAGTTACACGGGGAATCCATGGAGTGGTGGGCGCTAAAGGATTCGAATCAACATTTAAACGTGGTTACAGCGAGATGCAGGTCAGCGGATGACACCTAAGACCACGAGAAGCAGCCTTAGTCATGCAACCGGAGCGCAGATAGAGCGCAGACTCTGGCGCATGTCGTCGTGGGTCTCGCGCCTACAGTCCGCTTCGAAAGTTCCGTCCGCGACGGAGGAATTAGCTGCCGTCGTCCTCAGCTCGTTCGACCTTAGAATGCAACCCTCCCAACCGAGCACCGCTACAGCGCCGCGAGCGTGGCAACTAGTCGAGGAACATTTCGACGCGGCGTCTCGGGAAAAAACGACGATTGGGTACTCCCGGTCGGAGGCTTGAGGAACCACAGACAACAGCATCGTGGCATTCCGATCAGTAGACAGAGACCATCACCATACCGGCGACAGTAAGCCAAAACCAGATTGGATTGGCGCGCTCCCCGAACCCGCCACCGCGATCCAGTGTGCATCCAAGAACGACTACAAGGATCAATCGGACCATATCTTGACCTTACGACCGGCGGGGTCAACTCGACAATGGCTCTGCGGCGGCCCCGTAACCAGTAGTTGGTAACCACTCCCCACGTCACGTCATGGCGAATACAAAACGAAGATACTACCATGTCGTGGCAATGGATGAAGGCCGCAAGCGACTGCAGACCAAATAGCTGGCCGTAGCATTACTCAGTTACCCTGAACGCTTGTATATCTAACGTGCCAGCGTTGGCCGGCAATTTCCGTCCACGCTACACTGGAAGAGGCACCATGCCGCGAGTTGCTCTTTCAAAATGATCTCTTTCTCAAACATCAATAAGCAGTATGGCAAGCAGTTGCTCTTCGTGGATGCTTCCTTTCAGTTGAATCCCGGCGAAAAAGTTGGACTAGTCGGTCCCAATGGGTCGGGCAAGACAACGCTATTCCGCATGGTGGTCGGCGAAGAAACTCCCGACGAGGGAGCGGTCTCGGTCCCCAAGAAGTTGACGATCGGCTACTTTCGCCAGGACGTCGAGGAAATGCAGGGCCGTTCGGTTCTGGATGAAGCGATCGCAGGCAGCGGACGCGTCGGCGATCTGCACCACGAGCTCGAAGCCTTGCAGCGATGAAATGTCCGACCCCAACAAGGCGGATGACATGGACCGCATTCTCGATCGCTTCGGTCACGTTCAGGAGGAGTACGAGCATTTAGGCGGTTACGCGCTCGAATCGCAGGCCCGTGAAGTGCTCCACGGTCTGGGGTTCAAAGACGATCAGATTGACGGCGACGTGGGCGCTCTCTCGGGCGGATGGAAGATGCGGGTTGCGCTGGCGCGGGTCCTGCTCGGAATGCCGGATGTATTGCTGATGGACGAACCGACGAACCACCTCGACATCGAATCCATCATCTGGCTCGAACAGTTTCTCAAGTCATTTCCCGGCGCGCTGCTCATAACTTCGCACGACCGCGAGTTCATGAATCGCCTGGTCTCGAAGATTGCAGAGATTGATGGCGGCGAAATCATCACCTACTCGGGGGACTACGACTTCTACGAGCGCGAGCGCGCGGTGCGAGAGAGCAATCAGCAGGCGGCATTTGCCCGGCAGCAGTCCATGCTTGCCAAGGAGCAGCGTTTCATCGATCGTTTCAGGACGCACGCCGCCAAAGCGGCCCAGGTGCAGAGCCGGATTAAGGCGCTGGACAAGATCGAAAAGATCGAACTGCCCAAAAAACGGGAGGTCGTCAGATTCGACTTTCCGTGTTCCTCCGCGATCCGGCGAACAAGTGGCCGTCCTTGAAAATCTGCACAAGAGTTACGGCCCGCGGGTGATTTATGAAGGCTTCAATCTCACCATCCGCCGCGGAGAGCGCTGGGCCGTCATGGGAAGAAACGGCGCCGGCAAGACTACGCTTCTTAAAATGATTGCCGGAGCCAGCGCTCCCGATGCGGGAAGCGTGCGGCTCGGCGCCAGCCTGTATATGGGCTACTTCGCGCAACAATCGCTGGACGTGCTCAATTCCGATCTCACCGTCGCCGAACAGTTGCAACAAGATTTTCCCCAGGACAGTATTGGTTCGTTGCGGAATCTGGCAGGGGCATTCCAGTTCTCGGGCGATGACGTGGATAAGAAGATCCGTGCACTCTCCGGCGGAGAAAAGTCGCGGCTGGCCATCGCGCGCATGCTCTACAATCCGCCGAACTTTCTGGTGCTCGACGAACCCACCAATCACCTCGATCTTGCGACCAAGGAGATGCTGGTGGACGCCCTGAAAGATTTTGAAGGCACAATGATCTTCGTATCGCATGATCGCATGTTCCTTCGCGGTCTTGGATCACGCGTGCTGGAACTCGGCGGGGAGAGTGGAACGGACCGCAATCCTACTGTTTATCCGGGATCGTACGTAGAATACGTGCAGAAGCTTGGACACGAGGCGCCTGGGATCTATTCGTAGGGAGCTTACTGCAGCGGGGTACGTCCCGCCTGTCCCCGTGTTTCCAATGCTAAGAGCGCAAACAGTTGGCGAAGGGCCACCGCGCGAGTCTCTTAGGGATTTCGTTTCTTGTGGCGAATTGTGATCCAAGATATTACTCGCCTACAATTACCACTAGTGCGCCCATAGAGGTTGATTGTGGTGCGGATGTCCGTGTGTCTCATCAATTTCTGCTGTACGGCAATTGGGGTCTTCACCGTGGTTACGGATAGATGAGCACAGCAAGTCTGAAGGTAGCCGAGCCTGCATTCCGTCCCGACGGAGCGCAAGCAGAGCCGCGAGTCCAGCTAATCTTCTGAAAAGATGGTGGGCGCTATAGGATTCGAACCTATGACTTCCACCGTGTGAAGGTGGCACTCTACCGCTGAGTTAAGCGCCCCAACTCTAGCAGTGTTTAAGTGTGCCATCGCACCTTGAAAATGTCCAACCCGACAGCATCATATCCCGGTGCGAGAGACCGATTGGCCAGAAAGACCACGGCGGGCGGCTTCTCGAGGGATTGTTGCGTCCACAGCCCAGTTTGGAGACCGAACCGGACCGTGGTAGCCTATCCGCGGCAGGGGCAATAGCGAGTTCGGGTCGCTGAAGCCCGTATGCCTAAAGTAATCCTCCATGCCGGACCCCAACCCGCCACTTCGGCCCGTCGCATCCTCTTCATCTGCGGGAGGTTCTGCGGGTTCGGCCGACCTGGAAGACGAGCAACTTTCCCGCCTCGCCGGGGTTCGAACAAGTGTGAGCACTGCTGCCTTGGACGGAAGCGTTCTGATGGCTGGCGCGAATCCGCGTCCGATGCCAGTGCCGGCCGCCAGGGCGGGTGCCGAAGGCTACACAGACGCCGAGGTCATGCTACGGGTAAAGGCGGGAGACGATTCCGCTTTCGATTACCTGGTGCAGAAATACCGGCGGCCGTTGGTCAGCTTCATGTACCGCATGGCCCGCAACACGGCCGCAGCGGAAGATCTGGCGCAGGAAGTTTTTTTGCGGGTTTACCGCTCACGGCAGAGTTACGAGGCGAGCGCGAAATTCACGACCTGGCTGTATCGCATCGCGACCAATCTGGCGGTGAATCACGCACGCGATACACGCCACGAAAGGCCGGAGGTTACGGTCAGTCTGGATGAACCGGATGAGGAATCCGGCACCAAGCCTGACGTGGCTGACAGCAGAGTTACTGTGGAAGAGGCGTTGGTGCGGCGCGAAAGGATGCTGGCGATTCGCAGTAAGGTCGAGGCGCTGCCCGAGCGGCAAAAAATGGCCGTGATTATGCACAAGTATCAGCAGATGGACTACAAGCAGATCGCCGAAGTATTGAAGTTAAGCGAGTCTGCAACCAAGTCATTGTTGTTCCGGGCATACGAAACTCTGCGAGAACAGTTAAAAGAATTTGTCTAGGAACGATTTTGTTTTATCAGAGCGGCACTGGCGATCGATTGAGGGGTGTAGTTATGAAGTGTGAGGAAGTTCAAGAAGTCATGCCGGATCTGGCCTGCGGGCTGATGGAAGTGAATCCGGAAATGAATCATCATCTGGAGGGTTGCGGCGCGTGCGCGGCAAAGATGGAAGAGTTTCAGCAGACGATGGCGCTGTTGGATGAGTGGAAGGCACCGGAGCCGTCGCCATATTTTGATGTCCGCTTGCACGCGCGCTTGCGGGAAGAAATGGCTAAGCCGCAAGCCGGTTGGCTCACATGGTTTCGCCGTCCCGTGTTGGCGGCGGCACTGACGGTGCTGATGGGTGTGGGAGTGGGATTGTTTTTTACCAAGGGCAGCGGCATTTATAGCTCTGGAGACAATGTTGTAGCGGTCATGGATTCGCAAACCCAGGAGCCAGGTACGGCTGTGGGGGATCTCCAAGCTTTGGAGAAGAATCACGACCTCTACTCCGATTTCGATTTACTGGATGATCTTCAAGTCCAGCACGATGTAAGTGCAAATCCGTAAGAGTTGAAACACGCGGGCCGAGAAACAGGGGAATGCAGGGAAGGAATTCCATCACGCTTTGGATGGCGACGGTGTGGCTTGTCTTAGCCACCGCGACGTCCTACCCCTGCCTGGCTCAGCACAACAATTCGTTTCGTCCAGTACAGCAACATCCGACTGCTCCGAATCAAAATCATTCGCAACCTCATCCTCCGGCGCAGGTTCGTCCGCAGGGCCATGCCGGCGACTGGCTTCGCCGCTATCAGGGTGTGCCTTCAGGAGAGCGAGAGCGTGCGTTGCAGAACGATCCTGGCTTTCGTCGTCTCCCGCCGGAGCGCCAGCAGATGTTGCGCCAGCGGCTGCAGCACTTTTCCAGTCTTCCGCCGCAACAGCAACAGCGAATGCTCAACCGCATGGAAACCTGGGAGCATTTGACCCCAGAGCAGAAGCAGCAAGCTCGCCAGGTCCACGGTCAATTAACGCAGCTTTCTCCTGATCGTCGCCGCATGGTCACCACCGCCATTCGCGATCTGAGCGCTATGCCTCCGGGCCAGCGCCAGCAGATCATCGATTCCAATCGCTTTCGAGGAATGTTCTCTCCTCAGGAGCGCGAGATTATGCGTGGAGCCTCAAGGCTGCCACTGGCTTCTCCTGAAGAACATTCGCCCGAGCAATAATTGTTTGCTCAGTGAAAATCGTGCGACGCCGTCTCTGCTTTAGTGACGAAGAGCGGCACTACTTTTTCCGCTTTCACTGAAATCACATTATCCTGATTCTGCAGAATCCCTTCGATCGCCAGAAATCGCTCCGAGGCCAGGAGTAACCGGTTACTTTGAAATAAATCCGGCGCGATGATCGCGTTCGCGACTCCCGTTTCATCTTCCAGGCTGAGAAAAACAAAACCTTTCGCCGTCCCCGGACGCTGTCGCACGATTACGCAACCCCCAATACGCAACCGCTTCCCGCTGGGAAGGTTGCGCAGCTCGTTAGCGCGCCGAATGCCCATGGCATTGAGCCATTGGCGACGATAAGCCATGGGGTGTGGACCCACAGTCAGACCGGTGCCACGGAAATCGGCCACCAGTCGCTCTTCGTGGTTCATGGGCTTGCAGCGGCGAAGGCGAATCAGGTTCGGGTAAATCTTCGAGCAGCGGTCCGGAAGCGCGGACGGCGCGTTCGACCTGCCAGAGCGCATCGCGGCGGTGAAATTGATTACCACGGATGACACGGAGGCACGGAGAAATTATCGATTGCCGATTTTTGATGGCTGATTGGATCCGTGAAAATCCGCGGAAATCCTGGGCCGTCTTTCTTGTCTTTCTCTGTGTACTCTGTGCACTCCGTGGTAAATTTCCGATTGCATTCAGCGCCCCGATCTCCGCCAGCGTAGTCAGTTCAACTTTGCGAAGTTCCGGAACCCGGCGAGCGAGATCCTGAATCGAAGTGAACGGAGCACGCGTTCGCTCCCGAACCAGCACCTGCGCGGCTTCTTCTCGCAACCCGCGCACATAGCGCAATCCCATACGGAGCGCTATCGAGGGTTTACTAACCGCGGGCCACTGATCACAGACCGCTGCCTCCAGTGTGCACCCCCACTCCGAACACGTCACATCCACCGGCAACATTTTCAATCCGTGGCGTTGCGCATCCTTCGTGATCGTGGCGGCAGAATAAAATCCCATTGGCTGGTTATTGAGCAGGGCAGCGGTGAACGCGGCCAGATAATGGCACTTCAAATAAGCGCTGGCATAGGCGATCAGCGCGAAGCTCGCAGCATGCGATTCAGGAAATCCATACAGCGCGAAAGAGGTAATGGAAAGAATAATTTGCTCCTGTGCCTCCGGGGAGATTCCGTTCCGCGCCATACCCGCACGCAATTTAGCTTCAATGTCTTTCATGCGCGCTTCCGAACGCTTGAAGCCCATCGCTCGGCGCAAATCCTCGGCCTCGCCGCCCGTAAAGTTAGCGGCGATCATGGCCACGCGAAGCAATTGCTCCTGAAACAGCGGCACTCCCAGCGTTCGCTCGAGCACTGGTTCCAGCGAAGGATGCGGATACGAAACATCTTCACGTCCCTGTCGACGCAAAAGAAATGGATTGACCATCTGCCCCACGATCGGCCCCGGCCGAATGATCGCCACCTGCACGACAATGTCGTAAAAACGTTTTGGCATCAGGCGCGGCAGGCAGGACATCTGGGCGCGGCTCTCCACCTGAAACATGCCGATCGTGTCGGCCTTCTGCAGCGTTGAATAGACCGCAGAATCATCGGCGGGAAGGAACGCCAGATCGACTTCTTCGTGGTAGTGATCGCGAATCAATTCGATGGAATCCTTCAGCACCGCCATCATTCCCAGTCCGAGCAGATCGACTTTGATGATGCCCATGTCGGCGCAATCTTCTTTGTCCCACTGCACCACTACGCGCCCAGGCATGGAGGCGGGTTCCAGCGGCACCACCGAATCGAGCTGTCCCTGGCAAATCACCATGCCGCCGGAGTGCTGCCCAAGATGCCGCGGCATATCCTGTACCGCAAGACATAGTTCGTAATACTTGCGCAGTCGCGGATGTTTGAGGTCGAGGCCGGCATCGCGGAAACGGCGATCCAGCGCGTCATTCTCATCGCGGAATTCCCATGTCGCGACCGCGGCAGAAATTTTCGCCAGCGTTTCCGGATCGAATCCCAGCGTCTTGCCCATTTCACGCGCCGCCATGCGATTGCGATAGGTGATGACGTTCGCCGTCATGGCCGCGCCGCGCCCGCCATATCGGCGGTAAACGTACTGAATCACTTTTTCGCGCTCGTCGCCGCTCGGCAAGTCAAGATCGATGTCCGGCCACTCGCCGCGTTCTTCAGAAAGAAATCGTTCAAAGAGAAGTTCCATGCAGATGGGATCGACTGCCGTGATGCCCAGCGAATAACAGACGGCGCTATTGGCGGCCGATCCGCGACCCTGCACCAAAATGTTTTGCTCACGGCAGAAGCGAACCAGGTCCCATACGATAAGAAAATATCCAGCGAGTTTCAGCTTCTCGATGAGGGCCAGCTCGCGCTCAATCTGACAGCGGGCCCGCGTTTGTACGTCAGCCTTCGCGCGCCCATAACGCGTTTCAAAGCCTCCCCACGCGCGATCCCGCAAAAACGAATTCATTGTTTCGCCATCGGGCACGGGATAGCGGGGAAATTCATAGCCCAAATCATTCAGTGTGAATTCGAGGCGGGAAGAAAGTTCGAGTGTGTTGTTCACTGCTTCGGGCAAGTCAGAGAAAAGTTGTCGCATCTCCTGCGGCGACTTCAAATGACGCTCCGCATTGCGCGACAGCAGGCGTCCAGCGGTCGATAAAGTGCGGTGATGACGGATAGCGGTGAAGGCGTCGCAAAGCTCACGGTCTTTTGCGGTGGCATAGCAAACGCCGTTGGTAGCGATCAAAGGAAGATTCAGCGAGCGAGCAATTTCGATTGCAGCACGATTACGACTTTCTTCTTCCCGATGAAAATGGCGTTGCAATTCGACATACACATTGCGGTGTCCAAACAGCCCAATCAATTGCTCGACCCGTTGCCGGGCTTCTTCCATGCCACCCCGCTGCAAAGCGGCGGCCAGCGGCCCCTCGCCATCGCCGGTCAGGCAAATCATGCCTTCGGCGTGTTCTTCCAATTCTTCCTTTAAAACTGCCCCCTCGCCTTTCTTCGCCCGCAACTTCATTTTGGTAATCATCCGGCATAGATTCTGATAGCCGGCACGGGATGTAACCAGCAGAGGAAGGCGGGATTTGCCACGGAGAGACCCTTCGGCTGCGCTCAGGGCAGGCTGAGATCCGGAGGAAACCAATTCTTGTTTTTTGTTTTTTTCTGTACCGCTGGGTCTCTGTGGTGAAACTGTCTCTGGTGAAAAAGTCGCTGTAACTTCTGCTCCAATGTGCGCCTTAATTCCAATTTTCTTTGCCGCCATGTGAAAGCGAGGCGCGCCGTAAACTCCGTCTGTATCGAGTAATGCCATGCCGCCGAGGTTGAGCCGGTCGCACATACCCGCCATCTCCTCCGGCAGGGAAGACCCTTCGAGGAAGCTGAAAGCCGAGCGCGCATGGAGTTCGATATACATCGTTCGACATGCATCAGTGATCAGTAATCAGTGATGAGTGGCCAAAAAGGCAAGAGATTTTCAATAGCTACTGAACACTGATCACTGCATTCCTAGTCATACGTTCCTTCTACAAACCACTCTCCCCCGAGCAGATCGTGCACGAGCCGGTAAAGAGCGATCCCTTCTGCATTCTGCAAAGCAATATCCCATTCATCGCGCGCCCAAGCTTCACGCTCCCACCAATCGCCGGAATTGCGCCATGGGCCTGCCTTCCAGAGCACGTTGCCTTGAGCCTCTTTTTTCTTGGGACATACCAGGCGTGCCAGTTCTCCGTTTTCCATAGCCACCGTGACCCGCACCGGCGGACGAAATCTACGAAGGGCGGTGACACCGGATTTGCCTTCCGCTGGCGGAAAAGTTTTCTGTACCTGTCTTTTATTCGCCGAGCTTTCCTGTACAGGCATAAATCGCCGCATGCGAAATCCCTCAGCTCGGTGCGTATCCAGCAATTCCAACGCGCCCACTCGCGATTCCCCAACCAATCCCGCAATCCGCGCCAGGGTCAGTTCTAGTTTTTCCGGCTCCGGAGATAAAGGCATAAACAATCCTCCTTGTGCTGGCCGGGGCCGCGCTGCTACCGCCGCTAGATGAATCTTCACGATCGGCGCGCCCGGTGGATGTGCATTCAAATCCAGTTGCAGCAGCTTAAGAAAAAGTTTGGCATCGAGCATGGGCAGGGGAAGATTGAGAGTTCTACAAAAGTTAAATTGCCGCGTGGAAGCGAAATGCTGAGCCGTATTGAATGCGCTTTGTGATGGAACGCTTTCTCCAAAAATCTCGGATGCATCCAATCGGTGATCGCCGCGTGCCAGGCTTTGCAATACCAGCGTAAGCCGCAGTTCCTGAGTGTTCAGCGCCCGCGAGGCTAACCGCGCGCAGATCTGTTCCAGCAGGCGATTCAGCAAAAACGCTAGCGGCTCCAACAGCACAATCGAAAATTCCAATTCAACCGCTTCTTCAAAAACGGCCGGCACTTCCATGGGCACTAGTGTGCGAGAAGCCGCACCTCGTGCCAATCGTTGAAGACGCAAACCTTCCTGCCCCAAGCGTTCGCTTAACGCAACTTCCGGCAGCGCGGCCAGGGCCCCCAGATCCCTTACTCCCCAACGCTCCAACGTTTCCAGAAGAGAGATCGAGCCTCGGCGATCGTTATTTTGTTTCTCTCCATCCATCCACTCCGCGAACAAAACTTCCACGGGCAGAGCTGCCAAACACTCGCTTTCCTTCCCATGTGAAATCACGGTCACGCCGGTTAGCCCGCGTGCCGCTAGTACGGCAGCATCCGGATTCGAAGCCACTGCAACATTTCCATTGAGACCTAGTTCTGCTGCACGGAGCGAAAGGTTATAAGCAATCTCTGGCAACGTGCCAAAAAGAGATTCCATGCCAGCCAAATCCAGTATCACCGTGTCGGCCGCGGCATCTTCCACGCACGGCGAAAACGATTGTGCGCAGTCCAGAAGGGCAGCGTGCGCCGCGGATTCCTGTAGTGGAGACCGGCGCCGCATCGTGAGCTCTGCGCATAATTCCGCTTGAGCTTTCGTCATCCCCGCCGTAATGCCGATGCGCCCAGCCTTTTCATTTACCGCGAAAACTTTTTCCAGCGGAGGCTTGCCTTGAAAAATGGCCAAAGCCAGCGCGCGCAACTCCGGCTCCGTGCGGCACACAGCCGCTACGGAGAAATTCGGCACGAAGATGCAGGCAAACGGCATAAAAATTGAGTAATTGGGCAATTTAATAATTGAGCAATTTGAAGACTTGGGATTGCAACTTTGATTTTCAATTATCCAATTACTAAATTCCCCAATTCCTCAATTGCCTTCATCCCGCCCATGCGGTTTTGCTGGTAAATGTAATTTCGGCGGAGCGAACCGGTTTACGCTCCATACGGCACCGCACCAGTTCTGCCGTGATTTCTATTTGAGTTAATAATTGCGCGTGGGAGGGTTTCGAAAATTGGGAGCTTGCATCGCACACTTGATTTTTCTTTTCGCAAATTAACGATCCCACATTGGTTGATCCCAACTTGATCAATAACGAGGAGCAACTTCCCGCGATCGGTTGTCTCTCCACTGCCAGCAGCACGGTCGGCGTATGTTCCACCGCACGCCGAAAACGAAACCATGTGGCCAGCGGAATGCGCCGCGCCGTCTGGGGAGGCAGATCGCCCAGATCGAGCGCAATCATTCCAAAGCCTCCACTTTCGAGCAGCAGGTCCGTGACGCGCAGAAGTTGCTCCAAGCGGCTTTCTGGTTGAAGTGAACTCTCTCCGCAACGCACCCACAGCAGTCGGTCCAACTCAATTCCCGCAGAGGCCGCAGACTGAGGATCGAGAGCATCGCTGGCATCCACCACCGCACAAAATTCCCCACGCTGGGTGGCCGCGGCCAGCGCGGTCAGCATGACGGTGCTGCGTCCGGATGAAGCTGGGCCGAAAATTTCGGTAAGGCAGCCGCGCGGCAAGCCTCCCGTCAGCACATCCATTTCCCCGATGCCGCTCGTTACCATTTCTGGCATGGGGCGCGCTGCCAAGCGGGAGGCTGGAGTTACCCCCGCAAGCCGTGCATCCTTAAAAGACCCGGAAAGCCCGGCCTTCGCTACTCGCTGGGGTGGCCGCGGCCCGGGGAAAAGCTGCGCTTGGCAAGGTTCCGGGCAAACTTCGACCCCATTTTCGTTATCAAAAATAAAAGGGCGGCCTGGGGCCGCCGAAGTGGAAAACACTGCGGAAGACATAGAAACCTCGGAAAATTTCAGGGAACACCGGAGCCGGGAAGCTCCGCAGGCATATTCGCTTTTTATTCGCCTTTTAAAATCATGCGCCCGGCCGCCACGATTGTCAAGCCGGAAACATAGGGCGGTTGAAAAAATGACTCCCGACTTACTGCCGGAAATATAAAGTATCGTAGCGAACTTCCTCACATCTTTTAACGCTTACGAGGAGACTCCCAATGATTCTCGGCATGAGCACCTCGACCTTTACTCTCATTCACGTGCTGATTAGCCTGGTGGGAATTGGCTCCGGCTTCATCTTCGCCGCGAAACGATTCCGCGAGCCGCCGGTAATTCATCTCGCCCGCGCCGCTTAACAACAAAGTTTTCCCTGTTTTTTACGTTTCACGTCAAGCTTTGCCCAAATAACAAACTAAGGAGGTTATATATGCCCACGCTTAAGATGAAAGACGATACGCAGATTTATTACAAAGACTGGGGTTCAGGACAACCGATCGTCTTCAGCCACGGTTGGCCCCTCACCGCCGACGACTGGGACGGACAAATGATGTTCTTCGGCCAGCGTGGTTATCGTGTGATCGCGCATGACCGCCGCGGTCATGGCCGTTCCACTCAAACATGGGATGGCAACGATATGGATACTTACGCCGACGATCTCGCGGCGCTAACCGCGCACCTCGACTTGAAGGACGCGATCCATGTCGGGCACTCCACCGGTGGCGGAGAAGTTGCCCGCTACATTGGACGGCACGGCTCGAAACGCGTTGCCATGGCCGTGCTCATCAGTTCAGTGCCGCCGCTGATGGTCAAGACGGAAAAAAATCCTGCGGGCGCGCCGATCGCGGTGTTCGACGATCTGCGAGCCCAATATGTGAAAAATCGGCCTGCAGTTTTACAGGGACATTACCCTCCCCTTCTACGGCTACAACCGGCCGGGCGCCCAAATCTCCGAAGGCATCCGGGACAAGTGGTGGCTGCAAGGGATGATGGGTGGGATGAAGGCAGGTTACGATTGCATCAAGGCCTTCTCGGAGACAGATTTCACGGAAGATCTCAAGAAGTTCGACGTGCCGACCCTCATCATGCATGGCGACGATGATCAGATTGTGCCTATCGCCGCTGCGGCCCTGCAATCCTCGAAGCTGGTGAAGGGAGCCGTGCTCAAAGTCTATCCCGGCTTTCCCCACGGCATGCCCACAACTAACGCAGACCAGATTAATGCAGACCTGCTGGCGTTCCTAAAGAGTGCCCGACAAATCGCAGCTTAACGGATCAAAAAAAGCCCGGCTACCGCGAGTTGCGGAGGCCGGGCCATTTTTTATTTCCCGCTCACTTACCGCCGTAGCTCACTCTCCAGATCGAGTTCGATCCATCGTCGCTCACCAGCAGGGAACCATCCGAAGCCACGGTCACGCCGACCGGACGTCCCCACACGTTGCCATCCGGCAGGACAAAGCCGGTGAGGAAGTCTTCGTATTCGCCGCCGGCGTCCGCCCGTTGATGCAGCGGCACGCGAATTACCTCATAGCCCGCGCGCACCGACTTGTTCCAGGAGCCATGTTCTGCGGCGAAAATGTCTCCTTTATATTCGGCAGGGAACTGACCGCCCTCATAGAAAGTCATTTCCAGCGAAGCATTATGCGGCTGCAGCAGTACATCCGGCACAATCGCTTTATCTTTCAACTCCGGATGCTTCCCCTTATGCCGCGGATCCTGATGCCCCCCGATGTACCACCACGGCCAGCCGTAAAATCCACCCTCTTGCACGTGCGTGATGTAGTCAGGAACCAGATTGTCGCCCAGTCCATCGCGCTCATTGACCGAGCACCACAACTCGGTCGTCTGCGGATTGATCGCCAACCCACCTCCGGCATTGCGAATGCCGTAGGCATAGACGTTCAACTTGCAGTTCGCCGGATCACACCAGAGAATATCCGCGCGATTTTTCTCTCGCGGGGTTGTATCGGGATCATCGACATTTGATCCCGAACCCACCGCCACAAACATTTTCTTCCCGTCTTGCGAGAACACCACAGACCGGGTCCAGTGGCCGCCTGGCCCGGGCAGATCGGCCACATGTTCCGGCGCTCCGCCCGCTTTTAGATCTCCAGTGTGAAATGCGAATCGAACCACCTCGCGCTCGTTGCCTACATACAAATATTGCGGATCCGCCCCCGGAGGATAAAAAGCCAATCCGTACGGACGCTTCAATCCGCTTGCGAAAATAGCCGACTGCTCCGGTTTCCCGTCGCTGGTCATGCCGCGAAACACGCGGATGCGGCCGGGATCGCTCTCTGCCAGAAAAATGTCACCATTCGGCGCGGTGATCAGCGTCCGCGGATTATCCAAACCGGTGCCATATAACTCAACCTTGAATCCGGCAGGCGCAACTGGCCACGCATCGTTCGGGCGGCGCACCTGTTTCGGAGAGTTTTCCGCCGACTGTGTCGCATAGGGCTGGGGCAGATCTTTCGCCGTGATCTTGCGACTCGTCCCCGGCTTCTCATACCGGAAATCGGTGAACGGCGGCGTTGGGGGCGGGGCTTTCAACTTTGAAGTGCCGGTGTCAATGGTTGCCGCCATGGTCCCGTGCATCGGGCGCTCCGTGGGCAGTTTCGATGTCACATAGGTAACAATCTGCCAGCGCTGATTCTCCGGCAATCCCGCCCACGAGGGCATCCCGTTCGCTTTGTCACCATGCGTTATAAACCAGAACACTTCCCCCGGCTTAACCGAATCCAGTTTCCCGTCCACCAGCGACGGTATGTTCCCGGTGCCTTTTCCTGTTGGACCGTGGCACGATGCGCAATTACGCGCATACAACGACTTTCCTGCCTGCGCGGCCGCATCCTGCCCCTCAAACGGATTCTTCATTGCCTGCGCCGAATCCGGCGCGTTGTGAAAGTTGGCGTCTACATCCGCCGCAAACGACGGAGTTATGGGCAGCAAAATCATTACTGCGATAAGACCGCTCCAACCGCAAAACATTCGCATCGATCTCTCCAAACTATTCAATCTTATACTTCAACAACCTTTGGATGCTTTGGAGTTGCTACCGGATTATGACGTTCTTTGGAATGAAATGTACAACCTACCCGATGTCCGTTCGGGCGGAAGCTGGGATCGCAGACGAGGACCGCCGGTCCGCAGCAGGCTGGGAAGCCATTACCTCAGTAACCGCGCGACTAATTTCTCTGTCCTGGGTTTGTAAATTCCTTGTAAGCATACAACCTGTTGCGCTTGCGACTTGATCAGAGTGCAAGAAAGCCGTATAAGCAACACATACCGCCCAAAATTCAGACGGAGTATTTCATGCGATTCTGGAAGTTTGTTCTGCCGCTTCTAGCCACATCCCTGTGCTTCGCCGCCCAGCCGGACCGCATCACCAGCCCGATTAATTCCAGCCAAGTCGTCGCTTTGCAGGGCAATGTGCATGGATTCGCACAATCCAAGTTCGATGTCGGTCGCACCGATGGCAGCAAAATGATGTACGGGGTGTCCTTAGACTTCCATCCTTCCAGCGCTCAGCAGAAAGACCTCGAGACTCTTTCAGCCCAGCAACAGGATCGTACTTCTCCGAATTATCATAAATGGCTTACCCCGGCCCAGTTCGCCGACCGTTTTGGCATGAGCCGAGGGGATATTGCTCGTGTCCGGACATGGTTGGAATCGCGAGGTTTTGTTATCACCTCAATCGCAAACAGCCGCAATCAGGTTTCTTTCGAGGGTACAGTCGCCCAAGTAGAATCTACCTTTGCCACAGAAATTCACGATTACGTGGTGGATGGCGAGACTCATTTTGCCAATGCAACCGAACCGTCGGTGCCGGCAGCCCTCGCTGGCGCGGTGCTTGCAGTCGGACACCTTCATAACTTCACCCTTAAGCCGCGTGCTGTTGTGCGAAGAGCAGTTTCCCCGGAGGTTAATCCCCATTTCACTTCGTATGTTTCCGGGAGCCATTTTCTCGCGCCTGGAGATTTTGCGACCATCTATGACCTTGCGCCGTTGTATAACTCGGGAACGGACGGCACCGGCCAGAAGATTGTCCTGACGGGGCAAAGTTCGATAAATCTCTCCGACGTTTCCAATTTCCAAAATGCAGCAGGATTGACCGCCAAGGCTCCCACTTTGCTGATTGAACCCGGCACCGGAACTTCCACACGATGTAGCGGAGATGAAGGCGAATCCGATCTGGACGTTGAATGGTCAGGAGCAGTTGCAAAGAACGCCAGCATTACCCTGGTTTATGTGGGCTTAGCGACGGGGGATACCTGCTCCGCTCGCCAATTTGGTGCTTTTGACGCCCTACACTACGCCATTGACCAGAACCTGGCCTCGGTCATCAGCAATAGCTATGGCAACTGCGAATCCGTAGTGGGCCTATCGTTCGCTCAAACCATGCAAGGATGGGTACAGCAGGCCAATCTGCAAGGGCAGACAGTGATCTCGGCATCGGGGGACGACGGGGCTGCCGATTGCGACTACCAGGTAGCCTCGGCCACAAAGGGCCTCGCGGTCGATATCCCCGCCGCTATTCCTGAGGTTACCGGCATGGGGGGGGCAGAATTCAATGGCGATGCGGAAGGCACGGTCACCAATGGAAATGCGGGGGCAACCAGCTACTGGAGCGGCACGACCGGGGGAACCGATACGATTTCTTCCGCTCTTTCGTATATTCCGGAGGAGGGTTGGAACGACACAACTTTCAACCTCACGCAGCCGGGCGGGACCATAGGAGCGTCCGGTGGTGGGGCCAGTATCTATTTCTCCAAGCCTACATGGCAGACTGGGGTTGGCGTTCCGAATGATGGCAAGCGCGATGTTCCCGATCTTGCTCTGAACGCGTCGCCCGATCATGACGGGTACTTATTTTGCTCCGAGGACGGCCCGAACAACGGGATCGTCACCAGCTGCAGCGTTGGTTTTCGAGATGGTGCTGGTGGCTCGCTCGCCGTGGTTGGTGGCACTTCCGCAGCCGCGCCGACTTTTGCTGGCATTGTAGCCCTTCTGAATCAGTATTTAGGTTCATCCGGCTTGGGACTCATAAATCCCACTCTTTACAGCCTTTCCGCCAGTAGCCCGACCGCATTTCACGATGTGACCACTGGTAGTAACATCGTCCCCTGTACGAAGGGGACGACCGGCTGCCCCACCAGCGCTCCATTTCAGTACGGCTTCACTGCTGGCGTTGGATACGACCAAGTGACAGGATTGGGTTCTGTCGACGCGAATGCCCTTGCGGTGGCATGGAGGAATTCTGAAGCGCCGGATTTTCAACTTTCGGCAGGTTCGCTTACGCTGAGTCCGGTGCCCGCAGGACAACAAACCTCAACAATTCTGACTATTGCGCCCGTGAGTGGTTCTTCCGCCATGACGGTGAATTTCGCGCCTTCCAACTGCACAGGCTTGCCCGCCGGCGGCAGTTGCAGCTTTAACCCCACAAGCGTGTACTTCGACGGTACAAGCGCGCCACCCGTGACGTTAACGATCTATACGTTAGCCAATTCTCCCCTTGGCACCCAGACCATCACCATCACGCCCACCAACTCGCCGAACACTTCCACCACTGTCAGCCTCACTGTCACCGCCACGAACCAAACGTTCACCATCACCCCGAGCGCGGCAACGTACTCCGTAGCTCCGGGCGCAACCGCTTCGGTGCCGATTACGGTTGCTGGCACGAACGGATTCATCAACGCCAGCAGCAATACCACCGCCTTGCCCATTACTTATACTTGCTTGCAAAGCAGCATTCCTGCGGATACAGCTTGCACTTTCAGTCCCGGCAGCGGTAATTCTGTGAGCGCCACGGCGGTCTCGCTGAGCATCAGCACCATTGCTCCTACCTCGCAATTGCGTTCTCCGCTCAGCCGCGGCAACCACATGCTCTACGCTCTCTTGCTCCCTGGCCTGTTTGGAATGGTGTTCGCGGCAGGGTCTCGCAGCCGCGGAACTCGCTTGCTGGGCCTGATCGTAGTTCTCAGTTTCTCCACCCTTTGGCTTGGAGCCTGCGGCGGTGGCAGCAGCCGTCAGAGCAATCCCGGAACTCCGGCAGGCTCTTACACTCTGGTTGTAAATGCCACTACCGGCGGCTCCGTTCCGCTGACGGCCACAATGAACGTGCACCTCACGGTGCAGTAAGCTCGGAGAGCATCCACATCAACGCGGGTGCCCAACTATGATTGGGCGCCTTTTCATTTGATTTTTCATGGCAAGAGGGCTGCTGATCTCGTACTCAAGTTTTCCTGATTCCAGCCGATAGTGTTCATGTGTCGAATTCCAAAGCCGCGGCGTGCCCAGCCCGTGAGGATGCCAAAGGCATCAAGTTGCGTTATGTGGCGCGCCAACCCATTTTTGATCGCGACGAAAGGGTCTTCGGCTATGAACTGCTGTTCCGCGATGACGTGGAGAACATCTTTCACGGCGTCGATGCCGACATGGCGTCCCGGTCGACTCTCGATAGCTCTCTCCTGGTGGGACTCGATGTTCTTTGCGATGGACGCCGCGCTTTCCTGAACTGCACCCGCGATATTTTGATCGGCGGCATGGTCACGCTTCTGCCTTTCCACTCCATTGTTGTCGAAATCCTTGAGAGCGTTCCTGTTGACGCCGAAGTCATCCAGGCCTGCCAGAACCTCAAAGACGCGGGATACTTGATCGCGCTCGATGATTTCGTGAGCAATGACCCTCGCGAATCTCTCGTGGAGTTGGCAGATATCCTGAAGATCGACCTTAAACTCACGACCCTGGCGCAGCGCGCCGCTCTGGTGAAAAAACACCGCTGCCGCATGTTGGCTGAAAAGGTTGAGAACCACGCCGAATTCGTAGACGCACGCGATCAGGGTTTTCTGTATTTCCAGGGTTACTTCTTGCGGCGTCCGGAAATGATGACCACCCACGATGTTCCGGCGAACCGTCTGAATTACATGCGCATGCTGGAAGCAGTTTCCCGCGCCGATCTCGACGTGCCGCTACTGGACAAGCTGATTAAAAGTGAGGCCTCCATCTGTTACCGCCTGTTGCGCTACATGAACTCGGCGAGGTTCGGCTTCAGAAATGAAATACATTCCGTGCGTCATGCTCTTGCCATTCTTGGAGATCGCGAGGTGCGACGCTGGGTGCGCCTGATCGCAACCGTCGGCGCCGGTCAGGATAAATCCAGTGACCATGTGCTCTGCGCTCTGGTCCGGGCGCGCTTCGGCGAACTGCTAGAGTCGCTTACCCCGCACGGTGAGTCGGACCTGTTTTTGCTGGGCTTGTTTTCCATGCTCGATGTCATGCTCGAGATGCCTATGTCAGAAATTCTGGAGAAAATTCCGCTTGAGTCGGAAATCAAAGCTGTACTTCGCGGCCAGCCCAGCTTGTTGCGTCCCATTTACCAACTTATGCTGGCGCACGAAAGCGGAGAGTGGGAGGCGACCCGCGCCATTTGCGATGGTCTTCATGTTGATGCGGATGCCGTTGCGGCGTTGTACTGGCAAGCTCAGGAATGGGCCCGGCAGGTTTCCAGCGGAGCGTGACAGTCAGGCATTGGTCGCGAACGCCCAGTCAAATCCACCGCTCTCTACTGTTCCAATCCGAAGCCCAAAGCCTCTTGTGCAAAACCCATCCCTTTTGCCACTTGCGCGGTGACTGCGAGACGCGTACCATTATCTTGTTCTCATTGGCCTCGTTCCCGCGTAGGCCTTCCGCGTCCCAGGCCGTTCCCGGCGGCGCGACGGATCCGACAACGGATAAGCGATACGCAAATTATATATTTCTCGCTAATACGATTTTGCTTTGTCCGAGAGCGCTTGATAACGGTTGTTTTTGACGATTCATTCCTCCAACCTGCAGTTCCGCGTGGAGTCTGCCGAGTGTAGGCGATGTGCTGAGGGAAAGGGCCCTGGCAGGAAAAGTTGCTGGCGCGCCAACGTTGCTGGAACCCGTCGCAACCAATGGGAACCTGAAATTGTTGAACCTCATTTGGGGAATCTTACACAGCTAAGTTTTGCAACACTGCACCGGGTCTAAAATCCGGCCAAGCAGCTTTGAGAGGACTATGAACGCAGGACCAGGAAGGCCCTCCGGCGGCGGAGGCAGAAACCGACGGCGTCGCGGACGTCGTCCTAACAATGCACGCGGAGCCCGCCCCGCCGGACCCAGTCAATCGCGCCATAACCAGGACGGGATCTATACCGCCCCCATGGATCACAGCTATCGCGCCGCCCTAGGCAACAATGGCAATGGACAAAACGGGCGTCGTGGGGCTCGCGCCAGGTTTCGCCGCGCCATTTGCCTCTGCCGATCCAGAACCGCTGCCTGTTGCGGGAAGACGCCAACTCGCGCATCTTTGCTTTCGTCGACGATTTGTTCTTCGCGGCTAAGATTCAGGAGACCGCGCGCAAGCTTAACGTGAAAGTCGAGTTTGCCAAGAACGACAAAGACCTCGCGGAGCGAATGGCACAAAATGGCGAAGAGAAACCGTCCTTAATCATCTTCGACCTCAATAACGCCAACGCCAAGCCGCTTACCCTGATTCCCAAACTGAAGAGCAAGTTGAAGAAGGGAACCTCCATCATCGGATTCCTGTCGCACGTTCAGGGAGATCTGAAGCAGAAGGCTCACGAAGTCGGTTGCGATATGGTGTTGCCCCGTTCTGCGTTCTCGCAGAACCTGCCGCAACTTTTGCGCCGCCACGGGGCGCCCGAAGACGAAAATCCAACCGTGCAGTAATCGTTTGGTCGATTATCCCGGAGGCCAGCCCAGCTGCCTTCCTCCGACCAAGTGCACGTGTAGGTGAAACACAGACTGGCCTGCTCCTGGTCCGACATTAAGCACCGTCCGGTATCCTTGCTCAATTTTTCTCTGGCGCGCGATCTCTGCGGCCGCCAGATGACAGCGCCCAATCAACTCGGCGTCTTCCGCCTGCGCCTCTTTTAATCCGGCGAAATGTTTCTTGGGTATGACGAGCACGTGCGTCGGTGCCTTGGGATCGATGTCCTCAAAGGCATATACATGTTCGTCTTCGTAAACTTTCTTCGAAGGGATCTCGCCGCGAAGAATGCGGCAAAAAAGACAGCTGCTCGTAGGATCAGTGGTCACGGTCATAACCTCGGCCAAACGATAACATCTGCGCGGCAACGTTGTCAGTGAAGCTAAAAAGCGAGCCGCGTGTCTGACCAAGACTCTAATCCAGTCTGACCAGGAAAGTCGCGCCCTCTGGAGCCGCAGTTTCGGCCGCAAGTTTCTGCGCGCGTCCTCGATCGTCATCTAGCACACGCACGCGTACCCACCAATCTCCTATGGGACTGCCAAAATGCTGCACTTTAGCAGTCTGATATCGGCGCGCGAGATGGTCTGCAAATTTGCTGGCCTCGCGCTCATGCGCAAAGCTGCCAATCTGGACTGCCCACTTTCCGCCAACGTCGAGTGCCACGGGGGCCTGCATCACCTCCACCTTCACTTCTGCTGTGCCGGGCCCGTAGACGTCGAGTTTGTGCGCCGCAGCCAACGATAAATCTAAAATGCGTCCGGGAATGAACGGCCCGCGATCGGTGATCCGCACTAGCGCCGTATGCTCAGTCTTGAGATTCGTCACTCGGACAATCGATCCCAGCGGCAGGGTGCGATGCGCCGCCGTCATGGCATGCATGTTATAGACTTCGCCATTTGATCCCCGCCGGTTGTGATAAGGCGGACCGTACCAGCTTGCTTTGCCGATCTCCGTGGCGATCGGAGTTGCATCTGCCGGAATGCTGGGTTCGGCTAGATCAGCATCATTTCCTTCGGCGCCGGGCAATCGATCATTCTTAGCGGCGCCCTCCGGACGCGAGGTCGATGCAGTAGAACGATCTGGCAGTGGCGGCGCGGGCACAGAAGGGTGCGTGCTGTGATGACCGCAGCCGCTGAGCAGAGATATCCCTACAAGAGTGGTCAGTATTATTGCTCTGACGAAGAATTCATCGCAGGGCCGCGATGCTCGAAAATCGTCTGCTTCGCTCCGCGAGGTTACTTCGGAGGATGCGGGTGTTTTTCCATATAGTCGGCAAACTCGGAAAGCTTCACCGACGCGGTCCGCAATGCCTTGGTCGAATGCTGGCGCACCGCCGGTACCACCTCGTCGTTCAGATACTTGATGAACTCCGGAATCTCTTTCTCGATGCGTTCGGCGGCGTCGGCCATCGTTTTGCTCACGCGCGCCGACGCGTCTTCCACCTTGCGGTTGAAGTCGTTCATGCGGTTCCTCGCTCCTGCTGGGCCTAAGAAGACTCACTAATGTCGCAGCTGCCAAGCTTTGTTATTATTTCCTGCTTGCAGCACCGGGTCAATAACCAGAAGCACAAGCACCCCCTAGAGCGGCTCAGGTACTCTGTTTACAGAATCCCCGTGTACCGACCACGCAAACCCCAGCCCTTACTCCCTTCCGCGAAGCGGTTTCATCGCCAATTGCTCTCATGGTATGACCTGCACAAGCGCGATCTGCCGTGGCGCGTCGATCACGATCCCTACCGCGTTTGGCTCTCTGAGATCATGCTTCAGCAGACCCGAGTCGCGGCGGTGATCGAGCATTATCACGAATTCCTGCGCCGCTTTCCGAGCGTTCAAACACTGGCGGCAGCCCGCGAGTCCAACGTCTTGGCGGCGTGGAGCGGACTCGGTTATTACCGCCGTGCGCGAATGTTGCACGCGGCCGCGAAGGTAGTCGTGCGTGATCATGGCGGCAAATTCCCAACCATGATGGATGGATTACTCGCTCTCCCCGGCATTGGTCGCTACACTGCCGCTGCGATCGCGAGCATCGCTTTTGCTGAAGCGGTCGCCGTTGTCGATGGTAACGTCGAGCGTGTGTTGCAGCGGATCTCCGGCAGACGGATGGAAAACCGAGAAATCTGGGAGGCAGCCAGCTCGCTGCTCGACTCAGACCGTCCCGGCGATTTTAATCAAGCCATGATGGAATTGGGTGCGGTCGTGTGCACGCCGCGAGCACCTTCCTGTTTGGTATGCCCGGTAATGCGGTTGTGCGCTACGCGCGGCGAGTTGCCAGTTACCACAAATCCATCGCCACAGCAGAAGCGGGAGATTCATTACGCTCTGCATCTTCGCGAAGCGAAAATCCTTCTATCGCAGCGGTCGCGAACTGCATCTCTTATGGCGGGAATGTGGGAACTGCCGGAACTTGAGAACATAAATAGTAAGTCCGCCCCTTTGTTCAGACTGCGGCATTCAATCACCGTGACGGATTACACAGTCAAAGTCTGGCCCGCAAATAACTCGCACACGATAGCTGGAAAATGGATTTCAGTGGATCGGCTCCATCGCGTGGCGCTTACTGGTTTGGCCCGAAAGATTCTCAGAAAAGCGTCGATCCTCTGAAACGTATTGCGCAACCCTCAACCCGCCGCCTTCCTCATCTAAAATAGAGATAACCGGCAAACGCTCATCATTCGCCGGCCCCACACACGGGAGGAACAGCATGGCAGCACTAACCACGGGTTCGAAAGCCCCGGACTTCGAACTCAAGGCGATGGATGGAAAACGATTCGTCCTTCGCGATGAACTTACGCATGGCCCGATCATTCTGGCGTTCTTCAAAGTCTCTTGCCCTACTTGCCAATACGCCTTTCCATTTCTCGAACGCCTGGAGCGCGCTTACGGCCACAAGGGTGCCCGGATCATCGGTGTTTCGCAGAATGATCCACGGGACACAGCCAATTTCACAAAAGAATTCGGCGTAACCTTCCCGGTCCTACTCGATGACACGAAATCGTACCCCGTATCGAATGCGTATGGACTCACCAACGTGCCGACGATTTTCTGGGTCACGCAGGATGCACAGATCGAAATCTCCAGCGTTGGCTGGGTTAAGGCGGAGTTCGAAAAAATCGGCCGGAAGATGGCCGAGTACGTGAAAATCGATCCGGCAGTGATCTTCAAATCTGGCGAAGATGTGCGCGATTTCCGCGCCGGTTGAGGGTCCAAGAATTAATCCCGCGGTCGCGGGATACAGTTCAATGGCTCGGGCACATGTCCATCGGGAGAGGCGTCGCAGGTACAGTGCAATTTATGGCTGAAGGTGCTACCGCCAAATGGCCTGCCGTGCAGTTCATCCCATGACTCTTCCGCGACGTTCTTCGCTCCGTCCGTTACAATTTATTCCAGTTCCGAATCATCAGAAATTAGTAGCCAGACCCGCACCGATACGCCATTTCGTCGGGGGATAAACGGATATATGCAAGCAATCGCAAGAAGAGGTGTCTTCGTTGTCCTACTCAGCCTGCTTCCTCTGGTGGCGTCCGCGGAATCGAGAGCGGTTCCGGCTGCAGTTCCTGCCCCAGACCGCGAAGCCGTCTCCGTGCACCTGCCCTCTGAGGCCTTTTCCGCCATGGAAACGATTAGTCCCGAACATATCCGCTGGCACGTTCGCTTTCTCGCACACGATCTGCTCGAAGGCCGCGGTACCGGGCAGCGCGGCGGCGACATCGCCTCCGAATACATCGCAACGCAATTTGCTGAATATGGATTGAAGCCAGCCGGCGACAATGGTTCTTATCTGCAGAAAGTTCCGCTGGTTGGAGTCACCACGCTTCCCGATACACAGTTCGCCCTTTTTCCTAAGCAAGGTCCGTCCATGGATTTGAAACCTCTGGATGACTACGTCGCCTACGACCAAACGCAGCAACCTCAGTCTGACGTCGACGCGGATATCGTTTACGTGGGCTACGGAATCGAAGCTCCTGAATACAACTGGGATGACTACAAAGGCATGGACGTGCGCGGCAAGGTACTTCTAATGCTCGTGAACGAGCCGCCTTCAGACGATCCCAAATTCTTCAAGGGCAAAGCTCTCACCTATTACGGGCGATGGACATACAAATACGAAGAAGCAGCACGCAAGGGTGCGGTCGGCGTGATTCTCATCCACCGGGAGGATATGGCGAGTTACCCCTGGGAAGTTGTGCGTAATTCGAACTCGGGCGAGAAGTCGTTCTTGAAATTAGAAGGCCCTGCCCTGAAAGTCGCGTCCTGGGTGCAGTTTGATGTAGCGAAAAAGTTGGTTGCCGGTTCCGGTGCAAACCTCGACAAACTGATCACAGACGCAAGCTCCCGCGACTTCCATCCCGTAACCCTCGGCGCGAAGCTCCGCACACACATGGTCAGTAAAGTTCGAAATTTCGAGTCGAACAACGTTCTCGCGATCCTGCCCGGCTCGAACCGCAATCTGAAGGATCAAGCAGTCATGTACACGGCCCACTACGATCATCTGGGGATTCGCCCCAACATGCCCGGCGATAACATATACAACGGGGCCGCCGACAATGCCACCGGCTGTGGAATTCTACTGGAGCTGGCGCGAGCTTATAGCACAGCGAAGGAGCATCCTGGCCGCTCTATCCTGTTCGCCGCTGTTACCGCCGAGGAGCAGGGACTGCTGGGCTCAGAATATCTGGGCAAGCATCCGCCAATTCCGGCTGCAAAGATTGCGCTCGATCTAAATTATGACGACGTAAAGCCTCTGGGCGCAGCTGAAGAAGTGGAAGTCTCGGGCGCCGAGCGCACCACTTTTTATCCTTGGGTGCAGGCCACTGCGAAGGAATTTCGACTCGCCATTCGTCCTGACGCCCACCCCGAAGCGGGACATTTCTATCGCTCCGATCACTTCAGCCTGGCTCGCGTCGGCATTCCATCTTTCTCCATCAATGAAGGAATGAAATTCAAAGGCCACGACGAAGCTTGGGGACTCGCACAGGACAAGGAGTACACCGAAAAGCATTACCATCAGCCCAGCGATGAATATCACCCCCAGATGGATTTCAGTGGAGATTCAGCGATGGCTCGTTTCGGCTTCGCCCTGGGCTGGGAGGCGGCAACTTTTTCAAAACTTATCGGCTGGCAGAAGGGCGATGAGTTTGAAGCGGCGCGAGAAAAGAATCGGTAAAACCAGCTTCGGGGTTTGGAGCTGCAGGCAGGCTCTCGCACTCTAGTTGGTCACTTTTATCTCTGACGCCCCGCTGGTTGGAATTACACTGCTTTCGAGCCGGGAATGAGCAATTTGCGCGCATTACATATCAAGGGTAAAGTAACGACGGCTTCAGAAAAACGCACAAAGGTTTAGATCGATCGATGCGCGCAAACGCGAAGGGTTTACCTAAAACGCTGCTCCTCAACCTGGCGGTTTCTTTCTGCATGACTCTTCCTGCACCGGCGCAGGGCAAATCATTCCATGCTGAATCCTGGTCCGGGGTTCTTGTCTCCAGCGCATGCAACGCCGATGAAGCGTTCAACGAGTCTCCTGAGTGCAGCAAGAACGTGCCTGGAGCCAAAATTGCCCTCTATGACGACACTAACCGGGTCCTTTATGGTCTCGAACCCCAGAAGCTGATAACGGCTCATCTGGGAGATCCAGTAACAATCCGTGGCGTACTCGATGCGGACACGATTCACGTCCGCTCGATTGCGTCTATGTCGGTCGGACTCGCGGTTGGCCAGAAAGCTCCGGCGTTTTCTATTCGCGATCAGTCCGGCCAATTACAGACTCTGGAAACCCTGAAAGGAGCGAACGGCACGGTTCTCCTCTTTTTTCGGTCCGCCGATTGGTGACCGTTCTGCAAAGGGCAGCTGGTCCAGCTGCAAAATGCGACTCCCCGATTCGAAATGCAAGGCATCAAGCTGGCTGCCATCAGCTATGACTCCGAGGAGATCCTAAGATTTTTCGGCGACCGGCACAAGATCGAATATCCGCTGTTAGGGGATCCTGATTCCAAGACGATCCGGGCTTACGCCGTTCTCAATGAGGAAGCCACGGGAATGCAGAAGGGATTTGCCCGCCCCGGCTACTTCTTTATCGATCCCAAGGGCATCATTCGGGAAAAGTTTTTCGACCCACGATACCGGCAGAGGCTCACCGGCGACAGTATTCTCTCAAAGCTGTTCCCGGAACTCGGTGAGGAGGTCACGCAGACGGTCTCTGCCCCGCACTTGCGCCTTGCTCTCGAACAATCCGACACCACAGGTGTTCCCGGCAGCCGGGTCACCCTAAGCGCAGCTGTGCAGTTGCCAGCTGACGTTCACGTCTATGCGCCGGGTGCGCAAGGATACAAGCCTATTCGCCTAGTGCTTGATCCGATGCCGGAAATGCATCTGTTACCCGCGGTCTATCCGCCGTCGACGACGCTGGTCATGCCGGAACTCAATGAGCGGATCCCCGTTTTCGATGGAAAATTCCGCCTCAGCCAGGACGTGCAAGTTAGCACCAGCGCAGAGTTCTGGGGATCGCTGGGCAAGGATGGGAAAGTCTTCACGATTTCCGGCCAGCTTGAGTATCAAGCCTGCGATAAAACCACATGTTTTATGCCGATGTCAGTTCCGGTAAAGTGGCAACTTAACATTCTGCCTTTGGACCGCACCAGGGCGCCCGAGGAAATCCGCCACAAGTAGTGGCGGCTGTTTACCTTGCCGGGCAGGGTGCTCCTGCTGCCTGCCAAGCTTTTACTTTCGCCGAAAATTCATCATGCGGGATTGGCACTGGTGCTCGTCCCACGCCCGGATTCCATCCCCACATCACCAGCTTGTCTTCTGTCAGATGTTCCACGAGCTGATCAACGTTCCGTCCCCTGTTTTGCTTCGGATCTTTGATCGATTCGCACAGTTGCGCGTCCGTCAGCCCCTCCCAGATCATGGGCATGCTCGGGGGCGGCAGGCGCCAGCCGGGTGCGCCCGGAGGTAGATGCGCGTCTCCGAGGTTGTGATCCTGATGACAGGCGTTGCAATGCAATGCCGCCACGCCGAACCCTGTTGACCCGCGGCGAATATCCATAGTGTGCTGGTGTCCGTCATCCCCCTGCCGAGGATAATCTCCATGCGAATGGCAGTTCATGCAGCGTGGATGCCGCAACACGGGAACAAACGCGATGAAGAGATCTCCAGTGTCACTGGCGGCATTTGCAGGTCGGGCCGTCGGTCCAGCCGCAGATGCTGGTTGCCAGGACCACAAGGCTGCAGCCAAAGTGCAAAAGATCCCGCTCCACAGAATTATCTTTAGTCGCGTCATACGGCCTCCGAAAGACGGATGGGCAACTTCCGAATTCGTTTTCCCGTCACCGCGAAAACTGCATTTGCGATTGCCGGCGCGGCGCAGGGAACACCCGGCTCTCCGATGCCGCCCGATTTTTCCTGGTTGTCGACGATGTAAGTTTCAATCTTGGGACATTCATTCATCCGCATCACCGGAAACGTATGGAAATTGGTTTGCTGCAGACGCCCTTTATCGAAAGTGAGCTCCTGGAAAAGCGCAGCGGATGCTCCGAAAATTGCGCCACCTTCTGTTTGCGCGGCAATGATCCCCGGGTTGACGTACTGCCCACAGTCGATGGCACAAACCATGCGATGCACACGAACTTGTCCGTTCTTCCACCGACACTTCCGCCACGTGCGCGGAATAGCTTTCAAACGCAAAGTGCACCGCAATTCCCCGGCCCATCCCTTTGGGCAGAGGCTTGCCCCATCCCGCTTTCTCCGCCGCGAGGTCCAGCACCCCCAAGTGTCTGGGATGTTTCTGCAAAAGAGCTCGCCTGAATTGATATGGATCTTTTTGCGCGAGCGCCGCGAGTTCATCGACGAAACATTCCACCGCGAACGCTGTGTGCGAGTGTCCGACGGAACGCAGCCATTGCACCGGCACGCCTATTTCCGCCTGGTGCGATTCCACGGTGATGTTCGGGATCTCGTAGGGAAGGTCGTCGACTCCTTCCACGGATGCCGGATCATACTCTTTCCCTTTCATCATCATCGCGGCGAAAAGAGTTCCAGCCATAATGGACTGTCCCACCAGGCGCGATCTCCAGCCGAGGGCGTTGCCGCTAACGTCGACGCTTCCCTCAATCGCGTGCAAGAATGCCGGACGGTACCAGCCGCCTGCCATATCGTCTTCCCGCGTCCAAATCACTTTCACCGGAACTCCCGCCGCTTTGGCTACGTGGACCGCCTCCACCACAAAGTCGGACTGCGGATTTGCCCGGCGTCCAAACCCTCCTCCTAAAAACGTGGTGTGAAGTTGAACTTTCTCTGGCGGCAACCCCGCCACTTTCGCGGCATTCGCCCGGTCAATGGTCTGAAACTGAGAGCCGGTCCACACCTCACATGAATCCGCGCGAAGGTCCACTGTGCAGTTGAGCGGCTCCATCATTAGATGTGAAAGATAAGGCACTTCATAAATTGCCTCAATCTTCCTCGCCCCACCACTCAGTGCGGCAGCCGTGTCTCCGTCGTTGCGTACACTCGTTCCGGGCGTTTTCACGCGCTCCCGGAACTGTTTCATCATCTCGTCGGTGCTGAAGTTCTGCATGCTGCCTTCATCCCACTCCACCTTGAGTGCGTTCCTCGCCATCTTGGCCTGCCAAAAACTCTCGGCAATTACCGCGACACCTGCCGGAACAGCGACGATCTTTTTCACTCCCGGCATGGACCGCGCCCGCGAATCGTCAAAACTCTTCATCTTCGCACCGAAGATTGGCGGCCGCGCGATTACCGCGGTTAGCAGACCTGGCAGTTTTACATCGATGCCGAACACTGCCTCACCATTCAGTTTCTCTGGAGTATCCAACCGCTTGATGGGTTTCCCGATCAGCTTGAACGTCTTAGGGTCTTTCAGCTGAACGTGTTCGGGCGGCGTCAGCGTGGCTGCAATCCCCACGAGTTGGCCGTAGGTCAATTTGCGATTCGAACCGTTTAACACCGCACCCGACTCGGTTCGGCACGCTGTGGCGTCCACCTTCCATTGTTGTGCCGCCGCGGCCACCAGCATGGCGCGCGCTGCCGCACCTGCCTGCCGGAACTGCTCCAGCCCCGACCAAACGCTGGAGCTCCCGCCCGTCATCTGTATGCCAAAGGCGGGGTGGTTGTATTTGGGATCAACCGGAGCGGGCTCGAAGCCAACTTTTTCCCAGTCCGCATCCAGCTCTTCTGCCAGTAGCATTGGCAATGACGTATACACACCCTGACCCATCTCCGAGTGATTTACGATCACCGTCACTCGATCATCGCTCCCAATACGCACGAAGGCGTTGGGCATGAAATTCGCCGACTGCTTGGGAACGGACTCCGCGGATGCGATCCCCTGGAGCCCTGGAAAGTGAAGTCCGATCAACAGCCCGCCGCTGGCAGCCACGGAAATTCTCAGGAAATCCCGGCGCTCTAGTCCAAGGTTCACGTTTCTGCGGATCATCGCGCATCTCCCTTCGCCACCATCTCGGCTGCCCGGTGGATCGCTCTTCGAATGCGCGGGTAGGTCCCACAACGACAGATGTTGCCGGTCATGGCATCGTCAATGTCATCGTCGGTTGGCTTGGGGTTTTTTCGTAACAACACCGCCGCACTCATCAACTGTCCTGACTGGCAGTAGCCACACTGAGGCACATCCTCCTCCCGCCATGCGCGCTGCAAAGGATTGCTCAAGTCTGAAGACAGCCCCTCGATTGTGGTTACTGATTTGCCGCTGGCGCGGGAGACTGGCGCGACACAGGAGCGCACCGCTTCTCCATTGATATGCACAGTGCAAGCGCCGCACTGCGCCATGCCGCAGCCGTATTTGGTACCGGTGAGCCCAAGCTGTTCGCGAATCACCCACAGCAATGGAGTCGAAGGATCGACGTCGAGATCGACGCGCTTGCCGTTTACCGAGAAGCCGATCATTGAGGCCCTCCTGAGCTTCCTACACCAAGATGATGAAAAGATTTCCGCAGTGTACACCTCGGGGCGCAGGAAACTTCCCACGACAAAAAATTCTCCGTTGGATTTCCTCGTAAAGAAGCCTCAGAAACTAACACTTACGGGGTTCCATAACCACGGTAACTTTAGCCCTCGCCGCGCCCATGCTAGCCTCGATAGGTAATGTGTAATCAGTAACTTCCAGTGATGATCGCATAATCGCATGCCTCGATTCCCCATCTTTCGCCTCGGTAAGGAACCAGAGAAATTAGCGCCGCCGCAGATGGTAGCGGCGATACCCACCATCGTCCTGGAAGGTCTATCGGTTGGCGTCGACAATTTGCGTCATGATGTCTCCTTGAGTCCTCGCTTTGTCGAAGCAGTGCGGGCTAAGATCATGGGCCTCATTGCGCGTCATGGCGAATTGGAAGGTCTCCTGTCGGCGGAGGCCCCACAGAAGAATCAGGCTCCCTCGTGGATGAAGAGCACGAGCAGTTCCACCCGAGGCACTAACCGTACCCCGCTCGATCCTTCCGACTGGAAGACACTTCTTACCGAACTTCATCTTGCGGCGCTGAACCGAGCCAAAAAAGAAGAAAAGATATCGATTGATCTGCTGGCTCGCCTGGCTATCACCAAATTCCTGCGCGCTGAAATGGCTCACCAGTTTGCGCAATTGCTGGAGCGCTGCCGCGTTCTGCTTAAGAATTACGAAGGTATACGGCAAGGCAAGGCCGTGGAGTATCGCGAGCGCGTCGCCGCATTCCAGGTGCGAAAAAAGATCATTCTGCGCAAAACCGGTCAGGAGATCTTCGAGACTTTGCGCGCCATAGAGAAAGAGAGCTTGGCCCGCACCCGCCGTTCATTTTTCGGAGAGCCAAAAGCCGGCGATCCCTCGTCCGCTGCACTGAACAGCTACGGACTGTTCGTGAACCGTCTGAATTTTTCGGAGGATGGCCGCGACGATTATCTTTGCGCCGAACACTATGTCATGCTGGGCAATTGGGATCGCGATCCCGATCGCTACCCTCGGCTGCAGGACGTCGTTTGGGGATTCATGCGTTCGCTTTACGGCGACGAGATCACCACCGAGACTATCGATTCCTGGTTTTGCGCGCCGGAGAATTCCCGTGCTCTCGTGGGTACCGGCACTCCTGACGATTCCACGCCCGAAGGTCTCGCCCAGCAGGAGCGTCTGGCAGCCTGGGTCCGCTTGCTCGAAGACGAACAGGTGATGGAGTGCGTCATCGCCTCCTACCACACGGTCCCGTTGCTTGCGGAATACGCACCTCGTATTAATCCCCAGCAATTGAAGAACGCGCTCATCTCCCGGCCGGAATGCGATCGCGTTGAGCGCATGATTCAAGAGCATGGCAAGCTTTCACCTGCCAGTCTGTACGCGGCGGTAGCCAAGGTCGCCGCATGCCGGGGCGCGGAACGCGCCAGAATCGCCGCCCGCTTCCTGCAAGATTTTTCCCATTATCATCGCGACCTTCGCCGGCTGGAAACCCTCAACGCCGCGCTCGATTCCGTGAACGTAGTGGCCACCGATAAACTACGCGAGCTTTCCCGTATGAACGGAACGCTCTACGAATTTCTTCTGCCGGATGAGCAGGAGCAGCATCCCGAACAAGAGCGGGTCCTGCGCCACGTGGTTTTGAAAGCCGACGTGCGCGACTCCACGCGGCTGACCCGCACGCTGATGGAAAAAGGACTGAACCCCGCCTCCTACTTCAGTCTGAATTTTTATGATCCGGTGAACAAGCTTCTGAGTAAATATGAAGCGCAAAAGGTTTTTCTTGAAGGGGACGCCATCATCCTGGCCATCCTTGAGCGCGAAGGAGAGCCTGAACTGGCCGTCAGCCGTGCTTGCGTGCTGGCTCGCGAGATTATCGAGATCGTGCGCGGCTATAACGAATTGATGAAGCGCTCCGACATGCCCGAACTTGAACTCGGCATCGGCATTACTCTGCAGGAATCCGCGCCGCTGTATTTGATGGATGGTGAGCGCCAGATCATGATTTCCGAAGCGCTCAACGAAAGCGACCGCCTGTCCTCCTGCAACAAGCGCGTCCGCAAGGTGATGGAGTCACAGGCCGGAATGTTCCACGTCTATGTCTTCCAGGTTGGGGAAGATGCAACATCGGCGCAGGCGAATCCTGAAGATTCCGTGCTCAGTTACAACCTGGGCGGCATTCGCATGAATCAAGCTGCGTTTCGAAAGTTGGAACAGGAAATTTCGCTGGTGCCGCTCACGGTGAAGCTGCCGCCCTCAGTCTCATCTGACAGAGGCGAATACCGATTATCCTGCGGAACAGTGCCTGTCGATCGCGACATCTTTCGCAAAATTGTGATCCGCGAAAGCCGCATCCCACGTATCAACCCGGAAAATTTCTCGGTTACGACCTGGACCGATCGTCTTTACTACGAAGTCTGCACTGACCCTGCCATCTATGCCGCACTGGAGAAGAAAAAAGCGGCAAAGGCGTAGAACGCTAAGGTCTCGGCCCTAGAAATCCGATTTCACCTTCGTGGGTCTGAATGGAATCCAGAACGTAGCCTCCACGGCGACAGGGGCCCCGTTTTTCGTGGCAGGTTGAAACTGCCACTTGGCGATGGCATCTTTGGCAAACCGGTCGAGCCGATCGTCTACGCTGCGCAGCACGCGTACCATGCCGACTGTGCCATCGGCGAGGATGACCGCGTGAAGAATGACGGTGCCGCTCACATTCTGCTTCATCAGTTCTAGGGGATAAGCCGGGTCTACTTTGCTCGTCGCTACCGGCGATGAAAGTTCAGTGGAAGCGATTTCGCCGGACGGATTCGCCGGAGTTGAATCCGCTTTCAGGGCTGCGAAGTGGATGATCCAACTGCCTCCGCCGGAGTTTAAGTTTGGCATATTGAGGCTGAGCGAGTAGATTCTGCGGCCGGCAAAAACCGCGCGCTCGGCTTCGGAAATTTTCGGGTCATCGTCAGTGCTGCGCGAAATGCGCGGGGCGCGTGCATTCGCGATGAGATTGGGGTTGACCAGATTTCGGTTCGAACTCGCCGGCCCGGGATCACCAGCCACAGAGGACGCGACGTTCGGCGTCTTGCCGACGTAAAGTCCGGAGGGCAGATTGCTGGCGGTCTTGGTGCTGGCTCCGTTGCCATTCGCCGCGGAATTGTCACCGGTTGCTGAACCGGCAGTGCCGGAAGCTCCGCGATGTCCCTCGGGAGTGGCCGCGAATGTGCCGCGGCGATTGCCCTCTGCGGGCACGGGAGGCGCGCCGACCGCAGGATGCAAGTTAAGCGCAACCATTGCGGCACCTCCTCGTGAGCCTCCGGACGCCCCGACAGAGGGCGGTGGTGCAATCACTTGCGCGGAATGTCCTCGCACATTCGCGGCACGTCCTGACACCGCTCTTTGCGCATCAACCGCAAGCTCCGGAGCCGGCGCGATCACAGCACTGTGTGCAATGTCCATCTGGCCAAGCCGCCGGTTTGAGTTCGCATCCAATGCAGGCGGTGGCGCAATCACTGCAGCTTGCGGGGCGCGCATATTGTTTTGCGCTGCTTCGTTTGAAAAAGCGGGTGGAGGAGCGATGACTGACTGTTGCAGCTGCGGAGCAAGCCGCGAGACTTCCGATGCGAGCACCACCGGCGCGGGCGCGATCGGCATTCGAGGTTTGTCCGTCCACGCGATCGTGTTGGGCAAAGGAACATCATGTCGCAAGCGGACGTTCGGAGCGGAGACAATGGTTTGCGAGCGGTTGTCTGCTTCATGCGGTACCGAGATAATCGGTTGTGCAGAGAGTTCGGGATCCGCTTTCCGCGCATGGGTTTCAGCGGGTTGCCGAGTGTCTAGCGTGCGGCAAATACTCCGATGGCGTGTAGTAAACGACATCAGCGTGCGTAAAAGTTGGTAAAGCCGTAACACGCGGCTGCAGTGCGAGAAAATGCGATGCCGCCCAGATCAGAGTGATTGCAAAAACGTGGTAACCGCCGGACTCTAGGAATCGCCGCCAGGGAAGGCTCCGCTCCACAAACACGTCGGGCCAAAAATCCGCTGGTGTGGATGCAAGCTGCAGGGGGACGTCACGACGTCGGAAGAAGAGATCGCGAAGATTCTGCGCAAATACGCGGGACCAAGATTCCTGCTCAACCAGCAGGCACAACTCGGGCGATTCTGGTTCGGTCTCTTGCAGTAGGGAACCGGGCGCTTCGCGCATCGTACTATCTTAGATGCAAGCAGCGCAGTTGCAAGGCGGAATCGACAGCTCAGCACTTGAATATAGTAGGAAGGACATCCGCGAAGGGTGGTAAACGCGGTTCGGCAGCTATTGCCCCGCCCGTGCCGGAGAGATTAACAACCGTCCCGGAGTTTTCTTCTTGCTCTCGACTTTTTCCTGCGCATAGACGAGATCAAGCCCGCCTTCGGCATTCGGAGATGCATCGGCTAAAGCGGCAGCCAATGAACGGAATGATCGGCTTATCTCCGAACCATCCTGCAGCACAGCCGGCGTTCCATGGTCGATAGCGGGTGCGATCGATTGGTACGCGTTTGGAATCTTCCAAAGCACTTTGCAACGCGTCGAATTCTCGACATCCTCATCCGTAAATCCCGGAATCTTTTTATAACGATTCAAAACCATCCGCAGCCGGTTGCGTCCGGTTCCTTCTTCCAGAAACGAATAAATTCGGCTGGCGCTCCACAGCGAAACCACATCCGTTTGCGCGATCATCAATACTGCATTCGAAAGATCGGAAAGAAGTCGAGTCGTGGAATCGAGCCGGCTCGATGCGTCTACTACCACGTACCGATAATGACTTGCCAGCAAATCGAAAAGTCGGGCCAACTCGGCTGGTGTGGGCAGTGTCGGATAGGGCTGTTGCGGGCCGGCGAGAAGGTGCAAGCCTTCCTTTGTCGTTGTCATCAAACCTTCGAGCAACGACGCGTCGAGGCGATGAAGATTCTCCAGGGCGTCACGAACGCCGAAGCTGGGGCGCAGATTGAGATGCAATTGAGCGTGGCCGACTGGCGCAAAATCAACCAGAACCGAGTTGCCGTATGCTTGCTGAAGCGCCAACGCCGTATTCACCGCAGCCGTGGTTGCCCCGGCTCCGCCTTTGGCGCTAAGGAATGTGAAAATTCGTGCTTTTCCGGCCCCGCCGCGGGTGCGCGTACGGTTGGAACTGAATCGCGTCAAGGCTTCCAGAAGCGCTTCAGTCCCCGCATTGTCATCCAGATATTCGCCCGCCCCGGCACGCATGCTGGCCACTATCATCGCGGGCTGCTGCATCGAGCCATTAGCAAAAATCGCCAGTTGCAAAGTGTTGGCTTGAATGATTTCGATAGCGCGAATCGCGGGCTGCGGATTGTCCGGGGATATATCGACGATGACAATCTCGGCGCGCAAATCTTGAAGCTGCCGCAGGATCGGGTCGGCACTCCCCGTCGGGAATCCCACATTGCTGAACACAGTCCGGCCCAGACGTGTAGCCTCCACACGACGCTGCAGTTCTGATACGTGTTCTCGGTTCTCTGTCAGGAGGGCTACGGCGATCCCATGCATTGCGCGGTTCTCGCTGATTTCTCTTGGTGTTTGCATGTTAAGAAGAGAAAGTACTCTCCGCCAGATGACCTAGGTAACTGGCGGCAGGCTCATATCCATATTTCCAGCGGAGTTCAGGAACTGCGGCAAACCGCGAGACGGAAGAATACAGCGACTGGTCACAACAGGTTACCTAATCCGCACTAGTGAGGAGCATTCTAAGCTAACCGGCTGCGATTGCAAAGTCCCCAGAAGTAGGGGAAGAACAAATCGCGCGGCTTGACCACAAGGAATCGAACCGAGGGGCGTGAGTGAACGGATGATGCCGGGAGAGTTCAGAAACTAGGGAACCGCGGTAGGTGAGGTATCGGGGATAGTGGCCACCGTGCGCTCTGCCGGCCCCGAGTTGTGCAGAGCTGAAATTCTCCGGAAGTCCGCGGACGCGTTCTCATTCTCTGGAAGGTATTCGTATCGCTTCAGGCAGACGGCCACTCCAATTTTTGTCTCAGGCGGCTTCCCCGCAGATTCCGTGAATTCCCGATTCTTTTCGAGCGGTTTCTCTATGCGGAGCACCCTGCCCTGGCAACGCACCCGCATATTTTCGCCCAGCGTGATCTCCGAAGGCATGATTAGCGTCAATTGCACTTCTGCGCCTTCCGCCAACGCCATGTCGGTGAACAGGAATGCGCCTCGAGAACTGAGATCCTGGGTAAATCCGAGGCCCTCCTTACCTTTGTCGAGCTCGCACAACGAGACTGGAACGTTGAGCGCGAACCGTTGCCCGATGCGACGTTCTACACCAACCGAGGGAGTGGTCATGGCAGTGTCTCTTCCTTTGGAAATCGTCGGGAACAGAACACCTGTCACTGTAGCTCAGTCCGTCCCGCGAGGGAAGCCAAAAATTTCCATAATGAGATGCCCAGCGAACGCACAAGGCTGCCGGCGTGTCCGCCCGACGACGAAGGACGGCAAAATCGACAGTACGTTCCGTCCCTGGATCAAATTAAAAAGCATTCAAGCTATAGTTGATCTTAGGGGCAGGAATTATCATCCAAAGAGCCGAACGTGTCTGAGTCAAAAAGCGAAATCGAGCCTGGTTCTACGGAGCGAGCCGGGGAGTCCGTTTCGCCAACAGCATCGCGATGGCAAGCTGCTGTGCGCGCTCTCCGCCATCGCAATTTCCAATTATTTTTCAGTGGCCAACTCATCTCGCTCATCGGTACCTGGATGCAGAGCGTAGCCCAGTCCTGGCTGGTTTACCGTTTGACGGGTTCCGCGTTATTGCTAGGATCGGTCGGCTTCGCCAGCCAAATCCCCGTATTCCTGTTTGCGCCCTTAGGCGGAATTACGGCTGATCGGTTTAACCGCCGCCACATCGTGATCGGAACCCAGGTGGCGTCCATGATGCTAGCGCTGGTTCTGGCGGTACTCACTCTGTCGCATCGGATTCAGGTTTGGCACGTTTTCGTTCTGGCCAGCCTCCTCGGTGTGGTGAATGCCTTCGACATTCCTGGCCGGCAATCATTCTTGGTGGACATGGTAGGCAGGGACGACCTCATGAACGCCATCGCTTTGAATTCCTCCATGTTCAATGGTGCACGCGTGATCGGGCCCGCGATTGCCGGCGTCCTGGTAGCCAAAATCGGTGAAGGTTGGTGTTTCTTCGCCAATGCCATCAGCTACATCGCCGTGATCATCGGGTTGCTGTTGATGAACGTGGATAGTCCACCGAGGCCAACGCCCACTTCACCTCTCGACCACATGCTGGAAGGATTTCGCTTCGTGAACCGGACGGCGCCCATCCGCGCACTGCTGCTGTTGCTGGGCATCGTCAGTTTAGTGGGCATGCCCTATGTGGTCCTCATGCCGATTTTTGCTGACAAAATTCTTCACGGAGGTGCGCGCGGGCTCGGAATCTTGATGGGTGCGACAGGCGTTGGCGCGCTGCTTGGAGCTCTGACCTTGGCGTTTCGGCAGGGAGTGAAAGGCCTCGGGCGATGGGTCGCGTGGTGCAGCGCTGGATTCGGGGCTAGCCTGATCGTCTTCTCGATATCCCACCGTTTCTGGATCTCGGTCATCCTGTTACTGCCTGTGGGATACACGATAATGCTGCAGATGGCCTGCTCGAATACCTTGATCCAGGTGATGGTGCCGGATGCACTCCGGGGACGGGTGATGGCGGTTTATTCGATGATGTTTATGGGCATGGCTCCCATCGGCGCACTGCTCGGCGGTGCGCTTGCCGATCGTCTCGGCGCGCAGTTAACCGTGGCCATCGGCGGTTTGGCCTCCGTGGCCGGATCCGTCTGGTTCGGATTGCAGCTTCCTAAAATTCGAATAGAAGCTCGCCGCTTGATCCTGGCGCAGAACGTCGCTGGCGGGGAGCCATCGGATATGAATGCCCAGGCCGTGGAAACTGAGAGCTAGCTCAAACCGGCGGCCACGTACATTTAAGACAAATTGAAACCGAGGCAGCGATTCCTGCCTGGAAACGAGGAGGTCTCGATGAGCACGGATCGCCGGTCGCTCGTCCTGCTAACGGGAGCCTCGGGCTACATCGGCGGGCGACTCCTCAAGGCGCTTGGTCGCGACGGTTGGACGGTCCGCTGTCTCGCTCGCCAACCGCATTTCCTCAAACCCAAGGTTGCTCCAGCCACCGAGATTGTCGCAGGCGATTGTTTGGATCCCACTACTCTCACGCCCGCCATGCGCGGAGTGCATACCGCGTATTATCTGGTGCACTCCATGGGCTCCTCTGGTCAATTTGAAGTGCAAGACCGGCAAGCCGCCGAGAATTTCGCCAACGCCGCGCGCGATGCCGGAGTCCGTCGCATCATCTATCTGGGTGGACTGGGAAATGAGGGGCATTCTCTCTCGGCGCATCTACGGAGCCGGCACGAGGTGGCTGACATCTTGCGGAGTTCGGGTGTCGGGACCGTTGAATTTCGCGCCTCCATCGTTATTGGCTCGGGCAGTCTTTCCTTTGAAATGATTCGAGCTTTGGTGCAGCGTTTGCCCGTCATGATTTGTCCTCGCTGGGTCGAGGTCAAAGCCCAGCCAATCGCCGTCGAGGACGTGATTGCATATCTCGTGGCAGCGCTCGAACTTCCCGAAGCCTCAGAGTTTGTTTTCGAAATTGGTGGAACCGATCAGGTGAGCTACGGGGACATCATGCGGGAGTATGCCAGACAGTGCAGCTTGCGCCGATGGATGATTTCCGTCCCTTTGTTGACGCCTCGTCTTTCAAGTTTGTGGCTAGGACTGGTTACTCCTATTTATGCGCGCGTTGGGCGCAAGCTGATCGATAGCATGCGCAATCCAACATTAGTGCGCGACCAATCTGCATTGACGATGTTTAGCATTAAACCCAAGGGATTGCGAGAAGCAATCGCGCGAGCTCTGCGCAACGAGGACGAAGAATTTGCCTCGACTCGTTGGTCCGATGCGGTCTGCTCAGGAGTCCAGTCACGGTCGTGGGGAGGCGTACGGCTTGGCACAAGGCTTATCGATTCTCGTTCTGTCCATGTTTCGGTTCCTCCTAGAGTCGCTTTTGCGCCGGTCGAGCGCATTGGCGGCTCGAATGGCTGGTACTTCGCTAATTTTCTGTGGTGGCTCCGCGGCTCGTTCGATCTAATCGTTGGAGGTGTTGGATTGCGCCGCGGCCGTCGTAATCCGAATCAGTTGGCTGCGGGCGATGCCGTGGATTTCTGGCGAGTGGAGAACTTTGAGCCGCATCGCCAGCTTCTTCTCGCTGCGGAAATGAAACTTCCGGGCCGTGCCTGGCTTCAGTTCGATGTTGAGCCAGACAGTGAGGGTTCAACCATCACGCAAACGGCAATTTTCGATCCGGCGGGACTGAGTGGACTCCTTTACTGGTATGCCTTGTACCCCATCCATCTATGGATTTTCAGCGGTATGCTGCGAGAGATTGCGGGCGCGGCGGAGCGCGAAGCCCGATCCAAACCACCCGCCCAATTCTCTCCAGCATAGGCCGGGGGGGCTTGACCTTCGTCGCACTTTTACACCCATTCGAAATCTTCATACCCCCATTGCGTCTCTGGCGGCGCGAAGTTGTTTAGTTACGGTCTATGATCCGGCTGGAGGCACTGCGGCCTCTAATTCGCTCTCTACCAATAAAATTTCATAGCGAACTGGAACTGCCTGGGATCGTAAGCCGCCGTGGCTTGTCCAGCGTTTGTGAAGAGTGGGCTGACCGCCGCGACATTGTAACGATTTGCAATGTTGAACATGTCCGTGATCAGTTCCAGGTTGTAACGCTCGCCGAAGTAAATTCGTTTCGAGAAACGTATATCGTTGAACGCCGTCCAGGGCGTTAAGCCGGCATTGCGACCCAGATTGCCATCTAGTTGTAACAGCGTGGGCACCACTCCGGCGGCTACAAAGCCATTGATGCACGGCTCCTGAAAGACGCCAGTTGGTGAGTACTTGCTCTGGTATACGGTTCCACAAGCCGAATCAACGGTGACATTGGGGCGAGCCGTCAGCGAGGATATTTGAAAGTTGTCGCTCGTAGCGGTGGTGATGTTGAAGGGGCGCCCGGATGCCAGTTCGACGATAGGTGCGATCGTCCAATCGCTAAAAACTTTTCGAGCGAAGCCGGTTCCACCGAGTTTTCCTGTCTGATAGACCCCGCTGAAAACAAAGCGATGACGCTGGTCAAATAGTGAGTTGGAACGATCGAGAGCCGGGTGGTAACTGTCCTCCGGCGTGAGCGTTGATTCCAAATCCGTAGAATCGTCGATCGCGTGTGACCACGTATAGGACGCCAGGAACTCATAGTGCCGGCTGAACCGCTTGCGCAGGTTCACGCTGAATCCGTGATAGACCGAGGTACCGTTGGAGTAGTTGGCGTCCATATCGCCAAATGGAATGCACCCGCTGTAACTGAATGTGGGCGGTGCGGGGTTGCACGCCGCGTTGAATCCGGGAAGTGTTTGAAGAACCGCAATGGCCTGTGTCACGCAATTACCCTGGCCCGCCAGATACATTCCTGCCGCGATTGACGGATTCAAACCGCCCGGACGGAAAAAGTTCATCAGTGATGCGTCCACATAGGGGAACGGTGCAAGGGGATTTCCCGGCGGATTACATCCGCTGACTGTGAACGGACTCGCGGGAACCGGATTGCCTGCGAGTTTTGCGTCGTAATATGCGGATTCGAAATTTCCAGTGAGCAGATCGCCGCGCACAGTATTGGCATTGATCGGTCGATTCAAGTGGCGCCCGCCATTAAAGTTGTAAGCGAGGTTGAGCGAAAATCCTCCGCCAAAGTCATGTTCCACGCTGATATTCGCCTGCTGCGCGTAGGCGTATACAAAATTCTTTGCCTGTGGGTAGCCAAAGGGTTGGAAGCCAAGGGGCAGGAACGTCGGATTGCTGGGGTTCAGGTTCAGATAGTTTTGATTCAGAAATTCCGATTGCGGAAAGTTCAGAGCCTGAAAGCGCTGCTGGTTCGGCAAGTAGCCCAGATTAGCGTTCGCTGAGGGAAAAGCAGAAGGCGTACAGCCGGGTTGATTCAGCAGACCCTGGAAGATCGGGAATGCGTTCAGGTTGGCTGGATTTCCAGCACCCGCGCAAAGGCCGGTGCCGACAAATGCTAACTGGCCGCTCGTCGATCCATCTGAAGCATCCCCCAGGAAGTAGAGGCCGAGCAGCGGGTGATCATAAAAGAGTCCATAGGAACCGCGCACCACGGTCTTTCCGTCGCCCTTTGGATCCCATGCCACTCCAAATCGCGGTTGTACATTGTTGGTATCGGTTTGAATCCCTTTTTGCAATCCCAGATAGTTATATCCCGCCTGCGCAAGCGCGTCGGGCGCCTTAAAAGTTGGGGCGAACTCTACGTCGTAACGGATGCCGTAATTCAACGTCAGATTGGGACTCACCCGCCATGAATCTTGCCAGAACGCACCCAAAGGCTTGTTGGTGAAGGAATCGCTGGGACTACCCAATCCTTGAATAAAGTCGCCTGGAAGTCCCGCACCGTAAGCTTGCACGGCCGAAAGATCCGGGAACGGGTCTGTCGCTATCGGCGAAACGAAGCCGAGGTTTGACGACCCGAATGTTCCGAAATCGTAAACTCCTCCGTAATTCACCGTGAAAATTGCCGTAAGCGGGAGGTAGTTGAAGTCCACTCCGAACTTGGTCTGGTGCCGGCCAATGGTCCAGGAAAAATTGTCAGTGAATTGGTAGCGCTGCTCCACGCGCTGGATATACGAGTAAGGTTCGCGACCGAAATAGGCGTAACCTGGGAATATTTACTGCCGGGTCAGATCCGCCCGGGATTTGCGTGTTGTAGAAATATGAGAGTCCCCTCCGCGCGTACTGAAAGCGGAATTCATTCACCTTATTGTTTCCGATGGTCCAGGTTTCCTGCGCAATGCCGGTTACATCTCGATACGTCTGCTGCGAGGTTCTGGAGTAAGCGTTTTGTCCAAAGGGTTGATCCTGACCGCTCACCTCAATGCCTGTGACGGTGCTGGGACTCACGTTGGCGCGCAGCGTGAGACGGTTGCTGGCGTTTATGTTGTGGTCGATGCGCAAGGAATACAAGCTGGTTCCTTCAAAAACGGGGAAATTCCCGATTTGCGAAGCCAGCGTCTGGTACGAAGCCGGTACCGGAGCGCACGCGGTTCCCGGTGAGCAACTCGTCGGAAACCCGGCCCAACTCGTCAGCAGTCCCCCAGTAGCGCCCGCTACCAGTTGGCTCGGCCAAACGCCGTTTACTGCCTGCCCAGACGACGCCCCGGTCAGTACCGCATATTGCTCGACGGCCCCAAGAAACTGGGGACTCGCAGCTTCAGCCGCAAGCGTTGCCGGGTTCGTGAAGAATGCAACTTGGTCAGGTGTTAATTGCAGGGTTCCGAAAGGCAGCCCCACGGCCGTTGTGTCAAAGGGAGTAAGTCCGAAGTTGCCCTGTCCGATGCTGGAGAATCCTGTTTCATGGCGGCGCGTGACTTCATAGGAAAAATAATAGAAAGTCTTGTCCTTCTTGATCGCTCCGCCAAAGGCTGCTCCGGCCTGCACGCGCGTGTATGCAGGATCCGAAACTGTGCTGAACGGATTTACTGCCTGGAAATTCCTGTTTCGTAAATAACCAAATACGTCGCCATGGAAATCATTCGATCCCGACCGCGTGATGATGTTCACTACGCCGCCCGCCGCCCTCCCGTACTCTGCGCTGTAGCTGTTGGTGATGATCTGAAATTCCTGCACGGCCTCTTGCGACACGGTGGAGCGTACACCATTCACTGAATTGTCCGTTGCGTCTGCGCCGTCCACATTCACCAGGTTGGAGCGCGCGCGCTGACCGCTAATGTTGAGCCCAGACGTAGGCGCCGCGCCCGTGTTGGGCGCATTGTCGCGGACCACTTGGGAATCCGTCAGCGTAAAGTTGATGTAGTTGCGTCCATTAATCGGCAGATTATCGATGCGCCGCTGTCCAATCGTGTCCGTGGTCGAAGTGCGCGAAGTTTCTACCAACTCAGCTTGGGAATTTACTTCGACCACTTCTTTACCGGACGCGATCGCAAGCGCAACTGGGAGCTCGACTAACCCGCCCACCGTAATGATCAGATTCTGGGATTCCACCTTGCCAAAGCCTGGGGCTTCCACGGTGACCGAGTAAGTTGCCGGGGGTAGTTGGCGCGCGCTATACCCGCCTTGACCGTCACTTGTAGCAGTGCGAGTAAGTCCTTTCGCAACGTCACTCACAATAACTGTCGCATTCGTTACCATGCTCCCTTTGGGATCCTTTACCGTAACTTGCAAGTCGCCGGTTGCGGCACCCCCTTGCGCGAAGGTGATGGACGAAAGCAAAACGACAAGAGCGGAGAGCCAGAAAACCTTTACGCTGTGATTCATGCTCATGTGGATCATAGAGTCTCCCTTGAGTCGGGCATTTTGAGAGGGCACGGCAGAATAGAGAAATCCGGCAGATGGAGGAGGTTCGCGCATATCTTGTGGGGATGAAAGGGCCCCGCTGTTTTTACACCAGAAGGAGCGGCGAAAACAAGGCAGGAATGGAAAGGGTAATGTGCGAGTTACCCCTGAATTTTTCTCAGGCACGGCGACGCCGAGGCGAAGGATTACACATCCCTCATTCTCGATGCTGTGATGGCCGTCACATTAGCTACGAGAAAGTCGGACCGCGGCGCCGGGTTTCTGCAGCCTTCCTAAAAGCATTGCGGAACCACTCACCTGCTCGTAACGCTCGATCACGCGCACAGCGGCCAGTCGGGAGTACGGCCACGCCATCGCCACGTAAATCTTGGCCAGGGTGACCGCGGAATTGCGGCGGAGCATCAATGCCTGGTTCACTACTTGTCGCGCGGCCTCGGCCAGTTTCGGATCGCCGCTGGCTAACGCTGCTTCCCCAAAACTCACCAGCAATGCCGCGTTTTCTGCCGCGATCTGTACATAAGCGGCCATGGCCCGCAATCGGGCGCGCCGCACCCTACGAAAGTCGCGGGACGGCAAGCGGCGTCGCAAATATTCGTCCTCCGCGGGATTTATCAGATTGCGGAAGGCAGTCACATCCATCGGACGAATTTTCCTGTCCAGATGTGCGCTTCGCCTGATTTGCAGGCTTCGCGAGACCGCAAATCGCAGAATCACGACGAGAGAAATTACAGCGGCTACGACCAGAATGACAGCGAAACTCATTGCAGTAAGCGCTCCAATTCTCGATTCCAGAGTTCGAGGCTGTGCTCCGGAAGGGGAGCTACATCTCGGACCGAGTGCTTATGAGGAATAAGCAGGTAGTAAAACCACACCAGAACACAAACCTGGTACGTCGCCATATTCAAGATATCGAGAAGATAGCGTTTGTCGAGAAGAGCTCCACTTGCAGTGATAGCCCAGGAAGCGAGATGCTCGCACGACAGGATGCCGATTCCCAAAGCAATTCCAAAAATTTTTCGACCGAAGGGCAGTCGAAAATAAGCGGCAAAACAGAAGACGAATATCAGCAGGCCGCATTCGACAATATAAAAAGTCTGTTGCAGGATATGCGATCCGGAAATCAGCCAATGTGTATTATCTGGAACCACGAACGCGGCCACCACACTCGCGATCGAAACCAGGATTGCGCCGGTTCCAGTAATCAGGCGGCTGCCCACTTTTGCTACGGCTGACCAGGGACGCAGGAGGCAAAAGAACAATTCTCCAATCACCCCAAGCTTTATTAAGCCCTCGACGATCAGCCCAAAACAAAAGAAACGCCAGAAGGTCTCTGCGCTGATGGAGGGAGAAACGTCCAGACCATAGAGCGTGAGCTCCTCAAACGCTTCAAAGATGAGGTAGGAAAGAAAGACAGGGAAACGATTAGCGAGTCCGCGTCGCCAAATGAACGCGGCGAGCAGCAGTTGCAGAATGTGGGGTCCGACCCACAGGTAGTGCCAGAGAAGTGAATGCGCCTGCAGCATAGTGCCAGCGTGCACTATAGCCCCTTAGACTGCAGGCGCAAAATCATCCGCGCGTAAATTCGCTTTTCGTAAAAAACAGAATTAGGGCTTGCACATCCCGCCTCCGCCCCCACAGCTCGTGCTGCCAACGCCATCGGCATGGGCTACGGTGGGAATAACTAAAGTGTTGATAAATAGTACGGCTGCGGCCACTACGAACAGAATGCGTTTCATGATTGTTTTCTCCTTGTTTTAGGAAATCGACCGTGATACTTTCATGGCGGCCGATGCATTCGACAGATCACTTTCGTCGTAGCTTTATTCGGAATTCGTAACAAGATGACCCTCAAATCGGCCCTCCAAGACGTGCGGGAAACCACGCTGGCAGCCGTTTCCGGGCTGCTTGCCAAGCTTGCTTATCTGGGATCGCTGCGCCGTCGCGAGGGTGGCTACGGGCATTGGGGAATGTCACTGCTCCACGGCGAGGAGTCGTCGGAGCGCGCGCTGAGAACGGCTCACACGGAAGTTTTGTCGAATGTTTTACGCACGCCGATCTCGGCGCTGGAAGAGGACTTGCTCGAGTCGAGCCGCGCCACTGAGAAAAGTGCTGGAGCTTACTTGGAAGGGATGCAAAAGCAGGTTAACCAACTGCTGCCTTCACCCGATAACGCTAGCGCCTCTCATCTCAATTCAGTGCTACTTGCGCTTTCGAGTTTGGAGAAGAACCGTAAGCCTGCCACTCCGTCAACTTCATAGCCACCCCGACCACCTGACCGATAATCTCGGCCTCCTGCGGATGGCGCAGAACCCGAACTTGAACCGGTGAGAGTGGGTGCGGCTGCAAGATGATGTCGTCTTTACGCATGCTGCACCAGCAGCAGGTGTGCCCTTGGCGGGTTTCCACGAAGTAGATAGGTCGTTCGTACTCTGATCGCCAGGTTCCTTCTATCACTTTATTTTTCTCTTCATCCACCTGTACAAAACTTCCCGGCGGAAGAATTGGATACATTGTGAAGTCTTGATGGCCGATATAGCCGTAGGTGAACTCGCTATGTGCGAACTGAGCCAGGTAAGAGAGCGGAACCAGTCCCCATTGCTCGACCATGCGCCCCAGATTCGAGGTGCGTTCCGCGTCGAACGCTGGATCCATGCGAATCGGCATCTGCACGGACGACAGCCCCGAAAGAGCTTCCGAGATGTGCGAACGAGGCGGGGAGATCATTCCCAGATCAGCCGCCATGTTGTTCATGTCGACTCCGTACCATGCCAGCAACTCACGCAAATCCCGCCGATATATGACCGCCAGCGTATACAACCGAAAGATGCTGGGCAGGACTCCTTTGGTTTCAATGTCGGACAAGCGGCTTGGAGGAATGGAAAACTCTTCGTTCCGATACTTCTTTGCCATGTGTGCGCTTGAGAGTTCGACGTCCCGTAGGGTCAGTCCGAGTTTTTCGCGCAGGGTTCGCAGACTCTTACCGGCCGGTAGCATGGATGGGCCTCCACTGAAACTGGGCATTGCACAAGCAGTTGGCCGATATCATAGCAGGCACGCGGGTTTCATGTCATAGAACTTTGCGGAAAAACGCGGCCAAGCGACCTTGTTACGAAATCCGAACGTACTCTAAGCCGCATCCTCACTGTCTCATAACTAATCTTCAGCTCCTGTAGGGGCGCTTCTTTGAATCACGACCGGATCAGCGAACTCCAAGCTTTTGTTCGGATTTCGTAACACGAAACCTCAGATTCGCGAAATTCGGCTTTCCCTGCTCCAAGCGCCTGATCCTGTGGCACTCGTTTTGACCATGTCATGACATTTGTCACGCCCACACGGTGATGAACCGCACTGGTGCCGGATTGCGAAGTTAGCCATGATGAATTTGCCGCGATGAATGGCGAAGATGAGGTCCAACATGCAGACCGCGATTGCTACTCTTTTACCCAGATCCGATGCGCAGGCTTCAAGCTCCGGCCCGGTTGTCGCCAGCCTCAACGGCGTAAGCAAGGGCTATGGAGATATAAGGGCTCTCCGCAACGTTAATTTCAACGTTCACGCCGGACAGGTTATTGCTCTCCTCGGCCCTAACGGTGCCGGCAAGACGACTGCGGTCAAATTGTTCCTCGGCCTCATCCAACCGGATTCCGGCAAGGTTCGCGTCTTCAATGGCGATCCTGTCAATCCCGCCAATCGCATGCGTACTGGAGCCATGCTGCAGGTGGGCAAAGTTCCTGAGACCTTGCGCATCCGCGAGCACATCGATCTTTTCTCGAGTTATTACCCTGACCCCATGCCGCTCGCAGAGGTTTTGGCGGTAGCCGGACTGGAGAAACTTCGGGACCGCAAGTTTGGCGATCTTTCCGGCGGCCAGCGCCAGCGTACGCTGTTCGCGTTAGCTATCTGCGGCAATCCTGATCTTCTATTTCTCGATGAGCCCACCGTGGGCCTAGACGTCGAAGCTCGCCGATCGCTCTGGGAAGGAATTCGCCAGTTAGTTGATCGTGGAAGAACAGTTTTACTCACCACTCACTATCTGGAGGAGGCTGACGCTCTCGCGGACCGCATCGCCGTCATCAATCGTGGCGAAATCATCGCCGAGGGCACGCCGGCCGAGATCAAGGCTCAAACCAGCGGCAAGCGCATCCGATGCGTCACCGAAGTGAGCCTTACCACCGTACTGAAGATTCCGGGCGTCTCTGCGGCAAAACAAGATCGCGAGGCCTTAGAAATCCATGCTGTCGAAGCCGAACCCGTCGTGCGTGCATTGTTGGCTCAGGACCCCAAACTCTCGGAACTAGAGATAACAACTGCAGGTCTCGAAGAGGCATTCCTGGCGCTCACGAAAGATAACGGCAAGGCTGGTAGCAATTGATTCCCTAATTTCCCTGCGCCGGGCGCAGGCCATGGAGAGATGAAAATGAGTACAACTACTGCGGTCCTGAGTCATCCCGAAATCCAGCGCTCGCCCAGCCATAGCGCCATTATCTATTGGAAGGAAGCGAAGTATGAATTCCTGAAGAACCTTCGCCTGCGCGTCTACACCGTTTCGGTCATCACGTTTCCCCTGATGTTCTACGTGCTATTCGGCCTTGTACTGAACGCTAAAGAAACCATCGGAGGAACGGCAGTTCCAACTTATCTGATCGCCACTTACGGCACTTTCGGGGTGATGGGCGCTTCGCTCTTTGGCACCGCGTCCGGCCTTGCTTCAGATCGAGGCCTGGGATGGCTCCAGGTAAAGCGCGCAAGTCCCATGCCTCCGTTCGCGTACTTCATCGCCAAAGTCACGTTAAGCATGACTTTCAGCGCTGTCGTTGTTGCACTCTTATTGGTGCTTGGCTTCAGCTTCGGCGGCGTTCGAATGCCAATCGAGGAAGCCGCAAAGCTTCTCGCCACACTTATTGCCGGATCGCTGCCATTCTCCGCTATGGGATTGGCGATCGGTTATTTTGCCGGACCAAATTCCGCCCCCGCCGCCATTAACCTGATCTATCTTCCTCTCTCGTTCTGCAGTGGCTTGTGGGTTCCTTACATGTTCTTGCCCAAGCTGGTGCGCCAGATCGCACTGGCTCTGCCGCCCTATCACTTATCGCAACTGGCTCTAGGCATCGTGGGCGCAGGACGTCATGAATCGGCATCCACTCACTGGCAAGTGCTGGTTGCCTTCACGTTGATCTGCCTCGGTATTGCACGAATCGGATTTCAGCGGGACCAGGGAAAACTGTACGGCTAGCCGGAACTGGATTTCTAACTCGAATAGTCCTTTGCCAGGAAAAGAGTAAGGAGACATATGAGCGCGACCGAAAAGAAAGAATGGGGCTCTACAATCCTCTTGATCATTCTTGGCGTTTTCGCCCTCTGTGGTGGCGTACGCTGGCTCGCGGTCTTAATTCCCGTTGCGTTATTGCTTTGGTATGTGCCCAGCGCAGGAAACTTACGGAGGAGCAGAAACTGATCTTCTTTGAGTATGCTGACTGATAATAGGAACGATTCCAAGACGAATATGTTCGGACGTTGGTCGAACCAGTGCAACGACACTGAGGTCGGTCGGATCGCATGAGACTTCTTCCCAAGAACGACGACACCCACTGGGCAATGTATTCCGTCCTTTACTTTGTTTTTTTTCTACTCGACCCGATCCTGAATCACGTCGGCGCCAGGCAGTGGGTATTTACGGGATTGGGGACGGCTGCTTTCTTACTCCTATATTTCGGTCTTTTCTGGGTGAGCAGCAAGCAGGGCCTGCTTCATGTTGCCGCCATGGTTGTGCTTGGCATTGTCTTCGCAAAGTACAACAGCGGAGCTACCACTTTCTTCATCTTTGCTGCTGCGTTAACGCCTTTTCTTGTCGACACGGACTCGCTCGCCATCAAGATACTGCTGGCCGACGAGGCTATCGTGGTGCTGACTTGGTGGCTGCTTCACCTCAATGGATGGTTCCTGTTTTTCGCCGGTGGACTTTCCTTCGTGGTGGGCGCGAGCAATATTCACTTCGCGCAACGAAACCGCACCAATAAGAAATTGCTACGTGCTCACGAGGAGATCGAGCATCTCGCCACCTTAGCCGAGCGCGAACGAATCGCCCGTGATCTTCACGATGTTCTCGGCCATACGCTCTCAGTCATTATCCTTAAATCGGAACTCGCCGGGAAATTACTGGACCGTGATCCGCAACGCGCCGGCAACGAAATTCGTGAGGTCGAACAGATTTCCAGACAGGCTCTGTCGGAAGTCCGCGATGCCATTCGGGGCTACCGCTCAAAGGGTTTATCGGCGGAACTTGCCCAGGCGAAGGCCACTCTGGAAACCGCGGGAGTCGCGGTGAAATGTGAGGCGGCGCGACTGGAACTACCGGCGTTGCATGAAGGCGTGCTCGCGATGGCGGTCCGAGAAGCCGTTACCAACGTCGTTCGCCACGCCGACGCCCGAAGCTGCACTCTGCGTCTTGCACATCGGAACGGTTCCTGCCACCTAGAGATCGAAGACGACGGCTGCGGCGGCATCGTCGCCGAAGGCAACGGACTGCGCGGAATGCGCGAGCGCGTTGAAATGCTTGGGGGCACGCTCCAGCGCGACTGTAATGCTGGAACGAAAATTAGCATCACGGTTCCGCTCAAAACCTCACTTAAATCTGGGAGCGTTGCTAATTGAATCCGGTCCTTAAAGAGAATCGCAAGACCATCCGCGTGGTTCTTGCCGAAGACCAGGGGATGGTTCTTGGCGCGCTTGCCGCCCTCCTCGAAATCGAGGGTGACATCTCCGTCGTATCTCAAGTTCGCAATGGCAAGGAAGCTGTCGAGGCTGTCGTAGCCAATAAGCCGGACGTTCTCATCACAGACATCGAAATGCCCTTGATGACCGGCCTCGACGCTGCAGCTGAACTGAAGCGTCGTCGTTTGCCCACTCGCGTCATCATCCTCACCACGTTCGCCCGCGCCGGATATCTGCGTCGCGCCATGGAAGCCGGAGCCTTAGGGTATTTGCTGAAGGACATGCGGGCCGAGGAACTAGCCGACGCTGTCCGTCGAGTGCAGCAAGGATTGCGCGTCATCCATCCGGATCTCGCCACCGAGGCTTGGTCTGAAATGGATCCTCTCACCGAGCGCGAACGTCAGGTTCTGCGACTGGCCGGAGAAGGCATGCAGAGCGGTGACATTGCGGCGGAGCTCGGCCTCTCTGAAGGCACGGTGCGTAATTATCTTTCGGAAGCCATCAGCAAGATGGGTGCAAGCAACCGCGTGGAAGCTTCCCGTTTAGCGCGCACCAAAGGTTGGCTCTAGTCTTGTGGTGCGGGCGCCCTCGCCCGCATCTCGTAAAATGCCGAATCGATATCTCGCGTCCCTACGGCGTCCCGCTCGGCCCTCCAGCAATTCTCCACGCGTACATCAGGAACGACGTCGCAGTCAGATCGATTGCCGGTTCATCGGTGGAATACGACTGCACGTTGTCTTTGTATACAGCACCGTCGCCGTTGAACTTCTTGTATCCATCGCCGCCACCGGGTGGACACGCCAACATATTCGTCAGGTTTCCCGAAGACGCGGCATTGGTTGGCCCTTCTACAACTGCTCCATTGAGGACGGGCGGCTGCCCGTTCAGCGAGCCCGCCAAATTTGCTACTTGATGCTGCATGCAATCCGGGAACGTGTCACCGTCACCAACTGTGAACGTCACTCCCCAGGGATTTGCTCCAGAAATGTTGGCCAGCCATCTCCGTGAGTCTGTTGCATACGTGCTGTTGTTCGTTAGATAAAAATACTCTTTCGCCATCACGGAGAGGCCCGCCCCGTGCGAAATGGTGTCACTGCTGCTCCATGGCCAGCCAAATCCAAAGGTGTCCTTTGCGCTCGCGATCGAAGTGGTCATCTGGTTTTCGATATCGTTGAGCAGTTGCGTCTGGGTCACGGCCAGTCCCGGAGGGTTACCCGCCAGAGCAATCGCTCGATAAAGCTCGAAGTGCGCCAGCCCGCTTACATCATAAAGATTTAAAGTGTCGGTCTGATCATTTGGGCCAGTAATATAGGCATGCGCCCAATTCGCTGCGGCTGTCAGGTAATACATCGGATCGGTATGCGGTAAACCCTGCGGGAGATTCCCTCGCTGCACCGCGAAATATAGTTCCGTTGCGCCTAATTCCAGATCATCGCGCCATTCGTTCTCGGGATAAAAATCATAAGGAGCAGTAGTCAGCAAATTCCCACTCGGCGAAGTGTTAGCCAGATCGAAAATATGCTCGGCCTCGAGAATGCATTCATTGGCCAGCGTCGGGTTGGTCGCATCAAACACCTGAAAGCATTCCGCAAAGTCGGCGGAGAGCCGCCCAGCCAGGTTCGGGCTGATCTTCGATCCAGCCGCCCCGGCCACAAATACCGGCCGGTGGCGAATGTACTGATATTGCGAGTTCGTGCCGCCGTACGTATCGTCCGCCTGTGGTAATCGCCAGATATCGTGATCACTCAAATAATTGGAGCTTTTGAAGTCCGTACCAATCCCGACTTGGTAGTAAAGCGTCTTCGTAGAATCGTTCCACATCTGCTGCAACCAACTCACTCCAAACTGCGCCTCTTGCGTAAAGTTCGATGTCGTTGAAAGGCTTCCCATCTGGCTCGGAAAGTCGCGAACGCCAACCAACATCAGCGCCACTACATAGCTGTGCGTCTGCACAAACTTCAGGTAGTCGCCTGCGTCCCACCAACCCCCTTCGGCATTAATCGTCGCGCCGGTGGGGCTCAGGCTGCCCAGGATGAGGTCGTTGCTGTTGAACGTCGGGCTGCTATAAACAGTCGCCGTCGCATCGTTCAAATGCCCGGCTGCCGTACGCAACGGGGTAGCAATAAAATTCGGCCCATCGCGCTCGTTCTCGTAAAAGTAAAGATTGTTAGACAACGGCGTTGTGTAAAGATTGGCGGGCGTGTCTACTCGGAAACTCGGAGAGGTCGCCGCGACCGGTCCGCTCACAGTTACGGTGTAAGTGTCAGCGGTCGAGAGCGTGAAATCGATCGGATACACGCTGTAACTTCCCCAAGCTCCGAGTTTTGCGCCTGCCGAGCCCGAAGCAACGGTCACGCCACCCGAATTCTTGACGGCGTAACTTACGCCACTCACCGCACTGGTCGTCATCAGATAGGCTCGCATCGAGAGCCCCTCTTCATATCCGATCTGATTCACTCTTATGTATCCAGTGACAGCGAATGCTGGCAATGTAAACAGCAGCACAGACGCCACGGAAAGAATTGTGTGAGTCGAGCAAAGGCGGGAAGGGAATAGCGACATACCATCCTCCTTGGATCAAAACCGTAGCTTGCAAACCTGGAGAGACAGTGGATACCTCAGGACGAATCCACTATTGAAACGTTTGAATATTGATGTTAAATGGGTTTTCTGTCAAGCAAAAACTTGTACGGAAAAGCCATCACCGACGGTCGCCCGCATCAAATATCATAGTTCCATGTCTGGCGCCTATATTCTCGGCCTCGAAAGTTCTTGCGATGAAACCGCGGCAGCCATCGTTCGTTCGGGTGAGCAACTGATCTCCAACGTTGTCGCCTCGCAGATCGCCACCCATCAGCCCTACGGTGGAGTGGTGCCCGAACTCGCATCGCGTGAGCACTTGAAAGCCATCGTTCCCGTAGTTCGCCAGGCTCTGGCGGAAGCCAATCAGACCTATGACTCGATCGACGCGATCGCCGTGACGCAAGGTCCGGGCCTCGCCGGAGCGCTGCTGGTGGGCATCAGTTACGCCAAAGCTCTGGCTTTCGCTCTCGACAAGCCGCTAATCGCTGTAAACCATCTGGAGGGCCATATCCACGCGGTCTTGCTCGAAGAACGGCAGAAGGGCAATCACGAGCTGCAATTTCCGGTCCTCGCCCTGGTAGTTTCCGGAGGTCATACACACCTCTATCTGGCGGAGCAGAAAAATGTCGGCTGGACCTATGAGAATATCGGGCATACGCGCGACGATGCTGCTGGAGAAGCCTTCGACAAAGTCGCCAAGCTGATCGGCTTGGGTTATCCGGGCGGTCCGATTATTGATCGCCTCGCACCCCACGGCGATTCCGGTGCGGTGAAATTTCAGCCTTCGCAAATCAAACACCCTGATCGCCGGACCTACCGCGACCAGAAAAAGACGGAGGAAGATCTCGACCATCCGCGCTTTGATTTCTCCTACAGCGGCATCAAGACTGCCGTCCTGCGCTACGTTGAGGTTCATAACCTGCGCGATTCAATCGAGGCGCGCCGCAGGGCCTTGGCAAGTATTTCCAAGCCAAAGGGCGAAGACTATCTTGCGAATTGCGATCGTAAGACTTTGGATTTGGTCGCTTCTTTCCAGCGCGCTGTGGTGGAAGATCTGATTGGCAAGACGCTCGCCGCTGCTCGCGCCTATGATGTCGCCACCCTGCTGGTTACCGGTGGCGTAGCTGCCAACAGCGAATTGCGGAAAACTTTTGAGCAGGAAAGCGCCCAGCAAGGCGTTCCTGTATTCTTTCCTTCACGGGCGCTGTCCACTGACAATGCGGCCATGATTGCGGCCGCAGCCTTCCCGAAGTTCCTGGCAAAGGATTGGGCCGCAATGGACTTTTCGGCCGAGGCCAACCTTCGTCTCCGGTAGCGCGCTCCGGCAACTTGTGGGAGTGTTCTCTGCTAATGTTCTGAATTAATCGTGGATTGCGTTCTTAGAAAACGAAGCTGCGCCGGCTATTTCTTGGCGGCCTTCGCCTGGTTGTTGCCCATCACCGCGTCCAACGCCTTACCCAATTGGCATTGGATATCGATGTCCTTGTAGATCGCGAAGTTCGCGCGCTTCTCGGTTTCATCGAAGCCGCTCGCGCGCCCCGCAACGATGATGATGGGGATGTTGGCGGTCGCTGGGTTCTTCTTCAGGGCGGTAATCAATTCGCTGCCCGACATTTTCGGCATCTGCATGTCGGTAATGATTACGTCCGGATGGAGACGGTCGAGAAGCTGTAAAGCCTCGACGCCATTGGTGGCCGATTCCACCGTAAACCCGCGCTCTTCCAGAGAACGGCAAACGGTATAGCGAATCAACATCGAGTCATCGACCACTAACGCTACGCCAGGCATGATTTTGTAGCGTGCGAATGCACGTCCCCGGTCAGCAGACTAGCAGTGGGGGGATTGCAATAACAAGGAGAAATCAGCAACCGGAGTTACCCCCGTTCTAAGGTGGGAATCAGTGAATAGGGACAAACTAGGAAGCCTCAGACTCGTCTTCCGCCCGCTCCTCGATGCTCATATCCTTCAATTCGCTGGACTCGAAGATTTCGCGGCACTCCAGACACTCTACGAATTCGGCGTCTTCGTCACGGCTGACTATCTGCACACGCGAGTGCTGGCAGGGTTTATTCTTGGCATTAGGAGGCTGGGGAAACGGCTTTGAGGTCATAAATCGAGATCGTCCGCTCTCATCACCCGTAAAAAGATGATTTGCGGCAATTTCCCGGTATTTTAGCCCCCATTGGCTGGATGTCAAGTGCCGTCTGCGTAATTTTCGGCCTTTTCAGCGATTTTCGATCTTCTCGCTTCACACCGGCTCCGGTCTGCGTCCAACCCACTTAAACCTAGCCATTACCGCTTAATGGAACTTTACGCCGCTGCCTGCAAACCCTTGCAACTATGCGCACCTTGGACGTAGAATGAATTACGACATAAATGGTCGGAATTAACTGCGACCGTAACGGTCGGATTTCTGAATGCTGAAGCTGACCAAAAAAGCAGACTACGCTCTGATGGCCATGAAGCACTTGGCTGACAAAGCCCTGGAAGGCGCTGCCAGTGCGAGTGCCAAAGACGTAGCCGACTCGTTCGGAATTCCTCCGGAGGCACTGGCGAAGATTTTGCAGCGACTAGCGAAGGCTGGTCTTTTGCTGTCGCAACATGGGACCAACGGCGGCTATCGGCTTGCGCGTCCCGCGCACACGATCTCGGCCTTTGAGGTGATTCGGGCTATTGACGGACCTTTATTCATCACTTCTTGTGTCACCGTTCGCGGAGAGTGTGGACAAAGCGACCGATGCAACATTCGAGAGCCTTTACGCAAAGTAAATGACAGCATCGAAGCAGTTCTGAAGCGCATCAAGATCTCACACATGAGTGAGGAATCGGACGTCGCCGAGAGCTCTGCTCTTAAGCCGTCCGAATTGCTGACCATCATTTAGACAGACGAATTGAATGATTTTGGAAGCACCCAGAGGTAGGAGAAAGCAATTATGAGCACCGAAGTAAAGATTCCCCAGCAGCTGGCAGTCACTCAGACAATCACTCCCCAAGGAGTGAAGTTGCCGATTTACATGGACAACCACGCCACCACGCCCATGGATCCTCGCGTGTTGGAAGAGATGTTGCCGTTTTTCGTCGAGAGATTTGGCAACTCCGCCAGCCGCAATCACTCTTTTGGCTGGGCCGCGGAAGAAGGCGTGGAAACCGCCCGTGAGCGCATCGCCAAGCTGATCGGCGCCACCACGAAGGAAATTATTTTCACTTCCGGCGCGACCGAAAGCGACAACCTCGCGATCAAAGGCGTTGCTGAGATGTACCGCGAAAAAGGCAATCACATCATCACTGCGGTTACGGAACACAAGGCCGTGCTCGATACCTGCAAGCGCCTCGAGAAGAATGGCTATCGCGTTACCTATATGCCGGTGCAGAAGGACGGCTTGGTCGACCTCGATGACTTAAAGCGCGCCATGGATGACAAAACGATTCTTGTCACCATCATGGCCGCCAACAATGAAATCGGCGTAATTCAACCGATCGCCGAGATCGGCAAGCTGTGCCATGAGCGCGGCGTCATATTCCACACCGACGCGACGCAGGCTGTCGGAAAGATTCCCATCGATGTGAATAAGCAGAACATCGACCTGTTATCGATTTCGGCCCATAAGATGTATGGGCCCAAGGGAGTCGGCGCCTTGTATGTTCGCCGCAAGAATCCCCGCGTGCAGGTTTCGGCAATTATCGATGGTGGCGGCCACGAGCGCGGCATGCGCTCGGGAACCTTAAATGTCCCTGGCATCGTCGGACTGGGTAAAGCGTGCGCTATCGCTTCCGAAGAAATGTCGCACGAGGCGGCGCAACTCAGCCGTCTTCGCGATCGCCTTCGCGACCGCATCATGAACCGTCTTGATGAAACCTATATCAATGGCACCATGGAGCATCGCCTGCCGGGCAACCTCAATATCAGTTTTGCTTATGTAGAGGGTGAGTCGCTTCTGATGGGCATCAACGATATCGCGGTTTCCAGCGGTTCGGCTTGCACCTCCGCAACGTTGGAACCATCTTATGTATTGAAGGCTTTAGGAACGGGCGACGATCTGGCGCACAGCTCGATTCGTTTCGGCATTGGACGTTTCAACACCGAAGCTGAAGTCGATTATGTAGCGGATCGCGTCATCGAAACCGTGGAGCGGCTGCGCGAACTATCTCCACTGTACGAAATGGCGAAGGAAGGCATCAATCTTAAAGATGTTAAGTGGGCTGGGGAAGCTCATTAAAGCTGGATGGGGACTTGGGCTTAAAGCCGCGCAGTTGCGGCGTACAAGATCAAAACTAGGAGAATTAAATGTCATATAGCGATAAGGTAATCGATCACTACAACAATCCGCGTAACGTCGGTTCCATGGACAAGTCCAGCGCCGATGTGGGCACAGGCCTTGTGGGCGCACCGGAGTGTGGGGACGTCATGAAGTTGCAGATCAAGGTCAACCGCGACACCAACGTGATTGAAGAAGCCAAGTTCAAGACCTTTGGCTGCGGCTCCGCGATCGCTTCTTCGTCGCTTGCCACCGAGTGGGTAAAGGGCAAGACTGTGGACGAAGCTCTTGCCATCAAGAACATGGATATCGTGAAGGAGCTTTCGCTTCCTCCCGTGAAGATCCATTGTTCGGTTCTGGCGGAAGACGCAATTCGCGCTGCTATCGGCGATTGGAAGAAGAAACAGGAGAGTGCCAAGCCTGTCGCTTCCGCCGTAACTCAGTAGGGTTGCGAGCGGGGAAGGCATATCATGGTAACTGTGACGGAACAGACCGCGCCAAATACTGCCGCGCCGGCCAAAGGCATTCAGGTCACGGAAAAAGCCTTGTCCAAAGTGCGCAGCGCGATGGCCAAGGAAGGCATTTCACCCGAGCAGGGTGGACTGCGCCTGGGCGTGCAGGGCGGCGGTTGTTCCGGGCTCAGCTATAACGTGCGCTTTGACACGCAGCCACGCGAACGGGACCGTATCTTTCAGTTTGGCGACGTGCGTGTTTTTGTCGATCCCAAGTCGTTTATCTATCTGAACGGCATGATCCTGGATTACCAGGAAACGCTCATGCAGCAAGGATTCGTCTTTGTGAATCCTCAAGCCACGAAGTCGTGTGGCTGCGGCACGTCGTTCTCCGCTTGATGGTGGATCGTGTGGCACGGGCGCCCTCGCCCGCGAACGCTTGCCAGGCGCGAAGGTCTTCGCCCAGCATTTGAGCGCCCTGGGTTGCACCGGTTTAAGCTCCTGCAATTGTTGTGTGCGGTTTGTAGAAATAGCTGTTTTAAATGGATGAAAAACCCATCATTAACTTCGATCACCGCGAAGCCCGCACCTGAGGAGACTCAGTCCTGCTGGTCCTGCGGAACGATGCGTGCCGTTCACTTCTGTGAGTCGTGTGGCAAAGTGCAGCCCCCCTCGCCGGTCGACTACTTCACTTTTTTTGGCCTGCCGCGAAAACTGGATATCGACGTCGCGGCTCTTGATAAAGACTTCTACGATCTCAGTCGCAAGCTGCATCCCGATATCAACGCTCGAGCAGGCGGCCAGGAACAGGAGTGGAGCCTGCAACAAAGCTCGCTCCTCAACGACGCTCATCGCACATTGAAAGATCCGATCAAGCGTACGGAGTATCTGCTGAAACTCGAAGGCGTGGAGCTCGAAGAACAATCGAAAACTGCAACCGAGCAGGCACGTTCCACCGGGGAACTGAAAAAGCAAATCGTCCCGCCGGATTTGTTGGAGGAAGTTTTTGAATTGAACATGCAGCTTGAAGAGCTGCGCATGAACAAGAAGGTGGGCGACGACGACCCCGCCCTCATCGAAGAGATTGGCAGACAGAAGCTCAACCTCGAAAAAAAATATGAGAAGCTCTTACAGGAACTGAGCGAGCAGTGGAGAATGTGGGACGGAATGATCCAGCGTGAGCAGAACGGTCAACCCGTCTCCGACGAAGAGCGGCGACAGGAGCGCGCGAAAATGGTAGACCTTCTGAACCGTCGCAATTACCTCCGCAACCTTGTGCGGGACGTGAGCGAAGCGCTGGAGAATTGACAAATTGAGTGATCGAGCTATTTTGCGAGTGAAAAGCAGAGAGGTTTTTCAATCACCCGATCACCCGATCGCAAAATCACACAATGCCTTCTGATCGCATCGTCGGTATCGACCTGGGCACCACGAACTCTCTTATAGCGTTCATGCAAGGGGAGAGCCCTGCCGTGATCCCCGGTGAGGATGGAGTGAATCTGGTGCCCTCCGTCGTTGCACTGGACGGAAAAAATCAGCCCGTGATCGGCAATGCCGCTGCAAAGTATCTGGCCGAAACCCCGGATCGCGCGGTGTATTCCATCAAACGTCTTATGGGCCGTGGCGTCGAAGACATCCAGGAAGAATTGAAATTCTTCCCCTTCCGCCTCGCTGAAGACCTGCAAGCGGGTGAAGTCCTCCGCATCAAACTTGGAGAGAAAACGTTTACCCCTCCTGAGGTCTCGGCACTTGTACTTCGCCAGCTCAAACGCAACGCGGAGCGATTCTTCGGCGGACCCGTCACGAAAGCGGTCATTACTGTTCCGGCTTATTTCAACGACGCGCAGCGCCAGGCCACTAAGGATGCTGGCCGCATCGCCGGCCTCGAAGTGCTTCGACTGGTCAATGAACCGACAGCCGCGTCGCTCGCCTACGGCCTCGACAAAAAACAAAATGGCATCATCGCTGTTTATGATCTGGGTGGAGGCACATTCGACATTTCGATTCTCAAACTCCACGACGGCATTTTTGAGGTGGTTGCCACAAATGGCGATACTCATCTCGGCGGCGACGATATCGATAATCTCCTCATTTCCATCGCGCTCGATGACGCTCTTGGTGATCTCGGTCTCGACCTTCGCCGCAATGCCGAAGCCGTACAGGCGATTCGCAAGTCCGTGATCGAAGCAAAAATCGCGCTCTCGTCGCAGCCTTCTGTGAAACTTGATGTCGAGCTCCCTGGCGGCAAGCGTTACCTGCGCGAGATCACGCGTGATCAATTCGAGCAACTGATTCAGCCCGTGATTGACCGAACCATTGGGCCGTGCAAGCAAGCGTTGAAAGATGCCGGTCTTAAGCCGGACCAAATTGACGAGGTCGTGCTCGTCGGCGGCTCTACCCGCATTCCCAAAGTTCGCGCTCTGGTGAAGGAGCTATTTCAGCGGGAGCCGCACACCGAGTTGAATCCCGATGAAGTGGTCGCGCTCGGTGCGGCCGTGCAAGCCAACATTCTCGGGGGCGGTTCCGAAGCCACTGAAAATATGTTGCTGCTGGACGTTACCCCACTCTCGCTTGGTATCGAGGTGGCTGGCGGCGTCACAGATAAAATCATCTTGCGCAACTCCACCATTCCGGCATCGGCCACGCAGTTCTATACCACCCAGGTGGATGGCCAAGCGAACGTTGCTATTCACGTGTTGCAAGGCGAACGTGAACTCGCAAAAGATTGCCGCTCCCTGGCTCGCTTTGATCTCAAAGGTATTCCCCCCATGGCCGCAGGTATGGCGCGCATCGAAGTAAAGTTCTTGATTGACGCTAACGGCATTTTGCACGTTTCGGCGCGCGAGCAGCGTAGTGGCAAAGAATCCGAAATCCAGGTGCAACCCAGCTATGGACTCACCGACGAGCAAGTCGAAGGCATGATCCTCGACTCGTTCGACGCCGCGGAAGAGGATTTCCGCCAGCGGCAAATCATCGAAGCGCGAAACGAAGCCGCAACCATTCTCGCCGCTCTTGAAAAAGGCAAAAAGAGTCCTGCGTGGTCGCATCTCACCACCGACGAGAAGAAAAAAATCGCCAAGATGGAGAAAGCGCTTACCGCGGTCAACGCCGAAGACGATTACCAGGCTATCCGCAAAGCCATCGACGCGCTGAACCAGGGCACAACGCGACTGGCCGAATTGATGATGGACAGCGCTGTCTCCACTGTCCTCAAAGGCAAAACCATGGACGAAGCGGATATGGGCGAAGGCCCCACGGCTCCGCACCCTATGGCAAAAGCAGAATTTGAGTGAGAGGTTAAGCATGTCAGACGAAAAATCCAAGTCCGCCGGCACTGTTACCGAAGAAGCCCCCGGCGAAAATACGCTCGGCCCAAATACGGTCCAGGTCACGTTCCTGCCGGAGGGCAAAACCGTTCAATTCGAGCACGGCAAGCTTCCTTACGAGTACCACGGCAAGGAAGAGTCGATTCTCGACGTTGCGCTGAATAACGGCATCACGCTCGATCACGCCTGCGGGGGCAATTGTGCCTGCACCACTTGTCACGTCTGGGTCAAAGAAGGCGCCGAGAATCTATCGCCCATGGATGACGACGAAGCCGACCGTCTGGACATGGCTGCGGATTTACAGTTAAACTCACGTCTCGGTTGCCAGGTGCAGATCACGAAACCAGGCAAAGTTGTTGTTGAGATCCCAGCCTGGAACCGCAATTACATTTCGGAAGAACATCACTAGAAGCAAGTTCCAAAGTTTTACTGGTTTCAAGCCTCGAGACTCGGAACCTTTAAGGAAAGACGCTATGCCGAAATCTCTCACCTGGGACAACGCCGAGGACCTTGGTATCCTGCTCTCGGAAGCGCATCCTGACGTCGATCCCCTGACTGTTCGCTTCACCGACCTTCATCGCTACGTCACTGAACTGCCCGATTTCAAGGGAGATCCTGGCGCCTCCAATGAGGGTAAGCTCGAAGCGATACAAATGGCGTGGCACGAAGAGTTTCAGGACCGCACAGTCGGTTGAAGCGCCAACCCCCGATCAATGGTTCGAATCCGCTCGCACCGGCTCCGGAAGCCCGTCTCGCTTTTACATCTTTATGACAATTGCCTGCGCCACTTAGCTTATCTTTTGGATAATTGCTGGTGTAACGCGGAGGAATGATCTCCGTTCGCAGCATCAGCTTTCTCTCTCTCTTTACTCAACTGCAAAGGGCACGGCTCTCTGCCGTGCCCTCTTTTTCCTCGTACCGGTTCGATCCTGACTCGCCGATCTAACCCACCGTCGCCGGAACCGGTTCTTCTACGCTCGCTTCGCGCAGAAACTTCGCAGCTTCTTCCGGCGGCGTCGGATTGATGTAGAAGCCCGTCCCCCACTCAAATCCCGCCGTTTTGGTCAGCTTCGGCATGAACTCGACGTGCCAGTGGTAGTGATCGTTGGTTGGATCCTGGGCCGGCGAAGTGTGAATCACCAGATTGTACGGAGGATTATCCAGCACCCGGTCCGCTTTGATCAGCAACGTCTTCAGGGCCTTCGCCAGATTTTCAAACAAGTGCGAAGACGAATTCTCGAACGCCGACTCGTGCTGTTTCGGAAGTATCCAGGTCTCGAATGGAAATCGCGGTGCGTACGGAGCGATCGTCAGGAAGTTCTCGTTCTCAGCCACCACCCGACTTCCGTTCTCCGTCTCCTGCCGGATAATGTCGCAGAACACGCACCGCTCTTTATATAAGAAGTACTGCTTGGCGCCTTCCAACTCCTGGGTCACGTTGATCGGCAGAATCGGCAATGCGATCAGTTGCGAGTGCGCATGTTCCAACGATGCTCCGGCCGCCTCTCCATGGTTCTTGAACAGTAGGATGTACTTGAACCGCCGGTCTTTTTTCAGGTCCAGAATGCGGTCGCGGAAAGTCCACAAGACATCTTCGATTCGCTTCGGCGGCAGCGTCGCCAGGCTCGCATTGTGATCAGGCGTCTCAATAATCACCTCGTGCGCCCCAATACCGTTCATCCGGTCGAACATTCCCTCGGCCTGCCGGTTCAGGGTGCCTTCAATCCCCAGCGCCGGGAACTTGTTCGGCACCACGCGAACGGTCCATCCCGGCGTGTCCCGCTGTGACGTCGGCCCTCCATTCAACCCCGGCCGGTAGGCTTGGATCTCAGGCGGCGTCTTGCTTTCATTTCCGTAGCAGAAGGGACAGAACCCTCCCTTCAGCTTTACATTTTCCCGGGCAAAATCAGTCGGACGCTTCGCGCGATCCGTCGAAATGATTACCCAACGGCCAACAATCGGATCTTTTCTAAGCTCAGGCACTCAAGAACCCCTCTAGTTAAGCGGACGAATATATTTTAAGCAGTCAGGGAGGAATTACGAAACACCTCGACCTTCGGCTGGCTGGTTTTCGACCCCACGTAGTATACGCTGACCACATCAAAACGCCACTGGCACGAGGGTGGACAACGTCGCAGATACTCGCGCGCTACTGCCGCTATTTCCCGCCGCTTGTGCCGGTCCACCGCTGCTTCTCCGGGCTTCACATCGCGCGTCGTCCGCGTCTTGACTTCTACGAAACAAAGAACATCATTGTCCCAACCAATCAAATCAATCTCGCCCCGGCACCGCGGCGACCGAAAATTTCGCGCCACCATCGTGTACCCCATCTTTCTCAGATGGAAGTAAGCCTCCTCCTCTCCCCGCCGCCCAATGCGCTGGTGCACGGGAGAATCGTCCGCCGGCAATGTTCGCTCAGCCAGCCAATCCAGCCACCGCAGCACCGTCCGCGTAGCTATTCCAGAAAACCTCTGCAACGAGAGCACAGGGTAGCCATGCATAAAGGCTCCTCAATTGAACTGTACCGGCCCGAAGTTGCAGGGGAAGTGATCTCTCGTGTGATATGTACTCTTGCAGCGCTCTTACTCCCGAAACGGGAATCCTCAGGCCGGGTTCGCCAGACCTGGGAATTCGCGGCACCGTGGCGCGACTAGATGGAATGGAGCTCCGAGTCTGCAGAGAGCGGATAATGTATCCTAATGCGTTGGTTTCATGCCCAACTTCTCCGAGGGCGCGTAGCTCAATCGGATAGAGCACCGGATTTCTAATCCGGTGGTTGCAGGTTCGATTCCTGCCGCGCCTACCATTTCTTTAACAACTTACGTTTTTCAGGTGATCCACTTTGCAGCGTATCTGTAGTTTATCTTGGTCGAAATGGCGATGTTGACCGGCAGCGGCCGCAACTGAGATTCGATGCCACCAATCAGTTGCAGGTCAACTCCGCTAATGGATTTGCGACACTCAAATTAGAAATAGGGATTGATGTTCAAAGTCGCCAGCTGGAATTTAAATTCCGTCAAATCTCGCCTTAACCATGTCACGACGTGGCTGCAAGCTCGCGAACCGGATGTATTGTTGCTCCAAGAATTGAAGGGCACGGAATTCCCATTCGAAGCATTTAAGTCACTTGGCTATGAGAGTGTTGCCGTCACGCAGAAGGCCTACAACGGGGTTGCTATTCTCTCCCGTCACGAGATTGAAACGGTGAACAAAGTTCTTGTTGGCGATGAGGCGGATAGCCATGCGCGATTCTTAGAGGTAATCATCAAGGACATCCGCATCGTCAATATTTATCTTCCCAACGGCAATCCGGTGGGGAGCGAGAAGTTTGCGTACAAATTGGCTTGGATGGATCGGTTGCATCAGCAAATGATTCGTTGGAAGCAGGACGATGTGCCGACGCTAGTGGGCGGCGACTTCAACGTGATTCCCGAAGACATCGATTGTCACAAGCCGTCGTCTTGGATGCACGATGCTTTGTTTCAGCCGGAGCCGCGAGCCCGATATCGGGCGCTATTGCAACTTGGATACACGGATGCCTTCAGGTCGTTACATCCCAACGAGGAGGGACAGTTCACCTTTTGGGATTACTTTCGGCAGGCGTTCAAGAACAATCGAGGTATACGAATCGATCACTTCTTGTTATCGCCCTCACTGGCCGGTCGACTAGAGGCGTGTGAAATTGACAAGGGACCAAGAGCTTTGGAAAAGCCGTCTGACCACGCTCCCATAATTGTGACGCTAAGCTGATTAGTTTCCAGCTACCGAATTGCCGAAGATACCAGGCCATCGCCACTCTGAAACGGCACAAGAACCCAGATCAGTCTCCTCACGCCTTAGGCAGCACGACCTCTACCGCATTCTTATCATCACGAAGACCGAGAAAAACCGGGTGCCGTAGTTTTCCGTCCTTAGTCCATTCGGTATAGGAAATCTGTGCAACGAGTTTGGGCGACAAGAATGTTGCGTCTCGGAGCCGAGGAGGTGATTCAACCACGGGTTGTTTGCGCTTCAGTCGTTGAAATTTGCGATACAGCGATAACAATAAACTTCGAGTGAAGCCTGTTCCCACTCTTCCGACATACTCGAGCTTTCCTTTGTTGTATGCGCCGAGCAGAAGCGAGCCAAAGTATTCCCGGGAACCCGATGGTTCTGTATAGCCGACGATGATGAATTCATCCTCTTGGTGCACTTTTACCTTCAACCACTCGCGGCTCCTGCCTTCGACATACACCGAGGTGGAGCACTTCGCCACCAAGCCTTCGTATCCTCGCTGTTTCGCAACTCGAAAAGCCTCAAGGCCATCGGCTGCGAGTCGTCGGGACAATATCAAGCCACTCCTGCCAGAAACTATTCGCTCTAGTTCCTTCCGCCGCAGCTCCAGGGGCTCGCGCCGTAAGTCTCGTCCGTTCACGTACAGACAATCAAACACCGCGTACCTGATATCGCCGATTCCGCGCTGTAGCGACTGAAAGCGTGAAATGTTCTTTCTGTCCAGCGCAATGACTTCTCCGTCGAGAAGTAAGGTTGTCGGTTGTAATGCTCGTAACGACTTCGCAATGGGCGAGAAGCTCAGCGTGCGATCTTTATCGTTTCGGCTGAGCAAGGTGACTTGGGAACCTTCTTTGTATGCCAAAATCCGAATTCCATCATATTTCTCTTCGTACACCCACCTAGAATCACGGAACGGTTCATCCACAAGCGTAGCCAGCATGGGTCGCACGCGAAATGGAATCCTGTCTTTCACCGAAACTCTGATGCTCAAGAAAGCCTGGGCGTTCTCGATATAATTACGAATAGAACATGATGAGAGAAGTAGCAAAGGAACCGATTCCTAGTCACAGTGCGTCACGATCTTCGCCCCAAACGACTCTCCAGGCACGAGTCTTTTTACTTTCTCCGGCCAATACATCGGCCATTCGCGCGCAGTTCTTGTTGAACAGGGACTCCAAAGTTGAACTGGCAAAACGTCTCCAACGAGAAGGCGCTCCCCTGGCGGAAGTTTTCAGTTTTATCAGTAGCCTGTATTTTCGCGGAAAGATTGCCTATGCACGCAGGTTCGCGAACCCTCCAAGTGGCTTACCACCGCATCTGGTGATGACAACATCGCGGGGTCTGCTTTCACCTGACGCGGTCGTGGGGGTGGGTGATCTTAAGGAAATGTCAGGGGTTCCCATTGACCCAAAGGATTTACGATATCGGGAGAGTCTTTGCCGAGATGCAGCATCACTGGCACGGGCGTTGCCCAGTGGCTCCAAGGTTGTGCTGCTCGGCAGTATTGCCGGTCCGAAATATATCCAACTGCTACTCGAATTTTTCGGAGCCGACCTCCTTTTTCCCCGAGAATTCGTTGGACGCGGTGATATGAGCCGCGGTGGGCTGATGCTCCGTTGTGTTCAAGCTGGTTCGGAATTGGAGTATGTGCCGGTCGAATCTTCTATTCGGCGGGGAGCGAGACCTCCGAAGCTCACCCCAGCAGTTCGGCATTGCTAGCTGGCCGATGTAACCCTGCAAATAACATCCATTGCTACATATATCGGTGGCAAACGCGCTATCGGCCCGCGCCGGCATATTCTTGTCTAAGCTCCACTGAGAGATTGACCGGATGTCGATAGTACTGCGGGCGAGTGCTTTCTTGGATCGTCGTTCGCGCTGACATATTCCAGCCCAAGCGGCCCAATCGCGGTAACCTGCGTTATGTACTCACTGGATTTCGCCCAGTGGAAATGGGAGGTATTGCCCGGCAGGACGATGACGCTTCCGGGCGGATACGCCTCCAGTTTTTCCGGATTGAACTGCTCGCCCAGCCCAATGTAGAAAACGCCCGAAATGACTGTGTAAACACGGTCTTCCGGGTGCCTATGGGGCATCAGCTTCACGCCATGGGGCACTCGAACCCTGATCGTGTAAGGTCCGGCTTCCGAGGGCTGACCCACGATGACAGCCAGGCGGACCGAAGGCGGGAACGCCGCGAACGGCTTCCAGTTAATGTCTTCTGATAGGACCGACTTGAAAACGTCTTGCCCTGGCTGATGCGCTGCAACCGCCCTGTATTGTGCTCCCGTCATCACTGCCGTTGCCTCATTTGACATATAACGTCCCCTTAATTTGGGTGTGGTACACATTCCGGACTAGACAGAGCAGAGCGTTGGGCCGCATGCTTGACGATGTCACTCGGAGGCACGGTGCCAGGCACTTGCTCTCTAAGCACGCAGCGATTTAACGCTTCTGGTACGGGTGGAAGATGTAGTCCTTCGCTTTCACCGGCGTATGGCACGCGTATCCGCAGTCTGAGAGGCTTTTGGCATCGGCTGTGAACTTATCAGATGCGGGGTCGTAGTTGAACACCGCGTATCCCCAGCCGCCGCTTTTCGAAAATCTCTTGCTGTCCTTTTCCATCACAAAAGCCTGGGAAAAGACGTCGGGCACTTCCACGGCGAAAGGGGCCTCGGTGCTGTTCTTCAACTTCCACTGAAGCTTGACGATCCTGGACCCCTCCGGGAAAGGTTGGCTGTTACCGGGGACGCCGGCTTTATACGCGTTGATCATCGTGGGATTCGCGACGATCACCTTGAGGATTTCGGTGGTGCGGGCGGAGGAGACGTCAGCCCAGTCCTCGTATCCTCGGAAGTCGGAGAACGCGATTCCGCCTGGCGATACCAGCGAATACTTGTCCTTGTTGTTGTCTTGACCTTGTGCGTAAAGGACTACGACGCCGAGGACGGCTAGCGCTGCCACCGCCGTCACAATGAGGGCGAAGCCGCCTATGCGTTTCACGGTTGTGCGGATTTCAATCCTCTGTTCTTGTTGTTCTGGCGGCACAGCTTTCGTCACAGGCTCAGACATTGTGTTCTCCTCACAAATGCAGTTTCCGATCAACGTTATCTTGAACGCTTGCAATTAAGCCAGAGGTGCGGGGAGCAAAACAATTGGACCAAGGTATCGGCGATACCTTCGTATCGGTTGGGAAAGTAAGTTTCCTTCATGGATCGACCTTCAGGACTAGTTGCATGAAAAGGGGACTGGCCCGGGCCATCCGCCAATACCTTCGTCCAATTGTTTTTCCTTTCCTCGTCAGGCTTAATCGGCAGCAGGCATGAATACGAACGAACCGGAGTAAACGGATGAGCGCCGTTTATCGGGATTGGAGACGCCAATGAACGCCGTACAAGTCGAACAAAAGAGCTATGAGATGCCGCCGCGCGAGGGGATCAGCATCGCGCATTTTCTCACCGTGGCCGACGTCGAGCGGTCGGCTCGCTACTACGAAAAGGTCTTCGGCGCTCGCATTCTGAGCATGGGTGACGGCAACGCGCCTCCGTACCTTCAGCTGGCGAATATCTGGATGATTCTCAACGTCGGGGGCGGGCCGACCCCGGACAAGCCGACGGTAACGCTTAGCGTCCCCGACCCGAATCACATCAACAGCTTTATGAATTTCCGCGTTGCGGATATTCAGGCTTGCTATGAATTGTGGAAAAGTCGGGGAGCCGAGTTCATCACGGAACCGATTCCCAAGTACGGCGAGATTCGCTGCTACATCCGCGATCCTGACGGTTACATCATCGAGGTCGGACAGAGCACTACCCTCACGTACGGTTAACACTTGGAGCGGATTAGGACGCCGGTGCCGCTAGTCGTGGCGCTTCTGTTTGAATTCCCAGGGGCCTGACTCACATCAATCGCGGTAGCGGTCATATTCAGGAGCACAGAATTCGATTTCAAAAAGGAGAACAACCATGACAGCTAAAGGAAAAGTTTTAGTGCTGGTCTCGAGCGGTCGCGGCTTGCCCTTGAAAGATGGCAAGGTTTACACCGGCGCCGGCTACTACCTCAACGAACTGACGGTTCCGGTTCGTGCCCTGATGAAGGAGGGCTACGAAATCACCTTTGCCAACCCCAAAGGCAACACGCCGCAAGTGGATGTGCACTCAGAGGTCGCCGATTTTTTCGGCGGGGACGCGGCCAAGCTTGAGGACTATATGCTATTCCGCGACGGCCTGACTGGGCTCCGAGATCCAATGCGCATCGCGGATGTTATCGCATCGGGCCTGGATCAATATGACGCAGTTTTCGTCCCGGGCGGTCACGGCCCGATGATCGATCTTCTCGATGATCCCAATGCCGGCATAGTGATGAGGCACTTTCATGAGACATCCAAGCCTACGGCAGTGCTCTGTCATGGCCCGATTTCACTTCTCTCGGCTCTTCCCAATTCTTGGGAGGTGGTCGCTGCGCTGGCGGCGGGTGATGCCGCCGGAGCACACGCAAAGGCAAAAGGCTGGATCTACGCTGGCTATAAAATGACTATCTTTTCGACAGCGGAAGAGCAGCAGCGGGAGCCGCAGGAGATTGGTGGTAAGGTGCTCTTCTACCCGGACTTTGCCCTGCAAACGGCGGGCGGTGACGTAAGTGTGCTCGCTCCATGGTCAAGTTATGTCCTTCAAGATCGCGAGCTGATCTCAGGTCAGAACCCGTTCTCCGATCAAGCCCTTCTAAAGCTTCTTCTACCGGCGCTCGAGGAGAGGAAGAAAGTGGCTTCGGCGGCATGAAAATCGGACGCCCAGAGAGAGCTAATTGAGAAAAGGGATGACTCATCGAGGTCGGACTGAGCGCCGACTAACACAAGGCTGACATTAGCGCGGTTGCCGGGATAAGTCGGTGTGACATCAGTGTCGTTACAGCGTTTCCCTCAGATGGAGAGCAGGTAGGTACCGCTACGGCTGCCCGATCTGCAGCACGATCTTGCCGGGCTCGTGTGGTGCACCCGCAAGCATGCGTTGCGCCTGGCGCGCCTCCGAAAGTGGCAGGATTGATCCCACACGCGGTGTGATTTTGCCCGCGTCAAATAATGTTGTGAGTGTCTGCAGGCGCGCGGTGGTCACCTCCGCGTAGAAGAAAATGGCCCCGGCTGGCAGCGGTTCCGTGGAGACCGAGGTGACGAGTTTGCCTTCGGGTTTCAACGCAGCGACACAGCGCTGAAAAGTGCTGCCCCCGACCGTGTCGAGGATAGCATCCACCCGTGGGAGATCCTGCTCGAACGCAGGCTTGCTCGAGTCGATGATGGATTTCACGCCCACGCCCAATGACCGGAGCAGCCGCTCGTCGTTGAGGTGGGCGATGGCGACGACGTGAATTCCGGTGTCTACGGCGATCTGTACGGCGTAAGCCCCGACGTTCCCCGCGGCTCCGATGACCATTACCGTTTGTCCGCGCATCGCCTGCGCATACTGGAAGAGCATTTGCCAAGCGGTTACCGCAATGACAGGAGCCGATGCTGCTTCTACGTGATTCAGGGATTGTGGTTTGCGGGCAACCATCCCGGCCGTCGCCACGGCGAACTCGGCCTGGGCGCCACAGAACTGCGGATTGGTGACGCCATAGACTTCGTCAGCTAGCGCGAAGCCCGTAACCCCGGGGCCAACCTTCTCGACCACACCGGAAAAGTCCGAACCGAGAGTGAGCGGAGGTTGCGGGCTAACCTTGCTCTTGCCCTCGCGGATGATCGCATCCCAGGGAGCGGCGCCCGCGGCCATCACACGCACCAGAACTTCGTTTGGGCCCGGCGATGGCACCGGCACATCCTCGACCACCACGACGTCGGGCGGCCCGAAGCTATGAATCCTGGCTGCTTTCACGGACAATTCCTTCCGGCCTTGAGACGCTCGAAAGCCGATTAGGCGTTCCACATACCCGTCGCCACCTGGTTTCGACGCAGGGGTTGACTCCGCACAGGCACTTTTATTTGCGATTCTTGTTTCGGGTCATCTGCTTGCGAAACAATATCAAGCAACCAACAAGATCTTCCCGCCACCCTTCTCTGCCGTCGCTTGGGCCTCCGCTGCTTCTCTGAGTGGCAGTTTCTGGCTAATTGGGATGACCAGTTTGCCATCGCGCACGGCTTCCGCCATGAGCTCGAGCGTTTTCCTGTCGAATTTCGAGAATACATGGACCAGCTTTACCGATGGGTAATATGCGGCACTCTGCGGCGGCCCAACCACCGTCGCAAACACTCCTCCCGGCTTCACCTTGGCGATCAGCTTCTCGGCGGTTCTTCCTCCGACCGTATCGGCCACCGCATCGAGCGGCGGAAGATTCACAATCGCAATATCGTCGTCGGTTGCAATCACCTGGTCGGCGTCGACAGTTTTCGCCTCACCCATCTGTCTCTTCAAAACCCCCGCAATCACGGTTGCTCCCCGCTGCTTCGCAGTGAAAACCGCCGAACGCCCGACATTCCCTACAGCACCTACGACCAAAACGGTCTGGCCGGCTTTGATTTCCGTAGCGGACATGAGCTGGTTTCCGGTCGTCGTCACCAGCGGTAAGGCCGCCGCCTGGAGCAAGTCGAGCCCCTTCGGAACCTTCGCCAGAACCGCGGCTTTGACGACACAAAGTTCGGCGTAAGTATTGTCCGCCATAGCGAACACCTGGTCGCCGACGGCAAAGCCCTCAACGCCCGGCCCAATCTTCACGACCGTCCCCGCCATATCGACGCCTATCAGTCCTGGGAATTTCATGGGGTAGAAATCCTTTGTTAGTCCGGCGCGTCGCTTGTAGTCGATCGGATTCACGCTTGCAGCGGCGACCCGCACCAGCACTTCGCCAGAACCGGGCACTGGATCAGGATAGTCCTCAAACTTCAGTACTTCCGGGCCGCCATATTGGTGGACAACAATTGCTTTCATTTTTCATCTCCTTATGTACGGTAGGCAAACGGTGACTAACAAACAGTCAGATCAACGAATCTGGAGTTGGTCGCTGCCATAGCCCGCACCAAGACTCGAACTTAAAAGCCGTAGTTCTTTTTTCGCAAGGCATTCTTATAGGCGTCACGCGCCTTCTTGGCCGTCAGCTCGGCGTCGTGAAGCTGGAACCCGGCATCATCCCACTTCTCCATCTGAACCATGGAGTGGTCTTCCGTTGCGAGCGATTCCTCGGCGCGAATCGCTGCCACCCAGGCATCGACGGCCTTCCTGTAGGTACGAAGCAACTGCTCAAAATCCTGATTATCCATGATTGTTAATTTTCCGTTTCTCGCTGAATTTGTCTCGCGGATAGCAACAATATTGTTCTCTGCAGTAAGCCACTTCACTCACTTCGCCACTACTTCTCTTGTCGGCCGACGCGGGCTCATAGATTCCTGCCACAGCACCCGGCGTTCGCGAGTCGCGGCGCCTTTGGCGGCAGCCACTCTCCTATTTGTTTCGACGATGAGTGCCCAGTTCGTGCCACGACGTTTCCGTGAGGTTCACGTCGTAGTAGCTTGCAGCTTTCTCGATGTTGGCGAAGGCCAAAGCCCGATCGGCATCGGAAACGTCGATGACTTGATCGAAACGCGCGACCGCATTGCGGACATGTTGTGCGTCGGTCAGTGGTTCTTTACGCTGCTTCGGAAATGCATAGACGCTATCCGGCAAGTCGCTCTGCGTCGTAAGGTGTCCATGCTTCTCGTGAGGCTTCCAGGTTGCTTCCGGCATGTCTTGCCATCCTTTCACTGACAATGGTGCGATTACACCTTAGATGCCTCGCCGGAACAATTGGACGATGGTATTGGCTACACCCTTGTATGGGGCTCTGGGTTGCCGGCAGCCGCAATGGCTGCCTCTGTTTGTGTTGGCAGTTTGCTTCCTTATGAGGCCAGACAAAACTCCTCCGCGAACACTAGGGGCGGGCGTCTGGAAATTCCGCGTCGTTACCGATAGTGACGAACCGTGAACATGGCAGTTATGCCGCCGTCTCTGCGCGGTCAAGGCGGAGCCTGGTGGCAATTTTCACGAGGTCGGGAAGAGAGCCGGCCATCATCTTTTGCATCACCTTGCCTCGGTGGGCCTTCACCGTGATTTCGCTGATACCAAGCTCCCCACCGACCTGTTTATTGAGCAGGCCTGAAACCACCAACGCCATTACCTGTCGTTCGCGCTGAGAAAGCAACGCGTAGCGGTTCCGGAGCACCCTCATCTCCGCCGCCAGGCTGAGAGCAATTCGGCTATGTTCGAGGGCTGTCCGGATGGCGGTCAGCAGCACGTCATTATTGAACGGCTTCGTCAAGAACTCGAGGGCCCCTGCCTTCATGGCTTGGACAGTGGTGGACACATCGCCGTGGCTCGTGATGAAGATGATCGGCGTGTCAGTTCGTTCGACGGCGACGCGCTTTTGCAACTCGAGACCATTAATGTCGGGAAGAGAAACATCCAGTACCAGGCAGTTCGGCACGAGAGCTGGTGGACGACTTAGGAATTCACGCGCGGAAGAAAAAGTCTGCGGCTGCCAACCTTCGCACCGAATCACTAACTCTAGCGATTCGCGTACGGAGATATCATCGTCGACCACGCAGACGATTGGTGTGACTTGCAACATTTGCGGTCACCCCATTTCATGGCCAACTGCGTGCACCTAAAGTCATGCTTCGCGGTACACGGTTGACGGATGACGCCCCACCCGTTGACGGGAATTCTACCAGAGCGCCTCTCGTTTGTGCTGAGGCGATACCCTGCAACTCTTTGGGGCAAGCGCTCATTAGCAGGAGAGCCGATAAAAGGGTATCAACGATACTATCGTCCAATTGCTCGTCTCCCGGGCTTCTGTTCTGATTACTCGCATCGATCGGACTCAATTGAAATCGCCACAACCCGCTCTGTCCCGGGCGTATGTTGCGGGAGGCAAGATTAAGCGCTTTAGACACACGCGGCTAATAAGCATCTCGGAACGGAGAACGCCCTATGAAAGGATTTGCTTACTTCTTGGTTGCGGTCGTAGTGCTCCCTGTCGTCGTCTCCATGGCTCCAGCCTCTGGACGCTCCGATGGAGAGGCTGATCCGGTTTTTGGAATCACAATTCCTGCCGGATACCGCGACTGGAAGCTGATCTCTGTGGCCCACGAAGAAGGCAACCTCAACGATCTTCGCGCGGTTCTCGGCAACGATGTAGCGATCAAGGCCTACCGGGAAGGGAAGTTGCCGTTCCCGGATGGCACTATCATTGCGCGCCTAGCCTGGAGTTACGTTACGTCCGAGGAAAACAACAAAGTTTTTGGCCGCTCCCAATCTTTCGTCGCCGGGCCCCCCACGAACGTTCAGTTTATGGTCAAGGACTCCAGAAAATATGCCACGACCGGGGGCTGGGGCTTTGCTCAATTCAAAGACGGCAAACCTGCGGACGCGGCACTGCTCAAAGCCTGCTTTCCCTGCCACGAGCCCGTCAAAGCTCGCGACTTTGTCTTCACTCAATATGCACCGTGAGTACGGGGGAGATCCCATGAACAACGAAAAATTGTGCTGCAAGTCGGCTTGCGAAGATCAGATCAACATGGCGGCGCGCGAGTTATCGGCGTTCATCCGTTCGGTGACGGAATTGTTCGGTCCCGAGCAGGCTAGCCTTTCAACAGAGGACTGGCTTGTCCAATCAGAACAAGTGAATGGCCCGCACAAAGCCACGAAGAAAGATTGGCGGGCCGTCACAGTCGCGGCCTCGGCTGGACTGGCAAATCGTCTGACTGGAGCACGAGATCGTAGAACGCCCGCATCACCCACTGATCCGACGGGTTCGCCAATACTATCGTCCAATTGTTTCGCATCCGCACTTCTGGTGTGATAGCTGATCGCAGCGGATTCTGTTTACCGGAGCACATTAAGTGGAGGAACTTTATGAGACGCTTCACGTTTTTCTTGATTGCACTTGCGACAACCGTCGGTCTTGTCGCGCTCATTGGCCCTGCCCCCGGTCACGCGGACCAGCAATCCGCCCCCTACGTTACCGACATCCCTTCCGGGTATCGCGACTGGCGGTGGATCTCTTCGGCCCATGAAGCGGGCAAATTGAACAGCTTAGGTGCGGTCTTGGGCAACGATGTAGCCATCAAGGCCTTCCGTGCAGGGACCCTTCCGTTCCCGGACGGCACGATCATCGCAGCTTTGCACTACAAGAACGTGCCGTCGGAGGAAAACAACAAAGTCTTTGGCCAGGCTCAATCTTTCGTCCCCGGCGCTCCCACGAACATTCAATTTATGGTCAAGGACTCAACCAAGTACGCCGCAACCGGTGGGTGGGGGTTCGGTCACTTTGCGGACGGCAAGCCGGGCGATGCGGCGTTTATGAAAAGCTGCTTCCCGTGCCACGAGAAGACTAAAGGGAGCGACCTTGTCTTTACTCGTTATGCACCTTGAGGTTGAAAGCTAGAGCAGAAAGGAATGAGTAGGAGAGGAACGAACCATGAAGTATCCGACTTTTTATCGCACCGCACAGATCGATGGGTTGTCAATTTTCTACCGGGAGGCTGGTCCGAAAGACGCCCCGACGATTCTCCTGCTGCACGGTTTACCGTCTTCCTCGCGAATGTTCGAGCCGCTCTTCACGCGGCTTTCCGATCGCTATCACCTAGTCGCGCCCGATTATCCGGGCTTCGGTCACAGCGACTGGCCGGACCCGAAAACATTCGCGTACACCTTCGATCACATCGCGGAGGTCATGAATCACTTCACCGAAGCGCTCGGTCTCTCTCGCTTTAACCTCTACATGCAGGATTACGGTGGCCCGGTTGGCTTTCGCATGATCTTGGCCCACCCGGACCGAGTAGAAGCCCTCATCATCCAGGACGCGGTAGCACACAACACCGGTCTCGGCGAGAACTGGAAAACGCGGCGCGCCTTTTGGGTCGATCGCGCTGCCAACGAAAGCGCGCTGCGCACAAATCTCCTGTCACTTGCAACCACGAAGGCCCGCCACGCGGGGAACGATCCCAACGTGGAACGCCACAACCCCGATCTCTGGACCGACGAATTTTATTTTCTAAATCAGCCCGGCCAGGCTGACATTCAAAGCGACCTTTTTTATGACTACCGCACCAACGTCGATTCCTACCCGAAATGGCAAGCGTGGATGCGCGAGAAACAGCCGCGCCTGCTGGTGATCTGGGGTAAGTATGAATCTTCGTTCGACCCCTCCGAGCCAGAGTCGTATCGCCGCGATGTCCCCAAAGCCGAAGTCCACATTGTCGATGGTGGCCACTTCGCCTTGGACACTGCCGAAGACGAAATCGCCGCACTGGTCCAAGGATTCGTCGGTTCTTCACGCCAGGGCCTCCCAGCGCGGCGAGCAGGATGAAGCCGCATTTGAGTGGGACAGTGGCCAGGAGTATTGGGTTCGAGCATTCAAGACGGACTCTTATCCGGCTCGTCGTTGGTAGGATCCTTTAAGAGAAACCGGAGGAGTCCAATCATGCGTTCTGACATTGTGCCCGGAGGCGTTTTCCCCAACTACGAACTGCCCGATCATACTGGCGAACTGCGCAAGCTCAGCGAACTACAGGGCGAGGATCCGTTGATCCTCACGCTCGCGCGCGGCCACTATTGCCCAAAGGAGCACCAGCAGCATTTGGAACTCGCTGCGTTCTACCCGAAGATCGCGGTGGCGTACACGCAGATAGCCACGATCGCCACCGACGATCACCATACTCTGCAGGAATTCCGTGCGTCGGTCGGAGCTCAGTGGACGTTCCTCTCGGATCCCGGCCGCACGGTTCAGAAGGATCTCGACATTCAGGAGTACACCGACCCCGAGAATAATCCGATGATCCCGCATACGCTCGTGCTCAAGCCGGGCCTCGTGATTCACAGCATTTATAACGGCTATTGGTTCTGGGGACGTCCATCGGTGATCGATCTTTGGCACGACCTGCGCGCCGTGACCAGTGAAATCCGCCCAGACTGGGATCTGAGTACGCCCGGACTCCGTGAAGCATGGAACGCGGGTGACCTCTCGCGTTTCCACGGCTGGAACAAGCAAGCAATTAAGAAGAAATGAAGCGGAATTCTTTCCCAAATCTCGATAGCGAACTTGTTTTGGCCGCAAGATTCGGATATCTCCCAGCCCTGCCTCGCCATAAGCTGTCTCTATGATGACGAATGCCACAATGACTTCCCTTGGCCGAAGGGCTGATGCCATACTCGCAGAAGACACGGTTGGTGAAATGACATCCGAGAACGCTATGTCCTCGTCGCCGAAGCACGAGCGCTGGAATGCAGTGGTTACGCGAAACTCCGAACTCGACGGAAAGTTTGTCTTTGCTGTCGCCACCACCGGCGTCTATTGCCGACCATCCTGTCCTGCGCGTCGTCCTCGAAGGGAAAACGTTACCTTTTTTGCCCATCCCGACCAGGCCGAGAAAGCCGGCTTTCGTGCTTGTCTGCGATGCCGCCCGCGCTCGCTCAGTGGAAGTCCGCAATCGGACGCGGTGAAAGCAATTTGCCGCTACATCGAGCAGCATTTGGACGAAGCTACGACGCTCCAGCAACTGGGCAAAGCATTTCACCAAAGTCCCTTTCATTTGCAGCGCCGCTTCAAGGCGGCCTTGGGAATAACGCCGCGAGAGTATGCGGATTCCTGCCGGATGCGCGAGCTTAAGCGCAATTTACAATCCGGTAACAACGTGACCCGAGCCATGTACGACGCGGGTTACGGTTCCAGCAGCCGCTTGTACGAGAAGACTGCTTCGCATCTCGGCATGACGCCCGACAAGTACCGGCGCGGTGCCATTGCAGCCGCCATCCGGTACGCCTGCGCTGATTCGCCGCTGGGGCGGATGTTGATCGCGGCCACGGATCAAGGTATTTGTTCGATCCAGTTCGCCCAATCCGACAACGAGTTGATTGAAGGACTGCGACACGAGTTTCCTTTTGCTGTACGGAAGGCGGATGACGGTGATTTGCAAAGCTGGATCAAGGCCGTGCTTTCGAGAATGAGCGGAAAGAAATTAAATTCCGCGTTGCCTCTCGATATTCGCGCTACCGCTTTCCAGCGCAGGGTTTGGACTTATCTACAGTCGATTCCATTCGGGGCCACCCGTTCTTACCGCGACGTGGCAAAGGCGATTGGCCAACCTAGCGCGTGTCGTGCCGTGGCACGGGCTTGTGCCACGAATCCGGTTGCTGTGGCCATTCCTTGTCACCGGGTGGTGCGGGAAGATGGAAACATCAGCGGCTACCGCTGGGGCGTGGGACGCAAGAAGGCGTTATTGCAGATGGAACAACGCGGAGTTTAAATTACTCAAGTAGAAATAGTTTAAGACGATAGCTTGGTCGATTTTTCGCCAACTGTGCGCTTCACCCCTCGAAGAAACGCCAGGCCACGTTTCAGTTCGGCAGAGAGATCGGTTGATTCGGTGGCAACGTGCACAGGCTTGCCTGACTGCTGGCCGAGCCAGCGGTTAAGTTCCTCAGGCGAACTGATGACTGAGCGGCCCTCACGACCAACCGGCATCCCTTCAACTCTCCAGCGCTGAGCTACTGAGACCGGCTTGCCCAAGAAATTTGCGATCTGACGCCAGCCTTTCAGCTTGTCTCGGGTCACGGGTTTTTCAACGTTGGCTCGTTTTCGCATCACGCCGCCTGGCATCGAGTGCCCATACGTACTCCGGTTCGCTGTTTGGATGAGATCGAGAGCCCCGGAGTTCACCGCGTTCAACCCCGTAACCACGCAAAATGGAAAACCTTCGTCGCCGCTACGGCATCCACTGAGAGTTGAGAAACGGAGCGTGCATGAGAAAGAAGAACGGTGCAAGAAGGGGTCTGGCAAATCCCGAAAAGCTCAAGCCTTTCAACCCCGACGACAAAAACCTGCTGCGCGTGATCATCGAAACGCCAAAAGGTAGCAGGAACAAGTTCGCTTTTGATGCGGACGAGCACATCTTTGAACTGAAGACGGTTTTGCCTGCCGGTATGGCATTCCCCTACGACTTCGGATTCGTACCCTCCACCCGGGCGGATGATGGCGATGGAGTCGACGTATTAGTACTGATGGACGAGCCCGCCTTCCCGGGATGCGTGCTGAGCTGCCGGCCCATTGGCGTCATCGAAGGCGAGCAGGTGGGAAAGAAAGATAAGATTCGCAATGATCGCATTGTAGCGGTCGAGCAGAGTGCTCACAGCTGGGCGGGAATCAGAAAAATAAGTGATCTTGGCAAGCATTTCCTGCGAGAACTTGAAGAGTTTTTCGTGGATTACCACCAGCTTTCCAATAAGAGGTACCGCGTGCTCGACGTGAAGGGGCCAAATCGAGCATCGAAATTGGTAAAGTCTTCCATGCGGTAATCGGCCCATTACGATTCGAATGATTAACATCCGCGAGCAGCAGACTGCGTCAGCCGATAAGAATGAAGACTTACATGGCAACGCTCCCGACCCCTCAACCGCCGCATTGTTGCTGATCGACGTGGTCAACGACCTGGACTTTCCAAACAATGAAGAAATCGTGCGGAACTCAGGGACGCTGGGGGAGCGTATTGCTGCGCTGAAGCGGCGATGCAAAGAGGCGCGTATCCCGGTCATCTACGTCAACGACAATTGCGGTAAATGGCGGTCTGATCTCGGCGCGGTGCAGCGAATTCGTTGCGTCCTGATGCGCCCGGCCGCAGCATGGTCGAAAAACTAATTCCCGAACCCGAAGATTACGTGGTACTGAAGCCGAAGCATTCGGCTTTTTATGCAACACCCTCGAGGTACTACTGGAATACATTGGCGTGAAAGCAGCAATTGTCGCGGGCGTTACCACCAACGCCTGCGTCATGATTGCGGCAAGCGATCTCTACATACGGGATTTTCATCTGTTCGTCCCCAGCGATTGCGTGGCCGCTTTGACAGATTCGGAACAGCGCGGGGCCCTGGAACTGATGAAAATGAACTTTGGCGCCGACATAAGAGAATCCGAGCAGCTTGAGCTGGACAAGCTGCTCGGATAGGTTGTGGTGCTAAAATTTCCCGCTGGACTGCGCTACGCTGCTACTCCGTCGGCCCAGGGATCCAGAACGACCTTCGTACAGTTGTCTTTTTTATCCCGGAACACTTGGTACATTTCAGGAGCAGCGCTGATCGGCACTCGGTGGCTAATCACAAAACTGGGATCGATGTCGCCTTTTTCGATGCGGTCGAGCAAGGGTTGCATAAAACGCATCATGTGAGTCTGGCCGGTCTTCATCGTAAGACCCTTGTTCATGAAGGCGCCCATGGGGATGGTATCGGCAAAACCGGAATAGACGCCGGGCACCGATACTGTTCCTCCTTTGCGGCAGGCTTGAATACATTGCCGAAGAACTGTGGGTCGATCCGTCTCAACCTTCAAAGATTGCTTGGCGCGATCGACCATATAGAGCAGGTTGTCACCATGAGCTTCCATCCCGACGGAATCCATGCAGGAGTCCGGTCCGATATTGCCCGTCTTGTCTTTCAATGTCTGGACCACGTCGTCCACTTCGGTGTAGTTAATGGTTTCTGCGCCCCCGGCTTCCGCCATTTCGAGCCGGTAAGGGAACCGGTCAATGGCGATGACTCTTTCAGCACCCAGCATGAAGGCGCTGCGAATCGCGAATTGGCCGACAGGCCCGCAACCCCAGATCGCGACGGTGTCGCCGGGCTGAATGTCGCAGTTGACGGCACCGAAGTATCCCGTGGGAAAAATGTCGGAGAGGAACACGACTTTCTCGTCCGAAATTCCATCGGGAATTTTCAGTGGCCCGACGTCGGCAAACGGGACGCGGGCGAACTGAGCCTGGCCTCCGGCGTATCCTCCCAGCATGTGTGTGTAACCAAACAGGCCCGATGGGGAATATCCCATCATCTTTTCTGCGATCCAATAGTTGGGATTGGAATTGTCGCAACACGACCAGAGTTCCCGTTTACAAAAGAAGCAATTGCCACAGGCGATGGTGAACGGAACCACCACGCGATCTCCCACTTTCAGCTTTTCTTTGTTGACTCCTGATCCTACCTCTACCACTTCGCCCATGAACTCGTGGCCCATGATGTCGCCCTGCTCCATGGTAGGAATGAATCCGTTATACAAATGCAGGTCTGAGCCGCAGATGCAGGTGCTCGTGATGCGCACGATCGCGTCCCTGGGATTTAAAATCTCCGGGTCAGGAACATTTTCTACGCTCATTTTATGAGGGCCCATCCAACAAACTGCTTTCATGCTGTCCTCCGATTGGTTTCCAGAATTTCGCTCATGCGAGCCTTACGCGGGATCGACTCGTCCGGATTTACGGCCCGCAAAACGCCCGTCATTCGGCTGCGTGGGCCATGGGACTGTCCTTTCACCGTTGGGATTTCGCCAGTTTCCACAAAAGCCTTGAACCGGCGGAGGTCCTGCTGCATGAGGAAACTTGGATCTTTACCCAACAATTTCGAGATACTGCGTCCGAGATCCCCGGACGGGTGGTCATAGCGCGTGACTGCGGAGACTACTGTTCCCCGGTTGCCGGGCGCCGTCTCAAACGTCACGGAACCTTCCACGGAAACAGCAGAGTTCGATAGCGATCGCCACGAAATCAAATCACCCGGACGGTCCTCCAAAACCTCAGCGTCCCATTGAATCGGCATGCCCATAGGGCCGATCGCCTTCCAGCGATATTGACGGTCGCCAATCTTGCTTACGGACTCGAGATGACGCATGAAACGCGGCAGTTCTTCAAAGTTGCGATAGACGCGATATGCTTCCTCAGGAGAGCAATTCAACAGCACACTACCGTGAGCTAATGAATCTTCTTGTGATTGGTTTGTGCGGGATCCGAAGTAGGCCAAAGCTCCTCCGGCAGCGGCCAGCGCGGCACCGGATTTCGTCTTGCGGCTTACTCCAACAATGGCCAGCGTAGTACCTGCTACCAACGGAGCCCAGCGACGTATCGTGGACCCCATAGATCCATTAGGACCTCGGTGGCCATAAAGTTCATTCTCTTCGTTCTTGAATTTTTGCATTGGTATTTCTCCACGACTCAATTGATTGAATACGATTGACGATTTACGAAATCTGATTGTTCTGCACGGCTGCATTCTCGTTTAGCGCAGTGATCCACGAAGGAGAAACCTTCGAGAAACTCTCACGGCCTGCTTTTGCCTCTTTCTGTGTATTGCCGCGCCCTGGTGAGGGCAGAAGTCGAACTATCGCCCCTAACACGTCTGCCGTCGCTTCAGCAAATATCCCGTGGGCTTTGACCGCAAGCTTCGCGGGCAGCGTGAGTACGATCTCAGCATCGCCGCGAACGCAAGCGTTCACAATCTGACGTGCAGCCGATTGTGCGTTCATCGACAAGACCGGAAGGGAATCGCTGATACTGAACCACGCATACTCGGCCTTGTTATTTCCTTTAAATAAGGCGTTGCGAGGGCTGCCGGTCCTCATTAGGCCCGGATACACCGCGGTTACGAGAACGTTGTCTTTCACCATTTCCGATCGAAGCCCTTCGGAAAATCCCGTCAGCGCGAACTTACCGACGCTGTAAGGGAGCAAGTGAGGAACGCTGATCTTTCCTCCGATCGAACTGATGTTAACGACGCGTCCTTGCCTGCGGCGCTGCATGTCAGGCAAAGCGGCCATGGTGGTGAAATACGGCCCCCAGAAGTGAGTATTGATGGAGTTGCGGTAGTCGTCGATGGTCATGCTTTGCATGGGCCCGACACAGATGGTACCGGCATTGTTGACGAGGACATCGATGTGTCCCCATCTTCGCCTGACTTCGCCCACCGCAAACTCTGCCTCCTCCCGCAGGCTGACGTCGCTTTCGATCGCGAGAACTTCAGCGCCTTGCCGCCTGAGAGATTCAGTGGCACGACGCAAGGCGTCGCCATCTCTGGCCGAGATGGCGATCCTTGCCCCGCGATTGGCGAATTCATGCGCGAGACACAGTCCGAGTCCTCGCGAGCCACCGGTAATCAGAACCGCCTTCCCCTTCAGGCTAAAGCGAGGGCGGCGGAATTTACCTGAAGTACCGAGTCCAACAACGGCACCTGCACCGAAGAGAACCCAGTCTGATAGCTTTCTTGCAGTCATGCCCAAAACCCGCCTATGCCGATTTTCGAGTTTTGCTGGTTGCACTCCTGCGTTTTTCTTGTCCGACCGCCTTGGGTTCTGAGTTTTCTGCGGATTCCAGATTCTCAACACCCTGTTCCAAGGCCGGCGCCTCTATGATCTCCCACTCGCCGCCTTCATTCCACGGACCCCGGGCATCGGTCTCCCCCTCATCTCCCACACCTGTTGAATCGTTGAAATACTGATTTACCAGAACCGGAGTAGGCGGGATTTTGCCGATGGAGAACGGATCCTTGCCCATGCTTTCCAGAGCCAAGGTGAACGCTTTCATGTGAGTAATCTCGCGGGTCATTAGGAACTGAAGAGCATCCTTTGAACCGGGGTCATCGCAAAAGTCTATGAGCCGTTCATAAACAATCTTGGCGCGGGCCTCGGCAGCGATATTGCTGCGAAGGTCGACATCCAACTCGCCGGTAATTTTCAAATAGTCCGCGGTCCAGGCGTCCCCCATGGAATTGAACAGGCTGACCCCACCTCCGCCAGCGATTGTGATGAGCGGATCTTCCGCAGCGGCGTCGCGGTCCACGTTCTTCAGCGGCTTGAGATGCATGCGGGCCAACGTCCCAACCACCTCAAGGTGACTCAGTTCTTCTGTACCGATATCCATCAGCAAATCCTTGCGATCCGGATCTTCGCAGTTAAGGCCTTGAATGGAATATTGCATGGCAGCGGCAAGCTCGCCATTGGCGCCTCCGAATTGCTCCAGTAACATGTTCCCAAATCTTGGATCGGGCGTTCCTACGTTAACGGTGTACATGAGCTTCTTAATGTGGTGATACATGGATTCCTCTCTGAGATTCCGCGCGCAAGCGCGGCGATCGGGATGATCTGATTCGATTCAAAGTGCTTCAGTAAGGAATATTCTCTCGGATCGAAGTGAGCAATCGTAAGACATCCGTAGGGCTACCGGAATAATCCCCTAAGGCTCATCTGCGGCATGGTGCCACTCAGGGAATCGACACGGATATCCCCGAGGGCTCCGAGTATGTTCGGAAGTTTGAAGGGCGTCACGATTGACGTGGAGAAGCTAGCATGAAACTGTCTAGCCAACGGCTGATGCCTAACCGGCTGCTCTCAGTATGTTTTAAGATAGAAGATACGGATGCGCCTGATAGAATCACTCTCTGTATGGTTGTCATAGTAGTAAATCTGTTGTCCGCTTTAATACGATGATTCATACCGAGACTCAACCTGAAAATATCGTTGACGAAAGAATCTCGCAGCCACCGCAGGCTGAAACCGAAGTTTCCCTCCTCGATGTCGTCGCTGTTCTTCTTGAGCGAAAGCGGTTCATTCTTCGCTTTGTCCTGTGCGCCGCGATACTCGCGGTAGTGATTTCTTTACTGCTGCCGGTGCGATACGAGGCCAAGATTGTGCTGCTACCTCCTCAGCAGAATTCATCGGTTGGATCGGCATTGCTTGGGCAACTTGGAGGCATGGGATCGCTTGGATCTCTCGCCTCGCTGGCAGGGGGAAGCCTTGGCCTGAAAAATCCGGCTGACATGTATGTCTCGCTACTGACCAGTCGAACGGTTGAAGACGCGATGATCCAGCGCTTTGGTCTGATGCAGGAGTACAAGGAAAAGCGAATGTCGGACACACGAAAGGAGCTGGAGCGGCGCACGACCGCTGTTGCAGGGAGCAAGGACGGGCTGATTCGCCTCACCATCGAGGACGGAAGCGCACAGAAAGCTGCTGAACTGGCCAATGGCTATGTGGAAGAATTCCGAAAACTCTCGGCGTCGTTGGCAATAACCGAGGCCGCGCGGCGACGGTTGTTTTTTGAACAACAACTCCAGGACGCCAAAGACAAGCTCAGCACAGCCGAAGAAGCCATGGCGAAGACGCAACGGACTACCGGAGTCTTGCAGATCGATAGCCAGGCGCGGGCACTCATTGAATCTGCCGCGGTGTTGCGCGGTCAAGTGGTAGCGAAGCAGGTGCAGATCGAGGGCATGCGGTCTTTTGCTACCGACGACAATCCCAATCTAGTCCTTGCCAAACAGGAGCTTGCGGCACTTCAATCGCAACTCGATCGTGTTGCAGGATCGAACACTGACGTTGGTTCGGACATAAATCTTTCTAAGGGACGAGTGACACAATCAGGGATGGAGTATCTGCGTCGTTTTCGCGATCTGAAATATCAGGAAACCGTCTTCGAGTTGTTGGCGAAGGAATTCGAAGTCGCGAAACTCGACGAAGCGCGAGAAGGTTCGATTGTGCAAGTGGTAGACGCCGCCGTGCCTCCGGACACGAAATCATCTCCGCATCGAACGCTGATTGTTCTGGGAACAACGATTCTTTCATTCTTTGTTGCCGCGTTCTGGGTCTTCCTGCGAAGAAGTTTCCATGCTACCTGTGAGCTGCCGGAGAATCGGCAGCGCCTGCGAACCATTAGGGGACTTTGGAAAGCAAAGCGAGATACCGCGTAGCCCATCTTCGACGCAGGGTGAGGGGTAAAGTTCTTTAGTAATGGGCAACGATGATACGTGGCGTCCGACCATCAGCGCGTCTAGCGAAGGTTTCGCCGCAAAAGGAGTTTATTGTACCCATCAAAAGAACCTGATTGCGCGATTCGTACAGATCGAATACGAGGACAATACCGTCTCCTGCGGGCTGCCTTCATCCATTTTATCGATACCTGTCCCGCTACGTTCCGTCGCAACCGCTTCATGCAAATGGCCGGTAACGACACATCGTTCCCGCTCGCTTGCGGCCTTTCCTTCGCGGATGTCAGCCTGGGGCCGGAACACGCTGTTCGCGCCGAATGCGTTTGTGTACCACAGCCACCCCGACACCCTCTCGAAGGATCTTGGAAGAGATATAAATTCGCGTTCTGGTGCGTTCTCGCCGTGCGGAAGAATCGCAGCAAGGCCATCAAAGACAGCCACACGCCACAACTGATAAAATTTTAGCTTCTGTTCGCACCCGCGCTGTCGTGCTCTGTGTTTTGATCTGGGGGTTCGGCCCTCAATGTCCGGGGCCCTGCTTGTACTTGCTGGTTTTCTAGCCACTACGCTATCGTTCAGTCTGCGCGCAGTTCGCAAAGATTCAGCGGTCGGAATGCTTCCCCTTCTCTGCTCCTGCGCAGGGCATTGATCACGCCGGTTGCCACACCCAGCAACTGCGGACAGGCACGTGCCGGGAGGTCCGAGGTTCCGACGAAATTGGTCGCCTAGGTGTTGCACTGCTCATGTGGGCGTTCCTAGTCTCCCCTTAAGCGGCATTGTTTTGCTGGGTACGCCCGCACACGCAATTCAGCGCAGCAGCGGTTTCTATACATCTGGAAAGACCAGGCGGTTTCAAGCGATCATTGCAGTATGTTAAGTTCTGCTGTGTGCGATTCGGTACCAATACCAATCAGCGCGTTCGCAGCGAGGTCAGAAAAAATGGCAGCGCGATCTGTGTGCGCCGTGATGGTTACTTACAACCCCCGCCCGACGTTCGTCGGCAACATAGACGCCATAGCTCCACAGGTGGGCCGGGTGATCGTGGTCGACAATGGATCTTCCGGGGATACAGACCAGCACCTTCAGGAACTGGAGGAGCGCATGGGTTGCAAAGTGATCCGCAATCGCCAGAACCTTGGAGTCGCGGTCGCTCTCAACTTGGGCTTGAGGGACGCGATAAGTGCCGGGTTCGATTGGGTATGCACCTTCGACCAGGACAGCTCGGTATGCGACGGGTTCATCTCGCAGATGTTGGAGGTTTATCGCCAGGCTCCCCAGTCGATAACAGTAGCTATTGTTGCTCCGACCTATGTGGATCGCAAAAGTGGAGTTACGCTGCGGTTGAAGCGAGCGGCTAGTGGCCAAATACTCACTGCCATGACGTCAGGGAGCATGATGCCGTGTAGCGTTATTCACAGGCTTGGGTTCTTTGATGAAGACTTTTATATAGATGCTGTGGACATCGAGTTCTGTCTTCGAGCTCGCGCGAAAGGTATGGTGATCCTTCAATCTCCCGCAGTGCTCTTGCACTCGCTTGGGCAGACTACTTATTATCGATTGTTTGGTGTGCGATTTGGTGTCACAAACCATTCTGCGGGTCGGCGCTATTACATGACTCGCAATCGCCTTCGATTGTTAATCCGCTACGCGTCAGACTGGCCATGGATATGGCGAGAGAGTGTGACAATGTTGCTCGACGCCGCCAAAATCTTTCTTGCGGAGGAACATAAATGGGAGAAATTTCGCGCCATGGCAGCAGGCGTGGTGGACGCTCTGCGTGGAAAAATGGGAAGGCAGATTGAGCTCTAGGCCGAAAGTATCAGTTTGCATGGCTACCTACCAAGGAGAGCGTTACATAGCCGCGCAGTTGCGATCCATACTTGGACAGTTGTCCCCAGAGGACGAGGTCATCATTGTGGATGACGGTTCCACGGATGGTACGTGCGAGGAGATATCTGGTTTGCGAGATCCCCGGATTTCCCTAGAGAGGAATATCCAGAACAATGGAGTTCTTCGAGCCTTTGAAAAGGCGCTTTCCCGCTCCTCTCGGGAGGTAATATTCCTCAGCGATCAGGATGACCTTTGGCTCGCGAACAAGGTAGAAACAGTTCTGAAGGTATTCGTTGAGGATTCTGGCCTGATGCTTGTCGCAAGCGACGCCATACTCATAGACGAGAATGGCACAAGGATCGGAAATTCCTTCTACGCTAAGCGAGGTAAGTTTCGGGATGGATTATGCTCGAATTTGTTGGTCGGCAAATTCCATGGATGCACGATGGCATTTCGATCCACGCTATTACGAACAGCGTTGCCTTTCCCTCCTGGACATCTGGTGCACCACGATACCTGGATCGGATGCGTCAATGCGCTCACTGGTGGTAGGACGAAGTACATTCCTGAACCTCTCGTCGCATACCGGAGGCACTCGACAAACGTAACCGGTCGGATAAGGTTAAGTAACTACACTAGATTTCGAACGAGATGGCAGATGCTCTGGCACCTGGTACTTTTTCGAATTAGAGTTGGGTCAAGTGACGCGAGGTAGCTGTCGTTTGGTTTGGCTTCGGTTTTAGCCAGATGTGTCGTGCCGACGCCTGGTTAGCTGCCGTGTCATTCGGCAATATCGGGTACAGCATCTTTCGTATGCCGACAAACTTCTGACGGCAGCTCTTGGAGAGATCCTCGCTTATGTTGCGAAAAGCACAATATCTGTGCCTGGTTGGAAGCATCGGTCTGATAGGTGCAGACCGGATCGATCTGTTTGCCGGTCAAGGCCCGTTCACGCTCACACCATTCTTGATTCTGGCCCCGCTAGTCGTGCTACTAAACCTTTTGCGCAGAGGATTGCGTGGAAATTTCTACTTCGAATTCAAACCCTCGATGCGGAGGCAGTTTCCGTTTTTGATTGCTTCGGTCGGATTCTTACTTCTTACTTTTAGTTCCATTCCCCTCGGTCTGGACCCGGAGCGAGGTCTAGTTGCTTTTTGTGACTTGTTGCTTGTGACTCTATTAGGATATTGCATCTCGTTGGAAATTTTGGCAGAGCCGGCGCAGGAACGATTGATTGAGCGTTCGGTCACCTTCGGTTTGACGATGTATCTGATCTTTTGCGTTGGGGAAGCTATCGCTTTGACCCATGGACTTGCCCTGGCGCCAAACGAGAAGCCTTCCTCGTGGATCCAATCGACATTTGCACCCAGCATGTTAGGAAATTGGATACCAACGCTGTCGGGAACTACCTCTGACGCAAACCGCTCTGGTTTTGTATTGACGATGTACTTGGTGTTGCTGGATAGGTTTGTCACCAAATCTCGCCGTACGCTCGTCCTGCGTTTCTCGATTGGTATTTTTATACTCCTCACGCTGTCGAGATCCGGCGCTCTCTGCTGGTTGGCATTTCATTTTTTCTCCAGCGCGTTCTGGGTGCGCTTGGTGTCCCGCCGAGCACTATGGTGGGTCGCAGCAATTGCCTTCGTTTGTTCCTTCGTCGGCGTAGTTTATCAGCAGGAAATTGTTGGTTTGGCGGAAGCGTGGGAAATTTCAGATGCTATTTCTGTGAAGATGTCGATGGGCGAAGGGAGTTCGGGTGAGAGTCACCTTCTGCTGATACAAAGGGGGATTGAAACGTGGTTGAGCTCGACAAAAACAGTTGTTACAGGCATTGGATTCGCGGCCGCTCCCAAGGTCTTGGAAGATTTTTTTGGAAATGATAAACGCGGGAATTTTCATTGTTTGTATGTGACCGCTCTAGCGGAGATGGGATTCCCAGCATTTGTTTTCTTAATGGTTCTCCTCGTTTATCCGATCATCGGCAGAAAGGGCGCCTTATCCTGCATCGTCGCCATCATGATCTTTAACATAAGCTATCAATCCCATATGGAGCCCATATTTTGGCTGATTCTTGCACTTGTCTGGTCCTTTGAACGAACAAAGCGATGGACACTTGAATCTCCTGCCTTCGGGCGTGAATCTGTGGCTTCGACTACCGCTGTGGCGTTGCCTGGCGATCGCTTCTGACGAGGAGCACGAAAGACATTCGAAGTCAGTTTTGCAGTGCATATTAAAAAGCAGGTGGTTTTTGGCAAAAGCAACTCGCCGCGGAGCCCCGTTTGGTTGTGCGCAACGGGTAAGGTTTTCTTGCGCAGGTTGAATCAGCCCTTGAGGTACAAGGAAGCAGCGGATTTTTGCTGAGCTACTTTGATCGGATATAATTGCATTGCTTGTAAGGGGGCGCCTTCGGTGTCAGCGTCAGCTGATTTTGCTTAGCCGCTCGAATTGTCCAAAGGGCGAGAACGACTTGGCATCAGATTCAACGAACGACTTTTGCTATGGGAAAAACAGCTTTGATTACCGGTATCACCGGTCAAGACGGCTCGTATCTGGCCGAGCTTCTGCTGAATAAAGGGTATGTGGTGCACGGTATTAAGCGCCGATCCAGCAGTTTCAATACTTCCCGCATAGATGACGTACTTCCCGACTGGCACGAACGCGAGGCGCGGCTGTTTTTGCATTTTGCCGATCTTTCCGACTCATCCAGTCTGATGAGACTGCTCTATCGCCTTCAACCTGATGAGATCTACCATCTAGGTGCACAAAGCCACGTTCTCGTAAGTTTCGAAATTCCTGAATATACGGGCGATATCACCGCCCTTGGAACTACCCGCTTGTTGGAAGCCATAAGGGCATCAGGGATTAAGACTAAGTTCTATCAGGCCTCAAGTAGCGAAATGTTCGGGAAAGTGGTGGAGACTCCTCAGAGGGAGACCACACCTTTCCGGCCCTGTAGTCCGTACGGGTGCTCGAAACTGTATGCATATTGGGCGACCGTCAATTACAGAGAGGGCTATGGGCTCTTCGCATGTAATGGAATTCTGTTCAATCATGAATCACCGCGGAGAGGAGAAACTTTCGTCAGCCGCAAAATCACTCGTGCTGTTGCGCGAATCCGTGCCGGCTTGCAGCAGCGTCTGTATTTGGGTAACCTTGAAGCTAAACGTGATTGGGGTTACGCGCCGGAGTACGTAGAAGCGATGTGGCGAATGATGCAACTCGAACATTCAGACGATTTTGTGATAGCAACTGGTGAAACTCATACCGTGCGTGAATTTGTGGAGATTGCTTTTGACTATGTGGGATTGGATTGGGAGAAATACGTCGAAATCGACCAGAAGTATTTTCGTCCCAATGAGGTCGATATTCTTCAAGGTGACGCCAGCAAGGCAGAGCGTATATTCGGCTGGCGGCCGCGAGTGCGACTAGATGAGCTGGTCAAATTGATGGTCGATGCCGATAGCAAAGTGCTGGCTGACCGAATCGAAGGTCGTCTAGCCCAGCAAACTTCCTTCCATGAATGATGTAGATTTTGCGTGAATGGCTCTTTTTCTATTGAGCAGTACCAATCCACACAGGCGATTGTTTTTCCCATTCATGAGATTTCTCGAGAATCCTAAATCACATTCAGCTTTGCATCTAAATCTGGCGGCGAACTTGACCGGTTCGGCTTGGACAATGCTCGTCCAGGTGGCGTGCATTCCTCTATACATCAAATTTATGGGGATCGAGGTTTATGGGTTAATCGGATTTTACCTAATGTTGCAAGCTATGCTCCAGATTTTGGACTTAGGTTTGAGCCCAACCATGAATCGGGAAATGGCGCGCTATTCGGTTCATCCGGAAAAGGCAGAGGAGGCCCGGGATCTCGTGCGGACGCTGGAGGTTGGCTACTGGTTTATCGGTGTATCGGTTGGAATAGCACTGGTCGCTGCTTCGCCTTGGGTCGCTACTCACTGGATTAGAGCCAGTAGCGTCCCAGTTCGAAGTGTTCGGCAAGCTGTAGCATTAATGGGCATTCTCGCGGTATTCCAATGGCCTGTCAGTTTTTACCAGGGCGGGCTGACCGGACTGCGCAAACAGGTTCTGTTCAACTCGCTCCGCATCATCGCCTCAACCCTGAGTAATGGTGGCGCGGTTTTGGTCCTGTGGCTCGTCTCTCGTACAATTCAGGCGTTTTTTCTTTGGATGGTTGCTAGTAATGCCGTAATGGTTGTGCTTTGGACGGTTTTTTTGTGGAAGAGTTTACCTTCCGCAAATCGTGCTCCCCAATTCAAATTCGATCTCATAAGGAACATCGGACGTTTTGCCGCAGGCATGAGCGGGATCGCCACATTCTCCCTAGTTTTGGGGCAAGCTGACAAGATTGTTCTCAGCAAAGTACTGAGCTTAACCGTTTTTGGATACTACGCCATTGCGGGTATATTCGGGACCGGTTTGGTGATGATAGTTTCTTCAGTGTTTAATACAGTATTTCCGCAATTCTCTGCTCTCGTCGCTCAAAGCGATGAGGAAGCGATAATTTGTCTGTACCATAAGGCAACTCAACTGATGTTACTCCTCATTGTCCCCTTAACTTCGGTTTTGGCCTTTTTCTCGGTTGAAATTCTTCAGTTGTGGACCAAAAACCCAGACGTTGCACACAATGCCGGACCGATTGCAACGATTCTGGTATTTGCAGCGGCCATTAACGGACTGATGTTTTTGCCTTTTACCCTGCAACTGGCATATGGCTGGACTGAGATCGGATTAAAAATCACGATCTTTCTGACCATCGTGGTCGTCCCTGCGATTTGGTTTATGGCTAAACACTACGGTCCAGTGGGCGCAGCTTTCGTTTGCTTAGGACTGCAAGTAGTTAACATGGTGGTGGGTGTCCCTCTTACGCATAAGCGTTTGCTACGGCACGAGATGAGAAAGTGGTTTTTGCAAGACATAGGTCCTCCATTGGCAGGCTCAGTCCTGGTGGTCGGGGTGGCTCGAATGCTAATCACTAGCCCAATGTCACCGTTGGCGACTTTGGCGTTTCTCCTAGTTGTTCTCCTTACTGCACTAACTGTGGCTACTTCTTTAGCGCCTCAGATACGGGGAAGTTTGCTCACGAAATTATCCAGCATATAGCCGAATTATTCCCAACAAGCCGCTTTCTTTGGGAGCGTTGTCGAGTTGGAACAGGGTGAGAATGCAAGATGTGCGTTGAGGTTTTGAAGTCAAAGGCAGAAATCGAAATTGCCCGTCGCGAACTCCGTCGCAGGGGTTTATCTTTTATCACTCCCTGGTGGAAGCGCCTTGGCAACAAAAGCGGTGTTTTCAAAGCCATTACCGTGGGTGACGCCTCGAAGAGCTGGGATGTCTTGAAGACCGTTCAGTTTATCGAAAAGAATGTGCCACCAAAGGCGCCGATTTTGGATCTCGGCGCCTTCGCTTCCGAACTCCCTTGCATTTTGCATTATCTCCATTATTCAAACTTAGCCGGGATTGACTTAAACCCCGATATCGAGAAGATGCCTTATGCAGATGAGCTGCACTATGAGGTTTCGGATTTCGTTCACACTCGCTTTAATTCGGAGTCGTTCGGGGTTATCACGGCAATCTCTGTAATCGAGCATGGCTTCAACGGCGGATTACTCTTCGCCGAAATCTCGCGACTGCTTCAACCGGGCGGATTCTTCGTTGCTTCGTTTGATTACTGGCCGGACAAGCTGGACACAAGCGGAATCTCGTTTTTTGGAATGGATTGGACCATATTTTCTCAAAATGATGTGCGTCAATTCCTTGAGGAGGCTAACCTGTACAACTTGACCCCCTGGGGAGAAGTCCATCTAACTGGAGGGGAGAGGCCAATTGAGTGTGCTAACAAAAAGTACACTTTCGCTTGGATGGTCTTGCAGAAAAAGCTCAACCCTCCACAGGGTCCCGTAGCGTCTTGAGTCATTGAGGGTATGAGAATTCTACTTGTTTCGGGGTCGCTGCCTCCGATGAAGTGCGGAGTCGGCGATTATACAGCCAGTCTAGCTAAGGCTCTTGGACGACGTAAAGACACAGAGGTTGCGGTCTTGACGGATGTCGCTGCGACGCCGATACCTTCCGATTTCCATTTTGAAGTGTTTCCCATAACGGACGGATGGAGGATGCCAGATGTCATTCGTATTACAAGGGCGGTGCACCGTTGGCGCCCCGATCTCATCCATTTTCAATACCCAAGCCAAGGGTATGGACGTACTTATTTGCCTTGGCTGTTGCCAGCACTTTTTACCGTAATGAAGCTGCCCGTGGTTCAAACTTGGCACGAGTATCACATGGAAACATGCAGACGCAATTTGCTTAACGCTCTACTGAGTTGCGGACTTATTGCGGTGAGGCCAAACTATGAAGCGGCTATGCCGAATTGGTATCGATTGCTCAATCGGAGAAAGCGCTTTGGATTCATTCCTAATTCTTCTGCCATTCCGAGGATGCGATTGAGTGAAAAAGAAAAGTTTTCCATTCGATCGCAGTTTGCCTTGCCGCCCACTCGTCTGGTGGTCTATTTTGGTTTTGCTTATCCGCATAAGAGGCTCGAACTGCTTTTCGAGATCGCTGATCCTGTATACGATTATCTCGTCCTAATCTGCGATTTGAATGCGGAGGACAAGTATCACAAAGCAATCCTAGATCGCATTCATCAGCAGCCTTGGAGGGACAAGGTGAGGGTAACGGGCTTTCTGCCGGCGGAAGAGGTCGGCCGAATACTGTCGGCGGCAGATGCCGTCGTACTGCCATTTCGGGATGGTGGTGGAATGTGGAACACATCAATTCATGCCGCGGTTGCACAGGGAACATTCGTACTAACGACGGCTGGTGAAAAAAGTGGGTATCACAGTGCGAGCAACGTCTACTACGCGCGACCCGATGATGTGGCTGAAATGGCGTCTGCCTTACAAATTTACATAAGCAATAAGCGTCCTGGAACCGGTCGAGATCAGGTTTCGGAATGGGAGGCCATCGCGGAACAGCACATGGCCTTTTATGCATCTATGTTTGAGAATTCAGAATGAATGAAATCAGGATTTCGATCTGCATGGCAACCCGGAACCGTGCCGCATTCATCGGCCCGACTCTTGAGAGCATCATTTGCCAGGCGACCGATGACATCGAGATTGTCGTATTGGACGGTGCTTCTACCGATAATACGGGGGAAGTGGTTCGACTTTATCAGAAGAGCTTTCCACGATTGCGCTACGTTCGCGAGGAGACCAATATGGGCATCGACCGGGACTTCGCGAAGGCTGTCGACTTAGCGCAGGGTGAATATTGCTGGCTCTTCTGCGATGATGATCTCCTCAAGCCAGGTGCAATAAGGATCGTACTCGACGCTGTCAAAAAAGGATACTCGCTGGTGATAGCAAATAGCGAAGTTCGAAATGCGGACTTAACGAAACTGCTGGAGCTAAAGAGATTACCGATACTTGAAAATAGGCTCTATAAGCCAAACGAGAACCAACTTCTCCTGATAGACATTTGCGACTATTTAAGTTTTATCGGTTGCGTGATCATCAAGCGGGAGCTATGGGACGCTCGGGAGAAGGAAAAGTACTTTGGTTCCTATTTCATACACGTCGGCATCATATTCCAACAAGCTTTGCCCGGGGATGCTCTGGCGATTGCCGAACCCTTGGTGTCGATTCGCTATGCGAACGCTTCTTGGCTCGGTAAGTATTTCGAGATCTGGATGTTTAAATGGCCCAATCTGGTTTGGTCACTTACCGATTTCCAGGACTCTGTTAAACGTCAAGTGTGTCCCAAGGAACCTTGGCGAAGGCTTCATACGCTACTGCATTTCAGGGCGAAAGGCGCTTACAGCAAGAGAGAATATAAAGAATGGCTGAAGCCGCGGCTGGACTCGTTCTGGGCTCGAGTAATGAGTAAGGCGAGCGCTCTTTTCCCCGGTCGTGCAGCTAACCTGCTTGTTTACATTTATTATTCTGTTTTTCGTCGCCCATCGGAGCGTCTCCTGCTGCTATTAGATTTGGCAAATAGTCCATTCTGCTTCTGGAAACTGCCCTCAAGGCACCGAAAACCGATGGTTGGCACCCTCTTGTGATATCGGTCGAGTGGCACCTTCCTTCAACCTGAGCAGCCGAATTCGAAGCATTGCATAGATCATGCGCAAAGCATTAGTTACGGGAATCAACGGCCAAGACGGTTCATACTTGGCAGAATTGTTGTTAAATCACGGGTACCGTGTTATGGGAACAGTTCGCCGACTCCCAACCAGGGGAGATTGTCATGCCAGCGTCGGCCGACTTCCCGGGGCTCTCGAGGTCGTGGAGACCGGCCTTCTTGAACAGTCCTCTATCGAAACGCTCCTGCGGGAATTTCGGCCGGACGAGGTGTACAACTTGGCCGCGCGTGCCTCGAGTGCCGAACTCTGGACGGAACCCGTTTTGACTGGAGAACTTAATGCCTTATCGGTAGTGCGATGGCTTGATACTATTCAGCGAGTCGATCCGCGCACACGGTTCGTGCAAGCTTCCAGCAGTGAAGTTTTTGGTAACGCCGTCGAAGTACCGCAAAAGGAAACAACCCCTTTTCAACCGCGCAACCCCTATGGCGTGGCTAAAGCGTTTGGCCATTGGATGACAGCCGTATATCGTGAGCAGCGGGGCCTGTTTGCGTGTTCCTGCATTCTGTACAACCATGAAAGCCCTCGGCGCGGTGAGGAGTTCGTTACCCGAAAGATATCTCGCGGCACAGCGATGATTAAATTGGGTATGGCCAAAGAACTACGCCTTGGCGACCTGGATGCTAGACGTGACTGGGGTTTTGCGGGTGACTATGTACGGGCCATGTGGCTGACTCTTCAGCAGCCAGTGCCCGATGACTACATATTGGCTAGCGGGCAGACACACTCGGTACGTGAATTTTGTGAAATAGCATTTTCGCACGTCGGTTTGAAATACGAGGATTATGTAGCGCAAAGTCGCGAGAATCTCCGCGCGCCGGAGACCGTACCGCTGGTTGGAGATTCAAGTAAAGCGAAGCGTGTTCTGAGTTGGAGTCCTACCGTCACTTTCGAAGAACTGGTAATAATGATGGTGGAAGCAGACCTTCGATTGCTACAAGCGGAACCTGCGTCAAATGCCTGACAAATGGGTCGAGTTCATGAACTGCGCGTAAAAGATTACGGGGCTTATCTCAGGAGATGGGAGAATAATAATGAAGACTTGGACTAGTTGCCGCGTTTGCGGTGGTTCACTCGATGACATTCTTTCACTGGGAGATCAGTATGTTTCCACGTTCCTTGGTCCCGGGCAACCGGACGGTTCCAAAGCTCCTCTAGAACTTGTGCTCTGCCGTCAATGCCGACTTCTGCAGCTGCGGCACACCGTTCCTGGAGAAATTATGTATGAGGAGTATTGGTATCGCTCAGGAACGAACCAGACCATGCGCGATGCTTTAGCCGACATTTCGGGTGTCGCAGCGAAACTTTCGCATCTCGAAGCAGGCGACTCTGTTCTGGATATCGGCTGCAACGACGGCACGCTTTTGGGCTCTTACAACGTGCCAGGCGTCTACAAGATTGGCTTCGATCCAGCCCAAAACCTAGCCGTTTTATCGCGGAAGAAGGCGAACAAAGTCCTCGTCGGATTCTTTGACGCGGACGCTTTCTTCGCCGATCCCGACCTTCAGAAACTCCGCCCCAAAATTGTGACATCCATTGCGATGTTCTACGACCTGGAGGATCCGCACAAATTTGTGGCCGACATTCAACGAATCATGCATCCACAGGGTGTCTGGATCGTGCAAATGAGCTACCTTCCGCTCATGCTCAAGCAGAATGATTTCGGAAATATCTGTCACGAACACCTCGAGTACTATTCGCTCTACTCTCTGGAATACCTGCTTCAGCGCCACGGCTTCTTAGTCGCGGATGTGCAACTGAACGATGTTAACGGCGGCAGCATTCGCGTTTTCATTCGCAACCGAGACGCGGACCCCAACGCTTTTGGCGATGAATCCTATCGGAAGGAAGCTACCGACAGGGTGTCTAGGCTGCGCGAAAACGAGACGGAGTTGGGATTGGATCGATCGGGCCCTTATTTGGAGTTCGCTGAGCGGGTTCAGGCCATCAAACGCCAGGTCCACGATTTCATCAAGGACCAAGTCCAACGAAAAAAGAAAGTCTTTGTTTATGGCGCATCGACAAAGGGTAACGTCATGCTTCAATATTTCGACTTGGACCATTCGGTGATTAGTGCTGCTGCCGAACGCAATCCTGATAAGTGGGGCAAAGTGACGGTTGGAACTCGTATTCCGATTATTTCCGAAGCTGAGGCCCGAGCCGCTAAACCTGACTATTTTCTGGTGCTACCGTGGCACTTTATCGAGGAGTTCAAAACGCGCGAAAGTGAATATTTGTCATCCACCGGTAAATTCATCGTGCCGCTTCCAAAGTTTGAGCTGATCTGAAGCGCGTTGTTTAGCCTACAGTCGGTGATTTTTTTCCCAACGCTTAAGTTATATCTGATCTCGCTAGATCATGGTGCAACGATAGCTAATGCTGCTCCAGTTATCGCAAGCTGTGAAGTAATCTGAGTCCAGTCGCGCAGGCCGCGGACGAAGGCTCCGGTTGGGAGCTTATACGGAACCACGATCTGGTCACCAGGATACATCCGAATGCGATCAAATTTTGTCCCCTTGAAAACACCGTTGACGTTATTGGCGGCGACGACTACGCCATTCGCACGCAGAACAAACGCGTGATGCATGTCCGACTGGGGCTTTCCCTTGCCGGCAACCTCGAGATAGGCTCCCGCTGTGTTGCGTGTCTCGTAGATAAACGACCCGGGATTATACACATCTCCCACCACCGAGACGGTTGAAGGCGTGTGAGGAATGGAGAGGCGGTCGCTGTCTTCCATCACCATGTCGGGAAAATCGGTGACACTCTTGTCTCTGGGCTTAACCGGAAGAGCGACCCGTCCACTGGCGCGAACACTTTTAAGCTGCGTAATGATGGCTTCCTGGGCTGCGAGCATTTGCGGCAAGATCTCCGGGATTGGTGGAGGCGGCCACTGTCACAGCCGACTGACGGATTTGGACCTCCATGGAATTCGCCAGTTCATTGAGACTTTTTTGCTGATCTACTCTGGCGGATTCGCGTGTGAATTGCGATCCGTAAACATAAGCGTTAGGAGTCAGCCCACCTGCGCGTTCCAAACCGAGCGCAAGGTTTCGTTGGTTTCCAGTTTGTAGACGCCGGGGCGCACGACTTCGCCCTCGACAATTACATACTGGGACCGCTCCGTCTGAGGCACGCTGATATCGCGTTGCGAAAAGATCGTCACGATATCACCCGGCTGTAGTTCCAGATTACTGGCCGGGTCATGTTCAAGGATCGCCTTCCGAGGACTCATCCAAATGAGCTTCGAGGTAAGATCAAGGGGATTAACGCGCTGAATAATGGCGTAATCCCAGTTGATTTCCGGAGCGTAGCGCCTTACATCGTCGGCAACATCTTTAACGGTGTTAGGGTTGGCATTCGATCCTGATGTTGGAGATGGATTCACATTCCCAACTGGGTGATCGTTGGTTTTTGAGGAATCGCTGGCTGCATTTTGCTGGTTCTGGGCGTAGAGAGCATCGCCCAGATTCGAGGAACCGGCTCCCTCCGGCAGATTTTCTTGGAGATTAGAATTGGTTGAGTTTGGAACATTCGTGGTGGTCGCGCCGGCAGCCGGGCTTCCGTTACTCGTGGTTCCGTTGGCCCCAGGTTGATTTATCGTGGAGGGGTTGTTTGCAGACGTAGGAGGGCGAACCGGGTATTCGGTTGCCCGTCCGTTCACGATGGCCGCGCGATTGCGCCAGTAACGACGCGAAAGCAGCGCCTGGGCGTTGGGAATCAGGTCACTGACGCGCATGCCAGGCTTCCAGGCATATCGGCCGGGATTGGAAACTTCTCCCCGCAAAGTCACGGTATCCTCAAAACGCGGAACGATCGAAAACACACGAACAATATCGCCATCCTGAAGCGGCAAAGTTCGAGATTGCTGGTCGTACGGAAATTCCAGGGTCTTGCGAGCCTCATGATTCACGAAACGATCGATCGTGATTTTGCTGGTGTCAGCTACGGTGCTTAAGCCGCCGGCAACGTCTATCAAATCTTCGAGCGTCGAAGTTTCCTTGGCCTCGTAAATGGCCGGTGAATTCACCGAACCCGCAATGGCGACCAGCGGACCAACATGCGGAATGTAGAGTACATCTCCCGGCAAGAGGCGGACGTCTTTTGATTTGTCACCCTTAATCAGCAAATCGTAAAAATCGAAATCGGTAATCGTGGCGCCGTCGCGCCGTACGAGAATATGGCGCAATGAGCCCTGCGGAGTGGGACCTCCGGAGACGAAAATCGCATTGATCAGCGTGCTCAGTGAGCTGATGGTATAGGTACCGGGATACCGTGCATTCCCGACCACAACCACTTGGATGGAGCGAAGCCGACCGATGTTTGCAGTGATATTGAAGTTCTTAAAAATCTTGGAAATTACCGCTTTCAGGTGTTGTTCCAAGTCCCCGTAATGCAGTCCGGCCACCGAGATTTGTCCGACTTGCGGGATGTAAATCTGACCAGACCGGTCAACGATGACCCGCAAACTGGCTTCCACTTGCCCCCAGATCCGGATTTGTAATTCATCTCCGGGCCCGATGATGTAATCACTTGGGACCTGCATAAAATCCACCGGCGAGAAGGTGCTCGGGGCCTGCACGAAGAGTGACTGCCCGAACAAGGGCAAAGGCCGGCCAACCGAGTCTGCCACCATCTGCTCGAATTCGGTTTCGGGCCGGGTGGGCATCTGCGGGCGCCAGATTTGCGATGGATTCAGGGGCGGCTTGGTCGGGGTGTATTGATCAGTATTGAATCCATACGGTGTGTTCAAGGTTGGGGTGCGCATGGGCGAAGACCCATAGTCGCCTGATTGCCCACCATTTTTACCTTGGGCCTGTGCGCCGCTGCATGCGGCGGCACCGGCCATCGAAGGATCCGAGCAATCGACCGATCCTTGAGATCCACCTTCGGACAGGCCTTGAGATTGAGATAAAGGATCGTTTAGTACTTGCGAATGACAGACGCCGATCAAGACAACGACAAACAGCGCGACGAGCGACTTTTGCATGATCAATTCAGAAATCCTGAGTTGCGGAAAGGATGAGTTCCAAACTTGTGATTCTACCAACTCCGACGTGCAAAGACCTCACATAGCTCAAGTTTCGCGCAATTCTCAATTCAAGAGATCCTTGATCGTCACTAAGGTTACGCAACCTTTACTTTCTCGGCAAGGTTTCGCTTTCCTTTTAGGCGATTCAGTCCGACCATGGCGGCGGCCGCGAATGCAGTGACCGATTCTTGCGAGCATGATGGCAGATAGAGAGAAGGGGTGCCAGACGGCGGGCACCAGCCGGTCACTTACAAATAATTACTTGGAATTGTCATTTCGTGATGTATCATGTGCCGCAAACAGAAGGCCTGCCGAATCGAAACTAGCCTTATGGGTTTGGCAAGTCTTCTCATACCGAGGGGGACCATCGGATGATGAAGAAATGGGCGCCGCTGCAGCCATGTCTTTTATTAGCCATATTAACTCTAGCAGCTTCCGCCGTCGCATGCGGGGGAGCCAAATTCAACGACCCACCGGGCATAGCCTCTGCAGCGGTGGCGAACACTCAAAACCCGTTAGTGGCCCAGTACACAATAACAACCGCGTTAGGATGTGCAGGACAGGTGATGGTCGAGTTTGGCCAAGACACATCCTATGGGCGTAGCACCTCATGGTATCCCGCTTCGGCTGCTTCACAAACTTCCACCATCCTGGTAGCCGGAATGAAGGCATCCACTACCTACCACATGCGTGCCCAAGCTCAAGCGCTATGCACCGGGGGCACCAACACTTTCACAAGCGGCGACCTCACTTTCACAACCGGACCGCTGCCGTCCCTTCCTTTTCCTACACTCACCGTGACACGCCCAAGCCCCTCCTCCTCCTCGCCCGAGAACCCGGGCATTGAAATGATCGACGTAGTTGCGACCGGGACCCCAGCCTTTTTTGCCGATCGAAATGGGAACCCCATTTGGTATTACGACGTGGGGCAGTCGAACTGGCCATACGTCTTTAAAATGCTTCCCAACGGGCACATCATCCTCATGATTAGTGAGCCGACGTCCACAACGATCCGCGAGCTCGACTTGGCCGGAAACACGATCCGTGACATGGAGTGCAGCGCCCTAGGCGCGAAGATGCAAGCGGCGGGATTTGATTTCGTTCCTGACAACTACACTCACGATTTAGCTCCCCTGGCGAATGGCCACCTAATCGTTATCACGAACTTCTCCAAGAATTTCACCGATCTTCCCGGATATCCCGGAACAACGGGAGTGATTGGAGATGGCGTGGTTGATCTGGACGAGAACTGGAATCCGGTATGGGCATGGAATAGCTTTGACCACCAAGACAGCGTCTTTAATGTAAACCGCCATTTGAATGGATTACCTGATTGGACCCACAGCAACGCTATCGCATACACGCCTGTTGACGGGAATCTTCTGCTTTCTATGCGCCATCAATCCTTTGTATTCAAGATCGATTACAACAATGGCGGAGGCACGGGAAACGTTTTGTGGAAACTTGGATACCAGGGTGATTTCGCCCTGACGCAGGGAGGTGCCCCGAGCACCGACCCAAGCTTGTGGTTCTCCTTCCAGCATTTTCCCTCACTCATAAGTCAAAATGGGGCGCAGACCACGTTGTCGATTTGGGACAACGGAGATAGTCGCGTCTTAGACAGCGCCGGTGACATTTGCCCATCCTTCGTTTTGAACACACCCTGCTATTCCCGCGCTACTATTTTTCAAGTTGACGAGAGTGCTAAGGTCGCCGATCTCGTTTGGGACACATTGCCGGGTCCATACGCCTACTCTCTCTGGGGCGGGAGTATCAATCAACTCAGCAATGGAAACGTTGAGTTCGATGTTAACGCAGCGAACCCACCGATAGCTCCGAATGTTGCTTCCGAGGTACAAGAGGTCACGCAGACTGCGAATCCTCAGATCGTCTGGAAACTCGACATTACCCCGATCAAAGAGACAGCCTATCGTGCCTATCGTGTCCCGAGTCTCTATCCGGACGTGACCTGGCCTTTCTAATTCTTCAAGAGGGTCAGTAGACTCCCTTGATTAACCTAATAAAGCCGTCGCACCGTCTCGCACAGCACAGTAACTGCGGATTCGTCCCCAAATTTGGGGCTAACCCACTAGTGAACGGTCAAGTGCTCAGAACCAAGCCCTTTGCGAAGACACAAACATCGGTATGGGACCGAGATCCGCCAATTTTCGAAACTCCTGGAAAGTGGGGTTCAGACTTAATGTCTCTTGGAGGCCAGTCATGAGAGAAACTCGTCAGACCGTTCATCTCATATTAGCCGCTCTGATCGTTATCGTTTCCGGCCTTGGCTTTGGGCAGGATGCGCAGGTTCCACCCCAGGTTAAGTCGCCGGCTAAGAGCTTCAACGGGGCGGTGAACGCCCTCCAGTTTGGCGGCGGAGATATTGGAGCGCAAACAAATGCGGCCATCGCATCGCTATCCGGAGGTTGTGGCGAAGTGGTGATTCCCCCGGGCACCTTCCTTCAAACCCACACCATAATGGTGCCTCGTTGTGTGAAGCTACATGGGTCGTCTAGTTACGGGACAACCTTGAAGTTTGCGCCCACGCCCACAACTGGATGGGCGATCATCGCAGCGGATAATCTGGGAGATGGATTCTATCCAGAGGGCGCCATCGAAGATCTTGCCCTCAGTGGGCCAGGAGCTGGCACGACCTCGGGCGCTATCTACATTGGAGGAAGTGACGGGCAACTGGGCAGTCCGGCGGCTACTTGCGCGCTTCCAACTCTAACCGTCTGCGATCCAGGTACGAATTACGGGGACCATGTGAACATCAACCGCGTCAAAGTCGGCATTCAGAGCCCAGGCTGTGGGGCTGGATTTGGAGTGGGGATTCAGTTCGGGAATGACGCGTGGTCGGATTCAATTCTTGAAAGCGCCATCGACTGCAATGGCACCGGCGTCTATTTCCCTGCAGGTCTCTCGAATTCGGGAGAGCGCATAGGAATTATTGGCAGTTCCATCCAAAATAGCAGTCGCTTGGGCAGTGGAATTGCGATCAAGACAGGGGGAAGGATCGCCACTCTCGATCTCCAACTCGTGGACTGTTCGATTGATTACAACGCCTCATGGGCGATCCAAAATGGAGATGCCGCGGGCAATCAAACGATCGAGGTCACCGATTCTCATATCGAGCAAGCAGCAAATTACCTGCGGAATTACGGCGTAATGACTATTAGCGGAACGTCATTCGTCGGTGGATCACAATCTAGTGCACTGGGCTATCTGATCGATAACCAGTTTAACGGCTTGACCGTAGTCGGCGGCTTCCTGCACAACGACGGGAAAGGTTTGATTAATAATCCAGCCGGCATTGGTGGCATATGGGTGGGCGTGACCGCGACGTCTGCCATTAACAATGCTTTGGTAAACATCGATAGACTGACTGGAACGATCAACACTAACGGCGCGATCAGTATGAGTGGGGCGAATCAAAAATCTCCGAACCAGTACGCGGGAGTGTCCTCCTGCCGTGGAGGGATGAGGGAAGTTGCCTTGCCACGCACCTACAATTCGCAACCCGTTATTTTTGTGTTTGACGAGAGCACGCGCGGCGGCGCAAGTCTGGTTGCTAAAACGACCAGCGCCTTCACTGTCTCTTGCGGCGGAGCGGGCGACACGTTTGACTGGATTGTCGTGGGAGATCCAAATTAAAGTCAAAACTCCTGTGAGCGGGCGTGATGGTCTACAGACCAAAGACGGTCTGTCGCCTTTCTAAGATTCTTCAATCATCATCCGGGTCTGTTGGTGTCCGTCTGTCATCAAGGAAGTAATCGGCGTTAAGAGGGGCAGCGATGGCGTGGAACGATAGCGGCCTTTGATTGAAGTTAAAGCAATCCGAGAGATTGTCGGCGGGGGCGTCTGCATAGCCCAGCGACGGCAGGCCAAATATCTCCTCGATAAATTTTAGGATACTTCCAAAATCATGCGTCACGTGAGATATGTAAGCCGATTTGGCGTAGGGAGATACCACAATCATAGGCACGCGAAACCCATACTCATACGAATTGATCACCTGAGGCGGCGGCACATGATCGTACCATCCACCCCAGTCATCCCATGTGATGAAGATCGCGGTATTAGACCAATACGAACTATTCCCGATGGCATTGACAATCGCCGCAACCCATGATGGGCCCGAACCGTCGTTACCTTGAGCGTGGTCGGACTCTAGCCCATTTGGCATAACCCAAGTCACTGTGGCTAGCCGTCCCTTCACGATATCAGTCAGCACTGGCGCGGGATTCTGAGTCGTTGCGAGTACTACATTGTTGATCCAGTCCGATCCGACGCACGCGGTGGCGTGCGGTGGGGTTGCGTTGGGCCCACACATGTGTTGAATGGCGTTGGGAGCGGTCCAGATCGATCCCGGTCCCGGAGCATAATACCGCCAACTTATGCCCTTTTCGTTGAGCAAGTCCGTCAGGGTTCGGTGTTCGAAACAAGGATAAATTGGCGATTCGGCTCCGTTAGGATCGATCACGTTGACGAATTCGTCAGAAGGTGAAGCGCAGCCCGTATCTCCATTCGCAAAGGTTACGCCGCTCGGATTTTCCGCCACGAACAGCTTGCTGCCGGCGGAGGGAGCCGAGGTGCCTGAGATGATGAACTGGTGCGCGGGAAAACTGGGGCCCTGGTTGGTCTGGAACATGCGATCGGCAAACGTGTACTGTTCGGCGAGCTGGAAGTACGGCTGAACATCCGCAGGGTTCACATACATGAACTGCGGATTCGAGGGCGGGCAAGAAGGGAATCCACGCGTACAGCCTACGTAGATGAGGTCAGCGCCATCCATCGCGCAAACCCCAGTGGACTCGTTCACGTGACACATCTTCACAAATGATGCGTGCGAATGGTCCAAGTCGTACTCATCCGCGCTACTGCCGTTCGTGCCGAGGTCGATCTTGTTGAGAGTAACGGTCTGACCTTTCGAATTCCGTCCGCTCTTAGCAATATCCGCACCGCGCGTAATCAGTATCGGATCCTGGAATAAGTTATCGGGAGTGCGATTTTCCTGAAAAATAATGACGACGTGTTGTATAGGAGGGCGCGTCGTACCGCATCCATTTTGGAGCAGAAGAAAGGTACCGGCGCAAAGTAAGAAGACCGCGGTAGACACCAACGCCGGACGAATCAAGGTGGAATGTCCTCCGCAAGGGAGCCTTTCTTCTCTCCGCTTCGCTACGACTTTAGTTTCTGTTTCTGCCCAGGCGGTTGCCATCACATACCTGCGGCTGCGACGCATGTCTTCCGCCCCAAATCGCAAGGATTAATCGATCTCCCGGCGAGGCAAAGAAACTGCAGCGGTAATGACCTTTGGGAGCCACGAGAAGGATGAGGATTACCGCCGAAACTCCGCGGTAGTAAGCATCACGAGCGGTTCAATTTCTGGCCCGCAAAGCGGCGACTACCTGCAATCCACTACTTGTGGCGCAAACCTTGCTGCTGGAGCTACTTGCACTATTAGCGTCACGTTCACCCCCAAGCGGCAGGCGCGCGTGCGGCTGCAATTCAGATAATGGATAATGCATTTAACTCACCGCAGGTCGTCACCCTGACCGGAACCGGGGTTGCTACGCCCGATTTCACTTTTAGCGTACCTTCCGGAGGATCTAGTTCAACGATTTCTGCTGGGCAAGCGGCGACCTTTAATTTGGCGCTCACGCCAGCGGGATCGTTTAGCGGGACGGTGACTCTGACTTGCAGTGTAAGCCCGGCGGCGTCTCCCGCGCCGGTCTGCAGCGTCCCCGCGTCGGTTAACGTGACGGGCAGTTCTCCCAGCTCGGTGACGGTGACGGTGGGCACCACGGCCTCTGCAAGTCTAGCCGGATGGCCATCGGCTAAGAATCCGATTGGTACCGGGCTCATTGCGTGGATGTTGGCTTTAGGTTTTTCGAGTCTGCTGTTTGTCAGTAAGAGGTCGAGGCCGGCCGTGTCCTCCGCCATAATCATTCTGGTGTTTGTTACCGTGGTCGGGTGCGGTGGCTCGTCAACCCCTCCGAACAACGGCTCGAAAGGAACACCCGCAGGGACTTATACGGCTACGGTGAAGGAAACTTCAGGAAGCTTGAGTCATCAAGTCCCTCTAACGGTCATCGTGCAATAGAAACCGACACTAGAAACGATATGCGAAGAAAAGGTGCGGTTGGCCAGTAGAATTGACGTTTGCGGTAGTGACGTTCACGTTTGCAGGCCTGTTCCGCCCCATCCACTTGCTCTTCCTCTTCACTTCAACCGTAGTCAGCCTCGACGCGAACATGGAATGACACCACTTCGTGGATCAAGAATCGAGGCTTCGTGCTAGGCTAATGTATCCAAAAAAGGCAACGATCCCGCGACAGGGAGGGGCAATGTCTGGGAAACAGGCTGTATGGGCAGTCCTGCTGATGGTGTCAATCCTTGCGGCCTCGAGTGCGGCGCAGGACGAGAAGAACCAGCTCACCGGCATGTTCGGTCGTATCTTTATCAGCGACCAGGGTATACATGGACCGAACGCTCCCACCGTGAACCCATTCGTCCGATCAGGCAAGGGTGCCACGTTTGAGATTAATTATTCTCGCACTTTGATAGCGACTCCGATCTTCGCTCTCTCGGCAGAAGTACCCGCGGTCTTCAATTTGGACGAGGATCTTGGTTCTGGCGGCGATGTCGTTCCCTCGGGCTACAAGCAGATTTTCGTCACTCCAGCGGTCCGTTTTAATCTGTTTCCTGCCACCGCAGTTTCCCCGTGGGCAAGTTTCGGCGGCGGTTTTGCACATTTCACTGAAAGCAGTGACTTGAACTACTACGGGACGAATCCCGGAGGCTCGTCAACTTCGGGAGTAATTCAGGGCGGGGTGGGAATCGACCTAAACCCATTTCGAGGCCGGTTCAAGCGATTTGGATTTCGCGGTGAAGTTCGTGACTTCTATTCCGGCACGCCGAATCTGCCGTTGGCGGATACCGGAAAGACTCGACAGAATAACTACTTCGTCGGTGGCGGCGTCATCTGGCACTTCTAGAGCAGTCGATTGAAATGCGAATGCTCAGGCGTTGGCGCTGCGCACAAGTATTCGTCTAACCTTCATGCCGGTGTCGCCCCGAATACAGCTTCTCCAGAAGGCGAATTTTTGCTAGGAGTTCCCCCATAGACCGTCCTTTACTTGCCCAGTTTGGAATGAGCAATTATTGTGGTGAAGGGGAACCTTCGTCGCATGAGAACGTTCGGGACGCTGATCTTAGGAATGATTCTGGGTGTTGCTGCGGTTGGGTTAGGCGTTTATTGGTATTTTTCGACGGGACAGGCTCCTGCGGCGACGTCGGCGCCGCCGATGCCTTTTGAGAAAATGCTCGCCAACAAAGCACTGGGTGCCAGAATCGGGCGAGAGATGCCGAAGAGCGTTCCCATCCAGGCGGACGAAACCAATCTCCTTGCCGGGGCCACGATCTATCGCCAGCAATGTTCCGTATGCCATTCACAGCCTGGGCAAAAGCAAACCGCGATCGCGGCTGGCATGTATCCTCATCCACCGCGGCTCATGGACGGAAAAGGAGTGACCGACGACGAACCCGCAGAAACCTATTGGAAAGTTGCGAATGGGATCCGGCTTACCGGCATGCCAGGCTTTCACTCCACGTTATCGGAAACAGAGATGTGGCAGGTCAGCCTGTTAGCGGCCAACGCAGACAAACTGCCCAAATCCGTTCAGGATGCTCTTTCCGCTCCGTCCCCTACAGCTTCTGCGGTCGGCGAGTTGCCGAAGCCTTCGCAGCCGGCATTGAAGTAGGGCCTTTCTTTCTCTGTCTCTAAGTGGCTGAAATAAAACATAGTGGCCGAAATCAGCCACTTCACAAATAGCAACTTTTCCACTTTTCGAGAGTTCAAATACATAGGCACTTCGGATAGAAAAAGATCTTGAAGACCTGCAGGTTCGATGGTTGGTGAGAGGGCGGACCTGGAAAAGGGGGAGATTCACCATGCGGTATATCAAATATTTGGCTTTGGTAAGTGTCCTGATGCTGCCACTGGCCTACTCGCAAGCTCAAGTTGGCATTGCGGTGGGAGTGGGCGGCCCTCCGGTGTGCCAATACGGCTACTACGGCTATGCGCCTTACGCGTGCGCGCCTTATGGATATTATGGTCCAGACTGGTTTGCCGGCGGAGTGTTTATTGGCGCTGGTCCCTGGTATGGATGGGGACATGGTTGGGGCTGGGGTGGCTGGCGCGGCGGCTGGGGATATGGACGCGGCTGGGGCTACGGACGCGGTGGATGGGGATACGGGCACGGCTACTATGGTCGTGCTGCCTATGGCGGTCGCGGTTATGCTGGCGGCTACCGAGGGGGTAATGGGTTTCACGGCGCCGCGGGCGGTGGTGGGTATCGCGGGGGCAGTGGCTTCCATGGCTCAGCTGGGGGCGGTTTCCATGGCGGCGGGGGCGGCGGCTTCCACGGCGGTGGTGGTTCCCACGGTGGCGGTGGCGGCGGGCACCGGTAAGTTCACCCGGTTCACTACAGCTTGAATAGTTCTACACTTTAACCAAAGCAACGGCTGACAGCGGCTCTGTCAGCCGTTTTCCTTTTGTCGCGGCGAAACATTTCTTGCTAGAATAGGCCCTTCGCAGTGACACCGTAGTAAAATAGAGCCATTCAGCCGAGGAGATCGACCCGTTATGACTTATGTAATTGCAGAGCCTTGCATCAACACCAAAGACACGGCGTGCGTGGACGCGTGTCCGGTGGATTGCATTCATCCCAAGAAAGACGATCCGAAGTATGCCACGGAGCAGTTGCTTTACATCGATCCGGTCGAGTGTATCGACTGCGGGGCCTGCGTGCCGGTTTGTCCGGTCTCGGCCATTTTTGCACTGGATGACCTACCGGAAAAGTGGAATTCCTTCACCGAGCTCAACGCCAAATATTTCGGGCGGTAGCTCCACTTTCACTCTGAGTCGATCTCAGGCGTGTGGTCCTTCACGGACACACGCCTTTTGTTTTGGGGTCTCGCAGGCTAGCTTTTGTTGAGGGTGAAGCCGCCGTTACCACTGCATCCCGTCGCTCCGGTAAGAGTCCATGTTCCGGTGATGGTATTGCCGTTCACCGCCCCCTGGAGAGCGAGTTGATTATTCGTACCACTGGAGAATGTGGTGGAGATATTCATTCCAAACGTCCCGGTGACGTTCCCATTAAAATTGCCGCTGAGGCCGAATGAACCGGTCTCCGTGGTCGGAGATGAAAAGCAGGAACCGCTCGTAGTGAATTTGAAGTTGGTTACGCTGATTGAACCGCCGCTCTGCTGAGTAAAATCTGTAGTAAAAGCGAAAGCCGGGGAATTATCCGGGTTCGTTAGGTTTGCTGTCCACGTCCCGTTGATATTGCCCGAGTTTGATCCGTTGTTACTTCCGCAGCCCGTTGCCGCAAAAGTTACCAGCAAAAGCAGCGCAGTCCCCAATGCCTTGAACATAAAAATCTCCTTGGTCCAATGACCCGATTCGCGGCAGCCCTTACAAATATGACTCCAAAAGGCGCGCTGCTGTTGCTTCAAGGGCATCCCGCACACTATTCGTAAAACGCGTCTTCCTAAGTGTTTGAGAATGCGAAGCAAGACGGGCCTTCCGCAGCCATGTCGCAGCGAGCGCACATCGCGTGACCTAGATCACATCTTGACGTGACAAGCGCCCTATGGCGCCCCGCCGCCACTTTCTACTATCGATGCGAGCGCAACTTCCTGGAGTCGCATGGCTCGTCGGCAGCCCGGGTAGGGAAGTGCGGGGGAAAGTAAATGTCTGAGAGCGTCCCATCTTACGAATATCACTGCAACCGGTACAACGCGCAGGCGGCGTGCGAACATTGTAAGGGCATCATTCGGCACGAACGCTGGTGCATCACGCACAACTCGTTGGTTTACTACGCTTACGAGGTCGTCGCCGATGCAGCCAAATTGAAGTTGGGAGACTCCCTGATCCTCCACTCCCTGGGAGTGACGTGGGGACCTAAGTGCTGCGGCGGAAGTTGTAGTGCGAAGGCTACGAAGCAATCGCTCGTGTCAGATGGAGATGGGAGAAGGCTCTCAAAGTTGCCGCATTAGGGTGCGGCAATGGCGGGCAATCTGCCGTTCCTCTTGCGTGGGAACAATCTGAATTTTTCCCGCAGTTAAGCCGAGTTGGTCGAGGCCAACAGTGGCCGTGGATCGAATGCGATCGCTGTGTTCTCCAATGCCGCCGGTGAAAACCAGAAGATCCACGCCGCCCAGCAGAGCCATGTAAGCGCCGATAGCCTTGCGCACTGAGATAGCAAAAACATCCAAGGCGAGCGCCGCTTCGTGATCGCCTGACTGAGCGCGCTCTTCCAGGGTCTTAACGTCGCTGTCTCCGCCCGACAGGGCAAAGAGGCCGCTACGGCGGTTCAGCAGGGCTTCCAATTCGTCCGTACCGAGTTTCGCATTGCGCAGCAGATAGAGGATTACGCCGGGATCGAGATCACCCGACCGCGTGCCCATCGGAATGCCGCCAGTCGGTGTTAAACCCATCGTGGTATCAATCGATGCTCCATTGCGCAATGCGCATAGGCTGGAGCCATTTCCCAAGTGTGCAAAAATCGCCCGTTGAGGAAGGTCGGCGCCAAAGTGGTACACCAGCGATTCGTAGGAAATTCCGTGGAAGCCATAACGTCGAATTCCAGCTTCGAAATAGCTCTTGGGAATCGCGAAGCGCGAGGCGACCTCAGGAATTGTCTGATGAAAGGCGTCGTCAAAACACGCGTAGTGGTTCGCTTTTGGAAAGATGGATTGTGCGGAGGCGATCAGTGCCAAGGACTGGGGAATGTGTAACGGTGCGAAGTGCGTGGCCAGTCGCAACTCTTCCAGTACTTTCGCCGTGATGAGCTGATGCTTGCATAGCTTCGGCCCGCCGTGTACGACGCGATGCCCCACGGCCACTGGTGTCGTATGAATATGCTCACGAATGGCCTTCGCTAGTACGTCAAGTGCGTGGCTCTGCGATTCGTGAACGCACTCCCGCGCAAGCAGCGATTTTCCGTCGGAAGAGCGAATGTGCAAGCTTCCGTTGTCGTGTCCAATGCCTTCCGCGCTACCGGTGAGCAGCGGCACTTCATCGTCATCGTTCGTTCCGCGGAAATAAACCCCGAACTTGAGCGACGACGAGCCGCTGTTCAGCACTAAGACCAAATGTTCTTCCTGTGCCTGGTCTTTCACGACGCTTACTTCGTCCATTTCCAATTGCGGATTTCCTCACGATCGATTCCCTCGGCGTGCGCGTAGTTGATGCTGTCGATGATCTGGTCCTTCAGCCATTCTTTTACGTGAGCTCCGACAGGTTGCAAGCGAGGAACACGATCTATTACATCAATCGACAGGTTGAAGCGATCTACCTGATTGATGATGGCGAGTTCCAGGGGCGTATTGATATTGCCCTTTTCTTTATATCCACGAACGTGAATATTTTCGTGATTGGTGCGGCGGTAGCTGAGCTTGTGAATGAGTGAAGCGTAGGAGTGGAAGTTAAAGATGACGGGCTTATTGGTGGTGAACAGGGAATCGAAATCGCGCTCGGAGAGACCATGCGGATGTTCGGTCGCGGGCATGAGCCGGAAAAGATCAACCACGTTGACGAAACGAATCTTCAGGTCAGGGAAGTGCCCTTTTAGTATTTGGACGGCGGCCAGCGACTCCATGGTCGGGATATCTCCCGCGCACGCCATCACCACATCCGGCTCCGCGCCATCGTCGGTCGAAGCCCAATCCCATATGCCGATACCCTTGGTGCAGTGCGTGACCGCTTCCTCCATGGAGAGATATTGGAGGTGATCCTGCTTGTCGGCCACGATGACGTTCACGTAATCTCGCGAGCGCAGGCAATGATCGGTGACGCTCAACAGGCAATTCGCATCCGGTGGCAAGTAGATGCGAACCACATCAGGGCTCTTGTTCGTCACCACATCAAGGAAGCCGGGATCCTGGTGGGTGAAGCCGTTGTGATCCTGCCGCCAGACCAGCGAGGTGATCAGGAGGTTGATCGACGGAATGGGCGCTCGCCATGCCAGTTCGTTTTTCGATTTCTCCAGCCACTTGGCGTGCTGGTTAAACATGGAATCGATGACATGGACGAATGCCTCGTAGGTAGAGAAGAAACCATGACGGCCGGTTAGGACATAGCCTTCAAACCAGCCCTCCAGCGTGTGCTCGCTGAGCATCTCCATGACTCGTCCGGATACATCGAGCTCGCCGCCGTCCGCATCATCGGGTTTGTATTCCGCTAGCCAGGTTTTCTTCGACGCGGAGTAAATCGCGGTGAGCCTGTTTGACGCAGTTTCATCGGGACCAAAGACGCGAAAGGATTTCATGTTCCGGCGCATCACCTCCGCGAGAAAGTGCGCGAGCACATCCGTAGGCGGGGCGTAGATACTGCCCGGCGTCTTCACATCAACTGCATAATCACGAAAATCTGGGAGATCGAGTTCTTTCCGTAGCAGTCCGCCATTGGCGTGAGGATTGGCGGAGATGCGCCGCTGCCCATTCGGCGCGAGATCCTGTAATTCCGCTACCAGGGCTCCCTGATTGTCGAAAAGCTTTTCCGGCTCGTAGCTTCGCATCCAGTCTTCGACCAGCTTCAGACTCTTCTTATTGGTGACTGGATCGAGCACAGGAACTTGATGCGCGCGCCACGTTCCTTCTACCTTGTGCCCATCCACTTCTTTTGGCCCGGTCCACCCTTTCGGAGAGCTCAAGACGATCATCGGCCAGCGTGGGCGTGACGCGTCGTTGGTCTCACGAGCGTGTTGCTGGATCGACCTAATTTCGAGAATGCACTCCTCCAAAGTGGAGGCCATTTTCTGGTGCATCGCCGATGGATCATCTCCCTCGACGAAATATGGTTTGTGCCCATACCCCGTCAGCAATGCTTCTAATTCTTTGTGAGGGATTCGGGCCAGAACGGTTGGATTCGCGATCTTATAGCCGTTCAGATGAAGCACAGGAAGAACAGCTCCGTCACGAATGGGATTGAGGAATTTATTGGAATGCCACGAAGTGGCCAGTGGACCGGTTTCCGCTTCGCCGTCGCCCACCATCACCGCAACAATGAGATCCGGATTGTCGAACGCCGCTCCGTAGCCGTGCGAAAGAGAGTAGCCTAACTCCCCGCCCTCATGAATCGAACCGGGCGTCTCCGGCGTGCAATGAGACCCAATTCCGCCGGGAAAAGAAAACTGCCGAAAAAATTTCTGCATCCCAGCTTCATCGCGACTCTTCTCCGGATAAATTTCAGAATAATAGCCTTCCAGATAGCTATTGGCTAAAGTCGCCGGCGCACCGTGGCCCGGTCCGGAGATATACATCACATTCAAGTCGTATTTCTTGATGAGACGGTTCAGGTGAACCCATAGGAAAGATTGGCCGGGATCAGAGCCCCAATGTCCGAGAAGCCGGTTTTTTATGTGTTCCGGCTTAAGCGGTTCACGGAGAAGGGGATTGGCCCGAAGATAGATCATTCCGGCTGCGAGGTAGTTGCAAGCTCGCCAGTAGGCATCCATCTTCACTAATTCTTCTGCGGTGAGGGGCGTGAGGATTGCGGTTGCCGAAGCCATTAAGATTCTCCTGGGATGATGAGTTTAGGATGCTGCTCAACTATGGAGTGATTCCTGTTAATTATTGCGATGATTCGTAAGAATTCGGGGAACTGAATCCTGAACCCCGACGCGATCAAAAGAGCGCAGGGCTATCGCTTGGAGACCAGTTGGATTTCAAAGACATTTGGCCACAATTTGCCGGTAACGAACAAACGCTTCCGAGCCGCATCGTAGGCGATCCCGTTGAGTACCGCTCCAGACGGCAGGCGATACACGGGGCTAAGCATGCCATTGAGGTCGATCCAGCCAAGCACCTCGCCGTTTGTTGGCGAGATTCTCGCGATTCGATCCGTCTGCCAGACATTGGCGAATATCTCTCCCTCCACAAATTCCAATTCATTTAACTCTTTGATCGGAGTAGATCCGTCGTGGACGGTAAAGCGGCGTTTTTCTGCGAAGGTGTTGGAATCCATGACACGAATGTCGGATGTGCCGTCGCTCATAAAGATTTCGTGATCGTCATTTGTCAATCCCCAACCTTCGCCGGGATAAGAAAATTGTCGCAGCAATCGAAAATCTTTCAAGCTGTAGACGAAGCCAACTTGCGACTGCCATGTCAGCTGAACGATCTCATCCTTCAGGAGGGCAATACCCTCGCCGAAAAACTCCGGCGCAAGGTCTACACGCTGCACCACTTCTCCAGTTTCCAAACGAACTTTACGCAACGACGATCGGCCCTTGAGACCTGTCCCTTCATAAAGGAAGCCATCCCGGTACGCAAGGCCCTGGGTGAAAGCGTTCTCGTCATGGGGAAAGGTGTGGACAATCTTGACTGAGTATTCCGGTAGCCGATGGGAGCGGCTAAGGCGAGCAGAACTCTCGATGGCCGAGAGCCCGAATACCAGGATCAGGAAAGCGATACCGAGCTGGCGTGCGCTACGCAATGGCATGGCTGCCATTTTCGCACTCACTATGCGAAATCGCCACGTCGGCAGCTAACTAGAATTCGAAACTCCACGGAGTCGTGAGCCCTTCTCTATGTTTTCGATGGCCGGTACTAAATCTGCGGACAGACGACTCTTGTCCACGCACCCTTGCGCGCCGGCTTTCATTGCACTTGGCAGTAGATGGATCGGATCATTCTGGCTCATGATTAGAATATTTGCACTCGGTACTTCCTGCCGCAGACGGCGAGCGACTTCCAACCCATTCAAGCCCGGCATGCTGATATCCAGGAGGATCAGATCGGGAGACAGTTCCAGCGCCTTCTGAATTCCTTCCGCACCATCCCTGGCCTGGCCGCACACCTTCCAGTCCGTTTTGGAGGCGAGAATATCGAGTACGCCGTTTCGCACAAATTCGTTATCGTCTACGACGAGAATCTGCATAATTACTTGGGAAGAGAGTTACGCAACAGTTACAGGGCGAGCTTCGTCCTCGCGCTTCGAGGCCTTTTCGCCTTCCAGGGGGAACGTGAATGAGATCATGGTACCGCTCTGATTCGATTCAATTCTCATCTGACCGCCGAATTGGCGGACCCGTTCTCTCATGCCTGTGATTCCCACCCCGGAGCCTTTGGATTGAATCTCAGCCAGCCTCTCGGCAGTGATTCCCTTGCCCTCGTCTCTCACCTCGAGCGAAACACTTTCGCCGTTGCGCGCAATGGTGATAAACGCGCTCTTGCTCCCGCTGTGCCGATGAATGTTCGTCAGGCACTCCTGCACGAGACGGAACATTACCAACTCCATCTCCCGCGATAGCCTGCCGAATTCTGGCTCGACGACTAATGTTATCGCAAGACCGTTGCGTTCTGATAATCCCTGTATGTACCAGCGAACGGCTTCGGCCAAGCCGGTTTCGTCCAACAGTGGCGGATGCAGGAGATAAGACATCGTTCGTATCTCCTGATTCAACTGCTGAACCAACTTTCCACTGTCTTCGGCTTCCTTGGTGTGGCGGAATCCGTCCTGCCGCGCACCTTCCGTGACGCGCGCAAGATTCATGCTGAGGGCCGCGAGTATCTGACCCGCACTGTCGTGCAGTTCCCGGGCAATCCGACGGCGTTCTTCATCCTGTACCTGCAATAACCGGCGCGAAAGATCACGCAGTTGTTCGGACTGGCGCACGACGTCAGCATTACGGATTTCAAGCTCGTGGGTGCGGGCTCGTACTTCCGCCTCCAGGGACTCGGCCAGGTTTCGGTAGTTCTCTTCGGCACGTTTCAGGTCCGTGATATCCACTCCGGTTGGGTGCAGGAAGAGGATTTTTCCTTCGTGGTCGCGAATGGGATGAATGCCTAAATTAGCCAGTCGTTCGGTGCCGTCCGACCAATGGTAGGTTAGTATTTCTTCGTAAGGAACGCCCTCCGCAGCTTGGCGCGACCCGACCCGAATTTTGTCCTGGTTCTCCTTGGAAAGTCTCCACCATCCGGTTTCCCAGAAGGGACGGCCCAGTACCTCTTCCGCGCGATAGCCGCAGGCATCCAGACAGAGCCGGTTTGCGTCGATAACAATCCCATCGGTGGTCATGATTCCGGCAAACACTGGAGTCTGTTCGAAGATGGCGCGGAATTTTGCATGCGCAGAAAGGGCTTCCTGCGTCATCTGCTCTTCCCTGGCTTCAATTCGCTTTTGCTCGGTGATATCAAGAGTCAGACCATCGAAGCGAATAGGCTGGCCCATGGCGCTATAGAATGTGCGACCGATCGCACGAATCCACTTTTCCCGACCATCTGACGATACCGTTCGGTACTCGATGTCATAGGGAATATCGTTTTCGTTGCTGTCTTCAATCGTCCGGCGTGTGCGTTCGCGGTCATCCGGATGCAGACGCTCATAAAATAAATCGATCGTAACGTCGGCGTCTGAGGGCAACCAGAAGTGTTCCTTCACCTTGGCATCCCAGATCAACTTATCGAACGGCAGATCGCAGAACCAGAAGCCGACCTGTGAAGCTTCGGCAACTAGGTCAAACCGCTCACGCTGCTTGCGCGCCGCTTCTTCCGCTTGCTTGCGGTCCGTGATGTCTATAACGCTCCCCAAGATGCGCCACGGCGCGCCGTCGGCACTGTACTCAAGGTGACCGGTAAACTCCACCCAGCGAATTGTTCTGTCCTGACGATGAATTCGCCCTTCAAAGAAAAAGCGAGCCCCAGTCCGGACGGTGCGGGAAACCGCCTCGTTATAGGAATGCAGGTCGGCAGGGTGTAAGAATTTGGCTTCAAATTCCTTAGCCGAGATGGAGCCTTCCTCGCGGGATCGCCCGAATATTTCGTAGGAACGTTCGTTTTCCAACTGAATGGCATCGTTATCGAGATACCAGATCCATATGCCGAGTTCTGCCGCTTCGGTCGCAAGACGCAAACGCTGTTCGGATTCCGCAATCGCTTCACGCGCCTCTACGATGTGTGAGATGTCTCGGAAATAGCACACTACTCCGTGTTGGCCGTCCGGAAGCGGGATGCGATTAAGCTGCCACTCGTAACATTCACGACGCTTGCTGATCCGCCGGTGTTCGATCCATTCCGGGGAAAAGAACGGCTCGCCCGTCTCCAGAGTGTGACGAAAGCGAGCGAGGATTTCAGCGGCGGGCGCGTCGGGCCATCGAAAACGAAGTACTTCCTCAAGATCCTGGCCTACCGCCTCCGGGGTCTCCCGAAAGAGTTTCCCAGCGGTGGGGTTCATCTGACGCAGCTGCAAATTGGAGTCAACAAGGTAAACGCCGATCGGCGCCTCGTTGAGCAAGGTTTCGAACTGCCCGGTGCGCAGGCGTAAGGCTTCCTCCCCCTCTTTTCTTACGCGAGCCATCTGCAAGTGCGTTTGCACACGGGCCAACAATTCACGGGCGCTAAACGGTTTGATCAGGTAATCGTCTGCGCCTTGTTCCATTCCTTCTACGCGCGATTCCTCGCCAGCGCGCGCCGAAAGAAGGATGATGGGAATAGTCTTGGTCGCAGAATCGGACCGCAAAGCATGCAGCAGGCCGAATCCGTCCAGGTTCGGCATCATCACATCGCTCAGAACAACGTCGGGCGGATTTTGCCTCGCTGCCGCCAGGGCAACGGCGCCGTCCTCCACCGCCTCCACCTCATAACGTTCGGAGAGCAAACGCACGAGATATTGGCGCATGTCGGCATTATCGTCAGCCACCAAAATGCGAGTACGTTTCTCGCCGTTCAATGTTGGAGGGCAGGGAACGGGGATTCGTTCGTCGCCTGGAAGTATCTCCGGGATCGAGTCGAGTGTTGCACTCTCGGGCAGCCAGCGAAGCGCCTCGTCCACAAAAGGAGCTGCGCCCACCGCCGTCGTGACCAGGGTGCGCGATCCTCCAATGCGATCGGCGGGCAAGTGCGAGGTGCCCATCGGTATGCTGACGATAAAAGTAGTGCCTTCCCCTTTCACGCTCTCCGCACGTACCGACCCTCCATGCAGCTTCACCAGTTCCTGCACCAGCGCCAACCCTATGCCGCTGCCTTCGTGGGTACGGCTGCGAGAATTCTCAATGCGGTGGAAACGGTCAAACAGTCTGGGCAGTTCTTCGGACGCGATGCCAATTCCCGTGTCGCGAACCCTCAACTCCGCATTGGCTCCGGCTTGAATTATTGAGACCGTGATCTCCCCATCAAAAGTGAACTTGAACGCATTGGAGATAAGATTGAGAACAATCTTTTCCCACATGTTGCGGTCGACGAAAACAGGCTCGGATAGCTCAGAACAATCGAGTTCCAGTCGCAGTCCGGCCTTGTCCGTGGCCGAGCGGAATACGCTCGCTAGTTCAACCGTAAACGCTGCCAGGTTGGTGGCTTGATAAACCGCCTGCATGCGTCCAGCTTCGATCCGTGAAAAGTCCAGAAGAGTGTTCACCAGACGAAGGAGGCGAGTTCCGTTGCGGTTTACCAGTTCCAGTTGCCGCTTGGCGGCCGGAGAAAGATCGGTGTGACTTTTGGCCAGCAGTTCCTCGACCGGCCCAAGCATCAAAGTGAGAGGTGTGCGGAATTCGTGGCTGACATTGCTGAAGAATATAGTTTTTGCACGATCGATTTCCGCGAGAGCTTCCAGTCGCTTTCGCTCCTCTTCGGCCGCGCGGGCATTCTGAATGGCGGTGGCGATTTGGCCGGCGACCAACTCGTAGAATGTTCGATACTCAGCGTCGAGTTTGCGCGCGGGGCTTACCCCGGCGATCAGCACGCCGATGGTGCCATCCTCCCCGCGCGAGGTCACGGGCAACACCATGGCTTCAGAGAGAGGCTGTTGTGCAACTCCTAAGGGCAGTCCTTCAATGTTCTTCACTGAGATGACTTGTGTCCTGGCGGTTCGAACCGTCTCCGCTAAAGGCCACATGAGCCGGTGTGTATCCTCGGAATCTAGATCAACCGAACTGGGACTGAGTTCCTCGACTTGGGCTGGAAGCCCGCAAAGTTGCTGGAGCCGGGCATGCTTCCGTTCGCTATCGACTAAATAGAGCAGGGCGAAAGGAATGTCGTCAGGATTCTTTGAGAGTGTGGCCGCTACTGAAGCACAGGCGGCCTCGATCGTTTTTTGCAACAATCCGTTCGCTGAAAGCTCAGACAGCGTGCTCAATCTCCGCGCGTTGATAACTTTCGGAGTGACCTCAGTAGAAGGACAGAACAAGCCCGCCACAGTGCCGGATTCATCTCGGATCGGAGAATAAGAGAATGAGTAGTAGGTCTCCTCTATGAAGTCTCCACGATTCATGAGGAGACGAACGTCATCCACAAACGAAGCCTCACCTTTTTCGAAAACCTTGTTCGCTAGTGGCCCGCAGATATCCCAAATTTCCCCCCAAACTTCGGCTGCAGGCTTTCCCAGGGCTTGTGGATGTTTGGCCAAACTTAAGACCTGGATGTAAGCGTCGTTGTAAAGAAAGGTTACAGACTTGCCCCATCCAATCCACATGGGATGCTGCGAATTGAGAATCAAATTTACCGACGTCTTCAGGCTTTGGGGCCAGTGCTCAATCGGACCGAGATCAGTCTTCGACCAATCATGATCCCGGATCATCTTGCCTAAAGTTCCACCGCCGGCAAGCCAATCGGGCTTGGCTTCAGCGATTGGTTGCTGAATCATCCGGCCCAGCGTCGACATGAGATCGCGGGACAGATCACCTTTCGCCACAAACGCAGCGGCGCCTGCCTCGCGAACCAGCATTCGAACAATCTCAGGATCGTTCTGACTTACGATGACGACTTTGGTGTTCGGCAGTTCTCTTAGGATTGCCTTGGTTGCCTCGATGCCGCTCATGCGTGGCATCGAAATATCCATAAGGATGATGTCTGGACGCAAGGACCGGGCTTTTTCGAGCGCATCAATCCCATCCACCGCTTCGCCACTGACCTCGAATTCTGAGCGGGATGAAAGCAGCGAACGAAGGCCTTTTCTCACAGCCTGATTGTCGTCCACGATGAGTATTCGGCCGTGCATCAAATTCGTTTTTCTTCCACCTAACGCTCACCTAAGAAAGTTGAAATTCAATAAAATAACAGGATAGGTACAGCAAACCAGACGCTCGTCCGACGTCGGGATCATAGCTAGCCATTCATTTCAAGGCATATACAGTTCTTCCTGTAGTTGCGACCGACCCAAGGGACGTTTTGCCCTGCATGCAAAATACAGTTTCTTTACTTGATTGCGGCGCAAGAAACGTTCGGCTCCATGGCCTGGGACTTAAACGCGATCTCCGAGTGACCTTGGTAATCCCCCCAAATGACTACTCTTGGTGGACTGATTCCAAGCGGCGATACCTATCACTTTCGTAAGTATTAAGCGTCACATGTCCAGAACTAAACTTTCATCCGGGGGTTTAGTTCGAGCATGATCGACAAAATCACGCATTCGCTTTTAATCCTGGCAGTGGGTGGCATGATGTTTGTTGGCTCCGCCGCTGCTCAAACCCAAAACAGCAACACATCCGGCGCGGGCCCGGGACAGGTCGATCCTGGTCATCCTCGCGTCAACGAAGTGAATGGCCGCGAGACGAATCAGCAGGACCGCATCGCCAATGGCGTGAAGAACGGCACGCTGACACCTGGGCAGACTTCACGATTGGAGAATCGCGAACAGCACATCGAGAACCAGCAGAAGGCCGACATGGCGGCGAATAACGGTCACCTTACAAAAGGCGAGCAAAAGCAGCTCAACCGTGAGCAGAATCGCACCAGCCGCCAAATCTACAAAGATAAGCACGACAAGTAGATTCTTCTTTGATACACGCCCACGTTCAGGAGAGGAGCCGCGGATGCCCGCGGCTTTTTCCTTGCGGCCCGTTCCTCAACAATTCCGCTTGAACAGTTGTCTATAATGGCCGGGCGGGTGGGGGAACCCAAATTCAGGTAAAGGAAAGCGCATGCTTGCGATGGATCTTTTGCATCGTTTGCGCGTTGCGACGAGGGTCGCAAAACAAATGGCGGTTGACTGCATGAAGGCAAGGCCGGGGATCGAAGTGGCGAGCTTGAGCGACGTCGGTTGCCTGCGCGACAACAATGAAGATTCGTATCTTTATTGGGAGCCTTCCGACGATCTTGAATTCGAGCGAAAGGGAAGGTTGGCGGTGATCGCCGATGGCATGGGCGGATACGAAGGCGGCCAGGAAGCGAGCCGTCTCGCGGTCCAGACCATTCGAGAAGTTTATGACAACCTTGTGCAGGACGATCCTCAGCCCCCTCTTTTAGAGGCGTTCGTTGTAGCGCATGCTCGCATTCAGGCTTACGCTTTGCGCCATCCCGAGCTTCATGGAATGGGTACGACCTGCACCGCGTTGGTGATCCGCGGGCACCAGCTTTTTTTTGCCCACGTTGGAGATAGCCGTTTGTACTTGGTTCGGGGATCGAGCATCTCACGCCTGACTCGCGATCATTCTTACGTTGCCCGCTTGGTGGAGAGCGGCATCGTCCGTCCTGAAGATGCGGAGAAGCATCCGCAACGCCATATTCTGACGGCTGCGCTGGGCTCGGGAGTTGAGGTTGCGGTTGACGGCGCCGAGAATGGTGTCGCGTTGCAAGACGGCGACGATCTACTGCTCTGCACCGATGGACTATGGGGCGTTGTTAGTGAAGAAGAGCTGCAGTCGGCCGCCACCAATCACGCGCCGGCAGAAGCGTGCGCCGCTCTTGTGAAATTGGCGCTACAGCGCGGCGGTCCCGACAACATTACAGTGCAAATGCTGCGCATCTTAGGAAGAACGTAACTTCTTTCATTCCAGGCCGCATTCCATGTCAGGGAACTTCTGAATCTTTCAACCGCATATTAATGCACAAGGCTGCGTGTGCAAACTCGTTCATACTCCACCAAAGTCTTATAAGAATGATGCGGTTAACCCCGGCTTCGCGACATCGACGAGGGCAATTCGATTGCTACCCACAAATTGTTGCATAAAGTCTACTAATTCAATTGGCTTTGTGGAATAATGCTCCGTCATGAAAATCTCACAAAAGGGACTCTACGCATTGCAGGCCATGATGATGCTCGCCCGTCATTACAATCGGGGCGCGATCAAAATTCGTGAAATCGCTTACGAAGAGAACCTGCCAGAAAAATTTCTGGAGTTAATTCTGTTGGAACTTAAAAATGCCCGAATGGTCGAGAGCGTACGCGGCGCTAAGGGCGGCTACCAGTTGAGACGTGCCGCGGAGGACATAAGGTTGAGCGAGATCATGCGGCTGATCGACGGCCCCCTTGCACCATTTGGTGATGCCGAGCAATTGCGCACGCTGATTGATCGCGACTTGCCTCACCGAGCGCTTTACCAATTGTTCCTTGACGTGCGCGACGCCGCCGCCAACATCCTGGAGAACACCACGCTCGCGGACCTGATTGCTGAGCCTGCTCCGGGAGGAAAAGGGAGGCGGCCGGGAAAGAAAAAGGAGAAAGCCAGTGTGTTGCCCATGGTCGTCGGAGGACACAAGGGTGAGTAAGCGTCTTCCGCTGATATTGGCTTTAGCGTTCTTGGCCGTGCTTCCTGGGCGTGCGCAAACCACTATTCGTGTCGGGGCCTTCCCCAATATCACTCACGCTCAGGCCATGGTTGGCAAGGCCAACGGCTGGTTCGACAAGGCGATGGGACCGCAGGTTAAAGTTCAATGGACTAGTTTCAACGCTGGGCCGTCCGCCATTGAGGCCTTATTCGGCGGCGCAATCGATATGACATACGTCGGTCCGAACCCTGCCATCAACGGGTATGTCCGGTCGAATGGCGAGGCGGTGCGGGTGGTATCAGGAGCTGCCAGCGGAGGCGCATCACTCATCGTTCGCAACGATAGCGGTATTCAGAAGCCGGAGGATTTTCACGGTAAGCGCGTCGCATCGCCTCAATTTGGTAATACGCAGGATGTAGCTCTTCGCAACTGGCTGAAGACCCACGGGATGAAAACCAACGACAAGGGTGGCGATGTCCGGGTGATTCCCATGGCGAATCCTGATCAACTTACCCTCTTCCTCAAGAAGGATCTGGACGCCGCATGGGCGCCAGAACCCTGGGCGACGCGGCTGATCCATGAAGGCAATGGCCGTCTATTTGTGGATGAACGCAGTCTCTGGCCCGACGGCCAGTTCGTAATCGGCTTACTGGTGGTGAACGCGAAGTTTCTGAGGGAGCATCCCGATCTTGTCAAGAATTGGCTTCGGGCCAATGTCGATCTCACAGATTGGATTAATAGTCATAAGCCAGAGGCGAAGAAGCTCTTGAACCAGCAAATTCAAGCCGAGACTGGCAAAGCTCTCTCCCCCGCGATTCTGGACGAGGCCTTCGCCCGGCTGCAGGTGACTTACGATCCACTGCACAGCGCTCTTACGACGGCTGCGCAACAGGCATTCGAGGATGGCTTTCTGGGCCGTCAGATGCCAGACCTCTCTCGCTTATACGATCTCGCGCTCCTCAACGAGGTGTTGGCGGAAAAGGGAAGGAAGGCAATTCAATGAGCACCAACGCACACAATTTCGCGCCGCACCCGCTTCCGATTCCCATTGAACCTCCCGTACGCATCGGAACTCCGCGAGGTAAGGCTGGGAGATCCGCCACAGTTCGTCCGCTGCGAGGCCAAGCCTTCGAGACGCCCAAGGTCGCTCTTACAGATATTTGCCTGAGCTACCGGACGCAAACCGGTGAGCGCATGCTTGCTCTCGACCATATCAACCTGCAGGTGAGAGCCGGTGAATTTTTATGCATTGTCGGCCCCTCCGGCTGCGGCAAATCCACGCTGCTTCACCTGATTGCCGGTCTTCACCAGCAGACTTCCGGTGAGGTTCTGGTCGATGGAAAACGCATCGAAGGTCCGGGTACGGATCGCATTCTTATTTTCCAGGAACTCGGACTCTTCCCCTGGCTCACAGTGGGCGACAACGTTCAATTCGGCATGAAGATGAAAGGGATCGCCAAGGCGGAAAGGGAAGAGAAGACACGTTACTACTTGCGGTTGGTGCATCTTTCGCAATTCAAGGATAGTTACATTCATCAGCTTTCGGGCGGCATGCGGCAGCGCGTAGCCCTGGCACGGGCTCTGGCTAGCGAGCCTGATGTTCTTTTGATGGATGAACCGTTCGCAGCCCTTGATGCCCAAACGCGAGATCTCCTACACGACGAACTCGAACGCATCTGGGAGGAGACTGGACGCACCATCATCTTCGTCACCCACAACGTGCGGGAAGCGATCCGCCTCGGAGATCGAGTGGCCCTTCTAACATTTCGGCCGGGACGGGTGAAGCGCGAATTTACCGTCGATCTGCCCCGACCTCGCGTGCTGGAAGATCCCAGCGTAGCGCGCGCGGCGGGTGAGATTTTAGGCGAATTGCGCGAAGAGATTAACCGCTCTCTTGAAGTGGAATACAACGTGGGAACTAAGCCGCACATTGAAAAGGAGGCGCAGCTGTGAAACGCGCCGCGCGACTTATCATTTTTTACGCAGGATTATTTGGGATATGGACGGTTCTCGCCCAGCTTAAAATCTGGCCTCCTTATCTGTTTCCCACGCCATGGGGCGTGGCAGAGGCTTTGTATTCTGGATTTCAGGACCACACCTTCGTGATCGCGATTGCCGTGAGTTTGCGGCGTGTGTTAATCGGATATGCCATCTCCGTCGTGCTGGGCATGCTGCTCGGATTAGGAGTGGCCAGTAGCAAATTTCTTGAAGAAACCATGGGCGGGTTGTTGGTCAGTTTGCAAAGCTTGCCCAGCATCTGTTGGTGGCCCCTCGCCCTTCTTTGGTTTGGTCTTAGCCAAAATGCAATTTTATTTGTCGTCGTCATGGGATCCCTGTTGTCCGTGACTCTCGCGATGGAAGACGGACGCAAACAGATGCCGAGAATTTACGGCATGGCTGGCCGCAATCTCGGAGCCAGCGGATTACAGCTTTTCTGGTATGTGCTCCTGCCCGCCAGTCTTCCTTTTATCGTATCCGGACTGAAGCAGGGATGGGCGTTTGCCTGGCGTTCCCTCATCACTGCAGAAATGCTCTATTTGAGTTTGGGACTCGGCCAGGTACTGATGATGGGACGTGACTTGAATGATATGAGCGCCGTGATCGCCGTCATGATTTTGATTATCGCAATTGGGTACGTCGTCGATGGACTTGTGTTTAAGTCCATGGAAAGCCGGTTGCAGCGCAGGTGGGGATTGATATCTTCAACCTAGCGCTCGCGGATTAAGAAACTATCCCCCAGGTTTCTTCAGTTGGAGAAGTGAGACGGAATCGAAGTGTGCGCCGAATCACAAGTAAGTCGATAGTAATGATAAGTTCTATCGATTACGGCGGACAATTTTAGTCCCGCATAGCAAGGCGCCGTGACCGGTGGCGGGACGTCCAAGTTTCCCCCAGTAAACGTTGTTCAACTAAAAAAAGGAGAGTTGAATTTTTATGAAGCAAGGAAAGCACCTATTTCTCACCGCTCTGGCTTTAGCGGCATTGTCTGCTAGCGCCTGGGCAGAAAACCCCGCGGGAGGCACTCCCGCCAAAGACGCGGCGGCAGCACCTGCTGCTCCACCCACAGTTGTTACGGCGGCGGACGTTCAAGCTCTGAAGGACGCTTTGGCCGCGCAGCAACTACAGATCCAACGCCTTAGCGACCAGTTGGAGCGGCAACAGGCGCAGCAAGCGGCTGCCGCAGCCGCCGTCAAGGCTGATCCGCAACCGGTTCCGCAACAGCAAGTGGCGGAGATCACAACCGGTAATCCGATTCAGCAGGATGCCACGCCTCCGGCGCAGAATCCCCAGGACTCTGCACCGAGCATCAGCTCAATGGAGGGTCCCCTCACCATCCACTTTAAGGGCATCAACATAACACCGGGGGGATACGCGGCTGCCGAATTCGTGCGGCGTTCGCGAGCGCTCTCAGCGGATTTGCCCACGCCCTTCAACTCCGTGACGATGCCCGGCGCCTCTCAAAGCCAGGTATCGGAATTTTTTGGTTCCGGTCGTCAGTCCAAGATCACAACCTTCGTGAATGGACGATTGAAGGATGTGGATCTTTCCAGCTATGTCTCAGCCGACTTTCTTTCTTCCGGCGTTACCTCTACGTCTACGTCAACGAACAGTTACACCCTCCGTCTCCGGCAAGCATGGGCGCAGGCCAAATTTGACAGCGGCTGGAGTTTTCTCGGCGGCCAAGCGTGGAGTCTGGCAACGGAAAACGGAAAGGGAATTTCCCCCGATGACGACCTGGGCAGGACGAATGACGCCCGTCCTAAGACGATCGACCCTTCGTACAACGTGGGCTTTGTCTTTACCCGTCAGTACGGAATCCGCTTGACTAAGACCTTCGGCGATAAGGTGGCGTTCGCTGTTGCACTTGAAAATGCTCAAGGCACGCTCACCACTCACGGCAACGGAGATAACTTCCTGCTCGGCCAAGCGGGCGCAAGCAACAGCTACAACACCACTTCAACATATACTTTCAATCCCTCGCCCGACATCATCGCGAAGGTCGCTTTTGATCCGGGGTTTGGGCACTATGAGGTCTTCGGTGTTTATGATCGCTTCACCGACCGCATCTTCCCCTGCGGAGAAGTCGCTTCAGCTACCACCAGCCTCTGCGGGGGCAGTACCATCCCCGGCCCTAATGCATTAGGGGCATACAACGCTTCCAAAAACGGAGGCGGCGTTGGCGCGAGCGCGCCCTGCAGGTGGGTCCGCCCGATCTTGACCACGTCGCGCCACAGCGCGGACTTGACCGCGATCGCGTCCCGCAGCGCGGTCACCTCCGGGATGACCCGCTGCCTGCGCCACCTCCACCGCCGCGACGTGCATCGCGGTCGGGAACGTGTCGTTCGACGACTGCCCCATGTTCACGTCGATCGTTCGGGTGCACCGGCGTCTTGGACCCGATCACCCCGCCCACGAGCTGGATCGAGCGGTTGGCGATGACCTCGTTGACGTTCATGTTCGACTGGGTGCCGGACCCGGTCTGCCAGACCCGGAGCGGGAAATGCGCGTCAAGCTCGCCGTCGATCACCTCGTCGCACACCCGCGCGATCAGCGACGCCTTCCACCCGGGAAGCCTGCCGGCGGAACCGTTGGCGAGCGCGGCCGCCTTCTTCACGTAGCCGAACGCGTGGTACACCTCGCGCGGCACCAGGTCGGGCCCGATGTCGCCGAAGTGGATCAGCGACCGCTCGGTCTGCGCTCCCCAGTACCGGTCGGCGGGCACGTCCA